>NZ_CM177089.1:3415000-4747500 GCF_058215575.1 Streptomyces sp. JLBJ103 | reverse complement strand
CAGCACGATGATGGTCTTGCCCTCGGCGAAGGTCCAGGTGTGGACCTGCGGCTTGACCTCGTCCTTGACGATGCCCGGGATGGCGGCGAGACCGGCCATGTCGATCTCGTTGTCGAAGTGGCCGATGTTCCCGACGATCGCCTGGTGCTTCATCTTGGCCATGTCGGAGGCCAGGATGATGTCCTTGTTGCCGGTCGTGGTGATGAAGATGTCGGCCGTCTCCACCACGTCCTCCAGGGTGGCGACCTGGTAGCCGTCCATCGCCGCCTGGAGCGCGCAGATCGGGTCGATCTCGGTGATGATCACCCGCGCGCCCTGGCCGCGCAGCGACTCGGCGCAGCCCTTGCCCACGTCGCCGTAGCCGCAGACGACCGCGACCTTGCCGCCGATCAGTACATCGGTGGCGCGGTTGATGCCGTCGATCAGGGAGTGGCGGCAGCCGTACTTGTTGTCGAACTTCGACTTGGTCACCGCGTCGTTGACGTTGATCGCCGGGAAGAGCAGCGAGCCGTCGCGCTGCATCTCGTAGAGGCGGTGGACGCCGGTGGTGGTCTCCTCGGTGACACCGCGGATCTCGGACGCCAGCTGGCTCCACTTGCGCGGGTTCTCGGCGATGGTGCGGTTGAGCACCTCGAGGATGACACGGTGCTCGTCGTTCTCCGCGGTGGAGACGTCCGGGGCGGCACCGGCCTTCTCGTACTCGACGCCCTTGTGGACCAGGAGGGTGGCGTCACCGCCGTCGTCCAGGATCATGTTGGGGCCACCGGTCGGGGTGCCCGGCCAGGTCAGCGCCTGCTCGGTGCACCACCAGTACTCCTCCAGCGTCTCGCCCTTCCAGGCGAACACCGGGACGCCCTGCGGGTTCTCCGGGGTGCCGTTCGGGCCGACGGCGACCGCGGCGGCCGCGTGGTCCTGGGTGGAGAAGATGTTGCAGGAGGCCCACCGGACCTGGGCGCCGAGGGAGACCAGCGTCTCGATCAGGACCGCGGTCTGCACCGTCATGTGCAGCGAGCCGGTGATCCGCGCGCCCGCCAGCGGCTGGGAGGCGGCGTACTCCTCGCGGATCGCCATCAGGCCGGGCATCTCGTGCTCGGCGAGGGTGATCTCCTTACGGCCGAAGGCGGCCAGGGACAAGTCGGCGACCTTGAAGTCCTGACCGGAGACGGCTGTCGTCATGGTTGCTGCTCCTCATCGATATCGATCGGTTGCGAGCGAGAGTGTTCGGCTGGGCATGCGAGTCGACGGACAGGGAGTGTCGGCGGCACGGCGGACACACCTGTCCCCTGGATTCGCACTGCGCAGTCCGTCGGAGGCCCTCTCTCCCTCGGTCGGTCCGCGGAACGGACCGCCCGACCGCCATCAGCAGCGACGTCTGGCTCGGTCACGAATCTACACCGGTCGCCCCAGTGATCCCCAGCCCGTACCGGCGTTCTTCGGCCGCGAATCCGGAGCGGGCGATGCACCCGGCCGGACGACCGGCCTCTTTGATCCCGCCCACATGTAGTGCAGGATGCCGCGAACGCAGGGACGCTTGAACACTCCCGCGCCCGCTCGAACACCGCAATGCCGCAACGCCGTAACGCCGTAACGCCGTAACGCCGTAAGGAGAACGACGTGACCAATCCAGCCGAACCCCCGGGCGGTGCCGGGGCCCGAGGTCCAGGGCTCAAGCTGCTCGCGGTGACCGCCTGCCCGACGGGTATCGCGCACACCTATATGGCCGCCGAGAAGCTGGCCCAGGCCGCCGAGTCGCTCGGCCACAGCATGAAGGTGGAGACCCAGGGGTCCATCGGGGCTGAGAACGTACTGTCTGACAACGATGTCAGAGAGGCGGACGGCATCATCATCGCCGCCGACAAGGACGTCGACCGCAGCCGGTTCATCGGTAAGAGGGTGCTGGTCGTGGGAGTCGCCGAGGGCATCCATCACCCTGAGCGGCTGATCGAGCGGGTGCGCAGCGCACCGGTCCACCAGGGGGACGGCGGCGGAGCGTCCGGCGCGGGGCGGGCGTCCGGCGGCTCCGATGGCGGCAAGGGGCGCAGTCTCACCTATAAGGCGCTCATGAACGGCGTCTCGTACATGATTCCGTTCGTCGTGGTCGGCGGACTGCTGATCGCGGTCTCGCTCGCGCTGGGCGGCGACACGACGTCCAAGGGCATCGTCATCCCCGACGGCTCCTTCTGGAAGACGGTCAACGACATCGGCGTCATCGGCTTCCAGTTGATGATCCCGATCCTCTCGGGCTATATCGCCTACGCGATCGCCGACCGGCCCGCGCTGGTGCCCGGCATGGTCGGCGGCTGGATCGCCGCCCATGGCGAGCTGTACGACAGCGAGGCGGGCGCGGGGTTCATCGGGGCGATCGTCACCGGCTTCCTGGCCGGCTATCTGGTGCGGTGGATCAAGAAGGTCAAGGTTCCCAAGTTCGTCCAGCCGATCATGCCGATCATCGTGATCCCGATCGTGGCGACTTCGGCGCTCGGCCTCTTCTTCATCTATGTGCTCGGCGAACCGATCTCCTGGGTCTTCGAGCAGCTCACCGACTGGCTGGGCGGGCTGACCGGCACCAGCGCGGCGCTGCTCGGAATCATCCTCGGGCTGATGATCGCGTTCGACATGGGCGGTCCGGTCAACAAGACAGCGTTCCTCTTCGGTGCCGGACTGGTCTCCAAGAACCCCGAGGTCATGGGCATGTGCGCGGCGGCAATTCCGGTTCCGCCGCTGGGCCAGGGGCTGGCCACGCTCCTCCGTCGGCGGATGTTCGACGACCAGGAACGGGAGACCGGGCTCGCGGCCCTCTTCATGGGCTTCTTCGGTATCACCGAGGGCGCGATTCCGTTCGCGGCGGCACGTCCGGCACGGGTCATTCCGGCGAACATGCTCGGCGGCGCGGTCGCCGGTGCCATAGCCGGGCTGGCTTCGGTCGAGGACAACGTGCCGCACGGCGGGCCGATCGTGGCGGTGCTCGGCGCGATCAACGGGGTGCCGATGTTCTTCATCGCCGTGATCGTCGGTACGGCGGTCACCGGGCTGGTGACGATCGCGCTGATGTCCCTGGGCCGGGGACAGGGCCTGGGGCGGGGTCTGGGCAAGGGCGACGCGGACGGTGGGAGCACGGCGGGGGCCACCGAGGCGGTCGGCCTCGTCCCCGCGCATGCGGCCGCCCCCGAGCCGGTCCCGGCCGGAGTGGCGAGCGGTGGTGCGGCGGCGGGCGCTACGGGTGCCGCGAAGGCGGCCACCCCGGAGCGTACGGCCGCGGCCGTCGCCACGGATGCGGATGCCACGGCTGCGCCCAAGACCGAGGCCGAGACGGACCCCGAGCCGCCCGTATCCGCTCCGGACGCGGATGGCGGCGACGCCCCCGCACTGTCCGGCTATCTCACCGAGCAGACCGTCGCGGAGCGGCTGACAGCCGATGGCAAGGACGCCGCCATCCGCGCGATGGCCGCCCTGCTGGCCACCACCGGCAAGGTCGCCGACGCCGACGAGCTGGTGCGTGCCGCGCTCCTCCGCGAGGAGCAGGGCACCACCGGTCTCGGTGAGGAGATCGCGATTCCGCATGCCAAGACGGACGCGGTGACCGCGCCCCTCGTCGGCTTCGCGCGGTCGGAGGAGGGCATCGAGTGGGGTGCGCCGGACGGGACCAAGGCTCGGCTGATCTTCATGATCTCGGTGCCGGAGGCCGCCGCGGGCGATGAGCATCTGCGGATCCTGGCCCTGCTGTCGCGGAAGCTGATGTCCGCCGAGTTCCGGGAGCGGTTGCTCAGCGCTCCGGACAAGGCGGCGATCCTGCGGATCCTGGGCGAGATCCAGTAGCTCTGCCACGAAAACCCCGAGAACCCCGAAATCCCCGAAGACCCCGAAGACCCCGAAAACCCCGAACAAAGAAGCCATCGGCCTTCCGGACCTCATGGGTCCGGAAGGCCGATGGCCGTTCCCGAAGCAGAACGAGAGGGTCAGCCGGAGGTCCGGAAGATATCCGGCTCCAGGTAGATCACCCGGGCGATGGGCACCGCCGCGCGGATCCGCTCCTCCGCCGCGTCGATCGCGCGGGCCACTTCCGCCGCCGTGTCGTCGTGCTGCACCGCGACCTTGGCGGCGACCAACAGCTCCTCAGGGCCGAGGTGGAGCGTCCGCATATGGATCAGGCCGGTGACGGTCTTGCCGTCGACCAGCGCCTCGCGGATCTTCGCCACCTGGTCGGCGTCGGCCGCCTCGCCCAGCAGCAGCGACTTCGTCTCGGCCGCGAGCACCAGCGCGATCAGGACCAGCAGGGCGCCGATGCAGATGGTGCCGATGCCGTCCCAGACGCCGTCGCCAGTGAGCAGCGAGAGCCCGACACCGCCGAGCGCGAGGATCAGACCGACCAGCGCGCCGAGGTCCTCCAGGAGGACGACGGGCAGCTCGGGCGCCTTGGCCCGGCGGACGAACTGCAACCAGGTGAGCTTGCCGCGGACCTCGTTGGACTCCTTTATGGCCGTACGGAACGAGAAGCCCTCCGCGATGATCGCGAACACCAGCACCCCGACCGGCCAGTACCAGTTCTCCAGCTCATGCGGGTGCTTGATCTTCTCGTAGCCCTCGTACAGCGCGAAGACGCCACCGATGGTGAACAGCACGATGGAGACGAGGAAGCCGTAGATGTAGCGCTCCCGGCCGTAGCCGAAGGGGTGCTCGGGGGTGGCCTCGCGCTTGGCCTTCTTGCCGCCGAGCAGCAGCAGCCCCTGGTTGCCCGAGTCGGCCAGCGAGTGCACGCCTTCGGCGAGCATCGACGACGAGCCGCTGAAGGCGAACGCCACGAACTTGGCTGCGGCGATGGCCAGGTTTGCGCCCAGCGCGGCGACGATCGCCTTGGTTCCGCCAGATGCACTCATGTGTGCCGGATGTCCCTTCCGCCTGAAGGCAGTTTTGCCCGTGCTTTACTGCGTCGGCGGGCCATTGTTCCAGTCGCTCGAAAGAGTCGTACGTCAGGCGACCAATGTGGCCCGGAACACAGTGCCCTCGCCGGTCAGCACGGCCTTCTCGCCCGCCGGGACAAACGCCGACTCCCCGCGGGCCAGGCGCAGTTCACCGACACCGCTCCCCTCCCCGCCCTCGGCGCCGTCCGCGCCGCCACGCAGGGTGACCGCGCCCGAGACGCACAGCAGGATCTGGGGGGTGGCGGCGGACAGCGCGCGCGGTTCGGCGCCCTCGGCGAGGACGTGGCGCGACAGCCGGAACTCGTCGATCGGGGTCGCGTAGAGCTCCTCGCCGGACGAGTCGGCCTCCGGGCGCAGTACGCCGGCGGCGGCGCTCTCGAAGCGGACCACCCGCAGCAGCTCGGGCACGTCGACATGCTTGGGCGTCAGACCGCAGCGCAGCACATTGTCGGAGTTGGCCATGATCTCGACGCCCAGCCCGTCGAGATAGGCATGCGGCACCCCCGCGCCGAGGTAGAGCGCCTCGCCGGGCTGGAGCCGGACGAAGTTGAGCAGCATGGAGGCGATCACACCGGGGTCGCCCGGGTAGTGCCGGGCCAGGGAGGCGTACGCCGCGTACGCCTCGGCGTGCGGGCCGTCAAGCGCGCTGAGGCGTTCCGCGGCCAGGGCGGCCTGGTGCACGGTCTCCGCCATGGCCGCCGGGTCGGCCGTCAGCACGGCGGTGAGCACCTCGCGCAACGCATGCGACTCGGGGTGGGCGTGCAGGATGTCGACGTACGGCTTGAGGGAGTCGACCTCCAGGGCGGCCAGCAGCTCCGCCGTCTCGTCCGGGTCCCGGAAGCCGCACAGCCCGTCGAACGGCGTCAGTGCGCATATCAACTCGGGCTTGTGGTTGGCGTCCTTGTAGTTGCGGTGCGGGGCGTCGACCGGAACGCCGCGCTCCTCCTCGGCCGCGAACCCTTCCTTCGCCTGCGCCAGATCCGGGTGCACCTGGAGGGAGAGCGGGGAGGCGGCGGCGAGCACCTTCAGCAGGAACGGCAGCCGCGGCCCGAAGCGATCGACGGCGGCGGCGCCCAGTTCGCCCTCCGGATCGGCGGCGATCACCTCGGAGAGCGCGACCGCGCCCGTGCCCCGGTCGATCCGGGATGGCGCCCCGGGGTGCGCCCCCATCCACAGCTCAGCCTGCGGCTCACCCGTCGGCCGGACCCCCAGCAGCTCGGGGATGGCGGTGGTGGAGCCCCAGGCGTAGGGGCGCACGGTGTTGACGAGGCGGTCCATGTGGTGTCGTTCCTGACTGCTGCGAAGGGATCCGGAGCGAACGGGACGGAGCCGGGCGGTGTGCGCCGGACCGCGCCCCGTGCGCGGTTACGGCCTCATGATCTGTCCGCCGAAGCGAGCGCGAGGTAAACGGCGGCGAAATCCGTGATGGCGAGAAGTTCCGCGGCGCTCTCCAGCAGGCTGCTGCCCTCCGCCGGTTCGAGCTCGCTGAACGCCGTGTCGTGGGCGAGCGCCAGCTCCCGGGCGTTCGGCACGGCCGAGACCTGGCCCACCGGCTCCTCGTGGAGCAGCACGATCCGGGCCCGCAGCGCCTCGGGCTCCTCGACCCGGTCGCGGAAGAAGTCATCGGGGTCGGCGCCGCCCGCGAACGCCCCGGCCAGCAGCGTGCCGTGGGCAGCCAGCGCCCCGGGCAGCTCGGCCACCAGCGCGGGCCGCCCGGCGAGCGCCGCGAGCAGCCCGGCGAAGCGCCGTCCGACCGCGGCCGCGACCGGGCCCTCGGTCCACAGTAGGGGAAGCGCCCCGGCCAGCTCGGCCGCGAGCGTCTTGGCGGGGTTGGTGTAGGTGGCGATGGCCGGGCCGCAGCGCTCGGCGACCTTGTCGAGCCGGTCGGCCACCTGCTGGAGGGCGGCGGGCGGCGCGGGGACCAGGCCGATCCGGTCCACGAGCACCAGCAGCGGGGTGAGCAGGGCCCAGAGCGTGCCGGGGAGGGCGGGGCCGGTCACCTCGTCGGGCGCGGTGCCCGGTGGTTCGGTGTGCAGATGCTGCGGGGCGGCGGCATGGTCGTGGGGCGGCGGCTCACCGATGGCGCCCTCGGGCGGAGCGCCCTCCGGCCGCGGCGGCTGCGGGGCGCCGCCGTGCTCGTCGTGCGCGTACGGGCTGGTGGTGGCCGGGCCGGTGGCGTAGGGGCTGGTGGTGTACGGGGCCGAGGAGTTGGCGCCCGCGGCCAGCGGCACCATCAGACCGCGCGCCTGCGCGACCGCGTCCGCCAGTGGTGAGTGGCCCGGTGCGACGGCGACCAGCGCACAGCCCCGGCGGTACGCCTGCTCGACCAGAAGCGGCAGCCCCGGTTCCGTACCGTCCGGTGTCGCGATCACCAGCAGATCGAGCGGGCCCGCCCAGCCGGGCAGCGTCCAGTGCAGCGCGCCGGGCGCGGGCGCGACCCCGGTGGGGGCGATCAGACTGACCGGGCAGTTGCCGCCGCCGAGCGCGCCGAGGAGGTCGGCGGTGCAGCTTCCGGCCGCCCCCGGTCCAGCGACCAGGACCGCGCGCGGCCGTCCGTCCGGTTTGAGATCCGCCAACCCCGCCTCGGCGGCGTGCCGGGCCGCGGTGCGGACCCGGGCCCCGGATTCGGCGGCTCCGCGCAGCAGCCCCCGGGTGTCGGCCCGTGCGAGGGCCTCCGGGGCGTCGAGGAGGGATTCGTCGAGCATGGTGCTTCGGCCTCCGATCGCCGTGGCGGGGCGGTACGCGCGGGAGTACGGGCGCGGCGGGACTGAGCGGGATGCGGGGGCACCCGGACGCCGTCCGGGCAGCCGTCAGGCCGGGCGGCGTGCCTCGTCGACGAGCAGCACGGGAATCCCGTCCCGGACGGGGTACGCGAGTCCGCACCCCTCGCCCGTGCACACCAGCTCGGGGGTCTCCGGGCTCTGCTCCTCACGCAGCGGGGCGTGGCACGCCGGGCAGGCGAGGATGTCCAGAAGACCGGCTTCGAGCGGCATGGGATGTCCCTTCGGTGTGGGTCCTGCCGGATACGACTCCGGCGTGGTCAGCGTACCGCCGGGCGAGGCACCCGGCGCGGACGGCGGCCCCACGACGGTCGGTCCGCCGACCGCGGGCCGGGGAGGACGTGCCGGGCCCGCGTCGTCCGCCGCCCGAGTGCCGGATGCCCGGCGTACGAGGCGGACTTCTGCCGTCGCCGGGCCGCCCCGAAGCCGGGTCGGCGGGACCGGGCTTCACGCCTTCACCCGCGCCGCCCGGGGCGGACCTCCGTCAGCCGTCCTTCGCGGCGCACTCACCGCCGGGGTGGCACCGGCCCCCGGCCGGTTGTCGCCACGGGGCCGGGAGCGGATCCGGCGCACCCGGAAGGCAAGCCGGACCCACACCGTCCGGGGGCCGAGGACCGGAGCCGGGTCCCGTGGCCCGGGAGCCGCTCCCCAGGTGGGACGGCCACGGGTTCGGGGGACCCGGGAAGCCGAACCGGACCTTCACCGTCCGGGGCCAGGCCGGACCTGCCAGGCCGGACCTGCACCGTCCGGCCGAGGACCGGATGGCCGGCGCCGGGCCACCCGGCCCGACGCCGGGACGAACCGGCACCGGGTCCCGCCGGAGGCGCCGCCCGGCCGGGAGCAGGTCCGGCGAACCCCGAAGGACAAGCCGGACCGTCACCGCCCGAGGGCCGAGGAGGGGAGTCGGTTCCGGTGGCTCCGGAGCCGCGACCCAGGCGGGGCGGGGCCACGGCCCCGGCTGGGCCGAACGGGCTGTCGGCCGTCAGGCGCGGACGATGGAGAGGACCTCGTCGCGGACGCGGTCGGCGGTCTCGGGGTCCCGGGCCTCGACGTTGAGCCGCAGCAGGGGCTCGGTGTTGGAGGGGCGGAGGTTGAACCACCAGTCGGCGGCGGTGACCGTCAGCCCGTCCAGCTCGTCCAGCTCCACGCCCTCGCGGCTCTCGTACGCCGCCTTGACCGCCTCGGCGCGGCCGGTCTGGTCGGCGACGGTGCTGTTGATCTCCCCGGAGGCCGCGTAGCGGTCGTAGCTCTCGACCAGCCGGGACAGCGGGCCGTCCTGGCCGCCGAGCGCGGCCAGCACGTGCAGCGCGGCGAGCATGCCGGTGTCGGCGTTCCAGAAGTCGCGGAAGTAGTAGTGCGCGGAGTGCTCCCCGCCGAAGATCGCGCCGGTACGGGCCATCTCGGCCTTGATGAAGGAGTGGCCCACGCGGGTGCGGACGGGGGTGCCGCCCTTCTCCTTGACGACCTCGGGAACCGACCAGGAGGTGATGCAGTTGTGGATGATCGTTCCGCCCGGGTGCTTGGCCAGCTCCCGCGCCGCGACCAGGGCGGTGATGGCGGAGGGCGACACCGGCTCGCCGCGCTCGTCGACGACGAAACAGCGGTCGGCGTCGCCGTCGAAGGCGAGGCCGATGTCGGCGCCGGTCTCCCGGACCCGGGCCTGGAGGTCGACGATGTTCTTGGGGTCGAGGGGGTTGGCCTCGTGGTTGGGGAAGGTGCCGTCCAGCTCGAAGTAGAGGGCGTCCAGGTCGAGCGGGAGGCCGTCGAAGACGCTCGGGACGGTGTGCCCGCCCATGCCGTTGCCCGCGTCCACGACCACCTTCAGCGGCCGGATGGCGGTGAGGTCGACCAGCGAGCGCAGATGGGCGGCGTAGTCGGCGAGCACGTCCCGCTGGGTGATGGTGCCGGGCTCGGCGGCGGGCTCCGGCGCGCCCGTGGCGGACCAGTGCTCCGTCAGGGAGCGGATCTCGGCGAGACCGGAGTCCTGGCCGACGGGGGCGGCGCCCGCCCGGCACATCTTGATGCCGTTGTACTGCGCGGGGTTGTGGCTGGCGGTGAACATCGCGCCGGGCAGGCCGAGATGGCCGCTGGCGAAGTAGAGCTGGTCGGTCGAGCAGAGCCCGATCTCGGTGACGTCCACGCCGAGGGCGGCGGCGCCGCGCGCGAAGGCCCGCGACAGACCGGGCGAGGAGGGGCGCATGTCATGGCCGACGACGATCGCGCTCGCGCCGGTCACCCGGGCGAAGGCCGCGCCGAAGAGTTCGGAGAGCGGCTCGTCCCACTGGTCCGGGACCACACCGCGCACGTCATACGCCTTCACGATCTGCGACAAGTCGGGCACAGCCAACCCCTTCTCGAGGTCTTCTTGGAGGTCTCCACGGACCTCAAAACCTACCCGGAGGACTCCGGCGCCCACTACGAGGCCGATCGTGCGGCGCGGCACACGGCGGCGGTCGGCACGGCACCGAGGCGCCGCTCCGGTGAGCTGACGCGATGACAGCTTCGCAGCTGGAAACGGCCCGGTATCGCGGCCGCACGGCCGGCGCGGGTCAGGAGTCGGGGGAGCGCAGCACTCGCAGATGGCCCCGGCGCGGCACCTCGCGCGGATCGCCCTCACGGCCGCTCTGTCCGCCGCCTCCGGACGGTCCGGAACCGCCGCCCGCGCCCGCCGCGCGCTCATGCGGCCGGGCGGCTTCGCGCACCGCGTTCGCCAGGGCCTCGAGATCGTCGCTGCTGGGCCGCGTCTGACCGGTGTCGACGGCGAGCCGGACGACCTCCCAGCCGCGCGGCGCGGTGAGCCGCTCCGAGTGCTCGGAGCACAGGTCGTAGCAGTGGGGTTCGGCGTAGGTGGCCAGCGGCCCCAGAACGGCGGTCGAGTCCGCGTAGACGTACGTCAGTGTCGCGACGGCGGGGCGGCCGCAGGCGGTGCGCGAACAGCGACGTACAGGGCTCACGACGTTGGACGGTACCGCACTCTTGAGCGGGCCGCGACGACTCTCCACCAGCTCACTCCGCCGTGTCGTCCCGGTTCGCCCCGTGCACCCCATACGTGAACTTACCGGCTGACCAGCGGCTCCTTACCGCGGGGCGGGAGCCGCCGCCGATGATTCCGGTCAGCACTCGCATGGAGAGGGATCAGTCTGAGCCAAAGAAGCGAAGCAAGAGACGTCCGTTTATGAACGCAAGCGTGGCTGGAATGTTCATTTGGCGACATCGACCATGCCTGTCCGGTACGCGCATGCCGCCCGGCCGGTGACGGCTACCCTCAGGAGTGATGACCAGGTCCGTACCTCCCCACCAGTCCGAGCCGCGTCCGCGCCGCCGCGATCGGCACGGTCGGGGTATGCGCGGTCCGATCGCGCCACCCCAGGTGCCGCTTTCGGTCAGCCGCGCCGAGTCCTTCGTCGATCTTGTGCAGGACTCGGCCGAGCGGCTGGAGAGACGCTGGCCGCAGCTGTCGGGTGTGGACTTCACCGTGCTGGAGGTGCCCACCTCGGGCAACGGCGGCGGTAGCGCACCCGGCGGCCAGGACGGATGGGACGGCGAGTCCGTACCGCTCGGGCGCTTCATCGCGGCCCGCGGGGACACGCCGGACCGGATCGTGATCTACCGCCGTCCTGTCGAGATCCGGGCGAAGAACCGGGACGAGCGGGCGCTGCTGGTCCACGAGGTCGTCGTCGAGCAGGTGGCCGAGCTGCTGGGGCTGGCACCGGAGTCGGTGGACCCGCGGTACGGGCAGGAGTAGCCCCGCCCCCGGCCCCCTCGGCCCGTCCCCGGCGTCGGCCCTGGCCCCGTCCCCGGCCTCGTTCGTCCTCGTCCGGCGCCTAGGTCCTGTCCTGTCGATCTTCGTGGATCAGCCCGCGGCGTCTGGTGCCGTGTATCGCAAGGCGGAGGGTCGGCCTCGTACTGGGCGTACTCGGAAGATCCCGACAACGCGGCGAGGCGCGGTGCCAGGCGTCGCGGACCCGCGAAGATCGGCAGGACAGGGCCTAGCCGTTCGCGTCGCTGCCGTCGTTCAGCACCGACAGGTCCTGCCGGGCCTCGGGGACCGTCACCGTCCCGCGGTCGTCCGGCATCCCCTGGATCGTGAACATCGGCACGCCGTCCTCCGGCAGCGCCAGCATCCGGGACGCGTGCACCGCGCCGCCCGAGAGCCGCTCGACCGTCACCGCGTAGCCGCCCTTGCCCGAGGCCGGGCGGGGCGGGGTGACGGAGGTGGAGGTGCCGCCCTTGACCGTGTAGGTCTTGCTCACGGGGCTGCCGCCGCCGCTCGCCGCCGAGGCGGTCACCCGCACCCGCGCGGTGGCGCCCGGCGCCACCAGGGAGAGCGTCGAGCCCTTGGCGCGGTTGTCGGCCGCGGTGGCGGTCCGGTCAATCCCCGCGGTGGCCGGGATGAACGCCGTCTCCTGGTCGCTGCCCTTGCCCCGGGTGACCCGCAGCGCGGCGACCACCGGTGTGGCCGTGCCCTCGCCGCCCTCGGGGGTGAGCAGCAGCGAACCCGGCTCGCCCTTCGTCACGTCACCGAGGTCGACCGCCGCCGTCATCCCACTCTTGACGTGCAGTGACTCATGTCCGGCCGGGGTGATCGAACCGGTACGCCCGGCCAGCCGCACCTTCAGGTCCGCGTCGTCGGAACCGGGCGCGAAGACGACCAGGCGGACCGAGGTCGCATCCGCCGGGATACCGGGGAGCGCCACGCTGGTGGCGGGCGCGGCGGAGGCCGGGAGCCAGTCGCCGCCCGCCTTTTGGTCGATCGACTGCACGGACGCGCCGACCCGGCCGGTGCGGGAGGTCACCCGGAGGGACACATCGGCGGCCCGCTCATCGGTGAGCGTGGACAGCAGCACCGGGACGGTGGAACGGCCGGGCACGGTGATCGACTCGTCCGTCGAGGGCTTGAGGCGGCCGCCCGCGCCGTACAGCTTGAGGTCCACCTCGGCCGCGCTCTCGTCCGGGTTGGTGAGATGGACGAAGTCCTGGCGGTTCCGGGCGGTGCTGGCACCGGGGAACCAGAAGTCGGTGTCGGGTGCCGTGCAGGCGGTGCCCATGATGCCGCGGCCGCTGCCCGCGGCGACCGTGGTGGTCTGCTGGACGGTCCAGCCGGGGGCGAAGCGGCCGTCGGCGGTGCCGATGAGGGCGGGGGCGTCCGAGCGGTCGGTGTCGGTGGTGACCGGCTTGCCGGGCTGCTTCAGCGGCAGGACCGGTTTGCTGTCGGCCCGCGCGGCGTCCTGCTGCCGCTCGGCCTTGCCCTTGCCGTCCTTGCCGTCCTTGCCGCCGTCGCCGGCGGCCGGGTCCGTCACGTCGTCGGCCGGGCCCTGGGCGGGCAGCAGCGCGGCCTCGCCGCCCTCGGTGCCCGCGGCGGCCGCGCCCTTCCGCTGGGGGGTGTAGGCGGTGTACGTGGTGCCTGCGACCTCCGAGGAGGTGGGGGTGGGGCACAGCAGGGTGGCTCGCTCGACGGGCATCCGGCTCGCCGCCTTCGCCGCGCCGTCCGTGCCGTCCGACGAGCCGCCGGTGAGGGTGGCGACACCGGTGACGGCGGCCAGCGCGGTGGCGGCACCGATCAGGGACAGGGTGGTGCGGTTCATCGCTGCTGATCGCTCCCGTCGCGGCGGCCCTCGGACTCGGCACCGCCGTACGTCGTGTCGCCCTGCTGGGGGTAGCTGCCGTCGGCGTAGGGCTGCTGCTGGTCGTAGCCGTACGAATCGGCGTACTGGCCGCCCGCGTACGGGTCCGCCGGGTACTGGCCCTCGGGGTAGGAGGCGCCCTCCTGGTAACCGGCCGGGTAGCCGGTGCCCTGATAGCCGCCCTGGTACGGGTCGCCCTGGTAGCCGCCGGGGTACTCGCCGCCCTGCTGGTACGGCTCGCCCTGGTACTGCTGACCGTCCGGGTAGCCGCCGTATCCGGGCTCGGCGTACGTCTGGGGGTCCCACTGCTGCCCGTAACCCTGCTGGTGCGGCACCGCGTAGGGATCGCCCGCCGCGGGCTGCCCGCCGTCGTAGGGATCACCGGCGGGCGGCGCCGCGGACGCGGGCGCGGACGGCTGTGCGGGGATGTCGGGGATGTCGGGGATGTTCACGTCCTCGGCCGCCGCGGCCTCGCCCATCGGCGCGGGCTGCCCGCCGAGGTCCGCCGGGCCGGTCTGCGCGGCCTGCGCCTCGGCGGCGGCCCGCAGCCGCCGCGCCCGGCGCCCGTCGCCCGCCAGGTCCTCGGCGGTGACGGCCGTCGCTGCCGCCGCGCCGTCCTCCTCCGGCAGGTCGTCGTCGACCTGGCGGCGGCGCCCCGGCAGCGCGAGCACCAGCAGCACCAGCGCGAACAGCGCCTGTGCCCAGACCCAGGCGCTGTGGGTCACCGGGGTGTCGTAGGTGAGGTCCAACCGGCCGCCGTTCGCGGGGAGTTCGAAGCCCTGCGCCCAGCCGTCGACGGTCTTCGCCGTCAGCGGCTTGCCGTCCAGCGTGGCCCGCCAGTCCGGTGCGGACTTGTCGGCGATCCGCAGCACCCGTCCCGCCGCGCCGTCGGGCACGGTGGTGTGCGCCTCGACGGGGCCGGACGCGACGTGCACCGGCGCGGACGCCGAACCGGGTGCCGCCGAAGCCCCCTCGGAGGACTCGGCCGGGACGATCGAGACCCGCGAGACCCGCTGGTCCACCCGCCACAGCACACCGCCCCCCGCCTTGCTGAGCTGGGTGAGCCCCGGGGTCGCGTTCAGCACCCGGGTCATCTCGGGCGGCGCGCCCTTCTGGACGTACACATAGCGGACCGCGTAGCCGCCGAGCTGACGGGTCTGGTCGGCGCCGGAGCCCGCGACCAGATGGGCCACCACAGCGTCGAGCCGGGTGTCGGAACCGCCCTTCGCGGCGAGTTCGGCGTCGCCGAGCCGGGCGCCGGAGCCGCGCACCAGGACGTAGTCGGCGCGGGCCATGCCACCCCGGCCGCTGAGCACCAGCGTGCGGGCCTGGTCCTCAGTGGCGCTCTCGGCCGCCACGAACGCCGGGACCTGCGAGGGGTTGCGCCGTCCGACCGGGCCGTCGGCGCCGCCCGTCATCCACACGACGGCGGCGAGCAGCGGGGCGGCGGCCGAAGCGACGGCGATGAGCAGCGCCACCGGCTGACGCCAGCCGAAGCTCTGCGCCGCCACGCGCTCCCGCGCGCCCTCGGCGCCGACCACGGCGGCGGTCAGCAGCGCCAGGCCGTAGACGAGGGTCGCGGGTCCGGCCCAGGCCGAGCCGTTGGTGAGCGCCGCGAAGAGGAAGCCGGTGAGCGCCACGACCCACGCCGCGCCCACCGCGAGCTGCCGCTCACCGCGCATCAGGGCGGCCAGCGCGGCCAGCACGAAGCCGATCAGCAACAGGCTGCCGCCGCCCGGACCGCCGGGGCTGAGCGAGAGCAGATCCAGGGCGGAGGCGGAGCCGCCCGCCGCGTCGAGTCCGGCCTCCTGGAAGAAGCGGCCGGGGTCGGTGAACAGACCGAGCGACCAGGGTGCGAGCACCGCGACCGGGGTGGCCACCGCGGCCAGGAACCGCAGTCCGTACGGCAGCAGCAGATCGGGGCTCTCCAGGGCGCGCAGCACCAGCACCCCGATGCCCAGGACCAGTGCGATCGGCCAGACGACCGGGGTGAACGCCATGGTGAAGGTGAGCAGCAGCGCATAGGCCCACGTCGCCCGCCAGCCCGGCAGCCGCCCGCCGGTGCCGCCCGCCCGCAGCCCGGCCGCCGCGGCGGCGGCCCGCGCCATCAGCGGCAGCAGGACGGCCAGTACGGCGGTGCCCAGCCGGCCCCCGGCGAGCGCACCGGTGGCGGCCGGGAGGAAGGCGTACGCGACGCTGCCCCAGGCCCGCAGCAGCCGGGACTCGACCAGCGGCCGGGAGGCGAAGTACGCGATGAACCCGGCCAGCGGCACCGAGCACACCAGCAGCAGGGTCAGGGTGAAACCGGTGGAGCCGAGGAAGAGCGTGGCCAGCGCGGCCAGGGCGGCGAGATAGGGCGGTGCGGTCTGGGTGCCGCCGGTACCGACCGGATGCCAGCCGTCCGCGTAACTGCCCCACAGATCGGAGACGTGCTCGGGCGCCGGGAGCAGTGCGCCGCCCGACAGGGTGCCGCCGCCGAACAGATCCCGGCAGGCGACCAGCGAGACCACCAGCAGCACCACGAAGAGCATCGGCCCCGGTTTGCGGGCGATCCGCTTGAGCCGGGCGAACTGCTCGACCTCCAGGAAGTCGGCGTCCTCGTCGCCCGGTCCGGACTCGACGGCGCCGTGCCGCCCGCCGGAGGACAGTTCGGGCTCCGAACGTCCGCCGATGTTGCTGGCGACCTGTTCCACGGTGGCCCGTACGGTGGCGCCGGGCGGCGGGAACAGCGGCCGCAGTTCGCTCTTCTCCAGCGTGGAACGGCCTCTGCGCTTGCGCGCGGCGAGGATCCGCTCGGGCCGCAGCAGGGTGCCGAAGAGACCGGCGACCTCGTCCAGCGCCTGCCCCGGCACCTTGCCCACCAGATAGGCCAGGGTGCGCAGCAGGGTGCCGAACAGCAGCCGCAGCATCACATACGGCAGCAGTGCGCCACGGGTGTTGACCAGCAGCGTGTAGACGGCACCGGCCTTGTCGACGCGGTGCGGATTGGCGACGGAGCGCCCCACACAGTCGATGGGCCGCCGCTCGCGCGAGGACGCCTCGGCGTGGCGCAGCACGGCGTCCGGCGCCACCAGCACCTGATGCCCGGCCTCATGGGCGCGCCAGCACAGGTCGACGTCGTCCCGCATCAGCGGCAGCTTGGCGTCGAAGCCGCCCAGCCGCTCCCACACATCGCGGCGCACCAGCATGCCCGCGCTCGACACCGACAGCACCGGCCGCACCTGGTCGTGCTGGCCCTGGTCCTGTTCGCGGCGCTCCAGGCCGGTCCAGCGGCGGCCGCTGCGGGCGATGCTGACGCCGACCTCGAGCAGCTGTCGGCGGTCGTACCAGCCGCGCAGCTTGGGGCCGATGATCGCGGGCTGCCGGTTGGCGGTGAGCTCGGCGTCGGCGACCTTCAGCAGTTCGGCCAGCGCGTCGGGGGCCGGGGCGCAGTCGTCGTGCAGCAGCCACAGCCACTGGACGGGCTCGCCGTGCGGCAGCTCCGGCAGGTCGTACGCGTCGTCCCGCCAGGCGCGGTTGACGGGGTCCCAGCCGCTGGGGCGCCTGAGGTACGCCAGCTCCTCGGGGCCGAGCACCGGGGCGGTGCGGACCGCCTCGGCGACGGCCGTACCGAAGCCGCTGCGGCGCGCGAGGTGCAGCACCCGCTCCTCGCCGAGGGCCTCGGTGAGAAGCCGGGCGGAGTCGTCGGAGCTGCCGGTGTCGGCGGCGATGACGTTCTGCACCGGGCGCTCCTGGCCGAGCAGACCGGACAGCGCGTCGGGCAGCCAGCGGGCGCCGTCGTGGGCGACCAGCACGGCGGTGACGACATGGCGCGGATACGCCGGTGCTTCCTCGGCGGGAGCAGACGCGGCGGTGGCGGCCGGGTATTGGGCCGCCGGATGGCTGTGCACGGACATCGAGGTACGGGCCCCGGTTCGCTGGACTGCGGTGGACGCGCGCGCCCCGTGGGAACGTTGGCGCGTCTCGGACGGGCCCCCACACTAACGGCTGTGTACGCAGGCGGTCCGCCGCCCGTCGCCAAGGCGCGGGAGGCGGACCGTTCGTGGTGCGGCCGCTTCGTCCAAGCGGTGTGGATATGTCAGACAGCGGCCTTCTTCAGTCGGCGGCGCTCCCGTTCGGACAGGCCGCCCCAGATGCCGAAGCGCTCGTCATTGGCGAGGGCGTACTCGAGGCACTCGGAACGGACCTCGCACGCGAGACAGACCTTCTTGGCCTCACGCGTGGATCCGCCCTTTTCCGGGAAGAACGATTCGGGATCGGTCTGGGCGCACAGCGCGCGCTCCTGCCAACCGAGCTCCTCGTCCGCCTCTTCGACCAGCAGTTGCTGGAACAACTCGGTCATGTGCGCCCCTCGTCTGTTTTTGCGTCCCCGTGTTCGTTGCCGTCGTGCAGCGGGCAGAACGACACGAGTGAAATTACAAGTGCGCCGATCCAGGCCAGTCAAGCCGAGATCTGCTATTGGGCCTCTTATTCACTCTGCGGAACCAAGGCTGCGCAGAAAGTGTTCAAATCGGCCTAAACGAGACACTTCCCCGTTCGCCATCCCGGTTCCCCTCTCCTGACTCATCAGTGAGGACGTCCCGGACATCGATCCCGTTGCGTGCCGCGGGTCGGTGTGCGCCACCTCTCCGCACGGTGTGCGCGACCTCTCCGCATGGTGTGCCCCACCTCTCCGCATAACGCGCGCACAAACCTTTCTGCCACCAGGGCTACCGAAAGAGGTGAAAGATTGGGCCAAACGGGAGATCAAGTTGACAGGACGGCACAGAACCCGCTCTCCTTGTCCTCATGTCAGTGACCCACGCGCCCCTCGCGACCCGTGCCCACGGGTTCCGCTGCGCTGTGCAGGCTCGCTGTCGCTGTTCCAGCTGTTGATGCCCCCGAGCTCCAGCTATCTCTGCGCCCTTCCCGCATCTTTCCCGCTGAGGAACTCCGCATATGAACAGCGACGTCCAGATCGCCGGTGACCCGCTCGCCATCCCGCATCTGCTGCCGCCCGTACCCGCCCACCCCGCCACCGTCTCCGCCTTCGCCGGGCTCGCCCGCACCATCGCCGCCGACCGCGACGGCTGGGCGCCCCTCGTCCAGTACGACGCCACCAGCCGCTGGTACCACCGGCTGCGCACCGGCCCCGGCTATGAGGTCTGGCTGCTCAGCTGGGTGCCCGGCCAGGGCAGCGGCGCCCATGACCACGGCCGCTCCTCCGGTGTGCTCACCGTCCTCCAGGGCGAACTGACCGAACGCGTCGGCCACCACGGCACCCGCCACACCCTCACCGCCGGAGCCCAGCGTGTCTTCGCGCCCGGCTATGTCCACGACGTCGTCAACGACTCCCTCGAACCCGCCGTCAGCCTCCACATCTACTTCCCCGGGCTGACCGAGATGCCGCCGCACCCCACGCAGAACGCCGGCTCCGCCGCCGCGCCCGCGCTCGACGGCGTCAACGCGCTGGACGTCCTCGGCGGCTGAGCCACCGCCCTCCCACCTCCCCGAACCGCCCCGCGCCGCCTCGGCGTTCCGGGCGACTGCAAGACTGTCCCCCATGCGCATTGTGGTTCTGGCAGGTGGCATCGGCGGCGCCCGTTTCCTCCGCGGTCTGATGTCGGCGGTCCCCGAGGCCGACATCACCGTCATCGGGAACACCGGTGACGACATCCACCTCTTCGGGCTCAAGGTCTGTCCCGACCTCGACACCGTGATGTACACGCTCGGCGGCGGCATCCACGAGGAGCAGGGGTGGGGCCGGGCCGACGAGTCCTTCGCGGTCAAGGAGGAGCTGGCGGCCTACGGTGTGGGGCCCGAGTGGTTCGGCCTCGGCGACCGCGACTTCGCGACCCACATCGTCCGTACGCAGATGATGAGCGCGGGCTATCCGCTCAGCGCCGTCACCGAGGCGCTGTGCGCGCGGTGGCAGCCGGGGGTTCGGCTGCTGCCGATGACCGACGACCGCGTCGAGACCCACGTCCTCATCGACGACCCCGACGAAGGCCGCAAGGCCGTCCACTTCCAGGAGTACTGGGTGCGGCTGCGCGCCTCCGTACCCGCCCACGCCGTTGTCCCCGTCGGCGCCGACCAGGCCAAGCCCGCACCCGGTGTCCTCGAGGCCATCGCCGAGGCCGACGTCGTCCTCTTCCCGCCGTCCAACCCCGTCGTCAGCATCGGCACCATCCTCGCCGTGCCCGGTGTGCGCGAGGCCATCGCCGACGCCGGGGTGCCGGTCGTCGGCCTCTCCCCCATCGTCGGCGACGCGCCCGTACGTGGCATGGCCGACAAGGTGCTCGCCGCCGTCGGCGTCGAGTCCACCGCCGCCGCCGTCGCCCAGCACTACGGCTCCGGGCTGCTCGACGGCTGGCTCGTCGACACCGTCGACGCGGGCGCGGTCGACGAGGTCGAGGCCGCGGGGATCCGCTGCAAGGCCGTCCCCCTGATGATGACCGACGCCGAGGCCACGGCCCGGATGGCCGCGGAGGCGCTGGCGCTGGCCGAGGAGGTACGGGCATGAGCGCATCGCAACCGCCGGGCGGGGCCTCGCCCTTGTCCGGGTCCGTGTCCGGGGCGCCGTCGTACCGGGTGTGGGCCCTCCCCGGACTCCCCGAGGTACGGCACGGCGACGACCTCGCCAAGCTCATCGCCGAGGCCGCGACCGCGGGCGGTCTGCCCGGTCTCGCCGACGGCGACGTCCTGGTCGTCACCTCGAAGATCGTCAGCAAGGCCGAGGGGCGCGTGGTCGAGGCCACCGACCGCGAGGCGGCCATAGACGCCGAGGCCGTGCGGGTCGTCGCCCGGCGCGGCGCCACCCGTATCGTCGAGACCCGGCACGGTCTGGTCATGGCCGCCGCCGGGGTCGACGCCTCCAACACCCCCGCCGGAACCGTGCTGTTGCTCCCCGAGGACCCCGACGCCTCCGCGCGCGCCCTCCGCGACGGACTGCGGGACGCGCTCGGCGTCCAGCTCGGCGTCCTCATCACCGACACCTTCGGACGGCCCTGGCGCACCGGGGTCACCGATGTCGCCATCGGCGCCGCCGGGGTGCGCGTCCTGGACGATCTGCGGGGCGGCTTCGACGCCCACGGCAACGCGCTGAGCGCGACCATCGTCGCCACCGCCGACGAACTTGCCGCCGCCGGTGAGCTGGTCAAGGGCAAGGCGGACGGACTGCCGGTGGCTGTGGTGCGGGGGCTGCCGCACGTCGTCGCGGACCGGGCGGGCCCGGGTTCGGGTACGGATCCGGAACCGGACACCGGTGCGCGGGCGCTGGTGCGGAGCGCCGCCGACGACATGTTCCGGCTGGGCACCTCCGAGGCCGTACGGGAGGCCGTCACCCTGCGGCGTACGGTGCGCGAGTTCACCGACGAGCCGGTGGACGGCGCGGCGGTGCGCCGCGCCGCCGCCGCCGCCGTCACGGCGCCCGCGCCGCACCACACGACGCCGTGGCGGTTTGTGCTGCTGGAGTCCGAGGAATCGCGGATCCGGCTGCTCGACGCGATGCGGGACGCGTGGATCGCGGATCTGCGCGGCGACGGGTTCTCCGAGGAGAGCATCGCCAAGCGGGTACGGCGCGGGGATGTCCTGCGCAAGGCTCCGTACCTGGTGGTGCCGTGCCTGGTCGCGGACGGCGCGCATACGTACCCGGACGCGCGGCGCAACGCGGCCGAGCGCGAGATGTTCGTCGTCGCCGCCGGGGCCGGGGTGCAGAACCTGCTGGTCGCGCTGGCGGGCGAGCGGCTGGGGTCGGCGTGGGTGTCGTCGACGATGTTCTGCCGCCCGGTGGTGCGGGAGGTGCTGGGCCTGCCGGAGGACTGGGACCCGATGGGCGCGGTCGCCGTCGGCCACGCTGCGGCCCCGCCGAAGGCGCGGCCGGAGCGGGACGCGGCGGGGTTCGTGGTCGTGCGGTAGGGCTTGCTTCGGGGCGCGCGGTGGCGGGGTGCGCGCCGCGGGTGGGGGCGCGCGTTGTGCAGGGCCGGGGCGCGGGTGCGGGTGGTTGTGGGTGCGGCGCGCTGGGTGGTCGCGTGCGGGTGCGTCGTGGGTGCAGGGGTGCTGGGTGGTCGGGTGCGGGTGCGGGGCCTCCGGGGCAGGGCCCTGGACCGTATATTTTTGGCGCCGGTGCCCGGAGAAGTTCGGTGAACCCAAGGTTGGCGCCACAAATACACGACAGCGTCCAGGACCCCACCCCTGCGACCCCGCCCCCTCCCGTCTCGTCGCCGACCACCCGCCTGACGGACACGCGGAGAGCAGCATGCCGCTGATGCCAACGCCTGGCCGCCTTCGACTGTCCGACGCGAGTCGTAGGGTGGCCACGTGTCTGTCAGCCGTACCTGGACCCCCTCGGGGCCCTATGACCTCGCGCGCAACCTGTGCGTACTCCAGCGGGGGCCGGGGGATCCGGCGTTCCGGGTCGGCGGGGACGGCGCGTTCTGGCGGGCGAGCCGGACGCCGGAGGGACCCGGCACCATCCGCATCGCACGTCACGGCGGCGACATCGAGGCCCACGCCTGGGGGCCGGGGGCACAGTGGCTGCTCGACGGGCTTCCCTCACTGCTCGGCGCTGACGACGACCCGTCCGATTTCACCCCGCGCCACCGCCTCGTTCACGAGGCCCACCGCCGCAACCCCGGGCTGCGACTCATCCGCACCGGGTTGGTCCTCGAATCGCTGGTCCCCTCGATCCTCGAGCAGAAGGTCACCAGCGACGAGGCGTACCGGGCTTGGCGGTTGCTGCTTCAGCGCCACGGCGAGCCCGCGCCGGGTCCGGCCGAGCGGATGCGGGTGATGCCCGATCCACGCGCCTGGTCGCTGATCCCGTCCTGGGAGTGGCACAAGGCGGGTGTCGACTCCAAGCGTTCGGCGACGATCCTGCGGGCCGTCCGGGTCGCCAGGCGACTGGAGGAGGCCGCGGCCATGGACCTCGCCGCCGCCTCCGCCCGCCTCCAGCTGATACCGGGCATCGGGCCCTGGACGGCGGCCGAGACCCTTCAGCGCAGCAACGGCACTCCGGACGCGATCACGGTCGGGGACCTCCATCTGCCGCGCATCGTCGGCTACGCGCTCACCGGTCAGCGCGGTACGGACGACGCGGAGATGCTCGAACTGCTGGCCCCCTACTCGGGCCAGCGCCACCGGGCAGCCCGGTTGATCCTGCTGTCCGGGCGCACCCCGCCGCGCCGCGCACCCCGCTTCGCGGTCAGGGACTTTCGCGCCATGTAATCGGGGAAGTCGGCGACGAGAGGGCTGCCCGGCCGTGGCATCAGCGGCATGCTGCTCTCCGCGTGTCCGTCAGGCGGGTGGTCGGCGACGAGACGGGAGGGGGCGGGGTCGCAGGGGTGGGGTCCTGGACGCTGTCGTGTATTTGTGGCGCCAACCTTGGGTTCACCGAACTTCTCCGGGCACCGGCGCCAAAAATATACGGTCCAGGGCCCTGCCCCGGAGGCCCCGCACCCGCACCCGACCACCCAGCACCCCTGCACCCACAACGCACCCGCACCCGCGCCCGCGCCCGCGCCCCGCACCCACAACGGACCTACTGGTCGGAAGAGAACCGCACCGCCCCCGCCGGAATGTCCGCCCCGCACCACACCCGTACGCCGTCCCGCAGTTCGTTGTCCGCGCCCACCAGCGCGCCGTCGCCGATCACGGCGCCCTGCAAGACCGTGCGCGCCCCGACCCGCGCGCCCGCGCCGACGAGGGAGTCGCGCACCTGCGCGCCCTCTTCGACGATCGCGCCCTCCAGCACCGCGCTGCCCTCGATCCGCGCGCCCGCGCCCACCCGGGCCTGGGGGCCGATCACCGTGCCGCCGGACAGCTTGGCGTCGACCGCCACCGACGCGCTGTCCAGGACCAGTCGGTCACCGCAGCGCCCCGGCACGGCCGGGGAGGGGGCGCGGCCCAGGACCAGGTCGGCCGAGCCGCGGACGAACGCCTGCGGGGTGCCGAGGTCGAGCCAGTACGTGGAGTCGACCATGCCCTGGAGATGGGCGCCCGCCTCCAGCAGCCCGGGGAAGGTCTCGCGTTCGACGGAGACCGGGCGGTCGGCGGGGATGGCGTCGATGACCGAGCGGTTGAAGACGTACGCGCCCGCGTTGATCTGGTCGGTGACGATCTCCTCGGGGGTCTGCGGCTTCTCCAGGAAGGCGGTGACCCGGCCGTCGGCGTCGGTCGGCACCAGCCCGTACGCACGCGGGTCGGTGACCCGGGTGAGGTGGAGGGAGACATCGGCGCCGGCGGTGCGGTGGGTGTCGACGAGGGCGCGGATGTCGAGACCGGTGAGGATGTCGCCGTTGAAGATGAGCACCGGGTCGTCCGGACCGGAGTGCAGCCGGGACGCGACGTTGCGGATGGCGCCACCGGTGCCGAGCGGCTCCTCCTCGGTGACGTACTCCAGATGCAGCCCGAGTGAGGACCCGTCACCGAAGTACGGCTCGAAGACCTCGGCGAGGTAGGACGTGGCGAGCACGATGTGCTCGACCCCGGCGGCACGGGCGCGGGCGAGTTGATGGGTGAGGAACGGCACACCGGCCGCCGGGACCATCGGTTTGGGGGTGTGCACCGTCATGGGTCGCAACCGGGTCCCCTTGCCGCCGACCAGGAGGATCGCTTCTGGCGTTGATGGCGCTGTGGTCACGTATCGTCTCTGCTTCCTACTGGGGCTCCGGGCCGGGCCAGTGTAGGCAGATCCGCGGACCGCGCCTGGTCAGCGCCCCTGGAGCCGGGCCGCGGTGCGGCGTACCGAGCCGAGCTTGTCGTAGAGAAGCTGCCCGGGGCAGTCCGTGGCGAAGCCGTCGCGGTGTCCCGAGATCACGTTGAGCCTCACACTGGTGCCCTCTGTGTACTTGTTCCCGCCACCGGACACCAGGTGGACCACGGCCCTCGGATTCCTGTCATAGAGGCCCAGTTTCCACGCGGTGAGCTCGGCGATCGCGTTCACCGCCTTCTTGGACGGCTGCTCGGCGTCGAAGGTTCCGAGAACGGCGACACCCATGCTCTTGGCATTGAATCCGCGGGTGTGCGCGCCGATCACAGCCTTGGCCACCCCGCCGGCTCGGCCCTCGTAGATGTTTCCGCACTTGTCGACGGTGAAGTTGTAGCCGTAGTCACGCCATCCCATGCTCTTGACGTGGTAGCGGTAGATACCGCGCAAAAGGGTGGGCACGTCCGAGCAGTTGTAGGCATTGCCTGTCACCGTGTGGTGGAGGAAGGCGACTTTGATGGTCCTGCTGTAGGCGTGGTCCTTCTCACGGAGAGTCTCGTCGGCACCCCATCCGGCGCGGGTGATGATGCGGGGCTTGGGGGCGGTGTGCGGTGCGGTGGTGGCGGGGAGCGAGGGGGACGCCGAGGGGGCGGAGGGTTTCGCGGGTGCCGCGGGCTTGAGGGGCTTGAGGGGATTCGTGGGCTTCAGGGGATTCACCGGTTTCACGGGTTTCACCGGTTTCACCGGTTTCACCGGCCTCCGCTTCGGCGAAGGAACCGGTCGCGTCGGATGCGCACGGGGCGCCGCGGCGGGCGCGGTGCCCGCCTCCCCCGGGTTCACCAGTTGCAGCCGCGTCCCCACCGGCAGTGCCGTGCCCGCCGTCCGCATCGGACCGGGCCGGACCCGTGCCTGCACCCCGTCGGCGTCGCCGACCCACAGCGGTGCCGTGCCGCCGTGTGCGCGGGTGCCGCCGCTCTCCGGCGAGGTGGGGTCGGGGGCTTCGTCCCCGTAGGGGGCGAGGTCGCGCCAGGCGGACCACAGACCGGTGCCGGTCGCACGCGTACGGATCTGCACCCGGGCGCCGAGTTCCGCGTCGGCGTTGTCCCAGACGACGCCGACCAGCGAGAACGGCCGTACGCCCTGCGCGGCCACCTCCTGGGCGCCGCCGGGCGCGACCGCGCTCCGCGCGAGTCCACCGCCGAGCGGGCGCAGGGGCAGCGACTGGATGCTGCCCGGCTGGGTACCACGGGGGTGGGCGGAGGCGGTGTGGAGGGCGAGCGGGAGGGCGAAGGCGGCGGTGCACACGAGGCCGATCGAGGATGCAAGAAATGCGCGCATGTGGAAAATCGTGGACATAGCCTGACAGAACTGTCCATTCGGGAGCCGGTCCGGAGCCCGGCCCGGGTGGTGGCCGAACCCTCGCGCACCCCGCTCGGGGCGAGGGGCGGCCGCGTACGCTTGCGCGGGTGAACGCCACCGATCGCACCCCTGCCGACCTGCTGCGATCCGCACTCGCCGCGGACCCGGCCCGCCCGCTTGTGACCTTCTACGACGACGCGACGGGTGAACGCGTCGAACTCTCCGTAGCCACCTTCGCCAATTGGGTGGCGAAGACCGCCAATCTGCTACAGGACGATCTGTCCGCCGCGCCGGGCGACCGGCTGGCGCTGCTGCTGCCCGCCCACTGGCAGACCGCGGTGTGGCTGCTGGCCTGCTCGTCGGTGGGTGTGGTCGCGGAGGTCGGGGGCGACCCGGCCGGGGCCGATGTGGTCGTCAGCGGCCCGGACACCCTGGAGGAGGCGCGGGCGTGCTCCGGGGAGCGGATGGCGCTGGCACTGCGCCCGATGGGCGGCCGGTTTCCGCAGCCGCCACAGGGGTTCGCGGACTACGCGGTGGAGGTGCCGAGCCAGGGCGATCGCTTCACGCCGTACGCCCCGGTGGACCCGGACGCGCCCGCGCTCACCGTCGGCGGGCTGGAGCTGACGGCGGCCGAGCTGGTGGAGCGGGCGCGCGCGGACGCGGCCGGGCGGGGGCTCGGGCCCGGTTCCCGGGTGCTGTCGGGGCTGGCGTACGACGGCTGGGAGGGGCTGTCGTACGGCCTGTTCGCGCCGCTGGCCTCGGGCGGCTCGGTGGTGCTGTGCCGCCATCTGGACCAGCTCGACGAGCGGGCGCTGGCCGAGCGCCGGGAGAGCGAGCGCGTCACCGAGAGCGCCTGATGGAGGGCCGGGCGGTCCTCGGGGACCGCCCGGACGTCCCCTGACCCGTCCGGCGGACTGCGGGCCGAGCCCACGGGCCGCGCCGCCCACCCCGCGCGATGATCGACGGATACGTACAACCATGTGCGGGGTTCGCATGTCTGTCCCAATAATTCGGGAACCCAGCACGCGACGCCGGTCCGCCCCACCGGCGTGGACCACGGGTGGGAGGACGCGGACGTGACGACAGACAGCCCGGACACGGTGCCCAGAGACGGGCGGCGATGGCTGCGTGTGCTCGCGCTGGGCGTGGCCGTGCTGGTGCTGTCGATCGCCGGGACGGGCTGGTGGTTCTACGAACGCCTCGACGGCAATATCCGCACCGACACCCGGACCGCGGACGAGTTGCGGAAGTACGAGGCGGAGCGGCCGGCGTCGATGGTGCGGGACGCGCAGAACATCCTGCTGATCGGCTCGGACAACCGCGGCGGCAAGGGCAACCGCAAATACGGCCGGGACACCGGCACCCAGCGCTCGGACACCACGATCCTGCTGCATCTCCAGGCGAACGGCAGGGGCGCCACGGCGGTCTCGATCCCGCGCGACCTGATGGTGGACATCCCCGGCTGCGACCGGGCGAGCGGAAAGCGGATGGCGGCCCGGTTCGCCCAGTTCAACTGGGCGTTCGAGTACGGCGGGGCGGCCTGCACGATCCGCACGGTGGAGAAGCTCACCGGGATCCGCGTGGACCACCATGTGATCGTGGACTTCACCGGCTTCAAGAAGCTGGTGAACGCGGTCGGGGGCGTGGAGGTCTGTCTGAAGGAGTCCGTCGACGACACCGATGCGCATCTGCGGCTGCCCGCGGGGCGTCAGGTTCTCCACGGTGAGCAGGCCCTCGGTTATGTACGGGCCCGGTACAGCATCGGTAACGGAAGCGACACCGAGCGTATCGGCCGCCAGCAGGAGTTCCTGGGCTCGCTTGTGAAGAAAGTGCAGAGCAATGGTGTGCTGCTCAACCCGCGGAAGCTCTATCCCGTGCTCAACGCTGCCACCTCGTCACTGACCACGGATCCGGGGCTGGATTCGCTCAAGGACCTGTACGACCTGGTCCGGGGGGTCCGGAACATCCCCCGGGAGAAAATCCGTTTCCTCACGATTCCGCGACAGCCCTATACGTACAACAAGAACCGTGATGAGCTCGTCCAGCCCGACGCCGATCACTTGTTCCGGCAGTTGCGGCTCGACCAGCCGGTCTCCGTGACACGTTCCGTCACGTCCACGACGGAGGAAGATCCGAAGGCTGTGGACCGCAGCCCCTACCAAGGAACGACGGCGGCCCGTGACATCTGCGACTAAGTACACAAAGCCTGGGGCACGGACTCGTGAAGGGCGGGGAAAGGATTGGGCAGAATGCCCAGTTGTAGGGAAGTGGAATTTGTCACCGGCGTCGCTTGGCGCTGAACTGGGCGGATAGTGTGAGCGATCCGGTGCGCTCTACGAGGTGGCCGCGCACTGTGAGGAAGACGGATGGGAGCGCCTTGAAGGGGAGGCGCCGCGTGGCACCAACGGAGGACACAGGCGACCGTGGACGCGCAAGGCGATGGGCGGGCGGACGATTTCGACGCCGCCGATCAGTGGGTGTTCGACCCGAACACCGGGAGCTACGAACTGCGGCTGAACAATGCCGCGACACCGGCTGATTCCGCCGGGACACCGCAGGCCCCCAGATCCGCGAGTCGGCGTCGTACGCCCGAGTCCGAGCAGCGGGGGCGCCGGCGGGCGGACAAGCGGGAAGAGGCCCCGTCGGGGCCGGCCAGTCGGCGCAAGCCGAAGCCGAAGAAGTCCAAGGGGAAGAAGATCCTCTTGTGGACCAGCGGCTCGCTGGCCTTTCTGTTGGTCGGCGGTGCGGCGGCGGCGTACTTCGTCTATCAGCAACTCAACGGCAACATCAAGAAGGTCGATGTCGGCGAGAACAACGCCGCGGTCGCCGACGGCCCGATGAATATCCTGCTCATCGGTACCGACCGGCGTGACGGCAAGGGGAACAAGGGCTACGGCGACGCGGGCAGCGTCGGCCACGCCGACACCACACTGCTGTTCCACGTCTCGGAGGACCGGTCGAACGCGACCGTGCTGAGCTTCCCGCGGGACATGATCACCGATATCCCGGACTGCAAGACGAAGCAGGACGACGGCTCGTTCAAGAACATCCCGGGCGAGAAGGAAGTGCGCTTCAACACCAGCCTGGGACAGGAGGAGCGGGATCCCGGCTGTACCTGGCAGACGGTGGAGAAGATCACCGGCCTGAACATCAACCACTTCATGATGGCCGACTTCAACGCGGTCAAGGAGTTGTCCACGGCGGTCGGCGGAGTGGATGTCTGCCTCGGCAAGGACATCAACGACCCCAAGTCCCATCTGAACCTGAAGAAGGGCCGGCACACGGTCGAGGGCGAGGAGGCCCTGGCGTTCGTCCGGACCCGGCACGCGGTGGGCTTCGGCGGCGATCTGGACCGGATCAAGCTGCAACAGCAGTTCCTCAGTTCACTGATGCGCAAGATGAAGTCGAGCGGTTCGCTCACCAACCCGGCCAAGACCTGGAAGCTGGCCCAGTCGGCCACCAAGGCGCTGACGGTGGACACCGGGATCGGAACGGTCAGCAAGCTGGCCGAACTGGGCAAGAACCTGAGCAAGGTCGATCTGAAGAACATCACCTTCGCGACGGTCCCGGTGGTCGACAACACCGACGGCGCCACGGTGCTGCTGGACAAGACCAAGGCCGAGCCGCTGTTCCAGATGGTGCGGCAGGACGTCTCGCTGACCGAGGTCAAGAAGAAGCAGAAGGCGGCCAAGGACAAGCAGGCGGCCCGGCTCAAGGGTCCCAAGGCCGAGCCCGCCGACGTCCGGGTCAAGGTGCTCAACGGCAGCGGGAAGTTCGGCGCCGCGCAGGAGACCGTCGACTGGATGCAGAACACCGAGGGGATGCTCCGCACCAGCAACGGCGGAAACGCTCCTTCGGAGCTGAAGAAGACCACCCTGGAGTACGCGCCGAACCAGGCCGACCAGGCCCGGCGGCTGGCCGACAGCATGGGACTGCCCGCCTCCGCGATGAAGGAGGGCACCAAGGACGCCGAGCCGATGGCCGAGATGAAGCTGACGCTCGGGGGGGACTTCAAGGGCGCGGGTACACCGATCGCCGCCCCGTCGAAGGCGCCGAAGGACATCCAGAGGGTCGAGGCCGACGACAAGAACATCTGCGCCAAGTGACCGTCGCCGGCCGGCGGAGCAGGCTCGCCCCTCGGACCGGCCCACAACTGAAGCAGGAGCCGGGGAGGCCCGATGCGGCAGAGCAAAGTGCGGGGGGAGAGACAGCGGCACGCCGCTGTGCCCGAACCCCGCGATCCGCGCGATCCGGGTGAGGATGACAGCCCACCGGAAGGGGAGGGCCCCGCGCCGGACGGCGCGGGGCACCGCCGGGGCGGCGCGCGCCGCCCCAAGCGCAGCCGGGGCGTGCGAATACTGCGCTGGACCGCGTTGACCCTCGCCGTGCTGGTGCTCGGCGCGGCCGGTGCCGGATATCTCTACTACCAGCACCTCAACGGCAATCTGCGGAAGGAGGAGCTGGACCTCGGCGACAGCAAGATCGGCAAGCCCGAGCCCAACGCCGCGGGCCAGACCCCTCTGAACATCCTCCTCATAGGCTCCGACAGCCGGAACAGCGCGGAGAACGTCAAGCTGGGCGGCGCCAAGCAGGACGCCGACCGCAAGCCGCTGGCCGATGTGCAGATGCTGGTGCATGTCTCGGCCGACCGCAGCAATATGTCGGTGGTCAGCATCCCCCGTGACACCCGGGTGACCATCCCCCGGTGCACCGACCCCAAGACCGGTGAGGTCTATCCGAAGACCGAGGCGGCCATCAACCAGTCGCTCCAGCACGGCGGTCCGGGCTGTACGGTCGCCGCCTGGAAGGCGCTGACCGGGGTCTACATCGATCACTTCATGATGATCGACTTCTCCGGGGTGGTGTCCATGGCGGACGCCGTCGGCGGCGTCCCGGTGTGTGTCCGGGACAACGTCTACTCCCACGACAGCAAGGGCCATGGCTCCGGTCTGCGGCTGACGAAGGGCACCCACAGCGTCAAGGGCGTCCAGGCCCTCCAGTGGCTGCGCACCCGCTACGGCTTCGAGGACAACACCGACATCGGCCGCGCCAAGGCCCAGCACATGTATATGACCTCGATGATCCGGCAGCTGAAGGCGGGCACCAAGCTCAGCGATCCGGGCAAGCTGATGGACCTGGCGGAGGCCGCGACCAAGGCGCTGACCGTCGACCGCGGCCTGGGCACCGTCAAGCACCTCTACGACCTGGGCAATGACCTCAAGCGGGTGCCGACCAAGCGGACCACCATGATCACCATGCCCTGGGAGTACGGCGGCGGCGGTGAGTATGTGAAGCCCAAGCCGGGCGATGCCGAGCAGACCTTCTCACTGCTGCGCAACGACATCGCGATGGACGGCAAGGACAAGAAGAAGCCCGACCACACCCCGGCGCCCACCGCCCCCAAGGGCGAGCTCCCGGTGGTGGTGCAGAACGGCACGTCCAGCACGGTCCTGGGGCCGGTGTCCGGCCGGGCCGGTGTGATCACCTCCGAGCTGGTCCGGCTCGGCTACGCCAAGGCCACCGCGAGCACCGTCCTCACCTCGCAGGCCGACACCACCGTGCGGTACCCCGACGAGGCCCGGCAGGGCGACGCGCTGGCCGTGGCCAAGGCGCTGAAGCTGCCGAAGTCCGCGGTGAAGTCGTCGAAGTCGGTGCAGGACGTGACGCTCGTGGTGGGCAACGACTGGCGTGAGGGCACCGTCTACCCCAAGCCGGCGAAGGAGGACGACGGCAAGACACCCGAGAGCGCCGACGCCCTCAACGGCGAGGACAAGGGGGCATGTATGAAGGTGAATCCGCAGTACACCTTCTGATCCGCTGCTCATCCCGCGCGAACGACGAGGGGGCCGGACCCGGTCCGGGTCCGGCCCCCTAAGGCGGTTCGGCTGCGCCCCGAGGCGGAGCGGCTCAGCTCTCGGCCATGACCGCCGGGCGGCGGCTGGCGATGACCTTCTTGGCGAGCGACCGCGGGCTGGTCAGAAAGCCCCAGCCCCACGACATGTGCATGGTGGCCAGCGCGACCGGGATCCGCAGCCGGGCCGCGAGCGGCAGCCCCTTGCCCGCCGGGACCGAGCCCGCGGTGATGGCCGCCAGATAGCCCCCGGGGATCACCAGACCCCACGGAGTGACGGCCGCGCCCACGACCAGGCCCGCCGCGATGGCGATCACGGCGGTCGGCGGGGCCAGATAGCGCAGATTGATCGAGCCCTGGTGGAAGCGGGCCACCACATGGCGCCAGCGCCCGTAGTCCTTGTACTGCTTGGCCAGCGCCCGCACGCTGGGCCGCGGCCGGTAGGAGACCTTCAGGTCGGGCGAGAACCAGATCAGCCCGCCCGCCTCACGGATGCGGAAGTTCAGCTCCCAGTCCTGGGCACGGATGAACTCCTCGTTGTAGCCGCCCTGTTGCTCCAGCGCCGCACGGCGGAAGACGCCCAGATAGACGGTCTCGGCCGGGGCCGCCTCGCCGCCGGTGTGGAACGCGGCGTTGCCGACCCCGATCTTGGAGGTCATGGCGGCTGCGACGGCGTGCTCCCAGTCGTTCTCGCCCTCGGCGTGCATGATGCCGCCGACGTTCTGCGCGCCGGTCTCCTCCAGGAGCCGCACGGCCGTCGCGATGTAGTCCGGGGACAGCATGCCGTGGCCGTCGACGCGGACCACCACCGGATGACGGGACGCCTTGATCGCGGCGTTCAGCGCGGCGGGAGTGCGGCCCGTGGGGTTGGGCACGGTGTGCACCCGGGGGTCCTCGGCGACCAGCTCGGCGGCGATCTCGTCGGTGCGGTCGGTGGACGGGCCGAGGGCGATCACCACCTCCATCTCACCGGCGTACTCCTGCTCCAGGATGTGCCGCACGGAGTTGCGCAGATGGCGTTCCTCATTGAGCACCGGCATGATCACGGAGACGGCCGGGAGCTGATGCGGGGGCATGGCACCTCGGGGTTTTTGGGGGTCGACCCCCGGAAGACTGCGGGTATCGGGCCCACGTTACCGCGTATGGGGGATACCGGAGCGCGCCGCCCGGGTGGCAGCGGGCGGCACCGGCGGCGTGGGGCCGCCAAGGCGCTCATCGTATGGGCCTACGGTGAGGCGATTCCGCTCCGCCCGCCTGTCACGGAGGTCTTGCGCCAGTGAGAGCACCGGCCCGTATCCCTCGCCCGCCGCGCCCCCGCTCCGGCCACCGTCCCCGCTGGGGGCTGCGGATGGCCGCCGGGGCCTCCGGTCTGGTGCTGGCCGTCAGCGGTATCGGACATCTGCTGGTCCGGGAGCTGGAATCCGGGATCCACCGGGTCGATGTCTTCGACGACCTGGACAACCGGCCCAAGGGCGGTGGCGGGGGCGTCAACTTCCTGGTGGTGGGCACGGACGGCCGGGACCGGATCACCCCGCAGGAGAAGACGCTCTACCGGCTGGGCGGCGAGCCCTGCCACTGCACGGACACGATCATGCTGGTGCATCTGTCGGGCGACCGCCGCCGCGCCAGTGTGGTCAGTCTGCCCCGGGACTCCTACGCCGAGATTCCCGCGTACACCGACCCCACCGGCAGACGGCACCCCACGCATCCGCAGAAGCTCAACGCCGCCTACGCCGAGGGCGGCCCCGGTCTGACGGTGCGCACCGTCGAGCATCTGACCGGTGTCCATGTGGACCACTACCTCGAGGTGGACTTCACCAGCTTCATGAAGACGGTGGACGTGGTGGGCGGGGTGAAGGTGTGTACGGCACGGCGGCTGAAGGACGACCACACCGGTCTTGACCTGCCGGTCGGCAGCCATGTGCTGAACGGCGGCCAGGCGCTGCAATACGTCCGCTCCCGGCATATCGACGGCACCTCCGACCTGGGCCGGATCCAGCGCCAGCAGCGGTTCATGGCATCGGTGATCGACCAGACCACCACCGGGGGCGTCCTCTTCAACCCGGTGAAGTTCAACAAGGTGGCCACCACTCTGCTGGGCTCGGTCCGAGCCGACCATGGTTTCGGAGCGGAGGACCTGGTGGAGCTGGGCCGGGCGATGCACGGGTTCACCCCGGCGTCGTCGGAGTTCGCCTCGGTGCCGGTGGATCTGCCCGGCATCCCGGTCAAGGGGGTCGGCTCCACGCTGCGCTGGGACGAGGAGAAGGCGGCACGGCTGTTCACGGCGATCCGCGAGGACCGGCCGCTGACGGTGCACCACACCAGGAAGCCGAGCGGTGTCCCGGTCGATGTGGCTCCCGCCCGGGTCAAGGTGCATGTGCTCAACGGCACCACCGAGTCGGGGCTGGCCCGGCGCGCGGACCGCGCGCTGCACGCCGCCGGTTTCGCCACCACCGGCTCCCCGGCCGACGCGGCGGTCTCGGGCGTCAAGCGCACGGTGATCACCTACGACCCGGTCTGGAGCCGTTCGGTGCGCTCGCTGGCAGCCGCGCTGCCCGGTGCCAAACTGCGGCCGGTCGCCAAGCACGGTGCGGTGATGCAGGTCACGGTGGGCCAGGACTACAAGGGCGTCCGCAAGGTGCGGCCCGAGGGGCCGCGTCCGGCCGAGAACGGCATCGAGGCCGTCACCGGCGACGAGGTCGCCTGCCCCTAGGCGGCTGGTTGGCCCCCACAACCCGGGCCTGCCGACCCTGCCGTCCGCCGCGCTCCGCGGTCTCCGGCTCGGCGGTCCGGCTCTGGCCGCGGCCCGCGGAGTAGACCCCGACCAGCGCCGTGACCAGCCCCATGAGCTGGGTGATCAGGCCGAGCCAGGTGGTCGTCAGGGCCGGGGAGTTTCCCGTCACGTCCTCGGCGAGCTGCCGCCCGGCTGGCCGAGGCGGTCCGGAGGCCCCGGGCGGGCTCTCGCCGGGGGTTCCGCCAGGGCCGGAGGTGACCGGCGAGGTCGGCGGGCTGGTGGGCGGCGACGGGGGCGAGGTGGGCGGGGAGGTGATCGGAGAGGTGGTGGGCGGGGACGGTGAGGTGGTTCCGGTGCCGGTGTTACCGGGCTTGGGGGTGACCGTCCGCACCGGATTCACCGTCAGCACGGTCAGCCCGCCCGCGGAGAGCAGGGTGCCGGCGAACAGCAGCCCGATGGCGGCCAGCAGCACGGTGGCCTGGATCTTGAGGACGGCGAGGGTACCGCGTTGCGGAGGGCGCCACATGGGCCCCACTGTAGAAACGAAACGCGCGCGGCGGGTAACTCTCCGTTACGCCTGTCGGGGCACAACGTCCGCCCGGTTACAGCTCCTCGGCGGTGCGGCGGGCGCGCAGTTCCCGGATCGCGCGGCGGCGGGCGAGCCGGTGGGTGCGCCGGATCTCGGCCTCCTGGTAGCGCCGCTTGTCGCGTTCGGACTCGGGTATCACCGGGGGTACCGCCCGGGGCTTGCCGTCGGCGTCGACCGCGGCGAAGACCAGATAGGCGCTGCCGACCTGGGTGGCGGGGGTGGATTCGTTCCACCGCTCGGCCAGTACCCGCACCCCGACCTCCATGGAGGACCGCCCGGTCCAGTTGACCTGGGCCTTCACATGGACGAGGTCGCCGACCCGGACCGGCTCGAGAAAGGCCATCTCGTCCATCGACGCGGTGACCGCGGGGCCCTCGGAGTGGCGTCCGGCGACCGCTCCCGCCGCGTCGTCCACCAATTTCATGATCACGCCGCCGTGCACGGTGCCGAGGAGGTTCGTATCACTGTTGGTCATGATGTGCGACAGCGTGGTACGGGAGGCGGAGGTGGGCTTACCCGGAAGCTCCGCTTCCGCACCCTGGGCCTGAATGGTCATGCCGTCCACCATATGCGGGGCGGGATTCTTATCAGCTCTGCAACAGAGGTGCCCCGATACGGCACCCGGCCTGTATGGGCACCCACCCGACCAGGCACACTGCCTTGCATGAGCGATTGGCCCCAGGGATGGACCGGCGACCGCAACGACCGGTATGGACGTGGCAGCGGCAGCTCCGAACCGGAAGGGGCCCGCGCGATGCCGCAGGTCAGGCGTGCGGTGCCGGGTGCGGGCGGCCCGCCGTCGGATGAGCCGCCGTTGCCGCCGAGCATGTCGCCGCGCGGCAGGGTGCCGCAGCAGCACGCGTCCCCGGGCTACGACGACTACGACGACGGTTACAACACCGGACAGGTCTACGGCGGCGGCAGGGGCGGACCCGGAGACGGCGCCCCCGGCCCGGCCCGGCCCAAGAACTGGAAGCGCCGGATAACCATCGGCCTGGTGACCTTCCTCGTCCTGCTGCTGGCCGTCGGTATCGGCACCTACTTCTGGGCCGACTCCAAGCTGCGCCGCGAGGTCGACCTGAGCAAGGTCGAGGACCGGCCCGAAGGCGGCAAGGGCACCAACTACCTGATCGTCGGTTCCGACAGCCGTGAGGGGCTGTCCGCCGAGGAGAAGAAGAAGCTGCACACCGGCTCCGCCGAGGGCCGCCGCACCGACTCCATGATCCTTCTCCACGTCGGTGACAACGGAAACACCATGATCAGCCTCCCGCGTGACTCCTATGTCACCATCCCGGCCTTCACCGGCTCGGAGAGCGGCAAGCGGATCCCCCAGAGCCAGAACAAGCTGAACGCGTCGTACTCCTCCGAGGGCCCCTCGCTGCTGGTCCGGACGATCGAGTACAACACCGGTCTGAAGATCGACCACTACGCGGAGATCGGCTTCGACGGCTTCGCCAAGCTGGTCGACGGGGTCGGCGGGGTGGAGATCGACATCCCGCAGGACATGAAGGAGAAGAACTCCGGGACCGACCTCAAGAAGGGCAAGCAGACGCTGGACGGCCAGCAGGCGCTCGCCTTCGTCCGGCAGCGCTACGGCCTGGCGGGCGGCGACCTGGACCGCACCAAGAACCAGCAGAAGTTCCTGTCGGCGCTCGCCAACGAGGCGGCCTCGCCCAGTACGCTGCTCAACCCCTTCACGCTCTACCCGACGATGAGCGCCGGTCTGGACAACCTGGTCGTCGACAAGGACATGAGCCTGTGGGATGTGAAGGACATGTTCTTCGCGATGAAGAGCGTCTCCGGCGGTGACGGCAAGCAGATGAACATGCCCGTCTCCAACCCCGGCCTCTCCACTCCCCAGGGCAGCGCGGTGCAGTGGGACATGCCCAAGGTCAAGGAGCTGGTGAGCCAGCTGAAGAACGACGAGAAGGTCACCGTCTCCTCGAGCAACTGAGAAACATGACGAAGGCGGGGGCATCGCGTGTGCGATGCCCCCGCCTTTGTCGTGTCCGCCGGGCGCCTTACGGCAGGTTGCGCGCCATCACGATGCGCTGGACCTGGTTGGTGCCCTCGTAGATCTGCGTGATCTTGGCGTCCCGCATCATCCGCTCGACCGGGTAGTCACGGGTGTAGCCGTAGCCGCCGAGCAGCTGGACGGCGTCGACCGTGACCTCCATGGCGACGTCCGAGGCGAAGCACTTGGCGGCGGCGCCCTGGAAGGTGAGGTCGCTGTCCCCGCGCTCGGACTTGGCGGCCGCCGCGTAGGTGAGCTGGCGGGCGGCCTCCACCTTCATCGCCATGTCGGCCAGCATGAACTGGACGCCCTGGAAGTCGGCGATGGCCTTGCCGAACTGCTTGCGCTCCTGGACGTACCCCTTGGCGTAGTCCAGCGCGCCCTGGGCGATGCCCAGCGCCTGGGCGGCGATGGTGATGCGGGTGTGGTCCAGGGTCTTCATCGCGGTGGCGAAGCCGGTGCCCTCGGCGCCGATCATGCGGTCGGCGGGGATCCGGACGTTGTCGAGGTAGACCTCGCGGGTCGGGGAGCCCTTGATGCCGAGCTTCTTCTCCGGGGCGCCGAAGGAGACGCCCTCGTCGGACTTCTCCACGACGAAGGCGGAGATGCCCTTGGAGCGCTTCTCGGGGTCGGTGACGGCCATCACCGTGTAGTACTCGGAGACCCCGGCGTTGGTGATCCAGCGCTTCACACCGTTGAGCACGTAGAAGTCGCCGTCGCGTACGGCCTTGGTCTTCATGCCCGCCGCGTCCGAGCCCGCGTCCGGCTCGGAGAGGCAGTACGAGAACATCGCGTCGCCCTTGGCGAGCGGGCCCAGGTACTTCTTCTTCAGCTCCTCGGAGCCGGAGAGGACGACGGGCAGCGAGCCCAGCTTGTTGACCGCGGGGATCAGCGAGGAGGAGCAGCAGACCCGGGCGACCTCCTCGATGACGATCACGGTGGCCAGGGCGTCCGCGCCCGCGCCGCCGTAGGACTCGGGGACGTGCACCGCGTGCAGGTCATTGGCGACGAGCGCCTCCAGCGCCTCCTGCGGGAAGCGGCCCTCCTCGTCGACCTCGGTCGCGAACGGGGCGATTTTCGCCTCGGCCAGGGAGCGGACGGAGTCGCGGAGCATGTCGTGCTCCTCGGACGGCCGGTACAGGTCGAAGTCATTCACCGAGGACCCCAAGTTCTCCACTCCCCTGAACGTGCTAACTACCGTTAAGTAACTGAATTCTAGGGGCGTCGCGCCAACAGGTATACGTGAGGTTGCCGACAGCCTCGGCTGGGGCTCGGTCCCCTGCCCCGACTATGCTCAGTCAGCGCATCTGTGACCGAAGCTCTGGAGCCCCCCATGCCCCTCAAAATCACAGTGATCGGTACCGGCTACCTCGGCGCCACGCACGCCGCGGCCATGGCCGAGCTGGGATTCGAGGTACTGGGTCTGGACATCGTCCCCGAGAAGATCGCGATGCTCTCGGCGGGCAGAGTCCCGATGTACGAACCGGGCCTGGAGGACCTGCTGCGGCGTCATGTCGCGGGGATCGAGGGCGCGACCGGGCGGCTGCGCTTCACCAGCTCCTACGAGGAGGCGGGTGAGTTCGGCGATGTCCACTTCATCTGTGTGAACACCCCGCAGAAGCACGGCGAGTACGCCTGTGACATGAGTTACGTCGACTCCGCCGTGGAATCGCTCGCCCCGCATCTGCGCCGCCCGGCGCTGGTCGTCGGCAAGTCCACGGTGCCGGTGGGCAGCGCGGACCGGCTGGCCGCCCGGCTGGCGGAGCTGGCCCCGGTGGGCGGCGACGCGGAGCTGGCCTGGAACCCGGAGTTCCTGCGCGAGGGCTTCGCCGTCCAGGACACCCTGCACCCGGACCGGATCGTGGTCGGCGTCACCAGCGAGCGGGCCGAGAAGCAACTGCGCGAGGTGTACACCACGCCCATCGCCGAGGGCTCGCCGTTCGTCGTCACCGACTACCCGACCGCCGAGCTGGTGAAGACCTCGGCGAACTCCTTCCTCGCCACCAAGATCTCCTTCATCAACGCCATGGCCGAGGTCTGTGAGGCCGCGGGCGGCGATGTGGTGAAGCTGGCCGAGGCCATCGGCCATGACGAGCGCATCGGGAAGAAGTTCCTGCGCGCCGGGATCGGCTTCGGCGGCGGCTGTCTGCCCAAGGACATCCGGGCGTTCATGGCGCGCGCCGGTGAGCTGGGCGCCGACCAGGCGCTCACCTTCCTGCGCGAGGTGGACTCGATCAACATGCGGCGCCGTGGCCATATGGTCGAGCTGGCCCGCGAGGCCGTGGGCGGCAGCTTCCTCGGCAAGCGGGTCGCGGTGCTGGGCGCGACCTTCAAGCCGGACTCGGACGACGTACGGGACTCCCCCGCGCTCAACGTGGCCGGACAGATACAGCTCCAGGGTGCCCAGGTCACCGTCTTCGACCCCAAGGGGATGGACAACGCCCGCGCCCTCTTCCCGACCCTGGCCTACGCGCCGAGCGCGCTGGAGGCGGCGCGGGGCGCCCATGCGGTGCTGCACCTCACCGAGTGGCGCGAGTTCCGTGAGCTGGACCCGGCCGGGCTCGGCGAGGCGGTCGCCGAGCGCCGCGTCCTGGACGGACGGAACGCCCTGGACCCGGACCGCTGGCGCGAGGCGGGCTGGCTCTACCGGGCACTGGGCCGCCCCCTGGCCTGAGGGCCTTGAGCGGAGCGCCACTGCGGGCGTACGCGTTTTCTGAACGTCCTTGCGGCGCCGCCGGGTTCGGTCCCGGCGGCGCCGTCCGGCTATCCGGCCGCCGGGCCGTCCAGCTGCTCGATCGTGGCCACCGACGGGCCCCGGGACTCCCGCAGCCCACTCGCCACATCCTCCGCGGAGCGCAGCGTACGGACCGCGTTCTGCCAGGTCAGCTTGGCGAGATCGGCGGGTGTCCAGCGGCGGTCCAGCAGTTCGGCGATGAGGTTCGGATAGCCGGTGACATCGGCGAGGTCGTCGGGGGTGAAGGCGGTGCCGTCGAAGTCGCCGCCGATGCCGATGTGGTCGATGCCCGCCGCCTCGCGCATATGGTCCAGATGGTCGGCGACATGGGCCGCGGTGGCCCTCGGGCGCGGATTGGCCTCCTCGAAGGCGCGGTGGACCGCTATCCCTGCCTCCGACATCTCCAGCGGATGCAGTCCGTGGGCGCGCATGTTCTCGTCGGCCGCCTGGGTCCAGGCGACCGCCTCTTGCAGGACGAACTTGGGCACGAAGGTGACCATCGCCACCCCGCCGTTGGCGGGCAGCAACTCCAGTACGTCGTCGGGGATGTTGCGCGGATGGTCGCATACGGCGCGGGCGGAGGAGTGCGAGAAGACCACGGGCGCCTCGGTGACCCGGAGCGCGTCGCGCATGGTGTCGGCCGAGACATGGGAGAGGTCGACGAGCATGCCGAGCCGGTTCATCTCCCGGACGACCTCCTCGCCGAAGCGGGTGAGGCCGTTGGCGCGCGGCTCGTCGGTCGCCGAGTCCGCCCACGGGATGTTGTCGTTGTGGGTGAGCGTCATATAGCGCACCCCGAGGTCGTACAGGGCGCGCAGGGTGGCCAGGGAGCAGTTGATGCTGTGGCCGCCCTCGGCGCCCATGAGGGAGGCGATCCGGCCTTCGGCCCGCGCCGTCTCCATGTCCTCGGCGGTGAGCGCCGGACGCAGCTGGTCGGGGTGGGCCGCGGTGAACCGGCGGACCACATCGATCTGCTCGAGGGTGGCGCTGACGGCGGTGTCCCCGCTGAAGTCCGAGCGGACGTAGACCGACCAGAACTGGGCGCCGACGCCTCCCGCGCGCAGCCGCGGCAGGTCGGTGTGGGTGTAGGCGCTCAGATCGGTGGCGATATCGCGTCGGTCGAGGTCGTAGCGGACCTGCTCACGCAGGGCCCACGGAAGGTCGTTGTGGCCGTCGACCACGGGGTGGGTGGTCAGCAGTTCACGGGCTTGCGCGAGACGATCGGTCATCGTCACATCTTGCAATGTTGAATGACCGAAGTCACGCCTCATCAGATCGGCAGCTGATCAGGTGCCGATCAAGTGTTGATCACTTGCCGAAGCCGAAGGAGCCCGCCCCGTTCACCTTGGCCCGCAGCCGCTTGCCCTTCTCCGTGGCCTGCTGGTTCAGCTCCTCCTGGAACTCCCGCATCCGGCCCTGGAGCTCGGCGTCATGGGCGGCCAGGATCCGGGCGGCCAGCAGTCCGGCGTTACGGGCACCGCCGACCGAGACCGTGGCCACCGGCACCCCGGCCGGCATCTGCACGATGGAGAGCAGCGAGTCCATCCCGTCCAGGTACTTCAGCGGCACGGGAACGCCGATCACCGGAAGCGGGGTGACCGAGGCCAGCATGCCCGGCAGATGGGCGGCGCCGCCCGCGCCCGCGATGATCGCCTTGAGGCCGCGGGGTGCCGCGTTCTCCCCGTACGCGACCATCTCGTGCGGCATCCGGTGGGCGGAGACCACATCCACCTCGTACGGGATCTCGAACTCGTCGAGAGCCTTGGCCGCCTCTTCCATGACGGGCCAGTCGGAGTCCGACCCCATGACGATGCCGATCGCGGGAGCGCTCATTCGGTGATGGTCCCTCTGAGGTAGTCGGCGGCGTGGCGGCCGCGCTCACGCACGTCGGCCAGATCGTCGCCATAGGTGTTGACGTGACCGACCTTGCGTCCGGGCTTCACGTCCTTGCCGTACATATGGATCTTCAGCCCTGGATCGCGCGCCATGCAATGGAGATACGCCCCGTACATGTCGGGGAAGTCGCCGCCGAGGACATTGGTCATCACGGTCCACCGCGCCCGCGGGCGCGGATCGCCGAGCGGAAGGTCGAGCACGGCGCGCACATGGTTGGCGAACTGCGAGGTGACGGCGCCGTCCTGGGTCCAGTGGCCGGAGTTGTGCGGGCGCATCGCCAGCTCGTTGACCAGCAGCCGCCCGTCCCGGGTCTCGAAGAGCTCCACCGCCAGATGCCCGACGACGCCCAGCTCGGACGCGATCCGCAGGGCCAGCTCCTGGGCCTGGGCGGACAGCTCGCCGGACAGTCCGGGGGCGGGGGCGATCACCGTGTCGCACACCCCGTCGACCTGGATGGACTCCACCACGGGGTAGGCCACCGCCTGACCGTGCGGGGACCTCACCACATTGGCCGCCAGCTCTCGGCTGAAGTCGACCATCTCCTCGGCGAGGACGGGCACCCCGGCGCGGAACGGATCGGCCGCGTCCGCGGCGTCGCGGACCACCCATACGCCCTTGCCGTCGTAGCCACCGCGCACCGTCTTGAGGACGACGGGGAAGCCGTCGCCCTCCTCGGCGAACCGCGCCACGTCCGTGGGATCCGTCACGATGCGATGGCGGGGACAGGGCACCCCGGCCGCGCGCAGCCGCTCCCGCATCACGCCCTTGTCCTGGGCATGGAGCAGTGCCTCGACCCCGGGGCGGATGACCACCCCGTCCGCCTCGAGGGTCCGCAGATGCTCCGCCGGGACATGCTCATGATCGAAGGTGATCACATCGCAGCCTTGTGCGAACGCACGAAGGGTCTCGAGGTCGCGGTAGTCACCGATGACCACATCGCTGACCACCTGGGCTGCCGAGTCCTGAGGAGTGTCGCTGAGCAGCTTGAACCTGATACCGAGGGGGATGCCCGCCTCATGGGTCATACGGGCGAGCTGACCGCCGCCGACCATGCCGACTACCGGGAATGTCACTCTCCCAGAGTAGCTGCCCCGCCCGGGGCCGCCCCGGGGGTGCCCCTGGACGATCCTCCAAGGCCCCGCGCTCGGCCGCACCGGACGCGGCCGGATAACGGGCTCGTACGAAGACTGTGAGAAAGATTCCGTCCGGAGGCTCCCGCAGGCGGGCCGCCGGGCCGCTGGTTAGCATGGGGGGTCTGTTGACAAAGCCGACGGACGGGGCTGAACGATCACCATGAGCGAACGGCGCACACTCGGCGGGCTACGCGCCCAAGTGGGGCAACTCTCCCGCGAGATCGCGAAGTTCGGGGTGGTCGGCGGGGCCGGCGTCTTCGTCAATCTCGCGGTGTTCAACCTGGTCCGGCACCTCACCGATCTTCCCGTGGTGCGGGCCAGCATCGTGGCCACGGTGGTGGCGACCGGCTTCAATTACCTGGGATACCGCTACTTCACCTACCGGGACCGGGACAAGCAGGGGCGCACCAAGGAGCTCAGCCTCTTCCTGCTGTTCAGCGCGATCGGCCTGATCATCGAGAACGGTGTGCTCTACACGGCCACCTACGGCTTCGGCTGGGACAGCCAGCTCCAGAGCAATGTGTTCAAGTTCCTCGGCATCGGAGTGGCCACCCTCTTCCGCTTCTGGTCCTACCGGACCTGGGTGTTCCGGGCGATGCCCGCCCGGGGGACCGTCGAGAGCGCGGAATCCTTTCTTTCCGGGGCACCGCCCGCCCAGACCACCCGCAAGCAGCCGGTCCGGAAGTAGTCAGTCAGCCCGGACGTCAGCGGTCCGCACACCGCGGCGAGCAGCCCTGACCGGGCGGTCAGGATTCGCCCTGGTCCTCGGCCTCGCGGCTGAGGAAGAGCGCGAAAACCGGTGGATGCTGTTGCAGCAGCTCCAGCCGTCCGCCGTCGGCCTCGGCCAGGTCGCGGGCGACCGCGAGCCCGAGCCCGGTGGAGTTCCGTCCGCTGACCGTCCGCTCGAAGACCCGCGCGCCGAGGTCGGGGGAGACGCCAGGACCCTCGTCGGAGACCTCGACCACGGCCTGATTGCCGGTGACCCGGGTACGCAGGGCGACCGTGCCGTCCCCGTGCATCAGTGAGTTCTCGATCAGGGTGGCCAGCACCTGGGCGACCGCGCCCGGGGTGCCGACCGCCCGCAGCCCCTTCTTGCCCGAGCGCACGATGGCGCGGCCCTCGCTGCGGGAGGCCGGGCGCCACTCCTCGATCTGCTGCTTGACCACCTCGTCGAGATCGAAGGCGACCGCGGAGCCGCTGCGCGGATCACGGGAGTTGGTCAGCAGCCGCTGCACCACATCGGTGAGCCGCTCGACCTGGCTCAGCGCGATGGTGGCCTCCTCCTTGATCGTCTCCGGGTCGTCATTGACCGTGATCTCCTCCAGCCGCATGGACAGCGCCGTCAGCGGGGTCCGCAGCTGGTGCGAGGCGTCGGCGGCCAGCCGCCGCTCGGCGGTGAGCATCCGGGCGATGCGCTCGGCGCTGGAGTCCAGCACATCGGCGACCCGGTCCAGCTCCGGCACCCCGTAACGGCGATGGCGCGGCCGGGGGTCGCCCGAGCCCAGCCGCTCTGCGGTCTCGGCGAGATCGGTGAGCGGGGCGGAGAGCCGCCGGGCCTGCCGTACGGCGAGCAGCACGGCGGCGAGCACCGCGAGCAGCGCCACCGCCAGGATGATCAGCACGGTGCGGCCGATCTCCCGGCTCACTGTGGAGCGGGACTCCTCGACCCGCACCACTTCGCCCTGCTCGCCCTTCTCCTCGGAAGAGATGACGCTGCCGCCGGGCCGCTTGCCGATCTCCACCGTGGGGTGGTCCGGGATCCTGATCACGGCGTAGCGGCCGGGCTCGATCTGCTCGCGCAGCACCTTGGCGGTGACGCCCTCACCGCCCAGCAGTCTGCCGTCGACGATGCTGACCAGCCGCACCGCATCGGAGCTCACGCTCTCCTGGGCGCTGTTCTCGATGGTCCGCGTCTCCACGACGAGCAGCGAAAGACCGAAGACCGCGATGACAACGAGCACCACGGCGAGGGTGGAGTTGATCAGCCGACGGCGCATGGTCCTACCGTCTCAGCCACCATCAGCTCTTCTCGAAACGGAAGCCGACGCCCCGGACGGTGGCGATATAGCGGGGGTTGGCGGCGTCGTCCCCGAGCTTCTTGCGCAGCCAGGAGATATGCATGTCGAGGGTCTTGGTCGAGGACCACCACGTGGTGTCCCACACCTCGCGCATCAACTGGTCGCGGGTGACAACCCGGCCGGCGTCCCGGACCAGGACGCGCAGCAGGTCGAACTCCTTCGCCGTGAGCTGGAGCTCCTCGTCCCCCATCCAGGCACGGTGCGACTCCACATCGATCCGCACCCCGTGGGTGGACGGCGCCTGCGCCGGGGTCTCGACCGCGCCGCGCCGCAGCAGCGCCCGGACCCGGGCGAGCAGTTCGGCGAGGCGGAAGGGCTTGGTCACATAGTCGTCGGCGCCCGCGTCCAGCCCGACCACCGTGTCCACCTCGTCCGCGCGGGCGGTGAGCACCAGAACCGGGAAGCCATGACCCTCGGTGCGCAGCCGGCGGCAGACTTCGAGACCGTCCATCCCCGGCAGGCCGAGGTCGAGGACAATCAGATCGATACCCCCTTGCAGCCCGGCGTCGAGCGCGGTGGGTCCGTCCTCCCGCACCTCGACTTCGTACCCCTCACGGCGCAGGGCGCGTGCGAGCGGCTCCGAGATGGATGCGTCATCCTCGGCGAGCAGTACTCGGGTCATGGGGGTGATGGTAGTCCGCCGAGGTCGGAGCAGGGGGCGCGCACGGGGCTACAGCCGGGGCACGGAGGGTTGCGCACCCCTTGCGTGACGTATGTCTCATCCCCTCCGGGGGGTGGGGGGAGCGTGTGTAGAGTGAACGATCGTTTGCAGCTCTTTCGGGGACCTTTGGCCGCTACGCGCCGCCGAAGGTCTCTGTCGTGTCCTGAGCCGGACAGGGCGACCGAACTGACCACCGAGCGCCTCCTGACCACACAAGGAACCCCCCATGGCGTCCAGCCTCACGAAGGGCGCCACCGCGCAGGGAACCCCTGCCAGCGGTGGCAAGACCTTCTTCGGCCACCCGCGTGGCCTCGCCACTCTCTTCATGACCGAGATGTGGGAACGCTTCAGCTACTACGGCATGAGAGCCCTGCTCGTCGTCTATCTGATCTCCGGCGGCCCGGATGCCAAGAAGGGCAGTCAGGGCGGTGGCCTCGCGATGACCGAGGTCAACGCGGTTGCCATCTACTCGGTCTATCTGGCGCTGGTCTATCTACTGGCCATGCCCGGCGGCTGGTTCGGCGACCGGGTCTGGGGCCCGCGGCGGACGGTGGCCATCGCCGCCGGTGTGATCATGACGGGCCATCTGGCGCTCGCCGTACCCGGTGAGGGGCCCTTCTTCGCCGGTCTCGCCCTGGTCGCCCTGGGGTCGGGGCTGCTGAAGGCCAACATCTCCACGATGGTCGGCCAGCTCTACGACGGTCCCCAGGACCCGCGCCGGGACGGCGGCTTCACCATCTTCTACATCGGCATCAACGTGGGTGGCTTCGCCGCTCCGCTGGTGATCGGCACCGTCGGCCAGAGCTACAACTGGCACCTGGGCTTCGCGCTCGCCGCGCTCGGCATGGCGCTGGGCCTGGCGCAGTTCCTGATCGGCACCCGCCACCTCAGCCCGCAGAGCAGTGTCGTACCGACGCCGCTGGCGGCCGAGGAGCGCCGGGCCTGGCTGCGCAAGGGCCTGATCTGGCTGATCGTGGCCACGGTCTTCTACGGCGCGGTGGTCCTCAGCGGCAACTGGACGCTGAACTGGGCCCTGGTCCCGATCACCCTCCTGGGACTGATCATCCCCACCGGCGTGCTGATCCGGATCAAGCTCGACCGGGAGCTGTCGGCCGTCGAGCAGACCAAGGTCAGCGGCTACATCTGGTTCTTCGTGGCCGCGGCCGTGTTCTGGATGATCTTTGACCAGGGCGGCTCCACGATGTCCGCCTTCGCCGAGAAGAAGACCGCCGACAACATCTTCGGGCTGCACTTCCCGTCCTCGTGGTTCCAGTCGGTGAACCCGCTGTGGGTGATGGCCCTCGCCCCGGTCTTCGCCTGGCTGTGGCTGTGGCTGGCCCGGCGCGACCGGGAGCCCAACACCACGGTGAAGTTCTCGCTGGCCCTGGTCCTGATCGGCGCGTCCTTCTTCGTCTTCGTGGTGCCGATGGCGATGGCCTCGGACGGCAGCACCGTCAGCCCGATGTGGCTGGTGTCGATCTACATGATCCAGACGATGGGTGAGCTGTGCCTCTCGCCGGTCGGCCTGTCGGTGACCACCAAGATGGCTCCGGAGAAGTACGCGAGTCAGATGATGGGTGTGTGGTTCCTCGCGGTGACCGCCGGTGACTGCATCACGGGCCTGCTGTCCATCGCGGGTGTCGACATGAGCGGCACAGGCGTGATCGCGCTGGAGGCGAGCCTCGCGGCGCTGGCCGGATTCGCGGTCTTCATGTACCGCAAGAAGATCGTGGCCCTCATGGCCGACGTGCGCTGAGGCCGTTTCACGGCCCATGGTGTGAGGGGCCCGGCGCGGAACGACCGCGCCGGGCCCCTCAGCCGTTCCCCTCAGCCGTTCGCGGGATCCGGTCAGCGGGTGCCGCGCAGCTTGCGCCACGGGGTGAGGGTGAAGACCGCGCCGCCCAGCAGGACGGAGGTACCGGCGATCAGGGCGAGCGCCTTCAGCCCGCCGTGGTCGCTCGCACCGGTCTCGGCCAGCCCGCCGCTGGTGCCGCCGGACGAACTGCCGCCGGTGCCACCGGACGTACCGCCCGAGGTGCCGCCCGAGGTCCCACCGGAACCGCCGGAGGTGCCACCGGACGTACCGCCGGGCTGGGCCGTGGTGTCCAGCTCCAGCGAGGCGCCGGGGTCCTTGACCGGGGTGCAGGTGGTGGTCGTACCGAGCGCCTTGACCGTCAGCACACCCGGGGTGAGCGTCGACTTGCCGCCGGCGCCCGGCTTGTAGGTGCCGGTGAGGTCCGGAATCTCGATCGGTTCACCGGACTTGATGGGCCCCTTGTTGGTCGGCCCCTCCACGGCGACCGTGCCCTTGTCGGCACCGCCGACCTTCACCGCCATCGAGGGCTTGACGGAGTTGGCGGGGATGTCGGCCGGGCTGTTCATCACGGACTTGCCGAACTTCACGGTGAGGTCGAAGTTCCCGCCCTTCTTGGTGGCGTTGATCTGGACCGGGGAAGTGGCTTCCTTGTCGCCGATGGGGGTCTTGCACTTGTAGTCGACGTCCACCTGCTTACCGGTCTGGGTGTCGCCCCCGCCGCCACCGCCGCCGGTCGTCGAACCACCGGTCGTGGAGCCGCCGGTGGTGGTCCCGCCCGTGGTGGTCCCGCCGGTCGTCGTGCCACCGGTCGTGGTCCCGCCCGTGGTCGTACCCCCCGTGGTGCCACCGGTGGTCGTACCGCCGGTCGTCGTGCCACCGGTCGTGGTTCCGCCCGTGGTGGAGCCGCCGCCGTCCGTCACCTTGATGGTGGCGGCGGCCTTGACCGTCTCCTTGGCCGAGCACTTGGTGTCCGTGGAGATCGGCTTGCTGACGTTGATGTTGTACGCGCCGGGCGTCAGCGTCACCTCCCCGGCCTTCGTCAGCTTCAGCTTGGCCTTCATGTCGGACAGCTTCATCGGACTGTCCTTGGGGATCGGCGGATTCTCCCGCGCCCCCTCCATCGCCAGATCGCCGGTCTGCGCCCCGCCCACCGTGATGGTGCCGGTGGGCTTCACGGTGTCCTTCTCCAGATCGAGGATGGGCGGGTTCTTGGAAGCGGCCTGCACCGTCTTCCACACCACCTCGACCTCGTCGCCGACCTTGGCCGTGGCCGGGGCCTGTACGTCCACGGTCGTGGTGCCCCGCACCGGCGGCATACCGGAGATCGGCGGCGGCAGGCACTCGGTCTTGTACGAGACCTCGGCGCCGTGTGCGGTGCTTGCGCCGAACAGCACGCCCGCACCGCCGAGCACCAGCGCGGCGGTGGCCGCGCCTACTCTTCGTTGCGTACTCACGTCGATCCTTTCGGGGTCGGTCGGTCGTTCTCGGACGGTGCGGAAGGGTGTTGCGTCTGCGACCCCGGCAGCGTGTCCGGGGTGAACCAGGGCAGGGACGGATCGTCGCCGGAGCGGCCGGTACGGGCAGGGTCGGCGCGGGTGCCGTGGGTACGGGAGCGGCGGGTGCGGGCGTGGGCGCCCGCCGTCGCCGGACGCGGCCGCACCTTGTCCACGACGGCCATACCGATCCGGAAGACCGCCGCCGGGATCACCACACAGAGCAGGATCCAGAAGAGCGTGACGCCCCACGGCCGCGCGACCGTCCACGGCTGCTCGACCAGCAGCTTGCTGCCGTACTTCAGCGAGACGACATAGTCGCCATGGGCCCCGGCCGACAGTTCGACCTCCAGCTTGACCTGGGCCTTCTTCCCCGGCTTGATGGTCCCCCGCCACTGCCGCTCCTCCCACGAGGGCGCGAAGACACCGTGCGAGGCACCCACCCGGAAGACCGGGTCGCGGGCCGGAGTCGAGCCGAGATTGGCGACCGTGACCACGAGCTTCCGGCTCGGGGGCGCACCGAACCAGGTCAGCACCCCGCTCGAACCGTCCAGCCGCGCCGAGAGGACGCTGAGCCGTTCACCGCCGGTGCGCTCCTTCGGCAGGGGCTTCACCGGATGTCCGGCGACGCGGAACTCCGCGTCGGCGGAGGCGGCTTCACCGGTGACGGTCGCGGCATGGACGACGCAGGGGCAGGGCTTGGGCGGATCGGCGACCGGCAGTTTTCGTCGGAAGGTTCCGTCCTTCCCGGTGGTGACCGCCCTGCCGTCGGAATTGGCGCAGGAGTTGGTGCCGCCGATCATGTTCTGTCCGCAGATGAGCAGAGTGAGCAGCGCCTTCGGCCGCCAGCCGTGACCGGTCACGGTGATCGAGCCGCCGGTGCCCGCCTCTCGCCGGGAGACCGCGACGGTCGGTCCGTCGGAGGCCGCGGTGGCACGGCCGGTGAACGGTACGACGAGGGTGCCGAGGAGCAGGGCGAGGACCACGAGCGTCGGTCGTGCGCGATGCTGTTTCATTCCTCCGCTCCTGCCCCCGCTCCCGCCCCCGCGACGGCGGCTTCCGGCTCCGGTGCGGCCGACTCCGGTGCCGTCGACTCCGGTAGGGCCGCTTCCGGTACGGCCGCTTCCGGTACGGCCGCTTCCGGTACGCGCCGTCGTCGCCGCCACAGCCACGCGCCCGCGCCGGTGCCCGCGCCCAGTGCCCCGACCGCCGCCGGGACGAGCAGCCACAGCGGTACGGCGGTGTAGGTGGTGGACGCCGCGTCGTACGCTCCGCCGCCCGCGGTGACCGTGAGTTTCACCGCCACCCGGTCGACGGGAGGCGGATCGGGCCACTTCTCGGTGAGCCGCACCCGGCGGCCGGGGGCCAGTTCGACGGGCAGCGTGCGGGCGTCCCGGCGCAGCACCGCGCCGAAGAGCCCCTCGGCGCGTACCGCGAGCCGTGGAGTGAGCGCGGTGGTGCCGCGGTTGACCAGGGCGTAACGGATGGCCGCCACGTCGCCGTGCCGCTCGACGCGGACGTCCTCCACGGAGAGCGCCGTCATGGTGGGCCCGTTGACCCGCAGATGAGTCCGTACCGCGATCTCGCGGCCGCCGCCGGAGACCCGGACCGCGCCGGAGCGCTCGCCGGGTGCCGCGTCGGCGGGGACGGTGACGGTGAGCGGGACATCGGCGCGGGTGCGGGGCGGCACCTTCACGGTGTGCTCGGCGAGTGAGACCCGGATGCCGCCGGTGCCGCGCAGCCGGACGGTGCGGGGCCGGGTGCTCTCGTTGGTGACCGCGAGGGTGTCGTGGAGGACGGTGCCGGGGCCGCCCTCCAGATAGAAGTAGGCCCGGTCGCCCGCGCCCGGCGCGTTTCCACCGCCGGGCGCGGGCGCCGCCGACCAGCTGTGTCCCCCGGGCCCGGCGGGGGCCGCGGTGGCCGCGGTGGCCGCTGCCGTGGGGAAGAGCGCGAGGGTCAGCAGAGGGGCGGTCAGTAGCGCGGCGGCGCGGGTGCGGACGCGGACGACGGTGTGGGTACCAGACGGCATCGGCGGCTCCTTGGGTGCTCGTCCTCGTGCGGCCCGGCCGGGCGGGGCCTAGTGCGTCTGGTGGCGGCGCCGGCTCAGCCAGAGGGCCCCGGCCATCCCGGTGAGCAGCACGGTGCCGCCGAGGGTGCCGAGCGCGATGGCGGAGTCGGCCGGTCCGGTCTGCGGAAGCTGGGAGCCGCCGCCGGAGCCGGAGCTGCTTGTGCCGCCGGTCCCTCCGTTGTCGCTGCCGCCGGAGGATCCACTTCCGCCACCGGAGCCTGAGCCGCCCGAGCCGGAGCCGCCCGAGCTCGTGACGTCCAGCGTCAGCGAGGGCTTCGGGTTGTTGCCGGGGGTGCAGGTGGTGGTCGTACCCAGGGCCTTGATGGTGAGGGTGGAGGCGGTGAAGGTGACCTTGCCGCTCTTCTTCGGCGTGTAGGTGCCCGACAGATCACGGATCTTGATCGGGGTGTTGGCGGGGATCGCCTTGTCGTTGGCGGGCCCCGCGACCGACACCGTCCCGGTCTCCGCGCCGCCCAGCTTGATGAGCGCGTTGGGGTGCATGGCGCCCTTGCCGAGTTCGACCGGGCTGGAGGAGACACCCTTCTCGAAGGACATGGTGAGCTTGTAGCCGCTGCCGCTCTTCACGCTCTTGATGTCGATGGGCGACACCGCGCTCTTGTCGCCGATCGGCGTCTTGCACTTGTAGTCGACATCAACGGTGGTGGCGTGGGCGGACGGGGCACCGAGGAAGACCGCGGAACCGGCCAGGGCCGCGGCGAGGGCGAGGGCGCCGCCGCGTCCGGCCGTACGGCGTTGTGTGTGGGACACCACGAGATCCCCTCTCGTCGAACGCCGCAGCCAAAGAACTGACGGCATATCAGATGGGCGCCGACAGTACGCCGGGGACCGTGGAGAGGGAAGACAAAGAGCACGCCCGATCGGCGCGTAGGGGCTCAAGACCGGGTGAAGCGGGTGGGCGCGGACACGATTGCGGCGGGGGTGACCGCAGGGGCGGCGGGGGTGGCCGCGGGGCGGCGGCATGGCCGCGGCGGATCAGCCGGTCCCGAGGGCGCTCAGCGCGCGGGGGAAGTCGGGCCGGGGCCGTGCTCTTCAGGCCGGGGCGGCGAGCTCGGCCCAGACCGTCTTGCCGGTGCCTTCCACGTTCCGCACAACGCCCCAGTCCAGGCAGAGCCGTTGGACGATGAACATCCCATGGCCGCCGGGGCGCCCGGCACGGTGCGGGGTGCGCGGCGCGGGCGTACCCGTGCCGAGGTCGACGACCTCGAGGCGGAGCACCTTGGCGTTGCAGCTGACGCGCAGTTCCTCGGGTCCTTCGGCGTGCAGACAGGCGTTGGTGACCAGTTCGGAGACGACGAGCAGCACATCTTCCGAGGCCGCGCGCTGATCGGCGGTCGCGGCCGGCAGCCAGCCCCAGTCGCGCAGCGCCTCGCGTGTGAAGTCACGGGCGCGCGGAACGGCTCCGCTGGCTCCGATCAGATGGAGCCTGCGAACCTGGCGGATCCGACCGGCGGGTGGAGCGCCCGGTGGGGTGGCCGAAGCGGCGGGGCCGTCCGGGTCCGGGCTGCGGTCGCCCGGCGGGTACGGCCGGGTGGTGCTCATCAGCGCTTCACCTCACCGATTCACCGATTCAGGGACAAGGGTTACCTGATCTCTTCAACAGTTTCAGCCTGTCTCCTGCCCGGCCAAAGCGTGAGAACACCCACTTCTTCGACACCGGTGATGTGACGCGGGCAACGCCTCGACGCCCCGCTCAGGACTCACCGGGAACAGGAGTGGCGTAGATCACTCAACAAGCGCTGCATCAAGCGAGTCATGCAGCGTGAAGACGGCTTCCGCCCCGGTGATCTCGAACACGCGGGCAACGATGGGCTGCATCCCGGCCAGGTGGACCCCACCACCCTCGGCCTCGGCCTTGAGGCGGGCACCCAGGAGGACATTCAGCCCCGTCGAGTCGCAGAACTCCAGCTTGGAGCAGTCCACGACCAGCCGCGCGCGTCCGCCTTCCACACACCTCTCCAGCGGCTCGCGCAGCACTTCGGCGGTGTGGTGATCCAACTCACCCGCTGGTGTGACGACCGCACTCGCCCCGTGGTGCCGAACCTCGACCTGGAGTCGGCCCTTGCTGGCGCTGCCGACCATCCCGCGGTCCATGTGCGCACCTCTTCTGGCGTCTCGTTGCTTTCGATTGCGCGCATCGAACCCTACGCCTTCTACCCGCCCCTCCGGTAGCCGAACATTTCGCATACTTCGGCAAATATGGACAACGTGGACTTGCCACACGATGGCCAATACGGGTAGGCGTAGTAGTGACCCGCTCGAACACGACCGGCTTTGGAGGCGCCGCTCACCCGAGCAGCACGTTATGGCATCGGCAGCCATATGCCGAGAACGACGGAGGAGACTATGTCCCGCCAGCTCGACGAATCGCGTACTGACCCCTCTTGGAGTACCGGCGCCTCGTCGACCACCGTGCCCCAGCAGTTCACTCCCGACACGGATGTCCAGGCCGGCGCCGGAACCTCGCTGGATGAACTGCCGGAATTGTCCGACCTGCCGGAGATACCCCCGTATGAAACGGTTGGCCCGGTAGACGCACGGGCTCTCTCGAAGACCCTCTTCGAACGCCTCGAGGTGCTGGACGAAGGCACCCACGAGTACGCGTACGTCCGCAACACGCTCGTCGAGCTGAACCTGGCCCTGGTCAAGTTCGCCGCCTCGCGCTTCCGCTCCCGCAGCGAGCCGATGGAGGACATCGTCCAGGTCGGCACCATCGGACTGATCAAAGCGATAGACCGCTTCGAGCTCGGCCGCGGCGTCGAGTTCCCCACCTTCGCGATGCCGACCATCGTCGGCGAGATCAAGCGCTTCTTCCGGGACACCAGTTGGTCGGTGCGCGTGCCCAGGCGGCTCCAGGAGCTGCGGCTCGACCTGGCCAAGGCCGGTGACGAACTGGCCCAGCGGCTCGACCGCGCCCCCACCGTCGAGGAGTTGGCGGAGCGGCTGGACATCACCCCCGGCGAGGTCGTCGAGGGCATGGCCGCGAGCAACGCGTACACCGCCAGCTCGCTGGACGCCCAGCCCGAGGAGGACGACACCGAGGGCACCCTGGCGGACCGGATCGGCTACGAGGACCACGGTCTCGAAGGCATCGAGTACATGGAGTCCCTGAAGCCGCTGATCGCCGAACTGCCGCCGCGCGACCGGAAGATCCTGTCGCTGCGCTTCGTGGCGAACATGACGCAATCGGAGATCGGTGAGGAGCTGGGCATCTCCCAGATGCATGTCTCCAGGCTGCTGTCGCGCACCCTCCGTCGGCTCCGCAAGGGACTGATGATCGAGGATTGACGCTGCCGCAGACGGATAAGGGCCCGCCCCCGCTCAGCCCGGGACGGGTCCTTATTCGCGTCGGCGTCGGCATCCGCCGGGGACGTCAGACCAGGGTGCCGCCGCGCCAGACGGCCGACACCAGCGGAACCCCCGGCCGGTAGGCGAGGTGGACGTGGGACGGGGCGTCCAGCAGCGCCAGATCGGCGCGGGCGCCCGGCGCGATACGGCCCACGTCGGTACGGCGCAGGGCGCGCGCCCCGCCCTCCGTGGCCGCCCAGACCGCCTCGTCCGGTGTCATCCCCATGTCACGGACGGCCAGCGCGATGCAGAACGGCATCGAACTGGTGAAGGACGAGCCCGGGTTGCAGTCCGGCGAGAGCGCCACGGTGACGCCCGCGTCCAGCAGCCGGCGCGCGTCCGGGTACGGCGAGCGGGTGGAGAACTCGCAGCCCGGCAGCAGGGTGGCCACGGTGTCGCTGTGCGCCAGCGCGTCGATGTCCTCGTCCGTCAGATAGGTGCAGTGGTCGGCGGAGGCGGCGCCCAGCTCGACGGCGAGCTGCACCCCGGGGCCGTGGGAGAGCTGGTTGGCGTGGACCCGCGGGATCAGGCCGTGCCGCTGTCCGGCGGTGAGCACGGCCCGCGCCTGGTCGCCGTCGAAGGCGCCCTTCTCGCAGAAGACGTCCACCCAACGGGCGTACGGGGCGCACATGTCGAGCATCGGGCCGGTGACCAGGTCCACGTACGCGGCCGGGTCGTCGGCGAACTCGGGCGCGACGACATGGGCGCCCAGGAAGGTCACCTCGTCGGTGTGGGCGGCGGCGATGGACAGGGCGCGGGACTCGTCCTCGGAGGTCAGCCCGTAGCCGGACTTGATCTCCAGGGTGGTGGTGCCCTGCCGCAGAGTCTCCATCACATAGCGGGCGACATTGGCGTTGAGCTCGTTGTTGGACGCGGTCCGGGTGGCGGCCACGGTGGTGCGGATCCCGCCCGCGCTGTAAGGCCGCCCGGACATCCGGGCGTTGAACTCCTCCGTGCGGTCGCCCGCGAAGACCACATGGGAGTGGGAGTCCACAAAGCCGGGGAGAGCGGCCCGTCCGGCCGCGTCGACCCGGTTGTCGGTGGCGGGTGCTTTGCTGGTCTCACCGACCCAGGCGATCCGGTCGCCGTCGATGACGACGGCCGCGTCCTGGATCAGACCGAGGGGGCCTTCACCGAGGGAGGGGTCGTTGGTGACGAGGCTGGCGATATGGGTGATGGCGGTCGTCGCGGGCGTGGCGGCCGCGTCCGTCGCGGTGGTCATCGTGGGGATGTTCTCCTTCGTGGGCCGCCGGAGCGGCCCGTTGTCGCTCAGCCGTGCAGGGCTGCGATGGACTCGGCCAGCGCCTCGGGCACGCGCGGGACGAGCTGATGGGCGCCGTCCCGTACGACATGGCGGCCGCCGACCACGGTGTGCCGGACATCGGCGCTGGTCGCCGCGAATACGGCCGTCTCGGCGCCCAGCCGGGGCTGGGGCCCCGCGGTGCGCACCGAGTCCAGCGCGATCGTGGTGAGGTCGGCCAGCGCCCCCACCTCGATCCGGCCCGCGTCCTCGCCCCAGCCGAGCGCCGCATGACCGTCCGCCGTTGCGGCGCGCAGCAGTTGGGGCGCGGTCCAGTGGCCGCGGGCGCGAGTGTGCAGCCGCTCGTCCAGCTCCATGGCGCGGGCCTCTTCGAGGATGTCGATCACGGCGTGGCTGTCGCTGCCCAGCGACAGCGGTGAGCCCGCGCGCTGGAGTTCGGCGGCCGGGCCGATGCCGTCGGCGAGGTCCCGTTCGGTGGTCGGGCACATGCACACCCCGGTGGCCGAGTGGCCCAGCAGCCGGATGTCGCCGGGGGTGAGATGGGTGGCGTGCACCGCGGTGGTGCGCGGTCCCAGCACCCCGTGGTCGGAGAGCAGCCGGGTCGGGGTGAGGCCGTGTGCCTCGACGCAGGCGTCGTTCTCGGCGGTCTGCTCGGAGAGGTGGACGTGGAGCGGGGCCGACCGCTCCTCGGCCCAGCCGGAGACGGTGCCCAACTGGTCGGCGGGGACGGCCCGCACCGAGTGGATGGCCGCGCCGATCCGGGTGTTGCCGTTGCCCTTGAGCGCGGAGACCCGCTCGGCCCAGGCGTCGGCGCTGCCGTCGGAGAAGCGCAGCTGGTGCTGGTCGGGCTCGGCGCCGAACCCGGAGGAGAGATAGCAGGTGTCGAGGAGGGTGATACGGATTCCGGCCTCGGACGCGGCCGCGATCAGGGCCTCCCCCATCACATTGGGGTCGCTGTAGCGGGTGCCGCCGGGTGCGTGGTGGAGGTAGTGGAACTCCCCCACGCAGGTGATGCCCGCCATGGCCATCTCGGCGTAGACGGCGCGGGCGAGTTCGAAGTAGCTGTCCGGGGTGAGCCGGTCGGCGACCTCGTACATCACCTTGCGCCAGGTCCAGAAGGAGTCCGGGGTGCCCTGCCGCTGATCGTGGGCGTGCGCCGCGCTCCCGGCCTGGACGAAGCCGCGCAGCGCCCGGTGAAAGGCATGGCTGTGCGCGTTGGCCAGGCCGGGGACGGTGAGCCCGCGCAGGGTGACCGAGCCCGCGGGCGGCACGGGGCAGCCGGGCCGCACCGCGGTGATCCTTCCGTCCGTCGCGGCCACGATCACCACGTCCGACCGTACGCTTCCGCCGAGCCAGGCGTACTCCGCCCAGTACGTCTGCGCCGTCAGTGACACGCCAACCCCTCCAGTACCTGCGCGAGCGCGGCCACACCGGCGTGGCAGTCATCCTCGCCCGCCGTCTCCGCGGGTGAGTGCGAGACGCCGGTGGGGTTCCTTACAAACAGCATGGCGGTCGGAACCGACGCGGACAAAATGCCCGCGTCGTGCCCGGCGCCGGTGGGCAGCACCGGAACCCCGCCGAGCAGGCCCGACAGCCGGTCCCGCAGATCATGGGCGAATTCCACGACCGGGGTGAAGGACTCCCGGGTGACCCGGACCTCCACCCCGTCGCGCTGCCCGCGCTCCACGGCGGCCCGCTCGACCTCCTCGACGACGTCGGCGAGGGTCTTCTCGTCGGCGGCCCGTGAGTCCAGCCAGCCGCGCACCAGGGAGGCGATGGCGTTGACCCCGTTGGGCTCCACGCTGACCTTGCCGAACGTGGCCAGCGCCCCCGCCAGCCGGGCCTTCTTGCGGGCCGCGAGCACGGTGTTGGCGTAGGTGAGCATCGGATCTCGGCGGTCCTCGATCCGGGTCGTCCCGGCGTGGTTGGCCTCGCCGTGGAAGTCGAACCGCCAGCGGCCGTGCGGCCAGATCGCCGAGGCCACGCCCACCGGGTCGTTCGTGTCCGCCAGCGCCCGGCCCTGCTCGACGTGGAGCTCCACGAAGGCGCCGATCCGGGCCAGCCGCTCGGGGTCCGGGCCGATGGCGTCCGGGTCGTAACCGGCGCGCTCCATGGCCTGCGGCAGCGAGACCCCGTCGGCGTCACGCAGCGTATGCGCCTGGTCGACGGTGAGCTGTCCGGCGGTGAGCCGGGAGCCGACGCAGGCCAGCCCGAAGCGGGCGCCCTCCTCGTCGCCGAAGTTCACGATCGCCAGCGGTTTGGCGAGGTGCTTACCGCGGGCGCGGAGCTCGTCGAGGGCGGCGAAGGAGGAGACCACGCCGAGGGGGCCGTCAAAGGCACCCCCGTCGGGCACCGAGTCCAGGTGGGAGCCGGTGACGACCGCGTCCCCGGCGGCCGGGTCGCCGAGCCAGGCCCACTGGTTGCCGTTGCGGTCCACCTCGTAGGTGAGGCCGCGGGTCTCCGCCTGGGCGCGGAACCAGGCGCGGCAGTCGGCGTCCGCGCCCGTCCAGGCGTAGCGGCGGTAGCCGGTGGTGGTGGCGTCCCGGCCGATGGGAGCGAGGTCGCGCCACATCTCCAGGAACGACGGGGACGCGGCTGCGGGTGCGGTCACGCCGTCCCTTCCTCACGCATCGGGACGCGCACCTCGCGCTCGTGCGCCACCTCGTCGGCGCGGTCGTAGCCCGCGTCGACATGGCGGATCACGCCCATGCCCGGGTCGTTGGTCAGCACCCGGCGGATCTTCTCGCCCGCCAGCGCGGTGCCGTCGGCCACCGTGACCTGGCCCGCGTGGATCGAGCGGCCCATGCCGACGCCGCCGCCGTGGTGGAGGGAGACCCAGGAGGCGCCCGAGGCGACGTTGACCATGGCGTTGAGCAGCGGCCAGTCGGCGATGGCGTCCGAGCCGTCGAGCATGGCCTCGGTCTCGCGGTACGGGGAGGCCACCGAGCCGCAGTCGAGGTGGTCACGGCCGATGGCCAGCGGGGCGGCGAGGGTGCCGTCGGCCACCATCTCGTTGAACCGCTCGCCCGCCTTGTCCCGCTCGCCGTAGCCCAGCCAGCAGATCCGGGCGGGCAGACCCTGGAAGTGCACCCGCTCCCCCGCCATCTTGATCCAGCGGGCCAGCGACTCGTTCTCCGGGAACAGGTCCAGGATCGCCCTGTCGGTGGCGGCGATGTCCTTGGGGTCGCCGGACAGCGCGGCCCAGCGGAACGGGCCCTTGCCCTCGCAGAACAGCGGGCGGATGTAGGCGGGCACGAAGCCGGGGAAGGCGAAGGCGCGCTCGAAGCCCGCGAGCTTGGCCTCACCGCGGATGGAGTTGCCGTAGTCGAAGACCTCGGCCCCCGCGTCCATGAAGCCGACCATGGCCTCGACATGCCGGGCCATGGACTCCCGCGCCCGCTGGGTGAAGTCGGCGGGCTTCTCGGCGGCGTACGACGCCATCTCGTCGAAGTCCACGCCCACCGGCAGATACGACAGCGGGTCATGCGCGCTGGTCTGGTCGGTGACGATGTCGATGGGGGCGTTCATCGCGAGGAGCTGCGGGACCAGCTCGGCCGCGTTCCCCAGCACACCGATCGACAGCGGACGGCGGGCGTCCCGCGCCTCGGTCGCCAGCTGGAGGGCGTGGTCCAGGCTGTCGGCCCGGACGTCGAGATAGCGGTGCTCGATCCGGCGCTCGATGGCGCGCGGATCGCAGTCGATGCAGATCGCCACACCGTCGTTCATGGTGACGGCGAGGGGCTGGGCGCCGCCCATCCCGCCCAGGCCCGCGGTGAGCGTGATCGTCCCGGCCAGGGTGCCGTTGAACTTCTTCTCGGCCACGGCCGCGAAGGTCTCGTAGGTGCCCTGGAGGATGCCCTGCGTGCCGATGTAGATCCACGAGCCCGCGGTCATCTGGCCGTACATGGTCAGGCCCAGCGCCTCCAGGCGGCGGAACTCCTCCCAGGTGGCCCAGTCGCCGACCAGGTTGGAGTTGGCGATGAGTACGCGCGGCGCCCACTCGTGGGTCTGCATCACGCCGACCGGACGGCCCGACTGGACGAGCATCGTCTCGTCCTGCTTGAGCGTCCGCAGGGTGCGGACCATGGCGTCGAACGAGCGCCAGTCGCGGGCCGCCTTGCCGGTGCCGCCGTAGACGACCAGCTTGTCGGGGTGCTCGGCCACCTCCGGGTCGAGGTTGTTCTGGAGCATCCGGAGGGCGGCTTCCTGCTGCCACCCCTGTGCGCTGAGCTCCGTACCGCGCGGTGCCCGTACGGGTCGCGGACCTGACATGGGACGTGCCTCCCTGCCGTGGGAATGGATCGAGATATTCACATCTTGGCTCCATTGAATAGAACTAGTCAATAGCGCCGCGTGCGGTGGCCCGCCGCATGCACCCGGGTGGTTCACCGCCCCTTCGGGCGCGGACGCGCGGTGGCCTCACCTCCGGGGCCCGCCGCAGGACTTAGCGTCACGGGGTCGCCGCCCGGCCCGGACCACCGCCGAGGAGCCCCCGTGTCGCAGCCCGCCGCCGGACCGGTCCCGCCGCCCGCCACGCACCGCGCGGTGCGCCTCGCCGCCCGGCCGTCCGACGGGACGCTCACCACCGGCCACTTCGAGGTGGTGACCGCCCCGCTGCCCGCTCCCGGACCCGGCCGGCTGCTGGTGCGCAACCTGCTGATGAGCGTCAGCGCCGCGATGCGCCCGCTGCCCCGGGCCGGCCTGAGCGCCCTCGGTCTGCCGCGGTCGCTTCCGGCGCCCGAACCCGGCGAGCTGATGCGCGGCCCCGCGGTCGGCGAGGTGATCAGCGCCCCGGAGGGTGGCCCCGCCCCCGGCACCCTGGTGCGGCACCCCATCGGCTGGCGCGAGTACGCCGTCGTGGACGCGGCGGAGGCCCGGCCGATCGACAGCGACGGGCTGCCCGACCCCGCCGCCCAGCTCTCCCAGGGCTTCCCCGCCTGGCTGGGCGTGGTGCGCGGGGCGGGCGTACGGCGCGGGGACACCGTGTTCGTCACCGGCGCCGCGGGCGGGGTGGGCTCACTGGCCGGGCAGTTCGCCCGGCTGCACGGCGCGGAGCGGGTCATCGGCTCCACCGGCTCACCCGCGAAGGCCGCCCGGCTGACCGGGGAGCTGGGCTACGACGCGGTGGTGCTGCGGCACGGCACCGGGCCGATCGAGGAGCAGCTGCGGGCGGCGGCCCCCGACGGCATCGACGTCCTCGTGGACACCGTCGGGGGCGAACAGCTCCAGGCGGCGCTGGCGCTGGCCCGCCGCAAGGCCCGGTTCGCGATCGTCGGCGCGCTGGCCGCCCAGCTGTCCGACGGCCTCGTGACCCGCACCGGGATCAGCACCCCGGCCCTGATCGCCCGCGGGGTCACCCTGCGCGGTATCAGCTGCTACGACCACCAGGACGCCCGGCCCGACTACGCGCGCGCCTTCGGCCGCGCCCTGCGCGAGGGCACGGTCGTCTATCCGCACACCCGGCTGACCGGGATCGGCCAAGCGCCGCGCGCGCTGGTCGAGTTGGTCGAAGGACGGCATCTCGGGGCGGTGCTGGTGGAGCTGTGACCGCGGGGCGCGCCACGGTACGGCCCCGGGAGCGAGCGCATCCACTGGCCAGGCCCCTGGACGGGTGGTTGGCTGAGGTCATGACGTCGAAAACGGTTGCGGGGGACGGGCCCGGACAGCGCGCCGCCCGGCGTGAGAGCGCCGTACGGGCCGCCGTGGAGCAGGGTCTGCTCAGCCCCGCGGAACCGGTCGCCGGACTGCTGGACGTGGCCGGGATCCGCGCCGCCGCGGCGGAGCTGCGTACGGCCTTCGACGAGATCGTGGCCCCCGGCACCCCCGTACTGCACGCCTTCGCGGTGAAGGCCGCCGCGCTGGTCCCCGTACTGCGGCTGCTGGCCGACGAGGGGCTGGGCTGCGAGGTGGCCAGCCCCGGCGAGCTGGCGCTGGCCCGCGCCGCGGGCGTACCGGCCGAGCGGATCGTGCTGGACTCGCCCGCCAAGACCGCCGCCGAACTGCGCGAGGCACTGCGCCTGCGGATCGCCGTCAACGCCGACAATCCGCAGGAGCTGGACCGGCTCGACGCGCTGATCGAGCCACGGGGCGGGGCCGCGCCCGCGGCCCCGCACGGCCCGCTCGGGCTGCGGGTCAATCCGCAGCTGGGCGGCGGCAGCATCGACGCGCTCAGCACGGCCACCGCGACCTCCAAATTCGGCTTCGCGCTCCAGGACCCGGGCGCGCGCGACCGCGTCGTCCGCGCCTTCGCGGAGCACCCGTGGCTGACCCGGCTGCATGCGCATGTCGGCTCCCAGGGCATCCCGCTGGAGCTGATGGCGGCGGGCGTCCGGGCGGTCTACGAACTGGCCGAGGAGATCAACGCGGCGGCCGGCCGCCGGCAGGTCGCCACCCTCGACATCGGCGGCGGACTGCCGGTGAACTTCGGCTCCGATGCGTTCACCCCCGGCTACCGGGAGTACGCCCGGCTGCTGCTGACCACCGCCCCCGGGCTGTTCGACGGGCGGTACGAGCTGGTCACCGAGTTCGGGCGGTCGCTGCTCGCCAAGTCCGGCACGGTGCTGGCCCGGGTCGAGTACGCCAAGTCCGCGGGCGGCCGTCCGATCGCGGTCACCCACGCGGGCGCCCAGCTCGCCACCCGCACGGTCTTCGCACCGGAGTCCTGGCCGCTGCGGATCGCCGCCTACGACGCCACGGGCCGCCCCAAACAGACCGCCCCGGGCGGCCTGGTCGCCCAGGACGTCGCCGGCCCGTGCTGCTTCGCGGGCGACCTGGTCGCCCGTGACCGCCCCCTTCCGCAGCTCGCGGCAGGCGATCTGGTGGGCCTCCTGGACACCGGGGCGTACTACTTCTCCAACCACTTCGCCTACAACAGCCTGCCGCGTCCCGGGATCTACGGCTTCACGGTGGACGGCGGCGCGGTGCGCTTCGCGACGGTGCGCTCCCCGCAGACGGTCGAGGAGATCGTCACGGAGAGCGGCGGCGACTACGCCGGCTCGCTGGTGGACCTGTAGGGCCCGTGAGTACGCCCAGTACGAGGACGATCCTCCGCCTTGCGATCCTCCCCCAGCTAACGCTGGGAGGTGCCCCCTGCACCAGACGCCGCTCACGGCCGGACGCCCCCTTCGAAGACGGACCCTAGCGCCCGCTGGCTCAGTCACGGCTACTCCACGAACAGCCCGCGCGCCACCGCCTTCGCGTCGAACTCCTCCAGCCGCGCCTGCGCGTCCGGCAGGGCGTCGCACATCGCCTCCAGCAGCACCCGCCCCAGCAGCATCGGCGCACAGGCGGTGTCGAAGGCCAGGCCGGTGCCGACCGCCCCGGGCAGCAGCAGATCGCTGTGGCGGGCCACCGGGGCGAAGGCGCTGTCGGCGACGGTGACCACGGTCAGACCGGACTCCCGGGCGTACTCCAGACCCTCGACGACCTCGCGCGGATGGCGCGGCAGCGCGAAGCACAGCAGGGCGCTGGCGCCCGCGCGCTGGGCGGCGTCGATGCGGTCGGCGAGCATCGTGCCGCCCTCGTCGAGGAGCCGGACGTCCGGGTGGACCTTGCGCGCGAAGTAGACGAAGCCGCCCGCCTGGGCGGAGGCGGCGCGCAGTCCGAGGACCGGCAGCGGCCGGGACTCCGCGAGCAGCCGTCCGGCGCGTTCGACCGGGGCGGGGTCGGCCAGCAGGGCGGCGAGGTGGCGCAGGTTGTCGATCTCCGACTGCACCGCCTGCTGGTACTCGTTGTACGCGCCCTCGGCCACCGGCGGTTCGGCGGGCGCGACATCGCGCAGATGTTTGCGCAGTGCCGGATAGCCGTCGAAGCCGAGCGCGACCGCGAAGCGGGTCACGGACGGCTGGCTGACACCCGCCAGTTCGGCGAGTTCGACGCTGGACAGGAACGGGGCGTCCGCCGCCCGCCGCACCATGCAGTGGGCGATCCGCCGCTGGGTCGGGGTGAGCCGGTGGCCCTCGAAGAGCGCCTGGAGCCGGGCGGCACCGCCCCCGGCGTCCGCCCCCGCGGTGTCCGGCGCCGTGCCGTTGTCGGTCCTCATCGCGTCCGTCCTCCTGGCCTCGCACTGTCCGGCATATGAGACATCCTCCAGGGCGCTCCGGCCCGAACACGCCCTGCCCCGACGGCAGCCCGGCGTTCCGTCCCATATTGCGAACAGAAGATACCGCCGATCAACGCCGACCTCTTGACTTCTATTCACTCACCCATGACCGTGCATGACTATATGCAGGCAGCGCAAGGGGACGCGAATGTATCGCTTCACCTGCCGCGTCGGCCCTGCTCCCCTGCCTTCCCCCAGAACCACGCAGCCGCGAGAAACGCAAGCGCACAAGAAACCAGAAATACGCCAGGAAATACGCGAAGAACCAGCCGCAGGAGCACCACATGCCCGACTCCCTGGTCGAAAGACGCTCCATCGACGTCGTTCCCGACGCGGAGCGCCACGGCACCGCCTTCAGCCAGTTCACGCTGTGGGTCGGAGCGAACCTCCAGATCACCGCCGTTGTCACCGGCGCCCTCGCCGTCGTCTTCGGATCAGGCGCCTTCCCCGCCATCCTCGCCCTGCTGCTCGGCAATCTCCTGGGCGGCACCGTCATGGCCCTCCACTCCGCCCAGGGGCCGCGGCTCGGACTGCCCCAGATGATCTCCTCCCGGGCCCAGTTCGGGGTGCGGGGCGCGATCGTCCCGCTGCTGCTGGTCATCGTGATGTACGTGGGCTTCTTCGCCAGCGGCAGCGTCCTGGCGGGGCAGGCGGTCGGTGAGCTGACCCATCTCGGCGACACCACCGGCATCATGCTGTTCGCGCTCATCACCGCCGTGACCGCCACCGTCGGCTACCGCCTGATCCACGCGCTCGGCCGGATCGCCGGAGTGATCTGCGCGCTGGCCTTCGTCTATCTCGGCATCCGGCTCCTGGACCGCGCCGACCTCGCCACCCTGTTGCACGACCGGACCTTCGACGTCCCGCTCTTCCTCCTCGCGATGTCGCTGTCCGCCTCCTGGCAGCTCGCCTTCGGCCCGTACGTCGCCGACTACTCGCGCTATCTGCCCCGCTCCACCTCCGCCCGGGCCACCTTCTCCTGGACCCTGGCGGGCACCGTCCTCGGCTCCCAGTGGTCCATGACCTTCGGCGCCCTCGCCGCCGCGGCGGCCGGTGACGCCTTCATCGGCCATGAGGTCTCCTACGTCGTCGGCCTCGGCGGCGGCGCGGCCGTGGTCACCTCGCTCCTCTACTTCGTCATCGCCCTCGGCAAGCTGACGGTCAATGTCCTCAACACCTACGGCGGCTTCATGTCGATGGTGACCAGCGTCAGCGGCTTCCGGGGCCGCACCACCCTCTCCCCGCGCGGCCGCGCCGCCTACATCGCGGCCATCATGGTCGCCGGTACGGCGGTCGCCCTGCTGGGCAAGGACAGCTTCCTGTCGTCCTTCAAGGACTTCCTGCTGTTCCTGCTGGCCTTCTTCACACCGTGGAGCGCGATCAACCTCGTCGACTACTACGCCATCGCCAAGGAGCGCTACGACATCCCGGCGCTCAGCGACCCCAACGGCCGCTACGGCGCCTGGCGCTGGAAGGCCCTGATAACCTACGCCGTAGGCGTCCTCACCCAACTCCCCTTCCTGGCCACCCACTTCTACACCGGCCCGTTCGTGGCACCGCTGGGCGGCGCGGACATCTCCTGGATCGTCGGCCTCGTCGTCCCCGCCGCCCTCTACTGGCTGCTGGCCCGGGGCGACCTCGACCGCGTCCCGGACCGCATGATCCTCGCCCCGGAGCCGATCCCCAGCCGCCCGAACGTCACCGAGTCGGGGTGAGGCGGTCGACAGTGGGCGGGCATGGGCGGTGCCCCGGCGGCGGTTCGGCCGGGGCACCGCTCGTGGCCGGATCAGGTGCAGCCCGGGACCCAGCGGTGGGAGTCATAGTCGTTGTCGTTCATGGCGAAGTCGTACGTCTCCCCGCGGTTGACGCAGACGTCCTGGTTCACGAAGTTCGCGTCGTAGTAGGTCTGCACACTGGTGAGAGATCCGGGCACTCCGTTGTTGTAGAGCGACTCGGCGTTGTCGTGCATTCCGTCGTTCGTCCAGTCGTTGTCGTTCCCGGCCCATTGCGCCATGGCTCCCGAGAAGTCATCGTCGCTCCAGGCGCAGAACGATCCGGGCGGACAATCCGCCGGACTGGCGGAAGCAGTCCCGACCGAGCCCATGAGGGCCGCGGCGGCAATGGCTGTAACGGCACCCGCGGTCGCCAGAATCCGTCGCATGATGCGTTTCCTCTCTGTGGGATCTTTCCTGGGAAATGTGTTCTCTCTCTCGCTCGGTGACTCCCTTGGGCTCACCGAGACATCACCTGCGGCGCAGGACCTCTTCGGCTCGTGGCAGCGCCGACCGTTTCAGCTTCGATAAGGTTTCGTACTCCTTGTGGAAAGTTCTGCGCATTTTCTTTCGGTATTCGTCGTCCAGCGTCCTGGTGGAGCGCGCCATCGAGGTGGAAGTGGCGCACTTCGCCTCGGCGACGGCCGTTGTGATCTCCAGGCGCCGCGCGGTCTTCCGGTTCTCGCCGCGCCGCTCCTCGGCGTACTGCCTCCGCAGTTGGCCGGGATCCCGCACCTCGCGGCCGCCCTTCCGCATGCAGGCGGCCCACGCCACGACCGCCGCCTTGTACCGGCGGTCGTCGCGCACCGCGCGCTGGACGAATCCGTCGATGTTTTCGACGGTCTTCTTGGCCCGGAACCATCCCGGCAGGTCCTTGTAGAGGTGGCGTCGGGCCTGCGCCACACAGCCGTGGCTACTGGTGCTGATACGGGAACCGTCCGCGAGCCGTACCGACAGCTGCTTGCCCGAACCCACCAGGGCGGTGCTCCAAGCGCGCTGCTTCTTCGGCGAGAGGCCCTTGACGTAGGCGAGGTTGGGGTTCACGGTCGCCGGTGCCGGCGCGGCCTTGCTCAGCAGATCGGTTCCGTATCCGTGCCGACGGGCCCACGACACGTTGTCGATGGCGTACGGGAACTGCGGAATCTCCGGCTCGCTCTCCGGTCCGGTGCGTTTCACCTCGTGATAGGAGAATCCCCGTTGTGCCATGCACGTGCGTACCAGGCGCTCTTCGGCGCGGGTCAATGTGCTTTCCGGCTGTTGCGGTGAGGCGCTTCCCGGTCCATCCGCGCATCCCGTCACCACAGCCGCTACCACGGCTGTCGCCGCCACCCCCCTGGTGGTGCGTTTCCAGCGAGACTTCATGTTCCCCCCGTCACTGAACTGACTCACCGTCGCGATCACCACAGTGAAGGCTGCCGAAATCCTCCGCCACACCATTCGACGGTGCTCGAATGCCTGCCCCGCGACCGGAAAGGATGAATGGCCGAAATCAGCAGCCCTGCCGGGAAAAGGTGAAGCGGTCCGTCCACTACGCTTCGTCAGTTGGGAGGAGGGCCGTGGGGGAGCTCTCCCGTAACGGGGGTTACGATCATGCCATTGCGCATTCATTTCAGCAGTGATGATCTGGCGCAGAGCCGAGTGGCTCAGGATCCCGACCCGATGTGGGAAGGACTCCTGAGCCTGCACATGCTCCAAACCCACAATGGAGAGCTGGTTTTCGGCCGGTGGCGTCGGCGGGTCCGGAGCAGGTGCGCCGGCCCCTTGCGCTCGCTGCTCGCGCTGGCTCCACCACGCGGCTACTCACCGGACTTCCTCACCCCCGCCGCCGCGGCGGGCGGACTGGAACTGGGCATCAGCGCCCTGCTGTCCACACCCCGGAAGCGACTGTGCGCCGAAATCGGTGAACTGACCGCGGCCCGGTCGGTTCCGAGCTGGATGTGCCGACTGGCGGACGGCGACGTGGAGACGCTGCGCCACCTCGCGGCGCAGATCCGCGCCTACCACCGCACCGCGCTCGCCCCCTACTGGCCCCATATGCGGGCGCAGCTGGCGACCGACCGCGCGACACGGGCCCTGGGACTGCGCGAGGGCAGCTTCGAGGAGTTGATGGCAGCCTCGCACCCCGGCCTCGACTGGCAGTCCCCCGTGCTCACCGTCGATGGCCCCGCGGTGGACCGGGATGTGTATCTCGACGGGCGGGGCCTGCTCTTGCTGCCGTCCTACTTCTGCTGGCGCACGCCGACGTTTCTGAAAGACCCCGGCCTGCCGCCGGTCGTCGTCCACCCGATCGAGGACATGCTCCTGCGCCCTCCCGAGCAGGTCTCGACCGGCAACGGGCAACGGACGCCGGAGCGGCTGGCGGCACTACTGGGGCGCACCCGCGCGGCCGCCCTGGAGGCCGTCGCCGGGGGCTGCACGACCACCGAACTGGCGCAGAGCGTCGGTGTCTCCCCCGCCACGGCCAGCCATCACGTGTCGGTCCTGCGCGACGCCGACCTCCTCAACACCCGCCGGGTCGGCGGTGCCGTCCACCACAGCCTGACCCCCCTCGGCGCCGATCTCCTGAACGGGCGGCTGGCGAGCTAGGAGCGGCAGCGCCGGGGCCGTCACAGCGGGGGCAGCAGCTTCTTCTGCGGCTTGCCCATGGCGTTGCGCGGCAGGGCGTCCAGGAAGCGGACCTTGCGGGGGCGCTTGTGGACGGAGAGCTGGGTGGCGACGTGGTCGATGAGGTCCTGTTCGGTGACGCCGTCGGCGACGACATAGGCGACGATCTGCTGGCCGAGGTCGTCGTGGGGTGCGCCCACGACGGCCGCCTCGTGGACGGCGGGGTGGTCCAGCAGGGCGTTCTCGATCTCGCCCGCGCCGATGCGGTAGCCACCGGACTTGATCATGTCGGTGGAGGCGCGGCCCACGATGCGGTGGAAGCCGTCCGGCTCGACGGTGGCGATGTCGCCGGTGCGGAACCAGCCGTCCTCGGTGTAGCAGCCGGAGGTGGCCTCGGGGCGGTTCAGATAGCCGTCGAAGAGGGTGGGGCCGGTGAGCTGGAGCTCGCCGATCTCGGCGCCCTCCTCGGCGGCGATCCGGGTGCGGATCCCGGGCAGCGGGGTGCCGACGGAGCCCGGGCGGCGCTCGCCGTCGGCACGGGTGCTGACGGTGATCAGGGTTTCGGTCATGCCGTAGCGCTCGACCGGGCGCTGGCCGGTGAGCCGCTCCAGGTCGCGGAAGACCGGGGCCGGGAGCGGGGCGCTGCCGGAGACCAGCAGGCGGGCGCCGGACAGGGCGCGGGCGGACTCCGGGTCCTGGACGACGCGGTTCCAGACGGTGGGTACGCCGAAGTAGAGGCTGCCCCCGGCCGCCGCGTACGCCGCCGCCGTCGGCCGGCCGGTGTGCACCAGGCGGCTGCCGGTCCGCAGCGCGCCCAGGACGCCCAGCACCAAACCGTGCACATGGAACAGCGGCAGTCCGTGGACGAGGGTGTCCTCCGGCGTCCAGGCCCAGGCGTCGGCGAGCGCGTCCAGATCGGCGGCGACGGCGCGGCGGGAGATCACCACGCCCTTGGGCGCGCCGGTGGTGCCGGAGGTGTAGAGGGTGAACGCGGCCGACTCCGGGGCGGGTTCGGCCTTGCTCCACTCCGCGCGTTCGGCCGGGTCCACCCGTACGGTCTCCACCGGCACCTCGGCGATCTCCGCGGCCGCTCCGGCGAGGAGCAGCGCGGCGCCGGAGTCCCGCAGGATGTGGTCGCGTTCGGCGGGGCCGGAGTCCGGCGGTACGGGGACCACGGGCACCCCGGCGAGCAGCGCGCCGACCACCGCGACCACCGTCTCCGGGGTCGCGGACGCGTGAACCGCGACGGCCGGGGCACCGGCGATGCGGGCGGCGACCGCGCCCGCGGCGCCGAGCAGTTCCTCGCGCGAGAGGCGGTGGCCGCCGACGGTCAGCGCGTCGGGGCGGTCTCCGCCGGAGACGGCGAGGGACGTGAGGAGAGGTGCGGTCACGGATGGGACTCCTTCCACGGGCGGGCCGGGGCACCTGTCACCCCACCTCGGTTGGGGGGCTAGCCCTACCGACACAGCCTCCCCGTGACCGTATCGTCGTCAAGCATGGACCCCCTCGACCCCGAGCCGAAACAGGAAGCCGACGCGACGCTCCGGACCGCCGACCGCCATCAGCGGCGGCAGATGGCCGAGCGGCAGATGGCGGCAGCGCGCGGCCCCCGCCCGTACGGGAGCGACGGCCGGGAGCCGGGCGGCGGGCCGGCCGGCGGGCTGGGCACGGACGGCTTCGGCGAGCGGTTCGCCTTCGTCGGCGTCTCCCTGGTGCTGGCCATCCCGCTGTCGGCGATCGGCGCGGTCAACGAGGGGCTGGCCGGGCTGCTGGTCACCTGGGCGGGGATCGTCGGGCTCAACGCGGTGCACGCGTTCGGCGGCCTCTTCCGGCTGCGCCGCGGCAGGCGCGAGGACGGCGCGGGCCAGCGGGACTGACCTTTCGGCGGGGTGATGAACGCGGGGACCGCCGCACCCCGGTGAGAACACCGAGGGCGGGACGTCGGCGGTCCCCGCGGGGACGCGGGCCGAAGTCAGGTACGGCCACAGCGTCCGGGCGACCATGGAGGTCCGGGAGCCGCTCCGGAAGTCCTGCCGCCGCTGGGGTGTCGGGGTCGTCCGTTTCCCGACAACCCCCAATCTGCCGGAGCCGTGTTAACCCTGTGCTGCGAGCGCGTGACACATGCGTACCAGTTGCCCGAATCCCCATCCCGCCTGCGCCGTGCGGCAGTTGGGGCCCTACTTGGGAGTGCGGGCCAGGTAAGCCAGCAGGTCCTGACGGCTCACCACACCCTTCGGCTTGCCCTCCACCAGCACCACGGCCGCGTCCGCCCGGCCCAGCACCGCCATCAGGTCCGCGACCGGCTCACCGGAGCCGACATGCGGCAGCGGCGGGCTCATGTGCTTCTCCAGCGGGTCGCCGAGCTCGGCGCGGTGCGCGAACAGCGCGTCCAGCAGCTCGCGTTCCACCACGGAACCGATGACCTCGGCGGCCATCACGTCCGGGTGCCCCGCACCGGGCTTGACGATGGGCATCTGCGAGACGCCGTACTCCCGCAGCACCTCGATGGCCTCGCCGACCGTCTCCTCCGGGTGCATATGGACGAGGGAGGGCAGCCCGCCCTCCTTGCCCTGGAGGACGTCGCCGACGCGCACCGCCGGACCGTCCTCCTCGAGGAAGCCGTAGTCGGCCATCCACTCATCGTTGAAGATCTTGGAGAGGTAGCCACGGCCGCTGTCCGGCAGCAGCACGACCACCACGTCGTCCGGGCCCAGGTCCTTGGCCACCCGCAGCGCGCCGACGACCGCCATCCCGCAGGAGCCGCCGACCAGCAGCCCCTCCTCCTTGGCCAGCCGCCGGGTCATCTGGAAGGCGTCCTTGTCGGAGACCGCGACGATCTCGTCCGCGACCTCCTGGTCGTAGGCGGTCGGCCAGAAGTCCTCGCCGACGCCCTCGATCAGATACGGGCGCCCGGAGCCGCCGGAGTAGACCGAGCCCTCCGGGTCGGCGCCGATGACCTTGACCCGGCCGTCACTGACGTCCTTCAGGTAGCGGCCGGTGCCGCTGATGGTGCCGCCGGTGCCGACGCCCGCCACGAAGTGGGTGATCCGGCCTTCGGTCTGCTCCCACAGTTCGGGACCGGTGGTCTCGTAGTGCGAGCGGGGGTTGTTGGGGTTGCTGTACTGGTCGGGCTTCCAGGCCCCGGGCGTCTCGCGCACCAGGCGGTCCGAGACGTTGTAGTACGAGTCGGGGTGCTCGGGGTCCACGGCGGTCGGGCAGACCACGACCTCGGCGCCGTACGCCCGCAGCACGTTGATCTTGTCCGTGGACACCTTGTCCGGGCAGACGAAGATGCACTTGTAGCCCTTGCGCTGGGCGACCATCGCCAGGCCGACGCCGGTGTTGCCGGAGGTCGGCTCCACGATCGTGCCGCCGGGCTGGAGCTCTCCGGACGCCTCGGCCGCCTCGATCATGCGCACCGCGATGCGGTCCTTCACGGAACCGCCGGGATTGAAGTATTCGACCTTGGCCAGGACGGTCGCCCGGATGCCTTCGGTCACGGTGTTGAGCTTCACCAGCGGGGTATTGCCGACCAGCTCAATCATCGATTCGTAGTACTGCACACCTGCTCCTGGTCCGGTTCCGCGGGATCTCCGCGTCGGGGCGGCCGCCGTCGCGGGCCCGTGCAGTCAGCTTATTGCGCTCCCGGACCCTCCGACCGGCGCGTTGCGAGGCACACTCCATAGGGAAACTAGGTGTTAGCAGGCCGTACGAACCGGCCTGCGGCGCGTGCGGACGGAGGTGGGCTGAACCCATGTCGATGTCGAGGGCGAGGGTGGCGCGGCGGATCGCCGCCGCGGCGGCGTACGGGGGCGGCGGAATCGGGCTGCTGGGCGGGGTGGCGGCCGTGCTGGTGCTCACCGAGGTATCTCTGGCGAAGCGGGTGGTGGGCGGCTCCGAGACCGCCCCGCCGCGGGCGGACGGGCGATATGGCTTCGCCTTCGCCCGCAGAACCGGCCAGCCCCCTCTGCGGCTGGCCTTTCTAGGTGATTCCACAGCCGCCGGGCAGGGCGTCCACCGCCCTAGTCAGACGCCGGGCGCGCTGCTGGCCTCCGGGCTCGCGGCGGTGGCGGAGCGCCCGGTGGATTTGCGGAACGTGGCGCTCCCGGGCGCCCAGTCCACCGATCTGGAGCGCCAGGTCACGCTGGTGCTGGACGATCCCGAGCAGTTGCCCGACGTCTGCGTGATCATGATCGGCGCCAATGACGTCACCCGGCGGATGCCGCCCGCACAGTCGGTGCGGCTGCTGTCGGAGGCGGTGCGGAGGCTGCGCGAGCGCGGCTGTGAGGTGGTGGTGGGCACCTGCCCCGACCTCGGCACCCTCGAGCCCGTCTACCAGCCGCTGCGCTGGATCGCGCGGCGGCTCAGCCGCCAGCTGGCCGCCGCCCAGACCATCGGGGTGGTCGAGCAGGGCGGACGTACGGTCTCACTGGGCGATCTGCTGGGCCCGGAGTTCGCGGCGAACCCGCGGGAGCTGTTCGGCCCGGACAACTACCACCCCTCGGCGGAGGGCTACGCCACGGCCGCCATGGCCGTCCTGCCCACGCTGTGCGCCGCACTGGGCCTGTGGCCCGAGGAGGCGCCGGAGACCCGCGACGAGGGCATCCTGCCGGTCGCCACGGCCGCTGCGGAGGCCGCGGCCGAGGGCGGTACCGAGGTCACGGCGGCCCGCGGCCCCTGGGCCCGCCTCCTGCGCCGCCACCGCCCCACCGAGCCGGCTCCCGCCGAGGGCCCCGTCCCGGCCCCCTCACCCCCACCAGTCACCCACTGAGGCCGTCACCCCGGGGCCCCGCCGGGCGCCCATCCGGGTCCGTGGTCCCGAGGTCCGAGGGTCCCGGGGTGCGCGCCCTGGGCCGGTTCCCGGGGGCTGAGCGTACGCTTGGAAAAAAGAGTTCCGCGTCACAGGCCGGACCCCGTGACCACCGGGGTACGTGCAGGTAACTTCCCACACAGTCCAGCCAAGCCCTTCCGCCTCATGGAGCCGTGATGCCCGAAGCTGTGATCGTCTCTGCCGCCCGTTCACCCATCGGCCGAGCCTTCAAGGGGTCGCTCAAGGATCTGCGGCCGGACGACCTGACCGCGGAGATCATCAACGCCGCGCTCGCCAAGGTGCCGCAGCTCGACCCGCGCGAGATCGACGACCTGATGCTGGGCTGCGGTCTGCCGGGCGGCGAGCAGGGGCACAACCTGGGCCGGATCGTGGCCGTGCAGATGGGGATGGACCACCTCCCGGGCTGCACCATCACCCGCTACTGCTCCTCCTCGCTCCAGACCTCGCGGATGGCCCTGCACGCCATCAAGGCGGGCGAGGGCGACGTCTTCATCTCGGCGGGCGTCGAGATGGTCTCCCGCTCGGTGAAGGGCACCTCGGACGGGCTGCCGGACACCCACAACCCGCTGTTCGCCGACGGCGAGGCCCGTACCGCCGCGCGCGCCGAGCAGGAGGGCACCGACTGGCACGACCCGCGTGAGGACGGCCTGCTGCCCGACCCGTACATCGCGATGGGCCAGACCGCCGAGAACCTCGCCCGCCTCAAGGGGATCACCCGCGAGGACATGGACGAGTTCGGCGTGCGGTCCCAGAACCTCGCCGAGGAGGCCATCAAGAAGGGCTTCTGGGAGCGCGAGATCACCCCGGTGACCACCCCCGACGGCACCGTGGTGGCCACGGACGACGGCCCGCGAGCGGGCACCACCCTGGAGGCGGTACGCGGCCTGAAGCCGGTCTTCCGCCCCGACGGCCTGATCACCGCGGGCAACTGCTGTCCGCTCAACGACGGCGCGGCGGCGCTGGTGATCATGTCTGACACCAAGGCGCGCGAGCTGGGCATCACCCCGCTGGCCCGGATCGTGTCCACCGGGGTCTCCGGGCTCTCCCCCGAGATCATGGGCTACGGACCGGTCGAGGCGTCCCAGCAGGCGCTGACCCGCGCCGGGCTCTCCATCGGCGACATCGACCTCGTGGAGATCAACGAGGCGTTCGCCGCGCAGGTCATCCCCTCCTACCGCGATCTGGGCATCGACCTGGACCGGCTGAACGTCAACGGCGGCGCCATCGCCGTCGGCCACCCCTTCGGCATGACCGGCGCCCGGATCACCGGCACGCTGATCAACTCGCTCCAGTTCCACGACAAGCAGTTCGGTCTGGAGACCATGTGCGTCGGTGGCGGCCAGGGCATGGCCATGGTCATCGAGCGGCTGAGCTGAACCGAGCCAGGCCGAGCCGCGCGGAGCAGCGCCACACGGCACCGCGCCGGGCCGCGGCGGGACTGTGACCGAATCTCCCCCAGGATGTGACAAAGGTCCTGGGGGAGGCTTGTCTCCCCAGCTCAGCCACGGTCGTCCAGTCCCTTCCGGCCCCGGATTCCATCCCTTTAGTGACGTTATGCACTGACGCCGAGAGGCGCCGCACGTCAAGCTGAGGTAGGAATTCGGGGGATCCATAACAACCGGGAGTTAAGTCAGTGAGCCCCATGACCCTTGTCGTCCTCCTGGCCGCGGTCACCGCCACGGCCGTGGGCGCCGCCGCCCTGCACACCGCCCGCGGTGTGCGCCGGCAGATCACCGAGCTGCGGGCCGACCTCGCCGCCACGGTCGCCGCCGCCGGCCAGGCGGCCCGGGACGGCCGGGCGGACGCTGCCACGGTGCCCGCTGCCCGCGCCACCCCCGCCGCCGAGATACGCGCCGCCGTGGCGGACGCGCTCGCGGAGGAGCGGGAGCGGGAACTGGCCGAGGCGCGGGCGTTCTGGGCCGCGCAGGAGGCCAGGGACTCCGCGGGGTCCGCCGACGCCCACTCGCTGCTCGGCGGGGTGTCCGGCCCCGGCGACGACTCCGTGCAGGACAACCAGCTCTACGTACCCCGCCAGGCCGATCTGGCCGGGCTCGAGCCGCTGCTCGGCCTGGACGCGCTGGGCCATGACACCCTCGACCCCGTCGGGGAGCCGGAGGCCGAGGCGGAGGTGGAGCTCGAGGTGGCCGCCGAGACGCGCACCGAGGCGGAGCTGGAGGCCGAGTCCGTGGAGTCGGCCGAGCTCGCGGCCGCGCGCCGCCGCCACCCCTCGCACCCCGACTTCACGCCCTCGTCCCCGGTGGCCGACCACGACCGTACGGTGACCCGGCTCACCGAGCTGGCCGACGACCGCGTACCGCTGGCCGATGTACGCCCCGGGCCCCTGGGCACCCTCGATGTGTACGTCTTCGCCGACGGCACCACGATCTGTATGACGCCGGGCCACCGCGAGACCGCGGAGCTGCTGGCCGACGCGCTGCGCGAGGGCACCGCGCCGGTACTGCTCGGCGGCTCGGGCGTCTCCGGCGCCTACGCGCTCACCTTCGGCTGCGGGGCCGAGAAGGTGTACGTCCTCGCCGACCGCGTCATCGCCTCGCTGTAACCGCAGCGCCCCGCTCCAGACATGGCGCGCCCTCCGGGGCCACGGCGGCGCCCCACTGGGCCGCCGTTTCCGCCGGGCCCGCCGCTACCACCGCAAGCGCCGTATCCCCGGCCCCCCGGCCTCCGCGCAACGCCGTATCCCCGGGTCCCCCCGGCCGCGTACTCCCGGCCCGCCGGACGGCCCGGTCAGACCCCGCAGCGCGTGGCCGTCTCCGTCACCAGACCGACCGCCTCGGCGAGCTCCCCCGCACCGCCGCCCGGCGCGCGCTCCAGCGCGTGCACCAAATCGTGGCCCGCCACCGCCAGCTGATCCGCGACCGCGAACATCCCCGCGTCCGGCATGATCCTCGGCGGTGTCGCCGGCTCCTCCAGCCGCTGGGCACGCTGTGCCAATTCCCTTGCCAGCGCCAGTCCTTCCGCCGCCGCGCCCTGCCGCAACCGGGACTGGGGCAGGGAGCGCAGCCGGTCGGCCAGCCGGTCGACGGCGGTGAGCAAGGGGGTCACATCATCCACGGCCGAAGCGTATGCGCCACCGACGGACTGTTGCCAACCGCCGAACACTCAGGCACGGTGAGCTGAAGGACCCCACCCGGGTGCTGCACCCGGGTCCGGCATGGACGCGTCCGGAGGCGCCGATGTCCCAAATCTTCTCCGACGAGACTCACCGGAACCTACTCTCCCGCATTCCCCAGTGCACAGGCCGCGAAGTCGCCGACTGGCTCCGCACGGTCGACGAAGGCCCCGCGTTCTTCCGCTTCGAGGAGAAGGTCAGCTGGCTGCGCGGCGAGCATCAGCTCGCCTACGGCCACGCCAAAGCGATCATCCATGAGCACGACTTGAGGCGCGCGGCACGCAAGCTGCTGTAGCCGCGCCCCCTCCCGGGAGGCACAGGCGTGTATCCCACACGGACCACACGGACCCAACGGGGTGGCTTACGCCGCAGAAGAAGGGCCCGCGGAGGCAATCGCCTCCGCGGGCCCTTCGCCGTCGCCACCGGTGATGACCGGTGGCGACGGCACTAAGCGCTCCGCGGGAAGTGCCGCGAGGTGCCGTCATGCGTCTGCGGCTGCGTCGTGTCTGGTCGCGCAGTTCCCCGCGCCCCTTCGGGGCGCAACCCGAACCGCACCGGACTTCAGCGAGGCTGCTTAGTCCCGGAAGATGGAGATCAGCCGCAGCAGCTCCAGGTAGATCCACACCAGCGACAGCGTCAGACCGAACGCGGCCAGCCAGGACTCCTCACGCGGAGCGCCGTACTGGACGCCGTCCTCGATCTGCTTGAAGTCCATGGCCAGGAAGGCCGCGCCGAGCACCACGCCGATGATGCCGAAGACGATGCCGAGGCCACCGCTGCGGAAGCCCATGCCGTCACCGCCGCCGAAGGCGGCGAAGAGCAGATTGACCGCCATCAGCAGGACGAAGCCGATGGCCGCGGCGAGCACGAAGCGCTGGAAGCGCGCGTTCACCCGGATGAGCCGGGTCTTGTACGCCACGAGCACACCGACGAAGACCGCCATCGTGCCCAGCACCGCCTGCATCGGGATGCCGGACCAGCGGTCGTTGTACACCTGGCTGATGACACCGAGGAAAAGTCCCTCGAAGAGGGCGTAGCCCATGATCAGCGCGGGTGAGGCGGTGCGCTTGAACGACTGGACGAGGCCGAGGACCATCGCCACCAGCGCGGCGCCGAAGCCGACGCCGACCGGGAGGTCGGCGATCCAGGCGGCCGCGGCGGCGACGATGACGGTGCCCAGCGTCATACCGGTGCGCATGACGACGTCGTCCATCGTCATGACGGCGGTGCGCGGACCCGTCGGCGGCGCCCCGTACATCTGCTGGAGCTGCTCGGGCGTCAGATTCTGCTGTGCACCGCCCGCGTAGGGATTCGTCGGCGCCTGTCCTTGCGCGTACGGGTTACCACCGGCGTACGGGTTGCCCTGACCTGCGGCGGGGCTCCCGGCCTGCGGCGCCGCGCCGAAGCCGGCGTAGCCGCCGGTGCGGCTGAACCCCCGTCGCGAGAAGACCGGGTTGCTGCTCCTCATCTCACTCCTCCATGGCCGCCCTGCGCGACCTTGACCTCAGAGTAATGGGTAAGCAAAGAATGCACCCTAGTGCCCAAGGAGGATCTTTTCACGCATGACGCGTACGCGCGAGGCCCTTGCGGGCCCCACGCAGGAGCAGCGGGCGACCGGACGCGCACGCTGAGTGCCGTTCCACGATCTGGAGGTGCCCGGAACCGGACTTGAACCGGTACGCCCGCGAGGGGCAGCGAGGTTTAAGCTCGCCGTGTCTGCATTCCACCATCCGGGCAACGGCTCCCTTGGCCGTACCGTTCGCATACGACCTTCCCCATAGGAGAGCAGCACGAGCCTATCCGGGGACAAGCCCCCGAACAGCGAGTCCCCAGACCGAGGTTGTCTTATTTTATTGGCAACTGAGTGCCCATCAGCGGCGGGGCGGGGTACCTGTGGATGCCGGTCGGCGACCGGACCTGCCCATATGCCGGGTACCGTCGCGATCAGCGGAATGACGCAATCTCGATGCCCCCGTCCGGGGGCCCCTCTCCTACCCAGGGAGGAGCCGGGCGGCGGCTCCTACGACCCAAGGGGCGCGCGGAAACCGGAGCACGGGCTGATCCCGTACGGCCGTGCGGCGAGGACCATGGGAGGACATCCCCACGCCGGGTCCCGCAGTACGGGACCAGTCCCCCCATGGCGCGGGACCGTCCCGTACCGCACGACAGGAGCACTCCACCGTGACCACCACCCCCTCCGGCGTCCAGACCGCCGCCCGCCCCACCACGGCGGCGGCGCGGGCCACGGACCTCTCGAAGGTCTACGGACACGGCGAGACCCAGGTGATCGCCCTGGACGCCGTCTCCGTGGAGTTCCGGCAGGCCGAATTCACCGCGATCATGGGCCCTTCCGGCTCGGGCAAGTCGACGCTGATGCACTGCATGGCGGGTCTGGACACGGTCTCCAGCGGCTCCACCCGGATCGGTGACACCGAACTGACCGCGCTGAAGGACAAGAAGCTCACCCAGCTGCGCCGCGACAAGATCGGCTTCATCTTCCAGGCGTTCAACCTGCTGCCGACGCTGAACGCGCTGGAGAACATCACCCTTCCGATGGACATCGCGGGCCGTAAGGCCGATCAGGCGTGGCTGGACAGGGTGGTGGAGACCGTCGGTCTGTCCGGGCGGCTCAAGCACCGTCCCAACCAGCTCTCCGGCGGTCAGCAGCAGCGGGTGGCGGTGGCCCGCGCCCTGGCGGGCAGGCCGGACATCATCTTCGCCGACGAGCCCACCGGCAACCTGGACTCCCGGTCCGGGGCCGAAGTCCTGGGCTTCCTGCGCAACTCGGTGCGGGAGCTGGGCCAGACGGTGGTGATGGTCACTCACGACCCGGTGGCCGCCTCCTACGCCGACCGGGTGGTCTTCCTCGCCGACGGCCGGATCGTCGACGAGCTGCGCGACCCCTCCGCCGAGTTGGTCCTGGACCGGATGAAGCGCTTCGACGCCAAGGGCCGCACCAGCTGACGGGACGCCACATCCGTCCCGTCCACGCCGCCGTACGCCTCGCCGACCTCTCCAAGACCCCTCAGGACTGACACCTCATGTTCCGTACCGCCTTGCGCAATGTGCTTGCGCACAAGGCCCGGCTGCTGATGACCACGCTCGCCGTGCTGCTCGGCGTGGCTTTCGTCTCCGGGACCCTGGTCTTCACCAACACCATCTCCGACGCCTACCAGAAGAGCTCCGAGAAGGGCTTCTCCGGCGTCGACGTGGCCATCACGCCCGACAGCGACTCCGACGACAACAGCGGCAAGCCCGGTGAGGCGCCCCGGCTCGGCCAGCGGGTGCTGGACCGGGCGGCGCAGGTGCCCGGCGTCGCCTCGGCGACCGGCACCGTCTCCGGCTACACCGCCCTGTCCAAGAAGAACGGCGACCTCCTCGGCAGCGGCTTCTCCAACCTCGGCGGCAACTACTACCCGGGCAAGGACGGCAAGGACCCGCGGTACGCGCTGACCGACGGCCGGGCGCCGAAGGCCGCGGGCGAGGTGGCGCTCGACGCCAAGTCGGCCGAGCGCGGCCACTACGCGGTCGGCGACACCATCCGGGTGTCGGTGGACGGCCCGGTCCGCAAGGAGAAGGTCGTCGGCGTCTTCACCACCGACGACGGCAATGTGGCGGCGGGCGGCAGCCTCGCGCTGTTCGACACCCCCACCGCGCAGCGGCTGTTCGCCAAGCCCGGTCAGTTCGACGAGATCGATGTGAAGGCCGCGGCGGGCACCAGTCAGACCGCGCTGAAGTCCGCCCTCGACAAGGTCCTCCCCAAGGAGGCCAAGGCCGAGACCGGTCAGAAGCTGGCCGACGACCAGGCCGAGCAGATCAAGGCGAGCATGAGCGGGATGCAGACCGGCATGCTGGTCTTCGCCGGTATCGCGCTCTTCGTCGGCATCTTCATCATCGCCAACACCTTCACCATGCTGGTCGCCCAGCGCACCCGGGAGCTCGCCCTGCTGCGCGCGGTCGGTGCGACCCGCCGTCAGGTCACCCGCTCGGTGCTGATCGAGGCCACCGTCGTGGGCATCATCGCCGGCGTCACCGGTCTCGCGGCCGGTGTGGGCATCGGCGCCGGGCTGCGCTCGCTGCTCAACTCCACCGGGGCCACGGTCCCGGACGGCCCGCTCGTCGTCGACGCCAACACCGTGCTGCTCTCCATGGCCGTCGGCATCGTGGTGACCGTGCTCGCCGCCTGGCTGCCCGGCCGCCGCGCCGCGAAGATCCCGCCGGTCGCCGCGATGAACAGCGTGCACGCCCCGCCGAGCACCCGCGGTCTGGTGGTGCGCAACACCATCGGCGCGATCCTGGCCGCGGGCGGTATCGCGCTGGTGCTGGCCGGGGCCGGAATGGGTACCGACGGCAAGGGCCTGATGGGGACGGGCGCCGCTGTGCTGGTGGTCGGGGTGTTCGTGCTCACCCCGCTGCTGTCCCGGCCGCTGATCGCCGCCGCCGCGCCGGTGCTGCGGTTGTTCGGCATGCCCGGCAAGCTGGCCCGGCAGAACGCGGTGCGCAACCCGCGCCGTACCGCCGCCACCGCCTCGGCCCTGATGGTCGGCCTCACCCTGATCACCGGTATGACGGTGATCGCGGGCAGCGTCCAGAAGGGCATCGACAAGATGGCCACCGACGCGCTGAAGTCCGACTACGTGGTCAGCATGGGCGGCTTTGACGGCCAGCGGCCGCTCTCGCCGGACGTGGCCCGCACCATCGGCAAGATGCCCGAGGTCACCGCGTACAGCCCGCTGCGCCAGTCCGCCTCCCGGATCGACGGCGACACCAAGTTCCTGACCGGGGTCGACGGGAAGTCCATCACCGACCTGGTGAACGTGGACTTCACCCAGGGCTCCTTCTCCGGACTCTCCGGCAACAAGGCGGTCGTGGACGACAAGATGGCCAAGTCCCACGGCTGGAAGCTGGGCTCCTCGATCCCGGTGACCTACGAGGACGGCCGCCGCGGCACGCTCACCGTCCAGGGCATCTACACGGGCAACGAGATGATCCGCGGCATCATGCTGGACTCCGGGACGCTCACCCCGCACATGTCCACCATCACCGATATGCAGGTGATGGTGAAGACCAAGGGCGGCCCGTCGGAGGAGGCCAAGGACGCCCTGAAGAAGGCGCTCGGTGAGAACCCGGCGATCCAGGTGCAGAACAAGCAGGACATCTCCGACGGCATCGCCAAGTTCTTCACCCTGATGCTCAACATGCTCTACGGACTGCTGGGCATGGCCGTGCTCGTCGCCGTGCTGGGGGTCATCAACACCCTGGCGATGTCGGTCTTCGAACGGTCCCAGGAGATCGGGATGCTGCGGGCGATCGGCCTGGACCGGCGCGGCATCAAGCGGATGGTCCGGCTGGAGTCGCTGGTCATCTCGCTCTTCGGCGGAGTGCTGGGGCTCGGCCTCGGAGTGTTCTTCGGCTGGGCGGCCGGGGAGATGATCGCCAACGGGATGCCGACCTACGAGCTGGTGCTGCCCTGGGGCCGGATGGCGGTCTTCCTGCTGCTGGCCGCCCTCGTGGGCGTGCTGGCGGCGCTGTGGCCCGCCCGCCGCGCGGCGAAGCTCAACATGCTGGCGGCCATCAAGGCCGAGTAGCGCGGCGCCGAAAGCGGTGCCGAAGCGGTGCCGAAGCGGTGCTGAACCGGACGTCCCCGTCCGCCCTTTCATCGGGGCGGGCGGGGACGTCGCCGTCTCTCCCGCCGCGCTACTCCCGCCAGTCGCGGGCGCGCAGCGGCAGCCCGGACACCCCGTCACCGGGGGTGCGCACGGCCAGGACCTGGTTGACGCCGATCCGGTTGCGCTCGAAGGACAGCGCGCACGCGGCCATGTACAGCCGCCAGACCCGGGCCCGGCCCGGTGAGGTGAGCCGTACCGCCTCCGACCAGTGCTGCTCGAGGTTGGTCACCCAGGCGCGCAGGGTGAGCGCGTAGTGCTCGCGGATGGCCTCCATGTCGCGCACCTCGAAGCCCGCCTCCTCCAGCTGGGCGACGGTCCGGCCGACCGGGGCCAGCTCGCCGTCGGGGAAGACATAGCGGTCGATGAACTCGTCCACCCGGTACGCCTCTTCGTCCGGCTCCGGGCGCCGGGCGATCTGGTGGTTGAGCAGCCGCCCACCGGGCTTCAGCAGCCGGTGCAGGATGGCGGCGTACTCGGCGTAGCGCACGGCGCCGACGTGCTCGGCCATACCGATCGAGGAGATCGCGTCGAAGGGCCCGTCGACGACCTTGCGGTAGTCCTGGACCCGGATCTCGACCCGGTCGGTGAGCCCGGCCTCCGCGATGCGCTTGCGGGCGTACGCCGCCTGCTCCTCGGAGAGCGTGATGCCGACGGCGGTCACCCCGTACTCGCGCACCGCGTGCAGCACCATCGAGCCCCAGCCGCAGCCCACGTCCAGCAGCCGCTGCCCGGGTCGCAGGGCCAGCTTGCGGCAGACGAGGTCGAGTTTGGCGTGCTGGGCGTCCTCGAGCGTGCCATCGGGCCGGTCCCAGTAGGCGCACGAGTAGACCATGGAGGGGCCGAGCACCCGCGCGTAGAAGTCGTTGCCCACGTCGTAGTGGTGACTGATGGCCGCCTTGTCGCGGCGCAGGGTGTGCAGCGGCCCACGGCTCGGGGCGCGCACCTCCTCACCGGGCGGGGGCGGCGGCAGCCCCGGCCCGGCGAGCGCGATCAGGCCGAGGGCGGCGGAGCGCAGCGCGGGGTCGCGCAGCGCCTGGAAGGCGGCGGTGAGCCGGGACTGCCGGGGGCCAGGGCCGCGCTCCCACAGCAGCCCGGCGAGCGCGGCCAGGGCCTGGTACAGATCGCCCTCGATGTCCAGGTCACCGGCCACCCAGGCACGGGCCAGACCCAGCTCGCCGGGCCTCCACAGCAGTCGGCGCAGCGCCCGGCGGCGCCGTACGACAAGAGTGGGGGCGCCGGGCGGTCCGGTCTCGCTGTGGTCCCAGGCGCGGATCCGGAGCGGGAGCGGGGCGCCCAGCGTCTCCTCGGCCAGGGCGGCCAGTCGCCCAGCGGCGTCGGTCATGTCGCACACCTCCGTGATGGCAAGTCAGCGAAGATTTACTCACCACGTAAACACCATGGAACCATCCGTACAGTCCCGGCGACACGTCTGGAATCGGCAAAAGTCATCCCGCGCGCCGGTGGACGGCGGGGTGTGCGCATGACGAAGGGCGCCCGCCCCACGGATGGCGGACGCCCTTGGCGTCGGTTGTGCGTACGCGGACCCTCAGGTCAGGACGCGCCGGCCTTCTCGGCCGTCTCTGCCTTCTTCTCGGCCGGGGCCGGTCGCGCGGGCGCGGCGGCGGAGACCGGGGCGGCCGCCTCGTAGAACTCCTCGCGGGGGTTCTCGATGGCGCCCAGCGAGACGACCTCGCGCTTGAGGAACATCCCGAGCGTCCAGTCGGCGAGCACACGGATCTTGCGGTTGAAGGTCGGCATCGCCATACCGTGGTAGCCACGGTGCATGTACCAGGCGAGCCGGCCCTTCAGCTTGATCTTCATCTTGCCGAAGACGATCATCGCGACGCCCTTGTGGAGGCCGAGGCCCGCCACGGCGCCCTTGTTGGCGTGCTTGTACTCCCCCTGCGGGAAGCCGCGCATACCCGAGATCACGTTGTCGCCGAGCACCTTGGACTGGCGCAGCGCGTGCTGGGCGTTGGGCGGGCACCAGGCACCCTCGCCGACGGCGAGGTCCGGCACCTGGGCGTTGTCACCGGCGGCCCAGATGTAGTCGGTGCCCTTGACCTGGAGGGTGGCCTCGGTGTCCACGTGGCCGCGGGGGCCGAGCGGGAGACCGAAGCGGGCGAGGGCCGGGTTCGGCTTGACGCCGGCGGTCCACACGATGGTGTTGGAGTCGACCTCGAGACCGTTCTTGAGCACGACGTGGCCGTCGACGCAGGAGTTCATCGAGGTGTTGAGGTAGATCTCGATACCGCGCTTCTGGAGGTGCTCCAGACCCCACTGGCCGAGCTTCGGGCCGACCTCGGGGAGGATCTTGTCCGCGGCGTCGACGAGCACGAAGCGCATGTCCTCGCGCGAGACGTTGGGGTAGTACTTGGCCGCGTCGCGGGCCATGTCCTCGACCTCGCCGATGGTCTCCGCACCCGCGAAGCCACCGCCGACGAAGACGAAGGTGAGCGCCTTGCGGCGGATCTCCTCGTCGGTCGTGGAGTCGGCCTTGTCGAGCTGCTCGAGGACGTGGTTGCGCAGGCCGATGGCCTCCTCGACGCCCTTCATGCCGATGCCGTTCTCGGCGAGGCCGGGGATCGGGAAGGTACGGGAGACCGCGCCGAGCGCGACGACCAGGTAGTCGAAGGGCAGCTCGTACGCCTCACCGACGAGCGGCTGCACGATGGCGACCTTGCGGTCCTGGTCGATGGACGACACCCGACCGGTGAGGACCTCCGCCTTGGGGAGCACCCGCCGCAGCGGGACCACGACATGACGGGGGGAGATGCTGCCGGCCGCAGCTTCGGGAAGGAAGGGCTGGTACGTCATGTACGAGCGAGGGTCGACGACCGTGACAGTCGCCTCGCCGTACCGCATCTTCTTCAGGATGCGGCGCGCCGCGTACAGGCCAACGTACCCACCGCCTACTACGAGGATCCTGGGACGCTCCGTGGTGCTCATGATTCGAGTATCCAGTACCCCTTGGGGGCGGGCTCGTGAGCCCCTTCACAAGCTCCTGGGGGGTGTCTGCTACACTCCGCCGCCCCCGTGATCGACGCCATACTCCGGGAAGGGAACCGTCTGCCGATCCAGGACGTTCCCACCCCGCTGAACAGGGCTTGTGCATGAACGCGGGAGTAGCCCAGGACCCCGGGAGAGGGTCGGGCGAGATGACCGGAAGCTGCCAGGATGCGGGCAACGGCGGGACGGGCCCGCCAAAACGGCATCGGACGGCCATCGCAGGCGGCGACCGGGGCCCCTTTTCATGTGAAGGATTTCACGAACTTTCTCCCGGGCGGCATACGGAAGACCCCCGTAGGGGCCTCCGCAGCCGCTCATACGTTATTGATCCCGCTCAGGCGATGCTCCAGGCGATGCCGTCGAGGATGTCGTGTTCACTCACCACGACCTCCTGGGCGCCGGTCCTTTCCATGATCGAAAGCAGCACGAGCGCCCCGGCGGCGATCACATCGACCCGCCCCGGATGCATCACCGGAATCGCCGCCCGCTCCGCGTGGGTGGAGGTCAGCAGTTTGGTGGTGATCTCCCGGACCCGGTCGGCCGGGACCCGCGCGTGGTGGATCGCGGTGGAGTCGTACTCCGGCAGGTCCAGCGCGATCCCGGCGATGGTGGTGACGGATCCCGCGAGGCCGGTCAGCGTATGGCCGCCCGCGCCGGGGCGGCAGACACCGGTGAGCGGCACGGTCTCCTCGGCCAGGTCCAGCGCCCGGTCGATATCGGCCCGTATGGCGCTGATCTGATCCGGTGTCGGCGGATCGCTGATGGTGCCGTCGGTGACCAGATGGCGCTCGGTCATCCGGACACAGCCGATGTCGACGCTGCGGGCCGCGCGGACCGCGGTGTCCCCGGCGACGAACTCCGTGGAGCCGCCGCCGATGTCCACCACCAGATACGGGCCGCTCAGATGCTCATGCCCGGACAGCTCCTTGGTGGCGCCGGTGAAGGAGAACTCCGCCTCCTGGTCGCCGGTGATCACCTCGGGTCCGACGCCCAGGATGGCGACGACGCCGTCCACGAACTCCTGGCGGTTCTCGGCGTCGCGGGAGGCGGAGGTGGCGACGAAGCGGACCCGCTCGGCGCCCAGTTCGCATATCACCGCGGCGTACTCCCGGCAGGCCGCGAAGGTGCGCTCCAGCGCCTCGGGGGCGAGCCGTCCGGTGCGGTCCACGCCCTGGCCCAGCCGGACGATGGTCATCCGGCGGTCCAGCTCGGTCAGCTCACCGGTGGCCGGGTCGGCGTCGGCCACCAGCAGCCGGATGGAGTTGGTGCCGCAGTCCACGGCCGCGACGCGGGTCATCCGCCGTCCTCCCGCTCGCCGGGGGCACCGGACTCGGCACCGGATTCCTCCGTTCCGCAGGGTCCGACGCACGGGCCCTTGCGCCACCACTCGGGCAGCATCGCGACGGCCTCGTCGCCGAGCGGATTGATCCCGGGGCCGACCGCGAGCGCATGACCGACCAGCACGTGCAGACACTTCACCCGGTCCGGCATACCGCCCGCGCTGGGGAAGCCCTCCAGCACCTCGATGGCGTCGCGCCGGGCGATGTAGTCCTCGTGGGCGGCCCGGTAGGCGGCGGCCAGTTCGGGATCGGCGGCCAGCCGGGCCGTCATCTCCTTCATCACGCCCTCGGCCTCCAGCGTGCCGATCGCGGAGGCGGCGCGCGGACAGGTCAGGTAGTAGAGGGTCGGGAACGGCGTACCGTCCTCGAGCCGCGGCGCGGTCTCGACAACATCGGGGTTGCCGCAGGGGCAGCGGTGGGCGATCGCGCGCAGCCCGCGCGGCACCCGACCCAGCTGCTTCTTGACGGCGGCGATGTCCGCGTCGGTGGGCGCGGTGGGCTCCGTCTGCGGAGGGGGCGTATCCATGAGTGGGAGTGTTCTCTATCGATCGGTTTCGGACCGGGCGCGACCGGAGCACGAACGGTGCCGGATCAGCGGGGTGCGTGGGCCGCCTTCGGCTCGTCCGCCGTGTCCACGGCGTCCCAGAGGTTGGTGTACCAGGGGCGTCCGGCCATCCCCTGGTCGGTGGGCTGCTCGTTGTACGCGCTGCCGTCCACCACGCTGAAGCCGGTCTCCCCCGGCATCAGGAAGTGCAGCCGCTCCCGAGCCTGCTGCTCGGTGTAGGCGGGGTCCTGGAGCCGGGCCTTCTTCTCGCGCAGCTTCTTCACGTCCTTGCGCGTCTGCTGGGCCTCGCGCCGCTGGTCGGCGATCTGCGAGCGCTGGGAGATGTACTGCCGCATCGGATAGGCCAGCGCCACCACCATCGAGCAGACGACCAGCGCGAGCAGGGCGGCCCGGCCGGTGAGCCGGCCGCGGCGGCGACGGGCGCGCACCCGGTAGACCCGGGCGGCGGCGTGCTCGCCGAGCGCCCTGAGCCTGGTCGCGGTGGAGAACCGATCCGCCGGCACATCGCCTCCCCGGTGATGACTTCGCTTGAGTGACGCCGTCCCCGGCCACGGTACGGGACCGCGGCCGGGGACGTGCGTCAGACGTGTCTGCTACTCAGGTCGAACGCGCAACCGTGCCGAGCGCGTACCTCGCGTCTTCCGGCGGACGCGCGTCGGCGGTCAGCCCTTGAAGCGCGGGAAGGCGGATCGGCCCGCGTAGACCGCGGCGTCGTCCAGGATCTCCTCGATGCGCAGCAGCTGGTTGTACTTGGCGACGCGCTCGGAGCGGGCCGGGGCACCGGTCTTGATCTGGCCGCAGTTGGTGGCCACGGCCAGGTCGGCGATGGTGACGTCCTCGGTCTCGCCGGAGCGGTGGGACATCATGCACTTGAAGCCGTTGCGCTGGGCCAGCTCGACGGCGTCGAGGGTCTCGGTCAGCGAGCCGATCTGGTTGACCTTGACCAGCAGCGCGTTGGCGGTGTCGTTCTCGATGCCGCGGGCCAGGCGCTCCGGGTTGGTGACGAACAGGTCGTCGCCGACCAGCTGGACCTTGTCACCGAGCTGGTCGGTGATGGTCTTCCAGCCCTCCCAGTCCTCCTCGTTCAGCGGGTCCTCGATGGAGACCAGCGGGTACGCGGCGACCAGGTCGGCGTAGTAGGAGGTCATCTCGGCGGCGCTGCGGGACTTGCCCTCGAACTCGTAGGAGCCGTCCTTGTAGAACTCGGTGGCGGCCACGTCGAGCGCCAGCGCGATGTCCTGGCCCGGCTGGTAGCCGGCCTTCTTGATCGCCTCGACGATCAGGTCCAGGGCCTCGCGGTTGGAGTCGAGGTTCGGCGCGAAGCCGCCCTCGTCGCCGAGGCCGGTGGACAGGCCCCGCTCCTTCAGCACCGACTTCAGGGTGTGGTAGACCTCGGCGCCCCAGCGCAGGGCCTCGGAGAAGGACTCCGCGCCGATTGGAGCGATCATGAACTCCTGGATGTCCACGTTGGAGTCGGCGTGCGAGCCGCCGTTGAGGATGTTCATCATCGGGACCGGCAGCAGGTGGGCGTTGGGGCCGCCCAGGTACCGGAAGAGCGGAAGGTCGGACGCCTCGGAGGCGGCGTGCGCGACAGCGAGGGAGACACCGAGGATGGCGTTGGCACCGAGCGAGGACTTGTCCGGGGTGGCGTCCAGGTCGAACATCGCCTGGTCGATCAGGCGCTGCTCGGTGGCGTCGTAGCCGACGAGCTCGGGACCGATCTGCTCGATGACGGCGAGGACGGCCTTCTCCACGCCCTTGCCGTTGTAGCGGTTCTTGTCGCCGTCTCGGAGCTCGAGGGCCTCGAAGGCTCCGGTGGAGGCACCGGACGGAACGGCGGCACGGCCCGTGCTGCCGTCGTCGAGGCCGACCTCGACCTCGACCGTGGGGTTGCCTCGCGAGTCGAGGATCTCGCGAGCTACGACGACGTCGATGGACGGCACGAGGTTCTCCTTCGTATGTGTCTGCGGTAGCAGCACGAGCCTAACCGGACCGGAGGGCTGCACCCCCCGTTGCTCGTCCCGCGAGACAGGACGTGGCACAAAAAGGCAGATTTAGACGCGGATATCTGCATTTTCCATCAACCGATGAGCCCCGGCCGGGACACACCGCGGGGCGGCGCGCCCGGCCGGGGCTCGTGGTCGACGCGTGATCGACGGGACCCGACTCCGGCCCGTTCGGCCGGACCGGGGTCAGCTCAGCCGGACCGGGGTCAGCTCAGGTGGAGCTGCTGGCCCGGGTAGATCAGGTCGGCCTGCTCGATGATGTCCTTGTTCAGCTCGAAGAGCTTCTGCCAGCCGCCCTCGACCTTCTCGGCCTCGGCGATCTTGCCCAGGGTGTCACCGGCCTTGACCTTGTACTCGCCGTCGCCCTTCTTCACCGGCCCACGGGTCTCGTGGCGCGCGGCGCGGTCGGGCTCGGAGCGGGTCTCGGCCTTCGGCTGCGCGGGCTTGGGCTGCGCGGGCTTGGGCGCCGGGGCCTGCGACTCCTGCTGACCGGAGCCCGAGAAACCCGAGCCGGACGGGGTGCCGCCGGTGGTCAGACCCGTACCGCAGACCGGCCAGGCCCCCTTGCCCTGGCTGCCGAGAACCTTCTCGGCAATCTGTATCTGCTGGTCCTTGGTGGCCTTGTCGGCCGTGGGGGCGAACGAGGTGCCGCCGTAGGCGGCCCAGGTGGAGCTCGAGAACTGGAGTCCGCCGTAGTAGCCGTTACCGGTGTTGATGGACCAGTTGCCGCCGGACTCGCACTGCGCGACCTTGTCCCACTGGGCAGTGGTGGCGGCGGAGGCGGAGGTGGCCCCGAGGAGCGGGGCGGCCACGGCGGCGCCCGCGAGACCGGCGAGCGCGGCGATACGGGTGGCCTTGGACGGGCGGCGGTGCTTGCCGTTGGACTTGAGCATCGTTGGTTCGTTTCCTCACCGACGCCTACGAGGTGAGCTGTCGGGTTCGGACGTGAGTTGCCCGGCCGTTCACAAACGATCGACGAACGATCGACGATCGATCGCGCCCGGCTTCACCCCAAGCCGACGAGCCCGTGTCCACAGGCCATTCGGCACCTACCTTGGGTCCCCCGCTCCTGCCTTCGGCGCTGACGCGTCGGTTCCCCCCGACCGCCGGCAGGACTCGGCGTGACGATCGACGGTGCCCGCGGTGGCGAGCGGAAAGACGGTAATCACACCCACCGAGAAGGTTCAAACACCCCATTCACAGCGAGAGCTGCTGTAACTGATCTCACCCGGCCCACATCTACGCAGGTGGGACCGGGTGAGGAGAATCGGGCAGGGGGTGCGCTCCGGATTTTGCGACGAGATCTATATCTCATCGGAGCCAGATCGGGCAATTCACCCCGAACTACCGCCCCTTGGCGCTGAGATCCAGTCGCTGACCGGGGACGATCAGATCCGGATTGTCCCCGATGAGGCTTTCGTTGCCTTTGTAGAGGCCGTGCCAGCCGGTCGCGAGGTCCTGGCGCTCGGCGATGCCTGAAAGGCTGTCACCGGGCCGCACGGTGTAGCCGTCGTCCGAGGGCTCCTCGGCGCGGTCCGCGCCGTCCCGCGAGGCATGCCGTCCGGAGGGCCGCCGGGTCTCCTTGCCGCTGTCTCCCTCGTCCGGGTCCGCGGAGCCGCGGTGGCGTCCGGTGGGCGTGGGGTCGGCGCTCTCGTCCGGGGACTCCTCGCCCGGGGAATCCGAGGCGTCCGGAGACTCCGGGATGTCCGTGGAGTCGGCGCCCTTCGTGTGCGACGGGGAGGGCGACTGGGAGTCGGCGCCCTCTCCGCTGGGCGAGTCGGACGGGGAGGGCTTTCCGCGCTCCTCGTCCTGGCCGGGTGTCCGGCGCTGGTCGTCCGAAGAGCCGGAGGAGTCCGACGCGGCGCCGCGGTCCTCGGCGACGTCACCACGGTCCCCGGCGGAGTCACCGCGGTCCTCGGACGAGGAGCCGTCGCGCTCGCGGTCCTCCCCGTCGTTCCCGACGTCCCCGCGCTGACCGACGGACGGGGGCTGGGTGAAGCCGGGGTTCACCTCGGGGGCGTCACCACCGTCGGCGAGTCCCGCGTTCACCCCGCAGCTGGGCCAGGCGTCCGGGCCGCGGTCGTCCAGGATCGACTGGGCCACGGATATCTGCTGGGAGCGGCTGGCCAGATCGGGGCGCGGGGCGTAGGCGGTACCGCCGTAGCTCTTCCACATGTCCAGGGTGAGCTGGAGGCCGCCGTAGAAGCCGTTGCCCTCGTTGGCGCTCCACATCCCGCCGCTCTCGCACTCGGCGACCTTGTCCCAGGTGGCGGTGGAGGCGGCCTGGGCGCCACTGGCCCCGAAGAGGGGGATGGCGAGCCCGGCACCCGTTACGCCCGCCGCGACGACGATGGCCGGAGCCTGACGGGGGCGGCGGTGTCGACCGTTCCCGGAACGCATGTGGTGGCCTCTCGTGTCGGCGGCTGAGTTGTCGGTTGAACATAGCGACGGCACCCGATCATCACAAGCCGATGTATCCCAGGTCACGCCCCGGTCACGCCGCTGATCATTCGTCACTTATGTCGCCCGGCACGGGCCTTCGGCGGTTCAGCGGCCCGGGGAATTCCAGGTCACCGGAAGGGTGCGCAGTCCGCGCATGATCAGCCCACCGCGCCACCGCAGATCATCCGAATCCACCGCAAGCCGGATATCGGGCAGCCGCCGCAGCAGGGTGCCGATCGCGGTCTGCGCCTCCAGCCGGGCGAGCGGGGCGCCCAGACAGTAATGAATGCCGTGGCCGTAGCCCAAGTGCTGGTTGTCGGTCCGGGTGAGGTCCAGCACCTCGGGGTCGCGGAACCGCTCGGGGTCGCGGTCCGCGGCGGCCAGCACCACCAGCACCGGCTCCCCCTCGGCGATGCGCTCTCCGCCGATGGTCAGCGGCTCGGTGGCGAACCGCCAGGTGGCGATCTCCACCGGGCCGTCGTAGCGCAGCAGTTCCTCGACGCCCGCCGCGAGCAGCCGCTCGTCCCCTTCTTCCAGGGCCCGCTGGAGCCGCGCGCGTTGAACGGGATGGCGCAGCAATGCGTACATCCCGTTACCGATCAGATTGACCGTGGTCTCGAACCCGGCGAACAAGAGGATGAAGGCCATCGCCGCGGCCTCGTTCTCGGTGAGGTGCTCCCCGTGGTCGCTGGCCCGGATCAGCGCGGAAATGAGGTCCTCCTCCTCACCTTCCGCTCCGAGCGTCTCCCGCTTGCGGTGGATCAGTTCGGCGAGATACGCGCGGATGCGCTTTACCGCACGGGCCACTCCGCCGCGTGGCCCACCGCCGTGCCGGATCATGGAACCCGCCCAGTCCCGGAAGTCGTCCTGATCTTCGCGGGGCACCCCGAGCAGATCGCAGATCGCATAGATGGGAAGGGGGAAGGCGAACTCATGGATCAGATCGGCCTCCCCCCTTTCCTCGAAGGCGTCGATGAGCTGATCGGTCAACTCCCGTACCCGCGGGGCGAACGCGGCGACCCGGCGCGGGGTGAATGCCTTGGACACCAGCCGACGCAGCCGGGTGTGATCCGGCGGATCGATATTGAGCAGATGGGTCATCAGATCGGCACGCTGCTCGCCGGGGATACCCACCTTGCCCCGGGCATGCGCCGACTCACTGTGCGTCTGCGGGTTCTTGGACAACCGGGGATCGGCCAATGCCTGCCGGGCGTCGGCGTAGCGGGTCACCAGCCATGCCTCGACTCCACTGGGGAGCGTGGTCCTGCGGACCGGGGCATGTTCGCGGAGCCAGGCGTACGCGGGGTACGGATCGGCTGCGAACTCCCAGGTGAAGAGGGTGGGCTCGGGTACGTCACGGGGCTGCTCGGGCACCCCCCGACGATACCGGCCACCCCTGCCCCCTCCACCAATACTGCCCTTTTCGGCTGCATTCGGATGAACGGGCATCAATAACAATCAATGGAGATATGTCCTGAGAGCAGTCCTAGGAATATCTCCACACTCCCTCCACGAGTCGCCCGCAGACAGGGCTGATTGCCCGGATATGAGGGGGCTACGGCGGGCCTCTCTCCGATGTTGCTCCGCGCTCCGTATGACATGCCGTTACACCTGCTGACGTCGGTCAATGCGCGTAAAAAGAGCCATGGCTGAAATGGCGTCAGGTGCCGAATGGGACTGAGGCACATGCACGGGGCTACCGCTTGCTGGTGATACGATCACCGCGCTTGCCAGGCGAGCCAAGGGCGCGTAAGACACACGGCGATCCGGTAAATCAACCGGGAGGGTCCCCACTCTGAGGAGCATTATGCCGCCAGTCGGGCATACGGAGCCGTTTAGGCGCACCGCCGCCTGTGCGCTGCCGTCGGCAAGACGAGTGCGATGTCCCCGGACCCTGCGGGCGCCGTACGGGCGCTGAACCACCGCCACACGGGCGGCGGTTCACTGCCGCCCTCCGCCCCTCCGGAACCACCAGACGCGCTACCCCTCCCTTTCAGTCCCTGGCGGTCTAGTCGTTAAAGAGAGTCTCATGACGCAATACATACAGGATCCAGCACTCTGGGCCCTGATCGCAGGCACGCCTCTCGCTGCAACTGCCATATTCCGCGGGCGAAAGACGCAGGCGAAACTGCGCTCCGAGAAGGCGGAAGCGGAAAACCGCTACACGGATCTTGAGAACCATTACTCCACGGCGGTCCAGGAGGCTCAGGTCCGCGCGGAAGAGGCCACCAAGAGCGCGCTGAAATCCGCCATGCGAACGCTTCAGGGTCTCGCCAACGAGCAGCAGCTGGCCATTTCCAAGCTCCAGGACAGGTACGGCGAGCACCACATTCTCCAGGATCTGCTGGAGATCGACCACATGAACTCGCAGTTCGGCCGGCGCGCGCAGTCCATCGCCGTTCTCTGCGACGGCTGGCTGGGCCGTCAGCGGGCCGTCGCCTCGGTCTACGACGTGGTGCGTTCCGCGAAGGGCCGCATCCGCCACTACACCCGCGTCGACATCCGTTCCCAGAGCAATTTCGCGCTCACCAGCCGGGCCGTCGAGCCGGTCGCGCTGGCCCTCGCCGAACTGCTGGACAACGCGACCAGTTACTCGGCCCCGGACTCCCCGATCGACATCACCATCCGCACCGTTCCCAAGGGCGTCTGCATCATCATCGACGACGCCGGTGTCGGTATGAACGAGGAGGAGAAGAACCGGGCCGATCGGCTGCTGTCGGCACAGCGCGCGACGGGTGTGACGGGTCTGGGCAATCCGCCGCAGTTCGGCTTCGCGGTGATCGGTGTGCTGGCCAACCGGTACGGCTTCAACGTCTCCGTCGATTCGGCCTCTCCCTACGGCGGTGTGCGTGCCGTTGTGCTTCTTCCCGAGGACCTGCTGACCAATATGCCCGAGCCGGAAGAACCGCCGGTGTCCCATACGCCCACCGCAGCCGCGCCGGAGGAATCCGGTTCCACCGCCGGCGGTCTGCCGAAACGTCGCCGAAAGGGATCGATCTCCATCGTGCCGCGTGAAGATTCCGGCAATGCCTCGGTCCGGACCAGTGAGGAAACCGCGTCGATCATGGGCGCCTTCCAGCGCGGTACGCAGTCCGGTCGCTCCGCAACTCCGAACAGGGAAGGGCATGATCCTCAGTGAACAACGACCTGGCCTGGATGCTTGACAGCGCCCTGGAAGTGCCGGGTGCACGTCATGCGCTCCTGGTGTCCGCCGACGGTCTGCTGATGGCCCGCTCTCAGGACGTCCGGAAGGACGAGGCCGACACCGTGGCCGCCGCCATGAGCGGTATCCAGTCGCTGAGCCGCACCATGGGCGGCTTCTGCGGTGATCCGCAGATGAACTGGCGTCAGACCCTGGTGGAGTTCGACGGCGGCTGGGTCTTCCTCATCTCCGCCGGTGAGGGCGCGTATCTGGCGGTCTCGTCCGCCCCCGATGTCGACATGGCCGACATCACCTTCCGTATGCAGCAGCTCGTCGGGCAGCTCGGCAAGGTGCTGACCACTCCGCCTCGCGAAAACACGAGTATCCAGGCATGACAGCACCAGATGAGCAGGAGCCCGAGTCGGCCCAGTTAGTACGGCCGTATGTGATAACCAACGGCCGCGGCCGACTGGACAACGATCAGTTCAACCTGATCACTCTGGTCACCGCGTCCGACCAGGTCCGCCCGGGCCATCTCGATCCGGAGAAGCGCCGCCTGCTGGACCTATGCGCGGGAGGCTATCTCTCGGTCGCCGAGATAGCCGGGCACATGGGACTTCCGATCGGCATCGTCAAGATTCTGCTGTCCGATCTGTCGGCGGACGGCTATCTCCTGACCCGGGCCCCGGCACCTCCCGCCCAGCTTGTCGATGTTTCGCTCCTTCAGGAGGTACTGGATGGGCTCCAGGCCCGTTTCGGATGATGGCGTCTATCTCGCCGACCAGGTGCAGATCGCGGCCAAGATCCTCGTCGTGGGGCATTTCGCGGTCGGCAAGACGACCTTCATCGGCACCATGTCCGAGATTCCTCCGCTGCGCACCGAGGAGCGTATGACGCAGGCGGGTGCCCATGTGGACGACCTCATGGGCACCCGGGGCAAGACGACCACCACCGTGGCCATGGACTTCGGCCGTCTCACACTCAGCGACCGACTGGTCCTGTATCTCTTCGGAACACCGGGGCAGGAACGCTTCGTCCAGGTGTGGGAGGACATGACGCGGGGTGCGCTCGGGGCACTGATCCTGGTCGATCCGGAACGGCTGAAGGAATCCTTTCCGGTGATCGACCTGGTGGAGCAGTACGGGCTTCCCTATGCGATTTCCGTCAACCATTTCGACGGCACACCGGTCCGCCCCGATGGCGAACTGCGCGAGGCTCTGGACCTGTTGCCCGAGACCCCCATCGTCACCTGTGACGCACGTGACGAGAAGTCATCGGCCAACGCGCTGATGGCACTTGTCCGTTATCTACAGGAACGTACCCGCTAGGAGCAAGTATGGACACTCAATCGGACTTCACGGCGCCGCCGCCCGGCTGCCCCGCTCACCACACCGGGGAGCGGGTTCCGCTGTACGGGCCGGAGTTCGCGGCCGATCCGGGTGCCTTCTACGCGCATCTGCGCACGTACGGGCCGATCGCGCCGGTGGAGCTGTCCCCCGGCGTGAACGCCATGCTCGTCACCGACTATTCGGCGGCGCTTCAACTGCTCCAGAACCCCGACACCTTCCGGAAGGACGCGCGCCGCTGGCGCGAGTTCAACGAGGGCAGGGTCAGCCGGGACAACCCGGTGGTGCCACTGCTGGAGTACCGGCCGAACTGCATGTTCAGCGATGGCGCGGAGCATATGCGGCTCCGCCAGGCGGTGACGGACAGCCTGGCCCGGGTGGATTCGCACCGGCTGAGCCGGCATGTCGACCGCGTCGCCACCTACCTGATCGACCAGTTCATATCCCGCGGCTCGGTCGATCTACTCAACGACTACGCCAAGCTGCTGCCGCTCTTCGTCTTCAATGAGCTTTTCGGCTGCCCGGCGGAAATCGGTGACCGAGTCATCTTCGGCATCTCCGGAATATTCGACGGAATCAACGCCGAGAAGGCGAACGAAGTACTGACGCAGAGCGTTGGCGAACTGGTCGCGCTCAAGCGCAGCAAGCCCGGGGAGGATGTCACCTCCTGGCTTATGCAGCACCATGCCCAGCTGACCGATGAAGAGCTGGCGCATCAGCTCGTGCTGCTGCTGGGTGCTGGTGCCGAACCGCAGCGGAATCTCATCGCCAACGCCCTGCTGCTGTTGCTCTCGGACGAGCGTTACGCGGGTGGCGGCATGCTCGTCGAGGACGCCATGGACGAGGTGCTGTGGAACAGCCCGCCCATGTCCAATTACGCTCCGCACTATCCGGTGTCGGATGTGGACTTCGCCGGGACCCGACTGCATGCGGGCGACCTCGTCCTGGTCAGCATCGCGGGCGCGAATTCCGATCCGAGCCTCTCCGCCTCTCGCCAGGTGCTCAGCAAGCGCGCTCATCTGGCCTGGAGCGCCGGACCGCATGCCTGCCCGGCCAAGGACCCCGCTCAGCTCATCGGCCTGGTGGCCATCGAGAAACTCCTCAACCGGCTGCCCGACATCGAATTGGCGGTGCCCGAGTCGAGCCTGACATGGCGCCCCGGGCCTTTCAATCGCGGGCTGTCCACACTGCCTGCCCGTTTCACCCCCGTAGCGGCCCAAAAGCAGCCCTCCATGCCTTCTGTGCATGAAAGCTCTACGGCGAACGATTCCCACGGCCAACAGCGGAACAAGCCCGAAAAAGGCGGCTTGTGGAGCTCCTTCCTGGCCTGGTGGCGCGTATGACCTTTGCCACAGAGTGGTGCTGTTTTCCCACTGCATGAATGTTCTTTCGGCCGGGTATGCCATGACGCGAAATTCATGTTGGCCTAAATCCAATAAGGAGCTGTCGTGGGGCCTGTCGCCGTCGGCAACGCCGCCGATCGACGTCGTGCAGTGGTTTCACCCATATCCTGGCCGGGCGTACTGACTAATCGAACTCTCATTCCATCCATATCGCACTCCATACCAGGGGAGGCGCCGCCAGATACGAACGCCAGTGCGATAGGAATCGTCGCGGCACACCCCTTCCCCGCATCATGAGCGCCGGACTTTCCGGATTCCATCCGGACGGCCATGCGGAATCGCGGGCGCACACCGGACTGCTCGGCGACCTCGCCGCCGAGCAACTCCTCCGGCTGTGCGAAGTGGTGGAGCTGAGCGCCACGGACGCGACGGCCTACGCGCAGGTGCTGACCGACGCTCTCGGGCCGGTGGCCGAACGGCCGTTGGCGCTGCCGCCGCCCGCCCGGAGCTTCCTGTCCGACGACCACACCCCGGTCGAGTTCTCGCTCGCCTTCCTGCCCGGTGCCGCTCCGGGGCTGAGGGTGCTGCTGGAGCCGGGGTCCGGAAGCGACGACCTCGTGGAGAACGGCCGGATCGGCCTCGACTCCATCCGGGCGATGGCGGACCGCTGGGGTTTCGCCACCGACCAACTCGACCGCCTCGATGACCTGTTCTTCCCCGCTTCGCCCGAAGGGCCGCTGGCCCTGTGGTGCGCGCTGGAGCTGTGCCCCGGCGGCGTTCCCCGCGTCAAGGTGTACCTCAACCCGGCCGCCAACGGCCGGGACCGGACCGCCGAGACCGTACGCGAAGCGCTGGGCAGGCTCGGCCACCGTCAGGCGTTCTACGCCCTGCCCCCGGCCGACGCCTATCCGTTCCTCGCCCTGGACCTCGGGGACTGGGACACACCACGGGCGAAGCTCTACCTCACCCACCACGGGCTGTCCGCCGCCGAGGCCGGTGTCCTCCCCCGGAACACACCCCATCCGGGCCAGGAGCGGATCGAAGGGTTCTTCCGCACCGTCGGGGGCTTCCCCGAGGGCGGCGGGGGACGGCTGAGCGGACGCCCCGCCCTCTCCTGCCATTCCTTCACGGAGACGGCGACCGGCCTGCCCAGCGGCTTCACCATCCACGTCCCCGTCCGCGACTACGTCCGCCACGACGGACAGGCGCGGGAACGAGCGGTGGCCGTGCTGCGGTCGCACGGCATCGACAGCACCTGGCTGGACCGGGCGCTGGCCGCCGTGACCTCGCGCCAACTGGAGGACGGTGTGGGCCTGATCGCCTATGTGGCGCTGGTCCACGAACGGCACCGGCCGCCGCGGGTGACCGTCTACGTCTCCTCGGAGGCGTACGCGGTACGGCCGCCCCTCGAGGCACTTCCGTCCCACGAGCGTGCGGGCGCGGCGCTGTGACACACCACGAGCAGACTGAGCAAGAGAAAAGACAGGAGCAGAGATCAGCGTGGAACCGTACCGGATCAAGGTCGTCGAACCCATACCCGTGACGACGCGGGAACAGCGCGAAGAAGCGCTGAAGCGCGTCAACTACAACCTCTTCGACCTGCGCGCCGACGAGGTGACCATCGACCTCCTCACCGACTCGGGCACCGGTGCGCTGTCGGCCGCGCAGCTCGCCGCGGGCATGGCCGGGGATGAGTCCTACTCGGGCTCCCGCTCCTACTACCGGTTCCACGAGACCGTGACCGAGCTGACCGGCTACGCCCATGTCCTGCCCGCCCACCAGGGCCGGGCGGCCGAGCGCGTGCTCTTCTCGTCACTGCTGAAGCCGGACTCCATCGTCCTGGCCAACACGCACTTCGACACCACGCGCGCGAATGTGGAGCTCAACAACTGCGAGGCCCGGGACCTGCCGTGCCCCGAGGCCAAGAACCTGGACAGCACAGAGCCGTTCAAGGGGAACATCGACCTGGACGAGCTCCGCCGCCAATTGACCGGTCCGGACGCCTCCCGGATCGCCGTGGTGGTCATGACCATCACCAACAACGGCGGCGGCGGTCAGCCCGTCTCCATGGGCAACCTCAAGCAGACCGCGGCCCTCTGCCGCCAGTACGGCGTACCGCTGTTCCTGGACGCCGCGCGGTTCGCCGAGAACGCCTGGCTGGTGACCCGTCACGAGGAGGGCTACCGCGACCGCACCCCCCGCCAGGTCGCTGAAGAAGCGTTCCGCCTGACGGACGGCTGCATCATGAGCGCCAAGAAGGACGGCATCGTCCACATCGGCGGCTTCATCGGAATGAACGACCCCGAGCTCGCCCAGCGCTGCGAACTGCTCCTCATCGCCACCGAGGGGTTCGCGACCTACGGCGGTCTGGCCGGACGCGACCTCGACATGATGGCCCAGGGGCTGTCCGAGGTGACCGAGCCCGCCTACCTCGCGGAACGCGCCGACATCGCCGCCCACCTCGCGGATCGGGTCCGCTCCGCAGGGGTCGACATCGTCGAGCCGCCGGGCCTCCACGCGCTCTACCTCAACGCCGGGCGGCTGCTGCCGCACATCCCGCCCCACCACTACCCCGGTCACGCCCTCGCCTGCCGGATGTACCTGGAGGGCGGTATCCGCTCGGCCGAGCTGGGCTCCCTCTACCTCGGTGAGGAGGACGAAGACGGCAACCCGATCAAGAGCGCGCCGTACGAACTGGTCAGGCTCGCCCTGCCGCGCCGGGTCTACACCCGCAGCCACTACGACCACGTCGGCGAAACCCTGGCGAAGATCGCCAAGCAGCCCGATACGGTGCACGGCTTCCGTATCACGGACCAGTCGCCGATTCTGCGCCACTTCCGGGCCACCCTCGAACCGGTGCCCGCGGCGGGCTGACGTCACACTCCCGCGCAGCGCACGGGCCCGGCACCGGTGGACTCCGGTGCCGGGCCCGTAGCGTCCCGTCCGGCGGCACGTTCCACGGCGTCGGCGGACATGGCGCCCGAGTACCCTCAGGCACCCGCCGCCCGCCCGTCTCAGGCCGCCGCGGAGTCCTCCGCGGCGCGTATCGCGTCCCGGTAGGCGCGGGCCGCGGCCCGCAGGGCGGTCTCCGGCTCGATGCCCTGCTCTTCCGCACGCACCGCGAGCGCCAGCAGTTCGTAGCCGATGCCCTCGCCCTCCGGGAGCCGGACATCGAGCCCGGCCGTCCGGGCGCGGAAGGCCAGTTTGGCGGTGAGCGCCAGGGCGGGCTGACCGAGCGGCACCCCTTCGGTGACCGAAGTGCGCTGCTTCTCGGCCGCCTTGGTGCGCAGCCAGTGCGCCTTGACGTCCTCGGGGGTCTCGGCGGCCTCGTCGCCGAACACATGCGGATGGCGGTGGATCAGCTTGTCCACGATGCCGCCCGCCACATCGTCGATCGAGAACGGCGCCTCCGGGTCGTCCTCGGCGATCCGGGCGTGGAAGACGACCTGGAGCAGCACATCGCCGAGCTCCTCGCGCAGCGCCTCGCGGTCACCGTCCTCGATGGCCTCGACGAGTTCGTACGCCTCCTCGATACCGTACTTCACCAGCTCCGCGTTGGTTCGGGTGCCGCTCCACGGGCATTCGGCCCGGATCCGGTCCATGATCTGCACCAGGTCGAGCAGCCGCGCGCCCGGGAGGTCGTAGGAGCCGGGCAGCAGCTCCAGATCGGGCATGGATTCACGGCCGGAACCGGCCAGCCTCGCCAGCCCGTCGGTCAGCTCCGACTCCCCCTCCGCCGAGGTGATCACCACAACGCTCCGGCCGCCGCCGGTCCGGCAGTGGTCGACCAGCTCCCGCGCGGTCGGCACCGCCCGCTCCACCGTGATCCCCGCCTCCCGCAGATAGGGCAGCTGCGGATGGCCGGGGTCACCGCACAGCACCCGGTCCGCCTCGCGCAGCGCCTGCCACGCGGGCCAGGACAGCAGTCCGGGCGCCACCCGGTGGCTGGTGGTGAGAAGGACGATACGGCCGGTGGCGGCGGCGTCGGCCAGGGCTGCGGAGTCTGGTGCGGTCACCCTTGCAACGTAACTTACGCCTGCTCCGGGGAGCCGCCCGAGGTGCGCAGCCATGCCTCCTTGGCGATCACCGCGGTGCCCTGGTTGTCGTCCCACTTCCCGTAGCGCGGGTTGACCTGGATGTCGAGCGCCTTGGAGGTACGGGCGAAGACCGCGTTGACCTTGGTGGTGCCCAGTTTGCGCAGCAGCGCGCTGCGGGTGAGGTCCATCCGGACGGCCTGGTCGATCCGGTCCGGCGCGATGCCCTGCTCCACATAGAGGGCGCGCAGCGCGGCGGCGCCACCCGCCTGCTGCTCGGCGGCGCCGCGGGCCCGCTGCACCTCGCGGCGAGTGACGCCGACGCCGTTGTCCTTGCCCGCCCGCTCGATGACCCGGAACTGGATCATGCGGATCAGGGTGTCCTGGCTCAGCCTGCCGCCGGCCGCGAGGAGCTGGTCGGCCTTGGGTGAGCCGCGCTGCGCGTCCCGTACGTCCTTCACCTGCGCCTGGAGCTGCGAGACGGTGATCCGGCTTCCGTCCACGACGGCGGCGGCACCGGGGCGCGGGGCCTCTCCGCAGGCCGTGAGGAGCGGGGCGGAGAGCAGCAGGGCGGACGCGGCGGAGACGGAGAGCGCAGTACGGCGGCGGATCATTGAGCCTCCCGGCAGAGATCGTGCGGCGCGACAGACGATCTGGGTTTGATCGATGGTATGGAGTCGGCGCGGCCTAGGCCACTGCTTGGACAACGATTCACCGGCGTCTTGGTCAGCGCCGGGCCCGGCACCCGGTCTAACGGCCGCCGCGCACAGGCAGCCCGGTGTCCGGGCACCGGCCCAGCACCCGTGTCATCGCGTTCTTCTCCGCCCGCGTCACCCACACCCCGTACTTCTTCTTCACCGCGACCTGGTGCGCCACATAGTCACAGCGGTACGCCGTGTTGGGTGGCAGCCAGGTCGCCGCGTCCCCGTCGCCCTTGCGGCGGTTGGCGGAGGCGTCCACCGCGATCAGATTCAGCGGGTCGTTGGCGAACGCCACCCGCTTGTCCCGGTCCCACTGCCGGGCCCCCTTCTGCCAGGCGTCGGAGAGCGCCACCACATGGTCGATGTCGACCTTGCTGTGGCCGCGGACGAACCGCACGCTGCGGCCGGTGTACGGATCGTCGTCCAACGTGCCGGAGGCGACCAGGCAGTGGCCGCCGCGGAACCGCACCTTCTCCAGATCGCGCTTGAGGATGTCATCGCGCGTCCCGCAGCCGTTGTCATCGGTGTCCACCCATGAGCTGCCGAAGGCGCTGCGCTCATAACCCGTCTTCGGCGCCCGCCCCTTGACCGTGAGCGACGCCACTGCGGAGAGCGCCGGTCCCGACGGCCGGCCCCCTTCCGCCGAGCCGTCCTCGTCCCCGCCGGACCGGCAGCCGGCCACCGCGAACAGCACGGCCAGCGCCACCGCGGTGCCCCGCCCAAATCCCCCAAGCCGTCCAAGCAACCGACTCTCCCCCTTCGCGTATCTTTTCGCACAGACCGCCCACACGATAAGGACCCTGGATGGACACGGCCGCAGCAGTCCCGCCCGGCAGCACCACGGACGGGGCGACCGCCCCCACGGGCCGTACCGGGCTGCTCGCCAGGGCGAGTGCGCTGCGCGGACCGCGGCTGGACCCCTACGGGCTGGCCCTCGTCCTCTTCGCGCTCTACGCGACGCTGTCGGTCTGCCGCTACCGCCGGATGGCCAGCATGTCCTGGGACCTGGGCATCTTCGAACAGGCGATACGGGCGTACGCGCACTTCCAGGAGCCGGTGGCCGATCTCAAGGGCCCCGGCGCCAACATTCTCGGCGACCACTTCAGCCCCATCACGGCCCTGCTCGGCCCGGTCTACCGGGTCTTCCCCGGCCCCGTCACGCTGCTGGTGGCGCAGGCGGCCCTGTTCGCCGTCTCCGCCGTCCCCGTGACCCGTGTCGCCGCCCGGCTGCTGGGGCGTGGCCGCGGGCTGGCGATCGGTATCGCCTACGGGGCGTCCTGGGGCATCCAGCGCGCCGTGGACTTCGACTTCCACGAGATCTGCTTCGCCGTCCCGCTACTGGCCTTCTGTCTGGAGGCTGTGCTGCGCGAGCGCTGGTACGCGGCGATGCTGTGGGCCGCCCCGCTGGTCCTCGTCAAGGAGGACATGGGCGCCACCGTGGCCGCGATCGGCTTCGTCATCGTGGTGCGCACCTGGCGGACCCATGAGCAGCGGATCACCCCGCTCGCCGTCGGCCTCATGGTCTTCGGCATCATGGCCTCGGCCCTCGCGCTGGGCGTCATCATCCCCGGCTTCAACGGCACGGGCTCGTACGACTACTGGGACAAGGTCGGCGGCGGCGGCGACCAGACCGGCACCATCCCCCTCGGCACCGCGCTGCGCACCCTGTTGTGGATCCTGCTGCCGACCACCGGACTGCTGAGCCTGCGCTCCCCGCTGCTGCTGGTGGCCGTGCCCACGCTCGGCTGGCGCTTCCTCTCCCACGACGACCACTACTGGGGCACTGACTGGCACTACAGCGCGGTGCTGATGCCGGTGGTCTTCCTGGCTCTGGTCGACGCCGTGGCCCGGACCCGCGACAGCCGCCGGGCCTGGCTCGCCTCGTACTCCCGCCAACTGCCCGCCGCGGTGTGCGGGGCGGCCCTGGCGCTGTCGTCCGCCATGCCGCTGTACGACCTCACCAAGGGGGACACCTACGAGAAGTCCCCGTCGGTCAGCGCGGTGGAACGGCTGCTGGACCGGATACCGGACGGGGCGTCGGTGGAGGCCAACGTGGGGCCGATATCCCGGCTCACCGACCGCTGCCGGGTGCTGTGGGTGGGCGCGGCCCGCGGTGTCGAACCGGACTACATAGCCCTCCAGGAGCCGGAGCGCAGTATGGGCGAGGTGGTGCAGTACGCCCGTCAGCTGCACCCGGGCGCCACCTACGAGCCGTACGGCTCCGCCTCGGGCTACTTCGTCGTCAAGCGGCGCTGACCGCCGCCGCCCGGCCACGAGACAGCCGCGGACGAACGACGGCAGCTCGTGGCACTTCCCGCCGAGCGCTCAGCTCATCGGCTTCGGGGCGATCACGGCGAACGCCGCGCCCTGCGGATCCCGCACCACCGACATCCGGCCCGCCACCATGTCGAACGGCGGCTGAAGCACCGCCCCGCCCTCCGCGGAGAGTTTGGCCACCGTCCGGTCGACCTGCTCGACCGAGAAGTACACCATCCAGTGCGAGGGTGTGTCGGTCGACGCCCTCTCGGGCAGCGGCGCAAGCCCGCCCACCGTACGGCCGTCGACCGAGAGCGCGAAGTAGCCGTCAGCGCCCTCCATGGGGGTGGTCTCCACACCCAGCGCCTCGGCGTAGAACGCGGACGCCGCTTCCCTGTCACGGGTGTTGAGCTCGTTCCAGATCAACGCGCCCGGCTCGTTGACCAGTCCCGCACCGGCGAACCCCAGCGGCTGCCAGACACCGAAGACGGCCCCGGTGGGGTCGGCCGCCACCAGCATCCGCCCGAGGTCCATCACATCCATCACCGGCAGCAGCACGGTGCCCCCGGCGCGGCTGATCGCCTCCGAGGTGGCCTGGGCGTCGGCGGAGGAGAAGTAGGTGGTCCACACGGTCGGCGGCGGGGGCTCCTCGCCCATCGACTGGGCCGTCATGATGCCCGCCACCGGCCTGTCCTTCAGGGTGCACAGGGCATAGCCGCCGCTCTCCGGCGGGCCCACCTCCCCGGACCAGCCGAAGAGCCCGGAGTAGAAGTCCAGAGCGGCCTGCTGGTCGGGCACCATGAGATCGATCCAGCACGGTGTTCCGGGCTGGTAGGACGTGACTTCGGGCATGGCCGCCTCCCGGGTGCGCTCCGGCCGGCCCGGCGCCGGACGGGACCATCCGCTCTCCCCACCCTTCCCCCGATCCGTTCCGGCCGCCACTCGGCGCGGGCGGCCGGGACGGACGGGGCGGGAGCGGTGACAGAGCGCTTTGACAGAATTCCCTTCATGATCAATCAACGGGGGCAACAGCAGCCCTACGGCTATGGCCCAGCACCATCCGCGCCCTATGTCCCGCCGCATCCACCGCCGGTGCCCCAGCCACCACCGGCACCGCTCGTCCCCGAACCGGCCGGTGATGAGCGCCGCATGCTGGCGGCGACGGTCGACTTCCTACTCGCCTTCGGCGTCGGCACGCCGCTCGCCCTGCGGGTGCTCCCGCATTTCAAGGTCGAGGTGAACGACCTGGTCCTGTGGGTGGCCTGTGTGTTCGGGCTGTCCTTCGTCAACCAGGTCCTGGGGGCCTGGATCTTCAAGACCTCGCTCGGCAAGTGGATGCTGCGCATGCGGGTGGTGCGCGAACCGGACGCCGGGCGACCGGGCTTCTGGCGGCTGGTCCACCGCTGGCTGCTGGGGCTGACCTGGCTGCCGATGCAGCCGGTGCGCAGCCTGTGCTCCGCGGACGGCGATCCGTACGAAGACCACTGCAAGCTGGTGTATGTGCGGGTGAAGGATCTGCGGCGGCTGGGCCTCATCTGACCACGCGCCGACAACGCGCCGGGCGGCGGCCGGCCTTCGGGGCCGACCGCCGCCCGGCGGTGGTGAGGAGAGGGAGCGTCAGGCGCCGACGGCGCTGCCGGCCACCCACTCGTTCCAGTCCATGTTCCATCCGTTGAGGCCATTGTCCGGCTTGATGGTCTCGTCCGCGGAGTTCTTCACCACGACCACATCGCCGATCTGGGTGTTGTTGTAGAACCAGGCTCCGTCGGTGTTCGGGTCGCCCGCGCCCTTGGTGTCCGACAGGCCGACACAGCCGTGGCTGGTGTTCTGGTTGCCGAAGATGGACTTGGCGCCCCAGTAGTTGCCGTGGATGAAGGTGCCCGAGGTGGACAGGCGCATGGCGTGCGGCACGTCCTTGATGTCGTACTCGCCCTTGCCGTCGTCGCCCTTGAAGCCGACCGTGGCGCCGTTCATCCGGGTCTCCTTGAACTTCTCGGAGATCACCATCTGACCGTTGTAGGTCGTGTTCTCGGGGCTGCCCGCAGAGATCTTGATGGTCTTGAGGGTCTTGCCGTCGCGCACGACCTTCATCAGCTTGGTCTTGGCGTCGACCGTGCTCACCTGCGAGTGGCCGACCTTGAAGGTGACGGTCTTGTCCTGGACACCCTTGACCCCGGGCGACGCCTCGACGCCGTCCAGCTTCATCTTCATGGTGACGGTGGAGTTGGCCTTCCAGTAGTCCTTGGGCCGCAGGTCGAGCCGGGTCGGGCTGAACCAGTGGCCGACCACCTCCTGGCCGCTGCTGGAGGTGACCTTGATGTGGGACTCGATGGCCTTCTTGTTGGACACCTGCTTGTCGAAGTTGATCGACACCGGCATGCCCACACCGACCGTCGAGCCGTCCTCCGGCGTGAAGTTGCCGATGACGCTGTTGGTGGGCGAGATGGTGGTGAAGGACGAATGCTCCGTGGCCTTACGGCCCTTGGAGTCCTTGGCCGAGGCGGCGATCTTGTACTGGGTGGACCGCTCCAGCTGCCCGTTGGGCTTCCAGGTCGTCCCGTCGGGCGATATGGAGCCCGCCACGGTAGAACCGGTGGCCGCGGCGGTCATCTTGACGGAGGTGAGCTTGCCGCCGCTGACCTTGACCTGGGTGTCGCTGTTGATGCCCGCGCCGGTCTTACCGGTCTTCGGGGTGATCTTGATATGGGCGTCCGACGCGTCCTTGGCCGCCGCCTCGTCGACCTGTGACTGCGAGCCGCCGTCGTTCTTGGCGTCGTCCCCGTCGTCACCGCCGCCACACGCACCGAGCGTCAGTACACCCCCGAGCAGAGCGGCCACGGCCGCCAGCCCCCTACGGCGCTTGCCGTCCGTCATCACACGCTTCTCCATTTGACCTGGTCTTGACCTTGACCCCAGAAACCCCGGACCTAACCGACAAGAACGCCTGTACCTTTTGGCCGGTTCCTCGCACAGTAAAACTGTGCGCAAGGCCACTTAGCAAAGGCGCCGGTCAAGCCTACGACCCGCCGGTACCCATACCGGCGCACTCCAGTCCCCCCGGCGCCATATCACCGCGATCGGACCACCCACCCGCTCACAAAACCGGACAAACTACAAACTCTCGGTGTACACCCTTGCGCGGAGTGTGCGCAGCCGCCCGGACTCGCTTCCGTCCGGACCGTCGTTATCACTACGATCGGACCGACGACGGGGGTCAAGTCACCGCAGCCTCAAGGAGGATGCCGTAGTGTCCGCACGCCGACCGCTGCTGACGGCCGCCGCTGCCGGTTCGCTGCTGTGCGCCCTGTGGTTCGTCCCGTCGGCCAACGCCACGGTCGAGCGGACACAGTCGTCGGCCGCCCCCGCCGCCCAGCCCCGCACCGCGGGCCAGTCCGCGTCCGCCCCCGGGGAGAACCTCGCCGACACCGGCAGTGTGGACGTCACCCCGTATCTCGTCGGCGGTACGGCCTTTCTGGGGCTCGGGGTCGTCATGGTGACCGCCTCCGTGCGCCGGGCGCGCCCGGAGGCTTACTGATCGTCGGCCGACTCGGCCACCGTCCCTGCTACCGGCTCGTTCACCGGCCGCCGGTTCAGGCCAGCGGCCCGGTCACCTTCTCCACCGCCTCGGCCAGCTTCCCGGACCGTACGAAGACGTCGGCAGCGGCCAGGTCCGGCGCCAGATAGCGGTCCCCGCCGGGCCCCTCGACCCCGGCCGCGCGCACCGCCGCCAGCACCGCGCGGGTCGCGGGCGCGGGCTCCAGGCCCTCGCGCAGCTCGACCGCGCGGGTCGCCGCGACCAGCTCGACGGCCAGCACCCGGGAGAGGTTGTCCACCGCGGTCCGCAGCTTGCGCGCCGCGGACCAGCCCATGGAGACATGGTCCTCCTGCATCGCGGAGGACGGGATGGAATCCACCGAGGCGGGCACCGCCAGCCGCTTCAACTCGCTGACCAGCGCGGCCTGTGTGTACTGCGCGATCATCAAGCCGGAGTCCACGCCCGCGTCGCCCGCCAGGAACGGCGGCAGCCCGTGCGAGCGGTTCTTGTCCAGCAACCGGTCGGTGCGGCGTTCGGCGATCGAGGCGAGATCGGCAGCGGCCACGGCCAGGAAGTCCAGGACGTAGGCGACCGGCGCCCCATGGAAGTTGCCGTTGGACTCCACCCGGCCGTCCGCCAGCACCACCGGGTTGTCCACGGCGGCGGCGAGCTCACGGTCGGCGACCAGCCGGGCGTGTGCCAGGGTGTCCCGTCCGGCGCCCGCGACCTGCGGGGCACAGCGGATCGAGTACGCGTCCTGCACCCGCGGCGCGTCGTCCTGATGGTGTCCGGTGAGCCCCGAACCGGCCAGCACCCGCAGCATGTTGTCGGCGCTGGCGGCCTGACCCGGATGCGGGCGGATGGCGTGCAGCTCGGGCGCGAGCACCCGGTCGGTGCCGAGCAGCGCCTCCATCGAGAGCGCGGCCGTCACATCGGCGACGGTGAACAGCCGGGCCAGATCGGCACAGGCCATGACCAGCATGCCGAGCATGCCGTCGGTGCCGTTGAGCAGTGCGAGACCCTCCTTCTCCCGCAGCTCGACCGGCTCGATGCCGTGCTCGGCCAGCAGCTCGGCGGCGGGCCGCAGCGCGCCGTCGGGCCCCTCGGCCTCGCCCTCCCCCATCAGCGCCAGCGCGCAGTGGGACAGCGGCGCGAGATCGCCGGAGCAGCCCAGCGAACCGTATTCGTGCACCACCGGGGTGATCCCCGCGTTGAGCATCGCGGCCATCGTCTCGACCACGAGGGGCCGGACCCCGGTGTGGCCCGAGGCGAGGGTCTTCAGCCGCAGGAACATCAGCGCGCGCACCACCTCGCGCTCGACCCGCGGCCCCATCCCGGCGGCGTGCGAGCGGACGATGTTGCGCTGGAGCTGGACCCGGAGGTCGGGCGTGATGTGCCGGACGGCGAGCGCACCGAAACCGGTCGAGACCCCGTAGACGGGCTCGGGCTTGGCGGCCAGATCGTCAATCACCTGCCGGGCTCCGGCCACGGCGCTCAGCGCCTCGGCCGACAGCTCCACCCGGGCGCCGCCGCGCGCCACGGCTACGACGTCCTCGGCGGTTGTCCCGGACGTCCCCACCACAACAGTGTGCATATCCATATTCAGGCACCCTAGAGACTGAATCGCGACCTGTCACCTGTCGGACCGAAGGGCTTTGCGTCCGGCTTTGTGCAGGGCATTGCGTCGGGCATTGCTCGGGCATCGCGTCGGGCTGTGTGCCGGGCATTGCGTCGGGCATTGCGTCGGGCATTGCGTCGGGCATTGCTCGGGCTTTGCGTCCGCCCGTCCGGTACGGCCCCGGACCACCGCTTCACGGTCGGCGGCCACGGAAGCTGCGGCGCTCCGGGGGGTGGTCGGCGGCGGAGTCGGCCAGCCGGACCACGGGGTCGTCCGGGCCGCCGTCCCGCCCGGCGACGACCGGTTTCGCGGAACGGGCCGCCTTGGCCCGGTACTGGGCCGCGTCGGCCAGCCGGAACAGCCGCCGGGCCGACCGTATGGGGCCGATGGGATCGCCGGTGGACGCGACACCGCAGGCGACCCCCTCGCCCATCTCCAGCTCGGCGGCCCGGCGGCACAGCTCGTCCGCCACCCGCACCACCTCGTCGGCCGGGGGACCGATCCCCAGCAGACAGAACTCATCACCGCCCAGCCGGGCCACCAGGGCGCCGGGCAGCATGGCGCCGCACAGCGAGAGCACCGAGCCGAAACGTTCCAGCAGGCGGTCGCCCACGGCATGGCCGAGGGTGTCGTTGACCCGCTTGAGACCGTTGAGATCGCATACCACCAGGCTGACCACCGTGCCCTGCGCACGGTGCGCCTCCAGCGCCTGGTCCAGCCGGATGTCCACCGCGCGGCGGTTGCCGAGGCCGGTCAGCGGATCGGTGAAGGCCAGTCTGCGGACCTCCTCCAGCCGCTCGGTCTGGGCGAGACCGGCGGCGGTCACCGCGGCCAGCACGGTCGCGAAGTCGGCGTCGTCCCGACCGAACACCTCGCTCCCGGCCGGACGCGCCACATACAGCTCGCCCCACGCCCGCCCGTGCAGCACGATCGGCGCCACCACACAGCTGCCCCGCCCGCGCCGCCGCAGGGCGGCCACCCTCTGGTGGCAGTACGAGGCCGAGCCGGTGCGACGGCCCTCGGCCGTCTCCACCCAGGCGTGCGGCTCACCGCCAGAGGCCCAGCGCTCATGCAGGAACTCGGTGATCTCCGGGAACTGGTGCACCGGATACGACTCGTCCTCCGGCAGCGGCTCCTCGCCGTCCATCAGCTCGCCCACGTTCACCAGAACCCGCAGTCGGCCGCGCTCGCGCTCCCACACCGAAACCGCCGCGAACGTGCCGTCGAGGGCCCGCCGGGCGCTGTCGGCGGCGGCCCCGACCGCCTCGCGCGGGGTCTGCGCCGCCGCCATCGCCTGGGCGAGCCCCACCACGGCGCGCAGCCGCCCGTCGACACCGCCGGGACGCCGACCGGCCGCTCCGCCGGATCCGCCGTTCCCGTGGCCGCCCCCGTTGTCGCCGTAGTCGCCGTAGTCGCCGTTGTCGCTCACGACGGCCTCGCATTCTCGCCGCACCGCAGCTCTCGCTCTGCACTCCAGCGTAAGAACGTCGGAGACAATCCGCTGCGGGCCGTTCACCGCGGGTAGACGGCGGGCGGGCCGACCGGCAGGAGAGGGCCTACTCCCCCGGCCAGTCGGGGGTGCGCTTCTCGTTGAACGCGGCGACGCCCTCGGCCCGGTCCCCGGAGAATGCCACCGTGCGCCAGGCCGCGTCCTCGACCTCGAGACCGGCCTTCAGATCCAGGCCGTGGCCCAGCCGCAGGGCCCGCTTGGCGGCGCGCAGCCCGACCGGGGAGTTGGCGGCCATCCGCCGGGCCAGCTCCAGCGCCTCGGTACGGTCCTCGCCCTCCCCGGTCAGCCGGTCCACCAGGCCCAGCTCCCGGGCCTCCTCGGCGGGCACCCGGCGGGCGGAGAAGATCAGCTCGGCGGCGCGGGCGGCACCCACCCGGCGCGGCAGCAGCTGGGTGCCGCCACCGCCCGGGATCACCCCGACCGACACCTCGGGCAGCCCCACCACGGCGGTCGGATCGGCGACGATCACATCGCAGGACAGCGCCAGTTCGTAGCCGCCGCCCAGCGCATAGCCGTGCACGGCGGCGATGGTGGGCATCGGCAGCTCCAGCACCCCGGTGTAGGCGGCGCGCGAGCCCGGCCGGTGGCGCACCAGCTCGGCGTCGGTGAGGGAGTTGCGCTCCTTGAGGTCCGCGCCGACGCAGAAGGCCCGCTCATGGCTGGAGGTCAGCACCACCACCCGGGCCTCGCGGTCCTCCGAGAGGGCGGCACAGGCCGTGGCGATACAGCGCGCCATCTCGGAGGAGACGGCGTTCATGGCCTTCGGCCGGTCCAGGACCAGTTCGGCCACGAAGCCGTGCCGCCGGACCGCGACCCATTCGCCGTACCGCACCTCGTCGTGCTGCTCGCCCATCGGAAACCCTCCCGGTTAACGACCGTGAACCTGTCGCGAGCGATCATCGCAGCTCGACCCGCCATCCGGAACCCGCCCCCGGCCGCGCCCTCAGCGCGGACGGACCGACTCCAGGTAGTCCACACAGCGCCCCAGCAGCGCGACCAGCCGCTCCCGCTCCTCCTCGCTGAACTCGGCGGAGAGCCCCCGCTCCACCCGCACCGCACGGGCGTCCGCGTCGGCCAGCATCTCCTGGCCCCGCTCGGTGAGCCGGGTCTCCAGGACGTTCTTGTGCCACTCGTGCGGGGTGCGCTCGATCAGCCCGCGCTCCTGGAGGTTCTTCAGCAGCGTGTTCATCGTCGGCGGGGTCACCATGCACGCCCGCGCCAGCGCGGCGGCCGAGATACCCGGGTTCTCCGACAGGTGCAGCAGCGCCGCGTACTGCGGAACGGTCAGACCGGCGGGCTTCAGCACGGCGTGCTTGGTCGCGTTCAGCGCTTGCTCGGCTCGCTTGAGGTGGGAGCCCAGCCGCTCACTAGCGGGCATCGAGGTCATCTGCGCATCGTACGGCGGCATCAAAGATAAGTACCTTGACGATGATTAGTGTTCTAACTATGGTTCGAGTGCACCTCAAGCAGTGTGTTCAATCAACTCGAGAGGCTTCCATGCCCCGCACCCTTCCGCGCCGCACCCTGGCCGTCGCGATCACCGCCCTGGCCTCCGTACTGCCGCTGGCCCCCGCCGCCCAGGCCACCGCCCGCGCGGACACTCCGGCCGCGCGCCCGGCCGCGCACCACCCCGCCCAGCCCCGGATCTCCGCCGCGTACGAACTGCCCGGCGACCGGGTCTACCCCGAGGGCATCGCCGCCGATCCGCGCACCGGGACCCTCTACGCCGGATCGTTCGCCGACGGCACGGTCTACCGGATGACACCCGGCCGCCGGGTGGCCGAAGTCCTGCTCCCCGCGGGTACCGACGGCCGCACCACCGCCAACGGGCTGAAGGTGGACGGCGCCGGGCGGCTGTGGGTGACCGACTCCACGGCCGGAGTCTCCGTCTACGATCCGCGCACCCGCCGTCTGCTGGCCCGCTTCGACGTCCCCGGGCAGGGCGCCCGGTTCGTCAACGACCTGGCCATCGCCCCGGACGGCAGCGCGTATCTCACCGACAGCGCCCGCGCGGTGGTCTACCGGGTCACCCCGCACCAACTCGCCCACGCCCGCGCGCACGGCGGGCGCGCGGTCCTCACCCCGCGCTTCGACCTGAACGGCGCGATGGAGCCGCACGACCCGGGCACGTACACCCTCAACGGCATCGTCGCCGACCCCACCGGCCGCTATCTGCTCACCGTCGACATGACCGGCGGCGACCTCTACCGGCTGGACCTGTCCTCGGGCCGGATCCGCCGGGTGGCCCTGCACGGCGGCGATCTGCGCCTGGCCGACGGCCTCGAACTGCACCACGGCACCCTGTGGGCGGCGCACAACACCGGCAACGCGATCAGCCGCTGGCGGGTCTCGGCGGACGGCCACGCGGCCCGCCAGGAAAGCCGGTTCACCGATGAGACGCTCCAGGTCCCGACCACCCTGATACGCCGTCACGGCATGCTCTACGTGGTCCGCTCCCAGTTCGACAAGGGCGGCCCGCTGGGCGACGGCACACCGCAGACGCCGTTCACCGTCGCCGCCGTGACCGGCATCTGAACCGGAACCTGTCGCGCATCGGCGCCGGGCTCGACGGAGCCCTGCTCTAACGGAGGCGACGCCATCGCTTCAGCGCGGCCAGGACGGACGGCCTGCCCCGGGCCACGGAGGCGGCGGCCGGATCCGTCGGTTCGGCTCCCTCCAGCGGCTCCGGCGGCTCCGGCTCGGCCGCGTCGGTGTCGCCGTCGGTTCCGTCAGCAGACCGGAGGCCGAACGCCCCGTCGGCGAAGACTCCCGCCGCGTCGGCGTCGACCGAGGCCGCCGCCGTTGCCGTTGTCTCCCGATGCCCGGCCGGGCTCCCCGGCCCGGCCATCCCGCCACCGAACGCCGCCGGGCCACCGGCGGAGGCCGGTACGTCCGACTCCCCGGCCGAGGGCGACGCGGACACCGCCGGTGTCCCCGGCCCTTCGGCCGAGCCACCGTGTCCGGACGGCCCACCGGCGGGCTTGTCCACGGGGACTCCCGCCGGGCCGATCCCGGCCGGGTTCCACGGCTCGGCCGACGCGGCACCAGAGGGCTCCATCGGCCCACCGGCCGAAGCCGCCGGTGCCGCCGTGGTCCCAGTCGTTCCCGGCTCCGCCGCGGTGGGCTCGTCGCCGGGCCCGTCAGCAGGATCTTCCGCCGGAGCCGCCCCGGTCGCAGCAGATCCGGCGCCGGAAACCGCCGTTGGGCCGCCGGGCCAGGACGGTGCGGCCGGGCCCCCCGCCGGGGACTCCGGAGCCGCCGGAGTCGTCGCCTTCCGCTCACTCCCCGCGGGGGCCCGGTCTCCCGCGGGGACCGCGTCCCGGGCGGCGGACGTTTCCGCCGGTGGGAAGTGGGCCGGGAGGGCCACCAGGCCGCGCTGGTAGATGCCGGGGCGCCAGAGCAGTTCCTCCGGCGGGACGGCAAGTGCCAGGTCCGGGAGCCGGTCCAGCAGCCGTTCGATGGCCACGGCGGAGATCAGCCGGGCCGAGCTCCGCCCGGGGCACATATGCGGACCGGCGCTGAAGGCCAGATGGGCGCGGTTGCCCTGCGGGCTTCCCGCCACCCGCAGCGCGTCCTGGTTGGCCCCGGCGAAGCTGATCACGACGGGCTCGCCCTCGCGCAGCCGCACCCCGGCCAGGTCCACGTCGTGTCGGGGGAAGTGCACCGCCAGGTTGGCCAGCGGCGGGTCCGTCCACAGCACCTCGTCGAGCGCGTCCTCCACGAGGAGGCTGCCGCCGGAGAGCCCACCCGCGAACCGGTCGTCGGTCAGCAGCACCCGCAGCGCGTTGCCGATCAGGTTGATCACCGGCTCACTGCCGGAGGCCATCAGCAGGCCGAGCTGCTCGACGAGTTCCTCGTCGGTCAGCCGCTCCGGGTGGGCGATCAGCCAGGACGTGACATCGGCGGCCGGGCGGGCGCGCTTGAGGTCGATCAACTCCCGGAGGGCGTCGGCCACCAACAGGCCGGCGGAGCCGACATCCGTGCCGTCGAATATCTTCGCCATCCCCGTGAAGAGCCGGTCGGCTGCCTCGCGCGGACAGCCGAAGAGCTCGCCGAGGACCAGCAGCGGCAGCAGGGCCGCGTAGTCGCCGACCAGATCGGCTTCCCCGGTCGCGCAGAACAGGTCGATCAGGGAGTCGGCGATGCGCTCGACGTAGCCGCGCAGGGCGCCCGGGTCGATCCGGCTGGTGCTGTCGTCGATCGCCGCGCGGTAGCGGCGGTGCTCCTCGCCGTCCACCGCCGTGGCCATCGGCCGGTACCGGATCATCTGCGCGGCATGGCTGGAGTCGGGCACCCGGCCCTCGTTCCTCGCCCGCCACCGCCGGGGGTCCTTGGAGAACGTATCGGGGCGCCGCAGGATCTCCAGCGCGGTCTCGTAGCCCACGCACAGCGTCGCGGTGACGCCCGGGTCCAGCTCGACGGGGACCAGCGGGCCGTGGGTCTCCCGCAGCCGCCGGTAGACGGCGAACGGGTCCCGGCCGAACTCGGGGGTGTCCAGCGGTACCGCCCCGGTGCCGCCCTCGGCCCGCGCGGGACAGCGGGACGCCGGCACCGCTCCCGGCTGAGACTGGGGGCCGGGCTCATCGGGCTCGGTCACACATGGCTCCTGGCATCCGGGGGCGGATCGGACAGGCGGCGTACGGCGCCGGGGCGGTCAGCGCACCCGGTCCCGCCCACTCACCCAGACCCACTCGTGGATCTTGGCGCGCAGACTAGCCCACCCGGCTTCCGCGCCGGGGCCAGTTGTCATATCGGGCACGGTCAGCCGCGGCGGCTCAGCAGCCAGGGCTCCACGACCCCGAGACCACGTACCGGCCGCTGCCACATCGGCTGGAGCGCGAAGCGGTAGCCGGGGGGCTCCTCGCCCTCCTTCTCCGCGGCGGCGGCGGCCTCCGCGGCCTCCGCCTCCGACACCGGGGCCTCCCCGGTGCGGCTCAGCTCCTCCGCGAAGGCGCCGTCGACCAGGACCGCGTTCTTGGGCGCTATGGACGTGAGCCTGGCCGCCAGGTTCACCGTGGTGCCGAAGACATCGCCCATGCGCGTCGTGACGGTGCCGAAGGCGATCCCGACCCGCAGCTCGGGCATGGTCTCGTCGTGGGTGAGGGTCTCGATCAGCCGCAGCCCGATCTCGGCGGCGATGCCCGCGTCGTCGGCCGCGTACAGCACCTCGTCGCCCAGGGTCTTGATCAGCCGTCCGCCGTGGGCGGCCACCAGATCGGCGGCCGTGGTCTCGAACGCCTCGACCAGCTCGCCGAGCTCCTCCTCCTCCAGCCGCCGGGTCAGCCGGGTGAAGCTCACCAGGTCGGCGAAGCCCACCGCGAGCCGCCGGTCGACCATCTCGGCGTCGTCCGCGGCCTGGACCACCCGGCCGGTCGCCGCCGCCAGCTGCCGCCGGTAGACATAGACGAGGAACTCCTCCAGCTCCGGCAGCAACAGCTCGACCAGCGGATACGCGATCTCGGTGCGCGTCATCCCGGTCTCCTGCGGCTCGGTGAGCCCTTCCAGGAACGAGTCGATCTGCCAGTCGGCGAGCCGGGCGGTGGTCTGGCCGGTGGAACGGGCCACCTGGATCGCCATCGGCTCGCTCAGCAGCCCGGCCTCCACCAGACCGGACAGCCGCCGCAGGGCCAGGACATCGGCCTCGGTGAGCGCCTTGGCCTGGCCGATGTCGGCGAAGCCCATGGCCCGCCAGAACCGGGTGGCCAGCTCCACCGAGACGCCCGCGCTCCGGGCGGCCTGAAAGGGGGTGTAGCGCCTCTCGGCGCCGAGGATCAGCTGCTCCAGCCGGAGCGCGATCGGGTCCGGAGCGTCGGGGTCGGCTTCGGCGGTGTCCGCGGCGGCGGTGTCCGCGGCGGCGTGCTCCCGCGCCCCGGTGTCCCGTACGGCCGCGTCGGCGGCGTCGGCATTGTCGGCGGTGTCCCGCACACCGCCCTCCTCGGCCGTGCCGGAACCCGTGTCGTCGGCGGTCACCGCCCGCCCCCTGTCCGATCCCTGCGCAACTGCCTTCCGTTCCCTCTTCCGGTTCGGTTCCGGCTCGCCCACGGCCGCCCCGAACTGGACCGACCGCGACAACGATACGTCAGGTGTGCCGTAGCTCACTCTCCACTTGAGCCCTCATTCATCCCTCGGTACGGAGCGTAGATGCACGATGTCCCCGGCCGAGACCGGCTCCTGCACCCCGCCCTCGGTGGCCAGTACCAGCCGTCCGTCGCCGTCGACCGCGACCGCCTCGCCGACCGTCTCCCCGCCGCCCGGCAGTTCCGCGCGGACCCGGCGCCCCAGGGTGGCGCAGCCCGCCGCGTAGGTCTCCTGGAGTCCGCAGGGGCCGGGGTCGCCCTCGAACCGGCGCCATTCGCCGTACCACTGCTCGATGGAGCGCAGCACGGCCCGCAGCAGCGGGTCGCGGTCGGTGGAGACGGCGTTCGCCAGGGCCAGCGAGCCCGCGGTGGGCACGGGCAGTTCCTCGGCGCGCAGGGAGACGTTCAGGCCGAGCCCGATCACCACCGCGTCCCCGGCCCGCTCGGCCAGGATCCCGCCGAACTTCCGCTCCTCGCCGTCGATCGTCACCAGCAGGTCGTTCGGCCACTTCAGGGCAGTGTCCACGCCCGCCGTACGGCTCAGCGCCCCGGCGGCGGCGACCCCGGCGAGCAGCGGCAGCCACCCCCAGCGCACAGTGGGCACCCCGGCGGCCCCGGGCCGCAGCAGCACCGAGAAGAACAGCCCGGAGCGGACCGGGGCGGTCCAGGAGCGGTCCAGCCGGCCGCGCCCGGCGGTCTGCTCCTCGGCGATCAGCACGGTGCCCTCGGGAGCCCCGGCCGCGGCCTGGGTGACCAGGTCGGTGTTGGTCGAGCCGGTCGCCCGCACCACCTCAAGACCGGTCCACAGCCCGCCGGGGCGTACCAGGGCCTGACGCAGCGCGGTGGCACTCAGGGGCGGCCGTTCCAGATCGGACCAGCGGCCGTGTGGATCTTCCGGGCTCCCCGGGGTGTCAGAAGGCGTCATACGGGCCAGCCTAGGGTCAGGAGGTGTGGCCAACGACGCAGTGCCACCACGCAGTCCCGCCGATACGCTACGAGCCGGTAGCCCAGCCAGCTCAACAGCCACCGAACCGGTCCGAAACCGCTATCGACCCCGTCTATCGACCCCGTCTGTTCGCTGAATCCCCTGAATCCATCCCCAGGACGAGCAGGAGCCGCATCCCGATGTCCGAGCCGGAGATCGCCCCCGAGATTCCAGACCGTCACACCACCGCGGGGAAGCTCGCGGACCTGCAACGCCGCGTCGAAGAAGCGACCCACGCGGGCTCGGCGCGGGCGGTGGAGAAGCAGCACGCCAAGGGCAAGCTGACCGCGCGCGAGCGGATCCACCTCCTCCTCGACGAGGGGTCCTTCACCGAGCTCGACGAGTTCGCCCGGCACCGCTCCACCAATTTCGGCCTGGAGCAGAACCGGCCCTACGGCGACGGTGTGGTCACCGGCTACGGCACGGTCGACGGGCGTCCGGTGGCGGTGTTCTCCCAGGACTTCACCGTCTTCGGCGGAGCGCTCGGCGAGGTGTTCGGCCAGAAGATCGTCAAGGTCATGGACTTCGCGCTGAAGACCGGCTGCCCGGTCATCGGCATCAACGACTCCGGCGGCGCCCGTATCCAGGAGGGTGTGGCCTCGCTCGGCATGTACGGCGAGATCTTCCGCCGCAACACCCATGCCTCCGGGGTGATTCCGCAGATCAGCCTGGTCGTCGGCCCGTGTGCGGGCGGCGCGGTCTACTCCCCGGCGATCACCGACTTCACGGTGATGGTGGACCAGACCTCGCATATGTTCATCACCGGCCCGGACGTGATCAAGACCGTCACCGGTGAGGACGTGGGCTTCGAGGAGCTCGGCGGCGCCCGCACCCACAACACCACCTCCGGCGTGGCGCACTACATGGCCGGTGACGAGAAGGACGGCATCGAGTACGTCAAGACGCTGCTGTCGTACCTGCCGTCCAACAACCTCTCCGAGCCCCCGGCCTTCCCCGACGAGGCCGACCTCGAGGTCTCCGACGAGGACCGGGAGATGGACACGCTCATCCCGGACTCGGCGAACCAGCCGTACGACATGCACCAGGCGATCGAGCACGTCCTGGACGACAACGAGTTCCTGGAGACGCAGCCGCTCTTCGCGCCGAACATCATCACCGGCTTCGGCCGGGTCGAGGGCCACCCGGTGGGCATCGTGGCCAACCAGCCGATGCAGTTCGCCGGCTGTCTGGACATCGACGCCTCGGAGAAGGCCGCGCGCTTCGTGCGCACCTGCGACGCGTTCAATGTGCCGGTGCTGACCTTCGTGGACGTGCCCGGCTTCCTGCCCGGCACCGAGCAGGAGTTCAGCGGCATCATCCGGCGCGGCGCCAAGCTGATCTACGCCTACGCCGAGGCCACCGTTCCGCTGATCACCGTGATCACCCGCAAGGCGTTCGGCGGTGCCTACGACGTCATGGGCTCCAAGCACCTGGGCGCGGACCTCAACCTGGCCTGGCCGACCGCCCAGATCGCGGTCATGGGCGCCCAGGGCGCGGTCAACATCCTGCACCGGCGGACCATCGCCGCCTCCGACGATCCGGAGGCGACCCGCACCGAGCTGATCGCCGACTACGAGGACACCCTGCTCAACCCGTACATCGCGGCCGAGCGCGGCTATGTCGACGCGGTCGTGATGCCGTCCGAGACCCGCCGCCACATCGTCCGGGGCCTGCGCACCCTGCGGAACAAGCGCGAGTCGCTGCCCCCGAAGAAGCACGGCAACATCCCCCTCTAGAAGGGCTGATTCCATGATCCGAATCGTCCGTGGCAATCCCACCCCAGAGGAGTTGGCCGCCGCAGTCGCGGTGGTCCAGGCACGCGCGGCGGCCGCCGCGGCCGTCGCGCAGGGCGAAGGCGTACCGGAGGAGTGGTCCGACCCGGCGCGCACCCTCCCCAGCCGCCGGATGCCGCACCCCGGCCCCAAAGCATGGCGTACGACGTACTGGCCGGCCTGACCGAGCCGCCGGAGGGCCGGAAATAGTGTCCGAGCGCCGTGGCGCCTGAGTACGCGTACTCAGGCGCCACGGCGCTCGGCGTTCCAGTATCGGAAGCATGCTGTGGTCCGAGCCGCCCGATGAGCCGCCCGAGGAATTGCGGCGGGCGCAGGCCATGCTCCGGCGCGCCCGTGCCGTCCTGGCGATCGCTGTGATGATCGCGATGTGCATCCTGACGCTGCGGCCCTGACCGGTCCCTGAGCGGCCCCTGACCGGTCCCTGAGAGGCCCGGCCGGACGGGCTTGGGACCGCCTACTCTGGTGCGCATGACCGCACAGCGCACCCTCATTCTCGCGTCCGCCTCCCCTGCCCGGCTCGGGCTGCTGCGCCAGGCCGGGTTGGCTCCGAAGGTGATCGTCAGCGGGGTGGACGAGGACGCGCTGAGCGCGGCCACCCCCGGTGAACTGGCCCGGGTGCTCGCGGAGGCCAAGGCGGACGCGGTGGCGGCCCTTCCGGAAGCGTCACAGGCGCTGGTGGTCGGCTGTGACTCGGTGCTGGAGCTGGACGGTCAGGCGCTGGGCAAGCCCGCGGACGCCGAGGAGGCCACCGCCCGCTGGAAGGCGATGCGCGGCCGGGCGGGGGTGCTGCGCACCGGCCACTGTGTGATCGACACAGCGAGCGGACAGCGCACATCGGCCACCGCTTCCACCACCGTCCGGTTCGGCGAGCCGACCGACGCCGAGGTCGCGGCGTACGTCGCCAGCGGTGAACCCCTGCATGTGGCGGGCGCGTTCACGCTCGACGGCCGCTCGGCACCGTTCATCGACTCCATCGAGGGCGACGCGGGCACGGTGATCGGGCTGTCCCTGCCGCTGCTGCGGCGGCTGCTGGCCGAGGTCGGCGTGGGCATCACCGACCTCTGGACCGATTAGGCCCTGTCCGGCGGGTCGTTGAGGAGCAGCCCGCGGCGTCTGGTGCAGGAGGCACCTCGCGGCACTTCCCGCGGAGCGCTAGGCCCTACGCGGGGCTGGGGGCGTCCTGGCCGTTGCCCGCGGACTCGGCGGGCGCGGCCTCCTCCGCCGCCCCGTACGCCAGCAGCGTGAGCACGAGCAGCCCCAGCACCACCATCATGAAGCCGAACGCGGGCCAGCCGACCAGGCCGACCGAGAAGGCGCCCAACAACCCGTGCACCACGGCACAGGTGATGAGCAGAATGCGGCCGAAGCGGCCAGGCGCGCGGTCGCGGATCGCGACGCGCAGCAGCACCACACCGCACACCAGCAGATAGAGGCCGAAGACACCGCCCGCGACCCAGGTGCCCATGGACATCGCGTCCGTGTCGAGCCCGCCCATGGACATCTGCTGCCGGTCCACGACCAGGCCCAGGATCCAGTTCAGCAGCGCTATTCCGGCCGCTTCCAGCATCAGCGTCACGGCCGCTATCGCGGCCACTGGTCTGCGCGCCACCCCGCCCACCCTCTTCCGCTCGACACCGTGAACGCTACTAACGGGTAAGCGCGGCCGACAAGAGGCGTGCAATGGGCGGCGTCAACGGGGTGGACGAGCGAGGACCACGCGGCAAAAATTCCGCCGCTCGTTCGTAGGGATTCCACAAAGAAAGCTGAAGCGCCGCAGCAAGGCTAGGCAGAGACCTAGCCCACATCGTGTAGCGCGCCGCGGCCCCGAAAACCGGGCGTACGGTGGAGCGACGGGGGATTTGGCTTCCTGTTCGCGCCCGGGTTCACGCTCCGTGTGGTCAAGCTCACCCCCGGGGTCTTCTCGGCGCGAGGTGTTGCCAGTACCTAAACTCGGCTTGTTTCAAGGAGGGAGTCATCGTGCGCAAGGTGCTCATCGCCAATCGTGGCGAGATCGCTGTCCGTGTTGCCCGTGCCTGTCGGGATGCCGGGATCGCCAGTGTGGCCGTCTACGCCGATCCGGACCGGGACGCTATGCATGTGCGCGCGGCCGACGAAGCCTATGCGCTGGGCGGTGACACCCCGGCGGCCAGCTATCTCGACCAGGCCAAAGTCCTGACCGCCGCCGCCGAGTCCGGCGCCGACGCCATCCACCCCGGCTACGGATTCCTCTCCGAGAACGCCGACTTCGCCCAGGCCGTCCTCGACGCCGGGCTGACCTGGATCGGCCCGCCCCCGCAGGCCATCCGCGACCTCGGCGACAAGGTCGCCGCCCGCCACATCGCCCAGCGCGCCGGCGCCCCCCTCGTCGCGGGCACCCCCGACCCCGTCTCCGGCGCCGACGAGGTCCTGGACTTCGCCCGCGAACACGGCCTGCCCATCGCCATCAAAGCCGCCTTCGGCGGCGGCGGACGCGGCCTGAAGGTCGCCCGCACCCTGGAAGAAGTCCCCGAACTCTACGACTCCGCCGTCCGCGAGGCCGTCGCCGCCTTCGGCCGCGGCGAGTGCTTCGTCGAGCGCTACCTCGACAAGCCCCGCCACGTGGAGACCCAGTGCCTGGCCGACACCCACGGCAATGTCGTGGTCGTCTCCACCCGCGACTGCTCCCTCCAGCGCCGCCACCAAAAACTCGTCGAAGAGGCCCCGGCGCCGTTCCTGAGCGAGGAGCAGAACGCCGAGCTCTACCGCGCCTCCAAGGCCATCCTGAAGGAAGCCGGATACGTCGGCGCCGGAACGGTGGAGTTCCTCGTCGGCAACGACGGCACCATCTCCTTCCTGGAGGTCAACACCCGCCTCCAGGTCGAACACCCGGTCACCGAAGAGGTCACCGGCATCGACCTGGTCCGCGAGATGTTCCGCATCGCCGACGGCGAAGCCATCGGCTACGACGATCCCCCGCACCGGGGCCACTCCTTCGAGTTCCGCATCAACGGCGAGGACCCGGGCCGCAACTTCCTGCCCGCGCCGGGGGCGGTGACCACCTTCGTCCCGCCGATGGGTCCGGGGGTACGGCTGGACGCGGGAGTGGAGTCCGGCAGTGTGATCGGTCCGGCGTGGGACTCGCTGCTGGCCAAGCTGATCGTCACCGGCGCCACCCGTACCCAGGCCCTCCAGCGGGCTGCCCGTGCGCTGGCGGAGTTCCAGGTCGACGGCATGGCCACCGCCATCCCGTTCCACCAGGCCGTGGTGACGGACCCGGCGTTCACCAGTGACCCGTTCACCATCCACACCCGCTGGATCGAGACCGAGTTCAACAACACCATCGCCCCGTACGCCCCGACCGGCACCGACGAGGCCGAGGAGACCGGCGCCCGCGAGACCGTGGTCGTCGAGGTCGGCGGCAAGCGTCTTGAGGTGTCGCTGCCCGCGTCCCTGGGCGTGGTCTCGGCTCCGGCGGCCGCGGGTGCGAAGAAGCCGAAGCGCAAGGCGTCGAAGAAGTCCGGCTCCGCGGCCTCGGGCGACGCGCTGGCGTCCCCGATGCAGGGCACGATCGTCAAGGTCGCCGTCGCCGAGGGCGACACGGTGGCCGAGGGCGACCTCGTCGTGGTCCTGGAGGCCATGAAGATGGAACAGCCCCTCAACGCCCACCGCGCGGGCACCATCAAGGGCCTGAGCGCCGAGGTCGGCGCCTCCCTCACCTCGGGCGCGGTCATCTGCGAGATCAAGGACTGACACCCCGCGGAACGCCCGAGCGCCGCGGACCCGTTGACCGGGTCCGCGGCGCTCGTCGTTGTATGAGTCGTTGGGTCAGTCGTTGGGGCAGTCGTTGGGTCAGCGCACCACGTCCTGCGGAAAGGTCAGCTGGCCGCTCATCCACCGCAGGGCCGGGGACAGCTCGCGCCGCCAGGTGCGGAAGTTGTGGCTGCCCTTGTCCAGGATGATCGACTCCGCCCGCATCGGCGCCTTGACCGCCCCCAGGAACTCCCTGGTCTGCTGGTAGTTCGGCTCGCCCTTGCGGCTGGAGGTGACCAGCACCGAGACCTGCGGCCGGGGCAGGTTCCGCAGCCGCCACATCAGATCGTGCTCACGCTTGCGGCGCTCGCCCGCCTCCCCGCGGCCGAAGAGATCACCGGTGGTGGGGTCGTTGACCACCTTGTAGTCGGGCGAGAGGGCGGCTGCCGAGGAGTAGACGCGCGGATGGCGCATGGCCAGCTGGAGCGCGCAGGTGCCGCCCGAGGAGTAGCCCAGCACCCCCCAGGCGCTGGAGTCATGGCCGACCCGGTAGTGGCCCCGGAGCGCGTCGGGCAGGTCCTTGGCGAAGAACGTCTCGGCCTTCGGCCCGCCGGGCACATCCACACACTCGGTGTCGCGCGGCGGGGCGATGGTGGGCCGGACCATCACGATGATCGCCGGCTGCATGGCCCCGCTGCGGATCAGTCCGCCGGCGGTCTGCGGCACCCGCAGATGCTGCGCCAGCAGGAAGGACCCACCGGGGTAGCCGCTGATCGTCACCACGACCGGGAAGCGCTGCCGGTCGTACGCGCGCTGGAAGTACTGCGGCGGCAGATACACATACGCCGGGTTGACCACCTGGCTGCGGCGGCCCAGCAACCGCACCGACTCGACCTTGCCCACCCGGTCCGGCCGCCCCTCGGGCAGCCCGTGCACCCGGTCGAGACCCTGCGGCGGCGCGGGCTGCACCAGACCGCCCGAGACATCGGCCCGCTGTGCGCCACCGCCCTCCAGCTCGGACAGGGCCGCGGGGGCGGCGTCCTCCTCGCCCAGCAGCTCGGACCAGGAGCCGTAGAACTGGAAGTTGGCGTTGACGGCCAGGGCCAGCGCCGCCACGATCGCGGCTTGCGTCACCGCGATCGACCCGAGTCTGCCCAGCCAGGCCCGTACGCTCCGGCCCGCGAAGCGCGGCCACAGCCAGGCCGTGAGCGCGACGCAGAGCAGGGCGACGGCGATCGTCACATACTCGAGCGTTGGACTGGTCAGTTCCATTGCGATCTTCCACTCCCGCGCACCGCAACACACGGTGCTTTTGCCGTGATTGATGAGCGATGCGCCGAACGACGTTGCCTGATGCGGGAGTTGTTCGCGCTCCGTTCTCCCGATCACACCTGCCGTTGACCTCCCGGCCACCGTTCCGACATCCGGACGCAGCCGGTCCGACCGCTCATCCCGTGATGGCATGCTTGACCTACGGGCAGGTACGGCCACGGCAGGGAGGACCGCGATGGCGATCGAGACGGCCCCGGCGCAGACGCCTCCGCGCCCCATGCGCGCCGACGCACGGCGCAACTACGAGCGGCTGCTCGCCGAGGCCCGCACGGCTTTCACCCAAGCCGGCACCGATGCCTCGCTGGAGGACATCGCGCGCCGCGCGGGCGTCGGGATCGGCACCCTCTACCGCCACTTCCCCAACCGCACCGCCCTGATGGGCGCGGTCTTCCAGGGCGAGATCTGCGCCCTGCTGGCCCACTCCCGCGAGCTGGCCAAGGCCCCGCAGCCCTGCCACGCCCTGGTCGACTGGCTGCGCGCGATCGTCCACCACGCCAGCACCTACCGCGGTCTGGCCCAGGCCCTGATGGCCTGCTCGGCGGACGAGAGCTCGGAGCTGTCCCGCGGCTGCAATCTGCCGCTGCGCGAGGCGGGCAGCGAGCTGCTCGCCCGCGCCCAGCGGGCCGGGGCCGTACGGCCCGATGTGGTGATCGCCGACCTGATGCAGCTGACCAACGCCATCGCGCTCGCGGTGGAGCAGTCACCGGACGACCCCGAGCTGGTCGACCGGCTGCTGGCGCTGACCTTCACCGGTCTCAAGGCCCGCTGAGCCTCAGCGGCGGCGCGGTGCCAGATCCGCCACCCGGCCCGGCTGCTCCGACAGCGGCACCGCACTGCGCAGCGGGGGGCTGGGCGGATGCGGGTGGTTACGGCGCGGACCGGGCAGCGGCAGCCCCTCCTCACCCGCTCTGGGAGGAGGGCCCAGCCGCCCCGGGCGCCCCGGGCCACCGCCCTCACCGCCCGAGCCCGCGCCCGGTCCGGCCACGGAGATCTGCACCCCCTGGTCGGCCAGGGCCTGGAGCTCGGTCAGCGCCCGGTCGTCGTGGGCGGGCGGCTCATCGGTGACCAGCCGCGTGATCACATCGGTGGGCACCGTCTGGAACATGGTGTCGGTGCCCAGCTTGGTGTGGTCGGCGAGCACCACCACCTCCGCCGCGGCCTGGACCAGCGCCCGGTCCACGCTGGCCGAGAGCATGTTGGAGGTGGACAGCCCGCGCTCGGCCGTCAGCCCGCTGCCGGAGAGAAAGGCACGCGAGACCCTCAGCCCTTGCAGTGACTGCTCGGCACCGCTGCCGACCAGGGCGTAGTTGGAGCCGCGCAGGGTGCCGCCGGTCATCACGACCTCGACCCGGTTGGCATGCGCCAACGCCTGCGCGACCAGCAGGGAATTGGTGACCACGGTCAGCCCCGGCACCCGCGCGAGCCGGCGGGCCAGCTCCTGCGTGGTGGTACCGGCGCCGACCACGACGGCCTCGCCCTCGTCGACGAAACCGGCCGCGAGATCGGCGATCGCCGTCTTCTCCGCGGTCGCTAGATGGGATTTCTGCGGGAAGCCGGACTCCCTGGTGAAACCGCCCGGCAGCACCGCACCGCCGTGCCGGCGGTCGAGCAGTCCTTCTGCCTCCAGGGCCCGCACATCACGCCGGACGGTCACTTCGGAGGTCTGGACGACGCGGGCGAGCTCCCGGAGCGACACCGCTCCGTTCGCACGCACCATTTCAAGGATCAATTGGCGACGTTCTGCAGCGAACACGAAACTGACAGTAACGCCAACGACCGTCTGTTTTCAGCAGCTTGCACCAATTAGCAGAAGTTGTTCATCTGTGCGGCCAAGAGCTGCTATAAGGGGCCGACTACGCCTCGCCCTGCGTCTTGCGGGTGTGCAACTGCCGCGCCACCTCGGCGATCGAGCCGGACAGCGACGGGTAGACGGTGAAGGCCTTGGCGATCTGCTCGACCGTCAGATTGTTGTCCACCGCCAGCGAGATCGGGTGGATCAGCTCGCTCGCCCGCGGCGAGACCACCACACCGCCGACCACGATCCCGGTGCCCGGACGGCAGAAGATCTTCACAAAGCCGTCCCGGATGCCCTGCATCTTCGCCCGCGGGTTCCGCAGCAGCGGCAGCTTCACCACCCGGGCGTCGATCTTCCCGGCGTCCACGTCGGCCTGGGAGTAGCCGACCGTGGCGATCTCGGGGTCGGTGAACACATTGGCCGAGACCGTCTTCAGATTCAGCGGAGTGACCGCGTCCCCCAGGAAGTGGTACATCGCGATCCGGCCCTGCATGGCCGCCACCGACGCCAGCGCCAGCACCCCGGTGCAGTCACCGGCCGCGTAGACACCCGGAGCACTGGTCCGCGACACCTTGTCGGTCTTGATGTGGCCGGACTCCTTGAGCCGGACCCCGGCCTCCTCCAGGCCCATGTCGGCCGTGTTCGGGATCGACCCGACCGCCATCAGACAGTGGCTGCCGGTGATGACCCGCCCGTCCGCGAGCGTGACCTCCACCCGGTCCCCCACCCGCTTGGCGGCCTGCGCCCGCGACCGCGACATCACGTTCATCCCCCGGCGCCGGAAGACGTCCTCCAGCACCGCCGCCGCGTCCGGGTCCTCACCCGGCAGCACCCGGTCCCGGCTGGAGACCAGCGTGACCTTCGAGCCCAGCGCCTGGTACGCCCCGGCGAACTCGGCACCGGTGACACCGGATCCGACCACGATCAGCTCCTCCGGGAGCTCGTCCAGGTCGTACACCTGCGTCCAGTTCAGGATCCGCTCACCGTCCGGCTGCGCGTCCGGGATCTCCCGCGGATGGGCACCGGTCGAGATCAGCACCGCGTCCGCGACCAGCGTCTCCTCGGAGCCGTCCGCGGCCCGGACGACGACCCGGCGCGACCCGTCCAGCGACTGCGCCGGCTCCAGCCGCCCGCGCCCGCGCATCACCCGCCCGCCCGCGCGCGTGACCGACGCCGTGATGTCATGCGACTGCGCCAGCGCGAGCCGCTTCACCCGGCGGTTGACCTTGCCCAGATCCACCCCGACGACCCGGGCCGCCTGCTCCAGCGGCGGGGTGTCATCGGCCACGATGATCCCCAACTCCTCGTACGAAGAGTCGAACGTGGTCATCACCTCCGCGGTGGCGATGAGCGTCTTCGACGGCACGCAGTCGGTGAGCACCGACGCCCCGCCCAAGCCGTCGCAGTCGACGACCGTCACATCCGCGCCGAGCTGGGCAGCGACCAGCGCCGCCTCATAGCCGCCGGGTCCGCCACCTATGATCACGATCCGAGTCACATGCTCCATTGTCCCGCACCCGCCCGCCCGGCCACCCCGGGGGTAGGACACCCCTCTCCCGTACCCTCTGATCCATGTCGCTCTACGCCGCGTACGCCGGCAACCTCGACGCGCGGCTGATGTCCCGCCGCGCACCGCACTCGCCGCTGCGCGGCACCGGCTGGATCACCGGCTGGCGCCTCACCTTCGGCGGGGAGCAGATGGGCTGGGAGGGCGCTCTCGCGACCATCGTGGAGGCCCCGCGCTCCCAGGTCTTCGTCGCCCTCTACGACATCGCCCCCATGGACGAGGACTCCATGGACCGCTGGGAGGGCGTCGGCCTCGACATATACCGTCGTATGCGGATCCGCGTCCACACACTGGACGGCGACGAACCCGCCTGGCTCTACGTCCTCAACGGCTATGAGGGCGGCCTCCCCTCGGCCCGCTACCTCGGCGAGATCGCCGATGCCGCCGAGTCCGCCGGGGCACCCCACGACTACGTCATGGAGCTGCGCAAGCGCCCCTGCTAGCCGTGCGCCTAGCCGTGCGTGCGAATCACAATCCGAACACCGCGCCCGATTACGTCTACGCGCGTAGGCAGTAAGCGGCTACCCTCGACCGCGTGAACGCATCAGTTACTTGGGACAGCCAGGGCGACCCCCACGCCGCCGCCGACGCCGCCGCCGCGCGCCTGCGCGAGCTGACCGGCGCGGAGACCCACGACGTCGCCCTGGTCCTGGGCTCCGGCTGGGTCCCCGCCACCGACGCACTCGGAACGCCGGAGCACGAGTTCCCCGTCACCGAGCTGCCCGCCTTTCCGCCGCCCGCCGTCGAGGGGCACGCGGGCACGATCCGCTCGTACAAGATCAACAACAAGCGGGTTCTGGTCTTCCTCGGCCGCACACACTTCTACGAGGGCCGCGGTGTCGCCGCCGTCGCACACGGCGTCCGTACCGCCGTGGCCGCCGGCTGTAAGACCGTCGTCCTCACCAACGGCTGCGGCGGCCTCCGCGAGGGCATGCGCCCCGGTCAGCCGGTACTGATCAGCGACCACATCAACCTCACCGCCACCTCCCCGATCGTCGGCGCCAACTTCGTCGACCTCACGGACCTGTACTCCCCCCGGCTGCGCGCGCTCTGCCAGCAGATCGACCCCACTCTCGAAGAGGGCGTCTACGCGCAGTTCCCCGGCCCGCACTACGAGACCCCGGCCGAGATCCGCATGGCCCGCACCATCGGCGCGGACCTCGTCGGCATGTCCACCACCCTCGAGGCGATCGCCGCCCGTGAGGCGGGCGCGGAGGTCCTGGGCATCTCCCTGGTCACCAACCTCGCGGCGGGCATGACGGGCGAACCCCTCAACCACGAGGAGGTCCTCCAGGCGGGCCGCGACTCCGCCGCCCGTATGGGCAGCCTCCTGGCCAAGGTCCTCGACCGCGTGTGACCTCGCCGGTCGGGCGACCGGTGACCACGCTGGTCGGGCCCCTGACCTCGCCGGTCGGGCGACCGGACCACGGGCCCCGGGCCGTGCACGGGTGTCACTTGGCCTCGGCCGGGTGACTCCGGGCCGTGGGCCCTGGTGAATCCGGCACGGCCGGGGCGGCTGGGGCCGGAGCGGCAGGCACCTGCGGAGCCAGAGCGGTGCCGGGACGGTGCCCCATCGGCGGGGCCCGACGTGTCCGCCACCTCGCGGGCCGACAGGGCGCAGCCGCCACCGGGGACCCGCAGCCCGGCGTCAGCCCGCCTCCGGCGGGTACTCACGGATGAGCCAACTGCACAGCGCGAAGGCGCGCGGTCCGACCTGTCTCAGGGGTACGGCCCCGTGAGGTGCGCCCCGCCAGGGCGCCAACGGGTACACCCCACCGGGGCCGTCCCGGCGATGCACGCCAAGGCCCTGCGGGCCCCGGGGGCACGACCGCCGGTACAGCTACGCGGTTGCGCCCCGGACAAGCCGCTCTTCCAGGGCACGACCGCCGGGGCAGCGCGCCCAGGACGGAAGGCCCATCAGGATGAGGACCGCTGACCGGACGGACGCCAACCGCCCATCCACGTCCCGAACGGACGGCCCCACCCAGCCCCGGACCCACCAGCCACCGGCCACCGGCCACCGGGGGGCAGCCGCCGACGAGGCGGGAGGGGACGGGGGCGCAGGGGTGGGGTCCTGGACGCTGTCGTGCTATTTGTGGCGCCGATCTCCGGCCAGCACAACGTCCGAGGGCACCGGCGCCAAAAATAGACGGTCCAGGCCCCATCCCGGAGCCCCCGGACCCGCACCCGACAACGAACCCCCCGCGCACCCACCACGACCTCGCACCCAACCACCAGCCACCCCCAGCCACCCCCTGGAGACCTCATGGAGCCCGACCTCATCGCCCAGGCCCGCACTTGGCTCGCCGAGGACCCCGACCCCGACACCCGGGCCGAGCTCAGCGAACTCCTGCGCGCCGAGGCACTCGACGAGATCGCCGACCGCTTCTCCGGCACCCTCCAGTTCGGCACCGCCGGCCTCCGCGGTGAACTCGGCGCGGGCCCCATGCGTATGAACCGCACCGTTGTCATCCGCGCCGCCGCGGGCCTCGCCGCGTACCTCACGCACCAGAAGACAGACAGCGAAGCCGCTCCACTCGTCGTCATCGGCTACGACGCCCGCTACAAGAGCGCCGACTTCGCCCGCGACACCGCCGCCGTCATGACCGGCGCCGGCTTCCGCGCCGCCCTGCTCCCTCGCCCCCTCCCCACACCCGTTCTGGCCTTCGCCATCCGCCACCTCGGCGCCGTCGCGGGCATCGAGGTCACCGCGAGCCACAACCCGCCCCGCGACAACGGCTACAAGGTCTACCTCGGCGACGGTTCCCAGATCGTTCCGCCCGCCGACGCCGAGATCGCCGCCGAGATCGCCGCGATCGGCGGCCTCGACGACGTCCCCCGCCCGGACACCGGCTGGGAGACGCTGAACGACGACGTCCTGGACGCGTACCTCGCCCGCACCGAGGCCGTCCTCACCCCCGCCTCCCCCCGCACCGCACGCATCGTCTACACCCCGATGCACGGCGTCGGCCGCGACACCCTCACCGCCGCCTTCGCCCGCGCGGGCTTCCCGGCCCCGACCGTCGTCGCCGCGCAGGCCGACCCCGACCCGGCGTTTCCGACCGTCGCGTTCCCGAACCCGGAGGAGCCGGGCGCGATGGACCTGGCGTTCGCCACGGCCCGCGAGCTCGGCGCCGCCACCGACCCCACCGCCGGCCCCGGCGCCATCGACATCGTCATCGCCAACGACCCCGACGCCGACCGCTGCGCGGTGGCCGTACCGACCCCCGCCGGGGACTGGCGGATGCTGCGCGGCGACGAGGTCGGCGCGCTGCTCGCCACGCACCTGGTGCACAAGCGCGCCCGCGGAACCTTCGCGACGACGATCGTTTCCTCCTCCCTCCTCTCCCGGATCGCGGCCGCCGCGGACCTGCCGTATGCCGAAACGCTGACCGGCTTCAAGTGGCTCGCGCGCGTGGACGGGCTGCGCTACGCCTTCGAGGAGGCGCTCGGCTACTGCGTGGACCCGGACGGCGTACGCGACAAGGACGGCATCACGGCCGCGCTGCTGATCGCGGAGCTGACGTCGGAGCTGAAGGAGGAGGACCGCACCCTCTCCGACCTCCTGGACGACATCGCGCTCGCGCACGGTCTGCACGCGACCGACCAGCTGTCCGTACGCGTGGAGGACCTCTCCCTGATCGGCACGGCGATGAAGCGGCTGCGCGAACAACCGCCGACCGAACTGGCGGGCCTGGCCGTGACCACGACGGACGATCTGTCCCAGGGCACGGAGACACTGCCGCCGACGGATGGTCTGCGCTACTACCTGGCCGGGAACGGAACGATCCGCTCGGCCCGGGTGATCGTCCGTCCGAGCGGCACCGAGCCGAAGCTGAAGTGCTACCTGGAGGTGGTCGTGGACGTCCCGGGCGCGGATGCCCTGGACACGGCCCGCACGACGGCCGCTACGACGCTGGCGTCACTCAAGACGGACCTCGCGAAAGCGGCGGGCATCTGACAACGAACGCTGACAACAACCAAGGGCGGCCGCCCCAGCGGCCGCCCACGCACTCCACCGACCAACCAGCCATTCGTGCTTGGGTTCATCGAAATCGCCGGAGGCGGAGCCTCGGCTGTTCACATGACCTGTCCGTAGCGCGAGTGAGGTGCCTATAGGCACCCGGTCGCTTCCCGGTCCTGTTTCCGTTCTTCGGCGCGGGCGTGGATGATCTGTTCAAGCTGGATCATGTACAGCTCGACTTGTCCGGGCTTCATGACGAGGCGGGTGGGTTCGGTATGGCCGTCGTGGTGGTGGACGGTCACGGGCAGGACGGCTTGTTCGGCGTGGTGGTCGTACAGGGCGTCGTGCCGGTCGATGGTGATGTGTGAGATCACAGGGGTGGTATTCCGTTCGGTCGTTCGTGGTGGCGGGGGTGTTCGGGGTGGCTCCGGCCGTCTGCCACGGGGGAGCTCGGCGACCGGGGCTCGGGGGCCGTCCGGCCCCGTCCGCTCCTCGGGGCAAAGAGGCTCGGTGCGGACGGCCGTCTCAGGACCGCTTGAAGCGTTCGGAGTTGTTGTGGTCGCGGTGGAGGGGGCACTGGCACGGCGGCCATGCCTGTCCCAATGAGTAGGCGTCGCTGCTCTCCCCGGCGAGGACGGCCACGATCGCGCAGCGGGCGGTGACGATCCCATCGTGCGCCATGGTGTAGACGCGCATGGTCATCTTCGGCCGCTCGTCCCGGCCCGGCTGACTATCAGCGGCCATCAGCGGCCTCCCTCTCCCTTGACCGGCGCGAGGAGCTGGAGCAGGCTGCGCACGCTCCGTTTCACCGCGCCGAGGTGGTAGGCCAGTTCTTCCGGCGTGGCGTCGGCCAGGTCGAGGGCTTCGGCTCCTGCGAGGGTCTGTCCAGCGACGATCACCACCGCGTGTTCCAGACCTTCGCGGGTGGGCTTTCCGGCCGCGATACACGCGGGGCACAGGCCCGAACGCGGCACGGTGGGGTTGTGGGACCCGAAGTCGCCGGGGGTGGCGCACAAAGAACAGCCAGGCGCCGGGGCGGGCATGGTCCGGACGTTGGCGGTCACCGGATCACCAGCGCCCCGTGCGGGGCACACGCCGGCTCAACGCGGAACCCGCTGTTCTGACGCTGTTCCCGCCGCCGCTCGTGCGCGATCACGTAGGGCCGCACCAGCGCGGGCAGCTCGCCATCCGGCGGCAGGCACAGTTCGATGGTTGGGGCGTCGCCGTGCGGGCGCACGGGGGCCGGTCGTGGCCTGGCGGTCGCGGAGCTCCCGGCCCGTACCACGGGCCGGGAAGGTCCCGGATACGGCTTTGGGACGACCGAGACGGCCCGGTGACGGCCGGAGAGCCGTAAGGCACAAACCGCCCTCATCCAAACGAGTACACGGCGGGTATGGTCATGCATGTCGTCAACCTCCCGGGGTTGATGGCCATGCCCCCGGACCGTCGCCACGGTCGCGGGGGTCTGTCCTGTTCATCGGGTCAGGATTCAGCGCAGGAGGGTGTGGACCCATATCCGGGCGGTAATCTCACTGTGGGATGACTCTTCATCCCACCGCGATACCGGGGGAGGATCATGCCGACGGCACTCTTACCGATCGAACTACCCGAGTGGGCTTGGCAACGGGCTGAAGTCCGTGAAGCCTTACGGGGGCGCGACATGGGCGCCGTGTTCCGCCACGTCCAGCAATACGGCGGAGCGAGTCAAGCCCGGATCGCTACGGCGGTAGCCATGACGCAGGCACGGGTGAACGAGGTCATCAACGGACGCCGAGAGATCACACGCCTTGATGTATTCGAGCGCATCGCTGATGGGCTCAACATGCCGGACGATTCCCGGCACTTGCTCGGCCTTGCGTCTGCACGAGAGTCGCGCAGCAGCGGGCGCGCGTTCGACCTGGCTGCATTCCCGGAAGTTGTCCGGGTGTATTCCACCCAAGCCGCCGCGTCCGCGGATATCCGGCAACTGGCCGTATCGGCACAACAGTTGGATATTCTTGCGGTGCGTGGACTTGGCCTTATCGGGCTGAACGACTCCCTGCTTCGCTCGTCCCTCACTCGGCCAGAAGGACGGCAAGCGTCAAAGGTTCGCGTGTTGATGCTCGACCCTGAATCGCCCGCCCTTGCCGTGCGCGCGGCAGAAATCGGGGAATCGGCCGAATCACTCGCCGGAGGCGTCAAACTGGCCGAGGCTCGTTTGCGTGAGCTGTCGAGTGTCTGTGACCTTCAGGTATACCGCTACAGCATGCATCCAACGTGGCGAATCATCAGGCTGGACGGCACCATGTTCGTCTCTGCCTTCGACGCTGGCTGGGAGGGACATGAATCGGCTACCTACAAGGTCATGGAGACGCCGCATGGCCCGCTTTATCGAGGGTTTCGGCGAATGTTCGCGTCCATGGTTGAAACAGGAATCCGTACCGTCTGAGCGGAGGATCGTGCTTTGATCGAGGCTGAGCTGAAAGCGCGTGTACACAATCCCGAGTACGTCATGGGGCAGCTCGACCAAAAGACGGAGGGACGGGCAGAGGTATACCAAGACACCTACTACGACGCCCCGACGAGAAGTCTCGACGCGCAGGACCAAGAATTGAGGATCCGCACGATTCACGGACCGGATTCGACGCGTTCCGTTCTCACATACAAGGGTGCCCGAATTGATTCGGAGTCCGGCTCGAAGCCGGAGCACGAAACGCGCGTGGAAAACCCGGAAGCCGTTCACGCCATGCTGCGGGGCCTCGGATACGTTCCGGCGATCGCGTTCCAGAAGCGATGCCGAAACTACGAGTTCAGTTCTCGCGGGCGCAGCTTGCTCGCCACGCTGGTTCAAGTCCCAGAGATCGAAGGAACTTTCCTGGAAGTCGAGACCCTGGTTCCGGAAGAGAAGGAACTCTCTGCGGCGCTAGCCGATGTCCGGATCGTCATGGTTGAACTCGGCATCCAAGAGGACGACTTCACGTCAGAGTGCTACACGGACGCTGTAGCGGCCCGCCGTTCTCGTGGCGCGGGAGCAACCCCGCCTGCATAAGGCGCCCTGCCGCACTCCGATTCCTTGGCCCCCGTCACGGCGGGGGTCGTTGCTGTGCCGTCCACTCGGCCTACGGGCGCTCTGCCACAGTCGGGAGCTGCGTTGCGCCTGGAGTCCGAGGGCGATCGCGTCGCTTCGGCGTCCGACCACCGACGGCGATCGCAGCAGGCACCGCCGGGTCCTACGGCGCGAGCTACGAACAGATGGGAGCCGTGTGGGGCATCACCCGGCACACCTCCGGCAAGAAGTGGCCCGAAGCCGTCAGCCGCCCGGCGACCACAGCGGCGCGGACGAGCGGCGCACTCGAACTGTGCGGCGGAACGGCCGAACTGACGCAGGAGCCCTCGTCCGGCGGCCGGCGGTGGACCGGCAAAGGCGCGGACGGAATGCCTGGGGCGCCGACGCCGCCATCTGGTACGCGACGAAGGAGGAGGCCGCAGCCCATGCGGGTTCCTCAAGGAGCACGCCCTCAACCTGGCCCAGGGCCCTAGATGGCCAGCATGATCACCAGCAATACGGCCCCCGCCACCGTCGGCGCGATGACCTCGAACGCCCAGCGGACCTCCGGCGCCCCCTGCGCACCGGCCCGCGACGCCTGGATCTCGGCCATCTCGCGCAGATCGCCGATCGCCGCGTCGGAGGGCGCGCGCCGGTCCGCGTCGGTGTCGACCGTGATATGGGCGGAGGTACGGCCGTAGGGGTCTTCGGCGGCGGACCGGGCCTGCCGCCGCGCGGCCCGCTTGCGCTGCCGCAGCGAGACCGGGATCGCCCACAGCTGGTACTTGGCCCCGGCGGCCAGCACCTCGCTGGTGTAGCCCGCGCGCACTCCGTCGACCGAGGCCCACGGCAGGGTGATGGTGCGGAAGGGGTTGCGGACCAGCAGCCGGTCCGCGCCCGCGTACACCGCGGGGCGCACCGTGAAGGCGATGACAACCGGCACCGCGAACAGCAGCCCGGCCAGGGCCAGCCACGGTGTCCGCCCCTCACCCCGGATGATCGCGTCCATGCCGAGCCAGGCGCCGAGCCCGAGCAGCAGCACACCACCGGCGATACCGGCCGGGGACCGGTAGACACGGTCGGCGAAGGTGCTCTCCTGGCTGTCGTCCGAGGACAGCGAGGCGGAGTCACCGGCCACGTCACCGGCCACGTCACGGGCCGCGTCACCGGTCGCGCCACCAGCCGCGCCACCGGCGGTGTCCGGGGCGGAGTCAGGGCCTGAGTCAGGGGCTGAGTCATCCGGGCTCGTCATGGGGCCGATTCTGCACCACGCCCCCGCGACAATGGATCCGGGAGCCGAAGACCGGCCCATCCCGGCCCCGGGTCCAAGAGACCCCCGCCCAGGGGGTGACATCTGCTACGCGCGTAGATATGCTCGGCTGGTGACCATGCCCACCACAGTTCCCGCATACGGCAAAGAGGCCGCGGAGCGACTCGCGTCCATGGCGGACGTGACCGCCTCGGACGGCGCGCTGCGCCGCTTCCTGCACGGCCTGCCGGGCGTCGACGCGGTCGGCCTCCAGGCCCGTGCCGCGACCCTCGGCACCCGCTCGATCAAGACCACGGCGAAGGCGTACGCCATCGACCTGGCGATCTCGATGATCGATCTGACGACCCTGGAGGGCGCGGACACCCCGGGCAAGGTCCGGGCGCTGTGCGCGAAGGGGGTCAACCCCGACCCCACGGACCGTACGGTCCCCAAGGTCGCGGCGATCTGCGTCTACGGCGACATGGTGGCGACCGCCAAGGAGGCGCTGGCCTCCGCCGGTGGGAGCGACATCCACGTCGCCGCCGTCGCCACCGCCTTCCCCTCCGGCCGCGCCGCGATGCCGGTGAAGCTGGCCGACACCCGGGACGCGGTGGCCGCCGGGGCGGACGAGATCGACATGGTGATCGACCGCGGTGCCTTCCTCTCCGGCCGCTATCTGGAGGTCTTCGAGGAGATCAAGCAGGTGAAGGAGGCGTGCGCCCGGCCGGACGGCAGCGCCGCCCACCTCAAGGTCATCTTCGAGACCGGTGAGCTCCAGACGTACGACAACGTACGCCGGGCGTCCTGGCTGGCGATGCTCGCCGGGGCCGACTTCATCAAGACCTCCACCGGCAAGGTGGCGGTGAACGCGACCCCGCCGGTCACCCTCCTCATGCTCGAGGCGGTGCGTGACTTCCGCGCCACGACCGGCGTACAGGTCGGGGTCAAGCCCGCGGGCGGCATCCGCACCACCAAGGACGCCATCAAGTACCTGGTGATGGTCAACGAGACGCTGGGCGAAGAGTGGCTGACGGCCGACTGGTTCCGCTTCGGCGCCTCCAGCCTGCTCAACGATCTGCTGATGCAGCGCCAGAAGCTCCGCACCGGCCGCTACTCCGGTCCCGACTACGTGACGGTGGACTGAGACACCCATGGCATCCACGAACCCCATGGCCTCCACGGCCTTCGATTACGCGCCCGCGCCCGAGTCCCGCGCCGTCGTCGACATCGCCCCCTCCTACGGGCTGTTCATCAACGGCGAGTTCACCGAGGCCGCCGACGGCAAGGTCTTCAAGACCATCTCGCCCTCCTCCGAGGAGGTGCTCTCCGAGGTCGCCCAGGCCACCGCCGAGGATGTCGACCGCGCGGTCAAGGCCGCCCGTACCGCCTTCACGGCCTGGTCCGCCCTCCCGGGCTCCGAGCGCGCCAAGTACCTGTTCCGGATCGCCCGCATCATCCAGGAGCGCTCCCGCGAGCTGGCCGTCCTGGAGTCCCTGGACAACGGCAAGCCGATCCGCGAGTCCCGGGACGCCGATCTCCCGCTCGTCGCGGCGCACTTCTTCTACTACGCGGGCTGGGCCGACAAGCTGGCCCACGCCGGCTACGGCCCCGACCCCAAGCCGCTGGGCGTGGCCGGTCAGGTCATCCCGTGGAACTTCCCGCTGCTGATGCTGGCGTGGAAGATCGCCCCGGCCCTCGCCGCGGGCAACACGGTGGTGCTCAAGCCCGCCGAGACAACACCGCTCTCCGCCCTGTTCTTCGCGGACATCTGCCGCCAGGCCGGGCTGCCCAAGGGCGTGGTCAACATCGTCACCGGGGACGGCAGCACCGGCGCCGAACTGGTCGGCCACCCCGGCATCGACAAGGTGGCCTTCACCGGCTCCACCGAGGTCGGCAAGGCCATCGCCCGCACCGTGGCCGGTACGTCGAAGAAGGTCACGCTCGAACTGGGCGGCAAGGCGGCCAACATCGTCTTCGACGACGCGCCGATCGACCAGGCGGTCGAGGGCATCGTCAACGGGATCTTCTTCAACCAGGGCCATGTCTGCTGCGCGGGCTCCCGCCTCCTGGTCCAGGAGTCCGTCCAGGACGAACTGCTGGACGCCCTCAAGCGCCGGATGCGGACGCTGCGGGTGGGCGACCCGCTGGACAAGAACACCGACATCGGCGCGATCAACTCCGCCGAGCAGCTGGCCCGTATCCGCACCCTCGCCGAGGCGGGCGAGGCCGAGGGCGCCGAGCGCTGGGCCCCGGACTGCGAACTGCCCAGCTCCGGCTTCTGGTTCGCCCCGACGCTGTTCACGGGGGTCACCCAGGCCCACCGCATCGCCCGCGAGGAGATCTTCGGCCCGGTCCTGTCCGTGCTGACGTTCCGCACCCCCGAAGAGGCCGTCGCCAAGGCCAACAACACCCCCTACGGCCTCTCCGCCGGGATCTGGACGGAGAAGGGTTCGCGGATCCTGTGGATGGCGAACAAGCTCCGCGCCGGGGTGGTGTGGTCCAACACGTTCAACAAGTTCGACCCCACCTCGCCGTTCGGCGGCTACAAGGAGTCGGGCTACGGCCGCGAGGGCGGTCGCCACGGCCTGGAGGCATACCTCGATGTCTGACCGCAACGACCGACTCTCCGTGCTCAAGACCTACAAGCTGTTCGTCGGGGGTAAGTTCCCCCGGTCCGAGAGCGGGCGGGTGTACGAGGTGACCGACGCAAAGGACCGCTGGCTGGCCAACGCCCCGCAGGCGTCCCGCAAGGACGCGCGGGACGCGGTCGTCGCCGCCCGCAAGGCGTTCGGCGGCTGGTCGGGGGCCACGGCCTACAACCGCGGCCAGATCCTCTACCGCATCGCCGAGATGCTGGAGGGCCGCCGCGACCAGTTCGTCCGCGAGGTCGCCGATGCCGAGGGGCTTTCCAAGTCCAAGGCGGGCGCCCAGGTCGACGCGGCGATCGACCGCTGGGTCTGGTACGCGGGCTGGTCCGACAAGATCGCCCAGATCGCCGGATCCGCCAACCCGGTGGCCGGACCGTACTTCAACCTCTCCAGCCCCGAACCCACCGGTGTCATCGCGGTCCTGGCCCCGCAGGACTCGTCCTTCCTCGGTCTGGTCTCGGTCATCGCGCCCGCGATCGTCACCGGTAACACCGCGGTCGTCGTCAGCAGCGAGAACCACCCGCTCCCCGCCCTCTCCCTGGGCGAGGTGCTGGCCACCTCCGATCTGCCGGGCGGCGTGGTCAACGTGCTCTCCGGCCGCACCGCCGAGATCGCGGCCCCGCTCGCCGCGCACCAGGACGTGAACGCGATCGACCTCACCGGCGCGGCCCCGGAGCTCGCCACCGAACTCGAAACCGCCGCCGCGGAGAACCTGAAGCGGGTGGTCCGTCCACAGCCTGTGGACTGGTCCGCCGACCCCGGCACCGGCCGGATGCTCTCGTTCCTGGAGACCAAGACGGTCTGGCACCCCATGGGTGTATGAGCCCCTGAGCGTCCGCCCCCAACGGCCACCGCCCCCGCCCCCTTCCGTCCGAGGGGGCGGGGGCCGGTTGCACCGCGCCTTCGGCCACCGCAGCTCCGCCCACCGCGCGGCGGACCGCATTGGTCCCGACCCGGGAGGTCACAGGGGCGACACCATGCGTCACACTGCTGTTCCGTGACATTCCATCCCTCATCCGCCCGCGTCATCCTGCTCTCCGGCCCTTCCGGTTCCGGGAAGTCGTCGCTCGCGGCCCGCACCGGGCTGCCCGTGCTGAACCTCGACGACTTCTACAAGGAGGGCGACGACCCGACCCTCCCGAAGCTGGCGGAGGATGGAAGCACCGACTGGGACTCCCCGCTGTCGTGGGACGCGGACGCGGCGGTGGCGGCCGTCGAGGCGCTGTGCCGGACCTCGCGTACGGCGGTGCCGGTGTACGACATCCCGACCAGCGCTCGCGTCGGCGAAGAGGTGCTGGATCTTGGGCGTACCCCGCTGTTCATCGCGGAGGGGGTCTTCGCGGCCGACATCATCGGGCGCTGCGACGAGCTGGGGCTGCTCGCGGACGCGCTGTGTCTGCGGGGGCGGCCTTTCACCACCTTCCGGCGGCGGCTGATGCGCGATCTGCGGGAGGGCCGGAAGTCGGCGCTCTATCTGGTGCGGCGCGGCTGGCGGCTGATGCGTGCCGAGCGCGGGATCGTGGCCCGGCAGACCGCGCTGGGCGCGTACGCGTGCGGCAAGGACACCGCCATGGGGCGCGTCGCCGCAGCGGCGGCCGCCGGGCGCAGCGGTACGGCCGCGCGGTCCGCGTCCACCGTGACGGCGGGCTGACCCACCCCGCTTCCGCGCTGAAGCGCTCCGGCGCTCCCGTGCTCCCGTGCTCCCGGCGCACACAACAGCGCGGGGCCGGACGGACCCCCCGGCCCTCCGGTCCCGCGCTGTTGTTCCCCCGTATCCCCCGTGTTCCCCCGTATCCCCCGTTATCTTCCGTGGATCCCCCGATCCCCGGCTTTCCCCCGATTCCCCCCGATCCCCCGTACTTCCCCCGTATCCCCCGTTTCCCCCCGCCTTCGATCCCCCGCCGCCGTCAGGCGACCAGTTCGCCGAAGGACTCCTCTTCGTCACGGCCGAAGCTGAGGACCTCGTCCTCGCGCAGCCGCCGCAGTGAGCGCCAGATGCTGCTCTTGACCGTTCCGACACTTATGTTCAGTATGTCCGCGATCTCCGGGTCCGTACGGCCCTCGTAGTACCGCAGCACCAGCATCGTGCGCTGGAGCTCGGGGAGCCGGGCCAGCGCCTGCCACAGCACGGCGCGCAGCTCGGTGCCGCGCATCGCGTCGTGGTCGCCCGCCGTCTCCGGCAGCTCCTCCGTCGGGTACTCGTTGAGCTTGCGGCGGCGCCAGGCGCTGATGTGGAGATTGGTCATCGTGCGCCGCAGATAGCCGCCGACCGCCGCCTTGTCGCTGATCCGGTCCCAGGCCCGGTAGGTCGAGAACAGCGCGCTCTGGAGCAGGTCCTCGGCCTCGTACCGGTCACCGGTCAGGTGGTAGGCGGTGGCGTACAGGGAGGCGCGGCGCTCCTGGACATAGGCGGTGAACTCCGCCTCCGACGCAGTACGCCGCTCCCCCTTTGCCTCCCTGTACGAGCTTCCCCCGTTTCCCCCGTTCCCCCCGTTCCCCCCGAGGCCGCCGGTGCCCCCCTCGGCCCCCGTGTTCGCGTCAATGGCCACCATGTATGGAGGCCGCTGACGCCCGGCGCCGCGAGCGCACCCCCGCCCGCTCACGGCACCGGACTTCTCGCTGGTCCGGCCGGCGTCGTGAAGGCGTGTGCGAACTGCGCCGGCGTTGGTGAAGTGCAGTGTGCTCATCTCGCGCCCCCCGTCGGTGAAGCCGGTCCGTCCGGTCTGGTTCTGGTTGCTCCGGCCGGTGTTCCGCCCGGTGCACAGAAGACTTTGCCGGGCCAGTTTCATCGCGCTGTCTGTCGACTGTCACAGGCTCGTCACAGGGGATCGCACCGATAAACCCCCGGCGGTCGAACTACAGGCCCCTTGTAGGCCAGAATGACCAACGTGCCTTTCCTGTTGCTGATCGAGGACGACGACGCCATCCGCACGGCCCTCGAACTCTCACTGTCCCGCCAGGGCCACCGCGTGGCGACGGCGGCGACAGGCGAGGATGGCCTGAAACTGCTGCGTGAGCAGCGGCCGGATCTGATCGTGCTGGATGTGATGCTGCCCGGGATCGACGGCTTCGAGGTGTGCCGCCGGATCCGCCGCACCGACCAATTGCCGATCATCCTGCTGACCGCGCGCAACGACGACATCGACGTGGTGGTGGGGCTGGAGTCGGGAGCCGACGACTACGTGGTCAAGCCCGTGCAGGGGCGGGTGCTCGACGCCCGGATCCGCGCGGTGCTGCGCCGGGGCGAGCGGGAGGCGAACGACGCCGCGGCCTTCGGCAGCCTGGTGATCGACCGCGCCGCCATGACGGTGACCAAGAATGGCGAAGACCTTCAGCTCACCCCCACTGAGCTGCGGCTTCTGCTGGAGCTGAGCCGTCGGCCGGGCCAGGCGCTGTCCCGCCAGCAGCTGCTGCGGCTGGTGTGGGAGCACGACTACCTCGGCGATTCCCGGCTGGTCGACGCCTGTGTGCAGCGGCTGCGCGCCAAGGTGGAGGACGTGCCGTCGTCGCCGACGCTGATCCGTACGGTGCGCGGGGTGGGTTACCGGCTGGACGCACCACAGTGAGCGCAGGAGGGGCCCTGGACCGGGACGCGAGGCCCCGGGGCGGAGACGTAAGGAATTGAGCGCGGTGAGCGAGGAGCCCGGTCGTGCGCGGGGCTGGGCCGCGGGTCTCCTGCGGTGGCTGAGCCTGAGACTGCGGCTGATGCTGGTCTTCGGTCTGGTGGCGCTGGCCGCCGCCGTGTCCGCGTCGGCCATCGCGTACTGGCTGAACCGTGACGCGGTGCTGACCCGCACCCAGGACGCGGCGCTGGACGAGTTCCGCAAGGCGCTGAAAGAGGACACCGACCCGCTGCCCGCCCTACCGACGCGTTCCGAATTGCAGGACGCGGCGGACCGTATGTCGGACAACACCCAGAAGTACGAGGTGCTGCTGGTCTCCCGCACACGTGGCGGCGGGACCAGTGTGGTGGCCTCGGACGAGGCGCTGTTCACGCTGAAGGTGGTGCCCACGTCGCTGCGGCACGCGGTGGACGAGAAGCGCGCGGTGGACAGCTCCAACAAGGCCCCCTACCACCTCTACTGGCAGCGGATCACGCTGGACGGCACACCGTATCTGGTCGGCGGGGCGAAGGTGAACGGGGGCGGCCCGACCGGCTACCTGCTCAAGTCGCTGGACAGCGAGCGCCAGGACCTGAACTCGCTGGCCTGGTCGCTGGGGATCGCCACCGCCCTGGCGCTGATCGGTTCCGCGCTGCTGGCGCAGGCCGCGGCGGCCACGGTGCTGCGGCCGGTGCAGCGGCTCGGCGAGGCGGCGCACCGGCTGGGCGAGGGGCAGCTGGACACCCGGCTCCAGGTGTCGGGCTCCGATGAGCTGGCCAATCTCTCGCGCACCTTCAACCGCACCGCGGAGCGGCTGGAGCAGCGGGTGGCGGAGCTGAGCGCGCGGGAGGCGTCCAGCCGCCGCTTCGTCGCGGACATGTCGCACGAGCTGAGGACCCCGCTCACCGCGATCACGGCCGTCACCGAGGTGCTGGAGGAGGAGGCCGACTCGCTCGACCCGATGATCGCCCCCGCGGTGCAGCTGGTGGTGAGCGAGACCCGGCGGCTGAACGACCTGGTGGAGAACCTGATGGAGGTGACCCGCTTCGACGCGGGCACGGCCCGTCTGGTGCTGGACGACGTGGATGTGGCGGACCAGGTGACGGCGTGCATCGACGCCCGCGCCTGGCTGGACGCGGTGGAGCTGGACGCGGAGCGCGGGATCGTGGCCCGGCTCGATCCGCGGCGGCTCGATGTGATCCTGGCGAACCTGATCGGGAACGCGCTCAAGCACGGCGGCTCGCCGGTGCGGGTGTCGGTGCGGACGGACGGCGATGAAGGGGGCGAACTGCTGATCAGGGTGCGGGACCACGGTCCGGGCATCCCCGAGGACGTCCTGCCGCATGTCTTCGACCGCTTCTACAAGGCGAGCGCCTCCCGGCCCCGGTCGGAGGGGAGCGGACTCGGTCTGTCGATCGCCATGGAGAACGCGCATATCCACGGCGGTGACATCAGCGCGGCCAACTCCGAGGAGGGCGGGGCGGTCTTCACGCTCCGGCTGCCGATGGACGCCTCGCAGCTCGCCTCGGGCGAGGAGGAGCGCAAGAACGAAGGGGGCGCCCGATGAAGCGGGCGGTGAACCGGCGCCGGACCCGTCCGGCCGTCGCGCTGCTGACCGCGGCGGTCGCGCTGCTGGCCACCGGATGCGGTATCCGCGGTACGTCGGTGCCGGTGGACGCGGGGGCCGCGCCCTCGCGCGCCTCGTGCGAGGCGCCGGAGCCGGAACGGGTCGCCGAGGGCACCGGCCGGGTCTCGGTACGGATCTATCTGCTGTGCGGCTCACGGATGCTGTCGCTGAGCCGCAGCGCGCGGCTGCCGGAGAAGCAGCCGCCGCCGGAGCCGGTGCAGATCGCCCGCGCCCTGCTGGAGCAGTTGCGGCAGCCGCCCACGGCGGCCGAGACGGCGGCCGGGTTCTCCACCGCGGTGGAGGACTGGGTGCAGGTGTCCGGCCCTGCCTCGGACGATCCGGACCGGGCGCTGCGGCTGAACCGGCCGCCCGAGGAGCTCCAGTCGATGGCGCTGGCCCAGATCGTGTGCACCTTCGGGGAGTCCACTGCGGCGGACGAGCACCACCGGGTGGTGCTGGGCGGCCCGGAGAGCGACCGCGATCCGCTCAAGCGCTACACCTGCACCGAGGAGATGCGCCGCCATCCCGAGATCGCGGTCAACTCCGGGGTGCTGGTGTCCTGATCACACACCCGATCACACTCCTGATCACGCCCGCGATCACGCCTGAACGTTCCTCATCGCTCGTGATCGCGTGATGTTTCGTTACGTTTCCTCGCTCGGTCACCCCTGGTGGCGGTCCTCTCGGTAACAAGCTGCTGACCAGCGGGGTGCAGGCGGAACCGGCACCCCCGCACAGCGCGTCCTGAGATGCGTGCAGGGTCGTTCCGGCCGAAGGGCCGCCTTCCGCTACCGCGCCGCGGGCGTTGTACTCCTCGTCGCACACCTGACGTTCGTGTGCTGGCTGACCCTGCGCCCGCTCACCGTGCCGTGGGTGTCCGCCGAGACCCTGGAACCGCTGGCCACCATCCGGGCCGATCTGGCGCTCAGCCCGTGGGCCGCGATCCGCTCGATCGGGGGCGGACTGCTGCTGCTCGCGCCGCTGGGGGTGCTGCTGCCGCTGGCTGGGGGCCGGGTGGAGGCGTGTTCCCTGACCTCGCTGGCCCGTACGGCCTTCACCGGGGCGATGGCCGCCCTGGCGGTCGCGCTGCTGCGCAGCGAGGTGACCGGGCAGATCATGAACGTGGACTCGGTGCTGCTGAACACCGCCGGGGTGGCGCTCGCGCATGTGCTGGTGGTGCCGGCCGTCAGGGCCAGGATCCGCCGCCGGGCGGACCGCGAGCAGGCCGCGGCCCTCCCCCGGGAGGACGAGATGCAGACGGTGACCCCGACGATTCACAGGGTCGGGATCGCACCGTGGAGCGACGCCTCGACGGGCTGGCGACCCTAGCGTTGAAGGCATCGGGAAGAGCTTCCCGGGTACCTCGGCACCTCGGCCTTCGGTCCGCGACGGATCGCAACGGTTACGAGCGTCCGACGACACGACGAGGAGTCGCCATCATGGCCGCAAGCCTGGCCCGCCCCCGCCACCAGAAGATGATCGCCGGAGTCTGCGCGGGTCTGGCCCGCCGCTTCGGTACCACCCCGACCACGATGCGGGTGATCTTCCTGGTCTCCTGTCTGCTGCCGGGGCCGCAGTTCCTCCTCTACATCGCGCTGTGGATCCTGCTCCCGGCCGAGGACGGCCATCGCGAGGCGTATTGACGCGGACGCGAGGGGCGTGGTGACGCGGACGCGAAGTGCCCGCACCGCGCCTACAGACCCGCCTTCGCCAGCTTCTCCAGCTGCTTGTCGACGATCACCCGCGGCACCGGGAACGCGCTCAGCTTCTTGAAGTCCACACCCATGAAGAGGGCGACGGTCGAGCCGGAGCGCACCGCGACCACCCTCATCGGGATCTTCGTCCCCTGGGCGGAGGCGGTCAGCCCGTAGCCGACACTGTCGTCACCGGCCGCCTTGAGCGGCGTCGACCGCACCTCGCTGTAGCGCACGGTCCGTCCGCTGAGAGTGGTGGAGAACCCGCCCGCGCAGTCGGAGAGCGCGGCCTTCAGCTCGCGCATGAACGTCTTGGCGCCCGCCGGGCTGTAGCTGCTGATCCCGGCCGTGACGCCCTTGTACGGAGCCTTGTGACCGGTCACCCCGCGCCGCACGGTCTCCTTGGCCGCGGGGCTCGGCTCGTCACCGGTGGCGTCGGCGAGCGGCTGGCAGGCGCGATTGCGGGACTTCGGCTGGCCGCTGGCCCAGTTCTCGGCCTTGCGGCTGGTGACCCGATAGCCCTTGAGGTCGCCCTGTGCCAGGGCGACCTTCGCCAGCCGGGTCGCGGCGGGGGTGGCGGACCGGCGGTCGGCGGACGGGGTGGCCTTGGCATCGTCCGAACCGCCGCTGCACGCGGCGGTGAGGACAAGGAGGGGGCAGGCCAGGAGGGACGTCGGACCGATCGCTCGGATCCGCCCGGTCCGCCCCGCCGGTCTGCTCGTTCTTGTCAGCCCTATCCGCCTTATCCGCCTTGTCCACACGGGAGACACCCCCACAGTCGGCTGCCGGCCTGGCGCAGCGTGTCGGCAGATCCTGGCACAGGACACGGCCGGGCCGCACACCCCGGTACGGATGTGCGGCCCGGCCGTGTGCCGAGACGGAGGATCAGCCCAGCCGCAGGCCGTTGCCCAGCGCGCCCACCGGGAGCCGGCTGAACAGCCCCTGGTCGGGCTGGGCCTGGCCGGGGGCCGCGGGCTTGGCGGTGCCCTGGCCGGGGAGCTGGCCCTGCCCGGGGATCTGGCCGCCCTGTCCGGGGACCTGACCGGCGGCCGCACCGCCACTAGGCGCCGGAGCGGGACCGGCCGCGGACGCGGCGCTGCCTCCGGCAATGATGGCGACAGTACCGAGGGCAACAACGCCGAGGGTCTTGAGGGTTCCCTGCTTCATCAGAAATCTGTCCTTGAGACGGGGGCTTGTCCGATACGAGAACGTAGTCATGGATTTCGCCCGCCCGCAAACACGGGAAATCGACTTCCAGACGTGCGGAACGCATCGGACGAGCCTGTGGTCCCCGTCCGTAGAATCAGCTGTCCTTGGCGGGAGAATCGCTGGTCACGGCGGACACCGAAGCCACCTGCCGGAACAGCCATTCGGACTTCAATTCAGCATACCCAGGCTTGATCACGTCATTGATCATCGCAAGACGTTCACCAAAAGGAATGAAGGCCGATTTCATGGCATTGACCGTGAACCACTGCATGTCGTCCAGCGTGTAGTGGAATGTTGATACGAGATGCTGGAATTCAGCACTCATACTCGTCCCACTCATGAGACGATTATCCGTATTCACGGTGGCACGGAAATGCAGTCGGCGCAGCAGTCCGATGGGGTGCTCGGCGTACGAGCTGGCCGCACCCGTCTGGAGGTTGGAGCTCGGACACAGCTCCAGCGGGATGCGCTTGTCCCGGACGTAGGAGGCGAGGCGGCCGAGGGTGATGCTGCCGTCGTCCGCCACCTCGATGTCGTCGATGATGCGGACGCCGTGGCCGAGCCGGTCGGCACCGCACCACTGGAGCGCCTGCCAGATGGACGGCAGGCCGAACGCCTCGCCCGCGTGAATCGTGAAGTGGTTGTTCTCCCGCTTCAGATACTCGAAGGCGTCCAGGTGCCGGGTGGGCGGGAAGCCCGCCTCGGCTCCCGCGATGTCGAAGCCGACGACGCCGAGATCGCGGTAGCGATTGGCGAGTTCGGCGATCTCCAGGGCGCGGGCCGCGTGGCGCATCGCGGTGAGCAGCGCGCCGACGCGGATGCGGTGGCCGTTCTCCCGGGCCCGCCGCTCGCCTTCACGGAAGCCCTCGTTGACCGCCTCGACGACCTCCTCCAGGCTCAGCCCCCGCTCGAGGTGCTGCTCCGGGGCGTAGCGCACCTCGGCGTAGACGACGCCGTCCTCGGCGAGGTCCTCGGCGCACTCGGCGGCGACCCGGACCAGCGCGTCCCGGGTCTGCATGACGGCGCAGGTGTGCGAGAAGGTCTCGAGATAGCGCTCCAGCGAACCGGAGTCGGCGGCCTCGCGGAACCAGGCGCCCAGCTTGTCCGGCTCGGTCTCGGGCAGCGCGTCGTACCCCGTCTCGCGGGCGAGGTCGACGATGGTGCCGGGCCGCAGCCCGCCGTCGAGGTGGTCGTGCAACAGCACCTTGGGGGCGCGGCGGATCTGTTCGGGGGTGGGTTGGCGGGTGTGCTCGCTCGTCATCTGCGAAGCGTAGCCCCTACGCGCGTAGAACGGGGCGATAGATACGGAACAGTGACCCGCACGGGTAGTGGAGTACACCACTCCATCTGCGATCGTGTCGGCATGGCTCAGCAAGCGTTGCCCGAACGGGGCGCACGGCTGGGGCGGCCGATGGGCGCGGCCGCCGCACGGAGGACCGTACACGGTGTGGTGCTGCTGCTCCCGGGCGGGGAGCCGGTCGGCACGCGGCGCCCATCCCGGATGTCGGCGGCGTCGGTGCTGCCACTGGCCCGAAGACTGGTGCGGGCCGGTCAGGGCGAGGGCCTGGCCGCCCATGTCGTCCACTACCGGCGCCGCGGCTGGAACGGCTCGGCCGCGGACCCCGCCGCGGACGCCGAGTGGGCCGCGGACGAGGTGGGGCGGCTCTACGGCGACGTACCGGTCTGCCTCACCGGCCACGGCATGGGCGGCCGCGCCGCCCTGCGCGCCGCCGGACACCCGGCCGTCAGCACGGTGGTCGCCCTCGCCCCCTGGCTTCCGGAACCGGACGCGACCCTGACACCCGATCCGGTGAAACAGCTCGTGGGACGGCAGGTGTTGATCGCCCACGGGACCAATGACGAGCGCACCAACCCCGATCTGTCGTACCGGCTGGCGGAGCGGGCGAAGAAGGTCAACCGCGACGTGTGCCGCTTCGAGGTCCACACCGACGGCCACGGCCTGCACCAGCACCGCGCCGAAGTCCGGGCCCTCACCGCCGACTTCCTCCTCGGCTCCCTCTTCGCCACGGGCTACTCCCGCCCGGTCGCCGACGCCCTGGCGGCCCCACCGCCGCTGGGTCTGCGCATGCCGCTGGCGGTGGGGTTCGGCTCGACGCTGCGGCATTGAGGTCCGCTGCGAAAGCGCCGCGCCCCACCCGGGCGCGGCGCCGTACACCGGAGGGCGAAGGCGGAGGGGCCGCTCCGCTGGACAGGGGCGGGGCGGCCCCTCCGGGCTGGTGGGGTCAGGCTCGGGCGGGGATGCCGCGGAGGGCCCGGCGGGCCACCTCCGCGCGGCGTTCGGCCTGGGCCTTGCGGGTCGCGTAGAGCGTGATCGCCGCCGCGCCCGTCACGGCCACCAGGCCCAGCAGGACCGTGCCTGCCCATCCGGCCGCGTGGAAGGCGAGCGCGCCCAGCGTGCCGCCCGCGCTGCTGCCGATGTAGTACGACGCCTGGTAGAGCGCCGCGGCCTGGGCGCGGCCGGTCTTGGCGGTGCGGCTGACCGCCGAGGACGCCGCCGCGTGGCCCGCGAAGAAGCCCGCGGTGATCAGCACCAGACCCAGCAGCACCGCGCCGATCGAGTCCAGCAGGGACACCAGCAGTCCGGCCGCGGTGGTGGTCACGGCCACGTACAGGGTGCTGCGGCGGCCGAGGCGGCCGACCAGCTTGCCGGTCGCGGCCGAGGAAACGGTGCCCACCAGGTAGATCAGGAAGATCGAGCCGATCAGGGACTGCGAGAGGCCGAACGGTTCGGCCACCAGCCGGTAACCGATCACCGTGTAGACACCGCCGAAGACCGTCATGAACAGCGCGCCGATCGCGTACAGGCGGCACAGCAGCGGGTCGGAGAGGTGCCCGGCGACGGTACGGGCCAGGGCGCGCGGGCTCACCGCGGCCGGGGTGAAGTGCCGGGCCGGGGGCAGCAGCAGCCGGAAGGCGATCGCGCACAGCAGCGCCATGACGCCGACCGCGGCCAGCGCGGCCCGCCAGCCCCAGCCGTCGGCGACCCAGCCGGTGAGGATCCGGCCGCTCATACCACCGACGCTGTTGCCAGCCACGAACAGCCCGATCGCGCCGATCAGCGCCTTGGGCTGCACCTCCTCGGAGAGATACGCCATCGCCGAGGCCGGGATCCCGGCCAGGGCCGCGCCCTGGACCGCGCGCAGTCCGATCAGCCAGCCCAGGTCGGGGGCGAACGGCACCAGCAGGCCGAGCGCCACGGCGACCGTGAGCGAGATGGTCATCATCGCGCGGCGGCCGAACCGCTCGGACAGCGCGCTCAGCGGCAGCACCGCGAGCGCCAGGGCCGCGGTGGCCGCGGAGACGGTCCAACTGGCCTGGTCGGCCTGGACATGGAGATCGTCCGAGATCGCGGGCAGCAGCGCCTGGGTCGAGTAGAGCAGGGCGAAGGTCGCGAGCCCGGCGGTGAAGAGAGCGAACCGCATCCGTACGTAGCCGGGGCGGCCCGGACTCATCCGCTCAGGAGCGGGAGCGGGCACGGTAGCGGGCGCGGGCGCGGAAGCCGTGGAAACGGGTTCGGAGGACAGCGCGGGGGAGGCGTCCACACGGTGGTTCCCGGTGGACGCCCCGGTATCAGCAGGAGGCATGATTCGACCGTACGTACCCACGGCTGATGCGTCCAATGCACGGAATCGAGATAATCGTTCCAGCACAGCATGATCCGAGGTCAGGGGCGTACGTGTCACACATCAGTTACGAACACGACATTCCGGTGACAGCTGGAGTCGAGGAAGAGTCGTGGGCGGTGGCGCTCACCCCACGGCTCGCGCAGTTCGCCGCCGTCGCCCGTCACGAACATGTCACCCGCGCCGCGCAGGAGCTCGGAGTGCCGCAGTCGACGCTCAGCCGGGCGATCGTCCGGCTGGAGGCGGAGCTCGGCGTCGCGCTGTTCGCCCGGCGCGGCCGTACGGTGGCGCTCACCCCGGCGGGCCGGACGTTTCTGCGCTCGGTCGAACGGGCCCTCGCCGAGGTGGACCGCGCCGCCGAGACGGTACGGGCGGACGCCGACCCCGCCGCCGGGCGGGTCTCGTTCGGCTTTCTGCACACCCTCGGCTCGGAGACCGTGCCCGGACTGCTCCGCGCCTTCCGGGTGGACCATCCGCGGGTCCGGTTCCAACTGGTCCAGAACTACGGCGAGGCGATGATCGAGCGGCTGCGCGCGGGCGATCTCGATCTCTGTCTGACCTCCCCCGTCCCGGACGCCCCCGATCTTGTCGCGCGCCGTCTGGACGAACAGCGGCTGCGGCTGGTGGTGCCGGACGACCACCGGCTGGCGGGCCGCCGCCGGATCCGCCTGGCCGAGGCCGCCTCGGAGGTCTTCGTCACCCTCGAACCGGGCTACGGGCTGCGCCGGATCACCGATGCGCTGTGCGCCGAGGCGGGGTTCGCCCCGAAGATCGCGTTCGAGGGCGAGGAGGCCGAGACCATCCGCGGTCTGGTGGCCGCCGGGCTGGGGGTGGCGCTGCTGCCGCCCCCGGCGGTGCCGCGCCCCGGAGTGGCCGAGCTGACGGTCACCGCGCCGCGCGCGGTGCGGGAGATCGGCGTCGCCTGGCTGGACGGCCATCCGGACACTCCACCGGTGGCGGCCTTCAAGCGCTTCCTGCTGAGCAGGAGGGGTCAGTTGCTCGACTAACATCTGATCAACTCCCGCTTCCGACAGGTGAAGACGCGGAGTCGACAAGAGTTCTTTCTCTGAAAGGGCAAACGGGGACTTGCGATCCAACAGAAAACTGCGCATGAGCAAGAAGCGCCGGATATCCATCGTCGCGGTGTGCGCCGCGGCGGCGATCACCGGCGGAGTGCTCTCCTCCAGCGCGTTCGGCACCGACGACAAGGAACAGTCCGAGGCCGCACGGCCGTCCACGGCTTCGGCGCCGGTGACGGACAACGCCGGGACCGCCACCGACAACGCCACCTTCGACAACGGTGTGATGTCGCTCAAGGCGCCCGCCGCGCCGCACAAGGCCGCGGCCGCGGCAGCGGCACCCCACGGTGAGGGCTGGAAGCTGGCCGGTCCGGGCAAATCGCTGTCGACCGGCTACACGATCAAGTTCTATGACCAGAAGTCCGCGGACTGGCTGTCCCGTTACGCCAAGGCGTCGGCGACGGATCTCCGCCGGATCACCCATCTCCCGATCACCGTCGACACCAAGCCGGTCGGCTGGAACTACGAGCGGCCCAAGGGCGAGATCGTCATGGGCGTGCTCAAGCGTCCCTGCGTACCGCCCAAGGACGGCGGCAGCCACGGGTGGAAGGTCGTCCACGACGGCTCCGGCACCAAGAACCTCAGCTGCGGCTTCTACGCCTCGTCCGTGGCCGACACGGTGACCAGCGGCCATGCCTACATCGACAGCTCGTTCTTCACCACGGACGGCAAACCGCTGCCGTCCTGGGGTGAAACCTTCATGCGCAACCACATCAGCCATGAGATCGGGCACACGCTGGGCATGACGCACGCCAACCGCAGCGCCACCCGCGGCGACTGCGTCAAGGGCAGCGACTCCGGCGAGAAGCCGGTGATGTGCACCCCGGCCGAGGCGTACCCGGACAACCGCGCGGGCACCTACGTCCAGCAGTTCGACGTCCAGGGCCTGCGCTACCTCGCCAAGGGTGCCGGTGCCACCCTCTCGCCGCAGGGCAAGGTGACCGGCCTCGGGGGCAAGTGCCTGGACGTCAAGGGCGGCAAGGCCACCAACGGCACCCAGATCCAGCTCTTCCACTGCAACGACGGTGTCGCCCAGTCCTGGCTGCTGGAGCAGGACGGCACCTTCCGCGCGCTCGGCAAGTGCCTGGACAACGCGGGCAACGCGGCCACCAACGGCAACAAGATCCAGCTCTCCGACTGCACCGGCACGGCGTCGCAGAAGTGGTCGGTCAACGCCAAGGGCCAGATCGTCCATGTCGCCTCGGGCAAGGTGCTGGATGTGACCGGCGGTTCCACCGCCGACAGCACCAAGGTCCAGCTCCACTCGGCCAACAGCTACAAGCGCCAGGTCTGGGTCACCCCGAAGTAAGACGCGCACCCAGCGAGAGGGCCGGACGGGAAACTCCCGTCCGGCCCTCCTCTGTTGGACAGGGCCTAGGCGATGCGCTCCAGCACGATCCGCGAGGCGCTGAACTCCGTGTCCGCCGGGGCGTAGTCCACCGCGCCGTCCAGGGCCTGAAGGGCGTAGTCGAACTTTTCCGGGGTGTCGGTGTGCAGGGTCAGCAGCGGCTGACCGGCGGTGACGCGCTCACCCGGCTTGGCGTGGAGCTCGATACCGGCGCCCGCCTGCACTGGGTCCTCCTTGCGGGCGCGGCCCGCGCCCAGCCGCCAGGCGGCGACACCGACCGCGTAGGCGTCGAGACGGGTGAGCACCCCGTCGGCGGCGGCCTGGACCACCTGCCGTTCACGGGCGACCGGGAGTTGCGCGTCCGGGTCACCGCCCTGGGCGGCGATCATGCGCCGCCAGTGGTCCATCGCGGAGCCGTCCGCGAGGGCCTTGGCCGGGTCGGCGTCCGGCAGACCCGCCGCGTCGAGCATCTCCCGGGCCAGGGCGAGGGTGAGCTCGACCACATCGGCGGGGCCGCCGCCCGCCAGCACCTCGACGGATTCGCGCACCTCCAGGGCGTTGCCCGCGGTGCGGCCGAGTGGGGTGGACATGTCGGTGAGCAGGGCCACGGTGCGCACTCCGTGGTCGGTACCCAGGCCCACCATGGTGGTGGCCAGCTCCCGGGCGGCGTCGATGTCCTTCATGAAGGCGCCGGAGCCGACCTTCACATCCAGCACCAGCGAGCCGGTGCCCTCGGCGATCTTCTTGGACATGATCGACGAGGCGATGAGCGGAATGGACTCGACCGTCCCGGTCACATCGCGCAGCGCGTAGAGCTTCTTGTCGGCGGGGGCGAGACCGTCGCCCGCCGCGCAGATGACCGAGCCGACCTCGCGCAGCACGTCCATCATCTCGTCGTTGGACAGCAGCGCCCGCCAGCCGGGGATGGACTCCAGCTTGTCCAGGGTGCCGCCGGTGTGGCCGAGGCCACGGCCGGAGAGCTGCGGTACGGCGGCGCCGCAGGCGGCCACCAGGGGCGCCAGCGGCAGGGTGATCTTGTCGCCGACGCCACCGGTGGAGTGCTTGTCGGCGGTGGGGCGCGGGAGGGAGGAGAAGTCCATCCGCTCACCGGACGCGATCATGGCGGCGGTCCAGCGGGCGATCTCCGCCCGGTCCATCCCGTTGAGGAAGATCGCCATCGCGAGCGCGGACATCTGCTCGGGGTCGACCTCACCGCGGGTGTAGGCGTCGATGATCCAGTCGATCTGGCCGTCGTTGAGGCGGCCGCCGTCGCGCTTGGCTCGGATGACGGAGATGGCGTCCATGGTGGGGTGCGGCCCTTTCTCGCGTGGTGCGGGCGCCGGATGTCGGGGCGCCCGGGAAGGAGGGAGTGCGGCCCGGTGGCGGCCGGGCCGCACGCGTAGGCCCTGTCCTGCCGATCTTCGCGGGCCCGCGACGTCTGGCACCGCGCCTCGCCGCGTTGTCGGGGTCGTCCGAGTACGCCCAGTACGCGGACGACCCTCCTGCGATCCTCCCCCAGCTACCGCTGGGAGGGGCCCTCACCAGACGCCGCGGGCTGATCCACGAAGATCGACAGGACAGGACCTTAGCCTCGGGCGCCGGAGCGTCCGAGGTCGGCGGGGCCGAAGGCGTCCGGCAGCAGTTCGGCGAGCGGGCGGATGCCCGAGGCCGTGTCGACCTGGAGGCCGGGGCCGCCGTGCTCCCACAGCAGCTGGCGGCAGCGGCCGCAGGGCATCAGCACCGCGCCCTCGGCGTCGCAGCAGGTGAAGGCGGTCAGCCGGCCACCACCGGAGGCGAAGAGCGCCGAGACCAGGCCGCATTCGGCACACAGGGCGACGCCGTACGCCGCGTTCTCCACATTGCACCCGGTAACCGTGCGGCCGTCGTCGACGAGCGCCGCGGCGCCCACCGGGAAGCGGGAGTACGGGGCGTAGGCCCGGGACATCGCGTCCCGGGCCGCCGCGCGCAGCGACTCCCAGTCGGGAGCCGCCGCAGCGGGTGTGCTCATGTGCCCTGTCCCTTCCGGTAGGGCTTGTTGTTGGCCTTGGGCATCCGCAGCCGTTGTGAGGCCATCCCCATCACCAGCAGGGTGACGACGTACGGGGTACCGGCGACCAGGTCGTTGGAGACGGTGTCCGACAGCAGGTACCAGACGATCAGCAGGACGGCACCCGCACCGGCCACCGCGCCTCCGAGATAACTCTTGCGGAACAGCCGCCAGCCCGCCAGCAGAGCGAGACCGAGTGCCACCAGCAGGAGCAGTGCGTGCACGGTGGCACCGCCGTTGCGCAGCTGGAGGGCGTCGGAGTAGCCGAACAGGCCCGCGCCCATCGCCAGCCCGCCGGGCCGCCAGTTGCCGAAGAGCATCGCGGCGAGGCCGATGTAGCCGCGGCCGCCGGTCTGCCCCTCGTTGTAGATGTGCGAGCGGACCAGGGCGAGGAAGACACCGCCGAGTCCGGCCAGGGCACCGGAGGTGACCACGGCCGCGTACTTGTACAGGTAGACGTTGACGCCGAGGGACTCGGCCGCCGTCGGGTTCTCACCGCAGGACCGCAGCCGCAGTCCGAACGAGGTCTTCCACAGGACGAAGAAGCTGCCGATGACCAGCAGCACGGCCAGGATGGTCAGCACCGAGATCTCGGTGACCAGCCCGCCGAGGATGCCGGCGATGTCCGAGACCACGAACCAGTGGTGGTTCTCCAGGGTGGACAGCCAGTCGGACAGACCCGGCACGGTGAACGTCGGGAGGTCGTCGACCTGCGGGGACTGCTTGGGCGAACCGCCGATGTCGCTCAGCGGCTCGAACCAGCGCTTGGCCAGATAGGTGGTGGCGCCCAGCGCGAGGATGTTGATCGCCACACCGGAGATGATGTGGTCCACCCCGAAGGTGACGGTGGCGACGGCATGGACCAGTCCGCCGACGGCGCCGCCGAGGACGCCCGCGAGCACACCCACCCAGGGGTTGGTCTGATACCCGGCCCAGGCACCGAAGAAGGTGCCGAGGATCATCATGCCCTCGAGGCCGATGTTGACCACACCGGCCCGCTCGGCCCACAGACCGCCGAGGCCCGCGAGCCCGATGGGTACGGCCAGGCCGAGCGCGGCGCCGATCTGGCCGGCGGAGGTGACGCGGTCGAAGTCCGCCTGCTGGGCGGCGTCGACGAAGGTCCGCAGCACCGACAGGGCGACCAGTGCCCCGGCGACGATCAGCAGCACCTTGGCCAGGGACATCCGGGAGGCCGACCCCGCGGTCTTGCCCGGCGTGGTCGTGCTCTTGGTGGTGGTCACCGTGGCACTCATGCCGGCACCTCCTGCTTGTCACTCTTGGCGGCCTTGGCCTGGGCGGCGAGCTCCGCACCGACCTTCTGCTGCTGGCGCTTGAGGCCGTAGCGGCGCACCAGTTCGTATGCGATGACGACGCACAGGACGATCACGCCCTGCATGACGCCGACGATCTCCTTGTCGTAGCCCTCGAACTCCAGCCGGTTGGCACCGCGCTCCAGGAAGCCCCACAGCAGGGCGGCCAGTCCGATGCCGACCGGGTTGTTGCGGCCGAGCAGGGCGATGGCGATACCGGTGAAGCCGACACCGGTCGGGAAGTCGGCGGTGAACTGGTGGGTGTCGTTCAGCACGGTGGGCATGCCGATCAGACCGGCCATCGCGCCGGAGAGCAGCATGCTGGTGAGGACCATGCGCTTGACGTTCACACCGCTGGCCTCGGCGGCGGACTCGGAGCGGCCCACCGCGCGCAGGTCGAAGCCGAACCGGGTGCGGCCCAGCATGAACCAGAAGCCGACCCCGGCGAGGACGGCGACGACGATGAAGCCCCAGATCGGGTCCAGGTCGCCACCGGCCGGGATGGTGAAGAAGTGGCTGGACTCCGGCAGCGGCTCGGTGGCCACGATGTTGGTCTGCTTGTCCAGCACGCCCAGTCGGCCGTCCACCAGCAGATAGCTGATGAGGATGCCCGCGAGGGAGTTCAGCATGATGGTGCTGATCACCTCGCTGACGCCACGGTAGACCTTGAGCAGACCGGCGATGGACGCCCACATCGCGCCGACCAGCATGGCGACCAGGATGATCAGCGGGATCTGCACCAGACCCGGCAGCCCCATCGCGCCACCGGCGGCGGCGCCGAAGAAGGCGCCCAGCCGGTACTGGCCGTCGACACCGATGTTGAACAGGTTCATCCGGAAGCCGATGGCCACCGCGAGACCCGCCAGGTAGTACGTCGTGGCCTTGTTGAGGATGTAGACCTGGCTGTCGGCCTTCACCCCGTAGTCGAACATCACGCCGAAGGCGTCGAACGGCGCCTTGCCGGTCGCCGCCAGCACCACCGCGGTCAGCAGGAACGCGCTGACGATCGCCAGCAGCGGGGCCGCGATCGCGAGGAGCACCCGCTCCTTGTCGAACTTCTTCATCGGTCCTCTCCCCCAGCCGGGGCCGCGTCGGCCGGTTCGGCGGTCGCCGGGGCGTCGGTGTCGGCCGGAGCGTCGGTGTCGGTGCCGACCGGGGCGTCGGCGTCGGCCGCGCCCTCCAGATGGCCGGACGCCGCGCCGGTCATGGCCGAGCCCAGCTCCTCCGGGGTGATCGTGCAGGGGTCGGCGTCGGCGACCAGGCGGCCGCGGTACATCACCCGCAGGGTGTCGGACAGGCCGATCAGCTCGTCCAGGTCGGCCGAGATCAGCAGCACGGCCAGGCCCTCACGCCGGGCGGCGCGGATCTGGTCCCAGATCTGCGCCTGCGCGCCGACGTCCACACCGCGGGTGGGGTGCGCGGCGATCAGCAGCTTGGGGTGATGGCTCATCTCCCGGCCGATGATCAGCTTCTGCTGGTTGCCGCCGGAGAGGGAGGCCGCGGTGACCTCGATACCGGGGGTGCGCACGTCGTACTCGGTGACGATCCGCTCCGTGTCACGGCGCGCGGCACCCGGGTTGAGCAGCCCGCCCTTGCTGTTGGGCGCCTCGGTGACATGGCCGAGGATGCGGTTCTCCCACAGCGGGGCCTCCAGCAGCAGGGCGTGCCGGTGGCGGTCCTCGGGGATGTAACCGATGCCGTCCTCCCGCCGCTTGCGGGTGGGGGCGTGCGAGATGTCGGCGCCGTCGAGGGTGATGACGCCCGCGTCGGGGTCGCGGATACCCATGATGGCCTCGACCAGTTCGGCCTGGCCGTTGCCCTCCACACCGGCGATGCCCAGGACTTCGCCCTTGTGGATGGTGAGGTCGATGCCGTCGAGCACCGCGCGCTGCACTCCGTCCACATCGGTGGCGGTCAGCCGCAGTCCGTCGACGGTCAGCATCTTGTGGTCGGTGACGGTGGACTCGCGGGTCTCCGGGGAGGGCAGTTCACTGCCGACCATCAACTCGGCGAGCTGGCGGGGGCTGGTCTCGGAGGGGACGACGGAGGCCACCGTGGTGCCGCGCCGGATGACGGTGATGTCATCGGCCACGGTGAGGACTTCACCCAGCTTGTGGGAGATGAAGATGACGGTGAGGCCCTCGGACTTGAGCTCGCGGAGGTTGTCGAAGAGCGCGTCGACCTCCTGCGGCACGAGGACCGCGGTCGGCTCGTCGAGGATCAGCGTACGGGCGCCGCGGTAGAGGACCTTGAGGATCTCCACCCGCTGGCGGTCGGCGACGCCGAGGTCCTCCACGAGGACGTCGGGGCGGACCCCCAGCCCGTAGGCTTCGGAGATCTCCTTGATCCTGGCGCGCGCCTTGGCGCCGATGCCGTGCAGCTTCTCCGCGCCGAGGACGACGTTCTCCAGCACGGTGAAGTTGTCGGCCAGCATGAAGTGCTGGTGCACCATGCCCACGCCGCGGGATATCGCGTCCGCCGGGGAGTGCAGTTCGACCGTGGCGCCGTCGAGCGCGATGGTGCCCTCGTCCGGGCGTTGCATCCCGTAGAGGATCTTCATCAGGGTCGACTTGCCCGCGCCGTTCTCGCCGACGAGGGCGTGGACGGTACCGCGGCGCACGGTGATGTCGATGTCGTGGTTGGCGACGACTCCGGGGAACCGCTTGGTGATTCCTTGGAGTTCTACGGCGATGTCATGGACGTCACCGGCGGGGGCGCCCTTGGGTGGGCTGGCGGCTTCGATGGCGCACTCCTGAGGGGCGTGAGCGGTAGAACTGGCCAGAGCGCGCCGGGGGCGCGCCTGCGTCGGAAGCGACGGGGATGTGCCATGGACCCGGGCGGACGGCGGGTCCCCCCGGGTCCATGGCAGACGGTGATCAATCCTTGTAGGTGTCCGCCACCTTGATCTTGCCGTCGATGATCTTCTTCTTGGCTTCCTCGATCTTCGGCTTGATGTCGTTGATGAATCCGCCGGAGTACGAGAGGGAGACGCCGCCGCGCTTCAGGTCGTAGGTCTGGACGCCGCTCTCGGCCTTCTTGTCCTTGACCACGCTCTTGATGAAGTCGTAGACCGAGTTGTCCACGGTCTTGACCATGGAGGTCATGATCGTGTGCTTGTACTGGGCCAGGCCCTTGTCGTAGTACTGGTCGCCGTCGACGCCTATCGACCAGGTGCCCTTCTTCTTGGCGGTGGCCTCGATGGCGCCCGCGCCGGAGCCGCCGGCCGCCGAGAAGATCACGTCAACCTTGTTGGAGAGCATGCCCTCGGCGATGTCCTTGCCGCGGTCGGGCATGCCGAAGCCCTTGGCCGAACCGACCTGGACCCACTGGACGTCCAGCGACGCCTTGGGGTTGGTGTCCTTCAGGCCCTGCTGGAAGCCGCCCGCGAACTTCTTGATCAGCGCGCTGTCGGTGCCACCGATGAAGCCGACCTTGTTGGACTTGGTCTTCAGGCCCGCGGCCACACCGGCGAGGTAGGAGCCCTCGTGCTCGGCGGAGACCAGGCTGGCGACGTTCTTGAGGTCGACGACCGAGTCGACGATCGCGAAGTCGGTGTCCTTGTACTTCTTGGCGGCCTTGGTGAGCGAGGGGGTCCACGCGTAGCCGACGCCGACGACCGGGTTGTAGCCCTCCTCGGCGAGGCTGGCCAGCTTGTCGTAGCGGTCGGCGTCGGTGTCGCCGTCCTTCGCCGTCAGCTCGGTGCCACCGACCTTGAAGTCCTTCTTGGCCTTGTCGAAGCCCTTGGCGGCGGAGTCGTTGAAGGAGTGGTCGCCGCGGCCGCCCACGTCATAGGCGAGGCCGACGCCCTTGTCCTTCTTTCCTTCCGTCGAACTGCTTCCACAGGCGGTGGCGGAGAGTGCGAGAGCCGCGGTGGCGATGCCCACGGCAAATATCTTGGATACCCGGCGCACGAGGGTCCCCTCTTACTCGAAGCGCCTCCGTTGGCGCTGGCTCCGCGGCATCGTAACGCGCGTAGATGTCAGATAAAGCCCCCCTCCGAAGCTGTTATCGGATCGTCGCGAACGTGCCTTGACCGCAGGGTTGCGAAGGGGTCTCGGAGGGATCTACAGAAGGTTTCGGTCGAGCAGCGCAGCGGCGGTGAACAGCTCCACGCCGACGCCGATGGCGCCCTCGTCCACATCGAAGTCGCCGCAGTGCAGATCGCGCCGGGTGCTGTCGCCGGGCCGGCGGACGCCCAGCCGGGCCATGGCGCCCGGCACCCGCTCCAGGTACCAGGAGAAGTCCTCGCCGCCGAGGCTCTGTTCGGTGCCCTCGACCGCGGTGGAGCCGCGGCGGGCGACCATGGCGTCGCGCAGCAGCTCGGTGGAGCTCTCCTCGTTGACCACCGGCGGCACTCCGCGGATGTAGTTGATCTCCGACTTGGCGCGGTGCAGGGTGGCGATCTCGTCGACCGCGGCGTGCACCAGGTCCGGGGCCTCGCGCCAGGCGGGCAGGTCCAGGCAGCGGACGGTGCCGGACAGCTCGGCGTGCTGCGGGATGACGTTGCAGGCGTGGCCGGATTCCACCCGCCCCCAGGTCAGCGCGAGCCCGGAGCGGGCGTCGACCCGGCGGGCCAGCAACGCGGGCACCTCGGTGATCACCTTGGCGGCGGCGGTCACCAGGTCGGTGGTCAGATGCGGACGCGCGGTGTGGCCGCCCGGTCCGTCGAGGGAGATTTCCAGCCGGTCGCAGGCCGAGGTGATCGGCCCGGTGCGCAGCCCGATCCGGCCGGTCTCGACCTTGGGGTCGCAGTGCAGGGCCAGGATCCGGCCGACGCCGTCCAGCACACCCGCCTCGATCGCGTCGGCCGCGCCGCCGGGCAGCACCTCCTCGGCGGGCTGGAACAGCAGCCGCACCGGGCGGTGCAGCCGTCCCTCCCGGGCCAGCTCGGCCAGCACCAGACCGGCGCCGAGCACCACGGTGGTGTGCACATCGTGACCGCAGGCGTGGGCGCGGTCGGCGAAGGTCGAGCGGTAGGGGACGGTCTTGGTGTCCGGGATGGGCAGTCCGTCGATGTCGGCGCGCAGCGCCAGCAGCGGCAGCGCCGTCGACAGGCTGTCGCGCGGGCCGATGTCACAGATGAGACCGGTGCTGGAGGGGAGCACCCGCGGGGCGAGACCCGCCTGCTCCAGCCGCGCCTTGATCGCGGCGGTGGTGCGGAACTCGCAGTTTCCGAGCTCCGGGTGCATATGCAAGTCCCGCCGGAAGGAGATCAGTTCGGCACGGAGCGCATCGGGGAGCGCGCCGGGCAGTGCCGCGTCGGCGGAGGGTGTGGCATCGGTCTCATCGAGGGACATCAATTGCTTCACCTGAAGAAGCGTAGAACGGCAACCGGGTCGCCCGAATGTCGATCAACAAAACTTCAACCGGATCGGGGAGAGAAAAGTAATCCTCCCGGCGCATGATCTCCCTAGTCAGGGGGTATAACAGGCCGCTTTGTCGTGAGAAGTGCCACAGGGCCGTCCGAGCGACGTTGTCAGGAAGCTGCCATCGCGGTCCCGGGGGCCGAAGGTCTCCCCGGGGAGGACGCGGGCGGCGGCTGCGGCGCCGGAGCCGACGAGGGGCCGGGCGCCGGGGGCGTCGGCCGCGGCACCGTGGCCGACGGCGCCGGGCTCAGCCGCTGGACGTCCCGGGCGGTGCCGGTGACACCCGACAGGAACCCCTGGGCGCGCGGTGAGGCGTTGCTCGTCAGCCAGGCCGGGTCCACATCGCAGACGGCGACCTGCACCCCGGTGCCCACCAGTGCCAGCGGCAGGGTGTGCACCACGGTGGAGGGGAAGCTCACGATGGTGTGGCCGATGGGGCCCCGGCGCGCTATCAGTTCCAGCGGCAGATCCGGCCGTACGATCTCCAGCCCCACCTCGGACGAGACCCGGTGCAGCTTCTCGGTGCTCTCCCGGCGGTGGGCGAAATAGCGGGTGGCGCCGTGGGTACGGGCCAGCGCGGCGACCGCCTCCAGATAGCGCTCGAGGTCCACCACCCCGGTCTCCACCAGGGAGGTGCCCACCAGATCGGTGCCGCGGGTGAGCCGGGGCGGGCCGAAGCGGGTGCGGGTCCAGGCGAAGTCGTTGGCGATGACGGTCACTCCCGCGGGCGGCTCGACCGGCATGGAGCTGAAGACCTCGACCCGGCGCTTGGTGCCCGGGGTGAGCCGACGGCGTGCGGTGGCGGACACCGGCGCGAAGACCATGTCACGCGCCCCTCGGCTGCTGCCGCGGCGGTGCCAGCGCTCCAGCCGCTCCCCGTTGGCGAGCTGGGAGATGAACTCCATGGTGGCCGTGCCGTCGTCCACCACGACCAGGTCGCGGGCGCGGGTGAGGGTCAGCAACAGCTGGACGTAGCGCGAGAAGGGATCGCCGATGACGATCCGCCCGGCGCGACGCAGCGGTCCGCGCAGTCCGCCGATGGTCTTCAGCGGGGCGCCCGCCCCGCCGCGCGCGTTCTCCCAGCGCACCGTGATGTTCTCGTCCCGGGCGAGCTCGGCCATCCGGCGCAGCTGGCCACGGGTCATCGGATCGTGCGGGGAGAGCACCACCACGGTGAGGTCCAGGGCGTCGCCCAGCGGCGGCAGCCGGTCCGGCGCCGCGCCGGACTCGTCGGAACCACCGGAGCCACCGGAGCCGTCGGAACCACCGGCCGTGGCCGGTGCCGTACCGCGCAGCGCGTCCGCGTACGCCCACTCCAGCACGTTCAGCAGCTGGACCGGACTCTCCACGAAGGCGAGGGTGCTCAGGGGGGAGGAGGGGGCGGCGGGCATCGCACCGTCCACGGAGGGCATCGCACCGTCCAAGGGCAGGGCCCGGAACCGGCGAGCGGCCCCCGAGTGCTCGGGGCCGCCCGCCGTCTCCGGGCGCGGGCCGGTCTCACCGGCCGGTGGGTTCACGTCGAGGTGCCTCAGACCGCGACGGGCTCGCGCTCGGCGGCCTCGCCCTCGGCGATGACGCCCGGCACCCGGCGCAGCTTCTTCATCGGGCCGAGCTCGCTCTCGTAGACCTTCTTGATGCCGTCGCCCAGCGACTCCTCGACCACGCGGATGTCACGGACGAGGCGCGTCAGGCCCTGCGGCTCCACCGAAGCGGCCTGGTCCGAGCCCCACATGGCGCGGTCCAGGGTGATGTGGCGCTCGATGAAGGTCGCGCCGAGCGCGACGGCGGCCAGGGTGGTCTGGAGACCGGTCTCGTGGCCGGAGTAGCCGATCGGCACGTTGGGGTACTCGCCCTGGAGCGTGTTGATCACGCGCAGGTTGAGCTCCTCGGCCTTGGCCGGGTACGTGGAAGTGGCGTGGCAGAGCAGGATGTTGTCGCTGCCCAGCACCTCGACCGCGTGGCGGATCTGCTTGGGGGTGGACATGCCGGTCGACAGGATGATCGTGCGGCCGGTCGCCCGCAGGGCGCGCAGCAGCTCGTCGTCGGTCAGCGAGGCGGAGGCCACCTTGTGGGCCGGGACGTCGAACTTCTCCAGGAAGGCGACGGCCTCGGTGTCCCACGGGGAGGCGAACCAGTCGATACCGCGCTTCTTGCAGTGCTCGTCGATGGCGCGGTACTCGTCCTCACCGAACTCCACGCGGTGGCGGTAGTCGATGTAGGTCATCCGGCCCCAGGGGGTGTCGCGCTCGATGTCCCACTGGTCACGCGGGGTGCAGATCTCCGGGGTTCGCTTCTGGAACTTGACCGCGTCGCAGCCGGCGTCGGCGGCCACGTCGATCAGCTTGAACGCGTTCTCCAGGTCGCCGTTGTGGTTGATGCCGATCTCACCGGTGACATAGACCGGCTGGCCGGGCCCGGCGGTCTTGTCACCGAGGGTGCGGAGGCGAGAGATGGAGCTCACTAAGACAGTTCCTTTCCGAGAATCCACGAGGCGATCTCGCGGATCGCGCCGTCACCGCCGGGGGTGGAGGTGACCGCACGTGCGGCGCCGCGCACGACGTCGTGCGCACTTGCGACCGCCACGGGCCAGCCGACAAGGCCGAAGCACGGGAGGTCGTTGACGTCGTTGCCGACGTAGAGCACGCGCTCCGGCGCGATGCCCTGCTCCTCGCACCACTGCTTCAGTGCGAGATCTTTTCGGTCGATGCCGTGGAGCACGGGGACCTGGAGTTTGCGGGCCCGTGCGGCGACGACCGGGTTCTTTTCCGTGGACAGGATCAGCAGCGCCAGCTCCGCCCGGCGCAGGGCGGCGATCCCGAGCCCGTCGCCGCGGTGCACGGCGACGAGTTCGCGTCCTTCGGAGTCGATCAGCACCCTGTCGTCGGTCTGGGTGCCGTCGAAGTCGAGTACCACCGCGTCGATGTCCTCGCGGGTGGGGAGGGAGCCCGGCCGGTCCGCGTCCAGCAGCGGGGCCAGGGCACGGGCGCGGGCCAGGTCGTGCGGGTCGTCGACCTCCAGCACCCGGGCGGCGTCGGTGCGCACCAGCTCGGTGCGGCCGAAGAAGCGGTGTCCGGCCTCGCGGAAGCCGCGCGCGTCCATCGCGTAGGCGGCGCCGGTCTCCAGGAAGTCCTGGGGGCGGTCCTGACGGCGCGGGCGGTACGCCTTGTCGTGGTTCACGCCCAAGCCGCCTGCGGCGGCAGGGATCGGGTACGCGGCGCCCACCGTGGCGGCGGGGCTCGGGGCATCTCCCGCGCGCCCGGCTGCCGTCGGAACCGTGCCGCTCGGGCTGCCGGAGTCGGCCGCCGGTGCCGTCACGGCCCCCTCGTGCTCACCCTCGCGCCAGACGAAGCCGTGGAACGGGGCGACCGTCAGGGCGCTGTCGGCGCCCTTCTCCACCACCGCCGCGGCGACGCCGTCGATGTCCTCGCGCACCAGGAACGGGCTGGTGCACTGCACCAGCAGCACCACGTCCACCGGACCGCCGACGAGCGCCTCGTAGGCGTCCATCGCGTGGATCACCGCGGCCTCGCTGGTGGCGGTGTCGCCCGCGATGGCCGGGGGCCGCTGGATGACCTCGGCGCCCGCGCCACGGGCCGCGGCGGCGATCCCGGAGTCGTCGGTGGAGACGACCACGTCCGTCACCAGGCGGCTGGCCCGGCACTCCCCGACGGCGCGCGCCACCAGCGGCACGCCCCCCACGGCGGCGAGGTTCTTGGCGGGGACGCCCTTGGACCCGCCGCGGGCGGGGATCACGGCGAGTACGCGCCGGTCGGCGGAGGTGGGCATCGCGGCTCCTTCGGTGCTGATCGAGGTGGTCACAGCGCTGGTCACAGCTCCCCCATCCGACGGATGACGGGAGCCACGCGCTGTACGCCGTGGCGGTAGGCGCCGCGGGCCGCCTCGCGCATCGTGTGGCGCACCACCCGGCGCAGACCCCCTACCTGGGCCTCGTCCTCGGAGGTGGCGCCGGGGCGGGGCCGTCCGTCCGGCTCGAAGCCGTAGCGGGCGAGCCGTCCGGGCAGATAGCCGGGGGCGGTGGCGCGGGTGTAGTAGGGGTCGAGCGGCGGCAGGGTGTCCGCGGCGGCCAGTTCGGCGACCCGGTCCCGGGCGGCGTCGAACCAGGTCTCGTACGGCCCGTCGGCGGCGACGCCCTGGCGGGCCAGCCAGGCGGGGTCGGGCTCGGGCCGGTGTCCGGCGTCCAGCTGGTCCCAGGAGGCCAGGCAGCCGGAGCCGAGGAAGTGGTGGTTGCCCAGCGCCTCGCGGATCCCCAGATCGGTGAGGACGGCGGTGGGCACGCCCCGGTGCAGGGACTCCAGCGCGGCCGTGGAGCTGACCGTGACCAGCAGGTCGGCGGTGTCCAGGACCTCGCCCATGTTCCCGTACGCCAGGCGGAAGTTGGCGGGGACGCCGTCGCCGAGCCGGTCGATCAGCTTCTGGTAGGGAAGCTCCTCGATATGGGTGGTGTGCTCGCCGGGCTTGCTGCGCAGCTTGACCACCACCTCGCGGTCGGGGTGGCGGCGGGCGTGCTCCACCGCGCGGCGCAGCAGATAGGTGCGGTCGGCGCGGTTGTCGGGCACCGACGGCTGGACGGCGAAGACCACGGTGCCGCCGGGGTGGGCGCGGCCGAGCCGGGCCTTCTCGTCGTAGCGGGCGCCGCCGAGGAACGGCAGCGCGCACTCCACGACGCTGTCCGCCGAGGCGCCCACGCCCCGGTAGACCTCGCGGAACCGCTCCGCGTCATGGCGGGAGTTGGCGAGCACCACATCGGCGCCGTGGCGCAGCAGCAGACCGTCGGCCAGCTTCTCGTAGACCACGCCGACATAGCCGGTGACGACCACGGGGCGGCGGGCGGCGCCGCGCCAGGCGTGCGCCAGACCGTGCACCATGGCCTGGACGGCACCCCCGACCAGGGAGAGCACGATCACGTCGTAGTGTTCACGGTCCATCGCGCGGACGAATTCGGTGCCGGTCACCTCACGCAGCGCGTCGGCGCGCACCCCCACCTCGGCGAGCTGCCGGACGGTCGGCGTCGCGCGGCCGCGCAGCAGAAAACCGTCCAGGCGGCGGCCCGCCTCCGAGTCATCCGGGACGAGGCGCTGTGCGGTGAGCGCGCCCCATTTCCACCGGGTGTCGGAGTCGGCGAGCACGGCCACTCGCGGGGATGTAGGGATAGGTGAGGACACGTCGAAGACGCTAGGAAGCGATTTCGATTCACGGCCCAACGCAGCAGCAACAAAGGGTTAACAGCGCGTCGACGATTGGCGAATCGGCTGGCCGGAAGAGCCGGTTAACCGTTCCGACGTTCTTCGTTCACCTTCAGGTACTCCTCTGGTCAAGACGAATGCCAGACGGCGACCTAGCGTCACCCGCGTGGTTAAGCTCTCCGTCATCGTGCCGTTCTACAACGTGCAGACCTATGCCCCCGACACGCTCAGAAGCCTGCGTGCGAACGCGCGTGAGGGCTTCGAATTCATTCTCGTCGACGACTGTGCCACCGACGGGACGCCGGAGATCCTGGAGCGCGCCGAGCGCGAGCTGCCGGGGGCCGTCTACGTACGGCATGAGAAGAACGGCGGGCTCGCCACCGCGCGCAACACCGGGCTGGACGCGGCCCGCGGCGAGTACCTGACGTTCCTCGACGGCGACGACTGGCTGGCGCCCGGGTACTACGCCCAACTCCTCGCCGCCATGGAGGACTTGGAGTGCGACTTCGTCCGCACCGACCATGTCCAGTGCACCGCCCGCGCGCGTTCGATCGCCCGCGCGCCGCACGGCCGGCGCGGAGTGGTGATGAACCCGCGGGACGCGATCCTGCCCGCCGACCGCTCCACCTCCGTCGACTATCCCTACGCCTGGGCGGGCATGTACCACCGGCGGCTGCTGGACCAGGGGCTGCTGCACTTCACCCACGGGCTGCGCACCGCCGAGGACCGGCCCTGGATCTGGCGGCTGCACCGTGAGGCGCGTACGTTCGCCGTGCTCGGACTGCACGGGGTGTTCTACCGCCGCGGGGTTTCCTCGTCCCTCACGCAGATCGGCGATGTGCGACAGCTGGACTTCATTCGCGCATTCGATCAGGTCATCGAGGAAACGGCCCGGGACCGGGATGCCGACACCCTGCTTCCGAAGGCCGTGCGCACCTATTGCGCGATCATTTCCCATCACCTCGGAAACATCGAAAGATTCGAACCCCAAGTGGCCAGGAAACTCCGTTCCCTGTCGGCGGCCGCGATGAAACGCATGCCCCAGGACGTACTGAAGGACGCGCTGGATTCCATGGACTACGAGCGCGCCGCACGGCTGCGGCGAGTCAAGCGCCGCCCGGCGCCGGAGGTGGCGGCCTGATGTCCGGCTACACCCCCCGCGCCGCCCGTAAGCGCACCCAGATCTTCCTCGCCTCGACCCTCTACGGGGCGGCGACCCTCGCGGCCGCCATCGACGCGCAGAGCATCGAACCGGCCGACCGCCGGCTGCTGCTCATCAGCAACAACGCGGCCACCCCGGAGACCACCCCGGCCGTGGACGACATGCCCGGCTTCGAGCGGCTGCGCGACCGCTTCGACCGGGTGCTGTCCTGGAACGAGACGATCAGCCCGTTCCACCCCGGCGGCTGGTCCCCGCGCCCCGACGACGCCCCACTGTGGGAGCGCCATCTGCGGCTGCTGTGGAACCTCGGTGACGACGACATCGAACTGGTCCTGGAGTCCATCCAGGTCAACCCGGCGATGGCGGTCGCCAATGTCTTCCAGGGCGCGCCCATCGACGTCTACGCCGACGGTCTGATGAGCTACGGCCCGACCCGTAACAAGCTGGATCCGCTGATCGGCACCCGGATCCGGCGGCTGCTCCACCTGGACCTGGTGCCGGGGCTGCGGCCGCTGCTGCTCACCGAGTTCGGTGTGGAGCCGGAGATCCTGCCGACCGAGGTGTTCACCAAGGTGCTCGCCGAGGTCTCCGAAGCCGCCCCACGCGTTGTGGCCTCCGCCAGTGAGCAGATCGCCACCGGCGCCGGACCTGCGCTGATGCTCGGGCAGTATCTGTCCGCGCTGGACATCCTCACTCCGCAGGAGGAGGAAGAGCTCCATGTGCGGATGCTGCGCGGCATCGTGGCCCTCGGCCACCGCACGGTCGTCTTCAAACCGCACCCCACCGCCCCGGCCCGCTGGTCGCGGCTGCTGGAGAAGAAGGCGGCGGAGCTGGGCGCGGAACTGACCGTGCTGGACACCCCGGTACTGGCCGAGGTGCTGTACCAGCGGATGCGCCCGGTCCTGGTGGTCGGCTGCTTCTCCACCGCGCTGCTCACCGCGAGCGTCTTCTACGGGCTCCCCGTCGCCCGGATCGGTACCGAGGTGCTGCTGGAGCGGCTGTCGCCGTACCAGAACAGCAACCGGATGCCGGTGACCATCGTGGACGCGCTGCTGCCCGATCTGGAGGACCACCGCGCGGTGGCCGCCGGCGGGCAACCGGTCGACGAGCGCGCCGGACGGCGGCTGACCGGGCTGGTCTCCGCGGTCGGCTTCTGCATGCAGGCCAAGATCTACCCCGAGCTGCGTCCGGCCGCCGAGCGCTATCTGTCGGCCCATCTGGACGCCCACACCTGGCGCTACTTCAAGCGCCGCAGGCTCACCGCGCTCGCCCTGCCCGGCTCGGTCCCGTCCCAGCTGGCCTTCATCCCGCGCAACGAGGCGGTGCGCCGGGTCGCCCGCCGGGCCCGCGCCCTGAAGCGGTCCGCGCTGAAGCGGACGGCCACGGGATGAGCCGGATATCCCACCGGACACCCGCGCGCGACCACCATGAAGGAGTGACGGCGTGACGGCCGAGGACCGAACGCCCTCCATACGACGCCCGCGTCCGGGGGCGGACGCATGACCGCGACCACCGCCCCCGGCGCGGGCCCCGTATCCCTCGCACCCTCCCCCGCACCCCCGGCCGCACCGGGGGCGCGCCCCGCGCGCACCGCCCATCCACCGCGGCTGCGCGCCCTGGACGGACTGCGGCTGCTCGCCGCGCTCATGGTCGCCGCGTACCACTACGGCGGCCGCACCGGTGAGATCGGCCAGGCGTGGGGCACCTCGCCCCGTGAGCAGTTCCCCACCGCCTCGTCCTTCTTCGCCTACGGCTGCCTCGGCGTCCAGATCTTCTTCGTCATCAGCGGCTTCGTCATCTGTATGAGCGGATGGGGGCGGCCGCTGCGCGCGTTCTTCGCCTCCCGCGTCTCCCGGCTCTTCCCCGCCTACTGGGCCGCGATCATCCTGGTGACCGCCGTGTTCGCACTCCCCTGGGTCGCCTACGAGGCGGTCTCGCCCAGCGACGCGCTCGTCAATCTGACGATGCTGCAACAGCCGCTCGGGGTGGACCGGGTGCTGGGTGTGTGCTGGACGCTCTGGGCGGAGCTGCGCTTCTACGCGCTCTTCGCGCTGTTCGTCGTCCTCCCGGGCGCCAACCGCCGCCGCGTGGTGCTGTTCTGCGCCGTCTGGACCCTGGGCGCGGCCGTCGCCGAGGCGGCGAACCTGCCGCTGCTGGATGTGGTGCTGATGCCCGAGTACGCCTCGTACTTCATCGGCGGCATCGGCCTCTATCTGATCCACCGCTACGGCCATGACGCCGTGGCCTGGGGCATCGTGGCCATCAGCTTTCTGATCGGCCAGCACTACGCGATCGCCGGCCTCTGGCACCCGGCACATATGGACGCCTTCTCCTACCGGTCGTCCACGGGCATCATCGCCGTCGTGGCCTTCGGCTATGTGGCGGTGGCGCTGATCGCCCTCGGCAAGCTGCACTGGGCGAACTGGCGCTGGCTGACCGTGGCCGGGGCGCTGACCTACCCGTTCTATCTGGTCCATGAGCATCTGGGCTGGGTGGTGGTCGGGGTGCTGCACCGCAAGCTGGGCCTCCCCTCGTATGCCACCCTCGTCCTGACCGTGGTCCTGATGCTGGCCCTGGCCTGGCTGCTGTACCGCTTCGTGGAGCAGCGGCTGACCCCGGTGCTCAAGCGGTCGCTGTCCGCGGTCCGGATGCCGTAACCGACGTCCGGATGCGTAACCACCGTCCGGATGCGTAACCGCCGGCCGCGGTGCCGGGGCCCGTCGTCAAAGGGGCCGCCCCGGGCCTCAGCGCCAGCGCGGTGCGTCGGCACCCCAACGGCCCGGCGGACAGCGCCAGGTGAAACCCCCGCCGCCGGGCCGGGCGAGCGGTGAGCGGGCGTACCGCAGCGGGCCGTACGCGGAGTCCGTCTCCGCCAGCCACGGCGCCGGGTCATGGCCGGGCCCACTCTCCGGAACCGGGGTGACCCCGTGCATCAGCCAGGACGCGGTGCCCGCGAGCGAGAGGCGCAAGCGCCGCCCGGCGCCGCTGTCCTGGCGTGCGGTCAGCGCCCGCAGCACCGCCGCGGCGATCAGATAGCCGGTGCCGTGGTCCAGCGCCTGCGCGGGCAGCACCCCGGGACGGCCGTCCGGTCCGGCCTCCAGCGCGGCGATGCCGGTCCCCGCCTGGACCAGGCTGTCGAAGCCGCGACGGCCGGTCCACGGCCCGGACCAGCCCCAGGCGCACAGCTGGGCGGTGATCAGCCCGGGGTGGCGCTCGGCCAGGGTGTCCGGATCGAGTCCGAAGCGGTCCAGCGCACCGGGGCGGTAGCCGCTGACCACCACATCGGCGTGGGCGAGGAGTTCATCGAAGGTCCGCCGGTCCCGCGGGTCGCCGAGGTCCAGCCGGGTGGACCGTTTGCCGAACCCGGTGTCGGTGTGCGCGTCCGGGTCCTCGGGCAGCCGCGGGGTGTCCACGCGCAGGACGTCGGCGCCCAGCACGGCGAGGGTGCGGGTGGCCACGGGCCCGGCGATGACCCGGCTCAGATCGAGCACCCGGACACCCTCGGCGGGCAGTGGCGCGGCGGGCAGCGGACGCGGCCCGGCGTCCGGCCCCGGCCGGGACTCGATCAGCGGAAGTCCGTCCACCGGCATATCGGTGGCGGCGGGCTCCGCCATGGCCACGGCCAGGGCGCCCGCCGCGTACGCCGTCTCCTGTGTCTCGCGCGCCGGGCGAGCGGCCAGCTCCGCGCGCAGCCGCTCCACCAGCTGATCCGGCGTACCGCGTGCGGGGATACCGAGGGCGGCCAGCAACCGGGCGCGGTGGTGCGGGTAGTTGGCGTGGGTGCGGACCCAGCCGTCGGCCGCGCGCCAGAACCCGGACAGCGGCGCGAACGACACCGGCTGCCGTCCGGCGATCCGCAGCTCCCGCTCGCTGACGAAGGCCGTGGCCACCGCGGCCTCGGCCACCTGGATCTCGGCGAGTGACGCCACCGGCCGACCGGAGCGGCGGGCGTCCAGTTCGGCGGCGGCCAGCGAGCACACCCCCACGGTGGCGCGTGCCAGCTCCCGCACCGGCAGCCGGGCGGGCAGCGCACCGGCCGACGGCGCGTAGGTCACGGCGGCAGCCAGCTCCGGCGCTCCGCCGAGGGCGGCCCAGGCGTCCGCGGTCGTGGTGTCGGTCTCCCCGTTTCCCATGGGCAGATTCTGCGCCGGCAAGATCGCGGATATGCGGCGGCCGCGTGTGACAAAGAACGTGTGTGACAAAGGCGAGGGGCCCGCTCGCCGACCGGTGCGGTCGGCGAGCGGGCCCCTGGCCTATGCGCGGAGGGACTACTTCTTGAAGCCGTAGTCCATCAGCTTCTTGGCGTCGGAGGTGCGGGCGTCCACCGAGGTGGAGGCGAGCACCGTGCCGATGACCGTCTTGCCGTTCCGGGTGGCGGCGAAGACCAGGCAGTACTTGGCCTCGGGGCCGGAGCCGGTCTTCACGCCGATCGTGCCCGAGTAGCTGCTGAGCAGGTTGTTGGTGTTGCTCCACGACATGTAGCGGTAGCCGCCGGTCTTCGTGGTCACCTTCTGCTTGGTCGACTTGGTCTTCACGACCGACCGGAACGTCGAGTACTTCATCGCGTTGCTGGCGAGCTTGGTCAGATCGCGCGGGGTGGAGTAGTTCGCCCCGTGCCCAATGCCGTCGAACGAGTCGAAGTGGGTGTTCGTCATGCCCAGGCTCTTGGCGGTGGTGTTCATCTTGCCGATGAACGACTTCACCCGGGCCGACCGCGTGGAGCCACTGCCGAACTTGTCGGCCAGCGCGTACGCGGCGTCGCAGCCGGACGGCAGCATCAGCCCGTACAGCAGCTGACGGACGGTGACCTTGTCACCGACGATCAGCCGCGCCGAGGAGGCGTAGTTGTTGTCGACGATGTAGTCGCTGTACGCCTTCTGGACCGTCACCTTGGCGTCAAGGTTCAGGTTCGGCTGCGCGAGCACCACCCGCGCCGTCATGATCTTGGTGGTGGAGCCGGTGGAACGCCGGGTGTCGGCGGCCTTGGTGTACAGGCTCTTCCCCGTGCTGTTGTTCATCACATAGCCGCCCTTGGCGGCGATCGAGGGCGTGGCGACCGCGGCGGCCTGCGCGGTGGCGGAGAACGCCCCCGCCGCCAGCACGGCACCCGCGGTGACGACCGCCGCGGAGACGCGACGTACGCTCTTCATGCCGGTTCTCAAGATATTTTCTCCAAAATGCCCCTGCCGTACGGCGGCATAACAATGCCGCTCCCTCTGATGACGCGCGACAGGGGCCAATGGATGTGCTCCGTGCGGATGTTTTTCCAGAACTCTTCCGAACTCTTCCGCACGCTTTCGAACGCTTCAGAACACGTCAGCGCGTCAGAGCGTCAGAGCGGCAGCGCGTCAGAGCACGAGGGAGAGCAGCAGCACACAGCCGAGCCCGGTCACCGAGATGAGCGTCTCCATCACCGACCAGGTCCGCACGGTCTGTCCCACACTCATCCCGAAGTACTCCTTCACCAGCCAGAACCCCGCGTCGTTGACATGGCTGAAGAACAGCGAACCAGCACCGATGGCGAGCACCAGCAGGGCGGTGTGGGTGGTGGACATATCGGCGGCCAGCGGTGCCACCAGACCCGCGGCGGAGATGGTGGCCACCGTCGCCGAGCCGGTCGCCAGCCGGATGGCGACCGCGATCAGCCAGGCCAGCAGCAGCGCGGAGATGTTCCAGTCCTTGGAGAAGTCCAGGATCATCTGGCCGACGCCGATATCGATGAGCGTCTGCTTGAAACCGCCGCCCGCGCCGACGATCAGCAGGATCCCGGCGATCGGGGCGAGCGATATCTCCACGGTGGAGGTGATCCGGTCCCGGGTGAAGCCCGCGGCCCGGCCGAGCGTGAACATACCGACGATCACCGCCGCCAGCAGCGCGATCAGGGGCGAGCCGATGACGTCCATGGCTCGCTGGACCCCGTTCTCCGGGTCGTCCACCACGATGTCGGTGAGCGCCTTGCCCAGCATCAGCACCACCGGCAGCAGCACGGTGGCCACGGTGGCGGCGAAGCCAGGCCGCCGCTCCAGATCCTCCGACGGGCGCTGCGGGATCATCCGCTCCGGCGGGGTGACGTCCACCCAGCGGGCGGCGTACCGCGCGAACAGCGGTCCGGCGATGACCACGGTGGGCAGCGCGACCAGCACACCGAGGGCCAGCGTGACGCCCAGGTTGGCGTGGACGGCGTCGATCGCGGCCAGCGGGCCGGGGTGCGGCGGCACCAGACCGTGCATCACGGACAGGCCCGCGAGGGCCGGGATGCCGATGCGTATCAGCGAGTAGGTGCCGCGCTTGGCGACCATCAGCACCACCGGGATCAGCAGCACGATGCCGACCTCGAAGAACAGCGGCAGTCCGATCAGCCCCGCGATCAACGCCATCGCCCAGGGCATGGTGCGACCGCTCGCCTTCGCCAGGATGGTGTCGACGATCTCGTCGGCACCGCCCGAATCGGCGAGCAGCCGCCCCAGTATGGAGCCCAGCGCGATCAGCACCCCGACGCCCGCGACCGTGGTCCCGAGCCCGGCCGTGAAGCTGGCTATCGCCTTGTCCAGCGGCGCCCCCGCGGCGGCGCCCAGCACCAGCGAGCCGATGGTCAGCGACAGAAAGGCGTGCAGCTTGAACGTGGTGATGAGCAGAACGATGACGGCGATGCCGAGGAGTACGGCGATCCCCAGCTGTGCGTGACCTGCCGACGTGATCGGGTCGACGGTGTCCGCTGCCAGCATCTCAACGCTGAGTCTGGTCACGGCGGTTCCTTACGTAGCGGTACCTGACGGTGTCCTGGCGGTGTCAGTTCTGCGCGGCCCGCCGCCGCAGTTCGGCGGCGGCCCGCTCGGCGATGACCTCGGGCTCCGGGGAGATGTCCAGGGCCATGCCGTTCTCGTCCGGCTCGAGCGGTTCGAGCGTGGCGAGTTGGGAGTCGAGCATCCGGTCGGAGAAGAAATGGCCCGTGCGGGCCTTCATCCGCTCGGCGACCGTCGGGCGATCGCCGGTCAGATGAAGGAAGACGGCCTCGGGGTTTGCCGCGCGCAGCCGGTCCCGGTAGTCCCGCTTGAGGGCGGAGCAGCTGACCACACCACCGCGGTCGGCGTGGTCCCGGGCCCATGCGCCGATGGCGTCGAGCCAGGGCATGCGGTCCTCATCGTCCAGCGGGATCCCGGCCGACATCTTGGTGATGTTGGCCGGCGGGTGGAAGTCGTCGGCCTCGGCGTACGGCACGCCGAGCCGGTCGGCCAGCAGCGGCCCGACCGTGGTCTTGCCCGTGCCGGACACTCCCATGACGACAACTACCGGGGGGCTGTGCATCGCGGTGAAACCTCGCTGTCTTCGTCGACCTCGGCGCCGCGGCACACTCAACCCCACAGATACGACGTATTCAAGAGTCCGTGACTCAAAAGTCATACTTAATTGCTTCGGGCGTGGCACGTAGGCTGATCCCATGGACGATCAGGGGCCCAAGGGGCGGGGGCCGCATGCCCGGGTGCTACAGACCCTCGGGCCAGCGATCACAGCGGGTGACTATCCGCCGGGGACGGTGCTGCGCACCGATGAGCTGGAGCAGCGGTTCGAGGTCTCGCGTACGGTCGTCCGGGAGGCGGTACGGGTTCTGGAGTCCATGCATCTGGTGGAGTCCCGCCGCCGGGTCGGGGTGACGGTGCGCCCGGCCGAGGACTGGGACGTCTTCGACCCCCAGGTCATCCGCTGGCGGCTGGCCGGTCCCGACCGCCCCCGCCAGCTCCGCTCGCTGACCGCCCTGCGCTCGGCGGTCGAACCGGCCGCGGCGGCCCTGGCCGCCGAACACGCCACCCCCGAGCAGTGCGCCGAACTGACCGAGCACGCCCTCGGCATGGTGGCCACCTCACGGGGGCAGCAGCTGGCCGGATACCTGGTGCACGACATCGCCTTCCACCGGGTGATCCTGCGCGCCTCCGGCAACGAGATGTTCGCCCGGCTCGGCGATGTGGTCGCCGAGGTGCTGACCGGCCGCACCGAGCACCAGGTGATGTTCACCGACCCCGACCCCGAGGCGGTCACCCTGCATGTCCGGGTCGCCGAGGCGGTCCGGGCACAGGACTCGGAGCGGGCGGAGGCGTACACCCGCGAAATCACCGTGGGCGCGCTGCGCGAACTGGACATCCTGGCCCCGTAGATGAAACGGAACTGCCGGTTCGAGTGATTTGTTTGGCGCTCGTCACTCAGCGTGGCCGTCCGTGCCTAGGCTCATGAGGGCGGGGGTCTAGCTCGGGAGGTGGGCCGGTATGGAGGACGAGGAGAGCGCCGCTGTATTGAAGGCGGTCGGCCGTCAGATCAAGCTCTGGCGGGAGGCGGCCGGGCTGAAACAGGCGGAGTTGGGCGCGGCGATCGGGTACGGCGAGGAACAGGTCTCGGCGGTCGAGCGGGCGCGGCGGATCCCCAGTGTTGAGTTCCTGGACAAGGCGGATGAGGTGCTGGGTGCGAGCGGCAAGATCGCCGCGATGAAGACGGATGTCGCGGAGGCGCGGTATCCCAAGAAGGTGCGGGATCTGGCGAAGATCGAGGACGAGGCCGTTGAACTGGGCGCTTACGGCAACGTTGTTGTGCACGGTCTGCTGCAAACCGAGGACTACGCCCGCGCTCTGTTCGGTGAGCGACGCCCGTCGTACGGCGAAGACGAACTTGAGCGATTGGTAGCTGCACGCATGGCGCGGCAGGCGATCTTCGAACGGCGACCCGCTCCTCTGCTGACCTTTGTCCAGGAAGAAGCGGTGCTGCGGCGCCCGCTCGGCGGCAAAGTGGTATGGCAACGCCAACTCGAACGTCTGCTTGAGCTCGGGAGGTTGCCGTTCGTCGCGATCCAGGTGATGCCCACTGAGTGCCAGGATCACGCCGGACTCGGCGGCTCCCTCCAAGTACTGAAGCTCAACGACGGCGCGACGGTCGGACATAACGAAGTGCAGCTCACCAGCCGCCTGATTTCCGAGCCGAAAGAGGTCCAAGTACTAGAGATGCGCTATGGCATGATCCGGGCGCAGGCTCTCACGCCTCGGGAGTCGTTGGCCTTCATCGAGAAACTGCGGGGAGAGACATGACCCTCAAGCCCTTTGAGTGGATAAAGAGCAGCTACAGCACCAACGACGGCCCCGAGTGCGTAGAGGTCGCCTGGATGAAGAGCAGCTACAGCACAGCCGACGGACCCTCGTGCGTAGAGGTCGGCTGGGCCAAGAGCAGCCACAGCACCGACGATGGCCCGGCCTGCGTTGAGGTCGCCGCCGACCCCTGCGGCACCATCCACATCCGCGACTCCAAGCACCCCGACGGCCCCCAACTCGCCGTCTCCCCGGCCACCTGGACCGCCTTCGTCTCGTACGCCTCGACCGTTGCCTGACCTCGCCCCCTACGCCCGGAGCACCGTCCGGCTGCACCCACGGCGCGGCACCCCGGGCATCCGGGAGAGCCACATCGGCGGGCCTCTGTGGTGGCCCGCCGATGAGCCGTGGCCGGAGTGTGCCGAGCACAAGGACATCAACGGCAAGCCCCAAGGGCCGTACCCGCTGGTGGCCGTGGCTCAGCTGACCGCCACCGACTTCCCCGAGGCGCCGTTCCCCGCCGGGACGGACCTCGTCCAGCTCCTCTGGTGTCCCGACTGGCACGACCAACCCCACCCCGAGGGGTGGGGGCAGTTGTGCCAACTGCTCTGGCGGCGGGCCTCGGACGTCACCGAGCCCCTCACCGACCAGCCCGACCTCGAAGAGCACTGGGCATACGACGAGGACATGGTTCCGCGACCGTGTGTGCTGCGTCCGGAGCGCGCGGTGGAGTATCCCTGGGTGGAGGAGTTGCCCGACGCAATCCGCGAGCAGTTGGACGAGGACTGGTACCACGAGACGTTCCCACTGTCCGGCTGGAAGCTGGGCGGCAGCATGGGCTGGGCGACCACGGACATGCCGTCGTCACTGGAGTGCGGGACCTGCGGGCAACCACTCGCGCTGTTCCTCCAGTTCGACACCTATGAGGACACAGACAGCGAAAGGGACCGCGAGCCGACTGGGATGATCGTGGGGCGGGCCAGCCACGCCGGGCTGTTCCTCTGCTCCGCCGACCCCACCCACCCGCCGTCCTTCTTCACCCAGTGACCGAGGGCCAGCGCTCGTACCAGCGCTGGTCCGCCTCCAGCTGTGCGGCCAGCGAGATCAGTGTGGGCTCGCTGGCCGCCGGGCCGAGCAACTGGGCACCCAGCGGAAGGGTGTTGTCGGCGTCGGCGAACCCGGCCGGTACGTTCACCCCGGGCCAGCCCAGTACGTTCCAGGGCCAGGCGTACGGACAGGCCGCGATCATCGCGCGGTCGGTGCGCCACCCGGAGAGACCGGACATCGCCCCGATCCTCAGCGGCGGGGTGGCGGTCGTCGGGGCCAGCACCACATCGAATCCCCGCTGGTGGAAGATGGCCCCGACCCGGCGGTGCAGCCGCACCTCCGCGGCGCGCGCCCAGCGCAGCGGGCCGCCGCCCAGCAGTCGGCCGTGGCGGACGGCCGCTTGGGTGCGCACATCCAGCAGCGTCTGGTCCGGAACGCGCGCGGCCCATTCGTGAATGCCCGCGGTCGCGCGCGGCAGGAAGGCGAGCCCCACCATCCCGTAGCGCGGTTCGGCCTCCACGACGTCGTGGCCGAGGGCGGCCAGCCGCTCGGCGAGCCGCAGCACCGCGGCCTTGACCACCGGGTCCAGCTCCTTGTGCGTACCGGTGAACGCGGGCTTGAGCGAGAGCGCGATCCGCAGCCGCCCCGGATCGCGGTCCACGGCGCCCAGCAGGTCCACCGGCTCCGGCCGGTGCAGATCGCCCTGATGGTTGCCGCTGGCGGCATGCAGCAGCAGCGCGGCGTCGGCGACCGTACGGGCCAGCGGGCCGTTGCAGGTGATGCCGTTGAACGCCTCGGCGTCCGGCCAGGTGGAGATCCGCCCGCGCTGGGGCTTGATGCCCACCAGATGGGTCCAGGCGGCGGGGATACGGACCGAGCCCGCCCCGTCCGAGCCCAGCGCGCCGGGAACCACACCGGCGGCGACGGCCGCCGCGGCCCCGCCGGAGGAGCCGCCGGGGGTGTGCGCGGGGTTCCAGGGGTTGCGGGTCTCACCGAAGGCCGGGCCCTCGGTGAACGGCCACTGGCCCAGTTCGGGGGTGTTGGTCTTGCCGACGATCACCGCCCCGGCGGCCCGCAGCCGCCGTACGACCTCGCCGTCCTCGGCCTTGACGGGGAATTCCCCACAGCACCCGAAGGCGGTCGGCTCCCCCGCCACATCCGTGTCGTCCTTGATCGCGATCGGCACCCCGAGCAGCGGCAGCCGCTCCCCCGCCGCCAGCCGCCGGTCGGCCTCCTCGGCCTCCAGCAGCGCGGCCTCGGCCCGGATCCGGCGGAAGGCGTTGAGGGTGCTCTGCGTCGTGGCGATGCGCTCCAGCGACTGTTCGACCAGGACGCGGGAGGACACCTCACCATCGGCCAGCGCACGGGCCTGTTCGCCCAGACCCTTGGGAATGACGCTGGTCACCCTGGACCTCCTCGATTCGCACGGTGATCGGCGTGACCGTACTCGGCCTACGGGTGAGTTCGGCCACTCCCCCTTTACCCCACGTGGGTCGTCACGCACCCTGGGCTGCAAAGGGGGACCGATTCATCCCGTTCGTCACGATCATCTCCGAGCTCCGAGGACACCAGCATGACCGACATCGCGGCGCGCCGCATCGGCCTCCGCCGGCGCACCGGCGGCCCCACCGACGACGACCAGCTGAAGGAGCACATCGCGGGCTGGGCCCTCGTCATCGTGATCGCGATGCTCACCGTGCAGCTCGGGCTGTTCTAGGGCTGCCGCGACCGGGGTCAGCGCACGAACCGCAGCTCCGGACGGTCCGCCGACGGGCCGCGCAGGAGCCCCCCGTCGTCGCGGCCCCGCAGGCGGGCGTCGAAGAACGCCCGGACACAGGCCCGCTCCACGGCCACCGCCCGCTCCGGCTCGACCGTGCCGATCACCTTCGTGAGGGTCTTCTTCGGCAGGCCGAGCTGCCGGACGAGCTGCGGCAGCATCGCGACGACGTCGGTGTAGGCCGCATGGCGCGAACCGCGCAGCGTCAGGTCGGCGCGAGGGCCCGTGCTGTGGTCCCACAGCGCACCCCACGAGGGCACCGTGTGGTGGTCGTTGCCGTCCATGCCCATCAGCAGCACCGGCCGGTCCACACCGTCCTCGGCGGCCGTCGAGAGATTCCCCGGCTCGTGGTCCTCCCTGACGTAGGCCAGCACACCGTCCAGATTCGCGGCCGCCGCGATCCGGCGGTCATCGTGCATGGTCTGAACGGCCGCGAAGCCGCCCGCGGACTGCCCGAACATCCCGACGCCCGACACCTCCGCTCCCGCCGGGACCAGCTCCTCCAGCCGGTCGAGGACAAAGCGGGTGTCGGCCACCCGTACCGCGCAGGTCTTCTTCAGCAGTTCGACGAACGTCCCCTCGCGCTCGGCCCGCTCGTACTCCTCCGGCAGGCGGCTGGTCTCCACCCGGCCGTCCGGGAACTCGACCGCCGACGCGTCGAAGGTGTGGTCGACGCAGACCACCACGTATCCGCGCGAGGCCAGCTCATCGGTGAGGGTGGTGCCCATGGACCGCGGATCGCCGACGCCGGGCGAGTAGAGCACCACGGGGAGCCGGGCGGCGCCGCGCCGCGCGGCCGGGGCGCCCCGATGCGCGAAGGTCCGGGTCGCCGCCCAGTCGACGCGCCCCTTCGGCACGCCCTCGAAGGAGTTCAGCCGGTCGAAACCAGCCGCCTCGCCGGGCAGCATCTGCGGTGCCCGCGGGTACCCCTCGACGTCCCGGGCGGGGTAGCGGACGCTGACCATCAGTTCGCGCGACGGCCTGGACGTCACCCAGGGATCGGGCCGGGCGTGATCGACAAGATGGCGGGAGACGGTACCAACGGGGTACGGCCCGGTCGGGGCGGGCAGGGTCAGCCTGGCCCGCCCGCCGGAGCCGCGTGGTACGGCCCGCGCGGCGGGCGCGGTCACCGCCGCTCCCAGGGCGGCGAAGGCCGCGGCGGCCAGTACTCCTCGGCGGTCCGGCCCACGGCCGGAGGTGTGGGGATCCATACCGCAGAGGCTTCCGTCCGCACCGGCCGCGCCGCCATCGTGCTGGCTACCGTCCCGGGGTGGGGCCTACCCCCCCCTCAGTCCAGCATGATGCACCGCACCGTATGTCATAGTGGACCATCCGCAGACGCCAGGCGCAGGGAGAGACCATGATCACCGACGTAGCCGGCTGGCTGGAGTCCGCCGCCATCGACCCGGCCGTCCACACGCTGCGCCCCGACTACCGCGCGCTGCTGATCACCGCGGAGGGGCTGCGCCCCGGGCCGAGCGACGAGATCGGCGAACGGCTGCTGGCGGACGCCGAGTCGGCCGCCCGTGAGCGGTTCGGCGACGGGCCGGTGGAGGAGCATCCGCATCTCTCCGCCTGGCGGGAGGCGTTCCGCGGTTTCGGGGCGAAGCCGCAGCGCACCCGGCCCAGTGCGGAGGCCCTGTTGCGGCGGGTGGGCGCCGGACTGCCCCGGGTGGACCGGCTGACCGACCTCTACAACGCGATCTCGGTCGCCCATGCGCTGCCGCTGGGCGGTGAGGACCTCGACCACTACCGCGGTCCCGCGCGGCTGGTCCGGGCCACCGGTGAGGAGGTCTTCGAGACCACGGCCGGGGGCGAGGCCGCCGTGGAACACCCCGCGCCCGGCGAGGTGGTGTGGCGGGACGACGCGGGCGTCACCTGCCGCCGCTGGAACTGGCGCCAGTGCACCCGCACCCGGCTCACCCACACCACCACCCGGGCCTTCTTCGTCCTGGACGCGCTCGGTCCGCTGGACGACATCGCGCTGAAGAGCGCCGGTGATCAGCTGTCCGAGGCCCTGGCCGAGAGCAGCCCCGGGGTGCGGATCGCCTCCCGGCTGGTCACGGGCGGCTGATCCGCGGCGGCGCGCGGTGCGTCAGAACAGCGACTGCTGGCCCGGCGACGGCGGCTCGTCCGCACCGAACAGCTTCGGCGGAGTGGTGAGCAGCGGCGCGATCCGCCGCGACCCGGGGCAGGAGACCAGTTCGTAGTCCGAGCGGCGGCCTGGCGGATCGTGGCGGGCGAACCGCCCACCCACGACCGCGATCTCTCGGGTGCAGACCGGACAGGCGCGGCGGGGAGCAGACATGACCCCAGTGTCGCTCACCCGTCGCCCAGGTCGCGGGCGAGCCGCCGCGCGGACTCCCGGGTGCCCTCAGGTCGCTCAGAATGCGTCAGCGGGGACATACACGCCCCACACATCGCGCAACGCGTCACACACCTCGCCCAGCGTGGCCCGTGCCGCCAGCGCCTCCTTCATCGGATAGAGCACATTGGCCGTGCCCGGCTCGCTCTCGGCCGCCTTCTTCAGCGCCACCAGCGCCGTACGGACCGTCTCCCCGTCGCGCCCGGCGCGCAGCGCGGCCAGCCGCTCCCGCTGCCGGTCCTCGATCGCCGGGTCGACCCGCAGCGGCTGATAGGGCTCTTCCTCCGCCAGCCGGAAGCGGTTGACGCCGACCACGACCCGCTCGCCCGCGTCCTGCTCCTGCGCGATGCGATAGGCGTGGCGCTCGATCTCCTCCTTCTGAAAGCCCTGTTCGATGGCGGCCACCGCACCGCCCCGGTCCGCCACCCGCCGCATCAGGTCCAGGGCCGCGGCCTCGACGGCGTCGGTCAGCGCCTCGACGGCGTACGAGCCCGCGAACGGGTCGACGGTGGCCGTCACATCCGTCTCGTACGCCAGCACCTGCTGGGTGCGCAGCGCCAGCCGGGCGGACTTGTCGGTGGGCAGCGCGATGGCCTCGTCGAAGGCGTTGGTGTGCAGCGACTGGGTGCCGCCGAGGACGGCCGCGAGCCCCTGGACCGCGACCCGGACCAGATTGATCTCGGGCTGCTGGGCGGTGAGTTGGACACCCGCGGTCTGGGTGTGGAAGCGCAGCATCTGCGACTTGGGGTCGCGGGCACCGAACTCCTCGCGCATCACCCGCGCCCAGATCCGGCGCGCGGCACGGAACTTGGCGACCTCTTCCAGCAGGGTGGTGCGGGAGACGAAGAAGAACGACAGCCGTGGCGCGAAATCGTCGATGTCCATGCCCGCCGCGACCGCCGTCCGCACGTACGCGATGCCGTCGGCCAGGGTGAAGGCGATCTCCTGCGCGGGCGAGGCCCCGGCCTCCGCCATGTGGTAGCCGGAGATCGAGATCGTGTTCCACTTCGGCAGCTCGGCCGTGCAGTACTTGAAGGTGTCGGCGACCAGCCGCAGCGAGGGGCCGGGCGGAAAGATGTAGGTCCCGCGGGCGATGTACTCCTTGAGGACGTCGTTCTGGATGGTGCCGGTCAGCCGGTCGCCCGTCACCCCCTGTTCCTCGGCGACGAGTTGGTACAGGAGCAGCAGCAGCGCGGCGGGCGCGTTGATGGTCATCGAGGTCGAGACGCGGTCCAGCGGAATGCCGTCGAACAGCACCCGCATGTCCTCGATCGAGTCGATGGCCACGCCCACCTTGCCGACCTCGCCGTGGGCCAGGTCGGCGTCGGAGTCGTAGCCCATCTGGGTCGGCAGGTCGAAGGCGACCGAGAGCCCGGTGGTGCCGTGGTCGATCAGCTGCCGATAGCGGGCGTTGGACTCGGTGGCGGTGCCGAACCCCGCGTACTGGCGCATCGTCCAGGGGCGGGTGGTGTACATCGTCGGATAGACCCCGCGGGTGAAGGGGTACGCGCCGGGCTCGCCCAGCCGCTCGGCCGGATCCCGGTCGGTGAGCGCGTCCGGCCCGTACACCGGCTCGACGGGGAATCCCGACTCCGACTCGCGCGCCATGGGTCCACGCCTCCTGGTGGCTGATACCGGCTCTTGTGCCGGTACGGGGCCTCTCTCACAGCATGCGTCGATGTTCGCCGAACGGCAGCCCCGGGAAACATTCGGGGCGAAATATCAGTGGACCGGGTGGACTGGGGGGATGAGATGCACCGGAGGCCGGTGATCCGCGCCGCGCTCGCCACGGCCACGGCCGCGGCGCTGCTCGCGGGATGCAGGGCGGGGTCGGTGACCGCGGACGGACGGAGCCAGGACAGACCGCAGGCCAGGACGAGTGCGAGCGCGCCCGCGCGGGACGCCCCGCGGCCGCACCGCACCTTCACCCACAAGCCGCGGCACAAGGCCGAGCACAGACCGGTCCGGGCTCGTCCGGTGCGGCCCGAGCCCCGGGCGCCGGAGCGCGGTACCGCGCCCCGGGCCGCCCCGGCGGTGATCGCGGTGGGCACCAGTGGTGAGCGGGTGCGCGAGTTACAGGCGAGGCTGCGCCAGCTGGATCTGTTCGGCCGCAATCCGACCGGGTACTACGGCCCGGTCACCCGGGAGTCGGTGCTCTCCTACCAGCGCGGCCACGGGCTGGTGGCCACGGGTTCGGTCGACCGGCGCACCTGGAGCTCGCTGCGCTCCCGGAGCCGGCCGCCCGCGCGGGCCGAGCTGTATCCGCCGACCACCCTGCCGCCGGCCAAGCCCGACCGCCGCTGTCTGACCGGGCGGGTGCTGTGCATCAGCAAGAGCAGCCGCACCCTGTCCTGGATGATCGACGGGCGGGTGGTCTCGGCGATGGACGTGCGCTTCGGCTCGCAGTACACCCCGACCCGGGAGGGCCTGTTCCAGGTCAACTTCAAGAGCCGGGACCATGTCTCGACGATCTACCACACCCCGATGCCGTACGCGATGTTCTTCAGCGGCGGCCAGGCGGTGCACTACTCGGCGGACTTCGCCGCCCGCGGCTATGCCGGTGCCTCGCACGGCTGTGTCAACGTCCGGGACAAGAAGAAGATCGCCTCGGTGTTCGGCCAGGTGCGGGCCGGAGACAAGGTCGTGGTCTTCCCCTGAGACGGTCGTCTGAGACGGTCGTCACCCGAGAGAGAGTGGCGCGGGCAGGGCCGGGGGAACGTGCCCTGCCCGCGCCGGATGCGCGGAGCCGTCGGTACGGGGGGAACCTCGGCTCTCGCGCGGCCGATGACCAGTCGGCCCGTTTCTTACAGCGTCACCGCCGAAAAAAACGTCACACCTAAGACCTTGAGCGCTCAACCGGCGATCGGATCGGTCGTCTTCACGAGGCTTTCCGCTGCCCCGGAGCCGGTCGACGCCGCGCCGTCGGCCGGGGTCCCGGACGGTACGGACGGCGTCGCGGGCGGCGGCTCGGGGTGACGGTCGCCGGAGCCACCGTCCTCACCGGAGCCGCCGGGATCACCTTCGCCCGAACCACCGGACGCGTCTTCGCCGGAGCCGCCGTCGTTCTCGCCGTCGGAACCGGTGCGCGGCAACTGTGCGCCGTTGTCGATGAGGAGCTTGGTGCAGTAACCGTGGATGCTGGACCCGCCCGCGGACTTCTTCAGCTTGTACAGCGATCCGCGGTCCAGTCCGCTGCCCCCGCCGTACTCCGCGGCCAGATAGCGGCGGCAGGGGTCCAGCGCCCACGATCCGCCGTGCCGCCCGGTGCCCGGGGAACCGGTGGCGGGGTGACCCTTGTCACCCTTGCCCTTGCCATGGCCCTTGCCGCCCTCGGTCGGCGCGGTCGATCCCTGACCGCCGTTGGAGGACGGGCCGCTGGCATCGTTGTCGTCGGAGCCGCTGGGGCCGGGCGACGAAGGAGTGCCACCCTGGGAGATCTCCGGACGGACCGAACTGCTGTCCGGGGAAGGGTCACCCGGCGTGCTCACCGAGGGGGCCGGACCGCCGCCCTCACCGAACGGCGTGGGCAGTACACCCGCCGCGGCCGCTACCGCGAAACCGCTGAGCGCACAGCCCGCCAGCGCGGCCACCATGCCCGCGCGCAGCTGCCGCCGGGCACCGCCGAAGCGGCCGCCGCGCAGCATGCGCAGGACGCCGCCGGACCGCGCGGAGCCGGGCATGGCGGCTTCGGCCGCCGCCCCGGCGAACTCCTCACGGGCCGCCATGAAGGCGGCTACGGCCGCCTCCTCACCGGGAAGCGGAGACGCGCCGTCCCTGGGTCCGGCCGCGGGGCGGGTCGCCTCGGCAACGGCGGAGAGCACGGCGGCCAGCCGTTCCGCTTCGGCACAGGACTGGTCGTCCCGGTCATCTGGGACGCCGTGCTGCCCCACGACCGGTTCGCCACGAAGCAACCGCTCCGCGGCACTGTCATCCAGCCAGCTGTAGCGGTGGTCTTCGGCCATCACATGTCCTTCTGCGTTGGCGCGCACGAATCCGTCACACCCGCAGACTTCGCCACCCCCGAGTTGGTTGCGTTCCCAGGTGACTCACGTTGCACGGGAATCCCCTCGAGGATGGTCGGATCACCCCCCGCCCGGGGATCGATCAGATCGGCGAGCCTCCGCAGTCCGCGGTGGGCCGCGGTGCGCACAGCACCCGGCCGCTTGCCGAGCACCGAGGCCGCGCTTTTCGCGTCGAGGCCGAGGACCACCCGCAGCACCACGGCCTCGGCCTGGTCCTGCGGCAGCTGGGCGATGAGCCCGAGCGCGCGGCCGGTGCCCAGGGCCTCCATCGCCTCGCCCGCGGTGTCCGCCTCCGAGGCCCGGGTCTCCAGCTCCGTCTCGTCGCCGCCGATGGCCGGGCGACGACCGCGCATCCGTATGTGGTCCAGTGCGCGGTTGCGGGCTATCCGGGCCGCCCAGCCCCGGAAGCGGTCCGCGTCCCCACTGAAACGTTGCAGATCACGAGCTATCTGGAGCCACGCCTCCGAGGTGATGTCCTCCGCGTCGCCATCGCCGACCAGGGTGCGTACGTAGCCGAGGAGGCGAGGGTGTACCGACCGGTAAACGGTCCGGAAGGCGAACTCGTCCCCGTCCTGTGCCGCACGCACCGCGGCGGTCAGTTCCGCGTCGTCCCCCTGCACGCTCTCTTCCTGCCCTCGGAGGTTCTGAGGTCCGCGATCGCCCGCGATGGCCTAGCCGTGACCGTAAGGAGGGTACTGCTGGCCCGGCTGACCGGGCGGCGGCGGGGGCATCTGCGGGGCACCGTACGGCGGCTGTCCCTGCGGCGGGACGCCGTACGGCGACGGGCCGCCCGCCCCGTAGCCCGGACCGCCCATGCCCGGACCGCCCATCGGCGCCGCTTGCGGGGGCAGCGCCGCACGCTGCTCCTGCATGGCGGTGATCTGGCGGACCAGCAGCAGCGCCAGGACCGCCGCCGCCATCAGGATCACGGCCGCGAACATGTCGAAGGCGAGGATGTCATGCAGATTCTCGACGTCGTCCTTCGCCTCCGACAGGGAAGGGCGGTAGCTGTCACTCTCCACCTTGTTGCGGAGGGCGGAGTAGCGGATGTTGCCGATGCCGTTCGCGACCATGGCGACGACCCAGGTGACCCACCAGGCGTTGAGCAGCCCGCGGTTGGCCGCGGCGGGGCCCTGAGGGGAACTGGCGCGCCAGATGTCATTGGCGATCTGCTTGGGGAACCACAGGTTCACCACCGGGGTGAACCAGGCACCGGCCGCCCAGCCGGTGCTGAAGCGGTGCCCGCCCGGCGCGAAGACCTCGGCGTTCAGCCGCAGCTTCCGGAACCAGACGGCCCAGACCACGGCGATCGCGATGACGAGCAGCACAAAGATGACCCAGGTGCCGATGAAGAAGTCGTCCGCGTCGTCCAGGTCCTTCTGCGTGACCGACGTGGGGTCGTCGAGCATGTCGCCGATGACGCTCCACTGGCCTTCCCGGCCCATCAGCACCAGAATCAGCGCGGGCAGCATCAGGCTGAACAGCACGGTGAGCGTGGTCGCGAGCCCACGGCGCAGATCGACACCTCCGGCCGGCATTCCGACCGCGGGTGCGGCGGGGTAGCCTCCGGGCGCTTGCGGCTGCTGATACTGCTGCTGGAATGCGCCACATGCCGCGCAGCGTCCGTCGGGCCCGACGGCGACAGCGCGGCAGTTCCCGCACGGATACATGTTGAGTCCCCCTGGGAACGTGGCCCGCACCAGGCCACGCGCGAAGTTAAGCAATTCACCGCGCCCACGGCGCGGACCTGCACGTTACGGGCATCCGCCCGGTCGCGTCCAGAGCCGAAGGGCCCCCCGGACGCGCTCCGGGCACCCGAGGTTTCATCCCCACCACAGGTGTGACGTATTCGAGGCATGCGACGCTGTAGGGAGTGAGGGCTCCACGCGGGCCCACGCTGGACGGCGGCCGGGGCCTCTCCTGTGGGGGGTGGCGGCCCCGGCCGTCCTTCCTCCTCCCGCGTCTCAGACGCCTAGCCGATCGGCGAGCTTGGTGAAGTCAGCCCAGCTCAGCGGGGGCTTTCCGGGATCCCACAGCCGTTGGGCGAGCGCCGCGAGCGGCAGCCGGATGCCATGGGCGACCTGTGCCTGGGTCTGTGCCCCGGGCTGGTCGGACCAGACCGCGAAGCGTGCGCCGAGCACCCGGTCGGGTCGGGTCAGCTTCTTGTCGGCGACGGGCTTGGTGCCGCGCAGGGTTCCGGGCGTCCACTGTTCGTAGATGCGTTCGCCCGTGGGGTAGCGGAAGCCGTTGGGCTCACCGAGGACGTAGTAGAGGTACTCGTCGTTGAGGTTGACCAGCTTCCGGCCCTCGCCCAGATACGCCTCCGGCGGCCGGGCCGCCTCGTGCAGCCGCCCCGTCCAGTACTCGACCTGGATATCGCGGTCGGGGGTGACCACACCGCCGGGGAAGAAGCCGTCGTTCCACGCCTTGGGCTGCTTGCCCAGCGACCGCGCGACGGCCGCCCGGCCGTTCAGCCAGCCGGTGGCCAGGTCCTGGACCGTCGCCTGGGGTCCGTACTTCCGCTGAGCGGCGGCGGCCAGCTGCGGGAACGACGCCTGGGGGTCCTTGACGGTGAGCGCCAGATACTCATCGGCGCCCAGATGCCAGTAGCGGCCGGGGAACAGCGGCGCGTACTCGCGCATCAGCTCGTCCACGATCCGTGCGGCGGCCGGGTTGGAGATGTCCACGGCGCCGATGAACCGGGTCCCGGAGGCGTTGCGCAGCTGGAGCTGGGGGTGGGCGTCGATGATCGCGCCGAGGTGGCCGGGCGAGTCGATCTCGGGGATGACGGTGATGTGCAGCCGCTGGGCGAGGGCGACGATCTGCCGGACCTCGCTCTTGGTGAGATACCGCTCGGCGACGATCTCGGGGTGGGTGGTGCTCTGGAGGCGGAAAGCCTGGTCGTTCGAGAAGTGCAGCCCGAGCTGGTTGAGCTTGAGATCGGCCATCTCGCGCAGCCGTGCCTCGATCCACGCGGCGGAGTAGTACTTGCGGGCGATGTCGAGGTTGAGGCCGCGCTGGGCGCGGTCGGGCCAGTCGCGGATCACGCCCGCGGGGACGCGGTCACCGGAGCGCAGCGCCTGTTTCACGGTGCGGGTGCCGTAGAAGACGCCGGTGTCATCGGCGCCGGTGATCCGGGCGCTGCCGTTCTTGACGGTGAGGGTGTAGCCCTCGCGGCCGCCGCGCTGTCCGTGTTTCAGCGCCAGGGAGAGATCGCCGCGGTGGGGCTTGCCGGAGACGGCCTTGATGTCCAGCTCGTCGGCGATCATCCGGGCCTCGTCGGCGAGCGGGCCGTTGAGGTTGGCCACCACCCGGCTGTTGTCGCCGGGCCGCCAGCCGGATCCGGTCCCCGGGGCGAAGTCACGGACCGAGGGGATGGTGCGGGGCGGGCGGGAGTGCGTCGTGCCGGGCGCCGAGGCCGAGGGGGACTCCGTGGGCGAGACGGCCGGGGAATTGGACGGGGTGGATTCCGTGGGCTGCTGACAGCCGAGCGCTATGAGGACGAAGGTCGCGGCGGCACCGGCGACGGTGCCGCGGACACACGCGGCCCTGGTGGCTCTCCGGGGCATTCGCATGGCGCGAAACTCCTGCTTCAGGCGAAATCCGCCCGGCGCCTCGGCATCTCGTCCACTCCCTTCAACAAACGTCCCCGTACGGGTGAATTTACGCCCTCTGCGGCACACCGTCCTGTTCACCTCGTTAGCGTGTACTGCTCACACCCCCAGCACAGGCCCCTCATGCACCTCCTCAATGTCATGCCGCCCCCTTGAACCGCTCGCCTCATGTGCCCCAGCCACGCGCGTCCAAGGAGCCCACGCTGTCCAGGTCCAGGTCCCGTGACGGAGTCCACAGCCTCGACCGGCTCAACGCCGCCACCGCCGAGGCGGCCGAGGAGGCGCTGCTCGCCTGCTGTGGCAGCCGCCGCTGGGCACGGCTGATCGCGGCCCACCGCCCGTATCCGGATCTGGAGGCGCTGCTCGCCGCCGGGGACGAGGCCAGCTACGACCTGACCGCCGCCGATCTGGACGAGGCACTGGCCGACGAGGCGATGGTCGGCCATCCGCTCCCGGCCGCCGACAGCCTGGGCACCCTCGCCGCTCACACCGCGCTGCGGGCCGCTCACGCCGAGTACGAGCGCCAGTTCGGCCATGCCTTTGTGATCTGTCTGGACGGCCTGAACCCCGACGAGATGCTGGACCGGCTGCTCACCGGGATCCGCACCCGGCTCGGCAATGAGCACGAGACGGAGCGGAGCAACACCGCGGAGGAGCTGCGGCGGATCGCCCGTGGGCGGCTCGCCCGACTGATCCGGGAACAGTCGGTTTGCCGGGAATCATGCGGTTCCGGGCCCCCTGATCGGCCGTACGTGGCCCTTTGATCACACCTCCGTGCCTCTTTGATCACACCTGAGCACCCCCGGGCGGAGGAACCGACAACACGTCGCTACGATGGCCAGGGCCGGTGGACCGTACCCGGCCGGGCCAGACCGACAGTGAAGCCGGCAGGCCCCAATCCCCGCTTCCGGAGGGTTTTCCGTGCCGGCTGGAACGCTGTATCGCGGCCGGGAAGGTATGTGGTCCTGGGTGGCTCATCGAGTCACCGGCGTCCTCATCTTCTTCTTCCTGTTCGTACACGTCCTGGACACCTCGCTTGTCCGTGTGTCCCCCGAGGCGTACGACGACGTGGTCGCGACGTACAAAAATCCCATCGTCAACCTGATGGAGTACGGCCTCGTCGCCGCCATCCTGTTCCACGCCCTCAACGGCCTGCGCGTCATCGCCGTGGACTTCTGGTCGAAGGGCCCGAAGTACCAGCGCCAGATGCTGTGGTCCGTTGTCGGTATCTGGGTCGTGCTGATGGCCGGGGCCTTCTACCCCATCCTCCAGCACAGCCTGCGCGAACTGTTCGGGAGCTGACCCATGTCCGCCGAGACCACCACCCCCGCGAACGACGCGGTCAGCGCGTACGACGTGGATCACCCCGCCCCGGTCATCGAGCCGCCGCGGGCCCGCACCCGTAAGACGCCCAAGGCGACCCGCACCAACTTCGAGATGTACGGCTGGCTCTTCATGCGCCTGTCCGGCATCCTGCTGGTCGTCCTGGTCCTGGGCCACCTGCTGATCCAGCTGGTCCTCGACGGCGGCGTCTCCAAGATCGGCTTCGCCTTCGTGGCGGGCCGCTGGGCCTCGCCGTTCTGGCAGGCATGGGACCTGATCATGCTCTGGCTCGCCACGCTGCATGGCGCGAACGGTCTGCGCACGGTCATCAACGACTACGCGGAGCGGGACAACACCCGCCTGTGGCTGAAGGGGCTGCTCTACACGGCGGCAGGATTCACCATCGTGCTCGGCACTCTGGTGATCTTCACCTTCGACCCGAACATCCGCTAGGCCCCGGGGCTGAGGTATCCACTCATGAAGATCCACAAGTACGACACCGTCATCGTGGGCGCCGGCGGCGCCGGTATGCGCGCGGCCATCGAGTCGACCAAGCGCAGCCGTACGGCGGTGCTCACCAAGCTGTACCCGACCCGCTCCCACACCGGCGCCGCCCAGGGCGGTATGGCCGCCGCCCTCGCGAACGTCGAGGAGGACAACTGGGAGTGGCACACCTTCGACACGATCAAGGGCGGCGACTACCTGGTCGACCAGGACGCCGCCGAGATCCTGGCGAAGGAGGCCATCGACTCGGTCCTGGACCTCGAGAAGATGGGCCTGCCGTTCAACCGGACCCCGGACGGCACCATCGACCAGCGCCGCTTCGGCGGCCACAGCCGTAACCACGGCGAGGCCCCGGTCCGCCGGTCCTGCTACGCCTCGGACCGCACCGGCCACATGATCCTCCAGACGCTGTACCAGAACTGCGTCAAGGAGGGCGTGGAGTTCTTCAACGAGTTCTACGTCCTGGACCTGCTGCTCACCGAGGTCGACGGGGTCAAGCGCACCGCCGGTGTGGTCGCCTACGAGCTGGCCACCGGCGAGCTGCATGTCTTCCAGGCCAAGGCCGTGGTCTTCGCCTCCGGCGGCTGCGGCAAGTTCTTCAAGGTGACCTCCAACGCGCACACCCTCACCGGTGACGGCCAGGCGGTCGCCTACCGGCGCGGGCTGCCGCTGGAGGACATGGAGTTCTTCCAGTTCCACCCGACCGGCATCTGGCGGATGGGCATCCTGCTGACGGAGGGCGCCCGTGGTGAGGGCGGCATCCTCCGCAACAAGGACGGCGAGCGCTTCATGGAGAAGTACGCGCCGGTCATGAAGGACCTCGCCTCGCGTGACGTGGTCTCGCGCTCCATCTACACCGAGATCCGCGAGGGCCGCGGCTGCGGTCCCGAGGGTGACCACGTCTACCTGGACCTCACCCACCTGCCGCCGGAGCAGCTGGACGCCAAGCTGCCGGACATCACCGAGTTCGCGCGCACCTACCTGGGCATCGAGCCGTACACCGACCCGATCCCGATCCAGCCGACCGCGCACTACACGATGGGCGGCATCCCCACCAACGTCGAGGGCGAGGTGCTGTCGGACAACGACACCGTCGTCCCCGGCCTCTACGCCGCCGGCGAGGTGGCCTGTGTCTCCGTGCACGGCGCCAACCGCCTGGGCACCAACTCGCTGCTCGACATCAACGTCTTCGGCCGCCGCGCGGGCATCGCCGCCGCGGAGTACGCCGCCACGGCCGACTTCGTCGAGCTGCCGGAGGACCCGGCCGGGCTCGTCCGCGACCAGGTGGAGAACCTGCGCGACGCCACCGGCACCGAGCGGGTCACCGAGATCCGCAAGGCGCTCCAGGAGACCATGGACAAGAACGTCATGGTCTTCCGCACCGAGCAGACGCTCAAGGAGGCCGTCGAGGAGATCGGCCACCTCCGCGAGCGCTACAAGAACTGCGGCGTCCAGGACAAGGGCAAGCGGTTCAACACCGACCTGCTGGAGGCCATCGAGCTGGGCAACCTGCTCGACCTGGCCGAGGTCATGGCGATCTCCGCACTGGCCCGCAAGGAGTCGCGCGGCGGTCACTACCGCGAGGACTACCCGAACCGCGACGACGTCAACTTCATGCGTCACACCATGGCGTACCGCGAGGTGGGCGCGGACGGCGCGGAGTCCATCCGCCTCGACTACAAGCCGGTCGTGCAGACCCGCTACCAGCCGATGGAGCGTAAGTACTGATGAGCACCCCCACGCTTGAGAAGAACGCGGAGGCTCCGAAGGCGAGCGACGCCACCGCCGCGCACCTGGTCACGGTCACCTTCCGGATCCGGCGCTTCAACCCGGAGATCTCGGACCAGGCGGTCTGGGAGGACTTCCAGTTCGAGATCGACCCCAAGGAGCGCGTCCTCGACGGTCTCCACAAGATCAAGTGGGACCTGGACGGCACGCTGACGTTCCGCCGTTCCTGCGCCCATGGCATCTGCGGCTCCGACGCCATGCGGATCAACGGCCGCAACCGGCTCGCCTGCAAGACGCTGATCAAGGACATCAACCCGGAGAAGCCCATCACGATCGAGGCCATCAAGGGCCTTACGGTCCTCAAGGACCTGGTCGTGGACATGGAGCCGTTCTTCCAGGCGTACCGCGATGTGATGCCCTTCCTGATCACGACGGGCAACGAGCCGACCCGGGAGCGCCTGCAGTCCGCCGAGGACCGCGAGCGCTTCGACGACACCACCAAGTGCATCCTGTGCGCCGCGTGCACCTCCTCGTGCCCGGTGTTCTGGAACGACGGCCAGTACTTCGGCCCGGCGGCGATCGTCAACGCGCACCGCTTCATCTTCGACTCGCGTGACGAGGGCGGTGAGCAGCGGCTGGAGATCCTGAACGACAAGGACGGTGTCTGGCGCTGCCGCACCACCTTCAACTGCACGGAGGCCTGCCCGCGCGGTATCGAGGTCACCAAGGCCATCCAGGAGGTGAAGCGCGCGCTGATCACGCGTCGCTTCTGACCTCCACGGTCGCGCACCGTTCGCGGCGAGGGCCCCGCACTCCGGAAAGGGAGCGCGGGGCCCTCGCCGTTTCCGGGGCTCCGTCTGCGCCTGTCTATTTCTGGAGGCCGTCCCATCCCCAGCGCGGTGTCGGACCCGGGTCACCCAGATCCGCGTCGACGGGCTGCCCGGACACGCTCCGAGCGATCCCGGCACCCCACCGGAAGTACTCGGTCACCTGGTGGCGCAGCCGAGGATCGGGCGGCAGCTCCCGCTCCACCGCCCGGCTCATCAGCTCCACCCAGCGGTCGCGCTGCTCGGGCGTGATGGACCGCCCCACATGGCTGCGCAGCAGTCCCTGGTGGCCGCCGTGCTCCTCGGTGAACGCGGCCGGTCCGCCGAACACCTCGGCGAGCCAGACGGCGACGTGCTCGCGGTGGGTGGCGGTGAAGTCCGCGAAGACCGGCGCCAGCAGCGGGTCGGCGAGGACCTCGGCGTAGAAGGCGTCGCTCAGCCGCCGCAGCGCGGGCAGTCCGCCCACCGCCTCGTACAGGGTCGGCTCTCCCGTGCTCCCCCGTGAGCCGGTCATGGCGTCTTCTTCCCGTTCTTCCCGTTCTTCCCGGAGACCACCGCCGTGCGCTCGTAGTGCTTCATCTCCTCGATGTCGCCGATGAAGGGGCGGACCGAGTCGAGGAAGGGCCCGAAGAGCGGGCCGCCGCGGAAGCCCTGGAGATGGTCCTCGACCGAGGTCCACTCGATGCGCAGGATGTAGCGCTCCGGCTCCTCCACCCCGTGCGCCAGCTCGTAGGCCAGACACTCCGGGGACCGGTCGAGCTGTTCGGCGGCGGCCGTGTACGCCTTCTCGAACGCGGTGCGCCGTTCGGGGTCCTCGATGCGGTAGCGGATGTATTCGACGGTCACAGCCTGCTCCTTCGTCGGTTTGGTGTGGCCCCGTCACGCTAAGAGCGAGCCGTGTTGATCAACAAGCGCGGCTTGTTGTCGGTCCACAAGCCGCGCTTGTCGCCGGAGTTGGGCGGTCCCGGGGACACGGAGCGGCCGTAGCATGCGGTCCCATGGAACCCGAGCTACGGCAGATGCGGTATTTCGTGGCCGTCGCCGAGCGGCGCAACTTCACCCGCGCGGCCGATGATGTCTTCGTCGCGCAGCAGGCGCTCAGCCAGCAGATCAAGGCACTTGAGCACAGCCTCGGGGTACAGCTGCTGGAGCGCACTTCGCGTCGCGTCGAGCTCACCCCCGCCGGAGCGGCGTATCTGGCCGACTGCCGCAAGGTGCTCGCGGCCGCGGCGCGGGCCGGGCGGCGGGCCCGTGCGGTGGCGGCCGGGGAGGCGGGACGGCTGCGGGTGGCGTACACCCTGACCTCGGTGTACGAGACGGTCCCGCTGCTGGTCGGGCATCTGGCGGAGACCTGCCCCGAGTTGACGGTGGAGACGCGGGAGATCTTCGCCTCCGATGTGTGCGGTGCGCTGCGGGACGAGCGCTGCGATGTGGCGCTCGCGCCCGCGACCGCCCGGCCCCGCGGAATCGCCCATCGCACGGTGCGGTGGGAGGAGTTGATGGTCGCGGTGAGCGAGTCGCATCCGCTGGCCGGAACTCCGGCCGTGGATCCGGCGCTGCTGCGGAAGGAGACGTTTCAGCTGTGGCCCCGGGAGATGTCCCCGGGGTACTACGACACCGTGGTCGGGGTGTGCCGGGAGGCCGGGTTCGAGCCGGTGCTCGATCCGGCCGCCTCCGGCACCAACGCCTGGGCGCATATCGCCGCGGGCCGGGGCGTGAACCTGGTCGTCGCCTCCCTGGTGCGCCATCTGCCGCGCGGTATCGCGCTGGTGCCGCTCGCCGAGCCCCGGGCCGGCCTGGCCATCGAGGCGGTCTGGCGGGCCGACCCCCCGCATCCCGCGGTCGATCGCTTTCTCGACGCCCTCGCGCTGCTCGGCGAACGCCATGCATGGCTGCCGCCCGCCTCCGGCTGAGACGGCGCCTGCCAGGACTTCCGTGCTCTTCCCCGGTCGTAGCCCCGTTCCGAGGGAACCTCCCCGTTCCGAGGGAACCTCCGCGTTCCGTTCCGGCCCAGGACGACCGCACCTTTCCGGACACGGGCCGCATTCGTCGCGTCTCCCATTGAGCACATGCCGATGTCCGGGCGTACCTCCTGTGGGAAAGCCGTTGGGCGTGTTGTGGAGCAAGGGGTGAGACCATGACCAGCGCGGACCAGCCCGTTCACGGGGCGCGGGCCGTACGACCCGATACCGACCGCCGTCCGCTGAGTGAACTCCTCGACCGCGTGGGCCGTTTGGAGCCCGGCCGGGCGTCCAGGATCGGGCTGCGGCTGCTCGATGTCCTCGACGCGGCCCATACCAAGGGCATTACGCACGGCGATCTCAACCCGGCGCGGCTGCTGCTCCTGCCGGACGACGAGATCGTGCTCAGCGGCTTCGGCCCCACCGGCACGGATCCCTCCCGCCCGGTCACCGACCCCGCCTACGCCTCCCCCGAACAGGCGCGGGGCGACGGCGGAACCCCCGAATCCGATCTGTGGTCCCTGGGCGCGATCCTCTTCGTCATGGTCGAGGGCCATCCGCCGCACCCCGACTGGAGCGGGCTCGACGCGACCAAGGCCGGACCGCTCACCCAGGTGATCCAGGGGCTGCTGCGCACCGACCCGCAGGCGCGACTGACCGAACCGCTGGTCCGGCAGGCGCTGGCGCGGGTGGTGAACCACGACCAGCCCGCCGATGCGCGGACCATGGTGCGGATCCCCTGGCTGCACGGCACCTGTGAGGCGCTGTGGCCGAGAGGGCACCGTCGTGAGGGGCGAAAGGCCAGGCCCAGGGCGGCGTTGGCGGCCGGGCTGGCCCTGGTGTCGGTCGCCTCGCTGGTGGCGCTCGCCGCGAGCGGCGCGCTGACCACGGGCGACAGCCGCGCTTCCGGCCCCACCCGTTCCGCGGCCCCGCCGAACGGGGCGCAGCCGATGCTGCCGCGCGAACCTTCCCCCTCGAAGTCGTCGCCCACCGCCCCGCCGTCGCCCACTGCCCCGTCGTCGCCCTCCGCTCCGGCCGAGCCCTCCGCTCCTGCCACACCGTCCGATCCGCCCGGCACGGACGGGGGCGGGGGTGGTGGCGACGGCGAGCCCACGGGATTCGTCCGCTTCACCGCCGAGGCCGAGGGGTTCTCCATCGATCTGCCCAAGGGCTGGAAGCGGGTGGCGAGCGGCTCGCGCTTCCATGTGAAGTTCGCGTCCGAGGACGAGGACGACAGCCGGGACCTGGTCGTCACCTTCGGCAAGGGCTCCGATGACGACGACCCGGTCGAGGTCTGGAAGAGCCTGGTGCCGTCGCTGGAGAAGCTCTCCCCGGGCTTCCAGCGGGTCGACGACATCCGCAGAGTCGACTACCGCGACTGGAAGGCAGCGGACATGACCTGGTCCTCGGCCATCGGCGGTGATCCGTTCCGCACCCTCGGCCGCGGCTTCCTCGTCGGCGGCGGCCGCGGCTTCTCCATCCGGTGGACGACCCCGGCGGACGAGGCGGACTCGGCCGAGAACAAGAAGGCGCTGGACATCATCCTGAACTCCTTTGAGGAGACCAAGGACTCCAACGGCTCCAGGGACTCCGGCGACTCCAAGGACTGAGCCCCGCCGCCCCTCGGCGGGGACCAGGCATGGAGTTCTATACATGCGGTGTATACACATCGCGTATAGTGCCACGCATGCCTCAAGCGCACCTCCTGCCCATCAAGACGGCCGCCGCAGTCTTCCCGCTGCTCGCCCTGGTGTTACTGCTGCCGACCGCCGTGGTCCTCTACCGGCGCCATGGCGTCATCTCGCAGGGCCGGACGCTGTCGCTGTGCGGCTTCCTCTACTACGCGCTCACCGCCTGCTGCCTGACGCTCGTTCCGCTGCCGCGCCGGAGCGCCGACATGTGCACACGGTTCAGCGCCTTCGCCCAGCCCCAGGCGATACCGGGCAACACCTTCGCCGACATCTGGAAGGAGGCCCACCACAAGGTCACCCCCGGCGCGCTCGTCCTCCAGAACCCCGCCGTCGCCGGAGCCCTGCTCAATCTGCTGCTCCTGGTGCCGCTCGGCGTCTTCCTGCGCTACCACGTCCGCTGCGGACTGCGGGCCGCCACCGCGGTCGGCCTGGCGTCCTCGCTGTTCTTCGAGCTGACCCAGTGGTCCGGGGTGTGGGGGCTCTACGACTGCCCATACCGGCTCTTCGACGTGGACGATCTGCTCACCAACACGGCGGGCGCGGCCATCGGTTGGCTGCTCGCCGGACCGCTCGTCCGCGTACTGCCCCCGCTGGAGACCCTGGACGGCCGGGCGCTGGCGCTCCGCCCCGTGCCGTTCGGGCGGCGGCTGGTGGCGCTGATCGTCGATCTGGCGGGGTTCCTGGTGGTGGCGGGCGTGTCGGGCCAGATGCTCGCGTACGGGGACCCGGGGGTCCAACTGTGGTCGATGGCCGGGCTGTTCACGCTGTGGTTCGTCGTCCTCCCGCTGACGACGGGCGCGACACCGGGGAAGCGGCTGTTGCTGCTGCGGCTGGAATCCGCCGACGGCGGCCCGCTCACCCTCGGACGGCTGGCCGTCCGCTCGGCCCTCCTCGGGGCCGCTGCGCTGCCGCTGCTGGCGGGGATGGCGGTGGCCGCGGCGGTGCTGACGTCCGCGTCCGCCATGCCCGGAGTGACGGAGCTGACCGGCCTGTTGACGGCCACCCACCAGTTGGGCGGGGCCGAGAGCGTGGCCCGGGCGGCCTTCGCCATCGCCCCGAGCGACCTTCTGATCGCCCTGACGGCGTTCGCTCTGGCCTTGCGCTACGGTCTGAGCACCGTGCGGGACCCGGCGGGGCTGGCCCCGCACGAGCGGTTGTCGGGGGTGCGTACGGCGGCGCTGCCGCATACACGGGCGATGTTGCCGGATGCGGGGGTTATGTTGCCGGGTACGCGGGCGGTGTTGCCGGATACGGGGGCGGTGGGGGCGAAGGCGGCCGGAAGTCCGCCGCCCCGACTCCCCCTCCCCGTCACGCCTCCCCTCACAGCTCCCCTCACGCGTGACGCGATGCCAGTTCCACGACCGTGACGTCCGGCGGCGCCCCGACCCGCACCGGCGGCCCCCAGGCCCCGGCGCCACGGGTGACGTAGAGCTGAGTGTCGCCGTAGCGCTCGAGCCCGGCGACGGTCGGGTTGGCGAGCGCCGCGACCAGATCGCCGGGCCACATCTGCCCACCGTGCGTATGGCCGGAGAGCTGGAGGTCGACACCGTGGTCCACCGCGTCATGGATCACCACGGGCTGATGCGCCAGCAGCACCGAGGCCCGCGACCGGTCGCGGTCCCCGAGCGCCCTGCCGAAGTCCGGCCCCTCGCCCTCGTCCTCCCCCGCGATGTCGTTCACCCCGGCGAGATCGAAGCCGGGCAGTTCGGTCCGCTCGTTCTCCAGCGGGCGCAGCCCCAGCTCACGTACGTGATCGACCCATTGGCGGGCGCCGGAGAAGTACTCGTGGTTGCCGGTGACGAAGAACGAGCCGTGCCGGGCCCGCAGCCCCCGCAACGGCTCGGCCGCCGGCCCCAGATCCGCCACACTGCCGTCCACGAGATCGCCCACGACGGCGATGAGGTCGGGGTTGGTGCGGTTGATCGTCTCGACGACCCGCTGAGTGTGAGCGCGGCCCAGGATCGGCCCGAGGTGGATATCGCTGACCACGGCGATCCGGAACCCGTGCGCCCGCCGCGGCAGCTTGGCGAGCGGCACGGTGACCCGCTTCACCCGCGGCCCCCGCAATACGGTGGCCGTCCCGTACCCCACGGTCCCCACCGCAGCGGCAGTGGCCCCGACCGCAATCGCCCGCGCAACAAACAGCCGCCGCGAACCGGCCGGGCGCGGCGCTCGCCCGCCCCCGCCGGGTGCTCCCGGGCTTCCCGGGAAGTCGGGGGTGGTGGGGGCGTCGGGGGTTTCCGGGGCGGCGGAGGCCGCGGGGGCGCTGGGCGCGCCGGGGACGGCGAGGAGTTCTGGCGCGCCGGGGGCGTCGGGGGTTTCCGGGCGGCCGGAGGCGCTGGGCGCGCCGGAGGTTCCCGGACGGCCGGGAGCGACGGAGGTTTGCGGGCTGCCGGGGATGCTGGGCGCGCCAGAGGATCCCAGGTGACCGGGAGAGACGGATGTACCCGAGGCAGCGGGGGTGACGGAAGTCCCCGCGTGGCCCACGGCGTCGGGGCTACCGGAGGTGTTGGGGCCCTCCCCCGCGCCAAGCCCACCCGACATTCCCTCGGCACCTAGGGCACCCGAACTCCCCGAACGGCCTGGGACATCAGGACCGCCGGAAGCGGCGTGGGTTTCCGACCGGCCGGTGGCCGCGGAGGCGCTGGGCGCTCCCGCGGCAGTGAGGGCGCCAGGCGTACCGGGAGTATCCGACGCTCGGGGGCCACCGGGGACGTCGGGGGCGCCGAGGCTCTCCGGGGTGCTGAGCACCCCGTCGGCGGCGCCGGGCGTACCCGGTACGGCCGGGACACCGGACGTACCGGGGTCTCCGGGCGTGCCCGGTGGGCCGATCGGTGCGTCAATCGGTGCGTCAATCGGTGCGTCGATCTGTCTGTTGGCCCCCGCCACCGCAGACGCGCCGTCGGTCCCCTCCTCCCCGCCGGATGGCGCAACGCGCAGCAGGATCGGGCGCAGGACCTCGCCCACCAAGAGGGCGAGGGTCAGATAGAGGACCAGCGCGAGCCACAGGTAGCCGGGCCAGGCCAGCGCGCGCTGGAGCGCGAAGGGCGCTCCGGCGCGCCCCGCGATCAGCGCCCCGAACGTGGTCAGCGGCAGCACGAACGCCGCCACCGTGCCCGCCCGGCGGGCGAGCCCGCCGGGCGCCGTCGTGTCGCGGACCAGCCGCCGCCACAGATACCAGTGCACCCCGGCCAGCAGTCCGACGACGGCCAGTGCGATCAGGACGAAGACCACGACCATCCCCGGTTTTCTCCCCTTTTATCCGGACGTAACGGCTGGCGAACGACTACTCCGAGGAGTCCTTCCCGCGCAGAGCGCGCAGACCACGCAACCCGATCACCCCGATAGCCGTCCCCAAAAGAAACGAGGTGATCGCGAGCAGCAGATGCACCCAGAAGTACGCGGTGGGATCACCGGCGTCATCGAAGGCGAGTCCGCTGCTGTCCTTCCACAAATTTTTGACAAAGGTGAACCAGATGACCCAGCTCCAGACCCCGAAGGCGAGCAGGAACCAGGACACGGGGCGGCTGAGCTTCATGGTCTCCAGTATGGGCACATCCCCCGATACCTCCGCGCGGGGGTCTGCCCCCCATTCGACGGCGGTCCTGTCGCATGCGATAGCGACGGCGGGTACGTTCACCAACGTGCCGACATGTTCATATGCCTACACGCCCCCCGCGCCCCCCTCTGTCCCTGCGCGCCTCTCTGCCGCCACGGCCGCCCCCACTCCCCGGGCCGCCACACGACGCCGTACCGCCGTACCACTGACCGCCGCCGCAGCCCTCCTGCTGTCCGGCCTGCTCCCCGCCTTCCCGGCGTTCGCCGACGAACGCTCCAGCGGCGCCGAGGGCCCCGACGCCGTGAAGCCCCCTGCCCAGATGTCCACGATCGGCGGAAAGCGGCTCGGCCGCCCCGGCACCCAGGTGGATCCGAAGGCGGGCGCGCCGCAGCTGCCCAAGGAGCTCAGCGGGCGGTCCTGGATGGTGGCCGACGCCGAGTCGGGCGATGTGCTGGCGGCGCACAACGCCCACTGGCAGCTGCCGCCCGCGAGCACCCTGAAGATGCTGTTCGCCGACACCGTGCTGCCCAAGCTGCCCAAGAGCCAGACCCACAAGGTGCTGCCGTCCGACCTGGCGGGCATGGGCGAGGGCAGCAGCCTGGTCGGGGTCAAGGAGAACTACACCTACTCGGTGCACGACCTGTGGCTCGGCGTCTTCCTGCGCTCCGGCAACGACGCGGTGCACGTGCTGTCCGCGATGAACGGCGGCACGGCGAAGACCGTGCAGGAGATGCAGGCGCACGCCCGCCAGCTGAACGCCCGTGACACCCACGTCGTCACCCCGGATGGCTACGACGAGAAGGGCCAGGTCAGCAGCGCGTACGACCTCACGCTCTTCGCCCGCTCCGGACTCCAGAAGGCGGACTTCCGGGAGTACGCCTCAACGGCGACCGCGAAGTTCCCCGGTGAGTTCAAGAAGGGCAAGGCAGGCGAGAAGAAGACCCGCGAGAGCTTCGCGATCCAGAACACCAACCGGCTGCTGACCGGCTTCGGCATCCCGACCTACAAGGGCATCGCCGGGGTCAAGAACGGCTACACGACGCATGCGGGCTCCACCTTCACCGGGGTCGCCCAGCGCGGCAAGCGGGTGCTGCTGGTCACCGTGATGAATCCGCAGAAGTCCGAGCCGAACGAGGTCTACAAGGAGACCGCGAGGCTCTTCGACTGGGGGTTCAAGGCGGCCGACTCGGTGAATCCGGTCGGCACCCTCGTCCGGCCGGGCGAGGCGGGCAGCGGCCAGGACGGGACCTCCGGGCACGGGAAGGACGAGCACACCCAGGCGTCGGTCTCCTCGGGTCACGGCGGGTCGGGCAAGTGGACCGCGATCGGCATCACGGGCGGCACGCTGGCGCTGCTGGCCGCGGTGGCCTACGCGGTGCACCGCCGCTGGCCGCTGCGCCGCGGCCGCGGCTGAGCACACGGCACGGGTCAGCCCAGGGGATGGGCGGGACCGGCGGGCGGCTCGGGCTTCGGCTTGGGCGTCGCGTCGGACCCGCCGACCCCGTCGGACCCGCCGGACCCGGCTCCGTCCTCGTCGGCCCCGTCCTCGTCTTCGTTCTCGGCGTTCTCGGCGCCCGCCTCGTCGCTCTCCTCGGCTGACCCGGTGGCGGTCCAGGAGGCGCAGTACAGCGTCAGTTTGGCGGTGAAGTTGATCCACAGCAGCAGCGCGATGGGCACCCCGAACGCGCCGTACATGCTCTTGGCCGCCACGTCCCGCAGATAACTGCTCAGCAGCAGCTTGAGCAGTTCGAAGCCGATCGCGCCGATGAGCGCGGCGACCACGACGCGGCGGCGCGACGGCTCGACCCCGGGCAGCCAGGTCAGTACGTAGCACAGCAGCAGGAAGTCGGCCACGACGGCGACGAAGAATGCGGCGATCTGGAGCAGCCAGCCGCCGATGCCGCCCTCGGAGATGCCGAGCAGCCGCGCGACGTGGCCGACGGCTGTGCCCGCGAGCGTCGAGACGGCGAACGAGACGAGGGCGACGCCGCCGAGGCCGACCAGGACGACCGCGTCCTTGAGCTTGCGGGCCACCGGATTGCCCGAGTCCTCCTCCAGCTCCCAGACGGCGCGCAGGCACTCGCGCAGCGAACCCACCCAGCGCATACCGGTGAACAGCAGCAGCGCACCCGCGACGACCCCGATCGTGCCCGCGTTGTCGACCAGGCCGCCCAGGTCGAGCTGACCGGAGATACCGGGGATCTGCTCGGCCAGCTTCGTCTGGAGCTGATGCATCTGGGACTCGCTGAGCGTCGCGGCGCCGATCGCCGCGCCGACCGCGATGAGCGGGAAGAAGGCGAGAAAGCTGATGAAGGTGATCGCGGCGGCGAGCCGGGTCCAGTGGACGCGGTCCAGCCGTTCGTAGGAACGCCATGCATGGGTGCGCATCAGCTGGGCGATCGCGGGGCCGACGACTGGCAGCCGGGTCAACCATTCCATGATCAGCACCTACCCTTCTGCGCGGTCAATCCCCCTCGGCGCACACGGCGGGCGGCGCGGAAGGTCAGAGTCCGGGTTCCCCGGAACGCGGAGACATAGCGCGGCACGCCGCGGGAACGCCATGCCTCGCCAGGTCAGGACTCTCGCTCGGTCATGACTCTGGCCGCCGACGGGTCGTCAGTCGGCACACCGGCGCCCACCACACACCGTTCATCACTCGTTCCGGTGACCGGCCAGCGGTGAACGTGCTGACGCGGTGTCGGACCACCGGGTGACGGGCGGCGAACGGTCAGCGCAAGGGCGTGGCCGGGCGGGAGAGATCGGCCTGACGGGGCACCACCGGCGCACCGCCCTCCGGCGACTCACTCGCCTCGAAGGGGTACTCGCGCTCCAGCCGCCACACCCCGTCGGCGCCCTGCTCGTAGAGGGCGAAACCGGTGCTCGTCCAGGCCGCCTCGTAGTCCTTCAGCTCCGTGAACGCCCGGTCCATGGCCTCCTCGTCGATGCCGTGGGCGACCGTGACATGCGGGTGGTACGGAAACTGGAGCTCACGGGCGCACGGTCCGGACGCCGCCCGGATCCGCTCCTGGAGCGCGGCGCACTCCTCCACGCCCTCCACGATCTTGACGAAGACAACCGGCGAGAGCGGCCGGAAGGTGCCGGTCCCCTCCAGCCGCATCGGAAACGGCCGCCCTTCGGCGGCCACCCGGGCCAGATGGGCTTCGATGGCCGGCAGTGCCGAGCCGTCGACCTCGGTCGGCGGCAGCAGGGTGACATGGGTGGGGATGCCATGGGCGGCAGGGTCCCCGAAGCCCGCGCGCCGCCCCTGGAGGTAGCTGCCGTACGGCTCCGGGACCGCGATCGAAACGCCGAGCGTTACGGTCCCCACTGCGTTCTCCCTCCTGGCCCTCCCGGGCTGCTGGGCTCGATGCCACTGCACCGGTGCCAGTGTGGCGGCTGTGCCGCCTCCGCGGCTAGGTGCCTCGGTCCTTCGGCACACGGGTCCTAGGACCCCCTGGTCGGGGGCCCGTGGGCCCGGGTGTACGTCCGTGCTCGCCGTCAGGCCATCAGGGCTTGGCGGGCAGGAAGCCCACCTTGTCGTAGGCGAGGGCCAGCGTCTCGGCGGCGACGGCCCGGGCCTTCTCCGCCCCCTTGGCAAGGATCTTGTCCAACGTCCCGGGGTCCGACAGGTATTCCTGCGTCCGCTCGCGGAATGGTGTCACCCACTCGACCAGAATCTCGGAGAGTTCGGTCTTGAGCGCGCCGTAGCCCTTGCCCTCGTACTGGCGCTCCAACTCCGGGATGGCGGTGCCGGTGAGGGTGGAGTAGATGGTCAGCAGATTGCTGACGCCGGGCTTCTTCTCCTCGTCGAAGCGGATCTCGGTCTCCAGGTCGGTGACCGCGCTCTTGATCTTCTTCGCGGAGACCTTGGGCTCGTCGAGGAGGTTGACGATGCCCTTCGGGGTGGACGCCGACTTGCTCATCTTGATCGTCGGGTCCTGGAGGTCGTAGATCTTCCCGGTCTCCTTGACGATGTACGGGGCCGGGACGGTGAAGGTCTCGCCGAAGCGCCCGTTGAACCGGTCGGCGAGGTCACGGGTGAGCTCGATGTGCTGGCGCTGGTCCTCGCCGACGGGGACGTGGTTGGCCTGGTAGAGCAGGATGTCCGCGACCTGGAGGATCGGGTAGGTGAACAGGCCGACGGTGGCCCGGTCGGCGCCCTGCTTGGCCGACTTGTCCTTGAACTGCGTCATCCGCGACGCCTCGCCGAAGCCGGTGAGACAGTTCATAACCCATCCGAGCTGCGCGTGCTCGGGCACATGGCTCTGGATGAAGAGCGTGCAGCGGTCCGGGTCCAGTCCGGAGGCGAGCAGCTGGGCGGCGGCGAGCCGGGAATTGGCGCGCAGCTCGGCCGGATCCTGGGGGACGGTGATCGCGTGCAGGTCGACCACGGTGTAGAACGCGTCGTGGGTCTCCTGGAGCGCGACGTACTGCCGGATCGCACCGAGGTAGTTCCCGAGGTGGAAGGAGCCTGCGGTGGGCTGGATACCGGAGAGCGCACGGGGACGGTCGAGGGCCATGGCACCCATTCTCTCAGGTGTGGAACCCGACTCCGTCCGCCGGTGTATGAAAGGTGTGAGGACGACACAGAGGGCGCGGGAGGGGGACCTCGTCGCGCGGGACGAAGCGGGGATCATCGCGCGGGTGCGCGCCGGGGAGACCGAGGCGTACGCGGAGCTGATGCGGGCCCATGCACCGGTGGCGCATCGCACGGCGGTGCTGCTCGGTGCGGGTGCCGATGCCGAGGACGTGGTGCAGGACGCCTTTGTGAAGGCGTATCTCGCGCTGGGGAGTTTCCGCAGCGGGGCGGCGTTCCGGCCGTGGCTGCTGCGGATCGTCGCACGGGAGACCAGCAATGCGATCCGCTCGGCGCGTCGGAGGCGGACGGCGGTCGACCGGGAAGGGGCGCTGGGCGGGGCTGAGGCTGCCATACCGGAATCGGCCGGCCCGGCCGCGATGGCGATGGCGGGTGAGCGGCGGGCGCGGCTGATGACCGCACTGGACCAGCTGAGCGCACCCCAGCGGCGGGTGGTGATCCACCGCTATCTGCTGGATCTGGACGAGGCGGAGACGGCGGAGGCGCTGGGCTGGCCTCGGGGCACGGTGAAGTCCCGGCTGAGCCGTGCGCTGAGACGGCTGGAGCTGCTGCTCGGCCCGGACGACGAGGTGGAGCGGACCAGGGGAGGAGACCGAGATGTGCACGGTGTGCGTGGTGTGCGCGAGAGAGGGAGTGCGCGGGGCGTGCGGGGAGCCCGTGCCGCGCGGGGAGGCGGAGCATATGGCCGGAGTGCGGGAGGCGGGGCCGGACGGCGGCCCGGCCGGACTGCCGGAGGAGCACGGGCTGCCCGAGGAGCCCGGACTGCGCCAGGAGCACGGGCTGCCCGAGGAGCTGCGGGCACTGGGGCGCGCTCTGGACGGGCCGCCGGGCATGTCGCTCCGGGGCGCGCCGGATGAAGGCGAGACCGTGGTGGAGCGGGTGATGGCTCGGATCGTCGGCCTGCCGGTGCCGGTGCCGCCGGACCGCCGCCGGATCCGGGAGGAGCAGTGGTGGCGGGCCATACCCGGCCTGTCGGCCGGGCAGGGCACCGTCACCTCCGTCAGCCCTGGCGGCCCCGTTGCCCACTCAGCCGACTCCAGCGACTCCGGGGGCGCCGGGGGCGCCGGGGGCGCCGTCAGCCGGTCGGCAGACCCGGGGCAGGGTAGGCCGCCATCAGCTCGGCGACCTCGTTCCTGATCTTGGCGAGCCCGGCCGTGTCACCGCTCTTGGCGGCGGTCACCCCGCGGTCGATCCAGTCGGCCACGGTGGGCATGTGCTCGGTGCCCAGTCCGCGCGAGGTCAGGGAGGGGGTGCCGATACGGATGCCGGACGGGTCGAAGGGCTTGCGCGGGTCGAAGGGCACGGTGTTGTAGTTCACCACGATCCCGGCCTCGTCCAGGGCCTTGGCCGCGACCTTGCCCGGCACCTCCTTGGGCGTGAGGTCCATCAGGACCAGATGGTTGTCGGTGCCACCGGAAACCAGGTCGAAGCCGCGGGCGAGCAGCGCCTCGGCCAGGGCCTTGGCATTGCCGACCACGGCGTGGGCGTAGTCCCGGAAGGCGGGCTGGGCGGCCTCGTGGAGGGCCACGGCGATGGCGGCGGTGGTCTGGTTGTGCGGGCCGCCCTGGAGCCCGGGGAAGACGGCCTTGTCGATCGCCTTGGCATGGGCCTCGCGAGCCATCAGCATCGCGCCGCGCGGGCCGCGCAGGGTCTTGTGGGTGGTGGTGGAGACCACGTCGACATGCGGCACCGGGGAGGGGTGGGCACCGCCCGCGACCAGCCCGGCGATATGCGCGATATCGGCCACCAATACCGCGTCCACCTCGCGGGCGATCTCCGCGAAGGCGGCGAAGTCGATCGTGCGGGGCACGGCGGTGCCACCGCAGAAGATCAGCTTGGGCCGCTCCTTGCGGGCCAGGTCGCGGACCTCATCGAAGTCGATCATGCCGGTGTCCTGGCGCACCCCGTACTGGACACCGCGGAACCAGGAGCCGGTGGCGGAGACGCCCCAGCCATGGGTGAGATGGCCGCCCATCGGCAGGGACATGCCCATCACGGTGTCGCCGGGCTCGGCGAAGGCGAGATAGACGGCCAGATTGGCGGGTGAACCGGAGTAGGGCTGGACATTGGCGTGGTCGGCGCCGAAGACGGCCTTGGCCCGGTTGACCGCGAGGGTCTCGACCTGGTCGATGACCTGCTGGCCCTCGTAGTAGCGGCGGCCCGGGTAGCCCTCGCTGTACTTGTTCTGGAGCACCGTCCCCGACGCCTCGAGGACGGCCCCGGAGACATAGTTCTCGCTGGGGATCAGCCGCAGGGTCTCGGACTGGAGCTGTTCCTCGGCGCCGACGAGGGCGGCGAGTTCAGGGTCGGCCGCCGAAAGGGCGGGATGGGAGAGGGGCAGGCTCATGGCAATCCTCCGGGGCGATCGGGTGATCCGGTCGTGATCCCTTCGGTGCCCAGGCGGGCGGCACCTCGTGGCGCTGGGGCCGCGCCCCGCTTCCTCGTGGTCGGTTCCACGCTCGGCTCGCCAGTCACGGTGCGCACCCCCACTCTAGTAGGCAGCCCCTCCCTCGCCCGAAGGGAGCCCGCGTTGGCCACCCCGGATCCCCGCACCGAGCGCGCCCTGGAGGCCGCCGAGGCCCATAGCGCGCACAATTACCACCCGCTGCCGGTGGTGATCGCCTCCGCGGAGGGCGCCTGGATGACCGATATCGAGGGCCGCCGCTATCTCGATCTGCTCGCCGGATACTCCGCGCTCAACTTCGGGCACGGCAATCAGCGGCTGATCGAGGCCGCCAAGGCCCAGCTGGAGCGGGTCACCCTCACCTCACGCGCCTTCCACCACGACCGCTTCGGGGCGTTCTGCGCGCAGCTGGCCCAGCTGTGCGGTATGGAGATGGTGCTGCCGATGAACACCGGCGCGGAGGCGGTGGAAACGGCGGTCAAGACCGCCCGGAAGTGGGGCTACCGGATCAAGGGCGTTCCGGAGGGCCGGGCCAGGATCATCGCCGCGGAGAACAACTTCCACGGCCGGACGACCACCCTCATCAGCTTCTCCACCGATCCGGCGGCCCGTGCCGACTACGGCCCCTACACCCCCGGCTTCGAGATCGTCCCGTACGGCGATCTGACAGCGATGGAGGTGGCGCTCGACGCCGCGCCGGCGGACACCGTGGCCGTGCTGCTGGAGCCCATCCAGGGCGAGGCGGGGGTGCTGGTGCCGCCGCCCGGCTATCTGGCCGGGGTCCGGGAGCTGACCCGGTCACGGAAGGTGCTGTTCATCGCGGATGAGATCCAGTCCGGTCTGGGGCGCACCGGGGCGACCTTCGCCTGTGAGCAAGAGGGAGTGGTCCCGGATATCTATGTGCTGGGCAAGGCGCTCGGCGGCGGAGTGGTCCCGGTGTCGGCGGTGGTGTCCTCCGCCGAGGTGCTCGGGGTCCACCGGCCCGGGGAGCACGGTTCGACCTTCGGCGGCAATCCGCTGGCCTGCGCGGTCGCGCTGGAGGTGATCGCCGTGCTGCGGACCGGGGAGTTCCAGCGGCGGGCGGCGGAGCTGGGCGAGCGGCTCCACCATGAGCTGCGGCTGCTGCGGGAGGCGGGGCGGGTGGACGAGGTACGCGGACGGGGGCTGTGGGCGGGGGTGGACATCCCCGCCGACCGGGGCACCGCGCGGCAGATCTCCGAGCGGCTGATGGACCGCGGGGTGCTGGTCAAGGACACCCATGGCGCCACGATCCGGATCGCCCCGCCGCTGATGATCAGCGAGGAGGATCTGCTCTGGGGCCTGGCGCAGCTCACGGCGGTGCTGTCGCCATGAGACCGCGCCGACGCTCAGTCGCCATGAGACCGCGCCGAAGGCCCTGTCCGGTGGATCTCATCGGGCCCGCGACGCCTGGCACCGCACCTCGCCGCGTTGTCGAAAGTCGCCCGAGTACGCCCAGTACGAGGGCGATCCTCCCCCAGCTACCGCTGGGAGGTGTGCCCCCTCACCAGACGCCGCGGGCTGCTCCTCAAAGACCCACCGGACAGGGCCTAGAGGATCACATGCGGCAGAAAGCGGGCGTACTCATCGGTGACCAGCCCCGCGGACTCCCGGATGCCGAGCCCGGCCGCCTCGTCCTCCACGACCCACGCCCCGAGCACCACCCGGTTGCCGTCAAAGTCCGGCAGCGGCGCCAACTCCTGGTAGCAGCAGGGCTCGTCGCGGACCACGGGCTGCTCTCCCGGCCGGTGCACAGTGACCCCCGCGCCCTCCCGGCCGAGCAGCGGCTTGGCCACATAGCCCTTCGTCCGGGCCAGTTCACGAGGGCCGTCGAGATAGGCGGGCAGCAGATGCGGATGACCGGGGTAGAGCTCCCAGACCACGGCCAGCAGCGCCTTGTTGGACAGCAGCATCTTCCAGGCGGGTTCGATCCACAGGGTGGATCCGGTGCCTCCGCCGTTGTCGAGGGTGTCCAGCACCTGCGGGCCGAAACGGTCGGTGACCAGCCACTCCCAGGGGTAGAGCTTGAAACAGGCGCGGATGAAGCCGAGTTTGCGGTCCACGAAGCGCCCGGAGAGCCGCTGCCAGCCGATGTCCTCCATGGAGATCGCCTCGGTGGCCAGCCCCGCCTGTTCGGCCGTCTCGCGCAGGTAGGCCACCGTCATCAGATCCTCGCCCAGTTCGTCCCCGGCCGAGTGGGCGAAGTACAGGGGTGTGCCCGGCGGCAGCAGCGCGGCCTGTTTCCGCCAGGCGTCCACCAGCCGCTCATGCAGGGAGTTCCACTGGTCGGCGCCGGGGAACCGGTCCTCCATCCAGAACCACTGGGCGCTGGCCGCCTCCACCAGCGAGGTGGGGGTGTCGGCGTTGTACTCCAGCAGTTTCGGGCCCGAGACACCGTCGTAGCGGAGGTCGAACCGGCCGTAGACGCTGGGCTGTTCGGACCGGCGGTGCCAGGATTCGGCGATCAGCCCGGCCAGCCGGGGATCGTCGATGCCCAGCTCCTTGAAACGCTCCCGCTCCACGATGTGCCCGGCGGCCGCCAGACACATCCGGTGCAGTTCCTCGACCACCTCCTCCAGCGCCTCGACCTCGGGCAGCGAGAAGGAGTAGTAGGCGCTCTCGTCCCAGTAGGGGCGCAGCGAGCCGTCCGGGTAGCGGGTCAGCGGATAGATGACCCCCTGTTCCTCGACCGTGGACTGCCAGCCGGGGCGGGGGTCGATCGTATGGCGCTCCATGGTTCAGCCACCGCCCGAACCGGAGCAGCCGAAGCCGCCCCGGTCGGCGGCCTGGCTCTTGTCGAACGTGCCGTAGTCGGCCCAACGGCCGCTCACATCGGCGTCGTAGTACCAGTCGCCGTCCACGCTCTTCTTGCCGCGCTTCTTGGCGGTCGAGGAGCCCGAGCAGGCACCGGAGTCCACCACCCGATAGCCCTTCAGCGCGTCGTAGCTGTCGGGGTCCACACAGCGCTTGTCCGGCTCGGACCCACAGGACGTCAGGGCCGCCGCCAGCGCGCCCATGCTGCCCAGGATCACCGTGCTCGACCGCAGCCGACGTGGAATTCTGCGCTCCATCGCAATGCCTCCCCCGTGGTGTGAACCGCCCACCCTAAAGGGAGCGGTCGCACATCCGTCCGGCGGGGTCGCTCAGGGCATCGGCCCCGTCTCTTCCGGGAGACGATGGCCGCCGAGCGGACCTCGTACAACGGCCGGGCCCCGCTGCGTCCACCCGGTGGGGGAACGCAACGGGGCCCAGCCGGGAGTGCCCCAGGGGCGAGCCCGGTCAGATGCCGCCTACGGCAGCCACTTCTTCCAGACGGGCTTGTTCTCCTCGACCCACTTCTTCGCGGCCGCGTCCGCGGACATCTTGTCCCCGGCTATCATTCCGGCGACCTCGTTCTGCTGCTCGGTGGTCCACTTGAAGTTCTTCAGGAACTTCGCCGCCTTGCCGCCGTTCTTGGCGAAGTCGGCGTTGAAGTACTTCTGGAGCGGGGTCTTGGGGTACGCGCAGGTGATCTTCTTCGGGTCCGCGTCACACCCCGTCTTGTACTCCGGCAGCTTCACCTCGACCATGTCCACCTGGTTGTTCAGCCACTGCGGCGTCCACCAGTAGGTGAGGAACGGCGTCTTGTTCTTCACGTTCTGCTTGATCTGGGTGATCTGCGAGGACTCATTGCCCGCGTAGACCGTCTTCAGGTTCAGCTTCAGGTTCTTGATGATGGCGTCGTCATTGGTGACGTAGTCAGGCGAACCCTCGAGCAGCTGGCCCTTGCCCCCGCTCTCGGAGGTCTTGAAGTCCTTCGCGTACTTGTTGAGGTTCTTCCAGTCGGTGACGTCGGGGTGCTTGTCCGCGAAGTACTTCGGCACATACCACCCGATGTGGCCGGTGACGCCGAGGTCGCCGCCCTTCACCACGGTCTTCTGGTCCTTGAGGTACTGCTTCTCCTGCTTGGGATGGCCCCAGTCCTCAAGAATCCCGTCGATGTCCCCCTTGCTCAGCGCGTCCCAGGCAAGCACCTCACCCATCTGCTTGGTGTGGACCTTGTAGCCGAGCTCCTCCTCCAGGATGTACTTGGCCACGGCAACGTTGGCCTCGGCGCCGACCCAGGAGGGAACCGTCAGCGTCACGCTCTTGCCGCCGCCAACTTCGTCCTTTTTGCCCGTGTCGGCCGCACCGCACGCGCTCAGCGCGACCAAGCCGACGGCTCCGGTGGTGGCGACGAGAGTTCTGCGCACCCGCTTGCTGTTCATCATGGCGAATATGTTCCTTTTCTTCGGGGGTGTGGCACGGGGGATGACGGCATCGGCCGTCATGTTCACGGGACCTCAACTCTCCTTGCGGGTAGCGGATGTGGGCTGCGTGACCCGGTCGAGTACCAGGCCGAGACAGACGATGGCCACACCGGCCACCAGACCCACTCCGAGTTCTCCGCGCGCGAGGCCGAAGACCACGTCGTATCCGAGAGCCCCACCGCCGACCAGACCACCGACGACGACCACGGCGAGGACCAGCACCACGCCCTGGTTGACGGCGACGAGAAGCGCGGGCCGGGCCAGTGGCAACTGCACCTGACGCAGTTGCTGGGCTCCGCTGGCTCCCATGGAGCGGGCGGCTTCGAGGGCCGCCGGGTCGACCTCCTTGATCCCCTGGGTGGTGATACGGACGACGGCGGGCAGCGCGTAGGCCACCGCCGCGGTGATCGCCGCGACGCGGCCGACGCCCATCAGCGCCACGACCGGGATGAGATAGACGAACTGCGGCAGTGTCTGAAGCACATCGAGCACCAGCCGCAGCCGGCGTTCCACCCATCCGACCCGGGCCGCGAGAATGCCGATCGCGAAGCCCAGCAACAGGGTCAGCGCGAGGCCCACGAGCACCTGCGACAGCGTGTCCAGCGTCTTCGGCCAGACGCCCAGCACGCCGACCGCCGACATGGCCAGGACGGCGGTGAGCGCGGTGCCCCAGGTGCCGACCAGCAGGGCGAGAACAGCGACCAGCAGCAGCAACAGCCACCACGGGGCGTTCAGCAGCCCGTCGCGGAGCGGGTTGATCATCCACTCGGTGATGTGGTCGGCCCAGACCTTGGTACCGCCCAGGACGGGCACGTCCTGGTAGAGGTTGTCGGTGATCCACTCCTGGAACTTGTTGACCGGCGTGGAGATCTCGTAGACCCAGTCTTCCGGCCACAGCCTCGCCCCGGCCAGTCGGCCGGCCACGGTCGCCACCACCGCGCCGCCCGTCACCAGCGCCCAGGCCCGCCAGCCGTGCAGCAGCCGCCGGGCCCCGGTCGCTTCGGCCGCCGAGGTCGCGCCGAACCGTTCACCCGCAACCCCGGTCGTACGGTCCAGCCAGACGGCGATCAGGACGATCGGCAGGCCCGCGGCGAGTGCCTTGCCGACATCCGTCGTCGACAGCGCGGTGAACACCTCCTCGCCCAGACCGCCCGCACCGACGATGGACGCGATGACCACCATCGACAGCGCCATCATGATCGTCTGGTTGAGCCCGAGGAGCATCTGCTTACGGGCCAGCGGCAGTCGAGCGGTCCGCAGCCGCTGCCAGAAGCTCGCCCCCAGCGAGGACGACGCCTCCAGTACGCCCGGGTCGGCGCCGCGCAGACCGAGCGCCGTGAGCCGGGTCATCGGCGGCGCGGCGTAGATGACCGTCGAGAACAGCGCGGCCGGTGTGCCGGGTCCGAAGATCAGCACCATGGGCAGCAGGTAGGAGAAGGCCGGCATCACCTGCATGGTGTCGAGCACGGGCCGCAGCATCCGGTTGAAGCGCTCGGACAGACCGGCGGCGAGCCCGAGCAGCGCGCCGAGGACGGCCGAAACGGCGACCGCCACCACCATCAGCGCGAGGGTGATCATGGTGGGGTCCCACATCCCGAGCAGCCCGCAGACGCCGAACGCTCCGAGCGTGATGCCCGCGACCTTCAGACCGGCCCGGCCGAGACCTCCGGCCCGCCAGGCGAAGAGAACGGCGGTGGCGGTGACCCCGATCCAGCCCAGCGCGTCCAGCATGTTGTAGACCGCGTCGACCGCGTCCGTGGCCGCGTTGCTGAAGTACAGCAGGAAATACAGGAACAGCGGGTGGGAATCACGATTGTCGATGATCCACTGGTTCAAGGAGTCCAGCGGCCCCTTGACATCGTGAGTGAGCACGCTGGGCCAGGCGCCGCTGCCCCACAGCCCCGCGGCGATGGGTATCAGCACCGCGGCGAGGACGGTGAAAGGCACGAGCTTGCGCCCGAGGGGGTGGGCCAGCAACGCCTTGAGTCTTCCGGCCCGCTCGAGCGCGCCGTCCGGCTCTCTCTTCTCGAGGGACGTCTTGTCGGGGGCGGTGGTGGTCACGCTCATGCCGGGACCACCCCGGCCTCCACCCCCGCGACCACGGCGAGCAGCCGCTGGTGGTCGACGACGCCGATGCACTGGCCGTCCTCGACCACCCGGACCGGGCCACCGCTGCGGGCGGCCACCTCGATCGCCTCGGCCACGGTGACACCGGGGGCCACGGAGGCACCGTCGGTGGCCTCGTCGCCGTCCGCGGGCCGCATCGCCTTGCGCACCGTGATGACCTGCTCACGCGGCACATCGCGGACGAAGTCCCGTACATAGTCGTCGGCCGGGGAGTCGACGATCTCCTCGGGGGTGCCGAGCTGGACGATTCCGCCGTCGCGCATCAGCGCGATCCGGTCACCGAGCCGCAGCGCCTCACTGAGGTCGTGGGTGATGAAGACCATCGTGCGGCCCTCGTCGCGGTGCAGTCGGATGACCTCTTCCTGCATATCGCGCCGGATGAGCGGGTCCAGGGCGCTGAACGGCTCGTCGAACAGCAGCACCTCGGGGTCGACCGCGAGGGCGCGGGCGAGTCCGACACGCTGCTGCTGACCTCCGGAGAGCTGCCCGGGGCGGCGCCGCTCCAGACCGGTGAGGCCGACCTTCTCCACCATTTCGGCGGCCTTGGCGCGGCGTTCGACCTTGCCCACGCCCTGGATCTCCAGACCGTAGGCGACGTTGTCCAGCACCGAGCGGTGCGGCAGCAGCCCGAAGTGCTGGAAGACCATGGCGGCCCGGTGGCGGCGCAGATTGCGCAGCCGGTTCTTGTCCATGGCGAGCACATCCTCGCCGTCGATACTCAGCTCACCGGCGGTGGGCTCGATCAGCCGGGTCAGACAGCGCACCAGCGTGGACTTGCCGGAGCCGGACAGCCCCATGACCACGAAGACCTCGCCCGGCTGGACGTCGAAGGAGACATCGCGGACGGCGGCGGTACAGCCGGTGCGGGCACGCAGTTCCTCCGCCGACAGCTTCCCCTCGGCGGAGCCGGGTATGCGGTCGGCCTTCGGGCCGAAGACCTTCCACAGGCCACGGACGGAGAACACGGGTGCCGTGCCGTTGTTCTCGGACTTCTCAGGGGTTCCAGGGGTCTCGGGGACCAGGGTCGCGGACATCAGGCGTCACCTCCGGGAGCGGGTTGCGGGGCTCGTTCCCGGGATCGGTGCTGGTCCTGGGTGAGCAGTTCGGCGCACTTCTCGCCCACCATCAGAACGCCGATCATCGGGTTCACCGCGGGCATGGTGGGGAACACGGACGCGTCGGCGATGCGTACGCCGTCCAGTCCGCGAATCCTCAAGTCGGGGCCGACCACGGCGAATTCATCCGTGGTGGCGCCCATACGGCAGGTGCCCGCCGGGTGGTAGACGGTGTGCGCGACCTTACGGGCGTACTCGCTGATCTCCTCGTCCGAGGTGATCTCCGGCCCGGGGCACACTTCGCGCTTCAGCCAGCCCGCCAGCGGCTCCGCCTTGGCGATCTCACGGGCGATCCGGATGCCGTCGACCAGGGTGCGGCCGTCGTAGTCCTCCTCGTCCGTGAAGTAGCGGAAGTCCAGGGCGGGCTTCACCTCCGGATCGGCGCTGGTGAGGTAGAGCCGGCCGCGGCTGCGCGGCTTGGGGATGTTGGGGGTCATCGACACCCCGTGCTCGGGCTTCTCATAGCCCAGCCGCTCGGGGTTGTCGGTGAACGGGATCTGGTAGAAGTGGAACATCAGGTCCGGGCCCCGGGATTCGGGGTCGCGCCGGATGAACAGACCCGCGTCGGAGTCCATCGCGGAGTTGTCCGGGATCGGGCCGTCCGTCTCCCACACGATCACCGACTCGGGGTGGTCGAGCAGGTTCTCACCGACGCCCGGGAGGTCGTGGACCACCGGGATGCCCAGCGCCTCCAGGTCTGCCCTGGGGCCGATACCGGAGTGCATCAGCAGCCGCGGGGTGTCCACCGCGCCCGCGCAGACCAGCACCTCGCGCGCGGCCTCGACGAGGATCTCCTCGCCGTCCTTGGTGCGCACCCGCACCCCGGTGGCGCGGCCGGTCTCGTCCAGCTCCAGCCGGTACGCCCAGGTCTCCAGCATCAGATGGAGGTTGGGCCGGTCCAGGAAGGGATGGAGATAGGCGACCGACGCCGAGGAGCGCTTGTTGTTCTCCGGGTGGTAGGCGAGGTCGAAGAAGCCGACGCCCTCGTGGAACGGCTTCTTGTTGAAGCCCTCCACCCGCGGCACCCCGGCGGCGGCCTGAGCGGCCTCGACGAAGTCACGCGCGATGGCGTTCCGGTCCTTCTCGTCCACCGCCACGATGTTGTTGCGCAGCCGGTCGAAGTACGGGTCCATGGACGCGGCGTCCCAGCCCTCGGCACCGGCCTCGGCCCACTCGTCCCAGTCGCCGGGCAGCGGCTTGAAGGAGATCAGGGTGTTGTGCGAGGAGCATCCGCCGAGCACCCGCGCCCGGCTGTGCCGGATATGGGAGTTGCCGCGCGGCTGCTCGGTGGTGGGGTAGTCGTAGTCGAGGTCGCCGCCGAGCAGACCGAGCCAGCGGCGCAGGGTGAGCACATCGGGGCGATCGATGTCGGTGGGACCGCCCTCGATGACGGCGACGCGGATGTCCGGGTCCTCCGTGAGCCGGGAGGCGATCACCGATCCCGCGGTGCCGCCGCCGATGACGACGTAGTCGTAAGCCTCAGGTACGGGCATGGTGGGGGTTACTCCTCGCGGTCTTGCTCAGGGGCCCGCGACAGCGCGGGCCATGGGGCTGACGCCCCTTGGGGATGGTGTTTCTCGTTGTGGAACCGCCGGGCGCCCTCACCGGGCGCGGCCGGGTCCTGGCCCGGGTGGCGGGCCGGGACCGGCGGTGCCCGGAAGGGGCGCCGGCGGTGGGGTGTCAGCCGCCGAACCAGCGCACCGGGCTGGGCCGCAGGTTCTCGTAGACATGCTTGGACTCCCGGTACTCGGCCAGCCCGGACGGGCCGAGCTCGCGCCCGACCCCGGACTTGCCGAACCCACCCCATTCGGCCTGCGGGAGGTAGGGGTGGTAGTCGTTGATCCACACGGTGCCGTGCCGCAGCCGTGCGGCGACGCGGCGGGCCCGTGCGGTGTCGGCGGACCAGACGGCGCCGGCGAGTCCGTACTCCGTGTCATTGGCGAGTGTGACGGCCTCGTCCTCGGTCTGGAAAGACTCGACCGTCAAAATAGGCCCAAACGTTTCCTCACGCACCACGCGCATCTCGCGGTGGCACTGATCGAGGATGGTCGGCAGATAGAAGTAGCCGGTGGCGGGACGGACCGAGGACGCCTCGGGCTGCTTGCCGCCGCAGCGCAGCAGCGCGCCCTCCGCCAGGGCGGAGGCGACATACGCCTCGGTCTTGTCCAGCTGCTGGGCGGAGACCAGGGGGCCGCATTCGACGCCCTCCTCGGTGCCGCGGCCCAGCTTGATCTTCTCCGCGCGGCGGGCCAGCTCGGCCACGAAGCGCTCCCGCACCGACTCCTCGATGATCAGCCGGGCACCGGCGGAGCAGACCTGGCCGCTGTGGATGAACGCGGCGTTCAGCGCCTGGTCGACGGCGGTGTCAAAGCCCTCGGCAGTGGAGCAGGCGTCGGCGAAGACCACATTGGGGTTCTTGCCGCCGAGCTCGAGGGCGACCTTCTTCACGGTCGGCGCGGCTGCCTGGGCCACCTTGGTGCCGCTGATCAGGCCACCGGTGAAGGACACCAGGTCCACATCCGGGTGCTCGGACATCCGCGCGCCCACCGGGTCGCCCGGACCGGTCACCAGGTTGGCAACTCCGGCCGGAAGCCCGGCCTCGACCAGCAGCTTCACCAGGTGGACGGTGGACAGCGGGGTCACTTCGCTGGGCTTGATCACAAAGGTGTTGCCCGCCGCCAGCGCGGGGGCGATCTTCCAGCTGGCCTGGAGCAGCGGATAGTTCCAGGGGGTGATCATCGCGCAGACGCCGACCGGCTCATGGACCACGACGCTGTGCACATCGGGGGTACCGGCGTCCACTACGCGTCCGGCGGACTCGCCCACGACCAGCTCGGCGAAGTAGCGGAAGGCGTTGGTCACGTCGTCGACGTCGACCCGGCCCTCCTCCAGGGTCTTACCGGTGTCCTGGCTCTCGATGAGCGCGACGGCCTCCCGGTCGCGCTGGAGCAGATCGGCCACGCGCCGCAGCAGCGCGGCCCGCTCGGCCACCGGGGTACCGGGCCAGGGGCCCTCGTCGAAGGCCCGCCGCGCGGCGGCGATGGCCGCGTCGGTGTCTTCGGCGCCACCCTCGGCCACTACGGCGAGGGTCTTGGCGTCCGCGGGGTCGAGGACCTCCCGCTGCGCGCCGGATGCGGCCGCCCGCCACACCCCGTCCACATGAATGGTCTCGACTGCCGACACGTCGTTCTGCCTTCCGGTTCTGCGATCGTTCCCACTGGTCACACCAGCAACTTGGACCCCTAACCCGAAGGGGCGAACGTATGCGCACTTGATCAGGGAAAGTGACGGGGGTCACGTCACGTGGAGTTGCGTTCCGGTCACGGTGTAGTGCAGGAAGCGGTGGGACAGAAGGTATCCAGCGCCGCCTGGTGGATTTCCTGCTCGCTCGCCCGGTCCCCGGAAGGACCGATGACCAGCACCGCGTACATCGTGCCGCTGGGCGCGGCGAAGCGGCGGTCCATGATCCTGCGGTGGCCGTCGCTCTTGCTTTCGTAGGTGTACTCCAGCTGCGCCGGGTCCATGGCGGCGGTGCCGAGCGGAGCCAGGGTGACCTGCTCATAGCCGCGGTGGCGGGAGGCCAGCCGCTCGGCCTCTCGCGCCGACTCGTACGGGGTGGCCTCGGGGCCGTGCAGCTCAAAGATCTGGATCATGGTGCTGTCGTCGGGCGAGGTGTAGAAGACGCTGGGGCCCTCGACGGTGCGCAGCCAGCCGTCCGGGACGGCGAGGTGGAACCCGGCCGGGTCGCTCTGGGTGCTGTAGCCCGCGGGCGGATCACCGCCGGTCAGCACCGGGGACGACGGGGTCCCGAACGGGGTGGCCGACGCGGACGGCAGCCCCGGCAGATCCGTCGGCACATCCGTGGGCGCCGAGCTGGGCCCATCGGTTTCGGGGCCGGGCGTGGGCAGGTCATCGGCCGAGGGCGCGTCCGGGGCCGGTGCCCGTGAAGGGCTTTCGTCCAGCCCCGGCAGCGGAGCGGCCCGGTATCGGGTGTCCCCGTCACCGCCGAAGGCCACCCAGCCGGAGAACGCGACCCCGACGGCCAGGAAGATCGCCACGGCCAGCGCCTGGAAGACCCGACGGGTCTCGGCACCCGGCGGCGGTGGTGGCGGGGGCGGTGGCGATGCCCACTGCGGCGCACCAGCCGCGAGGGTGTCCTCCCACTGCCACGCGGCTTCCCGCTGCTGCCCCTCACCGCCGGGCCACTGCTGCCGGTCCCCCGGCCCCCCGTGCTCCATGAACGCCCCCCCATAGCGGAACTCTTCTGCCGATAAGGCGAGTTAGCCGACATACGGAGAACCCAGTATGAGGGACACCGCCCCAACTGCCACCGTCTCGATACCGGATACTTCGCCGGATGCGCGGCGGATCCCGCGCGCTGTGCTGTGCCGCGCTGCTTCGTCCTGACCTAGGGCTCCGATCCCGCCGGGCAGTACGCGGTGGGACAGAAGGCGTTGAGCACGATCTTCTGCCGCTTCCGCTGCTCCGGCCAGTCCGCGGCCGGGCCCGCCACCAGCAGCGCGTACTGCACTCCGTTCTCCTCGGAGAAGGCGCGGTCGAGAATGCGGCGCGGGCCGTACTTCTCGCTGCGGTAGCCGTATTCGAGCTCCGCGTCCGCCCCGTCGCCGGAGCCGAGCCGCTCGAGCCGGTAGCGGTGGTAGCCGGGGGTCTTCTTCCGCAGCCCCGACTCCGCCTGCCGCAGCGCCTCGTACGGGGTGATCTCCGGCTCGGTCAGCGCGAAGACCTGGATCAGACTTCCGGCGTCGGACGATTCGTAGAACACGCCCGTATCGCGCTTGACGCGCCGCCAGCCCACCGGGACATCAAGGGTGAACCCCTCCGGATCCCTGGTGCGCACATATCCCGTCGGTGCTCCGCCGCCCACGTCCGAGGAGACCGACGGCGATGCGGACGACGGCGATACGGACCACGGCGCCGACGGCGGCGCGGACGACGAGGATGCCGACGGAGACGGCACACCGTCCGCCCCGGGCCATCCCGCGCTCGGCGTGGAATCGCTCCGGGCCCGGTCCTCGCCGCCCTTCCCCTCCAGCAACTTCCAGACGCCGACGCCGATTCCACCGACCAGCAGCACGGCGAACACCGACAGCAGCACCACACCCTGATACGGCAAAGGCGGTCTGCGGCCCGGAGCCGGGGGCTCCGCACCCGCCCCCACCCAGCGCTGCGTCTCCTCGTCCCAGCGGGGGCCCTGCCCGCCGCCCGGCGTGGTCATCTCAGCCGCCCAGCAGCACGCCGACCGCCTGCCCCACGGCGACCCCCGACGCGAGCATGCCGATGCTGGCGCTGGCGTCCTGGAGCAGGGCGCGCATCCGGGCCAGCCGCCCGACCCCGGCCCGGCCGGTGCGCTGGATCTCGTCCTGAGCGGTGGCCAGTTCATTGGACAGCGCCTGGACCTCCGGACCGGGCACCACCCGCTCCAGGTCGGCGGCGAGCTGCCGGACCGCCTCCAGCAACTCCTCGTACGCCGGGTCGCACGGCGCCTCGCCCCGCGATGCGTTCACGATGTGGTTATGGTCGCCGAAGCCGACCGCGCTGCCACGCACACTGCCGATGCGGATGTCCCCGAACTTCCGCCCGCCGCCGGTGTCCGTGGCGCTGCCCGCCGTGCCGCCGGTGCCCGTGGCCCCGCCGTCCGTCGCGCTGTGCTCACCGTCCGCGTCAGCCGTCGTCATGGCCGCCTCCCGCTCCATTGCGTGGGGTGTTGCTGATCGTGTTGTGGTCGCCGAAGCCGAAGGCGCTGTTCTCGGCGGACTCGATGAAGATTCCGCCGCCGCTCACATTGATGACCTTCTGCTCGAACTCACCGGTCTCCCAACCGGCTTCGGCCAGCGCCTGCCGGACCCCGTTGGCCACCCGGTCCTCGACGCTCTTCAGATAGCGGCTGACATCCATCTCCTGGAACAGCGAGGCGCCGCTGTCACTGCCCAGCTCACGCACCGACGCCCAGGGGCCGTCGGGTATCGCGGCGTCATAAGCGCCCGCGTACATCCGCCAGAGGAAGGCGGCCGACTGGAAGAGCTGGATCAGCGCCCGGCCCGCCGCCGTGGGCGTATGCCCCAGCGCCCATAACGCCTTGCCCGGCAGCCCGCCCCGACGGTGGGAGTCGGAGATCCGGTCGACCGCGCGGAAGGACGGGCGGATCGGACGCAGCACATGAGGCGCGAACTCCAGCATCAGCATGCCGCCTTGGGTGTGCACCCGCACGAAGACGGTGACCACGACCTCTTCGCGCCATGCACCGACCCGGATCCGCAGGAAGTGGCGCCGGATCTCGCCGCCCTCCTCGACGGCCTCGGCCCGCTCCCGGGCGAAGTCCGCCTCGCCGTACGGCACGGAGGACCGGTTGCGCAATCCGGTGACCTTGAGGAACACACACTCGTCCAGCTCCAGACCGCGCAGCCGGTCGCGGACCCGGTCACCGGAGGCGCCGGGCGGCTGGGCGGGGAGCCGGGCGGGGCCAGCGGACACGCCCCCGGCGGACGGGGTGCGCAGCGCCTCCACCAGCGGCCGGATCCGCTCCAGGATCACGCGGTTGTCGAGCGGCAGGGCGGTGGTGCCCTCGCGCGGGCGGAGCTCCACGGCGAGGGTCCAGGTGGCATGGGCGGTGCCCGCGCCGAGGAAGGGATGCTGATCGTGGTAGAGGATCACCGGCGCGTGCTGCTCCCGCCGTATCAGGGCGCACACCCGCTGGAACCGGGTGCCCTCGAACCGCTCGGCCGGATCCGCGCCGGGGTCGGCGAAGGTGACCGGATCCAGCTCGGTGGCCAGCACCCGGGCCACATGCTCCCGGTGCAGGGCGACCGCACCGGCCATCGCGGCGGGGATCAGCAGCGCGAACCAGGCGTCGGTGGGATTCGCCCCGGGCAGCAGCACCGACGGCAGCACACCGGTCAGCCCGCCCGGATCAGGTTCGTCCGCGAGGGCAAGCTCAAGTGCGTCGGCCACATAGGAGATCAGCGTCAGCCATCCGGCCAGCCGCAGCACCGCGGCCGCCCGCCGCCGGTAGACCCCGACTTGGTCGGCCCCCGGATAGTCGGCACGGAAGGGGCCGGACGCGCCGCCCCTGGCCCAGGAGGCCAGCAGCAGCAGCCCGCTGGACAGCAGAAAGGCGAAGAAGAAGCTTCGGGCGAGCATGAAGTGCAGCAGCCATAACGCCGCCAGCAGCGCCGTCCAGCCCGCTTCCAGACGGCGGGCGCGCAGCGCATGGGCGAGCACTCGGGCCGCGTCGATCCCGAGGGACGGCGCCACGGAGCGCTCCTCGTGGACATACAGCTCGTCCACGACGGCATCCCGGAAGTCGTCGTCGAGATAGGTGCCCGCACACAGCAGCCGGGTCGCCTCACCTCTGGTGTGGGGTGAGTGCGATGAAGGGACGGGGCGCGCGGGCTCCGGCCGCAAGCGCGGCTGACGTACGGCATGATCGGCGCGACTGTCCCTGGCCATGCTCTCCCCCCGAGGCCGGCGTCAACTCCTCCCACGGTAGGGGAGGATGAGCCGTCATCACAGGGAATGGCCGAAGGGTCACTCTCCGGAGTGAATACCGGAGTGTGACCCTTCGGATGGCTGCCCGACGGAGAACGGGCGGGGACCAGGCGTCAGATGAGGCCCAGACCGCGCACCGCCTCGCGCTCCTCCTCGAGCTCCTTGACCGAGGCGTCGATCCGGGTGCGCGAGAACTCGTTGATGTCCAGGCCCTGGACGATCTCGAACGAGCCGCCCTTCGCGGTGACCGGGAAGGACGAGATCAGGCCCTCCGGCACACCGTAGGAGCCGTCGGAGACCACACCGGCGGAGGTCCAGTCACCGGCGTCGGTGCCGTTCACCCAGGTGTGGACGTGGTCGATGGCCGCGTTGGCGGCGGAGGCGGCCGAGGACGCGCCGCGCGCCTCGATGATCGCCGCACCGCGCTTGGCGACGGTCGGGATGAAGGTGTCGGCCAGCCACTGCTCGTCGTTGACGACCTCGGCGGCGTTCTTGCCCGCGACCTCGGCGTGGAAGACGTCCGGGTACTGGGTGGCGGAGTGGTTGCCCCAGATCGTCAGCTTCTTGATCTCGGCGACCTGGACACCGGTCTTCTTCGCCAGCTGCGACAGGGCGCGGTTGTGGTCCAGGCGGGTCATCGCGGTGAAGCGCTCGGCCGGTACGTCCGGGGCGGCGGCCTGCGCGATGAGCGCGTTGGTGTTGGCCGGGTTGCCGACCACGAGGACCTTGATGTCGTCCGCGGCGTGGTCGTTGATCGCCTTGCCCTGCGGCTTGAAGATGCCGCCGTTGGCCTCGAGCAGGTCGCCCCGCTCCATGCCCTTGGTGCGCGGACGGGCACCGACGAGCAGCGCCACGTTGGCACCGTCGAAGGCCACGTTCGGGTCGTCGGAGATGTCGATGCCGCGCAGCAGCGGGAAGGCGCAGTCGTCGAGCTCCATCGCGGTGCCCTCGGCGGCCTTCAGTCCCTGTGGGATCTCCAGGAGACGCAGCGCGACCGGCACGTCCGGGCCGAGCAGCTGACCGGAGGCGATACGGAAGAGCAGCGCGTAGCCGATCTGGCCTGCCGCGCCGGTGACGGTGACATTGACGGGAGTGCGGGTCATGGCGGTCTCCTGCGCTGTGTTTTCTGTCAAGATCTCTTGGTGTCGAGATACCTGCGTCAGGCTATCCGACGCCGTCGCGGGCCCGGTCTCCCGGGCCACTGTGTCACTGCTCACCGCACACACGCTTGGGCGGCCGCCTGCCAGGAGGGGGAGTGCAGGCGGCCGCCCATAGCCGCACCCGTGGGGGGGTCGGCCTGCGTTTTCCCCGATTCCACGGGGCCATTCCCAACGCATCCAAAATCGTCCGGACGAGTACCGAACGCCCCCGTCACCCGTTCGCGGCACGGTCCGTACAGCCGCGGACTCCGCTGGTCAGCGTGGCGCAGGCGGTGGCCTGCGCAGTGGTCTTCGCCGAAACCATCCGGGTGTACGCCTCCCCGCCGGCCTTGACCTCACCGCTCTGGCTGACCGACGCGCCGCCGCCCCCACCCGGGGCACTGACCCGTATCTGATCGCCGGTGGCCGCCCGGGTGATCCGGGCCCAGGCCGCGCCGCAGGTCTGGCTGTAGCGGACCTCGACGTAGGCGTTGCCCACGGTGAGGTTGGCGGAGGTGGTCGCCTTCGCCCCACCGCAGCCCATGACCTCCGGGTCCTTGCCGGTGCAGTCCTTCCCCGCGCACTTCACCCCGCGGGGCAGGCTGGGCGCGGTGGTGGCCGGGGCGGTCTTAGGGGCCGCGGCCGGCTTGCCGTCGTCGCCCGTGCCGACCAGGACCACGGCCCCGGCGACGAGCAGCAGCGAACTCACGGCGGCCCCGGCGAACAGCGCGATCCGTCGGCGCCCGCCCCGTCCTTCCGCGGAGGCGGCAGGGGCGGGAGCAGCGGCGGGGGCGCCAGGGGCCGAGGGGGCGGCACCCGGGTACGGCGCCGTCGGCGGGGCGGTGGCCGGGGCGGTGGGCATCCGCGGCCGCTCCGGTCCGGGCGGGGCGACCACGCGGTCGGCCTCGGCGCCATTGGCATCCTTGGCATCCTTGGCAGCCTTCGCGCCCTTCACGGTCTTATCCGAGGGATGACCGTTATTCTTCCCCTGCTCCGGGGCGAACTCCTCGATGGCCGCCCGCGCCTGGGCGACACTGATGGCCTCCATCGTCACGTCGTGCCGGTTCTCCGAACGGCTCCAGGCCCGCTCCGCCAACTCCCACAGCGTGATGAGGTGATGGGCCCCGGCGCCGGTCACCTCGGCCAGTGCCTCCACCGCGCGCTGCGGTGGCAGCAGACGCCCGTTGAGGTAGCGCTCCCATGAGCTCTTGCTGTAGCCGGTGCGGTCGGCGACGGCTACCACGCTCATCCCGCTGCGCTCGACGATCCTGCGCAGCTGACCGGTGAACTCCCGCACCTGCGGGTCGAGTTCCTCCGGCAGCTCCCTCCAGCGAGGCATTGCCTCCCCCTGTTCCCCCCGTGTGGATCTGGTGAATCTCCTGTGCTGGTACCGCGATTGGCACCCCAAGGATCCGAACTCCCTCTCCACGGGATGCCGTGGTCCAGGATGTCAGTTCCCCCGCCGGGGGCGCATTGCGGCTCTCGATATACGCCGAAAGCGCCCTCGCGCCCCAGCTCATCGTTGCGCAGCCGAGAACTCGTACCGGAATGGTCACTTCCGCGCCACAGGCCGCCCACGTCCATTGATCGCGCACAGCCAACGCACAACCCTGATGACCGGGCGGTCCGTCCTTCTTCGGGGGAGAGGGCGGACCGTCGCCGGGTCGAGGAGACCCACCACAGACGACGGCGGCCCGTCCTCCCACGGGGGAGAGGACGGGCCGCCGTATCTCAGAGCCTCGCGCAAGGGCCGCCGTACGCCCCGGCTGGGTCGTACGCCCGGCTAGGCCCTGTCCGGTGGGTCTTTGAGGAGCAGCCCGCGGCGTCTGGTGCCGTGCATGGCAAGGCGGAGGATCGCCCTCGTACTGGGCGTACTCGGGCGACTTTCGACAACGCGGCGAGGTGCGGTGCCAGGCGTCGCGGGCCCGACAAGACCCACCGGACAGGGCCTAGCGCACCGTGAAGTGCACCAGATCCTCCAGGAACGGAATCGTCACCATGGGATTCGGCTGAGCCATCAGGGACAGCAGCACGATCGCCGCGCCCAGCAGCCCGTACGTCAGCATGTCGGTGAAGCGCGACCGCACCGCGAGCATCCCGACCTCCGGCAACGCCCACCGCAGCGCCGCGCCCGCCAGCAGCGAGAGCCCGATCAGCACGGTGCCCGCCCGGAACGCGTCCAGGGCGACGATCAGCAGCCCCAGCCCCACACCGCCCATCACCGCGAGCAGCGGCCACTGGCGCACGGGCGCCGGAGCGCCGCCGGGCGCCGCCCGGCCACCGCCCTCGGGACGCGCGGTGTCCCGGGTGATCAGCGGAAACCGCCGCGACTTGCGGGCGGGCTGCCCGGTCTGCGGCTCCCCGGCCGCCGGTTCGCTCGCCTCAGCCGTCATGACCACCACCGCCGTGCGCCGCCTTTGCCGTGTGCTCGGCTGCCTCCACGACATTGACCAGCAGCTGGGCGCGGGTCATCGGGCCCACTCCGCCGGGGTTCGGCGAGATCCAGCCCGCGACCTCGGTCACCCCGGGGTGCACATCCCCGGCGATCTTGCCGTGCTCGTCCCGGCTGACGCCCACGTCGAGCACCGCGGCGCCCTGCTTGACGTCCTCCGGCTTGATCAGGTGCCGCACCCCGGCCGCCGCCACGATGATGTCGGCCTGGCGCAGCACCGAGGGCAGATCGCGGGTGCCGGTGTGGCACAGGGTGACCGTGGCGTTCTCGGAACGGCGGGTCAGCAGCAGCCCGATCGAGCGGCCGACGGTGATCCCGCGGCCGACGACCACCACATGCGCGCCATTGATCTCCACACCGTGGTGGCGCAGCAGCTGGATGACGCCCTGCGGGGTGCACGGCAGCGGGCCGGACTCGTTCAGCACCAGCCGCCCGAGGTTCATCGGGTGCAGTCCGTCGGCGTCCTTGGCGGGGTCCATCAGCTCCAGCACGCGGTTGGTGTCGATGCCCTTGGGCAGCGGCAGCTGAACGATGTACCCGGTGCACTCCGGGTCCTCGTTGAGCTCTCGGACCACCGCTTCGATCTCCTCCTGGGTGGCGGTCTCCGGCAGATCGCGCCGGATGGAGGCGATGCCCACCTCGGCGCAGTCGCGGTGCTTGCCCGCCACGTACCACTTGCTGCCGGGATCCTCGCCGACCAGGACGGTCCCGAGACCGGGGTGGACACCCTGCGCCTTCAGCGCCTCCACACGCTTGACGAGGTCGGACTTGATCGCGGCTGCGGTTGCCTTGCCATCGAGAATCTGGGCGGTCATGTCTCTTATCCTCCCGGATGCGGGGACGTCGGATCCAATCAGGTGCGGTCGGTACCGCGCAAAGGCCGCACCCCCAGGGCCCGGGAGTGCGGCCTTGCGAGGTTCACCGCTCAGTGGAAGAAGTGGCGCGTACCGGTGAAGTACATGGTCACGCCCGCCTTCTGCGCGGCCTCCACGACCAGCTCGTCACGGACCGAGCCGCCCGGCTGTACCACGGCACTGACCCCGGCGCGGGCCAGCACCTCGAAGCCGTCCGGGAAGGGGAAGAAGGCGTCGGAGGCGGCGTACGAACCGCTCGCCCGCTCCTCGCCCGCCCGCTCCACGGCCAGCTTCGCCGAGTCGACACGGTTGACCTGACCCATGCCGACGCCGACCGTGGCGCCGTCCTTGGCCAGCAGGATCGCGTTGGACTTCACCGCGCGGCAGGCACGCCAGGCGAAGGACAGCTCAGCGAGGCCGTCGGCGTCCAGCGCCTCCCCGGTGGCCAGGGTCCAGTTCGCCGGGTCGTCGCCCTCGGCCTGGAACCGGTCCTTGGCCTGGACCAGCGCGCCGCCCTCGACCGGGCGCTCCTCGACGGTCGCCTCGGGGGCGTCGGCGCAGCGCAGCACACGGATGTTCTTCTTGCGGGCGAGCACCTCGACCGCGCCGTCCTCGTAGTCCGGCGCCACGATGACCTCGGTGAAGATCTCGGCGACCTGCTCGGCCATGGCGACCGTCACCGGGCGGTTGACGGCGATGACCCCGCCGAAGGCCGACAGCGGGTCACAGGCGTGCGCCTTGCGGTGCGCCTCGGCGACATCGGCGCCGACCGCGATCCCGCAGGGGTTGGCGTGCTTGATGATCGCGACACAGGGAGCGGCGTGGTCGTAGGCGGCGCGGCGGGCGGCCTCGGTGTCGACGTAGTTGTTGTACGACATCTCCTTGCCGTGCAGCTGCTCCGCGTGCGCCAGGCCTTTGCCCGAGCCGTCGGAGTAGAGCGCGGCGGACTGGTGCGGGTTCTCGCCGTAGCGCAGCACCTGGGCGCGGGTGACGGTCGCGCCCAGGAACTCGGGGAAGCCGGAGTCGTCGGCCGCGGCGTAGTCCCGGGCGAACCAGTTGGCCACCGCGACGTCGTACGCCGCGGTGTGCTGGAACGCCTCGGCCGCCAGCCGCTTGCGTCCCTGAAGGTCGAAACCGCCCTCGGCGACGGCCTTCAGCACCTCGTCGTAACGCCCGGGGTTGACGACCACGGCCACGGACGGGTGATTCTTGGCGGCGGCGCGGACCATGGACGGCCCGCCGATGTCGATCTGCTCGACGCACTCGTCGGGCGAGGCGCCCGAGGCGACGGTCTCCCGGAACGGGTAGAGGTTGACGATCACCAGCTCGAACGGCTCGACGCCCAGCTCGGCCAGCTGGTCGCGGTGTGCCTCCAGCCGCTGGTCGGCGAGGATGCCCGCGTGGACCCGCGGATGCAGGGTCTTGACGCGGCCGTCGAGACACTCCGGGAAACCGGTCAGCTCCTCGACCTTGGTGACCGGGACACCCGCGGCGGCGATCTTCGCGGCCGTCGAGCCGGTGGAGACGAGCTGGACACCCGCCGTGTGCAGCCCGCGGGCCAGCTCCTCGAGCCCCGTCTTGTCGTAGACGCTGACCAACGCGCGGCGGATGGGCCGCTTCGTACCTTCGGCGGTCACGGGATCCTTACCTTTCGTCCCTCAATGCGGTAGCCGTGACGCGCCAGACGCCCCACGACCTCGACGAGCAGCGAGCGCTCGACTTCCTTGATCCGCTCGTGCAGAGCGGACTCGTCGTCCTCGTCCCGGACCTCGACCACGCCCTGGGCGATGATCGGGCCAGTGTCGACGCCGTCGTCGACGAAGTGGACGGTGCAGCCGGTCACCCGCACACCGTGCGCGAGCGCGTCGCGCACACCGTGGGCACCGGGAAAGCTGGGCAGCAGCGCGGGGTGGGTGTTGACGCAGCGGCCGCCGAAGCGGGCGAGGAACTCCTTGCCCAGGATCTTCATGAATCCGGCCGAGACGACGAGGTCCGGCTCGTATCCGGCGGTTGCCTCGGCCAACGCGGCATCCCACGCGGCCCGGCTGACGTGGTCCTTGACCCGGCATACGAAGGTGGGGATTCCGGCGCGCTCGGCGCGCTCCAGTCCCTCGATGCCCTCGCGGTCGGCGCCGACGGCCACCACCTCGGCGCCGTAGGAGTCCACGCCCTCCGCGGCGATGGCGTCGAGCAGCGCCTGAAGGTTGGTACCCGAGCCGGAGACGAGAACGACGAGGCGGGCGGGGCGCCCGGGGCGGGCGGAGGAAGGCGGGGAGGCCACGGCGGGGTTCTTTCTCGCGGGCGGTGCTGCCATTTGTATGGTCGTACAAGGCCGTGGACTCGAGAATTCCGGGGAACTCTACGAAGCCGCCGACCGTCAGCAACGATACCGGCACACCAAGCGGCCCCCGGGGGACGGGGGCGGGCACGGGAGGTAGCGTCTGGACTGCGAATCCAACTGACGCCGTGGGAACGACCGTCGCGCCCGCACCGCCGACCCGCCCGGCACCAGCCGACCGCGGACCCGGTGTGCAGGCGACGACACAAGGGGAAGACACACTCCAGATGCCGGACCGACGCCGCCGCGCGGCTCATCGCCTCACTCCGACTCCCGCCTCGACCGGGGGGCGGCGATGAGGCATGCCCGCACGTCGCGTACGACGCCGCTGATGCATGAGCAGCAGTCGCCGTCCTCCTCGCCTCCACCCTCCTCCCCCGGCGCGTCCGAGGGCGCTCCCGGGGCCTCCCCGGGCGGCTCCCCCGGAGCCCCGTCCGGCGGTCCGGGCGGCGGCAGGCCGGAGGACAATCCGTTCGCCCCGCCGCCGGCGGACAGGCCGGACCAGCCCTGGCAGCCGCGCCATCACCCGGACGGCGGCAGCGGCCCGAACGGCCCCGAGGGGCATAACGGCCAGAGCGGACACGACGGCCAGGGCGGCCAGGACGGTCAGGACGGTCAGAACGGCGGCCAGGACGGACAGCAGCCCCCGGCGTGGGGCAGCCAGTGGAGCAGCCGCCAGCCCGGCCGCCAGAGCGGCGGCTTCGGCAACCTCCCCGGCGCCAACCGCCCCAGCGGTCCCACCGGCCAGAGCGGCCCGCGCTGGGACCCCACCGACCCGGCCCAGCGCCGCGCGCGGTACGCCCTGCTCTCGGGTATGTGGGGATTCTTCTTCGCGCTGTTCAGCCTGCCGCAGATCGCGCTGCTGCTCGGTGCGCTGGCCCTGTACTGGGGCATCAGCGCGCTGCGGGCCAAGCCGCGGCGTCCGGCGCCGTCCCCAGCCCCCGCGCAGGCAGCGCTGAACGCACCTCCCCCGCCGCCCGGCGCCACTCCGGCCCGGCTGCCGGCGCCCGGCTCCGCCGGGTCGAAGCCGCAGTCCACGGCGGCGATCAGCGGTCTGGTGACGGGCGCGCTGGCGCTCGCCATCGTGGCCGCGACCTTCACCCTCCAGTTCGTCTACAAGGACTACTACACCTGTGTGGACGACGCCCTGACACAGACCTCCCGCCATCAGTGCGAGCGCCTGCTGCCCGAGCAGCTGCGGCCGCTGCTCAGCACCGAGGACTGACCGCACACCACGGCCCGGCAGGCGCGCTGTCCGCCTGCCGGGCCGTGATGTGTGTCCGGACGCCTTACGCGTCCCGGGCGCCGGGGGCGCTGTCCTCCGCGGCCGTCGTGGGGCGCGCGTCGCCGCCGGACGTGGGCTCCGCGCCCTCGCTCCCAGAGGTGCCGGACGCTCCCGACTCGGCCGGTGCGGTGGACGGCTCGGCCGCCACGGACGCGGTGAACTTGCGCCGGGAGGTCAGCCGATGGCGCGGGTGCGGTGCCGTGCCGAGGGCGGGCTGCGCGGGCGCCGGGCGGTCGGCCTCCATGCCGCCGTCCCCATCGTTCACACCGGTCACACCGTTCACAGCGGGAGCGCCGTTCGGACCGACGCGGCCGCCGTCTCCGTTCGTCCCGCCGATCACACCGTTCACCGGCGCGGCCGCGGCCGTGTCCTGGAGAGCGTACGCACCCGTGGGCACGCCCGCGCCCCGGCGGCGCACCCCGCGCTTCCGCTTCCCGCCCGCCGCGCGGTGCCTTCGCGGTCGCAGCCACTGCCACCACGGCTCGGACATCGCCTTGCGCAGATCGATGTCGTCCATGGGCGACGGCACATTCGGCTGTGCGGCCGCCTTCGCCACCGCCTCCGCGTGCACGGCCTCCCGCTCGGCCTTCCGGGCGGCCCGCTCCGAGGCGCGCGCCTGCCGCCTCCGCGCACGCAGCTCCGCGCTCGCCACCCGGGCCGCCTTCCACTCGTCCCACGTCGAACGCGTCGGAACGTACAGCCGGACCCAGCGCACCAGCACCGCTCCCGGCACCCCGATCAGCGCCGTCCAGCCGAGTGTGGCCCCGCCCGTACGCCACCAGTTGGGGCCCAGGTCGGAGAGGATGCCGATCCCCAGTGGGCCGCCGGAGACGGCGGCCAGCAGTGCCATCGCGGCCGCGCAGCCCAGCGCGGCCAGCCCGGCCAGCACCGTGGTCTCGGTCAGGGTCCAGGAGGGGCGGTCACCGCGGCCCAGCCGCCGCGCGGCCGCGATCCCGATGAAGAGGGCCAGCGACAGTCCCGCGGCGATACCCGTCAGCCAGATCAGCGGCACTCCCGTCCCGGCGCCGGGCAGCGCGGCGACCAGGGGGAAGTCCGGCAGCTTGGGGGTCGAGGTGACACCGAGCGGGGCGATCACACTGCCCCCGCCGACCGCGAATCCGGCGCCGACGCCGTATGCGGCGCCCCAGACGATCGCGTTCGGCAGCAGCGCCAGGCTCACCAGCAGCACCGCGAACCGCCCCGACCACACATCGCTGAGCTGGAGAAACGCCAGCTGGACCGCGCCGGAGTGGCTGAGCATCGAACCGGCGGTGAGCAGGGCCCCACAGCCCAGCAGCACCACCAGGGAACTCGCCGCGGCTCGGAGGGCGGCCATCAGCGGACGGCGTCGGCACCAGCTGCGTCCGCGCACCCACACCAGGACGCGTACGGCCGTCTCGGCACCCCGGATCCGCCGGAGCGGGGCCTTCAGCCGGGCCGGGATCCGTACCGGGAACCGACCGTCGGCCACCCACACCCCGAGGGCCGCGACGGCTCCGACGACGACCGGCAGATGCAGCAGCGCGCTGACCGCGTTGACGTGCAGCGGTCCGGACGCGGCGTAGACCACGGTCGCCACGCCCACCAGCAGATAGCCGCCGGTCACCCATCCGAAGGCGGTGCGCGGATCCCCGGCGGACTCCTCGGGCACCCACTGCCCGTCGCCCTCGGTGCCCTCCTGCTGGTAGACGGCGTGCTGTGCGGCCCGGTAGAGCAGCCAGCACGGCAGCAGGCCCACCACCAGCGGAATCAGTCCGACGGGCATCGAGTGCCCGGAGAGCGATTCGGTGCGGACGAGTTCCGAGCCATGGCCGAGCAGCCACAGGTCGGCGGCGACGTGCAGGGCCCCGTCGGGGCTGCTCACCGGGGAGGGGGAGGTGATCCACAACAGGAGTACGGCGACGGAGAGCGCGCCCAGGCCGAGCCCCGCGGCGACCACACCGCCGAGGAACCCTTCCCGGGCGGCGGCGGAGGGACGCTGGAGCGCGGCACGGCCGCGTGAGGACAACGTCGGGCTGCGATCGGTCGTCTGGGTCACGACGACCATGCTGCCAATAACAGCCGTTTCATCCCTACATCAAGCGATTAGTCGCCGTGTCGCGGTTAGTCCGCTTATGCGTCTTTTATTGACTCAAGGCCGAATGGGTGGGACCGACCCTGAGCCGAGTCGGCGGAACACCCCACCGAGGACCGATGAAAAAGCGCGGACCCGCACCACCCATGAGTGGTACGGGCCCGCGCCCGTGAGCCGTGAAACCGGCGCTACGACGGCGTCAGCCGCCCAGCGCGGCGCGCGCGAGGCGGGCGGTCTCGGACGGCGTCTTGCCGACCTTCACGCCCGCGGCCTCCAGGGCCTCCTTCTTCGCCTGCGCGGTGCCGGAGGAACCGGACACGATCGCACCCGCGTGGCCCATGGTCTTGCCCTCGGGGGCGGTGAAACCCGCCACATAGCCGACGACCGGCTTGGTGACGTTGGCCTTGATGAAGTCCGCGGCCCGCTCCTCGGCGTCGCCGCCGATCTCACCGATCATCACGATCAGGTCGGTGTCGGGGTCGGCCTCGAAGGCGGCCAGGGCGTCGATGTGGGTGGTGCCGATGATCGGGTCACCGCCGATGCCGACGCAGGACGAGAAGCCGATGTCCCGCAGCTCGTACATCATCTGGTAGGTCAGCGTGCCGGACTTCGACACCAGACCGATGCGGCCGGGCTTGGTGATGTCGGACGGGATGATGCCCGCGTTCGACTGACCCGGCGTGATCAGACCCGGGCAGTTCGGGCCGATGATGCGGGTCTTGTTGCCCTTCTTGCCCGCGTAGGCCCAGAAGTTGGCCGAGTCGTGAACGGCGATGCCCTCGGTGATCACGACAGCGAGCGGGATCTCGGCGTCGATCGCCTCGATGACCGCGTCCTTGGTGAACTTCTCCGGGACGAAGATGACCGTGACATCGGCGCCGGTGGCGCCGATGGCCTCCTTGACGGAGCCGAAGACCGGGACCTCGGTGCCGTCGAAGTCAACGGTGGTGCCGGCCTTGCGCGGGTTCACGCCGCCGACGATGTTGGTGCCCGAGGCAAGCATCCGACGGGTGTGCTTCTGACCCTCGGACCCGGTCATCCCCTGGACGATGACCTTGCTTTCCTTGGTGAGGAAGATAGCCATGGTTTCTGGTGACCTCGTCCCTTACTTCGCAGCCAGCTCGGCGGCACGCTCAGCCGCGCCGTCCATGGTGTCCACCTGCTGCACCAGCGGGTGGTTGGCGTCGGTGAGGATCTTGCGACCCAGCTCCGCGTTGTTGCCGTCGAGGCGCACGACCAGCGGCTTGCTGACGTCCTCGCCCTTGGACTTCAGCAGTTCCAGGGCCTGGACGATGCCGTTGGCCACCGCGTCGCAGGCGGTGATGCCACCGAAGACGTTGACGAAGACCGACTTGACGTCCGGGTCACCGAGGATGATCTCGAGACCGTTGGCCATCACCTCGGCGGAGGCGCCACCACCGATGTCGAGGAAGTTGGCGGGCTTCACACCGCCGTGCTCCTCACCGGCGTACGCGACGACGTCGAGGGTCGACATGACCAGACCCGCGCCGTTGCCGATGATGCCGACCTCGCCGTCGAGCTTGACGTAGTTGAGGCCCTTGGCCTTGGCCGCGGCCTCCAGCGGGTTCGCGGCGTCCTTGTCCTCGAGCGCCTCGTGCTCCGGCTGACGGAACTCGGCGTTGGCGTCCAGGGAGACCTTGCCGTCCAGCGCGATGATCTGGCCGTCGCCGGTCTTGACCAGCGGGTTCACCTCAACGAGCAGGGCGTCTTCCTTGATGAAGACGGTCCACAGCTTCTGGAGGACCTCCGTGACCTGGCCCGCGATCTCGGCCGGGAACTTCGCGGCGGCGACGATCTCGGCGGCCTTCTCGGCGGTCACACCCTCGATGGCGTCCACCGGGATCTTGGCGAGCGCCTCGGGGTTCTGCTCCGCGACGACCTCGATCTCCACGCCACCCTCGACGGAGGCCATGGCGAGGAAGGTCCGGTTGGTGCGGTCCAGCAGGAAGGAGACGTAGTACTCCTCCTTGATGTCCGCGGTCTGGGCGAGCATCACCTTGTGGACCGTGTGGCCCTTGATGTCCATACCCAGGATCTGGGTCGCCTTCTCCACGGCGTCGGCCGGGTCGGAGGCCAGCTTGACGCCGCCGGCCTTACCGCGGCCGCCGGTCTTGACCTGCGCCTTGACGACCGCGCGGCCGCCCAGTCGCTCGGTCACCTCGCGCGCCGCCTCAGGCGTGTCGATGACTTCACCGGCCAGCACCGGTACACCGTGCTTGGCGAAGAGGTCCCTCGCCTGGTACTCGAACAGGTCCACGCGCGTCCGTCCCTTTTCCTGGATATCGCGGTCGTTGTCTGCGCGGGCGTGCCGCGGGGGCAGCGTGAGGACGCGATCTTTGACGAGGGCGGCACACGTGCGCCGGGTACGCGGCATGTCCGCATCGCAGGTTATCCCTGTGAACCGGATGACCCTAAATCGCAGGTCACACTCGAGCGGTGATTACGGTCACAGATCGCTGCCATGGGTATCTATTTCGATGGTGCCTCGCCCGGCGGTGTTCTGTCGCCGTGGCGTCGGTGTTGCGCTGGGGTTGCGCTGGGGTTGCGCTGACGTCGTTCCGTCGTTCCGTCGTTCCGTCGTTGTTCCGGCGTTGTTCCGGTGGAAACGCCGCGACCGGGCAGCCCTCTCCCCAAAGAGAGCCGCCCGGTCAGCGACAGTCCCCTCCCCAAAGAGGACTGCCGTTCGGTACAGCGATCCGTACGGCCGGGCGGCCGCGCGGAGATCAGACGGTCGGCAGCTCGGCCGGAACGGTCGGGAGGTCCGCCGGGACCGTGGGCAGCTCAGCCGGAACCGTCGGCAGGCCCGCCGGGACCGTGGGCAGCTCAGCCGGAACCGTCGGCAGGCCCGCCGGGACGGTCGGGACCCCCGCCGGGACGGCGGGCAGAACCGGGAGCGCCGGGATGTTCGCGGCGTCGGTCAGGTCGGTCGGCACCGCCGGGAGCAGGCTCTTCGCGCCGGTCGTGGCGTTACCCGCCGTGACCTGGGCGTCGGCGACCGCGGAGGTGCCGAGGTCCTGGGCGAACGGCACCGTGCTGGTGGCCAGGTCCTGCGCGAACGGCACGGTGGTGACCACCACGCTGCGCACCACCGGAACGGCACCGGCGGCGGTGTCCTGCGCGAACGGAACGACGTTGGAGGCGGTGCCGAGCACGTGGCCCTGGGCGCTGCCGGTCACGTAGCCCGCGTACGGGGTCGCGTGGTCCGCCGCGTCACCGGCCAGCACACCGGCGTCACCGGCGGCGCGCTGCGCGACCGGGAGGACCTTGACCACGGTGCGGTGCACGGCGGGCGGCAGCACGTCGGAGGCGGCGCCGTCGACGGTCGGCCGGGCGGCGTCCACGGCGGCCTGCGCCTTGCCGGTCAGCTGCTCGGGACGGACACCCGCGCCGGAGAGGGCGCCCAGCAGTTCGTCGGCCGAGCCGGGGACGGCGGGCAGCTTCGGGGTGGCGGGGAGCTGGGCGGGCAGCTCGGCCGGGACGGCACCGTCGAGGGACGGCACGGAGCCCGCGGCGGGCAGCGCGGAGGTGTCGGGCACGGTCGGCAGCGAGCCGAGGGCCGGGATCTCCGGCGCCACGCCGGGGACCTCACCGGTGGGCAGGTCGACGTCGGTGGCCCGCTTGACCTTCTGCACGGCCTTGCCGGCCTTCTTGGCGACCTTGCCCGGGGTGGCGTGACCGGTCACACCGTCCACGGTCTTGGAGGCGTCCGGCACGCTTGGCAGACCGTCGGTGGCGGGCACGCCGCCCTTGACGGTGTCGGTGACCGTCGAGGTCGCGCCGTCGACGGTCTTCTTGGCGGTGTCGGTGACCTCGGAGGTGTCGGTGAGGCCGCCGGTCGCGCCCTTGACGGTGTCGGTGACCTTGTCGGTCGAGGCGGTGTCCCGGGCGGTATTGCTGACGCCGTTCACCGTGCTGGTGACACCGTCGGTGGACGGAACGGCGGGCAGCTCGTCGGCGCTGGCCGCGGCGGTGCCCAGGGCCCAGATACCGGTGGCAGCGGCGGCGACGAGGATCGAACGGCGGATGTTGTTGCGCATGGCGTGGAAGTCCTTCGAATTCACAAGGGGGTTGTCGGACGGGCAGACCTGACCCGCCCCCGCGCGGCAGGTCTTGTACAGACGGGGGTGAGGTCTGCCCTAGCCGGGGAATTCGAGGACTTCGTTGAACCGCTCGCGCGTCGGGGCCGAGCTCTCCGCGCGGATCGCACCGGGCCGCAGCCCGAAGTGGTCCGCGTCGGACGGCGGCAGAGCGGCATGGGTGTCCCCGCCACGGGGAGCGCCGCTGTCGCCGGTGTACTGGGAGACGGTCCCGAAGGGGGACCGCGGAAGGGGCAGCGGCGCCGGGGCGCCACCGTCCTCGGCCGCACCGGCGGACGCCCGGACGGCGGGACCGTGCCCGGCGTCGTCGGCGGTGCGCGGCGGGACGGTGACGGCCGATGCCGCCACGGGACCCGCCGGGGCCGTGGTGTGCGCGGACGTGTGGGCGCGCGGGGCGGAATCGCCCTGCGCGGCACGGTCCTTGCCCGAGCCGTGGCCCGTTGCCGAACCGTCGGAGCCCGCGCCGCCGGTGCTGCCCGCACCGAGGTCGGGCAGGTCCACGGGCAGGCTGTCGCCGGTGTCGCGCACCAGGTCACCGACCGGGTCGGTGACCTTCCGCGCCTCGCGCTCGACCGGCTCCCGGACGGGGCGTACGCCCTCGGCGACCGCTTCCCCGGTGGCGTCGGCCGCCTCGGCGGCCTGGTCCCGGGTGTGCTTCCCGGCCTGCTCGGCGTGGTGCCGGGCGGTATCGGCCTTGGCCTCGGAGGGGTCGAGCAGCCCGGAGGCGCTGGAGCTCTTGGCCTGATGAACCGGGGCGACCGGCTGTGCCCGCTCGGCGGCGTGAGCGGTACCGCCGAAGAGGAACGCCAGGGCCAGGAAGCCCCCGAGGAAGAACGCCGCCATCAGCGCTCGCCGCGCGGCCACGGTGCGCGGCAGGCGCACAGCGGCAGGCATGGCGAACACAGCGGACAAGAGCGGGCCTTCTCTCGGATATGAGGACGCGTCGGCTGGAGCGTAGGAGCGCACAGCCGTACAGACAGGACGAACGTGCCAACCGGACGGTCGGATTCACGTCCTGGGCGACGTGGATGATCCTTGCACGACCGCCTGGGGGCGGCGCAAGCCCCTGGTCACTGATGCATCGCCATGTCCGGTATCGGCAGTTGGCGCCGCTCGATCGCCGAGGCCATCACCTCCGGGAAGAGATCGGGAGTGCAAGCGAAGGCGGGTGCGCCGAGCGCGGCGAGCGCCGCCGCGTGCTCGCGGTCGTAGCTCGGGGCCCCCTCGTCGGACAGCGCGAGCAGTGTCACGAACTGCACCCCGGACGCCTTCATCGCCGCGACCCGCCCCAGCATCTCGTCGCGGATACCGCCCTCGTAGAGGTCGCTGATGAGCACGACGACGGTGTCGGCGGGCCGGGTGATCTGCGACTGGCAGTACGCCAGCGCCCGGTTGATGTCGGTGCCGCCGCCGAGCCGGGTGCCGAACAGGACGTCCACCGGGTCGTCGAGCTGCTCGGTGAGATCCACGACGGAGGTGTCGAAGACGACCAGGCGGGTGGCGAGCGAACGCATCGAGGCGAGCACGGCGCCGAAGACGGAGGCGTAGACGACGGAGGCGGCCATCGACCCGGACTGGTCGATACAGAGCACCACGTCCTTCTTCACTCCGCGCGCCGCGCGGCCGTGACCGATCAGCCGCTCGGGGACGACCGTGCGGTGCTCGGGGAGGTAATGGGCGAGGTTGGCCCGGATGGTGCGGTTCCAGTCGATGTCCCGGTGGCGCGGGCGGCTGATCCGCGCGGAGCGGTCGAGGGCACCGGTGAGCGTGGCGCGGGTGCGCGTCGCCAGCCGCTTCTCCAGATCCTCGACGACCTTGCGGACGACGGCCCGCGCGGTGTTCTTCGTGGTCTCCGGCATCGCCTTGTTGAGGGTGAGCAGGGTGCTCACGAGATGGACGTCCGCCTCCACCGCCTCCAGCATCTCAGGCTCCAGCAGCAGCGCCGAAAGACCGAGCCGGTCGATGGCGTCTCGCTGCATGACCTGGACCACCGAGGTGGGGAAGTACCGGCGGATGTCACCGAGCCAGCGCGCCACTTGGGGCGCGGAGCCGCCGAGCCCGGCGGACCGCGACCCGGCCGCGGCGGCCCCGCCGCCGCGCGCGGTGACGCCCGGGGCGCCGCCGGTGGAGCCGGGTCCGTCGCCGCCCCGGGCCCCGTACAGCGCTTCGAGGGTGCGGTCCATGGCGGCGTCGGTCCCGCTGAGCGAACAGCCGGTGCCGTCGGCCCCCTGCCCGCCCAGCACCAGCCGCCACCGCCGCAGCCGCTCGTGGTGGTCGGTGGCGGGTGTGTGCGTGGTCATCCGGCTGCCTCCAGCGCGTGGTGGTCGTCAGGGGCGGGGGCGGAGCCCAGGCCCAGCAGGAGCCGCACCGTCGGCTCGGCGGCCGCCGCGCGGCCCGCGTCCAGCCCCGGCCCGAACCCGGGCGCCCCGGGAGCGGCTTGACCGCGCGGCCCGCCGTCGGCGCTCCCGTCCGCCCCCGCCGGGCCGCGGCGCACCAGCTCGCCGAGGGTGCGGCGGACGCCCGTGTCGTAGGCGGAGAAGGTGCGCCGCAGCAGCGGCAGCACATCCGTGAACGCGTCGGCGGGCACGCCCGTCAGCCAGCGGTCGACGAGGCCGAGCAGCCGCCCGTCGTGGACCAGCAGCATCCCGCCGCCCGCCTCGCCGCCGAGGAACCCCTCGATCCAGGCGGCGGCTTCGGTCGGCGCGGTGCCGGGCGAGAGGGCGAGCCCCATCAGCCGGGCCGCCTCGTCCTCCGGGAGCCGCCCGTCGTCCAGCAGCAACCGGGCGGCCCGTCCCCGGAGCACCCCGGGGACACCGGGCACCCCGTCCCGCCCGGCGACCCCCCGCAACACCCCGGCCCACCGCCTCCGCAACGCAACGTCGCGGTCCGCGACGCCAAGCCCGCCCGTCGGCCCCTCGGCGGCGAGCGATTCCCGCTCCCGTACTTCTGCCGGTCCCGGGGCCGACGCGTCCTGAGCCGAATCCGGTTCCGAGACCGCTTCCGGCCCCGAGCCGGACGCAGGCGGCGATGTCGGCTCGCCCGCCGGTCCCGTCGCCGCAACACCGCCCGCCGTCGAGGCCGGTGCCGGTGCCGGAGCGGGCGCCGGTGGGTCCACCGGTCCTGGTCCGGCCGCACCGGAGGTCGCCGACGTCCGCGACGTCTCCGCCAGAAGGCCGATCGCGCGGTGGACGGCTTCCAGATGGGCGCGCATCTCGGACGCGCCGCCGGGGTCGAGGCCCACGCAGGCGGGCGGCAGGCCGACGAGGATGCGCTCGGCGAGACCGGCGGCGACCTCGGTGAGGGCGGCAGTGTCGGTGGCGCGCACATCGCCGTAGCGCACCGACCGCACCAACGAGGGCAGTGCCTGCGCGAGATGGCCGACATCGGTGTCGAGCGCCGCGCGGTCGGCGAGCGCGCGCATCACCACAGGCAGGGCGCCGGGGAGCGCGGCCAGCAGACAGCGCTCGGCCAGCTCGGTGACCTCCGCGAGCGTCGTCGCGCCGACGGCCTCCGACTCCGCCTTGGCGGTGGCCGCGGACAGCACGGTGGTGCCCCAGACACCGGCCTCCGCCACCCGCACCGCCAACTCCGGCTCCCAGCGCAGCCGCCATGTCTCGCGGAAGGTGCCGGTGCTGCCGCGGGAGGCGGCCGGGGTGCCCCACGCGACGCCGAGCAGCCGCAGCCGGTGCAGCAGACGGCTGCGCGCGGCGTCGTTCTCCTTGCGCAGGTCCAGCTCCAGTTCGCGGTCCTGGGCCTCCGGCTTGAGGCGCAGCGAACGCTGTGTCCGCGTCAGGTCGCGCTGAAGCGGTACGGCCGGTGCCGAGTCGGGCACCTCTCCGAGGACGTCCCCGACGATCAGCCGGTCCCGCACCAGCGCGAGCGGCACCTCCGCGCCCTCGCACATCACCGCCCGCACGGCGTCCATGGTCTCCGCGAGCCCCGGGAGCGGGCGTCCGCGCAGGGCCGCGAGGGTCTCGGCGAGCCGCACCGCCTCGATGACATGGGCCGACGAGACGGCCACGTCCTCATCCCGGAGCAGCCGGGCGACCTTCGTCAGCCATCGCTCCAACGGCTGGTCGGGGGCATGGAAGAGATGGCTGTACCAGCCGGGGGAGGCGATCCCGGCGCCGTAGCCGCTGTGCCGGGCCAGCCGGCGGTGGGTCCACGGCACCCAGCTGATCTCTGCCTTGACCTTCGGCAGTCCCCTGAGGAGCGTACGGTCGGCGGTCACCGTGGACCGCCGGGCGAGCGCGGGCACATGCCAGGCCCCGCAGACGACCGCGACCTCGGCACCGAACTCCCGCCGCGCGTCCCTCAGCCGAAGCCGCATATGGGCCTCCCGCACGGCGTCGTCCTCATGGCCGCCGTCGCCGTGCTCGGCCCGGAGCGCGGCCATGGCCTCGCCCACGGCGGCGAACGGCGCGGCGGGGGCAGCGGGCCCCGGGCCGGGACCGCCACCCCGGTGCTCCACGACGTCCTCCCACCAGCGCTCCGGATCGTCGTAACCGGCCGCCTCCGCGAGGGCCGCGAGCGGGTCGAGACGTACCCGCGCGGCCTGTTCGGCCTCCTCACAGGGTTCATCCGGTCCCGCATCCGCCTCCGGCTCCGGCCGCTCCTTGGCGGCCATGGCCAGGGTGTTCGCCGCCGGGAGGTCGATGAACCGGACGGGCACATCGCGGGCCAGCGCCCACTGGATCGCCGCCCATTCCGGCGAGAACCCGGCCAGCGGCCAGAAGCCCGCGCGCCCGGGGTCGTCCGCGACGTGTGCGAGCAGGGCGACGGGCGGGTGCATGGCCTCGTCGGCGGCGAGCCGGACGATCGCGTCCGCCTCCGGGGGACCCTCGATGAGCACCGCACCGGGCTCGTACGTGTCGAGCGCCGCCCGGACCGCACGCGCCGAGCCGGGCCCGTGGTGCCGCACCCCGAGCAGCAGCGGCCACACCGCGTCCCCACCGGCACCGCTCGCCGTCACGCGCTCACCTCACGGCAGGCGCGGTAGAAGTCCTTCCAGCCGTCCCGCTCGCGGACGACCGCCTCCAGATACTCCTGCCAGATGACCCGGTCGGCCGCCGGGTCGCGGACGACCGCGCCCAGGATGCCCGCCGCCACATCACCGGCGCGCAGCACACCGTCACCGAAGTGGGCGGCGAGAGCGAGACCGTTGGTGACCACGGAGATGGCCTCGGCCGTGGACAGCGTGCCTGAGGGCGACTTGACCTTCGTACGGCCGTCTGCGGTCACCCCCTGCCGCAGCTCGCGGAAGACCGTGACCACCCGGCGGATCTCGTCGATGCCCTCCGGGACCTCGGGGAGGTCCAGCGAACGGCCGATCTGGGCGACGCGCCGGGCCACGATGTCGACCTCGTCCTCCGGGGTCGCGGGCAGCGGCAGCACCACCGTGTTGAAACGGCGGCGCAGGGCGCTGGACAGCTCATTGACCCCGCGGTCGCGGTCGTTGGCGGTGGCGATGAGATTGAAGCCGCGGACCGCCTGGACCTCCTCCCCCAGCTCCGGGACCGGCAGCGTCTTCTCCGACAGGACGGTGATCAGTGTGTCCTGCACATCGGCCGGGATGCGGGTCAGCTCCTCCACCCGCGCGGTCATCCCCTCCGCCATCGCCCGCATCACCGGGCTGGGCACCAGAGCGTCCCGGCTGGGGCCGTGGGCCAGCAGCTGGGCGTAGTTCCAGCCGTAGCGGATGGCCTCCTCGGGCGTGCCCGCGGTGCCCTGGACCAGCAGGGTGGAATCCCCGCTGACGGCCGCCGCCAGATGCTCCGAGACCCAGGTCTTGGCGGTGCCGGGGACACCGAGCAGGAGCAGCGCGCGATCGGTGGCGAGCGTGGTGACGGCGACCTCGACGATACGGCGCGGGCCCACGTACTTGGGTGTGATCACGGTGCCGTCCGGCAGGGTGCCGCCGAGGAGATAGGTGGCCACCGCCCATGGGGACAGCCGCCAACGCGCCGGGCGGGGACGGTCGTCGGCGGCGGCGAGCGCGCTCAGCTCGTCCGCGAAGGTGTGCTCCGCATGCGGACGAAGGACCTCCGCGGCTCCCCCCACCACCCCGTCGGACGCGGTGGCGGTGAATTCAGTGGATTCGGTGGATTCGGTGGATTCGGTCCCGGACACAGTGACGGTCACAGCTCCCCCACAGACTCGTTCCTCGCTCCGTCTCCGGACGCGTGTTCCGGACGCTGAATCCACCCTGCACCACCCCACTGACAATTCCCCCCGGCCCAACAAAGCGGCAGGTCAAGGCAGTTGTCAGTGGGTGCTCGTACGGTCGTGGACATGAATCCGCAGGGGGAACGCTGGACGGCGGAGCAGGTGCTCGCGCTGGCTCCGGACGCCGCTTCGCGCACGGCGGGCGGCAAGCTGGCCACGGCCGGTCCGTGGTCGGGTGCGGGGGCGGGCGGCCGGGGCATATGGGGGGTGTGCGCGGGCAGTGGCAGCGCGCCGTACCGGACGGTCGTGGATCTCGACGGGCCGGGATACCGGTGCAGTTGCCCGAGCCGGAAGTTCCCGTGCAAGCACGCGCTGGGGCTGTTGCTGCTGTGGGCGTCGGGCGGCGAGGGGGTGCCGGAGGGCGGCGAGCCCCCGGAGTGGGCCGGCGGCTGGCTGAGCGAGCGGCGCGAGCGCGCGGCGGACCAGGCGGCGCGGCGACGTGCCGATGCCGGGCCGGGGGCTGGCGGGGGCACGGACGCCGGGGATCAGCGGTCCGGCGGGGGCGCGGGCGGCACCGCCGACCCCGAAGCGGCCCGGCGCCGCGCCGAGCGGCGCGCCCAGCGCATCGCCGCGGGCGCCTCGGAGTTGGAGCGGCGCCTCGCCGATCTGCTGCGCGACGGGCTCGCCGCCGCCGACCGCGCGGGATACGGGGCGTGGGACGAGACGGCGGCGCGGATGGTCGACGCCCAGGCCCCGGGCCTGGAGACGCGGGTGCGGGAGCTGGCCGCCATCCCGTCCTCCGGAGCGGGCTGGCCAGCGCGGCTGCTGGAGGAATGCGCGCTGGCTCACCTCCTCAGCCAAGGCTTCCTCCACATCGACCGGCTCCCGGCGGAGCTGGCCGCCACCACCCGCGCCCGGATCGGGATCACCCTGCCGGTGGCCGAGCTGCTGGCCACCGCCGAACCGGTCCGGGACCGGTGGCTGGTCCTGGGCCGCCAGGACAGTTCCGACGGACGGCTGACCACCCGCCGTGTCTGGCTCCGCGGGGAGCGCACCGGCCGGATGGCGCTGCTGCTGTCCTTCGGCGCGGGCGGCCGGTCCCCGGAGCCCGCCCTGCCCACGGGGCTGCTGCTGGACGCCGACCTCGTGTACTACCCGTCCACCCGCCCCCTCCGCGCGGCCCTCGCCGAGCACCGCGTCGCACCGCCGGACGCCAACACCGACACCGACAGCGACAGCGACAGCGACAGCGACAGCGACAGCGACAGCGACAGCGATCGGACGGTGCCGCCCGGCGGCGATGTGGATGCGGCCCTCGCCGCGTACGGCGAGGCGTTGGGGCAGGATCCCTGGCTGGAGGGCTGGCCGGTGGTGCTGTCCGGGGTCACCCCGGTCCCGGCGGACGAGGGCTGGCAGCTGGCGGATACGACGACCGGTCTCGCCCTGCCCGTCGATCCGCGCTGCGCCGGGCGCACCGACCTGTGGCAGCTGCTGGCGATCGCGGGCGGCCGCCCGATCACCGTCTTCGGGGAGTGCGGCCACCGCGGTTTCGTGCCGATCACCACCTGGGACCCGGAGCCGGTCCCGCTCACCGCCACCCCAGCGCGAGGAGGCCGACGTTGACGACCCGCACCGCAATCCCAGCCATGTCCTCCGACGCCTCCTGGAACGAGTCCTGGGACGACCTCGTGGCCGCCGCGCTGCTCGGCACCGAGCGCCGTACACCGCCCATCACCTCGCTGCCGGGGCAGGACACCGCCGCCGCGCTGCTGGACGCCGCCGCGCTCAGCACCGTGCGGCGGCGGGCCGGGCTGCGGCCCGCACCCGCGCGGCCCGTACCCGCGCCCGCGCCGCCCGACCCCCGCCCGGCCCTGCCGTCGGCCGCCCGCGCCCGGCTGGCGATGCTGCTCGCCGACCGTTCGGCGGCCGGGCGCGGCAGCCAGCGTTCGGCGCCCGACCTCGCCGAACTGCTTCCGCAGTGGCTCACCCTGGCCAACCACCACGGCTACCGGGCGCCGGACGCACTGCTGCCGGCGCTGCTCGACGCGGCGCGGGCCCGTACCGATCTGCGGCCCGAGGCTCTGACCCTCGGCGGGCCGCGCGCGCTGTGGCTGGCCCGGCTCAACGCCGAATGGAAGTTCGCGCTGCGCGGCGGGGCGGGCCGGGCCACCCTGCCCCCGGAGGGCACCGTCCCAGCCGTACCGCCCGACGGCCCCTCCCTCGCGGCGGGACCGGACACCCACGGCCGCTCCGAGGTCCAGCGGCTGTGGGAGGAGGGGCTGTTCGCCGAGCGGGTGTCCCTGCTCTCGGCGGCCCGCCACCGCGATCCGGCGGCCGGGCTCGCGCTGCTCAGCGGCACCTGGGCCACGGAGCGGGCCGAGGACCGGCTGATGTTCCTGGACTCGCTCCGTGACGATCTCTGCCCCTCCGACGAGCCGTTCCTCGAACAGGCCCTGTCCGACCGCAGCCGGAACGTCCGGGCGACCGCCGCCGAGCTGCTCTCCGCCCTGCCTGCCTCGGCACTGGCCGCGCGCATGGCCGAGCGGGCCCGGGGCTGTGTGTCCCTGACCGCCACCGGACGGATCGCCGTCGAGGCCCCGGCCGCATGCGACAGCGGAATGCAGCGCGACGGCATCGTGCCCAAGCCGCCCTCGGGGCGCGGCGAGCGCTCCTGGTGGCTGGGGCAGCTGGTGGAGGCGACCCCGCTGGACCGCTGGGCCGAGTGGTTCGGCGGGCTCGGCGCCGCGGAGATCGTGGCACTGCCGGTGGCGGACGGCTGGCAGGCGGATCTGCACGCGGCCTGGTGCCGGGCCGCCGTGCGGCAGCGCAGTGCGGAGTGGTCCCGCGCGCTGCTGGGGGCCCCGACCCTGCCGCCCTCCTCGGGTGACGCCGCCCCCGCCGCCTGGCGCGACCCGGCGAAGCTGCTGTCCGCGCTGCCGCCGGAGGAACGAGCCGGATGGGTCGCCGAGTTCATCGCCTCCCACGGTCTGTCCGACGCGTTCCGGCTGCTCGGGGTCTGTGCGTTGCCCTGGGCCGAGCCGCTCGGCCGGGCCGTGGTGGACGCACTCGACATCGCTCGGGACGCGGGCAGCTACCCATGGAGCTTCAGCGGGGTCATGGGCCTGGCCGAGCGCTGTCTGGACCCGGGCCAGGCGGACCGCCTGGAGGTGCTCACGGCGATACCGGACGAGGGTGAGGACGCGGCTCCGGGAGCGGGTGGCTACTGGTCGGAGGCGTTCCAGCGGCTGGTGGGCACGCTACGGCTGAGGGAAGCCATCCGCGCCGAACTCACCCCGCCCACGGGTTGAACACGCCCGCGCACCCGGTGCGTTACCGGGCCGGTGCGGCCCGGCGGATGCGTACGCCGGCGGCGTCGCGGCCGCCCGTACGGCGCGGAGGCTCAATGCAAAGGCCCGGCACGTCGGTGGCCGCGCGGTGCGAACCGCCGCGCGGAACGGCCGACCAGGCGGGGCCCGCGGCCCGGCCGCGCGGCGGCACACGGCGCGGTGAGCTACCGCCGTGCGTCGGGGCCGCGAGGCACCCGGCCCTACGAAACCGTGCGGGAGAGACGGCGCGGCGCCGAGCCATGCGGTTCCGCCGCGCGGCGAAGCGCCCTCGGACGGTCGGGCGCCGACACGGCGGGGGGAGCGGTGCGGCTCCGCACGCAACGAGATGCACCTCGGGCGGCCGGACACAGGGCCGTTGACTGGTAGTACCTACGCCGTCACACGGCGCGCGGGCCGCACAGCCGCGGCGGGGTCCCGGGGCGCGGCCCCGGGATGAGGCTCCGGCTCAGGCGGCCACCGGGCGGACGTTCTTCTGGACCCACTCCACGATGGACCCCGTCGTGGCGCCCGGCGTGAAGATCTCCGCAACGCCCTGCTCCTTCAGCGGGGCGATGTCGTCCTCGGGGATGATGCCGCCGCCGAAGACCTTGATGTCCTCCGCCTCACGCTCCCGCAACAGCTCCAGCACCTTGGCGAAGAGCGTCATATGGGCACCGGAGAGGATCGAGAGCCCGATCGCGTCGGCGTCCTCCTGGATCGCGGTGTCGACGATCTGCTCGGGGGTCTGGTGGAGCCCGGTGTAGATGACCTCCATACCCGCGTCGCGCAGCGCCCGCGCGATCACCTTCGCCCCGCGGTCATGGCCGTCCAGCCCCGGCTTGGCCACCACCACACGGATCGGACCGGTCACACCCATCACAGCCTCCAAGACCTAGCATGCGTCCGCGATCTGGCGCGCGCTCCCATGAACGCCGAACGCACCCATGTGAACGAACGTTATCTCCAGCATCCCCTACCCGGCAGTTTCGCGGCGCGCAGCGAGGGGGAAATCACACGTGGGACACGTTCACTGAAGGCCGTACCCGCATCCGCGATCGCATCAGCCGCAGAGACTTCGGACGCCGGGTCGGCCACACAAGGGGAGCCGCAGCGGGGACCGCCGCACCGCGCAGCGCCGCTCATCGCCATCGGCAGTTATGGGCATGGGCATGGCGCAGCACGGTGCGGCGGTGCGGTCATACCGCCATGACGTTCACCATGGCCATGACCTCACCCATGGGCATGGCCATGCTCACGGCCACGTCCACGGCTGCCCGTGCGGGCACACCGGGAGGTCGGCCGCCATGGGCCTCATATGCTTTCGGGCCATCACCCTCGACCTGGCGATCCTCGCCGGACATCTGGTGCTCTACCCGACCGGCATCCTGCCGGAGCGACCGCCCGTTCCGCCGCCGCCCGACGCCGCCGCCCGGCTCCCCACCGAGGGCCGGGCCCACCGCCCCGTCGTCCTGCTCCATGGCTTCATCGACAACCGCTCCGTCTTCGTCCTGCTGCGCCGCGCTCTGCACCGGCACGGCCGACAGCATGTCGAAGCGCTCAACTACTCGCCGCTCACCTGCGACCTGCGCACCGCCGCCGCGCTCCTCGCCCGCCATATCGAAGAGGTCTGCGCCCGCACCGGCCACAGCCGGGTCGATGTGATCGGCCACAGCCTGGGCGGACTGATCGCCCGCTACTACGTCCAGCGGCTCGGTGGCGATCTCCGCGTCCACTCCCTGGTGACGCTCGGTACCCCACACGCGGGAACGCGCGCGGCGCCCTTGTTGTCCGCACATCCGCTCGTGCGTCAGATGTGCCCGGACTCCGATGTGATAGCGGAGTTGCGGCAGCCTGCCCCCGAATGCCGTACGCGCATGATCTCTTTTTGGAGCGATGCGGATCAGTTGATGATCCCGGCGGAGACGGCCCGGATAGACCATCCGGATGTGATCTCCCGGAACATTCGCGTCAGAGGAATCGGACATCTCGCCCTACCAGTGCATTCCGCGGTCGCCGCCGGAGTCCTGGAGGCCCTGGACACCGCTGACGAGGCCCCGGCGGACACACCGGACACCTTCTCGGTGGCCTGACCGCGGCCCGGCCCAGGGACCCGACCGCGGCCCGACGGCGGCCCGACGACGGGAGCGCAAAGGCCGCGCGGGGACGGAAATTGCCGAACAATAATCGAACGCCCGGCCAAGGAAGCGCGTACAGTCCGCCGAAAGACGACCAAATGCCCTTTCCCATGATGCTCAAAACTTGCTGAAGATTGTCGCTGCCGCGTACCGCCGGGTACAGTCGCCGCTAATTCTCCTGCTGCCGAGGCGAAAGAGAAGTTGGTGGTGAACGACCGTCACCCGTCGGTGGGCTCCAACCCGGCCGACCCCGCTCCTGACGCCTCATATCCGTACTACGAGGCATACGGTCAGCAGCAGGACACAGCGCACGGCCACGTCGGGTACGACGGCTACTCCACCGGCAGCTTCGACCAACTCGGCGCCGCCTACGGCGACGGGGACCCGCTCTTCGGCGCGCTCCCCGGAAGCAACGGCTCCTACGACGGCTATGCCGCCGGGCACAGCGGCCAGTACGACGCCTCGCAGTGGGACGTCACCGGTCAGCAGATGACCGGTACGTACGACATGGGCCACTCCGGCCACTTCGAGACCGGCGCCTACGACACCACCACGATGTGGGCCGCCTCCGGCTATCAGCTGCCGACCGACATCCCGTCGCAGCCGACCGCGGAGACCGGTGGGCAGTGGGACATCCACGCGTGGGGCACCGACGCCACCGGCCACATCGAGATCCCCGCACAGTGGGACAACTCCGGCACGGCGTACGACACCACCGCGTTCGACGCCACCGCCCTACAGGACGCCACCGCGCTCCACGACGCCACCGGCCTCCACGACTCCGCCGCGCTCGACAACACCGGCTACGACACCGGCGCCTACGAGACCTTCGAGTCCTACGACTCCTGCGACGGCCCGGACATGACCTCGGGCGTCAACACCGGCCAGACCCAGTTCTGGGACACCACCGCCTTCGCCACCGGCGACGAGACACCGCAGGACACGCACCACGACGGGGCCCACGACGCACCCCACGACGACCACCCCGGCGTCCGCGAGGCCGAACCAGAACCCGAGGCGGCGGCCGAACACGAGCCCGCGCCCGATGCCGACGTGACGCTCCTGTCCGCGCCGTCGCCTTCGCGCACAGCGCAGTCCGCACGCCGTGGAAGCGGCGGCGGCAACGGCCGGGCCCGCCGACGCACCGTGTCGGCCCGCCCCAAACGCTCCGCGCTCCTCACCGTCGCCGTCCCGTCCGTCTGCGCCCTCGGCGTCAGCGCGGTGGCCGCCGCCTCCGTCGGGATGAGCAACGACAAGAAGGACAGTTCGGCCACCCAGGCCGCCCCCGCCGCGCCGCCCGTCAAGGCCGCCGCCGCCAACAGCAAGCTGGACAGCCAGCTCGCCGAAGTCCGCGAAGGCGCCGACGACTTCCGGGACCGCGCCAGCCGCACCCAGGAGCGCATCGACCTCCAGGCACGCCAGGCCGCCGAGAAGAAGCGCAAGGCCGTGGAGGCCGCGCGCAAGGAGGCACTGCGCCCCAAGTTCGCGCTCCCCGTCGCCGAGCACGGCCTGAGCGCCACCTACGGCCAGGCGGGCATCAACTGGATGTCCCTGCACACCGGTATCGACTTCCCGGTCAGCTACGGCACCCCCGTCATGGCCGCGACCGACGGCACCGTGCGGACCCAGTGGAACGACGCCTACGGCAACATGGTCATATTGACCAGTCCGGACGGCACGGAGACCTGGTACTGCCATCTCAGCAGCGCCAAGATCCGCTCCGGGACCGTCAAGGCGGGCGACACCATCGCCTTCTCCGGGGACTCGGGCAACTCCACCGGCCCGCACTTGCACTTCGAGGTGCACCCCGGGGGCGGGGCGGCCGTCGACCCGCTGCCCTGGCTGCGCGGCCACGGCCTCAACCCGTCGTAACCTCGACGCGCCCCCCGAACGCCCCCGTCGTCACCCCAGCCCCCGAAGTCCGCCCCTGAAGTCCGCCCCTCCAGCTACAGCTTCTCGACCGGCGCGTACCGCAGCAGCAGCCGCTTCGGCTTCTCGTCGCCAAAGTCGATCGTGGCCTCCGCGTTGTCCCCGCTGCCCTTCACCGCCACGACGGTGCCGAGCCCGAAGCTGTCATGGGTGACCCGGTCGCCGATGGCCAGGGAGACGGCTGGCCGCTCCTTCGCCCGCCGGGTGGCGAAACCGCTCGCCCCCGCGCGCGTCCGCGACGACCCACCGCCCGAGAGCCCGCCGCCCGAGAACCCGGAGCCGCCCGCGATGGCGCCCATGGACGCCGACGGGGTGGCCGGACCGGTCCGGCGCCACCGCACATACTGGTCCGGGATCTCCTCCAGGAAGCGGGAGGGCGGGTTGTACGCGGGCTGCCCCCACGCACTCCGCATCGTCGAACGCGTCAGATACAGCCGCTCGCGCGCGCGTGTGATCCCCACATAGGCGAGCCGCCGCTCCTCCTCCAGCTCCTTGGTCTGACCGAGCGCCCGCATATGCGGGAAGACGCCGTCCTCCAGACCGCTGAGGAAGACGACGGGGAACTCAAGACCCTTGGCCGTGTGCAGCGTCATCAGCGTGATGACCCCGGTGCCCTCCAGGTCCTCGTCCGGGATCTGGTCGGAGTCGGCGACCAGCGCGACCTGCTCCAGGAACTCGGCGAGCGTACCGGGGTTCTCCTCACCCCGGTCCTGCTCGAACTCCAGGGCCACGGCGGCCAGCTCCTGGAGGTTCTCGATCCGGGTCTCGTCCTGCGGGTCCGTGGACGCCTGGAGCTCCGCGAGATAGCCGGTGCGCTCGAGCACCGCCTCCAGCACCGTGGCCGGGCCCGCGCCCGACTCCACGATGGTGCGCAGCTCCTCCATCAGCGTGTTGAACCGCTTCACCGCGTTCGCCGAGCGGGCGGCCATGCCGTACGCCTCGTCGACCCGGCGCAGCGCCTGCGGGAAGGTGATCTTCTCGCGCAGCGCCAGCGCGTCGATCATCGCCTCGGCGCGCTCGCCGATACCGCGCTTGGGCACGTTCAGAATGCGGCGCAGCGGGACGTTGTCCTCGGGGTTGGCCAGCACCCGCAGATAGGCGAGGACGTCCCGGACCTCCTTGCGCTCGTAGAAGCGCACTCCGCCGACGACCTTGTACGGCAGCCCGACGCGGATGAAGATTTCCTCGAAGACACGGGACTGGGCGTTGGTGCGGTAGAAGACGGCGACATCCCCCGCCTTGGCGTCGCCCGCGTCCGTCAGCCGGTCGATCTCATCGGCGACGAACTGGGCCTCGTCGTGCTCGGTGTCGGCCACATAGCCGGTGATGGTGGCCCCGGCACCGGCCTCGGTCCACAGGTTCTTCGGGCGGCGGTTCTCATTGCGCTCGATGACCGCGTTGGCCGCGCTGAGGATGGTCTGTGTGGAGCGGTAGTTCTGCTCCAGCAGGATGGTCCGCGCGTCCGGGTAGTCCTCCTCGAACTGGAGGATGTTACGGATGGTGGCGCCGCGGAAAGCGTAGATGGACTGGTCGGCGTCGCCCACCACGCACAGCTCGCCGGCCGTGGTCTCCTCGGTGTCCGTGCCGACCAGCTCGCGCACCAGGGTGTACTGCGCGTGGTTGGTGTCCTGGTACTCGTCGACCAGCACATGGCGGAACCGGCGGCGGTAGTGCTCGGCGACATCGGGGAACGCCTGGAGCAGATTGACCGTGGTCATGATGATGTCGTCAAAGTCCAGCGCGTTGGCCTCGCGCAGCCTCGACTGGTACATCGCATACGCCTCGGCGAGCGTCTTCTCGAAGCCGTCCGCGGCCTGCCCGGCGAAGGTCTCCTCGTCGATCAGCTCGTTCTTCAGGTTGGAGATCTTGGCGCTGAAGGACTTGGGCGGGAACCGCTTGGGGTCCAGGTCCAGATCCCGGCAGACCAGCGCCATCAACCGCTTGGAATCGGCCGCGTCGTAGATCGAGAACGATGAGGTGAAGCCCAGCTTCTTGGACTCGCGGCGCAGGATGCGCACACAGGCGCTGTGGAAGGTGGAGACCCACATGGCATGCGCCCGTGGTCCGACCAGCTCCTCCACCCGCTCCTTCATCTCGCCCGCGGCCTTGTTGGTGAAGGTGATGGCGAGGATCTGGCCGGGGTGCACTCCGCGCGCGCCGAGCAGATACGCGATGCGGTGGGTGAGCACCCGGGTCTTGCCGGAACCGGCGCCCGCGACGATCAGCAGCGGTGAGCCGGTGTGCTCCACGGCGGCACGCTGCTGCTCGTTCAGCCCCTCGAGCAGGGCCGCCGGGTCCACGGCCGGCCGCGCCGCGCCGTCCCGGTAGTACGCCTCCCGGGGCACGCTCGGCACGGGCGCGTCGAAATCGCCGCTGAAGAGGTGGTGCGGTACGTCCTCACCACCGCCGGGACCGTGGTGCTCGGGGCCCTCGTGGTGCTCGTGGTCCTCGGGCGGTGGGGGCTCCTCGCCCGAGGGTCCGAGGTCCGCCAGGAAGCTGTCGTCAAAGAGGCTGCTCATCGCTCACCGAGTCTAGGCCGCGCCACTGACAGCCTACGTGCGAACATCACGAAACGGTTTCGGGCAAAAGGAACACCAGCCTTCACAGGAGCCCCACGAGTTGGCTACCGTCCTCCGTCAGGCAGTCCGAACACCTGTCGGCGAACCACGTCGGCACGGACGGCCTCCGCCGAGTCCGGCCACGTCGCGAGGCAGCCGGAGCCGGGGACCCACACGTTCCACCGGGGTGAATCGGCCCGGCGACGGCACACCGTGCCGCCCGGACGGGCCGTAGGGCAGCCTTCCGTTCCGCCCGAACCCGACAGCTAACCCGGTAGGCGGTCCACGGAAGGAGTCGCCTCCCTTGGCGTCGCACCGCAAGCCGCGGACCCGAATACCGGCAGCGCTGAACGGTCAGAGCCGCCGGACCGCCGTCGGGGTCACCACGGCCGCCCTGGCCTCGGTCACCCTGCTCTCCCAGGCGGCGAACGCCGCGCCCGGCGATCCCAAGCCCGCCACCCAGTCGATCGAAGAGGTCAAGAAGAAGGTCGACACCCTTTACCACCAGGCGGAGAGCGCCACCCAGGGCTACAACGCCGCCAAGGAGCGCACCGAGACCCAGCGCGCCAAGGTCGACAAGCTGCTGGACAGCGTCGCCAAGCGCACCGAGAAGCTCAACGAGGCCCGGCGCACGCTCGGCACCTACGCCGCGGCCCAGTACCGCAGCGGCGGCATGGCCACCAGCACCGCCGCCATGCTCTTCTCCTCCGACCCGCGCGACGTCTTCGACCAGTCGCATCTGATGGACCGGCTCACCGGCCGCCAGAAGGAGGCCGTCGAGGAGTTCCAGACGGAGCGCACCAAGGCGGCCAAGGAGCGCGCCACCGCCACCAAGAGCCTCGCCTCGCTGACCTCGTCGCAGAAGACGCTCAAGACGAAGAAGCAGGCCGTCCAGACCAAGCTGTCCGAGGCGCGGCGCCTGCTGTCGAACCTGACCGCCAAGGAGAAGGCACGGCTGGCGGCGATCGAGAAGGCGAAGCAGGAGGAGGCCCGGCGCAAGGCGGCCGCACTCGCCGAGAAGCAGCGGCAGGCGGAGGCCGAACGTCAGCGGCAGGCCGCGGCCGAACGTCAGCGGCAGCAGGAGTCCAACGACAGCTCCGGCTCGTCCACGCCGTCCGCTCCTTCCACTCCTGCCCCCTCCACCAGCACCAAGGCGGCGCAGGCGGTCGCCTTCGCCCAGGCACAGATCGGCAAGCCGTACGTCTGGGGCGCCACCGGCCCCAACTCCTTCGACTGCTCGGGGCTGACCCAGGCGGCCTGGAAGTCCGCCGGGGTGTCCCTGCCGCGCACCACCTGGGACCAGGTGAAGGTCGGGACGCGGGTGTCGACGTCCGACCTCAAACCAGGCGATCTGGTCTTCTTCTACGACGACATCAGCCATGTCGGGCTCTACATCGGCGACGGGATGATGATCCACGCGCCGAAGCCGGGTGACACCGTGAAGAAGGCGCCGATCACCGAAATGCCGATCTACGGCAGCGTGCGCCCCGCCTGACGTCCGGGCCGCGCCCCGTCGTGTGAGGGGCGGACCCTCGGCACCATGCATGGCACGCGCCCCCGTCCCAGCTGCGCAGCTGGGACGGGGGCGCGTGGCCGTACGCCGAGCGCGGGCCGCAGGCCGTTACGTGCCGGGCTTGCGGCCGTAGACGTAGACGTCGTCGCCGTTCCTCAGCAGGCTCCAGTACTTCTTGGCGTCGCCCTTACGCATGTTGACGCAGCCATGGGAGCCGGGCGGGGACCACACACTCCCCGCGATCGAGTGGAACGCCTGACCGCCGTCGAAGAACTGGCTGTACGGCATGGCGACGTCGTAGATCGTCGACCAGTGGTCGATGTCCCGCCAGTAGATCTTCTTCAGACCCGTCCGGGTCTCATAGCGGTCACGCCCCGTGCGCACCGGCACCGGTCCGTAGACCAGCCGGGAGCCGTCCTGGACCCAGCTCAGCTGGCGGGTGAGGTCAACGCAGGCGATCCGGCCCCTGTTGGTGGGGCACCTCCCCGCCGCGTTGGGGTTGTGGCCCGCCGCCCGCTGCGCGTTCTTCAGGCTCATCACCCCCCAGGTGATGGGCCCGGCATAGCCGATGGTCGGGCTGATGCCGTTGTTGATCTGGAACTTCTGGATCGCCAGGCAGTCGGTGCGCGACTGCCGTCCGTCCACCGGGCGGCCGAGGAACTTCTCGACCTTCTTCTGATACGGCCCGGCGCTCGTCGTACACGACGGTGCGGCCTGAGCCGGGGTGGCGAGGGCGACCGCGAGCGGCATCACCATCCCCGCCAGACCCAGCGCGACTCCCGTACGCCGTATCCGCCTGGTCCCGAACCGCCTGAAAAACCCTGGGCCCTTGTCGCTCGTGAGCCCTCTGTGCGCCCCCACTACCCCCATTACCCGCTCCCTCCGGCCGTCTTGTGCTCTTAAGACAGCTCGCGAGTGCAAAGGGTTGCGCACGAATTGATATGCGGTATCAAGCCGTTATTGATCGAAGTGGGCGGCGACCGGGGAAGATCAGGTCCACAGCACGGCGATGAAGATGTTCACGGTGGTGAGGGCACCGACCGCCCCGAACGCGGCCGACTCCACCTTCTCCTCGTCCCGCTTCACATAGACCAGGCACAGCACCACGATCAACAGCGCCAGCTTGACCCCGATCTTGATGTTGTTGACGGCGCCGCCGTCGGCCTGGTTGAGGCCGACCAGTGCCACTCCGGTCACCAGCATGGTCAGCGCCCCGTGCAGCATTCCGGGGGTCATCCGTGCGGTGCCCGCACTCATCTGCTTCATCTGGGAGAGAAATCCGCCCAGCAGCGCGGCTATACCGACGATGTGCAAACCGACAAAGGCATTGATGAGGACGTCCATACGCACGGACACTAGCGCCGCACATAGCACCACCTTTCACCTGGGTGGGCCCTGATCCCGGCTTCGGTCACGGCCACCACGCAGTGCCACCCACCCCGCACGTCCCGTGATCAGCCCATGGCACAGGAACGACGAAATGCGTCCATTCCCGTGCATCACCCCGCACCGCCCCCGTCCCCCGGCCTAGCTTCCTCCTCCAGATGGCAGTCCGCCTCCCGTCAACGGAGGGTCCCCGCCTCTTGGGTGGGCTGCCATCTCCCGGTCCCCGACAGACCAGCACCACCCGCTCAGCCAGGACTACCCACCCAGCCAGGACCACCAGCACCACCCACTCAGCCAGGAAGGTGTACCGCCGCCGTGGCGTCGCACAGGAAGTCGCGCAGCAAGCCCAAACGCTCGCTCGTCAGCAGCACCGCCCGGACGGCCGCGCTCCTCGCCCTCACCGGCGCCGCCTCCGCGACCACCCTCGAGGGCACCGGGCACGCCGACCCCCATCTCACCACCGCTCAGGTGAAGGCCAGGGTCGACCGGTACCAACAGGAGGCCGAAGAGGCCACCGAGAAGTACAACGGCGCCCGGGAGAAGGCCGACACGGCCCGCCGCGCACTGGGTGAACTCCGCGACGAGGCCGCCCGCAGAACCGCCCGGCTGAATACCGCGCGCAACACCCTCGGCGCGTACGCCACCGCCCAGTACCGGGCCGGTACCGTCGCCCCCACCCTCCAGCTCGCGCTGTCCTCCTCCCCCGACGAATACCTCCAGCGGGCCTCGCTCGCGGAGCGCGCGGCCGGGCGCCAGGCCGTCACCATCAGCGGCATCACCCGCCAGCAGAAGGCGCTGCGCCAGGTACGCACCGCGGCGGCCGACCGGCTGGCCGAACTGCGCGCCTCGCAGGAGGCGCTCTCCCGCCACAAACAGGCCATCGAGAAGAAACTCGCCGCCGCCGACCGGCTCCTGGACCGGCTGACCGCGGAGCAGCGCCACCGCCTCCGGGCCCAGGCCCACGAGCCCAGCACTGAGGCCACCCAAGCCGGCCACACAGCCCCGGCCCCCGCCGCCACCACCGCCACCACCGGCCGGGCCGCCCGCGCCATCGCCTTCGCCTACGGGGCCCTCGGCAAGCCGTACGTCTGGGGCGCCACCGGTCCCCACGGCTACGACTGCTCCGGACTCACCCAGGCCGCCTGGAGCGCCGCCGGGGTCTCACTGCCGCGCACCACCTACACCCAGATCAACGCGGGCCACCGGATCAGCCGCTCCCAACTGACCCCCGGCGACCTCGTCTTCTTCTATTCGGGCATCAGTCACGTCGGGATCTACATCGGCAACGGCCGCATGATCCACGCCCCTCACCCCGGCGCCCCGGTCCGCGTGGCCCCCATCGACCAGATGCCCTTCGCGGGCGCAACCCGCCCCGCGTAGCGCAGCGCCCCGGCGTGGGCTGCGGAAACGCGGCCGGTGGAGACTGGGGCCATGTGTGCCATGTCCTCTGAAGCCCCGGTGGTGCTGTCGGGTTACGGCCCGGTGGGCCGGGCCTATGCCGACCGCCTCCTGAACGCGTCCGGCGACACCCCGCTGCGGCTCGCCGCCGTCCGTACCAGCGCGGCCGAGCGCCCCGCGCCCCGGCTGGCGCCGGGCCCGCTGCCGCCGCTCGCCGAAACCCTGGAGCGTACGGGGGCGGTGGTGCTGGCGCAGGCGGTGCCGTCCTCTCCGGCGGTGCGTGAGCAGGCCGCCGCCGACGCGCTGCTCGCACTGCGCCGCGGGGTCCATGTCGTCTCCGCCACCAAGAGCCATCTGCTCAGCCACTGGGCCGAGTTGGGCCGAGCGGCGGCCGAGGGCGGCGCCCTGATCCGTATCTCGGGCGCCACCGGTGCCGCGCTGCCCGCCGCGGACATGGCCAGGACCGGGGTACGCGGCCTCGGTTGCCGTACGCTCCGCGCCTGCCCCACCGGCACCGCCACATTCGTCCTGGACCGCCTGGCCGCCGGGGACACCTTCCCCGCCGCCGTCGCCGAGGCCCGGCGCCGCGGTATCGCCGAGGCCGATCCGTCGGCCGACCTCTCCGGCGCGGACGCCGCCACCAAGGCCCGGCTGCTGGCAGCCCTGTTGTGGGGCTGGGACGCGGCGGCCGTCCGGACGGACCTCGACGGCGCGGTGATCGACGACGGTACGACAGAGGCGGCCCGCGTGGCCACCGAACGGGGCCACCGGGTGCGCGCCGTCGCGACCGCCTCGGCCGGGGAACCCCTCCTGGTCCGGGTCCGGCTGGAGGAGACCGTCCCCGGTGACCCGCTCCACGCCCTCCGGGGTCCGGAGAAGGCCGTGGTCTACGGCTGTGAGGCGGGTGACATCACGGTGAGCGGCGGGGCCTCCAGCCCTCTGGGGGCGGCCCTCGCCATGGTCAAGGACACCCTTGACGTCGCTGTGCCGAAGGGCTTCGGCTTCGGCTGATCCACCTGCGCGGCCGGCGCCTTTGGGAACGCAAGGACCCCGCCGCGACGGAAGGGCTCTTACGATGGTCAACGACCGGACAACGTAAGCAAGTTGTTCAGAGGCTGATGATTGGGGCGAACGAAGATGTCGGGCACGAACTGGATGTCATCAAAGTCGGAGTTCGCCCAGCCCCCGGTCGATCTGCGGACGGACATCCCCCACTCCGCCCGCGTCTATGACTACCTCATCGGCGGCAAGACCAACTACGCCCCCGACCGCGCCGCGGGCGACGCCTCGGCACGGGCCTGTCGCAGCCTCCCGATCTCCATGAAACAGACCCGGATCTTCATGCACCGGGTGACGCGTTACCTCGCCCGGGAACACGGCATCCGCCAGTTCCTGGACATCGGCACCGGTATCCCCACCTCGCCGAACCTCCACGAGGTCGCCCAAGAAGTGGCCCCCGAGGCGCGGGTGGTGTACGTGGACAACGACCCCATCGTGCTCACCCACGCCCGCCATCTCATGACCAGCACGCCGGAGGGCCGGACCGAATACATCGACGCGGACATCCGCAACGTCGACTCCATCCTCGGATCCCGGCAACTCCAGGAGGTCCTGGACCTCAAGCAGCCGGTCGCCCTGTCCCTCATCGCGATCATGCACTTCGTCCTCGACGAGGACGACCCCCAGGGGATCGTCCGCCGCCTGATGTCCGAGCTGGCTCCGGGAAGCTTCCTGGCCCTCACGATCTTCACCGGCGACTCCAACCCGGAGGGGGTCGCGGGGGTCGGCCGCGAGTACAACGAACGCGGTATCCCCCTCCAGATCCGCGACAAGGCGGAAACGGAACGGTTCTTCGAGGGCCTGGACCTGCTCGACCCCGGCATCACCCTCGTACACCACTGGCGCCCCGACGAGCGGGGCGCCAGTGAGGGCGTACGTGACGCGGACGTCTCGATGTACGGCGGCGTCGCCCTCAAACGCGACTGATGGCTATGAACTCGGCCCAGGCGGTGGGGGTGAGCGTCAGCTGAGGTCCGGACTCCTGCTTGGAGTCACGGACGTGGACGGTGTGGGGACAGGCGGCGACCTCTACGCAGGCGCCGCCTTCGCTGTTGCTGTGACTGGACTTGTGCCAGGAGGTGGCGACCTCGACGCAGTTGCCGCCCTGGGTGTCGCTGTAGCTGGACTTACGCCAGGACATGGCGACCTCGACGCAGGCGCCGCCGCCTGTGTCGCTGTAGCTGGACTTGAACCACACGAGTCCGTCGCTCATAGTTCCTCCGCCAACTTTCTGATGAAGTCCGACGAATCCTCAGGGCCGAGGGCCCGCCGAATGATCGTGGCATGCCGCTGCGTGACGATACTGACCTTCGCCGGGTCTGCGGACAACATGCCCGTCTCCTGAGCCTCCACGTAGGCGATGCGCTCGTGTTCCGCTGTCTCCAGCAGGACGAATGGCCCGTTAAGCCCGGGGTGAGCACCCCCGAGCCGCAGAACCTGGATGGTCACGTTCCGCCGCCCACCCATCTCCAGCAAGCGGTTCAACTGTCGAAGGTGGACATCCATCTCATCGACGGGGTAGCGCAGCGCCGCTTCCCCCATCACAAAGTTGAACGCCTTCGTCTGCTTGTCCAGCAGGGACTGGCGCTCCAACCGTGCCGCAAGTCGCTCATCGATCGTCTCGTCGTCCAGCACCGGAAGGTGTGCATGGAGCAATGCTTTGACCGTCTCCTCGGTCTGCAACAGACCCGGAATGAGCAAAGGTTCGTACCAGTTCAGCACGATCGCTTCGGCCTCGTACCGCATGAAATCCTGCGAATACGTCGGGAACTTCTCCGGCTTCAGATACTCATTCGCCGCGATCAACAACCCCCGCGCCCCAAACATCTGGTCCGCGACCTCAAGCACCCGCAAGGTCGGCTTCCGCCGCCCCTGCTCCATCGACTTGATGCTCTCGAACTCGTAGTTGGCCTCCTTCGCCAACTCCTCCCTCGTGACACCCGCCTGTGTGCGCCACATCTTGCAATGCTTCGGTGGATGTAGTTTCTGGCCACCCTCGGTGACCTGGCCGTTCGTCTCGGACTCGGCCACCGAGCGGGATGCGGTCCTACGCTTCCGGCAGGGACTGTGCCCCCGCCGCGATGTGCGCCACTTGGTCCCGGAACTCCCGGGTGATGGATTCGCGGGGGTATCGGTGATCAAGTTCATCGGCAAGTTCCCCGGCCACCGTCAGCAGGGATGGCAGGGACTTCCGGGGAGTCTCAAGGGCGCGTCCGGCGACAGTTACCGCTTCTTCCAGCTCGCCCGAGCGGGCGGCGGCGACACCGAGCGTGAGCCGGGCTTCCGCGACACGCATAGGCGAGACTTCGGTACCGTCCGGGCCCGTTCCCAGGCGTACGACTTCATCAGCATGAACGGCCGCGCGCTCGTCATTGCCGAGTAGGCGATACGCGTCCATCTCGTAGAAGTCCCACTTATCGGGGTCGATCACGAAGTGGTGCTCGCGGTGCTCCGGTCGGGGCAACCGTTCGAGGCGGGCACGTCCGGCGTCGAGCATGGCGCGGACCTGACGGGCGTCTCCCATGCGGGCATACGCCTTGGCGCCCTGGGCGTAGAGCTGCACGCCGATGCTGTGTGTCGAGTCGGCCTGGTGCCCGGCGTTGACGCAGTCGATTCCCTCTGAGTAACGCCCTTGGGTCAGCGCGAACCATGCACCGAGTTCCCACGACCATGCCGTGATCTCGCCGTGCCCGGCCTCCTGACCGATGCGCAGAGCGGCGGCGCGGCTCAGTTCTGCGGCCGGGCGCTGCCCCATGTCGTATTCGAGGCATCCGCCGAGAAGGAACAACCAGCCCGCCGACACGAGGAGTTCACGGTGCTGGGACAGGGTTGTGCGGCCTTGCAGCATGTCGGTGACATGACGGATACCCGCGCGCGTCTGGTGGTGGAGTTGATCGGCTGGCATGTAGGGGTAGGCGCGACACAACTGGTCGATCGCTTGGGCGATCGTGTCAAGGTCTGTCGGTCCCACATCGGTAGCGTGCGTGCGGCGTGCCAATTCTGCGACCTCCCACAGCGCGGGCTCTGGGGTCAGCATGCCCGACATGGCGGGGTGCCTCAACGCTGGGGTGGTGGCGTTCGGGGCGGAAGGCGCTTCCCATGGGCGGGGAGCTAAGCCGATCATCCCGCCGGGAATGCGCAAGGCATCCGCAATCTGTGGACACCGGCCTTGTCCGGCCCTACGTGGTGGCCCACGAGAGGCGGCACGGGAGCCACCGTGCGCAGGCGGTGGCGAGGTGAGCATGCGTCCCCGATTGCTGCCATGGCCGAGCCCGGCCGGGAAGCGGTGTTACCTCGTCTCGGACGAGGACGGGAGTAGTCATCTGTCCAAGCTGGCCGATGAGATGGAAGAGGTTCAGCTCAAGGTCGGCTCCGGACTCCTCGGCCACGCGGGCGAGATGCTCGCAGATCACAAGGTCGGCCAAGAGGAACTGCGGTTCCTTGTCAAGTGCCTGTCTGAGGCACTGCGTGATGCTCTCCGGGTTGCGGAGAGTCGTGGCAGGCGTCTGCCGGTGTCCGACGACGATGGATCGGCTGGAGCGAGTGAGGTGGACGAGTGAGCCCGGATCGGCGGTTCTCGTCCGGGTGGCGGCTCGAGGCCACCCGGGCGGGACTACGCGTGCGGCGTGATCTAGACGGGTGTCTCACGGTGCCATTCGGGATCGTCCGGCTGGGCAAGCATGTGGCACTCGCTCCGCTGGTGCTGTCCGTGGATGAGGCGGAACAGCTCCACGCGGGCCTGTGCTTCGCCCTCGCTCCGGAGACTCCGCCGGTGGATGCCCCCGAGTGCCGGAAGACAATCCGCTATCCCAGTGGGCGACAGCGGTACTGAGCCCTTCAGAACCGCACAGTCACAACACCCAGATACAACGCCGGACCACCCCCGCGCCTGGAAGCAAGTGGGGTGGTCCGGCTGGGGATCATGACGAACCCCGGTGCCGATGGTACCGGGGTCGTCGTCGTGTTTTCGTTCGACGCGGCCCGTGATGTTCAGTGTCAGGCGGCTTGCGAAGAAAGGGACTTGGGACGATGTGCGGCCCTGGGGACGACGGGTTCGACTGTGACGCGGCAGACCTGGACGCGGGGATGTGGGTGCGCGCAGTGGACTACATGAGCGGCTGGCGCGACGCGAGACAGTCCGCGGCCGAGCTGGACGACGCGCTACGGCTCGTCGGAGTGGACACGACTGGGGCACGACTGCGGGCCTCTGCCGGAACAGACGGGACGGGGGTGGTGCGGCTGGAGTTGTCGGCCGCGACGGCGCGTGAGATAGCGATGCTGGCGCGAGTGACGGCGGCTGGGCTGGGCAGAGCGGGGTGGCCGGTGGCGGGTCGCGCGGTGCCGTAAAGGTGCAGGTGGGCACCGCCGCCGGCCGTAGAGGCTTTGGGCGGGAGCTGCCACGGGGCGAGAGAACAGGGGCCTTACGCTGGCCCGGCGAATCGGGCGGGTCTGTGGACCTGCCCGCGTTTGCGACCGATCGGCCCCCTGTTCTTAGAGGCTCGCCCCGTGGTGGCTGCGTAAAGCCTCGGAGGCCGTCGGCCCCAGCCACAACGCCCCCAGCCCCGACGGCGGTCGGCCGTCTCCTGCGCACTCATCGCGCGATGGCGTGCGGGCGGTGGCCGCCCGACGGGACCGGCGGCCACGCCGCAGCCCGGAGAGGCGGCCGGACCGCCCGGCGCGCCGAATGGCGCGCCCTTGAGTAAGTGAAGACAAGTTTCGACACTTCGCCGGATGCCTGGCGATCGGTCGTCGGCAGCGGCGGGACCGGCTGGCCTCGCAGAGGTGTCATGACCTTCGGAGGGGGCGACCTCGATGGCTGCCCGGCGGGCCGGATGCGGGCCGTTCCTCCCGGCGTGGGTGTCGGTCCTGCCTGGGACCATGTAAGGACCAAAGACTAGCGCTCTGACCAGGGCGTCTATCGGAAAACGAACGAGAGGGGCACACATGATCGCCCGCTTGGATCCATCGGCCTACACACCCTGGAGGGTGCCCAATAACCGGCGACAACACGCCCACCCGCGCCTCCACCGAATCGTCCCTGCCCTCTGCCGGGCCGGAGAGAGACGGTCATGCGGGACAGGAAGCGAGCGACGCATCCGGCGCTTACGCGGCCCCTGCGGCCCCCTCAGACGATGCCGACGACTGGGCATGGGCCAGAGAGCACGCGCGGAAGGCTCCGAAGTGGTCTGACCGGAAGTGGCGGCGCATGAACGCGGCCATGCGGATCAACGTCTCGGAACGTGGGACCCCACGCTCTCGTCCACGCGCCTCGTGACGGGCCCTTGGCTGGCCCCGCTGTCACTCCTCGTCGGCGTACAGCGGGACCAGCCTGTCACGCAGCGGAATCCGCTTCCCCTTACCAGAAGGCAGGACAACAATGGCAGTGAAGGCGCGCTCTACGTAGGCGCGTTTCTCCGCAAGCGTGATATCAGCCCGGCTCCATTCTTTCGCCATCTCAATGGGCTTGCCCTGGGTGGCAAGCGACTTGCGTTGCCACGCGTTGCGGTTCTTGGTGAGTTGCTGCTCTTCGGCCTCGTATTCGGCGAGATCCTTGTAATAACGCTGTGCACTGATGAGTCGGTCTTTACGGGCCTGCCTCAGTTCCGCGATGTCCTCACCGATGTTCACTAGCTTCTGCTCGTCGGGCCAGACCTCCGGGGTCGTCACCGCCTCACGACTTGCCGCCTCTTCCTCGTGCTTGGCGATGACCAGCTTTCTCACCAGCTCATCGGCCTCGGGGCCGGGGATGAGTACGCCCCCGCACCCCCGCCCGGTCGCCTTCCCCGGGCACATGTAATAGAAGTAGCCCTCCGGCTTCTTCTTGGCCGGTGATGCTTTCATGGCCCGAAGTTTCGTACCGCAATCGTCCTTGCCACAGCGCAACGTGCCCGTCAGAAGGTAGGTGCGGGCATTGTGTCCCTGCCCTCTCATGGGCACCTCTTCGAAAATCGCCATGAGGGCCTGCCACTCGGAGGGGCTCAGTATTGCCTGCTGCTGCCCCACGACCGGGTTTCCCTTGTCGTCGTGGACGATGGCCGTGTGCCTGCTCTGCGTGCCTGTCTCCGCATCGACCTCGATGCAGTGCGCGAACGGTAACCGCAGATACGAGGGTTACTCAGCACCTTCCTGAGGATCTGCACGTTCCACTTCTTGCCGTTCGCCGTGATGACTCCCTCTCGGTTCCACTCGGACACGACCGCGTATCGGGGCGCACCCTCGATCAGACGGCGTGCCGCGTCGCGTAGGAACTTGGCCTCCTCCGGGTGGAGCGTGCGGCGGTCTTCCTGCCATCCGAAGGGGCGCGGCCCGCCCCCGGGGATTCCCTCTTGCTGCATGGCCTTGTGCTTCCGCTTTACTCGTCGGGCAGTGTCGGCCGACTGCTTGTTGGCCATCGCGACGATGACCCGCGCCATGGCGCGGCCGTTGTCCGTCAGGAGATCCAGCGTGCCGGTGATGTCGATGATCGGCCGGTGGTAGTGCTCCACGATCTCGATGGCGTCTTCGAGGTGTCGGGCATCACGGGTCAGGCGGTCGATGTCGTACACGATCAAGCCGTCGATGCGCTCCCCGTTGGGCGCCCGCCCCCTCTTGAGGTCCTCCAACGCCCCTTCGAAGACCGGCCGGATGACGCGGTGCACCACCCGCCCGTCAGGCAGGCGCACCGGCCTGCGCTTCCATGCGGAGGTGTCCGGTTCGGTATAGGTGTAGACGTATCGGCCCCCGCGCTCCGTGACGAACTCGCGGTTGTCCTTCTCCTGCTCGGCAGTGCTCTTGATGTCGCGTCCAGTTATGAACCGCGATGCGGCACCCTGGCCGTCCGCCTCTAACGGCTCGCCCTCCGCTTCCTCAGTCGAAAGCCGGGTCAGACCAGCCCAGTTCATGCCGTCCAGCTTGCCCCACTGCGCTCGTTGCACCAGTTCGCTCATGCGGGCGAAACTACATCCGCGAACTCACTGATTGAGCTGATTTCCGCAGTACCGCCAGGACATCGGCGGCTGGGAACTCCCTTCCATGACGGTCACCTACCTGGCCCTCCCTCCCTGAGTCACTTCACGTACGCGCACGCTCCGTACCTGCGTCGTTACTGCGCGAGCCTACGCCTGGCCAGCAGCATTCCGGCCATGAATGCCCCAACCCCCCACCTCCGAGGGACATCGAATGGCGTCTGCCCCGCCACCCCCGCAGCGTCGGTCGCGCCCGGACGCTCCTCCGCGAACAGGCGCGTTCCTGGAACCTCCCCAAGGAGCGGGCGGAGACGGCCGTACTCCTCCTCAGCGAGCTGATGACGAACGCGTGCAAACACGCCCGCGTCTCCCTAGGCCGGGAGCTCCGCGCACGCTGCGTAGTGGGTGACGAGAAGCTGCGGGTGGAGGTGTCGGACGCCAGCGACGTGATGCCTCAACCCCGACAGGCCCGGCCCGAGGACGAGTCGGGGCGCGGACTGGCGCTGCTCACCGCACTGGCGGACGGCTGGGACGCCGAGCCGCGCGCCTGCGGCATCGGCAAGACGGTGTGGTTCGAACTCAAGTTGCTCGAGGGGGCGTGAACGCGGTCGCGAGACCGTTCTCCAACAGCTCGAAGGCGCGCTCGGCGTCGCGGACCGCGTCCAGGTAGCGCGCGTCGGCGCTCTGACCGGAGGACACGCACGCGAAGTTGTCCTTGGACAGCGTCCACTGGACGGCGATGAGCTGGGCGGCGGCCACGTGGGCGACGAGGTCCGACACCTCCGTGGTGTCGCGCAGGGCCTTCGCGAGGGCTTGTTCACTGCCCACCTTGAAGCGCTGCATGCGGTCGACCAGGGTCGGGGTCTCGAAGATCAGCCCGGTCAGCGCGCGGACCGCGGGATGGTCGCAGAGACCGGTGATGGGGTCGCGGCGGCGCAGCCCGTCGAGGAAGTGCGCGCGGAGGGCGCCCGGCGGGGTGGTGTGCGGCGGACGTTCCCGCACCACCCGGGCGGGTTCGGTCTCGTGGTCGGCCAGGCGGTGCACCACGAGGTCTTCCTTGGCCGCGAAGTACGCGAAGAGCGTGCGCTTGGAGACCTCGGCGGCCTCGGCGATCTGGGCCACGGAGACCTCGGCGAAGCCGTGCTCCAGGAAGAGGGCGATCGCCGCTTCGGAGATCGCCGTACGGGTTCGCTGCTTCTTGCGCTCACGCAGTCCGGGCTGGTCGGTCACGGTGTCGACGATATCAGGTGCACTGCACTTGGTAGATTTCTGCACCTGGTATACATTCCTACTGAGTGAAGCGAACCGGGCGCTGTGATGACGGAGGCTGTGATGGAGGCTGTGATGACGGAGATCGAGACGGACGTCGTGATCGTGGGCGCGGGGCCGACGGGGCTGACGCTGGCCCACGAACTGGCGCTGGCCGGGGTCCGGGCCGTGGTGCTGGAGCGGCTGGAGGAGCGGCTGAAGCAGGTGAAGGGCGGGACCATCCAGCCGCGTACGGCCGAGATGCTGGAGCTGCGCGGGCTGCTGGCGCCGATGCTGGAGCGGGCCACGCCCCGGGACGAGACGGCGACCGGACACTTCGCGATGCTGCCGGTGGCGCTGGACTGCACCCCCTGGGACACCGCCCACCGGTACCCGATCGGGCTGCCGCAGTGGGAGATCGAGGAAGTGCTGGAGGAGCGGGCCACCGCGCTGGGCGCGGAGGTGCGGCGCGGGGTCGCGGTCATGGCGGTCGAGCAGGACGCCGACGGGGTGACGCTGACGACGTCGGACGGCGGCCGCGCCCGGGCGCGGTACGCGGTGGCGTGCGACGGCGGGCGCAGCACGGTGCGCAAGCTGCTGAATCTGGGCTTCCCGGGCCGCCCGGGAACGTACGCGGCGGTGCTGACGGACATCCGGCTGTCGTCGGCCTCCTCGCTGGTCCCGGCCACGGTGGGGCACATCAGCACGCTGACCCGGCAGACCGAGGACTACTGGTCGATGATGGTCCCGCTGGGCGAGGGGAAGTACCGGTTCACCTTCGGGAACCTGAAGACGCCGGAGACCGACCGGGACGCGCCGGTGACCGAGGAGGAGGTCGCCGAGGCGCTGCGGGCGGTGTTCGGGGAGGAGACGGTACTCGCCGGGGTGGACAACTCCTCACGGTTCACGGATGCCACCCGGCAGGTCGAGAGCTACCGAGCGGACCGGGTGCTGTTCGCCGGGGACGCGGCGCACATCCACCCGCCGCTGGGCGGGCAGGGGTTGAACCTCGGCGTGCAGGACGCGTTCAACCTGGGCTGGAAGCTGGCCGCGATGGTGCGGGGCGAGTCCACCGACGGACTGCTGGACAGCTACCACGCCGAACGGCACCCGGTGGCGGCCCGGGTGCTGCACCACACCTCGGCCCAGCGGGCGCTGTCCAACCCGTCCCCGAGCCCGGATGTGGCGGCGCTGCGCGAGATCATGACCGAACTGCTGCGACTGCCGGACGCCAACCGCCAGATGGCGGGACTGATGTCGGGGCTGTCCCTGCGCTACGAACTGCCGGGCACGCATCCGCTCACCGGCACCCGGCTGCCGGACACCGGACTGTCCGTGGCCGACCAGGAGATACGGCTGTCGGAGCTGTTCGGGGCGGGGCACGCGGTGCTGCTGGACCTGGCCGGGGTGGTCCCGGCGGAGACGCGACTCCCGGAGCGGGTGGACCTGGTCCGGGCGCGGGCCTTCGGTACGGCGCCGGATGCGGGCGTCCTGCTCATCCGCCCCGACGGCTACGTGAGTTGGGCAGCTGACAACGCCGACACCTGCCGTACGGACCTGCCCACCGCCCTGGCCGCACTCATCGGCGGAACGCCCGGCGCATAAGCGGGAGCGCACGGCACACGACATCGGATACGCTGCGGCGAATTTTCGAACGATCGTGCACTCAGGTGGGGATATACCGAAATGCGGCATGGGCGGCGGTTGGTGGCGGGGGCGGTCGGAGCCATGGTCCTGGCGGGGTCGCTGACCGGCTGTCTCTTCGAGACGGACGGCAAGGACGACAAGGCCGAGGCCCCGCCCCAGCCCAAGCTGGGCAACAAGGGCACCGCATGTGAACTGCCGGTGCGGTTCAGCCTGGAGAAGTCCTGGAAGGCCGAGGCCGTGGACGCGGCGGTCCAGGACCAGATCGGTCCGCTCGCGAAGCAGGGCCCGGTCACCCTCGTCTGCGAGGTGGACGCCAAGCCCGCGGGACACATCGGCTTCCTGCGCGTCTACACCGGCACCACGGGCGCCGCCGCCCCCGGCGGCGAACCCCGGGCCCTGCTGCGTGCGTTCGTGGCCGCCGAGAACTTCGAGAGCAAGGTCAGCTTCCGCGAGACCAAGGCCGGTGACCTGCCCGCCACCGAGGCGAGCTACTCCGTAACCGACCCGTCCGCCGGAGAGACCAGACGGCAGCGCGCCCTGGCCGTGATGACCAAGAGCGGTGGTGTGGTCATCCACCTCGGCGGACTCGACACCGACGAGCACAAGGCGATGCTGCCCGCCTTCCACCTGGCGAAGAAGTCCCTGGAGAAGACGGGCGGCAAGAGCGGCTGAGGGCTACGGACCGCTAGGTCCTGTCCTGTCGATCTTCGTGGATCAGCCTGCGGCGTCTGGTGCCGTGGATCGCAAGGCGGATGTACTGGGCGTACTCGGAAGATCCCGATAACGCGGCGAGGCAGGGTGCCAGGCGTCGCGGGCCCGCGAAGATCGACAGGACAGGGCCTAGTTGTCCACCCAGACGTGGCAGTCCGAACCCCTGGGCGACACCAAGGCGTGGATTCTCGTCACCGTCGTTCCTGAGTCTCGACGGAACCCGTAGTCCCCCTTCCGGTGTCGCCAGCCGCTCTCCTGGGCCTCAACGGCCGCGTTCGTCCCCCACATCTTCTCCATCGGCAGGCGCTCCAGCCCGTTCTTCTTGGAGAAGGCCCCCATCTCGGAACACGGAGCTTCGAACTCCAGGAAGAACGGATAGCCCTCCAACTCGCTGTTGGCCGAGTACTGCACGTCCTGCGCGCCCGCCGGAATGTCTACCCGGTGGTCGCGCAGGGCCTTTTCGAGCGAGACGTTGCACCCGCTGTCGAACCTGCCCGGCTTGATCTCCTGTCCGACCTTCGCTTTGAACTTCGGCAGATCGTTCATCACCTGGGCCGGGTTGATGGTCACGGCGTCACCACTGTTGGCGAGCCAGTGTTTGAACAAGTTGGATGCCATCGTGTTGTCCTGCACCGCCATGAAGGGAAGGGCGACGGTTGACGCCAGCCAGAAGGTGCGGCGATCGCCTGATCCGGGTTCCGCGCTTCCCCACTCGGGCCGGTAGAAGTCCTCACCCTGCACTCGGCCCTGGCCGCAGTCAGCGACGGTGAAGCCCTTCTCACCGGCGGCGTCGATCAGTCGAGTGATCTTCCGCTGTAAGCGGCGTAGTTCCCGGTTCGCGCCGTCGAGCACGTGGTAGATGCTGCTGGCTTCGGCATGCAGGTCATCGAATTCTTCTTGCTGTAGTCCAAGTGGTTGGAAATATTGGCGCACGCTTGCAAAACTGTCTTCACCTGGACCGACCAGGTCTTCAGTGCCTTGTCCAAGGCCGGCCCCATGGCGAATCCATGCTTCTTCAGACTGGCGGCCGCCTGTGTTGTGGAGCTGTCCCCGTGCTTGTCGGCCCCGATGCCGGCCAGATCGGCTTTGGCTTTCAACTCCCCGTGGAGACGGAAAGCTTCGGATCCAACAGCGCCTAAGTCATCCCCCCGCACCACGAGGTCACCGTCGACTCCCCCGGATCCGGTGGAGTCGAGGTGCATCCGGTCTGCCGCTGTCTTCTTGAGTTGGTCCCACTCCTGCCAGGTCATAGCGCCCCCGCTCCTGCAGGTTCATTCCCCCGAGCGCAGGCCGAATGGTGACCAAACTTGTCCGAGCCTGCCCCCCTTTCCGACATCGTGACATACGGGTCGATGAAACCAGCCGCACGCCGAAGAAAACCGGTCAGAGCGCTTTGCGGGCCCGCCCCGTCAGACCAGACGGCGGGCCGTCGCCCAGCGGGTCAGCTCATGGCGGTTGGAGAGCTGGAGCTTGCGGAGGACCGCCGAGACGTGGCTCTCGACCGTCTTCACCGAGATGAACAGCTGCTTGGCGATCTCCTTGTAGGCATAGCCGCGGGCGATCAGCCGCAGCACCTCGCGCTCGCGCTGGGTGAGACGGTCGAGGTCCTCGTCGATGGGTGGGGCGTCGCTGGAGGCGAAGGCGTCGAGAACGAAGCCCGCGAGGCGGGGCGAGAAGACGGCGTCGCCGTCGGAGACCCGGAAGATCGCGTTGACCAGGTCGGTGCCGGTGATGGTCTTGGTGACATAGCCGCGGGCGCCACCGCGGATGACGCCGATGACGTCCTCGGCGGCGTCCGAGACGGACAGGGCGAGGAAGCGCACCGGGCGGTCCGGGTCGGCCATCAGGGCGGCGCTGCGGCGCAGCACCTCGACGCCTCCGCCGCCGGGGAGGTGGACATCGAGCAGGACCACCTCGGGGCGGGTCGCGCCGATCACGGTGACGGCCTGGTCGACATCGGCGGCCTCGCCGACCACCTCGACACCGGTGCGGGCGGTCTCGCCGATCTCGGCCTGGACGCCGGTGCGGAACATCCGGTGGTCGTCGACGAGCACCACGCGGACGCGGCGGGCCGACGCGCTGTCGTCGGCGCCCGCGTCCGCGCCCGCCGCGCCGGTCGCGTCGCTGTTGTGGGTGCCGTCCGTCGCCTCGGTCATGTCGTCGCCCTCTCCATCTCCAGCTCCACTTCCGTGCCCCCGTCGGGCGCGGACCTCAGCCTGGCCGTGCCACCGTTGCGCTGCATCCGGCCGATGATCGACTCACGGACACCCATCCGGTCCTCCGGCACCGCGTCCACATCGAAGCCGGGGCCGCGGTCGCGCACGGAGATGAAGACCGTGGCCTCCTCAACCTCGGCGTAGACCTGGACGGCCCCGCCCTCGCCACCGTACTTGGCGGCGTTGACCATCGCCTCGCGGGCGGCCTGGATCTGCGCGCCGAGCCGCTCGTCCAGCGGGCAGTCGCCGACGACCACGACCTCGATCGGAACGCCGTGGTAGTCCTCGACCTCGGCCGCCATCTTCTTCACGGCCTCGGCCAGGGTGTCCGGCTCCTCGTCCTCGTCCTTGCCGGTGCCCTCGGGTTTGTAGAGCCAGGCGCGCAACTCGCGCTCCTGGGCGCGGGCGAGCCGGGCGACTTCGCGGGAGTCCTCCGCGTTCCGCTGGATCAGGGTGAGGGTGTGCAGCACCGAGTCATGGACATGGGCGGCCACTTCGGCCCGCTCCTGGGCGCGGATGCGCATCAGCCGCTCCTCGGAGAGGTCCTGGGTCATCCGGATCACATAGGGGCCGGCGAGCAGCGCGATGCCGACGAGCACGGCCAGAGCCGCCTGGAGCACCGCCCCCAGGTGCTTGGCCGAGCCCTGGAGCACCACGATGCCGGTCACCCCGGCCCCGACCAGCAGCACCCCCGCCGCGGCTCGGGCCAGCGGCAGCACCCGTTTGCTGCGGCTCAGCTCGACCCACTGGGCCCGGCGGGCGTTGTCCGCCTGCCGCCAGAAGAGGGCGACGCCGGCGCCGATCAGCAGCAGTGGCCAGATGTAGGTGTTGGCACGGCCCAGATGGAAGCCCTTGACGAAGATCCCCATCCCGATGAGGAGGGCGAGCAGCGCGAGGACCTGGCCCTTGTCGGGCCTGCGTGCCAGGATCCGGCGGCGGCCGTCGGGGCCCTGGGTGACCAGCGGGCGGGTGGTGGTCGTCTCCACGCCGCCGACACCGAGCGGGACGATGAACCAGAACAGGGCGTAGACCAGGGCGCCGAAGCCCTCGGCCATGAACAGGGCAACGAAGACGATCCGCACCCAGGAGACCGGCAGCCCCATGTGCCCGGCGAGCCCGCGCGCCACACCGCCCAGCAGACGCCCCTCCGCGCTGCGGTACAGCTTGCGCGGGGGCGGCTCGGCGGGGGTGGTCGGGGGCACGGCGGCGGTCATGCCCTCGATCGTCACACGGCTGGGGCGGGAGCGGTATCAGGGTCGCCCCTGATCATTCCCCGAGGCGGCACGCGGTCCGCGTTCACTTGGCGACGAAGCCCTCACGGACCACGTCGAAGATCGGGCGGTACTCCGCCCACTCCGCGTCCGGTGCGCTCAGATAGATCGCGTACTGCTTGCCGCCCTCCTCGCCGAAGCCGAGGTCGATCGCGCGGAACAACCGTGCCGTGCCCTGGAAGGTGAACTCCCACACCGCCGCGGGCTCGTCCCGGAATTTCGTCTTCTGGAGGCGCATCCGGTGGTAGATCGGATACTTCTGCTTGAACCCGACTTCGAGCTCCTCGAAGTGTGAGACCTGGTCCTTGGGCGCGAGGTCCAGGACATCGATCTCGAGCCTGGCGAGTCGCCCGGGGGCCAGGTAACGGACCTGCTGGGTCTCGTCGACGGCGCTTTCGGAGCCGGTGTCCCGGGTCCATCCGTCCGGCACCGGGAAGGAGACGCCGAGCTGCTTCTCCTTCACCAGGTGGTAGCCCTCGGGGGTCGGCGGCGGGGTGTAGGCGGGCTTCTTGGTGTTGCTGGGTGCCGAGGAGGTGCTGGCCTTGTCCCCCGAACCCTGGACGCCGGGCAGCTCCTTGTCCAGGCCGAAGACGTAGACACCGGCCGCGACCGCCACGACGGACAGTGCGGCGCCCGCCGCGATCCACTGCGGCCTGCGGCTCTTCTTCGGCAGGGGGGTGGACCCGGAATCGCCGTGCGCCGGGCCGGAGTCCGGGTGTCCGGGCCCCGGGGGCGCGCCCGGCGCTTCCTGGGCGGGCGCGTGGGCGGCGACGGCGGAGGTGGGCGGTGTGTGCGACGTGGGCGGCGTATACGACGTGGGAGGGGTGTGGGGTGTGGGCGGGGTGTGGGGCGTCGGCGGGGTGTACGGCGTGGGCGGCGTATGCGGCACCGGAGTGTGCGGTACCGGCGGCGTACCGGGCGTCGCGGTCACATGGGTGGTGGACCCCGACGGCGTCTCACCCGGCGGCGGGCCGAACCCCGGCAGCGGCAGCGCCGTCGTGTCCGCCTCCGAAGCCGGGATCCGCAGCGCCCGCTCGGTGTCCTCGGCCGACGGCCGCTGCTCCGGGTCCTTCGCGAGCAGCGCCTCGATCAGCGGGGTCAGCGGCCCGGCCTGCTTCGGCGGTTCCAGCGGGTCGACAGCGATGGCGTAACCGGTCTCGATGGCGGTGGGCTTGCGGAACGGAGCCCGCCCCTCGACCGCCTGATAGAGCGTCGCCCCCAGCGCCCAGAGGTCCGACGCGGGACCCGGTTTGCGACCGCGCACCCGCTCGGGGGCGATGTAGTCGATGGATCCCACGACCTCACCGGTCTTGGTGAGGGTGGAGGTGCCGGTGGCCATCGCGATGCCGAAGTCGGTGAGTACGACCCGGCCGTCGGGGCCCAGCAGGACGTTGCCGGGTTTGACGTCACGGTGCAGAACGCCCGCCGCGTGCGCGGCGCGCAGCGCGGCGATCATGCCGCGGCCGATACGTGCGGCGTCGGCGGGGGATATCTTCCCGCCGTCCTTGAGCAGATCGCCGAGCGTGGTGGAGGGCACGTACTCCATCACGATGCACGGCAACCCCTCGTGGTCCACGACGTCATGGACCACCACCACATTGGGGTGGGTGATGCGGGCCGCGCTGCGCGCCTCGCGCCGGGTGCGCTCGTGCAGCGTCGTCAGTTCGTCGTCGGTCAGGTGCATCGAGACGTGCAGCTGCTTGACCGCGACCTGGCGGCCCAGCAGTTCGTCCTCGGACCGCCACACCGTGCCCATCCCGCCGCGGCCGACTTTCTCGACCAGCCGGTAGCGACCGGCTATGAGCCGCCCTTCCTCCGACACCGCGTTCCCCTCCCGCTTACCCGGCCCGCTTACCCGGCCCGGCAGCCGCTACCGCGTCCCTCGTATGTTCGATGGGCCACGATAGCCGCCGCGACCTCCGGGGCGATGTCAGGGAAGCCCCAGGGTTGTGCCGGATGTCGCCGAGCGGACGGTCTTGTCACCATGGCCGTATGACCGATGCACCCACCGTGGCGGACGAGGCCGATGGCATGCCTGGTTCCCCCGATCCGCACGCGCACCCACCCTTGAGGCGCAGTCGTGACCACAAAGTGATCTCCGGGGTATGCGGCGGGCTCGGCCGGTTCTGCGATCTGGACCCGGTGATCTTCCGCGTGGTGCTGTCGGTGCTCGCCGTCGCGGGCGGTCTCGGCCTGATCGTGTATGGATTCTGCTGGCTGCTGGTCCCGCTCCACGGCGAGGAGGAGAACGAGGGGCGCAAGCTGCTCTCCGGCCGGGTGGAGGGGCCGGGGCTGACGGCGGTGCTGGTCGCGCTGGTCGGCTGCGGGCTGTTCCTGTCGATGCTCAACCAGAGCAACGTGATGTATTTCGCCGTCATGCTGTCCATCGCCGCGTCGGGCGCGGCCTATTGGTCGCACCACCGGCGCCAGGCGGAGAGCGTGGGCGCGGTCGACCCGGCCACGGCGCAGGCCGTCGCGGACGCGCCCCCCGAGACCCAGGCGCCGCCCACCCGGGGCGGCCCGGGGCCCTCCTGGTGGCGGGATCCGATCGTCAAGGACGGCACCACCGGGCCGATGGGCGCGGCCTCGGGCTATCTGTGGGGGCCGGACGACGGTCCGGACGAGGGCCCGGCGTATGCCCGTCGCAGGGAGGCGATGACCGAACGGGCACGCAGGGTGCGCGAGCGGATCTCGATCGGCGGCTGGACGTTCGTGGTCGCGGTCCTCACCGGAGTGCTGGGCGCGAAGCTGATGTGGTCCGACCATCCGCTCGGCACCAGCCTGGAGATCGGATTCGCCTGTGCGCTGGGGGTCTTCGGGCTCGCGATGGTGATCAGCTCGCGGTACGGCAGGACCGGGCCCGGCACGGTGATGCTCGCGGTGATCACCTGTGGACTGCTGGCGGGCGCGGCGGCGCTCCCCAAGTCCGTCACCCCGGACTGGTCGCGCAAGACATGGGCGCCCACCTCGGCCGCCGCTGTGGGGGACAGCTATGTGATGGGCGGCGGCGTCGGTGAGCTGAAGCTGCACCGACTGCCGTTGAAGGAGGGCCGCACGGTGACCACCAGGGCGGAGGTGGGCGCGGGCAAGCTGGCGGTCACAGTGCCGCGGGACGCCCGTGTGGAGCTCAGCATCCATGTCGGCCTCGGTGACATCCGGCTGCCGGGCGATGGCAGGAAGGACATTGACATCGAGCCGAACCGGGACCGGAAGGTGACGCTGGACCCGGCCGGAGGCGGTGAGCCCCACGGCACGCTGAAGCTGACGCTGGAGATCGGCCTGGGGAATGTGGAGGTGACGCGGTCATGAGGAAGCATCCGTTCGAACCGGCCAAGCTGGTGGCCGGGCTGGTGATGCTCGGGGTGGGGCTCGCCTATGCGATGGACGCGGCCGGGAGGTGGGACGTACGGCCGCAGGTGCTACTGCCGTTGGCGGGGGTCGGGCTCTGCCTGGCCGGGGTGGTGTCGGCCATGACGTACGCGATGCGCAGGCGGGGGCAGCGGACGGCCGAGAGAGAGGTGCCCTGACCGGCCCCCGGTCTGGCCATCCCTGGGGACCCGGCCGCCCGGACCGGCCGCCTAGGCCCTGTCCTGCCGATCTTCGCGGGTCCACGAAGATCGGCAGGACAGGACCTAGGGGAAGAGCTGCGATCCGTGCCTGCGGCGGCGCTTGGCGATCGCGACGTCCAGCGACAGATAGGGCGCACCGGCCAGCACCAGCGGCAGCCACGCCATCAGGTACATCAGGTCGTTGCCGTAGTAGTACGGCTCCGTCTGCCAGCTGACCGTCAGCCACAGGCTGAGCGAGATCATCGCCCCGCCGAACGCGGCCAGCCGGGACAGCAGACCGACCAGGGTGCCCAGTCCCACGGCCAGCTCGCCATAGGCGATGGCATAGCCGAAGGCGGAGGGATCCTTGAGACTCTGGTCGATCAGCCAGGGGATGGCCGCGGTGTCGTGGACCTGGCGCATCAGCGCACCGATCGAGCCGCTGCCGCTGTCGGCCAGGAAGGCCGAGTCGGTGATCTTGTCGATCCCGGCGTAGACGAAGGTGACGCCGAGGAAGAGACGCAGGGGCAGCAGCGCGTAGTGCGCGGCGGTGGCCCGCACCCCTACGGGCTGCCCGGCTATATCGCCGACCCCGCCCATGTCGCCGACGCCGTTGACACTGCCCGCACTGTCCGCGGGACCGCTTCCGATCGGACGCTTCGCATGGCTCATGACGACCGCCTCTTCCGGTTGACATCTCAACAATTCCATACGAAGAGGGAGGGCGACATGACTCAGACAAGAACGGTTTCGGACGGGGCCCGGTCCAGTCCGGGACGGCTTTCCGCCGAGGAATTCCGATCGGCCCGGGGCATCGGCCAGTTGAGGATGTGGATCCAGTCGGGGACGTCGATCAGTCGAGGACGTCGATCAGATAGCGGTTGGTCTCGGCGCCCGCCGCCGTGACCACCTGCACCTCCACCCGGCCCGGCTCCACATCCACCGGCACCGGCACGGTCAGCGCGGTGTCCGTCGGGTTGCCGAAGCCACCGGCCACCGGCACCAGAGGCACATGGACGTGGACCGCTCCGATCCGGACCACCATCCGGGCCAGCCCGTCCGGGTCCTGGGCGCCCGGCGGTACGAAGCCGTTGCCGCGGATCTCGATGTCGTCGCCGGTGCGGATCGGGGCGTCGCGATCGAAACCGCCCTCCTCGGGGCGGACCCGCACCACCGAAAGCACCGTGGGCCGTCCGCCCTCCGTGTACTTCCCGGCCAGGTACATCAGCGTGGAGACGATCGCCAACAGGGCCGGTCCCCACGGCAGATCGGGCAGCTGCCAGGGCTCGCGCGCCAGCCGGACGGCGGTGAAGGCGAGCGCCACGGTGTGGACGATCACGTACTGCGCGTCCGCGAAGCTGCCGCGGCCCGCGTCGTCGGTGAGCAGATCGGCGGCCCGCGGACGGACCGCGCGCACCTTCTGGAGCCGCTGCGCCCGCACCCGGGCGGCCACCACCAGCCGCGCCATCACCGCGGCGAGACAGCTCAGCCCGGTGACGGTGAGCAGCCCGGCGACGCGGCCGAGCGCGAGCCCGTCGGTCAGCTGGGGGCGGTCGCCGGGGTCGAGGGCGAGTTCGCCGCCGAGGACGAGCACCGAGAAGACGGCGAACGCGAGCCAGGCCGCGGCGACCGTACGGGAGGTGGAGAGCCGGTTGTCCTCGCCGACGAGCGGGGCGAGCAGGCCCCCGGCCGCGTGATGCAGCCGGGCGGCGAGCGTCAGCAGGACGGCCGTGACGACGGCGGCGGCGATCCCGGCGGTCCGCGCCACCGACCAACCGGTGCCGAGCGCGGTGGCCAACTGCCCGATCAGCAGCGCCGCGACCGCGCCCCACACCACCAGCAGGGTCCGCCGCCACACCGCGTCCCGCCACGCCGTGCACTCGGCGCGGCCGCTGTCGACGACCGTGCGGGCGGCCTGGGCGAGTTCGTCCGAGACCCACTGCCGGGAGGCCCCAGCGGAGTGCGCCAGCGCCGCCGGAAGGCCCTCTCCGGCCGCGAAGCGCTCCCGCATGGCCACGAAGGCGGCCACTGCCCTGCGGTGACCCTCTCGCGCACCCTGAGGACATTCACAGCCGGTGTGGCCGGGCCCGTGCGGGTGCCCCTCCACCGTCGTGGCGTTCTCCGCCGTCTCCACCGCCACGAGGGCCGCTCCGTCGTTCGCTCGTACTGTTTCGGCACCGCCGTTCGGATTCCGTACCGGGCCGAGCGGCGCCAACTGACATGTGACGAGAGGGAATTGTGCCGTACCGCGGGGGGTGTCAGCTCAACAGGTCCGGCTCGGCGCGGGTGATCTGGAGATACAGAGGTTGATAGTTGATCCACGCCACAAGATCGTTCCCAAGCTGCTCACGGAGCCGCGCGGCGCTCTCGTCGTCGATGAGGACCGGCCGGCCCGCGGCCTTCGCCGCCAGCTGAGCCCGGCACGAACGCTCCATCGTGATGAACCACCACGCGGTCGCGTCGACCGAGTCGCCCACCGTCAGCAGACCGCGATTGCGCAGGATGAGGGCCTTGTGGCCGCCGAGCGCGGCCGCGATCCGGCGTCCCTCGTCGTCGTCCACGACCACCCCGGTGGGGGCGTCGTAGAGCGCGTGGTCCTCGAAGAAGGCGCAGACCTCCTGGTTGATCGGCTCCAGCAGCTCACCGAGCGAGGACAGCGCCCGGCTGTGCACCGAGCGGCTGTGCGCGACCGCGACGGCGTCCGGCCGAGCCCGATGCACATGAGAGTGAACGACGAACGCCGCCTGGTTGACGTGATAGCGGCCCTCGACCACCTGGCCCACCTGATTGACCAGGATCAGATCGCCGACGGTGATGTGAGCGAACGGCATCCCGAAGGGGTTCACCCAGAAGCAGTCGGTCAACTCCGGGTCACGGACGGTGATATGGCCCGACACCCCCTCCTCGTAGCCGTACCGCCCGAACAGCCGCAGCGCCGCGGCGAGCCGCTCCTTGCGATAGCGCCGCTCATCGTCGGGGGAGGTGTGCTGCGGCGGCATGGTGATGTGCAGCTGGTCGGTGGGTATCGGCTCGGGCGTCGACCGGGGCATCGGCATGGGGGTATTCATGGCGGCTCGCTCACTCCTCGCGCTCCTGGGGGTGCTCGCAGCGGAAGCTACCTCCGGGTATCGCGGGAGGCCAGAGTCAGGGGTGCCGGCGATCGATCGCGGTGAGGTCGATCTCGATGGTGAACGGGACGGTCAGGGTGAGCGTGTCGTGGTAGATGCCGGTGGGTTGGTACGCCTTCGTCGTGGGGTCCAGCTCGTAGACGTAGACGCACGACATCCTCTGACCTGTACCAGGTGTTGAGGGGCCCGGCATCCGCCCCGGCCCGAAGGACCATGACATCGGGTTCCAGGCGATTCTTGTCGTCCAGCTTGACCGTCATCTCCCGCATGACGTCCAACGCTTCCGGCGCCTGGGCCAGCAAGGCATTCTCGAACAGTCGCATGGCACGTGAGTGGAATGCGGTCTGCGGACTCACGAGGACGAGACTTCCGTCGATCAGCTCCGTGTGCGGAGGAAGATTCGGAAGCCGGTCGAGGTCGTCCGCCGTCCAGCCGCCCTCGGGCGGGCGGATCCACTCGTACTGCTCGTCCAGCCCGTACTCGTGTGCGGCGCTCATGATTGCCCCCATGGGACGGAGTCTCGCCTCTGCGGTCAGAGTACCCAGCCCAGACGGCGACGCCGCCGCCCAACGAATGAGCGACGGCGTCGGCGTTGACCACGGGGAGGGAGAGGTCACTCCCACTCGATGGTGCCGGGCGGCTTGCTGGTGATGTCCAGGACGACCCGGTTCACCTCGTCCACCTCGTTGGTGATGCGGGTGGAGATCCGCGACAGGACGTCGTACGGCAGCCGCGACCAGTCGGCCGTCATGGCGTCCTCGGAGGAGACCGGGCGCAGCACGATGGGGTGGCCGTAGGTGCGGCCGTCGCCCTGGACGCCGACCGAGCGGACATCGGCGAGGAGGACGACCGGGCACTGCCAGATGTCGCGGTCGAGACCGGCGGCGGTCAGCTCCTCGCGGGCGATGGCGTCGGCCTCGCGCAGCAGGTCCAGGCGCTCCTTGGTGACCTCGCCGACGATGCGGATGCCGAGCCCGGGGCCCGGGAAGGGCTGGCGGTTGACGATCTCGCTCGGGAGGCCCAGCTCCTGGCCGACGTTGCGCACCTCGTCCTTGAACAGCCGGCGCAGCGGCTCGACGAGCTTGAACTCGAGGTCCTCGGGGAGGCCGCCCACGTTGTGGTGGGACTTGATGTTGGCGGTGCCGGTGCCGCCGCCGGACTCCACCACATCGGGGTAGAGGGTGCCCTGCACCAGGAACTCCACGGCCTCGCCCGCGGCGCCCGCCTCGGCCACCAGCTCGGCCTGGGCCTGCTCGAAGACCCGGATGAACTCCCGGCCGATGATCTTCCGCTTCTCCTCGGGGTCGGAGACCCCGGCGAGCGCGGACAGGAACCGCTCCTCGGCCTCGACGACCTTCAGCTGGATGCCGGTGGCCGCCACGAAGTCCTTCTCGACCTGCTCGGACTCACCCTTGCGCATCAGGCCGTGGTCAACGTAGACGCAGGTCAGCTGGTCGCCGATGGCCTTCTGGACGAGAGCCGCGGCGACGGCGGAGTCCACCCCGCCGGACAGCCCGCAGATCGCGCGCTTGGTTCCGACCTGCTCACGGATGGCCGCGACGGACTCCTCGACCACGTTGGAGGTGGTCCAGGTGGGCTCGAGACCGGCGCCCCGGTAGAGGAAGTGCTCCAGCACCTGCTGGCCGTGGGTGGAGTGCATCACCTCGGGGTGGTGCTGTACGCCGTAGAGCTTGCGCTCGTCGCATTCGAAGGCGGCGACCGGCACCACATCGGTGGAGGCGGTGACGGCGAAGCCCGCCGGGGCGGCCGAGCAGGCGTCGCCATGCGACATCCACACGGACTGCTCCTCGGGGGTGCCCGCGAAGAGCGTGGAGCCGGGCTTGGTCACGGTCAGCGGGGTACGGCCGTACTCCCGGGCGCCGGTGTTGTCGACCGTGCCGCCGAGCGCGACCGCCATCAGCTGGAAGCCGTAGCACATACCGAAGACGGGGATCCCGGCCTCGAAGAGCGCGCGGTCGACGCTGGGCGCGCCCTCGGCGTAGACCGACGAAGGACCGCCGGACAGGATGATCGCCTTCGGCTTCTTGGCGAGCATCTCCTCCACCGGCATGGTGGACGGGACGATCTCGCTGTAGACCCGGGCTTCGCGAACCCGGCGGGCGATGAGCTGGGCGTACTGCGCGCCGAAGTCGACGACCAGGACGGTGTCGGGGGCGGCAGCAGGGGACGCTGATGGCACTTCGGCGGCCTTCCGGCGGTGGTGATCGGGTGGTACTCGGGGCGCTCCGGTCCGCACAGGGAACCCGCACAGGGACTGTTCCGGCGCGTTGGACTTTCGATTCTAACGGGCTCATAATCGACGCCATGTCCACGCGCATGACCTTCGTCTTTACCTATGGCACCGGCCCGTCCGGCTGCCATGGTCGTGCTGCTTGAACTGACAAGCGACTTCCCAGGCGCCCCGGGCCGGCCAAGGCCCGGGGCGCTGGTGTTTCCTCCTCCGGGCTCTCCCGCCGGACTCCGGGTCCCGTCCCGACAGACCCGAGACACCCGACAGACCAGGAGATACGGATATGAGCACCACCGCGAGCAGTACGGCCGGGGCAGCGGACGCCACCGAGGTGATCCGCACCGCCCGTGAGCGGATCGACGCCCTCGACGGGCGGATCCTCGACCTCGTCCGGGAGCGGATGGATGTCTCGGCGTCCATCCAGCGGGCCCGGATCGCATCGGGCGGGCGGCGGGTGCACCTCTCCCGTGAGATGGAGATCCTCGACCGCTACCGGGAGGGGCTCGGCAAGCCCGGCACCACCCTCGCCATGACGCTGCTGGAGCTGTGCCGTGGCCGGGTCTGACGTTCCGCGCCATCACCCGTACGGCGCGTGACCGGCCCGCGAGCGGGCTCGTTGAGCCCGGTGCCGCGCCAGCCAGGAGCGGCCCGGAAAATCCACGCGTGGCTCAGATCCGCCGAAGCGATGAGACGCGCCCCCTGCGGTGATTCAGGCGGTGCGCGTCGTGGGACCTCGCTCCGGCGAGGTGACCGGTCGGCAGGGGACAGCAGCCCGGTCACCACCTCAAGGACGGTCGGTCCCGGGGACGCCTGGGACCGACCGTATCCGGTCGAAACGGTTGCGCCCGGCGCTCCGCATCCACCACGATGCAGGAAGGCGAAAAGCCCCGGGTCACCTCCCGTCATTGGTACAACCACGCGGGCGTGCGCCCCTCCACACTCCCCCCATGAAGTCCGGCCTCGAAGCCAGCGGCGCAACCCCCCGGCGCCGCTTCTCAGCACCGGCGCTGCCCTGACGCCGGTGCTGACCGCCTAGGGCCCCGGGGCGCCCGTCCCGCTCGGGCGCCCCGGGGCCCTTCGCATGCGCTGCCCCCGGATCTCGTCAGCGGTTCCGCGCCGGCTCCGATCCCTTCGTGACCGTTTCCCGGTTTCCTCCGACTGCTTTCTGACCGAGCTGCCGGATTCTGTGACCATTCTGTGAGCAAAAACGAAGGCAACCTTTCAGCCACCGAGCTGGTCATGTACGTGCAAACGCACGGCCATACCGCGCCCCCACCGCGACGGCCTTCCACCTGCGCACCGCCTACCAGCGATGCGTACGGACCCAGAAGAGGTCTTCATGAAGATTCGCCGCGTTCTGGCGACCGCCGCAGCCACGGCCGCCATCGCCCCCGCCGCGTTGCTCGCGGCTCCGGCCGCCTTCGCCGAGGAATCGCCTTCGGCCTCGCCGTCCGCGTCGGAGACCGCCACTCCCCCGGCCACGCCGACCCCGGACCCGACGGAGACCACGCAGACGCCGACCGGCGACCCCACCAGCCCCACCCCGACGGCCACCGAGAGCCAGACCACCACTCCCCCGGCCACGCCCACCGAGACGGCCACCCCCACCGGCAAGCCGACCTCCCCCACCGACGAGCCGACCGAGCCCGGTGAGTGCACGGACAACGAGGACTACAACGAGGACCCCGACCTCAGCACCACCCTCGTCGGCCTGCCCTCAAAGGTCGTGGCGGGCAGTGGGTTCCACAACTTCAGCTTCAAGGTCAAGAACGACTCCGACCGCACGTACAAGCGCGTGGACTTCGGCGTTGTCGCGGGCACCGTGCACCTCGACGACCTGGAGGGCACCGGCAAGTACCTCACCCTTCAGTACAAGGACCCGGACACCGGCGCGTGGCAGAACATCTCCACCGACGACAACGACCCGGGCGCGGGCTATGTCGGCTACACCGATGTGCGTCCGCACGAGACCCTCACCGTCGGTCTCCGGCTGAGCGTGGCCAAGAGCGCGCCCGAGGGCTTCGGTTACGCGATCAGCGTCGGTGTGTACGCGGACGACAAGGGCAACTGCGTCTACTCGACCGGTGAGTACTACGAGTTCGACGTGCTCGAGGCCGGTTCGAAGCCGGGCGAGGTGCCCCCGGCCGAGCCCAAGCCGCAGGGCGGCAAGAAGCCGCTGCCGCACAAGCCGGAGGGCAACACGGAGATCAACCCCAAGGGCAGCCTCGCCGAGACGGGTTCGTCCTCCGCGCTGCCGACGATTGCCCTGATCGGCGGTGTGGCCATGGCCGCGGGCGGTGGCGCCGTGTTCGTGGTCCGTCGTCGTCGCAGCGGCGCCGCCGCGTAACGGCCACCGGGCCGACGCGCGGGCACGGTAGTCGCAGCGAGGGGCCGCCCCCACCGTCGGGGGCGGCCCCTTCGCCGCGCGGACGTCAGCTACCGGGCCGGGCCGGGGGTACCACGGGCACCGGAAGCAGGGGCAGCTTCAGCGCCCCGAACGCGTCCGCCGGAACCGCCGGAGCGGTGGGCTCGACGGGCGACAGCCGCTGGTACGGCTCGCCCTGGGCGGGGCGCGGATCCGCCTCGCCCTTGTTCGGCCACAGCGACATGGCCCGTTCCGCCTGTGCCGTGATGGTCAGGGAGGGGTTGACGCCGAGGTTCGCCGAGACCGCGGCGCCGTCGACGACATGGATGCCCGGGTGTCCGTACAGCCGGTGGTACGGGTCGATCACCCCGTGCTCGGCGTCCGCACCGATCGGGCAGCCGCCGAGGAAGTGCGCGGTCAGCGGGGTGCCCATCAGCTCCCCGACATTGCTGCCCGCGAAGCCGTTGATCGACTCGGCGAGATGGCGGGCCGCCTCCGCGCCCTCGGGGATGTAGTCCGGGTTGGGCTCACCGTGGCCCTGCCAGGCGGTCAGCAGTCCCTTCCCGAGCCCCTTGGACTTGCGGTACGTGCGCAGCGAGTTGTCATGGGTCTGCATGACCAGGCCGATGATGGTCCGCTCGGACCAGCGCCGGTTGGACAGCGAACGCACCGCCATCGTGGGGTGCTTCAGATTGGCACCGAGGAACTGGAGCCAGCGCGGCACCCGCCCGCCGTAGGGGATCTGGAGGATGGACATCAGGCCCATCGCGTTGGACCCCTTGCCGTAGCGGACCGGCTCGATATGGGTGGTCTCGTTGGGGTGGATCGACGAGGTGATCGCCACCCCGCGGCTGAACTCGGCCTTCTGCTCCGCCGGGTTCCTGGCGCGGTAGCGGCGGTCGGTGGTCTGGGCACCCACCAGGGCCTCGGAGTTGGTGCGGGTGAGGAAACCGAGCCGTTCGGAGAGCCGGGGCAGCAGCCCCTTGTCCCGCATGGTGTGCAGCAGGGTCTGGGTGCCGTAGGTGCCCGCGGCGAGCACCACGTAACGGGCGCGCAGCGCGGTGGGCTTGCCCTTGCGCCGGTTGTCGGTGGGCACGGTGGTGACGCGGTGGCCGCCGTGCGGATCGTCGCTCACGGCCACGACCGTGGTCATGGGGTGGACGACCGCGCCGGCCTTCTCGGCGAGATAGAGGTAGTTCTCGTTGAGGGTGTTCTTGGCGCCGTGGCGGCAGCCGGTCATGCACTCACCGCATTCGGTGCACGCCTTGCGGTCCGGGCCGGCGCCGCCGAAGTACGGATCGGCCACCGTCTCGCCCGGTGCGGCCTGCGCGGCGGCGGAGCCGTCGGCGTCCTGGCCGTCTCCGAAGAAGACGCCGACCGGGGCCATGTGGAAGCTGTCCTCCACCCCCATCTTCCGCGCGGCGGACTTCAGATGGACGTCGGACGGGGTGAGCGTCGGGTTGAGCCGCACCCCGAGCATCCGCCGCGCCTGGTCGTAGTAGGGCCGCAGTTCGTCCTGCCAGTCGGTGATGTGCCCCCACTGCGGGTCCTCGAAGAACGGCGCGGGCGGTACGTACAGGGTGTTGGCGTAGTTGAGCGAACCGCCGCCGACCCCGGCGCCCGCGAGCACCATCACCTTGCCGAGCACATGGATGCGCTGGATGCCGAACAGTCCGAGGGCCGGGGCCCACAGATAGTTGCGGAGGTCCCAGGAGTTCTTGGGCAGGGTCGCGCGGGTGAAGCGGCGGCCCGCCTCCAGGACACCGACGCGGTATCCCTTCTCGGTCAGCCGGAGGGCCGACACCGAACCGCCGAAGCCCGAGCCGATGACGATGACGTCGTAGTCGTATCCGGCGTCGTCGGTGACGTCAGTGGCGTCAGTGGCACCGGCGGCGGGGCCGGTGTCGTCGGTGGCGTCAGTAGCGGAACCGGTGCTGTCGCCGTGCTCCTGGTGATGGACGGACTTGTCCCCTGACAACGGGTACCTCCGGTCGATACGTGCTGGTCAGCGCAGGCGCAGTGCCTTCATCGCGCGCAGGCTGCGGGTCATGAAGGCCGCGTACTTCTCATCCGTCATCCCGAAGGACGGGCCCAGTGGCATCAGCCGCTGGTGAGCGACCGTCTGCGCCTCGGTGAACTTGAGGATGCCCTCCGAGCCGTGTCGGCGGCCGAGTCCGGAGTCGCCCATGCCGCCCATGGGGGCGTTGACGCTGCCGTAGGCGGCCGCGTACGCCTCGTTGACGTTGACCGTTCCGGCGCGCAGCCGGGCGGCGACGGCCCGGCCGCGCCTGCCGTCCTTGGTCCAGACGCTCGCGTTGAGCCCGTACGGGGTGGCGTTGGCGCGCTGGACAGCGTCGTCCTCGTCGGTGAAGCGGTAGATCGAGACGACCGGGCCGAAGGTCTCCTCGGTGCACACGGCCATCGGCGGCTCCACACCGTCGAGGATCGTGGGCTCGTAGAAGTAGGGGCCGATATCGGGCCGGGGACGGCCGCCCGCGACGACCGTGGCGCCCTTGGCGACCGCCTCTTCCACATGGCGGGTGACGGTGTCCAGCTGGCGGTCGGAGACGAGCGAGCCCATCTCGGCGCCGTAGCCGAGGGCCTTGCCCAGCCTCATCGCCTTGGTGCGGGCGGCGAACCGCTCCAGGAAGGCGTCCGCGATCGACTCGTGGACGTACAGCCGCTCAATGGAGATGCACAGCTGCCCGGCGGAGGCGAAGCAGGCGCGCACCGCGCCCTCGGCCGCCTTCTCGATGTCGGCGTCGCGCAGCACCAGCATGGCGTTCTTGCCGCCGAGTTCGAGGGAGCAGCCCACCAGACGGGCGGCGGCGGCCTGGGCCACCCCGCGGCCGGTGCGGGTGGAGCCGGTGAACGAGACGTAGTCGGCGTGTTCGATGACGGCGGGGCCGACCACCGGTCCCTCGCCGATCACGATCTGCCACACCCCGGCGGGCATTCCGGCCTCGAGCATCAGCTCCCGCGCCCAGAGGGCGGTCAGCGAGGTCTCGGTGTCGGGTTTCATCACAACCGCGTTGCCGGAGACGAAGGCGGGTATCGCGTCGCCGACGGACAGCTCCAGCGGATAGTTCCAGGGCACGATCTGGCCCACGACCCCGCGCGGCTGGCGCAGTTCGGTGACCTTGGTCAGCGTGGGAACGACACCGACGCGGGCCTTGGGCCGCAGATAGCTGGGGGCCTTGCGGCCGTAGTGGCGGGCGGCCAGCACCACGCCCTGGATCTCCTCATGGGCGTGCAGCCGGGTCTTGCCGGTCTCCAGCTGGATGAGGTCCAGGATCTCCGACTGCCGTTCCAGCAGCAGATCGTGGAACCGGAGGAGGACGGCGGCGCGGCGGCGGACGGGCAGGGCAGCCCAGGCCCGCTGGGCCTCACGGGCCCGGGTGAAGGCGGTGGCGACGTCTTCCGGAGTGGACTCGGGCAGCTCGGCGGCGAGGACCTCGCCGGTGAACGGCGTGTGGTTGACGGTGCTTCCGCTGCCCACGACGCCCTTGGCGAGCCGGGCGACCAGCTCGGGGGTGACGACGTCGGCTGCGGTGCGGGTGCCCGGGGCCGCGACCGGATTGCCGTCGGCGGGGGCGGTGCTGGTGCCGCTCTGTGCGCGTGCGCTGTCCTGCGTCTCCGTCATGCGGCAGAGAGTAGGCTGCCGCGGCCGGTTTGGGTACCCGTCGGTAACTCGCCTTCACCGGTCACACACAATCGCGCCAGCGATTGCTGGCGCGACGTGTGTTCACAAGGCGGTCGGCCGCTCAGTCCGTGTCGATGCGGAACTTCTTGTTGATCTTGAGGTTCTTCAGGACGTCCTCGTACATCGTGTCGCCGGTCTTACGGGCATCACCCTGGGCGGGCATGCTCACCGTCAGCTGCCAGGCGATCTCTTTGTCGATGACGAACACATGGTCCCGGTACAGGTAGGGGATGCGGATGTCATCGCCGCTGGTGCCGGGCGCGAAGTAGGTGGTGTCGAAGTCCAGGGCGGGGTCACCCTCCTGGTCGGCCGTCCTCGACGGCTTCACCTTGGCCTCGTCCATCGACGACTGGGCGCCGCTCTCGTAGTACTGGCGGATCTGCCCGGCCACTCCCTTGTTGTTGGTGATCTGGTGCTGCGTATCGCTCACCGATGCCTTGAGCGTGATCGTGTAGACGCCGCTGGGGTCCGTGAAGGAGACCTCCGGAGCGGTGTCGTAGGAGTCGTTCTGAAGCCGCTTGTAGCCCTCGGGCGTGGCCAGGGTCGCGCCGACCAGGGACTGCTCATCGCGCACGGTCCAGCCGGACGGCAGCGGGCTCTCGCTCGCGAACGGCTTCGCGATCACCAGCACCAGGGCGGCGGCCACCACCAGCACCAGCGCGCCCAGACCCAATTGGGCCTTGCGGTTCTTGTGCAGGACGGGCGGCACGAAGCGGTTGCCGGAGGGCTCAGGCGCCGCGGACGGCGCCGCGCCGAATCCCGCGCCGACCGCCATCGTCGGAACGCCGCTCGCGGCCATGGTGGGCGCACCGGCCGCGGAGACGGTCGGCGTGTGCTGCGGCGGGCGGGCCGCGGTCTCCAGCGCCTGCCTGATCTCCTGGGCGGACGGACGCGCCGAGGTGTCCTTGCGCAGCATCCGCATGATGATGTCGCCCAGCGGGCCCACGGCACGCGCGGGCGTCTGCGGTTCGGCCTGCAACACGGCCTGGAGAGTGGATGGGGAGTGGCTGCGGCGGAACGGGGACATCCCCTCGACCGCCGTGTACAGCACCACACCCAGCGACCACAGGTCCGACTCGGGACCGGGCCGCTGGCCCAGCACCCGCTCGGGCGCGATGAATTCGGGCGAGCCGACAAACCCACCGGTCTCGGTGAGCCCCTGCTCGCCCTCGATCTGGGCGATACCGAAGTCGGTGAGGACCACCCGGTCGTCCCGGCCGAGCAGCACATTGTCCGGTTTGACGTCGCGGTGCAGCACACCGGCCTCATGGGCGGCGGACAGCGCGCCGAGTACCGCGAGACCGATCCGGGCCGCCTCGCGCGGGTCGAGCGTGCCCTCGGCCAGCCGACTGCCCAGCGACTGCCCGCTCACCAGCTCCATCACGATCCAGGGCCGCCCCTCCTCGACCACGACGTCGTGGACGGTGACGACGGAGGGGTGGTCGATCCGGGCGGCGGCGCGCGCCTCGCGCTCCATCCGCCGGTAGACCGTCTGCCGCTCGCTGTCCGGGAGATGGTCCGGGATCCGCGGCTCCTTGACCGCCACCTCGCGATCCATGACCTGGTCCTGAGCGCGCCAGACGGTGCCCATCCCGCCGTGGCCGAGCCGGGAGACCAGCCGGTAGCGCTCGCCGACGACCCGCCCGGCGTCCGGGTCCGAGGACCGGGCGGCGGGCGGCCGCTGCGCCGCGAGCTGGGTCGGCTCATAGGCGCTCACCGGCGACCGCGCCCCCTGGGGAGGCGTCTCCGGGGCGTCCGGCGGCCGCAGGGTGTAGCTGGTGGGCTCGTTCGCCCGTCCCCCGTCGTTCGTCATGGCCCAATCATTACCGGTCCGGTGGCTGAATTCGCCACCGGCCCCGGACTGGCGGAGGGCTCGTGACAAAGCCGTTGCGGCGGGGCTCAGTTCGCTGTGGCGGAACGTGTGAATGTGCGGACAGCGTTATCGAAATGCTGCTTTCCCACGCCTTTTTGCGCTACCGGGGCAGAGAGCCAGAGATCGACCATTACGCCGTTCTCGTCCCAGCTCAGATCGAACGTCTGCCGTGAGCCACCGTCGTCCGCGGACCCGTTCCAGATGAACGCCCAGAGGGCGGCGGGCCGTCCGTGATGGGTGGTCTCGATGACCTGGCCGCTGCGGTAGCCCGGGTAGTCCGAAGGCCCCTTGGCGTCCGCCTGCCTGCTCAGCCCCAGCGGGCCCTTGGGGTCCTGCTGCTGGATCTGCACACCGATCCGGAACTCCTTGCCCGGGGAGTAGTAGTAGATCCGGTCACCCTCGACGGAGCGGCTGTATCCCTCGGGTACGGCGAGCGAGAAGCCGAGCGGGTCCTTCACTCGCTCATAGCCCTTGGGAATGCCACCGGACGGGGATGCGCCGGGCTTCGGGGTGCGCGAGGCGCGCGAGTTCTTCCCGCCGTCATTGTGGCCGTTGTCGCTGGTGTGGCTCGAGGTGCCGCTCGCCCGCTTGTCGTCGCCGCCGTCGTTCAGCAGCGCCACCGCGCCCACGCCCGCTCCGGCGAGCGCCAGGACGGCGGCGACCGCCACCACCGCCTTGCGGCCACCGGGGAACCGGCCCCCGCGGCCCGACGTTCCAGCCTTGGCGGCCTTATCGGGCTTTCCCGACTCTCCCGACTTTTCCGTCTCTTCGGGCTTGGCAGTCTTTCCGGTGGTTCTGGACGCCGCCCCGGTGGCCGCCGCCGCACCGACCGGTACAACCCCGGAATCCGGCTCCGGAGCGGGGCCCGGCGCGGGGCCCGGCACCAGTGCCCGGCCCGGCCGCGGCTCGGTCCGCGGCAGCGGCATCTCCGGGGTGTCCGCCGACCCCACGTACGCCCGCAGCAGCCGAGCGGTCTCCTCCGTACTCAGCCGCTGCTCCGGCTCCCGCCGCAACAGCCCCTCGACGACCGGCTTCAGCCCTCCGGCCTCCTCGGGCACCGCGATCTCGTCGAAGACGACGGCGTGCAGCACCGCGGCCAGGGAGTCGCGGTGGAACGGGGACTGGCCGCTCACCAGCGTGCACAGCAGCACCCCCAGCGACCACAGATCCGACTCCGGTCCGGTCCGCCGCCCCGACATCCGCTCCGGCGCGGCGTATTCGGGCGAGCCGACGAACGAACCGGTCTCGGTGATCGTCGTGGCCCCCGAGACCTGTGCGATCCCGAAGTCCGTCAGCACCACCCGCCGGGTGCCCGACTCCATCAGCACATTGGCGGGCTTGAGGTCCCGGTGCAGCACCCCGCGGGCATGCGCCGCGCGCAGCGCGTCCAGCAGCGCCAGCACGATCCCGCCCGCCTCGCGCGGGCCGACCGGGCCCTGCGCGGCCAGCCGGTGGGCGAGCGAGACCCCGTCGACCAGCTCCATGACGATCCAGGCGCGCTCGTCCTCCTCGACCACATCGTGCAGGACGATCACATTGGGGTGCTTGATCTGGGCGACCGTACGGGCCTCGCGCAGCGTGCGCTCACCCATCAGTTGGGCGTCGAGGGCCGACAGCCCCTCGTCGTCCACATGCAGTTCCTTGACCGCGACGTCCCGGACCAGCAGTCGGTCCACCGCCCGCCATACCGTGCCCATGCCGCCGCGCCCGAGTCGCGACGCCAGTTCGTACCGGCCCGCGATCAGGTAACCCTCGCCCCCGAAGTTGCGCATGGCCTCATCTTGCCTCACGCCGGAAGCCGATCTTCAGGCACGGCCACGGCCGCCGTACCCGCCGCCATACCTGACAGAAGATGTCCGGTACGCGCTCTACCGTCGGCCCTATGACCGATGCGCACCCCTCCCGCCGTATCTCCGACGAACAGCGCCGCGCCCGGGTCGGGCGGCGCCATCTGCTGGCGCCGTCCACGCGCGCGGCCACCGTCGAGGAGGTCACGGACGCGGTGGTGGCCCTGCACGCCACCGACCCGGCCACCGTGTATCTGTCGGCGTGCGCGCGGCTGCGGGAGCCCCGGCCGGAGGCCGTGGACCGGGCGTTCTACGAGGATCTGTCGCTGGTGCGGCTGCTCTGTATGCGCCGCACCATGTTCGCGGTGACGGCCGGTCTCGCCCCCGCGGTGTACGCGGGCGCCGGGCGGGCCATCGCGGTCCGCGAGCGCGCCACCTTGGTCAAGCAGCTGCGGGAGCGTGCGACGGGCTGGGACGAGGAGCGGCTGGCCGCGGTCGAGAAGGAGGCCCTTGCGGCGCTCGCGGTACGGGGCGAGGCCACCACCTCCGAGCTGTCCCAGGACGTGCCCGCGCTGCGCGAGACGATACTGATGTCGCCGGGGAAGCCGTACGAGGCGAAGCAGAGCATCGGCAGTCGGCTGCTGCGGCTGCTGGCCGCCGACGGGCTGGTGCGCCGCTGCCGTCCGCGCACCACCTGGAACAGCAGCCTGTTCCCGTGGGCCCCGGCGGCGGCGCTGCCCGAGCTGCCGGTGCGCGAGGCGAAGGCGGAGATCGCGGGGCGCTGGCTGCGGTCCTTCGGACCCGCGACCGAGGCCGATCTGAAGTGGTGGACGGGATGGACGGTGACCGACACCCGGCGGGCGCTGGCCGACATCCGGGCGGTGGCGGTGGAGTTGGCGGCGGGGCCGGGGTTCGTGGCGGAGGGTGACGAGGAGCCGGTGGCGGAGTGCGAGCCGTGGGCCGCGCTGCTGCCGAGCCTGGATCCGACCGCCATGGGCTGGCGGATGCGCGACTGGTACCTCGACCCCGAGCAGGTGCCGGCGCTCTTCGACGGCACCGGCAACATCGGCCCCACGGTCTGGTGGAACGGCCGGATCGTCGGCGCCTGGACCCAGCGCGGCGATGGCGAGGTGGTGTGGCGGCTCTTCGCCGATGTGGGGCGGGAGGGGCGGACCGCGCTGGAGACGGAGGCGGCGCGGCTGAGCGGCTGGCTCGGCGCAACGCGGATCACCACGCGCTTCCCCACCAAGCTGGAGCGTGAGTTGACCCGCTGAGCGCTCCGCGGGGAGTGCCGTGAGGTGCCGTCGTGCGGCTGCGGCCTCGTCGTGGCCGGCCGCGCCTCGGCGGTGGCCGGGACCGGCGCGTTGTCGGATGATCGACGCGCCGCCGGAACACATGACCGGCCGCCCGCCCCGGCGGGCGATTGAGCCCGGTCACGGCGTGCGGAACTCTAGGACCTGCCGATGTCACGGGGCGGACCGCGGCCGCCCCCATCGACGCAGCGCATCGACGCGGACAGAGGACCGGCCGGACACCGGACCGGGGCGCATGAAGCCGCCCCGCGGCGGGGGTCCACGGGGCGGCGGTCCGGATGGGCGCGCAGGCGGCGCGCCACGAGACGTACGGGTCGCTAGCGGGTGACCTTCCAGGTACGCGAGTCGGTCAGCAGCTTCCGCAGCGCCGGGTCCTTCACCGCAGAGGTGGTGTCGGTCGCCCTGGCCTTCACGCGGTGGGCCTTGCCGTCGGAGGAGACGCCGAGGGACGCCGGGGTCACGGATGTCTTCCCGCGCGCGGAGCGCACCTCGTCACCGTCCACGTACCACTTCAGGGACGCCTTCTTCGGGATGTGCACCGTCGGCGTGGCCGTGCGCCGGATCGGCTTGTCGGTGGATGTCGGGCTGCTGACCACGCTCGCGTGGCGGTAGAAGCCCGCGATCATCGCCTCCCGGCCGGGCAGGCTGAACTCCCGGCCCAGGGTGCGCATGATGGAGTCCTCGGTGGGGCGGTTGATGCCCTTGGGGTAGTAACGCCCGCCCTCGTACGCGCCGACCGCGCCGCCGTCCGGCGAGGTCTGGCCCAGCCAGCGGTACCACTTCTTCTGCTGGTCGGCCATCTGGTCCGCGCTCAGCGTGGAGGCGTTGGCCTCCTCGGGCTCCGCGCCGGTGTAGGTGCCGTTGTCGGGATAGACGTACTCGTCGGCCAGCTTGCCGAGCGAGTGGCCGGTCTCATGGACGGCGACCTGGTCGGAGTCGGGGTGGTCGGAGGAGGCGGTGGCGATGCCGTCGTAGCCCACCTGCGAGCTGACGGTGTAGCCCGCGCCGCCGTACTTGGTGGAGTTGGAGAGCACGACCACCAGATCGGCCTGCGGGGCCTTGGCCGCGTAGGACTCGACCTTGTCGGTGTTGACGCACAGCAGCCGCTCGAGGTCGTCGCACCAGAAGTACGAGCCGAGAGCGGTGTCCTTGACGACGTCCTTGCCGGGGTCGCCGGAGACACCGGACTGGTTGGAGACGGCGTCCACGGACCACACGTTGAACAGGTCCCCGTAGGAGGCGTACGGCTCGACCGCGGAGATCTCCTTCCACTTGGCGCGCAGATCGGCGTGGAAGTCCTCCTGCTGGGAGGCGGTGTAGCCGTCGCCGATGAAGACGACGTCCACCTTGTCGTCGACCGGACCCTTGTTGATGACCGAGCCGACGTCCCCGTCGTCCGCCTTCTCGGCGGCGGACAGCGAACGGGCCGCGCGGGTCAGGCGCTTGGGGGTGGCGGCCGGGACCTCGGTGTGCCGGGGGTGGGCGCCGGGACGGCTGAAGTACTCGACCTCATGGGTGCGCGATGCGGGGTCGGCGGCCGCCGCGTCGGCGGAGTGCGGAGCGGAGGTGTCCTCTCCGCCCGTGGTCGCCGTCGCGGTGGCGGTGAGCGCCGCGGCCAGGGCGATACCCCCGACGGTCGCCGCGATGCGGCGAGGGACTCGTCCCCGTATGTGTCGTCGCACAGTGGCTCCCGAATTCAGTCCCGTAAGCGACCGATTAAGCACGGTTAATTAGCGGCTCAACCTACGGGGCCCGGAGGTGGGGAGCAACCAGAACGCGACAAGTCCCAGGGAAATCTGACATGGCGTCCGCCACACTTCGGCTTACCTCGATGAGCCCGCGCGGCCGCGTCACACCGCCTCGTCGCGGGCCAGCCGCAGCAGCCGGTCCAGCACCCGGCGGCCCCCGGCCCGCACCCCGTCGTGCTCGAACTCGTCCGTCACCCAGGTGCGCAGCCCCCGGATGGCGCGGGCGGTGGCGAGGGCGTGCGCGGTGTCCACATACAGGTCGTCGTGGTAGACGGCGGCGGCCACCGGCACGGTGTTGCGGGCCAGCCGCTCCGCGTCGTACAGCGGGCCCCAGCCGGTGCGCTCGGCCAGGAGTTCGGCGGTACGGCGCAGCGGGCGCAGCGCCGCGTGGGTGTCCAGCATCCAGGGGTGGACGGTCTCGGCGGTGAAGAGCACCGGACCGTCGCCCGCGGCCGCGGCTTCCGCGTCGAACCCGGGGAACTCGGTGCGGATCCGGTGCGCGGACCAGTCGGTGGCGCGGCCGTCCTGGGCGTAGATGGACTCGTGCAGCAGCGTGTAGAGGGGGCTGGCGGCGCGGGAGAGCACGGCCGCCACCCGCTCGCGGAACGCGTCGGCGAGCCGGGGTCCGTCGGGGGTCGTCGCGAACGGGTCCTCCAGCAGATGGTGGAGCTGATGGGAGCCGTCGCCGCCGCCGAGCAGTATGCCGAGCTGCTGAAAGGCGGCCGGGGTGAGCCGGGTGCCGTCCGGCAGCACCTCCTCGTGGGCGGCCAGATGCCGGACCACGGCGCGGACGGTCACCGCGTCGCCCGGGTAGCGGGCGTAGTGCGCCAGGGACGCGCGCTCCATACGCGGATACGCGGCGCGGTAGACCGTGTCGGCGTCGGCGTCGAGCGACGGCAGCCCGCCGGTGATCAGCACGGTGTCCAGCCCCTCGGGGGCGTGGGAGAGGTAACTGACCGCGCAGAAGCCGCCGTAGCTCTGCCCGAGCACGGTCCAGGGACGGCCTCCGGTGAGCCGCCGGCGTATCAGCTCGCAGTCGCGCACGATCGCGTCGGCGCGGAAGTGGGCGAGGTAGTCGGCCTGCCGCTCCGGGGCGCCGCGCAGCGGCAGGGTCTGCCGGGTGGCGGGGGTGGAGCGGCCGGTGCCGCGCTGGTCGAGCAGGAGCACGCGGTACTCGTCCAGCGCCCGGTCCAGCCAGCCGGAGCGGCCGACCGGGCGGGGTGCGCCGAAGCCCGGTCCGCCCTCGAGGTAGAGCAGCCAGGGAAGCCGGTCCCGTCCGGCGCCCGCGCGGTCCGCGGCGACGACCTCGCGTCCGTAAAGCCTGATCCGCTCGCCCTCCGGCGCCGTATGGTCGAGCGGTACCTCGAAGTGGTGGTCGGTGAGGAGCAGTCCTGGCTGACGGACGGTCGTCGTCTCGCATCCCGGACCGGCGGGAGCCAATTTCCTCGCCTCAAGCATCTTTTAATCCTCACGTAAATGGACTTAGCTCGGCGATTAAGCTACATCCGGGGAGAAGAGGGCACCGTGGCCGAAAGAAGCGCCGGGGACGGGCGGGCCGCGGCGGACGCGACCGGCGACATCGGGCGGCGGGTGCTGCGGCTGCGCACCGAGCGCGGGTTCACCCAGCGCCAGCTCGCCGAGCCCGCCTACACGGCCGCCTATGTCTCCACCCTCGAAACCGGCAAGGTCCGCCCCTCCGAGGCCGCCCTGCGCCATCTCGCCGGACGGCTCGGCGTCAGCTACGAGGAGCTGACCACTGGGCGCTCCCCGCGGGACGCCACCCGGCTGCGGGCCGGACTGACCGACGCACGGCGGGCGCTGGCCACCGGCTCCGCCGAGGACGCCGCCGCCCTCTTCCACGGGCTGCACGCCGAGGCGGAGCTGCTCGGCTTCGCCGAGGAGCGGGCGTCGGCGCTGCTGGGTCTGGGCGACTGCGCCCTGGAGACCGGTGAACTGACCGCGGCCCGTGATCACTTCGAGGCGGTGGAACGGCTGCTGGCCGAGGAGCCGCTGCCCCGGCGGGTGCCGGCCATCCGCGGCCGGGCCGTGGCCCATCTGCTGGCGGGCGAACTCCGCTACTCCTGCTATCTGCTGGAGAGCGCCATCGACGGGCTGAACGCCTCCGGGCTGCACGATCCGAACGCGCTGCTGCTGCTCTACACCGCGGCCATCGCCCCGTACATGGACATGGGGGCGCATGCCCGTGCGGTGCGCGCGGCCGAACTGGCACTCGCGCTGGCCCCCAACGTGGACGATCCGGGCCTGGTGGCGCGGATGCACCGCGGGGTGGCCCGCACCCTGATCGCCGAGGGCCGCACCGCGGAGGCCGACGCCTCGCTCGCCAAGGCCCAGGAGCTGTACGAACAGCTGCGGATCCACACCGACCTGGCGCACTGCCACTGGATGCGCGGCTATGTGCACGCCCAGGACGGCAATCTGGAGCGGGCGGAGCACGAACTGCGTACGGCGCGCGACATGCTGGCGTCCAAGCGGGCGGCGCTGTTCACCGTGCAGGTGGAGGTGGAGCTGGCGGACGTACTGCGCCGCCGGGGCCGCGCCGCCGAGGCGGAGGCCCTGCTGCTGCCGCTGCTGGACCGTTCCGCCGACGCGGAAGGGGAGGCTCCGGCCGGAACGGACGGGGCCGGGCCCACCGCCGGGCTCACCGCCGAGCGCGGCGCGGTGCACGCGGGCGGCGCCCACCGGCTGCTGGGGCTGATAGCCGACGAGCGGGGCGACGCGGACACCGCCGAGGAGCACTACTGTGCGGCGCTGTCCCTGCTGGAACGCACGGGCGCGGCCGGGGACCTGGCCGATCTGTGCCGGCTGCTGGGCGATCTGCTGCGGCGCGAGGGGCGGCTTGAGGCCGCGATGGACGCGTACCGCACGGGACTGGGCCATCGGGCGGCACCGGGCACCACGACACTGGGCCCGGCTCCGGCCGAACCGCCGGTGTGACAGGTGCGTCCTGTGCGACAGGCGCGTCCTGTGTGACAGGTACATCCTGTGCGACAGGAGCGTCAGAAAGACCGAAAGCCGGAGGCAACAGCCGGAGGAACAGCACGATGCACGGCGGCCACGCAGAACAGGAAAGCGCACCACGACGTGCGCGTGGACAGGCGCGTCACCGGGGTGATGCGCCCGCCGTCCGTGATTTCCGACCCCGGCGATGCCGGGCGAAGGCCGGTCCCTCCCCCCGCGGGGGGCCGGTCAGCGCTTGGTCTGCGCACACGGCGCGGCGGGCGGTCAAAGGGTGGACAGGCCGCCGCGTGTGGGGGTCGCGGCGGCCTGGGCGCGGCAGCGCCCCGCTGACTGGCCCTTGCCGGGACCGGTCAGGTCCGCGGCAGTCACTACGCGCCGAGAGGCCCTACGGCGCGGTGACAGGGCCGGGGTCCAGGTCGACCCCGCGGGGTGGTGCAGCATGTGCTCAAGTCTGCCCGGCGCACGGCCCGACCGGCATCCACCGCTGGTCTTCTCTCACCCCCGCCAACCGGAGGGGGTGCCTCCCCCAATCGGGCGGAGTGAAACGCTCCATTTTCCATCGGGCATACGGCAGGCTGTCCGGGCAATGGGCATGACAGCTGAGGAGAGTGAGCGGCCGGTGATCCGTGTTGCTGTAGTGGATGACGAGGCGCTCGTGCGCTCCGGCCTGCGGCTGATCCTGGGCACCGCCCCGGACATCGAGGTCGTCGCCGACTGTTCCGGCGCGGGGGCGGCCCAGACCGTACTGCGCAGCGAGGCCGATGTCGTCCTCCTCGACATCCGGATGCCGGACGCCGACGGGTTGACCGTACTGAGACAGTTGCGGGCCGCACCCCGCTCCCCCGCCGTCGCCATGCTGACGACCTTCGACGTCCAGGAGTACCTCGCCGCCGCGCTACGCGCCGGAGCGGCGGGCTTCCTCCTGAAGGACACCGATCCGGAACAACTCGTCCGCGCGGTACGGACCCTCGCCCAGGGCGGCAGCGTCCTGGACCCCGGTGTCACCCGCGCCGTGATCGGCGGCTTCCTCGCCGCCGAGGCCGAAGTGACCGCCGCCGAGGCCGTCGAGGCCCTCACCCCGCGCGAACGCGAAGTGCTCGCCCTCCTCGGCGAGGGCCTCGCCAACCCCCAGATCGCCGAGCGGATGGGGCTGGCCGCCAGCACCGTCAAGGACCATGTCCGGGCGGTGCTCGGCAAGCTCGGCGGTCTCAACCGTGTCCAGGCGGCCATCGTCGCCGACCGCGCCGGACTCATCGCCGGCCGCCCCCCTATAGGCGGGACCCGATGACAGTCTCCTCCGTCCGTCCCTCCCCCAGCCCGCTCTTCGAGGACATGCGGCCCCCGACCAGGCCGCCGCGGCGGCGGCTGCCGTCCTGGGCCACCCGCTGGGGCTCGCTGCTGATCCCGCTCGTCATGGCGGTGGCCGACGCGCTGCTCGTCAACGGCGTCACCTTCGACCTGGAGCTGAACGTCTCGCTGGTGGCCGCGGCCGCCCTGCTGCTGCGCCGCCGCTTCCCCGCGCTGGTCTTCCTCGCCACGCTGCCGGGGATCCTCATCGGCTACATCTGGTTCTCGCCGATGATCGCCCTCTACACGGTGGCCCGGTGCCGCCCGGACCGCAGACTGCTGGGCGTCCTGGCACTGCTGCTGGCCACCGCGCACTTCATACCGTGGCCGGTCTCCGACTTCGAGCCCACCGCCTACCGGGACAACACCCTCGTCCTGATCGACGCCTGTGTGACCTCGGTCGGCCCGATCGCGCTGGGGCTGCTGGTGCGCACCCGCAGCGAACTCGCCGCGCGGATCGACGACCTCACCCGCAGCCGCCGCCACGCGGACGAGCTGCTCGCCGAGCAGGTGCTGAGCACCGAACGGGCGCGGCTGGCGCGCGAGATGCACGACGTGGTGGCCCATCAGGTCAGTCTCATCAGCCTCCAGGCCGGAGCGGTGCAGATCAGCGCCGAGGACGCCAAGGCGCGGGAGGGCGCACGGACAATCCGCGAACTGTCCGTGCGCACCCTGGACGAACTGCGCCACATGGTCGGGATTCTGCGTGCGGCCGGAGGCGATCTGGAGGACCTCACCCCGCAGCCCCGGCTGGCGGATCTGCCCCGGCTGATCGAACTGAGCGCGCTGGACGTCGCCTACGAGGCGGACCCCGCCGGGGAGTCGGACGACGAGGAGGGCCGTACCGCCGAGGCGGTGGAGCGGGCCGCCTTCCGCATCGTGCAGGAGGCGCTGACCAACGTCCGCAAACACGCGCCGGGGGCGCGGGTGACGGTACGGGTCAGGGATCTGGAGAAGTCACGGGAGCTGCGCGTCGAGGTGCGCAACGGGCCGCCGGACGCGTCCGCCGCGTCGCCGGGACTGCCCGGTGGTGGACACGGGCTGGTCGGATTGCGGGAACGGGCCCAGCTGCTGGGCGGCACGCTCAAGGCGGGGCCGACGGACGACGGGGGCTTTGTGGTGCGGGCGGACTTCCCGAAATGCCCGCCGCGGGCCGGATGTTCGTGACGGCGTGAGAGCCGGGTGGTGGACGGGCGGGGCTCAGGCCGACAGGGGGCCGACCGCGTCCTCGTCGTCCTCGTCCGGCTCGGTCGCCGCGTCCAGGTCCGGGTGGACGTCGAACAGCCGCCGCACCCCGAGCGCCGCCAGCACCCGGTGGACGTGGGAACCGTGCGCGGCCCCCTGGGGCGGCAGGATCAGCCGCAGCCGGCCGGAACAGGACCGCATCAACCGACGCGCCGCGATGAGCACACCGACACCGCTGGAGTCGCAGAACCGGACCTCCGAGAGGTCCAGCACCAGCCAGTGGCGGCCCTCGGCAACCGCGTCGTGGACGTGCTGCCGGACCGCGGGCGACGTCACCAGGTCCATCTCTCCGGAGACCTGGAGTACGACCCACTCCCCCCGACGGTCCTCGATCACCTTCAACGTCACGCGCCCGAAGCCCTTCGCTCGCCGCTAACCGGAATTTTCTGTTCCCGGGCGGCTGCCCGCCCACCGCCGCATGAAACTTCCCCCTGGCACACGCCGTAGGGAATGACCCTATGCCCCGGCGAAGCGTTTCGTCTCGCCAATCCTGCGCAAAGTGAGGGGGTCAATACCATGTGCAGCCTGCTCGTGCCGCACTTTGCCGCATGGACGCTGTTGTGTCAGCTCCCGGCACTACATTCGATATGAAGGTTGGGCACAGTGCCTGGAGAGCCGGCCGGACGACGCAGGGATGGGGGCCGCATGCCGAACGACGCACCGCCCCGCTGGGACCGCAGGATGCAGCAACGACTCGCGCGCGGCGAAGCGGCCGCACTCGGTGAGCTGTACGACCGATTCGCCTCGCTTGTTCATCATCTCGCCCACCGTGTCCTGGAGGACGAGGAGGCGGCCGACCGCGTCACCCGCGAAGTCTTCGGCTACATCTGGGAGAACCCGGACGCCTATGACCCCAAGAAGGGTTCGATGCGCTCCTGGGCCGCCACCCTCGCCCACCGCCAGGCGGTGCAGCGGCTGCGCACGGCCCAGGCCGCCGCGGCCGAGGAGGGCCACGTGACCACCGAGGACATCGAGGAGCGGATCCGCGAGGCGTCCGTGGCCGCCCGCGCGGACTACATCGTCACATCGATGCCCGGCCCGCTGCGCGCCGCGCTGGAGCTGGCCTATTTCGACCGCCGTGACTACCGCCAGGCCGCGGCCGCCCTCGGGGTGAGCGAGGACGAGGCGAGACGCCGTCTGCGGCTGGGCCTCCAACTCCTCTCCACGGCCCATGTCCAGCCCCCGCGCGCCGTTCCGCCGCCCGGATACGGACGGGCGCTGTGAGCGGGTCCAGCGGTCCGGAGCCCTACGACGAGGACGCGTTCGGTGACGGCGCGTTCGGCGATCACCGCGGCGTGGGCCGTCACGGCAGGGGTTACCCCGGTGAGGGCCGCCGCCCTGAGGGCCGTTCCGGCAGCGAGGGTGACGAAGGTCACGCCCAGGGGCCAGGGGGCGGACGAGGCGGACCCGGCAGAGGCGATGAAACCGGCATTCCTCCTGAACCCACCGGACCGCCCCGGATACCGCCGCCCCGCACGGCCGCCGAGGACTGCGGCCACTGGCCGGGCACCCTGGACACCGGGATCCCCGCGCCACGGCGGCCCGGTACCGGGCCCGTGGATCCCCCGGCCGCCGTCCCCGGACCTCCGCCCGCCGCGCCCGGACCCGAGCCGGCGCCGGAGCCCGCGGCCGAACCGGCACCGGAACCTCCGCCGCAGCCCGCCGCGGTGCCGCGGCCGCCCTCACACGATCTGCTCCGCTCGCTGCTGGGCGCCTGGGCGCTGGCCGCCTGCTCCCCGGAGGAGACCGCAGCCGTCGAGGACCACCTCAACCACTGCAACTCCTGCGCCGAGGAGGCGCTGCGGCTGCGCGAGGCCGTCGGGCTGCTGCACTCCGAGCACAGCCTCGACCTCGACCCTCTGCTGCGCTCCCGGGTGCTCGCGGGCTGTCTGGGCCGCCGCCCGGCCCGGATCCCGGTGCCCGGCTGGGCTGCCGCATACGACGCCGAGGCCGCCCGGCTGGACGCGCTGCTGCGTGACATGGGCGAGGCCGAGTGGCGGGCACCGGTGCGGCTCAAGTGGTTCGACGGACAGCGGCTCACCGGGCGGGACACCACCGTCGGCGGGGTGATCGGCCATCTCATGGTGGTGGACGGCCTGATCGCCGCCGCCCTCGGCCTCCCCGACCCGCTCGGCGCCCCCGCGCCCGGCTCCCCGTTCGCGCGCACCGAGGCGTACTGGCGGACCGGGCCCGGAGCCGCCCTCGGCGCCGATCCGCCGGGGACGGTGCGGGAGTTGTGGCGTGAGCAGGGCCACGCCCTGGTCCGTACGGTGTCGTTCGCCGGGCGCGGGGTGTCCGACCTCGACGTGCCCTACGGCGACTTCACGCTGCCGCTGCGCGACGCCTTCCTGGACCGCGCCTTCGAGTGCTGGGTGCACGCGGGGGACATCGCCGAGGCCGTCGACTACCCGTACGAACCCCCGGCCTCCGCCCATCTCAAAGCCATGATCGACCTGTGCGCCCGGCTGCTACCGGGCACCCTGGCCGAGCGTCGCCGCGCCGGGCTCGCGGCCCCGCCCCGGCAGCTGGTGGCGGCGGGCTCCCCGGGCCGTACGCTCCATCTGGAGGTCGAGGGCATCGGCGGCGGCGACTGGTACATCCCGCTGGACTCCCCGGCCGCGCTGGCCTCGCCGGAGGAGGCGGTGGCGCATATCGCCCTGGACGGCGAGGCGTTCTACCAGCTGGCCGCGGGCCATGTGCCGCCCGCCGAGGCCGCCGCCGGACAGTCCGGCGACATCGAGGCCATCAGGGACGTGCTCTACGCGACCGCCTCGCTGTCCCGCCTCTGAGCGCGCGCCCCCGCGCGACCGGCCGCTCAGGCCGACCGCTCAGTCGAAGACGACTGTACGGTGGCCGTTCAGCAGCACCCGCCGCTCGCTGTGCCACTTCACGGCACGCGCCAGCGCCTGGCACTCCACATCCCGGCCGACCGCCACCAGCTGGTCCGGGGTCAGCTCATGGCCCACCCGCTCGACCTCCTGCTCGATGATCGGGCCCTCGTCCAGATCGGCGGTCACATAGTGCGCGGTGGCACCGATCAGCTTCACCCCGCGCGCATGCGCCTGGTGATACGGCTTCGCGCCCTTGAAGCTCGGCAGGAAGGAGTGGTGGATGTTGATGATCCGGCCCGAGAGCTGCTTGCACAGATCGTCCGAGAGCACCTGCATATAGCGTGCCAGCACCACCAGCTCCACCCGCTCGGTGCGCACCAGCTCCAGCAGCTCGGCCTCCGCCTGCGCCTTGGTGTCCTTCGTCACCGGGATGTGGTGGAACGGGACCCCGTAGGAGCCCACCAGCTCCTCGAAGTCGGTGTGGTTGGAGACCACCGCGGCGATCTCCACCGGCAGCGCCCCGATCCGCGACCGGAACAGCAGGTCGTTCAGACAGTGCCCGAACTTGCTGACCATGAGCAGGATGCGCATCTTCTGGTCCGCGCGGTGGATCTGCCAGTCCATCCGGAACGACTCGCCGACCGCCGCGAAGCTGGCGCGCAGATCCTCCACCCGCACTGGCGGGTCCGCGTTGAAGTGCACCCGCATGAAGAAGAGCCCGGTGTCGCGGTCCCCGAACTGCTGGCTGTCCTCGATGTTGCAGCCGGTCATGAAGAGGTAGCTGGACACGGCGTGCACGATGCCCCGCTTGTCCGGGCAGGACAGCGTCAGGACGTACTGATCGGGACTGCCGGACCGGTCGGCCCGGTCGGTGGCGGAATGCGACTCGCTCATGACTCCATAGCGTCGCACACCTGCGAAGATCCTCAGACCGCTTGCGTCATGATCGCCAGCACTTCGAGCGTCCGCGGTGGCTGGTCCGGATCCTCGCCGTCGTTGGTGGCGAGCCGTACATGGGCCTCCCGGGCCGCCCGGACCGCCTCCGGCCACCCGTGGTGGTCGAGATAGGCCGAGACCTGGGCGTCGGCACCCACCTGGTGCATGATCCTCAGCACCCGCAGCACGGCGACGTCGACGAGCGCCGCCTCCTGTGAGTCGCGGAAGATCGTCCCGACGTACTTCTCGGCGGACCAGTTGTCCAGCCAGGTGTCCTCGACCAGCCGGTAGACGGCGTCGGTGACATCCCCGTATCCATCCTGGCCGGCCAGCCAGCACTCCCGCTGGAAGACCGGATCGGCGAGCATGTGCAGCGCCGAGCGCACATTGCTGCGCCAGCGCCACCACGGCATGTCGTTGACAGGCATACCGCCCATGGTGCTCGAGCGACGGCCGCGACGGGAAGACTTCTCCGAACCTTGCACAGCCATCGATCGTACGTTCTTCACAACCACGGTCGAGCCGCCCCCCGGCTGTTCATCCTCCGGCCACCTCGCATTGGGTCGCTATAGCGGCGGAATTCCGCGCGCAAGGGCATTCTCGGTCGGTATGACCGTTCGGCGACGCCTGCACTCCCGCCCCTTCAAAGCCGCGGTCGCGGCACTGTGCATGGCGGTCGGCGCACCGCTGCTCGCCGGGTGCGGCAACCTGGCGGAGGGGGCCGAGGGCGAACCCATCACCGTGATGACCTGGGCACCGGAAGACACCAAGGCGACCAATATGCCGGGTATGCCCGCCATGGCGCAGGCATTCGCCCGCTGGGTCAACGACTCCGGCGGGATCAACGGCCGCAAGCTGAAGGTCGTCACCTGCAATGAGCGCAATGACGCGATCCAGGCCGCCCGCTGCGCCCAGCGGGCCAAGGAGGAGGACGCGGTCGCGGTCGTCGGCTCGTACAGCCAGCACGGCCGCTCTTTCATCTCCCCGCTGGAGGTCGCGGGCATCCCGTACATAGGCGGCTACGGGCTCACCCAGGAGGAGTTCGAGAGCCCGTACTCCTATCCCGTCAACGGCGGCCAGGCGGCGCTGCTGGTGGGCAACGGACGCCAGCTCGCCTCCGTCTGCAAGCGGGTCTCCCTCGTCCGCCCGGACACCATCGCGGGCGATGAACTGCCCGAGTTGCTCGACGCCGGTCTCCGGGCCGGAAATCGCCGGGCCGCGCACGACGTCCGGGCCCCCGAGGACGCGGGCGACTACACCCGGCAGGCCCGGAGCGCCCTGGAGGGCGTGGGCGCCGCGACGTCGCCGGGCGGCCTCGGCCAGGGCGCGAAGCTGGACGACGCCTGTGTCACCGCGGCGCTGGGCAACCGCACCGGCACCTTCTTCGACTCCTTCCGCCGGGTACAGGAGAACTATCCGAAGGTCCGCATCGCCTCCGTCCTGGGCAGTGTGCGGCAGTCCCTCGTCGACAGCACCGGCGGCGGCAACAGCGCCCTGGAGGGCACCTACGCCACCGGCTGGTACCCGGCCGCGGACGACCGGCGCTGGGCCACCATGAACAAGGTGATCAACAAGTACGCCTTCGACGACAACCGCATCGACCCCGCCGACCCCGGCACCCAGACCACCTGGATCGCCTACACGGTGCTGCGCTCGGTACTGAAGTCGCTGGACGGTCACAAGATCACCGCCAGTACGGTGCGCAAGGCGCTGGACCACGGCCACGCGGTCGACACCGGCGGGCTGACGCCGACGCTGCGCTGGGGCTACGCCGACATGCTGAACGTGCCCAACTACCCGCGGATCGTGAACCCGGACGTCACCTACCAGGTGGTGCGCGACGGACGGGTGGTCGCCGTGCGCAAGGGCTTCGTCAACGTGGGCAGGACGATGGAGCATTACCACCCCGCGGGCTGAAGCCCCCCGCGCGCGCAAAGGGGCGGGGCCGGTTAGCCCCGCCCCTTTGTGGCCCCTTGGTGGGTCTCACAGCTGGGTGGCGTCGTGCTTGGTGAGCCCGTACTTCGAGGCGATCGGGTTCCACAGCCCGGCCGCCTGCTTCTTGGCCGCGGTCGCCTGGCCACTGGCCCGCTCGGCCGCCGCCACATGCGGGGAGTTACGGGCCCTACCCTTGTGGCAGCCCTTCTTGCCCGCGACCTGATCGGCCCAGGCCGCGTACTGGTTGTCGGCCGCGGCCGAGGACTTCCACGCCTTGGTGAGGGACGCGGTCAGCTGCTCGTGGTTCGGCAGCTTGTCCACCGAGAGCTTGCCAAGCCGGGTCACCAGGTTGTTGCGCTGCCCCGCCGCCGTGCGCAGATTTGAGGCGGCCGTGGACAGGTTCTTGCAGGACTTGATGTTGCCGACGGCCGTGATCACCGACGCCCGGCTGTTGTTGCTGTCGGCGAGCAGCAGATCCAGCGCCTTCGCCTGCGGCTGCGCGGGGTCGGCAGCCTTGCTCGGCCCGTCGTCCCCGGCGCCCGGTCCGGCGCTGTTGAGGGTGGAGTTCTTGTCCTTCTCCTCGTCGTCACCGCCCGCGCTGAGCGCGGCCCCGGCGGCGAGCCCGGCGATACCGCAGCCCGCCACGACGATGCCGATGAGCACCGCGGGCGACAGACGGCGACGGCCGCCCCCGCCGCGGCGGCGGCCACCGCCCGGCTCCCCGCCGGAGGGCGGGAGAATCGGGCCGTGGGCGTCGAACTGCGGGAGCTGCTGGGTCTCATCGGGCGCGTCCGGGCCGGCACCGCCGTCGGAGCGGAACAGACCGTCGAACTCGGCGGGCGGCGGCCGGTCCCCGGGACGGCCCGGCCGGATGGCGAAGGGGGCAGCGGGGCGCGGCGGCTCGCCCGCCGGAACGGGCCCCGGGAGCACCTGGGTCTCCTCGGCGGCGTTCACCGGCGCCTGCGAGGGCATCGGCTGCGCCGCCCGCCCGCCGCGGTGCGCGCCCCGGTTGGGGCGTACCGCGCGCAGCTGGGTGGTGGACTCGGCGGGTGTTTCGGCCTTGGGGGCCTCGGGCGGCAGCGGTGCGCTGGCGGCCGCCTTGGGAAGCATGGTCGTCGGGGTGTCCTGGGGCGGCTGCGCCTGCCCCGGACCGCCGGGTCCCTGACCGGGACCACCGGGTATCGGGCCGGGACCGCCGGGTATCGGACCCGGGGCGCCGGGCGCCGGGCCGGAGCCGGGAATGGGGGGCAGATACTGGGTCGCCTCGGCGTCGGCTGCTGCGGGCTGGGGCGGCAGCAGCTGCGTCTCGTCGGCGGCGTCCGGGAACGGCTGCGCGGGTCTCTCCGGCGGCAGCGATCCCTGGGGCGCGGCCTGCCCCTGGGAGGGCAGCTGTGCCGAGGCCCAGCCCTGCTGCTGTCCGTACGGCTGCCCCTGCGGCGGCAGCGGCGCGGCCTGACCATAGGAGCCGCCCTCCGGCGACTGACCATAGGAGCCGCCCTCCGGCGGCAGCGGGTCCGCCGCCCACGGCTCACCAGGCGACGCGCTCTGCGCACTCTGCGCGCTCTGCGGCCCCCAGGGCTGACCCCATGCCTGGCCGCCCGCCGGGGCCGCCTGGTGCTGCTGATCCGAGGGCCGCTGGTCGCCCTGGGCAGGCAGCACGACGCCCTCGCGCACGGGTTGCGTGGGCTGGGCGGGCGGGGCCGCAGGCACCTGCGGCTCGTTCCCCTGTCCGCTCTGCGTCACCGGGACTCCTTGGCTGTGCGGAACTTACGCAATCGTCGGGTCACGCTACCGGTTCGCCGATGTGCCCGGAGCCCGCCGGAGCGCGCGGAGAGGGAGAGACTGGTCACCGCGATATCGGTCACACCGCTGTGACCAGGAACGATGCCCGGCACGCTGGCAACCAGCGGCCACCGCCGGACACCGGGCGGGACGGGACCTGCGGCACGGCGGCGAATGTCGCAATCCACCAATAAACACCGACCTGTACAGGCCCCATGCATGCCGCGCGGCCACCGCCGCGGGGAGGGTCAGGCGGCCTGCACCCCCAGCCGCGCCCCGAACTCACGCACCACCGGTTCGTCCCGGTACGGCTCCAATCGCTGCTGGAAGTCGTCCAGATACTCGGTACCGCGGCTGGACCGCAGCGTCCCCAGCAGATCCACCGCCTGGGTGCCGATCTGGCACGCCTGCTCCACCTCGCGCTCCTGTACGTGCGCCGCGGCCAGCAGCAGCAGCCCGATCGCCCGGCGCCGCACCCGCCCCTCCGGGTGGCCCTCCAGGGCCTCTTCGGCACGTCGCCGGGCCGACTCGGCCTGGCCGAGGTCGCGATGGCAGTGGGCGAGCTCATCCGCCAGATAGGCGCGGTCGAAGTGCTGGATCCACACCGGGTCGTCGCCGGACGCGCCACCGCTGCCGTCGGCCCGCTCCATGGCGTCCAGCGCCTTCCCGCCCGCGGCCTGACTGGAACGGGCGTCGCCCAGCAGGGCGTGGCCACGGGCCTCGGCGGCCAGGAACATCGCCTCGGCGCGCGGCGGCACCTGGCCGCGCGAACCTTCCTGCGCGGCCTTCGCCAACTGGGCGATCTCCCGCGGGTTTCCCAGCTGGGCGGCGAGATGGCTCATGCTGGCGGCGAGCACATAGCCGCCGTAGCCACGGTCCCCGGCGGCCTGGGCCAGCCGCAGCGCCTGGATGTAGTAGCGCTGGGCGAGTCCGGACTGGCCGGTGTCCACCGCCATATATCCGGCCAGCTCCGTCAACCGGGAGACCGCTCCGAAGAGTTCCCGGCCGACCGCCTCCCGGTAGGAACCGGCGAGCAGCCCGGAGACCACACTGTTCAGATAGTGGACAACAACGGGGCGGACATGTCCGCTGCCGTAGCGGTGGTCCAGTTCCACGAGCGCGTCGGTCGTGGCGCACACCGCCGCCACGTCGGAACGGCCCACCCGGGCCCCGGCCGTGCGCGCGACCTGGACATCGGCGCCAGTGATCAGCCAGTCGCGGCTGGGCTCGACCAGCGCGGAGGCGGCGACCGTGGACCCGCTCAGGAAGTCACGGCGGCCGACATCGCTCCGCCACAACTCACAGACCTGCTCTATGGCGCCCACGACGGTGGGCGAGAACTGGAGCCCGACACCCGACGCCAGGTTCTTGCCGTTGGCCATCCCGATCTCGTCGATGGTGACCGTACGGCCCAGTTTGCGGCCGAGCGCCTCGGCGATGATCCCCGGGGCGCGCCCCCGGGGCTGCTGTCCGCGCAGCCAGCGGGCGACCGAGGTCTTGTCGTAGCGCAGATCGAGACCGTGCTCGGCGCCGCACATGTTGACCCTGCGCGCCAAGCCGGCGTTGGAGCACGCGGCTTCCTGGATGAGCGCTTGCAGCCGTTCGTTCGGCTGTCGCGCCACAAGCGGCCTAGCGGCCATGGCTTACCCCCTGTGACTGCTGTGCGTTCTCGGCTCTTGCCGTCCCTTTTGATCAATGCCCCGCAGATATCGCGGATATACGGCGAATGCTGATGAATACGAACCTTGCCCGCATTGACCCCATCGACCGCATCGTTCGCGTACGGCACCGACACGAGACCGGGGCAGTCCCCCGGACGACGCGGCACGGCGGCCGGAAACTCGTACGCCCGTCACGGATGGTGGCTACCCGCTCACAGAGCCGCCACCGCATACGCGCCCCCGGCCGTGCACCCATGCGCCCCACATGACGTCGCCGCGCACCCCCGGCCTCCGGCCGCCCCCGCCCGGCCGGGTGCCCGGCCGTAACCCTTGTTGACGGCGGAAGTTGTCCTCTGCGTGGAAGAGACCATGGACGTGACAGGAACATCGCAGATCCCCCGGCAGCGCGGCGAGCGGCTGGTCGACACCGCGGTGCGCTATGCCGAGGAGCGGCACTGGGACGTGCTCGCCGGCGCCTGGCTGGAGCCGGTGGCCGGTGTGGAGCGCTGTTCCTGCGCGGCCGCCGACTGCCCGTCCCCCGGGGCCCATCCGCTCGGCCGGGACTGGGTGAACCAGGCGACCGGCAGCCCGGTCGTGGTCCGCCGGATGTGGGCCGCGAGCCCGCACGCGTCGATCCTGCTGCCCACCGGCCGCACCTTCGACGCCCTCGACGTCCCCGAGTCGGCGGGCTGTCTGGCGCTGGCGCGGATGGAGCGGCGGAACGTCGAGCTGGGCCCGGTCACCTCCACCGCCACCCGCCGGATGCTCTTCTTCGTCCTCCCCGGCGGCGCCGCCAAGACCCCCGAGCTGGTGCGCAATCTGGGCTGGCCGCCGGACGCCATCGATCTGGTGGCCCGCGGCGAGGGTGACTACGTGGTCGCGCCCCCGACCCGGGTCGGCCGCCACGGACCGGTGCAGTGGGCCCGCCGCCCCACCGCCGCCAACCGCTGGCTCCCCGACGCCGAGGAGCTGGTCAGCGCCCTCGCCTACGCCTGCGGACGGGACGGCCGGCGGGAGAGCGGCTGACGGACCGGATCCCTCCGGACCTCCCCCGCGTAGGGTGTTCGCCCACGGGGCACGACCGGCCCCGCACAACACATGACGTGGGAAGAACGGGGTGGAACCGGTGCCGGAGGACACAACTCGGCCGCGCCAGGAGGGCGCCGCCGCGGTACGGGTGAGTGGGCTGTGGAAGCGCTACGGCGAGCAGATCGCGGTCCACGGCATCGATCTGGAGCTGCCCGCGGGCCAGTTCATCGGCCTCGTCGGCCCCAACGGGGCGGGCAAGACCACCACCCTCTCGATGATCACCGGGCTGCTGCGGCCCGACTCCGGCACCGTCGAGGTCGCCGGACACGACGTCTGGCGCGACCCGGCCGAGGTCAAGGCCCGGATCGGGGTACTGCCCGAGGGGCTGCGGCTCTTCGAGCGGCTGTCCGGCCGCGAACTGCTGGCCTACACCGGGCGGCTGCGCGGACTGCCCGGGGCCGAGGTCGACAAGCGCGCCGCCCAGCTGCTGGACGTCCTGGACCTGGCGGGCGCCCAGAACAAGCTGGTGATCGACTACTCGACCGGTATGCGGAAGAAGATCGGCTTGGCCGCCGCACTCCTCCACAATCCGGAAGTCCTCTTCCTCGACGAGCCCTTCGAAGGCGTCGACCCGGTCTCCGCGCAGACCATCCGCGGAGTGCTGGAGCGCTACACCCGCTCCGGCGCCACCGTTGTCTTCTCCAGCCATGTGATGGAACTGGTGGAGTCGCTGTGCGACTGGGTCGCGGTGATGGCGACCGGACGGATCCGGGCACACGGACCGCTGGCCGAGGTGCGCGGCGACGCCCCCTCCCTCCAGAACGCCTTCCTGGAGCTGGTCGGCGCCCAGCGGCACGGCGCGGGCCATGACCTCGACTGGCTCGGCGGCGGTGCCCGATGACGGTCACCGATCCGCTGGGCACCACCGCCCCGGCGCCCCCGGCCGCCCCGACCGGATCGCTCACCCCGGTCTTCGTCACCCTGAAGCTGTCGCTGCTGCGCAACGGGCTGCGGCAGTCCGCGGGCCGCCGCGCGGCGTACATCACCTCGATCGTCTTCACGCTGCTCTTCGCCGCGCTGCAACTGCTCGGTCTGGTGCTGCTGCGCGGCCATGACCACGCCGCCGCGCTCGTCACCGTGCTCAGCGCGGTACTCGCCCTGGGCTGGGCGGTGGTGCCGCTGCTCTTCCCCGGCGGCGACGAAACCCTGGACCCGACCCGGCTGGTGATGCTGCCGCTGCGGCCGCGCCCGCTGATCGTCGCGCTGCTGCTGTCCTCCCTCATCGGCATCGGCCCGCTGTTCACCCTGACCCTGGCGGCGGGTTCGGCCGTGGCGCTCACGCACGGGGCGGCCGCCGCCCTGGCGGGCGTCGTGGCCGTGGTGTTGAACCTGCTGGTATGCGTGGCGCTGGCACGGGCCGTCGCCACGGCCAACATCCGGCTGCTCACCAGCCGCAAGGGCCGTGATCTGGCGCTGCTGAGCGGGCTGTTCGTGGCGGTCGGCCTCCAGTTCGTGAACGTCGGCTGGCAGCAGCTCTCCGGCAAGAACGGTCTTTCGGTGCTGGAGCCCGCCGCCGATGTGCTGCGTTGGGTGCCGCCCGCCGCGGCCGTCGACGCCGTCCAGGGGGTGAGCGACGGCGCCTACGCCACCGCCGCCGCCCAGTTCGCCCTGACCGCGGGCGCGCTGGCGCTGTTGCTGTGGTGGTGGCAGCGGAGTCTGACGCAGCTGATGACCGCGCCGGATGCCTCCACGCTCCAGGCGGACGCACCCGGGCGGGAGTCGGGGCGGCGGGACGCGGGCGGTCCGCTGGGGCGGCTGCTGCCCGCGGGCCGCACCGGCGTCGTGATGCACCAGACCCTCCGCTACGCGGTGCGGAACCCCAAGACCAAGGCCAGTTGGGCGACCTCGCTGGCGATCGGGCTGCTGCTGCCCGTCATCACCTGGCTCCAGGGCGCCGGGTCCGTCAACACCGCCCTCTGGGCCCCGGGGCTGCTGGGCATGCAGATGTACAACCAGTTCGGCCAGGACTCCTCGGCGTTCTGGATGGTCTCGCAGACGATCTCCTCGCGGCGGGACGCCTATCTGGAGCTGCGGGGGCGGGCGATGGCGATCGGCCTGGTCGCCCTGCCGTACACCACCCTCGCCCTGATCGTCGCCGCCACGGTCATGGACCGGTGGGACGCCGCGCCCGAGACGCTGGGGATGGGCCTGGGGCTGCTCGGCGCGCTGGTGGCGACCGGCGCCCTGACCTCGGCGCAGTTCCCGTACTCCATCCCCCAGGACAGCGGCTACAAGAACGTCGCGCCCGGACAGACGGGGATCGCGTGGATCAGCATCTTCGGCGGGATGATCGCGGGCGCGGTGCTCAGCGCACCGGTGCTGGGCATGACGATCTGGTTGCACCTCAGCGGTGCCCATGAACTCCTGTGGCTGGTACTGCCGGTGGGCGCGGTCTACGGCGCGTTGATCGCGGAGGCCGGGCTGCGGCTGGCCGCGCCGCGCACGCTGGCCCGGCTGCCGGAGATCCTGACGGCGGTGAGCAAGGGCTGAGGCGGTGCCGACGGCACCGCCTCAACTGGTGAAACGTCACTGCCGGTCGGGACCGGGGCCAGGGCTAGTCGAGGTACTTGCTGTAGACCCAGCCCCAGGCCCCGGCCCGGATTCCCGAGGTGGTCCGCTTCAAGATCTTTCCGTAGGACCAGCTGTTCTCGAAACCCCGGGTGCGGCAGTAGTACCGGAATGAATCCCCTCGGTAAAGGGTCCCTATCGCACGGTAACGCTGACCAGGGCCGGTACGGAATCGGGCGCCGCTGGTGTCGACCTTCAAATTGACATTCGGTGAATTGAACCGGCAGGCAGACGGCCCTACGGCCGACGCCGTGGGCGCCAGCGCCACCGAACCCCCCAACATCAGCACTGCCGAGAGTGCGACCATCGAGGCTTTACGCTTGATCTTCACGCAATCTCCCCCCGTGATCAGTTAATTCATTGCGCTCCGACGAGCGTAGCACCAGCCAATCGCGCTCCCCCGCAGCGGTAAAAGCGGGCGATTCCGGAGAAGTTGAATAACGGAAGAGGGGTGGATGAATATGAGGGAATGTCAGGCGAGGGCGTCACGAGTCAGCCTGGCGGCATCCGTATGGCCGGACAGCGCCATCGTCAGCTCGAACTCCCCCAGTACGCACCGGATGACATGCTGCACGCCCGCCTGTCCGTCCAGCCCCAGCCCGTATGCGTAGGGCCGCCCCAGCAGCACCGCGCGGGCGCCGAGCGCCAGCGCCTTGAACACGTCGTCCCCGGTGCGGATCCCGCCGTCGAAGAGCACCGTCAGCCGGTCACCGACCGCGTCCACCACTCCCGGGTGCGCCTCGGCGGCCCCGATCGACCCCGCCACCTGACGGCCGTCGTGGTTGGAGACGACCGCCCCGTCCATCCCCGCGGCCTCCGCGCGGCGGGCGTCATCGGGGTGCAGGATCCCCTTGAGCACGATCGGCCCGTCCCAGTGCTCCCGCAGAAACGCCAGATCCTCCCAAGTCTTCCCCGGATCGCCGAACATCCGCACAAAGTGCAGCACCGCCGCGTCCAGGTCCTCGTGCACCGGTTTGGCCAGTCCACCGCTCCCCGTCCCCCATCGCCTCGGCGACCTGCTCCATCGGCGTACTGGACGCCGAGGACAGCACAAACGCCCACCCCCTGCGCGGCCACCGCGCGGGCCGCGGCGGACTCCGCGTCCGGGTGCGTGATCGACAACCCCCCGATGGGCGCGAGGGCGAGAGGCGCGGCCAGCCGCGTACCCAGCAGCTCCACCGACAGATCCCGCCGACTGGTGTCCCGGAGCATCCGCGGCACGATCCGATACCGGTCCAGCGCCGCCCGGTTGGCCCGCTCGGTGGAGCCGCTGCCCGCGCTGCCCGCCACATAGCCGACCGGCCCAGGACCCAACCGCGCGGCGGCCACCGACGCCACAGCAGGCCCGATACGCACACAGGGCATGACGAATAACGTCGGGCCAACGCCCCAAGCCATTGGGGAATCCACCCGGTTCGGACACCGGCGACCTTAACGATCAGTTAAATGGCCGAGGAGCGGGCTGTCATGGACACCCCCTAAGATCTCCCTACGCGATCACGCCACGGGAGATCCGAAAAGGGGGCGTGATGGCGAAAGTTACTCGTATGGGGAGATCGACTTGTCGTTCAACAAGGTGACTTTGCTGCGCATCGGTGCGCCCGCGGCCATCCTGGCACTGGCGCTGACCGGCTGTGGATCTCATGGCAAAAAGAGCAGCTCGTCCAAGTCCAAGAAGCACAAGTCCAGCTCCTCGCACTTCAGCAGCGGACACAAGAGCGGGGCCAAGAAGAGCCGTTCGACCGCGAGCAAGCTGCTCAAGCCGGGGCAGTCGGCCTCCCGGGCGTTCCGGGAGGACACCGGCGTGAAGCCGTTCTACCGGATCGCCGCCCAGAAGGTCGCCATCGGCACCAATGCCGACGCCAAGGCGCTGGTCTCGAAGCCCGCGGACGCCAAGGGCAAGGTGCCCGCGGTGGTGTACGTGACCTACACCCACATCACCGGTGACGTCGTCCCGGAATTCCCGCGGGTCGGTGACTACGCCGATGTGCTCGTGGGCGGGCAGCGCGGGACGAAGGTCATCGGCGGCGTCAAGGAGCCGAAGGGCTGCGCGGACGCGGACGACGTCAAGAACTGGAAGGACGGCCAGAGCTACACCTTCTGCAACACCTTCCTCGTGCCCGAGCACCCGAAGTCCATCAGGGTGACCTGGACCGAAATCGGCGGCGACCCGTTCACCTGGAAGTTCTCATGACGGACCAGCCGCGGGGGCTGCTGCCGATCACCCGGAACGGTCTTGTCTCCGACCCCCGACTGGAGCGCGCGGCACGGCGGATCGGCGCCCGGCACGGGATGGACTACTTCGACGACGACGCCGTCCGCGCCATGTTCACCGAGCACAAGCGGCTGCTCGCCCGCACCGGCCGGGGCAGGGGCGTAACCGGCATCCTCGCCCTGCTCGTGGGGTTCTGCTGGCCGCTCTTCGTACAGCAGTCGCCCACCTATGTGGTGGCGTCGGACCCGTACTCGGGGCGGTCGGCCAAGGACGCGATCTCGCTGGGCGCGGCGGTGCTGCTGGTGGTGGTCGGCGTCTGTCTGGTGGTCTCCACCTACCGCGCCCATATGCGGCAGCTGCGCCACCCCCGGCTGACCGGCTACCGCCAGGTGCTGGCCGCCGCCACGGCCTACGGCGTACCGGTGGCACGGGTGCCGGACTGGCTGATCGGCAAGGACCGGAACGGCGGCCGGGCGAGGGCCCCGCTGCCCCGCTACGAAACCGGCCCCACCCCGGGAACTCCGGCGCCCGCACAGCCGGCGAACGGACAGCGGGTGCCCGAAAAGCCGGGCGCGGTCGCCGAGTACGAGCGCATCGCGGACCAGGGCGGCTGGCATGACGAGACCGGCTGGCTGCTGCTCTTCGCGGGCGGCGGCGGTCTGCTGTGGGCGGCCACCGAACTCGACTCCCTCCTGCCCGGCGTGCTGGCCCTCGGCGCCTGCACGGCGCTGGCGGTCTGGGTCTGGACGATCGGCGCCGCCCAGGGCAGGCGCAAGGACGCGCTGCGCGACCAGGCCCGCGCCTATGTCCAGGCGCTGATGACGGCCCAGGCGGCGGGCTCGGTGATCCCGGAGCTCTCACCAGAGCTCCAGGCGCTCATCGACGACTGACCCCGGCGGGAGCGCCCCGTGCGCTCCCGCCCCTCAGACCGGAAGCGCCGCGGCCAGGAAGGGCTCCACCACCCGGCGCCAGCCGTCCGGCTGGTCGTAGTGGACCAGATGGCCCGCGTCCACCACCTCCGCATACTGCCCGCGGGGCAGCACCCGCACCATCTCCTGGGCCTCGGCCCGGCCCAGCTCGCCATCCAGCCCCCGGACCACCAGCGTGGGGCACTCCACCAGCGCCAGATCTTCCCAATGGGCGTCATGGACCCAGGTCTCACGGGCCCTCAGCATCTGCCGCCGGGAGAAGACCGGCCGCCAGCCGTCCGACCGCTCGGCCATGACCTCGGCGAAGAACTCGCCCCGCGATGGACTCGGCCGCTCCAGCGCCGGATCGTCCTCGCCGAACCACTTCCGCACATCGGCCAGCGTCGCGAACGGCACCGGCCATGACCTGAACCACTCCGTCCACTCCCGCTGCGACGCCGCGCCCAGTGCCGAGGCCCGCATATCGCAGATGACCAGGGCCCGGACCAGATCGGGGCGATGCGCCGCGAGCTGCCAGGCCGTCAGGGCGCCCATCGCATGTCCGACAAGGGTGACCGGCGCCAGACCGAGCTGCTCGACGGCGGCCACCGCGTCCTCCACATAGGCGCCGCGGTCGAACGGCCCCTCAGGAGGCTTCTCACTGCGGCCGTGGCCGCGCTGATCCAGGGCGACGGGCCGATGGCGGGTGGAGAGCCAGCGGGCGGTCTCCGCCCAATGGGCGGCGCGGCCCATCAGCCCATGGAGGAGCAGCACTCCCGGCCCGCACGCTCCCGCCCGGCCGCGAGTCTTCGGCGGATCGGTGAACTCCCAGGCAGCGAGCCGGACGCCGTCGGCCCCGCTTACGTCGATGCGGCGCACCATGTGTGCTGGCACCTCCATCCCTCTCTCGAGCAAGCCCACAGTATCGAACCCTTATTCGAATGTGAGGGTGTCGCCGTGCAACACCCCTCGTTCGAGTGACCATGCTCAAGGATTGGTCGTCTCCGCCGAGGGGAGACAGCTAGCGGGAGGCGGACTGCTCGGGGAAGGGAGTCCGCGGGGGACGACCCTGGGAGCTCGGGGCTCCGGGTCACCACGGCTCCGGGTCGCACCGGCCGCGTTCGCGCGGTCCGCGCGGCCCGGGGCCCGGCGGGGGGACATGGGGAAGCGGGGCCCCGGCACCTCTCGGCGCCGGGGCCCTCGCTCAGGAATACCCGCCCGGCCCCACTGCCCGTCGGGTCCATTGGAGCCCCCTCCCCTGACCCCAGAAACGCCTCGGCGCGCGAGCATGCGCACGCATATGCGTCAGCGTCGCACGCGGCGGCGCGGCCCGCTCGGGGTTCCCTCAACTCCGGTGTCGGGAATATCCGTCGCCGCAGGTGGCGGCGGACGAACTCAGAAAAGGGGCAAAAGTGTCAGCGCTTGGCCACGAAGACGTGGGAGGCGATCTCCGACTCCAGCTCCGCCGCCTCGCCACCGCTGCCGACCAGCACACCACCCGGCGACTCGGTGACACTCACCACCGAACCCGGCTGCACCCCGGCCCGCCGCAGCGTGTACATCAGCTGGGCGTCCGTCTGAATGGGCTCGCCGATCCGGCGCACCACCACCGTCTTGCCCTCGGTGCCGGGCTCCAGCTCGCGCAGGCTCACCATGCTGTCGTCCAGGAACGGATCGGCCTCGGCCTTCTCGCCCAGCTCCTCCAGACCCGGGATCGGATTGCCGTACGGCGACTCGGTCGGATGGCGCAGCAGCTCCAGCACCCGCCGCTCCACCGCCTCGCTCATCACATGCTCCCAGCGGCACGCCTCGGCATGGACCTGCTCCCACTCCAGCCCGATCACATCCACGAGCAGGCACTCCGCGAGCCGGTGCTTGCGCATCACCCGGGTGGCCAGCCGACGCCCCTCGTCGGTGAGCTCCAGATGCCGGTCGCCCGCGACCGTCACCAGACCGTCGCGCTCCATCCGCGCCACTGTCTGGCTGACCGTGGGGCCGCTCTGATCGAGCCGCTCGGCGATCCGGGCGCGCATGGGGACCACGCCCTCCTCCTCGAGCTCGAGGATGGTGCGGAGATACATCTCCGTGGTGTCGATGAGTCCGGACATGCGTGCCCCTAGATGTGTCGTGCGGTGGCCCTGAGCCAATTCTGACGCATCCCACCGACAACGGGGCCGAGTCGACCCCTTCCATCCCGACGGAGGGGACTGCTATTGACAGCGTCATGATCCAAACCACGGACTCCGAAGCGGCCGGACGCTTCTTCGACGCCGCCATCGGCCTGCTGCGACGCGTACAGAACGAGGAATCCGAACAGATCACCGCCGCGGGCCGGCTGATCGCCGACACCGTCGTCGAAGGCGGCCGCCTCTTCGTCTTCGGCGCCGGACACTCCTCGCTCCCCGCCCAGGACGTCGTCTACCGCGCGGGCGGCCTGGCGCTGATGAATCTGCTCCCGGCCCCCGGTCTGGTCGGCGTGGACGTCATGCCGGCGACCCTCGGCAGCGCGCTGGAGCGGATCGAGGGGCTGGCCTCCACCGTCCTGGAGCAGAGCCCGCTCCGCACCGGGGACCTGCTCATCGTCATCTCGCTCTCGGGCCGCAACGTCCTGCCCGTCGAACTGGCGAGAACCGCCCGCGCACAGGGAATCACCGTGATCGGGGTGACCTCGGTCACCTACGCGACCGGCACGGCGCCCCGCAATCCGTCGGGCGACTTCCTGAAGGACCACTGCGACCTGGTCCTCGACAACAAGATCGCCGTCGGTGACGCCGAACTGACGTCGGACGGAGTCGGCGCCCCCTTCGCTCCGGCCTCCACGGTGGTGACGAGCGCCCTGATGCAGGCGGTGATCGCGACAGCGGTCGAGGAACTGGCGAAGAGCGGCAAGGAACCGCCGATGCTCAGATCAGGCAACGTGGACGGCGGCCACGAGTGGAACAAGCACGTGATGACCGACTACGCGGACCGCATCTTCTACCACCGCTGACGGGCAGCCGCCGACGAAACACGGATGGCGGGAACCCCGCCCACCGGACGGGCAGCCGCCGACGAAACGGGAGGGGACGGGGTCGCAGGGGTGGGGGCCTGGACACTCGGGGTCCCCCATGCCGAAGGCCAGGGGCGTATTTGTGGCGCCAATCTGGGGGCGGCATCACGGCCGAGGGCACCGGCGCCTGAACAGACGGTCCACGCCCCACCCCGGAGGCCCCGGCCCCGCACCCGCCACGCACCCCGGGCGCACCCGCACCCACACCCTCAGCAGCCGCCCACCCACCCAGCGAGGTCCATCGCCACAGCCACCCGCGCCGCCACATCCTCCGCGTACACCGCATCCGTACGGTCGAACGCCCGCCGCGTCGGCCCGCGCAGAAACGTGGCCACCCCCAGCGTGCGGCCGCGGCTGCGCAGCACCACGCAGAGCCCGTGCACGGTCCCGTCCGGCCATTTGCGGGTCGCCGTCCAATGCGCCAGCGCCACCTCGTCCGTCCGGGACGCACTGGTCCGTACCGCGCCGCACCGCGCCACCGCCTGGAGCGCCGGATGCCCCTCCGGGTACGCCACCGGGATCCCGCCCGGGACGGTCGGCGGACACGGCCCCGGGCTGTCGCACGGCGTCGCGACGACCCGCACCAGCCGAACGCCGTCACCTTCCGAGGGCATCCGGACCAGATCGATCAGCGCATGGTCCGCGAACCCCGCCAGCGCGAAGTCCAGGTGGACCGTGGCCGCCTCCATCGGGTCCTCGCACTCGGCCGCGGCCCGCGCCGCCCGGTGCAGCTGGCTGCTCCGGAAGCGCATCCGGGCGCTCTCCTGCTCGTGCGCCTTCACGTCCGTCACGTCCTGGAAGATCCAGGCCACCCCGAGCGGCACCGGCTCCTCGGTGAGCGGCGAGGCCAACCGCATGAAGCCACTGCGCCAGCAGCGCCGCAGCGAGGCGCCCCCGGGAGCCCCCGGGCCGACCGCCCGCACCACGGCCTCGCCCTCCTCGAGGTCCTCGATGTCCTCGTAGCGGATGGCATCCGCCATCTCCAGGTCCTCGTCCGCCTCGTGCAGCGTCACCCACAGCTCGGTGGGCGCGGGCGGGGCGCCCTCGGCCAGGACGTGCTGGAGGGCGCTCTCGACCTCCTCCACACCCTGGTCGAGAAGGTCCCCCAGCGGACGGCCGAGCACGGCCTTGCGCCCGGTGCGCAGGGCACGCGCCGCGCTGCCGTTCACCACGGCCACCCGCAGGTCGGCATCGACGAGGACCACGTTCCACGAGGCGTCCTCGAGCAGCGCCTCGCTCAGCGCGATCGACCGTTCCAGGTCGATCTGCGAGTGGACCTCGCTGAAGGCGCAGTACACCCCGCTGAAACGACCGTCCTCGCCGGACACCGGCGAGGCCTGGGTACGGACCAGGACCCGGCCGCCGTCCTTCGTCACCAGTGCGAATTCATGGACCTGGCGCGCCCCGGTGTCCAGCACCGCCATCAGCCGCCGCTGAACCTCGTCCGCGTCCGCCTCGCGGGCCGCCCACCCCGCGAGCCCCTTGCGGCCGACGGCCTCGGCCGCCGTCCAGCCGAGGACGCGTTCGGCCTCCCGGTTCCAGTGGGTCACGATGCCGTCGGCGTCGAACGCGCACAGCGCCGCGTCCATGCCGTCGAGCAGCGCGGCGAGCAGATCGGAGTCCTCCCGGTCGTCCCGGTCCTCCCGGTCGGGCCGGTCGGGGGCGGGCCCGGGGGCCGTGGACTGCGCGGGCACGGACCGCGCGGAACGCGCGGAACGGGCTGGACGCGCAGGTTCGGATCGTGGTGAAGCGGTCACCGGACACCCCCTGCTGGACGTGGCTGGCTGTGGTGATGCACGTCGGGATATTGAACTCGAACGTGACGCGCGCCACACCACAATCCACCAAATCGTTGCCTCCCAGAAATTCGCTTGTGTGTGGCACGGGAGGGTTTTTAGGGTGTGGAGTACACGAGAAGGGAGGTGGTTCGGCAGATGTATGAAATCCGGACGCGTGAGGTGGCTGCGGACTAGCGGTCCGTCGTCGCGCCCTGCGCATCGCCGGACTGGCGCACGAGTCATGTGCGCAGCCGGCCCAATCCCAAGCAGTCACCCGACCCGCGGGTCGCCGGTACGTCCGACCGGCCTTCCGGTGCCATACCGCACGGGAAGACGACCCGCGGGTCGTCTGCGTCTGCGCTCCGCGAGACGTGCCGCGAGGGGCCGTCATGCGTCTGCGGCTACGTCGTGGCTGGTCGCGCCCACGCGGCGGAGCCGCACATCGACACAGCCCCGCGCCCCTGGAGCCAGCCCCTCAGGGGCTCAGCCGCTCCACATCCCAGCGCCCGCCCTCCGCCGAGGGCCCCTCGGCCGACGGCACCCACACATACCGCAGCCGGTCGTGCAGCCGGTTCTCGCGCCCCTGCCAGAACTCCACCGTCTCCGGCACCACCCGGAAGCCGCCCCACTCCGGCGGCACCGGCACCTGCTCACCCGGCGGATAGCGGTCCGCCAGCTCCGCGTAGGAGCGGTCCAGCTCGGCGCGGGAGCCGACCACCGAGGACTGGGCGCTGGCCCACGCCCCCAGCTGTGAACCGTGCGGACGGGTCCGGAAGTAAGCCGCCGTCTCGTCCCGCCCGGTGCGCTGGACGGTGCCCAGGACGATCACCTGCCGGGCGATCGGATGCCAGGGGAAGAGCAGCGAGACCTGCGGGTTCTCGGTCAGCTCGCGGCCCTTGCGCGAGCCGTAGTTGGTGTAGAAGACGAAGCCGCGCTCGTCGAAGCTCTTCATCAGCACCGTGCGGGAGCTGGGACGGCCGGTCGCGTCCGCGGTGGCGACGACCATCGCGTTGGGCTCGAAGAGCCCGCTTGCCACGGCCTGTTCGAACCAGCGGGTGAACTGCTCGTACGGATCGCCCGCGAGATCGGCCTCGGCGAGGCCCTCGGCGCGGTAGTGCTCGCGCATGGCGGCCGGGTCGTACGTACGGGCAGACGCGGACGAACGGGCAGACGCAGCGGACGCGGCGGAAACTGACGGCTCCGGGTCAACGTGAGGCACGCGCATATCTTGCAACATCACCGGTCCGCCGCAGGGGTTACCCCGAAAGAGCTATGGCTTCCCCCACCACCGCGGGCCCATCGCGAGCCCATCGCGGGCGCTCATCGTCGCGAGCACTCTCCCCCATCGCGGGGGCCGATAACCCTCTCTCCGAGGGACGGAGGGTGTGCCGCTTCTCACGCTTCCCCATGGGTAGCGAAGCCATCAGACTGTGGCTGACCATGCGCCTGTCAGAGTGTGGTACCACACCTCTTCGGGCATGGCTGGGTGACCACCAGCCGCACGGGGCACACCACCGGATAGCAGGTACGGACCGCGAGCCGCGTCGACGCGGCCGTGGAACCGTCCCGGCGCCGGCGCCGACCACATCACGAGGAGCCGCCTGATGTCCGATTTCGTACCCGGACTCGAGGGAGTCGTCGCGTTCGAGACGGAGATCGCCGAACCCGACAGGGAGGGCGGCGCGCTCCGTTACCGAGGCGTCGACATCGAGGACCTCGTGGGCCATGTGTCCTTCGGCAACGTGTGGGGTCTGCTGGTCGACGGCGCGTTCAACCCCGGCCTGCCCGCCGCGGAGCCCTTCCCCATTCCCGTGCACTCCGGGGACGTCCGGGTCGACGTCCAGTCCGCGCTGGCCATGCTCGCGCCGGTCTGGGGTCTGAAACCGCTGCTGGACATCGACGAGGAGCAGGCCCGCGAGGACCTCGCGCGCGCCGCCGTGATGGCCCTGTCGTACGTGGCGCAGTCGGCCCGCGGCCAGGGGCGGCCGATGGTGCCGCAGCGCGAGATCGACAAGGCGGAGACCATCGTCGAGCGGTTCATGCGGCGCTGGCGCGGTGAGCCCGACCCCAAGCACGTCGCCGCCGTCGACGCCTACTGGACCTCCGCGGCCGAGCACGGCATGAACGCCTCCACCTTCACCGCCCGGGTCATCGCCTCCACCGGAGCCGATGTCGCCGCCGCGCTCTCCGGCGCGGTCGGCGCCATGTCCGGCCCGCTGCACGGCGGGGCACCCTCCCGGGTGCTGGGCATGATCGAGGAGATCGAGCGCACCGGGGACGCCGGGGCGTACGTCCGCCAGGCCCTGGACCGGGGCGAGCGGCTGATGGGCTTCGGCCACCGCGTCTACCGCGCCGAGGACCCGCGGGCACGAGTGCTGCGGCGCACCGCCAAGGAGCTGGGCGCACCGCGGTTCGAGATCGCCGAGGCCCTGGAGCGAGCCGCCCTGGACGAGCTGCACAACCGCCGCCCGGACCGGGTGCTCGCCACCAACGTGGAGTTCTGGGCGGCCATCGTGCTGGACTTCGCCGAGGTCCCGGCGCAGATGTTCACGTCGATGTTCACCTGCGCCCGCACCGCCGGGTGGAGCGCGCACATCCTGGAGCAGAAGCGGACCGGACGGCTGGTCCGGCCCTCCGCGCGCTACACCGGACCGGGCGCCCGCAGCCCGCACGACATCGAGGGCTACGGGGACATCTCGCGCTAGGCCCTGTCCTGCCCGCTCAGCACCCTGTCCAGGATGTCCGCCCACTGGGCGACGACCCGCTCCCGGCGCGCGCCGTCGTCTCTGAGCAGATTGGCCAGGCCCAGACCGCGGGCCATGTCCAGCAGGCCCTGCACGGTCTCCCGTACCCCCGGCACGGACTCGTCGGCGCCCAGCAGCTCCACCGCCATGCGGTGCGTCTCCCGGCCGAGCCGCGCCTCCAGCGCGGTCACCCGGGTGCCGAGCTGCTCCTCGTTGGCGGCCGCCACCCACAGCTGGAGGGCGGCCCGGAACAGCGGGCCGGTGTAGAGGCCGACGATCGCCCGCACCACCGCCCGGTTACGGCCCTCCCCCCGCGGAGTGGGGAGGGCCCGCAGCTCGGCCGAGCGCTCCTCGGCGACATGCTCCACCGCGGCCGTGAACAGGTCCTCCCGGGTCGGGAAGTGGTGCTGGGCCGCGCCCCGGGAGACCCCGGCCCGCTCGGCCACCACCGACACCGTGGACCCGGCCCAGCCGTACTCGGCGAGACAGGCCACCGCGGCTTCCAGCAGCCGCTGCCGGGTGGCGCGACTGCGGTCCTGCTTGGGGTCGCGCAGCACGGTACGGGGGCCGGTCGCCCGCGTCACCGCCCGGCCTCCGCCGCACCGGCCTCCGCCGCACCGGCCTCCGCCGCACCGGCGCCCGCCGTACCGGCCCCGGCCTCGTCCGCCGCACCCGGCACCCACGCCGGATCCCGGCGCTCCAGGAACGCCGTCATCCCCTCCCGCGCCTCCGCCGACCCGAACAGCCGTGCCGACAGCTCCGCCAGCGACTCGGCGTCCCGGTCGAACGTCCGCAGCACCTCCGCCGTCACCAGCCGCTTGGACTCCGCGAGGCCCTGCGGGGAGCCCCGGCGCAGGCCCTCCAGCACCGGCGCGAGCAGCGCGTCCGGGTCGCCGTCCGGGTCCGCCAGCGTCACCAGCCCGATCCGGGCCGCCTCGGCCGCGTCGAACTTCTCCCCGGTCAGGTAGTAGCGGGACGCCGCGCGGGCGTCCACCCGGGGCAGCAGCGGCAGCGAGATCACCGCCGGGGCCAGGCCCAGCCGCGCCTCCGTGAAGGCGAAGCTGGACCCCGTACCCGCCGCCGAGATGTCGCACGCCCCCAGCAGCCCGAGCCCCCCGGCCCGCACATGCCCCGCGACCCGGGCCACCACCGGCTTGGGCAGCTCCACGATCGACCGCAGCAGCGCCACCAGGCCGAGCGCGCCGGTGGTGGCCGGCGGCTCCTTCAGGTCCGCGCCCGCGCAGAACGTATTGCCGGTGTGGGTGAGCAGCACGGCCCGGGTGTCCCCGTCCCGTCCGGCCGCCGCCAGCGCCTCGTGCAGCTCGGCCACCAGCCGGGCCGAGAGCGCGTTGCGGTTGTGCGGGGAGTCGAGGGTCAGCGTGGTGATGCCGCGGGCGTCGGTACGCCGTACCAGCGGCGGAGGCGCGTCGGTCATGTCGCGGTCGAACTCCTTTCCCTGGCGCGCAGCTCGCGCCTGAGGATCTTGCCGGTGGCGGAACGCGGCACGGCGTCCGTGAACTCCACGCTGCGCACCTTCTTGTACGGGGCCACCTGTTCGGCAACGTAACGGATGAGGTCGTCGCCCGAGACGCGGGCTCCGGGCACCCGCACCACATACGCCTTGGGCAGCTCATTGCCCGCGTCGTCGGCCACCCCGATGACGGCCGCGTCGGCGACGTCGTCGTGGGTGAGCAGTACGGCCTCCAGATCGGCGGGCGCGACCTGGTAACCCTTGTACTTGATCAGCTCCTTGACCCGGTCCACCACATACAGCCAGCCATCGGCATCCACATGTCCGACGTCCCCGGTGCGTAGCCAGCCCTCCGCGTCGATCATCGCGTGAGTCTCCTCGGGCCTGCCCAGATAGCCCTTCATCGCTTGTGGGCCCTGGATGAGGATCTCCCCGTCCACCCCCACCGCCACATCCCGTCCCGACTCCGGGTCCACGATGCGCATCCGAGTGCTCGGCAGCAGCCTGCCCACCGTCCCCGGCGGGACGTTCTCCGCGCCCCGGGGCACCAGATGCGAACCCGGGGACAGCTCCGTCATCCCGAACGCCTGGAGCAGCGGCGGCACCCCTAACCGCTCGGCGCACGCCTGCGCCAGCCGCGCGTCCAGCGGCGCCGCCGCGCTCAGCACGAACCGCACCGACGACAGATCGCGGCCCTCCACCGCCGGATGCTTCGCCAGCGCCAGCACGATCGGCGGCGCCACGTACAGCGCCTGCGCCCGGTGCTTCTCGATCGCGGTGAGGAACTGCTCCAGATCGAACCGCGGCAGCACGATCACCGTGCTGCCCTTGCGCAGCGGCGCGTTCATCAGCGCCGTCAGTCCATAGCTGTGGAAGAACGGCATCACCGCCAGCACCCGTTCGTCCGGCAGCGTCGGCACCAACTTCTCCACCTGCGCCAGATTGGTCGCCACGTTCCGGTGGGTCAGCATCACCCCCTTCGGGGTGCCCGTCGTCCCCGACGAGTACGGCAGCACCGCCACGTCCTCCACCGGGTCGATCTCCACCACCGGCTCCGGCGCCGTGCACGCGAGCATCTCGCGCAGCGAACGGTGCCCGCTCGCCTCGTCGCACACAAAGATCTCGCGCACCCCACCGGCCCGCTCCGCCGCCTGGCGGGCCACCCCGAGCAGCGGCGACACGGTGATGATCCACCGTGCCTCCGCGTCCCTCAGCTGCTTGGCGAAATCCTCCGCCGTCGCCAGCGTATGCACCGTGGTGACGGCCGCGCCGGTGCGCGTCACGCCGTAGAACGCCGCCGGGTACATGATCGAGTTGGGACTGTGCAGCGCCACCATGTCGCCCTTGCCCACTCCGGTCTCGGCCAGCGCGGCGGCGATCCTCCGTGAAGCGTGATCGAGCTCGGCATAGCTCATGCTCGCCCCCGTCACCCCGTCCAGCAGCGCGGTCCGCTCACCGAACTCATCCGCCGCACGGGCCAGTACGGCCTCGTGAATGGGCAGATCGACGGGCGGGAGATCGGGATAGTCGCTGTGCAACACCATGGCGTTCCCCTCGAATCCGATTACCTTCCCGTGGGTCCTGCCCAACTCTCGTCCCGGCTGCGCGTGTTGTACGTCATCAGTACGACTTCGGCAGTCCCAGCGTCTGGTGCGAGACGAAGTTGAGGATCATCTCCCGGCTCACCGGCGCGATCCTCGCCACCCGCGACGCCGTGATCAGCCGCGCCAGCCCGTACTCCGTGCTCAGCCCGTTGCCGCCCAGCGTGTGCACCGACTGGTCCACCGCCTTCACCGCAGCCTCGGCGGCCGCGTACTTCGCCATGTTCGCCGCCTCCCCCGCGCCCGCGTCATCACCGCTGTCGTACAGATACGCCGCCTTCGCCGTCATCAGCCGCGCGAGCTCCAGCTCGATATGGGCCTGCGCCAGCGGATGCGCGATGGCCTGGTGCGCGCCGATCGGCTCCTTCCACACCTGACGGGTACGGGCGTAGTCCACCGCCTTCGCCAGCGCGAAGCGGCCCATTCCCAGCGCGAACGCCGCCGTCATGATCCGCTCCGGGTTCAGCCCCGCGAACAGCTGGAGCAGCCCCGCGTCCTCGTCGCCCACCAGCGCGTCCGCGGGCAGCCGTACGTCATCCAGCACCAGCTCGAACTGCCGCTCGTCCGCGGCCAGTTCCATCGGGATGTGGTGGTACGCGAAACCGGGGGTCTCGCGAGGGACGATGAACAGACACGGCTTGAGCTTCCCGGTCCGCGCGTCCTCGGTCCTGCCCACGATGAGGGTGGCGTCGGCGGTGTCCACCCCCGTGATGAACACCTTGCGGCCGGTGAGCACCCAGTCGTCGCCGTCGCGGCGGGCGGTGGTGGTGATCCGGTGCGAGTTCGACCCCGCGTCGGGCTCGGTGATCCCGAACGCCATCCGTACGCTGCCGTCGGCCAGACCGGGCAGCCAGCGGCGCTTCTGCTCCTCGGTGCCGAAGCGGGCGATGACCGTGCCACAGATGGCGGGCGAGACGACGAGCAGGAGCAGCGGGCAGCCCGCCGCGCCCAACTCCTCCAGCACGATGGACAGTTCGGCTATGCCGCCGCCTCCGCCGCCGTACTCCTCGGGGAGGTTGACCCCGAGATACCCCAGCTTCCCGGCCTCCTTCCACAGCTCGTCGATGTCGCCGCTGTGGCTCTGGCCGAGGGCGGCGACGGCGGCGCGGAGATCGGCGCGTTCGGGGGTGTCGGTGGGGGTGTGGTTGATGGTCATGTGCGGCTCCTCGTGGTTGCTGCCGTGTGGTTGCGGTGCGTTGTCACGGGGCGGGTCCTTGGGTCTCCGGCGCGGCGTCCTGGACCGGATATTTACGGCGCCGGTGCCCGGAGAAGTCCGGTGAGCCCCGGATTGGCGCCACAAATATCCGAAAGTGTCCAGGACACCACCCCTGCGACCCCGGCCCCTTACGTGCGCTCGTCCTCCGCCACCACCGCGAGCAGGGCGCCGACCTCGACCTGACGGCCGGTGGCCACATGCAGCGCGGTGAGTACTCCGGCGGCGGGTGCGGTGATGCGGTGCTCCATCTTCATGGCCTCCAGCCACAACAACGGCTGTCCGGCCTCGACCCGATCACCCACGGCCACTTCGGCGACCCGGACCACCGTGCCCGGCATGGGCGCCAGCAGTGAGCCCGGTTCGGTACGGGCGGTGGGGTCGGGGAAGCGGGGCAGGGCGGTGAAGGCGAAAGATCCGAGGGGCGAGTCGACATGGACGCGGTCGCCGTAGACCGCAACGTCGAACGTCCGCCGGATGCCGTCGACTTCGAGGACCACCCGGTGCGGATCGGCCCGCACGAGCCGGAGGTCCGGGAAGTGGTCGGCCACCAGACCGTCGCGGGTGAGCCGGTAGCGGACCTCGTGCTCGGTACCGTCCGGCTCGCCGCGGTAGGTCTTGATCTGCGGCTGGGAGGGGACATTGCGCCATCCGCCCAGTCGCCCGGCGATGGATGGGGGTTGGTCGGTCGCATCGGCTACTGCCGCCACCAAGGCAGCGAGCGGGGCCGACGCGTCATCCGCTTCGGTGAGCTCGTCGAGATGCCGCTCCAGGAAACCGGTATCCATCCGCCCCGCGATGAACTCCGGGTGGCGCAGGGCCCGTACGAGCAGCTCCCGGTTGGTCACCGGGCCATGGATGGAGGCACGCTCCAACTCGTGCGCCAGACGCCGCAGCGCCTCCGCACGGGTGGGCGCCCAGGCGATGACCTTGGCCAGCATCGGGTCGTAGTGGACGCCGATCTCGTCGCCGTCCACGATCCCGGAGTCGATACGCAGTCCCGGCGGAGAGCCGCCGACGAGACGGGAGGGGCCGGGGTCGCAGGGGTGGTGTCCTGGACGCTGTCGTGTATTTGTGGCGCCAATTTCGGGCCCACCCAACTTCTCGGAGGGCCGGCGCCAAAAATATACGGTCCAGGGCGCCGCCCCGGAGGCCCCGGAACCGGACCCGCCCCCGCCCCCCGGCGCACCCCCCACCAAGCCGAACCGATGCATCGCACCCGTCTGCGGCTGCCACCCCCGCCCCGGATCCTCCGCGTACAGCCGGGCCTCGACCGCGTGCCCCCGCGCCTCCGGCGGCGCCTCGCCCAGGCGTTCGCCCTCCGCGACGCGCAGTTGCAGCGCCACCAGGTCCAGGCCGTACACCTCCTCCGTCACCGGGTGCTCCACCTGGAGCCGGGTGTTCATCTCCAGGAAGTACGCGCGCTCCCCTGAGACCAGGAACTCCACCGTGCCCGCGCCCTCGTACCCGATGCTGCGTGCCGCGTTCGCCGCCGACTCGTGCAGTACGGTGCGCAGCGCGTCGCTCAGGCCCGGCGCCGGGGCCTCCTCGATGACCTTCTGGTGGCGGCGCTGAAGGGAGCAGTCGCGGGTGCCGAGGGTCCACACCGTGCCGTGGGTGTCGGCGAGGACCTGGACCTCGACATGGCGGGCGCCTTCCATATAGGGCTCGAGGAAGACCTCGCCGTCCCCGAAGGCGGAAGCCGCCTCCGCCCGCGCGGACTCGAGTTCGGCGGGGAGCGCGTCGAGGTCGCGCACCACCCGCATACCGCGTCCGCCGCCGCCCGCCGCCGCCTTGACCAGCAGGGGGAGGTCGGCGGCGGTGACGCGGTCGGGGTCGGCGGGGGCGAGAAGGGGGACACCCGCCTCGTGCATCAGCTGTTTGGCGCGGGTCTTGGACGCCATGGCCTCCATCGCGGCGGGCGGTGGCCCGACCCAGACCAGTCCGGCGTCCGCCACCGCGCGGGCGAAGTCGGCGTGTTCGGAGAGGAAGCCGTAGCCGGGGTGGACGGCGTCGGCACCGGCGGCGAGGGCGGCTTTGACGATGAGGTCGCCGCGCAGATACGTGTCGGCGGGGGCGTCGCCCGGCAGCCGTACGGCGGCATCGGCCTCGTGGACATGGGGGGCGTTGGCGTCGGCGTCGGAGTACACGGCGACGGTGACGATGCCGAGTTCTCGGCAGGTGCGGAAGATACGGCGGGCGATTTCGCCGCGGTTGGCGACCAGGAGAGAGCGGATCATTTTCCTCACATCCGGAAGACGCCGAAGCCGCGTGCGCCTTCGACCGGTGCGGTGTGGATGGCGGACAGGCAGAGGCCGAGCACGGTGCGGGTGTCACGGGGGTCGATGACGCCGTCGTCGTAGAGCCGCCCGGAGAGGAACATGGGCAGGGACTCGGACTCGATCTGCTGCTCGACCATGGCGCGCAGCCCGGCGTCGGCCTCTTCGTCGTAGGGCTGCCCCTTGGCGGCGGCGGACTGGCGGGCGACGATGGACAGGACGCCCGCGAGCTGCTGCGGCCCCATGACGGCGGATTTGGCGCTGGGCCAGGCGAAGAGGAAGCGGGGGTCGTAGGCGCGGCCGCACATGCCGTAGTGGCCGGCGCCGTAGGAGGCGCCGATGAGGACGGACAGGTGGGGGACGCGGGAGTTGGAGACCGCGTTGATCATCATGGCGCCGTGTTTGATGATCCCGCCCTGCTCGTATTCGCGGCCGACCATGTAGCCGGTGGTGTTGTGCAGGAAGAGCAGCGGGATGTCGCGCTGGTTGGCGAGCTGGATGAACTGGGCGGCCTTCTGGGACTCCTCGCTGAACAGCACGCCCTGGGCGTTGGCGAGGATGCCGAGGGGGTAGCCGTGCAGGGTGGCCCAGCCGGTGGCGAGGCTGGTGCCGTAGCGGGGCTTGAACTCGTCGAAGTCGGAGCCGTCGACGATGCGGGCGATGACCTCGCGGGGATCGAAGGGGATCTTGAGGTCGCCGGGGACGATGCCGAGGAGTTCGTCGGGGTCGTACTTCGGCGGTGCGGCGGGTCCCGGGTCGGGGTGGGCCTTGCGCCAGTTGAGGCGGGCGACGACGCGGCGGGCCTGGCGCAGCGCGTCGGGCTCGTCGGTGGCGAAGTAGTCGGCCAGTCCTGAGGTGCGGGCGTGCATCTCGGCGCCGCCGAGGGACTCGTCGTCGCTCTCCTCGCCGGTGGCCATCTTGACCAGGGGCGGACCGCCGAGGAACACCTTGGAGCGCTCCTTGACCATGATGACGTGGTCGGACATGCCGGGGATGTACGCGCCTCCGGCGGTGGAGTTGCCGAAGACCACGGAGACGGTGGGGATTCCGGCGGCGGAGAGCCGGGTGAGGTCACGGAAGAGCGCGCCGCCGGGGATGAAGATCTCCTTCTGGCTGGGGAGATCGGCGCCGCCGGACTCGACGAGGCTGACGACGGGGAGCCGGTTGAGGTGGGCGATCTCGTGGGCACGCAGGGACTTCTTGAGGGTCCAGGGGTTGCTGGCGCCGCCGCGCACGGTGGGGTCGTTGGCGCTGATCACGCACTCCACACCGGAGATCACCCCGATGCCGGTCACCAGGGAGGCCCCGACGGGGTAGTCGCTGCCCCAGGCGGCGAGCGGGGAGAGCTCGAGGAAGGGGGTGTCGGGGTCGAGGAGCATTTCGATGCGCTCGCGGGCGAGGAGTTTGCCGCGCTTGCGGTGGCGGGCGAGGTATTTCTCGCCGCCTCCGGCGAGCGCCTTGGCGTGCTCGGCATCGAGTTCACCGAGTTTGGCGAGCATCGCCTCGCGGTGGGCCGTGTAGTCGGCGCCGCCGGGGTCGAGCGCGGACGCGAGCACGGTCACAGAATTACCTCCGGTATGTCCAGGTGGCGTGAGCGCAGCCATTCGCCGACGGCTTTGGCCTGCGGGTCGAAACGGGCCTGGGCGGCGACGCCTTCGCCGAGCAGACCGTCCACGGTGAAGTTCAGGGCGTGGAGGTGGGGCAGGGCGTGGCGGGTGACGGGCAGCTCGGCCGTCTCCGGGAGCAGGGCGCGCAGCCGGTCGGCGGTGAGGGTGTGGGCCAGCCAGCGCCAGGCGTCCTCGGTGCTGGCCCAGACGCCGATGTTGGCGCTGCCGCCCTTGTCGCCGCTGCGGGCCCCGGCGACGAGGCCGAGCGGGGCGCGCCGGGTCGGGCCCGGCGGGAGCGGGGGCGGCAGGGGTGGTTCGTCGACGGGTGCGAGGAGTTGGCTGCCGGGGGCCGGGGGGATGGTGGTGCGGGTGCCGTCGGGGAGGACGGCGGTGTGGGTCACGGCGTCGGCGGGGATCGCGGCCGCCTCGAACACGCCGTAGGGGGAGGCTTTCCCGGGCGGTGCGGTGACATGGAAGCCCGGGTAGCTGGCGAGGGCCAGTTCGACGGCGGCCGAGCTGACCGCGCGGCCGACGGTGTCGGGGTCCTGGTCGCGGACGACAAGCCGCAGCAGGGCGCTGCCCTCTTCCTGTACGGCGGCGTCCGGGTGGTCGGTACGGGCCAGGGTCCAGCGCAGTTCGGCGGGGCGGCGGCGGGCGAGCGCGGCTTCCATCTGGCTCTGGACGAGCGCGGCCTTGGCCTCGATGTCGAGGCCGGTGAGGACGAACACCATCTCGTTGCGGTGGCCGCCGAGCCGGGTCAGCCCGGTCTTGAGGGTCGGGGGCGGCGCCTCGCCGCGTACACCGTGGACCCGCACCCGGTCGGGGCCGTCGGGGCTGAGCCGGACGGAGTCGAGGCGGGCGGTGACATCGGGGCCGGGGTAGCGGGCGCCCGCGGTCTCGTAGAGGAGCTGGGCGGTGACGGTGCCGGTGGTGACGGCGCCGCCGGTGCCGGGGTGTTTGGTGATCACGCAGGAGCCGTCGGCGGCGATCTCGGCGAGCGGGAAGCCGGGGCGGCGGATGTCGTGGTCGGTGAAGAAGGCGTAGTTGCCGCCGGTCGCCTGGGTGCCGCACTCCAGGATGTGCCCGGCGACCACGGCTCCGGCCAGCGCGTCCCAGTCGTCGGCGGCCCAGCCGAAGTGGGCGGCGGCGGGCCCGGTGACGAGGGCGGCGTCGGTGACGCGTCCGGTGACGACCACGTCCGCGCCGCCCTGGAGGCAGGCGACGATCCCGGCGCCGCCGAGATAGGCGTTGGCGGTGAGCACGCCGGGGCCCCAGTCGCGGGTGGTGAGCAGATCGTCGCCCTCGACATGGCCGACGCGGACGGCGATGCCCAGCTTGTCGGCGAGGGCGCGGATGGCGTCGGCGAGTCCGGCCGGGTTGAGTCCGCCCGCGTTGGTGACCAGCCGTACGCCGCGCTGGACGGCGAGGCCGAGGGTGTTCTCCAACTGCCGCAGAAAGGTGGTGGCATAGCCGCGGCCGGGGTCCTTCATCCGGTCGCGGCCGAGGATGAGCATGGTCAGCTCGGCGAGGTAGTCGCCGGTGAGGACGTCCAGCGGGCCGCCGGTGAGCATCTCGTGGACGGCGTCGAAGCGGTCGCCGTAGAAGCCGGAGGCGTTGCCGATGCGGAGCGGGGCGGGTGCGGCGGTCACGCTGCACCCCCGCCCGGGAGGCGGCCCTTTCCGGGCGGTCCGGCGAACGCCTGGGCGATGTCCAGCCAGCGGTCGGCGTCCGGGCCGTGCGCGGTCACGGCCACATCGGCGCGGTGGGCGCGCTGGGTGACCAGTAGACAGAAGCCGAGGGCGTCCCCGGTCACCCGCTGGGCCGCGTCCTCGGGACCGAAGGTCCACACCTCGCCGCCGGGGGCGGTGAGTTCGACCCGGAACTCCTCGGCGGGCGGCTCGATACCGCGCGCCGCGTACGCGTAGCCGCGCGCTCGCACCCCGATCCGGGCCACATGTCGCAGCCGGGCGGTGGGGACGCGCGTCACGCCGAGGGCGTCGGCGATGTCCTGGCCGTGCGCCCAGGTCTCCATCAGCCGTCCGGTGGCCATCGACTTCACGCTCATCGGCGGTCCGTACCAGGGCAGCCGGGCGCCCGGTGGTGCCTCGGCGAGCGTCCGGCACAGCCGCTCACGCCCTTCCCGCCAGCGCCGCAGCAGTTCCGCGGGCGGCAGCGCGGCCCCCTGCTCGGCGCCCTCGTCCACGAACCCGCCCGGTGCCGCCCGTGCCTTGCGCACCTCCGCCGCGAAGCCCTCCGGGTCGAGCGCGGCCTGTGCGGCGCGTTCGTCGGTCCAGGCGAGATGGGCGATCTGGTGGGCAACGGTCCAGCCGGGTGCGGGGGTCGGGGTCCGCCAGCCCGGGTCGTCGAGCCCGGCCACCAGGCCGTCCACCTCGTCCCCCTCGGCGCGCACTTCGCCGAGCAGGGCTTCCGTATCGGACACGCGTGGCTCCCGTCGTCGGGGGGTGTCATGCGGGCGTTGGGGGTGAGCGTGGCAGCACCGCGATAAACAATCAAGCATGCTTGCATGATTTTCGGCCGGAGATAGACGGCGACGGCCCCGCCGGGCCCGGGTGGGCGGCGGGGCCGTCGTGACGGGCTCGGGCGTCAGGGCAGATGCTCGGCGAGCACCTCGGCGAGGTGGCGGGCCGGGCGGCCGGCCAGTTGGTCGAGCTGGGTGCGGCAGGAGAAGCCGTCCGCCAGGACCTCGGCGGCGTCCCCGGCGGCCCGCACCGACGGCAGCAGCTGCTCCTCGGCGCAGGCGACCGAGATGTCGTAATGACCCGCCTCGAAGCCGAAGTTGCCCGCCAGACCGCAGCAGCCGCCGCTCAACTCACCCGTCAGCCCGGCGCGTTCGCGCAGTCTGCGCTCGGCGGCGTCGCCGAGGACGGCGTGCTGGTGGCAGTGGGTCTGGCCGACGACCGGACGGTCGACCACGGGGGGCCGCCAGTCGGGGGCGTGGTCCTCCAGGGCCTGGGCGAAGGTGGTGACGGACTCGGCGAGCCGGGCGGCGCGCGGATCGGAGCCGAGGAGTTCGGGCAGATCGGTGCGGAGCGCGGCGGTGCAGCTCGGTTCCAGGCCGACCACCGGGAGCCCGGCGTCCAGGGCGGGAGCCATGACGTCCAGGGTGCGGCGCATCACCGCGCGGGCGCGGTCGAGCTGACCGGTGGAGACCCAGGTCAGCCCGCAGCACACCGGTTTGGGCGGCACCACCACCCGCAGCCCGGCCGCCTCCAGTACGGCGACCGAGGCCCGGCCGACCGACGGGGAGAGGTGGTTGGTGAAGGTGTCCGGCCACAGCACCACGGTGCGGCCGGTGTCCGGGCGGCGGGCGGCCACGTCCCGGGCGTGCCGCCGCCACCAACGGGTGAAGGGCTCCTTCGGCAGCACCGGGAGGTCCCGTTCCGGGGCGATCCCGCCCGCCCGCTTGGCCAGGGCGGCCAGCGGGGCCACCCCGGAGGCCACGTTGGCCACCGGGGCGGCGCGCAGCAGGGACGCCGCGCGGAGCCACACCGGCAGCCAGCCCATCGAGTAGTGCGCGGCGGGCCGCACCCGCCCCTCGTAGTGGTGGTGCAGGAACTCCGCCTTGTAGGTGGCCATGTCGACCCCGACCGGGCAGTCACTGCGGCAGCCCTTGCAGGACAGACACAGGTCGAGCGCGTCGTGCACCTCCTGGGAGCGCCAGCCGTCGCGCACCACCTCGCCCGCGAGCATCTCGTGCAGCAGCCGGGCGCGGCCGCGGGTGGAGTGCTGCTCCTCCCCCGTCGCCCGGTACGAGGGGCACATCACGCCCGCGCCGGACACCGACTCATTGCGGCATTTGGCGACGCCGACACAGCGCCGCACCGCGGCCGAGAAGTCACCGCCGTCGTGCGGATAGCCGAACGCGACGTCGACCGGGCGGCGCGGAAGGGAGTCGAAGCGCAGATCCTCGTCGAGGCGCCGGGGCCGGGCGAGGACGCCGGGGTTGAGCCCGCCCTCCGGGTCCCACAGGTCCTTGAAGCGGGTGAAGAGGCCGACCATCTCCTCGCCGTACATCCGCGGCAGCAACTCGGCCCGCGCCAGCCCGTCGCCGTGCTCGCCGGAGAGCGAACCGCCGTGGGTGACGACGAGGTCGGCGAGGTCGGCGGAGAAGTCGCGGAAGACCCGCACCCCGGCCTCGCTCATCAGGTCGAAGTCGATCCGGACGTGGATACAGCCGTCGCCGAAGTGCCCGTACGGGGTGCCGCGCAGTCCGTGCTGCCCGAGCAGCGCCCGGAAGTCGCGCAGATACGCGCCCAGCCGGGCGGGCGGCACCGCGCAGTCCTCCCAGCCCGGCCATGCCTCGCTGCCGTCGGGCATCCGGGTGGCGGTCCCGGAGGCGTCCTCGCGCACCCGCCACAGCGCGCGCTGCCCGGCCGGGTCGGCCACGACGGTGTGGTCGGTGGTGGCGTCCGCGGCGGCGCGGGCGATCTCCTCGGCGCGGGCGTACGCCTCCTCCCGCGTTCCGCCGCCGACCTCCACGAACAGCCAGGCGCCGCCCTTGGGCAGCCCGGACGCCCCGGCCACCAGGTCGGCGGCCATGCCCTCGACGGTCAGCGGCCCGTACGGCAGCAGGGTGTGCGCGGCCTCGGCGGCGGCGCTCTCGTCGGGGTAGCCGAGCACGGCCAGCGCGCGGGCGGGGGGCGCCTCGACCAGCCGGACGGTGGCCTCGGTCAGCACACCGAGGGTGCCCTCGCTGCCGGTGAGGGCGCGGGCCACATCGGCGTGCTTCTCGGGCAGCAGCTCATCGAGGGCGTAGCCGGAGATCCGGCGGGGCAGCTCGGGGAAGCCGGTGCGCAACAGTGCGAGGTTCTCTCCGGCCAGCGACCGCATCCCGTCGCGCAGCCGGACGGGCAGTCCGTCCAGGCCCTGGGCGGCGCGCACCCGCTCGCCGCCGTAGGTCAGCACGTCCAGGGCGTGGACGTTGTCGGCGGTGGTGCCCCAGGCGACCGAGTGGGAACCGCAGGAGTTGTTGCCGATCATGCCGCCGAGGGTGCAGCGGCTGTGGGTGGAGGGGTCGGGGCCGAAGGTCAGTCCGTGGGCGGAGGCGGCTCCGCGTAGATCGTCGAGGATCACCCCGGGCTGGACGACGGCGGTCCGCGCCTCCGGATCCAGCGCGAGAATGCCCCGCATATGGCGGGTGAAGTCCAGGACGATGCCGAGCCCGGTCGCCTGTCCGGCGATCGAGGTGCCGGCGCCGCGGGCGACCACCGGCACTCCGCGCTCCCGGCAGGCGGCCAGCACCGCCGCCACATCGTCCGCGTCCCGGGGCGCGACCACACCGACGGGCACCCGCCGGTAGTTCGACGCGTCCATGGTCATCAGTGCCCGGCTCGCCGTGTCGAAGGAGACATCCCCGTTGACGGCTCGCCGCAAAGCATGCTCCAGTTCGCCTGCCTCATGATCAGCCATGCCCCCATGGTCCATGCCGAGGGCCCCGAAGAGAATGTCCAATTCCGATCGGATGCGGGTTCGTTCGGGGAGCGCTGCCACGGCCCGGTCGCCTCGGCGTCAACGGCATGCGGACGGGTGCGTCAATAGGGTGCGCACAACGACGTCAACAAGGCGTGGACAGATCGTCTCATTCACCGGACGGCGGGCGGGAGTGCGGGGACCGACGGACTAGGCTGCGGTCGTGGCTGAGATCCGGATTCCCGCTGACATCAAGCCCGCCGACGGTCGCTTCGGCTCGGGCCCCTCCAAGGTACGCACCGAGGCGCTCAGTGCCCTGGCCGCCACCGGCACCTCCCTGCTGGGCACCTCCCACCGCCAGCCCCCGGTCAAGAACCTGGTCGGCAAGGTGCGCGACGGAGTGCGCGAGCTGTTCCAGATCCCCGAGGGGTACGAGGTCATCCTCGGCAACGGCGGCTCCACCGCGTTCTGGGACATCGCGACGCACGGTCTGATCGACTCCCGTTCCCAGCACCTGTCCTTCGGTGAGTTCTCCTCGAAGTTCGCCAAGGCCGCGAAGCTGGCGCCGTGGCTGGACGAGCCCACCGTGATCTCCTCCGACCCCGGCACCCACCCGGAGGCCGAGGCCGAGGCCGGGGTGGATGTCTACGCCTTCACCCACAACGAGACCTCGACCGGTGTCGCCATGCCGATCCAGCGGGTGGCCGGTGCCGACGAGGGCTCGCTGGTGCTGGTCGACGCGACCTCGGGGGCGGGCGGCCTGCCGGTGGACATCGCCGAGACCGACGTCTACTACTTCGCCCCGCAGAAGTCCTTCGCCGCCGACGGCGGGCTGTGGATCGGGATCTTCTCGCCCGCCGCGCTGGAGCGCGCCGCCCGGATCCACGGGTCGGGCCGCCATGTGCCGGAGTTCTTCTCGCTGCCGACCGCGATCGACAACTCGCTGAAGAACCAGACGTACAACACCCCGGCGCTGGCCACGCTCTTCCTGCTCAACGACCAGCTGGAGTGGATGAACGGCCAGGGCGGTCTGGACTGGGCGGTGCGGCGCACCGCGACCTCCTCGCGGACGCTGTACGGCTGGGCCGAGGGGTCCAAGTTCGCCACCCCGTTCGTGACCGACCCGGCCAAGCGCTCGCAGGTCGTCGGCACGATCGACTTCAACGACGACATCGACGCCGCCGCGGTCGCCAAGGTGCTGCGGGCCAACGGCATCGTGGACACCGAGCCGTACCGCAAGCTGGGCCGCAACCAGCTGCGGGTGGCGATGTTCCCGGCGGTGGACCCGGCCGATGTCGAGGCGCTGACCGCCTGTGTGGACTACGTCATCGAGCAGCTCTGAGGCGTAGGCCCGATCCGGCGCAAAGGGGTCCGGGGTCGCTGCGGCGGCCCCGGACCCCTTTTCACGTCACACCACTCAGCGGCGGCGGAACAGCCTGCGCACTCCGAGGAACAGCACCATCGCCCCGCCGAAGGTGAGTACGGCCTTCGTCAGCGTGCTGTTCTTGTCATCCTCGCCGCGCCCGGCGTGGGAGCCGCCCTTGCCGCCGTTCTTCTTCTGCTCCTTGGCGGTCGCGTCGGGCAGCAGCTCCCCGTCGAGCGGCTCGGCGCTCACCCGGGAGTACGGACCCTCGGTGCCGTACATCAGGGTGCCGCCGTCCGGGCTGAAGGTGACGGACTCGCCCTGCCGCTGGAGCGGCAGCCCCGGCTCCTCCTTCAGCTCCTTGGGCTTTCCGTTCCGCCAGCGGTATTCGGCGGCCGTGAAGTAGCCGCGGAGCACCAGCCTGCTGCCGTCGGGGGCGAAGGCCCCGTCGGTGACCTCCATGTCGACGGGTGCGATCCGGCGGAAGACGTTCGTACCCGAGGGCGTGAGGGTGTCCGGCCCCTCGTACAGCCCGCCGTCCTCCTCGCTCTTGCTGGCGATGTAGACCTTGCCGGTCTTCGGATGGACCATCATCGCCTCGGCGTTCCGCGGCCCGCCCTGGTACTCGACGGTGAACTGGGTGGCCTTCACGGCCATATCGCGCAGCTTCTTGGGCTCGGGGAAGCGGTAGATCCACACATGGGACCACTGGCCGCCGAGGTTGTCGCCGATGTCGCCGACGTAGACATTGCCGTCCGGCCCGACCGAAACGGCCTCGACGTCCCGCGGTTTGCCCACTCCGCGCATCGTGATCCGCGCGACGGTCTTCCCCGTCCTGCTGTCCACGGCGTAGACGTACGGGCCGTCCGAGCTGTCGTTGTGCGTCCAGTAGACGCCGGGGTGGGCACGGCTCGCGGCGAGGCCGCTGGACTCGGCGATCCGAGGGTCCTTGATCTGGAAGGACGACGGTGACGAGTCGTCGGCCGCGGCGGGAGGGGCGGCGGACAGGGCCAGCAGGACGGCGGCACCGAGGAGAGACGGAAGCGGACGCATGGGCTCAAGCCTGCCATCCCGCCGGGCCGGGCCGGTCGGGAACCGGTCCGGCGGCCGGGGGCACCAGCCGCCCGCCGAGCCGCCCCGGTCCGCCGGAAGGAACCGGACGCATAACGCCACCCGTTACGGGAAGACAACGACCGGAATTCACCTGGGGAACTCAAAAGAATTCCTGAACCGCAGATAATTTGATCTGATCCCGGGATCATTTCAGCGGAAAATTTATCGGTCATTGGCGGCATAGCGGGCGGGCCCATTGCATTCAAGAAAGGGCCCGCTCTACGGTCTCTGGCCATGAGCAATTACAGCCAGTCCCCCTATGGGCAAACCGCGCCCGCATATCCGGGCGCTCCGCAGAACGGCGGTGCTGCCCCGGCGGCACCGTCCAAGAAGTTCGCGATCCTCGGGGCCGTCGGATCCGCCGTCGCGCTGGTCGGGTCCATGGTGAACTGGATCGTCTCCGGCGAGTCGGGCACGGACGGCGGCGTCAAGGGGATGGACGGCGATGGTGTCATCACGCTGATCATCGCCCTGGTCGCGGCGGTGGTCTTCCTCGCCACCCTGGCCCGCGCCAAGGCACCGCTCTACCTCGGCGGCGGACTTCTGGGCGTGGCCGCGGCGGTCGTCGCCGCCATCAACATGGCCGATCCGGCGCGTCTGCTCGCCCAGAAGCTGGAGGACAAGGGCATGCCCGCCGAGGCCGCCGAGAAGGCCGCCGAACAGGGTGTGGATCAGCTCGACATCAGCGCCGGCCCCGGAATCTACATGGTTCTGATCGGCGGTCTGCTGGCCCTCGCCATGGGTATCGTCGGATTCATGCAGGCCCGCAAGAGCAGCTGATTCACAATTCTTTCACGCTTCCGTCGCACCAGCTCGATCCGGCGGAATCCGCAGACCCGCATTTTGACCGCACGGGGGGTCAAAACGCGGGTCCTCGGGTTTTCCGGGACGGAATTCCCGCGGTGTGCTTTCCGCCGTATGCGGTCCGGGTACGTCCCCTCGCCCCCGGACCTGCCCCCTTGATTGGAGCGCACTCCAAGAGCTTGGCTGACTCCATGAAGTACACGCAGCTCGGACGCACAGGTCTCAAGGTCAGCCGACTGGTCCTCGGCACCATGAACTTCGGCCCGCAGACCGACGAGGCGCACAGCCACGCGATCATGGATGCCGCGCACGAGACGGGGATCAACTTCTTCGACACCGCCAATGTCTACGGCTGGGGCGAGAACAAGGGCCGTACCGAGGAGATCATCGGCAGCTGGTTCGCCCAGGGCGGCGGACGGCGCGAGAAGACCGTCCTCGCCACCAAGGTGTACGGGAACATGGGCGCCGGCGGCGAGGTCTGGCCCAACGACGACAAGCTCTCGGCCCTCAACATCCGCCGGGCGGTGGACGCCAGCCTCAAGCGGCTGCGCACCGACCACATCGACCTGTACCAGTTCCACCACGTGGACCGCTCCACCCCGTGGGACGAGATCTGGCAGGCGATGGACGTCCTGGTCCAGCAGGGCAAGATCCTCTACGTGGGCTCCTCCAACCACGCTGGCTGGCACATCGCCAAAGCCAACGAGACGGCGCGACGGCGTGGTTCCTATGGGCTGGTCAGTGAGCAGTGCCTGTACAACCTCGCCGAGCGGCGCGCCGAGATGGAGGTCATCCCGGCCGCACAGGACTACGGCCTCGGAGTGATCCCCTGGTCGCCGCTGCACGGCGGGCTGCTCGGCGGCGCGATCCGCAAGGAGCGGGAGGGCGGCGGCGGGCGTACCGCGTCCGGACGCAGCGCCGACGCGCTGAGCAACACCTCGGTACGCGAGCAGGTGCAGGCGTACGAGGACCTGCTCGACAAGCACGGTCTGGAGCCCGGTGAGACGGCGCTGGCCTGGCTGCTCACCCGGCCCGGGGTGACCGGCCCGATCGTCGGCCCGCGCACCGCCGAGCAGTTGGCGTCGGCGGTCCGGGCGTGCGAGCTGACGCTCGGCGAGGAGCTGCTGCGTTCGCTGGACGAGATCTTCCCGGGTCCCGGCCCGTCGCCGGAGGCGTTCGCCTGGTAGTGGCGCGGTGAACGGACCCGGCCCGGTGACCGGCGCGCGGCCGCGCCAGGGTCCGCCGTCAAAGGGGGCGTCCGGCCGCGAGCGGCGTCTTCGACGACGGGCCCTGGGGGTCAGCCCCCGAGCGCGGCCGCCACGGCGACGACGAGGAGCATCAGCACCAGCGCGCCGCTCATGATCATGTTTCTGGTCTTCGGGTCCACACCCCGAGATTAGCCGGGCCGCTCAGCGGCCGAGCGACCAGGCCACCATCACCTCGTAACGGGGCTGGCGCCCGGCGACTCCGGGGGTCGGCGGATGGCTGCGGACCAGGCTCAGTTCACGCACCGGCCACACCCGGCCCGCGAAGCCGGCCAGCTCGTCGACGTAGGGCGCGAGGCTGGTGGTGCCGCGGTTGCGGGCGATCGTCAGATGCGGGTGGTACGGCCGGTGCCGGTCCATCGGCACCCCGGCCCGGCGGGCCCCGGCCGCGGCGGAGTCGGCGAGCCCCTTCAGGGCCGCGCTGTCACCGTCCACTCCGACCCACACCACCCGGTCCGAGAACCGGCCGCCCCCCGCGAGCCGCAGCTCATGGGGCTCATGGCGATGGGCGGCGCGGGCCAGCCGGGTGTGCAGCTCGGGCAGCAGCCCCTCGTCCACCTCGCCGAAGAAGGCGAGGGTGAAGTGCCAGCCCGCCCGCTCGGTCCAGCGCAGCGCGTCAGCGCCCGGCAGCGCGCGCAGCGCGTCCACCCGGGCGGCCAGCTCGGCGACGGCCTCCTCGGGCGGCAGCACGGCGGCGAAGAGTCTCATCCGGCCAGTCTCGCGCAGTCGGCGCCGCGGCGGACGGCGCGCGGCAACCAAGTCCGGCCCGAGCCCGGCCCGAGCGCCGAGCGCCGAGGCCAGGCGTGGCCAGGGCCCTACCCCGCTGGGGCCAGCCGCTCTTCCTCGCTCCGCGGGACGAAGACCACACGAGGATGTCCCCGGCGCAGATCCAGCTTCATCCGCAGGCCCCCGGCCCGGACCAGGATCAGGCCCACCGCGACCGCGGCGGCGGCCGAGACCAGCCCGCCCGCGGCGAAGCCCACCCGGGCGCCGAAGGTGTCGGTCAGCCAGCCGACCAGGGGGCCGCCGATCGGGGTGCCGCCGACGAAGACCATCATGAACAGGCTCATCACCCGGCCCCGCATCGCGGGATCGGTCGCCAGCTGGACGCTGGAGTTCGCCGTGACGTTGAAGGTCAGGCTGAAGATGCCGATCGGCACCATCAGCGCGGCGAAGAGCCAGAAGACCGGGGTCACCGCCGCGGCCACCTCCAGCACGCCGAACATCAGCGCCGCCATGATCAGCAGCCGCCGCCGGGCCACCACCCGGCGGGCCGCCAGCAGCGCACCGGTGACCGAGCCGATCGCGATCAGCGAGTTGAGCAGGCCGTAGGTCCCGGGGCCCGCGTGGAAGACATCGTCGGCGAAGGCGCTCAGCCAGATCGGGAAGTTGAAGCCGAAGGTGCCGATGAAGCCGACGAGCACGATGGGCCAGATCAGATCGGGCTGACCGGCGACGTAGCGCAGCCCCTCACGCAGCTGCCCCTTGCCGCGCGGGGTCCGCTGATGCGTGTGCAGCTCGCTGGTGCGCATCATCAGCAGGCCGATCAGCGGGGCGGCGAAGGAGAGGCCGTTGATCAGGAATGCCCAGCCGCTGCCGACAGCGGTGATCAGCACACCGGCGATGGCCGGGCCGACCAGCCGGGCGGACTGGAAGTTCGCGGAGTTCAGACTGACCGCGTTGCGCAGGTCCTGCGGGCCCACCATCTCGTTGACGAAGACCTGGCGGGTCGGGTTGTCCACGACGGTGACCATGCCGAGCAGGAACGCGATCAGATAGACATGCCAGACCTGGACATGGCCACTGAGGGTGAGCGCGGCGAGCGCCAGACCACACAGCCCCAGCGCGGTCTGGGTGATCAGCAGCAGCCTGCGGCGCGGGTAGCGGTCGGCGATGACCCCGCCGTACAGGCCGAACAGCAGCATCGGCAGGAACTGGAGCGCGGTGGTGATACCGACTGCGGTGGAGGAGCCGGTGAGGCTCAGCACCAGCCAGTCCTGGGCGATACGGGACATCCAGGTGCCGGTGTTGGATATGACGGCGCCGGTGGCGAAGAGGCGGTAGTTGCGGACCTTCAGCGAGCGGAAGGTACCGCCCTTGGCGCGCCCTGCCACGGGGACGCCGGGGGTGCGGGAGTCGGAGTGGGGGTGCGGTGCGGGTGCGGAGTCTGCTCCGGGTCCCGTACTCAAGTGGCTTCGCCTCCTGATGGCTCGGGGTTCTTACAAATGCGCGAGCTTCTCCAGCACGGGCGCGGCGGCGCGCAGGGCGTCCCACTCCTCCTCGGACAGCTGTCCGACCAGCTCGGCCAGCCACGCATTGCGCTTGCGCCGGCTCTCTTCGAGCATGGCCTCCGCCCGCTCGGTCTGCGAGACGACCTTCTGCCGCCGGTCCTCCGGATGCGGCTCCAGCCTGACCAGCCCCTTGGCCTCCAGCAGGGCCACGATGCGGGTCATCGACGGCGGCTGGACATGCTCCTTGCGGGCCAGCTCACCGGGGGTGGCGCTACCGCACTGGGCGAGGGTGCCCAGGACCGACATCTCGGTGGGGCTGAGCGACTCGTCCACCCGCTGGTGCTTGAGCCGCCGGGACAGACGCATCACCCCGGACCGCAGGGCGTTCACGGCGGTCGCGTCGTCTGGCGGTGTCTCCGCCGAGGGCTGGAGACGGGACGGATCCGGCATGGTCTTTAGCGTAACTCATTACCTCACCTAAGGAAAATCTGGATGAAGCTTTCCCTCGCAATGTCACCCAAAAGAGTGAGGCAACTCCGAAACGTGACGTGCGGTGGGCTGCGGGGCGGCGATCCTTGGCCGTATGGGATCGAAGGTGCTCAGCCTGCGGATGGACGGTGAGCTGCTGGACCGGATCCGGCAGCATGCCGCAAAACGCGGAATGAGCGTCCAGGACTATGTCATCCGGACGCTCATTCGCGAGGACTTCGACGAGCGTTTCACGACGTCCGTCGACGAGACGGAGCGCTTCTACGGCCAGGTCGGCTGACCCGGCCGCGCCCCGGCGGCCGCCGGGGCCGCGCACTCCGGACGGGGCGGATCAGGCCGCCCCGAGCGCCTGCTCGATCGGGTGGAGCAGGAAGTAGACCAGGAAGCACAGCCCGACCACGCCCAGCAGCCACGGGATCTCCCGGGTGCGCCGGGTGGCGATCCGCAGCAGCAGGAAGGCCAGCACACCGATGCCGATCCCGTTGGTGATGCTGTAGGTGAACGGCATCGCGATCATGGTCAGGAAGGCCGGGATCGCGATGGTGAAGTCGCTCCAGTCGATCTCCTTGACGTTCGCCGCCATGATCAGGAAGCCGACGACCACCAGCGCGGGCGTCGCGGCCTGCGACGGAACCACCTGGGCCAGCGGGGTGAAGACCAGCGCGAGCAGAAAGAGCCCGCCGGTCACGATGTTGGCGAGCCCGGTCCGGGCACCCTCCCCGACACCCGCCGTGGACTCCACGAAGCAGGTGTTGGCCGAGGCCGAGCCGAAGCCGCCACCCGCGACCGCGATACCGTCCACCATCAGGATCCGGCCCATGCCCGGCAGCTGACCGTGCTCATCGGTGAGTTCGGCCTCCTCGCCGACGCCGATGATCGTGCCCATCGCGTCGAAGAAGCCGGACAGCAGCACGGTGAAGACGAAGAGACAGCCGGTGAGGATCCCCACCTCATGGAAGCCGCCGAACAGGCTGACATCACCGATCAGCCCGAAGTCCGGGGTGCCCACCACCTGCTCCGGGACATCGGGGACGGTCAGCCCCCACATGCCGTCCGGGATGTCCATGGCCGAGTTGATCACGATCGCGGCCACGGTCATGGCCACGATGCCGATCAGGATCGCCCCGCGCGTCTTGCGGACGACCAGCACGAAAGTGAGCGCCAGCCCCACCACGAAGATCAGCACCGGCCAGCCCTGGAGCTTGCCCTCGATCCCGAGCCCCATCGGCACGCTGGTCTTGGCCTTGTCCGGGTTACGGGTGACGAAGCCCGCGTCGACCAGGCCGATGAGGGCGATGAACAGCCCGATGCCGATCGCGATGGCCCGCCGTAGTCCGCCGGGGATCGCGTCCATCACCCGCTGCCGCAACCCGGAGGCCACCAGGATCATCAGCACCAGACCCGCCAGGACCACCATGCCCATCGCGTCCGGCCAGCTCATCTTGGGGGCGAGCTGGAGCGAGACCACCGCGTTGATACCGAGGCCCGCGGCGAGCGCGATGGGGACGTTGCCGATGATCCCCATGAGCAGCGTGGTCAGCCCCGCCATCAGCGCGGTGGCGGTGACCAGCTGGCCGTGGTCGAGATGCTGATGGAACTTGTCCTCGCCGGTCTGGAGGATGATCGGGTTCAGCACGACGATGTAGGCCATCGCAAAGAAGGTGGCCAGACCGCCGCGGAGCTCCCGGGAGACCGAGGAACCGCGCTCGCTGATCTTGAAGAATCTGTCGATGCCATGGGTGGGCGGTGCCGGGGTCTGCCGCTGGGCATCGGCAGGCGCGGGGGCCGAGGGAGACATGCAGGACCTCAGTGGTGCGTGAACATCAACGATGGGCCCTTGGATGATCGAACAAGAAGTGCCGACTCAGACCCGGAACGGTTCAGTATGAATCTATGAACAGCCGAACACCAAACGCCTGCTCCGAACTGCCCGGATGCGGCGGTATCCAGCCCGGATCGGCGTTTCTGCCCGGCGCTTAAGCTGTGCCCATGACGAAGTGGACCCCCAAGCACGAGGCGCCGCCGCCCCTGGAGGGCAACGTTGTGGCGACCATCACCGGCGGCACCATCGTGTGGTTCGTCCTCTTCCTCGTCCAGCTCCCCTTCTACGGCTGGTACGCCGACCACGGCCATCTGTGGTGGCTGGGGACCTGTCTGGCCGGGGGCGGCCTCGGGCTGCTCGGCATCTGGTACGTACGGGCCCGGGATGCCGCGATCCGCCGCTCCCGGAACGGCTGACGAGCTGCCGGGCCGGCGGCCGGTGTGCGACGCCCTGACAGGTGAGCGGTCCATCGCGCACGTACCGTCGAAGGCATGCCGGACCGGGCCGCCCCGGGACTGACCGCCGCCGAGGTCGCGGAGCGCGTCGCACGCGGTGAGGTCAATGACGTCCCGGTGCGCTCCTCCCGCTCGTTCACCGAGATCGTCCGCGCCAATGTCTTCACCCGCTTCAACGCGATCATCGGCGTACTGTTCCTGATCATCCTGGTCGTCGGTCCGCTCCAGGACGGGCTGTTCGGCTTTGTGATCGTGGCCAACACCCTCATCGGGATCGTCCAGGAGCTACGGGCCAAGAAGACCCTCGACTCCCTCGCCGTGATCGGCGAGGCCCGGCCCACCGTCCGCCGGGACGGGGTGGCCACCGAGATCCCCACCAGACGGATCGTCCTCGGCGACCTCATCGAGCTGGGCCCCGGCGACAAGTGCGTCGTGGACGGCGAGGTCACCGAGGCCGAGAGTCTGGAGATCGACGAATCGCTGCTCACCGGGGAGGCCGACCCGGTGCTCAAACAGCCCGGCGACACCGTGATGTCCGGCAGCTTCGTGGTCGCGGGCGGCGGCGCCTTCACCGCCACCCGGGTCGGCCGCGCGGCCTACGCCGCCCAGCTCGCCGAGGAGGCGTCCCGCTTCACCCTCGTCGCCTCCGAGCTGCGCAGCGGGATCAGCCGGATCCTGAAGTATGTGACCTGGATGATGGTCCCGGCCGCGGTCGGCCTGGTGATCAGCCAGTTCGTGGTGAAGGGGAACGACTGGCGGGGAGCGGTGCGGCGGACGGTCGCCGGAATCGTGCCGATGGTCCCCGAGGGCCTGGTGCTGCTCACCTCCGTCGCCTTCGCGATCGGGGTGATCCGGCTGGGCCGTCAGCAGTGCCTGGTGCAGGAGCTGCCCGCGATCGAGGGGCTGGCCCGGGTGGACGTGGTCTGCCTGGACAAGACCGGCACCCTCACCGAGGGCGGGATGGACGTCCGTGAGCTGCGGCTGCTGGACGGCCACGACATGACGTACGTGGGGCAGGTGCTCGGCGCGCTGGGCGCCAGTGACCCGCGTCCCAACGCCAGCCTCCAGGCGATCATCGACGCCTATCCGCGCCCGTCCGGAGCCGATGGCGACGGCTGGCGCTCCCGGGACGTGCTGCCGTTCTCCTCGGCCCGCAAGTACAGCGGCGCCACCCTCGACTCCCCCGGCGGCGAACGCACCACCTGGCTGCTCGGCGCACCGGAAGTGCTGCTGGCCGAGGGCGATCCGGCCCTGGCCCAGATCGACGAGCTGAACGCGCGCGGGCTGCGGGTGCTGCTGCTGGCCCGTACCGAGACCCGTACGGAGACCCGTACAGAGACCCGTACGGAGAGCGGCACCGAGAGCGGTGCGGGCGCGCTGAGCGGCGATGCCCCGGGCCCCCGGGCGGTCACCGCGGTCGCCCTCGTCGTCCTGGAGCAGCGGCTGCGGCCGGACGCGGCCGACACCCTGCGCTACTTCGCCGAGCAGCAGGTCGCCGCGAAGGTCATCTCCGGTGACAACGCGGTCTCCGTCGGTGCCGTCGCGGCCGAGCTCGGCCTCCCCGGCGCCGCGCGCGCCCTCGACGCGCGGCGGCTGCCCGCCGAACGGACCGGGATGGCGACGGCGCTGGAGGGCGGCACGGTCTTCGGACGGGTCACCCCGCGGCAGAAGCGGGACATGGTCGGCGCGCTCCAGTCACACGGCCACACCGTCGCCATGACCGGGGACGGCGTCAACGACGTGCTGGCGCTCAAGGACGCGGACATCGGTGTCTCGATGGGCTCGGGCAGCGAGGCCACCCGCGCGGTCGCCCAGATCGTGCTGCTCGACAACAGCTTCGCGACCCTGCCCTCGGTGGTGGCCGAGGGCCGCCGGGTGATCGGCAACATCGAGCGGGTGGCCCGGCTCTTCCTGGTGAAGACCGTCTATTCGGTGCTGCTCGCGGTGCTGGTGGTGTGCTTCCGGGTGGAGTACCCGTTTCTGCCCCGCCATCTGACGCTGCTGTCCACGCTCACCATCGGTGTCCCCGCGTTCTTCCTGGCGCTGGCCCCCAACAAGGAGCGCGCCCGGCCACACTTCGTCCGCAGGGTGATGCGGTACGCCGTCCCGGCCGGGTTGATCGCGGGCGCGGCCACCTTCGCCGCGTATCTGCTGGCCCGGCCCTACTACACGGGCCGGGGCGCGCTCCAGGCCGAGACCAGCGCGGCGACGCTGACGCTGTTCCTCATCGCGCTGTGGGTACTGGCCATCGTGGCCCGCCCGTACACCTGGTGGCGGATCGGTCTGGTGCTGGCGATGGGCGTGGGCTTCTTGATCGTGCTGGCCACGCCATGGCTCCAGCACTTCTTCGCGCTGCGCCTGGTGGGGGCGGTGATGCCGTGGGCGGCGGTGGGCATCGCCGTGGTGGCCTCGGCGGCGCTGGAGTGGGTGTGGCGCCGGATCGCCGCCGACGGTGACGGTGACGGTCGCGAGCACGACGAAGGCCATGCGAGTGCGCAGTGAGTCCCCCACCGCAATGCCGGGGCTCCACCCGCGATGTCGCGGTCTGAGCGGAACCCCACACGCTTCCCCAACTCACCAGTAATATAGGGGATATGACCGGTCCCCGCTTTCGCGCAGACGAAATCGACACCAGCAAGCCGCACTCGGCGCGCATGTACGACTACTTCCTGGGCGGCAAGACGCATTACACGGTCGACACCCAGGCCGCCGAGCAGGTCGAGGCCGTCTGGCCGGACGTCAAGCCGTGGACCCGCGCCAACCGGTCCTTCATGCACCGCGCCACACGCTGGCTCGCCGCCGAGGCCGGTATCCGGCAGTTCCTGGACATCGGCACCGGCATCCCGACCGAGCCCAACCTCCACCAGGTCGCCCAGGGCGTGGCGGCGGAGGCCCGGGTGGTCTACGCGGACAACGACCCCATCGTGCTGGCCTACGCCCAGGCCCTGCTGCTCTCCACGCCCGAGGGCCGCACCGCGTACATGCACGCCGACATCACCGAGCCCGAGGCGATACTCGCCGCGGAGGAGCTACGCGCCACGCTCGATCTGACCCAGCCGGTCGCCCTGTCGCTCAACGCGGTCATGCACTTCATCGCCAATGAACAGCAGCCGTACGACATCGTGCGGCGGCTGGTCGAGCCGCTGGCACCGGGCAGCTATCTGGTGCTCTCGCACGGCGCGCCCAACGCCCGCCCCGGGGTCTCGGACGCGGTCACCAACCTCTACCGCAGCAGCGGCATCCATGTGCAGGGCCGCACCCACGAGGAGATCCTGCCGTTCTTCGACGGCCTTGAGCTGGTCGAACCAGGTCTGGTGATGCCACATCGCTGGAAGCCGGAGAGCGAGCGGGCCCGGACCGAGGCGGAGGCCCTGGACCTGTGGATCTACGCGGGCGTGGCCCGCAAGCCCTGACGACGGCGCCGAAGCGCCGAGGTGCCGGGAAAGGCGAACGGCCCGGCCGCTGTCCCGGAGGGATGGGACGCGGCAGGGCCGTTCGCGGTATCACCGGTCAGGCCGTCAGCACTTCTTGATCTCGCCCGAGGACTCGAAGTGTCCCGAGTACGTCCACAGCGCCCCGCCGGCGTCCTGGACCGAGTACCACACGCCACCCGAGGTCTTGAGGTAGCACCAGACCCGGGCGGTCTCACCCCGCATGAACGTGCCCACCCTCCGGGAGTTGGAGGTGGCCTCCTTGTAGATCGGGGCTTCCTCGAAAGCCTTCAGCTCGATATAGCGCGACTTGGAGGCCGAGCCGCGGTCATCCGCGTGGGCCACCGGCGACACCGTCGCCGCCAGCGCGACCGCCGCTCCGACGAGCGCCGTCCCCCGTGCGAGCTTGCTCATGGGCACACTCCCTGTACGTCCGAACTGTCATCTGTCCGGACCCGGGGTCCCCGCACGGCCGGGTGTTCCCCCCGGCGCCGTGCCCCCGCGTCCTTCCGTCAGTCTGCCGGTGCGGGGGCCGGAGGGCGTTAGCGCTCGATCCACAGTTCGGTTGGCTCTGCGTCGACCCGTGTCCGCCGCGTCGGGCCCGCCCGGTCACCTGGCCCTGGGTCGTGGGTCGTGGGTCGTGGGTCGTGGACCTAGTCGAACCAGCGTGCCCGCGCCAGCTCCTCCGTACGCGTCAGATCCTCCAGCAGGGCCGCCACCTCGAAGCGGCGCGACCACTGGCCCGCGGCCCAGGCCAGCCCGGCCGCGACCCCCTCGACCGTCGAGGCGTGCAGGGTGCCGTCCACATACCGCCAGTCGAGCTCCACCCCGCTCTCCGTGTCGCCCGCGACGAGCAGTTCCTCGTGCTCGACGTACGACAGCGGGGCGGCCGGGAGGAGTTCGCGCACCGCCTCCGGGACCTCGTGCGGATCGCCGTGGGAGACCACCGGCGCCGGATAGACCTCGGTCAGCCGCCGCACCTGGAACAGTTCCGCCAGGTCCGCCGCCCGCGCGGGGCTCACCGGCAGCAGCGCCCGGCCGTCCGCCTGGGCCTGCGGCATCAGGTCCGGTGCGTCCGCGACCAGGGCCTCACCCGCGTCCACCACCCGCGGGCGGCCGTCCACCACGGCCCGCAGCTCGTCCGGCAGGGTCACCTGCTCGGGGTCCAGATCGGCCAACTGCCCGTAGAGCGCGCGCAGCTGGGCCGCGGTCACCTCGAGTTCGGGGTCGGCCAGCCGGGCCAGCAGCTCGGCCGCGCCGCCCGGCTCGTCCAGCAGGGCCGCCACCGAGGTCCGCACCCCGAGCGCCCGCAGCACCTGCTCGTCCTCGAACCCGGCCGCGTCCACCGCCTCGTAGAGCCCGGCCAGCAGCGGATCGCCGCCCGCCGCGCGCAGACCGGCGGGGCGGCGGCCGTCCAGCACCGGGTGGCCGCGCAGCCACCACGCGGTGTACGAACGCACGCTCTCCGTGGTGCCGTCCGGCAGCAGCACCCGCACCGGCGCGGTCAGCGCGTCGCGCAGCGGCGGCTCGGCGAGCATGGCCAGCGCCTGCGGCCAGGCGTCGTCGTCCACCAGGTCCAGGTCCCGTACGGCCACGATCTCGGTCGCCACCGGGGGCACCGGGGTCTCCGGCAGCCGGTCCAGCGCGTCCTCGCACCACACGTCCACCGCGTCCAGCACACCGACGTCGTCCGGCTCGGTGAAGTCGCCCTCGCGGGGCTCCAGCTCATCCGGGTCCAGCACCACATCGGTGGCTCGGGCGAGGGTGAAGTTCGCCAGCACCCCGACCGCGGTCAGCGGCTGTTCGCCCCAGCGCTCGGCCAGCTCGGCGTCGCAGGCGGCGAGTTCGCCCTCCCGCATCACCCGCTCGAAGGCGCTCCCGGGCAGGACCAGTTCCCCGGCGGGGGCCGGCTCCCCGTCCTCGTCCGGCAGCGCCAGCGCGGCCAGCCACGGTTCGTCGCCGGGCGCCAGCCGGGCCTGCTGGACGAGGCCGAGGACGGTGTCGGCCAGGGTGTCGGCGTCCAGCGCCGCGCCCAGCCCCCCGCCGTCCTCCAGATACGGGTCGTAGTCGTCCTCCGCCTCCAGCGAATGCGCCACGGCGGCGCGCACCTGGGGGGTGGTCAGTACGGCGCGCGGGGTGGCCGGGGTCGCGCCCAGCTTCTCCAGCAGCGGATGCGCGGCGTCCGGATGCGCGACCTTCAGGCCCAGCCGGGCCAGGGTGCGATGGGTTTCGGCGACGCCGTCGCCTTCTGCGATGTCGGTCTCCCCGGGCAGCGGGAGCAGCACCTGCCGGGGCCCGATCGTCGTCCGGCCGTCGGCCAGCGGCACCGGCAGCCCGCTGAGCCGGTCCGGGTCGGTTCCGGACAGCGCGTCGTACAGCCGCCGCCACCAGGACGGGTCGCGTTCCACCCCCGCCAGCCGGTCGATCACCTCGCCCAGCGGCACCCGCACCACGCCGAGCACCCGCAGCTCCGACCGCCGCTCGAGACCGGCGGGCAGCAGCGTCGGGAACAGCTCGGCCAGCACCTCGACGGTCGCGGCGCCCGCGCCCTCCACGAGCTCGGCGTCGCGGGGCCGCAGCGCGTACGGCTCGCCCTCCAGGGCACCGGGCGCGAGGACGTCGTCGTCCCAGCCGTCGAGGTCAGGGGCGGCCGGTCCCGGGGTGCCGGTGGCCGCACCCACCGCGGGCCCGCCCTCCGCCGCGTCCGGGCCGAGCGCGTCCGGCGAGCCCAGCCAGCCCGCCACCGGTTCGCGGCCGCTCTCGCCCGCCGCGGGCGCAGCCGCGCTGGGCAGGAACGGCACCCTCGGCAGCCGCTCCAGCACCCGCTGCCGCAGCTCACCGTCCAGCTCGCCCCGGCCGAGCTGTCCCGGGACCAGGCCGATCGTGCCGACCCCCACCGGATGCCAGTCGCGCAGCAGCGCCGCGTACGCCTCGGCCACGCGGTCCAGCAGGAAGTCCGTGAGCGGGCCGGGCGCGGTGTGGCGGCGGGTGGGCTCCAGCGGGAAGGAGGCGATCAGCAGCGCGGGCAGCCCCAGCGGCTCGTCCGTGGGCGTCGGCGCGTGCACGACCGGGGCCGTGGCGGGCCGCACCGGCGCGCCCTCGGCGTCCACCGGAACCGCCCAGGTCACCGACCACACCGGGCGCAGCCGCTCCTCCACCGGGCGGTCGGCGAGCAGCGCCGCGTCCAGCCGTCCGCCCGCGCTCTCGGTGCGCCAGCGCGTCGTACCGCGCTCACCGCTGTCCTCGACGACCGTGTACGGGCCCTCTGCGCGGCGCCGCAGCGTCCGTACGCCCTCGGGGGTCTCGACCACGACCTCCGCCAGGCCCGGCAGGGTCAGCAGCAGCGCGTCGTCGACCGCGGCGAGCAGCCGCTCGACGACATCCAGGGCCGCGCCGTCGCGCAGCGGCAGCACCACGACGGTGTCATAGCCGTCCGGGGCGGTGCCCTCGGCGGGCAGCGGCAGCCGCAGCAGCGGGACGTGCCCGTCCCGGCGGCGCAGCTCGTCCGCCAGACCGGGCGCGGCCTCGGCGGTGCGCAGGGTCAGCTCCCGGGCCTCGGCCAGCGACCAGCGGACCCCGCCGCTCCGGCCGACGACCGCGGGCTCGTCGCTCACCGCGAGTACCGCCGCGAACCCGACGCCGAACCGGCCCACGGCGCTCTCCGGCTCGTCCCGCTTGGCGGAGGCGCGCAGCGTGGACAGCGACTCGACGCCGGCGGCGTCCAGCGAGGCACCGGTGTTGGCGGCGGCCAGCACGGCCGGCTGGCCGTCGGTGGCCGGGTGCAGGGTGAGCCGGAGCCGTCCGGGCACCCCGGCGCGGGCGGCGGCGTCCGCCGCGTTCTGGGCCAGCTCGACGATCAGCCGGTCGCGGTGGCCGCCGAGCGCGAGGTCCTCCTCGGCGTTGGCGTCCTCCCGGAAGCGGGCGGGTGAGGCGGCCCAGGCGTCCAGCACGCCGCGCCGCAGCCGCGCGGTCCCGAACGGGTCCGCGTCCTCGGTCGCGCCTCGCACCATCGCCGTGCTGCTCACGTCTCGCCTCCGGAGTTCCTGATCCGTGCCCTGCGGTCCTGCTGACGGGTGCCCCCGCTGTCGGGTTCCCCACGAGATGCGATTCTCCACCGCCCCCGCCGGTCCGCCGGTCCGCCCACGAGGTGTCCATATCCGAACGCCCCTGGTGATGACGGACCCTAACGGCGAACGTACTCCCCCCGCGATCCACCCCACCGCCCCGGTCCCCACCGCGCCCGCCGCCGACGCGGCGGTCGGGGTCGGCAGGACGGCCGCCCGGGGCAGCCGCCCACGGGCCTCGGGGCCGGGCCCTGGGCTGGTGACATGCGGGGCCCCCACCGCGACCGATGCCGACGGCGGCGGGCGGGGCCGACGGGACGGCCCCGTGAGACTCGGCTTCTGGCCGCGCGGCGACGGACCGCGCCGTCCGCCAACGCCACCCGGCGCCGGTGGCCCGCTACCGAGACCCGGCAACGCGAAACCGGCCGGATATCGGCGTCGCGCACGGCAGCCGCCGCGCCCCGCCCCGCAGCGCAAGGCGGCACCGGACCAGTGTGAACACCCGGCCGTGGCTGCCGGGACGGCGCCGAGACACGTGACCGTGGGCTGAAAGCCATGGCCCCCTCGCCCGGGGCGGACCCGTGCGAGCCGACGCCGACCACCGGAGCCGGGCCCCAACGCGGCCAACGCCAACGGCAGCGGGCGGGGCGGCCAGGGCAGGCCCCCACGGGCCCCATGGCCAGGCCCGGCGGGCTGGCGACCGCGCCGCGACGCGAGTCCCCCGCCGGCCACCCGCGGACGGGGCGCCACACCCCACCCGCGGCGCAAGGCGGCACCGGACCAGGGCCCAGGCCGGATAGCCGACGGTCATCGCACGCCTGAGGCCATGCCCCCTCGCCCGGAGCGGACCCGTGCGAGCCGACGCCGACCACCGGGGCCGGGGCCCCCGGACCGCCGCCCGCGGAAGGCTAGGAGTGGCCCAGTTCCTCCGCCGGGGAGTCCGGCTCGACCGAGCCGCCCGTGCGGTCGGGGTGGAGGGGCAGCGGTTCGACGACCGTTTCGTCGAGGACGGGCTCGGCCGGGCGGGGCGGCTTCGGCATGACGGCGGCCTCGGAGTGCGCTCCGCAGCCGTACGCCAGGGAGACCACACGGCCGTCCGCCGGGCTGAACTCATTGGCGCACACGCCGAACGCCTGCCGCAGCGAGCCCGCAATCGGCACCAGGAAACCGCAGCTCGCGCAGGTGCCGGGGGCCGCCTGCGCCATCGGGGTCCGGGCGCCGAACGCGTCGTCCCAGCGGTCGGCGGCGACATGGAGGCCGTAGCGGGACAGCACCCGGGCGCGGCGCATGCCCAGCTCCTCGGCGACGGACGCGATCGAGCCGGTCGCGGGCGGTGCCCCCTGGGCGGCGGGCGCCCCGGGTGTCACATCGGCCTCTTCCACCGCGGCGAGCTGCTCCATCTCCTCGGAGACCAGGGAGTTGGGCGGCGGGGCGTCCTCGCCCGAAAAGCCCGCCTCCAGCCGCAGATCCTCGGCCTCGGTGGGGAGCAGATCCCCTGGCCCCATGTCGCCGGGGCGCAGCCGCTCGCTCCATGGCACCCATTCGGGCGCGAGCAGCGCGTCCGGGCCGGGCACCAGCACCGTCTCGTCCAGGGTGACGACCTTGGCCCGCGAGGCGCGGGTGACGGTGACCGCCCAGCGCCAGCCGCGGTAGCCGGGCTCGGGGCATTCGAAGAGGTGGGTGACGACGCGGTCTCCCTCCGCGACGGCGCCCACATGCTCGCCGACCGTTCCGGGCCGCGCCGCGTCCGCGGCGGCCTCGCGGGCGAGTTCGACCGCCTCGGCGCACAGACGGTCGGGGGTACGGCTTCGCATCGCAGCACTCACAGGATCGGTTCTCTCTTCCACGCCGTCGCAGCCGTCTGACGAGTGCGCCAGCCGATGGCCGGTCGGCGGGACTGCGGACGGAGCGGACCGTAGGACCGCGTCGACGTCCGCGCCCGTTCCGGCCTCGGGCGCACCTTGTACGTTCCATTCTGCGGGATGGCATCCCGGTACATGGCCAGGAACGACCGTCGGTGGCGCGCTACGCACGCTACCTTGTCCGGCCGGGCCGCCCCCACCCCCGTCCCACCCCGATCCTCCGTCATCCGCCCCATCCGAACCGCGTTTGCGCTGGACAGAGCGGGTTACCGAGGGACGACGAAAGCGTGGGACCGAACCGAACCGATCCGGAAAGCCGTCCAAGGTCTCACGTCCCGGCCGCGTTGGCTGCACCATGGTCAGGTGGCAGGCATGCGGTTCCACGGCAGCGGTCCGATCCAACGGTCGGGCCGCTGGGTCGCCCGCGCACTGCACCTCCCCTTCACCGCGACCGGCCGCGGCATCCGCCGGGCCACCCATGCGCACGGGGCCGGTGAGTCCGGGCTCGGCAAGCTGATCGAACTGCACGCGGTGAACTCGGCGGGCGACATGTTGATCACCGTCGCGCTTGCCTCCACGATCTTCTTCACGGTCCCGACCGACGAGGCACGCGGCCGGGTCGCGCTGTATCTGGCCATCACCTTGGCCCCGTTCGCCCTTCTGGCCCCTGTCATCGGCCCGCTGCTGGACCGCATTCCGCATGGCCGCCGCGCGGCGATGGCGGGCGCGATGCTCACCCGCGCGCTGCTGGCGCTGGCGATGGCGGGCGCGGTGGCGGGCGGTGGTCTGGAGCTGTATCCGGCGGCGCTGGGTGTGCTGGTGGCGTCCAAAGCGTACGGCGTGGTGCGGTCCGCGATCGTGCCACGGCTGCTGCCGCCCCGCTTCTCGCTGGTCAAGGCGAACTCCCGGGTGACCCTCGCCGGGCTGCTGGCGACCGGTGTCGCCGCGCCCGTGGGGGCCGGGCTGCATCAGCTGGGGCCGAGCTGGCCGCTGTACGGGGCGTTCGTGATCTTCATGGCGGGCGCGTTCCTGTCCTTCACGCTGCCGCACAAGGTGGACTCGTCCCTGGGCGAGGCGAGGGCACAGCTCACCTCGGGCGCGCATCATCTGCATCTGCCGGCCTCGGTGCACCGGCCCCGTCCCCGGACCACCACTCCTCCCCGACCCACGGCTCCTTCGGGCGCGCGGTTCGGACGCGGGTTCGGACGCGGGTTCGGCGGACGGTCCCGGGCGGCGCCCGGCGGGCGGTTCGGCGGTGCGTTCAGCTGGCTCTTCGGCGGGCCCTTCGGCGGACGCTCCGCTCAGCTCGGCAGTCCGCCCGGCGGCCGGGAGCGACGGCCCGGACTGCGCACCGTCGGCCCGTCCGTGCTGCACGCCCTCCAGGCGTGCGCCTCGCTCAAGGCGCTGTCCGGCTTCCTCACCCTCTTCCTCGCCTTCCTGCTGCGCGACCAGCCGGTGGGCGGGCTCAGCCCCGAACTGTCCCTCGGCCTGGTCGTGGTCGCGGCGGGCGGCGGCAACGCCTTGGGCACGGCGATCGGCGCCTGGCTGCGGGCCCGCGGCCCGGAGCGGATCATCGCGGTGGTGGTGACCTCGGCCCTCGGGGTGATCGTCGTGGCGGCCACGCTGTACGGCGCGGTGACGGTCGCCGCCGTCGCCGCCACGGCGGGCATCTCCCAGGCGCTGGGCAAGCTGTCGCTGGACGCGCTCATCCAGCGCGACGTACCGGAGGAGGTCCGCACCTCCGCCTTCTCCCGCTCGGAGACCACGCTCCAGATCGCCTGGGTCGTCGGCGGAGCCGTGGGCATCGCGCTGCCGCTCAACGGGGAGCTGGGGATGGCGGTCGCCGCGGTACTGGTGGCCCTGGGCGCCGCCGCGAGCGTACGGGGGCTGCTGTCCGCCGCCCGGCAGGGCGCGCCGCGCCCCCGGGTGGCCTGACGGGCGGGCTCGCGCGGGCCAGGAGCCGGGGCCGAACGGAAGCGGAATGGAAGGCGGAACGGAAGCGGAACGAGGGCCGGAGGCGGCGGCGAAACGCGTCGGAAGGAACCCCCGCGCGGGGTGATCGGAATGGACCGATAGCCTGCCCGCATGACCGCTGCGTTGTTTTCCAGGGGCAAGGGCCGCCGCGCCGCCACCGCCGCCTGTGCTGTTGCCCTCGGGCTCATCGCCCTCTCCGCCTGCGACAAGCCGACTCCGCTCGCGACGGTGACGGTCGGCTCGACCACCGTGACGGCCGAGGCCGCCCACGGCTGCTACAACGAGAGCGAGCAGCTCAGCAAGTCGGCGCTGGACAAGTGCCTGGCCAAGGCGCCGGAGAAGACGATCAAGGTGACCACCGGCGAGAAGGTGCGCATCGGCGTCGACCCGAAGATCGCCGAGTCCGGCTGGGCCGTGGTCGCCGGCACCCCGGTCATGAACCAGCCGAGCACGGAGACCTACCGCAGCTTCGACAGCGAGACCCTGCTGTCGCAGCAGAACCCCCAGACCGGGCAGGCGTCCCCGGTGGACAAGGTCACCCTCACCGTCGTCCAGGTGGACGAGGAGGGCAAGGGCAGCAAGCGGCCCAAGGGCCTGTGGCGCTTCAAGCTCGAGCGGGACTCCTGACGGACGACCGGCGCCGATGCGAGCGCTGATCGTCACGGCCGTCGCCGCGGAGCGGGACGCCGTGGTACGGGGCCTCGGACGCACAATCGCCGAGGCCGCCGCACCCACCGAAGTCGCCCTGCCCGGCGGCGTGCTGCACCGGCTGGAGTGGTCCGGCGCACCGGCCCTCTCCGTCGATGTCACGGCCGCCGGGGTCGGCCCGGCAGCCGCCGCGGCGGGCAGCGCCACCGCGCTGACCGCCGCCGCGCTCGCGCACGCCCCCTACGACCTCGCCGTCTCGGCCGGTATCGGCGGCGGCTTCACCGGCCCGGCCGGTGACCGGCCCGCTCCCCGCGCCCCGCTCGGCTCGGTCGTGATCGCCGATGCCGTGGTCGCCGCCGACCTCGGCGCCGAGACCGCCGACGGCTTCGCCGCCGTCACCGAGCTCGGCTTCGGCACCGTCGAACATCTGCCGCCCGCCGACCTCGTCACCGCCGCCACCGAAGCCGTGCACGCGGTCCGCGGCACCGTGCTCACCGTGTCGACCGTGACCGGCAGCGCCGAGCGGACCGCGGAGCTGCTGCGGCGTCATCCGCGGGCCGCCGCCGAGGCGATGGAGGGATTCGGCGTGGCGGAGGCGGCCGCCGCGCAGTCCGTGCCGGTCCTGGAGGTACGGGCCGTCTCCAATGCCGTCGGCCCTCGCGACCGGGCCGCCTGGCGGATCGGCGAGGCGCTCGAGGCTCTGGCGGTCGCCTTCGGGGATCTCGTCCCCGTCCTCAGAACCTGGAATCTGGAACCGGGCCCCGGCCCGGACTTCGTCGACCGGGAAGGAATCCGGCAGTGACCGAGCCCCTGAAGATCGCGTACTCCCCGTGCCCGAACGACACCTTCGTCTTCGACGCCTGGGCACACGGTCGCATTCCCGGGGCCCCACCGCTGGACGTCACCTTCGCCGACATCGACATCACCAACGGGATGGCCGAGCGCGGGGAGTTCGACGTACTGAAGGTGTCGTACGCCGAGCTGCCCTGGGTGCTGGACGAGTACGCGCTGCTGCCGTGCGGCGGGGCGCTGGGCCGTGGCTGCGGACCGCTGGTGCTGACCCGGGAGCCCGGCCGGGCGCCGGACCTGGCGGGGAAGACGGTCGCGGTGCCCAGCGAGCGTTCGACGGCGTATCTGCTGTTCCGGCTGTGGGCGGCGGCCGAAGTGCCGGAGGGCGTGGGGCAGATCCGGGTGCTGCCGTTCCACGAGATCATGCCCGCGGTGCGGGACGGCGCGGTGGACGCCGGACTCGTCATCCACGAAGCCCGGTTCACCTATCAGAACTTCGGTCTGCACTGCCTCGCCGACATGGGCGAGCACTGGGAGTTGACCACCGGGCTGCCGATCCCGCTCGGCGCGATCATCGCCAAGCGCTCACTGGGCGCCGAGCGGCTGCGCGCCATCGCCGATGCCGCCCGCACCTCGGTGCTGATGGCCTGGGACGACCCGCGGGCGTCCCGCCCGTATGTGCTGGCGCACGCCCAGGAGATGGACCCGGCCGTCGCCGACCAGCACATCGGGCTGTATGTGAACGAGTTCACCGCCGGACTGGGCGAGGACGGCTACGCCGCGGTGCGCGGGCTGCTGACCCGCGCGGCGGCCGAGGGGCTGGTACCGCCCCTCGGCCCCGATGCGCTGGCGTTCGTCTGACGTCTGCGTCCGTCTCCAGACGTCCGTCTCGATGACGTCCGTCTCCACGACGTCGCAGCGCCGCCTCTCCGGCGCCTCTTTGTCCGGAACTCGTCGCTGAACGTGTCTGATTCGTTACGCCCCGGGGTGACCTCGGGAGGTTCCGGAGTGGCTCGGGGCAGTCCCCGGGTGCCTACGCGCGGGCTCAGACGTCGAGCTGATCGGCCACCGCGCGCAGCATCCCCGCGATCTTGTGGCCATGTGCCTTGTCGGGATAGCGGCCGCGCTCCAGCTGCTGCGTCACGTTCTCCAGCAGGGTGGTCAGGTCCTGGACGATGGACGCGAGCTCATCCGGCTTGCGCCGCTGGGCCGCCGCCACCGAGGGGGCCGGGTCGAGCATCGTCACCGAAAGTGCCTGATCACCGCGGTTTCCCGCCACCACGCCGAATTCCACGCGCTGCCCCGGCTTCAGTGCGTCCACGCCTTCCGGGAGCACTGACGAGTGCACGAAGACGTCACCGCCGTCATCGCGGGAGAGAAAGCCGAAGCCCTTCTCACTGTTGAACCACTTGACCTTGCCGGTAGGCACGTCTGTCCTCGTCCTCGTCGCTCGTCGGAAAACACGGAAAAACAGCTCTGGATAGCACTACAGCGGGTCGTAGGACCCGCCACCACCAAGGCTAATGGTCCCGAGCCTGGTGACAAGACGTACCCGGATGGTTCCGGGTAGTTCGTATGGGCACTCAGGCACCGATCTACCCTGGTGCGGTGAGCAATGAAACCCCGCACCACGGAACCTCGCCCGGCCACACCGGAGACGGGCCCGGCGACCGGCTGGTACGCATCGGCGTGATCGTGTTCGCCGTCGGCGCCATCGCCACCCTCGCCACCGTCGCACCCATGTTCCTGGGCGCGGATCCGCTGCCGACGGCCGCGTACCTCATCTCCATGCTGATGGGCGTCGGCTTCGCACTCGCCGCGGCCGGAGTACTGCGGTCGATCGCGGCACAGCGGCGGGAGGCCACCCGCACCCCGGACAGCCGCGAAGCCTGACCGGGGTCAGCTCGCGGTCGACTCCCCGCTCCCGGACTCCCCGCTCCCGGACAGCTCCCCGTTGAGGTGGCGCTCCAGCCATGCCGGGAACGCCGTCAGGTCCTCGAGCACCACATCGGCCCCGGCCTGACGCAACTCCTCCGCACCGCACGGCCCGGTGGGCACCGCCACCGACAGCGCGTCCGCGACGCGCGCGCCCCGTATGTCACCGGTGTGATCGCCGACGTAGACCGTCGCCCCGTACTCGCGCAGCGCCTCCGCCTTGGCCTCGGCCCACAGCCAGCCGACGACCGCGTCCGGCACGATGCCCAGATGACTCAGGTGCAGCTTGGCGTTGGGCTCGTGCTTGGCGGTGACCACCACGCTCCGGCCCCCGGCCCGCCGCACCGCCTCGATCGCCTCGCGAGCGCCGGGCATCGCGGGCGTGGGCCCGACCGCGTACTCCGGGTACAGCTCGCGGTAGAGATCGCTGATCTCCGGGATCCGCTCGTCGGGGAACCAGTGTGCGAGCTCCTGCTCCAGCGGCGGCCCCAGCCGGGTGATGGCCAGCTCGGCGTCCACGAAGGTGCCGGTGCGGGCGGAGAGCTCTTCGTACGCCGCCTTGATACCGGGCCGGGAGTCGATGAGCGTCATGTCGAGGTCGAAGCCGACCCTCACCGTATGCGAAGCCATGCCCCTCATTGTGCCCTTCGCCCATGGACCGGTTCGTCGAGGCCGACCCGCCGCAGGGGTCAGCCCCGGCGCCGCGCCCGCCACACCAGGAACAGCACCGTGGCGACGGCCGCGGCCCGGACGACCACCGGCCAGGTGTCCGCGAGCGCGTCCTGCATCCCGTCCTTCGGGATCGGGTCACCCCACTTGCCCTTGCTGCGCCCCCAGAGCCAGGCCATACCACCGGCCGCGACCAGGCCGGGCATGACCAGCACCGCCCACTTCGCCTCGGCGCGGGAGTGCCGTCCGGTCGTGTACGCCAGCACCCAGCCGAAACCCAGCAGCAGGATGTTGCCCAGCACGGCGCCCGCGACCAGCAGCCCGATCGAGAGCAGCAGCAGGGGGCCGAGCCCCGCCAGCCACCCGGCCCCGGCCGCCGCGCCACCTCCGTCGTCCGCCGCCGCGGCCTCGCCGCGCCCGAACAGGGCACGCCGCAGCAACCCCCGGCGACGCGCCGGTGCGCTGCCGGAGTCCGCGTCCGCTTCGGCTTCCGCTTCCTCCTCGGCCGCGGCCCGCTCGGCGGCGTCCTTCGCGTACCGCTCCTGCCGTTCCCGTCGCTCCTGCTCGGCCGAGGTGCCGCCGAGCAGTTCGGGGATCTCGATCCCGCCGACGAACCCCTCCACGGCGCCGTACTGCGCGTCGTGCTGCTCGGGCTGGGCGAACGGGCCCGGCTCCACATGCCACCAGTCGGGGTTGGACTCGCGCGGGCCGAGCTCGTCCTCGCCCGCGAGGTGCGGCGGTGACGCGGCGGCCGAGCGCGGGGCCGGGATACCGGGGGTGTCGGGGGTGACGGGCGTGTGCTTGATCAGGTAGGTGCCGTCGCCCGCCCCGCCGTCCCTTCCGCTGCCGTTCCCCTCGCGCGGCGTGGGCACCTTGCCGGTCAGCCCGGTGCGTTCGGCGAGTCCGGCCAGCCTCTCCCGGGCCGCGCGGGCCGCGCCCGCCGCACCGCGCGGGGGCTCGGGGACGGCCGGGCCCGACGCGCCCGACGGGGCCGGTGCGGAGGTTCCGGAGGGGGTACCGCTCGGCGTTCCGGTTGACGCCCCCGTGGTCGCGCCCGCGCCCGGGTCGGGGGCCCGGCCGCCCGCGGCGGCCACCACGTCGGCGGGCGAGCCCAGCTTGGCGAGGATCCGCTTCACCCCGGCCGTGCTGTCCGTACCGCCGGTGGCCCGCCGGTGGTCGATATCGGCGCGGAGCCCGGAGACCAGCCGCATCCGGTCGCCCGACGACAACCCCTGCTGCTGGGCCAGGTCCCCGACGCGGCTCAGATAGTCGTAGACGAGCTTTTCGCTCTCGATCCCCACCAAGACCCCTGAGAATGCGCACGGTCGGCGTACCAAGACGGCTTCGACCGTACCGTGCGGGAGCGGTTTCCCGCCGCACCACCGGCCCCCGCCACCCCCCGGGTACTGTGGATCGAATGACCAGCTCGCGGAATCGGGAGGCGCGCGTGGCGGCAGAGACCGGCCCGGCGGACAGCGGCCGCGGCGCGCCGCGCACCCTCGCCGAGGAGTTGCGCACCCGCCCCGACGACGCCCTCGCCACGCTGCTGCGCGCCCGCCCCGACCTGCTGTCCCCGGTCCCCAACGACCTCACCCAGCTCGCCACCCGCGCCGGGACCCGCGCCTCGGTCGTACGGGCGGTGGAGCGGCTGGACCGGTTCGCGCTCCAGACCGCCGAGGCGCTGGCGGTGGCGCCCGACCCGTGCCCGTACGAGACGCTGCGCGATCTGATGACGGGGACGGACGAGCAGTCGGGCCCGCCGGCCGAGACGCCCCTGCCCGCCGAGACGCGCGCGCAGATCGCCGCCGAGCTGCCGCGCGCCGTGGCCACCCTGCGCGGCCAGGCCCTCGTCTGGGGCGGCGACGACCGGCTGCGGCTGGTCCGCACCGCCCGTGAACTGCTGGCCCCCTCCGCCGGCGCACCGTCTCCGACCGGACTCGGCCCCACCGTCCACGAGGCCGCGTCCGGGATGTCGCCGGGCCGCCTCCAGGAGCTGCTGACCACGGCCGGACTGCCGCCCACCCACGACCCGGTGACGGCCGTGGCCGCCCTGGCCGGGCTGTTCGCCGACCGCGCGCGGATGGCGGCGCTGCTGGCCCAGGCACCCGAGGGCGCCCATGCGGTGCTGGCCAAGCTGGTCTGGGGTCCGCCGTACGGCGAGGTGTCCGTGGCCTCGCCGACCCCGCCCGTCGCCTGGCTGCTGGACCGCGGGCTGCTGCTGCCGTCCGGGCTGCGCAATGTGGTGCTGCCCCGCGAGGTCGCCCTCCATCTCCGCGGCGGCCGCGCCCACCGCGCCCCCGAACCGCTGCCCCCGCCGCTGCCCCCCGCCGCCGAACACCGCCCACAGACTGTGGACAGCACCGCCGCGGGCCAGGCGTTCACCGCGCAGGCCACCGTCGAGGAGCTGATGGGGCAGTGGGAGAGCGCCCCGCCGCAGGTGCTGCGCGCGGGCGGGCTGAGCGTGCGCGACCTCAAGCGGACCGCCGCCGCCCTCGATGTGACCGAGCAGATCGCCGCCTTCTGGATCGAGCTGGCGTACGCGGCCGGACTGCTCGCCTCCGACGGCGAGACCGACGAGCGCTTCGCGCCCACCCCCGCCTACGACGAATGGCTGCGGCTGGCCCCCGAGGAGCAGTGGGCCGGGCTCGTCTCCGCCTGGCTCACCGCGACCCGTACGGCGGGCCTGGTCGGCGGCCGTGACGCCAAGGGCCGTACGCTCGCCGCGCTCGGGCCGGACCTGGACCGCTCCCCCGCCCCCGAGGTGCGCCGCCGTCTGCTCACGCTGCTCGCGACGCTCCCGGCCGGGGCCTCGGCGGACGCCGACGGGCTGCTGGCGCGGCTGCGTTGGGAGCGGCCGCCGCACCGGGGCACCGCGCCCGCTGTCCCGGCGCCCTCGGGTCCCGCGGGCTCCTCGGGCGCCTCGTCAGCATCCGCTTCCGGTTCTCCTTCCGCCGCCGGTCCGGGTTCCGGTTCTGGTGACGATCTGCGGTCACGGCTGGCCCGCTGGACCCTGGCCGAGGCCGAACTCCTCGGTGTCACCGGCCGCGCCGCTCTCTCCTCCCACGGCCGCGCACTCCTCGGCCTGCCGCCCGAGGGCCCTCCACCAAAGGGAACGGAGACCACGGCCGAGCAGCCGACCACCCCCGCCGAGACGGCCGCCGCGACCGCGAACGCCGCCCGCCTGCTCGCCCCGCTGCTCCCCGAACCCCTGGACCACGTCCTCCTCCAGGCCGATCTGACCGCCGTCGCCCCCGGCCCCTTGCAGCGACCGCTCGCCGAAACGCTGGGCGTGCTGGCCGAAGTCGAGTCCAAGGGCGGAGCCACGGTCTACCGCTTCACCCCCGCCTCCGTACGCCGTGCGCTCGACGCCGGCCTTACCGCCGACGATCTGCACACCTTCCTCGCCGCGCACTCCCGCACCCCGGTGCCCCAGCCGCTGGCGTACCTGATCGACGACGTGGCCCGTAAACACGGCCATCTGCGGATCGGCGCCGCCTCCGCGTATCTGCGCTGCGACGACGACGCGCTGCTCGCCGAGATCCTCGCCGACCGCCGATCCGCCGCGCTGCGACTGCGCCGTCTCGCCCCCACCGTGCTGGCCTCCCAGGCCCCGCCGGACGCGCTGCTCGACGGACTGCGCGCCATGGGGTACGCACCGGCGGCCGAATCCGCCGAGGGCGATGTGCTGATCACCCGCGCCGAGGCCCGCCGTACCCCGCACCGCACCGCGCCCACACCGGTGCCGGACGGCCCGCCGAGGCCCGACACCACCCTCCTCGGCGCCGCCGTGCGCGCCATCCGCGCCGGGGACCTCGCCGCCACCGCGCCCCACAAGCCGGTACCGGCGGCAGCGGGCGCGGCCACCGACGGAGCCGGGGCCGCCACCGGCCCGTCCGGCCGACTGCCGCGCACCACCTCCGCCGACACCCTCGCCACCATGCAGGCCGCGGCCCTCACCGGCTCCGCCGTCTGGATCGGCTACGTCAACGCGGACGGCGCGGCCAGTCAGCGGGTCATCGCCCCGGTCCGGGTCGAGGGCGGCTTCGTCACCGCGTACGACCACACCGCCGACGAGGTCCGCACCTATCCGCTGCACCGCATCACGGGCGTCGCCGAACTGGCCGACGAGGCCGGATAGCTCACGCCGCGGACGAGGACGAGGACGAGGGCTTGGTCCAGCGGTGCCACCAGTGGTGGCGCCGGGGGTGCAGCGCGCGGCCGAGCAGCCGTCCGATCAGGACGTAGCCCAGCAGGGCACCACTCGTATTGAGGATCACGTCGTCGACGTCGAAGGCACGGCCCTCGACGATCAGTCCCTGGGCCGTCTCGACCATCACCATCACCAGCCCGGTCACCAGCACCACCCGCACCGCACCCCGCGCCCTCGGCATCAGCATCGGCAGCAGCACCCCGAAGGGCGCGCCGAGCAGCACATTGCCGCCGATCTGCGTGACCGTGTCCTGAAAGGCGGGCTGGTCGAGGTACGCGCGCAGCGAGGCACCCGGACGCAGATTGGTGTGGACGAGGTCGGAGGAGCCCGGTGAGGGCACGAGCGTGGCCCTGGCGAGCGCCACCGCGAAACCGACCATGCAGACGAACGCCAGTAGCAGCACCAGCAGGCGTGCGGCTTGTGCCCACAGCGAATCGCGCTGAAGCGGCGGTCGCGTCGGCTCCGGCTTTGCCTCCGTCTTCGCGGACACCGCCCGCGTAGTCCTGGCCGCCGTCGCCGCCTTGGCCACTGTCTTCTCGGCCGGTGTCTTTGTCGCCGCCGCCTTCTTGGCCACCACCTTCTTGGCGGTCGTCTTCTTGGCGGTCGTCCTCTTCGCCGTGTCCGTCGGCGTCTTCTTCGCCGCCGCCGCAGCCTTCGTGTTCTTCGTCGTCGCGTTCTTCGCAGTCTTCTTCGGGGTCTTCTTCGGGGTCTTCTTCGCGCCGGTCGTCTTTGCCGCGCCGGTCTTCCGGATCTCCCACCCGGCGATCGTGACCACAGGGATCAACCTCCCACCGCTGTTCTCTGTCCCCGCTTGCCCCTGGCGGTGGGGAGTATCCCTGTGGCTCTGTGCGACCCCTCCGCTACATCCCCCACCCGTTTCCGCCCGATGAGGGACACTGGTTTTTTGGCCACCCGGCCGACCTCGCCCCCGGCCCGCCCGGCGGACCCCCAGCGACACGGAAGGATCCCGGCGCGTGAACGGACCCCTCATCGTCCAAAGCGACAAGACGCTCCTGCTCGAGGTGGACCACGAGCAGGCAGACGCCTGCCGCCGCGCCATCGCGCCCTTCGCCGAGCTGGAGCGCGCGCCCGAGCACATCCACACCTACCGGGTGACCCCGCTCGGGCTGTGGAACGCCCGAGCCGCCGGGCACGACGCCGAGCAGGTCGTCGACGCCCTCGTCGAGTACTCCCGCTACCCCGTACCGCACGCCCTGCTGGTCGACGTCGCCGAGACGATGGCCCGCTACGGCCGGCTACGGCTGCTGAAGCACCCCACCCACGGTCTGGTCCTGGAGACCAGCGACCGTCCGGTGCTGGAGGAGATCCTGCGGTCCAAGCGGATCCAGCCGCTGGTCGGCGCGCGCATCGACCCGGACACGGTGGTCGTCCACCCCTCCGAGCGCGGCCAGATCAAGCAGACGCTGCTGAAGCTGGGCTGGCCCGCCGAGGACCTGGCCGGTTACGTCGACGGCGAGGCCCACCCCATCGAGCTGCACGAGGACGGCTGGGCGCTGCGGCCGTACCAGAAGCAGGCCGTCGAGGGGTTCTGGCACGGCGGCTCCGGTGTGGTCGTCCTCCCCTGTGGCGCCGGAAAGACGCTGGTCGGGGCGGGTGCGATGGCCACCGCCAAATCGACCACGCTGATCCTGGTCACCAACACCGTCTCGGCCCGCCAGTGGAAGCACGAGCTGGTGCGCCGCACCTCGCTCACCGAGGACGAGGTCGGTGAGTACAGCGGTACGAGGAAGGAGATCCGCCCGGTCACCATCGCCACGTACCAGGTGCTGACCACCAAGCGGAAGGGCATCTATCCGCACCTGGAGCTGTTCGACTCCCGCGACTGGGGCCTGATCGTCTACGACGAGGTGCATCTGCTGCCCGCCCCCGTCTTCAAGTTCACCGCCGACCTCCAGGCACGGCGGCGGCTCGGTCTGACGGCCACACTCGTGCGCGAGGACGGCCGTGAGTCCGATGTCTTCTCCCTCATCGGACCCAAGCGCTTCGACGCACCCTGGAAGGAGATCGAGGCCCAGGGCTATATCGCGCCCGCCGACTGCGTCGAGGTCCGCGTCAATCTGACGGAGACCGAGCGGCTGGCGTACGCCACGGCCGAGGCCGAGGAGAAGTACCGCTACTGCGCCACCACCGACTCCAAGCGCCGGATCACCGAGGCGCTGGTGGCCCGGCACCGGGGGCAGCAGACGCTGGTGATCGGTCAGTACATCGATCAGCTCGATGAGTTGGGCGAGCATCTGGACGCGCCGGTCATCAAGGGCGAGACGACCAACGCCCAGCGCGAGAAGCTCTTCGACGCCTTCCGGCAGGGTGAGCTTTCGGTGCTCGTCGTCTCGAAGGTCGCCAACTTCTCGATCGACCTTCCCGAGGCCACGGTCGCCATCCAGGTGTCCGGCACCTTCGGCTCCCGCCAGGAGGAGGCCCAGCGGCTGGGCCGGGTGCTGCGTCCGAAAGCGGACGGCCATCCGGCGGTCTTCTACTCGGTGGTCGCGCGGGACACAATCGACCAGGACTTCGCCGCGCACCGTCAGCGGTTCCTGGCCGAGCAGGGGTACGCGTACCGGATCGTGGACGCGAACGAGCTGCTGGCGGACGAGGGCACGTAGGGGCGCCCGCTGTTGGGGACGCGCGCTGTGGGCGCTGTACTCAGTGTCGCTATTGGGGGCAGTGCTCAGTGTCGCTCTCGGGGCGGTGCTCAGTGCCTGGGTATCGTCACGCCCCGCGCGTCGTCCGCGTACGAGCCGAGCACGGCGACGCTGAACGCCGTGGCCGCGAAGACCCGTACCGCGCGGAGGGCTTGGCCCACCAGGTGGCGGGGGTGGGCGGCGGCGGCCGCGGCGCCGTCCTGGACAGTGCTTGCGGTGGTGCTGATGGCTGCGGTGGTCATGGTTTCAAGCATGCTCCGCCGGAGGCACGACGGCATCGACCTGCCGGTGTAATCGGCACCGTACCGACGTACGACCTCAGGCATACCGCCCCCTACGGGGGGAGGAGTCCAACCCTGAGGCGGACCCCTGCCACGGGATGACATCCGGGTGCACGAACCGGTGGCCGGCTGGTGGAAAAACCGTTCGCGACCGCGATCCGCCCTGGCTACAATCGCGCGTCTGCCGCCTCCCGATCACGGGGAGAGCCGCCGCCCGGTCGGAAACCGGTCGGCATCTCGAGCTCGTCGCACCTTTCTTCACTCGCTTTGCTGGACCCCGCCGGAGGCTACGCCGTGCCCTCGCACGCCCCTGACCCGACCGACCCGTCCGATGTATCCGATCTGCCCGACCCGACCGACGGGACCGACCCGTCCGGCCCGACCGACCCGTCCGGCCCGTCCGGCCCGCTCGCCCGGGAACGCTCCCACCTCGCCGCGTCCCGCGCGGCCCTGCGCGCCATGCGCGCCGACGTCGAGGCCCTCGACCTCCGCGACGTCACCGCCAACTGGGTCAACTCCGTAGCGCTGCAACACCAGGTCGAGGAGCGCATCAAGGCGCTTGCCGACCTCGCCGACACCCCGCTCTTCTTCGGCCGTCTGAACTATCTCCACACCCCGGGCGCGGAGGCGGCGGAGGGGACGGAGGAAACGGACGCGGCCGAGGGTGTCGACGGGGCCGTGGAGGAGCCGCCCGCCGCCGGAGACGGCTCATCGGACACGTTCTACATCGGACGGCGGCATGTGCACGACGCCGACGGCGACCCCATGGTCATCGACTGGCGCGCCCCCGTCTCCCAGCCCTTCTACCAGGCGTCGAAGAAGGCGCCGATGGACATCGCGCTGCGCCGCCGCTTCGGCTACACCGGTGGCGAGTTGACCGCCTACGAGGACGAGCGCCTCAGCGACCCGGCCGAGGCCGAGCACTCCAGCAGACTGCTCCAGGCCGAGATCGAGCGCCCGCGCGTCGGCCCGATGCGGGACATCGTCGCGACGATCCAGCCCGAGCAGGACGAGATCGTCCGCGCCGGAATCGGTGGCACCGTCTGCGTCCAGGGGGCACCGGGCACCGGGAAGACGGCGGTGGGCCTGCACCGGGTGGCGTATCTGCTCTACGCCCACCGCGAGCGGCTGGCCCGCTCCGGCACCCTCGTCATCGGCCCGAACCGCTCCTTCCTCCACTACATCGAGCAAGTCCTTCCGGCGCTGGGTGAGTTGCAGGTCGCCCAGGCGACCGTGGATGACCTGGTGGCCCATGTGGAGGTGCGCGGCACCGACACCGCCGAGGCGGCCCGCCTCAAGGGGGACGCACGGATGGCCGAGGTGCTGCGCCGCGCGCTGCGGTCGCATGTGACCACCCCGGCCGAGCCCTGTGTGGTGGTACGCGGCTCCCGCCGCTGGCGAGTGCCCGCATACGAACTGGAGGAGATCGTCCAGGAGTTGCTGGCCCGCAATATCCGCTACGGCGCGGCCCGTGACGCCCTGCCGCAGCGGATCGCCCACGCGGTGCTGGTCCGTATGGAACAGGCGGGCGAGGCACCCGACGACCGGGTCCAGGACGCGGTGGCCCGCAACACGGCGGTCAAGGCGGCGGTGAAGGCGATCTGGCCCGCCGTCGACCCGGCGAAGCTGGTCCTGCGGCTGCTCTCCGACGCCGACTTCCTGGCCGAGCACGCGGACGGGATCCTCGACGCCGATGAGCAGAAGGCCGTGCTGTGGGCCAAGCCGGCCCGCGGTGTGAAGTCGGCGAAGTGGTCCGCGGCGGATACGGTGTTGATCGACGAGGCAGCTGACCTCATCGAACGCACCCACTCCCTCGGCCATGTGGTCCTGGACGAGGCGCAGGACCTGTCCCCCATGCAGTACCGCGCGGTCGGCCGCCGCTGCACCACCGGCTCGGCCACGATCCTCGGCGACCTCGCGCAGGGCACCACCCCCTGGGCGACGGCCAGCTGGCAGGAGGCCCTGTCCCACCTCGGCAAACCGGACGCGGCGGTGGAGGAGCTGACCCAGGGCTTCCGGGTGCCGCGCGAAGTGATCGCCTACGCCTCGCGGCTGCTGCCGGACATCGCCCCCGACCTGACCGAGGCCACCTCCATCCGCGAGGCGGCAGGCGACTTCGCGGTGCGGGAGGTGGACCCGGCGGGGCTCGACGACGCGGTCGTGGCGGCTTGCCGGGAGGCGCTGACGCACGAGGGCTCGATCGGTCTGATCGCCGCGGATGCCCGGATCCCGGTGCTGGCGGAGCGACTTGCCGCGGCGGGCCTGACGTATCTCGCACCGGGCGAGGAGACCAGCGCGGAGGCCCGGCTCACCCTGGTCCCGGCGACGCTGGCGAAGGGTCTGGAGTACGACTACGTGGTACTGGACGAACCGGCGGCGGTCGTTGACGGTGAACCGGACGAACGGACCGGGCTGCGACGGCTGTACGTGGCGCTGACGCGGGCGGTGTCGGGGCTGACGGTGGTGCATGGGGCGGGGTTGCCGGAGCGGTTGCGGTAGGGGTGGGTGCGGAGCGGTTGGGGGGCGGGTGCGGGGCCGGGGCCTCCGGGGCGGGGCCTGGACCGTCTATTTAGGCGCCGGTGCCCTCGGACGTGATGCCACCCCAAGATTGGCGCCACAAATACACGTAGTGTCCAGGCTCCCGCCCCTGCGACCCCGCCCCCTCCTCGCCGTCGCCGTCTGCCCGTTCAGCCCACCGGAACGGGAACGTCCAGCGCGCTGCGCCACAGGCTGACGGTGGCGGCGTCCACGGGACCGTCCCATCCGTCGGGGCGGGCTGCACCGCCGATGTGGAAAGCGTCGATCCCTGCCGTGCGGAGGGCGGACAGATGGCCGAGGTGCAGTCCGCCACCAGCCATGATGCACGGCTCGTAGCCGGGCAGGCCGGTACGGGCTGCCTCGACGAGGAGCGTGGGCAGCCCGTCGTCGATGCCGAGGGCCGATCCGGCGGTGAGGTAGGTATCCAGACCGGGGAGGTCGGCGAGCTGTTTGCGGAGCGCGTCGCGGTCGGCGGCACGGTCGATGGCTCGGTGGAAGGTCCAGCGGCTCTCGTCGACGCCGGGCCCGGCACCGATGACGTCGGTGAGAGCGCGGACGGCGGCGAGATCAACGTCGCCGCTCTCGGTCAGGAACCCGAGAACGAACTCATCGGCCCCCTCGGAGCGGAGGGCGGCGGCGCTCCCGCAGAGGGCGTCGAGAGCTGCGGCGTCCCCGGCGGCGAAGCCGTCGGAGGCGCGGAGCATCACCCGCACCGGAATGTCCACGGCCGACCGGACGGCGGCAAAGGTCTCACGGGAAGGGGTGAGCCCATCGGCGGCCATGTCGGTGACCAGCTCGAGGCGGTCCGCCCCACCGGCCTGTGCGGCGATCGCGTCCGCCGGGTGGAGCGCGATCACCTCGAGAATTGGTCTAGACATGCTCTTCAGCTTGCCACACCCCACCTGGGACGAAACCGGTACCCCACAATTGGCTCATGTCCGCCCCTGCGCGCCACCCCGCCCATGACACCCTGCTCGCCCGCTGGACGACCCTGCTGACCAGCGCCCGCGAGGTCACCGAGCCCGCTGCGGCCCCGTACGGCGAAGACCTGCTCGCCCGCTGGGCCGAACCCCAGCGCAAGTACCACACGACGGACCACCTGATCGCGGTGCTGGACCGGATCGACGAGCTGCTGGCCCATGTCGCGGCCCCCGACCCCGACGCGATCCGCCTCGCGGCCTGGTTCCACGACGCGGTCTATCTGCCCGAGCGCTCGACGAACGAGGACCGCAGCGCGCGACTGGCCGAGCGGGCCCTCCCGGAAGCCGGCGTCCCCGACGCCCGTACCGAGGAGGTGGCCCGTTTGGTCCGCCTCACCACCGACCACGATCCGGCCACCGGCGACACCAACGCCGAAGTCCTCTGCGACGCCGATCTGGCCGTACTGGCGGGCTCCCCCGAGCAGTACGGCGCCTACGCGGCCGCGGTGCGCGAAGAGTACGGCTTCGTCCCCGACGACGCCTTCCGCGAGGGCCGCGCCAATGTGCTGCGCCATCTGCTGGGCCTGCCCCGGCTGTTCCGTACCGCGGTCGCCCACGACCGCTGGGAGGAGACGGCCCGGCGCAACATGGCGACGGAGCTGGAGCTGTTGGGGGCGTAGGTTTGCCCCCTCCCCGCTCTAGCCTCCGTCGCCATGCGACACCGGACCACCTTTCACAAAGTGGCCCTGTTCGCCACACGACTCGGCATGACGCACGAGGCGGAGGGCTGGTTCGGGTAAGAGCACCAGGGTCAGGCGACAGGGAACTCGCCGCGTATGACGGCGGAGACGAACGACGACCAGCCCTGTGCCGAGAGGATCAGCGCTGGGCCGTGCGGGGACTTGGAGTCGCGGACCGGGACGGTGCCGTGGGTCTGGGCGAAGGTGCGGGAGAACTCGACGCACTGGCCGCCGTTGGCGTCGCTGTACGAGGACTTGCTCCACTCGGCAGCGGTGAGATCCAAGTCGGCAACCATGCGCGGTACTCCTTCGCCAGGGTCTTGATCAGGGTCAGTGATCGATCCGGGGACGACGCATGCGCCCTGAGCAGCTCACTCGGTCTGACCGAAGCGCTGGAGCGGATTTAAGTGAGCGGGTGGGGTCGTCTCGTCCAACGCTGCGACCTCTCGCTATGTGATCACTGCCAGCGTCGCAGCAGGTCGCAGACTTGCACGCTGCCGTTCAAGGCGTCTCATTCTATTGGCCGTCGCGTTGCCCTGGTCACCAATTGACTACACACGGTGCCCATTTAAGGTCTCCGGGGAACAGCTGAGTGGAGCTGATGTCATGAACGGCCTACGCCTTCTGCCATGGTCCAGCCCAGAGGGCAAGCCCTGCTACTTGTCGACTGACGACGACAACAGCCGGTTGCGCCTGAAGGCAGACGAGATCGAGGCACTTCAGCTCGACATGGGCGCCCAACTGCTCGGGCACGCCAGGGCGCTGCTCGACGATGAGAAGGTAGGCGTCGGAGAACTTCGCTTCCTGGCCCGCCGACTGGTCGAGGCGCTGACGGACGCATTGCGGGTCGCCGAGAGCAGGGGTGGACGGCTCCTTGCGCCCGTCGAAAACGACACCGATGAGTTGGACAACGACCACCGCCGGGACGTTGGCTCCGCGCCTGAGATCCCTGCTGACGTCGTGGCCCCTCAGTGACAACCCGGGTAGCGGACCGGCCGACGGCACTCCGGAGCCTCAGCGGGTGGCGGCTGGCCATTGAGTGCGTAGCACAGCGCGGTGTGCAGGTGTTCAGCCGAGACAGGCGTCAAGCGGAGTTCGGCGGTGCCGACGCGGTGAATCGCATCTCGCTGTCCGTCTTCCGCTTCGATGACCAGGCGCTGGTCACCCCCCATTTGACCCGGCTCGTGGGGCATGACTCGCCACTGATGCATCTGCGGCGGAAGGCAGACGGCGGAATGTTCTCCCGGTTCGCGGAGCACGCGGAAGAGCTGTGGTCCGGTGGTGTACCGGTCTCGACGGAGCGGACACGGTAGCTGCCGGGAAACCCGCTCGGGGATGGAATGCCCGAGCCCCAGGCCGTGTTGTGCCCGGCATGTCCTCGCACGTCAGCGCTCGCGCCCCCATGCCCGTCGCCGTCTACGTCCTCGGGCTGTCCGTCTTCGCGCTCGGGACGTCCGAGTTCATGCTGTCCGGGCTGCTGCAACCCGTGGCGCGGGACATGGGGGTGTCGATTCCGACGGCCGGTCTGCTGGTGTCCGCGTTCGCGGTCGGGATGGTGGTGGGGGCGCCGGTGCTGGCGGCGGCCACGTTGCGGTTGCCTCGGCGGACCACGCTGATCGCGTTGCTCGCCGCCTTCGGGCTCGGCCAGGTGGCGGGGGCGGTGGCGCCGTCGTACGGGGTGCTGTTCGCGTCGCGGGTGGTGAGCGCGCTGGCGTGTGCTGGGTTCTGGGCGGTGGGCGCGGCGGTGGCGGTGTCGCTGGTGCCGGTGAACGCGCGGGCGCGGGCGATGGCGGTGATGGTCGGGGGCCTGAGCATCGCGAACATCGCGGGGGTGCCCGCGGGGGCGCTCCTCGGGCAACACGCCGGGTGGCGCGCCGCGTTCTGGGCGGTGGCCGGGCTGTCGGCGCTGGGTCTGGTGGGCGTGGTCGCGCTGGTGCCCCGTACGGAGGTGCCGACCGGTGAGGACACCCCGCGGCTGCGGAACGAGCTGCGGATCTACCGCGACCGGCAGGTCTGGCTCGCGCTGATCAGCACCGCGCTCAACGGCGGCGCCGTCTTCTGCCTGTTCTCGTATCTCGCGCCGCTGCTGACGGACGTGGCCGGGCTCGCGGAGAGCTGGGTGCCGACGGTGCTGGCGCTGTTCGGGGTGGGGGCGCTGATCGGTACGGCGCTCGGCGGGCGGATCGCGGACGCCCATCTGTTCGGCACGATGTACGTCGGCATAGCGGCCTCGGCCGCCGTCCTGGCCGTGCTGGCGCTCACCGCGCGGTACCCCGTCGCGGCCGTGACCCTCGCGCTGCTCCTGGGGTTCACCGCCTTCTTCACCGCGCCCGCGCTCAACGCCCGGATGTTCAACGTGGCGAACGCCGCCCCGACGCTGGCGGGGGCGACCACGACCGCCGCCTTCAACATCGGCAACACGGTCGGCCCCTGGCTGGGCGGACTCGTGATCAACGCGGGCTGGGGCTATCCGGCGGTGGCCTGGACCGGTGCGGTGATGGCCACGCTCGCCATCGGGTCGACCGCGCTCGCCTCCCGGGTCCACCAGGCGGAGAGCGCCACGCGCGTGGTCATGGGGGCGACCGCGGCGCGGGACACGGAGTCCGCGCGCGCCACGCACTGATACGCGGCGCCGTTCCCGCCAACGAGAGTCCCGCTCACCGGCGAGGTGCCCCTCCCGGCAAGGTCCTCACCACGGGTGCGCCCCCATCCCCGACGCGCCCCGTCGTGACGGGGGCCCGCGGCGGGGGCGTCCCTTACGCCCCTGCCGCGCGCCGCCGCTTCGGGCGGCGCAGACCCGCTGCCGTCAGCCGACGCAGCAGCTCCTTGCTGCCGACCTCCTCGGCCCCGGCCCGGACCGCCGCCTCGTAGAGCTCGCTCGGGATGTCGTAGTGGTCCCGTTCGAAACCGCGGCGGGGCGCGCCGATCCGGGACGCGAACGCGTGAAGCTCGTCGTATGAGACATCGCTGACCAGGTGCGACCACATCCGGCCATGGCCCGGCCAGGTCGGCGGGTCGATCAGTACGGCCATCAGAGGGTGGTTCCGAGCGAACCCACACGCGCCACCGCGACCGCCGTCTTGCCGCACACCCAGTGCGGATCCGGGCCCAACTCCGGCTCCACGTCGAGGGCGTGGAGATCTCCGCCCTCGGTGCAGACGGGGCACAGCGGCCAGCGGCCGTAACGCTCCAGCAGGGCGTCCTGGACGTCCTGGGCGACCAGTCCGGCCACATACGCGACGCCCTCGGGCCACTGCTCGACCCACCACCGCCGGTGCGCGATCGCGTCCTCGACGAGCGAGACGATGTCCGCCTGGGCGACATTTCCCGCCGCGAGATCGGCCAGGACGAGCGCACGCGCCGCGTGCAGTGCGTGTTCGAGCTTCATGGGTCCCATTGTCACCTTTGCTTCATTCTGATGCCCGCCCATCACCCTCCGTAGGCACTCCGCCAGTGGAGGGCGGAGGTGTCGTCGAAGGGTTGACGGATACCAGGAGCGGAAATAGTTTTCAGATGTGAGCAGTAAGCTGAAGGAAACTTTCACCCCGTCCGAGGCCCCCGCTCCCGCACCGGCCGCCCTCGCGGCGAAGGTCCGTACGCTGGCTCCCTCCATGACCCGCTCCATGCAGCGCGTCGCGGAGACGGTGGCGGGTGATCCGGCCGGTTGCGCCGCGCTCACCGTCACCGCGCTCGCCGAGCGGACGGGTACCAGCGAAGCCACCGTCGTACGCACCTCCCGGCTGCTCGGCTACCCCGGATACCGCGATCTGCGCCTCGCCCTCGCCGCACTGGCCGCACAGCAGGCGGCCGGACGGGCCCCGGCCGTCACGGCGGACATCGCGGTCGACGACCCGATCCCCGATGTGATCACCAAGCTGGCGCAGGAGGAGCAGCAGTGTCTGGCGGACACCGCCGCCGCACTGGACACCAGCCAGCTGGAGGCGGCCGTCTCGGCGCTCGCCACCGCCCGCCGGATCGATGTCTACGGTGTGGGCGCCTCCAGCCTGGTCGGCCAGGATCTGGTCCAGAAGCTCCTGCGCATCGGGCTGATAGCCCATGCCCACGCCGATCCGCATCTCGCGGTCACCAACGCCGTGCAGCTCCACTCGGGCGACGTGGCCATCGCGATCACCCACTCGGGCCGCACCACGGACGTCATCGAACCGCTGCGGGCCGCCTTCGAACGCGGGGCGACCACCGTCGCGATCACCGGACGGCCGGACGGCGAGGTGGCGAGTTACGCGGACTTCGTCCTCACCACCTCCACCGGCCGCGAGAGCGAGCTGCGCCCGGCGGCCATGGCCAGCCGGACCAGTCAACTGCTGGTGGTGGACTGCCTGTTCATCGGGGTCGCACAGCGTACATACGAGTCCGCGGCGCCCGCGCTGTCCGCCTCGTACGAGGCGCTCGCCCACCGGCACGACCCGCGCCCCGGCCACCGCTGACCACCGCTGACCACAGCCCGCACGGAAAGAGCCGCTTCGCATGACTTCCGCCGCCGACCAGGGCCGGAGCCAGAGCCCGGCACAGCTCCGGGCCCAGCTGGACACGCTCACCACCGAGGCGTTCCGCCCCGAACTCGCCGAGATCGACCGGCTCGAGACGCTGGAGATCGCCCGGATCATGAACGGGGAGGACGCCGCCGTCCCCACCGCCGTCGCCGCCCAGCTCCCCCGGATCGCCGCCGCCATCGACGACATCGCCGCCCGGATGTCCCGCGGCGGCCGGTTGCTGTACGCGGGCGCGGGCACCGCGGGGCGGCTCGGGGTGCTCGACGCGAGCGAGTGCCCGCCCACCTTCAACACCCCGCCGGGCCAGGTGCTCGGTGTACTCGCGGGCGGGCCGGAGGCCATGGTGAACTCCGCCGAGGGGGCGGAGGACAGCAAGGAGCTGGCCGCCGGGGACCTCGACCGGCTCGGCGTTGGCGAGGCCGACACGGTCGTCGGCATCTCGGCCTCCGGCCGCACCCCGTACGCCGTCGGCGCGGTCGAACACGCCCGCTCCAAGGGCGCGCTCACCGTCGGGCTGTCCTGCAACGCGGGCTCGGCGCTCGCCGCGGCGGCCGACCACGGCATCGAGATCGTGGTGGGGCCGGAGCTGGTCACCGGCTCGACCCGGCTGAAGTCGGGTACCGCCCAGAAGCTGGTGCTCAACATGATCTCGACGATCACCATGATCCGGCTGGGCAAGACCTTCGGGAATCTGATGGTCGATGTGCGCGCCTCCAACGAGAAGCTGCGCGCACGCTCGCGCCGGATCGTCTCACTGGCCACCGGTGCCCCGGACGAACGCGTCGAGAGCGCGCTCGCGGCCACGGACGGCGAGACCAAGAACGCCATCCTCACCATCCTGGGTGAGGTGGACGCGCCGACCGCCGAGAAGCTGCTCGGCGAGGCGGGCGGCCATCTGCGCGCGGCCCTGGAGGCAGCGCGGGCGCGCTGAGCGCTGCGCGGGAAGTGCCGCGAGGTAGAAACGCCGTCGGGGCGGCACCCCTGGGAGAGGGTGCCGCCCCGACGTACTCAGGACGGTTCGACCGACGAAGACGTCGATCAGAAGTCCATGTCACCGCCCGGCATACCGCCCGGAGCGCCCGCCGCGGCGGCCTTCTCCGGCTTGTCGGCGATGACGGCCTCGGTGGTCAGGAACAGCGCGGCGATCGACGCGGCGTTCTGGAGCGCGGAGCGCGTGACCTTGGCCGGGTCGATGATGCCCTCGGCGATGAGGTCCACGTACTCGCCGGTGGCCGCGTTGAGACCGTGGCCCGGGGTCAGGTTGCGCACCTTCTCCACCACGACGCCGCCCTCGAGGCCGGCGTTGACCGCGATCTGCTTCAGCGGGGCCTCGAGCGCCAGGCGGACGGCCTGGGCACCGGTGGCCTCATCGCCCTCGAGCTCCAGCTTCTCGAAGACCGACACGGTCTGGAGCAGGGCCACGCCGCCACCGGCGACGATGCCCTCCTCGACGGCGGCCTTGGCGTTGCGCACCGCGTCCTCGATGCGGTGCTTGCGCTCCTTGAGCTCGACCTCGGTCGCGGCACCGGCCTTGATGACGGCCACGCCGCCGGCCAGCTTCGCCAGGCGCTCCTGGAGCTTCTCGCGGTCGTAGTCCGAGTCCGAGGACTCGATCTCGGCGCGGATCTGGTTGACGCGGCCCTGCACCTGGTCGGTGTCGCCGGCACCGTCGACGATGGTGGTCTCGTCCTTGGTGACGGTGATCTTGCGGGCGCGGCCGAGCAGGTCGATGCCCGCGTTCTCCAGCTTGAGGCCGACCTCCTCGGAGATGACGGTGCCACCGGTGAGGATGGCGATGTCACCGAGCATGGCCTTGCGGCGGTCACCGAAGCCCGGAGCCTTGACGGCGACGGACTTGAAGGTGCCACGGATCTTGTTGACGACCAGGGTCGCCAGGGCCTCGCCCTCGATGTCCTCGGCGATGATCAGCAGCGGCTTGCCGGACTGCATGACCTTCTCGAGCAGCGGGAGGAGGTCCTTCACGCTGGTGATCTTCGAGTTGACGATCAGGATGTACGGGTCGTCGAGCGACGCCTCCATACGCTCCATGTCCGTCGCGAAGTACGGGGAGATGTAGCCCTTGTCGAAGCGCATGCCCTCGGTGAGCTCGAGCTCGAGCCCGAAGGTCTGCGACTCCTCGACGGTGATGACGCCTTCCTTGCCGACCTTGTCCATCGCCTCGGCGATGAGCTCGCCGATCTGGGTGTCGGCGGCGGAGATGGAGGCGGTGGAGGCGATCTGCTCCTTGGTCTCCACGTCCTTGGCCTGCTCGAGCAGCTGGGCGGAGACGGCCTCGACGGCCTTCTCGATGCCGCGCTTGAGGGCCATCGGGTTGGCGCCCGCGGCTACGTTGCGGAGGCCCTCCTTGACCAGCGCCTGGGCGAGGACGGTCGCGGTCGTCGTGCCGTCACCGGCGACGTCGTCCGTCTTCTTCGCGACCTCCTTGACCAGCTCGGCGCCGATCTTCTCGTACGCGTCCTCGAGCTCGATCTCCTTGGCGATGGATACACCATCGTTGGTGATCGTGGGGGCGCCCCACTTCTTCTCGAGGACGACGTTACGGCCCTTGGGGCCGAGGGTGACCTTGACGGCGTCGGCGAGCTGGTTCATCCCGCGCTCGAGGCCGCGCCGCGCCTCCTCGTCGAACGCGATGATCTTGGCCATGTGAAGTGGTCCTCCCAAGACTTAGGGGGTACCTCCCAGGCCGTCAGGCCGTGGGGGCGGATTGCTCCGGACCGCGCTGGCGCCCGCGACGGACGGCCTGCCTGCCGTGCGGTTCCTTGCCCCGTACAGCATTGGCGGGCCTCACCGACCCGGTCCTTCTGTCACTCTCACTCGGAGAGTGCTAACGCAATGATTAGCACTCGACCCATGAGAGTGCAAGCGCCCGCAGGGCGTCCATGGGGGGCGGTGGCCGGGTGACGGGTGGGCGCAAGCGCCCGAAGGGCGTCCATGGGGGGCGGTGGTCGGGCGACGGGTGGGCGCAAGCGCCCGCAGGGCGTCCATGGGGGGGCGGTGGCCGGGTGACGGGTGGGCGCAAGCGCCCGCAGGGCGTCCATGGGGGGATGCGGGCACCCGGAGGGGCGTCCGGAGCGCCAACGCCAGAGGGCCCGCACCCCCGTCGGGGTGCGGGCCCTCTGACACTTCAGTCAGCTGCGTCGCGTCGGCGCGTCAGCCAACGGCCACGCGGACCATGTCGGCCTGCGGGCCCTTCTGACCCTGCGAGATCTCGAACTCCACCCGCTGGCCTTCCTCGAGGGTGCGGTAGCCGTCCATCTGGATCGCGCTGTAGTGGACGAACACGTCCGCACCACCGTCGACCGCGATGAAGCCGTACCCCTTCTCCGCGTTGAACCACTTGACGGTGCCCTGAGCCATTCCTAACTCCCCTATTGCTGGCCCTTTTTGCGCAGGACCGCACTCCGCGGACCCGGGTCAGACCTCACCCACCCGGTCAGGAGGGTGTGCGCCGGAACGCGTCGACCGCCGCTGAATGTATCCGTCCCAACGCCCTGTGCAACAGGTCAATCGGACGAGAATTCTGGGCGCGGCCGATAGCCCAAAAGTGAAGGATTCTCACGAAGGGGGGACAAGTCGGGCCGGACATAGGGCACCAACCCGACAAATCATGCTCACATTTCGCGCACAACTTGACGGGTTCCGTATGCGGTTCCAGCCTTCGGCCTGTTCGGAATCAGGCCAACTGTATCGCGATTCCACACACGGAATCGCCCCGTCCGTTTTTCTCCGGACGGGGCGATTCCGATAGTGAAAAGGTGATCAGGGGTCAGCAGCCGCCCGCGACCGCCGGGATGATCGAGACCCCGGCGCCGTCCGGAGTGGCCGTCCCCAGGCCGTCCGCGAAACGCACATCGTCGTCGTTGACGTAGACGTTCACGAAGCGGCGCAGCTTGCCGGTGTCGTCCAGGACGCGTGCGGAGATGCCCTGGTGGTTCTTCTCCAGGTCCGCCAGCACCTCGGCGAGGGTCGCGCCCTCGGCGCTGACCTCGGCCTGACCGCCGGTGTAGGTGCGAAGGATGGTCGGGATTCGGACATTGACGCTCATACGAGGCCAGCCTCTCGGAACGAGTCAAGGGTGGGTCGGATGGTGGCGGAGGGGCCCGTGGTGGGGGCCACCGCGTCGAGGGTCTTGAGGCCGTCGCCGGTGTTGAGGACGACGGTCGTCAGGGCCGGGTCGAGGAGCCCGTCCTCGATCAGCTTCTTGGTCACGCCGACGGTGACCCCGCCCGCGGTCTCCGCGAAGATCCCCTCGGTGCGGGCCAGCAGCTTGATGGCGTCGACGACCTGCTCGTCGGTGACGTCCTCCACGGCCCCACCGGTGCGGCGCGCGATGTCCAGGACATACGGGCCGTCCGCCGGGTTGCCGATGGCCAGCGACTTGGCGATGGTGTTCGGCTTCTGCGGACGCACCACGTCATGACCGGCCTTGAAGGCGGCGGAGACCGGGGAGCAGCCCTCGGCCTGGGCGCCGAAGATCTTGTAGGGGCGGTCCTCGACCAGGCCGAGCTGGATCAGCTCCTTGAGCCCCTTGTCGATCTTGGTCAGCTGGGAGCCCGAGGCGATCGGGATGACGATCTGGTCCGGGAGCCGCCAGCCGAGCTGCTCGCAGATCTCGTAGGCCAGGGTCTTGGAGCCCTCGCCGTAGTACGGCCGCAGATTGACGTTGACGAAGCCCCAGCCCTCGCCCGCCGGGTCGCCGATCAGCTCGCTGCAAAAGCGGTTGACGTCGTCGTAGGTGCCCTCGATCCCGACCAGGTCACCGCCGTAGACGGCGGCCATGACGACCTTGCCCGCCTCCAGGTCGTGCGGGATGAAGACGCAGGAGCGGAAGCCCGCGCGGGCGGCCGCGGCGCCGACCGCGCCCGCGAGGTTGCCGGTGGAGGAGCAGGACAGGGTGGTGAAGCCGAAGGCGCGGGCGGCCTGGACGGCGATGGCGACGACCCGGTCCTTGAAGGAGTGGGTCGGGTTGCCGGAGTCGTCCTTGATGTGCAGCTCACCGGTGACACCGAGTTCACGGGCGAGGTTGTCGGCCTTGACCAGCTTGGTGAACCCTGGATTCAGGCTGGGTGTGTCCGCCACGTCCGCCGGGACGGGAAGGAGCGGGGCATAGCGCCAGATGTTGTTCGGACCGGCCTCGATCCGTCGGCGCAGGCCCTCCGGGTCGCCGGTCGGCAGGTCATACGCGATTTCGAGGGGGCCGAAACACGCCGTACACGCGAAGATCGGGCCAAGGTCGAAGCGCTCACCGCATTCGCGACAGGACAGCGCGACGGCGGGGCCGAAGGAGGGCGTGGGCAACTCGGAAGCCGGGGAAGCGGCGGGGGAAGTGGTCGAGCTTTCGACGGATTGCACAGCCATGGAGGCGAGGCCCTTTCTCCTCATCTTCCTCGGGACGCATTTCGCCACGAGACGGAATTGGCACCTTCCCTAGCTGGGAGCCTCGCTACGAGAACGAGACCAGCTGGAGGGTTGCCGGGGCTTCAACGGGCCGTTCCCTCTGCCCCTCTGGATGAGCGGTATGGCACCGGGCTCGGGCCCGGGCGTTTGTCCGCGCGATGGGCGCCATACAGCCGGGTCGACCCCGACATATGACGGTCCTGCGCGTTGTTCAAGACTGTAACCGAAGCCCCGGAGGGTTGAGACAGCCGTCCGAAGCGCGAGATGGATCACAGCGGCGATCACAAGTGATCACAGCAGCAGGGAGACAGACAGGTGCTGGATGAGGTGGAGCGCTGGCTGGACCGCCGCTCCTGGTCGGCCGACGACCGTCCGCTGGACCGCCTGCTGGCCGCCAAGCATGCCACGGGCAGCTCGGTGAGCGTGGTGCTGCCCGCGCTGAACGAGGAGGCGACGGTCGGGGAGATCACCGCGGTGATCCGCCGTGAGCTGATGGACGGGGCGGCGCCGCTCGTCGACGAGGTGGTCGTGCTGGACTCGGGCTCCACCGACCGCACCGCGGAGGTCGCCGCGGCGGCCGGTGCGACAGTGGTCCACCGCGACTCGCTGCTGCCGCGGCTGCCCGCGCTGCCGGGCAAGGGCGAGGTGCTGTGGCGTTCCCTGCTGGCCACCAACGGCGAGATCGTCTGCTTCATCGACGCCGACCTGCGGGAGTTCGACGCGCGCTTCGTCTTCGGGATCGTCGGTCCGCTGCTGACCGACCCGGAGGTGCAGTTGGTCAAGGGGATGTACGACCGGCCGCTGGGCGACGCGGCCGGACAGGGCGGCCGGGTCACCGAGCTGGTCGCCCGTCCGCTGCTGAATCTGCACTGGCCGCTGCTGGCCGGATTCGTACAGCCGCTGGGCGGGGAGTACGCGGCGCGGCGCTCGCTGCTGGAGCGGCTGCCGTTCCCCGTGGGGTACGGGGTGGAGCTGGGGCTGCTGGTGGACTCGCTGCACACGGTCGGCCTCGACGCGCTGGCCCAGGTGGACATCGGGGTGCGCAAACACCGCCACCAGGACGGGCAGGCGCTGGGCCGGATGGCCGCGGCCATCTACCGCACGGCGCAGCTGCGGCTGGCCCGCGGCCATCTGGTGCGGCCACGGCTGACCCAGTTCGACCGGGGCGAGAACGGCTTCGAGCCGCGTACGTCGGCCGTGGACACCGAGGAGCGGCCGCCGATGATCGAGATCCCGGAGTACGCGGAGCGGCGGGCGGCCTAAGCGCTCCGCGGGAAGTGCCGCGAGGTGCCGTCATTCGTCCGCGGCGGCGTCGTGGCCGGTCGCGCCCACGCGGCGGAGCCGCACACCGACACGGCCCCGCACCCCTTCGGGACGCAACCGAAGCGCACCGGACGTCAGCGAGGCCGCTGAGGACCGGGCCGCCAGGCGGGCCGCGCGCCCCTGCCGGACGCCGCGTACGCCCTATGGGCCGAGAGACCGCACGCACGTTTGCGCGGCGTGCTCGATGGCTAGGCTCGCGACATGGCTGCCCCGCGCACTGCCCAGATCCTCGTCGCCTCCAACCGCGGCCCGGTCTCGTATTCGCTGGGTGAGGACGGCACGATCTCCGCCAAGCGCGGCGGCGGCGGGCTGGTCTCCGGCCTCAGCGCGATCGGTCCGGACGCCGGTGCGGTGTGGGTGTGCTCGGCGCTCGGCGACGGCGACCGGGAGGCGGCCCGGCGCGCCGGGAGCGGTCATCTGGACGCCGCCGACACCGGCGGGCAGCAGGTGCGGATGCTGGACATCGCGCCGGATGTGTTCGCCGCCGCGTACAACGGCGTGGCCAACTCGGTGCTGTGGTTCGTCCACCACCTGCTCTACCAGACCCCGGTGGAGCCGGTCTTCGACGCGGAGTCCGCCGCCCAGTGGGCGGCCTTCGAGACGTACAACACGGCCTTCGCGGACGCGCTCGCCCAGGAGGCGGCCGAGGGCGCGGTGGTGCTGGTGCAGGACTACCACCTGGCGCTGGTGCCGGAGCTGTTGCGGGAGCGCCGCCCCGATCTGCGGATCGGCCACTTCTCGCACACCCCGTGGGCCCCGCCGGACTACTACCGGCTGCTGCCCGACGAGGTGGCGGAGGCGGTGCTGCGCGGCATCCTCGGCGGTGACCGCGCGGCGTTCCTCACCGAGCGCTGGGCCACGGCCTTCGCCGACTGCTGTGCGGCGGTGCTGGGCGCCGAGATCGTCCGGGACGGCGGCGGCACGGCCACGGCGGTGCGGTTCGGGGGGCGGGAGACCCGGCTCGGGGTGCACGGCCTGGGCGCGGACGCGGAGTTCCTGCGTGAGCGGTCGCGCGCGGCGGATGTGGACGAACGGCTCTCCGCGCTGCGGGCGCAGATCGGCCCCGGCCGGAAGACGATCGTCCGGGTGGACCGCACCGAGCTGTCCAAGAACATCGTGCGGGGGCTGCTGGCCTACCGGCGGCTGCTGGAGCTCCACCCCGAGTGGCGCGAGCGCGTGGTCCATGTGGCGTTCGCCTACCCCTCGCGCCAGGACCTCGCCGTCTACCGCGACTACACGGCCCGGGTGCGGACCGTGGCGGACGAGATCAACGCGGCGTTCGGCACGGAGGGCTGGCAGCCGGTCACCCTCCATGTGAAGGACGACTTCGCCCGCTCCCTCGCCGCCTACCGGCTGGCCGACGTGGCGCTGGTCAACCCCATCCGGGACGGGATGAACCTGGTCGCCAAGGAGGTGCCGGTCGTCTCCGAGCGGGGGTGCGCGCTGGTGCTGTCCCGCGAGGCGGGGGCCTACGCGGAGCTGGGCGAGGACGCGCTGGTGGTGAACCCGTACGACGTGGAGGGCACGGCGGCGGCACTGCACGAGGCCCTGCGCATGGACGACGCCGAGCGCGCCGCCCGCACCGGACGCCTCGCCGCGGCGGCCACGGCGCTGCCCCCGCAGCAGTGGTTCCTGGCCCAGCTGCGGGCGCTGGAGGCGTAGCGGCCCCACGGCCGCACGGCCGGAACGAGCGCGGCCGACCCCGGCACGGGTACCCACCGACCGCGGACGCCGCGGGCGGCACGGCCCGCCCGATCCGCGGCCGGGAGCGGAGCCGCACATCGACACAGCCCCACGCCCCTTCGGGGCGCAACCGCACCGCACCGGACGTCAGCGAGGCCGCTGAGGACCGGGCCGCCAGGCGGCCACGGCCTCCGTGACGTCCACGAGCGATACCGCGGTGCCCATGCGGCTGTCGACGACCAGGTGCGTCGAGCGTTGGTGGCAGCGCCTGGAGGAAGGAACGAGCCCGAGCCTCGCCGGAGCCGGACCCGAGCGGGATCCGGCCCGGCGGTCGGCGGCCGCCGGCCCGCCCGGATCGGTGAGCGCCGGTCCCGCGCTGCGCAGTGTGATCAGCCGCCGGTGCCGGTCGAGGTGTGCCCGGCCTCCGGCGCTCGGCGACCCGTGTGGTGCCCCCGTCCGGGGCGGTGTGCCGCGCGCCGCACCACGGACGGCCGTCGGGGCACGCGACGGGGGCGGACCGCCCCTCGTCACCGGCCGCGCGCGGCCGTCGCCAGCGCGTCCAGCAGGGACACCACGCCCGCCGGGCCGTCGACCACCAGGTCGGCGCGGTCCGCCAGTTCGGTCACCTCCGTGCTGCCGCTGCACACCAGGACGCCACGGAGGCCCTCCTCCCGCAGCCGCTCCACGGCGGCGAAGGCGGCCAGGTCGCCGAGGTCGTCGCCCGCGTAGAGGACGGTGTCGGCGCCGGTGGCGCGGATGTGGTCGGTGAGGGCGACGCCCTTGTCCATACCGGGCGGGCGCAGCTCCAGCACCAGGCGGCCCGGTTCGACGATCAGCCCGTGGCGTTCGGCCAGCGCGTACAGCGGGGCACGCAGCCGTTCGAAGGCGGCCTGGGGGTCCTCGGCGCGGCGGGTGTGGACGGCGACCGCGCGGCCCTTGTCCTCGGTCCACAGGCCCCGCCCACCGCCGTGGGCCTCGAGCACGGCGGGGAGTTCGGCCTTGACGGCGGCGACGCCCGGCGGCGGCGCGGGGGCCCTGAGCTCGCCGTCCGCCGCCTCCCAGCGCTCGGCCCCGTAGGCACCGAGCACCACCAGACCGGCCAGCTCCTCGACCCCGGCGAAGCCGCCGTAGTCCACCGCGACCCGGGCCGGGCGGCCGGTGATCACGGCGACGGAGCGCAGCAGCGGGGCGAGGCGGGCGAGCGCGGGGACCGCGCCGGGGTGGGCGCGGGCCTGGTCGGGGTCGGGCACGATCTCGGCGAGGGTGCCGTCGAAGTCGAGCCCGACGACGGCGCTGCCGGGCCGCTCGAGGAGGGCGGCGAGGCCCTCGCGCCCGGCGGCCGTGGTCGGTTCGGGAAGGGGGTGGCTGCCCATGCCGGTGACCCTACCCAGCCGGGCGCCCGGTCAGCGGCGCATCCGCCGCTCGTCCCGCACCCGGCGCAGACGGTTGACGGTGACGGGGTCGTGCTCCAGCGCCCGGGGATCGTCCAGCAGCGCGTTCAGCACCTGGTAGTAGCGGGTCGGGGAGATGCCGAGCCGCTCGCGTATCGCGCGCTCCTTGGCGCCGGGGCCCGGCCAGCCGCGCCGTTCGAGGGCGAGCACGTCCCGGTCCCGGTCCGACAGCCCGCCCGGCCCGGAGCCCGGCTCGACCTCCGGCTCCGGATCCGGCTCCGGCGCGGCGTCTCCCGTCACCTCCGTCATGCCCCCGAGTTCTCCATCGCGTCGGCCGCGCGCTGGATCTCGCCCAGCACGCTCGCCGGGTCGCCGCCCTTGGCCACCGTCGAACCGATCTTCTCCTTGATCAGCTTGCTGACGGCCGCCCAGGAGGTCTTGTCCGACGGGTAGAACTCGGCGCTCTCCAGCTCGCCCAGGAAGCGCCACAGCGACTTGTACTCCCGGTCGTGGAGCATCGTCTCCTGGACGGTGGTGGTCACGGGCAGCAGATCGTACTGGGTGGTGAAGCCCAGCACGTTTTCGTCGCTGTAGACGAAGTCGAGGAAGCTGCCGATCTGTTCACGGTGGCCGTGGGTGTTGAAGGCCATCAGCCAGTCGGCGACGCCCATCGTCGAGAGGGACTTCCCCTTGCGGCCGGGCAGCGCCGCGGTGCCGTAGCTGATGCCGTGGCCGGACGCCTGCTGCATCAGGGTGGGGTGGCCGTTGAGCATGCCGACCTCGCCGCGGGTGAAGGCGTCGAAGACGTCCTGCCGGTTGGTGCGGGCCGGGGAGCGGGGGCCGGTGAGGCCCTTGCCGACCAGCTCGTCCCGCAGCCATTCGAAGGTCGCGATGTTCTGGGCCGAGTCGATGGTGTAGCTGCCGTTGCCGTCGGTGTAGCCGCCCCCGCCGCCGAGCATCCACATCATGGTCTCGGCCTGGGTCTCCTCGGGGCCGAGGGGCAGGCCGTACGGGATGCGCACCCCGATCCCCTTGAGGGCCTCGGCGGCGTCCTTCAGCTGGGCCCAGGTGCTGGGCGCGTCGGATATCCCGGCCTGGTCGAAGAGCTTCTTGTTGTAGAAGAGCAGCCGGGCGCTGGCGACGAAGGGCAGCCCGTACTGCACCCGGTTGACCTCGCCCGCGTGGGCGATCGAGGTGATGAACCCGGCCTGGGTGGGGATGGAGAGCATCTGGTCGGCGCGGTAGAGCTTGCCGGCGGCCGCGTAGTCGGCGTACGCGCCGATCTGGGCGATGTCGGGGGCGTCACCGGCCTTGACCATCTCGGCGACGCGCTTGTCGACCTCGGTCCAGCTGTAGACCTTGACGTCGATCTTGACGTCGCTGTGCTTGCTCTCGTAGGCGCGGGCCATCTTCTCCCATGCCTTCTGGGAGCTGTTGGCGGCGCTGTCGCCGTAGTCGGCGGCGACCACCTTGAGGGTGACCTCACCCCCCGAGCCGCTGCCGCCGCCGCAACCGGTCAGCACCGGCGCCGTAGTCGCCGCCGCGACTCCAGCCGTCGTCAGACTCAAGAACCGTCGCCGCTGCACCGCTGCTTCCCACCCTGTTTGGCTTGATTCATCCTCGGGGTTGGTTCCCCGAGTACCCCCGGGGTTCGCCCCCACGGTCGAGCGAGTCTGCCTTGCAAACCTCCACAAGGTCTACACCATGGGCGTATCGCTTCGGTATCGGGGCCCCGCCTTCCCAGCTCACGCCCGTCCATGCGGATAAGTGGAATGTGTCACGCCGCCACAACTCCCTTGCGGAGCCCGGAATCAAGGGGCCGGGAGTCAAGAGGGAGAACGCGCCGAGGGCGGAAGGACCGGATCCCGGGTCCCCCTTCCGGGGAGAAGGCGGCGAGTGGACTAGACCTCTCACGGTGGATCGCGGGAGACTGTTTCCCGTGAAACACGTCATCGCCCTGGATGTGGGCGGCACCGGCATGAAAGCCGCCCTGGTCGGGGCGGACAACAGACTCCTGCACGAGGCCCGGCGGCCCACCGGACGGGAGCGCGGCCCCGAGGCCGTCGTCACCGCGATCCTGGACTTCGCCGCCGAGCTGCGCGCGGTGGGCGAGGAACGCTTCGGCGGACCGCCCGCGGCGGCGGGCGTCGGCGTACCGGGGGTGCTCGACGAGGCCCGCGGGGTGGCCCTCTTCGCCGCCAACCTCGGCTGGCGGGACGTCCCCCTGCGCGCGCTGCTCTCGGAGCGGCTGGGCGGGATCCCGGTCGCGCTGGCCCATGACGTCCGGATGGGCGGGCTGGCCGAGGGGCGGATAGGAGCGGGGGAGGGCGCCGACCGGTTCCTCTTTGTGTCGGTCGGCACCGGGATCGCGGGCGCCATCGGCATCGAGGGCCGGATCGACCCGGGGGCGCACGGCTCCTCGGCGGAGATCGGCCATGTGGTCGTACGGCCGGGCGGCCCGGTGTGCGGCTGCGGCGGGCGGGGCTGTCTGGAGACGCTCGCCTCGGCGTCCGCGGTCGGCCGCGCCTGGGCGGCCGCCAGCGGCGACCCCACCGCCGACGCCGCCGCCTGCGCCGAGGCCGTGACCTCCGGGGACCCGCGGGCCGAGGCGGTGTGGGGGGAGATGACCGGGGCACTGGCCGACGGTCTGGTGATCGCCCACACCCTGCTCGACACCGGGATGCTGATCATCGGCGGCGGACTCGCCGAGGCCGGGGAGACCCTGTTCGGCCCGCTGCGCGACGAGGTCGAGAAGCGCATCACCTTCCAGCAGTTCCCCCCCATCGTCCCCGCGGCCCTCGGGGACACCGCCGGATGCCTGGGCGCGGGCCTGCTCGCCTGGGATCTACTCGCCACGGAGGTTTCCGCCTGATGGTGCAGCGAACGGTTCTCACGGGCGCCCGGGTCGCGCTGCCGTCCGGGGTGGTCGAGAACGGACGAGTGACGGTCGAGGGCACCCGTATCGCCGCCACGGACAAGGGGCCGGAGACGGGGCCGGACACCGGGTCGGACACGGCCACCGCGCGGGCCACGGCGCGCGATCTGAGCGGCTGTTGGATCGTCCCCGGCTTCATCGACATCCATGTGCACGGCGGCGGCGGCGCGTCCTTCTCCGCGGGCACCGCCGAGGAGGCCCTCACCGCCGTACACACCCACCGGCGCCACGGCACCACGACCATGCTCGCCTCCACCGTCACCGGCGACCTGGACGACCTCGCCCGGCAGGCGTCGGTCCTCTCCGAACTGGTCCAGCAGGGCGAGCTGGCCGGGATCCACTTCGAGGGACCGTTCATCTCCCCGCACCGCTGCGGCGCCCACCAGCCCTCGCTGCTGCGCGCCCCCGACCCGGCGGACGTCCGCAAGCTGATCGACGCGGCCCGCGGCACCGCGCGGATGATGACCCTCGCGCCCGAACTGCCCGGCGGGCTGGAGTCCGTACGGCTGCTCGCCGACAGCGGCGTCATCGCGGCCGTCGGCCACACCGACTCCACCTACGAGGCGACGCGCGAGGCGGTCGAGGCGGGCGCCACCGTGGCCACCCACCTGTTCAACGCGATGCCGTCGCTGCTGCACCGCGAACCCGGCCCGGTCGCCGCGCTGCTGGAGGACGAGCGGATCACCATCGAGCTGATCGATGACGGCACCCATCTCCACCCGGCCGTGCTCCAGCTCGCCTTCCGCCGCGCGGGCGCCGATCGCGTCGCGTTCATCACCGACGCGATGGGCGCGGCGGGCATGAGCGACGGGCGCTATCCGCTCGGCCCGATGGAGGTCGAGGTCAAGGACGGGGTGGCGCGGATCAGCGACGGGCCGACGGCCGGATCGATCGCGGGCTCGACCCTCACCCTCGACCACGCCTTCCGGCGGGCTGTGACCGTCGACGGGCTGAGCGTCGGCGAGGCGGTGCGGGTGCTGTCCACCACCCCCGCGAAAGTGCTGGGCGTGGCCGGCCGGGTGGGCTCGCTGGAGCCCGGGAAGGACGCGGACCTCGTGGTCCTCGACGCGGACTTCCGGCTCCGGGGTGTGATGCGCCGCGGCACCTGGGTGGTCGATCCCGAAGTGAGCTGATATACCCCGGTGTTGAGGCACCCGGTCGCCACCGGGGGCTGGGCCGTGCGCCACGCCTTTGGCATGATCGCTGGACGGCGGGTAACACCCGCCGCACAGGACGGGCAGCGCCCGCCGCACAGCCGTACGCTTCAGCGAAGGAATCTCCGTCCGGCGGGGGGACGGGAGAGGGGATGCCAGGGTGATCCTGACGGTCACACTCAACACCGCCCTCGACATCACCTACCGGGTGCCGCAGTTGCGCCCGCACACCACCCACCGCGTCACCGACGTCGCCGAACGGCCCGGCGGCAAGGGGCTCAACGTGGCCCGGGTGCTGGCCGCGCTCGGCCATGACACCGTCGTCACGGGCTTCGCCGGCGGGGTCACCGGCACCGTGCTGCGCGACCGCCTCGCCGCGCTCACCGGGTCCGCCGCCGACGCCGGGGCCACGGCGCCCCGCGGCCGGATCACCGACGCCTTGGTTCCCATCGCCGGTACCACCCGGCGCACCATCGGCGTGGTCGACGGCTCGACGGGTGACACCACCCAGCTCAACGAGCCAGGACCAATCGTGACCACCCCCGAGTGGTCCGACTTCCTCACCGGCTACACCCGGCTGCTGCGCGAGGCCGCGGCCGTCGCGCTGTGCGGCAGTCTGCCGCCCGGCGTCCCCGTGGGCACCTACGCCCAGCTCCTCCGGGAGGCGCACGCCGCCGGGGTGCCCACCCTGCTGGACACCAGCGGGGAACCGCTGCGCCGCGGTATCGCGGCCCGTCCGCATCTGGTCAAGCCCAACGCCGCGGAGCTGGCGGGGCTCACCGGTGCCACCGATCCGCTGCGCGCCGCCCGGGACGCCCGGCGGCGCGGGGCGCGGGCGGTGGCCGCCTCTCTCGGCGCGGACGGCATGCTCGCGGTCACCTCGCAGGGCACCTGGAGGGCGCGTCCGCCGCGCCGGCTGTCGGGGAATCCGACCGGGGCCGGGGACTCCGCGGTGGCGGGGCTGCTGTCCGGCCTGGTGGAGGAGATTCCGTGGCCGGACCGGCTGGCCCGCGCGGTGGCCCTTTCGGCGGCGGCCGTACGGGCCCCGGCGGCGGGCGAGTTCGACCGCGCGGACTACGACGAGCTGCTGGAGCGGGTCGAGGTGACGGAGCACCCGGCGGCGGCGTGACCGGCCGGGTGCCCGGCGCGGGCGTCAGTCACCCGGCTTCTTGTTGGTCAGCCACATCTGGTCGAGGTTGGCGTTGCACGTGTCGCCCGCCTCGCAGGACACCGTGATCGTGTTGGTGCCCTCGCTGAGCTGGACCAGGGACCAGCTGTTGGTCCATCCCTTCTCCCAGTCGCCCTTCGGGCCGTGGGCGAAGTTGTCCATATTGACCGGGCGGGACTGCTTCTTGCCGTTGATCGTCAGCGTCATGCTCTGCTTCTCGCCAGGCACGCCGTAGCCCACGTACAGCCGGTAGGTCTTGCCCTTCTTGACGTCCACGCTCCAGCTCGCGGACGCGCCGGGGGTGTTGAGACCGGCGACGTACTGACCGCCCGCGGCCTTGGCGCCCTTGATGTCGCCAGCGACCACCGCGCCGCCCGCCAGCTTCATCTTCGCGCCGTCCTCGGTGGGCAGCTTCACGTCCGGCTTCGCGGTGGGGCCGGAGCTCTGGCGGGGCTTCTCGCTCTGCTCGGCGGTCGGCTCGCTGCTCGGCCCGGCCTGGTCGCCCTTCTTGTCGCTGTCGTCCCCATTGGTGATCATCGCGATGCCGATGCCGACGACGACCACCGCGACCACCGCGATCGCACCGATCAGCAGCCCCCGGCTGTTGGGGCCGCGACCGCCGCCACGGCCGCCGCTCGGGGCCTGGCCGGGCTGCTGCCGGGGTGCACCGCCGGGCAGGGTCTCGGGGGCGGCGTAGTGGGCGTTCTGGCGGCCGTAGCCGCCCTGCTGGCCATAGCCCTGCTGGCCGTAGCCCTGCTGCTGGCCGGGGGCCTGCCCGCCGTAGGTCCGCTCACCCACCGCGCGGACCTGGTTGTACGAAGTCCGGGGAACGCCGGGCTGAGCCGGACCGGGATAGCCGTAGCCACCGGTACGGGCACCCGGCTGCGCCGACTGGCCGGACTGCTCGCCCTCGGAGCGATACAGATAGGCGAACGGGTCGTCGTTCTCCGGCGTGTCCGAGCCGTTGTTGCCGGCCGTCATCCCTCGTCACTCCCCTGTGCATTGGCCATCGGCGTCACGATGCGTTGCGCCACGACTGCTCATACCAGGGCCGACAGGGCCTCGGCAGGTGGTGCGCTGTCCGGATGGCCAATATTCATGATCGGTTCACTGTCGGCGGCAGGGCCGCATCGGCGCAGCCTACCGTGACAGTGACGTACGGAACCGCCGCCCGGGTTCCACCAGGATGGGGCCAGGGTGGCCCCTGGGGCTACCCGGCCCGTCTGCGTTCCTTGGATCGGGAGCGCTTCTCGACATACATCCGCTGGTCAGCGGATTGCAGTACTTCCTCGGCCGTCATTCCGCACCCCGCCCAGCTGATACCGAAGCTGGCCCCGACCCGGACCGCCCGGCCGTCCACCCGGATGGGCGGGATGATCGCGTTCCGCAGGCGGACGGCGAGGTCCTGGGCGTCGGCGCGGCCGAGTCCGTCGGCGAGGACCACGAACTCGTCACCGCCGAGCCGGGCGACGGTGTCCCCGTCCCGCACGCCGTTGGTCAGCCGGCGGGCGACCTCGATCAGGACGGCGTCGCCCGCGTGGTGCCCGAACCGGTCGTTGATGGACTTGAAGCCGTCGAGGTCGCAGAAGAGCACCGCGAGCCCCTTGTGGCCGTCGTCGATGTCGCTGTCCTCGTCGGGCGGGACGGTGTGCACATGGCTGTCGAACGGGCCGCCGCCCGGAGCGGGCGGGCTGCCGAAGCTCTCGAACTCGTCGACGAAGCCGTAGCGATGGCCACCTGTGTCGGTCTGGGCGGCGACCGCGGCGGTCTCCGCCACCCCGCCCGGCAGCGGCGGGGTGCCGCACAGTCTGCTGCCGAGGCGGGCGCGCAGCTCGGCGCTGTTGGGCAGACCGGTCAGCGAGTCATGGCTGGCGCGGTGGGCGAGCTGGAGCTCATGGCGCTTGCGCTCCTCGATGTCCTCGACATGGGTGAGCAGGAACCGAGGGCCGTCGGCGGCGTCGGCGACCACCGAATTGCGCAGCGAGACCCAGACGTAGGAGCCGTCGCGCCGGAGGAGACGCAGCTCGGAGCGGCCGCCCTCGGCGGAGGTGCGCAGCAGGGTGCCGATGTCCTCGGGGTGGACGAGGTCGGAGAAGGAGCAGCGGCGCATCGCGGAGGCGTGGCGGCCCAGCAGCCGGCACAGGGCGTCGTTGATGCGCAGCAGCCGGCCGTGCTGGTCGCCGCCCATCTCGGCGATGGCCATCCCGCTCGGCGCGTACTCGAAGGCCTGCCGGAAGCTCTCCTCACTGGCGCGCAGGGCCTGCTGCTCGCGCTCCAGCCGGAGCAGGGCGCGCTGCATATTGGCGCGCAGTCGGGCGTTGCCGATCGCGATCGCGGCGTGGAAGGCGTACATCTGGAGCGCTTCGCGGCCCCAGGCGCCGGGGCGGCGGCCGTTGCTCGGGCGGTCCACCGATATCACGCCGATGAGCTCGCCACCGGAGGCGCCCGCCGCGTACAGCGGGGCGAACAGCCGGTCCATCGGATGCCATTCGTCGGCGAAGCGGGGGGCGGGGCCGGGGGTGTGCCACTGGGGGACGTCGTCGTCGTCGAGTACCCAGCCCTCGGTGTACGGAATGAAGCGCAGATCGCCCCAGCGGTCGCCCATGGACAACCTGCGGTCCCAGGAGGCGCGGGAGCCGACCCGCCCGGCCATCAGCGCCTCGGCCCCGGCACTGCCGCCGACGGCGGCGACCACGAGATCGCCGTCCGGGCGGACCAGATTGACGGCCGAGAGCTCATAACCGAGCCCGGTGATGACACCGTCCGCGACCGTTTGCAAAGTGTCAGCGAGGCTGCGCGCGGTATTCAGATCGGCGACCACCTGGTGCAGCTGCCGCATGGTCGCAAGGCGGATATAGGGCTCCGACTCGGTCTCCATCGCTCGCACTCCCCCGAGACCTCGACAGCAACTCCTGGCTTCTTGTCGTCCGATTGCCACGGCCACTGAATCACAGCGAGCTGCCCACTCGGTACACAGGGTCAACAATTACTGGCTGCTGTGACTCATGTCACAGAACGTATTCAACCCTTGGGGAGAGGGCATGGGAGCGCTCTCATCTTTCCGGTGCGCAAATTTCGAAATGACAATGCCTGGTCATCCCCGGCGTTCCCTGGTAACCGGGGCGACGACCGACGTAGAACCGAAGACCTAAGCCCGTTTTGGGTCTTGGGTCCGATGCACGGAAGAAGCACGTGACGTTAGCGTTCGGGACGTGTTTCCGACGACGCCTTCCGCCCCCGCCTCCACCCCCGCCGAGCCCTCCGTCCCCCATCCTGGTGGGGTGAGTGAGGACGATTTCCGCGCCGCGCTGTCGCGCCTCGCCGCGGGTGTGGTGCTGGTGACCGCACACGACCCGGAGGAGGGTCCACGCGGCGAGGACGTCGGCATGACGGCCACCGCGTTCATGTCGGTGTCACTCGATCCGCCGCTGGCGATGGTGAGCGTGCGCAACGGCTCCCGGATGGATGACCTGCTGGAGCGGCAGCCGCTGTGGGCGGTGTCGGTCCTGGCGGAAAACCAGCGCCATATCGCGGGACGATTCGCGATGAAGGGGCGTATCAGCGACAGACTGCTCTTCGAGGACATGCCGGTCGTACGGGGCGCGGAGAGCGGGGCGCCGCTCGCCGCCGCCGCGCTGGCCACGCTGGAGTGCCGTACCGAGCAGCGGGTGCCGGCCGGGGACCACACGCTGGTGGTGGGCCGGGTGCTGTCGGCGGCGACGCCGTCGGGGGCGGAGGGCGGCCCGCTGATGTACTTCCGGGGCCGCTACCGGACGATGGGCTGAGCGGGTGCGGCTGCATGCCGGTGGCGGCTGCGGCTGCGTGCTTGTCGCCGCTCAGTGCGGGTCCCGACTCGGCGGCGGCGGTTGGGCGCTCGTCACGACTCGGCGTGGGGCGCGGCTCCGGCCGGGTGCCGTTCGGTGCGGTGTGCCGCGAGTGCCGGTCACCGCGCGGTGGCGAGGTGCGCGGCTCAGTGCCTGGTACCGCTCGGTGCGGGCGCCGCTGAAAAAACGACCTCGCTGAAGTCCGGTGCGGTTCGGGTGCGTCCCGAAGGAGCGCGGGGCTGTGTCGATGTGCGGCTCCGCCGCGTGGGCGCGACCGGCCACGACGCGGCCGCAGACGCATGACGGCACCTCGCGGCACTTCCCGCGGAGCGCTCAGGCCCTGTCCGGTGGGTCTTTGAGGAGCAGACCGCGGCGTCTGGCGCCGTGGATCGCAAGGCGGAGGGTCGTCCTCGTACTGGGCGTACTCGGGCGACTTTCGACAACGCAGCGAGGCGCGGTGCCAGGCGTCGCGGGCCCGATAGGACCCACCGGACAGGGCCTAGTGCCAGTCGCGGCCGGAGCGGCCGCGCTTGGTGTCGCCGCGCTGCTTCTTCTCCCGCAGACGGCGCTCGTTGATACCGCGCGGAATCCGCGTAGGACGGCGCGGCCTCGGCGGTGGCGCGGTGGCCTCCGCGAGCAGCGAGGCGAGCCGGACGGCGGCCGTCTCGCGATTGCGCCACTGGGAGCGGTGCTCGGACGCCCGTACCGTCACCACCCCGTCGACGAGCCGCCCCGCAAGCCGCTCCAGCGCGCGCTGCTTCCACACCGGCGGCAGCGCGGTGGTGCGGGCGAGGTCGAAGCGCAGCTCGACCTGGCTGTCGCTGGTGTTGACGTGCTGTCCGCCGGGCCCGGAGGACCGCGAGAAACGCCACATCAGCTCGGCCTCCGGCAGGGAGACCGAGCCACGGATGACATAGGGCGCGGACATGCCCCCATGATCCCGTGCCCACCGGGGCCCCGTCACCTCGTTTTGTCCCGGCCCGCACGGGCTCGGCATCAGGATTCGGCAAAGAAAGTAAAGGGAGCTGGAACCCGACACCGCCCCGATGGCGTTGTGGAGGGTGACGGTAGCTTCGTCCGGTACGAAGCCCGACGCTCGGATCCATCGAGACCACGAAAGGGACTCCCCATGGCTGTAAGCCTGTCCAAGGGCGGCAACGTCTCGCTCACCAAGGAGGCACCGGGCCTGACCGCCGTCACGGTCGGCCTCGGCTGGGACGTCCGCACCACCACGGGCACCGACTTCGACCTGGACGCCAGCGCCATCGCGGTGAACACGAACGGCAAGGTCTACTCCGACCAGCACTTCGTGTTCTTCAACAACAAGGCCACTCCGGACCAGACCATCGTCCACACCGGTGACAACGTCACCGGCCAGGGCGAGGGCGACGACGAGCAGATCAACGTCAACCTGGCGGGTCTGCCGGCCGACATCGAGAAGATCGTCTTCCCGGTCTCGATCTACGACGCCGAGTCCCGCAGCCAGAACTTCGGCCAGGTGCGCAACGCGTTCATCCGCATCGTCAACCAGGCGGGCGGCACCGAGATCGCGCGCTACGACCTGAGCGAGGACGCCGCCACCGAGACCGCCATGGTCTTCGGCGAGCTCTACCGGAACGGCGCGGAGTGGAAGTTCCGCGCCGTCGGCCAGGGCTACGCCTCCGGCCTGGTCGGCATCGCCCAGGACTTCGGCGTCAACGTCTGACGTTCCGCCGGAACAGCCGGTGCATAACGGCATATAACGCCGAGGGCCGGATACCGTGGCAGCGGTATCCGGCCCTCAGTGTGAGCGGCCCACCGTGAGGAGAACCCCCGTGTCTCCTTGCGGTCACCGTCGGCCGTCGGCCGTCGGCCGTGACGTCCAGTATTCCGGGGCGGCTGCCGGGCGTCGTTCGCACAGCGTCCACTGTTATTGGCATGGAGTGGACAGCGAAACCGCCAACGAGGCCTGAGCGGGGCTGAGGAGGGCTCGCTGCCGGTAGTCCCGGGGCGGCATGCCGTAGGCGTTGCGGAACGCGCGGGTGAAATCGGCGGCGCGGGTGAAGCCCCAGCGGGTGGCGATGGCGTGGATGGCGATGGAGCCCAGCACCGGATCCGCGAGATCGCGGCGGGCCCGTTCCAGCCGCTCCTTGCGGATCCAGGCCGCGACGGTCTCGTGCTCACCCTGGAACAGCCGGTGCAGATAGCTGATCGAGATGTTGTGCGCGGCGGCGATCGTGGTCGGGGTCAACCTCGGGTCGTGCAGATTGTTTTGCACATGGGAGCGAATGCGCAGCACCAGACTCCGGGTGCGCGTTTCTGGCGGAAGGGCGCGGTCCGCCTCCAGTGTGTGCGCGAACAGCGAGGACAGCAGATCGACCAGGACCCTGCCCAGACGCGGGCCGTCGGACGGCAGATAGGAGTTGGTGTCCGACGTCACTTGGGTGAGGAATTGCATCAGCAAGGAGCCGAACCCCTCCCGTCCGGACATTCCGCGGCCGAACAGCCCGTCCATGGTGTGCTGCGGCAGGTGCAACAGCCTCTTGGGGATTTCGATCCCCAATCCCACGAAAGGTTCGGCCCCGTTGGAGCAATAGACGTCACAGGGCCGTGAGCTGTCGAAGGCCCGAATCTCATAGGGCCCGCACTCGCTCTTCTCGTTGCCCCAGGACGTGCGACGGGTGCCGCGCAGCGGAATTCCGATGTGGTACTGCTCGGGGTCGGACTGGCGAATGAGCTTCGCAGTCCGGCGATAGTGGAGGGCCTGGTGGGTCGTGGGCCACACATGGATCGCCCCGAGCTCCAGCACGCGCTGACGCGCCCGGTAGTCCGCCGCATCGGGGCTGTTCAGGTCCAGCGGCGCATGCGTCCGCCCGATCAGCTCGCACCAGAAGTCGAACCGGTCCGCCCCCGGCAGATCGTCCGTCCGGAACACGGTCTCGTTCAGCATCCTGTTGTCTTCTCCCCTCCTGACCTGCCGCGACGCCTTGGTCACACGCCGCACGGCAGGCTGCCACCCACCTCGGTCACGATCCATTCGAGTCCATCACAAGGCCATGACATGGCACCAACACAGCCGGGGTCGGGCCCTGTTGTCAGTGGTCAGTGCTGAACTCTCCCCATGGACGCTGAACAGCTGCTGACGAGGGTGGCCGCCCTCATATGGCCGGACGTCGGCGATCTGACCTGCGAAGAACCCGGGCACGGGGGAGGACACACCTGTCTGCCGGTCCCGGCCGGCACCCACCTGGCAGCCCTCGTGGACACCCTCGGCAGCCGCTACGGGGATCCCGTGACCGTGACCGAAGCGAGCGACCTCCCCTCGCTGCCCTCCGCCGAACGGACCAGCTGGGTCTGCGCCTGGCCGTTCGGCGGACGCTGGATCGCGTACGGCCGCCCCCCGCACGGCGAAACCACGCGCCCGGTTGTGACCGTCGCCCCGCGCACGACGCCGGGCCCGGACCGCCTGCCCGCGGAAGCGTCCTGGCTAGACCGTCTGACCGCCGTGACCGGCTGGGCGTCGGCGCGTCTCCCGGCGGTCAACTGGACCGCCATCGAGTCCCGGCTGAACACCGGCCTGCCGACCGACTACAAGCGCCTTGTAGAGACATTCGGCCACGGCCAATTCGACGGCTTCCTCGACGTCTTCTCCCCCGAGGAGATCATCCGCTACAGCGCATCCGCCGCACATCGCCCCCAGAACCCGTGGGAGCCGCATCCGCCCTTCCCCGCCCCGGGCGGTCTGCTGCCCTGGGCGGGCAATGAGCACGAGCAGTCCTTCTGCTGGATCGCCGACGGCCCCGACCCCGACCAGTGGCCCGTCTACGCCACGTACGCCGAACCCGAGGAGGGACACCGTTTCGACTGCACCGCCACGGAGTTCCTCTTCCACCAGCTCACCGACCGGCACCATCCCTTCCGTCTGCCGGTCGAATTCCAAGCCCACTGGTTCCAGAGCCACAACGCCCCGGGCGGGCCTCTGTGAACCGCCGTGGGCGGATGACGCGTTCCTACGCTCGGAGAAGAGCGGGCGCCACCGTCCGAGCCCGCTCATGCAATTCCCGCGCGGCGCGATTCTTGAGATGCGGACGGATCAGTCCCACCATCGCCCGCATGCGGTCATCCGCTCTGCCCGACTGGACGAGCGGGTAGTCGTCCAGGGCCTGGTGCCATGTCGCACAGGCCGCCTCCAGATGCCCCACCTTCAGCTGGCGCTCAGCGAGGATGGCCCGATGGCGGACCCGAGAGCGGCGATAGACGCTGTAACGCAGCTGGTCCGACTGCTCCATGGCCGCGAGTGAGCCGTGGATATCGCCCAGCTCATAGCGCACCTGACTGATGTGGTAGTTCAGGGAGGACGGGTCGTAGCGGCCGATCACCTTCCCCATGGACTCCGCCTTGTCCATGGCCGACTCCGCCTCACGAAGACGCAGGAGAGCCGTACCGCGGTCACCGATCTGCGCCGCGGCATGGGCCTGTTGACCCGCCAGGAACGCCCGCATCCTGGGACCGGCCTTGGGCGACGCCGATGCGGCGGCATCCGCCAGGCGCATGGCCTCGCGGCCGTGGCCGAGGTCAACCGCCTGGACGCTCATCCCGCGTAACGTCGTGCAGTAGGTCAGGTGGTCTTCCGAAGCACCGGCCAGCTCCAACGCTTTGACGTAATACCGCTGCGCCAGGCCGTGCAGGCCCTCGTCAACAGCCATGTATCCGGTCAGATAGCAGAGGTCGGAGGCAGCCGACATCATCGCTTTGCGAACGGTCTCGGAGGCGTCCGCCGTCAGATAGGGCGCGACGGTGTTCACCAGGAATGCCGCCGCCATGGGGCGGGTGTGACGTCCGCCGAACTGGTCGTCCACTTCGGAAATGCGCTCGGTCATGGCCGTGACCATCTCCACGTCCGCCATTCCGGCCCGCTGGATCTGCCCCTTCCCGGCGGCTTCCATCCGGCCCACGACATCGGGCCAGTGCGGCACGGTCAACGCGACGGAGAAAAGGCTCGCGCCGAGGACGCTGCGGCGTGAGGGGTCCATGTCCTGCCTCCCCAAGTCGACCAAAGTCTCCACGGTACTCAGGCAGGCGTTCGACTCGTCGGCGGTCACAGGGAACCCCGCTTCGGCGTGCGGGACCGGACGGCCCAGCTTCCGGGCGAACGCTTCCAGGATCAGCGGCCGGGTGGCCTCCTTGGGCATATGACCACGGAGCCACTGATGGGCGGAGGGTTCCCGGTACTTCTGCGGCGTACCGCGTTCGGTGCCGATGCGGTTGATCTCCTGAACCCACTGCCGCAACGTCCACCCGGTCGCCCGGAACAACCGCTCCAGACCCGCGTTGGGCTCCCGCTGGCTCATTCGCGCTCAACTCCTCGGCAAGGCGGGGCGCTTAAAGCTTTTAAAAGCTGCCGTGCACCTCACCGTACCGCGATGCGTAGCGGACCGGTTGCATAGAGCGAGAAGGGACCCCCGCGGCCGTGGCACCGGCCCGGGGGCATGGCCAACGCTGAAGAGGAGCGTCAACATGCGTGAGCGTATCGCTCGATTCATGGCGCGGTGGCGAGGGATGTTACGGCCCGTCGTCCTCAGCCACCTCACGATGCCGGAACCACCGCGGTCCACGCCGGTGCGCGTCGCCGCCCCGGCACACGTACCGGCCGCTGTCCGCCGCGCGGACCCGCCCACGCTGCGTCTGCCGCGCCTACCGGTCGGGGAACGTTTCCCCATCGTGTGGGACCCGGACCCGGTGCCGCTGTACATCCTCCAGCACGAGCGGCGGCAGACGCTGGGGGTGCGGTGAACGCCGCGCGGCCCCAACCGGGCCAGGAAGCCTACGACAGCGCCACGGGACGGGTGGGCATTCTCCAAGCCGTCTGCGACGTCAAGGAACTCATCTTCGACCCCCAGATGCCGGGCCCGCTCATCGCGTTCCTCCGCCCCGTGCAGGGCGGGCAGGAATGGACGGCTGACCCCAGGGACGTCACGTTCCCCGAGAGAGGACAACCGCGCCCCGGCTCCGACGACGAGTGCCACGAACCAGTCCGCATCAGGGAAGGAACACAACAATGACAGCAGTGGCGAACGACCAGCGAACCGGCCGATCACTGGTCAGCGAAGAACTGTTCAGCGGCATCGCCCACTTCGTGGCCGTCCACAACGAACAGCCCTGGGAACGGGCCGAGCGGATCGCCGACCAGGCGATCGCGTTCATCGCGACAGCCGCCACGGCGAGCACGGCCATGGTGCCGTCCGACGACGTGGACCTGGGCTTACACGCGTTCATCCTGCACACGGAGGAGTACGCGCGGTTCTGCCACGAGCACTCGGGACGCTTCCTGCACCACAACCCCGCTCCCGGCGGCGCCAGGCGCACTCGTGAAATGGTCACCGCCAGTGCCCATGCCATGAAGGCGGCGGGCTTCATGGTCTTCGACGCCCTGTGGACCGTAAATGGCGAGAACACGGCGCAGTGCGATTCCGACTGCGGGCGACCATACGGGCAGTCCAAGTAATCTCCGGCCGGTCACGTAAGACGGGCCGCCCCTCAGCCTGCGCCGAGGGGCGGCCCGTTTCTCGAGAGGACCGGATCCATGGCCACCGCCGAAGCGCCCTACGAGATCCCCACCAGCGTCTTAGCGGCGCTGGCTCCCGTGAGGAGGCGGTTGGTACTGAACCGTCGCGGATCAACCGTCTGGGACGTCGAGACGGAGCGGGGACGGTACGCCGTGAAGCTCGGACATCCCACCGCGCCGCACGCATGGACCGCGTTGGCTCCCGCCCGAGAGGGCGCCGTCCTACGGCAACTCGGCCGTGACGAGGTGAGTTACGGCGAGTGGGAGCACGGAACGTGGAATGTGCAGCCCTGGCACCAGGGCGTCAGCCTGTACGACGGGTGGCAACCGCACCGCGCCGAAGGGGCCTCATCAGAACCCGACCTCGGCGAAGCGCTCTCGTGCGCGGAGGTCGTGGCCGCCTTGCACACCACGGGATGGGTACACGGAGACGTCCAGCCCGCGCACTTGATCATCGGGCCGGACAGGACGGCGCTCATCGACCTCGCCCTGGCGCATGGCGGAGACATCCCTGCCCCCTACGACTTCCGCTTCCGGGGCTGTCTGGTCCACTACGAGAGCCCGGAGATCTCACGGAGCGTGCTGGCGACCGGGACGGCCACCCCAACCACGGCATCGGATGTGTACGCGCTGGGCGCCTCGTTCCTCATCAGCGCCACCGGGCTACGTCATGTCGCCTACCCCGACGACGCGAGCCGCGTGGAGCAGCGGCAGGCCATCGTGGAAGGACCGCATCGGCCGGTGGAGGTGCCCGGGGTGCTCGGCGGGCTCATCGAGGCCATGCTGAGCCCCGCCCCCGCCGACCGGCCGACGAGTGGCGAGGTCTGCGCGGAGTTGAGCGGCGGGCGGTGAGTCCGCCGTCGTGTCACTCGGTGGGGCCCGTCGCGTAGGCCAGGGGTGGGGCGATGGCCTGGGCGTCGGCGCCTTCGCCGACCCAGAGGCCGATGAAGAGGGCGGCGGTGGCCTCCAGGAGGTCCGCCCGGTCGAGGCCGCCCGCGGGGACCGGGTCGCAGCCGACGGCGCGGACCAGGTCGTGGACGAGGGCCACGGCCTCCGGGGCGTCGCCGCAGACCGGGACGGCGAGGGGGCGGCCGTCGAAGGTGGGCGGGGTCATCCGCCAGACGTCCTCGTGGCAGAGGTTGAACGCCTTGACGACATGGGCGCCCGGGGCCGCCGCGGCCAGCCGCTGGGCCGCCGAGGAGCCGCGGCCGGTCAGCAGCCGGAAGCCGGGGCCGACCGGGTTGGAGCAGTCGAGCAGCACCTTTCCGGACAGGGTCGGGCGCAGTTCGGCCGCCACTTGTTCGCCCGCGCCGTACGGGAGCGCGGCGAGGACCACCTCGCCGAACACCGCCGCCGCGGACAGTTCGCCGGATGTCGCGCCGGCTCCGACGCGGGTGGCGAGCCGTGCCGCCCGCTGGGCGTCGCGTCCGCCGATGAGCACCTCGTGTCCCGCCCGTGCCCAGTGGGTTGCGAGTGCGTCCGCCATGTTGCCCGTTCCCAGCACACCGATCTTCATCAAGCGTTCCTTTCCGTCCGTTCGTTGACCGCTTCGCAACGACAGTAGGAAGTCCGTCAGGCACCATCTGGTACGTGACGACCGATGCCTTCCTCGCCGACTGCCGGGCCCGCCTCGCGTTCGATCTGCTCTCCAACACCTGGAACGCCGTGGTGCTGTGGTCGCTGCGCGACGGCCCCGCGCGCCCCGTTGAACTGCGGGAGCGGATCGGGGGGATCAGCTCCAAGGTGCTGACCCAGACCGTGCGGCGGCTGGAGTTCAACGGGCTGGTGGAGCGGCACGCCTATGCCGAGGCACCGCCCCGGGTGGAGTACGGACTGACCGCGCTGGGGCGGACGTTGCTCGGCCCGATCGACACCTTCGGGGCGTGGGCCTTCGAGCACGGGGACGAGGTCATGGCGGCCCAGGAGCGCGGGGCCGGGTCCGTGTCCGACACCGCGTCAAGGAAATGAGCTACGGGGTCAAACGAATTGGCCATCCCGTGATTCCCGGGCCGGGCCGGGTAGATTGCCCGGGATCTGCCAGGGAGGACGGCTGGAAGCCGTCGCCGCGGCACGACGGAAGGGCGCATGTTCGCGCCAGAAGTCGCCATATTCCGGGCGCCGTTGCGCCCCAGAAGCTGACCGATTTCGCCTGCGCACCCACACTCGCGAGTCAAATTCTTGTTACGGACCTGTCAGAACCGGTCATTCAGTGACAGTCTCTGCTCGACCTCGCCACGCACATCGGCTGACACGTGGCAAGGCGCGTACCTCACGCACCACTCCTGCTGTACCGGGCGGTCCACCCACGGCCGTCCGCACCCCCTACGCAGGGCCGCGACCCGGCGGCCCCCAAGCAAGGAGACCGAGTGAGACCCAACGCTTCCTCCCCCCGCAGACGGACCGTCCGCGCGGCGGCGTTCATCGCCTCCGCCGCCATGGTGGTCATCGGTGTCCAGTCCGGCCAGGCCAGTGCCCAGCCGGACCGCGGCCGTGAGGCGGGCGCGTCCGCGCTGTCGTTGAGCGCGGCGCAGCGGACCACCGCGATCAAGGCGGCACAGGCCGACGCCTCCGCGCAGGCCGAGAGCCTCGGGCTCGGGGCGAAGGAGAAGCTCCTCGTCCGCGATGTCATCAAGGACTCGGACGGGACCGTCCACACCCGCTACGAGCGCACCTACGCGGGGCTACCCGTGCTCGGCGGGGATCTGGTCGTCCACGAGAAGAAGAGCGGCGCGCGCTCCGTCAGCAAGGCGACCGGCGCCCGGATCTCGGTGCGCAGCACGACCGCGGGGATATCGGCGGCCGACGCCGCGAAGGCCGCGCTGAAGACCGCGCAGAAGGTCACGGACAAGGCCGAGGTGAGCGACCCCCGGCGGAACCGGTCGCCGCGCAAGGTGATCTGGGCGGCCACCGGCAAGCCCGTGCTGGCCTGGGAGACCGTGGTCACCGGGACCCAGCACGATGGCACCCCCAGCGAGCTGCACGTGATCACCGACGCCGGCACCGGCAAGCGGCTGTTCCAGGACGAGGCCGTGGAGACCGGCACCGGAACCAGCCAGTACAGCGGTACGGTGCCGCTGGGCACCACCCGAAGCGGCTCCGGGTACAGCCTGACCGACGGCACCCGCGGCAACCACAAGACGTACGACCTGAAGCAGGGCACCTCGGGCACCGGCACCCTGTACACCGACGCCGATGACCGCTGGGGCGGCGGACGGCAGACCGCCGGGGTGGACGCCCACTACGGCGCCGGGCAGACCTGGGACTTCTACAAGAAGGTGCTGGGCCGCAACGGCATCCGCAACGACGGCGTCGGCTCGTACTCCCGCGTCCACTACGGGAACAACTACGTCAACGCCTTCTGGTCGGACTCCTGCTTCTGCATGACCTACGGCGACGGCTCGGGCAACACCCACCCGCTCACCTCGCTCGACGTGGCCGGTCATGAGATGACCCACGGCGTCACCGCGGCCACCGCCAAGCTCAACTACAGCGGTGAGTCCGGCGGTCTCAACGAGGCCACCTCCGACATCTTCGCGACCGCGGTGGAGTTCTACTCGGCCAACTCCGCCGACCCCGGTGACTACCTCATCGGCGAGAAGATCGACATCAACGGTGACGGCACCCCGCTGCGCTACCAGGACAAGCCCAGCAAGGACGGTGCCTCCAAGGACTACTGGTCCTCCTCGCTCGGCGGAATCGACGTCCACTACTCCTCCGGGCCCGCCAACCACTTCTTCTACCTGCTGTCCGAGGGCAGCGGCGCGAAGGTGATCAACGGCGTGAGCTACAACAGCCCGACCTACGACGGCTCGAAGGTCACCGGCATCGGCCGGGACAAGGCGGTCCGGATCTGGTACCGGGCGCTGACCACGTATCTGACCTCCACCTCGAAGTACGCCCAGGCCCGCACCGCCACCCTGAACGCGGCGCGCGACCTCTACGGCGCCACCTCCACCGAGTACAAGACGGTCGCGGCGGCCTGGACCGCCATCAACGTGCGATGACCGCGCGGTAGGACAGCACAGAGCCGTACGAAACAGACACGAAGCAGACACGAAGCAGGCAGCGGACCGCGCCGGAAACCGGTGCGGTCCGTTCCTGTTGTCGCCGCTGATCGGCACTTACGCTGCTGTCATGACTCAACAGGTACGCGGCGTGATCGCCCCCGGAAAAGGCGAGAACGTCAGGATCGAGACGATCGTGATCCCCGACCCGGGCCCCGGCGAGGCGGTGGTGCGGGTGCAGGCGTGCGGTGTCTGCCACACCGATCTGCACTACCGGGAGGGCGGTATCAACGACGACTTCCCCTTCCTGCTCGGCCATGAGGCAGCCGGGATCGTGGAGTCCGTCGGTGATGGCGTCACCGAGGTGGCGCCCGGCGACTTCGTGATCCTCAACTGGCGTGCGGTCTGCGGCCAGTGCCGCGCCTGCCGCCGCGGCCGCCCCTGGTACTGCTTCAACACCCACAACGCGTCCCAGCCCATGACGCTCACCGACGGCACCGCGCTGACACCCGCGCTCGGCATCGGCGCGTTCGCCGAAAAGACGCTGGTGGCCGCCGGACAGTGCACCAAGGTCGACCCGGAGGCGTCGGCGGCCGCGGCCGGGCTGCTCGGCTGCGGGGTGATGGCCGGAATCGGCGCCGCGATCAACACCGGCGCGGTCGGGCGCGGCGACTCGGTCGCCGTCATCGGCTGCGGCGGAGTCGGCGCCGCGGCGGTCACCGGAGCCCGGCTGGCCGCCGCCGGGAAGATCATCGCGGTGGATGTGGACGACCGGAAGCTGGAGTGGGCGCGCGGGCTCGGCGCCACCCACACCTTCAACGCCACACAGGGCGACGTCGTGGAGAAGATCCGCGAACTGACCGACGGCAACGGCGCCGATGTGGTGATCGAGGCGGTCGGCCGCCCCGAGACCTACCGGCAGGCGTTCTACGCCCGTGATCTGGCCGGCACCGTGGTGCTGGTCGGCGTCCCCACCCCGGAAATGAAGCTGGAACTTCCGCTGCTGGATGTCTTCGGCCGCGGTGGCGCGCTCAAGTCCTCCTGGTACGGCGACTGTCTGCCGTCCCGCGACTTCCCCCTGCTCATCGACCTCTACCAGCAGGGCCGGCTCGATCTGGACGCCTTCGTCAGCGAGACCATCGGCCTGGACGACATCGAGGAGGCGTTCGCCAAGATGCACCGCGGTGAAGTGCTCCGTTCGGTGGTGATGCTCTGATGACCCCGCCGCCCGTACGCATCGACCACCTCGTGACCTCCGGGACCTTCTCGCTGGACGGCGGCACCTGGGAGGTGGACAACAACGTCTGGCTCGTCGGCGACGACCACGAGGTCTATGTCATCGACGCCGCGCATGACGCGGACGCCATCGTCGAGGCCATCGGCGGCCGCAGGCTGCTCGGCATCATCTGCACCCACGGCCACGACGACCACATCGACGCCGCCCCGGCCGTCGCCGACCGCACCGGCGCGCCGATCCTGCTGCACCCGGAGGACGAGGTGCTGTGGCGGATGCGCCACCCGGACCGGGCGCCGGACAAGCCACTGGCCGACGGCGATGTGCTCACCGTCGGCGGCACCCAGCTGCGGGTGCTGCACACCCCCGGCCACTCCCCCGGTGCGGTGTGTCTGCACGCCCCCGCGCTGACCACGGTCTTCTCCGGGGACACGCTCTTCCAGGGCGGACCCGGCGCGACCGGGCGCTCGTACTCGTCCTTCCCGACGATCATCGAGTCGATCCGGGAACGGCTGCTGGCCCTGCCACCGCAGACCGTCGTCCGCACCGGGCACGGCGATACGACGACCATCGGCGACGAGGCCCCGCACCTCGACGAGTGGATCACCCGCGGGCACTGAGACCGCGGCGGACAGTGCGGACAGTGCGGACAGGGCGCCGGGGCCGGGACCCCGGCGCCCTGCGCGTCCGGTGCTGCCCCGGCCCATGACACCATCGACGGCGTGATCGACCTGGGCTACTCCCTCTCCCGCCGCTTCCCGGACCCGCCGCAGACGGACTACCGGAGCGCGGACCAGCACGCACTGCGGCACGATCTGTTCTGCGGTGATGTGTATCTCGCCGACACCCGCGACGACCGTGAACTGTCCACCGCCTGGGGCTGGGTGCCGGTGCTCGACTTCGCCTGGGCGCTGTGCGACATCGTGGAACGGCTCGACCGGGACCCGCGCGGCAGCCGCTCCTCGACCCCCGTCCACGCGGAGCTGGACTTCACCGAGTCCACCGACCGGCTGCTCTTCGAGCGGCGCTTCGGCTGGGTGGACATCACCGCCGACTGGGTTCCGGCCGGTGAGCCCCCGCTGACCTTCGACCACGCGGCGCTGCGCCGCGAGGCGCGCGACTTCCTGCACGACCTGATCGCCGACCTCGTCGATATGCACGAGGGTCTGGGAGACAACCCCGTGGTGTGGGACCTCCAGTCCCGTTTCCCCCGCGTCTGACCCCGCCGTCGGCCCCGGACCGAGGATCCGGAACTCCCCGTGCGGCGGGCGCGCTTGACCGTCACCTGCCAGCCGCAGGGCTGCACTCCTCCAGGCTTGGGCCTGTCAGCATCCTGACAGTTCGCTGAGTCTGACCGCCGCGTCGATCGTGTCGCATCCGTACTCCCGCCCGGGGTGCCGGGTGAGCCTGCCGACCGGCCCGGAGAGCGAGACGGCGGCGATCACCCGGCCGCCGGGGCCGCGGACGGGTGCGGAGACGGTGGCCACGGCGGGCTCCCAGCCGCCGAAGCTCTGGGCCCAGCCGCGACGGCGGACCTCGGAGAGCATGGACGCGCTGAACCGGGCGCCGCGCAGCGCCTCGTACAGCAGCTCGGGCTCCTCCCAGGCAAGGAGCACCTGGGCGACGGCCCCGGCCTTCAGCGGGAAGGCACTGCCGACCGGCACGGTGTCGATCCCGGTGCCATGCGCCTCCGCGGCGGCCACGCACACCCGCAGCTGACCGCGGCGACGGTAGAGCCGGGCGCCGGCGCCGGTGCGGTCGCGCAGGGCGGTGAGCACCGGTTCGGCGGCGAGCAGCAGCCGGTCGGTCCGCGCCTCGACGACCATGTCGCCCAGGCGCGGGCCGAGCGCGAACCGTCCGTCGTGGTCCCGGGCGACCAGCCGCAGCCGCTCCAGGGCGAGGGCCAGCCGGTACACGGTGGGCCGCTTGAGGCCGGTGGCGGAGACCAGGGTGGCCAGCGTGGCCGGACCACTCTCCAACACCCCCAGCAGCAGCGACGCCTTGTCGAGTACGCCGACGCCGCTTTCCAGCCGGGGCGGGCCGGCCTCGGGACCGGCCGCCCGCCGCGCCGCCGGGTCCGCTGTTGTTGTCATCGTCAAGGTGGCCATGGCAGGTGTCCTCAGCCGAGGTGGGCGGCCAGCGCGCGGAGGACGGCCTCCCGCTGCTCGGCCAGGTAGAAGTGGTCTCCGGGCAGCACCGTGAGGTCGAACCCGGCGGGGGCCACCGCGGCCCAGGCCCGCAGATCGGCCTCGGTGACATGGGGGTCGCGGTCGCCGACGAGGCCGACGACCGGGCAGCTCACAGGAAGCGGGGCGCGCGGCCCATAGGTGCCCACGGCCGTGAAGTCGGCGCGGAGCGCGGGCAGGACGAGCTCGCGCAGCTCGGCGTCCTCCAGCACCGCGGGCTCGGTGCCGCCGATCCGGCGGACCTCCTCCAGCAGGGCGCGGTCGCCGTGGAGATGGGTGTCCCCGGGCGTGACCCGGTGGGGAGCCTTGCGAGCGGAGACAGCAAGTGCGTCGAGACGGATACCGTGCCTGCTCTCCAGCCGCAGCGCCACCTCGTAGCCGACCGAGGAGCCCATGCTGTGGCCGAAGAGGATCAGCGGAACATCCGCGAACGGCAGCAGCGCGGCGCTGACTTCGTCGGCGAGCCGCTCGATGCTGTCGATGGCCGCTTCCTCCAGCCGCTCCTGGCGGCCGGGATAGCGGGTGGTGAGGAGCTCCACCCCGGGCAGCACACCTTCGGTGGCCGCCCGTCCCCAGCGGTGGAAGAAGCCCGCCGAGCCGCCCGCGTGGGGCAGACAGACCAGCCGTCTGCGGACCGCCCCTTCCGGTGCGTACCTGCGGAACCACCTGCTGTCGACACCGACGGCCATCGTCTGCTCGCCTCCCCGTGCGAGAAATCCGTGATGCACCCTACGGACCGGCCGACCCGGATTCCTCTGGTCTTGTCTAGCGGTGTGACTCGGTGTCCGGCAACGCGTCTTCATGAAGCTGCCAGCGGGGTTGCGGAAATCAAGAACGCGGTTCATCTTCGGCTGCCTGGGGGACGTACGGGTGGTGAGGTCATGCCCGGTGCGGCGACAGGCCCTGGTGCTCACCGCACGGTCGCGCTCAGCGTGGCTGCGTCCAGCCGCGGCCGGGGCCTCACGGGGAGAACGGTGACAGAGGTCATGTCCACGGGCGGGGACAGGGACAGGGACAGAGGCAGAGGTAGGGACAGCGGATCCGGAAACCGGCACGGCTCCCGGCGGCACACCGCCGCCAGGGCCGTATGCGGGGGTGCGGCGGCGCTGGCCGGAGCGGGTGGCGTGGTGTTGGGGGCCGTGACCGGGTGGGTGGCGGCCGTGTCGACGGGGGTGGCGGTCGGGGTCACGCTGCTGACGGTCGGGTGGTGGCCCCGCACCCGGGCGCGGCTCGGGGTGGCGGCCACGGTGGTGTCCGTGGTCTCCGCGGTGGCGACCGTGCTCTCGGGGGACGCGGGGGAAGACTCGCCGGTCGGGGTGCTGATGCTGGTGGAGTTCGCGGCGGTCACGGCGCTGGTGTTCCTGGTGGCCCGGTTCGCGCCCGCGCCGCAGGGGGTACCGCTGGTGCTGCTGCTGTCGGCCGCCGGGTCCACGGTGATCCTGCGGGTGGGAGCGTACGCGTCGTTCCTGGAGGCGTTCGGGCAGTGCGCGTTCATGGGGCTCGGGGCCATCGGCGCGGCCCTGGTCGCCGGGTACTTGCGGATGCTGGACACCCGGCGGCTGAACGCGGTGCGGGCCGCGCGCCGGAGCCAGCGGCTGGAACTCGCCCGGGATCTGCATGACTTCGTCGCCCATGACGTCTCCGGCATCGTGGTGCTGGCCCAGGCCGCCCAGTTGGTGGGGTCCGGGCAGCCGGAGCGGCTGATGCCACTGCTGCGGCAGATCGAGGCCGCCGGACAGCAGGCGCTGCGCTCGATGGACCGTACGGTGCACATGCTCGACGACACCGGAGCCACGGGCGGTGGGGCGGAGGCCCGGCCACGGGCGTATGGACTGGCGGACCTCACCGATGTGGTGGACCGGTTCCGCTCCTCGGGGCGGGCCGAGGTACGGCTCGAACTGGCGCTGACCGCCGAGGCCATCGCGCGAGTACCGCGCGAAGTGGCGGCCACCGCACACCGGATGGTGGTGGAGGCGCTCACCAACGTCCGTCGTCATGCCCGCACGGCCGCCACCGTACGAGTGCGGGTCGCCCTGGAGCGTTCCGGCGACGCGCTGGCCGTCAGTGTGGTCAACGGCGCCGAGGCCGTCGGCTCGGGCTCCGGCGGCCGTCTCGGCGAGGACGGCGACGGGCGCCGGGGCGGCGGGACCGGGCTGCTGATGCTGACCGAGCGGATCGAGGCGCTCGGCGGCACGCTCAGCGCGGGCCCGGACGCGGGGGGCGGCTGGCGGACGGCCGCCGTTCTGCCGCTCGCCGACGCCGGTAGTACGCCACGGTGACCACGCCCAGCAGCGGCCCCCAGGCCAGCAGGGGCGCGTAACAGGCGGTCTGGAGCCAGTACAACGGCCCGTAGGGATCGCTGATCTCCGCCAGGTTCTCCGGGGCGTTCCAGATGAACGCGCCGACGACGGTGACGCAGGTGACGGCCAGCGCGCCGAGGGACGCCGGAATCACCGCGCACAGCACGGGAATCCGCCTGCCGCCGAGTAACGGGACCCAACGCGGCACCACCTCGCCCCACGGCTGGACCAGCCCCAGCGTGAGCAGCCCGAGCCCCTCCGCGAACAGGCTGAGCGCGATGACGTACACCGTCATCCAGCCCGGGAAGTGGCTCTCGTGCAGATCCGAGGTGGGGGCGAAGCCCAGCGGCACACCGAACCCCATCGCGCACCGCCACAGTCCGGTGGGCAGCAGGGTGAACGGCACGGTGTGCGCCGCCCAACGGGCCGACCGCGAGGGGCGGGAGGACGGCGCGGTGTGGAGTGACCGGGACGACAGGTCCCGTTCGGTGCTCATCGTCATGGTGTCCCCTCCGTCGATCCGCCGGTGCGCTGCCAGCGTGACGGAGCGGGACAGGTCGCCACATCCACCGATCGGCAGGTCGTAACGGGTCCGGAGCCGGTACGGAATATGCCGTTCGGCAGAGGCTCGAACCAGCCTCGGAGCCGGATTCCCCGCCCCCGACGTTCCAGGGCTACGGTGAGCGCTGTGACCACCCGCATCCTGCTGGCCGACGACCAGGACACCGTCCGGATCGGCTTCCGGCTGATCCTCGACTCACAGCCGGACATGGAGGTCGTGGGCGAGGCCCGAGACGGCCTGGAGGCGGTCGAACTCGCCCGTGAGCTCCGCCCCGACGTGGTGCTCGCCGATATCCGGATGCCCAGGATGAACGGGCTCGAGGTCACCCGGCTGCTCACCGGGCCCGATGCCGAGGACCCGGTCAAGGTGATCGTGGTGACCACCTTCGACCTCGACGCATACGTACACACCGCGCTGCGCAACGGCGCCTGCGGCTTCCTTCTCAAACGCTCAGGGCCCACCTTGCTGGTGGAGGGGGTTCGGGCGGCGATGGCCGGGGACGCCTTGATCAGCCCCTCGGTGACGGTCCGCCTGCTGCGCCGGCTCCAGGAACCGCAGCTCCAGGAACCGCAGAAGCCGCGGCCCAAGCAGCCGGTCACAGCGCTGACCGAACGCGAGGTGGAGATCGCGAAGCTGGTCGCCCAGGGGATGACCAATGCCGAGATCGCGGCTGAGCTGTTCATCTCGGCCGGCACGGTCAAGACGCATATTGCCCACGCTCAGCGGAAGCTGGAGGTCCGTAACCGCGTCGGGATTGCCACGTGGGTCTGGGACAGCGACCACGTCGGCTGACCCCCCCCGTACGCCGCGCGCGCCCCCGTCATCCACACCCTGTGGACAACGCACCCCGGCCACTCGGACAACGGCTACTCGGACAACGGCCATTGGGACAACGGCTATTGGGACAACGGCTATTGGAACAACGGCCTTTCGGACAAAGGCCACTTGGACAAGTGGCTACTTGGACTTGGGAACGGTGGACGCCACATCGTCCAGCACCGCGTCCGTCACCAGACCGGTGTCCTCCAGGACCTCCATGTGATCGTTCACGGTGTTGTTGGCCTGCGTGGCCAGCCGCCGGATCATGGCGTTCTTGGTGGTGGCACGGACCTCGCCGATAGTGATGAAGATCTTGCCGTGCGAGGCGCGCAGCAGGTTTACGAAGGTCTGGTCGAAATCGCGCCCCTTGGCCGCCTTCAACTGGTCCACCCAGCCCTGCTGCTCGGCGCTGGCCTCATCGGGAAGCGGGACGTTGAGGGCCTTGGCGTCCTCGCGCGTGAGCTGGTCCAGCTTGCTGTGGCCGTCGAGCAGATGCATTCCGGCCCGTTTGATCGCCTCGCTGGAGGCTTGGCTCTGCGCCATCCGCCCGGCCGGTATCTCCCACAGCCCGGCCTGCCGAACCTTGACCAGGAACGTCTTGTCCAGCTCGGTGAGGCCCCCGGCCCCATCACCCGCCGCACCGCCGTTGCCCGCGGCCGGCAGGCCCCCCGCCACCGATTGCGCTTCCGAGTCATCACCACGCGACATCCAGATGGACACCCCCGCGACGATCGCCACCAGAGCGACCACGGCGGCGAGCACGCGGTTGACGGGAAAGGCGGCGCCATGGTTTCGCGCGTTCCGAGCGTTCCGGACGTTCCGGGCGTGAGATTTCATCATGCCTCCTGGGGGGCACAACGGTCCGTCACTGAGGAGCCGTGGCCGTGTGCGGAGATCGGCTGGACGACTGGAGTACGCACCACCCGGATCTTTGCACTCAGCAAAAGTCCCTCTTCGTCACGTGCGCTCAAAGCAAGCCCGAAGACGATCGACTTCCCCTACAATTCCCCGCCACAGAGAGCACTTTCGCGGCGGCCCGCCCCCGTGCACCCGCTCACCATCCCGCAACGCGGCGCCGTACCCCACCCTCGCCCATATGCCCGCCCGACGGCTCACCACCGGCTTCCGTGAACGCCCGCAACGCCTCGATCAGACCGCGCCGCTGCCCCACGGGCATGGCTTCCACGATCCCCGTGAGCTCCCCCTTGCGCCGCTGGGTGACCTCCTCCACCGTCCGCCGCCCGGTCTCCGTCAACGAGATCACACTCGCCCGGCGGTCCACCTCCGAGGCCCCGCGGGCCGCCATCCCGGCCGCCACCAGCCGGTCGATCATCCGCATCGCCGTGGACGGCTGCACCCCCAACTCCTCAGCCAGCCGGGACAGACTGAGTTCCCCGCTGTTCTCCAGCACCACCAGCATCCGGAACTGCGGCAGCGTGAGTGTCTCCTCCACCGCCGCCAACGACCGCGCCGAGACCGCAACCAGCAGCCGGGAGGCGACCAGCAAGGCGTTCACCATCGCCTCGACATCGGACTCGGGAACGGGCAGGGGCGAGCTCGTCGGCATGCGCCCTTTCTACCCCGGAGTCCCCGGAAATGTGGTGGCTCGTCGAACCAACCCGGCTGCTGGCTGCTGGGAACAGCGCGTCTGATGCCTCGCTCAGATCGGCCGATAGGCGGACGGCTCCGTGCCCGGTGGCAGCCCCCGGCTCATGGTGATGTAGACCGGACCGTACGGTGTGGGCGTCTGCAACGCCTCCCACTGATCGAGCTCGTTCGAGCAGTAGCGCTTCAACAGTTCGCGCAGAATGGCGAATTCCTCGTCCGACAGCGGTCCGTCCTCGATCGATTCCATCCCCGTACCCTCTCCTGGAAGGCCACGCCCATGCCCGCGTTCCCCGCACCCGATGGCACCGAACTCACCTATGACGTGGTCGGAGACGGACCTCCGCTGATCGTCATCCCCGGCGGCCCGATGCAGGACCCCGCCTATCTGGGCGACCTCGGCGGTCTCTCCGCCCACCGCCGGTTGATCAAACTGCACCTCCGCGGTACGGGCCGTTCGGCCACCCCGGAGGACCCCGCCACCTACCGCTGCGACCGCCTGGTCCCCGACGTGGAAGCCCTCCGCGCCCACCTCGGCCTCGACTGCGTCGACCTGCTCGCCCACTCCGGCGGCACCAACCTGGCCGTCCGCTACGCGGAACACCACCCGGACCGGGTCCGCAGACTGGCCCTGATCACACCCAGCCCCATGGCGCTGGGCATTACGATCACCCCCGACCTCCGCCGCGCAACGGCCCTCCTCCGCCAGGACGAACCCTGGTTCCCCACCGCGTTCGCCGCCCTGGAAGCGATCGTCTCCGGCACTGCCACCTCCGACTCCTGGCAGGCCATCGCCCCCTTCCGCTACGGCCACTGGGACGCCACCGCCCAGGCCCACCAGGCCGCGGAGAACACCCAGCGCAACAACGAGGCCGCCGCCGTCTACGCCTCCGAAGGCGCCTTCAGCCCTGACACCACCCGGACCGCCCTCAGCGACTTCCACCAGCCGGTGCTGCTCCTCGCCGGAGAGTACGACCTGAACTCCCCTCCCCCGTCCGTAGCCGCCCTCGCCGAACTCCTCCCCACCCCTCACTTCACCACCCAACCCGCCGCGGCCCACTTCCCCTGGCTGGACGACCCTGCCCACTTCGTGTCGACCACGACTGAGTTCCTGACCTGATCCAGGGGGAGGAGACAGCACATGACATCGACCGCGTTTCACCTCGGCGGGGATCTGACCGTACGGCGCCTCGGGTTCGGAGCCATGCACTTGCCGACGGAGCCCGGCCCGGCGCGTAAGACCTCTGTCGCGGTCGCCCGGCGGGCCGTGGAGCTGGGCATCACTCTGATCGACACCGCGTACATGTATGGCTGGGGAGCCAACGAGGAACTCCTGGCCGAGGCCCTGCACCCCTATCCGGAGGGGCTGCACATCACCACCAAGGTCGGTGTTGCCCCGTCGGGCCCGTCGGGCGAGTGGAAGCACGACGGGCGGCCCGCCGTTCTGCGCGATCAGGTCGAGCAGGCCCTGCGCCGGCTGCGCGTCGAGCGGATCGAACTGCTTCAATTGCACCGCATCGATCCGGAGACGCCACTCGCCGACCAGGTCGGCACGCTGCGGGAGCTGCGGACCGAGGGGAAGATCGGCCGGATCGGACTGTCCGAGGTCACCGTCGACGAACTCGACCAGGCACGGGAGATTGTCCCCATCGCGAGCGTGCAGAACCGCTACAACCTGCTCGACCGCGAACACGAGCCCGTGCTCGCGGCCTGTGCAGCCGCAGGCATCGCGTTCCTGCCGTGGCGCCCTGCCGCGTGGGGGGAGTCGGGGGCACGGTCCGAGGTCGCCGCCGTGGCCGCCGATGTCGACGCCACCCCCACGCAGGTTGCGCTCGCCTGGCTCCTCGGCCACTCACCGGTCGTACTCCCGATCCCGGGCACTGCCCGGATCGACCACCTGGAGGAGAACCTCGCCGCGGAAGGTCTCCACCTGCCCCAGGCCCACCGCGATCGCCTCGACCGGCTGTCCGAGCCGGGATAGGGCTCTGTCCCTGCTGCCAGCGCGCGGTGCGGTTCAGAGTTTGTCGGCGGCGCGGACCTGGTGGAGGTGGATGAGGACGTCGTAGGCCCGGCCGAGGGCGAGGGTGGGCAGGGGGTGGGAAGTGAAGGTTGAGCCGGCGTCGTAGACCGGCCGGGCGCGGTCGAGCCAGGCGCGGGCCGCGGCGGGTGCGGTCCGCAGGTCGAGGTAGAAGTCCCGGTACCCGACCCGGTCCAGGGTGTGCTCGTTCATGCCGGGGCGCGCCGCCGGGACGGTGACCGGCTTCCAGTCCCCTTCGAGGGAGGGCTTGGTGAGGAAGGAGCCACCGGCGAAGCTGAAGCCGATCGCGGCGTAGTCGCGGCCCAGGCGGTCGCGCAGCACGGCGCCCTGGGTCCGCGGGTACATGTCCGGATGGGTGGAGAGGTATCCGATGTGGCCGTTGTGGGCCGACAGCAGCATCTTGTGGCCGGTGTGGTGCTGCCACCACAGCACGTTGTCGGCCATGGCCTGGTCACGCAGGCGCTCGGCGGCGGTGACCGAGGCCGGGTCGGCGAGGTCGATGGCGGCGAAGGAGAAGGTCTGCGCGATGTTCCGGGCGTGCTGCACCGTCCACGCGTAGTCGTTGCCGCCGGCCTCCTGGTGCTCGGCGACCAGTTCAAATGCTGCCTGGGCGAGTGCGGCGTTCTCCTTGCGTTCCGCGACCGGCTTGCGCAGGTAGGCGAAGATGTCGTCGAAGGGGCGCAGCCCGGCGTACAGCTCGGTGAGCCGGGGCAGTGCCTCCGGCCGGGTTTTGCTGACGGACGACAGCACGCGCTCGAAAATGTGGTCGCCGAGCTTCGGCGCTCCGAGGTCGTCCCCCATGAAGTGGACCCGGTGGTCGGGGTGGCGGCGGTTGTGCTTGCGCATCCAGCCGATCAGACTGACGAACTCCTCGCGCTCCCAGGGGGATCCGGCCAGTGTCTCCTTCGCGATCCTTCGCGGGTCGCCGGGACCGCCTTGGAGGTACTCGTCGATCCTGAGCCCTGCCGACCAGCTCATCTCCAGGGCGAAGGTGGTGAAGCCGCACTTCTGGACAAGGTGCCGGAAGACGCGTTCCTTCATGGCGAAGAACTCGTGCGAACCGTGCGTGGCCTCGCCCAGCCCCACCACCTTGGCGTCCCCGACCATGGCGCTCAGCGCCCGCAGGTCTGCGGTCCGGCCGCCGGGCTCCGTGGAACGCAGCCGGTGCGCGGCCCGTTCCAGGGACCGCACGACGGCCGCCGCTTCCCGGTTCGCCGCGGCGGAGCCGGCGGGTACGGCCGGTGCCGCGGAAGCCACCGGGGCGGTCAGCGCCGTGGCGGCGAGCGCTGCCGTGAGTGCGAGCAGTTCTCGCCGGCCGGTCGTCTTCCGGTACCCGTGCATTCCGATCACTCCTTGCGTGCGGCGGCTCCGCGAGCCGTTGAAGTGATCTTCGCGTGCTGGGGCGCGGACCGCGCTGGGGTGCCCCACCGACTTGCTCCGGGGGTTAACCCCTGGTGCCCGGCCGGGGGTTAACCCCCGCTCCCCGCCGTTCACGCTCTCGGTGTCGGTGAGGCCGCGATCTGCGAGAGCCCCATAGGGGACGGACCGCAGGGAGCCCCCACTCGTCCGCGAGTCCCTCGGGCCACGTGGCGAGATCCAGCCAGAGGCGCCGCATCGGGGACGGGATGGGGATAGGGGGTTACCCCTACTGCACTCGGGCCCGCTACCCGGACCGTGTTCGGGCCCGCTGCCCGGATGGCCCGGTGAATCTTGAACAAGCAGGGTGGACGCATCCGGACTTACGTCCGGACTTACGTGGGAAGGAACTCTCTGTGTTCAGCTTGAAGTCGGTGCGCCGCCGCGCGGCGCGCACCACTGCCGTCGGCGCTCTTGCCGTCGCGGCGTGCGCCACCCTGATGACCGGCAGCGCCGGAGCGATCGTCAACGGGACCGATTCCACGGAGCGCTACTCGTTCATGGCGTCAATCCCGGAGTCGGCCCCGAAGCACGGGCTGTACGACGGTTCCTGCGGAGCGTCGCTGATCGATCCGCAGTGGGTGCTGACAGCGGCCCACTGCGTGCAGGGCGACGGCCTTGAGCTGGACGGCATCGTCCGGATCGGCAGCGAGCACCGGAAGTCCGGGGGCACCGTCCGGAACATCGAGCGGACCGTCGTCCACCCCGGCTATGCGAACGGCGACGGGGAGGCCGCCAACAAGGACGACATCGCTCTGGTCCGCCTCGACCGCCCGGTCACCGAGAAGCCCATCCGTATCGCGGAACGGGCCGGGCGACCGGGCACCCCGACCCGGATCCTGGGATTCGGCACCACCGTCGACACCGAGCTGAAGTTCGCGGAGCGGTTGCAGGAGCTCGAGACGCGCACCGGTGCCGACACCGAGTGCGCCCCCGGCTACGCGGACCGGACCCGGTTGTGCACGATCAGCCGCGTGCCCCAGGCCATGGCATGCTTCGGGGACTCCGGCGGACCGCAGCTCCAAAAGGGCAGGCACGGGCGGTGGGAGCTCATCGGAGCCACCTCGGGTCCCGGCGCCCCGGGGGTCGCGTGCTCGGCCGGGCCGGGCCTCTACACCAATGTGCCTGCCTACGCGGACTGGATCCGGAACACCATCAGGCACAACGCCTGATCCCTCCGCTTCTTCGTCGGGCGTTGAGACGACTCGCTCGGAGCGAAGCAAGGGTTGGAGGTCAGCGCGGCTCGCTGCCTGCCTCCTTCAGGGACAGACGGTTCATTCCTTCGGAGTGAGAGCGGCCACCTTCTCCGACACTCCTCGGTGAATGACCCACTGGCGGGCGGCCTCGGCCAGGTCATCGAGCCAGCTTGCCTCGGGGTACCGCGCTGCCTGCCGCCTGTTCATGCGCAGGGTGGCGATGGCGAACGCGTCGATCGCGACAGGGTCCGCCATCGCCCACCCCTCGCACTCAGGCGCCCACACCTCGGCTTGCTCCGCGGTGTGCCCGGCTGCGATGAGTTTGACGACAAGGCACGCGGGGTCGATAAAAGCGGCGCCCACGGTCGGCCATGACCAGTCCACGATCCAGTTCCGCCGCTCGCCGACCATGAAGTTGTCGGGGTTGACATCGGTGAACAGCAGAGTGTCGCCCAGGACCTCGCCGATCGCCGATGGAACACCTTCACCCCACACTCAGCGAGAGAGGTCATAGGGGCTGGGGCCGAGCCCCCAAGGGCGGGAAGCCGGTATTCGCCCGCAGATCAGTGCGGCCGCGGCTGATGTCGGCCCCACACAGCAAAACCCCCCTTACGAAGATCGTCCGGGGTGTTCTCGCAGCCCGCGCACAGAGCCGACTGTCAGGTTCGAACCGACGACCTTCGCCTTATAGGTTCGATCCAGATGGTGAACGGGGCCAGCGTGCTGAGCCGTATAGGGCGGTCGGATAGTTGCCGTTGCGTGCCTGGGGTCGCCGCTGTTCGCAGTCGTTGATGTCAGCGCTGGATGTCAGTCCAACCGATCCGTAGCCTCAACTTTTACGCCTCATCGGGGCTGGTAGTCCCAGAAGCAGTAGGCACACGCGCCACGTCCTTCCGCCGTGGCTTCGGCCAGCGCTACACGGCGCCGAGGATGAGTGTCCATGCCCAGACTTACCGCGTACTCCTGCCCTTCCTCCAGGGCCTTGCAAGCCGAAGAACGATGAAAGACTTCGCCCCCGGCTGTGATGTAGACGAACTTGACCAGCCCCTCGGGGGTAGGAGCGCAGTCCACGCACTGTTGGACGACTAAGTCGTGTATGCATCGCTCATCCATGCCGCCACGTTAATCAAGCGGTCTGACAAGAGCGTCGAAAGCTGAGGGAACCGGGACCGCAGCGCTCGACCGGCCCGCGCCGCGCATGCCCGAGTCGGCGGAGCGGGTTTGGGCGGTGGCCTGCCCGGTTTGGGGTCGGGCATGGTCAGGGGGCCGTACGCTGGCCCGGCAACTCGGGCAGGCTTTGCACCTTGGCGGTTGTAGATCTGCCGCTCACCATGGACGGTTCACCGCGCGAAGCCAACTCCCTCTCGCCGACGAGATGTCCAGCATGTCACCGCCGCCGGGCGGTCTGCGCTCAGACCCTCTCAGCCACCACCCGGCGATGCTTCGCCGTGAGCATCTCGACGTCTTCCACATCGGAGGTCAGGATCGTCACCCGGCCGCCCGGCTGGGCCAGTGCGGTCGCGCACAGCATCGCGTCGATGGCGTACTTGTGGCCGTGCAACCCCGCATCCCGCAACAGATCGGCAGCGGTCTGCGCGAGAGCCTGAGTGACCGGTTCCACGCGAAGGCGGGACAAGGTCCACTTCAATGCGGCGTCGTTGATCTTCGGATGGATGACCTCGACCAGGACCGCGGCGGAGGTGACGACCGGAAGGTCCGCACCGCGGGCGGCGATCAGCCACTCATGCACCTCGCGGTCACGCCGGACCGCTTTGGCCAGCCCTTCGCTGTCCAGAACGAGGGCGCCGCTCACACGGCCTCACCGGTGTCGGATACAGGAGTGGTGAGCCTGGCTCGCTTGGCCGCCACGGCCTCCGGATCGGCAGGGCCATTGACCTCGTCGAAGTCCGCGATCAGCTCGTCCAGACTGTCACGCTCGATCTGACGTTGCGCCGCCTGCTCCAGGTACGCGGAGACCCCCCGCTTGCCGACCCGTTCCCGGATCGCCCGCAGTGTCCCGGCGGACAGGGTGACGGAGATGCCGCTGCTGGGTCCGTCGCCGGGCGGGAAGTCGCTGTCATCAGCCATGGAACCCAGTATGGCATTCGCAATGCCATAGAGCATGCCCCTTGGTGACGTCCGGGTCCGAAATGTCAACGCCCCGGACGGGAGACCGTCCGGGGCGTTGTCCGTGCTCAGACACAGAGCCGACTGTCGGGTTCGAACCGACGACCTTCGCTTTACAAGTTCGATCACAAGCCGGTTCGTCCCAGGCTGAGATGGACCCAACTGGCGGGTGAGTGGTGGTCTCCGTCTACCGGATGCCGCCGACGTCCGCTGCTGTTGATGTCATCTGGTGATGTCAGAAGTCCGGCTCGGCTGCGTTCGATGGCGTTCACCGTAATTGCCGTCAGACTGTCGTCAGCTGCTCTGCCCCCCGTTGGACCCCGCCCAACGTAGATGTGCAGGCTCGGTCACTGCCGCACACGGCCGTCGCTCACCACACACCCGGTGGATTGCCGGGGCGATGGGCTCTGGGAGACAGGCTGGATCTCACGCTCTAGAAATGGTCGCCTGCGTGCTCCATACCGCTATCAATCACCGTGCAGTATCCGCCGCTTAATAGCACGGCCACGCCGAGAAGCATTCTTAATTCGAGGCATATCGTGGAATTTTCGGTGAGCTCGTTGACTGAATAGCAGGAAACGTGGTTGGAGGTCGAGCAGATTGCGCCCCAGCGGATCCTCGACAATCTTCGTTCTCATGATCTGCACATCAGTAATAACAGTTGGCATTCTCGCTACCGTAAGATCTCCAACACCCCCCTCGGTGATCAGCCGCACGACGAGATCTTGATTACGCCTAATCCTGCGTGAGCGGATCGCCACGTTTTTTCCACTCCAGGAAACTAGGTGGCGGGCGCGCTGGTCGGAGAGAATCACCCCATCTAGCTCTACCTCACAATTGAGGAATGTTGAGCCAGCGGTTTCGAAAACTATCGAGCCTTCACTGGCGTCTACGGAACTCTCATCGCGCGATTTCAGCATGAAGGCCACTAGGTGCATCTCTCGTACTGGCATTCCGTTTAGCCTGGTCGAAATGTGCGCCTCCGTAGCTGCCGGGGCGATATCGTCAAGAGGCAAAAACTTCTGAATCACCAGGGCTTTGGCTTCGATGCGGCCCGGTGCTGGCCAGTCTTCCATCCTCTCGAAGATCATGGACCTGACGTGCATTTTCAAGCGAATGCCGTCACCTTTCGGCTTCACGCGACCAAACGTCTCCACACCAGCAATCCGCCCACTGACCTCAATCCCATTGTCATCAACTGGCCCATTGAGTATTCCGGATAGAGTTACCTCATCTCCCGGATTCATCAGGAACGGCTTAATGCGCATGCAGCCATCATCAAGCTCAAAAGGGTTTTCGCCAAAGAACTCCGATATGGATCCTCGGTTCACCTTCATTGAGCCGCCAACAAAGTTGCAGCGATCCCCGAAGCGGATCGTCAGCGGGCTGGAGAAGTCACCCTTTAGGATCGGCGCTTTTCCTGTGTTAGCGAGCCTCATTTCGAACACGAGGGGTATTATGAGGCGTTGTCCATGTGGTTCGAGATTTACACTGATAGGTCCATCAATCAGACTCTCGATGGCATCTTCATCGCGCTGAAGTGTTAGCAACTCCCAATAGGCCGTGTAGTGTAGCCGTTTGAAAGTTCCGCCTCGCTTCTGCCATACGAGTGCCACCCAGGAAACAACGAGGGCCACTAATGCAATAATGGTTCCTATCGCGAATTCCACGAGTCTCCATCCCCTGGGCTGTCTCCGCCAACATTTGATCCTAGCGAGCACACTAGGTCGGTGGAGCGGGTTTGGGCGGTGGCCTGCCCGGTCTGGGGTCGGGCATGGTCAGGGGGCCGTACGCTGGCCCGGCAACTCGGGCAGGCTTTGGACCTGCCCGGAATTAGCACGAGTGGCCCCCTGGCCTTGCCCGACGCGGGACCCGGACCGGGGAGGTGCCTAAAGCCGTGGAGCCGACCCCCAGCCACGACGTACCTCTTCTCCTCAGCCAAGGTGCTTGCTGCTGGCGCGCGGCTCGGCGGTCGGGCCGGAGCGGGGCGGAGACAGGAGCGGCGGTCCGCGCCGCCGGGCCGCGCGCGGCGCGCTTGCGCGGCGCCTTGAACCCGTAGAGAAGGTTGTAACTCACCTCTTGTGCTTGGCGCGTTCGTGCTCGGCGATGGTGATGATGCGCTCGACGCCGTCGATCTGGTGACGGAGCTTGTTGAGCACGTCGATGCGGGCCGACTTGATGAGGTGGTCCGTGGTCGGCTGGGTGCCGGTGACGGTTCCGCTCGGGATCCAGAACCTCTTGTGGCTGCACTCGCGCACGATGTCCTGGCAGGTACGGATGACCCAGTTCATCGCCACGGTGATCTCGTCGCGGTGGAGCTGGTCGAGGTCCCAGCCGTCGTTGGTCTCGGGCCGGGGTGTCATTGGTCTGCCTTCTGGGGTGCGACGAGCTGGGCGGTGACGGTGCGGCCGTGCTTGCTGCCGGTGATGTCCAGGCGGCAGGCCAATGCCATGACGATGCTTAAGCCGCGGCCGTGGGTGTCGTACGGGTCGGCCTCCGTACTTCGGGGTTCTTCGGGGTGGCCGCCCTCGTCGGTTACGGAGATCGCGACGGTGCGCGGCAGCAGTGACAGGGTGAGCTGGAAGGTGCCGAAGTCGCTGCCGCTCGCGGTGTGGCTGACGGCATTGCTCCCCAGCTCGCTGACGATCAGCTCGGCATCGTCCGCACACGGATGTCCGCTCAAGATCTCCCGGGTCCAGCGGCGGGCCCGCGTCACTTCTTCTCGGAAACCTGGGCACATCAGCCCCCAAACTCGCGGGCTACTCATATACTCGTCCATACAAGTTCCTTCATGCTGGTAGGGGCGATGGATCGTGGGTTCGTGCTAGATGAGTCGCACGCCGTCGTGAGCGCGGACGGCCGGCGGGCTGGTGTTGTCGAGCGCGTCCAGGACGCGGATGGCGTATGCCTCGTCGGCGAGTTCGGTGACTTCTTCGCGGGTGGCCCAGCGCAGTGCGCGGGTTTCCTCGCCGGTGGTCGGGGCGCCGTCGATCGCTTCGCAGCGGAAGACCATGGAGACGATCAGGCCGGTCATGTTCTTGTAGACGCCGGTGAGGGTCGCGGGAAGCGCGATCTTGATCCCGGTCTCTTCGAGGACTTCGCGCTGTAGGGCGTCGGGGATGGTTTCCTCGCGTTCGAGCACGCCGCCGGGCGGCTCCCACTTACCGTTGTCCCGTCGCTTGATCAGCAGCGCTCGGCCCGCGTCGTCGACGATGACTCCGGCGACGCTCACGGAGTGCGGGCGCTCAGTGCTCACGTTCCACTGCCCTCTCGGCTGGCTAGGCTCTCCACCGTAGCAACACCGGTCAGCCGCTCGTCTAGATACCTAAAGGAGTACGCGCGAATGGCTTCTCTCACCTCTGTCCTGGGTGTATTGGACCCGACGAGCGACCGGGCCGTATTCCGGCAGATCGCCGACGCACTACGGGAAGCGATCGACAAGGGGCGCTTCCGGGAAGGCGACAAGCTGCCCTCGGAAACAGAGCTGGTCGACCACTTCGGCGTCTCGCGCATGACCGTCCGGAACTCCCTCTCCCTGCTCCAGCAGGAAGGGCTCGTGGTCTCCGAACACGGCAAGGGTGTCTTCGTCCGACCCCGGCCCCCGGTGCGACGGCTGGCCTCGGACCGTTTCGCCCGGCGCCATCGTGATCAGGGGAAGTCGGCCTTCACGGTGGAGGCCGAAGCCGCAGGGAGTCGTCCGGAGGTGGACGGCCTGGAGGTGAAGGAGGAGCGGCCGTCGCCGGACATCTCGGCCCGGCTGGGCTCGCCCCGCAAGGTGCTCGCTCGGCGGCGCCGGTATCTGCTGGACGGGCGACCGGTGGAGTTCGCCACCTCGTATCTGCCGCTCGACCTCGCCCGGAACACTCCGATCGCCCAGCCCAACCCCGGCCCCGGCGGTATCTACGCCCGGCTGGAGGAGATGGGGCACCGCCTGGACCACTTCGACGAGGAGATCCGGGCCCGGATGCCCTCTCCCCAGGAGGTGCGGACGCTCCAGCTCGCCTCCGGTGTGCCGGTGATCCACCTTGTCCGGACGGCTTACGACTCCGAAGGGCGTGCGGTTGAGGTCTGCGACACCGTGATGGCCGCTGACGCGTACGTCCTCGCGTACCAACTGCCTGCCAACTGACTGACGCCCGGGGCGTGGTGGCCCCGGAGCCACTTCTTCTGACTCGTACACACGAAGATGCATACTCGTATAGACGAGTGGGCAAGCTGTGTGGCAAGGTGGTCCTCGTTCCCGCTCGTTCGGGTTCGACCATCCCAACTCATCTAGACAACTAGGTGTGATGAAGTGCGAGGCAAGGAGAAAGTGTTGCGTTCCATCCGCGTTGAGACCTCCGGTGCCACGGTCCTGCTGACCGAGGCGCCGGAGCCGAAGATCAAGGACCGGCAGACCGGCGAGATCGCCAAGGACGCGCAGAGCGGCGAGAAGTTGATGAAGCTCGGCGTCGTCTACATCGATGGAGGGGAGTCCTCTCTCCTTCAGGTCACCGTGCCGGAGAGCGGTGTGACGGAGGGGCTGGCACTCGGTTCGCCGGTCACGCTGATCGGGCTGATCGCCCGGCCGTGGGAGACCGTGTTCAACGGGCAGCAGCGGCACGGGATCGCCTTCCGTGCCGACGCCATCGCTCCGGCCGAAATGCCGGTTGGGGCGGGGGTCTGAGCCCGATGGCCGACGTGCTGACGTTGATGGAGGTGGGTGGCCCGGTCACCGGAATGGTCGGCGGGGCTGCCTACCTCCGGGCCCGGCATCCGGCCGCGTACTGGTCCACGGTCGGCCTGCCGGTCTCCACGGCGAAGCTGCTGGGCTCGTACGGCTCCGTCATGGATGCCTGCGGGCTGACCGTCCCGCCGTCCCGGCTGCGGGCCTGGGCGACACACGCGCTCACCCACCGGGAAGTGCGCCCCGTCCCGCCCCGACGTGGGCTCATGCGCCCGACCTCGACCGGGCTGCGTGTTCGGCTGCGGCTGGCACCCGGGCAGGAACCAGCCGACGTCGCGGCCTCGGCTGAACGACTGCGGCATGCCTGGGGCGTTCACGGCGTGTACGTGGAGGTGGTGAAGCCGGGCGTCGTCGAACTGCGGCTGATCGGCTTCGACGTCCTCAGGAAGGTACGCATGCCCCGCAAGACCGGTGGTGGCTTCCTCAAGGTGCCGGTGGCGCTGAAGGAGGACGCGACACCGTTCGTGCGGGACTACCGGACCGTCCCGCACCAACTGACCCTGGGCGCGACGCTGTCGGGGAAGTCGATGTTCCTCCGGCACCTGATAGCAGGACTGGCCCGGCAACAGGTCGCACTGGTCGGAATCGACTGCAAGCGCGGCGTAGAGCTGGCGCCGTTCGCTCCCCGGCTGTCGGCGCTGGCCACCGACCCCGTACATGCGGCTGACCTTCTGCCCGTCCTCGTTGAACTGATGGATGACCGATACGACTTGATCAAAGCCCGGCAGGGCATCCCGCCCAGCACACCGGATGAAGAGATCACCTCTGACATCTGGGGCTTGCCGGAGGAGGAGCGGCCGGTGCCGGTGGTGCTGCTCGTGGACGAGGTGGCCGAGCTGTTCCTTGTCACTACGCGGAAGGATGAGGAACGGCGGGACGAGATGGTCACCCAGCTCATCCGGCTCGCCCAACTCGGCCGCGCGGCAGGCATCTATCTGGAGGTGTGCGGACAGCGCTTCGGCGCCGAGCTGGGCAAGGGCGCGACGATGCTCCGGGCTCAGCTGACCGGCCGCGTCTGCCACCGCGTGAACGATGAAGCCTCCGCCAAGATGGCGCTCGGCGACATCGCCCCCGAAGCGGTCGGCGCGGCCTGCGCCATCGCTCCTGAGCGTCCCGGTCTCGCGGTCGCCGGAGACACCTCCGGCGGCTGGTCCCGCATCCGCACCCCGTATCTCTCGCTCGCCAACGCTGCCGGAGTCTGCCGGGAGACCACACACCTCGTCCCGGACCTGCCCACGCTGGAACCGTTCCGGCCCGACACGCCGGCCGTTCCGGTGAGCGCTCTGACGTCACCGGTCCCGGCCAGCAAGTAGCCCAGCTCATCCCACGGTCGGCGCGACCACATCCGCGCCATGTCCCTACCCCTGCATGCCTGAAACCGATTGGAGTACCTGTGTCCCGTCCCTCCATCTCCGAGGTCTCCGCGCTTCTCGCTGACCTGGCCGCCTTCCGCACGTCCAGTGCCGGGAATCACGCGGAGCTGATGAGCCGCAAGGCGGACCTGCTGGAGCGCATCGCCGCCGCCCAACCCGATGACAGCGAAGCCGCCGAGGTCGCAGCGACCGCCCGTGCGCGTGCCGACGAACTCACGGCAGATGGCTGAACGGACTGAAAGGAGTCGCACCCATGCGCGCTCATCTGGCGCGGGTTGACGCGGTGCTCGTGCAAGCGGTCATCGCTGCCGCGCTGTCCTTCGCCCACCTGCACGACCTGGCCTCGGCGGCCGGACAGGATGGGTGGAAGGCGTGGGCCTATCCGGTCTCCGTGGATCTGCTGCTCGTGGCGGCCTGGAAGCGGCTGCGGTCCGGTTCGTCCAAGGCTGCGGGATGGTGCTGGTTCATCGTCGCCCTGGCCGCGTCGCTCGGCGCGAACGTCGCCACCGCTGGACTGCTCGACCTGGCCGACGTCCCCGACTGGCTGCGCATCCTCGTCGCCGGATGGCCCGCCGTCGCCTTCCTCGGCGGAACACTCCTCGCCCACACGAGTGCTCCGCTCAGCGACAGAGACAGCAGCACGACACCGCAGAAACGCGACCGGCGACCGCCCGCCATAAGGCGGACCCCCCACACAAGGCGGCAGGCTGGCGCGGTCGCCGATCTACTCGAAACCCGCACCACTCGGCCGGGTACCCAGCCGAGTGAACGGAGCGAAGCCAACGATAGCTGCAGTGGCGAAGTGCCTGACACGCAACCCGCTGTCGATGAACAAGCTGGTCCCGTAGAGGACTTGGCCGATCCACGGCTGGCAACGGTCAAGTTGCCACCCGCCCTTGTCGCCCACGCCCGAAAACTCGCCGACGAACACCACGCCCGTACCGGCTCACCCATGGACACACCGACGCTCCGCGCCCGCCTCGGCGTCCCGGCACCGCTGGCCGACGCCATCGCCGCCCACCTCTGAAAGGAGTCCTCCATGCTCCGCCGCTTCCGCAACATCCTCCGCATCGGCCCGGTCCGCATCGGCACCGCCAACGACCAACGCGGGCGCACGAAGCACACCGCCGTGTGCACCGCACCCCGCTGCGACTTCTCCGCCGACTACGACACCCGCGCCGCCGCCGAACTGGCCGCCCGCACCCACCGCTGCCCCGTCCGCTGAAAGGAGTTCGTCCGTGACCGTCAGCCTTCCCCTGGTCTTCATCCTGGGCGCCATCGCCTGGTTCGCGATCAAGTTCCTCGGCGTCCGCGTCTGGATCGCAGTCGTCATCGCACTGTTCGGGTTCTGGCTCGCCCACACCGGGCTTGCACCCCTCGTGGAGTCAGGTACGCGCTCCGGCGTCGACACCGTCAACCGCGAACACGACTAGACGAGTAGCTGAGAGGAGACCGCCGTGTTCCGACCGAAGTACCCCGAGGCCCCTACCCTGCCCACCGTCCACATGCCCGGCCCGACCACCCCGGCGACCCAGCACCACCACCCCCCGGCGGCCTGCGGGTGCCAGCACACCCCCACGCCCGCTCCCCGGACACCGCTGCTCGGACTCAACGCCGGAACCGTCGGCGCCGTGGTCACGGTCGGCATCGTCCTGACCGCGCTCCTGGCCGCCGTCGCCGTCACGGCCATCTCCGTCGCCTTGGCCGCCATCGTCATGCGCTCACTGCTGACCAGCCAGCGCCGCCGCTGACCCACACGAACACGACTGCCGGGGCGGCCTCGATACCGCCAAGCATCCGCCGCCCCGGCAGCCCAACCCCTCCCAACCACAGCCGAAAGAGGTGACACCCATCATCACCCGCACCACCCCGCCACCGCTGCCCCAACTCGGCAACCTGGCAGCCCTCGGCACCCTGCCCGCCCTACTCCGCCAACTCTCCGGCCTCGGCGGCTGCACCCACCCCATCCGCCTCGACGGCCACCGCACCGAACACGAGGTCAACCGGGAGACCGGCGAGATCGGCCGCGTCCTCCGCCACCTGGACTCCACCGACCTGACCGCCGGTCACCTCCTGGTCCGCTGCAACAACCGCCGCACCACTCGCTGCCCGGCCTGCGCCGAGACCTACCGCCGCGACACCTTCCACCTGATCACCGCCGGACTGCGCGGCGGCAAAGGCACTCCGGACACGGTCACCACCCATCCACGCGTCTTCGCGACCTTCACCGCGCCCAGCTTCGGCCCCGTCCACAACCGGCTTACCGGTCCGGCTGGCACGGTCCGTCGGTGCCGGTGCGGCGTCCGCCACGACCAGGAGGACGACGCCCTTGGAACTCCGCTCGCCCCGGACAGGTACGACTACGAATCCGCGGTGCTCTGGAACGCCCACGCGGGCATGCTCTGGCGGCGGTTCTCGATCTACCTGCGGCGGCAAGTCGCCAAGCGGGCCGGGCTCAGTCAACGATCCCTCCGCGACCACGCCCGGCTGTCCTTCGCCAAGGTCGCCGAGTACCAAAAGCGCGGCGCCGTCCACTTCCACGCCGTCATCCGACTCGACGGCCCCGGCGGAGGCGACACCCCGCCCCCGCCCTGGGCCACCGCCGAGCTGCTGACCGATGCCATCCGCGCCGCCGCGACCGACACCACGACCAGGGCACAGATCACCGGACCAGTCCTCGACGGCCGTGCCCACACCTTCGCCTTCGGTGACCAGCTCGACGTACGGCCCATCCGAGGCGCCGACCTCAACGGCGGCCAGGAGCTGACCGATCGGGCCGTGGCCGCCTACATCGCCAAGTACGCCACCAAGGGCGCCGAGACCGCGACCGGAGCCCTGGACCGGCCGATACGCCTCATCGCCGAGATCGCCGAACTTGACATCACGGACCACGCCCGGCGCCTCATCCGCACCGCCTGGGCCCTCGGCGCCCGCAAGGACCTGGAACACCTCCGGCTCCGTGCCTGGGCTCACATGCTCGGCTTCCGGGGCCACTTCTCCACCAAGTCCCGCCGCTACTCCACCACCCTCGGCGCGCTCCGCGATGCCCGCGCCGCCTGGCGGCGCGCCCAAGCCGCCGCCGGGCCGGAGCACGAGGAGAACACCCTCGTCCTCGCCCACTGGGCCTACGCCGGAACCGGCCTCACGGCCGCCGAGGAATGGCTCACCGCCACCATCACCCCCGCCCCCGGAACGGAAGGAGAACCAACCCATGCATGACGACCAGCTGTTGACCGTGCGCGAAGTAATGGCCCGGCTGCGACTCGGCCGTTCCACGATCTACGACCTCATCCGTTCCCGCCGTCTGCCCTCACTCACCATCGGCCGCTGCCGACGCATCCCAGCCCGTGCCGTCCACGACTACATCGCCAACGAACTGGAGGCGGCAGCCTGATGGCCACACAGCGCAAGCGCAACCCCAACGGCGCTGGAACGATCACCAAACGCAAGGACGGCCGGTACCAGGCAGCCGTGTACGTGCTCCAGCCGGACGGCACCCGGGCCCGCAAGTTCACGTACGGCAAGACCTGGACCGAGTGCGACAACAAGCGCCGGGAACTGCTCGCCAAAGTCGACGGCGGCATACCCGTGCCGACCCGTTCCGCCAAGCTCGCCGAGTGGCTGCCGTACTGGCTGGACAACGTGATCAAGCCGAACCGGAAGCGGACCACGTACAGCAAGTACGCGATGCACATACGGCTGTACCTGGTTCCCATGCTCGGGGCCAAACGGCTGGAATCCCTCGGCCCTCGTCACGTCCGGACGTTCCTCGCCGAGCTGGCGCGCAAGACCACGCCCGCCACGGCCAAGGAAGCCCACCGCGTGCTGCGTACGGCCCTCACCGCCGCCTGCCGCGAAGAACTCGTCACCCGCAACGTCGCGTCGCTCGTGGAGGCCCCGAAGGTGAACAGGCGCGAGACAACACCATGGTCTCTGGACGAGACGCTGAGGTTCCTGGAAGAGGCGCGCCGCGACCCGCTGTACGCGGCCTTCGTGCTCGCCATCGCGATGGGGCTGCGGCGCGGGGAGGTGCTGGGGCTGCGGTGGTCGGACGTGGACCTGGACAAGCGGGTGATCCGCGTGGGCAACCAGGTGCAGCGCATCGGCGGTGAGCTGTACCAGGACACCACCAAGACGGGAAAGATCCGGCCCGTGCCGCTCCCCCTCATCTGCCTGGCCGCTCTCCGCTGGCATCGGCTCCGCCTGGCCGGCGCTCCCGCGCCCAACGCGCTCGTCTTCACCACCCGTACCGGCCGCCCGATCGAACCGCGCAACCTCAACCGGTCCTTCTCCCGGCTCACCGCTGCCGCTGGTCTCCGGACGATCCGGCTGCACGACGCCCGGCACGGCTGCGCCACGCTGCTCACCGCAGCCGGGGTAGCTCCTCGCGTGCTGATGGAGATCCTTGGCCACAGCCAGATCAGCATGACCATGGACGTGTACACGCACGTCGCACAGGACACCCAGCGCGAAGCCATCAGCCACATGGACCGGCTGTTGAAGCGGCGGCCCAACCAAGACTGACCAGCAACGTTCACCCGCGTTGATGTCACTTGTAGATGTCAGAAGCCCCGGACGAAAGATCGTCCGGGGCTTCTTCCCTGCTCAGGCACAGAGCCGACTGTCGGGTTCGAACCGACGACCTTCGCTTTACAAGAGCGGTGCTCTACCAGCTGAGCTAAGTCGGCGTCCCCAGCAGTGTACCCATCCCGCGGGGGTGATCCGTTCGAAAATTCTGGCGCTTCGGCTAGAGACAGATCCCCCCTCCTCGGGATAGCGTCACGCCAATCCACGTCAGTGGACCAAACCACCTTTACTCGGATCGTCCGGCACGTTCCTGCCGGTGAAGGGATCAGATCGCCATGGCTACGGTCACGTACGACAAGGCCACCCGGGTGTACCCGGGGACCGACAAGCCCGCCGTCGACCAGCTCGACATCGCCATCGAGGACGGTGAATTCCTCGTCCTCGTCGGACCGTCCGGCTGTGGGAAGTCCACCTCGCTGCGGATGCTCGCCGGGCTCGAGGACGTCAACGGGGGCGCGATCCGGATCGGTGACCGGGATGTCACCCACCTGCCGCCGAAGGACCGGGACATCGCCATGGTGTTCCAGAACTACGCGCTGTACCCGCACATGACCGTCGCGCAGAACATGGGCTTCGCGCTCAAGATCGCGGGCGTCAACAAGACCGAGATCCGGCAGAAGGTCGAGGACGCGGCCAAGATCCTCGATCTCACCGAGTACCTGGAGCGCAAGCCCAAGGCGCTCTCCGGTGGTCAGCGGCAGCGTGTGGCGATGGGGCGCGCGATCGTGCGGGAGCCGCAGGTGTTCCTCATGGACGAGCCGCTGTCCAACCTGGACGCCAAGCTGCGTGTGCAGACCCGTACGCAGATCGCGAGCCTCCAGCGGCGCCTGGGGATCACCACCGTCTACGTCACCCACGACCAGGTCGAGGCCATGACGATGGGTGACCGGGTGGCCGTACTGAAGGACGGGCTGCTCCAGCAGGTCGACTCGCCGCGCAACATGTACGACCGTCCCGCCAACCTCTTCGTCGCGGGCTTCATCGGCTCCCCCGCCATGAACCTGATCGAGGTGCCGATCACCGACGGTGGTGTGAAGTTCGGCAACAGCGTGGTCCCAGTCAGCCGTGAGGCGCTCGGCGCGGCGGCCGACAAGGGCGACCGTACGGTCACCGTGGGTGTCCGGCCCGAGCACTTCGATGTGGTCGAGCAGAACGGCGCCGCCGCCAAGTCGCTGGCCAAGCAGTCCGAGGACGCCCCGGCCGGGCTCGCCGTCACCGTCAACGTCGTCGAGGAGCTCGGCGCCGACGGGTACGTCTACGGCACCGTCGAGGTCGGCGGCGAGGTCCGGGACCTGGTCGTGCGCGTCAACGGCCGCCAGGTGCCGGAGAAGGGCGCCCAGCTGCACGTTGTGCCGCGGCCGGGTGAGATCCACGTCTTCTCCACCTCGACCGGGGAGCGGCTCAGCGACTGAGGCCGCCCCTGCGGGAGTTCACGGCGCCGTTCGTCCGCTCGAGCGGACGGGCGGCGCCGTTGCTGTGGTGCGCGGCGCCATTGCTGTGGTGCGCGGCGCCGTTGGTTGTGCCGGGAGCGTGCGGCACCGCTTCGCTGGCTCGTCGCGTTGTCGATAAATTCCCCGACAATTACGGCATTTTGGACAGCGACGTCAACGCATCAGCCCCCGAGAGTGGCATTCCATCACCCACCTCAGTGACTGAATGTCGCCAAATCGTCGCTCCTCGCTACGATCACCGCGTACCGCAGTCCCGATCGACCCGCGAGGAACACCCCCGTGAAGACCCCCGTGAACTCCGCAGCCCGCCGCATCGGCAGAACTCTCGCCCTCGTCCTCCCCGTCGTCCTCGTCCTCTCCGGGACGCTCGCGGTCACCCGCGTCCCGTGGGCCTCGCCGAGTGCCGAGTCGCAGATCCTCACCGCCTCCGCCGACAGGGCCTCCACCCAGGCCGCCCATCGCGCCCCGCATGAGCTGCTGCGCGACCGGCTGCTCACCGAACTCCAGCAGAAGGACCCGGCGGTGGCCCTCACCCACCTCCAGGTGGCGACGAACGAGCGGCCCTCCCTCGCCAAGCACTGCGCCTCCATCGCCCGTGCGCTCGGCCGCGCCGCGGTGGCCAAGTACGGCGGCACCGCCCGTGCCCAGGCGTACGCCCGCCCCGTGTGCGACACCTCGTTCGCCTCCGGGATCACCCAGGCGTACCGCTGACCGCGCCCCCTCATCCCGCTCCACCTGCGACGGTCCCGGCACCGCATATGGTGCGGTCCATGACCGATGACGACGACCGCAGGCACGGGCATCACCCACCGGCCGCGCGCCCCACCCAAGCCGTCGTCCTGGCCGGAGGCCAGGGCTCGCGGCTGCGCCCGTACACCGACGACCGCCCCAAGCCGATGGTCGAGATCCCGGGCACCGGGACCCCGATCATCGGCCACCAGCTCGCCTGGCTGGCCGCCGAGGGCGTCACCGACGCCGTCGTCTCCTGCGGCCACCTCGCCGCCGTTCTCCAGGACTGGCTGGAGTCGGCGGATCTGCCGCTGCGGGTGACGACCGTCGTCGAGAAGGAACCGCTGGGCCGCGGCGGCGGGCTGAAGTTCGCCGCTGCCTCGCTTCCCCACCCCGACCGGCCCTGGTACGCCACCAACGGCGACATCTGGACCCGGTTCTCGCTTCGCGACATGGCGGACTTCCACCATGAACGCGGCGCGGTCGCCACCCTCGCGCTGGCGCGGCCGCGCATTCCGTGGGGCGTGGTCGAGACGGACGAGTTCGGCCACGTCCTCGACTTCATCGAGGCGCCGCCGTCCCCCTATCTCATCAACGCGGGTGTGTACGTCTTCTCCGCCGAGTTCATGTCCCTGCTGCCGAACCGCGGCGACCACGAGCGCACCACCTTCCCCCGCCTCGCGCGCGAACGCCGTCTGGCGGGCTTCCCGCTCCCCCACGGGGCGTACTGGCGGGCGATCGACACCGCCAAGGACCTCACCGAGGCCGCCAAGGAACTGGCCGCGGGCCCGGCCCCGCACGGCCACGGCCCCCTGAGCTCCTCCCCGCCCATCCCCCACACCTGAGTTCGGTGGTGCGCGGCCCGGCCGCGAGCGGTGTGCGGCTGGGCGGGCGCAGGGGCCCAGCCGCACCGCATACGTCAACGTCCTTTGCGGGCACGGCCGCTGACCGGTCGGCTACGGGACCTCGCCCTGCGGGAGCGCGCCGTTGCGCTCCAGTGTGGTGAGCCACTGGGTGACCACCGTGTCGATGAACTCCTCGGTGACCTGGCCGCGGTCGAGCAGGAGCCGGGCGAGGACCGGCCCGTAGAGCAGGGTGTACTCGGACTCGCTGATCTGAACGCCGGAGGGCTCCAGGAGCCCGTTGAGAGCGGCGCGGCGGTCCTGGCCGATGCGTACGAGGGCCTGGGCGCTGTCGGGGTCGTGATCGGCCTGGGCGGTGACGGCCAGTACCGCGGTGCGGGTGGCCGGGTCGCTGATGCCGTCGCGCAGGCTCGTCAGCCAGCCGGTGGCCACGGTGCGCACATCGCCGCCCCGCTCGGGATAGCCGACGTCGGGGCCTTCCAGGATCAGGTCGAAGAGGAGCGCGGCCCGGTTGGGCCAGTGGCGGTAGAGGGTCTGGCGGGTGACGTCGGCCCGCTCGGCCAGCAGGGCGTAGGTGAGCCCGGCCGGGCCGACCTCGGGCAGCAAGGCCCGTGTGACGGTCAGGACACGGTTGCGGGTGCGCTGGACGCGCGGGTTGTCCGGGGTCGGCCGGCGGCGATGGAGGGGCGGCTGCACGGCTCCCATCCTATCCAGGAATCATACGCATCGTGTGATTTGAGCCACAGCATGCATCACGCCATGCCTCACGCCATGCCTCACACACTGCGAGCGCCGCAGCGGAAAGGCGATCACAAGCCAGGAGCCCCGCCCTTCGGTGCGGGGCCCCTGCGCAAGGTCCGCGGACGTCAGCCGAGGAGGCCGCCCAGGGCGGCTTCACCGTCGTCGCTCTCGCCGTAGCCGCTGTACCCGTTGTCCTCCTCCGCCGGGGCGCCTTCCGGCTCGCCGCCGGTCATGCCGCCTCCGGCGCCGCCGCCGAGGGACGGCGGGCTCATCGTCGTCCTCGGGGCGACGGGAGCGCGATGCGGGGAGTGCGGGGTGGTGCGGAGGCCGGGCTCCGACTGGCTCGGGCTGCCCGAGCCGTCCATCGGCCCGGTGGAGCTCGGCTCTCCCGGGACCGACGGCGACGCCGAGGCGGACGGGCTCGGGCTCGTCCGCAGACGCTCGCTCGGAGACGGGGCGCCACTGGTGCCCACCGGGCCGCGCGTTCCGCCGCGCGGGCTCTCCATGGACTTCCTCGGCAGCGGCGAACCCGGCACGCTGTTCGTCGGCACATCCCTCGGCTCCGGCGCCCGCACCAACTCCGAGGACCGTACGGCGCCGCCCAGCGTCGAGCCGACCAGCAGGGTCAGCCCGGCCACGACCATCGCCATCACGGTGCCCCGGCGCAGCACCCGGCGCCGCAGGTCCCACAGCGCGGCGCGCGGGCCCAGCCGCCGCCAGGCCTCGCCCGCGAGGCGGGCATCGGCGGAGTACACCGGGGCGCCCGCGATGATCAGGGGGCTCCAGGCGGCGAGGTAGATGATGTCGGGGGCGTCGTAGACGGGGACCGTACGCCAGCTCACGGTCAGGATCAGCGCGGCGGAGAGCAGCGCGCCGAAGCCCGCCGCCAGCCGCTGCCACAGCCCCAGGATGGTGAGCACCCCCACCACGATCTGGAGGAACGCGACCGTCAGCCCGGCCCCCACCGGATGCTCGAGCGCGAGGTCGCGCAGCGGTTCGGCGATCGGCCAGGGGTGCAGCGACCGCAGCCAGGTGACCATCGAGCCGCGCTCGCCACCGTCGAAGTAGACGGGGTCGGAGAGCTTGCCCATCCCCGCGTAGACGGAGATGAAGCCGAGGAAGATGCGGAGCGGGAGGAGGACGATGCCCAGGTTCATCCGCCGCCCGGGGTAGTAGGCGTGGCGTACGGACTCGGAATGGCGGCGCTGGCGCGGAACGGCGGTCTGCCGGGTCTCGCCCGGCTCCTCGTAACGGACCCGGCCCTGAGCCGAGCTCCGGTCCCAGTCCCGGCCCCGGCCCCGGTCCCGGTCGGAGAACTCCCCCGCTCGTGGGGGGCGTTGTCCGGTCCCGCCGCCGGCTCCGGACCGCGGCACCGTCTCCGTACGCGGGCTGCGCGGCCCGATGACGGTGGGCGGGCTCTCGTCGAGCGCGATCCGCGGCAGCACTTGGGTGGCACCCACATCGTCGGCGCCCTCGGCCGACCCGGAGCGGGACCGGCCCTGGCCGACGCCGTCGGTCATGCTCTCCTCGGAGTACCGCACGGCCTGGAGGAGCCGGGTCGCCGCCGTGTCACCGCCGGGGCGGGTGCGACCGCTCCACACCACGGGCGGGCGGCGCCGGGCAGGAGCCGGGACGCGGCGGGCGAACCGGGCCGTGTCCGCCAGCGCGCTGCTCACCACCGGGGCACTGAGCTGCACCCGGAAGCTCGGGGCGTTGACGGCGACCTGCGCCGGATCGCATGGCACCTTGGCCATGGTCAGCTGCGGCTCGTCGTCGATTCCCGGCGCGCGTCCCGCCAAGGGCGTGCGGGCTTTTCTGGTCTCCACACTCAACTAACCGAGTGACTGGCGGGAAAGACACTGGCTGTGACCGTCTTGTGCTGTCCGAGGCCCGTCAAGTCAAGATCGTCGAGCGGGAGGCGCGGACGAGCGGCGCAGGCGAGCGGCGCAGGCGGGCACGCCGGAGGGAGCCGCACCGGGCGCCGCGCCGGCAGATCATCCCCTTACGCCCCGGCACACCGCGTCGCTACGCCCCGGGCGCGCATGCGCCGTTATCCGCGCCGACGCGCCGCCTCGTACAGCACCACACCCGCCGCGACACCCGCGTTCAGGGACTCCGCGCCGCCCGGCATCGGGATCCGGACGCGCAGATCACAGGTCTCGCCGACCAGTCGCGACAGTCCCTTGCCCTCGCTGCCGACGACCACCACGACCGGGCCGTCCAGCGCCTCCAGGTCCTGGAGTTCGACCTCGCCGTCGGCGGCCAGACCGATCACCGTGAGCCCGGCCTTCTGGTAGGACTCCAGCGCGCGGGTGAGGTTGGTCGCGCGGGCGACCGGGGTGCGGGCGGCGGTGCCCGCGGAGGTCTTCCAGGCGCCCGCGGTCATCCCGGCCGCGCGCCGCTCCGGCACCACCACACCGTGGCCGCCGAAGGCGGACACCGAACGCACCACCGCGCCCAGGTTCCGCGGGTCGGTGACGCCGTCGAGGGCGACGATCAGCGGGTCCTCGCCCTCGTCGAAGGCGGCGGCGCTCAGGTCCTCGGGGTGGGCGTACTCGTACGGCGGGACCTGGAGCACCAGGCCCTGGTGGTTGAGCCCGTTGGTCATCCGGTCCAACTCGGGGCGCGGGGCCTCCATCAGGTGGATACCGCCGCGGTCGGCGGCCAGCTTCAGGGCCTCGCGCACCCGGTCATCGCTGTCGATGAACTGCTGGACGTACAGCGTGGTCGCCGGAACGCCCTCGCGCAGCGCCTCGACCACCGGGTTACGGCCCACGACCAGCTCGTTGGTGCCCTTACCGGCGCCCCGGCGCGAGGTGGGGCGCCCCACGGCCTTGCGGGCGCGCGCGTTGGCCACGCGCTGCTTGACATGACCCTTGCGCATCTCGGCGGGCGGGGTGGGGCCCTTGCCCTCCAGTGCCCGGCGCCGCTTGCCGCCGCTGCCGACCGTCGCGCCCTTCTTGTTCGTCGTGCGTCGGTTCCTGCGCTGGCTGTTGCCCGCCATGAATGTCACCTATCTCTTCACTGCTCAGCGCTGCGCGGCAAGCGGGAAAACGTATGTACGGTCATCAGTGTGCCGCCCGGCGGGCCGGGCGGCACAAAGTCGGAGGTCAGAAGGGATCGAAGGGAAGCCGGGGGAGGCCGGAGCGGCCCCTCAGCGGCTGCCCAGTTCCCACCGCGGCCCCGACGGGGTGTCCTCGATCACCAGACCCGACTGCTGGAGCTGATCGCGGATCGCGTCGGCCGTCGCGTAGTCCTTGCGAGCCCGCGCGGCCTGCCGCTGCTCCAGGACCAGCCGGACGAGCGAGTCGACCACACCGTGCAGATCCTCGCCGCGGTCCGAGCCACCCGACCAGTGCTCGTCGAGCGGGTCCAGGCCCAGCACGCCGAGCATGGCCCGCACCTCTGCCAGCCGCGCGACCGCGGACTCCTTGTCGTCGGCGGTCAGGGCGGAGTTGCCCTGCCGGACTGTGGTGTGGACGATCGCGAGCGCCTGTGGCACCCCGAGGTCGTCATCCATCGCCTCGGCGAACGCGAGCGGCACCTCGGCCGCGGGCTCGACGGTGCCCGCCTTCTCCACCACGCGCTGGACGAAGCCCTCGATCCGGGCGAACGCGGACTCCGCCTCGCGCAGGGCCTCCTCGCTGTACTCGATCATGGACCGGTAGTGCGGGGTGCCCAAGTAGTAGCGGAGCACGATGGGACGCCAGCGCTTGACCATGTCGGAGACCAGCACCGAGTTGTCGAGCGACTTGCTCATCTTCTCGCCGCTCATGGTCACCCACGCGTTGTGCGCCCAGTACGCGGCGAAGTCATCGCCGAACGCCTTGGCCTGCGCGATCTCGTTCTCATGGTGCGGGAAGATCAGATCGATACCGCCGCCGTGGATGTCGAAGGCCCGGCCGAGGTACTTGTGCGCCATCGCCGAGCACTCCAGGTGCCAGCCCGGACGGCCGCGCCCCCAGGGGGTCTCCCAGCTGGGCTCCCCGGGCTTGGCCGCCTTCCACATGGCGAAGTCGCGGTGGTCGCGCTTACCGGTCTCGCCCTCGCCGGACGGCTGGCGCAGCCCGTCCAGCTCCTGGTTGGAGAGCCGGAGGTACTCCGGGAACGAGCGCACGTCGAAATAGACATTGCCCTCGGCGACATAGGCATGACCCCGGTCGATCAGGGTCCGCATCATCTCGATCATCTCGGGCACATGGCCCGTGGCCCGCGGCTCATACGTGGCGGGCAGGCAGCCGAGGATGTCGTACGCGCTGTTGAAGGCGCGCTCGTTCTCGTAGCCGATCGCCCACCACGGGCGGTTCTGCTCGACCGACTTGGCGATGATCTTGTCGTCGATGTCCGTGACATTGCGGATGAAGGTCACGTCGTAGCCGCGGTGCAGAAACCAGCGGCGCATGATGTCGAAGTTCAGGTTGGACCGGACGTGTCCGATGTGCGGAGCGGCCTGCACGGTCGCGCCACACAGGTAGATCGAGACGCAGCCCGGCATGAGCGGGGTGAAGTCACGGATCTGCCGGGCGCTGGTGTCGTACAGGCGAATAGTCACGCATCAAGGGTAGTGGGAAGCCGGGAGTGCCCTGCGACCGATCCGCCCCGGGGACACACAAGCGTGACACTCGGGGCGCTCCGGCCGATCTCCCGGCCCATCCCGGCCTCTTCCGCCGAGTCCCCGCGGCCGCCGTCCCGGCCGCCCGCGGGGCCCTTCGCTCAGAGGCCCTTCGCTCAGAGGGTGCCGACGACCTTCCTGGGCGTGATCCGCACCACGATCCGCTGGTTGTCCTGCGCGGCTGCCGGGTTGAACTCGGCGTACTTCTTTCCCGCGTACTTCAGCGACAGCTCGTCGATCAGCTCGTCGCCACCCTCGGTGGTGTACGAGGCGGCGCCGCGGATCTCGGCGTAGGTGTACGGGGAGTCGGCGGGCTGGACCAGGACCGACACCCGCGGATCCCGGTCGATGTTCCGCTGCTTCTGCCGCCCCATCGTGGTCGAGAACAGCAGCTCGTCCCCGTCACGCTTCACCCACACCGGTGACAGCTGAGGGCTGCCGTCGGGCTGGAGAGTGCCGACGATGATGAAGACGGGGCTGTCGAGGAGGCGCTTGAGGTTCTCGGAGAGTGCGGTGGCCACGGCGGATCCTTCCCTCACGACGGGTCATTCCCGGAGTCATCCCCGGGGTCAATCCCGGGGTCATTCAACTGAGCGGACCGAGCGGACGAAAAGCGGGTCGCTGGGTACCCGATTCCGTACGTACCCAACGCACCGTCAAAGCTCAGCACCCTCGCGGGGAACAGGGCCCGTACGGACCACGAGCGCCGTGGCGACCGCCGCGAGCCCCTCGGCCCGCCCGGTCAGCCCGAGGCCGTCCGTCGTGGTGCCGGACACCGATACGGGCGCGCCGACCGCCGCCGACAGCGCCTTGACCGCCTCCGCACGGCGCTTGCCGATCTTGGGACGGACGCCGATCACCTGGATCGCCACATTGCCGATCTCGAACCCCGCGGCCCGTACGATCCGGGCCGCCTCGGCGAGCAGGGTGACCCCGGCGGCGCCGGACCACTCGGGGCGGTCGGTGCCGAAGTGGGCTCCGAGGTCGCCGAGGCCGGCGGCGGAGAAGAGCGCGTCACAGGCGGCGTGGGCGGCCACATCGCCGTCGGAGTGCCCGGCCAGGCCGTATCCGCCGTACTCCGCGCTGTCCCACAGCAGACCCGCGCACCACAGCTCACGGCCCTGCTCGAAGGCGTGCACATCGGTGCCGATGCCCACCAGGGGCAGACCCACCGGGGACGGCGGGGACGGCGGGGACAATTCAGAAGCCATCGTTGGCCCTCCTGCGCGCGAGAACCGCCTCCGCCAGCACCAGGTCCAGCGGCCGGGTCACCTTGAACGCCTCTTCATGGCCGGGCACCACCACGACCTCGACACCGAGCCGCTCGACCATCCCCGCATCGTCCGTCGCCCCGTCGCCCTCCAGGGCGACCTTCTCGTGGGCCTCCACCAGCGTGGCGCGGTCGAAGCCCTGCGGGGTCTGGACGGCGCGCAGCCGGGCGCGCTCGGGGGTGCCGACGACCGGTTCGGGCTCACCGGCCCGCTCACCGGTGCGCGGCTCGACCTGCTTGACGGTGTCGGCCAGCGGCAGCGCGGGGACGACGGCGGGCGCCCCGTCCCGTACGGCGGTGATGACCGCGTCCACCGTGTCCACGGGGACCAGCGGCCGCGCGGCGTCGTGGACCAGCACGGTGGAGACGTCCTCGGGTACGGCGGCCAGGCCCAGCCGCACCGACTCCTGACGGGTCTCCCCGCCGGGGACGACCACCACATCGGCGCTGCGGCCGGTCAGCGGATAGGCGTCCAGCAGCCGCTGGACCTCGTCGGCGCCGTCCGGCGGGGCGACCACGACCACAAGGGAGACGGAGCGGGATCCGGCCATAGCCCGGACGGCGTGAACCAGCATCGGCATACCGTTCAGCGGGCGCAGCGCCTTGGGCGCGCCGGGGCCGAGCCGCACGCCACGGCCCGCGGCCGGGATCACAGCGGCGGTACGGGCGGGGCGCTCGGGCGCGCCGGAGTCGCCGGAGTCGCCGGGACTCATGGTTACGGACATTGAGTTGGCGTTCAGGTTTGCTTCCTCGACCGAAATGGGTATGGCCACAGCGTGCCGGGCGCGATGCGCCGACCAGCCCCTTCCGTGACGACTGGTCGAGCCAGTGCCCAGGGCCCGGCACACCTTCGCATCATCTGCACCGCGATCCACCTGCACTGCGACGCAAGCACATCGCGTCACCAGCACACATCGCATCACAAGCGCATACCGACACCGGCACACAGTGCAGCGGACCGGGACCCCAGAGTCCCGGTATGCACACATGCCGCAGCGCCCGGCGACAGACGGCTTAGGACATCAAGTCTGAGTCACTCGGGCACCGCGGCATTGATGTGTCAGGACGCGAGAACCTCATCAAGCAGGGCCTCGGCCTTGTCCTCATTGGTGCTCTCGGCGAGAGCCAGCTCGCTCACCAGGATCTGGCGAGCCTTGGCGAGCATGCGCTTCTCACCGGCGGAGAGTCCGCGCTCACGCTCTCGGCGCCACAGGTCACGCACAACCTCGGCGACCTTGATCACGTCGCCGGAGGCGAGCTTCTCGAGATTTGCCTTGTAACGACGGGACCAGTTCGTCGGCTCTTCCGCATAGGGTGCGCGCAGCACCTCGAAGACCCGGTCCAGCCCGTCCTGGCCGACCACATCACGCACACCGACGAACTCCGCATTGTCCGCCGGCACGCGAACCGTCAGGTCACCCTGAGCGACCTTCAGCACCAAGTAGGTCTTGTCCACGCCTTTGATCTGGCGAGTTTCGATGGCCTCGATCAGCGCGGCCCCGTGATGGGGATAGACCACGGTGTCGCCAACCTTGAACGTCATGTGACAGGTACCCCTTCCGTGGCTATCCAGGGTAACACGGGAACGCCTTCTTCTGAATGGCGTTTTCGCAGGTCAGGGCATATCTCAGGGCTTGACAACAGCGACCGGAACGTGCTGCGAGCGGTTGGCGGAACCGGGTATTCGCAGGTGGGAGCGGCTGTACGGGCGGACCGAAAGCCATGCGTTACCCGTCCCGAGAAGGTGCCACGAGCGACCGTACGTCCCGTTTTGCCGGAGTCCAGTCGATGGACTTCCGCTACTCCGTTCGGGCCAGGAGGTGTCAGATCCGGCCCCGATTCACGAATTGATCACGAGAGGACCGGATCACTCCGTTGATCAATTCCGGGACATCCACGGATTCCTTACCGATAATCTCCGGGCCGGATCAACGAACCGATATTCAGGACGGCTCCAGAAGGGCCCCCAGGCCCTGCCCCGCGTCCAGGAGGCGGGTCGGGTGCGAGGCCAAGAGGGTGGATCGGTAACCTAAGCCCGCTGATCCAACCTTTTACCTCGTCCTAGGAGATGCCGCCGCCGTGAGCAGCAGCCTTCGACGCGGCGCCCTCGCCGCCGCCGCCATCGTGGTCTCGGTCGCCCCGCTCTCCGCCTGCGCGGCCGGGAACGACGCGCAGACGCAGGAGATCAAGCCCGACAACGCCGCGACGTCCGTCGGCACCATCAAGATCCAGAACGTCAATGTGGTGACCCAGCCGGACCTCAAGGCCAAGGGCCCGGCCGTCGTCACCGGCAAGATCTTCAACGTCGGCACGCGGAACGAGACCCTCAAGGACATCACCCTTCCGGGCACCGGCGCGAGCGTGAAGCTCGCCCCCGCGAAGAAGGGCTCCGGCCCGATCGTGGTCCCGGCCGGCGGCTCGGTGATCCTCGGCGGCAAGGGCAACCCCTCCGCGGTCATCGCCAAGGGGCGGGAGGCCGCCCGGGACGGTGACGCCCAGCGCGTCGTCTTCGACTTCAACCGCACCGGCGACGTCCCGATCACCGCGTTCGTCGTCCCGGCGCGGCACTACTTCGAGGGCTGGGGCCCGTCCGAGGTGCCCACCGCCACGCCGGGCAAGCCGTCCGGCACACCGACGGGCACCCCGTCCGACGAGGCGAGCCATGGCACCAAGCCCGGGGACAAGCCGTCCGGTTCGGCCTCCACCAAGCCCGGCGGCACCACCAAGCCCGGTGGTACCGACCAGACCAGTCGCCCCGGCAACGACATCGCCTCCGGCGAGCCGACGTCGAACGCCCACTGATCTCACGGAGAGGGCCCCGGAAGCAGTCGCTTCCGGGGCCCTCTCCGCACACCTCGGCCCGCCTGGGCCGCGGTCCGGCCTACGGCTCGAACTTGTAGCCCAGACCGCGCACGGTGACCAGGTACCGCGGGGTGCCCGGGTCCGGCTCGATCTTGGCGCGCAGCCGCTTCACATGGACGTCCAGGGTCTTGGTGTCGCCCACGTAGTCCGCGCCCCAGACGCGGTCGATCAGCTGCATCCGGGTCAGTACCCGGCCCGCGTTCCGCAGCAGCATCTCCAGCAGGTCGAACTCCTTCAGCGGGAGGTCCACCTTGCCGCCGTCGACCGTGACCACATGCCGGTCCACGTCCATCCGGACCGGTCCGGCCTCCAGGGCCGCGGGGGTGACCTCCTCGGGCTCGCCGCGGCGGCGCAGCACGGCTCTGATCCGGGCCACCAGCTCGCGGGAGGAGAAAGGCTTGGTCACATAGTCGTCCGCGCCTATTTCCAGCCCGACGACCTTGTCGATCTCGCTGTCCTTGGCGGTGACCATGATCACCGGAACATTGGAGCGGCCGCGCAGCTGCCGGCACACCTCCGTACCGGGCAGCCCCGGCAGCATCAGGTCGAGCAGCACCAGATCGGCGCCGTTCCGCTCGAACTCATCGAGCCCCTCGGGGCCTGTAGCCGCGATCGCGACCTCGAATCCTTCCTTGCGGAGCATGTACGACAACGCGTCGCTGAACGATTCCTCGTCCTCGACGACCAGAACTCGGGTCACGGAAGGACCTCCGGGGCAGAAAGTGGTTCATTGGAGAAGGTCTCGTACGGCCGGTCCTGGTCCGCTTCCTCACCATCGAGGTCGGCCCCGGTCTCGTACGACTCGCTCGACGAGCGGTCCCGGTCCCGCGCCGCACCGGCTTCCGGGAGTCTCAGGGTGAAGGTGGAGCCCTGTCCTTCGGCGCTCCACACCGTGACCTCCCCGCCGTGCGAGGCGGCCACGTGTTTGACGATGGCGAGACCGAGGCCGGTCCCGCCGGTCTGCCGTGAGCGGGCGGGGTCGACGCGGTAGAAGCGTTCGAAGATCCGCTCGCGGTCCTTCTCGGAGATGCCGATGCCCTGGTCGGTGACGGCGATCTCGATCAGATCGCCCCCGGTCGCGGGGATACGGCGGGCGGCGATGCCGACGCGGGTCCGGGCCGGGCTGTAGTTCACCGCGTTCTCGACGAGGTTGCCGAGCGCGGCGGCCAGCTGGCCGCGGTTGCCCCAGACGTGCAGTTCGGCGGTGCCGCCGGTGGCCATGGTGATGTGCTTGGTGCCCGCCTGATGGCGGCAGCGGTCGATGGCCTCGGCGACCAGCTCGTCGACCCGGACCGGCTCGGCGTCCTCCAGCGGGTCGTCGTTCTGCACCCGGGAGAGATCGATCAGCTCCTGGACCAGGCTGGTCAGCCGGGTCGCCTCGACCTGCATCCGCCCGGCGAAGCGGGTGACCGCCTCGGGGTCGTCGGACGCGTCCATCACGGCCTCGGACAGCAGGGACAGCGCGCCGGTCGGGGTCTTGAGCTCATGGCTGACATTCGCCACGAAGTCGCGCCGGACCGCTTCGATCCGGCGGGCCTCGGTGAGGTCCTCCACCAGCAGCAGCACCAGCCGGGAGCCGAGCGGAGCCACTCTGGCCGATACGGCGAGGGCGTCGCCGCCCCGGCCGCCGCCGCGCCGCGCCAGATCCAGCTCGATCTGGCGGATCTCGCCGTCCCGCCGGGTCTCACGGGCCATCGCCAGCATCGGCTCGACGGCCAGCTTGCCGCCGCGCACCAGGCCCAGCGCATACGCGGCCGAGCTGGCCTTCACCACGGCGTCCGCCTCGTCGAGGACGACCGCGGACGACCGCAGGACCGAGAGGACGGTGTCCACACCGGGCGGCAGCACGGCATCCGTGTGCAGCGAGGAACGCGTAGGCTTCGCCTGTTCGCGCTCGCTCCAGCGGAACGCCAGCATGGCGATCACACCGGTGCAGAGCCCGGCGAGCGCCGCCACTGCGGCGATCGCCGCGTTCACGTTCATGCATCCAGGTTATGCGGGGCACCGGACCCCACTACAGCCCTGCGGCGATCCCCTCGAACAGACGTTGCCGAGAGTTCACCGGGGGGTCGGTGCCGGTTCACCCCGGACCGTCCGCCGAGGGGGTCGGGCACGGTGATGCGAGGGGCATGTTGCCGAGAGTTCACCGAGGGGTCCGGTGTGGTTCACCTCCGATGCCGGAGCAGGACGCGTTTCGGCCGGAACGTGGGAGTGTGGGGGCGCGGGCGCGAGTCCACGTCTGCCGGTCGGAGATCGATCAGATCTCCACGGAGATCCGTCAGCGAGAGTCAGTGAGAGAAGGTCAGTGATGCGGGACGCGTACCACGAGGAGCTGGATTCGATCGGGGAGGGCCTGGTCGACATGGCCCGGCTGGTCGGTTCGGCCATCGGCCGTGCCACCACCGCCATACTGGACGCGGATCTCAAGCTCGCCGAGAGCGTCATCGCCGCCGACGAGAAGGTCGACGATCTCCAGCGCGAACTCGAGAGCCGTGCGATAGCCCTGCTGGCCCGGCAGCAGCCGGTCGCCACCGATCTGCGGATCGTCGTCACCAGCCTGCGGATGAGCGCCGACCTCGAGCGCTCCGGCGACCTCGCCCAGCACGTCGCCAAGCTCGCCCGGCTGCGCTTCCCGAACACCGCCGTCCCCCGCGATCTGCACGCCACCATCCTGGAGATGGGCCAGCTCGCCCAGCGGCTGATGGCCAAGGCGGGCGAGGTCATCATCACCAAGGACGTCGACCTCGCGCTCCAGCTGGAGCAGGACGACGACGCGATGGACATGCTCCACCGCACCCTCTTCCAGCACCTGATGGACGACCGCTGGAAGCACGGCATCGAGACCGCCGTCGATGTGACCCTGCTGGGCCGCTACTACGAGCGGTTCGCCGACCACGCGGTCTCGGTCGCCAAGCGCGTCGTCTACCTGGTCACCGGCGAGCACGCGGACGAGCTCGCCCAGCAGCAGGACACCGTCGAAGGGGCGTGACACCGCCCCGTCCGCATGCCTCCGCGCGCCGTCCGTGCGCCCCTGCGCACGGACGGTGGAACGGCACCATGAGCAGCAGGTGACCTTCTCGAGGAGGCGACACATGGCGGACCTCGCCAAGCCCAGCGTCACGCCCATTCCCGCCGCCCGTCCGGCGGCCGACCGGCGCCCCCCGCTCCCCCCGCTCGCCGCCTGCGGCTGCGGCTCGAGCTGCGGCTGCGGCTGCCAGTCCGGCGGCCCCTGCCAGTGCGGCGGCTGCTGCGGCTGACCCATCCGTACGCGAGGAGGGCCCGGGACCGCGATGCGGTCCCGGGCCCTCCTCGTGCTCACGGCGGGAGGCTATGCCCCGGCGCTCACGGTGTCCGCGTGCGCCACGGTGTGCCGCGTGCGGGCGGGACGGTGAGAACCCGGCCACGCCGGATTCCATGGGCGGGCAACCCCGGGGCCTCGTCTCGCGGTTCTGACTGATGAAGCCATCGTCCGGCGCCTGGCAGCTGCCTGTCGGCGCCACCGCTCACCGCCCATGGAGACCGTCTGTGAAGCACAACGACACAGCCACGGCTGCCCGCGGCCGCCTGCTTCGAGCCCGCACACTCGCCGTGTCCACGGCGGTCCTCTTCCTGCCGCAGGCCATGGCGGGGAGCCTCGCGTCCGCCGCGCCCCTCGAGACGTCGGACCAGGAGCCGCGGGGCGTCGCTGCCGTCACCTACAACCTGGGTGACCAGGCCTATCGGTTGCCGGGAAGCGGGGAACCGGTCGAGATCGCCGCGACCGTGCACTACCCGAAACCGTGGCCGTATCGCGGAACGCGCCGACGAGACCGCAAGCCGCAACGCGTCAGCTTCAGCCACCACATCGACCTGAACAAGGTCGGCACCATGGGCCACTCCCGTGGCGGCGCAGGCGTGACATGGCAGGCAGCCGATCGTCACAAGGCCCAGTGGCCCGCCGGCGTCAAGGTCAGGGCGGTGATGGCGCTGGCTCCCGCCTACAACGTCATGACCGAGGACATGTCCGCGTACGAGATCACGAAGACCCCCATGGCCGTGATCCGCGGGACCTGCGACGGTCAAGTCGGCCGTGATGCCTTCTCCTTCGCCGCCGACGCGACCGCCAGGAGCTCCGCCGGGTTCCACAAGGTCGAGATACACGGCGCGAATCACAACTACTTCAACACACAGTGGTCGCCGGACAGCGGAGAGGTCGCCGCCGATGACGATGCCGGTCACGACGACGACCACCCCGGCCAGTGCACCGAACCCGGTGGCTCCACCTATGAACCCCAACTGACCGAAGCCCGTCAACGCCAGGTCGGCACCGCCCACATCGACGCCTTCTTCCGGCGGTACCTCACCGAACGACAAGCCGATCCCGGCTCGGCCGCTAGCCGTGGGGCGCTGAGGGCCCAGAGTGGGCCCAGGCCGTGAAACGCCCCCGATCTGCTCCATAGGCGCAGGTCGGGGGCGTGATCACAAACTTGCTCCTGCTACCCCTGGGTCTTGCCGGGGATCTTGGGGAGCCGGCAGAGGTTGTGGCCAGGGCAGGTGCTCGCGGTGTGGGTGACGGGTCACTTCTCGGCGCGCAGGGTACCGAGCAGCCCGTGTTCCTCGTCTTCGATTCCCGCGGCGAACCAGACGCTCTCCCTGCCGCCGGACTGGTCGGTGCCGCGTTGCAGCCCCCACAGGCCGGGGATCACGATCGGGTTCCCTTCGGGGTCCTCCAGGGTGCCCTCGAACCGGCCGGTCCTCAGGTCGAAGGCGTTGATGCGGCCGTCTCCGAAGTTGCCGACGAGCAGGTCACAGGAGAACTTCCCGAACCCCGCGGGTGCCGTTTCCAGGCCCCAGGGCGAGTTGAGCACCCCCTGGCTCGCGAAGCGCCTGAGCAGCTTGCCCTCGGTGTTGAACACGTTGATGAAGCCGTTGCCCGGACCGGGGACGTCGTCTTCCCTGTCCGCGTCCTGCAAGGCGTACGTCACGAAGATCTTCTCGCCGATCTTCTTGATGTTGAACGGCGCGAAGCCGGCGGGCAGGTTCGGGTCCTGGAACCGGTCGTCGGCAGGCAGCAGGTTGAAATCCGTGTCGAAACTGTCGACGCGGGCGTCACGGAAGTTCGCGACGAGGAGGCGTGGCTCGCGGTGGTCGCGGTGGTCGCGGCCCTTCTCGCCCGCTCTGCCCTTCCTGTGGTTCCCCCTGTCCTTCCTCTCGCCCGGCACCAGCGTCAGGCCCTTGAAAACGGCGTTCGTTCCGTCGCTGGGCTCGAACGCTACCTGGACGGCGTTCGGGCTCACGTCCGGGTTGAACGCGAACAAGGCGCCGCCCTCCCCCGCGAAGATGAACCGGGCGGGGCCGGACCTCCCGCCCGCACTGAAGCGGAAGTTGTCGGTGTCGTTGCGTACGACCCCGGTCGGAGCGGCGCCGTCGGGGAACGGCACGACCAGCGGGGAGATGTTGACCGGCTGATCGTCCACGGCGCCCGAGTACGCCGTGGCCTTGTCGGAGCCGTTGTCCGACACGAGGATCTCACCGCTGTTCTTGCGGGCCAGACCCCAGGAGTTGACCAGGTTCGGATCGAACTTCTCCGCCCTGCCCACGATGTCGGAGACGAGGTCGCGCTCCCGGAAGCCGTGATCGGCCTGGTGCGGGTGCGGCGTGTGCCCCGCGCTGGGCGGCGCCGCGGCGGCGAGCGCTCCGACCGTGCCCAGGGTCAGCATGACCGCCGTCAGCCGCCGCATGCTGGGGCGGGGTCTATGGGCCGTTGCCTGTGATGCCATGCACATGCTCCTGTTCCAGTGCGGGTCCCACTTGGGACAAACTGGTAGAAGTCATCTCATGTGCCGCAATCTGTCCGTTATCGACACGCGAAGCACGTCACCCGACACGCCCTGCAATGTGGGCTCACGCCCCATCGCTGACGTCGGCGTTCCGAGGTCTGACGACCCAGAGACGGCCCCGACCCACGCACAAGCCCCCTGCCCGCGAAGAAACCGCGGACAGGGGGCTTGATCAGTCAGGGTTACTTCTTCTTGCCCTGGTTCTTGACCGCCTCGATGGCCGCCTTCGCGGCCTCCGGGTCGAGGTAGGTGCCGCCCGGGGTGATGGGGCGGAAGTCGGTGTCGAGCTCGTAGGAGAGCGGGATGCCGGTGGGGATGTTCAGGCCCGCGATGTCGGCGTCGGAGATGCCGTCCAGGTGCTTGACCAGCGCGCGCAGCGAGTTGCCGTGGGCGGCGACCAGGACGGTGCGGCCGGTGAGCAGGTCCGGGACGATGGCGTCGAACCAGTACGGGAGCATGCGGACGACGACGTCCTTCAGGCACTCCGTCTGCGGGCGCACCTCCGGCGGGAGCGTGGCGTAGCGCGGGTCCGAGAACTGGGAGTACTCGTCGTCGCGGGGCAGCGGAGGCGGCGGGGTGTCGTAGGAGCGGCGCCAGAGCATGAACTGCTCCTCGCCGAACTCGGCGAGGGTCTGGGCCTTGTCCTTGCCCTGGAGGGCGCCGTAGTGGCGCTCGTTGAGGCGCCAGCTGCGGTGGACCGGGATCCAGTGGCGGTCGGCCGCTTCGAGGGCGAGCTGCGCGGTGCGGATGGCGCGCTTCTGGAGGGACGTGTGCACCACGTCGGGGAGCAGGCCGGCGTCCTTCAGCAGCTCACCGCCGCGGACGGCTTCCTTCTCGCCCTTCTCGTTCAGGTTGACGTCCACCCAGCCGGTGAACAGGTTCTTCGCGTTCCACTCGCTCTCGCCATGACGGAGCAGGATCAGCTTGTACGGTGCGTCGGCCATGCGCTCGAGCCTACTGGACCGGTCGGAGGGGGTCGGTGGCGTACCAGTGGGCGGACTCCGGTAATCCGGTAGCGGCTCGACGACGGGATCCGTAAGGTGCGTTCAACTAAGTAGGAACTTACATTGCGTGATGGGTGCGCATGGATCCACGGGGGGTCACCGATGTCGCCGAAGTCCGTTGTCCGGCTGCGACAGGCAGCGAAGGAGAGTGTGTCGGGGCTGCCCCGGGCGTTCTGGTGGCTGTGGACCTCCACACTGGTGAACCGGCTCGGCGGCTTTGTCGCCACCTTCCTTGCCATGTACCTGACTGTCGATCGCGGCTACTCGGCGACCTTCGCAGGACTGGTCGGAGCGCTGCACGGACTGGGCGGGACGGTGTCGGCGGTGGTCGCCGGGGTGCTGACCGACCGGCTGGGGCGGCGGCCCACCCTGCTGGTGTCCCAGCTCTCGACAGCCGTCACGGTCGCCGTGCTCGGCTTCGTCCAGAACCCGGTCGCCATCGCGGTCGTGGCCTGTCTGGTGGGCATGACGAGCAACGCGTCCCGGCCCGCGGTGCAGGCGATGATGGCCGACATCGTGGCGCCCGAGGACCGGATCCGGGCCTTCGCGCTCAACTACTGGGCGATCAACCTCGGCTTCGCCTTCTCGGCGATGGCGGCCGGGCTGATCGCCAAGCACGGCTATCTGACCCTGTTCCTGAGCGACGCGGCGATGACCCTGCTCTGCGCGGTCATCGTCTTCGTCAAGCTGCCGGAGTCCCGCCCGGAGCGGAACGCGGACGGGCCCGCCGCGGACGGGCCGGAGATCGGGCTCGGCACGGTGCTGCGCGACCGGCGGTTCATGGCCGTCGTCGCGCTGTCGTACCTGCTGGCGATGGTCTTCCTCCAGGGCTTTGTGGCCCTGCCGGTGGCGATGGGCGAGGACGGGCTGTCCAGCTCCGACTATGGGCTGGCCATCGCGACCAACGGCGTGCTGATCGTGGCCGTACAGATCCCCGTGACCCGCTTCATCGAGCACCGTGCTCCCGCGCCGCTGCTCGTCGCCTCCGCGCTGCTCACCGGATGCGGTTTCGGACTCACCGCCTTCGCCGGATCGGTGGGCATGTACGCGCTGGCCGTCACCGTCTGGACGCTCGGCGAGATCATCAACTCCCCCACCCAGATGGGTCTGGTGGCCCGGCTCTCCCCCACCCATGGCCGCGGCCGCTACCAGGGGATGCACGTACTGTCCTGGTCGCTCGCCTCGCTGACCGGTCCGCTGCTGGGCGGCACGGTCATCGACCACTTCGGCGCGGACACCCTGTGGGCGGGGACCGCGGTGGTCGGGGTCGTGGCGGCCGCCGGGTACGCGGCGCTGGGGCGCAGACTGCGGACCCGGCCGGTGGAAGCCGCGGATGAGGTGAAAGGCGGGGCGGCGGTGGTGGTGCGGGACGCCGACACCGTCGGCTGACAACCCGAGCTCGCGTGCTCCCGGGCTAGGTCCTGTCCTGTCGATCTTCGTGGATCAGCCCGCGGCGTCTGGTGAGGGGCCCCTCCCAGCGGTAGCTGGGGGAGGATCGCAGGAGGGTCGTCCTCGTACCGGGTGTACTCGGACGATCCCGACAACGTGGCGAGGCGCGGTGCCAGGCGTCGCGAGCCCGCGAAGATCGGCAGGAGGAGGGCCTAAGGCGTAGGGCGTGGCAGGAGCGAGTTGATGTCGATGCTCGGCAGCCGCGGCGACGGCAGCCGGAGGTCGGTGGGCAGCGCCGGGCCGGTCGGGAGGCTGTGCGTAGGGAATCCGGTCGGGAGGCCGTACGTGGGGAATCCCGTCGGCAGACCGTACGTGGGGACGGCGCCCGGAGCCGGGTCCGAGCTGTAGGGGCCGCCGGGCTGTTGGGTCCAACGGGTCACCGGGGTCCCCGGATACGTCACCTCGCCCCGGCCGATCCACAGCACAAACGTCAGCCCCGTCACCCCCAGCAGCACCGTGAGCGCCAGGGTCCGTACCGCGCCGATACGCCGGCGCGCGGGCGCGGACACCTGGGGGGCGATGCTGACCTCCCGCACCTCCTCCCGAGGCGCGCCGTCGGCCGCGCTGGTCCCGGCCCGGTCGGGCAGGGGGCTGCGTTCGTCCACCCCGAGGGCGGCCAGATGCAGCCCCAACCGCTGGGTCTGGCCGGGGAGTTGGACGGCGGTCTCGGCCCAGGAGCGGATCGTCTCGGGCGCGATGCCGTCGGGCGGAACGAGGGTGCCCGGCCCGGTCCAGTGCATCGCCCAGTACGCGGTGCCGCCCGCCACCAGCTGCGCCCCGATCAGTACGGCCAGCGCGGCGGCCAGCGGTTCCAGCGGCTCACGCGCCACCGACCCGGCCGGGTCAAGAGCCGGGTCAAGACGGGAGTTAAGGGCGCGGGCGAGCGGCATCCTGCGGCCGCTGTCCACCAGCCGCAGCACCCGATGGATCGTCAGGGGGCCGGGCCGCTCCCCGCCCGCCTCCTCCTTCTCGACCGTGCGCACCGCCTCCGCCAGCGGGGTCAGGATCCGAGTCGCGCGCTGGGCGGCCAGCAGGGCGAGCCAGTCGCGCCAGGGCACCGTCTCCCCCGCCCCGGAGAACAGCGACCGGCCCAACTCGGCCACGTAGCGGGCGGGTACGGCCACGGTCTCCGGACCGTCGGTGTCCGGTGCGGCCGGGCCCGGGGCCCCGGGGAGGCGTTCCAGTCGGCGGAGGCGGGTGGCCAGATCCGGGTGCGGGTCGTCGGGGTCGGCGGGCCGCCGCATCGCCTCGCTCAACAGCTCGGCCATCAGCTCCCGCAGTTCGGGCGCCTCGGCCAGCCGGGCGAAGATCCGGAACGGATCGTCCGGCACACAGCCGCGCGCCCGGCGCATCGGGATCAGGAACTCCGCGATGAACTCCGGCCACAGCCGCTCCAGTACGGCCGTGGAGCGCAGCGCGGCAGCCACCGTGTCCGCCCCGGTCACCCGGGCGGCCTCGCGGTCGGCCTCCAGCTCCTGCCGCCGCCGCACCGGCCGGGTGAGCCAACGGAAGACCCGTGCGTACAGACCGACCAGCGCCCGCGGGCCGCCCGCGTACATCCGCACCAGGTCATTGGCGGCCGAGGCGTCCAGGATCGCCTGCCGTGCGGCGTCGAGCCCGGCGGTACCGCGGTGGGCGAGGGCGCCGAAGCGGTTGTGGCGGCGGGAGTAGTGGCCCAGTTCATGGGCGAGGACGGCGCGCAGTTCGGCGGGCGGCAACCCCGCCAGCAGGGGCATCCCCAGACAGAGGGTGCGGGAGCCGGGCACCAGCCCCAGGAACGAGGCGTCCTCGGTCACGGACGCGTTGACCTCCGTGGTCAGCCGGATGTGGTCCGGGCGCCGGGTGCCCACGGCGAGGGCCAGTTCCTCGACCACGGCCCATAACCCGGGCGCCCCGCGCCTGCTGACCCACACCGTGCCCGCGGGCGGTCCGGCGGGCCGGGCGGTACGGATCACCGCCCACACCATCCCGGCGATCACCGGGGCGAACGCGGCACACAGCAGGATGATGTTGGTCGGGGGCGTGGTGGCGGCCGGCTGTCCGGCGCTCCACAACGCCACCACCAGGATGCCCACCCACAGCAGCACCATCACCGCGACCAGCGCGTAGAACCCCGCGAGCAGGGCCATGGCCAGTAGGACGCGGACGGCGGCGATCACCGGCGCCCCCGGCCGGAACCCAGTCCGCGTCCCCGATCGCGCTCCTCCGCGCACAACCCGTCCAGCAGCCATCTGGCGGCGGCCGACAGCGCCGCGCACAGTGGGTCGCGCGGGCTCAGGCTCATCAGCCGCTCGCCTTCGCGGTCGGAACCGGGCGGGATGCTCAGTAACAGGGTGAGCCGGGCGCGGGCCTTGTGCAGATTGCTGCCCACGCCCCGGGTGGTGATCCCGAGTGCGGTGGATATCTCCTGGTAGCTCATGCCCGAGGTGGCCATGACGATCACCTCGCGCTGACGCGGCGGCAGGGTGGTGAGCGCGCGCAGGGTGGCCAGCGCCTCCGAGGTCTCCTCCACCGTGGCGGTCGGGGAGGCCGGGACGGTCAGCTCGGCCGGCTTCCAGCGATTCCGCCAGCGCCGCCCGTCACGCGCCAGCTTGCGCCGCATGGTGGTGAGTACCCAGCCCTCCGGCGAGGGGCAGGACCGCACCGTGGGCCAGCGCTCCATCGCCTCGATGTACGCCTCCTGGAGGGCATCCTCGACGCCCTGCCGATCGCGGCCGAACCGCATCAGGGCGTGGGCGGTGAGCCGGCGGTTGGTGCGGGCGTAGAACGCGTCGAACTCCTCGTCGCGCGTGGTCTCCTCGGCCGTGTCGCTCATACCGGACCCCCGCCCCGCACATCCGCGCCCCGCACATCGGCTCCGACGCCCCGGCCGCTCTCCGCGTCCGGCCGGCGGACGGTCAGCGCCGCGCCGTCCGCCCGGTGGTCGGTGAGGACCGTGCCCGGCCCCGACCCGCGTACCAACTCCACCAGCAGCCGCGCCCGGATCCGTTCTCCCGAACGCGCCGCCAGCCAGCGAATGACGTCCCCCATCAGCCGCAGCACCCCCACCGTCACGACCGTTGCCACCGTGAGCCACGGATTGTCCATGAGCACCGTTGTGTCTCCCCTTCATGGTTCCCGGCTGGACGCCGGTTCACTATGAAGAGCCGTCACGGAGCGGTTTTCTTCACCGCGACTTCGAAGATTTTCAACGGCGGGCGGCGGGTGGGTCAGCCCGTCACGTCGCGCGTCAGGTTGGTGAACGCCTCGAGGTTCCGGGTGGACTCACCGCGCGCGGTACGCCATGCGTACTCCTTGCGGATCGCGGTGGCGAAGCCCATCTCCAGCAGGGTGTTGAAGCTGCCGTCCGCGTTCTCCAGGACGGTGCCGAGCAGCCGGTCCAGCTCGTCCGGGGTGACGGCGGCCAGGGGCAGCCGCCCGACCAGATAGATGTCGCCCATCGGATCGATGGCGTAACTCACCCCGTACAGCCGGGTGTTGCGCTCCAGCAGCCAGCGGTGGACGGTGTCGTGGTTCTCGTCCGGGTGCCGGATCACAAAGGCGTTGATCGAGAGGGAGTGCCTGCCGACGCGGAGCGAGCAGGTGGTCGACAGCTTGCGGGTGCCCGGGAGTGTGACGACGTACGTCCCCTCGGACGGGCTCTCCCACTCCAGCTCGGCGTCGCGCAGCGTCTGCTCGATCACGGTCCTGGCGGCGTCGGCGTCGGCTCCGCTACCGGCACCGGTGGCGTTGGTGTTGGCGTCACCCATGGGCCGATCGTAGGCGACGCCGCTCACGCATCGCCTCCATGTAGACCTCCGCCGTCGCCGCGGCGGCCGTGTCCCAGCCGAAGGCCCGCGCGTGCCGGGCCGCCGCCGCGCCCATCCGCTCCACACGCCCCGTCTCGTCCGCGAAGGGACGCAGGGCGCGGGCGTAGTCGGCCGGGTCATGGCCGCCGACCAGGGTGCCGCTGACACCGTCGCGCACGGCCACCGGCAGACCGCCCACCGAGGCCGCCACCACCGGGGTGCCACAGGCCTGCGCCTCGATCGCCACCAGTCCGAACGACTCGTTGTAGGACGGCATGACCAGCACCGACGCCGCCCGGTACCAGTCGGCCAGCTCGTCCTGGGCGACCGGCGGCTGGAACCGCACCACATCGCAGATCCCCAGCCGCGCCGCCAGCTTCTGGAGCCGCTCCGGCTTGGCAAGACCGCTGCCGCTCGGCCCGCCGACCACCGGCACCACGAGTCGCTCGCGCAGCGACGGATCCTCCTCCAGCAGGTGGGCCACCGCGCGCAGCAGGATGTCGGGGGCCTTGAGCGGCTGTATGCGTCCGGCGAAGAGCGGTATCAGCGCGTCGGGCGGCAGTCCGAGCCGGGCGCGGGCCGCCGCCCGGCCGTCCGCCGGACGGAACCGCTCCAGGTTCACCCCCGGGTGCACGATCGCCAGCCGGTCGCGCGCCGCCTGATAGTGGCGCACCAGCTCCTCCGCCTCCTCGGCGGTGTTGGCGATCAGCCGGTCGGCGGCGCTGACGATCTGCTGCTCGCCGATGACCCGGGCCGCGGGTTCGGGGGTGTCCCCGGCTGCTAGGGCGGCGTTCTTGACCTTGGCCATGGTGTGCATGGCGTGCACCAGCGGTACGCCCCAGCGCTCGGCGGCCAGCCAGCCGACATGGCCGGAGAGCCAGTAGTGGGAGTGGACCAGGTCGTAGTAGCCGGGGCGGTGGTCCGCCCACTGCCGCATCACCCCGTGGGTGAACGCGCACAGCTGCGCCGGGAGGTCCTCCTTGGCCAGCCCCTCGTACGGACCGGCGTCCACATGCCGCACCAGCACCCCGGGCGCCAGCTCGACGGAGGGCTGGAGCCCGCCGTTGGTGGCCCGGGTGAAGATCTCCACCTCGATGTCGAGGGCGGCCAGCCGCCGGGCGAGCTCCACGATGTAGACGTTCATCCCGCCCGCGTCGCCGGTGCCCGGCTGGTGCAGGGGGGAGGTGTGCACGCTGAGCATCGCGATCCGCCGTGGCCGGCGCAGCACGCGCCGGAAGCGCGCGTGGGGATGGCCGCCGAACGTCACAGAGGATCGGCCTCGCAGACCGCCGAGGCGGGAAGCGTGCTGGCTCACCGCGCGATACCTCCTACCCAGGGGCGTGCTGCCCCTTCTCACCGTTGCAACCGTCAACACCGGAACGCCTCGTTCCCATTTCCGCTTTTGCCAAAGTGTGACGTTCGAGCAGCGGGACGGGTGCGGTGCGTGACCGCCGACCGGACGGTCGGCCCTCCCGAGTCACCCCATAAGCTCTCGCCATGCCCGCCCGCGTACCGCCGCCGACCCGCCCGATCGGTTCGGCGACCCGCGGGACCACCAATCCGAACCGGCTGCGCCGCATGGACCGCTGGATCGCCGCCGCCCACGGGCCCGCCCTGCGCCGCGCCGAGGCTCCCGTCGCGGTCGACCTCGGCTACGGCGCCGCGCCCTGGACCGCCGTCGAACTGCTGGCCCGGCTGCGCACGGTACGGCCCGGCGCCCGGGTGGTCGGGGTGGAGATCGACCCGGTGCGGGTCGATGCCGCCCGGCCGTACGAGCGCGAGGGGCTCGCCTTCGCCCACGGCGGCTTCGAGGTGCCGCTGCCGGACGGCGCCCGGCCCACGCTCATCCGGGCGGCCAATGTGCTGCGGCAGTACGAGGAGGGCGAGGTCGCCGAGGTGTGGCGGCGGCTCTGCGCCCGGCTGGCCCCGGGCGGCCTGCTGGTGGAGGGGACCTGCGACGAGATCGGGCGGCGGCACGTCTGGGTCGCCCTCGCCCCGGACGGTCCGCGCACCGTGACCTTCGCGGCCCGGCTCGGCTCCCTCGAACGCCCCTCCGACCTGGCCGAACGGCTTCCCAAGGCGCTCATCCACCGCAATGTGCCGGGCGAGCCGGTGCACACCTTCCTGCGCGACTTCGACCGCGCCTGGGCGGCCGCCGCCCCGTACGCGGCGCTCAGCGCCCGGCAGCGCTGGATACGCAGCGCCCAGACGCTCCGCGCCGCGGGCTGGCCGCTGGTGGACGGGCCCCGGCGCTGGCGGCAGGGCGAGCTCACGGTCCGCTGGGACGCGCTGGCGCCGCGGCTCTGACGCTCAACGGCTCACCGAGGTCCGTGGCTACGACAGGGGCACCGCGGCCAGCAGCGCGTCTATCAGGAAGCGGTCATGGTCGTACGTCAGCCGCAGCCGGGCCGCGGAGGGCGGCAGCCAGACCAGCCGGTCGACCTCGCGGTTGGGGACGAAGGGCTCCTCGTGGACCGCCTCCGCCGCCCAGTAGCGGACCTCCTTGGGACGGCCCTTGGCCAGATAGCGGAGGGTGGGCAGCGGGGCGCCGGGTGCGCAGCCCATCCCGGTCTCCTCCGCGACCTCGCGCACCGCACCGCGCAGCGCGTCCTCACCCCGCTTGAGCTTGCCCTTCGGATGCGACCAGTCGTCGTAGCGGGGGCGGTGGACCAGCGCGATCTCCAACCGCCCGCCGTCGGGGGCGCGCCGCCAGAGCACACAGCCCGCCGCGAGGACGGGCGGGGCGGGCGCCCCCGCGCCGCCGTTGGCCGAGCCCTGGGAATTCCGCTGAGCCATCTGCTGTCCCGCCTCCCCGGTCGCCGCGGATAGCTGGTGCCTGCTCGTGCGTATTCGTGTCTGCCTGTACCTGCTCGGATCTGCTCGTGTCTGTACGTGCCTGGTCGTGCCTGGTCGTGTCCGGTCTTCAGGTCGCTCTGGTCGCCGTGCGCCGCCAGATCCGGCCGAACGCGAAGCGGGCCGCCTCCACCTCATGGCGCTGATCGGCGTGCAGCACGCCGAGCGCGTACGCCGTGGCCGGGGCGATCCGCGGGGTACGCGCCGCCGCTGCCGCGGCGGCGGCCGCCTCGGACGCGTCGCGGTGGCGCTCCAGCGCCTGTGCGGCGGCCAGCAGCCGTACGGACAGCCGGGGCTCCACCGGGCCGTTCACCAGCCCGGGTCCGGCCGCCTCGTCCGGGGCCGTCGGCGGCTTCGGCGGCTCCGCCAGCTCCAGCACCTCCAGCGCGTAGCGGCGCATCCGCAGCAGCCGGCGCACCTGGTGCCAGGGCGCGTCCTGCTCTTCGCTGGCGGGCGGGGCGTCGGCGGCGGGCGTCGCGGCGAGCCCATGGATCAGGGCCTCGGCGTTGTACGGGTGTCCGGCGCGGCCCAGCGGCAGCCCGTCCACCGCCTCGGCCAGCCGCCGGTGCGCCAGCTCGGCGAGAGGGGGCAGCACCTGCTCGGCGGGGCGCTGGGCGACGGTCTCGTCGAGCGGCACCTCGGAGGCGAGCAGCGCCACGGTGTCGGCGACCGCATGGCAGCGGGAAGAGCCGAGTGCCTGGAGGGCCGCGGTGTGGGCCCGGGTCCGGGCCAGGGTGAGCTGGCGTTCCAGCAGGGCCCCGGCGCGGGCTGCCCCCACGGTCAGCCCGGCGCCCCGGCCCCCGTCCGCACCACCGGCCCGCTGGGGGGCGGTGGGACGTCCTGTGCTGTCCGGTCCGTCGGCGCGCTGGTCGGACCGTTTGTCCGGCCGTTTGCCGACCGCCGTACCGGACGTCTCCTCGGTCCCCTCCGCCGGGTCCGCGCCGTCCGCCGTGCCCCGGCGCGGGGCGGGCGCCGGGTCCGGGGCGCCGGTGGCGAGGGAGACACTGCGGCGGGCGGCCCGTGCGGGGCGGGCCGTGGCGGCCGTGCTTCCGGCGGACGCCGTCGTCGTACCCCCGCCGCCGGCCGCCTCAGCTGCCGTACCTGCCGCGGCTCCCACCGCGGCCGCTTCCTCCGCCGGGGGCCGGTCCGGCGGGCCGCCGGTACCGGAGAGGCGGTGGAGGGCACCGCGCAGCCGGGACAGCCGCTCGGTGTACGCGTGCTCCAGCGCCAGCGTGCCGGACAGCCAGGCCAGCTCGGCGCGGAGCTCATCGGACCAGGCGGTGTCGGTGAGCGGGCGGTAGACGGACAGCGCGCCGCTGATCCGGCGGGCGGCCCGGCGCAGCAGCCGGGCGGCCTCCTCGGCCTCCTCACCGTCGGAGCCTGCCTCGCGGTGCAGCCGCAGACTCCGCAGGAAGTCCCCGGCCTGCGCGTTCAGATAGGCCGCGAGCACCTCCCCGGCCATGGGCGGGTGCGTGTCCGGGACCGGGTCCGCGATGCGCTCCGCCGTGTCGTACCCCCCGGGCCCCCCGGGGTGCGTGCCACCTCTGGTGTCCTGGGGGCCGTCCGGACCGGCGCCACGGGGCGGGGTGCCGGGCGGCCGGCCGGCGTCCGTCCTCCCGACCAGCGGCAGGTCATGTCGTTGAGCCACGCCGTCGCCTCCGGGCGTCTATGAGCATTTCCTGTACGTTCCGCAACGGCTGTCCGTCCGCGTCCGTGGCATGCCGCGTCCAGTCGCCGTCCGGGCCCAGATGCCAGGAGGCGGTGGAGTCGGACATACCGGTCTCCAGCAGGCGGTTGAGCGACGCCCGGTGGGCGGGGTCGGTGACCCGCACCAGCGCCTCTATCCGGCGGTCCAGATTCCGGTGCATCATGTCGGCGCTGCCGAGCCACACCTCCGGCTCACCACCGTTCCCGAACGCGAAGATGCGCGAATGCTCCAGAAAGCGCCCCAGGATGGAGCGGACCCGGATGTTCTCCGAGAGTCCCGGCACGCCGGGCCGCAGCGCGCAGATCCCGCGCACCCAGACGTCGACCGGCACCCCGGCGCGCGCGGCCTGGTAGAGGGCGTCGACCACGGCCTCGTCGACCATCGAGTTGACCTTGATCCGCACCGAGGCGGGGCGGCCCGCGCGGTGGTGGGTGATCTCCTTGTTGATACGGGTGATCAGCCCGTCGCGCAGCGACTTGGGGGCGACCAGCAGCCGCCGGTAGGTCTCCCGGCGGGAGTAGCCGCTCAACCGGTTGAACAGGTCGGACAGATCTGCGCCCACCTTGGGGTCGGCGGTGAGCAGCCCCAGGTCCTCGTAGAGCCGTGCCGTCTTGGGGTGGTAGTTGCCGGTGCCGACGTGGGAGTAGCGGCGCAGGGTGTCGCCCTCCTGGCGGACCACCAGCGACAGCTTGCAGTGGGTCTTCAGCCCCACCAGGCCGTAGACCACGTGGCAGCCGGCCTCCTCCAGCTTGCGCGCCCACTTGATGTTGGCCTGCTCGTCGAACCGGGCCTTGATCTCGACCAGCACCAGCACCTGCTTGCCGGACTCGGCGGCGTCGATGAGCGCGTCGACGATCGGCGACTTGCCCGAGGTGCGGTAGAGCGTCTGCTTGATCGCGAGGACGTCCGGGTCGGCCGCGGCCTGCTCCAGGAACGCCTGGACGGAGGTGGAGAAGGAGTCGTACGGGTGGTGCAGCAGTACGTCCCGCTCGCGCAGCGCGGCAAAGATGTCGGGGGCCGACGCGGACTCCACCTCGGCCAGATCACGGTGGGTGCCCGCCACGAACTTGGGGTACTTCAGCTCCGGCCGGTCCAGCGCCGCTATCCCGAAGAGCCCGGTGAGGTCGAGTGGGCCGGGCAGCGGATAGACCTCCGCATCGGAGATCTTCAGCTCGCGTACCAGCAGGTCCAGGACGTACGGGTCGATGGACTCCTCGACCTCCAGCCGCACCGGGGGCCCGAAGCGGCGCCGCAGCAGCTCCTTCTCCAGGGCCTGGAGCAGGTTCTCCGTGTCGTCCTCCTCGACCTCCAGGTCCTCGTTGCGGGTCACCCGGAACATGTGGTGCGCGAGCACCTCCATCCCCGGGAACAGCTCCTCCAGATGCGCCGCTATCACGTCCTCCAGCGGCACATAGCGCTGCGGCGACGCCTCCAGGAACCGGGAGAGCAGCGGCGGAACCTTCACACGTGCGAAGTGATCATGGCCGCTCACCGGGTTGCGCACCACGACGGCGAGGTTGAGCGAAAGCCCCGAGATGTACGGGAAGGGGTGCGCCGGGTCCACGGCCAGCGGGGTCAGCACGGGGAAGATCTGCTGCCGGAAGAGGGTGAAGAGGCGGGACTGCTCCTTCTCCGTGAGATCCGGCCAGCGGATCAGATGGATGCCCTCCTCGGCCAGCGCCGGGGCGACGTCCTGCTGGTAGCAGGCGGCGTGCCGGGCCATGAGCTCACGGGACCGGGTCCAGATCTGCTCCAGCACCTCACGCGGCTGGAGCCCGGAGGCGGAGCGGGTGGCCACACCGGTGGCGATGCGCCGCTTCAGGCCCGCGACCCGGACCATGAAGAACTCATCGAGGTTGCTGGCGAAGATCGCGAGGAAGTTGGCCCGCTCCAGCAGCGGGGTCGCGGGGTCCTCGGCGAGCTCCAGCACCCGCTCGTTGAACGCCAGCCAGCTGCGCTCACGGTCCAGGAACCGCCCCTGGGGCAGCTCACCGTTCTCCGCGTCCGGACCGGAGCCCTCGTAGACGTCCGGGTCGGCGTCGAGGTCGGGGTCGAGCGACCGCACCGGCGGGACGGCAACGGCATGCGGCCGGTGGGCCGCGATCGAACCGACCGAGGGCTGGGGCTGAGGCTGCGGGTGAACCGGTGCCTGACCGCTGGAGTGGCTCATGACCTCATTGTTCCGCGCCGGAGCGGAAGACGGCGTGGCGGACGCGGGTGCGACTGCGGCACGGAGCCTCCGGATCGACGAATGCGGCACAGCGGACTGCATTCAGTGATGCTCGCAACCGAGATTGAACCGTCGGTAACGAAGACATGGCGCGTAGGAAATCGGGACCCGACCCACAGGCAACTCGCCCCACAGGCAACTCGACTCACAGGCGACTCGTCGCACAGGCAACGCGGCCCACATGCGTCCCGCCGAAGCCCGCCCACGCGGCGGCGGGGGCTCGTCCCCGGGCTCCCGCCCGGCGGCGGGGGTCCGGTGCGGGTGCGTCGGACCCCGGCGCGGACCCCGGCCCGGCAGACGCGCGTCCGGCCGCGAGGGGCGCGGCCCGGACCCTACCCCGACTCCCGCTCCCACATGCCTCGGGGCCTCGGCCAGGGCCCAGCCAGGGACACGGCCAGGGGCGTACGGGCCCGCCCCGGAGACGGCCGAAAGGCCCCGGAGGCGTCCGGGGCCTTTCGGAAACACTCTTTCGGAAACACTCCCGGCGGGGCTCAGGTCTCCGTGCGGTACATCAGGTCCGTCTCGTGGGTGACGAAGCCCATCCGTTCGTAGACGGAGACGGCCGCGCTGTTGTCCGCGTCCACGTACAGCATCGCGGTCGGCAGCCCTTGCGCGGCCAGGTGGCGCAGGCCGATCGCGGTCAGCGCCCGGCCGAGGCCGCCGCCCTGGGCGTCCGGCCGCACCCCCAGCACGTACACCTCGCCGAGGCCCTCCTCTCCGTGCACCTTGGTCCAGTGGAAGCCGACGACCTCGCCCGCGCGCTCGGCGAGGAAGAAGCCCCGCGGGTCGAACCAGACCTCCCCCATACGGTCGTCCAGATCACGCTGGGTGAGTGAGCCCTGCTCGGGGTGGTGGGCGAAGGCCGCGGCGTTGGCCGCCAGCCAGGCGGCGTCGTCCTCGCCGGGACGGAAGGTCCGTACGGTGATCCCCTCCGGCAGCGTGGGCTCGTCGATGCCCAGCTCCGCGGGCGACCCCAGGGGCCGCCGCATCTGACGCAGCTCACGGAACAGGGTCAGCCCCAGCACCTGGGCGAGATGGCGGGCGGAGGCATGGCCGCCGTGCGCCCACACCCGCAGCCGCTTGCCGGACTCCCTCAGCAGGGTCACCCCCAGCGCCCGGCCGTGCCCCTGACCACGGCGGGCTGGGTGGACGACCAGTTCGGCGGCCGGGGCCTCCACCGGGTCGGTGTCCTCCAGCTGTGCGTAGCCGACCAGCTCCCCGCTCGGCTCGCGCAGCACCAGATGCCGTACCCCCGGCCGCTGCCCCCGCAGTTGCAGCCGACCCTGCTCGGACACCGCCTGCTGGCCGTCGGTGCGCGCGGCTTCCGCGATCAGGCGCAGCACATCCTGGACCACAGCGGGCGGGAGCTCCTCGAGGACCTCGATACGCCGGGCGCCGGCCGTCTCGTTCACCACGTCATTCATGGTGCCGAGCCTACGACTCGGCCGTGCCGCCCCGGCGTTCCCCGGCGAGGGACATTTCCCCCCAATGGGCGAACCACCGGGTAGCGGTCTTCCGTACGCAACCAGCTCGTAACCTCATCCCCCTGCCCCGCTACGCGCGTTGACCGTATGCTTCGGCCGACCGACCACCACGGGTAAGAGGGGGAGACATGCCAGCGAGACCTCAACGGCGCGGGACGGCACGCCGGTTGGCCACGGGGGTCGCGGTCCTCGCGGCCACGGCCGGCGCTCTGTCCGCCGCGAACCCGGCGGGCGCCGACACCACGGCCGCGCCGGGCCACCGGCAGGACCGCACCGTCGATGTACAGCTGCTGTCCTTCAACGATCTGCACGGCAACCTGGAGCCGCCGCAGGGCTCCTCGGGCGCCGTGACCGAGACCCAGGCCGACGGAACCACCAAGTCCGTCCCGGCGGGCGGTGTCGAATACCTCGCCGCCTCGCTGCGCAAGGCCCGTGCGGGCCATCCGTACTCGGTCACCGCGGCCGGTGGCGACATGATCGGCGCCAGCCCGCTGCTGTCCGGTCTCTTCCACGACGAGCCGACCATCGAGGCGCTCAACAAGCTGGATCTGGACGTCACCTCGGTCGGCAACCACGAGTTCGACGAGGGCCGCGCCGAGCTGACGCGGATGCAGAACGGCGGCTGCCACCCCAAGGACGGCTGCTTCGAGCAGGGCAAGAAGTTCAAGGGCGCCGACTTCCCGTATCTGGCGGCCAATGTCACCGACGAGAAGACCGGCAAGCCGCTGCTGAAGCCCTACACGGTCTGGAAGCACAAGGGCGTGAAGATCGGCTTCATCGGCGTCACGCTGGAGGGCACGCCGGACGTCGTCACCGCCGACGGCGTCAAGGGACTGAAGTTCCACGACGAGGTCAAGACGGTCAACAAGTACGCCAAGGAGCTGTACCGCAAGGGCGTGAAGTCGATCGTCGCGCTCATCCACGAGGGCGGGATGCCCGCCTCCTCCTCGTACAACTACGACTGCGACAGTCCGGGCGCGGGCGACGGGGTCTCCGGCCCGATCGTCGACATCGCCAAGCATCTGAGCCCGAAGGTCGACGCCCTGGTCACCGGCCACACCCACCAGGCGTACGCATGCACCATCCCGGACCCGTCCGGCACCCCGCGCACCGTGACCTCGGCCGCCTCCTTCGGACGGCTCTACACGGACACCACGCTCACCTACGACCGGCGCACCGGCGACATCGTCCGGACCTCCGTGAAGGGCGCCGACTCGGCCAACCACGTCGTGAGCCGTGAGCAGCCCAAGGCCCCGGACATGACCTCGCTGATCGGGCGCTGGAACAAGCTGGCCGCGCCGATCGCCAACAAGCCGGTCGGCTATGTCTCCGCGGAGATCCCCGGACGCGGCTCCACCGCCTACGAGACGCCGCTCGGCGATGTCATCACCGACGGCCAGGTGGAGGCGCTCTCCCCCGCGGACAAGGGCGGTGCGCAGCTCGCGCTGATGAACCCGGGCGGTATCCGCTCCGATCTGGCGTACGAGGCGTCGGGCAGTGAGGGGGACGGTGTGGTCACCTACGGCGAGGCGTTCACCGTGCAGCCCTTCACCAACATGATGAACGTGCTCGACCTGACCGGCGCCCAGCTGATCACCGCGCTCCAGCAGCAGGTCAGCGGTGCCAATGAGAACAGCCCGAAGATCCTTCAGGTGTCCAAGGGCTTCACCTACACCCTGGACCTCACCAAATCCGGCAAGGACCGGATCGACACCGGCTCGGTGAAGCTGAACGGTGAGCCGATCGACCCGGCCAAGACCTACCGCGTGGCGATGAACGAGTTCCTCGCGGGCGGCGGCGACGGCTTCCCGGTCTTCAAGGAGGGCAAGAACAAGCTGGTCGGCGCCTCCGACCTGGAGGCGTTCACCTCCTACCTGGGCGCCCACTCCTCGGCGTCCTCCCCGCTGGCCCCGCCGGCCGCGGACCGTATCACCGTCAAGAAGTGACCCCGGCACGACGGCTCGGCCCCCGGACGGCGGGGGCCGGGCCGTTGTCGTTTTCCCGTTCCCCCGGCTTTCCGTCCGCTCTGCCCGGCGTCGATAGATTCGCGGCATGGAGCAGATGCGCAGGACGCTGCGGTCCGACGATGTCGAGGCGAGGATCCGCGAGGACATCGACGCGGGGACGTACCGGCCGGGCGACCGGCTGCCCGACCCCGAGGAACTCGCCACCGAGCTGCGGAAACTCACCAAGGCGGTCGACTCCGCCTACCGGCGGCTCGTCGAGGACGGGGTGCTGATGGAGGGGCTGCTCGAACCCGGATTCTTCGTCGCCGACCCCGCGGCCGACCCCGCCGTACGCACCCTTCTCCAAGCGGTGCGCGGCAATCAACTCCGGCTGGAGCGGCTGGAACAGCGGCTCGGTGAGCTGACCGAGCGAGTGGTCTCCGTGGAGCGCGGGCTGCGGGCGGTCCGCCGTGAAAGCGGCGGCTACGACCAGCAGTTCTGACCGCGGCCCCACTGCGCGGGCCACCGGCGAAACCCTCGTACGGGCGCACGCACCCACCCGCCCATGCCTCTGCCCGCCCTGTGAACCCCCCGCGCCGGACCCCCGGCCCGTCCTACCCTGGAGGCTTCGAAACGGCCGACACCGCCACGGGGGGACCGGGGCTCTATGGATCCCGCAGCCAACAGAGTCCGACTCGCGCCGGACGTCGTCGTACCGCTGATCACACAGCTCTTCGCGGCCGAGGGGCCCGGCGGGCCACCGGCCGACCGTCCGGTGCGCATATCCGCCCTGGTCTCCTTCCAGGGCGATCGCCGGACACTCACCGAACGCGATCTCACCCGGATCGCCGGCGCGCTGGTCGCCGAGGCGCTGCGGGAAGCCGCTCCCGCCAAGGCGCTGCGGGAAGCAATTCCCGCCGAGGCGCGGAACGGCCGGGACGGCGAGGCGGAGCGGGTGGTCACCGATGCGCTCGCCCGCAGCCTGCACGCCCTCGGCACCGTCGACATGGACGACGTACGGGCGGTGCGGCTCGGGCCCGAGGCGTTCGCCCGGCATCTGGCGGTCGCCGCCCCGGACGCCGATCGCGAACTGCCGCCCGGCGCCGCCCGGTTGCACACCGCCGTCCTGTACGCGGTGTGCGACGAGATCCTGCGCTTCCTCGTCCGGCGGTCGGCGTTTGTCGCCCGCGGCCTCGCCGAGCGGGCGGCCGGCACGGACGCCGCGTTCGAGGAGGTCTACGCCCGCGGGATCATCGCGGGCCATGACCACCTGACGATCTACGGCATCGACCTGGCCCACTCCCCCGACACCTGGCCGCTGGACACCGCCTACCTCAGCCTGGAGACCGAGACCGACGCGGGGCCCACCGCCCCCGCGGAGCAGGCGCTCGCCAGCCACGACCGGGTGCTGCTGTGGGGGGTGGCGGGGTCGGGCAAGACCACGCTGGTGCAGTGGCTGGCGGTCTCCGTGGCCCGCGGACGGCTACCCGGTCAGCTGGCCCGGCTGCGCGGCCGGGTGCCGTTCGTCCTGCCGGTGCGCCGGTTCCGGCAGGGCGGCTTTCCACCGCCCGACCGCTTTCTGTCCGCCGTCCGCCACCCGCAGGCGGACACCCAGCCCGACGGATGGGCCGAGCGGGTGCTGTCCGCGGGCCGCGGGCTGCTGCTGGTGGACGGGATCGACGAGGCACCCGAAGGCGACCGGGAACAGCTGCGGCAGGCGCTGCGCGAACTTCCCGCGCGCTATCCGGGAAACGTCTGGCTGGTCACCTCCCGCCCGTCCGCCGTCCGCGAGAACTGGCTGGCCGCCGAGCGCTTCACGGAACTGAAGCTGGCCCCGCTCAGCTCCGAGGGCGTTACCGCTTTCATTCAGCGCTGGCACGCCGCGGCGCGCGAGGACGGCACCGATCTGGACCGGCTGGGCTCATATGAGGAAACGCTGCTGGACGCCGTGCGGATATCCCGTGAACTGGGGCGGCTGGCCACCAATCCGCTGATGTGCGGACTGATCTGCGCCCTGCACCGGGACCGCCGCGGCTATCTGCCGCGCGGCCGCAAAGCCCTCTATGACGCGGCCCTTTCCATGCTGCTGGAACGCCGGGACCGCGAGCGGGCCATGGTGCCGCCCGATGGAATCGACCTGCCGCAGGAACCGAAGATCCGGCTGCTCCAGAAGCTGGCGCACTGGATGCTGGTCAACGGACGGTCCGAAATGGACCGGGCCGTGGCCCTGGAGACCTTCGCCCAGCACCTTCCCTCCATTCCCCATGCCGCACGGCAGGGCGAGCCGGAGGAGATCTACCGGCATCTGCTCCACCGCACCGGACTATTGCGCGAGCCCACCCCCGGGTCGGTCGATTTTGTGCACCGCACCTTCCAGGACTATCTGAGTGCGAGAGCGGTGGTGGAACGGCACGATTTCGACTTCCTCATCGACCACGCCCACCTGGACGACTGGGAAGAAGTGATCAGAATGTCGGTCGCTCTGGCCCGCCCCGATGAATGCGCTTACCTCCTGGAAGGGCTGCTGGCCGCCCGAAAGGGCACCCGCCCGGTCCATGCCCGCCATCGCAAACTGCTGGCCGCCGCTTGTCTCGAACATGCGACGGAGCTGGACCCCGCGGTGCGTTCCCGAGTGCACCGCTATACCCGGGATCTGGTCCGTCCGACCTCCCTGGAGGCAGCTCGCGCACTGGGCTGGATCGGCCCTATCGCACTGGAAATGCTGCCCGATCCCACCGGCGTATCCGATGAGGAAGCCCATCGTCTGGCCGTCACCGCCACCTCGATAGCCGACGACCGCGCCATCGACTATCTGACCCGGCTGCGGGACCGTACGTCCTGGGCGGTGCGTTCACAGCTCGCGCGGGCCTGGCGGCGCTATGACACCGATCGCTACGCGGACGAAATCATCGCGCATCTCGAGGAAGGCGAACTCGACTTTCCGGTGTCCGACGCGGCCGAGCTCAGCGCGCTGCGCCGGCTCGGCGGCCGTCCCTGCGTCCAGATCGCCGGGGCCTTCACCCCGGAGCAGCTGACCGAGGGCCTGGTCGCCGAGCGGCTGACCGAGCTGTGGCTCTCCTACGACCTGGGGGACGGTCTGGACCTGAGCTGGCTGGCCGCCTTCCCCCGGCTGCACACCCTGCGGTTGAGCCCCCGCAACGCGGGGGTGACCGGAGTGCCCGCGGGCGTCCAGGTCATCGTGACGGGCAGCTGAGGGCCCTCACAGTGCCCGTACGGGCGCTCTCAGCCCCTACGGGCAGGGAAACGGGCGGGAACGCGCGAAGGGGCCGTGACGCCGTCCTGGACGGTGCCACGGCCCCTTCGCGGCCCTTGGGACAGGGCCTTGAGGTGCCGGGAGGGCTTACGCCTCCTTGCTCAGGTTCGGGCCCGCACCACCGGTGGCGGACTCGATCGGCGGGGTGTCGGGCAGCGCCGACTTCTCCTCGCCGCGGAAGGTGAACGTCTTCTCCTCACCCTCACCCTCGGTGTCCACGACCACGATGTGGCCCGGACGCAGCTCGCCGAAGAGGATCTTCTCCGAGAGCACGTCCTCGACCTCGCGCTGGATCGTCCGGCGCAGCGGCCGGGCGCCCAGGACCGGGTCGTAGCCACGCTTGGCCAGCAGCTTCTTGGCCTCGCCGCTGAGCTCGATGCCCATGTCGCGGTCCTTGAGCCGCTCGTCCACCTTGGCGATCATGAGGTCGACGATCTGGATGATGTCGTCCTCGGTGAGCTGGTGGAAGACGACGGTGTCATCGACACGGTTCAGGAACTCGGGGCGGAAGTGCTGCTTCAGCTCCTCGTTGACCTTGGCCTTCATCCGCTCGTAGCCGGTCTTCACATCGCCCTGGGCGGCGAAGCCCAGGTTGAAGCCCTTGGAGATGTCCCGGGTGCCGAGGTTGGTGGTCATGATGATCACCGTGTTCTTGAAGTCCACGACCCGGCCCTGGGAGTCGGTAAGCCGACCGTCCTCCAGGATCTGGAGCAGCGAGTTGAAGATGTCCGGGTGGGCCTTCTCGACCTCGTCGAAGAGGACCACGGAGAACGGCTTGCGGCGCACCTTCTCGGTGAGCTGGCCGCCCTCCTCGTAGCCCACATATCCGGGCGGGGAGCCGAAGAGCCGCGAGACGGTGTGCTTCTCGCTGAACTCCGACATGTCGAGCGAGATCATCGCGTCCTCGTCGCCGAAGAGGAACTCGGCGAGGGTCTTGCTGAGCTCGGTCTTACCGACACCGGACGGGCCCGCGAAGATGAAGGAGCCGCCGGGGCGCTTGGGGTCCTTGAGGCCCGCACGCGTACGCCGGATGGCCTGGGAGAGCGCCTTGATGGCGTCCTTCTGGCCAATGACGCGCTTGTGCAGCTCGTCCTCCATGCGCAGCAGCCGGGAGGACTCCTCCTCGGTCAGCTTGAAGACCGGGATGCCGGTGGCCGTGGCCAGGACCTCGGCGATCAGCTCCTCGTCGACCTCGGCGACGACGTCCATGTCGCCGGCCTTCCACTCCTTCTCCCGCTTCGCCTTGGCGGCCAGGAGCTGCTTCTCCTTGTCGCGCAGGCCCGCGGCCATCTCGAAGTCCTGCGAGTCGATCGCGGACTCCTTCTCCCGGCGCACATCGGCGATCTTCTCGTCGAACTCGCGCAGGTCCGGCGGTGCGGTCATGCGGCGGATCCGCATCCGGGAACCGGCCTCGTCGATCAGGTCGATCGCCTTGTCCGGCAGGAAGCGGTCCGAGATGTACCGGTCGGCCAGGGTGGCGGCGGCGACCAGGGCCGAGTCCGTGATCGAGACGCGGTGGTGCGCCTCGTAGCGGTCGCGCAGGCCCTTGAGGATCTCGATGGTGTGCGGCAGCGAGGGCTCGGCCACCTGGATGGGCTGGAAGCGCCGCTCCAGGGCCGCGTCCTTCTCCAGGTACTTGCGGTACTCGTCGAGCGTGGTCGCGCCGATGGTCTGGAGCTCACCGCGGGCCAGCATCGGCTTGAGGATGCTGGCGGCGTCGATCGCGCCCTCGGCGGCACCCGCACCCACCAGGGTGTGGAGCTCGTCGATGAACAGGATGATGTCGCCGCGGGTGCGGATCTCCTTGAGCACCTTCTTCAGGCGCTCCTCGAAGTCACCGCGGTAGCGGGATCCGGCGACCAGGGCACCCAGGTCGAGGGTGTAGAGGTGCTTGTCCTTGAGGGTCTCGGGCACCTCGCCCTTGACGATGGCCTGGGCCAGGCCCTCGACGACCGCCGTCTTGCCGACGCCGGGCTCGCCGATGAGGACCGGGTTGTTCTTGGTGCGGCGCGAAAGCACCTGCATGACCCGCTCGATCTCCTTCTCGCGCCCGATGACCGGGTCGAGCTTGGATTCGCGGGCGGCCTGGGTGAGGTTGCGGCCGAACTGGTCCAGGACGAGCGAGGTGGAGGGAGTGCCCTCCGCCGGGCCGCCGGCGGTGGCGGCCTCCTTGCCCTGGTAGCCGGAGAGCAGCTGGATGACCTGCTGCCGGACCCGGTTCAGATCGGCGCCCAGCTTCACCAGGACCTGGGCGGCGACGCCCTCGCCCTCGCGGATCAGGCCGAGCAGGATGTGCTCGGTGCCGATGTAGTTGTGGCCGAGCTGAAGGGCCTCGCGGAGCGACAGCTCCAGGACCTTCTTGGCACGGGGAGTGAAGGGGATGTGACCGGACGGGGCCTGCTGGCCCTGGCCGATGATCTCCTCCACCTGCTGGCGGACCGCCTCGAGCGAAATCCCGAGGCTCTCCAGGGCCTTAGCGGCGACACCCTCACCCTCGTGGATCAGGCCCAGGAGGATGTGTTCGGTGCCGATGTAGTTGTGGTTGAGCATCCGGGCTTCTTCCTGAGCCAGGACGACAACCCGCCGCGCACGGTCGGTGAACCTCTCGAACATCGTTAATCGCTCCTCAGAGCGGTCAGAAAGATCGGGGACGATCCCCTCCCTGTCCTTCCGCATGCTAGTCCCGCAACCCGGGACAGCTCATTCCAACTGCCGACAACCGTCCGGATCACCCCCGCTCGCGCGGGGTGAACAGCCACTGGCTCCTGCCCGAACAGCCGACAACTGCTCCAACCCGATGGTGCGAGACGATGTTCCCGCAGGCCAAGCGTCTACGCCCACCGCCAGTACGCCGATGGCGAACGCCGCTTCCACCCGACACGAGGACCGCCCCTCCCACTAGGGATGTCTTACCCGCAAGGACTCACACTCCATGCCGCGCGGGCTGGTTCCATCCGCTACGGGCGAACAACCTTGCGCCCTTTCACCGCTTCCGCGCCTCCCCGATCGTGCACACAGTGCATTCGTTCCCCTACGGGACGTAACCTTCACGAAAGGAGGCAGTTGCTCTGGGCATGATCTCCACCGCCCGGACCTCAGCGGTCCCGCCCGCCGCCCCGGCCACCGCCCGGTCCCGGTGGTACGAGCGCGAGCTGGGGTGGCCGACGACCGGCAGCGATCCCGTCGAACTGCTCACGGGGGTGGCGTTCGACGTGCTGGAGCTGCCGGTCGCGGCCGGTTTCGCCATGCTGCGACGGGTGCCGAGGACCGGTCCGGTCGCGGTGGAGGGCCCCTGGATGCGGCTGCTGGTGGCCGCCGGCGGCGCCGACGAGCTGCCGGGACTGCTCGACTGGCTGGAGTGGGGCGGGGTTCCCCTGGATCTGACCGCGCTCGGCGCCGGCGGCCGGATCACCGCTCCGTGCCCCACCTCTTCCTGGCCGCCGCCCGCGGCGCCGGGAGAGTGGCGCCCGCAGGAGGCCGCCGTATGGCTGCGGCCTCCCGAGCCGGGGGGCGAGGTGGAGCCGACCCTGCCGCGGACAGGTTTCGGGGGCGATGGGGGCGCCCCCGACCTCGTGCGGCTCGTGGCCGCGGCGGCTACCGAGTGCCACCGTGCCCGGTTGCTGCGCGCCCGCCCGCTGCCCAGGCAGCGACGAGCCGGGGAAGGGTGACGCGCTCAGGCGTTGGCCTTCTCGTAGGCCTCGCGCACGGTCGCCGGAACGCGGCCGCGGTCGTTGACCTCGTAGCCGTTCTCCTTCGCCCAGGCGCGGATCTTCGCGGTGTCCTGGCTGCCGCCGGCCGCCGCACGCGCCTTGCCGCGGGCGCCGGAGGCCCGGCCACCAGTGCGACGGCCGCTCTTGGTGTAGGGCTCCAGGGCATCCCGGAGCTTGTCCGCATTGGAGGTGGTGAGGTCGATCTCGTAGCTCTTGCCGTCCAGCGCGAACGTCACAGTCTCGTCCGCCTCGCCGCCGTCGAGATCGTCGACAAGAAGGACCTGAACCTTCTGTGCCATGAGGTTCCTTTCAGGGAAAGCGGGGGGTTCGGGGCGCGGCGTTGGCCGCTGATGTCTCACCCCCCAGGTAATTACACTACGGGGGAATAGCAAACCGCCTTTCCCGAAAAAACACAAACCCCCCGGGAAGGTTCGACTGATCCCACCAGCGGGAAGCCTGTATGAACCCGATGTTCCGGAGCTATGTGATAGGGGAGCGATTCGGACATAGGGCCCGCGATCACAGTTGCAGAAGCATCCGGCTGTTGCCAAGGGTGTTCGGCTTCACCCGTTCGAGACCCAGGAACTCGGCGACACCCTCGTCATAGGAACGGAGGAGCTCCGTGTAGACATCCCCGTCGACCGGCGTCTCGCCGATCTCCACGAAGCCGTGCTTGGTGAAGAAGTCGACTTCGAAGGTGAGGCAGAAAATGCGCCGTACCCCGAGCCAGCGCGCCGTCTGCAACAGCTTGTCGAGCAGCAAGTGGCCTACACCACTGCCCTTGAGAGCGGGATGCACGGCGAGAGTGCGAACCTCCGCGAGGTCTTCCCACATGACGTGGAGTGCGCCGCAGCCAATGACCTCCGCGTCCTCATCCCGCTCCGCGACCCAGAACTCCTGGATGTCCTCGTAAAGCGTCACAGTCGCTTTGTCGAGCAGGATGCGATCGCCCACGTAGGAGTCGATGAGGCGGCGCACGGCCCGCACATCGCTGGTCCGGGCTCGGCGGACGGTGACTACTTTTGATAGTGCGGAGGACATGCCCGGACGCTATCGCCCCGCGTCATCGCCCTGACTCACCGGGGCTCTCCCCGGGCTCCCCGAGTTGTGCGACGCGCATGGCATCGCGCAGTGCATCTCGCTGCTCTTCGGACATCATCCCGAAGAACGCGACGAGGGCGGCCGCCGGGTTGTCACTGGCCGACCACGCTTCGTTCATCAGTGCGGCCGAGTAGGCGGCCCGGGTGGAGACGGCCGCATATCGATAGGCGCGGCCTTGAACCTCCCTGCGGAGCCAGCCCTTCTGATGGAGGTTGTCCATTACGGTCATGACCGTCGTGTAGGCGATCGAGCGTTCCCGCTGAAGGTCTTCCAGGACTTCCCGCACGGTGACCGGGCGGTTCCACTTCCACACCCGGGTCATGACCGCGTCTTCAAGCTCTCCCAATGGCCGAGGCACACCGTGAATAATAGTGGGAAATGTCCTGAATGTCGGGAGATGCGCGCACCAAAAGGCGCACGCCCCGGGACGTGGTGCGCCCTCGGGACGTGCAGGTGAAACGTGGTGTGCGGCGGTGGACGAAGTCCGTCAGGGGGCCTTGGGCCCCGCCGCCCCGCGGTCCGCCTCGGCGCGGGCCAGCACCGCGTCCACCGCGGCGTCCTCCTTGGCCTTGTTGGCGCCGCCCTGGCTCTTCACCATCGTCACGATCAACGCGATGAAGGCCACGGCCATCACCACGGACGGGACCAGCGCGGAGACATAATCCATGGCTCCCGGCCTCCTTCTGCTCGAGACCACCAGATTACGCGGGGCTCCGTGGCCGCCCGGAGCCGGGGCGGCCACGGCGGGCGTGGATCATCCAGGAGGCTCCGGCGACGGTCAGGCCGACCGCACGGCGGACACCGGCCCGCCCTCCGCTCCGGTGCCGGGTCCGGCTCCGGCGGTGAGCCGTGAGTCCTCCTCCGGCGGCGGTGAGGGGCGGCGCCGCTTGGGCGGGAAGACCTCCGCGGGCGTCGGCACCGGGCGGCCCGGGCGCGGGGTGCCACGGGGCGGCTCCTCCCGTTTGGGTCCCTCGCGGTCGCCGCGGTCCGGTGCCGCGGGCTTCTTGCGCGGCTCCTTGGGCTCGTCGGCGCCCTCCGTGGCTCCGCCCGGCAGGGCGCGCAGCCTCGCCGCCACGGGGCGGGGGCGGGGCCGCAGCACGGCCACCGAACGCTCCGCGAGGCGGGCCCGCACACCCCGCTCGGCGATCCGTTCGCAGTGGCCCAGAAGCGCCCGCCGGCGCTCGACCTCACCACCGCCGGCGGCCGATCCGCACAGTGCGCGGAGCGCGGCCAGGTCCTCCGGGAGCGGCTCGTAACCGGCCTCCAGAGCGCCCTGGAGCTGCTCCAGGTATCCGGCGGCGGCACCGGGGAGGGCGGCGCGGTAGCGGGCGAGCTCGGCGAGCAGGAACGCTCGCAGCCGCCCGCCCTCGCGGACCGCTTCGTCCACGGCCTCGGCGAGGCGGAGAAAGTCCTGGATCTCCTCCGCCCGGTCCGGGCCGAGGGGTCCGGGAGAGGGGGTGACGGGGTGGGGTTGGAGGGCGATGGCGAGGGCGCGTCGGAGCACACGCAGCTCATCCGCGCTGAACGCCATTCCGCCGCGGGATCCGTATGGCGTGGGCATGGGGCGACTTTAAGTGCTAAGCGGACAAATTTTGCGAAGCGCAGGAAAGTGCGGCGCGTTGCGGATCCGATCCACCCCCTGGAGTGGACGCCACCGCAGGTGGGAGCGGGTGTGGGCACCGCGCGCTGCCCGGTGCCGGGTCCGGCGCGAAACGGCGCGCGGGGCGGGCGACGGGCCCGGGATCCGCCGCCGGAGCGGCCCGCGGGACAGGCCGGCGCACACCGCCGCCGGGGCCTTCCAGCGGTTCCGCTTGTCAATACGGAATTCGAAGAGTTGTGTTTCCGCCGAGCGCCGCTCGATGGATGGCCGAGAGCCGTCGAAGCCCCGGGGAATTAGCCGGAGGGGTGCCGATCCGGGCCGGAATTTCGGAATGGGTCCGAGTTCGCAGGTGACGACGGTGACGACCTATTCCACGGGCCACCGCTCCCGACCGGAGCCGGGGAGCGGCACCCGTTTACCGCTCAGCTCCGGGAGATGTTGCGCTCGTAGACCAGCCGGAGGCCGATCAGAGTCAGCCAGGGCTCATGTTCGTCGATCACCGACGATTCACCGAGCACCATCGGGGCCAGCCCACCGGTGGCGATGACCGTCACCTCCTCCGGGTCCTCCGCCAGCTCCCGCGCCATCCGCCGGACGATCCCGTCGACCTGGCCCGCGAAGCCGTAGAGGATGCCGGACTGCATCGCCTCGACCGTGTTCTTCCCGATCACGCTGCGCGGCCGGGCCAGCTCGATCTTGCGCAGCTGGGCGCCGCGTACACCAAGCGCCTCGACGGAGATCTCGATACCCGGGGCGATCACCCCGCCCACGTACTCACCGCGTGCGCTGACCGCGTCGAAGGTGGTCGCGGTGCCGAAGTCGACCACCACACACGGGCCTTCGTACAGCTCGACGGCGGCCAGCGCGTTGATGATCCGGTCGGCGCCGACCTCCTTCGGGTTGTCCATCAGGATCGGCACACCGGTTTTCACCCCCGGCTCGACCAGGACGGACGGCACATCGCCGTAGTAACGGCGGGTGACCTCGCGCAGTTCGTGCAGCACCGAGGGGACGGTGGAACAGATCGAGATCCCCTCGATGCCGTCGCCGAGTTCCTCGCCGAGCAGCGGATGCATCCCCATCAGCCCCTGGAGAAGCACGGCGAGTTCATCGGCGGTGCGGCGGGCGTCGGTGGAGATCCGCCAGTGCTCGACGATCTCGTCACCGTCGAAAAGCCCCAGGGTGGTATGCGTATTTCCGACGTCGATGGTCAGCAGCATGGCTCAGTTCACCTCGGCCTCGCGCAGGTCCAGGCCGATGTCGAGGATCGGGGACGAGTGGGTGAGCGCGCCGACCGCCAGATAGTCGATGCCGGTCTCGGCGTACGCACGGGCGTTGGCGAGCGTCAGCCGCCCGGAGGACTCCAGGGCGGCGCGGCCCGCGACCAGCTCGACGGCCTGACGGGTCTGCTCCGGTGTGAAGTTGTCGAGCAGGATCAGATCCGCGCCCGCGTCGAGAACCGGCGGGATCTGGTCGAGGGTGTCGACCTCGACCTCGATCGGCAGCTCCGGGAACTCGGTGCGCACGGCGGTGAACGCCTGCGCCACACCGCCCGCCGCGACCACGTGGTTGTCCTTGACCAGCGCGGCGTCCGACAGCGACATCCGGTGGTTGACGCCGCCGCCGCAGCGCACCGCGTACTTCTCCAGCGCGCGCAGTCCCGGGGTGGTCTTGCGGGTGTCGCGCACCTTCGCCTTCGTCCCCTCCAGGACATCCGCCCAGGCGCGGGTCGCGGTCGCGACACCGGACAGCCGGCACAGCAGGTTGAGCGCGCTGCGCTCCCCGGTGAGCAGATCGCGGGTGCGGGTGCGGACGCTCAGCAGCTTCTGCCCGGCCTCGACCCGGTCGCCGTCCTCGACATGCCGCTCGACCTCGAACGCGTCGGTGCAGACGACCGAGAGGATCGCCTCGGCGACCCGCAGCCCGGCGACGGTGCCCGCCTCCCTGGCGGTGAAGTCGCCGGTGGCGACGGCGTCCTCGGGGATGGTCGCCACGGTGGTCACATCCACCCCCTGGTCGAGGTCCTCCTCGATCGCCATATGAGCGATGTCCTCGACCTGGACCGGGTCCAGACCGGCGGCGGTCAGCAGCGCGGCGAGATCGGGGTCGAGGCCGCACTCCATCGGGTCCAACCCGTAGGCGCCGTCGCGTTCGGCGGTGGCGCTGTCGCAGCCGCACGCGTCACCGCAGCCGCCGCCCGCCCCCTCGTCGGCAAGGCCGGTCGGGAGCAGCGGGAGGGCCACTGGCAGTCGGCGGTCGTCGGAGGTGCTGCTCACGGATGGGACTCCGTCTCGGTTCGAGGGGTGGGTGGGGCGACCGCGGGGCGGACGGGATTGGGGAACGACGCGGAGTCCGTCGTACGGACGTCGAGGGAGCCGCCGGGCCGCAGGGTGACCAGCAGATGGCGGCGCCAGGCGGCGTCGTCCCGCTCGGGGCGGTCCTCGCGCCAGTGGCAGCCGCGGGTCTCCTCCCGGCGCCGGGCGGCGGCGACGAGCACCCGGGCGACGAGGAGGAGGTTGGTGGCCTCCCAGGTCTCGACGCCGGGCTCGGCCGTCTTGCCGTTGTGCCGCAGCTCGTCCACGGCCTCGTCCCGGACCTGGTCCAGCCGCTCGGCGGCACGGGCCAGGCTCTCGGCGGAACGGAGCACCCCCGCACCGTCGGTCATGATCCGCTGAATCACGTACCGCGCCTCGGAGGCCAGCAGCGGCGAGGCGGTGTCCGCGGCGGGCCGCGCGGGTGCGTCCGGCCCGGACACAGCCGGTTCGGACACGGCAGGCTCCGGCGGCGCGTCCAGGACGGCGGTGATGTCCGCCGCGATGCGCTCGGCGAAGACCAGGCCCTCCAGCAGGGAGTTGGAGGCCAGACGGTTCGCGCCGTGGACGCCGGTGCAGGCGACCTCACCGCAGGCGTAGAGACCCACGACGGAGGTACGCCCGTGCAGATCGGTGCGGACGCCGCCGCTCGCGTAGTGGGCGGCCGGGGCGACCGGAATGGGCTCGGTCACCGGGTCGATGCCGTTCGCCCGGCAGGCGGCGAGGATGGTCGGGAAGCGCTGCTCCCACATCTCCGCGCCGAAGTGCCGGGCGTCCAGGTACATATGCTCGGCGCCCTGCTCGAGCATGCGCCGCAGGATGCCCTTGGCCACGATGTCGCGCGGGGCCAGCTCGGCCAGCTCGTGCTGACCGCGCATGAAGCGCACTCCGTCGGCGTCGACGAGATACGCGCCCTCGCCCCGCACCGCCTCCGAGACCAGCGGCTGCTGGCCCTCGGCCTCCCGGCCGAGCCACAGCACCGTGGGGTGGAACTGCACGAACTCCAGGTCGGAGATCTCCGCCCCGGCGCGCAGCGCCAGCGCGACCCCGTCGCCGGTGGAGACCGCGGGGTTGGTGGTCGCGGAGAAGACCTGGCCCATGCCGCCGGTGGCGAGGACGACCGCGGGCGCGTGCACCGCGCCCACGCCGTCCCGCTGGCCCTCGCCCATCACATGCAGGGTGACGCCGGAGGCGCGGCCGTACGCGTCCTTCAGCAGATCCAGCACCAGCGCGTTCTCGACGGTGTCGATCCCGGCCGCGCGGACCGCGTCGACCAGGGCCCGGGAGATCTCCGCGCCGGTCGCGTCGCCGCCCGCGTGGGCGATCCGGCGGCGGTGGTGGCCGCCCTCGCGGGTCAGCAGGATCTCGCCGGTGGTCTCGTCGGCGTCGAAGCGGGCGCCGGTGGCGATGAGCCGGCGCACCGCGCCGGGGCCCTCGGTCACCAGGGCCCGGACCGCCTGCTCGTCACAGAGCCCGGCGCCCGCGACGAGGGTGTCGTCGAGGTGCTGCTCGGGGGTGTCGCCCTCGCCGAGCGCGGCGGCTATACCGCCCTGGGCCCAGCGGGTGGAGCCGTCGTCCAGCCGGGCCTTGGTGACCACGGTGACCTTCGCCCCGGCGGCGGCACAGCGCAGCGCGACGGTCAGCCCCGCGACCCCGGAGCCGACCACCACGACATCGGCCTCGGTGGCCCAGCCGGGGGCGGGGGCGCGCAGCGCGCCGACGGACGGGGCGGCGGCCGGGGCGGCGCCGGGGCCGCCGGGCTGCCGCGGCTCGTCGTGCCGTATGGCGTCGGCCGTCATCGGGTGCTCCACGGGGCCGCGAGGGCTCGGCTCGGGCACGCGCCGGGGGTACGCGGGCGTGCTACGGGCAGAGGGGACGTCGGGCACTTCATCAGGCTTGCCTCGCAGGGTCGCTTTCGTACGCATCCCCCGGGCCGCCGTCTCGTCGGGCGGCTCCGAACCACAGGCGGATGTTGTCGATCAGACGGGTGGTGCCGACCTTGGCGGCGACGGCCAGGACCGCCTCGCCGGTGTGGTCGTCGGGGGCCTCGGAGAAGTCCGTAGGGTCGATGAGCCCGACATAGTCGAGCGCGAGGGGCGGTTCGCAGTGGCTCGCCTCGTCGAGCACCGCGCGGGCGGCGGCCCGTACCGCCGCGGGTGAGGCGGCCGCTATGAGCCCGTCCGGCACGCCCGTACACGCGGGGGCACCGGATGGCCGCCCGGCCGCCCAGGGGCCGCGCGGCCGCTGCGGTACGTCCCGCGCGTCCGGACCGTCCGGTGCGCCGGGACCGTCCTGTGCGCCGGGGGCGGCCGGGACGTCCGCCGGGGCTTCGGCGTCCGCACCGCGTCCCGCCGCCGACCGACCCGCGTCCCGCCCGGCGAACAGCGCCCGGGACAGCGCCAGCGCGGTGCGCCGCTCGTCCTCCGAGAGGTAGCGGTTGCGGCTGGAGAGGGCGAGGCCGTCGCCCTCCCGGACGGTCGGCACGCCGACCACCTCGACCGGGAAGTTGAGGTCCTCCACCATCCGCCGGATCAGCGCGAGCTGCTGTGCGTCCTTCTCGCCGAAGAACGCCACGTCCGGGCGGGTGAGATGGAGCAGCTTGGCGACGACGGTCAGCATCCCGTCGAAGTGGCCGGGGCGGGACGCGCCCTCGTACCGCTCGCCCAGCGGCCCCGCGGCGAGCCGGATCAGCGGCTCACCGCCGGGATACACCTCGTCCAGGCGCGGGGCGAAGACGATGTCGGCGCCCGCCGCGGCCGCGACCTCCAGATCGGCGTCGAGGGTGCGCGGATAGCGGTCCAGGTCCTCGCCCGCGCCGAATTGCAGCGGGTTCACAAAGACGGTGACGGTCACCAGGCCCTTGGCGCCGACCCGGGCGCGGGCGGCGCGGATCAACGAGGCGTGTCCCTCGTGCAGCGCGCCCATGGTCATCACCACCGCGGCCCGCCCCGGTACGGCGAAGTGGGCGACCGCGACGTCGAAGTCGGCGCGGCGGGTGTACAGCTCGACATCCGGCTCACCGGGTCCGGCCCTGGTCCACAGCTTCGGGCTCATGCTCCCGTCCCTCCCCGGCCCGGCCCCGGTACGTCCGAGACATCCGACAGAACGCCCAGCAGGTCTTCCGCCAGCTCCGGCTTGAGCAGGCCGTGGGCGAGCGCGCGGTCCGCCGTCGTACGGGCCATCGCCAGATATCCGGCGACCGCCTGCGGGGCGTGCCGCCGCAGCTCGGCCACATGGGCCGCGACCGTGCCCGCGTCACCGCGCGCGACCGGGCCGGTGAGCGCTGCGTCACCGCTGCGCAGGGCGTTGTCCAGCGCGGCGCCGAGCAGCGGGCCGAGCATCCGGTCCGGGGCGCCGACTCCCGCGCCGCGCAGCAGCTCCATGGCCTGAGCGACCAGTGTGGTGAGGTGGTTGGCGCCGATGGCCAGCGACGCGTGGTAGAGCGGGCGGGCCTCCTCCTCGATCCACTCGGGCTCGCCGCCCATCTCGATCACCAGCGCCTCGGCCGCCAGCCGCAGCTCCTCGGGGGCGGTGACGCCGAAGGAGCACCCCGCCAGGCGCTGCACGTCGACCGAGGTGCCGGTGAAGGTCATCACGGGGTGCAGCGCGAGCGGCAGCGCACCGGCCCGCAGCGCGGGCTCCAGCACCCCGACTCCGTACCGCCCGGAGGTGTGCACCAGCAGCTGGCCGGGGCGCACCGCGCCGGTCTCGGCCAGCCCGGCGACCAGCTCGGGCAGGGCGTCGTCGGGGACGGTGAGGAGGACCAGCTCGGCCCGCGCCAGCACCTCGGCGGGCGGGACGACGGGAACCCCGGGAAGCAGATCGGCGGCCCGGCGCACGGAGGCGTCGGAGACACCGGAGGCGGCGACGGGGCGGTGCCCGGCCAGGCGCAGCGAGGCGGCGAGAGCCGGGCCGACGCGGCCCGCGCCGACGACCCCTACGGTGAGCCGGGCCGGGCGCTCCTGCGGCTCGGGAAGTGGATGTGCGTTCACGCGACAGCGGCCTTCCGTTCCAGTCCTCAGGGGGTACCGGACGATTCCCCGCCATGCTACGCGAGTGTCCCGGGGCGGCCCGGGTGCGTCCCCAGCCCTGTGGAAAACCCTGGTCGGGGGGACTCCGCTTGCGCCATCATCGGCCCATGGCGGACAGCGGCGGCACAGACGACGTGATCAGCGCGGACGACGAACAGCGGGCCGCGCGGGAGCGCAGACGCGCGGCCTGGCGCGGCTCCGCGCGGACGCTCGCGCGCGGTGCGGCGGAGCACCGGATCGGTGAGCGGCTGGCCCGGCTGGCGGCCGAGCCGCCCGCCGGTTACGACCTGGACGCCGGGGTGGACCTCTACGGCGACGGCATCGTGGAGGAGCTGGAGCGGCGGGTGGCCGGACTGCTCGGCATGGAGTCCGCCGCGTTCTTCCCCACCGGCACCATGGCCCAGCAGATCGCGCTGCGCTGCTGGGCGGGGCGCACCGGCAGCCCTGTGGTGGCGGTGCATCCGCAGGCGCACCTGGAGGTCCACGAGCGGGACGCCTATCTGACGGTGAGCGGACTGCGCGCGGTGCGTCCGACGACCGAGCCGCGGCTGCCCACCGCCGAGGAGATCCGCGACCTCGACGAGCCCTTCGGCACCCTCGCCCTCGAACTGCCGCTGCGCGACGCGGGCTTCGTACTGCCCGCGTGGGACGAGCTGGTGGCCGTCGTGGCCGCCGCGCGGGAGCGGGACGCGGTGGTCCACTTCGACGGGGCCCGGCTGTGGGAGTCCACCGTCCACTTCGGCCGCACGCTGCCGGAGATCGCGGGCCTGGCGGACACCGTGTACGTGTCGTTCTACAAGTCGCTCGACGGGCTCTCCGGAGCGGCCCTGGCGGGGCCCGAAAGTCTGATCGCGGAGGCGAGGGCCTGGCGGCACCGGTACGGCGGCGCGCTGTTCCAGCAGTGGCCCGCCGTGCTCAGCGCGCTGGCCGGGCTGGACCGCGAACTGCCGAGGCTGCCGTCGTACGTGGCGCACGCCCGGGTCGTGGCCGGGGCGCTGCGCGAGGCGTTCGCCGCGGCGGGGGTGGCGTGGTCGCGGATCCACCCCGAGGTGCCGCACACCCACCAGTTCCAGGTGTGGCTGCCGTATCCGGCGCCGACGCTGGACGAGGCGGGGGTGCGGCTGGCGGAGGAGACCGGGACCACGCTGTTCCACCGCTGGCACGAGCCGGGCCCGCCCGGCCTCGCCATGACGGAGGTGACGGTCGTCTCACCCGCACTGGACTGGACGGCCGACGACGTCACCGCCGCGGCGCACGCCTTCCTCGCCCGGGTCCGGGAGGTCGCCGCGGAAGCCGGCTGAACCGCCGCGGCGCAACATCCCGGCCAGCCGCTCCCGGAGGCCCGGGAACCGCGCGGCGGGGCGGGCCGCCGCGCGGTACTCGCGCAGCTCCCGCAGCGTGCGCCAGTCGTTCCGGCCCGGTGCGGGCGGGGCGGGTTCGCCGCGCTGGGCGGCCCGGTACAGATCGAGTGCGTACTGCTGAGTGATGGTCATGACCCGAGATTCCGCCCGGCCGCGGCGCCCGGTCACGCCGATTGACGATCGCCGTCAATCGACGGCCGCGACTGGCCGGAACTCCCGCACCATGGGGCCATGGCCAACGTCATCGACATCGCCGGACTGCCGCCCGAGCGCATCGTCTTCAGTCCGTCCCCGCTCGCCGAGCTGGGTGCCGCGCTCCATGTGCTCTCCGAGCCCGGCCACCACCCCGGGCTGCACGGCTGGGCCACCGCCACGGCGTCGGGCCTGAAGCCGGATCTCGCGGACCGGCTGCACGAGGCCGACTTCCTGTGGCGTTCGGCCCGCTGCGACCTGCTGCTCCCGGGGCACCCCGGGGCCACGCTCACCGAGGAGCTGGACGCGCTGGACCGGGTCGACGACGAGACGTATCTGACGGCGGCCTTCGAGATCAGCTGCTCCACCACGTACACCCGGTGCAGGCCCTCGCCCCTGGTCGACGCGGACGCGCGGGCGCGGGTCCGGGAGATGGCGGCGGCCCGCGGCCCCCGTCAGGCGGCCTTCACCGACCGGATGCTGGACGACCCGGCCGGGCTGCGGGTGTGGTTGCGGCGGCTGCTGGAGGACTGCCAGGAGGCGTTCTTCGCCGACACCTGGCAGCGGGTGCGGATCCAACTGGCCGCCGACGCCCGCCACAAGGGTGAGCTGCTTCAGCGCAAGGGGCTCACGGCGGCGCTGACGGCGGCGTCGGCCGCGCTGTCGCTGTCCGATGACGGCGACCGCGTCCTGGTCGACAAGCTGGCCGCCGGGCGGACGACAGCCTCGGGCGACGGCCTCACCCTCATCCCGACCGCCTTCGGCTGGCCGCATCTGCTCGTCGTGCACGCGCCCGGCTGGCGGCCGGTGATCCAGTACCCGGTCGCCTCGCCCGAACTCCCCGCGCCCGCGGCCCTGGAGCTCGTCCAGCACCGTATGGAGGCCCTGTCCCACCCGATGCGGATGCAGCTGTGCCGCATGCTGGCCCGCGGCCCACACACCACCGGGGAGCTGTCCGAGGCATACGGCATCACGCCGCCGGAGGTCTCCCGCCACATCTCCGTCCTCAAGAAGGCCGGTCTGCTCACCACCCGCCGCCGCGGCCGCTACGTCCTCCACCAACTGGAACTGACGGCGGTGGCCCGGCTGGGCACGGACTTCGTGGAATCGGTCCTCCGCTGAGGTGCCTGCCGGGAATCCCGGGGAACCTCCGCGTCCCCCGACGGCCCCCGCCCAACCCGGCCCGGCACCGACGGCGGCGCCCACGAGGCGGCAGACCCGCCCCGCCACGCGGGTGCCCTGGAGACCCCGGCGCCGGACCCGGCGAGCAGCCGACGACGTGGCGGCGGAGTGCCTACGCGACCCCAGCCGCCACCGGCACGGCACAACCCGCTCCCGCCATCCGCGGGGGCGGGGCCCCGCGTCCCCCGACGGCCCCGTAGTCCGGCCCGGCCCTCGAGGCACATCCCCGAGAACGCCCCGGCGGGGCCTGCCCGCCACGCCGCCGTACGCCGAGACGTGCCTCCGCCCGATCCAGCCCAGCGCCGACGGCGGCGCCCCGAGGCGGCAGACCCGCCTCGCCACGCGGGTGCCCTGGAGCCCCCGCGCCTTCCGGCGCCTCGCCCCGGCGCCAGAACCGGGTGGGGAGTTGACGTGGCTCGCGCGGGAACGCCCCGGCGGGGCCTGCCGCCACCGCGCGGGCCCCCGCAACGTGCCCAGCCCACCGGCCGCGCGGGCCGTACCTGCCCGGGGCCCGCAGCCGTGCCCCGGGCAGGTCAACGCACGGCGCCGTACGCCCAGATGCGCCCCCGCGCGGCACGCTCCCCACCGCGTCCCCCGCCCGACCCGGCCCCGGCGCGCCGACGGCGGCGCCCACGAGGCGGCAGACCCGCCCCGCCACGCGGGTGCCCTGGAGACCCCTCGGGTCAGGCGGCTGTCGTGTGGAGGAGGAGCTTGCCCGTGGTGGTGCGGGTTTCGATCAGGCGGTGTGCCTCGGCGGCCTCGGCCAGGGGGAATTCGGCCGTGACGGGGAGTTCCACCTTGCCCTCCGCCACCGGGCGGAAGGCGCGCTCCGCCAGGGTGCGCAGGGCCTGCGGGTTCTCGGCCGCTAGGTTGAGGATGGAGAAGCCGGAGACCGTACGGGCGCCCGTGTACAGCTCGCCCGGACCGGCCTGCCAGGGCGCCTGGCCGCTCGCGTTGCCGAACGAGACGAGGCGGCCGAAGACCGCGAGGGCGTCCAGGGTGCGGCGGAGGGTGTCGCCGCCGACCGGGTCGAGGGCGAGGTCCACCCCGCGTCCGTCCGTGGCCCGGCGGACGTCCTCGGGGAAGCCGTCGCCGACGAACACCTCGTCGTAGCCGTACTTCAGCGCCTCCTCGGCCTTCTCCTGGCGGGAGACCGCGCCGTAGACCTTCCCGGCCCCGGCCAGCCGGGCCATCTGTCCGGCCACCGTGCCGACGCCGCCCGCCGCGCCCTGCACCAGGACGGTCTCGCCCGCGCGGATGCGCCCCACCTCGTGCAGCAGGGCCTGGACGGTGGGCACCACGGTGGGGAGGGTGGCCGCGGTGCGCGGCGAGACGCCGTCCGGCAGGGCGAAGACGGTCTCCGCGGGTACGGCCACGACCTCGGCGTACGCCCCCGACGTCATGAACGCGGCGACCTCCTGGCCGACCCGCAGCCCGGTGACGCCCTCCCCCACCGCGCGGATCCGGCCGGACGCCTCCAGGCCCGGGGTGAACGGGAAGGCGGAGACGCGGTAGCCGACGGAGCGGGCCTTGATGTCCGCGAAGTTGATGCCCGCGTAGGCGACTTCGACGGTCACCTCGCCGGGGCCGGGCGACGGTTCCGCCACCTCGGTAAGGCGCAGTACCTCCGGCCCGCCGAGCTCCTCCACAACGACCGCACGCATGCCGGACTCCTCCGCCTAGACTGTTCAATCAATAGCGAACAGCCGCGAGTGTACGTATTTCATCGAACACTCAGCAAAGGGCGGCTCGCAGCAGACGGCAGAGCGACAGAACCGCGGAGGAGAGCGATGAGCCACCGAGCCGCGCCCGAACACACCCACCCCGACGACGTCCCCGTGCAGACCGCGCTCGCGGCGCTCGCCGATCCGGTGCGGATCCAGCTGGTCCGCGAACTGGCCGGGGCGGCCGACTGGGAGCGCACCTGCGGCACCTTCGACGTACCGGTGGGCAAGGCGGCGCTCAGCCACCACTTCTCCGTGCTCCGCGCGGCCGGGCTGATCGAGCAGCGCGACGCGGGCCCCAAGCGGGTCAACCGGCTGCGGCGGCCGGAGTTCGACGAGCGCTTCCCGGGTCTGCTCGACCTGGTCCTGCGCGACGAGGAGCGCGGGGCCTGACCGGCCGCAGGACCTCTCGGACAGGCCACCCGGACAGGCCACCCGGACAGGCGGACAGGCCACCCGCGAACAGGCCCCCTCAGGCTCGCGGTCCGCCCGCGCGGATCAGCCCCGTCTCGTACGCCATCACCACCACCTGCACCCGGTCGCGCAGCTCCAACTTGGTCAGGATGCGGCCCACATGGGTCTTCACGGTGGCCTCGGACAGCACCAGCCGCGCCGCGATCTCCCCGTTCGACAGCCCCTGCGCGACCAGCATCATCACCTCGCGCTCGCGCTCGGTCAGCCGCCCCAGCTCCGGCCGGGCCGTGCCGCCCGCCCTGCCGAGACCGCCGCCCGTCTCCCCCAGGCCCGGCAGCATCGGCGCGAAGCGGTCCAGCAGCCGCCGTGTGGTGCTGGGCGCCACGACCGCGTCCCCGCTGTGCACCGCGCGGATCGCCGCGAGCAGTTCGCCCGGCGGCACATCCTTGAGCATGAACCCCCCGGCTCCCGCCTTGAGCGCCGAGAAGGCGTACTCGTCGAGGTCGAACGTGGTCAGGATGAGCACCTTCGGCGCACCCTCCCGCTCACATATGCGCCGGGTCGCCTCCACCCCGTCCAGCTTCGGCATCCGGACGTCCATCAGGACCACGTCCACCTCGGTGGAGCGCAGCACCTCCAGGGCTTCCACACCGTCGCCCGCCTCCGCGACGACCTCCATATCGGGCTGAGCCGCCAACACCATCCGGAAGCCGGTGCGCAGCAGCACTTGGTCATCGACGAGCATGACGCGGATCGACATCCGGTCGGTCCCTTCCCTCGTGGCCTGTGACACGGCACCATCTGGTCCCGCACGGGCGAATCTATGCCGATGTGTAGTGGGGGTACGCCTGGACCTCCGCGTTCGCCCGGTCCGGCGCCCGGCGTACGGCGCCCTGCGAACGGCTGCGGGGCGTCCGGCGTCCTGCGGACCGCCGCCGCGCGGCGGCCCGCTCAGCCGGTCGGCTTCAGCGGCAGCAGGGCGCTGACCCGGAAGCCGCCGCCCGGCCGCGGACCCGCGTCGAGCGTGCCGCCCACCATGCCGATGCGCTCCCGCATCCCGATCAGCCCGTGCCCCTGGCCGTCGGCCCCGCCATCCTCGTACATCTCGCGCCGCGCGCCCCGTCCGTCGTCCTCCACCAGCAGCCCGAGCCCGTCGTCGAAGTAGGTGATGCGCACACTCGCGCCGACGTCCGGGCCGCCGTGCTTGCGGGTGTTGGTCAGCGCCTCCTGCACGATGCGGTACGCGGTCAGCTCCACACCGCTGGGCAGCTGGCGCGGGCTGCCCACGACCTTGAAGTCCACCGGCAGCCCGGCGCCGCGCACCTGCTCCACCAGCTCGTCGATCTGCTCGACGTCCGGCTGCGGCACATAGTCGCTCTCCTCGCCCGGCTCCCCGGTGCGCAGCACCCCCAGCAGCCGCCGCATCTCGGCGAGCGCCTGGCGCCCGGTGCCCGAGATCGTCTCCAGCGCCTGCCGGGCCTGCTCGGGCGAGGCGTCGAGGACATACGCGGCGCCGTCCGCCTGGACCACCATCACCGACACGTTGTGCGCGACGACGTCGTGCAGCTCACGGGCGATCCGGGCCCGCTCGGCGGCCACCGCCACCTTCGCCTGCGCCTCCCGCTCCTTCTCCAGCCGGGCGGCGCGCTCCTCCAGCTGGGCCCAGTAGGCGCGACGGGTGCGCATCGAGTCGCCGAGCACCCAGGCCAGCACGAATGGAATGGTGACGAAGATCGTCGAGACGAGGGCCTGCCATTCGGTCTCCCGCTCGTCCGGCCAGCGCAGGGTCGCCAGAGCGGTCGCGCTGAGTGCCCCGACGAGGGCGAAGCGGGAGTAGCCGCGCGACGCGCTGGCCGCCGCGGTGTAGACGATCATCAGCAGGGCGATATCGGCCGGGTTCGGCAAGATGCCCAGCGCGATCTGGAGGACCCCGCAGACGGTGGCCAGCACCAGCATCTTCTCGGGGGCGCGGCGGCGCAGCGCCATGGTCGTGCACAGGGCCGCGATCACCGGCAGCGCGCCGATCCGCGGCTCGGCCCCCAGGGACGCCTCCGCGTACCAGAGCAGACCGACGCCGAAGAGAAGGACGGCCCAGAAGGTGTCCACCCCAGTCGGGTGACGGCGGAGAAAGTCGTAGAGGCGCTGCACGTCACCCAGCGTATGCAGGTCGGATACCCCGATGGGTCAGTCCGACGGGCGATCCGTGCCGCCGCGCCCTACTCCGGAAGGTGGATACGGCTCCGTTTCGCCGTACCTCTAGCGTGGCGGTGTGGCGAACGACATGCGCGAATGGAGCGGCTGGCGCACCGCGGCCGAACGCGCCCTCTACGGAACGGAAGGCTTCTTCCGGCGCGCGGAAGGACCGGCCGGGCACTTCCGCACCTCCGTACATGCCTCGCCCCTGTACGCGCGGGCCGTCGCGGAGCTGCTGGGCCGGGTCGACGAGGCACTGGGGCGGCCGGAGGAGCTGGCGCTGGTGGACATGGGCGCGGGCCGCGGCGAACTGCTGACCTCCGTCCTCGCCCTGGCACCCGGGATGCCGCACGGGCGGGCCGCGCGGCTGCGCCTGTGCGCCGTGGAGCGGGCGCCGCGCCCCGCCGAGCTCGACGGCCGGATCGAGTGGCACGACGCCCCGCCGGACGGGGTGACGGGGCTGCTCTTCGCCAATGAGTGGCTGGACAACGTCCCGGTGGACATCGCCGAGACCGACGCCGAGGGAGGTCCGCGCCTGGTCGAGGTCCGCGCGGCGGACGGCACCGAACGGCTCGGCCCGCCGGTGCACGGCGCCGACGCCGACTGGCTTGCCCGCTGGTGGCCCCTGGACGGCGCGGAACCGGGCAGCCGCGCCGAGGTCGGCCGGCCGCGCGACGAGGCGTGGGCACGGGCCGTGGGGTCGCTGCGGGCGGGGCTCGCGGTCGCCGTCGACTACGCCCACGAGCGCGCCGCCCGTCCCCCCTTCGGCACGCTCACCGGCTTCCGTGACGGCCGCGAGGTGCGTCCCGTCCCCGACGGTTCGTGCGATCTCACGGCGCATGTGGCACTGGACGCGTGCGCGGCCGCCGCGGGCGGGGAGCGTCCCCCGCGGCTGCTGTCCCAGCGGGAGGCGCTGCACTCCCTGGGCGTCGACGGCGGCCGTCCCCCGCTCGCCCTGGCCTCCCAGGACCCCGCGGCGTACGTCCGGGCGCTCAGCGCGGCGGGCGAGGCGGCGGAGCTGACCGATCCGGCGGGGCTGGGCGCCTTCGGCTGGCTGCTCCAGCCGGTGGGTCCCGCCTGCGCGGGCCCCGGCGGACCGCTGTAGCCCCTCCCGGTGGACCGCCGGAGGCTCCCCACCGGACGGACGCGGCTCGGCGGCGGCGGACCAGGGACGGAGCCCTGGCGGGGCGCTCCGGGCGAGCTGACAGACTGGTCCCATGACGGAGACGACAGTCGGCATCGGCGGCGCCGCGGAGAGCACCGACATGGTGCTCAACATCGGTCCGCAGCACCCCTCCACCCATGGGGTGCTGCGGCTGCGACTGGTCCTGGACGGGGAGCGGATCGAGCACGCCGAGCCGGTGATCGGCTATATGCACCGCGGTGCCGAGAAGCTCTTCGAGGCGCGCGACTACCGCCAGATCATCATGCTCGCCAACCGTCACGACTGGCTCTCCGCCTTCTCCAACGAGCTGGGCGTCGTCCTCGCCGTGGAGCGGATGCTCGGCATGGAGGTCCCGGAGCGCGCGGTGTGGACACGCACCCTGCTCGCCGAGCTGAACCGGATCCTCAACCATCTGATGTTCCTCGGCTCCTACCCCCTGGAGCTGGGCGGGATCACGCCGATCTTCCACGCGTTCCGGGAACGCGAGGACCTCCAGCACGTGATGGAGGAGGTCTCCGGCGGCCGGATGCACTACATGTTCAACCGGGTCGGCGGTCTCAAGGAGGACCTCCCGGCGGGCTGGCTCGGCAGGGCCCGCCAGGCCGTGGCCGAGGTGCGTTCGCGGATGGACGTCTACGACCGTCTGGTGCTCGGAAACGAGATCTTCCGCGGCCGTACCCGCGGGATCGGCACCCTGAGCCGTGAGACGGTCCATGCCTACGGGGTCAGCGGACCGATCGCGCGCGGCGCGGGCGTGGACTTCGATCTGCGGCGTGACGAGCCGTATCTGGCCTACGGGGAGCTCCAGGACACCCTGAAGGTCGTGGTGCGCGAGGAGGGCGACTGCCTCGCCCGCTTCGAATGCCTGCTGGAGCAGACCCACAACTCCCTGGAGCTGGCCGACGCCTGTCTGGACCGGCTCGCCGAACTGCCGCCGGGGCCCATCAACCAGCGGCTGCCCAAGGTGCTCAAGGCGCCCGAGGGCCACACCTACGCCTGGACCGAGAACCCGCTCGGCATCAACGGCTACTACCTCGTCTCCAAGGGCGAGAAGACGCCCTACCGGCTGAAACTCCGCTCGGCCTCGTACAACAACATCCAGGCCCTGACGGAGCTGCTGCCGGGCACGCTAGTGGCCGACATGGTGGCGATCCTGGGCTCGATGTTCTTCGTCGTCGGCGACATCGACAAGTAACGGACGGCCGGGGGACAAGCGGCGCGGCCGCCCATAGGGGCGGCCGCCGCTCCTTCCACGATCACGAGATCGCGACGGATCACGAGATCGCGCTGCGCAGCTCCGCGATCTCGATCTGCTCGGTCTCGTCGTGCGCCGTCAGGTCGATGACCTCACCCGCGGCGCCCTTCTCCGACTCGGCCATCGTCTCCGCGCCGATCACATCGGCGAGATCCTCCTCGGCCGCCGCGTCGGCGGAGGCGTCGGAGGCGTCGGAGGCGGATCCGGCGGCCTCGGGCCCGGACTGCTCCGGCCGCCGCGCCTTCGGCTGCTTCTTCTGGGTGCCGAAGTAGTCGAAGCCGGAGTCGGTACGGGCCGCCGCGGTGCGGGCGGTGGTGTAGGGCACCACCGCCGAGGCGACCGTACGGGCGTGGCTGCGCGGCTCCGGCGGGCCGTCACGCTCGTCGGCCGCCGGGGACTTCCCCGGCGAGGCGGCACCGTCCCTGTCCCGGTCCTCGCCCCGGTCGTCCTCACCGGCCGCGGCCGTGTCGCGCTCCGTGGCCTCCTGGCCGGCGGACGGCCGTCGGCGCTCGCGCTCCTCCTGCTGGCGCCGCGCGTTGGGCACCAGCTTGCTCAGCGCCTCGTTGGCCTTGACGTACGCCTCGGGGGTGGGCGCGGAGGTGGCGGACTCGGTATCGGGCGCCTCGGGCTCGGAGGGCGCCGCCTCCAGCTCCCGCGCCGGGGTCGCGGCCTCCAGCGCGAGCTGTCGGCGGCCCTCCAGGGCGCTGGCGCGCTCGGTCTCGGCCGTGGCGTACCGGCGCAGCAGCTCGGCGTGCTCATTGCGCAGCCGGGCCAACTCGGACCGCTTGGCGCGCAGCTTGGCGTTGAGCGCGGCGCGGAGCTCGGCCGACTTCTCGGCGTCCGCCTCGAGGTCCGCGATCCGCTCCTCGTACTTGAGCTCCTGGCGTGCGGTCTCGCTCACGGCCTCCGCGACCCGGCGGCCGGCCGCGCGGTCCCAGCGGCGCATCAGCACCGCTCCGACGACCGCCGCGGCCGCCGCGGTCGCGACGAGCCCACGGATGACGACCGTATCGCCGACCAGCCAGGCACCGCCGGCGCAGGTTATTGACGCACCGGCGACCGACAGCGGAGTGAGAAGCCTGTGCAACGGTGGGGATTGGCGGTGGCGTCCACGTGGCATGGCCCGAAACTTACCTTGCATACGGGGCGTTTGGGTGCCCGCCGGGCCAGATCTGTTGTCAATCCGTTGACAAATACGGCCGGGCCGCCGGGCCTGCCCGCTCTCGGGCAGGCACTCCCGGGCGGCGGTGGTCCTACTTCACCAGCCCCTTGTCCTTGAGGTAGTCGGCGGCGACATCAGCGGGCTTGAGCCGCTCGGCATCAACCTTCTTGTTGAGTTGGGTGAGATCGGCCGTCGTCAGTACGGCGCTCAACTTGTTCAGCGTGTCGGCGATCTTCTTTGATCCCGCCGACTTCGCATTCACCACCGGAAGGACGTTGTCCGCGTTCTGGAGATTCTTGTCGTCGTCCAGCAGGACCAGACCGAACTGGTCGAGAGTGGCGTCCGTGGTGGTGGTCAGGAGCATCTGGTCCTTGCCGTCCTTGACCGCCTGCTTGGCCTGGACGCTGCCGATGTCCAGCGGGTCGATACCGGCGACATCGATGCCGTAGGTCTTCTCCAGACCCGGCTGACAGAACGGCCGCTTCGGGCATTCGTCACCCGCCGCCAGCGTCACCTTCTGCTTGGACTTCCCCAGGTCGGAGAGGGTCTTGAGCTTATGTTCCGTCGCGAAGTCCTTGGTGACCGCGAACGCGTTCTGATCCACCGCCTTACCTGGCTCGAGCACCTTCAGCCCGCGCGCCTCGGCCAGCTTCTTCAGCGCCGCCACGGTGTCGCCGACGTCCGAGGAGGCCACCGGGTCGGCATTCGGCCCGTTCTTCTTCTGGTTGAGGAATTCGGCGAGCGTCGCCGCGTACTCCGGCACCACATCCATCTGACCCTTCTCCAGGGCCGGTTCATACAGCTCGCGGGTGTCGACCGTCTTGAGCGAGGTGGAATATCCGGCGTCCTCCAGAAGCCCCGCGTACAACTCGGCGAGGATCTTCGATTCGGCGAACGAGGCGGTTCCGATCACCAGTGAGCCCTTGCCCGGTTTCCCGGAGCTGTCACCACCGCCGGACTTCTCCAGGCTCTCGCCGCCGCAGGCGGTCAGACCGGCCGCCAGCGCCATGACACCCGCCGCGGCTCCCGCCACCCGATAGATCTTGCTCATGGGTTTCCCATCCATAGATTTCCGGACGTTCTCCGTCGTGGGGCGTCATCGGCCCACCACTGCTGCTACGGCGCCCCGTCAGCGCGTTGTGAGGACCGGCGACTTCGGCGACTGGTCGGCGGGCGGCAGAAAGGCCGCCGGAGACCGCTTCCCGGTCCTGCGCCGCATCGGGTCGAGTACCAGCCCCAGCAGCACGAACACCCCCTCGACCAGCAGAGCGAGGGCCGCCACCAGCACCGCCCCGGCCACCACCTGAGGAGTGTCGGTGAGCCGGAACCCGGCCGTGATGATCCGGCCCAGACCGCCGCCGCCGGGCAGCGCCGCCAACGTCGCGGTGGCCACGACCTGCACCGCCGCGGTCCGTACGCCCGTCATGATCAGCGGGAAGGCGAGCGGCAGCTCGACCCTGCGGATCAGCTGGCCGCCCGTCATCCCCATGCCCCGGGCGGCCTCGACGACCTCCCGGTCCGCCTCGCTCACCCCCACGTAGGCATTGGTGAGCAACGGCGGAATGGCGAACAGCACCAGCGCGATGATCGTGGGCCACTGTCCGTGCGTCCCCAGCGGGCTGAGCAGGAGCAGCACCAGCACCGCGAAGGTGGGCACCGCGCGGCCCGCGTTGGAGATGTTGACCGCGATCACCCCGCCCTTGCCGAGATGCCCGAGCACCACGGCGATCGGCAGCGCGACGGCGCAGGCGATCGCCAGACAGACGAACGTCAGGAACAGATGCTGGCTCAGCCGGTGCCACACCCCGTCGGTGCCCGACCAGTGAGACCCGGTGGCCAGCCAGTCCCACGCCTCGCCCACGACGCCCATCACGCGGCCCTCCTCCTCTTGCGAGCCCAGGGCGTCAGCAGCCGCTGGACGCCGAGCAGGGCCACGTCGGCCACGACCGCCAGCGCCACGCACAGCACCGAGGCGGTGAGCACCTGCGCCTTGAAGAAGCTGCGCATCCCCTCGTAGATGAGGTTGCCGAGCCCGCCGTACCCGATGATCGCGCCGACCGTGGTCAGCGAGACCGTGGAGACGGTGGTGATCCTCAGCCCCGCCATCAGCGCGGGCAGCGCGAGGGGCAGCTCAACGCCGAACAGCAGCCGCAGCGGCCCGTATCCCATTCCGCGGGCCGCCTCCCGGGCCTCCTCGGGCACCGAGGCGAGCCCGGCCATGATGTTGCGCACCAGGATGGTCAGCGAATAGAGCACCAGACCGGCGATCACGACCGCGGCGGACACCCCGAACACGGGCAGCAGCAGCGAGAACATCGCCAGCGACGGCACCGTGTAGAGGATCGTGGTCATCCCCAGCACCGGCCCCGCCACCACCCGCCAGCGGCGGGCCAGCAGGGCGAGCGGAAAGGCGACCAGCAGTCCGATCGCGACCGAGGCGAGGGTGATCCAGACATGCTGGAGTGTCGCGTCCGTCAGCTCCTGACTGCGTGTGCGCACATACTCGCCGCATATCCACTCGTTGCTGATCAGACAGTTCCGGTCCGCCATACGCTCACCTCCCCCGTCGGGCCGCAGCCACCTGGTCGTCACAATTCCTGGTGACCCTAACCCCGGGAGATGACAATCTCGTCCGATCGCCACACAACAGCAACAATGTCTGCCACGAATGCGGCAACAATGGGGAGCCATGATCCGGTTCGAGCATGTCACCAAGCGCTACGCCGACGGCACGACGGCCGTTGACGACCTGTCCTTCGAGGTCGCGGAGGGCGAGCTGGTCACGCTCGTGGGGCCCTCGGGCTGCGGCAAGACCACCACCATGAAGATGGTCAACCGGCTGATCGAACCGACCTCGGGCCGGATTCTGGTGGAGGGCGGGGACATCGCCGAGGCGGATCCGGTCCAACTACGTCGCCGTATCGGCTACGTCATTCAGCAGATCGGTCTGTTTCCGCACAAGACCGTACTGGAGAACACCGCAACCGTTCCCCATCTGCTGGGCTGGCAGCGCAAGAAGGGTCGGGACCGCGCCGCCGAACTGCTCGACCTGGTCGGGCTCGACCCGTCCGTCTACGGCGACCGCTACCCCGACCAGCTCTCCGGCGGCCAGCGGCAGCGGGTCGGGGTGGCCCGCGCGCTCGCCGCGGATCCGCCGGTGCTGCTCATGGACGAACCGTTCGGGGCCGTCGACCCGGTCGTCCGTGAACACCTCCAGACCGAATTCCTGCGACTTCAGTCACAGGTGCGAAAGACCGTGCTCTTCGTCACCCATGACATCGAAGAGGCGGTCCGGCTCGGTGACCGGATCGCGGTCTACGGCTCGGGGAAGATCGAACAGTTCGACACCCCGGCCTCGGTGCTGGGCGCGCCCGCCACCCCGTATGTCGCCGACTTCGTCGGGGCGGACCGCGGACTGAAGCGGCTCTCGGTCACCCCCATCGAACCCGGCGACCTCGAACAGCCCCCGGTGGTCCACCTCGACGACCCGCTGTCCAAGGCCGCCGCCCGGCTGGCCGCGGACGGCGCGCGCTGGGCCGTCGTCCTGGACGACGCCGACCGGCTGCACGGCTGGATCCCCGCGGACGCGGCCGACGGCACCAGGGGGACCGTCCGGGACCACGCCCGCCGTATGGAGGCGTGGCTTCCGGTGGGGGCACCGCTGAAGCAGGCGTTCAGCCAGATGCTCCAGCACGACGCGGGCTGGGTCGCGGTCCTCGACGGCGAACGCTTCCTCGGTGTCCTCACCCCGGCCCGGCTCCATGAGGCGCTGCGCCGCTCGATCGACGCCGACGCGGGCGGGATCGCCCGCGGGGACGTGAACCTCCAGACGGTGGCGGACGCCTGAGGAGTCCTGGGCGCGTCCGGTGCCGGGCGTCCAGGGCGGTCGTCACGACCAACCCGGCGCCCGGCTCCGGCTCAGCGGTCGCTGAGCCGGCCGCCCATCCACTCCAGCGCGGCGGGGACCTCACGGCGCCAGGTGTTGAAGTTATGGCCCCCGGTCTCCAGGATCATCGACGAGATCCGGGTCGGCTCGCCACGCCGGTTCAGCGTCTCCACCTTGTTCACGAACCGCATGGTGGCCCGGTAGTTCTTCTCGCCGTGCTGGCTGCTGGAAACCAGCAGCGACACCGGCGGCGCGGGCTTGTGGTCCAGCCGCCACATCAGGTTGTTCTCGCGCTCCAGCTTCTTGCTGCCGCCGAACAGATCGCCCGTGGTCGCGTCGATCGGCGCCTTGTACATGGGCGAGAGGCCCGCGGCGGCCGAGAACGCGTCGGGGTGACGCATCGCCATCTTCAGCGCGCAGTAGCCGCCGGTGGAATTCCCGATGACACCCCAGTTACGGGCCTCCCGGCCCACCCGGTAGTGCTCGGACACCGCCTTCGGCAGGTCCTTGGTGAAATACGTCTCGGTCTGCGGACCGCCGGGCACGTCCACGCACTCGGTGTCCCGGGGCGGGGCCACGGTCGGTCGCATCATCACCAGGATGGTCGGCTGCATCCGCCCGTTCTTCGCCAACTTGTGTGCGTTCTGCGGGTACTTCAGACCGTTGATCAGCGCTTCGGTGGTGCCCGGGTATCCGGTCAGCACCAGGGCGGCGGGAAACTTCCGCTTGGCGTACTCCGGTTTGAAGTACTCCGGCGGCAGATAGATGTACGCGGAGCTGGCGATCTTCGAGACCGGCCCCTGGATGTTCACCTTCTCGATGCGCCCGGCGGCCTTCGGCGAGGAGCCCCCGTCCACCTTGACATGACGGGTTTCGGTGACCCGCACCCCGTTGCCCGGGGTGTCATGGTTCACCACCACACCGGGTGTGTCCTCTGTTCCGAACAGATCCGACCACGAACCGTAGAAGCCGAAAGACTGGTTGGCAAACAATCCGAAAGCCGCGAACACCGTGAGCTGAGTTGCCACTAGCATGCCGACTCGGCCGAGCACGACGGTCACCCCGCGCCCGGCCAGTCGGGGCCACAGCCATATCGTGGCCGCGAACAGCAGCACCGCGGTGACCACAGCAATGATCACGATGTTGTTGCTCGTGAGACCCATCACTATCTTTCTGCCGGGCGGCAGGCTCCCCCGTGCCGCGGATGGAACCCCGCCCCCTCAGGCGCCGTCTTGATGGGCGCAAATCGTGCAGATGCTGCGTCAGAGAACCAAAGATCCTCTTGACCGAAGCGACGGGAATGCAAATGTCTGACAGTCAAGATGCCGAAACGTCCGGACGGGTTCCCCTCCGGATACGGCGTGTGCTGCGCGGACCGAGGCCGGAGGCGGTACCAACCGCCGTCGGCACCGCGTGCACGCTGATCGGGCTGATGGACCTCGTCTTCCCACGGCTGCGCTACACCCGGGTGCACGCCTTCGCCGAGGTGCTGCCGGGCGCGGTCAGCTCCCTGGCCGCCGCGGCATCCATCGTGGTCGGTTTGCTCCTGCTCATGCTGGCTCACGGGCTGAAGCGGCGTAAGCGCCGGGCCTGGGTCGCGGCCGTGGGGCTGCTGCCCGTCGGCGCCGCCGCCCAGCTGCTCCACCGTCACTCGATCTGCGGTGCCGTCCTCTCGCTCGTCCTGATGGGCGTACTGCTGCGGTACCGGAAGGAGTTCGCGGCACTCCCCGACCCGCGCAGCCGCTGGCGGGCTCTCGCCAACTTCGTGATCATGGGTGCGGTCAGCATCGGTCTCGGACTGCTGATCGTCCGGTCACACCCGGACACGGTCGTAGGGAAACCGTCCTTCAGCGATCAGCTGGCGCATGTGCTGTGGGGGCTGTTCGGCTTCGAGGGACCCATCGACTACCGCGAGGGCGCCGACTACACCGTCGGCTACTCCCTTGGCGCGCTCGGCCTGCTGACCGTCGCCACCACCGCCTATCTGGCCTTCCGCCCCGAGCACCCGGCCGCCCGGCTGACCTCCGAGGACGAGGAACGGCTGCGGGCCCTGCTCACCACCCACGGCGGCCGTGACTCCCTCGGCCACTTCGCGCTCCGCCGCGACAAGGGCGTGGTCTTCTCCCCCAGCGGCAAGGCCGCCGTCTGCTACCGCGTGGTCTCCGGTGTGATGCTCGCCAGCGGTGACCCGGTCGGCGATGTCGAGGCATGGCCCGGCGCCATCGCCCGCTTCATGGACGAGGCCCGCGCCCACTCCTGGACCCCCGCGGTGATGGGGTGCAGCGAGACCGGCGGCGAGGTGTGGACCCGCGAAACCGGACTGGACGCCCTGGAGCTCGGCGACGAAGCCATCGTCGACGTCGCCGACTTCACCCTCTCCGGCCGCGCCATGCGCAACGTCCGCCAGATGGTCAAGCGCATCGAACGGGCCGGATACGAGACCCGGGTGCGCCGCGCCGCCGACCTGGAGCCGGAGGAGCTGGAGGCCATCCGGCGCGCCGCCGCCGACTGGCGCGGCACCGACACCGAGCGCGGCTTCTCCATGGCGCTGGGCCGGATCGGCGACCCCGCCGACGGCGACGCCGTCATCGCCACCGCCCACAAGGCCGCCGAGGACGGCGCCGAGGACGGCCCGTACGGGGACCTCAAGGCCGTACTGCACTTCGTGCCCTGGGGCACCGACGGAATGTCGCTGGAGCTCATGCGGCGCGACCGCAGCGCCGACCCCGGGATGAACGAGCTGCTGATCGTCGCCTCCCTCCAGGCCGCCCCGCAGCTGGGTGTGAAGCGCGTCTCGCTGAACTTCGCGATGTTCCGCTCGGCGCTCGCGCGCGGCGAGAAGCTGGGCGCGGGCCCGGTGCTGCGCGGCTGGCGCGGACTGCTGGTGTTCCTCTCCCGCTGGTTCCAGATCGAGTCGCTGTACAAGTTCAACGCCAAGTTCCAGCCGCGCTGGGAGCCGCGCTTCGTGGTCTTCCGCAACACCCGCGATCTGCCGCGGATCGGACTGGCCGCGATGCAGGCCGAGGGCTTCGTCTCGCTGGCGCTCCCCCGGCTGCTGCGCCGCGGACGCCGCCCCGAGCCCCGGCCCTGCGCCCACCCGCCCGCCACCCGCGACCGGGAGCTGGAGCAGGCCGCCTGAGCACACCCCGGGATTCCCCGCCCGGGAATCCCGCGCGGGATGCCTGCTCACCCACGTCCCCCGCCCGCCCTCCGGCTTGCGATCCACGGCACCAGACGCCGCGGGCTGCTCCTCAAAGATCCACCGGACAGGGCCTAGCCTGGGGTCATGACGACGTTGCGTGGGCGGGGCCGGGTGGCCGGACTGCCGGAATGGGACCGGTGTGCGGTGATGGGCGTGGTGAACGTCACGCCCGACTCCTTCTCCGACGGGGGCCAGTGGTTCGACCCCGAGCTGGCCGTCAAGCGCGGCCTTGACCTCATCGCAGCCGGGGCCGACCTGGTGGACGTCGGAGGCGAGTCGACCCGTCCGGGCGCCGTGCGCGTCGACGAGGCCGAGGAGCTGCGCCGGGTGGTTCCGGTGGTCCGGGAGCTGGCCGCGGCCGGAGCCGTGGTCAGCGTGGACACCATGCGGGCCACGGTCGCCGAGCGGGCCGTGGAGGCCGGGGCGCGGTTGGTCAACGATGTGAGCGCCGGAGGCGCCGATCCGGCGATGGTGCCCACGGTGGCCGCGGCCGGAGTGCCCTTCGTGGTGATGCACTGGCGCGGCCAGTCGATCGACATGAACAACCGGGCGGTCTACCGCGACGTCGTCGGCGAAGTCGTCGCCGAGCTGCGCACCGGCCTGGAGCGGGCGGTCGCGGGCGGTATCGACCCGGAGCGGATCGTGATCGACCCGGGCCTCGGCTTCGCCAAGGAGGCCGAGCACGACCTGACGCTGCTGGCGCATCTTTCCGCGCTGCGCGAGCTGGGCCGCCCGCTGCTGGTGGCGGCCTCCCGGAAGCGGTTCCTGGGGCGCGTCCTGGCCACCGGCGACGGCACTCCGCCGCCCGCCCGGGAGCGGGACGCCGCCACCGCCGCGGTCACCGCGATCGCGGCCCGCGGGGGCGCCTGGGCGGTCCGCGTCCACGAAGCACGGGCCAGCGCGGACGCGGTGCGAGTGGCGCGGGCCATCGAGGCGGCCGGGGACGCGGCGGGAGCACTGTGACTTCCCTTACGGACAGCGAGCGGGTGGAACGGGCGAACACCGCGCTGTACGAGGCCATGGAACAGGGCGACCACCCGGCGCTGGAGCGGCTGTGGCTGGACGCGCCGGACACCGAGGTCTCCTGTGTGCACCCCGGCTGGCCGGTGCTGCGCGGCCGGGGCGAGGTGCTGCGCTCCTACGCGCTGATCATGGCGAACACCGACTACATCCAGTTCTTCCTGACCGATGTCGAGGTGTCGGTGCTGGCCGACACCGCCCTGGTGACCTGCACCGAGAACATCCTCAGCGGCGCTCCGGCGGAGGAGGAGGGCGAGCTCGGCCCACTGGTGGGACAGCTGGTGGTGGCCACGAACGTGTTCCGCCGGACGGAGGACGGCTGGAAGGTGTGGTCACACCATGGCTCCCCGGTGCTGGCGGAGAGTGACGAGAACGGCCCGGAGGGGCCGGAAGGACCGGATGACGACGGACGGCTGATGCCGGACTGATGGACCCCGTTCGAGCCCCACGAGGTGCGGGTAGGGGTCTGTGACGCGAGGACGCGGAGCGAGCGAGCCGCGACCCCGTGGGCGGGTGCCGCCGGTGCCCGCAGGTAGATTCGAGGGAGGTACCCCGGCAGACGGCTGGGGACGGGTGGTGCGTTCCGGACTCTTCGGGACGTGCCCGCGTACCGACGACCGGCAGGAGTGATTCGGGTGGATCGTGTCGCGCTGCGCGGCCTCAAGGCTCGCGGGCACCACGGGGTGTTCCCCCATGAGCGCGAGGAGGGCCAGACGTTTGTCGTGGACCTGGTGCTCGGCTTGGACACTCGGCCCGCCGCGGCCGACGACGACCTGACCAAGACCATCCACTACGGGGAGATCGCGGAAGAGGTGGTGGACGTGGTGCGGGGTGAGCCGGTCGATCTGATCGAAACACTCGCCGAGCGGATCGCGGACCGCTGCCTCAAGCACGACGTGGTACAGGAGGTCGAGGTGGTGGTGCACAAGCCACAGGCCCCGATCACCGTGCCCTTCGACGACGTGACCATCACCATCACCCGGAGCCGAGTATGAGCAGCAGCGATCCGACCGTGCAGCCCGTTCCCACCTCCGTGGTGGAGCGGGTCGACGCAGCCGATGTGACGTTGAGCAACCCCAAACGGGCGGTGATCTCGCTCGGCAGCAATCTGGGCAACCGCCTGGAGACCCTCCAGGGCGCCATCGACGCGCTGGAGGACACCCCGGGGCTGCGGGTCAAGGCTGTGTCGCCGGTGTACGAGACGGACCCGTGGGGTGTGGAGCCGGGCACCCAGGCCACCTACTTCAACGCGGTGGTGCTGGTGAAGACGACGCTGCCGCCCTCCTCGCTGCTGGAGCGCGGCCACGCCATCGAAGAGGCGTTCGAGCGGGTGCGGGACGAGCGCTGGGGTCCGCGCACCCTGGACGTGGACATCGTGTCGTATCAGGACGTGGTCTCCGACGACCCGACGCTCACCCTCCCCCACCCGCGGGCGCACCAGCGCGCCTTTGTCCTGGTGCCGTGGAACGACGTGGACCCGCAGGCCGAGTTCCCGGGCCGGGGCGCGGTCTCCGGGCTGCTGACCGAGATCGGCCAGGACGGGGTATGGGTCCGTACGGACCTGGAACTGCGCCTGCCCGAATAGACGTTGATCTCCCGGTAGGTTCGGGAGATGGTGCACGTACGAGTTGAGGGGCGACCGGTCGGTGAGGCAACTTCGGATCGGGGTGCTGGTCGGGCTGTTCGCCGTGGCCGGTGTGGTGTCGTGGGCGGGGGCCCGGTTGTGGGACACGCTGGGCTCGCTGCCGAGCGTTCCGGTGGCAGCGCCGATTGTGCTGGCTCTGATCGCGGTGGTGCTGACCGCGACCGCGCTGTCCCTGCGCGCCCGGCTACGCGCCCAGCGTGAGCGCCGTCCCGGCGCCAAGGGCGTGGACCCCCTGGTGGCCGCCCGCGCGGTCATCTTCGGCCAGGCCAGCGCCTTGGTCGCGGCGCTGATCTCTGGCATGTACGGCGGTGTGGGCGCCTTCCTGGCGATGGAGCAGCTCGATGTCCCGGCCCGCCGGGACCAGGCCATCTACGCCGCGCTCTCCGTCCTGGCGGGTGCGGGTGTGGTCGCCGCCGCGTTCTTCCTGGAGCGCGTCTGCAAGCTCCCCGAGGACGACGAACACAACAACGGCAACGGCAACGGCCCCAGCGCCACCGCCCGCGCCTGACCCGAGGAGGCGGGCGGCTCTTCCCGCGGAGCGCTCAGCGGGCCATGATCAGGCTCATTGCCTCGGCCCTGGTGGCGGAGTCGCGCAGCTGACCGCGGACGGCCGAGGTGAGGGTCTTGGCGCCGGGCTTGCGCACTCCGCGCATGGTCATGCACATGTGCTCGCACTCCACCACGACGATCACGCCGCGCGGCTCGAGTATCCGCATCAGGGAGTCGGCTATCTGCGTGGTCAGCCGCTCCTGGACCTGGGGACGGCGGGCGAAGACATCCACCAGCCGGGCCAGCTTGGACAGCCCGGTGATCTTGCCGTCGTGGGAGGGGATGTAGCCGACGTGGGCGACGCCCACGAAGGGGACCAGGTGGTGCTCGCAGGAGGACATCACCTCGATGTCCTTCACCAGCACCATCTCGTCATGGCCCAGGTCGAACGTGGTGGTGAGGACGTCCTCCGGCTGCTGGCGCAGCCCCGCGAAGATCTCCTTGTAGGCACGGGCCACCCGCCCCGGGGTCTCCCGGAGCCCTTCCCGGTCCGGGTCCTCGCCGACGGCGATGAGAAGCTCACGGATCGCGTTCTCGGCGCGCTTCTCGTCGAATTCGCCGATGCGGCCCTCACCGTCCAGCGTCACCGGGTCGATCATGTTGCCTCGTTCCTCACGCACAAATGCGGAAATGCCGCGTCAACAGGCTAGAACCTGGCTGACGCGGCATTCATTCCGGGGCCGTCCAGGGGCGGGACGCCCCTGGACGGCCCGGGATCAGTTCTCCGGTCCGGAGCCCGACTCCTCGGAGCGCTCCGGGGTCTCCTCCGGGGCGGTGGTCTTCGCGAGGGAAGCCGCCGAGGTGGACTGGGCGCCGTTGGCCGGGGCCAGCTCCTTGGGGGAGAGTACCGGCGGACGGGTGGAGGGGGTACGCCGCGAGGAACCGGTCCACGCCGGGCGGGCCGGGCGCTTGACGATCGGGGCGAAGATCTCGGCGATCTCCTCCTTGTTCAGCGTCTCCTTCTCCAGCAGCGCCAGGACGAGGTTGTCCAGAACGTCGCGGTTCTCGACGAGGATCTCCCACGCCTCGTTGTGCGCGGCCTCGATGAGCTTCTTGACCTCCTCGTCCACCAGCGCGGCGACCTCTTCCGAGTAGTCGCGCTGGTGAGCCATCTCACGTCCCAGGAACGGCTCGGAGTTGTCGGAGCCGAACTTGATCGCGCCGAGCCGCTCGGTCATGCCGTACTGGGTGACCATCGCGCGGGCCGTGGCCGTCGCCTTCTCGATGTCGTTGGAGGCGCCGGTGGTCGGGTCGTGGAAGACCAGCTCCTCGGCCGCCCGGCCGCCCATCATGTAGGCGAGCTGGTCGAGCATCTCGTTGCGCGTGGTCGAGTACTTGTCCTCGTCCGGCAGGACCATGGTGTAGCCCAGGGCCCGGCCGCGGGAGAGGATCGTGACCTTGTGGACCGGGTCGCTGTTCGGAGACGCCGCCGCGACCAGGGCGTGACCGCCCTCGTGGTACGCGGTGATCTTCTTCTCCTTGTCGCTCATGATCCGGGTCCGCTTCTGCGGTCCGGCCACGACACGGTCGATCGCCTCGTCCAGGAAGTGGTTGTCGATCAGCTTCTTGTCGCTGCGGGCCGTCAGCAGGGCGGCCTCGTTCAGCACGTTCGACAGATCGGCACCGGTGAAGCCGGGGGTACGGCGGGCGACAGCCGACAGGTCGACGTCCGGTGCGACCGGCTTGCCCTTCTGGTGGACCTTGAGGATCTCCAGACGGCCCTGCATGTCGGGACGGTCGACGGCGATCTGCCGGTCGAAGCGGCCCGGGCGCAGCAGCGCCGGGTCGAGGATGTCCGGCCGGTTGGTGGCGGCGATCAGGATGACGCCACCCTTCACATCGAAGCCGTCCATCTCGACGAGCAGCTGGTTCAGCGTCTGCTCGCGCTCGTCGTGGCCGCCGCCCATACCGGCGCCACGGTGTCGGCCGACGGCGTCGATCTCGTCGACGAAGACGATGGCCGGGGCGTTGGTCTTGGCCTGCTCGAACAGGTCACGGACCCGGGAGGCACCCACACCCACGAACATCTCGACGAAGTCGGAGCCGGAGATCGAGTAGAACGGGACGCCCGCCTCGCCCGCGACGGCGCGCGCGAGCAGCGTCTTACCCGTACCGGGCGGGCCGTAGAGCAGCACGCCCTTGGGGATCTTGGCGCCCACGGCCTGGAACTTCGCGGGCTCCTGGAGGAACTCCTTGATCTCCTGGAGCTCCTCGACCGCCTCGTCGGACCCCGCCACATCGGAGAAGGTCGTCTTCGGGGTGTCCTTGGTGATCAGCTTGGCCTTCGACTTCCCGAAGTTCATCACCCGGGAGCCGCCGCCCTGCATCTGGTTCATCAGGAACAGGAAGACCACGACGATCAGCACGAACGGGAGCAGCGAGAGCAGGATCCCGACGAAGGGGTTCTGCTTCGACGTCGAGACGTTGTACCCGTCGGGGATCCCGTTGTCCTTCTGGGCATTGGCCTGAAGAGTCCTGGCGAGGTCGACGCCCTGGTCACCGATGTAGGTGGCCTGGAGCTTGTCGCTGCCCGAGATCTTCGCGACGTTGTCCTTGAGCTTGATCTTGATCTTGTGCTCGTCGCCGGTCGTCAGCTCGGCGGACTGGACCTGGTTCCGGTTGATCGCCTTGACGACCTGGCTGGTGTCCACCGACTTGTAGCCGCCGGACGAGCCGACGACCTGCATCAACACGACCACGGCGAGGACGGCCAGCACGATCCACATGACCGGCCCACGGAAGTAGCGCTTCACGTCCATCCATACGGGGCGAAGCCGCCCCGTCCCTCCTGCCACAGTGAGGCACGGCAGCCCTGGAGGGGGCGCCTGTGCGTGCGGTGTATTGCGGTGTATTTGTGGTGTATGAGCTGTGTGATCCTCAGTCTCGAAAAAGACTGACCTTCGGACGGTACCCCAGCATTGTCACCCGACGCCGCCGTGGACTGTTAACAAAACCGCCTTCCCATGCTCCAACGGCGGGAAACCGCGACAGGTTCCCCGCCGGGCGCGGCGCGGCGCCGGGGCGGTTCAGCCGCCGTAGACGTGGGGCGCCAGGGTGCCGACGAACGGCAGATTGCGGTACTTCTCGGCGTAGTCCAGACCGTAGCCCACGACGAACTCGTTCGGGATGTCGAAGCCGACCCACTTCACATCGATGGCGACCTTGGCCGCCTCCGGCTTGCGCAGCAGGGTGCAGACGTTCAGCGAGGCGGGCTCGCGCGAGCCGAGGTTCGACAGCAGCCAGGACAGCGTCAGACCGGAGTCGATGATGTCCTCGACGATCAGGACGTGACGGCCCTTGATGTCGGTGTCCAGGTCCTTGAGGATCCGCACCACGCCCGAGGACTGGGTGCCCGCGCCGTAGGACGACACGGCCATCCAGTCCATGGTGACGGGAGTGGACAAGGCGCGCGCCAGGTCCGCCATCACCATCACCGCGCCCTTGAGGACACCGATGATGAGCAGGTCCTTGCCCGCGTATTCCGCGTCGATCTCGGCGGCCAGCTCGGCCAGCTTCGCGTTGATCTCTTCCTCGGTGATGAGAACCGACTTCAGGTCGGTGCCCATGTCCTTGTCGTCCACCCGCGCCACTCTCGTTAGGCAATCCGGCAATTCGGCGGGCGGCTCAGCCCTGCCGGATGACCAGTCTGCCACCCTCCCGCCGGGCCTCGACCCGCCCGGGGAGGTTGATGGCCCGCTGGCCGCGCCAGCCGGTGATCAGCCGGTCCACCTCTTCGATATGGCGGGCGAAGAGCGAGCCGGCCGGGGCGCCCGCGGCGATGGCGGCGCGGCGCAGCACCCGGCGGCGGACGGCGGTGGGCAGCCGGTGCAGCCCCACGGTGTCCAGCTCGACCGTGCCGCCGCCCTCGGCGGGCACCTCGGCGGCGGTCACCACATCGGCCTCGGCGCGGGCGGCCCAGGCGTCCAGGGCGTCGGCGTCGTCACGGGAGAGCTGCGCGGTGCGGGCGAGCGCCTCGACGACCCCCTTGCCGAGGGCCTTCTCCAGCACCGGCAGTGCCTCATGACGGACCCGGGAGCGGGTGTAGGTGGGGTCCACGTTGTGCGGGTCGTCCCAGACGGGCAGCGACTGGGCCAGACAGGCCTTGCGGACGGTGTGCCGGTCGAGCTGGAGGAAGGGGCGGCGGTAACGGCCGCCCGCCCCGGAGACACGGGCCATTCCGGACAGCGAGCGGATACCGGAGCCGCGGGCGAGGCCGAGCAGAACCGTCTCGGCCTGGTCGTCACGGGTGTGGCCGAGCAGGACGGCGGCGGCGCCGTGGCGCTCCGCGGCGGCGTCGAGAGCGGCGTAGCGGGCGTCGCGGGCGGCGGCCTCGGGGCCTCCGTCCCGGCCGACGTCGACCGCGAGGGACTCGACCGGCGCGAGGCCGAGCTCGCGCAGGCGCTCGGCGACCTCGGCGGCGCGGACGTCGGAGCCCGGCTGGAGGCCGTGGTCGACGGTGACGCCGCCGGCCCGCAGGCCCATCCGGGGGGCCTCGAAGGCCAGCGCGGAGGCGAGCGCCATGGAGTCGGCGCCGCCGGAGCAGGCGGCGAGCACCAGCGGCCCGTCACCGGGCGCCGACCGGGTGCGCGGTCCGGCGGCCGGGCGGGAGGAGGGCGGGGTCGGAGCCGAGGAGGCGACGAGGACGTCGTGGAGGACGCGGCGCACCGCCAGGCGTATCGCGGCGACCGCTGGATGGGGACCCATGTCCGTTTCCCATCTGTCATGCGAGGGGGTGCCTCGGGGGGCGTACGTGATGTCGTCACGCAGAGTATGTCGATGGTGACAGAAGCGAGCTGTTCCCCGAGCATCGCACGCCTACCCGTGGCTCACGGTCCCTCGGACGAGTGATTAAGGGGGGCATTCCGCCGCCGCCGAGTGTGCCGGTTCTACGACTCCGCCCTACGGTGCACCCGCGCGACCCACTCCGCCGGTTTGTTGATCTCCGACTTGGTCGGGAGCGTGTTCGGGGACGTCCAGACCCGGTTGAAGCCGTCCATGCCGACCTGGTCCACCACGGCCCGTACGAACCGCTCACCGTCACGGTACTGCCGCAGCTTGGCGTCGAGCCCCAGCAGTTTGCGCAGCGCCTGGTCCAGCCGTCCGGCGCCGCTGGCCCGCCGCTTCTGGAACTTCTCGCGGATCTCCGCGACGGAGGGCACCACCTCCGGGCCCACCCCGTCCATCACATAGTCCGCGTGGCCCTCCAGCAGCGACATCACCGCGGTCAGCCGGGCCAGGATCTCCCGCTGGGTCGGCGTCTGGACCAGCTCGATGATGCCGCCCACGCCGCGGTCCCCGTCGACATCCCGCTCGGTCCGGCCGCCGCCGACGGACTGGACGGCCTCGCGCAGCCGCTCCAGCAGGGTGGCCGGATCCACATCGGTCTCGCCCAGGAACGCCTGGATCTCGGACTCGATGTGGTCGCGCAGCCACGGCACCGCGGTGAACTGGGTGCGGTGGGTCTCCTCGTGGAGCGCCACCCACAGCCGGAAGTCGTGTGGGTGGACGTCCAGCTCGCGCTCCACATGGACGATGTTGGGGGCCACCAGCAGCAGTCGACCGCCGCCCGCGGCCCCGGGCAGCTCACGGCCGGCGGGCGCGAAGGTCTCGTACTGGCCGAGCACCCGAGAGGCGAGGAAGGACAGCAGCATCCCCAGCTCCACGCCGGTCACCTTGCCGCCGACCGCGCCCAGGACGGCCCCGCCGGGCAGTCCGCCGCGCCGGTCCTCCATCTTGCCCAGCAGTGGCTTGAGGATCTGGCGGAAGCCCGCGACGTTGGCCCTGATCCAGCCGGTGCGGTCCACCACCAGCACCGGGGTGTCGAAGTCCGGACCGCCGTGTACGGCCATCCGGGTGAACGCCCGGACGTGCTCCTCCGACGACTTGGCGTGCCGGCGCAGCTCGGCGACGACGGCACGCGCCTCGTCCCGGCTCACCTCGGGTCCCGGGCGGACCAGCCGGGTCGCGGTCGCGACCGCGAGATTCCAGTCGACCATCTCCACACCACCGATGCTCGTCATGGCTTCACGGTACGTGGCCCGCGTCGCATCCGGGAGGAGACGGCGGCCCGCACACCCGGTCGCCGGGGACCACCGTCGCCCCGGTCAGCGGCAGCCGCAGTTGGCCAGGGCCGATGCCATCCGGTCCAGGGCGCGCTGGGCGCCGTTCGCGTCGGTGGTGCCGTTGGTGATGAAGGTGAAGACCAGCAGCCGTCCGTCGGCGTCGACCACCGTGCCCGCGAGGGAGTTGATACCGGTGAGGGTGCCGGTCTTGGCGCGGACCACACCGCGCCCCACCGAGTCCTCGGCGTAGCGGGTGCGCAGGGTGCCGTTGAAACCGGCCACCGGCAGTCCGGTGAGGACCGACCGCAGTTCGGAGTGGTCGCGGTCGGCGGAGCGCACCAGCGTCCGGGCGAGCAGGGCGGCGGAGACACGGTCGGCGCGGTCCAGCCCGCTGCCGTCGGCGATGCGGACGCCGTCCATCGGCAGCTTCAGCTTCCGCAGCCGGGCGGTCACCGCCCGGGCGCCGCCCTCGAAGCTGGCGGGCTGTCCGGCGGCGATGGCGGTCTGCCGGGCCAGGGCCTCGCCGAGGTCGTTGTCGCTGTTGGTCAGCATCCGCTCGACGAGCGCGGACAGCGGCTGGGAGCGGACGGCGGCCACCGCCTGGGGGGTCTTCCCGGCCTCCTGGGAGCGCGGTTCGCCCTTCACCGCGATACCGCGGGCGCGCAGCATCGACGCGAAGGAGCCGGCCGCGTCGGCGGCCGGATCACCGGCGCGCGGGGCCGGGCCGTGGTCGCTGTTGTCCTGCCGCCCCTCGTCGGCCATGAGCGGGGTCACCGGCGCGATGTTCTCGTTGACGCCGATGGGGTGCAGCTTGGGGCCCGAGTAGAGCGAGGTGTCGTAGCCGAGCCGGACCGTCCGGGTGCCGCGCTTCTTCAGCGCGCGGGCGGTGTCGTCGGCCAGCTTCCGCAGTGAGGCGGGCTGGTCCGGGCCCTTCACGGCGCGGGCGGTGAGCGTCGGGTCGCCGCCGCCGACGAGCACGATGCCGTCCTTCCCGGCTTCCACGACGGTGGTCTTGATGCGGTAGTCGGGACCGAGGGCGGAGAGCGCGGCGGCGCCGGTGGCCACCTTGATGATGGAGGCGGGCACCGCGGCGCTGTCGGCCTTCGCCCCGAACACCTGGCGCCCGCCGGCGACGTCCATGACGGCCACCGAGCGCCGGTCGCCCAGGGCCGGGTCGTCCAGCAGCGGTTCGAGGGTGTCGGCGAGCCCGGCGCCGGTGGGCGGCGGCACCGCGTCCTCGCCGGTGTCCGGCGACGGCTCGGCGGTGGGCGCGCCGAGGGCGGCCAGCACCGGGGAGGCGCTGGGCGCGGGCTTGTCCCCGCCCTGACGGTCGTCACCGATCGCCGGTCCCCCGGCGGCGCGGGCGCGTTCGGCCGTACGCTGGCCGGCTTCCCACGGCCCGGCCACCAGCACCGAGCCGATCGCGACCGCGAGGCCCACCGTCGCGGAGACCGCCGTCAGCCGCACGGTGTGCCGCTGTTCGCGCGTGGTCTGCCGCCACTGGTTCCGCACTTCGCTCCGCCCGCGGCTCAGCCACTCCCTGACCTGCCACGATCTGGCTTCAGGCACGATCGACCAGCCCCTTTCGCCACCACACACCTGCGTGGGGGACACTTAATCACCAGACGTATGTGTTGATCATGGAGGAGCCACCCGTGGAGTTCGACGTCACCATCGAGATCCCGAAGGGTTCGCGGAACAAGTACGAGGTGGACCACGAGACGGGGCGCATCCGTCTCGACCGTCGGCTCTTCACTTCGACCAGCTACCCCGCGGACTACGGCTTCGTCGAGAACACCCTCGGCGAGGACGGTGACCCGCTGGATGCCCTGGTCATTCTCGACGAGCCGACGTTCCCCGGCTGTCTGATCAAGTGCCGTGCCATCGGCATGTTCAGGATGACCGACGAGGCGGGTGGCGACGACAAGCTGCTCTGCGTCCCGGCCTCCGACCCGCGGGTAGAGCATCTGCGTGACATTCACCACGTTTCGGAGTTCGACCGCCTGGAGATCCAGCACTTCTTCGAGGTCTACAAGGACCTGGAGCCCGGCAAGTCGGTCGAGGGGGCCAACTGGGTGGGACGCGCCGAGGCCGAGGCCGAGGTCGAGGCGTCCGTCAAGCGCCTCGAGGCGTCCGGCGGCCACTGAGCCCAAGCACCGCGGACGGGCCGGATCGCATCCGGCCCGTCCGCTGTTTTTTTGCTGAATTCCGGGGGATTTCCGGGGTGATGGAGCGGGACACCCGGGGCTAGAAGCCGCGGGTGCGCTTGGCCGCGCGGCGGCCGGACGGTTCGATCGTGGCGCCCGGCAGCTTGAGGAAGAGCCGTGCGGACTCGTTCCCCAGATTCACCCCGATGGCAATCGCCAGGGCCAGTGCGGCCGCCTGGGTGAGATGGGCGACCCCGCGGTCCAGATTGCCCTGTGCCAGGGCGAGCAGTCCGAAGTAGGTCGCGCTACCGGGCAGCAGCGGCCCGATCGCCGCCGTGACGTACGGCAGCGCGGAGGCGAAGCGGTAGCGGGACTGGAGCTGGCCGAAGAGGCCGACCAGCCCGGCGGCCACCGTGGTGGCCGCCACCGGCGGCACGTTGGCGGTGTCGGCGAGCGCCGCGTAGACCACCCAGGCCACCCCGCCGTTGAGCGTGGCGAACAGCACGGTGTGACGTTCCTGCTGGAGCAGGATCGAGAACGTCAGGGCGAGCAGCATCGCCGCCGCTATCTGGATGGGCGGCCGCTCCACATGGCGCAGCGCCGCCTCCGGATTGAGCTTGGCGTCCAGTTGGAGGCCGCCGTACAGCACCGTGAGCACCCCGCACACGATGCCCACGATGAGGTAGCCGACTTCCAGGAGCCGGGCGGCGGCGGTGATGTAATAGCCGGTCAGCCCGTCCTGGACACCCGCCACCAGGGCCCGCCCCGGTATCAGCGCGAACAATCCACCGGTGATCACCGCGGACGACTGGAGCCCGGAGCCCACGAGGCTGAGCGCGACACCCATCGCGGCGGGCGGCATCGCCGCGGCCACGAACTGGTAGAACTCCGGCAGTCCGCGCCCGGAGGCCAGCCACGCCAGCCGGTCGCCGAGCATCGCGCCGACGGCCGCGGCGAAGAACACCGGCCATTCACCGCCGACCAGCATGCTCGCCGCTCCGGCCAGTCCGCCGCCGGCCACGGTCAGCGCCCAGCCGGGGTACGGGTGGCGGTTACGGCGTATCTCAGCCAGCCGCCGGTACGCCTCCTCCAGCGTGATGTCCTCGTGCGTGGTGATGTCGTCGACCAGCCGGAAGACCGCGGAGAGCCGGGTGTAGTCGGTGGCCCGGCGGCGCACGGTACGGCTGGCGGTGACCGGGTCGTCCACCAGCGAGGGCTGGTAGCTGACCGACAGCAGGGTGAAGGTCACCGTGGGCTCGCAGCGGTCGAGCCCGTACGCGTGGGCCACGCCGAACATGGCCGCCTCCACGTCCTCGGCCCCCTCACCGCCCGCGAGCAGCAGCTCGCCGATGCGGAGGGTGAGGTCGAGCACACGGGGCACGGCGGGACCGGTGTCGCCCTCCTGCCGCTCGACGCGCTCGGGGACCGGGCGCTCGCTGAGCGGCATCCGCAGCATGGTGCGCATACGGTCCTGCCAGGGCGCGTCCTTGGTCAGCCGGACGACGGGTATCCCGCCGGGCGGGGTGAAGGCGGGGAAGCCACCCGTGGTCGAGTTGCCGTTCTGCGAGGTCTTCACCCCGCCCGGCGGGGCGAACGCCGAGCCCTCCGGCTCGGCGGCGGGCTCGGCGGCCAGCCCCTCCGGGACGGCGAACTCCGACGTCGGATGCTCGTCCTCGGGGGCTGGCGGCAGTGGCAGTCCCAGGGGCGGGGTGAAGGCACTGTGCGCCTCATCGGACTGCGGTTTGCCGTTCCCCGCCGTGTCCGTCTCCACGGCCCCGCCGCGTTGTCCCTGCTGTCGGTCCGACCCCACGTCTCCTCGCTCCTCGCCGGCCTCCTCGTGCATGTCCGGGCAGCCGAACGCTCAAGCGACGGCGGCACCGCAGCCCATTGTGCGGGGCGGTGAGATCGAACGGGAGTGGGGGCGGTGGTGAGGCCGATGTGAAGCGGGGTGAAGCGGGCTGAACGGGATGTGACCGGCGCGGACGGTGGCTCTGAGGCCCAGGGGTCAGCGCTTGGCGTGGCGTCCGCGCGGCGCCTGCGAGGGAGCTCCGGCGCCCGGCTGCCCCCCGGCCGCGCCCTGCTCGGCGGATCCGTCGGCCGCGCTCTTCTTGGCCTTGCTGCGGGCCCGCAGGAACTCGATGGCGATCGGGATCACCGACAGCAGCACGATGCCGATCAGAATCAGCTCGATATGCGCGTGGACGAAGTCGACCTTGCCGAGCGCCGCGCCGAGCAGGGTGACACCGGTGCCCCACAGCACCCCGCCGATGATGTTGAAGATGATGAAGGAGCGGTAGTTCATCCGGCTCACGCCCGCGATGATCGGCGTAAACGTCCGCACGATGGGCACGAAGCGGGCCAGCACCAGCGACTTGGGCCCGTACTTCTCGAAGAACTCGTGCGCCTTCTCCACGTTCTCCTGCTTGAAGAGCTTGGAGTCGGGGCGGCGGAACAGCGCCGGGCCCACCTTCCGGCCGAAGAGATATCCGGCCTGGTCACCCAGGATCGCGGCGGCGGCGATGGCGACGCACACCAGCCACAGATCCTGCTTGATCACATCGGTGGTGACCAGCAGTCCGGTGGTGAACAGCAGCGAGTCGCCCGGCAGGAAGAAGCCGATGAGCAGGCCGGACTCCGCGAAGACGATGGCGAGGACGCCGAGCAGACCGAAGGTCTCGATCAGATAGTCCGGGTCCAGCCACTGGGGGCCGAGCGCGAGAGTGGTCACGGGTGACAGGCTCCTGGGTCGAGGGAAGCAGGCTCGTGCGAGGCCCGGCCGCAGGTCGGGGCGGACTGGTTGCGGTGTTCTTCGCAGTGTGCCGCCAAAGCTATCAACGCCGGGTGCATGCCCTCGGTTCCCACCGGCCCGGGTGGGGTGCCCGGAGGGTCCGGAGAGGGATCTCCGGACCCTCCGGGCGGCTCAGGCGCCGCCGTGTCCCGCGCGGCGCGCGTTGGCCAGGATCGCGTCGCGGAGATAGGCGGCCAGCCCCGTCCGCACCGCGTCGTAGGTGGCGGTGAAGCGCTCGTCCGCCACAAACATCTCGCCCAGACAGGTATGGATCTCGTAGGTGCAGTCGTAGTACCAGCGGACGATCTGCTGCCGGTGCTCCTCGGCGAGGTCCATCGCCGCCTCGGACTCCGGCGGGGTCCCGGCCTCCAGGAGGGCGGCGAAGTCCTGGTTGAGCCGCTCGCCCTCCTCCTTGATCCGCAGGAGGTCGTCCTTGCCGTAGGTCGCGTACCGGCGCATCGACTCCTTGTACGCCTCGGTATGGCCCCAGCGCTGCTCGGCCTCCTCCGCGTACTGCTCGGGGTCGTTGTCGCCGAAGACCTCGAACCTCTCCTCCGGGGTGAGTTTGACGCCCATCTTCCGTGCCTCCATGGCGTGTTCGACGGCCGCGGCCATCTGCCGCAGCTTCTCGATCCGGTCGGTCAGCAGCTTGTGCTGACGCCGCAGGTGGGCCTGCGCGTCCACGTCCGGATCGTCGAGCAGGACCGCCACCTCCTCCAGTGGAAAGCCGAGCTCCCGGTAGAACAGGATCCGCTGGAGCCGGTCGAGGTCGGCGTCGTCGTACCGCCGGTGCCCGGCCGGGGTGCGGGCGCCGGGGCGCAACAGCCCGATCTCGTCGTAGTGGTGCAGGGTGCGCACCGTGACGTTCGCGAAGCCCGCGACCTCTCCCACGGAATAGCTCATGGTCCGCTTCCGCTCTCCTGGTGTCGGGGTACCGGTCGTGCTCTCGGTACGGGCTCCACGGTGCGCCCTCACGTCACGTGAGGTGCAAGTCCGGATGGCGAAACCCGGATGAGCCGCCGTTTCGGTCACTGGCATCCTGCTGATTGTGCTCGGGATAACGGATCTTTCGACGTATCTGGCGGGACTGGCGCTGATCATCCTTCTGCCAGGCCCGAATTCGCTCTATGTGGTGTCCGTCGCGGCCCCCGTGTCGCCTATCGGGCGGCGGCGGGTGTGGTGTGCGGGGACACGGTGCTGATGGCGCTGTCGGCGGGCGGGGTGGCCTCACTGCTGCATACCAGCCCGCTGGTGTTCGACGTGGTGAAGTTCGCGGGCGCGGGCTATCTGACCTGGCTCGCGGTGGGCATGCTGCGCGGGGCGCGGGCGCTGTGGCGGCGTGGTCCGGGGGCCGTTCGGGCCGCGGACGAGGGCGCGCAGGGCGCGGTGGGTACGGCGGACGCGGCGGCGGCCGAGGGGAAGCCCGCGGAGCGGCCGTACCGCCGGGCGCTGGTCATCAGCCTGCTGAACCCGAAGGCGATCCTCTTCTTCATCTCCTTCTTCGTGCAGTTCGTGGACCCCGAGTACGCCCATCCGGCACTGTCGTTCGTGGCGCTGGGCGCCTGGGCGCAGCTGTTCAGCATCACCTATCTGTCGGTGCTGATCTTCAGCGGCACCTATCTCGCGGCCACCTTCCGGCGGCGCAGGCGGCTGACCGCCGGTCTGTCGGCGGGCGCGGGCGCGGCGTTCCTGGGCTTCGCCGCGAAGCTGTCGCTGAGCAGCGCGGGTTAGCGGCCGGGGCGGCGCCGCTCCCGGACGACACCAGGGAGCGGCGCGGGACCGAGCCTTACGCCCCATATGCCCGTATTTTCGGGAAGATGGCACTTCATCGAGGCTCCAGCGTCAGGCACCGCGGAGAAGAGCGGCCCCGCTTCTCCGTCAACCCCTTCTACGGCGCGGCCGACCCGGTCAGCGGCATGGCCGCCGAACCACCGCGCCACCGCCTCCCGGACGGGCCGATGGCGCCCTCCACCGCGTACCAGTTCGTCCATGACGAGCTGATGCTCGACGGCAACGCCCGGCTGAATCTCGCCACCTTCGTCACCACGTGGATGGAGCCGCAGGCGGGCACGCTGATGGCCGACTGCCGGGACAAGAACATGATCGACAAGGATGAGTACCCGCGCACCGCCGAACTGGAACGGCGCTGTGTGGCGATGCTCGCCCGGCTGTGGCACGCCCCCGACCCGGACGCGGTCATGGGCTGCTCCACCACCGGGTCCAGCGAGGCGTGCATGCTCGCCGGGATGGCCCTCAAACGGCGCTGGGCGAAGCAGAATCCGGTGCGCTATCCGGCCACCGCCAAGCCCAATCTGGTCATGGGCGGCAATGTCCAGGTGTGCTGGGACAAGTTCTGCACCTTCTGGGAGGTCGAGGCCCGGCAGGTGCCCATGGAGGGCGACCGGTTCCATCTCGACCCCCAGGCCGCCGCAGATCTCTGCGACGAGAACACCATCGGCGTCGTCACCGTGCTCGGCTCGACCTTCGACGGGTCCTACGAACCGGTGGCCGAGGTGTGCGGGGCGCTGGACGACCTCCAGGAGCGCACCGGACTGGACGTACCGGTCCATGTGGACGGGGCCTCCGGCGCGATGGTGGCGCCGTTCCTCGACACCGACCTGGTCTGGGACTTCCGGCTGCCGCGCGTCTCCTCCATCAACACCTCCGGCCACAAGTACGGCCTGGTCTACCCGGGGGTGGGCTGGGCGCTGTGGCGCACCACCGAGGACCTGCCGGAGGAACTGGTCTTCCGGGTCAACTACCTCGGCGGGGACATGCCCACCTTCGCGCTCAACTTCTCCCGGCCCGGGGCCCAGGTGGCCGCCCAGTACTACACCTTCCTGCGGCTGGGGCGGGACGGCTTCCGGGCCGTCCAGCAGAACTCCCGCGATGTGGCCCGCTCACTGGCCGAACGGATCGAGGCGCTCGGTGACTTCACCCTGCTGACCCGCGGCGACCAGCTGCCGGTCTTCGCCTTCACCACGGCGGAGGGGGTGGACACCTTCGATGTGTTCGACGTCTCGCGGCGGCTGCGGGAGTGCGGCTGGCTGGTGCCCGCGTACACCTTCCCGCCGAACCGCGAGGACCTGTCGGTGCTGCGGGTGGTGTGCCGCAACGGCTTCACGATGGATCTGTCCGACCTGTTCATGGACGATCTTCGGAGTGTGCTGCCGGATTTGCGGACGCAGTCGAAACCGCTGGGACGGCCGACGTCCGCCGCCACCGCCTTCCACCACTAGGTCCGGTCCTGTCGATCTTCGTGGATCAGCCCGGCTGGGACGCGGTGTTGAGCAGCAGCTCCGCTCTGCGGCGTACGGCTTCCAGGGCTCCGGGTCTGCGGCCGGGCACCCGGCCGCGCAGATCGATCAGCTGCGGTGCGAGGGCGCTGGCCCTCCCCGGGTCCTGGATGAACTGCCACTGGTGGTGCGCCCGGTCCACGGCCCCCTCCACCTCGGGATGCCCGGCCGGTTCGCCGTTGCCCAGCCGGGCGTCCGCCACCGCGAGCCACAGCTCACAGGCGCGGGCGGGGTCGCCGGCCAGCCGGGCGAGATCGGCGCGGACCTCCAGCCAGTGGATCGCGCCGGTGGATCGGGGACCGGCCGCGCGCAGCGCCTCCTGCTCCCAGGCCGCCGCCATGGAGGCGGCCTCGCTGTGCCGCCCGGAGTGCGCGGCCTCGAAGATGGCGGCGTGCGGATCCGGCACCGGGGCGGATCCGGGGGCGGACGGCGGCCCCTGCCGTACGGGGTCGTGGGGTACGGGGTCGCGTACGGGGTCGTGCGGTACGGCGGCGCGTACGGGGTCGTGCGGTACGGCGGCGCGTACGGGGTCGTGCGGTACGGCGGCGCGTACGGGGTCGTGCGGTACGGCGGCGCGTACGGCGGCATCCGGCACCGTGTTCACCGGCCGCTGAGACGTTTCGCCTGACCCGTCCAGCAGCAGTGCGGGCCCACCGCCGAGCCCCGCCTCCGCGACGGCACGCTCGTGCAGCAGGGCGTACGGCAGCGGGTCGGCGGCGCCACCCGCCGCACCGCCCGCGACGCCGCGCAGCACATCGGCCAGCGCGCGGCTGTAGACCGGCACCGCCAGCTGCCGCTTGGGCGGGGCCGGGGCCACCGCGCCGTACAGCCTCAGCCCGGACGTGAGCCAACCGGTACCGCCGGAGGCCCCGGAGAGCCCCGGCCACGCCGTCTCGTCGGCCACCAGATCGGCCAGCACCGTGGTGTTGCCGGGCGGCCGCTGGGCGAGCTCGGCGGCCAGCCAGTGCCACGGCAGCGCCGTGTACCGGGCCGTCCGCGCAGTGGTGCGCGCCAACGCCAGATGCGGTAAACGCTGTTTGGCGTCCACGGTGAGCCGGCCCGCGAGATAGATCAGCACCGGGCCCGGATGGGCAGCCGCGGTCCGCAGATGGGTCAGCACGGTCTGCGGGTCGGCGGGGTCGACGAGTTGGACCACGCTGGCGCCGCCAGGCGTGCCCAGCAGCGCCGCCGGAGGCACCGCCGCGAGCTGTGGCAGCGCGGCCGCCGCGTCCATCATGCGATGCTTTCCGGACGGTCCGGCCGCGATCAGCAGGGCGTATCCCGGCCCCCCGGCCGTGGCCGCCCCCATGCCCACGCTGTCGTTCCCCATACCTGCACCGTATCCGCAACCACCCAGCACCGGTGACGATGTGACCGAGGTGGCATCCGGGCACGGTGCGCCGCCGTCACCGGGTGAGCCTCCGGTAACGTCCCACGGCCAGCGGGAAGAAGACCGCCACCAGCAGCAGCGGCCAGCAGACGGCGAGGAGTTGGGCGTGGTCGGTGGCCCAGGAGCCGCCCCCGGCGCCCGGGTTCCCGAACAGATCGCGGACCGCGGCGGCCGTCGCCGACATCGGGTTCCACTCCGCGACCGCCCCCAGCCACGCGGGCATGTGCTCGGGCGCGGCGAACACATTGGAGAGGAAGCCGACCGGCCAGACCAGGATCTGTACGGCCTGGACGAGTTCGGGCCGTCCGGCCACCATGCCCAGGTGGATGCCGATCCACAGCATCGCGAAGCGCAGCCAGAGCAGCAGCCCGACCGCGTACAGCGCGTCCCCGATCCCGCCGTGCCAGCGCCAGCCCATCGCCAGACCGACCCCGATCAGCGCGCACAAGCTCAGCGCGGACTGGAGCATGTCCAGCACGCTGCGCCCGACCAGCACCGCCGAGGGGGCCATGGGCATGGAGCGGAAGCGGTCGATGACGCCCTTGTTGAGATCCTGGGTGACGGCGAGCATCGTCCCTTCCAGACCGAAGGCCATGGTGAGGGCGAGCACCCCGGGCACCAGGAACTGCTTGTAGTCGCCGCCTCCGGGGACGGTCATCCCGCCGCCCAGGAAATACGCGAACATCAGCAGCATCATCACCGGGAAGACCAGGTTGACGACCACCTGGACGGGCTGGCGCGCCCAGTGGGCGAAACCGCGCCGGGTCATGGTCCAGGAGTCGGCGAGGGCCCAGAGCAGGGTGCCCGAGGGCCTTGGGGTGGTGTCCGTCGCGGTGGTCATACGCCCACCCCTTCCTTGGTGGTGTGGTCCTTGGTGTCGTCCGTGGTGTGGTCCTTGGTGTCGTCCACCGACTCCTCCGCCGCCCCGTCCGCGGCGCTCCTCCCGGTGAGATGGAGGAAGACCTCGTCGAGGGTGGGGCGGCGCAGCACGATGTCCTCCGCCTCGATCCCGGCCGCCGCCAGGGCCCGTACGGTCTCGGTGAGCGCGGCGACGCGGTTCTCGACACGGGCGGCGACCCGCCGCCGGTCGGCGTCGGTCTCGACCTCGTCCCGGTCCGCGCCGGTGGCCTGGCCCACGACCGAGGCGGCGGTGCCGAGTTGACCGCCGTCGCGCAGCACGACCTCGATGCGGTCCCCACCGATCCGGGCCTTGAGCTGGTCGGCGGTGCCATCGGCGATGGCCCGGCCGTGGTCCACCACGCAGATGCGGTCGGCGAGTTGGTCGGCCTCCTCCAGGTACTGGGTGGTGAGCAGCACCGTGGTGCCGCCGCCGACCAGGGAACGGACCGCGTTCCACACCTCGGTGCGGCCGCGCGGGTCGAGCCCGGTGGTCGGCTCGTCCAGGAACAGGACCTGGGGCCGCATGATGAGGCTCGCGGCCAGGTCCAGCCTGCGCCGCATCCCTCCGCTGTACTGCCCGACGGCCTTGTGGCCGGTGCCGGTGAGGCCGAACCGCTCCAGCAGCTCGTCCGCGCGGGCGCCCGCCCGGCGGGCGCCCAGGTGGTAAAGGCGGCCGAACATCTCCAGGTTCTGCCGACCGCTCAACTCCTCGTCCACCGCGGCGTACTGGCCGAGCAGTCCGATGCGGTAGCGGACCTGGTCGGGGTGGCGCCGTACGTCGTATCCGGCGACCTCCGCACGGCCGCCGTCGAGCCGCAGCAGGGTGGCCAGAATCCGTACGCAGGTGGTCTTGCCCGCGCCGTTGGGACCGAGCACGGCATGCACAGTGCCCTGGGGAACGGTGAGGTCGAGTCCGGCGAGGGCCGGTTTTCCGCCGTAGGTCTTCCGCAGTCCTTCGACCACGATCGCGGGATCGCTGCCGGTCAAGGTCTTCCCCTCTCGGTGTGCAGTAGTCAAATTTGACTAAGCGGCTCTGGAAGGTACTCCCCGATCCCGGGACTAGTCAAACTTGATTAATGGATGGATCTCTCGTCGGCGTCCTGGGCGGAGACGTCCCGAGTGGGGGCGTCCTCAGCGGGGCCGTCCTCAGCGGGGGTGTGCGCGGCGGGGGTGTACTCAACGGGTGGCCCCGCCCCCTCCATCAGCACATCCACCGAGCGCTTCCCCTCGCCCGCCATCACATAGGCCCCGCCCTCGAGGCGCTCGATCAGCCCGCGGGTCCACTCGGCCCCGCTGTCGGCGGAGTGCAGCCAGAACTTCATGATCTCGCCGATATGGCCCCACGCGTCGGGCGACGAACCCTCCGGGGGCATCCAGTGCCGGGTCACCTCGTCCCGCCACCCCTCGAGCGCCGCCACCCGCTGCTTGAGCAGATCGATGGCCTCGGCCCGGGTGAGGTCGACGATGAAACCCACCCCGGCCGTCAGCTCGTCCAGCTTCTGACCGTGCTCCAGCAGGGACTTCCGCAGCAGCCGGAAGTACTCCTCCTCCCCCGCCTCGGTCAGCTCGTACTCGGTGCGCGGCGGGCCGCCGGCGGTACTCGGAGCGATGTCATGGGCACGCATCAGCCCTTGCTTCGCCATCTGTTTGAGAGCGTGGTAGATCGATCCGGGCTTGGCGTTGGACCACTCATGCGCGCCCCAGAACTCCAGGTCGTTGCGGACCTGATAACCGTGCGCCCGCCCGTGCTGGCGCACCGCTCCCAGCACCAGCAGCCGGATCGCTGACATCGCCCGATCTCTCCATCCCGCCGTTGTCCCCACGGCCCTCTTGCTGCGTCCAGGCTAGGCCCTGGACGCAACGGGCCGGGCGGGGCGGACCCGGCGAGCGGATCAGGAGGTGACGGAGGGGGTGCCCGTCTCGTCGATGAGGACGAAAGCGGTCTTGCCGTCGAGGGTCTCCCGGATGACATCCGCGTGACCGGCGTGCCGGGCCATCTCCTGGATCAGAGTCAGCAGCAGGAACCGCATCGACCGCTCACTGCCCTGGGGGAACCACGGGGCGCGGGGCAGCGGGAAGGTGCCGTTCAGATCCGGCAGCGAGCGGATGAACTTCTCGGTGCGCTCCGCCACATCGTCCCAGAAGGCGAGCAGGCTCTCGACGGTCTGGCCCTCCTCCAGCTCAAAGCTGAGGTGCCAGTTCTCGTGGTTGCGCACGATGGTGTGCGGTACGCCCTTGGCGTCCTCGACCCAGCCCTGCTCGACCTCGGCGACATGCTTGAGCAGCCCCACGAGCGACAGTTCGCTCGCGGACGGCTTGCTGCTCGCCTGCTCGGCGGTCAGACCGTGCAGGGTCCGGCGGATCGCGCCGCGCTGCGCGTCCAGAAAGCCCAGCAGGGCGCCGGCCTCGTCACCGTGGGCTTCCTGACTCACCAGAGTGGGCATGGGGTCCGCCTTCCGTCGGTTCCGCCGACCGGAGTGTTCCGGTCTGGCTGATGTCTTCGACAGTAGACAGCGATGCGGTCAGCTTCTGTCCTCATCGATCGGAGGGACCAAAAACCTGGCAGACCCCGGAACCCGGCGGGCCCCGGAACACCATGGATCAGAAGGGGAACTGGCTCCGTCCGTGCTGGATGGAGATCCACTTGGTGGTGGTGAAGTCCTCGATCATCGACTCGCCGTTGAGCCGTCCCAGCCCGGAGAACTTCTCCCCGCCGAACGGCACGATCGGCTCGTCGTGCACGGTGCTGTCGTTCACATGGATCATGCCGGTGTGGATGCGCCGGGCGAACCGCACACCGCGCTCGATGTCGCCGGTGTGCACGGCGCCGCTGAGCCCGTAGTCCGTGTCATTGGCGATCCGCACGGCCTCCTCCTCGCCGTCGAACGGGATCAGCACCACCACCGGGCCGAAGATCTCCTGCTTGAGGATGGTCGACCCCTCCGGGACCCCGCCCAGCACGCTCGGCTCCACCAGGGTGCCCTCGGTGCGGCCCCGCACCAGCGCGGTGGCGCCCTCGGCTATGGACTGGTCGACCAGGGAGCTGATGGTCTCGGCCTGGCCCTCGTTGATCAGGGGACCGATGTGGGTGGTCGGATCGCTGGGGTCGCCCACCTTCAGCGACTTCACCTTGGCCACGAACTTCTCGGTGAACTCCCGCTCCACCGCGCGGTCCACCAGCACCCGGTTGGCCGCCATACAGACCTGCCCCTGGTGGACGAAGCGGCTGAACACCGCCGCGTCCACCGCGTAGTCGAGGTCCGCGTCATCCAGGACGACCAGTGCGCTGTTGCCGCCCAGCTCCAGGATCGACCGCTTGAAGTGGGAGGCGGCCACGGTGGCCACATGACGGCCGACCTTGTCCGACCCGGTGAACGAAATGACCTTGGGCACCGGGTGCTCGATCAGCGCGTCACCGATCTCCGCGATATCCGTGACCACCACATTGAGCAGTCCGGCGGGCAGCCCCGCCTCCTCGAAGACCTTGGCCACCAGACCGCCGCCGCAGATCGGGGTGTTCTGATGCGGTTTGAGGACCACCGCGTTGCCCAGAGCCAGCGCCGGTGCCACCGACTTCAGCGAGAGCAGGAAGGGGAAGTTGAACGGGCTGATGACGCCCACGACCCCGACCGGCAGCCGGTAGAGGCGGTTCTCCTTGCCGTCGACCGGGGACGGGATGATCCGGCCCTCGGGACGCAGCGCCAGCTGGATGGCCTCCCGCAGGAACTCCTTGGCCAGGTGGAGTTCGAACCCCGCCTTCACCTGGGTGCCACCGCACTCCGCGATGATCGTCTCGGTGAGCTCCTTCTCGCGGTCCTCGATGATCCGCAGCACCCGCTCGAAGACCTGCCGCCGGGCATAGGGGTTGATGGCACCCCACGACGGCTGCGCCCGCTCGGCCGCCCGATAGGCGAGATCGATCTCCTCGACGGTGGCGACGGTGATGGACGCCAGCTTCTCCCCGCTGTAGGGGTTGAAGTCGACGATGTCCCAGGATCCGTTGCCGCCGCGCCACTCACCGTCGATGTACTGAAAGGCCAACTCGGAGAAGTAGGACATGCCATCCCTATCTGGAGGACGCGGTGCCAACGTCAACGACACCCGCGCACGGGTGGGGGGTCATGGGCGCCATGGGGGTCATCCTGACGCTACGTCATCCTACTGGTGCGTCAGCCGCCGTGAAGGAGTTCTCCGAGCAGTTCCCGGCTCTCGCGCGGTGACAGACTGTCCGCACTCAGCCGCGCCAACACTCGCTCGTACTGCGCCACTTCATCACGTTTGTCCAGGTAGAGCGCGCTGGTGAGCTGTTCCAGATAGACCACGTCGGGCAGGTCGGACTCCGGGAACCGCAGCAGGGTGAACGCCCCGCTCTCCGCCGCGTGGCCACCGAAGGAGAACGGCATCACCTGCAAGGTCACATTCGACTGCTCCGAGACGGCGATCAGATGGCGCAGCTGGGCGCGCATCACCTCGCGCCCGCCGTACGGACGGCGCAGCGCCGCCTCGTCCAGCACCGCGTGGAAGGCCGGGGCGCGCTCGGAGACCAGCAGCTTCTGCCGCTCCAGCCGCAGCGCCACCCGGCGGTCCACCTCGGCGGCGGCCGCCTGGGGCTGGCCGCGGGTCACCACGGCATGGGCGTAGGCCTCGGTCTGGAGCAGCCCGTGGATGAACTGGAGCTCGTAGCAGGCGATATGGGAGGCCGCCCCCTCCAGGCCGACATAGGTCTGGAACCAGCCGGGCAGCACATCGCCGTAACTGTGCCACCAGCCAGTGAGGTTGGCCTCGCGGGCGAGCCCGAGCAGCGCCGCGCGCTCGGCCTCGTCCGTCACGCCGTAGAGCGTCAGCAGATCCTCGATATCGCGCGCCTTGAAGCTCACCCGGCCCAACTCCATGCGGCTGATCTTGGATTCGGAGGCACGGATCGAGTAGCCCGCCGCCTCCCGCGTGATGCCCCGGGACTCGCGCAGCCGCCTGAGCTGGGAGCCCAGGAGGATACGGCGCACCACCGATCCACTCGACTCACTTGCGGTCATCTGCGTGACCCTCCCTGTACGGAACTCACCCTTCCAAGGCGACCCCGCGGCCCCTGGGGCTGAAGTCTGCCACTTCCCAGGTTCCACGCTGTACACATGTCGTCACTCAGCAGGGCCATGTACGCATCATTCCGCAGGAGGAAAGACGTGTAAATGCGGTCACTGTCCCTCAAAAAAGCGCCGTGCACGTGCATCTGCCCTTGCATCTGCTCTGCGCATTCGGAACCATAGGGTTAGCGCACGTGCAAGCTCGTACGAGATCTGGCCAAGAGCCATCACGGCCACGGATGCAGGAGTGCTCGCATGGGGAGCGAAGGATCGAGCCTGCTGGAGCCCTTGTGGCGAGGGCTCCCTCCGATCGACCCCTCCGGCATCGCCGGATCCGTCTCCTGCCCATTGCCCTCCCGCTTCGAAGCGGTCCGCGGCGCCCGTCAGTTCACCGGTTCCACCCTGCGCCAATGGGGTCTGCCCGAGCTGTTCGACGAGGTGGCCCTGGTCGTCTCCGAGCTGGTGACCAACGCCCTGCGGTACGGGCTGCCCAGCGGGGCGGCCGACGGTCTCACCGGCGCCCGGGGTGACGGCGAGAGCGATCCGCAGGTGCGGCTCCATCTGATGCACTGCCCCAGCCGGCTGGTCTGCGCGGTACGCGACCTCAGCGAGAAGGGCCCGGTGGCGGGTGAGGCGGACTGGGCCGAGGAGTCCGGGCGCGGGCTCCATCTGGTGGAGTCCTTCACCGACGGCTGGGGCTGGCATCCACTGGCCGGGCCACTGCGGGGCAAGGTCGTCTGGGCCCTGTTCCGGCTGCCCCGCCCCTGACCGGGACGTGAGGGCCGCTAGGCCCTGTCCTGCCGATCTTCGCGGGCCCGCGACGTCTGGCACCGCGCCTCGCCGCGTTGTCGGGATCTTCCGAGTACGCCCAGTACGAGGACGACCCTCCGCCTTGCGATCCTCCCCCAGCTACCGCTGGGAGGTGCCCCCTCACCAGACGCCGCGGGCTGATCCACGAAGATCGACAGGACAGGACCTAGTGGTGGGCGGACTCCGGTGGCGCCGTGGTGATGCCCAGGGCGTGCAGCTGGAAGTACCGGGTCACATCATGCATGGTGACGATCCCCTCCAGATGACCGTGGTCCACCACCAGCACCGGCATTCCTCCGCCGCCCGGCCGCGCCCGATCCAGCACCTCGGTCAGCAGCTCGTCGGATGTGGCCACCGTGCACCGTGACAGCGGTACGGCCGCCTCGCGCACCCGCCGACTCTCCCGCTCCGCGGGCGGCACGTTCGCCAGGGCACGCAGCTGCACCATCCCGCTGGGCCGTCCCTCGAAATCGAGCAGAGGCAGTACGGAATGGCGGGAATGGGCCGCCACCTCGTCGATGAACCGTCCCACGGTCAGCCAGTCCGCCCCGGTGGCCACCGGCGTGGACATCGCGTCGCCCGCCCGCACCCCGCGCAGCGCCGTGGCCAACCCGGCCCGCTGCCGCTCCGCGTTGGCGATGACGACCATGAACAGTCCGATCAGCGCGAGCCACAGACCGCCGCCGTTGCCGCGCAGGAAGGAGATCCAGCCCAAGGCGATGAGCAGCACCCCGAAGACCTGACCGCTGCGCCCCGCCGCCCGGTCGGCACGCTCCCGGTCACCGGTGCGCCACCACATCACCGCCTGCACCACCCGGCCCCCGTCCAGCGGAGCCGCGGGCAGCAGATTGAACACACCCAGCAGCAGATTGGCCCAGCCCAGCCAGACCAGCAGGGCCGCGGGCACGCCCCATCCGGCGAACGCGTTCACCCCCAACCCCGCACCGATGCCGATTCCGCCGAGCAACAGGCTGGTGAGCGGGCCGCTGATGGCCACCAACAGGGCGATCCCGGCGGTGCGCGGCCGTCCCATCTGGGTCACTCCGCCCAGCGCCCACAGCGTCACGTCCTCGACCGAGACGCCCTTCCGGAGGGCGGCCACGGCGTGCGCGGCCTCGTGCAGCAGCAGGCTGCCCATCAGCAGCACGGCGCCGACGAGGCTGGCGACGGCGTACACGGCGGCCGTCCGTCCGGGAGTCCACGCGGGCAGCGTCTCGCGGCCGAGGCCGTAGGCGAGCACGGCGATCAGCACCGGGACGCTCCAGTGCATCCGCAGTGGCACCCCGAGGACATGTCCGACCCGGACCGAGCCCTTCATCGCCGCCGTCTCACATCAGGTGGGCCCCCCGCCGTCACTACCAGTGTCGCTCAGCCGTGTGGGATCGGCGCCGCGCGCACCCACGTGATCAGCCCAGACCGGCCGGGTCCTGTGCCAGGTGGTCGAATTCTCCGTCCTTGACCCCGAGCAGCATCGCCTCGACCTCGGCGGGGGTGTAGATGAGCGCCGGGCCGTCCGGGAAGCGGGAGTTGCGCACGGCAACATCACCGCCGGGCAGTTTGGCGAACTCCACACACGCCCCTTGGGAATTGCTGTGTCTGCTCTTCTGCCAGGCGACCCCCTGAAGGTCCGCGGCCGCCATGCCGTTGTACGGGTGGTCGCGCACAGGGCTCTCCACTGTTCGTGCAGCTGACAACTGCCCGGATCATAGCCGCGTTCCTTTGCTAATGCATGGGCAAACGCACTGGCGTTTGCACAGGTAGATGCATCAGCAGATGCACGTGCACCACGCGTATCCGGTTGATCACCCGGCAATCGCGTCTCCTGCCCTGGGCAGAGCAGAACAGTCGTCATCTCTTCTTCCCTGTCCTCTAGGACGTCAACGACGCACCCCGGGTTGGCCGCTCTCCCACCGAGTTGCCGCCGGGCTGTCCGGGCCGCGGCCGGGGCCGTTGTCAGTACCCCCTGCAAGACTCACGGTCATGCGGTGGGCAGTGGCGGAGACGGACGACGGGGGTGTTCGTCTCTGCCCGCTGGACGCCGAAGGAGGAGCCGCCGGGCCGGAGGTGGAGGTCACGGCGGCTCAGGGCGGGATCGCCGAGGCGGTGCGGTCCCGTCCCGACGCCGACCGCTGGGTGTGGCGGTCCACCGCCGAGATCTATCCCCGGCTGCTCGCCGCCGGAGTGCGGGTCGAGCGGTGCTGGGACACCGAGGCCGCCGAGGCTCTGCTGCTCGGCCACGAGGGGCGCTCGGGCACACCGCGCTCCCTGGCCGCGGCCTGGGCCCGGCTGCGCGGGATGCCGGTCCCGCCCGATCCGCCGGTGCGGACGGCGGAGACCCAGCCCTCGCTGTTCGAGCCCGGCCCGCCGCCGCTGCCGCCGGGCACCGATCCGCTCGCCGCCCTGCTCGCGGTGTACGCGCACCAGTTGACCCGTACCGAGGCCGCCGAGCACCCCGGCCGGATGCGGCTGCTGATCGCCGCCGAATCCGCGGGCACGCTGGTCGCCGCCGAGATGAACCGCGCCGGGGTGCCCTGGCGCGCCGACCGCCACCGGGCACTGCTGGACGAGCTGCTCGGCGAGCGCTATCCGGGCGGTCTCGAGCCCCAGCGGCTCGCCGAGCTGGCCGACGAGGTCTCACGCGCCTTCGGCGGCGCGCGGGTACGGCCGGATCTGCCCGCCGAGGTGGTCAGGGCGTTCGCCCGCGTGGGCATCGCGCTCGGCTCGACCCGCGCCTGGGAGCTGGAGCGGATCGACCATCCCGCCGTGGAGCCGCTGCTGCGCTACAAGAAGCTCTACCGGCTGCACACCGCCCACGGCTGGGCCTGGCTCCAGTCCTGGGTGCGCGACGGCCGCTTCCGCCCCGAGTATCTGCCCGGCGGCACCGTCTCCGGCCGCTGGACCACCCATGGCGGCGGGGCGTTGCAGATCCCCAAGGTGGTGCGGCGCGCGGTGGTGGCCGACCCGGGCTGGCGGCTGGTGGTCGCTGACGCCGACCAGATGGAGCCGCGGGTGCTCGCCGCCATCTCCCGCGACCCCGGGCTGATGGAGGTCGCGGGCAGTGGCCGCGACCTGTACGCCACGCTGTCCGACCGCGCCTTCGCGGGCCGCCGCGACCTCGCCAAACTGGCCCTGCTCGGCGCCATTTACGGACAGACCTCGGGCGACGGGCTCAAGCATCTCGCCGCCCTGCGCCGGCGCTTCCCCGCGGCCGTGGACTATGTGGACGACGCGGCCCGCGCGGGTGTGGAGGGCCGGTTGGTGCGCACCTGGCTGGGCCGCACCTGCCCGCCCGCCGCTGGCGCCGACGGCGAGGAGTTCGCCGACGAGGCGGGGCTGCCGCGCGACCAGGACGAGGAGCCGTCGTACGGCAGCACCGCGAGCGCCCGCGCCCGCGGCCGGTTCACCCGGAACTTCGTGGTGCAGGGCAGCGCCGCCGACTGGGCCCTGCTGGTCCTCGCGGCGCTGCGGCGATCCCTGCTCTCGGCCGGGCTCCGCGCCGAGCTGGTCTTCTTCCAGCACGACGAGGTCATCGTGCACTGCCCGGAGGAGGAGGTCGAGGCGGTGCGGGAGGCGATCGCCGGGGCCGGGGACTCGGCGGGGCTGATCGCCTTCGGCCGGACTCCGGTGCGCTTTCCGTTCACGATGGCGGCGGTGGAGTGCTACGCGGACGCGAAGGACTGAGCGGCGCCCGCGCCCCGCGCCCCGCGCGGGCCTCCCGCCGAGGCACCGCGCGGTCACGGCTCGGATCACCCCACGCACCGGTGCTCCGCAACCACCGCCTGCACCCGCACCGCACCACCCACGCGGGACACGCACCGCACCACCGCGCAGTGAAGCCGCCGGACGGACACGCACCGAGACACCACACCGGCACCACTCGGACCACCCGCGCACGGCGGCGCTCCGCAACCACCGCGCAGGACGCGCACCACACCACCGCGCGGGCGCCCAACCGAACCAACCCACCGGTGCGCACACACCACCACGCGGGAGCACATACGGAACCACCCGCGCGGCGCGCACGGAGTCGCCGCGCGGGACCGTACGGATGAGGGGGACCGGCCTCGCCCAGGCGGCGCAGCCCCGCAGGCGCCCGCCCTGATCATCCGCACACGATGATCACAGGGCCGCCGGGGGCGGCGGCCCGCCACGCCGCCCACAGGGAGACCTGCCATGAGCATCAGCCTCGAGCGACTGCGCCGCTGCTCCATCGCCGTGGACCTCGGCGCGAGCAGGACGCGGGTCTATCTCAAGCGCACCGGGGTCATCGTGGACGAGCCGACCGTCGCCGCCGTGAACACCCGCACCGGCGGTCTGATCGCGGTCGGGACGCTCGCCGAGCGCATGACGGGCCGTACGCCCGCCCATATCCGGGTGGTCCGCCCCGTCTCCGGCGGCACCGTCATCGACATCGCCATGGCCCAGCGGATGCTGCGGCTGCTGGTCGGCAACAAGCTGCGCCGCGCCTGGCGCCGCCGCCCGCTGTTGAGCGCCGCCGTCTGCGTTCCGCACGACGCCGATCCGCTGGCCCAGCGCGCCGCCATGGAGACGCTCACCGGTATCGGCGCCCGCCGGGTGGAGCTGGTCGACACCCTGATCGCCGCCGCCGTGGGCTGCGGACTCCCGGTGGAGCGCCCCGAGGCGACGATGATCGCGGTGTGCGGCGCGGCCACCACCCAGGTCGCGGTGTTGTCCCTGGGCTCGATCGTGGCCGCCGAGCGGGTGCCGGTCGGCGGCGACATCGTCGAGCACGCCCTCGTCCAGCATCTGCGCAATGAACACGCGCTGATCCTGCCCAGCCAGGCCGTCCGTCCGCTGCACCAGGCCCTCAGCGGCGAAGAACCCGTCGGGCACGAGACCGAGGTGCACGGCCGGGACGTGGCCACCGGGCTGGCCCGCTCGGTATGGGTGGACGTCGAGAGTCTGCGCACCGCCCTGCGTACCCCGCTCACCGGGCTGCTGGACTCGATCGGCACGGTGCTCCGCCGCTGTCCGCCCGACCTGGTGGCCGATCTCGCCGACCGCGGGATCATGCTGGCGGGCGGCAGTGCGTTGCTCCCCGGTCTTGACTCGATGCTGCGCGAGGCCACCGGCATGCCGCTGAACATCGCCGACCGCCCCGGTGTCTGCGCGGTGGAGGGGCTGGGCGCGATGCTGGACGGCAAGGTGCAGCCCATGATGCTCGAGGCCATCGTCTCCTGAGCCGCCCTGCGGACCCTCCCACGCGCCCTCCCGCAGCCCTCCCCTGAACGTGCTCGGATTTTTCTTCGCGACGCGTTGAGCAGCCGCCCCCTCCTGTCCGTAGTGATGGAGGAAGAGGCCGAACGGCCGCCCACCCCCCCGGGGCCCAGACCGGGAGTCGCCAAGATGTTGTCCAACTCAGGTCAGGTCCTGGAGGTTCGTGTGCAGGACGATGCCGCCGTGGCCGATGAGCGCCCGTCAAGATCCCATCGCGGGACACCGGACGAGCAGCTCATGCGCGCGCTCTACCAGGAGCACGCCGGGCCGTTGCTCGCGTTCGTTCTGCGCCTGGTGGCGGGCGATCGGCACCGTGCGGAGGACGTCGTCCAGGAGACCCTGGTACGCGCCTGGCGGAACGCGGACCAGCTGTCCCGGGCCACCGGTTCGATCCGGCCCTGGCTGGTCACGGTGGCGCGGCGGATCGTCATCGACGGCCACCGCAGTCGGCAGGCCAGGCCCCAGGAGGTCGACCCCTCCCCGCTGGAACTCATGCCGGCGGAGGACGAGATCGACCGGGCGCTGCGGCTGATGACGCTGACCGACGCGATGCACGACCTCAGCGACGCCCATCGCGAGGTGCTGGTCGAGACCTATTTCAAGGGCCGGACGGTCAACGAGGCGGCGGAGACGCTCGGCATACCCAGCGGGACGGTTCGATCCCGGGTCTTCTACGCGCTGCGCTCCATGAAGCTCGCGCTCGAGGAGAGAGGAGTGACGGCATGACAGCGCAGGCGCACCACGCGGGACATGACGCCGTTGGGGCGTATGTGCTCGGCGTGCTCGACGAGGTGGAGGCCACCGCCTTCGAAGCCCATCTGGCCGGCTGTGAGCAGTGCGGACGGGAACTCGACGAGCTGACCGGACTGGAACCCCTGCTGGCGGACCTGGCCGCGGACATCCCGGGGATCCACAGCGCCCCCGGCCGCACCGCGCTGACGGGTCACACCCCGCATGCGTTCACCGCCACCCCCACCGCCATCGACACCCTCACCGCACGTCCCGGCCCCGCCCTGCTGAACCGTATGGTCGCGCGGGTCGCCGCGGCCCGCAGCAAGCGACGGCGGCGCGGCCTCTACCTGGTCGCGGCGGCGGCCGCGTTGATCGTCGGCGGGCCGCTCGGCACCATCGCGGTCACCTCGGACTCCGGTAAGGAAACCACGGTCGCGGCCAGTCCGAAGGCCGCGTTCGCCAAGATGCCGGTCAAGGTGCACGGCACCGACCCGGACACCAAGGTGAACGCCTCGGTCGCGCTGGAGGACAAGATGTGGGGCACCGACGCCGTTCTTCAGCTGAAGAACGTCAAGGGTCCCTTGGATTGCAGTCTGATCGCGGTCGGCAAGGACGGTCATGAGCAGGTCATGACAACCTGGTCGGTGTCGAAGTGGGGCTACGGGATGGAGGACAGCCCCCACAAGGAGGCCAGAGACCCGCTCTGGGCCCACGGCGGAGCAGGCATGAAGCTCGCCGACATCGACCGCTTCGAGGTCCGCACCACCGACGGAAAGCGTCTGGTCTCACTGAACGCGTAGCATGCGTCAGGCCACTCGGATTGCCGAACGTACCGCGCGACGCCGTGAGCGGGATGTTACACAGAGTGTGATATGTCGTCTTTCGCGTCCCCGGGGGGTCCGGATCCGAGGAGGCACCTGTGGCTGACCCGGACACCCATCAGCAACGCATGTTCGCCCAGTACGTACTGCCCGAGATCGAAGTGCTGCTGCGCGTGGCGATGTCTCTGACCGCTCAGCGCGCGGACGCCGAGGATCTCGTGCAGGACACGTTACTACGGGCGTACCGAGCAGTCGGGCGTTTTGACGGGAGACATCCACGGGCCTGGCTGCTGACGATCATGCGGCATGCGGAGGTGAGCCGGCGCCGCCAGCGCCGGCCCCGGCTGCTCGACGACCCCGACACCGAGCTGGAACGGCTGACCCCCGCCCTCGACGCAACACCCGAGGAGCTGGTGGTCGACACGGCCTTCGACGAAGCCGTGGACGCCGCGTTCACGGCGCTACCGCTCCGTGACCAGCAGGTGGTGCGGCTGGTGCATGTGGACGGGCTGTCCTACGCGGAGGCCGCACAGGTGCTGGACGTGCCGAAGGGCACGGTGATGAGCAGGCTGCACCGGGCGCGCAAGCGGATCCGCAACCAGTTGCTGGCCACGGGACTGGAATCACAGCGAGGTGGGCCATGAGCAGATGGACTTGGTGGCGCGACACCGACCGGCGCCGGAGCAGACAGTGCCCGGTGGACGGGTCGATGCTCCAGTCGTATCTGGACGGTGAGCTGGACGCCGAGGGCGCGGGCCAGGTGCGCTCGCATGTGGCGGAGTGCCACGCCTGCGCCCGTGAGTTCTCCGTCTACCAGCGGATCAGCCGCGCGCTGGCCGCTCGGGCGGACGCGGGCACGGACGCAGCGACGCTCGGGCGGCTCCGGGAGTTCGCGGACTCCGTCGCGGAGCGGGAGAGCCAGGAGCCAGGGACGGCGCAGGGCGCGGAGCGCGACGCGGGGCAGAGCGCAGTGCACAAGGCCGGAGGCTGACGAGTCCCGTCCCGGGCTCCGGCCGAGGTCCGGACCCGAGGCCCGGATCCGGAGTCCGATCGGGGCCCGGGTTCCGGTCCGGGTCCGGGATACGGCCCGGGTCCGGCCCGGCCGCGGTGCGGGCGGCGGCCCGCTCCCGCGCGGTACCGCGCAGCAGCGCCACCGTGATCAGCACGGTCCCGGCGGCCAGCGCGACATCGGCGAGGTTGAACACCGGACCGCGCGCGGCCACCGTGATCCAGTCGATGACGGCTCCGCGCAGCGGGCCCGGCGGTCGCAGGGCCCGGTCCGCACCGTTCCCGATGGCGCCACCCGCGATCAGCCCCAGCCCCAGCGCTGCTCCACGGCTGCGGGTCCGTAGCCCCGCCCCGGCCGCGGCCAGGGTGGCCGCGGCACCCGCGAGGGTGATCAGGGTGATCAGCACCGGCCGCCCGTGCCCCAGCCCGAAGGCCACCCCGGTGTTCTGGACCAGGAGTACGCGGAACGGTCCCAGACCGGCCTGCGGCCCCACCCTCCCGCCCCAGGCGGCCAGCACCAGCGCCTTGGTCACCTGGTCGGCCGCGATCACCGCGAGCACGGTGACCGGGAAGAGGATCCGGCCGGTGGACGGACGGGACTGTCTCATGGGAAGGAAACCCGGTCGGCGGACGCCCCGCTTCCCTTTTCCTCCCCTTTCGCCTACCCGGCTCTGCTACACGGAGTGACACCCCGGACACGACGGAGGGCCCGCAGGCGGTGCCTGCGGGCCCTCGCTGTCCTATCGCCGTGATGGCGTGGTACCAGCCGGGGTCACTCCGACTTGTTCCCCTTCTTCGCCTCCAGCAGAGGCGTCTGGTACTTGGACAGCATCTTCATCTTGTTCTTGTCGACGGTCTTCCAGTCGTTGTTCAGAACACCACCGGTGTCACCCGAGTTCGGGTTCCACGACCAGTACGTGTAGCTGATCTCGTGCTTCTTCAGGTAGTCCATCAGAGCGTTCTGCCAGACGGCTTCCTTGCTCTTGCCGGCGGTCTTCTTACCACCGAACTCACCCAGCAGCACGGGGCCGATGTTCTGCTTCTTGATGTAGGCCCAGTGCTTCTCCCAGATGCCAGGCATGTTCTTGGGGAAGTTCTTCTCCATGAACCAGCCCTGCATGTAGACACCCGGACCGTAGTCGTGCGCCGAGTAGACGACCTTGTTGTTCTCCTTGAGCTTCACCGGGTACTTCTTCACACCCTGGAGGTCGCCACCCCACCAGAACTGCTCGTTCTTGTGGCGGTCGGTGCCCTCGACGAAGATCAGCCAGTTCTTGTTGACCTTGTGGATCGCGTCACCGGCCTTCTGGGCCGCCAGACGCCAGTCGGTCTTCGGGTTGCCGTCGCCCCACGTGGCCTGACCACGCGGCTCATTGTGGAGGTCGGCGCCGATCACCCGGTCGTTGTCCTTGTAGCGCTTGGCGAGCTTGACCCAGTCGGAGAGCCACTTCTGCTCGGTCAGGCTCTGCGAGTACCAGAGCTCACTCTGGCCCTGCGCGTCCGGACGGTGCTGGTCCAGGATCACCCGGATACCACGGTCGGTGGCAGCCTTGACGATCTTGTCCATGATCTGCTGGGGCTTGAGGCCCTTCAGGTCGGGGTTCAGCTTGTAGTTGACCCCGGTCACCTTGGCCTTGGCGTCGAACATGTCGTTCGCGTACGGCAGGCGCAGGGTGTTGAAGCCCTTGTCGGCCATCTGGTCCAGCATGGACTCGTAGCCACGGCTCCACAGACCGTGCGGCGCACCGGTACCGGTCTCGAAGCCGAACCAGTTCACACCGGTCAGGACGACCTTCTTGCCCTCCGAGTCCACGATGTCACCCTTCTTGGTGGACAGCGGACCCTCGGAATCGGCGCCGGCGACCTTGTTCGACGCGGCGGCGGTGGTGGTGCCGGTCGAGTCGTCGGAGTTCACGGCGAAAGCGGTGACAGTGCCACCCACGGCAGCGGCAGCGACGACGGCCGTCGCGATACCCACACGCAGACGCTTGGAGCGCGGAATGCGCGACGTCTTAGTGGTCTCGCCGTTGGTCGGGGCGTTGTTCTGATCCATGGGGGAATTCATTCGCTGATGCTCCTGAGGAATTCGGGTACTGCGGTCTTGAGGACGCTGGTTACTGTTGTCGGAGATTCCAGACATTCCATTTGTGGGTCGGAGACGGCGGTTAGCCGGACAATCCGAGCGCTCGGAAGGAGTTCGCCGATCAGGCGGTCCAGCCGTTGTGCTTGCCAGCTCGGCTCGTCCACGTCGATCAGCACCACATCCGGCTGCATGTGTCGGGCCAGAGAAATTGCTTCACGGGCCGACCCAGCTATTCCGGATAGCTCCAGTCCGGGCTCCTCGACTACGAGGTCTGCGAGAGCACTCAGCATTAGAGCGTGGTGCTCCACGACGAGAACTCTGTGCATCGATGGAGCTCCTTCGGTTTTGTCCTTTCGCTCCACGACATTAGGGAATGAACCAGGGTCGAATCACCGTACGCACGATCGAAATTTGGCTACTTCAATTGCAGGAATTCAGGGCACGCCAAACGGCCGAATTCCGCCTACCTCAGTTGAGGTAGAGGAATTCGGCCGTTTCGTATGGGTTATGTCCGATTTGTGGGGGTGGTTCAGGGCGCACTGGGGCCGGAGAGGGGCCCGAGGGGCGGTGCGGAGGAGCCCTGGAGCGGTCCGGGAGAGCCCCGGAGAAGGGCATGAAAAAAGCCCGGCCGGTGGCCCGGCCGGGCTTGTTGTTGCAGGTCAGCGATGGGTCAACCGGTCAAGCGGTACGCATAGCCGGGAACGAAGATCCCCGCGCCCGCGACACAGCCGTCCGCCTGCCCCGGATGCTTCACCCAGAGGAAGGCGTCGACCCCGGGCAGCCCCGTGGCGGTGGTGGGCGCGGTGCCCAGCTTGCGGCCCGGGGGGTCGCAGAAGCGGTGGTGCCGGGTGGGTCCGGCCCCGTTGCGGCTGGTGTCGATCACCATCCCCAGCCGGGGACGGCCCAGGTCCCGGATGACGGACCGGCCGTAGCGCACCTCGTCACGGGTTTCGTTGAAGTTGGAGACGTTGAGGGCGATGCCGTCCCCGTACCGGTCGGCACCGGCGTCCCGCAGCCGCTCGGCCATGGTGCGGGCCGGCTGCCAGCCGGAGTTCCCGGCGTCGTAGTAGACCCGGGCCCGGGGGGCCCGCCGCTGGAGCACGCTGCCCGCGTAGGAGAGTGCCTCGAACCGCTCCGCGCGCTGCCGCCGCTTGAGACAGCCCATGTGCGCGAGTGCGTCCGGTTCGAGGATCACCAGGGCGGGGCCGTCGCCGATCCCCCTGGTGAAGGCGTCCATCCAGCGCTGGTACGCCGCCACGTCCCCGATACCGCCGGAGCTCAGCTGCTCGCAGTCGCGCAGCGGGATGGAGTAGGTGACGAGGACCGGCAGCCGCCGCTCGGCCGCGGCCTGCCGGACCAGGCCGCGGGCCCGCTCCTCGACCAGCGACTCATTGGTCTCGGTGAACCAGGCGGCCTGTGGCCGGGCGGCTATGTCTCTGCGGATCGCCGCCGCCCGCCGGTCGCGCGGATGGTCGCGCACCCACTCGGCGGCCGGGTTGTGCGGGTCGGTGTAGAGGCGGGCCGTCGCCGGGAAGAAGGGCTTGGCCACCGGGAGTGACCGCGGGGGCGGCCGGCCGGGGGCGGACCGGGGCGTGAGCAGCGACTGCATGATGGCCGCGGCCATGGCCGCCTCCACCACCAGCACCATCACGGCGAGCTGCACCAGGCCCCGGACCGTCCACCGGGTCGTGCGCCGACGCGTCGCCGGGCGGTCTCCGCCGGCCCGGCCGCGTATCGTCACGGGCATCGCTCGGCCCGCCGGTCAGCCGTTGCGGGAGTTGTTGCGCGGGGGCCTGCGGCGGCTGATCAGCACCACCGCCAGGACCGCGAGCACCACCAGTACTCCGGCCACCACTCCTATCGTGACCAGGGCGGATTCATCATCCGACGGTTGCTCGGCGGAGGCGGGCTTGGTCCGCGGACGGTGCCCGGCGGCGGAGAGATCGGTGGAGGCGGACGGTGCGGCACGGTCCGCCAGCGCCTTCGCCGGGGCGATCCGCCCGAAGCCATGGGCCGGATTGTGGCCCGTCGATCCCTTGCGGTCGGCGGTGTCGATCAGCTTCTGGACCACCTGGCGAGAGTTCCAGCGCGGGTGCTCCGAGCGCAGCAGGGCGGCTCCGGCCGCGACCCAGGGGGCGGCGTACCCGGTGCCGTCACCGGTCCAGTAGTTGTTGTTACGGGCCGTGGTCAGGATGCCGACACCGGGCGCGGCCAGCGTGAGCTTCCCGCCGCGGTGGGAGGAGGTCCACACCGCGCCCTTCTTGTCGGTGGCCACCACGGCGACCACCCCGGGCAGCGCGGCCGGGTAGGTGGAGCCGTTGCCGTCCTTGCCGTTGTCGCCCGCACCCGCCACCACCACGGCGTCCTGGGCGAGGGCGTACTTCACCGCGGACCGCAGGGCCGGGGTGGGCCGCTTGAAGGAGACGGCCACGTCGATGACCCGCACACCGTGGCTGGCGGCATGCCGGATGGCCTTCGCGGTGGCGTCGGCCAGCGGTTTTCCATCGCGGTAGACGCCCAGCGGCATCACCTGTGCCTCGGGCGCGAGGCCGTACACCCCGTCGCCGCGGTAATTGCGGCCGGTGCCGACGATGATTCCGGCCGTCTGGGTGCTCTGTTCCGCCGCGCGGCCGTCGTCGCGGGTGCCGGAGCCGCCGGAGCCGCCCGCGAAGTCCTTTCCGCGCACGATACGTCCGCGCAGATCGGGGTGGGTCGCGTCAACACCAGTGCCGATGACCGCGACGGTCACTCCGGCACCCTTGCTGAATTTCCAGGCGCGCTCGGCCTTGAGCGTGTTCAGCGCCCATTCGGAATTCTGGAGACCTCCGGAATCGGATTCACTTGCCGCGGCCGGCATGGCCATAGCGAGGGTCATCAGCACGATGACCGCTCCGGCCCGGCCGGCGAATCGATGGCGTGACATCACGTGACCTGACATTACGTCACCTACTCTCTTCGCACGGGACGCAAGGCCGTCGGGCCCATTTCATCTTGGGCATCCCCCGGGGGTACTGACACCCGCGGGAGAGGGAAGAGCAGGTCCCTTCTTTGGGGGACCGCCCGGGAGGCACGGTCCCCGCTCTCCCCAAGACGGGGGAGCAGAGAGATCCGCCGAAGGTGTACCAACCGCTCCCCCGACCGCGGGTACTACCTCCTTTTCGGGTGACGCACTCTTGGACTCACTGGCCGAAAGAGCCTCCTGTCGAGGGAGTCGCGATGCAGCGTTTCCGAACGTTCAGCGAGCGCACCGGCGAGCCGGGCGAACGGGCGGAGGTCACCGTCCGGAGGCGGACCGGAATGTTCTCGCGAATCCTCTCGGTGCGGAATCTGCCGGTGGGCCTGTCCGGTCTCGCCGTACGCTTCGCGGTCGTCGGCGGGGGCGGCGTCCTGGTGAACACCGCGGTCCTCTATGCGCTCTATCACTGGGTCGGAATTCCGCTGCTGGCGGCGTCGTCGATCGCGGTGGAGCTCGCGGTGGTCCACAACTATCTGCTGAACGACCGGTGGACCTTCGCGGCCCGCACCCGGTCCGCCGGACGATTCGTCAAATTCAATGTATCCGTACTGGGCGGACTCGCGGTCAATGTCCTCATCGTCTGGTCGCTGGTCCGCGCGGGAATGCATCTACTGCTGGCGAATTGCTTCGGTATCGGAGCCGCGTTCGCGGTCAATTTCGCCACCAGTACGGGCTGGGTCTGGGGGAGGCGAAGCCGATGATTGTCGCGGCCATCTACTTCGTGCTGGTGTCGGTGTCCATCCTGCTCACCGTGCAGTCGACTCATGTCCTCTATCTCATGCTCTACACCTGGGACCGGTCCGACGCCGAACGGAGGGCCAGGGCGCCGGAGTCGTTTCTGCCGCCCCATCTCTCCTTCAGCGTCCTGCTGCCCGCCCGGCATGAGGAGGACGTCATCCAGAGCACCATCGAGCGCGTGGTGCGGGCCGACTATCCGCCCGACCTGCTGGAGGTCTTCGTGATCTGTTCACAGGACGACACCGGCACGGTGAAAAAGGCGGAAGAGAAGATCGACGAGCTGAACCGCGAAGGGCTGCACAATGTGCGCGTCGTGGTCTTCGGCGACAAGCCGATCAACAAGCCGCACGGACTCAACGCGGCCCTTCCGCACGCCACCAAGGACGTGGTGACGATCTTCGACGCGGAGGACGACATCCACCCGAAGATCTTCAGCCTGGTCAATACGGTCATGGTCCAGGAGCAGGTCAAGGTGGTCCAGGCCGGGGTCCAGCTGATGAACTACCAGTCCAACTGGTACTCGACGCTGAACGTCCTGGAGTACTTCTTCTGGTTCAAGAGCCGGCTGCACTACCACGCCCACTACGGCTCCATTCCACTCGGCGGCAACACCGTCTTCTTCGCCCGTGAGCTGCTGATACGGCTCGGCGGCTGGGACGACCGCAACCTCACCGAGGACGCCGATATGGGGCTGCGAATCTCCGCCATGGGCGAGAAGGTGCGCGTGGTCTACGACGACCGGTATGTGACGAAGGAGGAGACCCCGCCGACCCTCGGCCATTTCATCCGGCAGCGCACCCGCTGGAGCCAGGGCTTCATGCAGACCCTGAAGAAGGGCACCTGGAAGGAGATGCCCACGCGCAAACAGCGCTGGCTCGCCTTCTACGTCCTGGCCTTCCCCCGCGGACAGGCACTGCTGGGTCTGTATCTGCCGCTGTCGCTGGGGATGATCCTAATCCTCAAAGTGCCGGTCCTGATCGCGTTGTTCTCATATCTGCCCGTGCTGCTGCTGGCCGCGCACTTCCTGGTCCAGGTGGTCGGTCTCTACGAGTTCACCGGCGCGCACGGTCTCGAAGCCTCGCCGAAGACAGTCGTACGGATGGCCATCGCCTGGTTCCCCTTCCAGATGGTGCTGGCCTACGCCGCGCTGCGCGCCATGCGGCGGCAGCTGATCGGCCGCCACGACTGGGAGAAGACGCAGCACGTGGGCGCCCACCGGGCGCCGACCGAGGAGGCGGAGTCGCGTGTCTGACAACACCAGGCCCCCGGAGCCGGTCGCGGTCGGCGACGCTCCCCGGCGCCCCGCGCGGCGCCGCCGTCCCCGCTTCTCCGTGGAGCGCGGCTGGTTCCCCCCGCTGGGTGGCAAGGGCAAGGCCGCCCTGGTCTTCGCGCTGCTCACCGGAGCCCTCACCCACGGCTACCACCTGTTCCGCTATCCGCTGTACCTCACCGACGAGGGCATCTACATGCAGCGGGCGTGGTCGCTGGTGCGGGAGACCAGCCTGTCCCCGTACACCTATGACTACGACCACGCCCCGATGGGCTGGATCACGCTGGCCGGGTGGGTCTTCCCGCTGCCGAACCAGTTCGAGACCTTCGGGAACGCGATCAACACCGGTCGTTTTCTGATGCTGCTGGTGCATGTCGCGAGCGTGTATCTGCTCTTCGAGGTCACCCGGCGGCTGTCCGGCAGTGTGCTGGCCGCGACCGTGACCACGTTCTTCTTCAACGTCTCGCCGATCGCGGTCTACTTCCAGCGCCAGGTCCTGCTGGACAACCTCATGATGTTCTGGCTGCTGCTGAGCCTGTTCATGCTGCTGCGCCGGGAGACCACCATCAGATCGGTGTTCGGCGGCGGGCTGGCCCTGGGGATCGCGCTGATCACCAAGGAAAACGCGATCTTCTTTGCGCCCAGCTTCATGTATCTGCTCTACCGACGGGTCAAGGGATCGCCCAGCCAACGGTTCACCGGCTCCCTGTGGCCGTTCGCCACGGCGGCCCCGATCGGCGCCTATGTGACCTACGCGCTGCTCAAGAACGAGCTCATGCCGAGCAGTCTCGACTTCGATCTGAACAACCCGCCCGCGGACCACGTCTCGCTGCTCTACACCCTGTGGTGGCAGCTCAACCGCAACCAGGGCAACCTGCTCAGCCACAACGGTCTGCTGCACACCAGCTGGCTGCCGCGGGACGGACTGCTGCTGGTGGCCGGGTTCATCGCCATGGTGATCTGCCTGTTCTGGGGACTGCGGGACCGGAAGCGCAATCTGGGCTTCCTGATCGCCGGGACGCTGGCCTTCGGCTACAGCTTCTACCTGCTGCGCGGCAGTGTCGTGCTGGACTTCTACGTCACCCCGCTGATCCCCATGTTCGCCATGAACATCGGCATGGTCGTGGACCGGATGCTGAAGGCTTCCTATTCCAGTCGACTGCTTCAGCGGGCGCATTCCACGGTGCGGGTCGCGCTGCCGGTGATGGTGGCCGTCATTCTGCTGGCGGCACCCTCCACCGGATATCTCATGACGACCAACACCGAGGGCGTCACACAGATCGCGGACCAGTACCAGTCCAAGCTGAATTTGACCGGGATGCAGCATGCGCAGATCGCCTGGATACGCAAGAACGTACCGTCCAACGCGCGCATCGTCATGGACGACGACCTCTGGGGCGAATTGCATGACGTACGTCCGTTCTATCCGTATGCGCATTCCCACTGGAATGCTTCCTCGGACCCCGACCTACGGGACAAGCTCTTCAAGAAGAGATGGCAGAACATCGACTACATCATCATGTCGAACAAGATGCGCAAGTCCATCGCGGCAAACAACTCGGACGGCCGGGAGAACTGGATACTGCAAGCGCTGCGGAATTCTGACCGGGTCTGGTCGGACACCCAGGGCAATATCAAGCTGGAAATCTACCGTGTGCAATAGCCATGGGAAGAGGAGGTGAAGGCCATGCCTGAGTACGACGACGACTGGGATGTTCCGGAGGACGAGGACAGGGATGTTCCCGAGAACGAGGGAGACACCCCGGACCGGAACAGCGACCGGAACAAGAAGAAGATCACCTGGAAGACGGTCCTGCTCGCGCTCGTGGTCTTCGCGATCGTCGGATCGCTCGTCCAGGTCATCGCGCGCGGCGGCTTCGGAGGCGCCCTGAACACCACCGGCAACGGCGGGGGCGGCTCCGCGAAGAAGGAGCGGTCCGAGCAGGAGGTGCGGCCGCCGAAGCCGCCCAAGACCATCCGGCTGGGCAACCAGCGCATCCCGCAGTCCTCCGGCCCGATCATCGTGATCAACCCGGGCCTGGTGACACCGGGCAGCAAGGCCGCGGTCGAGGGCGGTGGCTTCGACAAGAAGGCCACGGTGGACATCCTGCTCAAGGCCCGGAAATCGGCCACCAAGGGCCGTCCCATCGGCAGTGTCAAAACGGACCGCTACGGCTCTATCTACGCCCGGTTCACCCTGCCCGAGTCGGCCGGCAACCGGCCCACCACCCTCGTCGCCCAGCAGCGCGGCAGCACCAAGGCCGCCGAGGCCCAGGTGGTCACCGGTGGCGCGGTCGGCACCGCCAGGATCAACAAGATGGTCGGGCGGCCGGGCGATGTGGTGTCGGTCAGTGCCCATGGCTTCCGCCCCGGTGAGGCGATCGACGTGTTCTGGGGGCGGACCACCGGCACCCCCGTGACCACGCTGCACACCGACAGCGGCGGCGGTGTGGGCCGCGCGGACATCAAGGTGGGCGTCGCCCCGACCGGCTCCAGCACCCTGGTCCTGGTGGGCAAGCGCAGCAAGACCACGGCCACCGCGCCGTTCCAGATGCTCGCGATGTACCCCACGATCAAGTCCTCGCCCTATGCGCTCAAGGCCGGTCAGCGGCTGACGCTGTCCGCCAAGAAGTTCGCGCCCGGCGAGCGGGTGCTGGTCTACATCAACTCCACCGGCGGTCTCCCCGCCTTCACCGCCCAGGCGAACGAGATGGGGCAGATCCGCGATGTGGCGTTCAACGTGCCGTACGGCCTCAAGGGACGGCAGACGCTGATGGCGATCGGCGACCAGAGCCGGGCCGTGGTCCGCTCCGGCTTCACGGTGCTGCCGTACACCCCGTCCGCCGAGCCCAGCGCCTTTGGCGGCAGGGCGGGCACCACGCTCAGCTTCTACGTCTCCGGCTTCGCCCCGGGCGAGACGGTCGACGCCTACGCCGGCTCGGCCGCCAACAGCCAGCGGAAGATCGGGACGTTCCAGGTCGACAGCCGGGGCAAGGCGTCGGCGGTGGGCTCGTACAAGATCACCGCGGCGGACGAGAACGGTGTGTCCTTCCAGCTCATCGGCAAGAAGAGCGGCGGCGTGGCGAAGGCCAGCATCAATATGTCGTCCGGCCAGGGCCAGGGGCACTAGGGACGGGAACGACACCCGAACGAGAACGTGGGCCGGGGTCGCACCGGCCGGCAGGGGGCGGGGCCCACGTTCGGGAAAAGCGGTCACGCAAGGGCCGCGGGACGGCTCGTCGAGGCCGAGAGCGCCGTAGATGTACCATGCGTCCTGGAGTGTCCTATGAGTGTTATTTTCGGCCCGAACTCGCGAAGAGTCCTGCAATTCCTGACCCATATCGAGGACCTCTCGCCGGAGGAAATCGACCGGGTGGCCGATCTGTGGAAGCAGACCTCCAGCCAGACCCGTGCCGAGGGATGGGCGGAGGTCCACCGCACCACGACCGATGTGGAGCGGTACCGGATCCTTGTGGCCGCCTCGGTGGCCCGCCGGGCCGCCCTGGACACGGCGCAGCACCACCACCGGAGCGACTGGGCCTTCTGGGCCGCGGTGTGGGACGCCGCGGCGGCCGTCGCGGTGTGCGACCGCATCGGAAGTCACTACAACGTGCTGGTCGCGCCGCTGGCCGCGGTCATGCCGTCACTGGCGCACTGCCGCCGCGATGAACTCAGCGCCCGCGAACTCCAGGGTGCCGTCCTCAAGGGAGGTGGGTAGCGATGGGCGACAACCGGATCGACGTGGTGGTGGCGGATGACGACCCGGCCGTCCGGGAGGCACTCGCGGATCTCATCGACTCCCACCCGGACCTGGAACTCGTCGGGCTGGCCATCAACCACGAACAGGCCGTGCGCTCCGCGGTCGAGCACCGCCCCAAGGTCGTGATCATGGACGTACACATGCCCAAGGGCGACGCCCCGGGCAGTGTCCGCGCCATCCGCGACCAGGTCCCCGGCGCCCGGGTGGTCGCGCTGTCCGCCCACGGCGACCGCGAGACCGTCCTCAACATGCTCGCCGTCGGGGCCAGCGGCTATCTGGTCAAGGGCACCCCGGCCGAGGAGATCATCGAGGCGATCACCCGGGCCTCGCGCGACCAGTTCAGCATGTCCGCCGAACTGCTCGCCGACTGCGCCGAACCGATGCGCCGCGCCGACCGCTCCTCCTGGCGCTTCGAGGACCTGGTGGGCAGCCGCCTGGAGGAGTCCTACCTCGAACTGCTCGGCCACGCCCCGTGCGGCGTCCTGGTCCTCGGCTCCCGCGGCCGGATCGAGTACGCCAACGCCCACATCCGGCACATGTTCGGCTACAGCTCGGCCGAGCTGCGCGACAAGCGGCTGCGGGACCTGGTTCCCGAACACTTCCGGGCCGCCTCCGAGCAGCTGATCGGCCGGGTCTTCACCGCACCGTCCGCGATGTCCGGCCGCCGCCGCGACGGCGCCGAGTTCCCCGCCCAGTTCAGCGGCGGCCACCTCCAGGGCAAGCGGCCCCGGTGCGTTGTCTTCGTCTCCGACCTCAGCCAGCTGCGGGCCGCCGAGAGCCGGTTCCGCCAGCTCATCGAGTCCTCTCCGGACGCGATGGTGATCGTGGACTCCGCCGGGCGGATCCAGGCCGCCAACAACCGCACCGAAGCCCTCTTCGGCTACGACCGCGACCATCTGATCGGCCGCGCCGTGGAGGCGCTCCTCCCCGACCAGCCGCTCACCATCTCGCTGCGCGAATGGGACGACACCGTGGAGCAGCCGGTCGGCCACAGCATGGAGCTGGTGGGCCGCCGCAGCGACGCCAAGCAGTTCCCGGCCGACATCAGCATCAGCCCGCTGCGTACCGAGGAGGGGCTGCTGACCGTCCTCACCATCCGGGACATCACCGAGGTGCAGCGCGCCCAGTTCGTCCTGGAGCGCAGCCTGGAGCTGCTGGAGGTCACCGACCGCGACCGCCAGGCGCTGCTGAGCCATCTGGTCCACGCCCAGGAGGCCGAGCGCGGGCGGATCGCCGCCGATATCCACGACGACACCATCCAGGTGATCACCGCGGCCAGCCTCCGGCTCCAGCAGCTGCGCCGACGGCTGCGGGACCCCGAGGAGCAACGGGTGATGGAGAAGCTGGACGAGACCCTCAAGCTCTCGCTCAGCAGACTGCGGCAGCTGATCTTCGATCTGCGCCCCTCCAGCCTGGAGCACGGCTGTCTGGCCGGGGCACTGCGCGGACTGCTGGAGCAGATACGCACCGAGACCGGGATCACCTACCGGCTGGAGGACCGGCTCACGGTCAAGCCCCCGCCGGAGACCATGGCGCTGATCTACCGGACCGCGCAGGAAGCCCTGATGAACGTGCGCAAGCACGCGCGGGCGAAGACGGTCCATGTACAGCTGCTCGGGCTGGACGACGGCTGTCTGGTGCGGATCGTCGACGACGGCGAGGGCTACAACCCGCTGGAGGTGGAGTCCCGCCCCGGCCATCTCGGCCTCTCCCTGATCCAGGAGCGGGCCCAGATCGCGGGCGGCTGGTGCCGTATCGAGAGCGCGCCGGGATCGGGCACCACCGTGGAGTTCTGGGTGCCGCTCGGTGAGGTGCGGCCCCCCGCCCTCGACCCGCTGGGTCCCCCGGAAGGGGACGTGCAGCCGTGACCGCACCGGCCGATCTGACCAAGGTGCTGATCGTCGAGGACCACCGGGTGGTGGCCGAGGGGCTGTGGGCCCTGCTGGCCGAGTACGGGGACCTGACGGTGGTCGGCTGGGCCGACTCGGTCGCCGAGACCGTGGCCATGGCCACGGAGCTGAAGCCCGATGTGGCACTGGTCGACTTCCGGCTGCCCGACGGCACCGGCGCCGACGCGGCCGCCAGCATCCGGGCCCAGGATCCGTCGACCGCCATCGTGATCCTCAGCGCCGACGCCAGCGACTCGGCGCTGCTGGCCGCGGTGGAGGCGGGCGCCTGCGGCTATCTGCTCAAATCGGCGAGCGGCGACGAGATCGCCGGGGCCATCCGTTCGGCCGCCGAGGGCGAGACCCTCATCCCGGCCAGCACCCTGGTGGAGGTGCTGGCCCGGCACCGCGAGACCGCCCGGTCCTCCGCCGAGCAGACCGAGCGGCTGGAGTCCCTGACCAAGCGCGAGCAGGAGATCCTCACGCTGATGAGCCAGGGGCTGGACAACCGGGCCGTCGCGGAGCATCTGAGCATCAGCTACGCCACCGTGCGCACCCATGTGCGCAAGATCCTGGAGAAGCTGGAGGCGCGCTCCCAGCTGGAGGCGGTCGCCAAGGCCGCCGAGTTCGGCTTCAAGCCCGCGCAGCCCGACCGTCCCGAGTCCGCCGGCTGACGCCCCCGGGGGAGGCCGTCGGGGAGGCCATCGGTCCGTACGCCCCTGCGGGCCTCCACCGTATGGGGCGGTGCCAGCAGGGGACCAGATGGGGGACAAAGTCCCCCTTCAGGTGGAATTCCCGGCACACCGAGTCGGGTTCCCTCCCCATGCGAGTCCTTACGCGGATCCGACGGCCCCCGAGCCGGGGCCCCGTCCTCCGTCCGCCCCGACGGTCACGTTCGCCGCGGTGATCGCGACCGTCCCGTTCCCCGGGCAGGTGAGCCAAATGGCGCTTCGCGTTCTCATCGCCGACGACCATGCGGTGGTCCGCCAGGGTCTGCGCATGATCCTCGGGCTCGACAACGACATCAAGGTGGTCGGTGAGACGACCAACGGCCGGGAGGCCGTACGGCTGGCCCGGGAGCTGTGCCCCGACGTCGTGCTGATGGACCTGCTGATGCCCGTGATGGACGGGGTCTCGGCCACCGCGGAGATCCGCCAGGACCTGCCCGAGGTCGAGGTGGTGGCGCTGACCAGCTCGCTCGACGACGCCATGGTCATGGGCGCGGTACGGGCCGGGGCGATCGGCTTCCTGCTGAAGAACGCCGAGGCCGATGACCTCAGGAACGCGGTCAAGGCCGCCGCCGCGGGCCAGATCCATGTCTCCCCCGCCGCTATCTCCCGGCTGATGGGCCAGGTCAGGGACCCCAGCGGCCCGGAACAGCTCACCGAGCGGGAGACCGAGGTGCTGACCATGCTCGCCCGCGGCAAGGCCAACAAGGAGATCGCCCGCGATCTGCGGATCGGCCAGCAGACGGTGAAGACCTACGTCAGCCACATCCTGACCAAGCTGGGCGTGCACAGCCGGACCCAGGCCGCGGTCTACGCGGTGCAGTCGGGCCTGGTCCCGGCCGGTGAGATCAGCCCGCCCGAGGAGCTGGAAGCGACGACGACGAGGGAGCAGTGGTGGTCGGCGTGATCGGCGGACACAGGATCCTGGCCGGGCGGCGACGGCGCGCCAGGACGGCGCTCGCCGAGGTCACCGAACACCTCCTGGCGGGCGAGACCGGCGATACCGTGCTGCGACTGGTCGCCCGCGGACTGCGCGAGGCGCTGGGCGCCGATATGACCCGCGTGATGGTGCTGGAGCCCGGCGACGTCCTGACGGTACGGGTCACCGACGGCGCCCCGGCGGTCGCCCCGCACGGACCGCTGACCCCCGGCGGCTCCGCCCCCGCCCGCCAGGCGATCCGTGCCGGACGGCCCACTCTGTCCGGCGGTGAGCGGCGGCCGCCCCGCTATCGCCGGGTCCCCCATGACACGGCCCTGACCTCGGTGCTGGAGGCGCCCCTGGTGGTGCGCGGCCAGCCGGTGGGGGTGATCGAGGTGGCCAGCCGTTCCGGCGGACGCCGGCTCACCCGCGCCGATGTGCGGACCGTCGAGCGGTTCGTGCCGAGCGCCGGGCACGCGGTCGCCCGGATCCGCCAGCGGGACCAGCTGCGCCGGCTGGCCTCGGCCGCTGCCGGACACAGTGCCGTACGGCGCACCCTGGATTCCCTGGCCGCGGGTGCGGTGGCCCGTACCGGCGCCGCGAGCTGCACCGTCTATCTGCTGGAACCCGGCACGGGGACGACGCTGCGGATGGCGGGCGGCGGCCACGGCCACACCCCGCCGTCACGCAGACCGGCGCTGGAGGCGATCACCGGAGCGGCCCCGGTGATCCACGGCGGCAGCGGCGGCACGGCCGGTGACGGCCCCGCCCGGGGCGCGGTGGCGGCCTGGCCGCTGCTGCGTGAGGGCACCGCGATCGGGGCGATGTGCTGCCACTTCCCCGCGGGCCGAGACCCCGCCGACGCCGATCTCACCGTCCTGGAGGTGATCGCCGGGCATGCGGTGTGCGCCGTGGAGCGGGACCGGCAGGGCTCGGCCGCCCAGGAGAAGGCGGTGCGCGAGGAGCGCCGGCGGATCTCCCGCGAACTGCACGACTCGGTCTCCCAGGCGCTGTACGGCATCGCGCTCGGCGCCCGTACCGCCCGGGAGCTGCTGGAGCGCGATCTCGCGGGACCCGCCGGACTGGCCGAACTCGCCCAGGTCGCCGAGCCGATCGAGTACATCCGGCGGCTCGCGGACGTCGCCATCGCCGAGACCCGGACGCTGCTGTGCGAACTGCGGCCCGAGTCGCTGGAGGCCGAGGGGCTGGTCGCGGCGCTCACCCGGCATGTGGAGGCGCTGCGGGACCGGTACGGCATCGCGGCCGAGGCCCGGCTCGGCGACGAGCCGGAGACCACGCCCGAGGCCAAGCACGCGCTGTTCCGGATCGCCCAGGAGTCGCTGCACAACGTCGCCAAGCACTCCCGCGCCCGGAACGTCACCCTCCATCTACTCAGTGGTCCGGGCACCGTGACGTTGACGGTCGCCGACGACGGTGTCGGCTTCGACTGCCAGGGCTCCTTCCCCGGTCATCTGGGGCTGCTCTCCATGCGGGAGCGGGCCCGCGAGGTCGGCGGCACCCTGAACGTGGACAGCAGCCCGGGCCGGGGCAGCCGGATCCGGGCCACCGTCCCGACCGGCCCTTGAGCCCATATTTCTGACGGTATATGAGACATTTCTGTGCATGCAGCCGACCGTGTGGGACCGCACGCTGGACGCCGGGCTCAGCGCCGGGCACACGGCGGTCGAGGAGGGCCTGTTGCGGGCCACCCGGAGCGATGTGCCGTTCATCACCGAGGCCGCGCGGCGGCGTCTGAGCTCGCGCGGCCCGCGCCTGATGCCGCTGCTGGTGCTGCTGGCCGCGCGGTTCGGCGATCCGGAGGCGCCCGGGGTGGTGCCCGCGGCCGTGGTCGTCGAGCTGACCCACCGGGCGACGCAACTCCACGACGAGATGTGGGACGAGACGGGCGTACACCGCCGGGGCCCCGGCGCCGCCGGTCCCGCCCCGGACGCCAACTGGGACAACACGGTGGCCGTCCTCACCGGCGACTTCCTCTTCGCCCGAGCCTCGCATCTGCTGGCGGGGCTGGGCCCGCGGGCCGTACGGCTCCAGGCCGAGGCGTTCAAACAGCTGGTCACCGGCCAGATCCTGGAGACGGCGGGGCCACCGGACGGCCATGATCCGGTCGCTCACCACCTGGCGGTGCTGACCGGCCGGTGCGGTTCGCTCACCGCCGTCTCCGGGCGGCTCGGCGCGATGACCGCCGGGGCCGGTCCGGCCGTCACCGACGCCCTCGACCGCTACGGCGAACGGCTGGGCGTCGCCCACCGGCTGGCCGCCGAGGCGGGCCCGGCCCTGCCCGCGGATGCCCTGTCCCGGGACGCCGTGCCCGCGGACGCCCTGTCCCAGGACGCCGTGTCCCCGGGCCGCCGCCCCACGCTGCCGCTTCTGCTGCTGCGGTCGCGGGGAGCGGCGGCGGACAGCGGCGAGAACCGGGACGGGAACGCGGACCGGGAGCTGTACGCGCTGCTCACCGCCGGGTCCCCCGAACGGGAACGGCACGCGGAGGCGATGGCCCGGCTGCGGGCCCATCCGGTGCTTGCGGAGGTCCGCCGGGAGGCGGTCCGCCAGGCGCACGCGGCCCGCACCGCCCTGTCACCGCTGCCCGACGGCCCGGCGAAGTCCGCGCTGGACGAGCTGTGCCGGGCGGTGGTGCGGCGGGCCACCGCCGACGGGGACTGCCCCGTTCACGACGGCTGATCTCCGCGCAGCAGCGCCTCACCGAAGCGGCGCAGCCGCGAGAGCGCGTCGGGGTCCAGCGGCTCCCGGCGCCGTACCAGCGCCCGCCTGATCTCGCGCTGCCCGCCCGCCGTACCGCATCGGCACCTCGTACCGACGCCCGTGGGCCGGGCCCTTCGTCGCCTCACAGCGAGGAAACCCGCCGGACGCGAGCGAGAATTCCACCACCGAGCCGCTGGGCCGCCGCTATGGCTCCCATACGTTGTGGCTGATCACCAGCATCGACTGGAGCTGCACCCCGGCGGCGTAGGCGCGGGCCGGGTCGGGTGGGGTCGCGCACAGCCGCTCCCACAGCGCGTCCAGCCACCCCTGCGCCCCCTCGTCGGTCAGCGCGGCGACCGCGAGGGGCGCGGCGAAGGCGGGCGACCAGCCCTCCCCGTAGACCGTGCCATCGAGGTGATAGCCACAGCCGATCCGGGCCGGATCGCCGCCGGTCGCCGTCCGCGCCCACCGGCTGATCCGGCGCGCGGCCATCCCTGACCGGGGATCGCCGCCAAGCGCCGCGTCGGTGCCGAGGCGCCAGGGGACGCGGCAGGCGTTCCAGTGGTGATCGCCGTCGTGCGGACTCTCCAGGACCCGCGACGGCGCGGGGCGGGGGCGGCCGGTGGTGGTGTCCACGACGAAGTCGGGGAGCAGCCCGGTTTCCGGGGCGTAGTGCCGCTGGAGGGTGTCGGTCAGCGTGAGCTGCGCGTCCAGCACCTCGTCCCAGAAGGGGTCGCGAGTGGCCGCCCGGAACGCCCTGAGGTGACCGGGCATCCCGTCGGACGTCCGCGAAACGCCGTCCCAGCCGCCCGAGGACCAGTCCCCCAGCTTCATCAGCCGGGTCGCCGGGTGCACCTCGCTCTCCTTGACGGCCTCGATACGCCGCAGCGCGAGGGCGGTGTAGTCGCCGCCCCACTGGCGCCCGGCGAGCAGCAGCCCGTACGCGATGTCCAGATCGCCGTCGGTCGCGGAGGCCGTACCCCCGACGTCGTGTCCGGCGCCGTCCTGCTGGGCGGCGTGCAGCTCCGGGTTGTTGACGGAAGGGTGGGCGCGCACATGGCGGAGGATGCCGTCGAAGACGCTCCTGGCGTCGGGGTCGGCGCCCGCCATCAGCGCGGTGATGACCAGGCCGTAGCCCTGGGCCTCGGCGACGTACGGATGGGCGGCGTCGGGGGTGTACACCGCGCACCGGCCGTCCTCACCGCCGATCCCCCGCCGGACGAAGCACGCCTTCCACCGCAGATAGTGCTCGAGGACCCGGCGGTCGGCCACCGCCGGGTCACCGGAGGGCCGCAGGGTCCCCGGCGGATACGGACGGGTGTGGCTGCCAAAGGGGACGGCCGCCGCGAGGCCCTGTCCCCTTGTCATCGCAGCCGACTTGTCATCGCAGCCGACTTGTCATCGCAGCCGACTTGTCATCGCAGCCGGCGCCGCCGGGTCCGGCGTGCCCAGCCCAGCACCGAGAAGATCACGTCGGCCACGAACAGCACCGCGCCGATGACCAGCAGATAACCCAGCCCCTCCACCGTGGTGCCGATGATCCCGAGCGCCATGGCCACGATCACGAGGAACAGGAACAGTGCCACGGCGCGACGTCTCCTCGGGTCAGCGGCGAGCCTTGGGCAGCGGCAAGCCGTGGGTCAGCGGCGGGCGAGCCGCCGTTCACCGGCGGCGGCCTGGTAGGGCTTGCCGTAGTACTGGAAGATCGTCCCTTCCTGCTCCGCGGGCAGGATGTCGTCCGTCCCGATCGACGGGGCCTTCTTCACCAGCGACCGGTCGTACGAGACCCTGACGTACCCCGGCCCGACGATCGCGTCGTCGACGGGGACGAACACCAGGCGGTGGCGGGTGGGCATCCCGGTACGGACGGTGGCCATATACGGTTCGTCGTTGGTCGTGGCCACATAGATCGCCTCGAGCGAACCAATCTTGCGGCCCTGCTCGTCGACGACGGCGCGGTCGCGCCACTCACGGATATCGGCTGGCTGGATCATGACTCATCACCCTCTGACCTCTGTGCTTCAAGGCTGCCTCGCCTTTCCGCACCACGCCACGCCATCCATCCACAGGGGGTACGCCGCCGTACGCCGTAGGGGCCCGGCCGGAGATTCCGGCCGGGCCCCACGCATCGGCTATGCGGCTATTCAGCGAGCAGTCCGCGGCGCAGCCGGGTGAGCGCCTTCGTGAGCAGCCGTGACACATGCATCTGGGAGACACCCAGCTCGGCGCCGATCTCGGACTGGGTCATCTCGTCCCCGAACCGCATCTGGAGGATCCGCCGGTCCCGCTCGCCGAGCTGCTCCATCAGCGGCTTCAGCGCGTGCAGGTTCTCCACGTTCTCCATGGCGGGATCGAGCTCGCCGATCCGGTCGGCGAAGGTGGTCACCCGGGTGGTGCCGTTCTCATGGTCGGCGGGGGCGTCCAGCGAGGTGGTGAGATAGCCGTTGCTGGCCACCAGTCCGTCGAGAACCTCCTCCTCACTGAGGCTCAGATGCTCGGCCAACTCGGCGGTGGTCGGCGACCGGTCCAGCCGCTGGAAGAGCGCCTCGTTCGCCTTGGCCAGGTCGATCCGCAGCTCCTGGAGCCGACGGGGCACATGCACCGCCCAGCTGGTGTCCCGGAAGAACCGCTTGATCTCCCCCACGATGTAGGGGACCGCGAAGGTGGTGAACTCCACCTCACGGGTCAGGTCGAACCGGTCGATCGCCTTGATCAGACCGATCGTGCCGACCTGGACGACGTCCTCCATCTCCACCGAGCGGTTCCGGAACCGCCGGGCGGCGTAGCGGACCAACGACAAGTTGAGCTCAATCAGGGTGTTCCGCACATATTGGTATTCGTGCGTCCCCTCTTCGAGGTCCGTCAGCCGGTCCAGGAAAGTCTTGGTCAGCGCCCTGGCATCCTTCGGCGCGACCTTCGAGGGGTCCGCCACCGAGGGAAGGCCGGCAAGCTCAACTCCACTGTCCTGCTCAGCTTCGGCTGCCGTCATAACTGACGAGACCACGGGTGCCGTGCCGTTCACGTCGCACTCCCTGTATCGGCTGCATGCATAGGCTGATTGGAGACGCGTGTACCCACCCTCTACACCTTCATTCCTAGAAGTCTCGGCGGCATGCCGGAAGCGGTGCGGATCGCCCGGCGTCCGGCCCACCCCGCAGCGGCCACGCCTGACCCCTCGTCAGCACCATCGCCCACGCCGCGCCGACCCGCGGCCGGGCACGAAACAGGCCCCGCGTAGCCTCCCGCGCCACGCCGACGGTCCGGCTCCACCAGCCTGCCTCGCCCCCCGGGACCGACCAGCGACCCGCCCACTCTTCCCCACCCGCGTGCCCGACCGAACGACACGCGGGCCTCTCGTCCAGTCACGTCGCGACGAGGCACGTCTCAGCCGCAGCGACCCGGACCACAGAGACGATCCGGCGGCGGGTTCGACACGCGAACTTCTTGAGAGTTTCGACACTCCTGTCACGCCTATGTCACAGCCTGTTGAATCAACGTTGCGACCAGTTGGCGTACTTGGAAGGATGGCCCTGGGAACGACCTTTTATCAGCTCGGCGAGGGGGCCGGATGAAGTTCGACATGGGGGCGCAGACCCTGTCGACCTTGCAGTCGAAGTCGCGCGGTTCGAGTGATGATCTCGGTGCGTTGATTCGTCAACTGGTGCAGGCAGCGGAACCGTTGGAGGGAAAGTTCAACGGTTCGGGCAAGGCGGCGTTCGACTCGTTCAAGGCGCGGTCGGACGAGATCTCGCAGTCCCTGCACAGTGCGCTGTCCTCGATCCTGGGTGGACAGTCGGGGATGGACTCGGCATTCGGCTCGGGTGACCAGGAACAAGGTGACAACGCGCGGACGCAGATGTCCGCGGCCAACTTCGACGCGGCGCGTTTCTCCGGCCGTTGATGTTCGGCCGCTGACCGCGATTCCTTCGAGTCCTCTGAGTTCAACGGGGAGTGAGCATTCATGGCTGCCGGCAGTGACCGCCGCTCGTACGACACGGGCGCGTCCGCGGACGCACAGGGCAACATCCAGGCGGTGATCGCCCGCCTGGAAGAAGTGATCACCGCGCGCGACGCCCAGGTGAAGGCGGCGATGGCCGACTTCAGGGCGGACGGTGTGGCGGACGAGTACCACGGCAAGGAGCAGCGCTGGAACCGGTCCTCGCAGGAGGTCAAGAACATCATCCAGCTGCTGAAGACAACACTGGAGAAGAACGACGGCACCGCGCAGCACACGCTGTCGCGTGCGAAGGCCGCGGTCGACAACATCGGCTGAGGCGCGTAGCCGACGACGGCTAACGCTGACGTTCGCTGGGGGGCTCATGACGGGCTGGGATCTGAAGCCACAGGGTATTTCGGGCGTACTCAAGACTACGGGTGAGTTCGCGGCGAAGATCGAGACGCACGCGAAGTCGTACGGCAGCCATCTTCAGTCGGCGGCGGAGAATGCCGGCACCATCAGTGCCGACGCCGGCAAGGGAGGGGAGAAGGCCAAGGGGGGCCTTGTCGCCCTGGCCCTCTCCCAGTTCTCCGAACACGCCACACCCGATCTGAAGTTCATCGCGGCGCGGGCGGGCAAGTCGCTGAAGGGCGCGATGAATGCCACGACCGAATACCTCAACGGCGACCTTCAGATGGCCGCTCAGGCCCAGCACAAGGCGCTGCGCGACCCTGATCTGGACCCGAAGAAGCCGGGGATACAGACCAAATGATCAAGCCTGAGGAGATTCCCCAGTACACCGGTGATCTGGATCTTCTGGAAAAGGCCTGCACCGGACTGAAGAAGGACGCCGGTCATATCCGTACCGTCGGCGCCGATGTCCACAGTCACTTCCAGGGTCTGTCTGCCTACTACAAGGCGCCCGAGGCCGAGCAGCTCTTCGCGACCACCCAACCGGTCAAGGACCGCGCCGATGGCTTCGCCGATGACGTGGGAACGGTCGCCACGGCCCTGTCGGAGTACGCCACCGAGATCCGCCCCCTGGTCACCAAGCTGGCCAACCTCAAGACGAAAGCCACCACGTTCGTGGGCGACCACGAGGGCGACGACGACTGGCAGTACGACGAAGACAAGGTCGACGAACACAACCAGCTGCGCGATGACATCACCCGGACCGTCGCCGCGTTCTGGGCCGCCGAGCGCACCTGCCACAACAAGATCACCGCGCTGTTCCACGGCGCCCAGATGGTCGCCGGAGACGGATCGGACCGCAAGAACCAGTACGGGTTCAACGCGGACGACATGGCGAAGGCCAAGCTCCCCTGGGGCGACCCGGTGGAGGAGAAGCACCACGCCTGGGAGATCGGCCACTGGGTCAAGTCCTTCGTCTGGGACGGCCTGATCGTCGACGGCGTGTGGGGCACCCTCAAAGGCCTGGGCACCCTCGTCGGCTTCGGCGGCTGGGACGCCATGGGCCAGGCATGGAAGGGCCTGGCCCAACTCGCCACCGGCCTGGCCATCACTGCCATCCCCGGCGCGAGCACCCTCTTCTGGGCCCTCCCGGACGACGAACTCCCCTCCTGGCTGCGCGACTCCCGCACGGCCATGAAGGAGACCGGCAAAGCCCTCGTCGCCTGGGACGAATGGGGCAAGAACCCCGGCCGCGCCGCGGGAGCGGTCACCTTCAACGCCCTGACCACCGTCTTCACCGGCGGCGCGGGCAGCGCGGCCTCCGGCGCGGGCAAGGCGGGCGCCGTCGCCAAGACCCTCGCCGCCGCAAGCAAGGCGGGCAAGGCCATCGACCCGATGACCTACATCACCAAGGGCGCGGGCGCGGGTCTGTCCAAGATCGGCGACATCGCCAAGGGGCTCAAGGGGATCGAGTCCATCGACCTCCCCCAACTCCCCGACGGCACGGTCCACATCCCCGAAGGCTCCTACCTCACCCCCGACGGCAAGGTCCACCTCCCCGACGGTTCCGGTTCGCCCATCCCGGACGACGCGGTCAAAATCCCCAAGGACAGCGTCGCCCTGCCCGACGGCGGCCTCCTGCCCCCGGGCAGCGTCAAACTTCCCGGCGAAGGCGCTCCGCGCTTCATGGACACCGACGGCAACATCTACAAGTCCGACGGCTCCCTCGCCCACGACGCCGCCCACGCCCCCACGGACATCGTGGACCGCCCGGCGGCCGGCTCCGACATCCCCAAGGTGGACAGCCCCACCCGCCAACCCGACCTCGTCGCCACCGGCGCCCGCACCCCCGACAACGCGGCCCACATCAACCTGGGCGGCAGCCTGGACGACATCGGCCGCGTCGGCGACGACCTGCCAGGCGGGCGCGTCGGCGACCACCTGCCAGGCGGCGGAGTGGGCGACCACGTGCCGGGCGGCCGGGCCGGAGACAACCTCCCCGGCGGCCACGCGGGCGACAACCTCCCCGGCGGCCACGCCCACGACCACGGCCCCGGCCCATCGGCCAGCCACGAACCGCCCAACGGCGGCCACGGCGACGGTCCTGGCGCGGGCGGCGGCCACGATGGACCTACCGGCGGGCACGGCGAAGGCGCCCCTGCGGGTGGCCACGGAGAAGGCCCCGGAAGTTCCGACAGTGGTGGGCATGGGCCCGGAGGAAATGGTCCGGACGAACCGACTGCGCCTGGCGGGTTCGGTGACGAGAGCACCGGCGATCCACACGACTGGGAGCGGCCGCGCGACGAATCCGGACCCTTCGAGCGCGGCGGTGAGACCGAGCAGAAGATCCGTGAGCAGTTCCGACGCCCGCCCCCGAAGCCGGACGACCTGGACCGTGTACTGGCCAATCTCGCCGACAATCCTGCCGGACAAGAAATCGCCGACACCATTGCGTCCGGCAGGTTCAACGGTGCTGTCGGCTACAAGCAAGTGGTGTCCAGCCTGAGCCACGCGGACAAGATGTCCGGCGGAATCGAGCAGCTCCGCCTCGGCAACCGGCTACACGAGAGCGGCGTCCACGACATCTCCTTCGAGGTTAAGGGAGATGTCGAAATCAAGCCCGGGGTGAGGACCGGTAGCGAGACCGACCTCGATGTCATGGCCCGCGATGCGGACGGCAACGTCCATGGTTATCAGTTCAAAGAGATCCAGAATCCGAAGAAGGCCGTCAAGAAGATCTTCGACAACATGAAGCAGTTGGAACATTCGGGCGCTGACTTCAAGACCTTCGTTGTCGACACCAAGGGCACGCTGGCCGACCACGTCACCCTCAGAACAGAACAGCGCCTTACAGACGTCTACGGTAAGAAGGGCGTTCAGTTCATCATTCGCGTGGAAGATGGGGTTATTGTCGTCCCGCCCCGCGGTAAGTTCATGCCGGAGGGAACACTGTGATCGCTAGCACTCCTGTAGCCCGATGGACCTGGGGACGGGACGGTCAGGACCGGGACATGATCGTCGCTTGCCTCCACGCGGCACTGACTGCCTATTCCGTCCTGGCGGACCACCAGCTCGTGGTCGGTCCTCCGACGGTGTCCGTGTCCGTACACGAGGCCGGGGACTCGAACAGTCACCTCTTCAAGGAAGAGTTCGTGGTCGACGAGCCGTCGCCCCCAGCGGAGGTCGCCCAGCAGTTGGCCACGCGGGTCGAGGCCGCGCTGCGCCCCGGAGAGGTCGGGGGGGTAGACGCCCATGTGAACAGCCCCGGTGTGGTCCTGGCCGGGGAGGCGGACCCTCATGAAGAGCGAGTGTGCCGACTCGGGGTCTCCGCGTTTCTCGATTACCTCACCGTCGATCTGGTGACGTCTTCGGATGCCTGGATGCCGTACGACCTCAAAGGCCGTCCCCAGCCCGCCGTGTACGCGGCGAACGCTCCGCGGCTGTCCGCCACCCTCCGCGATCTCTCGGAGGCGCTCGACATGGAGACCGATCCGGACGACCCGACCTACTTCGGCAAGCCGACCGAGTTCGGCGTCGAAAACTACTTCGACGACGACGGCACAGCGTCCGACGTGTGGTCCAGCTTCGAGGTCCTCACTCGGTACGACACGTTCACACACACGCCCGGATTCGGTCGCATCGGCTACAAGCGCAACGCGGACGGCGAAGTCCAGTACGTTCCCGTGCGAAGTGAGCGCCAGGTACTCGGGTACCTCTGGGCCTCCGACGCCGAGAACGCGGCGAGCTTCGAACCACGGGACGTCGGGGACGACGACGTGTACAAGGAGGGTCTCAAGTGGCTGGACCGGCTGCGCTCGGCGTACGACCGAGGTCTGTCCCCCTCCCAGGCCCTCGCCGAGCTGGCCGACCTCTCGGAGGACGACAAGCCCGGCACGTGTGACCTGGCATCGTTGCGAGGGCTCACGAGCGAAGACTGACCCTACGGGGCGACCACGCCCTCCACGCCCCTGTCCGGCCCCGCCCCTTAGACGTCGTTTCACTTGGTGAGTCGGCGGTAGCCGATGAGGGTTGCGGCTATGCCGACGAAGGCGAGGAAGTGCTCGGCCTTGCGTTCATAGCGACGGTGCAGGCGGCGGCATCCGGCGAGCCAGGAAACCGTCCTTTCGACGACCCAACGGTGGCGACCCAGCCGGGTGGAGGACTCGATGCCCTTGCGGGCGATGCGGTGGCGGATGCCTCTCTTACGGAGCCATCGACGCAGGTGGTCGTAGTCGTAGCCCTTGTCGGCATGGAGCTTGGCCGGACGCCGGCGGCGCGGGCCGCGCCGGGAGCGGATGGGCGGGATCCCGCGCACGAGCGGTTCCAGTCCGAGGCTGTCGTGCATGTTGGCGCCGGAGACGCCCAGGGATAGAGGTAGCCCGTTGCGGTCCGTGATCAGGTGGATTTTCGATCCGCTCTTGCCGCGATCGGTCGGATTCGGTCCGGTCAGTGGCCCCCTTTTGCCGCCCTGACGCTGACGGAGTCGATCGCACACCGCGACCAGTCCAACTCGCCGCGGGCACCGAGCTCGTCGAGGATGACGCGGTGGAGCCTGGCCCATACCCGGTCCCGGCTCCACTGGGCGAAGCGCCGGTAGACGGTGGGCCAGGCCGGCCCGAACACCGGCGGCAGCTGCCGCCACGTGCAGCCCGAGGTGGCCACGAAGATGATCGCTGCCAGGCATGCGCGGTCACCGGCCCGTCGGCGGCCGCCGCCTTGCGGGCGTATGACCTCCGTCGGCGGGACCACCCGCCGGAACAGCACCCACAACTCGTCCGGCACCAACCGCTCAACCAGATCCGTCATGCACGGCTCAACGAGCGATCACGCCATCAGAAACGACGTCTTATTACCCCCTCCCGGGAGACCCGGCGGACCCGTCCGGCTGGCAGGACTCCGAACGCCTCATGGTCGAGCAGTTCCGCGGCCATACCGAGCTGCGCGCACTCGACGTTGTCAGCTGCGCGGGACACGTCCCCGGTCCCCAGCGCCCCGAACACGAACGACGCCTTATACGTTCTGATGAGTAACATCAATGCGGCCCAACTAATCGAAGCGACCATCGATAATGGTCCTGAACCAAGCAATGAACGTTTGATGGGGCTCGCGATTCGAGCCCCAGGTCGTCGATCTGTCCGTCACGACGGGCCCCTGCGGTCCGTTTGTCACTGTGTCCGTTCACCATGACATTTGGGGCTGGTTCGTTTTCTCCGGCCGACCGCATCCGGAGGTTCAGAGCCGGAAGGCGCCACGGCTGGCCGATGCGCTGCGTGCACTCGAATCCGCCCTCGGCATGGAGGTTGAGACGGGTGGGGCGACCTACTTCGGCAGTGCTGTCGGATACAGCGTCAGCACCCCCGACGCAGACGACGACGGAATGAGACCAAACCTGACGAGAAAGCTCTGACTACCACCAATAGAAGGTTCCTCATCGACTACATCCGGAGGAACAGGCCATGAGGACGGCATCGGCGACAGCTCTCGCCGAGCGGCTGGAGAACGTGGACTGGGTCGGAACGTTCGATCGAACCCATTCACGGGTGGCGCTCATGCGCGAGTTCATGCGGCGGTCTGCTGTGTGGGCGCGGGAGACGAGGTCCGGTGAGTGGCCCTTCTTCGATATCGCCAGCCACATTGACCCGGCCGCTCGGGTCGATGCCGACGTCGTCAAGGTGCTTGCCGGAAAGATCGGTCTCCAACAGCCGGTGGTTCTTGAGACCGTCGCATCGGCTCTCCACTTCGCGGTTCTGACAGATCTCCATCAGTACCTCGTGGATCTTCCGGCGCCCTTCGAGCCGCTTGTGCGGATGTTCGAGCGGGGTGGCACGTTCGCCCTCGATGCCGCCGGATACATGGAGGTCGACACCGCCGCCATCCCCAAGGGGAGCATGGAGCAGTCCTTGGAGCGGAGTCCGCTCAACCTGGACGAGACGAGTCTGAACGCGCTGGACGACCGACCCGGTCTGTACGGCCCGCGCACGATGGCTTACGTTGCACAGAGGCAGTGAGGAGAGGAATCCCAGACCAGTGGCACGGGATTACGACAGCCAGCTCCTGGAGTCAGTCGCGGTACGCCGCCGCAGAATGCGGGACGCGCTGCTGTTCGGCGCTCAGCGGGCGCGGCGTACAGCGGATGAGCGGATCGGCAAGATGTTCGCCGGAATCGCCATCGCCGCCGTCCTGTGCGCGGGTTGCGTCGGATGGTCGTTCCTCCAGCACACCTTGCAGAAGCAGAAGGACGAGCAGGAGAAGCGGCAGCGCCAGGAACAGCAGTATCAGCAGCCACCTCAGACACCTGACCCCAAGAACTCCGGCAAGTCCGAGAAATCCGATAAGGGTTGACATTGATACCGACCGCATTCACGCCCTCGACGTCGCGACGATAGGTTCCCCCACGTGGTGAACACAGCATCGACTTCCCGGGCGCAGCTCAGCCGGGTGACGCTGATCGGCGAGCACCGCCGGGCCGATATCGTCCTACCGTCCGACGCTCCGATCGGGCAATTGCTGCCGGACATCCTCCAGTTGCTGGACGACCGGGCCGCATCGCGGCCGATGACCCGGCAGTTGATCACGGCCGACGGCTCCGCGCTGCCGCATGACGCCACGCTCTCCTCGGCCGAGGTCGCCGACGGGGCCGTGCTGCGGCTCGTACGGGCGCATGCGGCGCCGCCCGCGCCCGTGGTGCACGACGTCACCGACCTCGTGGCGGACGACCTGGACCTCCAGACCTGGCGCTGGCGCCCGGCCGCGCGCCGGATCAGCGCGGGTGTGGCGACCGTGGTCTTCGCGGTGCTCGCCGGACTGCTCGCCCGCCGCGAACTCGCGCTCGACGCGCTCGCGGGCGCCCTCGCCGTCGTCGCGCTCGTCCTCGCCGCGGCCGGTGCGGCCGCCGCCAAGGTCGGGCGGGGCAACCGCGGGCTCGCCACCGCGCTGCTGATCACCTCCGGCGGACTCGGCGTCCTGGCCGCGTGGACCGCCGCCGACGCCCACGGCTGGCCGGGGACCACGCGGCTTGCCGCCGTCGCGGGCGCGGTCGTCCTGACGCTGGTCCTGCTCGGTTACTTCTCACCGCTCGGCCGCGGCGGCCTCGTCGGCGCCGCGGCCACCACCGGGCTCGCCATCGCGTGGCAGGCCGTCGCCGCCGTGCAGGACAACACGGCCCGGCTCGGCGCCGTGATGGCGGTCCTCTCCGTGCTCCTCCTCGGGCTGCTGCCCCGGTTCGCCCTCATGGCCTCGGGCCTCACCGCGCTCGATGACCGCCGCTCCGCCGGTGCGTCCGTCAGCCGCCACCAGGTGGGCAACGCGCTCGCGGCCACGCACCGCGGTCTCGCCCTCGCGACGATGGTCACCGCGGCCTCCGCGGCGGCCGGCGCCTGGCTGCTCACCCGGGCCGACGAGCCGACCGTGTGGACGATGACGCTGTCCTCGGTCGTGGCCCTGGTGCTGCTCTCCAGGGCGCGCGCCTTCCCGCTGATCGCCGAGGTCGTCACGCTGATCGCCGCCGCCTCGGCGCTCGTCGTACGTCTGGTGGTCGTGTGGATGGGGCATACCGGGGGCACCGGACCGCTCGCCGTACTGTGCGCGGCCGCCGTGCTGCCGCTGCTCGTCCTGGCGGTGCAGCCGCCCGAGCATGTGCGGGTCCGGCTGCGACGGGTGGCCGATCTGACCGAATCCATCGGCGTCGTGGGACTCTTCCCGCTCGCCGTCGGTGTGTTCGGCGTCTACGGACAGCTGCTCAACAAGTTCTGAGTCGATCGCGCAGCCCTCCGGGCGGGGTGGCAGGTGGGAAAGAGGGCCGAGATGGCGAACGCGGACAACTGGCAGAGCGATGTGCTGCGCACCCTGCGGGACAACAGCGCCCCGATGGACGCCCCGGTGGATGCCCGGGGGGACGCCCGGGGTGACGCCCCGGTGGATCCCCCCGTGGCGGCGCCACCCCCCAACACCCCGCGACACGACACCACCACCCCACCCCCGAGCGCGCCCCACCCGGCCCCGCCGCCCCCGCGCACCCCCGACTCCCGCCCCGTGGTCGATGCCGCCCTCGCCGCCGCCGCGCACCGGCCGCGCCACGGCGAGCACCTGGCCTCGCGCGCCGTGCGCACCCTGCGCCGTACCGTCTCCACCTCGGCCGCGCGCGAGGTCGCCGAGACCACCGCCACCGCCGAGATCCTCCAGCAGCCCGTGACCACCGGCCGCCAGATCGCCGTCACCTCCATCCGCGGTGGCGCGGGCAAGTCGACCGTGGCCGCGCTGCTCGGCATGACGTACGCGCACTACCGGCAGGACCCGGTGCTCGTCGTCGAGGCCGACCCGGCGCTCGGCTCACTGCCGTCGCGGCTCGGCGCCGAGTCGCTGCGCTGGACCACCGGCGACCTGGCCGGGATCGTGGAACCGCAGATGTCCCTGCTCGACGTCACCGGCTATCTCGTCCAACTGCCGGGCAACGCCTGGCTGCTCCCCGGCAGCCAGGGCCAGATCGGCGCGATGCTCGACACCAAGGCGTACGAGCGGGTCATGGTCTCGCTGCGCCGCTACTTCGGCGTGACCGTCGTCGACTGCGAGACGCTGCCCGCCGAGGTCGCCCGGGTCGCTCTCTCGGCCGCCCAGGCCCGGGTGCTGACCGCACCCGCCACCCTCGAGGGCATCGCCAGCACCCGCGCGGTGCTGGAGTGGATGCAGGGGCTGCCCCGCCACATCCTCGCCGGAACCGTCGTCGTCCTCACCGAACTCGTCCCGCACTCCGGCATCGACCTCGCCAAGGCGGCCCGGCAGCTCACCGCCACCGGAGCGAGCGTCCGGGTGCTGCCGTACGACCGGCACTTGGCGGCCGGTGGCCCGATCCGCACCGAACGCCTCGCCCACGCGACCAGGGAAGCCACCGCCGCCCTCGCCGCGGACGCGTTCCGGCTCTCCCAGCAGCGCCGCTGATCCCGAGGACGGACGCCGATGAGTACCCGACTGATCCACCGCCCGGCCCGGACCACCCGCCCCCCGGCCCCCTCCGAGGCGCGCACCATCGAGGCCCCGCCCAACCTCCCCGAGGGGAAGTCGGGCAACATCGCGATGTCGCTGCTGCCCGTCGCCGGTGTGCTGTCGTCCGTCGTGATGATGACGGTCGTCCGCAACAGCCAGTTCGCCGGGCTCGGCGCGATCATCGTCCTCGTCACCATCATCGGCTCCCTCGGCCTGGTCTTCTCACAGCGCGGCAAGGCCCAGCGCACCCGCCGCACCCAGCGCGAGGCGTACCTCACCTATCTCGAAGACCTCCGCGAGGAACTCGCCCGCGAGGAGCGCGAGCGCAGGGAGCGGGCGGATGTGCTCAACCCGCCGCCGGACGCCCTGTACGACATCGTGCGCGACCCGGCCCGGCTGTGGGAGCGCCGCCGTCCGGACGGGGACTTCCTGCGGGTGCGCGTGGGCACCGGTGAGATGCCGGTACGCGACCTCGCCCTCGGCCAGCAGGGCTCGTCCGTCCTCACCCCGCCCGACCGCTTCATGCTCAACGAGGCGTCGGCGCTCATGGCCCGCTTCCGCAACGGCACCGAACTCCCGCTCACCGTGGCCCTGGACCGCGTCGGCAACATCAGCGTCATCGGTCCGCGCGAGGACTGTCTGCGCGTCGTACGCGCCCTGCTCGTCCAGACCGCCGCCACCCACGCGCCGGACGACGCGGGGATGGCGCTCGCCGTGCCGGGTGAGCGGATGGCCGACTGGGAGTGGGCGAAGTGGCTGCCGCATCTGCTCGACACCGAGCAGTTCGACGGGCCCGTCGCGGCCCGTCGCATCGCCCCCTCACCGCCCCAGCTCGCCCGGCAGATCGGCCCCGAGCTGCGCCGCCGTGCCTCGTACGCGGCCGAGGTGCGCCGCGGCCTGTCCGGTGTGGACGCACTGGCCATGACCTCACGCCTGCTCGTGGTGGCCGACGGGCACGGCGAGGACGCCGTCGACCTGCCGCGCCCGGACGACGCGGTGGGCTTGCGCGAGATGGGCGTCACGGTGCTCCATCTCCTCGAGCAGCGGATCCAGGAGCCGGGGCAGGTGAGCGTCCGGATCACGGTCGACGGCGACCAGGTCGTCATCGAGGATCTGCGCGAGAAGGAGCCGATCAGCGCCCACGGCACGGTGGACGAGGTGGGCATCCCGTTCGCCGAAGGGCTGGCCCGGATGATCGCGCCGCTGCGGCTGTCCGCCGAGTCGCTCGTCGACGCCCCGCTGTCCGGCCCCGTCGACTTCGCCGGGCTGCTCGGCATCGACGATGTGGCCCGGCTGGATGTTTCACGCCTGTGGGCGCCGCGCGGTGAACGCGCCTTCCTGCGCGTGCCGATCGGCATCAGTGACTCCCACGAACCGGTCCTGCTCGACCTCAAGGAATCGTCCGAGCTCGGCATGGGGCCGCACGGGCTGTGTGTGGGCGCGACCGGTTCGGGAAAGTCGGAGCTGCTGCGCACCCTCGTCCTCGCCCTGGTCGCCAGCCATCCCCCCGAGGACCTCGCCCTCGTCCTCGTCGACTACAAGGGCGGCGCGACGTTCGCGCCCTTCGCCGAACTGCCGCATGTCGCGGGCGTCATCACCAACCTGGAGAACCAGGCGGGTCTGGTCGAGCGCGTCCACGCCTCGCTCGCGGGCGAGGTCAAGCGCCGTCAGCAGGTCCTCAAGGACGCGGGCAACCTCGCCGACATCGGTGACTACGCCGCGCTGCGCGCCGCGAAGCGGCCCGACCTCGAACCGCTGCCCCATCTCTTCGTGGTCATCGACGAGTTCGGCGAACTGCTCACCGCAAAACCGGACTTCATCGATCTGTTCCTGTCCATCGGTCGCATCGGCCGCTCCATCGGGGTGCATCTACTGCTGTCCAGCCAGCGCATCGAGAGCGGCAAGCTCAAAGGTCTTGACACCTATCTCTCGTACCGGCTGGGCCTGCGCACCTTCTCGGCCGACGAGTCCCGTACGGTCCTGGACACCACGGACGCCTTCCACCTCCCGCCGCTGCCCGGCTTCGGCTTCCTGAAGGTCGACACCAGCCACTACGAACGCTTCAAGGCGAGTTATGTCTCCGGCGCCTACCGCGGGCCCGTCCAGCGGGACGAGGAGGAGGACATCGGACCGCTCGCGCTGGAGTACCAGGCGTACAACACGCTCGCCGAACCGGAGAATCCGGGCGAATCGGAGCCCGCGATGCGGCGCCGTGAGACCGGGCCGACCGAGCTGGGCGTCATGGTGGCGCAACTCGCCGACGCCGCCGCCCCGGTGCGCCGTATCTGGCTGCCCCCGCTGCCCGACGCCATCGCGCTGGACACGGTCGCGGGCCCGCTGGAGGTCGGCGCGCGCGGTATGCAGCTGGCCCACCCGTCACCCGGCCGCCGCCCCTCATCGAGCGCTTCGCGCGCCCCGTCCGACGGCGGCGGACAGCTCCGGATACCGCTCGGGCTGCTCGACGACCCCACCAAGCAGTGGCAGGGCCGGTGGTACCTGGACCTCACGGTGGCGGGCGGCCACGCCGCCGTCATCGGCGGCCCGCAGTCCGGCAAGACCACGCTGCTGCGCACGCTCGCCCTCTCCCTCGCGCTGACCCACACCCCGCAGGAGGTCGGTGTCTACGCCCTCGACCTGGTGGGCGGAGGACTCCAAGCACTGTCCGGGCTGCCCCATGTCGGCGGTGTCGCGGGACGCGCCGACCGCGAACGCGCCGGGCGCACCGTCGAAGAGGTGCGGACCATGCTCGCGACCCGCGAGGACCTCTTCCGCCGGCACGGCATCGACTCCGTCGAGCAGTTGCGCTCCCTGCACGCGGCCGGGCAGCTGCCCGAGCTGGGCTCCGCCGAGATCGTGCTGGTGATCGACGGCTTCGGGGCGCTGCGGGACGACTTCGAAGAACTGGACGACGCGGTGGTCGACCTCCTCAAGCGGGGTGGCGGCTACGGGGTCCATGTCGTCGCGGCCATGCTGCGCTGGAACGACGTCCGCATCGCCACCCAGTCGAACTTCGGCACGCGTATCGAACTGCGTCTCAACGACCCCAGCGAGTCCAGCATCGACCGCAAGCTCGCGCAGACCCTGGCGCCGGACGAGCCCGGCCGGGTGCTCACCGACGGCAAGCTCTTCGCTCAGGTGGCGCTGGCCCGTACGGACGGGCTCGCCGACACCGCGGAACTGGGCGCCGTCCTGGAGCGCACCGCCCGCACCATCCGCGCGACCTGGAGCGGTGAGGTCGCCCAGCCCGTGCGGGTGCTCCCGCACGTCCTGGAGCCCGGTCTGCTGCCGGGGCCGGCCGCCGAGCCCGAGCGGGTGCCGATCGGCCTGGATCAGACGGCGCTCGCGCCGGTGACCCTCGACCTGTTCCAGCACGACCAGCATCTGCTGGTGCTGGGCGACAGCGAATGCGGCAAGACGAACCTCCTCAGGACGATCGCCCACGGCCTCATCGAGCGCTACGGCGAGGACGATCTGGTCTTCGCCGTGATGGACCCGCGGCGCGGGCTGCGCGGCGCGATCCCCGAGGAGTTCCGCGGCGGGTACGCGTACAACGCCAGGATGTGCGGGGGCCTTGCCGCCGGTATCGCCACCGAACTCGAGAAGCGGCTACCCGACGAGAACGCGGACAACGCGGACACCGAGGACCTGGAGCCGGGCAGTTGGGGCAGCGGTCCGCGGATCGTGGTCCTGGTCGACGACTACGACGTGCTGACCACGGCGGGCCAGGCGCCGCTCGCGCCGTTCCTGCCGTACATCCCGTCGGCGGTCGACATCGGCCTCCACTTCGTCCTGACCCGCCGGGTCGCGGGCTCCTCGCGCGGGATGTACGAACCGCTGGTGCTGGGCCTGCGGGAATCGGGGGCCTCGGCACTCGTCATGGCGGGCGACCGCAGCGAGGGGCAGCTGTTCCCGGGGGTGTACGCCGCACAGCAGCCCGCCGGGCGTGGCGTCCTGATCCAGCGTGGCCGGCCGAACCGGCTGATCCAGACGGTGTACACGGACGGGTGACATCGAAGGCGCTCCGGCAGGCACTCCAGGCACTCCAGGCACTCAGGACGAGAGAGGACCGGACAGGAACCCCATGACCAAGGACGTCGTCACCCTCACACAGAAGATGCCCGACCCGTTGAGCGTGCTCGCGGGTCTGCTCGCCGGAGGACCCGACAAGCTGGTCGGGACGACGGGTGAGGACGCCGTCGTACAGCTCTGTGACGCGGAGGGGCGCCCCTTGGTCTCCGTGGAGGCACCGGTGCTCGTGCATGTGGCGGGCGAGGCCCAGCGGTTGCTCGGGGCCACTGAGCCTCCGGTGCCGTTCTGGTGGACCGAGGCCCGCGCCACCACCGGTGTCGAGGAGGCGGAGCGGCTCGCGGGGACCTTCGCCGCCCGGCTCGCCTCCCTGTCCGGTGGCTCCGCCTGGCCGCCGGAGGCAGCTCGTTCCCTCGCCGTGGTGGAGTCCGACGGGGTGAGTGTGGCGAAGACGCCCGCAGCCGCGCAGCCCGCCGTCGATGTCCTCACCGACAAGGTGGCCGTGGTCATCCAGGACCGCCCGGTGGTCGCCATGACGGCCTGGCTCTCGGACGCGCTCCGCGCCACCGCCCGCGCCGAACTCGGCCTCCAGATCGTCACGTCACCGAAGGCCCGGCTCTCCCCCGCCGTCCGCAACAGCCTCGGCGGCTGGCCCTCGCGCTGGGTCGTCCAGGACGAGCGGGAGGGCTACTACGACGGCCTCTCCGGCGCCGTACTGCGCTGGCAGAACGGCCTGTTCGCCCCGGTCGAGGCCGCGGACGCCACCCCCGAAGAGCCACGCACCCCGGTGGCCGCCGCCTACCAGGCGTTCGCCGACACCGGCGAACGCCAACTGGCCATCACCTTTCGCACCGTTCACCCCGCCGATGACCGCCTTGTCCTCGGCGGTGCGCTGGAGTCGGTCTGGCGTGAGCTGACCGGCGAACCCCCGGCCGGCTGGGGCACCGCCGAACCCGCCAACCTGCCTTGGTCCCTACGGCAGTTGACCGACCTCGCCCACGACCGGGCGCCCGAACCCACCTGGCTGGTGGTCGTCGGCTCCCCTGCCCGCCCCGGCCTGGCCACGGTCCGGATCAGCCGCACGACGGCGGGTGTGGAGGAGGACGTCACCCTGGCCTTCGGCTACGGCCCGGACGAAGAACCCCCGCTGGACGCCCTTCCCCGGACCGCGGAGATCCTGGCCACCCGCCACCACCTCCAATCCCTGCTCCTCCAGCTCCGCAAGGCCCGCCGCGACCTGATGGTCCCGCCCCGCTTCGAAGGCCCCGGCGTCCCACTGGCCTTCGTCCTCGGGGCGGAAGAGGTCCGCGAGCTGCCCGGCGACCGGGCCCGCCGCACGCCGCTCCCCGACCCACCGCTCCCCCTCGGCCCCGCGACCCGCCCCGCCCTCTACTACCGCCTCCCGGGCGACCCGGCGGACCTGTCGGGCTGGCAGGACTTCGAACGCCTGATGCGCCACCTCAAAGGCGCGTAACACCACCTCAAAGGCGCGTAACGCCACCGGCCCACCCCGCGCCCGCCCCGTCCCGCGACGCGTGTCTCGACAGGCGGGCTGAGTCCGGGCGGCTGGGACGGCGCGGATACTGTGGGCCGCTATGACAGGTATTGATCATTCCGTTGCCCCCTTCGCCGTCCACATTCCCGACGCGGAGCTCGAAGTGGAGCCCCTCGCCGCCGAGCAGATCGTCTCCGGGGACCCGGTCGTCACCGGGAAGGTCCTGTGGGAGTCCCCCGACGGCAAGCAGCTTCGCGGCATCTGGCAGATCACCCCGGGCGTGGTGACCGACACCGAGGCCAACGAGCTGTTCGTCGTGGTCAGCGGGCGGGCCACGATCGAGTTCGAAGGCGGGACGGTCATCGAGGTCGGGCCGGGGGACGCCTGCGTGCTGCGCGAGGGCGACCGTACGACGTGGACCGTGCACGAGACGCTGCGGAAGGCGTACCACATCAGCCTCTGACCACGGACCACTCCACGCGCCGCCGCGCCCAGGGTGCACCCTCGGTACCGTTCATCAGTGGAAGCCGCTACTGATGGTTGGGACGTCGTCGAGAGCGCTCCCACGGCGAACAGCGGCGAGCGCGAAGTCACCTCGACGAGTACACCGACGAGTTCTCGACCAGCACGAGGTGGAACAGGACGCCGAGCGCGCCGAGTGGGGCGAGATCACGCAAGACACACATCAATCGGTCATGCCGAAGGTCGAACTGCGCGCATGTTCCCCCGGGGTGCCTCACGCACGCCCCTACCGCCCCCGCCCGACCCCGAGTCGACGGGACCGGGGGCGTCCGACGGGACCAACGGCCAACGCGATGGCCACACAATGGCCACAACGGGGGTGCGAAGATCCTTGAGTTCCAGCCCCGCAAGGTCACAGCATAAGAAAAAGTCCAGGTCAGCCAGAAGCTGACCTGGACTTCGTCGGAGCCGCCTAAGGGAATCGAACCCTTGACCTACGCATTACGAGTGCGTCGCTCTGGCCGACTGAGCTAAGGCGGCAGGCCGCGGTGCCAGATTGGCATCAGCAGCGCCGCCAAGTCTACACAGTTTCGGGGGGTGCTCCGTACGGGGCCGGGTGGGGGTCGGGGAGGGGGCGTTCGGGCTGGTCAGTGGCAGCGCTTGGTGGGGGCGGGCGGGCGGCCGGAGATCAGGTAGGTGTCGATCGCGTCGTCGATGCAGTGGCTGCCGCGGCCGTAGGCGGTGTGGCCGTCGCCCTCGTAGGTGAGGAGGGTGGCGGAGGAGAGCTGCCGGGCGAGGGAGCGGGCCCAGGGGTAGGGGGTGGCCGGGTCGCGGGTGGTGCCGACGACCAGGATCGGGGCGGCGCCCTTGGCGGTGAGGGCGTGGGGGCGGCCCGTGGCGGGGACGGGCCAGTAGGCGCAGTTCAGGGCGGACCAGGCCAGGGCACCGCCGAAGACGGGGGACGCCTTCTTGAAGGCGGGCAGGGACCGTTCGACCTCGGCCTGGGTGCGGAAGGCGGCGGGGAGATCAAGGCAGTTGACGGCGGGGTTGGCGTACATGAGGTTGGTGTAGGAGCCGCCGGAGTCGCGCTCGTAGTAGAGGTCGGCGAGGTTCAGCAGACCGCTGCCCTCGCCGCGCATGGCCGCGCGGAGGGCGGTGCGCAGTTGGGGCCAGGAGCTCTCGTCGTACATCGCGGCCATCACGCCGGTGGTGGCCAGGGACTCGCCCAGCCGACGGGATCCGCCGGTGGCGACGGGGCGGGAGTCCAGGCGGGCGAAGAAGGAGCCGAGGCGGTCGCGGGCGTCCGCGACGGAGCGGGTGCCGAGGGGGCAGCTGTCGCGGCGGACGCAGTCCTTGGCGAAGGCGGTGAAGGCGGTCTCGAAACCGGCGGTCTGGTCGAGGTTCGTCCGGCGGGCGGACAGCGCCGGGTCGAGGGCGCCGTCGAGGACGAGACGGCCGACGCGGGAGGGGTAGAGATCGGCGTAGGTGGCGCCGAGGAAGGTGCCGTAGGAGGCGCCGACATAGGTGAGCCGGTTGTCGCCGAGCGCAGCGCGCAGCAGGTCCATGTCGCGGGCCGCCTCGACGGTCGAGACATGGGCGAGGACCTTGCCGGAGCGGTCGGCGCAGCCGCGGGCGAACTTCTTGTAGGCGGCCACGAGCCGGTCCGTCTCGGCGGGGGCGTCGGGTGTCTGGTCGGTCTGGGTGTAGGTGTCCATCTGCTTGTCGCTCAGACAGCGGACCGGGTCACTGGCGGCGACACCGCGCGGGTCCATGGCCACCATGTCGTACCGGGCCCGTACCCGCGCCGGATAGCCGAGCGCGGCGAAACTCTGGAGGTAGCCGATCGCGGAGCCGCCGGGGCCGCCCGGGTTGACCAGCAGCGAGCCCAGCCGCTGACCGGAGCGGGTGGCCTTCTTCCGGGAGACCGCCAGCTTCAGATCGCGGCCCTGGCCGGGGCGGGCGTAGTCGAGCGGGGCCTTGAGGGTGGCGCACTCGAAGCCCGCCTCGCCGCATCCACGCCATTGCAGGGTCTGTTCGTAGTACGGCTTGAGGGCGGCCGGAACGCTGGGGGTCGGCTGCGCGGCGGCGGTCGTCGAGGAACCGGAGGAGCAGCCGGAGAACAGCAGGGCGGCGGCCGCGAACGCGGCGCCGAGCGTGCGGAGCGTACGGCGGCTGATGTCCATCGGCGGATCCCTCGGTTCGCGGTCGCGGAGCGCGGGGATCACCGGCGGCCGGCACGACGCGGGGTACGCCACGGCCGACCTGGGGCCCCTGACGGAGCGTATCCATTTGACTACGCTCCATGCGCGCACCGCCCAACCCGTACGAGTGACGCAGCATTCGCGGACGCCGGGACGCGACTCAGCCCGCGCGCAGCGCCATGGTCATGGCCTCGACCGCCAGCAGCGGCGCCACATTCCGGTCCAGCGCCTCGCGGCACGCGCTGACCGCCTCGATGCGGCGCAGCGTCCGCTCCGGCTTCGAGCCCGACGCGACCCGCTCCAGAGCGTCCCGTACATCGGTGTTGGCCAGCGCGACCTGGGAGCCCAGCTGGAGCGCCAGCACATCCCGGTAGAAACCGGTGAGGTCGGTCAGCGCCTGGTCGAGGCTGTCGCGCTGGGTGCGGGTGGCCCGGCGCTTCTGACGGTCCTGGAGCTCCTTCATGGCTCCGGCCGTACCGCGCGGCAGCCGGCCGCCCGTACCGGCGGCGGCGCCCAGGGCGGCCCGCAGCTCCTCGGTCTCCTTGGCGTCGACCTCCTCGGCCATCTGCTTGGCGTCCTCGGCCGCCGCGTCGACCAGCTCCTGCGCCGCCTTGAGGCAGCCACCCACGTCGGCCACGCGCAGCGGCAGCTTCAGGACCGCGGCGCGGCGGCCGCGGGCCCGCTCGTCGGTGGCCAGACGGCGGGCGCGGTCAATATGGCCCTGAGTGGCGCGGGCGGCGGAGGCGGCCCGCTCGGGTTCGATGCCGTCACGGCGGACGAGGATGTCCGCGACGGCGTCCACGGGGGGCGTACGGAGGGTCAGCAGACGGCAGCGGGAGCGGATCGTGGGCAGCACGTCCTCCAGCGAGGGCGCGCAGAGCAGCCACACGGTGCGCGGCGCGGGCTCCTCGACCGCCTTGAGCAGGACGTTGCCCGCGCCCTCGGTGAGCCGGTCGGCGTCCTCCAGGACGATCACCTGCCACCGGCCGCCCGCGGGCGACAGCTGGGCCCGCCGGACCAGGTCGCGGGTCTCCTTGACGCCGATGGTGAGCAGGTCCGTGCGCACCACCTCCACATCGGCGTGGGTGCCGACCAGGGCGGTGTGGCAGCCGTCGCAGAAGCCGCAGCCCGGGGCGCCGCCCAGGGCCCGGTCGGGGCTGACGCACTGGAGCGCGGCGGCGAAGGCCCGCGCGGCGGTGTCCCGGCCGGAGCCGGGCGGACCGGTGAACAGCCAGGCGTGCGTCATCCGCGACGCCGCGCCCGGCTCGGCGGCCGGGGCGCCGTCCGCCGCCTGCGCCGCCGTGACCAGGGCGTCGGCATCGCGCGCGGCAGCCATGAGCTGGGCCGCCACTCGGTCCTGCCCGACCAGGTCGTCCCACACCGCCATGGCTGCCTCCGCCCCTTGTGCTCAACGCATCCCATTGTGGGCCACCCTTCGGACACTCACGTCCACGGCCGGAACGCCCCGAAGCGAGAGGCCCACGGAGCGGCCGGAGCCACCCCGTGGGCCTCTCGATCGAACCGGCCGAGCCGCCGCCGTCAGCGGCGCCGTCCGCCGTCCTCGTCGTCGTGCGGGCCGAGCAGTTCGTCGGCCAGGGTCGGCAGATCGTCCAGCGGGGTCTCCTCCGCCCACTCCGGGCGGCGGCGCTTACGGCGCGGAGCCGACGACTCGCCCTGGTCCTCGGCCCGGTCCTGCGGCCCCTGGGCGTGGCTCTCACCGTGGCCGTGGCCGTACTGGGGCATCTCGCGGGTGCGCTCGTTCCCGTGGCCCTGGTCCTCCTCGGACCGGAACATCCACGGCGGAACCCGGTCCGCCGCATCGGCGGAGCGCTCGTCCCGGACGGACGGCAGCACGGCCGTCTCGTCGGCCGCGTTCGACGGCTCCGGTGGGGCGGGCGGCTTGGGGAGAACGGTCGTCTCCTCCACGTCCGGACTCTGCTGGGGGCGCACCGGCGGCAGCACGGCCGTCTCGTCCGCGTCCCGGGCCGGGGTGCTCCGGCCGGTGGCCGCGGTCCGCGGGTCGACGCGCGGTGTGCGGACGGTCGTTGTCGCGTCCGGCCCGACCGCCGCGCTCGAGGCGCCGACGGCGCCCGCCGGGCCCGACGTGTCATCCGCCTCGCCACGGCCCGGACGAGCCGGGGGCGCGGGCGGTACGGGAGGTGCTGCGGGGGATACCGGAGGTGCCGCGGGCGGCTGCGGCGCCGGACGGTCGGGACGGGCCGGAGCCTCGGTCTCCACCGTCGGCGCGTCGTCCGCTGCGGCGCTCCCGCCACCCGAGGCGTTCGCCGCCGTGCGGGCCTGCTCCGCCCGCAGCAGCGCCTCCTCCGCCTTGCGCTGCTCCTCCCGGCGGCGAGCCTCCGCCTCGGCTCGCTCCTGAGCCTCCGCCTCCGCCTGGGCGCGGCGCCGCTGCTCCTCGGCGGCGCGGGCGCGGTCCTCCGCCTCGATACGCCTGCGGTCCTCCTCGGCACGCCGGCGCGCGTCCTCGGCCCGCTTGCGGGCCTCCTCCGCCTGCCGTTCGGCCTCGCGCCGCCGCGCCTCCTCCAACTCGCGGCGCTTGCGCTCCTCCTCCTCTGCGCGCGCCTTGGCCAGCGCCGCCTGGCGCTCGCGCTCCAGCCGCTCTTCCTCCGCCTTGCGGGCGGCCTCCTCCTCGGCCTTGCGGCGGGCCTCTTCCTCGGCGGCCTTGCGGGCCTCCTCCTGGGCCTTCACCTCCGCCTCGGACAGCGGCAGCATCCGGTCCAGCCGGTGGCGCACCACCGAGGTGATCGCCTCGGGCAGCTGCCCGGCGTCCACGACCAGGTAACGGGCCGGGTCGGCGGCGGCGAGGGCCAGGAAGCCGGCCCGTACCCGCTGGTGGAACTCGGCGGGCTCGGACTCCAGCCGGTCCGGGGCCTCGGTGAAGCGCTCGCGCGCGGCCTCCGGCGAGACGTCCAGCAGCACCGTCAGATGCGGCACCAGGCCATTGGTCGCCCAGCGCGAGATCCGGGCGATCTCGGTCGCGGAGAGGTCGCGGCCCGCACCCTGGTAGGCGACGGAGGAGTCGATGTAGCGGTCGGAGATGACCACCGCACCGCGCTCCAGGGCCGGACGGACCACGGAGTCGACGTGCTCGGCGCGGTCCGCCGCGTACAGCAGCGCCTCCGCGCGGTGCGAGATCCCCGCGGACGAGACATCGAGCAGGATCGAGCGCAGCCGCTTGCCGATGGCGGTCGCGCCCGGCTCGCGGGTGACCACCACCTCGTGGCCCTTGGCCCTGACCCACTCGGCCAGCGCCTCCACCTGTGTGGACTTACCCGCTCCGTCACCGCCCTCGACGGCGATGAAGAAGCCGGTGGCGGCCGGGGCCTCGTCCGCGTCCCCACCGCGCAGCGCCTCGCGCAGATCCCGCCGCAGCGGCACGCCCTGCCGGTCGTCGGTACGGCCGAGGACGAGCGCGGCGACGGGCAGCAGCAGGGCGCCGACGAGCATCAGCGTGAAGGCCGCGCCGCCGTGGGCGAAGACCCATTCGCCGCTGCCGAGCCGGTGCGGCCCGATGACGGCGGCGAGCAGCGGGGCGGCGACCGCGCCGAGCCCGACGAAGACACGGACGACGGCGTGCAGATGCTCGGTCATCCGGGGCCGGCGGGACTCCTCGGACTCCTGGTCCAGAAGCGCGTGGCCGGTGTGCGCGGCGACTCCGGCGGAGACCCCCGCGACCAGGGCGATCATCAGGACCGTGGTGGCGTCGTGCACCAGGCCCGCCGCGAGCAGCGCCAGCCCGGTCAGCGCGATCGACAGCGCGAAGAGCCTGCGCCGGGACAGCCCCGGGAGCACATGCGGCGCCCAGCGGATGCCGAGCGCCGGACCACCGCTGAGGACCAGGACGAGCAGCGCGTAGCCGACCGGGCCACCGCCCAGGTCGACCGCCTGGAGCGCGGCGACACCGACGGCCGCGGCGATCGCGGCCGCCACCCCGGCGCAGGACAGCACCAGCAGCGGTGCGGCGCCGGTACGGCCCTTGTCGGCGCCGGTGCCGGACGCGGCGCGCGGACGGCGCAGCCCTTCGAGGGGCGAACGGGTGCGGGGCGTCTGTACGACGGGCAGCTCGACGAAGTAGAGGATCGAGACGGAGGCGGCGAAGAGCCCGGCGCCGACGTACGAACCCAGCGCGGCCTGGTGGTCGTGGAACCACGCCAGCCCGGTGCCCAGCAGCCGCGCGAAGAGCGCGACGACGAGCAGCCCGGCGGCGGCGAGCGGCAGCGTCAGGAAGTTGGTGCGCAGCGAGAGCCTGCGCAGCGCGTCGAGGTGGTCGGGCAGCGGGCGCACGGCCGCGCCCTCGGCGGGCGGGGCCGGGAGCAGCGCGGGGGCCGCGTCGTCCTTGGCGACGGTCCAGAAGCGCTCGGCGACACCGACGACGAAGGTGGTGATGAGCAGCCAGGCGACGGCGTCGTCCGGGGTCCACTCGATCCACAGCGGGGCGATGAGCAGCAGGACCAACCGCACCCCATCGGCGCCGATCATGGTCCAGCGGCGGTCCAGCGGGCCGGCGGGGGCGAGCAGCGAGGAGACCGGGCCGAGCAGGGCCGCGCCGAAGAGCACGGTCGCCAGGAGCCGGGCGCCCAGGACGAGGGCGACCGCGAGGGCCGCTCCGCGATAGCCGCCGCCGAAGGAGTCCGCGGCGACGGACGCCTGCAACGACAGCAGGACGAGCACCAGCACGGCAAGCGCGTCTCCGGCGCCGCCGACGAGTTGGGCACTCCACAGCCGTCGCAGCGGCGGATAGCGCAGCAGGGCCCGAACGGCACGCTCGCGGGAGTCCGCGGCCAGTGCGCCGGAAGTGGGGGTCACGTCCGTTGGCTGCTCTCGCGTCATTCCGCCAGCCTATCCGGATCACGCAAAACCGCGTGCCCCCGGCCGAACAAACGGGCGGGGGCGCGGCGGTTGCGGTGAAATGAGCCGGGGCTATTCGGCGTTGGCCGTCGACTTCTTGGCCGCCGTGGTCTTCTTCGCGGCGGTCTTCTTGGCGGCCGTCGTGGTCTTCTTCGCGGCCGTCTTCTTGGCCGCGGTCTTCTTGGCCGCCGTCTTCTTCGCGGCGGTCTTCTTCGCCGTCTTCTTGGCGGTCTTCTTGGCCGGGCCCTTGGCACGCTTCTCCGCGAGCAGCTCGAAGCCGCGCTCGGGCGTGATGGTCTCGACGTCGTCGTCCCGGCGCAGCGTCGCGTTGGTCTCGCCGTCGGTGACGTACGGGCCGAACCGGCCGTCCTTCACTACCACCGGCTTCTCGCTGACCGGGTCGTTGCCCAGCTCCTTCAGCGGCGGCTTGGCCGCGGCCCGGCCGCGCTGCTTGGGCTGGGCGTAGATCGCCAGCGCCTCGTCGAGGGTGATGTTGAAGAGCTGGTCCTCGCTGTCGAGCGACCGCGAGTCCGTGCCCTTCTTCAGGTACGGGCCGTACCGGCCGTTCTGCGCGGTGATCTCGGTGCCCTCGGGGTCGGTGCCGACAACGCGCGGCAGCGACATCAGCTTGAGGGCTTCCGCCAGGGTCACCGTGTCCAGGGACATCGACTTGAAGAGGGAGGCGGTGCGCGGCTTGACCGCGTTCTTGCCGGTCTTCGGCGTGTCCTCGGGCAGCACCTCGGTGACGTACGGGCCGTAGCGGCCGTCCTTGGCGACGATCATGCGGCCGGTGTCCGGGTCGTTGCCCAGCTCGAAGTCACCGCTCGGCTTGGCGAGCAGCTCCTCGGCGTACGCCACGGTCAGCTCGTCCGGCGGCAGGTCGTCGGGGACGTCCGCGCGGTGGCCGGTCTGGCCCTCGGTCTGGGACGGGCGCTCCACATACGGGCCGTAGCGGCCGACGCGCAGCACGATGCCGTCGCCGACGGGGAACGAGGAGACCTCGCGGGCGTCGATCGCGCCCAGGTCGGTGACCAGCTCCTTGAGGCCGCCGAGGTGGTCGCCGTCGCCGTTTCCGGCTTCGGCGGCGGCACCCGCGCGGCCGTCGGCGGTCTCGCCGAAGTAGAAGCGCTTGAGCCACGGCACGGCCTGGGCCTCACCGCGGGCGATGCGGTCGAGGTCGTCCTCCATCTTGGCGGTGAAGTCGTAGTCGACCAGTCGGCCGAAGTGCTTCTCCAGCAGGTTGACCACGGCGAAGCTCAGGAAGGACGGCACCAGCGCGGTGCCCTTCTTGAAGACATAGCCGCGGTCGAGGATGGTGCCGATGATCGAGGCGTAGGTCGAGGGGCGGCCGATCTCGCGCTCTTCGAGCTCCTTGACCAGCGACGCCTCGGTGTAGCGGGCCGGGGGCTTGGTGGCATGGCCGTCGGCGGTGATCTCCTCGGCGGCGAGCCGGTCGCCCTCGGCGACCTGCGGCAGACGGCGCTCGCGGTCGTCGAGCTCGGCGTTCGGGTCGTCCGCGCCCTCCACGTACGCCTTCATGAAGCCGTGGAAGGTGATCGTCTTGCCGGAGGCGGAGAATTCCGCGTCCCGGCCGTCGCTCGCCTGCCCGCCGATCTTGACGGTGACCGACTGGCCGACCGCGTCCTTCATCTGGGAGGCGACGGTCCGCTTCCAGATCAGCTCGTAGAGCCGGAACTGGTCGCCGGTGAGGCCGGTCTCTGCCGGAGTACGGAAACGGTCTCCCGAGGGGCGGATGGCCTCGTGCGCCTCCTGGGCGTTCTTGACCTTGCCCGCGTAGGAGCGCGGCTTGTCCGGCAGGTAGTCCGCGCCATACAGCTGGGTGACCTGCGTCCGCGCCGCCGCCACCGCGGTGTCCGACAGGGTGGTGGAGTCGGTACGCATATAGGTGATGAAGCCGTTCTCGTACAGCTTCTGCGCCACCTGCATGGTGGCCTTGGCGCCGAAGCCGAGCTTCCGGCTGGCCTCCTGCTGGAGGGTGGTGGTGCGGAACGGCGCGTACGGCGAGCGGCGGTACGGCTTGGACTCGACGGACCGCACCGTGAAGGCGGTCTCGGCGAGGGCCGCGGCCAGGGAGCGGGCGTTCTGCTCGTCCAGGTGCAGGACGCTCGAGCCGTCCTTGAGCTGCCCGGTCGAGGTGAAGTCGCGGCCCTGGGCGATCCGCCGACCGTCGACGCTGGTCAGGCGGGCGCCGAAGGTACCCGGATCGGTGGCGTCACCGGTCCGGCCGGTGGCGAAAGTGCCGGTCAGGTCCCAGTACTCGGCGGAGCGGAAGGCGATGCGCTCGCGCTCGCGCTCGACGACAAGCCGGGTGGCCACGGACTGCACACGGCCCGCGGACAGCCCGCGCATGACCTTCTTCCACAGGACCGGCGAGACCTCGTAGCCGTAGAGGCGGTCGAGGATCCGGCGGGTCTCCTGGGCGTCGACCAGGCGCTGGTTCAGCTCGCGCGGATTGGCCACGGCCTCGCGGATCGCGTCCTTGGTGATCTCGTGGAAGACCATCCGGCGGACCGGGACCTTGGGCTTGAGGACTTCCTGGAGGTGCCAGGCGATGGCCTCGCCCTCGCGGTCCTCATCGGTGGCGAGGAAGAGCTCGTCCGATTCGGCGAGCAGTTCCTTGAGCTTCTTGACCTGGCTCTTCTTGTCCGCGTTGACCACATAGACCGGCTGGAAGTCATGCTCGACGTCCACACCGAGACGGCGCACCTCGCCGGTGTACTTGTCGGGCACCTCGGCCGCACCGTTCGGCAGGTCCCGGATGTGCCCGACGCTGGCCTCGACCACATATCCCGGGCCCAGATAGCCCTTGATCGTCTTCGCCTTGGCAGGCGACTCGACGATGACGAGTCGGCGGCCGCCCTGTGCGGTCTCGCTGGTGGTCGGGGACAACTTCGCTCTTCTCTCCGGTCGACGCCTCGGTGAACGGGCACTGCAGCGCGGGTAACGCGTACACGGCCACCACTTCGGTGACGCTGCGGAGTGTGACGGTACCTCCCGCCCCCGTGTCAAACGGAAAAAGCCCGCAACGCCACTCGAACGGTAACCCGACAAGCGTCCTGTCTGCCGCCCGGACCGTCACAAGCCACCGTGGAAGGCCCTGTCAGGCGTAACCCAGACACCAGATCCCGCCGCCGAGAGCGGCGATGCCGAAGAGAAGGGAGAGCGCCGCAGAAGCGACAGGGCTCACACCGTGCGCGACCGGCTGACGCAGCCGCAATCGCGCCACTGTCCACAGCAGCAGCGCGGCGCCGAACAACATGAATGCCGTTGCGGCGAAGATCGCAGGTCCGCTCTCCATGGCCGGATCCTGGCACGCGCGGAAGGCGTCCGCGCGAACCTGGGGTGAACAGCGCGCGACCGGCCTTTTCGGCCATGTTCACCGGGGTCGGGCACGGCATACGCCCCGGCGTGTCCCGGTACGGACCGGCCGGGTCCGCGGCCGTCCGCGGCCGTCCGGGGCCGTCCGGGGCCGTCCGGGGCGCCGCGGGAGATCGTCCGGGGTCACGCACAACGCACCGCCGAGCATCCCGTACAGACCGCACAGGACCGTGCATCCAGGGCCTTCCGTGGTCCGTACGGCAGGTTCCTGCCAGATGGCGCGGAGGTGCGGGGCGGGCGCACCGGCGCACGCCCCGCCACGGCTACGCGCCCTGAGGCCCGCCAGGGCCGTCCGCCCCGCTCACGCCGCCGGCGCCCTCGATGCCCTCGGCGTCCCCGGCGTCCTCCGCTCCGACCGGCTCCAGAAAGCCCTGCCCGACCAGGAGCCGGATGGATTCCGGGGTACGGTCGCGCAGCACCACCGGGTCCTCCCCGAGCAGCTGGGCGATGGCGTCCAGGATCCGGCCCGCACTGAGAGTGCCGTCACACACACCCGCGAAGCCCGCGCCGACCGTGTCCACCTTGGTGGCACGCCGCATTCCGCGGTTCTGCCGCAGCACCACATGCTCCGGGTCCTCCGCCCCCGGCAGCCCCACCTGCTCCTGCACGACCTCCTCCGCCAACCGGAAATGCCCGGCCAGCAGCGCCGCGTCATCATGCGCCCGCAGGAAGTCCTGCCGGGCGAAGTGGGCCGCGACCGTGTCACCGAGCGGCTGCTCGACCGGGTGCGGCCACTCCTCCACGGTCACCGACGGCCGGTCGGCGCCGGACCTGCGCAGGGTGATCCAGCCGAAGCCGACGGCCTTGGTGCCGCGTGCCTCGAACTCGTCCAGCCATGCGTCGTAACGCGCCGCGTACGCCTCCGGCCCGGCCAGGTGCTCGCCCGCGTCGCGCAGCCACAGCTCGGCGTACTGGGTGATGTCCTGCACCTCGCGCTGCACGATCCAGGCGTCACAGCCGCTCGGCACCCAGGAGGCCAGCCGCTCGCGCCAGTCCTCCCCCTCGATGTGCTGCCAGTTGGCGAGCAGCTGGCACCAGCCGCCGTCGGTGAGGTGGTCGGCGGACTGCCGGACGAGGGTGCGGCACAGATCGTCCCCGGCCATCCCGCCGTCCCGGTAGACCAGCCGGGAGTCCTCCGGGGAGCGCGGGGAGATCACGAACGGCGGGTTGGACACGATCAGGTCGTACCGCTCTCCGTCCACCGGCTCGAAGAGCGAGCCCTCGCGCAGATCGGGCTCCGGCGCACCGGACAGGGCGAGGGTCAGCCGGGCGATGGCCAGGGCGCGCGGATTGCGGTCGGTGGCGGTCACCCGGTCGGCGTGGCGGCTCGCGTGCAGCGCCTGGATCCCGGACCCGGTGCCGAGGTCGAGGGCACGGCCGACCGGGGCGCGCAGGGTGAGCCCGGCGAGGGTGGTGGAGGCGCCGCCGACCCCCAGCACGAGCTGGGAGCGGTCCACGGCGCTCCGCGCGCCGCCGGGTCCGCCGATACCGCCCGCACCGCCGACCGCGCAGCCCAGGTCGGAGACGATCCACCAGTCCTGGCCCTCCGGCCCGCCGTACGGCCGTACGTCCACGGTGGCGCGCACCTCGTCGCCGTCCCGCACCAGCCAGCCGTCGGCGAGGCAGTCCTCGACGGGCAGGGCCGCGGCCGCCCTCCCGTACGGCACGGGGCACTGCAACAGGAAGAGCCGCACCAGCGTCTCCAGCGGGGAGTCACCGCGGGTGGCGCGGAGCGCCGGGACGGTCTCGCTGCGGGCCAGGGCGGCATAGGCGGACGCGCCGAGCAGGTCCAGCAGACCGTCGGCGGTGAAGGAGGCGGCCGACAGCGCGTCACGGAGACGGGCGGTGCGCCCGGGGTCGGCGGCGGGGAGGCGGAACGAGGGCTGGTGCGTACTCACGCCCCCATTGTCGGGGCAACCGCCGACGGCCCGCGACGACCGCGACGGCGCGCGCCACGGTGGCCGGGTGGGGCGGCGCGGCGGGGCCGGGGCGACGGTCCCGTGGATGACATCACGTCACCGGCAGGGCTGACGGACCGACAACGGGGGCGTGGCGCGGGAGCGTTCCCTCCCGGCATCCACGTCTACGAATCCGCTTCGTGGATGCCGTGGTGCCGGGCTCCGCTCAGGACTGCGTGGCCGCGCCGCCGGTCGGCGTCTTCGGCTTCTGGCAGCCGGGCTGCTTGGCCATCGCCTCGCCGACCTTCCCCTCCTGCAACTGCTGGAGGGCCTTGTCACCCGACTTGCTGAGCCTGTCGAGCTCATCGGCGACATCGTTGAGCCCCGCGGCGAACTTCGACTTGTCCGAGGTGTCGAGCTTGTCGACGCTCTTCTGCAAGTCCTTGTAGGCGGTGGAGGTGGCGTTGAGCTCCTTGACCGCCTGCTCCTGGGTCTTCTTGCCGTTGTCGACCGGCGGCGGGCCCGCCTTCTCCACGGCCTTGGCCAGCGCCGCGTACGACTCGGAGATCTGTTGGAACGCCTTGGAGTCCGTCTCCTGGAGCTTCTTGGAGTCCTGCTCGTCGGCGGCCGCCTGGATCGAGGCGTTGGCTCCCTGGATCTTCTTCAGCTGCGGCTGTACCTCGTCGCAGACCGACTTGGCCCAGGCGTTGACCTTCTTGTCCTCCTCGCCGCCGCCGTTACCGCCGCCGCAACCAGTCAGCGCCACGACGAGTGCCGCACCGCCGGACAGCGCTGCCACTAGCTTCTTGTTCACCGGATTGGTCCCTTCCATGGCTCTCGGCCCCGGAACATACACGGCGATCCAGCGAGGACCCCGGGCCGAGCGCCCCTTGTGAACCCTTTTGAAGCCATTTGCATCAAGCTCGGTGTGCTGTCCGCCTCACTCCGCGGAGGGACATCCGGTGGGCATGCGTGCGGGCGGACGGTGTGCCGGTGCACACCACCCGCCCGCATGTCGTGAGGGCTCTCACAGCCCCATGACCGACCCCGGGGTCAGGACACCACCGCCGCGTCGGCTGACTTCGCCACACGCTCGGAGTTGCCTTCGTCACCCACGGCGATGCCGCGCCGCTTGGAGACGTAGACCGCTCCCACGATGATCACGACGGCGGCCACCGCGATGACCGCGCGCAGTCCCGGACTGGCGTTGTCCCCGTACGAGAACTTCACCACCGCCGGGGCGATCAGCAGCGCCACCAGGTTCATCACCTTCAGCAGCGGGTTGATCGCCGGGCCCGCGGTGTCCTTGAACGGGTCGCCGACCGTGTCGCCGATCACCGTGGCGGCGTGCGCCTCACTGCCCTTGCCGCCGTGGTGCCCGTCCTCGACCAGCTTCTTCGCGTTGTCCCAGGCACCGCCGGAGTTCGCGAGGAAGACAGCCATCAGAGCGCCGGTGCCGATCGCCCCGGCCAGGAAGGAGCCGAGCGCGCCGACCCCGAAGGTGAAGCCGACGGCGATGGGGGCCAGGACGGCGAGCAGACCCGGAGTGGCCAGCTCGCGCAGGGCGTCCTTGGTGCAGATGTCGACGACCCGCCCGTACTCCGGCGTCTCGCTGTAGTCCATGATCCCGGGCTTCTCACGGAACTGCCGACGCACCTCGAAGACCACCGCACCGGCCGACCGCGACACCGCGTTGATCGCCAGCCCCGAGAAGAGGAAGACGACGGCGGCGCCGAGGACGAGCCCGACGAGGTTGTTGGGCTGCGAGATGTCCAGACTGAGATTCATCTCACCGGCCACGCTCGCGTGCACCTCGTCGATGGCCTCGGCGATGGCGTCACGGTACGAGCCGAAGAGCGCGGCCGCGGCGAGCACCGCCGTCGCGATGGCGATGCCCTTGGTGATCGCCTTGGTGGTGTTGCCGACCGCGTCGAGGTCGGTGAGCACCTGGGCGCCCGCGCCCTCGACATCGCCGGACATCTCGGCGATGCCCTGCGCGTTGTCGGAGACCGGGCCGAAGGTGTCCATCGCGACGATGACACCGACGGTGGTCAGCAGACCGGTACCGGCCAGCGCGACCGCGAACAGCGCCAGCATGATCGAGCTGCCGCCGAGCAGGAACGCGCCGTAGACACTCAGCCCGATCAGCACCGCCGAGTAGACCGCGGACTCCAGGCCGACCGAGATACCGGAGAGCACCACGGTGGCCGGGCCGGTCAGCGAGGTCTTGGCGATGTCCCGGACGGGACGCCGGTTGGTCTCGGTGAAGTAGCCGGTGAGCTGCTGGATGAGCGCGGCCAGCACGATGCCGACCGCGACGGCGACGAGCGCGAGGACCCGCGGGTCGCCGCTGTGGCCGAGGATCTCACGGTCGGTGACCCCGTCGAGATCCGCGTAACTGGACGGCAGATACGCGAAGACCACGGCCGCCACCAGCACCATCGAGATCACCGCGGAGATGAAGAAACCGCGGTTGATGGCGGTCATCCCGCTGCGGTCGGAACGGCGCGGGGCCACCGCGAAGATCCCGATCATGGCGGTGACCACGCCGATGGCCGGGACGAGCAGCGGGAAGGCCAGACCGGCGTCGCCGAACGCGGCCTTGCCGAGGATCAGCGCGGCGACCAGGGTCACGGCGTAGGACTCGAAGAGGTCCGCGGCCATGCCCGCGCAGTCGCCGACGTTGTCGCCCACGTTGTCCGCGATGGTCGCGGCATTGCGCGGGTCGTCCTCGGGGATGCCCTTCTCGACCTTGCCGACGAGGTCGGCACCGACGTCGGCGGCCTTGGTGAAGATGCCACCGCCGACCCTCATGAACATCGCGATCAGCGCGGCACCGAGACCGAAGCCCTCCAGCACCTTGGGCGCGTCGGCGGCGTAGACGAGCACCACGCAGGAGGCGCCCAGCAGGCCGAGGCCCACGGTGAACATGCCGACCACACCACCCGTCCGGAAGGCGATCTTCATCGCCTTGTGCGAGACGGCCGTCAGATCCACGCCCGACTGGCCGGGCCCGGAGGAAGCGGAGTCTCCATTGACGGATGTGCCGGGTGAGGCGGAAGCGGCGGGAGTGGCTTCACGGGCTGCCGCGGCGACACGCACATTGCTGCGCACCGCGAGCCACATCCCGATATAGCCGGTGGCCGCCGAGAATCCCGCGCCGATCAGAAAGAACACCGAACGCCCGATGCGCTGCGCCCAGTCGTCCGCAGGCAACAGCATGAGCAGGAAGAACACCACTACGGCGAATGCGCCGAGGGTACGCAGCTGCCGGGCGAGATAGGCATTCGCGCCTTCCTGCACGGCCGCGGCGATCTTCTTCATGCTGTCCGTGCCCTCGCCGGCCGCGAGGACTTGTCGTACCAGCACCACCGCGACCGCGAGTGCCGCGATCGCGACAGCGGCGATCACCAGCACGATCACACGGTTGTCATCGGTCAGCTCTGCGGCGGCCAGGGTTGGGGTGAGGTCCAGCTGATGAGGGGTGAGAGGCCCCGCCATTCGTCCTCCTTGACGTTTGGCACATGGGCGCGCAGCAGTTCTGCGACCGCAGAAGAGCCGCCACGCTCAGGCGTCCTGAGCTCGGGATGTGGACGGATTGTAGGGAGCGTCACACGATCAAAACAGGGCGCCGTAATAGGAATTCGCCTGCACCAGCGAAGATCAATAGGTTTGAGGCCCGTGAATTCGCCCGGAAGGGGGACGGTCGACAATTCACTGACGGGTGTCAAATGATCTCTATAAATGATCTCGGTGCACTATGAAAAGTGCTGATCAGGGCATTACCACAGCTGATCACGACAGCCCGGCGGACGAGTGGTGCGGAAGATCACCGAGAGGTCGTGGACGCCTGTGAGGGGCAGCGGAGAGGGCGCGGGGCCACGCGCAGGCGGGGCCTGAAGGTCATCAAAAGGTCGCGGGTTCAGGACGGCCCGAGACCGGCAGGGGCAGAGGCGGGACACGGACCGCAGGGCAAGCGCCGAGTGCGGGGACGTCTGGCCGGGGCCGCCAGGCCGGGGCCGCCAGGCCGGGGCCGCCAGGCCGGGGCCGCCAGGCCGGGGCCGCCAGGCCGGGGCCGCCAGGCCGGGGCCGCCAGGCCGGGGCCGCCAGGCCGGGGCCGCCAGGCCGGGGCCGCCAGGCCGGGGCCGCCAGGCCGGGGCCGCCAGGCCGGGGCCGCCAGGAGAAGAAGAGACCGCACCCGACATCGCGCCGAGGCACAAAGCCAGCCATCGCGCACTGGGCAGCCGTCAGCATCAGCGGAGCCTCGCGATGGCCGCGCCACCGCGAGGGCACAACAACGCGCACCCGAACGTGGCGGCACGGCACAGCCGCGCCAGGCGGAGGCTGTGCCAGACGAAAGGGCCGACCCGACACCTTGCCGGGGCGGCTACGACAGACAGCCGGGCCGGCGACCCGACAACACCACCGCCGTGGCGGCCCTACGACACCAGGGAGTCAGGAGAGGTCGGCCAACTCATCCGGATCACTCCACCGGTCTCGCTGGTCGTCACCTCGACGTCGTCGACAAGCCCCTTGATCACGGCCAGGCCCATCTCGTCCTCACCCTCGGGCTCGGACTCCTCGTCCCCACCGGGGGCGCCGGGCGCCAGAGCGGCCGAGGTCGGGGACTCATCACCGATCTCGATGGAGAACTTCTTCTCCTCCTCGGTCAGCGCCACCCGTACCGGGGCGTCCACCCCATAGCTCAGATGGAGCCCCACCGCACGGGTGCACGCCTCGCCGACAGCGAGCCGCACCTCGTCGAGCACGGCCTCATCCACCCCGGCCCGGCGCGCCACTGCCGCAGCGACCAGTCGGGCGGTCCTGACGTGCTCGGGCAACGCGCTGAAGCGGAGTTCGACGGTGGCCATGCCATCCCCCTCGGGCGTATGGGCGTGCATGTCGGGGGACCGGGCGATGGCGCCCGGTTCCCCCTTCGGTGTCTTCCTGCGACGACTGAGTCAGTCGGTCGCCGCGACAGCGTCCTCGACCGAGGTGTGAATCGGGAACACCTTGGTCAGGCCGGTGATACGGAAGATCTTGAGAATGCGCTCCTGGTTGCACACCAGGCGCAGTGAGCCCTCATGGGCACGTACGCGCTTCAGCCCGCCGACGAGCACGCCGAGCCCGGTGGAGTCGAGAAAGTCGACGCCCTCCATGTCGACGACCAGGTGGTAGCTACCGTCGTTGACAAGCTCGACCAGCTGCTCGCGCAGCTTGGGCGCGGTGTATACATCAATCTCGCCACCGACCTCGACGACCGTGCGGTCGCCAACGGTCCGAGTCGACAGGGACAGGTCCACGGATCCTCCAGCACCTTGCATCGAGCGGTCGCCCCCCATGGATCGGCAGCCGCGATGGCATTCAATCACTTACCAGCAGGCGTGCACGACGCCTTGAGCCCATTGTCCGTCAGACCAGTGACACACTCGGTGTCGATGGCCCACAACCAACTCCCGCGACAGGCAGGCATACGCCCCTCACCTCGGGCTGTCCTCGATCGGCTCGGCACGGGGGCGGGCCGAGGCACGCGCATCACTCATACGGAGCACTTGCCCCCGCGTCTCGGAAGCCATGCCGACTGGCCTTCGCCGATCCGGCCGGAAGTGATCGAGGCCATCCGGGCCGCCGGAATCGGCCGTCCGTGGGCTCACCAGGCGCGTACGGCCGAGCACGCGCTGCGCGGTGATTCGGTGGTGGTCGCCACCGGAACCGCTTCCGGTAAATCCTTGTCCTATCTTGCACCCGTCCTCAGCACTCTGCTGGATGGTTCCGAGGAACCCAGCGGGCGGGGAGCGACCGCGCTGTATCTCTCGCCCACCAAGGCGCTGGCCGCCGATCAGCGCCGCGCGGTGGCCGATCTCGCCGCCCCGCTCGGCACCGCGGTCCGCGCCGCGGTCTACGACGGCGACACGCCGGTCGAGGAACGCGAATGGGTGCGGCAGTACGCGAACTACGTCCTCACCAACCCCGACATGCTGCACCGGGGCATCCTGCCGGGCCATCCCCGGTGGTCCTCCTTCCTGCGCGCGCTGCGCTATGTGGTCATCGACGAGTGCCACACCTACCGGGGTGTCTTCGGCTCCCATGTCGCCCAGGTGCTGCGCCGACTCCGGCGGGTCTGCGCCCGCTACGGCTCCTCGCCCGTCTTCCTGCTCGCCTCGGCCACGGCCGCCGATCCCGCCGTGGCGGCGACCCGGCTGACCGGTCTGCCGGTCGTGGAGATCACCGAGGACTCCTCGCCCCGCGGCGAGGTCGTCTTCGCCCTCTGGGAGCCGCCCCTGACCGAGTTGCACGGCGAGCAGGGTGCCCCGGTGCGCCGCACCGCCACCGCCGAGACCGCGGACCTGCTCACCGATCTGGCCGTCCAGGGCGTTCGCACGGTCGCCTTCGTGCGCTCCCGGCGGGGCGCGGAGCTGATCGCGCTGATCGCCCAGGAACGGCTGGCGGAGGTGGACCGCTCGCTGCCGGACCGGGTGGCCGCGTACCGGGGCGGCTATCTCCCCGAGGAACGCCGTGCCCTGGAGCGCGCGCTCCACTCCGGTGAACTCCTCGGGCTCGCCGCGACCACTGCCCTGGAGCTCGGCATGGACGTGGCCGGTCTGGACGCCGTCGTCCTGGCGGGCTATCCCGGCACCCGCGCGTCCCTGTGGCAGCAGGCGGGGCGGGCCGGGCGCAGCGGACAGGGAGCTCTCGCCATCCTCGTGGCCCGGGACGATCCGCTGGACACCTATCTCGTCCACCACCCGGACGCGCTTTTCCGTCAGCCGGTCGAGTCGACCGTGCTCGACCCGGACAACCCGTACGTCCTGGCGCCGCATCTGTGCGCGGCCGCGGCCGAGCTGCCGCTCACCCAGGCGGATCTGGAGCTGTTCGGCCCCGCCACCGAGGAGCTGATGCCGCAGCTGGAGCAGCGCAAGCTGCTGCGCCGCCGGGCGACCGCTTGGCACTGGACCCGCCGTGAGCGTGCCGCGGACCTCACCGACATCCGCGGGGCGGGCGGCAGCCCGGTCCAGGTCGTGGAGGCGGCGACCGGTCGACTGCTGGGCACCGTGGACGCCTCGGCCGCCCACAGCACGGTCCACGAGGGCGCCGTCCACCTCCACCAGGGCCGGAGCTACTTGGTGAAGCAGCTCGACCTCGACGACTCGGTCGCCTTGGTGGAGGAGGCCAGCCCGCCGTACTCCACCACCGCCCGCGACACCACGGCCATCTCCATCCTGGAGACCACCACCGAGATCCCATGGGGGGACGCGCGGCTGTGCTTCGGCTCGGTCGAGGTCACCAACCAGGTCGTGTCCTTCCTCCGCCGCAAGCTGATCACCGGTGAGGTGCTCGGCGAGTCCAAGCTCGACCTCCCGCCACGCACCCTGCGCACCCGCGCCGTGTGGTGGACCGTCACCGAGGATCAGCTCGAGGACGCACGGGTGCACCCGCAGGCGCTCGGTGGTGCCCTGCACGCCGCTGAGCACGCCTCCATCGGCATCCTGCCGCTCTTCGCGACCTGTGACCGCTGGGACATCGGCGGGGTCTCGGTGCCGCTCCACCCGGACACGCTGCTGCCCACGGTCTTCGTCTACGACGGGCACCCCGGCGGGGCGGGCTTCGCCGAGCGTGCCTTCCACACGGCCGCCCGCTGGCTGACCGCCACCCGCGAGGCCATCGCCGTCTGTGAGTGCGAGGCGGGGTGCCCGTCCTGCATCCAGTCGCCCAAGTGCGGCAACGGCAATGACCCGCTCGACAAGAGAGCCGCGATCCGTCTGCTGACGACGCTGCTCGCCGGAGCCCCCGAGCAGATCGCCGCCGCGGGATGACGCGCTCCGCTCCCCGGCCCCCGACCGCACCGCGCGGGTCGGGTCCGGCCGCCGCTCGGGGCCGTCGGTGACGGTTGCGGCCACGGGCCCGGCCCGCGCCCTGGCCCGGAGAGTGAACGGCCCGGCGCGCACCTCCGCCGTGAGATCGGCGATCTCCCCGCTCAGGGCGCACCGCACCACATGGGCTCCCTGGGCGGAGGCGACCCGTCGGGCGAGGCGGCACGCCGCGCCCTTCCCCTCCAGGCCGTGATCGGCGGCCGCGAGTGCGGCCAGATCTGCGGCGGCGCCCGCGCGGTGGCGGGCCAGCATGGCCTGCCCGGCGGCCAGTACGGCCGCGAACACCGCGCAGACGGCTGTGGTCGCCACTACGGCCCAGACCGTCGCCGATCCGCGGTCGTCCGTCCCCCTCACGGCACCGTCCCCCGTACCCCGGCCGCCTCCGGCGCAGGGCCGACGGCGTCCTCGGCGAGGGCGGCCGCCTCGCCCCGCAGACCCACCGCGAGCGGACCGGGCCCGGCCGAGCGGGCTTCGACCCGCACCCGCACCAGATCGCCTTCCCGCCACAGCTCGACACGGGCTCCGCGCGGGGCGGCCGACCGGGCGGCGGCCACTGCGGCCGCCTTCGGCTCCGAGCGCGCCGCCGCCCTCGCCCCGGCCCGCGCCGCGTCAACGCACTGCAACTGCGCCGCCGCGGCCATCAGGCCCCAGATCAGCATGAGCGAGAACAGCGCCAGCACCGGGAGTGCGATGGCGGCCTCCGCGGTGACATAGCCGCCGTCCCGGCCCGTGCGGGGCGGGACGGGGGTGCCCCGCGCGCCGCACCCAGCGCGCGGCCCCCTCCAACCGGCCTCCTCCAGCCGCGGTTCCCCAGATCCGCGCGCCGAGCCAGAACCGTGCGCCGAGTCATCGCGCGCCCAGTCAGAACCGCGCATCGAGCGCCTGCCCGATCACCGACTCGAGCGCGCCGCTGACACTTCCGCTCGTCACCACCTTGTAGAGCACCGCGGCAAAGGCGCATGCCGCGATCGTCCCCATCGCGTACTCGGCGGTGGTCATGCCCGCCTCGGCCCTGGCGCACATCGCCACATACCGCCGTGTCCACCACTGCTTCACCATGTCCGTCCCCCTTGTGATCGTCGTTTGCGGTCGTCGTTGTGTTGTCTCGTGGTCATCTCGTGGTCGTCGTCGGCTCCGATCGCCGGCCGTTCGCCGCCGGTGCTCCACGGCGGATCCAGGACGCCGCGCTCAGCCGCGGCCCATCAGTCCGCCCGCGAGCCCGACCATCACCGGAGCCAGGCCGATCAGCAGATACGCGGGCAGAAAGCAGACCGTGAGGGGCGCGGTGGCTCGTACGGCGGTGCGGTCGGCCCGTTTCACCGCCTCCCGGGTCCGTTCGGCGCGGCATTCGGCGGCCACCCGGGAGACCGGCTCCACCGCCGGTGCTCCTGTCGTCCCGGCTCGCTCCAAGGCGCGCGCCAGCCCTCGCGCTCCAGGAAGAGCGCCCATCCGCCCCCAGGCATCGGTCGGTTCGCCTCCCAGCCGCAATTCCGCCGCCGTCCGGGCCAGCCGCTCGCCGACCGGGCCGCCCAGCGACACACCCACCGCCTCCGCCGCTCTGCGCGGCCCCGCTCCGGCCGCCAGGCAGGCGGTCAGCAGATCGGCCGCCAGCGGAATCTGCCGTGCCGCGGCGGCCTCGGTACGACGGCCGTGAGCGGAAGGGCCGCCGAGGGCCTGACGGCGCCGCTGCCAGCGCCGGACGCCGTACGCGGCGGCGAACCCCAGCACCCACCCCGCCGGTCCCTCGACCACCACCGGACCGGCCAGCAGCGCGCCGAAGGAGGCCGACCACGCCAGGGCCGCGCCCTCACCGGCCGCGGTGCGCCGGCGCTCCCATGGCCGCGGCCGCTTCGGCGGTCCGCTCCCGTGTCCCGGCAGCAGGGCCACGAGCCGACGCCGGGCGGTCCGCTGCCGATGGGACTCGAGCACGGCCATCACCGTGCACAGGACGGCCGCCGCGACGGACAGCACGATCCCCAGCCTGTGGACAACATCAGCGCTCATCGGCCACGGCCCCGGAGGAGGCGAGTGCCGACCGCACCAGCCGACCGGTCCAGAACAGCCCCGCCCACTCCAACAGCCCGCCCAGCAGCAGACAGCCGAGACCGACCGGGGTGTGCAGCAGCACATGCAGTGGATCGGCGCCCAGCGCACTGCCCAGGACCAGCCCGACAAGGGGCAGCCCGGCCAGGGCCATCGCGGTGGCCCTGGGCCCCGCCAGCTTGGCGCGCAGATCCTCCCGCTGGTCGCGCTCGGCGCGGAGCGCCGCGGCCACCCGGTCGAGCCCGGCGGCCAGCCCCGCACCCTCGTCGACCGCCACCTGCCAGCAGGCAGCCACCCCGGTCAGCCCCTCGGCCCCCGGCGCGCGGGCCGCTCTGCGCAGCGCTTCGGGCACATCGCCGCCGAACCGGGCGGCAGCCGCCACCAGCCCCCATCGCTCCCCGAGGTCGCTCGTGGACACGGCGAGCAGCGCCTCGCCGGGCTGCCGCCCGGCACGCAGCTCGCCCGCCACCGCCGAACACAGCTCGATCACCCCGGCGGCGCGCCGCTCGCGGACCCGTCCGCGCTCCCGGCGCCGCAGCCACCGGCCCATGACCGGCACGGCCGCCACCGCGAAGAGCAGCGGCAGGACCGATGCGCCCAGCAGCGCGACCAGGCCCCCGGCCGGGAGACACAGCAGCTCACGGCCCATCCGTCCGCCGTACCGGACTCGCCATCGCTCCCGCACCCCGGCGGCAGCCTCTGCCGCCCTTCGCGCCGGATCCGGCGCGAAGGGTGCGGCCGATGCGACGGGGGTGCCGCCCACGAACAGCAGCCTGGCGCGGCGCAGCTCCCGGTCCCGCTTGGCGAGCAGCCACACGGCCGCTCCCGCGCACAGCACAGCGGCGCACAGCGCCAGCGCTCCACGATCCGCTTCCACGCCCGTCATACGGCGCCTCCGCCCCGTTCGCAGCGGCTCCGGAGCCGCTGCCAGCCCTCGGCCCGTTCGAAGCCGTACGGGCCCCACAGGGCCGCGGGCACGGTGGTGACATAGCCTCCGCGGTCCCGGTCGAGGACATGCAGCTCGGCGATCCTGCGCCGCCCGCCGCGGTCCCGCACCAGATGGACCACGACTGACAGGGCGGCAGCCAGCTGGCTGTGGAGCGCGGCCCGGTCGAGGCCCGCGGTCGAACCGAGCGCCTCCAGCCGTGCCGGAACATCCCCGGCCGTATTGGCGTGGACCGTGCCGCATCCGCCCGAGTGCTCCCCTTAGCCATCCACGCTTTCCACTCGCTCGGAAAGCAAGAGAAGGAGGGGGCAGCATGACAACCGTCGTGATCTATGACCGACTGTCCAGACTGTTCGCAGAAGAGGCACCAGACCACCGAATTTCCGCCTGCAAGGCATACGCCGAACAGCGCGGGTGGAAGGTGGTACACGTCGCCACAGACACCAACGTCAGCGGAGCAAGCCGACTCGAAGACCGCCCCGGTATGCGTGAGGTTCTTTCCTGGCTTCCGCGCGCTGACTACGTGCTTGCCGCGAAGCTGGACAGGTACGCGCGGAGCGTCTTGGAGTTTCAGCGGCTCTTGCGCGCTGCCGACTCCACCAGCACAACTATCGTAACGGCTGACGGGGTTGTAAGCCCGGAAAACGCGTCCATCATCATCAACGTTCTTGCGGCGTTCGCAGAGTATGAGCGAGACATGATTACGGCGCGCATCACAGCGAGCAAGGAACACTTCCGGCAGCGCGGGAACCACCTAGGCGGACTGGCCCCGTATGGCTACGCCGTAACCGGCTCGGTCAATAACAAACGATGGGGCATTGATGAGTCAGCGGCGGCAATTCTGCGGGAGTGCGCTGACAAGCTCATCAACCACGGGGCTTCGCTGACTGGGCTTACGCGGGAACTGAACGCACGCGGAATCCTGCCCCCAGCGGAACACGCGCGGCAGCGCGACGGCCGTAAGCTTCGTGGTGGCACATGGCACACAACCACGCTCCGGGACGTGCTTTACACCCCAGCGGTACGCGGTTGGCTCGTTCAGGCTGTGCCCGGCAAGAAGCGTGCCGCTATCCACAATCAGCCCGTGCTAGACACCGAAGGCAAACCCGTATCCGCTGGCCCGGAACTCCTCAGCGCTGAAACCTGGTCAGCCGTCCGCGCGATCCTTGACGGCAAGGCCAAGGGGCGCGGAGCGGAGCGCACTGGAAAAGCCCTGTTGTTGCACGTGGCTATGTGCTCCGAGTGCGACGGACCCATGTACCGGCAGCGCCGTGACGTAAACGGCAAGGACTACAGCACCTATGTATGCCGGAACGGTGTAGGCAAGCGGGGAATTCATAAGCCCAACGTCATCACAGCGCACTACCTTGACGAATTGGTGGCCGCCGACTACTTGAAGCGGTTCGGCACCTTAGCGCTCATGCGTTGGGCGGAGCCTGACGGCAGCGCGGTACTTCAACTCTCCGAAGTGACAGCGCAAATCGAGCGACTTGCCGGGAACCTCGCACAGCTTGACCCGAACGGCACTGCGGCACGCGTGGTCATTGGTCAGCTAACGGCGCTGGAAAAACGGCAAGCCGAATTGCAGGCTGAGGCAGCGCAAGCCGAAGGCCGTTGGGTGCCCGCTGGCGGGACTATCGCTGAGCAATGGGAACGGCGGGACGACGAAGGCCGACGAAGCTTGCTGCGGGACCTAGGGGCGTGCGTGCGCGTTCGCCCGGCAACGCCCGGAGCACCAAAGAGGTTCGACCCACAGCGAGTAACGCCGACCTACGAGGGTCCGGCGTGGTGGCGAGAACTTGACCCGGCTGACGCGCACCTTGCGGCTATCGCACTGGAAGAGGAATTGACTTCCGCCTGAGAAACGGCGGACGAAGAAAACGCACCGGTCCGGCGACGACTTGGCGGAAGTACCGGACCGGTGCCCCCTCATAGGAGAGAGGACCACCAGGATGTCACAGACCACGGAACCCCTGTACGGCGAATCGGCGCGCGCTGTCGGCAAGGCACTGCTCAGGACGTGCGGAGCGCGTAAGCCCGGATGGGAGAACGGACCCGCCATCGGTCGTCACCGCATCCCGTGCGTTCTCGACAGCGGGCACCAGGGCGGACACCGTGACGCGCTGGGGCAGGAATGGGCGGCTACCGCCGAGAGCCCCGAAGTCAGCAGCGCGCGGCGCATTCTCGCTGAGGCTGACGCGCTGGACTTCAACGACACGCGCGCCATGGCAAGCGCCATCGGTTCGCTTCGTGAGGCACTGCGCATGGTCCTGGAAGGTGTCGACTCATGAGCGATGCCGAAGAACTTGCCTGGTATCGCGAGTGCGAGTGGCAACGCATAACGCGGACGCTGGAAGCCCTGTACGCCCGTCAGACGACCGAAGGGGAGTCGGTCCTACTCCGGCAGCGCATAGGTCGGCTTGAGGCGCTGCAACAAGCACTCATGGGCCGCCCGGCGGCACTGGCCCAGTAACCGCCCCTCGAATCAGCCCCGTTCGGCCCCTGGTGGTCAGGCGGGGCTTCTTCGTGCCCGTGCGGCCTTGAGGGCGCCTGTGGCTGCCTCTGACCCTCGACCGACGGCAGGCGGATAGCCGTTCAGGCGAGCGCTGGGGGCTTCGATAGGAACAGCGAGGGGTGCGATGTAGAACATTATCTGACACACCGTCAGATCAATTACTCTGACCAGCAAGAATGTAGAAGTGTAGAAATGCCCCGCTCTCCGATTCTGCTCTAGAGTTCTCTAAGCAAAACCAGAGAAGACCCCCAAACCTACACTTCTACACATGAAAATTCAGAGAAAAAGAAACCTCGTGTGATCTGTGCCACAAGGGGTCTTGCTTAACTTCGCCATTTACGCAGGTGAGAGCGTTATTGCCACTTTTCGCTCGGCAATCAACTCCCTAGACCTACTTTGAGGGCGCGCTACCGGCCTTCAGTACGGGTGGCAGCCACACCAGACCCGTGACGCAGCATCCCAGCTATGGGGGTCATCCATAGCCATCAACCAGCCCCCGGGCATGGGTTGAGTAATCAGAAGACGCGTGGCTGCCTCTTCGATTGCTCCCCGTGCCTGGGGGCTTTTTTCGTATCCGCGCGCTGACGAATCAGCGGTGCAGCCACAGCGAAGGAATCTCAGCATGCCTACGGCACTATCTGAGTACAAGGCAGCCCATAAGCGAGTCGTTGAGGTGAAGGGTCCGGCCAGTCACAAGCCCTGTGAGTTCTGCGGAACCTTCGCGGCTGAGTGGTCGTACAACCACCTGGACGCTAACGAGGTTTACCGAGAGGGCTACTTGTGGAGCGAGAACACCGGATTTTACATGCCGCTGTGTAAGCGTGACCACCGTGCCTATGACCGGGCGTTCAGGCAGCACGGTAAGGCGGTTCTCCCCGCTGTTGCTGACGCACTGCGCGAAGCCGGGCGGGACCGGTACGACGAAGAGCACAGGAAGGGCGTAGAGGCTTCCACATTCAACGCGTGGCGAGTTCGGGAAACGGGTCTCGGGAACCTCAGCGCTGAGGAGTCCGCCGCTCTGGCCGACTGAGAAAGCCTTCGGAAGCGGGTCGAATGTGGACGTGAGACCTGCTAAGCGCTGTACCAGGGCAGGGGGCTGTTTTCGCGAAAGGCTGCCCCGTGCCCACCTTTTGGTATGTGACGTGCGTACCGCATCACGAGATTTGCCAAATCCGAGTCGGCTCGGACCTGCCAGAAACCGGAGAAATCCATGGACCCACTTGCGGCGCACCATGCGCTGAGCGTCATTGCGGCGCACACCACCACGCCAAGGGAAGCGCGAGAGCGTGAAATCGTATTCCAGAGCTTCAACGTTCTCAGTGAGATTGCCCGGCTGTACCACGAAGCGACGGTGACCAGTGAGGCTCACTGAATCCGACCGGGCGCATATCCCGGAATTCACGGCCGTCGTAGGCGAAGCCCTTGAAGACTTCCCGAACGCTGACGCTGGGGTGACGCTGCTATACGGCGCTTGTGCGGATGTTGCGAAAGCTCAGGGCTCCGACTTCATGCCACTGGGCAACTTTGTGCGTCTATTGGTGGCCACGGGCTACAAGCGTACTCAGCGGCGCTATGGCAGGCGCTTTATAGGAATTCGACCGAAGGACCCGGGCCTACACGACCGGGTTTGGTACTGGAACTGACCCGCATACGGAAATCCGTAGGTGGCCCGATCAAGAAAAGAGCCTGATTGATGACTGATACCCCCTGGTACATGCGCAGTGCTGACACGATTTCCATTGATAAGGGAAGCCCGGAACGCAACCGAAAGCATGTCGAGTCGCTCGCTGAACTTGCCAGCGAAGAAGCCGACACCGTAACCGCCCACATGCGACGTCTTGAGGCAAAGGGAGTGGACATCCCCGCTGAGTCGCGAATGAGCATGGGCTACGCGACCAACGCCCGTAAGGCTGCCGCTCAGCTTGACGCACTGCCGTCCGATTTGGCGCCTTCGGTTTCTGAGACTGATCTGACCCCCGAACAGCGCATTGCGCGCGGATATGGAGCCTGAGCATGACTGACCTACAGAAGGCCCGTGCTGCCGCCCAGAAGGCCGCTGAGGAACTAGCCGCCCTTGAGGCTGCCGAAGCCGAGAACGCCGCTCAGAAGGCCGCTCAGCGACTCGAAGAGCAGAAGGGCGCTGCTACGCGGTTCCTCGCTGATCTGCCGGACCTTGAGCGACGCGTGAAGGGTGAGAAGCCCAGCGCTGCCGACATGGCCACAGCCCTTGAGGCGGGCACCCTTGGCGCGCTTGTCGCTGACTTCCTTGCCCGGCGCGATGCTGTCAGCACCCTTCGGGACCACGCCCGGCAGTGCTCTCGACTTCTTGGAGAAGACGACAGCAGAATTGCCGAGATTCGGTACGTGGACCCGGCGGAGGAATTCCGACGCTGGAATGAGGATGCCATCGCTGAGCTTCGACGCACGAAGGCGAACAGCCTTGCCTCTGATGTGCTCAGCGCTTACGGGGTGGAATAGCCATGGCGCTTGACGCTCTCGACCCCGGGCCGAACGGTGATTACCCCGCATTCCCACGACTACCCGATGGTTCGCCTGCCTGGTCTGACCGTTGCCCCGCTGAATACCACGGTGGCCGGATGCCCCGGGGCATGACCACGGTGATGCGCAACGGCCGGTGTTACCTCATTGACCAGACTCCGCGTGACGCCAACGGCAACCCTGTTGATCCGCCGGTCATTCCGCCTTCCTGAACAGCGAATAGGGCCGTGTCACCCACCAACGACATGGCCCTTACGCTGCACATGCAGGGCGCTTAGCTCAGACTGCCGTCATCGTCCAACGCAGCCCGTGCCAGGGAAATGAAGTTATCGAGCGCTTCGACCAGTTTTCCAAAATTTTCTTCAATGCTGGACTGCTCAGTTAGCATGCGCGGTTCGTAGCCGTTGTCCCGAAACCACTGCAAACGCCCTACCGCAAGAGCTGAAAGCCGCGCCAATTCCTCAATTTCCTTACCCGCTACAGCAACGCTCTCGGGGCCAACTAAACCCACTTCTACCCATTTTCCTTGCAGAGCCTTGAAGGTGTCATTACAACGTTGCACTGTTTCGTCAGTGACCGAATTAGGATACAAGTCAAAGTCTTTGAATGTATCCAGTTGATCTCTTAGGTTCGAAGCATAGGAGATGAAGTCCCTATAGACATCGTGACGCGGCTCTCTACGCTGCCGCTGATGTTCAGCACGTGCTGCAAGGCGGGCCGTCTGTCTCTGATACACACCCGTGCATATAGCTGTACCAAGTGTTGCTGTCGAACCTGCCAATGCGCCGAGCGCTGCGGCTAACCCTGCATCCATGGCGTCATGTTCGGGCCAGGCAGCGCAGTGAGTCAAGAGCGTCTACCAAGGGTGTGCTGACGCAACCAGGCACCCTCAGTCGGCTGAATTCGACAGATTCTCTGCCCCGCGCTTATCCCGCTCAGTGACGTTGCCCCCCTTGTGCTGGCGCTAATCACCACACCCCCACCTCCGGATATCCATAGGTGGCTTCCTACTATCGGAGTACAGATATGCCAAGGAAACCTCGAACACCATGCAGTCAGCCGGGGTGCAGTGAACTGACCAACAGTGGTCCATGCCCTGAGCACAAGCGCCAACGTGAGGAACAGCGAGGCAGCGCGAGTAAACGCGGCTATGACGTTGGCTGGCAGCGCAAGCGCAAGGCGTACTTGTACGCAAACCCCTGGTGCGTGCTGTGCAGTCGCGCGGCAACCGTCGCTGACCATTGGCCGCTGAGTCGAAAGCAATTGCAGGCAAGGCATGATCCGAACCCCGATGCGCCCAAGCACCTTCGGCCACTGTGTAAGTCATGCCATGACAGCGAGACCGCGAAGAACCAGCCTGGTGGCTGGGCGGCCGAGAAGGCAAAGCCCCGGCCGAAGCCTGATGACGTTCCGCCGTTCTGATATCCGCTGAGCCCTACCCCCTGGGGATGACCCCCTTCCCTTCCGCAGATTGACCGGCAGGGAGGCAGCGCGCTCACATGGCTAATGGATATGTTTCCGTCAGACCCAGAAAGGGGCTGTAATGCCCGCACATCGCAAGCCGCACCTAAAGTCCGTGCGCGAAGGCACGTACCGGCCTGACAGACAGTCCGAAGGAATCCGCTTCACTCCCACTGACCCGGTTGAGCCTGACTGGAACGACCTAATCCCTGGTGCGAAGCCCGCCGCTAAGCGCATGCGTGCTGATGCTGCGGATATCTGGGCGCGGACTGTTCCGGCGCTCATTGCCAGCGCTGGACTGACCGACCCCCAGGGCTTCGCTGCTGTCGAATTCGTTATGACGGCTGTCACGCTGCGAGAGGTAAACCGGCAGATTGCCCGCGATGGCCTGACGATTGCTGGGGCACGCGGGGAAACCATAGTGCGGCATCCACTACTGTCCAGCGTTCCTCAGCTTCGAATGGCGCTGATACGCCTTGCCGGTGAGTTGGGGCTTACGCCTTCCGCTGCTACGAAGCTCGTTGCCCCGGGAACTGCCAGCGATGATGACGGCATTTGGGACTGATCACGCCTGATGCCGAGATTCACGCTGCTGTCAAGCGCCTACTACGAGACTGCCGCAACGACATACGGAAGGCGGCCGGTAAACCGCCCCTCAAGGAGACTGCCGCATGACCCTTCCGCTTTATGCCCGCATTGCCGCTGTCATCGGTCGCCCCGTTGTCCTCTTGGCCGCTCTCGCCATGTCTGCCCCTGGTGAATATCAGCTAGCGGTCATGGCCGGTTGATCGCCGGACATTGCTTGGCTCATGCCTGTAAGCCTGTCCGTTTACACTACCGTTGCTGCGGTCATTGCTACTACTCGTCCAAAGGGCGTGACCGGTCGCGTGTCCGCGCTCATTGGCGCTGGAATGGCGCTGGCTCTCGCGCTGGCCGCTCAGGTGACCGCTCATCTAATCGCGTCCGGCTATATAGACACGTCCGCTTTCCTGGTTGCCGCTACTTCCGCTGTTCCTCCGGTCGTTGTCGCTCACATGCTGCACCTGGCGGCAGTGCCTAGAACGGCTTCTGAGAGCCTGCCGGAGCCTTCGGCGAAGCCTGAGACCAGCTAGGGGGAGAACGGGCCGGAGAATGGCGCTGAGAGACCTTCTGTGGCCGATCCTCTGGCCGTTGCTGATGAGTTCTGGTCTGACTTCGCGGACAGCGAGACGGATACCAGCGGCAAGGGTTCTCCGGCGCCCGACGAAATCCGCGCGGCTGTGGCCGTTCTCTCCGCTGATGGCCGGAGCGTGACCGGTCGCATGGTGGCCGACCATTTCGGCCTGTCCGAGAGGACCGGTCGCCGGTATGTCTCATGGCCACTTGACCTGAGCCCCGATCTTCCCTTCGCTGGGAGGAGCGGGGCTCTTTCTTGTCATCTGACGATGCGTCAGATGATCTAGGTTCGCGTGTCCGTCCGGGCAGGCAGGTCCGGGATTTTCAACTTTTGGCCTGAAATATGGCTGTTGCCTGGTTTCCTGTTCCTGCAAATCTTCCCCCTGGTCACAGCGCACGCATCGGGGAAGGCTGTAACGGGAACACCCCCGAGGATGGGAGGCGCGATGAAGCTCCGGATGATCTCGAAAGAGTGTGACAAGAAGGACTGCCCGACCCTCTACGCCACGGACAGGGGGACGCTTCTGGTTCAGGGTGACAGGCCGGAAGACCACGGGCTGACGCTGCCCGCACACGAGGGGGTAGTTGAAATCCCCCTGTCTCTGATCAAGAAGGCAATTGCTGATGGGCTCCTCTAAGTCCCTGTCGGACCTCTTCGACTCGTTCGAGCGCGAAGCGTTCCGACTCGAAACGCTGGACGACTACAGCAAGTCGGGCAGCGTCGAAGCGTACGATGCATTCCTGGCCGGAGAGGGCAAGCCGGAAGGCTATAACTCCGATTGGGTGTCTGAGGTTAGCGGCCACGTGAATGAGGGAAAGCGCGTCTACCGCGTGCACATCCTCTCTCGCCCGCTGACTCCGTATCTGCGCTTCGAATTGGGGTGGGGCTACCGGACGAACATGCTCGGGGGTGAAGAGTTCTTCATTCTCGACACCACAGAGCAGCCTAACCCGCTGGAAGGCGTAGAGGACTTCTGGCTGTTCGATGAATCCGCCATTGGCGTACTGCGTTATAACGACGCGGGAAAGTTCCTCGGGTCCGAAGTGCTTTCCGACGAACGAGCGGCAGAGTTCATCGCGCACAGGGACAAGGCTCTCAGTCTCGCACAGCCGTTCACGGAATGGTGGGACAAGTACAGCGGTGAATAAGGGAGAGCTGGGCGCAGCACTCCGGGCACTGCGGAAGGCTTCTGGAAAAGAGGCCAAAGCGGTTGCCCGGAGTTCTGTCATGTCTGTAAGCAAGCTCAGCAAGATTGAAACCGGGAAGCTTTCACCATCTGCCGCTGACGTTGAGCGCATTCTTACGGCAATTGGCGTCTCGGATGAAGTGAAGGCGGAATACCTTGAACAGGCACGGGCTGAGGTCACAGAGGCTACGGCGTGGCGTCTTATTCAGCGAATGGGGCTGCACAGGGCGCAAGAGCAGGTGAGAGCACTTGAGGCGCAGATGACCCGGCTAAAGGTATTCCAACCTGCCCTGATTCCGGGGCTTCTGCAAACTCCGGAGTACATCCATGCCATTCTGTCACGCCATGGTCTCACAGATGATGTCCTCAACAAGACCGCTCGTTCACGGCTAGAGCGTCAGCGCGTGCTGTACGACGTGAACAAGGACCAACAGTTCGTTATAACTGAGAACGTCTTGCGCTGGCGCATTGTCTCACCCGGCAGGATGGCGGAGCAGGTTGACCGGCTTATCTCGTTGTCGCGACTGTCTAACGTTGACGTGGCCGTTGTTCCCTTCTCGGCTCAACAGAGCGATATTGCGAATCATGCGTTCGTGATGCGGGATGAGCGAACGGTTACGGTAGAGACTGTTCACGCTGAGATTGTAGTGACGGACCCGAGAGACGTAGCTGAGTACGTAGAGAAGTTCGAACGTTTCTCCGCTGTGGCATTGCATGGGGACGAAATGCGGGCAATGCTTGAGGAACTACGCAACGAGCTTTTGAGGGAACAGGAAAACGGCTAGTTGGGCTTGCCTGTCGGTCATAGGCTGAGGTTATCCACTGTCGAAGTCAAGGCAGGTCCCTATGACTGAGCCTTTCCGCATTGAAGTCTCGAACGACCCCCGTCCGCAAGACCTAAGCCAACTTCAGTCCGCGTACGTCATGCACAGGCAGGAATGCCGGACGTGCACCCCTGGTAGGTCGTGCGAAATGGCTAAGCGTCTGGAAAAGGCCCGTGACGCTGCGGGGGTATCTTCATGAGCAATTGCGCTGAGTGCGCCCGGTTGGAGCGCGAGAAGGAAGAGGCACGCCGTAATAACGACCTGAGCCGAGTCACTGACTGTGACGTGTTGCTCAAGCGGCATCCGTACCACAGCGAGAAGCCTGCCGCCGCTGGAAGGGGGCGGGCATGAGTCGCGCTACCTTCCGCTTTCGTGAATACACAATCCGGCCGGACCTTCGGCCAGAAGCGGACCCGATCACGTCTGCCATGGAGTGCAAGACGTGCAAGGAGAGCGGACCGACAACAGAAGAGTTCGAAGAGGGCACGGCATGGGCCGCTAAGCACCTCAAGGCCAATCCTGATCATCTGGATTACCGAGAGATCATTACGCGCCCGTACCGATTCGAAGCCGGAGCGTGGCAGTGAGCACCGCACAAGAGCGAGAGATCATCCCGCCTACCGATCAGTTGGCAGTCACGGCCGGGGATGACGTGATGACCGTACACAGGCTCAGGGACGGCAAGCCCCTGTGTGGCGCTGTCGGCAAGCTGGACTACTGGCAGCGTCGTGTGACGTGCTCAGCGTGCCTGTCCAGCGAGTAGCCCCGACCCACTGAGGACGGCCAGCAAGGCTCAGCGGGTCGGACGAGCCCCCGTCGTGTGCTCCCCCGGCACATGGCGGGGGCGTCCGCATACGCGCTGACCTGCATCTTTGTATGTACGGTTTGACAAGACACCCACCTTCGTGGCCCGTGTTCAGCGCGCCGAGGAGATCGGTCACCTCAGGGCCTCTCACCTCCCCGACCACCAGCCGGTCCGGGCGCATCCGCAGGGCCTGGCGCACCAGGTCCCGCAGGGTGACCTGGCCCCGGCCCTCCTGGTTGGCCGGGCGGGTCTCCAGCCGGACCACATGCGGATGGTCGGGCCTCAGCTCGGCCGAGTCCTCGGCCAGGACGATCCGCTCATCCGGTGCCACCAGCCCCAGCAGGCTCGACAGCAATGTGGTCTTGCCCGATCCGGTGCCCCCGCTGATCAGGAACGACAGCCGGGCGTCCAGCATCGCCCGCAGCAGGTCCGCGCCGCCGGGCGGCACCGTCCGGGCCGCCACCAGCTCATCGAGGGAGAACGCCCGCGGGCGCACCACTCGCAGCGACAGACAGGTGGAGCCGACCGCCACCGGCGGGAGCACAGCGTGCAGCCGTGTGCCGTCCGGCAGCCGGGCGTCCACCCATGGCCGGGCGTCGTCCAGCCGCCGCCCGGCGACCGCGGCGAGCCGCTGGGCGAGCCTGCGCACGGCGGCGGCGTCGGGGAAGGTCACGGCTGTGCGCTCCAGCCCCGAACCCCGGTCCACCCACACCTCGTCGGGAGCTGTGACCAGGACGTCCGTGACATCGGGGGCGGCGAGCAGCGGCTCCAGAGGGCCGGTGCCGACCAGCTCGGAACGCAGAGTCGCGACCACTGCGAGCACTTCTGTGTCGCCCAGCAGCCGCCCCTCCTCCCGGAGGGCCGCGGCCACCCGGGCGGGGGTGGGCTCGGCTCCGCTCTCGGCGAGCCGCAGCCGCACCGCGTCCAGCAACTCCTTCGGTGCGGCGCTCATGCGGGCACACCCCCTTCACCGGCCAGGGCGCGCGCCCAGAACTCGGTGCAGAACCGGCCGAGCGGTCCGCGCGCACTGGCTCCTGGGGGCTCCCCGCCGTCCAAGGCGGCCGACAGGCCGGGCTCCGGCGGCAGTTGACCGGCCAGCGGCAGCCCGAGCAGACCCGCGATCTCCTCGTCGTCGAGCTCGGGCCCGCACGGGCCCCGCACCACCGCACGCAGATCGGGCAGCACCATCCCCACCGTGGACGCCACCCGGTGGGAGGCCGCCACGGCCCGCAGCTCCGGGGGGACGACCAACAGCCCGAGGTCGATCTGGGCCAGAGCCTCGGCCGTGGCGTCGTCGATCCTCCGGGGCAGATCCACCACCACGACTCCGCCCCGCCGCCGGGCCGCGGCCAGCACGGCGCGCATCGCCGAGGCGGGAATGACCACCGCGTCGCCACGGTCCCAGCTGAGCACCCGCAGGGAGTGCAGCTCGGGCAGGGACTCCTCGAGCGCGCTCCCCGCGACCCGGCCTCTCGATTCGGCGAAGGCGGGCCATCGCAAGCCCTCCGCGCCCTCGCCACCGAGCAGCACATCGAGACCGCCGCCCAGCGGATCGCCGTCGATCAGCATCGTGCGCCGGCCCGCGCGGGCCGCGCTGACGGCCAGGGCACAGGCGAGAGTGGAAGCGCCGGCGCCACCGCGCCCGCCGATGACCCCGACGGTCAGAGCCTGCCGCCCCACCCCCTCGGCGACATCGGCGATCCGGTCCACCAGCCATGTCTCCGCATCAGGCAGAAACGCGACATGATCCGCGCCGAGATCGACGGCCCGCCGCCAGATGCCGTGGTCGTCGAGGTCGCGCCCGATGAGCAGAACCCCTTCCCTGCGGGCGCGGCCGCACAGCCGGGCGGCTGAGTCGTCGCCGACGAGGATCAGCGGGGCGCCCTCCCAACTGCCTCTGCGCGTGGGCGCCCCATGTGCCACTTCCGGCTCCGCTCCGGCCGCCGCGCACAACCGCAGCAGATCGTCGAGAAGTTCCTCGTCCTCGGTCACGATCAGCGGTCCGTTCCGCTGTTCTTCGGGCGCCGTCGGTCGTTCCGGTGTGATGGATGCAGCCACGATCCCCTCCCCATATCCGTTACGCGCACTCACTCCCGCTAACGGCGAGCGCGAACTTCGCGGAGAATCACGATGCGGCGATCCAGAAAATCTTGGGGATCTTGGTCCAAATCTGTGGACAACTCATCAGCTGTGAATATCCCAGTCACCTAAACCAGTGACTTCCGGAGAGCAGCCTGGCGATTACGCACGGTTACCGTTCAGGCTGATGGGGAGGAAGGCCAGCGAGGACCCATGGGAAGGAGCCCGATCCGGTGAGCACACCGAAAAAGCGTCCGGACATGCGACGACCCCCGCCGGGGGGGAGAGCGGGGGTCGTCCCCACGGCCGACTCGGGGGGGGAGGAGTCGGACCGGGTTAGCACGGTCGCGAACGATCCGTGACTTCCATGGTGTACCCGAGAGCCTTCTCAGGCAAACCCACGCGCCTCAGCTTACGCCGAATGGTGGGCCCTATGCTCGGCGTCGTGGAAAACCACTCCTTGCCTCGGACAGCCGCCTTCTTTGACCTGGACAAGACGGTCATTGCGAAGTCAAGCACGCTCACCTTCAGCAAGTCCTTCTACCAGGGTGGTCTGATCAACCGCCGTGCCGTACTGCGCACCGCCTATGCACAGTTCGTCTTCCTCGCGGGCGGCGCAGATCACGAGCAGATGGAACGGATGCGCGAGTACCTCTCGGCACTGTGCCGCGGATGGAATGTCCAGCAGGTGAAGGAGATCGTCGCGGAGACCCTGCACGATCTGATCGACCCCATCATCTACGACGAGGCCGCCTCACTCATCGAGGCACATCACAGCGCCGGACGCGACGTGGTGATCGTCAGCACCTCGGGAGCCGAGGTCGTGGAGCCGATCGGCGAGCTTCTCGGCGCGGACCGCGTGGTGGCCACCCGCTTGGTCGTCGAGCATGGGGTGTTCACCGGCGAAGTGGAGTACTACGCCTACGGCCCGACCAAGGCGGAGGCGATCGCCGAGCTCGCCGAGTCCGAGGGATACGACCTCTCGCACTGTTACGCCTACAGCGATTCGGCCACCGATCTGCCGATGCTGGAGGCGGTTGGCCACCCCCACGCGGTGAACCCGGACCGCGCCCTGCGCCGCGAAGCAGCCGCCCGCGGCTGGCCGGTGCTCTCCTTCAACCGCCCGGTCCGGCTGAAGCAGCGCCTCCCCGCACTCTCCATGCCACCGCGTCCGGTGCTGGCCGTGGCCGCCGCGGTGGGCGCGGCCGCCGCCACCGCCGGTCTGGTCTGGTACGCCAATCGGCGCCGCGCACTGTATGCCCGGATTTGACCGGCAATAGCAAAGATCTGCGGCAAGGGGTTCCGCTTGGCCGCTCGCAGGAGTAGAAAGGAATCGACGGCCCGCGAGACCAGGGGATCCGGGAGGAAACCCCCAGACGCACCAAGGCCCCACGGACCGAGCACGAATGTCGGGCACCCACGCGACGCCGACCCGTCGATTACGGGCCAGCCGCACCAGGTAACGGGCAAAGATCCCGGCCTGATGGGCAAATATCTGTGCACGCATGGTAACCCGACGGACGTGCCAGCGGCGGTACCCCCGTGGTACCGCCGCAACTCTGTGTCCGGCCCAACTCGGCCCCGGCCGCGGGCCGTTCGAACGACGTTCCGCTGTCAGGCTGCTCCGCGCTGCAACGCCTCGCACACCGCCGTACTCTCCCGCACCCCGAGCTCAACCGCCCGCCCGCAGTGCGCGATCCACGCCGCCATCCCCTCCGGCGTCCCGGACACATAGCCCTCCAGAGCCGCCACATACGCCGCGGCCCCCTGCTCGGCGTGCCCCACTTCCGCGGGACAGATCGACTTCGGGTCCAACCCGCTGCCGACCAGCACGATCCGCTCGGCCGCCCGCGCCACCAGGCCGTTACAGGAGACAAAGGGCCGCAGCGCGAGCAGTTCGCCGTGCACCACAGCCGCCGTCACCAGTGCCGGCGCCTCGGTCCCCGCGAGCAGCAGCCGCGCCAGTCCGTCGAGCCGCCCCGCCACCTCGTCCGCGCCCGGCGGTTCCGGACCGACCAGCACCTCGTCCACCCGTTCGCCCGCCTGGCGGGGCCGCCCCACGGCGTCGTCCACCCCGGTCCCCCCGGCCGCGACCAAGTGCAGCCGGGCCAGCACCCGCAGCGGCGACTGCCGCCACACGGTCAGCAGTTGTCCCGCCTCGGCGGTCAGCCGCAGCGCCGCACCCACCAGATGCGGCTCGCCCACAGCCCCGAAGTCGGTGCGGCGGCGCACCTCTTCCAGCGCCCAGTCGGCCCCGGCCAGCGCCGCGGAGCCACGCGCTCCGCGCAACGCCGCCTCGGAGGTGACCTCATTGCTGCGGCGACGCATCACACGATGACCGTAGACTCGGTCCACAGCCGTGCGTACGGCGTCCACGGACTCGGCCACACCGGGCAGCGCGGCCAGGGCGGCGAGCGGATCTGTCGTACTCATGAGTACGACCCTACGCACCCGCTGCCGGGCGCCCCTCGTTGGAGTGGTCTTCTTCACGTAAATCCCTCATGGAAGAGGATCACTCACCTACGCTAGGTGAACATGAAGATCGCTTTCGTAGGCAAGGGTGGCAGCGGTAAGACAACGCTGTCGTCGCTGTTCATCCGCCATCTCGCCGCCACCCGCGCCCCTGTCGTCGCCGTCGACGCCGATATCAACCAGCATCTGGGCGCGGCGCTCGGCCTCGACGAGACGGAGGCCGCCGCCCTGCCCGCCATGGGCGCCCATCTTCCGCTGATCAAGGACTACTTGCGCGGTGAGAACCCCCGGATCGCATCCGCCGACACCATGATCAAGACGACGCCGCCGGGCGAGGGGTCACGGCTGCTGCGCATCGGCGAGGACAACCCCGTCTACGAGGCGTGCGCCCGGACCGTCCGGCTCGACGACGGGGAGGTGAGGCTGATGGCGACCGGCCCCTTCACCGAGTCCGACCTCGGTGTCGCCTGCTACCACTCCAAGGTCGGCGCGGTCGAGCTGTGTCTGAACCATCTCGTCGACGGGCGGGGGGAGTTCGTCGTCGTCGACATGACGGCGGGCAGCGACTCCTTCGCCTCCGGGCTCTTCACCCGCTTCGACATGACGTTCCTGGTCGCCGAGCCCACCCGTAAGGGCATCGCCGTCTACCGCCAGTACAAGGAGTACGCCCGCGACTTCGACGTGGCGCTGCGGGTGGTGGGCAACAAGGTGCAGGGCCCCGACGACCTCGACTTCCTGCGCGCGGAGGTGGGCGACGACCTGCTGGTCACCATCGGCCACTCCGACTGGGTCCGGGCGATGGAGAAGGGCCGCCCGCCCCGCTTCGAGGAGTTGGAAGAGCCGAACCGCGAGGCGCTGCGCACCCTCCACACGGCGGTGGACGCCTCGTACGAGCGGCGTGACTGGCAGCGCTACACCCGCCAGATGGTCCACTTCCACTTGAAGAACGCGCAGAGTTGGGGCAACGCGAAGACAGGGGCCGACCTGGCCGCCCAGGTGGACCCCGCCTTCGCGCTGGATGAGTTCGCCATGGGCGCGGCGACTACTCCCGCTCCCGCCTAGCCGATTCATCCTCTTCGGAACCCTGATCGCTGCCCGAGTCCTGGTCGCCACCGGAATTCCGGTAGCGCTCGGACTCCCCGTAGCCGTCCGGCTCCTCGTTGCGGCCGGACTCCCGGGAACGCTCGGGCTCTTCACCGCGCTCGGACATCAACTCTCGGCCGGACGTGTTGTTCCGGTCGGAGCGTTCCTCCCGGCCGGAGTGCTCCCGGTCCACGTCGCGCTCCCGGCCGGAGCCGTACTCCCGCTCAGCGTCATCCCGTTCGCGCCCGTAGCCGTCCTCCCGACCGGGACCGTCATCCCGGCGGGGGCTCTCATCCCGACCGGGACCGTCATCCCGGCGGGGGCTCTCATCGCGGCCGGGGCTCTCATCACGGTCGGGGCCCTCGTCGCGTCCGGGACCGTCCTCCCGGCGAGGGCCGTCGTCCCGGCCGGGCTCGTCCTGCCGCCTGGGCTCGTCCTCCCGATCGTCGCCACTCTTCCGTCCGTGATCGCCCTTCCCTCCGTGATCGTCTTCCCGATCCCTCTCGGCCGGGGCGGACGAGCGCGGGAAGGTCGGCTCGGCGGCGAGGTAGCGCTTCCAGCCGCCCTCCGGCCGCTGGCCGACGTCCACCGCCCGCAATTTCTCCAGGACCATGGGATTCTGCGCGTCCAGCCAGTCGGCCAGTTGCTTGAACGACACGCAGTAGACGCCCTCGCGCGGACAGACCTCCTTGATGACCTCCTCGACGGCGTGCATATAGGTCCCGCCGTTCCAGGACTCGAAGTGGTTGCCCACGAACAGCGGTGCGCGGTTGCCCTCGTACGCCCGGTCGAAGGCGGCGAGCAGGCCGTCGCGCATCTGGCGGCCCCATGCGGCGCGCTTGGACTTCTTGCCGTTGGTCGAGGAACCCGACTGGTTGGCCAGGAAGTTGTAGTCCATCGACAGGGTCTCGTACGCCCGGCCCGGTACCGGGATCTGCTGGAGCGGGAAGTCCCAGATGCCGTTGATCTTGCGGGGCCAGACCTGGAGGCCGCCGACGGAACTCGCGTCGTAGCGCCAGCCCATCTTCTTCGCCGCCCGCAAGAGGTTCTTCTGCCCCTCCAGGCACGGGGCACGGCCGCCGACGAGTTCCTTTTCGTAGTCGAAGGGCAGCGGGTCCTCGTCCTTGAGGCCGGTGTTGGTCTTCCAGTCCTTCACGAACTCCTCGGCCTGCCGGGTCTCGCTCATCCACTCGCTCGGCGTCCAGGTGCCGACGCCGTCGTCGGAACCGCAGAAGTGGCCATTGAAGTGGGTGCCGATCTCGTTGCCGTCGAGCCAGGCGCCCCGGAGCTGTTCCACGGTGTCCCGGACGCCCTTGACGTCGTTGAAACCGATGGCCGAGGTGCCGCGCGGATGTCTGGGCGGATCGTAGAGGTCCCGCTTTTCGGTGGGGAGCATGTAGACGCCGCTGAGGAAGTACGTCATCGTCGCGCCGTACTTCTTGCCGACTTCGCGGAAGTGGGAGAACAGCTTCTGCGCATCCTGGCCGGCGCCGTCCCACGAGAACACGACGAACTGCGGTGGCTTCTTGCCGGGTTCGAGCGTATCGGTCCTGAACTGATGGGGCTGCGGACCGGTGTAGGCGGTCGAGCCGTCACCGATGAGCCGGAACGACTTACCGGCGTGGTCCGGGTGCTTCGGCACGGCGGGGCCCTTCTGCGGACGTTCCCTGTCGTGCGAACCTCCGCTGCCCGCCGCGTTCTGTCCGTCCCCGGAGTCTCTCGAGCAGTTGGCCAGCGCCGCCAGTGCCGTCATCACGGCGAGCCATGCAGTGACGTTTCTCCTGACCCTCATACCGCCACCTCGTCCCTCTTGTCTCCCTTGACCCGGGAGCTCCGGCCGGATGGGAGCCAACCTCGCACGGATCAAGAAGAAGGCAGAGCATGACAAGGCATTTCAAATGACTATTCACCCGATAGATGGAATGTCGGCACAGCTCACCCCGAAATACTTCCCGCGGACTTTACTCAGAATTACCATTCATTTACCAACGCTTGGGAGTCGGCGATACAGCAGACCGTGGCGCCTCAGACCGCCTCCCATGACCGTGTTGCGTCCGCGACCACGAAGCCCCGGAGAGGACGGGAATGGTGAAACTCTTGGACCGGCTCGGCGGAACCTCACGCCGCACGGCTCTCTCCGCCTCGATCGCCGTCTTCCTGATCGCCGTTCCCCTCTCCCTGGGTATCGCACTGGTCGCCGGAGCCCCGCTCGAGGCCGGGCTGATGGCCGCCCTCGGCGGCGGAGCGGTCTCCGTGCTGCTCGGCGGTGTTCCGCTGCGCCGGGAGCGGAGCGGCGGGGGCACCATCCATGGTCCGAACGCCCTCGACGGGCAGGCCGGCCATGGCGGGCGAGCGGGGCGGCCGACCGCGGAGCCGATCACTGTCCGTGGCTGCCGGCCATGGACACCGTGGCGGGACCACCGGTGCACCCACCCCGGCTCGGCAGAGGGGCCGGGCGGCAGACCCGACGGCGGCCAACTGCTCGGCGGGGTCAGCGCGTTCCAGCGCAACACCGCACCGCTGGTGCGCGAGGAGCTGGCCCGGCTGGCGCGCGAAGGGCAGCGGCCCCGTCAGCTCTTCCTCACCTGCGCCGACTCCCGTCTGGTGACCAGCATGATCACCTCCAGTGGGCCCGGCGATCTGTTCACCGTGCGCAATGTGGGCAATCTGGTGCCGCCACCGGGCACCGATGACTCCTGCGATTCGGTGGGCGCGGCGATCGAGTACGCGGTGGAGGTGCTGAAGGTCGGCAGCATCACGGTCTGCGGCCACTCCGGATGCGGGGCGATGCAGGCGCTGCTCGGCTCGTCGACCTCGGCCCCGGTCAAGCCGTCGTCGGCGCCCGAGCCCCCCAAGTCGGCCGAGACTCCCGAGACGGCGGAGGCCGCAGAGGCTGTGGAGGCCGCGAAGAAAGCGGAGGCCGCGGATCCACCCGGGAGCTCAGCCCCGCCCCGGCCCCAGGGCGCGGACCCGGTCGACCGTGGCGGCGGGCAGACCCCGCTCGCGCGCTGGCTGCGCCACGGGCGGCCAGCGCTGGCCCGTATGGAGCGGATCGGGCGACTGGGCCGCGGCGAGGTCGCGCTGGCCGACCGGCCGGTGGCCGACGATGTGGAGCGGCTGGCGCTGATCAATGTGATCCAGCAGCTCGACCACCTCCGGGCACATCCCTGTGTCGCCCAGCGGGTGGCGGAGGGCAATCTGACGCTGCACGGGATGTACTTCCATGTGGCAGAAACCCAGACCTACGTCCTGGAGGCCGGTTCCCGCCGGTTCCTGGCCGTCCGGGCGGGCGACGGCGTGCCGATGACCAGCCCCTGTGTGAGCGCGAACGGCGACGGGGTGTACAGCGAAGCCGCCCCGGGTGCGCTGGGGGTGAGGTGATCAACAACCCTCATTACAGGTCTAAACCAATTTTCGACAACCCTTGTCAGGGAGTACCGCGGGCTGATGAGCTATGGCCCGGGACACAACGGACACCCTGGGATTGGGAGATGTCGTGAGCAACGAAAGCCTGGCCAACCTTCTTCGGGAGGAGCGTCGCTTCGCGCCGCCCGCCGAGCTTGCTGCCAGCGCCAATGTCACTGCTGAGGCGTATGAGCGGGCAAAGGCGGACCGCCTGGGCTTCTGGGCCGAGCAGGCCCGTCGGCTGACCTGGGCGACCGAGCCGAATGAGACACTCGACTGGTCCAATCCGCCGTTCGCGAAGTGGTTCGCCGACGGCAAGCTCAATGTCGCGTACAACTGCGTCGACCGCCATGTCGAGAACGGTTTGGGCGACCGCGTCGCGCTCCACTTCGAAGGGGAGCCCGGCGACACCCGCTCCCTGACCTACGCCGAGCTCCAGCGTGAGGTCTCCCAAGCGGCGCACGCCCTCACCGAGTTGGGGGTCCAGGCGGGCGACCGGGTCGCCATCTATATGCCGATGATCCCCCAGACCGTGGTCGCGATGCTGGCCTGCGCCCGTATCGGCGCCCCGCACTCCGTGGTCTTCGGCGGCTTCTCGGCCGACGCTCTCGCCACCCGCATCCAGGACGCCGACGCCCGCGTCGTCATCACCGCCGACGGCGGCTACCGCCGCGGCAAGCCGTCCGCGCTCAAGCCCGCCGTCGACGAGGCCCTGACCCGCCCCGGTACGGAGCATGTGCGCAGCGTGCTGGTGGTCCGGCGCACCGGCCAGGACGTGGCCTGGAGCGAGGGCCGCGATGTGTGGTGGCACGAGATCGTCGACCGCCAGCCGGAGCAGCACACCCCCGAGGCGTTCGATGCCGAGCACCCGCTGTTCATCCTCTACACCTCGGGCACGACCGGTAAGCCGAAGGGCATCCTGCACACCACCGGCGGCTATCTCACCCAGGTCTCCTACACCCACCACGCCGTCTTCGACCTCAAGCCGGAGACGGACGTCTACTGGTGCACCGCGGACGTCGGCTGGGTCACCGGCCACTCGTACATCGTCTACGGCCCGCTCTCCAACGGCGCCACGGAGGTGCTCTACGAGGGCACCCCGGACACCCCGCACCAGGGCCGCTGGTGGGAGATCGTCCAGAAGTACGGGGTCACCATCCTGTACACCGCCCCGACCGCGATCCGCGCCTGCATGAAGTGGGGCGACGACATCCCGGCCAAGTTCGATCTGTCGTCACTGCGGATCCTCGGCTCGGTCGGCGAGCCGATCAACCCCGAGGCCTGGATCTGGTACCGCAAGCACATCGGCGCGGACCAGGCGCCCGTGGTCGACACCTGGTGGCAGACCGAGACCGGCGGCATCATGATCACGCCCCTGCCGGGCGTCACCGCCACCAAGCCCGGCTCGGCGCAGGTCCCGCTCCCGGGCATCTCCGCCACCGTCGTCGACGACGATGCCAACGAGGTGCCGAACGGCGCGGGCGGCTATCTGGTGCTCACCGAGCCGTGGCCGTCCATGCTCCGGACGATCTGGGGTGACGACCAGCGGTACCTGGACACCTACTGGTCCCGTTTCGAGAAGCGCTACTTCGCGGGCGACGGCGCCAAGAAGGACGACGACGGCGATATCTGGCTGCTCGGCCGGGTCGACGATGTGATGCTGGTCTCCGGCCACAACATCTCCACCACCGAGGTCGAGTCGGCGCTCGTCTCGCACCCCAAGGTCGCCGAGGCCGCGGTGGTCGGGGCGACGGACCCGCAGACCACCCAGGCCATCTGTGCCTTTGTGATCCTGCGCGGTAGCGCGGCCGAGGACGAGGGCCTGGTCGAGGAGTTGCGGGCGCATGTCGCCAAGCAGCTCGGCCCGATCGCCAAGCCCAAGCGGATCCTGCCGGTGGCCGAGCTGCCGAAGACCCGCTCCGGCAAGATCATGCGCCGTCTGCTGCGCGATGTCGCCGAGAACCGCGCCCTGGGCGATGTCACCACGCTCACCGACTCCTCCGTCATGGAGCTGATCCAGAGCAAGCTGCCTGCCGCGTCCAGCGAGGACTGAGCGGCCAGCTCTCCGGACCAGGTCAGCGCGGTGTACAGATAGGGGGCGCTCCCGCCCGGCGGGAGCGCCCCTCACCTATCCGGGTTAAAGTTGAGATCCGTCGCGTCAAAACCGCGACAAGAGTGAAGAGGCGAGCCGGGAAGTCTGGTCGGCACACACCACCTGTGTATCTGCCCCACCGACCTCAGGAGGCCCGCACGTGGCCGCGCCCGCCCGCCGCACCTTCCTCGGACGTCAGTCGCTCCCCGAGCGGACGTTCGTCACCGACGCACTGCGCACCGAGACCGTCGGCGGCGTCATCCTGCTCGTCGCCGCCATCGCCGCGCTGATCCTCGCGAACACCCCGCTCAGCGGTTTCTACACCGACGTCAAAGAGTTCTCCTTCGGCCCCGAGGCGCTGCATCTGCATCTGTCGGTCGCCTCCTGGGCCACCGACGGTCTGCTGACCATCTTCTTCTTCGTGGCCGGGATCGAGCTCAAGCGCGAGCTGGTCGCCGGAGAGCTGCGCGACCCCAAGGCGGCCGCACTGCCCGTGGTCGCCGCCGTGTGCGGGATGGCCATACCCGCGCTGGTCTACGTCGCCGTCGGCGCGGCCGGAGGCGGCAGCCTCCAGGGCTGGGCGGTACCGACCGCCACCGATATCGCCTTCGCGCTCGCCGTCCTCGCGGTCATCGGCACCGCGCTGCCCGCCGCCCTGCGCGCGTTCCTGCTCACCCTCGCCGTGGTCGACGACCTCGGCGCAATCCTGATCATCGCGATCTTCTTCACCAGGAACATCCACCTCCTCCCCCTCGTGCTGTCCTTCGCCGGACTCGCCCTCTTCTGGCTGCTGCACCGCAAGGGCGTACGCGGCAGCTATGTCTACGTACCGCTCGCCGTGGTGATCTGGGCCCTGATGCATGCCAGCGGGGTGCACGCCACCGTCGCGGGCGTCGCGATGGGCCTGATGCTGCGCTGCACCGTGCACGACGGCGAGGAGCGCTCCCCCGCGGAGCGCATCGAGCACCGGGTACGACCGTTGTCGGCGGGCCTGGCGGTGCCGCTGTTCGCCCTGTTCGCCGCCGGAGTGCCCATATCCAGCGGTGCGGTCGCGGACGTCTTCACCCGCCCCGAGACGCTCGGCGTTGTCCTCGGACTCGTCGTGGGCAAGACCGTCGGTGTCTTCGGCGGCTCCTGGCTGGCCGCCCGCTTCACCAAGGCCGAGCTCAACGAGGACCTGGCCTGGGGCGATGTGCTCGCGGTCGCCTCACTCGCCGGAATCGGCTTCACCGTCTCGCTCCTCATCGGCGAACTCGCCTTCCCCGGTGACCCGGTGCTCACCGAGGAGATCAAGGCGGCGGTGCTCATCGGGTCGCTGTGCGCCGCGCTGGTCGCGGGCGTCCTCCTCAAGATGCGCAACAACACGTATCGGCGACTGTGTCAGGAGGAGGACCGGGACGACGACATGGATGGCATCCCCGACATCTATGAACTCGACAGCCCGGAATACCACCTTCGGATGGCCGCGATCCATGAGGCGAAGGCCGCCGAACACCGGCGGCTTGCCGAAATGGCCGCCGCTGGGGACTCCGACGACGATGGTCCGGCATGATCTGAGAGGCTTGACATCCGCGGAATCGCGCAGAAGAGGCAGCAAGCGCGTACAACGCGGCACATCGCAGCGAGCGGAAGACGTACAAGAGCAGAGGGAGATGGCGATGAGCGCAGCCGACGACGGCGGCAACCGCAGCCTCGGCCAGCTGGTGGCCTCGGCGACCACCGAGCTGTCCGCGCTGGTGCACGACGAAATCGCGCTGGCCAAGGCCGAGCTCCGGGTGGGGGTCAAGCGCGCCGCGGTCGGCAGCGGTGCCGGTATCGCGGCCGGGGTGCTGCTGCTGTTCTCGCTGCCGGTGCTCAGCTTCGCCCTCGCCTACGGTCTGCGCTCCTGGACCGGTCTCGGCCTCGCCTGGTGCTTCCTGATCGTGGGCGGTATCTACTGGCTGATCGCCGGAATCCTGGGCCTGCTGGCGCTGGTGAAGTTCAAGAAGGTCAAGCCGCCCAAGAAGTCCATCGCCTCGTCCAAGGAGACGGCCGCGGTCCTGGGGAGCGTCAAGCCGCATCCGCGTGCATCGAGCAACGGCGGACGCTCCGCACGGGATGTGACACGCTCGTCGGCATGACCGTCCCTGATACCTCCGCGTCGGTCGTACGGCTCGACGGCCCCTGGACCCACCGGGACATCGCGGCCAACGGCGCGCGTTTCCACATCGCCGAGCTGGGCGACGGCCCGCTGGTGATGCTGCTCCACGGCTTTCCGCAGTTCTGGTGGACCTGGCGGCACCAGCTGACCGCACTCGCCGACGCCGGCTACCGCGCGGTCGCGATGGATCTGCGCGGGGTGGGCGGTAGCGACCGTACGCCCCGTGGCTACGACCCGGCCAACCTCGCCCTCGACATCACCGGGGTGGTGCGCTCGCTGGGTGAGCCGGACGCCGCGCTCGTCGGCCATGACCTGGGCGGATATCTGGCGTGGACGGCCGCGGTGATGCGGCCGAAGCTGGTCCGGCGGCTGGCGGTGGCCTCGATGCCGCACCCGCGCCGCTGGCGCTCGGCCATGCTCGCGGACGTCCGGCAGAGCGCCGCCAGCTCCCACATCTGGGGCTTCCAGCGGCCCTGGCTGCCCGAGCGCCAGATGGTCGCGGACGACGCGGCGGCCGTGGGAGAGCTGATCCGCGACTGGTCCGGTCCTCAGCTGCCCGATGACGAGACCGTCCAGGTCTACCGGCGGGCGATGTGCATCCCCTCGACCGCGCACTGCTCGATCGAGCCGTACCGCTGGATGGTGCGCTCGCTGGCGCGACCGGACGGTTTCCAGTTCAACCGGCGGATGAAGCGTCCGGTGCGGGTGCCGACGCTGCACTTGCACGGATCACTCGACCCGGTGATGCGCACCCGCAGCGCGGCAGGCTCCGGGGAGTATGTGGAGGCGCCGTACCGCTGGCGGCTCTTCGACGGGCTCGGTCACTTCCCCCATGAGGAGGACCCGACCGCCTTCTCCACCGAGCTGATCAACTGGCTGAAGGACCCCGAACCGGACCGCTGAGATTCTCCCCTGGGGATCGTCGGCGGGTGGCTCACCAGCCTCCAGTGGAGCACGGCCGAGCACCGCTGAGTGGGGCCCGGTGTGCGGATAGCGACCACCCCATGGCGACCGTGCGAACAGGTGTCTTACGAACAGCCAATTGCCTGGCGCATAGGCCAATTGCCGCAGCCAGCGGCGATTACGGACCTTGGGCCAGGGGCAGACTCCGGCGTATGGGCTGGACTCACGACTACCGTGACGCACCAAGCGGCCGCGGCTCCGAAGCCGCCGCTGCTGCCAATGCCGCGCTGAGCGTTTCCGAGCGGGGCGGCTCCGGGCCTACCCAAGGCCATGACCCCCATATCGGGATTCCCCGCATCATCCGCCGCCGTGCCCGCTGGGTGTCGGCACGGCTGCGCCATCCACGCGGCCGCTAGGCGTCAAAGGCACCACCACCGTCACCGACGGTAGCTGCGACGTGCCCGACAGAATGAGGGCGCACCGCTGGGGGCGCGCCCCGTACTGCGTAGCCCCTGTCCGGTGGGTCTTTGAAGAGCAGCCCGCAGCGTCTGGTGCCGTGGATCGCAAGGCGGAGGATCGACCTCGTACTGGGCGTACTCGGGCGACTTTCGACAACGCAGCCGGGGGCACCTCCCAGCGGTAGCTGGGGGCGCGGTGCCAGGCGTCGCGGGCCCGACAAGACCCGCCGGACAGGGCCTAGAGGGCGCACCCCTGGCTGTCCACCGGCTGCTCGGCCGAACGCCCCTGCTGGGCGTCCTGGGCCACCTCGTCCGCCGTCAGCGCGTACCCGGTGTCCGCGTCGTCGAGGGACTTGGCGAAGACCACGCCGTACACCCGGCCCTCCGGGGTGAGCAGCGGGCCTCCGGAGTTGCCCTGGCGCACGGTCGCGTACAGCGAGTACACATCGCGGTTGACGGTGCCCCGGTGGTAGATGTCCGGGCCGTTGGCATCGATACGGTCGCGGACCCGCGCCGCGCGTACGTCGAAGGCGCCGTTCTCCGGGAAACCGGCGACGATCGCGTCATCGCCGCTGGTCGCGTCCTCCTGGGCGAACTGGAGCGCCGGTGCGCTCAGCGAGGGCACGTCGAGGACCGCGATATCGCGCTTCCAGTCGTAGAGCACGACCTTCGCGTCGTAGAGCCGGCCCTCGCCGCCTATCTGGACGGTCGGCTCGTCGACCCCGCCGACGACGTGCGCGTTGGTCATCACCCGGTGCGGGGCGTAGACGAAGCCGCTGCCCTCCAAGACCTTGCCGCAGCTGGGGGCGGTGCCCACCACCTTCACGATGCTCTGCTGGGCGCGGGTGGCCACCGGGGACTGCGCGAGCGCGGGGTCCGGCTGGGGCACCGAGGTGATCCGCTCGTTGGCGAAGGGCGCGAAGACCTGCGGGAAGCCGTTCTGGGCGAGCACCGAGGAGAAGTCGGTGAACCAGGTGTTCGCCCGGTCCGGGACGACCTGGTCGACCCCGAGCAGCACCTTGGAGTTGCGGACCTCCTTGCCGACCGTGGGGAGCGAGGTCCCGGCCACCAGGGAGCCGATCAGCCAGGCCACCATCAGCATCGCCAGCACGTTCACCAGGGCGCCGCCCGTGGCGTCCAGGGCGCGCGCCGGTGACCAGGTGATGTACCGGCGCAGCTTGTTTCCCAGGTGGGTGGTGGCCGCCTGCCCGACCGAAGCGCACACGATCACCAGGGCGAGCGCCACGACGGCGCCGAATGTGCCGGGGGACGCTCTGTCGGTCGCCCCGTCCCAGATGACCGGCAGCAGATAGACCGCGACCAGCCCACCGCCGATGAACCCCGTCACCGACAGCACGCCGACGACGAAGCCCTGGCGATAGCCGATGATCGCGAACCACACGGCGGCGAGCAGCAGCAGGAAATCCAGCACATTCACCGAGACACCGTCTCATGCACGCCAATCGAGCGGGACGCGCTTGGCTCGGTCCCAGGGCCGTTCCCATCCCGCGAAATGCAGTATGCGATCGATCACTCCGGCGGTGAAACCCCAGACCAAAGCTCCTCCGACCAGAAACGCGGGCCCTGTGTGACCACTCGGATGCGCTGTGGTCGCCCGATTCGCCGGATCCGTGAGATCCGCCACGGGCACGCTGAAGACCCGGGCCGTCTCCCCCGGATCCACCGGCCCGACCGGGCTCGGCCGGTGCCACCAGCCCAGCACCGGTGTGACCACGAACCCGCTGACCGGGATGTAGAGCCGGGGCAGCACGCTGAACACCTGGACCCCCGCGGGGTCGAGCCCGGTCTCCTCCTCGGCCTCGCGCAGCGCGGCGCGCAGCGGGCCCGGACCGTCCGGATCGCCGTCCTCCGGGTCGAGCGCACCCCCGGGGAACGAGGGCTGGCCGGCGTGGGAGCGCAGCGAACCGGACCGCTCCATCAGCAGCAGCTCGGGACCGTGCGCCCCCTCCCCGAAGAGCACCAGCACGGCGGACGGGCGGCCTCCGGCCCGGGGCGGCAGAAACCTGCTCAGCTGGGACGGCTCGATCGTCTCGGCCGCACGGGCCAGGGGCAGCAGCCACTCGGGCAGCCCCTGCGCGCTGACCCGCACCTCTCCGCCGTATGTGCTCGTCACTCGGCGGCTCCCAGCGGGGCCGCGGGCGGGCCCGGGTAGTCGGCCGGGGGACGCAGCCGCTGACCGGGCTGGCCACCCATCTCGTACTTCAGCAGCTTCTTCGCCTTGTCGGGGTCCGTCTCGCCCTCGCCGTACGCCGGGCAGAGCGGGGCGATCGGGCAGGCGCCGCAGGCGGGCTTGCGGGCGTGGCAGACACGGCGGCCGTGGAAGATGATGCGGTGCGAGAGCATCGTCCACTCGCTCTTCGGGAAGAGCGCGGCGATCTCCGCCTCGACCTTCTCCGGATCCTCCTGATCGGTCCACTTCCAGCGCCGCACCAGCCGCCCGAAGTGGGTGTCCACGGTCAGACCCGGCACCCCGAAGGCATTGCCGAGCACCACATTGGCCGTCTTGCGGCCGACGCCGGGCAGCGTCACCAGGTCCTTCAGCCGGCCCGGCACCTCACCGCCGAAGCGGTCGCGCAGCGCGGCGGACAGGCCCAGCAGCGACTTGGCCTTGGCGCGGAAGAAGCCGGTCGGCCGGATCAGCTGCTCCAGCACCTCGGGGTCGGCGGCCGCCATGTCCTCGGGGGTCGGATAGGCGGCGAAGAGCGCCGGGGTGGTCTGGTTGACCCGCAGATCGGTGGTCTGGGCGGACAGGACCGTGGCGACCAGCAGCTGGAACGGGTTGTCGAAGTCCAGCTCGGGATGGGCGTACGGATACACCTCGGCGAGCTCGCGATTGATCCGCCGGGCGCGGCGGACGAGCGCGAGACGGGACTCGGTCTTGGTGTCGCCGGACGTCGGCTTGGCGTTGGACGCAGGCTTGGCGTTGGACACCGGCTTGGCGTTGGACGCAGGCTCGGTCTTGGCCGCAGGCTTCGTTTTGGACCGGGCCGGAGACGCGGACGTGTCCGTGGAGGTGGTGGTTGATTTGCCCGCCTTCGCCACTTTCGTCGACTTGGCGCGCCGCTGTTCGCCGACAGCGGAATTGCGAGGTGCGGTCACCCGTCCGGCCCCCTTGCCCTGTGCTCTCACCGGCGTATTGGACACCCGGCCAGCCTAAGCCCAGGCGCCGACATCCGGCCCGAGCAGAGCGGAGAGGCGCTCAATCGGACCCCTGCCGTTCGGTCCGGAAGGCCGGTGCGTCAAACTTGTGATTGATCGCACTGTTTTACCGTCCGGCATCATGGGGACGACGGTCCCCTGTGCATGTCGACAAGGAGAGACTCGTGGACGACGTTCTGCGGCGCGCCCCGCTCTTCGCGGCGCTCGATGACGAGCAGGCCGCTGAGCTGCGCGCCTCCATGGGAGAGGTCACCCTCGCGCGGGGTGACGCACTCTTCCACGAAGGGGACCCCGGCGACCGCCTGTACGTGGTCACCGAGGGCAAGGTGAAGCTGCACCGCACCTCTCCCGACGGCCGCGAGAACATGCTGGCCGTGCTCGGCCCCGGCGAGCTGATCGGCGAGCTGTCGCTGTTCGACCCCGGCCCGCGCACCGCCACCGCCACCGCCCTCACCGAGGTGAAGCTGCTCGGCCTGGGTCACGGCGACCTCCAGCCGTGGCTGAACGCCCGGCCCGAGGTCGCGTCCGCGCTGCTGCGCGCCGTGGCACGCCGACTGCGCAGGACCAACGACCAGATGTCCGACCTGGTCTTCTCCGACGTCCCCGGCCGTGTCGCCCGCGCGCTGCTGGACCTCTCGCGCCGCTTCGGCGTGCAGTCGGAGGAGGGCATCCACGTCGTCCATGACCTGACCCAGGAGGAGCTGGCCCAGCTGGTCGGCGCCTCCCGCGAGACGGTCAACAAGGCGCTCGCCGACTTCGCGGGCCGTGGCTGGCTGCGACTGGAGGCCCGTGCCGTGATCCTGCTCGACGTCGAGCGCCTCGCGAAGCGCTCCCGCTGACAGGACGATGCGGGACCGCATCACGGAAGTTGCTTCCCGCATCACGGAAGCCAGAACCGAAGGGCCCCTGCCGGATCTCCCGGCCGGGGCCCTTCGGTTTGTCTCTCCCGTTTCGCCTCGTCCAGGGAACGGGCGCGGAGCGCGCTCAGGGCGCCCGGGAACGTTCCCTGGCGGATGAAGGCCCGACCTGGCCCGTGACCACTCCCCGTACGCCTCCGTGCGCCTTCGCGCGGGCGCGTACTGTCCCGCAGGGGGCGCGCAGTCTGACGAGCGCCCTGCTCGAGCGCCCGCGCCCTGTGCCCTGTGCCCTGCGCTCCCCGCCCCGCTCAGATCAGCCCGTGCTCCCGCAGATAGTCCAGCTGAGCCCGGACCGACAGCTCCGCCGCGGGCCACAGCGACCGGTCCACATCCGCGTACACATGCGCCACGACCTCATCGGGTGTGCGATGTCCGTCCTCCACAGCGGTCTCCACCTGCGCCAGCCGGTTGGCCCGGTGCGCGAGGTAGTACTCCACCGCGCCCCGCGCGTCGTTCAGCACCGGCCCGTGGCCCGGCAGCACCGTGGACACCCCGTCGTCCACCGTCATCGAGCGCAGTCTGCGCAGCGAGTCCAGATAGTCGCCCAGCCGCCCGTCCGGGTGCGCGACCACGGTCGTACCGCGCCCGAGCACCGTGTCACCCGTGAGGACCGCCCCGTCGGCCGGGAGGTGGAAGCACAGCGAGTCGGCCGTATGGCCGGGCGTGGGCACCACCCGCAGTTCCAGCCCGCCGGTGGTTATGACATCCCCCAGCTCCAGCCCCTCGTCCCCCAGCCGCAGCGCCGGGTCCAGGGCGCGTACCCGCGTCCGCGTCAGCTCGGCGAAGCGCGCCGCGCCCTCCGCGTGGTCCGCGTGGCCGTGGGTGAGCAGCGTCAGCGCGACGCGCTTGCCCGCCCGCTCCACGGTGGCGATGACCTCGGTGAGGTGGGCATCGTCGAGCGGCCCGGGGTCGATGACCACGGCGAGGTCGGAGTCCGGCTCGGCGACGATCCAGGTGTTGGTGCCGTCCAACGTCATGGGCGAGGGGTTCGGCGCCAGGACGCAGACGGCCCGGTCGGTGGCCGGGCCGCCGATCGCGCCTCCGCGCGGCTGACCGGGCAGCGAGGCTGCGTTCGTCATGCGGAGGATCCCCCCGTGGTGCCCGTGGTACCCGTGGTACCCGTGGTACCCGTGGTACCCGTGGTACCCGTGGTGCCTTCCGGGCCCGCCGGACCAGCCGGACCCGTCGCGCCCGTCGCGCCCGTCGCGCCCGTCGCGCCCGTCCAGATGTGCTTGGTGAACTCGTCGTGGCCCGGCCAGCTCAGCACCAGCTCACCGTTCTCCAGCCGCGCCTGCGCGAGGACCGGGGTCAGATCGCGGTCGGCGGCCGCGGCCAGCGCCTCGCCGACCGAGCCGTACGGCCGCAGCTGGCGCAGGGTCGCGATGGTCGGCGGCATCATCAGCAGCTCACCACGGTCGTAGCCGTCGGCCGCCGCACCCGGCCGGATCCACACCGTCCGGTCCGCTTCCGTGGAGGCGTTGCGGGTGCGCTGCCCCCGCGGCAGCGCGGCCACGAAGAACCAGGTGTCATAGCGGCGCGGTTCGAACTCCGGGGTGATCCAGCGGGCCCAGCAGCCCAGCAGGTCCGAGCGGAGCACCAGCCCTCGGCGGTCGAGGAACTCGGCGAACGACAGGTCGCGGGCGACCAGCGCCGCGCGGTCCGCCTCCCAGTCGTCGCCCGTGGTGTCCGCGACGACCGTGTGCGGGGTGGGCCCGGCGAGCAGCACGCCCGCTTCCTCGAAGGTCTCGCGGACCGCCGCGCACACGATGGCCTGCGCCTGCGTCCCGTCGTTCGCGTCGAGCCCCAGCCGCTGCGCCCACTGGGCGCGCGAGGGCCCGGCCCAGGCGACCATCCGCTCGTCGCGCGGATCGACGGAGCCGCCCGGATAGGCGTACGCGCCTCCGGCAAAGGCCATGGAGGCGCGTCTGCGCAGCATGTAGACGGCGGGGCCACCAGGGGCGTCCCGCCCGTCGCTGACGGATTCCCCGGGCCCCGCGGACTCGCCGCGCTCCCCGGTCTCCCCCGTCTCCCCCGTCTTCTCGGTCGCGCCGGTGTTCCCGGTGTTCCCGGTGTTCACGGTGGTTCCGGTGCCCCGGGTCGTCCCGATCCCGCCGGTCGCTTCGTCGGTTCCCCCATCACCCCCGGCATCCTGCGCGGCACTCTCGAGCCGCTCGGATGCGTAAACGCCGTCCCCGTCCCGCCCGTCCTGTCCGTCCCGCAGCAGCAGCACGGTGGCGGCCCGGCGCGGCGTCACCGGTGTGAGCTCTCCGGCCGACAACAGCCGGATCCGCTCAGGCCACTCGGGCGGGTACCACTGGCCATTCGTAGTGGACATGGCCGGATGCTATGCGTTTGTGGGCGGATGTTCGAGGGGCACCCACCGCCCCCGACCGGGACCGGTGGCCGGATCCAGATGATGCGCCGACCGGACCGGTCCGCGACCTCCACCTGAGTCCGGCCTCGCCCCGTGCCGCTAGTCCGCGACCTCGACCTGGATCTCGACCTCGACCGGCGCGTCGAGCGGCAGCACCGCCACACCGACCGCGCTGCGCGCGTGCACACCCGCGTCGCCCAGCACCTGGCCCAGCAGCTCGCTTGTGCCGTTGACCACACCCGGCTGCCCGGTGAAGTCCGGTGCCGAGGCCACGAAACCGACGACCTTGACCACCCGCACGACCTTGTCGAGATCGCCCACGACGGACTTCACGGCGGCCAGGGCGTTCAGCGCGCAGATCCGCGCCAGCTCCTTGGCCTCCTCCGGGGTCACCTCGGCGCCGACCTTGCCGGTCACGCCCAGCTTGCCCTCGACCAGAGGCAGCTGACCCGCCGTGTAGATGTACGAACCGGTGCGGATCGCGGGCACGTACGAGGCGAGGGGCGCCGCGACCTCGGGCAGCGTCAGACCGAGCCCGGCGAGCTTGTCCTCGACGGCGCTCATGCCTTCTCCCGCTTCAGGTAGGCCACCAGCTGCTCGGGGTTGTTCGGCCCCGGAACGACCTGGACCAGCTCCCAGCCGTCCTCGCCCCAGGTGTCCAGAATCTGCTTTGTGGCGTGTACCAGCAGCGGCACGGTCGCGTATTCCCACTTCGTCATGAGCCCGACTGTAATGCCTCTCCGCCGGGGCCTCGTGCGTAGCCCGTGGGGCGACTGGTTAGGCTCCCCAGTGTGAGCAGGCTCCATGTCGTCAGTGGCAAGGGCGGAACCGGCAAGACCACGGTCGCCGCGGCACTCGCGCTGGCCCTCGCGGCCGATGGCAAGCGCACGCTGCTGGTTGAGGTCGAAGGCCGCCAGGGCATCGCGCAGCTCTTCGAGACGGAAGCGCTGCCCTACGAGGAGCGGAAGATCGCTACCGCGCCGGGCGGTGGTGAGGTGCACGCTCTCGCGATCGATCCGGAGTACGCCCTCCTCGACTACCTCCATATGTTCTACAAGCTGGGCTCGGCCGGACGCGCCCTCAAGAAGCTGGGCGCGATCGACTTCGCGACCACGATCGCCCCCGGGCTGCGCGACGTGCTGCTGACCGGCAAGGCGTGCGAGGCGGTCCGCCGCAAGGGCAAAGACGGGAAATTCGTCTACGACTCCGTGGTCATGGACGCCCCGCCCACCGGCCGGATCACCCGCTTCCTGAACGTCAACCACGAGGTGGCGGGGCTGGCCCGGACCGGCCCGATACACAACCAGGCACAGGCCGTGATGCGCGTCCTGAAGTCTCCCCAGACGGCGGTCCACCTGGTGACGCTGCTGGAGGAGATGCCGGTCCAGGAGACCGCGGACGGCATCGCGGAACTGCGCGCCGACGGCCTGCCGACCGGCGCGGTCGTCATCAACATGGTGCGGCCCGCGATCCTCGACCACGACGCCGTCGAGATCGCCGCGAACGGGCAGCGCGCGGCGGTCGCGAAGGCGCTCTCGCAGGCGGGTCTGGGCGGCGCGCGCCGTGGCGGCCTCGCCGAGCGCCTGGTCGATCCGTTGCTGGAGCAGGCGCGCGAGCATGCGGAACGGGTCGGGCTGGAGCGGACGCAGCGGGCCGAACTGTCCGATCTGGGGCTGCCGCTGCACGAGTTGGAGCTGCTCACCGACGGCATCGACCTGGCCGGGCTCTACCGGCTGGCGGCGGATCTGCGCAAGCAGTGGCCGTCGTGAGCGCGGCTGTTGCGGCTGTGGTGAGCGCGGCTGCTGTGAGGGCGACGATCGTGAGGGCGGCTGTGGTGAGCCCGATCTCAGGCAGGCGCGGCGTGGACAGGCCGGGCCGCGCGGGCGAGACGGTCGGCAGGGGCTTGATGGGCGGTACGAGCCGTACGCAGGAGGCGGCATGAGCATGGACGTGGCACCCCGGCTGGAGACCGACGCGCTCCTGGACGACCCGCAGACCCGCATCGTGGTGTGCTGCGGCTCCGGAGGCGTCGGCAAGACGACCACGGCCGCAGCCCTGGGCGTACGGGCCGCGGAGCGCGGCCGCAAGGTCGTGGTCCTCACCATCGACCCGGCACGTCGGCTGGCCCAGTCGATGGGCATCGACGCACTCGACAACATCCCGCGGAAGGTGGCGGGCGTCGGCGACGAGAACGGCGGCGAACTGCACGCCATGATGCTGGACATGAAGCGGACGTTCGACGAGTTCGTCGAGGCGCACGCCGATCCCGAGCGCGCCCGCGCGATCCTGGCGAACCCGTTCTACCAGTCGCTCTCGGCCGGTTTCGCGGGCACGCAGGAGTACATGGCCATGGAGAAGCTCGGCCAGTTGCGCGCCCGCGACGAGTGGGACCTGATCATCGTCGACACTCCGCCGAGCCGCTCGGCACTGGATTTCCTGGATGCGCCGAAACGTCTCGGCTCGTTCCTGGACGGCAAGTTCATCCGGGTGCTGATGGCGCCGGCGAAGGTCGGCGGCCGGGCCGGGATGAAGTTCCTGAACGTGGGCGTCTCGATGATGACGGGCACGGTCAACAAGGTGCTGGGCGGACAGCTGCTGCGCGATGTACAGACGTTCGCTGCCGCAATGGACACGATGTTCGGCGGATTCCGCACCCGCGCGGAGGCCACCTACCGGCTGCTCCAGGCTCCCGGTACAGCCTTCCTGGTGGTGGCCGCCCCGGAGCGGGACGCCCTGCGCGAGGCCGCGTACTTCGTCGAACGGCTGGGGGCGGACCGGATGCCGCTGGCCGGGCTGGTGCTGAACCGGGTGCACGGCAGCGGGGCCGAACAGCTCTCCGCGGAACGGGCGCTGGCGGCCGCGGAGATCCTCTCCATGGCGGACGTCGCCACGGACCCTGCGACAGCTCCGGATCCGGAACCAGAAACGGAAGCAGAAGTGGATCCGGACGCGAGTGATCCGGCCAACTCTGGCGACGGCGAAGAAAATCTTGCCGACGGCGGATTTGTCGATCGTGACTCAGGGAAGACTCAAGCGCGGAACCCCTCGGCAGCGGACCCCGACGTCTCCCCCACGTCGGCGGACACGTCGGCGGAGCGGCTCGCCGCGGGACTGCTCCGGCTGCACGCGGAGCGTATGCAGGTGCTCGGACGCGAGCAGCGTACGCACGACCGCTTCACGGCGCTGCACCCCGAGGTTCCGGTGGCCCAAGTAGCCGCACTCCCCGGAGATGTACACGACCTGGCAGGGCTGCGGGCGATCGGTGAGCGCTTGGCGGTCCCGATGGAGCGCCCCCAACGCGCGGGCTGACCCCCAGCAGTCCCAGCAGCCCCAGCAGCCCCAGCAAGGAGCAACCACCCAGCAAGCGGCGCCTACACACACGTGCCGACGCACATGTGCCGGGCACAGGACAGCAACGCCCTGTGCCCATACGGAATTGCGTGCCCGTACGGCGATGCAACGCGCCCACCACCCCCACCACACCCGCGCCGAGGCCGAGCCCGAGGGCACCCCCCATGGCGCCCTCGTCAAGCTCATGCTTCGCGCTCAGAGTGGGCAGACCCCCCTGGGCCGCGGGCCGCATCGCCCGTCCTCCAGGACATGCCTCACCCCGCCACCGCTATCCGACGGCGGCGAAGCGCTCGTACTCCTCGTCGTCGAAGGGCAGGATGCCCGCACTCCGCTCATACTCGGTGCGCGCGGTTTCCAGCAGCCTGCGCCAAGAGGTCACCGTCGGCCGACGGCGCAGCAGTGCCCGCCGCTCTCGCTCGGTCATCCCTCCCCACACACCGAACTCGACACGGTTGTCCAGAGCGTCCGCAAGGCACTCGGTGCGCACCGGGCATCCGGTGCAGACCGCTTTGGCCCTGTTCTGTGCCGCGCCCTGGACGAACAGTTCATCTGGATCAGTAGTGCGGCAGGCGGCCTGCGCACTCCAGTCGGTTACCCAGCCCATGCTGGCGCCGTCCTCTCCCGAATCGGAGCTCCCCCACGGCGACTAACGGCATATGCACCGTCGCCAGTTGAGGACGTTACGGAAGGTGGGCAGGGCGCAACACCCCCTGCGGGCCCAATCTTGGATGGCCCGAACGGACTATGGGTACGCGGCAGATCACCCAACGGAGTGAGCTGGCGACATTTGCGATTACTAGTGCAAATCCGGGCAGTTCACCCAAGGAAGAAAGGGCAGCTCAGGACAGAGGGCCGCAATCCGGGCAGGTCTCATCACTCACGTGAGTGAGGGTGGGGGTGTGGCACAGCCGTGCGTCTGTGGCTGGCGCGAAACAGCTTATGCGAACACCCGGTCCCCTGTCCGGCGATTCGGCACGTAGGCTGCCCCTCATGGGTAATACGCGCTCGGGCGGGGGGCTCTCCACCGCTCAACAAGCCGCGAAGTTCCTCGGCGTCAGCGCGCTGGCCGGCGCGGTCATGGCCGGGCTCGCGCTGCCCGCGGTCGGGGCGTTCGGCCTTGCCGCCAAGGGAACGGTCGGGGCGTTCGACGAGATTCCGGCCAATCTCAAGACTCCGCCGCTCAGCGAGCGGACCACCATCCTGGACGCCAAGGGCGGCGAGATCGCGAAGGTCTACTCCCGCGACCGCACCATCGTGAAGCTCAAGGACATCTCCCCCTATATGCGTCAGGCGATCGTCGCGATCGAGGACGCGCGCTTCTACAAGCACGGGGCGGTCGACCTCAAGGGCATCCTGCGCGCCGTGAACAAGAACGCCCAGAACGGCGGCGTCTCACAGGGTGCGTCCACCCTTACCCAGCAGTATGTGAAGAACGTCTTCGTCGAGGAGGCGGGCAACGACGAGAAGAAGGTGGCCCAGGCCACCCAGCAGTCCATCGGCCGCAAGATCAAGGAACTGAAGTACGCGATCCAGGTCGAGCAGGAACTGGGCAAGAAGCGGATCCTCGAGAACTACCTGAACATCACCTTCTTCGGGCAGCAGGCGTACGGCATCGAGGCCGCCTCCCAGCGTTACTTCAGCAAGCCCGCCAAGGACCTCAAGCTGGAGCAGGCCGCACTGCTGGCCGGTCTCGTCCAGTCGCCCAGCCGCTACGACCCGGTGGCCAACCCGGAGACGGCCAAGACGCGGCGCGACACCGTGCTCCAGCGCATGGCCGAGGTGAAGGACATCAGCCAGGCGCAGGCCGAGGCGGCCAAGAAGAAGCCGCTCGGTCTGAAGGTCAGCCGGCCCCGAAGCGGCTGCATCACGGCCGTCCACGGCGCCGGCTTCTTCTGTGACTACGTCCGCGAGGTGTTCTACAACGACCCGACCTTCGGCAAGACCCGCGAGGCGCGCGCCAAGCGCTGGGACCGGGGCGGCATGACGATCCGCACCACGCTGGACCCGCAGGCACAGAAGTCGGTCCAGAGTTCGATCAAGTCGCATGTCTACCAGTCCGACCGGGTCGCCACCGCCGTCTCGCTGGTCGAGCCGGGCACCGGCAAGGTGCTGGGGATGGGCCAGTCCCGGCCGTACGGCTTCGGCAAGGACGAGACGCAGATCAACCTCTCCGCGGACAAGTCCATGGGCGGTTCGAACTACGGCTTCCAGGTCGGTTCGACCTTCAAGCCGATCACCGCCGCGGCCGCCATCGAGCGGGGCACCAAGCCGTACAAGCGCTACTCCTCGCCGTACAAGATGGAGTACCCGAGCCCGGTCAGCACCTGCAAGGGCACCTGGACCAACAACGAGGGCGCGACGGTCGAGAACGAGAACAAGAGCGAGGTCGGCCCGTACGGGATGAAGGAGGCGACCGCGAAGTCGGTCAACACTTACTTCGTCCAGCTGATCAGCGAGATCGGGGTCTGCCCGGTGACGACGCTGGCCGACAAGATCGGCGCGAAGCGGGCCGACGGCAAGGAGCACCACCAGGTGCCCTCCCTCACTCTCGGCACCGAGGGCTTCTCCCCGCTCACGATGGCCAACGCGTACGCGACCTTCGCCAACCGCGGTGTCTACTGCTCCCCGGTCCTCATCGAGTCGATCACCGGGCCCGGTGGCAAGGCGCTGAAGGTCCCGAAGTCCACGTGCAAGCGCGCGATGTCGCAGAAGACCGCGGACACCATCAACACCCTGCTGCGCGGTGTGGTGGAGGACGGCACCGGCAAGCAGGCCGGGCTCCAGAGCCGGTCGAGCGCCGGAAAGACGGGTACCACGGACGAGCGAAGGGCCGCGTGGTTCGTCGGCTACACCCCGAACCTCGCGGGTGCGGTGTGGGTCGGCGGCCCGGGCGCCGAGGGCGTGAAGATGGAGAACATCACCATCGGCGGCGTCTACCACGACAAGGTCTACGGCGCGGACACCCCGGGTCCGATCTGGAAGGACGCGATGACCGGCGCACTGGAGGGCAAGCCCGCGCCCGGCTTCGCCACCGTCCCGATCAACGACCCGGACGACCACAGGCCGGACCGCCACGACAAGCCGGGCCATGACAAGCCGGGCCGCGGCGACAACGGTGGAGACGACCCCTGGCCGGACATCTCCCTTCCCCCGGACCTGATCGGCGGGGGCCACAACGGTGGCGGACACGGAGGCAAGAGGGACGGCGGCTTGCGCCTGCCGTAGGAACGGCGACTGAGCGCTGAGGGGGCCGGGCATGTCATGCCCGGCCCCCTCAGCGTGTCTGCGCTCACGGCCCCACCAGCGAAAATCCCGCGAACCCCGCGAACCCCGCGAACCCCGCGAATCCCGGGGCTCCCGGGCTCCGGGAAGATCGCCGGGGGAAGCCGGAGGAAGCCGGAGGAAGCCGGAGAAAGAGGTCTCAGCCCGCGAGCTGGCGCTTCACCGCGGCGGCGACCCGGCCGCCCTCGGCCCGCCCGGCGATCTTGGGGTTCACGATCTTCATCACGGCGCCCATGGCCCGCGGCCCCTCGGCACCCGCCGCCGCGGCCTCCCGCACGGCCTCGGCCACCAGCGCGTTCAGCTCGTCGTCCGTCAGCGGCTTCGGCAGGTACTCGGCGAGCACCTCGCCCTCGGCCTGCTCCCGCGCGGCCTGCTCGGTCCGCCCGCCCTTGGCGAAGGCGTCGGCCGCCTCGCGGCGCTTCTTCGACTCACGCGCGATGATCTTCTCCACCTCGGCATCGGACAGCTCACGGGCGCTCTCACCCGCGACCTCTTCCTTCTGGATCGCGGTGAGGGTCAGCCGGAGAGTGGAGGAGCGCAGCTCGTCGCGCGCCTTGATCGCCGCGGTGAGTTCGTCCTGCAACCTGGACTTGAGCGTGGTGGTCATGGCGTCGAGTCTGCCAGTACTGGCCGGGAATCACCCGAAGATTTCTCCCCCACTCGCGTTCTGCGACCATGGTGACCATGCGCGCGCAATACGGAGTACCTCTGGGAATCACGGCGGTCGGCGCAGCCGGCCTCGCCTACGCGGTCGGCTTCGAAGTCCGGTCCTTCCGGCTCCGACGGATCACCGTCCCGGTGCTCCCGAGCGGAATGCGGCCCCTGCGCGTCCTCCAGATCTCCGACATTCACATGGTCAGCGGCCAGCGCAAGAAGCAGCGCTGGCTCCAGTCCCTCGCCGGACTGCGCCCCGACTTCGTCGTCAACACCGGCGACAACCTCTCGGACCCCGCGGGCATCCCGGAGGTCCTGGACGCGCTGGGCCCGCTGCTGGAGTTCCCGGGCGCGTATGTCTTCGGCTCGAACGACTACTACGGACCGAAGCTGCGCAACCCCGCCCGCTACCTCTTGGAAAAGGCCACCGGCCGCCACGGCCTCAACGGCAACGCCCCGGTCGTCGGCGCGATCCACAACCCCTGGCACGAGCTACGCGACGCCTTCGACGCGGCAGGCTGGGTCGGTCTCTCGAACACCCGGGGCCGGCTGAAGCTGAACGACATCGAGATCGCCCTCACCGGCCTGGACGACCCCCACATCAAGCGCGACCGCTACGCCGAGGTGGCCGGCGGCCCGGAGACGGACGCGGACCTGTCCCTGGCCGTGGTCCACGCCCCCTACCTCCGCGTCCTGGACGCCTTCACTGCCGACCGCTACCCCCTGATCCTCGCGGGCCACACCCACGGCGGCCAGCTGTGCATCCCCTTCTACGGCGCCCTGGTCACCAACTGCGACCTGGACACCCAGCGGGTCAAGGGCCTCTCCAGCCACCAGGCCGGGGGCCACACCTCCTACCTCCACGTCTCCGCGGGCTGCGGCACCAACCGCTACACCCCCATCCGCTTCGCCTGCCCCCCAGAGGCCACCCTCCTCACCCTCACCCCCCAGACACCCTGAAACCGGACACCCCCGCCCCCACCTGCGAGAGCCCCGAAACCGGATTTCGTCTCTGGCCAGCGGTCCGCTAAAGTAGAGCTCGTTGCTTCGGGGTGTAGCGCAGCTTGGCAGCGCGCTTCGTTCGGGACGAAGAGGTCGTGGGTTCAAATCCCGCCACCCCGACTGAAGGAACACAGGTCAAAGGGCCTATCCGCTTCTCGCGGATAGGCCCTTTGCGTGCGTGGGGCCCAACAGGGGGCCAACCTGTTTGGATCAAGCTTGGGGCGGGCGGTGGATGCTGCCCAGCCAGAGGACGTCGCGGGCGCGCGTCATGGCCACGAAGAGCTGGCTGCGGGAGAGCTCGTTCCGCTCGCGTTCGGTCTCGAGGGTCTTCGGGGCGGTGGTGGAGAGGGTGGCGCGGTGGTCGGGGAGGAAGACGCGTTTGAACTCCAGGCCCTTGGCGCGGCGGTAGCTGCCGAGTTTGACGGCGTCGACGGGGCGGCCGTCGTAGTGCTCCAGGAGGCGGGCCGGGATACCGGCGCGTTCGAGGAGGCGTTGGTACTGGCCGATGGCACGGGTGGAAGGGCACAGGACCGCGGAGTCGGCGCGGGCTCCGGGCGGGAGGTCGCCGAGTGCGTCGAGGAGCGCTTGATCGTGCTCGGCCCGGGTGGGCCGGGAGACGTGGATCACCTGTCCGTCGTGGTAGGTGAGGTCGACGTCGCGGCGGCCTGAGGTGGGCAGACCGTCGATGTCCTCGAAGGTGTCCTGCTCGACGACGGCGAGTGCCGCGTCGAGGATCTCCTTGCTGTTGCGGTAGTTGGTCCGCAGGACCTGCGCCCGGTCGCCACGGATGTCGATACCGGCGTCGGACATGCGGAAACCGCCCGGGTAGACGGCTTGTTGACCGTCGCCGACCAGGAGCAGCCCGTTGGGGGCGTCGCCGACGAGGCTGTGCAGCAGCCGGACGCCGACGAGGGTGAGGTCCTGGACCTCGTCCACGATCACGGCGGTGTGGCGGTGCTGCCCGGTGCGGCGGCGCGCTTCCGTCAGGGCGAGGGAGAGGACGTCGTTGAAGTCGTGCACACCGCGTTCGGCGCGGAGCGCCTCGTATGCCTCGAACAGGGCCCATACGGCTTGCCGGTGGTTCCGTCGCAGGCTGGTACGGCGGCGTAGGCGGGGCACCGTGGCGTACTCGTCGAAGGAGGTGATGCCACGGCCCTTGATGACATGGGCGATCTCCTCCCGCCAGTACGTCGGCGTCGGGTCGATCTCGGCGAGGCAACTGTCGCGGCCGACATGCTTCCAGGCGAGGCTGAAGGCGGTCTCGGCCTTGTCGCCGTTCAGCCGGGCCTCGACGCCGCAGTCGCGGAGGAACTCCCGCGCCCAGGAGTGCAGGCTGCGAAAGTCGACCCGGTCGGCGACGGCGGGGGACATGGACTTGAGGAAGGTCGCCTGCACCCGGGGGAGGTTGTTGGCGAAGGTGACGTACAGGACGCGGCCGTTGGTGCGCCGGACGAGATGGGCCGCGCGGTGCAGTCCGACGACCGTCTTGCCGGTGCCGGCCGGGCCGCTGATGCGTGCGGGGCCGGACCAGTTTCGGCGCACCAGGGCGACCTGATCGGGGTGGAGGAAGGTCATCCACTGTTCGATCGGGGCCCGCAGCGCTTCATCGAGAGCCGCCTCGCGCAGTCCTTCGAGGTCGAACAGGCCGTCCGCTGAATCCGCCCGGGGGCCGATCGGTTCCGACGCCCCCTGGGGTATGGACGATGTCTCGTACTCGGGGAAGACCTGCTCCAGATGGTTGGCGATGGCGTTCACGGTCGGGGCGGGCACCCGGCGGCGTTCGGAGAGCAGGGCCGGGCCGACCTCGCGCTCCCCCAACAGCCGGATCCTGCCCAGCTCGGCGTGCAGACGATGCCCCGCGAAGACCATGAGGGGCTGGACGGCGACCGGGGACATCCCGAGCGACGCCACCGCCGATTCGGCCACCTTCGTCACGGCCAGGAGCCGGGTGGCGTGCTCGTCGCGGGACGCACCGTCGGCGACGAGCCGTCCGTCCAACGCCTGTGGGGCCGAGCGCCAGTTCTTGACGTCGATGACGAACACGCCGCCGGGGCCGATGAGCAGCATGTCCACATTGGCGGCGCGCGTTCCCGGCCATCGGCGGTCCACCAGCAGCCGCCAGCCGCGCTCGGTCAGCACTAACAGCTGTGCGGCGACCCGGCGTTCGCCCTCACTGGCGGCTTCCCATCTGCGTGCCTGCCGTCGGGCCGCCTGCCACTGCTCCCTGAGCAGCCGCTCCTGCCGTCGTGCCTCCTGCGCTCGCCGCGACGCGGATCCACCAGCTGCCATGCACGCCCCCTCACGCACCCTCGTACGCAGAGTAATGATCATAAAGCGGTGGGCGAACACACGACAGGGCGCAAGCCGGCAGGGGCGGCCAGGTGGCGGCTATTGGCGGCTCAGGGAGCGGCTGATGCCCGCGGCGATGGTGGTGGCCAGGATCCAGCCGGTGACGATCAGGGTGTAGGAGAGCCACTGGTACCAGCCCTGGGGGGCGAAGGCCTGCTCCTGGCCGAAGCCGATGATCGGGAGGAGGAGATCGACGGTGTAGAAGAGGGCGTTGAAGTCGGGGGCCTCGTCGGGCTTCAGCGGGCGGGGATGGTGGAGGGCGAAGGTGAGGGCGCCGGTGAGGAGGAGGGCCAGGAGCCAGCAGGCGGCGCGCATGGGGCGGAAGCCGTAGCCGACGGTGAGGTCCTGGACGTGGCCCCAGAGGCGGGCGTAGCGGGGGAGGGTGTGGCGGTGGCGGCGGAGTTTGGCGAGTTGGACGGTGCGTGCGGCCGCGTCGTCGCCCGCGGTGCGGTAGGCGGTCGTCAACTGCTCGTAGAGGTACGGGAGATAGCCACCCTCTTCGTGTTCGAGCAGGGGCAGGCGCTGCTCGGCGGGAAGGTGCGGGGTCAGGCTCCGATAGCTGAGGCCGTCCATCCGGACGCGGTCGGGCCACACCTCCGGGGCGATGTGGAGGAGGTCGAGCTGGGCGCCGCGCAGATTCAGGACGCCCTCGATCGGGGCGGCTTCGCGCAGCCACAGCTCGCCGATGGTGGCACTGCTGGCGCGCAGGGCCTGGCCTTCGGGGTGGGAGAGCCGGACGTAGGCGAAGTTCAGGTGGCGCGGGATCCTGGCGCCGCTCAGATTGACGCGGCCCTGGGCCCGCATGCGCATACCGCGCAGATCGGTGCCAACGGTCAGGTTCTCGGCGTGCAAGGCGGTGCGGCCGGGGGCCAGGAGGTGGGCGTCGTCGAAGTTCACGTCGCCGTCGACCGTGGCTCCGTTCAGCCGGATCAGGCCATGGGCGACGAGGCCGCGGGCGACGATGTCATGGCCGACGAGGGCCTGGTTGAGTTCCAGCACGGCTTCCGGGGGCTCACCAGGGTCCGGTTCGGCCGGGCTGAGCGGGGATTCGAGGCGGGCTCCGTCGAGGAACACGGCTCCGCCGATATGCGCTCCCGCGAGCCGGACCGGGCCGGTGGAACGGCAGCCGGTCATCAGCAGGGCGCCGTCCACCCGAATGGCTCCGGCGGTGAGTCCGGGCAATACGGAATGCTTGAATACCAAGGTCCGGAATTGGGCGCCGTACAGGGCCGGAGGGTTCTCGAAAACGCAGTGCCGCAAGCGGACCGGGTGCTCGATCGTTCCGTAGCGGAGGTCCAACTGCCCGGTGATTCGAGCGCCGAGTACTTTCAGAGCGGGTATCTCACCCTCTCTTACCGGACCGTCGAGCAGTAAAGCCCGCAACACCTCGGCCCGTACGGTCCGTTCGGGTCCCCATTCCGTGCCGGGCTCGGGGTCGTCCTCACCATCGGCGCGGAAATCGACGCCTTCGCCCAGCGGAAATGCTTCCCATACGCGGCGTTCCGCGGGCGTCAGGTCGTTGATCTCCATCGGCGGGATGGTGTCGCGCGGGCGTTCGGGGTGTCAACTCCCCTTTTTAGCGGACGAGATGGAGGCCCCCGGGCCGGAGACCGGGACCGGTGCGCAGACGCGAGTTGGGACATCGCCCCGCCCCCGTCACTTCCGGTTCGTGTCGTCCGCGGCTCTCCAGCCCTGCCGGTGCAGTACCGCAGATACATCCGGCGCCTGGTAGTGGTCCCCCTTGAGGACCTTGCCGTCGGCCCGGAGAGTGGGACGCCCGTCGGGGCCCAGCTTGGTCATATTGGCCCGGTGAATCTCGGCGATCACCGCGTCGAGATCGATCCCATGGACAAGCGCGGTGCCGTACGCGACATAGACCACGTCGGCCAGTTCATGGGCGAGATGGGCGAGGGTGCCCTCGGCAGACGCCTCGGCGACCTCGGCGACCTCCTCGGCCAGCAAGTCCTGGCGGTGCGCGGCGAGTTCGGATGAGACCGCGGTGGGCGTCGTCCGGGCGTCGAGACCGAAGGCCAGATGGAATGCGCGGACCAGATCGGCGGGAGAACGATGCACCAGCCGATCGTACGCGGCCGGGCGCCCGTTCCGTTTCGTTCCGTTCCGTTCCGGCCGGGCGTCCGGCCTCCGCTCATGAGCGGCCGAGCGTGTCGTACTCGTCCGCCGCCGTCTCCTGGGGCTCCTCCGCCGCGGGTGCCGCACCGCCGTCGCCTTCGGTCCGTTCCGCGTGCTCCGCCCGTTGGGCCCGTTCAGCCTGTTCGGCCTGTTCGGCCCGTTCAGCCCGCTGCTTCGCGCGGCGGGCGGTCAGCCGGGAGACGAGGGGTTCGGTGCCACGGGCGGTGAGCGGGCCGAGCACAACCATGATCAGCACATACGCCGTGGCCAGCGGCCCGAGCGAGGGTTCGATCCCGGCGGTGACGGCGAGCCCGGCGATGACGATGGAGAACTCGCCGCGGGCGACCAGCGTGCCACCGGCCCGCCAGCGGCCCCGGGACGGGATCCCGGCTCGCCGCGCCGCCCAGTAACCGGTGGCGATCTTCGTACCGGCGGTGACCACGGCCAGCAGCAGCGCGGGCAGCAGCACCGGCGGAATGCTGGCGGGGTCGGTGTTCAGACCGAAGAAGACGAAGAACACCGCGGCGAACAGATCCCGCAACGGACTGAGCAGATTGTGCGCTCCCTCGGCCACCTCCCCGGACAGCGCGATACCGACGAGGAACGCCCCCACGGCCGCCGACACCTGAAGCTGCTGGGCGATTCCGGCCACCAGCAGGGTCAGGCCCAGCACCACCAGCAGCAGCTTCTCGGGGTCGTCACTGGAGACGAAGCGGGAGATGACCCGGCCGTACCGGACGGCCAGGAAGAGCACCAGCCCGGCGACGCCGAGGGCGACGGCCAGGGTCGCACTGCCCGCGGCCAGGCCCACCCCGGCCAACAGGGCGGTGACGATCGGCAGATAGACGGCCATGGCCAGGTCCTCGAGGACCAGGATGCTCAAGATCACCGGCGTTTCGCGGTTGCCGAGCCGACCCAGGTCCCCGAGGACCTTGGCGATCACACCCGAGGAGGAGATCCAGGTGACCCCGGCCAGCACCACCGCGGCCACCGGCCCCCACCCCAGCAGCAGGGCCATGGCGGCGCCGGGCAGCGCGTTGAGCGCGGCGTCGACAAGTCCGGCCGGGTACTGCGTCTTGAGGTTGCTGACCAGATCGCTGGCCGTGTACTCGAGGCCGAGCATCAGCAGGAGCAGGATGACGCCGATCTCGGCGCCGATGGCGACGAACTCCTCGCTCGCGCCGAGCGGCAGCAGTCCACCCTTGCCGAAGGCCAGACCGGCGAGGAGATAGAGCGGAATCGGGGAGAACTGGAGCCGTCCGGCCAGCCGTCCCAGCAGCCCAAGGCCCAGGATCACCGCGCCGAACTCGATGAGGAAGACAGCGGAAGAGTGCACGGCTCACTCCCGCCCGAGTATCGCCGCGGCCGTGTCCACGCCTTCGCGGGTGCCGATCACGATCAGGATGTCCCCGCCGGCCAGCCGGAAGTCGGGGGCGGGGGACGGGATCGCGCCGGAGCGGCGCAGCACCGCCACGATCGAGGCGCCGGTCTCGGTCCGCATCCGGGTCTCACCGAGCACCCGCCCGTTCCAGTACGAGGCCGAGTCCAGCTCGATCCGCTCGGCCACCAGGCCGAGTTCGGTGGTGGAGAGGAGGTTCGGACTGTGATGGGACGGCATCAGGGCATCGACGAGAGCTTCCGCTTCCTCGGCCGTCAGCCGTGTGGACAGTGCGCAGGCGTCCGGGTCCTCTTGCTGGTACGCGCTGAGCGTGCGCCCGCCGTCGCGATGCGCGATCACCGACAGCCGGCGCCGCTCGCGCGTGGTCAGGTCGTAGCGCACACCGATCCCGGGCAACGGCGTACTGCTCATCCGCGGAGCGCCCACAGTTGATCCTCCTCCTTGCCGCGCCTTTCGCGCCCAGCCACTTCTGCCATCCTGATGAATGGTAAAGAATAGGTAATGGCAGGCAGTCGGCCAGGGTCGCCGGGACGTTCCCGCCCCGTGGAATCGGCCGCGGCCCGCCGCGTCACGGGCCCGCCACGTCCCGTGGCCGCCGTGGAGCGGTCGGGCCGCGGGAGTGACGGGTTCCGGGCGCGGCGGAGCCTCGGGAGTGGTTGGCTGTCGAGAGTGGCCGATCGACGGGTGCGGCCCGGCGGCGACGATGAGGCGGCGAGCCATGAAGAGGACGGTGACCACGATCGAGTGGAGGCAGCTCAGCTCCGGTGTACGGCCCGTCCCCGAACCCGTCGCCACCCCGGTCATCTGGGTCGCCGCGTTCGTCGGGGCGCTGCTGCTGGTGGCGGTCGTCAACTTCCTCGGTGGCCACGGCCGCCCGGGCTTCGCCTTGATCGCACTGTCCTTGCTGGCCGCACTGCTGGGGGTGTGCGCCCGTTTTGTGGCGGCCCCGGGCACGGCGGCCCTGTGCTGGCTGTTTCTCAACGCCTTCGCCATCCCGCCGTCGGGGGAGCTCACCTGGGCGCAGGGCCGTGATACCGGATGGCTCGCCTGTCTGCTCGCCGCGGCCGTCGCCGGGACCGCCCTCGCGCGGATCGTCAACGCCCGTGCCGGATACCGGCGGATCACGCCGCACGGGCACGGCGCCTGGCCGTCGGACTGAACGGCGCCTGGCCGTCGGACTGAACGGCACCTCGCCGTCGGACTGAACGGCACCTCGCCGTCGGACTGAACGGCACCTCGCCGTCGGACTGGACGGCACCTCTCGTCGGACTGAGCCGTTCCGGCTGCTGTCGGAGCGGCGCGCACGGACCGAACCGGACCGCGTTCGCCGTACCGCGCACGGACCGAGCCGATGACGTTACGCCGAGACCCCGCCGCCGCGAGCACCTCCCGTCGCATACGGGAGGCGATGCCTAGGGTGGGCACGTCAGCGGAGATCGCCCCCAAGGCTCTCCCGGCCTTCGTCTCCGCTCCCGGAGTGGTGCACCCATGAGCCTCAGCATCCGCAATCAACTCCCCGCCACCGTCATCGCCGTGACCCCGGGCGAAGCCATGGCCACGGTCCAGAGCCGACTGGCCGGTGGCCAGATCGTGACGGCCGCGGTGACCCTGGGCGCCGTCGAGGAACTCGGCATCGTGGCGGGGGCCCGGGTGACGGCGTTGGCCAAGGCCACCGAGGTCGCGTTGGCCACCGGTGAGGTCTCGGGGCTGAGCATCCGCAACCGGCTTCCGGGCACGGTCTCCGGCCTCGCGCTCGGGGCGGCCATGGCCACCGTTGTCATCACGCTCGACGGAGGCGGGGAACTCACCGCCGCCATCACCCAGGACGCGGTGCAAGACCTCGAACTCGCCGAGGGCACCCGTGTCACCGCCCTGATCAAGTCCACCGAGATGTCGCTCGCCACGATCGATCCCATGCAGCCCATGTAGCCCATGTAGCCCATGAATTCGGGCCATTTCGCCGCCGCCCTCAGCGCGGTACGCATACGGCGGGGCCGACAGGGGCTGTAGCGCATTCCGGGGCGTGCGAGGGACAATTGCGGATATGACCGAGCGCAAGCCACCAGGCATCAGCTTCGAGACATGGGCGGACCGGCAGATCCGCGAGGCGGAGGAGCGCGGCGACTTCACCGATCTGCCAGGATTCGGAAAGCCCCTCCCCAACCTCAACCGCCCCTATGACGAGTTGTGGTGGGTAAAGGAGAAGATGAACCGGGAGAATCTCTCCTTCCTGCCGCCGACGCTCATGCTGCGCAAGGAGGCGGAGGACGCGCTCGCGGCGGCCGCCGAGGCGCCGTCGGAGCGCGCGCTGCGGGAGTTGCTCTCGGAGGTCAACGACAAGATCCGCGCAGCGATCCGCCGACCGCCGCCGGGCCCACCACTCAATCTGGCGCCCATCGACATCGATGAGGTCGTCAGGGAATGGCGGGAGCGGCGAGCGGCCGATGGGACCGATGATCCAGCCGACCGGAAGACCGGCTAGGTCCTGTCCTGTCGATCTTCGTGGATCAGCCCGCGGCGTCTGGTGAGGGGGCACCTCCCAGCGGTAACTGGGGGAGGATCGCAGGAAGGTCGTCCTCGTACTGGGTGTACTCGGACGATCCCGACAACGCGGCGAGGCGCGGTGCCCGTCGCCGCGGGCCCGCGAAGATCGGCAGGACAGGGCCTAGATCGACCGGGAGACCGACTGGGCCTCCCTCCTACTCCTCGTTGCCGTACGGCTGGGTGAGGATTTCCATCGCATGGCCGGACGGGTCCAGGAAGTACAGCCCGCGCCCGCCGTGATAGTGGTTGATCTCACCCGGCTGCTTCCGGTGCGGATCGGCGTAATAGGTGATGTCCCGGTCCTGGATTCGCGCGAACGCCGCGTCGAACTCCTCGTCGGAGATGAGGAACGCATAGTGCTGCATGGCGATGGACTCGGCGGGAATGGTGGCGAAGTCCAGGGTGACGCTGTTACTGGTCTGCACCGGGATGAACGGGCCCCATTCGGCCCCGACCTCAAGATCCAGGATATTCGCCAGGAATTCGGCGGATTCCCGCTTGTCGCGGGCGTGGATGATCGTGTGATTCAGCTCGACTGACACGGTGGAATGCCTCCGTACGGCAGTCTCACGGGCACCTCCATGTCTCACCCGGTCGGTGACCGACACGCGATGCCGTACTTCCGATCGTAGGCGGCAGCAATCTGCGGCGTCGAGACCATGACCGTTTGTGACCGATTTCCGCGCTCCGTAGCCAGCGCGCTTTCCCTGCACCCGCGCCCCGGGCGCACGGGCCACCTCGGCGCGTGAGCGGGCGGCGCCCGGGTACTCCCGGAGAGTCCGCTTCTTCCCTTCAGGCCCATGGGGAGCACCATGGCGACGATCGAGAACACCCGTCGCCCCGAGACGGTCATCCACACCGCCGGGCTGACCAAGATCTATCCGCATACGGACTTCGCCGCCGTGGACCGGCTGGATCTGGAGGTCTACCACGGCGAGATCTTCGGGCTACTCGGCCCCAATGGAGCGGGCAAGACCACCACGGTCGGGATGCTCACCACCCGTGTTGTCCCCACGGCCGGTTCGGCGTACATCGGCGATATCGATGTGATCGCCCATCCCGCGCTGGCCAAGCAGGTCATCGCGGTCGTCACCCAGCAGAACACCCTGGACCGTTCGCTCACCGTCTGGGAGAACCTCTACTTCCACGGGCTGCTGTTCGGGATGTCCGGCAAGGGGTCACGCCAGGTGGCCGACCGGCTGCTGGAGGAGTTCCGGCTCTCGAAGTGGGCGTCGTCCTCGGTGTACGCACTGTCCGGCGGGATGGCGCAGCGGCTGATGGTGGCCCGTGCGATCTTCCACCGCCCCGCCGTGCTGTTCCTCGACGAGCCGAGCGCCGGTCTCGATCCACAGAGCCGTATCGCCCTGTGGGAGATTCTGGACCGGCTGATCGCCGACGGTCAGACGATCCTGCTGACCACGCACAACATGGACGAAGCCGATCAGCTCTGTGACCGGGTGGCCATCATCGATCACGGCCGGATCCTCGCCCTGGACACCCCCGCGGCCCTCAAGCAGAGCGTGGACGCCGACACCGTCGTCACCGTTCTGGCACGCGGTGACGCGGATGCGCTCGGCGAGCTGCTGACCCGTGAGATCGCCGAGGTGGTCCGGAGCCGGCCGGTCAAGGGCGGGGTCGAACTCCAGGTCAAGGGCAATGACCGGCTGCTGCCCCGGATCGTCAACGCCGCGGAGAACGGCGGCTTCCGGCTGATCGACCTGTCCGTCAGCGCGTCCACACTGGAAACCGTGTTCATCTCGCTGACCGGGAAGGAGCTGAGGGACGAATGACCGCGGCGAGCGGTCGCCCCCGCCCCACCCCCGGTCCGCCGGAGGGCCGCATCGCCGTACGTCCCGCCCGGTCCGCGGCGGCGGCCGGCCGTTCCGCCCTGGCCGCGCTCATCCGGCGGGATCTGACCGTTCTGATGAAGAACTTCGGCGAATTCGTGGGCCGCACGCTGATGCAGCCCTTCCTTCTCGTCTTCGTCTTCCTCTACGTCTTCCCCACCATCGGACAGGGCATCGGATCGAGCGGCGGTGAAGCCGGGGAATCCGCGTTCGCGACCGTTCTGGTGCCGGGGGTGGTCTCCATCGCGATCATGTTCCAGGGGATTCAGTCGGTGGCGATCCAGATGTCGCAGGAGTTCGGCTTCACCCGGGAAATCGAGGACCGGGTTCAGGCGCCCTGCCCGATCTGGCTGGTGGCGGTCGCACGGGTGCTCTCGGGAGCGGCCCAGGGGCTGATCTCGGCGATTCTCGTCTTTCCGATCGCGGCGGTGGTGCACGCCCCCGGGGTGCGCGCCGATCTGTCGGTCCACTGGTGGGTCGTGATCACCCTGATCCCGCTGGCCTGTATCACCATGACATCGCTGGGGCTGCTGCTCGGCACCTCGTTCGAGCCGCAGAACATCGGAGTCATGTTCGGCTTCATCGTGCTGCCGCTGGTGTTCCTCGGGGGCACGTACTACCAGTGGACCAAGCTGTCACTCGTCCATCTCGGCGGATTCCATTGGCTTCAGATCCTGGTGCTCGTCAATCCGCTGATCTACATCACCGAGGGCATGCGGGCGGGGCTCACCCATGCTTCACATATGCCGCTCTACGTTGTTTATCCGGTGCTGGTGGGCTTCTGTGTGGCCTTCCTCGGCTTCGGCCTCCGGAATTTCCGCCGTCGGGTGCTCTCGTGAATCCGATGCCCCAGCCCGTATGGACACCGGGTCACGGACGGACACCGGGCCACGGACGGGCACCGGGTCAGGTCCGCGGGAGCGCCGCCACGCTGAAGATTCCGCCCTCCGGATCCCGTAGCGCCGCGATCCGCCCATAGGGAGTGTCGGCCGGCGGGGAAATCATGCTGCCCCCGAGTTCCACGGTGCGGGCGGCCACGACATCGACGTCCACCACCTGGAAGTAGACATGCCAGCGAGGCCGGACATTCGGGTCGGGCGCGGCCTCCAGTGCGCCGCCGCGCAGCCCCGCCACCGCCTTGCCGTCGATGTGCAGCACCACCCGGTCGTGCTCGAACCGCACATCGAGCCGCTCCCGCTCCTGCGAGTCCCAGCCGAAGACTTGGCCGTAGAAGAGCGCGGCGTCGAACGCGTCACGCGTGCGCAGCTCCAGCCAGACGGGCGCCCCGGGGCGGCGCTCGCCCCACCAGGCGGAGGTGAGATCACCCTCCCAGATGCCGAAGACCGCACCCTCCGGATCGGCCGCCCAGGCCACCCGGCCGCTGCCGAACTCCAGCGGCCCGACCGCGACCGTGCCCCCGCGCTCCTGGGCGCGCTGGGCCACCTCGTCCGCGCTGTCCGCGGCGAAGTACGTGGTCCAGGTGACCGGAAGCGTCATCCCGGCCGACGGCGACGACGCCCCGATGCCGACGGTCGGTACGCCGCCCTCGGTGTACGCGATGGTGTAGCGGCCGTGGCCCTGTCGGGTGGGCCGGAAGCCCCAGCCGAAGAGATCACCGTAGAAGGCGTGCGCGCGGTCCAGATCCGCTGCCATGAGACTGACCCAGCACGGCGCCCCCTGGACAGCGCGGAATCTCTCCCGCAAGACCGCTCACCTCACTCCGCTTCCCACTCCGCCATGCTCCACGCAGCCCTCACCGCACGGGCATCCCGCCCGGTATCTCCACTTTCCTCCGGATCTCCGGACTCCGCCACCGCGACCCTCCGGGCCGAGGGCCGCGCCGCCGGACTACCGCCGGACTTGCCGCCGGACTGCCGCCGGACCGACGGGTGAACGGGCGGACGAGGGCTTTGTGGCGTATCACACCGATGCGGGCTTGGCGCCTGGGGACGGCCGCCCTGCGGAGGCAGTGCAGTATTGCGCCATGTCGAATCTCCGCTCAAACATCGTCACCTGGCTGGGCCGCAAGTACTTTTCGAGGTTTCACAGAAACGGCTTCGACCTGTCCAAGATGTCGTTTCTCCCGGACGCCACCCTGGCGCCTCTGAGGCGTGAGGGACTCGACCCCGTTGCCGATCTGTCCCGGACCAGGGCGAAGGAGCCCATCAGCAAGCTTCAGCTCCCCTTTGGGATAAATGCCTGGCTTGTCACCGGATATGACGAGACCAAGGCCGTGCTGGGGAAGGCGAAGGGCTTCAGTTCCGATTTCACCAATCTCGCGGAGCGGAACATCGGGGTCGCCGCGCAGCAGAATCCGGGCGGCCTCGGCTTCAGCGATCCACCCGTGCATACAAGACTGCGCCGCCTGCTGACACCCGAATTCACCATGCGGCGGCTCAGCAGGCTCACCCCTCGCATCCACGCGATCGTGGAGGAGCGCCTCGACGCGATGGCCGCGGCGGAGGGGCCGGTCGATCTGGTGGAGGCGTTCGCGCTCCCCATCCCGGCCCTGGTCATCTGCGAGTTGCTGGGCGTTCCGTACGAGGACCGGGAGGACTTCCAGCGGCACAGCACGGCCCGTTTCGACCTCTTCGGCGGGGCGAACGCCTCCTTCGGCGCGATGTCCGACCAGCTCGCGTATCTGCACGGCATCGTCCGCAAGCAGCGCGAGACTCCGGGCGACGGACTGCTCGGCATGCTGGTGAAGGAGCACGGTGACGATCTCGACGACCAGGAGCTCGCGGGCCTGGCGGACGGGGTGCTGACCGGTGGTCTCGAGACCACCGCGAGCATGCTGGCGCTCGGCACGCTCGTCCTGCTCCAGGCGCCCGACCAGTTCGCCGCGATGCGCGACCAGGACGAGGTGGTCGACCCGTTCGTGGAGGAACTGCTGCGCTATCTCACCGTGGTGCAGGTGGCGTTCCCACGCTTCGCCCGCGAGGACATGGAGATCGGGGGCACGAAGATATCCACAGGCGATCTCGTGCTGTGCTCGCTCAGCGGAGCCAACCGCGACGAGAAGCTGGGCCCGGACATGGAGCGCGTCGATCCGCACCGGCAGTCCTCGTCCCACCTGGCCTTCGGCCACGGCATCCACCGCTGCATAGGCGCCGAACTGGCCCGTATGGAACTCCGGGCGGCCTACCCCGCGTTGGTGCGGCGCTTCCCGCACATGCGGCTGGCGGTCCCGGCGGAGCAGCTCTCGTTCCGGAAGCTGTCCATCGTGTACGGCGTGGACGAACTGCCGGTGGTGCTCGGGTAATCGCCCCGGTGGCGATGAGGAAGGGCGGCGAAGGGGCGGGAACAGGGCGGGGAGAAGGAGAGCGAGGGGGGACGGAGTAGGGGGACGACGGTCAGAAGCGCTCGGCCATCTGCTCGCGCTCCAGCGGGGGTTCGTACGGCGTGGGCCAGAAGTCGGTGATGGTCTGGATCCGGCCGTCCGGCGCGGAGGTGAAGAAGCTGATGCCCTGGGTCTCCTCCTCGTCCACGGTGAACCGGACCCAGGAGACCGCCTGAGTGCTGTCGGCGACGACGCGCTCGACCTCAAGGCTCCACTCACCCAGGTACTCGGCGTTGAAGCGGACCACACCGTCCCGGCCGACCACCCGCTCGCGGGTCTGCGGCAGCTCGTAACGGACATCGTCGGCGAGCGTGGCGCCGAACGCCCGCCAGTCCCTGGCCTGGGCCGTCGCCCAGTACGTCTCAACAGTCGCGCTTATGTCGCCCATCAGTCCCCCTCCATGTACGCAGGCCGTTCGTCCCCGTCGCGAACGTTATCCACAGGCGCGGGGGGACGCCAGCGCGAGATGGCGGTGCGACGCAGAATGGGGGGCATGACTGAGAGCACGGAGTCCATGCCGGACTGGGAGAAGCGCTTCCGGGCGCCGCGAGTGAGCCTGCCCGACTGGGCGGAGGACGCTCCGGACCGCTCGCTGTTCGTCTCGAACGCCACGGGTACGTACGAGCTGTACGCGTGGGACCGGGCCACCGGTGCCCAGCGGCAGGTGACGGACCGGCCGAACGGGACGACGGATGGGGTGCTGACCCCGGACGGACAGTGGATCTGGTGGTTCTCGGACACCGACGGCGATGAGTTCGGGGTGTGGCTGCGGCAGCCGTTCGACGGCTGCGCGGACCGGGGCGCGGCGGAGGCGGGCACCGCGGCGGGCGGAGACCGCGCGGCGGGCGGAGACCGCGCGGCGGGCGGAGACCGCGCGGCGGGCCGGGTGCTGGCCGACGAGCCCGCGGCGGCCGGTCTTGAGCCCTCCTATCCGGCCGGGCTCGCGCTCGGCCGGGACGGCACGGCGGTCATCGGCCGCTCCACCGACGACGAGGGCTCCACGATCCATGTGGTGCGGCCGGGAGCGGAGCCCGAGGAGATCTACCGCCACCGGGAGTCGGCCGGGGTGGGCGATCTCTCCCACGACGGCTCGCTGATCGCCATCGAGCACACCGAGCACGGTGACGCGATGCACTCGGCGATCCGGGTCGTCCGGCGGGACGGCACGGCCGTCGCCGAGCTGGACGACACCAAGGGCGGCACCGAGGAGCTCGGGCTCTCGGTGATGGGGTTCGCGCCGGTCGAGGGCGACACCCGGCTGCTCGTCGGGCATCAGCGGCGCGGCCGCTGGGAGCCCGTGGTGTGGGATCCGCTGACCGGTGTGGAGACGCCGCTGTCGATCGATCTGCCGGGAGACGTCGGGGCGGACTGGTTCCCGGATGGTTCGGCGCTGCTGGTCGAGCACAGCTATCAGGCGCGCAGCGAGCTGTGGCGGTACGACCTCGGCTCCGGTGAGCTGACCTGGATCGAGACGCCCGCGGGCACGATCTCCGCCGCCTCGGCGCGGCCGGACGGCACGGTGGAGTTCCTGTGGTCGTCGGCCGAGCAGCCGCCGCGGGTGCGCTCGACGAGCGGGCGGACCGTGCTCGACCCACCGGGGTTCAAGGCCCCGGCCTCCGTGGCGGTCACCGACGCATGGGTGGACGGGCCGGGCGGTCCGGTGCACGCGCTGGTGCAGAAGCCCGAGGGCGAGGGCCCCTTCCCCACCGTCTTCGATATCCACGGCGGGCCCACCTGGCACGACAGCGACGCGTTCGCGGCCGGTCCGGCGGCCTGGGTGGACCACGGCTTCGCCGTGGTCCGGGTCAACTACCGCGGTTCGACGGGTTACGGGCGGGCCTGGACGGACGCCCTCAAGCACCGGGTCGGGCTGATCGAGCTGGAGGACATCGCGGCGGTCCGGGAGTGGGCGGTGGCCTCCGGGCTGGCCGACCCCGAGCGGCTGGTGCTGGCGGGCGGCTCCTGGGGCGGCTATCTGACCCTGCTCGGGCTGGGCACCCAGCCCGAGGCGTGGGCGCTGGGCCTGGCCGCGGTCCCGGTCGCCGACTACGTCACGGCCTACCACGACGAGATGGAGGCCCTGAAGGCGATGGACCGCACCCTGCTCGGGGGCACCCCGGAGGAGGTGCCGGAGCGCTTCACGGCGTCCTCCCCGCTGACCTACGTCGACGAGGTGCGGGCCCCGGTCTACATCTCCGCGGGGGTGAACGACCCACGCTGCCCGATACGGCAGATCGACAACTATGTGGAGCGGCTCAAGCGGCGCGATGCCCCGCACGAGGTGTACCGCTATGACGCGGGGCACGGCTCGCTGGTCGTCGAGGAGCGGATCAAGCAGCTGCGGCTGGAGATCGAGTTCGTCCAGCGCCATCTGGCACCCTGGCCGGGTTCTCCGGCGGGGCTCCAGGCCAGGACCTAGGCCCTAGCCTGCCGAGTTCTCCGCCGGCGTCTGCTCCGGCCGGTCCTCCGGAGTCCGCTCCGGCTGCTGTGCGGGAGCCTGTGGTGCCGGGTCCTCCGACGGGATGAGGCCGAGCGCGAGGTCGCGCGCCGTCTCGGCCTCGCGCCGGAACAGTCGGAACCACATGAAGACCACGAACCCCGCGAAGACGAACCACTCACCGGTGTAACCGAGGTTCTGGAACGCCTTGAGGTCAAGCCCGGTGCCCGCGGCCACCACGGGGGGCACCGGCTTCAGGGCCCCGGTCGCCTCGGAGGAGGTGATCCACGCGTCGTACACCTCGTACGGCACCAGATTGACCAGCGAGGCCGCGCTGATCATGCCCAGCTGCCCCTTGGGGAGACCGCCGGAGCCCGCCGCGCCGCTGCCCTGGTGCTCGGTTGCCTGAAGGGCCCCGGTGACCGTCACCTCGCCGGTCGGTGGTGCGGGTACCTTCGCGGCGGCGGCCTTGCTGTCGGCGTCCCCGGGAAGCCAGCCGCGGACCACGGGCAGTGCCTTGCCTCCGTCGGTGCGCAGCAGGGTCAGCACATAGAAGCCGTCGCGGTCGTCCAGCCGCCGGTCGGGCACGAGGAGTTGGTGCTCGGTGTCGTATCGGCCGGTGGCGGTCGCCCGCCGCCCCGCGGTCTCCTCGCTGACCGGCAGCAGCTCGCTCAGCGGCCGGGCCGCGGCACGCCGGGCACCGGATGCCCGGTCCTCCTGCTGCTTGTGCGTGTCGACGCGCGCCTCGAACCGGCTGAGCTGCCAGCTGCCCATGAACAGGCAGAACGGGATCGCCAGCACGGTGAAGACGTTGATCACCCACCAGCGGGGCGTCAGCAGAAACCGATACACACCACCACGGTACGGGCCCCCGGGTGCGCCTCCGGCGTCGCCCCCGGTGGCGGAGCAGTGCCGGAACGGCCGGGCGGGCCGTTCCGACGCTGCCGAGCTCGTCAGGAGACGGCCAGCAGTCCGGTGCGGTAGACCGTCCCCGCGCAGGCCCCGCTGACGGTCACGGATCCGGCCGCCGGGTCGCCCGCCTCCGGCGTATGGCTGACCAGGACGCTCGCGGCCGGTGGCTCCTCACCGCCCGGGGTGCCGCCCGGTTCGCCCGCGTCGGGGTCGTCCGGGGGCGAACCGTCCGGGGGTGTGCTCTGGCCGGGGGTCGGAGTGCCCCCGTTGGTGGAGCAGCCGCTCGTCCCCCCGCCCGACGCCGGGATCCACGCGAACCGCACCTCGTACGCCTGGCCCGGCTGAAGGATCAGCGTGCCCGGCTGGGTGGCGGGGTCGGGCAGATCCGTGGCCGCGTCGCCCGCCGTATGGTCCACCACGAAGATGCGCGCGGCGTCCGCGCCGCTCTGCGCGCTCGCGTTGACGGCACCGCTGCCCTCCACCGTGCACGCACGGTCCGAGACGTTCGAGACACGGAAGGAGCCGTAGACCCGGCCCTCGGCGTCCGCGCTCCCGGCCGACCCCGCACCGCTGCTGAGCTGGGTGCGAGTACAGGTGGGCGACGTGGCGTTCAGCGTGCCCGAGGGGTCGGGCGCGGTACCGCCCGAGTCGTCCTTGGGGTCCTTGGTCGGCTTGTCCTTCTTGTCGCCGTGACGCCGGTCGTGCTGGTCCGTCTCGACGCGGTCGGACGGCCGGTCGGTGCCCTGGCCGCCACTGCCGCCGCCGCGCTGGCCCCCGGCGGTCCCCGGGGTGCGGTGGCTGCTGCCCGCGTAGGCCGGACGGTCGTTCGTACCGCCGCTGGTGGTCGCGACATGGACCAGCGCCGGAAGCGCGGCACCGCCGAGCACCACGGCCGCCACGGCCCCCACGAGGGCCTGGCGGCGCCGGGTGCGGCGGATGGGCACGGCACGCCGCAGCTGCTCCAGGGAGCGCGGTGCGGGCGCGAGATCGTCGACCGCGCGGTGCATCAACAGCCGCAGCGCCGCTTCGTCCACATCACCGGAGTCCGTATCGCCGAGCTCAGCACTGTCGGGCTCAGCACCCTCGGACCGCGCGCCCTCGGACTCCGTACCGCCGGGCTCCGTACCGCCGGGCTCCGTACCCGGCGCACTCTCCGGGCCGTCGTCCGTACCAGCCGCGCCGTCCGCGCCCTCGGGCGCGACGGCGTCCAGGTCACGGTCGCGGCCGCTGTCGGGTTCGGGCCCGTGGCCGTCCCGCCGGTCGGGGTTTCCCGGGCCCGGCTTCTGTGTGCTGTCGTTCATGCCGGAGCCTCCATGGCGACGCGAAGCGCCGCGATGCCACGCGAACCGTACGCCTTGACCGAGCCGAGCGAAATGCCCAGCGTCTCGGCCACCTGGGCCTCGGTCATATCGGCGAAGTAGCGCAGCACAAGGACCTCGCGCTGGCGGCGCTGAAGTCCCCTCATCGCCTTGATCAGTTGGTCGCGCTCAAGCTGTTCGTACGCCCCTTCCTCGGCACTGGCCATATCGGGCATCGGCTTCGAGAGCAGCTTCAGCCCGAGGATGCGGCGGCGCAGCGCGGAGCGGGAGAGATTGACGACCGTCTGCCGCAGATAGGCGAGGGTCTTCTCGGGGTCCCGGACTCTCTTGCGCGCCGAATGAACACGGATGAACGCCTCCTGCACGACGTCCTCGCAGGACGCGGTGTCATCGAGCAGGAGCGCGGCGAGACCGAGCAGCGACCGGTAGTGGGCGCGATAGGTCTCGGTGAGGTGATCGACTGTGGTGCCCGCTGCCATCGCGTCGTCAGTGTCCTCGCGCCCTGTTGTGATGTGCGCGGGACGGGCAGTCGGCCATGGCGCGATCACCGGCATACCGCCTGGAGCACGCCGCCGCGGGGGTTGTACCGCCGCGCCGCCGTGCCCAGGAACCGTTGCGATGCCGAATACCTCTGCCACGCCTGTTGGACACGCTGCCCCCTGTCAGGGTTGTACGCCCGAGGCACCGCTTTTGACGACGCATCGAATGCCCCCATGCGCACCAACTCTTCCCCTATGACCCAGTTTCCACAGCGCCCCGCCAATGGGCGGCTGGAAAGACGCTCCCCGCACGCCGCGGGTTGCTGCGTGCGGGGAACGAATTCGCCTGCCATGTCATCGGCCCAGGTCGTCGGAGCCCGGCCGGTCACATGCGCACAGGATATTCACATCCCGCCGAGGGTGCGCTGCGGAAACGTCACTTTACGCCGTCACTCCGCAACGGTGCGCGGCGGTACCGGTGTACGCGGACGGGCACGCGACATGAAGGTGCCTCACCAGAAGGTGCTTCACCAAGGGGCCGGAACGTGCCTCGCCAACGGGCGAAGGGCCGCTGGATCCTGGGGCCGCTCGATCCCTGGGGCGCTGGACCCTGGAGCCACTCGATCCTGCGACCGCTAGACCCCGGTCAGCTCCGCCGCCACGACCTCGGCGATCTGCGCGGTGTTGAGCGCGGCGCCCTTCCGCAGGTTGTCGCCGCAGACGAACAGCTCCAGCGCCTTGGGGTCGTCCAGCGAACGCCGTACCCGGCCCACCCATGTCGGGTCGGTGCCCACCACATCGGCCGGGGTGGGGAATTCACCCTCCGCCGGGTTGTCGCACAGCACCACGCCCGGCGCGGCCGCCAGGATCTCGTGCGCCGCCGCCACCGTCACCTCGTTCTCGAACCGCGCGTGCACGGCGAGCGAATGCGTGGTGATGACGGGAACGCGCACACAGGTCGCGGTGACCCGCAGCTCCGGCAGACCGAGGATCTTGCGGGACTCGTTGCGCACCTTCAGCTCCTCGGAGGACCAGCCGTCCTCCTTGAGCGAGCCCGCGAACGGCACCACGTTGAGCGCCATCGGCGCGGGGAACGGCCCGGTGTCGCCGACCGCCCGCCGTACGTCCCCGGGGTGCGTACCCAGGTCCGTACCGGCGACCAGCGCCATCTGCTCGCGCAGGGTGTCGACGCCTTCCTTGCCCGCGCCGGACACCGCCTGGTACGAAGAGACGATCAGCTCGCTCAGCCCGAACTCGGCGTGCAGCGCGCCCAGCGCGACGATCATCGACAGGGTGGTGCAGTTGGGGTTGGAGATGATGCCGCGCGGGCGGACCCGAGCCGCGTGCGCGTTCACCTCCGGGACGACCAGGGGGACGTCCGGATCCATCCGGAACGCGCCGGAGTTGTCGACGGCGACCGCGCCCTTGCCGGCCGCGATCGGCGCCCACTGCGCCGAGACCTCGTCCGGCACATCGAACATCGCGACGTCGACGCCCTCGAACGCCTCCTCGCTCAGCGCGACGACCTCGACCTGCTCTCCCCGGACGGTCAGCTTCCGGCCGGCCGAGCGCGCCGAGGCGATCAGCCGGATCTCGCCCCAGATGTCGGCGCGTTCGGAGAGGATCGAGAGCATGACGGTGCCGACGGCGCCGGTCGCGCCGACAACAGCGAGTGTCGGCTTCCGGCCACCGGCGGCACCGCCAGCGCGGGTCATCGGCCGGTCCCTCCGTACACGACGGCCTCGACGCTGTCACTGTCCAGGCCGAACGCGCTGTGCACGGCGACGACCGCGTCCTTCACATCGTCGGCGCGGGTGACAACCGAGATGCGGATCTCGGAGGTCGAGATCAGCTCGATGTTGACCCCGGCGTTCGACAGCGCCTCGAAGAAGGTCGCGGTGACGCCAGGGTTGGTGCGCATACCGGCACCGACCAGCGAGATCTTGGCGACCTGGTCGTCGTAGCGCAGCGAGTCGAAGCCGATCAACGCCTTCGCCTTGGTCAGCGCCTCCATCGCCTTGTGGCCGTCCGTCTTGGGCAGCGTGAACGAGATGTCGGTCAGACCGGTCGACGCGGCGGAGACGTTCTGCACCACCATGTCGATGTTGATCTCGGCGTCGGAGATGGTGCGGAAGATGGCCGCGGCCTCACCCGGCTTGTCCGGCACCCCGACGACCGTGACCTTGGCCTCGGACGTGTCGTGTGCGACCCCGGAGATGATCGCCTGCTCCATGCCTTGCTCTCCTTCTCCCGCCTCCGGCCGATTGCGCACCCAGGTGCCGACATGACCGGAGAAAGACGACCGTACGTGGATGGGGATGTCATAGCGGCGCGCGTACTCGACGCAGCGCAGATGCAACACCTTGGAGCCGCTCGCGGCGAGCTCCAGCATGTCCTCGTACGGAATCTCGTTGATCTTGCGAGCCTTCTTCACCACGCGCGGATCGGCGGTGAACACGCCGTCCACGTCGGTGTAGATCTCGCACACCTCGGCGTCCAGGGCCGCGGCCAGTGCCACCGCGGTGGTGTCCGAGCCGCCCCGGCCGAGGGTGGTGATGTCCTTGCTCTCCTGGGACACGCCCTGGAAGCCCGCGACGATCGCGACGGCACCCTGCTCGAGCGCATCGCGGATGCGGCCGGGCGTGACGTCGATGATCCGCGCTTTGTTGTGGACCGCGTCGGTGATGACTCCCGCCTGGCTGCCGGTGAACGACAGCGCCTCGTGCCCCAGGTTTTTGATCGCCATCGCCAGCAAGGCCATGGAGATCCGCTCTCCCGCGGTCAGCAGCATGTCGAACTCGCGGCCGGTGGGGATCGGGGATACCTGCTCGGCGAGATCGATCAGCTCGTCCGTCGTGTCGCCCATGGCGGAAACCACGACAACGACCTGGTGGCCGTTCTTCTTGGCTTCCACGATTCGCTTGGCGACCCGCTTGATGCCCTCGGCATCGGCAACGGAGGAGCCTCCGTACTTCTGCACGACAAGGCCCACGTGCGCTCCTCGCAGCTCTCAATAATGCGGTCGGCTCAGTCTAACGAGCGGCCGGAATTTGCCGGTCCAATGTCACATAGCGAGACACACGACTCACTCAGTGATCAGCTGGACCAGGGGGACCGGGAGGATCAGGCGGTACAACATCCAGGTACCGGCGTCTCTCCCCGCATCCCACACCACTCGCTCAGCGACCAACCCTGCCCGCTTCCGGGCGATGCATACAGAAACGTAATTCAGCTCACAGGGCGGGACAGCAGGTGGACAGTCGGTGCACGGTCGGTGGAACGTCCTGGGCACGGGCTTGAACACGTACGTGAGCAGGTACGCGAGCAGGTACGTGAGCACCGCCCCGGACTACCCCACGGACCCGCCCCCGGAACGCCCCCGACCCCGTGTTCCCGGCCGCCTCAGCGCTGGGCGGAGCGGATCCCGAGCGGCGCCGCGATCTCGGCCGCCATGACCCGCCCGGCCTCCTCGGCGAGCTCCTCGTCACCGCCCGTGGCGCCGCTGTCGGTGTCCAGCCCGTCCAGCTCGTCGAGCGGGCTGTCCAGCCGGACGTGCGCGACCAGCGACTGGAGGGCGCGCAGCGCGGCGGAGGCCATCGTTCCCCAGTTGGACAGGTACGAGAACTGCCACCACCACAGCGCCTCGCTGATCCGCCCCTCGCGGTAGTGGGCCATTCCGTGGCGCAGATCGGTGATGATCCCGGCCAGGTCGTCGGAGATCCGGCTGGCGACGGGCTCGGCGCGCGGAACGTACGGGTCGAAGACCTCCGAGTAGACGTCGACCGGCTCCAGCAGCTGGGCGAACCGCTCCCGCAGCTCATCGACGTCCGGCTCCGGGCCGGCGTCCGGCTCGTACCGCTCGTCCGGGACGAAGTCCTCGTGCGCCCCGAGCCGCCCGCCCGCCAGCAGCAGCTGGGACAGTTCGAGCAGCAGGAACGGCACAGCGCTGTCCGGTTCGTCGCCCTTGGCGACTTCGGTGACCGCGACGATGAAACTCTCGATCTGGTCGGCGATCTGGACCGCGAAGTCGTCCGGATCCGGATGGGCGTCGTGCAGCGTTGCGTCAGACATCGAGAAGTCTTCTCCCTTCGAAGGCACGACCCAGCGTGACCTCGTCGGCGTACTCCAGGTCTCCCCCGACTGGGAGACCACTGGCCAGGCGTGTGACCTTCAAACCCATGGGTTTGACCATGCGCGCGAGGTACGTGGCGGTGGCTTCGCCCTCCAGGTTCGGATCGGTGGCCAGGATGAGTTCGGTGACCGTCCCGTCCGCGAGCCGGGCCAGCAGCTCCCTGATCCGCAGATCGTCCGGGCCCACGCCCTCGATCGGGCTGATCGCTCCGCCGAGCACGTGGTAACGACCGCGGAACTCGCGGGTCCGCTCGATCGCCACCACATCCTTCGGCTCCTCGACCACGCAGATGACCGCCGGGTCGCGGCGCGGGTCCTGGCAGACCCGGCACTGCTCGGCCTCGGCGACGTTTCCGCACACCGCGCAGAACCGCACCTTGTCCTTGACCTCGGTCAGCGCATGAGCGAGGCGGCGGACGTCGGTCGGCTCGGACTGGAGGATGTGGAAGGCGATCCGCTGAGCGCTCTTGGGACCGACGCCGGGCAGCCTGCCCAACTCGTCGATGAGGTCCTGGACCACGCCCTCGTACACGCCTTCATCCAATCTCGCGCCGACGCGCGGTGGCTGTACTTCACATGAATATTCGGTTTCGCTGCCCGACCGGAGCCGTCAGGCCCCGAAGGCACCCCGAGCCGCCCCGAGTCCGCCCCCGAGTCGCCGCCCCCGAAGACTCCGTACGCCCCCGGAGAAGAGGCTCCCGCAGCCTCAGAAGCAGCCTCAGAAGGGGAGACCCGGCATTCCGCCCAGCCCCTGGGCCAGCGGGCCGAGCTTCTGCTGCTGGAGCTCCTGCGCGGCGTGGTTCGCGTCGCGGACGGCCGCGACGACGAGGTCCGCGAGGGTCTCCGTGTCCTCAGGATCCACGGCCTTGGGATCGATGACCAGGCCCTGGAGCTCACCGGCCCCGGTCACCGTCGCCTTCACCAGGCCACCGCCCGAGGAGCCCTCGACGGGGGTCCGGGCCAGCTCCTCCTGGGCCGCGGCGAGGTCCTGCTGCATCTTCTGCGCCTGCTGCAACAACTGCTGCATATTCGGCTGCCCACCACCGGGGATCACGAGTTCGCTCCTGGCTGTCGACGGTGTCGTTCTGTCGTTCCTTCGATAGCCCGAGCCTACGTGCTCGGAGGGCACCTCGCTCTACGCCGTACGGAGGAGGCCACGGGTACGGGTCATACGCGACGGCGAGGTGGAATGAGCCCGTGGAGTGAGCCCTGATGGGGCGGGGAGGAGACGTGGCGGCGGGGGCGCGGGGCGCATGGTGAGGCGGACAGTGGGGGCGCACGGTAGCCCGGGGCGGAGCCCTGACGGGCAGACGCGGACTGCGCGCCGCCGCGTGGCCGGGCGCACGCCGGCGGCGGGCCCAACGGTGCGGGCGCACCTGATGGGCTCACGCCGGAGCCGGCCACGCTCGCGCGGCGAGACCCGGTGGAGAGTCTCGCGGCAACGGGCACGGTGGGGCACGGGGCTGGACGCGGGCCGGGGTGGGACTGGGCGCGGACCGGGCACGGACCGGGTCGGCGCCTGGGCCGCGTGGAGCCGGACGTACTCAGGACCTACTCGTTCACGATCTCTTCGACGACCGTGGCGCCAAGCTCGCGCACGATGAGGTCATGGCCGCTCAGCGCGGTGTCATCGAGATCCGGATCGTCCTCGGCCGGGACGTCGTCCTCGGGCGAGATGGGCGGCGGCTCGGGCTCCCGGTACGCCGACGCCTCGGCGGGCGGTCCTCCGGCACCGGGCCGCGGGGCGGGCTCGGGTGCGGAGGGCGCGGGAGCGGTCGGCCGGGAGGCGGACTGCTGCGGCGCCACGGACTGGCCACCGCCGAAACCACCACCGCCACCTGCGCCGCCTGCGCCGCCACCGCCAGATCCGCCGAAGCCGCTGCCGGAACCACCGCCGTAGCCCCCACTGGAGCCATAGCCACCTGAGCTTCCGCCGCCGAAGCCGCCGGAACCGCCCGGTCCACTCGCGCCCCCGGCAGCACCGGCACCACCACTGCCGCCGCCGGAAGGATCGATGATGGTCTCGATCCGCCACTGCACACCGATGGAGTCGCTGAGGGCCTGCCGCAGCACGTCCTCACTACCGCCGCTGACGAAGCTGTCGCGCGCACCGGCGTTGGAGAAGCCGAGCTGGAGGGTGGTGCCGTCGAATCCGGACACGGTCGCGTTCTGACTCAGCAGGATCCAGGTGAAGCGGCGGCGGTTCTTGACCGCCTCCAGGATGTCCGGCCACATCTGGCGCACCTGTACGGCTCCCTGCGCCATGTTCGGGGCGTTCTGCGCGCTCTGCGAGTTCTGCGCGGGGGCCGCCGGAGCCGGGGCAGGGCTGGTGGGCTGAGCGGGCGGGGTGCCACCGGCCGCTGCCGCCGTGGGCCAGCCGCCGGGCTGACGGCCCTCCCCCGCGGCATCCGCGCCGGGCCGGCCACCGCCGGAACCGGGCGCCGAGGCGGTGGGCCAGGCCCCCGGCCGGGCGGCTCCGCCGCCGCTTTCGGGGGCCGCGGGAGACGCGGCCGCGGGAGGCTGCTGGGCGCTGGCGGGCCATGCGCCCGGCCGGGCCCCGGCACCTCCACCAGCGGCACCGCCGCCTCCGGCGGGTGCGGACGGCTCCCCCGAACCAGAGGCCGGAGCACCGGAAACGGGGGCGTCCGGAGCGGGACCCCGACCGCCCATCGCCGCACGCGCGGCGGCGGGACCGGCCGGTCCCGCCGGACCGGCCGCCGGATCCGCCGGGACATGGGCGTCGGGCCCCGGTACGTACCCCATCGCGGGCGAAGCGGCGGCGCTCGCACCACCGCCACCGGGGCCAGGACCGGCCATCCCACCACCACCGCCGAGGCCACCGAGGCCGCCCGCCATGGCACCCCGCTCCAGCCGCTCCAGCCGCGACTGGACCGACCGCTCGTCGTCGAACGCGGCGGGCAGCAGCACCCGCGCACAGATCAACTCCAGCTGGAGCCGCGGCGAGGTGGCGCCACGCATCTCCGTGAGCCCCTCGTTGACCAAGTCGGCCGCGCGGCTCAGCTCGGCACCGCCGAAGACCGACGCCTGCGCCTGCATCCGCTCGACCACATCGGCCGGGGCGTCGATGAGACCCTTCTCCGCCGCGTCCGGCACGGCCGCGAGGATCACCAGATCGCGCAGCCGCTCCAGCAGATCGGCGACAAAGCGCCGCGGGTCGTTGCCCCCCTCGATCACACGGTTGACGACCTCGAAGGCGGCCGCCCCGTCCGTCGCCGCGAAGGCGTCGACGATCGCGTCCAGCAGCGAGCCGTCCGTATAACCGAGCAGCGCGGTGGCCATGGCGTAGGTCACACCGTCGTCAGCCGCGCCCGCGAGGAGCTGGTCCATCACCGACATCGAGTCCCGCACGGACCCGGCGCCCGCACGGACCACCAGCGGCAGCACACCGTCCTCGACCGGAATGGCCTCCCGCCCGCAGACCTCCCCGAGGTACTCGCGGAGCGTCCCGGGCGGCACGAGCCGGAAGGGGTAGTGATGGGTACGCGACCGGATGGTGCCGATGACCTTCTCGGGCTCCGTGGTCGCGAAGATGAACTTCAGATGCTCGGGGGGCTCCTCGACCACCTTCAGCAGGGCGTTGAACCCCGCCGAGGTGACCATATGGGCCTCGTCGATGATGTAGATCTTGTAGCGACTCGACGCGGGCCCGAAGAACGCCTTCTCGCGCAGCTCCCGCGCATCGTCCACACCACCGTGGGACGCGGCGTCGATCTCGATGACGTCGATCGACCCCGGACCGTTCCGCGCGAGATCCCGGCACGACTGGCACTCCCCGCACGGCGCCGGGGTGGGGCCCTTCTCACAGTTCAGACAGCGGGCCAGGATGCGCGCGCTGGTCGTCTTGCCGCAGCCCCGCGGACCGCTGAACAGATACGCGTGGTTGACCCGGTTGTTGCGCAGCGCCTGCTGCAACGGGCCGGTGACATGCTCCTGCCCGATGACCTCCGCGAAGGTCTCGGGGCGGTAGCGGCGGTACAGCGCGAGGGACGACACGCTTACGACGATATCGGTGCCCACCGACAACCGAAGCCGCCCGCTCCTCCACCGCCCCCACCAACGCAAGGGCCCCCCACGCACCCGCCAGAGCTCACTTACCCTTGCTGCCTTCCGGCCCTGGGGGAGTTCGGTGAGATAGCGCCACGTGAGGGGCTGGCCCCCACCCTAGCGGATCGACCGGGGTGGGAACGAGTTCGCGAGCACGGCATCCGGTCTTGTATTGTTCTCCGCGGAGGATTCGCCTAGAGGCCTAGGGCGCACGCTTGGAAAGCGTGTTGGGGGCAACCCCTCACGAGTTCGAATCTCGTATCCTCCGCCAGCCCAGAGGGCCGGACCGCGCAAGCGGTCCGGCCCTCTGGCGTATGTCCGTCTCAGTTGGCTTCTGGCGGTTCCCGGCCTTGGGGACCAACAGAACAGCGAGCAACGCCAAGCACTTGATCTTGCCGCGTTCGCCTACAGCTCGAACGTCAGCTGCCCGCCGGTTTCGAGTGCGCGGTACGACGGGCCCGGGCCCGGGTGCGGGCGTGCTTCGCGACCAGGCGGGTGTGACCTGGTTCCTCAGTCCTCCTTGGCGTCTCTTCCCTGGTCACGGTCGTGTTAGTCGGATGTTAGTGGGGCGGCAGTGTTGCGGTAGTGGCCCCGGTCAGAGTTGTTGTCGTACCGAGCAGACCACGACACCGGCCGCTCCTGGGGGACCCGAAATGCGCTCCAACACCACTGCCCGCATCGCCCGCCGTCGCACCCTCCGCGTCGCCGCCGCAGCCCTGACCGCAGCCGCCGCCCTGACCCTGACGGCCTGCAACAACGACACGAAGTCCGCGGGCCAGGCCGACACGGCATCGGCCGCGTCCAGCAGCTCCTCGGGTTCTTCCGGCGGTGCGCAGGGTTCCGACGGAAAGGCCACCGAAGGCGGCGGCAGGGCGCACGCGGGCGTCGAGCGCTGCCACAGCCAGGACCTGGAAGCCGCGTTCGCCACGGGTGAGGACGCGCTCCCGGTGCCGGAGGATGGCGAGGGCGGCGCGACGACCGCCACCATCGTCCTGATGAACAAGGGCACCAGCTCCTGCAAGATCGGCGGTTTCCCCGGTGTGGACCTCACTTCGGTGAACGGCGGCGAGCGCTGGTCCCTGGCCCGCTCCTCGGACAAGTGGAGCCCGGTGGAGGTGGAGGCCGGCCAGAGCACCGAGTTCACCCTCAACCTCGCCTTCACCAAGGAGGAAAAGGGCTTCTACCAGCCGGCCTGGGTCGAGATCACCCCGCCCAACGAGACCAAGTCCCTCAAGATCGAGTGGCCCTGGGAGACCGACAGCCTTGTCGACCAGCGCAGCGCCACCCACCCCGGCACCTTCGTCAACCCCATCGGCTGACCAGCTCAGTGTTGCGTCAGGAAGGTCCGCTGCCCCGGTGCATCACACCGGGGCAGCGGACGCCCTGCCTTCCCGGTGTTGTGGGGAAGACAGGGCGCCAGGCGTGCCTACTGCTCGTCGGTCAGCAGGCGCCTGCGCCCGCTCGTGGTCACCGAGGCTGGTAAGCGGTGGCCAGCACGGAGATGGTGACCTGATCGGGCAGGAGGCCGTCATCGGTCAGCTCTGCACGGCTCATGTGGCGTGCGCTCGGCGTCATCGCCACCAGGTCCAGGGTCTCCCGCCTGGCCAGGGTCGCGGGGTACTCCACCTGTTCGGTGACGGCGGCCTCGAAGAACGGGTCCAGCACCTGGTGTAGGCGCTGTTCCTTGGCCGGGTCGATCGTGACCATCGCAGGCACCCGGCCGCGCAGCTCGGCCAGGTGCCGCCCGGTGGGACGGATCACGATCAACCGGCCGGTCGGGCGCAGTACTCGGTGAAACTCAGCCGGGTTGCGCGGGGCGAACACATTCAGCACGAGATCGGCTACCCCGTTGGCCAACGGGAAGGGACGGAAGACGTCCCAGGCCACCGCGGCGGCTCGGTCATGGGCTCGGGCTGCCGAGCGCAGCGCGCGCACCGATGTGTCCAGACCCAGACCACGGGCGCCGGGCAACAGGTCGAGAACGCCGACCAGGTAGTAGCCCGTGCCGCACCCCACGTCCACAACCGTGGCGTGCTCAGACACGGCGTCGGCCGCCAGGTGAGCCCCAACTTCACGGATGGGCGCGTAGGCGCCGGTGGACAGGAATCGGCCCCGGGCCTGGACCATGGCCGCGTCGTCGCCGCTGATGGCGCGGGTACCCGTCAGCAGGCTGGCGTAGCCGTGGCGGGCGATGTCGAAGGTATGGCCCACCGGGCAGCGCAGTGCGCCGCTGTCGGGGTGCAGGTGGCCCGTGCGGCACGTTGGGCAGCGCAGCAGGTCGAGGGAGAGTTCGAGGGCAGGGGGAAGCGACACGGGCACGAGGCACTCCTGGCAAGGGTGAAGGGAAGAGACCGTGCCTGCACGCGCGCTCAGAGCGTCATTGCCTCAGGAAGGAACGGGCAGCGTCGGGAACGTGGTTCACGCAGCAGGCACACCAAGGAGGGCGACGCCGTCCGGCATCGCCCTCAACGCCTTCCGATCACAGGAAGCAGCAGTGCGGGGTGCTCATGAATGCCATGTCATGAGTCTACGAGCATCGGCGAAGCCCTTCATGCCTCATCGGAGTTGAGAAAAACGTCCCAGCAACCAGCGAGCTGGTCAACAACGCTGTAAAGCACTCTGGGCCCGAAGCCGTCTCGTTCGACATCCGACTCTGCGACGGCCTCGTACGCATTGATGTCTGTGACGCAGGCTGTGAGCCCCCACGGCTGAGACTTGCTGGTGAGGTCGACGAGCACGGTCGTGGTCTGCTCATCGTGACCGCGCTGGCCGCCCGGTACGACGTGGAGCTGACGCCCACCGGTAGGTGCTGGGCCGAATTCGAAGTACCCCTGGAATCGATTGTCGACGCGAAGGCAGCCGCTGCTGCTCCTTCACGTCCCCAGGGCACCTGACAAGTTCGGACCTGATCCACCGGCGTTCTGAGGCGTTGACAGTGGTCGCGGAGCGCGGGGTGAGCGTCTCGAGGTTTTCCAGGCCGCGTGAATTCGCCGATCCCGGTTCGGCGCTGAGAAAGGGGATGCGGGGTGCCGTCGAGCACGTCGATGAAGTGGGCGTGAGCGTCCCACAGGGTCACGGCGAACTAGGCGGCTTCGCGGGGGAAGACTTTGAAGCGACAGTGGCTTCCACTTCGTTGCGTACCGCGGCTCCGGTGTCGGCGCTGCGGATGGTGGCTCCCGATGGGCCGCCACCGCACCTGCTCCCCGTCTGGCTCCGCAGACCATACACGGCCAGGCAGAGCCGAATATCCGTCTCCTAGGAGTTTCCCAAGAACCTCCCGCAATCAGCACGTGCTGAGCCACGGGAAGGGAAAAGCACAGTTAGTCTCGGACCGCGCAATCGACCAGATACAGAGGAGAGCGCTCAATGAAGCACACGCTCAAGAGAATTGTGGCCACTGGCGTCGCCGCGCTGGCTCTGTCCGCGGTCATCCCCATGAGCTCGGCATCGGCAATCAGCCGTGTGGACTGCACCGACAACGGCTTCGTCTGGATTACGAAGCTGCACTCAGGCGACCCCGACGTGTGCTTCGCCAACGCGGGCTCTCTGGACGTCAACATCTACGACGTGAACCGCGTGTATTCAGGGAACAACAATGTCAAATTCACGTCGGACGGCATCGAGACCACCATGGGCAAGAATGAGATACGTCGCAACATCGATAACAATGGGCATATGACGCGGATTGAGATCTGGTAAAGGCTACCAGCTCCCATGGAGCGCCGATGGCCTCCGCGATATCCCGCACCACGTTGTCGGGTTCGCGGGGGCCATCGGGCCAGCTACGGCCGTTGCCTATCCACTGCGTTCGCAGTCCTGCCGCCCTTCCGCTTCCATGTCGGTGTCGCGGTTGACACCGACCGTCCATCCTCCGGCACTCAACTCGGCATCGCGCGCTGAGGCAGCGGCCTCGAAAAAGCGGTACGCAAGTTTACGGGCCCTCGCCTCTCCCGAGACACAAACCCCGTGAAAGAGCAGCCGAAGACCGGTTGCCTCACGCTTGGCACGATGGATACCGTCAGCCCCAGTCGCCGCGAACGCCCGAGACCTATGGATCCGAGCTCGCCAACCTGCAATTCAGCCACTGGGGCGGGCGCAGGCCGCATAGGAGATCGCCGCCTTTCTCCGAACAACTTCTCCTACACTCGCTGCTGATGCTCTCCACGAATGAATTGGGGAACCAGCTGCCCAGTTGTGCGCTGCCGGGACTTACCCAAGGCACGACAAGAGAGAGCGAAGTACCTGTCCGCAGGGAGTCCTTCTCAGCATCCGGGCGACGCACGAGGAAAAGCGCCCCCGTCGCCCCTCCCGGAGCAGCGAGCGTCAGGCCGCGGTCTTGGCCGCCGGGGCCGCCGTCCGGGTCGGCTGGTGGACGACGCGGCGGCGTCGGGTGGGGAGGCCGACCGTGGGGTTGGCGACGCTCCAGGCGGCACCCTTGCAGATCAATTCCTTGTAGGTGGCGGCGAGACGTCCGGTCAGGGCCGCCCCACGGGCGCGGTCGTCCGCGGTGACGTACTGGATCAGCCCTTCCTTGCGGCCCAGCGAGATGCACTGGTTGAAGTAGCGGAGCGGCATGTTCGGGAGCTTGTCTCCGGTCAGGCGCGCCGCGATCGTGTCGGCGGCCTGCCAGGCCATGGGGACACCCGTGGCGCACGACATGCGCAGCGGTTTGTCCCCGGGCCCCATGGCCATGGCCGCGTCGCCGATGGCGTACACGTCCGGGTGCGAGACCGAGCGCATGGTGCCGTCGACGACGATCTGACCGGTGTCGGTGACCTCCAGGGTGGTGGCCTTCGCGATCGGGTGGACGGCGAAGCCGGTGGTCCACACGGTGACCGCGGCCGGGAGGGAGGTGCCGTCGGCCAGGATGACGCGGTCGGCCTCGACGGCGGTGACCGCGGTGTGCTCATGCGCGGTGATGCCGAGGTTGTCGAAGACCTTGCGCAAGTGGCGGCGGCCCTTGGGGGAGAGCCAGTCGCCGAGGCCGCCGCTGGCGGCGAGGGCTACGTCGAGGTCGGGGCGGGACTCGGCGATCTCGGTCGCGGCCTCCAGCCCGGTGAGGCCGCCACCGACCACGACCACGGGCGCGCCGGCGTCCAGGCGGGCCAGGCGCTCGCGCAGCCGGAGCGCTCCGGGGCGGCCGGCGATGTCGTGGGCGTGCTCGGCGGTGCCGGGGACACCCTGGTCGTTCCAGCCGCTGCCGAGGGCGTACACGAGGGTGTCGTAGGCCAGTTCCTCGGCGCCGCTCGCACCGGCGACCCCGACGGTCTTGCGGTCGGCGTCGACACCGGTGACCTTCGCGAGCCTCAGGTCGACACCGGTGCCCGCGAACGTCTCGCTCAGGGGCCGGGGTTCGAGGTCCTGGCCGACCGCGAGCTGGTGCATCCGGACGCGTTCGACGAAGTCGGGTTCGGCGTTGACGAGGGTGATGGCGACGTCTTGGCGGTGCAGCCGCTTGGCGAGGCGCCCGGCCGCGGTGGCTCCGGTGTATCCGGCTCCGAGGACGACGATGCGGTGCTGCATTTCCTGGCTCCTGTCGTGGGCGAGTTCGGCGGGTCCGCCCCTTGAACCGGGCGGTCCGCCGTTTCCTGACAGGAATGCGATGTGAAGCAGCTCACATCGCGGGTCAGAAGACTGTGAGCAGGGGTTCGCCGTGGTCGGCGGACGCCCACCGCTCCGTAGCGCGTTCGAGCTTGTCGGGGTTGGCCTGGAGGCGGAACGCGGCGACGCCCTCGGCGGTGATCTCCAGGCACATGACACCGATGACCCGGTCGTCGACGACCACCACGAGAGCCGGGCCGCCGTTGGCGGTCATGGCGTAGACCTCGGGCGAGCCGCCGACCAGGGCGCGCTTGGCCTTGCTGGGTTTGAACAGGCCCCGCATAAACTTCGCGACCGCGAGGGCGCCCTCGAACGCCTTGGTACGGGCCGGGACCTTTCCGCCGCCGTCGCCGATCGCGATGGCGTCCTGGGTGAGCAGACGGACGAGCGGTTCGGTACGGCCGCTGGTGGCGGCGGCGAGGAACTCGTCGATGATGCGCCGGGCGGTGGCCTCGTCGATCTCGGTCCGGGCCTTGCCGTCCGCGACGTGCTTCTTGGCGCGGTGGAATATCTGCTGGCTCGCCGCCTCGGTGAGGTCGAGGATCTCGGCGATCTCCCGGTGCGGGTAGTCGAAGGCCTCCCGCAGCACGTACACCGCGCGCTCGTTGGGGGACAGCCGCTCCAACAGGGCGAGGACCGCGTACGAGACCGATTCGCGCTGTTCGGCGGTGTCGGCCGGGCCGAGCATCGGATCCCCGGGGAGCAGCGGCTCGGGAAGCCAGTGGCCCACATAGGTCTCGCGCCGCGCTCGGGCCGAAGTCAGCTGATTGAGGCACAGGTTGGTGAGCACCTTGGTCAGCCAGGCCTCGGGGACCTCGATGCGGTCGACGTCGGCGGCCTGCCAGCGCAGGAATGTCTCCTGCACGGCGTCCTCGGCCTCGCTCGCGGAGCCGAGGAGGCGATACGCGATGGCCTCCAGGCGAGGCCGGGAAGCCTCGAATCGCTCGACGTCGTTCATCGTCAGGGCCATGGCCCGGATCCTAGCCCTCGCGGTGCGCGACGGCCGGTGCGTTGTGGCCCCGCGGGACGCGGTGTGCGGTGTGCGTCGCATGTGGGGGTGGGGTGGTCAGCCCACTACCCCGAACGCCGCCTCGGTGACGTCGCGTTCCAGTGCCGCCCGGTGGAACTCATAGGTACGGATACCGGAAACCTTGATCACCAGGCAGTACCGCTCCATCGACACGAGGGCCGCGGCCACCTGGGCGTGCTCGCGGCGGAGGAAGTGGATGGCGGCCTGGGTGGCCACGGCGCTCTGACCGCAGACCAGGATCACCGGGCGGCTGGACTCCTCCGGGGTGAACTTGGCAACGAGGGCGTACTCCTCGTTGCCGCGGTCGAAGAGATACTGCTCGCCGCCGACCGAGAAGGCCACCGAATCGGGCCGGTCGCTGTAGGGGTGGATGGTCACCCCGGGCAGATGCGTGGCGAGGTGGCCGCCGCTGCGGACGTTGGCGTCGCCCAGCGGGCCGCCGACACAGAACTCCGTACGACCGCCGTTGCTGCCGCGGAAGTCGCCGGATGCCATCGTGACCTGGCAGCCCAGCTCCCCGGCGAGCATGGACAGTTCGACGACGGCCCGGACGTCGCGAGGGTGGGCGGTGCCCGGCTCATGGTGTTTGTTGCCCATGACGATGAGGCAGGTCTCGCCGGGGGCGACCCCGAAGAAACCCGCCTTGCGGTGCAGTCTCCGGGTGCGTTTGCCGCGTTCCCACAGCCAGACGAAACCACCGCCGAGCAGACTCGTCACCAAGCCGATCACGATGTTCGCCAGCACCGACAGCATCGCGTTCCCCCTCCCTCCCGCGCCACGACCCCGTGGCCGCGTTACGACCCCGCGGCCGCGTTACGGGTCCGTGGCCGCGTTACGAGTCCGTGGTCGCCAAGCGCTCGTACTGCTGGGTGTAGCGCTCCAGCGGATCGCCCTCCGCGTTCCAGGGCCAGGGGGTCGCCACGCCCGTGGTGGCGCGGAGGACGGTCGCGGCCTCTTCCATGCGGCCGGACTTGACCAGGGCGAACGCCAGGACGTTGAGATCGGCCAGGGCCGTCGCATGGCTGAAGAATCCGGGGCTGGGCCAGTCCTGGGCCGCGCGGTCGAGGACCGAGGCCACCTCGGGGCGGCGCCAGTGGTCCCCGGCGCTGATCGCCGCCAGGCCGCCGGTGGCCACGGCGCGCTGGTGGCCGCGGACGATGGAGGTCATCTCCAGTCCGGCGGCGGGGGCGTCGGCGGGCATGCCGTAGCGGATCGAGTCGAGCAGATCGACGACCTGCACCGTGGAACCGCATTCGTCCGGGGAGAGATAGCCCAGGGCCTGGAGGTGCGCCTCGCGGTTCCAGGGATCGCGGGCCTTGATCTCCCGCCAGACCGCGGACAGTTCCTGGTAGGGCCGTCGCTCATAGCGCAACGAGGCCAGGTACACGACCCAGGGGGTGGGGTCGGCGGGGAGCAGGTCGGCGGCCTGGAGGCAGGTGGCGCGGGCCTCGCCGAGGTCGAGCGATGAGCCCTGCCGGCCCGCCTGGACCAGCTCCGACCATGCGTGCAGCAGTAAGGCGTTCTGGTCGTTCGGCTGATGACGCCGCCAGATCCCCGGCAGGGCCCGCCCGGCGGACCCGGCGAGCACACCGAGCCGGTGCGCCTTGCGGTCCCAGTCCTCCCCGGCGTCCTCGACGACCCGGGCCACCTGGGCGATCACTGTGGTATCGAGTTCGCCGCGGGCCCAGCTCGTTCCGAGGCGCTGCCGGACGCGGCCGAGGGGGACGTCGTCGAGTTCGGGGACCAGACGGGGGCGGCTGCCCTTGCGGCGTCTGAAGACGGGCATCTCGGTCGGCGACCTTCCAGTGGTGGGGGAAGGCCGGCGGTGTGCCTCGCACACCGCCGGCCCTCGGGCGTCACCCGGCCGCCGCGCTCGGCTACCGGGCCCTGGCCGTGTCCTCCTCGGTGACGGTGTGCACCGCGGCGCGGGCGGTGGCGGGGCGGAGGCGCTCGCGGATCAGTGCGATGGCGACCACCAGGGCGGCGACCAGTACGGACAGCAGCACCTGGATCCTTCCTCCGCCCTCACTGTCGTCGGTGAGCATGTAGACGAGCACAAACGAGATCATCCCGATCGTCACCCATGTGAGGTAGGGGAACAACCACATTCGCACCGAGAGCTTCTCGGGATCCTCGCGCAGGATGATCCCCCGCATCCTCAGCTGGGAGAAGCAGATGACCAGCCACACGAACAGCGCGACGGCACCGGAGGAGTTCAGCAGGAACTGGAAGACGGTGTCCGGCCACAGGTAGTTGAAGCCGACGGCGACGAATCCGAAGACGACGGAGGCGATGATCGCGGCCTGCGGGACGCCGCGGGCGCTGGTCCGGGCGAAGGAGGCCGGGGCGTCGGAGCGCTGGCCGAGCGAGAAGGCCATCCGGGAGGCGGTGTAGAGGCCGGAGTTCAGGCAGGAGAGCACCGCGGTCAGCACGATGACGTTCATGGCCTGGCCGGCGTGCGGAATGCCCATCACGTCCAGGGCGGCGACGTAGCTCCCCTTGTCGGCGATCGACTTGGAGTCCCACGGCAGGACGGACACCACGACCAGGATCGAGCCGAGGTAGAAGACGGCCACCCGCCAGATCACGCTGTTGGTGGCCTTGGTGACCGCGCGCCGCGGGTCCTTGGACTCACCGGCGGCCAGGGTGACGATCTCGCTGCCCATGAAGGAGAAGACGACCAGCAGCACACCGTTGAGGATCGCGCCCGGGCCGTTCGGCAGGAAGCCGCCGTGTGCGGTGAGGTTGCCGAAGCCGGTCGCGGCGCCCTCGGATCCGGGCAGCACACCGGCGATCGCCAGGGCGCCCAGGACGATGAAGGCGGCGATGGCCACGATCTTGATGCCCGCGAACCAGAACTCGAACTCGCCGAAGGAGGCGACCGAGGCCAGGTTGGTGGCGGTGAGCACGGTCATCACGATCAGCGCCCAGGCCCACTGCGGAACGGCCGGTACCCAGCCCTCGAGGATCACCGCGCCCGCGGTCGCCTCGACGGCGAGCACCACGACCCAGAAGAACCAGTACAGCCAGCCGATCGAGAAGCCCGCCCAGCGGCCCAGCGCCCGGTCCGCGTAGGCGGAGAAGGAACCCGAGGTGGGGTTGGCCGCGGCCATCTCGCCGAGCATCCGCATCACGAACACGACCAGCACGCCGACCAGGGCGTACGAGAGCAGGATGCCGGGGCCGACCTTGGCGATACCGGACGCCGAGCCGACGAAGAGGCCCGCGCCGATGACGCCGCCGATGGCGATCATGGACAGATGGCGGTTCTTGAGTCCGCTCTGGAGCCCCGAATCGTGCGGAGCGCCGCCGCCCGGGGGACCGGAGGAGCCCGACGGCGAGGAGGGAGAAGCCACGGAAGCAGGGGGACGTGTAGTCATCGCGACATCCATTGCGTGGTGGGTGAGGGTTTCGGCGGACCCGGCGGCCGGGATCGCGTCATCAGCGGTGCGCATGAGGGGAGGTCGGTGCGCAGGGGGGTGTCGGCCAGTCGCGGCCCCATCGGGCGAGGGGCTCGAGGCCCGAGGCCCGGGGACATGAAGCGGCTCGGTCTACGGGCAGCGGCTCGGTCTTCGGCTGTGGGCGCCGGCACCTACGCGGAGGACACGGCGCTGACCCGTGCGTTCCGCGCGTCGCTCCGTCTCCTTGTGGGAGATGAATCGCAGCGACTCGGGATGAATGTGCGCAAGCGTAGGCAGGAGGGGGAGGCGGCGTACCTGTGAGGTTCGCCAATATCCCCGTCAAGAACTGTGCGAGCGGCCAATGCGTTCACCGGAAGCCCCGGACTCCCGGGTTCCGTGCGCTCCTCTCCGGTCTCCCGGCCGGGCCGGGGCAAGGTACGCGCGTACAACGCGGCGGCCCGCACGTTGGCCTGCCACACAGCATGAGGGCCCCGGCCCCGGCCTAGCGTGAGTGCCCAAGCCGACCGGGCCGACGCCGACCGAGCCCATCCAAGCAGCCGACCGAGCTGACCGAGCCGACCAGGGAGCCCGAGGAGCCAGCGCCATGGACACGTACAACGGGGCGGGGACGGGTACGGGCCCGGGGAGCCGGAGCGACCGGATCGTGGTCATCGGCGCGACGACGCTGGCGCGGCGGGTCTGCGCGGCCGTCACGGAGAACGGCCGCCCCGTCCAGCACCTCGCCGCCCCCGACGACCAGGACCTGCGGCGCGCGCTCGCCGTACGGCCCGCCGGGGTCGCGGTGCTCGTCGGCGACGACCTCTCCGCCCTGCGCTACGCCTTGGCGGTACGGCATGTCTGCGACACGGTCCGGATCGTCGCCACGGTCTTCGACCGCACCGTGGCACGGCAGCTCCAGTCGCTGCTGCGGCACTGTGTGACGGTCTCCCCCGCCGATCTGCTCGCGCCGTCGCTGGCCGGGCCGTGTGTGGAACGCGGTGTGCTGGCCGTGTGGGACGACGGGCAGGGCCCGGTCGCGGTCCGCCGGACGGACGGCCGTCTGGTGGAGACGGCCTGGCGGCGCAGTCCGGCGGCCCGGCGGCGTGCCGTGTTCGGGCGGCTGCGCGGCCAGTTGCAGCCCCATGACGCGGACGCCCGGCTGCTGCTCATCGGGCTGCTCGGCATCGCCGCGGTGCTGGCCCTGGACTGGCTGTGGCTGGTGAGCGCCTTCCACAAGCCCGCGAGCACCGCCTTCCTGGAGGCCGCCCGGGTCGTCGCCGGGGTCGGGCCCGCCGCCCCGCACGACGGCCACCCGGGATACGAGGTGATGTCCGGGGTGGCCATGCTGGTGACGGTCGGTTTCACCGCCCTGCTCACCGCGGGCATCGTGGACCGGCTGCTCGGCGCCCGGCTGGTCGGTGTGCTGGGGCGGCGGGTGCTGCCGCGCGCGGGTCATGTCATCGTCGTGGGGCTCGGGCAGGTGGGACTGCGGCTGTGCCAGACGCTGCGTCAGGTGGGAGTGCCCGTCATCGGGGTGGAGCGGGAGCCCGCCGCCCCCAACCTCCGTCTCGCGCGGTCGATGCGGATCCCCGTGGTGCTCGCGCACGGCGAGGACCGTGAGGTGCTCGCCCGGCTCGGCCTGGGCCGGGCGGACGCGCTCGCCGCGGTCGGCTCCGAGGAGCTGGACAACATCGCCGTCGCCGTGGCCGCCCACGGGGTGGCTCCGGAGGTGCGGGTGGTTCTGCGGGCCGGTGAGGACGAGGCGATCGCCGAAACCCGCGCACTGCTCCCCCTGGGCCTGACCCGCGACATCATCCGCACCAGCGCCGCCTATGTGACCGCCCATCTGACCGGCCCGCCACCGCGCCGGGTCATCGCCGACGCCGACTGCGACTACGTCGATCTGCCCGGCCGCGGCCTGGTCGGCTGGCCCGTCCCGGCCCGGGACGACTGCGACCACGTCGACACCGCCGGTACGCCGGGCCCGGCCGCCCCGGGGTCCGACGGCCTCGTACCGCTCCCCAGGGCCTGACGGGCACCGGGCGCCGCCCTGCGACCCGGCACAGCCCCGCCGCAGGGCGGTGGCGGTCGTGCCGTACGAGGTGAGCCCGTCCCCAACGGGCCCCGGGGCAGGGTGAGTCGGCCATGGCGGCGCCGGGCTGCGGCGGTGGCGCCCAGGCCCTGTCCGATGGCTTTGAGGAGCAGCCCGCGGCGTCTGGTGCCGGGGGCACCTCCCAGCGGTAGCTGGGGGCGCGGTGCCAGGCGTCGCGGGCCCGATGGGATCCGCCGGGCAGGGCCCGCGGGGGTCGCTCAGGCTTCGGACGGCGGGAGGCGGAGCTGAAGCATGGCCAGGAGGCGCTGGTCGGCGCGGGTCAGGTCGAGGCCGGTCAGTTCCTCGGCGCGGCGGATCCGGTAGCGCAGGGTGTTGGGGTGGACGTGCAACTCGGCGGCGGCCGCCCGCACGTCACCGAACGCGTTCAGATACGCCAGGATCGACGCCGCCAGCTGCCCCCGGTGGCGGTCGTCGTGGTCGACCACGGCGGTCAGCCGGGGGTCGCGCATACCGGGGCGTTCGGCGAGCAGTCCGAGGATCTCGCTGACCAGCACCTCCGCCTGGATGTCCGGCAGCGCCGCGACCGTCGTGGCCACCCCGGCGCGCACCATCGCGTCCAGGATGCGGTCCGCCTCGCGGCGTGAGGCGGGGACGTCGGCGAGCCCCGGGACGATACGGCCGACGGAGCCGCGCAGCGGCAGCCCCAGGTGGCGGTGTGCGGCCTCGACGATCTCCTCGCCCCAGCTCCGCAGCGTTCCCAGGTCGATGCTGCGCGGCAGCTGGGGCAGCAGGACGTAGATGCGCTGTTCGAGCGGGGTGACCAGGGCGCTGCGGTGGCGGGCGGCGGTGTGGACCGAGATCAGGTTGGTGACCTCGGCGCGGGCCAGCTCCGGGCCCGTGGCCCCGGCGGTGTCGTAGGAGAAGCCGAGGACGACGGCGGGGCGGCCCGGGTCCACGCCGACATGGGTCGCGAGCGGCTGGGGTCCGGTGCTGCCTTCCAGGAGCCCGGCCGAGAGGGTCGCGGTGAGCGTGACGTCCGCGGACAGCTCCCGGCGGCGCCGTACCAGGTGGAGCGCGGCGACGCGGGCCGCGCCGGTGAGGGCCTGTTCGGAACGCTCGGTCAGCGGCGTCGCGCCCTCCTGCACCCAGATGGTGCCCAGCTGCCGGTCGCCGGAGCGTACGGCCACCGCGAGACGGCGCCGGATGCCGAGTTCCGGGTGGCTCTCGATGGAGATCACCTCGTCGGAGGCGCGCAGCCGCTGGAACACGCCCCACCGGCGCAGCCGGGACAGATACGCCTCGGGGCCCTGCCAGCCGAGGATGGACAGCCGCCGCAGCTCGTCGACCTCGTCGGAGTCGGTGGAGCGGGAGTAGGCGAGGACGCGGTTGGCGGTGTCCTCGATGCTGACGATGCCGCCGGTGAGGACGGCGGTGGTCTGGGCGAGCGAGAACAGATCGCCCTCGCCGCCCTCGAACCCGACCCCTTCGAGGTCGAGCGGTACGTCCTCCAGGGCCGCGCGGGCCAGGGCGTCCACCTGCTCCCAGCGCGCTTCCCGCCGTACGGAGAGCAGGGCGACCCCGGCCTCCACGGCGGCCTCGGTGAGGGCGGCGGCCTGGCCGGGTGCGTCCAGTTTGACCGCGACAGCCGCGGCCCCGCCCCGTCCACCGGCCCGCAGCGCGGGGAGGGCGGCGCGGCCGCGGACGCCGATCGCGAGGACCAGCTCGCCGGGGTGGGCGACCGGCTCGTCCTCGGGGTCGAGCAGGGCGACGCGGCGGATGGCGACATCGAGCCCGGCGGGGGCGGCCTGGAGCTCCACCAGGGGTTCGCCCAGGGACATCAGCATCTGGCGCAGGCTGATACCGCTGCCGGGGTGGGGCGTCTCGGCCGCTGGATCCATGATCGACGCCTCTTGCTCGGGGTTCGGGGCCCGCGCTCGTACCGTGACACTGTGGTCACCGGGCGCGAGGCCGCTCCGCCGCGCCGGGGGAACGACGCCCACAGTACTGATGTTTTCGGCCGGGGCAACCGCCGATGACGATCTAGCCCGCCGCAGGTCAGCGCGGTGCCCGCGGACCGGTCGACTACCGAGGAGTAGGCCACCTCCCGGTACGCGGCTGACGCGCGTACGCCGGTGACTACCGCGTGTACTCCAGCCCCAGCCTCCCGCAGACCGCAAACGCGGACTCCACTGACAACAGCCGTCCCGCGCACGGCACATCGACGGGGGCGCCTAACCCTGCTCGGCCGCGTCCGCCCCCGCCGTGCGCGCCGCGTCCGCGATCGCCTGCAAGGCGGCGAGATGGCGGGTGAGGGCGGTGCGGCCGGCCGGGGTGAGGGACAGCCAGGTGCGCGGACGGCGGCCTACGGCCCCCTTGCGGATCCGGAGGTATCCGGCCTCGTCGAGGGCGGTCGCGATCCGGCTGACGCTCGCGTCGGACACCTGGCAGTAGTCGCGTACGGCGGCGAACTCGGCCTCCGCGCAGCCCGCGAGGAAGGCCATCATCGTCAGCCGGGTGGGATGGTGGATGACCTCGTCGAGCGCGGGCGGGGTGGAGCCGGTCACTCGGTCCGCCCCGCCTCCGCCGTACCGGACCCGGCCGGATCCGGTGCCGACAGCCGCGCCTCGGCCTCCGCGATCAGCCGGTTCTTACGGGTCTCGCGCCACCAGAGCGCGGCACCGCCGAGCACACCTCCGGTGATCGCGCCGGCGGCCCAGCCGACGGCGAGGTACACCGCCCAGCCCAGCCCGTAGGCGGCCACCGGCGCGCCCTCCCGCACGGTGCGCTGGCGGGTAGTGCCGGGCGGCGGCCAGGCGATGACGTTCATCCGGCGGACGCGCAGCACGCACATCACAGGGAAGACGGCCAGCGCCACGATCCCCACGGCTCCGAGGACCGTCCGCCAGACCGCGCCGTCCGAGGCGTACGTCCAGGGGCCGACCGTGAGGGTGATGCCGACCGCGTGAGTGAGGGCGGCCGTGGGCGCCCACCACGCGGGCGTGGGCTCCGGCGTACTGGCGCGCAGCCGGGCCCGCTCCGCTGCCCGGAGGGCCCGTGCGGCGTCGGCCGGGGCGGCGTACTGACTGTGGGACATGGGTGTCTCCGATCGTTCCCCTGCGAGGGAAGAGCCCCTGCGGGCTGCTTCCATCTTGCCATCTACTTTTGCGATGCAAAAGTAGTTTCACACGAGAGCCACCCAGGCCCGTCCTCCGGACAACCCGAGGGCGGTCCTCCGGACAACCCGAGGACCGTGGTCCACCGACCGGTGGACCACGGATTCAACCGGCCGGGCCTGTCCGCGGTGTGCACCCACTGACCAGGATCGATGGCATGAGACAACTCCCTGCGCGGGCCGCCCGGTTGAGTGCCCGGCACCCCTGGCGGACACTCACCGGCTGGCTGCTGTTCGTCGCGCTGTGCCTCGGTGTGGGCAGTGCCCTCGGTACGAACAAGGCCACCACCGAGGACTACCGGGTCGGCGAGGCGGGTCGGGCCGAGGCGATGGCCGCCGAGGGACATCTGCAACGCAAGCCCGTGGAACACGTCCTGATCACCGCCCGGTCCGGGGCACTGAACCGCGCCGCGGCCGACGCCGCCGCCCGCGAGGTCACCGACCGGATGCGGAAGCTTCCCGAGGTGGCGGGTGTGGCCGCGCCGGTCCGTTCAGCGGACGGCACGGCGCTCCGGGTCGACATCACCATGAAGGGCGAGGAGCTCAACGGCGACGAGCATGTCGACGCCCTGCTGGCCCGGACCGCGGAGGTCCGGCGGGACCATCCGGGGCTGCGGATCGAGGAGACCGGCAGCCCCTCCATCAGCAAGGGCGTCGACGACCAGCGCGACAGCGATCTCGCCCTGTCCGAGGCGATCACCGTGCCCCTCACCCTCCTCACCCTGCTGGTCGTCTTCGGCTCGGTGGTGATGGCGGGTGTACCGCTGCTGCTCGCGCTGTCCTCGATCGCCGCGTCCGTGGGCCTGTCCATGGTGGTCTCGCACCTCTCCCCGGACGCCGGGGTGGGCACCAATGTGATCCTGCTGATCGGGATGGCGGTCGGCGTGGACTACACGCTCTTCTTCCTCAAACGGGAACGGGAGGAGCGGGCCCGCTCCGGCGGCCGCCTGGACACCCCGGCGCTGATCGAGCTGGCCGCGGCCACCTCGGGGCGGGCCATCGTGGTCTCCGGGCTCGCGGTCGCCGCCTCCACCGCCACCCTCTGGCTGGCCTCGGACGTGATCTTCTCCTCGCTGGCCACCAGCACCGTCGTGGTGGTCCTGGTCGCGGTGGGCAGTTCGCTGACCGCCCTGCCCGCCCTGCTGATGCTGATCGGCAGGCGGGCCGAGCGCCGGGCGGCCCGGAAGGCGGCCCGGGGCAAGCGGATCCGCGAGCGCCGGACGTCCGGTACCGGCGACGGCCGGATGTGGCGGGCGCTGATGCGGCCCGCGACCCGGCACCCGCGCCGTACGCTCTGCCTCTCGGTGCTGGTCATGCTCGGTCTGGCGCTGCCCGCGCTCGATCTCCATCTCGGGGTGATGGACCAGGACACCCACTCCCGCGCGGTCCCCGCGATGCGGGCGCACGACCGGCTCAATGCCAGGTTCCCGGAGCTCCGCGTCACCCACCAGGTCGTGGTGCGCGCCGATCCGGCCCGCGCCGACGACGTCCGCCGGGCCCTGGCCGACCTCGGCCGACGGGCGGACGCCGACCCGCTGTTCGACGGCAGCGGGACCCCGCACACCTCGGCGGACCGGCGGATCAGCGTGCTGGAGCTGCCCGTGCCGTACTCCGGGGGTTCACAGCAGGCGCAGGACTCGCTGGACCACCTCAGGGAGGACTATCTGCCCTCCACCGTGGGGGCGGTGGCCGGAGCCGAGGCCGCGGTGACCGGGGATGTGCCGCGCGCCGTCGACTACCTCGATCACCAGAACCGCAAACTCCCGCTGGTCATCGGCTGTCTGCTGCTGCTCACCTTCGGGATGACGGTGTGGGCGTTCCGCTCGGTGGTCCTTGGACTGCTCGGGGTGGCGCTCAACCTGCTGTCCGCGGCGGCCGCGTTCGGCCTGCTGGTCCTGGTCTTCCAGGGGGACTGGGCCGAGGGGCTGCTCGGCTTCACCTCGACCGGGACGATCGGGTCCAGGGTGCCGCTGTTCCTGTTCGTGATCCTCTTCGGGCTCTCGATGGACTACCAGGTGTTCGTCGTCAGCCGGATCCGGGAGGCGGCGCTGCGCGGGGCGGACATCCGCACCGCCGTACTGGAGGGAATGCGCAGTTCGGCGAGTGTGGTGACCAGTGCGGCCGTGGTGATGGTGTCGGTGTTCGCCAGCTATGTCCTTCTGCATCTGATCGAGATGAAGCAGATCGGGTTCATCCTGGCCACGGCCGTACTGCTGGACGCCTTCATCATCCGGATCATGATCCTTCCCTCGGCCATGATGCTGCTGGGCCGGGCGAGTTGGTGGCCCTCGCGGCTGTCCCGGAAGGCCCCGGAACCCGCCCCGCGGTCCGTCCCGCCCGGATACGCGGAGATAGATTGACGCGCATGCTCCCCTGGTCACGAGGTACCGGCCGGCCGGATCCGGCGGAGGGCACCCCCGGGCGGGCCGGTGCGGCCGGTACGGGCAGTACAGCCCTGGGGCTGCCCACCGGTCCGTTCTGGCTGAGGACCCTGCACCGCTGGAACGCCGTCGGCTGGCTGCTGTTCGGGGCGGTGGCCCTGATCAGCGCGGTGACGGGGGAGCCGGGCCACCGCCGGATGTGGTGGCTGGCGCTGGTGCTGCTCCTCGCGCTCAGCTACGCGCTGCTGATGCGGTTCCCCGGCAACCGGGTCCTGCGGCCGCACACCTATCTGTGGCTGCTCACCCTGGGGTTGGGCCTCCTGTCGTATCTGCGGGGCGGCTATGTGGCGCTGTTCATCGTGGCGGTGCCGCACTACTGGATGTTCGGCAGGACGCCCCGGGTGTCGATCGCCCTCAGCGGGCTCGCCTCCGCGCTGACCGTCGCCGGGAGTTCGCTCCGGGAGGGTTGGGACATCCGGTTCTTCGGCTCGACCGTCGTCTCCACCGCCGTGGTCTTCACGGCCAGTTGTCTGATCGGGCTGTGGATACGCTCGGTGGTGGCGCAGAGCGATGAACGGGCCCGGCTGCTCTCCGCGTTGGAGCGCACCCAGGCCCAACTGGCGGCGGCTCACCAGCGGCAGGGCGCGGCGGACGAACGCGAACGGCTCGCCCGGGAGATCCATGACACCCTCGCGCAGGGCTTCGCCTCCATCGTCGTGCTCGCCGAGGCGGCGCGGGCCGGACTGGAGACCGGCGATCCGGTGCGCAGCGGCCGCCAGTTGCGCTCGATCGAGAACACCGCGCGGGAGAATCTGGCCGAGGCCCGGGAGCTGGTGGCCTCGGGTCAGGGCAGCACCGTGGCCGCGGTCTCGGCCGCCGGCACCCTGCGCCGCACCGTGGACCGGTTCGCCGAGGACACCGGTCTGGAGGTGACCGCCGAACTGGCGGACGTGGTCTGTGACCAGCCGACCCGGATCGCGCTGCTGCGCTGCACCCAGGAGTCGCTGGCCAATGTCCGCAAGCACGCGGCGGCGTCCGCCGTGGGCGTGGTGCTCAGCGCGTACGACCACCGGGTCGAGCTGGAGATCACTGACGACGGGCGGGGGTTCGTCGTCGCCGAGGCCGGGGGGTACGGGCTGAACGGTATGCGCAAACGGCTCGCCGAACTCGGCGGCGACCTCCTGGTCACCAGTTCCGTCGGCGACGGCACCCGCCTGCTCGCCGTGATCCCGCTCAGCGACGAGGTGTGAAGTGACAGCGGACAGACTCACGGTCGTCGTGGCGGACGACCACGCGGTGATGCGCGCCGGGGTGATCGCACTGCTGACGCCCGACGCGGGGATCGACATCGTGGGCGAGGCGAGCGACGGCGCCCACGCCATCGAACTCGTCGAACGCCACCGGCCGGATGTGGCCCTGCTCGATCTGCGGATGCCGGTCCTGGACGGGGTGGCCGCCACCACCGAGATCGTCGCCCGCCGGCTGGGCACCCGGGTCCTCATCCTGACCATGTACGACACGGACGCCGATATCGAGCGCGGGGTCGAGGCCGGTGCCATCGGCTATCTCCTGAAGGACACCACCCGGGAACAGCTGGTGGACGCCATCCACGCGGCGTCCCGCGGTGAGACGGTGCTCGCGCCGCGCGTCGCGGAGAAGCTGGTGGCCCGGATGCGGCGCCCGGTGCAGGCCACGCTGACCGCGCGCGAACGGGATGTGCTGGGCGCCGTCGCCGACGGTCTGTCCAACGCGGACATCGGACTGCGGCTTTGCATCGCGGAGGCCACCGTCAAGACCCATCTGCTGCGTATCTTCGCCAAGCTGGATGTCGACGACCGCACCCGCGCGGTGGTCATCGCCCTGGAGCGGGGGCTGCTCCCCCGCTCCGAACCGCGCTGACGCGGGGCGTTCAGTTCAGCGGCGCCTCGGCCGGGGCGGGCACACCGCTGGTGACCGGCTTGCGGAGCAGCAGCAGCGCGGCGTCGTCGTGGAGCCGTCCGCCCACATGGTCCAGCAGATCGTCGTGGAGGGCCGCGAGGGTCCGGGACGGCTCGTCGCAGAGGTGCCGCGGCACCCGCTCCATCAGGGGGAAGTACTCCCGGCCGCGGTCCCGCGCCTCGATGACCCCGTCGGTGTAGAGGAGCATCTGGTCCCCGTCGTCGAACGGCACCACCTGGAGGCTGGGCAGCTCACCGCCCAGCGACGCCAGGCCCAGTGGCGGGGCCGGGCGGGTCGGCTCGACGGCCACCACACCGGAGCGGTTGACCAGCAGCGGCGGGGCATGGCCGCAGTTGACGACCTCCATCCGGCCGGACCGGGGGTATCCGGCGACCACGGCGGTGACGAAGTCGTCGGATGCGAGATTGCGTGCCAGGCTGCGTTCGATCCGGCCGACGACGTCCAGCAGATCCGGCTCGTCGTAGGCGGCCTCGCGGAAGACACCGAGCACCAGGGCGGCGGTGGACACCGCGGGCAGTCCCTTGCCCCGCACATCACCGACGATCAGCCGGACCCCGTACGGGGTGGGCACCAGCGCGTAGAGATCGCCGCCGACCCGGGCCTCCGCCGCGGCGGCGCTGTAGCGGACCGCCACCTGGAACTGGCCTACGCGTGCGGGCACTGGCCTGAGCAGAGCGTTCTGCGCGGCCTCGGCCACTGACCGGACGGCCGCCAGCACCCGTTCCCGGCGCCGCCGCAACAGACTGGCCAGACAGCTCGCCAGGGTCACGGCGGCCACCGCGGCCAGCATGATCGCGCGGCCGCGTACCCCGGTATCGCTCTGGGCGCTCAGGAAGCCGCCGACGGCCACGGCCAGCAGACCGATCCGCAGCACCCCCCACGGTCCGCAGATCGCGGCGGCCAGCGCCGGGCCGACGGCGAGCAGCGGCAGCCAGCTCATCCCCGATCCGGTGAAGGCGTCCAGCAGGGCGACGCCGCAGATGATCAGTACGGGCACCGCGGCAGCGAGTTGGGCGGGGGCATGGGGCCGGTCCGGGTCGCTCAGGAGGTATCGGGCCTGGATCATGTCCTGTTTCGCTGCTCTCTTTCCCACTCGGACAGGGACAAACGGACTGCTTTTGTCCGTTTCATCCAGGGAAACAGCGATTCCATACCCGGGCAAGGGCCACGTTTTCAGATAGTGAGCGAGAGGCTCCTGCTCACCCGGTCCGCGGTGGGGAGCAGCCACTTCCGGACCCGTTCCAGCCGCTTGTCGTCACGGTGGGTGAGCGGGGTGATCCGGTCCGCCCGCAGGGAGATCCCGAGCGAGCCGAGCCGGTCCCCGCTGTACACCGGCACCGCGAAGCAGACCGTGCCGAGCGCGTATTCCTCCAGGTCGGCGACGAGGGAGCCCTGCGTTCCGGCGTCGAGGCGGCGCAGCAGCTCGGCGGGGCGGGTGACGGTGCGGGGCGTGAGATCGGCGAGCGGATGGCGGGACAGGTAGTCGTGGCGGGCGTCGTCGTCCAGCTCGCGCAGCACACATTTGCCCAGCGCGGTGGCGTGCCCGGCGTCCTCGAACCCCACCCACAGATCGACCCGCGGCGCCCGCGGACCGTCCACGATCTCGGCCACCCGGATCTCACCGTCCTCGTAGAAGGTGAGGTAGGCGGCGGCCGACAGCTCGTCGCGCAGTGCGGCGAGGGCGGGGCGGACCCGGGCCAGCAGCGCCTGGTCCTGGCTGCCGCTCTGGAGGGAGTGCAGCTTGTCGCCGATCACGAAGCCGCCGTCGTCCAGCCTGGTGACATAACCGTCGTGCACCAGGGTCCGCAGCAGGTGGTATGTGGTGGCCAGGGGCAGCCCCACCTCACGTGCCAGCTGCTTCGCCGGCGCACCGCCCTCATGTGCGCCCACGGCTTCCATCAAGCGGAAGGCTCGCTGTACGGATGTGATCAGCGTAGGGCCCGCCTGAGCACCCATACGACCAGCTTGCGCCCCTCGCACCGGGCAGGCAAGGGCCGTCCGGCGCCGCGGACCCCCGCGGTTCCGCCGATCACCGCGGCGGCCCGGCCGCCGGGGTTACGGACGCGCCCCCGCCGTCAGCCGGATCCGTACGGCCGAGGTGCCCAGGCCGGTCGGAGCGCGCCAGCCGGGCGGCCCCGTCACCGCGCCCGCGGCCGGGGGCGCGGGCCGGTGGCGCAGCTCCTCCTCCCGGTAGCGCGGGGCCTCGCGGTGCCAGTTGAGGATCCCGGTCATCCATTGACCTCCTCCATCGCCCTGAAGAGCGAGGATTCTCCGTCTGTGGGTGGTCCTCGTAGGCCCCGGGGACCGCCCGCTCCGGGTGGGTTCCTGCTTCCTCCCCACGTACGCGGGGGTTGTGCGCGCTGCCAGGGCATTCCCTGGTCTTATGTGCGCTCCACAGGCGTTTACCGTCACCGTTACCGGCGTCGGGCCCCCGGTCCGGGGGTGGGTGGTGATGTTGCCGCGAGGATGCGGCGGCCTTCATAGCGGACGTTTCGTCCTGCGTTCCAGTCCCGGTCGTGCCGGGTGCGGCAGGTCGGCTCGGAGCATGTCCAGGTGCGGACGTTGAGCGGCTTGGGGCCGTCGCGGTGTCCGCAGGCGGAACAGATCTGGGAACTGGGGAAGTCGCGGGCGACTTTGGTGAAGGACCGGCCTCGCCGGGTCGCCTTGTATTCCAGCATCCCTACGAACTGGGCCCATCCGGCGTCGTGCACGCTCTTGGCCAGCCGTGTGCGTGCCAGACCTCGCACGTTCAGGGTCTCCGCGAAGACGGCTTGGTTCTCGCTCGTCAGCTTGTGGGACCACTGGTGATGGAAGTTCCGGCGCGCATCGGCCACGGCGGCGTGAGCGCGGGCGACCTTGATCCGGGCCTTGTCCCGGTTGTTCGATCCTTTCCTCTTCCGCGACAGCTCCTGCTGCCGCTTCCTCAGCTTCTTCTCCGCCCGCCGCAGGTACTTCGGGGAGGCGATGTGCGTGCCGTCGGCCAGGACCGCGAAGCGGGTCAGGCCCAAGTCGATGCCCTGGTCCCCATCGGTCGGGGGAAACACGTCCTGGGCGGGGTCGGTCTCCACGACGAACGACACCCAGTACCGGCCGGACCGGTCCTTGACCAGCGTCGCGCTCGACGGCGCGGACGGGAGATCGCGGGTCCACTTCACGCGCGCGTCGCCGATCTTCGGTAGACGGAGCCTCCCGTCGTCCAGCAGCCTGAAGCGGTCGGAGATGGTGAACCGTGCGGTCTGCCGGTTGTCCTTGCGGGACTTCCGCTTGGGGGGTGCGACCTTCGGGCCCGGACGCTTGCCGGTCTTGGAGTCCTCGTGCGCCTTCCACGCCTTGTCGAAGTCGCGCAAGGTCTGCTGGAGCACGCCGACCGGCGCGTCGGACAAGAACGCGCGATCTTCGGTCTTTTTCGCCTCGGTGATCAGGTGCTTGCCCAGCTCAGCGGCCTTGGGGATGCCCCAGTACGGACCCTGGGCGAGACGGTTCTTCGGGTTGCCCAGCAGCTTGTTCGACCGCTTGCGCGGCGTCACGATCGCCCATGCGTCATTCCAGATCACGCGCTTGCACCCGAACACCCGGGCGGCGCGGATGCGCTGGCCTGGCGTCAGGTAGGCACGGTACTGATAACGAAGCTGCACATTGATCACCGTACTCAGCTGGTTTATAGCTGAGGTCCGATCGATCAGAACTGGTGGACGTTGTGCGTTCCTTTCTTCATGCGCACTTGGTTTTTGTGACGAAGTACCGACATAACGTCTTCTCCGGCCAGCATCTGACGCGTATGGAGGAGATCATGCGGGCCGTCTGCGAGGACTTCGAGACAGAGGTGGTCGAGTTCAACGGCGAGGACAACCACGTGCACCTGTTGGTCAACTTCCCCCGAAGGTCGCCGTGTGCAAGCTGGTCAACAGCCTCAAGGGGGTCAGCTCCCGCAGATTCCGGCAGGAGTTCCCCGACCTCGTGCGGCACTACTACCAAGCGAACAAGCTGTGGTCCGGCTCGTACTTCGCCGCCTCCGCAGGCGGGGCACCCATCAGTGTGCTTCATCAGTACATCGAGCAGCAGAACCGACCCTTGTAGGTGATGGACGCCGTTCCGACCCTGGCGGCGGAACGGCTCTCCCTGCCCTGCTCCGCAGGAGAATGCCTTCACCACCGGGCTGAAGGCCCGGCGCCCCCGACCGCCTACTCGGCAGCACAAATCCCGGACATAACCGCCCAAAAGGGCGGCCTGGACCTCCGTAGCCAGGCCGAAGTCATCGCAGCGCGCAGGGAGTTCATGCGCACGACATGCTGGAACTTCCGCAGCCGCATACCAGTCCGTCACCAGGGACAGATCCGCGGCGGAGCAGTCGGGGTGGGTGTAGGCGCACAGCAGGGCGTAGTCGTGGGCGTCGAGGTCCTTCTGCTCCCAGATGCCCGAGCCCTCGAGCATGCCCATCTCACGGGCCCACCGGGTGGAGTGCTCCCGCGCCTCCTGGACATGAGGGTTCAGCCGCGCCGGATACGGCATGGAGAAGTCGGGGAGTCGAAAGGGCTGTGTCACTGGTGGGCCGGCACCTCTCCGTGCGACGGATGCCCGGGGCCGTACGAGCTCCGGGCGGAACGGCTGCGCCCTACCCGAGGCCCCGACCGGTTACCCGACAGCCGCATTAGTCACATGAACGGCCGGTGGTTTTCGGCCCGTTGGCCGGTCCCGGAGGCCCGTTGGCCGGTCCCGGATGCGTGGAGGGTGCCCGCTCTGCTCACCTGGTGCGGCACCGTTCGCGCCGGGGCGGACGGCGGCGCCTCGGGGAGGGTGGGCCGGAAGGCCCACTCCATCCTCGGCTCCATCGCGAACCGGAACAGCCGCTGTACGGGCGGCGCGCACAGTGCGGTCACCACGGCCACAGCCAGCGCCGTCACCGCGATCTCACCCGCCGGCCGGTGCACCCAGGGGTGGTCGTACCAGCCCCAGAAGCGGGAGCCCTTGATGAGAAAGCCGTGCAGCAGATAGCCGTACAGCGTCCCCGCGCCCAGCGCGGTGCACCACATCCGGCGACCGGGCACCCAGGCCAGGAAGCAGGCGGTGAGCAGCATCGAGCAGCCGAAGAGCGCCAGTGTCATCACCGCCCCGCTCCACCACGGCGCGCCCAGCTCCTGGGCGCTGTCGCGGCGGTAGAGCCAGGCCGGGTTCATCCGCGGCACCGCCCAGTAGGCGAAGACCAGCGCGGCGGCGAACACCGGCACCGACAGCCGTCGCACCACGCGCCGCCGCACCATCCGGACGTGCTCGGGCCGCAGATGGAGTCCGAGGACGAAGAACGGCAGGAACTGGAGCACCCGTTGGAGGTCGAGATCGTCGCCGATGCCGGGGGAACAGGCGGCGAACGCCGCGATGGTGAGCGCCAGGGCGAGCGGACGGCGCGCGATCCGCCACAGCGGTGTGGTCAGCCGCCAGACGAACAGCGCGATCAGAAACCAGGTCAGGTACCAGGGGTCGAGCAGGCTGACCGGATGCGACGGATCGTCGTCCGCCCAGCGCTTGAAGAGGCTGTACGCGGCCTCGAAGAGGACGTACGGCACGGCGACCCCGGTGACCAGGCGGCGTACCCGGTCCGGGCGGAGGTCGAAACTACGCGAGAAGTAGCCGGAGATGAGGATGAAGGCCGGCATGTGGAAGGTGTAGACGATGAGGTAGAGCGCGGCGGCCGCTCTGCTGCCGCTCCGCAGCGGCTCCCATGCGTGACCCATCGCCACCAGCGCGATCGCCAGGTACTTGGCGTTGTCGAAGAACGCGTCACGGTCCCGACGTCCGGGACGTAAGGATGCGGAGTGAGGCATTCCACGGACCCTAGTGGCGCCCGCGCGGCCACGCCCGGAATGGCTCACCTCTCGCGTACCGGCGTTTGCGCGCCCTTCGGTTCTGTTAGCTTCTGCACTGCTGGAGATCTACAGAGCTGTAGATTCGGACGCCCGACCGACGACCCCGATGGAATCGACGACCCCGATGGAGTGGTCATGGCCCTGTGGGACCGCATCAAGGACTCCGTCCAGACGATGCAGAGTCAGCTGCTCGCCAAGAAGAACGACGTGCAGAGCGGAGCGTTCCGCGACGCGGGCGTGGCGATGTGCGCGCTGGTGGCCGCGGCGGACGGTGCGGTCGACCCGGCCGAACGGCAGCGTGTCGCCCAGCTGATCGCCCTCCATGAGGGGCTCCAGAACTTCCCCGCCGAGGACCTCCTCCGGCGCTTCGACGCGTATCTGGACCGGCTCGTGGCCGACTTCGACCGCGGCAAGGCCGACGTGCTCCAGGATGTCGCCAAGGCGCGCAAGAAGCCCGCCGAGGCGCGCGCCGTCATCCAGCTCGGCATCGTCATCGGAGGCGCCGACGGCGACTTCGACACGACCGAACAGACCGTGGTCCGCGAGGCGTGCCACGCCCTGGATCTGCCCCCGGCCGAGTTCGACCTGTAGCGGCCGGACGGCGCCAGCAGCGGCAGGACGGGAAGAACCGGCGGCGGCACCGGGAGACGCCCGTCGCTCAGCCCTCCTCCGGCTCCTTCTCCGCGGCGTCGTTCAGCAGCTCACGCAGCAGCCCCTCGTCGTCGTGGCTCAGCCCCCGCACAAAGCCGGCGAGCACCGCGCCCCGGTCGTCCTGGCCGTCCAGCACCCGCCGCATCCGCAGCGCCGCGAGCCCCGCCTCGTCCGAGGCCGCGCGCCAGACGAAGGACCGGCCCGCGCGCTCACGGGTCACCGCCTGCTTGGCCCGCAGCCGGGACAGGATCGTCATCACCGTGGTGTAGGCGAGATCGCCGTCCAGCCGCTCCCGCACCCAGGCGGCGGTCACCGGGCCGGGCGCCCGGTGCAGCGCCCCGAGCACCTGCGCCTCCAGTTCGCCCTGGCCGCGTCGACGGGGACGCCGGGGCCGGTGGCCGGGCCCGGCGGTCCGGTCCTGGTCCGTCACACCGTCTCCTTCCCGCCCTTGCCACCACACCGCCCGCACCCGCCGGGCGGCGATACATCGTACAGACACACCCCGGCCCCGGCCGGGCCCGCGCCCACCCCTTTGGCCCGGCTGTACGCGCGGGCCCCGACCCGGTCGCCCATGCTGGCCGGAGGGGGACGTCCCGCCGCCGGGGCCGCCCGCCGAGGGACGCGGGACGGCGCCGACGGCCCGAGGTGTGGGAAGGACAGGGTCCGGATGAGGATTGTTGTCGATCTCAACCGCTGTCAGGGATACGCGCAGTGCGCCTTCCTCGCCCCCGACGTCTTCACCATGCATGGCGAGGAAGCACTGCTCTACAACCCGTACGCGGACGACACCCAGCGGGAGAACGTGGCGCGCGCGGCGGCGGCCTGTCCGGTGCAGGCCATCCTGGTCGAAGACCTCGAAGGGGCCGCGGGGGCGGCCGGGCACCCGGAGCGAGCGGAGCCGACCGGTGTCCGGTGACGGATCGCTTGAGGCGCTGCGGCGCTCGGGGCGGATCGTGATCGTGGGTGCCTCACTGGCCGGGCTGCGGGCCGCGGAGACCCTGCGCGAGGAGGGGTTCACCGGCTCCCTCACACTGATCGGCGACGAACCCGACGAGCCGTACGACCGCCCGCCGCTGTCCAAGCAGGTGCTGCTGGGAAAGGCCGCCGCCGACCACACCGCACTGCCCCGCCGCCGCGCGGTGGACGCCGAGTGGCGGCTCGGGGTGGCCGCCACCGGCCTCGACATGTCGGCCCGCCGGGTGCGGCTGGCCGACGGCGACGAGGTGCCCTACGACCGGCTGATGATCACCACCGGGGTGCGCGCCCGGCCCTGGCCGCATCCGCTGGAGGCCGAACTCGACGGGGTCTTCGTGCTCCGCACCCGCCAGGACGCCATCGCGCTGAACCGGCGGCTGACGGCGGTGCCGCGGCGGGTACTGGTCATCGGCGCGGGGTTCACCGGTTCGGAGATCGCCTCCGCCTGCCGGGAGCTGGGGCTCGAGGTGACCGTCGCAGAACGCGGGCCGACGCCGCTGGTGGGGGCGCTCGGCGGGGTGGTCGGCCAGGTCGCCGCGGAACTCCACCGTGCCCACGGGGTGGATCTGCGCTGCGGGGTGATGGTCACCGGTCTCGAGGGCGACCCGGCCGGGCGGCTGCGCCGCGCCCATCTGTCCGACGGCACCGCCTTGGACGTGGACGTGGCGGTGATCTCGCTCGGCGCCTCCCGCAACACCGAGTGGCTGGCCGGGTCCGGGCTCGCCGCCGGGCCCCGGGGGATCGCCTGCGACGCGGGCTGCCGGGCCTTCGACGTCCGCGGCATCGTCACCGACGACATCTTCGCGGCCGGGGACGTGGCCCGGTCCCCGCATCCGCTCTTCAACTACCAGTTCCTGTCCCTGGAGCACTGGGGCAACGCGATCGCCCAGGCCGAGATCGCCGCCCACAACATGATCAACGCCAGCGCCGACCGGCGGCCACATCTGTGGATCCCGGCCTTCTGGTCCTCCCAGTTCGGGGTGAACATCAAGTCGGTCGGGGTGCCGTCCCTCGGCGAGGAGCTCCTGATCGCGCAGGGGTCGCTCGCCGAGCACCGCTTCACCGGCGTCTACGGCTACCAGGGCCGGGTCATCGCCGCCGTCACCTTCGACCAGACCAAGTGGCTGGAGCATTACCAGCGCCTGATCGAGACCGCGGCCCCGTTCCCACCGCCGGGGACCACCGTGGACCGCCGCGCCGAGGGGCTCCGCCCGGTCCCCGCCGACTTCCCCGACCCCTCGCTGCCCACCCACGGGCCGACCGTCACGCTCAGCGGCTACTCGCCCACCGACCGACGGATCACCTTCACTCCCGCGCGGGCCTGACCGAGCCCGATGATCGAAGGATCTCAGCCATGACGCAAGGCTCGCTGCTGCGGAAGATCACCGACTACGCCAACCGCGCCGACCCGTACCCCGTCTACGCCGAGCTGCGCAAGACGCCCGTGGTGCAGGACGAGGAGGGCCCGTACCTCGTCAGCACCTACTGGGAGATCCACGGGCTGCTGCACGATCCGCGGCTCAGCTCCGACGCTCGCAATCTGAACCCCCAGGCCGCCGGGGCGCTCGCCGACGAGGAGGACACCGCGCTGCCGCCCGCCTTTCTGCGGCTCGATCCGCCCGAGCACGACCGGCTGCGGCGGCTGGCGATGACCCCCTTCGGCCCGCCGCACACCCCGCGCCGCATCCACGCCATGCGCGGCGAACTCTCCCGCATCATCGGCGAGCTCATCGACGGCTTCGCGAACCACGACCGGATCGACCTGGTCGACCACTTCTCGTACCCGTTTCCGGTGACCGTGATCTGCCGGTTGCTGGGCGTACCGCGCGAGGACGAACCGCGCTTCCACCACTGGGCCGAGACCCTCGCGGCCGGTCTGGACCCCGCCCCGGACGAGGACGCCGCCGAACGCCGCCGCATCACCCAGCAGGCGCGCAGCGAACTCGGGCTCTATCTGGCCGAGTTGATCGAGGAGCGGCGCCGCGCGCCCGGCGACGACATGCTCTCCGCCCTGGCCGCCGGACACGGCCCGGAGGGGCAGATGACCCAGGCGGAGCTGCTGAGCACCGCGTCGCTGCTGCTGGTCGCGGGTCATGAGACCACCGTCAACCTGATCACCAACGGCATGCTGACGCTGCTGCGCAATCCGGACGTGCTGACCCGACTGCGCGCACGTCCCCAGCTGGCCACCCCGCTGGTGGAGGAGTTGCTGCGGTTCGAACCCCCGGTGCAGCTGCTGCCCCAGCGCACCCCGCTCGCGGACATCGACATCGCGGGCGTCACCATCCCCAAGGGCGCGTCGGTCTGGCTCGTACTCGCCTCCGGCAACCGCGATCCACAGCGCTTCCTGGAGCCGGACCGGTTCGATCCGCAGCGCAGGGACAACCAGCACCTCGGCTTCGGCAGCGGTATCCACAGCTGTTTCGGCGCCCCGCTGGCCCGGCTGGAGGCCCAGCTCGCCCTGACCGAGCTGGCCAGGCGGCTCGACAAGCCGCGGCTGCTGGAGGACCCGCCGGAGTACCGGCACAACGCGGTACTGCGCGGCCCCCGCCATCTGCCCGTGGCGTTCGACGGACTGCGCGGGCGGGACGACTGACGGAGCGGGACCGAGGGCGGGCCGCCGCCGGAGCCGCCGGGGCGGGACACGACGCCGCGGGAGGACGACCCCGTGGCCCGCCCGCGGACACAGGACGCGGCAGAGCGCTGACGAACCGCTGCGGACGGCCCATGGGCACGCCGTCACCCTGCCAGGGCCGACCCGCGCCCGCTCGCCCCGCCGGTCACGGCCGCGGCTGAGCCGAACCGTTCGCCTCCGCCGTGGCGGCGATGTTCCGGGCCATCCCACCGAAGACCAGGGCGTGCCAGGGCGAGACACCCCACCAGTACAGATGTCCGGCCAGCCCGCGCGGATGGAACACCGCGCGCTGCCGGTAGACCGTCCCGCCCGCCGGGTCCTGGTCCACCCGCATCTCCAGCCAGGCCAGGCCCGGCAGCCGCATCTCGGCCCGCAGCCGCAGCAGCCGCGGCGGCCGGACCTCCTCCACCCGCCAGAAGTCGAGGCTGTCCCCGACCCGCAGCCGCGCCGCGTCCCGCCGCCCCCGGCGCAGCCCGACACCCCCCATCAGCGTGTCGATCCAGCCGCGCAGCGCCCAGGCGAGCGGAGTTGAGTACCAGCCGTTCTCCCCGCCGATGCCCTCCACCACCCGCCATACGTCCTGCTGCGTGGCGGCCACCGGGCGCTCGCGGTAGTCGGTGTAGAGGCTGCCGCCCGCCCAGTCGGGGTCGGTCGGCAGCGGATCGCTGGGCGCGCCGGGGGTGGCGGCGGAGGACCAGCGAGTGGCCACGTCCGCGTCGCGGATCCGGCGCAGGGCCAGCTCCAGCGCACGGTCCACACCGATCGGACCGCCGGGCGGATCGGGTACGTACCGCGCGATGTCGCGCTCGGCGCACACCACTTCATGCCGCAACGACTCCACCAGGGGGCGTGCGATGGCGCCCGGTACGGGGGTGACCAGGCCGACCCACAGGCTGGACAGCCGTGGGGTGAGAACCGGAACCGGCAGGATGATCCGTCTGGGCAGTCCGGCGACAGCGGCGTACCGCACCATCATGTCCCGGTAGGTGAGCACGTCGGGACCGCCGATGTCGAAGGTGCGGTGCACCTCGTCCGGCAGCTCCGCGCACCCCACGAGCAGCCGCAGCACATCGCGGACGGCGATCGGCTGGGTACGGGTGCGCACCCAGCTCGGCGTCACCATCAGCGGCAGCCGTTCGGAGAGATAGCGCAGCATCTCGAACGAGGCCGAGCCGGAGCCGATGATCACCCCCGCGCGCAGCACCGCGGTCGGTACCCCGGAGTCCAGCAGCACCCGGCCGACCTCGGCGCGGGAGCGCAGATGCGGGGAGAGCGCGGATGCGGGCACCCCGGCCGGGGTCAGCCCGCCGAGATAGACGATCCGCCGTACCCCGGCGGCGCGGGCCCGCTCACCGAAGATCCGGGCCGCGCGGCGGTCGGTCTCCTCGAAGCCGGGGCCGGTACCGAGTGAGTGGACCAGGTAGTAGGCGACGTCCACGCCTTCCATCGCCGCGTCCAGGGATGCCGCATCGGTCACATCGCCGCGGACGGTCTCCACCCGCGGGGCCCATGGATGATCACGCAGCTTCCCGGGCGAGCGGGCGACACAGCGCACCTCATGGCCCGCGGCCAGCAGCTCGGGCACCAGCCGTCCGCCGATGTAGCCGGTGGCTCCGGTGACCAGACAGCGCATGCGGCCATGCTTGGACGCGAGAAAGCCCGGCGCAAGTGGAGGCGGCGGGCGCGTCCGGGCCGGGCAGCACAGAACCTACGAGGTGGGCTCCCTTCGGCGGCATTGCCCGTATCAGGTAGTGGAGGTCGCCTTCCGGTCTCCCCGACCTTCAGGCCTCTCAGCCAGACCATCTAGGAGGCGTTCCGGAGGGCCAAAGCCCTCTGTCCTGAACGTCTCTCCGGTCGAGCTCCCTCGCTCGCCCCGTAGGCTGCTATTCAGGTTACTCCCGACCCCCCTGACCGCCTAGTCCCTTTTGAAGATAATTTCGCCCAATTTTCCCCTGCCGCGAAGTGGGCCGCGCCCTGGCACTCCGGCGCCTTGGCTGCGCCGGGAGCCGCTTGCCCGGTAGGCTTTCCGTGTGATCTTCAAGCGCATCGGAAACGGTCGGCCCTACCCCGACCACGGCCGGGAAAGCACCCGCCAGTGGGCGGATGTCGCCCCACGCCCGGTACGTCTTGACCAACTGGTCACGACGAAGCAGCAGCTCGACCTGGAGACGCTGCTCGCGGAGGACTCGACCTTCTACGGCGACCTCTTCGCCCATGTCGTGAAGTGGCAGGGCGACCTCTATCTGGAGGACGGGCTGCACCGCGCGGTCCGCGCCGCGCTCCAGCAGCGCCAGGTCCTCCACGCCCGCGTCCTCGAGCTGGGCTGATCACCGCCCCCTGCCGCGCCCGGCCCCACGCCCTGCGCGCCCGCCACTGCGGCCCGGGTTGGCCCTTTCGGGTTGGCCTGAGCACTAACCATTGATCATTTAGTAGGCATCGCCACCAGGCCGCACTACGCTGCGCACATGAGCATGCTGACCCCTCCCGGCATGGGCGGTAAGTACCGCATCACGGGCGACCGCTACCCGCGTATGAGGCGACCGCGCGGCCGTCGGCGTCTGGTGATCGCCGCGCTCGGCTCGGCGGTGGTACTCGGCCTGGTCGGCTGGGGAACGCTCCAGCTCATCGATGTCTTCTCGGGCGGTGACGGTGACACCGTGCGCACCGCGCGGGGCACCGCGGACTGCAAGCGCGACCAGCGCCGCGAGGAGCACCCGCGGACCGGCCGTACGGCCGCCTCGCTGCCCGAGCCCGCCGACATCACCGTCAACGTCTACAACGCGACCCCGCGCTCCGGCCTCGCCAAGGACACCGCGGACGAGCTGAAGAAACGCGGCTTCAAGATCGGCAAGGTGGGCAACGCCCCGTCCGAGTACGACAAGAAGGTCAAGGCCGCCGGGATGCTGCTCGGCGCCCCGGACGCCACCAAGGGCGCGTTCAACGTGCTCAGCACCCAGCTCGACGGGGCCGAGACCAAGAACGACGCACGCAGGGGCAAGGACGTCGACCTGATCATCGGCTCCGCTTTCAAGGACCTGGTGAAGCAGAAGGACGCCGACAAGGCCCTGGCCGCTCTGGCCAAGCCCGAGCCGGCGCCCTCGGGTTCACCGTGCGACTGACGGCACCGCGGCCCCGGCCGCCCGCCGCCCCGGCTCCGGCCTAGCCCGCGGCCCCGTACATCCGGTCGCCCGCGTCACCGAGCCCCGGGACGATGTAGCCGTGCTCATTGAGCCCCTCGTCGAGGGACGAGGTGACCACCCGCACCGGCGCGCCCGCCAGCTCGCGCTCCATGACCGCCACGCCCTCCGGCGCGGCCAGCAGACACAGCGCGGTCACATCGTCCGCACCCCGCGCCATCAGCTCCTTGATCGCCGCGACCAGCGTCCCGCCCGTGGCGAGCATCGGGTCCACGACATAGACCTGACGGCCGGAAAGGTCGCTGGGCATCCGGGTGGAGTAGGTGGACGCCTTCAGCGTCTCCTCGTCGCGGACCATGCCGAGGAAGCCGACCTCGGCCGTCGGCAGCAGCCGCATCATCCCGTCGAGCATGCCCAGACCGGCCCGCAGGATCGGCACCACCAGCGGGCGCGGATGCGACAGCCGCACCCCGGTCGTCGGCTTCACCGGGGTCTCGATGTCGACCGGCTCGGTGCGCACATCGCGCGTGCCCTCGTACGCGAGCAGGGTCACCAGCTCGTCGGCGAGCCGCCGGAACGTGGGGGAGTCGGTGCGCTTGTCGCGCAGCGTGGTGAGTTTGTGCGCCACCAGCGGGTGGTCGACGACATGGATCCGCATGGCATCGACACTAACCGAGCCACGGCCCCCGGCCAGCGCCGGTGACCCCCCTACCTCACCCTGACCGCAACAACAGTTCGTCGCGGTACTGGCATCAAACCGCCGATTCGGGGGAAAGTGGGCAGGAGCGCCCGGTTGCCATCCGGGCGGGGACTCGGCCCAAGGGGTGATGTGACCCATGGCAGAGAGGGAGAAGGAGAGCGCTGACGAGCGGCGCCGCCGCCGCGACCGCTTCCTGCGGGCGCTCAACGAGGCCCGGGAGATAAGGAATCAGGTCCGGCCGCAGCTGGCCCGTTCGGCCCGGATGCGCCAGGCGATACACATGCGCACGTTCGGCTGGTGAAGCCCCGATGAGCGTTCGTGCCCCGCCGGAGGCAGCCTCCGGGCCGGTGCACCCCGGGTCCGCGTGAGCGACATCTCTTTGGACTGGTGCACGACGCAGCGCGGAAGACCTCTCGCGAAGCGACGGTTTCTGCCACGATTCCGATTGGGGCGGGACACTGTCCCGCCCGCCCCGGCACGCCTATGACCAGTGGGAGAGTCACGGTGTACTTCGCCGCATTGCTCGCGCGCACCGCAGAAGGGTGGGAAGCGAGCGACACAGAGCTCGATGATGTGGAGACCCTGACCGATCTGATCGAACTGGCCCGTGGAGCGTCCAAGGACGACGACACGGTTCTGGCCTTCCTCGAGCACGAAGACGCGTGGTTCGGCGTCGTCCGCGTGGACGGCGAGGACGACCCGCACATCTATGTATCCGACGCGGCCGCGGCCGCCCGCACCTCGTACGGTTCGATGCTCACCGACGAGCTGCTCGGCCGTGACCCCGACGACGACCTGGACAGCCTCGTCGACCTCGACGGCACCGAGGACGGCGAGCCGGACCGGGACGACAACGAAGACGCCGACTCCGACGCGCCGGTCCCGGTGGGCCCGCTCGGCGACGGCGACATCCTGGCCGACCTCGGCATGGAGGAGAAAGAGCTGAAGGCCCTGGAGGGGGACGCGCTCGAATCGATCGCCGACATGCTGGGATGCAGCATGGAAGGGCTGGAGGCGGTGCGCTGACCGCGGTCCGCGGCCACCCCCATCCCGTCGCCCACACTGGTGTCATGACCGATCCGCTGACCGGCGTCCCGCCGGGCCCCGACCCCGACCCCCTGCGCGACCCCTGGCGCACCCCGATGCGCCTCGCGCTGGAGGAAGCCGTACGGGCCCCGGAAACGGGGGATGTGCCGGTCGGCGCCGTCGTGCTGGGCCCGGACGGCGCGGTGCTCGGCCGCGGCCGCAACGAGCGCGAGGCCCACGGCGACCCCACGGCCCACGCCGAGGTCCTCGCCCTCCGGGCCGCCGCCCGCTGCCTCGGCAGCTGGCGCCTGACCGGCTGCACCTTGGTGGTGACCCTGGAGCCGTGCACCATGTGCGCGGGCGCGATCGTCCTGTCCCGCGTGGACCGCCTGGTCTACGGCGCGGTCGACGAGAAGGCCGGTGCGGTCGGCTCCCTCTGGGACGTCGTCCGAGACCGCCGTCTCAACCACCGCCCCGAGGTCATCTCCGGGGTCCTCCCCGCCGCATGCGCGGCCCCCCTCACCGCGTTCTTCCGCACGCCCTGACCGGCCCCCGCCGGGAACCGATTTCGGTTCCCGGCCACCCGTCCGCTAGGCTCTCTCTCGGTAGCGTGTCCGAGCGGCCTAAGGAGCACGCCTCGAAAGCGTGTGAGGGGGCAACTCCTCCGTGGGTTCAAATCCCACCGCTACCGCTCGAAGAACGCAGGGCCCCACCCGCACGGGTGGGGCCCTGCGTCGTATTCCCTCTCCGTTCTTCGTCCCAGTCGGCCCGCGGCGCGAGCCGGGGAGATCCACGCCACATGCGCTCCTGTCACATCGTGCCGAGTCGTTCCGTCATAGGTGTGTAGCCATCGACAACGACAGAGGAGCCCACCATGGATGCCCGTTTGAACGTCTACGGCAGCCCGACCGCCGGCAAGTTCGTGAAGCGCCTCGTCTCGGCGGGCCAGGTGATCTCGGACTCGACGCTGCCCGCCGCGACGGAGGAGCTGGTGAAGCTCCGCGCGAGCCAGATCAACGGGTGCGGTTTCTGCACCGATATGCACACCAAGGAAGCCATCGCCGCCGGTGAGACGTCGGTGCGCCTCCACCTGGTCGCGGCGTGGCGGGAGGCCACGGTCTTCACCGAGGCCGAGCGCGCCGCGCTGGAGTTGACGGAACAGGGCACCCGCATCGCGGATGCGGCCGGTGGGGTCACGGACCAGGCCTGGGCGGACGCCGCCAAGCACTACGACGAGGAGCAGCTCGCCGCGCTGGTGTCCCTCATCGCCCTCATCAACGCCTTCAACCGAATGAACGTCATCGTCCAGCAGCCCGCCGGCGACTACCAGCCCGGCCAGTTCAGCTAGGTCCCGTCCGGAGGCTGGTGCCATCGCGTACCAACACCAGCCTCCGGGACCGGGCGCGACCCCGGAAAGTCGGGAGCAGTAGGGGCGAGGACAGAGCCCGAACAGACAAAGGCCCTCTCCATCGAGAGGGCCTCAGAGCTGCGCAACTCCGCGTACATATTCACCCAGCAGGGCCGCCGGCTAATTTCGCTGGACCTGCTTCCGCGGAAGGATGAAGCCGAAGAGCTTATAAAGCACGGCACGACTCGCCGCTCGAAGCGCTTCGTTCTGTTCGGCCACGACACGTTGACGAGCTTCGGCATAGCTGTCACCACGCAAGACACTTGCACGCCGCTCCATATAGGCATCGGGATCTGCTCTGTATTCTTCCATCAGAGCATCCACGCCTTTGACCGGGGAGTCACCGAGACTCCCCGGTTCACTTTTGTGCCGCAAGTTGCCGCTCATTGCTCCCCCTAAAACATTCAGGCTAATACGGTTCGCGCATTCCCCCTGGTTTCACACTGGCGCATAGCCTCTATCAAAATAGACCAGCCAATTCCAGTCGTCAACGACTTGACCCCTTTTGGAGCAAGCGTCCGTCGCGTGACTGGCGGGACCCGTGGTCACACTGAGTATGTTCCCGCAGGTGGCAGCGGCCATGCGGCAGTTGGCCAACATCTTCCACACATCGTGTCACTGGTGCTACCCTCCGTCGCCATGGCAACTCGATGGTGGGGGCTCGGTCGAGGCACTGCTGTAGCGGGGGCGCTGAATGTTCTTGCCTACATTGCCGCGGCACTCGCAGGTTTGTACGAATGGGGCTGGATCTTTTGGCTCATCGTCGGCGGTGGAGCACTGGCGACGCTCACCGTGATCTTTTTGGCGGCGCGCGGGGTGAAGACCGAGAAGCAAACCGCGCTTTTAGCCGGTCAGGAGCAGCGACGCATGCTCCAGGAGATGCTGGTTCCCATCATGGAGGTCTTCGGGGAAATCGCTATCGCGACGACAGCCCAGCGCAGGCGTTCGCTCCAGGGGGACATGAAGCAGGTGGTGATCAGGGCGGCACGCTCCATCGGCCCGCCACACACACGTGCATGCCTGCTCGATGTAACGGGCAGCTCGGGCAACCGTGAACTCAAATGCCAAGCCGGGATGTGGGCCGGCCGGCAGGAGACACCGCGCACCACCTTCAAGGAAGGTACGCCCCGGGGAGATCGACTACTGCGGAGCATGGACAAGCGCGAACCGCTGTTTGTTCCCGACCTGCTCTCCGAACCTCCGGAATACCAGCCTGATACACAGACGTACAAGACCTTCATAGCGGCTCCGATCGCTCCTGCCATCAATCACGACGCGTTCGGAATGCTCACCATCGACAGCCCGGTGAAGGGCGATCTGACGGATCATGACATCAAGATCATCGAGATCTTGGGGCAATTGCTCGGATCCGCCTTGGCCATTAAGCGCTGAGGGGGACTCGGCCGATGGTCCGTTGCCCGGCACACGGGTGGTCGACGACCTGCGTCGAAAGCGTCCGGAGATGTTCGGTCAACGCTCCGGGCGGTATCGAGATTCTGATCGATCCGGCCGATATCGAGGCGGCCAGGCGCAGCGCCGGATCCGATGAGCCGACCAACGGGTTCACCATCGCGGTGATCATCCGTGCCCGGTTGGCCGGACTGTTCGACGCGAACATGGTGAACCGCGCCGAACGGTGACGAAACCCTTCGTGATGTCCGGGCGAGCGCGCAACCGGCCCCGTGGAACGGGCCGTTGATTCAGGACGCGGAGTCGTCGCCGTCGTGGCGGCGGCCGCCCGCGGCGATCAGGCCCTCGAGTCGGTCGAAGCGCTCGTACAGGGCCTCGGCATCGGCGGAGAGTCGGCGCTCACCGCCGAGGACGCGGTCGTGGACGGCCTCGGCCAGCCGGTGCTGGCGTTTCTGCTCGCGGCCGACGAACCAGGCGGCGATGGCCGCGGTGATCATGCCGTAGGTGGTGATGCCCACGAACATCACCACACAGGCGACCAGCCGTCCCCAGAGGGTGACCGGGTAGAAGTCGCCGTAGCCGACGGTCGTCGCCGTCTCGGCCGACCACCACAGCGCCTTGGGATAGCTGGTGAGGTTCGCGGAGGGGGCGCCGCGCTCGGCCGCCACCACGGCGTATGAGCCCAGCAGCATGACCGCGCCCAGGACGAGCGTGGCCACCGCGGCGGCCTGGGTGTGCAGCGGCCGGTCCCCCGGCCGAGCAGCAGGTTGATCGCCCTGGTCAGGAATCCGGGCAGGACCATGGCCACCATGCTGCCGCCCGGGGCGGCCGACGAGTGGCCGGGGCGCGCGGCCGGCGTCCGCGGATCGCACCGAACGGACGCCGGTCGGGAAGCGCTCCTCGCTCAGAACCTCACGGACCCGACGGCGGAGGCTGCGGCGGGGGCTGGGTCTGGTTGGGGTCGGGCTGCGGCGGCGGCTGGTTGGGGGGAGGCTGCTGCGGAGGTGGCTGGTTCGGCGGAGGCTGGTTCGGCGGAGGCTGGTTCGGCGGGGGCTGGTTGGGAGGCGGCTGGTTCGGCGGGGGCGGGGGCTGCGGCTGGCTCTGGTTCGGATCCGGCTGCGAGGGCGGCGGCTGCTGCTGGTTCGGGTCCGAGGGCTGCGGCTGGGGCTGCTGGCCCGGGTCGGTCGGCTGCTGGCCCGGGTCGGTCGGCTGCTGGCCCGGGTCGGTCGGCTGGTCCGAGGTCTGTGCGTCCGGCATACCGCCGGACGGCGAACCGGACGGCCGCTTGGTCTCCAGCGGAGTGATCGTGTCGGACGGCATCTCGCCCGGCTTCGGCGCCTCCCGCAGGTCCGGCGCGCCCTGCTCGCCCGGCATCGCCAGATACGGCGGGAAGTCGGCCTTCGCCAGGACCGTGTCATCGGACTGCGAGTCCCCGCCCGAACCGCCGTCACCGAGCGGCCGCTTGAAGAGCTCGGACTTGCCCGCCACCGCCAGCATCACGACCCGCTTGACGGCCTTCGAGGCCGGTTGGATCTCGGTGACCGTGCTCTTGGAGAAACCGGTCCACTCCGGGCCGGTGAACGTCGGGCGGGAGTCCCGCGGCGGAGCCGCCATCCGCACCGGGCTGCCGCAGTTGCACTTCACCACGGGCTCCCCGCGCTGGTTGACGAAGACCGCCGTACCCGCCTGGAGAACGGCGGACGAGGGCTTCGCACCGGGACGGGAGCCGTAGACCTTCGCATAGGTGTCGGACCGCAGCACGGCGCCGGTCAGCCGGTCGACATAGTCCGCGATGGCGTTCGTCGAGCCGATGTGCTGAATACGGCTCCAGGTGGCCGCCTTCTTCGGGTCGGTCTGGAGACCGCGGATCAGCTTCCCCCGGTCACAGGACTGCCGGTCGGGCGCCCCGGCGTACAGACCCGGGGTGCTCCCCAGGAAGGCCCGGCCTCCGTTGGAAGGTGACTCCAGATCGTTCCGGTCCTGACCGACGGACCGGGTGAACGCCGGGACCGAGGTCTTTCCGACCGGTTCTCGGCGGAATTCGACCGCCGCCACCTTCCCGGACGCCTTTCCGGAGGGGGAGACCATCCCGACGACCACCACGGCGGCCACCACGGCGACAAGTCCGACGACGAGAGCTGAGCGGCGCGAGGTGAGATGCCATGTGCTCGAGCGCATTTCCCACTCCTTCCCTTCCTCGGCCCCATGCTGCGCTCGCCCGGCAGGCCCCCGCGTCCCCCGAATCCTTGACATCCCACCCCACTTTCGGGGGAGTTGACCGCCCGACGCGACCGATCCACCCCGCCCGGCCGCCCGTCACCAAGCGCCCCGCAGACGCAGAACCGCCCCCGGACCGATCTCTCGGCCCGAGGGCGGTCGCCGCCCCTCGCGGTCTGGTGCGCCGGTCCCGGCGGTCGGCGGGGATGTCGATGAGGGGAGGTGAGTAAGGGGAGGGGACGGGTCCGATGGTCCGTACGCATCCCCCGGCTCTCCCAGTGCACCACGGATGGCCCGCTCGCGCGCGTCGAACCCGGAAGCCCCCGCCCCTGCCCGCATCCGCTTCGTCTCCGTTCCGTCTCCGCTCCGTCTCCGCTCCGTCTCCGCTCGGCCGCGAGTGTCGCCCATATCTACACTGAACGGACGTAACACCCTACGGCGGCCGAGCGGGATGCAGCAGAGGAGGATCCAATGAGCGGCCCTGTCGTAGCGGGGGTCGACGGATCGCGGCGCAGTCTCGCCGCGGCGGAGTGGGCCGCCCGGGAGGCGGCGCACCGCGAGGTCGCCTTGCTTCTGGTGCACGCCTGTCCGCCGCTGCCGCGCCGGGTCTCCCCGGTCCCCGGAGTGGACGCCTGGCAGCACGTGGGGACGGAGATGCTGGAGCAGGCCGTGGCCGGGTTCGCGGCCCGCCATCCAAATCTCCAGGTCACCGGTCGGCATACCGACTCCGAACCGGACGAGGCGCTGCTCACCGCCGCCGCGGACGCCGGACTGCTGGTCGTCGGGACACGGGGCTGGGGCGGTTTCGACGAGCTCGCGGTGGGTTCGGTGGCACTCCGGGTGACAGCCGCCGCGGACTGCCCGGTGGTGACCGTGCCGGGCCCGCCCCGGCAGACGGATCAGGCCCGGGGCGGTAACCGCGAGGTGCAGCTCGGCTTCAACGCACACGCCCCGGCGGACGCCACGGCCAGCTTCGCCTTCCGCGCCGCCAGGGAGCGGGACGCCCTGCTGCGAGTGGTGCACGCCTGGGCGCTGCCCCCGGCGTCCCCCTCCGCCTGGATGCTGAGTGTGCTGGAGGAGGACCGCGGGATGTGGGAGGACCAGGAGAGCCAGGTGGTCTCGGACGCGCTGCGCGGCTGGCGGGAGCGGTATCCGCAGGTCTCGGTACTGCCCGATGTGGTGCTGCTCAATCCGGCGCAGGCGCTGGTGCGGACGTCGGGGCGGGCGCGGCTGCTGGTCCTCGGGCGCCGTACGGGCCACAGGGTGGCGGAACGGCGGCTGGGGCCGGTCGCCCACGCCGTACTGCACCACGCCCGCTGTCCAGTGGCGGTCGTACCGCACCCCGCCTGACGCACCCCCGCCTGACGCACCCCCTCCCGAGGCACCCCCCTGACGCGCGCCCGCCTGCCCCCTGACACACCCTGGCCGGTCGTCAGCCGAAGAACACGCCGAACTCGGCGTAGAGCGAGGGGTCCACGGTCCGGGTGCCGGCCGCCGCCTCGGCGAGCGGGATGCGCACGATGTCGGTGCCGCGCAGCGCCACCATCGTCCCGAAGTCCCGCTCCTTGACCGTGTCGATGGCGCGCAGCCCGAAGCGGGTCGCCAGCCAGCGGTCGAAGGCGCTCGGCGTCCCGCCGCGCTGGATGTGCCCGAGGACCGTGGTGCGGGCCTCCTTGCCGGTGCGGTCGGAGATCTCACGGGCCAGCCACTCCCCGATCCCGGACAGCCGTACATGGCCGAACTCGTCGAGCGTGGAGTCCTTGACCACCATCTGCCCGGCCTTGGGGACCGCTCCCTCCGCGACCACCACGATCGGCGCGTACCTGATCTTGAACCGGTTCTCCACCCAGCCGCAGACCTGTCCGACGTCGAAGGGCTGCTCGGGGATGAGGATGACGTTGGCACCGCCCGCGATGCCCGAGTGCAGCGCGATCCAGCCCGCGTGGCGCCCCATCACCTCGACAACCAGGGTGCGGGTGTGGGACTCGGCGGTGGTGTGCAGCCGGTCGATGGCCTCGGTGGCGATATTGACGGCGGTGTCGAAGCCGAAGGTGTAGTCGGTGCCCGCGACGTCGTTGTCGATGGTCTTGGGGACGCCGACCACACCGATCCCCTCGTCGGCCAGCTTGGCGGCGACGCCGAGGGTGTCCTCGCCGCCGATCGCGATCAGCACGTCCACCGCGTTCTCGGCGAGTGTCCGCCGGATCCGCTCCACTCCGTCCTCGCTGGCCAGGGGGTTGGTCCGGGAGGAGCCGAGGATGGTTCCGCCGCGCGGCAGGATTCCGCGTACGGCCTGGACGTCCAGCGGCACGATGCCACCGTCCAGCGCACCGCGCCAGCCGTCCCGCACCCCGACGAAGTCGAAGCCGTGCACCTCCACGCCCTGGCGGACGATGGCGCGGATCGCCGCGTTGAGGCCGGGGCAGTCGCCTCCGCCGGTCAGCACACCGACACGCATCTCCGCTCCCTCCTCCTCCGCTGTTGCCGCCCTCCCACCTCCCAGAATCCACCCATTTACGCGAGGGCGCCCACCTCGGTGAGCACGGCCCACGAGACGCCGCTCCGATGATCGGACTGGTACGACTGTTGTTCCCGGGGTGTGGATAGACTCACGCGATGCCGCAGGGGACGACCGGGGAGGGCAGCACGGGATGGCACAGGCGAAAAAGATCGCGCTCTACATGCTCATCGTCTTCGTGCTCTACACGATCATCAAGACCCCGGCGCGTGCGGCCGACCTGGTCCAGATAGGGTTCGAGGGCATATCGGACGCCGCCAAGAGCGTCGGCGAGTTCATGACCGAACTGGTCCAGTGACACCCCCGCCCCTGGAGGCCCCCCGTGATTCGCCACCTGGTCCTTTTCAAGCTCAACGACGGCGTGACGCGCGATGAGCCGCGGGTACGGGCCGGGGTCCGGGCGTTCGAGGAGCTCGGTGGCACCATCCCCGAGCTGGAGCACTGGGAGTGCGCCTGGAACATCACGGACCGGCCGATCGCCTATGACTACGCGATCAACTCCGCGGTGGCCGACCTCGACGCCCTGAAGTGCTACATCGAGCACCCGGCCCATCAGGCGGCGGCCGCGCGGTGGCGGGAGTTCGCCACCTGGGTGATCGCGGACTACCCCTTCTGATCCCGTTCCGGACGCCTTCTGGTTCTGTTTCCAACGCCTCCTGAGCGCCTTCTGACCGCCCTCTGAAGGCTTCTGATCCTGCTCCGGCCCCCTTCTGTACTGCTTCACGATCACATTTGCACCACTACGTGGCAATTTCGCCATCAACACGTAGTAAAGCGGTGCTTGCACACAGTGCACATGTCTTGTGATGCTATGACCGCTTTGCCGGGTGAGTACATCGTGAAGGGGTGGCGTGACCGTGTCGGCCCGTACCGCGCCCAGAACCCCTCCCCAGGGCGATGGCGGCAGCGAGAGCGGCAGAAGCCGCGGGGCTGACGCCCGAGCGCTCACCCAGGTGCTCTTCGCCGAGCTCTCCGGCCTCGACCCCGGAACCCCCGAGCACTCCCGGGTGCGCGCCGCGCTGATCGAGGCGAATCTGCCACTGGTCCGCTATGCAGCCGCCCGCTTCCGCAGCCGTAACGAACCGATGGAGGATGTGATCCAGGTCGGCACGATCGGCCTGATCAACGCGATCGACCGGTTCGACCCCGAGCGCGGGGTGCAGTTCCCGACCTTCGCGATGCCCACCGTCGTGGGCGAGATCAAGCGCTACTTCCGGGACAACGTCCGCACCGTCCATGTGCCGCGCCGACTGCACGAGCTGTGGGTACAGGTCAACGGCGCCACCGAGGATCTGACGGTGCTGCACGGCCGCTCCCCCACCACGGCCGAGATCGCCGAGCGGCTCAAGCTCAGCGAGGACGAGGTGCTCGCCTGTATCGAGGCCGGGCGCTCATATCACGCCACATCACTGGAGGCCGCCCAGGAGGGCGACGGGCTGCCGGGGCTGGTCGACCGGCTCGGCTACGAGGACCCCGCACTGGCCGGAGTGGAACACCGTGACCTGGTGCGCCATCTGCTCGTACAGTTGCCCGAGCGTGAGCAGCGCATCCTTTTGCTCCGTTACTACAGCAACTTGACCCAGTCTCAGATCAGCGCGGAGCTCGGCGTCTCCCAGATGCATGTCTCCCGGCTGCTGTCCCGGAGCTTCGCCAGACTGAGATCCGCAAATCGGATCGAGTCCTAATCACGACGGGCGATGCCCACCCCGGTGGCTCGGGGGACTAATGTCGACTTGGCGCTACAGCGCGTTGCCGACATGTGACATTCTGCTGGAACCGCGTTTGCCGTGGCTGAACCTCCGGTATTCAGGGGGAGGCTGCGTTGCACGCGCGCAGCGCGCAGCTGGGATCCGTCCGCGACCTCAAGGGGGTGGCATGTCCGTAGAACTGGGCAGCTCGAAGGTGCTCACCAATGACGCACCGCACGCGCTTGACGACTGCGACACCATCGACACCCGCACCCTCTCCCGCTCCCTGTTCCTGCGGCTCGCCGCACTCGACCGGGACAGCGTGGAGGCCACCTACGTACGTGACACCCTCATCGAGCTGAACCTCCCTCTGGTCCGTTACGCGGCCGCCCGGTTCCGCAGCCGGAACGAGCCGATGGAAGACATTGTCCAGGTCGGCACCATCGGTCTGATCAAGGCGATCGACCGGTTCGACTGTGAACGCGGCGTGGAGTTCCCGACCTTCGCGATGCCCACCGTCGTGGGTGAGATCAAGCGCTTCTTCCGGGACACCAGCTGGTCGGTGCGGGTGCCGAGGCGGCTCCAGGAGCTGCGGCTTGCGCTGACGAAGGCAAGTGACGAGCTGTCACAGAAGCTGGACCGCTCCCCGACCGTCACCGAACTCGCCACGGCGCTCGGTGTCTCGGAGGAGGACGTGGTCGACGGCCTCGCGGTGGGCAACGCCTACACGGCGAGCTCGCTGGACTCCCCCTCCCCCGAGGACGACGGGGGTGAGGGGTCGCTCGCGGACCGCCTGGGGTACGAGGACAGCGCACTGGAGGGCGTGGAGTACCGGGAGTCACTCAAGCCGCTACTCGCCAAACTCCCCCCGCGCGAGCGGCAGATCATCATGCTCCGCTTCTTCGCCAATATGACGCAATCGCAAATCGGCGAAGAGGTCGGGATCTCCCAGATGCATGTCTCCCGGCTGCTCACCCGGACCCTGGCACAGCTGCGCGAAGGGCTCATCGCGGACTGAGCCCCAAGGCCATCGGCCCGTCCGGGTACGGTTGCCGACCGCCGCCGTACGGCAGCCGACGCACATCTGTACACCTGACGGGTCGTCAGCCACACTGGCCCGATGCGACACGCAGCGAGCCGGACAACGGGCCGCCGAGGCAAGGCGATCGCCTCCTCGGCGGTCGCGCTGTGCCTGGGGGCACTGCTCAGCGGCTGCGGCGGTGGCGGCGACGGCTATGTCGCGGCCGGAGCGGCCGGGCCCGACGGTGAGCGGACGGCGAAGGCCGTACCGCCGAAGGGCGGCGTCAAGCTGACGCCGCTGGACCAGGACGACGAGCGTGGCGGCCAGGACCGCGAGGGCGATGGCCGCGAGGGCGACGGACGCGGTAAAGGGAGGGCGGACCGGGGCGGTACGCCCTCCGCCACGGCCCCCGGTGAACGCGCTGGAGGCGGTTCGGGCGACGCGGACGGATCGGACTCGGCGGGCCATGGCGGCGGACGAGGCGGCTCCGGCAGCCACGACCGCCCGGACGGCGGCGAACCCGGCGAAGGCTCCGGCTCGGGGTCCGGTGGCGGCTCCACGCCCCCCGCACCCTCCACCCCCAAACCCCCGAAACCCCCCGAGCCGCCCACGACCCCCTCACCACCGTCCGGACCGGCCGCGCTCGAAGTGGTCGGCGACCCCGAGCGGGCAGCGGCGGACCAGCGCTGGTGCGAGAAGGTGACCGTGCGGTTCCGCAACACCGGCGGTGCGCCCGTGACTTCGGGAACCGTCACCTTCGCGACGCACATCATCGACTCGATCGGCATCGACTGGGCGACTCGCGAGTCGAAGGAAAAGCTGCCCGCGCCGATCGGCGCGGGTCAGAAGAAGGAGAAGACCTGGACGGTGTGCGTGGACGCCTGGCGAGTGCCGCTGGGCATGCACATCGAGACGCGGGACGTCGAGGTCACCTGGAAGCCCGAGTCGCAGCAGTAGCCGCAGGGCCCGGTCACACGAGCGCAGCCCGGGGGCCCCGCCGTACGCCCCGGCCCTGAAGGTGTCCTGAAGCGCGCCTCGAAGTCCGGCCGCCGCGTTCAGCCGCGGCGCTCGCTCAGGAGAGCGCCAGCCAGGCCACCCCGGCGACGACGGCGATCGCGACGATCACGCCGACGATCACGCCGATACGGGACCCACCGCTCGACGCGGTGGTCGGCTGCGGCTGCCGTCCGCCGTCGTCGACGAAGGCGCGGAACATCTGCGTGGAGCCGGCCGGGTCATGGTTGCCGCTGGGGCCCTGGGGGTTGTTCGCCATGGCCCCCGACCCTAGCGAACGTGTGTTATCCCGCCCACCCCCGGGGCCCCGCGGTCCCTGTGACCCCATGCACCCGACCGCTCCCATCCAATCGAGGCGTCTACTCGGCGAACCGAGTCGTTGTGCCTTCCGTCTCACCGAACCTGGACGGCCCTGTGCTGGTGAAGCTCCGGCCGGAGCTTCACCAGCACAGGGCCGTCTTCGCGGTACTCAGTTGGCTATGCCGACGGGGTGGACCTGGATCTTGTCGTCGTACGGGCCGGCCAGCTTCAGCGCATCCGCGGGCCACTTCAGGGACACGCTGTGGGTCTCGTTCGGCGGCGTCACGATGATGTCGGTCGGGGACGCGAGGCTGTCGCCACTGAAGTCGACCTTGTACGAGATGCTGAAGGTGGCGGTGTCACCGGGCTTCAGGTCGGTGACGCGGGGCTGCTCACCACCGCGGTGGACAGGGGCGGACGTGCCATCGACGTCCTTTAAGTCGACACCCGCGAAGCCCGTCGCCGAGCAGGTCTTCGCGCCCTTGTTGGTCATCTGAACGGTGACCTCACCCACCGTCTCGTCGGGCGAGCTGTCCACGGCCTCCATGGTCAGGTCGCTCGTGCGGCAGAACGTGCTCTTCCCCCCGCCCTTCGCCGCACCGTTCCCGGAGTCGGCACCGGGCGAGGTGTCGTCGCCGGAGCCCGACTTGGCGCTGTCCGGCTGGCCATCGGTGCCCTGCGCTCCGGCGGAGGAGCCCGCGCTGCTGGACACGGCCGCAGGCTTCGAGGCGGTGTCGTCCGAGTTGTTACAGGCGGTCAGAGAGAAAGCGGCGGCTGCGGTCAGGGCCGCGGCGGCGACGCGCAGGGTGCGGCGACGGGCGGTGCGGACAGTGGTGCTGGAGCTCATTTCGGTTCCCCCCGGGGCGGTTTGTGTCGGTCTCTCCTCGGTACGTCACCCACTCTGGTCGAGGCCACTATTGGGAGGCTGCCGCTCCACTAACACCCGGCTAACACGGCCCAGCGTTCGTCCGTGGACGCCGGCGACGCCGGTCATCCCAGCCGAGCGGCGGCAGCTCCGGGCCCTTTAACAAGCTGCTTGAGTCTTTAACGGCTATTTACCGCCCAGACCGCCTTTTCATTTGCCTGTAGCAACTAACTTCTTCTATGGTTGCCTCAAGCAACTGATCACCATCCGGGAGGTGCCATGGCCGCGCAGAGTCAGTACGAGGAGCTGGCCCGGCATCTCAGCGGCGTCGGCGCCGTCAAGCGCGGCCTCAGCCGGATGCTGCCCGCCGACTGCCCGGCGGGCCCCGCGGCGGTCCTGATGCTGCTCGACCGCTACGGCGAGATGCGCATGAGCAAACTCGCCGAGATGCTCGACATCGATATGTCGGTGACCAGTCGGCATGTGGCACATGTCGCGGACCGCGGCTGGGTGGACCGCACGCCCGATCCACTGGACCGGCGATCGCGGCTGCTGAGCATCAACACCCATGGGAAAGAACTGCTCAGGCAAGTGTCCGAGCGCTACACGGAAGCGCTGGCCCACTGTCTGAGCGACTGGTCCGACGACGACGTCGGCCGTCTCAATGAACTTCTCGCCCGGTTGCGGGCCAGCTTCGGGGACACCCGCTGCCGGGCCCTGCCCCTCCAGGGCGTGAGCACAACCCGTACACCATCGCAACGATAAGGAACGTCATGGCAACGACCACACCGGACGGTGGTGTGCGGGGACCCGCGGGGCACCCCGCCCACGCCAAGCACGGCGGAGGAGGTCACCGGGCCCACCACGGCCACGGTTCCGGCTCCTCGGAACCGATGACCCACCGGCAGATCATGGAGGCCCTGTCCGGGCTGCTGCTCGGGATGTTCGTGGCGATCCTGTCGTCGACGATCGTCTCGACCGCGCTCCCCGAGATCATCGCCGACCTCCACGGCAGCCAGTCCTCGTACACCTGGGTCGTCACCGCCGCGCTGCTGTCCATGACGGCCACCACTCCGCTGTGGGGCAAGCTCTCCGATCTGTTCAGCAAGAAGCTGCTGGTCCAGTCGGCCCTGCTGATCTATGTCGCGGGCTCGGTGGTAGCCGGTCTGTCGCAGAACACCGGAATGCTGATCGCCTGCCGGGTGGTCCAGGGCATCGGCGTCGGCGGACTGTCCGCCCTCGCCCAGATCGTCATCGCGGCGATGATCTCCCCGCGTGAGCGCGGCCGGTACAGCGGCTACCTCGGCGCCACCTTCGCCGTGGCGACCGTCGGCGGCCCGCTGCTGGGCGGTGTGATCACCGACACCGACTGGCTCGGCTGGCGCTGGTGCTTCTACGTCGGTGTGCCGTTCGCGATCATCGCGCTGATCGTGCTCCAGAAGACCCTGAAGCTCCCCGTCGTGAAGCGGAACGTCAAGGTCGACTGGGCCGGTGCCTTCGTCGTCAGCGCCGCGGTCTCCCTGCTGCTGATCTGGGTGACCTTCGCCGGCGACAAGTACGACTGGATCTCCTGGCAGACCTACGCGATGGTGGGCGGCTCGCTCGCCCTCGCGCTGATCTTCATCTTCGTCGAGACCAGGGCGAGCGAACCGATCATCCCGCTGCGGCTGTTCCGCAACAAGACGATCACTCTCGCCTCGCTGGCGTCGCTCTTCGTGGGTATCGCGATGTTCGCCGGAACCGTCTTCTTCTCCCAGTACTTCCAGCTGGCACGCGGCAAGTCGCCGACCATGTCCGGCGTGCTGACGATCCCGATGATCGGCGGACTGTTCCTCTCCTCGACCGTCTCCGGCCAGGTCATCACCAAGACCGGTCGCTGGAAGGCATGGCTGGTCAGCGGCGGTGTGCTGGTGACCGCGGGCCTCGGGCTGCTCGGCACCATCCGGTACGACACCCCGTACTGGCACCTGGCCATCTATATGGCGCTCATGGGCCTGGGCATCGGCATGATGATGCAGAACCTGGTGCTGGCCACCCAGAACCAGGTCGCCACAGAGGACCTCGGCGCGGCCAGCTCCGTTGTCACCTTCTTCCGCTCCCTGGGCGGTGCGGTCGGTGTCTCCGCGCTGGGAGCGGTGCTCGCCAACCGGGTCACCCACTACGTCAAGGACGGCCTGGCCGACCTCGGCCCCAAGGGCGCGGCGCCGGCTCACGCGGGCACCGGCGGCGGGGGCATCCCTGACCTGGACAAGCTGCCGCAGCCGCTGCGGACCGTCATGGAGAGCGCCTACGGCCACGGTGTCGGGGATGTCTTCCTCTACGCCGCGCCGGCCGCGCTGCTCGCCCTGCTGCTGACCCTGTTCATCAAGGAGGTCGCACTGAAGACCAGTTCGGGTTCCCAGGAGGCCGGTGCGCCCGGTGCGCAGGCCCCCGCCGCGGCCACCGACGCCCCGGCGGCCACCACCCCGGTGGCGACCGAGGCCGTGATGGCCGAGACCGCCGCCGCCGAGGTCGCGCACCTCGAGCCCGCGCTGGTGGGCGCGCCCTCCGCCGAGGTGCCCGAACCGGGCTCCGACGGCGCATTGGCCGCCGAGATCGCCCCGCAGCGCCTGGCCGCGTTCGCCTCCGCCGCCCAGGGCGGCGGCTCGAACCAGCCGCCCCGGCAGGGTGTGTACGGCTTCGTGCGGAGCGGGGACGGCAGCGCCGTACCGCGGGCCGCGGTGACGCTGATCTCGCTGGCCGGGCGGCAGTTGGGCCGCTCGGTGGCGCACACCGACGGTTCCTACGCCCTGGACACGCCGGGCTCCGGCTCCTACGTCCTGATCGCGGCGGCCGACGGCCACCAGCCGCAGGCGTCCACGGTCATGGTCGGTCAGGATCCGCTCGGTTTCGACATCGTGCTGTCGGCCACCAGCGGTCTGGTGGGCACCGTGCGCGGTGCCGCCGACGGCCGCCCGGTGGACGGGGCGATGGTCGTGGTCACCGATGTCCGCGGGGAGGTGCTGGCCTCCGGAAAGACCGGTGAGCAGGGCGACTTCGGCTTCGAGGAGCTGATCGCCGGAACGTTCACGATCGCGGTGAACGCGGCCGGCTTCCGGCCCGCGGCCCTGCCGGTCGAGGTCGGCGCCCAGGGACTGACCCGGATGGAGATACCCCTCCAGGCGGGCGCCCGGGTGCAGGGCACCGTACGGGCCGGGGCCGGACAGCGGCCGCTCGCCGACGCCCGGGTCACGCTGGTGGACGCCGCTGGGAACGTGGTCGCCACCGCCACCACCGGGACGGACGGCGGCTACGCCTTCACCGACCTGCACGCGGGTGACTACACCGTGATCGCGAGCGGCTATCCGCCGGTCGCGGGCGCGCTGACGGTCTCCGGGGAGGGCATCGACGGACACGACGTCGACCTCGCCCACCCCGGCGACTGAGACCCCGGGCCGGGGCGTGGACGAGCGGAGACACGCCCCGGCCCGGACCGGGCCGGCGGAGTTGTCCGCCGTGACCCGGAACCCGGATCCGGGCGGCGGTGTACTAAAGGCAGGGGACGGCCTCACACCGGCGCCCGGATCCGGCGCACACAGGACCACCGGCGCACAAACAACCTCTGGCGCACACAAGGCCAGAGCCACGGGAGCGAGAGCGAGAGGCGGCATGACGACCACGGAAGCGGGCACAGGCGGGACGGCGGGGCTACGGGCCCGGATCCGCACACGGGACGGCTGGGCGGTGCAGCACGCGGTGCTGACCGTCACGGATATGACGGGGGCGCAGGTGTTGCGCGCCCAGGCCGCCGAGGACGGCTCGGTGCGCACGGAGGAGCCGCTCGCGGCCGGTCCGTACACGGTCATCGCCACCGCCGTCGGCTATGCGCCGGTCGCCTCGACGGCCATCGTCACCGGCTCCGGGCGGGCCGATGTGGGCACGGTGGTGCTGGCGCGGCAGGGCGGGGTGGAGCTGCCGCCGCCGGGTGTGTGGACACTGGACCCGGCGCATTCCGCGGTGACCGCCACGGCCCAGCATCTGGGGATATCCAGTGTGCACGGCCGGTTCACGGAGTTCGGCGGGCGGATCGAGATCGCCGAGGCCGTCGAGAAGTCCAGCGTGGAGGCGGTGATCCAGGCGACCAGTATCGATACCGGAAACCGGATGCGGGACGGCCATCTCATATCGCCCGACTTCCTGAACGTGGAGCAGTACCCGGTGCTCACGTACCAGGGCTCGCATCTGAGCGCGGCGGGCGCGGACCGCTGGACGGTGCACGGTGAGCTGTCGATGCACGGCATCGTGCGGGAAGTGGATCTCGACCTGACGTATCTGGGCACCGGCCCGGATCCATGGGGCGGGGTGCGGGCGGCCTTCCGGGCCACCGCGGAGCTGCGCCGCGAGGACTTCGCGATGAACTACAACCAGGTGGTCGCGGCGGGTATCGCGGCGATCGGCACCACGCTGCGGGTGGAGCTGGACATACAGGCGGTGCAGGGCGAGGAACTGCCCGTGGTCTAGGGTCCCCTCGGCCGGGGGGCCGGGGTCGCTGCCAGGGCCGGGGGGAGGGGCCGGGCCGACACCGGGCCGGGGGCTCACCCCTCGCGGGCTCCTCGGGCGGCATCATGCGGGGCGGCTTCGCGCGGAGCGGCGTCGTGGGGGGCGGCGTCGCGCAGGGCCTCGATACCGGCGATCGCGATGTCCAGCGCGAAGGTGAAGTCCCGGTCCCGCATCTCATCGACGCCGATCTCGCCCTGGGCCGCGAACATCTCCCGGGTGCCGTCGAAGTCGGGGCGATCCTTGACCGTGGTCATCACCTCCTGGAGCAGCTCGTCCTGGGCGATCCCCTCCTCCCGGCAGCTGACGGCGAACCGGCCCTCGAGGGTGCTGAATCCAAAGACGAAGTGGGTGACGAGCGCGAGGGCGCTGGACACCTTGTCCATCGGCAGCCCGCTATTGCGCATCACTTCCTGCGCGGCATTGGTGAAGACCATCGCGTTGGGGCCGATATTGAGGTAGTCGCCCATCAGCGGGGACAGCCAGGGATGGCGGACCAGTACCTTCCGCGATTCCTCGGCGAGTTGGCGCAACTGATCACGCCAGTCCCGAGGCTCGGCGGGGAGATGGTCGTGGACCTCCGCCAGTTGCGCCGCCCTGTGCGACTCCGGCTGCGACGCCGGTGGGCTCACCACTCGGGACTTCGCCGATGCCACGGCCTCGATGGGGAGCACGATCTCGCCCATGGCGGCGTCGAGGGCGAGTTCCAGCAGATGGTCCTTGGTGTCCACGTACCAGTAGACGGACATGGCGGTGACCCCGAGCTCCGCCGCGAGCCGCCGCATCGAGAAGCCCGCGAGCCCTTCGGCGTCCAGCAGCCGGATCGTCGCCGCGACGATCTTCAGACGGTCGAGCCCGACCGGCTGCTGATCTCCCTTGCGCCTGGGAGGCTTGCGTTCGGAGAGCCATACGCTGGACTGCGGACGGATGGCACGGCTGCCGTTTGCCATGGCGCGCTCTCCTTCTCCGATGCGCTGTCGCCACGTGCCCGGGGACCCGGACACACGGCGGGTCATACATGTCCGATGCTATGCCGCCGGGGCGGTGCGTGAAGATCGTTCGGCCCGGCCGAGCAGCAGTGCGGCCAGCACCCCGCCCGCCAGCACCGCCACCGCCCCGACCAGCTGACTGGTTTCGACACCGGAGGCGAAGGCATCGCCCACCACTGCCCGCTCCTCGGGGGTCCGGGCGGCGGCGACGGCGGCCGGAAGCGACCCCGCCCCGGCGGCGACCGCGGGCAGCAGCGATGCGAAGCGGGAGTTCAGAACGGCGCCGAGGACGGCGACCCCGAGACCGTTGCCGAACTCGGTGAGGGTGCCGTTGACCCCGGCGCCCACGCCCGCCTTCTCCGGCGGAATGGCCGACATGATGGCCGCGGCCATCGCGGGCATGGCCACGGCGATGCCGGTGCCCATCACCACCAGCCCGAGGAGCATCCCGCCGTAGCCGTCCCTGCCGAGCTCCGCCACGGCGGCGAGACCGGCCGCCAGCAGCCCCATGCCGATGATGACGGTCAGCGGGGTGCCGAGCGCGGGCAGCAGCCGGGCGCCCAGACCGGAGAGATTGATCAGCACCACCGCGAGGGCCAGCGGCGCGGTGCGCAGCCCTGCGTCCAACGCGTCGTAGCCGAGCACAAATTGGAGATGCTGGGTGAGCAGAAAGAGCGAACCGCCCATCCCGAAGGCCACGAGGATGCCCCCGGCGACGGCGCCCACAAAGCGGCGATTGCGGAAGAAATGCATATCCAGCATGGGATACGGGATATGACGCTCCCACAGTGCGAACCCGGTCAGCACACTGATGCCGATGAAGGCCGAGCAGAGCACCCGTTCCGAGGTCCAGCCGTGTTCCGGCCCGGAGATGATCGCGAAGACCACGCCGGTCATCCCGACCGTGGAGAGCAGCGCGCCGAGTAGATCGGGCCGGTCGCCGGTGGGATTCCGGGACTCGGGCACCAACCGCACGACCGCGATCAGGCCGATCAGCGCCACGGGGAGATTGATGAGGAAGATCGAGCCCCACCAGAAGTGCTCCAGCAGCGAGCCACCGATCAGGGGTCCGGCGGCGAAGCCGAGCGAACTGACCGCGCCCCACAGTCCGATCGCCTTGGTGCGTTCGGCCTCGTCGAAGACCTGCACCACCACGGCGAGCGTTGTGGTCATCAGCAGCGCCCCGCCGACGCCCATCCCCCCGCGGGCGGCGATCAGCTGACCGGGCCCCTGCGCCAGGGACGCGGTCAGCGACCCCACACCGAACAGCACCAGCCCGGCGACCAGCATCTTCTTACGCCCGTAGCGGTCGGCGGCGCTGCCCGCGGTGAGCAGCAGTCCGGACTGGACCAGCGAATAGGCGTTGATCATCCACTGGATGTCGGCGGTGGTGGCGTGCATCTCCTCGGTGAGGGAGGGGACCGCGACATTGAGGATGGTGTTGTCCAGCAGGACGGTGAGCTGAGCCAGACAGATGACACCGAGGATCAGCCAGCGCCGTGGATGCCCGCCGGAGGGTCTGTCCGATGGAACGGTGGATGCGGAGTCGGCGGTCGAGGCGGTCATGGGGACTCCTGGGAACAGGCTTGTACGGTGTATGACAGTTCTTGTCATACACCGTACAAGGCTCGCTCTACGACGTACAGTGAATTTATCCGAGGGCAGCCTCCAGCATCAGGGCGTCGAGGTCGTCGACGGCGAGGTCAGGTCGTAAAGGGTGGTGTCGCCGACGGTGACCTTCTTGAAGGAGCTCTCGACCCACGAGGTGATCTTGGAGGAGGTGCCGGTGCTGCCAGGCCCGGGTTCGCCGCCCCACCCGGTACCGGAGGCGATGAAGTAGTGGATCTTGCCCTGCTTCACATACTCCTTGAATTGGGCGAGGGTCGGTGAGGGGTCACTGCCGTTGAAGCCACCGATAGCCATCACCGGTTTCTCGGTGGCGAGTTGGTAGCTCGCGGCGTTCTGCGAGCCGATCGCCGCCGCGGCCCAGGTGTAGTCGTCGGCATCCTTCGCCAGTGCCGCCTTCTCCTGGGAGCCGACCTCGCGACCACCGAGCAGTCCGCCCATGCCGCCCTTCATGCCCCCTTCCATGCCGCCGCCCTGGCCACCGCCGCGCGGGAGGCTCTGGCCACCCGGGCCGCCCTGCTGTCCGTTCGGACCCGGGGCGCCCCCGTTGCCGTTACCGCCGTTCTGCTGGGGCGTACCGCCGCCCGGGAAGCCGCCGCCCGGGAACGCCCCGTTCTGGCCGCCCGGTTGACCGCCCTTGTTCGAGCCCTGTTGACCGCCCGGCATCCCCGGTGGCCGGCCCGGGAAGCCGCCGCCCCCGGGCCCGCCCCGGCCGCCCGACACCGCGGGACCGGCGGTCACGATCGAGCCGCCGTGCGGAGTGTCGACCGTGTTCAGCGTGTACGCCACCGGCCCGGCCAGCGCCGTCGCGAGGCCCAGCCCGGCCACCCCCAGCGCGACCCCACGGCCCAGCCGCGTCACCAGCAACAGCCCGGCGCCCGCCACCAGTCCCCCGATCAGCACCGCCCAGCGCAGCCACGGATACCAGTCCGCGGACCGGCCCAGCAGGACGTACGCCCAGACAGCCGTGACCGCCACCGTGACGCCGAGCACCGCCGGAGCGAAAGCCCCCGAGGACCGCCGCTCCCACAGCAGCACCGCCCCCATGCCGACGATCGCCGCGATGTACGGCGCGAGCGCGACGTTGTAGTACTGGTGGAAGATCCCGGACATAAAGCTGAAGGTGGCGAACGTCATCAGCAGCGCCCCGCCCCACACCAGGAACGCCGCCCGCCGCGGGTCCGTGCGCCCGGCCCGCCGGGTCAGCCAGACCCCCGCCAGCAGCAGGATGAACGCCGCGGGCAGCAGCCAGGCGATCTGGCCGCCCATGTCGGAGCCGAAGAGCCGGTCGATACCGGTCTCGCCCCACATACCGCCACCGGCGGCACCGCGTCCGCCGCCACCGACACTTCCGGTCTCGTCGCCGCTGATCCGTCCCAGGCCGTTGTAGCCGAAGGTCAGCTCCAGAAAGCTGTTGTGCTGCGAACCGCCGATGTACGGACGCGACGACGCGGGCCACAGCTCGACGATCGCGACCCACCACCCGCCGGAGACCACCATCGCGGCCCCGGCCAGCAGCAGTTGCCGGATCCGGCGGCCCAGCCCGGTCGGCGCACACACCACGTACACCAGCGCCAGCGGCGGCAGGATCAGCCACGCCTGGAGCGTCTTGGTCAGAAAGCCGAGCCCGAAGCAGACCCCGCCCAGCACCAGCCAGCCTGTACGCGCGTCCTCCAGGGCACGCAGCACACACCACACCGCCGTGACCATCAGCAGACACAGCAGCGCGTCGGGGTTGTTGAAGCGGAACATCAGCGCGGCGACCGGGGTGACCGCGAGTACCGCGCCCGCGATGAGCCCAGCCACCACGCCGAACCGGCGCCGTACGGCCGCGTACAGCACCCCGACCGTCGCCACGCCCATCAGCGCCTCCGGTACGAGGATCGCCCACGAGCTCAGCCCGAAGAGCCGCACCGACAGCGCCATCGGCCACAGCGCGGCCGGAGGCTTGTCGACGGTGATGGAGTTCGCGGCGTCGGAGGAGCCGAAGAAGAACGCCTTCCAGCTCTCACTGCCCGCCTGCGCGGCGGCCGAGTAGAACTGGTTGGCGTAGCCGGAGGCGCCCAGGCTCCACAGATAGAGCGCGGCGGTCACCGCCAGCAGCCCCCACAGCGCGGGCCGCGCCCACCTCGGATCCCCCGTACGCGGTGCCCCGGGAGACGGCACGGCACGCCCGATCTGTCCGGCGCGGTCGTCGTAGGTGGTGGTCATCGGTCATCCCTGAAGTCGCGGCGGTCCGTGAAGTCGCGGTCGGTGCGGTCGGTGGTGGCGGTCCCACGGTCGCGGTCACGGTCGCCGCCGCGGTCGCGGTCCGAAGGAAAGACCCAGGCCCGGAAGAGCAGGAACCGCAGCACGGTCGCGGCGAGGTTCGCCGCGATCAGCACGGCCAGTTCGGTGCCGTGCGAGGGGGTGCCGGGCGCGGCGGTGAGCGCGGCCAGCGAACCGCTGGTCAGCACGAGGCCGATACCGAACACCACCAGCCCCTGCGCCTGATGGCGCACCGCCCGGTCCCGTCCGCGTACCCCGAAAGTGAGCCTCCGGTTGGCCGCGGTATTGCCGAGCGCGGACAGCAACAGCGCCAGCGCGTTGGCCATCTGCGGACCGGTGCCGAGCCGGAAGGCGGAGTACAGCAGCAGATAGACGAGGGTGCTGAGCACGCCCACCACACAGAAGCCGACGAACTGCCGGGGCAGCCCGCCCGGCACCCCGCTCAGTTCACGGTCGCGCGGATCGTCCCCGAAGGGCCGTCGCACCCGGTCCAACGGCAGCGCACCGGTGGCCAGCGCGCGCCCCACCCGCCAGACGCCCTTGAGGTCATCGGTGGCGGTACGCACCAGATGCACCGTGCTGTGCGGGTCGTCCACCCAGTCCACCGGCACCTCGTGGATCCGCAGCCCCGCCCGCTCGGCCAGCACCAGCAGCTCGGTGTCGAAGAACCAGCCGGAATCCTCGACCAGTGGCAGCAGCCGCTCGGCGACGTCCTTGCGGATCGCCTTGAAGCCGCACTGCGCGTCCGAGAAGCGCGCGGCCAGACTGCCGCGCAGGATCAGGTTGTACGCCCGCGAGATCAACTCCCGCTTGGGCCCGCGCACCACCCGCGAACTGCGGGCCAGCCGTGAGCCGATCGCCAGGTCGGAGTGGCCGGAGATCAGCGGGGCGACCAGCGGCAGCAGCGCGTTGAGATCCGTGGACAGATCGACGTCCATATAGGCCAGTACGGGCGCCCCGGACAGCGACCACACCGTGCGCAGCGCCCGCCCCCGCCCCTTCTGCTCCAGCCGGACCGCCGTGACCTCCTCGAGCGTGTCGTCCAGGCGGGCCGCGATCTGGGGGGTGCGGTCCGTACTGGCGTTGTCGGCGACGGTGATCCGGAAGGGGTAAGGGAAGGTGCGGACCAGATGGTCATGCAGCCGTCGTACGCACCGCTCGAGGTCGGCCTCCTCGTTGTAGACGGGGACGACGACGTCGAGCACCGGTCGGCCGTCCCCGGCCACCACCGGTCGGCGGGCGGGCAGCGTCCCCAGGGGTGTTCCGGGCGATGCTCCGGGAAGGGTGTGAGAAGCGTCGGTTCGCATGAGCCGACCTTCGCGAGCGGCGCTGTCACGGCTGTGTGGTCGGCCTGTGGTCCACCTGTGAGTCCACGACGCCCCATGACATCACCCCATCACGTCACCGGCAGGGACCCTGGTCGGCGACCGCAAAGGCTTGTACGCACGGGCAGGTGGACACCGAACACCGTGCGCCCCGGGGCGCTTTCCACCGTCACCGTGCCCCCGTGCGCCGCCACCACCGCGTGCACGATGGCCAGCCCCAGCCCCGTACCGCCCGCGGTCCGCGAACGCGAGGCGTCACCGCGCGCGAAGCGCTCGAAGACATGCGGCAGCAGCTCGGGCGGAATACCGGGCCCGTTGTCCTCGACCTCCAGCGAAACGCAGGCGGGCGGGCCCCCGGACGTGCCACCGCCGCGCAGCACCCGCGCCGTGACCACCGTCCCGGCCGGGGTGTGCGTACGAGCGTTGCCGAGCAGATTGACGAGCACCTGGTGCAGCCGGGCGGCGTCACCGTGGACGACCGCCGGTTCATCGGGCAGCTCCAGCCGCCACGCATGGTCAGATCCGACCGCGCGGGCATCGCTGACGGCGTCGACGACCAGGGGCGAGAGATCGGCCGCCGCGCACTCCAGCGGACGGCCCGCGTCGAGCCGGGCGAGCAGCAGCAGATCCTCGACCAGGACGGTCATCCGCCCGGCCTCGGACTCGACCCGGCCCAGGGCGTGCCGGGTGTCCGGTCCGATCTCTTCCCGGCCGCGTCGGGTCAGCTCGGCGTAGCCACGGATCGAGGCGAGCGGCGTCCGCAGCTCATGGCTGGCGTCGGCGACGAACTGCCGTACCCGTGTCTCGCTCTCCTGCCGCGCCGCGAGCGCCGACTCCACATGCCCCAGCATGCGGTTGAGCGCCGCGCCCACCTGACCGACCTCGGTCCGCGGATCGGCCTCGGACGGGGGAACGCGTTCATGGAGCGCCACCTCTCCGCTGTGCAGGGGGAGTTCGGAGACCCGGGTCGCGGTCGCGGCCACCCGGCGCAGCGGGCGCAGCGAGATGCCGACCATGGCGACACCGGCGATCCCGGCCGCGACCAGCCCGGCGGCGGTCACACAGACCTCGACGAGGATGAGGGTGTTGACGGTCTCCTGCGTCTGGCCGAGCGGGTGGGCCAGCACCATCCCGTTCTTCACCTCCCCCGGCTGGGCGATCACGCGATAGTCCCCGAGGCCGGGCAGTTCGACGGTGTGGACGTGTCCGTCCCGCGCCACGGACGCGAGGGCCTTCAGCTGGCCGCCGGTCAGCGGGTCCACCCGGCTCTCGAAGTCCAGGGCGGAGGTCATGGGGGTGTCATTGCTGCGGCCCGCCTGGGCGATGGTGCCGCGTTCGTCGAACCGCGCCCCGACCGTGCCGATGGGCTGGCCGGGGGAGGCGATGAACATCACGTCGTCTTGGGGTGGTTGGCCGGGCCTGTCCAGGAAGCGCCCGACCGAAGCTCGCAGATCGTCGTCCACCTGGCCCTGGAGATAGGACCGCAGGGCGATGGTGGTGACCGAGCCGATCACCGCGCAGACCACCGCGATCAGCGCGACCGCCGAAACCACCAGACGGGTGCGCAACGACCAGGGACGGCGTACCCCGCGCCGTCCGGGCGCCGCCCCTGCCGTACACGCACCTCCCGCCGTACGCACCACCACGGCCCTACTCCCCGGGCTTGAGCAGATACCCGGCTCCCCGCCGGGTATGGATCATCGGGGTGCGCCCCGCGTCGATCTTCCGCCGCAGATAGGAGATGTAGAGCTCGACGACGTTGGCCTGTCCGCCGAAGTCATAGCTCCAGACCCGGTCGAGGATCTGCGCCTTGCTGAGCACCCGCCGCGGATTGCGCATGAGATAGCGCAGCAGCTCGAACTCGGTCGCCGTGAGGTGGATCTCCTGCCCCCCGCGCCACACCTCGTGGCTGTCCTCGTCCAGCACCAGGTCGCCGACGGCCAGCACGCACTCGGCCCGCGCGGCGGCCGCCCCCGATCTGCGCAGCAGCCCGCGCAGCCGGGCGACGACCTCCTCCAGGCTGAAGGGCTTGGTCACGTAGTCGTCGCCACCCGCCGTCAGCCCGGCGATCCGGTCCTCGACCGCGTCCCGCGCGGTCAGGAACAGCACCGGGACATCGGGCAGCTCACGGCGCAGCCGCCCCAGCACCGCGAGACCGTCCATGTCCGGCAGCATGACGTCCAGGACAACGGCGTCGGGCCGCAGCTCGCGCGTGGTCCGTAGCGCCTCGGCGCCGTCGCCCGCGGTGCGCACCTCCCAGCCCTCGTAGCGCAGGGCCATCGACAGCAGATCGGCGAGGGCCGACTCGTCGTCCACCACCAGCACCCGTACGGGACTTCCGTCGGGTCGCAGCAGCTCGGTACGCCCTGGGGGCGGGGTCGCCATCATGGCCGTAGCCTCCTGGACCGGTCTGAGAGCTCCCTTTCGGCAATCTGTGAAAAGTCTGAGAATCCGGTATGAGCGGGCGAGCCGGCGGCGGAGGAGCGACGAGGGTGAACCGCGTAGGCCGAACGGGCCACCCAGGGAATTTCCGGAAAGGATCACCAGGTTCCCAGGGCATGGCTTCTCATCCCGCACTCGGCACCATCGGCATCTGGACCGGCGCCCTCCACTCCACCGACCCCGCAAAACACTCGCAGGTCAGGGAGGCGGCGGCCGAAGTGGACGACCTCGGCTTCGGCGCACTCTGGCTCGGCGGCAGCCCCAGCCCGGACGAGGCCGCCTTCCTGCTGGACGCGACCTCCCGGATCACCGTGGCCACCGGCATCCTCAACATCTGGGACCACGAGCCCGGCTATGTGGCCGAGCGGTACGCCGCCATCGACGCCACCCACGACGGCCGCTTCCTGCTGGGCCTCGGAGTGAGCCACGGCCAGCTGGTCGATCGGTACGCGCGCCCGTACTCCGCGATGCAGGACTACCTCACGGCGCTGGACTCGGCGCCGACCCCGGTCCCCGCCTCCCGCCGCGTCCTGGCCGCCCTGGGCCCGAAGATGCTGGAGCTGTCCCGCGACCGTGCCGCCGGGGCGCATCCGTACCTCGTCACCCCCGAATTCACCGCCTCGGCGCGGGAGATCCTGGGGAACGAGGCACTGCTCGCCCCCGAACTCAAGGTGGTCCTGGACCCGGACCCGGAGCGTGCCCGCGCCACCGCCCGTCACTACCTCTCCTTCTACCTGGGGCTGCCCAACTACACCAACAACCTGCTGCGGCTGGGCTTCTCGGAGAAGGACTTCGCGGACGGCGGCAGCGACCACCTCATCGGGTCCGTCTTCGCCCTGGGCGACGCCGAGGCGGTCCGCCGCCGGGTGGACGAGTTCCTGGCCGCGGGCGCGGACCATCTGGCGATCCAGGTGGTGACGGCGAACACGTTCGAGGACATGCCGCGAGCGGAGTGGCGCACCCTGGCCGAGGCGCTGCCGCTGCGCGGATGAGCGGCTGAGCCGACGCGGCGGCGGTCAGCTCCCGAACCGCGTCATATCCCGAACAGCCGGGCCGCGTTGCCGTAGCAGACCGCGCGCAGCCACTCCTCGTCCTGGTCGAGCCGGGTCAGGACCTCCAGGGCATGTCCGTACGGATAAGGGAGGTTGGGGAAGTCGCTGCCGAAGAGGACCCGGTCGCCCAATGCCGCGAGCCGCCCCCGTTCCGCCGCCGGGAAGGGCCAGCGGGTCTCGATGAAGTCGGTGAAGGCCATGGTGGTGTCCAGGTGCACACCGTCGTACCGTTCGGCCAGCACCATGAAGTCCCTGTACTCCGGCAGCCCCATATGCGCGATGATCAGCCGCAGCCGGGGATGGCGGGCGAGCACCGCGGCCACCGGCTCGGGGCCGGTGTGCTTGCCCGGCGCCGGGCCCGAGCCGCAGTGGATGACCACGGGTGTTCCGGTCTCGGCGAGCAGCCCCCACACCGGGTCGAGCAGCGGGTCGCCCGGGTCGTAACCACCCACCTGCACATGCGCCTTGAAGACACGGGCGCCGTTGTCCAGCGCCTCCCGCACATAGCCCTCGACGCCCGGCTCGGGGAAGAAGGTCGAGGTGTGCAGACAGTCGGGCGTACGCTCCGCGAACCCGGCCGCCCACCCGTTCAGCCACGCCGCCATGTCCGGCTTGTGCGGATAGAGCATCGACGTGAAGGCCCGCACCCCGAACCCGCGCAGCACCGCGAGCCGTTCGTCCTCCTCGTCGCGGTACACAACGGGCCAGGGCATGCCGACGAGCGGCTCGACCGCGTCGAAGTACGCCCAGACCTTGTCCAGTACGCGCTGAGGCATGAAGTGCGTGTGCACATCGATGAGTCCGGGCAGCCCGAGCCCCTGCCAGAACTGCCGAACAGCCTCTGATGCGTCTGGTGCGTCCGCCACGTCCGCCATGTCTTCCGCGCCTGGATCACTCATACGGGTCACCGTACGACCGTGCGTCCCACGCTCGCCTCCCGGGCCCCGGCCTCGCCGTCGCGTGTGCAACAGCCGCGTTGCAGCCCCGCTGCGGGACCATGACAGCCGTGACCAGGGATTTTGCCAACCGCATGATGGAGTGAGGTACAAGATCCCTGAAGTACCGGATCCCTGCGGGATCCTTGGGTGGGCCCGACCCGCGCCACCACCGGCCAACGGCGCCACCGCAACCACCGCCACCACCGCCCGAGGGCACCGTCGCCCAACGGCCCACCGCCTGACGGCAGCACAGTCTGCTCTGATCACAACGGGGGACAGCCATGCACCACATACCGGTCCGCACGCGTACCGCAACCGCAGTCGCCTGCGCGATCGGTGCCCTCGGCATCGCCTCCCTCACCACCGGCTGCGCCGACGGCGGCCTGGCCGAGCGGGCGCGGCCCGCCGGTTCCGCGCACCAGGCGGCCGACGACCACGGCCGCAAGACGCTCGCCCTCGGCACCCCCACGTCCGTCATCTACAAGCGTGGGTCGGACCATCAGCGCGGTGTCCTGGAGGTGACGACGGTGAGCGTACGGAAGGGCGGACAGGCCGATCTACGGAAGGCGGGGCCGCGGGCCGAGACGCGGACGGCACAGCCGTACTACGTCACCATGCGCTTCGAGAACACCGGCGACCACTCCCTCCACTACCCCTTCCTCAACGCCCCCACCGGGCTGAGGGACAGCAGCGGTACGGACGACCAGCCGCTCGTCACCGACAAGGAGGTGGCGGCGTGCCCGGGGAAGGACCCGGACGATTTCGCGGTGGGCGCGCGGATCACCCTGTGCAAGGTGTTCCTGGTGCCGAACGGGCTCAGGCCGACGGCAGTGACGTACAGCACAGGCGATGCGGCCAAGCGACCGGTGCGGTGGAAGATCAGCGACGCGGACGCGGCAGGTACGGCAGGGTCTACGGGCACGAGGCGCACAACGGATGTGGCGGGAGACACAGGAAGGACCAGGGCGAAGGGCTGACCGCCCCGGCCCCAGGGCCCCTGCCCTAGGCACCAATGACCGAGGGCCCGGCACAGAAACTGTGCCGGGCCCTCGATGAGGAGTAGCGGGGACAGGATTTGAACCTGCGACCTCTGGGTTATGAGCCCAGCGAGCTACCGAGCTGCTCCACCCCGCGTCGATGTCTGTAACCCTACGTCATTCGTTCCGCCGAGGGAAATCCATTAAGGACGGCCGGTTACTTTGCAACGACCAGGTCCCGGCCCGGCTGCGAACGGATCCCCCCGGCTGACCGGCACGTTTGTCGAGGCCATGATGAGGCGCGGCATCACGCGTCACCGCCGCAACACCGTCACCACGACACAACTCACACTTCACAACGGGGAACCGAACCATGCACAACCGATCCGCCCGCCGTACACGGCGCACCGCCGCCGCCCTCCTCTGCACCGCCGGCCTCGCGCTCGGCGCCACCGCCTGCAACGAGGACGCCGCCCAGGACTCGGGCAGCAGCGCATCCCCCGCCAAGGACAAGAAGCCGACCGCCCCGGCGAGCAAGGGGACGGACACGGGGGACAACGGCAGCAAGGGCGACCAGGGGTCCGGCAGCAACGGCGGCAACGGCGTGGACGCCGACGCCAACAAGACCATCCCCCTGGGCCAGACGTCCGCCCTCACCTACAAGCGCTCCAACAAGACCGCCACCCTGGAGGTCACCGCGAAGAGCGTGGCCAAGGGCTCCCAAGCGGATCTGTCCGGGCTGAGGCTGGACTCCGAGGCCAAGGGACTCCAGCCGTACTACGTCACGATGGCCTTCAAGAACATCGGTGACAACTCCCTCAAGTACCCCTTCCTCATCACCCCCACCAACCTCCGCGACGGCAAGGGCAATGGGGCCAAGACCCTCATCGCCCCGGATGACGCCGTGAAGTCCTGCCCGGGCAAAGACCCGGACAACTTCGGCCCCGGCGCGAACGCCACCATCTGCAAGATCTTCCTGCTCCCCAAGGGGGAGACCCCGTCCGTGGTGCTCTACAACGGCGACTTCGACAAGGGTCCGGTCTACTGGAAGGCCACCAAGGACTGACATCCTTCCCCTTCCCCTTCCCCTGACCACCGATGTGGCCGGTTCCCTCGGCGGAACCGGCCACATGGCTGTCAGCCCCGGTGCCACGCCCCATGGGGCACCACCCCGACCTATAGAGTCCGTTCACACACGTTCACGCACGTTCACGCACGTTTACTCACTGGGTTGAGCTGGGGGAGCTCTGACATCCATGGAATCGACACCCATCGTCCTCGTCCACGGGACACGCTTCAGCGCGGGCCAGTGGAGCTACCAACTCGACGCGCTCCGCCGCCACTTCCCGGTCACCGCCGTCGATCTCCCTGGCCACGGCGCCCGTTCCACCGAGCCCTGGAGCCTCAGCGCCGCTGCGGAGATCGTCGCGGCCGCCGTGGACTCCCTCGACCGCGGACCGGCCCTGGTCGTCGGGCATTCGCTGGGCGGCTATGTCGCGCTGGAGTTCGCGCGGCGCTTCCCGGAACGGCTGCGCGGACTGGTCCTCGCCGGGGCCAGTGCCACCACCCGGGGCCCGTTGACGGCCCCCTACCGCTTGGTCGCCGGCCTGGTCCCCCGCATCCCGGCCGACCGGCTGACCCGCTGGAACGACCGATTCCTGCGCCGCCTCTATCCCCCGGAGGTGGTGGGCGCCACCATCCGCTCCGGCTACGCCTTCCACACCCTCCCGGCCGCCTGGGGTGAAGTCCTCGGCCGCTTCGACGCGAGCGCGATGCGCCACGTCGCCGCCCCCGTGCTGATCCTCAACGGTGAGAGGGACCCGCTCTTCCGCGCCGGAGAGCGCGAGTTCGCCCGCGCCCACCCCAACGCCCGTATCGAGCTGATCCCCCGGGCCCGTCACCTCTCCAACTTCGACGCCCCGGCCGTCTTCACCGATGCCATCCGCCGCTTTGCCCGCGAACTCCCCACCGGCTGACGCAACTTCGGCTGTCAGTGGCTGCCCCTACCTTCGCCGTGTGACCGAACCCTCCTACCTCACCGCTGTCCGGGAGTCGTACAACACCGTCGCCACCGCCTACACCGAACGCGTCCCGCCCCCCGCCGAGCTGGATCCACTGTCCCGCGCGATGCTGGCCGCCTTCGCCGAACTCGTACGGACCGCCGACCGCGGCCCGGTGGCCGACCTGGGCTGTGGCCCCGGCAGGGTCACAGCCCACCTCGCTCAGCTGGGCGTCCGGGCCTTCGGTATCGACCTGTCGCCCAACATGATCGAACTGGCCCGAGAGGCTTATCCGGACCTGCGGTTCGCCGTCGGTTCCATGACCGCCCTCGACATCGAGAACGGCGACCTCGGCGGCATCCTCGCCTTCTACTCCACCCACCACACCCCGCCGGAGCTGCTCCCCGTCGTCTTCGCCGAATTCCATCGCACCCTGGCACCCGGCGGACATCTCATGCTGAGCGGCTACGTCGGAGACAACGAGCGGCTACGCTTCACCCGCGCCTACGGCGACCACCCCGTCTCCTTCGAGTCCCACCTGCTCCCGCCCCATCACCTCGTCGACCTCCTCATTCAGACCGGGTTCACGCTCACCGCGCAGCTGACCCAGCCACCCGCCGACGGCGCGAAGAGAACGGTGGCCTGCTTCCTGGCCCATAAACCGGCATGACCCGACGAGATCCATACCGATGGGGTCGGCCTCCGCCAGACCGACCGCGGTCCGTTCCTCCGTGGACGATCGGCGGCGTCCGCCACCAACGACGCACCATGCCGGATGCACAGCGCGAGCCAACCCGGAGCGGCAACGCCGCTGCCGCGGCCGCGCGACCGGTACAGGCATCGGTGTGCGGCCGTGATGACAGCGGCGGAATCGGCGCGTCCGGACGGGCAGCGACACCCGCTGCCGCCCTACGGGCGACCCCATATGACAACGCCACCAACCCCAGTCCCACCAGTATTCATCGTCGTTGCGGGCGCCGCCGAAATAGGTGAACTATGGACGCTGCGGTTGAGCACACCGCAAGGTCCACAAAGCTGTCCAGGTCAGTACAGACCCTATGAGAGGGGACATGGCATGAGCACCATGGCGGCCGACCTCATCGGCGAAAAGCTGGGGCGAAAGTTCCAGGCACTGGACCGCAACAACGACGGCTACCTGGAGTGGGAGGACTGCCAGCTGCTCATCGACCGCTACCACCAGGTCTTTGACCTCGGCAAGGACGACACCCGTGGCGCGAGCCTCCAGGCGTTCTTACAGATGTACTGGCAGGAGCTGCTGCGCCACTCCGGCGCCAAAAACCAACGCCTGAGCCAGGAGGAGTTCGTCCAGGCCAGTCGGCTCGCCACCGTCGACACCAGCCGGGTCAACATCGTCGACGGCAGTGCCCACGCCATCTTCGACTGCGTCGACGCCGATGGCGACAACCAGATCACCAAGGACGAGTTCGCGCACTACCTGAAGGAGGTCTGGCAGCTCACCGCTCCGGACGCGCTGGACACCTTCACCGTGCTCGACGCGGACGGAGACGGAGTCATCTCGCGCCAGGAGTTCGTCCGGGCGACCCGCGAGTACTTCTTCTCCGCCGACTCCAACGCCGCCGGCAGCCTGTTCTTCGGGCGCATCTAGCACCGGAACCGGATCAAGTCGGCAGGTCCCACTCGGCCCCGCCCTCGTTGGGCTGTCACACATAAGCCGGAGGCCCCTTCCAGTGATCGGAAGGGGCCTCTGAGCCGTGAACAACCGAGACGCCAATTTTCTCGCTCGGCAGCCAAGCTTGTGGCACGTGAGACGAGGCAGGGAAGGCAAGCACCCTGCGAATATGAGGCGTACCAGTGAGTAATCCTATCAACTTTCCACGTTTTAAAGCGGGTTGAACCTCGGAGGAAACTGCTAAATAACCCCTACCGGGAGGGATAAGGCGCGAGACCTCGCGCAAAATCCATGCTGCGAGGGGTTTTTCTGTCTACCCAGACTGTTACCTAGTCACTGCTGAAACGGCTTAGGAAAGGTCTCGCTCAGCATCGCCGGGCGACCCCGAGGGTGGCTCCCTCGGTCTCGCCCGGCACCTCAAATGGCCTCGCCCCGATCGGGACGAGGCCATTGTTCTTCCTGGTCAGCAGCGCGTGCGCGGGGACCGACAGGTGGTAGCGCACGGTGACCATTCCAGAGGTGGTGCCACCCATCGCCGATATCGAGAAGCGCAGCGCAGTGCAAGTAACCACGCCGCTGGGCGTGCGTCGGGGAATGGGTCAGGATGTGAGGTGACGTTCCGTCGGAACCGGAATGATTCCCTCTGGATGGGCTTTAGTTGGACCTCTGCCTCTCGTCGGATACTCTCTGTCGATAACCGGTGGCGGAGGAGCCCTAGCCAGGTTCTCGCATGCCGTCGGCAGCAAGTGCAGAGACCTTTCCGTTCACCACGTCGTTGCGGTCGAGTTCTGGTCGCTGATCGGTGCTCGACCGCACGTTCGTCGACGCTCCTTGGAGAGCCGTTGTTCAGCATCAAGCCGCTCGACGCGGTGGTGTTGATCTTCATGATCGCACTGATATCCGCTTGCTACGCAATTCGCCGACTGGAAAACAAGCCCGCCCGCGTCGCCACCGTAATCCTTGCGCTCGCCGCGTTAGTAGGTGCTCTGGCGCCTGTCGTCAGGCTCCTGATCGGGGGGACGGGACCCGCTTCCACACACGTCGTTGTCCCCTCTGTACCCGACGAAGCCGCGTCCCCTGTGGCGTCGCCGTCGCGATCCGGTTCGGCAGGAGGGGTAGGGAAGTGACGAGTCCACCTTGGGGTGAAGCGGAGGCCGTCGTGCGCTCCCCCGAGATTGAGATGATCCGGAACTACTTCGATCGATATGGCCTCCCGAAGGAGACGATGGCTGCTCTTGAGGATGCCTGTAGGGGGCGGAACTACCCCCGCGGCGGCAGCTTTGCCAACGGAGGGCGATACGTCCGCTTTGTAGTCCAGGGGTGCGTATCCGAGCACACCCCGGCGGGCGAGACACGTCTGTGGGGCAGGCATGCCGTCATCGGCGATCTCTACGTAGGTCGCCGGTTCGTGAAGAGTGGTCGGCTTCGGCCTCCTCGTGGGCGCGGCCAGTTCTTGTCTGATGCACAGGCGATCGTCATCGGCACGGGAGCTCTCCACACGATGGCGTTGCACGACCCCGCCGTGATGCGCGTGATCAACGCCCTCAACATGGAGCGGAACGCGGTGATGGAGGAGGTGTACGCCGCTGACCGAAGGTCCCCGACGGCCCGCGTGGCCACGCTCCTCGACTATCTACTCGACGATGGGAGCTCGTCCAGATTCAAGTTGGTCAGGAAGACGGAGCACGATGGAAAGGTCGTCGTGATGGGCTTCGACAGGTCTCTGGCCATTGAAGGCCCCTCGCAGTCTCAGATCGCCGAAGCCTTGGCTCTTGGGCGTGCCACCGTCGAGAAGGTCATCGCGTCTCTGCGTAAGGATGGTGTTCTCGCGACCCCAAGTCCCGGCCTGCGCACCAACCGCTACTACGAGGTCAAAGACCGTGACAGGCTGAAGGAGATCGCGCTGGGGGCATGACGCTGTCCTCCACCACCCGACGTTGACGCAACGGGGCGGCCCCGGTCCCGGTAATCGCCCGGCTCGCCCCGCTGCGTGAGACAGCTTCTGCGCTCACTTCGAGTCCTCAGCGCTCCGGCTCCAGTGGCAGGCTGGGCAGTTCCCTGGGCCGCCGTGCTGTGCTACGGCCATGCCCAACCATAAGGGGCTGGCGACCGGTAGAGCAGTTGTCCGGTCCGGCCGGGTGACACCGCGCGCGAACGGGTGATTCAGGTGCTTTTCCTTGTTTCCAGGTGGAAGGGAAAAAGTGGCATTCATGCGCGAAGAGCACGCATGAGCACTTGGGAGGAAATATGCCGATACAAGCGAGCACGCTCGTGCGCGGCTGCTCGGTGCTGGTCACCGCCGCGGCGACCGTCGCCATGCTGGCCGCCCCTGCCGAAACCACCGAAGCCAAAGCCCACGACGGGCGGCCAAGCGACGGGCAGGCGGCCGAGAGCAGGCAGATCGCGTCCTCGGTCCTGGACGCGGACAAGAACGTCAAGTTCACCCTGACCGCGATCCGGTCCACGGTCGACCCGCTGAGGGCCACCGTCCGGCTGAAGGCCTTCGCCCGGCAGCACGGCCGGTTCGTGCTGTCGGACGAGGTACGGGTCGGTGCGGTGGACAGCTTCTTCTGGTTCCCGGTCACCGGGCGAGGCGCGATCTGCGAGTTCTCGACGGCGAGCACCAACCCCGCGCCCGTCACCACGAGCCTGCTGATCACTCCAGCGATCGGCTGCTCGCCGCCCCAGCACTTCGAGCTGCGGGACGGGAAGTTCAAGACTGACGGCCACCGCGCGCGGACCCCGCACGGCGGAGTGAGCACCGGCGGTGGCGGCATGGCCGAACGGACGGCCACCCAGGGAACTCCGGCCGGTATCTAAGGGGTTGCAAGCCAAGGCCGTTGAACCGAGGTCCGGCTCGGTAGCTTCGCCACCGAGCCGGACGCCGTCACCATCCGGCAGACGTAGGGCGGTTCGGCGGTGTTGGTGTCGTTCGGTTACACAACAAGCATTCCGCGTACACCGTTCTGTACAAGGATTCCAGTCGTCGCCACAACGACCTGGTTCAACGGAATGTACGAGGGAATGCCATGCACCGTTCCATCGCGGCCGCCGCGGCGGTCGTCACACTCACCGCCACCCTTGTGGCATGCGGCGGTTCGGACGAGGGCAGCAAGGCCGGCCCTACGAAGAACACCGGCTCCAGCGGCGCCGCGAAACCCGGCGGTGAGCAGTCGCCTGACGCCGGGCCCAGCAGCGCACAGCCGCCGGTCGGCAAGCTCGGCGACACCCTCGCGCTGGAGGGAAGCCCCACCAACCTGGACTCCAAGGGCACGGGCCGGTCCGACTTCACGTTGAAGAGGTACGTGGACCACGCCCAGGCGAAGGTCGACTACTTCAAGGCTCCCGCCGGGAAGCGCCTGGTCGCAGCGGAGTTCACGATCGTCAACACCGGCCAGGGCACCTCCCACTACAGCGCGCACAACGAGGCGAAGGTCGTCGACTCGACCGGTAAGAGCTACGTAGGCAAGCCCGGATCCCCCACCGCCGGCGAGTCCCTGGACATCCCTCTGATCCTCCGGCCGGGCAAGCAGGCTTCAGGTTGGGTGATCTTCGACGTGCCGGAGGACGTGAAGATCACGGCCGTGACGTACCAGATGGACGCCAACGGGCTCGACGAGGAACGCACGGGCAAGTGGACCCTCGGCTAGTACGCCAGCCCGGTTCCGCGAACTTGCGGTCCCATCCGTAAGTCTCCCGAGCGATGCCACCCATCCGCGGCTGGGCCGAGCGTGGCCGGGCGCGTGCAGCTGCACACGTACTGCCACCGAATGATGCGGCCTCATATGGTGTGGCGTCAGATCCGACAGCGTGGGCGGTGTGACGCCTGTCATCGGAACAATCCCCTGTGGCCCAGTCGCACCGCGCGCTTAGCATCTGCGCAGCGAGACCACTGCTTCGTAGTCATTCAATTCAGAGAGAGCAACACGCATGCATAAGTCCATACGCCGGGCGCTCATCGCCGCCCCCGTTTCCGCCGCCGCTTGCCTCGGCCTCGCCTTCACGATCGGCGCGGCCACGAGTTCGGCCGCCACCAACAACGTGAGCGAGCGATACGCCCAGGGCTCCATGTCGTACAACTCGGCCACCGACACCGTCACGGTCAAGGACCTCAAGGCTGACGGCCGCACCTTCGCCGTCAGTCTCTTCGGGCCCGCCTCGGACAACGTCCGCGTGTGCAAGGTGGGCGGCAAGGGCCATTCCAAGACCTGCGACTTCAACTTCAACAGCGGTCGGCTGAACGTCCTGGTCTTCACCGAGCGGGGCAACCAGCACTGGGACATCGACAAGTTCCACATGGACGCCTGATCCACGGATCCGCGCACCGGGCCACCGGTCGCCCCGCTCCTCCACCACCTCGCTCGTCGTACGAGATCATCCCCACTCGTCCATCGTGGGCCGGATCTTCGTCGACTCCTGGTGGTCCACATCGGGGGGGCGCGGCGGCTCGGGGCCGCCACGGACACAGATTGGGACCAGGCAGCACCGGAGGATCGCAGTGCGGGATGCGCGCAGCCAACGCACGCTCGGATGGAGCGGAGTCCCGACAGCGGTCTGACGAGCCGCGCGGCGGTTGCTGTCACCGTTGCTGTCAACGCATACGCAAGAGGCCCCTTCCATTACTGGAAGGGGCCTCTGAGCTGCTGCGCGCTCGGCAGGATTCGAACCTGCAACCTCTTGATCCGTAGTCAAGTGCTCTATCCGTTAAGCTACGAGCGCTTGGCTTCCCGGCGGTTTTTCTTGCCGGTCGGCGTTGCGGGGACAACATTACATGAGCTGCGGCGTCACGCGAAATCCGTTTGCCGCACCACCTCTGACCTGCGAAAACTACTATTTGAGGGCGGCGCACCCGCCGTCGAGGCGCGTCGGCGAGGCGAGAGGTGATCCAGGTCAGGGGCGCGATGACCCTTAGGGTTTTTACTCAGTGCATTCGACCGGATACCAAAAGTCACACGTCCTATCGGCGGCAGCAGACCACCGCAAACACAGGAGCCCCGGCCTATTTCGGCCGGGGCTCCTGGAGAAGCGGAGGCTGAGGGATTTGAACCCTCGATGGGCTTTAAGGCCCAAACCGCATTAGCAGTGCGGCGCCATAGACCAGACTAGGCGAAGCCTCCAGCACACCAGTCCCATCACGCGAGCGCGATGTGGTGTGTGCAGATGATGTCACAGCCCAGCGGGATGTCACCAATCGCGCCCTACGGTACTCGGCGGGCGGGCACCACCGCAAAGCCCTATTGGCGGCGCAACGCGCGCGGCGGCGGCGCGTTAGAGGGGGCAGGGGCAGCGCGCCCCGGATCGATCACACCAGGAGTGCCCCCATGCCCCTGCTGCACCGCATCGCCGTCACCGCTGCCGTCACCGCCGCCGCCTCCGTCGCCACACTGGCCCCCGCATGGGGGACGCCGCTGCCGCTTCCGCTGCCGATCGACGTGGAGAGCGCCGACCGGCTGGCGATCACCGTGAGTGAGACCGGGGACCCCGCGGATGCCGCGCGGTATGTGCTCTCCTGCCACCCGACCGGCGGCACGCATCCGCGGGCGCGGGCGGCGTGTGAGCAGCTGGACTCGCAGACAGAGTGGGGGCGGGACCCCTTCGCGCCGGTGTCGCCCGGGGCGATGTGCACGGGGATGTACGGGGGGCCGACCACCGCGTGGGTGAGCGGGCAGTGGGCGGGGCGGCCCGTCAACGCTCGCTTCGATCGCACCAACGGGTGTGAAATCGCCCGATGGAACAGACTCTCCGTGGTTTTGCGGGCCTCTGGAAGCTGATGGGTGGTGATGGGAGTGGACCGGGGGATTGGCCCAGGATGGAGAAGGGCCGCCTCCCGGAGAGGTTTGTCCGGGCGTGCGTCGAGACGCGTACGTCGTGCTGCGAGCTCCCTCTCATCTACCGTCGCGCCCGCCGCAGGTGCCCGTAGACTCCCCTAGAGACACTCCGCAGACGGGGCAGCAGAATGACCGCGAGTGTCGGCAAGGTGCGGTAGTCAGGGAGGAAGCGTCGTCGTGAGCAGCAGGCCATCCCGAGGCGCTGCTCGCCTCGCAGCGATACTCGACGCCCTTCCCGACGCACTGCTGCTGGTCAACTGCAATGGCACGGTCGTCAACGCCAACCACATCGCGCTCGAGTCCTTTGAGACACCGGGTACCGCCCTGGTCGGTCGTGGTCTGCTCGATCTGCTCCCCTCCTTCGATCCCAATCGCATTCCCGGGTCGATGCGGCGCCCCGCGGACGCGGAGCGGACGAGCGGCACCAAGCCGACCCGGATGATGGCCCGGCGCACCGACGGGGCGCAGTTCCCCGTCGAGGTGACCAGCGCCAATCTGGAGGACGGCCGGACCCCCTACGCCGATCAGTACAGCTACACCGGCGATGAGCTGCTGATGCTCATCGTGCGCGACCTGACCGGGACGCTCGACACCGAGGCCGAACTCGGCCGCCAGCAGCGCCAGACCGAGATGATCCTGCGCGCGGCGGCGGAGGGCGTGGTCGGCGTGGACACCGAGGGCAAGGTGGTCCTCGTCAACCCGGCCGCGGCGCAGATCCTCGGCTACCGGGCCAGTGACTTGGGCGGTCAGGAGCTTCACTCTCTGGTACACCACTCGCGCCCGGACGGTTCCCCCTTCGCGTACGAGGAATCGCCGCTCGCCGACTCCCTGCGGTCCGGTCGCAAGCACCGGGTGCGCGGTCAGGTGCTGTGGGCCAAGGACGGCAGCCAGGTCCCGGTCGATCTGACGACCGCGCCCGTACGGGACGGCGAGCAACTCGTCGGCGCCGTGCTGACCTTCACCGACCGGCGCGCCGAGCAGGCCCTGGTCGCGGCCCACACCGAGGAGGTCGAGGGCCTCACCTCCCAGCACGCCGAGGAGCTGGAGAGCCTCACCGCCAAGCACACCGCGGAGCTGGAGGAGCTCACCACCCAGCACGCCCAGGCGCTGGACGACCTCCGGGCACAGCTGGCCGGGGAGCGCGAGCGGTACGCGGAGCAGCTGGAGTCCCTCACCGGCCGGAACACCCAGTTGCTGGCCGTGCTCGACCAGTCGCTGCGCGGGCCGCTGCTGGAGCTCCGCCGCGAGCTGGGCGTCCTGGCCGACGACCCGGCCGGACAGCTGTGGCCGGAGGCCAACCAGATCCTGCACCACCTCGCCGCCGGGTACACCCGGATGACCACGCTCGTGGACAACGTCCTGAGCTATCAGCGGCTCGACGCGGACGGCGAGGAGCTGACCCGGCGCGCGGTCTCCATGGACGAGGTCGTGGCGGCGGGTGTCGAGGGCGCGGTCGAGCTGATCGGTCCGGGCCGGGCGCAGTTCGCCGTGCACGCGCCGCCGATCGAGGCCGAGGTGGACGCGGATCGGCTGGCTCAGGCGCTCACCCATCTCGTCGCGGATGTGGCCGGTGTCGACTCGACCGGTAAGGCGGCCTCGGGCGGCGCGGCGTCAGGGGACTCCACGATCGTCGTCGCGGCGGCGCAGCGCGGGAACGTCATCAGGATCGAGGTACGCGGGCCCTACGCGGGCGGCGACCCGGTGCACGAGCCCATCGTGCGCGGGATCGTGCGCCGGCACGGGGGCGTGCTCCAGACCCATGAGATGCCGGGTATGGGCGGACACGCCTATGTCCTGGAGGTACCGATCTCGGCCGCCGCCGCGGACCAGGAGCGCGCGAACGCCGCGTCGAGCGCGGAGCGCGGCGACGGTACGCAAGGGCAGGGCACTTCCGGCGGCGGCACCTCGGGGGGCAGTACCTCCGGTGGTGGCACGGCCGGGAACGGCACCTCGGGCGGTGGCACGGCCGGAAACGGCACCTCGGGCGGTGGCACGGCCGGGGACGGCACCGGCCATACGCCGACCGGGCGCCGCCGGGCCCGTCCGCACCCCGACGAGACCCCGGCCCCCGGCACGGCAACCCAGGACACCAACGGCAGCGGAACGCAGAACGGCGAGCAGAGCGCGGGCGCTCCGGCCGAACAGCCCGCCGTGGGTGGCGGCGACACCGGCGCGCACCCGAACGAGCCGCGTCCGACCGGGCGCCGCCGAGCCCGTCCGCACCCCGACGAGACCCCGGCCCCCGGCACGGCCACCCAGGACACCAACGGCAGCGGAAGCGGCCACCACCGCCACGCCCGCGCCGACGACGCACCGGAGGCGGCTGATCCGCAGCCGGTCGGCCCCGCCGGTATGGGCGTGGTGCCACCTCAGGGCATGGCCGGGCAGGCCCCCGGCGGGCGGCGCGCCCGGCGCGGCGCCCCGGCCCAGGAGAACGGCGCGGCCCCCCGGTCCGCCTTCGCGCTCCCCCCGGCGGCGGCCGACGCCACCGACCCGGCGCCGCAGCAGCAGGTTCAGCCGGGCGCCATGCCCGCGCTGCCCGCCGCCCGCAGCCCCGAGCACGAACCGCAGCAGCACGAGCAGCAGCGGGAGCGCGAGCGGCAGCAGGCGCAGTGGGGCGAGGCCCCGCAGGACACCAACGGCGGCCGGCCGCAGCAGGCTTCCACGCCGACCGGGCGGCGCCGGGCCCGCCGGGCGCTGGCCGAGGCCCCGGAACGGCCGCTGTCCGACGAGGAACAGGCCCATCCCCAGGGGCAGCCCACGGAGGAGCCAGGCGCCGCCCGGTCCCCCTTCGCGCTGCCGCCCGCCGCGGCCGACCGGAGGCCGGAGCACGACGGGCTGCCGCCGGAGCTGGGCCCGGCCGGGCTGGTCCCCGCGCAGCACGGTCCCCGCGGCGCCGCTCAGCCGCAGGGCGGTGGCGGTCTTGCCGTACGCGGCGAGCCCGTACCCCCCCACGGCGGCCCCGGGCAGGGTGAGTCGGCCATGGCCGCGCTGCCCGCCGCCCGCGGCCCCGAGCACGAACAGCAGCACGAGCAGCAGCCCACCGGGCGGCGCCGGGCGCGCCGACCGCTCTCCGAGGAGCAGCCGGGTCCCGCTGCCCCGCAGCAGAGCGGTCCGTCGTCGGGTCAGTGGTCGGCCGCGCCCGCGCGTCCCGACTCCCCGCCGCTGCCCGCCGAGGCACCGCCGGGCGCGGACACCACACAGGGGCGCGCGATCAGCGTGCGCACGCTGGGACAAGGGGTGCCGTTCGCCCAGCAGGCCGGTGAGCATGCCACCGGGCAGCATCCAACGGGTCAGCACCCCATCGGTCAGCAGCCCACCGGAGTTCAGCGCCCAGGTCAGCCGCAGGGCGGCCGTCCGCAGGGGCAGCAGCCCGCGCCTCAGTCCCAGACGCCCTCCGGCGGCACGGCCACGACGGGGTCGGGCCGACGGCGCAAGCTGGCCGCCCGACCCGATGTGCCGGGTCCGGACCAGGGTGGTCCGGACCCCGAAGCCACGGCGGCCACCGGCCGGACCTCGCAGCCTCAGGCCGGGACACAGCCGGGAGCGCCGTCCGGCGCACAGCCCGCGACGCCGTCGCGTCCGCAGCCCGGAGCGGGCGCGCAACCGCATCGCGCGCCGGGGCCGCAGAGCTCGGGCCGGGCCTTCGCGATCGGCGCGCCGGACGAGGGCGCCGAGGGCCCGGAGCCACTGGACGGGCCGAACGGCGCGATCGAGATCGTCGACGACCGCACCCCGCCCCTGGACGACGAACTGCCCCCGGAGCCGCTGGACAATCCGCGCCGCCTCCTCGTGTGGCCCGCGCCGGACATGTCCACGCAGCAGGCGCTGAGCGACCGCGGCTACCGCCCGGTGATCGTCAACTCCCGGGAGGAGGTGGACGCGCAGATCGCCGCGTATCCGGCGGCGCTCTTCGTCGACCCGCTGACCGGACCGATCACCCGTACCGCGCTCCAGTCGCTGCGTACGGCTGCGGTCGCCGCCGAGGTGCCGGTGCTGGTGACGGCGGGGCTCGGCCAGGCGACGCGGGAGGCGGCGTACGGCGCCGACCCGGCCGTCCTGCTCAAGGCGCTCGCCCCGCGCGACAGTGAGCAGCACCCGCCGCGCGTACTGCTGATCGAGGAGCACGAGCCGATCGCGGCGGCGCTGACGGAGACGCTGGAGCGGCGCGGGATGCAGGTCGCCCGCGCGGCGACGGACGCCGACGCGGTGTCGCTCGCCGGGCAGATGCGGCCGAACCTGGTGGTGATGGACCTGATGCAGGTACGCCGCCGCCGGGCCGGGATCGTGGACTGGCTGCGTGGCAACGGTCTGCTCAACCGCACCCCACTGGTCGTCTACACCTCGGCGGACATCGACCCGGGGCAGCTGTCGCGACTGACGTCGGGCGAGACCGTGCTGTTCCTCGCGGAGCGCTCGACGAGCGCGGAGGTACAGGACCGGATCGTGGACCTGTTGGCGAAGATCGGCACCAACTGACGCGGTGCGTCGGCGAGCGAGGGGCGTGAGCCCGTCCCCGGCCCGCCCGGGGTACGAAGACCCCGGCAACGCCCCCGGAACGAAGGACGCGGCCGGCCCGGCCCGGCCCGCGCCCCTCGCCCCACTCCCGGGTCCGGCTCCGGGCCAGGTCCGGGTCAGTCGAGCTCGGTCACGTCCAGCTCCTCGTCCGCGTACTGCTTCCGCAGCAGCTTCTTGTCGAACTTGCCCACGCTCGTCTTCGGCACCGCCGGGATCAGCGTCCAGCGCTCGGGGAGCTGCCAGCGCGCGATCCGCTCGGCGAGGAAGGCCCGCAGGGCCTCGTAGTCGACGGTGGCGCCCTCCTTCAGCACCACGGCGGCGAGCGGGCGCTCGCCCCACCTCTCGTCCGGAACGGCCACAACCGCCGCCTCCGCGACCTCCGGATGGCCCATGAGCTGGTTCTCCAGCTCGACCGACGAGATCCACTCACCACCGGACTTGATGACGTCCTTGGCACGGTCGGTCAGCGTCAGATAGCCGTCGGGCGTGATGGTGCCGACGTCACCGGTCTTCAGCCAGCCGTCCTCGGTGAACTTGTCTTCGGGGCGGAACGGCTCACCTGCCGAGCCTCCGTAATACGCCCCCGCGATCCACGGGCCGCGCACCTCCAGCTCGCCCGCCGTCGTCCCGTCCCACGGCACCCGACCGCCGTCGGGCGCGGTCAGCCGGGCCTGCACGGAGGCCGGGAAACGGCCCTGGCTCATGCGGTACGGCCAGGCGTCCTCGTCCGGGACTCCGGCGGGCGGCTGGGCCAGGGTGCCCAGCGGCGAGGTCTCCGTCATGCCCCAGGCGTGCACCACACGGATGCCGTGGCGCTCCTCGAACTCCTTCATCAGGGCGGGCGGGCAGGCCGCACCGCCGATGTAGACATTGCGCAGACAGGCCACGTCCCGCGGCTTCGCGTTCAGCTCGGCCAGCAGCCCCTGCCAGATGGTCGGCACGGCGGCGGCGATGGTGGGACGCGCGCTCTCGATCATCTCGGCGAGCGGCTCGGGCTGGAGGAAGCGGTCGGGCATCAGTATGGAGGCGCCCGCCATGAAAGCGGCGTGCGGGGTGCCCCAGGCGTTCGCATGGAACATCGGCACCACCGGCAACAGGGTGTCGCTCCCGGAGATCGCGAACGACTCGGCGCTGTTGACCTGCATCGAGTGCAGATAGATCGAACGGTGGCTGTAGGCCACCCCCTTGGGGTCCCCGGTCGTCCCCGAGGTGTAGCAGAGCACGGCGGCCTCGCGCTCGTCGAGCTCCGGCCAGTCGTAGTGGGCGGGGCGGCCCTCGATCAGCTCCTCGTACTCATGGACCCGCGCACCGCATCCGTCCAGGAGGGAACGGTCGCCCGGACCGGTGACCACGAGGTGCTCGACGGAGCCGAGACCGGGGAGGAGCGGGGCGAGCAGCGGCAGCAGCGAACCATTGACGATGATCACGCGGTCGGCGGCGTGGTTCACGATCCAGGACAGCTGCTCGGCCGGCAGCCGGAGGTTGAGGGTGTGCAGCACGGCGCCCATGGACGGCACCGCGAGATAGCACTCCAGATGCTCGCCGTTGTTCCACAGGAGCGTGCCCACGCGCTCACCGCGCTCGACCCCGAGCTCATCGCGCAGCGCATGGGCGAGCGCCGCGGATCGCCCGCCGACCTCACGGAAGGTACGGCTCCGGGGCGCGCCCTCGCCGGTCCAGGTGGTCACCTGGGCCGTGCCATGCACCACCGAACCATGCATGAGGATGCGGGTCACGGTCAGCGGTACGTCCTGCATCGTGCTGAGCACCGGGGCCTCCAGGGTTCCGGTTACGCGCGGGTAGAGATGCCGCTGATTTTGCTGCCGACCGGCTGGTCTGTCATCCCCTGTGGATAACTCCGCTGTGGAAAACCCCGCCCCGCATGAACAGCCCTGGACTGCGGCGTGGACGTGACGATCGGGCCCGGACCGCGCGCGACCGGGGAGGCCGTCAGGCCGCGCAGCAGAGGTCCGGGTCCTCGCGCAGCTTGCCGAGGGCGCGCGAGACCGCGCTCTTCACCGTGCCGACGGACACCCCGAGCACCTCGGCGGTCTGGGCCTCGCTCAGGTCCTCGTAGTACCTGAGGACGACCATGGCCCGCTGGCGGTCCGGCAGCCGGAGTACCGCGCGCCACATGGCGTCGCGGAGCACCTGATGTTCGGCGGGGTCGGGAGCGGGGACCGGATCCGGCTCGGGCAGCTCCTCGCACACGAACTCGTCAACCTTGCGCTTGCGCCATTGCGAGGTGCGGGTGTTCACCAGCGTACGTCGCACATAGCCGTCCAGCGCTTTGTGGTCCTCGATGCGCTCCCACGAAAGGTACGTCTTCGCCAGCGCGGTCTGGAGCAGGTCCTCCGCGTCGAAGGCGTTGGCGGTCAGCGCGCGGGCGGTGCGCAGCAGAACCGGTCCCCGCGCCTTGACGTACGAGGAGAACGACGGGAACGCGGCAGTGGAAGCGCCCGTACACACGGTCGTGGTCATGGCTCAACGCTATGAGCGAGCAGCCCGTAGCGGATCGGCCAGAGGTGCCGAAGCCGAGTCCCTCTCAGGTTGTAGGGGCGGGGCCCGCAGCACCTCCTGAGGGGGGATGGAGCAGGGCGAGGGTCGGGGATTCACCGGAGGGGTGGAGTCACTCGACGATCGCGACCGGCGCGTCCACCTTGTTGCGGTCGATCCGCAGCGTCCGGCCGCCGTAGGTGGCATCGACATTGCCCCTGTACTGGTGGACGCGGCGGTGCGGCTGCCAGGCGGCCCCGGCGAGGGCCGGTTCCTCGTTCAGCGACGCCTTCGTGGTCCAGCGGGCGAACCACATGACGGAGGGGAGGTCATCGACTCCGTCCTTCCGGGCCTGTTCCAGATGGCGCACCCCGGACTCGGCGCTGCTGTAGAAGCCGGGGAAGAAGCCCTGTGCGGCGACTTCGCGGTTCCAGGCGCGGATGAAGGAGAGCGTGGTGGCGGCGCAGCCGGTGTGCGACTGGTCGTATGCCTCCATGTCGAGATAGAGCGCGCTGCGCTCCTTCATGCCCAGCGCCTTGGCACGGGCCACCGCGTCCCTCGCCTCCGCGCGCCCCTGCGACCAGGGGGAGCTGCCGATTGGCACATGCGTCTTGTCGATGTTGCGGACGCACGGCGACTGGGAGCCGACGTAGACGGGCAGCGCATGCCATCCCAGGGCCGTGGCCCCGCGCATCCAGGAGGCGGTGAGATGGGGCTGACTCGGGCAGGCCCGGCCGCGGCCGCCGAAGTAGACGCCCAGGGCGCGGTAGCGGGAGCCTGCCCAGGCGCGCAGGGTGCTCAGGGGCGGGGTGCGGCAGGTGTCGAAGGCCCAGCCCGTGAAGACCTTGGCGCCCAGCTCTCGGGGGTCGGGGAGGGCGGACCCCGACGAGGAGAATCCGCCGTCCTCGGACCGGGCAGGGAGCGCGGCCTTGGACGAGACAGGGGCGGCACCGGTGATCAAGGCCAGGGCGGTGACCAGACCCGCGGTCCAGCCCGTGATCGCCCAGCCACTCTGCTTCCTTCGGCTCATATGACAAATGAAGGAGGATGGCGGACGGCCGAAGCCGCAGACACGCGCGCGGTTCAGCCGTCTGCGCCGAGGAGAAGCCCGGATGTCGGTACCCCGGTGCCCGCGGTGACCAGGACGCGCGAGGCGTGCGGGACCTGGTTGACCGAGGTGCCGCGGATCTGCCGTACGGCCTCCGCGATGCCGTTCATCCCGTGCAGATACGCCTCGCCGAGCTGGCCCCCGTGCGTGTTGAGGGGCAGCGCGTCCTCGGCGACGAATCCGGCCGCCTCGCCCCGCCCGCAGAAGCCGAACTCCTCCAGCTGCATCAGAACAAACGGGGTGAAGTGGTCGTAGAGAATGCCCACATCGATCTCGGCCGGGGTGAGACCGCTGTCGCGCCACAGCCGCCGCGCCACCACGGCCATCTCGGGCAGCCCGGTGAGATCGTCGCGGTAGAAGCTGGTCATCTGCTCCTGACCGCGCCCCGCCCCCTGCGCCGCGGCCGTGATCACCGCAGGCGGATGGCGCAGGCCGCGGGCCCGCTCGACGCTGGTGACCACGATGGCCTGGCCGCCGTCCGTCTCCTGGCAGCAGTCGAGCAGCCGCAGCGGTTCGACGACCCAGCGGGAGGCGGCGTGATCGGCCGGGGTGATCGGCCGGCCGTAGAAGTACGCGGCCGGGTTGGTGGCGGCGTGCCGCCGGTCGGTGACGGCCACATGGCCGAACACCTCGGGAGTCAGACCGTAGATGTACAGATAGCGCTGTGCGGCCATGGCCACCCAGGACGCCGGGGTGAGCAGACCGAAGGGCAGCACCCAGCCGAGCGCGGTCCCCTCGGCCGAGGGTTCGCGGTGCTGCACCCCGGCCCCGAAGCGGCGCCCGGAGCGCTCGTTGAACGCGCGGTAGCAGACGACAACATCGGCCACACCCGTCGCGACGGCGAGCGCGGCCTGCTGCACGGTGGCGCAGGCGGCGCCCCCGCCGTAGTGGACGCGGGAGAAGAACGACAGCTCGCCGATGCCGCACGCCTGGGCGACGGTGATCTCGGGGCTGGTGTCCATGGTGAAGGTGACCAGACCGTCCACATCGGCGGGGGTGAGCCCGGCGTCGTCCAGGGCGGCCCGGACGGCCTCGGCCGCGAGCCTCAGCTCACTGCGGCCGGAGTCCTTGGTGAACGCGGTGGCGCCGATACCCACGACGGCCGCGGTGCCGCCCAGTGTGGCGGCCCTGCGGGCGCTCATCGGGGGTCCTCCGCGGATCCGGGGGCTCCGGTCGGCCCGGTGGACTCCATCGGGGCGGCATCGGCGGGCAGTTGCACGGTGACCGTGCCGGTCACATGGTTGCCGATGCGGTTCGCGCCGGTCACCGTGACCTCCGCGGCACCGTCGGCGACCGACGTGACCTCGCCGGTCAACACCATCTCATCGCCGGGGTAGTTGGGCGCCCCGAGCCGGATCGCGACCTTCCGCAGCCGTGCCCGCGGTCCGAAATGGTCGGTGATGTAGCGCCCCACAAGACCATTGGTGGTCAGGATGTTCATGAAGATGTCCGGGGAGCCCTTCTCCTTGGCCGCCTCGGCGTCGTGGTGCACATCCTGGTAGTCCCGGGAGGCGAGAGCGCCGGAGACGATGAGGGTCCGGGTGATCGGGATGCGCAGCGGTGGCAGCGCGTCGCCCGCGCGGACGGTCATACGGCCTCCTCCACCGTCGCCCGGAACACCGGGAGCTCCATGGTTCCCTTGGCGTCGTCGACCCGCAGGAACTCCAGCTCGACGGGCATGCCGATGCGCACCTTGTCGTACGGCACCCCGGTGATGCCGCTGACCATCCGCACCCCCTCCGCGAGCTCGATCAGCCCCACGGCGTAGGGCGGGTCGAAGGCGGGGAAGGGCGGGTGGTGCATCACCACATGGCTGAACACCGTGCCGCGGCCGGATGCCTCGGCCGTCTCCCACTCCGGTGAGCCGCACCGGCCGCAGCCGGGCAGCCAGGGGAAGCGGAGGGTGTCGCAGTCGGTGCAGCGCTGGAGGAGCAGCCGGTGCTCGGTGACGCCCTCCCAGAAACCGGCGTTGTCCCGGTTGACGACGGGGCGGGGGCGCGCCGCCTCCGCCGCCGACTCGGGCTTCGGCTTTGGCTTTGCCTTCGACTGTGGGGCCCGGCGGACGGGGGCGTACTTGAGGACACGGAAGCGGTGCGTCCCGACCAGCTCATCGCCCACATGGATATCCATCCGGGTGGTGACGAAGTGCCCGGACCCCAGCGCGGTGTTCTTGCGCGGGGAGACCGACTCGATCACCGCGTCGAAACGGACGCGGTCACCGGGCCGCAGCGGACGCGGATACTCCTGCTCGCAGTCGGTGGCCACGATCGAGGTGCAGCCCGCGTCGTCGAGCAGCGCGAACAGCTCGTCGTACGCCCGCGTCCGGGTCGAACCGGCCGGGTGGCCCGCCAGTCCGCCCATGGTCCACGCCTGGAGCATCGTGGGCGGCGCGATGTCCGGATAGGCGGGGCTGGTGTCGCCCATCGCCTCGCACCAGTGCCTGATCATGGGCTCGTTGACGGGGTCCCGGCCCTCGCCGCCCTGTACGGCCATCCGCCCCTCGAACGCCTTGAGGCGCTCGTACAGCTCGTCGGCCACGGGTTTCCCGGCCGTCCTCTCACCGGTCATGGGCAGTGGACCCCCTTGACGGGACCTCGACGGGACGCCCCTGGGCGGGACGGCGATGCATGACTGACCTCAGCGAAAAGCTTTCTGACTATCCGTCAGATCATTCAGGAGTGTCAAGCACGACGGCACGCACGGCCGCGCGGCGGCACCGATGTGCCACCGCGCGGCCGTACGACCTCACCCGTCCCCTTGGGTCAATGAACCACCACTGTTCGCTCTCGTCGGTCCGAACACCGTCTCTGCCCCCAGTGCCCCCCGGTATCCCCCACCCCCTCGCTACGTCCCGCTCCTCGGTGGCGATCTGCCTCCGTGCGACCGGGGCACGACCCCGGACCTCCACTCGGTGGGGATGGTGCGGATCTCCGCCATCTCGCTTCCTCTTCCTCCGACGCTGGGAAACCATCGCGGAAGCAGAGTTGCCCCACCGCATCCCGGAACAAGCGCACTGGACACCGCAATTACCACGCAAGCATGAGGAATCAGAGTTAAACGTGCCGAGCGCCCCCACTCCTTGGGAGCGCGCCCATGCACCACCCGCTCCACCCTCCACCGCACCGCGCGGGAGCGGCGAAGAACCGGTTCCGCACACTTTCGGCCATCCTTACCGCGTTCCCCGACCCCCTTCCCATTACCGAACACTTGTCCGAAAGTGGGAGTCATGGCGACCATCGCACTCGCCCACGCTCTCGCCGCCGCGGCGCGCGGCTTCCGTGTGCTCCCGCTGACCCGCGCGAAGCTGCCCGCCGTGCGCTCCCCACACCACCGCGACCCCGAATCCCCGCCCTGCCGCGGCACTTGCGGCCGACTGGGCCATGGCATCCATGACGCCTCCGCGGACCCGGAGACGGTCCGCGCGCTGTTCGCCGCCGCCCCCTGGGCCACCGCGTACGGCATCGCGTGCGGATGCGCTCCGCACCACCTCATCGGCGTCGACCTCGACGTCCGGCCGAACGGCCGCGCGGCACCACAGAGCCCGCGGGACCCCGAGGACTACACCGGTCGGAACGGCACCGACGGCCCCGCCGCTCTCGCACGCCTCGCCCGCGAGCACGGCTTCACCGTCCCCCGCACCGTCACCGTGCTCACCCCGGGCGGCGGCCGTCACCTGTGGCTGAGCGGCCCGCCCGGCCTCACCGTCCCCAACTCCGCGGGCCGCCTCGCCCCCGGTATCGACATCCGCGGATCGGGCGGCTATCTCGTCGGCCCCGGTTCGGCCGCCGCACACGGCGGCTACCGCCTCGCCCCCGGTTCCCCCGTCTGGACCCCCGCCCCCGCCCCGCCCGCGCTGCTGCGACTGCTGCGGCCGCCGTCTCCCGCCCGGCTGCGCGCACCGTCCGGGCGCCGCCCGTCCGAGCGGCCTCCCGCCGCGCTCACCGCCCTCGTACGGTTCGTCCGCGAGTCCCGCGAGGGCCAGCGCAACGACCGGCTGTTCTGGGCGGCCTGTCGCGCCTACGAGACGGGCGCGGGCACACAGCTGGCCCCCGACCTGGTCCAGGCCGCCGTCGACACCGGGCTGACCTGCCGCGAGGCCCGGGCCACGGTCGCCTCCGCCGCCCGCAGCGCGGCCCGCCACCTCCAGCCGCCGGCCGTCTGGCCGCCACCCCTCGGACACGCGTGAAGGGCGGCGGAGGGGACCCCCGGCACGGCCGAGGGCGGCGCGATCCCGTGGTAAACGGAATGTGAGCCGTGCATTACGCGATCGAGGGGCACTATCGTGACCACGCGACGAGGCGCTCCGTGCACGCACCGCACACCACTCGCCGGTCCTTCCGCCCTCCGGGCGGACAGTGATGGGGCTCCCGCTCTCCCCGTGACCGGCCGCTCGCCTCCGGCGCACCGGCAGCGAGGCGCGAGCAGGGGGAGCATTGCACGAGCTCTATGCACAGGAGTGGTTCGCGCGGATCGCGTTACCCCTCGCCGCCTGCGCGCTGGTCACCTGGATCTCGCTGATCCACCGTTTCGCCGACAAGGGCAGGCTGCTGGGCACCGCGCGGTCCACGGCACTGTGCGTCGCGATCACCGGATGCACCTGCGCGGCGGCGCTGATCACCATCACGCTGCTGCTGCCGCACGCGGCCGATGTGCCGCCCGCAGTGGCCGCGGCCGCCGCGGGCGGGGCGCTCGCCCCGCGCGTACGCCAGCAGCAGAACCAGCAGTCCACCCCGCCCTTCGTCGCGGTGATCACCCTGGGCATCGCGGTGCTTCTGGACCGGCTGGAGCGGCGGCTCGCCCATGACATGTACTGCCACTGCCACCGGCTGGTCCGGGACTTCGGGACGGTCGCCCAGCTGCGGATGTTCGCCTTCGACTCCCGTGGGTACCTGCGCGGCTCCACTCCGGTGACCAAGGAGCGGACGGCGATCAACACCTTGTACGAGGAGGTGGATCAGTACCTGGACGACGCCGCCAAGGTCGAGGCGGACATCGAGGCGAGCTGTCGGCAGCGTGAGCTCCAGGACTTCCCCGTCGAACTGCACAGCGCCACCCGGGAGGAGGCGGAGGACCGCCGTCAGGCGCTGGCCATGGCCAAGGAAGCCTGTGTGAAGATGCTGGAGTTCGGCTATCGGACGGGCAAGCGGAGCGCGGACCGCGACCTCGAACGGCTGCGGGACCTGGCGCTGGCCGAAGAACCGCTGACGGCAGCGAGCGCACCGCACCCCTGATCCGCGCGCCCCGCACGGCCGTTCATGGATTCATGGGGCGTAGACGAAGGAGTCGTCGCCGCGGCCGAGGGCGCGACGGCCGCCGTCGTTCTTGGGCTCAACGAAGCTGATCTGCACGTCCAGTTCAAGCGCTTCGGCCACCGCGGCCAGGCTTCTCAGGGTCAGATTCTCATCCCCGGACAGTATTTGACTCACTCGCCCCGGACTGACGTCCATGAGCCTGGCCAGATCCGCTCTGCTCATATCCCGCTTGCCCAGCAACCCCGCCACTTCCACGGTGGCTTGACGGGCCAGCCGGGCCCCGGCGGCCTCCCCCTTCGGTCCCTTGCCCTTCCACGGCATGACACATCACTCCCAGCCGCCGCTGTCGACGAGCCTCGCTCGTCCTTCAGCCACAGGTTCCCACCTTTAGCTACAACTAAAAGCCCACTTCCCCGTGTCCCGCATCCCAACTGCCCGCCAGTCGGCCGATCCCATGGCCCTGACCTGCAACGACGACCCACACCATAGGTTTTCGGCCAGATCGCCGCCCGGCTTGGCGCCGCCCTGTGGCCGCCGGGCCGGGCGGCGACGGTCAGAGTCGGAGCAGTACCCGCTGAGTAGGGGCCCTCCTCAGCGGGAACCCAACGCAGTGCGCGCCGCCGCTATGAACGCGGACTTTCCCGCCTCGAGATGCTCGTTCACCTCGATGTCGCCGATCTCCCGCCGCACCGCCTGATGGGCTTCGACTTTGTCAGCACTCAGCAGAATCAGAGCGCATCTCGCGCATCTCCTGGCCAGGTCCAACCCGCCGCCCGCATCGCACGGGCCCGCTGTATTCCCGCTTCTCTTCGAGTAGCCGCTTCTTCCGGATTCCAGTAGCTGCCTGTCGCGGTGGTCTGATCGGGGTGCTTCCGGTAGAGGACGCTCGGTTCGGCGATGAACTCACCAGCTGCGACGACCTCCGCGGCAAGAAGGAGGCCCACCCCTTCAGCTCCGGTCAGCGCATGCCAGCCCCCTAGTGCGAGCACCAGAGAACGGTGAGCGGCAAACGTGGTCGTCTGCACCGACAGGCGGTTTTCCACCACTTCCTGGTAAAACCGGCCGGGCTCCACCGGGCCGCCCAGAGGGTCGCGCGGTCCCGGTGAGGTACTGCCGTCCTGGTGGAGGTCAAGACATGCGGATACGCACCATGGAACGCGCTCCAAGGTCTCGATGTCGCGTTCCAGCGCTCCTGGCAACAACACGTCGTCGGCGTCCAGAGTCCGGACCAACTCGCCGGTCGCACGGGTAAGGGCATGCGTTCGCGCCACCGCGACGCGCGCGGGCAGTCCGGATTCGATGGAAATCCGAGGATCCTCGGGGAGAACGGCGGCGGCGATCCCGGTGTGCCCGTCTTCTTGAACGCACCATTGCCATTCCCAGTCACCGGGCAGTTTCTGCTCGCGCAGAGATTGGTAAGTCTCGTCGATGTAGTGATGGCCACCGCTGTACACGGAGGTGATGACGCTGATCGTTGGCATAAGAAATTTCCCCCTCGGAAGCCCGGGACGTGACCGCCAACGATCACGGTAGTAGGTAAAAGTTGACCTGATACAGCGTCAATTCGTTCGTGAGCGCACATACATGTCGATCCATCGGCAGCAAAGGCGGGGCGAGGGGAAGTCCCAGAACGTGATGACCTGGCGATGTCCGGGTAGGACACCGCCGCAGGCTCGGGCTCGTCGGCCCCCACATGGCCCCTGCGCAGCATGGCCCCTGCGCACGGGTCGAACCGGGGACACCGGAGCGGCAGGATGAGACGAGGCACACGCAGAAGGGGTGCCCCTGAATCAGGGGCACCCCTTCTGACCAGCTATGACGCCGGTCTCGGCGGAGGCTGAGGGATTTGAACCCTCGGTGACATCGCTGCCACGACGGTTTTCAAGATCTCTCGCCGGTTTGCCAGGCCGGACGCTCCGCCGCAGGTCAGACGCGCGCAAGCATCCAGGCGGAGCCGTCGTCATCGTCGTCGTGCCCGCTACGTGCCCCAGGAACGGGGTCGTGCCCGCTGAGCCAGGAGTCGGCCGCTTGCCGAGGTGCCAGAAGACCGCCACCATCTACCTGGCCGGGCTCACATCGCAGGCATCTTCCTCTGGTCCGCCCGGTGATCCAGTGGGGACTACGATCTGGCGATCTCTTGCCGGAGCTGGTGGGTGAAGCGACGCAGGAGGTCCAACGTCTCTCGGAACTCGGCCCGGCGGTCGTCCCTGCCGTCGGTGGGCCGGGTGCTCCAGACCCGACGCGCGAGGGCATCGGCGAGATCGACAGTGTCGTTGGAGCAGAGCAGGTAGAGGGCTGAGCGTGCTTCCTGCAGCCGGTTCGCCAACTCGTTGGCTCCCGGACCGTCGTCACTCAGCTGTGTTTCCTTCAGGTAGTCCAGTAGCTGAACTACAGCCGTGTTGAAGCCGATCCCGGCTTTGAGCTTCTGTTCGCGGAGCCACATGCGGTCCTGTCGGCGCGCGGTGAACCACGACCCGAACACCACCCCTATGAGGCCGATAGCGGCCCCGATGGCCACGGACAGTATGTTCTCCACGGTCAGCTCCCCCCACGTAGAGCGACGCCAGGCTGCAGAGGCCGTCGGAGGCGCCGCACCCGATGAGCGCGCTCACATGCCAAGGGTTCGGTGATCCGAACGAAACGGCCTAGTCAGTGCGATGCATATCGGAACCGGTGATCCCCCGCACTGCGGCGGCCCTGCCAGCGGCAGGAGCGGACAGCAAGATCACCGGCCCATGTCCCCAAACTGGTCAGCACCCGGGGCAGCAGCAGCCTAGCCCGATGCCACCAGCCCGACAGCGGATTTTCCGCAGCCTCACGTCTCGTCCAACCACTCGTCTGCAGCAGCGGCCACCTGGTCGTCGCGACCGGCGACCGGCCGGGCGTAGTGCCGGGTGGTGACGCTCGCGTTGGAGTGACCGAGCCGATGGGCAGCGGTCATCACGCCGTACCGGTCGGCGACCCACGTGCCGTGCGAGGCTCGCAGATCGTGTGGAGTCACGTCGGTCAGCCCGGCCGCCGACACGGCGGGGTCGAAGTACGCCTTGCGCCACTGGTTGTAGCGCAGCGGCTTGCCGCCCGGGGTCGTGAACAGGAGCGCGTCATCTCCGCCGGGCAGGGCCTCCAGGTACCGACCGAGCCGCTTTGCGAGCGACGGGCCGACCCGCAGCAGTCGCTTCTGATGAGACTTCGGTGTGTCGAAGACCAAGGTGCCGTTGGCCTCCGCCAGGTTCTCATCGACCAGGACGAAGCCGCCGGACACATCGATGTCCACGCGGCGGAGTGCGAACGCCTCGCCGACGCGCAGTCCCGCGTACGCGAGGAGCGCGATCAACAGGTCATGCGGCTTGTCGGCACTCCGTACGATCCGCGAGGCTTCGAGCGGCGTGAGGATGTGCGGCTCGGTCTGCGGCATCCGAGGCAGCTTCACGCCCCGGCACGGCGTCTGCGGGATCATGTCGTTGTCGACAGCCGCCCGCATGATCTGCGACAGGACCCGGTACGCCTGCCGGATACGTGAAGCGCTGAGCCCCTTGGTCTTCATCGCGCCGACCCACTCAGTGATCGTGATCGGCCGGAGGGTCGACAGCTCGCGGTCCCCGAGTGCCGGATTGATCAGCGAGTTGATCAGCGACCGGTACGAGGCTTGCGTCTTGTGCTTGAGCTGCGGCGAGACGGCAGCGAGCCAGCGGGCAGCCCAGTCGCGTACGGTCGTCTGCCCCTCGACCGGATCGAGCCAGCGCCCCTCTTCGATCTCGATGCGCTTCCGTATCAGCCAGCGATCAGCGTCCGTCGACGTCGCGAAGGTTCGATCCGCCGGACGCAGGACACCGTCAGGTCCCGGATACCGAGCCTGGAACCGGCCGGAAGGCAGCTTGCGAACGCGTCCAAAGTCCCGGCGGGACTTGCGCTTGCCAGCCATCAGGCAGCCCTCCTGAGCCCCGTATGCCGCAGGGCGATCGGTTCCACGGTGTTGGCGCCCACGAACGCTTCTACGGCGCTCTCAGGGATGCGGACGTGCCGCCCGACCTTGACGAAGGTGATGCGGCGTTCCTCGATGAGTCGGCGAGGGAAGCGGACGCCCGTACCGAGCCGCTCGGCGACCTCGTACACGGTGAGGAGTCGGTCCATGGTCACCACTCCCCCTCGTTCGCCAGTGCGTCACGAGCTGTCTCGCGGTTGAGTTGCAAGCCGCGGTGGATGGTGGCGGCGAGGGCGGATTCGCCCGGGGTGTGGCCGTGCCCTGCGTATTGCCAGTCGACCAGGACGAGGACGGTGTCCGGCTCGGCGTAGTCCAGGCCGAGGGTCGCGGCCTCTTGGGCGGCCCGGTAGTCGGCGCGTGCCTGGCGCAGGGTGCCCAGGGTGGTGGAGTAGCGGCGGGACTTGGAGGAGAAGTGTCCCCGGAAGCCGAGCATGTGCGCCCAGGCCCACAGGCGCCGGTCAGGGTAGAGCGGATCGAGCCGCTTGCAGGCTTCGATCAGACGACGGGTGTGGTCGGGAACGTGGTGGCGGTCGAGTTCGGAGAGTTCGCCGATGCGGCGGTCCAGGGTGCCGGTGGTCTCGGCGGCTTTGGTGGCGTACTTGGCGACGTAGGAGGCGACGGCCTGTTCCGTGATGTCCGAGCCGTCGCCGAACGCCTTCACCGGCCGTACGTCGAGCTGGGCGCCCCAGCGGAAGGTGCGAGCGGGCTGATCCTTGACGGCCGGAGCTGAGACAGAGGTGTAGGCATGCGTGACGGCAGCGTGGATGGCATCGGTGAGGAGTTGCACGGTGGACCAGGACGGTGGCGCGGTGTTGGGTCCATCGGGGCCGTCAAGGCGGATGACGGCATGGAAGTGGATGGCGCCGCGCTTCTGGAACTCGGCGACCTTGCCGTACGAGAGGCGGGCGCACTCCTTCAGCTCTCGCTGGGTGATGCCAGCACGGGCGGCGATCTCCCGGCGGAGCCGGTTGGTGAAGCGCTGCCAGAGCTGTCCCACGTGGTTGTTGAACAGCACGGCGCCCGCGTAGTCGTAGGTGGCCGGTTCGAGGGCGGTGCCCAGCTCCGGTGCGTCTGGAGCGTGGTGGGTGCCGCAGCGGCAGGCACCATGGTCCGGGCGGTTGTGGACCGGCCCGAAGGAAGGGGCGGTAAGGGTGGCGAAGACGCGGGGGTGGTCGCGCACGGTGTCGCGGATGTCTCGGCGGTCGTCCCCGGCCAGGCCAGCGCGGATGAGGTGGTAGGTGTCGCCCGCGTACGTCCAGGCGCAGGCGGGGCAGCGGGAGGCGCGACGGTTGCCGCAGGCGACGCGGAGCCGTCCGCCCGGCTCGTTAGCGGTGGTGTAATGGTGCAGCGTGGCACCGGTCGTCTTGTCCTTTTGGGTCACCCAGCCGCGCAGGTGGATGGGGTCGGCGCAGCCGCCGGTACGGCGGATCTGGTCTTCCCAGCGGGTGTAGTCAGGGGCCGAAGCCACCCTCAGCAGGTCGCCGAGGGTGGTCGGGTCGAGCACGTCAGACACGGGCGCCCTCCTGGTCACGACGGACAATGTGGGTGCCGGTGCCGTGGCAGGCCGGGCAGTCGGCGGTGATGGTGTGGAGGTGGCCGTACTGATCGCGTCCGCCGGTGGTGATGGCGGCGGAGGCGAAGCCGTCGCAGTTCGGGCAGGTACGGGGCGTCGGGCTGGTGCGCTGCGGCATGCTGGGACTTCCTTCCGGTTCAGTGGATCGGACAGGGACGGCGCCCGGGCGGCGGATGCTTGGCGGTATCGGAGCCGCCCGGGGGCCGGTTCAGCGACGCTTGGTGTCGGAGGCGAGCAGGGAGCGCAGGACGACGGCGCAGACGGCGACCGAAGCGCCGGTCACGGCGACGGCCAGGAGCATGGAGACCAGCACGGCGCCGACGACCAGGACCACGGCCGTGCCGCCGCCGACGAGGGCTATCGCGGTGCCGGGGGTGAGCTGCACGACCGGCCGGGTAGAGGCCGGGGCGTTGGGTGTCGGCGGCGGGGCTGGAGTGCCAGGGGTGATGGTCGGCTGGATGACGGTCGGCGTCTGCGGGGTGACCAGGCCGGTGGGCTGGGGCATGGTCGGGTGCTTAGGCCGGAGCATGTGCTGTTCCCCTTCCTGCGGTTACTTGACGGCGGTGTCGATGACAGGGGCCAAGAGGCTGTCGGCGAGGAGGTAGCCGCCGAGGAGGAATACGGCGATGAGCCACCAAGGCGGACGGATGAGCTTGACGCCGAGCCAGCCGACGACGATCAGGGCAAGCCAGAGCGGGACGTCCATGGCAGAACCTCCGGTCAGTTGATGCGGCAGCGGTGGGTGCGGGCGGCGAGCTGGGCGGCGGACCGGCTGGAGTAGTCGGCGGACCAGCCGCAGCGGTCGTTGGTGCACACGGCGGCGTGCACGGTGCGGCCGTGCCGGTCGCGGTGGGTGCCGATCTGCACCGGGCCGATGCGCATCACCGAGTGGAAGTGGTCGCGAGCGGGCATCTCAGTCGATCTCCGTTCGTGTGGTCGTCGGGTCGGGGAAGCTGGCACGGATACCGGCGGCGGTGGCCGGGTCGGTAGTGCGCTGGGCGGCTTCCTCGGCGAGCAGGTGGGCGAGGAAAGGCCGATCTGCGGCGGCCATCTCGCGAGCGCCGTCGAGGTAGTCGGCAGCGGTCAAGTCAGCCGGGGCGCGAGTCATGGGGCGTCGCTTCCTTTCGAGGTCAGGCGAGTTGGGCCGCGATGGCGTCGGCGAGCTGGGGCGGCACGCCAAGACGGGCGCGGAGGGTGTCGGTGTCGATCGGGACCCCGGTGCGGGCGTGGTGGTCGTCGGCGACCTTGCGGGCGTGGTCGACCAGCGCGGCCGGGACCGGCGCGGCGGGAGCAGCGGGCGGGGTCGGGGTGGTCTGAGGCTCGGAGACGGGAGGCACGGCGGGTTCCTCGACGTCGGCCACCGGCCCGAGTGCGGGTTCGGGCTTTTGGTCGTCCTCGACGGCCAGGGGCTGGGGTGACGAGTCGGAGCGCGCCGACGCTTCCGGTTCCGTGTGAGCGGTGGTGTGGGCAAGGAGGGTCCCGCCCATGAAGGCGAGGGCGGGCCAGGCGGCGACGAGGATGCGCAGCCAGGCAGGGACGTGGTGCATGTCGAGGAGTCCGGCGGTGGCGACGTTGGCGCCGAGGGAGGCGGCCAGGGCGATGAGGAACCAGCACCAGGCCAGCCGGGTGGGTCCGCCGGTGCGCAGTCGTCGCCAGGCGGCGACCAGGAGCAGGTCGACGCTGATCGGGTAGGCCCAGGCTTTCCAGCCGTCCTGTCCGGCAGCGGCGGCCAGATCGTGCAAGTGGGCGAAGGACAGCGCCCCGGCGATGACGGCCTGGACCAGGACGGCGTCGACACGCAGGCGGGCCATCACGGGTTCCTTCCTGTCGTCAGGCATGGGAGGGGTAGGGACCTGGCGCAAAGACGGTCACGCCGACCGGAGAAGAGGGTGAGGGTCAGGCAGTGGCGGGGGCTGTCTTGGACAGCCGGTCCCAAGCCGAGGGCACCGCTGCGGTGGCGGGCCGGAAGGCCGCCAAGGCGGGCACGTCAGGAGTGCGATGGGCGTGCCTGTTGCAGATGTTCGCGGCCTCGCGCAGCGAGGTGTGCGGGGCCCGGACGCGGTGCCAGCCGCCGGTCGAATCGGCCGCGATGGCCAGGCCGCGGGTCTCGGCCGGGATCTGGATCGCTGCCAGCACGGCGTCGGGGGCGACGTCGCCGAAGGCCATGTTGGCGGACGTTTCGTCGTTGACGCGGTGGGCGGTACGGCCGGTGAGCTGGGCGCGCAGCATGGTGATGCCCTTGCCGAGTTCGGAGCCGAAGCGCTGCCCGCAGATCTCCAGGTAGATGCCGGCCGCGCGGCCGAGCTGGGCGAGGCGGACCAGGGCAGTGATGATCCGGTCCCGGCGCTTCTCCTCATCCTTGGTGGCGTACAGGGCGAGTTCGGCGACCTCGTCGACCAGGACCACGACCGGTACCGGCCGGATGTCCTCGGGCAGGTCCCAGATGTCGGCGGCGATCTCCGCATCCGGCACGGCGACGCTGATCCTCTGCTCGGCCCGGATGAGCTGGTACACCTCCTCCATGTGCGTCACCAGCGCCTCCAACAGTTCCAGGGCTGTGTCGGGGTTGTCGGCGAGCGCCGAGAACCGGCGGGCCAGCGGGAACAGCTCCACGCCCTGCTTGCAGTCGATGCCGACCAGGGCGACATGGTGCGAGGCGAGACCGGCGACCAGGTTGCGCTGGTAGACGGACTTGCCGGACTCCGTAGCCCCGAGGGTCAGCCCGTGTGGGACCGCGCGGTAGTCGCGGTAGTGCACCGAGCCGTCCTCTCGCAGGGCGACCGGGATGCGCATCGGCCGGGTATCGAGCCGGGCAGGCATCTGCACCCGCTTGAGCACGTCGTAGCCGGTCATCCGCACCTCCACCACACCCGAGCGGATCTCACGGGAGGTGACCCCGTACAGGCCGAAGGAGTGGCGGAGCCGGTCGGTGGCGGCGGCGACATCGAAGGCGTCCTGTCCAGGCTTGAGCTTGAGCCGCAGCATCAGGCCGGTGCGGGTCGGGCGCAGACGAAGGATGCGCGGCGGGCGGAACTCCGGCGCCTCCCGACCAGTCATCCGGGCCAAGGCCAGACGCCAGCGGGCGGGCGGGACGGTCAGCCCGCAGGCGTCCATGACCGAGGCGTAGCGGACCAGGACCCGCACGGTGGCGAAGGTGACGCCGAGGGAAAGCCAGTACCAGGCGGGGCGCCGCCACCGCAGGAGACCCGCAGCAGCGACGACCACCACAGCGACCATGAGCCAGGTCATGATCAGGCCGCCTTCGCGCCCGAGGCGGCGAGCGAGGTGACCGCGACGGCGCGGAAAGCGATCCCGTGCCGCTTCTGACCGTTGAACTCGTTCTCCCATGGCCGGGCGATCAGGCCCGTGAGCGCGACCGGGGTGCCCATGGCCAGGTCACCGGAGATGCCGGTCTCCGGGACGGCGACGGACAGGATCTCGACGTCGTCGTTGGCCGCGAACATCACGTCCACGGTCATCAGCTTCACACCGTCCGCGTCCAAGGCGATCTCACCGGTACGGCGGTCACGGATCTTCGGCTGGGCGGGCTTGGCGACCATCACGGTCGCGGCGGACGTGTCGACGGGAATCTGACGCATGATGGATGTCCCTTCAGGGGCGGGAGCGGCGTACTTGCTTGGCGGTGGGTCGCCGCTCCTGAACGTTGATTGAATGCCGCAGCAAACCTGCGGAGTGTTCGCGCTTCCAACTGGTGCGCACCAGAAGGTTGCATCTGGTGCGCACCAGATGTCAAGCATCGTCGTTGGTCCGGCGTCTCAACTCGCCTGACTGCGACAGTTCCAGGGAAGCGCGCCGAGCAACGTCCCGGTAGACAACACGGGTTAACAGCAGACCCGTTAACCCCTGCCGACCTGGGCCGATGTAAGGCATGCTGCTGTTACGGCTCAACACCCCCGACGCGGAGCGGCAGTACGCGATGAGTGGACTCAAAGCAGCGAGGACGGCACGGGCGTGGTCACAAGAACGTCTTGTGCGGGAGATCGAACGCCATGCGCGCCAGCACATGCTCACCGTCGCCTCAACCGCGAGTTTGCGAGTGTACGTATCCGAGTGGGAGAACGCCCGACGGACGATCTCCAGCCACTACGCCAAGATCCTCCGCGCGTTGCTCGGGATCACCGACGACGAGCTGGCGGGCGGATCGCAGTCGCCGCTGGCACTCGCCACGGCCGACGGGTACGACGAGCTGATAGGCCGGATCGACGAGGCCAAGAACGTCAGCCTGACGATGGTCAAGACGTTCATGGACCAGACCGAACTGCTCCGGACCGTTGACCGGCAGATGGGCGCTGCCACTCTGGTCGACCAGATGACCGCGCACCTGACGCGGCTGGAAGACGCCCTCACCTTCGCGGTACTCCCGGACACCCGACGCCCGGTCGCCCTGGCCCTGGCCGGAGCTGCCACCCTGGCGGCCTGGCAAGCCCTCGACGTCGGGGCCGTGGAACGAGCTTGGCGTCACTACGAGCTGGGGAAGCACGCCGCCCAGGAGGCCGAGGAGCCCATGTACCTCGCGCACGCCACCGCCGAACAGGCATACGTGCTGTGTGACGCCGGACGTCCTGAGATGGCGGTGCAGCTGGTCCGAGATGCGCAACGTCTCGGCGGAAAGGGCATGTCTCCACGCCTCAGAGCTTGGCTGTACGCAGCCGAGGCGGAGATCTGCGCCCGAGCTGGGCTTCAGGCCGAGTGTCAGCAGGCTCTTGAACTCGCGATGCGACACTTGCCCGCAGGAGAAGACGCCCGCGACCCAGACATGCTGAGCATCTTCCTGAACGAAGGCCACCTCACCAGGTGGCGCGGGAGCGCTCTCGCCCTGATCGGCAACGAGGAAGCAGTGAGCAGCCTGTACGCCGCGCTGGAGACGGCCGACCCCACGTTTATCAGGGCATCGGCGGGGCTCCACTGTGACTTGGCCCAGGCCCACTTGGCCCGCGGCGAGCACGACCAGGCGCAGAAGCACCTGCGGCAAGCCCAACTGGTGGCAAGCCGGACCAGGTCAGTACGTCACAGGCGCCGGATCGAGCAGCTCACTCAGCGGTTGTAGGCGGCGCGCCGGCACCCCGTGAAGCGAGCACATGAAGGAGGGCGACCAAGGTGCCGGACCCCATCAGCTCACCACGAGCCATCAGCCCGGGAACGTCGGACAGAGGCACCCAGGCGATGTGTCCGGCCTCTTCCAGATCGGTCGGCTCACCGACCAGCTTCGCGCCATGACCGACGAAGATTTCATGCGGCGAGTCGACCATGCCGACCATGGGCTGGTAGGTGACCACATGCTCCAATGCATCCGGCCGCCAGCCGGTCTCTTCCTCGACCTCGCGCAGGGCGGACTGAAGGGGTTCCTCCCCCTGGTCGACGATGCCGCCCGGCAGCTCCCAGCCGAAGGCGTCAGGGACGAAGCGGTACCGCCACATCATGAGCACCCGGTCTTGGTCATCGATCACGGCGGCGATGGCCACATGGTGGAGCTTGACGACATGGTGCTCGAAGCGCTTCACGCCGGGCGGTTCCACGTCAACGAGGTTCAGCTTCACCCATCGGTTGTCGTAAACCGTCCGCTCACCGTGGATCTTCCAGGGCTCGACGTCCGCCGGCGCTTCGGTGGTCACTGACCGATCCGGCACCCGGTAGGAGCTACGGCCGTGCACCTCGACGACGCCTTCAGCCAGGAGCTTGGCCAGCACCTGGCGCAGGGCAGTACGGCCGATCTCCAGATCCTCCGACAGGGTCCGCTCGGACGGGAGCTTGGAACCTGGCGAGTACTTGCCCGTAGCGATCCACTCGCGGATCGTGCGGTAGACCCGCTCCGACTTCGGTCCCATCCTGTGAGCACGCTCCTGCCGTCACTGGTGTTCGTCGGATGTAGCTACACCAGGGTATGCCGACTCAATTGAGTCGCATCGACCGACCAAGAGGATCAACCAGAGCGCGGTAGAACTTTCCCTACTCGATCAAGGCCCGCGCAAGCGCGGGCGCGCGCCGCCTCTGCGGCGCGGCCTGCCTCCTGTCTGCGCCCCGGCTGGCCGCGCCCGGCGGCGCGCTACGTACAGCGGGCAGAAGCGAGGAAGTCAGCCGTAGGTTAAGAACATGCCTCCGGCGGGGGCGCTCAGGCTCCAGGATGCCGGGGCGCCGCTCGCGAGTGCCAGTCGCTTGGTGGCGAGCGTGGGGAGCTCCCATCCCGTCCGCCGTCGACCCAGGCAAAGCCGAGCAGTCGCGGCCCAGGGCGTCAAGGTCGTTCGTACAGTGGCGCGCTCCACCTTGACGCCCTGAACCACGCCCGCTCCACGGTGTGTGGGTCGACGGCAGACGGGATGGGAGCTGGGGAGGGGGGTGGGCTGAGGCTGACGGGCGTCCTCTCCAGCTATGCGCTATATCGGCTGCTTTAGGGATCTGTCCGGACTAGGCTCACCCGGAGCAACCGATCGGGGGTCCCATGCGAGCGACTGAAGAAGAGAAGCAAGACATCCGGCTGTACGTGGAGGACCAGGCACGCGAGACGGTCGTGCATCTGGAAAAGGTCGCGAGTGAGATGGTCGGACCTGCCCGCCACGACATCTGGGACGTACATTGCGAGGACAGCCGGTGGTGGGTTGTCACGAACGCAACCAAGCTCTACAGCCAGCAAGACTTCAAGAGTCGCGACGTGGTTCTCACGTTTCACGTTGGCCTCATGATTCGCATGACGTATCTCCAGGAACGTGACGTGCCCTTCACTCCCGAAGCGGCCGATCTCCTGCCCGGATCTTGGCGTCGTTGGGAGCAAGCCTTCACCGCCTACGACGGTGGCGATGAGGCCGAGGATTTCCAGGCTGTGGGGGTCCGGCTCCGTGAGTGCCTCGTCTCGTTCGTGGGGGAGACCAGCTCCGACGACCTGGTGCCGGACGGCAAGGAGCGACCGAAGAACGCAGACTTCCGATCTTGGTCCGACCTGCTGGCTAACCGTCTTGCCGAAGGGGCATCCGCAGCCAAGCTGCGGTCCTACCTGAAGAAGATCGCAGTTGAGACCTGGGAATACGTCAACTGGCTGACGCATGCCAAGAACGCTGTCCGAATCGATGCGGAGATTGGACTGAAGGCCGTAGAACACGTCCTCGTGATGTTCACGGAGGCGCGTCTCAGACTTGGCCAGGCAGCAACACGCTGTGATGAATGCGGCTCCTACATGGTTGTCGCAGGAATCTGTTCACACTGCGATTGGGAAGACCCGAACTACCAACCCCCCGAACGCCGTCCAGTCTCCAAGGAGGAGATGGAGAGGCGTCTGGCAACTCCGTGCACACCAAGCTCAGACATCTCAACATTCATGAGCCCCCACGACGCCTGACAGGCGGGGGCTGGGGGACGTACAGCAGCGAAGTGCAGCAACCCCACCGACTGCACCATCCGTCTGGGTCTTTCGCAGTCCATCTGACCAGCCCAGCGGCTCTCAGGAACCACGCCGCCCGTAGTTCGCATCGAGGGGCGCCTTTGCCCACGGGCCGCACAGGACGCCGTTCTCTTCAAGATGCAGGGGCTGAACCTGGCCAGTACTGTCATTGATGAGGACATTTAAAGACTGTCGTCCTGGGGTGATCGACATATGTCAGTAGTGGCTTATGGGGGTTCGACCCCATGGACCCGAGTTATTACCTGGTCGCTCTGTGTCAGCATTCTGTCTTTGATCATCGTCTCTTGGTCACTAATTACTGGCGACGATGATCGAACTCCCGCCCAGGTTTTTGGGGGTGTAGAGTTTCTGCTAGCAGGCGTTGTGATCATGGTTGGTGGCGTGGTAGACCTCCTCACCAGCCAGGAAACACGGCGTCCGCGGTCGCGTGCAGTCACCTTGAGTGCGGGCCTCGTGATGGGTATCCCGGCAATCGGGTTCAGTGAGCGGCTGAGTGCCCTCGGTGATCAGACACCATCCGGAACATACCTCGGAATAACGATCAGCCTATTTGTTGTCTTCGTGTTCTGTGGTACCTATGCAGTCTGGCTAGCAGCAGGTGGGTAGAACATGTCGCTTACGTTGATCGTCATATTCGCCGGAGTGGGCACCATCCTACTTCTGATCGCCGTCTTCGTCGGTCGGTACGAGGGGCGCCAGCCGACCCCAATGGCCCACGGCGCGACAGCGATGGTGGGTGGCATGTCGGGCAGGCAGTCGTCGATTAAGTCGGCCAAGAAGCAAGTGCATGCCGATGTTGTCCCCGACGCTAAGGCCACCGTGGCTGCCGCTCGCGAGAGGGTCAACTTGCAAGGGACCTCCCAGAAGGGTGGCGCGGCTGCATACCAGAAGGGTGGCGCGGCTGCGTACCAGAAGGGTGGCGCGGCTGGGTACCCAATGAAAGACGTGGCTACTTACAAGAAGGGCAACCCGTCCCACAAGCAGGGCACCCAGCGGCCGAAGCGCCGGACGGGATGATGGGGGTCTTGTCAAGGGCGAGTGTGGCAGCTGACACCAACGCCTGACACCAACAGAGGCGGACAGCGGCGGTCGGCGCCGGACCTGAGCGGACCATCGGTCGAGACATTCCGTCGGTGGACAGGTGTCCCCGGCTACCGGTGATCGACCTGATAAGGATGAGGCCAGACTTCAAGGCCTTGGCCTACACCGGCGCCAGCCAGACCATCGGCTGGCGCCCTTCACCTTGACTCAGTCGTTTGAGACTCCACCGCCACTCACCCAGATGCAGGGAGCGATCAGGCTGGCCCATCGCCTCTGTCTAGATCGCGCAAGAGCTCTGGCGAGTCGGCTACAGCCTTACGCGTCCGCTCCCTGGCTGCCGCAAGTCGCCTCTTCCGGAACCACCGGGACCGCTGAGGATGCCAGAGAGCTTGGTAGATCATCTCGGCGGCCTCGTTCAGGCCTTGCAGATGATGGCGTTCTAGCCACCCACCCCCCTCGTCGGGGCCACCGTGCCGCTCGTAGTTACGACGACTCTGCCCGTAGAACGCCAACCTGGTAGTCACGTACCAACTTGATAGATCACGAGGCACCCCGGCGATCATGGAGGCTGATTCGAATGCGTGCAGGGCCCTCCGGAGCCGAGGCCAGGCCTCGGGGTCATCAGCACGCCAAACAAGCTCATCCAGTTCCGTCATAGCGCTCCGAACGTCTGCACGAGCTTTACGACGTTCGGGGCTTGCAGTCACGTATTGGGCTACCACCTGGCCTGCAACGCCACCGACGCTGCCCGCACCAAGCAATTGCAGCCACCCAACAAGATCAGCCATCAGGCGACGGTACAGGCAACTTGAATCCACAGTCCTCTACGCTCGTAGGAAGCGGGAGGGGAAGCATGGAGAACTGGAAGCTCGCGCTGGAGTACGTCAAGGTCCTGGTCTGGCCGTTGTTATTGGCTACGCTCGCCATATCGTTCCGGCGTGAAATCCGGCTGCTGCTGCGTGACCGCGACGTCCAGGTAGAGGCACGGGGAGCGAACATCGCGTTGACTCGGGCCTCCACTGAGGCTGAAGCCGCCCTTGAGCAACGGGCGGACGTCCGAGCCGGTGGCTCAGAAGCTGCGACCGGTGTGGACGAGGTACCTAGCACGGACACGGCCGCGGCCACCTACGCAAGGCTTGCCTCCCAAGCTTTGGAGTCTCTCAGTGACGACTTACTCCCCGTTTTTCCTGTGAAACGCACGCGTGGAGACTCGTCGAACGAGAACGAAACGCTCGTGCGGGCCTGGAACCAGCTCGCCGATGATGCGAAGGTACTCTGCACTGTCTTCCCCAACGTCCGTCAGAACGTGAACCAATTCATCCCCTTGGCACGACAGAGTCGCGACCATCGGTGGAGGGATGTCGGAAGATCCTGGGACTCCCTTCGATGGGGGCTGCTCAAGTTTGCCTACGTAGAGCACCCCTACCCGTACGCTGCTTCTACCCGCGACACAGCGCCCCCTGCCGAGGCCACCGTTGTAGACATGTACCTCTCATCGCAGCATCTGGTGCGAGAGAAGATCCGCACTCTGCTACGTGAAGCCGCGACTACCGGCACCGCACGAAGCGCCGACAGCGGCTGAGGGCAATGGAACCGCTCCCCGTACGCGCACCATAAGCGCACGAGGTCGAGCGGGAAGCAGCGAGGAACCACGGTGAGTGCAGCAGTGCCAGGCTGAGCCCTTTCTCCTGCGTTCACCCAGGTCAGTGCCTGAGCAGACCGCAAATGCCCCCAGCTTCCCAAGCTGATAGCCCAACTGCTCAGTACGGCCGCGTAATCTCGTGCTCGTTCAACGCAGCCTCGTACCGCGCCAACAGAGCATCCAGGCCCGCCAGAAGAAGGCCTCTGGAGTCCCGAGCTTCGTCCACGTCACCTCGCTCGCATGCCTCCACCACCTCGGCCACGGCACTGCGGAGGATGTGAAGGGAGTCGCCCTGCACCAGAACCCCGGGGAACCGTCGGCCGGAGAGGCGAACCACAGCGTCGTTGCTGCCATCCGTGAACAGCTCGGCCTCTATACGCTCCATCGGACCATCCAACCTGACATCACCAGATGACATCAACGACTGCGGACGTAGGCGCCTTGAGCGATCACACACGCCACACCGGCAGGACTGCGAGGGCCGTGTGAGAACCGCCGGATCGAACTCCTAAAGCGGTGCTCACTATTGTGGGGCTCCACGTCGCCGATTCCCCCATACGTCCCCCAGAGGGAACTAGGACCGACGGATTTAGCTGGTCAGAGGATCTCAAGTCGGCCCGCAGTAAGTCTGCCGACAGGGCTCCCTTGAGCAGTTCAGAGGATTGGGCACCGATGCGGCAGTGGTTGTTGGCGGGTGGTGTCAGGGGTGAGTGCTGGCGTGTTGGAGGGCTTGGATGGATTGGGTGATGAGGGTGTGGATTCTGTTTTGGATGACGGTTTCGTCGAGGGAGGTGAAGGAGGTGTAGGGCAGGAGGCGGCGTAGGCGTTTCGTGGTGTCGCGGACGACGGCGCGGCGGGGGACAGGCAGGGTGGTGAGGTGGGGGGCGGTCAGTTCGCGGGCGAGGGCGCGGGCGAGGGGTGGTGTGCCGCCGATGGTGCGGCGTTCGAAGATCTGGTTGAGGTCAGACTCGGTGAGTCGGTCGAGCAGGTCGTAGCGGGTGGCGCCGTCGCGGGTCTCGGCGAGGGCATGGGCCTGCCACCACAGGCGGGCGAGGGTGTGACGGACCAGGCCGGTGCCGATCCAGCGTTCGGGGGTGCGGGTACCGAAGCGCCAGGCGGTGACGTCGGGGACGAGGCAGGTGGCGAGGTAGGTCCACATGTCGCCTTGGCCAGCCTCGGCGGGGGTGATGTCCATCGTGGTGTGCAGGGCTTTAGCCGCAGCGCGGTCGAAGAGGATCTTGTTGTGGTCCGCAGGCGGGGTCGGCTGACCGGCGCGCCGTGCACAGTCGCGCAGGGTGTCGGCGAGATGGTCGAGGTGGGCTGGGGTAACGGGGGTGCCACCGGTGGTGCCGTAAAAGGCGGTGGCGGAGTGGCCAGCGTGGTTCTTGATGTCCTGTGGGGTCAGAGTCGTGTAGTGGGCCAGGAGCGTCGTGGCCTCGGCGGGGGTGATCCGTGGATACAGCAGGCTCATGGCGTCTCCCCGCGCATTTGATGCTGGCGGCGCAGGGCGCCCTGCAGGGCAGCCGCGAAAACGGAGGGTTCGGCCTCGCGCCACGTAGCCACGGTTTGCAGTGACGCGCCGTGGAACAGATTGGAGACCAATACCGTCAGGCTTTCTGCCAGGCTGCCAGGTTCGTCAGCCGCGTCGGTGACGGCGTCGCGCCAGGCGGGGCGCAGGCAAGCTTCCACCAGTTGGCGGGCGACGTCGTCGTACATCGTCTCGAGCAGACGGCGCTGCATCGAGTTGGGGGCTGCTGCCCGGGTGGCGGCGATGACCAGTTCGGTGTCGGTCCGGTTGAGGTAGAGGCGGATGCCGCCGGTGACGGGGACGGCGGGGTCCTCGGGCAGGCCCAGCGCCCATCGGGCGTCCTCGTCGAAGCCGTGCAGCGCGAAGTCGATCACAGAGATCGGGAAGCGAGAGGCGCCACCCTCCAGGCGGGCTTCTGCGCTCTGCTCGCACAGGATCTCCCCGGCGTGGCGGGGGGTGAAGGGGGGCGCCGCCTCGGGGCGGGGGACGTCGTCGGCGAGCACCAGGCGTGTGTGGATCACGAGGGTGCCGCCGAGGTCGGTGCCCGACAGTTTGATCTGCACGGTCAGGTTCGTCGCGCCGACCACGAGGCGGCGGAACGCCGATCCCGTGTAGTGCGCGGCTGAGGAGTGCCAGTCGACGACCAAGGCAAGCGGGGTGTCGGCGGGCAACCTGCAGTCGGCCAGCGCCCGAGGGTGGTCGACGGTGACATGACGGGAAAGGGTGAGGTCGGCCTGGGGGTCCCAGTCCGACAGCAGCGCGGGCAGCTCTCGGGTGCCCTCGGCGTCGTCGATCTGCCAGGGGCCGCACGTAAGGACCTGGGGGGCGGGCTGCAGGAACGGCATGACGTCGTGTGCCATCAGCGGGATCCTTCCTGCACGAGGTGGGCGCTGACGCGGACTCGCGTGGCGGCGCCCGCGACGGGGCGCACCACCACCACCCAGTCGCGTCGGTCGGCAACGGTGAGGGTCAGAACGTCGCCCTCGCGCATCTCCGCCGCGTCGGAGCTGCGGAAGCCCACCACTTCCGGGCCGATCGCGCCGGCCGGTGGATCGTTCTCGCTGCCGTGGTCCAGGGCCACTGAAGCCATCGCCAGGACGCGGATGGGGGCGGCGGCCGAGGCGACGCTGATATCGGTGATGACGTAGAAGGCGCCGTCGATCTCGACGAGTCGGGGCGGGGCGAGGGTGCGCAGTAGGCTGCCCGTTCCCCCGCCCCTTGGCCGCCCTGGGGCGGGGGGCGGATGGTCGGCGCCCTGGCCGCTGCCGGTGGGCACCAGGGAAGCGAAGCGGTGAGACAGGGCGCCCAACGGCGGTTGGGAGCCAGCGGCCGACACCCGTTCGGGTTCGGCGAGGGCGTACTCGCGCATGCGGTTGTCGATCGTGCGCAGCGCCGAGCGCACCAGCCTCCTGGCGTCGGGGTCGGGCATGTTCTTAGGCACCCAGGCGTCGTGGGTGGGCGGTTCGGCGGCAGCGAAGGCGTCGTCCACCCCCACCGCGGTGCGGAAGACCGCGCCGTAGGAGACGTCGCTGTCGGGGAGTTGGGGGCCCGGTCGGTAGTGCACCACGAGGCCCGCCTGCCGCATCAGGGCGCAGTGGTGCATGGGCCCCTCGGATGGGGCGGCTATGTCCGTCCAGTGCGGGCGCACCGGTGTCATGAACGCCTCGAGGGTGAAGCGGCCGAGGTCGACGGCGGGATTCCTGCTGCGCACGTGACGCCCGTCGGTGTAGGCGCTGCGATGGGCGCGGATGAACGGCTGCAGCCGGGGGACCCCGTCCGGGTCGGGCAGGTCCAGCGGCCGGCCATCGACGCTGACGCGGCAGCGCATGCGCGCGGCGCCCGGGGCGTTGTCAATCATTACGGGCCACAGTTCCCAGAGCATGGCGGAGCCGAGGAATCGGGCGGCTTCCTCCATCGTGCGGGGGCGCTCGGGTTCGTCAGCCTCCACGGGGGCGCTCGAGCCGAGCCGGGCGCCCACGATCACGATGTCGGTGCCCAGTTCGTCGCCAGCGCGCGCTGGCAGGCCCAGGGCGCCGGCTACGGCGTCGGCGTCCTCGTCCAGCAGCGGGTCGGGGATGTTGTCCCCGGCGATGCGTCCCCACCAGTGGCGGCCGGTGTAACGGCGCTCGGCGTGGTCGAAGCCGGTTCCCAGCGCGGCGGCAATCAGGCGGGTCTGCACGCGGTCCTGCCACCGGCATCGGGTGCGCACCAGGACGGTGCCGGCCGCGCTGGTGGTGAAGAGCACGCCCTTGCCGAATCCGTACGTCCCTCCGCTGTGTGCGCGGCGGTTAGTGCGGCCGATGTCGCGGACCAGTCCCACAAAGTCCGTGCTGCCGTGGTGGACGCGGTCGCCGCGCAGCGGTCCGCCCAGACCGCCGGTGCCGCGGTCGCTGACGGTCAGCAGCACGGTGTCGGGGTCGTGCAGCACTGCGGCCAGGCCCAGCGACGTGTCGTCGCCGAACACCGGCAACAGGGCATCGATCCAGGGCGCCAGGCCGGTCTCGCCCGGTCGGGCGAGTGCGAGATCGAAACCGACCTCCCCGGTGCCCAGGCGGGCGTCCCAGGTGTTTTGCGCGGCCTCCCGCACCAGGACTTGCAGGGGGTCCAGGTCGGGGCGGCCGAGCTGTTTGCGGATGCCCTCCGCGTCGGAGGCACCCTCAGGTGCGGAGGGTTGGGCCCACCACACGGGAGCATTCATGACGTCGACCGCCCCTCGAGCCGGGCCACGACCTGTTCGTGGTCGAGGGCGTCGGGCAGTCGGTCGGCCACGTCCAGGGTGTAGCGGACGGCGTCGATGCCGGGCGGCAGGGGACCGCGCAGGTCGGCCGGTGTCAGGGCGGGGAAGCCAGCGTCGACGGCGAGCCCGAGCAGCCGAGGCCGGCCGTAGCGCGCGCCGGCGTACAGATCCGCGTCCTCTGTGCTGTATCCGGCCTTGGCCAACTGCTCGATCACGCCGCGGGAGTCGGCGGCCGCAGCCACCACACGCTCGGCGAGCTCGGGCAGCGACGTGCCGGTCGCGTCCTCGACCAGGCGGACCAGGACCAGCGTCAACCGGCCGCCGGGCGGAGGGGCCAGCTGGTCCAGACCGTGGATCTCCACGGTGGAGCCGCCCCGACCCAGCGTCTTGACCTCCACATCCCAGGTGCCAGGCAGGCGGAAGTCGTGGGGCACCCGGTCGGGCCCGGTCCAGATCTGGGTGGGCCGCAGGAACGCGTCGCCGTGCAGGACGTGCTCCAGCACGGTCAACTCTCCGAACAGACCGCGCTGTTCGGAAGTCGCCAGCCGCCCTCCGCGGCCCTGGAACATCTCCCGCCAGGCGTCCAGGGTCTGCCAGCAGGTGTGCGCGGGAGCGCCGCCGTCCTCGGCCAGGCGCTGCAGGACCTCACTGACCACGTCGTCGAAGAGGTCGCCCAGGTCCGTGCGGTGGCATATTAGGTCCGCGTAGTGCTGCACCCGGCCCTCGACCCGCAGACTCTCCCGCTTGAGCCGCACGTGCGCCGAGCGCAGGTCCTCGTGGACCTCCTCCAGGCGGGCGACGGGCAGCAGCAGATGGCGATCCCCCCGCGCGTCCAGCCCCACCTGCACCTCGCCCGCCGTCACGGCCAGGCCGATCGGCGCCATCGTCATGTGCTCGCCGGCTATCCGCCTCGCCCCCACCACCGGCCAGGTGAACCGCAGCTCGCGCCGCCAGTCGGTGTCCGCGCCGCTCATGCCTCGTCCGCCTCGTCGTCGAGGGCGTTGGCCTGGTCGTCGTACTCCGCGTCGTCGATCGCCTGATGGTCGACGCCCACCTGCACGTACCGGTTGGCGACCTTGTCCTTGGAGTTGCCGGGGAAGACGAAGGCGGCGCCAACGACGTGCTCGACGGCCTGAAGCGGCCGACGCGTGTCCCGGTTGGCCTCGTCGGGCGGGGAGTCCTTGGCGATCGGATACAGAAGCAGCAGACCCCGATCCTGGAAGTCCGGGTGGTCGTTGCGCAGCGCCACCAGGCCCTCCTCGAACCGGCGCCGTGCCTCGGCCGCGGGCACGTCCATGTCGACGACCCGGTGCTCCTTCGTCATCAGCGTCTTGATGTCGGCCTTCGCACCGCCGCTGTCCTTCAATTTGGACCGGTTGATGGTGCCGACCCGCACCCGCTCGTCGAACTCCACCACGTGCCGGGCGTCTGCGGCAGGGCCGCCCATGACGGCGACGGTCCAACTGAGCAGGCTCTGCGGCGAACGCCGGTTCTCGGTCTCAATGTAGGCGCGGATCAGACGCGGCTCGAGGTCCGGCGAGTCCTCGTGTACCTGATAGCTCTCCAGGAAGTGCAGGACGTGACGCACGTCCACGTCGCGCAAAAGCACCTCCCCGGTGCCGCGGTCGTCCAGCGCCGCGCCGTCGCGCAGCGCGTCGCCGACCAGGGTGTGAGCCGCGCACAGGTTGCCGGCCAACCACTCCCGCTCGCCCTCGGGGAAGTAGCGGGTCTGCACCCGGCGGCCGCCGTAGGAGGCGTACGCCGTCCGGGCCCGCCCCATCTTCGCCGTCACGTTCAGCACCGGATGCGTGCGGATACGCACCCCCACCTCGCCGGGCGGGATGTCGTCCTCCTCATAACGCCTGATGTCCAGGCGGATTTCGTGCTCGACCGTCGCCAGATGCCGGAAGTACTCCTTGAGCTGCTGCGTCATCCAGATCCGGGGCAGGTCCTCGTAGCCGGGACGGAACCCGAACCATCGGCCCATCTGCAGCAGCGTGTCGTAGGTGCGGGCCGAACGGACGAAGAAGCTCACCACCAGCCCCTCGAGCGTCAAGCCCCGCGAGAGGGTGTTGCCACCCACCGCAATCGCCACCACCGGCTCGGGCCGGGAGTAGTCCAACCGGTCGCGGCTGCGGTGGTTGTCGAGGACCACATCGGTCTGCGCCACGATGCCGGGCAGGTGCTCGCGCAGATCGTCGAAGGGGACGAAACGATTGCCGAACTGAGCGGCGGGAACCTTGCGGCTCTCCTCCTCCCACTGCCGGCGCAGCCGTCCCACCACCTCCTCGTCGTCCTGCTCCAAGGCGTCGACCATGGCCTGGCGCATCCGCTTCAGCGGCTCCCGGTAGGCCTCGTGCACCACCGTCTGCATGCTGGGATGCACGAGCATGGTGGAGTGCTCGTGGTCCCCGCGGCAGCGGCGGGCCGCGGTCGCCAGCCAGAAGTAGTGGACCGCCGCGGTCAGTTCGTCGGTCATGGTCGGGCCGAAGCCAACGGTGTCTGCTCGCCGGCGCGGCCGCAGCCGGTCGACCGTGGCGGCGGGAACGATGCGGATCATGTCGTGGCCGTCGAGATCACTGCCCGTCGCTTCGCCCTCCACCGCCTCCCGGCCGAAGATCTTCTCGGCGCCGAAGTACCCGTCCGGCTGGGGCAGGCTGAGGATAAACGTCTCCGGGTACAGATCACCGGCTGAGGGGTCGATGAGGACGTTGGCGAAGGGGGTGGCGGTGTAGCCCAGGTAGGTCCGCTTGTCGAACAGGTCGAGCAACTGGCGGATCTGCGGATTGATGATGGGGGTGTCCACGCTCGCCTGGTCGGCCTCGTCGTCGATAATCAGCACCGGCAGGTCGGCGAACGTCCCGGCCTTGACCGCAGGCCTGAGCCACTCGATCAACCGCTGCAGCCGTTTGTGGTTCTTCTTCACCACGCACAGGGTCACCCCGGTGCCGCTTTGATGCAGATACGCGGCCGCCTTGGAGTTCTGCTCCTCGAAGTCCGCCTCTGCGGACGTCAGGGTGAACCACCCGTCGTCCTTGCGGGCCAACAGCTGATCGGCCAACCGCTCCTGGGTCTGCCGGCGCAACCCGTTGTGAATGCCGGACAGCACGATGATCAACCGGTACCCCACGTCGGCCGCCTTCGCGATCACCGCCGTGTAGTTCGTCGTCTTGCCCGACTGCACGTGCCCGACGACCAGGCCCTTCGTCAAGAACGTCGCGTGCGAGGGGTCGTTGGTGTACGCGATGATCTTCGAGGAGGCCTCGTCCAGCACCTCCAGGCGATCCGTGGGCCAGCCGTCCTGTCGCAGGAACTCGGCGTACGGCACCCAATAGGGATCGTCCGCCAACGGCCCCGGATACCAGGGCTTCATCCCTGGCGCGGCAAGGATCTTCGGCGGGTATCCCACCCGGACCGATTCCGCACGCCTTTGAAACTCCCGGACGTAGCCCTCGATCTCGTCCGGGTCGAACCGCTTCTGGAACTTGAGCACCGTCTGCTCCAGACCATTGCGCTGAGCCTGAGCTGCAAAGACCTCGAAAAAGTCATTCACGGACCAGACTCTAGGGCAACCTACTGACACACGTGCGTACTTGGGGGACTCCAGGGACTCGGGGTGTTTCCCGAACAGGTCGGCCCCTGGGTCGGTGCGTTCCATGCGCCGTGGCGTCCGCCCGGGCCGAGGGCTGGTAGGGGCAAGTGGTGGGAGGGGGTGAAGGCGGTGCTATCGGCTCCTCGCCCGTCAGTACGAGGAAACCGTCGATGAGCTGGCCTAGTCCCCGCAGCCGTTCATTGCGGTCTGACAGGCACGACGGCTAGGCCTGCTCGAAGGGTAACTGCCGCCCCGTTTCAAAACCCAGTTTGAGAAGGCCGTAGTCCCCTGCCAGGCTAAGTTGCGTGACCGAGAGCGCCTTCTACTCCGACCGTGCGGGACTTGGTAAGGCACGCGTCAGCGAGACCATCTCCGCCGAAGCGTGGGCTGGACTTACCGCACTGATCCAGCAGCGTATCAACGACGGCTCACTCGCGCGGGCCTTTCCCCTATACGCCTGCCCTGACGACCCCGGCCGCAACACTGTCACCGGCACGGACGAGGAGAAGTTCCTCCGTTCCCTCACAGCTCATGTTCCTGACCTGGTCGTACCCCCCGTGACGCCTGATCCAGGTCAGGACGGCAAGCCCGCGGAGACTGCTGCCGGCTGGCCCTCCGGAGAGTCCCACGTGGCGCAGCACCCGAGATCCCCGCTGCATCCCGACAAGGTGCCGGACACGGCTACCGCACTGGACCTCATTGACTTCGTTGCCCTCCATATCGACCAGCCGACCCGCCGTTCCTCCCATAACTGGAACTTTGATCACACCCACTACTCCTTCCAGCAGCACGACCTCTATGACACCGAGCTAACGCCAGGAAAAGATCAGTTGCGGCACGACATCGATCTGCTGTTCGCAAGGAACGGCATCGCATACACGGTCGGTGACGATATGCGTGTCCGGCGCCTCGGACCGCCTGAGGCGCTTCCGTTGATCTCCGATTTCAGACCCTCGACCGGCGACCCCCAGCTAGACAGCAAGCTCAAGGACGCCATGGAGCGCTTCCTCTCCAGAGATTCGGCCGACCGGAGGGACGCTCTTGAGAAGCTCTGGGATGCTTTCGAACGGCTCAAGACGCTGGAACTTGGCGGCGGCTCTCTCAAGAAGTCATCAGTCAGTCAACTACTCACACGCGCGGCCTCCGGCTCTGAGCCGTTCCGCGATCTGCTGGAAGCAGAGTTCAAGACTCTGACGGGGATCGGCAACGATTTCACCATCCGGCATCACGAGCACGACAAGGAGGACGTTCCTACGGACACCGCTATCGACTATCTCTTCGTGCGGCTTGTCTCTGCTATCTCCCTTGTCCTTCGTCATACGGGACGCATGGCCTCATGACTGCCATGACGACAGACGGCCTACTGCGCTCGCTCGATGAGTGGACATCCCCCAGGCGTCCCCCGACGACCTCAATTTGCAGGCACAACTGCAGCTCACAAGTGATGGGCGGAGCCCGCTGTAAATCTGCTGACTCACCCCGGAATTTCTGCTTGAAGGGCTGATGCATGCGGCCCCTCCGGAACCGCTGCAGTACAGCAGCGAAGTACAGCAACCCTCGTGACCGCAGGCGACCGCCAACACCCCACAACGACCCATTGACCAGCTCACCTGACCACGATGACCTCGGAGCCGAGAGTTCGGGACGAAGCGCAGACCGCACCAGATGCGCACCAGATAGGGCGGTACACAGCGGTCAACGACGGGTACTGCGGCAGGCACGGCAGCTTGCCACCAGTGCTCGTTTTCGCTGGTCAGCGGCATGATTCGCGTCGACAGCCCCTTGATTCCCAAGCTCATGGGCGCAGAGCCTGGCCCTCTTGAGTTCCTAACGGACGTCAAGTAGCTCATGGTGTTCTTGAGGGTTGGTTCGTAGGGTGGTTGTCGACGGGCCGGTTGCCGGAGCACTTCGTGACTCCTTCTCGCGCCGGCTCGTCGTTGGGTTCTTCAGCTGCTGGGATCGGCGTCGGACGTGGACCTTCGCTCGGGCGGCCTTGTCGACCTTGTAGCGGGTCGCGCAGATCTGTCGTCCCTCGGCCTCGGTGATCTCGCGGCCGTCAGTGTCGCGGAGCTCGTAGAGGGTGCCGTTGCGCCAGCAGGCGGCCAGGCGGGTGATCAGTGCGGCGGCCAGTGTGCACAGGGCGGAGTTGTGGTGTTTGCCCTTGTTGGCGACGAGATCGTGGTAGCGGGCGGCCAGGGTGGGATCGACGTGCCGGGCGATATCCGCGGCCTTGAACAGGGTCTCGCGTAGTCCGGGATCTCCTTGGCGGGTGGGCGGTCCGTTGCGGCCGGTCAGTCCGGACTGGCTGACACGGGGGACCAGGCCGGTGAAGGCGCGGATGCCGGCCAGGCTGGCGAAGCGGTTCGGATCTCCGCGCCTGCCCAGGATGCCCGCGGCCGTGGTCACGCCGAAGCCGGGCCCGGAGGCGATGACCTGGCCTGGGTCGGCTTCTTCGTAGAGGACGGCGATCCGGTCCTCCAGGGTGGTGATCTGCGTGTTCAGGTGAGCGGCCATATGGGCCTCGCCGGCGATGTCCTCGGCGAGTTCGGCGAAATCCAGGGCGTCGTCGGGCCAGAGCTTGAGGGTCTGCTGGGCGGCGTTGACGATCTGTTCGGCGTGCTCCTCGCGCCACTGTCCGCGGCTGTGCCGGATCAGCATGGCGGCCAGTCGTTTTCGGCCCAGCCGCCGGATGGCGTGGGGGTCGGCGCCGGTCTTCGCCAGCACGGCCAGAGCCGCTTTGGAGTAGGCACCGGTGCCCAGGGCATCGGCCCAGGCGGGTCCGAGCAGCTCCAGCAGGGCATCGAGCCGGTAGAAGGTGGCGGTGCGGCGTTCGACCAGCGTGCTGCGGCGGCGGACGGCTCGTCGCAGTGCGTTGGCGGGACCTGTGTCCGACAGCTCCCGCAGCCCTTCGGGGTGCAGCAGCGGAAGCCGCGCCAGGACCCGGGAGTCGAGGCGGTCGTTCTTGGTGTGCTTGGAGTAGTAGTCGCGCAGGTCCGCCGACTGTTCCGGTGGCACCAGGACGACCTTGGCGCCGCGGTGCTGGAACCACGCGGCCAGTGGGGCCCAGGCGTTGCGGGTCGGCTCCATGATGACGACGACGTCGTCGGTGCCGGGCAGTCCGTCCCATAACCGTTCGAGGTCTTCGGGCGTGGTCGTGAAGCGCCGTCCGGAGAACTGGATCTCTCCGGTGGCGTCGGTGCAGGTGGCCCGGTGCGAGGCCCGGCAGGCCACATCGATTCCCAGGTGCAGTCTCAACAGGCTTCCCGTCTGGTGCAGCGGCAGGCTGACGCTTGTCCAGCCCCTCCACCACGACCCGCGTGGCACGTGTTCCGCAGGGTTGTGCTGACCGGACATTCGGTAGCAGCGGTCCGCGCTCGCCGCGGCCACGAGTTCCCAACAGGGACGCACGTGCGTCGGGAGGTTCAACCAGCCGTCGATCAACGTTGAGAAGTCGCCTGCAAGCAGACGCTTCGGTCAGTGATCCAGCCGTGCCGGAAGAACCGGACCCGACGCACCCTACGCAGCCCCCGAAGATCCCGGAGGGCCATCTCCAAAGCTAAATGTCCAGCCCCTCCACCACGACCCGCGTGGCACGTGTTCCGCAGGGTTGTGCTGACCGGACATTCGGTAGCAGCGGTCCGCGCTCGCCGCGGCCACGAGTTCCCAACAGGGACGCACGTGCGTCGGGAGGTTCAACCAGCCGTCGATCAACGTTGAGAAGTCGCCTGCAAGCAGACGCTTCGGTCAGTGATCCAGCCGTGCCGGAAGAACCGGACCCGACGCACCCTACGCAGCCCCCGAAGATCCCGGAGGGCCATCTCCAAAGCTAAATGTCAGTGCCAGCCACTACTGTCGTCGAAGATCGTCAGGTCGGTGCTGTTGCAGGGGGACACATGGGTGGTCAGTTACATGTTGGTCAGGTATATCGCTATGCCACGGGCAAGGACCCCGGCCCTGCGGTGCTTGAGGGGTATCCCAACTTCCACCACGTGACCCACTCACCCAAGCTCCCACGAGCCTTGCTCGAGGCTGGGATCAATGGGATGGCAAAGGTACGCGCGCCAGATGGGGACAGGCGGCCGGTGATTCTGATCCGGTCGAGCCCCTGGAAGGCTGGCACCGAGCAGACGCCTTGGCACGACGTGTTCGACATGGACAACGGGCACGTCCGCTACTTCGGCGACCACAAAGCAACTACCACCGTCGAGCCCGGAAAGACCAACGGCAACGCTGCCCTGCTCGATGCCTTCACCGGACACCAGGGGCACACTCCGGAGGAACGGGCCAGCGCCGTCCCGTTGCTGCTGTTCCGCGCGGTCTCTCGCAGCGGGCGAGTCAAGGGGCACGTCGAGTTCTGCGGGCTGGGCGTCATCGAGCGGGCAGAACGACTGGTGCAGTGGGGCGGCAGCGAGCACACCACATTTACGAACTACGTCTACGACATCGCCCTCATCGACCTCACCCACGAGGACGACAAGGTCTCATGGGAGTGGATCGACTCCCGCAGGAACAAGACCGTGAGCGACACAGCGTCACTCGAACACGCTCCACGGGCATGGCGCGAGTGGATCAAACACGGCAACTCGGCGCTACCTAGGCTTCGCCGGCGCGTTGCTCGCGCCAAGGTAACCAAGGTGCCCGAGCAGCGGCCCAGACCGGGCACTACCGAGGCCAAGGACCTGGAACTGATCTACAAGTACTTCGATGGGCGCAAGCACGACTTCGAGGCCGTCGCCTCCGCGGTCGCAGCCCGTGTGCTGCGCGGCGCCGGCAACAGCTACGTTGACGGGTGGCTCACTCGAAGGTCCGGGGACGGAGGAGCAGACTTTGTCGGGCGGCTCGACATCGGCAGCGGATTGGCCGGCACCAGTCTCGTCGTCCTCGGGCAGGCGAAGTGTGTCAAGCTCGACAGCCTTGTGACGGCCGAGCAGATTGCTCGCGTCGTCGCCCGACTTCGACGCGGCTGGATCGGCGTGTACGTCACGACCGGGGCGTACTCCGTGCCCGCACAGACCGAAATGGTGGAGGACCAGTACCCGATCGTCCTGATCAACGGAATGGATCTGGCCCAGGAGCTCAAGAGTATGGCCCGGGACGACCACGGCGGAGACCTCGAAGCCTGCATCGAGCACATACTGACGGTACGAGAGACCGCGGTCACAAACCGGCGTCCGGAAGAAATTCTGCTGGAATAGCCATAGGTGTGCGCGGCCTATTCGTGGACATCGGAGCCGCATCGAAGCCCTCACTGCCCCCTGACCAGTGGCAATCCGCCGGACGCACGGGGCCTCCGGAGAAGAGCGAGCTCCGCAAGCTTCCAGGTCACCCCATCAGCGAGAACCACCTCCGGTACCAGCGCGCTCTGCTATGGCCAGTACCCCCCGATCGCACGGGAGGACACGTATAGCTGACGTAAGGGAGCACGGCCGTGAGTCAGAACTGAGCTGCGTCAGCCAAGTTCGCGAGAACTACTTGATCGCTTTCCTCACTCTTCCAGAATTCGAGTTTCCCGAGCACATCATCCGCCGGTGGTTCCCATCCGAAAGCGGCACTTAGCACATGGATGGCAAGACGAGGTGGAACAGCGTTACCGATTTGTTGACCGACATCATTTCCAGACCACGGATAATCGCGGGGGAATGATTGCAGTCTGCCAGCTTCCGAGAAGGTGAAACGCTCGAGCTCTTCGCCAGTCTCGGAAACTAGACGATTACGAGAGATCTTTCCCGTTACCGTGGCTGAAGGTTCCCATGATCCGCGACGACCTCGCGCCTTAGGGTCTCCTCCCGTGCCATAATTGGAGATTACCAGGAAGGGGTAAGGGCGATTCAAGACCTCTCCCATGCTCACCCAAGGATCTAGTCGGTTGTCGCCAATCTCACGCTTAACACCCTTCCGATATGGCCGATGAGTCACCTGGGGAAGGCTCATCTTCTTAGCATCTTTGTGGGCAATAAGAACGGCTCTTTTACGGGTTTGCGGAACTCCGTACTCCTCAGTTCGCAGGATCCCGCTGTCCGTGGCGTACCCTTCGGCCTTCAGGACGTCTTCGTATGCTTCCCAGACTGGAAGCACGGCCGGGACCTGTTCAAGCACAATCGCCTTATACGGCTTATTGCTGTCGATCGCCTCTAGAGCCCAACGCAAGGGTTCCAACACGAGCCCGGTTCGCTCATCCTCCATTTCTGCCAGGTCGCGATTAATCTGATCACGAGACTCCCGGGCGACGATGCGCTTGATGAAGGCCAGCACATCGTCGAGTGCTCGTCGCCCAGCGCCACCACCGGCGACCGTGAAAGTCTGGCATGGTGGCCCGCCTGCGAGGACATCTGCATCTGGAAAATCCGAAGGTCCGTAGTCTCGGACATCGCCTTCAATCGTCGCCAGGCCGGCCGCGCGCCGGGTCATGCAAGCTGCGCCATCCCACTCGATTCCCACCGTCGCGACACCGAGCTTCTCTGCTGCCACGTCGAGCCCGCCGGGGCCAGCAAAGAGGTCCACGATCTGGGTAGGTTGCACTTGGCCTCCAGGCTGCGTTGCGGTCTGATCTGGCACATCAGCCCCACAAGCGATCGTTCGACAGCGATCGATGAGCGTACCCGACGGCACTGACAGCGGGACTCATGCAGCAAGATCATCCGTCCATGTCTTGCACACGCCGCAGGCTGAGCCCCTGTGGGGCAGGGAGCGGTAGCCATTGCGTCACACACCGAGCACCAGTAAATTTTTAAGGCGGTCAGAACAAGAAATCTGCGTCTGAAGTTTCCCCCTGCGCCACCGATTCATCGGGAATGGCGACCCAATCCCCGGGCCCCAAAATGAATCCATGACCTTTCGCCACGGCTCGGTCATTGACCCACTTACCGCACAGCAGTAGAAGTCCTTTCTCTACAGCCTTCTCCTTGATTGCGCGAGCCCTGCGCATAGGATCTTGATTCCCCGCGCACACGGTAAGCATGACACTTCTCTCGATTACTATCTTGGGTAGATAGGTGAACAACCTGAGCAGCCTCACCTCTTGCCCCCGCCCGAGCTCGAAGACGTGATCTACCTGGCTCTCAGTAAGAAGAGTAAGAGGGTTTACGGGAAGCTGAGTCCAATCGTACAGAGGAACACCCCATTGATTGCGGGCGTCGACAGCGATGCCGCGCTTCCCGTCCTTATTTCCTTTACCTCGATAGAGCCACGACGTATGGGTTCGAATCAGCCAGCTTCGATGAACGTTGTCTTTCAGGCGCATCTGAGTACAGATACAGAGGTGGCAGTGCGCTTCTGTCGGGATCGCCCAATTGTCGCCCACCGTACTCTTCAAGTCGACTGGCACACTAGCGATCTCAACATCAAGTGGCTTAGCTTTATTCCATTTAAAAACGCGCTGCACTTCGTATTCAAGCTTCGCCCCCACGGACGCGCGCTCCCCTGGGTGGACATCCTTTGAAAGAAGGTCGTAGCGGCCAGTACGCGCGCCATCGAGGACGTAGTCAATTGATGAGCGGATGGCTTCTGTAAAGCCAGTGGCCAAGTCGTACTTCCCGAGCTCCCCAAGGACGAGTTGAAGCTCCCTGTCGTCGGAGGGGTCACGCAAAACCCTTCCTTCCGAACGGCAGTCCTCGCTCATGCACGCCGAGCCCAACGGCTGTAGCTTCAGTTTCCCCATGGCTGCCCCACCCTCACGACCTAGTTCGATGTCACTCGCAGCCTAGCCAGGGGGTCTGACAGTCCCCGGCCAGCAAGGCTGTGGAAGGCGTAGTTAGCCGTGGACCACACATGGACGAGCCGCTCACACCTGCTCAATTGCAGGTTGCTCATCAGGCCAGAGGCGTGGGTCAGCAGGGCCCTCCGGAGCCGATTCAGCACACGCGCTCGCCCATGGCTGCCGTCATCGCTACGTGCCACGATGTCGTGTCACGCGGGGAGGGAGCTTCCATGAGGTTTGACCAAAGTCTGGCGGACAAGCTCGACGCGACGATGCTCGCCCTGCTTCTACCGGAAGACGCAGTGAAGTCACTGGGCAGGTGGCTGACCGACCCGGAGAGAGGCTGGCGGTATCGGTACGGAAGCGGGGGTCACACCATTCCGTACTCGCCTTCCAGTTGGGTGGCTGTAGATCCTTGGCCCAATGCCCTAGCTGACCGGTCAACGGTTGCTTCAGCCTCCGTGAGTCGGGCCGATGTCGTGGCCACCGTCCGAGCCGCAGAGCAGCCACAGAGTTGGGCAGAGGCGTTCGTAGCCACCCAGGTGTGGGGTTACGGCATCAGGGGGTACGGCCCGTACCGTACAGGCCAGGTACTCGCCCAGCCAGGTGCTGCAGAAGCCTTAGCAGAAGCCGTATCGCTGCTCGCTGACGAAGGCGCGTTGGCGGCCTACGAGAGGTTGCAGGTGTTGGACGGTCTTGGGCCAGCCTTTCTTACCAAGTTCCTCTACTTTGCTGGTCAGGCATTGCCGCAGGTGCAGGGGCCGCGCCCACTGATCCTCGACAGCGTGCTTGCTGGGGTCCTCCGTCGGCATGCCACGAAGATCGGGGGCGTCGCTGGCTACGAGTGGGCTGCGACGATCGCCAATCGGATCTGGCGTAACCGCAACTGGACCCCCCACCGATATCACGTGTACCTCCAGTGGATGTACGCGTCCACCGAGCAACTGACAGCGGCATTAATCGACTGGCCCGTAGCGCCGGACGTCCTCGAACTGGCTCTCTTCAACGCCGCCTGGGCCCCCACATGACCGGACACCGGGGGGGTGTGACAGAGCAGGTCGTGCTCGATCGTGCTGTCGAAAGCCAGCTAGCGTAAGACCACTTCTGTCGTACGTTCGAACGCAAGAAAAGCAGGGAGGACTCGAACCATGTCCGAGGCTCCCTGCTGTACTGCGCATGGCTGCTAGCCAGAACCCACGGTGGCAAGTCGACCGGGCGTTCCCCTGAGGGTGCTACTCAGGCGTTGCCAGACGGCTCCCGCGGCTGGTCGCCACGCGCAGCACGTCCCGCAGAGCGCCAGCCAACTGCGCGGCGACGAGCTTCAGATTCTCCAGATCTTCGGTCTCGTCGTCGAGTACCTCAACTGTCTGCCCGAGCAGTTCGGCCGCCATCCCGAGTTGCACCGACTCGATATGGTCCGCCAGGCGGGACATGTAGCCCTCCCGGTCGTCGGTGTCCAGGTAGCACGGCTTGCCCTCTGGCCCAGCCCACGGGAGAAGCCTCAGTTCGTTCTGTGCAGTCATCCCTGCGTCTGCCTCTCGGTGGATCTCGCTACTGGATGTCGGCGCGCCGCCGGGTGCCCAGTCGCTCATTGCTTCGCCTCCGCTGGCCGGGCCTGGCCGGACGCCGAGTGGCACGGGCAGTGACACGCCTCGTAGATCAACGGCACGTCGACCGGTGCTGGGGCTGGAGAGGACTCCGCGCAAGCCTGGTGCGTGCCGATCCGGCAGGCGGGCGAGCGGTAGGGGGCGGCCGGGCTGAGGGTCTGCCGTCGAGAGGGCATCAGCAGCCCCCCAGAAGGGCCGACCGGGCCTCGGTCGGAAGGTGGGGAGTGACGATAAGTGTCGGGTGCTGTCGTGCACGCCTTTCCCAGGCCAGCACGTACGGGCGGACGAGCGCGGTTTCCTCGGCCGTGAGCGAGTAGCGGTGCCTCGCCCAGTCGGCGGCCCGCTCCAGGATGAGCGTCGGGTCGTCGGCGGGTGCAGAGAAGGTGGGCACGGCAGCCGGTCGGGAGGGCGTTAAGGGGCGGCGGTGCCTGCCCTTGGAGAAGTGCCGTGCCCTGGTGAGGGAGACGGCACGGCGGATACGGTTGAGCACGCTGAATCAGCTCCTATCGCTGATGGCTCGGTCCCCCGACATCGCCCGTCGTGGGGACCGGTTTGTCTACGACCGCCCGGAGAGTGCGGCCGTTCCGGCAGGTGGCGAGGAGCCCGAACCGATCGGCCTCGGCCAGCGCCGCCAGGACCTCCTTCCATGACTCGGCGGAGAGTGATTCCGGCACCTCCGCTTCGACCGACGTGAACCGGGCGTGCTCCTCCACGCGCGTGGGGAGCCCGACGGCGGACAGCCGGGCGGCGATGGCCGCCGCGCTAACTCCCGAAGCGGGCACAGGGCAGCCTCCGTCAACTGGCGATCACTTTCAGTGAAGCTAGTTAACTAGATTAGAGCTAGTGGACTAGATTTTCCATATGCCTGAGCAGCCGCCCTATCTCCGCGTCGCCGACGAACTCCGGCGGCGGATCGCGGAGCACGTATGGGAGCCGGGAGACCGCCTGCCGTCCCGCGCCCAGATCGGCCAGGAGTGCGGGGTGGGCGAGAACGTGGTCCGCCGGGCGCAGGAGCTGTTGATCTCCCAGGGTGTGCTGGAGGGCCGAGCCGGATCGGGCACCTACGTCGCCGAGCCCCGGCAGCGGGTGCGGGTCGTCCGGTCATCGGCGCGCGAGCAGCCTGAAGGGTCGCCGTTCCGCGCGGACATGAAGGCCGTCGGCAAGCACGGCGACTGGGAGAGCCGGACCGACGCCAAGGTGCCGGCCCCGGCGGACATCGCGGCGCGGTTGGGTATCACCGAGGGCGAGTTGTGCGTCCGGACGTCGTACGAGTTCCTGGCCGACGGCAGGCCGGTGCAGTTGTCGACGAGTTGGGAGCCGTACGACCTCACCGCGGGCACACTCGTCGTCCTCCCCGAGGGAGGGCCGCACGCCGGGGCGGGCGTTGTGAACCGCATGGCCGTCATCGGAATCACCGTCAGCCATGCCGTCGAGCAGCCGGAGCCGAGGCAGGCGACCGCCGAGGAGGCGTCGCTTCTCGGCGTCCAGAAGGCCGCGCTCGTCACGCACATCCGGCGGACGTACTACAGCGACCAGGGGCGGCCGGTGGAGACGGCGGACATCGTCGTACCCGTCGCTCGCTGCGAAATCGTGTACGAGATTCCGATCAATCGGTAGGTGTTCGGCCGTGCCCCTTCCGTGCCCGATCGGTCGGGGAATCATGGGGAACGGCGGCGCTTGGTGGGGAGCACGCATGGCGACGGCCCCCGACCGTCATTCCTGGTCAGGGGCCGTTCACTTGCGGAGGCTGAGGGATTTGAACCCTCGGTGACATCGCTGCCACGACGGTTTTCAAGACCGTTCCCTTAGGCCGCTCGGGCAAGCCTCCCCACGTCGCCCTCGGGTGACGTGGGGATCAGCCTAGCGCGTCAACTGTCACCCTTGCGCTTCCCCAGGGTGACATCGACCGTGGACTGCTTGCCGTCCCGCTTGTAGGTGAGGGTGACCTTGTCGCCGGGCTGGTGCGTCCAGATCTCGCTGATCAGGGTGGGGCCGCTGTCGATCACCGTGTCGTCGAGCTTGGTGATCACATCGCCGGACTTGAGGCCCGCCTTGTCGGCCGGGCCGCCGGGGACGACGGCGGGGGTGCCGCCGGCGCCGTTTGAGGCGATGGTGGCGCCCGCGCCGGTTTCCTTCATGTTCACCGTGGCCTCGATCACCGGGTAGACCGGCTGACCGGTTTTGATCAGCTGCTGGGCGACGTTCTTCGCCTGGTTGATCGGAATGGCGAAGCCGAGGCCGATGCTGCCGGACTGCTGCGACTCACCGAGGCCGTTGCCGCTACCGGCCGACTGGATGGCGGAGTTGATGCCGATAACGCCGCCGTTGGCGTTCAGCAGGGGGCCGCCGGAGTTGCCCGGGTTGATGGAGGCGTCCGTCTGGAGGGCCGACATGTAGGAGGAGTTGCCTCCGCCGCCGTCGCTGGAGGCGACCGGGCGGTTCTTGGCGCTCACGATGCCGGTGGTGACGGTGCCGGAGAGGCCGAAGGGGGCGCCGATGGCGACGGTGGCGTCACCCACGGCGACCTTGTCGGAGTCGCCGAGGGGCAGCGGGTTCAGCTTGGCGTCCGAGGCGTTCTTCAGCTTGAGCACGGCGACGTCGTAGCCCTGGGCGCGGCCGATGACCTGGGCCGCATACCGCTTGCCGTTGGAGAAGGTGGCGGTGAGCTTGCCCTGTTCGGCGGCGGAGGCGACCACGTGGTTGTTGGTGAGGATGTGGCCCTGCTTGTCGTAGACGAAGCCGGTGCCGGTGCCGCCCTCGCCGTTGCTGCCCTTGGCCTCGATGGTGACCACGCTGGGCAGGGTCTTGCCCGCGATGTTCGACACCGAGCCCGGCGCGCGGCTCTCGGACTTCGGATTGCCGAAGGCGGAGACGGTGGTGGTGTCGCTGTCGTCGTGGTCGGCGGCCAGATAGCCGATGCCCCCGCCGATACCGCCCGCGACCAGCACGGCGGCCAGTGCGGCGGCGATCAGACCGCGCGGCTTGCGCTCGGGTGCCCCGGACGGCGGCACCGGAGCGGTCCCCCACGGCCCGCCCGGTCCGCCGCCCGAGCCGCCCTGCGGCTGTCCGCCGCCGGCGGTCCACCACGAGGCGGACTGCCCCGCGGTGGTGTCGCCACCCGGGCCGGAGCCCGGAGCATGGGGAGCCGCGCCATCGGGCTCGGTGCCCTCGCCGGCATCACCGGAGCCCGTACCGCCGGAGCCGGACGCGGCCGGTGGCTGGGCCGGGGGCGCGGCTATCGGTGCGTCCTGGGGGGCCGGAGCCGCGCCCGCGGTGGGCTCGAAGTCCGGCGCGGGAGGCACCGCGGGGTTCTGTTGCGGCGCCGGAGGAGCCTGGTGCGGTCCGGCCGCAGGCGGTACGGCAGCGCCCTCGTTCTCGGTGCTCACAGCTGTCTCCTCAGGTGCACGACAGTTTTTCCATGACGGCCCACGCGTACGCATTACCGTCGTCAGCTTTTCCCACGGCGCGTCAGACGGCCGTAAGGAGCGGTGGCCCGGTGGACTACCACCCTTTATCCCGGACAAATCGCCCTGCCGCCATTCCGGGCAAGGATCGACGGGGCCACGTCCACCGGCTCACACCGGGCGGTGGCACCATAACGCGGTGACCTATGCGCGCCCTGCCCGGGACATCCGCCCCGGTCCGCACACCATGTCCGTCGTCGCCCACCGCGGGTCCTCCGAGGACGCACCGGAGCACACCCTGGCCGCGTACCGCCGAGCGATCGAGGACGGCGCCGACGCCCTGGAATGCGATGTCCGGCTGACCGCCGACGGCCATCTGGTCTGCGTGCACGACCGCCGCGTCAACCGCACCTCCAACGGCCGCGGCGCGGTCTCCGCGCTCGAGCTCTCCGATCTCGCGGCGCTGGACTTCGGCTCCTGGAAGGGCCAGGCCACCGACAAGGAGGCACCGGACCGGGACCACCGCGACTCCACCTCGGTGCTCACCCTGGACCGGCTGCTGGCGCTGGTCCGGGACGCCGGGCGCCCGATCGAACTGGCGATCGAAACCAAACATCCCACCCGGTGGGCCGGTCAGGTCGAGGAGCGGCTGCTCACCCTGCTGCGCCGGTACGGCCTGGACGCACCGCCGCCCGAGGGCCCCTCGCCCGTGCGGGTGATGAGCTTCTCCGCGCGTTCGCTGCACCGGGTGCGGGCCGCGGCCCCCGCCCTGCCCACCGTCTTCCTGATGCAGTTCATGCTGCCGCGTCACCGGGACGGGCAACTGCCGCCGGGGGTGCGGATCGCGGGGCCGAGCATCCGGATCGTACGGAACCACCCGGGCTACGTGGAGCGCGTGCGGCGCATGGGGCACCGCGTGCACGTCTGGACCGTCGATCAGCCGGAGGATGTGAACTTGTGCGTCGAGCTCGGGGTCGACGCGGTGATCACCAATCGCCCCAAACAAGTTCTGTCCCAACTCGGTCGTACATAGTGGGCATGACAAGGCGTGCACCGGCGCGTTCGGTACGCCTTCGATCGTGACGAGTGCGTCACACCATGCCACTTGGCCTGTTTCCGCTCCAGCCCGTTGGGGCATCCATCCCGTGGCGTGCGGCTAAGGAGGTCTCGGGGGTGGCGTTGGTGGTGGCACGGCAGGTGCCGACGTCGTCGACCATGGCCGTACCCCATGGTCCTGCGGGTGTCCGCGCGGCAAGACAGTGGATGCGTGGCGATTTGAGCAGGACTGGGGTATCGGAATCGGTCATAGACGACGCTGTATTGATCCTTTCGGAATTGCTCAGCAACGCATGGCGTCATGGCCGCCCATGGCGCTCCGACCATGGTGACGACACGGTCCGGGCGGCCTGGAGCGTGGACAAGGGCGAGCGGCTGACCGTCGAGGTTACGGATGGCGGCGGATCCACAAGACCTCTTCCGGCCAAACCCTCTGTCACCGCGCGCGGTGGCCGTGGGCTCAACATCATCCGATCGCTGGCCGACGACTGGGGCGTCCGGGACGGCGTCGGCGAAGTCACGGTATGGGCGCTTCTTCCGGCCGACGACGGTTTTATGAAACGGGTCGCGCTCCCGGCCGACCTGGACCCGCAGCTGACCACGGGGCCGGCGAACGGCCTCGGCCCCGAGCTCACTCCGGACATCGCGCCGGACATCGCGCCGGACATCGCGCCGGACATCGACAGGGCCGAGCTCGAGCGAGCCGCCGACGCGGCCCTCGCTCCACGGGCGGACCTCGTTCCGCGGTCGGCCGCCCCGGGGGCGCCGGAAGCCGACATGGACATCGATCCCGATTTCGACCGCGAGCTGGGCTTCGCCGATCTGGACGAGCTCGCGTAACCGACGCGGCCCATCGCGCCGACGAGGTTCGGCCAAAGGGCTAGGTGTCTTGCCCTGTGAGGTTGGGGACGCGGCTGGCGGGTGGTTGGCCCTTCAGCGCGGTGTGTCCGCGGTGGTGATTGTAGGTGTGCAGCCAGCCGGGGAAGGCTTCGCGTCGCTCGGTCTCTGATCGGTAGGGGCGGGCGTAGGCCCATTCGTCGAGCAGGGTGCGGTTGAGGCGTTCGACCTTGCCATTGGTCTGGGGGCGGTAAGGCCGGGTTCGCTTGTGGGTGATCCCAGCCGCCGCGAGGGCTTCGCGCCAGTCGCGTGAGCGGTAGCAGGCGCCGTTGTCGGTCAGAACCCGCTCGACGGTGATCCCGCACGAGGTGAAGAATGCCTGGGCCCGGGTCCAGAAGGCCGTCGCGGTCTCCTTCTTCTCGTTGCCGAGGATCTCGCTGTAGGCCAGGCGGGAGTGGTCGTCGACGGCGGTGTGGATGTAGCTGTAGCCGGCGTTCTTGCGGGTCTTGCGCCCCGCTTGGCGGCCCAGCATCTTGTGGCCGCCACCGTCGGGGATGTTGCCGAGCTTCTTGATGTCCACGTGGATCAGTTCGCCCGGCCGGTCGCGTTCGTAGCGGCGTATGACGTGTCCGGTGGCCCGGTCCAGGTGTGTGAGCCGGGCCAGCCGGTAGCGGGTCAGCACGCGGTGCACGGTCGAAGGCACCAGGCCCAGCAGGTGGGCGATGCGGGCCGGGCCCCACCGGCGCTGGAGGCGGACCTTGATGATCCGGCGTTCGGTGCGGGTCGGGGTACGTCGTGGGCTCGTGTGTGGCCGGGAGGACCGGTCGGTCATACCTGTCTCGCCGAGCAGACAGTAGCGGTCCGCCCATCGCTGGGCTGTGGTCGGTGAGACCTGGAAACGTTCGGCGGCACGGCGCAGGGTCCAGCCGTCCTCGACCACACAGCGGGCGAGGCGAAGACGGCCGGTCTCAGTCAGGGGTGCATTACGGTGGGGCAAGAGGGCCTTCTCGGTGCTCGGTGGAGATGTCGCAATCCACACCGAAGCCGGAAGGCCCTCACTCGTTCAAGACCACCAAGCCGTGCCGTCCATCACCAACCTCTGTGGACAGAACAGCTAGGCTCGCGCCCGTACGAGCAAGCCTGCCGCACGATCGGGAGACAGCCACGCCATGGCCAAGAAGCGCCGCCCCCAGACGAAGGCCGCAGCCCCCCGGGCCACGACGGGCGACATCCCGGTGGTGGGCGCGCGCGAGCCCTGCCCCTGTGGCTCGGGCCGTCGTTACAAAGCCTGTCACGGCAGGGAAGCCGCCCACGCCGTCACCGAACTGGTGCAGCGCCCCTTCGAAGGGCTCCCCGGCGAATGCGACTGGGTGGCCCTGCGCGAGCTGGTGCCCGCCGCCACCGTCGAACTGAGCCTGGCCGAGGGGCTGCCCGAGGGCGTGCCGTCGGTCACCCTCGCGACCGTGCTGCCCATGGCCTGGCCGGCGCTGCGCCGCGACAGCGGCGCGGTGCTGATCGGCCTCCAGAACGACACCCCCTCCGGTGACATCAGCCGCGACCTCGCCGACACCCTGCGCCGCGCGCTGACCGCCGAACCCGGCACTCCGGTCTCCGCCGAGCGGGCGCCCGGCGGCGGTCCGCGGCTTCAGGATCTGCTCGACCCGAAGGGCACTTTCACGCCGACCCTGCACGAGGGTTTCGAGTTCTGGCTCGAGGACGCCGCGAACGCGAGCGGGGAGGTCGCCGCGTCCCTGGAGCGGGCCAACGCCGCCGCCATCCCGACCGCCCGGCTGTCGGGCGTGGACGCCGCCTACTGGTGCCAGACCCCGGAGAAGAACCACCTGCGCTGGGTGATGTCGCACCCGGAGGAGAAGCTGCTGGACGCGCTCGCCCGGCTGCACGCCGCCGGCGCCTCCTCGCTCGGCGAGAACACCCGGCTGGTGGGCTCGTTCCGGGCCCACGGACTCACCGTCCCGGTATGGGACCTGCCCACCGGGATGCGCGCCGAGGACACCGAGAAGCCCGCCCAGGAGCTGGCCGAGCGGCTCGGTGAGGCACTCGCCTCCGACGCCCCGCTGACACCCGAGCAGCGGCGTGCCCGCGGTGGTCTCACCAACCGTCAGGTGACGCTGAGCTGACCGTCACAGCCGGGCGGTAACACCCCCGCCCGGCACACGTGACCCTGCTCACAACTCACCGTTACGGCCTGGAAGTACGCGTCCGGAAATCCGCGATCGAATTTGCTAACCGCCGATCTCTTGTTACGGTTCTAAAAGCCCGGTCGCTGGTGCATCCCCCGTCGCCAGCGACCGGGCGCTTCCATGTCCGGAGCCGGACGCGATCGCGGACAGCCGGCGGACATGACGCGCGGCGGCGCGGACCCAGGTCGGCCGGTGCTGCCCGACGGGCGATCAACACGCTACGGCGCCACGGGAGTTGCCCTCGCGGCGCAGTCGGCCTCCAGGGCCCACGGAGCCCCGTCCCCGCCCCTCGGGCGCACCAGGACGCCAGGACACGAGAACACGAGGACACAACGGCGACGCGGTGGAGCAACCGCCCCACCGCGTTGTCCTTCTGTGAATGTGCGGTTGTGCAGGGATGCGCACAGCCGCATCAGCGAACGTCCGCCGGCGGGGCGGCCGTCCTGCCGAGGGCCCGGCCTCAGTAGGCCAGTCGGCTGCCCCCGTCGGGCGCGCTGCTGCTCGCCTCCACCAGGGCGTCCACCACCGCGGACACCTCGGGCAGCCAGGGCCGCCCGCCACGCCGCAGCGGCGCGCGCTCCCAGCGCACCCGCCCCGGGCCGGTCTGGGACGGCGGCAGCGCCAGATAGCCGCCCTCGCCGTGGAACCGCAGCGAGCTGGGCACCCAGTCCTGGCGGTTCAGCAATTCGCCGAGCTCTTCGAGGGAGTACGGAGCCACCAGCAGCGACCAGCGGGTGGGCGTGGCGACCACCGGACCGAGCCGCACCCCCGCCCGGTCGAAGTCGGCCAGCGCCCGTGCCCCGGAGACAGCGGGCAGGCTCACCGCGCAGGGGCCGCGGCCCCCGGTGGCCAGCAGCAGGGGAGCGGTGGGGCGGTTGGTCCACCACCAGCGCACCATGCGCGGGTCGGTGGTGGCGGCAAGGAGCACGGGGTCGAACGGGTGGCCGCCCGGCACCACGCAGTCCGGGTCGGGACAGCCGCACACCCGTGTCCGTCCACCACCGGGCTGGAGGCCGATGCCCGGCAGTACGGGCCACTGCCACTCGGTGGCGCAGGTGAGCGCCGCGCGGAGCAGCGGCGAGCGTGCGCCACGCCGCAGCGAGAACTTGCGTCGCCTTCCGAGGATCTCGCGCATGAGCGCTCGTTCCTTTCCGTTAACGCCGAGGGCTGTATCCGTCGCACTTCGCACTACATGGCACTACGTGGCGCTGTACGGCATCGTTCGGCCCGTCACAGCACGTGGATCACAAGTCACTGCGCGTACAAGGCAGCGCATCACGCCGCAGGCCGAGCGTGGAACGTGGCGAGGGGTGGCGCGCGCATGGCGCTTGCCGTCCTGGTGGTGCGTTTCCTCGCCACTCGGGGATGGGCGCGGCCGTTGTCGTCTATGACGCCTGGACCGGCCGCGGGGTTCCGGGGCGAAACGAACTGCCCCCGTCCCTTCCCGATGTGTACCCGCCGCGGTGGAGACGACGCGCTGTCGATTGACGTCAGTCGACCCTAAATTGACAGCCTAACGACTTTTTTTCAGCCAAGTTCAATTCCCCCCAGACACCAACAAGACCACCGGGACAATGCTGGACATCGCCTCTTCGGTGCGTGTACATCTGGAGACAGTAGCGGCACAGTAGCGGCGCAGCACGACAGGGGGTTTGCGATGCTATTGAGCGAGCCGGACGCGGCGGGCGAAAGCAGCGGCCCATGAACTTCCCCCACCTGCCGAAAGTGGCTGGAATCGATTCTTCCCTCCCGGCGCCCACGCAAACTGCCGACCCCATTGCGCCGCCTGCCGCCGTTCCGGACCCCGGTCCGGTTGTTCAGGACCGCCTCGCCGGCTGGGTGTCGGACCTCACCACCCTCCATGAGCTGACCGAGCGGCTGGCCCGCACCGACACGCTCGACGACGCGCTGCACGAACTGCTGCGCGCGGGTGCCGCCCTGGTGGGTGCCCAGCGCGGTCTGGTGGCTCTCGAACCGGCCGACGGGCTCGGCCCGGTGACCACCATCGGCCTCGGTCTCGGCCACGCCGACCTCGGCCAGATCGAGACCATCCCGCGCGGTTCCGCCTCCGCCGGCCATCTGCTCGACGGGCTGCCCGAGCCGGACGGTGAGCGGAGCGCCGCTGTCACCCATCCCGACATCGCGAGCGAGGCCGATCTCGACCCCCGCCACCGTGAAGTGGCGGCCCGCCTCGGCTTCGCCGCCAGCTACGCCGTACCGCTGGACACCTTCCCCGGGCCCGACGACCCCGGCGCCGTCACGCCGCCGGGCGGGGTGCTGCCCTCCCCCGCACCCGAGGCGGGCACCGTCACCGGTGCGGTCGCCACCGCGGCCCCGGGCGCTCCGGGTGACCCCGTGGTGAGCGCGTCCGGTCCCGTCCATCACCGCCTGGCCCGTGCCGCCGAGGGCGTACCGGGGATCGCGGCCGCCGTGGGCGCCGCCCGCCCGGCCGGACGGCTCGGCGCCGCCGCCTGGCTCTACGACGAACCCGCCGAACCCGGGGAGCGGCAGCGTCATCTGGTGGGCCTGTACTGCCGTTACGCCGCCGCCCACCTCGTCCGTCTCATCGAGCTCGGCCGGGCCCGCGCCGCCGTGGCGACCGTCCAGGAGGAGCTGCTGCCCACCCGGCTGCCCCGGGTCCCCGGCGTCCGGCTCGCCGTCCGCCACCACCCCGGTCCGTACGGCGGCGGGGACTGGTACGACGCGCTGCCGCTGCCCGACGGCGCGCTCGGGCTCTCGGTCGGCGGGGTGACCGGCACCGGGCCGAGCGCCGTGGTCGCGATGGGGCAGCTGCGGGCCTCCCTGCGCGCATACGCGGTGATGGAGGGCGAGGATCCGGTCGCCGTCCTCTCCGATCTCGAACTGCTGCTGCGCCTCACCGAACCCGCCCGCTCCGCGACCGCCCTGTTCGCGTACTGCGAGCCCGGTCCGCGCCGGGTGGTGCTGGCCGGGGCCGGACACTGCCCGCCGCTGATCACCGGTGAGCGGCGCACCGAGTTCGTGGAGACCACGCTGTCCGCGCCGCTGGGGATGCTCTCCTGCTGGGAGGCTCCGAGTGTGGAGCTGGAACCCGCCTGTGGAGAAACGCTCCTCTTCTACAGCGACGGGCTGCTGCACCGCACCGGAGAGCCCATGGACCGCGCCTTCGCCCGGCTCCAGGCGGCCGCCGCGAGCGCGCACAAGGCGGTCCGCGGCGACCCGGAGGCACTGCTGGACCATGTGCTGCGCACGATGCTGCCCGGGGGTGTGGACGCCGGGGACGGCACGGAGGACGTGGTCCTGCTCGCCGCCCGCTTCGACTGAGCCGCCCGCTGCTGCGCCCCCGCGTCGGCTGAGCCCTCCGCCGCGGCCGGGCCGCCGACCCCCGACCGCGTACCGGGTGATGCCGGTGGCACCGGCGCGACGTGGCGTTCTCCGCCCTCCCGGCCGTCGGGTCCCCCCACCTACCATGGGAGAGGTCCAGTTCGAGGAGGATGTCGTGACCGAGGAGCACACTCCTGAAGCCCTGGAGACCCCAGAGGCCGAGGAGCAGCCCATCAAGCAGCGGAAGAACGGCCTTTACCCGGGCGTCTCCGATGAGCTCACCGCGAACATGAAGTCCGGATGGGCGGACACCGAGCTGCACGACCTGGAGCCCATCGAGCAGGCTCCGCACACCGCCCGCCGCCGTGCCGCGCTCTCCGCGCGCTTCCCCGGCGAGCGCCTGGTCATCCCCGCGGGCAACCTCCGCACCCGGTCCAATGACACGGAGTTCCGGTTCCGTGCCGCCACCGAGTACACCTACCTCACCGGCGACCAGACCGAGGACGGCGTCCTGGTCCTGGAGCCGGACGCGGGCGGCGAGGGCCACACCGCGACGCTGTATCTGCTGCCCCGCTCCAACCGGGAGAACGGCGAGTTCTGGCTGGACGGCCAGGGTGAGCTGTGGGTCGGCCGGCGCAACAGCCTCACCGAGGCCGAGCGGCTGTTCGGTGTGCCGGTGAAGGACGTGCGCACGGTCGCCGACGAGCTGAAGGCCGCCACCGGCCCGGTCCGTATCGTGCGCGGCCATGACGCCGGTCTCGAGGCCGCGCTGACCGACAAGGTCACCGGTGAGCGCGACGAGGAGCTGCGCGTCTTCCTCAGCGAGCAGCGGCTGATCAAGGACGAGTTCGAGATCGGCCAGCTCCAGGCGGCCGTGGACTCGACGGTCCGCGGCTTCGAGGACGTCGTCAAGGTGCTGGACAAGGCCGAGGCCACGTCCGAGCGCTACATCGAGGGAACGTTCTTCCTCAGGGCCCGGGTCGAGGGCAACGACGTCGGCTACGGCTCCATCTGCGCCGCCGGGCCGCACGCCACCACCCTCCACTGGGTGCGCAACGACGGCCAGGTCCGCTCCGGCGATCTGCTGCTGCTGGACGCGGGCGTGGAGACCCACACCCTCTACACCGCCGATGTCACCCGCACCCTGCCCATCAACGGCACCTTCAGCCCGCTCCAGCGCACGATCTACGACGCGGTGTACGAGGCGCAGGAGGCGGGCATCGCCGCGGTCAAGCCGGGCGCCAAGTACCGCGACTTCCACGACGCCGCCCAGCGTGTGCTGGCCACCAAGCTGGTCGAATGGGGCCTGGTCGAGGGCCCGGTCGAGCGGGTGCTCGAGCTGGGTCTCCAGCGCCGCTGGACCCTCCACGGCACCGGCCACATGCTCGGCATGGATGTGCACGACTGCGCCGTGGCCCGCACCGAGACCTATGTCGACGGCACCCTGGAGCCCGGGATGTGCCTCACGGTCGAGCCGGGGCTGTACTTCCAGGCCGACGACCTGACCGTGCCCGAGGAGTACCGCGGCATCGGCATCCGGATCGAGGACGACATCCTGGTGACGGAGGACGGCAACCGCAATTTGTCGGCCGCGCTGCCGCGCCGGGCCGATGACGTCGAGGCGTGGATGGCCCGCCTCACCGGCTGACCTCACGGCTCCGCGACGCGTATCGCAAGGCCCCAGCGGGGGAGCGGCACCGCCGCTCCCCCGTTTCGCTGCCGTCAGCCCCGGCCGGGCACCTTGTGGGTGGTCACCGCGATCCGGTTCCAGGCGTTGATGGTGAAGATCAGCGCGATGAGCTGGGCGAGCTCGGCCTCCCCGAAGTGGCGGGCGGCCCGCTCGTAGACCTCGTCCGGGACACCGCCCGGCAGCAGGGTGACCGCCTCGGTGAGCGCGAGGGCGGCCTGCTCCTTCTCGGTGTAGAACCCGGCCTCGCCCGCCTCCTCCCAGACCCCCACCAGGTTGATCCGCTCAAGTGCCTCGCCCGCCTTATGGGCGTCGGTGGTGTGCATATGGAGGCAGTAGGCGCAGTGGTTCAGCTGCGAGGAGCGGATCTGCACCAGCTCCACCAGGGCCGGGTCCAGGCCCTCCCGCGCGGCGGCGTCCAGACCGATGAGGGCCTTGAACGCCTTGGGGGCCGCCTTGGCGAAGTCGACCCGTGCGGGACGGGTTCCGGTCGCCGTGGTCGCTGCTGTTGTCGCCGTCGTCGTTGCTGTCATACCGATGAATCTAAGCCTCGATGCGACAGGCTGTAGGGTGCATTTCCATGGCAGAATCGCGGGTCAATTCGGCGGAGATCCTCGGCAGTGACCTCCATCTGGAGCTGACCCGCGCGGGCAGCCGCCGCACCGCGCTGATGGGCGCGCTGCGCGAGGCGATCCGCGACGGACGGCTCGCCCCCGGCACCCGGCTGCCGCCCTACCGCTCCCTCGCCGCCGATCTCGGCATCGCCCGCAACACGGTCGCCGACGCCTACGCCGAGCTGGTCGCCGAGGGCTGGCTCACCGCCCGCCAGGGCTCCGGGACCCGGGTGGCCGCCCGTACCGCACCGCCCCCGCCCCGGCGCACCGGAGGCCGGGAACGCGGCGGACCTCGTGCCGCGACGGCACCGGGCACCCGCAGACGCCGGGCAGCGCCCGCCCCGCGCCCCACCCACAATCTGCTCCAGGGGCAGCCGGACGCCTCCGCCTTCCCCCGCACCGCCTGGCTCGCCTCCGCCCGCCGCGCCCTGACCGCCGCCCCCAACGAGGCGTTCGGCCCCGGCGATCCGCACGGCCGCCCCGAGCTGCGCCGTGCCCTCGCCGGCTACCTCGCACGGGCCCGCGGGGTGCGCACCGACCCGGACCGGATCGTGGTCTGCTCGGGCTTCGCCCATGCCCTGCGGCTGCTCAGCGGCACCAAGGTGCTGCGCCCGGCGCTGGCCGTCGAGTCGTACGGGCTGGCCTTCCACCGCTCGCTGCTGTCCGCCGCCGGGGTGCATACGGTCCCGCTGGCGCTGGACGCGCACGGCGCCCGCACCGAGGAGCTGGCCTCCCACCCGGGGCTTCGGCCGGTACGGGCGGCCCTGCTCACCCCCGCCCACCAGTTCCCGACCGGCGGTCCGCTGCACCCCGAGCGCCGCGCCGCGGCCGTCGATTGGGCGTGCACCAGCGGGGGACTGGTCCTGGAGGACGACTACGACGGGGAGTTCCGCTACGACCGCCAGCCGGTCGGCGCCGTCCAGGGGCTCGACCCGGACCGGGTGCTCTATCTGGGCTCGGTCAGCAAGAGCCTCTCCCCGGCGCTGCGCCTGGGCTGGATGGTCCTCCCGGACCATCTCGTCGATGTCCTGCTGGCCACCAAGGGTGAGCGGGAGGGCTGGGCGAGCGCGCTCGATCAGCTGACGCTCGCGGATTTCATCGAGTCCGGCGGTTACGACCGCCATGTGCGCCGGATGCGTCTGCGCTACCGGCGCCGTCGGGACGCGCTAGTGGCCACGCTCGCCGAGCGCGCCCCGCACATCCGGGTCTCCGGCATCGCCGCCGGGCTGCACGCGGTGCTCGAACTCCCGCCCGGCACCGAGCAGTCCGCCGTCCAAGCCGCCTCCTGGCAGGGGCTGGCCCTCGACGGCCTGGCCGGCTACCGGCACCCGGACGCGACCACACCCAAGCTGGAAGGGCTGGTCGTGGGCTACGCCACCCCGCCCGAGCACGCCTTCCCGGCGGCCCTGGACGCCCTGTGCCGGGCCCTGCCGCCCGAGCAGCCGCCCCCGAAGACCGGCTGAGCGACGGCCCACGCCATGGCGCGCCCGGTCAGGACGCCTTGAGCAGGGAGTCCTCGCGCCACTTGAGGATCTTGTCGAAGCTCACCACCACCCCGCCGCGGCCCGGCCGGTCGCGATAGCGGACGTGGTCGGTGAGGGCCTCGATGAGAAACAGCCCCCGCCCGTGCTCCGCCTGCGCGGGAGCCGGGCCGTGCGGATGCTGGGGTCTGCGCGGAGTGGCGGGCCGCCGCTCACTGCGGGTGCGCGAGCCGCGACGGACGGTGCCGCGCTGAGTGAATCCGGGCCCCGAGTCGGTGACCTCGATACGGCAGGTGTCGCCGTCGATGAAGGCCGTGACCCGGTAGTCCCCGCCGGTGCCGTCGGCTCCCCCGTGCTCCACCGCGTTCGCACATGCCTCGGAGAGGGCGACCGACAGGTCGTAGGAGATCTCCGGGTCCACCCCGGCCGTCTCCATCGTGCCGAGGAGTAGTCGTCGTGCGAGGGGAACGCTCGCCGCCTCGCGGGGCAAATGGAGTGACCACCAGATGCTCATGCTCCAGCCTCCCGGCCGCGGCTCGACATACCGTTACGTATTGCCTGGGTCCATGGTCCGTAAGCGTGCGATTGACGTGACTCCGCTCATTCGGCGGACGCGCACGGCAGGCGCACCGGTGTATGGACCTGTCCCGGTGTGCGCCGGTACGCCCACCCGCCGTAGGTAACGCATTTGCCCAGTGGGATGATGGCGCGGCCATGGCTTCCTCTGTCGCCCGTGCGGGCGCCGATCTGCGCATGCTGCGGGCCGCGGTGTTCACCGCGGTCTGCGTTGTGCTGTCCGCGGCCGGGCATGTGTTCGCCTCCTGCGCACCCGTGCCGCTGTGGACGGTGGGCGTGGGCGCGGCGGCGCTGTTCTCGGTGGCGGTGCCGCTGGCCGGGCGGGAGCGGTCGCTGCCCGGGATCGCCGGGGTGCTGGCCGTGGGCCAGCTGGTCCTGCACACCGTGTTCGGACTCGGCCAGCAGCAGGCGGCCGCCGCCCTGCGGGGCGACGGACACGAGGGCCGGGTGATCGGCCTGGCCGCTCAGCTGCTGTGCGCCCCCGTGCCCGGCCGGATGGACGCCGCCACCGCGCACCGGATCGTGGAGCGCGCGGGCATCGACCCGGACTCGGTGCGCGACGTGCACGCCGCGCACACCATGCACTCCGCGCCCCTGGGCGCCGTACCGGGCGCCGAGCACGGCCCCGGTCTTGACAGCCTGCTGCCGTCGCTGCCCATGGTGCTGGGCCATCTGCTGGCCGCCGTCGCCATGGGCTGGCTGCTGCGCCGCGGCGAGGTGGCCGTGTGGCGGGCGGTGCGGCTCTCGGTCGACGGAGTGCGCGAGGTGGCCGAGGTGACGCTCGTCCGGAGTCTGCGCGCCGCGCTGCGGCTGGTGCGGACCCTGCTGACCGGGCTGGCCGGACTGGCCGGGCTGTCCTCGGCCCCGCTCCGGCGGCCGCGTACGGCCGAGCGCGACGAGGGCGCCGTCACCGCCCTCGTACTCCAGCACAGCGTGATCAGACGGGGTCCGCCGCGCCACGACCTCGCGGCCTGACCGAAGCGACGCTCCTCCAGCAGGTCCGGAGGGCGGCCGCGGCCTCGCCGCATGCGCGCCACCCACTGATCATCCGTATCCGGATCCCTGGAGTACTCCCATGAACGCCATGCGTCTTCCTCGTCTGCCGGTTCTCGGTGCCCTCACCGCGGGCGGCCTGGTGCTGCTCGCCGCGGGCCCCGCCTTCGCGCACGTCAGCGTGCAGCCCGGGGAGGCCGAGAAGGGCGGCTACAGCACCGTCAGCTTCAAGGTGCCCAACGAGCGCGACGACTCCTCGACCACCAAGCTCGAGGTCACCCTCCCCACCGATCACCCACTCGCCTCGGTCATGCCACAGCCAGTGCCGGGCTGGAAGGTGAAGGTCACCAAGACCAAGCTGGCCAAGCCGATCGAGATGCACGGCGAGAAGATCACCGAGGCGGTCAGCAAGGTCACCTGGACCGGCGGAAAGATCGAGCCGGGCCAGTTCCAGCAGTTCCCCCTCTCCGTCGGCCAGCTTCCCGAGGACGCCGACCAGCTGGTCTTCAAGGCGCTCCAGACGTACGACGACAAGGACGTCGTGCGCTGGATCGAGGAGCCCAAGGAGGGTGAGGCCGAGCCGGAGAACCCGGCGCCGGTCCTCAAGCTGGTCGCCCCGGCCGAGGGCTCGGACGGGCACGGCGGCGCTGCCTCCGATCACAAGGACGACGACAAGGGCGAGGACAGCGAGAAGACCGCCGCTGACTCCGACGGCGACAGCAGTGACACCACCGCCCGGGTGCTGGGCATCGCGGGCATCGTCATCGGCGCCGCCGGGGTCGCCTTCGGTGTTCTCGCGAGCCGCCGCCGCTCCGCCTGACCCACCAAGGTCCACGGCGTGACCGCGCGTCCTGACCCGACCGCGCGGTCCGCCGGGGCGGCGGGCCCCTCCGGCCCGCCGCCCGGACATCACCTGCACAGCACCGATCCACACCTCTCACGGGAGAACAGCTCCATGCGCACCACCATCCTGGGCACCGCTGTTGTCGCCGCCGCGGCTCTCACCCTGACCGCCTGCGGCGGTTCCGACAGCGACGGCGACAAGGGGAAAGCGACCGCCGCCGAGGTCAAGGGCGGCCAGCAGTCGGGGAAGGCGATCTCGCTCGACAAGGGCAAGGAGAAGCCCAAGCCGGACCTGGTCCTGACCGACACCGACGGCAAGAAGTACGACCTGATCAAGGAGACCAAGGGCCGTCCCACCCTGCTCTTCTTCGGCTACACCCACTGCCCCGATGTCTGCCCGCTGTCCATGAGCAACCTCGGCATCGCCGAGAAGAAGCTGTCCAAGGCCGAGCGGGAGAAGCTCCGCGTCGTCTTCGTGTCCACCGACCCGAAGCGCGACACCCCCAAGCGGATCCGCACCTGGCTCAACGCCCAGGGCGGCAAGGACTTCGTCGGTCTCACCGGCGACTTCGACACGGTCCAGGCCGCCGCCCGGACGCTGGGCATCTACGTCGAGAAGCCGAAGAAGGAGAAGGACGGCAGCATCACCGTCGGCCACGGCGCCGAGGTGATCGGCTACGCGCCCCAGGACAACAAGGCGCACTGGATCTACACCACCGACACCACCGCCGAGCAGTACACCAAGGACCTGCCGAAGATCGTCAAGGGTCAGAACCCGTGACCGGCGGCGCCTCTGTCCGCAGGGCGGTCGCCACGGCGCTCGCCCTCGGTCTGTCCGCGGCGATCGCCGCCTGCGGACCCGGTGACGGGGACGGCGGCGGGAGCGGCGCGGAAGGAAAGGAGGGCGGCGGCCGTCCGAAGCTGTCCGTCAGCGGCGCCTATCTCCCCCGGCCGTCGATGGACGACATGGCCACGGGCTTCTTCACCGTACGGAACACCGGCGACGGCGCGGACAAGCTGACCTCCGTCACCACCCCGCTCGCCTCCGACGTCACGCTGCACCACACCGCGGACAACCGGATGAAGCAGGTGAGTTCGCTGGACGTCCCGGTGAACGGGCGGCTGGAACTGGCCAGCGGCGGAGATCATCTGATGCTGACAAAGCTGACCCACCGGCCCAAGGTCGGTGAGAAGGTCGAGTTCACCCTGCATTTCGCGAACTCCGACCCCATCGAGATCAAAGTCCCGGTCGAGCCGACGACGTACCGCCCCAAGGACTGACGCCCGATGCCCTCGCTGACCTCCCCGACCTCCACCGGGGCCGCCAGGACCCCCCGCTCCGTCACCGCCCGGCGGCTGACCGCGGTCTGCGCGACCCTGCTCGCCGCGCTGCTGTGCGCGCTGAGCGTCGGCGCGAACACCGCGTCCGCGCATGCCGCGCTCACCTCGACCGACCCGCGCGACGGATCGGTGGTGAAGACCGCGCCCTCGGAGGTCACACTGAACTTCTCGGAGGGTGTGCTGCTCTCCGACGACTCGGTGCGTGTGCTCGACCCCCAGGGCAAGCGCGTGGACACCGGGAAGCCCGGCCATGTGGCCGGCAGAACCTCGACCGCCGCGATCAAGCTGCACTCCGGGCTGCCGGACGGCACGTTCACGGTGGCGTGGAAGGTGGTCTCGGAGGACAGCCACCCGGTCAACGGCGCGGTCACCTTCTCCATCGGCGCCCCGTCCAAGACCAAGGTCAAGGTGTCCAAGGGCGGGGAGTCCGACACCACCGTCGGCACGCTGTACGGGATCGGGCGCTACGCGGCCTACGGCGGTTTCGCGGCCCTGCTCGGCGCGAGTGTGTTCGCCGGGGTCTGCCGCTCCTCCCGGTCGGTCCGCAAGATCGCCGTCGGTGGCTGGGTGACGCTCTTCGCCGCCACCCTGGCGCTGTTGCTGCTGCGCGGCCCGTACACCGACGGCAAGGGGATCGGCGCGGTCTTCGACCTCGGCGGGCTCGGTGATGTGCTGGCGACCAAACCGGGCGCGGCGATGCTGTCGCGGCTGCTGCTGCTCGGCGCGGCGGCGGTCTTCCTGGCGGTGCTCTTCGGTACGTACACCCGGCGCACCGAGGAGGCCGAGGCCGCGAAGGCGGCGGGCGATGACGAGAGTTACGCGGAGCTCGACCACGGGCGCCGTCAGGACCTGGCCTTCGGGCTCGGCTTCGGCGGCACGGTGGTCGCGGTCGGGCTGGCCGCGACCTGGGCGATGGCCGAACACGCCTCCGTCGGCATCCAGAAGGAGCTGGCGATGCCGGTGGACGTGGTCCATCTGCTCGCGGTCGGGGTGTGGCTGGGCGGCCTGGCGTCACTGGCGGTGGCGCTGCGCGCGGGCGAACCGGTCGGGCGGACGGCGGTGCGCCGCTTCTCCCGGCTGGCCTTCGGCTCGGTGGTGGCGCTGGTGCTCACCGGCGTCTACCAGTCGTGGCGCCAGGTGGGTTCGTGGAAGGCGCTGACCGGCACCGAATACGGGAAGTGGCTGCTGCTCAAGGTCGGTCTGATGGCGGTACTGGTGGGAATCGCCGCGGTCTCGCGCCGCTGGACGGGCCGTCTGATGGACACCGCGCAGAACGACGCCGAGACGGACGAAAAGGCCAGTGGCAAGGCGAAGGCGAAGGCCAAGGTCACGGCGGCGGCGTCGGCCGGACGAGCGGGCCGTACCGCCGACGCCGGTACCGGCTCCGCCTCCGGCTCCGCCGGGAAGGGCGACGCGTCGGAGGACGGCACCGGCGCCGACGCCGCGGACGACCCCGTACGCACCGCCCAGCTCGCCCGCCAGCGCGCGGCCATCGACAAGACCGCCACCCAGCGCACGCGGGACGCCGATCCGGTGCGCAGCGGACTGCGCCGCTCGGTGCTGGCCGAAACGGTCGTGGCCGTGGTGCTGCTCGCGGTGGCCACCGTGCTCAGCGGCACCCAGCCCGGCCGGGCCGAGAGCGGGCAGCCCGCCGCCGCTGCCGCGCCCGATCCGCTGGGCGTCGACCCGGTGAGCGTGGAGATCCCGTACAACACCGGGAGCAAGAGCGGCAGCGGCAAGGCCGTGGTCATGCTCGACCCGGCGCTCGCCGGGGACAACTCGCTCCATGTCTTCCTCCTCGACCGGGCCGACCGGCCCGTGGACGCCGAGGAGGTCAAGCTGTCCCTGACCCTCAAGAAGAAGGCCATCGGGCCGCTCCGGGTACCGCTGAACCACCTGTCCACCGGACACTGGAGCACCGCGAATGTGCGGCTGCCCCTGGGTGGCGACTGGCGGATCTCCCTGACCGTACGCACCTCCGACATCGACCAGGTGACGGAGACCAAGAACGTGAAGATCGCGCAATGAGCACTGAGCAGCCCACTCGGCGAGAGCCGGAAGACAGCCCCGGGACGGACGTCCGGACCGACTCCCCGCAGGACGCGTCGCAGAGCCCCGGCGCGCGGATCTCCCGGCGCCGTCTGCTGGGCACGGCGGGCGCCGCGGGCGCGGCCGGGCTGGTGGCGGGCGGCGCCGCCGGTGCGTACGCCGCCGAGGCCAGGCGCTCGGATCCGGAGCCGCTCACCTCGGTGGGCAGCACCACCGTGTCCTTCCACGGCAGACACCAGGCGGGGATCACCACCCCGCTCCAGGCCCACGGTCATCTGGTCGCCTTCGACCTGGCCCCCGGCGCGGACCGCACGGCGGCCGCCGCGCTGCTGCGCCGCTGGTCGAGGACGGCCGGACAGCTGACCGAGGGCGAGACGCCGCCGGACGACACCGGGATCGCGCTCGACGCGGGCCCCTCCGCCCTCACCGTCACCTTCGGTTTCGGCCGGACCTTCTTCGGCCGGGCGGGGCTGAAGGACCAGCTGCCGGAGGCGCTGGCTCCGCTCCCCGACTTCGCCTCGGACGCGCTGGACAGGGGGCGCAGCAACGGCGATCTGTGGATCCAGATCGGCGCCAACGACGGGCTCGTCGCCTTTCACGCGCTGCGCGCGCTCCAGCGCGAGGCGCGCGGCACGGCCAGGCTGCGCTGGCAGATGAACGGCTTCAACCGCACACCCGGCGCCACCGGCCATCCCATGACGGCCCGCAATCTGATGGGCCAGATCGACGGCACCAACAACCCCAAGCCGTCGGACGAGGACTTCCAGCGGCGGATCTTCGTCCCCGCGAAGGGCGAACCCGCCTGGATGGCACACGGCTCCTACGCGGTGGTCCGGCGGATCCGGATGCTGCTGGACTCCTGGGACCACCTCTCCCTGGAGCGCCAGGAGAAGGTGGTCGGACGCCGCAAGTCCGACGGCGCCCCGCTGTCCGGCGGTACGGAGGACACTCCCGTCCGGCTGGACAAGGTGAACGGCGACGGCTCGCTGGCCATCGCCGGAGCGGCCCATGTCCGGGTGGCGGCGCCCGCGTCGAACCAGGGCGCGGCCATGCTGCGACGGCCCTTCTCGTACCACGACGGATTCCGTGAGGACGGGGCGCCGGACGCCGGGCTGCTGTTCATCGCCTGGCAGGCGGATCCGATGAAGGGGTTCGTTCCGGTGCAGCGGAAGCTGGACCTGGGCGACGATCTCTCGCGCTTCCTGCGGCACGAGGCGAGCGCGCTGTTCGCGGTGCCGGGCGGCTGCGCTCCGGGAGAGTACGTCGGTCAGGCACTCTTGGAAGGATGAGCCGCCGAATCCACCCGGCCCGCCGGATCCCGCGGAACCGCCGGGCCTCCCGGGCCTCGGGCTGTCCCCGGTCGGCGGCGCCGTGCGGGTGCCGCTGGGTATCGTGGCAGTTCTCGTCAGATCACAGGGAGCCACCGTGATGTCGGCCAACCGCTATACGTACCTGGGCCCCGAGGGCACCTTCACCGAGGCTGCGCTGCGGTCCATGCCGGAGGCCGCCACGCGCGAGCTGGTCCCCATGGTCTCGGTCCCGGCCGCCCTGGACGCCGTGCGCACCGGCGCGGCGGCGGCCTCCCTGGTGCCGATCGAGAACTCGGTGGAGGGCGGGGTCAACGCGACCCTCGACGAGCTGGCCACCGGCGAACCGCTGATGATCTACCGCGAGGTGCTGCTCTCGATCAGCTTCGCGCTGCTGGTCCGGCCGGGCACGGCGCTGACGGACATCAAGACGGTGACCGGGCATCCGGTCGCCCAGCCGCAGGTGCGCAACTGGCTGGCGGGGAATCTGCCGGACGCCCAGTGGGAGTCGGCGGCCTCCAACGCGGACGGTGCCCGGCTGGTGCAGGAGGGACGGTACGACGCGGCGTTCGCGGGCGAGTTCGCGGCCCCGAGGTACGGTCTGGAGCCGCTGGTCAGCGAGATCCATGACGCGCAGAACGCGATGACCCGCTTTGTGCTGGTCGGCCGTCCCGCGCGGCCCGCCGCCCGGACCGGGGCGGACAAGACGTCCGTGGTGATCTGGCTCGGCGACGACCACCCGGGTGCGCTGCTGGAACTGCTGCTGGAGTACTCGGCGCGCGGGGTCAACCTGATGCGGATCGAATCCCGCCCGACCGGGGAGGGCATCGGCCGCTACTGCTTCTCGGTGGACTGCGAGGGGCACATCACCGACCGGCGGGTGGGCTCGGCGCTGATGGGGCTGAAGCGCATTTGCCCGAAGGTGCGCTTCCTGGGCTCGTATCCGCGGGCGGGCGTGGAGTCGGCGGAGATCGCGCCGCTGCGGCACGGCACCTCGGACGAGGCGTTCACGGAGGCGGCGGAGTGGCTGGCGCGCTGTCAGGACGGGCGAGCCTGAACTTCGCGGACGCCGGTTGACGGCGCCGTCCCCAGGGTGACGGGGAAAGTTATCCACAGGCTGCGCCCGTCCGCTGGGGATAAGTCGACAGACCAGTCGGACATTGTCGACAGATCGCCGCAGTCGACCCATTCCTTGTCATCGCTGGACAGAGGGCATCCGTCACCACAATTCGATTGACCAACTCTTTGGAGTGAGCCATTCCCCTCTCAAAGAGTGTGTGAACGAGGTTTGATAGGGGAATCCATCGCCGAGCACTCGCGGGACCAAATGATCACCCCGACATCCACAGATCTCGCGCACAGGCTGTGGATAACTCACGGCGTCCGGCCCGCCCCCTGTGGACAACTCGCGGTCAACTCGCCCCGCGCACAAGGAAAACCGTCACCCCGAGCCCTTCGCTTTGCCCCTTTTCGGGGAATGCATACATATTCCTTGACGACGGGCGTCACAGAAATTCCCCCGGTTTCCCACAGCCACTAAAAGGTGCAAATAAGGACACAAAGGAATATCGCGTCGAGGGCGCGAGGTCACACCGGTAACCTGGTGGGGTGATTGACCTTCGCCTGCTCCGTGAGGACCCCGATCGTGTGCGCGCCTCCCAGCGCGCTCGTGGAGAGGACGTCGGCCTCGTCGACGCGCTCCTGACCGCCGACGAGCGGCGCAGGTCCTCCAGTGTCCGCTTCGACGAGCTGCGCGCCGAGCAGAAGTCGCTCGGCAAGCTCATCCCCAAGGCCGCCGGCGACGAGAAGGCCGAGCTGCTCAAGAAGGCCGGCGAGCTGTCCGCGGCGGTCAAGGCGGCCGACGCCGAGCAGGACGAGGCCGCCGAGGAGACCCAGCGGCTGCTGATCCAGCTGGGCAACCTCGTCCACCCGGAGGTCCCGGTGGGCGGCGAGGACGACTTCCGCGTCCTGGAGACGGTCGGCACCCCGCGCGACTTCGCGGCCGAGGGCATCACCCCCAAGGACCACCTGGAGCTCGGCGAGCTGCTCGGCGCGATCGACACCGAGCGCGGCGCCAAGGTCTCCGGCTCCCGCTTCTACTACCTGACGGGCGTCGGCGCGCTGCTGGAGCTCGCCCTGGTGAACGCGGCGATGGCGCAGGCCACCGCGGCGGGCTTCACCCCGGTGCTCACCCCGGCGCTGGTCAAGCCGAAGGCCATGGAGGGCACCGGCTTCCTCGGCCAGGCCGCGGACGACGTCTACCGCCTCGACAAGGACGACCTCTATCTGGTGGGCACCTCCGAGGTGCCGCTGGCCGCGTACCACATGGACGAGATCCTGGACGCGGGCGAACTGCCGCGGCGCTACGCCGGGTTCTCCTCCTGCTTCCGCCGCGAGGCCGGGTCGTACGGCAAGGACACCCGGGGCATCTTCCGGGTGCACCAGTTCGACAAGGTGGAGATGTTCGTCTACACCACCCCGGAGGAGGCCGAGGCCGAGCACCAGCGGCTGCTGGAGTGGGAGAAGCAGTGGCTGAGCTCGCTGGAGCTGCCGTTCCGGGTGATCGACCTGGCCTCGGGTGACCTGGGCTCCTCGGCCACGCGGAAGTTCGACTGCGAGGCGTGGATCCCGACCCAGGGCAAGTACCGCGAGCTGACCTCCACGTCCAACACCACCGAGTTCCAGTCGCGTCGGCTGTCGATCCGGATGCGCGAGGGCAAGAAGGTGCGCCCGCTGGCCACGCTCAACGGCACGCTGTGCGCAGTGACCCGGACGATCGTCGCGATCCTGGAGAACCACCAGCAGGCCGACGGCTCGGTGCGGGTGCCCGAGGTGCTGCGGCCGTTCCTGGGCGGACGCGAGGTGCTGGAGCCGGTCACCCGGTGAGCGACGCACGCGCGGACGCCGGGCCGCAGAGCGCGGAGACGCTGCCGTACCGACTGATCGCCACCGACCTCGACGGGACCCTGCTGGGCCCCGCGCACACCGTCTCGGCGCGTACGCGTGCCGCGCTCGCCACGGCCACCGCCGCGGGTGCCGCGCACATCGTCGTCACCGGGCGGACCGTGCCGGTGGCCCGGCACATACTGGACGACCTCGGTTACCAGGGGCTCGCGGTGTGCTCGCAGGGCGCCCAGCTCTACCACGCGGGCGAGCACCGGCTGCTGACTTCCGTCACCCTGGACCGCAAGCTGGCGGTGCTGGCGCTGGAGAAGATCCAGGCGGAGATCGGCCCGCTGGCCCTGGCCGCGGCCCGTGACGGTCTCGACGGCGAGATACTGTTCGGCCCCGGTTACCGGATGGGTTACGACATGGAGCCCGCCTCCGTCACCGACCCGGACGCGTTCTGGACCGCACCCATCAGCAAGCTCTACATCCAGCACCCCCGGCTGGACGACGACGCGCTCGCGGACGCCGCCCGGATCGCCGCCGGAGGGCTGGTCGGGGTGACCGTGGCGGGCACCGGTCTGGTGGAGCTGCTGCCGCTGGGGCTGACGAAGGCCACGGGGCTGTCGCTGGCCGCCCGGCGGCTGAAGGTGACCGCGGCCGACACCATCGCCTTCGGCGATATGCCCAATGACATCCCGATGCTGAAGTGGGCGCGGCACGGCGTCGCGATGGCCAACGCGCACGACGGGCTCAAGGCCGTGGCCGACGAGATCACCGCCTCGAACGCGGAGGACGGGATCGCGGTGCTTCTGGAGCGGCTCTTCCCCATCGCGTCACACTGACCGGGTGGCCCACGGGGGTGGGCCACTCGGCGTCGGTACGGCGCTGGGCTCAGCCGCTGCGATGCGCTCAGCGGCTGCGCTGGGCTCAGCCCAGGATCTTCACCGCCTGGTAGTACGTCCACGCGGTGCTGTTGCAGGCGGCCTTGCTGGCACCGCCGTAGTTGTTGCAGACGCGCTTGAGGTCCTCGTAGAAGGCGCTGTCGATCCGGGCCTTGTTGGCATCGAAGATCCCCATAGCCTTGTGGTTGCGATAGCCGAAGTCATGGCGGGCACAGGCGGTCTGGAAGGGGAAGCCGAACGGGTTGTCGGGCGATGAGCTGCAATAGTCGGTCGACCAGTCGAAGGCGTAGGCGGCCCAGGCCCCTTGGTTGTTGCGGGCCGAGAGCCAGGCGTTGTAGCTGTCGGCACTGGTCTGGGTCCAACTGGCGAGCACCTGCTGTTTGTCCGCGGGTACGGCCTGGGCGGGAGAGGCGAGGGCGACGGTGGCGGCCGTGGTGACCGCGGTGGCGGCAAGACTCATGGCAAGACGACGCATGTGAGGGGTTACCTCCGTCTTTTGCGTTGTGACGCGCCATCACTGCTTTTGTGAGTGAGGGAAGATGGCGCGACGTGGGGGGAGTACCTGCTTTCAGAGTTCGACAGGTCCCTGACAAGCGTCAAGATCTGTACGGTCGTCTGGATGAACAGAATTCAACCATTCAGGATTCAGAGATTCCTACCAACTCGCCTTTTCACCAAGGGCGTTGGTGCCTCAGCCCTCGCTCAGAGGGGACGCCGTGCCGCACCGCGTGGAGCGACCGGCAGCGGCCCCGGTCCCTTGACCCTCCGGATCATGGGGGAGCTCTCCATATGCCGTATGGCGGGCAGCGCGGCGATCCGCGTCGTCAGATAGCGGTAGAACGCCGGAGCATCCGCGCAGACCACGATGGCCAGCAGATTGTTGGGGCCGGTGGTCGCGCCGGCGAACGCCACCTCCGGATGGTCCGCGAGCGCCCGGCCGGTGGCCTCCAGCTCCGACGGTGGCACCGACAACCACAGGGCGGTGACGATGCCCGTCCGGAACACCTGGTGGTCGTAGTCGACATCGAAGTAGAGAGTGCCGTCGGCGCGCAGATCGGCGAGCCGACGGCGGACGGTCGACTGCGACCAGCCGGTGGCAGCGGCCAGTTGGGCCAGTGGCGCTCGCCCGTCCTGCCCGAGCACCCTCAGCATCGTGCGGTCGTCAGCGGCGAGCGGCCCGCGGGGGCCCCGCGAACGGTCCGGCTCGGGCAGCCGCAGCCGCTCGGCCTGCTCGTCGGTGAGCGCTCCGGACTTGGTGATCAGACCCTGCGAGCCGCCGTAGAACTCATGCAGCACACAGTGTGCGCTCACGCCCACCACCCGGGGCGTCTGGGGCAGTTTGCGCAGCAGCAGTGTGTCGCTGTCCGCTTCGGTGGCTGCCCGCGTCAGCGCGACCACCTCGGTGCCCTCGGACATCAGGCTGACCCATGAGGTGTCCTCGCGGCGGGCCAGTGCCTCGGCCACCGCCTCCGCGGTGTCCGGCATGCACTGCACCCGCACCAGCCAGACCAGTTCACCGAGCGCGGCGGGATCGGTGAGTCCCAGCACCCGGATCGTCCGTGTGGTGCGCAGCCGCGTGTAGCGGCGCGCCACGGTCTGGTCGGACACGCCCAGCACCTCGGCGATCCGGGAGAACGGAGCCCGCCCATCGAGCTGGAGGGCGTACACCAGCGCCCGGTCCAGGTCGTCGATGTTGTCGGATTCCATCGCAGCACGCTAGCCGGTGTCGGATAGCGCCGTGTTCCCGGGGCGGGCTGGAGCATTTCCGGAGCCCCGGCGACGGTGAGGAGCACGGGGGTGCGGCGTACGGGCCGGGCCCCGGCCCGATGTCCCGGAGTACCTGATGCGCAGCCCTTGGTGGCCACTGGTGGCCATCACCCTCGGCAATTTCATGTTGCTGATAGACGTCACGATCGTGAACACGGCGCTGCCGGAGATGGCGCACGGCCTTGATGCCTCCTTCACCTCTCTCCAGTGGGTGATGGACATCTACGCGCTGGCGCTCGCCGCGCTGCTGATGACGGCCGGTTCGGCCGCCGATCTCTTCGGCCGTCGGCGGCTGTACCTGGCGGGGCTCACCGTCTTCGCCCTCTCCTCGCTGGCCTGTGGGCTGGCGCCGGACGCGGGGGTGCTGATCGCCGCCCGCGCGGTGCAGGGGGTGGGGGCCGCGGCCATGTTCGCCACCAACACCCCGCTGCTGATGGCCACCTACAGCGGCCGCGCCCGCGGGATCGCCTTCGGGGTGTGGGGCGGCACCAGCGGGGCGGCCGTGGCAGCCGGGCCGGTGCTGGGCGGTGTGCTGACCGAGTACGCCGACTGGCGGGCGATCTTCCTGGTCAACCTGCCGCTGACGGCACTGGCGGTGTGGATCACGCTCCGTACGGTCGGCGAATCGCGCGGTGCGCCGGGGGCGCGGATCGACTGGCCGGGCGCCGCCGCCTTCACCCTGTGCGCCGGGTCCCTCACCTATGGGCTGATGCGGGGTGGTGAGGAGGGCTGGGCCGACACCGGCGCGGTCGCCTCGCTGGTCACCGCGGCCGTCGCGCTGATCGTGTTCATCGCGGTGGAGCGCGGGGTGCGGCAGCCGCTGCTGGATCTGCGGCTGCTGCGCCGTCCCTCCTTCGCGGTGCTGATGGCCGCCGCTCTGCTGCTCCAGGCCGCCGCGTTCCCCTATCTCACCTATGCGGGGTTGTGGCTCCAGTCGGTGCTGGAGCTGAGCCCGGTGCGGGCAGGGCTCGCGGTGACCCCGATGGCCGGGGCCTCGCTGGTCGTCGGCGCGGCGGGCGGACGGCTGCTGGAGAAGGTCGCCCCGGGGCGGGCACTGGGCGGCGGACTGCTGCTGATCGGTGCGGGCGCGCTGCTCAACGCCGCGCTGCTGGAGCCTGGTTCGGGCTGGCAGGTGCTGGTCCCGGGGATGATCACGGCCGGTTTGGGGGTCGGTCTCGCCATGCCGGTCCTGGTCTCCGCCGCCCTGGACGCCGCCCCGCCGGAGCGCGCGGGAATGGCCAGCGGCGCGGTCAACACCTTCCGGCAGCTGGGGTACGCACTCGGCATCGCCGTGCTGGGCACGGTGTTCGCGTCGCGAGTCCGCGAGGCGGTCGATGCCGACGGAACCGTTCCGCCCCGGGCTGCCGGACAGGCGGCCGAGGCGATCAGCGGCGGCCAGGCCGACGCGGTGATCGCCGCGGCGCCCCGGGGACAGCGCGATGCGGCACGGACCCTGGTCCACGAATCGTTTGTGACCGGACTCGACCGCATCTGCCTGATCTCCGGAATCACCGCCCTGGCCGCGGGTCTGCTGGTGCTGGCGGTGGTCCGAGGCCGCCCCGCCTCCGCGCACCCCACATCACCGGACACCAAGGCCCCCACCGAAACGGTTCCCGCTTAGGTCCTGTCCTGTCGATCTTCGTGGATCAGCCCGCGGCGTCTGGTGAGGGGGCGCCCCCCAGCGGTAGCTGGGGGAGGATCGCAGGAGGGTCGTCCTCGTACTGGGCGTACTCGGAAGATCCCGACAACGCGGCGAGGCGCGGTGCCAGGCGTCGCGGGCCCGCGAAGATCGGCAGGACAGGGCCCAGCCGCCGCGGCCGAGACGATAGGCGGCGTACGTGTCGGCGGCTTGCGCCGAACCGGCGCCCGCCTCAACAGCGCCCGCACCGCCGTCGCGGTGCGGGCGCCGGGCCGCGGCCAAGGCCCGTCGGTAGAGGGGCGGGTCGGCACCCGCCCCGGGTGCACGCCGTACGGTCCGGATCCGGTCGGGCGTGGCCGGGAGCGGGTTGCCGCCCTGGGCGCCGCATAGATCGTCGTCCTGATCCCAACTCCAAGTCAATCCTCAGGATTTCTTCCAAACCCCTTAGCAGTAGCTTGGGTTGATGACCTTGGACGATCTCCGCGCTTTCACGGCCGTCTGCGACTCCGGCAGCCTCAGTGCCGTCGCCCGCGATCTGGGCTGTACCCAGTCGGCGGTGAGCCAGCGCGTCAAGCGGCTCGAACGCGAGCTGGGAATCGTCCTGTTGGAGCGACGTCCGCGCGGAGTGGCGCCCACCCAGGCCGGGTTGATCCTGCACCGGGCGGCGGCCGACGGACTGGTCGGCCTCGACCACGCGCTGCGGCGGCTGCGCGACCTGCGGCAGGGCGGCGGCGGTACGGTGCGCGTCACCACCGGGGCGACGACCGTACGGCACTTCATGTCGGCCGGGGTGGTGGCCTTCCGGCGGCGCCATCCGCGGGTGAACCTGGAGTTCCAGACCGAGAACTCCAGCCGCCGCTGCTTCGAGGCGCTGGCCGCCGGCACCGCCGATCTGGCCTGGATCACCATCGGTTCGCCGGCACGCGGTATCGAACCGCGGCCAGTTCTGGAGCTGCCGTGGGTGCTGGCCGTCCACGCCGGTGATCCGCTCGCCGAGCGCACCGAGATCGGTCCCGGGGAGCTGGCGTCCATCCGGCACATCCGGCTGCCGGAGAACTCCGTCTCCCGGCACCGGTTGGAGGAGCACCTCACCCGCCAGGGCACCGAACCGGTCTCGACCACCAGCGTGGCCGACTGGGACACCGCCATCCTGCTGGCCGAACTGGGGCTGGGGCACGCCGTGGTGCCCGCGCTGCCGGGGTGGCGGGAGCCGGTCGCCCATCCGGCACTACGGCTGATCCCGATCCCCTCACTGCCGCCGCTGGCCACCGGGTGGGCGGCACGACGGTGGGACGCGCTGAGCCCGGTGGCCGTGGAGTTCGCCGAGACGGTCGCGGCGGAACTGACGGCGGACGGCCCACGGGCGCGACCGGTGGCCGGGCCGGAGCCGGATCCCGGCGTCACCCGTACAGCGCGGTGACCGAGGCCGCCGCGGCGGCCAGTTCGGCGCGGACCTCGGGCGGATCCAGCACCTCCACCTCCGCCCCGAACTGGAGCAGGTGGCGCGTCGCGACCAGCTGCGGATAGGCGAGGTCCACCTCGGCCCACTCCGCATCGCCCCCGATCTCCTGCGCCTGTGCCACCAGCGAGCCCACGATCCGCAGGAAGCGGTCGAGCCCGCTGCGCCGCACCCGGGCCCGTACCCGCAGCGGCATCGGCCGCTCCTCGATCCCGCGCCGCAGCTCCTCCCACACCTCCTTCAACTCGGCACCGGGGCGGCGGCGCACCGGTGCGTCGACGAGCGACGCGGCGGCGACGCGGTCGGCGCGGAAGAGCCGAGGGGTGCCGTCGCGGTCGGCGACCAGGTACCAGACCCCGGCCTTGGCGACGAGCCCGTAGGGGTCGACGGTGTAGTCGTTCAGCGCGGTCTGCCCGCCGTGGCGGTAGCGGATACGCAGTCTGCGGTCGGTCAGTACGGCGGTCTGGAGTACGGCGAGATCGGCCTCCGGCGCGGGGTGGGACCACCAGCGGCCGGGGTCGACGAGGATCCGGCGGCTCGTGAGCTCGGCGGCGGGCCGGTGCGCGGCCGGGAGCGCGGCCATCACCTTGCGCAGGGCGGAGCCGAGGGCGCTGTCGAGGCCGAGCGCGGCATGGGTGCTCTGCGCGACCAGGACGAACAGCGCCCTGGCCTCATCGGAGGTCAGTCCGGTGACATCCGTGCGGAAGCCGGGGAGCAGGGTGATTCCGCCGTGCCGGCCGCGTTCGGCGTAGACCGGCACCCCGGCGGCGGACAGGGACTCCACATCGCGGTAGATGGTGCGGGTCGAGACCTCCAGCCGCTCGGCGAGTTCCACGGCGGTGACCCGGCCACGGGTCTGGAGGAGCAGCAGGATCGAGAGCAGCCGGTCGGATTTCACAGGAGTGAGCCAAGGAAACGCCGGGGCCCGGTGTCAACACCGGTGGCGACAACACACCGGTGGCGGCGGCCGTCTCCACGACCGCCGCCACCGGCGACAACAGGGGGTGCGTCCGAACGGCTCACTCCTCACCGGCGACGGTGAGCGTGCGCAGCTTGCTGCCCGCGTACCAGGTCGTCGCCACGGTCACGGCGACCAGCAGCACCACGGCGGTGGGCAGTCCGACCGCCGAGGTGATCAGATCGCCCTCGCCGATCTTCTGGGCCAGGGCCAGCGCCCACTGCTGGACACTGAGCGTGCGCGCCCCGGAGATCAGGCTGCCGAACAGCGCCTCCCACACCAGGGCGTAGAGCAGGCTCGCGACCACCGCATGCCGGGTGACGGTGCCCAGCAGCAGGAAGATCGCGCTGTAGGCGACGGAGGCCACGGCGGCGGCGACGGCGTAGGCGACCGCGAGCTGATGGCCGTTGCCGTTCAGGATGAAGCCCGCGAGCAGGGTGGGGATCGCGGAGAAGGCGGCCGTGACGCCGATCGCGACGATCAGCTTGGTGACGATGATCGTGGGCCGCTTCACCGGCTTGGCCAGCAGATAGAGCACCGAACCGTCGTCGATCTCCGGGCCGATCGCGCCGGTACCGGCGATCACGCCGATCAGCGGAACCATGGTGGCGATCGCGAAGCCGCCGAGGATGCCGTCGGCCGTGCCGTCGTCGGCACCGGTCAGTACCCGTACCGCCAACGCGATGATCAGCAGCAGTGCGGGCAGTGAGAACAGGATCAGCGCACGGCGGCGGCCGAGCAGGGCCCGGTAGGTGAGCCGGGCGACGGTCGGATGGTAGAGCGAGGACATCGCTGTGGGCTCCTTTCAGGCCGCGACGAGGTAGGAGAAGACGCTCTCCAGGGACTCGTCGGAGGGCGAGACCGTGAGGAGCCGGATGCCCTGGTCGCGGGCGACCCGGGGCAGCAGTTCGGTGAAGCGGGTGAAGTCGACGGCCTGGATGTGCAGTCCGCCGTCCACCCCGCCACCGGCATCGACCTGGATACCGGTGGTCGACGGATCGGCGATGAGGGCCGCCGCGAGCGCCCGGTCGTCGCTGGAGCGCACCAGGTAGCGGTGCGGACGGTCGGTCATCAGACGGCGGATCTTGCGGAAGTCACCGGAGGCGGCATGCCGTCCGGCGACGATCACCTCGATATGGGCGGCGAGTTGCTCGACCTCCTCCAGGATGTGCGAGGAGAACAGCACGGTCCGGCCCTCGGCGCCCATCCGCCGCAGCAGCTCCATCAGCTGCATGCGCTGGCGCGGGTCCATCCCGTTGAACGGCTCGTCGAGCAGCAGCACCGACGGCTCATGGACCAGGGCGGAGGCCATCTTCACCCGCTGGCGCATGCCCTTGCTGTAGGTGGAGATCTTCCGCGACCCGGCGTAGTCCATCTCGACGGTGTCCAGCGCCTTGCGCGCGGCGGCGCGCGGATCGGGCAGCCCGTGCAGTTCGGCGTTGGCGATGACAAATTCGCGGCCGGTGAGGAAGTCGTACATCCCCTCCCGCTCGGGGACGAGCCCGATGTGGCGGTACACCTGCTCATTGCGCCAGATCGGGGCGCCGTCGAGGGTGACGGTCCCGGTGGAGGGCGCCAGGAACCCGGCCATCATGTTGATCAGTGTGGACTTGCCCGCGCCGTTGGGTCCGAGAAGGCCGGTGACCCCGGGGCCGATCGTCATGGTCACGTCGTTGACGGCCACGACGTTCCCGAACCAGCGGGAGACATTGTCGATGGCGATCGTGGTCACAGCCCGACCTTTCGGTAGCGGCGCATCAGCAGGCCGTACGAGCCGGCGGTCAGGCCGAGGAGGACGAGGAGGTAGACAAGGCCGGTCCCGGTGCCGGGGCCGAACTCGCCGGGGAAGGCGGAGGTGGCGCCGAGGAACGCGGTCTGTACCCCGTCGACGAGGGTGATCGGCGAGAAGAGGCCGAGCCAGCTGACCGCGTCGGTGTTGCCCTGGTCCCAGGCGATGGCCTGAATGGTGCTCACCGCGCCGTAGGAGATGGTCAGTACGGCGATGACGGCGGCGACACCGAAGCCGCGGCGCGGTGTCATGGCGGCGATGACCAGGCCGATACCGGCGAAGAGGAGCGAGAGCAGAGCCACGGAGACCAGTCCTTGTGCGAAGCCCTTCGTCTGGTCGGCGAAGTCCAGCTTGGCGAGCAGGGCCCCGATGTAGAGGATCAGCAGGGGCATCGCGGTGAGGAAGAAGAGCGCGGACGCGAGGGCGGCGAACTTGGCCACCACATAGTCCTCGGTCTTGATGGGCCGGGAGAAGTAGAGCGGGATCGTCTTGAAGCGCAGATCGCGGGAGACGGACTGCGGTGCCTGGGCGGCGGTGTAGAGGCCGATGACGGCCTGGAGCATGATCGCGTATCCGGTGTACTCCACGGGGAGCTTGTTCGCCTTGGTGGCGACGGCCACCGCGACGATGATCGCGGCGGGCACGCACATCACGGCGAGCATCAGCATCGGCCCGACCTTGGACTTCGCCGAGCGACCGAGGCCGTAGGCGCCGCGCAGGCTCTGGGAGAAGAGCGAGCGGCGGGCGTAGGCGCGGCCCAGACGGGCGCCCTCGTAGTGCCGGTAGCCGATGTTGTGGATGACGTCGGTGCGCTGCTGGGGCACGGTCTCAGGCGGCATCGACGGCACCTCCCTTCCCGTGGGCGCCGGTTGCGTCCGCGCCGGAGGTCCCCGTGGTGTGGTCGGAGGAGTTCGCGGAGGCGTCCGCGGAGTCGTCGGAGTCGTCGGAGCGGAAGATCTCCGCGATGCGGTGGCGGCGCTGTTCCATCCGGACCAGGCCGAGGCCGAGTTCGGCGATGGCGTCGCGGACCGTGTCGTAGGTCCCCTCCCCGGCCACGTCGACCAGCAGCACATGGTCGGAGGCGGGCGCCCCGTCGGCGCCGCGTCCGGCGGGCTGGACGGTGAGCCCCGCGCGGTCGAGCGCGGCGCGCAGCACACCGGTGCCGTCCGGGTGCTCGGCGGTGTCGGTGACCTCGACCGCGAGGGAGGCCGTGACCTGGGTGAAGTCGCTGGTGGAGCTGGAGCGGAGCAGCTTGCCGCCGTCGATGACCACCACGTGGTCGCAGGTGCGCTCCAGCTCGCCGAGCAGATGCGAAGTGACCAGGACCGAAATGCCGAAGTCCGTGTAGACGCGGCGGATGAGGGCGAGCATGTCGTCCCGGCCGACCGGGTCGAGGCCGTTGGTCGGCTCGTCCAGCAGCACCAGCCGCGGGTCGTGCACCAGTGCCTGGGCCAGCTTGACCCGCTGCTTCATACCCGTCGAGTAGCCGCCGATGGGTCGGTACCGCTCCTCGTACAGGCCCACATGGCGCAGGGTGTCGGCCGTGCGCTCCCGGGCGGCGGACGGTGGCAGCCCGGACATGCGCGCCATGTGGACGACGAACTCGGTGGCCGAGACATCGGGCGGCAGACAGTCGTGCTCGGGCATATAGCCGACGCTCTCGCGGATGGTGCTGCCATCCTTGGCCACGTCGAGGCCGAGCACGGTGGCACGCCCCTCGCTGGCGGGGGAGAGACCGAGCAGGATCTTGATCAGGGTGGACTTGCCGGCACCGTTGGCACCCACCAGGCCGGTGACGCCCGGTGTGATGTCGACGGAGAGCCGGTCGAGAGCGGTGACCCTGGGGAACCGCTTGCTCAGGCTTTCGGTGGCGATCACAGTCACGTGTTCGACAGTAGTGGGCCGAGCCACACTCGACGTCAGTCCTGACGGCTGGATTTCCCTAGTCCTCGGGTCGCACGTGCCCGTAGGGGAACGGCACCCCCAGGAGGGGGTTACCCCGGGTATCCACAGGGGCGGACGGCCCTCTTGACGGCGATTTCGAACGCCGAGCATGGTCGTCCTGGCACGGTTCGCCGGTTCATGCGTGGAAAGCGCCGTGAAGACGCCGTTCATGCGGGGACGACGCCGGGTTCATGCGCGGAAGCCGATGTCCGCGCGGAAGGGGAGGACAGCGTGACGGACGGGATCGCGGCAGCGGCCGAGCGCACGATCCGCACGGGAGAGGTGGAGCTGTGCGTCGCCGAGCTCGGTGATCCCGCGCGGCCCACGGTGGTGCTGCTGCACGGCTATCCGGACAGCAAGGAGGTGTGGGCCGAGGTCGCCACCCGCCTCGCCTCCGACGGCGCGGGCTTCCATGTCGTGCTGTACGACGTGCGCGGCTGCGGCCGCTCCACGGCCCCGAAGCCGCTGCGCGGCGGCTTCACCCTGGAGAAGCTCACCGATGACTTCCTGGCCGTGATCGACGCGGTCTCCCCGGGCCGGCCGGTCCATCTGGTGGGCCACGACTGGGGCTCGGTGCAGTCCTGGGAGTTCGTCACGGTCCCGCGCGCCCAGGGGCGGATCGCCTCGTTCACCTCGCTGTCGGGCCCCTGCCTGGACCACTTCGGCCACTGGATCAGAAAGCGGCTGACCCGGCCCACCCCGCGCCGTATCGCCCAACTGCTGGGCCAGTCCGCCCGCTCCTGGTACGTGGGCGCGCTGCATACGCCCCGGCTTCCGGAGGCGCTGTGGCGCGGTCCGCTCGGCCGGTCCTGGCCGGGCGTTCTGGAGCGCGTCGATCGGGTGCCGAGCGACGGCTATCCGACCGCGTCGCTTCCCGATGACGCCGCCCACGGCGCCTGGCTCTACCGGGACAACGTCCGCGAGCGGATCCGCCGACCCCGTCCGGACGCCTATGCCCACGCCCCGGTCCAGCTGATCGTCCCGACCCAGGACCCCTTTCTCTCCCAGCGGCTCTACGACGATCTGGAGAGCTGGGTGCCGGATCTGACGCGGCGCACCCTCGCCGCCCGCCACGGCATGCCCCGCTCCCGGCCGGACCAGCTCACCGCGTGGATCACCGAGTTCATCACCTCGGTGGAGGAGGGTGCTCCACGCCCCGGGGCGGCCTCGCCCGGTCCGTACGCCCAGCGGTTCGGCGGCCGGCTGGTGCTGGTGACGGGCGCGGCGGGCGCCGTCGGCCGGGCCACCTGCCTCGCCTTCGCCGCGGCGGGAGCCCGGGTGATCGCCGTGGACCAGGACGCGGAGGCCGCGGCGCACACCGCCTCGCTGGCACGCTCGGCCGGTGCGCCGCACGCCTGGGCCGAGGCCGTGGACATCGCGGACGAGCGAGCCGTGGAGAAGCTGGCCCACAAGGTCTCCGCCGAGTACGGCGTGGTCGATGTGCTGGTCAACGATGCCGAAGTGGGGCTCTCCGGCGCCTTCTTGGACACCTCGGCGGACGCCTGGCGCCGGGTGCTGGACACCAATCTGTGGGGCGTCATCCACAGCTGCCGGGCCTTCGGCGGCCAGATGGCCGACCGTGGCCAGGGCGGCCATATCGTCAACACGGCGTCGGCCGCCGCCTTCCGTCCGTCGCGGACGCTGTCCGCCTACGGCGCCTCCCAGGCGGCCGTGGTGCGGCTGAGCGAATCCCTGCGCGCCGAGCTGGCGGGCCGGGACATCGGCGTCTCGGTGATCTGCCCCGGCTATGCCCGCACCCGGGACGACCGGCCCGCCCGGCTGCTGGCGCCCCGTGCGTACCCACCGGAGAAGGTCGCGGACGCGATCCTGCGGGCCGTGCTGCGCAATGCCGCGGTGGTGCCGGTGACACCGGAGGCGAAGGCCGCGGCCGTGCTGTCCCGGGTCGCCCCGGTATCGCTGCGCGCGGCCGCGCGGCTGGGGCGGCGGCCGAGGTGAGGCGGTGACGCCCTAAGGGACACGGGGGCGCCGGGCGGTGACCTACAGGCCCGGCGCACCCCAGACCGGGAACCAGCGGCTCAGGTCCTCCTCGATCCGCAGATCGTCCCCGAGCATCGCCCGCACCTGGAGTTCGAGTCCGTTGTCCCGCTTCTCCCCACCGCCCGGCAGCGGTGCGAAGGGGTAGAACGTGCCTCGCTTGTAGAGGTACACCAGCGCCAGCGAACGGCCGTCGGCCGCGTTCCGGAAACCGAGCAGGGAGCACAGCAGCTGCGGGCCGAACCCCCCGTCCTGGAGCAGGGTGTTGACCGCGTGCAGATCGTTCACCAGGGCGGCCACATCGTCCGGCGGCTGCCGGGCCAGCAGCCAGGTGTAGCCGTATCCGTCCCGGCCGAACTCCACCGGCACCCCGCCCCGTCCGGTGTCCGAGTCCAGCAGCTCCGATACATCGCGCTGGAGCTGAGCGAAGGCACCGCCCTCCACACTGGCGAAGCACACCGACCCCAGCCCGGTGGGGGTGAACCCCGCCCCCGCCTCCAGCGTGACCGCGGCCCCCGGCAGCCCGAAGAGCCGGTCGAGATCGGGGCGTACGGGCTTGCTGCGGCCGAGGACGACGTCCCAGAACCCCACGCTCCTCAGCCCCTTCCCGCCTGGCCGAGCTGCGCCGAGATCCGGCCGAGCTGGTCGAGCCGCTGCTCCAGCGTCGGATGCGAGGACAGCAGCCGGCTCATGCTCCCCCCGGAGAGCGCCGGGGCGAACCAGAACGCGTTGTACGGCTCGGCCTTGCGCAGATCCCGGGTGGGGATCCGGGCCATCTGCCCCGTCACCTTGGTCAGCGCGGCGGCGAGTGCCGAGGGCCGCCCGGTCAGCAAGGCGGCGGCCCGGTCGGCGCTCAGCTCGCGGTAGCGGGACAGCAGCCGGGTCAGCAGAAAGCTGATCGCGTAGACCACGGCACTGACCAGCGGGATGAGCAGGACGGCGATGGCGGTGTTGTTGTCGCGACCGCCGCCGCGGGTGAGCCCGCCCCACAGCGCGACCCGGGTCATCATCCCGGCCAGCACCCCGAGGAACGAGGCGATGGTCATCACCGCCACATCACGGTGGGCCACATGCGACAGCTCATGGGCGAGCACCCCCTCCAGCTCGTCCGGCTCCAGCCGCCGCAGCAGACCGGTGGTCGCGCACACCAGGGCGCTGCGCTGGTTGCGGCCGGTGGCGAAGGCGTTGGGCACATCCGTATCGGCGATCGCCACCCTCGGCTTGGGCATATCGGCGAGGGCACACAGCCGGTCCACCGCGCCGTGCAGCTCGGGCGCCTGCTCCGGAGTGACCTCCCGCGCGCCCATGCTGTAGGCCGCGATCCGGTCACTGAACCAGAACTGCGCCACGAACAGCCCGCCCGCGAGGATCAGGATCAGCGGCCAGGCGCCCCTCACCAGCGCCAGCAGCACACCGACGAAGACCACGTAGAGCAGACCGATGAAGAACATCGTGGTCACCATGCGGGTGGTCAGCCCTCGGTCCGGGGCGTATCGGGTACGCGCCATGAGTGCCTCCACAGGGACTGCGGCAGCGAAATCCTCTATACCCGATTCTGCCCCTTATGCCGACCTTTACCGCTTGTGGCGGTCCTCACCGCCGTGCGGGGCCCTGTCACCGCGGGGACCGCCTCTCACCGCCCCTCACCCGGTGCCGAGCTGCGCCGCGCCCTCCGTGGCGATCTTCTCGAAGACCCGCTGGTCCGCGGCGAAGATGGAGTCCGGGATCGGCCAGTGCAGCACGATCTCGTCGAAGCCCAGCGCCGCATGCCGCCCGGCGAAGTCGACGAAGGCGTCTACCGAGGCCAGCGGCCCCGCGCCGTCCGGGGTGAAGCCGGTGAGCAGGATCTTGTGGAGATCGCCCGCGTCCCGCCCGGCCTCGGCGCACGCCTTGGCCAGCCCCTCGACCTGGCGGGCGATGGCTTCCACCGAATCGGCCGGGGTGCCGGTGGCGGACACCTTCGGATCCCCCGTGGTCACCCACGCCTGGCCGTGGCGCGCGGCCAGCCGCAGCCCGCGCGGACCGGTCGCGGCCACCGCGAACGGCAGCCGCGGCCGCTGCACACAGCCCGGGATGTTGCGTGCCTCCTGCGCGCTGTAGTGCTCGCCCTCGTACGTCACCGCGTCATGGGTCAGCAGCCGGTCGAGCAACTCGACGAACTCCCCGAACCGGTCCGCCCGCTCCCGCGGGGTCCACGCCTCCTCACCGCCGCGGCGCAGCGCCGTCGCGTCGAAGCCGGAGCCGCCCGCCCCGATCCCGAGCGTGATCCGCCCGCCGGAGACATCGTCGAGGGTGATCAGCTCCTTGGCGAGCGTCACCGGATGCCGGAAGTTGGGGGAGGTCACCAGGGTGCCGAGGCGCAGCCGCGAGGTGGCCGCCGCGGCAGCCGTCAGCGTGGGCACGGCCCCGAACCAGGGGCCGTCGCGGAACGGCACCCGCCAGGACAGGTGGTCATAGGTGTACGCGCCGTGGAAGCCCAGCTCCTCGGCGCGCTGCCACAGCTCCCGGCCGCCCTCGGACCAGCGCTGGACGGGAAGGATCACGGTGCTCAGTCGCATACGACCGAGCCTAAGCGGTCCGGACGACAGCGACGGACGGCAACGGCTGACCCGTGGTGGCCGACGGGTGGCGGCCGACAGCGGCTGACGGCGGCCGCGAAGAGGGCGGCCGAGGGAAGGCGGCGTAGGGCCCGGCCCACCGGGCATACGTACGCACCCGATCCCCTTCGCACACCGATGCGCGGCATATGCGGGAGGATGGTTGCCGTGACTCCAGCAACCGAGCGGCCCGGGACCCCGGCCACAGACCGTTCCGGCACCGGCTCACCCCGGCCCCGGCTGATCGCCACCGACCTCGACGGCACCCTGCTGCGGGACGACAAGACGGTCTCCGACCGCACCGTTGAGGCGCTCGCCGCGGCCGAGCGTGCCGGCATCGAGGTCTTCTTCGTCACCGGCCGCCCGGCCCGCTGGATGGATGTGGTCAGCGCCCATGTGCACGGACACGGCCTGGCGATCTGCGCCAACGGCGCCGCTGTGGTCGATCTCCACCAGGGCGGTCGGCTGATCAAGGTCCGCCCGCTGGATCCCACCCCGGCCCTCGCCGTCGTCGAGGCGCTGCGCGCGGCGGCTCCGGGCACCTCGTTCGCCGTCGAGCGGACCGAGGGCATCTTCTACGAGCCCGCGTACCCGCCCTTCCACCTCGACCCGGGCGCGATCCACGCCCCCGCCGAGAAGCTACTCGCCGACGGCTTCGCCCACGCCGACCAGCCGATCATCAAGCTGCTCGCGCACCACCCGGAACTGGCCCCCGACGTCTTCCTCGAACTGGGCCGCTCGGCCGCCGGCGAGCACGGCTCCTTCACCCGCTCCAGCCCGACGGCCCTGCTGGAGATCAGTGGCCCCGGTGTCAGCAAGGCCAGCACCCTGGAGCAGTGCTGCGCCGAGCGCGGTATCAGCGCCGAGGAGGTCGTGGCATTCGGCGATATGCCCAACGACCTGGAGATGCTGACCTGGGCGGGCACCTCGTACGCGATGGCCAACGCCCACCCGGACGTACTGGCCGCGACCACCCAGCGCACCGCCGCCAACACCGAGGACGGCGTCGCCGCCGTCATCGAGCGGATCCTGGCCGGCTAGGCCCTGTCCGGATCGGTTACCCGAACTGCCCCCGGCCGTGTGGCCGGGGGCAGTTCGGGTAGGGCCGCGACCGGGCCCCGGACTACCAGAAGACGACGAGGTAGCCGTTGCCGCCGTCGTGACCGTCGCCGCCCATGCCACCGCTGGCCTCACCACCGCCGCCGGGCTGGCCGCCGTCGCCGCCCTCGCTGTTGTTCGTCGACGGCAGCTGGACGATGCCGTCCACCGCCTCGCCCCCCGCAATCCCCTGCCCACTGTTGCCGGGCAGGTTCACACCGCCGGTGGAGCAGCTGCCGGTGCCGCCGACCCCGGGCGTACCGTCAGCACCGTCGGTGGCGGTGCCGCCACCGCCGCCGCCACCGCCCGTGCCGCCCGTGGCGGCGAGCTGGACGACGCTGGCGGGCGAGCTCAAGGTGGTCGCGGTACCGGTCGTACCGGTCGTTCCGGCTGTGCCACCGCTACCACCGGAGCCGCCGGGGCCACCGTTGCCGTGGACACCGCCGGACCCGGTGTCCACGGCATAGGGCTGGCCGGGAGTGACCGGGATGACGCACCAGGTGAAGCCGCCCGAGCCACCGCCACCACCGGTGCCGCCTTCCCCGTCGTTCGGCGCGCTGCCGCCGCCACCGCCACCACCGCCGCCACCACCGGCGCCCCACGCCTGGACATGCACCGAGGTGACGCCCGGGGGAGGCGTGAACGTGCCATCCGCGGTGAACTGCTGCAACCCGTGCAGAACGGGCGGCATGGTGGGCGGGTGGATGGGCGGGTAGGGGCGCGGGTGGATGGGCGGGTGAGGGTGGCCGCCCCCTCGCGGCCCGTCGTCGGCCTGTGCGGCAGGCGCAAGGATCCCGCCGGAGACGGCGAGCACCGCGGCGGCGGTGGCGAGGAGGACCCGACGGCAGGTCCGGGAACGCTGGGGAGTTGAGCTCTGACTCTTCACGTCGATGACTTCCTTCCCCGCGCCGAACCGGCGGCGCTCTCACGGCCGTCGGCTGTCACGGAGTGCGATGGGTTACGCGAGGACCGGACGGCCCGCGAGCCTCATCCCACAGTCGCCCTCGGGGTACCGCATGCTGACGGAGCGATAGTTGCGCCTCACAGGTGAGGAGGTCCACTGGCCGGACTAGCGGACCCGCGCCGGCGGTGCCGCTCCCGCCGCTACAGCGGTACCTCCCACACCACCGCCGTGCCGCGGCCGCCCTCACCGAGCCCCGGCCCCAACTCGCTCGATCCGTCCAGCGACTCGGCCCGGCGCACCAGATTGGCCAAACCGCTGCGCCGTCCGTCCGCCGGAACGCCCACCCCGTCGTCCGCGACTGTCAGCCGTACCCCCGCACGCCCCCGCGTCAGCCGCGCGGTGGCGTCCACGACCACCTCGACGCGCCCCGCCCGCGCATGCCGCACCACATTGGACAGCGCCTCGCGCAGCGCAGCGATCAGATTCCCTCCGGCCAATTCGCCGACCCGTGCGTCGACCTCGCCCACGAAGCTCAGCGACGGCTGGAAGCCCAGCGGCACCGCCGCCGCCCCCACCTCCCGCAGCACCCGGGCGCGCAGTCCGGCGGGGGGCTGCGCCGGGCCCTGCCGCAGCGTGAAGATCGCCGTCCGTACCTCCTGGATGGCCGCGCCCAGCTCCTCCACGGCCCGCTCGATCCGCTCCCGTACCTCCGGCGCGTCCGACCGGCGCTGAGCGCTCTCCAGTGTCATCCCGGTCGCGAACAGCCGCTGGATCACGAGGTCGTGCAGATCGCGCGCGATGCGGTCCCGCTCCTCCAGCACCGCGAGCCGCTCACGGTCCCGCTGCGCCTCGGCGAGCACCAGCGCCACCGCGGCCTGCGCCGCGAACTGACCGGCGAGGGTGCGCTCAGCGGCGGTGAACGGACGGGCGCCGGGCGCCCGCGGGGTGGCCAGCACCCCCAGCACCCGGTCCCCGCCGCTCAGCGGCAGCAACATGCTCGGCCCGAAGCGGCCGAGCACCCCGGTGATCAGCCGCGGCCGGGCGGCCGGATCGTCGAGGAACACCGGCTTCCCGGCCAGCAGCCGCGGGACGGCCGGGGAGCGGGCCGGGACGACGGTGCCGAGCAGCGCCGACGGATCCTCGGCGTCCGCCGCCACGATCCGCAGACCCCCGGACGGCTCGGGCAGCAGCACCAACCCCGCTGCGGAGCGGGCGAGCTGACGGGCCTTCTCGGCCACGACGGCCAACGCGTTCTCGGCATCGCCGGAGAGCAGGGAGTGGGTGACCGCCACCGAGCCCTCGATCCACCGTTCGCGCTGCCGAGTGGCCTCGTGGAAGCGGGCGTTGCCGATGGCGATCCCGGCCTCGGTCGCGAGCACCTTGACCATGTGCAGGTCCGAGACGGTGAATTCGCCGCCGTCCCGCTTCTCGGCGAGGCACAGATGGCCGAAGGTCTCCTCCCCGACCCGGATAGGCACCCCGATGAACGAGTGCGGCAGCGGATGGTCCAGCAGAAATTCGGCCGGATGCGCTCCGGGCGGCAGCCCGGCGAACAGCGCCCCGCACCGCTCCCGGTCCGCCTCGGTCGCCCCGTAGCTGACCACCCCGGCCGGTCCCTGGCCCGCCGCGTCGTTCACCCCGATCACGGCGCAGCGCGCACCCGCCAGCTCGGCGGCGGTCTCCGCGATCCGGTCGAGTACGGTGCGCAGCTCCAGCCCGGTACCGATGGAGCGCATCGCCTCCAGCAGCCGCGGCAGCCGCGCGGTCAGCTCGGTGGACAGCCCCCGCAGCCCGCGGGTCGCCTCCGCGGCGACTTCCAGGGGATCCGGAGTGGGGGCTGCGGCCACCATGGCATCGAGCGTAATGAATGCCGCCCGGGCATGCCCTGCCGCCGAACCCGGCGGTCAGCCGGACGACCACCACCGCGCCCCGTCGCGCCGAGCGTCTGCCGCCGGAGCCCGTCCCCCGAGCGTCGGGAACCGTGGGCTCAGCACCGGCGCCGCGTGCGGCACCCCGGCGATGTGCACGTGATCTGGCCGGGCGGCATGCCACGTGTACCGGAGTCCCACGGCCGTCCCCGCCAACCGCCGCCCTCTTCCCCGGGACAGGCCGCACGCCCCCGGGCGAAACCGGCCGCCGACCGGGGGCGGCACCGCCGGTGCCCGTCCTCGGAGGGCACGCCCGAGTACGCCTACGACGGGGGCGAACCTCCGCCTTGCAAGCCTCCCCCGGCTACCGCCGGGAGGTGCCCCCGCACCAGACGCCGCTCACGGCCGGGAACCCCCTTTGACGACGGCCCTAAGCCACGCCGCTGCCCACGGGCTTCCGGTCCGCCGCCGCGTCCGAGCCCGCGGACCGGCGGCCTTCCGCGGCCTCGCGGTCCAGCAGGCGGCGGTAGGGGCCGTCGGCGGTGGCCAGCTCCTGGGGGGTGCCACGCTGGACGGCGCGGCCGCCGTCCAGCACGATCACCTCGTCGACCGCCTCCAGACCCGCCAGCCGGTGCGTGATCAGCACCGTGGTCCGGCCGCGGGTCGCGGACAGCAGGTCGGCGGTCAGCGCGTCGGCCGTCGGCAGGTCCAGATGCTCGGCGGGCTCGTCCAGCACCAGGACCGGGAAGTCCGCCAGCAGCGCCCGCGCCAGGGCGAGCCTCTGTCGCTGGCCGCCGGAGAGCCGGGCGCCCAGCTCACCGGCCATCGTGTCGAGGCCGTCCGGCAGCCCGTCCACCCACTCCAGCAGCCGGGCCGCGGCCAGCGCGGCCCGCAGCTCGTCGTCGCCCGCGCCGGGACGGGCCAGCCGCAGATTCTCCCGCAGCGAGCTGTCGAAGACATGGGCGTCCTGGGCGCAGAGCCCGACCAGCCGCCGTACCTCGTCCCCGTCCAGGGCCGTGGCGTCCCGGCCCGCCAGGGTGTACGTACCGCCCTCGGTGTCCAGGAAGCACAGCAGCACCTGGGCCAGGGTGGTCTTGCCCGCACCGGACGGACCGACGACGGCGACCCGGCGGCCCGGGGTCAGCTCCAGGTCGAAGCCGTCCAGGGCGGGCGCCCGCCGCCCCGGGTGGCGGGCGGTGACCCCGCGCAGCACCAGCGGGAACGGTGCCTCCGGCGGCTTCTCCCGGGCTCCCTCACCGGGCTCCCGCACCGGCGGCGGCGCGTCGGTCACCTCGTACACCCGCTCCGCGGCCCGCCGCGTCCGCTGCCGGTGCCGCACCGCGAGCGGCAGGCCCGCGACCGCCTCGAAGGCGGCGAGCGGGGTGAGGACGACCACGGCCAGCCACACCCCGTGGATCCGCCCATCCGCCACGGCCGCCACCCCGGCCCAGGCCGCGGCGGCGACGGTCAGCCCGCAGGCCAGCGCCGAGAGCCCGGCGCCCACGCCGGTGGCGGCGGCCCCGCGCCGGGCGATCCCGGTCAGCGCCCCGTCGGTCCGCCGCACCGCATCCAGGCGGCGCGGCAGCGCGCCCGCGACCGTCAACTCCGGGGTTCCGGCGAGCAGATCCACAACCTCGGCGGACAGCGCTCCGCGCGCCGGTGCCAGCCGCCGCTCCGCGCGCCGAGTGAGCGCCCCGGACAGCAGGGGCACCCCGACCCCGGCCACCAGCAGCCCGGCCGCCAGGGCCGCCCCCGCCTCGGGCTGCACCCACGCGGTGAACCCGACCGAGGCCGCGGCCACCGTCACCGCGCTGCCCACGGGCAGCAGCCAGCGCAGAAAGTAGTCCTGCACGGCGTCCACATCGGCCACCAGTCGGGAGAGCAGATCGCCGCGCCGGGCCCGGCCGAGCCCGGCGGGCGCCAGCCGCTCCAGCCGCCGGTAGACGGCGACCCGCAGATCGGCCAGCAGCCGCAGCACGGCGTCGTGCGAGACCAGGCGCTCGGCATAGCGGAAGACGGCGCGGGCGATCCCGAAGGTCCGGGTCGCGGTGACCGCCACCATCAGATAGAGCACGGGCGGCTGCTGGGCGGCGCGCGAGATCAGCCAGCCCGAGACGGCCATCAGCCCCACGGCGCTTGCCAGGGCCAGACTGCCGAGCAGCAGGGCGAGGGCGAACCGGCCGCGGCGGCCGCGCGCGGTCGCCCGCACTCGCGCGAGCGCGCCTCGGCCGCTGCCGGCCGCCACCGGACCGTCCGGCTCGGCGGCCACGGTGTCGTCCGGCGGCTGCTCCGCCCCCGCACCGGGCGCGCCCGGCACCGCGCCCCCCTCGTCATGGGTCCGCATATCAGCCCGCGCGCCGGACACCTCGGCCGCGCCCGGCAGCGCGTACGCGTCCGCCCACGCCGCGTGCACGGCGTCCGCACCGCCACTCGCACCCGCACCGGGCCCGGTCGACCACTCCCCGCCCGGAAGACTCAGCACCCGGTCGGCGAGCGGCAGCAGCGCCGGGCGGTGTACCACCATCAGCACCGTGCGGCCGACGGCCAGCCGCCGGACCGCCTCGACGACCGCCGCCTCGGTCTCGCCGTCCAGGTTCGCCGTCGGCTCGTCCAGCAGCAGGACCGGCCGGTCGGCCAGGAACGCCCGCGCCAGCGCGATCCGTTGCCGCTGCCCCGCGGACAGGCCCGCGCCCAGTTCGCCGAGGCGGGTCCCGGTTCCCTCCGGCAGCGCGGAGACGAAGCCGAGCGCGCCCGCGTCCCGCAGTGCGGCCCGTACGGCCGCGTCAGAGGCATCCGGCCGGGCCAGCCGGACGTTCTCGGCGATCGTCCCGGCGAAGAGATACGGCCGCTGGGGTACCCAGGCGATCTGCCGTCGCCAGCTCTCCGGGTCCAGCGACGCGAGGTCCTGTCCGCCGAGCAGAATCCGGCCCGCGGACGGTTCGGCGAAGCCGAGCACGGCGTTCAGCAGGGTGGTCTTCCCGGCCCCGCTGGGACCGACCACGGCCACCGTCTCCCCGGGCCGGACCCGGCACGATGTCGCGGCCAACGACGGTTCGGTGCGCCCGGGGTGGCGCACCACCAGCCCCTCGACGGTCAGCGCGGCCTCCCGGGCATCGGGGGCGTCCGCCGTCCCCGTGGCCGAGGGCTCACGCTCCAGCACCGCGAACACCTCGTCCGCCGCCGACAGCCCCTCGGCGGCCGCGTGGTACTGCGCGCCCACCTGTCGCAGCGGCAGATACGCCTCGGGCGCCAGCACCAGCACCACCAGTCCGGTGTACAGATCCATCTCGCCGTGGACGAGCCGCATTCCGATGCCGACCGCGACCAGTGCGACCGAGACGGTGGAGAGCAACTCCAGGGCGAAGGAGGAGAGAAAGGCGAGCCGCAGGGTCTTCAGAGTGGCCCGCCGGTAGTCGGCCGTGATCGCACGGATCGACTCGGCCTGGGCCTTGGCCCGTCCGAACACCTTGAGCGTCGGCAGCCCGGCGACCACATCGAGAAAGTGCCCGGAGAGCCGGGACAGCAGCCGCCACTGACGGTCCATCCGATCTTGGGTGGCCCAGCCGATGAGCACCATGAACAGCGGGATCAGCGGCAGGGTGACCACGATGACCAGAGCGGAGATCCAGTCCGCGGTGACGATACGGGCGAGCACCGCCACCGGCACCACCACCGCCAGCCCCAACTGCGGGAGGTAGCGCGCGAAGTAGTCGTCGAGCGCGTCGACCCCGCGGGTGGCCAGGGTGGTGAGCTCACCGGTCCGCCGTGAGTCCAGCCAGCCCGGACCCAGCCGGACCGCCCGCTCCAGCAGCCGCAGCCGCAGCTCCGACTTGACCGCCGCACTCGCCCGGTGGGCGGTCAGCTCGGTGAGCCAGGAGACGGCCGCCCGGCCGAGTGCGACCAGGGCCAGCAGGATCAGCGGGCGCGTCAGCGCGTCCACGCCCTCGCCGTGCTGGAAAGAACCGACCACCACCTCGGCGATCAGCATCGCCTGGGCGATGACCAGAGCCGCCCCGGCCAGGCCCAGCGCCACGGACGCGGCGAGGAAGAACCGGGTGGCCCGGGCGTACCGCAGCAGCCGGGGGTCGATTGGTTTCACGTGAAACACGCCCTCCCGCGAGGCTCAGTGAGCACTCGGCTCGGGGATGTGCTGGGTACCGATGCGCTTGCGGAACACCCAGTACGTCCACGCCTGGTACGCCATGATCAGCGGCGTCATGATGACCGCGACCCACGTCATGATCTTCAGTGTGTAGGGGCTGGAGGCCGCGTTGGCCGCCGTCAGACTCCAGCGCGGATCGAGCGAGGACGGCATGACGTCCGGGAAGAGCGCGAGGAAGAGCATGGCCACCGCCGCCGCGACGGTCACCCCGGACAGGGCGAACGCCCAGCCCTCACGCCCGCGTTGGTTCATCACCAGGGCCACGGCCAGCGCCAGGGCCGCGATCACCACGGCCACCAGGCTCCGCCCGTTGCCGCTGTTGTGCTGGGTCCAGATCAGGAAGGGCAGCGCGAGAGCCATGGTGGCCAGGCCGAGCCGGCCCGCGAGGCGCCGCGCCCTCCCCCGGATGTCACCGGTCGTCTTCAGTGCGGCGAACACGGCGCCGTGGAAGGTGAAGAGCACCAGCGTCACCATCCCGCCGAGCACGGCGTACGGGGAGATCAGATCCGACAGACCGCCGGTGTAGTTCTTGTCCGAGCCGATCGGCACCCCGCGCACCAGATTGGCGAAGAGGGCGCCCCAGAGGAACGCGGGCAGCAGCGAGCACCAGAAGATCGCGTTTTCCCAGGTGCGCTGCCAGCGCTCCTCGGGCCGCTTGTGCCGGTACTCGAAGGCGACACCGCGCAGGATCAGACAGACCAGAACGGCCAGCAGCGGCAGATAGAAGCCGCTGAAGAGCGTGGCGTACCAGTCGGGGAAGGCGGCGAAGGTCGCCCCGCCCGCGGTGATCAGCCACACCTCGTTGCCGTCCCAGACCGGGCCGATGGTGTTGATCAGCACCCGGCGCTCGGTGCGGTCGCGCGCCAGCAGCTTGGTCAGCACGCCGATGCCGAAGTCGAAGCCCTCGAGGAAGAAGTAGCCCGTCCAGAGGAAGGCGATCAGCACAAACCAGATGTCGTGCAGGTCCGGTGACATAGCTCTCTCAGTTCTCTTCTACTCGTCTCTTCCGCCCGGTCCGTCAGTACGCGAAGGTCAGCGGCTTGTCGGCATCGGCGTCAGCCTCAGCCCCGGCGGGCCCGCCGCCCGGACCGCCGGAGGGCAGCCGGAGCGTGGGGTCCTTCGCGGGCGGCTTCTCGTCGGTGTCGGGTCCGGCCTTGGCGTACTTGGCCAGCAGCCGGACCTCGACCACCGCGAGCACGCCGTAGAGCAGGGTGAAGACGCCCAGCGAGATCAGCACCTCGGTCTGGCTGACTCCGGGGGAGACCGCGTCGGCGGTCTTCATCAGGCCGTAGACCACCCAGGGCTGGCGGCCCATCTCGGTGAAGATCCAGCCGAAGGAATTGGCGATCAGCGGAAAGCCCATGGTGAGGATGCCGATCCGCCAGGACCAGGTGGTGAGCAGCGGGCTCATCTCACGCTTCTTGGTGAGCATCAGCCGCGGAACCTCGTACTCGCCGGTGCGGAAGGCGGGGTCCAGCCATCGCTTGCGGCGGGTCGTCCACAGCCCGATCAGCCCGGCGACGAACGAGGTCATCCCGAAGCCGATCATCAGCCGGAAGCCCCAGAAGGTCATGAAGATGCTGGGGATGTAGTCCTTGGGGTCCCCGCCGTAGGCGGCGGCCTCCTTCTGCGCGATGTCGTTGATCCCGGGCACGGCGTCGGTGAAGTTGCTGTGGGCGAGGAAGGAGAGCGCCGTGGGGACCTCCAGCTCCACGCTGTTGTGCCCCTTGCCGACGTCGCCGACGGCGAAGACCGAGAAGGGGGCGGGCGCCTGGGTCTCCCACAGCGCCTCGGCCGCGGCCATCTTCATCGGCTGCTGCTCGAACATCACCTTGCCGAGCTGATCACCGCTGATCGCCGTGCCAAGACCCGCGATGACGGCCACGACCAGACCCACCCGCAGCGAGCTCCGCATGGCGCCGATCTGCTTGGTGCGCTTCTCGCCCAGCTCCTCGCCGCGCAGCGTCGCGCGCTTGGCCCGCCACAGATGGAAGGAGGCGATACCGACGACGAAGGCACCGCCGGTGAGGAAGGCCGCGGTGAGCGTGTGGAAGACGACGACCAGGGTGGTGTTCTGGGTGAGCACCGCCCAGATGTCGGTGAGCTGTGCCTTTCCGGTGGCCTTGTCGATCGAGTAGCCGGTCGGATGCTGCATCCAGGAGTTGGCCGCCAGGATGAAGTACGAGGACAGCACGGTGCCGAGTGAGACGATCCAGATGCAGGCGCAGTGGATCTTCTTCGGCAGCTTGTCCCAGCCGAAGATCCACAGCCCGATGAAGGTGGATTCGAAGAAGAAGGCGAGCAGCGCCTCCATCGCCAGCGGGGCACCGAAGACATCACCGACGAAGCGGGAGTAGTCCGACCAGTTCATCCCGAACTGGAACTCCTGCACGATGCCGGTGACGACCCCCATCGCGATGTTGATCAGGAAGAGCTTTCCCCAGAACTTGGTGGCATGGAAGTACTTCTCCTTGCCCGTGCGGACCCAGGCGGTTTCCAGACCCGCGGTGATCGCGGCGAGAGAGATCGTCAGCGGAACGAAAAGGAAGTGGTAGACGGTGGTGATTCCGAACTGCCATCGCGCAAGCGACTCCGGCGCCAGAGCCAGATTCACGGGGATCTCTCCTTACGGTCTTGCCTGCGCCCCCGCGGGAGCTTGTGAACGTATTCACATTCACAAGCAATGATACGCATATGCCTTCGACCCCTCCCACCTGGGGGTGGTAGGGGTCGAAGGGGGTACGTAGGGATATCCTTTGCGCTTCGACGAGGGACCGGTGGACCCCTTGACAGCGCGGGGGCGGTGCCCTCGGTGCTGGCTCAGAGCTCCTTGCGGAACCGCTCGGCGACCTTCAGGAAGATGTCGTTGGCCTCCTGCTCGCCGATGGTCGCGCGCATCCCCTCACCCGGGAACGGCCGCACCACCACACCCGCCGTCTCGCACGCCGCCGCGAAGTCGGCCGTCCGCTCCCCCAGCCGCAGCCAGACGAAGTTCGCCTGCGAGTCCGGGACCGTCCAGCCCTGGCCGATCAGCGCCTCCCGCACCCGCGTACGCTCGGTGACCAGCGCCTCCACCCGCTCACGCAGCGTGTCCTCACTGCGCAGCGAGGCGACCGCCGCGTCCTGGGCGAGCTGACTGACACCGAAGGGCACGGCGGTCTTGCGCAGCGCCGCGGCGACCGGCTCATGGGCGATCGCGAAGCCCACCCGCAGCCCGGCCAGGCCGTACGCCTTGGAGAAGGTGCGCAGCACACACACATTGGGCCGGTCCCGGTAGAGCTCGATGCCATTGGGCACCCGGTCGTCCCGGATGAACTCGATGTATGCCTCGTCCAGCACCACGAGCACATCGGACGGCACCCGGTCCAGGAAGCGCTCCAGCTCGGCCCGGCGCACTACCGTGCTGGTCGGGTTGTTGGGGTTACAGACGAAAATCAGCCGGGTGCGGTCGGTGATCGCGTCGGCCATCGCATCCAGATCGTGCTCCTCGGCATCGGTCAGCGGAACCCGCACCGATGTCGCCCCCGCGATCTGCGTGATGATCGGATATGCCTCGAAGGACCGCCAGGCGTAGATCACCTCATCGCCCGGTCCGGCCGTGGACTGGACCAGCTGCTGGGCCACCCCGACCGAGCCGGTCCCGGTGGCCAGATGGTCCAGCGGTACGTCGAAGCGGCTCGCCAGCTCGGCCATCAGACCGGTGCATGCCAGGTCGGGGTAGCGATTGAAGGAGGCGGCGGAGTCGGCCACCGACTCCAGCACCCCGGCCAGCGGCGGATAGGGGTTCTCGTTGGAGGACAGCTTGAAGGCGCGCGGACCGCCCGCGGCGGCCGGCTTGCCGGGCTTGTACGTCGGAACGTCATCCAGCACGGCGCGCAGCTTGGGGCTCTTCTCGGTCACCGACAGTCCTCCTCGACCCATCCCGTCCCGTCCCGTGCGCAGCGGTCGCACACGGCAATACTGCACACCTTATGAGGATTCCCCCGTCTCGCGTACCCGCTGGAGCGGACCGCGTAGCCGCCGTCCGAGCCCGCGTACCCACTGGGGGAGCGCCCCGTTTTTTGATGCGCGCCGGTGGCGAGCGCCGTGGCGCGCGTCACCCATGAAGGTGAGTTGAGACCTGTTCGAGACATGGGTCAATCAGCAGGCGTGGATATGCCAGAGGCGATGAGAAAACCTCCGAATCCCCCAACTGGCTTCAGTTCCAAGGGGATTGAGGAATGCGCTCATGCAGAAACGTGCCTTCCGAATACCGATGGCGAATTCGCGCAGACTCCCCGCGCGCGCCCTACTATCGGCTGGCCATGACAGCAGCAGGGAAGCACCAGGTGGGCCGGTCGACCGGCCGCCGGTTAGGGCGGGCGGGCATCCGGGACGTGGCCGCCGCCGCCGGGGTCTCCATCACGACCGTCTCCGACGCGCTCAACGGCAAGGGTCGGCTCCCGGACGCCACCCGCCGCCATGTCCGCGAGGTCGCCGAGCGGCTGGGCTACCGCCCGTCCGCCGCGGCCCGCACGCTCCGTACCGGCAAGTCCGGCCTCATCGGCCTGACCGTGACCACGTACGGGGATGAACCTTTCACCTTCACCGAGTTCGCCTACTTCGCCGAGATGGCGCGGGCCGCCACCTCGGCCGCGCTCGCCCGCGGCTACGCCCTCGTCATCCTCCCCGCCACCTCCCGTCACGACGTGTGGTCCAACGTCGCCCTCGACGGCACGGTGGTGATCGACCCCTCCGACCACGATGCGGTCGTCACCGAGCTGCTCCGCCAGGGCATCCCGGTGGTCAGCGACGGCCGCCCGGCCGGCACCCTCCCCGTCACCGCCTGGGTGGACAACGACCACGAGGCCGCCGTACTCAGCCTGCTCGACCATCTCTCCGAGGGCGGCGCCCGCCGGATCGGGCTGCTCACCGGGACCTCCACCGACACCTACACCCGGCTCTCCACCACCGCGTATCTGGACTGGTGCGAGCGCGTGGGCCAGGACCCGGTCTACGAGGAGTACCCCGCTCACGACCCCTGTGCCGGGGCCGTGGCGGCCGACCGGCTGCTCGCCCGCCCCGACCGCCCGGACGCGGTCTACGGCCTCTTCGACCCCAACGGCACCGATCTGCTGGCCGCCGCCCGCCGCTACGGACTGCGTGTCCCCGAGGACCTGCTGCTGGTGTGTTGCAGCGAATCGGCGGTCTACCGGACCACCGAGCCGCCCGTCACGACCCTCTCACTCAAACCGCGCCGGATCGGCACCGCGGCCGTACAGTTGCTGATCGACGCCATCGAGGGAGTCGACACCGACCGCCCCGTGGAGCAGGTCATACCCACGGAATTGATGGTGCGGGCGTCGTCACAGCGCCGTCCGCCGCGTACGACGGTCAGCGCGCCGCGCAGCCGTGCCGGAGGCTGATCTGAGAGCGACTCAAGGATGACCCGAGCAGGACCTGGGGCCGATGGACTTCCCCTACCGGGCCAATCCGGGATAAAAGTCCGTCCAAGCAGGATCGAGCACCGATTGACAGCCCCCTGGTGCGTCACAAGCCCTCAGTGTCATTCCTATGATGGGCGGACGACACCGCGGACCGCCGTCGACCAGGCAAGGTCCACAAGGTGGCACGGCGGCGCGATGGTGGAGGGGTCGATGACTCAGGGGGCCGGTCTGGAAGCCACGGCAGGGACCACGGCGGCGAACCCGCCCGTGCCCGCGTACGGGGCGTCCACGCCGCCCGGAACGGTTCCACCCGCGCCATCCGTGCCCTCGGCGCCCGCCCCGTCGGTGCCCGTGACACAGGCGCGGGTGCCGCGTGGTGAGTCACCGGCGCCCACGGCACCCTCCGCGCCCGCCTCCCCGGCGCCCGCGCCGTCCGCGCCGGAGCCCACCCCGGCAACGCCCGCCCAGGCGCCGCCGCGGGAGTACACACCGACCGAGCGGCTGCCCGTCATGGGACCGGGCCACACCCTCCCGGACACCCCGCTGGTCCCCCCGCAGGACCGCCCCACCGTGGCGCTCACCCCGGTGCCCGAGCCCGAGGAGGGACCGCTCGCCGAGAGCGAGGGGCCCGGCCCGCTGTACGTCGTGGGCGATGTCCACGGCTACTACGACGAGTTGCGCGAGGCGCTCGCCGCCGAGGGCCTGATCGACGCCAAGGGCAACTGGTCCGCGGGCAACACCCGGCTGTGGTTCCTCGGCGACTTCACCGACCGCGGCCCGGACGGCATCGGGGTCATCGACCTCGTGATGCAGCTCTCCGCCGAGGCAGCCGCCGCCGGGGGCTACTGCAAGGCCCTGATGGGCAATCACGAACTGCTGCTGATCGGCGCCAAACGGTTCGGGGACACCCCCGTCAACTCCGGTGCGGGCACCGCCTCCTTCCAGGCCGCCTGGCTGCTCAACGGCGGCCAGCGCACCGATATGGAGCGGCTGGAGGACCACCACCTCCAGTGGATGTCCCGGCTGGACGCGATGGCCGAGGAGGACGGCCATCTGCTGGTCCACTCCGACACCACCGCCTATCTGGAGTACGGCGACTCGATCGAGGCGGTCAACGACACCGTGACCGAGACGCTCCAGCGCGCCGACGCCGACGAGTGCTGGGACCTGTTCCGCAAGTTCACCAAGCGGTTCGCCTTCCGGGACGAGGACTCCGGCCCGATGGCGGTCCGCGAACTGCTCGACGCCTACGGCGGGCAGCGCATCGTCCACGGCCACAGCCCGATTCCGTATCTGCTCGGCGAGGTCGGCTCCGAGGACGACGAGGACGACGGCGGCGCGCCGGTGGTCGAAGGGCCGCATGTCTATGCCGACCAGCTCGCCGTGGCCATGGACGGCGGTGTCACGATGGCCGGAAAACTGCTGGTCGTGCAACTTCCGCTGGACGACTGAGGATTCAGTGGGCGCTTCGGTGGGCAGGTAGTGGGTTTCATCGGCGCGGGAGCAATTCGAGAAACTTGCTGTCACCTCGCGCCGGATCGGCTCTACCATCGGCTTATCCGTCGCAGGCTCTCCTCCGTTTCCGCCCGACTGCCCGGTGAAAGCCAGGCTTCAGGGCCCTACGGAGTATCGGGGGATGCACCATGAAAAGCGCTCCGCACCTGCTGACCGAGGACCGCCCGGAATTCGAGCGCGTTCTCGACGAGGCACTGCGTACCGCGGACCTCTATCCGGACCTCACCGGCGCGGGGCGGCTGACCGCCGACCAACTGCGCACGATGGCGCTCGGCGCCACGACCGCCATAGCGGCGTGCGCCGCGCCGGAGTACCAGGACTTCGTGGAGGCGCGCGCCCGGCTGCGCGAGCCCGACCCGCCCCGCCCCCTCTCCGGAGGTCCGGACGCGGCGGAAGGCGACGCTCCGGCGGGCCTCGCCGGGGCGGTGCAGGACGCCGCGGGGGCGGGGCTGGTGGCGATGCTCGCCGTGCTGGCCCCGGTACTCGCGGGGACGGCCGCGATCATCTTCCTGCTCGTCGGCTATGTGCTGAGCGTCCTGGACCCCGCACCCTCCATCGCCCACCCCATGGTCACCGCGGGCTGGTTCTTCGCCACGCTCGCCGCCGCGGCCATGCTGATCGGCGCCGTCGGTCTGCTGCTGACCGCGGTGCGCAACGGCTCCAGCGCCGTCAGGGGCGGGGCGCGCAGTGAGCAGATGGAGGAGATGGACCGGGCGAAGGAGGTGTGGCGGCAGGCCCTGATGGAGCGCGGTGTGCTGCCGTTCCTGCGCGAGGCGCTGGCGAATCCGTCGGCCCCCGCCCAGGCGCCCGGGGCCTATGTCCCCAGCAGGTCGGAGGCGGTCGGCCGGACCCCGCATCTGGGATACAGCCGCCCCGGTTTCAGCACGGACGACGAGGGCCCCAGGGCCCGCCCGCGCTACAGCAGCCCGGACTACACCAGCCCGGACTACGGCGGGCCGGAGCACCAGCCCGACTGAGCGGATGGGGACTCGGTTCCAGCATGACCCGGTTCCAGCATGACTCCGTACCACCGCACCGGCCACCCGGCCGCGTTGCCGCCCGAATCCGCCCGGTCTAGGCTCGAATTGACCAAAGGTGCACCTCGATCGATGACATCGACAAGAGGGGCAGTGGGATGCCTGCGACGAAGAAGATCCTGGTCGTCGTCACCAATATCGACGAGTACGAGAACGCCGGGATGCGGACCGGGCTGTGGCTCGGCGAGCTGACGCACTTCTGGGACGTCGCCGAGCGGGGCGGCTACAGCATGGACATCGCGAGCCCGTCCGGCGGCAAGGTGCCGATCGACCCGGAGAGCCTTTCCCACGAGATGCTGGCCGAACTGGGCACCGGCAAGCGCTATGCGGACCGGGCGTTCATGGATCTCCTCGATGACACCAAGAAGATCTCTCAGGTACACCTGGAGGACTACGACGCCATCTACCTCACCGGCGGCCACGGGGTGATGTACGACTTCCCGCAGAGCCAGGACCTGGAGGACCTGATGGCGCGGTTCTACGAGACCGGCCGGGTGGTCTCGACCGTCTGCCACGGCGCGACCGGGCTGCTCAATGTGACGCTCAGCGATGGGGAACCCCTGGTCAAGGGGAAGCGGGTGACCGGCTTCTCCTGGCCGGAGGAGCAGCTGGCGCAGCGGGCGGACGCGGTGCCCTACAGCCTCCAGGAGGAGCTGAGGAAGCTCGGCGCCGACTACAGCACGGCCGCCACGCCGTTCGACACCTATGTGGTCGAGGACCAGCGGCTGATCACCGGCCAGAACCCGGGCAGCGCACGGGCGGTGGCCGAGGCCGTGGTCAACCGGCTGGAGGCCGCCTGACCCGCGGCGGGCCGGGGGGTGCCGCGGTGGCGGTGAGTCGCAGCAGTGTCTCCCCGGTCGCGTACAGCTCGATCAGCAGCGGGCGCAGCGCCCGGCCCGCTTCGGTCAGCGCGTAGCGGGTGCGCACCGGGAAGCCGCGCTGTCGCTCGACCGTCACCAGACCGCGCTCCCGCAGGGAGCGGAGCCGTTCGCTGAGCACCTTGGCGGACAGCTCCGGCAGCAGGGCGCGCAGCTCGGTGAAGCCGCGCGGTCCGCCCATCAGCTCACGGAGCAGCAGGGTCGTCCAGCGCCCCGAGATCGCGGCGAGCGCGGCCTCGACCGGGCAGTCCGGTTCGGGCCGACGGGTCCGGCCGGACCGGCTCGGCACCAGGTCCTCGTCCCAGTCCTGGCGGGGCTCCCGGTCGTGGTGATGGGTTTCCGTTTGGTGACCCACATCGGCGGACGCTTGGCTGGCCGTATGACGCATTCCCCCAGTGTGCGGCTTGCGACCGAGGCCGCCGGTCACCCCCATGCCTTCGCCGAGGCCTTCAACACTTTCGACCCCGAGGCCCTCGACCAGGTCTACGAGACCGACGCGGCCTTCGTCCCCGAGCCGGGCCGGATGGTCACCGGGGCCGAACGGCTGCGCGCCAACGCGGAGTTCCAGCGGCTGCGGGTGCCGATCCGGGTCATGCCCCGCCATACGTACACCGTCGGCGATCTGGCCCTCCTGATCGTGGACTGGATCGTGGCGGGCACCGCGGCCGACGGCAGCGAGGTCCACATCGAGGGCACGGCGACCGACGTCGCCCGCCGCGGCCCCGACGGCCACTGGCGCTACGCCATCGACGTCCCCTTCGGCACGGCCCCCGCCGCACCCGCCTGACACCGAGGCCCACCGCTGAGCGGCCCCGGCTCTGAACGGAGCCGCTCAGCGGTGGACAAGGACAGCATCGGGCCGGGGACGGCTGCCGCGGTCAGTCCGCGATCGGCAGGTAGACGCGGTTGCCCGCCTCGGCGAACTCCTTCGACTTCTGGAGCATCCCGGCCTCGATCTCGTCGCTCGAGGCACCGTCCGTGCCGAAGCGCTCGCTGATGTCCCTGCTGATCTTCATCGAGCAGAACTTCGGACCGCACATCGAGCAGAAGTGCGCCGTCTTGGCGGGCTCGGCCGGGAGGGTCTCGTCGTGGAAGGAGCGTGCGGTGTCCGGGTCGAGGGCCAGGTTGAACTGATCCTCCCAGCGGAACTCGAACCGCGCGTCGGACAGCGCGTCGTCCCACTCCTGGGCGCCCGGGTGGCCCTTGGCCAGGTCGGCGGCATGAGCGGCGATCTTGTAGGTGATCACGCCGGTCTTGACGTCGTCGCGGTCCGGCAGGCCCAGGTGCTCCTTGGGGGTGACGTAGCAGAGCATCGCCGTGCCCCACCAGGCGATCATCGCCGCGCCGATGCCCGAGGTGATGTGGTCGTAGGCGGGGGCGATATCCGTGGTGAGCGGGCCCAGTGTGTAGAAGGGCGCCTCCTCGCAGATCTCCTGCTGGAGGTCGACATTCTCCTTGATCTTGTGCATCGGGACATGGCCCGGCCCCTCGATCATGGTCTGGACGCCATGCTCCTTGGCGATCCGGTTGAGCTCGCCGAGGGTGCGCAACTCGGCGAACTGCGCCTCGTCGTTGGCATCCGCGATCGAGCCCGGTCGCAGTCCGTCACCCAGCGAGTAGGTGACGTCGTAGGCCGCGAGGATCTCGCAGAGCTCCTCGAAGTGCGTGTAGAGGAAGCTCTCCTTGTGGTGGGCCAGACACCACGCCGCCATGATCGACCCACCGCGCGAGACGATGCCGGTCTTGCGGCGGGCGGTCAGGGGTACGTACGGGAGCCGGACGCCCGCGTGCACCGTCATGTAGTCGACGCCCTGCTCGGCCTGTTCGATGACCGTGTCCTTGTAGATCTCCCAGGTCAGCTCCTCGGCCTTGCCGTCCACCTTCTCCAGGGCCTGGTAGAGGGGCACGGTGCCGATGGGAACGGGGGAGTTGCGCAGCACCCACTCACGGGTGGTGTGGATGTTGCGGCCGGTGGACAGGTCCATGACCGTGTCGGCGCCCCAGCGGGTCGCCCAGGTCATCTTCTCCACCTCCTCCTCGATGGAGGACGTCACGGCGGAGTTGCCGATGTTGGCGTTGACCTTCACCAGGAATCGCTTGCCGATGATCATCGGCTCGATCTCCGGGTGGTTGACGTTGGCGGGGAGGACGGCCCGGCCCGCCGCGATCTCCTCCCGGACGACCTCGGGGGAGACGTTCTCGCGGACCGCCACGTACTCCATCTCGGCCGTGATCTCGCCCCGCCGGGCGTAGGCGAGTTGGGTCACCGGGGCGCCCTCCCGGCCACGGCGCGGCTGGCGCGGACGGCCGGGGAAGACCGCGTCGAGATTGCGCAACCCGCCCCGGGGCGAGGTGTGTTTGAGCCCGTCGTCCTCGGGCCGGACCGGACGGCCCGGGTACTCCTCGGTATCGCCGCGGGCGACGATCCAGTTCTGCCGCAGCGGGGCCAGTCCACGGCGGACGTCGGTGTCGATCTGGGGGTCGGTGTACGGGCCGGAGGTGTCGTACAGCGTCACATCGCGGCCATTGGTGAGGTGCACTCGGCGGACCGGGACCTGGATGTCCGGGCGCGCACCCGTGACATATCCCTTGTGCCACCCGATGTCGGCGGCGTTCTCGCGCATGCGTGCATCCTGCTGAGTCATGAGACCCACTCCCTACGCCGGCATTACCCGGTAACAGGTTCAGCGGTCGGCGCAGCTGTCGCGTCAGCGCCCTCTCAGCCCGGTGCTCCGAGCTCCCGCGTTTGCAAAGGTGCCCCCACGCTAACGGTTCCCCGGCGGAACTGAACAGGGGGCCCGTCCCTCTCGCGGCGAGTTGCGATGATGCGGGTGTGACCCCGACGCCACAGCACCCCCAGGCCGGACGGGACGGCAGGCCCGGCCCGCCGCCCGCCCAGGACCACCACGACGACCACCGCGGCGACGCCCACGGCCATGCGCACGGCGCTGGTCACGGCCACAGCCATGCGCACGCCCACGGCCCGGCCACCCCCGTCTCCGCCCGCCTCCGCAAGGTCATCGCGGCGGTGCTCATCCCCTTCGCGGCGGCCGTGGCCGCCGGGCTGATCGTGCTCTGGCCGGGCGGCACCCCTGAGCATGCGGCGGGGCAGCGCAGCGGACTGGGCTTCGACCAGCAGACCGTCTCCGGACGGGTGGTGAAGGTCGAGGAGATCAACTGCGCGGACGCGGGCGCCCAGCCGCAGCAGCCCGCCGAACCGGGTCAGGGCGGCGCGGCGCAGAACGGGAGCGGCGGCGGCGCGGGCGGTGAGAAGGGCCGCTGTGAAAAGGCCACCATCGAGGTCACCTCGGGCAAGGACAAAGGCCGCCAATTCCCCGAAATCATCAGGCCCGACGCCTCAAGGAAGCTCACGTCCGGGCAGGAGCTGAAACTGGCGTACTCGCCCAAGGCACCGGAGAACCTCCAGTACTCCGTCGCCGACGTCGAGCGGTCGATGCCGATGGCACTGCTCGCCGGGCTCTTCGCGCTCGCCGTGGTGGCGGTCGGCCGGCTGCGCGGGGTCTTCGCGCTGGTGGCGCTGGCGATCAGCTTCGGGGTGCTGACGCTGTTCATCCTCCCGGCGATCCTCCAGGGCTCCAATCCGCTGATGGTCGCGGTCATCGGGGGCAGCGCGATCATGCTGCTGGCGCTGTATATGTGCCACGGGCTGACGGCCCGGACCTCCGTGGCCGTCCTCGGCACCCTGGTCTCCCTGCTGCTGATCGGCGTTCTGGGCTCGGTGTTCATCGGCTGGGCGAGTCTGACCGGCAACACCGACGACCAGACCGGTCTGGTGCACGGCCTCTACCCGGACATCGAGATAAGGGGACTGCTGCTGGCGGGCGTGATCATCGGCTCGCTCGGGGTGCTGGACGATGTGACGGTCACCCAGACCTCGGCGGTGTGGGAGCTGCGGGACGCGGATCCCACGGCGAGTCGTCGGAAGCTCTACGCGGCGGCGATGCGGATCGGACGGGATCACATCGCCTCCGTCGTCAACACGCTGGTGCTGGCGTACGCGGGCGCGTCGCTTCCGCTGCTGCTGCTGTTCTCGATCGCGGACAGCGGTGTGGGGACGGTGGCGACGAGCGAGATCGTCGCGGAGGAGATCGTGCGGACGCTCGTGGGCAGCATCGGGCTCGTCGCCTCGGTGCCGGTGACCACGGCGCTGGCCGTGCTCGTGGTCTCCGCGGACCGCACACCGTCGGCCGCGGCGGGGCGCGGAGGGACCACGGATCAGGCGGACGTCCCGGGGCAGCCGGGACCGCGCGGTGGCCGGGGCGGGCGCGGCAAGCGCCGCCGGGCGCGGGCGCGTTGAGGCATGGACCCCGGCACGGGCGCGGCAACGCCCGTGCCCCCCGCGGGACTTACGGATGCCCCGCTATCCCGCGTACCGGTCCTCGGCGAGGATGCGGTCCAGCTCCGCGTCGAGATCACCGACCGGATCGCAGGCCTTGGGCTCCTCGCCGAACGGGACCAGCCGGTCCGTACGGTCCAGGAAGGCCACCAGCGGGGCGGCTCCGGCCCGGAACAGGGCCCGTTCACCGCCCACTTGGAGTCTGATGAAGACGTCGGAGAGACCCTCGGGCGCGGCGGGGGCGATCCGCACATCTCCCTCGCCGGTGGGTCTGCTCAGCCCGTCCAACAGCAGCTCACGGGCGAACGCCCAGCTCACCGGGGCATCACCGGGCAGATGGAAGGTGATCTCCACCGCGTACGGATCGCTGCTGTCGTAGGACAGCTCCACCGGGATCCGGAAGGAGAGGTCCTGCGAGACCAGGAAGGTCATGGTCACTTCCGCCTGGACTGTGTCACGCATGTCACGCATCGTTCGCCGCCCCGAGTTGTTTGCGAGTGGCCAGGTGTGAGCCGATCGGCAGGGAGTTGAAGGCTTGGCCGACTCTGGAGCGTAGCGACTCGATTGCGGGGCGGAGTCGGTTTGCCTCATGTGAGGGAATGGAAATCGCCAGAGTTGCCATGGCGGAGGGGGAGTGCGGGTCCGCTAAGGCGGTCGGCCGGAGCGGTGCGGGCGGGCGATCGCGCATGTCACGCCGATCCGGGCGGCACCGGCCCGGAGCGCGGGAGTTCGGGGCCGGCTCACCGACCGTATCGATGTTCGCTGTCGTCAACAGGCACCCCCGGGGTGTGTTGCGAGGCAGACGCCGAGTAGAAGAACGCCGAGGACTCGCACTCTAACGGGAGGGGTGCCACGGGGCCGGTGTCCGCCCCGCGATGTCCCTCGCGCGGCGTACCCGCGCGGGAACCGGGGCCGCTCACCGGCCGCGCGCTCAGCGGCGGAAGCGCGCTCAGTGGCGGAAGCGCACGCGATGGCGGAAGCGCACGCGGTGGCTCACCAGTCGCCGCGGGAGGACGAGGAGGAGCTGAACTTCCGCACCAGGTAGATCAGACCGGCGACCAGCGCCACCAGCAGCAGCACCCTGAAGATCAGCCAGACGACGAACCCGACCACGGACATGATCAATCCGCCGAACACGGCCAGGACGAGGACCGGTATCGCGATCCAGGTCACCCACCACGGCAAGCCCTGGAATATGCCCTTCGTGGCCACTCTGATCCCTGCTTTCGTCGTGAGCCCGGTCGGTCCTCGGTGCGATCGCCGACGGCCGGGTCTCCCCTGCCATCGATGCTAGGGCGGAACGGAAGCCCGTGGAGGGCCCGCGACCCCCGTCCTCCCCTGACCGGACCCCTACGGGACCCCGGGCCCCGCCTCAGCTCTCCGGTGGAGAGAACACCACCATGACCCGCAGGTCCTCGGTGATGTGGTGGAACTTGTGGGCCGCACCCGCCGGTACGTACACCACGCTGCCGCGCGCCACCTGGGTCGTCTCCATCCCGACCGTGATCGACGCCCGGCCGCTCAGCACGAGGTACACCTCGTCCTGACCGTGCGGCGACTGTGGGTCGCTCTGGCCCGCGTCCAGCGCGTACAGCCCCACGGACATGTTCCGCTCACGCAGGAATTGCAGATACGCGCCGTCGTTCGCGGCCCGCTCCGCCTCCAGCTCATCCAGCCGGAACGCCTTCATCTTGCTCTCCACCCCTGCCTGCCGGGCCCCTGACTGTTGGGGGGCCTGTCTGCGACGATCCCATCCATGAAGAATTTTTTCGTCAAGACGCTCGCGAACGCCGGCGCCCTCGGCGTCGCCATCTGGCTGCTCAAGGACATCACGCTCACCGGTGAGAACACCGGCCGCAAGGCGATCACGCTCATTCTTGTCGCCCTGGTCTTCGGGGTGGTGAACGTGGTGGTGAAGCCGATCGTCAAGCTCATGGCGTTCCCGCTGTTCATCCTGACCCTCGGGCTGATCACCCTGGTGATCAACGCCCTGATGCTGCTGCTGACCTCCTGGACGGCCGGAAAACTGGATCTGACGTTCCATGTCGACGGCTTCGGCACCGCCGTACTCGGTGGACTGATCGTTTCCATAGTCGCCTGGGCGCTCCACATGGTGCTGCCCGACGACGACTGATCACGGCCGGGGATGATGGGAGGCATGAGAGTTCCGTCGCCCTACCGTGTCTGCTTTGTCTGCACTGGCAACATATGTCGCTCCCCGATGGCCGAATCCGTCTTCCGCGCCCTTGCCCAGGAGGCCGGGCTCGACGGCCGGGTCGAGGTGGACAGCGCGGGCACCGGCCCCTGGCACGAGGGTGACGGGGCCGACCACCGCACCGTCGCGGTGCTCACCGCCCACGGCTATGAGCAGGACCACATCGCCCGGCAGTTCCGGGCCGAGTGGTTCGACCGCCTCGACCTGGTGATCGCCCTGGACAGCGGCCATCTGCACGAGCTGCGCGCACTGGCCCCGACCCCGCGCGACGCCACCAAGGTGCGGCTGCTGCGCGGCTACGACCCGGACGCCGATCCGGACGCGCCGGGCGGCCTCGATGTGCCGGACCCCTACTTCGGCGGGACGGACGACTTCGAGCAGTGCCTGGAGATGGTCGAGGCCGCCGGCGGCGGACTGCTGGAGGCAGTCGAAAGGGCCCTCGCCGCCGTGGAGACGCCAACGGAGACGCCCACGGAGACGGCCGCGGCCCCGAGCACGGCCGAGAGGGGCGGCGAGCCCGCCGCCGGGAAGGAGGCCGTATGACCGGCGACGGCACCCGCGCGGTACGCGCCGGACTGCCCGAGGCCGAGCCCTACCAGCCGACGCTGCCGGGCCCGGTCTTCGCCGCCCACTACCACCTGCCCGGGGACGCCACCGGCCCGTACACCTACGGCCGGGACACCAACCCCACCTGGACCCTGCTGGAGCGGGCGATCACCGAGCTGGAGTCCCCGGACTCCGGCGCCGAGACGGTCGCCTTCGCCTCCGGTATGGGCGCGATCTCGGCCGTCCTGCTGTCCCGGCTGCGCCAGGGCGACACGGCCGTCCTGCCCTCCGACGCCTATCAGCTGCTGCCCGCGCTCATCGAGCGCCTGGAGGGCTACGGCGTCGCGGTCCGCACCGCGCCCACCGCGAACGACGCCCAGCTCGCCGCCCTGGACGACAGTGTGAAGCTGCTGTGGCTGGAGACACCGTCCAACCCGGGCCTGGACGTCTGCGACATCCGCCGCCTCGCCGACGCGGCCCATGCGCGCGGTGCGCTGGTGGCCGTGGACAACACCCTCGCCACCCCGCTCGGCCAGCGCCCCCTGGAGCTCGGCGCGGACTTCTCCGTCGCCAGCGGCACCAAGGCGCTCACCGGCCACGGCGATGTGCTGCTCGGCTATGTCACCTGCCGTGACCCGGAGGCGGCCGCCTCGGTGCGCGCCTGGCGCAAGACGGTCGGCGCGATCCCGGGCCCCATGGAGGCATGGCTCGCACACCGCGCGCTGGCCACCCTCCAGCTGCGTGTCGACCGGCAGTCCGCGACCGCCCTGGCCCTCGCCGAGGCGCTCACCAGCCGCCCCGAGATCACCGGGCTGCGCCACCCCGGACTGCCGGACGACCCTGCGCACCGGTTGGCGGCGGCGCAGATGCGCGGTGGGCGCTTCGGCTGTGTGGTCTCGTTCACCCTCCCGGACAAGGAGCACGCGGAGCGCTTTCTGACCGGGCTGCGGCTGGTCGACAACGCCACCAGCTTCGGCGGGGTGCGCTCCACGGCGGAGCGGCGCGGACGGTGGGGCGGCGACGCGGTCCCGGAGGGCTTCATCCGCTTCTCGGTGGGCGCGGAGGACCCGGACGATCTGATCGCCGATGTGCTGCGCGCGCTCGACGCGGCCCGCACCCCGACGGATGGCTGAAAGCCGAGGGGCAGGCATGCGCGGGCGGGCGTCTCAAGCCTCCCCCCTCGTGGCTCGAGACGCCCCGGTGCTCCGCATGGAGAACCGCTCGATTAAGGCTAGTTGACTCAGCGTCAGTGTCCAATCACAGTAGCGACATGGACCTATCGGCATTTTTATAGTTGTCCTGCGGCGGAGGTGCGTCGAGGCGAGGGGAACGCATGGATCTGGCCCTCTTACGCACATTCGTCATGGTGCACCGGGCCGGGTCGTTCACCCGTGCCGCCGGACTGCTCGGGCTCTCCCAGCCCGCCGTCACCGGCCAGATCCGCACCCTGGAGAGACAGCTCGGCCGTCCACTCTTCCGCCGCACCGCGCGCGGCGTGGTCGCCACCACCGTCGGGGATGAACTGGCCCACAAGGTCGCCCCGCATCTGGACGCGCTCCTGGAGATAGCCGAGGCGGGCCTCGACAACGCCTCTCCCCTGCGCACCCTGCATCTCGCGGGGCCACCGGAGTTCACCGCGCTGCGCGCCCTGCCCGCGCTCACCGCGCTCGTCGCCCAGGGGCTCGCCGTGCGGTGTGCCTTCGGCAGCACCGAGGAGCTGTTCGAGGGGCTGAGCGCCGGCCACCACGATCTGGCTATCGCCACCTCCCGGCCGCGCGGACGGCTGCTGGAGGCAGCGCCGCTGTGCGACGAGGAGCATGTCCTGATCGCCTCCCCGCGCTGGGCCGCCCGGCTCGGCGGCCCCGCTGTGATCCAGGCCAAGGGCGCCGGTGTGCTGGAGGCGCTGCCCGTCGTGGAGGTGCACGAGAGCCTGCCGCTGGTCACCCGCTACTGGTCGACCGTCTTCGACAGCCGACCGGTCACCGCCGGCACGGTCATCGCACCCGATCTGCGGGCCGTGCTCACCTGCGTCGCGCGCGGCGCCGGACTCGGTGTGCTCCCGCGCTATCTGTGCATGGACGCGCTGGACGCCGGGGAGGTCGTGGCGCTGCTCAACCCGCCGGTGCCCCCGCTGCGCACCTATTTCCTGGCGGTACGGACCGGAGCGCTCGCGCTGCCGCATATCGCCAAGGCGTACGACTGGCTGCTGCGCTCCGCTGTGGACTGGTGAGTAGCTGGTTTCATCGGGGGACGGCTGCGGCAGATGTCCTGCATGACCGAACGACCCGTGGTCAAGCGCACCGCCCGTGCCATCCTGCTCGACGGCGAGACCGAGCCCCGGATGGTTCTGATCAAGCGGACCAAGCCCGGTCGGGCGCCGTACTGGATCACTCCCGGCGGCGGTGTGGAGCCCGAGGACAGCACCGTCGTGGACGCCCTGCACCGCGAGGTGGACGAGGAGCTGGGCGCGAAGGTGACGGATGTGGTGCCCGCCTTCGTCGACACCGTCCCGTACCCGGGTGAGGGCGAGGAGGGGCCGGAGGGCGTGAAGGTGCAGCACTTCTTCGTCTGCCGGCTGGCCTCGATGGACCTGTCGCGGCGGCACGGCCCGGAAGTGGACGAGCCTCGCGGGGAGTACGAGGTGGTGCGCATCCCCTTCACCCGCGAGGGCATCGCCTCGGTCGAGGTGGTGCCGCCGTCGCTGCGCGCCTATCTCGACACCAACATCGAAGGGGTGCTCGCGCTGCTCGCCGACGACCTCGGCTGAGCCCCCGCCTGCGCCGTCCCGGCCGCGCTAGGGCCCAGGGCCTAGCGGAACCAGCCGCCGAAGGGCGGCTGGCCGCCCGCGTGCGCCGCCCGCTGCCGCGCCTCCGCGAGTACCCGCTCGGCCTCCTGGCGCCACGCCTCGGGGCGCGACGGCTCCGGCGTTCCCTCCGCCGACCGCTCCCCGGCCGTCCGGGTCGCCGGGCGGCGGCGTCCCGCACGCGCCGCTGCCGCGGCACCGAAGAAGTCGCCGCCCTTGCGCTTGACGTCGTCCGTGCCCCAGGCCCGCTCCTGGCCGTGTTCGGCGCCCTCTTGGTCATGGCTGCCGTGGCGCCGCTGGGCGGGCACCTTCTGGAGATGGGGGATGTGCTTGGCGCAGTGGATGTACGCCTCCTCCACCGTCACCTCGACCCATACCGCCGCCCGCCGCCCCGGCACCGGGTCGACCGGAAGGCCGGGGTGGGCCGCGCGCATCTCGGCGTCCTCCACCACCCGGGCCCGGCCGTTGACATGGAGACCGATCCGGTCCCGAAGGAAGTCGATCATGAGGATGCCGAGGTGCGGGTTCTCCTCGATGTTGCCCATGCTGGCGAGGACACCGTTCCCCCGGTACTCGGGGTAGGCCACGGTGTGCTCGTCGATCACCCGCAGGAACCCGGGCGGCCCGGCCCGGAAGGTGCTGTCGCACTCACCGTGCCGGTCGGCGGTGGCCAGGAAGAACATCTCCTGACGGCCGATGAACTCCCGCATCCGGACGTTGAGGTGGTCGAGCACCTGCTCGTCGTAGAAGCGGTCGGCGCGGTCGGCCGTGCCCAGACGCGCCTGTAGCAGGTGTTCACCGTCGCTGCCCGGACGTCCGGTGCGTACTGGGTGCTCCTCGCTGTCCACCGTCTCTCGTCCCCGTTCCCGATCGCCATTGATCGTCGCGCTGACCGTTGAAGTTGTTGAACGCTGCTTCCCGACCGCTGGTTTCCAGCTGTTGGTATCTGGCTGTTGGTATCTGGCCGTCGTTCCGGCCCGTTCCTAACCTCCCGCCGCCACCAGTTCCTCGAGCGAGTCGTGCCGTATCCGGTCCAGCGGGATGCCGACGCCCCGCAACGCGTCGACACCGCTGCGGATCATCCCGGGCGGCCCGGAGAGATACGCGTCGAACGCGCCCCACGGGCCGTACTGCCGCACGGCGTCCGGGAGTCTGCCGCTCAGTCCGTTGGTCGGTCCGTCGGAGACGACCGGGCGGACCGAGAGCCAGGGGTGTGCCTGCGACAGCCGCAGCATGGTGTCGATGTCATAGAGATCGTGATCGTTGCGGGCGCCGTAGAAGACCTCGACCGTCCGCTGCCGACCGTGCTCGGCGACGTCCTCGACCATCGCCTTGATCGGCGCGATTCCGGTGCCGCCGCCGAGGCAGAGCAGTCCGTTGTCGCTGGTGTGGTCCACCGTCATCGAACCGGTGGGCGGGCCGAGCCGGATCACATCGCCGGGACGGGCCCGGTTCACCAGCGCGGACGACACCCACCCGGCCGGAATCGCCTTGATATGGAAGGAGAGCAGTCCGTCGGAGCGCGGCGCGGCGGCGAACGAGTAGTGCCGCCACACCCGCGGCCACCACGGCGTCTCCACCGAGGTGTACTGGCCCGCGAGAAAGGGGTACGGCTGGTCCGGCCGGACGGTCAGCACGGCGATGTCGGAGGTGCGCCGCTCATGCTCGACCACCTCGGCGTGCCACCACGGCGGTGCCTTCCGCTCGTCCTCGGCCGCCGCGTCGATCATGATCTGGGAGATCGCGGTGTAGGCGCGCACCCACGCGGCCTCGGTCTCCGTGCTCCAGGAATTCACCGCATAGCGGGTGAGCGCGCCGATCAGGCACTCGCCGACCGCCGGGTAGTGCTCGGGCTGGGTGCCGTACTTACGGTGCCCGCGGCCGAGCCCGGCGAGGTACCTGGAGAGCACATCGGGGTCGTCGACCAGCTTGGCGGAGGTCAGCAGCGCGTTGAAGAGCCGGTCGCGCTGGGCCTCCATGGCGGCGGGGAACAGCGGCCGCAGCTCGGGGTGCTGGACGAAGAGCAGCGCGTAGAAGTAGGCGGTGACCTTGTCGCTCACCGGCTCGATCTCGGCCATCGTGCGGCGCAGCAGGATCGCGTCGGGAGAGGCGCCATCGGGCGCGGGGAAGGCGGCGCCGGAGGCCGGGGTTCCGGGTGCCACGGTTCCGGGTGCTGAGCTTCCGGGTGCCGGGCGGACGTTCGCGGGGGTGGCCGCCTCGTCGGAGCGCTGATGCTCCGCACGCCGGGCGGCGGGCGGAACGGTCCCGGCCGGTGGGGCGGAGGGGGCCGGGGCCGCGGGGGCGGATCGCGCCGCGGAGTTGCCGGGCCGCGCGGGAGGCGGCGGCGGGGCCTGGGGGCGTCGTTCGGCTCCCGTACCGACCGGCCGTATCGGGTTCATCGGCCGCCGTGGCGCTCGCTCCTCGGCCTCCCGGTCCGGGGCGCCGCGGCCTGGGGTACGGGGCTGGTCCTCGGCCGGTTTCCTGCTCGGGGTGAACCAGCCCCATTCGCCACTGTTTCCGCCGGAACCGTCGTTACCGGCCGACGACGTGGTGGTCGGAGCGTCCATGGTTGCCTCGCCTCGAACATCTTTCTGTCGGTCTTCGCACTTTCGCAGACGGAAAGCGCCCGCAATTCACCGCTCTGGCGCGCTGGTTCATGTGAGATCGATCCTGGCGTCCCGCTCCATAACTCGCTGTCCACGCAGCTTGCCACGCGTGTTCTCGGCATCGGCAACATGCCCGAAGTCCAGGAAACAGGGGCTGCGCTCCCGTTACGCTGGTGGGCCGGGCTGGCCACTTGAGGCCGGTCCCGCCGCAGCGTCCTGGGCAGAACCGGACTCGACCCTACCGGGCGCCGTTAAATGCACAAGCCCCACACAGGGGACCCTCCATTACACCCGACAACTCTGGTAAAACCCGTAGTTACTGGCAGTTGGCTGTCAATTCGTAGGCACCCCGAAGATCGTGTCCGCTATACGTACACGATGCGATATCGCTCACATGGTGGTCGGCGTTCACCGCGACCGAGTAGGGAACTACGGCGAACAGCTCGGCGTCCGACATCGAATCGCCGTAGGCCACACAGTCGGCTCTGGTCAACCCGAATGTCGCGCACAGGTCATCGGCGATACGCACCTTCGAGGCCGGTGTGAGGATGCCCGCAGGATCCAGCGGCTCCCGGAACGGCACCGAAGGCCAGGCCGAACCATGCGCGGCGTCCGCACCCCACTCCAGCAGCCGTTCCACGAAGAAGCCGGGCGAGAGCGAAATCACCGCACAGCGCTCACCGCGCGCCCGGATGTCCGCCCACACCTCGCGTATCCCGGTCAGCCACGGCGCCCCCTCGAAGGCCGCCGTCACCTGCTTCTCCGTCAGCTCCGCCCACAGCGCGACGGCCTTCTCCGCGAACTGCGCGGTGCTCAGCCGCCGCTCCGCGAAGGCCCGTTCCAACTCGTCGATCTCTCGCTCCAGGCCGAGCTGACGGGAGATCTCGATGGCCGCGGCCGAACCTCGGATCAGCGTCCCGTCCAGATCGAACAGATGCAGTCTGGTCATGGCAGCCGAGCGTAGGTGCACAGGCCGCGGGACCGCCTCCGGGAGTAGCCGGGGATACTCCCGCCGTCAGACGCCCCAACCGCCGCGCCGCGCGACCGTGAGGGGCATGCAGCAGCTCAAACGCCCCGTCCGCCGGGCCCTCCTCGTTGTCCATGTCGTCGTCTCCGTCGGCTGGCTGGGACTGTCCCTGGGGCTGCTGGCCCTGGGCATCAGCGGCGCCACGGCCGGATCGGCCGAGTCCTCCGGGGCGGCGTACCGGTCGATGAACGTCATCGGCGACTGGCTCCTCATCCCCATCAGCCTGCTGGCCCTGGTCAGCGGAGTGGTCCTGTCCCTGGGCACACCCTGGGGGCTGGTCCGGCACCGCTGGGTCGCCGTGAAGCTCTGGCTGACACTGATCACCACCGGCGCCACGGCCTTCGCCCTGCGCCCGACCATCAATGACGCCGTGGCCGATGTCGCGGCGGGCCGGGAGGTGGGTGACCCCGCGAGTCTGGTGGCGGCCCCGGCGGTCAGTCTGAGCGTCTATGTCTTCCTCACCGCGATCTCGGTGGTGAAGCCGTGGGGGCTCACGGCGCGGGGACGGCGGCTGCGCGCGGCCCGCCGCCGATGACACGGTCCGTCGGTGTGGCCGCGTCTGCCCGGCCGACCGCCGCGGGATCTCCACCCACGTCAGCCCCGAGGGGCTGAGGCTGCTGGAATTGGTCGCCGCCGTCGAAGGGCTCTGGGCCCCGGCGCCCGCGTAGGCCCTGTCCGGTGGGTCTTATCGGGCCCGCGACGCCTGGCACCGCACCTCGCCGCGTTGTCGAAGGTCGCCCGAGTGCACCCAGTACGAGGACGATCCTCCTGCGATCCTCCCCCAGCTACCGCTGGGAGGTGCCCTCTCACCAGACGTCGCGGGCTGCTCCTCAAAGACCCACCGGACAGGGCCTAGCGGCTGCTGACATCCGGTGGAGGGCTCCGCGCGCGGTGGCCGTAGGCTCACGGTCGTGAGCGACTTCCGGATCCGGCGCGCGACCGCCGACGACATCCCCGACATCGTGGCGATGCTGGCCGACGATCCGCTCGGCGCCCGGCGCGAGTCCCCCGACGACCCCGCGCCCTACCGCGCCGCTTTCGAGCAGCTGGACCGGGACCCGAAACAGCGGCTGGTCGTCGCGGTCCGGGACGGCCGGACCATCGGCACCCTCCAACTGACCTTGGTCCCCGGGCTGTCGCGGCGCGGTGCCACCCGCTCGATCATCGAAGCCGTCCGGATCCACGCCGACGAGCGCGGCAGCGGGCTCGGCACCCGGCTGATCGAGTGGGCCGTCGAGGAGTCGCGCCGCGAGGGGTGCGTCCTGGTGCAACTGACCTCGGACGCCACCCGTACCGACGCCCACCGCTTCTACGAGCGGCTCGGCTTCGAGGCCAGCCACGTCGGCTTCAAGCTCCCGCTGGTATGAGGGGCCCGCTGGTATGAGGGGCGGGGCCGCCAAGGGCTGCTGAGCAGTCGGAGCGCGGTGAGGCCGACGGCCTCGGCCGCGCGCTTCACCTCGGAGCAGGACGGGCCAGGCGGCCCCGTTCGGGAACCAGCCTGCGCCGCCGCGAGCGGCCCACCCAGCCCTCCGCCGTACGTACCACCGGCAGGGTCGGGCTACGGAGTTGTGGGGGGCAGAGGGGGGTCAGACGGCGTCAGAGGGTGCGCCAGCCACCCGGGTCGATACCGCCGGGCACCGCGCCGTCCGGGGCGTACGGCTCCCGCGTGAACACGAAGGTGCCGAGGTCGAGATGGGCGGGGGCGCCGTCCTCGCCCGCCACCACACGCAGGGTCTCCCCCGCGTGGTAACCGTCGAGCCCGGTCCAGGTGCCGTCCGGTTCGGCCCGGAAGCGTGATCCGCGGCCCTTCCCGCCGACCGGGGACAGCTCCAGCGCGCGGTCGGCGCGCAGCCGCAGCACATAGGGGGTGGCGCCCCAGTACCAGGGCCCGGTGAGCGCCAGCAGCGCCGGATCGGCCTCCGGCAGCGGCCGCCAGGGGGCAGGGATCCGCGGCTCGTGCTCCGCCACGATCCGCACCAGGTCGTCGGCGACGGCGCTGACGGACGGCCCGGCGGTGGCGTTGGCCAGTGCGATCCCGGCGAGCCGGTCCTCCGCGCTCACCCACAGGGTGGCCAGGAAGCCGGGCATGGAGCCCACGTGGCCGTACAGGAACCGTCCGCGGCGCCGCGCGAGCTGCATCCCGAGGCCGTAACCGCCGTCCCAGTCCTGGCTGTCGGGCGCGGCGGCGGGCGTCCGCATCTCGGCCAGCGTCCCGGCGCCGAGCACCCGGTCGTCCCCGTCGAGGAGGAAGGCGGCGAACCGGGCCAGATCCGCGGCGGTGGACCACAGCTGCCCGGCCGGGGCCATCCGCCCGGTGTCCTCGGCCGGTTCGGGCAGCAGCACATCCGCCCAGGGGTGCACGGCCCATCCTCCGGCGTACGGGGAACGCGGCTCCAGGGACGTACGCGCCATCCCCAGCGGCTCCAGCACCTCGTCGCGCAGCACCTCGCCCCAGGGCGCGCCGCGCAGCTTCTCGACGAGCGCGCCGAGCAGCGCGAAACCGGGGTTGGAGTAGTGATGGCGGCGACCGGCGGGGTGGACCAGCGGGCGGTCGCCGAAGAGGTCCGCCGTCTCGGGCCGCAGAGTGCCGGGGGTCCGCTCCCACCAGGGGCCGCGTGCCTCGGCGGCGAGACCCGAGGTATGGGCGAGGAGCTGGGCGACGGTCGCGCCCTCCGCCTCCAGCACCTCCAGATGCTTGGCCAGCGGATCGGCGAGGTCGAGCAACCCCTCGTCACGCAGCCGCATCACCAGCACGGCCACGAAGACCTTGGTGAGCGAGCCGATGCGGTACTGGGTGTCGGCGTCCGGCGCGAGGCCGTCCACACCGCTGCGCGCCCCCGACCACACCAGCCGTCCCTCCCGCATCACGGCGCCCACGAGCGAGGGGGCCCGGCCCTCGCGCTGGCCGACTGCGACACGTCGCAGCAGGGCGCGGCGGGTGGCGGGCAGCAGGTCCGCCCAGGCGGCGGCGTCATCCGGTGCGGTCATGTCCGCACCCTACGGCCGGGGCACCGGGTGCGGAATCACTTCTGGCCTTGACGCCGAGGTCAAGGTCTACCGTCCTTGCATGCGGATCGGAGAACTGGCCGAACGGGCGGGGACCACCACCCGCACCCTGCGCTACTACGAGTCGCTCGGGCTGCTGCCCGCGCGGCGCACAGGCAATGGATACCGCACGTACGACGAGGACGATCTGCGCCTGCTCCAGGAGATCCGCATGCTGCGGGACTTCGGTATCGGACTGGAGGAGACCCGGCCGTTCCTGGAGTGTCTGCGCTCCGGGCATCCGGCCGGTGACTCCTGCCCCGCCTCGCTGGAGGTGTACCGGCGCAAGCTGGCCGAACTGGACGACTGCATCGCGCGGCTGACCGGCGTACGGCAGCGGGTGGAGGAGCAGCTCGCCCAGGCGGAGCGGGCGCGCGCGGCGCTGGCGGCGGAGGCGACGGCGCCCGGGGGAGCGTCCGAGCCGCGCTGCGCGCTGACGCCGCCGCACCTATCCGCCAAGGCCCCTACGGGAGAAGGAGACTGAGATGACGACACAGACGCATACCGGGGGAGGACGGACGGGAGCTGGGGCAGTGGCCACGGTCACGGACAGGACATTCGCGGCGGAGGTGCTGGCAGCCGGGGTGCCGGTGCTGGTGGAGTTCACCGCCTCGTGGTGCCCGCCGTGCCGGATGATCGCGCCGGTGCTGGCGGAGATCGCCCGGGAGGAGGCACACCGGCTGAAGGTGGTGGAGCTGGACGTGGACGAGAACCCGAGCACCACGGCGGCGTACGGAGTGCTGTCGATGCCGACGCTGATGGTGTTCCGGGCGGGCGAACCGGTGCGCTCGATGGTCGGCGCCCGGCCCAAGCGCCGGCTGATGGAGGAGATCGCGGACGTGCTGTAGCGGGGCGGAGGGGGAGATCGGTCTCGGCGAGGAAGCGCAGTGTGGTGCGCAGACGTTCCTTGACCGAACCGGACTCCTCCAGCATGGAACCGTGACATCATTCTTGACTTCTAAGTTCAAGAACTGTCTACGGCCGACCGAGCCCGGCTGCCGGTTCACGGCCTTGTGCACACCCCTATGAGAGCCCGCTGGGCAGGCCGCACCGCTCCGATAGCATGTTCGAGCTCACGACGTTCGCCCCCCATTCCTCCGTCGTTCACCAGAAAACCATGCCATCCAGCGCGATGAGTACTCAATTAACCAACATCGAGCAAATCGGCCAAACAATTGATATCTAGAGCATCGCGGGTGTTTTCGCGAATAAGCCACAGAATGACGTTCGCTGCGTGGCGCCGACCGCGAACGATCCTGTGGGCCACGGCGGGTGTGGTGACCCTCGGATTCCTCATCGCGCTGGAGATCACCGCACGTCACTACGGTCTGCCGGGGCCGATCACCAACCAGGCGCAAGAGGTGATCCTCGCGCCCAAATCGGGGCCGCTGCTGTACGCCGGTATGGCGTTGATGATGGTGGTGCTCACCTGGCGGCAGCGGCTCATCGCGACCGGTGTCGCGATCGGCATCGATGTCGTCTTCGTGCTGGTGCGGTGGGCGGCCGACGTGAAGGTGACCGACGGCCATTTCTTCGGAAACGGCGCGTTGTGGGTGATGTTGGGCTATGCGGTCATCGCTGTCACCCACCGCACCGGCCGGGAACGTGTTCTGCTGCTGAAGGGCGTCGGGCTGGGTCTGCTGCTGGTGGCCGGCCGTAAGACCGGCGATACCTGGCTGCTCATCACGGCGAAGTCCCGCCCGACGGTGCTCGACCAGTACCTGGCAACCGCCGATCACGCACTGGGCAACCCGTCATGGCTGGTCGGCCGGATCGTCGAGGCCACCGGCCCGATCGGCACCCATCTTCTCGACTGGGTCTACATTCAGCTTGCGGTGGCCGCGGTCGTCGTCACGGCGTACCAGCTGCGGAACGTGGCGGTCGAGCGCCGCTTCCCGAGCCACCATCTGGTGCGCACCTTCCTGGTGATCGGCCTCCTCGGGCCGGGCATTTACATGATCTTCCCGGTGGTCGGGCCGATCTTCGCCTACGGCCCGGGCGCCTTCGGCACCGGCGGCGTGCACTGGGCGGTGGCCGACCTGTGGCCGCACACACCGCCGCCGATCAGCATCCCGCACCCGATGCCGTACGACGAGATCACCCCACGCAACTGCATGCCCAGTCTGCACACGGCATGGGCTACCGCGATCTTCATGCATTCCCGCAAGGGCCCACGGGTTCTGCGCTTCGCGGGCACGTTCTGGCTGATCGCCACGCTCGGCGCGACGCTGGGCTTCGGCTACCACTACGGCGTGGATCTCATCGCCGGCGTGGTGTTCGCGATCACGGTCGAGGCGGCTCTGCGCTCGCTCGCACGTGGCTGGGACCGGTCAGGAATCCAGCTGGTCGCTTACGGCGCAACGGTCTTCGCCGCGCTCTTGGTGTCCTATCGCTATCTGCCGGTGGAGATGGCCAGGCATCCGTGGGTGGCCGGACCCCTGCTCCTTCTGGCGATGGCCTCAGTGATCTACGGCTACATGCGGACCACCAGACTGTGGGAACCGAAGGCCGCACCGGCGCTGCAACCGGAGCCGCAGCCCGAACTGGTGTGACAACGACACGATGTGTAGGTTCTCAGCCGCTGTGTCATGCGGCGACGCCGTGGCCTGGACGTTTTCAGGCTGTCTCACGTCGTGTCATCTGCCTGCTGTCTCAGCGTCGTGTCATTTCCTCAAGTGAGTGCGAAACGACCGGCAAGCTCGTCACGTCTGGTCCGTGCCATCAGCTGTGTGGGGAAGCAGGGGGAACAGTCGGGCGATGAGAGCCACCGGTCGAGCGCCGTCAGGCCGGGCCAGGGGGCGTTGTTCGCGGTCCTGGTAGGGCGCGAGCGCCCGTCGGATCACGTTCGCGACCTTGATCATCTCTTCAGGTGTCAGGTAGGCGACGGCGCTGAAGGCTTCGTCGTGGCGCCATTTGGGCGGCGCTTCATCTCGCTGGGTCAGCCATCGCTGCCAGCTCTCGTCCTCCAGGCCGCGGGCCAAGTCGCCGAATTGCTCCTCCATAGGCCCGTCGGCAGCGGGGGTGTGCTGCTTCAGACGCCAGGGACGTGCGCGGCCCCCACTGTGGGGTGCCTCTTCGATGTATCCGTGGCGTTCGAGCTGGCGCAGGTGGAATGAGCAGAGGCCTGAGCTGTAGCCCAGCTGGGAGGCGGCTTCGGTCGCCGTGACGATGCCGACTTCGGCGAGCAGGTCCAGCAGGGCTGTGCGGACCTCGTGCTCGCGCAATTCTTCGCCGGTGCTGGCTGCCTGGTCGTCCGGGATGTTGACGTCATCTTCAGTCACTTTGCAAAGTTTGCTACTTTGCAAAGAGCTTGGCAAGCAGTAGTCCTGCTGAAGGCAATCAGCTGCGGTGACCTCCGCGGCATCTGTGGCGTGCGCAAAAGGGAGACAGCCATGTCTGTTCGTCACGAGCGGTCCCGTTCCGTCGACCGACGAGTCCGTGTTCAAGGCCACCCGGTGGACACCTATCCGGCTCTGCCGCCAGAGGCAGGACGGGGTTCGGTTCGCAGGGTCACGGTGGTCGGTGAGGAGGTACTGAGCCGTCCATGCCGGGAGGTGACCGAGTTCGGGACTCCGGAGTTGTCGGCGTTAATCGACGACATGTTCCTGACCATGTATGTCGCCGACGGCGCCGGCCTGGCCGCCAACCAGGTTGGCGTTGACCTGCGCCTGTTCGTGTACGACTGCCCGGACGACTATGGAATCCGGCATGTCGGTCACATCATCAACCCGGTTCTGGACCTGCCCGATCCGGGTAGCCGCCGGCTCATTGACGACTTCGAGGGCTGCCTGTCGGTGCCCGGTGCAGGCATGGCGGTTCCCCGCACCGATCGTGCTGTCGCCCGTGGGTTCGACAAGGATGGCAACCCTCTCGTCATCGAGGGACTGGGGTACTTCGCCCGGTGTCTGCAGCACGAGACCGATCACCTCGTGGGCCATACGTATCTTGATCGGCTCTCCAAGCGGGACCGCAAGGACGCGTTGAGACAGATGGAAGACCGCCGGGAGGAGGTCTTCGCCCAACGCGCGATCAAGGCCGCCCGCCTGGGCCAATGAAACGCTTGGCGGCAGCGGCCACTCTTCTACCGAAGGGTGTGGGCCGCATCCTGCGGCCCCGTTCAGCACGTTCGATCAGGGGTCGGCCCAGGTCCTTTTCGAGCCGGTTGATCTGGGTTGTAAGTGTCGATTGGTGAATGCCGAGGGCTCGGGCGGCTTCGGTGACGGTGGGGTAGGGCAAGGCGGCAGCGAAGCGTTCGAGTCGCTGCCGGGTATTTGGGCTGGTCAGGGCAGCGCGCAGAATGGCGGGGGCATCTGTGGCCTGCTCGGGGGCACGGAGGGCGGTGTGGTGGCTGGCTCCGCCGCGTGGCCGTAGGGGGATGTTGTGGGTGTGAGCCCAGCGGGTCATGTTCGCGGTGCTCATGCCGGTTTCGCGGGCGAGGTCCGGCAGAGTTCGCCGACGGTGGACGTACTGCTCGATGAGCCAGTCCCGTTCGACGGCGCCCCGGCGTTTGTAGTCCTGTGGACCTTCGCGAAGCGGGATGCCGTACTCCCTGGCAAGGTCGGTCAGCACTCTGCGAGAGAAGCCCGTGAGGGTGGCGATCTGCTGGAGAGACCGATGTTCGTCGAGGTAGAGCTGAGTGAAGCGCTCTTCCGGGACGGTTTGCCGGGCTTGCTGCCGGATGCGGCCGGTAGCTCTCGCGGCGTTCTCCGTCAGCGGGGGTGCGGGGGCTGGGTGTTCGTCGAGGACATGTCGGATGGCCTCGACGGTTGTGCCCAGGGCTTGGGCGGCGTGCTGAACGGGGTGCTGGCGTTCTCGGACGAGTTGGTGCAGGCGGGGTAGGTCGATGTTCGCCGGGTCGGGTCCGGGAAGGGAGAGTCCGGCCAGCAGCGTGGTGGGAGGCTGCCAGGTCGCGGGCTCATCGTGGATGTGGTGCGAGGCCAGGAAGTTGAGGGCTTCCTGCTGGAGTGCGTGTGCGAGTTCGGGGGTCTGAAGGGCGGTGAACCTCAAGGACGTCGCCCGGAACTCTGCACTGTCGAGCCCGCCCGGATCGTCGGGGGCAGACTCGGTGGGCAGGCCGCTCAAGCGTCTGAAGAGCTGGCTGCGGGCGATGCGTTCGCGTCGGCCGGTCCCCGGCGGTGTTCCGGTGCGGCGGCAGATCTCCAGCCAGCGGCCGTGGGGAAGCAGGCCGGCGTAGTCCAGGAGCCGGCGACGGCCGTAGTCGATGGGGGTGTCGTCGGCGTCGAGGTGGCCGGCGAGCCGATCCAGGGCGGTAACGATGTCCGGCCATTGCGGAAGGTCGTCGAGTTCTTGGAGGAGGCGTGAGATCTCGATGCCGTCGATCACGTCGCCGACCAGCCTGGCGGCCTGGTCCAGGGAGGTGCGGCTGTCGGGGATCAGCAGCAGGACGGCGAGGACGGGGGCCAGGGCACGTGCATGGATTCCTGCAGGTGGTGTGAGCCGGACTGCCCAGGGCGGCCAGAACATCGTGGGGATCTTCTTGGCCCGTTGCTCGATGTCCCGGGTGGTCTTTGTCGGTCGGCGGGGAGTCTCGGTCGTGGTGCGGTAGCGGAGGTGCTCGCTGGGGCGGAGGGAAGGAGCGAGGGCGGCCAGGTGCACGGACTGCAGCACCGGGCTGATGCCCCGGCCCCAGTCGTCGATGCTGGTCACCGAGATCTGCGCGAGTTCCTCGCGTACTTCGTCCAGCAGGCCCCGCAGGGCCTCGCCGGCCGGATGGATTCCTGGCTGTTCCAGGATGCCCAAGGCCATGGTGACCGCGACGGCGGCATCCACGGCTCGCGGCGGGGCCATGAATCCTGGGCGGTCCGCCGCCTGTTCGGCGTGCGAGACGACCCGATCGGTGGCGAGGTGCACTTCTGCGATATCGGCCGGTATCCGTTCGCGCAGGACAGCAGCGAGAAGGTCGCTCAGGACGCGGATGCCCAGGGCCCGGATGTCGGCCAGCACTGCCGGTGTCGGCTGCGGAACGATCCGGTAGGGGCCGAAGGCCGCCGTCGCCCCGTTGATGATCCCCATCACCCGGTCCTGCGCCATGAGAACCGGATGGCCGGAAGACAGGAGAAGCGTCGAAGCACGGGTGAGATCGGTGCCGCAGCCGGCCGTAACCGGACCGCCGGGGCGGATCGGCGGATTGCCGCAGAGTTCCGGTTGGGGGACGGATCGGCCTGAATGGGGCCGCTGCCGCGGAACCCGCCCGCAGTGCGGGCAGCGGTCCGCCAGCAGGCGGCGGTGCTGGGTGCAGGCGAAGGAGAAGCCGAGCCTCCAGGACAACTGCCAGCGACCCTCGCTGGAGCGGAGACAGTCCCGGCAGAACCGGGACCCCCGGCCGCGCCCCCAAAGGACATGCCGCGACACGGCCCGGCCTGCGGCACTCATCTGCAGGGCCCGTCCGTCATAGTGCGCCAGGGTCATCGCAGCGACCGCCTCCGGGGCCGTCCCGGTGGCGTGCGCGACGGCGGCGGTCAACTGCTCGTCGAGGAAGATCGTCCAGTCCGTCGGGATGCCCCGGAACTGATTTCCAGCGCTCTGCCGGACCGGGAATCCGAAGTGCAGCAGGACATCGCCGAGCGTGGTCTCCATCCGTCTGGCCGTCGCCTCCAACCAGGAGTCCAGGGCCTCGCCCGGCACGGGCGGCAGCCGGATCGGCAGGGTGCGGGCCGACTGCCTCATGCGGCTCGTCGGCCCCGGGACCGCGGACGGCTGGTCAGCCGCTTCTTCTCCAGCGCGGCCTGAAGTTCGAGGCGGGCAGCCTCGGACGCCTCATCGTTCTTCACCCGGTCCATCAGCTCCTGGTCAAGACGTTCCACGCCGGTGCGGACCGCCCGCTGGCAGCCGCGGTTGATCAGCGTCATCAGCGAGCCGATGTGTCCGGTGCTGCGGGCGAAGAGGTAGTCCGACAAGTCGTCCGCGAGCATGCCGGGGTGCTTGTCGGCAAGCACGACGCGCTGTTCGAGGGCCAGCAGCATCTGCCGCCATTCCCGGCGTCCGGCCTCCGCGTCGATGGTGAACGGGCGAAGCCCGAGGCGGGTGGTGCGGCGGCCGGTCTGGGCCAGAGCCGTGTCGCGGCCGTTCGTTCCCTCGCCGAACAGGCCCTTCTCCGCGAGTTCGACCCCCACCATCAGCAACGTCACCGGGAACTCGTTGGCGATCCACTTCAGGTGGTTGCTCACCTCGATGCCGCTCTTCTGTCCCCATTTCAGGAAGTGCAGATCGTCCAGAACCACCAGTCGGACATCGCAGCACAACACGCAGTCCAGCACCCGCCGTCCGAACTGGGCGGTGGTGCCCCGCCCCGTTCCGGGGTGGCCGAAGAACTCCAGCATGGCCCGGTTGAGGTCCTTCATCCCGGTGTTCCCGGTCAGCCCGACCCGGCAGACCGGGATCCGTTCGTGCCCCTGACTCGTGAACGGGCCCGACTCCTCGATCTCCCGCTGGTGGAAGTCGCGGGCGAAGGCAAGCACCGAGGTCGTCTTGCCCAGCCCCGGGAACGCGTCGACGGCCACCGCCCCCTTGGCCTTGTCACCGTCCTGCTCATTGCTGTCGACAATGTCCCACAAGTCCTCGTGGAGTTCTGCCAGTTGTGGCGTCTTGACCGGGCCGATGTTCGCGTGCCACTTCCGGCGCTGCCGGTTGTAGTCAGCCCTCTCTTGCGTGTCCAGGGACTTCATCTGCTTGCGGGTCAGAAGATCAGGTCGGCTGCGGCGAGGGCTCTCAGCGAACGCCTTGAAGTCCTCCTTCCGGGACAGGGCGAGACTGTCCGGCTCCGGAACACGCTCCTCGCTCACACGTCCTCCAGAGCATCGGCGTAGAAGTCGTTCTCCTCGGCGAGGTCCTCCAGATCGGCCTCGTCGTCATCACCCGTTTCCACCACCGCATCGGGCTCCTCCGGCTTCGGCGTCTCCGCGTCCTGGCCAAGGGCCTTGCGTACGGACGGAAGCGAGACGACCGTCTCCGCCTCACTCTCCGGAAGTTCAATGCCGGCCTGCTCGCGCGAGAGCCGCAGGGCCATGCGCCGCTCGGCGATCGTGGTGCCCAGCCCGAGGTTCCACCGCTGAAGCAAATCGGCGACGGCCAGCCGATCGTCGGGAAAGCGATACTTCGAGGCGGCCAGCTGCCGGGCGAATGTCAACGCGTCCTCACTCAGCGGCATCTCGGCCGACGGCGCGTGCTCCCAGGTCAGGGTGTGCCATTCGCGGGTTGTGGCCTTGCGGAAGTAGACCTTGGTAATGTCGTCGGGGTCCACTTGGAACGGCCAGCCGTTCTTGACCGGACTGTCGTAGGGGCTGCGGATGCCCGGCTCGGGCAGGCCGGGGCCGCTGTAGCGGCGGCGGCCGATCTCGACCCCGTAGTGCTGGACCGTGCGCCACTTCGTCTGCAGGAACTCATAAGCGAGGTCCCGGTCGCGGGGTGCTTCGATGTAGCCCGCCCGGGCCATGCCGTGCTCGAACATCTTCGCCGGGGACATCCGCAGTCCCGGCAGGCCCGGATCGACCAGGCTGGAGTGCGGCCTGCAGTGATAGACCGCCGCGGTCCACTCCCGGATGATCGCCTCAAGCTCGTCGAGGAAGAAGAACGCGTCGTCCTCCGGGTTCTCGCCCCGCGAGTGGATGTCGGGCCCCTTGTAGCCGGGCAGCACCTGCAGCAGCCCCTCCCGCAGGGTCCGGAAATAACGCTCCACCGGACCTTTATCGCGGCCCGTCCGCAGTCGAGCCGGCTGGATAAAGATGCCCATCCGGCGGCAAACACTGGTCAGATGCTCCGAGACGTAGACCTTGCCGTGATCGACCACCAGCGTCTCGGGGACCAGAGGAGGTGAGGCCAGGCCCGGCCCGGTGGCGCCCTCGACGTCGACCAGGACGGTGCGGGGGATGCCGTGCTCGGGCCAGACCGCGTGTCGCGGCCAGTCCCGCCCCGCCGGCCTCGGCCGAAACGACTGGAAGAGCACCGCGCTGACATCCACCGCTTTCGTCGAGACCGGCGTCAGCCGGATCCCCGTGATGCAGCGGGTGTACCAGTCCATCCCGACACTCAATTCGGCCTGCACCCACTTCAGCGTCAGCGGGTCGAACGCGAAGACGTCCAGCCGAGTGGAATCCATCAGCAGGTACTCGCCCGGCCGTGTCGGCCGCAACTTGCCGTACGGACCCTCCGGCCGGTCCGCGATGTCTCGGTTCCGCTTCGTACTCAGCCGAAACAGCGGGTGCCGCCGCTCCAGCTCCGTGAGCACCCGGTAGGCAGTGGCTTGGCTGGGCTGAGGGACGACGTCGGGACCGAACCGCGCGATCAGCCGGGCCCGAGTCCGGTCGATGACCATCTTTCGTGAAGGCTTCGACTCTCCCGTGTGCTCGACCATGACTTCCAGCGCGGTCTCCACCCATCGGTCATCGGCCCTGCCGAAGGGCCGTGCCTGGGAACTTGTCCGCTGGACCAGGCCGGCCTCACCGTGTCGGCGGTAGTCGGCGACCCATCGTCGAATGGTGCGATCGGTGACGCCGAGTTCCGAAGCCTTCGCCGCATAGCGTGCCTCCAGCGACAGCATTGGCGTGTACGGAGCTCGCGGTTCGCCTTCACGTGCCAGTTCAGCGCTGCCGGACCGATATCCCGTGAGAAGTTCCCGAACGTGCTCGGCCCGCTCCAGGATCTGCCGTTTGTCATCCTCGTCCAGCTGCCCCAGCACCACTGAAGCGATCTCCTCGGCGTCCTCCGAGGACGGTCCCGGCCCTTCGGGAATGAGGATGGCCCGGTCAGAGAAGAGCAGTTCCCGCAAAGAGAGACGCAAGAGCCTGCCCTGGCCGTCCTTGAGAACGACCTCGTTGCCGGCCGTGGTGGCAGCCATCTCGACCACCTCGACGGTCTCCCCGTCGTAGCGGAAGTGCGTACCGACACCGACCCGTGCCCCCGCCCTGCTCACGCCGTCCTCCTCAGTACGTGCGCCGAGCTAAGCGGCCGGTCGAGATCAACCGTGAACTCGCGCGTCCACAGCAAGTGATAGACCGCAGAACGGACTTGCTCCTCCGGGTGACCAGGCAGGCTGGCCGCCGCGCGTCGCAAAGAGACTCCATCGAGTTCAGCGCCACGGAGTTCGTCGACGAGCCCACGATCGAACAGCCAGTCCCTGCGGTAGCCCGACAAGAAACGGACGTTCTCCAGCTCAGCCGCAGGTGGCTCGCTCCAGACCTCGTAACTCCACCCGCGAACCTCCACCGCCTCACGGGTCCAGCCGAAAGTGAAGGCCACCTCCGGCTTGGACAACCGGTGCAGTGGCTTCACATCCACGATCACAGGCCCCTCATCGGTGACCAGAAGATAGTCCGGGATGTGCTTGCACACGGCCCCGTCCACATCGGCCTTGAGCAGAAAGGGCTGGGCCACGATATGCCGTACGGACGGATCGAAATCAGCAAAGAGGAGCCTCGCCAGTTCGAGGCGCGACTCGTAGATGACGTGGTCGCGCATTGTGGCGGACCAGTAGGTGCCCGAGTAGTGCCGCTGGCCTCGGTACCAGCGGAAGGTCCGCCACGGGTCCGCCGCCGCAAGCCCGTCGATCGAGGAAGCAGTCCACTCCCGGTTCTCAAGCAAGCTGCCGTTCGGGCCCCGCAGGCTCACGGTGATCGATCCCGGGCTCAGCCCTGCCGCCATAAGTCACCCCCCGGATCGCAGGCAGTCCCCTTCACGGACGCTACGTTCGCATCCGCGGGAGGCTCGCAGGCCGGACCTGAGGCAGGGTCACCCAAACGAGTGATGGCGATGAGCAGCGATTCTCAATCCCGTGTCAGATCGGCCACCCAGATGACATTGCAACTGAGAAAATGACACGAGATTTGAGAACCTACAACGATGGCGTCAGGTCTGGGCCATGTCGACGAAGCGCGAGTAGTGGCCCTGGAAGGCGACCGTGATCGTGGCCGTCGGACCGTTACGGTGCTTGGCCACGATCAGGTCCGCCTCGCCCGCGCGCGGGGACTCCTTCTCGTAGGCGTCCTCGCGGTGGAGCAGGATGACCATGTCGGCGTCCTGCTCGATGGATCCACTTTCCCGGAGGTCCGAGACCATCGGCTTCTTGTCGGTGCGCTGCTCGGGGCCACGGTTCAGCTGGGAGAGCGCGATGACCGGCACTTCCAGCTCCTTGGCCAGCAGCTTCAGGTTTCGCGACATGTCCGAGACCTCTTGCTGACGGCTCTCGGGGCGCCGGGCGCCGCCGGACTGCATCAGCTGGAGATAGTCGATGACCACCAGCTGGAGGTCATTGCGCTGCTTCAGCCGACGGCACTTGGCGCGGATCTCCATCATCGACAGGTTCGGTGAGTCGTCGATGTAGAGCGGGGCCTGGGAGACATCCGGCATCCGGCGGGCCAGCCGCGTCCAGTCCTCGTCGGTCATGCTGCCGGAGCGCATATGGTGCAGCGCCACCCGGGCCTCGGCGGACAGCAGACGCATCGCGATCTCGTTGCGCCCCATCTCCAGCGAGAAGATGACGCTGGGCATGTTGTTCTTGATGGAGCAGGCGCGCGCGAAGTCCAGCGCCAGGGTGGACTTACCCATGGCGGGACGCGCGGCGATGACGATCATCTGGCCCGGGTGCAGACCGTTGGTCAGCGAGTCGAGGTCGGTGAACCCGGTGGGCACTCCGGACATCTGACCGCTGCGCGAACCGATCGCCTCGATCTCGTCGAGCGCGCCTTCCATGATGTCGCCGAGCGGCAGATAGTCCTCGCTGGTGCGCTGCTCGGTGACGGCGTAGATCTCCGCCTGGGCGTTGTTGACGATCTCATCGACATCGCCGTCCGCCGCGTATCCCATCTGGGTGATGCGGGTACCGGCCTCGACCAGACGGCGCAGTACCGCGCGCTCATGGACGATTTCCGCGTAGTACTCGGCGTTGGCGGCGGTGGGGACCGACTGGACGAGGGTGTGGAGATACGAGGCGCCGCCCACCCGGGCGATCTCACCGCGCTTGGTCAGCTCCGCGGCGACCGTGATCGGGTCGGCCGGTTCGCCCTTCGCGTACAGGTCCAGGATGGCCTGGTAGACGGTCTCGTGGGCGGGGCGGTAGAAGTCATGGCCCTTCAGGACCTCCACCACATCGGCGATGGCGTCCTTGGAGAGCAGCATGCCGCCGAGCACGGACTGCTCGGCGTCGAGGTCCTGCGGCGGAACGCGCTCGAAACCGGCGCCCTCCCAGGCGCTTCCCCCGTCTCCGTCGCGCCCGCGCTCATGCTGGTCGCCACGGCCCCGGCCGCCGCCCTCACCGCGCCCGAACCGGGGGGAGGGGAATCGCTCGGCCGGACCGGAGTCCGCCCACGGGTCGTCCATGGGCTCGGGCACGCTCACCCCGCCACCTCCTCCCGTCCGCGGTAGGAACCTCGCCGTGTCCTCTTTCATAGAGCACGGCTACGACATAACTGAGCGGCCGGCTTCCGGTCACGACGCGTCGAGTTCCGGTGGATTCGAGGGACGGAAACGGTGGCGGGCGCCGGACCACGGTAGGCCCGTGGGGACCGCCAGCCAACTTGGTTATCCACAGGCCATGTGGATGATGTGAGTCATCCTGTGGAGAACTCCCGTGAACCTGTGCACGGGTCGGGGGACAGCGCTGTGGACAAACACACAATCACCCTGAAGTCACCCGCCTGACCTGCGGTTTCTCTATCCAGGGGCTGTGCAGAAGAAAAACTTTCGCACCCGGCGCAAGATCACGACAAAGGGCGCAGAGGAGAGCGCTGCGAGCGCCGTCATGTAAGGACTGCAAACACCTTGCATCTCTTACCTGTGGAAGATTACATTGCCCTCATGACACAGGCCCCCACGAGTACCCGGAGCACTACTCGGAGCAGCGTCCGGCGCCATGACCGCGAGATCCTCGCACTCGCCGTACCCGCCTTCGGGGCACTCGTGGCGGAGCCCCTCTTCCTCATGGTCGACAGCGCCGTGGTCGGTCATCTGGGCACCGCCCAGCTCGCCGGGTTCGGGGTGGCCGCCGCCCTGCTGTCCACCGCTGTCAACGTCTTTGTCTTCCTCGCTTATGCCACCACCGGGGCCGTGGCCCGCCGCGTCGGCGCGGGCGATCTGGCCGGAGCCATCCGCCAGGGCATGGACGGCATCTGGCTGGCCCTGCTGCTGGGCGCGGTAGTTGTCGCCCTCACATTTCCGGCCGCCCCCGCGCTGGCCGAACTCTTCGGCGCCTCCGACACGGCAGCCCCGTACGCCACCACCTATCTGCGTATCAGCGCCCTCGGCATACCGGCGATGCTCGTGGTGCTCGCCGCCACCGGGGTGCTTCGCGGCCTCCAGAACACCCGCACCCCGCTGTACGTGGCCGTCGGAGGCTTCGCGGCCAACGCCGCGCTGAACGCCACCCTGGTCTATGCGGCCGGGCTCGGTATCGCGGGCTCCGCCTGGGGCACGGTGATCGCTCAGAACGCCATGGCCGCCGTCTATCTCGTTGTGGTCGTCCAGGGAGCCCGGAGGCACGACACCTCACTGCGGCCCGACGCCGCCGGGATCAGAGCCTGCGCCCATGCCGGAACGCCGCTGCTGATCCGAACCCTCTCGCTGCGGGCGGTGATGCTCATCGCCACGGCGGTGGCGGCGCGTCTCGGCGATGCCGATATCGCCGCGCATCAAGTCGTGCTCAGCCTGTGGACCCTGCTGGCCTTCGCGTTGGACGCCATCGCCATCGCGGGCCAGGCCATCATCGGGCGCTATCTGGGGGCGGGCGACGCCGAGGGGGCCCGCGCCGCCTGCCGTCGCATGGTGCAGTGGGGTGTGATCTGCGGGGTGCTTCTCGGAGTGCTGGTGATCGCGTCCCGGCCGCTGTTCATCCCGCTGTTCACGACCGATCCCGTGGTACGGGACACCCTGCTGCCCGCCCTGCTGGTCGCGGCCGTCACCCAGCCGATCTCGGGTGTGGTGATGGTGCTCGACGGCGTGCTGATGGGCGCGGGCGACGGTCCGTATCTCGCCTGGGCGATGCTGATCACGCTGGCGGTCTTCGCCCCGGCGGCGCTGCTGGTCCCCGCGCTCGGCGGAGGACTCACCGCCCTGTGGTGGACCATGACCCTGATGATGGCGGTCCGTATGGTCACCCTGTGGCTGCGAGCCCGCTCCGGCCGCTGGATCGTCACCGGCGCCGTCCGCGCCTGATCGGATGGCCGGGCCCGCGCCCGCGAGACGGCGGAGGACCTTGACCTCGCCGCGGCGGCGGACCTGGACCACCGGACGACAACCACGCATCAACCCGATGCCGCCGGCGGAAGGTACACACCCCGCACAGCACGGAACCCAAAGCGCTCCCCACAGCGGAGGGCCGCACCCCCCCACGGGGATGCGGCCCTCTCTTACGCTCAGTGGAGCGCCAGGGTCACGCGGCGACGACCTCGACGCCAACCTTGGCGGCAACCTCGGCGTGCAGACGCACGGACACCTGGTGAGCGCCCAGGGTCTTGATCGGCGACGGCACCTCGATACGGCGCTTGTCCACGTCCGGGCCACCCGCGTCCTTGATCGCCGAGGCGATGTCGGCCGGGGTGACGGAGCCGAACAGACGGCCGGCGTCGCCCGCACGGGTCTTCAGCTGCACCTTGACGCCCTCGAGCTGAGCCTTGACCTCGTTGGCCTGCTCAATCGTGGCGATCTCGCGGATGCGACGACCGCGGCGGATCTGCTCGACGTCCTTCTCGCCACCCTTGGTCCAGCGGATCGCGAGACCGCGCGGAACCAGGTAGTTACGGGCGTAACCGTCCTTGACGTCCACGACGTCACCGGCGGCACCGAGGCCGGAGACCTCGTGGGTGAGGATGATCTTCATGAATCGGTCACCCTTCCCTTATCGCGCGGTGGAGGTGTAGGGCAGCAGCGCCATCTCACGGCTGTTCTTCACGGCCGTGGCGACGTCACGCTGGTGCTGGGTGCAGTTGCCGGTGACCCGGCGGGCACGGATCTTGCCGCGGTCGGAAATGAACTTCCGCAGCAGGTTCGTGTCCTTGTAGTCGACGTAGGAGATCTTCTCCTTGCAGAACACGCAAACCTTCTTCTTAGGCTTGCGAGCAGGCGGCTTCGCCATTGTCTCTCTCCAGTGTGATCAAGAAGTTTGTGCTGGTCGCCCGGACCAGGCCACGCGTTGTTTCACGTGAAACCGCGTGAAACAACGCCCACGGGCCTAGAAGGGCGGCTCGTCCGAGTAGCCGCCGGAGTTGCCGGAGCCGCTGGAGCCGCCGCCCCAGCCACCGCCGCCGCCCTGGCCGCCACCGGCGGGTGCGCCGGTCGCCCAGGGGTCGTCGGCCGGAGCGCCGCCGCCCTGCTGCTGGCCGCCGCCGGGGCCACCGCCCCAGCCACCGCCGCCGCCCTGGCCGCCACCGCCGCCGTAGCCACCCTGTCCACCGCGTCCGGTGGTCTTGGTGACCTTGGCTGTGGCGTTGCGCAGGCTGGCGCCGACCTCATCGACATCCAGCTCGTAGACCGTGCGCTTGATCCCCTCGCGGTCCTCGTACGACCGCTGCTTCAGACGGCCCTGCACGATCACGCGCATACCGCGCTGAAGCGACTCGGCCACGTTTTCCGCGGCCTGACGCCACACCGAGCACGTGAGGAAGAGGCTCTCGCCGTCCTTCCACTCGTTGGTCTGCCGGTCGAACGTACGGGGAGTGGACGCGACGCGGAACTTCGCGACCGCCGCACCGGAGGGGGTGAAACGCAGCTCGGGATCGTCGACGAGATTGCCGACGACCGTGATGACGGTCTCGCCTGCCATTGGGGTACCTCTCGGCGTACTGCTGGGCTGCTTGCTACTCGTTGCGATACGGCCCGGAGACCGATGAACGCCTCAGCGCTCAGTGGGTCTCGGGACGGAGGACCTTGGTCCGGAGGACCGACTCGTTCAGGTTCAGCTGGCGGTCGAGCTCCTTGACGACCGCAGGCTCGGCCTGGAGGTCGATGACCGAGTAGATGCCCTCGGGCTTCTTCTTGATCTCGTACGAGAGACGACGACGGCCCCAGGTGTCGACCTTCTCGACCTTGCCGTTGCCCTCACGGACCACGGAAAGGAAGTTCTCGATCAGCGGGGAGACAGCGCGCTCCTCGAGATCGGGGTCGAGGATGACCATCACCTCGTAGTGACGCATGTGGAACCCACCTCCTCTGGACTCAGCGGCCACGGTCGTTCCGTGGCAGGAGGGTCGTAATGCGTTCCGCGACAGTGCCTGTGCAGACACCACCGCAGACGGTACACACTACCCGCCTACTGCCTCCCGCTTGAAATCCGGGCGACTCACACCGCAATCTGTACACATCGGATGTGAGCGGCGTTACAGTTCGCCGCCCTGCCTTATGGGCCTACCTGGAGGTGCCCCATGGCACAGGCAGCACGACCGCGGCACGGCTTGCTCTCCTTCCTGGACACCGACGGCAAGTCGCACCCCGTCGAGAACACGCTCGCCGTGACCACTCTGGCGATCGGCGTGATCGCCTTTGTGACGGCTCATTTCACCGGCCTACACCTGCTCAGCTCATGGGCCGGGCTGGTCGGGATGATCGCTGGTCTCTGGGGCCAGCTGATCTCCGCGACCACCGGCGAGCGCTTCCTGTTGATCATCGGACTCGGTGCCTCCGCCGTGGGCTTCTACCTCGGTATGGCGCACGGAGGGCTCTTCGGCGGCCTCCTCGGCTGATCCCGGCCGGGCCCGGGTTGCCCCCGGGCCCAAACGGGGCACGTCCCGGTCGCAGTAGGCTTCGGCGCGAGAGCCGGAGCCCCGACCATGGGGACAAACCTGCCGAGGAGCGCCCCGCATGAGCCTGACCCTGAGGACGATCAGCCGAGAGCAGCATCTGGCATATATCCAGAGCCTGCCCTCGGCCAGCCACATGCAGGTCCCGGCATGGGCTGACGTCAAGTCGGAATGGCGCTCGGAGAACCTCGGCTGGTTCGACGCGACCGGCCAACTCGTCGGCGTGGGCCTCGTCCTCTACCGCCAGCTGCCCAAGATCAAGCGATATCTCGCCTATCTTCCCGAGGGCCCGGTCATCAACTGGTACGCGCCCAACCTCGAGGACTGGCTGCGCCCGATGCTCGCCCACCTCAAGCAGCAGGGTGCGTTCTCCGTGAAGATGGGCCCGCCGGTGGTCATCCGCCGCTGGGACGCCACCGCGATCAAGTCCGGTATTCAGAACCCGGATGTGAAGCGGCTGCGCGATGTCGAGGCCACCCATATCGAGCCACGCGCCTTCGAGGTCTCCGACCGGCTGCGGCGGATGGGCTGGCAGCAGGGCGAGGACGGCGGTGCCGGCTTCGGTGACGTCCAGCCGCGCTATGTCTTCCAGGTGCCGCTGGAGAACCGCTCCCTGGAGGATGTCCACAAGAGCTTCAACCAGCTGTGGCGCCGCAACATCAAGAAGGCCGAGAAGGCCGGTGTGGAGGTCGTCCAGGGCAGCTACGAGCACTTGGGCGAGTGGCAGCGGCTGTACGAGATCACCGCGGAGCGCGACCGCTTCCGTCCCCGCCCGCTCAGCTACTTCCAGCGCATGTGGACGACCCTCAACTCCGAGGACCCCAACCGCATGCGGCTGTACTTCGCGATGCACGAGGGCGAGGCCGTGGCCGCCGCCACCATGCTCATCGTCGGCGGCCATGTCTGGTACTCCTACGGCGCCTCCGCCAACCACAAGCGCGAGGTCCGGCCCTCGAACGCGATGCAGTGGCGGATGCTCCGCGACGCCTACGCGCTCGGCGCGACCGTCTACGACCTCCGCGGCATCAGCGACTCGCTCGACGAGACCGACCACCTTTTCGGACTGATCCAGTTCAAGGTCGGCACGGGCGGGCAGGCTGCCGAGTACCTCGGCGAGTGGGACTTCCCCCTCAACAAGCTGCTCCACAAGGCGCTTGACATCTACATGTCCCGCCGCTGACCCCGATTTCCTGCTTCCCCACAAACGCTGCATACCTCCAATACACCGCGGCAACGAGAAAGGTTCCGGGACCGGCCAATGGCGCTCACCCTCTACGTCGACACCGCGCGCTGGCGGGCGCATCAGCAGACTGTGCTTCAGCAGTTCCCGGGGATCGTCCCGGTCTGCAAGGGCAACGGCTACGGCTTCGGCCACGAGCGGCTCGCCGAGGAGGCCGCCCGTATCGGTGCCGACATCCTCGCGGTCGGGACCACCTACGAGGCCGCCCGGATGAAGGACTTCTTCAGCGGTGACCTCCTGGTGCTCACCCCGTTCCGCCGAGGGGAGGAGCCGGTACCGCTGCCGGACCGGGTGATCCGGTCGGTCTCCTCGGTCGACGGTGTCTACGGCCTCGTGAACGCACGCGTGGTCATAGAGGTCATGAGCAGCATGAAGCGCCATGGCATCACCGAGCAGGACCTGCCGCAGCTCCACGCCGCGATAGAGAACGTCCGGCTGGAAGGCTTTGCCATACACCTCCCGCTCGACCGCACCGACGGCATCGACGCGGTCGAGGAGGTCATCCACTGGATGGACCGACTGCGGGCGGCGCGGCTGCCGCTGCACACCATGTTCGTCAGCCACCTCAAGGCCGATGAACTGGCACGGCTCCAGCAGCAGTTCCCGCAGACCCGCTTCCGGGCGCGCATCGGCACCCGGCTGTGGCTGGGTGACCACGAGTCGACCGAGTACCGTGGCTCCGTGCTTGATGTGACCCACGTGGCCAAGGGGGACCGCTTCGGCTACCGCCAGCAGAAGGCGGCTTCGGACGGCTATCTGGTGGTCGTCGCGGGCGGTACCTCGCACGGCGTCGGTCTGGAGGCACCCAAGGCGCTGCACGGGGTGATGCCCCGCGCCAAGGGTGTCGCGCGCGCCGGTCTGGCGACCGTCAACCGCAATCTGTCCCCGTTCGTCTGGTCGGGCAAGCAGCGCTGGTTCGCCGAACCGCCGCATATGCAGGTGTCGATCCTGTTCGTGCCGGGCGATGTCCCGGCGCCGCAGGTGGGGGATGAGCTGGTGGCCCATCTGCGGCACACCACCACGCAGTTCGACCGGCTGCTCGACCGCTGAGCCCTCGTCGCCGGGACCGGGCTCCTCGGGGAGCCCGGTCCCGGCCGTACGAGAAGCTCAGTCCCGTCCGGCGCCCCACTTGATCATCGCGGCGGCCTCGTACTGCGCGGTGCGCCGGGCCTCCCCCAGCACGAACACATCCGGCGCCCGGTCCAGCACGCCTCCCGACGGATCGTCCGACCCGTCCTGGCGTACCGGGTCCCGGTCGGGCACCAGCGCGTCCCGCACCACCATTGCGCACAGATAGAGCGTGCCCAGCAGATGCAGGGCGATCGCCAGCTGGTACCCCTCGGGGGGCAGTCCTCGATGCTGATCACCGCTGCCGGTGTACGCGAGGTACATCCAGATCCCGAGGAAATACATCACCTCGCACGCCTGCCACACCAGGAAGTCCCGCCAGCGCGGCCGCGCCAGGGCCGCCAGCGGGATCAGCCACAGCACGTACTGCGGTGAGTAGACCTTGTTGGTGAGCACGAACGCCGCGACGATCAGGAAGGCGAGCTGGGCCAGCCGCGGGCGCCGCGGGGCGCACAGCGCGAGGGCCGCCACGCCGGCGCAGGCCAGCACCATCAGCGCGGTGGCATAGGTGTTGACGTCGTCCATAGGACTGCCGCTGCGCTGCGAGATGATCAGCCACAGCGACCCGAAGTCCACGGGCCGCTCCTGGCTGAAGGTGTAGAACATCGTCCAGCCCTCGCGCAGCTGCGGTCCACCGCCGTGCCAGCTGACCATCACGGGGACGTTCACCAGCAGCCAGGCCCCCACGGCCCCGCCCGTCGCCGACCAGAAGGCCCGCCATCGCCCCGCGCGCAGACACAGCAGGAACAGCGGCCCGAGCAGCAGCACCGGATAGAACTTCGCGGCGGTCGCCAGCCCGAGCAGGATCCCGGCCTTCAGCGGACGGCCGCGCGACCACATGAGCATGGCCGCGGCCGTGAGGGCGACCGCGAACAGGTCCCAGTTGATGGTGGCGGTCAGCGCGAAGGCGGGGGCCAGGGCGACGAACAGCCCGTCCCAGGGGCGCCGCCGATGGGTACGGGTCACGCACACCGCCATGACCGCGGCGCAGACCATCAGCATGCCCGCGTTGACCATCCAGTAGATCTGCTCGCGGTGCTGCATGGCGCTCTGGCTCGTGCCGTGGCCCGGGGTGAGCCAGGAGGCGACCTCCATGAAGAGCCCGGTGAGCACCGGGTACTCCAGGTATTCCATCCCGCCCGAGATCTTCCGCGGAATGGAGTTGAAGTACGGGACGAGGTTGTCCGCGAAGCCCCGGCCGCTGTAGAGGTGCGGGATGTCGGAGTAGCAGGCATGGGTGTACTGGGTGGTGGCACCGAAGAACCAGCCGCCGTTGTAGCACGGCAGCTTCTGCACCATGCCCAGGGCGAACATCCCGATGGCGACGAGCGCGATGATCCGCACCGGCGTCCACCAGCTGGTGCCGAGCAGCGCCCGGCGCCCGGCCGGACCGCCGATCACCTCGCTGGCCGCCGCGGCGACCGAGTCCTCGGCGGTCGGCCGTACGGGCTGGGCCTGTGGGTCCTCGCGCACGCTCATGGAGCCATCCTGCCGTACGGCCCACAAGGGTGGTGCCAGGACCGCCCGGGCGGTCCTGAGCGGCCCCAGGAGACCACGGGAAGCCCGCGGAAGGGCCTGGCGGCCGTACGTGGACCCTCGACCCATCGGCCGGGAGAAGGGCCGCCAGCAGCCCGATGGGGCGCGGAAGGGCCCGGAACGGCGGCGGCCGCGCCGGAGCGGAATGCGCTCCGGCGCGGCCGCCGGTTCGGGTGAGAGGCGGAGGGAGGAGCTATTCCTCCCTGCGGTAGCCGGTCGGGCCACCGAAGATGCCGCCGTTCGCGTCACCGGGTGGTGTTGTACTCGGCGTGGGTGACTCGCCCCCTGGACCGCCGCCCGGGCCTCCGCCCGGACCGCCGTTGTTTCCTCCGTTGCCGTTGGCCCCGCCGTCGTTGCACTTGATGTCCAACGGGTCACAGGTCTCGGTGGGGGACTGACTCTCGGAGGGCGTCTCCGACGGCGTCTCCGAGGGCGTCTCCGACGGAGTCTCCGAGGGCGTCTCGGACGGCGTCTCCGTGGGCGTCGGGCTCGGGCTCGCATCGTTGCCGAAGACCTTCTCGCCGATCGGCTGGGCCGCCGGGAAGCTCTTGGCCGGCTTGCCCTTCATGGCCTCGCGCATGTAGTCGGCCCAGATCTCGGCCGGGTACGACGCTCCGTGGATCGACTCCTGGCCGCCCACGCCGCGCATGGAGAGGAACTTCTGGCTCTTGGCCTTGTCGTTCACCCGCCACATGCCGATCGCCGTGGACAGCTGCGGGGTGTAGCCGGAGAACCACGCCGACTTGTTCTCGTCGGTGGTACCGGTCTTGCCCGCCACCGGGCGGCCGATCTGCGCCGAGGTGCCGGTGCCCTTCTGGACGACGTTCTCCAGGACGTCGGTGACGTTGTTCGCCACGTTCGCATCGAAGGCCCGGGTGCGCTTGGCCTTCTCCTTGTGGTTGTAGACCTCGCCGTCCTTGTCGTTGATCTTCTCGACCGAGTACGGCTCGGCCTGCTGGCCGCTGGCCGCGAAGGTCGCGTACGCCCCGGCGAGCCGGATGGCACTGGGCGCGGAGGTTCCCAGGGAGAAGCTCGGCGTGATCTCGGACAGCTGCTCCTTGGCGAGACCCGCCCGCAGCGCCGCGTCCCGCACCTTGTCGGTGCCGACGTCCATGCCCAGCTGGATGTAGGGCGTGTTCACCGAGAACTGCATCGCGGTGCGCAGGGTGATGCGGCCCTTGTCCTCGTCACCGTCGTTTCGCTGGTGCCACTCCTTGTTGTGCTTGTCGCGCCAGATCTCTCCGTTGTAGTCGCGCAGGGTGAGCTTGTTGTCACCGTTGTAGACACTGCTCGGTGAGACCAGGGTGCGCTGGGAGGCGGGCTGCTCTCTTCCGCCCTGCGGATCCCGTTTTCCGTCGGTCATCGCCGCGGCCAGGACGAAGGGCTTGAAGGTCGACCCCACCTGAACACCGGTGTAGTCGGCGTTGTTGCGATAGTGCTCCAGCGCGTTCTTGCCACCGTAGATGGCCATGATCTTGCCCGTCTTGGGCTCCACCGAGGCACCGCCGAACTGCACATACCTGTCGCGGGCGCGCTTCGTATCGAGGTTCTCCTTGGACACCTTCTCGACGGCCTTCTTGAGCTGGCCGACCTTCGTGCGGTCGAAGGTGGTGTGGATCTGATAGCCGCCCCGGTCCAGCTCCGTTTTGGAGATTCCGGTTTTGGCGACGATGTAGTTGTCGGCCAGTTCGGTCAGATAGCCGATCTGGCCCTGCTTGTTCGTCGCGACCTGCGGATCCCGCGGATTCGGGAAGCCCTTGGCGATCCACTTCTCGGCCTCGGCCTCGGACATCTTGCCCACCTGGGCCTCACGCCTGAGGATCCAGCCCCAGCGCGCCTTGGCCCGCTTCAGGTTGGCGGACTTGTCGGCGTTGGGGCCGTAGCCGCCGTTCGGGTCGTAGAGGTTCGGACCGTTCAGCGTCGCGGCGAGGAAGGCCGACTCACTGGGCGTCAGTTTCCCGCAGTCCTTGTCGTAGTACGCGCGGGCCGCGGCCTGGCAGCCGTAGGCGCCGCGTCCGTAGTACGCGGTGTTGAGGTACCCGGCGAGAATGTCGGGCTTCTTCTGGGTGGCGCCCACCTTTATGGAGATGAACAGCTCCTTGACCTTACGCGTCAGCGTCTGCGACTGGTCCAGATAGGTGTTCTTGACGAACTGCTGGGTGATGGTCGAACCACTCTGTGTCGCACCGCCGCGCGCCATGTTGACGACCGCGCGCGCGATACCCATCGGGTCGACGCCGGAGTCCTGGTAGAAGCTGGCGTTCTCCGCGGAGATCACCGCGTTCTGCATGGACTCCGGGATCTGGCTGAGCGGCACGATCTGGCGGTTGAGGTCACCGCCGCCCGAGACCACCATCTGCTTGCCGTCCGCCCAGTAGTACACGTTCTTCTGGGTCTTGGACGCGGCCTGGGCGGTGGGCACCTCCACCAGCCAAATCCCTATGCCCACGGCGCCGAGAAGCACCGCGAAGAAGAAGATGAAGGTGCCCGTCACCAGCCTCCAGGACGGGACCCAGCGCCGGAAGCCCGACTTGCCCGCCCGGGGGTAGTCGATGAAGCGCTTCTTGGGGGGCTGACCGCTGCCACGGCCCGCGCCCGGATCGGCCGCTCGTCTGCGGCCACCGCCACGCTGGGCGGCTCGCCGGGCGTCCGCCCGGCTACCCACGGGACGCTCTTCCCCGCGCCGGCCGGACCCCGACCCGCTGGCGGAATGATGCGTCGGTGCTGCGCGACGGCCGGACGACTGTTGTCCGGCTCGCCGAGCCGCTGCTCGTCCACCGCCCTGGGGTTGTGGCGGCTTGCGACGGTGCTCGCTCATGGAACGACTACTCCTCGGGCAGGCTCTATCGCCTGAAAGCGGCAGATGGCTTCCGGTCCCCCCAATGTGCAATCCGGCTACGCGGGGCAACCGGACGCACTGCATCCGGGACGACGACGCATCGGAGCGTCGCATGGTTCCCGTTGGTCTGCATGGCGAACAGAGTACGCACGGTCAAAACCCACCCACCCGCCATGTTCACTCCATAACCGTCAGATTGAGTCCCACGAATTGATGATGTGACGCCGTTCACCGTGGTCCCTCTTGTCCCACCAGGATCGTGGTTCTATCGTCTGGATGTATCGAGCCGATACATCAGCTCGGCATAGTGGCTCAGGAGACAGGGGAGGCGGACATGAGCAGACGCTCCGGCGTGCTCGAGTTCGCCGTCCTCGGCCTGCTCCGCGAGTCTCCGATGCACGGATATGAGCTGCGGAAACGCCTCAACACCTCGCTCGGGGTGTTCCGTGCGTTCAGTTATGGCAGCCTCTACCCCTGCCTCAAGACGCTGGTCGCCAACGGCTGGTTGATCGAGGAGCCCGGCAGCGCCCCCGAGGAAGCCCTCGCGGCGACCCTCGCCGGGCGCAGGGCGAAGATCGTCTACAGATTGACCGCGGAGGGCAAGGAGCGCTTCGAGGAGCTGCTCGCCCACACCGGGCCGGACGCCTGGGAGGACGAACACTTCGGCGTCCGTTTCGCCTTCTTCGGTCAGACGTCACGTGATGTGCGGATGCGGGTGCTGGAAGGACGGCGCAGCCGTCTCGAGGAGCGTCTGGAGAAGATGCGTGCCTCCCTCGCCCGCACCCGTGAGCGCCTGGACGACTACACCCTCGAATTGCAGCGCCATGGGATGGAGTCGGTGGAGCGCGAGGTCCGCTGGCTGAACGAGCTGATCGAGAGCGAGCGGACCGGGCGCGATCAGCGCAGCGGTACCGCCGGGCAGGACCGGACACCGGAGCAGGAGCCGGACCGGTCGCCGCATCAGGACCAGTCAGGAGATACGGGCGGCCTGCCCCGGCACCGGGGTGGTTCCCGGCCGGATCCGTCCGATGACACCGCCATATGAGGCCCCCGCAATCCGAGCAGGGCTTCGTCCAGTACACACAGGGAGCAACCGGAATGGGTTCGGTTCGTGTAGCCATCGTCGGCGTGGGCAACTGCGCCGCCTCGCTGGTGCAGGGCGTCGAGTACTACAAGGATGCCGACCCGGACACCCGCGTGCCGGGTCTGATGCACGTGCAGTTCGGCGAGTACCACGTCCGCGACGTGGAGTTCGTGGCCGCGTTCGACGTGGACGCGAAGAAGGTCGGCCTGGATCTCGCCGACGCCATCGGCGCCAGCGAGAACAACACCATCAAGATCTGCGATGTGCCGTCCACCGGCGTCACGGTCCAGCGCGGCCACACGCTCGACGGTCTGGGCAAGTACTACCGCCAGACCATCGACGAGTCCGAGGAGACCCCTGTCGACATCGTGCAGGTCCTCAAGGACAAGCAGGTCGACGTTCTGGTCTGCTACCTGCCGGTGGGTTCCGAGGACGCCGCGAAGTTCTACGCGCAGTGCGCCATCGACGCCAAGGTCGGCTTCGTCAACGCGCTCCCGGTGTTCATCGCCGGTACCAAGGAGTGGGCGGACAAGTTCACCGAGGCCGGTGTGCCGATCGTCGGTGACGACATCAAGTCGCAGGTCGGCGCGACCATCACGCACCGCGTGATGACGAAGCTGTTCGAGGACCGGGGCGTCATCCTGGACCGCACCATGCAGCTGAACGTCGGCGGCAACATGGACTTCAAGAACATGCTCGAGCGCGAGCGCCTGGAGTCCAAGAAGATCTCCAAGACGCAGGCCGTCACCTCGCAGATCCCCGACCGGGAGCTCGGCGAGAACAACGTCCACATCGGCCCGTCCGACTACGTGGCCTGGCTGGACGACCGCAAGTGGGCGTACGTCCGTCTCGAGGGCCGCGCGTTCGGAGATGTCCCGCTGAACCTGGAGTACAAGCTCGAGGTCTGGGACTCCCCGAACTCGGCAGGTGTCATCATCGACGCCCTGCGCGCCGCGAAGATCGCCAAGGACCGGGGCATCGGCGGTCCGATCCTCTCCGCCTCCTCGTACTTCATGAAGTCGCCGCCCGTGCAGTACTTCGACGACGAGGCCCGGGAGAACGTGGAGAAGTTCATCAAGGGTGAGGTCGAGCGCTAGGAACATGCTCGCCGCATGATCACGGGCCTTCGGGTAATACACCCGGAGGCCCGTGTGGTGTGTGATGGTGGCGTCATGCCTGTTGTGCGTGATCTCCGCGTACTGCTGCAACTTCGCGACTTCCGCCATCTCCTGGCCGTCCGCTTGCTGTCCCAGTCGGCTGACGGGGTCTACCAGGTCGCGCTGGCGACCTATGTGGTCTTCTCTCCCGAGAAGGAGACCTCCGCCACGGCCATCGCCTCCGCCATGGCGGTGCTGCTGCTCCCGTACTCGCTCCTCGGCCCGTTCGCCGGGGTGCTGCTGGACCGCTGGCGCCGTCGGCAGGTCCTGCTCTACGGCAATCTGCTGCGCTCCGGGCTGGCCGTCGGAACCGCCGTTCTGGTGCTCGCCCAGGTACCGGACGCGCTCTTCTACGTCTCCGCCCTCTCTGTGACGGCCGTGAACCGCTTTGTGCTGGCCGGGCTCTCGGCCGCGCTGCCGCGTGTGGTGGACAGCCCGGAGCGGCTGGTGATGGCCAACTCCCTGTCGCCGACCGCGGGAACGCTGGCGGCCACCCTGGGCGGCATGGTGGCGTTCATCGTCCGTCTGTCGGGCCCGGGCGGCTCCTCCTCGGACGCGCTGGTCGTCCTGCTGGGCGCCGCGCTCTATCTCGCCGCGGGACTCGCGGCACTGGTGATGCCGCTCAATCTGCTGGGCCCTGATCCGGCCGTACTCCAGCCCCGGCTGCGTACCGCACTGCTGAGCACCGCACAGGGTCTGGTCGCGGGGGTGCGGCATCTGCTGAAGCGCCGGGATCCCACTCTGGCGCTGGCCTCGATGACGCTGATGCGCTTCTGCTACGGCGCGCTCACGGTGATGGTGCTGATGCTCTGCCGCTATGAGTGGGCCGGTAACGAGGCCGACGGGCTCGCCCTGCTCGGTCTGGCGGTCGGCGTCTCCGGCGCGGGCTTCTTCGCCGCCGCGTTGATCACCCCATGGGCGGTGGGCCGGCTCAGCGCCATCGGCAGCCACTCCCGCGCCGATGGCCGGCTCTCCTGGATCATGGTGTGCGCGGCAGCGGCCGCTCTTCTGGAACCGGGTCTGGGGCTGCCCTTCGAACCCGCGCCGATGCTCGTCGCCGCTTTCATTCTCGGACTCACCACCCAGGGAGCGAAGATCGCCACTGACACCGTGGTGCAGTCATCGATCGACGATGACTTCCGTGGCCGGATCTTCTCCCTCTATGACGTCCTGTTCAATGTCGCCTTCGTGGGCGCCGCGGGCGTCGCCGCCGTCATGCTGCCGCCCGACGGGGTCTCGTCCCTGCTGGTGGTCTGTGTGGCGCTGCTTTACGCCGCCACGGCGACCCTGGTCCTGTTTCACGTGAAACAGGACCAGGGGAGGACGGGGCAGCGCGATGTTTCACGTGAAACGTAGACCTGCCGTTGCCCTCAGTCCTGCGACTGGGCCGCCCACCACTCCTTGAGCGCGGCAACGGCGGCGTCCCGCTCCATGGGGCCGTTCTCCAGCCGAAGCTCCAGCAGATGCTTATACGCCTTGCCGACCTGCGGCCCGGGGGCGATACCGAGGATCGTCATGATCTCGTTACCGTCCAGGTCCGGGCGGATCGAGTCCAGCTCCTCCTGCTCCTGGAGCCGCGCGATGCGCTCCTCGAGCCCGTCATAGGCGCGGGAAAGCGCCGCCGCCTTGCGCTTGTTGCGGGTGGTGCAGTCCGAGCGGGTCAACTTGTGCAGCCGGTCCAGCAGCGGTCCCGCATCGCGTACATAGCGGCGCACCGCGGAGTCGGTCCACTCGCCCGTGCCATAACCGTGGAAGCGCAGATGCAGTTCAACCAGATGTGAGACGTCCTTCACCATCTCGTTGGAGTACTTCAGCTTGGTCATCCGCGACTTGGTCATCTTGGCGCCCACCACCTCGTGGTGGTGGAAGGAGACCCGGCCGTCCTTCTCGAACCGGCGCGTCCTCGGCTTGCCGATGTCATGCAGCAGGGCCGCCAGCCGCAGCACCAGATCCGGTCCGTCCTCCTCCAGATCGATGGCCTGCTCCAGCACGGTCAGCGAGTGCTCGTAGACATCCTTGTGCCGGTGATGCTCATCACGCTCCAGCCGCAGCGCCGGAAGCTCCGGCAGAACACAGTCGGCGAGCCCGGTATCGACGAGCAACCGCAGCCCCTGGCGCGGACGGGCCCCCAGAACCAGCTTGTTGAGCTCTTCACGCACCCGCTCGGCCGAGACGATCTCGATACGGCCGGCCATGGACGTCATCGCGGCAACGACGTCGGGGGCGACCTCGAAGTCCAACTGAGCGGCGAACCGTGCGGCGCGCATCATCCGCAGCGGATCGTCGGAGAAGGACTCCTCGGGCGTTCCCGGCGTTCGCAGCACTCGGGCGGCCAGGTGCTCCAGGCCGTTGTGCGGGTCGATGAACTCCTTCTGCGGGAGCGCCACCGCCATTGCGTTCACGGTGAAGTCCCGACGGATCAGGTCCTCCTCGATGGAGTCTCCGTAGGACACCTCAGGCTTCCGAGATGTCCGGTCATAGGCTTCTGACCGATACGTCGTAATTTCAATCTGAAAGCTCTGCTGTGACCCGTTTCCGCTGGGAGCGTCCTTCCGGCAGCCGACCGTGCCAAAGGCGATGCCGACCTCCCAGAGAGCGTCCGCCCAGGGACGGACGATCTTCAGTACGTCGTCGGGCCGGGCATCCGTCGTGAAGTCCAGGTCATTACCGAGGCGGCCGAGCAGCGCGTCCCGGACCGAGCCGCCGACGAGGGCCAGCCGGAAACCGGCCTGCTCGAACCGGCGGGCGAGATCGTCAGCGACGGGAGAGACCCTCAGCAATTCGGCCACGGCACGGCGCTGCACCTGGCTGAGCTCATTGGTCGACTGCGGGGATCGGCTGTCATTGTTGGCATTCGGCACAACAGCACAGGGTACGTGGCCGCGCGCCTCGGAGCCTCCAGATGATGGGCGCAACCGATCCCGTAACGATCTTGTGGAGCTCTCCACAGCACTTCGTCACAGCGGGCATCGTTACCATTCCGTGGACGCACATTGCGACGACCACTGACGACCACTGACGACGAGGGACGGGCGAGCGCGTGGCCGATGCGGCAGACCACCGGGGGACCACTTCCGCTCGTGCCCGTCGATGGCTGCGGCGCACGGCGGCCTTCCTTGCGGCCGTACCGGTGCTCGCGGGCGCGACGCAGATCCCCGCGTCGCCCGCCGCCCACGCGGCGCCGGCGGAGCACACAGCCGGGACGGCACACACGGCCTCCGTGGCGCTGCCCGAGAGCAAATTCACCCGCTCACACTCCGTGGACGTCTCCATCACCTCGATGACGCCCACCGCGCCGGAGAAGGGCGACACCCTCACGGTCGGCGGAACCGTCACCAACGGCACCAAGACGGCGATCTCCGCCGCCCATGTCGGCCTCCATGTGGGTCAGCCCCTCAACGGCCGCAACGCGATCGACGATGCCGCCCGGCGCACCGGCTACACCCAGGGTGCGGACGGCACCGAGATCGGCGGCAAGTACATCGAGAAGATCGGCAAACTGGCGGCCGGTGCCAGCCGTGACTTCTCTCTCTCCATACCGGTCGACGAGCTGGACCTCGGCCAGGACGGCGTCTATCAGCTCGGGGTCTCCCTGACCGGACAGACGCAGAACCGGCCCTGGCCGCAGGTGCTGGGGATCCGGCGCACCTTCCTCCCCTGGCAGACCAGCGCGGCCGAGAAGAAGTCCCAGCTCACCTTTTTGTGGCCGCTCATCTCCGCCACCCATGTGACCCCTCGTACGGAGAACGACGAGGACCGCACCCCCATCTTCCGTGACGACAGTCTCGTGAAGGAGCTCTCTCCCGGCGGCCGGTTGCAGCAGATGGTGACGTTGGGGAAGAGCCTCCCCATCACCTGGGTGATCGACCCCGATCTGCTCGCCACGGTCGAGGCGATGACCAGGACGTACGAGGTCGAGGACCCCAAGGGCGGGGACGACACCACACCGGGCCGCGGGCAGGCGGTCGCCAAGCAGTGGCTCAACGACCTTCAGAAGGCCGTCGAGGACCATCAGGTGGTCGCGCTGCCCTTCGCCGACCCCGATCTCGCCTCCCTCGCCCACCGCGGCAAGAACTCCGGCGCCCTCGGCCACCTCCAGGACGCCACCGAGCTCGCCTCCTTGACCGTGCAGACCGTCCTCGGGGTGAAGCCGCGCACGGACTTCGCCTGGCCGGTGGACGGAGCGATCGACTCCTCCGTCGTCGATGTCGCCACCTCCGCGGGCGCCCACAACGTCATCGCCCGCAGCGACAGCCTCCGCGAGACCGGCGGCCTCTCCTACACCCCGACCGCGGCCCGGCAGATCGGCGGCGGCAACACGGCGGTGGTCGCCGACGCACGGCTGTCCACCGCCTTCACCGGCGACATGTCCACGCCGCAGAACTCCACACTGGCCATCCAGCGGTTCCTCGCCCAGAGCCAGATGATCAGCCTCCAGGCGCCGGACAGGCAGCGCAGTATCGTCGTCGCGCCGCAGCGGATGCCCACCGCCAGCCAGGCACAGGCGATGGCGGCGGCCCTGAAGGGTCTCCCCGGACAGTGGAGCGAGCCCCTCGACCTGGGCCGGGCCGCGAAGGCCAAGCCCGACCCGAACGCCACCCAGCGGGTGCCCAGCTCCCGCGCGTATCCCCGAGCGCTGCGGAAGCAGGAACTGCCCTCCCAGGCGTTCGACGACATCCAGAAGACGCAGGGCACGCTCGACATGTTCGAGCGGATCCTCACCGCCGAGTACCGGGTGGTCCCCCCCTTCGGGAACGCGATCCGGCGCGACATGTCCACCTCGTGGCGCGGTGAGACCCAGCACGCGACGGGATTCCGGCAAGAGGTGCAGAGCTATCTGTCCGGGCTCACCAAGAAGGTGCGCCTGGTCCCGAAGACGGACATGACGCTGTCCGGGCGGAGCGCCACCATCCCGGTGACCGTGCAGAACAACCTGGTGCAGGGAGTCGAGCTGCGGCTGGTCCTCCGCTCCCAGCAGGGCAACCGCCTGGCGGTCGGCGAACCGCAGGTCGTCACCGTCGAGGGCGGCCACAGCCAGTCCGTGAAGTTCGGCACCACGGCGAACGCGAACGGGCCGGTGTGGGTTTCGGCACAGCTGGAAACCCCGGACGGACAGCCGTACGGCGCCGAGATGAAGTTCCAGGTCAATGTCACCGAGATCACCTCGACCGTCATCCTCGTGATCGCGGGCGGTGTGCTGCTGCTGGTCCTCGCCGGCATCCGGATCTACGTCCAGCGCAAGCGGTCCGCCGCCGACGGCGATGACGAGGGCGATACGGACCTGGACGCCGAAGACGGAGAGAGCCCCGAGGACGCCGGGAGCGAAGCAGCGGAGACCGACGAATGTGACGCGTCACACGCTCTCGTGCCCGAGCAGCCGAGTGACCCGGCGCCGGACACCGGATCGCAAAGCGCTGACCCGTCCGGCTCGGGTGAGAAAGTGGAGCATTGAGCAAAGCCCGGGCCGACCGGCCGCAGCGGACGATGAGGTGGGGTAGCGATGAACGCGCCATATGACGGTGATGGCCAGGGGCCACCACCGCCACAGCCGTCCCCTCACACCCCCCACGACCCGTACGGAACGCAACCGCACCAGCAGGATCCGTATCTGGGCGACGCCCAGGCCCCCGCGGCCGATCCCCGTCAGACGTACGGCCAGACGCACTACACGCAGGATCCCTATCTCCAGGATCCGTACGTCACCGGCACCTACACGCCCTACCCCCACGCGTCCGCCTCGCAGGACGCGTACGGCCATGATCCGCTGACGGATCCGCTGTACGACCGGGCCGCGCCCGCCGCGCCGCCGCAAGGCGGCCATCCTCAGCAGCCCTACCCCCCGCAGGCCGCCGCGCCGCGGGGCCACGATCCGCGTGCCTGGCCGGCCGCGGCCGGCCAGGCACCCGCCGGCCCGCCGCAGCAGCAGTACGCCGACCCCGCGGCCCCGGGATACCCGGGCACGGACGTCGGCGGCGGCTACGGGGCGGGGGAGCAGCCGCAGCGGGATGCCTTCGCACATCTCTACCGCGATCAGCAGCCCTACGAGCCCCGGCCCTCCCAGGGCCACCCGCAGAGCCCCCCGGGCTATCCGTCCGCGCCCGCCCAGGGCCAGGCTCCGGTGCCCGGGCCCGCACGGCCCGAGCGCCCGGCCGACCCCGCGTCGGCGGCCGCGCCCACGGTGGCCGCACCGGTGATCACCGAGCCCGCCGCCGACGAGGCCGCTCCCAAGCGTTCCGGCGGACGTGCAGCAAGCCTGCTCCAGTCCAGTGCGCTGATGGCCGCCGGAACGCTGGTCTCCCGGCTGACCGGCTTCGTCCGGCAGATGGTGATCATCGCGGCGCTCGGCGCTGCGACCCTCGGCGACACCTACGCCGTCGCCTACACCCTGCCGACGATGATCTACATCCTCACCATCGGCGGCGGTCTGAACTCGGTGTTCGTCCCGCAGCTCGTCCGCGCCATGAAGGAGGACGAGGACGGCGGCGTCGCGTACGCCAACCGCCTGCTCACCCTGGTGATGGTGGTCCTCGGCGTCCTGGTGACCGTGGCCGTGTTCGCGGCCCCGCTGCTGGTGCGGATGATGTCCGCCGACATCGCCGACAACCCCCCGGCCAACGAGGTCGCGGTCACCTTCGCCCGTTACTGCCTGCCCACGATCTTCTTCATGGGCGTGCATGTGGTCGTCGGGCAGATCCTCAACGCCCGCGGCCGCTTCGGCGCGATGATGTGGACCCCGGTCCTCAACAACATCGTCATAATCTTCACCTTCGGCCTGTTCATCTACGTGTTCGGCACGGCCAGCAGCTCGAAGATGGAGGTCAGGACCATCACGCCGGAGGGCATCCGGCTGCTCGGTGCCGGCACCCTCCTCGGGCTGGTCGTCCAGGCGCTCGCGATGTTCCCGTATCTGCGCGCCTCGGGGTTCCGGTTCCGGCCGCGCTTCGACTGGCGCGGCCACGGCCTCGGCAAGGCCGCCAAGCTGGCCAAGTGGACCGTCATGTTCGTCCTCGCCAACCAGGTGGGTGTCGTCGTGGTGACCCAGCTGGCCACCTGGGCCGGTTCCAAGGCCGACAACCAGGGCTTCCCCGGCACCGGCTACCTCGGCTACTCCAGCGCGCAGCTCATCTGGGGCATGCCCCAGGCGATCATCACCGTCTCGGTGATGGCCGCCCTGCTGCCCCGGATCTCCCGCGCGGCCGCCGACGGGGACGCGGGCGCGGTCCGTGACGACATCTCACAGGGCCTGCGCACCTCCGCCGTCGCCATCGTGCCGATCTCCTTCGCGTTCGTCGCGCTCGGCATCCCCATGTGCACCCTGCTGTTCGGCGCCTCCGGCACCGAGGCGGCCCAGTCCATGGGCTACATGCTGATGGCCTTCGGCCTCGGCCTGATCCCCTTCTCGGTGCAGTACGTGGTCCTCCGCGGCTTCTACGCCTACGAGGACACCCGCACCCCCTTCTACAACACGGTGATCATCGCCGCCGTGAACGCCGCCGCCTCCGCCCTGTGCTTCGTGGCGCTGCCCGCCCGCTGGGCCGTCGTCGGCATGGCCGCCTCCTACGGGCTGGCCTACACGATCGGCGTAGGCGTGGCGTGGAAGCGCCTGCGCGTCCGTCTGGGCGGCGATCTGCACGGGCGCCATGTCGTGCGCACCTACACCCGTCTCGTGGGCGCCAGCGTCCCCGCAGCCCTCCTCGGCGGTGGGGCGGCCTACACCATCACCCAGTCCCTCGGCTCCGGCCTGACGGGCTCCGTAGCCTCCTTGGCGGGTGGCGGTCTCGTTCTTATCGCGGTCTTCTACATTGCGGCGAAACGGATGCGGATCGAAGAGCTGACGGCCATGGTCGGTATGGTGCGCGGACGACTCGGTCGCTGATCATTGAGCACAACCATCGTCCGCCGTCGTGTGTCGTGCATAGCGGCGGACTGTGGGCACAATTGTCTTGGCTCGGACCAGGTGCAACGGATGGGGAGGCAGGAACGACGGTGGCGGAACGGAGCACGGCTGCCGTCGACGTGGCCGACAGCGGTGATGAGGAGCCGCTGACCGCCGAGGCGGGCAAGGCCACGGCCGACGGGGCGGGGACGGAAGAGAAGGCCGGCAAGGACACAGAGGCCGCTGGCACCCGGGAGACGGGCGCCGCGGCCGACGCGAACCCACCCGAATTGCACAGCGGTCACAAACTCGCCAGACGGTACCGTCTGGAGGAGTGCGTCACCCGTCTGGACGGATTCAGCAGTTGGCGTGCGGTGGACGAAAAACTGCGCCGCGCCGTCGGTGTGCACATCCTCCCGGCCGACCATCCACGGGCCCGGCCGGTCCTCGCCGCCGCCCGCTCGGCGGCGCTTCTGGGCGACCCTCGCTTCGTCCAGGTCCTCGACGCCGTCGAGGAGAACGACCTCGTCTACGTCGTCCACGAATGGCTTCCGGACGCCACAGAACTCACCACCGTGCTCGCCGCAGGGCCGCTGGAGCCGCACGACGCCTACCAGTTGGTCAGCCAGGTCTCCCAGGCGATGGCCGCCGCCCATCGCGAGGGTCTGGCCCATCTGCGCCTCAACCCTGGCTCTGTGCTGCGCACGGAATCCGGTCAGTACCGCATCCGCGGTCTGGCCGTGATGGCCGCCCTCCGCGGTATCAGCGCCGACCACCCCCAGCGCACCGACACGGAGGCGATCGGCGCGCTGCTGTACGCCGGGCTCACCCAGCGCTGGCCCTACGAGAAGGACGCCTACGGGCTCTCCGGGCTCCCCAAGGGCGTCGGCCTGATCGCCCCCGACCAGGTCCGCGCCGGAGTCCACCGCGGGCTGTCCGAGCTGGCGATGCGCGCCTTGGTCAACGACGGGGCCACCGCCTCCCGTCAGGACCAGCCCTGCACCACCCCCGAGGAGCTGGCCAAGGCCGTCTCGGCCATGCCGCGCATCCGGCCGCCCGAGCCCGCCTTCACGCCCTCTCCGGCCTATCAGCGCACCACGTACCAGCAGGGCGCCTACGGCCAGCCGCCGACGCGTGGCGGCACCTCCCGCACTCCCATGCCCTCTCCTATGCCTCCGCCGCCTCCGTTGCAGAGCCGCACCGGAAAGGCCCTCAAGTGGGCCGTCTCCGCGCTTCTGATCGCGGCCCTCGGCCTGGGCAGCTGGCAGCTCGCCGACACCCTGCTGAAGGACGAGAACAAGCCGGACCCGGGCAAGTCCACCAGTGAGAAGGACGACGACAAGGCCCCGAAGCCCGTGGCCAAGGCGCTCAGCATCGACCACGCCACGGTGTTCGCTCCACTGGGCAGCCCGATCAAACCGGAGGACGTGGGTAAGGCCGTGGACGGCAAGGCCGATACCGCCTGGGTGACCGGCGCGTTCTACGGCTACCCCAACTTCGGTAATCTCCCGCTGCGCAAGCAAGGAAGCGGCATCGTCGTCGACCTCGGCAGTGTCAAGAGCGTCTCCGCCGTTGACGTCAACTTCTACCGCGCCGGCCACAAGGCGGACATCCTGGCCGCTGACGCGGACGCCTCTGCCGCCCCCACCTCGCTTGAGGGCTTCTCTCACCACATCACGAATGTGAAGACTGTGGACAAGCAGCTGTCCACCACGCTCGACAAGCCCGTGCGGACGCAATACGTACTGGTCCGCATCACCGAACTACCGCCGACCACCCCGAGTGGCTACCGTGGCGGCATCTCGGAGATCAAGGTCAAGGGCTGACCTCCGTCAGTCAGCCATAAGGGGAGGGGGCTCGACGTTGGACGACGCCACCATCGGCGAGGCGAGCGACGCCGAGCTCCTTGCCTGGCATGTGAAAGGCGACCCGGACGCCTTCGGCGAGATAGTACGGCGCCACCGCGACAGACTCTGGGCGGTGGCGCTGCGCACCCTCGGCGACCGCGAGGAAGCCGCCGACGCGGTCCAGGACGCGCTCGTCTCCGCCTACCGTGCCGCCCACACCTTCCGCGGCCAGTCCGCCGTCACCACCTGGCTCCACCGCATCACGGTCAACGCCTGTCTGGACCGGGCTCGTAAGACGGCCTCCCGCCGCACCTCCCCGGTCGCCGACACCGACCGGCTGGAGCAGCTTCTCGAACCGCATGAATCGGCCGCCGCCCCTGCCGAGCGCGGCGATCTCCACCGCGAGCTCCTCCAGGCACTGCGCACCCTCCCCGCCGAGCAGCGCGCGGCCCTAGTCCTGGTCGATATGCAGGGCTATCCGGTGGCGGAGGCGGCGGCGGTCCTGGAGGTCCCCACCGGTACCGTGAAAAGCCGCTGCGCACGGGGACGCGCACGGCTCCTCCCACTGCTGTCGCATCTCCACCCCAATGGGAGGGGTAGTACCTCTTCGGGCGGGGCAAGGAACCGGACGCAGGGGACGTCCGTCCCACCGACGGCAGGACCGAATGACACAGATGCCGTGAAGGGCGGAGGTGGGCGAGCGTGACATCCTCGACGGACACGGACGAGCACCCGGACGTCGCGGAGATCTCCGCACTCACCGAGGGGCTGCTCTCTCCGTCCAGGACCGTCGATGTGCGCACTCACCTCGAAGGCTGTGTGCTCTGCGCCGATGTACGGTCCTCACTCGACGAGATCCGCTCACTGCTCGGCACCCTCCCGGGCCCGGTGCAGATGCCCGCCGATGTCGCGGGCCGTATCGACGCTGCTCTCGCCGCCGAGGCGCTTCTCGACGCCACCGCCCCCGAGACTTCCGAGGGCCGTGCGGATGTTTCACGTGAAACTCCGGAGCCGTCGGCGTCGCCCCAGCAGGTTTCACGTGAAACGGCCGAGGACAGCGATCACGCGGCGGGAGCGTCCAAGCCGTCCGTGACCGCTGACCGGCCCGCAGGACGGCCACGAGGCGCCACCGGGCCAGGACGTGGAACCACCGGCCCCGGCGCCCGCTTCGGCCGTACCCGCCGCTGGCCCAGGGTTCTCCTCGGATCCGCATGCGCCGTGGCCGTCATCGGCCTGGGCACGTTCTTCATCCAGGAAGCGACCTCGGGAGACGGCACCGGCTCCGACCCGAACGCCAGCCGCAACTCCACGGAGCACCAGGACACCGTCTCGGCCGGAACTCTCAAGGACCGGGTCCACGAGATGCTCACCGACCGTAAGACCGCCGCCTCGCCCGGTGGTACCTACAAGAGCACCCCCGATGTGCCACTCCGTGCCGAGGACCCGAAGGTCCCGTCCTGCGTACAGAAGGGCATCGGCCGTACGGAGCCGGCGCTCGCCGCACAGCAGGACACCTACGACGGCAAGGCCGCCTACATCGTCGTGCTGCCGCACCCCGCCGACAGCTCGCGTGTCGATGCCTTTGTGATCGACGCGTCCTGTGTCTCGTCCTCACCGTCCTCCACCGGCAAGCTCCTGGAGACCCACACCTACCCACGGGGCTGAGGAACGGCCCACACGGGCCCCGCCGGAGCGCCACCCGGGAATGCCGGACCCGTAGGATCCGTTGGGTGGGGTGGCAGCGTTTTCCGGGGAATCCCGGGGGCCGCCGCCCAGTCAGCAGTGGCAGTCGGCAGAGACAAGGAAGACATCCGTGAGCGACGTCCGCAACGTGATCATCATCGGTTCCGGGCCCGCGGGCTATACAGCCGCGCTCTACACCGCCCGCGCTTCCTTGAAGCCGCTGGTCTTCGAAGGCTCCGTGACCGCCGGTGGTGCTCTGATGAACACCACCGACGTGGAAAACTTCCCCGGCTTCCGTGACGGGATCATGGGCCCGGACCTCATGGACAATATGCGGGCCCAGGCCGAGCGCTTCGGTGCCGAGCTTGTCCCGGATGATGTGGTCGCGGTCGACCTCAGCGAGGACATCAAGACCGTCACCGACTCCGCGGGCACGATCCACCGCGCCAAGACGGTCATCGTCACCACCGGCTCCCAGCACCGCAAGCTGGGTCTGCCGCGTGAGGACGAGCTCTCCGGCCGCGGTGTCTCCTGGTGCGCCACCTGTGACGGGTTCTTCTTCAAGGACCAGGACATCGCCGTCATCGGCGGTGGTGACACCGCGATGGAGGAGGCGACCTTCCTGTCGCGCTTCGCCAAGTCCGTCACCGTCGTCCACCGCCGGGACTCCCTCCGGGCCAGCAAGGCGATGCAGGAGCGCGCCTTCGCCGACCCCAAGATCTCGTTCATCTGGGACAGCGAGGTCACCGAGCTCCACGGCGACGGCAAGCTCTCCGGTCTGACCCTCCGGGACGTCAAGACGGGCGCGACCTCCGAGCTGCCGGTGACCGGACTGTTCATCGCGATCGGCCACGACCCGCGCACCGAGCTGTTCAAGGGCCAGCTGAACCTGGACGATGAGGGCTACCTCAAGGTGGACGCTCCCTCAACCCGTACGAATCTCCCCGGTGTCTTCGCCTCGGGCGATGTGGTGGACCACACCTACCGGCAGGCGATCACCGCGGCGGGCACCGGCTGTGCCTCCGCCCTGGACGCCGAGCGTTACCTCGCCGCCTTGGGCGACGGCGACGCCACCGTCTGACTCCGCTTCCCACCCCTGCACCAACCCACTAAGGAGATAGCCATGGCCGGTGCCACGGTCACCGTGACGGACGCCGACTTCGAGGAGACCGTCCTCAAGAGCGACAAGCCGGTACTCGTCGACTTCTGGGCCGCGTGGTGCGGTCCGTGCCGCCAGATCGCCCCGTCCCTCGAGGCGATCGCGGCCGAGCACGCCGACAAGATCGTCATTGCCAAGCTCAACATTGACGAGAACCCGGCCACCGCCGCCAAGTACGGTGTGATGTCCATCCCGACGCTCAACGTCTACCAGGGCGGCGAGGTCGCCAAGACCATCGTCGGCGCCAAGCCGAAGGCCGCGATCGAGCGCGATCTGGCCGACTTCATCGGCTGAGCCCTCAGCCACCCACACGAAGGGGCCGCCCCGGAGGGCGGCCCCTTCGTGTTTCACGTGGAACTCTCACAGCGGACGGAGCGCCGGCTCCTTCTGAACCGCACCGAGCAGCCGGTCCAGGGCCAGTTCGACGTCCTCCTTCCAGGAGATCGTCGTCCTCAGCTCCAGTCTCAGCCGTGGATAGCGCGGATGAGGGCGGACGGTCTTGAAGCCCACCGCCAGGAGGTGGTCGGCGGGCAGGACACACGCCGGTTCCTTCCACGTGGCATCCCCGAACGCCTCGATCGCCTTGAAGCCCCGGCGGATCAGATCCTTGGCGACCGTCTGGACCATCACCCGTCCCAGCCCCTGCCCCTGGTAGCCAGGCATCAGCCAGGCCGTCATCAACTGCACGGCATCGGCCGCGACCGGGCTCGTCGGAAAGGCCGTGGACCGGGGGACATAAGCGGGAGGCGCGTAGAGCACAAAGCCCACCGGCACCTCATCGACATAGACCACCCGGCCGCAGGATCCCCACTCCAGCAGAACGGCCGAGATCCACGCTTCCTTCTCCAGCTCCGGCCGACCGGCCCTTACCGCGGCTTCGCCGCTGACGGGGTCGAGCTCCCAGAAGACACAGGCGCGACAGCGCTTGGGGATGTCCGGGAGGTTGTCCAGCGTGAGCGGTACGAGCCGACGCCCCATGAAGCCAGTCCCTCACTTCCATGGCCAGCCGCGGCACGGGCGGCTGACAGAGCACTACGCTCCCTGAGCAGACTGCCGACAAAACCGCCGACAGCTCCCAGGCCCAATCCTGTGGCCACCAGTCCGGTGCGGCTCACCGATCGCATGGCCCTGCCCTCCATAAGAGGCGCCTCCACATGGATCCGCCATACCTGGTCGCATCGTATCCGCGCGGCGAATGCACCGATACCGAGCTGAGGCAAAGAGCGGGTCGTGTTCCGAGATCATCGGAACACGACCCGCCCCGCACTGCCATTCCGTACGGCGGAGCGCCGTACGGCCAGTGCCTTACTCGTCCTCGTCATCCGCCTCTGCGAGAGGCAGCTCCAGCACCGGTCCCTCGCCGGGGGCGAGAGACCCGAGAATGCGCTCCAGATCCTCTATCGAGGCGAACTCGACGACGATCTTTCCCTTCTTCTGGCCCAGGTCGACCTTCACCCGGGTCTCGAACCGGTCGGAGAGCCGTGACGCCAGATCGGTGAGTGCGGGGGACACCCGGTTACCCGCGCGCGGACCCTTGCTCTTCGGTGTCCCGCCCGAGCGGGATCCCATCAGGGTGACGATCTCCTCGACCGCACGCACCGACAGTCCTTCGGCGACGATGCGATGCGCCAGCCGGTCCTGCTCCTCCGCGTCCTCCACGGAGAGCAGGGCTCGCGCATGCCCGGCGGAGAGCACCCCCGCCGCGACCCTGCGCTGGACGGCCGGGGAGAGCTTCAGCAGCCGCAGCGTATTGGAGACCTGGGGACGCGAACGCCCGATCCGGTCGGCCAGCTCGTCATGTGTGCAGCTGAAGTCCTTCAGCAACTGGTCGTAGGCGGCCGCCTCTTCCAACGGATTCAGCTGGGCCCGGTGCAGGTTCTCCAGCAGCGCGTCGAGAAGAAGCTTCTCGTCCTCAGTCGCTCGGACGATCGCCGGAATCTTCTCCAGCCCCGCCTCACGGCAAGCCCTCCACCGGCGCTCACCCATGATGAGCTCATAGCGCTCGGGCGCCAGCTGCCGCACCACAACGGGCTGGAGGAGACCGACTTCCTGGATCGAGGTGACCAGTTCGGCGAGAGCGTCCTCGTCGAAGACCTCACGCGGCTGGCGAGGGTTGGGGGTGATGAAGTCCAGGGGCAGTTCGGCGAAATGGGCTCCGGCGACTTCTTCCGTCATCGCCACCGGAGCCCCCTCGGGCTCCGGTTCACGCGGCGCTGGCTCGGTTTCCTGTGAAACACCGTTGGTGGCCAGTGCGGCCACCTTGGCCGCCGCTACCCCACGCTCCTGGGTGAGCATCGGGACCGCGGTCGGTGAGGTGGTGCCCCCGGACGTGGTGACCGTTCCCGCCCCCGCCAGGGGTCCGGAGTTGTCCGCCCCCTTCGGCGCGGGAGGGATCAAGGCACCGAGCCCACGGCCCAGCCCTCTGCGTCGCTCACTCACTGAATCCCCTCCTGCATGCTGTGCTGGTCGTGCTGGCTGATCTCGGGAAGAGCATGAGCGTGCTGGCCGTCATACTGCACACTCACTCCCCTGAGCGCGATCTCTCTCGCCGCCTCGAGATAGGAAAGCGCCCCGCTGGATCCCGGGTCATAGGTGAGGACCGTCTGCCCGTAGCTGGGGGCCTCGGAGATCCGCACCGATCTCGGGATGCTCGTTCTGAGGACCTCACCGCCGAAGTGGCTGCGGACCTCGTCCGCCACCTGCGAGGCCAGCCGGGTACGGCCGTCGTACATCGTGAGCAGGATGGTCGAGACATGAAGCTTGGGATTGAGATGGCCACGGACAAGATCCACGTTCCGCAGCAGCTGGCCGAGCCCCTCGAGCGCGTAGTACTCGCACTGGATCGGGATCAGCACCTCAGCGCCCGCGACCAGAGCGTTGACCGTGAGCAGTCCGAGCGAGGGCGGGCAGTCGATGAGGATGTAGTCCAGCGGTTGCTCATAGGCCTGGATGGCCCGCTCCAGCCGGCTCTCCCGCGCCACCAGCGAGACCAACTCGATCTCGGCACCGGCGAGATCGATGGTGGCCGGAGCACAGAACAGCCCCTCCACATCCGGGACCGGCTGCACGACATCGGACAGGGGCTTGCTGTCGACCAGGACGTCGTAGATCGAAGGGACCTCGGCATGGTGGTCGATCCCCAGGGCCGTCGAGGCATTGCCCTGCGGGTCGAGGTCGATCACCAGCACACGACCGCCATGCAGAGCGAGTGAGGCTGCCAGATTGACCGTGGTCGTGGTCTTTCCGACCCCGCCCTTCTGGTTGGCCACCACGATCACCCGGGTCTGCTCCGGTCGCGGCAGCCCCTCACCGGCCCGGCCCAGGGCTTCTACCGCCAGCTGCGCGGCACGGCCAATGGGGGTGTCGTCCATGGGGGGCGGTGTTTCACGTGAAACATCCTCCCCCGCCGATTCGGTACGGGGGCCGGGGACCGGATCGGTCATCGGCCCCGCGATGTTGGCGTCGGACCGCAAGGATTCACTCTCCTCGACATCAGGCTCGCGATGAACAGAGCCTGCCATGCTTTTGGGGTCGTGAACCAGCGAGGCCCGTTCTCCTGTGGATGAATCCACGTCCTTACGGGGTCGGCGGTCGCGGGGCGAGGCCGCCGCACGACCGCGACTGATGATTCCATGCAGCAGGGAGCGACGTTTCACGTGAAACACGATGCATGGATGGACCTGGCGATCTGCCGCGACACTCCGGTTTGCGTAGTTTAGGCAGCTTGTATGGAGCACTCCGGCCCTCCGTACGGAGGGCACTTCACATACGAATCAGATCGGCTGCGCCACCGGACCAGCTCAGGGCCTGCGCCGCGGACTCCGTCGCGCCGCCTTGGCTCGCTTGGCGGCGAAGCGCACACCTCCGGGGCTCTCCCCGACCTCGACCCGCACCACGGTGGACAGCGGGTCAACCACTCCCTCACCGACATGCAGCACCGAGGTGTCCACTACACCCAGCTTGCCCAGTGCCGCACGGGCGTGCTTGAGCTCTTCCTCGGCGGTGTCGCCCTTCAGCAGGAGCATCTCTCCGTAGGGACGCAGCAACGGAACTCCCCAGCCCGCCAGCCGGTCCAGTGGAGCCACCGCCCGTGCGGTCACCACATGGACCGGAGGCAGCTTGCCCAGGACCTCCTCGGCACGGCCGCGCACCACCGTCACATGGTCGAGTCCCAGCAGCTCCACCACTTCCTGGAGGAAGTTCGTACGCCGCAGCAGGGGCTCCAGCAGCGTGATCCGCAGATCCGGCCGGGTCAGGGCGAGCGGGATACCGGGCAGCCCGGCACCCGAGCCCACATCGCAGACGGTGACCCCCTCCGGCACCACCTCGGAGAGCACGGCGCAGTTCAGCAGATGCCGCTCCCACAACCGCGGCACCTCGCGCGGGCCGATCAGCCCGCGGGTGACCCCGACATCGGCCAGTAGCTCTCCGTAGCGGACAGCCTCCGGGAAGCGCTCACCGAATACCTCCCTCGCCTCGTCGGGCGCCGGGGGGAGCTCCGCTGCTTCCGTCACGGGGACCGTCCTTCCGTACCGAACACTGTGGCTGAACGCTGATGCAAGGCTGACAAGATTCGGCCCCGTCTGCGCGCAGACGGGGCCGTGTGCAGTGAAGCCGGACCGGGTCAGGCCGGAAGCACGACCACGCAACGCTGGGGCTCCTCGCCCTCGGACTCGCTGCGCAGCCCTGCGGCGGCCACCGCGTCGTGCACGACCTTCCGCTCGAAGGGCGTCATCGCCTTGAGCTTCACCGGCTGACCGGTGCCCTTCGCCTCTTCCGCTGCCTTGGTGCCGAGCGCGGTGAGCTCGGTGCGCTTACGGGCCCGGAATCCGGCGATGTCGAGCATCAGCCGACTGCGGTCGCCGGTCTCCCGGTGGACCGCGAGGCGGGTCAGCTCCTGAAGAGCCTCCAGCACCTCGCCGTCACGCCCGACCAGCTTCTGGAGATCACGGCTGGTCGATTCGCTGATGATCGACACCGCTGCACGATCGGCCTCGACGTCCATGTCGATGTCGCCGTCGAGGTCCGCGATGTCCAGCAGCCCCTCGAGATAGTCGGCGGCGATCTCCCCTTCCTGTTCCAGGCGGGTCAGGGTGTCGACACCCTCGGCGGCCGGGGTGGTGCCTTCCGTCACGGATGGACTCCTTCGTTACTTCTTGGAGGGGTGCTTGGGGCGCTGCTGGCCCTTGCGCTGCCCGGACTTCGTGGTGCGGGAGGAGCCGCCGCCGGCCGGCTTGCCGTCCTGCGCCGCCTTCTTCTCCGGCTTCTGTGCCTCGCCCTTGCCGGACTCCTTGGCAATCGAGGTTTTGGCGGTGCCACCGGACTGCGCCCTGGCGCGGCCCTGGCCCTGGGTGCTGCCCGAGGTGCGCTGCGACTTGGTCTGGCGCTTGGGCTGCTGACGGTTGGCGCGCGCGGCCTCGGCGGCCTCCTTGGCGGCGACCTCGGCGGGCTCCTCCTTCAGCTTGCCCTGCGCCCGCAGCCGCTCCTGGCGGGCCTGGAAGGCGACGCTGCCCGGGGTGGGGTTCCGGCGGATGACGAACATCTGCTGGCCCATGGTCCAGACGTTGGTGGTCAGCCAGTAGACGAGAACACCGACCGGGAAGTTGATGCCGAAGACGGCGAACATGACCGGGAAGACGTACATCAGCATCTTCTGCTGCTGCATGAACGGCGTCTTCACCGTGAGGTCGACGTTCTTGGTCATCAGCTGGCGCTGAGTGAAGAACTGCGAGGCCGACATCAGGACGATCATGGTGACCGTCACGATCCGGACGTCCGTCAGCGAGGCGCCGAGCTGCTCGACCTGGGCGGCGGACGACATGAACTTCACGGACAGCGGGGCGCCGAAGATGTGGGCGTGACGGGCGCTCTCCAGCAGCGGCTGGTCGATGAAGGCGACCGTCTTGCCGTTCGCGATGTGGTTGAGCACCTGGTAGAGCGCGATGAAGAACGGCGACTGCGCCAGGATCGGGAGACAGCTCGAGAGCGGGTTGGTGCCCGTCTCCTTGTAGAGCTTCATCATCTCTTCGGACTGACGCTGCCGGTCGCTCTTGTAGCGCTCCTGGATCGCCTTCATCTTCGGCTGGAGCGCCTGCATGTTCCGGGTCGCCTTGATCTGCTTCACGAAGAGCGGGATCAGGCAGATCCGGATCAGCACCACGAGGGAAACGATCGACAGACCCCACGCCCAGCCACTGTCCCGGTCGAAAATGAGGCTGTAGAACGAGTGGAACTGGACGATGATCCAGGAAACTACGTAATAAAGAGGGCCGAGGATCGTGTCCACGAATCAGGCTCCTTGGGCATTGGGCTGGGTCTCGGGCTGTGCGGCAGGCTCCACAGCCGGATGCCCGCCGAGGCGGTTCCGCAGCCGCTGGTGCCACACCGGACGCTTCCGGGGCGGAACGTGGTCGACGCCACCGAGCGACCACGGGTTGCAGCGCAGGATGCGCCAGGCCGTCAGCGCCGTTCCTTTCACCGCGCCGTGCCGGTCAATGGCCGTGTAGCCATAGTGCGAGCACGACGGGTAGTACTTGCAGACCGGTCCCAGCATGGGGCTGATGGTCCACTGGTACAGCTTGATCAACCACAGCAGCGGGTACTTCATCGCGGCACCCCTCCCAGTAGCCGCTGCACCGCCGTGTCGAGATCGCGGGCCAGCTGGTCGTGACCCGCCTCACCCGCACCGGGCAGTGCCCGTACGACCACAAGGCTACCTGCGGGAAAACGATCGAGTCGGTCCCGCATGAGATGGCGCAGCCTCCGCTTCACCAGATTGCGGACGACGGCGCCGCCGACCGCCTTGCTCACGACGAAACCCGCACGCGCCGGGGGAGCACTCCCCCCGGATGCGTGCGGGTCCCTGTCACCGCTGGTGAGGCCGCTGCGAAAGTGCACGACAAGGAGCGGGCGACCGGCCCTGCGTCCTCGGCGTACCGCGGCCGCAAAGTCCTCGCGCCGCCTCAGCCGATTCTCGGTAGGCAGCACGTCATGGACCTTGAGGTCAGGCTGTTCAGGCCGACAGGCGGGCGCGACCCTTGCTGCGGCGGGACGCGAGAATCGCGCGGCCGGCACGGGTGCGCATACGCAGCCGGAAGCCGTGGGTCTTCGCGCGGCGGCGGTTGTTCGGCTGGAAGGTGCGCTTGCTCACTCGGGGGCTCCAGTAATGAATCGGGTGGTGGCGGGAGATCGCCTGGCTGTCACCGTGCGCCCACGAGTAGCTCGCAATACGCCCGAGTGCACCGCTTCACGATCGTGGATCATGGTGTCCGCGATCTTTGCCCATCGGAGGCAGGCGGCAGCAGCCATCGACAACTCGACCTGGTTACGGTACGCGCGGTTACGCCATCCGGTCAAACCGGTGGACGCCACACCCACGCCACCCGCCCCGCCACGTCACCTGGGGGCAAGGGAACGCTCGGCGACATCGCATGGCACATTTGTACACACCCTGTGGACAACGACTTGAACCGTGCACCCCGGCCTGACTACCGTGGCCAGGCTCCGATTCCTTCACGCCCGTCCCGAGAACCACACATTCGTGGGACCTGTCGGCGTCCCCCCACCCAGCGAGTGAGAGAAGCGTGCCCTGTGGCTGATGTACCCGCCGATCTTGCCGCAGTGTGGCCACGTGTGCTCGATCGGCTGCTGGGAGAGGGCACGGGACAGGGCGGACAGGGTGTCGAGGCCAAGGACGAGCACTGGATCAAGCGGTGCCAGCCGCTGGCGCTCGTCGCCGACACCGCTCTGCTGGCCGTCCCCAATGAATTCGCCAAGGGCGTCCTGGAGGGCAGGCTCGCCCCGGTGGTCAGCGAGACGCTGAGCCGGGAGTGCGGCCGCCCCATCCGTATCGCGATCACCGTCGACGACTCCGCCGGTGAGCCGGTCGTCCCGCAGCAGCCCCAGCGGGAGCAGCGCGAGACGTATGAGAGCCGGGATCCGCGCGAGGCGTACGAAAGCTACGACGGCCGGGAGCACTACGGCCGCCCGGCGGCCGCCGATGAGCTGCCCACGGCCCGCCCCGCCTACCCCGGCTATCAGCAGCCGCGCCCCGAGCCCGGCGCCTGGCCGCACCAGCGGGACGACTACGGCTGGCAGCAGCCCCGGCTCGGCGGCTTCACCGAGGCCGACCCCTATTCCTCGCAGCCCCCCTCCGGCTACGACCAGCCGCCGTACGACCAGCAGCCGCCGCGCGGCGACTACCGGGGTCCGGGCATGGAGCGCCCCGGCCCGGGCGGGGGTCCCAGTGGCCTGGGTGCCACGGGCGGCACCGGCGTTCCTGGCGGCGGCCCCGGCGCGGCCCCCGAGCGTCTGTCGTACGAGCAGCAGCGCCACGATCTTCCCGATCCGCTGGAGCGCGCCCGCGGCGGACCGCCCGTGCTGCCCTCCCAGACCGGCGCGCCCGGCCCCTTGGCCGCACAGCCCGCGCCCGCGTCCGGACCCGGTGAGCCGACCGCGCGGCTGAATCCCAAGTACCTCTTCGACACCTTTGTCATCGGCGCCTCGAACCGCTTCGCGCACGCCGCGGCGGTCGCGGTCGCCGAGGCGCCGGCCAAGGCGTACAACCCGCTGTTCATCTACGGGGAGTCGGGGCTCGGCAAGACGCATCTGCTGCATGCGATCGGGCACTACGCGCGCAGCCTCTATCCCGGCACCCGGGTGCGCTATGTGAGCTCGGAGGAGTTCACCAACGAGTTCATCAACTCCATCCGCGACGGCAAGGCGGACGCGTTCCGCAAGCGCTACCGCGACATGGACATCCTGCTGGTCGACGACATCCAGTTCCTGGCGAGCAAGGAGTCGACGCAGGAGGAGTTCTTCCACACCTTCAATACGCTCCACAACGCCAATAAGCAGATCGTGCTGTCCTCGGACCGGCCACCCAAGCAGCTGGTGACCCTGGAGGACCGGCTCCGCAACCGCTTCGAGTGGGGGCTGATCACGGATGTGCAGCCGCCGGAGCTGGAGACGCGTATCGCGATCCTCCGGAAGAAGGCGGTGCAGGAGCAGCTGAACGCACCACCCGAGGTGCTGGAGTTCATCGCCTCGCGGATCTCCCGCAACATCCGTGAGCTGGAGGGCGCGCTGATCCGGGTGACGGCCTTCGCGAGCCTGAACCGGCAGCCGGTGGACCTCGGTCTCACCGAGATCGTCCTGAAGGACCTGATCCCCGGCGGCGAGGACGCGGCCCCGGAGATCACCGCCACCGCGATCATGGCCGCGACAGCCGATTACTTCGGGCACACGGTGGACGACCTGTGCGGCGCCTCGCGCAGCCGGGTGCTGGTGACCGCGCGGCAGATCGCGATGTATCTGTGTCGGGAACTGACCGATCTGTCGCTGCCCAAGATCGGCGCGCAGTTCGGCGGCCGCGACCACACGACCGTCATGCACGCCGACCGCAAGATCAGGGCGCTGATGGCCGAGCGACGCTCCATCTACAACCAGGTGACCGAGCTGACGAACCGCATCAAGAACGGCTGAAAGAACGGCTGAAAGAACGGCTCAAGGAACGGCTCGAAGAACGGCTGTCGGCGCGGCACGCACACCTGCCGCGATCCGCTCTCAGGGCGCTCCGGGACAACAACTCCCGGGGCGCCCTTCGTCGTTCGGTGCCCGGGGGCCGTTCGATTCCGCGTCGGGGCGAAGCGATTCTCCACAGATGTGCGGCGAATCCACCGTCCACACCCTGGGGACTGGTGAGTTGTCCCGATCGCATCCACAGGCTGGGCTGTGAGGATGGCATCGACCGAGGTCAGCCGGTTGTGGAATTGTGGCAAACCCGAATCCACAGACTGTGGACGAGCGCGTTGCCCACAGGGCGTGGAGCGAGTTGTCCACTGCCCGCCCACAGGCGGAAGGCGGTTGCCCACAGCTTTTCCCCATCGTCGTCCACTGTTCGGCAACGAAACGGACACGGTCACCGGCTCGAGTGAAAGGCATCACACCAAGGGGGCCGGTTGGGCTGTGGGGAAGCTGGGTAAAACTGGGGACAGCGTTGGGGAGAACCGGGCCCTGTCTGTGCATCGCATGTGCAGAACTCTCGGGCATCCACAGATCGCCCCGGTTGTCCACGGCCTCCGCCCACAGGCCCAGTGGATAAAAAACCGCTCTTGGCCTGGGACAACGGAGTTTTCCACGGTTTCCACAAGCCCTACTACTACGACCACAGAGTTGTAGCGGGGAAATCGCTTCGAAGTGGGACCTGTGCACAACCTCGGACCCAGCCGCCCGACACCCCGGGCGCCGACTTGACCCCGAGCCGCACCGACTGTCGGCGGCGTACGTCAGACTGGTCCCCGGCGACTCAGCCGACGACGAAGGCCAGCAGGGCGAGCCAGCAACAGCAGGAGGCGGTTCCGGTGAAGATCCGGGTGGAGCGCGATGTACTCGCGGAGGCAGTGGCCTGGACGGCCCGCAGCCTTCCGGCCCGTCCGCCGGTGCCCGTCCTCGCGGGCATCCTGCTCAAGGCGGAGGAAGGCGCGCTCAGCCTCTCCGGCTTCGACTACGAGGTCTCGGCCCGTGTCTCCGTGGAAGCCGATGTGGAGGACGACGGCACGGTCCTCGTCTCCGGCCGTCTGCTCGCCGACATCTGCCGATCCCTCCCCAACCGCCCGGTGGAGATCTCCACCGACGGTGTGCGCGTCACCGTCGTCTGCGGCTCGTCGCGGTTCACCCTCCACACACTGCCTGTGGAGGAGTACCCGGCGCTGCCGCAGATGCCCACCGCGACCGGCACCGTCCCCGGTGATGTCTTCGCCGCCGCTGCCGCCCAGGTCGCCATCGCGGCCGGCCGTGACGACACCCTCCCGGTGCTCACCGGCGTCCGGATCGAGATCGAGGGCGACACCGTCACCCTGGCCTCCACCGACCGCTACCGCTTCGCGGTCCGTGAGTTCCTGTGGAAGCCGGAGACCCCCGATATCTCCGCGGTCGCCCTGGTGCCCGCCAAGACGCTCCTCGACACCGCCAAGTCGCTGACCAGCGGCGATACCGTCGCGCTCGCGCTGTCCGGTTCAGGGGCCGGTGAGGGTCTGATCGGCTTCGAGGGCGCCGGGCGGCGTACCACCACCCGGCTGCTCGAAGGTGATCTGCCCAAGTACCGCACCCTGTTCCCGACCGAGTTCAACTCCGTCGCGGTGATCGAGACCGCCCCGTTCGTCGAGGCCGTCAAGCGTGTGGCCCTGGTCGCCGAGCGCAACACCCCGGTGCGGCTCAGCTTCGAGCAGGGCGTGCTGATCCTGGAGGCCGGTTCGAGCGACGACGCACAGGCTGTGGAGCGCGTCGACGCCCAGCTCGAGGGCGACGACATCTCGATCGCCTTCAACCCGACCTTCCTGCTGGACGGCCTCAGCGCGATCGACTCCCCGGTCGCCCAGCTCTCCTTCACCACGTCCACCAAGCCCGCCCTGCTGAGCGGCAAGCCGGCCATGGACGCCGAGGCGGACGAGGCGTACAAGTACCTGATCATGCCCGTCCGGCTGAGCGGATGAGTGCGAGCGAATGAGCGGGCGTAGCCCACAACTGTGCGGCAACCCTCGGGCGTAGGCTCGGCCTCAGGTGCGTTTCGCAATGTCTACGGCATAAGGATCAACTGATGGAGCTCGGTCTCGTCGGCCTCGGCAAGATGGGCGGCAATATGCGCGAGCGCATTCGCCGCGCAGGCCACACCGTGATCGGATACGACCGCAACCCGGATGTCGCCGATGTCCACAGCCTCGACGAGCTTGTGGGCAAGCTCAAGGGGCCGCGCGTGGTGTGGGTCATGGTCCCGGCGGGCGTTCCCACCCAGATCACCATCGACGAGCTGGCCGAGCTCCTCTCGCCGGGCGACATCGTCGTGGACGGCGGAAACTCCCGCTGGACCGACGACGAGAAGCACGCCGAGCAGCTCAACGCCCGGGGCATCGGCTTTGTCGACTGCGGTGTCTCCGGCGGCGTCTGGGGCCTGGAGAACGGCTACGCGCTGATGTACGGCGGTGCGCCCGAGCATGTGGCCAAGGTCCAGCCGATCTTCGACGCGCTCAAGCCCGAGGGCGAGTACGGCTCGGTCCACGCGGGCAAGGTCGGCGCGGGCCACTTCGCCAAGATGGTCCACAACGGCATCGAGTACGCGATGATGCAGGCCTTCGCCGAGGGCTGGGAGCTGCTGGAGGCCGTGGACTCCGTCACCGACGTCCGCGAGGTCTTCCGTTCCTGGCAGGAGGGCACTGTCATCCGCTCCTGGCTGCTGGACCTGGCCGTCCGCGCCCTCGACGACGACGAGCACCTGGCCCAGCTGAAGGGCTACGCGGCGGACTCGGGCGAGGGCCGCTGGACGGTGGAGGCCGCGATCGACAACGCGGTGCCGCTGCCCGCGATCACCGCGTCGCTGTTCGCCCGCTTCGCCTCCCGCCAGGACGACTCCCCGCAGATGAAGATGATCGCCGCGCTGCGCAATCAGTTCGGCGGCCACGCGGTCGAGAACTCGAAGTAATCCGCCCCCACGGGGGCACAGCACTGCCGGGGGAGGTCGGCGCAGCCCACCATGCATGTCACGCATCTGTCACTCGCCGACTTCCGCTCGTACACCCGGGCCGAGGTCGTCCTCGGCCCGGGTGTCACCGCCTTCGTCGGGCCCAACGGCGAGGGGAAGACCAATCTCGTCGAGGCGGTCGGCTATCTCGCCACCCTGGGCAGCCACCGGGTCTCCTCCGACGCCCCGCTGGTGCGGATGGGCGCCGAGCGGGCCGTCGTCCGGGCCGCGGTGGTCCAGGGCGACCGGCAGCAGCTCGTGGAGCTCGAGCTCAACCCCGGCAAGGCCAACCGCGCCAGGATCAACCGCTCCTCGCAGGTCAGACCGCGTGATGTGCTGGGCATCCTGCGCACGGTCCTGTTCGCGCCCGAGGACCTGGCTCTGGTCAAGGGCGACCCGGGCGAGCGCCGCCGCTTCCTGGACGAGCTGATCACCGCCCGCGCTCCGCGGATGGCCGGGGTCCGCTCCGACTACGACCGGGTGCTCAAGCAGCGCAACACCCTGCTGAAGACCGCCGCGCTGGCCCGGCGGCACGGCTCGCGCGGCGGTGGCGGGGATGCGGCGCTGTCCACCCTCGACGTCTGGGACCAGCATCTGGCGCGGGCCGGTGCCGAGTTGCTCGCCCCGCGCCTGGAACTGATCTCCGTCCTCCAGCCGCTGGCCGAGAAGGCGTATGAGCAGCTCGCCCCGGGCGGCGGACCGGTCCTGCTGGAGTACCGCTGCTCGGCGGGCGAGGACCTGGCCGCGCCCATCGGCCGCGAGGAGCTCTACCAGCGGCTGATCACCGCGCTCACCGAGGCGCGCAAGCAGGAGATCGAGCGCGGTGTCACCCTGGTCGGCCCACACCGTGACGACCTTCTCCTGAAGCTGGGCAGGCTCCCCGCGAAGGGCTACGCCAGTCATGGCGAGTCCTGGTCGTACGCCCTCGCGCTGCGCCTGGCCTCCTACGATCTGCTGCGCACCGAGGCCGGTGAACCGGTCCTGGTGCTCGACGATGTCTTCGCCGAGCTGGACGAGCGGCGCCGGGAGCGGCTGGCCGAGCTGGTCGCTCCCGGTGAGCAGGTGCTGATCACGGCGGCGGTGGAGGACGACGTTCCACAGCTGTTGACGGGCGCGCGCTACGCGGTGTCCGGGGGCGAGGTGCGGCGCGTATGACCGACGTCCCGCAGCCGCCGACACCGCCCGAGCACTCGGGGGTCGATCTGGCCCGGGTCGCGCTGCGCGCCGCCAAGGAGCAGGCGCGGGCGCGCGGTGCCGCGGTCCAGCAGAAGAAGCAGGCGCGCCGCGGGGGCTTGCGCTCCGGCGCGCGCGCCGACGGCCGCGATCCGCTACCGCTCGGCGCCGCCATCAACCGGCTGATCACCGAGCGCGGCTGGGAGGCCCCGGCCGCCGTCGGCGGGGTGATGGGCCGCTGGCCGCAGATGGTCGGCCCGGAGGTGGCCCAGCACTGCGAGCCGCAGCGGTACGACGAGGACGCCCGGGTGCTGACGGTGCGCTGCGACTCCACGGCCTGGGCGACCCAGCTGCGGCTGCTCGCCCCGCAGCTCGTGGCCCGGCTCAACGCCGATCTCGGCCAGGGCACCGTGAAGTTGATCAAGGTGCTGGGCCCGGGTGGTCCGCCCCGCCGCTACGGCCCGCTGCGCTCTCCGGGGTCCACCGGACCGGGCGACACCTACGGCTGAGCACGCCCCGTCAACGGCTGAGCACAGGGTGACGGCTGAGACCCCGGTCACCGTAGCCGGTGGTTGACAGCCAGAAGCGCTGAGTGGCGGTGTGAGCCTCTTGGAGCCCGTCCCCAGATATGGGGAGTCGGTGGCGACCGGTTCAGGGCGGCACATGCGGACTCAGGCGCCAGCAAGCCCCCATTCTTGTCGGCGCTACCGGTAGACTGAGCGGGTACACCGTCGCTTGCGCGCCGAAGCGCTCGCGGACACATGTTGAACGACGCAGCCGCTCCCGCCTGCCCCGGAGACGGCTTGTGCTGTGCCAGAAAGGGCGCTTCGTGGCCGATTCCGGCAACCCCATCGAAAACATTCCGTCCGATGACGGCGAGGGCCTGGCCCCGCCGTCGTACGACGCCAATGCGATCACCGTCCTGGAAGGTCTGGACGCGGTCCGCAAGCGACCCGGTATGTACATCGGATCCACTGGCGAACGCGGTCTGCACCACCTCGTCCAGGAGGTCGTCGACAACTCCGTGGACGAGGCGCTCGCCGGTCACGCGGACACCATCGAGGTGACGATCCTGGCCGACGGCGGGGTCCGCGTCGTCGACAACGGCCGTGGCATCCCCGTGGGCATCGTCCCCTCGGAGGGGAAGCCGGCCGTCGAGGTCGTGCTGACCGTCCTGCACGCGGGCGGCAAGTTCGGCGGCGGCGGTTACGCCGTCTCCGGCGGTCTGCACGGCGTCGGCGTCTCCGTCGTCAACGCGCTGTCGACGAAGGTGGCGGTGGAGGTCAAGACGGACGGCTACCGCTGGACCCAGGACTACAAGCTCGGTGTCCCGACCGCGCCCCTGAATCGGAACGAGCCCACGGACGAGACCGGCACCTCGGTCACCTTCTGGGCCGACGGGGACATCTTCGAGACCATCGAGTACTCCTTCGAGACGCTGGCGCGGCGGTTCCAGGAGATGGCGTTCCTGAACAAGGGGCTGACCATCTCGCTGACCGACCAGCGCCAGGCCCACGTGGACGAGGAGGGCAAGCCGCTCTCCGTGCGGTACCACTACGAGGGCGGCATCGTCGACTTCGTCACGTACCTCAACTCCCGCAAGGGCGAGCTGGTCCACCCCACCGTGGTCGGCTTCGAGGCCGAGGACACCGAGCGGATGCTCTCCCTCGAAGTGGCGATGCAGTGGAACAGCCAGTACACCGAGGGTGTCTACAGCTTCGCCAACACCATCCACACTCATGAGGGCGGTACCCACGAGGAGGGCTTCCGGGCCGCGCTGACGTACCTGATCAACAAGTACGCGCGCGACAAGAAGCTGCTCCGCGAGCGGGACGACAACCTCACCGGTGAGGACATCCGCGAGGGTCTGACCGCGATCATCTCGGTCAAGCTGGGCGAGCCGCAGTTCGAGGGCCAGACAAAGACCAAGCTGGGCAACACGGAGGCCAAGACCTTCGTCCAGAAGATCGTCAACGAGCACCTCGCCGACTGGCTGGACCGCAACCCCAACGAGGCGGCCGACATCGTCCGCAAGGGGATCCAGGCGGCGACCGCGCGGGTCGCGGCCCGCAAGGCGCGCGATCTGACCCGCCGCAAGGGGCTGCTGGAGACGGCGTCGCTGCCGGGCAAGCTCAGCGACTGCCAGTCCAACGACCCCGAGAAGTGCGAGATCTTCATCGTCGAGGGTGACTCCGCCGGCGGCTCGGCCAAGTCCGGCCGTGACCCGCAGTACCAGGCGATCCTCCCGATCCGAGGCAAGATCCTCAACGTCGAGAAGGCCAGGGTCGACAAGATCCTGCACAACAACGAGGTCCAGGCGCTGATCTCGGCCTTCGGCACCGGTGTGCACGAGGACTTCGACATCGGCAAGCTCCGCTACCACAAGATCATCTTGATGGCGGACGCCGATGTCGACGGCCAGCACATCAACACCCTGCTGCTCACCTTCCTCTTCCGCTTCATGCGGCCGCTGGTCGAGGCCGGGCACGTCTTCCTGTCCCGTCCGCCGCTCTACAAGATCAAGTGGGGCCGGGACGAGGTCGAGTACGCGTACTCCGACCGCGAGCGGGACGTGCTCATCCAGGCCGGCCGTGAGCAGGGCAAGCGCATCAAGGACGACTCGGTCCAGCGCTTCAAGGGTCTGGGCGAGATGAACGCCGAAGAGCTGCGCGTGACCACCATGGACATCGATCACCGTGTGCTCGGCCAGGTCACCCTGGACGACGCGGCGCAGGCCGACGACCTGTTCTCGGTCCTGATGGGCGAGGACGTCGAGGCACGGCGCTCGTTCATCCAGCGCAATGCCAAGGATGTCCGCTTCCTCGACATCTGAGTCGGCCCCCAGCCGCAGACGACAGAAGGACTTGACCAGCAATGGCCGACGAGAACACCCCGAACACGCCTGAAAACCCCGCCGAGGGCGCCGGAATCCGCGTGGAGCCGGTGGGTCTCGAGACGGAGATGCAGCGCTCCTACCTCGACTACGCGATGAGCGTGATCGTGAGCCGTGCGCTGCCCGACGTCCGGGACGGCCTCAAGCCGGTGCACCGGCGCGTGCTCTACGCGATGTACGACGGCGGGTACCGCCCCGAGAAGGGCTTCTACAAGTGCGCCCGTGTCGTCGGCGATGTCATGGGCACCTACCACCCGCACGGCGACTCGTCCATCTACGACGCCCTGGTGCGACTGGCCCAGCCGTGGTCGATGCGCATGCCGCTGGTGGACTCCAACGGCAACTTCGGCTCCCCGGGCAACGACCCGGCAGCGGCCATGCGGTACACCGAGTGCAAGATGGCCCCGCTGGCCATGGAGATGCTCCGGGACATCGACGAGGAGACCGTCGACTTCCAGGACAACTACGACGGCCGTAACCAGGAGCCCACGGTTCTGCCGTCCCGTATCCCCAACCTGCTGGTCAACGGCTCGGCGGGGATCGCGGTCGGTATGGCCACCAACATCCCGCCGCACAATCTGCGCGAGGTGGCCGAGGGTGCCCAGTGGTTCCTGGCGAACCCGGAGGCCACCTCGGAGGAGCTGCTCGATGCTCTGATCGACCGGATCAAGGGCCCGGACTTCCCCACCGGGGCGCTGGTCGTCGGCCGCAAGGGCATCGAGGAGGCGTACCGCACCGGCCGTGGCTCGATCACCATGCGCGCGGTCGTCGAGGTCGAGGAGATCCAGGGCCGTCAGTGCCTGGTCGTCACCGAGCTGCCGTACCAGGTCAACCCGGACAACCTGGCCCAGAAGATCGCCGACCTGGTCAAGGACGGCAGGATCGGCGGCATCGCGGACGTCCGCGACGAGACCTCCTCGCGCACCGGCCAGCGCCTGGTCATCGTGCTCAAGCGAGAGGCGGTCGCCAAGGTCGTCCTGAACAACCTCTACAAGCACACCGATCTGCAAACCAACTTCGGCGCCAACATGCTGGCGCTGGTCGACGGGGTGCCGCGCACCCTCTCGCTGGACGCGTTCATCCGCAACTGGGTCACCCACCAGGTCGAGGTCATCGTCCGCCGGACCCGCTTCCGGCTGCGCAAGGCCGAGGAGCGGGCGCACATCCTGCGTGGTCTGCTCAAGGCGCTGGACGCCATCGACGAGGTCATCGCGCTGATCCGGCGCAGCGACACGGTCGAGATCGCGCGCGGGGGCCTGATGGGCCTGCTGGAGATCGACGAGATCCAGGCGAACGCGATCCTGGAGATGCAGCTGCGGCGGCTGGCCGCTCTGGAGCGCCAGAAGATCGTCCAGGAGCACGATGAGCTCCAGGCGAAGATCGATGAGTACAACGCGATCCTGGCCTCGCCCGAGCGGCAGCGGCAGATCATCAGCGAGGAGCTGACCGCGATCGTCGAGAAGTTCGGCGACGACCGGCGCTCCAAGCTGGTCCCCTTCGACGGCGACATGTCCATCGAGGACCTGATCGCCGAGGAGGACATCGTCGTCACCATCACCCGTGGCGGCTATGTGAAGCGCACCAAGACCGAGGACTACCGCTCCCAGAAGCGCGGCGGCAAGGGGGTGCGCGGTACGAAGCTGAAGCAGGACGACATCGTCGACCACTTCTTCGTCTCGACCACCCACCACTGGCTGCTGTTCTTCACCAACAAGGGCCGGGTCTACCGGGCGAAGGCGTACGAGCTGCCGGACGCGGGCCGGGAGGCGCGCGGCCAGCACGTCGCCAACCTGCTGGCGTTCCAGCCGGACGAGCAGATCGCCCGGATTCTGGCGATCCGTGACTACGAGGCGGTGCCGTATCTGGTGCTCGCCACAAAGTCGGGTTTGGTGAAGAAAACGCCGCTGAAGGATTACGATTCGCCTCGCTCCGGCGGTGTGATCGCCATCAACCTCCGGGAGATGGAGGACGGTCGCGAGGACGAGTTGATCGGCGCCGAATTGGTCTCCTCCGCGGATGACCTGCTGTTGATCAGCAAGAAGGCCCAGTCCATCCGGTTCACGGCCACGGACGAATCGCTGCGGCCGATGGGCCGGGCGACCTCCGGTGTGAAGGGCATGAGCTTCCGCGAGGGTGATGAACTCCTCTCGATGAATGTCGTGCGGCCAGGTACGTTCGTCTTCACCGCCACCGACGGCGGGTACGCGAAGCGGTCGAACGTGGATGAATACCGCGTCCAGGGTCGCGGCGGCCTCGGAATCAAGGCCGCGAAGATCGTGGAGGACCGTGGTTCCCTCGTCGGTGCGCTGGTGGTCGAGGAGTCCGACGAGATTCTGGCCATCACGCTCAGTGGCGGTGTGATCCGTACGCGGGTCAGCGAGGTCAGGGAGACGGGCCGTGACACCATGGGCGTCCAACTGATCAACCTGGGCAAGCGCGATGCCGTCGTGGGTATCGCTCGTAACGCCGAGGCCGGTCGTGAGGCTGAAGAGGTCGAGGAGGAGTCCTCCGAGGCCGGGATCGAGGCAGCCGAGGGGGCCGCGCCCGAGGCGGCCGAGGGCTCCGCGCCCCCGGCGGACGAAACCGAGGAGTAAGTCGTGAGTGGAGCCACGGGTGCCGCGGGCGGCGGTGCGGACGCCGGAAGGCGGCCCGGACCGGGAGCCCCGTCCTCAGCGGGCGGGGCGTCCGCTCCCGACGGCGCCCGTGGCCCGGCCGCCGACTCCCAGCAGGGCACGGTGACCGAAACCCGCAAGCTGCGGCCCCAGCGGCCGCCGGAGCCGGATGAGCGGCAATCGGCGAGCCCGCTGCCCGGTGAACGGCCCTCTGGCGGGGCGTCCGCACAGCCGTACCACCCGCCGCAGGCATACGCCCCGCCGTCCGGTGGCGGTAAGGCTGCCGGGGGCCGGGCCACCACGGGTGTCCGGCGCCCCCGCACCGGCGCGGGAGCCCGTCCGGTGCCGCGCACCCGCAAGGCGCGACTGCGGGTCGCCAGAGTGGACCCGTGGTCGGTCATGAAGGTCAGCTTCCTGCTCGCGATCGCGCTGGGCATCTGCACGGTGATCGCTACGGCGGTGCTGTGGATGGTCATGGACGCCATGGGCGTCTTCAGTGCCGTGGGCGGCACGATCAGCGAGGCCACGGAGTCCCAGAAGGGCACCGGGTTCAACCTGGAGACCTTCCTGTCGCTGCCGCGTGTCCTGGGGTTCACCTCGATCATCGCCGTGATCAATGTGGTGCTGGCGACCGCGCTGGCCACCCTGGGCGCGTTCATCTACAACCTGTCCGCTGGCTTCGTGGGCGGTGTGGAGCTGACGCTCGCCGAGGACGAGTAGCGGCCCGCCCGTTACCGATTTTGGGACAGGGCTGGTGGTGCGCTAATCTTTCGGTGCAGCGCGGGGCTATAGCTCAGACGGTTAGAGCGCTTCCCTGATAAGGAAGAGGCCACAGGTTCAAGTCCTGTTAGCCCCACCGATACGAACGGCCCGGACGGAGGATCTCTCCGCCGGGCCGATCTCGTAACGGCGCCCGAGGAGTTGATGTCCGGTTGTTGCCGGGCCGATGGCCGGCATAGGTCACCGAACGGTATCGATCGGTGTGTATCATCGGGCGCCAGAGGTCCCCTACGTCAAGAAAGACGAGGTAGCGCGGTGAAGAAGCTCCTCCTGGTCGCACTGGCCGCCATCGGCGGGCTCCTCGTGTACCGCCAGATCCAGGCGGATCGCGCCGAGCAGGATCTGTGGACGGAGGCGACCGACTCCGTGCCCGCAGGTTCGGGCGTGTGACCCCCACGAGTCCCGGTACGGGGCCTCGACCGCTGGAGCGGTCGGGGCCCCGTCCGCTTTACTGGCGACCGTGGCGGGGATGATGCGCGGGGGCTCGGGGATCTGCTGACGGGGCCGTTGTGTTCACTCTCGCAAACGAATGGCTTGCACACGCAAACCGGTCGGGTTCGCGGCCACGGCCGGTACGACGAGGAGTGACGCGCGATGAGGGACCGCAGCAGGGTCAGGTCGGGCCTCGCCGCGGTGGCGGCGCTGTGTGCGGTGGTGACGACGCAGGGGCAGGCCCTGGCGGCGCCCGCCGACGCCGGCGCGGGACCCCGGGGGTACGACACCCAGGGCACCCGGATACGTGGCGCCGGGGACGCCGCCGGTGCCCCGGCGCTCGACTCCGGACGCACCTACACCGACAGCGTCGGACCGGGCGAGAAGCGGTACTACGCCGTCAGACTCGACGCGAAGTCGGCCGCCTATGTCTCCGCGGTCGCCGCTCCCCGGCCAGGTACGGGTGGAGCCTCGTTCCGCGACGGCGTCCGGGTCACCCTCCAGAATCCGGCGGGCGGCACCTGCGACGCCAAGGCGCCCCGGGGCGAGAGCAACGGCGTGGCCTACCCCCTGGCCGACCATGTCACTCGGCAGATGGACAACGGTCTGCTGGCGTCCTGCCGTAAGGCGGGGCGCTATCTGGTCACGGTGGAGCGTCAGGCCGGGGCGCAGGACCCGGCCCGCTGGCCGTTGGAACTGCGGCTGATGGTGGAGCCCCCGGTGAAGGGCGGGTCCACGGGCGGGGCGCCGGAGGGGAGTTGGCGGACCGATCCGCCGCAGCTGCCGAGCGGCACTCCGCGGCACCACGAGGGCGGCCGGGGGTTCGGTGACGCGCCGACGGTGTCCACAGGGGTGTGGAGGGATGACTTCCGGCCGGGCGAGACGCATTTCTACCGGGTCCCGGTCGACTGGGGCCAGCAGCTCTCCGCCGTCGCCGAACTGCCCGCGGACGGCGAGGACGAGAGCTCCTCACTCCCCGACAACACCGTGTCCCTCCGGGCGTACACCCCGGCGCTCGGGCTCGCCGAGCGCGGCACCGTCGGCTTGGGGAAGGCCAGGGCTCCGGGGACGCAGCTGAGCACCGCGCCCGTGGCCTACGGAAACCGCTATGCGAAGGCCGACTACTCGGTCCGTGCGATGAGCGTGGCAGGTGGGTACTTTCTCGCGGTCACACTCAGCCCCACCGAGGTGGCCCCGCAGGTGAAGGGCACGGTGCCGGTCACCGTGCGGGTGCGGGTCGCGGGCACCGCGCGTGGTGGGCCGGACTACCAGGGCGACGCGCTGAAGCAGGGCTTCGGCCTCACCGACGCCGACAGGAAGGCGGCGCGGCAGGGGACGTTGTCCGTGGGGGACGACGCGATGTCCGTGTCGGACGGCGACGGGACCAGGTCCACGCTCCGGCTGGTGGGCTGGACGGGGCTCGGTGCGGGAACGGTCCTGCTGGCCGGGCTCGGCACCTGGACCGTGACCGCGCGCCGCCGTACGGCGGCGGGGGAGCCGGATGAGGGGGCGCTCGGCGGGGCGGCGGATGAGGTCGCGCCGGGTCCGGGCGCGGGTACTGGTCCGGATGCCGGTCAGGGTGCCCAGGCGGGTGCTCCGGCGGTGGGGGAGCCGTCGACGGGACAGCAGCGGTACGGGCCGCCGCCGGGCTGGTAGCGGGGCGGCGGCAGCGCGTTCTCGCGGGCGGCGCTGCGTGCCGGGGCCTTGGCCGGGCTCAGCCCGCGACGATCAGTGCCCAGGTACCGACGACGAAGCACACGGCAGCGGCGATCAGGATCGAGACCGTCGCCTTCCGGGACGGTCCGGGACGCCGTGCGGCCCTGCGTGGAACCCGCGGCTGTTGAGCGGTGTATGGACGAGTAGAAGGGTGAGCGAGTGGCGTCGCGGAGGGCGTCGCGGTCGGTACGGGGGTGGGCGTATGGAGATGAGGAGAGCCCGGCGGCTCGGGATGGTGCGCGGGCAGCGGTGGCTGTACGGGCGGCTGAGGGGCCTGCGGCAGTGGGGAGACGGTCGAGGGCGTCGCGGGGGTGTGCGGCTGGGAGGCCGACAGCTGAGCCGCCGGGTGATGGGGTGTCAGGGGATGTGGCGTCGGCGGGTGCTGCGGAGGCAGCGGTCCCTGAGCGGGATGGGCCGGTGCCCCGGGCCGCTGCTCCTGCGGCTGCGACGGGGATTGCGGCTGGGGTTGGGGCTGTGGACGGGGCGGCGGGAGGGTGAAGCTGCCGGTGTCCGACATGGAGGGCTGTGGGGCAGCGGGTTCGGCGGGTTCCTCCGGTTCGGCGGCGGGCCGGGAGCCGTGCGCCGCGTCGGCGGTCTGCGCCGTCCGGGCCGCCTCCGCGGCCTCGGGGGACGGATCCGCCTTGGCATGGCGGCGCCCCGGTCGGGTCGGACCGGCGGGTCCGAATCCCGTGGGCAGCGGACCGAGCTGATCGAAGATCTCGATCGCCTCGTCGTCGATATCGGCCTCGGGCAGCGACTCAAGAGCGGTCGCCAGTGCCTTGCGCGCCCCGGCAGCCGTCCGGAAGCGGTCGTCGGGGTCCGGTTGCAGCAGCCCCGCCACCACCTGCCACAGCGGCTCCGGCACCTCCGCGGGCGGGTTCGGCACCCCCTGCTCGCTGAAGCGCGTCACCAGCGCCTCCGCGTCCGGCTTGTGCCCGCTGAGCAGATAGAGCGTCACCAGTCCGACGGCGAAGAGGTCCGCCGGGAAGTCGGGGTCGTCGCCCATCATCTGCTCCGGCGCGAAGTAACCGGGCGTGCCCATCACATAGTTGGCCTCGGTGAGCCTGGGTTCACCCTTGGTCAGCGCGATGCCGAAGTCGGACAGCCGCACATGCGGCCGTCCCGTCCCGGTGGCCTCCAGCAGGATGTTCGCGGGCTTGATGTCCCGGTGCACCACACCCTCGGCGTGTACCGCGGCCAGCCCGGAGAGCAACTGGTCCAGCAGGGTGCACACATAGCGCGGCGGCAGCGGGCCGTAGTCACCGATGAGATGGGCGAACGAGCCGCCGCCCACCAGATCCATGGTGAACAGCACCTTGTCGTCGTCCGCCGCCCAGCTCGCGGGCGCCAGCACATGGGGATGGTCGATCCGCAGCGCCTGTTCCCGGACGAAGCGCAGCAGCGTATGGGCGTCGCGTTGTTGGAGCACCTTCGCCGCCACATACCGCCGCCGGCGGTGGTCCCAGACCCGCCAGACGGCGCCCACTCCCCCGCGCCCGATCGGGTCCACCAGCTCGTACCGGCCCGCGAAGATCTCACCCATCGCGCCGTGCCCGCCCCGTCATCGACTCGTCAGCAGTCCATCAGACCGTCAGCTCTGGTGCGCCTCGTAGTGCGCGACCGCCTCGGCGGTCCGCCCGGCGCCGTATACACGGAGAAAGTCTGCCAGCTCGGGATGGGTGGGGGCGAGGGAGTCCGCGGCATCGATGATGTCCCCCGCGGCGGCCACGGACCGCAGCAGCGACTGGATCTCACGGACCACGCGCCGCACGGTCGGGGCACCCGTGCTGGCCGCGGTCTGGGTGGAGTTGAGGACCGAGCCACCCGCGCTCTTCTTGATCTCCTCCATGCGCTCCGCGGCCTCCGCGGCGCTGACCCTGCCGTCCGCGGCCTGGCTGGACAGCTCCTGGAGGGCCTGTACGCGCTGGACCACCGCCGGGTTGCCGATCTTTGCCCGCTGACCGCTCATGAGCTGCGACAGCATGGGCGCGGAGAGCCCGAGCACGGCGGCGAGACGGGCCTGGTTGAGACCGAGATCGTCGATGAGACGGCGAAAGAGCGCCCCCAGCGGTTCCCCGTACCAGCTGCGCTGCAGCTCCCGTGCACGCGCCGTGGCATCCTGCTGTGTTGCGTCCATCTGGTCTCCCCTTCGCTTCGCTGCCGCGAATCTTGCGTGGCATCCTACGGAGAGCGGTACGTGCGAGCGATACCCGGTCGGGAAAGGCTGCCGACACCAGGTATCCTGATCGGCGACGGGGCCTTAGCTCAGTTGGTAGAGCGCCGTCTTTGCATGGCGGATGTCAGGAGTTCGACTCTCCTAGGCTCCACGTCAGTAGAGGTCCCCTGACCTGCGGAAACGCACGTCAGGGGGCCTCTCGCTGTTTCTGGCGTCGGCGCCGGTCTGTTGTGCCGCCCCCGTACGGCGTAGAGCAGGAATCGGGATAAAGGCGATGGAAAGGCGAGCTTCACCGTCATGTGGAGCGCGGTCTGCATTTATCTGCATCTAGGCGATCACACGGTTTGACGGTTGCCGGGGGATCGTGCGGGCACCACCGGTCGGAATTCAGCCAACAGACCCTTCAGAACGTCCGGTTCGGCTCGTCCGTAGCCCCAGGCGGTCCAGGGGGCCGCGTCGCCGCCCGGCGCGGAGGTAAGTGCGTTCCGCGCAGCGGACATTGGCGAGCGGGTGGGTGGTGAGGTTCGTTGTGCGGCCGTGGGCCGCGGCCCCGGTGTTGCCACTCCCGGCGTTGTTCCGCGCAACACCCGCGCGATCCTCCAGGCTGTCGCTCATAACTCGGGCAAGCCGCCCGGGAATCGTCTGATCGGCGTGAACCGCCGTGGAGGGGGACGAGATGGGTGAGCTGCATCCGCTGGGGGACAATCTGCCCGAGGAGTGCCGGGCGTTCGCCGTCGAGCTGAGACGGCTCTTCGACGGGCTGGGGGTCTCGGTGCGCAGATACGCCGTGCGACGGCACCGGGATCCCAGTACGGTTTCGCGCTTCCTGAGCGGGACGCGCATCCCGCCGTGGGAGTTCGTCTTCGATCTGTTCACGGATCTCGCGGCCCGGCGGGGCGCCGCCGTCACTCCCGCCGCCATCGAGCTGATGCGTGATCTGCACCGGGCCGCGGTGCGCACCAGCCGGTCCCCCGCCCACGCCATGGAGATCCTCCAGGTGCAGCTGGCGGACGCGGACCGGGCGGCGCGGTGTTCGCTCGCCCATCAGGACGCGCTGGGCGAGGTGCTGCTCGACCGCAAGCACCGCATCGCCGACCTGGAGGTGCGGCTGAACCAGGCAGAGGCGGCCTGGGCCACCGAGCGTGCCCGCGCGGACGCGCTGGAACGGGGATTACCGGACCGCGAGGAGTTGATCAAGGAGCGGGACAAGCTGGAGCGAGAGGTGCGGCGGCTCACCGAGGAGCTGACGGAGGTACGCCGACGCGGACGGCTGGCGGAGGACCGCTGTCTGGTGCTGGAGCGCCAGCTCGCCGTGGTGGAGGCCCAGCGCCCCGCCGCGGTGCCGCGGCCGGACGGGGAGCCGGGCGTCACGGTGGGGCCGATGGCCCCGCCCGGCGGTGGTCCGCGTCCGAAGGTCCTGGTGGTCGACGACCAGCCGAACAATCTGCTGGCCATGGAGGCCGTGCTCGCCACGCTCGACCAAGAGCTGGTGACCGCGACCTCCGGTCAGGAGGCTCTCAAGGCGCTGCTCGATCATGACGACTTCGCGGTGATCCTGCTCGATGTGCAGATGCCGGAGATGGACGGCTATGAGACGGCCGCCCACATCAAGCGGCGCCCGCGGAACCGGGACATCCCGATCATCTTCCTGACCGCGATGGGCGCCGATCCGGAGCACTCCTCGCGCGGATACGCGGCGGGGGCGGTGGACTACATGGCCAAGCCGTTCGACCCCTGGGCGCTGCGGGCCAAGGTGTCGGTCTTCACCGAGATCTTCCTGGAGCGGCGGCAGCGCCGCGCCGGTGAGCGCGGCCCGGGGGAGTGACGGGGAGGGACGCCCGGACATGGCGGAGGGGCGGAAGACCCCGGTCCTCCGCCCCTCGGCGCGCTACGTGCCGCTCCGCCACCGTTCTCCGGCCCACCGCCGACAGGCGCCACCGGCAGACTCCTCGCCCACCGGCCGACCGGCGCCCACTGGTACCGACGGGTGACCGTCAGCGCTGGTCGTCGTCCTTGTCCGCCTCGGCCTCAGCCTCGGCCTGCTTGGCCTGCACCTCCGGGTCCAGGGAGTCGCGGCCGTCCACGGTCGTCAGCCGCTCGCGGTCGCCCACCTCGGTCGCTGCCGGGGGCTCCACCAGCCAGTCGGGGTTGGCCTGCCGGTCCCACCACTTCCAGGCGGCGAAGAGACCCGCGCCGATCAGCCCGATGAAGGTGGCCCGCTTGGCCGCCCGTGCGGCCCGGGCCCGGCGGCGGCGCTTTCTGGCCAGCTTCTCGATCTCGGCGGCCGTCACATGGGTGCGCAGCGCGGCAACGGCCGCCGCCGTGCGGATCAGGGCCTCCTCGCGGGCGGGTCCGGCGGCCGCGCGAACTCCGGCCACCGCGTTCTCCACCCGGGGCGCGGTGTACTCGGCGGCTTGCTGGGCGGCCTTGCGGGTGCGTTTGGCGGCACGGGTGGCGGCCGCGTCCACCTTGGGCGGCAGACTCCCCCGGGCCTGGGATAGCCGTGGCGCGATATGTGCGTGGTACTGCGTACCGGCGCTGCACCGGGCCTGGTGTGCGGCGTGCGAGACCTTCGGCGCCAGCCGCACGCGCGCCTGGTGCGCGTAGCGGGTGGCGGTGTCCTTGGCCGTGCCGGCGTAGGGCGCCACCGCCTCCGCGGCGTGCAGGACGCCGCTCTTGGCGGTGCCGGTCGCGGCTCGCACGCTGTCAATGCGGGTCACGGGATCCTCCTCCTCGGTGGCGTTGGTCATTGCTCCGGGGTTCAGAGTTCTGTGCTCAACCTGCGCAGTTTCGTGTTTCCATCCCAAGAAAGATCATGCCTGTTTGTGGAGATCATGCCCGTTCGCCGCACGCACAGCATGTGAGGCCGGGCATCCGGGTCATAGCGGAGATTCTTCCGGAAACACCGTGGTTCGGCGCGCCGTAGGGGGCCTTCACGGATACCCCTCGCCCTCGGGTCCGTGCGAGGATCAGGAGACGGAAGTGAAAACGATGGAAGGTAGATCGTGGCCGAGCAGCTTTTCGCCACTCTGAAGACGAACAATGGCGACATCGTGGTCCGGCTGCTGCCGAACCACGCGCCCAAGACGGTCAAGAACTTCGTGGAGCTCGCCGAGGGCAGCCGCGAGTGGACCCACCCGGCCACCGGCAAGAAGGCCAAGGAGAAGCTCTACGACGGCACCGTCTTCCACCGGGTCATCAGCGGCTTCATGATCCAGGGCGGTGACCCGCTGGGCAACGGCACCGGCGGCCCCGGCTACGAGTTCGGCGACGAGTTCCACCCGGACCTGGCCTTCAACAAGCCGTACCTGCTGGCGATGGCCAACGCCGGTCCGGGCACCAACGGCTCGCAGTTCTTCATCACCGTCGCCCCGACCACGTGGCTGACCGGTAAGCACACCATCTTCGGCGAGGTCGCCGACGAGGGCAGCAAGAAGGTCGTGGACACGATCGCGGCCGCCGGGACCAACCCGCGCACCGACCGTCCGCTCCAGGACGTCGTGATCGAGTCCGTCGTCGTGGAGACCCGCGAGGGCTGATCTCCCCGCACGGGAACTCCATGCCCCGCTTGTCCGTGTGAACAAGCGGGGCGGAGGACGTGGCCGAGCGTGTGGACAGGGGGCGAGAGGACACCATGGAGGACCAGGCGGTCTGCTGTTACCGGCATCCGCAGCGGGAGACCGGCATCACCTGTATCCGCTGTGAGCGCCCGATCTGTCCGGAGTGCATGATCAGCGCCTCCGTCGGATTCCAGTGCCCGGAGTGTGTGGGCGGCCGCGTCTCTGCCGGGGCGAGCCCGGCGGCGCACGGCCCCTCTCCGCGCGCCTCCCAGCCGCGCACCATAGCCGGCGGCGTGATCACCTCCGACCCACGGCTGGTCACCAAGATCCTGGTCGGCCTCAACCTCGTCATATGGCTCGCGGTGCTGGCGGTCGGCGACCGGCTGGTGAACGACCTGGACCTGGTCGGCTATGCCGCCCTGCCCCATAGCGGCGAAGCGGCAGGAGTCGCCGACGGGCAGTGGTACCGGCTGGTGACCTCGGTCTTCCTCCACCAGGCGCCGATGCACATCGCCTTCAATATGCTCTCGCTGTGGTGGATCGGCGGTCCGCTGGAGGCCGCGCTCGGCCGCGCCCGCTATCTGTCCCTCTATCTGCTCTCTGGTCTCGGCGGAAGCGCGCTGTCCTATCTGCTCGCCGCGGAGAACCAGCCTTCGCTGGGCGCCTCCGGCGCGATCTTCGGCCTGCTGGGCGCCACCGCCGTGCTGATGCGGCGGCTCCAGTACGACATGCGGCCGGTCATCGCGCTGCTCGCGCTGAACCTGCTCTTCACCTTCACCTGGGCCGGTATCGCCTGGCAGGCCCATGTCGGCGGGCTGGTCGTCGGCACGGCGGTGGCGTACGGCATGGTGCATGCCCCGCGTGAGCGGCGGGCAATGGTGCAGTGGGGGACCTGCGCGGTGATGCTGATCGCGATGGTCGCAGTGATCTGGATCCGTACGCTCCAGATCCCCACCTGAGCTCAGCGGGCCCTTCGAACGGGTCTGGCTCGGTCAGTTGTCCACAGCAGGCGGTGGATCTTGCGCACCCTGTGGAGAACATCTGTACGTGCCCCTGCTGACCTGCATTTTCGCAGGAAAGTGCAGGTGTGAACGATCGAACAGGGATGCCTCACCGGTCACACCGGCGTCAACGCGGCAGAGGTTATCCACAGATCTTCTGAGTTTTCCCCGCCTGTGGATAACCCTGTGGACAGAGGTCGGGCAGCGCTGCCGAAGGGGCCGCGGAGGGGCCTACTTCCACTGCGTCGAGACGACGAACCCCGCGGCGATGAAGCCGAAGCCGACGACGATGTTCCAGTTGCCCAGCGCCTCGATCGGCATGTCCCCACTGGTCATGTAGAAGACCACGATCCACACCAGGCCGATCAGGAACATCGCCAGCATCAGCGGCGCCACCCAGCGGCGACCGCTGTTCAGGTTGATGTTCGCCGCCTGCTTCGCCGGAGGCGGGGTGAAATCGTCCTTCTTGCGGATCCGTGACTTCGGCACGAGGAACTCTCCTGTCGATGCGCTGCGTGACCGCGCGGGATATAAGCGGACGGCGCCGGGGCGGGACAGCGATGGGGGCCACTTCCCTCCCCCACACGTCAGTTAGCGTAGTCCTTCCGCGGCGTCGTAAGGAGTAAGGGTACGTTGAGCAATTCCGCTGACTCCCCCACCCCGGGCTTCCGCCGCCCCGCCCTCCGCCCCGCCCGGCTGCTGACCGCCTCGGTCTTCGCGCTCGCCGGACTCATCTTCTGGACCAGCTTCAACACGGCCCAGGGGACCAACATTCGCAGTGATGAATCGATGCTGCGGCTGTCCGACCTGATCCAGGAGCGCAGCCGCAAGAACCACACCCTCGATGACAGCGCGGCCCGGATGCGCTCCGAGGTCGACGCTCTCGCCCGCCGGGGCGACGGCAGCACCAGTGCCGAGCGCCGGAGACTGGCCGAGCTGGAGAAGACCGCGGGCACCAGGAAGCTCACCGGCCCCGCGCTCACCGTCACCCTCACCGACGCCCCGCCCAACGCCACCGCCCTGATCCCCGGCGTCCCCGAGCCGCAGCCCAACGACCTCGTGATCCACCAGCAGGACCTCCAGGCCGTGGTCAACGCGCTGTGGCAGGGCGGGGCCAAGGGGATCATGGTCATGGACCAGCGGCTGATCGCCACCAGCGCGGTGCGCTGCGTCGGCAACACCCTGATCCTCCAGGGCCGGGTCTACTCACCGCCCTACAAGATCACCGCCGTTGGTGACCGGGGCAAGCTGCGCACCGCGCTCGCCGCTTCCCCCGCCATCCAGAACTACCGCAGCTACGTCGACGCCTACGGCCTCGGTTGGAAAGTCGACCAGCACGACACGGTGACTCTTCCCGGCTACTCCGGCACAGTGGACCTGCATCAGGCACAGCCCATCGGGTAGCGCTTGGGGGGCCGGTGACCACTCGGCTGATCATCAGAACGCTCAGTGAACTCTGCGTCACCATCGGCACCTTGATCATTCTCCTGGTGGTCTATCTCCTCTACTGGACCTCCGTCCGTGCCGACCGCGCGATGGACAGCGAGATCGACCACCTCCAGGACCGGTGGTCCACCGGCTCCGTCACCGCCGGGGGCGCTCGCACCCCGGCCGCACCACCCCGCTACGAGCCGGGCGCCTCCTTCGCGGTCATGTACATCCCTCGGTTCGGCACCGGCTGGGCCAAACCCGTCCTCCAGGGCACCGACGCCGACACCCTGAAGAAGGGGCTGGGCCACTACTCCCGCACCACCCGCCTCGGCGCCACCGGGAACTTCGCCGTCGCCGGGCACCGGCGCACCTACGGCGATCCGTTCAAGGACTTCCCCGCGCTGCGCCCCGGCGACGCGGTGGTGCTGACCAACGGCACCACCTGGTTCACTTACCGCATCGACCGGCGCCCCTACCGCACCCGCCCCAGCGACACCGAGGTGATCGACCCGGTGCCGCGGGCCTCCGGATTCCGCCGCCCCGGCCGCTATCTGACGCTGACGACCTGTGACCCGGAGTGGGGGCACAGCCATCGGCTGATCGCCTGGGCGCACCTCGACGCAACCCGCCTGGTCGCCGAGGGCAAGCCCGCCGCTTTGTCCGGCTGACCCTCCCGGGCGGCCCTCGGCCCTTTACTCTGGTGCTGCACTCCGGTGCTGCAATCGACTTCGTCATCAGTGAGTAGGGATGGCATGTACGGCTGGATCTGGCGGCATCTGCCGGGGAACGTATGGGTGCGGGCGCTGATTTCGCTCGTGCTGGTGTTGGCGATCGTCTTCGTGCTCTTCCAGTACGTCTTCCCGTGGGCGGAGCCGCTGCTGCCGTTCAACGACGTGACGGTCGACGAGGGAATGGCGGTTCGGCGATGAGCGCGCGCATCCTGGTCGTCGACAACTACGACAGCTTCGTCTTCAACCTCGTCCAGTACCTCTACCAGCTCGGCGCCGAGTGCGAGGTGGTGCGCAACGACGAGGTCGCCCTCGCGCACGCCCAGGACGGCTTCGACGGCGTACTGCTCTCCCCCGGGCCCGGCACCCCCGAGGAGGCAGGGGTCTGCGTCGACATGGTGCGGCACTGCGCCGCGACCGGCGTACCGGTGTTCGGCGTCTGCCTGGGGATGCAGTCCATGGCCGTCGCCTACGGCGGAGTCGTCGGTCGCGCCCCGGAGTTGCTGCACGGCAAGACCTCGCTGGTCACCCATGAGGAAGCGGGCGTCTTCAAGGGGCTGCCGTCCCCCTTCACCGCCACCCGCTACCACTCGCTCGCCGTCGAGCGGGGCACCGTCCCGGACGAGCTGGAGATCACGGCCTGGACCGAGACGGGTATCGCCATGGGGCTGCGCCACCGTGAACTGCGCGTCGAGGGCGTGCAGTTCCACCCCGAGTCGGTCCTCACCGAATGGGGCCACCGCATGCTCGCCAACTGGCTGGTGGAGTGCGGCGACAGCGGAGCGGTGGAGCGGTCCGCGGGGCTCGCCCCGGTGGTCGGGGCGGTCGGCGGCAAGGCAGGCGAGTGACCGCACTGCGCCCCGAGCGTGAGGGCGCGGCCTACGACGCCCAGGAAGCCGCCCCGCGCGCGTCGTACGAGCCAGCGGGGCCGTACGACGCACAAGGGGGCTCCGACGCGTTCGCGGCGTCGGTGGAGCGGCCGGACGACTCCCAGAACGACCCGCGGCCCGGGGCGGCCCCGCAGGGGGCCACCGGCCACACCCTGGGCACCGCCTCGCTCCCCGGGCGGCCCCCGGATCCCGCGCCCGCCAGACGCCACCGCCGCCCTCCCCCCGAGGAGAGCGCGCCGGGCGGCCCCGCCGGTCCGGCGGAGACGGTGCCGCTGGACGGCGTACCACCCCCGACCGGTCGGCGCCGCCGCCGACCGGCCGCCACAGGGCCCGGTGAGGCGGAGGAGGTCCCCAGGCCACCCACGGGGCGCCGCAGAGCGCGAGCGACCCCCTCAGAGCCCCGTACGGCCGACGAGACCGCCGTCTTGCCCCCCGTCGCCGCCCCCGCGCCCGCCGCGTCGCCGCGGGGCGATGACGAGACGGTGGCACTGCGCACCGTGGCGCCCCGGACCGCACCCCCCGGCAGCGACGAGACCATGCCGCTGCGGAAGGTCGGCTCCGGCACCACGGCCCCAAGCGGCACACCGGCCCCAACCGGCACCACGGCCCCAAGCGGCATACCGGCCCCAACCGGCACCACGGCCCCAAGCGGCATACCGGCCCCAACCGGCACCCCTGGCACGCCGGGCACTTCCGATGGGCCGCCGCCGCCCGGCGGCCGCGCCGCCCGCCGCCGGGCCGCCCAGGAGGCCGCCCGGCGCGGAGTGCGGCGCGGCGGCGCCGCGAGCGGCCCGCGAACGGGCGCCACCGCACCCTCCGGCACCGCGCCCCGCACCCGTATGGAGGCCAAGCGCGCCGCGCGGGCGCGCAAGGACAGTCCCGGGGTCGTCATGAGCCGGGTCGTCGGCGAACTGTTCATCACGCTCGGCGTGGTGATGCTGCTCTTCGTCACCTATCAGCTGTGGTGGACCAACATCCGGGCCCATCAGCAGGCCAACGGCGCCGCCAACAACCTCCGCAAGCAGTGGGACGAGAACGGTGACGGCGACCGCGCGCCGGGCGCCTTCTCCCCCGGCCAGGGGTTCGCGATCATCTACATCCCCAAGCTGGATGTGAAGGCCCCGATCGCCGAGGGGATCGACAAGCACAAGGTGCTCGACCGCGGCATGGTCGGCCACTACGCCAAGGGCAAGCTGAAGACCGCGATGCCCTGGGACAAGAAGGGGAACTTCGCGCTCGCCGGGCACCGCAACACCCATGGCGAGCCGTTCCGCTACATCAACCATCTCAAGCCCGGCGACGAGATCATCATCGAGACTCAACGCCGCTACTACACCTACGAGATGGACGACATCCTCCCGCAGACCTCCCCGTCCAACACGGGCGTCATCGGGCCGGTGCCGGCCGGTTCGGGCTTCACCAAACCGGGCCGCTACATCACGCTGACCACCTGCACCCCGGAGTTCACCAGCACCTACCGGATGATCGTGTGGGGCAAGATGGTCGACGAGCGCCCGCGCAGCGAAGGGAAGCCGGACGCGCTGGTCGAATGAGCGCGCCTGAGCGGGAACAGCCAGAAAAGGGGTACGACGCGGTGGCACGGACCGACCACGACCAGCGGCGGGGCCGGGCCCCCGATCCGCCCGCCCAGCCCACCGGCCGGACCACCCGCGGGCGGATAGCGGCTGCCATCGGCGTGCTGGGCGAGCTGCTGATCACCGCGGGTCTGATCCTCGCACTCTTCGTCGTCTACTCGCTGTGGTGGACCAATGTGCTCGCCGACCGTGAGGCGAAGAAGCAGGGCGACCGGGTACGGCGGCACTGGGCGGAGCAGGGTCCGGGCAGGCTGGACACCAAGGACGGCATCGGCTTCCTGCACGTACCGTCCATGCACAACGGCGAGGTGCTGGTCAAGGAGGGCACCAGCACCACGACCCTGAACGACGGTGTCGCGGGCTACTACACGGACCCGGTCAAGTCCGCGATGCCCTGGGACAAAAAGGGCAACTTCGCCCTCGCCGCCCACCGGGACGGCCACGGTGCCAAGTTCCACAACATCAACAAGGTCCACGATGGCGACGCGGTCGTCTTCGAGACCCGTGACCGCTGGTACGTCTACCGGGTCTACGCGACGCTCCCCGAGACCTCGAAGTACAACGTGGACGTACTCGACGCGGTCCCCAAGGAGTCGGGCAGGAAGAAGCCCGGCCGCTACATCACCCTCTCGACCTGTACGCCGGTCTACACCTCGCGAAACCGCTACATCGTGTGGGGCGAACTGGAGCGCACCGAGAAGGTGGACGCACGCCGTACGCCCCCCGAGGAGCTGCGCTAGCCGGCGGAGTCGTCAGGACCACGGGGAAGCCCCCGGCGCCCTCCCAGGAGGGCGCCGGGGGCTTCCCCGTCGCTGAGCTCGGCCGAGCCCGCGGCGGACTATCCGGTGGGGGTGGCACCGCTCGGGCCGCCGAAGATCCCGCCGTCACCACCGCCGGGGCCACCGCCAGGACCACCGCCGCCGTTGTCGCCCTGACCGGCGACCGTGATGAGGTTCACGGACTGGCCCTTGGGTACCTCGGTGCCCGCGGTCGGCTGGCTGGTCACGACGGAAGCGGTGTCGTCCTGCGGACCGGCGATGCTGCCCACGTTGAGCCCGAGTTGCTTCAGGGCCTTCTTGGCGTCCTTGAGGCTCTGGCCGGCCAGGTTGGGCACCTGCACGTTCTCCGGCGTCGCGGCGGCCTTGGCGACGGTCAGGGTGATCTGCGAGCCTGGCGCGACCTCCTGGCCGCCCTTGGGCGTCTGATCGGTGACCGTGCCCTCCTCGACATCGCCGTTCTCGGCCTCGATGACGTCGACCTTGAGGCCCTTCTTCTGGAGCGCCGTCTTGGCGTCCTCGAGCTTCTTGGTGGTGACGTCCGGGACAACGATCTTGGACTCGGCCGCGGCCACGGTCAGCGTGACCGTGCTGTTCTTGGCGACCTTCGTACCGCCCGTGGGGTCCTGGCCGAGCACCGTACCGGCGGGCTGCGGGGACTCCTTCTGCTGCGGGACGACGTCGAAGCCCTTGGCCTTCAGCTGCTGCGTCGCGGACGCGATCTGGATCCCCGTGACGTCGGGGACCTCGACCTTGGCCGCGGGCTTGGCACCCTTGGACATGGTCAGCCGGACCGTGCCGTTCCGCTCGATCTCGCCGCCGCCGTCCGGATCCTGCGAGCAGACCGTGTTCTTGGGCTCGTCGCAGAACCTCGTGCCGGCCTTCTCGACCTTGAAGCCGCCGTTCTTTCCCTGCTCCTTGGCAGAAGCGAAGGTGTCGCCCTTCAGGGACGGAACCTCGACCTTGCTGTTGTCGTTGCCCCCGCTGAAGATCGACTTCCCGATGAAGATCGCGCCGACCAGGACCAGTATCCCGGCGAGCACCAGCAGGATCGTCGAGAGATTGCTCTTCTTCTCCGGCGGCCCCCCACGGCCGCGGCCCCGGTCGGACCGCTCGTCGTAGCCCATCCCGCCGTCGTCGTCGCGCATCGGCGGCAGCATCGAGGTCTGCGCCCCGGAGTCCTGCGGGCGCAGCATGGTTGTGGGCTGGTCGTCGGCGCCGTAGCCGACCGCGCCGAGCGCCGCGGTGGCGGCGACCGGCTGGCCGTCCAGCGCGGCCTCGATGTCGGCGCGCATCTCGTCGGCCGACTGATAGCGGTAGTCCGGGTCCTTGACCAGCGCCCGCAGGACGATGGCGTCCATCTCCGGGGTGATCTCGGGGTCGTACGCGCTCGGAGGCTGAGGCTCTTCCCGGACGTGCTGGTAGGCCACGGCCACCGGGGAGTCGCCCACGAAGGGCGGACGCACGGTCAGCAGCTCGTAGAGCAGACAGCCGGTGGAGTACAGGTCACTGCGGGCATCGACGGTCTCGCCCTTGGCCTGCTCGGGGGAGAGGTACTGGGCGGTGCCGATCACGGCGGCCGTCTGCGTCATGGTCATACCGGCGTCGCCCATGGCGCGGGCGATGCCGAAGTCCATCACCTTGACCTGCCCGGTGCGCGTCAGCATGACGTTCGCGGGCTTGATGTCGCGGTGGACGATGTTGTTCCGGTGCGAGTACTCCAGGGCCTGGAGGATGCCTGTGGTCATCTCCATGGAGCGCTCGGGGAGCAGCTTTCTGCCCGAGTGAAGCAGCTCACGCAGCGTGGAGCCGTCCACGTACTCCATCACGATGTACGGGATTGAGACCCCGTCGACGTAGTCCTCGCCGGTGTCGTAGACCGCGACGATCGCCGGATGGTTGAGCGAGGCGGCCGACTGGGCCTCTCGGCGGAACCGGGCCTGGAAAGACGGGTCGCGGGCGAGGTCCACCCGGAGCGTCTTCACAGCGACAGTGCGGCCGAGGCGGGTGTCATGGGCGAGGTAGACCTCCGCCATGCCACCGCGGCCGAGCACCGAGCCCAGCTCATACCGGCCGCCGAGGCGACGCGGCTCTTCCATAGCTACTCCAGCCCTCTTCCGTCATTCCCGACCGCACCTGTGGGGGCCGGTCAAGTGCTGCTCGCGCATACCGTACCCGGCACATCCGACGCGACCCGGCCACAGCCGCTACTTGATACCGGACCGGTACGGCGACGTGCGGGATTGGTATCAGGGCGTGACCGGCGTCACTTCTCGCTGTCCAGTACCGCCTTCATCACGTCCTTGGCGATCGGTGCGGCGAGCTTGCCGCCCGCGATGTCGTTGCGGACGGTGTCGGAGCCCTCGATGACGACCGCGACCGCGACCGGGGAGCCGTCGTCGCCCTTGGCGTAGGAGATGAACCACGCGTAGGGGTTCTTGCTGTTCGCGACACCGTGCTGAGCGGTACCGGTCTTGCCGCCGACCTCGACGCCCGGGATCTGGGCGTTGGTGCCGGTGCCCTCGTCGACGACGGTCTTCATCATGTCCTGGAGCTTGCGGGCGTTCTCCGGGGAGACCGCCTGGCTCATCTCCTCCGGCTTGTTCTGCTCGATGGTGCTCAGGTTGGGGGCGCGCAGCGAGTCGATCATGTACGGCTTCATCAGCTTGCCGTCATTGGCGATCGCGGCGGCGACCATGGCCATCTGGATCGGGGTGGCGCGGGTGTCGTACTGGCCGATGGCGGACATCGCGTTGGACGGCCGGTTCATGTCCTCGGGGTAGACGCTGGCGTTGGCGCGGACCGGCGTGAAGATCTCCTTGCCGAAGCCGAACTTCTCGGCCTGCTCCCGCATCTTGTCCTTGCCGAGGTCGTCACCGAGCTTGCCGAAGACCGTGTTGCAGGAGTAGCGCAGGGCCTGCCGGAGGGAGGCGTCCTTGCAGGGGATGCTGCCCTCGTTGTCCAGGTTCTTGGTGGAGAGCGGAAGCCGCCAGGGGAGCGGCGAATCGGTCGGCGCGTTGATGTCCGTGTACTTCCCGTTCTCCAGCGCCGCGGCGGCGGTGACGACCTTGAAGGTGGAACCGGGCGGGTAGGTCTGCCGCAGCGCCCGGTTGAGCATCGGGTCGTCCTTGTTGTCCTTCGGCTGGAGCGCTTTGTACACCTTCGCGTCATCCTTGCCCGCGCCCGCGATCTTCGAGGGGTCGTAGCTCGGGGTGCTGGCCAGGGCGAGGATCTTGCCGGTGCGCGGGTCGAGCGCCGCGACGGCGCCCTTCTTGTTGCCCAGACCCTCGTACGCCGCCTTCTGTGCCTTGCCGTTCAGGGTGGTGATCACGTCACCGCCGCGCTGCTTCTTACCGGTGATCATGTCGATCGTCCGGTTGAAGAACAGGCGGTCGTCGTTGCCCGTGAGGAAGGGGTCCTCGAGCTTCTCGATCTGGTTGGCGTCGTAGACCTGGGAGGCGTAGCCGGTGACCGGCGCCCACATCTTGCCGTTCTTGTACGTGCGCTTGTACTTGAAGTCGGTGCCGTTGGTCGCGACGGAACCGGTGATCGGCTGGCCGTCCACGATGATGTTGCCGCGTGGCTGGCTGTAACGGGCCATTAGTACACGGTGGTTGTGCTTGTTGTTCTTGAGCTCGTCGGCCTGGACGTACTGGATCCAGTTGTCCCTGATCAGCAGGGCGAGAACCAGCAGTCCACAAAAGATCGCGATACGGCGCAGGGGCTTGTTCACGGGCGGACCACCTGAGTCATCTCGGCGTCTGTGGACGGAGCGGGGGCCGGGGCGGGTCGGCGCGCGGTGTCGCTGATCTTGATAAGGATCGCGACCAGGGCCCAGTTGGCGAGGACCGAGGAACCGCCGTACGCGAGGAACGGCATGGTCATACCGGTCAGCGGGATGAGCCCCATCACACCGCCCGCCACCACGAAGACCTGGATGGCGAAGGCCGCGGACATGCCGATCGCGAGCAGCTTGCCGAACGGGTCGCGGGCGGCCAGGGCGGTCCGTACGCCCCGCTCCACGATCAGGCCGTACAGCAGCAGGAACGCCATGGTGCCGGCCAGACCCAGCTCCTCGCCGACGGTGGCGAGGATGAAGTCCGAGTTGGCGGCGAAGCCGATCAGGTCCGAGCTGCCCTGGCCCAGACCGGTGCCGAAGACACCGCCGGAGCCGAAGGCCATCAGCGCCTGGGCGATCTGGTCGGTGGTGCCCTTCTCGAAGGCCGCGAACGGGTCGAGCCAGGCGTTCACACGCTCTTGGACGTGGGGCTCGAAGGTGGCGACGCCGACGGCTCCGGCCGCGGACATCAGCAGACCGAAGACGATCCAGCTGGTGCGCTCGGTCGCCACGTACAGCATGACGACGAACATGCCGAAGAACAGCAGCGAGGTACCGAGGTCGGTCTCGAAGACCAGGATGAGGATGCTCATGCCCCAGACCACGAGGATCGGACCGAGGTCACGGCCGCGCGGCAGGTACAGCCCCATGAAGCGGCGGCTGGCCAGCGCCAGCGCGTCCCGTTTCACCATGAGATAGCCAGCGAAGAAGATCGCGATGACGATCTTCGCGAACTCGGCGGGCTGGATGGAGAAGCTGCCCACGGTGACCCAGATGCGGGCACCGAACTTGGCCGGGAAGAACATCGGCATGACCAGCAGCACCAGCGCCACGGCCATGGAGATGTAGGTGTAGCGCTGGAGGATCCGGTGGTCCTTGAGCAGGATCAGCACGCCCACGAAGAGGGCGACACCCATCGCCGAGTACATCAGCTGTTTGGGCGCCGCGGCGGTGTAGACCTGGTCGATGCTCGCGGCCCGCTGGGCCAGCCGCCTGGACTGGTCCAGCCGCCAGATGAGTACCAGACCCAGCCCGTTGAGCAGAGTGGCGATCGGCAGCAGCAGCGGGTCGGCGTACGGCGCGAACTTCCGCACCACGAGGTGGCCGACCCCGGCCAGCAGACCGAGCCCGATGCCGTAGCTGAGCATGCCCGAGGGCATCTCGTCGCTGAGCGCCAGGCCCGCGTTGGCGTAGGCGAAGACCGGAATGATCACCGCGAAGACCAGCATGGCGAGTTCGGTGTTGCGCCGACTGGGCGGCCCCACCGTGCTGATCGTGGTGGTGTTGGAGGTGCTGCTCATACGTGGACGGCCCCTTACGGCTTCACTGCTGGGCGCTGCTGCATTGCGGGACCAACTCCCTCTCCTTCTCCGAAAGGGTGGGGCCGGGCTTCGGAGTGGGAGACTTCGTCGGTGTCGGCTTGGAGGTGGCCTTGGCGGCCCGCGTCTGCACCTCGTTCGTCTTGCTGTCGTTCTGCGCCGGCCCGCCGCTCCCGGCGGATCTGCCGGTGTCGGGCGTCGCCTTGTCGGAGCCGCCGCTGTCCCGGTTGCCGCCGGTGAGGTCCTTCTGCCGGTCCTCGGCCTTCTTCTGGGCGTCCGCCTTCCGGCAGGCCCCGGCGAGGGTGGCGAGATCCTTGGTCTTGTCCCGGGCCTGGCCGAGATTGCTCACCGCGATGGTGTCCTCCACCCGGCCGCGCTGGTCGGTCGGGAGGTACTTGAGTTCGATCTCGCGGTGGTCCTCATGGACCTTGTTGAGCTTGATCCAGGCGAGGTCCTGGCTGATGCCCTGGTAGATCGCGACATGGTCGCCATTGGCGCCTACGTAGTACTGGGTCTGGGTCCAGCGGTAGCCGCCGTAGAGCCCGCCACCGATCACGGCCAGGCCCAGCGCGATGTACAGCGAGCGCTTGATCCATGCCTTGCGGCCGCTCTTCTTGGTCAGATCACCGCTGGCGTAGTCCCCGTAACTGCCCTCGGGCGCCATGTCGACGTCCGGTCCGCTTCCGGGCGGGCCGAACCCGCCCTGGGCGTCGCCCTGATGCGGAACGGAACGGTTGGACCGCCCGAGCTCTGCCGCGCGGCCGGCGGGGGTGGAGGCGGCACCGCCGTCACCCAGGGGGACCTGGTTCTCGGCGACCGCGCCCACGATGACCGGGGTGTCGTTGAGCTGCGCGGCCGGGGTGTCGTTGCCGTCCACGTCCAGGACATCGGCGACGATGCAGGTGATGTTGTCGGGGCCGCCGCCGCGCAGGGCGAGCTGGATCAGCTCCTGCACGGTCTCCTGGGGGCCCTGGTAGCTGGCGAGGGTGTCCTCGAGCGTCTGGTGGCTGACCACTCCGGACAGACCGTCGGAGCAGATCAGATAGCGGTCCCCGGCTCGGACCTCACGAATGGAGAGATCGGGCTCGACGTGGTCGCCGCTGCCCAGGGCGCGCATCAGCAAGGAGCGCTGCGGGTGGGTGCCCGCCTCCTCCTCGGTGATCCGGCCCTCGTCGACCAGGCGCTGCACCCAGGTGTGGTCCTGGGTGATCTGGGACAGCACGCCGTCGCGCAGCAGATACGCGCGCGAGTCGCCGACATGCACCAGGCCCAGCCGCTGGCCGGTCCACAGCAGGGCGGTGAGCGTGGTGCCCATGCCCTCCAGCTGCTGGTCCTCCTCGACCATCACGCGCAGCTGGTCGTTGGCCCGCTGCACGGCGCTGCCCAGGGAGGTCAGGATGTCCGAGCCCGGGATGTCGTCGTCGAGCTGGACGAGGGTGGAGATCACCTCGGAGCTGGCGACCTCGCCGGCGGCCTGGCCGCCCATGCCGTCGGCGATGGCGAGCAGCCGGGGCCCGGCGTAACCGGAGTCCTCGTTGCCCTCCCGGATCATGCCCTTGTGTGATCCGGCCGCGAAACGCAGTGACAGGCTCATGCGCACCTCGCCCGTCGGCTCCGGGTACAGCCCCTTGCCAACCACGCTGCCCACCCTCCGGTCGTCATGGTCCTACTACTTCCGCAGCTCGATGACGGTCTTGCCGATGCGGATCGGCGCGCCGAGCGGAATCGGTGTCGGTGTGGAGAGTCGGGTCCGCTCGAGATAGGTGCCATTGGTGGACCCGAGGTCCTCGACGATCCACTGGCCGTCACGGTCGGGGTAGATCCTGGCATGCCTGCTGGAGGCGTAGTCGTCGTCCAGCACGATTGTTGAATCGTGCGCACGGCCGAGGGTGATGGTCTGCCCCTGGAGGGCGACCGTGGTGCCGGTCAGCGTGCCCTCGGAGACCACCAGCTTGGTGGGGGCGCCGCGGCGGCCGCGGCCCCCCGACTGCTGGCGCTGCGGCGGCGGAGTGGCCTGCTGCCGCTGTTGCGCTTGCTGCCGGTCCGGGGCGCCGCGTCGCGCCGCACCGCGCTGGGTCACGCGGGTCCCGAACAGGTCGCTACGGATGACCTGAACGGCCACGATGACGAACAGCCACAGTACGGCGAGGAAACCCAACCGCATGACCGTGAGGGTCAGCTCTGACATTGCCCCCGCTTCACCCTTCGGCTTGCCGGTAAACGATGGTGGTGCTGCCCACGACGATCCGCGAGCCGTCGCGGAGCGTAGCGCGCGTGGTGTGCTGTCCGTCCACCACGATGCCGTTGGTCGACCCGAGGTCCTGAACGGTCGGTGGGGTACCGACCCGGATCTCGCAGTGTCGGCGGGAGACACCTGGGTCGTCGATCCGCACGTCAGCGTCGGTGCTGCGGCCCAGCACCAGAGTGGGCCGCGAGATCTGGTGGCGGGTGCCGTTGATCTCGATCCAGCGCCGTGTCTGGCCCTGGGGCTGCGGGCCGGGGCCCGCTCCGGTTCCGCCGGTGCGGGGCACCGGACGGGCGCCGGGGGGCGCGGCGGGCATCGGCGGCGCACCCGCCGGCTGGGCGGGGTAGCCATGACCACTGGAGCGCTGGTGCGGGGCACCGGCGCCGCCACGGGCCGACGCGGCGGCCGCCTGCGGGTTCTGGGACTCGCTGGAGGCCAGCGTCCGGCTGCGCACCCGGTACAGGCCGGTGTCGAGGTCCTCTGCCTTTTGCAGATGGACCTTGATCGGGCCCATGAAGGTGTAGCGCTGTTGCTTGGCGTAGTCGCGCACCATACCGGACAGCTCGTCGCCGAGTTGTCCGGAGTACGGGCTGAGGCGGTCGAAGTCGGGCGCGCTCAGCTCGACGATGAAATCGTTGGGGACGACGGTCCGGTCGCGGTTCCAGATAGTGGCGTTGTTGTCGCATTCGCGCTGGAGCGCGCCCGCGATCTCCACCGGCTGGACCTCGGACTTGAACACCTTGGCGAAGGTGCCGTTCACGAGTCCCTCGAGTCGCTGCTCGAAGCGCTTCAGTACTCCCACGGGGCACCTCCTTCCTCAGTCGTGCTCAGTGTCGTCCTGGTACTGCTTACTGATCGTATCCACGCGTCGGGAAATCGGGTGGTTCCCCTTCCTGGCCCTGTGGAGCAGTGTCACCTCTCACAGGATCGTAGAGGTGCCCTCACGACAGTGTCCCGCAACCGCGACGCTCTCAGAGAGGGCGGGGGCGGGGCCATCGGATACAGGTGTGATTCCACCCTGCACAGCGTGCTAGTGTTCTGGATGTCGGAAGGCGCACCGCCCCGAACCGGACGGATCCAAGGATCCACCGGGAAGCGGAGGAGCATCCTACGGCAGCACCCATGCGCGGGTGGCGGAATAGGCAGACGCGCTGGATTCAGGTTCCAGTGCCCGAAAGGGCGTGGGGGTTCAACTCCCCCCTCGCGCACCAGTCGAAGCGGGCCTCTCCAGAGTGACAAAAGTCGCTCGGGAGAGGTCCGCTTCGCGTTTGGCTCCGGATGTGCCGGCGGTCCGGGTTCGTCGGTGGACGAGCCTCCTGGCACGGTAAGGGCCTCCCTGGTCCAGGGAGGCCCTTAGTGCCGTCAGTGCCGTCAGTGCCGTCAGTGCCGTCAGTGCCGTCGTGGCCGGGCGGACCGGGAACGGGGCGGCTCGGTTCGGTCGGGTGGACCGGAGCGGTTCAGGCGGCGAAGCGGGAGGCGAGGACCTTGGCCTTGGCGGCCGCGTCCTCGTGGGCCTTCGCCTTGGAGGCGTCCGCCAGCTCGATCAGGTTGGCCATGGCCGGATTGGTGCGGGCCAGCGTGAGCTCCGGCACAACGAACTCGACCTTGAGGCCGAGCGCGCCATTGAGCGCCTTGTCGAGGTAGGTCGTGACGAATTCGAAGCTCTCGCGCGGGGTGCCGGGGCCGTAGCCCCCGCCACGGCTGGCGACGACGACCGCCGGGGTGCCGGAGGTGGTGGTCTGCTCCGCGCCCGCGGTGCGACCCATGATGATCACGTGGTCCAGCCATGCCTTGAGCGTGGAGGGGATCGTGAAGTTGTACATCGGGGCGCCGATCAGGACCGCATCGGCCTGCTCCAGCTCACCGGCCAGGGTCTCGCGGAGCGCGAAGGCGTCGTGCTGCTCAGGAGTGCGGTCATCGGCGGGCACGAATCCGGCGTGGGCGGCGGCCCCGTCGAGGTGGGGCAGCGGCTCGGCGGCCAGATCGCGGTAGATCACCGTGCCGTCCGGATGCTGGGCCTCCCACTCCTTGCGGAAGGTGGCGGTGACGGCGCGGGAAGCGGAGGCGTCGCCGGGCAGGACGGACGAGTCGATGTGCAGAAGCGTGGGCATGGGGTGTCTCCGTGTGACGAGGCGCGGCGTAGGCCGCTCTTTTCTACGTACCTACTGATAGCACAGTAGCTTACTTTTTCGCAGTCCCGAACGACGGCGCAGTAGTCTGTATTCCATGGCGGACGGCGGTGGGTGCGAGCAGCGCAACGAGCAGACGTGCAAGCAGGTCGATTCCTCGATGACGCGCGTCTTCGAACTGTTCGGAAAGCGGTGGACCGGGCTGATCGTCGCGGTGCTGACCGAACAGGAGGCGTACTTCGCGGATCTGCGGAGGGCGATCCCCGGAATCAGCGAGCGGATGCTGTCGGACCGGCTCACCGAGCTGGCCGCGGCACGGCTGGTGGTGCGGGAGGTCGATGCGGGACCGCCGCTGCGGGTGGCCTACCGGCTGACGGACACGGGCCGCGCGCTGGAGCCCGCGCTGAAGGAGCTGGCGCGGTGGGCGGAGAACCATCTGCCCGAGGGTGGCGGCTGCCCGGAGCAGTTCCGTCGCTGAGCGCTCCGGCGCTGCGGCGCTGTGGGCTTGTTGCTTGTTGTTCCTGAGCGTGTGAGCTGGTGCTTCGGCACGTTCGAAAAGGTTTTCCACAGGCTCTGACGGGCCGGTGCGACGGGCGGTACGGTCTGGGCAGTCGATGTGATCGGGCCGTCGGAGCCGGTCGGACGCTCGGTGCGGTGCGGATGCCGCCGACGCGTGGGCGACGGCGGACGAGGGGAAACGGGGGGCGCCATGACGGGCGATGAGAGCGCCGGAAGCGGCGGGGGCGACAGCGGCACGATCGGTGCGGCCGTGGCCGTGGGTGCGGGCACGATCGGCGCGGATGTCGCGGATGTCGGTGGCGCTGCGCGGGCGGGCGGAGTGGTCCGCCGGCTGCCGCTGGTGCCGGGTTTCGCCGCCTGGCACGGAGATCAGCCGTCACCCAAGCAGGAGGGGAAGGCGTTGCGGAAGCGGGTGCCGCGCTCGGCGCATGCCGAGGCGCCGCCCGCCGTCGGCCGGCCGGACGCGGTGACGGCGGTCGAGCGGTCCAACGCCGGACGGCTGCCGGAGCTGACCCCGATACGGGTGGGGCGGATGGTCGCCACCCCCTTCTCCTTTCTCCGCGGTTCGGCCGGGCTGATGGCGCACGATCTCGCGGCCACCCCGGTGACCGGCATAGGCGCCCAGCTGTGCGGAGACGCCCACGCCGCGAACTTCGGGCTCTACGGAGACGCCCGTGGCGGCCTGATCATCGATCTCAACGACTTCGACGAGACCGTGCACGGGCCGTGGGAGTGGGATGTGAAGCGGCTCGCGACCTCGCTGGTGCTCGCCGGGCGGGAGGCCGGAGCGGACGAGGACGTCTGCCGGGCCGCGGCCCATGACGCGGTGGGGGCCTATCGCCGCACGGTGCGGTTGCTGGCCAAGCTGCCCGCGGCGGACGCGTGGAACGCGATCGCGGACGAGGAACTGGTCTCGCACACGGACGCCAGGGATCTGGCGGGGACGCTGGAGCGGGTGGCCGAGAAGGCCCGGCGGAACACCAGCGCGCGGTTCGCCGCCCGCGCCACGGAGGCCGTGCCGGAGGAGGATTCGCCGGGCAGGCCCGGGGCCCGCCGATTCGTGGACGCGCCGCCGGTGCTGCGGCGGGTGCCGGATGACGAGGCGGCGGCGGTGGCGTCGGCGCTCGCCGAGTATCTGGGGACGCTGTCCGAGGACCGGCTGCCGCTGCTCGCCCGGTACGAGGTGCATGACGTGGCGTTCCGCGTCGTCGGGACGGGCAGCGTGGGCACGCGGTCGTATGTGGTGCTGCTGCTCGACCACCGGGGCGAGCCGCTGGTGTTGCAGGTGAAGGAGGCCCGTCCGTCGGTGCTGCTGCCGCATGTGCGGGCCGCCGGGTTCGCGGTGCCGGAGGCCGGACACGAGGGGCGGCGGGTGGTCCACGGCCAGAAGCGGATGCAGGTGGTCAGCGACATCCTGCTGGGCTGGACCACGGTGCGGGGGCGGCCGTATCAGGTGCGGCAGTTCCGGAACCGCAAGGGGAGTGTGGACCCGGCGGCACTGGCCGCCGACCAGATGGATGACTACGGGCGGATGACCGGGGCGCTGCTGGCGCGGGCACACGCCCACAGCGCCGACCCGCGGCTGCTGGCCGGTTACTGCGGCAAGGGGGAGGAGCTGGACGAGGCGGTGGCCGCCTTCGCGGTGGCGTACGCCGACCGCACCGAGGCCGACCACACGGAGCTGGTCGCGGCGGTGCGCTCCGGGCGGGTCGCGGCGGAGCTGGGGGTGTGAGGTTCGGGCGGGGCCGGGGGCCGGACGTAGGCTGAGCGGGTGACGAACCCGGAAGCGCAAGCGCAGGCACAGCGGTCGGTGTCCGAAGCCGAGCCCCAGGCGGAATCGCAGGACGGGTCCGGGGAGCCCCGGTCGGCCGAAGAGGCGCAGGCCACCGAGCGCCTCGAGCGGGCGGTGCGGGCGGCCGAGCAGGCGCTGATCGAGTTCGAGATCGCGGTGGAGACCTTCCGGGTGGAGGTGGAGAACTTCTCCCGGCTGCATCACCAGCGGCTCGGGCCGATGTACTCGCGCCTCGACGAACTGGACGCACTGATCGCGGAGGCGGTCGCGCAGCGCACCGGTGACCCCGTAGACCTGCGCAGGGCGCGGGAGGCGCGGGGGCTGGTGCAGCCGATGCCGGGCGTGGAGGAGCTGTTCCACGGCTGGATCGACTCCGACGGCCTCTCACCGGAAGCGGCCGCGATGCTGACCGAGAAGCCGGTGCAGCCGCCGCCGCGGGTGCGGCCGAGCGAGGAGGCGCGCCGGATCTACCGGGAGCTGGCCCGCAAGGCGCATCCGGATCTGGCCGAGGAGGAGGCCGAGCGGGAGCGGCGCGGGGCGTTCATCGTGCGGGTCAACACCGCCTATGCGGCCGGGGATGTGGAGACCCTGCGCGCGCTGGCCGACGAGTGGGCGGCCGGACCTCCGCCGCCGGAGCGGCGCGCGAGCCGCAGCGAGGAGCTGTACGCCCGACTGGAGTGGCTGGCCGAGCGCAAGGAGATGCTGGCCGCCGTCGCCGCCGAGCTGGAATCCAGCGCGATCGGCGCGATGATCAAGATGGCGCCGGAGGATCCGGACGGGCTGCTGGACGAGATCGCCGAGCAGTTGCTCGCCCAGGTCTCCGAGAAGGAGGCCCGGCTGGCGGAGCTGGCGCGGTAGTAAGTTTTCTGTCGGCTGACGGATGCCGCAATGGTGTATGAGAGGTGTGTGTGATGCATTTTGCCCAGCTTCCCCAGGTGGAGGCCGCGGCCGTTCCCGCCGACGGCTTTCTGCTGGACGTCCGGGAGGACGACGAATGGGCGGCCGGGCATGTCGAGGGCGCGCTGCACATTCCCATGGGCCAGGTCGTCGCCCGGTTCGGTGAGCTGACCGAGGCGGTGGGCGACGGTCGGCGGGTGCATGTGATGTGCCGGGTCGGCGGCCGTTCCGCGCAGGTGACGCAGTATCTGGTCGCGCAGGGCCTGGACGCGGTGAACGTGGACGGCGGCATGCTCGCCTGGCACGTGGCGGGCCGCCCCATGGTCTCCGGCCAGGACAACAGCCCCGAGGGCGCGTTCGTCCTCTAGGCCCTGTCCTGCCGATCTTCGCGGACCCGCCCCGCCGGATACCGGTCCGGGCCGTGGGACGCGCCGACCGAGCTCGGTCCGTGCCCGTCGCCGGTGCCCGGCCTGTGGCCGGGCGGGCGCGGTCGTGGTGGGTTGGTGCGTCGCCGTTGTGTCGTGCGGTGCGGCCCGCCTGCCCCGGCGGGGCAGGCGGGAGCGCTCATATCAGCGTTCGTTCACGGGAGTTCGGCCCGCCCGGGTCCGGCCCCCGGGGCCATCTGTCGCCCGGCACAGGGCGTTCGGGACACCCGGCCCGGCCCGTGGCGCCTGACCGGGGGAGTTCGAGCCCACCGGGGCCGGACGGGGCGTCAGGCGACGGGGTGGGTGGCGAGCAGGGTGCCAAGGGCTTCCTCGTACGCGGCGGCCGGGCCGAGCGACAGCTCCAGCTGCTTGGCCCAGGCGTGATAGCGGTGCAGCGGATAGTCGGTGACCGCGCCGAACCCGCCGTGCAGATGCTGCGCGGTCTGCACCACACGCCGTACCCCCTCGGCGGCCCACATCTTGGCGACGGCGACATCCGCCCCGACCGGAAGGGCGCCGCCCGCCGTCGGCCGCTCCTCCTCTCTGCCGAGCCGCCAGGCGGCCTGCCAGAGGGTGGCCTCCATCGCCCGCAGATCGATATAGCGGTCGGCGGCCTGGACGGCGACCGCCTGGAAAGTGGCGAGCGGATGGCCGAACTGCTCGCGCCCGCTGACATAGGAGCTGGTCATCTCCAGCACCGCGGTGCCCAGTCCCAGGGCGAGAGCGCAGGTGCCGGTAGTGAGGACGTCCCGCAGCCACTCCCAGGCGCCGTCCGCGGTGAGCACGTCGGCGGCGCACAGCCGCACCCCGTCCAAGCGGATCTCGGCCTGCCGCTCACCGCTGGTGGACACCTGCTCGTCGAGGACAACGCCGTCCTGGCGGCGGGGGACCAGTGCGAGGACCGTGCGGCCCGCGCCGGTATGGGCGGGGATCAGCACCCGGTCGGTGCCATGGGCCCAGGGGACCGCGGTCTGGACGCCGTCCAGCACCCAGCGGTCGCCGTCCTGACGAGCCTGGACGGCGAGTTCGGCCGGGTCATGACCGGTGCGCCCGTTCGGCGCGACGGTGAGCGCCAGCTCACCGCGCACCACCCGGGGCAGAACGTCGGCGCACAGCTCCGCGCCGCCGTACTTCTGCACGGCCAGGGCCGCCGCACCGGACTCCAGCAGCGGTACCCGGGCCAGCACCCGGGCGGACTCCCGCAGCACCAGGCACAGGGCGATGAGGTCCAGCCCCGAACCGCCGTGCCGCTGGTCGAGCGTCAGGCCGAGGAGATCGCCTTCGGCGAGCCGCTTCCACAGCGCCCGGTCGAAGTCCTCCGCCACGGCGCCGCGGATCAACGCGGGGCTGGGCACACTGTCCGGTTCGACGGAGGCGAAGACGGCCTTCGCCGCCTCGACGGCCGCCTGCTGCTCCTCGGTGAAAGTGAAGTCCACTGTTCGTCCTCCCGCGCCGCGGCTCTGTCCGACGGCCGGTCAAGATAGAACAGGTTCTACAAGAAGGGAACGGTCACCACCGCGCTTCAGCGGTCGAAGTCCAACTCCACCCGCTCACCGACCGGATGGGACTGACAGGCCAGCACATAGCCCGCCTCCACCTCGTCCGGCTCCAGCGCGAAATTCCGGTCCATCCGCACCTCACCGGAGACCAGGAACGCCCGGCAGGTGCCGCACACCCCGCCCTTGCAGGCATACGGTGCGTCAGTGCGGTTGCGCAGCACGGTCTCCAGCAGCACTTCCCCGTCCTGCACCGGCCAGGTGCCCGAGCGCCCGTCCAGGGTCGCGGTCACCGAACTGTGCGAGGCGATATCGACCGGACGCGGCGCGGCAGAGGCGGTCTCGTCGGCGGTGTCGACATGGAAGATCTCTTGATGGACCCGGCCGCGGGCCACCCCCAGGCCGCGCAGCGCCCGCTCGGCGGCGCTCACCAGCCCATGCGGACCGCAGAGGAACCAGCCGTCCACCGACTCCACCGACAGCAGCGCGGGCAGCAGCCCGGTCAGCCGCTCCTCGTCCAGCCGCCCGGAGACCAGCCCGGTCTGCTGCTCCTCCCGGGAGAGCGCGCACACCAGCTGGAACCGGTCGGGCCAGCGGTCCTTGAGGTCGGCGACCTCCTCCAGGAACATCGTGGACGCGGCGGTGCGGTCGCTGCGGATCAGACAGAAGCGGGCCTCGGGCTGCCGCTCCAGCAGCGTCGCGGCGATGGAGAGCACCGGGGTGATACCGCTGCCGCCGACCACCGCGGCGAAATGGCCCGGCCGGGGAGCGAGCACAAACCGGCCCGCCGGCGCCATCACCTCCATGACCTCGCCGACCGCCAGCTCCTTGAGGGCATAGGTCGAGAACTCGCCACCCTCGACCAGCCGCACCCCCACCCGCAGAAACTCCGGGCCCTCCGCGTCGGGCGCCGGTGTGCAGATCGAGTACGTACGCCGGATCTCGGTGCCGTCCACGAACCGCCGCACCGCGATGTGCTGTCCGGGGACGAAGTGGAAGGTCTCCCGCAGCGCGGGCGGCACCCGCAGGGTGACGGCCACCGCGTCATCGGTGAGCCGCTCGACCGCCACCACCCGCAGCGGGTGGAACGCGCCATGGTGTGTGGTGGCCTCCACCACCGCTTCCGCGGCCATCACAACTCCTTGAAGTGGTCGAACGGTTCACGGCATGCCTCACAGCGGCGCAGCGCCTTGCATGCGGTGGAGGAGAAGCGGCTGAGCAGCTTGGTCTCGGTGGAGCCGCAGTGCGGGCAGCGCACCGCCAGGTCGACGGCGACCGGCCCGCCCGCCTCCGCCCGCCGCGGCGAGGGCGGCGCTATTCCGGCCTCGGCCAGCTTGCGCCGTCCCTCCGGGCTGATCGCGTCCGTGGACCAGGGCGGGGAGAGCACCGTATGGACGGTCACCTCGGGGATCCCGTGGTCATGGAGCACCCGCTCGATATCGGCGCTCATCGACTCCAGCGCGGGGCAGCCGGTGTAGGTGGGGGTCAGCTCGACCTCGACCCGGCCCGGCCCCAGCACCCGCAGCCCGCGCACCACACCCAACTCGGCGAGGGAGACCATGGGCAGCTCGGGATCCGGCACGGAGCCCGCCAGCCGCCGCAGCTCCTCCTCGAGCGCGGTGGTGCCGGAGGCATGGGCTGCCGGGGTCACCATGTCGCCCCCGGGTGACTGCGGTGCAGATGCTGCATCTCCGCCAGCATCCGGCCGAACGATTCGGTGTGGATGCCCTGCCGCCCGGCACCCGCGGCCCACGCACCCCGCCGCGGCCCCTCGGGCACGGCCAGGGTGGCGCGCTCCAGGACCGAGGTGAGGCGGGCCAGCCATGCGGTGTGCAGGGTGTCCCACTCCACCTCGCACCCCTCCACCGGCTCGAACAGCTCGCCGGTGAACTGCCACAGGGCTTCCAGCGCCACCCGCATCCGCTCACGGCTTTCGGCGGTGCCGTCGCCGAGCCGCAGCGTCCAGTGCTCGGCGTGGTCGCGGTGGTAGGCGACCTCCTTGACGGCCTTGGCGGCGAGCGGGGCGAAGGGACCACCGCCCCGGGCCAGCCGCTCGTACAGCAGCTCCTGATAGGTGGAGAAGTAGAGCTGGCGGGCGATGGTGTGGGCGAAGTCCCCATTGGGCTGCTCGACGAGCTGCACATTGCGGAACGCCCGCTCCTCGCGCAGATAGGCGAGCTCGTCCTCGTCACCGGCCAGGGAGAGCAGCACCCGGGCCTGGCCGAGCAGATCGAGGGCGATATTGGCGAGCGCCACCTCCTCCTCCAGCACGGGGGCGTGGCCCGCCCACTCTCCGAGCCGGTGGGAGAGCACCAGCGCGTCATCGCCCAGGGCGAGGGCCGCGGTCACAGGTGCTGCACCCCTTCCGGGATCTCGTAGAAGGTGGGGTGGCGATAGGGCTTGTCGGCGGACGGCTCGAAGAACGGGTCCTTCTCGTCCGGCGACGAGGCGGTGACCGCGGTGGAGGGCACCACCCAGATCGACACGCCTTCCGAGCGGCGGGTGTACAGATCGCGGGCATTGCGCAGGGCCATCTCGGCGTCCGGCGCGTGCAGACTTCCGGCGTGGGTGTGGGAAAGCCCGCGCCTGCTGCGGACGAACACCTCCCACAGCGGCCACGCACCGCTCGGGCCACCACTCATGACTGTTCCTCCCCGTGCTTGGCCGCGTACGCGGCGGCTGCCTCGCGCACCCAGGCGCCTTCCTCATGGGCCCGGCGCCGCTGGGAGATCCGCTGGGCGTTGCACGGGCCGTTGCCCCGCAGCACCTCGTGGAACTCGTTCCAGTCGATCGCTCCGAAATCGTGGTGACCCCGCTCCTCGTTCCACCGGAGATCGGGGTCGGGGAGGGTCAGACCGAGCGACTCGGCCTGCGGGACGCAGATGTCGACGAAGCGCTGGCGTAGCTCGTCGTTGGAATGGCGCTTGATCTTCCAGGCCATCGACTGGGCGGAGTGGGCCGAGGCGTCGTCCGGCGGGCCGAACATCATCAGCGACGGCCACCACCAGCGGTCCACCGCGTCCTGCGCCATGGCGTGCTGGGCCTCGGTGCCCTTGCTGAGGGCGAGCAGCAGCTCATATCCCTGGCGCTGGTGGAAGGACTCCTCCTTGCAGATCCTGACCATCGCGCGGGCGTAGGGGCCGTAGGAGCAGCGGCACAGCGGGACCTGGTTGGTGATCGCGGCGCCGTCCACCAGCCAGCCGATGGCACCGACATCGGCCCAGGCCAGCGTGGGGTAGTTAAAGATCGAGGAGTACTTCTGGCGGCCGGAGTGCAGCTTGTCGAGCAGCTCGTCCCGGCTGGTGCCCAGGGTCTCCGCGGCGCTGTAGAGATACAGGCCGTGGCCCGCCTCGTCCTGCACCTTGGCCATCAGGATCGCCTTGCGCCGCAGCGAGGGGGCGCGGGTGATCCAGTTTGCCTCCGGCTGCATGCCGATGATCTCGGAGTGGGCGTGCTGTGCCATCTGCCGGACCAGCGACGCCCGGTAGGCATCGGGCATCCAGTCGCGTGGCTCGATGCGCTCGTCAGCGGCCAGAGCGGCGTCGAACACCGCCTCGTACGCCCCGGCGTCCGCCGCCATCGTCGTCATGCGCAGCCCCTTCGCCATCCGTCCCCACCGACCGGCCAACCGACCGACCGATCGTTCGGTTCAATGGTGAGCCGCCGGAACGTAGGGTGTCAAGCCTGTGGATAACGCCGAGGGCGCTGTGCCGGCGGTTCCGCATGGGTACCGTTCCGGGGCGTAGGGGTCGCGGAGCGCGCGGCCGGACGGGCGGGCGCGAGCACCGGACACCATCGGGAGCGGGGCGGTATGGCGGAGTCGGATACGGACGACGAGACGGCGGGACGGCTCGCCGCGCTCTCCCTACCCGCTCAGCTGATCATCGCGGTGGCCACCGCGGTCGCGGCCGTCGCGGCCGCCATCCACCTCGGGATGGCGTTTCTGAACGTCTCGCCGCCCAATACGCTCAGCAAGCAGCACGGCGAGGCCATCGAGGACTACATCTATCCGGAGTTCGAGCGGAACTGGAAGCTCTTCGCTCCCAACCCGCTTCAGCAGAACATCGCCGTACAGGCCCGCGCCGAGATCCGCACGCCCGACGGCGGCACCGCGACCACCGGGTGGAGAAACCTCTCAGCAGAGGACGGCGCGGCCATCCGCCACAACCCGCTGCCCAGTCACACCCAGCAGAACGAGCTGCGGCGGGCCTGGGAGTTCTATGTCTCCTCGCATGATGAGCAGGACCGCTCGACCGGGGCCCGCGGCCCGCTCTTCGAGCAGTACATGCGCCGGATCGTGATGCTCCGCCTGGGCCCGGAGGAGGGCGGCGGCACCGTGGAGCGGGTGCAGGTGCGGTCCGCGACCACGCCTCTGGCCGCACCGCCGTGGAGCGACGAGAAGATCGACACCAAGACGCTCTACCGCGTACTGCCGTGGTGGACGGTGACCGGCGACGACCTTCCGGAGGCGAAGAGCCGGTGACCGTGCCCGCTGTCCCCGCGCACTCCCCCGAGCCCGACCCCGCGTCCGGCTCCGCAACCGTGTCCGGCCCCGACCCCGCGTCCGGCTCGGGAACCACGTCCGGCGGCACGCCTCCGGCCGCACCGGAGCGGCCGTCCGCCGGACCCGGCACCCGCGCCCAGCTGGGCGCCCGGCTGCATTCCGCCGTGGCCCGCGGTCATGCCCGCATCAGCGGCTCGGCGCTCGGCCCGTACCAGACCGCGATCGTCCGGATCGGCTTCTCCTTCACCTGGCTGCTCTTCCTGCTGCGCGAATGGCCCCACCGCCGGGAGCTGTACGGGCCCGACGGCCCGATGAGCTGGGACATGGCCCACCGGCTGCTGGACACCAACCGCGCCTTCAGCGCGCTGATATGGACCGACAGCACTCTCTGGTTCGAGACCGTCTACACCCTCGGCATCGTCTCGAGCGCGCTGCTGCTGCTCGGCTGGCGCACCCGCACCATGTCCGTCCTGTTCATGCTCGGGGTTCTGTCGCTCCAGAACCGCAGCGTCTTCATGGGGGACGGCGGTGACAACCTCATCCATCTGATGGCGACCTATCTGCCACTGACCCGGTGCGGGCAGGTGTGGTCGCTGGACGCCCGCCGGGCGGCGCGGCAGAAGGAGCCCTCCCGCGATACGACGGGCATCGTGCTCTGGGCCGTGCTGGGGCTGGTGCTTCTCTGGGCGCAGCTGTTCACCGACGCCCGGCTCTTCCTGACGGCCGACGGGCCGCTGCCCGGCGTCGGCTGGGGCACCGTTCTGTGGGGGCTGTGGATCGTCCAGGCCGGCTGGTGGCTGGTGCGGCGCTACGCACCGGGGGAGCCGCGCACCGTCCTGGATGTGCTGGCCAATCTGGCGCACAACGGCACCCTGCTGGTGATCATGGGCGAGGTGTGTCTGCTCTACGCCTCGGCAGGCTGGTACAAGATCCAGGGCTCGCGCTGGCAGGACGGCACCGCCCTCTACTACCCGCTGCATCTGGACTACTTCGCGCCCTGGCCTGGTCTGGCCGACTTCATGGCGTCCAATGGCACGCTGGTGCTGGTGCTCACCTACGGCACCGTGATCATGCAGGTCGCCTTTCCCTTCACCCTGCTCAACCGGCGGGCCAAGAATGTGATGCTCGTCCTGCTGATGATGGAGCACCTGGGCATCGCGGTCATGCTGGGGCTGCCCTTCTTCTCGCTCGCCGCGATCGCCGCCGACGCGGTGTTCCTGCCCACGGCCTTTCTGCTCTGGAGCGGAGCGAGGGCGGCCCGGGTCCGGGACCGGGTGCTGGCGCCGGTCCGGCGGCTGCGCGGGCCACGGGCTCCGGAGGGCGCTGAGGAGCCCCAGGCCCGTACGCTCATCGGGTGAGCAGCGACATCCACCCCGGCGACATCAACCCTGGCGCCATCAGCCCAGGCGGCATCCCGGCCGACGCCATCCACGCCGGCGACATCCGCCCCCAGGAACCGGTCCAGTACGACGAGGGCTTCACCCCCGAGGTCGGGGTCGGCCCGCACCCCCGCCCCTGGCCGTCCGGGGACCGCTACGACCCGGAGCTGCTCGAACACGGTGACCGCCGCAATGTCGCCGACCACTACCGCTACTGGACCCGTGAGGCGATCGTCGCCGATCTCGACACCCGCCGCCATGACTTCCATGTGGCCATCGAGAACTGGAGCCATGACTTCAACATCGGGAGCATGGTGCGCACGGCCAACGCGTTCCTGGCGAAGGAGATCCATATCGTGGGGCGGCGCCGCTGGAACCGGCGCGGGGCCATGGTCACCGACCGCTATCAGCATGTCCGCCACCACCCGGACACCGCCGAGCTCACCGCCTGGGCGGCCGCCGAGGGGCTTCCGGTGATCGGGATCGACAACCTCCCCGGGGCGGTGCCGCTGGAGACCACCGGACTGCCGCGCCGCTGTGTGCTGCTCTTCGGCCAGGAGGGGCCGGGGCTGACGGAGGAGGCCCGCCGCCACGCGGCCATGGTGTGCTCGATCGCGCAGTTCGGCTCCACCCGCTCGATCAACGCGGGCGCGGCGGCGGCCATCGCGATGCACAGCTGGGTGCGGATCCACGCGGCGGCCGGCTGAGCCGCCGCGCGGACCTGGCCGGCGCCTACGCCTGGCGCCGCACCTCGATCATCCGGAAGCGGTTCGCCACAAAGGCGCTGTCGCACAGCGTGGCATTGGCCGACGGATTGCCGCCGGAGCCGTGGAAGTCGGAGAAGGCGGCCGTCTGGTTCACATAGACCCCGCCGGTCAGATTCAGTGACAGCTGGGCGCACTCCTCCCAACACGCCTCCTCGACCATCCGCTCCACCTCCGGTGAGGTGGTGTACGCGCCGACGGTCATCGCGCCCTTGTCCCGGGTGGTCCGCCGCAGCAGGGCCACGGCGTCCGCCGTGGAGTCGACCGCGACGGCGAAGGACACCGGGCCGAAGCACTCGGTCAGATACGGCGCGTCCCCGTCCGCCGCCTCCCAGAACTTCCGCGCCCCGTCCGCCTTCACCATCAGCGGTGTACGGACCGTGGCGTCCGGGAACTCGGGGTGGGGCACGGCCCGCGAGGCGAGCGCGACACCGCCGAGGCCCGGCGCGGCCTCCAGCCGCTCCTGCACCCGGGGACCCACGATCGCGCCCAGCAGCGCGCTCGCCCGGGCGTCATCGCCCAGCAGCCCCTCGACCGCCGCCCCGAGGTCGGCCACCACCTCGTCGTACGACTTGGGCCCGGCGTCGGTGGTGATGCCCTCCCGGGGGATGAGGAGATTCTGCGGGGTGGTGCACATCTGGCCGCTGTAGAGGGACAGCGAGAACGCCAGATTGGCCAGCATGCCCTGGTAGTCATCGGTGGAGTCGATGATGACCGTGTTGACCCCGGCCTTCTCGGTGAAGACCTGGGCCTGGCGGGCGTGGGTCTCCAGCCAGTCACCGAAGGCGGTGGAGCCCGTGTAGTCGATCACGCGGATCTCGGGGCGCACCGCCAGGACCTTGGCGATGCCCTCGTCCGGCCGCTCGGCGGCCAGCGCCACCAGATTGGGGTCGAAGCCCGCCTCGCGCAGCACCTCGCGCGCCGTCCGGACGGTCAGCGCCAGCGGCAGCACGGCCTGCGGATGCGGCTTGACCAGCACCGGATTGCCGGTGGCCAGCGAGGCGAAGAGCCCGGGGTAGCCATTCCAGGTGGGGAAGGTGTTGCAGCCGATCAGCAGCGCGATACCGCGCGGGACGGCGGTGAATGTCTTGTTCAGCCGCAGCGGGTCGCGCTTGCCCTGCGGCTTGGACCACTCCGCCGCCTCCGGGGTGCGCATCTGCTCGGCGAAGGCATAGGCCACCGCCTCCAGACCGCGGTCCTGGGCGTGGGGGCCGCCCGCCTGGAACGCCATCATGTACGCCTGGCCACTGGTGTGCATCACGGCCTGGGCGAACTCATGGGAGCGGGCGCTGATCCGGGCCAGGATCTCCAGGCACACCAGGGCGCGCGCCTCCGGACCGGCATCCCGCCAGGCGGGCATCCCCGCCTTCATCGCCGGGAGGAGCACATCGATATCCGGGTGCGGATACTCCATGCCCATCTCCACGCCGTACGGCGAGACCTCGGAGCCCGTCCAGCCGTCGGTGCCCGGCTGGTCCAGGTCGAAGCGGGCGCCGCGCAGGGCTTCGAACGCGGCGAGGCCCTCGGGGATCCCCAGGCTCGGGCGGGCCGTCTTGCCTTCCGGGCCGTAAGCCTTCGGATGCTCGGGGTGCGGGGACCAGTACGCGCGGGTACGGATCGCCTCCAGTGCCTGGTCAAGGGTGGGGCGGTGCATCTCGGTCAACTGCGCTGTGGTGAGTCCGGTGGTCACGACTGACCAACTCCTCGTCGAGCTGGGATTGAGCTGGGCTGGGATGGTCGACAGAGTTAGATTAACCGAACGATCGGTCGGGACAAGAGGGCCTGGCGAACCTGTGGATAACTTCGTCCGAGAGGATCAGCGGCATGACTGCGATCGACCGGGGACCGGCGCACACCAGCACCGTCGCCGTCATCGGCACCGGCACCATGGGCCAGGGAATCGCCCAGGTGGCGCTGGTCGCCGGGCATCCCGTACGGCTCTGTGACGCCGCCCCGGGCCGGGCCGGCCAGGCCGTGGAGGCCATCGCCGCCCGGCTCGGCCGGCTGGTCGACAAGGGCCGCCTCCCCGCGGCAGACCGGGACGCGGCACTCGGCCGCCTCACCGCCGTGGCCGCGATCGAGGAGCTGGCCGACGCGGATCTGGTCATCGAGGCGATCCTTGAGGAACTGGGCGCCAAACAGCAGCTGTTCACCGCGCTGGAGTCCGTTGTCTCCGACCGCTGTCTGCTGGCCACCAACACCTCCTCGCTCTCCGTCACGGCCGTCGCCGGTGCCCTGCGCCTCCCCGGCCGCCTCGTCGGCCTGCACTTCTTCAACCCCGCCCCGCTGCTGCCGCTGGTCGAGGTCGTCCGCGGCGCCGCCACGGACCGGGTCGCCGCCGACCGTGCGTACGACACCGTCGCGGTCTGGGGCAAGACCCCGGTCCGCTGCGCCGACACCCCCGGCTTCATCGTCAACCGGCTCGCCCGCCCCTTCTACGCCGAAGCCTTCCGGGTCCATGAGGAGCGCGCCGCCGACCCCGCCACCATCGACGCCGTGCTGCGTGAGTCCGGCGGTTTCCGGATGGGCCCCTTCGAGCTGACCGATCTGATCGGCCAGGACGTCAATGAGGCCGTCACCCGCTCGGTCTGGGAAGCCTTCTTCCACGATCCGAAATTCACCCCCTCCCTCGCGCAGCGGCAGCTCGTGGACGCCGGGCGCCACGGACGCAAGTCCGGCCACGGCTGGTTCGACTACGCCGAGGGCGCCCAGCGCCCCGCCCCGCACACCGCCGAACCCTGCGAGGCCCCCGAGAAGGTCGCCCTGCACGGGGATCTGGGGCCCGCCGCCGCCCTCGTCGGGCTCATCGAGGAAGCCGGGATCACCATCACCCGCGAGCCCACCGGGGGCCATCTCGCCCTGCCCGACGGCACCCGTCTGTCGCTGACCGACGGCTCGCCCGCCACCACCGACCCCGCCGCCTGCATCCGCTTCGACCTCGCTCTGGACTACCGCACCGCGTCACGGATCGCCCTCGCGCCGTCCGAGGCCGCCTCCCCGGAGTCCGTACGGACGGCGATCGGGCTGTTCCAGGCGCTCGGCAAGGAGGTCAGCGTCGTCCGGGACGTCCCCGGCATGATCGTGGCCCGCACTGTCGCGATGCTCGTGGACTTCGCCCTGGACGCCGTCGCCCGCGAGGTGGCGAGCCCGGAGGACATCGACACCGCCATGCGGTCCGGTGTCAACTACCCGCGCGGCCCGCTCCAGTGGGGCGACGACCTCGGCGCCCCCTGGGTGCGCGACACTCTGCGCAATCTCCACCACTCCTTCCCCACCGGCCGCTACGCGCCCTCCCAGGCGCTGATCCGGCGTGCCGCCGCTCAGGAAAAGCTGCTCTAATCATGACCATGGCCAAGCGCGACACCTACACGCCCGAATCGCTGCTCGCGGTTGCCGTCGAGGTGTTCAACGAGCGCGGCTACGACGGCACCTCCATGGAGCATCTGTCCCGCGCCGCCGGAATCTCCAAGTCGTCGATCTACCACCACGTCAAGGGCAAGGAGGAGCTGCTCCGGCTGGCCATAAGCCGTGCGCTGGACGGCCTGTTCGGCATCCTCCAGGAGCCGGGTGCCCGCGAGGGCCGCGCGGTGGAGCGGCTGGAGCACGTGGCCCGGCGCACCACCGAGGTGCTGATGGCCGAGCTGCCCTATGTGACGCTGCTGCTGCGTGTCCGGGGCAACACCGACACCGAGCGCTGGGCCATGGAACGCCGCCGCGAATTCGACCACCAGGTCGCCGAACTGCTCAAACAGGCCGCGGCCGACGGGGACCTGCGGGCGGATGTGGACGCGCGGCTGGCCACCCGGCTGCTCTTCGGAATGATCAACTCGATTGTCGAGTGGTACCGGCCGGGCCGCGGCGGCGCCGCGACCTCCGGCGAGGTCGCCGACGCCGTGGTCCGCACCGCCTTCGCGGGGCTGCGCACCCAGGGCGAGGGGCGCCAGGGTCCGTCGTGACGACGGGCCCTCGCCCCGGGCCGGCGCGGGTCACGGCTCGGAATCGAGGTCCGTCTCCTCGAACACCAGCAGCGTCCGGGTGCTCAGCACCTCCGGTATCGCCTGGATCCGGGTGAGGACCAGCTCGCGCAGCGAGCGGTTGTCCGGGGTGTGGACCAGCAGCAGCACATCGAAATCCCCGCTGACCAGGGCGAGATGGGCCACTCCCGGAAGCTCCCTGAGCTGCTCGCGCACCGTGCGCCAGGAGTTCTGGACGATCTTCAGCGTGATGTAGGCGGATGCGCCCTGCCCGGCTCGCTCCTGGTCCACCCGGGCGCTGAAGCCGCGGATCACCCCGTCGTCGATCAGACGGTTGATCCGGGCGTAGGCATTCGCGCGTGACACATGTACCTGATCCGCCACGGAGCGTATCGAAGCCCGGCCGTCCGCCCGGAGGAGACGGATGATGTCGCGGTCGATGGAGTCCAGTGGCCGTGCGGGCGGTTTGCCGTCCGAATGAGCCATCTGTTCGTCCCGCATACCGCCCCGCCTCCCCTTCATGGACATCCTGTCTTCATCTCAAGGGGTGCGGAACCGTTTGTCCACAGGCTGGGGTCGCCTGTAGCCAAAATGCGTCGGCGACCGAACAATCGGTAGGGAGGGGTGCCGCTGTGGCCTGCCTCACGTTCCAGCTGTCCGCCCGCCTGTCTTCCACCTACCCCCCTCGAGCGAGGTGCTGAGTACCACCTCCCTCAAGTCCCGGAGGTCGCGTCATGACGGTCCTTGAGCAGCCCGGTGCCTATCGGCCCACTCCCCCGCCCGCCTGGCGTCCCCGCGTCGATGCCGCGCCGCTGCTGCCGGATGCCGAGCCGTACCGCCTGCTGGGCACCGCCGCTGCCGCTGACGTCCCCGCCGACCTGCTCACCAGGCTCCACCGCGAGCTGGTCCACGGCCGCCGGTACAACGCGCAGGCCACCGCCCTCACCCGGCAGGGCCGGCTGGCCGTCTACCCCTCCTCCACCGGACAGGAAGCCTGCCAGGTCGCCGCCGGACTGGTGCTCGAGGAGCGCGACTGGCTCTTCCCCAGCTACCGCGACACCCTCGCGGCCGTCGTCCGCGGCCTCGACCCGGTGCAGGCGCTCACCCTGCTGCGTGGCGACTGGCACTCCGGTTACGACCCCCACACCCATCGCGTCGCCCCCCTGTGCACCCCGCTCGCCACCCAGCTGCCGCACGCCGTCGGGCTGGCCCACGCCGCCCGCCTCAAGGGCGACGACGGGGTGGCGCTCGCCCTCGTCGGCGACGGCGGTACCAGCGAGGGCGACTTCCACGAGGCCCTCAACTTCGCCGCCGTCTGGCAGGCCCCGGTCGTCTTCCTCGTCCAGAACAACGGCTTCGCGATCTCCGTCCCGCTCGCCAAGCAGACCGCCGCGCCCTCCCTCGCCCACAAGGCCGTCGGCTACGGCATGCCCGGCCGCCTCGTCGACGGCAATGACGCGGTCGCCCTCCACCGGGTCCTCGACGAGGCCGTGCGCCGGGCCCGCGGCGGCAAGGGCCCCACCCTCGTCGAGGCCGTCACCTACCGCATCGAGGCCCACACCAACGCCGACGACGCCACCCGCTACCGGACCGACGCCGAGGTCGAGGCATGGCGGGCACACGACCCGATAGCGCTCCTCGAGGAGGCCATGCGGGACCGTGATCTGCTCGACGACCGGAGGGTGGAAGCCGTCCGCGAGTCCGCGGAGCGGCTCGCCGCCGATCTGCGCGAGCGGATGAACCAGGAGCCGGTCGTCGACCCCATGGAGCTCTTCGAGCACGTCTACGCCGACAAGACCAGCCAGCTGCGCGAGCAGGCGGCCCAGCTGCGCGCCGAGCTCGACGCCGAGACCGGGGCCGACGAGTCCGAAAAGGGTGCACGATGACCACCGCCACAGCCGCCGGGACCGGCACCGCCCGCAAGCCCGCCACCATGGCCCAGGCACTCGGCCGCGCCATGCGCGACGCCATGGCCGCCGACCCCTCCGTCCATGTCCTCGGCGAGGATGTCGGCACCCTCGGCGGTGTCTTCCGCATCACCGACGGGCTCGCCAAGGAGTTCGGCGACGACCGCTGTACCGATACGCCGCTGGCCGAGGCGGGCATCCTCGGCACCGCCGTCGGTATGGCGATGTACGGGCTGCGGCCCGTCGTCGAGATGCAGTTCGACGCCTTCGCGTACCCGGCCTTCGAGCAGCTCATCAGCCATGTCTCGCGGATGCGCAACCGTACGCGCGGCACCATGCCGCTGCCGATCACCGTGCGGGTGCCGTACGGCGGCGGTATCGGCGGGGTCGAGCACCACAGCGACTCCTCCGAGATCTACTACATGGCCACCCCCGGCCTCCAGGTCGTCGCCCCCGCGACCATCGCCGACGCGTACGGGCTGCTGCGCGCCGCCATCGCCTCCGACGACCCCGTCGTCTTCCTCGAGCCCAAGCGCCTCTACTGGTCCAAGGGCGACTGGTCGCCCGACCGGCCGGACGAGGTCCCGCCCATCGGACGCGCCGTGGTCCGGCGGCCGGGTGGTGGTACGGCGGCTGGTTCCGGACCGGGCCGGAGCGCCACGCTCATCTCCTACGGGCCCTCCGTCCCCGTCTGCCTCGAGGCCGCCGAGGCGGCCCGCGCCGAGGGCTGGGACCTGGAGGTCGTCGACCTGCGCTCGCTCGTGCCCTTCGACGACGAGACGGTGTGCGCCTCCGTACGCCGCACCGGCCGCGCGGTTGTCGTGCACGAGGCCACCGGCTTCGGCGGCCCCGGCGGGGAGATCGCCGCCCGGGTCACCGAGCGGTGCTTCCACCACCTCGAGGCGCCGGTGCTGAGGGTCACCGGGTTCGACATCCCCTATCCGCCGCCCATGCTGGAGCGGCACCATCTGCCCGGTGTGGACCGGGTGCTGGACGCCGTCGCCCGCCTCCAGTGGGAGTCGGAGTTCACCGAGGGGAGGGCCGTCTGATGGCTGTGGTGCGGGAGTTCACCCTTCCGGATCTGGGGGAGGGGCTCACCGGCGCGGAGATCGTGCGGTGGCTGGTCCAGGTCGGCGATGTTGTCGCCATCGACCAGCCGGTCGTCGAGGTCGAGACCGCCAAGGCCATGGTGGATGTGCCCTGCCCGTACGGCGGGGTGGTCACCGCTCGCTTCGGCGAGGAGGGCACCGAGCTGCCCGTGGGCGCGCCCTTGCTCACGGTCGCCGTTCCGGACGCGGCGGATGAGCCGGGGGCGGATCGGGGTTCCGCGGGTGCTGGGGCCGCTTCGGGTGGGGCCGCCGCTGACGGTGGGTCGGGCAATGTGCTCGTCGGGTACGGCACGACCGCACCGGCCGCGCGCCGTCGCAGGGTACGGCCCGGCTCGGTCTCCCCGGCCGCGGTGTCCCCGGCCGGGGTCTCCCCGGAGGCCGGTGCCGGTGCTGGTGCTGGTGCCGGTTCCGGTGCCAATGCCCTTCAGATCACCGATGACCGTCTTGCCGATAGGCCCGTCCCCGTGATCTCACCCCTGGTGCGGCGGCTCGCCCGTGAACACGGGCTCGATCTTCGCGGGCTCACCGGCTCCGGTCCGGATGGGCTGATCATGCGTGCCGATGTCGAGCGGGCGGTGCGGGGTTCGGCGGTGGACGGCGTCGCGGTGGGTGGCGTCGCCATAGGTGGCCTCGCGGCGGACGGTGTGGTGGCGGACGGCCTGGCCGTGACCGCGGCTTCCGCGGCGCGGGAGGAGCGCGTGCCGTTGCGGGGTGTGCGGGGTCTGGTCGCCGACAAGCTGGCGCGGAGCCGTCGGGAGATCCCCGACGCCACCTGCTGGGTGGACGCCGACGCCACGGAACTGCTCGCCGCCCGCGCGGCGATGAACGCCGCCGGGGGCTCCAAGGTCTCCCTGCTTGCCGTCCTGGCCCGTATCTGCACGGCGGCGCTTGCCCGTTACCCCGAGCTCAACGCCACGGTGGACATGGAGAGCCGGGAGATCGTCCGGCTCGCCGATGTGCACCTCGGCTTCGCGGCCCAGACCGATCGCGGGCTGGTCGTACCTGTCGTACGCAATGCGCATGCCCGGAGCGTCGAGCAGCTCTCCGCGGAGATCGCCCGGCTGACCGAGGCCGCCCGCGCGGGGTCGCTGGCCCCGGCCGAGCTGACGGGGGGCACGTTCACCCTCAACAACTACGGCGTCTTCGGGGTCGACGGATCGACGCCGATCATCAACCACCCGGAGGCGGCGATGCTCGGCGTCGGCCGGATCGTCCCGAAGCCGTGGGTGCACGAGGGCGAGCTCGCGGTGCGGCATGTGGTGCAGCTGTCGTTCACGTTCGACCACCGGGTGTGCGACGGGGGGACGGCCGGGGGGTTCCTGCGGTATGTGGCCGACTGTGTGGAGCGGCCGATGGTGCTGTTGCGGGGGCTGTAGCGGCAGGACAGGGCCTGGGCGGCGGGTGCTCCCGGGTGCGCGGTCGGACGCGGGCCCAGGGGCTCCGGGACCAGGCCCCGTGCGTCGGTGGGCGCGGCTGGGCGCGGCTGGGCGTGTGTGGGCGTGTTCCGGGAGATGCCTCTGTGCGCCGGTGGGGGTGCGGTTGGGGCGCGCTGATCGGGCGATACTCGCGGGGTGACTCCAGGTGCGTATGACGCTGTGATCCTGGCCGGGGGCGCCGCACGGCGGCTCGGTGGGGCGGACAAGCCCGCCGTGCGGGTGGGCGGACGGGCGCTGCTCGACCGGGTGCTGGCCGCCTGCCGGGGTGCCGGGGAGACCGTCGTGGTCGGACCGCGCAGGCCGACCGCGCGGCCGGTCCGCTGGGCGCGGGAGGAGCCCCCGGGCGGCGGGCCGGTGGCCGCCCTGTACGCCGGCGTACGGCACACCAGCGCACCCGTGGTCCTCGTCCTTTCCGCCGATCTGCCCTTCCTCACCTCCGAGACCGTAAAAGCCCTGCTCACCAGCCTGGGGGAGGGCGACGGCGCGGTGCTCACCGACTCCGCCGGACATGAGCAGCCCCTGGTCGCCGCCTACCGCGCCGAGCCGCTGCGCCGTGAGATCGCGCTCCTCGCCGCGGAGCACGGCGGCCTCTCCGGGCTTCCGCTCCGTCTGCTCACCTCCGAGCTCTCCCTGGGCCTCCTCCACCACCCCACCGCGTCCTTCGACTGCGACACCTGGGAAGACATCACGACGGCCCGCGCGCGGATCAGGGAGCATGGAGTCGTGCTGGATGAATGGATTGCCGCGGTCAAAGCCGAACTCGGGATCGACCTCGATGTCGATACCACCCCCCTTCTCGACCTGGCCCGGGACGCCGCGCACGGAGTCGCCCGGCCCGCCGCCCCGCTGACCACCTTCCTCGTCGGCTATGCCGCGGCCCAGCAGGGCGGTGGACCCGAGGCGCTGGCCGACGCGATGCGCAAGGCGTCGGCGCTGGCCGCCCGTTGGGCCGATGAGACCGGGACACCGGAGCAGTCGGCGGGATGACACGGCGCGACCGGACGGGGGACGACGAGGCGCTCGACCGCGAGGTCGACGAGGCGCTGGCGCTGGCCAACAACGAGCGTGAGGCGCCCGCGGCCCCGGCCGAGGACACCGACGCGGAACGGGACTGGGCCAGCCCGGCCCTCGACCTCGCCCGCGGACGTACGCCCCCGGAGCGCGAGCGGAGCCGGACCGGCCGCCGGGACCGGTCACCGGGGCGCGGCCGCCCGTCCTCGGGCGGGGCCGGGGGTGCGGGGGCGGAGGACCTGGACCCGTCGGGGTCCTCCACGCCGCAGGCCAGGGGTGCGGCGCGGCGCCGATCGACGGCCGACCCCGCGTCCGAGGGCACCGGCGCCCGAACGCGACGCTCCAGGACCCCTGCACCGCAGGACCCGTACGGGGAGGACCACTCCGGCCCACCCCTCACCCCCCGCACCTGGTCCGACGCCCGCGCCACCGCCGGTGCCGCCGCGGCCGCCGTGCCCGCCACGGTCGTTCGGCCGCTCGCCGATGCGCTCGGGCATGTCCTCGCCGAGTCCCTGGCCGCCCTCACCGACCTCCCGCCGTTCGACACCTCCGCCATGGACGGCTGGGCCCTCGCCGGTCCCGGGCCCTGGCGGCTTCCCCGCCACAACCGCCTCGACGATCACCTCGACGAACGCCTCGACGAACGCCTCGACGAAGGCGACGAGCACTTCCAGAAGCCCGGCGTCCCCGGTGAGTCCGGCACGCCCGGCGCGAACGAGCACGGGATTCTCGCCGGGCACGCGGCCCCCGCCCCGCTGCCCGACGGCCATGCCGTCCGCATCGCCACCGGCGCCCGGATCCCGCCCGGCACCACCGCCGTCCTGCGCTCCGAGTACGGCACCGACACCGGCGACGGCTGGCTCCACGCCGCCCCCGCCCACCCCGTCGCCCTCGGCCAGGACATCCGGACCCGCGGCCAGGAGTGCCGCATCGGCGATCATCTGCTGCCCGCGGGCACGCCGATCACCCCCGCCGTGCTGGGGCTCGCCGCCGCCTCCGGCTATGACGAGCTGGCCACGGTCCGCGGCCCCCGCGTCGATGTCCTTGTCCTCGGCGATGAGTTGCTGGCCGAGGGGCGGCCCCGGGACGGCCGGATCCGGGACGCGCTGGGCCCCATGATCGGCCCGTGGCTGCGGGCGCTCGGCGCCGAGGTGCTGGCGACCCGCCGACTGGCCGACAACGCCGACGCGGTCCACGCGGCGGTGGCGGAGTCGACCGCCGATGTGGTCGTCACGACGGGCGGCACCGCTGCCGGACCGGTGGACCATGTGCATCCCACACTGCGCCGCCTCGGCGCGAAGCTGCTGGTGAACGGGGTGCGGGTACGGCCAGGGCATCCGATGCTGCTGGCACGGCTGGCGCCCGGACGGCATCTGGTCGGTCTGCCGGGCAATCCGCTGGCCGCCGTCTCCGGTCTGCTGACGCTCGCCGAGCCGCTGCTGCGCACGCTCGGGGCCCGCCCGGCGGCCGAGTCGCGCTGGATGCCGCTGGCCGCCGCCGTGCACGGGCATCCGGTGGACACCCAGCTGGTGCCCGTGGCGTTCCGGCGCGGGGCGGCGCTTCCGCTCCGCTTCACCGGTCCGGCGATGCTGCGCGGTATCGCCGCGGCGGACGGACTCGCGGTGATCCCGCCGGGCGGTGCGGAGCGCGATGACGAGGCCGAGGTGCTGGCTCTGCCCTGGTCGGGAGGGTACGGCAGCGCGCCGGTCACGCCCCCGGCCGTCACCGTCAGGGACGAAGACGGCATACCCACCCCGGAGGCCCCCGCGTGAAGCTGCCCAGCCAGGACGCGGCCGCCCGTACCCCGGAGGACACCAGCCACCGCGTCCGCCTGCCCCACTTCCCCGCGGGCCCGCTGCGCCAGGTCGTCCGCAGGGTGCTGCTCGCGCTGTTGGTGATGGTGCTGACCGTGGCCATCGTCTACGCGGACCGCACCGGCTACCACGACAACTCCGACAAGAGCGTCGACTTCCTGGACGCCGTCTACTACTCGACCGTCACGCTGTCCACCACCGGCTACGGTGACATCGTCCCGTACAGCGACAGCGCACGGCTCAGCAACATCCTGCTGGTCACCCCACTCCGCGTGATCTTCCTGATCATCCTGGTCGGCACCACCCTCGAAGTCCTGGCCGAACGCACCCGCGAGCAGTACCGCTTGAACCGCTGGAGGTCCGCGTTGCGCGATCACACCGTTGTCGTCGGCTTCGGGACCAAGGGGCGGTCCGCCGTGCAGACGCTCTGCGCGACCGGGCTGCGCAAGAACCAGGTGGTGGTCGTCGACCCCAACCACAAGGTCATCGAGGCGGCCAACGCGGAGGGATTCGCGGGCGTGGTGGGCGACGCGACGCGCAGCGATGTGCTGTTGCGGGCGGAGGCGCAGCGGGCGCGTCAGTTTGTGATCGCGACCCAGCGGGACGACACCGCGGTGCTGGTCACCCTGACCGCCCGCCAGCTCAACAAGCACGCCAACATCGTGGCCGCGGTGCGGGAGGAGGAGAACGCGCCGCTGCTGCGCCAGTCGGGGGCCGACGCGGTGATCACGAGCGCGAGCGCGGCGGGCCGACTGCTGGGGATGAGTGTGCAGAGTCCGACCGCGGGCGCGGTGATCGAGGATCTGATCCAGCAGGGCAGCGGCCTCGACCTGGTGGAACGCACGGTGGTCAAGGCGGAGGTGGGCCGTTCGGTGCGGGATACCGACGACCTGGTGGTGTCGGTGCGGCGCGGCCATCGGCTGCTGGCGTACGACGACCCGGACGCGAGCCCGCTCCAGGCGGCCGACCGGCTGATCACGATCGTACGTGCGCCGACGCCGCAGGAGGAGTGAGCGGCCGGAGTAGCCTCGCGGCCATGTATGCGATCACGATTCCCGAACCCGGTGGCCCCGAAGCCCTCGTGTGGGCGGAGGTGCCCGACCCGGTACCAGGTGAGGGGGAAGTCCTCATCGATGTGGTGGCCAGTGGCGTCAACCGTGCCGATCTGCTGCAACGTCAGGGCGTCTATCCCCCGCCGCCCGGCGCCTCTCCCCACCCCGGTCTCGAGTGCTCGGGCCGGATCGCCGCACTGGGCGCGGGGGTCACCGGCTGGGCGGTGGGGGACGAGGTGTGCGCGCTGCTCGCGGGCGGCGGATATGCCGAGCAGGTGGTGGTTCCCGCGGGGCAGGTGCTGCCGTTGCCGGAGGGGATCGACGTGGTCACCGCGGCGGCGCTGCCCGAAGTGGCCGCGACCGTATGGTCGAACGTCTTCATGATCTCCCATCTGCGGCCCGGCGAGACGCTGTTGGTGCACGGTGGCTCCAGCGGAATCGGCACCATGGCGATCCAGCTGGCGAAGGCGATCGGGGCGCGGGTCGCGGTGACCGCGGGAAGCGCCGAGAAGCTGGCGGCCTGCGGTGAGCTGGGGGCCGACATCCTCATCAACTACCGCGAGCAGGACTTCGTGGAGGAGATGCGCCGGGGCACCGAAGGCGCGGGGGCGGACGTCGTCCTGGACATCGTCGGCGCCAAGTACCTCGCCCGGAACGTGGAGACGCTCGCCGTGAACGGCCGGTTGGCGATCATCGGCTTGCAGGGCGGGGTGAAGGCCGAGCTGAACCTCGCCACCCTGCTGGCCAAGAGCTGTGCGGTGATGGCCACCGGGCTGCGCGGTCGCTCGCTCGCGCAGAAGGCGACGATCGTCGCGGCGGTGCGGGAGCACGTCTGGCCGCTGATCGGCAGTGGCCGGGTCCGGCCGATCGTGGACCGGACGATTCCGATGCGGGAGGCCGCGGAGGCGCACCGGCTGCTGGACTCCAGCGAGCATGTGGGCAAGGTGCTGCTCACGGTCTGAGCGGCCGCCCCCGGGGCCGGAACGCGGAACTCCAGCCCTGGGAACGCGGAAGCCCAGCCCCCCCGGAACGCGGAACTCCAGCCCTGGGGGCCGGAACGCCGAGCCCCGGGGCCGGAACCCGGACAGCGGCGCCCGAAATGCCTGGTATGTCGCTCCATGTGAATCTGAACCCGTTACGCACTGGTTCAGCACGGGAGAGTGACGACCGTGAACCCTGCGCTCCGCACCCTTCCCGCCGCGGTCCTGCTGGTGGGGGCCGTGCTGTCGGCGGCCCCCATGGCGCGGGCCGACGACGGCGGGCTGGCCGGTACCCACGCCGGGGAGGGCCGAACCCACCCGGGCCGGGCCGATACCTCCACCGCCTCGCCCCCGGACGACGATGGCGGGGTGAGCGAGGAGGAGGGCGGCAGGTCCTGGCAGCTGGTGCCCCGGTGGACACCGTCCTCCCTGACGGCCCCGGAGACGGGTGAGCCGCCGATGGCCCGGGATCTGGCGCCGTCGGAGCGCCGTTACGAGACACGGCGTACGGCGGCCGAGCCCGGCGACCAGGCGATGCGGGTGCTGCCGCTGGGCACCGGGCTGGCGCTGACCGGACTCGGGCTGGGGCTGGCGTTCCTGGGGCTGCGGCTGCGCCGTCAGTGATCGCCCGCCCGGGATTCCGGGGCGGACGGGGCCCCTCGCCCCCCGCACGGGGTGCCGGTACGGAACAATGGGGGTATGAACCAGCCGATGAACGAACGATCGCAGGAGAGCCCGCACGTCCTGGTCGTCGGTCCGGACGGCATGGCGCTCGGCGGTGTCACTCCTGGTGAGGGCAGTGGTGACGACGAGTCGCGCGAGGTTCCCGTGACGGACATGGTCGAACAGCCGGCGAAGGTCATGCGGATCGGCAGCATGATCAAGCAGCTTCTGGAGGAAGTCCGGGCGGCACCTCTCGACGAAGCCAGCCGGGTCCGGCTCAAGGAGATCCACTCCAGTTCGGTGAAGGAGCTGGAGGACGGGCTGGCGCCCGAGCTGATCGAGGAGCTGGAGCGGCTGTCGCTGCCCTTCACGGACGAGGTGGTTCCCACCGAGGCGGAACTGCGCATCGCCCAGGCCCAGTTGGTCGGCTGGCTGGAGGGTCTGTTCCACGGCATCCAGACGACGCTGTTCGCCCAGCAGATGGCGGCGCGCGCCCAGCTGGAGCAGATGCGCCGGGCGCTGCCGCCGGGGGTCGGAGGGCTCGAGGAGGACGAGGGCATGCCGCAGCACGGCGGTGCCCGTTCGGGTCCCTATCTCTGACGGTTTCCGCGGTCTGCCGCGTGGCGGGCCGCCCTGGGACGAGTGCCCGGGACGGCCCGTCGTCCTCTGCGGCGTTCCCCGGGAAATTCAACGCGGCGGCCCGCCCACTCGGCTGGAAGCCGGTCCACCCGAGTCGGTGGACCGGCTTCGCCGCGATATGAAGCCCTCGGGCCGGTGAACGGCTCTCAGGCGGTGCGGATCAGTTGTCCGGCATACCGGTGGAGACGGTCAGATCGATGGTGTCCGTGTCCGGGTCGTACGGCTCGGAGTTCCGGTACGTGTAGTTGAGGACGGTGCCCTTGCCCCAGAGGTTCTCGTCCTCGGTGGTGACGCGGTACTTCCAACCCGCCTTCTGAATGCACTTCTTGACGGAGTCGATGTACTTGTTCTGGAAGTCCGGCACCGAGTAGGTGCCCTTGTCGTCGCTGTGCTCGTACGCGTCCGTGCATTCTTCGGGGTCGATGGTCATGTTCTTGTTGCCCATCCGGAAGCCCGCGGGGGTCGCGGTGGGCTTCTTGGTGGGCTTCTTGCTCTCGTCGTCCTCCGAGCCACCGCCCCCGCTGAGCGCGATCACCAGGACCAGGCCGATCACCGCGATCGCCGCGACGACCGCGGAACCGATGATCACGCGCTTGTTGCTGCCGCCGCCCCCGTTGGAAGGTGCCGGGGACGGGGAGGGCGAGACGTTGTACGGCGGCGGGGTGGAGGGGCCGCCGGTGTAGGCGGCCGTCGGGGTCTGGAAGCCCTGCTGGCCCACCGCCTGGGTGGGCGGTGGGGTGGACGGGCCGAAGGCGCCGAACTGGCCGGTGGGCTGCGGCGGCTGGTACGGCGTCTGCACGCCGCCCTGGCCCGCGGTGGCGGCCTGCTGCTGGTCGACGGGCGGGAAGACCGCCGAGCCGACACCGGAGCCGCTGCGGGCCGGCGGGCCGCCGCTGATGATGATCGGCGAGGCGCCGGTCTGGCCGGTCCGGGAGACCCGGGAGCACTCGTCGCGCATCGCCTCGGAGGTGGGGAAGCGCTCGTTCGGGTTCTTCTTCAGCGCGCGGGCGACCAGCGCGTCCACCGCCGGGGGGATGGACTGGTTGATCGTGGACGGCGCGACCGGCTCCTCCTGGACATGCGCGTAGGCGATGGCCAGCGGGGAGTCCGCGTCGAAGGGCAGCCGCCCGGTCAGCAGCTCGAAGAGCATGATGCCGACCGAGTACAGGTCGCTGCGGGCGTCCACGCCGCGGCCGAGCGCCTGCTCGGGGGAGAGGTACTGAGGGGTGCCCACGACCATGCCGGTCTGGGTCATGGAGGTCACACCGGACTGCATGGCGCGGGCGATGCCGAAGTCCATGACTTTGACCACATTACGCTTGGTCATCATCACGTTACCGGGCTTGATGTCCCGGTGGACCAGGCCCATTTCGTGGCTGATCTCCAGGGCCGCCAGGACATCGGCGGTGATTTTCAGTGCCTTTTCGGTCGGCATCGCGCCGTATTGGTGGACATCGGCGTCCAGAACCGAACGCAACGGCTGGCCCTCGACGTACTCCATGACGATGTACGGCATCAGCGAGCCGTCGATGGAGTCCTCGCCCGTATCGAATACCGAGACGATGTTGGTGTGCGTGAGCTTCGCAACAGACTGCGCCTCGCGGCGGAAACGCTCCCTGAAGGACTGCTCGCGCCCCAGCTCGGTGTGGAGGGTCTTGATGGCGACCTGACGGTCCAGCACTGTGTCGTAGGCCAGGTGCACGGAGGCCATGCCGCCTTCACCCAGCAGGTCACGAAGTTCGTAGCGGCCGTTCGCCAGGGACTGTCCCTGGTACCGGCCTGGTGCGCCCTGCTGGCTCATTTCCTACATCCCCCTCGGCGCACTCACTGTTCTGACGCGCACGTTTCAACGCATTGATCTTCGAGTTCTGGATATCGTGGCCAAGTCTGCCCCAGGCCACGGACACGTCAAGCCGCGTGCCCGTTCCGTAACCGGATGCGCAAGAACCCGTCACGCGATTTGCAACGCTTCATCGTCAACGGGTTTGATGGCCGGTCCATCACGAACCGATGCGCGGCGTGAAGGCTGTAGCGTGCCTAGCAGGAACCGTACCGCCCGCGGGCGGGGCGATGTCGACCAGACCCCCACCGAGAACGAGACGGCGAGGACCGATGGCACAGACCCAGAGCGCCCAGGGGCCTTCCGAACCTGAGGCCAGCGGGGCCGGAATGTCCGACTCGCCGGAGATGTGGGGTAATAGCGGCCTTGTCGGCGATGGCCGATATCGCCTTACGCACCGCCTCGGCCGCGGTGGTATGGCCGAGGTGTTCGGCGCCGAGGACCTCCGGCTCGGCCGGACGGTCGCGGTGAAGCTGCTCCGCGCCGACCTGGCCGAGGACCCCGTCTCCAAGGCCCGCTTCACCCGTGAGGCGCAGTCGGTCGCCGGGCTGAACCACCACGCGGTGGTCGCGGTCTACGACTCCGGCGAGGACGTCGTCGGCCAGAGCACCGTGCCGTACATCGTCATGGAGCTGGTCGAGGGCCGGACCATCCGTGATCTGCTGCTCAACGCCGAGGCACCGCCGCCCGAACAGGCGCTGATCATCGTCTCCGGGGTGCTGGAGGCGCTCGCCTACAGCCATCAGCACGGCATCGTGCACCGGGACATCAAGCCCGCGAACGTCATCATCACCAACAGCGGCGCCGTCAAGGTGATGGACTTCGGCATCGCCCGCGCGCTGCACGGCGCGCAGTCCACGATGACCCAGACCGGCATGGTCATGGGCACCCCGCAGTACCTCTCCCCGGAGCAGGCCCTCGGCAAGGCCGTGGACCACCGCTCCGATCTCTACGCCACCGGCTGTCTGCTCTACGAGCTGCTGGCGCTGCGCCCGCCCTTCACCGGCGAGACCCCGCTGTCCGTCGTCTATCAGCACGTCCAGGACACCCCGGTGCCGCCGTCGGAGACCTCCGACGGGACGGTGCCGCCGGAGCTGGACGGCCTGGTGATGCGCTCCCTCGCCAAGGACCCGGACGACCGGTTCCAGAGCGCCGAGGAGATGCGCGGGCTGGTGCAGTACGCGCTCCAGATGCTGCACGAGGCCGGCGGCCACAGCGGGATGTGGAACACCGGCCCGGTCACCCAGCACCTGGGCGGCTCCACCCCCGCCATGGGCATGCACGGCGTCGCGGGGACCACCGCACTGCCGCACCCCGGCCACGGCGACACCTCCCAGCAGCCGATCATCCCCACCCGTGGGGGCGGTGACGACGACGGCTACGGCGGTGGTTACGACAACGGCTCCGGCGGACGCCGCAAGGGCCGCGGCAAGGTGTGGCTGATCGCCGCGCTCGCGGTGATCGCCATCCTGGCCGGTGTCGCCTTCGCCCTCCAGGCCGGGAAGAAGGGCGGCGGGGACGGGCCGGACAAGTCCCCGGCGACCGATCAGCAGAAGGAAACCTCGCGCCCGAGCGACAAGCCGACCAAGGAGACGACCGAGCCCACGCCGTCCGACGAGAACACCGAGGACCAGGGCGGGGACTGGACCCCGAGCGAGCAGCCGACGCCCTCGTACTCGGACGACTACCCCACGGACAAGCCGACCGGGGAGCCGACACAGGAGCCCACCGGCGAGCCGAGCGACGGGGAGACCACGCCCGGCGGTGGGGAGACCACCGCGCCGACGGACGAGCCGACCGAGGAGCCGACCACGCCGGACGTGCCGACGGACGACCCCACCGGCGCGGCGGGGGGCTGATCCGCTCACGGGACATCACGGACGGCCGGGGCCCGGTGCCCCGGCCGTCCGCTGTGTTTGGCCTCGTACGGGCGACTCGTCGGTCGGCCCCGTGCCAGTCGCGGCCCCGTCAGTCGCAGAAGGCGTCCCGGACCGCCTCGTACTCCCGGGTCCACCACACCACCAGCGCCGCGGCGGCCGGAAACTGGTGATCGGCGCGCCGGTCCCCGCGCTGATAGCGCCAGCGCAGCATCCAGAAGTCATTGAGCCGCTCCCACCACACCCGGTGGACCGCCGCGGCCATCTCGGCGGCCCCCGCGCCCGCCGTGCAGCGGTAGGCCCGCGCATAGGAGCGGATCTTGGGGAGCTCCAGGGTGCCCCCGGGGCGTACAAAGAAGATCGCGGCGGCGCGTACCGCCTCCTCGGCGCGCGGCTGCACCCCTAAGCGGTCCCAGTCGACGATGGCCGCCGGTTCCGTATCGCGGTAGAGCAGATTCAGCGGGTGGAAGTCGCCATGGACCCAGCCCGTGGCCGGTACCGCGTCCGCCTCCGGCCGCCGGTGGGCGTACCGCTCGACCAGGGTCCGCCGTTCGACCAGCCGGTGTTCGGCGAGCTCGTCGAAGGTGTCGCGCGGGCGATGGCCGCGGACCAGAGCCAGCAGTTCGTCGATGACCACGCGGGTGTCCTCGGGCGCGGCCGAGGGGTCCGGGGGCTGCCGGTCGTGCGTACGCGCCCGCATCACCCGCTCCAGACCGGTGTGCACCACCCCGAGCAGCCCGCCCAGTCGCCAGCACTGGGGGGCGGTCAGCTCACCGCCGTCCCGGTGCCGCCCGTCCACCCAGGGGTGCAGGGCGTAGCAGCGCCCGCCGATGACCGCGACGGTGTGCCCGTGGGCGTCGGGGACGGGCGGCGCGACGGGCAGCCCGAGCGCCTCCAGCCGCTGGGTCGCCCGGTGCTGGCGGGTGATGGCGGCGCGGTCGGCGTCGAGGTGGTGCTTGAGGAAGAACCGGCCGCGGGTGGTGGTCAGGTGGTAGCCGCGGTTGAGCAGTCCCTGGGTGAGCGGGCGGCAGGACAGCGCCTCACCGGTGGAGTCGTAGCGGCGGAGCAGGGCGCTCAGGGTTTCCCCGTCGGGAGCGGGCTCGGCGGAGGGGACATGTGAGCGCGGCACTTGCCAGATGTTAGATCACGCGGCGTCACGGACCGGGCGCGCGGTGGTGCGCGGGGGCGGGGCGGTGCGGTGGTGCGCGGGGGTGGGTCAGGCACGGTAGTGCGCGGGTCGGCACGGTGCGGGGTGGACGGGGAGCCCGGTGCCCGGGGCGCCTCAGTGTTTCTGGGTCTCGGCCTGCATCCGGGCCACATACGCCGCGGCCTGCGAGCGGCGCTCCATGCCCATCTTGGAGAGCAGACTGGAGACATAGTTCTTGATGGTCTTCTCGGCGAGATGGAGCCGCTCGCCGATCGCCCGATTGGTCAGTCCCTCCCCTATCAGCAGCAGGATCCGGCGCTCCTGTTCGGTGAGCGAGGCCAGCCGGGCGTCGGGTTTGGCGACACCGCCGCGCAGCCGGTCCAGGACCCGGGCGGCGGCGACCGGGTCCAGCAGGGAGCGGCCCGCCGCCACGTCGCGCACCGCGGCGAGCAGTTCACCGCCCCGGATGTCCTTCAGTACATAGCCCGAGGCGCCCGCCATGATGGCGTCGAAGAGCGCCTCGTCGTCGGCGAAGGAGGTGAGCATCATGCAGTGGACGGACTCGTCGCGCGAGCGGATCTCCCGGCAGACCTCGACCCCGCTGCGGTCCGGCAGCCGGACGTCGAGCACGGCGACATCGGGACGGGTGGCCGTGATCCGGACCAGCGCTTCGGCCGCGGTGCCCGCCTCGCCGACCACTTCCATGTCCGGCTCGCTCGCCAGGAGCTCTCGGACACCGCGCCGTACGACTTCATGGTCGTCGAGTAGGAAAATCCTGATTTTTCCTTCATCGCGCACGGATCTAGTCTCACACACCAACTCTTCCCGTGCCTTTGTCCAGCGGGATACCGTGCGCTTGTCCGGCGGACTGCAGGGCTGTGACCAGTGGATGTGTCCCCATCGGCGCGATTTACTTGGAAATCCAAGCAAAATTGCAGGTCAGGTGGGGTTTCGCAGACATGCGACGCACTGGGTAACGTGCCTTTTGCAGGGCCAGCCGCCGGGAAACCTGTCACGCCCGGCCGGGCTTCGACGCACCCACCCCGTGCGCCGCAGCCCTGGACGGGCGAGCCGCAACTGGCCGCCGGCGGATCCCGGAGGCCGGACAGACGGAGGAGCAACGTGACCGTGGAGAGCACTGCCGCGCGCAAGCCGCGCCGCAGCGGAGCCAAGCGCACGAGCGCGGGGAACGCCAAGAAGCAGGCGGCGGGCCAGACCGATCTCGTACAGCTGCTGACCCCCGAGGGCGAGCGGGTGGAGCACCCCGAGTACTCGATCGACCTCACCCCCGACGAGCTGCGTGGCCTGTACCGCGACATGGTGCTGACGCGCCGGTTCGACGGCGAGGCCACCACCCTCCAGCGCCAGGGCGAGCTGGGCCTGTGGGCCTCGCTGCTGGGCCAGGAGGCGGCGCAGATCGGTTCCGGCCGTGCGCTCCAGGACTCCGACTACGTCTTTCCCACGTATCGCGAACACGGTGTGGCCTGGTGCCGGGGTGTCGACCCGACCAATCTGCTGGGGATGTTCCGCGGGGTGAACCACGGCGGCTGGGATCCCAACAGCAACAATTTCCACCTCTACACCATTGTCATCGGCTCGCAGACGCTGCACGCCACCGGCTACGCGATGGGTGTCGCCAAGGACGGGGCGGACACCGCGGTGATCGCCTACTTCGGTGACGGCGCCTCCAGCCAGGGTGATGTCGCCGAATCCTTCACCTTTTCCGCGGTCTACAACGCCCCGGTCGTCTTCTTCTGCCAGAACAACCAGTGGGCCATCTCCGAGCCCACCGAGCGCCAGACCCGGGTGCCGCTCTACCAGCGCGCCCAGGGCTTCGGCTTCCCCGGTGTCCGGGTGGACGGCAATGACGTACTGGCCTGCCTCGCCGTCACCAAGGCCGCCCTGGAGCGGGCGCGCACCGGTCAGGGCCCGATGCTCATCGAGGCGTTCACCTACCGCATGGGTGCCCACACCACCTCCGACGACCCGACGCGCTACCGCTCGTCCGAGGAGCGCGAACTGTGGGAGACCAAGGACCCGATCCTGCGGCTGCGCACCTATCTGATCAAGCAGGGGCTGGCCGACGAGGAGTTCTTCGCCGGCCTCGAGCGGGAGAGCGACGCGCTGGCCAAGCGGGTCCGCGACGCCGTACGGGCCATGCCCGACCCCGAGGACATGGCGCTGTTCGAGCACATCTACGCCGACGGCCACGCCCTCGTCGACGAGGAGCGGGCCCAGTTCGCCGCGTACCAGGCTTCGTTCGTCACCGCTGAGGAAGGCATCTGACATGGCAGCCGAGAAGATGTCGCTCTCCAAGGCGATCAACGCGTCGCTGCGCACGGCGCTCGAGAACGACCCCAAGGTCCTCATCATGGGTGAGGACGTGGGCAAGCTGGGAGGCGTCTTCCGGGTCACCGACGGGCTCCAGAAGGACTTCGGCGAGGACCGGGTGATCGACACCCCGCTCGCCGAGTCCGGCATCGTGGGCACCGCGATCGGGCTCGCGCTGCGCGGCTACCGCCCGGTGGTGGAGATCCAGTTCGACGGCTTCGTCTTCCCCGCCTACGACCAGATCGTCACCCAGCTCGCCAAGATGCACGCGCGTTCGCTCGGCAAGGTCAAGCTGCCCGTGGTCATCCGCATTCCGTACGGCGGCGGCATCGGCGCGGTGGAGCACCACAGCGAGTCGCCCGAGGCGCTGTTCGCCCATGTCGCCGGGTTGAAGGTGATCTCGCCGTCCAACGCCTCCGACGCCTACTGGATGCTCCAGCAGGCCATCGGCAGCGACGACCCGGTGATCTACTTCGAGCCCAAGCGCCGCTACCACGACAAGTCCGAGGTCGACACCTCGGCGATCCCCGCCCCCCTGCACGCCGCCCGGGTGGCGCGGCCGGGCACCGACCTCACGCTGGCGGCCTACGGCCCGATGGTGAAGGTGTGTCTGGACGCCGCCGCGGCCGCCGCCGAGGAGGGCAAGTCGGTCGAGGTCGTGGATCTGCGGTCGATGTCCCCGATCGACTTCGACACCCTCCAGGGCTGTGTCGAGCGGACGGGCCGGCTGGTCGTGGTCCACGAGGCACCGGTCTTTCTGGGCACTGGCTCGGAGATCGCAGCACGGATCACCGAGAGGTGCTTCTATCACCTTGAGGCCCCGGTGTTGCGGGTCGGCGGCTTCCACGCGCCGTACCCGCCGTCGCGGCTCGAGGACGAGTACCTGCCGGGGCTTGACCGGGTGCTCGACGCCGTAGACCGTGCGTTGGCGTACTGAAGGGCTTGAGGAGATCGTGACGATGACCGCAGTCGAACAGCGCTTCCGTGAGTTCAAGATGCCCGACGTGGGCGAGGGGCTCACCGAGGCCGAGATCCTCAAGTGGTACGTGGCCCCGGGCGACACCGTCAGCGACGGCCAGGTGGTGTGCGAGGTCGAGACCGCCAAGGCCGCCGTCGAGCTGCCCATCCCCTTCGACGGGGTGGTGCACGAGCTGCGCTTCGGCGAGGGCATCACGGTGGACGTGGGCACGGTGATCATCTCGGTGGACACCCAGCCGGGCGCCGGTGCCGCGCCCGCGCCCGCCGCCGCGCCCAAGGCTCCCGAGGCCGCCCCCGAACCCGCCGAGCCCGAGGGCCGCCAGGCCAACCTGGTCGGCTACGGCGCGGCGCCCTCCTCCACCAAGCGCCGGCCGCGTAAGCCGGTGCCGGGCCAGCAGCCGCCGCGTACCGCGCCCGCCGCCCCCGCCGCGCCCAAGGCCCAGGCCCCCGCGCCCGCCCCGGTGGAGACCGGACCCGAGCTCAACGGCCACGGGCCGCGCCCCGGCGCGGCCCGTCCGGCGGCCAAGCCCCCGGTCCGCAAGCTGGCCAAGGACCTGGGCATCGACCTGGCCACGGTCACCCCGACCGGCCCGGACGGGATCATCACCCGCGAGGACGTCCACGCGGCGGCCGAGGCCGTGCCCGCGGCCGAGGCGCCCGCCGCCCTACCCGCGGCCCCCGCCGAGGTCATGGCCCCGGCGGCCCGGGAGCGCCGGGTGCCCATCAAGGGCGTCCGGAAGGCCACCGCGCAGGCCATGGTCAGCAGCGCCTTCACCGCGCCGCATGTGACGGAGTTCGTGACCGTCGACGTCACCCGCACCATGAAGCTGGTCGCCGACCTCAAGCAGGACCCGGACATGGCCGGGGTGCGGGTCAACCCGCTGCTGCTGGTGGCCAAGGCCCTGCTGGTGGCCATCAAGCGCAACCCGGACATCAACGCCTCCTGGGACGAGGCGAACCAGGAGATCGTCTACAAGGACTACGTCAACCTGGGCATCGCGGCGGCCACGCCGCGCGGACTGATCGTCCCGAACATCAAGGACGCGGGCGCCAAGACCCTGCCCGAACTGGCGTCCGCTCTCGGCGAGCTGGTCGCCACCGCCCGTGAGGGCAAGACCAGCCCGGCGGCGATGTCCGGCGGCACGGTGACCATCACCAACGTCGGCGTCTTCGGCGTGGACACCGGCACCCCGATCCTCAACCCCGGGGAGTCCGCGATCCTCGCGTTCGGCGCCGTCAAGCTCCAGCCGTGGGTCCACAAGGGCGAGGTGAAGCCGCGCCAGGTGACCACCCTCGCGCTCTCCTTCGACCACCGGCTGGTCGACGGCGAGCTCGGCTCCCGGGTGCTCGCGGATGTCGCGGCCATCCTGGAGCGCCCCAAGCGCCTCATCACCTGGGGCTGATGCCCTCTTCACCTGGGGCTGATCCCCGCTTCTCCGACACGGCCCGCCTGCCCCGCGCAGGCGGGCCGTGCCGCGTCCGCATCGCGGACGGGGGATCGTTGTGAATACCTGATGTATCTATGATGTGCTCATCATGAGTCCCACCGATACGGCCACCAAGCCGCCCGCTGCCGCCGAACGCGTCTACATCCATGTCAAGCAGGCTGTTCTCGACCGCCGTTACGAGGGCGGCACCCTTCTGAGCGAAGGCGAACTGGCCGAGGCCGTCGGGGTCTCCCGCACTCCGGTGCGGGAGGCGCTGCTGCGGCTGGAGGCCGAGGGGCTGCTCAAGCTCTATCCCAAGAAGGGCGCCCTGGTGCTGCCCGTCTCCGCCCAGGAGATCGCGGATGTGGTGGAGACCCGGCTGCTGGTCGAGCAGCACGCGGTCGCCAAGGTGGTCCCGGCCGCGGAGCCGCTGCTGCTCCGGCTGGAAGAACTGCTGGAGGAGCAGAAGGGACATGCGGCGGCCGGGGACCTCGCCGCGTTCGCCGTCGCCGACCGCTGCTTCCACGCAGCGATCGTCCGGGCCGCCGGGAACGGCATCCTGGCCCAGCTGTACGACCAGCTGCGGGACCGGCAGCTGCGGATGGGGGTCGCCACCATGCACGCCGAACCGGACCGTATCGCCAAGAACATCACCGAGCACACCGAGATCCTGACCGCCCTGCGCGCCGGGGACGCGCGCTCGGCCTCCGCCACCGTGCAGCGCCACATCAGCTGGGTGAACAACCTGGCCCGGGGCGAGGCACGATGACCACCGCCCGGTTGCCCGGGGATCCACCCGGAGGGCGCCGCGCCGTCGCCGTCTGGGGCCTCGGCGTCGGCGTCTACTTCATCGCCATCACCTATCGCACCAGCCTCGGGGTGGCGGGCATCGACGCCGCCGAGCGCTTCCACATCAACGCCTCGGCGCTGTCCAGCTTCTCCATCCTCCAGCTGCTGGTCTACGCCGGGATGCAGATACCCGTCGGGCTGCTGGTGGACCGGCTCGGCACCCGTACCGTGCTGGCCCTCGGCGCCACGCTGTTCACCACCGGACAGTTCGCTTTCGCGCTCTCCCACTCGTATCCGATGGCACTGGCGGCGCGGGCGCTGCTCGGCTGCGGGGACGCGATGACCTTCATCAGCGTGCTGCGGCTGGGGTCGCGCTGGTTCCCCGCCCGCCGCGGACCGCTGATCGCCCAGATCGCCGCGCTGATCGGCATGGCCGGAAACCTGATCTCCACCCTGGTGATCGCCCAGGCGCTGCACAGCGCGGGCTGGACCCCGACCTTCGCGGGCAGCGCGGTCGGCGGGGTGGTCGTACTCGTCCTGGTGCTGGTGTTCCTCAAGGACCACCCCGAGGGGTACGAGCCCGTCGCCGCGCCGCGCGGCGGCAAGGGCTTCGTCCGCCGTCAGATCGCCGCCGCCTGGCGGGAGCCCGGCACCAGGCTGGGCATGTGGGTCCACTTCACGACCCAGTTCCCCGCCATGGTCTTCCTGCTGCTGTGGGGAATGCCGTTCCTGGTCGAGGCCGAGGGGCTGTCCCGCGCCACGGCGGGTGAGCTGCTGACCCTCGTGGTGCTCTCCAACATGGTGATCGGCCTGATCTACGGTCAGGTCATCGCCCGCCACCACGCGGCCCGCGCCCCGCTCGCCCTCGGTACGGTCGGCGCCACCGCCCTGCTGTGGGGCACCGTGCTGGCCTGGCCGTCCGCCCACGCCCCGCTGTGGCTGCTGATCACCCTGTGCGCGGTGCTCGGCTCCTGTGGGCCGGCATCGATGATCGGCTTCGACTTCGCCCGCCCCGCCAATCCGCCCGAGCGGATCGGGACCGCCTCCGGCATCGTCAACATGGGCGGCTTCATGGCCTCCATGACCACGCTGCTGGCCGTCGGGGTGCTGCTCGACCTGACCGGTGACAACTACCGGATCGCCTTCGCCTCGGTCTTCGTCCTCCAGACGCTGGGCGTCTCCCAGGTGCTGCGGCTGCGCGGGCGCGCGCACCGCCGGGAGCGCGAACGCGTCGTCGCGAGCCGCGTCGAGGCGGTGCACGTACCGGCGTGACCCCGCCGTCCGCCGGGTACGGTGCGACGGTCGTGTACGGTGCGACGGTTGTGTACGGCGTGACGGTTACGGTGTGACGGCTCCTTACGGTGTGACGGCGAAGTGGCCGAGGATCGCCTCGGCCAGCTGCTGGTCGCCCTCGACCTTCAGCCGCTCGCCGACCGCCTCGGGCCGCACCCGCCCGCAGGCCAGCCGCAGATACGTCTCCCAGTCCAGGGTGAGCGTCACGGTCGGGCCGAGCGAGACGCTGCCGTCGATGGTGCCCTTGCCGTCCGCGTCCACCCGGACGGTCCGCATGAACTCCAGCGGGCCGTGCACATCGAAGACCACCGCCGAATGGGGCGCCGCGCCCGCGTCCTTGGCGACCACCTTCGGCAGCGCCGACAGCAGGGTGTCGCGGGCGATGAGGGCACCCGGGGAGTCCAGATTGCCGGGCTGGTTCAGCGCCCGGCGCAGATCCTGCTCATGCACCCAGACGTCGAACGCCCGCCGCGTCAGGGCGGCTTCGAGGGACATCTCGGTGCCGCCGGGGACGCGCACCACGGTGTCCGGCGACCGCTTCTCGTTCCGCAGCTGACGGGACCGCCGGATGACGGTGTACTCCAGCTCGGAGGTCATCTCGGGTGCCGTGTGGCAGCGCCGGACGTCGACCTGGACCTCCATGTACCGCGACATCTCGTTGGTGACGTGGTACAGATCACGCGGCAGCGTGTGGATGGGGCGGGGGTCGCCGAGCATCTCGCACTCGATTCCGATCACATGCGAGACGATGTCCCGCACCGACCATCCCGGGCACTCGGTACGGCGGTTCCATTCGGTCTCGACGAGCGGATTCACCAACTCCGATATAGCGTCGATGGAATGGGTCCAGGCGTCGATGGAGGTCTGAAGGCTGGAATGGACGGTCACGGGACCCCTCGGGCGGTTGGTGCGCGGGCTGGGTGCTGGTGTGTGGCTTCAAGTTACGCTGCCCATGAGCGCCAGGGCAGTGGTTTCGGGTCCGATCGTAGGCCCGGTTGACGGTCTCCAACGCTGAGAGCGGTGGTAGTGTGCGCGCCTCTTTGGTCCAGATCGACGTAGACCCGGACGAGTCCCCCGAAAGCCGCCGCGACCGCGCCGCCGCCATCATCCGCACCCGGAGCGGCTCCGATCTGGTGGTGCTGCCCGAACTGTGGACGCTCGGGGCATTCGCCTACGACTCCTTCGTCAGCGGCGCCGAGCCGCTGGACGGCCCCACCGCCCGCGCCATGGCCGCCGTCGCCCGGGACGCCGGGGTCTGGCTCCACGCGGGCTCCATCGTCGAGCGCGCCCCCGACGGCACCCTCTACAACACCGCGCTGGTCTTCTCCCCCGACGGCGCCCTCGCGGGCTCCTACCGCAAGATCCACCGCTTCGGGTTCGACGAGGGCGAGGCCGTGATGATGGGCGCGGGCGAGGAGGTGGTCACCACCGGTCCGCCGGACGCCACCCTGGGCCTCGCCATCTGCTACGACCTCCGCTTCCCCGAGCTCTTCCGGCTGCTGACCGAGGCCGGGGCCAAGGTGCTGGTGATCCCGGCCGGGTGGCCCGCCCGCCGCCGCGAGCACTGGCGGCTGCTGGCCCGCGCCCGCGCCGTGGAGAGCCAGGCGTACGTCCTGGGGTGCTGCTCCACCGGCACCCACGCCGGGGTGGAGCAGGCCGGGCACAGCATCGTCGTGGACCCGTGGGGCGAGGTGCTCGCCGAGGCGGGCACCGCCGAGGAGGTGCTCACCGTCGAACTGGACCTGGACCGGGTCACCCAGGTCCGCACCGACCTCCCGGTGCTCCGCGACCGCATGCTGGGCCTGCCCGAGCCCGCCACCCGGACCCGGGGGAATGCCACGGCCGGGGGCTGATGTTTGATGGCGATATGGCTCCACGTGCACGCGTCCGCGCCCCCGAACTGACCGGCAAGGGCGGCTGGCTCAACACCGGCGGCAATGACCTCACCCTCGCGGATCTGCGGGGGCGCATCGTGATCCTGGACTTCTGGACGTTCTGCTGTGTGAACTGCCTGCACGTCCTGGACGAGCTGCGCGAGCTGGAGGAGAAGCACCGCGACACCGTCGTGATGGTCGGGGTGCACTCGCCGAAGTTCGTCCACGAGGCCGACCACCAGGCCGTCGTGGACGCCGTCGAGCGCTACGGAGTGCACCACCCGGTCCTCGACGACCCCGAGCTCGCCACCTGGAAGCAGTACGCGGTACGCGCCTGGCCCACCCTCGTCGTCATCGACCCCGAGGGCTATGTGGTCGCCCAGCACGCGGGCGAGGGGCACGCCCATGCCATCGAGACCCTGGTGGGAGAGCTGGCGGCGGAGCACTCAGCCAAGGGCACGCTGCGCCGCGGCGACGGGCCGTATCTGCCGCCCGAGCCGGTCCCCACCGAGCTGCGCTTCCCCGGCAAGGCGGTGTCGCTGCCCGGCGGCACCTTCCTGGTCTCCGACACCACCCGGCACCAGCTGGTGGAGCTGGCCGCGGACGGCGAGACCGTGGTGCGCCGGATCGGTGACGGCACCCGCGGGCTGGCCGACGGCGGCCCGGAGCGGGCCCGGTTCAGCGAACCGCAGGGACTCGCGCCGCTGCCCGACGGTTCGGTCGCCGTCGCCGACACCGTCAACCACGCGCTGCGCCGCTTCGACCCCGCCACCGGTGAGACCACCACCCTCGCCGGGACCGGCCGCCAGTGGTGGCAGGGCTCGCCCGCCGAGGGGCCCGCCCGCGAGGTGGATCTGTCCTCGCCGTGGGACCTGGCCTGGTTCGCCGACCGGCTGTGGATCGCCATGGCCGGTGTCCACCAGCTGTGGACGTACGACCCGGAGTCCGGGACGGTCCGGGCCGCCGCCGGGACCACCAACGAGGGCCTGGTCGACGGGCCCGCCGAGGAGGCGTGGTTCGCCCAGCCCTCCGGGCTGGCCGCGGCCGGGGACCGGCTGTGGATCGCCGACTCCGAGACCTCCGCGGTCCGCTGGGTCGAGCGGGACGGCGACGGCTTCGCGGTCCGCACGGCGGTGGGCACCGGACTCTTCGACTTCGGCCACCGGGACGGCGACGCCGGGCAGGCCCTGCTCCAGCACCCGCTGGGCGTCACCGCGCTGCCCGACGGCTCGGTCGCGATCGCCGACACCTACAACCACGCGCTGCGCCGCTACGACCCGGCCACCGGCGAGGTCACCACCCTCGCCACCGATCTGCGCGAGCCGTCCGGCGCGGTGCTGGTGGACCGGGACCTCGTGGTGGTGGAGTCGGCCCGGCACCGGCTGACCCGGCTGCGGCTGCCCGAGGAGGCCGTACGGGTCGAGGCGGTGGCGCACCGCACCCAGCGTGCGGCCACTGCGATCGCCCCGGGCACGCTCCGGCTGGACGTGGTCTTCCAGGCGCCCGCCGGGCAGAAGCTGGACACCCGCTACGGCCCCTCCACCCGGCTGCTGGTCTCCGCCACCCCGCCCGGTCTGCTGGCCGAAGGGGACGGCGCGGGCACCGAGCTGAGCCGGGACCTGGTGCTGGCGGACGGGGTGACCGAGGGCGTGCTGCATGTCTCGGCGATGGCCGCGTCCTGCGACGACGATCCGCGGAACGAGTACCCCGCCTGCCATGTGCACCAGCAGGACTGGGGCGTTCCGGTCCGGGTCGCCGAGGGCGGCGCGGTACGGCTGCCGCTGGTGCTCGCCGGGATGGACGAGCCCTCCTGACCCATCGGCCCGGCAAGCCCTCCTGACGGTCCCGGGGCGGGACATGACGGGACGGCCCCCGCGGGGGAGCCGGGGGCCGTCGGTCGTCGGGCAGCCGCAGGGGAGTCGGCTGCCGGGATGTTCAGGTGGCGGGTGTCACCACTCCAGCGCGTTGGAGCTGTCGCTCTGCCAGTAGCTGACCTTCGCGTTGTCGTCGATGTACACCGAGCCGCCGGGCAGCGACACGGAGGTGGCGGCGTCGGAGCCCTTGAGGTACACCTCCAGCTTGGTGACCTTGGTGCCGTTCGTGCCCGAGCCGTCGGCGCTGGAGGTGAGGATGCCCGCGTAGCCGCTCTCGCCGGGCGCGAGGGTGACGACGGCCTGCGGCTTGGTCTCCTCGGCGATCGGGGTGGCCGCCTGCCCGTCGTCGAACCGCAGCGCGGGGGCCTCCGGGAGGTTGCAGGTGACACCGGATTTGTTGGTGGCCTGGAGCAGCAGGTAGTTGACCGGCCGGGGGGCCTTGGTGACGGTCATCGACAGCTTGCTCGGGTCACAGGTGCCGATCTTGGAGTTGGAGCCGGAGCCGCCCGTCGCGCCGCCGCTCTTGCCGCCGGCGGAGGACTTCTCGTCACCGCCCGCCTGGGCGCCGCCCTGGGCACCGGCGTCGGCGCCGCCCTTGGCGTCGGAGCCAGGGACGGCGGCCGAACTCTCCGCGGAGCCGGAGCGCTTGACCCCGTCCCCTTCGTCGCTGTTGCAGGCGGCCAGGGTGAGCGCGGCGGCCATGAGGGTCGCGCTCGCGACGGCGGTGCGGATGGTGCGGGCGTTGGTGGCGCTGATCGACATGGTGGTTCCCCCCAGTGGGACGTGGCCGTCTTGCGGTACGTCTCAAGACTGTCCGGCCCCGCTGGCGTACGACTGCTGTACCGCTGCCGTCCCGCTAACGTCTCACTAACGCGCCCCGCTAACGGCCCCTCCTGGTGTCATCCGGCTAACGCGCGGTTCCCTCACCGGGGTTGGCCACCTCCGGTGGGCCCGCCCTCGGTGCCGTCCCCGCTGCCGCTGCCCTGGGCGAAGAGCTTCACCAGGTCGCTCATCACGTAGCGATTGGTGGCCTCCTCGTCCAGCAGATGCATCTCGGCGAGCCGGTCCAGGGCGTCCTGGATCAGCTCCGGGTCCGCCCCGGACAGAGCCGCCGCCTCCGCCGTGTTGACCTCCCGGGCGAAGCCGGTGCCCAGGGTGCGCAGCAGCGCGGCGTCGTCTGCGGAGAGCCGGGCCACCGAGTTGCGCAGCGCGGCGGCCACCCCGGCGTCCTCCGCCGACAGCAGGGCGAGCCTGCGCCGCTCGTCGCGCAGGGCGGTGGCCAGCCGGGCCAGCCGCCAGCGCGGCCGGGCCATCAGCTGGGCGGAGGCGGCGCGCAGCGCCAGTGGCAGTCCGTCGCACAGCGCCACCAACTCCCGTGCGGCGGCGGGGTCCTCGCCGACCCGCTCCGGGCCGAGCAGCGTGCCGAGCAGCGAGATGCTGTCCTCGGGGCCGAGCGCGTGCAGCCGCAGCGGACGGGCCGCGTCGGTGGCGATCAGCCCGTCGAGCCTGCTGCGGCTGGTGACCAGCGTGGCGCAGTGCGGGCCGCCGGGCAGCAGCGGCCGCACCTGGGCGGAGCTGCTCGCGTTGTCCAGCACCACCAGCAGCCGCCGGCGGGCGACCAGCGAGCGGTAGAGCGCGGAGGCCGCCTGGGGCGAGGACGGAATCTGCTCGGCCGGGGTGCCCATGGCGAACAGGAACTCGCGCAGCACCTCCAGCGGCGCCGTCTCCTCACCGCCGCTGAAGCCACGCAGATCCGCGAAGAGCCGTCCGTCGGGGAAGGCGCCCGCGTAGGCGTGGCCCCAGTACACCGCGAGGCCCGTCTTGCCGACTCCGGCGGGTCCGGTGACGAGCGTGATGCCGCCCTCGGACGGGAAGCCGCCAGCGGCCCCGCCATAGCCGCGGTCCGGTTCGGCGGACAGCGTCAGCCGGGTCAGCTCCGCCAGCTCCGCGGTCCGTCCGAGGAACCCGGCCGGGGGCCGGGGGAGCAGCTCGGGCACCGGCGCTCCGGTGGCCGCGGCGGGGGCGGCGGGGGCGGCGACGGGGTGCGCCGGGGTGGCGGGCACCGGCTGGACCCCGGGGTGCCCCGCGCCGTCGGTGCCGCCGCGTCCCGCGTCCGCGCCCGGCCCGGCCCGCAGGATCTCCTGGTACGCGCCGGTCAGCCGCTCCCCCGGGTCGACGCCCAGATCGTCGGCGAGCAGCTCGCGGGTGCGGTGGAACCAGGCGATCGCGTCGGACTGCCGTCCGGTGCGGTACAGCGCCAGCATCAGATCCGCGATCAGCCCTTCGCGCAGCGGCTGGGTGAGCGCGGCGGGGTGCAGCACACCCGCGGCCCTGTCGTGTTCGCCGAGCGCCCCGTACGCGCGCGCCAGCGCTTCCACGGCGGTCAGTCGCCGTTCCTCCAGGGCGTGGGCCGCGGCGGCGAACGGCGGGCTGGCCACCGTCCCCGTCAGCGCCGGGCCGTGCCACAGCCCGAGCGCCTGGCTCAGCAGCTGGACGGCGTCGGCCGGGGCGGCCTCGGGCTGGGCGCTGGAGACCAGATGGTCGAAGCGCTGGGCGTCGACCATCCCTTCGGGCAGCCGCAGCAGATAGGCAGAGCCGTGGGTGGAGAGTTCGACGCCGAGGTCACCGGCGCCGTGCTCGGCGAGGACCGCGCGCAGCCGGGAGACATGGCCCTGGATGACGGTCTTGGCGTGGGCGGGCGGCTCGTCCTCCCACAGGCTGGCGGTCAACTGGTCCATGGAGACGGTCGAGTTGGGCCGCAGCAGCAGCATGGCGAGCACACTGCGCCGTTTGGCCGCCCCCAGCGGGAGTTCGACGGCCGCTGCCGGGGGGCCGGTGGTCACCGTCACGGGGCCCAGCAGGGAAAAGCGCAACTCAGCCCTCCAGGAATGCGGTCAGCGCTTTGGCGAGCAGCCTGGGGTCCTGTGCCCCGCAGAGCTCGCGCGCCGAGTGCATGGACAGGATCGCCACACCGATGTCGACGGTGGAGATGCCGTGGCGGGCGGCGGTGATCGGACCGATCGTAGTGCCGCACGGCATCGCGTTGTGAGAGACGAAGCTCTGCCAGGGCACTCCGGCGCGCTCGCAGGCGGCGGCGAAGACGGCTCGTCCGGAGCCGTCGGTCGCATAGCGCTGGTTGACGTTGACCTTGAGGATGGGGCCGCCGTTGGGGCGCGGGTGGTGGCCGGGCTCATGGCGCTCGGCGTAGTTGGGGTGGATGGCGTGCCCGGTGTCGGAGGACAGGCAGAAGCTGCCCGCGAAGGCGCGCGCCCTGTCCTCGTGGCCGCCGCCGCGGGCGTAGACCGACCGCTCCAGGACATTGCCGAGCAGCGGGCCGTCGGCGCCGGTGTCGGACTGGCTTCCGTTCTCCTCGTGGTCGAAGGCGGCGAACACGGGGATGGCGTCGAGGTCGGTGCGGGCGGCGGCGGCCACCAGCGCGGCCGTACCGGCGTGCACGGACAGCAGATTGTCCATCCGGGGACCGGCCACCAGTTCGCGGTCACGCCCGAGGTAGGCGGGCGGTTCGACGCTGTGCACCATCAGGTCCCAGCCGCCGATCTCGTCGGCCGCGACGCCGGTCTCGTCGGCGACGAAGCGGATCAGATCGCCTTCCTCGACCTCGCCCAGACCCCAGATCGGCGTCATATGGCGCTGCTTGTCCAGCTTGAGGCCCTCGCTGTTGACGGACCGGTCCAGGTGTACGGCGAGTTGGGGCACCCGCAGCAGCGGGCGGTCGACGGTGACCAGCCGGTGCGAGCCGTCTCTGAGGGTGATCCGGCCGGAGAGGCCGAGGTCGCGGTCGAGCCAGGTGTTGAGGAGGGCGCCGCCGTAGATCTCGACGGCGATCTGGCGCCAGCCGTGCGCTCCGGTGTCGGGAATCGGCTTGACCCGCAGATTGGGAGAGTCGGTGTGAGCGCCCACAATTCGGTATGGAGTGGACGGTCTCGCCCCCTCTGGCACGTACCACGCGATGATCGCTCCACCCCGCAGCACATACCGCCCGCCCGCCTCTCCATCCCAGGCGGCGGTCTCCTCGACCTGCCGGAAACCCGCGTTTGCCAGGCGCTGAGCGGCGTTTCCTACTGCGTGGTAGGGCGATGGGCTGGCGCGGAGGAAGGCCATCAGGTCATCGGTGTGGCCGCGGTCGATGCCGGGGTGTGCGCTCATGTGCTCAGCATAGATTCGGACCGGCCCGGCGACCGGCGAGTGGCGGGTGGATCCATCCGTGGGGTCGTGTTGCGCCGATCTGATGAAAGCACGTCAGCTAACGCTATGAGTCCGGCAAATCGGCCCATATTCCCCGTGACCGCTCCCTCGTACTGAGTCGCACGCAAGGGGATACACCGGATGCGCGTTCTACGACACGTCCTCGTCGTCCTGGGGTCGCTGCTGCTGCTGTGCAGCGCTGGTTCGGCCGTGGCGCAGCCCGCCGCCGGGTTTGTCGCCATGGGACTGGTTCCCTCGGCCGCCGAGGTCGGTCCGCAAGACCCGCGCTCCCCGGACAGCCGCCCGGACGACGGGTACGGCCGCCAAGCGCCCTGTCCCACGAGGGACCGGGTCGGCGGGACGAACGCCGCGCCCAATCCCCCGCTACAGCGGTACTTCCAGGGCGACTGGCGGCTGGGCCCGGCCTCTCTGCCCCGCAACGGCGCGATCGGCCGGATGCTGGAGGGCTACCAGCGGCTGGACGGCTATCGCTCCTCCGCCGCCTTCCTGGACTGCTACTGGAACGAGACGACCAACGGCTGGTGGTACCCGTACCCGGACGGCTGGACGCTGCTCAACGGTGAGCCTCTGAAGACCACCGTCACCCTGAAGGCCGGGCAGCGGGTCGACCTCTTCGGCAGCGGCTTCGGTCACTTCCTCGCCCCGGCCGGTACGCCCTTCACCGAGCGCGCGCTGCCGCCGAGCAACCTCAACACCCTCGACCCGGCCTATCCGTTCGGCTATCACCTCTACAAGGTCACCAAGCCCTTCCTGGTGGAGGCCGGTCCGATCCGGCCCTGGTTCGGCCAGCCGGGACAGGGGCTCCAGTATCTGACCGGACCCTCGATCCCTCAGCTTGTCGCCGCCGGGAACCTCACCCCGCTCAACTGACGGCGGATGCTGGTTGTCGTGGACCGATCGGAACTGATCCGCGTCCTCCATGAGGAGCAGGTGCCGGACGCGCTGTACGACATCCCGGGAGCGCATGACATCCCGGTCCAGCCGGACGCCTACTACTTCCTGCGCCCCGCGCCGGACGGCGGCTGGACGACCGGGCTGCGGGAGCGCTCGGTGGAACGGGATCTGAGCCGGTTCGCCACCGAGGACGAGGCGTGCCGGGATCTGCTGGCCAAGCTGAGGGCGCGGCCCCGGCCACCCGGCGCCGGGAGCGCGTCGGTCGAGGAACTCCTCGCCGAGGGAGAGGAGATCCGCCGCCAGGCGTGGGAAGAGGTGGAACGGGCGCTGCGCGAGCGGCCGCCCGACAAGGAGTGATAGCGGGGAGCGGCAGCGCAAGGAGTGGTCACCGCACGGAAGCCGGCCGCCCCGGTCAGGGGGCCGGCCGGCTTCCACCGCCGCTGGACGGCTTCGCTCAGGCTGCGCGAGCCGGTGTCACCGGGGGATCAGAACGCGGACTCGTCCAGGTCCATCAGGCTCTTGTCGACCGACTCGGCCAGAGCGCGCTGGACGGAGACGCCCGGCAGGACCTCGTGCGCGAAGAACTTCGCGGCCGCGATCTTGCCCTGGTAGAAGGAGATGTCCTTCGCGGAGGCGGTGCCGACCTTCTCGGTGGCGACCGCGGCGCCCTTGAGCAGCAGGTAGCCGATGATGACGTCACCGGAGGCCATCAGCAGCCGGGTGGAGTTCAGGCCGACCTTGTAGATCGACGTGACGTCCTGCTCGGTGGCGGTCAGGTCGGTGAGCATGGTGCCCACGATCGCTTCCAGGTCCACCGCGGCCTGGGCGAGCTGGTCGCGGGCCGGGGCCAGCTCCTCGCCGCCGACGGCCTCGGCCAGGAACTTCTTGATCTCCTCGGAGATGATGGTCAGCGACTTGCCCTGGTCCCGGACGATCTTGCGGAAGAAGTAGTCCTGGCCCTGGATCGCCGTGGTGCCCTCGTAGAGGGTGTCGATCTTGGCGTCCCGGATGTACTGCTCCAGCGGGTACTCCTGGAGGTAGCCGGAGCCGCCGATGGTCTGGAGCGACTGCGCCAGCTGCTCGTACGCCTTCTCCGAGCCGTAGCCCTTGACGATGGGCAGCAGCAGGTCGTTGAGACCGTGGACATCGGAGGCGTCCTCGCCCGCGGCCTCCTTGACCAGGATGTCGTCCTGGACGGAGGCGGTGTAGAGGACGAGGGAGCGCAGGCCCTCGGCGTACGCCTTCTGCGTCATCAGCGAACGGCGCACGTCCGGGTGGTGGGTGATGGTGACGCGCGGGGCCGCCTTGTCGGTGAAGGCCGCCAGGTCGGCGCCCTGCACCCGCTCCTTGGCGTACTCCAGCGCGTTCAGGTAGCCGGTGGAGAGGGTGGCCATGGCCTTCGTGCCGACCATCATCCGCGCGAACTCGATGATCTTGAACATCTGGCGGATGCCGTCGTGCTTCTCGCCCAGCAGCCAGCCCTTGGCCGGGCCGTTGGCGCCGAAGGTGAGCTCACAGGTGTTGGACACCCGCAGACCCATCTTGTGCTCGACGTTGGTGGCGTAGACGCCGTTGCGCTCGCCGAGCTCACCGGTCTCCCAGTCGAAGTCGTACTTGGGGACCACGAACAGCGACAGACCCTTGGTGCCGGGCCCCGCGCCCTCGGGACGGGCCAGCACGAAGTGGATGATGTTCTCGGAGAGGTCGTGCTCACCGGAGGTGATGAAGCGCTTCACCCCGTCGATGTGCCAGGTGCCGTCCTCCTGCTGGACCGCCTTGGCGCGGCCGGCGCCCACGTCGGAGCCCGCGTCCGGCTCGGTCAGCACCATGGTGGAGCCCCACTGCTTGTCCACCATCAGCTGAGCGATCTTCAACTGCTCCTCGGTGCCCTCGTCGTGGAGCACAGCGGCGAAGGCCGGGCCGGAAGCGTACATCCAGATCGGGGTGTTGGACCCGAGGATGGTCTCGGCCGAGCCCCACAGCAGCGAGCGCGGGCAGGAGGTGCCGCCCAGCGACTCCGGAATGCCCAGGCGCCACCACTCGGCGTCCATGTACGCCTGGTAGCTCTTCCTGAACGACTCGGGCACCGGCGCGGTGTTGGTGGCCGGGTCGAAGACCGGCGGGTTGCGGTCCGAGTCGGCGTAGGAGGCGGCCAGCTCGTTCTCGGCGAGCCGGGATATCTCGGCGAGCACGCTCTTCGCGGTCTCGACGTCCATCTCCGCGAACGGACCGGTGCCGTACAGCTTGTCGCGGCCGAGCACCTCGAAGAGGTTGAACTCGATGTCGCGGAGATTCGACTTGTAGTGCCCCATGGCGACGGCTCCGTAAGGCTCGGGAGGCAGGGACCTCTGATGTAACGCGTATCGATGCGATCTCAGTGGCCATGATGCTACCCGTGGGTAATAAAGGGCAACCCTCAAACGGTCAACTGTGACTCAGTACGCTTCGGTGTATGTACGGCTACGACCAGAACGCGAGCGCAGGGCAGGGTTACGCCGCTCCGCCACCTCCGCCGCAACAGCAGCCGCCGCTGTCGCACCACCCCCAGCCGGGTGCCGGCTACGGCGAGCAGCCGCTGTACCCCGAGCCGTCGCCGCCGTCGCTGGCCGACGCGGTGCGTGCCTTCACCACCGGCTCGATGTCGGCGGAGGACTTCCAGCAGATCTTCGCGAGCTCCAAGGTCTACTGCCCGCGCGGTGACAACCCCGGCTTCCTCGCGCTGCACAACACCCAGCAGCCGGTGATCCCGATGTTCACCTCGCTCAAGGAGCTGCGGCGGTACGCGGGCAAGGAGTCCAAGTACTTCGTCATCACCGGCGCCGAGGTGATCGATCTGCTGCCCACCGGCTACGGCTTCGTCCTCGACATGGAGGGCGAGCACCGGATGGTCTTCGACGCCAAGGCGGTCGAACAGATGGTCGATTTCGCGATGCGGCGCATGTACGGCTAGTACGGCCGGATGCCGCTGATGCGGCGATAAAGGCACTCTTGCGGGTCGTTCACCCTTCAATTAAGTTGAATGGTGAACGACCAAGGAGGCCGTCATGCCCGCAGTGACCGTGGACAACCCGCTGACCCTGCCCCGTGTCGCAGCACCGGCCGGGGCACGGCACCGCCCCGTGCTCGCCGTCAGCACCGCGCCCGGCGGTTTCGAGGGGGAGGGTTTCCCGGTGCGGCGCGCGTTCGCGGGCATCGACTACCAGCACCTCGACCCGTTCATCATGATGGACCAGATGGGCGAGGTGGAGTATGCGCCCGGCGAGCCCAAGGGCACTCCCTGGCACCCCCACCGCGGCTTCGAGACCGTCACCTATCTGATCGACGGCACCTTTGTGCACCAGGATTCCCACGGCGGCGGCGGCACGATCAACGGCGGCGACACCCAGTGGATGACCGCGGGCTCCGGGCTGCTGCACATCGAGGCCCCGCCGGAGGCGCTGGTGATGAGCGGCGGGCTGTTCCACGGACTCCAGCTGTGGGTGAACCTCCCGGCCAAGGACAAGATGATGCCGCCGCGCTATCAGGACATCGGCGGCGGCAAGGTCACACTGCTGACCTCCTCCGACGGCGGCGCCCTGCTGCGGCTGATCGCGGGCGAGGTCGACGGCCACCGGGGCCCGGGTATCACCCACACCCCGATCGCCATGCTGCATATCTCGCTCAACCCGGGCGCCGAGCTGACCCTGCCCTGGAACCCCGGCTTCAACGCCCTCGCCTACGGGCTGGCCGGCCGCGGCACCGCCGGTCCGGAGGGGCGGCCGTTCCGCACCGGGCAGACGGTGGTCTTCGGCGGCGGTGACGCGCTGACCGTACGGGCCGACGCCGTCCAGGAGTCGCGCAGCCCCAACTTCGAGCTGGTGCTGCTCGGTGGGCAGCCGATCCGCGAACCGATGACGCACTACGGCCCGTTCGTGATGAACACCCGCGCGGAGCTGGCCCAGGCCGTCGAGGACTTCCAGGCCGGACGGCTCGGCCGCATACCCGCCGACGAGAGCTGACGCGAGCCGACGGGGGCTACCCGGCGGGGAGCCCCTCCGGGGCCTTCTCATGCAGCTCGAACCAGATGCACTTGCCGTCGCCCCGGGGATCGACCCCCCAGGCATCGGCCAGTATCTCCATCAGCAGCAGCCCGCGGCCCGACGAGGCCAGCTCACCCGGGCGGCGGCGGTGCGGCAGCTCGTCGCTGCCGTCGGCCACGTCGAGGCGCAGCCGCCGGGTCCCGTGCCGCCCGCTGACCTCGGCGACCAGCAGGGCGTCGCCGTCGGTGTGCACCAACACGTTGGTGACCATCTCGCTGAGCAGCAGCACCGCCGACTCCACCTGGTCCCGGTCCGTCCAGTCGTGCAGCATGTCGCGCAGCTGCTGCCGGGCACCGGCTATCCGCTCCGGCTCGGCCTGCGCGACGGTGACCGCGGTCCGCCGCACCGGCGCCGAGCCCGGCCCGACCAGGCACACCTCGGCCTCGCGCCGGATCAGCAGCAGGGCTATGTCGTCCTCGCGGCGGTCGGCGAGCGGGCCGGTGGAGCGGTGGGACGGCGGCCCGTGCACCGCCTGCACCAGGGCCTCGGCCAGCGATTCGAGATCGTCCCCGCCGCCGGTCGCGCCGGGCTCACCGGTCTGGGGGGTCGGCCGCTCGAAGACCTCCCGGATCCGGTCCCAGCCGGTCTCCAGGTCGTGCCCACCGGTCTCGATCAGTCCGTCAGTGCACATCAGCAGCGTCTCGCCGGGCTCCAGCACCACCCGGGTGGTGGGGTAGTCGCTGTCCGGGTCGATCCCCAGCGGCAGTCCGCCCGCCGTCGGGGGGAGCACCATCGTGCCGTCCGCCAGCCGCACCGCCGGATCGTGATGACCGGCGCGGGCGATGTCGAGGGTGCCCGCGACCGGATCCACCTCCATATACAGACAGGTCGCGAACCGCGGGTCCCAGCCCTCGTCGGCGCCCGTCCAGCCGGTGTCGCCGAGCCCGGCGAGAAAGCGGGAGGCGCGCGAGAGCACCGCGTCCGGGTGGTGCCCCTCGGAGGCGTAGGCGCGCACCGCGATCCTGAGCTGCCCCATGATCCCGGCGGCCCGTACATCGTGCCCCTGCACATCGCCGATCACCAGCGCGGTGCGGCCCGAGGGCAGTGCGATCACGTCGTACCAGTCGCCGCCGACCTGGAGCCCGCCGCCGGTGGGCACATAGCGCGCGGCCACCGCGAGACCGGGGATATCGGGCTTGCGGGCGGGCAGCATCGAGCGCTGGAGCCCGTCCGCGAGTTCGCGCTCGGTCTCCTGGAGGGCGGTACGGGACAGCGCCTGGGCGAGCATCCGGGCGATCGTGGTCAGCACCGAACGCTCATCGGGCGAGAACGACACCGGATGGGCGAACCCGGCCATCCAGGCGCCGATGGTCCGCCCCGCGACGATCAGCGGCAGATAGGCCCAGGAGTGGCGGCGGCGGGACCGGGCCAGCGGCCAGGCGGTGGGGAAGCGCTCGCGGTAGTGGTCCGGCGAGGGCAGATAGACCGCCCGCCCGGTGCGGACCACCTCGGCGGCGGGGGCGTCGTGGTCCATGGCTATGTCACCGGAGGCATGCTCGGCGGCCGCCCGGGGCCCGTTCCGTCCGATCACCGAGATCCGGTCGCCCGCGACCCCGAAGACCGCGAGACCGTCCGGGAGGAAGCCGGGCATCGACAGCCCCGCAGCCACCCGCAGCACCTCGGCGGTGGACATCGCCTCGGCCAGCGCCCGCCCCGCGTCCAGCAGGAACGCCTCGCGGTTGCGCCGCCAGTCACCGGTGACCGGCGCGCCCTGCGCGGCGGTGCCGGGCAGCGGCTCGGGAACCTCCTGGAGGGTGCCGAGCAGGTAGTAGCCGTCCTCGCTGCCGCCACGGGCCACCGGCCGGGCCCGGCAGCGCACGGTCCGCAGCACCGTGCCCTTCTCGTCCACCACCCGCAGCCGGGCCTCGGCGAGGCTGCCCTCGGCCAGCGCCAGCAGCACGGTGGCCTTGACCTCCAGCCAGTCCGCGGGGTGGAAGCAGGCACGGGCGGCGGCCTGGGAGAGGGTGACGGCCTCGGCGGGCAGTCCCACCAGCCGGGCCGCTTCGGCGTCGTAGGCGACGGCGCCCGAGACACTGTCCCAACGCCATAGACCGGTCGCCATGGCGGCCAGCAGGTCCTCGGTGCGCATTGCACTACCTTATGGGGATTTTCCGAGCGCTTACCAGTGAGGGTCCGGGCGCCGGTAGGCTTGCCCAGAAGCTCCCGAGGGTACGTACGCCTCCCGATCACACGACTTGGATGAATGATGCATCGGTACCGGTCCCACACCTGTGGTCAGCTCCGCGCCGCTGACGTCGGCACGGACGTCCGGCTCTCGGGCTGGCTCCACAATCGACGGAACCTGGGCGGCATCCTCTTCATCGATCTCCGTGACCACTACGGCCTGGTCCAGCTGGTGGTCCGCCCGGACACCCCGGCCAACGAGGCGCTCAGCTCCCTCACCAAGGAGACCGTCGTCCGGGTGGACGGCCGGGTGATCGCGCGCGGTGCGGACAACGTCAACCCCGAGCTGCCGACCGGTGAGATCGAGGTCGAGGTCACCGATGTCGAGGTGCTCGGCGCCGCCGACCCGCTGCCCTTCACCGTCTTCCCCGAGGACGGGGTGAACGAGGAGCGGCGGCTGGAGTACCGCTTCCTGGACCTGCGCCGTGAGCGGATGCACCGCAACATCATGCTGCGCTCCGCCGTGATCGCCGCGATCCGGCAGAAGATGACCGCCCAGGGCTTCAACGAGATGGCGACCCCGATCCTGTCCGCCACCTCCCCCGAGGGCGCGCGCGACTTCCTGGTCCCGTCCCGGCTGCACGCCGGCAAGTTCTACGCGCTGCCGCAGGCCCCGCAGCAGTTCAAGCAGTTGCTGATGATCGCGGGCTTCGACCGCTACTTCCAGATCGCGCCCTGCTTCCGCGACGAGGACGCCCGCGCCGACCGCTCGCCGGGCGAGTTCTACCAGCTCGACGTCGAAATGAGCTTCGTCGAGCAGGAGGACGTCTTCGAGGTCATCGAGAAGGTCATGACCGAGCTCTTCGAGGAGTTCGGCAACGGCCGCCATGTCACCTCGCCGTTCCTGCGGATCCCGTTCCGCGAGGCGATGCTGAAGTACGGCTCCGACAAGCCGGATCTGCGCGCCAAGCTGGAGCTGAAGGACGTCAGCCATGTCTTCGCGGGCTCCGGCTTCAAGGCGTTCGCCGACAAGCACGTCCGCGCCCTTGCCGTACCGGACACCGCCGACCAGCCGCGGAAGTTCTTCGACCAGATGGGCGAGTTCGCGGTGCTGCACGGCGCCAAGGGGCTGGCCTGGGTGCGGATCGGTGAGGACGCCAAGCTGACCGGCCCGATCGCCAAGTTCCTCAGCGACGAGGACGTCGAGAAGCTGATCGCCGAGGTCGAGGGCAAGCCCGGCACCTCGATCTTCTTCGGCGCGGGCGACTACGACGAGGTCTCCAAGATCATGGGCGCGGTGCGGGTCGAGGTCGCCAAGCGCACCGGTCACTTCGAGGAAGGCGTCTTCCGCTTCTGCTGGATCGTGGACTTCCCGATGTTCGAGCGGAACGAGGACACCGGGCAGATCGAGTTCTCCCACAACCCGTTCTCCATGCCGCAGGGCGGTCTGGAGGCGCTGGAGACCAAGGACCCGCTGGACATTCTCGCCTGGCAGTACGACATCGTCTGCAATGGCACCGAGCTGTCCTCGGGCGCCATCCGGAACCATGAGCCGGAGGTCATGTTCAAGGCGTTCGAGATCGCGGGCTACTCCCGCGAGGAGGTCGAGCGCGAGTTCGGCGGAATGCTCCGCGCGTTCCACTTCGGTGCCCCGCCGCACGGTGGTATCGCTCCCGGCGTCGACCGCATCGTGATGCTGCTGGCCGATGAGCCCAGCATCCGCGAGACCATCGCCTTCCCGCTCAACGGCAACGCCCAGGACCTGCTGATGGGCGCGCCCAGCGAGGTGGACGAGGCCCGGCTGCGCGAGCTGCATCTGTCGATCCGCAAGCCGCAGATCAAGCAGGCGGCGAAGAGGGACGGGCAGCCGGCCGAGGGCCAGGCGGAGCAGCCCGCGGAGTAACGAGGCAACCACTCCGGTACCCCAGCCGGTTCTTCGAGTGTGAAGACATCTGCGAGGGTACGGACGCGGACCGGACGGAGGGCCGCGGGTGCGCTGACCGCCGCCGCCCTCCTCCTGTCGGCACTGTCGCTGACCGGATGCTCGGCGGACGGCGGCCACAACGGATCCGCCGGCCGCCCCGGCGCACCCGACTCGTTCACGGACGGCGCGCTGTCCGGACGTGGGGCGGCCCTTGAGCCCGCGAACGCGCACCACCCCGGGCGGGGCGGCCCGGTCCGCCCGGCGGCCCGTTCCGACCCCGCACCCGAGCTGAGCCGCGCGCTGCCCGGACTCGGGCCGCGGACCCGGGCCGAACTGCCGGACGACTCCGACCAGGTCGTGGTTGTCACGGGCACCGGCCGGAACTCCGCCACCTCCACCGCGGTGCTCTACGAACGGGTGGAGGCGGACGAGGAGAGCCACGGCACCAGCCGCGGTACGGGCGACGCGGGCGCGGCCTGGCGGGCCGGAGCCTCCTGGATGGCCCACAACGGGCAGCGCGGCTGGACGGACCGTCACCACCAGGGCGATCTGCGCTCCCCGATCGGTGTCTTCGGCCTCACCGACTCGGGCGGGCGGCGCAAGGACCCCGGCACCCTGCTCCCCTACGACCACACCCGGTCGGGCTTCACCATCCATGGCTCCGGCTCCGAGGGCGAGCCGCTGTCCGGGTCCTTCGGCTATGCGCTGGCCATCAACTACAACCGGCGGGCGGGCACCTCACCCCTGGACCCGGCGCGGCCGATGGGCTGGAACCGGGGCGGTGGCATCTGGTTCCACGTGGACCACGGCGGGCCCACCCAGGGCTGTATCAGCCTCTCCCGGAAGAACATGAAGAACCTGCTGCTGACCCTGGACCCGCAACGCCACCCGGTGGTGGTGATGGGCGACTCCGCGTCCCTCGCCCGCTGACCGCTGACGGCCGGGCGCCCCCTTTGAAGATGGACCCTAGTGGGGGATACCGGGCTCCGACAGCCGCCGGTCCACCCCGCACGGTTCGCCCCGCTCCCGCGTACGTGCCGCCCGGAGCACCGCGCGCAACAGCCGTCCGGGCGTGGTGCGGTGCTGCCACAGCACCGCCCGCACGCCGTACTCCATCACCGCCATCAGCTCGGTCTCCGGCAGCTCGCCCGCGACCAGCACCACCCGCTGCGCACCGCCACGCACCAGTCGGCGCAGCTCGGCCCCGGCCGCGTCGTCGAGCCGCTCGGCGAGCATGACGGCCACGGTGGCGGGGGACTCATCGCCGGCGAGCAGCTCGACGGTGGGCTGATGCTGGAGATGGCGGACGACCCCCGCCCGCGAGAGCGGGTCGGGGCCGTGGACCGTCACCGTGACCCGTGCGTCCGGCACTGTTTTCCTCGATTTCCCCGTGGTGTGGACTCACAGGGTCATCGGCAGGACTAAACGAACGGTTGTCGGGCGCTCAACGGGCCCGCGCGCCCCCGCCGGGGGCTCGCCGCCGCGGGCTTACGCCGCCTGGGGCTTACGCCGCCTGGGGCTTACGCCGTCGGCTGCTCCACGCCGCCGAACCGCTCCCGGTAGGACTCCAGGTCATCCTCGGTGATCTTCGCGAAGAGCACCGGCGGCACGGTGAAGGCGGTGCCCGCCGGGACCGACGCCAGCGCCCTGGCCTCCTCCTGGCTCACCCACGGCGCGGTGTCGTCCGTCAGCGCGAACGCCGACCGCATGGCCCGCGCGGACGCCGGGATGAACGGCTCCGAGACGATCGCGTAGAGGTGGATCAGGTTCATCGCGGTCCGCAGGGTGAGGGCCGCCGCCTCCTGGTCGGTCTTGATCTCCAGCCAGGGAGCCTTCTCCTCCAGGTAGGAGTTGCCCGCGCTCCACAGGGCACGCAGCGCCGCCGCCGCCTTGCGGAACTGGAGCGCGTCCATGTGCTCCTCGTACTCCGCGAGCAGCCGCGCGATCTCCTCACCGAGCCGCTCCTCGGCCGCACCGGCGGGCTTGCCCGCCGGGACCTCGTCGCCGAACCGCTTGCGGGAGAAGGACAGCACCCGGTTGACGAAGTTGCCCAGGGTGTCGGCCAAGTCCTTGTTGACCGTGGCCGAGAAGTGCTCCCAGGTGAACGAGGTGTCGTCGGACTCCGGGGCATTGGCGATCAGGAAGTAGCGCCAGTAGTCGGCGGGCAGCAGCTCCAGCGCCGCGTCGGTGAACACACCGCGCTTCTGCGAGGTGGAGAACTTGCCGCCGTAGTACGTCAGCCAGTTGAACGCCTTGACGTAGTCGACCTTCTTCCAGACGTCCCGGGTGCCCAGGAGCGTCGCCGGGAACATCACGGTGTGGAACGGGACGTTGTCCTTCGCCATGAACTCGGTGTAGCGGACCGTCTCGTCCACGTCGTACCACCACGACTTCCAGTCGCGGTGCGCCGGGTCCTGGTCCGACCACTCCTTGGTGGCGCCGATGTACTCGATCGGGGCGTCGAACCAGACGTAGAAGACCTTGCCCTCGGCCGCCAGGTCCGGCCAGGTGTCGGCCGGGACCGGTACGCCCCAGTCCAGGTCACGGGTGATCGCCCGGTCCTGGAGCCCCTCGGTCAGCCACTTGCGGGCGATCGACGACGCCAGCGTCGGCCAGTCCTTGCCGTGCTTCTCGACCCAGGCGCCGACCTCCTCGGCCAGCTTGGACTGGAGCAGGAACAGATGCTTGGTCTCCCGCACCTCGAGATCGCTGCTGCCGCTGATCGCCGAGCGCGCGTCGATCAGATCGGTCGGGTCCAGCACCCGGGTGCAGTTCTCGCACTGGTCGCCGCGGGCCTTGTCGTAGCCGCAGTGCGGACAGGTGCCCTCGATATAGCGGTCGGGGAGGAAGCGGCCGTCGGCGTTGGAGTACACCTGACGGATCGAGCGCTCCTCGATGAAGCCGTTCGCCTTCAGCTCGCGGGCGATGGTCTGGGTGATCTGCACGTTCTGCTCGGAGGAGCTGCGGCCGAAGTAGTCGAACGCGAGCCCGAAGCCGTCGTAGATCGCCTTCTGCGCGTCATGCTGCTGGGCGCAGAACTCGTCCACCGGCAGCCCCGCCTCCTTGGCGGCCAGCTCGGCCGGGGTGCCGTGCTCATCGGTCGCACAGATGTAGAGCACGTCGTGGCCGCGCTGGCGCATATAGCGGGAGTAGACATCGGCCGGGAGCATGGACCCCACCATGTTGCCCAGGTGCTTGATCCCGTTGATGTAGGGAAGGGCGCTGGTGATGAGGTGTCGAGCCATTGCAGGCTGCTCCCGAGTCGATACTGTGGGTGACTTTTTCCTGATGTGAGCTGCCCATATCGTATCCGAGCGCAGGGGGCCACCCGCGCGGGTATTTCCCCGCCGCGGATGGCCCCCTGGTGCGTCAGCCCCTGATGGGGTCAGCGCTTGACGGGGTCAGCCCTTGACGGCGCCGGCCGTCCGCGCCTCCTCCAGCCAGCCCGGGAACTTCCCGACCAGCTGCTGGAACACCTCCGCGTCCGCCACCGCGCGGGGGTCCAGCCCGGCGTGGAAGAAGCCCGTGTTGTCCACGGCGCGCTTCTCCGGGACGGCGAGCGCGGGGGAGGTGTCCAGCTTGCGGAGGAAGTCGAAGCCCTTGGCCTCCGGGTCGCCGAACGCGATGAACTGCCAGAACAACGGCAGCCCGGCCGCCGCGCACAACGCCTTCTCCGCGGCGGGCTTCCCGGTGGGCGCACCGTCGGTCTGGAAGATCACCAGTGCGGGGTCGGTGGTGCCGGACTTCTTGTAGTGGTCGATGACCGCGTCGATCGCCGTGTGGTAGTTCGTCCGCCCCATGTGCCCGAGCGCCCCGTGCAACTCCGTGACGCGGCCGGAGTGGTTGGCGAGGTCGATCTCGGCGGTGCCGTCGATGTCTGTGGAGAAGAAGACGACGGGGACGGTGCCGGTGCCACTGCCGAGGTGTGTGGCGAGGGCCACGGCCTGGTCGGCGAGGTGCTGGACGGTGCCGTCCTTGTAGTAGTTCCGCATCGACCCGGACCGGTCGAGAACGAGGTAGACGACGGCGCGCGTACCGGCCATCCCCTGCTTTTCGATCACCTCCGCGGCAGCGGTGTACAACCCGACCAGTGCGGGAGCCTTCTCCTGAACCTCAGCGGCCCCCACGGCCGGGGTGCCCGCCGTCGCCTCGGCGGCCGTTGCCTTCGTCGTAGCCTCGGCCTCGGCCGGGGCCTTGGCTTCCCCGCTCTCGGCGGACTCCGTGTCCGGCTCGGGCTCGGGCTCGGGCTCCTCCGAGCCTTCGGCTCCGGCGGCGTCGGCTTTCGGTTCGTCCGACGCGTCATCGGCCACGGCTTCCGCCTTGGCAGGCTCGGCCTCGACCTCCGCCTTCGTGGCGGGCTCGGCCACCGGGGCGGGCTCCTCGTCGGCCTGCGCCTCGGGTTCCTCCACCTTCGCGGTCATCTCGGGCTCGTTCAGGGTCTCCGCCGTGGCCTCCGCTTCGGCGATGTCCGGCGTCGGCTCGTCCGACGCGTCGTCGGCCGAAGTCGCCGGGGCGTCGCCCTCTGGCCCTGCCTCCGCTTCCACGGGGGCGTTGGCCTGGGGCTCGCTCGGTGTGGCGGGCTCCGCGTCGGCCTGTGCCGTGGCGGGCTCGGGCTCCGCCGTGGCCTCGGCTTCGTCGGCCTCCGGTGTCGGTTCGTCCGACGCGTCGTTGGCCGTGACCTCCGGGGCGTCTTCCGCGTCTGCTTCCCCATCGGCCGCGACAGCGGCCTCGGGCTCGGGGGCGGCGGTGTCGTTCTCGGCGGCCTCCGCCTCCGTGGTGGTGTCGGCGGGCTCCTCGACGGCTTCCGGCTCTACCGCCGTGTTGGCGGCGGACGTGTCGTCGGCCGACGCCTCGGCCTCGGCAGCGGTCTTGGGCTCCGAAGCGGCGGTGTCGCTCTCGGCGGCCTCAGCCGCCGGGGCAGACGCCTCGGTGGCCGTCGCTTCGTTGGCCTTGGCGGCGGTGTTGTCCTCGGTCTCCGCGTTGGCGGCGCTGTCGGCCTGGGGCTTGGCCGCCGGGGCGGGGGGCTCCTCGGTCTCCGCCGTGGCGGGCTCGGGCTCTTCCTTGGCCTCCGGCTTCGCCTCAGCCGACGCGTCGTTGGCCGTGGCCTCCGGGGTCTCTTCCGCGTCTGCTTCCGCCTCGGCCTCGGCAGCGGCCTTGGGCTCAGGGGCGGCGGTGTCGCTCTCGGCGGCCTCCGCCGCCGGGGCGGACGCCTCGCTGGCCTTGGCGGCGGCGTTGTCCTCGGCCTCCGCCGTGGCGGGCTCGGGCTTCGTTGCCGTCTCGGTCTCGGCCTCGGTCTCGGCCTCGGCCTCCGTCTCCGTGGTGGTGGCGGACGCGTCGTCGGCCGACGCCTCGGCAGGGGCCTCTGCTGCCGAGATGCCCGCCTTCGCCTCGGGGTCGGGCGAGCCGAGGATTTCGTCCAGCGTCTTCAGGGGTTCGGCCAGGGCCGGGTCCGGCAGGATGTCGTCGTCGGCGGACCGCGGGGCCGGGATCCTGGGGGCGGCCTCGGCCTCGGCCTTGGGCGCGGACTCGGGCTCCTCCACCGTTACGGCCACCTCCACCGCCTCCGCTACCTCGGCCGTCTCGGCCGTCTCGGCCGGGACGGCGGCCTCGGCGGCCTCGGCGGCCTCAGCCGAGACGGCCCCCGTTTCCCCGGGCTGGGTGTCCGGGACAACTGCGGCCTCCGGCATGGCGGAGTCGTCCGCCGTCGTGGCCCGGGAGCGTCCGAAAACTTTGCGCAGTAGGTCCCGTATGCCCATGGGAGATACCTCTCACGTGTCGTGTGCGGTGCATGGCGGAGCATGACCGTGGTGCCGAAAGGCTAGCGGGCCGCTCGGCCGCCCTCTTCCGTCGATTCCGGTCGCCCGTCGTTCACGCATGGTTCATGAACCGGACGCCGTACCGAGGTTCTACGCCCATAGCTTCACACCGAATGAGGGATTCCGACGCCATGTCGGTGCGGGCCGCGCGAGCGGGCCCCCAGAAGCCTTACGTGACACCCTTACGGAGGGGAAGACGTGCGCAAGCTGCTGCCGCTCATCAGCGCGCATCCGGGCGGTCGTTCGGCGCTGACGTGCCGGTACCGCTGTGGTGACGCCTGTTTCCACGAGGTGCCCAACACGAGTGACAACGAGTACGTGGGCGACATCATCGCCCGCTCCGCGTCGCGCCGCTCGCTGCTGCGGGCGAGCGCCGTGGTGACCGTGGCCGCCGCGACCGGGGCCACGGCGCTCGGTCGGGCGCCGCTCGCCTCGGCCGCCGAGGGCACCGCCGCGCCGACGGCCGCCGAGGCGGCCAAGGGCCGCGCGGCACGGGGCCTGCGCTTCGCGCCCGTCGCGCCGAACACCAAGGACGCGGTGGTCGTCACCGAGGGCCACGACCAGAACGTCGTCATCCGTTGGGGCGACCCGATTCTGCGCGGTGCGCCCGCCTTCGACGCGAACAACCAGTCGGCCAAGGCGCAGGCGGGGCAGTTCGGTTACAACAACGACTACATGGCCGTCCTCGACCTTCCGGACGAGCGGGACCGGCAGCTGCTCGTGGTCAACCACGAGTACACCGACGAGGTCCTGATGTTCGCGCACTACGACGCGAACAACCCCACCCGCGAGCAGGCCGAGATCGGCTGGGCCGCACACGGACTGTCCGTGGTCGTGGCGCAGGAGGACAGCAAGCTCGGCAAGCTGACCGCGGTGACCCGCCACCGCCTCAACCGCCGGATCACCGGCACCACGCCGTTCGAGGTCACCGGCCCGGCGGCGGGCAGCAAGCTGCTGCGCACCTCGGCCGACCCGACCGGCAAGCGGATCCTGGGCACGCTGAACAACTGTGGTGGCGGTATCACCCCGTGGGGCACGGTGCTGTCGGGCGAGGAGAACTTCAACCAGTACTTCGCCAACGGCGGTTCGGTGACCGACCCGACGACGGCCGCGCGCCTCAAGCGCTACGGCGTCACCGGGGCCGCTTCCGAGCGCAAATGGGAGCGTTTCGACAAGCGCTTCGACGTGGCGCAGGAGCCCAACGAGTCCAACCGCTTCGGCTGGGTCATCGAGATCGACCCGTTCGACCCGGACTCCACCCCGCGCAAGCTGACCGCGCTGGGCCGCTTCAAGCACGAGGCCGCCGAGCCCCGGCTGACCGAGGACGGCCGCCCGGTCCTCTACATGGGCGACGACGAGAAGTTCGACTACTTCTACAAGTTCGTCTCGTCCAAGCGCATGATGAAGGGCACCAGCCGGGCCGCGCGTGAGCACAACCGCACCCTGCTGGACGAGGGCACGCTGTACGTCGCCAAGTTCACTGGTGACAGCCCGGCCTCGGAGATCGACGGCAGCGGAAAGCTGCCCGAGGACGGGGAGTTCGACGGCACCGGCCAGTGGATCGCGCTGGCGAGCGGCAACACCTCCTACGTCGAGGGCATGACCGCCGAGGAGGTGTACGTCTTCACGCGGATGGCCGCCGACAAGGCGGGCGCGACGAAGATGGACCGCCCCGAGGACGTCGAGCCGAGCCCGCGCACCGGCCGGGTGTACATCGCGCTGACGAACAACAGCGACCGGGGCAAGGACGGCAAGCCGCCCGTCGACGAGGCGAACCCGCGCAAGAGCAACAAGCACGGCCAGATCCTGGAGCTGACCGAGCACCGCGACGACCCGGCCTCCCGCCGCTTCAGCTGGCGGCTGTTCCTGGTCTGCGGTGACCCGGCGGACCCGTCCACCTACTTCGGCGGCTTCCCGAAGGACCAGGTCAGCTCGATCTCCTGCCCGGACAACCTGACCTTCGACTCCTACGGCAACCTGTGGATCTCGACGGACGGCAACGCCCTGGGCAACCACGACGGTCTGTTCGGGGTGGCCACCGCGGGCAGCCGCCGCGGTGAGGTCAAGCAGTTCCTGACGGTGCCGAACGGTGCCGAGACCTGCGGTCCGATCGTCCAGGACCGGCGGGTGATGGTGGCCGTGCAGCACCCGGGTGAGATGGACGGGGCGAGCGTGGAGAACCCCAAGTCCACCTGGCCGGACGGACCGGGCAAGCTGGTCCGTCCGTCGGTGATCAGCGTATGGCGGCGCGACGGCGGAAACATCGGCGTCTGACCACAGCCGCCGCTTCCGCGCGGCGTGCGGTGAACGACCCCTGGTGCCCATGGGCACCAGGGGTCGTCCTATTGCACCGGCTCACCGGCTCACCGCGCGTCCTGAGGTAAACCGGAGGATTCACTTCCCATTTGGTGATCCCGTAGTGATCACTTGTTGATTCCGGAACCGTCCGCGTTGCACCAGACCGTGTCTCCGGCACCCTTCGACGTCGCCTTCTGCTTCACTTTGCCGTCGACCAAGATCGTGCACGTCACCTTGGATTCGCCGCTCACCGTAAGGCTGAGACCGTCGAGCTCGGTCACCTCCACGGTCTTGGTCCACTTACCGTGCGCCGGGCCGAGCTCCTTGGGGTCGAACTCCTTCTTCACACTGTCCTCGAAGTTCTGCGTCCCCGGCTTGTCGTACTCCACTTCGAACGGTTGTGAGCCGGTCGCCACGTATGTCACCTTGTGTTTCTCCTCGCTGTCGTCGGAACACCCCGTCAGGAGTGCCGCTGTCACCGCAAGGCCGGTGGCGAGGAGAAATGGGCGCATTTCCTTCATTCTTTTTCCTTGTGCTGATCTGGTGAACATGCCCGAAGGGGCGGCAGCAGCCTGTCATTCGTGGGGACAGTAAATCCACCCTTATCCGAAATCATCTCCGGATGATTTCTATTGACCTGTCGATGAGTTGGGGCGGCGCTAAACTCATGGGTCCATAAAACGGGCAGACTTGGAAAGCGATGGGGATACATGGCTAGATCCGGGCCGGTCGGTTCTCCGTCGGCCACCGGACGGAGCAGGCTTCTCCAGAGCCCGCTCGCGTTGATGGACACCACCATGGACCAGCTCCGCACACTGATCGTGGTCTACGAGACCGGAACGGCCCTGGGCGCGGCCCGGGTTCTGGGGCGGGAGCAGTCGAGTGTGCAGAAGCAGCTCGACACCATGAACCGCAACTTCCGTGAGCTGTGCGGCGAACCGCTGGTGCTCAAGCAAGGGCGCGGCAAGGACGTGCTGTTCACCGGCACCGGGGAAACCCTCGTGGAACTGGCGCGCGGCACGCTCGACGACTGGCTGGAGGGGATCCACGAGTCGCGCCGGCGGCTCGGCAGAACGCTGATGGTGGGCACCACCCGCTTCACGCTCGGCTATCTGGCGGGCGCCGGGGAGCGGGTGGCCGAGGAGTTCCGGCAGCGCGGGATCGAGCTCAAGGTCGGCCATGTCCGCACCCGCGACGTGCTGGCCAAACTGCGCGCCAAGGAGGTGGATCTGGTCTGCGGCAGTGTGGTGACCAGGCCGGACGACGACCATGAACTCGACGCCTTCGATGTGATGGAGTGGCGCCGCAACGGTGTTTCGCTGCTGACCAATCTGTCCGAGGCGGAGCTGCCCGGTCCGACGGTCGAGGCGGACGCGCTGCGCGCCCTCCCCCTGGTGATCTCCGCGAGCGGGCTGATGAACGGGGTGCTGCACACCTGGTTCGGCGCCGACTACCGCGGCAAGCTGCGGATCGCCGCCGAGATCGACACCGTCAACTACGGCTTCGAGCTGCTGCGTTCGGGGCTGCTGCGCGGCTGCATGCTGGTCACCAGGGGGGTCGCGGACGCGGCGGGCGATCCGCGGATCGCCCAGGGGCGGGAGCTGCGCGCGGTGGAGCTGGTCAATGACACCGGGCCCCGGCTCGAGGTGCTGCTCGGCGCCTTCACCCGGCGCGGGGAGCGGGCCCACTACGACGCCTCTCATCCGCTCAACCAGCTGTGGAACGCACTGGCGTTGGAGAACGAGCGGTGGCGGAGCGAGCAGCGCTGGCCGACGTCGGGTCTGGAGCCCGATCCGTTCGAGCTGGCCAACTCCTACGACCCGAGCGAGAGTTGAGATCCGCCGGAGCCCAACGGTCCAGTACGGACATGATCTTGCGTAATCGTCGGCGTACGGCGTGTGAGGATTGACACTTCGTCAGGGGATGGGTGTGTGCCAAAATGCTCTCCAGCGATTTTCGCGTGCTCCGGGGTCGGTGCAACTCCGAACCGGCGGTGACAGTCCGCGACCCGGCCGAACCCATCGGCCGGCCGATCCGGTGGAACTCCGGGACCGACGGTGACAGTCCGGATGGGAGGAAGTACGCGGCGGCACCCCGTGCCGCACGGCGGCGCCCGCGGACGGCCGGGCAGCCTGGACCGTGCACCGCGCCGCTGCTGCCCGCGTCTCCCCGGAATCGATCCGCAGGGAACAGGGCACAGGAGGGCCACAGCCCATGGCAGTGATGGAGCAACCGGTCGAGACGGAACGTCTGCTGGCCGTGGAGCAGGCGAGCGAGGCGTTCGCCGAGGGCGGCTTCGTGGTCGTCTTCGACGACGCGTCGCGGGGGCAGGAGGGCCATCTTGTGCTCGCCGCGGAGCACACCCATGAAGGCGCCCTGCGCCAGATGCTGGACCATACCTCCGGCGTGGTGTGTGTGGCCCTGCCGCACGACCGCGCCGCCCGGCTGTCACTGCCGCAGATGGTGGAGGAGAACACCGGACTCCAGTCGACCGCCTTCACCGTCTCCGTCGATCTCCTCGGGCCCACCACCACCGGCGGCTCCGCCCTCGACCGCTCGCACACCATCCAGGCCCTCGCCGATCCGCGCACCGCCCCCGAGCAACTGGGCCGCCCCGGCCATGTCTTCCCGGTGCGCGCGGTGCCCGGCGGTGTGCTGGAGCGGGCCGGATACCCCGAGGCCGCCGTCGATCTGTCCCTGCTGGCCGGGCTCTCCGGCGTCACGACGATGTGCGAGGTCGTCCGCGCGGACTGGAACACCGCGTGCCACGGTGACCTCAGCAGACTGGCCGCGAGCCGTCTGATGCCGATGATCTCGGTGACCGATCTGGCCACGTACCGGCTGGCCGCGCGGGCGCTGGGCCGCTGAGCCCTTCGCTTCCGCGCCCCTCAACTCGCGCTGTCGCGCCGCAGCGCCAGCACCGTTTCGACGGTGTCCGCCTGGTCCGCCGGTTTGTCCTCCCGGTAGCGCAGCACCCGGGCGAACCGCAGGGTGACCCCCATCGGATAGCGCGAGGAGCGCTGGAGGCCGTCGAAGGCCACCTCCACCACCAGCTCCGGCCGCACCCGCACCACCCAGCCGTCGTCGCTGACGGCGATCGCGAGCAGCGCCTCGGTCTGCCAGGACAGCAGCGTGTCGGTGAGCCCTTTGAACGTCTTGCCGAGCATCGCGAACGTGCCGTCCGGCCGCCGTGCGCCCAGATGGAGGTTGGACAGCTTCCCGGTGCGGCGGCCGTGCCCCCACTCCGCCGCCAGCACCACCAGATCGAGGGTGTGCACCGGTTTGACCTTCAGCCAGGAGGCACCGCGCCGGCCCGCGCCGTACGCCGACTCCAGCCCCTTGACCATGACCCCCTCATGCCCCCGGGCCAGCACGTCGGCGGCGAACTCACCGGCCGCGCGCCGGGTTTCGGGATCCTCCGGATCCTCGGCGACCAGCCGCCGCACCCGCCGGGGCTCGGGCGTCACCCGGGCCAGTTCGCCGTGGCGCTCCCGGGCCGGGAGCGCCAGCAGATCGCGGTCGTCCACGGCGAGCAGATCGAAGAAGACCGGGGACAGCGGCAGCGCGGCCGAGGCCCCGGCCACGTCCAGCCGGGAGCCGACCCGGGCGGAGGTCTCCTGGAACGGCCGCGGCCGCCCCTCGGCGTCCAGGGAGATCACCTCCCCGTCCAGGACCGCACGCTCCACCGCCAGCTCCCGCGCCGCCGCGACCACCTCCGGCAGCCGCCCGGTGATCTCGTCGAGGGTGCGGGTGTAGATCCGTACGTCGTCCCCGTCCCGGTGCACCTGGACCCGGATGCCGTCGAGCTTCTCCTCGACCGCGCAAGGGCCGAGCCGGTCCATGGCCTCGTCGAGGTCCTTGGCGCTCTGCGCGAGCATCGGCAGCACCGGCCGCCCCACCTCCAGCCGGAAGTCGGCCAGCGCCTCCGGGCCGCGCCCCAGCAGGGCTTCGGCGACCGCGCCGAGCGAGCCGCCCAGCATCACCGCCCGGCGCACCTCCGCGGGCGGCGCACCGGCCGCCGCCGCGAGCCCCTCCACCGCCAGCGCCTCCAGCGCGCCCTGCCGCAGCTCCCCGCCCAGCAGCCCGAGCAGAAAGCGCTGCTCGTCCTCGGTCGCGGCGGACATCAGCTCGCCCACCAGACGCTTGCGTTCCGCGGCGGCGCCGGTGCCGGAGACCGCCGCGATCCGGTCCAGGGCGCGATGCACCTCCAGCACCGTGAGCCGTGGCTCGGCGGCGGGCTCGTACCGCTCCCGCAGGGTGGACCAGCCCACCCCGGTGCGCCGCTGCGGCAGCCTGCCCGAGAGATAGGTGCTCACCACCGGGGCCTCGGCGGGCTCCGTACGGCGGAACAGCCCGGCCAGGGCGGCGGTCTTCTCCGAACGGGAGGAGGTGGCCGCGACCTGCCGGGAGGTCCGGGCGACAGCTGCCAGCAGCATGGGTTCAGCGTGCCCCGCCCGGCGCCCGGCCGCACGCGGGCCGCGCGGACCCGCCGGGGGCCGGGGCGGCGGAAGCGGCATACATTGGCAGAGGGGGCTGGGCGGGTGCGGACGCAGGGAGCACGCCACGGGACAGCAGATCGACTACGAGGCCCTCTTCGAGGCCATCCCGACCCCGGTGCTGATCCTGGGACGCGACCTGGTCATCGTCGCGGCCAATGACGCCTATCTGCGGGACACCCAGCGCACCCGCGAGGAACTGGTCGGGATGTACGTCTTTGACGCCTTCCCCGACAACCCCGACGACCCGGGGTACAACGCCACCCGCAGTCTGGAGTCCTCGCTGCGCCGGGTGCTGCGCACTGGGGAGCGGGACACCATGGGGTTGACGAAGTACGACATCCCCATGGTGGGGGAGGGCCGGTTCGAGGAGCGGTACTGGAGCCCGATCAATACCCCCGTACTGGACCGCGAGGGCCGGGTCGCGCTGATCATCCACCGGGTCGAGGATGTGACCGAGTTCGTCCGGGGGCGTGAGCAGCGGGCGCAGACGCCCCAGAGCGCGCGGGCCGAGGACGTGAGCGCCGACCTCTTTACCCGGACCCGTGAGCTCCAGGAGCTGAACGAGCGGCTGCGGCAGGCGCACGCCCGCGAGCGGGAGACCGCGCTCGCGCTCCAGCGGGCGATGCTGCCCACGAGCTCACCGGGGCAGTATCCGTACGCGGCCGTGCGCTACCGCCCCGCCGTGGGCTCGCTCAATGTGTGCGGTGACTGGTACGAGCTGACCGAGCTGCCGGAGGACCGGATCGCCGTCGCCGTGGGGGACGTGGTGGGGCAGGGGCTGGAGGCGGCCTGTGTGATGGGGCAGCTGCGCAGCGCGCTCTCCGCCGCGACCCGGGTGGTGGACGGCCCCGCACAGGCCCTGGAGGTGCTCGGGTTCTACGCGCGCTTCGTCGAGGGGGCGCTCGCCGCGACCGCCGTGCAGGTGGTGATCGACTCCCGGGCGCACACCGTCGTCTACAGCTGCGCGGGCCATCCGCCGCCCGCGCTGCTCCGGGCCGACGGTCGGGTGGAGCTGCTGGACCAGGCCACCGATCCGCCGCTGGGCGCCCGGACCGAGCAAGTGCCCCGACCGCAGGCCGAGGTCCGCTACGACACCGGAGCCACCCTCGTCCTCTACACCGACGGGCTGATCGAGCGCCGGGACGAGGACATCGACGTCGGTCTCGGCCGGCTCACCGCCAGCCTCGCCCGGCACAGCGGACTGGATCCGGAGGAGCTGGCCGACGCCGTGCTGGCGGACCTCGGTGTCACCGGCGGCCCGGCCGCCGATGACACCGCGCTGGTCGTCATCGCGTTGTCGTAGTTGTCGTAGGGGTTGCGGTACCGCGGCTCGGTCCGGCGCACAGCGCCCAGATGACGAAGCCGTCGACGATGAGCAGCACCATGGCCCACACCGGGTAGTACGGCAGCCACAGGAAGTTGGCGATCAGCCCGAGCCCGGCGAGCACCACGCCGGTGACCCGTGCCCACATCGCCCCGGTGAACACGGCGAGGCCGGTCACGATGAGGACGATGCCGAGGATCATATGGACCCAGCCCCAGCCGCTCAGGTCGAACGCGAAGATGTAGTTCTGTGTGGTGACGAAGACGGTGTCATTGGTGACGGCCGCGATGCCCTGGAACAAGGTCATAAGACCGCCGAAGATCATCATGACCGCCGCGAAGACAAGCCATCCGCTCACCTCGGGGCGCGGGGTGGCGGCTCCTGTCTGAACTCCACCGGCGTGACTGGCCATTTCGGGCTCCTTCATCAGGTGCTATCGAAGACCACATGGTCCCGATGAGGGGCAATTCAGATGAAATGTCCCGACTTCAGGTTTACACACACCGCCCGGCTCGGCACCCCGCGTGGCGGGGGCCGCGAAGGTGATGGAAAGTCACTGATCCGGTACGGAACGTGCTGATGGTGGCCGCTGCCCGGGTGCGGAACTCGCCTTCCGGGGCTCTCCGGTGTAGATGTGGGTATATGGCCCGGTTTATGGGTCGATCGTGGGCTGCCCGTATGTTCCCCGGTCGGCAGCCACGGAGTCAGTGGGGTGAGCGCCCGGAGGCGGAGGGGCGGCGCTCGCGGTCGCGCCTGAGCGTCCGCAGCGTGGCCGGTCAGGTCCTGGTCCTGCAACTGGTGATCGTGCTGCTGCTCGGCGCCGCGGCCACCGTGGCGCTTCTGCTCCAGGTGCGCCGTGACTCCACCGAGGAGGCGAGGGGGCGTTCGCTGGCCGTCGCCGAGTCCTTCGCCGCCTCCCCCGGGATCGTCAAGGCGTTGCAGAGCCCTGATCCCACCGCCTACCTCCAGCCGAAGGCCGAGACCGTCCGCAAGCAGTCCAATCTCGACTTCGTCGTGGTCACCGACAACAAGGGGATCCGGATCACCCACCCCAGACCCGAACTCATCGGCAAGCACTTCGTCGGCACCATCAAGCCCGCGCTGGCAGGAGGCCGGGTGACCGAGATCGTCAACGGCCCCGGTGGCGAGGTGAGCCAGGCGACCGTCCCGGTCTTCAACGGCCATCACCATGTGGTCGGCCTGGTGAGCGCCGGGATCCTGGTCAAGAAGGTGAGCGGTCTCGTCGATCGCCAGCTGCCCCTGCTCGTCGGCGCCGTCGTCGCCTCGCTCGCCCTCGCCACCGGCGGTACCGCCCTGGTCACCGGACGGCTCAGACGGCAGACCCGCGGTCTGGACCCGGTCGAGATGACCCAGATGTACGAGCACCATGACGCGGTGCTGCACTCGGTGCGCGAAGGGGTGCTCATCGTCGGCGCCGACGGCAGGCTGGTGCTCGCCAACGACGAGGCGTCCCGGCTGCTGGACCTGCCGCCCCGGCCCGAGGGGCGCCCGGTCGAGGACCTGGGTCTTGAGCCGCATATCGCGGATCTGCTGGTCTCCCGGCGGGTGGTCACCGACGAGGTGCTGGTCGCCGGTGAACGGCTGCTGGCCGTGAACAACCGGCTGACCGACAGCGTCGGCGGCCCGCCCGGCAGCGTCGCCACCCTGCGCGACTCCACCGAGCTGCGGGCCCTCTCCGGCCGCGCCGATGTGGCGCAGAAGCGGCTGAAGCTGCTGTTCGACGCCAGTGTGGAGATCGGCACCACCCTCGATGTGAGCCGGACCGCCGAGGAACTGGCGCAGGTGGCGGTGGAGCGGTTCGCCGACTTCGTCACCGTCGACCTGGCCGAGCCGGTGCTACGGGGCGAGGAGCCGCTGCCGGTGAGCGGGGTGGAGATGGTGCGGGCGGCGGTCCACGGGGTCCGCCACGACCACCCCTTCTACTCGGTCGGCAAGCACTTCGCGTTCGTCGCCTCCACCCCCCAGGCATGGGGCTACGGCAGCGGGCGGCCGGTGGTGGAGACCGATCTCACCGAGGCCACCGGATGGCAGGCCCAGGACCCCGAACAGACCGCCAAGGTCGTCGAGTACGGCGTCCGTTCGCTGGTCACGGTCCCGCTGCGGGCCCGGGGTGTGCTGCTGGGGATGGTCAACTTCTGGCGGCTGAAGGAGCGGGAGCCCTTCGAGGACGAAGAGGTGTCCCTCGGCGAGGAGCTGGCCTCCCACGCGGCGGTGTGCATCGACAACGCCCGCCGCTACACCCGCGAGCACACCATGGCCGTGACCCTCCAGCACAGCCTGCTGCCGCGCGCCCTGCCCGCCCAGAGCGCCCTGGACGTCGCCTTCCGCTATCTGCCGGCGGAGTCGGGGGTGGGGGGTGACTGGTTCGATGTGATTCCGCTGCCGGGTGCGCGGGTGGCGCTGGTGGTGGGGGATGTGGTGGGGCATGGTCTGCATGCGGCGGCGACGATGGGGCGGTTGCGGACGGCGGTGCACAACTTCTCCACACTGGATCTGCCGCCGGACGAGATCCTGTCCCATCTGGACGATCTGATCGCCCGGATCGACCAGGACGAGAGCCCCGGCTCCCTGGAGCGGATCGAGGGCCTGGAGGCCGCGGGCGAATCGATCATCGGTGCCACCTGTCTGTACGCGATCTACGACCCGGTGACCCGGCGCTGCACCATGGCGCGTGCGGGTCATCCGCCGCCCGCCGTGGTGAGTCCGGACGGTTCGGTGGAGTTCCCCGATCTGCCCGCGGGACCGCCGCTGGGCCTGGGCGGGCTGCCATTCGAGACCGCCGAGCTGGAACTGCCCGAGAACAGCCATCTGGTGCTCTACACCGACGGGCTGATCGAGGACCGCCGCCGCGAGATCGACACTGGTCTGGAGCTGCTGCGCAACGCACTCTCCCACCCCGGCCGGACGCCCGAGGAGATCTGCACCCACGTCCTGGACGAGATGCTGCCCACCACCCCCAGCGATGACATCGCGCTGATCGCCGCCCGTACCCGGGTGCTGGGCCCGGACCGGGTGGTGTCCTGGGAAGTGGCCTCCGATCCGATGGTGGTGGCCGGGGCACGCGCCGGTGTGCTGCGGCAGCTGGAGGAATGGGGCCTGGGCGAGTACGCGTTCACCGCCGAGCTGGTGCTGAGCGAGCTGATCACCAACGCCATCCGCCATGCCACCGGCCCGATCCGGGTGCAGGTGCTCCGCGGCGACCGCGAGCTGATCTGCGAGGTGTCCGACACCAGCAGCACCTCACCGCATCTGCGCTATGCGGCGACCACCGACGAGGGCGGCCGGGGGCTGTTCCTGGTGGCGCAGTTCGCCGAGCGCTGGGGCACCCGTTACACCTCTTCCGGCAAGGTCATCTGGGCCGAACTGGCGATTCCCTAGTGGTGCGCGGGCGCGGTTATCGCGATGTTCACGTTTGCGGAGGTCGTGTAAGGGTTCCTGCGCTACTGGATCCGTTGTCTCCGATCACGGGGCCGAATTACGGTCCTCCCCCGGAGGGATACGTGACATCACCTCAGGACTGTTCACCTTTGTCCCGGTGAGCGGGGTGTGGAAGTCCTCCGAGGACTGATGAGCCGTCATGGTCCGCGTACTGAGCGGTACCGGTCAAAACCGCGTGATCGGTACTAGCATGTGCCGCCCACGGCTTGATGTCCGCGTGGTCCAGTCTCCACCCACACGAACGCGCCCATGAGGACCTGATTGATGTCAGCACACATATCCAGCCATCCCTACAAAGGCCCCTCGCTGACCCGGCAGGCTCTGATCGTTCCGTTGCTGGCAGCCGTCGTCGCCGGTGGTGCGGGGCTGTGGGTGACGGCCGAGGTGCCCCCCGCCGACCGCCCCGCGGTCGCCGTCTTCAGCGGGGCGGTCGCCGTCCTGCTGGCGGCGGCCCTGGTGGTCGCGGCCTTCCGGGCGCGGTCCATCAGCCACCTCCAGGACCGGATCACCACGCTGGAGCGGGAGGCCGCGGCGAAGGAGCTGGAAGCCTCCAGACTCGCTGACGAAACCATTCCCGCCGCGGTGAAGCGGCTGCGGGACGGGGGTTCGGCGGACACCGTGCTGACCCAGGTGACGCGTCCGGTCAGCGCCGCCCACCAGCGGCTGCTGCGGGTGCTGGTGCAGGAGATCGGCACCGGTGAGCGGATGCGCGCCTCCGCGATGGCCGCATGCGCCAACGCCGCGGGCCGGGTCCAGGCGCTGGCCACCACGATGCTCGCCGATCTGCGCGAGATGGAGAACCGGTACGACGAGAACGTCCTGGGCGACCTGCTGAAACTGGATCACACCACCGCCCAGGCGGGCCGGATCGCGGACTCCATCGCCGTGCTCACCGGTGCCCGCTCCGGCCGCCGCTGGACCAAGCCCATCGTGATGGAGTCCGTGCTGCGCGGCGCGATCGGCCGGATCAGCGCCTTCCAGCGGGTGCGGGTCCACTCGGCCAGCAACGCCGCGGTGGCCGGTTACGCCGCCGAGGGCGTCATGCACGCGCTCGCCGAGCTGATGGACAACGCCGCCAGCTTCTCACCTCCCACCGAGGAGGTGCATGTGTACGTCGAGGAGACGCACACCGGCGTGGTGGTCACCATCGAGGACGGCGGTCTGGTCATGAGCCAGGCCGCACTGGCCCGCGCCCAGAAGGCGGTGTCCTCCGAGGCGCTGGATCTGACGACGCTGTCGGGCACCCGGCTCGGGCTCGCGGTCGTCGGCTGTCTGGCCCGTAAGCACGATCTCACCGTCTCCTACCGGCCGTCCTCGCGTGGCGGCACCGGCGTCGTGGTGCTGATCCCGCAGCAGCTGATCACGCACATCAACCAGGACGCCGTACTCGAACCGCCTGCCCGCGCCCGCGCCGCGGAGGCGTCCCGGCAGGCGTCCGCCACCCCGTCCGCGCGGGTAGCCGAACGCGCCGACAGCGCCCCGGCCAAGGTCTCGGCGCCCGCGGAGTCCCCGGACCCAGCGGTGTCCCCGGCACCGGGACCCGGCACGCCGTCCCCCGCCGCCCAGCCCCCGCGGTCGGTCAACGGCCTGCCCAAGCGGCGCCGGGGCGAGACGCTGGCGGCGGCCTCCCGGCCCGTGCCCCCCGTCTCGCCGGAGGCCAACAAGGCGAAGACCAGCCGTCCGCGCCCGGAGGAGGCCGGAGCGCGTTTCGGCGCCTTCCGCCAGGCAACCCGTAAGGGCTCCGCCACCGGTGCGGCGCGTAACGCCGAGTCGGCGGCGTCCGCAGAGCACACCGGGCCCGCCGGGCCCGCCGAGTCCGCCGAGCCTGCTGAGAACGACCAGCCGTGACAGAAGGAACGCCGATGAACACCACAGACCGCAGCCTGGACTGGCTGCTGGAGAATCTCCTGGAGAAGACCCCGGGTTCACGGCACGCCCTGGTGCTGTCCCGGGACGGTCTCAAGCTGTGCCTCACCTCCGGGCTGTCCGTGGACCAGGCCGACCAGCTGTCGGCCATCGCGTCGGGCATCCAGAGCCTGGCCCACGGCGCGTCCATCGAGTTCGGCGACGGCAGCGGCGGGGTCCGGCAGTCGATGACCGAGTTCCACGGGGGGATTCTGTTCATCGTCGAGGCCGGCGAGGGCGCCCATCTGGCCGTTGTGGCCCATGACGACGCCGACGTCGGCGTGATCGGGCACAACATGAACGAGCTGGTCGAGCAGATCGGCGACCATCTGCGGGCCGCGCCGCGGGTGGCCGCGGGCGGCGCCGGGGCCAACGCATGATCCGAGGGGCGCTCGACAACGAGGACCCGGACCGGCTGTACACCATCACCAGTGGCCGAAGCCGCGCCGACGAGAGCGTCTTCGACATGGTCACGCTGATCGTCAGCGAATGCGAGCCGATGCCGGGCATGCAGTCCGAGCACGTCAAGATCCTCCGGATGTGCCGCAGTCCGCTGTCGGTCGTGGAGATCTCCTCGTATCTGGACCTGCCCGTCAGCGTCGTCAAGATCCTGCTGTGCGATCTGCTGGACACCGGCCGGATCACCGCGCGCCATCCGCATGCGGCCCGCCCCGGCGGGCGGCTGCCGGAGCCCGAAACCCTGAAGAAGGTGCTCGTTGCACTCCAGAACCTCTGACAGCGCCGTACGTGCCCCGCTGCGGGAGAGCGCGAGCGACGGCCTCAAGATCGTGATCGTGGGCGGGTTCGGCGTCGGCAAGACCACGATGGTCCAGTCGGTCAGCGAGATCCGCCCGCTCAGCACCGAGGAGACGATGACGCAGGCGGGCATCGGGATCGACGACGCCTCCTTCGTCCGGAGCAAGACCACCACCACGGTCGCCTTCGACTTCGGCCGGATCAGCCTCGACGAGCAGATGGTGCTCTATCTGTTCGGCGCCCCCGGCCAGGAGCGGTTCTGGTTCCTGTGGGACCGGCTGTTCTCCGGAACCCTGGGCGCGGTCGTGCTGGTGGACACCAACCGGCTGGCCGACTCCTGGTACGCGCTGGACCGTCTGGAGCACCACGGCACCCCGTTCATCGTGGCGCGCAACAACTTCAGCGAGCCGCAGCACACGTTGGAGGAGGTGCGGGAGGCCCTCGACCTGCCGCCCGAGGTCCCGGTGATCGACTGCGATGCCCGTAAGCGCGACTCCAGCAAGACCGTGCTGGTCACACTGGCACGCCATCTTTACTCCCTGTCCGCCACCTCCGCTGTGGAGAGCACCGCGTGACGACTCCCGACCCCGTCGAACCGTTCGCCCCACCTGCCCCGGCGGCCGCGCCCGCGCCCGCAACACCCGCCCCGGGATGCCCCTTTCACCCCGACGCGGTGCCCATGCACACCGAACACCTCCAGGACGATCCGGACGAGCTGTACCGGCGGCTCCGCCGGGATCACGGCCCCGTCGCACCCGTCCTGCTCGACGGCGACGTCCCCGCCTGGCTGGTCCTCGGTTACCGGGAGCTGTATCGCGTCACCTCCGACCCCAAGATGTTCGCCCGCGACTCGCGCCGCTGGAACGCCTGGGACCGCGTCCCGGCCGACTGGCCGCTGATCGCCTTCGTCGACCACCGCTCGACGATGCAGTTCACCGAGGGCGCCGAGCATCAGCGCCGTTCCGCGGCGATGTTCGAAGCGCTGTCCTCGGTGGACCAGTTCGAGCTGCGGGCGGGCTGTGAACAGGTCGCCGACGAACTGATCGACACCTTCGCGGGCAGTGGACGCGCCGATCTGGTGGCCGAGTACGCCGACCAGCTCCCGCTGCGTGTGGTGACCCGGCTCTACGGACTGGACGCGTCCGAATCGGCCGCCCTCCAGCGCGACATGCTCGACCTGACCAACGGCAGCGACGACGCCGCCGGCGCGCACCAGCGGATGTACGACCGGATCGCGGCGCTGGTGGCCAAGGCCCGCGTCAACCCGACACCCGGCATTCCCGAGCGGCTGGTCGCGCACCCCGTGGGCCTCACCGACCAGGAGATCATCAACGATCTGATCGGCACGGTGTACGCCAGCCACCAGCCCACCGCGCACTGGATCGGCAACGCGCTTCGGCTCATGCTCACCGACGAACGCTTCGCGGTCACCATGGCGGGTGGTCGCCGCAGCGTCGGCCAGGCGCTCAACGAGGTGCTGTGGGAGGACACTCCGGGCCCCAACGTCATCGGCCGCTGGACCGCCGAGGACACCGTGCTCGGCGGACAGCACATCAAGAAGGGCGACTGTCTGATCCTCGGGCTCGCCGGGGCCAACGCCGATCCCAACGTCCGCCCGGACTTCCGGGCCGGCGCGTCGGGCAACCAGGCCCATATGGCCTTCAGCCACGGTGAGTACGGCTGTCCGGAGCCCGCGCGCGACATGGCCGAGGTCATGGCCGCAACGGGGATCCAGGTGCTGCTCGACCGGCTTCCGGACGTGACGCTGACCGTGCCGCCGGAGAAGCTCCAGTGGCGCTCCTCCCTCATGATGCGCGGTGTGGCCGCCATCCCGGTCACCTTCACCCCGGCGCCGCTGGCCTGAGGTGCCCGTCGCGAGACGCCGGACAGCGGACGCCCCGGCCGCGAGGGCCGGGGCGCCGGGCTTTCGGATGCCGCTGCGGATGCGCGACGGATCGGCTACGACGGAGCGCGGGCGCCACGCGCCTTGAGCAGGTCGGCCATCAGCGCGATCTCCGACTGCTGCCCCTGGACCATCGTCCTGGCCAGCCGCTTCACGGTGGAGTCCGTGGCCAGCTCGACCGCGCCCCGGGCCATCGCTATACCGCCCTTGTGATGGGCGGTCATCAGCTTCAGATAGAGCACCTCGGCCTTCTTGCCCTTGGCCGAACGCAGCGTGTCCAGCTCGGTGTTGGTGGCCATGCCCGGCATCAGCGACCCGTCGTGCGGGGTGTACCGCCCGCCGTCGCCCATGCCTTCCATACCCTCCATCCCCTCGTGGTCCATCGAGCCATGGCCCTTGGAGCCGTGCTTCATCCACGTCATCGGGGGGTCCTCGGAGGTCGCGTCGAGCCCCCACAGATCCAGCCAGCCGAGCATCATTCCGCGCTGGTTGGCCTGGGTGTTGATGATGTCGTAGGCGAGCCTGCGCACCTCTTCGTCATCGGTGCGGTCGCGCACGATGAACGACATCTCCACCGCCTGCTGATGGTGGACGGCCATGTCCCGGGCGAACCCCGCCTCGGCGGAGGTGTCCGAGGGGGCGCCGGTGCCCGTGCTGCCCTCCGAGCGGTCTGTCATAACCCACAGCAGCCCCACCGCGACCAGGGTCACTACGGCGAGCGCGGCGGCGACTCCCGCCACCAGGGGCTGCCGCGAGGCACGGCCGAGCCCGGCCCGGACACCGGTCATGAAGGCTTCCCTCCGGTGCAGGCGGCGCCCGGCTCAGGGGTCTGGTCGCCCTGCACGAACTTCTTGAAGAACTCGGCCACCCGTGGATCCGACGCCCCGTCGATCGTCAGCTGATGGCCCCACGCGTTCAGCATGAGCGGGGACTTCTGGCCCGGGTAGGGGCTCATCAGCGAGTACTGGGTCTTCTCCACCCGTGCCTTGAGCGCCGCCACGTCCTTCGCCGGCGCCTTGTCGGTGTAGGTCACCCACACCGCGCCGTGCTCCAGCGAGTGCACCGCGTGCTCGTTCTCCAGCGGCTTGTTGTACACATCGCCGGAGCAGTTCTGCCAGACCTGGTTGTGGTCCCCGCCCACCGGCGGTGACATGGCGTACTTGACCTTGCCCCGGACGTGGGTCTGGGTCAGTCCCTTCCACGTGGTCATGCCCTTGAACGTGCCGCTGCGCACGGTCTGGGAGGTGACCTTGGTCTGCTTCTTCTCGTTCTTGTCCCCGGCGTCCACCAGGAAGTAGCCGCCGACGGCCAGACCGGCGACGATCACCGTGGAGGAGGTGATGGTCAGGATCCGGTAGCGCTTCTCGCGGGCCTTCTCCTTGCGGCGCAGTTCCTCTATCTTCGCGCGGCGCTCGGCGGCCGCGCCCTTCGTCTTCGAGCCCTTGGAACTCATGGCTGTTGTCTGTCCTCGCTGTTCGCGCACTGGATGGGGGGTGATCGCGGGTACCGGCCGCCGGTCTAGGTCCGCAGGACCTGGAGCTGATGGAGGCCGAGGGCGTGGACAGCGCGGTCGGGCGGTGCCCGGACAGAGTCCGCGGTCCGCGGTCCGCCGGGTGGCGGCACCTCGGTGCGCAAGGGCGGAGGAACGGGGGTGGGCACCAGCGCCTGGCCCGTGCCGTGGGAGCCCGCGACACAGTTGTCGCCGTCCCTCGGGTCCCGATCGGACGGCTGGTCCTGGTCCGCACGGACCGGCTGGTCGGCAAGGGCGAGCAGATCGGGCGCGGTCGTGGTGGCGTGGTGGGTGCACCCCGCCGACGGTGCGGTGTGGTGCGCGGCGGGGTGGATGCACGACGGCATCACCCAGAACACCGCGGCCAGCAGCAGAGCCGCGCGCCACAGCCCGAGGAGCGTGGTGTGGCGCACCACGCTCCTCGCTATGCCGCCGTCTGCCTCCCGCCGTTTTCCCATCGCGCCCAGATCGTAACCAGTGGGCATGCCGCGGCTGAATGGCCACACAGCCGGATCACGCCGGATCCGGCCGCATCAGGCCGATGCGATCCGCCGGGTCGCTCCGGGTCAGTCGTGCCGGGGAAGGCCGGACAGCTCGTGGTCCGCGTGGCTGAGGGCCTCGGCGACCAGCCGGGCGAGATGTCCGTCCTGAAGGGCGTAGACCACCCGGCGGCCGTCCTTGCGGGAGCTGACAAGACCGGCCAGCCGCAGCTTGGCGAGGTGCTGGCTGACGGCCGGGCGGGCGGCGCCGCAGGCGGCGGTCAGAGCGGTGACATCGGCCTCACCCGCGGTGAGCGTGTGCAGCAGCGCCAGCCGGGTGCGGTCGGCGAGCAGGCCGAGGACACGGGCCGCGGCGTCGAACTGTGCGGCGCTCGGTGCTCGCTGGTGCGCATGGTGTGCAGCTGATAGGTGCATGCGTGCGCTCATACGCACATAATGGCCTTGCAGGGGAGCCCGTGTCCAGCGCATCGGGCCGGCCAGTGAACGGAAGGGGAACGTCGTGGACGACCGGCACGGACACCACGCACACCACGGACATCACGAACGGCACGGACAGCACGGACAGAACGGACAGAGCGGGGACCACGGGGGCCACCACCACCCGCACAGCGGCAGCGGCCGGTGGGCCCGGCTGCGCCACCGGGCCGGGCATCTGCTGCGGCCCCACTCGCACGACTCCGCCGACCGCACCGACCACGCCCTGGAGTCCTCCGCGCAGGGCATGCGCGCCCTGTGGCTCTCCCTCGTGGTGCTCGGCGCCACGGCCCTGGCCCAGGCCGTGGTAGTGGCGATGTCCGGATCGGTCGCGCTGCTCGGTGACACCGTGCACAACGCGGCGGACGCCCTGACCGCGCTGCCGCTCGCCGTCGCCTTCGTGCTCGGCCGCCGCGCCTCCACCCGCCGCTTCACCTACGGCTACGGACGCGCCGAGGACCTGGCCGGGATCGCGATCGTGCTCACCATCGCGGCCTCTGCCGCGTTCGCCGCCTGGACCGCCGTCGACCGGCTGCTGCACCCACGGGAGATCAGCCATCTGCCCGCCGTGGCCGTGGCCGCCGTCATCGGCTGCGTCGGCAATGAATGGGTGGCCCGCTACCGCATCCGCGTCGGCCGGGAGATCGGTTCGGCCGCACTGATCGCCGACGGTCTGCACGCCCGTACCGACGGCTTCACCTCGCTCGCCGTCCTGGTGGGCGCGGGCGGCGCGGCCCTCGGCTGGCGGTCGGCCGACCCGCTGGTGGGGCTGGCCATCACCGCCGCCATCCTGCTGGTGCTGCGCGACGCCGCCCGCGAGGTGTTCCGCCGGGTGATGGACGCCGTGGACCCGGAGCTGGTCGACGCGGCCGAGCGCGCGGTGACGGCCGTCCCCGGCGTGCGGGGCGTGGGTGAGCTGCGGCTGCGCTGGATCGGCCACCGGCTGCGGGCTGAGGTCGCGGTGGTGGTCGACGGGGGCCTGAGCGTACGGGGTGCCCACCGGGTGGCCGTCGAGGCCGAACACGCCCTGCTGCACGCGGTGCCACGGCTCACCGCCGCCCTGATCCACGCCGATCCGGCACCGGTGCCCGGCGCCCCCGATCCGCACGCCCCGCTCGCCCACCACGCCGCCCCGGACACCGCTCGGGCGGTGTGAACCCGATCCCCGGCCCGTACCATCGCAGGCCGGAGGTGGTGCGGATGGAGACCACGGGCGGCGGACGGGTGCTGGTGACCGACGACGACGCGGCCATCAGGCGTTCCCTGGAGCGCGGACTGCGGCTCAACGACTTCTCCGTGTCCCTCGCCGACGGCGGCCGGGCCGCCCTCGCCGCGGTGCGCGACCACACCCCCGATGTGGTGGTCCTGGACATCTCCATGCCGGATCTGAGCGGAATCGAGGTGTGCCGGGCGCTGCGCGGGGACGGCAGCGACATCCCCGTACTGATGCTCTCCGCCCTCGACGAGGTGTCCGACCGGGTCGCCGGCCTCCAGGCCGGGGGCGACGACTACCTCGTCAAACCCTTCGCCCTCCAGGAGCTGGTGCTGCGGCTGCACGCCCTGCTGCGGCGCCGCCCGCCCGCGCCCACCGACCGGGTGCGCGTCGGCCCGCTGGAGATCGCCCCCGAGGCGCGCGAGGCACGGCTGGACGGGGCGCCGCTGCGGCTCACCCGGCGCGAGTTCGAACTGCTGGAGGTGCTCGCCCGCAACACCGGGATCGTGCTCACCCGCGACCAGCTGCTGGACCGGGTCTGGGGCTACGACTTCGACGTGCGCACCGACGCCGTGGACACCTTCGTCAGCTATCTGCGCCGCAAACTGGAGGCCGACGGACGGCCCCGCATGCTGCACACCGTGCGCGGAGTGGGCTTTGTGCTGCGTGCGCCCGACGGCCCCGGCGGGCGTACGTCATGAGGCTGGCCACCCGGATCGCGCTCGCCGTGGGCGTCGCCGTCCCCGTCCTCGTCCTCGCCTCCGGCTGGGTGCTGCTGCGGCTGGTCACGTCCGATCTGCACCATGAACAGGACGCCCGGCTGCGGCGCGGGGCCAACGCCGTGGCCCCCGACGCGCGGGCGCTGCTGCGCGCCACCGCGTCCGGCCGTCCCCAGGCCCAGCAGAACCGTGAACGGCAGCTCCTGGGCTCGGCGCTGGACATGGGCATCCGGCTGGGCGGTCCCCAGGGAACCGTCGCCGCGGGTCCCCAGCCGAAGGACTCCGTGGAGCTGCCGGAGGTGACCGGACGGCCCGTCACGGTGCGTGCGGACGACGCGAGCTGGCGGGCGCTGTCCCTCCGGGTGACGGTCGGACCGCGCAAGGGCGGACCCGCGGCGCGGGGCACCCTGTGGCTGTTCTCCCCGAACGCCACCAGCGAGGCCGAACTCTCCCTCGTACGGCGCCGCGTGGTGACCGTGGCGCTGCTGGCCGCACCGCTCGCCGGGGCGCTGGCCTGGGCCGCCGCCTCGGGCACGGTCCGGCCGCTGCGCCGCCTCCAGCGCCGTACCAGTGGGCTCGATCCGCGCACCAGCCCGGCCCGGCTGGAGCACCGGCGCACCGGGATCGCCGAGGTCGACGATCTGGAGGCCACCCTGCGGACCGTGCTGGACCGCTACGACCAGCAGGCCGCCCGCACCGCGGAGGCGCTGGAGACCGCGCGCTCCTTCGCGGCGGCCGCCTCGCACGAACTGCGCACCCCGCTGATGAGCATGCGCACCAACCTCGACATCCTCGCCGAGTACCCCGTACTGCCCGCCGCCGACCGCACCGAGGTGCTGGCCGACCTCGGCCATGAGCACGAGCGGCTGCTGCGGCTGCTGGTGAGGCTCCGGGCGCTGGCCCACGGCGATCTGGTGGAGGCGGACGCCTTCGAACCCGTCGACCTCGCCGAGGTGGTGGAGGCGTCGGCGGCCGATCTGCGCCGCCGCCACCCCGAGGCCGAGGTGCGGGTGAACGCCGTTCCGGGGCTGTGGGCGCACGGCTGGGAACAGGGGCTGCGCTCGGTGGTGGACAACCTGCTCACCAACGCGCTGACGCACGGCACCGCCGACGGCCAACCGGCCAGGATCGAGGTGGCGTTGGGGCCGGGGCGGACGCCGGAGGGACCGGTCGCGGTGCTGACGGTCGACGACCGGGGGCCCGGCATACCACCCGACCGCCGCGAGGAGGTCTTCCAGCGGTTCCACCGCCGCCCGGACAGCCCCGGCTCGGGACTCGGCCTCACCCTGATCGCCCAGCAGATCGCGCTGCACCGCGGCACGGTCGCGGTGGCGGACCGGCCCGACGGGCTGTCGGGGGCCCGGATCGGGATCCGGCTGCCGCTGCCGGCCGACGGATCCGGGGCGGCCACCGGGGCGGGGGAGGCCACGCTGCCGCTGCTGCGCCGGGACTGGTACTCCGGGCCCGGCCCGCACTCGGGGGCCGGTCCACAGGAATTCCACAAAGAGCGTCCCTAGCGTCCCGTTCCGACAGGCAGGTAAGGCCTACGGAAGGACGACACCATGCACCGCGGAAAGAGCGCGGCTGTGGCCCTCGCGGCCACCGCCGCCCTGATCGGCACGGCGGGTCTCGCCCAGGCGGACAGCAGCGCCCCGGCGTCGAGCCCGGCGGCCACCCCGAGCCCGGCGGCCACCCCAGGCGCGGACGGCAAGGGCGGCAAGGTGACCGGGGACGGCGCCGAGACTTTGTGCAAGCGCGCCCCGAAGATAGACAAGCGGCTGGCACGGGCCCTGAAGCGGCTGCGCGGTCCGGAGACCCAACGCGGCTCGATCGCCCGCGTCAAGAAGCGGATCGAGTACGCGAAGAAGGAGGGCCACACCGAGATCGCCACCTTCCTCAACGACCGGCTGAAGTTCCGCAACGCCCTCCTCCCCACGCTGGAGAAGCGGCAGAAGGACCTGGTCAAGGTCAAGACGTGGTGCACCGCGCACAGCAACGGGTCCACCGCGTGACCCGCCGTACGGCAGGGGCGGCCGCCGCCGCGGCGGTGCTCTGCGCCGCGCTGGTCACCGGCTGCGGTGGTGGCGGCTCGGACGACTCCGGGACGTCGTCGGGCAGCACCCCGTCGGCCACCACTCCGACACCGTCGTCCTCCGAACTCCCCGAGCTGAACCGGCTGGTGGACGACGCCGAGTCGGCCGCGAGCGCGGCGGAGTCCGACGCCGACAAGAACGGATGACGGCGGACGCGGGCGGGCCGCCGGTCCGCCCGCGCCCGCCCGTTCGCCCACCGCCCCTTCCCGCTCGGCCGTTCACACCTTGCTGACCGGGGCGATCAGCCCCGCGACGGAACCGGACGGCACCGGATTGGCCTGGGCGCTCACCAGATCGCCGCGCTCCAGGAACCCGGTACCGCTGACGTCCACGTGGACCCGCAGCCCGTAGGCGTCCCCCGGGACCAGTTCACCGGGCACCTTGACGCTGAACGGGACATGGCCCCCCGGGCTCAGCGGCACATCGGTGAGCACCTGCGCGCCCACCACCGACGAGGGCATGTCCGCGCGGGACACATTGCGGACCTCCACCACCACCCGGGCCGCCAGCCCCGCCGGGGCGTCGGCGGGCAGGGACACGATGCCGCTCAGGACGCTGCTCATGCCGGGCCGCCGCTCATCGCTCACCTCACCGTGGGGGAAGGAGGGCTTCTTCCGCATTCCGCCACAGGTTCGCCCCGGGCCGGAGGTCTGGTACGCCCATCCGGGTGGCTCACTGCCCAGGGACGGCCCTGTGCCGATGTTTCCGGGCCGGATGCGTCGGCTCAGCTTGAGCAGGGGCTGCCGTCCAGGGAGAGGCTCCCGGGTGCTCCGGCCCCGCCCTCCGTGTCGGCGGTGAAGCCGAAGGAGATCGTGCCGCCCGCCTTCACCCGCCCGTTGTAGCCCTTCGGGGTCACGGTCACCTCGTCGCCGTGCTGGCTGACTTTACCGTCCCAGAGATGGTTGATCTCCTGGGAGCCGGAGAACGTCCAGCTGACCCGCCAGGTGTCCAACGCCTTGTGGGAGGTGACGTTGACCTCGGCCTCGAAGCCACCGGGCCAGGAGTGGACCACCTCGAACTCCGCCGTGCAGGACGGACGGGCGGCAGGCTCCGGCAGATCCTTGGGCTGGTGGCCCGAGTTGGATCCGCTCCTGTTCCCGGGCGACGACGGAGGGTCCGGCTTCTTGTGGTCCTCGTCCTTCCCGTCCTTGTCCTTGCCGTCCTTCCCGTCCTTGCTGTCCTCGGACGGCTCGGGGGTGGCGGACCGGTCCGTGCCGTCCGGCACCGTGCCCGGGGGCACCCCCTGCGGCAGGGAGGCGGCCGGTTCCCGCGGTGCCGCGCCGCCCCGGTCGTGAGAGGTACCCGTACTGGTCAGCGCCACCACCCCGGCGAGCAGCACCACGGCGGTCACCGACAGCGTCACCGTGGTCCGGGCCCGTCTGCGGGCGGCGCGAGCGCTGTGGGCGCCGCCCCCGCGGCGGGGCCTTCTGAGCCACGGTATGTCGAACCGGTCCAGCAGCCGTTGCCAGCAACGCGGCCTGACGGCGTTCGGGGTCGCCGCCTCGCGGGTGTGCTGGGCGGCGGGAGCCTGGGCGGCGACCATGCGGCGCCGTTCGAGATACGGGTATCCGCCCCAGCCGAGCACCCCGCTTGCCAGCGCGCCGGGCAGTCCGCCGCCGTCCAGGTAGAGACAGGCGGACGCCTCCCGGCACCGTACGCACCACGCCAAGTGGTCCCACAGATCGTTGGGCGAGGGGGCGTCGGGCGAACGGGTTGCCGCCTCAAGCAACTTGGCGTAAGCGGCGCACTCCGCGTCGGTCAGGGACTCCACATGGTTGCGGCGGCAGCGCTCCCGGTAGGCGTGGCGGACCCGGTCGATCTCCTCGGCCGCGGTCAGGGTGTCGCAGCCCAGTTCCCGGGCGATCGCCTCCACGGACAGCGACTCCACCTCGACCGACCACAGCAACGCGCCGTCCGCCTCCGGCAGATCCCGCAGCCCGCGCAGCGCGAGCGGCTGCTCCTGGCGCGGAACGGCGTAACGCGCGGCCTGGTCCGAGCCCAGCCAGCTCCGCAGATCGGGGTTGAGCCGGTCGCCGTGGCGGTGGACGTGCCAGTCGGCCGCGGTCTTCCGTACGGCGGCCAGCAGCAGCGGCAGCCAGGGCAGGCGCCGCCAGCCGCGGGTACGCAGGCTGCGGGTCTGCCGGATACCGCGCCGGAACGCCTCGGTGGCCAGCCGCATACCGCTGTCGGGGCTGGTGGTGCACAGTTCCGCGTAGTCGGCGACCGCGTCCCAGTAGGCATCGAGCAGGGCGGTCGCGGATATCTCGCCATCGGGTCTCTCGGAGGGAGGGACGGTGTGACCGAGCGGCACGTTCACATCGTCCAGGAGAGATGAGTGGTGGGGCATGGAAGGGGATTCCTCACTCATGAACAGCAACGCCCCCGCCGGGGGGAAACCCTCTCACATCAGGGCTGGGGGAGGGCGGGCAGCCGACAGCGCCGTACTGCCTAGGAATTGGAGATTCCTCTTGTGTGGTCGCGACGAGCCTTTCACGGGTGTGAGCGGCTGACAAGAAGATCGAGGAGTCCCCATGGGGCGAAGTCGCCCTAACTGACGGGCGATTTGAGTCGAGGTTAACTCCGGCCGATCGGGACCGAAAACCGTTCCTAGATGCTGAGCGGAAGTGAGTCCTGATGCCAGAACTCGTGCTCAGTCGTGTGCTGCGAACGGTTGTGGGCACACTGGTCCCCCGCTTTCGCTCCGCATCCGGCGTCGACGGATCGTGTTCGTGGTCCGGGAATGCGGGGGCGGGTTTCCTCACGCCTCGGGGTACTCGATGTGGCCTGGACGGTCCGATGCCCCGCATGATCGCTCTGGTCGTGCGGGGGCGGTGCCGTCCGTCGCCGGATCGGGTGCCCCAGGGCGCGCCTGCCGATCGCCACCGCTGCCGCGTGATGGCGAGTGGTCTTTCTCTTCTTGCTGGTGAGGGGCTTTTGCCAGTGCTGGGCGCCCCAGCGGCTGGTGTAGGCGGGATCGACGGCAACGATGGTGATGCCGAGTTCGGCGGCCATCGATACCAGTCGTGCCCGCAGCTTGGAGGTGGGCATGCCGGAGATCAGCTTGCGGAACCGCTTCCTGCGCCCGTGCTTCTCCCGGGTGGTGTCCGCTTGGAAGTCCAGGTCCTCGATCGCGATGGCCGCACCGTGGCGTTCGGTCCAGTGCAGGAGGCGGATGATCGCATGCCGTACCTGCGCGTCCCGGTGCGCTGCGCTGCCGGACAGGTCGTAATCGAACCTGCGGGGCTCGCCGACCGGGTTGCCGTGGGCGTCCAGGCGCCAGGCGGCCAGGTGGTCGGCGTTGGTGTCCACCCCGATCAGCCCGCCGGACCGGACCGCCTCCCACGGCATCGTTCTCACCGGTGGGATCTGCCAGGAGGCGGTCAGGTACCAGCGGCCACGCTGCACATCGAGGTGGATGCGGTACGCCACGGCGCGGTTGGCCGCGATACGGTCAGCCCACTGCTGGCCCCGGTGCCGGAAGCCGACCCGGCAGGCCAGCACATACCGGCCGTGGGGGCTGTTCGCCAGCCGGGCCAGCGGCGCGGGAAGCCTGATGCTCACCTCACCGCCGGGGCTGACCCGGATCGTCTCGTTCCCCTAGCGTTTCCCGGACTCGCCGTCGGCCTGGAGGAACCAGCGCTCAGCCTCCCATCGCAGCCGCCACTCGGTCTCGGTCAGCCGGGCTGCTTGGAGGTTGTGCCGGTTGCACAGCAGCTTCTTGCCACCGCGCACCACACGCACGCGTCCGCTCGCACGATCGGCCCGCTCTCCCCTCAGCCGGTCTTGGAGCACATGCAGGCGCCGGGACTTGGCGAACCACTCCTGCCGGGAACGGTAACCACCCGGCAAGCCCCGCGCTCCCTTCGCCCCGACCGGCAGCGACAGCCGACGAGCGATCGTACGAACACCGGCCTCAAGGGACTGGATATACGCGAGCTGACCACGCCGGGCCAACGCCCACTGATCATGCGTGGCCTTGGTAAGGCTGCCCGCCCAACGTGAGGAGGACTGACCGGTCAACGCCCGCTTCCGCTGCGCCCACCGGTCACTGTCGTGGTCCAGCCCAGCCGCGCAGCGGGCCTTCCAGTCCCGGGAAGCCAGAGAGCCCAGCCAGCCACCGACCAGGCGCAGGACCATCTCGTCCTGACCGGTCAGGCCCTTGAGACCGGCGCGGATGGCCACCCCGGCCGGGCCGGGCGCCACGAACGGCGCCGCCATCTCCCGCAGCCCGCCCATCCCCCACCCCTACGCGACTCGAATATGTCCCGTCACCGCACCCAACGAGCACCAGTGCGAAGAGGTCACGCATGCGACACAAGAACTCCCGTTCCCTCCCACCACTTCGAAGGCTCGTCGCACGGTCGTCGATACTCACCCGCGCACACCAAAACGCACCCAAGTGTCTTCAATGAACAGCAGCTGCCAACCCCTGTGCGGCGACCCGGGACGGGGGCGCCGGGTCGCCGCGAGGGGAGCGGCGGGGGACCGGCGGGGAATCGCCGAGCGCCGCGTCCGGCGGTGGATCAGAGGGGGCCGGTTCGACGACGGAATACCCCCGGATCCCCCACCCTACGCCGAAGTGTGTGCAATGACCATCAGTAGCCCGAGGCAATGAAGGTAATTCCGTCAATGGGGCAGTGGATGTGTTGGACTTCCGCACATGCGAGGCTCTGGCTCCGAATCGTTGGACTTATGCGATCGGACGGATGACTTTTCCCTCGCAGCTGCGTCACTATGATGGCCGGATGCACATGTACCGGATCGGCGAGGCGGCGGCCCTGCTGGGTGTCAGCGCTGACACTCTGCGGCGTTGGGTCGACAGCGGGCGGCTGGCGGCGGAGCGGGATGAGCAGGGGCGGCGGATGGTGCCGGGGCCCGCGCTCGCCGCGTTCGCGCGGGAGGTCGCCCGGGGCGCGGAGCGGGAGAACCCCGGCTCCTCGGCCCGCAATCGCTTCGCCGGGATCGTCACCGAAGTGATCCTCGGCGATGTGTCCGCCCAAGTGGAGATCCAGGCGGGGCCGTTCCGGGTGGTCTCCATGATCAGCCGGGAGTCGGCGGAGGAGTTGAAGCTGGAGCCGGGCGTTCCCGCGGTGGCTGTGATCAAGTCGACCAATGTGGTCGTGGAAAGACCGTGAACCCGCGTGCCATGGCCGGACGGTGACGTCCGCGCCCGGTGCGGCAGAGAGGGAGAGACCCTGTGACCACCCGTTCCGCATCCCGTCGTGCCCTGCGCGTGGTCGGCGGCCTCGCCGTGGCGGCCCTGACGCTCAGCGCCTGTTCCTCGGACGACTCCGATGACAGCTCGAAGAATACGGACTCCGGCTCCTCTTCCAAGAAGCTGTCCGGCACGGTGACGGTCTTCGCGGCGGCCTCCCTGAAGGAGAGCTTCCAAGCGCTCGGCAAGAGCTTCGAGAAGGAACACCCCGGCACCAAGGTGACGTTCAACTTCGGTGGCAGCGACGCCCTCGCGGCGAGCATCACCTCCGGCGCGCCCGCCGATGTGTTCGCCGCCGCGAGCCCGAAGACGATGAAGATCGTCACCGATCACCAGGACGCCAAGGGCACTCCGGCCACCTTCGTCCGCAACCAGCTGGAGATCGCGACTCTTCCGGGCAACCCGGAGAAGATCAAGAGCCTGAAGGACCTCACTCGGTCCGGGACGAAGGTGGCGCTGTGCGCCAAGGAGGTGCCGTGCGGCGCCGCCGCGCAGAAGGCACTGGACGCCGCCCACCTCAAGCTCACCCCCGTCTCCTACGAGCAGGACGTCAAAGGCGCCCTGACCAAGGTGGAGTTGAAGGAGGTGGACGCCTCCGTGGTCTACAAGACCGATGTGAAGGCCGCGGGCGGCAAGGTGGCCGGGGTGGAGTTCCCGGAGTCGGCGAAGGCGATCAACGACTACCCGATCGTGCTGCTGAAGAACGCGCCGAACGCCAGGACGGCCGGTGCCTTCATCGACCTGGTGAAGTCCGCGCAGGGCCAGAAGGCGCTGGGCGAGGCGGGCTTCCTCAAGCCGTGACCGCCACGGGAACCACCGGTGAGGCCGCCGAGCGGCTCAGCGCCGGGCCGCGGCCCCGGCGTACGGTCCGCCGTACCCGGGCCGGGGTCCCGGTGCCGCTGCTGCTGCCCGCGCTCGGCGGCCTCGTCTTCCTGGTGCTGCCGCTGGTGGCACTGCTGCTCCGGGCGCCCTGGCGCGATCTGCCCGAGCAGCTGACCAGCGCCGCGGTCTGGGAGGCGCTGCGTCTTTCGCTGATCACCGCCACCGCGGCGACCGCCGTGGCGCTGGTGCTCGGCGTTCCCCTGGCCTGGGTGCTGGCCCGCGTCCGCTTCCCCGGCCGGGGTCTGGTGCGCGCCCTGGTGACACTGCCGCTGGTGCTGCCGCCCGTCGTCGGCGGTGTGGCGCTGCTGCTGGCGCTGGGCCGCAACGGCGTCGTCGGCCGCTGGCTGGACTCCGCGTTCGGCGTCACCCTGCCGTTCACCACCACCGGGGTGGTGGTCGCCGAGGCGTTCGTGGCGATGCCGTTCCTCGTCATCAGCGTCGAGGGCACCCTGCGCGCCGCCGACCCCCGCTACGAGGAGGCCGCCACCACCCTCGGCGCTTCCCGCTTCACCGCCTTCCGGCGCGTCACCCTGCCGCTGATCGCGCCGGGCGTGGCCGCCGGTGCCGTCCTCGCCTGGGCGCGGGCGCTCGGCGAGTTCGGGGCCACCATCACCTTCGCGGGCAACTTCCCCGGCCGTACGCAGACGATGCCGCTGTCGGTCTATCTCGCGCTCCAGAGCGACCCGGCCGCGGCCATCGCGCTCAGCCTGGTGCTGCTCGCCGTCTCCATCGCCGTCCTGGCCGGGCTGCGCGACCGCTGGATGGCCGCCTCATGAGCACCCGGCCCGCCCGCACCCCGCCCGCCGCGGGGCGGACCACCGCCGAAGGGCTCGACGCCCATCTCGTCGTCGCCCGCGGCGACTTCCGGCTGGATCTGCGGCTGACCGCCGCCCCCGGTGAGGTGGTGGCCCTGCTCGGTCCCAACGGCGCGGGCAAGACCACCGCGCTGCGCGCCCTCGCCGGGCTCACCCCGCTCACCGCCGGAGCGCTGCGGCTGGACGGCCGGGCGCTGGAGGATCCGGAGCGGCGGATCGCCACCCCGCCCGAAGTCCGCCCGGTCGGTGTGGTCTTCCAGGACTATCTGCTCTTCCCGCATCTCACCGCACTCGACAACGTGGCCTTCGGCCCCCGCTGCCACGGTCTGTCCAAGGCCGAGGCCCGCGCCGAGGCCGCCGACTGGCTGGCCCGGATGGGCCTGGAGGCGCACACCGGCGCCAAGCCCCGCAGACTCTCCGGCGGCCAGGCCCAACGGGTCGCACTCGCCCGTGCGCTGGCCACCCGGCCCCGGCTGCTGCTCCTCGACGAACCGCTGGCCGCGCTGGACGCCCGGACCCGCCTCGGCATCCGCGCCCAGCTCCGCCGCCATCTCGCCGACTTCGAGGCGGTGGCGGTCCTGGTCACCCATGACCCGCTGGACGCCATGGTGCTCGCCGACCGGCTGGTGGTCGTCGAACACGGCCGCGTGGTGCAGGAGGGCACCCCGGCCGAGGTCTCCCGCCGTCCGCGTACCGACTACATCGCCAGCCTGGTCGGGCTCAACCTCTACCAGGGGCGGGCCGACGGCCACATCGTGACGCTGGACGGCGGTACGGCCATCACCACCACCGAGGACCTCACCGGACCGGTCTTCGTCGCCTTCCCGCCCTCGGCCGTCACCCTGCACCGCGACCGCCCCGACACCAGCGCGCGCAACGTCTGGCGGACCGAGGTCACCGGTCTGGAGTCGCACGGCGACCAGATCCGGGTGGAGCTCACCGGTGAACTGCCGCTGCTCGCCGATCTGACCACCGTGGCCGTCGCCGAACTCGGCCTCCAGCCGGGCCGTACCGTCTGGGCCACCCTCAAGGCGGCCCAGACCCACGCCTATCCGGCCTGAGCGCCTTCTCCGCACCCCACCACGTGATGGCGGAAGACCTGGCGGCGGGAGTGCGGGGAGACTTCGGTCGTCCGGGCGCCCGTCGCTCAGGACGGGATCGGGACGGCCCGGCCGCTGACGCGGACCCGGGTGTCGTCGGGCGCGACCTCGACGAGGAGGTCGCTCGGGCGGCCCATGTCCTCGCCCTGGCGGATCCGCACCCGCGTCTCCTCCGCGATCAGGCCCAGCGTGCGCAGATACCCGCCGAAGGCGGCGGCCGCGGCACCGGTGGCCGGGTCCTCGACCACCCCGCCCACCGGGAACGGATCGCGGGCGTGGAAGTCGAAACGGTCCGGGGCCTCCCGCCACACCAGATGCACAGTGGTCCAGCCGCGCCGGGTCATCAGCTCTTCCAGGGCGGCGAAGTCGTAGTCGAGAGCGGCCAGTCGCTCCCGGGTGGCGACGGCGAGGACGAGGTGGTCGTTGCCCGCGAAGGAGACGTGCGGGGGCAGCGCCGGGTCGAGGTCGGCCCGGGACCAGCCCAGGGCCGTCAGGGCTTCCTCCAGCTCGGTGTCCTCGGCGGGGCGGGACCGGGTGGGCACGCTGGTGAGGGTGGCGCGGGGCGGTCCGTCGCCGTCCGTCGCGGTGTGTACCCGGATCTCCCCCGAGGCCGTGTCGAAGACCAGCTCGCCGGGGCCGTCGCGCTCGGCGAGGGCCACGGACGTGGCCACGGTGGCGTGGCCGCAGAACGCCACCTCCGCGCGCGGGCTGAAGAACCGCAGCCGGTAGCGGCGCGCGGCCTCGTCCCGCTCGGTGAGGAACGCGGTCTCGGAGTAGCCGAGCCGGGCGGCGACAGCGGTCATCGCGGCGTCGTCGAGCGCGCGGGCGTCGAGGACCACCCCGGCGGGGTTGCCGCCCGCGGGGTCGGTGGTGAAGGCGGAGTAGCGCAGCACATCGGTGTCGTTCAGCGGTGCGGTCGTCATGGGAACCATGGTCGCGCCCCGCGCCCATCACGTCCAACGATTCCTTTCGCTGGCTGCCATCGAAAATCCCGATAGCCTGGATCCGTGGACACACGACTCCTGCGGACGTTCGCGGCCCTGGCGAGGACCGGGAGCTTCACCGCCACCGCCGCCGAACTCCATCTCGCCCAGTCCACCGTGACGGTCCAGATCCGCACGCTGGAGCGGGAGTTGGGCACCCGTCTCTTCGACCGGCTGCCCTCCGGAACCCTGCCGACCAGCACCGGCCGCCGGCTGCTCGAGGAGGCCGAGGACGTCCTCGAGGCCGAGGCCCGGCTGCGGGCGGTGGCCGCGGCCGGGAGCGACGGCGCAGCGGACGGCGCGGTGGAGGGCCGGGTCGCCCTGGGCGCGGGCGAGTCCCTGTGCGCGTCCCGGCTCCCCGGTGTCATCGCCGCACTGCGCCGCGGCCACCCCGGGATCGACCTCGAACTCCACGCGGTGGGCACCGACGCGGCCGTGGCGGGGCTGCGCTCGGGGCGGCTCGACCTGGTTCTGCTGCTGGAGCCGGAGGTGACCGACCCCGAGCTCACCGCCCGTGAGATCACCCGCGAACCCCTGGTCTGTCTGGCCGCCCCGGATCATCCGCTGGCCGGGCGCGAGGTGGGCTGGGAGGAACTGGCCGGCGAGCCGGCCGGGGAGCGCTTCTTCCTCCATGAGCAGGGGTGTTCCTACAGCGATCAGCTCGTCCGCACCCTGATGGCGCTGCCCGGCCCGGCGCCCCGGATCACCCGCTTCGGCAGTATCGAGGCCGCGCGCTCCTGTGTGGCCGCCGGTCTCGGGCTGACCCTCCTGCCCCGCGCCACGGTCGAACGGCATCTCGCCGAGGGCGCGTTGGCCGAGGTCCACACACCCGTCGTACCGCCGGTCCCGGTACAGCTCACCCGGCACCGCCGCCGCTGGACCAGCCCGGCGGCACGGGCGGTGGCGGAGGAGCTGACGCGGCTGCTGGCGGGCTGAGCGCTTAAGCCGGCGCGACGGCCCCACCGACCGGGCCCGACCCACCGGGTCCCGACCGACCAGGCCCGACGACCAGTCCTGAGCCACCGAGTCCGGTCTCAGGCCGCGGACGCCAGCAGCGCCGTCATCTCCTTCCTGGCGCGGGCCACTCGGGAGCGCACGGTGCCGATGGGGCAGCCGGTCGCCTCGGCGGCGTCCGCGTACGGCAGCCCCAGCAACTGCGTCAGCAGGAACATCTCGCGCCGCGCCGGGTCGAGTTCCGCCAGCAGATCGAGCAGCACCACCCCTTCGTCGAAGCCGGGGAGCCCCACCGGCTGGGCCCGTTCGGCCACGTCCTGCCAGTTGTCGGTGTCGAGCAGCCGCGGGCGGGCGGCGGCCATGCGGTGGCGGTCGACGACCACGCGGCGGGCGATCGACAGCAGCCAGGTACGGGCGGACGAGCGCCCGGCGAACGTCGGCAGTCCGGTCAGCGCTCTCAAGTACGTCTCCTGGGTGAGGTCGTCGGCGGCGTGCGGATCGGCGCCGAGCCCGATCACGAAGCGGCGCACATCGTGGCGGGTGGCGCGGACGAACCGCTCCACGGCGTCGGGGTCACCGTCGCGGGCGGCCAGGGCCCAGGCGGTGACCCGCTGGTTGTGGTCCTCGACGGTGTCGACGGCGTCGGTCAGGGCAGCGGGCATCGTCAAACGTCCTTCCGGTGGCGGTGGACGGTCCACGGGCAGGCGCGTGGCGCAGGCGAGGGCATGCGGGGGCGCCGCCCGGCTCCCAGGAGCCGGGCGCGAACGCGCCGACGGCAGCCGGGAGGGGCACGGAGCCCGCGGTACCGGGGCATCGATCCGGCGCCGGGACGGGCGCCGGTACTCCGCCCCTCAACGGTGCTCCGGAGACTCAACGGCGCTCCGGGAGAAGGGCGGTCAGTAGCAGAGGAGCGGATGCCCCGGTGGCCCTCTGCGGCGGATCACCTGCCACAGCAGCGCGTCCCGCAACCGGCGTGCGGCGGTGGGCCGGGAGGGCCGCACGGGCGGTTCTGCCGCCCCCGCGCCCAGCATCCGCAGGGCGATGCGCAGCGGTACGAACACGGCGGCCGCGAGTGCCCGGACCAGCCGGAACGCGGCGGTCTCACCGCGCCACAGCCACACTCCGCTGATGAGCGTGGCGAGCAGATGGGCGAGGGCCATACCGGCGCCGCCGTGCCAGGGCCAGTCCAGCCCCAGCGGCCCCGCCGAGCCCGCCGAGCCCGCCGAGCCCATCGCGCCCATCGGGTCCGCGCCGTGGTGCATGGGCGCGGGCATCGGCGGGGAGTGGTGCATGCCTCCGTGAGCGGGGGCCGCGCCCACCGTCTCCGAGAGCAGGAACAGGATGTGCAGCCCGTATTGGGCGACCACCGTCGAACCGGTCACGGCCAGCGCCCCGCGCTCCCGTCCGGCGGGCCACCACGCGACCGCGGTCGTCCCGGCGAACGCGCAGACCACCGACCACACCGGCAGTGTGCCGCCGGACATCAGCGTATGTCCGAGGGCCGTGACCACCACGCACACCGCCGCGAACACGGCGGCTCGCGCGAGGCGGAGGATCGACCCGGTGGCCATGGCCGTCATCGTGCCAGCGGCCACCGCGGAGGTCAGGAGCCACCGGCGAATCTTCGTCACCGCATGACAAACGCGAGCGGTGGCGCGGGGCCCGGTGGGGCCCCGCCCGTCACTTCTCGTCGTCGGACGCGGCGTCGGCCGTGGCGTCGGAAGCGGTGTCCGGCTTGGCGTCGTCGAAGTAGGCGTCCAGCACCGCGTCGAGCTCTTCGGTCCACGTCTTCAGCAGACCGCGGGACGACGGCTGGACCTCGGCCTCGTACCAGCGGCGGTTGGTGGCGTAGACGGTGACGGAAAGCCGCTTCTTGAACCGGGGGGTGTCGACCTCGACCGCGCCGATCTCGTCCCAGCCGAACTGGCACTCCTCGCCGTCCATGCGGAGGGTGACCCCGGCGCGGCGCGCGACGATGCCACCGCGGTGGTCGGACGCCTCGAAGACCGGCCCGTCGCCGTCGTCCTCCTCGGCGTCCTCGGCCTCGTCCTCCGCCGCGTCGTCCTCGGCATCCGTATCCGCGTCCGCGTCCGCGTCGGCGTCGTCAGCGTCGGTGGCCTCCTCGCCCTCGGCGTCCGTCTCGGTGTCCTCCTCGACGACGTCCTCGGATGGCCGCTCGGCCGTGTCCTTCGGGTCTTCCTCCTCCCCGTCGGCAGGGCGCGGGGACGTGAGTCCGGGGATGTACCCCGGGTCGGTCCCGGCGGCGGTGTGCATGGGCGGGATGATCGGTCCTGTGCTCTGCTCCACGGCGGGCAGTATTCCCGATGAACCTGTGCGGGCGACAGGCCGTTCCCCCGCCGTTCGCCGTTCCGCCGTCCGTCGGCCCCCATCGGACACCGTTCAACCGGAGGGAACGTGGCGGTACGACGGGTCCTGGTCCGGGCGTACCGGCCCCTCCTCGCGCGCGAAGAAATGGCTGAACTCCACGGCCTCCTCGAACCGTACGGCCCACAGCGGCGTCCGCCCGGGCGGCGTCTCCGGGCCGAGGGTGTAGGCGGTGTCCGTCGTGCCGTCCACGGGGCCACTGGAGTCCACCGAGGCGAAGCTCCAGTCCTCCTCGCCGGGTGCCCAGACGCCGCTGGTCAGCCACTCCTCCCGGAGGGCAAGACGGCCGGGGGCCGGGCAGTGCCACCGGAACCGGGTCACGCTCAGCTCCCCACTGACACTGGCGAAGACGCTCCAGCCCCGCCCCTCGGGCAGGAACCCCAGTTCGCTGGATTCCATCGCGCCGTAGTCGAAGGGCGCGCTGTTCCAGCGGCCCACCAGTCCCTCGTCCCCGTGCATGCCACAACCCTTCGCGTTCCCCGCGTGTCTCACTGTGCGACACACAGGGGAAAGGACACATATGCCGAGACACATCCTGCCGCTCGGTGGCGTGGTGGCCGTGGTGACGGGAGTCGCTCTCGCCGCCACCTCCTCGTACGCCACCGCATCGGCCACCGCCACGAAGGCCCCCGCCGCCCCGGCCGCCGGGAGGGCCACCCCCGCCGACATGGACGGCGACGGGTACGACGACCTCGCCACCGGTGCGTCCGGCGCGGCCGTCAAGGGCCACGCCAAGGCCGGATATGTGGCGCTGACCTTCGGCTCCGCCTCCGGGATCAAGGTGTCGCGCCACCAGGGGCTCACCCAGTCCCACGCCGGTGTGCCCGGAACGCCGGAGGCCGGGGACCGGTTCGGCTCGGCGCTGGCGATGGGCGACGTGGACGGCGACGGCCACGCCGATCTGATCGTCGGGGCGAGCGGTGAGGCCATCGGGGCGGTGAAGGGCGCCGGTTCGGTGACGATCGTCTTCGGCTCCTCGACCGGGCTGTCCGACAAGGCCATCGCCTACCACTCGCCGACCGTCACCGCGGGGCAGGGCTTCGGCGGACGGCTGGCCGTGGGGGACTTCAACCACGACGGTCTCCAGGACGTGGCCACCGTCGACGGCGCCAAGGTGGCCGTGGTCAACGGGGCGAAGAACCTGCGCTCCACCCCGTCACCGGCCGTCAAGCGGATCACCCCGCCCGGCGGCGGCGCGGGCACCCAGGGCATCGCCAGTGGTGACATCAACGGCGACGGCTACGCCGACCTGGCCACCGTCGCGTATTTCGACGACCCGGCCGACGAGGGCACCCTCGGTGTGCTGCCCGGCTCCCGCGCCGGTCTGTCGAGCACCCCGCTGGGCCGCAACGTCGGTCTGCCGTTCGCGGGTTACCGCGCGGTGGTCGGGGATGTGAACGGCGACGGCAAGGACGACGTGGTCATCGACACCGGCTTCGAGGACGGGCCCGACGACTACAAGCTGCGCACCTTCCCCGGCACCGCGAGCGGGTTGGACGCGGCCGGTGCCGTGGCCTGGTCCGGTGCGCAGCAGGGCGGCACCGCGGCGAAGCTGGCCGACATCGACGGCGACGGCTGCGAGGACCTGCTGATCGGCGACCCCGGGGCGGTGGACAGCGACGGCTTCCAGAACGCCGGTGCCCTGACCGTGCTGCGCGGCAGCAAGAGCTGGCTGACCGCCGAGGGCGCCCAGACCCTCTCCCTGGACACCAAGGGCGTGGTCGGTGTCGCCGAGACCGGCGATCTGTTCGGCTCCACGCTCGCCCCCGCCGACTACAACGGCGACGGGAAGGCCGATCTCGCCACCGGGGCACGTGGCAAGTGGCAGGGCACGGGTGCGGTGAGCATGACCTACGGCAGCGACAGCGGGCTGACCGGCCAGGGCTCCATCCTGTTCGGCCCCGGTTCGTTCGGCTACGCCACGGACAAGGCGGGCTTCGGCTCGGCCCTCTCCACACCCCCGTCCCCCTGACGGACCGCCTGAGGGACCGCGTACTGACTTTTGTCATCGCGAGGTGGTGACGGGCGGTTCTGCCCCCGACCCGTCACCACCCGACAGGATCGGTACATCGGGAAGGAAGCACACGGCATCACCACCAGGGGGCGGATATGACCGGCACCGGCACCATCACCGAGCAGCAGGAACGGACGGACGGCCTTGCGGACATCAAGCCGCTGCCGGTGTGGTTCTTCGCCTTCGAAGGCGTCGGCGGCGCCGCCTACGACCTGTGCCAGGTGTGGGACGTGGCCTGGGTGGCCATCGCCGTGCTCGGGCTGGTCAACCTGGTGGTGGGGCTCACGGTGCTGCGCCGCAGGATCAAGCTGGTGCGGGCCATGCTGAAGGGCTCACGCACCCGGAAGATCGCCTTCGGTCTGATCGGTCTGCGGCTGGGGCTGCATGTGGTCCTGGGCGCGCTCGGCACCCAGGCCTCGGTGGCGGGGCATCTGGCCCTCGCCGCCACGATGTGCGCGCTCACGGTGGCCCTGCTCTACATCGACCAGCGGATCACGTTCAAGGTGCTGGGCCTGCGCCCCGCGCCCGCCGCCTGAACCGCGCCCGCGGCCTGAACCGCTCACGCGCTCAACCGATGCCCCGGCGGACGTCCCCTGTCCGCCGGGGCATCGGAGTCGTTCGGCACCGGCACGCGGCTCAGCCGCACCTGCTGCCGTCGTTGATGCAGCGCACCGCCTTCGCCATCAGCCGCGACGACATCACATTGATGAAGTCACCGTGGTCCGTGACCGGTTTGTGCAGCTGCTCGGGGAAGCTGTCGACGGCGAACACCGAACCGGGCGCGACCTTGTAGGTGATCCGCTGGACCAGCTGCGGAATCGCCTGGAACCCCTGCGGACATGAGCCGTCGCCCTGGGCGAACGCCACATGGGAGCGGTGGTTGGCGCTGTCGATGTTCTTCCCGTCCCAGCAGCTCTGGAAGTTGAACGTACGCACCACATTGCTGCCGCTCGGGCACAGCGGGTACTTGTCCTTCAGCTGCCGGTTCTCGAATCCGGTGCAGCTCCATGAGGCGTTGGCGTTGGCCGTGCCGTTGGTGAACGACTTGGCGTCACCGGTGATGATGCGCAGGAACTTCGGCATCGCAGTGACCTTGGAGACGGGGCTGCCGCGGAAGCTGAGCTTCACCGAGGCGGGCTGGAGGATGCGCCCGACGTTGGCGTCCTTTCCTCCTCCGTCCGCGTTCACGTCCTTCTCATTGCTGCCGTCGCGCAGCCGCAGGACCGGCCAGTAGTGGGTCGAGCGGTCGCCGTTGGTGCAGGTGGTCCCGGCGGTGGCGAGATCCTGGTCGCTGGAGAACGCGTCGGTCGCGAGGTTGCCGACGTAGTCGTGCATATGGTGCGCGCCGTTGCTCACCCCGGGGGCCACGATCACGTTGTCCGGGTTGAAGTGCTTGTTCTCGTTGCGGCCGCAGCGCGTGATGAAGGTGCCCCTGGACGCGTCGCCGTTCAGGGCCGGCTTGCTGACGTTGGGCCGCACACTGCGGATGTCCACGAAGTCGGCCTTCTGCGGCCCGCTCTGCGGCGGCTGTTGCTGCTGGCCGTCCGCGGCCGGAGTGGCACCAGCCGGAGTGGCACCAGCCGGGGCGGGGGTGGCACCGGCGGCCTCGGCGGTGGCTGCGGAGTCCCGCTGCACCGTGCACGACGCCAGTGAGGACAGCCCGTGCGGCCGGGACGCGACCTTGTCGATCGTCGCGGTGATGCGGATGATCGCGGAGCGGCGCTGTGTCGACAGCGGTTCGAGCACCCGCGTCTTCACCCAGTCGTCGTCCGCACCGGCTCCCCGTGCGGCCAGCCGCTGGTACGCCGTGGCGACCTGGCTGTCCATCCGCGCCAGCTCGTCGTCGACCGTGGGTTGCGCCTGCTCCGGCACCCGCGTCAAACGGATCGAGATGTCCGGGCACTTGATGGTCAGCGTCTCCCGCGCGGACGCCTGCTGTTCGCCGGACTGCCCGGCCGAGGCGTCGTTGTCGGTCATCAGAAGGGCACCAGCCCCGACACCCATCGCGGCCACACCGGCGACGGTCATGACGAGCAGTCGAGACCGTCTGTGCTTCTTTTTATTCACATGTCCACCCTTCATGGATGTGGTCGTCGGAGATACGCCAACCGCGGCGAAAGTTCTCAATGCCCGCCGAAAGTTCTCCATGACGCACGTATCCGGCCCGGACCTCGCACATCACCACGCGACAGGCAGGGCCTAACCTGCTCCGGTGACGATCGAGTTGGCCCTGCTGTCGACGGTCTCCCACCGGGGGCAGGAGATCAGCGCCCCACGGCTGCGCGGACTGCTCGCCCTGCTGGCCGGTGAGCCGCGGACGGGCTGCGGTACGGCGCGCCTGATCGACGGGCTGTGGCCGGACGGGCAACCCGGGAATCCCACCAAGGCGTTGCAGGTGCTGGTCTCCCGGGCCCGCTCGCTGCTCGGCCCCGACACCATCGCCAGCACCCCCACCGGCTACCGGCTCACCCTCGCCGAGGAGCGGATCGACGCCTCCTGCGTACTGCTGCACGCCGCCGCGAGCGCGGAGAAGGCACGTGCCGGGGACCACGCCGGTGCCCTCGCCGAGGCCGAGGCCGGACTCGCCCTCTGGAACGGCGACGGTGGCGGCCATGGCGCTCCCGGCGCTCCCTCCGCTCCCGGCACTTCCGGCAGCACTCCCGGCAGCACTCCCGGCCACGAGAACGGCGTCCCCGCGGACCCGGTCGCCGCGCTGCGCGCCGAGCGGGCGACGACGTACCGGGCGCTGCTGCGCGCCCGCGCACTGGGGCTCGCGCGCACCGGCGCCCGTGAGGCGGCGGCCGCACCGCTCGCCGCGCTGGTCCGCGAACGCCCTCGGGACGAGGAGCTGTTGCTCGAACTGGTGCGGTGCGAGGCGGCCACCGCGGGCACCGCCACCGCCCTTGCCACGTACGACGGCTACCGCCGCGCCCTGCGCGAGGAACTCGGCACCGATCCCGGCCCCGCCCTGCGCGCCCTGCACCAGGAACTGCTGTGCGCCGAGGCGCCCGTGGTGCGGCGCGGGGTGCCGCACGAGCCCAATCCGCTGCTCGGCCGGGACGCCGATGTCGCCGCCGTGGCGGCGCTGCTGCGCAGTGCGCGGGTCACCTCGGTCGTGGGCCCCGGCGGGCTCGGCAAGACCCGGCTCGCGGGCGCGGTCAGCCGGGACGCCGACCAGCGGGTGGTGCACCTCGTCGCGCTCGCCGGTGTCACCGGCGACGAGGACGTGGCCGGGGAGGTCGCGTCCGCGCTCGGCGTGGGGGAGACCCGCCGACCGCCGGGCGGCGGCTCCGGTTCCGCCCCGCCGACCGACGTCCTCACCGGCATCGTCGCGGCCCTCGGACCCGGCCCCGCCCTGCTCGTCCTGGACAACTGCGAACACGTCGTCCGCGGGGTCGCCGAACTGGTCCGCGCGCTGGTGTCCATGACCCGCGAGCTGAGGGTGCTCACCACCAGCCGGGCGCCGCTGGGCCTCACCTCCGAATCGGTTTATCCGCTGCCGGAGCTGGACCTCGCGACCACGGTGGAGCTGTTCGAGCAGCGCGCCCGTGCGGCCCGCCCCGGCGTCGAACTCCCCGCCGACCGGGTCGCCGCGCTCTGCCGCCACCTGGACGGGCTGCCCCTGGCGACCGAACTGGCCGCGGCCCGGGTGCGGGTGATGTCGGTGGCCGAGATGGCCGACCGCCTGGAGGACCGGTTCGCGCTGCTGCGGGGTGGGGCGCGCGACGCACCCCAGCGCCATCGCACCCTGCACGCCGTCGTCGACTGGAGTTGGAACCTCCTCGAACCGGCGGGCCGCGCCGCCCTGCGCGCCCTCTCGGTCTTCCCCGGCGGCTTCACGGCGGATGCCGCCGAACACCTCCTGGGCGGACACGAGCTGTTCGCCGACCCCTTCGGGGAGGTGGAGGTGCTGGGCGTACTGACGGACTTGGTGGACCAGTCGCTGCTCAAGGTGGCCGACACCGCGTCCGGCACCCGCTTCCGGATGCTGGAGACCGTACGGGAGTTCAGCGCCGTCCACCGGGAGCGGGCCGGGGAGACCCCCTGGGTGACGGACCGGTTCCTCGCCTGGGCCCGCCACTTCGGCATCACCCACCACGACGCGCCCTTCGGCCCCGACGCCTTCGCCTCCTGGCGGCTGATCGGCGCCGAACAGGACAACCTGGTACGGGCACTGCGGCTCGGCCTGGCCCGTGAGGACGCCCCCACGGTCGCGGCCACGGCCGCCGCGCTGTGCGCCCTGTGGACCACCGAGGCCAACTACGTCCGGATGATCGCCCTGGCCCGGGACACCGGTCGGCTGCTGTCCCACTACCGTCCGGAGCCCGCGTACACCGAGGTGACCCGCACGGTCGCCGCCCTGGTCACCGCCAACGCCTTCCTCGGCGTTCCCACCGGCCCGCTGCGCTTCCTCGCCACGCTGCGCCGACTGCCGGACGCCCCGCCGGACTCCCTGGTCAGGGCGGTCGCGACGGTCCTGCGCGCGGTGCCCGCGGTACTCGGCCCCGACCACACCGTGCTGGACGCGCTGTGCGCGAGCGAGTCGCCGCTGCTCGCGTCCGTCGCCGAGGGCGTGGCCGGATATGTGTGGGAGAGCGAGCACGAACCGGAACGGGCGATGGCCGCCGTCCGCCGGATGCTCGACGCTCTTCAGGGCCGCGGGGTCCCCTGGCTGCGGATCCTCGCCCTGTCCCGGCTCGGCGAACTCTGCCTTGCGAGCGAACGCGGCGAGGAGGCGGCGCACCATCTGACCGAGGCGATGCGGCTGCTCGACGCGTTCGGTGACTGGACCGACATGATGGGGCTGCGCTGGGGCCTGGTGCTGGCCAACCTCCGGACGGGTTCGGTGGACACCGCCGAGTACTGGCTCGAGCAGGCCGCGCTCAACCGGCCGGAGGACGCGTTGGAGCTGCTGACCCCCGAGCTCGGGGCGCGTGCGGAGATCGCGCTCGCGCGGGGCGAGACGGAGAAGGGGCTCGGCCTGTGGCGCGAAGCGGTGGTGCGGGCGTCGGCGGCGAGCGGGCCCGGGGACACACCCGATGCCGCACGGGACGTCGACCCGCTCGGGGAACCCTGGACGCTGGAGGTCCAGGCGGTGGCGGTCGCCGCGCACGCCCAGCACGGCGGCCTCGACGCGGTCGCCGATCTCGTCGCAGCGCTTCCGGCCCGGCTGACGGCGCTGCTGTCCCGTCCCGTGGTCACCGCCCAGCGCACCTTGGTGGACTTCCCCATCTGCGGAACGCTGCTGCTCGCGCTCGGCACGGCCGATCTGGCCCGCGCGGACGGGGCCGCCGACGCGGCGGCGGCGCGGGGGATCGGCGTACGGCTGATCGCCCTGGCCGAGCGGTTCCGCTGTCTGCGCAGCTTCCAGCCCACGATGTCCTCCGCCCGCGCGCGGAGCGCGGCCGGGAACGCCGACGGGGCGGCGTACGACGAGGCGGTGTCGGCGTACGCCGCCCTGGGGCGGGAAGAGCTGAGCGGGGCCGCGCTGGCGCTGCTGGGGGAACGGATGGCGGTGGACTGAGGGCCCTCGGCCCGGAGCCGTTCAGAGCCGGACCGGCAGCCGCAGCAGATGGAAGCCGTCCGCGGGCCAGTGCCCGAACTCCAGCTCGTCACGGCCCACGGCGAGCTCCGGCTGCGGCCGCGCGATGAGCAGCCGTTCGAAGACCACGCCGGTCACCAGGCGGCCGAGCGCGGCGCCCAGGCAGTAGTGGGCGCCGTACCCGAAGGCCAGATGGCCATCGCCGCGGCCCATCTCCCGCCCGATGTCGAGCCGTTCCGGGGCGTCCCCGTACTCCGCCGGGTCGTGATCGGCGGCGAGCAGCGCGACCGTCACCGTCTCGCCCTTGGTGATCGGTGTCCCGGCGAACGCGAAGTCCTCGGTGGCGTACATCGAGGCGCCGATCCGTACGAGGGTGACGTAGCGGAGCAGTTCGGGCACGGCGCGGTCGAGCAGCTCCGGCTCGGCGCGCAGCCGGGCCAGCTGGTCCGGATGGTCGAGCAGGGTGAGCACGGCGTGGGCGAGGAAGAGCGCGGGCGGGGTGATCCCGGTGTTGATGAGCAGGAAGACGATCGCGATGATCTCGTCCTCGGTGAGCGGGCCACTGCTCTCGCGGGCGGTGCGCAGCAGTGCGGAGACCAGGTCGTCGGTGGGGGTCTCGCGGCGCCGGGCGATCAGCTCCTTGAGGTGGCCCACGATGCCGCCGAGGGCGTCGCCCACCCGGCTTCCGTCGCCGTACGCGAAGTCACGGATCCATCCGCACATCCGGTCCCGGTCCGCCGCGTCGAAACCGACGAGTTCGCAGATGACGGCGGTGGTCAGCGGATAGGCGAACTCCCCCAGCAGATCGGCCTCGTCCTTCGTCGCCAGCGCACCGATCAGCGCGTCCGCCGCCCGCTCGGTGAACTCCCGCAAGCCCGCGATGCGCCGGGCGGTGAAGGCCCGGGTCAGAGGCGCCCGGCGGCGTGCGTGCTCCTCGCCGTCGAACAGCGCCAGATGGCCGGAGAGGTACTTCACGTACTCGGGCGGGAGACCGGCGGACGCGGCATCCATCAGTTCGGCCTGCGGATCCGAACCCCCGGCCCCGCCGGGCACCTTGGAACGGTCCCGGATCAGCCGGGGCTCGGTGAGGGCGGCCTTGACGTCGGCGTAGCGGGTGACGAGCCGCACGGGGGTGGTGAGCCCCGGGAGGACCACGCGGGGGAGTTCGGGGCGGGAGCGGAGGGCGGTGTATCCGCGGACGGGGTCCTGGAGGAGTTCGGGGGTGAGGTGAACGGTGCGGTCGGACATGACGGCCTTTCACGTCGAAGGTGGCTGGTGGCTGATCGCTGGGGTGGGCCCTTTGACGACGGGCTCTAGCCGGGGTCACGACCGAACTGTCGCTTGGACCAGACGTAGCCGAGCAGGGCGATGGCGAGGCACCAGCCCACGGCGAGCCATCCGTTGGTGCCGATCTCCGTACCGGTGAGCAGTCCGCGCAGCGTCTCGATGACGGTGGTGTACGGCTGGTACTCGGCGAACCAGCGGATCCAGCCGGGCATGGCGTCCACGGGGACGAAGGCGCTGCTGACAAAGGGCAGCAGCAGCGACACGGGCAGTACGGCATTGCTCGCCGCCTCGGCCGTCGGGCTCGCCAGACCGAGGCCGACCGCCAGCCAGGTGACCGCGAGGCTCAGCAGCACCAGCAGCCCGGCCGCGGCCAGCCACTCCACCGCCCCGGCGCCGGAACGGAACCCGATCGCGAGGGCGACCCCGGTCACCAGCACCAGGCTGACCACCGTCTGGATCACACTGCCGATCACATGGCCGACCAGGACCGAGGCCCGGGAGATGGCCATGGTGCGGAAGCGGGCGACGATGCCCTCGGCCATGTCGGTGCAGACCGCGACAGCGGTGGGCATCGCCCCGGATCCCACGGTCATCAGCAGGATGCCGGGGACGACGTAGGCGATGTAGTCGGCGCGGCTCCCGCCACCGCCACCGCTGCCACCGAGTCCGGCGCTGAGCGCGCTGCCGAAGACGTAGACGAAGAGGAGCAGCATGATCACCGGCATTCCGGCGACGCCGAGGGTCATGGACGGGTAGCGCCGGGCGTGCAGCAGATTGCGCCGCAGCATGGTGAGGGAGTCACGGACCGCGAAGGACCGCAGATGCGCGGGGGAGTTCGTGGTGGAGTTCATCGGGCTTGCACCTTTTCGTTGCCGGGGCGGCCGGTGACGGCGAAGAAGACGTCATCGAGGTCGGGGGTGTGCACGGTGAGCGCGTCGGGGGTGACGGCCGCGCGGTCGAGACGGTCGAGCAGGGCGCGCAGCGCCGCGACGCTGCCGTCGCCCGGCACCTGGAGGGAGAGGTCCTCCTGCTGCGGGATCCCGCCGCCGAGCGCCCTGGCGGCCGCCGCGAGGGACTCGGCGTCGCGGAACCGCAACCGCACATGTCCACCGGGCACCAGCCGCTTGAGCTCGGCGGGAGTGCCCTCGGCCACCAGCTTCCCCTGGCTGAGGACGGCGATCCGGTCGGCGAGCTGATCGGCCTCCTCCAGGTACTGCGTGGTGAGAAAGACGGTGACACCGCCGGCCACCAAGTCCCGGATGATCTCCCACATGTTGTGCCGGCTGCGCGGGTCGAGTCCGGTCGTCGGCTCATCGAGGAAGATCACGCTCGGGTTCCCGACCAGCGTCATCGCGATGTCCAGACGCCGCCGCATGCCCCCGGAGTAGGTGGACGCGGGCTTCCTGGCCGCCTCCACCAGATCGAACCGCTCCAGCAGCTCCCCGGTGATCCGCCGCCCCTCCCGGCGCCCCAGATGGTGCAGATCCGCCATCAGCGCCATGTTCTCCTCGCCGGTGATCATGCTGTCCACCGCCGAGAACTGCCCGGTCACCCCGATCGCCGCGCGCACGGCGTGGGCCTCCGCCGCCACATCGTGCCCGGCGACGCTCGCCTGCCCGCTGTCGGCGCTGATGAGGGTGGAGAGGATCTGGACCGTGGTGGTCTTCCCGGCTCCGTTCGGCCCGAGCAGCGAGAAGATCGTCCCCCGCGGCACCCGCAGATCGATCCCGTCGAGGACCACCTTGTCGCCGTAGGCCTTCCGCAGGCCGCCGACCGCGATGGCGGCGTCGGCCCTGTTCGGTCGCTGTGCTGTCGTCATGCGGCAGAGCCTGCGGGAGCTCGCCTTCAGCGCGGTTTCACACCGGTTTCAGGACCCGGCCCCCGGGTTTCACCCCCGGACACCCGCCCCTGGCCGCGCACCCGCCTGTGCCCGCGCACCCTCCAACTCCCCCCGCGCCGCCTCCATGAAGGCGTGCCGCCGCTCCCGCTTCCCCGTCGGCTGCCCGTCCGGCGGGCTGTTGCGGATGAGCGTGTGCAGCACGGTGGTGAACTCATGTGCCGCCTGCGCCACTTCCCAGGAACACACCAGCTCCACGGCCTTCTGCGCCAGCCACAGATCGTGCAGCTTCTCGTCCTCGGGGTCATCGGGGGACGGCAGCCCGAGCTTTCTGCGGTCGAGTATCAACTCCACCCGCTGCGCGGCGGTCAGGAACGCGAGGATGGCGTCCTTGCGTTCGGCCCGCTCGATGTCGGCGCGCTGCCGGTGTTCCCGCTGCACCTCGACCCGCGTGGTCAGATGCTGCCCGATGAGGGTGCCCGCGGTCCCCAGGAAGACGCCGAGCAGGGCGAGAACCGTGCCTCCAGTGATCCCATCCACGCCCGACAGACTGTCACTTGATGATCTCCGTGGGGACCGCGGGCATGTCAACGAGACGATACGTCTTGCGGGTCTGGGGAGAGCGTGACCCTGTGACTGTGTGAGACAACCCCGTACCAGCATGTACCAGCACATACAACCTGTATCAGGACAGGGTGGACCCTGCTGCTCCGACGGGGCAGGCTGGATCCATGGGGTCGCTCGTCCGTTCACCACCGGCACCGGGGGCGGACGATCACGGCCGGTTCGTGATCACGCTCGAGCAGTGTGTGCCCTTCGTGATCGCGCTGCTCGTGCTGGCCATCGAGCTCACCCCCGCCCACTTCCTGTACACCGGCCCGTTCCTCACCGCGACCCCGGCGCTGGCCGCGTTGACGATGGGTCCCAGGGGCACGATGGCGTCCGCGGCCGTCGCCCTGACCGTCAGCGTGATCACCGCCACCTATAACGACGCATGGGGCAGTAACCAGGTCTACAGCAATCTTGCGGGGCTTCTGCTGGTGTCCGCGGCCAGTATCACCACGAGTAATGCCGTGCGTACGCGCAGACAGAGTGAACTCGACCAGATCCGCCGCATCTCCTCGGCGGCCCAAGAGGTCATCCTGCGCCCCGTACCCGCCAGGCTGGGCCCCTTGCGGGCGGCCAGCACCTATCTCGCGGCCGAGACGGGCGCCCGGATCGGCGGTGATCTCTACGAGGCCGTGCACACCCGGTACGGGGTCCGGCTGATCGTGGGAGACGTACGGGGCAAGGGCCTCCACGCCGTCCGCGCGGCCGCCGCCGTGCTCAGCGCGTTCCGCGAAGCCGTGCACTACGAGGACGACCTGGTGGAAGTGGTCGACCACTGCGCGGCCGCCCTACGGCGGGAGGGCGCCGTGACGGGCGCGGCCGACGAGGACGACCAGGCGGAGGAGTTTGTCACCGTCCTGGTCGCCCAGGTCCCGGACACCCCCGTGGTCCAGCTGGTCAACCGAGGCCATCCACCCCCACTGGTCCTGAGCCACGGCAAGGTCCACCCCCTGCTCCCCACCTCGCCCCTGCCGCCCCTCGGCCTGGAGGGCTTCTTCTCCGGCCCTCCCGCCAAGGCCGAGACCTATCCCTTCGCCCCCGGCGACCGTCTCCTGCTGTACACCGACGGCGTGATCGAAGCCCGCAACCGCGACCATGGCTTCTTCCCCCTGCCCGAAGCGATGGCGGCGGTGCACTCGTGCACCCCGCCGGAGTTCCTGCACGACCTGCACGGTCGATTGATGCATCACACGGAGGGCTGGCTGGCGGACGATGTGGCGATGGTCGTGATCGACCGCGTCGACACATAGGCCGCCCCGCGCTTCGATCACACGTTTGATTCTGTAGGTATCGACGTGCGCCCGTGCCGTTGGCGGCTGATCCTGGACACAGGGGCCTGCCGGGCAGCGCCCGGAGCTGCGGACCGAACGGAAGGTGAACGTCACCATGAAGACACCCCCGATCGTTTCGCCGCAGGAGTGGGAGGCGGCGCGCGAGCAGCTGCTTGTGGAAGAGAAGCAGTTGACCCGCGCCCGTGACGCACTGGCCGCCAAGCGTCGGCGGATGCCATGGGTGGCGGTGGACAAGGACTATGAGTTCGACGGCCCCGAGGGCAAGGCGAGTCTGCTCGATCTGTTCCAGGGGCGTCGTCAGCTGATCGTCTACCGCGCCTTCTTCGAGCCCGGCGTATTCGGCTGGCCCGACCACGCTTGCCGCGGTTGCTCCATGGTGGCCGACCACGTGGGCGACCTCGCTCATCTGCATGCCCGCGACACCACACTCGTCTTCGCCTCGCGCGCGCCGCAGCCGGAGATCGAGCGGCTGAAAGCGCGCATGGGCTGGACGGTGCCCTGGTACACGATCACCGACGATTTCGACACCGACTTCGATGTGAACGAGTGGCACGGCACCAACGCGTTCATCCGCGATGGCGACGGCGTCTTCCGCACCTACTTCATCAACGCCCGCGGCGACGAGGCGTTGGGCAGCACCTGGAGCTACCTCGACATGACCGCGCTCGGGCGGCAGGAGACATGGGAGAACTCCCCCGAGGGCTATCCCCAAACCCCGCCGTACGAATGGTGGAACTGGCACGACGCATACGGCGAAACCGAGACGGCGCCGGAGTGGCTGGCCCAGACCCGCCGCGGCCCCCGAGGCCGGGCTGACTGAGCTTGCTCACGTACAGAACAGGAAGAGCGCAACCCAGCGAGTGGGCTCCGCCCTTCTCCATCGTCTTGCTCACTTGCGGACTTTGATGTCGTCGGAAGGCGGGGACTGTCGCACGGCCGACGGGGTGGTGCGTTTGGTGGGGTTGGTGCATCCAGGGACGCTGCCCTCGGGTGCGCAGTTGTCCGGGGTGTTGCGGATGACCCTGGTGTCAGTGAGCGTGACCTCTCCGCCGCCCTCATTGAGGATGCCACCACCGGTGGAACTCGCCGTGTTACGCGTGACCAGGCTTCGGTCCAGTGTGGCGGGACCGATGTTGTTGGAAAGGCCCCCGCCTGACTCAGCCGTGTTCTCCCTGACAGTGGTCGATGTCAGGTGCAGGGTGGAGCCATTGGTGTTGCGGATGCCGCCACCCAGAAGGGCGGAGGTGTTGCCCTTGACCGATGTGTACTCCAGAGACGCGGTGCCCAGGATGTTCTCCAAGCCGCCACCATTGTCGCTGGCCGCCTCGTTCTTGAGCAGGGACCCGCGCTTCATCGTCAGCGTGCCGTTGCCGTCGTTGAGGATTCCGCCGCCGAAGCGGGATGCGGTGTTCTGCACGACGATGCTGCGGTCGAGGTTGATCTCTCCAGCGAAGTTGGAGAGGCCACCACCCGTATCAGCGTGATTGCCCTTGATGACCGTGTGGTTGAGGTTCAGCGTGCCCTCCCGGACCGCGATGCCGCCACCGGTGTCGCTGTCAAGGCTGCCGCCGCTGACCGTGAGCGACTTCAGGGTGAGGGTGCCACTGGGCAGGACGCGCAAGATGCGGAAGCTCTCCGTCGAGTCCGGGTCACGTCGAATGGTGGTGTCACGGCCGGAGATGGTCACATCCCCAGTGATCTCCGGAAGCCCATTGTCCGTGTTGTCGGGCGCGGTCAGCGTGTAGGTGCAGTGGGGCGCGAGGACGATGCGACCACCGCTGGTGTTGGCCTCGTTGATCGCGTCTATCAGGCCGGTGATGTCGTTGCACGGCACCCGAGTCCCCCCGCCGGTCCCCCCGGCTGCACTGGCCGATCCGGCTGGCAGGACCGCAAGGGACAGTCCCATACCGACCGCGGCTATCACGCCGCCGGATCGCAGAATGATCCTCATCGCTACGCCTTTCTCAGCGGTGGAGTGAAGTGGCACATCAACCGGCACCGAGTGGCCATGCTGGTCAGCCGGGATGACGAGATAACGCTTCATTTCTAACGGCAGGTGATCGCACCCTCACCTGCTGTACCGCCAAACGGCTCCTCCTGGGCTTCGCGGCCCGGCTCGGCACGTTTGTCCCGTCCCTCCGCCCCACCGCCGCCAGTGGCGGCTTTCAGCGCGTAGCGGCCGCTGGCGGCCAGCACCTGCCACGCCTTCGATCCGCGCTGGTCGGGCACCTGTCGCACGTCAAGGACGTGCTCGCCGACACCGGCCAGGTGCGCGGCCAAGGCCCTGAGCGGGGCCGGATGTGTGTCTGTCGCAGGCCGGTCCGGCCGTACGCGAACTGGTCGCCGACATGGCCGCCCGCGATCGTCGTAGAAACTCCGCCCGAGCTGCACCCCTGCCGCAGACGACTCGCTGACGGGTTGTCAGAGGGGGCCGACGGGGCGGTCGTAGGGCTGGCATAAGGTTGGTCGCGCTGATTGGCCGCGAGCGGGGGAGTCGCCATCCATGGAGTCGCTGCGCCCAGACGATCCACAGCGGATCGGTCCGTACGAGGTCGTGGCCCGCTTCGACTGTGAGGACAGGGGCCGGGAGCGGGCCCCGGAGCGGCGGTTCGTGGGGCGGCTGCCGGGTGGGGGCCGTACAGTCGTGATAGGCATGCCGCGGCCCGGTGCGGACGCCGAGAGGTTCGTGGCGGAGGCGGAGGCGGAGGCGGAGGCCGCGCGGCGCGGGTCGGCCGGGGCGTGGATCGCGCCGGTGTCCAACACCGGGGGCGCGGGCGGGGACGTTTGGTACGCCTACCCGTATCTGCCCGCGGTGCCGCTTCCGGGGGCCCTCGCCGCGTACGGGGGGCCGTTGCCGGAGCGTACGGTGCGGGCGCTGGGTGCCGCGTTGGCCGAGGCTCTGGCGGGGATGCACGCGCAGGGGACGACCCACGGTGGCGTCTCGCCCGCCGCGGTGCTGCTCGCCGCGGACGGGCCGCGGCTGACGTGTGCCGGGGCGCACCGGTCGGGCCCGCCCGGGTTCGCTTCGGGGCTGCCGCCCGAGGCGGCCGGGGGCGGGGAGAGCGGACCCCCCGGTGACATTCACGGGCTGGGTTCGGTGCTCGCGTACGCCGCGACCGGACACGCCGTGCCCGAGCGGCGTGAGCTGCCGGAGGGGCTGCGCAACACGGTCGCCCGCTGCCTGGCCCGGGATCCGGGGATCCGGCCGCAGGCCGGGCCGCTGCTGCTGGAGTTGACGCGTACGGACGAGGCGCCGGACGGAGGCGCGGCCGTCGGGATGCTCGGGCCGGGCTGGCTGCCCAGGAGGGTCGTCGGGGTACTCATCCGGCATTCCGCCGAGCTGCTGGCCACGGAGACGCGGGCGCCGGACCCGCACGCGCCCGGACCGGCGTACTCGCCGACCTCGCTCGGAGAGCGCTGACGATGGCCCACCCCCTGACCCACGACGACCCCGCGCAGCTCGGCGCGTACCGGCTGGTGGCCCGGCTCGGCGGCGGCGGTATGGGCAACGTCTATCTGGCCCGTTCGGCGGCCGGACGCACCGTCGCGGTCAAGACGATGCACGAACGGCTCGCCGGCGAGGCCGAGTTCCGCACCCGCTTTCGGCTGGAGGTCGACGCCGCCCGCGTCATCGGCGGGCGGTACGGCGCGGCGGTGGTGGACGCCGATCCGTTCGCCGACATCCCCTGGCTGGCCACCGAGTACGTGCTCGGCCCGCCGCTGGACGAGGCGGTGGTGCTGTGCGGTCCGCTGCCGGAGCGTACGGTACGGGCGCTCGGCGCCGCCCTGTGTACCGCGCTCGGCCAGCTGCACGGCTCGGACGTGGTACACCGCGACCTCAAACCGTCCAACGTCCTCGTCACCGACCTTGGCCCGAAGCTGATCGACTTCGGTATCGCCCGCGCCATCGGCGATGAGCGGTTGACCCGCGTCGGTGCGACGGCGGGCACCCCCGCCTTCATGTCCCCGGAGCAGGCGGAGGGCAGGGAACACACGGCGGTGGGCGATGTGTTCGCGCTCGCCGGGGTGCTGGTCTTCGCGGCCACCGGGCACGGCCCCTTCGGCGGCGGTCAGGCCGCCGACTTGCTCTACCGGGTGCGCTATGCCGAGCCCGATCTGACCGGGGTGCCCACCGCGCTCGTGCCGGTGCTGACCCGTTGCCTCGACAAGGACCCCGCACGCCGCCCGGGCACCGCCGAGCTCGCGCGCGAGCTGAGCGGATCGGACGGTGAGCAGAACGAGCCCGCCGAGGAGTCGGAAGCGTTCCGGGAGGGGATGCCCGACACACTGCTCGCCGAGATCGCCCGGCGGGCCACTGAAGTGTGGCAGGTCCAGCCGGCGCGGCTGCCCGCGCCGCCTCCCGAGGCGGTGGAGCCGACCCCCACCCGCGGCGCCCGGATGTCGAGGCGGCGATTCCTGACCGTCGGCGGCGGTTCGGCCCTCGGCCTGGCCGCCGCGGGGGCCGGTGCCTGGGCGTGGTCCGCCCGTCGGCAGGACGACACCCGGCCCCACACCCGCCAAGTCCGTCCCGCCAACGTCCCGTCGCGTGCGGTGTGGTGGGCGAAGACCGATGACGTGGACGGGAACTTCGCCCCGCTGCCCGTCGGGGACCTGGTCCTGGTGAAGACCCGGAGCGCCCTGGTGGGGCTGGACGCCAGAACCGGCAAGGAACGCTGGACCCGGAAGTGGAAGAACGTGGACCGCGGCCTCGACTGGGGGGTCGTCTCGGACGGCGAGCGAGCCTACGCCGTGATACCGGAGGACCCGGACCCGAAGGGGCTGACAGTCCACTCCATCGACCTCGACGACGGCACACCGCGCCGGGTGGCCGGGCCGTTCCTGGACCTCGACGGGAGCCCGGGGGACTCCCCGGATCCACTGCTCGTCGCGGACGGTGTGATGTACCTGATCGCCATGAAGAAGGGGAAGTCCTACAAGCCCGGCGATACCAACTACGGCTGGAACACCGTGGCGGTCGACCTCGGCACGGGCAAGGAGCGGTGGCGTCAGCCGATCACAGGCGCCTACAACCCCAGTGCCGAAGACACGAACACCGTCGCCGATGTCGTCGGGCACCGTCTGCTGCTGACCCGGCGCATCAGAGACCTCCCCGACGAGGACGCGATCCGCGCCCGCAGCACCCGCACCGGGGAGTCGCTGTGGAACTGGAGCCTGCCCAGGCAGCGGGACGACAGCGAGTCGTACCTCCGTCCCGGCCAGCTCGTCGCGGACAACAAGCGGGTGTACTTCGGCTCCGCGCACCTCAAGGCGTTCCGGCTCTCCGATGGGGACAAGGCGTGGGAGTTCGGCGAGGGCCGGGACAAGGGGGCGATCGGGGCGGACGCCCGCCCGTACGGCAGGCCCGCGGTGCGGGACGGCGTGGTCTACGTCGCCGAGGGCACCCGCGGACTCGCCGCCGTGACGGCGGACACCGGAAAGCCGTTGTGGGAGGCGGACTTCGGTGATGCGGTGCCCAACCTCGACCTCACACCGGTCATCAGCCGACGGTACGCGTACGTCGCCGTCGACGGCAACGCGAAGATCGCGGCTGTCGATCTGCGCACTCATGAGGTGGCCTGGACCCTCCGCGTCCCCAGCACCTTCGACAGCACGTTCGTGGCCCATGAGCGGGCCAGGAGGCTGGTGTGGACGAGCGGAGTCTTCGTCTGTGCCATCCCCTTCGAGTGAGCCCGTCCACATGAGCCCGTCCGCCCGACCGCCGTCGCATGCGCCCCTTAGCGGGACTTCCCTCCCACGAGAGCTCATCCCCATGAGTCCGTTCCGGCGCCCTGCCGCCGGACGGCAGCCGCACCTCTGGCAGGAAGGCACCCACCCATGAACCCCCTCGGCACCGGTGACCCGCTCCGTCTAGGCCCCTATCGCCTCCTCGGCGTGCTCGGCGAGGGCGGGATGGGCAAGGTCTACCTCGGGCACGACGCCAACGGCCGGGCCGCCGCGGTCAAGGTGCTGCGGCCGGAGCTGGCGCACGACCAGAACATGTCCCAGCGCTTCGTCCGCGAGGCGCAGGCCGCGCAGGCGGTCACCTCCCCCGGTGTCGCACGCGTCCTGGGGGCGTGGACCGAGGGCGGCCGGCCGTGGATCGCGACAGAGTTCCTGGTGGGGCCGACACTGGACCAGGCCATCGAGCGACACGGGCCCTTCGACGACCTGGGCACCCGGGAGCTTGCCGGGGATCTCGCCCGGACCCTCCTGGACATCCACGCCGCGGGGCTGGTCCACCGCGACCTCAAGCCGTCCAACATCGTGCTGACGTCCGCGGGCCCCCGCATCATCGACTTCGGCATCGCCCGCCCCGAGCACGGCCTCACCCTCACCTCCACCGGCCAGGTCCCGGTCACGCCCGGTTACGGCGCCCCGGAGCAGGTGATGGGGCAGCGCGTCGGCCCGCCCGGCGACGTGTTCTCCCTCGGCGCGGTGCTGGTGTACGCGGTGAGCGGCGAGCCCGCGTACACCGGTACGCATGTGGCGGCGGTGCAGTACGCGGTGGTGCACGGCGAGCCGGTCCTGACGGAGGTGCCCGAGCCGATCCGCGGGCTCCTCGCGCCCTTGTTCGCCAAGGACCCCGCGCACCGCCCCCTCCCGCCGCGGATCGTGGCGGACTTCGCCCTTCCGCCCGGCACCAAGCCGGGGGCCAAGCGGGTCTGGCAGCTGGGAGCGCTGGCCGCCGAGATCAAGGAACGCGAGGCCGAGGCAAAACGGCAGACCATCCTCACCGAGGCGCGGGCCGCCACCGACCCGGCGTCGCCCTCCCGCCGCCGTCTGCTCACCGTGCTTGCGGCGGGCGGGACCGTGCTGGCGGCGGGCGGCGGGGGCGCCGCCTGGTGGCTGCTCTCCGGCGGCGATGGGACCGCGGAGGCCATCGCGGACGAGAAGGAGGCCGTGGTGGCGCGGAAGCCATGGGACGCCAAGCGGCTGACGGCGTCACGGTACAAGAAGGGCACGCCGCCGCCATCTCTGTGGGGTCCGCAGGGGGCGAGCCCCCTGAACCCCACGGTGCCGCTGGTGGTCCGCGACCGCGTCGTGGTGGCGGAGTTGGGCGGCCTGGTCGGCTACGACGTGACCGACGGCAGCCGCCGGTGGACCGCAGCCTGCCGGACGTACGCGCAGTGCGTGTCGCCCTCGGACGGCCTCGTCGTGACCGTCGGGGCCCCGCAGGTCGGCAATCTGGGCATGCTGCTCGCCCTGGACAGCGCGACCGGCAAGAAGAGGTGGACCGAGTCCGCCGACGCCGTCCACGTCATCGGCGCGGACGCGCGGAGCGTCTACTACACGGTTTCGGGAAACGGTCGGAACGGCGTCGGCGGACTCGGCGCCTTCGACATCGACTCCCGTACCACCCGCTGGACCGTCCCCGTGCCCGTGGAGTGTTCCAACATCACCCCGCCGACCGCGGTGGTGGCGAGTGGCCGACTGGTGGTCTGCGGTCAGGGCGGCAAGGTCGTCGTCCTCGACACCCGCACAGGGAAGGAGGTCTGGGAGCTGCCCCGGCAGGCGAAGTCGCAGTTCCCCCTGGTGCCTGCGGTCGCCGCGGGAGTCGTCTACCTGGGCGGAGAGACCCTGACGGCCCGTGAGCTCCGCGACGGGAAGGAGGTGTGGTCGCTGCCCGCCAAGAGCGAGCTCAGCAACAGTTCGGGAGGCTGGAGCGCCCCGGTGCTCGACGGTGACGCGCTCTACGCCACGGACGACGCGGAGCTCAGCCGCCGCGACCGCAGGGACGGCAAGACCGACTGGACGCACTCCCTGGGCGACTTCCGGACATCGCTCGAGCCGCCGGTGGTTCAAGGGGCGTCGGTCTGGGCCGAAGCCAACAGGCTGGAGGGGGTCGTGACGCTGCACAAGGACACGGGCGAGCGGGCCTGGCGGTACGGCCGCGGCGTCGGCGAATGGCGGATAGCGGGCGCGGGCAACCGTGTCTTCCTGGCGCACGCCGGAAACCTGACCGCCATGCCGGTGTTCTGACCCTGCCCCGGACCCCAGGCCCGCGCCGCCCGGTCGGATTCCGATGGGGGCCCTGCGCGCCGCTGTCGCCCAGGGTGGCGCGATGAGGTCCGGGGCCGGGGCGTCGCGGTGGACTCCGCCACTGTGCGTGTCCACCGCCGCAGCCGTGGTCCCGCAACAGTGGCCCCGGCCGAAAAGCCGCGCGACCGTACCGCTAGGACAAGACCGCCGCCGTCTTCCTGCGGGGCGCACGATGATCCGAAGGGAGACCCTGGTGGACGATTCGAGATGTTGCCCTGTTTGCCCGCATTTAGGGTGTGTGTCATGGGCCGAATACTGGGTCGCGCACACAAGATCGTCCCGTTACTGACGGTCGTCGTCTTCGTGCTACTGCACGTCTTCGCCTATCCAGCCACGCGCTTCGCCAACGACTCGTACCGCTACGCTCGCTCAACGTACGAGTTCTTGGGCGATCCCTACCGGAAAGCCCAGGACAAAGCGCTGCGGGCCTACTGCGCGGACACCGCGGCCATGCTTCAGCGGACCCGCATGCTGCATCAGATCCAGTTCCGGGCCCCGGTGCGCCGCGATGAGTTCCAGGACTGCCTGACTCAGTATGCGAATGGCCTCAACCCCAGCAATCCGCGGTACGAGGCGCTCTTTCACGCGCGTCCCGCCTATCCCCTGCTGGCCGCACCGTTCGTCTGGCTCTTGGGGGCCAAGGCGGGGCTGACTGCCGTCGCAGTGGGTTTCACGGCGCTCGGAGGGCTGTTGGTCCTGGTGCTCTTGCGCGCGCTGCGTGCACCGCCTCCGGTGGCATGGCTCGGTCAGTGCCTGTACTACGTCACGCCCATAGGGCTGTGGGGCAGTCGGCCCATGACCGAAGGTCCGGTGCTTGCCCTCATGGTGGCCATGCTGCTCGGTGCGGTGTGGTTGTGCCAGGGGCGGTGGGTGGCGGGGGCTCTGCTGTCCGTGGGGGCCTGCGCGCTGGGCTTCGCGGTCAAGTACTCGAGCTTCGTCCTGGTGGGGCCATGCCTGGTGGCGGCGAGTGCCATGGCGCTGATGTTCGTCCCACAGGCCCGGCACAAGGGCACGCGCTGCCTGCTCCTGGTCTCGCTCGTCGAGTCCCTGGTCGCCTTTGCGATGAGCAGGGTGCTCCGGCTGCCCGGGTTGGAGGCTTCGCTCCAGGACACCTTCTCCCTCCACTGGACGTATGCCGAAGTCGCCAATCCATGGCGGCTGTTGGTCCGGCTCGATGTCAACTACTGGTGGCAGTGGCTACAGACAGAGGCATTGGCTCCCTCTCTGCTCTTCCTCTTGGCGTTGGGCGTCTGGGGCGCGATGAGCCGCTCGGTGCCCATCGCGCTGTGCCTGATCGCCGTGGGCGGTACGGGCCTGCTGACGGCCGCGGCACACCCGCTGGCGATGGAGGGCGACAGGCTCTACGTGCAGGTGTGGTTGATCGTCGTCGTCGGGCTGCCCCTCCTGGTCGAGCGGCTGCGAAGCCACTGGCCCGGGGGCCGAGGTGAGGTGGGCGCTGCCGCGGCTGCCCAGGTGGCGGTGGCGGAGGACCAGGACGCGCCCCGCTCACCGTGACCGGAGAGAAGGCTGATCGGTGATGGCGGACCAGAGAGCCGAACGCATCGCGGAGTTCATCGGGCCGCTGCGGGTGAAACCGGGGTCGAAGGTGGACCTCGGCCGGGATTTCGATCCTCGCTACAAGGCCGGTCTGAAGAAGCGGGAGGGGGCCGAGCTGCTGCGGGCCGGGGTGTCTCTGCTGGCCGAGTACCAGCAGCGGCTGGCCGCGCAGTCGACCTACGGCGTACTGCTGTGTCTCCAGGCGCTCGACGCCGGGGGCAAGGACGGGACGATCCGCCACGTCATGAGCGGCGTCAACCCCCAGGGTGTGCGGGTCAGCAGTTTCAAGGTGCCCTCCGCCGAGGAACTCGACCACGACTACCTGTGGCGTTACGCCCACCGGCTGCCCGCGCGCGGAGAGATCGCGATCTTCAACCGCTCGCACTACGAGGAGGTTCTCGTCGTGCGGGTGCACCCCGAGAACCTGGTCCGGCAACAGCTGCCGGACCATGCGCGCGGGCCAGGGGTATGGGACCGGCGCTACCAGGAGATCAACAACTGGGAGCGCTACCTCACGGACAACGGGTTCAAGGTGGTGAAGATCTTCCTGAACCTGTCCAAGGAGGAGCAGCGCATCCGCTTCATGAAGCGGATCGACCTGCCGGAGAAGAACTGGAAGTTCTCCGCGGCCGACGTCCGGGAGCGGCGCTGGTGGGACGACTACCAGCGGGCGTTCTCCGAGATGCTGTCGGCCACGAGTACGAAGTGGGCGCCCTGGTACGTCGTGCCGGCGGACCGGAAGTGGTTCGCGCGGATCTGCGCGGCGGCGGTCCTTGGGCACACCCTGATGGACATCGATCCCCAGTACCCCGACGTGGGGGAGCAGGCGAAGAGTGATCTGCTCGACGCCAGGCGGGAGCTGGAGCGGGAGGCCCCCGCGGGGGCCCCGGCCGATCCGTATGCGTCCCGTCACCCGGCGACCGCCCGGGCCGCCGGAGGGAAAGACACGCCGGCCCGCCGGTCGAGGGGCGGCGGGTGAGCCGGCGCTTCTCCGTCCCCAGTGCGCCGGGTCTCACTGTCATCAAGGGATACCGGCGCGGCTGGCTGCGAGGCGACCTCGTCGCCGGGATCACCGTCGCGGCCTATCTCGTGCCGCAGGTCATGGCGTACGCGAGCGTCGCCGGTCTGCCACCGGTCGTGGGGCTGTGGGCGATCCTGCCCGCTATCGCTCTGTACGGCGTTCTCGGCTCGTCACGCCTGCTGTCGGTCGGTCCCGAGTCGACGATCGCCCTGATGACCGCCACGGTGGTGGCGCCGCTCGCCGCGGGCGATCCCGCGCGGTACGCCGTCCTGGCCTCGGCGCTCGCCGTCGCGGTCGGTCTGATGTGCCTGGTGGCGTGGGCCGCGCGGCTCGGCTTCGTGGCCGATCTGCTCTCGCGGCCCCTCCTGATCGGTTACCTCGCGGGCGTCGCACTGACCATGATCGTCGACCAGCTGACCAAGCTCACCGGTGTCCCGACGGAGGGCTCCGGCTTCTTCCGGCCTCTGCTGTCCTTCGTCCAGAACTTGGGGAAGGCGCATGGAGTGACGGTGATCTTCAGCGCTGTGACGCTGCTCTTTCTCTTTCTGACGGCCCGCCGTTTCCCCGCCGTCCCCGGTCCGCTGCTCGCCGTCGTGCTCGGTACGGCGGCGGTGGCGGCGTTCGACCTGGAGGACCGCGGCCTCCCGGTGATCGGGAAGATCCCGGTCGGCCTGCCCGGCCCGCAGCTCCCGGCCTGGGGCGACCTGCCCCAGCTGCTGCTGCCCGCGGTCGGTGTCCTGCTCGTCGGCTACACCGACGTCATCCTCACCGCGCGTGCCTTCGCCACCGACGGCAGCGGGCCGCGCCTGGACGCGAACCAGGAACTCCTCGCCCTGGGTGCCGCGAACCTGGGGGCCGGCACGCTCCAGGGATTCCCGGTGAGCAGCAGCGCCAGCCGGACCGCGCTCGTGAAGTCGGCCGACGGACACACCCAGGGGTATGCGCTCGTCTCCGGTGTGGCCGTCCTGGCCGTGCTCCTGTTCCTCAGCCCGCTGCTCGCCGGCACCCCCACGGCCGTCCTGGGCGCACTGGTCGTCTACGCCGCCGTACGGTTGGTCGACCTGTCGGGCTTCCGGCGGCTGGCCTCCTTCCGGCGCAGGGAACTCCTGCTGGCCCTCGGCTGCCTCATCGGGGTCCTCGCCCTGAACCTCCTCTACGGGGTGCTGGTGGCCGTGGTCCTGTCGGTGGTCGAGCTGCTGAGCAGGGTGGCGCGACCGCACGACGCCGTCCAGGGCCTGGTGCCCGGCCTGGCCGGCATGCACGACGTCGACGACTACCCGCAGGCGAGGATCGTCCCCGGGCTGCTGGTCTACCGCTACGACTCCCCGCTGTTCTTCGCCAACGCCGAGGACTTCCGACGCCGAGCGCTGGCCGCGGTGGCCGAGCAGAAGAGTCCCGTCAGGTGGTTCGTCCTCAACGCGGAGGCCAACGTGGAGGTGGACAGCACCGCGCTGGACGCCCTGGACGCACTGCGACGGGAACTGACCGGACGCGGCATCGAGTTCGCCATGGCACGCGTCAAACAGGACTTGCGCGACCAACTGGACGCGTACGGGCTCACCAGGTCCGTGGGAGAGGACCGCATCTTTCCCACCCTGCCCACGGCGGTGGCCGCGTACCGCACCTGGTGCGGGGAGAACGAGAACGGTGACAGCGGCGGGCACGAGGCCGACGGGGCCCCCGGCTAGGACACTTCGTTTGCCGCCGCGGCGCACAAGGCCGAGCGCGGCCATGCTGATGGCGGTGCGCAGCCAGGCGAGGTAGGTGCGTTCACTGGCGGGCCAGGTGCATGCGCATCTCGCTCTCCGCGTCGATGATGAGTTCGCCCGATACGTCCACGGTCACGCTGTGGAGGGTGCCGGTGAACCGGAAGGGCGAGGCGTACTCGGGTGTGACTGGTGGGCCGGGGTCGGCGCCGCAGGTCACGCCGCCGGGGTTGAACATGATGGGTGTGGTCTGTGGGAAGTCGGCCGACCCGACGCGCTGCCGGTCGACGAAGAGCTCGGCGTGACCGGGTGTTCCTTTGCCCGCTGCCAGGTCGGGCTCGCCGGTGGGTTCGAACTCGAAGCGCAGTTCGTGGCGGCCCTCGGTACCGGGTCCGTGGCGGAGACGGTGTACAGGGCCCGGCGGACGTAGTTGTGGGTGTAGTGCAGCTTGCCGTCCTTGAGGTAGAGCACCCAGCCGCCGGCGCTCGTGCCCTGGTTCATCAGGACGCCTTCGGCGCCGTCGACCGGGAAAAAAACCGTTCTTAAACGGGATGTTGCCGTTGTAGCCCGGATATCCGGTGGACATCTCGGTGACCGCCGCCATGCCGTTCGAGTGGTGATTGCGGCCGGTGATGATGCAGGAACGCGAGGGTGAACACAGGGCCGTGGTGTGCATGTTGTTGTACAGCAGCCCGCCCGATGCCGGGGCGTCGAGCCGGGGCGTCCGGATGGGACTGCCATAACAGCCGAACTGCCCGTAGCCCGTGTCGTCGAGCACGACCAGCAGGACGTTAGGCGCCCCCGGTACCGCCCTCATCGGCTCGGGCCACGCCGGGCTCGACACATCCGCGGTCCGCCCGATCACTCCGGGGAAGGCACTTCCCGGCTTGTACTCGTTCACCGGCATGACGGCTGTCTCCTTCCCGCCGGAGAAATGGCGGTCCGGTCGGGCTCCGGCGGGTGGCTCTGTGCGTCCGGGTCCGGCCGTTCGGGTCCGGGCGTTCGGGCCCGGCCGCGAGACGGGCGCGCGCAGTGGCCGTGGCTGGTGGGTGCTCCGTCACGGGAATTCCGGCAGTGCCCAAGGGGCAGGCTGCCGAACGGAATTCGCATGGGTCGGCTTGGCGTGCCCTACCCGCGTTGAGCGCGGTGCGTCTGAAGGCCCGCCATGGCATCGCCGCTCTTCGGCTTGTACCAGTACGCCACAGCCGGACCGGATGCGGATTTCTGTCTGGCCGACCGCGCCTACCAGGCAATTTCATGCTAGGGCTGGGCGGGAACGGCTGCCCCCGGGCGGGCGTGCTGCTCTCGCGCTGACAGCCCTTGCCGGGCGAGAGGACAATGATCCTCATGGCCGGGCATCGGTACCCGCTCGCCGAAAGCGGAGACGCCTTCCTGCCCGGTACGAGGCCGGCCTTGCAGATGCAAGCCCGAGCGCCAGCTGCGAACCTGCTGGTCATGCTTCTGTCGTGATGAGGTGGTCGGCGGTGCTCCCGCTCCACTCGACAAGGAAGAGCGTGGCGTCGTCGGTGGTGACCCCGCCGCGTTCTCGCATCAGGGCGTGGGACAGGCCGCGCACCATCTCCTGCACGCCTTCGCCCACGCACCCCGCGCGGTCCACGAAGTCGAGCAGTCGTTCCTCGCCGAACTGCTCTTCGCCGGTGCGGTGCTCCTCGATGAGACCGTCGGTGAAGAAGAGGATCCGGTCGCCGCGGGACAGCGCCTGCTCGCTGATCTGCGGGATGGCGCCACCGAAGCCGACGGGCAGGGTGCCAGGGCTCTCCAGCGCCTGGATGACGCGGTGGCCGCGGATCAGCAGGGGTGCCGGGTGCCCGGCGTTGACCCATTGCAGGTGGCCGGTTCCGATATCGAGGCGCACCATCTGCGCCGTGACGAAGTGGTCGGGCCCGAACTGCCTGTCGATGGCCGTGTCCATGAACATGTACAGCTCGGCGAGGCCGACGTCGGTGCGTCTGGCGTGCCGGTAGGCGCCGATGGCGACGGTGGCCAGCACGGCGGCGTCCAGCCCGTGGCCCATGGCATCGATGATGGCCACGTGCAGGATGTCGTCGTTCAGCGCGTAGTCGAAGCTGTCACCCGCGACGTCGTAGGCGGGCTCGAGGATTCCGGCCACCGCGACCTGGGGGGTGACCATGGTCAGCGGGGGCAGCAGTGACCATTGGATCTCCGCGGCCAGGGTCATCGGCGCGCGGCGCCGGGCCCGGAAGAACTGGTCGGTATAGCTGTTCTTGGTGACCAGCATGTCGGCGACCAGGCCGGCCAGGCGCCGCAGCAACCGCCGGTCGTCGTCATCGACGGTGCTCAGGGTGACGGCCAGCACCCCCACCACGTCGCTGCCGTCCAGCAGTGGCAGGAACATCCGTACGCCAGTGGCCTGTGGCTGTTCCACCGGCGCCCCGCTCAGAAAAGCCCTGCCTGCCTGAGAGTCGTCGATCCGCTCGGGCTCCCCGACCACGAGTCTCATGCCCGGCAGGGGAGCCAGTATCAGCTGGTCGTAGTCCTGAAGGAGGATCGAGACGTCCCGCCCGCCGATCCTGCTCACTTCTTCCGCGACCAGCGGCGCGATCAGCTGGGGCGGCATCTCGTGAGCCCGATCCAGCAGCACACCCAGCAGCCGCTCACCGAATCCCTCTGACCGATCCACTGTGACTTTGCGGAAGTCCTGTTCGCCTTCTGCCATGGCGACCTCGTTTCGCCGCACCGCCCTCACACAGAGGTGATTCTTTGTGCTGTTTGTTCCATTTTTATCCTGCGACCTCCTCCGCCCCGGAATCGGGAGCTCCCCGACACCCTGCGACACACTCGGAAGATCGCCGAGAGATCGCTTCCAGCGCACCGGTGGCGCGACCGGCGACGCTCCCGATCATGCCCTGCTCCCTGCCGTCGCGCTGATGTCGGCACAACGGCCCCGGCGCAGAAACACCGGGGCCGCCCTTCCGGGTCGGTCGCACGTGAGAGTGCACCGGCCCATTCACCAGGTTATGCCTGGTTTGCTTTTCCGGCATGAGGAACTTTTCGGGGCCCCGGAAGTTCTTCCGCCGACGCGGACACAGGATGAGCGACGTGCCCGCACCCGCTGAGGGGCGCCCCTTCAGACTTCGTCCGTCTGCGTGAGGTCTTGCCCGAAGGACCGACTTGCTGCCAGCCAGGACCGCGCCGGCTCTGCCGTGTGCGTGGTGTCCACGGTGAGATGGAGGCGGGTTCCGCCGTCCGCGCCGGCGGGGTAGCTCCGCTGTTCGGTGCCGGCGAAGCAACGACGGAGCACCTCCGCGACCTGACGGGCGACTTCGGGGGACGCGGCGACAATACGCACCTCGGCGCGCCCCGCCGAGGGTGATTTCGGTGGCTGCATGGTGACCTCGTTCATCAGGAAGACGTGGTGGTGGGTGAGGGCCTCGCTTCACGCCCACCGGCCCCGGTCAGGAGAAGGTCATGCGTCGTTCGCGGCTCCGTCGCGGTGTTCGGGGTGAGGCGGTGACGACGGGTGATCCTGCGGGCTTGCCGGCTGTCGGCTCTTCCCGCTCCGTCGGCCGACTTCCGGCAGGGCATCGCTGTAGTGGAATGCTGCGATCCGCTCGTTGTGCTGGCCATTGAGCAGGTGGATCAGCAGCACTCCGAGCATGATCATGGCGATGATCACGGACACCGTGATGACGGTCTCCACATCCTCACCTCCCTTGGAGCTCAGGAGTCCGGTCGGGTTCGGCTTCCGGCCGCCAGTAGAGGAGGCCCGCCATCGGTCTCCCACTCCTCCTCCCGGCTGGCATCCTCCCGGGTGTCACGGGCGGCGGTCTCGCGCGCCATCAGACCGCTGGCGGTGAGGAGACCGCCGACGGTCGACGCGGCGGCCATCAGCCGGGCGGCGGCTGCCGCACTCGTCTCCGGCGGGATCACCAGAAGGTCCCAGCGGCCTGCCGTGTAGGAGAGCAGAATCAACTTGTGGGGGTCCTGCTCGTCAGTGAACCAGCCCACGTGCACCGTGTGCCCGGTCACAGGCACCTTGCGCGGGATCACGGGCCAGTGGGTCGGGTTCACGGAGACGCGAGTGATCCGGCCCCAGCGTGCGTCCAGCACGTCCGTCAGGGCGGGCAGTTCACGGAGGAGATCGCGGGAACGAGGCCACCACGCACCGTCCAGAAGACCTGGAACCGGGCTGGCCGGGGTGAGTGCCAGGCGGGCCGGTGGCGAGGGCACGCGCTCATGGGTGGTCGTACGGTCGATGTTCACGGTCATGGCGCGGACCTGTCCCCGGGCGCGTCTTCGACATCCCGGTGTGGTTGCTCGCCGAGAACGACACCCGCGTGGAAGCCGGTGTGCGAAATGCTCCCGGTGTTTTCACTGTACTCCGGGCGTGGCCCCGCTGAGACCCCGTGTGACCAGCCACTTCTTCAGGAACCCGGGTCTGGGTCCGCGGAACGCGGATGAGCCTGGGCGTGGGCTCTCGGAGTACGGTGAAACCGGCGACCTACCGAACCCCGCAGAGGGTGAGCAGACCATGTCCGACGCCGACACCCCGCGTGAAGCGATTCTTCTGCCGGACGCGATCCACCGTGCTGTGAAACCTGGAACAGCCCTGCTGCGGTTGGTGACGACACATACCCGCGGGGGCATCCTCGATGGTGCGTGGTGGCCGCGTTCCCGCGACATAGGCGCCGAGCTTCCCGCCCTGGTCACCGCGCTGACCGAGCACCTCGGGCCGGTCGTGCGCGTCGGCCTGGACTCCGACGCCTGGGAAGAACTCCCGACACGATTGATCATCGACGATCGCATCGTGCACATCGACTCCTTCCCTGTAGGTGACGACACCATCCTCATCACCCGAGGCGATCAAGACCTCTTCTCCCTGTTGGTGGTCCCGCCGCACGCGACGCCCGACGCGGCACGCGTCGCGATGGCCCGATCCGTCCGCGTCGACAACATCGCACCAGCCAAGCAGATCCTCATCGACACCGGCACCGGCCGAGCCCGCACGATCGCCGAGGAAGGCCCGCAGACAGGTCCGGAACGCCGCGGCACGTCATGACGCCTCATCGCGGCGCGACCATAGCCACAGCCTGCTGACGCCCAGTAAGACACCGACGTCACACCCCCTGATGAACGGTCGGTCGCGAACTCTTCCTGATTTCCTGCGCATTGGGTCCATGCAACGGCGCCCGGGGCGATCAGAGGCGAGCGAGGGCGGCGCCGCCGCACCGCCGCGAGCGCCACTGCGATTGCTCTCACCGCCCTTGCCCTGACCGCCTGCGGCAGTGAGGACGCGGCCGTGCGACCGGCCGGGGCCGGCCGGTTCTCCAACGGTGCTTCGTCATCGGGTGCGGGGGGCCGGCTCGCGGCCGTTCAGGGATGCGTCGACCGCTTCGGGGGCGAAAAGGTGCTCGGAGGCATGGGTCGCGGCTCCGATGAGACCCGCCCGGCTGCCCAGTCGGGCGTAGCTGATCTCAAGGTCGCGGGTGGTGAGGGGCTGGGAGCGGGCGTAGACGGCTTCGCGAATGCCGGCCAGCAGTGTCTGGTGGGCTTCGGCGAGGGATCCGCCGACGGTGACTACGGAGGGGTTGAGGACGCTGACGAGGTCGGCGACGACTTCGCCGATGGCCCGTCCGGCCTGGCGTACCAGTGCCACCGCGTCGGGGTCGCCTGCGCGGGTCAGCCCGACCACATCGGCTGCGGTGTGGATCTTCCGGCCGCGATCCTGCAGGTCGCGAACGAGTGCCCAGCCGGCGGCCACCGTTTCAAGGCACCCGCGGTTTCCGCAGCGGCATACTCCATCGCTCCCGCGGGGCAGGTGACCGATGTCCCCGGCTGCTCCGAGCGTTCCTCGGAAGATCTGGCCGTTGATGAGCAGGCCGCATCCCAGGCTCATGCCGGCCTTGATCATGATCAGGTTGGCGGTGTCCGGCCATTCCCGCCGCTGTTCACCCAGCGCCATGGCGTTGGCGTCCTTCTCCAGGAAGACCGGTACGTCGGGGTAGCGATCGGTGAAGAATGACCGGACATCGACATTGTGCCACTGGCCCATCATGGCGGGCGAGGAGACGTGTCCCGCAGCGGTCTCCACCGGTCCAGGCAGGCCCAGGCTGACGCCGCACACGTCGCTGGGTGTATGCCCGGACTGCTCGAGTGCGACGGTGAACTCGTTGTGTACCCGCTCCAGTACCTGATGAGGTGCGTAGGCCGTGTCAATGGGCCCGCGGGTCTCCGCCAGGACATCTGCGGCCAGGTCTGTCGCAGCCACACCGTAGTGGCTGATGCCGATGTCGGCCGCCAGGATGGTTCCCGAGCGCCGGTTGAACTCGAACACCTCGGCGGGCCGGCCCACCGAGGTGGAGCCGGGGCTCCCTGCCCCGTAGACGATGTAGCCCGCTTCCAGCAAGTCCGTCAGGCGCTGGGCGACGGTCGCCCGCGCCATGCCCGAGGCGCGGACGAGCTCCGAGCGGGTCCTCGCCTCCTCGCTGCGGATCATGTTGAGCAGGTGCCCAGCCCCGGAAGCCGCTCGCCGATTTCGAATCCCCATGGGCGTAATTATGCCTAATCGGAGACGCTATTAAGAGCGAGTGATTCGCAAATCAGGTCAGAGCGGCCGGAAGCGGATGAGGTTCGCGTGCTGGGCGTTCCTCAGGTGCCGCGCCCCGGCCCTGGCGCGGCAGCCCTGAGGGCTTCTGGGTCACTGCGGGGCTGCGAGCTGCCTGCTCAGCGTGATAACGGCTTCGCGGGCGTCCATACCGCGGGCTTCGATCCTCACGGTCGCCCCACCGTCGGCGCCGAGAGCGAGTACCGACAGCATCGCTTTGGCATTCGCCTGCCTGCCGTCCGCGTGCACGGTGACCTGGGAGCGGAATGCCTGTGCGGCCTGGACGAACAGCGAGGCTGGGCGGGCGTGGAGGCCCTCGGGGTCGCGGACCACGGTGGTGGCGGCGAATCCGTCATTGCCGAGGGACTCGACCTCCACATCGACGTGGTCGTCGGCTGCGGGCGCAGCCTGTGCCAGGAGACGCTGCACGGCGTCGGCATCGTGGGCGTCGACGGCCTGGCGCGCCAGGTCCACCGCGTGGGCACCGCTGAGGGCGGCCACGGACTGCGCCGCGTCGGGCAGGCGGGCAGCGGTCATGGACAGTTCGTCGACGCCCAGCCCTACCAGCAGCTGCTGCATCCGCGGATCTGCGGCCGACTCCCCACAGACGCTGACGGTGATTCCGCGTGCGTGTGCCGCCTCGACGGTCATGCCGATGGCTCGCAGCACCGCCGGATGGAACGGGGTGAGGAGCGCGCTGACGTGGGCGTTGTCCCGGTCGGCGGCGATGAGGTACTGCGACAGGTCGTTGGTGCCTATGGAGAAGAAATCGGCTTCCTCAGCCAAGGCCGCCGCGGACAGGACCGCCGCGGGTGTCTCGATCATGACGCCGAGCCTGACCCGTCCGTGCGCAGTTCCTTCGGCCTCCAGTTCCGCGCGGGCGCGGTCGAGCTCCTCCCTGACGCTGCGCAGCTCGGCGACGTTGGAGATCATGGGGACGCAGATCCACACCTCGCCGTGTGCAGCCGCCCGCAGGATCGCCCGCAGCTGTGTGCGCAAGACGGTCCGCTCGCTGAGCAAGAGACGCACCCCGCGATGTCCTAGCATCGGGTTGGCCTCAGGCTGTGTCAGGGGTGGCAGCGGCTTGTCGCCGCCGACGTCGAGCAGCCGGATGGTTACCCGTCCGCCTCCCAGAGCCTCCACAGCCCCGGCGTATTCGGCCAGTTGCTCCTCCTCCCCAGGCAACCGTTCGCCGGCAAGGAACACGAACTCGCTGCGGAAGAGGCCGACCGAGCGCGCGCCACCGCGATAGGCGCGGGCCGCCTCATCGGCGCAGCCGATGTTCGCCGAGAGGCGGACGGTGTGTCCGTCACCCGTCGTCGCGCTCGGCATCGGGACTGCGGCTTCCGCCCGCGCGCGCCTGTCAGCCGCCTCCCTGGCGCGGGCCACCTCATCCGAGGTGGGTTCGATGATCACTGTGCCCTGGTCACCATCCACCACGAGCGTCGCTCCGGCTCGTATGGCCCCCAGTCCGGCCACCTGAACCACGGCTGGGATTCCCAGGGATCGGGCCAGGATGGTGGTGTGGGCGGTCGGGCCTCCGCCGGACAGGACGAAGGCGCGTAGCCGGGTGCGGTCCAGTCCGATGGTCTGCGACGGGGTGAGGTCGGCCGCCACCACAACGGCGTCCTCAGGGAGGACGGCCTGCTTGCGCGGGGTGACGCCAAGGGCGGCGAGAAGTCGCAGACGCACGTCGTCGACGTCAGTGCCGCGCTCGGCGATCCGCGCGCTCTCCGAGCGGCGGAGTTCGGCCGCCTGGGACCCCAGGACTCGCTGCACGGCGGTGGAGGCATCTACGAGTGCTTCGCTCACTGTGGTGACCAGTCGGGCCCGCAGGTCGGGATCGGCCAGCATGGCCCGCTGAGCCGCGATGATCTCCTTCTCCTCCCGGGTGGAGGAGCCGGCGCCGAGCGCCGTGAGCTCTTCTGCGGCCTGTTCCAGGCATCCGTCCAGTCGCCGCAGTTCACCGGCGGCCTCGTCGACGGTGATCTCCCGCTCGATGACGTGCGGATCGGGGCAGTCCCACAGGACCGCTGTACCAGTGGTGATGCCGGGAGACGCCGCGATCCCCGCGAGCGGGACGACGGTTGCCGATGTGGGGGCTATCGCCATGGGGTTCCTTGGGTCGGGCGGCCCTCGTGGCCGCGTTTGAGACAAGTGGAGCGACTCTTCGGTGCGCAGTCAACCTGCATTAGGTCTAGTGCTGGGCAGAATTCGCGTCTACGCTGCTCGCAATCCGCATCCACGTCAAGTAGGGGCGATAGGGGCGTCACGCCCTAGAAGTGAGGAAACCCGCAGATGTCTCAACAATTTTCGCTACTCGATCTACTCCCGGAGCAGGCCGTCCGGGTAGCCGGTCAAGCCGAGGACTGGCGTGCCGCAGTCCGTCTGGCCGGCGACGGCCTGGTCGCAGGCGGCGCCACGACCGGCGTGTACACCAACGAGATGATCGCCACCGTTGAGGGCATGGGCCCCTACGTCGTCATCGCCCCCGGCCTGGCGCTCGCCCACTCCCGCCCTTCTCCCGCGGTTCTGCGCACGGGGCTGTCGTGGGTGTCCCTGGACAAGCCCGTCGAGTTCGGACACGAGCAGAACGACCCGGTCCGCCTCGTCGTCGGTCTCGCGGCGACCGACCATGTGCAGCACACCACCGCACTCGGCCGACTCGCCCAACTCCTTGGACAAGAAGCGCAGTTCAACGATCTCGCCGCCGCGCGCGACGCCGGCGCGGTTCGCCATCTCATCCGTCAGTTTGAGTCGGAGGTCCAGTCATGAAGATCCTCGCCGTCTGCGGCATGGGGATAGGCAGCAGCATCATCCTCAAAATGAACATCGAAAAGGCTCTGGTGCGCTTGGACGTCCCCGGTGAGGTCGACGTCGCCGACATCGGCACCGCGCGCGGAGCCGCGGTGGGCGCCGACTACGTGGTGACATCCGGAGAGCTCGCGCCTCAGCTCGGCGACCTCTCCGCGCGGATCATCGTCATCGACAACTTCATCAACGTCGACCAGATCACCGACGCGCTGAAGTCCGCCTTCGCCAGCACTTCCTGACCCCTCCCCCGACTCGTCCACGGGCGGACGAGCGTCCCCTTCCTTCCACGCCTCTCTCCGCTCTGCTGTGCCAAGGAGCCGTTATGGATGTCATCGTCGGCATCGCAAAATTCCTCGTCAACAACGTGCTGAACCAACCGGCCTACCTCGTCGGACTCGTCACCGCGGTCGGCCTGCTGGCCATGCGCCGCAGCATTGGAAACATCGCCGGCGGCGCCATCAAGGCGACGATGGGATTCCTCATCCTCGGTGTCGGCGCCGCGACGGTCGTCAGCGCCCTCGAGCCTCTCGGCAAGATAATCTTCGGGGCCACCGGCGCACACGGCGTGGTACCCACCAATGAAGCGGTGGTAGCGCTGGCTCAGAAGGAGTTCGGCGCGCAGGTCGCCTGGGTGATGATCGCCGGTTTCGCGGTGAGCATCGCACTCGCCCGGTTCACGCCCCTGAAGTACGTGTTCCTCACCGGACACCACACCTTCTTCATGGCGACGATGATTACCGTCCTGCTCACTACCGCGGACATGCCTACGTACGAGGTCGTGCTGGTCGGCGCGCTCCTGCTCGGAACCATCATGGTCGTCGTGCCGGCGCTCGCCCAGCCCTGGATGCGCCGGGTCACCAACGGCGAGGACATGGCGATAGGCCACTTCGGGTCCATCGGCTACATCGCTGCGGGAGCGGTTGGCGGGTTGGTCGGCAAGCGCAGCAAGAGCACGGAAGAGATGAAGTTCCCCGAAGGGCTGCGGTTCCTGCGCGACTCGATGGTGGCGACAGCGCTGTCCATGGTGCTGATCTACATCGCATTCGCCCTTGCCTTCCTCTCACGGGTCGGCGGGACCGTGGCCTTCAAGGCGCTCGACGCATCCTCGATCGGCGAATACCTCATGGCTGCCGTCATGCAGGCGCTGCTGTTCGGGGTCGGGGTCGCGGTCATTTTGTACGGGGTCCGTACGATCCTCGGCGAGCTCGTCCCCGCGTTCAACGGCATCGCAGCAAAGATCGTGCCCGGCGCCCGGCCGGCGCTTGACTGCCCCGTCGTATTCCCCTACGGCCCCAACGCCGTCCTCATCGGATTCATCGCGAGTTTCGTCGGGGGGCTGGCCAGCCTCGGCATCCTGGCGGCCTTCAGCTCGTCACTGGGTCTCGCCCTGATCCTTCCCGGCATGGTCGCCCACTTCTTCACCGGCGGGACGGCAGGCGTGTTCGGCAATGCCACCGGAGGCCGTCGTGGAGCGGTCGCCGGAGGCTTCGTCAACGGCATCCTGATCACCTTCCTGCCGGCCTTCCTGCTTCATGTACTTGGCTCGCTCGGCCTGGCCAACACCACCTTCGGCGACGCCGACTTCGGCTGGTTCGGCCTTGCCATAGGCCACGCGGCCACACTCGGACCCGTCGGAGGGATCCTCGTCCTCATCTTCATCGCCGTCGCACTGCTGGTGGGTGCCACTCTGTTCCAGCGCACCGTGACCAGCAGCGGCTGGGATCCCGGAGCCAAGCGGGACGCATGCCTGGCCGCCGAGAAGCACAACCACGACGCTGAGAGCACAGACGCGGTAGCCGGTAAATGAGCACAGCCCCGCCTTGTGCCGGGGAGGACCTCTCCTCGGCACAAGGCCCATCATCCGCCACTTCCGCGTCTCTTCACCAAAGGAGCCCTGACTCAGGGTGAGCACCAAGCCGACCACCACAGACCTCGAGTGGACCGAACTGGACCAGCGGGCCGTGGACACCGCCCGTGTCCTGGCCATGGACGCCGTGCAGAAGGTCGGCAACGGCCACCCTGGCACGGCCATGAGTCTCGCTCCCGCCGCGTACACCCTCTTCCAGAAGGTGATGCGGCACGACCCGGCGGATCCGAACTGGATCGGCCGGGACCGGTTCGTCCTGTCCGCGGGCCACTCGTCCCTGACGCTCTACATCCAGCTCAACCTGGCCGGGTTCGGCCTGGAGCTGGACGACCTGAAGGCATTCCGCACCTGGGGCTCGAAGACACCCGGTCACCCGGAGTACGGACACACCGTCGGCGTGGAGACGACAACGGGACCGCTGGGCCAGGGCGTCGCCAACGCTGTGGGCATGGCGATGGCCGCTCGCTACGAGCGCGGCCTGTTCGACCCGCACGCCACGCCGGGCACCTCGCCGTTCGACCACTTCGTCTACGCACTCGCCGGCGATGGCTGCCTGCAGGAGGGCATCTCCGCGGAGGCGTCCTCCATGGCAGGCCACCAAAAGCTCGGCAACCTGATCGTGCTGTGGGACGACAACCACATCTCGATCGAGGGCGACACCGAGACCGCCATCTCCGAAGACACGATGAAGCGGTACGAGGCCTATGGCTGGCATGTGCAGCGCGTCGAGCCGAAGGAGAACGGCGACCTCGACCCGGCCGCGCTGTATGCGGCGATCGAGGCCGCCCAGGTCGAGACCGAGCGCCCGTCGTTCATCGCGATGCGTTCGATCATCGCCTGGCCGGCCCCGCACGCGCAGAACACCGAGGCCGCGCACGGCTCGGCACTGGGCGAGGCCGAGGTCGCGGACACCAAGCGGGTCCTCGGCTTCGAGCCCGAGAAGACCTTCGAGGTCGCGGACGAGGTCCTGGCGCACACGCGTGAGGCGCTCGACCGCGGCCGGGAGGCCAGGGCGAAGTGGGAAATGTCGTTCCAGGAGTGGCGCACCGCCAACCCGGAGCGGGCCGCGGAGTTCGACCGTGTCGCGGCGGGCGAGCTGCCAACCGGCTGGGAGGAGAAGCTCCCGGTCTTCGAGACCGGCAAGGCCGTCGCCACCCGCGCTGCCTCCGGCAAGGCGCTGCGGGCGCTCGGCGCGGCCATCCCCGAACTGTGGGGCGGCTCCGCCGACCTGGCCGGCTCCAACAACACCACCATCGACAAGACGTCCTCGTTCCTCCCGGCGGACAACCCGCTGCCGGAGGCGCAGCCGTATGGACGCACGATCCACTTCGGCATCCGCGAGCACTCCATGGCCGCGGAGATGAACGGCATCGCGCTGCACGGGAACACCCGCATCTTCGGCGGCACCTTCCTGGTCTTCTCCGACTACATGCGCAACGCCGTCCGCCTGTCGGCGCTGATGCACCTGCCGGTGACCTACGTGTGGACGCACGACTCCATCGGTCTCGGTGAGGACGGCCCCACCCACCAGCCGGTCGAGCACCTCGCCAGCCTGCGCGCCATCCCGGGCCTTAACGTGGTGCGCCCTGCCGACGCCAACGAGACCGTCATCGCCTGGGCGGAGATCCTGCGCCGCTGGACCAAGGAGTTCGGCAAGGGCGCCCCGCACGGCCTGGCCCTGACCCGCCAGGGCGTTCCCACCTACGAGCCCAACGAGGACACGGCGAAAGGCGGCTACGTCTTGCGTGAGTCCTCCACCGAGATCCCGGACGTGATCCTGATCGCCACCGGCTCCGAGGTGCAGCTCGCCGTCGCCGCGCGCGAGCAGCTGGAGGCGGAGGACGTCGGCACGCGCGTGGTGTCGATGCCGTCCGTGGAGTGGTTCGAAGAGCAGTCCGCGGAGTACCGCGAGAGCGTGCTTCCGCGGTCCGTGAAAGCCCGGGTGGCGGTCGAGGCCGGCATCAGCCTGACCTGGCACCGGTTCGTTGGAGACGCCGGCCGCATCATCTCGCTGGAGCACTTCGGTGCCTCCGCCGACGCCCAGACCCTCTTCGCCGAGTACGGCTTCGCGCCCGAGAACGTCGCTGCCGCCGCTCGCGAGTCGATCGCCACAGCCCAGCGCTGACCCTGATAGCTGACCCTGATATGCGACACGTAGGAGATGCCATTTCCATGACAGACGCACTCAAGCGCCTCTCCGAGGAAGGCGTCGCGATCTGGCTGGACGATCTGTCGCGCAAGCGGATCACGTCCGGCAACCTCGCCGAGCTGATCAATCAGCAGCACGTCGTGGGCGTCACGACCAACCCGTCGATCTTCCAGAAGGCCATCTCGTCGGGTGACGGCTATGAGCAGCAGGTCGCCGACCTCGCCGCCCGCGGGGTCACCGTCGACGAGGCCATCCGCATGATCACCACCGCGGACGTCCGCGACGCGGCCGACGTCCTGCGGCCGGTCTTCGACGCCACCGGCGGGCAGGACGGGCGGGTCTCGATCGAGGTCGACCCGCGCCTGGCGCACCACACCGCGGCGACGATTGCCGAGGCCGAGCAGCTCGCCTGGCTGGTGGACCGCCCGAACACCCTGATCAAGATCCCGGCCACCAAGGCGGGTCTGCCGGCCATCACCGCGGTGATCGGCGTGGGCATCAGCGTCAATGTCACGCTGATCTTCTCGCTCGAGCGCTACCGCGAGGTCATGGACGCCTACCTCGCGGGCCTGGAGAAGGCCAAGGCCGACGGCCTGGACCTGTCGAAGATCCGCTCGGTGGCGTCGTTCTTCGTGTCCCGCGTGGACACCGAGATCGACAAGCGGCTGGACAAGCTGGGCACCGAAGAGGCCAAGGACGCCCGCGGCAAGGCGGCGGTGGCCAACGCCCGGCTGGCCTTCCAGGCGTACGAGGAGGTCTTCTCGTCCGACCGCTGGGCAGTCCTGGAGAAGGCCGGCGCCAACAAGCAGCGCCCGCTGTGGGCTTCCACCGGCGTGAAGGACCCGGCGTACAAGGACACCCTCTACGTCGACGAGCTGGTTGCCCCGGGCACCGTCAACACCATGCCGGAGGCCACCCTCGAAGCGGTCGCCGACCACGGGCAGATCACCGGCAACACCATCGCCGCCACCTACGAGCAGGCCCGCGCCGACCTCGACGCCATCGAGAAGCTCGGCATCTCCTACGACGACGTCGTGCGGCTCCTCGAGGACGAGGGCGTCGAGAAGTTCGAGGCCTCCTGGAACGACCTGCTCAAGTCGACCGAGGCGGAAATCAAGCGCCTCGCCCCCACAGAACGAGTGCTCTAGGTGTGTTGCCGGGCAGGTTGGTGACACGGCTGGCTGGGGTGTGGCCGCTGATTGCGGTGTGGGGTCGGTGGTAGTTGTACCAGTCCAGCCAGTCGGTGAACGCTGCTTGCCGTTCGTCTTCTGAGGTGCAGGGCTGGTGGTAGGCCCATGCGTCGAGCAGGGTGTGGTGGAAGCGTTCGACCTGGCTCCCACTCCATGCGGCTGACCGCGATCATGTAGAGGGCGTGGTTGGCCTGGCGGTCACCTCCGCTGTTGGCCCCGCTCCTCGACCAGTGCGAGGAGTCGCAGCACGCCGCGCAGGCTCCGTTTCACCGCGCCGAGGTGGTAGGCGAGTTCTTCCGGTGCGGCGGTGGCCAGGCTCCGGTGAACCGAAAGGAAGAGGTGCGGGCCGGCGCCTTCGACTGGACTGGCTCGCGGCGTCTTGGAGGAGCGCCATCCTGCGCCGTGGTTGCCCGTGCGTTACCGCTTCTACTGGTGCGGTAGTTGCCCGAGATGGCTTTGGTCTTCCACATGGGCCGCCGAACAGGTCATACGGTTCCTGATGATGCGCTCGACGCCGTCGATCTGGTGACGGAGCTTGTTGAGCACGTCGGCGCGCGCCGACTTGATGAGGTGGTCCGTGGTCGGCTGGGTGCCGGTGACGGTTCCGCTGGGGACCCAGAACGTCTTGTGGCTGCACTCGCGGACGATGTCCTGGCAGGTGCGGATCACCCAGTTCATCGCGATCGTGATCTCGGCGCGGTGCAACTGGTCCAGCTCCGCGCCATCCTCCTGATCCCGTCACTGGTCCGCCTTCTGCACAGTTGACAGTTGGGTGTCGAGCGATGTCACGTGGACCTCGAACTCGGCCCAGCACCGCTTACCTGTGGGCGTCGGCTCAACGTCGAATCGAGCGGCCATTGCTGCCACGATGACCAAGCCTCGGCCGTTCTCCTCCGTCGAACCCGGAAAGCGCAGTCGCGGGAGAGCACGGCCGGTGTCGCACACAGCGATCCGTACGAGGCCGTCGCAGAGGCGTACGTCCACCGCAACGGGTTCGCAGCCCGAGCCCGCATGCTGCACGGCATTGGTGACCAGCTCGCTGGTTGCCAGTTGGACGGAGTCGAGTACGCCGCTGCCAGGCCGAAGTCCCCATCCCTGTAACTGCGCGAGGACGCGATGTCGCGCGTCCGCGACGGCATGTGGTGTGCCGGGGAGGACAAAGCTGAACTGGCGGGTTTCCATGAGCGCCTCCGGAACGAGTGGGCCGCCCCACGTAACCGCTCCGGGGCGCTCAGCCGAGTGCGCTCGTGCCGCACGGGCATGGTTTATGCAGAAGCCGCATCAAGGCGAAACCCTGCTCACCTACGCTCGGTTGAGGAGGCAGTTTCGGGGCGGCAGGAGGGGGCTGTGGCAGAGATGGCCGATGGGCAGGACCAGGCGAGGCGACTCGGGCGGGTCATCCGCCGAGCCCGACTGCTGCAGAGACGCTCGCAAGCACAGGTTGCCGCAGACCTCGGCTATCACCAGTCGAAGGTGAGCCGATTGGAGAACGGACGGGGCACGGAAGACGCCCGCGTACTGCGCGAGGTGGCCACGGTATTGGACATCCCGTTGTACGAGCTCGGCCTTGCCGTCGCCCCGGCTCCTCATACCCCGGACCGTGAGACAGAGGACATGCACCGCCGTACCTTTCTCGCCGCCAGCATCACCTCCCTCGCGGCGCCACCGACGCCCGGCCCGGCCGCCCATCAGGATCTCGTCCACGCCCTGCTGCCCGGGCCGCCTCCCACCTCCACGGTCGCCGAAGTGAGTGTCACTGAACTGGGCGGTCGAGTCGCCGCCGTCCGCCGATTGTTCTGCACGTGCGACTATGCCGAACTGGGACGGACACTGCCCCCGCTGATCGCCGACCTGAAGCGGGCGGCCACCGGCTCGTCCCAGGTCCCGATCGTCACCGGCATGCTGGCCACCGCCTACCAGACAGCGACGAGTCTGCTGCTCAAGCTCGGCGACATAGGCCACGCGTGGATGGCCGTCGGCCGGGCCATGGCAGAAGCCGAACGATGCGGTGACCCGGTCGTCCTGGCGTCCAGCGTCCGCGTGCACGCGCATGTCCTCGCCCGCGAAAGGCACACCGCGCAAGCCGTAACGCTCGTGCGTCACACCGCGGATCAGCTCACCGGAGCCTATGATCGTCACCCTCCGCGATACCTCGCGGCCCTGGGACTGATGCTTCTGCGCGGCGTCACGGCGGCGAGTACCGCCGGAGACCGCGCGGCCGCGCAGGACTTCCTCAGCGAGGCGAAGAATGTCGCCCGATACGTGGCACTTGACCGCCCCGACGCCTGGGCCAACTTCAGCCCCACCAACGTCGAGCTGCACGCTGTCAGTGCTGCCGTTGCCCTCGGCGACTCGGGCACCGCCTTGGAGACCGCCCGACCGCTCATGCGTCGGCCGATCCCCGTCCCCGAACGGCGCGCGGCCCTGTGGGTCGAGACCGCCCGTGCGTGTAGTCAACAAGGCAGGCTCGCTGATGGCTACAGGGCTCTGCGGGGTCGCCGAGAGCTGCGCGGCCCAGGACGTCCGGCGACCGGCCGTACGTGAGCTGGTCGCCGACATGGCCGCCCGCGACCGCCGCGGGGCATTGCCCGAGCTTCATCACTTCAGCAGACAACTGGGAGTTCCCGCGTGAGCGAGCGGAACGAGCCGTTCCTGTACGTCGTCGTCTGTGCGGCCGGGGTCGCCGAGGACGTCGGCAAGCTGATCAACGTGGCACACGAGAATGACTGGGACGTCGGGGTCATCACCACCCCGCAGGGTCTGGGCTTCATCGACACCCAGGCAGTGGAGGCACAGACCGGCTATCCGATCCGCTCTGCCTGGCGGTCACCCGGTGATCCGCGGCCGCTCCCGCCGCCCGATGCCATCGCTGTGGCTCCGGCCACCTTCAACACCATCAACAAGTGGGCTGCCGGGATCTCGGACACCCTGGCCCTGGGCATCCTGAACGAGGCGTACGGCCTGGGCGTCCCGACGGCCGTCCTGCCGTACCTGAACGCAGCCCAGGCCGCGCATCCCGCTTACCAGCAGAGCCTGGAGCGACTGCGCGGGATGGGCGTGCTGATCGGCGACTACAAGCCGCACCTGCCCAAGGCGGGCGGCGGCCGTGACGACTTCCGTTGGGAGCAGGCGGTGGAGCTGCTCATGGACAAGGTGCGCTGAAGGCGTTTGAGCCGGCCGTTGGCATGAGCGCCGATCATCTGGCACGCAACGGGCACGGGAGGCATAGAGAGGTCTAGACAACAACAAAGCCCCGGGCCGCTGGCCTGGGGCTTCTGTCTGGAGCGGGTGACGGGAATCGAACCCGCGCTCTGAGCTTGGGAATCACTGGGTGATCAGCCCTAGTGCGTCGCTGACCTGTGTGAACGGGTTCCATCGACTGTTCGGGAGGCACACCAGGCCCCCGTCATTGACCGCTGTTGACCGCTGTATCTGGTGCGGCGGGCGCTACCCCGGCCGGGCTGCTCCCAGGTGCGCCTGCCCTGGCTCGCCTCGCGGCAGCCAAGGGCCGATGTGAATGCAGGCTTGCGCCGTAGCGACTGATCAGCCGATCCATGTGACGCGGGTGATCACAATTAGTTCGAGGCGTTCCAGCGCCATGAACATGAAGAAGCCTCGCCCTCCGAAGATGTCTTGTGTCCGCAGACCGCCTCCGTGCGCATTTCCGCGGCCGACATCGACCGCGTCGCGGCCCAGGATCGTCAGCTGCTCAGCCAAGCGCTCTACCTCGGCCCTGACTTTGTGGGGCAGGCCGCCTACGACGTGCTCGGCATCGGGGTCGTAGTCCCAGGTCCAGGTATCGCTCACGCGGAGATCTCGTGGTGGGCCAGGTCCGTGATCTGCCGGATCTCGGCCAGTGCGGAGCGAAGGGTTTCGCGGTCCGTGGCCTCTTGCGCTACAGCCTCCAGCTCGCGCAGGCGTGCGGCGCGGGCCGGGTAGCGCTGGACGGCGACGAACTCGCCCCACCATTGCAAGAAGGTGCGCAGCGGAGTGATGGTGCTCTGGGCGGCGGCTTGCTCGACCGCACGGTCGAGGTGCTCGACGAAGGACGGCAGTTGGGCGGGGGCGATCTGGGCGACCGCCGCACGGAGTGCTGCCGGAGTGAGTGCCGGCATGGGGACCAGGGGCCCGTCGGGGGCAGAAGGCTGTTCGGTCATCGAAACGTCTCCTGGGCGGCGGTCTACGCGATCATCATGCGCCTGGCCGTTGTTGCTGTCGCTGGGCTGAGCCTACGCCCACGCCTCGTCCGCCACACAACACTCGACACCTCTCGGTCGCATTGGTCCAAGGACGATCGCCATGTGCTGGATCTTGGTGCGGCTCCGAGGGGTGACGGAAAAGCCAACGCCCCCGAGCAACAAAGAAGCCCCGGGCCGGTGACCTGGGGCTCTGTCTGGAGCGGGTGACGGGAATCGAACCCGCGCTCTGAGCTTGGGAATCACCGTCTCGCTTGCGCTGCCCTGCGGCCGTGACCTGCGGAAATGTCTCTGCAACCGATATCGACGCCAGCATCGCCGGGCTGAGCCTACGCCAGCGCCCGCCAGCCACATGACACCTGACGCGTCCCGTTCGCTTTGGCCCAGAGATGATCGCGTTGTGCCAAAACTTGGCGAGGGCCTCCGCGTTTGTCCGCTGTTGACCATGCTGGAGGACACGGCTGGGGCACGGCAGCGGCGGGCGACGTGATCTGGCGGGGAGGAGCGCCCGCAACCATGTTCAATTCATTCCGCCCAGGTGCGGCAGCGTGTGACGGAAAAAGATGCCAAGGCGCAAATACAGGCAGCTGGTACAACACCATGGACCCCGGAACAGCAGTACCGGGGCCCATGGTCACCCTTGGAATTCAGATGGACAGTAATGCAGACCAACTAAACCCTGGTGCAGCTGCGTCAGATGCCGACGCCGCCGGAAAAGCCTGCCTCGCCGTAGGCAGGGCCTGCCTGACCGCTCAGGCCACCCGAAACCGCGCCGCCCAGAGCGGGGGTGGGCAGGGTGGGCAGCGCAGATTCCGCACCACCCGTGAGGTTTTCGGTCCCGAGGATTCCGCCGGAGATGTTTTCCAGCTCGCTGTCGGCGATCTCGCGAGTTTCGTACTTGGGCATGGCGTCCTTACGCATGACGGGCCTTCCCTTCCGCTTTTTTGATGACACTGGGCTATATGGAGCGACTTGCTGACAAGCTGATCCAGCCAGCTTGACCATGTTCGCCACCCGGAAGCGGATGCTCAACTTCCGAGTGGCGTGGATCAAACCATGTCTATGGCGACCCAGCCACCCCGACCCGTCGGAAATTTCCTCAGACGTTTCGGTATCGCGGCATGTCATCAAGCGGGATTTGCGACCGGATGGTGACAACTTCTTCACCTGCCTGCGGTAGCCGAGCTCAACGGAAGGGCTCACATGGTCACCCGAAGGGCATATCGATCCTTGAAGATGGCGTTTGCCCTCCACGAAGGAGCGATCCAGCGACGAGAGTGTGCCATTTCTGTGCAGATGATGCGCGGGCTTACCGAGCCTGAATGCTATGGCATTGTGTCGCCGGATTTCAGATTCATCTGATGTGCCATGTTCGGAGGGGCTCCCTCTCGGATTGCACCGCTTCGAGGGGATTACGCCACGCAGTCATCGCAACGGCCACGTCGCCCAGCACCGTGTCAGCCCCGCAGCGTGGGGGAGGCCAACTCCCTTCAGACCCGCACCGAAATCATCCAGCGCACCTACTCGCCATCGTGCCCCCGGCGTCACCACCCACGACCACGCCCCCTGAGCCCCATCCCCCTCGAACCGTCCCTGCCGTCCAGCGCCGTGGCCCTCCGGCGGCGGAACGGCGGTTGCCAAAGTTGTCGCCTCCGCGCCTGAGGCGCTCGGCAAGCGCGGCCACGAACGCCTCGGCGACGCCGAGGGGAACCAGCGGTACTGCTGCGTGAGTTCGGCCATGCGGGAGAGATCGATCTTCTCGGCCGGTACCTGGATGAGGTCCTTCGCGGCCACGGGTTCGATGAGGTTGATCTCCGCGTCGGGGCTCACATACTCGGCGAGCAGGTAGCAGGCTTCGGTGAGCACGTACAGCATGATCAGTAGTTCGGCGTCGTGGGACTCCAGTAGCTCGGCGCAGCTCTCGTGGTCCGCGTCGTTCCGGTTCAGCAGGGCGACGATGGGGTCGGTGTCAACGATCGGCATCGGCCTCGCGAGCTCCTCCCGAGCGATGTCCTTGGCGCGGACTCCGAGGTCGTTCGAACGGCCCGTCGAACCTTCTCGGGACGCGAAAGCGGCTCGGGGGAGGTGTCTTGACCAGGCTCAGCGCGTGCCTTCGCAGCTCCTCGACCTGCTCGGGTTCCAGACGCTCGACGATGTTGTACAGATCTCTGTAGCCATGGGCGGCGGTCATCGCGGCTTTCCCCGTCGGCCGACTCCGCTGCCGCGATAGCGCCCAGGCACACCCCGCCGAAGGCTTCACCAGTAGTACGCAACGGCCATGGAGCGCCTGGAGAGTCTGGACAACAACAAAGCCCCGGGCCGCTGGCCTGGGGCTTCTGGCTGGAGCGGGTGACGGGAATCGAACCCGCGCTCTGAGCTTGGGAAGCTCATGTTCTACCATTAAACTACACCCGCGAGGGCGCCCGATTGGCTTGGCGCCGCATCGTCGCTCACTGTACCTCATGGCTGACCCCCGGCGCATTTGTCGTGGGGTCTTCTTGCTGTTCGGGGTGGTTCGGCCGGGGGGAAGCGGCTGTTGGGGTGCGGGAGTTGGGGCGTACCGTGGGGGTGCGGAGTGCCGCGTGGAGTGGTGTGCGATTGATCCCCTAATGTGGCTTTTGTCTTCCACGTCGTCCACGTTCTTGGGGAAGGGACTCAATGGAGCGCACCGTCGTCCGTTGTGCTGAAGGGCACGTGTTCAGTACCGGCTCGTTCCCGATGCGGCACCTCACCGTCGACCGGATCGGCCCCGGGCGGCTGCTGCGCTGTCCGCGCTGTGCGCGGCTGCGGCATGCGGTGCCGGTGGGGCATCAGAAGCGGTGACCGACAGCGGTAGCCGGTAGCAGTAACCGATGAGGTCAGGGGCGAGGGCCCGGTCCGGTGGGGCCGGGCCCGTTGCCGTGGGGTCCGTGCCGTAGGGCCTGTCCGTAGGGGGCCACTCCGTTTGCGTATCCTCATGGGGTGCTTCTCTCAGACAAGGACATCCGGACCGAGATCGACGCCGGTCGGGTGCGGATCGATCCGTATGACCCGACGATGGTGCAGCCCTCGAGTATTGACGTCAGGCTGGACCGGTTCTTCCGGGTGTTCGAGAACCACCGCTACCCCCATATCGACCCGGCGGTGGAGCAGTCCGATCTGACGCGGCTGGTGGAGCCCGAGGGCGACGACGCGTTCATCCTGCACCCCGGGGAGTTCGTGCTGGCGTCGACCTACGAGGTGGTCAGCCTTCCGGATGACATCGCCTCCCGGCTGGAGGGAAAATCGAGTCTGGGGCGGCTGGGGCTGCTGACGCATTCGACGGCCGGATTCATCGACCCGGGGTTCTCCGGGCATGTGACGCTCGAGCTGTCGAATGTCGCGACGTTGCCGATCAAGCTGTGGCCGGGGATGAAGATCGGGCAGCTGTGCATGTTCCGGCTGACCTCGCCCGCCGAGCACCCCTACGGCTCGGCGCGCTACGGCTCCCGCTACCAGGGGCAGCGCGGGCCGACGCCCTCGCGGTCGTTCCAGAACTTCCATCGGACGAAGGTGTGACCGGGGTGGGCGAAGGCGTGAGCGAAGACGTGAGCGGGAGCGAGCAGCGGGAGAACCTGGGCTACGAGCGGTTCGGCGTCGCCGTCCGCGAGCTGGCGCAGACGATCGCGGACGACGGCTACGAGCCGGACATCGTGCTCTCCATAGCCCGCGGCGGGGTCTTTGTCGCGGGCGGGCTGGCGTACGCGCTGGACTGCAAGAACATCCACCTGGTCAACGTGGAGTTCTACACCGGGGTCGGGACCACCCTCGAGATGCCGGTCATGCTCGCCCCGGTCCCCAACGTGATCGACTTCTCCGACAAGAAGGTGCTGATCGCGGACGATGTCGCGGACACCGGAAAGACGCTGAAGCTGGTGCGCGACTTCTGCCTCGGCACGGTCGCCGAGGTGCGCAGCGCGGTGATCTACGAGAAGTCGCAGTCGCTGGTGAAGTGCGAGTACGTCTGGAAGCGCACCGACGAGTGGATCAACTTCCCGTGGAGCGTCTTGCCTCCAGTACATAAGTCTGGGGAAGCTGCGAAGGAGAACAAGGAAGCGCTCTGATCTGGGCTTACGCGTTCCCGCTGCAGGTTCATGAGTAAGGGCCCTTCGGCAGATGCCGAAAGGCCCTTACTCGATTTCGGTGCTCCTCCGGTTAGCGCAGGACGGGCCCTGCGCCGGCGCCGGTCGACCGTGCTGGTGCCACCGGGTGCCGTCATACCGAGCGCTACGTCCTCACCGGACTTCTGCGCGGCGTCGAACGGATTCATGCCCGCACCACCTCCGGCGCCGGGTCTCAGGCGTACGGCGCCGCATCCTTGCTGGCCGCTCAGCACGCCGAGTGCCCCGGCCCGTGTGGGCTCGCCATCCTTGCTGAGCGCATCGTCGATGCCGCCGTCTCGGTCGGAGTCCCCGAGCCCTACGCCCGACGCGCCGTGACCCGCGGCCTCAACAGCGGCGCCGGGAGGGCAGCGTGACCACACGCCGCATCAGCCCCGCCGAACATGCGCGCACTCCAAGCGGCAATAGGGCGCCGAAAGTCGTCGCCGAAGGCGTCCTTTCAGCTCTTCGCCCTGACCCACAGCCGGTCACGGTGACCGGCATCCGGCCCGGTTTCAGCGTCCGTGGCCTGGGCCGGGGCCAGCTCCCCGTAGCCGACTGGCTGTGCGCCTGCGGACACCACGAATGCGCCCGGGGCCGCACCGCCGTCACCGAACTGACCAGCCGTGCACGCGTAGGCCAGTGCCTGCACCGAGCCCCCGAGGCGGACAGGAGGAACGCCGCATGACCGGCACGGAAGAACTTCCCGCTCCTCCCACCCCATGGCGGTCGCCCGCCGGCTGCTGCCGGACTGGCAGACCGAGAACGGACGGCTCATGTACCGGCGATGGCGCGCGTCCTGGATGCGCTGGACCGGCACCTGCTGGCGCGAGATCGACGAAGCTCAGGTACGCGCCGCGATGTACGAGCGCCTGGAGCATGCCGTCTACCGGACGCCCGCCAAGGACGGCGAGACCGAGGAACGCGACTGGGCACCGACCAAGCAGAAGATCAGCAACTTGCTCGATGCCCTCGGAGCCATCACCCTGCTGCCGACCGACACCGATGCCCCCGCCTGGCTCAACGGCGAGCAGACCGACGGGCCGATCGTGGCGTGCGAGAACGGGCTGCTCAGGATCCGTGACCGCGAGCTGCTGCCGCACACCCCCGGCTTCTTCAACCTCGTGTCCGTCCCGTTCGCCTACGACCCCGCCGCCACGGCGCCAGAATGGGAACAGTTCCTGTCCCAGATCTGGCCCGACGACCCCGACGCGATCATCGCCCTGCAGGAGTGGTTCGGCTACGTCCTGTCCGGCCGCACCGACCTCCAAAAGATCCTGCTCATGGTCGGCCCGTCCCGGTCGGGCAAGGGCACCATCGCGCGGGTGCTGAAAGCGCTGGTCGGCAAGGAGAACCTGGCTGGGCCGACGCTGGCCGGCCTGGGCACGAACTTCGGTCTGTCGACCCTGGTCGGCAAGTCGCTGGCGGTCATCTCGGATGCCCGATTGTCCGGCAATGACAACAGTCAGGTGGTGGAGCGGCTGCTGACTATCTCGGGTGACGACACGATCGATGTGGACCGCAAGTACCGCGAGCAGTGGACCGGCAAGCTGCCCTCGCGGTTGATGATCCTGTCCAACGAGCTACCGCACTTCGGCGATTCCTCCGGGGTCATCGCCAATCGCTTCGTCCTGCTCAGCATGCGGGTGTCGTGGCTCGGCAAGGAAGACCCCACCCTCACCGACCGCCTCATCGCGGAGATGCCCGGCATCCTCAACTGGGCACTCGAAGGGCTCGCCCGCCTCCAGCGCACCCGCCGGATCACGGAACCCGCCTCCAGCCGCGACGCGGTCACCACCATGCGCGACACAGCATCCCCCACCAGCGCGTTCGTCCGCGAACGCTGCACCACCGGCCCTACATGCAGCGTTCCCGTGGACGACCTGTGGGCCATCTGGCGGGAGTGGGCCGAGGACAACGGAGTTCGCGCCGGCACGAAGCAGGTGTTCGGCCGCAACCTCCTGTCCGTCATTCCCCAGCTCAACCGCACCCGTCCCCGTACCCCGTCGGGCGAGCGGATCGCCACCTACAACGGCATCGCCGTCAGCGGTTGATTCCACAATCCGCCGGGTCGCGGCCCATCGCGACCCACACCGTCTGACCTGCAGCTTTCCCTGCACTCAACTGCGGCCCATCGCGACCCGCCCTCTCGACGCTGGGCCGCGATGGGCCGCACAAGTGCGGGATAAAACCGCAGGTCACAGCCTTGGGTCGCGATGGGCCGCGACCCACAGCATTGTGACGCCAACCACTCAGGAGATGGGATCGATGGCTCGATCTGGCAAGGCGTCGCGCGCTGAGGACCCCGTAAAGACCAAACAGGAGTGGATTGAGAAGCATCTCCGTCGTGCTCCCGCGAGGGATGAGGAGTGGGTCCGTCGACTCCTTCTACTGCAAGGGCGGGCTTAACCATGGCTCCCAAAGTCGCCATCTATGCCCGCATTTCAAGGGACGGACGAGGGTGATGGCCTGGGCGTGGCTCGACGGCGTGAAGACTGCGAGCGCTGCTAGTCACGGTCAGGCTCACTAGTTTCGGTCAAGAGTGACTGTGATTCAGTCAATCAATTCCTGCTGCTGAACCGCACCAGCCTTCTTGGCGACTCGATTTAGTGTTGATCTATCCGAAGGCATCCCGTGTGCTAGTGATTTTCCGCCCAGCGGTGCACCGCAGCACCAGGTCCGCCTTCCCCTTATGCAAGGAGTAGTCCTGTGAAGCTTCGAATCGGCCGCATACTCGTCGGTGCGACCGCGCTGGCCTCCACCGCCCTCGCGATGACCGCGGGCGGCGCCTCGGCGGCCGGCTGGGATCACATCTTCGGCCCCAACGTGGCTGGCTCGTCCGGCGTGCGCGTGTACGTTGAGGAGAACGGCGACGTCGTCAAGCTGTGCGACACCAAGGCGGACGGCTACTCTGCCGAGCTTGAGGTCGGCGAGGACGGCTACAGCGGCTACTTGTACACCATGTCGGTCACGACGGGTGCCGGTACGTGCAAGACGCATCGCGCCGCGGACGGCGCGAAGTACAACCTGGACGAGAACAACGGCGTCTCCTTCGGGTTCTGGGGCCAGGGCCCGGAAAGCAGCGCCTACTGGGTGAACGACCACTGATCGGTAGTCCTCAACGATCGCGGCGGCGGGGAGACGGCGAGCAACCGACCCCGCCGCCGTCGTTGTGTTCGGTGCCACGTGAAGGGTTAAGCGGCGTCGCCGACGGACGACAACGCCGCGAGCGCGCGTGCCAGGCCCCGTGAGCCCAGCATGAACCAAACGAAAGACCCGGCGTGCGGTGATGTGTTACGAGGGGCGCCAGGGTTGTCAACCTGACACCCCTCGGCGAGTCCGCACAGTCATTAGGTTGATGGAAACCCATGCTCGAACCCTCGCTGGCTGCCTGTGACTTGCTCTGGCCGTGCAGGAAGATGCCACTGCCATCATTCAGTTCACTTGCTCTGGAGTGTCGAGCCGCCCGTCGTACGGCGTACGGGACAGGTACTCGACGCCTGAGCGGAGAGGCGCCTGAGTAGACGGGCGCCTGAGCGGAGAGGCGCCTGAGCGGAGAGGCGCGAGGACGCTGTGTCGTGGGGCCCGCTGACGCGGGCCCCTTTCGTGTCGTGGCAGCTGTCGTCGCAGCCGGTTAGAGCGTGCCCAGCTTCAGCAGGCTCAGCAGCGCGATCAGCTGGATCGCCGACGCGCCCAGCGCCTTCGGCCACGGCAGGTCGTGCGACTTGCTCACCATCGAGGTGAAGAGCGCGCCCGCTGCCAGCCAGGTCGCCCAGCCCAGCACCTTCACCAGCGAGCTGTCACCGCCCAGGAAGAGCGCGAACAGCAGCCGCGGTGCGTCCGTGAGCGACATGATCAGCATGGACAGGCCGATCGTGGGCGCCCACGTCCCGTCGCCGCCCAGCTGCCGGGCGAGCGTATGCGTGACCGCGCCCAGCACCAGACCGCTGAGCACCATCGCGACGCCGGTGCACAGCACCCACGGGATGCTGTTGGACATCGGGGCGTTGAGGACGTCCTCGCGGGCCTGACCGAAGCCGAACACCGCCAGCATGCCGTAGACGAAGGTCACGACCAGGGCGGGGCCCCAGACCGTGTAGTCCCGCATCTGCCAGAAGGTGGCCGCCGGGCGCAGCACGATGCCGCTCAGCAGCTCCTTCCAGTGCAGACGGGGGCCTGCGGGCGGTGCGGTGGAGGAGCCGGCGCGGTACGTGTTGGCGTATCCGTCGTCGTACGGGTCGTACGCGTCGGGCGCCTCGCCGATGCTGAACGCCTGCGTATGGCCCGCGTTGTTGTCGGAGTGCCCGCCGGGGCCGGAGCCGTGCCCGGAGCCGCCCCCGGGGCCGTACGGGTCCTGGCCCGGCCCCGGGCCGTAGCCTCCGGGGTCCTGGCCCGGTCCGTGTCCGGGGCCGTAGTACGGGTCCTGGTCGCCGCCGAAGTACTCCGGCTCTCCCTGTGAAGAGGGCTGCTGCCACTGCGGCTGCCGCTGGCCGTACGGGTCCTGCTGTCCGTACGGCTGCTGCTGCGGTCGCTGCTGCTGCCCTTGTCGCGCGGAGTGGGAGTCCCGTCCGCGTCCGATCCTGAATCCAGCCACCATTCGAACGTACCCGGTCGTAGGGATCGCGGTGCCGGAGCGGTGGGACAGGCGGGGCATTGCGGCCGACCTGTGACATCCCTTAGGGGGACCCGGAGGGGCTGTCCCCCCTGCGGACAGGGGAGTTCACCCCACCCGAGGGCTCGGGCGGCAGCCGTCAGTTGTCGTCCGCGTACGGGGCGCTGGTGAAGGCCGTCACATTCTTCCGGCCGTCCGTGATCCACCAGCGTTCGGGGTGCTCGCCGTACCGCGAGAAGGTGAGTCCGCGGCCCCAGGCGAGGACCACCTCGTCCTTCCCGTCGTGGTCGAAGTCGGCGACCCGGTAGAGCCGGGCCGCGCGCTCGCCCTTGCGGACCGTCTTGCCGTCCACCCGGGCCGGAACGGCGCGGGTCAGGGTGCGGCGGTCGGCGACCCTGTCCGGGGAGCCGGGGCGGAGGGTCAGCAGCTCGACGCCGCCCGCGCCGAGCGAGACGGCCAGCTCGTCGGTGTGGTCGCCGTCGGTGTCGGCCGCGGCCAGGACGCCGGACAGCTTCGGCACCTTGATCGGGCGCGGGGTATGGTCCCCGGCGTTCCCGGACCGGCTCGACGCGTGCGGATAGACGCTGACCGTCTCGCCGACGTCCGGCCGCTCGGTCTCGTAGCCGGGTTCGTCGTTGCGGCTTCCGCTGTCGCCGACCGCGACGTCCCGCTTGCCGTCCCCGTCGAAGTCGCCGAAGGCCACGGAGTTGCCCTGGCGCAGCTTGCGACCGGTGGGCCGGAGGCCGTCGGAGCCCGCGGCCATGAGCGTCGAGCCGGACTGCTCCTCGTCGTTGAGCGCGTGCACCACCAGATCGGTGGGGCGGTCGCCGTCGATCGTGTCGGCGATGAGATCGCCGATCTCGCCGCGGTCGCCGTGCTCGTCCAGCGGGCTGGCGTACGGCACGCTCCTGGCGGCCTTGCCCGCCCTGTCGAACGGCCCGTACATGACCAGCAGCGAACGGCGGTCGGCGCGGATCAGCGCCAGGTCGTGGTGGCCGTCGCCGTCGAAGTCGCCCACGGTCGGGCGCTGGGTGTCCACGCTGTCCTCGGGGCCGGTCAGCTGGACGCGGGCGGCGGCCCGGGTCTTCCGCGGACCGCCCGCCGAGCCCCAGGAGATGTAGGGGACGGTACGGACGGTGGTGTGGGTGCGCTCGGCCTCGCGCTTGCCGAGCCGCTCGCCCGCCGTGGTGGTGACATCGGCGTAGCCGTCGTCGTCGAGGTCGGCCGTGGTCACCTCGCTCGCGCCCGCGACGGTGACGTCGGCGGCGGGCAGGCCGAGGTCCTGGCGCCGGAGGACGGTGCGGGTGGCGGGGTTCAGCCCCTTCGCGGAGCCGTAGACGAAGCCGGTGCGGGTCGGCAGCCCCTCCTTGCGGGAGGGGACGGGGAGTTGGAGGTCCGGATAGCCGTCGCCGTTGAGGTCGTCCGGCAGCCGGCTGCCCTTGCCGTGGGGGGCGGGGGCGGACGCGGTGGGGGTGATGACGGCCCCGGAGGCGGCGGCGGAGTGGTCCGGTGTGTCCTTGCCGTCACCGCCGAGCCCGCACGCCGTCAGCAGCAGCGCGAGCGCCGCCGCGCAGGCGGCTCCGGCGGTGGTGCGGTACGGGGCGCCCGGGACGCGTCCGGGCGGTGGTGCGGTGGGGGGAGGCGCAGGCGTCATCGAGCCACCTCAACCCATCGGGGGCGGCCGGTGCCATGGCATGGGTCACTTCGTTACGAGGGTGATGCCGGGCGAGAGCCATCCGGGGGTGCCGGGTGCGCGCCCGTGTGGCAGGGCCGCACGGGTGTGCGGGACGGGGGCGCCACAGGCCGCTTGTCGTCGGTGAGGGCGAGAGGACTGGCCGAGAGGGGAGGCGGAAATTGGCAGATATATGCCAGGCGCACGAGGTGTGGGCGCCGGAGCCAGGCGCTGCGGCGCCCGGTGTGCCTCAGCGGGGGGTACGGGTGGTTGTGCCCCGGGGGCGCGCGGGTGCTGTGCGGGTGGCGTGAAGGTGAACGCACCGGGACGCGGCCGAACGTGGCCGGATTCGGGCGGACGTGGCCGGGGCAGGACCGGGCGGTGGCGTGGGCGGCCGTGGCTGCGCCGCCCCGTTGCGGCGATGGTCATCGGCGGCGGAGCGGGGCATCGGCGGCGCCGCTGACCTGCCGCTGCGCTTCTGTCGGCCCCGGCGAACGGCCTTCGCCCGGGGGCGCCGATCGATCGTCGATCGAGCGCTGATCGACGATCGATCGCCCCCAGGGCCGGACCTGGATCGCGTCTGGATCGCGCCGGGGTCGGACCCGCGTCGGACCCCGTTCGCGCCCGGATCGAGACCTGGTGGAACTGTCAACTACCGTCCACGAACGGGGTACTTGCGCCCTTACCGGAGGATCAGGGACTGTTCCGTCTGCTTGGCGGTAAAGATGACCTTTGGAGTACAAGGTCTGTCCAGGACATTTACCAATGGGTAGTTGGGGCATGATCCTGTAGAGATTCGCAACGTTGTTGTGAGAAGGGATACTTCACGGCCAGGATCGGTACATGTTCGAAGCGGGCAAGCGGGGGCAGCCATGTGCGCATCGCACGGAGTGTGGATCAACGGTGAGGCGGCGAGACCGGTGAAGGAGGACGCGGGCGGGGCGTAAGTCGCGATGTCGGACGCGAGTGGCCGGCCGGCAGCGGCGGATGCCGTTCGCCCGCCGCGGGACGAGGGTGCTAGAAATAACGACATGGCCGGACTTTTCGGTCGATCACGGGTTCCGTTGGCCCGCACGATGACCGACTGGCGCCCACGAGGTCGGCGTGAGGGGCCGCGCTCGGCGCGTGAGCGGCCCAAGCGCCCGAAGCAGCGGGATCAGCTGGACCGGCGGGATTCCCGGTCCTGGGATTCGCGGGGTCCGAGGGGTCCGCGGGATCCCGGTGAGCGGTGGGCGGAAGGCGGGCGCGGGCACGCTCCCGCGGGGCCGCGCGGCCCCGGAGGGCCACGGCGCCGCCGCGGCCCGGCGCGCGCTGTGCGCACGGTCGCGGGCCAGGTGTTCGTCCTCCAGGTGGGGGTCGTGCTGCTGCTGGTCGTCGCCGCCGTGGTCGCGCTCGTCCTCCAGTCCCGCTACGACAGCGAGCGTGAGGCGCGCAACCGCTCGATGGCCGTCGCCGAGAGCTTCGCCAGCGCCCCGGGCATCGTCGCCGCGCTGCGCGGCCCCGACCCCACCGCCGAGCTCCAGCCGCTCGCCGAGCGGGCCCGGGAGGGTTCCGGTGTCGACTTCATCGTCGCCATGTCGCCGGACGGCATCCGCTACACCCACCCCAATCCGAACCGGATCGGGAAGCACTTCATGGGCAGCATCGGGCCCGCGGTGGAGGGCCGGAGCCTCACCGAGACCTTCACCGGCACCCTCGGCCTCTCCGTACGGTCCGTGGTGCCCGTCTTCGACCACCGCGGGAAGGTCGTCGGCCTGGTCGCGGCCGGGATCACGATCAAGAAGGTCAGCGGTGCGGCCGATCATCAGCTGCCGCTGCTCTTCGGCGCCGCGGCGGCCGCGCTCGCCCTGGCCACCGCCGGTACGGCGCTGGTCAGCAGGCGGCTGCGGCGCCAGACCCATGGGCTGGACCCGGCCGAGATGACGCGGATGTACGAGCACCACGACGCGGTGCTGCACGCGGTGCGGGAAGGTGTGCTGATCGTCGGCGGCGACGGCCGTCTGGTGCTCGCCAACGACGAGGCGCGGCGGCTGTTCGACCTGCCGCCGGACGCCGAGGGCCGCCCGGTCGCCGAGCTCGGCTTCGATCCGCACACGGCCGCGCTGCTGACCTCCGGCCGCCCGGCCACCGACGAGGTGCACACGGCCGGTGAGCGGCTGCTGTCCGTCAGCCACCGCCCCACGGACCGCAACGGCGGCCCGCCCGGCAGCGTCGCGACCCTGCGGGACACCACCGAGCTGCGCGCCCTGTCCGGCAAGGTCGACCTCGCGCGCAACCGGCTGAAGCTGCTGTACGACGCGGGTGTGTCCATCGGCACCACCCTGGACGTGCTGCGCACCGCCCAGGAGCTCGCGGAGTACGCGGTCGCGCGGTTCGCCGACTACGTCTCGGTGGACCTGGCGGACTCGGTGCTGCGGGGCGAGGAGCCGCAGGAGAGCGACACCGGCACGAGCATGGGCACGAGCACCGGCACGGGCGTGGCCCTGGGGCTGCCCGTGCCGGGCGCTGGACCGATCCCCGGCAACCGCACGATCCCCGGCGACGGAACGATCCGGGACGCCGGAACGATCCTGGGCACGGGGGCGCTCCCCGGCACCCACGGGGCGCTCCCCGGCACTCACGGGGCGCTCCCCGGCACCCACGGGGCGATCCCCGGCACCCACAGCGCGGGCACCACCCAGGGCACCGGCGTGATCCAGGGCGTGGTCCTGCCCCATCAGCCCGCCCCGGCGGACTCCGCCGCCGCGGGCGCGGCGCAGGCCAACGCCGCCGGGCGGCCCACCGCGCTGCGCCGTACGGCCCTCAGCGGCATCAGTGACGACGTGCCGCTCTACCCCGTCGGCATGCTGATCCAGTTCGGCCCGAGCGCTCCCCAGGCCAGAGGATTCCGCACCGGGGAGGTGACGGTCGAGGCGGTGCTGAGCGACTTCGGAGGGTGGCAGGAGCAGGATCCCGAGCTTGCCCAGCAGATCGTCGACTACGGCATCCACTCGATGATCACGGTCCCGCTGCGGGCCCGGGGTGTGGTGCTCGGGGTGGCCAGCTTCATGCGCTCGGAGAAGCCCGAGCCGTTCGAGGAGGACGACATCTCCCTCGCCGAGGAGCTGGTCACCCGCGCCGCCGTCAGCATCGACAACGCCCGCCGCTACACCCGCGAGCACACCATGGCGGTCACGCTCCAGCGCAGTCTGCTGCCCCGGGTGCTGCCCGAGCAGGACGCCCTGGACGTGGCGTACCGCTATCTGCCGGCGGAGTCGGGGGTGGGGGGCGACTGGTTCGATGTGATTCCGCTGCCGGGTGCGCGGGTGGCGCTGGTGGTGGGGGACGTGGTCGGGCATGGTCTGCATGCGGCGGCGACGATGGGGCGGTTGCGGACGGCGGTGCACAACTTCTCCACGCTGGATCTGCCGCCGGACGAGATCCTGTCCCATCTGGACGATCTGATCGCCCGGATCGACCAGGACGAGCGCGGCGGAGGCGCGGAGAGCGCCGACGCCGGGGCCGAAGTGATCACCGGCGCCACCTGTCTGTACGCGATCTACGACCCGGTGACCCGGTGCTGCACCATGGCGCGCGCGGGCCATCCGCCGCCCGCCGTGGTCAGCCCGGACGGTTCGGTGGAGTTCCCCGAACTGCCCGCGGGACCGCCGCTGGGCCTGGGCGGGCTGCCGTTCGAGACCACGGAGCTCGAGCTGCCGGAGGGCAGTCATCTGGTGCTCTACACGGACGGGTTGATCGAGAAGCGGGACCGGGACATCGACATCGGTCTGGAGCTGCTGAGCGATGCCCTCTCCCAGCCCGGCCGGACGCCGGAGGAGTCCTGTACGGCGGTGCTGGACGCGCTGCTGCCCGACCGCCCCAGCGATGACATCGCGCTGATCGTGGCGCGTACCCGGGTTCTGGAGCCGAGCCGGATCGCCAACTGCGAGGTGCCCTCCGACCCGGCGCATGTCGCCGAGGTACGGGCGTCGGTGGCCCGCAAGCTGGCCGAATGGGATCTCGGGGACGTCGCGTTCACCACCGAGCTGATCCTCAGCGAGCTGATCACCAACGCGATCCGCTACGCCACCGGGCCGATCCGGGTGCGGCTGCTGTGCGACCGCAGTCTGATCTGCGAGGTCTCGGACACCAGCAGCACCTCACCGCATCTGCGGTACGCGGCCACGACGGACGAGGGTGGCCGGGGGCTGTTCCTGGTCTCGCAGTTCGCGGACCGCTGGGGCACCCGGTACACCGCGGACGGCAAGGTCATCTGGGCCGAGCTGGCGCTGCCCCAGCAGAAGAACGCCAAGCGGTACTGACTACCCCCTCGTACGACCCCGGTACGACCACGGGGCCCGTCCGCGCATCGCGCGAACGGGCCCCGTATCCGTTGAACCCGGGTGCCGTGGGCCCTACTTCACCGGCTCGGGCTCCGGCTCCTCGGCCGACTCGCCGTCGCCCTCGGGGTCGGCGGGCGCCTTCACCGAGTCGAGCAGCAGCTGCGAGACATCCACGACCTGGAGCGCCTCGTTCGCCTTGCCCTCGTTCTTCTTGCCGTTGACCGAGTCCGTCAGCATCACCAGGCAGAACGGGCAGGCGGTGGAGACGATGTCGGGGTTGAGCGACAGCGCCTCGTCCACCCGCTCGTTGTTGATGCGCTTGCCGATCCGCTCCTCCATCCACATCCGGGCGCCGCCCGCGCCACAGCAGAAGCCGCGCTCCTTGTGGCGGTGCATCTCCTCGTTGCGGAGCCCCGGCACCTTGGCGATGATCTCGCGCGGCGGGGTGTAGACCTTGTTGTGACGGCCCAGGTAGCAGGGGTCGTGATAGGTGATCAGACCCTCGACCGGGGTGACCGGGATCAGCTTGCCCTCGTCGATGAGGTGCTGGAGCAGCTGGGTGTGGTGGATGACCTCGAAGTCGCCGCCCAGCTGCGGGTATTCATTGGCGATGGTGTTGAAGCAGTGCGGGCAGGTCGCGACGATCTTCTTCTTGGACTTCTCGACGACCACGCCCTCGTCGGCATCCTCGCCGAATGCCATGTTCAGCATCTCGACGTTCTGCTGGCCGAGCTGCTGGAACAGGAACTCGTTGCCCAGGCGGCGGGCCGAATCACCGGTGCACGCCTCGTCGCCGCCCATGATCGCGAACTTGACGCCCGCGATGTGCAGCAGCTCCGCGAAGGCCTTGGTGGTCTTCTTGGCGCGGTCCTCCAGGGCACCGGCGCAGCCGACCCAGTAGAGGTAGTCGACCTCGGTGAGGTCCTCGATGTCCTTGCCGACGACCGGCACCTCGAAGTCGACTTCCTTGGTCCATGCCAGCCGCTGCTTCTTGGCCAGACCCCAGGGGTTGCCCTTCTTCTCCAGGTTCTTGAGCATCGTGCCCGCCTCGCTGGGGAAGCTGGACTCGATCATCACCTGATAGCGGCGCATGTCCACGATGTGGTCGACGTGCTCGATGTCCACCGGGCACTGCTCGACGCAGGCACCGCAGGTGGTGCAGGACCACAGCACATCGGGGTCGATGACGCCGTTCTCCTCCAGCGTCCCGATCAGCGGGCGCTCGGCCTCCGCGAGGGCGGCCGCGGGCACGTCCTTCAGCTGCTCCTCGGTGGCCTTCTCCTCGCCCTCCATGGTCTTGCCGCCGCCCGCGAGCAGATACGGGGCCTTGGCGTGCGAGTGGTCGCGCAGTGCCATGATCAGCAGCTTGGGGGAGAGCGGCTTACCGGTGTTCCAGGCCGGGCACTGCGACTGGCAGCGGCCGCACTCGGTGCAGGTGGAGAAGTCGAGGAGGCCCTTCCAGGAGAAGTGCTCGATCTGGGAGACGCCGAACTGGTCGTCCTCGCCCGGGTCCTCGAAGTCGATCGGCTTGCCCTCGCTGGTCATCGGCAGCAGCGCGCCGAGGGCGACCTCGCCCTGCGCGTTCCGCTTGAACCAGATGTTGGGGAAGGCGAGGAAGCGGTGCCAGGCGATGCTCATGTCGATGTTCAGCGAGACAGTGATCATCCAGATGAACGAGGTGGCGATCTTGACCATCGCGACGAAGTAGGTGAGGTTCTGGAGCGTGGTCAGGCTCAGCCCCTTGAAGGCCACGACCAGCGGGTACGAGAACAGGTACCCCACCTCGTAGCTGTCCACGTGGTGCAGGGCGCCCTCGAGGCCGCGCAGCGTCACGATGCAGACGCCGACGATGAGGATGACGTACTCGACGAAGTACGCCTGCCAGGCGGTCGAACCCGCGAAGCGGGACTTGCGGCCCGCGCGGGACGGCAGGTTCAGCAGGCGGATGACGATGAGGGTGAGGATGCCCAGGGTCGTCCCCAGCCCCATCACCTCGACCAGCAGCTCCCACGGCAGCCATTCACCGATGATCGGAAGCAGCCAGTCGGCCTGGAAGAGCTGGCCGAAGGCGTTGGCGATGGTGAGGAGCAGGGTGAGGAAGCCGACCGCGACGAGCCAGTGGGCGACGCCGACGATGCCCCACTTGTTCATCCGGGTGTGCCCGACGAACTCCCGGACCACCGTCACACTCCGCTGCCACGGATTGTCGGTCCTGAGGCCCGCCGGGATCGGGGCGCCGAGCATGAAGAAGCGTACGAACTGCACGACGGCGCGACCGAGCAGGGCGACGCCGACCGCAATGAGGACCAGCGACACGATGATCGCGGCGAGTTGCATGGTGGGGCTCCTCGAACCTGCGAGAGCGATGCTTACTAAGCAGTAACTTATTTCGTCTTGACCGACATTACCCGCCGGAGAGCGACCTCATGTAGTCGACCAGCCGGTGATCTGCGTCGCTCAGGGTCCCCTGCCCTGGGGTGCGTTGGGACTTGTGTGGCGGGCGTTTGTGCCTCCTGGGTCTGAGGGTCATATAAAAGTTGAGTCGTGGCGACTCAGCTCTGTTGACAGGGTGCAGTCGATCATGCACGCTTGAGCCTGTTCCACTCAATGCTGTACTCGAAGCGGTAGCTGGAGGATTGCGAAATGGCTCGTGCGGTCGGCATCGACCTGGGTACGACGAACTCCGTCGTCAGTGTTCTCGAGGGCGGTGAGCCCACCGTCATCACCAACGCCGAGGGCGCCAGGACCACGCCGTCCGTCGTCGCGTTCGCGAAGAACGGCGAGGTGCTGGTCGGTGAGGTGGCCAAGCGCCAGGCGGTGACCAACGTGGACCGGACCGTCCGCTCGGTCAAGCGCCACATGGGCACCGGCTGGAAGATCAACCTTGATGGCAAGGACTTCAACCCCCAGCAGATGAGCGCCTTCATCCTGCAGAAGCTCAAGCGGGATGCGGAGTCGTACCTGGGCGAGAAGGTCACGGACGCGGTCATCACCGTCCCGGCGTACTTCAACGACGCCGAGCGCCAGGCGACCAAGGAAGCCGGTGAGATCGCGGGCCTCAACGTCCTGCGTATCGTCAACGAGCCTACCGCCGCCGCGCTCGCCTACGGCCTGGAGAAGGACGACCAGACCATCCTGGTCTTCGACCTCGGCGGCGGCACCTTCGACGTCTCGCTGCTGGAGATCGGCGATGGCGTGGTCGAGGTGAAGGCCACCAACGGTGACAACCACCTCGGCGGTGACGACTGGGACCAGCGCGTCGTCGACTACCTGGTCAAGCAGTTCAACAACGGCCACGGCGTGGACCTGTCCAAGGACAAGATGGCGCTCCAGCGCCTCCGCGAGGCCGCCGAGAAGGCGAAGATCGAGCTCTCCAGCTCGTCCGAGACCACGATCAACCTGCCCTACATCACGGCCTCCGCCGAGGGCCCGCTGCACCTGGACGAGAAGCTCACCCGCGCCCAGTTCCAGCAGCTCACTTCCGACCTGCTGGAGCGCTGCAAGACCCCGTTCCACAACGTGATCAAGGACGCGGGCATCTCGCTGTCCGAGATCGACCACGTGGTCCTGGTCGGTGGCTCCACCCGGATGCCCGCCGTCGCCGAGCTCGTCAAGGAGCTGACCGGCGGCAAGGAGGCCAACAAGGGTGTGAACCCGGACGAGGTCGTCGCCATCGGCGCGTCCCTCCAGGCCGGTGTGCTCAAGGGTGAAGTCAAGGACGTCCTGCTGCTGGACGTCACCCCGCTGTCCCTCGGTATCGAGACCAAGGGCGGCATCATGACCAAGCTGATCGAGCGCAACACCACGATCCCGACCAAGCGTTCGGAGATCTTCACCACGGCCGAGGACAACCAGCCGTCCGTGCAGATCCAGGTCTACCAGGGCGAGCGCGAGATCGCGGCGTACAACAAGAAGCTCGGGATGTTCGAGCTGACCGGTCTGCCGCCGGCCCCGCGCGGGGTGCCGCAGATCGAGGTCACCTTCGACATCGACGCCAACGGCATCATGCACGTCGGCGCGAAGGACCTGGGCACCGGCAAGGAGCAGAAGATGACCGTCACCGGCGGCTCCGCGCTGCCGAAGGACGACATCGACCGCATGATGCGCGAGGCCGAGCAGTACGCGGAGGAGGACCACAAGCGCCGCGAGGCCGCCGAGACCCGCAACCAGGCCGAGCAGCTCGTCTACCAGACGGACAAGTTCCTGAAGGACAACGAGGACAAGGTCCCCGGCGACGTCAAGACCGAGGTCGAGGAGGCGCTCACCGAGCTCAAGGCGAAGCTCGAGGGCGACGACACGGCCGAGATCCGCACCGCCACCGAGAAGGTCGCCGCGGTCAGCCAGAAGCTGGGCCAGGCCATGTACGCGCAGGGCGAGGGCGCGGCCGCCGGTGCCGCCGCCGGTGAGCCGGGCGCCGAGGGCCAGGCCAAGGCCGAGGACGACGTGGTGGACGCCGAGATCGTCGACGACGAGAAGGCCGACAAGGGTCAGGGTGGTGCCGCGTGACGGAGGAGACCCCGGGCTTCGAGGAGCAGCCCGACGTCCCCTCCGAAGCCGCGCAGACCCCTGACGACGCGGCGAAGGGCGCCGGGTCCGCCGACAAGGCGGGTCCGGCCCCCGCAGGGGACCACGAGCAGGTGGCCCTTCAGGCGCAGCTGGACCAGGTCCGTACCGCGCTCAACGAGCGGACGGCCGACCTCCAGCGGCTCCAGGCCGAGTACCAGAACTACCGGCGCCGGGTCGAGCGGGACCGGGTTTCGGTCAAGGAGATCGCCGTGGCGAACCTCCTGACCGAGCTGCTGCCCGTGCTCGACGACATCGGCCGCGCCCGTGAGCACGGCGAGCTCGTCGGCGGCTTCAAGTCCGTCGGTGAATCGGTGGAGACGGTGGCGGCGAAGCTGGGCCTCCAGCAGTTCGGCAAGGAGGGCGAGCCCTTCGACCCGCTGGTGCACGAGGCTCTGATGCACGCGTACGCGCCCGATGTCACCGAGACGACGTGCGTGCAGATTCTTCAGCCGGGGTATCGAATCGGCGAGCGAACGATCCGACCGGCTCGGGTCGCGGTCGCCGAGCCCCAGCCGGGCGCCACCCCCGCCAAGGGCGGCGAGGGCGAGGCACCGGCCGCGGAAGAGGAGAGCGGTGGCCCGGACGAGGGCTGACGCAACGGTGACGACGGATACCGCAGGAGAGGAGGGACGTCGGGGATGAGCACCAAGGACTTCGTCGAGAAGGACTACTACAAGGTCCTCGGCGTCCCCAAGGACGCGACCGAGGCGGAGATCAAGAAGGCGTACCGGAAGCTCGCGCGCGAGTTCCATCCGGACGCCAACAAGGGTGATGCCAAGGCGGAGGAGCGCTTCAAGGAGATCTCCGAGGCCAATGACATCCTCGGCGATCCCAAGCGGCGCAAGGAGTACGACGAGGCCCGCTCGCTGTTCGGGAACGGCGGCTTCCGCCCCGGTCCCGGCGGTCCGGGCGGCACCGGCAGCTTCAACTTCGACCTGGGCGACCTCTTCGGCGGCGGCCAGGGCGGCCAGGGCGGCGGTGGCGCGGGCGGGTTCGGCGGCGGTCTGGGGGACGTCTTCGGCGGCCTCTTCAACCGCGGCGGCGGCTCCCGCACCCAGCCGAGGCGCGGTCAGGACATCGAGTCCGAGGTGACGCTGAGCTTCACCGAGGCGGTGGAGGGGGCCACGGTCCCCTTGCGGATGTCCAGCCAGGCCCCGTGCAAGGAGTGTTCCGGCACCGGCGACAAGAACGGCACCCCCCGGGTCTGCCCGACCTGCGTCGGCACCGGACAGGTCAGCCGTGGCGGCGGGGGCGGCTTCTCGCTCACCGACCCGTGCGTGGAGTGCCGGGGCCGCGGGCTGATCGCGCAGAACCCGTGCGAGACCTGCAAGGGCAGCGGACGGGCCCGTTCCGCCCGCACCATGCAGGTCCGGATCCCCGCGGGCGTCAGCGACGGCCAGCGGATCCGGCTGCGCGGCAAGGGCGCCCCGGGCGAGACCGGCGGTCCGGCCGGTGACCTTTACGTCATCGTCCATGTGGACGCGCATCCGGTCTTCGGCCGCAAGGGGGACAACCTGACCGTCAGCGTGCCCGTCTCCCTCCCGGAGGCGGCGCTCGGCGGCGAGATCAAGGTGCCCACGCTGGGCGGCCCTCCGGTCACCCTGAAGCTGCCGGCCGGTACGCCCAACGGCCGGACGATGCGCGCCCGCGGCAAGGGCGCGGTGCGCAAGGACGGCACCCGGGGCGATCTGCTGGTCACCGTCGAGGTCACGGTGCCGAAGGACCTCAGTGACTCGGCGCGTGAGGCGCTGGAGTCGTATCGCGAGGCGACCGCGGGTGAGGACCCGCGGGCGGAGCTGTTCAAGGCCGCGAAGGGAGCGTGACCTCAATGGAGACGCACGGCCGAGGAGGAATCGGAGGCAGGGGCGCGGGCCGGCCCCGCAATCCCTACGAACTGACCGACGAGTCGCCGGTGTACGTCATCTCGGTCGCCGCTCAGCTCTCCGGTCTGCATCCGCAGACCCTGCGTCAGTACGACCGCCTCGGCCTGGTCTCCCCCGACCGCACCGCCGGCCGCGGCCGGCGGTACTCCGCGCGTGACATCGAGCTGCTCCGTCAGGTGCAGCAGCTGTCCCAGGACGAGGGCATCAACCTCGCCGGGATCAAGCGCATCATCGAACTGGAGAACCAGGTCGCGGCCCTCCAGGCCCGTGTGTCCGAACTCCAGTCCGCGGTCGAGGGCGCCGCGGCGGCCATCCAGCAGCGCGAGGCCCAGGTCCACGCCTCCTACCGCCGCGACCTGGTCCGCTACCAGGACGTCCAGCAGACCAGCGCGCTGGTCGTCTGGCGGCCCAAGCGCTCGGAATAGCACCTCTGTTCACGCGATCGAGTGGCCCGGTGACCGAGCTTCGGTCACCGGGCCTTTCTCATGCCTAGCGTCGGGGCGTTGAGTTCCTAACGGACGTCAAGTAGCTCATGGTGTTCTTGAGGGTTGGTTCGTAGGGTGGTTGTCGACGGGCCGGTTGCCGGAGCACTTCGTGACTCCTTCTCGCGCCGGCTCGTCGTTGGGTTCTTCAGCTGCTGGGATCGGCGTCGGACGTGGACCTTCGCTCGGGCGGCCTTGTCGACCTTGTAGCGGGTCGCGCAGATCTGTCGTCCCTCGGCCTCGGTGATCTCGCGGCCGTCAGTGTCGCGGAGCTCGTAGAGGGTGCCGTTGCGCCAGCAGGCGGCCAGGCGGGTGATCAGTGCGGCGGCCAGTGTGCACAGGGCGGAGTTGTGGTGTTTGCCCTTGTTGGCGACGAGATCGTGGTAGCGGGCGGCCAGGGTGGGATCGACGTGCCGGGCGATATCCGCGGCCTTGAACAGGGTCTCGCGTAGTCCGGGATCTCCTTGGCGGGTGGGCGGTCCGTTGCGGCCGGTCAGTCCGGACTGGCTGACACGGGGGACCAGGCCGGTGAAGGCGCGGATGCCGGCCAGGCTGGCGAAGCGGTTCGGATCTCCGAGCCTGCCCAGGATGCCCGCGGCCGTGGTCACGCCGAAGCCGGGCCCGGAGGCGATGACCTGGCCTGGGTCGGCTTCTTCGTAGAGGACGGCGATCCGGTCCTCCAGGGTGGTGATCTGCGTGTTCAGGTGAGCGGCCATATGGGCCTCGCCGGCGATGTCCTCGGCGAGTTCGGCGAAATCCAGGGCGTCGTCGGGCCAGAGCTTGAGGGTCTGCTGGGCGGCGTTGACGATCTGTTCGGCGTGCTCCTCGCGCCACTGTCCGCGGCTGTGCCGGATCAGCATGGCGGCCAGTCGTTTTCGGCCCAGCCGCCGGATGGCGTGGGGGTCGGCGCCGGTCTTCGCCAGCACGGCCAGAGCCGCTTTGGAGTAGGCACCGGTGCCCAGGGCATCGGCCCAGGCGGGTCCGAGCAGCTCCAGCAGGGCATCGAGCCGGTAGAAGGTGGCGGTGCGGCGTTCGACCAGCGTGCTGCGGCGGCGGACGGCTCGTCGCAGTGCGTTGGCGGGACCTGTGTCCGACAGCTCCCGCAGCCCTTCGGGGTGCAGCAGCGGAAGCCGCGCCAGGACCCGGGAGTCGAGGCGGTCGTTCTTGGTGTGCTTGGAGTAGTAGTCGCGCAGGTCCGCCGACTGTTCCGGTGGCACCAGGACGACCTTGGCGCCGCGGTGCTGGAACCACGCGGCCAGTGGGGCCCAGGCGTTGCGGGTCGGCTCCATGATGACGACGACGTCGTCGGTGCCGGGCAGTCCGTCCCATAACCGTTCGAGGTCTTCGGGCGTGGTCGTGAAGCGCCGTCCGGAGAACTGGATCTCTCCGGTGGCGTCGGTGCAGGTGGCCCGGTGCGAGGCCCGGCAGGCCACATCGATTCCCAGGTGCAGTCTCAACAGGCTTCCCGTCTGGTGCAGCGGCAGGCTGACGCTTGTCCAGCCCCTCCACCACGACCCGCGTGGCACGTGTTCCGCAGGGTTGTGCTGACCGGACATTCGGTAGCAGCGGTCCGCGCTCGCCGCGGCCACGAGTTCCCAACAGGGACGCACGTGCGTCGGGAGGTTCAACCAGCCGTCGATCAACGTTGAGAAGTCGCCTGCAAGCAGACGCTTCGGTCAGTGATCCAGCCGTGCCGGAAGAACCGGACCCGACGCACCCTACGCAGCCCCCGAAGATCCCGGAGGGCCATCTCCAAAGCTAAATGTCTGTGCCGCCAGGGCACTGCTGGCCCACACTTGAGGAGGAGGTGCTGCGCCATGACCGCTCTCGCCCACGAGGCGCCTACGACGGAGGTGCCCGAGGATATGTCCCGTCTTGGACTCGACGAGGCCCTGTGGCAGGCGTGGAAGTCCCTGGATCTCCCCGAGGGCTTTCGCGCGGAGATCGTCGAGGGGTTCATCGAGGTGTCGCCGACCGGCCGTTCCAGCCACGCACGCATCATCAACCGCCTGCGTCGTGCCTTGGAAAGACATCTGGAGGACAGCGACTGCGCGGTTCACCACGACTGGAACGTGATCCACGGCCGGAAGGTGTGGGTGCCTGATCTGTTCGTCGCGCCCGAGGACGACGAGGAGCATCTCACCGAGGACGGCCTTGGCTTCGCCGCGTCCGCCGTGCGGCTCGTTGTGGAGGTGGTCTCGCCCGGCCATGAGAACCAGCAACGTGACCGGGTGCGCAAGCTCCGGGCGTATGCCGGGGCCGGGATCCCGGTCTATGTGCTGATCGACGACCACGACCAGCACGGCACCGTGACGGTGCTGACGTCGCCCGCTGCCGCCGAGGGGAGCTACGCCGCCGCCGTCCGGGTGCCTTACGGCGCCGAGGTGCGGATTCCCGAGGGGCCCGCGAAGGGATTCGCGATCGGCGAGGAGATCACGGGCCCGCGCCGGGCGTAGCCGGTGGTGCGACGGCGGGATGGCGCCAGGCGCACCATGGAGGTACGGCAGGAGGTACCGCCATGTTGGAAGTCAAGACGATCGAGAAGCCCGATGAGCGGCGTGACTTTCCCGGGGGCCACCTCGACACCGTGCATCTGACGGGGCTGGATTTCGCCGTGGGCGTCTTCGATCCGGGCTGGCGCTGGAAGGAGTCGGTGCGGCCGATCGCCGGGACGCATCTGTGCGAGGTCCACCACACGGGGTTCGTGGCCAAGGGGCGGATGCGGCTGCGGATGGCGGACGGTGCGGAGACCGAGGTGGGGCCGGGGGACGTCTTCGTCTGCCCGCCGGGGCACGACGCGTGGGTGGTCGGCGATGAGCAGGTCGTGGTGTACGACTTCGCCGGTGGGATGGCCGAGACCTACGCGAGGGCGGAGCAGGCGCAGGAAGAGGACTGAGGGCGTCGCCGCCGTGAGCGGCTGAGCGGCCGGGCCGCGGAGCGCGGCCTACGTCCGGCCCATGGCGCGGGTGAGGGTGATCTCGATCAGGACCCGCGCGGGGTTGGGGCGCGGGGTGCGCTGGTAGCGCTCGGTGTAGCGGGCCTCCGCGTCCGCGATCAGCTCGGGCTCGTCGCGGACCACCGCGAGCCCCTCCAGGGTGGCCCACCGTCTGCCCGCCAGCTGACAGACGGCGACCCGCGCCCCGCCGTCGCCCGCCGCCCGGACATGGGCGACCTTGCGGCTATGGCCGCTGGCGATGACGCGGGCGAGCCCGGCCTCGGGGTCGTAGGTGACCCCGACCGGGACGACATGCGGGGTGCCGTCCGGGCGCGGTGTGGTGAGGGTGCACAGATGGCGCTCCTGCCAGAAGGCGAGATAGCCGGGGTCCGGGTCGCGGGGATCGATGGCCATGGTGCAGAACCTATGGCCGGAAGTGGTGGCGCAGCACAGTTGAGTGCAATAGACTCAAGTTTACGGAGGTTAGGCAGGGCAGGATTGGCTGTCATCTCAAGTAGGCCATGGACGCGAGGAGGAGCACAGGGACGTGGATGCCGAGCTGACCAACAAGAGCCGGGCGGCGCTGAGCGCCGCCAATGACTACGCGGTGACCGCCGGACACGCGGACATGACGCCCGCGCATCTGCTGCTCGCCCTGCTCCAGGGGCAGGACAACGAGAATGTGATGGACCTGCTGGTCGCCGTCGACGCCGACGCGGCCCAGGTGCGCGGCGGCGCCGAGCGGCTGCTCGCCGCGCTGCCCAGCGTCCAGGGCTCCACCGTGGCCCCGCCGCAGGCGAGCCGGGAGCTGCTGGCCGTCATCGCCGACGCCGCCCAGCGGGCCAAGGAGCTCGGGGACGACTATGTCTCCACCGAGCACCTCCTCGTCGGTATCGCCGCCAAGGGCGGCCAGGCCGGGGAGCTGCTCGACCAGCAGGGGGCGAGCGCCAAGAAGCTGCTCGCCGCGTTCGAGAAGGTCAGGGGTGGACAGCGGGTGACGACGCCCGATCCGGAGGGCACCTACAAGGCCCTGGAGAAGTTCGGCACCGACTTCACCGCCGCCGCGCGCGAGGGCAGGCTCGACCCGGTCATCGGCCGGGACCAGGAGATCCGGCGGGTGGTGCAGGTGCTTTCGCGCCGTACCAAGAACAACCCGGTGCTGATCGGTGAGCCGGGCGTCGGCAAGACGGCCGTCGTCGAAGGGCTCGCCCAGCGGATCGTCAAGGGCGACGTACCCGAGAGCCTGCGGAACAAGCGCCTGGTCGCGCTGGACCTCGGGGCGATGGTCGCGGGGGCCAAGTACCGGGGCGAGTTCGAGGAGCGGCTGAAGACCGTCCTGGCCGAGATCAAGTCCAGCGACGGCCAGATCATCACCTTCATCGACGAACTGCACACCGTCGTCGGCGCGGGTGCCGGCGGCGACTCCTCGATGGACGCGGGCAATATGCTCAAGCCGATGCTCGCCCGCGGTGAGCTGCGCATGGTCGGCGCCACCACCCTCGACGAGTACCGCGAGCGGATCGAGAAGGACGCCGCGCTGGAGCGCCGCTTCCAGCAGGTCCTGGTCTCCGAGCCGACCGTCGAGGACACCGTCGCCATCCTGCGCGGGCTCAAGGGCCGCTACGAGGCCCACCACAAGGTCCAGATCGCGGACGGCGCGCTGGTGGCCGCCGCCGCCCTCTCCGACCGGTACATCACCTCCCGCTTCCTGCCCGACAAGGCCATCGACCTGGTCGACGAGGCCGCCTCCCGGCTCCGGATGGAGATCGACTCCTCACCCGTGGAGATCGACGAACTCCAGCGCTCGGTGGACCGGATGAAGATGGAGGAGATGGCGCTCGCCCGGGAGACCGACGAGGCCAGCAAGCAGCGCCTGGACAAGCTCCGCCGCGACCTCGCCGACAAGGAGGAGGAACTGCGCGGGCTGACCGCCCGCTGGGAGAAGGAGAAGCAGGGCCTCAACCGCGTCGGTGAGCTCAAGGAGAAGATCGACGAGCTGCACGGTCAGGCCGAGCGCGCCCAGCGGGACGGCGACTTCGACACCGCCTCCAAGCTGCTGTACGGGGAGATCCCGGCGGTCGAGCGCGAACTCGCCGAGGCGTCCGCGGCCGAGGAGGAGGTGCAGCGGGAGGACCGCGGCACCATGGTCAAGGAGCAGGTCGGCCCGGACGACGTGGCCGACGTGGTCGCCTCCTGGACCGGCATCCCGGCCGGCCGCCTGCTGGAGGGCGAGACCCAGAAGCTGCTGCGCATGGAGGATGAGCTCGGCAAGCGGCTGATCGGCCAGACCGAGGCCGTCCGCGCCGTCTCCGACGCGGTGCGCAGGACCCGCGCCGGGATCGCCGACCCCGACCGCCCCACCGGCTCGTTCCTCTTCCTCGGCCCCACCGGCGTCGGCAAGACCGAGCTGGCCAAGGCACTCGCGGACTTCCTCTTCGACGACGAGCGGGCCATGGTCCGCATCGACATGAGCGAGTACGGCGAGAAGCACAGCGTGGCCCGGCTGGTCGGCGCCCCGCCCGGCTACGTCGGCTACGAGGAGGGCGGCCAGCTCACCGAGGCCGTACGCCGCCGCCCGTACAGCGTGGTGCTGCTGGACGAGGTGGAGAAGGCCCACCCCGAGGTCTTCGACATCCTGCTCCAGGTCCTCGACGACGGACGGCTGACCGACGGCCAGGGCCGCACGGTGGACTTCCGCAACACCATTCTTGTGCTCACCTCCAACCTCGGCAGCCAGTACCTGATGGATCCGCTGCTGGGCGAGGAGGAGAAGAAGCAGAGCGTGCTGGAGACCGTGCGGATCTCCTTCAAGCCCGAGTTCCTCAACCGCCTGGACGACCTGGTGGTCTTCTCCACGCTCAGCCAGCAGGAACTGGCCCGGATCGCCGAGCTCCAGATCGGCGCGCTGGCCCGGCGGCTCGCCGAGCGGCGGCTCACCCTCGATGTCACCCCGGCGGCCCTGGCCTGGCTCGCCGAGGAGGGCAACGACCCGGCGTACGGGGCCCGCCCGCTGCGCCGTCTGGTGCAGACCGCGATCGGCGACCGACTGGCCAAGGAGATCCTGTCCGGCGAGGTCAGGGACGGTGACACGGTCCGGGTGGACCGGGTCGGCGACGATCTCCTGGTGGGTCCGGTCCAGTAGCGCGTGGTGGGTCCGGCCCGGTAGCGCGCCCGTCCCGGCCCCGCGGACCCCGCGGCGGATCATGGAAATCACGGCTGGGGTTGCACCCCGGGGGCGGGTGTGAGGGAGGATGGCGGTATCCAGACGAAGGGAAATCCACGGTGAGCATCGACCCGTCCTCGATTCCGAATTTCGGGGGCCAGCCCGAGCCCGAACCGGCGGGTCCGAGTGGCCCGGTGCTGCCCGACCAGGACCTGGTCAAGCAGCTGCTGGAGCAGATGGAGCTGAAGTACGTCGTCGACGAGGAGGGGGACCTCGCCGCGCCGTGGGAGCAGTTCCGCACCTACTTCATGTTCCGCGGTGAGGAGGAGCAGCAGGTCTTCTCCGTCCGGACGTTCTACGACCGGCCGCACGGCATCGATGAGAAGCCGCGGCTGCTCGAGGCGATCGACGACTGGAACCGCCGTACGTTGTGGCCGAAGGTCTACACCCACACCAACGACGACGGCACGGTCCGGCTGATCGGTGAGGCGCAGATGCTGACCGGCACCGGCGTCAGCCTGGAGCACTTCGTGTCCAGCACGGTCAGCTGGGTGCGGGCTTCCATCGAGTTCGACAAGTGGCTGGTCGAGCAGCTCGGCCTGGAGGCCGACATCGAGTCCGACGGCGACGAGAAGCCGGGCGACGACGAGAGCTGAGCCCCCCGGGCCCGCAGGACACAGCGGAGCCCGGCCGACGCACCGCCGCCGAGGCGGCCGGTGCGCGGCCGGGCTCACGCTTTTTTAAGTCGCTCTTCACATCGCTTTTCAGGTCGCTTTCACGGAACCGGCGAGAGCCGCCGGCTCAGCGCGCCAGGCCCTTGAGCCGTCCGACCGCCTCGGTGAGCACATGGTCGCGCTTGCAGAAGGCGAAGCGTACGAAGGGCGCGCCCTGGTCCTGGTGGTCGTAGAAGACCGCGTTCGGCACGGCCACCACCCCGCAGCGCTCGGGCAGCGAGCGGCAGAAGGCGAAGCCGTCGCTCTCGCCGAGCGGGCGGATGTCGGTGGTGATGAAGTACGTGCCCGAGGGGCGGAAGACGGTGAAGCCCGCGTCGGTCAGCCCTTCGGCCAGCAGATCGCGCTTGGCGCGCAGATCCTCGCGGATGCCGTGGAAGTAGTCGTCCGGGAGCCGCAGCGCCTCGGCGACCGCGTACTGGAAGGGCCCGGCGGAGACGAAGGTCAGATACTGCTTGGCCGAGCGGACCGCCGTGACCAGCTCCGGGGAGCCGGTCACCCAGCCGACCTTCCAGCCGGTGAAGGAGAAGGTCTTGCCCGCGCTGCCGATGGTCACCGTGCGCTCGCGCATCCCGGGGAAGGAGACCAGCGGGGTGTGGCCGGTGTCGAAGACGAGGTGCTCATAGACCTCGTCCGTCACCACCAGCAGATCGCGCTCCACGGCCAGCTCGGCGACGGCGGCCAGCTCACCGGGGGTGAGCACGGTGCCGGTGGGGTTGTGCGGGGTGTTGAGCAGGATGAGGCGGGTGCGGTCGGTGACGGCGGCCCGCAGCTCGTCCAGGTCCAGGCCGAAACCGTCCTCCTGCGGCCGGAGGGTGACCGGGACCCGGGTGCCGCCCGCCATCGCGATACTGGCGGCGTAGGAGTCGTAGTACGGCTCCAGCGCGATCACCTCGTCGCCCGGTTCCACCAGCGCCAGCAGCGAGGCCGCGATGGCCTCGGTGGCACCCGCGGTGACCAGCACCTCACGGTCCGGGTCGAAGGTGAGCCCGTACCAGCGCAGCTGGTGCTCGGAGATCGCGGTACGCAGCTCGGGGATACCGGGGCCGGGTGGGTACTGGTTGCCGCGGCCCTCCCGCAGCGCGCGCACCGCCGCCTCCCGCACCTCCTCCGGGCCGTCGGTGTCGGGAAATCCCTGGCCCAGATTGATCGCGCCGGTGCGTACGGCGAGGGCGGACATCTCGGCGAAGATCGTGGTACCGAATGCGGCCAGTCGGCGATTGAGCAGCGGTCGTCCCATGCCGCCATCCTCCGCCGAACCTCTGGACTTCCTCAACTTCGCTTTCGGCCGTGACGGCGCCGGGCATGAGCGGGTCAGGTACGACGCGGTACCTCGCTGTACGGGGGCTTGGAAGGAGAGTGAGGACGCATGACTTCTGTTGTTGTCTTTGTGGTGGTGGCCTTCACGGTCGCGGCGCTGGCCGCGGTGGGGGCGAGCCGGTCCGGGGCGCGCACCGCGCGGCCCCGGCGGCGCTCCGGCGGAAGTTCCTCGAGTAGCTGGTGGGCCGGTGGCGGCAGTGCCGGCGGCTCGTCCTGCGGGGGCGGTTCCTCCTGCGGCGGTGGCTCGTCGTGTGGTGGTGGCGGCGGTGGTGGTGGCTGCGGCGGCGGCGGTGGCGGTGGCTGCTGACGGCCGCCCGGACGTTTCCGCCCGGTCCCGCATCGTTCCCCTGTGCTCCGGTTCACCTGCGCACACAGCGAACTGACGGGCCGTAAAATCCATATTCCACGCCCGGCGCGCCAACGTGCGCCGGGCGTAGGGCTGTTGAACACTTGATCTGGTGGGCGCCCTAGGGGGTGGAAACCCGGTGAAGGTGGGTAAAAACGATGTGGCGCCGAGCATTTCATGATTCCGTATACCACCACCGACCCAACGGACCCCACGTGGGCACGAGCCGGCGTATGCGTATACCCCTGGTCCACCGCGGGGCGAGCCGGCCCATCTTTTCCACTGCGTGCTTGCGGAGCCGACCCATGCTCACGACCCTCAAGACTGGTTACACCGATACCCGCGCCGCTGATCTCGCCTGGTGCCTGGGACGGGAACCGCTTCCCGCCCTGGCCGTACTCGATCTCCAACTCCACGGCCATGGCATGCAGTTGAGGCTGCTCGGCGCCTCCCATCAGGTCCTCCTCGACGGGGAGGACGGCCACTGCTCGGAGACCGTGGCCTGTATGTCCGGCAGCAGCACCCCGCTTCCGCTGGGGGTCTCCACCCTGGTCGACGGCCGCGAGTACGAATTCGCGGCGCGTGTCGAGGAGCTGTCGGCGGGATCGTTCGCCGGGCGCGCCCAGGAGCTGCTGGCCCTGGTCGCCGACCATCCGCACGGTCTCGCGGGCACGTTTCCGGGCAGTCCGCACGCGTTCACCGCGCTGCTCGCGCAGTGGCACGAGGGCACGGTGGGCTGGCGGACCTGGCACGCCTACCCCCAGGAGGGGCGGTTGGTGACCACCCGCACCTGTGTGGGGGCCCGGCGTCCGGCCGGGCTGCGGCCGCCGGGTGCGGACGGTGTCCCGGCTCAAGTTCCGTGTGGCTGACGGGCGATGAGTCTGGCGGTGGGGTGGAGCGAGGCACGGATGAGCGGCCGTCAATGCACCCGTGTGGGTGACGAACGGTAAGCATTATGTGACGTAACGTTCCCTTTGTGATCGAAGCGCCGACGCCCGCCGTCTCGGATGCGCCGTCACCGGAGCCCGAGCCTCCGGTGCGGCTGCCCGTCCGGGCCGGGCTCGGCCGCTTTCTCGTCCTCCTCACCGTCTTCGTCTGCGCGGCCTGCGGCCTGGTCTACGAGCTCGAACTGGTCGCCCTCGCCTCCTATTTGGCCGGTGACTCGGTCACCCAGGCATCCGTGGTGCTGTCGGTGATGGTCTTCGCGATGGGCCTCGGCTCACTGCTGGCCAAGCGGTTGCGCTGCCGGGCCGCCGTCGGCTTCGGCGCGGTCGAGGCGGTGCTCGCGCTGGTGGGCGGCTGCTCGGCGATGGCGCTGTACGCGAGTTTCGCGTGGTGCGGCCACTCCCGTCCCGCGCTCGTCGCCTTCTCGCTCGTCATCGGCGCCCTCATCGGCGCCGAGGTGCCGCTGCTGATGACCCTTATCCAGCGGGTGCGGCGGCAGGACGCCGGCGGTGCGGTCGCCGATCTGTTCGCGGCGGACTATGTGGGCGCGCTGGTCGGTGGGCTGGCCTTCCCCTTTCTGCTGCTGCCCGCCTTTGGGCAGTTGACCGGCGCGCTGGTCACCGGCGCGGTCAACGCAGTGGCGGGCTCGGCGCTGGTGCTGTGGCTGTTCCGCCGCGATCTGAGCGGCCGGGCGCGCTGGGCGCTGATCGTCACCAATGTGACGGTGCTGACCGTGCTGGCCGCGGGCGTCGCGCTCACCCCCTCCTTCGAGCGTGCCGCCCGGCAGGCCGTCTACGGCCCGGGGGTCCGCGTCGCGCTGCGCACCGGCGTCCAGGAGGTGGTGCTCACCGGTGGCGGGGGCAGCGGACGCCCGCTGGCGCTCTTCCTGGACGGGCGGCTGCGGGTCTCCGGGCGGGACGAGGTCCGCTACCACGACGCGCTGATCCACCCGGCGATGGCCGCCGGTCCGCACGCCCGGGTCCTGGTGCTGGGCGGCGGCGACGGGCTGGCGGCCCGCGAGGTCCTGCGGTACGCCGGGGTCCGGTCGGTCACCGTCGTCGAGCGCGATCCGGCGGTGGTGCGGCTGGCCCGCCGCGACCCCGGTCTCTCCGCGCTCAACGCCCGCTCCTACCGCGACCCCCGGGTGCGGGTGGTCACCGCGGACGCCTTCGACTGGCTGCGCCGGCGTGCCTCGTACGACGTGGTGGTCAGCGATCTGCCGGACCCCCGGCTCACCTCCGGCACCAAGTTCTACTCGCAGGAGTTCTACGGGCTGGCCGAGCGGGTGCTGGCGCCCGGCGGGCGGCTGGTGGTGCACGCGGGCGCGGTGCGTCCCCGGCCGCACACGTACTGGACGGTGGAGGCCACGATGCGGTCCGCCGGGCTGTGGACCGTGCCGTATGTGATCGGTGCCCGGCGCCCGGTGTTCTCCGTGCCCGGCACCGACAGGGCGCCGCGCGACTGGGGCTTTCTGCTCGCGTCCCGCGCACCGGTCCCGCTGCGGCTGTCTCCCCGGGGTCCGCGCCCGCACTCCCTGACCCTCGACGGCCTGCGCGCCGCCGCCCACGCGGCCGAGCGCCGTCGCGAGCCCGGACTGCCCGCCTCCACCCTGATGCATCCACGCTACGGATACGGAGATTAGGCCCCCCTGAGGTCCCGGCCTGTCGGTCTTCGTGGTGCGGATCGCCAATTCGCGGGAGCCAGGAGCGAAAGTTGCGCGGGAACAGGTCTCACGGAACGCACGATGGGTAGTGTTTTGAGCTATGGAGCATGAGGTGTTCGTTCCGTTTCCCGTCGACACCGTCCGGTCGGCACTCGCGGAACCCGATCGCATCGCCCGCTGCATCCCCGGGCTCCAGCAGGACGCCGACGAGGCGGCGGGGCCGCTGGCGGGTCGGCTGCGGCTGCGTATCGGCGGATCCACCATCACCTACCGCGGGGCCCTGCGCATCGGGGAGCGCGACGGCTCCTTCGAGGTCGAGGGCGAGGGCACCGAGGTGCGCGGCAGCGGCTCGGTCAAGCTCACGCTGACCGTCACACCGCGGCCCGCCGAAGGCGGCACCACGCTGGTCTGCTCCGGGACGGTCCGCGGTGAAGGGCGGCTCGCGGAGTTCGGCGACGAGGCCGCGGGCACGGCCGCCCGCCGACTGCTGGACCGCTTCGCCGCGGCGCTGGCGTCCGGGCTGGAGACGTCCCCGATCACCCCGGCGGCGCCGGCGGCGCCCGAGGCGCAGGACGAAGCGCAGGACGAGGCCGACACCGAGCCGCGGTCGGTCTTCGACACCGATATCCCGCCGTCGTCCCTCGACCCCCGTGCGGATCTCGATGATGACGAGGCGGCCTTTGACGCCGCCGCCGCGGCCGCCGCTGATGCCGACGCCATCGACGGCGACATCGACGAGCTGGACGAGGTCGGTGATCTCGACGATGTCGACGAGGTGGCAGGCGTCGGGTCGATGGACGAGGCCAGCGGCCTGGGCGAGGTCGAGGACGAGCCTCCGGCCGAGGCCGCCCATGCCCGCCGCACGATGATCGGCCGCTCCACCGAGGAGGTCGACCACGCCCCGCCCCGCGGCCGCTATGCCCCCGTCCCCGCGCCGGAGACCGCGTCCACCAGCGTCGCGCTGCGCTGGGCCGCGCCCGCCGCGGCCGTGGTGCTCGCCTCCGCCGTCGTGGTCGGCCGCCGGGTACTGAGACGGCGTCGTTGAGCGGCCTCCGTTGAACGGCCGTCGTCGAGCCGTGGCCGGTGAGCGACCGCCGGTGAGCCGCTGCACATAGGCTCGTGGGCGTGACCACCGAAGAGACAACGGATACCAAGGGCGTACGGCTGACCGCCGGTGACGCCGAGCTGACCGTTTCGCCCGACAACGGCTGCCGTATCGGCTCGCTGCGCATCGGCGGTACGGAGGTGCTGCGCCAGGGTCCGCAGTACGGGTCCTTCCCGATGGTGCCGTGGTGCGGCCGGGTCGAGCTCGGACGGTTCCGCAACGGCGGCCGGACCCATCAACTGCCCGTGAACGCACCGCCGCACGCGATTCACGGCACCGGCCGGGACGTCGCCTGGCGCATGGTCGCCACCGGCCCGTCCTCCGCCGCCTTCACCTACGACCTGGCGGATCCGTGGCCGTACGAGGGCCGGGTCACCCAGACCTTCGAGCTGACCCCGGACGGTCTGACCGCGACCATGAGCGTGGAGACCGAGGGCGACTCCTTCCCGGCCCAGGCGGGCTGGCACCCATGGTTTCTGCGCACCCTGGAGGAGGGCGGTGAGGAGGTCCGGCTGGACTTCGACGCCGAGTGGCAGGAGGAGCGCGGTGCGGACCACCTCCCCACCGGCGACCGGATCCCGCCCCGCCCCGGCCCCTGGGACGACTGCTTCGGCATGCCCGCCGGAGTGGCTGTCACGCTCACCTGGCCGCGGCGGCTGGAGCTGACGGTCAGCAGCCGCAGCGAGTGGGTGGTGATCTACGACGAGCAGGCCGAGGCGGTGTGCATCGAGCCGCAGTCCGGGCCGCCCAACGGCCTCAACACCCTGCCGCGCCTGGTCACGCCCATCGACCCGCTGGAGATGTCCATGACTTTCAGCTGGCGGAGCCTGACGTAGCGGAGGTCCGGAGGGTGTCGCGGGGCGTCCCGGCGCACCGCATAAGCTCATCGGCATGAGCGATGCGCGTGACGCCCTGCTGCGGCAGATCAAGGACAAGGCCGTGGTCCACGGCAAGGTGACCCTCTCCTCCGGGCGGGAGGCCGACTACTACATCGATCTGCGCCGGATCACCCTGGACGCCGAGGCCGCGCCGCTGGTCGGGCAGGTCATGCTCGACGCCACGGCCCACCTGGAGTACGACGCGGTGGGCGGGCTCACCCTCGGCGCCGACCCGGTGGCCACGTCCATGCTGCACGCGGCCGCCGCGCGGGGCCGCCGCCTCGACGCGTTCGTGGTCCGCAAGGCGCAGAAGACCCACGGTCTCCAGCGGCGGATCGAGGGCCCGGACATCGCGGGCCGCCGGGTGCTGGTGGTCGAGGACACCTCCACCACCGGTGGCTCCCCGCTGACCGCGGTCGAGGCGGCCCGCGAGGCGGGCGCCGAGGTTGTCGCGGTCGCCACGATCGTCGAGCGCGGCGCCGCACCGGCCATCGCGGACGCCGGGCTCCGCTATCTCCCGGCGTACTCGCTCGATGACCTCGGCCTCAGCTGAGGCGCTCGATGACCTCGGCCTCAGCTGAGGCGGGAGCGGCGCCGAGCCGGGACCACCGGGGCCCCGCGCATCGTCGGCATGGTGGTTTCACGTGAAACCTCCGGACCCCTTCCGTGTCATCCCCGAGTGCGCCGGGTGGAGCAATCGGTGGAGTCTGGAAAGATGGCCGTGACGATGACGTCGCCCCTCTAGGTCAGGGCCCAGAACCTCACCCGCACATCACAAGGAGCGGACAGATGCCCATCGCATCCCCTGAGATCTACAACGAGATGCTCGACCGGGCGAAGGCAGGCAAGTTCGCCTACCCGGCGATCAACGTGACCTCGACCCAGACCCTGCACGCCGCACTGCGTGGCTTCGCCGAGGCGGAAAGCGACGGCATCGTCCAGATCTCCACCGGTGGTGCCGAGTTCCTGGGCGGTCAGTACAGCAAGGACATGGTGACGGGCGCGGTCGCGCTCGCCGAGTTCGCGCACGTCGTCGCCAAGAAGTACCCGGTCAACATCGCGCTGCACACCGACCACTGCCCCAAGGACAAGTTGGACGGCTATGTCCGTCCGCTGCTCAAGATCTCCCAGGAGCGGGTGGCGAACGGGCAGAACCCGCTGTTCCAGTCCCATATGTGGGACGGCTCCGCGGAGAAGCTGGACGACAACCTCGCCATCGCGCAGGAGCTGCTGGCCGAGGCCGTCAAGGCCAGGATCATCCTCGAGGTCGAGATCACCCCGACCGGTGGCGAGGAGGACGGCGTCTCACACGAGATCAACGACGAGCTGTACACCACCGTCGCCGATGTCGAGCGCACCGCCGAGGCCCTCGGTCTGGGTGAGAAGGGCCGCTACCTGCTGGCCGCGTCCTTCGGCAACGTCCACGGCGTCTACAAGCCGGGCAATGTGGTGCTCCGCCCGGAGCTGCTGCGTCAGCTCCAGGACGGCATCGCCGCGAAGTCCGGTCAGCAGGACCCGTTCGACTTCGTCTTCCACGGCGGCTCCGGCTCCACCGAGCAGGAGATCCTCACCGCGCTGGAGAACGGTGTGGTGAAGATGAACCTCGACACCGACACCCAGTACGCCTTCACCCGCCCGATCGCGGACCACATGTTCCGCAACTACGACGGTGTGCTCAAGGTCGACGGCGAGGTCGGCAACAAGAAGACCTACGACCCGCGCAGCTGGGGCAAGCCGGCCGAGAAGAGCATGGCCGAGCGTGTCACGCAGGCGTGCGCCAACCTGCGCTCCACGGGTACGAAGCTGAGCAAGTAACGCGGCCGCGCCTTTCGCGCACGCGTCCCTCCGGGCCCGGGGCCCCGCCATCACGGCGGAGCCCCGGGCCCGGTCCGTATCGCCGCTGCGTGCGCACGCGGGCTGGCCTCCGGCGGGCGGCCCGAGGATGATCCAGGTATGAGCGAATCCTCGCCCCGGCCCGCTGCGGCACGTGGGGAGGCGGCGGGCGGCGGTCCCCCCTCACCGGGCGGCGGTCCCCCCTCACCGGGCGGCGGTCCGCCCGGTGAGGGGGGACCGGCCCGGGTGCGGCTCTCCGAGCCCGCCGGGCGCTGGGTGGTGCTCACCACCGTGCTGGGATCCTCCATGGCGTTGCTCGACAGCACCGTGGTCAATGTGGCGCTGCCCCGTATCGGGCTCGATCTCAACGCCGACCTGGCCGTTCTCCAGTGGACCGTCAACGCCTACATGCTCACCCTCGCCGGGCTGATCCTGCTCGGCGGGGCGCTCGGCGACCGCTTCGGACGGCGGCGGATCTTTGTGGTCGGAGTGGTGTGGTTCGCCCTGGCCTCACTGCTGTGCGGGCTGGCGCCGCACGCCGGAGTGCTGATCGCCGCCCGCGCCCTCCAGGGCATCGGCGGCGCGCTGCTCACCCCCGGCTCGCTCGCCCTGATCCAGTCCGTGATCCACCCCGACGACCGGGCGCGGGCGGTCGGGCTGTGGTCCGGCTTCGGCGGGGTCGGCGCGGCGATCGGGCCGTTCCTCGGCGGCTGGCTGGTGGACGGGCCCGGCTGGCGCTGGGTGTTCTTCCTCAATGTGCCGCTGGCGGCGGTGTGTGTCCCGGTCGCGCTGCGCCATGTCCCCGAGACCCGCGACCCGGCGGCGCACGGCCGGTTCGATGTCCTGGGCGCCGCGCTGGGCGCGTTCTCGCTCGGCCTGGTGACCTATGCGCTGATCGCCGCGCCGGGTGAGGGCGGATCGCCCGGTGTGGTGGTCCCGGCGGTGCTCGGGGTGCTGCTGGGGGTGGCCTTCGTCGCCGTGGAGCGGAGGCGGGCCGAGCCGATGCTGCCGCTGTCGCTCTTCGCCTCGCGCCAGTTCACCGCCGTGAACGCGGTGACGCTGTGCGTGTACGCGGCCTTCGGCGGTTTCTTCTTCCTGACCGTGGTGGAGCTCCAGGTGGTGGTGGGCTACTCCGCCCTGGGGGCGGGCACCGCGCTGCTGCCGACCACGGTGCTGATGCTGCTGCTGTCGGCCCGCTCGGGCGAGCTCGGCAAGCGGATCGGGCCCCGGATCCCGCTGACCGTGGGCCCGCTGCTGTGCGCGGCCGGGATGCTGCTGATCACCCGGGCGGGGGTGGGCGCGGTCTACTGGCGGGACATCCTGCCCGCGCTGCTGGTGCTGGGGCTGGGCATGGTGGTGCTGGTCGCCCCGCTCACCGCGACCGTACTGGCCTCGGTGGATGTCTCCCGGGCGGGCCTGGCCAGCGGTATCAACAACGCGGCGGCGCGGGCGGCGGGCCTGGTCGCGGTGGCGGCCCTGCCGCTGCTGGCGGGGATGAGCGAGGAGGCGTACCGGTCCGCGGACCTCTTCTCGGAGTCCTTCCGGCGGGCGATGCCGATCTGCGCGCTGGTGCTGGTGGTGGGTGCGGTCCTGGCCTGGACCACGGTGCGGTCAGATGTGCTGGAGTCGCCGGAGCCCCCGGAGGCGCCGCGGGAGGAGGCCGGGGCCCCCGTGGAGGCGGCGGGCGCCGCAGGGCGCGAGGAGCGCCCTCACGCCCCGTGTCGCCCCCAATGCGCCTACCACTGCGGTGTCTCCGCCCCACCCCTGGACCCCGGCGAACACCAGGGGTGAGCACACGCTCCGCGTCCGAGCGTGCGGGCATGCCAACGCAGGGTGATCCGGTGTGCACCCCGCCCCATCCACAGCGGTTCCCGCTCGGGGGAGGGGCGCGCGGGGGCCCGGCGGGTGCCGGGGCAGACCCCGTGCCTCGTATCGGGGGCGGGGCCGGACCAGGCAGACTGGAACCCATGGCCATTCACGAGAACCTGCTCGGGGGACCGCCCCCGACCCATCTGCCCGACGACCCGGAGCCCCGGGAGCTGCTCGCCTCCGGCGCGGCCCCCTCCGAGGTCGCCGCGAAGTACCCGGCCTCCTCCCTGGCCTGGGCGCAGCTCGCCGACGAGGCGTTCGAGGCCGGCCGGGTGGTCGAGTCCTACGCATACGCCCGCACCGGCTACCACCGCGGGCTCGACGCCCTGCGCCGCAGCGGCTGGAAGGGCCACGGCCCGGTGCCGTTCGAGCACGAGCCCAACCGCGGCTTCCTGCGTGCGCTGCACGCGCTCGCCCGCGCCGCCCAGTCCATCGGTGAGCAGGAGGAGTACGAGCGCTGCTCGACGTTCCTCCGGGAGAGCTCCCCGACCGCGGCGGACACGCTCTCCTGAGCGTGTCGTTCCGATCCCGGAAACCCGGGGCCCGTCGGGCGGTGTTCCGTCCCGACGGGCCCCGATCCGTCTGTGATCCGCACTTGCCGAACACACCCGTGACACGCATGATGCGGACAGGGCCCGTTGATGCGGGCCCTGAGGGGACCGGGGCCCAGGACCACACGGAAGGGGCGGACCGCTACCCGGTAGCGAGCAGTACTCAGGAGACGCGATGTCGCAGCAGCCTGCCCCGAACGCCACCGCCCCGCAGGAAGTCCCTCCGCCGGAGTCCGCCACGCCGGAGTCCGCCGCTCCGGACGCCGAGCCCGAGGCCCCCCATCTCGACTTCCAGGGCACGACCCCGTACGAGGACTACGTCCGGGCCTCGGTTCTGACCCACCTCCAGCACCCGCTGTCCGACGACCCCGGCGAGATGGTCTTCCTGGTCACCACCCAGGTCATGGAGCTGTGGTTCACCGTCATCGTCCACGAGTGGCGCACCGCCGCCCAGGCGCTGCGCGAGGACGACCTGCCCACCGCGATGGCCGCGCTGAAGCGCTCCACCTGGGAGCTGGAATCGCTGAACAGCTCCTGGAGGCCGCTCGCGCATCTCACCCCGGGTCAGTTCAACGCCTACCGCTCCGCGCTCGGCGACGGCTCCGGTTTCCAGTCCGCGATGTACCGGCGGATGGAGTTCCTGCTCGGCGAGAAGTCCGCGTCCATGCTGGTCCCCCACCGGGGTGCGCCGCGGGTCCACGCCGAGCTGGAGAAGGCGCTGACCGAGCCCAGCCTCTACGACGAGGTGCTGCGGTTCCTCGCCCGCCGCGGCTTCGCCGTTCCGGCCGCCGTCCTGGACCGCGACCCCGCCCTGCGGTACGCACCCGACCCCGGAGTGGAGCGGGTGTGGCAGGAGATCTACTCCGCCCCCGGACCGCGGGAGGACGAGCTGATCCGGCTCGGCGAGGCCCTCACCGAGGTCGCCGAGCTGGTGTGGCGCTGGCGCAACGACCATCTCGTGGCCACCCGGCGGGCGATGGGCGCCAAGACCGGCACCGGCGGCTCCGCGGGAGTCGCCTGGCTGGAGAAGCGCGCGACGAAGAACGTCTTCCCCGAGCTGTGGACGGCGCGCAGCCATGTCTGACACCACGATCTCCGGCGCCCCGGCACTGACCGACGAGGCCGCGCGGCTGGACGCGGCCGATGAACTGCGCGCCAAGCGCGATGCCTTCGCCCTCGACGACACCGTCTATCTCGACGGCAATTCACTCGGCGCGCTCCCGCGCGGTGTCCCCGCCCGGCTGGCCGATGTCATCACCCGGGAATGGGGCAGTCTGCGCATCCGCTCCTGGGAGGAGAGCGGTTGGTGGACCGCGCCGGAGCGGATCGGCGACCGCCTCGGACGGCTGGTCGGGGCGGCCCCCGGCCAGGTGGTCGTGGGCGACTCGACGAGCGTGAACGTCTTCAAGGCGGTGGTCGGCGCGGTGCGGATCGCCCAGGCGCGCGGCGCCCACCGCGACCAGATCCTCGTCGACGAGGCCACCTTCCCCACCGACGGCTATATCGCCGAGTCCGCGGCCCGGATGACCGGTTGCACGCTGCGGCCGGTGGCGGCGGCCGACGTTCCCACCGCGGTCGGCCCGCGTACCGCCGTGGCACTGGTCAACCATGCCGACTACCGGACCGGCCGGCTCCACGATCTGCCCGGGACGACGGACGCCGTGCACGCCGCGGGCGCGCTCGTCGTCTGGGATCTGTGCCACACCGCGGGCGCGCTGCCGGTCGGGCTGGACGCGCACGGGGTCGACCTCGCCGTGGGCTGTACGTACAAGTACCTCAACGGCGGCCCCGGTTCGCCCGCGTATCTGTATGTGGCGCACGAACACCAGCCGCGCTTCGACTCACCGCTCCCCGGCTGGAACTCGCACGCCGACCCGTTCGGCATGCAGCCCGCCTACGCTCCCGCCGACGGCGCGGTCCGCGGCCGGGTCGGCACCCCGGACATCCTCTCCATGCTGGCGCTGGAAACCGCGCTGGAGGTGTGGGACGACGTCGCGATCGAGGCGGTGCGGGCCAAGAGCCTGGCCCTGACCGACCTCTTCCTGCGCTGCGTCGGGGCGTACGTCCCGGCCGGCCGGGTCGAGTCGATCACCCCGGTCGAGCACGAGCGGCGCGGCAGCCAGGTCGCGCTGCGGTGCGCGGACGCGGGCGCGGTGATGGCGGAGCTGATACGGCGCGGTGTGGTCGGCGACTTCCGCAACCCCGATGTGCTGCGCTTCGGCTTCACCCCGCTGTACACGGGGTTCGCGGATGTGGAGCGGGCGGCGCGGGTGCTGGCCGAGGTCCTGGTGGACGGTACGGCGGCCGGCCGGGCGGGGGAGCCGTCGGAGGGCGGCGTGGCCGGGTGACGGACCCACCGGACCCCGCCGGGGTCACGGCGGCCGAGGAGGCGTCCCTCTTCGGCCTCGCCCCGGTGGCGCCGGACGCCACCGCCGCGTACGGCGAACACCCGGACCAGGTGGTGGACTTCCACCTGCCGCCCGAGGGGGCGGGGGGTGGCGCCGCCCCGCTGGTCCTGCTCTTCCACGGCGGTGCCTGGCGCGCCCCCTACGACCGCCGCCATCTCTCCCCGTTCGCCGCCCACCTCGCCGCCCGGGGCTTCGCGGTGGCCTTGGGCGAATACCGCCGGGGTGCACGACCGTCCGCCCATGCCGCCACCACCGGCCCGCCCCGCGCCGGGCGGTGGCCGGAGACGTTCGACGACATCGCCGCCGTCGTGGACGCCGTGCCGGGCCTGGTGCGGGAGTGCGCGCTGCCCGGTGTCGACACCGAACGGCTCGTGCTCGCCGGGCACTCCGCGGGCGGACACGCCGCGCTGTGGGCGGCGGCGCGGCACCGGCTGCCGCCGGGGGTGCCCTGGCGGCTGTCCGCGCCGCCGCGTGTCCGCGGGGTGGTGGCCCTCGCCCCCATCGCGGACTTCACCACCGCCCGCGCGCTGCGCGTCTGCTCCGGCGCGGTGGACCAACTCCTCGGCACCGGCGACGAAGCGGCGGCCCGGCTGCCGTTCGCCGATCCCGCCGCGCTGCTGCCCACCGGTGTCCGTACCACGGTGGTGCAGGGCGGCACCGACGCCGATGTGCCACCGCAGGTCGTGGACTCCTTCGCGGCGGCGGCGGCCGTCGCCCGGCAGCCACTGCGGGTCGTCCGCATCGCCGGGGCCGGACACTTCCCGCTGATCGATCCCACGGCGCCCGCCGCGCGCACGGTCGTCGACGAGATCAGCAGGATCGTCTCCGAAGACGTCCGCTGACCGTACGGACCCGTCTCCCAGGCCCTGTCCGGTGGGTCTTATCGGGCCCGCGACGCCTGGCACCGCACCTCGCTGCGTTGTCGGACCGCCCGAGTACGCCCAGTACGAGGACGATCCTCCGCCTTGCGATGTACGGCACCAGACGCCGCGGGCTGCTCCTCAAAGACCCACCGGACAGGACCTAGTACTTGAGACGGACGCCCGGGAATCCGCACCGGTGGGGACGACGCCTACCTGCCCGCTCCCTACGGTGTGATGCGTGACCGAGACGATTCCGCGCACCGAACTCCGCCTGGCCCGCAGCGTGCTGTCCGGGCTGTGGGAAGACTTGATCAGAGACGCCTTCGCGTTCCGCCCGCTGCCGCCGCTCGGCGCATCGCACCGGCTGATGCGGTGGTTGCCCGCGCGGGTGCGGTCGTATGCGAGCTGGCTGCCGCACGCGGCGATCACCGCGTGCGCCTGTGTCCTGGGGGTGCTCGGCTTCGGCCACAACTCCGGCGGAAACGTGCTGCTCGCCGCCTTCTGCGCGGTGCCGCTGGCGCTCTCGATGTTCCGGCCTGCTGGGGCCTGGTGGCTGTCGTTCGCGGTGGGGATCGCGGCGGGTGCGGACGCCACCGGATACGACTTCTACTTCTACGACACCTGGCCCTGGCCCGGGCCCCTGTTCGCCGCGCAGATCGCGGTGATGGCCGTGGTCGCGGCGCAGACCCGCCCCCGCACCGCCGTCCAGATGCTGGTGCTCACGGCCGTGTTCGGGGTGACCTCCGACGCCGTCAGCAGCCGCACCTCCGACACCCTCTCGATGGTGCTGGTCTCCTGTCTGGTCGTGGGCGCGGTCGTGGCCACCCGCAGTCTGCTCGAGACCCGAAAGCAGGTCGCCGTGCAGGAGTCGGCCACCGTCGAGGAGCGGTCCCGCCGTACGCTCCTGGAGGAGCGCGCGACCATCGCCCGTGAACTGCACGATGTCGTCGCCCACCACATGTCCGTCATCGCCATCCAGGCGGAGGCCGCCCCCTACCGGGTGGAGAACCCGCCCGAGGAGCTGACCAAGAGCTTCGCGACCATCCGGGAGAACGCCGTGGCCGCCCTCACCGAACTCCGCCGGGTCCTCGGGGTCGTACGCGCCGACAACCCCGAGGCGTACGCCGACGCCGACCCGGAGGCGCCGCAGCCCACCCTCGCCACGCTGGACACGCTCTTCGCGGGGGTCCGGGCCGCGGGCCTGACCGTCGAGCACCTCACCATCGGCGCGGTGCGCCCGCTGCCGCCGGGCGTCGAGCTGTCCGCGTACCGGATCGTGCAGGAGGCGCTCAGCAACGCGCTGCGCCACGCCCCCGGCTCCACCGCCCGCGTCGAAATCGGGTATGTGCTCGGCGGCATCGGGCTGCGGATCGTCAACGGCCCGGCCACCCGGACCGTCCGCCCCTCGCCGGGGGTGGGCCACGGGCTGCTGGGCATGCGGGAGCGGGTGACCATGCTGAACGGCGAGATGACGGCCGGAGCCGCGGAGGACGGCGGATACGAAGTCGCCGTCTTCATCCCGGTGGATGCCGGGGACGCGGAGGCGGCGGCATGACCGGGACCGACGGGGCGGCCGTCATCCGCGTCCTGATCGCCGACGACCAGGTCATGGTCCGGGAGGGTTTCTCCGTTCTGTTGAACGCCCAGCCCGATATCGAGGTGGTCGGTGAGGCGGTCGACGGCCGCCAGGCCATCCGGCAGGTCGCGAAGCTGCGACCCGACGTGGTGCTGATGGACATCCGGATGCCCGAGGTCAACGGACTGGAGGCGACCCGCGAGATCATCGCGGCGGACGCCGACGCCAAGGTGCTGGTGCTGACCACCTTCGACCTCGACGAGTACGTGTACCAGGCGTTGCGCGCGGGGGCGAGCGGCTTTCTGCTCAAGGACGCCTCCGCCCGTCAGCTCGGGGAAGCGGTGCGGGTGGTGGCCGCGGGCGAGGCGCTGCTGGCGCCCACCGTCACCAAGCGGCTGATCTCGACCTTCTCGCGGATCGGCGAGTCCACCGGGTTCGGAACGCCGCCGCCCGTGGCTGAGCGGCTGGCCGAGCTGACCGAGCGGGAGAACGAGGTGCTGGTGCAGGTCGCCCAGGGCCGGTCCAACGCCGAGATCGCCGAACATCTGGTGGTCGCCGAGTCCACGGTGAAGACCCATGTGAGCCGGATCCTGGTGAAGCTGGGGCTGCGGGACCGCACCCAGGCGGCGGTCTTCGCCTACGAGGCCCGGCTGGTGACCCCTGGAGGCTGAGGCCGCCGGGGCGGTACCGTCCCGGCATGACCAGCTCCGTGCCGCTTCCCGCCTTCGACCCGTGGCGGCCGTCGTTCGTCGCCGACCCGTACCCGGCCTACGCCGAGCTGCGCGCGAGCGGGCGGGCGCACTGGTTCGAGCCGTCCCGGCAGTGGCTGATCCCGCACTTCGACGACGTCCGCGCGCTGCTGGCCGACCGCCGGCTGGGCCGCAGCTATCTGCACCGGTTCAGCCACGAGGAGTTCGGGCGTACCGCGCCGCCGCCCGAGCACGAGCCGTTCCACATCCTCAATGACCACGGGATGCTCGATCTGGAGGCGCCGGACCACACCCGGATCCGCCGGCTGGTCTCCAAGGCGTTCACCGCGCGGACGGTCGAGGCGCTGGTCCCGACGATCGAGCGGCTGGCGGGCGAGCTGGTCGACTCCTTCCTCGCCTCCGGTGGCGGCGATCTCATCGCCTCGGTCGCCGAGCCGCTGCCGGTGGCCGTCATCGCGGAGATGCTCGGCATCCCGCCCGCCGACCGGGCCTCGCTGCGCCCGTGGTCGGCGGACATCTGCGGGATGTACGAGCTGAACCCGGGGGAGGAGACCGCGCGGCGGGCGGTGCGCGCCTCGCTGGAGTTCTCCGCCTATCTGCGGGAGTTGATCGCCGCCCGCCGCAAGGACCCGGGCGGGGATCTGATCAGTGCGCTGATCGCGGCGTACGACGAGGGCGACCGGCTCTCCGAGCAGGAGATGATCTCCACCTGTGTGCTGCTGCTCAACGCGGGGCACGAGGCGACGGTCAACTCCACCGGCAACGGCTGGTGGACGCTCTTCCGCCACCCCGACCGGCTGGCGGCGCTCCGCGCCGACCCGGACGCGCTGCTACCCACCGCGGTGGACGAACTGCTGCGGTACGACACCCCGTTGCAGCTCTTCGAGCGCTGGGTGCTGGACGACATCGAGGTGGGCGGCACGGTCATTCCGCGCGGCAGCGAGGTGGCCCTGCTCTTCGGCTCGGCCAACCGCGACCCCGCGCGTTTCGACCGTCCCGACACCCTGGACCTCGCGCGCGCGGACAACCCTCATCTCAGCTTCGGCGCGGGCATCCACTACTGCCTGGGCGCCCCGCTGGCCCGCCTTGAACTGATGGCGTCCTTCGGCGCGCTGCTCCGCAAGGCGCCCCGACTGCGGCTGGTGAGGGAGCCGGAGTGGCGGCCGGGCTTTGTGATCCGGGGGCTGACGGAGCTGCTGGTCGAGAACTGACCGTCCCGACCGGCCCCCGTCATCCACACCCTGTGGATGACGGGGGCGGCCCCGGACAGCGCTCGGCCCCGGACAGCACTCGGCGCCGGCCGCCACGGGGGGTGCGGGCCGGCGCCGAGGGGCCGGGGCGGTGGGCCGACGGGGGTCAGCCGCCGATGTCGCGACGGCGCAGTCCCACCAGACCTCCGGCGGTCAGAACGACCGAGATCAGCAGCGACCACAGGAAGGGCGCGGCGGTGACATCGCCGCCGGGCAGCTTGGGCAGATGAGTGAACGGCGAGGTGTCCATCACGGACTGGGGCATCTTGAGCGCCGGGCCCATCCAGCTCAGGGTCACCACCCAGCCGACCACGGCCCAGGCCGCGGCCGTGTACTTCGGCACCACACCGACCAGGAAGACGGCGGCGCTGGTGACCACCCACAGCGCGGGGGCCTGGGCGAGGGAGGCGCCCACGGCACGCGGGATCCCGCCCATGTCGCCGGCGGCCACGCCATAGCCCACGCCCAGCGCGAGGCCGCCGACCGCGAGCACGACGACCGGGCCCAGATAGGCGAAGACCAGGTGGCTTCCGGCCCAGCGCAGCCGGCTGACCGCGTTGGCCAGCAGCGGCTCGGCGCGCTGGTCGGTCTCCTCACCGCGCAGCCGCAGCACGGCACTTGCGGTGTAGACGGTGAGGGTGGTGCCGAGGATGCCGACCATGGAGGCAAGGAACGCGTCGTTCAGCCCCTGGGCCCCGCCCATCCGCTGGATGATCTCGCGGGTCTGGTCGCTGTCGCCGAGGAACTCGTCGGCACCGTCCGAGATGGCGCCGAAGATGGCACCGGTGAAGACGAAGCCCGCGCACCAGCCGAGCAGCGCACCGTGGTGGAGCCGCCAGCCCAGCCCGTAGACCCCCTTGAGAGCCGCCCCGGCGGCCGGGGCCCCGGGTCGGGTCGCGTAGAAGCTGGCGCCGACATCGCGACGGCCCGCGAGGGAGTAGGCCAGCGCGGTGGAGGCGGCGGCGAGCACGGCGATCAGCAGCAACGGCCACCAGCGCTCGTCCGCGAACGGCCGCGCGTACTCCGCCCAGCCCAGGGGTGAGAGCCAGACCAGCAGATGGCCGGAGCCCTGGGAACCGTCCTCGGCGGCATCGCCCGCCATCCGCAGCACGAAGGCGGCGCCGACGGCCGCGGAGGTCAGCCCCCGGGCCAGCCGCGCGTTCTCGGTGAGCTGGGCGGCGACGGCGGCCAGCCCGCCGAAGGCCATCCCGGACAGACCGACGGCCAGACCGAACGCGAGCGCGCCGGTGCCGCCCTGGCCCGCGAGACTGCCCGCGATCAGAACGGTGACCGCGGCATTGGCGATGCCCACCGCGAGCAGGGCCGAGGTCAGCCCCGCGCGGCGGCCGACCATACAGGCGGACAGCGCCTCCTGACGGCCGGTCTCCTCCTCCTCACGGGTGTGTCGGATCACGATGAGCAGACTCATGATCGCGGCGAACACCGTGAGGAACCCGCCCACCCGCCAGACGGTGAGCGCGCCGAGTGAATCGTCGAAGGCGGCTCCGAACAGGGCTCTCGTCGAGCCGTTGCCATTCATGTCCGCGATGAGGTCGGAGCGGGCCTTGGGGGTGTCGTACGCGCTCTTGAGGCGGCCGACGGTGCTGCTCGCGGTCAGCCCGAGGCAGAGCACCCACACCGGCATCATGATCCGGTCGCGGCGCAGCGCGAGCCGCAGCAGGGTGCCGGTGCCGGCCAGGTCCTTGGCCGATCCGCGGGTGCGGGGGGAGACCCGGGTGTCGGCTACGGCGGTCATCGGGCGACAGCCCCTTCTTCGGCGCGGGTGACGTCGTCCTGGTAGTGCCGGAGGAAGAGCTCCTCCAGCGTCGGCGGGGTGGAGATGAGGCTGCGCACCCCCGACTGGGTCAACTGGCGCAGCACACCGTCCAGTTTGTCGGTGTCGACCTGGAGCTTGACGCACCGGTCCCGGATGTCGACGTGGTGCACGCCGGGGAGACCGGTCAGTCCGTTGACCGGCTCGGCCAGCTCGGCGGTGACGGACGTACGGGTCAGATGGCGGAGCTGGGCGAGCGAACCCGACTCCACCCGCTTGCCCTTGCGGATGATGCTGACGCGGTCGCACAGCGCCTCGACCTCGCTGAGGATGTGGCTGGAGAGCAGCACCGTGCGGCCGCGGTCACGCTCCTCGGCCACGCACTCCCGGAAGACCTCCTCCATCAGCGGGTCGAGCCCGGAGGTGGGCTCGTCCAGGATCAGCAGCTCGACCTCGGAGGAGAACGCGGCGACCAGGGCGACCTTCTGGCGGTTGCCCTTGGAGTAGGTGCGCCCCTTCTTGGTGGGGTCGAGCTCGAACCGGTCCAGGAGCTCGGCCCGCCGTGCCGTGTCCAGCCCGCCGCGCAGCCGCCCGTACAGGTCGATGACCTCGCCACCGCTGAGGTTGCGCCACAGGGTGACGTCCCCGGGGACGTACGCGATGTGCTGATGGAGCTCGACCGCATCGTGCCAGGGGTCCTTGCCGAGGAGCTGGACCGCACCGGCATCGGCTCGCAGCAGCCCCAGCAGGACCCGGATGGTGGTGGACTTCCCGGCGCCGTTGGGGCCGAGGAAGCCATGGACCTCACCTGCCTCGACTTCGAGGTCGAGGCCGTCCAACGCATGGGTCCGGCCGAAGGACTTGTGCAGGCCGGACGCGGAGATTGCCGTCTTCATATTTCCGAAGCTACGCTAGTTTCACAAATTTGTGAAGTTAAGGAACCATATAAACTTATGATGATGTGACGAAGAGGGGAGATGATGAGCCGGTGAGTGAGACGACGCAAGCGGAGGACGTGCCGACTGTCTCGCGGGACCCCGAGGCGGTGTCCCGGTTTGTCGAGCGGTTCGCGGCGGATCTGGCCGAGGCCGGGATGCAGCGGATGGGTGCGAGGGTCTTCGCGGCACTGCTCGTCTCCGACTCCGGCCAGCTCACCTCGGCCGAGCTGGCCGAGCGGCTCCAGATCAGCCCGGCCGCGGTCTCGGGGGCGGTCCGCTACCTCACCCAGGTGGCCATGGTCACGCGTGAGCGCGAGCCCGGTTCGCGCCGCGACCGCTACCGGCTGCACAACGAGCTCTGGTACGAGACCATCACTCGCCGCGATCAGCTCCTCGCGCGCTGGGAGAGCACCATGCGCGACGGCGCCAAGGTGCTCGGGCCCGACACCCCGGCGGGGCTGCGGGTGTCCGAGACGGCTGAGTTCTTCGAGTTCATGCAGCAGGAACTCCCCAAGATGCTCGACCGCTGGCGCGCTCACCAAGCCGCTCGCCGCGAGGCCGCTGGCTGCTAGGGGGACGCGGAGACGGGCTCGGCCGCGTCGTTCCTCCGTGCGTGGCGGGTCTTTTGCCGCTCGGCTGGAGGGGGTCGCCCTGCCGCGGCGCGTACCCGCTGTGGCCCGGCCCGCGCCATGGGCGGCAGCCGGCCGTCTGTACCCGCAAGGTCCGGCCTACCCGCGCGGTGTGGCTCGCGCAGGTACGTGGCCATCGGACCGCACCGGGCATGGGCTTGCCGCTAGGCCCTCCTCCTGCCGATCTTCGCGGGCCCGCGACGTCTGGCACCGCGCCTCGCCGCGTTGTCGGGATCTTCCGAGTATGCCCAGTACGCGGACGACCCTCCTGCGATCCTCCCCCAGCTACCGCTGGGAGGTGCCCCCTCACCAGACGCCGCGGGCTGATCCACGAAGATCGACAGGACAGGACACCTAGGGCGACGGGGGACCGGGCCCGGCCCGTCGTCCCTCCGCGCGTGGCGGTCTTTCGCCGCTGGGCCCGGAGGCCGTGGACACCGTCGCCCGGCGTCCGGATTACGACACCCTGAGGCCGGGGCGGCGGGCTCCGGCCCGCGCCGAGTGCCTGTCGGGCGGGCCCGCCGCGAGGGGGTTGAGTGGGACTCCGGCGGGGGTCAGGTGCGGTGGGGGAGGATCAGGGTCCACGCCTCCGTCAGGACGGTCCAGGTGCGGCTGCGGACCGGGCCGCGTACCAGGGCGTCCGCCCGGTAGCGGAAGTCCTGGCCGGAGACGGTGACCGCCCGTGCCAGCGCGCGCACCGGGCCGCCCGCCGCGTGCGGGTGGACCACGACCTCGGCCAGTCCGCCGTCGTCCGGTCCGGCCGTGGAGACCGATACGCGGGTCACCGGGCGGTCCAGATCGGTCAGCAGCACCCCGTCCGCCTCGATCCGCAGCCGGTGCGGGGGCGGCGGGTGGACGCGGCGGCGGGAGCCGCCGGTCAGGCCGATGACCGGCAGGGACAGCAGCGTCAGGGCCGTGCGCGCGGTGCGCGCCGCCGGGGTCCACCACGGCTGGGAGCCGTCGCCGGGCGGGCCCGCGCCCGGGTCCCGGCGGTCCCGGTGGCCGTTGGCGCCGCCGGGACCGGTGCCGGGACCGGTGTCCGACCCGGTGCCGGACTCGGGCGGCGGGCCGGTGCCGACGGGCGGTGCCGCCCCGGCGCCGTGCGGATCGTGCGGTTCCAGCGGATCGTGGCCGCCGGGCCGTACCGGCGGGTCCGTCCGCGGGCCGGACGGGATCCGCAAGCCTCCGAGCACCACCCCGCCGCTGTCGTCCACCAGCAGGTCACGCGGGCGCGCGGCCCCGTCGAGGACCGTACGGGCGGCTGTGACCGGATCGGTCGGCACACCGAGGGACCGGGCCAGGGCGACCGTGGCCGGGCCGCCGACCGGGACCACCGACAAGGTGGCGTCCGTCAGCTCCCGGCGGCGGTGGAGCAGCTCCACCACCCGCAGCAGCGCACGGTCGTCGCCGATCACCACCGGGCGGCGGGCGCCGCGGCGGGCGAGGGCCCGCTCGACTTCGTCCGGACCGTCCGGCAGGCAGATTTTTGTCTGTGCGCCCGCGCACAGCACATCCTTCGCGATGCGCACCGACTCCCCGTCCGTTCGCCGGGCAGAGGGGTCGATGACCACAAGCAGGGGGCGCTCCCGGACGGTGTCCGGAGGAGAGTGCCAGGGATCTGGAGCCGACACCTCGGTCCTTCCTCAGGTAATCTCTCGGTGCAAGAGCCCCTGTCGCTGTTGCGCCAGGGGCTTCGTCTATCCGGGGCACCGGTTCGACGGCTCTGGTGGTGGCGCACGCCACTACGCACGTTGGACATGCCCCGCCCGGAAGGGGTGTACGCCTGTGCCCGCACTTGTGCTGCTCGGTGCTCAGTGGGGTGACGAGGGCAAGGGAAAGGCCACCGACCTGCTCGGCGGCTCGGTTGACTATGTGGTGCGCTACCAGGGCGGCAACAACGCAGGCCACACGGTCGTCGTCGGCGACCAGAAGTACGCGCTGCACCTCCTCCCGTCCGGAATCCTCTCGCCCGGATGCACCCCGGTCATCGGCAACGGCGTTGTCGTCGACCCCGCGGTCCTGCTCTCCGAGCTGAGCGGGCTCAACGAGCGCGGTGTCGACACGTCCAAGCTGATGATCAGCGGTAACGCGCATCTGATCACGCCGTATCACACGACCCTCGACAAGGTGACCGAACGCTTCCTGGGGAAGCGCAAGATCGGCACCACCGGCCGGGGCATCGGCCCGTCCTACGCGGACAAGATCAACCGCGTGGGCATCCGGGTCCAGGACATCTTCGACGAGTCCATCCTGCGGCAGAAGGTCGAAGCCGCTCTGGACTTCAAGAACCAGGTCCTGGCCAAGCTCTACAACCGGCGCGCCATCGCCGTCGACCAGGTGGTCGAGGAGCTGCTCGGCTACGCGGACGAGCTCAAGGGCTTTGTCGCGGACACCACCCTGGTGCTGAACAGCGCCATCGACGAGGGCAAGGTCGTGCTCTTCGAGGGCGGCCAGGGCACCCTGCTCGATGTCGACCACGGCACGTACCCCTTCGTCACCTCCTCCAACCCGACCGCGGGCGGTGCCTGCACCGGCGCCGGGGTCGGCCCGACGAAGATCAACCGCGTGATCGGCATCCTGAAGGCGTACACCACCCGCGTCGGCGCGGGCCCGTTCCCGACGGAGCTGCACGACGAGGACGGCGAGAAGCTGCGCACCATCGGCGGGGAGCGCGGTGTGACCACCGGGCGCGACCGCCGCTGCGGCTGGTTCGACGCGGTGATCGCGCGCTACGCGACCCGGGTCAACGGTCTCACCGACTTCTTCCTGACCAAGCTGGACGTGCTCACCGGCTGGGAGCGGATCCCGGTCTGTGTGGCGTACGAGATCGACGGCAAGCGGGTCGAGGAGCTGCCCTACAGCCAGACCGACTTCCACCATGCCAAGCCCGTCTACGAGATGCTGCCGGGCTGGACGGAGGACATCTCCAAGGCGAAGACCTTCGACGACCTGCCGAAGAACGCGCAGCGGTACGTCCAGGCGCTGGAGGAGATGTCGGGCGCGCCGATCTCGGCGATCGGCGTCGGCCCGGGGCGTGACGAGACGATCCAGATCAACTCGTTCCTCTGAGCCGGGGCTCGAAGACGACGAAGTCCCCGGCCGTTCCCTGAACGGCCGGGGACTTCTCGCGTGATCCGCGGGGTCAGTGCGCCGCGGGCGGCCCGAACATCCCCGCGGGCGGCGCGGGCTGCTGTACGGCGGGCCGCGCGATCCGCTGGTCCTGCATCCTGGTGATGCGCAGCGCCACCGTGATGGCCAGCACCGCGCACAGCAGCGAGACGATGTCGTCCACGATCAGGAAGCCGGTGGCGACGCGCCGGTCAGTGTCGGTCTCGGAGCCGAGGTCGACGAGCCCGGCGATCGGCTCGACCCAGAACATCGTCACGAACAGCGCCCACCACCAGTGCAGCACCGCGCGGGAGACCCGGCCGGGGCCCGGGGGCACGCTGGAGTTCCAGATGTCGTTGGCCATCTGCTTGGGCTGCCACAGCTGGGCGACCGGGATGAACCAGGCCCCGACGGCATAGCCGCTGCCGAACCGCTGCCGTCCCGGTGTCAGCACCGTGGCGTTGAGATAGGCGCGCCGGAACCAGACCAGCCACACCACCATCACCGCCACCGCGGCGAAGAAGAGGAACATGTCCATCGGATCCACCGCGTCCTTGCGGTGGTCGACCGCCTGCCTGGTGCCGGTTCCGTCGATGAGATCGCGGTAGGCGCCGAACAGCGACAGGTTCAGATACAGGTGGATGACGGTCAGCACGATCCAGATGCCGAACGCCGTCAGCAGACCGGTGCACAGCCCCCGCGCCGACCGCAGCACGGCGGCCGCCCGGCCCTGGTAGGGGAACGGCGCCTGATAGCCGCCCGGCCAGGGCTGACCGTGCTGGGGCGCGGGCCCGGTCACCGGATAGCCGGGCGACCCGGCGTGCGGGGGGTGGGCGTACGCGGAGGGTCCGGCGTATCCGGAATGCGGTGTGGGGGTCGACGGGGGGCCCGGGTAGGCGACGGAGGACTGCGGTCCCACCGGGCCCTGCTGGGCGTTCTCCGCCTCCACCTCCAGCAGTTGGAGGGCGTCGCGCCCCAGCCGGGCGAGCAGCCCGCCGGGCAGCCAGGTCTCGCTGTCCGGGCCGGTTCGCTCGGTGTACGCGACCAGGTCCGCGACCGAAGGCCGCAGCGTGGGCTCCTTGTTGAGACACGCGGAGACGATGCCGTGCAGCCCTTCGGGCAGCCCGGTCAGATCGGGCTCCTCCTGGGCTATTCGGTACATCAGGGCGTGGATACCGCTGTCCACACTGCCGAACGGCTGCCGCCCGGTGGCCGCGAAGGCCAGCACCGAGCCGAGGCAGAACACATCGCTGGCCGCGGTGACCGGTTCGCCGCGCACCTGCTCGGGCGACATGAAACCGGGCGAGCCGACGACCGCGCCGGTCATCGTCAGATTGCCGCCCGCGGTGCCGTCGACCGCGTCCAGCGCACGGGCGATCCCGAAGTCGATGACCCGCGGGCCGTCGATGGTGATGAGGATGTTGGACGGTTTGAGGTCCCGGTGCACCAGCCCGGCGCCGTGGATGTCGCGCAGCGCCAGGGACAGGCCGTGGGCCAGCACCCGCACCGAGTGCTCGGGCAGCGCCCCGAAGTCCTCGGCCACCACGTCGTGCAGTGACGGCCCGCCGATGTAGCCGGTGGCCACCCAGGGCACCTCGGCGTCGGTGTCGGTGTCCAGTACGGGCGCGGTCCACTGCCCGCCGACCCGGCTGGCCGCCTCCACCTCCCGTTTGAAACGGCTGCGGAAGTCGGCCTGGCGGGCGAGTTCGGCCTGTACGAGCTTGACGGCGACGGTACGGCCGCGGGCGGACCGGGCGAGGAAGACCTTGCCCATGCCCCCCTCGCCCAGCTTGCCGAGCAGCCGGTACTCGCCGATCCACCGCGGGTCCTGGGCCCCGAGGTTCTCCATCGCGGTGTGGCTCCTGTCCGTGTGCCGATGGTCCGTCTGCCGATCGGCCGATCAGTCGATTCTGGTGAACGTCTGTGTCATCGTCTCATCGCCGTAGTCGTCCGGGTCGTCATATTCGACCCGGAGTTTCTCCTTGCCGGAGGCGGTGAAGGTCAGCGAATTGCCCGGTGTGCACAGATCTTTGGGGTTTCCGTCGGTGACCTTGGTCGGGCTGAGGACCAGCCCCTTGGCGACCGAGGCCAGGATCCGCTTGCCCTCGCAGTGGTACTTCTTGCTGTCGCCGGTCTCCTCGGCCACCGCGGTGCCGATCGCGCCCTGCTTGATGGTGATCTTGAGGGTGGCGTCGTCCTGCCCGAACGCGCCCTTGGCCAGCCAGGTGCCCTCGTAGGTGGCCGGGATCGGGTTGCCGCCGGACTTCGCGGGGCGCAGGGTGGCCTCGGAGGAGCCGTCGGTGGTGCTCCAGGTGATCGAGCCGTCGTTGCCCAGCCGCAGGGTCTGCTCGCCGACGGCACTGCACGCGTCCTCGGGAACGCTGGTGGTGACGTCCTCGTCCTCGATCAGCAGCAGGCTGTCGGCCGACTTGAGGGTGGCCGAGTCCTGGCAGAACATGTCCTTGGTCGAGGTCAGGGTGTCGGCGACGGGTGCGCCGATCTGTCCCTGGGTGAGCACGATCCGGCGGATCTTGCCGGTGGGCTCGCCGCCCTCGGTGATCTGGCCCTCCCAGGCGCCCAGATACTCCTTGGGCACATCGCCGGTGGAGCCCAGCTTGGTGGCGGACGGGGCGGGGGCGCCCGAACCGCCGGAGCCGCCGGGCTTGACGGGCGCGGTGTGGGTCGCCTTGTCGTAGTCGGGCTTGGCCGTGTCGCCCTTGGAGTCATTGCCCTTGATCACGACGATGGCGGCCACTCCGGCTATCAGCACGGTGGCGACGGCGGCCGAGGAGATGATGAGCGCCTTGCGGCGGCGCTTGGGCTTGGGCGGCTGGGCCGCGGCCGGACCGCCGGGCCCACCGGGACCGCCCGGACCTGCGGGACCGCCGAGGCCGACGGAGCCGAGGGCATGCGGGGCGGCACCGGGTCCGCCCTGCGGCGTGGTGTCGAAGGAGGTGACCGCCGGGGGCCCGAAGGCATGCGGCGGGGTGGCCGCGGCCACCGGTTCCGGCGCGGGCTCGGCCTGCTGGGCGGGCGCCGCTTCGGGGGCGGACGCGGGGGCCGCGTTCTGGCGGCGCGGGTCGGGCGTGGCCTGGGGGACGGGCCGCGCAGTGGCCGACGGTGTCCCGGCGGCCGGGGCGCCGGGGGTGTCCTGCGCGTCGGCCGGTGCCTTCGCGGCGTCCGCGGCGGGTGCGTCGGCGTCCGCGGCGGGTACGTCCGGTGCCGGTGCGGGCTTCGGCGGTGCGGCCGGAGCCGGGGGCACGGGCGGCCCGGCGGGCTGCGCAGGCGTCGGCGGCTCCGCCGGGGCCAGCGGGAACGAGGTGGCCGACGGCGGCGCGGTGGGGGGCGGCGGGGCCGTCGGCGGCGCCGGGACCGAGGGCCTGGCCGGTCCCGCGGACGGCGGTGCGGACGGCGGCGCGGGCATCCCGGGGGCCAGGGGCGCCGCGGGCGTCTCGGCGTCGAGCAACTGCACCGCGTGGCGGCCCAGTTGGGCGACGAGGCTGCCGGGCAGCCAGGGCTCATCGGATCCGGCCCCGGCCCCGTCCCGGTCCCCGTCCGGTTCGTCCCCGCCGGTGCGCTCCAGCAGCGCGTCGAGGCCGGGCCGGTCCTCGGGGGTCTTCTTCAGACAGTCGGTGACCAGATCGCGCAAGCTCTCGGGCAGTCCGGTCAGATCCGGCTCCTCCTGCGCGATCCGGTACATCACCGCGTGCACCCCGCTGTCGGAGGTGCCGAACGGCTGGCGGCCGGTGGCCGCGAAGGCCAGGACCGAGCCCAGGCAGAACACATCGCTTGCGGGGGTGACCCGCTCACCGCGCACCTGCTCGGGCGACATGAAGCCGGGTGAGCCCACGACGGCGCCGCTGCGCGTGAGCAGACCGTCCGTCACGGTCTCCAGGGCGCGCGCGATGCCGAAGTCGATGACCCGCGGACCGTCGATGGTGACCAGGATGTTGGAGGGTTTCAGATCGCGGTGGACCAGCCCGGCGCCGTGGATGTCACGCAGCGCGCGGGTGAGGCCGTTGCCGAGGATGCGCACCGACCGTTCGGGCAGGGCACCCGATTCGGCGACGGTCGCGTGCAGCGAGGGTCCGGCGATATAGCCGGTGGCGACCCACGGAGTGGCGGCCTCGGTGTCGGCGTCGAGCACCGGCGCGGTCCACTCCCCGCCGACCCGCTGGGCGGCCCGTACCTCCTGCTTGAACCGCCGTCTGAATTCGGCCTGCTGAGCGAGCTCCGTCTGGACCAGCTTCACCGCCACCGTGCGGCCGCGCGGGGAATGGGCCAGGAAGACCCGGCCCATACCGCCCGCACCGAGCCGCCGCAGCAGCCGGTACTCGCCGATCCAGCGAGGGTCCTCGGCCCCCAGGTCTTCCATGCGTCGTTGTCCCTTCCCCTGATCCCCCTGATCAGCCCCCCGAGAGAATAAAGGCGGCTGGGAGCGAAGTGGACGACGCAGGGGATCCGTTATCGGTTCCGTATCTGCGCGGGACGGTCGCGCGGCCGTGGCGGGTCAGCTCCCGGGGGTGTCCGCGGAGCCGGACTCCAGGGCGTCGAGGGCCTCCGACAGACGGCTCAGGGCCTGCCTCACCTCCGTCAAACCGGCCGCTCCGCCCAGCTGTTCGGCCAGCTGTCCGGCGAACTCCCGGTGGCCGGGAATGATCGCCCGCACCGCGGTGACGCCGGCCTCGGTGGGGGCGAGGAGTTTGGCCCGGCGATGTGCGGGGTTGGGGAGATATTCCGCGAGCTCTGCCTCGACGAGCAGATCCGCGACGCGCTGCACGCTCTGCCGGGTGATGCCCATGGCGCGGGCGATCCCGGCGACCGGCAGCGGTTCCTCGAGGACCGCGCCGAGCACCTGCCAGCGGGCGGCGGTCAGTCCGGCGGGACGGGACAGCCGCTCGGAGACGGCGAGGAACTGCCCGTTCAGTCGGAAGACCGACAGCGCCGTCCCGCTGAGCAGCGCGGGCAGTTCCTCGGCCGCCCCGGTGCCGTCCGTCATCGTGCGGCCGCCGCTTCCAGAACGCCGTACGCGGCCGCGTCGGACGTCGAGAACAGCCGGAACCAGGCGTCCAGCACCTCGGGTTCGAACACCTCCAGACGGGCCAGGATCTCCCGCGCGAACGCGACGGGCTCGGTCGGCCCGGCCGTGATCAGACCGCTCTCCGGGTCGGTGACCGCGTCCGCCTCGCGGTAGTGATCGCCGCCCCGGTACCCGGTGGCGGCCAGGAACTCGGCCGCGGCGCTGGTGTGTTCGCGCTCGTCCAGCACCCCTTCGAGCGCGAGTCCCGCCGTGGCGCCGCAGATCGCCGCGACCGGTACGCCCGCCGCCAGGAACTCCCGTGCGGCGCGGGCGAAGCGCGGCATCTCCGGGTCGCCCGCCCAGGCGCGCGCGCCCGGCAGGATCAGCATCGCGCTGTCCTGCGGCCGCACGTCCTCCAGTGTCAGATCGGGCTCGATGCGTAGTCCGCCCATCGTGGTCACCGTCCCGGGCCGGGCCGCCACATAGCGGATGGTGAAGCCCTCGCGGGGCGGGCGGTGGTAGGCGGTCTCGCGGAGGTGGGCGGTGGCGTGTCCGATCTCCCAGTCGGCGAGCGTGTCGTAGACGGCCACATGCACGGTCCGACGTCCCATGGCTTCTCCTCGGTCCTGATCCGTGAGGTGCTCGGCTCGACCCCTCGGTGATGACAGCAGACTGTCGTGTCGACAGTGTGCTGTCAAGTGCCAAGTGTTGTCGAGCGCTGTCACCGGGGGTTCCGGAAAAGCCGCGTGGTGAAAGAAGCCCGGCAGTGTGTCGGGAGCCACGGAAAATGCCGGACAGCATGTCGGTGACGGGCCCGGAGGGTGGTCCGTACGCTGGTCGCACCCCCTCCCCGTGAGCGATCAGAGGTACCGAACGTGTCCGTGCAGCCCACTCCCGACCCCGTCGCCGGTGCCGCCGTCAAGGCCGCGGACCGCGCGCATGTCTTCCACTCGTGGTCCGCGCAGGGCCTGATCGACCCGCTCGCCGTCGCGGGCGCCGACGGCGCGTACTTCTGGGACTACGACGGCAACCGCTACCTCGACTTCTCCTGCCAGCTGGTGAACACCAACATCGGCCACCAGCACCCCAAGGTCGTGGCCGCGATCCAGGAGCAGGCAGGCAAGCTGTGCACCATCGCCCCGGGCTTCGCCGTGGACGTACGCTCCGAGGCGGCCCGGCTGATCGCCGAGCGCACCCCCGGCGACCTCGACAAGATCTTCTTCACCAACGGCGGCGCCGAGGCCGTGGAGAACGCGGTCCGGATGGCCCGGCTGCACACCGGCCGCGCCAAGGTGCTCTCCGCCTACCGCTCGTACCACGGCGCCACCTCCACCGCGATCAACCTGACCGGTGACCCGCGCCGCTGGCCCTCGGACTCCGCCTCGGCCGGAGTGGTGCACTTCTGGGCGCCGTTCCTCTACCGCTCGCCCTTCCACGCCGAGAACGAGGCCCAGGAGTGCGAGCGCGCCCTGCGCCACCTCGAGGACACCATCGCCTTCGAGGGCCCGCAGACCATCGCCGCGATCGTGCTGGAGACCATCCCCGGCACCGCCGGGATCATGGTCCCGCCGGCCGGCTATCTGCCCGGCGTCCGTGAGATCTGCGACCGCTACGGCATCGTCTTCGTCCTCGACGAGGTCATGGCGGGCTTCGGACGCACCGGCCGCTGGTTCGCCGCCGAACACTTCGACGTCGTCCCCGACCTGCTGACCTTCGCCAAGGGCGTCAACTCCGGCTATGTGCCGCTGGGCGGTGTCGCGATCTCCGCCGAGATCGCCGCCACCTTCGACCAGCGGCCCTACCCCGGCGGTCTCACCTACTCCGGCCACCCGCTGGCCTGCGCCTCCGCCGTCGCGACCATCAACACGATGGCCGAGGAGGGCATCGTGGAGAACGCCGCCGCCATCGGCGAGAACGTGATCGGCCCCGGGCTGCGCGAGATCGCCGAGCGCCATCCCTCGGTGGGCGAGGTGCGCGGTACGGGCGTCTTCTGGGCGCTGGACCTGGTGAAGAACAAGGAGACCCGCGAACCGCTGGTGCCGTACAACGCCAGTGGCCCGGCCAACCAGCCCATGGCCGACTTCGCGGCCGCCTGCAAGCGCGGCGGTCTGTGGCCCTTCGTGAACATGAACCGCACCCATGTGGTGCCGCCGTGCACCATCACCGAGACCGAGGCCAAGGAGGGCCTGGCGGTCCTGGACGAGGCGCTGTCCGCGGCCGACGCCCACACCGGCTGAAGCGTCGTACCCACCCGGTGCCCGGGGCCGCGGCGGACCCGCATCCACACGGTGTGACCACGGAAGACGCCCGACGGCCACGGAAAACGCCGAACGGGCACCCGGTGTAGAACACCGCCGTACTCCGCGTCACTGGGCGCAACGGCCCTCGCATATCGTGATGCGAGGGCCGTCCGCTTACCACCCGGTGATCACGACGGCCGCGGAAGGAGACGGTCCTCGATGCCCGTGCCCGGCACCAGCCCGGTCAAGCGGAACACCCTGCGCCAGCAGATCGCCGAAGCGCTCTGCGACGAGGTGCTCGCGGGCCGCCTCCCGGCCGGCCGTCAGTTCACCGTCAAGGAGATCGCCGACCAGTACGGCGTCTCCGCGACACCCGTCCGCGAGGCCCTGCTCGACCTGTGCTCGCAGGGGCTGTTGGACGTCGAGGAACACCGCGGTTTCAAGGTCCACGAGTACACCATCGAGGACTTCCGGCACATGGTGGACGCCCGCACGATGGTCGTCGACGGTGTGTTCCGCCACTGCGTCGACCGGACGCTGCGCTCGATGACCCCGGCGGCGCTGGCCTCGGTGCGGCGGAGGGCCGAGGAGGCCGAGCGGGCCGCCCGCTCCGGCGACCTCGACATATTGATCGGCTACGACCTGCGCTTCTGGCGTGAGCTCTGCGGGCTGGTCGGCAACCCGTACATCCTGGACTTCCTCCAGCGGCTGCGGGCGCAGACCTGGGTGTTCACGGTGCCGTATCTGCGCCGGGTGCCCGATCTGCGCGGGCTGCTGTGGGCCGGGCACTGCGAGCTCACCGCGGCGGTGACCCGGGGTGACCCGGCCACCTCCGAGCGGCTCATCGCGGAGTACAGCACCCACTTCCGCAGCCTGATCGAGCGGCTGGTGGGGGAGTCGAAGGCGCGCTGATCCGGCGCCCGGCCCCGGCCGGGGCAGAGTGTGACACGGATCACGCAACGCCGCGGGGGTCCGAGGTGGTCCCCGACGCGTGCCGCCTTCTTCGCTCAGCCCCGCCGCGGACCGCCGACCGGCGCCGACGCCGCCGCGCGTGCCGGACACCGTCGAGCCGACGCCGCCGCGTGCGCCGGACACCGTCGATCTGACGGTCGTCGTCCCCGCTTACAACGAGGAGCACCGGTTGCCCCGGACCCTCGACGCGATCTGCCGCTATCTGCGGTCCTCGCCCGATCGCCACGCGGGCTGGGAGGTCATCGTGGTCGACGACGGCTCCACGGACGCCACCGCCGCCACGGTCCGCGAGGCCGCTGCCGCCGAGCCCCGGATCCGGCTGCTGGGACCGCCACCGGGCACCGCCACCACGGCCCCGTTCGCCCGCAACCACGGCAAGGGCCACGCCGTACGGCTCGGTGTGCTCGCCTCGCGCGGCCGCCGGGTGCTGGTGACCGACGCCGATCTGGCCACCCCCATCGAGGAACTGGCCGCACTGCACGACCGGCTCGACGAGGGCTACGCCGGCGCCATCGGCTCCCGCGCCCACCACCCGGCGTCCGCCGGGGCGGTGCGCCGCCCTCCGCTGCGGCGGCTGCTCGGCGAGGCGGGCAACCGCGTCATCCGGGCGGTGGCGGTGCCCGGGGTCCGCGACACCCAGTGCGGCTTCAAGCTCTTCGAGGGCGACCGGGCGCGCGCGGTCTTCGGCCGGTCCCGGCTCGACGGCTGGTGCATCGATGTGGAGATCCTGCGGATGTTCCACGGCGCGCGCTGGCCGGTCGCCGAGGTGCCGGTCCGCTGGGCCCATCAGCCCGGTTCCAAGGTCCGCGCGCCGGACTACGCCCGGGTGCTGCTGGAGTTGGCGCGGTTGCGGGCGGCGGGTGCGCTGGAGCGGGTCCGGGCCGCCGACCTGGCGGTGGCGGTGGGCTATCTGCTGCTGTCCGTGGTGCTCTTCCACGGGCTGTGGCGTGACCCCCAGCACCGCTATCTGATCGACGGTGGACAGGACCAGAACCAGTGGGAGTGGTTCTTCGCGGTCACCGCCGACAACGTCTTCGCCCTCCGCGATCCGTTCTTCAGCACGTTCCAGAACGTCCCGTCCGGTGTGAACCTCATGGCGAACACCACCATGCTGGGCCTGTCCGTACCGCTCGCGCCCGTCACCGCCGTGTTCGGCCCGGCCATCACCTGGGCGCTGGTGCTGACCGCCGGTCTCGCCGCGACCGCCGTCGCCTGGTACTGGCTGCTGCTGCGGCGCTTTGTGACCTCCCGGCGGGCCGCGGCGCTCGGCGGCGCGCTGTGCGCGTTCGCCCCGGCGATGGTCTCCCACGCCAACGCCCACCCCAACTTCGCGGTGCTGTTCATGATGCCGCTGATCGTGGACCGGCTGCTGCGGCTGTGCGAACCGGGCGGCCGTACGGTGCGCGACGGGGTGATCCTCGGGCTGTTCCTCACCTACCAGGTCTTCCTGGGCGAGGAGGCGCTGCTGCTGGCCGCCCTCGGGCTGCTGTTCTTCGCGGTGGGCTACGCGGTGCTGCGCCCCGGTGTGGCCCGCGCCGTCGGCGGGCCGCTGCTGCGCGGGCTCGCGGTCGCCGCGGGCGTCGCGCTGGTGCTGCTCGGCTATCCGCTGTACCGGCAGTTCTTCGGCGCCCAGTCCTACGTCAGTGTGCTGCACGGCCCGGCGGGCAACCCGCCGGGCGCACTGGTGGAGTTCGCCGGTCGTTCGCTCGGCGGCGACGCGGCCACCGCGGACCGGCTGGCCGTCAACCGCACCGAGCAGAACGCCTTCTTCGGCTGGCCGCTGCTCGCCCTCACCGTCGTGGTGGTGGTGTGGCGGTGGCGGGAGCCGCGGGTCCGGGCGCTGGCCTGGACGGCGTTCGCCATGATGGCGCTGTCCCTGGGGCGTTCCCTCCCGCTGCCGGGGACGGACCGGACGCTGCCGGGGCCGTGGTGGCCGTTCGCGCGGCTGCCGTTGCTGGAGTCGGTCATCGAGTCACGGGTGGCGATGGCCGCGGTGCCCGCACTCGGCATTCTGCTGGCCCTCGCCATCGACCGGCTGGCGGACGGAAACCGGGACCGCGCGCTGCGGATCGCCGGATGGGCGGCCATCGCCGCCGCCCTGCTGCCGATCGTCCCCACCCCGGCGGCCACCAGCGAACGGGTACCGGTGCCCCCGTTCGTCGCCAACGGCACCTGGCGGCGTTACGTCCCCGAGGGCCGCACCCTCGTCCCCGTCCCGGTGCCGGACCCCGCGCACGCCGAGCCCCTGCACTGGCAGCTCAGCGCCGGTCTCGGCTTCCCGCTGCCCGGCGGCTACTTCAACGGCCCCTACGGACCGGACCGTACCGGGATCTACGGCCCGGTGCCCCGCTATACCTCGACCCTCCTGAGCTGGGTGGAGCGCACCGGGACCATGCCGGACATCGGGTCCGCCGAGCGCAGCGCCGCGGCGGCGGACCTGCGCTACTGGCGGGCGGGAGCGGTGGTGCTCGCTCCGCAACCCGGCGACGGGAAGCTGCGTGTCTGTGTGGAACGGCTGTTGGGGCGGCCGGGCGAGTGGGTCGGGGGTGTCTGGGCCTGGACGGTGCCGGGGACGGGACCGGAGGGGGTGAGCGGGGGAACGTGAGCGGGAGCGAACCTGAGCCCGCGTCCGCGGCCGGGTGGTCCTGGCAGCGGGCCGGGTCCGAGTCGGAGCCGGAGTCGGAGTCGGAGTCGGAGCAGACGTACACCGCGTACGTCTCCGCGAGGCTGCCCGCGCTCCGCAGGATCGCCCATCTGCTGTGCAGGGACCCGCACCGCGCCGACGACGTCGTACAGACCACGCTCACCAAGCTGTTCGTGCACTGGCGGCGGGCCCGCGCCGCCACTGACACGGACCGCTATGTGCACACCATGCTGCTGCGCTGCTTCCTCAACGAGCAGCGGCTCGGCTGGGCGCGGGTACGGCTGTCCGGGGCACCGCACGAGACCCCCGGGCTGCCGCCCGCCGCCGGGGGGCCGGACATCGAGACGCGGACCGTCGTGCACACCGCGCTCTCCCGGATCCCGGCGCGGCAGCGGGCGGTGCTGGTGCTGCGGTTCCTGTGCGATCTGCCGGTGGCGGAGGTGGCCGGGATCCTCGGCTGTTCGGAGGGCAACGTGAAGAGCCAGTCCGCGCGCGGCCTCGTCCGGCTGCGGGCCCAGCTCGGCGGTCAACTGCCCTCGTCCGTCACACCGATGGGGAAGCGGAAGGAGTAGTGGCCATGCGCGACGATGAGTTGGAGCGGGAGGCCGACCGGCTGCTCGCCCCGCTGCGCGGCCTCGAACCGGGGGCCGGTGCGCCCGGTGTCGATGTGGCCCGCGCCGTACGGCAGGGGCGGCGCCGGGTGCGCAGACGCCGGGTGGCGGTGCCCGCGGCGGCGGCGCTCGCGGTGGTCCTGGTGGCCGTGGTGTTCGCCCTGGTCGTACGCACCCTGGCGGGCGACGGCGGAGCGCCGCCCGCGAACCGGGTGCCGGGCACCGGCGCGGCGACATCGGACCGGGGCCCGAGCGAGAGCCCGAGCGGGTCGCCCACGGCGTCGCCGTCCGAATCCTCCACGGAGCCGACGCCGACGGACACCCCGAGCGGCTCCTCCGGCTCCGGCTCCTCCGGTTCGGACAGCTCCGGCCCCCCCTCCAGCAACCTTCCCTCCAGCACGGGCTGAGACCGGGTGCGGCGGCAGCGCGGTGGGCAGCGCTCTTCGCGCGGCGTACGCGGGGCACTACGCTGGGCCGACCACCGACCGTACGGATACGAGAGAGAGATCGCGTGGCATGTGACCTCTGGCTGGTCCCGCTCGTCGATGTGTTGTGCCACAGCCCCGACAATCCCTTCGCCGAGGAGATCGCCGCGTACGACAAGGCACTCGGTGAAGCCGGTCTGCCGCCCGTGCCCGTCTTCGGCTATATGCCCGGTCTGTCGGGGGATGTTGCCCCGGTCGCGGGCTTCGACTACGACGCGCTGCACTTTCTGCGCCGCGCCCACATGTTGCAGCTGTGCGGGCTCGCGGTGACGCCGGTGGACGAACTCGGCGGAGACTACGAGCAGTTGCTCGAGATGTTCGAGTCCACCGCCCAGCAGTCGCATCTGGTGTGGCACTACGACCACGCCGGTGCCTATGTCCCCGTCGACTTCCCGAGCCCGCTGTCCAACGACGAACTCCTCGAGGGCGGTGGCCCGCTGGGCTCCAGCCACGGGCTGCTGCGTGAACTGGAGGCGGTCGCCCCGGCGCTGGGCATCGACGCCGCCAACCCCCCGCCCGCTCCGGCGCCCCCGTCCCGGCCGACCAGCCTGGAGGAACCGGCCGTCCCGGTTCCGTACGAGGACAGCCCGTTCGCGCGGGAACGCCATGTGTGGCTGGGACTGCACGCGGCGGCGACCCGCAGTCTGGGCCAGGGCTCGATGATCGTGTTCAGCTAGCTAGGTGGCCTCGCTGAAGTCCGGTGCGGTTCGGGTTGCGCTCTGAAGGGGCGCGGGGCTGTGTCGATGTGCGGCTCCGCCGCGTGGGCGCGGCCGGCCACAACGCAGCCGCGGACGAATGACGGCACCTCGCGGCACTTCCCGCGGAGCGCTCAGCTCCGGCCCGAGTCAGCCGCGCGAGGCGCTCACCGGGGCGGCTCGGGCGGCCGCTGCCGCGGCATATTGGGCCGGGTGCTGGGCGGCAGCGGAAAACGGCTGGTGGGGCTCCCGCTGTCCGGGCGGGAGCCCTGGCCCACCAGCGCCTGGCTGAACAGTGGCGCGGAACCGGAGCCGAAGTCCACCATCCAGCCCGAGGTCTCGGTGCGCACCAGCTCGGACACGTCCTCGCAGAACCGCCGCAGCACCGTGAGGCACCGCTCCACGGCCTCGCTCGTGGTGCCCTCGGTCGGGCCCAGCACCTCCCGTACGCTCTCCGACGCCCAGTCGAACTGCAATGCCTCCAGCCGCCGCTGCACGGCCTGCGCGGTGGCCATGTCCCGCATCCAGCCCGAGGTCAGCCCGAAGAACCGGTCGGCGCCGACGCAGGCGACGGCCAGCAGTAGCGCGAAGGCGCCCCATCCGGCGCCGCGGCCGAGCACCCCGGCCAGATCCAGCAGCGGCAGCGCCGCCCCCACCACCGCCCCGGCCGCGGCCCCCACTCGCAAGCCCTGCGCGGTCCGCCGCTTCCACAGCCGGTCGGCGAGATACCACTCGGCCACCCGCAGCGCGCCCTCCTCGACCCACTGGTACACCTCGTCGAGGCGCTCGGCGGGCTCGCCCCAGTCGCCGTGCGGGAAGGGCCGACCGAGCAGGTCCCCCTGCTTCCTCGCACGCTCCTGCCGAGGGAGCCCCTCGGGCTGCATCTCCGGCTGACTCACCCGTGCACTCCCTCTGCGGCGGCGTATCTCCTGTCGCGCGGCTGATGCGCGGCCACCATTCCTACCGCCGAACGGCTGGCCACGCGGACCCGATGGCAGGATTTCCGCCCATTAGTGGTGGCACATCGGATATAGGCACCCCCACCCCCTCACTCGAAAGAGGTGTTCCCATCCCCGGGTGCCGCCTCTCACCAAGCGCTGCCGCGCCCGGCACCCCCCGAAACCCCCGTAACCGCCGGGTCCGGCCCTACCGGGTCCGGCCCCGCCCGGGTCCGGATCAGCCGCGGACGGTGATCCCGAACCGGGTCCGCAACCGCCGCATCTCCCACAGCGAGACGGCGGTCACCGACAGCGGCCCGGCCAGCAGGGAGCAGAGGCGGACCGGCAGCGGGCCCACGTCCGGCAAACCGTTGAGGATCACGTTGACGACGGCGAGCACCCACACCAGCACGCCGGTGACCACGGCGGGCAGCATCGGGTGGACGTAGCCGGAGTTGAAGGCGCTGCGGGCGGAGTACAGCGACGCCAGGAACAAGAAGGGCAGGCCCCAGAAGATCGCGACCATCACCACGAGGGCGGCCAGTCCGGCCTGCCAGGGGTTCATGCTCTCGAGCACACCGGTGCTGCCCGCCAGGTAGATGACCGCGCAGACGACAACCACGGTCAGCAGGTACCAGCCGACCGCCTTCAGCGGGGCACTGATCCGGGAGCGCAGCTGCGGCCTCAGCTGCGGCGGCGCATAGAGGATGAATCCGAGGATGACCAGCGGTCCGGAGCAGATCAGCAGGACCGGGGTAATGATCATGTTGCCGAAGCTCTCGCTCGCCGCCTCCTTCCAGCGGTTCGCCTCCACGCCGTAGACGTAGATCAGCGCGAGGCTGGCGACGGCGCCGAGCACCGTGCGGACCACCTGTACGCGTTGCACGGTGGGGTCCACGATCCGGCCCTCGCCGTCCCGGACGAAGAGCCGGGTGGCGACGCGGTGCGCGGAGCGGATGATGGCGAGGACCAGACCGACGACGGGGATGAACCGCAGGGGATTGCGGCGGCGGGGCGCGGGCCGGGGCACCGGAGGTGGCGGGCTGTAGGGGTACGGGTTCGGCGGTGGGCCGTAGGGGCCGCCCGGCGGCGGCCCGTAGGGATCGCGCCAGCCCTGGCCGCCCGGCCCATTGCCGCCGGGTCGCCCCGGGCCGCCTCCCAGTCCCCCCGATGCCATGACGTCTCCCCACCGCTTGTTTCCGGCCACCCTGGCTGAGGTGCGCCGTGACAAGGCGGCAGTCTATGAGCGTCGGGCGAACCGGCACCAGGCGCGGCCGAGTCCGGTCCCCGGCCGGTCCCGGGCCGGTCCCCGGCCGTGCCGCGCGCGGTACGCCCGCGAGCCGTGATCCATAAGGCGGTGTGCGCCCCCGCGCGGCGGGCCCGGACCACCGAGGCCGTAGGGTGCATACCGTGAAGGTCCTCGTCATCGGCGGCGGCGCCCGCGAACACGCCCTGTGCCGCGCACTCTCCCTCGACCCCGACGTCACCGCACTCCACTGCGCCCCCGGCAACGCCGGTATCGCCGAGGTTGCCGAGCTGCACGCCGTCGACGCCCTCGACGGCGGTGCCGTCGCCGGCCTCGCCACCGCGCTGGAGGCGGACCTGGTGGTCATCGGCCCCGAGGCCCCGCTGGTCGCGGGCGTGGCCGACGCCGTGCGCGGGCGCGGTATCCCCGCCTTCGGGCCGTCCGCGGAGGCCGCGCGGCTGGAGGGCTCCAAGGCGTTCGCCAAGGACGTCATGGCGTCCGCGGGCGTTCCCACCGCCCGCTCCTACGTCTGCACCACCGCCGCCGAGGTCGACGGGGCCCTCGACGCCTTCGGTGCCCCCTATGTCGTCAAGGACGACGGCCTGGCCGCGGGCAAGGGCGTCGTGGTGACCAGTGATGTCCAGGCCGCCCGCGAGCACGCGCTGGCCTGCGGCCGCGTGGTGATCGAGGAGTTCCTCGACGGCCCCGAGGTCTCCCTCTTCGCGATCACCGACGGCGAGAGTGTCGTCCCGCTCCAGCCCGCCCAGGACTTCAAGCGCGCCCACGACGGCGACGAGGGCCCGAACACCGGCGGTATGGGCGCCTACTCCCCGCTGCCCTGGGCCGACCCCAAGCTGGTGGACGAGGTCATGGCCACCGTCCTCCAGCCCACCGTGGACGAGCTGCGCCGCCGTGGCACGCCCTTCTCCGGGCTGCTGTACGCGGGCCTGGCGATCACCTCGCGCGGGGTGCGCGTGATCGAGTTCAACGCGCGCTTCGGCGACCCCGAGACCCAGGTCGTGCTGGCCCGGCTGAAGACCCCGCTGGCCAGGGTGCTGCTGGCCGCCGCCACCGGCCGGCTGGCCGCCGAGCCCCCGCTGCGCTGGACCGACGACGCGGCCGTGACGGTCGTCGTCGCCTCGCACAACTACCCGGGTACGCCGCGCACGGGTGACCCGATCACCGGACTGGCGGACATCGCGCAGCAGGACGGCCCCGAGGCGTATGTGCTGCACGCGGGCACCAAGCAGGACGCCGCCTCCGGCGCCGTGGTGAGCGCGGGCGGCCGGGTGCTGTCCGTCACCGCGACCGGATCCGACCTGGTCACCGCGCGGGAGCGGGCGTACCGGGCGGTGGGCCGGATCGGTCTCGACGGCTCCCACCACCGCACCGACATCGCCGCGCGGGCAGCCGCGGACGCTAGCGCCACGTCCGGCTGAGTGCGAACGGCCCTCGCGAGGCTCTCGCGAGGGCCTCGTCAGGGCCTTGTCAGGCCCTCGGACGGGGCGATCACAGCAGGACCGCATGCGCAATCGCAAGGTTCCCGGTTTTGCCCAAGGCCATTCCATTGGGTGAGCGCTTCCGCATCCTGCTGACGCACGCCCAGCCCCCAACTAATGTGCCGCTCAGGCGAGGTGCGGCAACTGGCCCACCGACATTGCGGTGTCGACGGCCGGTGCGAAAGTGGGGGTGGAAAGACAACGCCGCCGTCGTCCGCCGTTCACAGACCGGCTGGACCGTAGGGGGTGATGAGAACAGTGGCAGGTCCCGAAGCAGGTGCACTGGCGGCACGCGCCCGTGCCCTCGCGGTACTGCGGATCCGGAGCACCGCGCTCGCGGTCGCGCTTCTCCCGGCGGCCGCGGCCGTCGTGCTGCTGGCCGGCAGTGCCACGGGCCGTATCGGCGGGTCGCACGACGACGGCTGGACCGCGCTGCGCTGGACCGTGGTCGGCGGCGCCCTGCTGGTCCTGCTGCTGGCGGCTGCGGTGGCCGCCGTGATCGTCAGAGCCAGGCCCGCGTTCACCCCCACGGTGCCCATCGCCGAGGAGACCGCCCCGGATCTGTACCGGCTGGTGCGCGATCTGGCCGAGCGCATGGAGGTGCCCGCGCCCTCGGCGATAGCGCTCACCCCGGACTGCGACAGCTGGCTGGAGGACCGTACGCACCCGGCGTACGCCTCCCGCCAGGGGCGGCGGGACCGCGGCTCCCTCTCGGCCGACGGGACCCGGGCCGCACCCGGGGCGGGCCTGCCCGGGGTGCCGGGCCCGGCGGGCGACGACCGGCTCACGGACCGCCGTGAGCGTTGCGCCCCACAGGCCCCGGTGCTGGTCATCGGCTCGCCGTTCCTGTGGTGGATGCGCGTCGCCGAGCTGCGGGCGCTGCTCGCGCCCGTGGTGGCGGGCACCGGCCCGTCCGTGCATCCCGACATAGCCGCCGCGCGGCGCTTCGTCCGGGGCCTGGACGCCGCCGTGGCCGTCGCCACCCGCGGCGGAGACACCGCGCCCGCCGCCCCGTACGGCCCCGGCTCCGGCCCCGGCCCGCGGCAGGGCGGATCCGCGCCCGCCGCCGCGGCGGCGCTCGGCCGCGCGGTGCGCCGTCCCGCGTTCGCCTTCGTCGGCTGGGTCGCCCGGCTGCTGCTGCGCGGCTGCCGGGACCACGCCGCCCAGATGGAGCGCGCGGTCGCCGCGGCCGCCTCCGAGCGCGCCCAGGCGGTCGACTACGGTCTGCGGATCGTCGCCCAGGAGCAGGTGGGGCTGGCCTACGCGGGCTGGGACCGGCTGCTCACCCGGGTCGCCCTGCCCGCCTGGCGGATGGGCCGCTGGCCCTCCAGGCTGGACGCGGGCGTGGTCTCCGCCCTCACCGAGCTCTCCCGCCGGGACCGGCTGGCCGAGGGGTTCGCCTCCCGGCTGAGCGAGCGGCCCGCCTGCGATCTGCTGGAGGAGCCGGGGCTGATCGACGAGGCCACCTCGCTGCTCGCGGCCCGGCTCTTCCACGGCGGACCGGCGGAGCCCGGTCCCGACTGGTCCCCGGTGGACTGGGGGCAGTACCCGGAGGAGGTCGTCGACCGCAAGTGGCGGCTGGAGGCCGCCCGGCTGCACCGGGTCCTGGACGAGCGGGCCGCACCCGTGGGCACCCCGGCGGGGCCGGTGAGCCCGCCCGCTCCGCCCACGCTCGCGCGGGTCATCGAGCGCCTCACCACCGACGGTGGCGGCGCCCGGGGAGCCGAGCCGGGCGCGGGGGAGCGCGCGGTGGACAGCGGCCCGGAGCTGGCGGCCCGGCTCAGTGTGGAGCTCGCCCGGGAGGAGGCCGTCCAGCAGGAGGCCAGCCGGGCGCAGCTGGCCCGTACGGCGGCGGAGGGCACCGGAGCGGGCGGCGGCGACCCGTGGATCGACGGATGCGCCCCGCTGTTCCCGCTCCAGCCGCCGCGCACCGGCCGTGAGCTGCTCGCCGACCATGTCACCGCGATGGTCTGCTGCGCGGCCGTGGACACCGCGGGCGCCACCCCGGGGCTGGACTGGCTGGACGGGCCCGCGCTCCTGGTGGGCGGACGGCGCAGCGCGGATCTGGCGGCTCGGGTGCTGAGCCTGGTCGAGGACGGGGACGCCGAGCCGCTGCGCGCCTGGCTGGGCGAGGTGGGCGTGCGACCGGAGAAACCGGTCCGCCTGGTGTGACGGGTGAGGGCGGCTGTCCCGGCCCGGTCATCCGTTCCAGTTCCCGTCATCCGTTCGGTTCTCGTTCCAGCAAATTAGCGACTATGGGTGACGGGATGGGTGCGTAATGTGATGTGCTGGGACCAGTCGCTGTCACCCGGCCCAGCGGACCAGCCCACCGGCCCGGTCCACCGACCGGCCGCGCAGCCCGGCCCACGAGGCCGGACCGCGGTGGCGCGGTGCGCGAGGACAGCGAGGCGAGCCGCCGCCGGGGTACGCAGGGAGGGGAGCAGGGGATGGGGACGGACCAGATCCGGCGCTGGGAGTCGGGCGCACTGGCCCACGCGGTGACGGATCCTTTCGGTCAGGGCCCGCTGCCCTGGCTGCGCGGCAGCGAGAACTACTTCGACGACACCGGCCATGTGGTCCCGTGGTACGTGGACCACGTCCACAGCCCCGGCGCCATCGACCGGGCGATCGACCGGACCGCGCCGCGGGCCCGCGACCGCCGCGCCGCCCGGGTCCCCGGCCCCCGGAGCGCCGATGATGTCCACCGGCAGATCAAGGGCTTCACCTCCGCCTCCGCCGCGGCCCCCGGCGAGGCCATCGACTTCCGCATCACGGTCGACCCGCCGCAGCAGTTCAGCGTGGACGTCTACCGGATCGGCCACTACGGCGGCGACGGCGCCTCGAAGATCACCACCAGCCCGCGGCTGTCCGGCATCGTCCAGCCCGCCCCGCTCACCGCCGACCGCACCGTCTCCTGCCACCACTGGTGGCTGTCCTGGCGGCTCCAGATCCCCACGTACTGGAAGCTGGGCGCCTATGTCGCGGTGCTCACCACCGCCGACGGCTACCGCAGCCACATCCCCTTCACCGTCCGCGACACCCACCCCGCCGATCTGCTGCTGGTCCTCCCGGACTTCACCTGGCAGGCGTACAACCTCTATCCGGAGGACGGCCGCACCGGCGCCAGCCTCTACCACGCCTGGGACGAGCGGGGGCGGCTGCTGGGCGAGTCCGAGGCCGCGGTCACGGTCTCCTTCGACCGGCCGTACGCGGGCGCGGGGCTGCCCCTCCATGTGGGCCACGCCTACGACTTCATCCGCTGGGCCGAGCGCTACGGCTACGACCTCGCATACGCCGAGACCCGCGATCTCCACGCGGGCGCCATCGACCCCACCCACTACCGCGGACTGGTCTTCCCCGGCCATGACGAGTACTGGTCGGCGCCGCTGCGCCGCACCGTCGAAGGGGCTCGCGACAGCGGCACCTCGCTGGTCTTCCTCTCCGCCAACACCATGTACTGGCAGGTCGAGCTGGCCCCCTCGCCCTCCGGCCCGGACCGTCTGCTGACCTGCCGCAAGCGCCGTGGCCCCGGCCGCTCCGCGCTGTGGCGCGAGACGACGCCCGAACAGCAGCTGATCGGCATCCAGTACGCGGGCCGGGTGCCCGAACCGCGGCCGATGATCGTGCGCAACGCGAGCCACTGGCTGTGGGAGGCCACCGGCGCCGAGGAGGGCGACGAACTGCCCGGTCTGGTCGCGGGCGAGGCCGACCGCTACTTCCCGCGCACCTCGCTGCCCGAGCACGACGGCCGGATCCTGCTGGCCCACTCCCCGTACCAGGACGCCGAGGGGGCCACCCGGCACCAGGAGACCTCCCTCTACCGGGCCCCCAGCGGCGCCCTGGTCTTCGCCTCCGGCACCTTCGCGTGGTCACCGGCGCTGGACCGGCCGGGCCACCGGGACGAGCGGGTGCAGCGCGCCACGGCCAATCTGCTGGACCGCATCTGCAAGCGGGTGTGAGGGGCGGGCCGGGTCCGGACACGGCCGTGACGTGCGGCAGAATCGAGGTGGCTTGGACAAACCACCAGGAGGAAGCGTGTCCGGATTCGTCGATAAGCCCGAGCCGGTGGAGGTCCCGGGCCTTGAGCACCTGCACACCGGCAAGGTGCGCGACCTCTACCGGAACGAGCGGGGCGAGCTGGTGATGGTCGCCAGCGACCGGATCTCCGCCTACGACTGGGTGCTGCCCACCGAGATCCCGGACAAGGGCCGGGTGCTGACCCAGATGTCCCTGTGGTGGTTCGATGTGCTGGCCGATCTGGCCCCCAACCACGTGCTCTCCACCGAGCTGCCCGCCGGCGCCCCCGCCGACTGGGAGGGCCGCACCCTCGTCTGCCGGTCGCTGGAGATGGTCCCGGTCGAATGCGTGGCCCGCGGCTATCTGACCGGCTCCGGGCTGGCCGAGTACCGCGAGACCCGCACGGTCTGCGGCCTCGCCCTCCCCGAGGGGCTGAGCGACGGCTCCGAGCTGCCCACCCCGATCTTCACCCCGGCTACCAAGGCCGAGGTCGGCGAGCACGACGAGAACGTGGCGTACGAGGAGGTTGCGCATCGGATCGGCGCCGAGCCCGCCGCTCAGCTGCGCCAGGCCACCCTCGCGATCTACGCCCGCGCCCGCGACATCGCCCGCGAGCGGGGCATCATCCTCGCCGACACCAAGTTCGAGTTCGGCTACGCACCGGCGACGCTGGGCGCGGCGGGCGCGGAACCGGTCCTCGCCGACGAGGTGCTGACCCCGGACTCCTCCCGCTTCTGGCCCGTCGACACGTGGCAGCCCGGCCGCCCCCAGCCGTCCTTCGACAAGCAGTTCGTCCGCGACTGGCTCACCTCCCCGGCCTCCGGCTGGGACCGCCGCAGCGAGCAGCCGCCGCCCCCGCTGCCGGACGAGGTCGTGGAGCGGACACGGGCGAAGTACATCGAGGCGTACGAGCGGCTGACCGACAACCGGTGGTCGTAGCCGCCTCGCGCGGATCGTGTGGCCCGCCCACCGGGCGGGCCAGCCACCGGACCGCGTGACGCGAAACACATCGGCAGAACGCAGATGGGCCCCGGTCGATTCGACCGGGGCCCCATCTCACGGAGCGGACGACGAGGCTCGAACTCGCGACCTCAACCTTGGCAAGGTTGCGCTCTACCAACTGAGCTACGTCCGCCTGCGCCGTACATGCCGTACGGCGCGCCTCTACTATAACCAAACCCCCGGCGAGGGAACTACCTCGCCTCCGACGTGCTCATTTCTTGTTCTTGGACACGTTCAGCGCGATGGCCGCCACGATCACGATGGCGACGACCCAGATGATCACGGATGAAGCCGTCATGGCTGTCTCCTCCTCCCGTGCGCGGGCCCCCGTGTGCGAGCTCTCCCGCGTGCGAGCGGCGACCCCGGCGAGCCCCGGGCCCCGCCTCCAGCGTTACAGCCAGCCGCGCTCCCGGGCCAGCCGCGCCGCCGCATGACGGTTCTCCGCGGAGAGCTTCATGGCGGCGGACGAGAGATAGTTGCGCACCGTCCCCTGGGAGAGCCCGGCCCGCTCGGCGATGTCCGCGATCGACGCCCCGTCCGCCGCCAGGTCCAGCAGCTCCGCCTCGCGCGCGGTCAGCGGGGAGTCCCCCGCGCTGATCGCGTCCGCCGCCAGATCCGGATCCACATAGCGGCTTCCGCGGTGCACCGTGCGGATGATCTCGGCGAGCCGCTGTGCCGAGGCCGTCTTGGGGACGAAGCCCCGGGCACCCGCCTCCAGCGCCCGTTTGAGATGGCCGGGCCGGCCATGGCTGGTCACGATCAGCGACCGGCAGCCGGGCAGTTCCGTGCGGAGCGCCGAGGCCACCCCCACCCCGTCCGTCCCCGGCATCTGGAGGTCCAGCACCGCCACATCCGGCCGGTGCGCCCGCGCCATCGCCAGCGCCTCCGGGCCGGAGGCGGCCTCGGCGACCACCAGCAGGTCGTCCTCCAAGGACAGCAGTGCGGCGAGCGCACCGCGGATCAGATGCTCGTCGTCGGCGAGCAGCACCCGGATCACCCCGGCGTCGTTCATGCGGCGCCCTCCAGCGGGAGTTCGGCCCGCAGTCGGTACGTCCCGACGCCGTCGCCGGGACCGGACTCCAGCATGCCGCCGAGCGCCGCGAGCCTCTCCCGCAGCCCCTTGAGCCCGCTGCCCTCCCCTGTGCCGGTACCGGCCCCCGTGCCGGTCCGGAGTTCCGTGGGCACCCCGTCGTTCTCCATCTCCAGCACCGCCGTCCCCGCCTGTACCCGGACCCGGACCGCGCACCGTCCGGCGTCCGCATGCCGCAGCACGTTCGTCGTCCCCTCCCGGACCACCCAGCCCAGCACGGACCGCACCGCCTCGGGCAGCGGCGACCCGCCGTCGTCCTCGGCCGGGAAGTCGACGCGGCAGTCGACCCGGGCGGCGCGCAGCACCGAGCGCGCCCCGGCCAGCTCCACCTGGAGATCCGCTTCCCGGTAGCCGCGCACCACGCCCCGGACCTCCATCTGGGTCTCGTGCGCGATCCGCTGTACTTCCACCATCTGCGTCACGGCCTCGGGCCGCTCCCGCCGGGCCAGTTGCACCGCCAGCTCGCTCTTGAGGGCGATCACCGCCAGGTTCCGTCCCATCACATCGTGGAGATCGCGGCCGAACCGCAGCCGTTCCTCCGCGACCGCCAGCCGCGCCTGGACCTCCCGGTTGGCGTCCACTTCGTACATCACCTGGAGCATCCACGCCGAGCAGCGGACCGAGAACAGGCACAGCGCACTGATGGCGAGGACCGCGATGAACGTCCACACCGGGGCCGCGGCGCCCGGGTGGACCGTCGCCACCGCCAGGGCCAGTACCGCCCCGATCCCCGTGTGCAGGGCGAAGAAGGTACGGACCGGCAGCAGCAGCGCGTACACGATGGCGAACGGCGATACGTTGAGCACGGCGGCCCGGACGGCCGTATCCGCCCCGTACGGCCCGCCGGTCGCCTGGAGCACGATCCCGGTGGCCAGCCCCGCCACCGTCAGCGCGGCGGCGAGCGCGGGCAGCCGACGGCCGGTCGGGTGGCCGCGCAGATACTGGTCGAGCCCCCGCCACAACAGGGGGACGGCGACGACGTTCTGAACGACGGCCAGCCCGAGCAGCGTCCACACCAGCGCGGGTGGCGCGTTCCGCAGCGCCACGGCCAGCTCGCTGGTCCCCACCGCGATCGTCACGAACCACGGCATCGCGTACAGCGTCCACCGGGTGAACAGTTCCACCCGCGTCAGCCGCGCCGCCCCGCGCCATCGCCGTATCACGATCCCGTACCCCCTCGTTCGGTCAGCGCCGCGGTTCCCAGGGGAATCGCTTCCGCACGGCCCACCCTGCCAGCACCGTCCAGGCCAGCGCGGTCGCGAGAGTGCCCAGGACGTCGACACCGCTCATGTCCCCGGTCCAGCCCGCCCGTACGAGGTCGACCACCGGGGTCAGCGGCAACAGCTCGCACACCGAGGCGACCTGGTCCGGCATCACGTCCAGCGGCACGAACAGACCGGAGCCCACCATCGAGATCATCATCATCGGCACCGGGGTCAGCTGCGCGGACTCCGAGGTCTTGGTGAACGCGGCGGTCGCGCCGGCCAGCATCACCATCTGCACCACGCCGACCGCGACCCCGACGACAGCCAGATACGGGGCCTTCGGCGCGGACACGTCGAGCGCGACGCCCACCCCCACCACCAGCAGCACGCATTGCGCGAGTCCGAGCAGGACGGCGGGGAGCGCGGTCCCGGACAGGATCTCCGGATCGGTCAGCTCCCCGGCGCGCAGCCGCTTGAGGACCAGGTCCTCACGGCGGATCACATAGACGCCGACGAGGTTCATGTAGACGGCCAGCACCAGGGCCATGCCGATCGAACCGGGCAGCAGCATGGTGCCCAGGTCCAGCCCGGTGCCCTTCAGATCGACGCCCTTGACCGCCGTCTTCATGCTGTACGTGAGCAGGCCGGGCAGCACCAGCGCGTACGCCAGTGCGGCCTTGTTGCGGGCCAGCAGGGTCAGTTCGCCGCGGGCCAGGGCCAACACCCGCCCCCGTGCGGCGGTCGGTGCCGTGGTGGTCGGTGCCGTGGTGGTCGTCGTGCTCACGGTGTCTCCCCCTGTGCCGTGTCGACGGTGCTCGCGATGTGCAGGAACGCCTCCTCCAGCGAGGCCGACCGGGCGTCGAGCCCGCCGAGCCCGATCCGCCGCTCCCGCGCCCACAGCAGCACCTCGGTCGCGGTGTGCTGGAGGTCGCGGGTGCGCAGCCGTACGGCCTGGCCCAGCGAGTCCCGTTCGAGGGCGCCCAGTGCGGCGGGTGGGGGCAGGTCGTCGGTGGAGACGCCGTCGGGCAGGGTGAAGGAGAGGGTCGAGGGGCGTGCGGCGACGATGTCCGCGACCCGGCCGGAGGTGGCGATCCGCCCCGCGTGCATGATCGCGAGCCGGTCGGCCAGCGCCTCGGCCTCCTCCAGGTAGTGGGTGGTCAGCAGCACCGTGGTGCCCTGGTCGCGCAGCGTCCGGACCAGCTCCCAGGTGTCCCGTCGGCCCTCCGCGTCCAGACCGGTCGTCGGCTCGTCGAGGAACAGCACCTCGGGACGGCCGAGCAGGGCGAGTGCCAGGTCCAGCCGGCGCCGCTCGCCGCCGGAGAGCATCTTGACCCGTACGTCCGCCCGTCCGGCCAGCCCCACCAGGCCCAGGCTCTCCCGGACGGGCATGGCGCCGCTGGTGCACCCCGCCCACATTCGCGCGGTCTCGGCGACCGTCAGCTCGGGCGGGAGGCCGCCTTCCTGGAGCATCATCCCGATCCGCGGCCGCACCTTCCCCCGCTCCCGGTACGGGTCGTGGCCGAGGACCCGCACCGCGCCGCCGGTCGGGGCGGCGAGCCCCTCCAGCAGTTCGACGGTGGAGGTCTTACCCGCGCCGTTCGTGCCCAGCAGCGCGAACAGCTCGCCGCGCGCCACCGAGAACGAGATGCCCCGCACCGCGTCGTACCCCCGGCTCCCGCTCGGGCCGTATCTCCGCCGCAGTTCGTCGACCGCGATGGCGCTCTCTTTCACATCCATGGCTCCAGGCTTTCGCCGCCCGGGGGAGCCTTGTAGTGCGCGCTGTCATCAGCCCCGATGACAAATGTCATCGGGGCGGCGAGCGGCTGGGGGAGTAGGGCAACAAAAAGACCTGGGGCGCCAGTCGATTGACCGGCGCCCCAGGTTCCTGTGGAGCGGACGACGAGATTCGAACTCGCGACCCTCACCTTGGCAAGGTGATGCTCTACCAACTGAGCCACGTCCGCATGCCTCCGACCGGCTCTCACCGATCGGCGCGTGCACCACTCTACCCGATCTCCCGAAGGTGAACGATGAGTGATGAGAGCGGGTGACAGGGATCGCACACTGCGCCTCCCCCTTGGAAAGGGGGCGCTCTACTACTGAGCTACACCCGCATGGTGTGTTCCTCGGGGTTTTGACCTTTCGGTCTCGCCCCTCGGCGTGCTCCAGACTCTAGCGGACCACCCGGGGTGTTGTGCAACTCGGCTGAACGCCGCCTGAACGAGCGGTTCAGCGCGCGGCGTTGAACGCCTCGTAGACCTTCTTGGGGATCCGGCCCCGCGGCGGTACCTCCATGCCGTGCGACCGCGCCCAGGCGCGCACCGCGGCCGGGTCCGGGGCGACGGCGGTGCGGCGGTAGGTCTTCCCGGAGCGGGCGCGCTTGCGGCCGGCCTCCACGTACGGGGCCAGCATGTCGCGCAGTTTCTCCGCATTGCCTGCGTTGAGGTCGATCTCGTACGACCTGCCGTCGAGCCCGAACGCGACCGTTTCCTCGGCGTCCCCGCCGTCGATGTCGTCAGAGAGCGTGACTACTACGCGCTGCGCCACGGATATCGGTCCTTTCGGGCTGCATCGTTGCGTTGACGTGCAAAGATGACAGCTGTCCAGTTGTAAGCGAACAATGCTTTTTCATTTGTACAGCGGACGACAATGCATTGTGAAGCCCCGGTAATTCTGCCCGCGTGTCATGTCGCAATCGGGACCATACGTTTTCGCCGGTTCTTTCCCCAGCGGTTGCCCTCGACGATGCTTAAACGTGACCGAAGGGTTCCCTGGTTCGCGCTATCTACTCGCGTAGAATTTTCCTCGGGGTAGGCTTGGGCCACCGCCTTACGCACCAGCACCACACCACCGGGAGTGCCAGTGGCACGCGTCGTAGTCGACGTCATGCTCAAGCCGGAGATCCTCGACCCCCAGGGCCAGGCGGTGCAGCGAGCACTGCCCCGCCTCGGCTTCGAGGGGATCGCCGACGTCCGTCAGGGCAAGCGCTTTGAACTCGAGGTGGAGGGTCCGGTCGACGATGCCGCCCTCGCCCGTATCCATGAGATCGCCGGAACGTTCCTCGCGAACACCGTGATCGAGGACTTCTCCGTGAAGGTCGAGGTCGGCGAGGGTGCCGACACCGCCGCCGTGAAGGCGGAGTCGTGACCGCACGCGTCGGAGTCATCACCTTCCCCGGCACGCTCGACGACCGCGACACCCAGCGCGCGGTCCGCGCCGCCGGTCTGGAGGCGGTGCCGCTGTGGCACCGGGACAAGGATCTGAAGCAGGTCGACGCGGTGATCCTGCCGGGTGGCTTCTCCTATGGCGACTATCTGCGCGCCGGAGCGATCTCCCGCTTCTCCCCGGTAATGGAGTCGGTCATCGGCCAGGCGAAGGCCGGTATGCCGGTCCTTGGCATCTGCAATGGCTTCCAGGTTCTCACCGAGACCCATCTGCTGCCCGGTGCGATGCTGCGGAACAACCATCTGCACTTCATCTGCCGTGACCAGAAGTTGCGAGTGGAAAACGCGGAGACCGCCTGGACCCGCTCCTACGAGCAGGGCCAGGAGATCAACATCCCGCTGAAGAACATCGACGGCCGCTATGTCGCCGATGAGCGGGTCCTCGATGAACTCGAGGCCGAGGGCCGGGTCGTCTTCCGCTATCAGGAGATGAACCCCAACGGTTCCCTGCGTGACATCGCCGGTATCTCCAATGCCGCAGGCAATGTCGTCGGTCTGATGCCCCATCCCGAGCACGCCGTCGAGCCGCTGATCGGCACCGGTCGCACCGACGGTCTCGGATTCTTCACCTCGATCCTCAAGAGGCTGGTCAGCGCATGACCCTGGACACCACGAAGCACGCGGCGCAGACCCCGGACGCCGAGCAGCCCTGGGCCGAGCTCGGCCTCAAGCAGGACGAGTACGAGCGCATCCGCGCCATCCTCGGCCGCCGTCCCACCGGCGCCGAGCTCGCCATGTACTCCGTCATGTGGTCCGAGCACTGCTCGTACAAGAGCAGCAAGGTCCATCTGCGGCAGTTCGGCGAGAAGGCCCCGGAGAACGACGCCCTGCTCGTCGGCATCGGCGAGAACGCGGGCGTGGTCGACGTCGGCCAGGGCTACGCGGTCACCTTCAAGGTCGAGTCGCACAACCACCCCTCGTACATCGAGCCCTACCAGGGCGCGGCCACCGGCATCGGCGGCATCGTCCGCGACATCCTCGCCATGGGCGCCCGTCCGGTCGCCGTCATGGACCCGCTGCGCTTCGGCGCCGCCGACCACCCCGACACCAAGCGGGTGCTGCCCGGTGTGGTCGCGGGCATCGGCGGCTACGGCAACTGCCTGGGTCTGCCCAACATCGGCGGCGAGGTGGTCTTCGACTCCTGCTACCAGGGCAACCCGCTGGTCAACGCGCTGTGCGTGGGTGTGATGAAGCACGAGGACATCCACCTCGCCAAGGCGTCCGGCGCGGGCAACAAGGTCATCCTCTACGGCGCCCGCACCGGCGGCGACGGCATCGGCGGCGTCTCCGTGCTGGCCTCCGAGACCTTCGATGACAGCAAGCCCGCCAAGCGCCCCGCCGTCCAGGTCGGCGACCCCTTCCAGGAGAAGCTGCTCATCGAGTGCACCCTGGAGATCTTCAAGGAGAACCTCGTCGAGGGCATCCAGGACCTCGGCGGCGCCGGGCTCTCCTGCGCCACCAGCGAGCTGGCCTCGGCCGGTTCCGGTGGGATGCGGGTCGAGCTGGACACCGTTCCGCTGCGCGACTCCTCGCTCTCCCCCGAGGAGATCCTGATGAGCGAGTCGCAGGAGCGCATGTGCGCGATCGTGAAGCCGGAGAAGGCCGACCGCTTCCTGGAGATCTGCGAGAAGTGGGACGTCATCGCCACCGTGATCGGTGAGGTCACCGACGGCGAGCGGCTGGAGATCTACTGGCACGGCGAGCAGATCGTCGACGTCCCGCCGCGCACCGTCGCCCACGAGGGCCCGGTCTACGAGCGCCCCTACGCCCGCCCCGCGTGGCAGGACGCGCTCCAGGCCGACGACGCGGCCAAGCTGCCGCGCCCGGCGACCCCGGAGGAGCTGCGGGCGCAGGTGCTCCAGGTGATCGCCTCGCCCAACCAGGCGTCCAAGTCCTGGGTCACCGACCAGTACGACCGCTTTGTGCAGGGCAACACGGTGCTGGCGCAGCCCGAGGACTCCGGCATGGTCCGGGTGGACGAGGAGACCGGTCTCGGTGTCGCCGTCGCCACGGACGGCAACGGCCGCTACGCCAAGCTGGACCCGTACACCGGGGCGCAGCTCGCGCTCGCCGAGTCGTACCGCAATGTGGCCGCGTCCGGCGCCAGGCCGCTGGCGATCTCCAACTGCCTCAACTTCGGCTCGCCGGAGGACCCCGCGGTCATGTGGCAGTTCGCGGAGGCCACCCGCGGTCTCGCGGACGGCTGCCTGACCCTGGGCACCCCGGTGACCGGCGGCAATGTCTCGCTGTACAACCAGACCGGCGAGGTGGCCATCCATCCGACCCCGGTGGTCGCCGTCCTCGGTGTGATCGACGATGTGGCCCGCCGCACCCCGATCGCCTTCGCGGAGGAGGGCCAGCTGCTCTACCTCCTCGGCGACACCGCGGAGGAGCTGGGCGGTTCGGCCTGGTCGCAGGTGATCCACGACCACCTCGGCGGGATGCCGCCGACGGTGGACCTGGAGCGTGAGCGGCTGCTCGCCGAGATCCTGATCTCGGCCTCCCGCGACGGCATGGTGGACGCGGCGCACGACCTGTCCGACGGCGGTCTGATCCAGGCGCTCGCCGAGTCGTGTCTGCGAGGCGGCAAGGGCGCCCGGATCGTGGTCCCCGACGGGACCGACCCGTTTGTGCTGCTCTTCTCGGAGTCCGCGGGCCGGGCGGTGGTCTCGGTGCCGCGCAGCGAGGAGGTCCGCTTCAACGACATGTGCGGCGCCCGCGGCCTTCCCGCGGTCCGGATCGGCGTGGTGGACGGCGACGCGATCGACGTCCAGGGGCAGTTCTCGCTCCCGCTGGCCGAGCTCCGGGACGCCCACGAGGCGACGATCCCGGGCCTGCTGGCCTGACGGATCCCGTAACTGCCGGTACGGCCCCGTCCTCCTCGGGGGAGGACGGGGCCGTATGTCCGGCCGGTCACCCCAGCCAGTACGCGTCGAAGGCGTCGAGGTCCTCGACGCACTCCTCGATGTCGGAAATCTTTCCGCCGATGACGGTGATGTACTGAGCGCCCTTCATGGCGAAGCTGCGGCTGCCGTCAGCCTTCCGCGCGGTGTAGCGGTAACCGAAGATCACATGCCCCTGGCCGTCGGCCGTCAGCAGTTCGGGCTCGATTCCCTTGGTGCTGCCGTCCGGCCTGCCCCAGTCGCGGTACAGCCGGAGGACGTCCTCCACGCCCTTGTGGGTGCCGGACAGCGGGTTACTGCCGGGCACGTGGTGGACGACGTCCGTGGTCATCATCGTGGCCAGGGTGTTCAGGTCGCCCCGGGTGAACGTGTCGAAAGCCTTGCGCACCAGGGCACAGTCCGGATGCTCGCCCATGGTGATTCACACCTTTCCTATGGATAGAGTCCCTTTCTTCCGTTCTCTTCCATCGTCTGCCAGACCCGCCGGACTGTCCACGGCGCTCGATAGGCTCGGCGTCATGCCGCCTCGCACCCGCGCCCGCGCCCGCGTCTACGACTCCGCCACGATCCGCGCCGCCGTGACCGCGCAGCTGGGCCATTTCCGCCAGGCCGTCGCGGAGCTGGACGAGGAGCGGCTGGGCGCCCCCACCCGGCTCGGCGACTGGACCGTCCGTGAGCTGCTGACCCATGTGGCGGTGGCCGTGGACTCGGTCGCCCAGCGGCTGGAGGCGCCCGCGCCACCCGCTCAGGAGGCCGGGTTGAACGACTACGCGGCCGCGGCCGCCTCGTTCGCCGGAGCGGTCGACGAGCGCATCCGCGTGGCGGCGGACGGAGCGGATCCGCGGGCGCTGCTGGAGCGCGCCGAGGCCCGGTTCGCCGAGGTGGCCGCCGTGGCTCCGGGGGACCGGTTGCTGGCGGTGCCGGTGGGCGCCATGCGGCTCGACGACTATCTGGTGACCCGCTGTGTGGAGCTGGTGGTCCACTCCGACGACCTGGCGGCCGCCACCGGCACCCCCGTCCCGTACGACCGCCAGGCGATGGCCGCCGCCGTCCGGATGCTGGCCGACGCCCTCGCGGCGAAGGCGCCCGGCGGGTCGGTCGAGGTCCGGATCCCGCCGTACGCGGTGGTCCAGTGCGTCGAGGGGCCCCGGCACACCCGCGGCACCCCGCCGAACGTCGTGGAGACCGACCCGCTCACCTGGGTGCGGCTGGCCACCGGCCGTACCGGCTGGGCCGAGGCGCTGGAGGCCGCCGAGGTGTCCGCCGGCGGTGAGCGCGCCGACCTCGCCGCCCACCTCCCGGTTCTGGCGTAGGGCCCGTCGGAACGGGCCCTGGCGCTCCGCGGCTGCGCCCCGGCCGGGGTGGGCGGCCGGGTTCGCGCCCAGATGTGATCCATGCCCCACTCGCCCCCGCCCTCGGCCGTTGTCCCCTGGTGGGACCGGGGTCCGGCGCTCCGCGGGAGGGGCCGTGGCATGTGACATGGGCCGCGGGGCAGGTCCCTCGTTCGGACGTGCTCGGGAACTGGCCTAGACTCGATGCCGTGCCACGTGGTGACGGACGACTCAGCCACGACCTGCTCCCCGGTGAGAAGGGCCCCCAGGACGCTTGCGGCGTCTTCGGAGTCTGGGCACCGGGTGAAGAGGTCGCCAAACTCACCTATTTCGGGCTGTATGCGCTGCAGCACCGCGGACAGGAGTCCGCGGGCATCGCAGTGAGCAACGGCTCCCAGATTCTCGTCTTCAAGGACATGGGCCTGGTCTCACAGGTCTTCGACGAGACCTCCCTCGGCTCCCTGCTGGGCCATATCGCGGTGGGCCATGCCCGCTACTCCACCACCGGAGCCTCGGTGTGGGAGAACGCGCAGCCGACCTTCCGGGCGACCGCCCACGGCTCCATCGCGCTCGGTCACAACGGCAACCTGGTCAACACCGCCGAGCTGGCCGAGATGGTCGAGGCCCTGCCCCGGGACGGCGGCCGGGCCAACCAGGTCGCGGCGACCAACGACACCGACCTCGTCACGGCCCTCCTCGCGGGCCAGGTCGACGAGGACGGCAAGCCGCTGACCGTCGAGCAGGCGGCCCCCATCGTCCTTCCCCGCGTCAAGGGCGCATTCAGCCTCGTCTTCATGGACGAGCAGACGCTCTACGCCGCCCGTGACCCGCAGGGCATCCGCCCGCTGGTCCTCGGCCGTCTGGAGCGCGGCTGGGTGGTGGCGTCCGAGACCGCCGCGCTGGACATCGTGGGCGCGTCCTTCATCCGGGAGATCGAGCCCGGCGAGATGGTCGCCATCGACGAGAACGGGCTGCGCTCCACCACCTTCGCCGCCGCCCGCCCCAAGGGCTGTGTCTTCGAGTACGTCTACCTGGCCCGCCCCGACACCGACATCGCCGGGCGGAACGTCTACCTCTCCCGGGTCGAGATGGGCCGCAAGCTGGCCGCCGAGGCCCCGGCCGACGCCGACCTGGTCATAGCGACGCCCGAGTCCGGCACCCCCGCCGCCGTCGGCTACGCCGAGGCCAGCGGCATTCCCTACGGCTCCGGGCTGGTCAAGAACAGCTATGTGGGCCGGACCTTCATCCAGCCCTCGCAGACCATCCGCCAGCTCGGTATCCGGCTCAAGCTGAACCCGCTCAAGGAGGTCATCCGCGGCAAGCGCCTGGTGGTCGTCGACGACTCGATCGTCCGCGGCAACACCCAGCGCGCCCTGGTGCGGATGCTGCGCGAGGCCGGGGCCGCCGAGGTGCACATCCGCATCTCGTCCCCGCCCATCAAGTGGCCGTGCTTCTTCGGCATCGACTTCGCCACCCGCGCCGAGCTGATCGCCAACGGACTATCGGTCGAGGAGATCGGCAAGTCGCTGGGCGCCGACTCGCTGGCGTACATCTCCACCGACGGCATGATCGAGGCGACCACCATCGCCAAGCCGAATCTGTGCCGTGCCTGCTTCGACGGCGAGTACCCGATGGACCTGCCGGATCCCGAGCTGCTCGGCAAGCATCTGCTGGAGTCCGAGACACAGGCCCCCAGCAGCACCGACGCCGACGGTGTGCGGACGCTGACCGCCGGGGTCGGCGGCGCCGACGCGCTCCGCCGCCCGTAGGCCGCCTGCCTGCCATCCCCGATACGAAAGATCTCAACGCCATGTCCGAGTCCGGGTCCACCTACGCCGCCGCGGGCGTCGACATCGAGGCGGGCGACCGCGCCGTCGAGCTGATGAAGGAGTGGGTGAAGAAGGCGTCCCGGCCCGAGGTCGTGGGCGGCCTCGGCGGTTTCGCCGGGCTCTTCGACGCCTCCGCGCTGGCCCGTTACGAGCGCCCGCTGCTCGCCTCCGCCACCGACGGCGTGGGCACCAAGGTGGACATCGCGCGCCGGATGGGCGTCTACGACACCATCGGCCACGACCTGGTCGGCATGGTCGTCGACGACCTCGTCGTCTGTGGCGCCGAGCCGCTGTTCATGACCGACTACATCTGCGTCGGCAAGGTCTACCCCGAGCGGGTCGCGGCCATCGTCAAGGGCATCGCCGAGGGCTGTGCGCTGGCCGGCTGCGCCCTGGTGGGCGGCGAGACCGCCGAGCACCCGGGGCTGCTGGCCGCCGATGACTTCGATGTCGCCGGCGCCGGTACGGGCGTGGTCGAGGCAGACCGGGTGCTGGGCGCGGATCGCATCCGAACGGGCGATGTGGTCATCGCCATGACGTCCTCCGGACTTCACTCGAACGGGTACTCACTCGTCCGTCATGTGCTCTTCGACAAGGCCGGCTGGGCGCTGGACCGCGAGGTGCCCGAGCTCGGCCGGACCCTGGGCGCGGAGCTGCTGGAGCCCACCCGGATCTACGCCCTGGACTGCCTGGCCCTGACCCGTACCACCGAGGTGCACGCCTTCTCGCACATCACCGGCGGCGGGCTCGCCAGCAACCTGGCCCGGGTGATCCCGGACGGGCTGCGTGCGGTGGTCGACCGTTCGACCTGGACCCCCGGCCCGGTGTTCCGGCTGGTCGGAGAGGCCGGATCGGTGGAGCGGCGGGAGCTGGAGAAGACCCTCAACATGGGCGTCGGCATGATGGCCGTGGTCCCCGCCGAGTCGGTGGATGTGGCACTGGCCACACTCGCGGACCGCGGGGTGGACGCCTGGGTCAGCGGCGAGATCGTCGACCGCGCGGCCGAGGACACGGAAGCGGTGACGCTGACCGGTGACTACGCGAGCTGAGTCGGCCCCGGCGGTTGCGCGGGCAGCACAGAAGCCGGTCCGAGGCGAGGGCCCCGGACCGGCGGAGGTGCGGCGAAAAGCCGAACGCCTGGAACGAGTGGTTCAGGCGCGGCGACGCTGCGGGGACGGATCCGACTGTTCGTCGTCCTCGTCCTCATCGTCGTTGTACAGATCCGCGTACTGTGCGTACGGGTCGTCGTCCAGCTCATCGTCCTCGAACGGCTCGCCATTCGGCGGCTGGCTCGATGTCGATGCGCCCAGCTCCTCGGCCAGGCGTGAGAGGTCCGTCCCACCGCTGTTGTACTTCAGCTGGCGGGCGACCTTCGTCTGCTTGGCCTTGGCCCGGCCGCGCCCCATGGCTCGACCCCCTCAACGACGGGGCTCGACGGCCCCAGAGTCTTGACACGCGTTCACGTTCATCACTTAGAGCGGACTCTCCTGAGAGAGACCGGTCCGTAGGGCTTCAACGGTACCTGCTTCTGTGGCCATACGGTACGTCGCCCGCACGAGGTGCCACGCGGCAGGACCGACGGGGAGCCCCTTCCCCGCTGGTCAGCTGCGATTTTAGCGTGTCCTGTGCGCCGACCCGCCGACAGGCCGTGAGGGATCTCTCCTCGACGGCTCCGCCGGGGCTCTCGCGGCCCCGCGCGAAGCCGCCCGCAGGGGACCCGCACAGCCTGCCGGGGCGGTTCTCAGCGGCTTCTCAGCGGCTTCCCGGACCCGTCAGCCGTTCGTCAGCCGTTCGTCCGGCCTTCCGCCATCCGGTGTTCCGCCAGACGGTCGGCGGCCGCGGCGGGCGGAATGCCGTCGGTCTTGGCACGATCGAATATGGCCAAAGTCGTATCGAAGATCTTGGCCGCCTTGGCCTTCGCCCGGTCGAAGTCGAAACCGTGCAGTTCGTCCGCGACCTGGATCACGCCACCCGCGTTCACCACGTAGTCCGGCGCGTAGAGGATCCCGCGGTCGGCGAGGTCCTTCTCCACACCCGGGTGGGCGAGCTGGTTGTTGGCCGCGCCGCACACCACCTTCGCGGTCAGGGCGGGCACCGTGTCGTCGTCGAGCGCGCCGCCGAGCGCGCACGGGGCGTACACATCGAGGTCCGCGCGGATCAGCGCGTCGGTGTCCGGGACGGCCTGGACCCGGGGGTGGCGGGCCAGCACCCGGTCGACCGACTCGCCGCGCACATCGGTCACCACGACCTCGGCACCGTCCTCGAGGAGGTGCTCCACCAGGTGGTGGCCGACCTTGCCGACGCCCGCGATGCCGACCCGGCGGCCGCGCAGCGTGGGTGCGCCCCAGGACGCCTGGGCGCTGGCCCGCATGCCCTGGAAGACGCCGAAGGCGGTGAGCACGGAGGAGTCGCCGGCGCCGCCGTTCTCCGGGGAGCGGCCGGTGGTCCAGGGGCACTCACGGGCCACCACGTCCATGTCGGCGACATAGGTGCCGACATCGCAGGCGGTCACGTACCGGCCACCGAGGGACGCCACGAAACGGCCGTAGGCCAGCAGCAGGGCCTCGCTCTTGGCCTCGTCGGGATCGCCGAGGATCACGGCCTTGCCGCCGCCGTGGTCGAGACCGGCCAGCGCGTTCTTGTAGGACATGCCGCGCGAGAGGTTGAGCGCGTCGAGGACCGCCGCCTCCTCGGGGTGCTCCTCGGAGCTGTAGGCATGGAAACGGGTGCCGCCGAGGGCCGGGCCCAGGGCGGTCGAGTGGATGGCGATGACGGCCTTCAGACCGCTCTCCCGGTCCTGGCACAGCAGGACCTGCTCATGTCCGCCCAGGTCGGACCGGAACAGTATCGAGAGGGGGGACAGAGGGTTCGGCACGCGACTTACCGTCGGACCGTCGGCGCTGACGGTGTGACGTACGTCGGTCACGGTGGTGACTCCCATAGGTCGGAGTAGGCGCCCTCCTTGCTGGTGGGGAGGGCCGATGGGCAAGAGGGTAAGCCCTGGGCACCCGACGGTTCGCTCAAGTCCCCGATGAGTCCGCATGGTGGGCGTGGGACGATGCGGTCAGCCGGGTGCAGACAACTCCTGGTGGTGGCCTCAGCCTTGAGGGAGCGCGAGTGACCTTGGCGTCTTCGGTGATTGTCCCGTACGCGGCGTATCTGCGGGTCTATGAACCACTGGCCGCTTTTCCCGAGCCGGAGCGGTCGCACTGGGCACGTTATGCCAAGCGGGACGACCTCCCCGGCGCACAGGACGAGCTGCGCCGCTCGCTGGCCGATCTGCTGCCGGTGCCTCCGGTGCCGGTACCCGTGCACGAGAGCGCGGACGCCTTCGTGGCGGTCGTGGACGGGGTCACCTGCGTCTGCCCCTGGCGGACGCGACTGCGGGGCTGGCTGGCGCTGGAGGAGCTGTCCGAGCGGCTTCCCGGGCCGCTGCTGGACGCGGTGCTGCCCCCGGTGGTGCGCCGCCAGGCGGCCTCCGACTACGAGCAGTGGCTGGAGCGCAACCCGGACGCCCGGCCGTGGATCCGCTCCGCGACCTGGCATGTCCCGGTGCGCTGGTTCGTGCTGTTCGCGGACGAGGAGCGGGAGTACACCAAGGGTGACGACGGACCGTGCCTGCGGTACCGCGCTCCAATGGTCCAGGCCAGGCGGAGGGTGGCGCGTGGCCTTAAAGTACTGAAGGAATCCCTCGGCGAGGGACCGCTGATCGACGGCCTGGTGGACGTCGGCCGGTGGCTCGAGGAATTCCATCCGCGATCACTGGTCGAGCTGGACTACGGCGGTCTGGTGCACGCGGTACCCGCCGGTCAGCTGGAGGGCGACCGCTCGGCCGCCGATGTGGCCGAGGGGCTCGCCGCGCTGCGCGACGGGGACGGAGAGCGGGCGGGAAGCGTCTACGAGCGGCTGACCGACCGGTGGAGCGAGGTACGCGGTCGGCAGCACGCGAGCTGATCCGGAGCGTACAAGGGACGTAGGTCCCGATCCGGGCCATTGCCTCAATCGTGACCTAAAGCACTGACTTCGGGCCTTGCGGCAATCCCCCTCCCTCGTGTCAAAATAGGACAAGGAGTCCGGGAAGGGCTCCTTCCGCCCAAGTAAGGGCGGATTCATCGGTATTGCACTCCTTGATGGGTCTGATGCCCCCTGATCCTGTTGTGACTGATCGTCACGGACGCGTGACTGTCCGCTATGGCATGGTCCATCGGGTTCCGTCGAGGTTGAACACCTGAGAGGGCAATTCCATCGGTTTGGCCGACGGGGCTGGACAGATGGTGTAGTTGTAGTGCCGAGGACAAGCCGTTCGTCCTATAACCGACTCGGCCCGCGTCTGCCATTTCGGGCAACGTGGGTCAAGGTGCAGAATTTAGAGGAAAGAACCGTGATGGTTCGGTTCTCCCGAGGAGGCCGCTCATGACCGCTCGCACCCCTGATGCCGAGCCGCTGCTGACCCCGGCTGAGGTTGCCACGATGTTCCGCGTGGACCCGAAGACGGTCACGCGCTGGGCGAAGGCAGGCAAGCTCACGTCCATCCGCACGCTTGGAGGGCATCGGCGCTACCGCGAAGCGGAGGTCCGTGCACTTCTGGCGGGCATCCCGCAGCAGCGCAGCGAGGCCTGAACAACCGCATAACCGGGCATTTCCGGGCCCCCCAGCCCGGCTTTTGCCTGTAAGGCTCCACACGACGGGTGCCTGCCCCAACAGGCCAATCACCGCTCGACATGGGTGCGTCGTCGATCGCGCTGGACTCCGCCGGGTCCAGCGCGATCTTTTTTGTGCCCGCTTCCGCCCTCAGGGCGTGGTTGCGGACGGGGGGATGATGGCCTCCCGCGGAGGGTCGCCGACCGTCGCCGCACGGCCCCGAAGGGTCGTGATCCGGGCCGGTCATGGCGGTCTCGGAGGGGCTTCGGCGGTGGCCCGGACCAAGGGTGCAATTGCACATATTAAATTGACCCATTGTGGGCCGGGTATAAGTTCCTTGGCTCGGGAAACCCATTCGGTGACTCCCGTCACACTATTGGGTACTTGTTTCCGCCCCAACGGCTGCGGTAGGGCGCAACTGTGGTAAGGGCTTACCGAGTTGAGGGCGGAGCAGAGGGCCTTGGCTCCCAGCCGGATTCCCCCGCCGCCGGCTCCGCCGACGCCGACGGCTCCTCCCGGACCGTATCCCCTCGCTCACCGGCCGCCGTCGGCTCCATCGCCAGCCGCAGCAGCCGATGGCAGATCGGACAGTGCCGGGTCAGATGGCGATAGCCCGTGGCGGCCGCCAGATGGGCGCGCAGCAGCGCCCTGGTCTCATGTTTCGCGGACGTCCCCATGCGCCGCACCTCCCGCGCACCCCCACCACACCTTCTTGTCTGGGTACCGCCGCCCGCGGTTGGCCGTCAAGATGCCAAAAGGCCCGGATCCACTGGGAATCCGGGCCTTCTGCGATGCGGTCCTGACGGGATTTGAACCCGCGGCCTCCACCTTGACAGGGTGGCGAGCACTCCAAACTGCTCCACAGGACCAACAGTGACGCTTACGGACGAGCCGTCTGCGTCGCGCTGTTGTGCGCTTGCGTCCCAGACTCTACAGCAGGTCAGGGGGTGCGGTCGAACTCGCGCCCGGCGGCCCCCGAAGAGCTCTGGGAAGCCCTCCGGGAAACCCCTGCCGGCTACGGGGCCGCCGCGTCGATCGCCTTCACGATCCGCTTGTCGGAGACCGGATAGGCGGTGCCGAGCGCATGCGCGAAGTAGCTCACCCGCAGCTCCTCGATCATCCAGCGGATCTCCAGCGCCTCCTGGGGCACCGGACGCCCGGCCGGGAACTGCTCCAGCAGCCAGGCGTACTCGTCCTGCATCTCGCGGACCTTCGCCATCCGGGTGCGGTCCCGCTCGGCGTTGCCCGCGAGCTGCTGGAGGCGCCGGTCCACGGCCACCAGATAGCGCATGAGGTCCGGGAGACGGCGTACCCCGTGGGCGGTCACGAAGCCCGGCGTGATCAGCTGTGCGAGCTGCTCACGGATGTCCTGGAGGGACGGCAGCAGCACGGGGCTCGTGGTGGCCTTCAGCCGCCGTTCGCACGACTGCCAGGCCGCCAGCACCTCCTGGACCTTGCGGACGGTGTCCAGCGTGGCGTCCACCAGGTCGGCGCGCACCGCGTCGAAAAGCTTGCGGAAGGACTCCTCGTCCCACGCGGGGCCGCCCCGCGCGGCGATCAGCCGGTCGGCCGCCGCGGCCACACAGTCCTCGAAGAGCGCTTGCACACTGCCGTGCGGGCTCGCCGAGAGCGCCAGCTTGGCCTGGTTGGACAGCTTGCCCTGGACGAACTTGGTCGGGCTGGACGGCAGCTGGAGCAGGATCAGCCGGCGCGTGCCGCGCCACATCGCCTCCCGCTGCTCGGCCTCGGTGTCGAACAGCCGCACCGCCACCGACGCGCCCTCGTCCACCAGTGCCGGATACGCCTTGACCGGCTGGCCGCCGCGGCGGGTCTCGAAGGTACGCGGCAGGGCCCCGATCGTCCACTGGGTCAGTCCGCTGCGCTGTTCCGTGCCCACCGTCTGCTTCGAGGTCTCGAACGCCTTGGAGATCGCGGCCCGGGTCCTGGGCTTCAGCCGCTGCTTCAGCGCCTCCAGGTCCTTGTCCTCGGCCAGCTTGCGGCGCCGCTCGTCGACCACCCGGAAGGTGATCTTGAGATGGTCGGGGACCTTCGACCAGTCCCAGTCCTCCGGCTCGATCCGTACGCCCACCATCCGCTGGAGCTCCCGGCCGAGGGTCACGGTCAGCGGTTCCTGGACGGGGACAGCGCTTTCCAGGAAGCGCTTCGCGTAGTTCGGCGCCGGTACGTAGTTGCGCCGCACCGCCTTGGGCAGCGAACGGATCAGCTCGGTGGTGAGGTCCTCGCGCAGCCCCGGGATCTGCCAGTCGAAACCCTCCGCGGTGACCTGGTTGAGCACCTGGAGCGGAATGTGAACGGTCACGCCGTCCGCGTCCGCGCCCGGCTCGAACTGGTAGGTCACCCGGAACTTGAGCTTGCCCTGCCGCCAGGAGTCGGGATAGGCGTCCTTGGTGACGTCCTGCGCCCGCTCGTTGATGAGCATCGACTTCTCGAAGTTGAGAAGCTCCGGCTCCTCACGCCGCTTGTGCTTCCACCACGAGTCGAAGTGCGCGCCCGACACCACATGCTCGGGGATCCGCTGCTCGTAGAAGTCGAAGAGGGTCTCGTCGTCCACCAGGATGTCGCGGCGCCGGGCCCGGTGCTCCAGCTCCTCCACCTCGCCCAGCAGCTTCCGGTTGTCGTGGAAGAACTGGTGGTGGGTGCGCCAGTCGCCCTCGACCAGGGCGTTGCGGATGAACAGATCGCGACAGGTCTCCGGGTCGATCCGGCCGTAGTTGACCTTCCGCTGGGCGACGATCGGCACCCCGTAGAGCGTGACCCGCTCGTACGCCATCACCGCCGCCTGCTTCTGCTCCCAGTGCGGCTCGCTGTAGGTGCGCTTGACCAGGTGCTCGGCGAGCGGTTCGATCCACTCCGGCTCGATCTTCGCGTTGACCCGCGCCCACAGCCGGGAGGTCTCCACCAGCTCGGCCGACATCACCCAGCGCGGTGGCTTCTTGAACAGCGCGGAGCCGGGGAAGACCGCGAACTTGGCGCTGCGCGCGCCCACATACTCGTTCTTCTCGGCGTCCTTGAGCCCGATGTGCGACAGCAGCCCGGACAGCAACGAGGTGTGCACCCGGTCCGGCGCCGCGTCGTCCTCGGACAGCTGGATGTCCATGGTTTTGGCCACGGTGCGCAACTGGCTGTAGATGTCCTGCCATTCACGTATCCGCAGGTAGTTGAGGAACTCCTGGCGGCACATCCGGCGGAACGCGGACGAGGACAGCTCCCGCTGCCGCTCCCTGATGTACTTCCACAGATGGAGGAAGGCCAGGAAGTCGCTCGACTCGTCCTTGAAGCGTGCGTGCTGCTGATCGGCCTGCTGCTGTTTGTCCGAGGGGCGTTCGCGCGGGTCCTGGATGGACAGCGCGGCCGCGATCACCATGACCTCGCGCACACAGCCGTTGCGGTCCGCCTCCAGCACCATCCGGGCCAGCCGCGGGTCCACGGGCAGTTGGGCCAGCTTGCGGCCGACCTTCGTCAGCCGCTTGCGCGGATCCTTCTGCGCGCCGTCCAGCGCGTGCAGCTCCTCCAGGAGCTGGACGCCGTCCTTGATGTTGCGCCGGTCCGGCGGGTCGATGAACGGGAACTTCTCGATGTCGCCGAGTCCGGCGGCGGCCATCTGGAGGATGACGGAGGCGAGGTTGGTCCGCAGGATCTCGGCGTCGGTGAACTCCGGGCGGGTGAGGAAGTCGTCCTCGGAGTACAGCCGGATGCAGATGCCGTCGCTGGTACGGCCGCAGCGGCCCTTGCGCTGATTGGCGCTGGCCTGCGAGACCGGCTCGATCGGCAGCCGCTGGACCTTGGTGCGATGGCTGTAGCGGGAGATCCGGGCGGTGCCCGGGTCGATCACATAGCGGATACCGGGGACGGTCAGCGAGGTCTCGGCGACATTCGTCGCCAGCACGATCCGTCTGCCGGTGTGCCGCTGGAAGACCCGGTGCTGCTCGGCGTGGGACAGCCGGGCGTACAACGGCAGCACCTCGGTCGCCCGGAGCTGCTTCTTGTTCAGCGCGTCGGCCGTGTCCCGGATCTCCCGCTCCCCGGAGAGGAAGACCAGGACATCGCCCGGCCCCTCGGCCTGGAGCTCGTCGACCGCGTCGCAGATCGCGGTGATCTGGTCGCGGTCGCTGTCCTCGCCGCCCTCCTCCAGCAGCGGCCGGTACCGCACCTCGACCGGATACGTACGCCCGCTGACCTCGACGATCGGCGCGTCGCCGAAGTGGCGGGAGAAGCGCTCGGGGTCGATGGTCGCGGAGGTGATCACGATCTTGAGATCGGGGCGGCGGGGGAGCAGCTGGGCGAGATAGCCGAGCAGGAAGTCGATGTTGAGGCTGCGCTCATGGGCCTCGTCGATGATGATCGTGTCGTACTGGCGCAGCTCGCGGTCGGTCTGGATCTCGGCGAGCAGAATGCCGTCGGTCATCAGCTTGACGTGGGTGTCCGGGCTCACCTGATCGGTGAACCGGACCTTCCAGCCGACCGACTCGCCCAGCGGTGACCCGATCTCCTCGGCGATGCGCTCGGCGACGGTACGGGCGGCGATACGACGCGGCTGGGTATGGCCGATCAGCCCCTTCACCCCCCGCCCGAGCTCCAGACAGATCTTGGGGATCTGGGTGGTCTTGCCGGAGCCGGTCTCACCCGCGACGATCACCACCTGGTGATCGCGCACGGCCGCCAGGATGTCGTCCTTCTTCTGGCTGACCGGCAGCTCTTCCGGATAGGTGACGTCCGGCACAGCGGCCCGGCGGTTCGCCACGCGCAGCTCGGCGCGCTCGACCTCGTGGACGATTTCGCCGAGGACGGCGGCACGGGCCTCGGGCTTACGGATCCGGCGCGCGCCGTCGAGCCGGCGACCCAGCCGCTGCTGGTCACGCAGCATGAGCTCGGGCAGCCGCTCCAGCAGGGCGGACAGGGCGGGGGCAGGGGTGGTGGACATACGGACCCCAGGATCTCACCTCGGGAAAACGGCTGGCGAACCATTTCCCATCGGGCCGTGTTGCGCCTTATGTCCGTGATGCACGCTTTAGCGTGAGCGCATGGCGGATGACAAGGCGGACAGCCCCGGATCCGTGCCATCGGTCCGGGTGCGCTTCAAGCACTCGGCGTACCTCCCGGCCACCGTCATCGTGCTGATCATCTCGGCCGGTGCCGGTCTCTTCGCGGGCTCGTACACCTACGCGTTCGCCAACCCCACCCCGCGCCAGATCCCCACCGCGGTGATCCTCGGCGACCGGGGCACCGCCCCGCGGACGGAGTTCATCAACGGTATGGAGCAGGCCCTGGACGCCTCGCTCCGGCTGCGTGCGTACCCCACATTCGGCGCGGCCCGCTGGGCCGTCGAGGAGCAGAAGGTCTTCGCGGTGCTGCGGATGCGCGGCCGCGGCGTCGAACTGGACCTCTCCGCCGCGGCGGGCGCGTCCGTCGCCCAGGTGCTCGCCTCGGCCGCCGGGAAGGTGGGCCGGGAGGTCGGCGTGCCGGTCCGGGTCAGGGACCTCAAGCCGCTCCAGGCCGGCGACCCGCGCGGTCTCGCCGTCTTCTACATCACGCTCGCCGCCGTGATCATCGGCTTCCTGGGCGCGATCCAGCTGAGTGTGAACGCCGCGGCGCTCGAACCGGTGGCCCGGATCGGCTTCATGATCGCGTACGCCGTGCTCGGCGGCTTCACCATCGCGGCGATCGTGGACTGGGGGCTGGGCACGCTGGACCTCCCGTTCGTGGAGTCCTGGGCGATCCTGGCCCTGACGATGTTCACCTCGGGCCTGGTCTTCTCGATGTTCAACGTCCTCTTCGGACGCTGGGCGCTCATCCCGACCTGGGGCCTGATGGTGCTGCTGGGCAACCCCTCCTCGGGCGGCGCGGTCTCCTGGCCCCTGCTCCCGTCCCTCCTGGGCCGCATCGGCCGCTGGCTCCCGCCGGGCGCCTCGGTGAACGCCCAGCACACGGCGATCTACTTCGGCGACCACCAGCACGCGTTTCCGTTCCTGGTGCTGGCGGGGTGGTGTGTGCTCTCCGCGGCGGTCTTCTGGGTCTGGCGCCATGGGCACCCGGGCAGTCGGCCGCCGAGGGCGACACCGGAGCATCCGACGCGGACGGGGTGACCCGCGGACGGGGTGGTCAGCGAACGGCATGACCGGCGGACGGCATGACAAAAAGATCCCCCTCTGCTGTCAGAGGGGGATCTTCACTGGAGCGCCGAGCAGGCCTTGCACCTACATCTCTCGTTTGGAGACGAGCATCTTTCCTTAGACGACCGACGCATCAACCCCCGCCTGCTGGGGCGGCGTTGCGAGATCAACTGTACCCCATCCTGATCATCGGAGAAAACCGTGAGGAGAACCGGTGCGGGCGGTCACAGATGCCACAGGGGCGCGGCGTACCGCTCGGGATGGGCGCCGATCAGCAGGGAGCGCAGGGCGGTGCGGTGCTCACCGGGGACGCCGAGGGCCTCGGTGAGCCGACGGAAGGTGGTGTGGGTGACCCCGCGGGCACGGGCCTCGTCCTCGAAGGGTGCCAGCCGCCGCAGCACCTCGTCGCGGTCGAGCGGCGCGGCGCCGCCTTCCCGGCCCAGCCGGGCGGACTTGTCACGCTCGTAGTCGATCTCGGAATAGCCGAAGAGCTCCCGGCTGTACCGCTCGGCCTCGTCGAGGCTGGTGGTGGTCACGATGGCCTGGGCGAGCCGGTTGCGGTCGAAGGCGGCGTCGAGCTCGGCCTCGTGGACGGCCGGGGACGCGTCGGTGAGCGGCACCGCGAGACCGGCGTCCCGGATCTCGCAGAGCCCCCGTTCGCCCCGGGCGGCGGCCACGAGCATGGCGGTGGCCTCCGACGGATGCCACTCCATGACCGCGCGGACGGGGGAGACCTCCTCGGCCCCCAGGGTGTGGACCACCGGCCCCAGCCGCTCCCGCAGCATGGCCGGCGGAATCTCCCCGTCCAGCCCCGGCCCGGCGACCAGCAGCCGGATCCCGGCGTTGACCTGGGCACAGGCGGCGAGCGAGAGCGCATCGCCGAGCGGACTCTGCAATGTCGGCTCGTCACCCCGCGCCAGGATGTCGCCGCCCACGTCCAGCAGGTCGATGGAGTCCGGGGCCAGTCGCTCCACCAACTCTTCGAGCTGCCGGATCATGCCCTCGACCCCGTGGTGCGGATCGATGAGGGCGAAGGTGTACGGAAGCTCCCGGGCGAGCCGCGGCAGCGTGGAACCGCCCGGCGGCGCGGGCACCGCCTCGGCGGGTACGGCGTACACGCCCGGCGTCAGGCGCCGCAGCCCGGTGAAGTCGGCGGCGCCGCGCGGCCCGGGGAAGGGGTCGACGATCAGCCGGTCCCAGGAGTAGGTGAGGATCACGGCCGGTTCGCCGCCGGTGCGGTCCGGCCGTTCCGTCCCGTCCGCCCCGTACAGCACGCTGTCGATCACGGCAGCGGCGACCGCGTCCCCGCCACCTCCGCCTGCCACGATCAGCCGCGTCACGCGGCCAGCGTACGGCGCGGTGCCCGATGGCGTCGTCCCCCATGACCGCCGCCTCCCCGCCCGCCACCCGCCCGCACCAGCGCCCCCGCCGCACGGGAACGGTGATCACGGCCCTGATCCTGTGCCTGGGCCATACGGCGACCGGCTAGCTGGAGCCGGCCCGTATGTCTGACGCCATGTCACGGTCGTAGCCGCGGGCCCGACTCCGGGGGAGGCAAGGTCTGATGGGGGCTCAGTACGCGGCTCCGGTTCCGCGTTGCACCCGTACGCTCCGCACGCTTCCCTCGCGCGTAGGATACGCATACTTTTATGCCTATTTTCCGTTGTGTCTGGTCACGCTTGTCACGGTATCGGTCCCGTCTGGGGGCCCGTGACGAAAGGAAGACACACATGCGTGGAAGGCTCGTCATCGCTGTCGGCGCATTAATGGCTCTGACGCCGGGCGTCGCGTGGGGAGCACAGGACGACGGCGGCAAGGCGGCCGGTTCCCACCGCAGCAAGCCGCCCGTTTCCCATCATCACCCCCGCGCCCACGAGGGAGTGCCCGGATACCAGCGGGTCACGCTGACCAATGCCAATGTCCCGAACTTCCAGCGGCGCACGGTGCACTGCCCGCCGGGGAAGAAGGTTCTCGGCGGCGGCGCCGAGGCGCGGGGCGACACCGCCATCCTCGTCGGCAGCTTCCCCACCGATGACGGAACCGGCTGGATCGGACTGGGGCGGCAGACCGCCACCGACAACGTGGGCATCAGCGTTTTTGTCATCTGCGCCAACGTCTGATCGACGCGGCGTAACGGGCGCGGCGCACCGTCCCAGGGTCATGAGCGAGACAGCGAGAAGACCCCGACAGATGATCCTGTCGGGGTCTTCTCGCTGTTCTGCGGCAGTGGCTGGGGCCGGGGTCGAACCGGCGACCTTCCGCTTTTCAGGCGGACGCTCGTACCAACTGAGCTACCCAGCCGCAGCGGTCCTGACGGGATTTGAACCCGCGGCCTCCACCTTGACAGGGTGGCGAGCACTCCAAACTGCTCCACAGGACCTTGCGTGTACGAGCACGAGTCTCGCACAGGATGGCATGCGTTCCCAACGGGATTTCTCTCGGTGGATTCACATTCCCCGCGACCTTCGCATGAGGGGCTCTTTTCGGGCTCCGCCGCGTCGATGTCGCTGGATCAGCGTATCAGACCTCGGGAGGTGTTCTGACCGCTCACAGCGCTGGGCGGGGGAGGGGCCGGAGAGGGCGCGCCGAAGCGTGGATCAAGGCGAAGAGGGGCGGATCATCAGGGCGGATCAGGGTCGATCAAGGGGGAAACGCAGGGAAACCCAGGGAAAGGCCAGGGTGGGAAACACAAAAGCCGCAGGCCGCCCCGCTAAGGGGTCTGACCTGCGGCGATATAGAGAATCTGTGCCCCCAACGGGATTCGAACCCGTGCTACCGCCTTGAAAGGGCGGCGTCCTGGGCCACTAGACGATGAGGGCCGATGGCTCACCTGGGCGCCTGGTGGCGCTTTCGGGGACGCGAGAAGCATATGGGATGCCGGGGAAGTTCGCCAAAACGGTTTACCCGGTGGCGGGTGCCGACCTCGCGCCCGGTGCGTTCTCGGCCGGGAGATGGCGGCTGACCTCAGCCTTCGACAGGCCGAGACCGCCGAGGTCGATCTCGTCCCATGCCTGGAGCCGATGGGTGTCCCGGTCCAGGTAGAGGACCGACGCCTGGACCTTGTCGGGGTCGCCGTCGTCCACCGCGCGCAGCCCGCTGCCGCCCGTGGAGCCCTCCGTCATCAGCCGGGTGCCGCCCGGGAGGACCTCCGTACCGCGGTGGTGGAGATGGCCGGCGAGGGCGAGCGGGACGGTGCCGTCGGTCTCCCGGGCCGCGACCGGGTTGTGGGCGAGGGCGATGTCCACGGGCGGCTCGCCCGCGGCCTTCCGGGCCCGGATCGTGTCGGCTAGCCGCCGGCCCGCGCGGTGCTCGGCCGGGTCGCCGGAGGCGACGACCGAGCGGTCGGGGGTGAACTGGGGGTCGCCGATACCCGCGATCCGCAGTCCGCCGACGGTGACCACCTTGCCGTCGTCGACGGCATGGACCCCCTTGCGCTTGGCGATGTAGCGCTGGGTCGTCGCCGAGTCGTGGTTGCCGCGCACCCACACATAGGGCGCGCCGAGGGTCGCGATCGGGTCCAGGAACCCGTTCTCGGCGGCGGTGCCGTGATCCATCGTGTCGCCTGTGTCGACGATCACGTTGATCCGGTACTGCCGGACCAGTGACTCCACGATGTGCCAGGCGGCCGGGTTCAGATGGACGTCCGAGATATGCAGCACCCGCATGGTCGTCGGGTCGGGCTGGTACGCGGGAAGGGTCGAGGTGGCCTCGTACAGCTGCGTGACATTGGTCACCAGCCTGGCCAACTCCTGCTGGTAGACATCGAATTCCGTGACGATGCTGCGCGCGTTGCCGACCACCGACGGTGCGCTGGAGAGCAGCCCGGAGTAGCGCGGTTCCAGCACCGACTTCGGGTTCCAGGTCGCGTACGCGGCGGCGCCCGACGCGGCGAGCAGGGAGAGCGCGAGGCCCCCGGCGGCCAGCGCCCTGCGTGGCCGGCGGTAGACGGCCAGGCCCAGCGCGGTGGCGCCGAAGACCACGGCGACGCAGGAGCGCACCGCGAGGTCCAGGGTGCCCTGGGTGACATCGCTCGCCACCTCCTCCTGGAGGCCGGAGAGCCGTTCGGGGTGGTCGACGAGTGCCTCGGAACGGATCGGATCGAGCCGGTCCACATCGACGTCCAGCCGGACCGGGGCCTGATGGCTGTCGAGCTCGAGGGCGCCGAGCGGGGGCACATTGATCTTGGTGCCGCCGACGAGGGACGGCCGCAGCGCCATACGCGTGTCCATGGGGCCCACGGAGATGTGGACGCTGCCGACGACGAGCAGCCCCATCCATGCCCCGAGGACGGTCACGACGGCCAGTCCAACCGCCCTGACCAACGGCCGAGGGCGCGCTGCGGGGTCCAGGGCGGCGGTCACGGCGCCGCCGCCTTCCAGCCGTGGGGAGCGACAGGACGGGGACGGGCGGCCGCGGTGGCGGCGGAAGGGGGAGGCGGCCGCAGCCCGTGCACGCTGAGCGGTGGCACGGAGCAGCCGGAGCGGTTCGCGGGCCATTGGGCCCGTATGCCCTGCCGCCCCGCGGCGCATTCCTGGACGGTCCCGGCCGGTTCCCGGACCGTTCCCGGGGCCCGGCTCCCGGGGTCGCTCCCGGGCCCGCTCCTGGAGCCGGAAACGTTCGCCGTTCGACGAAGTGGGCCACGCACCGCGCCTTTCCGGGCCCGGCTGCCCGACAATGGCCACGTGCTGGAGATGACGCGCGAGGAGTTCGAGGAACTGGTCGCCGAGGCGCTGGACCGGATCCCGCCGGAGCTGACGCGGCTGATGGACAACGTCGCCGTGTTCGTGGAGGACGAGCCACCGGCCGACGACCCCGAGCTGCTCGGGTTGTACGAGGGGACGCCGCTCACGGAACGGGGCGAGTGGTACGCGGGCGTACTGCCCGACCGGATCACCGTCTACCGGGGGCCGACGCTGCGTATGAGCGAGACACGGGAGGACGTGGTCCAGGAGACGGAGGTGACCGTCGTCCACGAGATCGCCCACCACTTCGGGATCGACGACGAACGGCTGCACGCGCTCGGCTACGGGTGATCGCCCGCGAGCCATCGGGCGCCCCGACGTCGCCCCCGGGTGTCGCCCGGCCGTCGGCGCGGGTCCGCGCGCACCGCGTGCCGCTCGCGTACCAGCCGTCTCGGACGCGTGTCCTGGGCGGGGCGGGGCCAGTTGGGCAGTGCGTCACAGCCCTGCGGCCTGGAGGTGTCCCGCGTATGCCCGGATCCCCCGCTCCACGCACCGACGACCCGTCCGCCCGGTCCCCCCGGACCGACCGTCCGGCGCGCGCCGGACATGGTGCGTCCCGTGCCGGGCGTGCGCCGCGCCTGACGGCGCGCTGCGCGGCGGTCGTGAGCCTTGTCGTGGCGGCGATGACCCTGGGCGGTTGCATGAGCATCTCGGACGACCCCGAGCGGCCGGACAAGCACCGCAGCTCCCAGGAGAAGGGCGGGACGGACGGGTCCGGCGGTTCGGTGGTGCGCTCGGACGGCAAGGGCCACCCGTACCCGGACCCCGGGCGGGACGGGAAGGGGAAGAAGAAGGGCGAGAAGCGGAAGGGCGACGAGAGCGGGACGCCGTCGGCCGGCGCGTCGGACCCCGAGGAGTCGGCCACGCCGGCGGCCGGGAAGAAGCACGGCTCGTCCCAGGACCGCCCGGACCCGTCCCCGCCGCCCCAGCCGGGCAGTGATGTCCCCTCCGACCCCGCTCCGGAGCCCCAGCCCACCACGCCGCCGCCGACCGCCTCGGACCCCAAGCCCACTCAGCCCGAGCCCACGTCCCCGCCCGCTTCCACGGACGAGCCCACGAGCTGATCCGGTCGGCGCCCCGGGCCGGGGCCGCGACGCTGGAGCACCGGAGCGGCCCTGGAGCACCGGAGCGGCCCTGGAGACCCGGAGCGGCCCTGGGGATCCGGAGCAAGCACCCATGACGGGCGGTGGAGGGCAGATCGATCACAGGTGGAGCGAATTTGCTCTTGAGGGGGGGGAGTGCGTATGGTGGTAGATCGTTTGATCCCATTTGCCCGGCGCCTCATTGAAGTGCGCCGCGAGGCGCGTTCCTTCCCATCCTGTGGCTGACCGCATAGAGGCGGTTGTTTGCGACTCACACGGAGTTTGGGCGCGTGCCGAGACTCCGGAAGGTTTCGCATTTCGCATGTCCGTTTCCACTGATCACGCCGTCATGCCTGCCCACGACGAGCAGCCCGAGCAGCCCGTCCAGGCCGAGCAGGACCGGCAGGACCAGCCGCAGGACCAGAAGACCCCCGACACCACCTTCGCCGACCTCGGGCTCCCCGAGCCGATCGTCCGCAAGCTGGCCCAGAACGGTGTGACCACGCCCTTCCCGATCCAGGCCGCGACCATCCCCGACGCCCTGGCCGGAAGCGACATCCTCGGCCGCGGCCGTACCGGCTCCGGCAAGACCCTCTCCTTCGGGCTTCCGCTGCTGACCACGCTGGCCGGCGGCCACACCGAGAAGAAGCGCCCGCGCGGTCTGATCCTCACCCCCACGCGTGAGCTCGCGATGCAGGTGAGTGACGCGCTCCAGCCGTACGGCGATGTCCTCGGTCTCCGGTTCAAGGTCGTCTGCGGCGGCACCTCGATGGGCAATCAGATCGCCGCGCTGGAGCGCGGTGTCGACATCCTCGTCGCCACCCCGGGCCGACTGCGCGACATCATCGACCGCGGCGCCGCCTCCCTCGACAAGGTCCAGGTCGCGGTTCTCGACGAGGCCGACCAGATGGCCGACATGGGCTTCCTGCCCGAGGTCACCGAGATCCTCGACCTGGTGCCCCAGGGCGGCCAGCGGCTGCTGTTCTCCGCGACGCTCGAGAACGAGATCGACACGCTGGTCAAGCGCTACCTGGTCGACCCGATCACCCACGAGGTCGACCCGTCCGCGGGCGCCGTCTCGACCATGACCCACCACGTGCTGGTGGTGAAGCCGAAGGACAAGGCCCCGGTCACCGCCGCCATCGCCGCGCGCAAGGGCCGCACCATCATCTTCGTCCGGACCCAGCTCGGCGCCGACCGCGTCGCCGAGCAGCTGTGCGACGCGGGCGTACGGGCCGACGCGCTGCACGGCGGTATGACCCAGGGCGCCCGCACCCGCACCCTGGCCGACTTCAAGGACGGGTACGTCAACGTCCTCGTCGCGACCGACGTGGCCGCGCGAGGCATCCACGTGGACGGCATCGACCTGGTGCTGAACGTGGACCCGGCCGGTGACCACAAGGACTATCTCCACCGCTCCGGCCGTACGGCCCGCGCGGGCCAGAGCGGCACCGTCGTGTCGCTCGCCCTGCCGCACCAGCGCCGCCAGATCTTCCGGCTGATGGAGGACGCGGGCGTGGACGCCTCCCGCCACATCGTGGGCGGGGCGGGCGCCTTCGACGAGGACGTGGCCCGGATCACCGGCGCCCGCTCCCTCACCGAGGTGCAGGCCGAGGCGGCCGCGAACTCCGCCAAGCAGGCCGAGCGCGAGGTCCAGGAGCTCACCCGGCAGCTGGAGCGGGTGCAGCGGCGGGCGACCGAGCTGCGCGAGGACGCCGACCGGCTGGCCGCGCGCGCGGCGCGCGAACGCGGTGAGACCGTTGCCCCCGCGGCCACGACCGGCGCCGAGACGGCCGAGGCGGCTGAGACAGCTCAGTCGGCCGGCGAGGCCGCGGAGGTCACCGCGACGGTTCCGGCGCAGCGCACGGCCGAGCCCGAGACCGTCCCGGCCACCGAGGCCGCCGGTGCGGACGACGCGCCGCGCCGCGCCTCGTACGACCGCCGTGACGACCGGGGCAACTTCGAGCGCCGGGACCGCCGTGACGACCGTGGTGGCCGTTCCTTCGAGCGCCGTGACGACCGTGGCGGCTTCAACCGTGACCGGCGTGACGACCGTGGTGGCTTCAACCGCCGTGACGACCGGGGCGAGCGTCCGTTCAACCGGGACCGTCGGGACGACCGTGGTGGCCGTTCCTTCGAGCGCCGTGACGACCGCGGCGGCTTCAACCGTGACCGGCGCGACGAGCGTCCGTTCAACCGGGACCGCCGTGACGACCGTGGTGGCCGTTCCTTCGAGCGCCGTGACGACCGCGGCGGCTTCAACCGTGACCGGCGCGACGACCGGGGTGGCTTCAACCGGCGCGACGACCGCCGTGACGACCGTCCGGGCCGTCCTTTCGAGCGCCGGGACCACGCCCACCGCGGCGGGGACCGTCCGTTCAACCGGGACCGCCGTGACGAGCGCCCGGCACGCCGTGACGATCACCGCGGCGGCACCGGCAGCCGGTCGTTCGACCGCCGCGCCGACAAGCCGCGCTGGAAGCGCAACGGCTGATCGGAACGGCTGACCCGGGCGCTCACCCGGAGCGGATGAGGGCCATGCAACACCGTGTTGTTGCATGGCCTTTCGCTCCTGGAAGGTATTGGCTCGGGTCTTGGCCCCCGGCCAAGCTATGCTGCGGGGGTGCGGGTCATTAGCTCAATTGGCAGAGCAGTGGACTTTTAATCCATTGGTTCAGGGTTCGAGCCCCTGATGACCCACCGATGAGGCCCGTGCCGGAGGATTCCGGCGCGGGCCTCAGCCGCGCCGGGGCACCGTGCCAAGAGCGGAACCGTGCCGAGAGCGGACGACAGAAGCAGGGGGCCGAGCCGTGATGCCACCGATCTGCGCGGTGTGCCGGTCGTGGCCGGGGCGCGACAGCGCCCGCCGGGGCGGATTCGACGTGGTGCATTTCCGCCCGACCATGGAGTACCCCGACGACTGGGCCGGTCATCCGGAGAACGTCGAGTGGTTCTGTCCCACACATCTGCCCCTCGCGGAGGGCCTGACGGATCTGACGGCCGACGAGGCCCTGGAGCGGATCATGGCCCGTGCCTCGTCCCGGAGCGACGGCCAGCCCCACGACGGGCAGACCCACGGCGCTCAGCCCCGCTGAAGACGGCCCGCAAGTACGCCTCCTTGGCCTCCTCGCGCGACCATTCCCCGGCTATGAGTGCAGAACTGACGGAACGTTCCCTTACGCACCCACGATCGGCCTATCGCGGACGTGTGAATTTCCGAAGGTCGTTCCGGACATCTGACGATCCGTTCGAAGAATCCTGAGTTCTGGTCAGTGACCTGCGGTTTTGTCGCACTTCACAGGAGACGCCGGCAGGCTCCCGATGGCCGCTCCGGGCCCGTGGGCCCGCCGTCACCGCAGGTCGTGATCGCTCGTCCCGCGTCCGCGCGGATGCCGAACGCGGTCCCTCGCCACAGTCTGATGCTGCTGATCTCGGCTTGCTCGGCTTGCTCGGAACGCTTAAGGAGACACCTCGTGCGACTCGTGACAACGACCCGCGGTTTCATCCCCGTCATCGCACTGGCGGTATCGGCGTGGGCGCTTTCCGTCCCCGCCTCCGCCGAGGAGAACCGGGGTGGGGGAGGGGGAGGCGGCAACGGATCGAGTCAGGCCGTCCCCTGTGGGGACGCGGCGGCGCTGGTCGCCGCGGTGACCGCCGCCAACAACCAGCCGTCGGGCGGCACCGTCGCCCTGGCCACGGGGTGCGTGTACACGCTGACGTCCGCGGCCACGACCGGTGCCAACGGCCCCGACGGACTGCCCATCATCACCGGGGACGTGACCATCACCAGCCTCGGCGCGACCATCCGGCGCAGCGCGTCGGCTCCGGACTTCCGTATCGCCGAGGTGGCCGCCGGGGGCAGCCTCACCGTCAGCGGCGTCACGCTGGCAGGCGGCCGTGCCGCCGCGGGAGGCACCGCGGACGGCGGAGGCATCCTCGACCTCGGCAGGCTGACGATGAGCCGGGCGACCGTCACCGGTAGCACCGCGAGCGGTCTCGGCGGAGGTATCGAGGTCGCCTCGGGCGCCATCGCGAGACTCTCGGCCACGGATGTGACGAACAATACGGGAGGAGACGGCGGCGGCATTCACATCAATACCCAGGCCAACGCCACGATCTCCAGCGGAAACATTTCCGACAACACCGCGGTGAACACCGGTGGCGGTGTCGCGAACTACGGCCAGACGCTGATGAGCAGCGTCGCTGTGAAGAGGAACCGCACGACCAACTTCGAAGGCGGCGGAATCGCCACGTCTGTCGGTCCCCTCACCATCAGCGGGAGCACCATTCAGCAGAACACCGCCGGGAGCTTCGGCGGCGGAATCGCCAATCTCGGCAGCACGCTGAACGTGTTGGGCACCACGGTGTCCAACAACACCGCCACTCTGAACGGCGGCGGGCTGTTCAATCACGCGGGTTCCGCCCAGCTGACCGGGGATTCCATCACGGGGAACACGGCCAATGGCGGCCCGGGTAACAACGGCGGTGGCATCTTCGTCGACGGCGGTACGGTGACGCTCAGTGCCACCACCGTGACCGGCAACAACCCCGCGAACTGCCAGCCGGCCATCGGTACGTGCACGACCTGACCCACGGCCACGACCTGACCCACAGGCAAGTGTCCCCCGAAAGCCCAGGCGGCCCTGGAAGCGATGCTTCCAGGGCCGCGCCGCGCTCGAGGGGGGAGCGGAAGGTCAGTGCTTGACCTGGTGGTTCTTGGCCTTCGTCTTGACCGTGATCTTGCCCTTGACGTGCTTCTTGGCCTTGTCGTGCTTCTTCGCCTTGCAGTCCTTCTTGGTCTTGTGGTCCTTCTTGACCTTGTGGTCGTTCTTCGCCTTGTGGTGCTTCTTGTCCTTGTGCTTCACCGGGGGCTCGACCGCGATGTTGGCGCAGTTGGGGCCGAGGTCGACGTCGCCGCTCGGGCTGAGTTCGGGGAGGTCGACATCGGGGCCGATGTTGGAGTCGCAGTCGTTGCTCTGCGAAACGTTGTGGCCGTTGGTGAAGTTGACACAGTCCGCGTTGGGGTTGAAGTCTCCCTCGTTCTCGAGCAGGGAGAGATCGACATCGGGGCCGATGTTGGTGTCGCACTTGTTGGACTGGGTGACCCCGTCGTGGTGCGGGAACGGACCGTACGCACTCGCGCTACCTGCGCCACCGACGACAATCGTGCCCGCGGCCGCCGCGGCCATGAGAGCTACCTTCTTGCTGATCTGCATTGTGCTGGTGCCTCCATATCAGGTTTTCCGCGAATGATCCGCAGACACCTGATCAACGAGGTTTCCACCCAATAGGATCCGGGGTATATGGGAGCGTCACCCATGCGCCACAGTAAAGGTATATTCAGTCGATGGAGGCCATGGAAATTCACATTTCCCGTTTCTGCGCAGAAATGCGCGAACGCGACCCCCGGGACAAGTAATCCCGGAGGTCGCGTTCATGACGAGAAAGACAGATCCGACGAAGCGAGGGCCGGAGAGGGCCGCGGGCTTCTATGTCAACGGCTCTGTGCGCCGCCCGCGGTCTTCGCGGTGCTCGTCTTGTGCTTGGCCTTCCCGTTCGCCGGGTCGGACCCGGCGAGGTTGGTGCAGTTCGTCTCCTGGGTGACCTCTCCGGTTCCGATCGTGATCGGGCCGAGGACCGAGGTCGTCTTGCAGTCGTTGGACTGCTTGGTCACGCCACCCGACTTGCTGATGTTGACGCAATTGGTCCGCTGTGTGACATCGGATCCGGTCAGGTTGACCGTAACGGGGCCGATGACGGAGTGGGTCCGGCAGCGATTGCTCTGCTCGGAGACGCCGGACTCGCTGTAGTTGACACAATTGGTCTCGGTCGTGATGTCCGACGTCGCCAGCGTGACCCCGCCGATGACGGAACTCGTGTCACAGCGGTTCTTCTGGCTGCCTCCGCCATTGGGGGCGGCTCGGTGGGCGGCGCTGTCGTCGGCAGCATCGGCTCCCCCCGCGCCGCCGATGAGCAGCACCCCCATGGCCGCTACAAGAAGTGCCGTCCTCTTGTGCATGTGCATAAAGAGCCTCCGAGTGGATTCTTGGCTGATCTCAGCGAACATCTGACAAACGACGGTGGTCGCTGAAAGCCATTTACGTGGCAGCGGCCCTGGAAGGGGAGTTTCCAGGGCCGCAGATCCCAACGGGGTACCCCGCAGTGTTCCCGCGGGCGCGGGAACACTGCGAGATAGTCAACGACTCAGCAGGTCAGTGCTCGTCGATGGCGATGTTGGCGCACTTGCTGCCGATGTTGGTGTCACCCTCAGGGGCCAGGTCCGCGTTGCCGCCGAGGTCGAGGGAGGTACTCGTGTCGCAGTCGTTGCTCTGAGAAACCGCGCCCCTGTTGGTGAAGTTGATGCAGTCAGAGCCGATGTTGACGTCGCCCGAGGGAGCGAGGGAGACACTGCCCCCAGCGTCGACGCCGGTGCTCGTGTCACACTTGTTGCTCTGAGTGACACCGTCACCGTTGTGGGCCATGGCACCGCCCGCACCGCCGATGACCAGAGCGCCGGCAGCAGCGGTCAGGAGAATTGCCTTCTTGCCGATGTTCACTTAATTCCTCCGTCTGGGGTTGCTCCGCGAATTCACGGACGTCTGACACAACGAAGCTCATCAGCTAAGGCTTCGGCCCATCACTCAGCTTCACCCGTCCGGCATAGCGCGACTTCTGTGGCGCGTGTTCCCTGTGATTCCCGCAATCGATACCGGGAGAAGTGGCATTTGGAGCAGTGCGGAGCTCCTGTGCCTCCTCATGGGGATAGGCGGCGGCCGGAGGGGCCGGAGGAGGGGAGTTCGGAGCGGGGCCGGACAGATCAGCGTCCGGGGCCGGAAGGATCACGGGCGCGGTTCGGTGTGACGCCCGGCACGGACGAGTGATACATCCGGCTCCGCGGACGCAGGAGTATGTGAGGCACAGTCACATCGACGGCTTCGCCGAACCGCAGCGCGGCCCGTGTTCGGGCCGCTACGCTAAGTGTGCGAAGCAGTCGCCCGGGGGCGCGGCGCATCCAAGGCCGGGAGGCGGGAGGACGGGATATGGGGCACTCACGAGCGGGCGGGACCCCCGCCGAGCTGATGGACGGGCTGCTCGCCCGCGCGCAGAACGGGTTCGAGATCGACGATGCGGTGCCGGCCCAGGCGCGCAGCGCCCTGATGCACCAGTCCGAGCTGCGTTCCTGCCGTCAGTGCAATGACGCCTCCGGTCCGCTGGGCTACAGCACGTACCGCCATGTCTTCCTGCTCCCCGACGGCAGCAGTCTGCTGCTGTGGGAGCTGGAGCACAGCTCCGGCCCGGACGACGGCCCCCATCACGAGCTCTACGCCGACGAGGACGCCCTCGCGCTGGCCGAGCGCCGTGTGCACGAGCGCCTCGGCGGTGCCCGCTGGGAGGCGCTCGACGGTTTACCCCTCTGGCTGCCGGAGCAGCTGCTGCACCAGGCGGCCGAGCCCCTGGAATCCTCCCGCACCTATGTGGCCGACAATTCGGCCGACCACGCCCGCCGTGTGCTGCGCCGCGCCGAGAACCCCGACCGGCCGGGCGAGGAGACCGAGCGGCTGCTGGCGACCGCGTTCGCCCACGACATCGCCCTGGCCCCCAAGCCGCGCCGTCGCTCCGGCGGCCCCGACACCACCTGGTGCCGCTTCTACGAGCACGCCTTCCTGCTGGCCGGAGGGGATGAGATCGTGCTGTGGGAGCTGGAGCACAATCTGACCCACGACGGTCGGCTGGTGTGCGAGGTGTATCTCGACGAGGTGTCTGCGGAGCTGGCGGCGGACCGTCACGCCCGGGCGCTCGGCGTCGATCTCTGACCCCCGCTCCGCGCCCCTGCCCTCCGGTCCGGACGTCCGCCCCTGACTAGCAGACCCGGTCCGGCCCCGTTCGTCGCCCGGCCTTCGCTCGGACCCGCGTGGGGAAGCCGCCCGGACCGCACGGGGAAGCCGCACGGACCCGCCTGGCGTCCGTCGTACGCCCCCGATGCCCCGCCCACCCACATGGACGACCCGATTCGCCTGGCGGCCCGTCAGCCGGAAGCCTGGAGTGACGGACGGCGGCCGTGAGGACCGGGCGCTCCGGCTGCGGACCAGGGAAAGCGGGAGAGACGGTGCGGCTGCGAGGGAACGGGGCTCGTACGAGCGCCCGTACGGAGCGGGGTGCGACCTGGGCGCGCCTGGCCCGGTCCCGTACGCGCCCCCAGACCCGCCTCCATATGCTCGTCGACACCCACGCCGCGAACGGACCCGCCGGGGCCACCGCGGGCACCGGTTTGGCCGACGAGTCGCCCAGGGGGACGTCAGGACGGCGGCTGGTGCGCTGGATCCCGGCACTGCTGCTCGTCGTCGGGGTCGTCTTCGACGTCAGTACCCCGGCGACCTACACGGCGGGCCCCTTCCTCGCCGCCGCCCCGCTCGTCGCCGCTTCGCTCTTCCGGCTGCGGGCGACCGTCATCACGGCGGTCTTCGCCCTCGCCGCGGCGGTCGCGCTGGCCGAGCTGCACGGTGTGGACGACCCCAGGCAAGCCCTGGCCGAAATCCTCACCGTCGCGACCGTCACCCTGCTCGCGATCCTCATCAACCGCCTCGTACGCCGCAGCGACCGGCGGCTGGCCTCGGCGCGCGGCATCGCGGAGGCGGCTCAGCGCGCCGTCCTGCCCGTACCGCCCGCCCGGCTGGCAGGGCTGGACGTCGCGGCGCGTTATGTGGCCGCGGAGAAGTACGCCGCCATCGGCGGTGACCTGTACGCCGTGCAGGACACCCCGCACGGCGTACGTCTGGTCGTCGGCGACGTACGCGGCAAGGGGCTCCAGGCCGTCGAGTCGGTCGCGATCCTCATCGGCTCCTTCCGGGAGGCGGCGGAGCAGGAGACGACGCTGGAGGGGCTGGCGGGGCGGCTGGAGCGGGCGTTGCAGCGCGAGGGTGCGCGGCGGGCCGACCTCGAGGGGTTCGAAGGGTTCACCACGGCCGTACTGGCCGAGATCCCGCGCGGTGACTCGACGCTCCGGGTGATCAACCGTGGCCATCCGCCACCGCTGCTCCTGGAGGACGGGGAGGACGGGGAGGACGGCGAGGACGTCCGGCGCGGTCGGCCGGGCCAGAGCGGCGAGAGCGGTCGGAGCGGCCAAGGCGGCGGCTGCACGGTGCGCCGGGTGGACCCGGCGGCATCGGCGCTGCCGCTGGGGATGGGGGAGCTGGGCGGCTGGCCGGACCGGGTGACGGAGCTGCGCTTCGCCGAGGGCGCGACCCTGCTGCTCTTCACGGACGGGGTGACGGAGGCGCGTGACCGGGAGGGCGCCTTCTACGACCCGGAGGACCGGCTGCGCGGTCAGCGCTTCGGCGGCCCGGGGGAGCTGCTGGACGCGCTGGTGGCGGATGTCGAGCGGCACACGGGCGGCGGGACGTCGGACGACATGGCGCTGCTCGCGCTCCGCCGTCGCTCCACGGGGCCGGGCCGGGGGACCGGTAACGGCCAGGGCAACGGCGACGGTGAGGGACTCGTGAAGGGCCCTGGCCACGCTCCGTAGCCGTACATGCCCGCTGCGCATAACAATTGATGCACGATCAGCGCTTCCAGGGTTTTGCTGATCACGCCCCGGAGGGTTGACTCGCCCCCATCTGTCCAGGCTTGGTCGCAAAGTTCATGGCAAAGCTGCGTCGATTCCTCAGAACAGCTTGGAATCACATAGCGCTCTCTATTAACGTTCGATAACGCAGCGCGGTCGTCACAACCGTCGCCAGGACGGCACCGTGCGCCGTCGCCGAATCCCGTAACGCACAGCGGTAGCAGCACCACTGCACCACAAAAGCACCAAGGGAACCGGGGAACCACCACCTTGGGGTGAATCGGGTCGAACCTGACCCGTAGGAGACCTTCCTGCTCCGAACCCGTCAGCTAACCCGGTAGGCGAGAGGGAAGGAAAGGAGTGCGCCCCCGTGGCGTCCAACAGGTCTGTCCTGGACGAGGCTCCATACCGTGCGCCGGGCTTCGGTCCCGGCTCCGCCACCGCCTATGGCCCCGGGTTCGATGCCAGGGGAGGCACGAGGCCCGGTGGCGGATTCGCCACCGAGGGGGACTTCGCTGCCGACGGTGACCGCGCGGAGTACGCGGTGGACGACGTCGACGGCCCGGCGGGTCCGGATTTCGACGCCGAGACCTGGGAGGAGTGGAACCCCACCGAGGAGTCCGTCTCCCTGCGCGGCCGGCACCGCGTGGTGAAGCAGCGGGGCGGGACCATGGCGCGCAGCGGCGCCGTCCTCGGCGTCGGTGTCATCGCGGCGGTCGGCGCGGGCGGGATGGCGAGCGCCAAGGACCGCCCGGCGGCCCCCATATCCATGCCCGACCTCGCCCATGTCGCCAACGCGGTCGAGGACAAGCTCCCGGACGCCAAGGACATTCCCGGCATCGGTTCGCTGGTCTCCGACGACGGCGATTCCGCGACCACCAGCGCGGCTCCCCTCTCCCAGGCCGGACTGACCACCCAGGACGAGGCGAGCGGCACCACCGACGCCGGTGAGGCGCTGCGCGCCCGCATCCTCCAGCAGGCCGAGAACCAGCAGACCGCCGCCGACGAGGACGAGCGGACCGCGGCCGCGAAGGCCGCCGCCGCGAAGGCCAAGGCCGCCGCCCAGCAGGCCGCGGACAAGGCCGCCAAGGAAGCGGCGGAGCAGAAGGCCAAGGCCGCCGCGGCGAAGAAGGAAGCGGAGCGCAAGGCCAGGGAGGCCGCCGAGCGCAAGGCCGAGGCCGAGCGCCGCGCCAAGCTGGCCGCCGCGTACACCCTCCCCGTCGCCTCCTACACCCTCACCGCGGGTTTCGGCCAGGCCGGCGACATGTGGTCCGCCGACCACACCGGCCAGGACTTCGCCGCCCCGACCGGCACCCCCGCCAAGGCGGTGCACAGCGGCACCATCACCCAGGCGGGCTGGGCCGGTTCGTACGGCTACCGCATCGTGCTCAAGCTCGATGACGGCACCGAGATCTGGTACTGCCACCTGTCGTCCATGGTGGTCACCTCGGGCAAGGTGAGCACCGGTGATGTGATCGGCCGTGTCGGCGCCACCGGCAATGTGACCGGTCCGCACCTCCACCTCGAGGTGCGCCCCGGCGGCGGCTCCCCGATCGACCCGATGCCCTGGCTGCGCGACCACGGCCTGACCCCCTGATACCCCCGCTCTCCCGATACTCCGGCGGCCCTGGCGCTCTCTCCCCCCTTGACGCCAGGGCCGCCGGTTTGTGTGCGGAACGTCGGGGAGCGCCCGGAACCCCCGGCACCTCCGCCCCCGGAACAAGGCCACCCGCAAGGGCGTTGAAGCAACGCATGGCTGACAACAAGCAGAAGATCGGTGACCTTTCCGTCTCCCCGCTCTCCCTCGGCGGGAACGTCTTCGGCTGGACCGCGGACGAGGCCGAGTCCTTCACGGTGCTCGACGCCTACACCGCGGCGGGCGGCAACTTCATCGACACGGCCGATGTCTACTCGGTCTGGGCGCCCGGCAATCAGGGCGGGGAGTCGGAGACCGTCCTCGGCAACTGGTTCGCCTCCCGCGGCAACCGCTCCGACATCGTCCTCGCCACCAAGGTCGGCGCCGGCCGCCCGAAGCCCCGCGGACTGTCCCCGGCCGCCATCAGGTCCGGTATCGAGGACTCCCTCCGGCGTCTGCGCACCGACTACATCGACCTCTACTACACCCACTACGACGACCCGTCGGTGTCGGTGGAGGAGATCGCCACCACCCTGGACGCACTGGTCCGGGAGGGCAAGGTCCGCGAGATCGGGGCCTCCAATATCAGCGCCGAGCGGCTCGACTCCTTCCTGACCTTCTCCGCCCAGGAGGGCCTGGCCCGTTACGCCGCCCTCCAGCCCCACTACAACCTGGTCTCACGCGACACCTTCGAAGGCGAGCTCGCCGACGTGGTCACCCGCCACGGTGTGGCGACCGTCCCCTATTACGCGCTGGCCACCGGTTTCCTCACCGGCAAGTACCGCCCCGGCATCACGGTCGACAGCTCGCGCTCCACGGGCGCGGCCAAGCACTTGGAGACGGAGCGCGGGAGGAAGGTCCTCGCCGCCCTCGACGAGGTCGCCGCGCACCACGGCGCCGAGCTCGCCACGGTCGCCCTCGCCTGGCTCGCCGCCCAGCCCACGGTCGCCGCCCCGATCGCCAGCGCCCGCACCCTGGCCCAACTCCCGCCCCTGTTGGCAGCGGCGGACCTCAACCTGACCCAGCCGGAGCTGGACCTCCTGACCAACGCCTCGGCCTGAGCCGCGAACGCGGCGGGCGGAAACCGACTCCGCCCGCCGCGACCGAACGCAGGGACCCCTACGAACGCCGGTCAGCCAGAGCCCAGGACGCGAGGGCAACCCCACCCGCGACGGCGAACACCGACGGCCAGGCCCCGACCTTCTTGGCAAGAGGGTGCGACCCGGCGAAGGCGGCGACGTACATCCCGCTCAGCGCGGCCGCCGTCCCGTTCCCGGCCTTCTCCCGCCATCCCCGGGCGGCCACCACCCCAGCCGCCGCCAGCGCCACCCCACCCAGTGGCCGCTTCTTGGTCCACCGGGCCACCCCGTACCCACCGACCAACCCACCCGCGGCCACCACGCCCGCCGGAACTCCAGCCATCTCCAACCTCCACTCGAAGAACCCTGCCCCCGACCCTATGTACGAGGCACTCTTCAACAGACCCTGCCCAAGGGGCAGGGTTGGGCCAGGTGGCCGCTCAGCTCAGCTGATCCCGACGCACAGCCGCGACGAAGGCCCCCCAGGCGTGGAGCGAGAACCCGAGCACGGGCCCACCTCGGTCTTTCGAGTCCCGCACGGCGGTCGTGCCCGTCCGAAAGGTGACCTCGACGCATTCAGTGTTCCCGGGACCGCTGTATGAGGACGTGAACCAGCCGCCGTCTCTCTCGGGTATCCAGGGCTCGCACATCAGATCTCCTCACGGACGCGTTCGATGAGGGCGGAGGACGTGGCCATGTCCAGCGCCTGGGCGCGAAGGTAGTCGAACGCGAGCCGGTAGCGCTCCAGTTCTTCGTCCTTCTCCATGATGAGCGAGCCGACATGGATGTCGACGTACACGACGTCCAGTGAGGGTTCGGCACCGCCCAGGATCACGAAGCTGCCCATGGCGGCGGAGTGAGCGCCCTTGGCGAAGGGCAGCACCTGGAGTGTAATGTCGGGCGACTCGTTGGCGCGCAGCAAGTGCTCCAGTTGCTCCCTCATCACCTCACGCGAGCCGACCCCGCGCCGGAGTACCGACTCGTCGAGGATGGCCCACAGATGGGGCGGCTTCGGCCGTTTCAGAATCTCCTGCCGCTTCATGCGGAGGTCGACAAGGCGCTCGATCTCCTCCGCGGACAACCGCATCTCGGACGCGTGCTGCATCGCTTCCGTGTAGTCGCGCGTCTGTAGAAGCCCCGGCACATACAGACAGGCGAAGTGATCCTCGCGGACTGCTTCGTCTTCCAGCGTGAACAGCAGGTTCATGCTCTCCGGGAGAGAATCCGCGAAGGAGGTCCACCACCCCTGGCGCTTGGCGTCCTTGGCAAGGCCGACAACAGCTTTCCGTTCCGCCTCACTTGCTCCGTACTCGCGGCACAGAGCGTCCACGATGGGCCACTTCACCGGTCCTTCCTGCGTTTCGTACCGGCTGACGGTCGCCTTCGAGACGCCGACGAGCCGACCGGCCTCCTCCAGCGTCATCCCCTTGCGGGCCCGGAACTTGCGCATCATGACGCCGAGCTGGCGTCGGCGAGTAGTGACCCGCGCTGGCATGACGGCTACCTCTTCCTCTGGGGCCGGCGGTGAAGGCTGAGATCAGCGGCAACAAGGCTATGGCCGGGCGAAGTTGGCCAACCACCAAATTCACCCTTTCGAGATTTCGTGAGAATTTTCATAACGAGACTTCTCAGTGCCATACTCGCACCAGAGAGGCTACGCAGCGCAGTCGTACGGACACGGCTGGGCGCAGCGCTGGCGTAGCGCCCAAGGAGTGTGGCCATGTACCGCTTCGCAGTCTCCGAATCCACCTCACGCCGCTGCGTCCTCCCCTTCGCCGCCGACCCGCCCCAGCTGCCGGCCTCCGCCGAGCGGTGAGAGCAGAGCTCGCCGCCTGGGGGATGTCAGCTCTTGTCGACGAGGCGCAGCTGATCACCACGGAGCTGGCGTCCAACGTGATCAAGCACGTCGGCCAGGGCGCCGCGGCCACCCTGGTCCTCGAACCACACGCTGATCAGTTACGTGTGGAACTGCACGACAACAGCCACAAGGAGCCCGAGCACCGGCAACCCACTTGCGACGAAGAGGAGGGTCGCGGCCTGCAACTCCTCGCCGGCCTCTCAGCCGACTGGGGCACCAGCCGCACGGCGGTCGGCAAGGCGGTCTGGTGCGAGCTGCCCCTCACCCCGGACGAATCCCGCCGCCGCATCCAGCGCGCGACGACCGTCATAGAGGCATATGACCGAGAGGTCGGCAGCACGGTCGCGCGGCTCACCCACCGCGCTGCCCTCGAGGAGTCGACGATCAGCCTGATCCTGGACCTGCTGCACTGGCTCACGGCACACGGCCTCGACCCCGACGACATCCTCGACCGCGCCCAGACCCACTTCGAGGCACGAGACGCCTGATCGAGGTGGGATGCCGCTACCCCGATGCGAGGGCTGCGAACGTCCAGATGTCGGGGGCGAACCGCGCTGCGAGATCAGCCGACGTGCCGGGCCAACAAGGATTCCGGGATCCTTGACAGGATGTCGGGCTCGCGAGGCCCGCGGTGAACGAAGTGGAGGTCGTCGCGAGCGCGTGTACACAGCACGAAGAGCCGGAGACGCGCGTCCACGCTGGTCGGGTCCTCCGTGTACGCGTCCAGGTCCGGCACGAAGACGCTGTCGAACTCCAATCCCTTCATGCTGGCCGTGCTCACGATCCGGATGGGTCGCGTTGAGAAGTCGATGGTGTTCCGGTGCGGATCGTCGTGCACATAGGCCTGGGTGTGCTTCGCGAGCCCCAGGTCGGTGAGCCCGCTTTGGACGTCCCGCAGCAAACGGATCGATCGGCAGACGATTCCGATGCTCCGCTCCGGATGCGCGCTGAAGTACCGAGCAATTCCGGTGAGGAGGTGCCCCAAGGAGGGCACTTCAAGGACGGTGGGCGTTGGGCCGGCGCGTGTGGGAACCGGCGCCTCGTCCCGTTCCTTCGTGCGGAACTCGGAGGCCAGCATCGCGATTTCCCGACTGTTTCGGCGGTTCTCACACAGCGCGAGCGGATCGGTTTGTACACCGAGCCACCGGCAGATCTCGGACACGGTGCTCTCCTCGTCGCCGATCCGCTGGTTCTCGTCCGCGAACACCGTGACGCCGACACCGAGCACGCGGCACAGCTGATAGAAGCCGGCGGGCAGATTCTGCCCTTCGTCGATCACGAGGTGCGCAGTCGACGTGACCTCCCGCAGGACGCAGTCCCGCTGTATATCGGTCCAGTCGTAGCACCATCCATCGTCGTCGGTGTGTGGGGGATCGGTCCGGAATCGCCGGCGCCAGAAATCCCTGATCCACCGGTGGTAGGTGGTGACATGGACAGCTTCCATGAGGTTCGGCGCCATGTGCGCGAGGTACTGATGCAGCAGATGGGAGCGGGTGAGAAGTGTGACGTCGCGACCGGCCGTCGCCAGCGCCCAAGCGCGATAGATGGCCATGACGGTCTTACCGGAGCCAGGTGCCCCGGTGATGACGTGGCTTCCGTGGAACGGAAGGTCGACGACGGCGTGCTGCTCGCCCTCGAGATCGAGAAGGGTAGGGATTCTCATGACGGATCGACGGCTTCGGCCGATTCCTCGAGGGCGGCCTGGAGGACTCCCCGAAAGAATCCCGGGACATCGCCTTCACCGATCAACAATGTTCTGTCCAAGAGAGAATTGTCGATCTCGCAGCACGTTTCCGGAAGCAGTGTGCACGCGTGGCAGGCGGCACGGTTGAGGTTGGCCAGAGACCTGCCGGTGGAGTCGGCACACAGAGGGTCCTGCGAGCACCACTGCGCCGACTCGAGCAGCCTGATGAGGGTCTCCGCGAGGTTCGGTGGTTGCCCTTGGCGGACGAGTCCGCCCAGGGTTCCTTCGGCGTCCCCGGCGGCCGTGTAGATGAACACGCCGGCTTGGGGCGGCAGATCGCTGCCCGGGGCGTGACTACGGGCATAGACGCGTTCTCTTAGGGATGCCGCGTTGTACCCGCTGTCATAGGAGAGTTGGCGGATGAAGTGATGGGCCAGGGTGTGAAGCAGCACGAACCGTGGAAGGAGCTTTGGGCCCGACTTGCCTCTCAGCCGGTCGGCTTTGTAAGAGGCACCCAGATTGATCTCGATACGTCGTGTCCAGTCGCGCACCGATGGAAGCTGCTCCCAGGTGCTTACGCGTGCCTCGTCGACGGCGATGAAGATACCTTCACCGTACGTCTCCACTGCAGGCAGCCATGAGGCCCGGGTGTGCGTGTTGACAGACACGACACGGCCGCCCTCACCCTCTCCGCCGTCGCCGGAGCTGGGCTCGTACCGCGAGAACCCTTCGAGCGCACGCACTTCACGCACCCGGTCCGCGACAACGACCGCGGAGATGTCCGCTTCCAGCTTCCGCAGGGATTCCGGATCGTCGGGACCGATCCCCAGATCGGTACGGCGCACCGAGAATGTCTTCGAATGCGTGACGGATTCTGGTTCGGAGAAGGCCGCCCATTCGGGGATGCTGAGGTCATCGTCGGAGTCGGCGGAGGATGATACTGGCGCGACTTCTTCGAAATGGCGACGGCGTATGGTCTCCACGAACTCCTCCGGAACGTCGCACTGGAGGGCGATCAGGGATTTCAAGAGACCGGATGCCGGGCCGCCATCCGCATCCTTGAATTCCGGCCAGTGAGGATGATTGACGACCTTCTGGATGGTTTCGTCGTCTTCGGACAGACCCGCGGGTGTGGGGATGTCGATCGCCGAGTGTGTGATCGGAAAGTACACGTTGGAGGCACCGCGCTGCACTGCTTGCGGCTTCTCTTCGCAGGGATCCGCCTCATCGGCTTCGGAGTGCCAGGGGTGGGTTCCGGGACAGTGCAGCCCAGTCTTCACGAGGATGTTCTTCTGGCTGATCCCCGCCAGGTTGCGGCCCGAGCCGCAGACGGCACAGAGGACGCGTAGGGCCTCCAGGCCGGAGGATTCCGGAGTGGCGAGGAACCGGAGTCGGTGAACTTGACATTGCCGCTGATTATGTTCTTCGCTCCTGGAGTGGGCCCATCGACGCCAGTCGATGTCGGCCATGTGCCCCGCTCTGCATACCTGGATAAAGCGCATCGGTGCCAGCTGAGGCCTTTCCGGACAACGCCCGCAGGCCGGTTGCCCGTCCCGCACCTCGCGACCCGGATGCCAGAGCAACATGTTCCTGCACCGAGGGCAGAAGAGCCACTTGGGGAATCGGACGTACGTCGGTCCGATACGGCTCGCAAAGGCGGCCTTTCCGGAAGGGATTACGGGCGCAGAGCGGAGTTCCTGCACCCCCAGTTTCTTCGCGAGCCGCGGTGATTCAACCCGCTCGGCGCTTGCCGCCCAACTCCGGATATCGGCGGCCACGAACGACTCGCCCCGGATGTCGAGGATCCCCCCGACGCCGAAGGGAACGATGGTCTGTGCCCTGCGGACCTTGCGGCGAATGTCCTTCACTGCTCTCACGTTCCCTTCACGCGGACGAAGCACTCACGGTCGACGTTGCGCATCGACTGTGCCGTCTCCCATAGGCCGCCCTGCTTGCCGAAGTCGGTGAGGAGCGAGGTGTACGAACGCCCCTGGGATTGGTAGTAGAGCCTGTCTCCCTGGCCACGCATGGACTGGGCCTCTTGCTGCCAGGCCTCGATCAGATGGTCGAGTTTTTCGGCTGCGGCCTCCGCTTCCTCCGGATCGGCTCGTCGCACGTGATGCACGATGAGGTCACGGATCCGCGCGACTCCCTCCGTATGGTCGAGGATGTCCCCCGCTTCGTCCTCGGCGTTCAGGCCGAGCCCGTGCCGCACCAGGATGGTGAGCACCGCGTGCAGGGCGCGGTTGCGAGAGGGCAAGGACCACGGTGTGACGCTGGTGGGTTCCACGTGCCGGTAGAGCGCGCGGTGGTAGACACCGAACGACTCGTAGTGGGATCGGTCGCGTGGTTTGGTCGAGCGGAAGAGCGTGACGATCAGGCCTGGTACATGACGACGGCCGACGCGGCTGGTGGCCTGGATGTACTCCGAGGTCGTCTTGGGCTGTCCGTTCATGACCATGAGGCCGAGCCGCGGCACGTCGACGCCCACGGAGAGCATGTTGGTCGTGGCGAGGAAGGAGACGCTGCCGCGTTCCTTGAAGCTCTTGCCCAGGCGCTCGAGCAGTCGTGGTTGAGCGGCGCGAGGGATGTTGCTGGTGAGCTCGACTACCGAGTCGTCGTCGAGCTTGCGCCGACGCGTGTCGTTCTTCGTCAGATGTTCGAGCCGTGCAGGGATGTCGTCCCGGGCGATCGTGACGGTGCGACCGAGTTCCCGCAGGCTGTTGTGGTAGGCGACCGTGGTCCAGTATGCGTCGCGGAGGGTGTCGTCGTCACAGATTTCTTTCGGAGCCTGCAAGGCCGCGGCACCTACGTGAACTGTCGAAGTCGAGGCCGTGTGCCCCTGGGCCATGACGCCCACGTACAGACGTCCGGGCTTGTCCATGTCCGGCGAGGCGAAGTAGGACTGGCCCGCCGTGAGCCCCGACGGGGGGAAGAGCTGCGCGGGCCGACCGTAGAGGCCGCGGATCTGCTCCTGCGAACGCCGAATGGTCGCTGTCGACGCAATGACCTTCGGCACCGTACCGCGCCAGGCACAGAGTTCGAGAATCGCGGTCTCGTACAGGCCGACCGTCGTCCCCAAGGGGCCTGCGAGCAGATGCAGCTCATCCTGAATCACCAGGGAGGGTGCACGTCTGCCGTTCTTTCCGAAGAGGTTGCCCGCCCTCGGCTCCCACGCGAGGCGCGCGAATTTGTCCACAGTGCCGAGGACGAATGTCGGCGGGTCCTCATAGATCTGTTCGTCCACCACGGAGACCGGAAGCCTTTCATGGAAGACGCAGGTTTCGCGCGGACAGAAGAACGACGTGGTGATTCCGTCCGCCCTGATGCCGAAGTCCCGATCCTGACCCTGGCGTTCCGGAACAATCTCGGTGCCGCACCATGGGCAACGTTCCAGGAGAAACCGATCGTCGGGCTCGCTCATCTGCTTCAAGGTGGCGAGTTCGTCCTCCGCGTCGGATATTTTGTTGGGCGTCGTTTCCTTGCCGACCCACAGACCGATGGAGATGGGCTCCTGCCCGAGATCGTGGGGCAGTGCTCCGTCGTTGCCCCGCCTGATGTACTCCAGGGCGCAGATGGCTGTCGCGGTGCGCTGGAACTGCTGTGTGGTGAGGAGACTCAGCGTGTATCGGCTCAGAACGGCCGTGCCGCCCCCGGCGGCGCCGAACCGCAGGCGACGCCAGAGGATCTCGAAGCAGGCGGTGAGGAGGTAGGCCTCCGTCTTGCCTCCACCTGTGGGGAACCAGATGAGGTCGACGGTCTTCCGGTCCTCGTGCTCGGGGTTCATCAGGCCCTCGACCACGAGCAGGAAGTAGGCGAGCTGGAACGGGTGCCAGGCGTAGCCGCCATCGGGCTCGGTCAGTTCCACGACGTCGCCGTTCCGGCGCCGCCGCCGGCCTGCCAGCTCCGGGCGGCTGTGGAGCATCTGGAGTGCCATGGCCCGGTTGGCCAGCTGGAAGGCGGCGCGTGCCGCCTCTCCTGACGGGGTCGGCGCGGTGAGCGTCTCCACGCCTGACGTCATGCGGTCGAGCGCAGTCTTGATGCGGTCGAGGATCCGTCCGGCGGGCGCGGCCGCCCAGGGCGGCAAGCCCTTCTCCTTCGCCCGCTGGGTGGTGAACCACACGCCATAGCCCAGGACGAAGGTCTGCAGCTCCACCCGGAGCTCGTCTGCCGAGAGCCCAGGCTGGGACAGGTATGCGAGATTGAGCACCGGCAGGTCCTTGGGCCCGTCGGGTTTGATGTGCGCGACCACCTGCTGCGGCATGACCTGCGCTCGCACGGTGGTGACTGGGTCCCGGTCGGGATCGTCGTCCCATTCGACAGCGCATCCGTGACCCACGGCTCTCGTCACGATGTCCCGGTATTGAACGCGGAGCTCCTGTTCCTCCAAGTCGCGGCTGTTGAGGCGGGTGCTCGGATACTCGAGGATCTCGCCCTCGAGCGTTGTCGCCTCGATGCCGACCTGAAAGAGCATCATGTCGCGGTCCTTGTGGGGGGTTTCCTCCTCGGCATGCGCGTTGGCCAGCACGCAGGTGACGAGATGACCGGCGGCGAAAGGGCGCCAACGGACGTGGAGACGACCATGTCCGTCCAGAACGGTGAACGGGTCTCTCCGCTCCACGGTCACGGTCTTCATCGTGGAGAGCCGCGGTTGGCGTTGCCAGCTGCGACGTCCACCTTCGCGATGCGTGATGTAGCGAGACGCTTCGCACGTCACCTGGATACTCCGGGCATCGGTGAAGAAGGAAAACCCGAGCGATGACGGAAGCCACGCGTTCGCCTCGGCCACGGGATCGTCGGCGAAGGTGTCCTCCTCTCCGCCTCCGGCTTCCGTCTCGTTTACTTCCTGTTCGCCGTCGTCCTGTGAATGCTCCAGCAAGGAAGCTCCACGGGGATACAAGGTGCCCATCAGATAGCGCCGGTCGGGTGGGTCGACGAGGGTCTCATCCTCGGCGACGGCCGGGCCGACCAACTGCCGGCGGAGGTATGCCACGAAGTCGTCGCGGTGCTCGGACAGCCGCGATCCGGCGTCGTTCACTTGAGATCCCCCTCTCGCGTCAATACGGCCATCCCCAGGTCTTTCAATATCTGACGGGTGCCGGGCCGGCAGGCCACCCAGAGCTGGGCGCGCGCCCTTGTCCAGGCGACGTAGAGCGCGTCGAGACGGCCCTCCAGATGCTCGGGCTCGAGGTCGATCAGACAGACGACATGGCTCTCGTGGCCCTTGAAGTCCGCGACGGACGACCAGGTGAGGCGGTGCTTCGTGCGGTCGGTCCCGACGATGTCGGCGAATCGTTCGATCTTGGAGGCTCGCTGTGACAGGCGGGCCGAGCTGGTCTCCCAGTCTCCGGAAGCGGACAACAGGGTGATGTCGCGCAGCGAGACACCCTCCCGTACGAGTTCGTTCACATGGGCGTCGAGAACGGTGGCTTCCTCCCGGTCGTCGCGCGCGTCGGTGAAGCGGACCGGCTCGCCCTCACCTGCGGAGGCGATGCCCAGGTCGGCGCCCGTATACAGACGGACCTGGTTGACGATCTGCACGGTGTTGCGGCAGTTGCGCTTCATAGGTCCGTATACGAAGCCCAGCGGGCGCAGGTACTCCCAGGCGTCGGGATCGTAGGCATCCGGGGTGAGCACCTGGTTGTTCTGGTCGAGCATGAAGATCCATCGGCCCTCGGTGAGGCCGCCCGAGACCAGGGCCTCCAAGATGTCGAGGCTCTCGAGCGTCATCAGGTCCTGCGCCTCGTCCACGATCAAGTGGTCGAAGAGGTGACCCTGAACCTCGTCGAGGCGGTCGTAGGGCAGGACGGTGATCGCGTCGTCGTCGAGTATGCGGCCTATGTAGGTCGCCAGCGTGGTACTCGCGCAGGTGAACAGGACGCTGCCGTGGGCGGACTTGCGGCGGGCCGCTTCAGCCGCGAGGAATGTTTTGCCGGTGCCCGCACCACCGGTCCAGATGAGACGTGGGTTGGACTCCAACTCGTCGAGCCTGTCCAACTGTTCGTTGGTGAGGCGCTCGAAGGCGACATCGAGATGGGACAGCCGGGACTGCAGGTTGGGCACACGGTCGAAATCCGGGCGGACGGCCTCGAGCATCTTCCTGCGGAGGGAAGCGGAGATGGGGGTGCGTGCCCACCTGTTCCTGGTGAGCCAGAAGCGCGTGGCGCGTTCGATGCCCTGTGCCAGGCCGCGTCCTCCGGCGTACGCAGTGGCGCCGAGATATTGCTCGGGCTGGAACTCGGTTATACGTGGGATGTCGACGTCCGTGGTGATCACGAGGTAACCGCTGGGGACGCCGTGGTCCCTCAAGTTGCCGATCCGCTCACCGATCTCACGTTCGAATTCGTGCATGCCGCCACTGGCCTGTGCGAACGGACTCTCCTTCGGGCCTTCCTCGTGACCGGGTGGACCGTAGTACCACTTCCCGTCGCGTTGGTGGACCCCACCGCCCTTGACCTCGATGAAGAGCAGGATGTCGGGCATGATAATGACGAAGTCGATCTCGCCGACGCGCTTCTTGTGATGCCGGGGGAGATGAACCGTGTGCAGCGCGACGCTCTGGTCATCTGGGAGCGCCTTGAGCGCAGCGAACACGCTGCGTTCGGCCCGGCTCTCGGTGTTGTTCGAGATCTCGCTCGGAATGATGCGCATCAACTCTCCCCACGGTCACGCCAACGCGCGTTCAAAAATACCGAGTGATGGATCATCAGGACACCTGGTCCGGTGTCCGGGTGTTGGCAGCGGCGGGCGGATGAATGATGGACTATGGGGAACGGAGACAGATCGCGGGGGGCGTGATGGCGACGGAACGGGGCGGTGTGCCCGGCGGGGGGATGAACGACGCCGGGTGGGATCTGCTCGTCCGCCTCATGCGGCGATTCACGGCCGAAGGACTCGAGCGCCGCACGGCTCTGCGACAGGTGATGAGGGCGGCGCGTCTCGACGAGCAGGAGACACAGGACCTCTACGAGGCTGTGACAGCGGCGGAGGTGGCCGAAGAGGAGGTCGACTTCCCGCGGAGTGCGGACCCCGACGATGGTGTCGGTCCCGACGATGTTTCCGACGATCTGGATTCCCCCGACGAGGAAGAGGAGGTTCCGGATCTCGAGTCTCTTCGGGGAACCGTGCGTGTGGACGACATGGAGGCGGCGCGGCGCAGTGCACGGAAGGTGCTCGTCACTGACAGAAGTCGGCGCGCCCCGCACCGGCATCTGCTGAGCGCCGAGGAGGAAGTGGGGCTCTGCCTCTTGTTCCGTGGAGCGGAAGGTCCGTCAGAGCCGTTGCCTGACGGCTACGTGACGGCGCTTCCTCGGAACGGCGAGGCGCATTGCGCGTTCTCCGCGATGGTTACCCACAATCAGCGCCTCGTTCACAAGATCCTGCAGAGCATGGGGTGGGCAGGCGGTCCCATGTACGAGGATCTCGCGCAGCACGGCATGATCGGGCTTATGCGTGCTGTGGAGAAGTTCGACGTCTCCATGGGATGCAAGTTCTCGACCTATGCCACCTGGTGGATTCGGCAGCACATCAGTCGCGCCGTGATGAACGAAGGGTCGGCCATTCGGCTTCCGGTGCATGTCTGGACCGATGTCGAGAAGGTGCGGAAGAAGGAGCGGGAGTTTCTCGACCAGGGCAGGAGACCCAACGTGGACGACCTTGCCCTGGCATGTGGGCTCAGTCCCGCAAAGGTGATGGAGTGCGTGCGGCTGGGCCGTCGGGCGATCCTGTCGCTCGAGCAGCCTGTCGGCGAGAACGTGACGCTCGGGGAACTGGTCGTCGATGAGTTTCGACCGGTGTCGGGCCCGGAACAGGTACTGGGATCCGAATTCGAGCGCGAGGAACTATTCCAACTGTTCGATGCGTGCGTGTTCCCGAAGAGGATTCGAAAGATTCTCTTACTGCGTTACGGGTTCATCGACGGCGAATCCTGGACGCTGGACGAAATCGGTGCGCAGCTCGGAGTTACGCGCGAACGCATTCGGCAGCTTGAGAAGCGTGCACTGGAGGACCTGAGGATCCAGCTGGGGCTGGCTCCTGACAATCCTGACGCGGAACGCCGTCGACTGAGGGCCGCTCGAAAGGCAGCTGAAGAAGACGGGCCTCGAAGGGGTTCGCAGAGGCGGAACGAAACAGGGGCCGGCGAGTCGCTGTCGGACGAGGGCACCGGCACGCCGGAGACGGAGAGCGGTTCCGAAGGGAGAAGGGGAACGTTGGATTCGAAGGCGCCCCGGTTCGGTCGGTGGCTGGCCGATCGGATGCGGGAAAACGGGATGGACACGAGCCAACTGGCCCACAGGTCGGGGGTGACGCGAGCGGCTGTCGATGCGTGGCTCGACAACCGCTCCGAGCCCCGCCCGGAGCAGATGGCCACGATGCGCGAGGTATTGGGGGCCGAGGACAGTGCAGTGCGGGCATCCGAGGTGGGGTCGGAACGGCGCGACGCGCCCGCGGAGACGCCAGCCGTGTGGTATCACCGTCCCGGACACGACGACGGGGGACGGGAGTTCGGCAACGCGGCTGCCTTCGCCTTCGAGGCCGATCTGGAGGTCCTGGCCCGTGAGGCGACCCAGAACAGCCTGGACGAGCGCGTCAGGACGAACGACGAGCCGGTCAGGGTTCGCTACACCCTGCACGAACTGACCGGTGGTACTCTCGCCCGGTTCCGTACGGCGATCTGCTGGGACGACCTCCTTCCGCACTACGAAGCGGCCGCCGCGCAGGACCAGAAGGTCGGACGCGTCATCAGCGCCGGTCTGAAGGAGATGCTCGAACGGGACCGGCTGGTCCTCCTTCGCGTCGACGACTACAACGCCAACGGGCTGACCGGTGACGACTACGAGGATGGTCGCTTTGCCGCCGTTGTGCGGCGCCAACTCGACAGCCGCAAGTCTGACGTATCTGCCGGCGGTTCATACGGCCTCGGAAAGGCTACGCTCTGGGCGACCAGCCGTTTGGGGCTCGTCCTCATGAACTCCACGCTCTCCGAAGCACACGAGGGGCGCACCCGGCGGCGGCTGATCGGACGGCTCGAGCTGCCCTGGCGAGAGGTGGACGGCCGGCGATTTGCCGGTCCCGCCTGGCTGGGCAGGCCGGACGCCGAGGCGGACAACGCGGAGGTGGTCCGCTCCTGGTGGGCTGATGAACAGACCGTCGAGCAGCTTCATCTGAGCCGCGAGGGCGATGATCCTGGCACGTCGTTCTTGATCGTCGGAGCACACGACGTGGCCAGCCTTGCCGAGGCCGGGCAGGACCACGAAGGCGACCCGGGTGACGAGGAGGACAGCCTGGAGCGTATGCATCAGAGGTTGGTGCGTGCCCTTGGCCGTAATTTCTGGGCCGCGATGACAACGGGAGGCGACCGTCGGCCACTGCTGGAAGCATCGGTGCGGACGCTGCGCAATGGCGTGGAATACCTCGAGGAGGAGCGGGTCGAGCCACATGTGCATCAACCCGCGCGCTCGCGAGCTCTGCAGGCCTACCTGAGCGGTAACACGGTGGACCGTATCACCGAGCCTGGCCAAGTGGCTCTCAAGACAGTTCCCCTGAAGGTACCGGCGAGGGACGGTGTCACCGCTACAGCCGGGGAGCACCGGGCTGTGCTCCTCGTGACCGAGGCCACGGACGCCGACGGGCGGATCAATCAGGTGACCCGCATGCGCGGCAACCGCATGACGGTCAAGACGAGTTGGGTTCCCAACATCCCCGTGGGGACCAATCCCTTCCAGGCGGTTCTGCTCGCTGGCTGGGCTGCGGGAGATGACGCTCCGTTCGCGGCCGAGGCCGAGGAATTCCTGCGCTCCGCCGAGCCGCCGGAGCACAACAAGTGGGGGCAGACCGAGGAACTGTGGACACGCTACTCGCCTTCGGCCCATCGACGGATTGCGGCGTTGACGGCGGAGACCAACAAGGCTGTGCATCAGCTTGTCGCGATCCCCAAGGAGAAGAAGCCGAACGGCACGAGCAAGGTGAGCAAGCGGCTCAAGATCTCAGACAGCAAGCGCACCAGCAAGGTCGGTGGGACCGTGGTACTCCCGAAACTGGACGATTTGGAGGCTGTGATCGACTCCTCCGGCGCCTGGCAGGTCACCGCCGAGGTCAAGGTGCCGGTCGGGGGAGTGCCCTGGCGCATGATGCCGGTTGTCAAGCTGGAAGTCCGATCCGGCCCTCGTCCGGTGGTCAAGTGGGCCGAGCTTGTCGCTGTCAGTAATTGTGAGCTGTTCGACGGAGTCCTGCATTTCCCGCCGGGGACCCGCCGTGCTGTTTTCCGAGGCATCACCGATGTGTCCACACATCCGGTGCGTGCCGCGCTGACCGGTCTCTTTGTCGAACTCCAGGAGAGCAAGGGAGGGGTCGCGTGAGGGCCTACCCGTATCCTCGGCTGACCGGCAAGGTGACGGCGAGAGTCACAGGCGTGCGGCTGCGCGGCCCCGGGGACGCCCGCGAGCAGTTGGATGCCAGGGCGAGTTCGGTCGTCGAGCAGGTCGTGGCGCTCGGCATGGCGGAGCGCGATGACTGGCAGACCGCGCGGCTCACCCTGAGGGCGACCGTGCCGGCGCGTGAGATCGAGACAAAGGGACACTGGTCCGACATCGCGGTTGTCGCTGTTCTGACGGAGGGGGCCACCAACGCACGGATCGTCGCTGGGTTGGAGCCCGCCGCGGAGAGCGGCAGGGACTGGACCGGGGAGATTGAACTCGACCGAGAAGACCACTTGGACCGCGCGTCCCTCGCTGTGCATGTGGTGGCCACGGTAGGTGGGATGGCGGGTCGGATCATCGCCTCCACCGAGCAGGACTGGATGGTCGACGTGACGGCCGAGACCCCGCTCAGGGATCGCCAGCTCGAGGTCAGCACGGTCAGTTTCGCTCGCGGCGCCGAGTGGCTGCGGAGCTTCCAGCACGCGCCCTGGGTCGTGGACACCTCGGGCCGGATGCCCACTGTCCGCCTGAACTCGGATTTCGAGGGGCTTGTAGGGCTTGTGGAAGGCCAGGGCTCGAAGGTGGAGAGCGTAGTGCGCGAGATGCTGCTGGCCCAGATGTGCGCCGAAGTGTGGACCGCTGTCTTTCACACCGCCATCGGCGACCTGGAGATCGAGGAAGATGGGACTCCGCTCTTCCCGCCGGACTGGCGAGGCGCGGTGCTCCGAGAAATGCTTCCGGACATCGTCCCCGGGCGGTCGGAGCAGGACGCTCTCCGTGAGGTACACGTCCGGCGTACCGGCGAGGGGAGCTGGGCGGATTTGCAGCCGCGTATCCAGTACGCGGCCGCGCGGCGTGCCGAGGTCCCCAGTGCCTTGGCCTCCACCGTCCGCGACATCGAACGACTCGACCAGGAGGCTCACGCGTGACTTCGCGCCCAGAGTACCTGCCGGAACGGCTTGCCCTGATCTCCGATGTACAGGCCGCCGAGTACATCTCCGCAGGTCTGCTCGAGGGACGCGACAACGTCCCGTCCATCGCGCTGAACAAGGTTGCCGAGCCGCTCCCGGATGACGACGCCCGTCTGCGGCTTGACCGAGTCCGGGATCTGATCGACCACGCGCTGGACAGGTTCCGGGACGAGCGTCCCACCGCTGCGGATGCGTGGTTGGCGCCGCGTCTGCACGAGACCCTTCGTCTGACCCGTCGCGAAGCGGCAGACAGGCGCCTTTGGACGTATCTGTCCCTTGGCGTGGCGCCGGACTACGTCGTGTGGCGGCACCGGTCCGAATCGAAGGCGGACGGTTCGCCCGGACGTGTGGCCCGCGACAGGTTCGTCGGCCCGCACTACAAGCAGACGTTCGCTCGACTCTGGTGGGCAGCTGAACTCTTCCGCGACGGCTCGGACTATCGACCTGTCGTCGTGGCTTGCGGCAATCAGGACATGCTCAACTCGGCTCTTCGGCTGGATGCCATCGACCATCGCCCCACTGCTCTGGCTCTCGTGAGACTGATGGAGCGAGGGACTCTGCGCACCGGTCGAGAAGTGAACGCCATGACGTCCGCGGTCAACGCCGCAGCGGCGACCCTGATGTACGACGTCATCGCTTCGGACGTGGAACGCGACGGGGAGCCGCTACGTGACTGGATCGCAGGTGCCGAATCCGCTCTCCCATCGCCCAGGAACAATCTGCCCGAGGGCCCGGAGGAGCAGCAGGCTCCAGCGGAGTCGGTGGAGCGGCTGGTCGGTCACTTCGCGGAACTGTTCGCGGACGCTCAGGTCAGGGGGCGGTCTCGCGGCGAGAGCGAGTGACCTTGTGTGACTTCGGAGGACATTGACTCTGATCACCGCACCCGAGGCGACGCAGTTCATCCGTGGTGGCTGGGGACACGCTCGGCCACGTGCTCAAGGCCGCCAACTCCTCGTCCGAGGGGGTTCCTCCCCGCAATGCCCTGCTCAGTACGTGCATGCCCAGTCGTGGAGGTACGGCATTGCCGACCTGCTGGGCCTGATCGTTCCCGGACCACGGGTAGTTGTGCGGGAAAGTTTGGAGAACTCCGGCTTCCGGAATGGTGAAACGGTCGAATCGGTCGGCCTCGTAGTCCGCCAGGCTTTTGTAGACCTTGTTTCGAGAGATCTTCCCGGTGACCGTGAAGGCGGGCTCGGAGGACTTGCGTCGACCTCGGTTCTTCGGGTCGCCTCCGGATCCGTAGTTCGACACGATGAAGAACTTGGTCTCGCTTCCCGTCCGGAGCCGGGACACGTCCACGGGGGAGTCCTTCAGCTTGCTCACCGCATCGAGCGCCTCCGCCATGGCGATCCAGCGCTGCTTGGCCCCGGGAATCGTGAAATCAGTCGGGAACGTATCCGCCTGGGGCGCGTTGCGTTTCCCTCGATGCAGCTCGAAGGGCAGATGAGTCGCTTTGAGGGGTTCGATGGCCCCCTCTCCCGGGAGTCGGGCGACGAGTACGGCACGTGTGCGCGTCTGCGGCACCCCGAACTGCTCGGTTTTCAACTTCCAGCATTCTGCCTCGTACTTGACGCCCGCGAGTCGTCCCTCGCCGCCGCGCAGAAGCCTCGTGTAGACCTCCCAGAGGGGCAGGACCTCGGGTACCTGCTCCAGAACGATCACCCTGTACGGGTCTCGGCCCTCTGTTTCGATCGCTTTGATGAGCCAGCGGAGGGGCTCCAGCACCAACGCGGTGCGTGAGTCGCCGAGGGAGTGCAGATCCTCGTCGATCCGGGCTTCATCTTCCCCGTCCACAATGCGGTGAATGAACTCCTTCACTGTGTCCAGAGCTCGCCGTCCAGCGCCGTTGCCGGCGACGGAAAAGGACTGACAGGGCGGCCCCCCGGCGAGCACGTCGACCGATTTGGGGATTTCATCGAAGCGGGTCTCACGCATGACGCTCACATCGGCGTGAATCGTCGGCAGTCCTGCCGCGTACCGCGTCTCGCACGCGTTTCGGTCCCACTCGATCCCGATGCTCTTGAAGCCCAGGAAGTGCGCCGCCACATCGAGTCCGCCAGGACCTGCGAAAAGGTCCAAGATGCGTACATCGTCGAGATGGTGAGCGAGTGTTCCCGGGTTGTTCATGGGGTTGAAGTGTAGCCGGCGACGGGGTCCGCGGGGGCCCCGAGCGCGGCTCGGATCGCCAGCCCGAGCGCCCTGCCCACCGGTGGCGGTGAGGCGTGCCCGATCTGGCGATAGCGGGCCGTCTTCTTCCCGGCGAATCCCCAATCGGACGGGAAGCCCTGCAGGAGCGCGGCCTGTTCCGTCGTGATCCTGACCATCCCGTGCCGCCCTGTCTCCGGCGCCCAGGTGAAGTCCGGGCCAGGGACGTCGTCGGCCACGGTGCCCCCATCGACTCCCATTCGGGCCCAGGCCTTCTTCGTCCCGGTCAGCCCCAGATCCGCGCCTCCCCGCCTATCCGATCCACCCACCAGGGTCGGGGCCACACTGAGCGCCTGAGCTGCCCATCGGTCGGCGTCCCGCCAACCGCGCATAGCCATCGAGCGGCGCAGGGCGCGGCCCACGGACAGATGCTCGCGAACCGTCGGCTCCGGTGGACGGAACGCGTCGAAGTACTGCTTCTTGAGCGCGACGAGCAGGCCTTGCTTCCGGTCTTGCGGCACCCCGAAGTCGGCTGCGTTCAGGACGAACCACCGGAACCGGTAGCCGAGATGATCGAGCTCCTTGCGGATGAACTCCCGTATCGGCTCGTACTCGGGCGCGCCCACCAGCCCCGGCACGTTCTCGATGAGCAGGGCTCGGGGCTGGACGGCATGCGCCAGATAGACGGTTGCCTCCAGCAATCGCAGCTCTACCTCTGTCTCGGTGCGCGCGACGGTGGCGCTGGACTTGACGCGCGGCAGACCGGCCGACAACAGATCGACGTCGTAGATTTCCCGGTGCTGCGAAGGAGAGAATTCCAGCAGGTCCGTTCCCAGAACCTGCCACGCCGGTCGGTTCATGCGCAGGGTGTCGCAGGCCACCAGCTTCTCGTCCAGGAGCAGTACGGGTTCGAAGCCGGCCTGCTCTACTCCCAAAGCCAGTCCCCCCGCCCCCGCGCACACATCGACGAATCGTAGTTCGCTCATCGGCCCCGCCCTAACGCCGTCGTTTCCGTCGACCGGCCTTCGCCCGGTCGACGGCTGCCGCCACCTGAAGCATGACGGCGTCCGCTGACTCGTGTTCCCAGAAACGCAGCACCGTCCAGCCTTCCGCCAGCAGCTGCGCGTTCGTCTCCTGGTCCCGTTCGATGTTGCGATCGAGCTTCTGACGCCACCATTCCGCGTTCGCTTTGGGACTGGTGGCGTGCTCCGGGCAGCCGTGCCAGAAGCAGCCGTCGATGAGAACGGCCAACCTGGCACCCGTGAACGCGATGTCGATCTTCCGCCTGGGCATGCCCGGCACCGGATAGTGGATCCGGTAGCGGTACCCGGAGGCATGGAGGAGCTGCCGCACCGCCCGCTCGACACCGGTGTCCCGGTTGGTCTGCCGGCTCATCCGGGCCGAGACATCGGGGCTGGATGGGTGTGCCACGCGCATGGCTCCAGTGTCCTACATCCCGATGCTGGGTGGGTTTGTGAGCCCGCGGGGGCGGTGGCTGGGGGTGTACGACGGGTGGGAGGTGCACGTCGGGTGCAGGGGCCGCTGCGAGTGAGGTGGCTGGGGCGTAGCCGTACCCGAGGCCCGGGGAGCCGTAGCCCCCGTACGGCAGGGGGCCAGAAGGGGGCGGACATGGGCCCTGCGGTGGGCCTGGGGGCTACGGGGAGGGGAGGGAGAGGCCGCGCGGGTCAGGGCTGGTGGGGCTGTACCGCAGCGCTCCCACGGTCGGTCGAGCAGCTCCCGCTCGCGCGGGGTGCGTCTGTGCAGGCGCATGGGACTGTGCCCCTCCCTATCGAGATGGTGGGGAGGGGCACAGCGATGTGTAGGGACTCAGCGCAGGGCGCTGAGCTTCTGCCAAGCCGAGTAGGAGAGGTTCCAGTCGCCGATGCCGTTGCCGGTGGCGACGGTTGCGCGGGTGGAGCCGGTGACCTCGACGAGGTCGCCGCGGGTGGCGCGGTCGTAGAACCACTTGCCGTCGGCTTCGGACATGCCGACGCAGCCGTGGGACTGGTTGGAGCGGCCGAAGTAGCCGCGGCCCTCGTTCCAGGGGGCGGCGTGGGCGTAGGTGCCGGAGGTGGTGAGGTGGACGGCCCAGGGGACGTCCTTGTTGTAGGGGTCGGCTATGTCGACGGAATCGCTGGTCATACGGACCATGGGGGCCTTGTCGAGGACGACCATCTTGCCGTTCCAGGTGGGGTAAGCAGGCTGGCCACCGGAGATCGGGATGGACTTCTGCTCCTTGCCGTCCTCGAAGACGGTCATGGTGTGCTTGTTGAGGTCGACCTTGGAGACACGCGCCGTGCCGATGGTGAAGGTGCTGTTGACATCGCGGCGGAGATAGCGGGAGTTGCCGGTGTCCACACCGCTGAGGCGGGCGCGGAGGGTGACCTTGGTGCCCTTGTGCCAGTAGGACTTGGGGCGCCAGTCGACGCGCTCGGTGCCGGTGAGCGGGTCCTTGGTCCAGCCCCAGGAGCCCTCGGTCTTGGGTGAGGTGGAGACGGAGAGCTGGCGCTCGACCGCGGCCTTGTCGGTGACCGGGTGGTCGAAGGCCACGGAGACCGGCTGGCCGACGCCGACGGTGGCGTCGTTGGAGGGGGTGACGGTGACGCCGTTGACCTGCTTGGCGGCGCGGGTGCGGAAGGTGGAGCGCTGGGTGGCGGTGCGGCCCGCGGCGTTGGTGGCGGTGGCCTCGACGGTGTAGGTGGTGCCCGGTGTCATGGGGCGGTTGGAGCGCCAGCTGTCCTTGCCGGAGGAGAGCGAGCCGGTCACCGAGACGGCGTGGGAGCCCGCACCGTCGGGGGTGATGCGGACCTTGGTGAGGGTGCCGTGGGAGGCGGTCACCTTGACCTTGGCGTTGGGGGCTACCGCGTCGGAGTCGCTGTTCGGGGTGACGGATATCCGGGCGGGCTTGGCCTTCGCCGGGTCCACCTTGTCGGACGAGCCGGAGCAGGCGGCGAGGAGGGCGACGGCGAGCGAGGGCACCGCGACGATGCGGAGTGAGCGTAGGGAGATCAAAGCAAACCTCTTATGGGTGTTGTGGGAAGTGTGAGTCGGCAACGCCGCTGCGCTTCCTCGCGGTTGTGCTCATGGGGACGGGGAGAAGCGGATGCTGAGGGGGCGGGCGTTGCCTGGAGAACGGAGACCTCGGCGCCCGAGGGCGTCAGGGCGAGCTGCGCGTGCTGCTGTGCGGTACTGGAGTGCCGGGTGTGCGTGGCCACGGTCCGCCGGGCGGAGATGTGCCCGGCGGACCCGTGCTCGCTTTGAGACCGCGCCGGACGCACTGCTTCGTGAGTGTCGTCTCCAGCGTGGTGAAGACCTTCGTGGTCCGGCGTTCGCTCGTACCGGCGTTGATCGGGTGGCGGGTGCCGCGGCTATGACGGCTCGACCGCTGCGAGCCCTGGGGACGGCTGCGCCGGGTCAGGGGCTTCGGGCCGTTCGGACGGCAGCCGGGCGAGAGGTCGAGCAGGGGGATCCGGCCCCGGTCGGTGGAGCCGACAGGCTTCCCGCGGCGCAGGGCGTGGATCAGCGCCGCCCCGTCCGGGGCGAGATCGGTGAGATCGGGGAGATCGGTGGGCGGGCCGTGCCGGAAGGGGGCCCGCATCCGGTTATGGGCGCGGGGCCAGGAGTTGATGGCAGGACGCAGGTCGCCTTCGGCGGTCAGCCGGTCCCAGCGCTGCCGGGCAGGGGCATCCCCGCTCGCCGCCGCATGGACCGCGGACACCGGCCGCTTCGCCGTGGCCGCGTTGAACTCGTCGACATCCGGATGTATCGGTGGATGTGACGGTTGTGATCGGTGTGTTGGTGCCGACATGTGTTCCCCGCGCCCCCCGCGTGCTCCCCGTTTCTACTAAGGAGCACGTCAAAAACGGGCGGAAGGTTACACATGACTTTGCGGACCCCCGGATCCATAGGGAACCGACCAGTTGGGACGCCCCTGTGGAACGTACGGTGGAGGGGCGGTCTGCGGTGTGCCCGGCGGGGTTTGCCCGCTGTGCGGTGTCTGTCCGCTGTGCGGCTGCTGCGCCCCCGGCGGCTGTCCGCCGGGCTGGGCCCCGTACGGCGGCTGGGCTCCGTACGCGGCCTGTCCCGCGTACGTCTGCTGCCCCCCGTATCCGTATCCGTACCCGGCAGCTCCGTACCCGCCCGCCCCGTACCCGCCGTACGGCGCCGCGGGCCAGAACGCCGGGGGCACCGCCCCCGGCACCGGGCGGGGGACCGGGCGCGGCCGTCGGATCGGCACCGCAAGCGCCGCGTGCGCGAGCGCCGGCTGTGCCGCCTCCCGCCGCTCCCAGAGGCGGTCCAGCAGTTCCTTCTCCTGGGCGGTGAAGTCCGGCCCCGCCATGCCCCGGTGGGCGCGCCGCCGCAGGAAGGCCAGGGAGGTCGCGTAGCCGGTGTACTCGGCGACCGTACGGGCCGCCGCCGCGCCACCGGTGCGCCGCGCGAGGTCACGGGCTATGCCGCGGGCCCGCATCGACCCCAGGGCGACCGGCTCGGGTGGGGTGAGCCAGCCCGCCGCCTGATACGCGCTGAGCTGTTCTTGTACGGCGCGCAGCTCCTTGCCGCGGGACCAGATCGTGAGCCAGGTCAGCAGCCCGAAGACCGGGACCATGAACAGGAGGTAGACGGTGATGAAGCCGTACCCCCCGAGCGTCGCCGAGCCGTTCCACACGCCGTGCAGCACCATCGCCGCCAGCAGCGCCGCGATCGGCACCAGGGCGCGGCGGACGCGTTGATGGCGGGCCGCCGCCGCGGCTATGCCGAAGCCCACACCGGTCATGGCGGTGAAGAGCGGATGCGCGAAGGGGGACACCACGCCGCGGATGAAGAAGGTGGCCGCGGTGGTGGACCGTATCCCGGAGTAGCCGAACTCCTGGTCACTGACGAAGGCCGAGCCGAGATAGAGGATGTTCTCGGTGAAGGCGAAGCCGGTGGCGGTGATTCCGGCGACGACGACACCGTCCATGATCCCGTTGAAGTCGCGGCGGCGGAAGAGGAAGAGCAGCAGCACGGCGGCCGCCTTGGCGCTCTCCTCCACGAACGGGGCGACGAGCGTGGCGCCCCAGGTGTTCGCGTCGGTCCGGCGGGAGGCGGACGAGGAGTCGATGGTGGTCATCAGCCACTCGGTCGCGAAACCGTTGGCGATCAGCGCGACCAGCGTCGCGGCGCATGCCCCCCAGGCGAACGCGAAGAGGAGGTTCCGCCAGGGTTTCGGCTCGACGCGGTCCACCCAGCGGAAGGCCGCGATGATCAGCGGTACGGGCAGTACGGCGAGGCCGAGCCCCACCAGGAATCCCTTGGTGCCGGTCTGCTCGCGCACCAGCGCCAGGATGACCAGGCCGGAGACCGAGAGCAGCAGCACCAGCGCGGTGGCGCGCAGCGACTTGTTGTCCCAGAGGCTGCCGAGGCGGCCGTGCCTGCCCCACAGACGGCGGCGCGGCGGATGCGGCCAGCCCGCCGGGGCGGTCGCTCCGTCGAACCACGGCTGCTGACCGTACGGCGCCTGGTGGGCCGGGTCGTACGGCCTGTCGGTCGGCGCCGTCGGCGGTGCGGCCGGCGGCGGTTCGGGCGGCTGCTGAGGGGGCTGGGACTGATGCTGCACTCAACGGACCCTAACGAAAGGGGGTGTGGCGGACTGAGGGATTATGCCCATCCCCTCGGGGTCGCTATGTGTCGTTGCGGCGGAAGATCAGGTCGTGGACCCGATGCCCCTTGTTCAGCCCCTGGCCTTCGAACTTGGTGAGCGGACGGAAGTCCGGGCGGGGGCTGTAGCCGCCGTCGGGCTGGGTGTTGTCGAACGCGGGGCTCGCGGTGAGGACCTCGAGCATCTGCTCGGCGTACGGCTCCCAGTCGGTCGCGCAGTGCAGCAGCGCACCGGGCTTCAGCCGGGTGGCGGCGAGCTCGATGAACTCGGGCTGGATCAGTCGGCGCTTGTGGTGCCGCTTCTTCGGCCAGGGGTCGGGGAAGAAGATCCGCAGCCCGGAGAGGGCGGCGGGCGCCAGCATCTCGCGCAGCAGGATGATCGCGTCGCCGTTCGCGACCCGGATGTTGGTCAGGCCGTTGCGCTCGGCGAGGGCGAGCAGATTGCCCTGGCCGGGGGTGTGGACATCGGCGGCGAGGATGCCGGTGCCGGGGTCTGCGGCGGCCATCTGCGCGGTGGCCTCGCCCATGCCGAAGCCGATCTCCAGCACGACGGGGAGGTCGGGGCGCGGCGCCCCCGCGGCGCTCTCGGGCCCTTCGGCGTCCGCGCTGCCCGCGGCGCCCCCGGACGTCTTGGTGCCTCCGGTCGCCTCGGTGCCCGTGGTGCCCTCGGTGCCCCCGGTCGCCTCGGTGCGGAACAGTTCACCGAGGTCGATACGGCGCATTCCGTCGATGTCCAGGCCCCACTGCGACCACAGGCGGCGCAACGCCTCGCCCTGGCCGAGGGTGACACGGCCGCGACGGGGGCGGAAGGAACGGATCCGGCGCTCGTGGTGCGAGCCCGCGGGATCGGCGACGGGACCGCCGGGGAACATCGGCTCGCCGCGGTCGCGGGGCGTGGGCAGGGCGCGTGGCTCCGCGGGGGATTCGGGGGCAGTGGAGTTCTCGGACACAGTGCTTCCGATTCTACGGGCGGGGTACGACGGGGGCGGGGCCCGCGAGGACCGGCCTCCTGGGGCAGGCACCGAGCGGCTCCCTGGGGCAGACACGGCGCGGCTCCCTGGGCAGACACCGCGCCGCCTCCTGGGGCAGGTACCGTGCGGCCTCCTGCGACAGGCGCCGCGCGGGAACGGCAGGTATGCGCACCGCGTATGTGTGCGCACCGCGCCGCAACGGCATGTGCGCGTCATCACACCGCCCCGGCAGTGGGGAAGGCCGTGGTGAAGGCAGTGGGGAAGGCCGTGGGGAGGGCTGTGCGGAAGCCCACAGCCCGTCGTCCCTCCGGGAGTGACGGCGGCAGCGCGGCCCCGCCACGTCACCGCGGTCACCCCGCCCGCAGCGTGTCCAGCACCCGCCGGGCCACCTCGCGTCCGATCGGCAGCGAGGCCGTCGCCGCCGGGGAGGGGGCGTTGAGCACATGGACGACGCGGGGTGACTCCGAGATCAGGAAGTCGTCCACCAGGGTGCCGTCACGCAGCACCGCCTGGGCGCGCACTCCCGCCGGGGCCTCCGTCAGATCGTCGGCGGTCACATCCGGCAGCAGCCGGCGGACGGCGTCGGTGAAGGCGCGCTTGGACAGCGAGCGGTGCAGCTCACCCGCTCCGTACCGCCAGTGGCGGCGGGCTATCCGCCAGGAGCCCGGATAGGCCAGGGTGCCCGCCAGCTCCGCCGGGCGCACCGTGTGCCAGGCGTACCCCTCCCGGGCGAGCGCGGGCACCGCGTTGGGCCCGATGTGGATGCCGCCGTCGATGCCGCGGGTGAGATGGACGCCGAGGAACGGGAACGCGGGGTCGGGCACGGGGTACACCAGGCCGTTGACCAGGGACGCGCGGTCGGGCACCAGCTCGTAGTACTCACCGCGGAAGGGCACGATCCGCATCCCGGGGTCATCACCGGCCAGCCGGGCGACCCGGTCGCAGTGCAGCCCCGCGCAGTTGACCAGGGCGCGGGCGCGCAGCACCGTGCCGTCCGCCGTGCGCACCGCGACCGCCGAGGGGCGCCGCCCGATGGTGCGCACCTCGGCTCCGTACCGCACGGAGGCGCCCGCGTCCTGTGCGAGGCGGGCCAGCCGGGCCGCGACCGCCGCGAAGTCGCACACGCCCGTGCTGCCCACATGGATCGCCGCCAGGCCGCGCACCCACGGTTCGTACTCCGTGATCTGGGCGGGGCCCAGCTCGCGCACCGGAATGCCGTTCTCCCGGCCGCGCTGGACCAGGGCGTGCAGCCGGGGCAGCTCCGACCGCTCGGTGGCGACGATCAGCTTGCCGGTCACCTGATGGGCGATGCCGTGCTCGGCGCAGAACTTCACCATCTCCGCCGCGCCGCGCACCGCGAACCGCGCCTTCAGCGAGTCCGGCCGGTAGTAGATCCCGCTGTGGATCACGCCGCTGTTCCGCCCGGTCTGGTGGCGAGCCGGACCGGCCTCCTTCTCCAGCACGGTCACCCGCGTGCCGGGCGCGGCACGCGTGAGCGCATACGCCGTCGACAGGCCGACGATGCCGCCCCCGATCACCAGCACGTCGCAGTCCAACGCCGTCACGTCATGCACCTCCCCACACGCCGCACCGTCCAGTCGCCCGACCGTCGATCCCTATCATGACCTGCGCCACCGACAGCGGCCGGAAACCCCTGTCAGGGCCCCGGCCCGGCTCACGCCTGTGCCACCAGCAGCGGCCGGGCCTGCTCGCGCAGCTCGGCGACGCGTGGTTCGTCCCGATATGCCTCGAGGCGGTTCATCAGGTCGCGTACGTACTCCGTGGTGCGGGCGGAGGAGATGCGGTTGGCGACCTCCACCGCGCGGGCGCCGGCGGCGCAGGCCGCGTCCAGGTTCCCGGACTCCAGTTCGGCCACGGCGGAGACGACGAGCCGCAGCCCGTGGGAGCGTACGAACTCCTCCGTCGGCCGGGCGAGTGCCTGCTCGGTGAAGCGCCGCACCTGGCGGGGCAGCCGGAGGTCGCGGTAGCACTCGGCGGCGTCGGCGGCGAACCGCTCCGCGCTGTAGAAGTCGAGCCAGGAGGGGTCGGGGTCGCCCGCCCGCGCCCGCTCCAGCCAGCCCTCGGCGGACTTCAGCGCGGCGCCGCAGGCGGGGCCGTCGCCGGACTTGGCCTGGGCGCGGGCCTCGACGAGGCGGAAGAAGCTCATGGTGCGGGCGGTGGCCAGACCACGATTGCGCTCCAGGGCGGCCTGGGCGAGGTCCACGCCTTCGTCGGCGAAGCCCCTGTAGGTGGCCTGGAGGCTCATGGACGCCAGGACATACCCGCCCAGCGGGACGTCGGCGGCGGCGCGCGCCAGGCGCAGCGCCTGGATGTAGTACCGCTGCGCGGCCTCCTGCTGGCCGGTGTCGAAGGCCATCCACCCGGCGAGCCGGGTCAGTTCGGCGGTGGCGCCGAAGAGCGAGCGGCCGACCTCGTCGCTGTACGAGCCGAGCAGCAGCGGCGCCGCGTCCACCCGCAGGCACTCGGGGACCATGGACGAACGCCAGTCACCACCGCCGTACTTGGAGTCCCAGCGGCGCGCGTCCTCGGCGGCCTCGCGCAGTTTGGTGACGTCACTGTGGCCGACACGCTGCGGTAATGCCTCGGTGCTCGCGCCGTTGGTGGTGCTCGCCGCGGGTTCGGCGTCCTCGGGCTCGCGCGCCACCGAGCTGTCGGCGGGAGATATGAGCCAGCGGGAGGCGGGTGTGGCGTATGCGCTGACGGCGAAGGAACCGGCCAGACTCTGCCAGATACCGACACCTCCGCGCCGACCCGCGAGATCCAGCCGGTACAACTCGGTCGCGGAGCGGACGGCCTGGCCGATGTCGCGCGGGAAGGCGAGCCCCACTTCGGGAGCCGGATCGGCATCGGCGAGACCGATCTCGTGCAGCGGGACGGGGCGGCCGAGTTTGCTGCCGATCGCAGCAGCAATCAGATGGGGCGCGGCGCCCTGCGGGACCATGCCCTTGGACACCCACCGCGCCACGGACGTCTTGTCGTAGCGAAGCGTCAGGCCACGCTGGGCGCCGAGGTCGTTGACTCTGCGCGCGAGCCCGGCATTGCTGATCCCAGCGAGGGCGAGAACGGTGCCGAGCTTTTCGTTCGGCCCGCGTGGCTCCCTGGACATGCGCACCCCTCGACAGCACCGACGGCCGCCCCGGCATAAGCACGGGGCATTCGTAAACCCAGCGTAGTTCGCCGCATCCCGACCGTTAAGAGGTGGTGTCCCGGATGGCGAGATTCTTGTACGAACGGGCGTGCGGGGCGGTTCGCGTGCTCCGGCTGTGTGTGGCTGTGCGCCTGTGTGTGCGCTCTGTCTCAGTCACGGCCAGGACGTTTCGATGGGTCCTGCGTGGGTCGGCCCGCTGTACTGGATCCAGTGGGCTGGGGGACGCCGCCGCCTCATTCCCCGCGGGTGGCGGATTGGTCCGGGAGGCGAACAGCGCCTCCCGGACTGTCGTGTTGACCGACGGCGGGACGGGCGAGTGGAGGGTGAGCGACGACGGACCGGGTCGGTACAGGGCATCCGCAAGGGCGTTGAGAGAGCCATCGCAACTTTGGCTGAATAGCGCCCATCGATGCCTGTCGTTGTTCACCAGCACCCGCCACGGTTCGTCATCGCGCACCAACACCCGTCCCCGTCAACGACGTCCACCACGGACCGGGTGTCCCGTGTCGGGCCGCGGAGGGGGAGGCCCGACACGGGACGGCCCTGTCCCGCACCGTCCCGCATACCGGAAGCCGCTTTCCATGGACGGCAGTTGAGGCTGACCTCGTCTCCAGGGGTGCGCTCGTCACCGCACCGGGTCCGCGCTCGCGCTCGCGTGCCTTCGCACACTCGTCGGCGTCCTTGCGCTCTTGTACGGCTCAACCGTGGCAGCATGGGCCACGGCGGAACGGTGCGTCGCGACCGGCGGTGTTCCCTCATGGACTCCTCAGGGGTGCCGGGGGAGGCCCGATACGGGAACCACACCGCGCGTGATCAACCCTGGTGATTCCTGCGGTCATCCGTGGTCACTGGACATCCAGGAGATCCGCGTAGTTGTCCGGTTCGATGCCGAAACCGTCAACATGCTGTGCATGATGGCACCTACTTCTTGGTTGCCTTGGATGCCCACAGCCTGTGGAGGCGGCGATGCGGTGGTTGGTGGGGTGGAGCAGTACCGCATCCGGCCCGGTCCCCCCGGAAGGCCGTGCGATCCAACCGGTCGGCGCCCACCTGCTGTGGGCCGACCCCGATCCACTGTGGGCGGTCGGCGATTGGCGCCCCGACGAGGTGCGCGTCGTCCAGGCCGACCCCTTCACCCGGCTCGCCGTGTTCGGCTGCTGCGGCGCCTCCGACGAGGAGCTGCGGGTGGGCCTGTTCGCCGCCCGCGGCGGCGCCCTGCGCCATCTCACCGCCTGGCCCGGCAGCTACACCGCCGTCGCCCAGGTCGGCCGGCGCGTCACCATCGCCGGTGATCTGGCGGGCGCCCGGCCCGTCTTCCACACCGACTGGGCGGGCGGCACCGCCTACGCCACCGCCGCCCTCCCGCTCGCCGATCTCATCGAGGCGCAGCTCGACGTCAGTCACCTCGGCGCGCTCCTGGCCTGCCCCGACTCCCCGGAGGCCGTCGGCGCGAGCACGCCCTACAGAGGCGTCAGACGCGTCCCCCCGGGCCATGCGCTGATCCTGCGTGACGGCGCCCGCGACGTCACCGGCTACGAACCCACCGCCTCGCTCGCCGTCGCCGCGCCCCAACTCGACCAGGACAAGGCCGTGGACGGCGTCCGGGACGCCCTGGTGGAGGCCGTACGGGCCCGGCTCACCGCACCGCGCCACGCCCCCGAGTCCGGCGGCGGCCTCGACCCCGGCCCCGTCCCCGGCATGGGCCCGGCCGAACGCCGCGCCGCACGCGGCGCCCCGGCCCCCGGTATCGGCGCCGATCTGTCCGGAGGCAGTGCCTCCGCAACCCTCGCGCTGCTCGCCGCCGGACTCCCCGGGATGCCCGGCACCCTGCTCGGACACGGCACCGAGGCGGGCGAACGCCTCCTGGCCGTCACCTTCAACGACCTCGCCACGGCAGGCGGGGCCCGCGTCCGCGAGGCGGAGCTGGAGCGCGCCGGAACCATCGCCGCCGACCCGCGGCTGCACCATGTGGTCGTCGCCGCGGGCGAGGAGGCCCTGCCCTACGCCGCGCTCGACAGCGGCGCGCTCACCGACGAGCCCGGCCCCTCCCTCGTCACCGCCGAACGCCACCGGCGCCGGCTCGCCGCGGGCAGCGCCGACCATTTCGTCGGCCATGGCGCCCGCCAAGTGCTCGACGCCCACCCCGCGCGCCTCGCCGACCTGCTGCTCGACCGCCGCAGACGCCATCTGCTGCGTCCGGCGACCGCGCTCGCCAAGGCCGACGGGCCCTCGGCCCACTCCTTCTTCGTCCCGTTCACCGTCTACCGCGCGGCGCGCAGGCTGGCTCGTACGTCCTATAGGGACGGCGTCGAGGAGGCCGCTGCGCGACTGCTGGAGCGCCGCTTCACCGATGATCAGGTGCCCGGCGGCCCCGGGGCCGTCTCCGCCTCCCTCGCCGCCCTCGCCTGGTGCCGCCCCGGCCCCGCGGCCCGTTGGCTGACCGGAGAGGCACTGGCGGAAGTCTCTGTCCGGCTGGTGGAAGCGGCCGTGCGCCCCGTCCTGCTGCGCCGCCCGGGGGAGCGCCGCGCCGACGCCGCCCTCGCCCGCTACGGCGCGGACCACCGCGTTTTCGAGCAGGCGGCGGAGGTCCGCAGCCAGCGTCTGCACGCGCCCTTCCTCGACAACCAGGTCGTACGGGCCTGCCGCGCGCTCCCCGAAGCGCTTCGTGTGCAACCGGGGGCGCGCGCCGCCGTCTTGCGCGCGGTCCTCGACGGAACCGGCATCCGGGACCTCCCCATCGGGTGGGGCGCCACCTCCCAGGCCGCCCACACCGCCGCCGTACGGACCGGTATGCGCACCTGGGTCGGCGATCTGCTGGCCCTCTTCGACGCGCCGCTGCTGGCCGACGCGGGCCTGATCGAGGCTCGCGTCGTCCGCAAGGCGCTGCGCGCGGCGTCCCAGGGCGAGCGGCTGCCCTTGGACGGCCTGGCCGAACTCGTCTCCACCGAGGTGTGGTTGCGGCGGCTGGTCTCCCGCCGCGGCACCTGCTGGACGGGCACGGCGGCCCCGCGACAGCGCGCGGTGGCGGGCGGAGTGCCGCGACCGAGCCTGTGACGGGCGGCGTGCGCCGCCGCCCTCGGCGACCCCGCCCGCGGTGTCCTGGGGCATGGGCCCCGCCCCACGGCGTTCCGGCTTCCGGTGTCCTGGCTTCCGGCGTTCCGGCCTACGGCGTTCCGGCCTACGGCGTTCCGGCTTCCGGTGCCCCGGCTCACGGCGTTCCGGCTACCGATGCCGCACGCCCTGCGGGTAATTGGGGTGCGGTGCCGGGGACCGGGGGTGTTGGGTGGGTGGTTTGGGGTGCGGGGTGCGGGCACGGGTTGTGCGGGTGGTCCGGGCGGTCCTGGGCGGCCTTGCGATGGAGCGGCTCAGCGGCCGTCGTGGCGTTCCCGTCCGGGCAAGGGGCGGCTGCGACCCTGTGGCCCACCCCACAGTGCCGCCCATGCTCCCGCCCGCCCTGTTATCCCGCTCCGCGATCCGCAACCTAGGAGAATGGCCCCCGTGCGGTATCTGATCCTCGGCACCAGCGAAGCGCGCGACGCACAGGGGAACACCCTGCCCCTCGGTGGTCCGCGGATCCGCGCGTTGCTCGCCGCGCTCGCCCTCCGCGCCGCCCGCTCCGCGCCGGTCCCGGTCGACGTCCTCATCGACGAGGTGTGGGCCGACGAACCCCCGCACGACGCGCCCGCCGCGCTCCAGGCGCTCGTCGGCCGGCTCCGCCGGGCCATCGGCAAGGACAACGTCGCCTCCTCGCCCGGGGGCTACCGCCTCGTCACGGCCACCCCCCACGACGATGTCGACCTGCTGCGCTTTGAGCGGCTGACCCAGGGCGGCGGACGCGCCCTGGACGCCGACGACCCCGGTACGGCCGCCACCGCCCTCCGCCAGGCGCTCGCCCTGTGGCGCGGCCCCGCTCTCGCGGACCTCCCGGACCGGGACGCGGTGGCCGCCCGTCCCGAGGCGCTCCGGCTGACCGCCCTGCGCCGCCGGATCGACGCCGACCTCGCGCTCGGCCACGCCGTGGACCTGATACCCGAGCTGCGGGAGCTGGTCGCGGACCACCCGCTGGACGAAACGTTCCATGCGCAGCTGATCCGGGCGCTGCGCGCGGGCGGTCACCAGGCCGACGCCCTCACGGCGTACGAGCAGGTGCGCCGGGCCCTCGCGGACCGGCTCGGCACGGACCCGGGCGCGGAACTGAAGGAGCTCCACCGGCAGTTGCTGCTCACGGACGGCAGACCCGGCGCCCGGCAACCCGGCGTCATGAGCAACGCTGAGCACACGCCGGGCGCCGACTGCCAGAACGAGGCCCCACCGCCCGTCTCGCCCCCGCTGCCCGCCGCACCTCCACTGCCTGTTTCGCCCCCGCTGTCGGCCCCATCCCCCGGCCGCACCGTCCCGACGCCCCCGCAGAGCAATATCCGGGCCCGTCTCACCAGCTTCGTCGGCCGCGAGAGCGAGATCGGCGCCCTGCGCCAGGACCTGGGCGCCGCACGGCTGGTCACCCTCACCGGCCCCGGCGGGTCCGGTAAGACCCGGCTGTCCGAGGAGATCGCCGCGTCCGCGGCGCACGGCTACCCGGACGGTGTGTGGGTGGCCGAACTCGCTCCCCTCGACCATCCCGCGGCCGTCCCCGGCGCCGTGCTGAGCGCGGTCGGCCGCCGTGAGACGGCGCTGCTCGCCTCCGGTCTGGAGGGCCGCACGAGCAGTCCGGACGGAACGGATCCCACCGGCCGCCTCGTCGAGTACTGCGCCGACCGCACCCTGCTGCTCCTGCTCGACAACTGCGAGCATGTCATCGACACCGCGGCGCGGCTCACCGAGACCCTGCTCGCGCACTGTCCGGGCGTGACCGTACTCGCCACCAGCCGTGAGCCGCTGGGTGTGCCCGGCGAGGTCGTACGGCCCCTGGAACCGCTGCCTCCGATCCCCGCCCACCAGCTGTTCGTGGAACGCGCCGGAAGCGTACGTCCCGGATTCGACCCGGCGGCGGACCCCGCGACGGCGGAGGCGGTCGCCGAGATCTGCCGCCGCCTGGACGGACTGCCGCTGGCGATCGAACTGGCCGCGGCCCGGCTGCGGCTGCTCACCCCGCGCCAGATCGCCGACCGGCTCGACGACCGCTTCCGTCTGCTCACCAGCGGCAGCAGAACCGTCCTGCCGCGCCAGCAGACCCTCAGAGCGGTCGTCGACTGGTCCTGGGAGCTCCTGGACGAGCGGGAACGTACCGTGCTGCGCCGTGCCTCGGTCTTCGCGGGCGGATGGAGTCTGGCTGCGGCGGAGGCGGTGTGCGCGGACGCGCCGCCCGGCGCCGCCGAGCCCGACACCGGCACAGTCGGCCACGACAACGGCGCGTACGCCGACGCACACGCCCCCTCGCGCTCCCATACACACCCCAGCGCAAAGATCGCGCCCCACGATGTTCTGGAACTGCTCGGGGCGCTGGCCGACAAGTCCCTTCTGGTCGTCGACCACCCCACGCACCCGACGGTCGCCGATTCATCTGCCCCGGCGGGCGAAACCCGCTACCGCATGCTGGAGACGATCCATGAATACGCGGCTGAGCGGGGTGCCGAGGACCCGGCCGCCCGCGCCGACCACGCCGCCGCCCTCACCCGTCACACCGCCTGGTTCCGGGACTTCGTCAGCGCCGCCGAGCCACGTCTGCGCTCGGCCGAACAACTGCCGTGGCTGCGCCATGTCGAGACCGATCTCGACAACATCCGGGCCGCTCTTCAGCGTTCGCTGATCGCGCGCGACGAGGACAGCCTCTTCGCGATCCTTTTTGCCCTGGGCTGGTTCTGGTGGCTGCGCAACTACCGCGACGAGGGCGCCGCCTGGGCTCATGCCGCCCTGACCCTGGAGAACCTCCCGGACGGCGCGGATCTCCCAGGCGAGCGGAACGCCGCGGACGAACCGGCCCCGGACGGGAGCCCGAGCCCCGTCCCCGTCGCTGTCCCCGACGGCACGGACGGCGTCGACGCGGCCGCCACCCGCTACTGGCAGTTCATGGACCTGCGGCTGCTCTACTTCTTCCTGCTCTCCGAGTACCGCGGACCGGAGATGGGCGACGAGGAGGCACGGCTCGGAGCCGAGCGGATCCGCGACGCCTACCGCGCCCACCCCGGCCCCCGGACCGCCCGCTTCCCCGGGATGCTGTGGCCGTTCGCCGGTTTTGTCCTCAATGGCCACGCCGCGGTGATGCCGCTGATGGACGAGGTGGTGTCCAACTGCCGGGCGCACGGCGACGACTGGGCGCTCGGTGTGACGCTCATGTTCCGCACCCATGTGGCGATCGACCTGCCCGGCGGTCTCGAGAACGCCGATGACTACTGGGCCGAGCTGCGCGAACTGAGCGCCCGCGTCGGCGACCGCTGGATGCTCGCCCAAGTGAAGGGCGCATTCGGCGAGATGGCCGGTATCCGCGGCCGGTTCGCCGAGGCACGGGCCGCCTACGAGGAGGCCCGGCGGCTCGCCCGTGAGATCGGCGCGCATACCGAGGTGCCGTTCCTCTACACCCGCCTCGCCGACCTCGCCGTGCAGGAGGGAGACCTCGACGGCGCGACCAAGCTGATCGACCGCTCCGAGGAGGAGGCGGAGCGCTGCGGCACCTTGGATGTGCGGTCCTTCAACCACTTGCTGCGTGGCCTCATGCACCTGATCCTCGGCGATGTGGCCGCGGCCAGGGCCTCCTACGACAAGGCGACGCACTGGGCCGAGCGCGGCACTCCGCCACCGCAGTACTGGATTGTCGCCGGTGGGCTGGGCGGCCGTATCCGCGTGGAGGAGGGCGATCTGCCCGGCGGACTGCGTACGCTGCGCGACACCCTGGTCCACGGTGCCGAGGCGCATTGCACGGAGGGGCTGATGGCCCAGCAGACCGAGTACACGGCGGATGTCCTGGCCGGCTGCGGACAGGAACGGCTCGCCGCACGGCTGCTGGGAGCGGCCGACAGCTGGCGCGGTCGGCTGCCGCGGTCACCGCAGGGACGGGAGGAGACCGGCCGGACCGCGGCACGGGTCGCCGAGGCGCTGGGTACGGAGGCGGCCGAGGAACTGCGCGCGGACGGCGCGGCCCTGTCCGCCGAGCAGGTCATCGCCCTGCTCGACGATGCCCTGAGCCACCTCGGCCACCCCGTGGACACCAGTCCTTCCGACGCCTAGGTCCTGTCCTGTCGATCTTCGTGGATCAGCCCGCGGCGTCTGGTGCCGTGGATCGCAAGGCGGGCCGGGAACACCATCGGCCGCCGGGTCCGGGCGCGGCGGAGTTTCCCGGTCGGCGCAGGCTTACGTTCACCCGTACGGGGAAGGCGTGGCGCACGAACCCGAAACCTACGGGCGAACCCGAAACCTATGGGCGAACGCGAGACCGTGCGGGCCCCGACCGCCGGAACCGCCTCGCTCCCGCCGGACGCGGCGACCACACCGCGCACGGCAGTCGGCATATCCACGGCAGACAGAGCAGCCGGCACAGACAGGAGATCCCACGAGGGGACCGCAACGCGAACGACCCCGCACGCGCCGCTCCGTATGACGGCCGGGCACCGCTCGCCCGGCCGCCGTACGCCTGAAGCAGCTGAAGCAGCTGTCATTTGCCTGAAGCACGGCCCGATGGACCCACCGCGTGGACCCCTCGCGGCCCCTGCCGCGCCGCCGCCCCGCGTACCCGAGGCGGCCATGGCGTCACATCACCCGGCAGGGCGCGACCGCAGTCCGTCCAGCAGGATGTCCAGCAGCCGCGCCGACGCCGCGGCCTGGTGCGCCGCGTCCGGCAGCGAGGGCGCCGCCGTGGCGATGACCAGCAGCACATCCGCGACCGTCACATCCGGGCGCAGCTCGCCCGCGGCCCGTGCCCGCTCCACCAGCTGCCCGACGACCTCGAGCAGCGCCGCCGCCCCCGCGTCGTCCGGCTCGCCCCGCGGTGCGGGCCGCTGCTCGACCAACCGCAGCTCCGGCTGCGCGGTGGTGGCCGTGGTGGCTAAGGCCGCCTGCCGCTGCTGCGGCACCCGGATCTCGGTCTCCACATCGACCCCGACCCGCAGCACCTGCGGCGGCAGCAGCCGGCCCGCGCCGGACGCCACCGAGGTGCGCAGGAACCGGGCCAGCGCGGACCACGGCTCGTTCTCCTGCCCCAGTGCCGAGCGCGCCTGGTCCGTCAGCCGGGCCGTCTCCTCCTCGGCTATCCGACGCACCAGCACGTCCTTGCTGGGGAACCGCCGGTAGACGGTCCCCACCCCGACCCGGGCCCGCCGCGCCACGTCCTCCATGGGAGCCCCGTATCCCAGCTCCCCGAAGACTTCGCGCGCCGCGCGTAGAACATGCTCGAGATTGCGCTGCGCATCCACGCGCAGCGGAGTGTTCCGGCCCCCGTTCCCGTCCGAAGAAGCGACGGCTGCGGACCATGACGAACCCTGAAGGTGCATAAGTGATCCCCCGGTAATGATGTCTCCCCCCGGAGACTCCCCGCCCAGACTGCCGGGGCAGTCAAAACCCCGACGAAGTACGAACATAGTTGAGCCCCGGTCAAGAAAGAAGGGGGTAGGTCCGGACAGACCGCCCCCCAGTCGGAGCAGCGAACCGCCATTTCCTGCCACTTCGCCCGCGCCCCGCCCCGCGCCCCCGTGCTGACCTGCGTACCTTTCGCACGCCCAGCCGAATTCCGGCCTCCGGTTGTATCCCGCCCTCCGGTCACACAATTCGTCGGGGCTGTGGACAAACTGCGGTTGTGCGTGCCTCATGGGAGGGTGAAGGAACCTGCGCGCATTCTCGTTGTCGGCGGTGGCTACGTCGGGATGTACACCGCGCTGCGCCTCCAGCGGAAGCTGAAGCGGGAGCTGAGGCAAGGCGACGTACAGGTCATCGTGGTCGACCCCGAGCCGTACATGACCTATCAGCCGTTCCTCCCCGAGGCGGCGGCCGGGTCCATCTCTCCGCGCCATGTTGTGGTGCCCCTGCGGCGTGTCCTGCCCGAGTGCAAGGTCGTCATCGGCGAGGCCACCGCGATCCACCACGGCAAACGCGTCGCGACCATCAGAACCCTCGCCACCGAGGAGGAGGGCACCGGCTCGATCGAGATCCACTACGACGAGCTGGTCCTGGCCCCCGGATCAGTCTCCCGCGCCCTCCCGGTCCCCGGCCTCGCCGAGTTCGGCATCGGCTTCAAGACCGTCGAGGAGGCCATCGGCCTGCGCAACCATGTGCTGGAACAGCTGGACATCGCGTCCTCGACCCGGGATCCCGACGTCCGTGACGCGGCGCTGACCTTCGTGTTCGTCGGCGGCGGGTACGCGGGCGTGGAGGCGCTCGGCGAGCTGGAGGACATGGCCCGGTTCGCCGTCCGCTACTACCACAACATCGTGCCCGAGGATCTGAAGTGGATCCTCGTGGAGGCCACCGGAAGGATCCTCCCCGAGGTCGGCGAGGAGATGGGCCAGTACGCGGTCCGCGAGCTGCGCAGCCGCAACATCGACGTACGCCTGGAGACCCGGCTCGACTCGTGCGAGAACCGTGTCGCCGTCCTGAGCGACGGCGCACGCTTCCCCACCCGCACCCTGGTGTGGACCGCGGGCGTCAAACCGCATCCGATCCTGGCCTCCACCGATCTGCCGCGGAACATGCGCGGCCGCCTCACCTGTACCGCGACACTCCAGGTGGAGGGTGTGGACCATGCATGGGCGGCCGGGGACGCGGCGGCGGTCCCGGACCGTACGGCGGAGCAGCCCGGCACTGAGTGCGCCCCCAACGCGCAGCACGCCGTACGCCAGGCCAAGGTCCTGGCCGAGAACCTGATCGCCGCCATGCGGGGCCGGCCGCTCCAGGACTACGAGCACAAGTACGTCGGCTCGGTGGCGTCCCTGGGTCTCCACAGAGGTGTCGCGCATGTCTACGGGCGGAAGCTGAAGGGCTATCCGGCCTGGTTCATGCACCGTGTCTACCACCTCAGCCGAGTGCCGACCTTCAACCGTAAGGCACGCGTCCTGGCCGAGTGGATCCTGTCGGGGCTGTTCAAACGGGAGATCGTCTCGCTCGGGTCGCTGGAGAACCCGCGTGCCGAGTTCAAACTCGCCGCGGACACCGGCCGCCATCCCGAAGCCAGTTGATCCCTGCGAGCGGAGCCGGGAACGCCCCTCCCACGCTCGGCGTCTGACGGATGTCAGTCCGGTCGGCCACACTGGACGTGTGACCATGGGTGGGCTCGTATCTGCAAAGAGTGACAACCGCGAGGATTCGGAAGTTTGCTGCATTCCCCCGGGGGCCGTCCCCCGTATCCGCACCCATCTCCCCGATCCCGCGCCGGCGTGCTGCTCAGCCACCACCCCGCGAGGTAATCCGCAGTGAACTTCACGCGCTGGAGCGCCCGGCTCCCCCGAACCCAGCGACGCACCGGCTCGCGCGCCGACCGCGGCGCGCGGCGCCCGCAGCCCGCGCCCACGCCGGGCGGCGGCTCCGTCCCCGCGGCCCGGGGCGAGCGCGCCGAGCCCGCGGTGCACGGCGAAGCGTCCCCCGCGGCGGTGGCCGCCCCGCAGGCCGAGGCGCCCGCCGCCGTCCCGACCCTCGACGGGCTGTCCGTCCACGACATGCTCGGCCAGGTCCCGGCCCTGGTCGCGGTCGTCTACGGCCCCGACCACCGCATCGCCTACACCAACGACGCCTATGCCGACCTCTTCGGCCGCCGCACGCTCGGCGCACCTGCCCGCCAAGCCCTGCCCGAGCTGCGGGAGCTGGGGCTGCTGACGCTCATGGACCAGGTCCTGCGCAGCGGCAAGCCCCGTACGGTCAAGTCCCGTCGGGTGCCCGCGGCCGAGTCCTCCACCGCCCCGGGCTCCGAGCCGGAGGCGGCCGGCGGCGGGCGGTCGCGCCACGGCTACTACACCTTCACCTGCTCCCCGATCGAGATGGCGCTCCCGGCCATCACCGCCCCCGACCGGGCCCCGGCCGTCCAGCCGGCCGGGGCCGCACCGGCCGACGGCGCGCCGACGGCGGTCCGCCCCGGCCCCGACACCACCGCTCCGGAGGAGACCGCCGCCCCGGCGACCCCCGTCCGCGGTGTCCTCGTCTTCGGCGCGGACGTCACCGACCAGGTCGAGGCCGCCGAGCGGCTGCGCGCCAGCGAGCGGCTCCAGCGCGAGGCCGCCGTCACCCTCCAGCGCAGCCTGCTGCCCCAGGAGCTGGAGCAGCCCGACGACCTCAGGATCGCCGCCACCTACCAGCCGGGCGGCACGGAAGCCGCCGTGGGCGGCGACTGGTACGACGTCATCACCCTCGGCGCCGGGCGCACCGCGCTGGTCATCGGCGATGTCATGGGCCGCGGTGTGCGGGCCGCCGCCGTCATGGGCCAGCTGCGCACCGCCGTCCGGGCCTACGCCCGGCTGGACCTGCCCCCGCACGAGGTGCTGCAACTGCTCGACGGCCTCGCCGCCGAGATCGACGCCAACCAGATCGCCACCTGCGTCTACGCCGTCCACGACCCCAATGAGGGCCGTCTCGTCTATGCCTCCGCGGGCCATCTGCCGATCCTGGTCCGCGACCCGGACGGCACCGTGCGCCGCGCCGCCGAGCCGACCGGCCCACCGCTCGGCACCGGAGGCTGGCTGCACACCTCCGGCTCTGTCCCGTTCGGCCCCGGAGCCGGCGCCGTCCTCTACACCGACGGTCTGGTCGAGCGCCGCGACAAGGACATCTACGACGGTGTCGCCGCGCTCGAGCGGGTCTTCGCGGGGGCGACCGGCTCACCCCAGGTGACGTGCGACCGCCTGATCCGGGCGCTGGGTATCACCGCGGAGCACGACGACGATGTGGCGGTGCTGGTCCTCCAGCACCCCGCCCGCACCGGCCATGACGCGGAGCTCTTCCACAACGCGGCGCTGGAGCTGCTCGGCGGGGTGGAAGCCGCACCGCGCGCCCGCGCCTTCGCCTCCGGCGTCCTGGCCAGCTGGCGCTTCCCCACCGAGCTGCGCGATCTGGGGGTACTGGCCGTCAGCGAGCTGGTCGCCAACTCCCTTCAGCACGGCACCCCTCCGATGCGGCTGCGGCTGCGCCGCACCGACCGCCGCCTGATCATCGAGGTGACGGACGGGGACGATCATCTGCCGCGCCGCCGCCGGGCCGAACCGGTGGACGAGGCCGGGCGCGGAATCTCGATCGTCGCCACCATCGCCTCGTCCTGGGGCTGCCGCCGCACACTGGGCGGCGGCAAGGCGGTGTGGTGCGAATTCGCCCTTCCGGCGGGTTAGCGCGAGGGACGGCGAACGAGAAGCGCCCTGGTGGGGAGCAGTAACACTCCCCACCAGGGCGATGTTGAGGCCGTGGCCCGGCCGGAGCATCAGGCCGCGGCGGCCACCGTCTCGGTCGACTCCTTACGGGGCGCGGGCACCACGGCACCGGCGACGGTCCGCAGCGGATTGTCCTGCCGGGCGGTGAGCGCGCGGCCCAGCCGCAGACCCAGCACCGTGACGCCGAGCGAGCAGACGATCAGCGACGCGATATACGTCCCGTACAGACCGGCACCGGCCATCAGCCCGCCGACCGCCGGGCCGACCGCCAGCGCAAGCTGCTTCACCAGAGAGAACGCGGAGTTGTACTGCCCGAGCAGGGACGGCGGCGCCAGATCCGCGACCAGCGGGGCGACGGTGGGCGACAGCATCGACTCACCGAGCCCGAAGAGCGCGAACGCCGAGACGATCGCGGCAGTGCCCAGCACCTGGTTCCCCGGCACCAGCCCGGCGGCTCCGGCGACGACCCACGCGGCCGTCCACACCAGACCGACCAGCGCGATCACCCGGCTGCGCCGCCGCCGCTCGACCAGCTTGAGCACGACGAACTGCGCCAGCACGATGACCGCCGTGTTCGCGGCCAGGGCGACACCCAGCATCGCCGGTGAGACATGGGCGACCTCCACCGCGAACGCCGCCAGCCCGGACTCGAACTGCCCGTAGCAGGCGAAGAACATCACAAAGCCCAGCACACACAGCTGCACCATGGCGCGGTCGCGGAGCAGGGCGCGCCAGCCGCCCTTGGCGTCCACGCTCTCGTCCGTCGGCACCGCGTCCTCAAAGACCGGCGCCTTCGCCAGCCGCACCGTGGCGACGGTCGCACCCAGCACCAGGAACATCAGCGCGTCGATCGCGAAGAGCCGCACAAAGCTGGACGGCGCGGAGGTGTCCACCAGCAGCCCGCCGAACAGCCCGCCGACGCCGAGGCCGAGGTTGCTGAGGAAGAACTGCGTGGCGAACGCGCGCGAGCGGGTGACCGTCGTGGAGCACCACACGATCAGCGTGGCCAGGGCGGGCTGGATCACCGCCATACCCGCGCCGAGCACTCCGGCCGCGGCGAGCACCAGCGGCTCACTCGCGGCCAGCCCGAGCCCCATCGATCCGACGGCGGCGGCGACCGCACCCACGACGGCAACAGGCAGCGGCCCCCGCCGGTCGATCACCCGACCGGTGAAGGGCAGCACGACAAGTGCGGCCACCGCGAACGTGGCGAGCACCAGGCCCGCCGTATTCGCACCAAGATCCCGCACCTGCGCCACATAGACGAAGAGGAACGGAACAGTGAAGCCGTTGCCGAACGCGCTCAGCGCGTTGCCCAGCTGAATCCGGCGCAGCGCTGCGCCCATCGCGGTGGTCACACTCACCTACCTAGGTCGAAAAGGGCCCACGGGGGCCCAGGGGTGTCGGATGAACAGGGATGAAGCGCGGACAGTCGAAGAGTGAAGACTTCGAACCTAAACTTCAATGGTTAAGAGTACACATCGAAGGACTTCAGCGCCAATGAGTTTCGTGTCATACTGCCCGGCATGCCTGAGACCCCCGAGCCGGACGATCTGCTGAGCCTCGAGGAGCAGATCGCGGCCTACCAGCGCGAATTCCAGGACCTGGACCCCCAGGTGGAGCAGGTGGTCAGCGCCCTCAGCCGACTCAACCGGCGGATGAACGTGGCCTACGGCCGCCAGTCCGCGACCCTCGGCATCAGCAACGCCGAGTGGGAGGTCCTCAAGGCCCTTGTCCTCTCCGGCTCCCCCTACCAGCTCGGCCCCGGCGACCTGGCCAAGCGGCTCGGGCTCACCCCCGCCGCCATGACCCACCGGATCGACCGGATGGTGAACGAGGGGCTGGTCACCCGTGAGCGTGATGAGAGCAATCGGGTGCGGGTCATCGTCGAGCTGACCGTCGACGGCCGGGAGAAGTGGCTGGAGGCCATGCGCCGGGCATCGGTCTTCGAGGAGGATCTGCTCCAGGACCTCTCGAGCGAGGAGCGCGGCGCTCTCGGCGAGATGCTCACGCGGGTGCTGCGCCGGGTGGAAGAGGCTCAACCCGACGCCGACGGACGGCTGAACGACCTCGACTGAGGCAAACGGCCGACACGGGTTGACACTGCCCAGGCCGATCCGTAATGTTCTCCGAGCTGCCACGGAGCCTTAACGGCTCTCCGGTACGCAGTCGAGCCGCACCGGCGGCAAACCACTACTGCACGGCCCCTCATCGGGATGGATTTCGGCATGCCGGAATTCGGATCGAAAGCTCGATTATGAGCATCGGGGGGAATCCGCTAAAGTAGTGAACACGCCGGAAGGCGCGAAACCCCGCTCCAACAGGGGGCCGGAAACGGAATTCGGTTCGGAAACGGACCGGAAAACGGATCTGGTAAGGTTGGAAACACCGAAGGGAAGCGCCCGGAGAAACCGGTGAAACGGTTTCGAAGGAAGCGTCCGTTCCTTGAGAACTCAACAGCGTGCCAAAAGTCAACGCCAGATATGTTGATACCCCGTCCACTCGTGGACGAGGTTCCTTTGAAAAACACACAGCGAGGACGCTGTGAACCATCGGACTATTCCTCCGGTGGTTCCGCTCTCGTGCAGTGTCGCCGGGATATCCCGGAAGCATTCACGGAGAGTTTGATCCTGGCTCAGGACGAACGCTGGCGGCGTGCTTAACACATGCAAGTCGAACGATGAACCGGTTTCGGCCGGGGATTAGTGGCGAACGGGTGAGTAACACGTGGGCAATCTGCCCTGCACTCTGGGACAAGCCCTGGAAACGGGGTCTAATACCGGATATGACCACCGACCGCATGGTCTGGTGGTGGAAAGCTCCGGCGGTGCAGGATGAGCCCGCGGCCTATCAGCTTGTTGGTGGGGTGATGGCCTACCAAGGCGACGACGGGTAGCCGGCCTGAGAGGGCGACCGGCCACACTGGGACTGAGACACGGCCCAGACTCCTACGGGAGGCAGCAGTGGGGAATATTGCACAATGGGCGAAAGCCTGATGCAGCGACGCCGCGTGAGGGATGACGGCCTTCGGGTTGTAAACCTCTTTCAGCAGGGAAGAAGCGAAAGTGACGGTACCTGCAGAAGAAGCGCCGGCTAACTACGTGCCAGCAGCCGCGGTAATACGTAGGGCGCGAGCGTTGTCCGGAATTATTGGGCGTAAAGAGCTCGTAGGCGGCTTGTCGCGTCGGATGTGAAAGCCCGGGGCTTAACCCCGGGTCTGCATTCGATACGGGCAGGCTAGAGTTCGGTAGGGGAGATCGGAATTCCTGGTGTAGCGGTGAAATGCGCAGATATCAGGAGGAACACCGGTGGCGAAGGCGGATCTCTGGGCCGATACTGACGCTGAGGAGCGAAAGCGTGGGGAGCGAACAGGATTAGATACCCTGGTAGTCCACGCCGTAAACGTTGGGAACTAGGTGTGGGCGACATTCCACGTTGTCCGTGCCGCAGCTAACGCATTAAGTTCCCCGCCTGGGGAGTACGGCCGCAAGGCTAAAACTCAAAGGAATTGACGGGGGCCCGCACAAGCGGCGGAGCATGTGGCTTAATTCGACGCAACGCGAAGAACCTTACCAAGGCTTGACATACACCGGAAACATCCAGAGATGGGTGCCCCCTTGTGGTCGGTGTACAGGTGGTGCATGGCTGTCGTCAGCTCGTGTCGTGAGATGTTGGGTTAAGTCCCGCAACGAGCGCAACCCTTGTTCTGTGTTGCCAGCATGCCCTTCGGGGTGATGGGGACTCACAGGAGACTGCCGGGGTCAACTCGGAGGAAGGTGGGGACGACGTCAAGTCATCATGCCCCTTATGTCTTGGGCTGCACACGTGCTACAATGGCCGGTACAATGAGCTGCGAAGCCGCGAGGTGGAGCGAATCTCAAAAAGCCGGTCTCAGTTCGGATTGGGGTCTGCAACTCGACCCCATGAAGTCGGAGTCGCTAGTAATCGCAGATCAGCATTGCTGCGGTGAATACGTTCCCGGGCCTTGTACACACCGCCCGTCACGTCACGAAAGTCGGTAACACCCGAAGCCGGTGGCCCAACCCCTTGTGGGAGGGAATCGTCGAAGGTGGGACTGGCGATTGGGACGAAGTCGTAACAAGGTAGCCGTACCGGAAGGTGCGGCTGGATCACCTCCTTTCTAAGGAGCACATAGCCGACTGCAAGCAAGTGTCTTGCACGGTTGCTCATGGGTGGAACGTTGACTACTCGGCACTTCTTGGATGTTTCCTGTTAGTACTGCTTCGGCGTGGAACGCAGTGGGATGGATGAGGGGTGTCGGGCACGCTGTTGGGTGTCTGAGGGTACGGACTCGTATGGGTTTGTCCTTCGGCCGGTCCCGGTGTTCCATGCCGTGTGGTGTGGGTGACGGGTCACGGGTCGTTATTTGAGAACTGCACAGTGGACGCGAGCATCTGTGGCCAAGTTTTTAAGGGCGCACGGTGGATGCCTTGGCACCAGGAACCGATGAAGGACGTGGGAGGCCGCGATAGGCCCCGGGGAGCTGTCAACCGAGCTTTGATCCGGGGGTGTCCGAATGGGGAAACCCGGCAGTCGTCATGGGCTGTCACCCGCTGCTGAACACATAGGCAGTGTGGAGGGAACGCGGGGAAGTGAAACATCTCAGTACCCGCAGGAAGAGAAAACAACCGTGATTCCGGGAGTAGTGGCGAGCGAAACTGGATGAGGCCAAACCGTATGTGTGTGATACCCGGCAGGGGTTGCGCATGCGGGGTTGTGGGAGTTCTCTTGATCGGTCTGCCGGCCGGTCGGTGAGTCAGAAATTGTTGATGTAGGCGAAGGGCATGCGAAAGGCCCGGCGTAGAGGGTAAGACCCCCGTAGCTGAAATGTCGGCAACTTGCTTGAGAACCACCCAAGTAGCACGGGGCCCGAGAAATCCCGTGTGAATCTGGCGGGACCACCCGCTAAGCCTAAATATTCCCTGGTGACCGATAGCGGATAGTACCGTGAGGGAATGGTGAAAAGTACCGCGGGAGCGGAGTGAAATAGTACCTGAAACCGTGTGCCTACAAGCCGTGGGAGCGTCGCGCAGAGACTTGTCTCTGCGTCGTGACTGCGTGCCTTTTGAAGAATGAGCCTGCGAGTTTGCGGTGTGTTGCGAGGTTAACCCGTGTGGGGAAGCCGTAGCGAAAGCGAGTCCGAATAGGGCGGTTGAGTAGCACGCTCAAGACCCGAAGCGGAGTGATCTAGCCATGGGCAGGTTGAAGCGGAGGTAAGACTTCGTGGAGGACCGAACCCACCAGGGTTGAAAACCTGGGGGATGACCTGTGGTTAGGGGTGAAAGGCCAATCAAACTCCGTGATAGCTGGTTCTCCCCGAAATGCATTTAGGTGCAGCGTCGTGTGTTTCTTGCCGGAGGTAGAGCACTGGATAGGCGATGGGCCCTACCGGGTTACTGACCTTAGCCAAACTCCGAATGCCGGTAAGTGAGAGCGCGGCAGTGAGACTGTGGGGGATAAGCTCCATGGTCGAGAGGGAAACAGCCCAGAGCATCGACTAAGGCCCCTAAGCGTATGCTAAGTGGGAAAGGATGTGGAGTCGCAGAGACAACCAGGAGGTTGGCTTAGAAGCAGCCATCCTTGAAAGAGTGCGTAATAGCTCACTGGTCAAGTGATTCCGCGCCGACAATGTAGCGGGGCTCAAGTATACCGCCGAAGTCGTGTCAATCCAGCATGTACCCCTAACGGGGGCTGGGTTGGGTAGGGGAGCGTCGTGTGCCGGGTGAAGCAGCCGTGTAAGCGAGTTGTGGATGGTTCACGAGTGAGAATGCAGGCATGAGTAGCGATACACACGTGGGAAACGTGTGCGCCGATTGACTAAGGGTTCCTGGGTCAAGCTGATCTGCCCAGGGTAAGTCGGGACCTAAGGCGAGGCCGACAGGCGTAGTCGATGGACAACCGGTTGATATTCCGGTACCCGCTTTGAAGCGTCCAATATCGAATCCTCTGATGCTAAGGCCGTGAAGCCGCCTCTGATCTCTTCGGAGTGAGGGGGAGTGGTGGAGCCGCTGACCCTAGGTGGTAGTAGGTAAGTGATGGGGTGACGCAGGAAGGTAGTCCAGCCCGGGCGGTGGTTGTCCCGGGGTAAGGGTGTAGGCCGTGCGGTAGGTAAATCCGTCGCACATATAGGGCTGAGACCTGATGCCGAGCCGATTGTGGTGAAGTGGATGATCCTATGCTGTCGAGAAAAGCCTCTAGCGAGTTTCATGGCGGCCCGTACCCTAAACCGACTCAGGTGGTCAGGTAGAGAATACCGAGGCGTTCGGGTGAACTATGGTTAAGGAACTCGGCAAAATGCCCCCGTAACTTCGGGAGAAGGGGGGCCATTGCTGGTGATGGAGTTTACCTCCGGAGCTGGTGGTGGCCGCAGAGACCAGCGAGAAGCGACTGTTTACTAAAAACACAGGTCCGTGCGAAGCCGTAAGGCGATGTATACGGACTGACGCCTGCCCGGTGCTGGAACGTTAAGGGGACCGGTTAGTCGACCTTCGGGTTGGCGAAGCTGAGAACTTAAGCGCCAGTAAACGGCGGTGGTAACTATAACCATCCTAAGGTAGCGAAATTCCTTGTCGGGTAAGTTCCGACCTGCACGAATGGCGTAACGACTTCTCGACTGTCTCAACCATAGGCCCGGTGAAATTGCATTACGAGTAAAGATGCTCGTTTCGCGCAGCAGGACGGAAAGACCCCGGGACCTTTACTATAGCTTGATATTGGTGTTCGGTTCGGCTTGTGTAGGATAGGTGGGAGACTGTGAAGCGCTGACGCCAGTCAGTGTGGAGTCGTTGTTGAAATACCACTCTGGTCGTGCTGGATGTCTAACCTGGGTCCGTGATCCGGATCAGGGACAGTGTCTGGTGGGTAGTTTAACTGGGGCGGTTGCCTCCTAAAGGGTAACGGAGGCGCCCAAAGGTTCCCTCAGCCTGGTTGGCAATCAGGTGTTGAGTGTAAGTGCACAAGGGAGCTTGACTGTGAGACTGACGGGTCGAGCAGGGACGAAAGTCGGGACTAGTGATCCGGCGGTGGCTTGTGGAAGCGCCGTCGCTCAACGGATAAAAGGTACCCCGGGGATAACAGGCTGATCTTCCCCAAGAGTCCATATCGACGGGATGGTTTGGCACCTCGATGTCGGCTCGTCGCATCCTGGGGCTGGAGTCGGTCCCAAGGGTTGGGCTGTTCGCCCATTAAAGCGGTACGCGAGCTGGGTTTAGAACGTCGTGAGACAGTTCGGTCCCTATCCGCTGTGCGCGTAGGAGTCTTGAGAAGGGCTGTCCCTAGTACGAGAGGACCGGGACGGACGAACCTCTGGTGTGCCAGTTGTCCTGCCAAGGGCATGGCTGGTTGGCTACGTTCGGGAGGGATAACCGCTGAAAGCATCTAAGCGGGAAGCCTGCTTCGAGATGAGGGCTCCCACCTCCTTGAGAGGGTAAGGCTCCCAGTAGACGACTGGGTTGATAGGCCAGATATGGAAGCCGGGTGACCGGTGGAGTTGACTGGTACTAATAGGCCGAGGGCTTGTCCTCAGTTGCTCGCGTCCACTGTGTTGGTTCTGAAGTAATGAACCGTGTCGAATTTTCCGGTTCAACTTTATAGTGTTTCGGTGGTCATTGCGTTAGGGAAACGCCCGGTTACATTCCGAACCCGGAAGCTAAGCCTTTCAGCGCCGATGGTACTGCAGGGGGGACCCTGTGGGAGAGTAGGACGCCGCCGAACAATTTTTAGCCTCGGTCCTGGACATTATGTGTCCGGGGCCGAGGCATTTTTGCGTTCACCACCCGCCCACGACCGTTCAAGGCCCACGTTCAAGGCCTTGGAGTTCACCGCCTTTGACCCCAGCGCACCAGCCAGCACCGCGCTTGGGTCCTGTCCTCGGTGTATTAGCCCTGCTCCTGGGCCGCCAGGGAGCGATGCGGCCACCGTGCCCGTGCCTGTTCCTGAGAGCGCATCAGCGCCAGCGTGGGCAGCCCCTGGGCCGTGCCCTGGGCCAGCAGATCGGGAAGCGCCGGAAGCGGTGCCACGGCGGCGATGTCGTCGAGGACGAGGGTGAGTGGTGGGTCGAGCCGACCGGAGGATGACCGTTCGGCCATGCGCCGGCCGTGCTCGACCACGTGCGAGGCGAGTGCGGTCAGCAAGGGCATCGCACCCGGATGGGTCCGCGGATCCTCGATGGATTCGCCCATCACGTAGAGCGTTCCCCCTTCGCCCACGAATGACTCCAGCGCGAGCGAATCGGCACGTCCCGGATTGCAGGCGTCCCGGATGTGGATGGAGGACAGCGCGCCGAGCGCACGTGCCGTCAGTTCCTGTGCCAGGTCGCGCCGTTCGGGGTGCGCGGTGAGCGTGGCCTCCAACTCCCCCGCCGTACCGCCCGCCGCCTTGGGGTTCGTCCGCAGGATCCGTACGGGCTCATGTGCGGAGTTGCCCTGTGCCCAGCGGTGCACATGGCGGAAGGGGCGGCCGTCCACCGCCGCGGCGTGCAGCCAGCAGCGGAGCAGCGTCTCCGCGGCCTCCGCCATGGGCCTGTCCATGGCGTGCGCGGGGCGTACGGGAGCGAGGAGCGCAGCGGCGCGCGCGGCCGCGATATCGCGGGACCCGCAGTCTGCCGCCGGGTTCCAGCGCAGCCGGGCCGGGGTGTCGAGGAGGTGCGAGGGGTCGAAGACATGGGTGGGGCCGAACTTGGCCCGGGCGTCCTTGGTCGAGGACCAGAGCGCGGCGTCGCTGGTGACCACGAGGACGGGGCCGACAGCCTCCAGGACGGCTTCGGTGGCCGACGTACCGCGCTGTGCGCCGAAGAGCACCTGGGACCGGCTCAGCTCCCCGTTGGGGAGGGCTGCGGTCGCGGGCTCCGGGCGGGGCGTCGGCAGCGGCTGTTCCGCCACCGTGGGGTCTGGGGTGCCCCCGTCGGTGGTGGGTGCGTCCCACGTGGTCGCTCGCTGGTCGGCGATGGGGGCGGAGGCCGCGGGGGCGGGGACCACGTCTGGCGGCTGGGGGCCGCCGGGGACCGGAAGCGCCGGGCCGCCCGCGGGCGGTGCCGTTGTCGCGTCGCGGGGGCTGCCGGGGCCAGGGTCCGCTGAGCCGTACCCGGCGGTCTCGTACGCCCTCCCCGCGGGCCGCGCGGGTGGGGTCGGTTCGGGCCTGTCGTTCACCGCCCCCGGTGCCGTGGCTTCCGCCTTGGCCTGCGCGGCCTCGGCGCGGCGTCTGGCGCGGACCGCGCGGTAGCGGGTCACCGTGCCGACCGTGAAGATCGTCAGCACGATCAGCACCATCAGCTCGCTGATGAAGAGGCCCCAGAAGAGACCGTACCCCGACAGTTGCGCCTTCGGGGTGTCGGGCCATGCCGCCGCGAGGTTGTGCGGCTCCTCGACGAGATGACGCAGCGCCAGGGGCGTACGCATGAAGGCCAGGCCGTCCGGCCAGGACCCGTGGGCGAAGAGTCCGGCCAGGCCGGTCGCCGACCACACCAGACAGGTCAAGCCCAGCAGGAATGCCATGACGCCGACCAGCAGCCCGTCCGGAATGCCGTGCTCCGGGCCTGGAGGTCTCCCGCGCTCCGCGGGTCCGCCGCGGTTCAGCCCCGCTGTCATGTCATGCCACCGTGGATCCGTACGACGGTCCGCCGTATGCATCCGCCTCCGCTGCCTCGACCGCCGCCGCGGCCCGCTCCTCGGCCTCAGCTTCGGCCGCCATCTGGACGGCCAGCGCGTCCTCCGTCATGGCCCGGTCGGTGTAGACCAGGGGTCGCTCGGCCTCGGTGATCAGGTGCTTGACGACCTGTACGTTGCCGTTGACGTCCCAGACCGCGATACCGGGCGAGAGCGTCGGGATGATCTCGACCGCCCAGCGGGGCAGGCCCAGCACCCGCCCCGTCGCGCGCGCCTCGTCCGCCTTCTGGGCGTAGATGGTCCGGGTGGACGCCATCTTGAGGATCGCCGCGGCTTCCCGCGCCGCCGCGCCGTCGACCACGTCGGAGAGGTGGTGGACAACGGCGACGAAGGACAGACCGAGCCGTCGGCCGAACTTCAGCAGCCGCTGGAAGAGCTGGGCGACGAACGGCGAGTTGATGATGTGCCACGCCTCTTCGACCAGGAAGATGCGCTTCTTGCGGTCCGGCCGGATCCAGGTGTGCTCCAGCCAGACGCCCACGATGGCCATGAGGATCGGCATCGCGATCGAATTGCGGTCGATATGGGAGAGGTCAAAGACGATAAGGGGCGCGTCGAGGTCGATTCCGGCCGTGGTCGCTCCGTCGAACATGCCGCGGAGGTCACCGTCGACCAGCCGGTCCAGGACGAGGGCGACATCAAGGCCCCAGGCCCGTACATCGTCTATGTCGACGTTCATCGCCTCGGCGGACTCGGCCTCGGGGTGCCGCAGCTGCTCGACGATGTCGGTGAGGACCGGCTGACGGTCGACGATGGTCTCGTTGACGTACGCGTGCGCGACCTTCAGGGCGAATCCGGAGCGCTCGTCGAGCCCGTGGCCCATCGCGACCTCGATGATGGTGCGGAGCAGGGCGAGCTGACCGGTGGTGGTGATGGACGGATCCAGGGGGTTGAGGCGGATTCCGCCGTCCAGGGCCGCCATGGGGTCGAGCCGGATGGGCGTTATGCCGAGCTCCTCGGCGATGAGGTTCCACTCGCCCACACCGTCCTCGCCCTGGGCGTCCAGCACCACGACCTGGCGGTCGCGGAACCGCAGCTGGCGCAGGACGTAGGTCTTCTCCAGGGCCGACTTGCCGTTCCCGGACTCGCCGAGCACCAGCCAGTGCGGGGCGGGCAGCTGCTGTCCGTAGAGCTGGAAGGGGTCGTAGATATAGCCCTTCCCGGAGTACACCTCGCGCCCGATGACGACGCCGGAGTCCCCGAGGCCGGGTGCCGCGGTGGGGAGATAGACGGCCTGTGCCTGCCCGGTGGAGGTGCGGACGGGCAGCCGTGTGGTCTCCACCTTTCCGAACAGAAAGGTGGTGAACGCTTCGGTGAGAGCGCTCATCGGATCGGCCACGGCGGAGCCCCTATCGTCCCTGTCGTCCCAGTCGTCTCTAACTGCTCTACTGGATCTGTTGGCTCTATCGGCGGATGCCGGTCGCGAACGGCAGCGTGTTCACAAAAGCCCGGTGGTGCTCACGGTCGCACCACTCCAGCTTGAGATAGCTCTTCCCCGCCGAGGCCCGGATGGTCCGCTTGTCACGCGCCAGTGCCTCCGGTGAGCGGGAGGAGACGGTGATGTAACCGACGAGGTTGACGCCCGCGGCGCCGCTGGCGAGGTCCTCGCCACGCTGGTCCAGACGGCCGTGAGCGGCGATGTCACGGGGGTCCACGGTGCGGTTCATCTTCGCGGCGCGGCTGGCCTCGGCCTCGTCGTTGGTCTTCTCGGTGAGCATCCGCTCGATGGCGACCTCGGTGGGCTCAAGGTCCATACAGACCGCGACCGTACGGATGACATCGGGGGTGTGGACGAGGAGCGGGGCGAGGAAGTTGACCCCGACGGGCGTCATGGGCCACTCCTTCACCCACGCGGTGGCGTGGCACCAGGGGTCGCGGGTGCTGGACTCGCGCGTCTTGGCCTGGAGGTAGGTGGGCTCCATCGCGTCCAGCTCGGCGGGCCAGGCGTTCCGCTTGGTCATGGCCTGGATGTGGTCGATGGGGTGGTCCGGGTCGTACATGGAGTGGATCAGCGAGGCCAGCCGGCCCTGCCCCAGGGGCTGGCGGACGCGGATGTCGGCCTCGGCGAGCCGGGCGCAGATGTCGGTCAGCTCGCGCGCCATGACAACGGCCAGGCCCGCGTCCTTGTCGAGACGGCGGCCGCCGGAGCTGTGGCGGGTGGCGCGGGCGATGGCCTGGGCCTCGGCGGCCAGCTCGCGGGTGTAGTGCATACAGGCGACGAGATAGGCGCGGTGCTGCTCGGAGGAGGTCGAGACCATGGACTGGAGCTGGTCGTAGGAGTCCTTGAGCCAGCGGGGCGCGTCGCGGTCGCCGCGGCGCTCGACGTCCTTGGCGTGGGCGTCGGGGTCGGCGGGGAGGGTGCGGGCCAGCATCTGGAGGCGCGTCACAAAGCCGTCGCCGTTGGCCACATGCTTGAGGAGGGTCCCGAACCGGTCGACGAGGGCCTCCTGGTCCTCGCTGTCGCGCAGACCGACGCCGGGGCCCTCGATCTCGATGGCGGCGGTGACGGTGCGGCGGTCGGCGTGCAGCAGCACGGCGATCTCGTCGGGGCCGAAGGGGGCGGCCAGCCAGCTGATCCGGCCGATACCGGGGGGCGGGCCGACCTCGACCTCACGGCCGTCGAACCGGGTGCCGGCTTCGGCGGCGGAGGAGCGGTAGGCGGTGGTGCCCTTGCGGACGGCACGCTTGTAGGAACGGTTGATCTCGAACCACCGGTAGAAGGTACGGCCGTTGTACGGCACGTACACGGCGGCGAGGGCGAGGGTGGGGAAGCCGACCAGGGCGACGATGCGCACGATGAGCACCTGCACCGCCAGCCCGCACATCATGCCGACGAACGCGCCCCCGATGATCAGGGCGATCTCGCCGGTCTCGCGGTTCTTGCCGACGATCGCGTTGGGGCGGGCGCGGCCGATCAGATAGGTGCGTCGGGTCGCGTGGACGGGATGCGTCTGGGCGTCGAGCGTCACCGCCGGTCACCTCCCGGGGTGTTGCCGGAGCTGCGGTTGGGGGTGCGGGGGGCGCTGCCGCGGCTGCCGCCGGGGTGGCCGGTGCGGCTGGTGGCGGAGGCTCCGCCGCCTCCGCCGGGGCTGCCGCTGCTGCTTCCGCCGCCTCCGCCTCCGGCGGAGCGGGTGCTGTGGGCGGCCACGCCGCCGGAGACGGGGTTGGCGGGCTTGGACTGCGCCGAGCCGCCGCCCGAGCCGCTGTCGCCTCCGCCGCGGGCGCTGTGGGTGTTGATGCCCTGCTTTACCAGGGCGGCGGGGGAGCTGATGATGGCGGCGGCCTGGCGGGAGGCCGGGTCGGCGCTGGCGCTGCGGGCCTTGACGATCTCGTCGCCGAAGCCGGGCACGAAGCGGTAGATCATCGCGCTGGCGAAGATGGCGAGGATGATGATGGAGAGGCCGGAGACGACGGCCGAGAAGGCGTCGGGCTCGTCTCCGGAGGTGGAGAGCGCCCCGGCGAGGGCGAGGACCGTCACGACCACCGGCTTGACGAGGATCACGGCGATCATGATTCCGGCCCAGCGGCGGACGTGGCCCCACATGTTCTTGTCGACCAGGCCGGAGTAGACGGCGGTGCCGAGCAGGGCGCCGACGTAGAGCAGGGCGGCGCGGATGACCAGCTCGAGGCAGAGCACGCCGGCGGCGAGGATCGTCACGAGGGAGACGACGATGAGCATGATGGGGCCGCCGCCGATGTCCTCGTCCTTTTTGAGGGCTTCCGAGAACGAGCCGAAGAAGGCGTCGTTGTCCGCACCGGTGCCGGAGGCGATGGCTTCGGTGACGGCGTCGGTCGCGGTGACAACCGTATAGAGGATGAGCGGGGTGAAGGCGGAGGCCAGGACCGTCAGCCAGAGGAAACCTATGGCTTCGGAGAGCGCCTCCCCGAGCGGGACGCCGCGGATGGCGCGCTTGGCGACGGCGAGGAGCCAGAGGATGAGGGTCAGGACGGTCGAGGCGGCGAAGACGACGGCGTACTGGCGGAGGAAGGCTTCGTTGGTGAAGTCGACGTTGGCGGTCTCTTTGACCAGCTTGGAGAGCTTGCCGACGAGCCAGGCGGCGGCGTCGGCACAGCCGCGGGCGAGGGAGGCGGCGGGGTCGAGGGGGTTGGAGGGGTCGGGGGGGCCGCTGGAGCCGCCGCCACCGCCGTTGTTCTTCTCGCAGTTCTCCCGAACCTGGCCGAGCAGGAGCTCACAGTCGTCCTGCGTGCCGCCCGACGGACTCGGCGTGGGAGCGGGAGCCGCGGTCGCACGGGTTGCGAGCAGCACGGCGGTCGCCTGAAGGGCTGCCAGGGCGCCCGTGAGCGTCAGAATGCGGCGGCGCGGGCTAGCGGGCATAGGTGAACCCTCCATACTGCTCGACTGCCTTGGCGATTTCGTCGGCGCTGGACGCTCTGCGGTCGCTGTTGACAGGGGCTGGCCCGTTCTTCTGGGAGTAGCTTTCCGTCTTCCAGTCACCGCCCACCCAGCGGAGCTTCAGCGTCATGGTGAACCAGTCGTTGGCGACCGGGGTCTTCGAACCCTCACCGGCTGTGCCGAACACCCCGGTGCACCAGACCTCGACCGTCGCCGCGGTGCCCGCGAACTTGCTGACCTTGGTCCCGATGGGGGCGCTGCGCGAGACGTACGTCATCCCGTCAGGCGCTTGGCCCTCCGCGTTCAAACCGATCTTCCGCAGTGAATCGGCCGAATACGCTTTGTCCAGCTTGGCCTGGAGCGATCCTGCCACCGAAGGTGTGAAGATCTCCGGCACCAGTTCATGCCGTGCATCCTGCTTCAGCATGTCCGCCGACGTCAGCGCCACCGCGTAATTCGCCGCCGCGCTCTGCGCCCCCTGTTCGGTCTTGGGGAAGCCGGACGCGATGCCCGTCACGCTGTTCTTGCCCTCGACCGGGCGCTGGCCCGTGGGGGTGGTGGGCTGGCTGTCGGCGCTGGTGCCGCCCGTGGTGCCGCTGTCGGAGTCGCCGTCCTTGCCGCCGCCTCGGTTGACGAAGGCGATGGCGGCGAGGAGGAGGACAACAACGCCGACCACGGTGACCAGATTGCGGCTGGGCTTCGCCGCGCGGCCGGCGCCGCGGCGGGGTGGGCCGTAGGGGTCGCCGTCGCCTTCGGGCAGGCGGGTGCGTGTGAGGTGGTCGCCGGAGGCCGCGCCGCGGGCGCGGCCCGTGTCGTGGCCGTCGTAGTCGCCGCCGTATCCGTCGTCGCCGCCGAGACTCATCGTGCGTACGCCCCTTCAACCGTGCCAAGCCTGCCGCCGACCGGGCCGATCCGGCCGCCCGTACCGGCCGCGTCGACCATGGTCGTTCTTCCGCCACCCCTGTACGACGGTAACGGCGTGGACTGACGCTCGGGCGCGGTGGTGTGAGTGGACATCAAGCTGACACGACCTCAGCGAGGAGAGCGGGCATCGGAGCGGGCATCGGGGAGCAGCCTCGGGTAACGGGAGTGGGGCCGGTAGAGGGGATCGGGGGCGGAGGCTCGGGAGCGGGGGCGTACGCCGGATACGAGGGGCGGCTCCGGGGCTTGAAGGGCGGAGCGTGCTCCGTGTTCCGGCTCGTCCGCCGGTTCCGCGCTCCTCTGCCCGGCGCTTCCGCCGCTCCGGGGCGGGGCTAGATGGCCATGCCGTACACGATCGTGAAGAGAGTGCCCAGTGAACCGATGATGAAGACACCGGTCAGGCCGGCGACGATCAGCCCCTTGCCCTGCTCCGCGCTGAAGGTGTCGCGCAGTGCCGTCGCGCCGATCCGCTGCTTGGCAGCGCCCCAGATCGCGATGCCGAAGCAGAGCAGCAGCGCGACGGCCATCACGACCTCGATCATCACGCGGGCCTCGCTGCCAAGGCTCCCGAAGGGGCCCCAGTCTGGGGCGATTCCGCCGATGATGGTGTTGATGTCGCCCTTTTCGGCCGCTAGGAACATTTGAACTCACCGCCCCTTATGGGTAGTTGTATCTGCCTCGCCGTCATGGCGTGGGTCAGTCTCTATCTTCGCTGACGATTCCGCTTCCGCATGTCGACTTGGCGGCATTTCTTGGCGGATCTCGCACGTGTTGTGGACCACTGCGGTCTGTCCGGTGGGCGAGGTGCGTCAAAACAAGGCCCTATGGTTACTCTGTGTATCACGCACCTGGGCGCCGGGCAACGATCAGTGACCGCCATCGGGGCCAGTGCTGCGTCCCCCGACACGCCGGTCGGGCACGCCGTTCGGCGCCCCCGGTCCACCCGTCCGGAGTCGCCCCGACGGCTCGTCACCCGTCCTCACCCCTCGGTGAAGTCGTCGAACTCGCCGGCCTTGACTCCCTTGACGAACGCAATCCACTTGGCATGGGTGGTGATGACAACGGTCTGCGGGGCGTCGCTCTCCCGCAGGTGGATCCGGCCGTCCGGGCCCACGGCCACCTCCAGGCGGGCGGTGCCCGGCTCGCCGTCGCCGGCCGGGGCCCGCTGCCAGTCGAGCTGCGTCATCTCTGCTTCCCCCGGATGTGGTTCGGGCGGCTCGGACGCGCCGGACTCTACGCGTTCCACGGCCCGGTGGAAGGCGGCAGAGGGCGGAGCGGCGAGGCATGGGGGGCGCGTGCCGCGGGGCCGCCGTAAGGTTTCGGCTGGGAAGCGGCTGGATTTCGCCGTGCGTGCGGAAACGCGTTCGTACGGGGGGTGGATGGGGGAGGATGGCCGGGTGCGCAAGGTCTGGCTGGGCGTCAGTGTCGGTCTCGGGGTCACGTCCTCGTTCGTCGGTCTGCTGGTCGTCGGCACCTATATGGTCGCCGCGGATCTGACCGGCGGCGGCAGCGGCGGGACCGTCGGGTTGGCCAAGGGCGCCGTCCCGGCCGCGTACGAGCCGCTCGTCCAGAAGTGGGGCAATAGCTGCCCCGCCATCAACCCCGCGCTCCTGGCCGCGCAGCTCTACCAGGAGAGCGGGTGGAACGCGAAGGCGCAGAGCCCGGCCAACGCCAAGGGGATAGCGCAGTTCATCCCCGCCACCTGGGCCACCCACGGGGTGGACGGCGACAAGGACGGCGACCGGGACATCTGGGATCCCAAGGACGCCATCGCTTCGGCGGCCGCCTACGACTGCTCGCTCGCCAAGTATGTGAAGGACGTACCGGGCAACGCCACGCACAACATGCTGGCCTCGTACAACGCCGGTGCCTATGCCGTGATCAAGCACGGTGGGGTGCCGCCGTACCGTGAGACTCAGAACTACGTGAAGACGATCACCACCCTCGCCAAGAGCTTCGAGGCCCCCGTCCAGCGGGTGCGCCCCTCGCAGCAGTCGGCCGGGGCGATCTACTTCGCGCAGAAGCAGCTCGGCAAGGAGTATCTGTGGGGCGGGAACGGTACGCCCGAGCAGGGCGGCCGGTTCGACTGCTCGGGGCTCACCAAGGCGGCGTACAAGACCGTCGGGATCGATCTCCCGCGCGTTGCCAATGACCAGTGGAACGCCGGGCCGCACCCTAAGCGGAACGAGCTGATCCCCGGGGATCTGGTCTTCTTCGCCTACGATCTCGACGATCCGCGATCGATCCACCATGTGGGGATGTATGTGGGCGGCGGGTACATGATCAACGCTCCTTACACGGGCGCGGTGATCAGGTTCGACAAGATCGACACCCCTGACTACATCGGCGCGACGCGGGTGACGCAAGATGGCGCAAAAGCGTTGCCACGGGCGAACTCCGCGTAAAGATTCCCCCTGAGCTGCGACGATCGGTCACCCTTCGATAACGTCCCGGTGATCGTTGGGTTGAGAACGGAACGCCCGGCGGAAAGAGGGCGTTTCCTGGGAGTGGATCGATTCCATGCATGGGATCAGCGTGGTCCGACGTGGACGGGGGGCCGGTTCTCCGGCACCGGTCACGGCGGCCACCGGTCGTCACCACCACGGGGGCCGTCAACGGCATGTAGCAACAGGCAAGAGATAAGGGGCCACGGCACATGGCTGGACTCGCACAGGACGGGTCGAACCCCGATGTCAGCCTGCTCTACGACATCAACGGACTCGCGAAGGACGCCCCCCACTGGTTCGACCGCGTCATGGAGTTCGTCGGCGAGTACGGGATCGTCATCGGGCTGGTCCTGGTGGCCCTCGGCGCCTGGTGGAGCGTGCGCAAGCGTCCGCAGGAGGCGCCGTCCGCCGTCGCGGGGCTGATATGGGCGCCGCTGGCGGCCGGACTCGCGCTGCTGGCCAACATTCCCATCCGGGGCATCGTCCAGCGGCCCCGCCCCTTCAAGGACCATCAGGGACTCGACGTCCTGGTCGCGGGCAAGACCGACTACTCCTTCGTCAGCGATCACGCGACGCTGACCATGGCCATCGCCGTCGGCATCTTCATGGCCCACCGCGCCTTCGGGGTGGGCGCCATAGCGCTGGCGCTGCTCGAAGGCTTCTGCCGGGTCTACATGGGCGTGCACTACCCCACGGATGTGGTCGGCGGGTTCGCGCTGGGCACGGCGGTCACCCTGCTGCTGGCGCCGCTGGCGATGATGCTGCTCACCCCGCTGACGACCGCCATCGCGGGCTCCCGCGCGGGCTGGCTGGTACGGGACGGCCGCGCCGCCCACGCCCTCGGATCCGCGGCCGGTGAAGGGCTGCCGGAGGTGCCCGAGCGCCGGTCGCCGGGCGGCGAGCGCGGCAGCAAGGACCTCGCGGCCTAGGCCCTGTCCGGCGGGTCTTATCAGGCCCGCGACGCCTGGCACCGCGCCCCCAGCTAACGCTGGGAGGTGCCCCCGGCTGCGTTGTCGAAAGGCGCCCGAGTACGCCCAGTACGAGGGCGATCGTCCGCCTTGCGATGTACGGCACCAGACGTCGCGGGCTGTTCCTCAAAGACCCACCGGACAGGACCTGGCACCCGACGTACACACGTCAAAAGGCCCGGCGGATGAACTTGAGTTCTAGTGGTCGTCGCAACACCCCACTTCAGGGGTGCGATGGACTTCAAGATCCGGGACGACCGGAAACCGCAGGGCCGGAAGCAGTTGGTCCGGGAGCGGGAGGAATACCTTCGGCTTGTGGATCAAGGAACCCCCTATGAGGACGCCTGCCGGATCGTCGGCATCAACTCGAAGACCGGCAGGCGATGGCGTAACGGCCGCAGTGCGTACCGCCATCAAAAGGCGGCACTACCTATCACCGGGGTGGTGCCGCCTCACCTCGTTCCCGTGGCTGAGGGGTCAGCCGGCCCCTCGCGCTACCTGCGTGAGGCCGACCGCATCCACATAGCCGACCGGCTGCGGGAAAAGGCCACCGTCCGGACGATCGCGGCCGAGCTCGGCCGCAGCCCCTCAACCATCAGCCGGGAGATCCGTCGAAACCGGACCACCCTCCCCGACGGTCGTTGGTACTACCGGCCGCACGCCGCCCAGCGCCGGGCGGACAAGCGCCGACCGAGGCCCAAGCCAGCCAAGATCGGGCAGAACCCCGAGCTGCGCGACTTCATCCAGGACCACCTGGCCCGGCGGTGGAGCCCGGAGCAGATCTGCCAGGCTCTGCGCAGACAGTTCCGTGACCGGCCGGAGATGCACGTGGTCCACGAGACGATCTACCAGGCCCTCTACGTCCAAGGCCGCGGTGAACTCCGACGCGAGCTGACCCGCGCACTGCGGACCGGACGAGCCGTCCGCAAGCCCCACCGCCACTCCGCCCGCCGCAGACAGCGATTCCCGCACCCCATGGCGATGATCAGCGAGCGGCCCGCCGAAGTGGCTGACCGGGCTGTCCCCGGCCACTGGGAAGGCGATCTCATCGTCGGCAGCAACTCCCGCTCAGCCATCGCCACACTCGTCGAACGCAGCACCCGCTACCTCATGCTGGTCCACCTCCCGAACGGCCACGCAGCATCGGCCGTCCGCCAGGCGCTGGCCGACACCGTCCAGACCCTGCCGCCCCACCTGAAGCGGTCTCTGACCTGGGACCAGGGTGCCGAGATGGCCGCCCATCACTCCTTCAGCCTCGCCACCGACATCCCGGTCTACTTCTGCGATCCGGGCAGCCCCTGGCAACGCGGCTCGAACGAGAACACCAATGGCCTGCTGCGGCAGTACTTCCCCAAGGGCACCGACCTGTCCCGACACAGCCGGGACGACCTCGACACCGTCGCCGCCGAACTCAACAGTCGCCCACGCAAAACGCTCGACTGGGAAACCCCAGCCGAGCGCCTCGCTAAGCTCCTGGCGACAGCCAGTTGATCACTGTGTTGCTACGACCCCTGGAATTCGCCATTCCTCCCGGGCCTTTTGACGTGTTCGGCCGGTGTACGGGCGCTACAGCGCCTGCGGGAAGTCGAAGAGCCGGTCCGGGTCGTAACGCTTCTTCAGCTGGGTCAGCCGGTCCGCGGCGGATCCGTAGTACGCCTTCCGCCAGTCCCTCAGGGACGCGTCGGTGTAGTTCTGGTACGCCGCACCCGAGGCGTACCGCCGCATTGCCGAGTGCGTACTGGCCAGCCAGGAGTTCTGTGCGTCGCCCGAGCCGCCCGCCCCCCAGGAGCCGGTGTACTGCGCGAGGAAGCGCGAGCGCCGGTGGACGAACGCGGTGCTCTGGGCCGATACGCGGTTCACCGCCCCGCCCAGCGCGGTGAGCGCGATGCTGACCGCGCCACCGCCACTGGTGCGCCGTCCGAACCGCTCGACCTGGTCGATCATCGCGCGGACGCCCGCCGCGCTCAGCGAGCGGTCGTAGAAGTCCGAGCGCGCCGCGTAGGTCTCGCGCTGGAGCACCCCGGAGCCGCTCTGGCCGGGGTGGCCGCCGGGCAGATGGCACTTGGTGGTCGAGGTCTCGCTACAGCCCGCGTACATCCGCATCGCCTCGACGTAGCCGCGGCGGCGCAGGGTGACCCGGGTGGCCGGGCCGGGGCCGCCCGGTCCGTCGGCCAGCCGGTCCACGGCGTTCTGGAGGTCGCCGTAGGTGCCGAGCGAGAAGCAGCTGACGGAGACGGTGGGGGTGTGGCCGGGGGTGGCGGACAGATGCAGCGAGGACCATATTTCGTCCGGCTGGTCCGGGCCCCACTTCTGCCAGGCGCTCAGCACCTTCGCTGCCTTCGACCATGGCCACGACATGTACGCGGTGACGCCGTCGTGGGTCTGGTGGGTGCGGAAGCGGAGTTCGGTGACGACGCCGAAGTTGCCGTTCCCGGCACCGCGCAGGGCCCAGAACAGATCGGCCTCGCGGTTCTTGGAGACGTCCAGCGTCTTGCCGTCCGCGGTGACGATCTTCGCGCCGATGAGGCTGTCCGAGGTCAGCCCGAACGCCCGGGAGACCACACCATGGCCGCCGCCCAGCGTCAGACCGGAGATGCCCACCGTGGGGCAGGAGCCGCCGGGGACGGTGACACCGCGGGCGCCGAGCGTGGTGTAGATGTCGATGAGCTTGGCGCCGCCGCCGATCCGGGCCTCGCCCGAGGTGGTGCGGATCGAGCGCAGCGCGGAGACATCGATGATCAGACGGCCGTCGCCGCTGGACCATCCGGCATAGCTGTGGCCGCCGTTGCGGATGGCCACCGGGGTGTTGTGGCGCCGGGCGAAGGCCAGACAGGTGGCGATGTCGGTGTTGTTCTCTATATAGGCGACACCGGCCGGACGCAGATGGTCGAACCGGGTGTTGTACAGCCGCCGGGCCGAGGTGAAGTCGGAGTCGCCGGGGCGCACCAGATCGCCCTTGAGGTCCCTGCCCAGCGCGTTCCAGTCCGCGGCCCGCGCCGTTCCGGCGAGGGCGCCGGGGCGGCCGGAGGCGGCGGCGGAGCGGACGTCCGCCCCGGAGGTGGAACGGGAGGAGGCGGCCCGTCCGGAATCGTTGCTGCATGCGGTGGCCCAGCCGGCCGTCACCGTGAGTCCGGTGCCCGCTGCCAGCAGTTTCCGCCGGTTCATGGCGGTGTCCCCTCCCTGTCGACCTGTGTCCGAAACGCGGACCGGGTCGCCGCTCAGCGGGCCCGGTCACTTGGTCAGAGGGAGGGCCGGGTGGGGTGGTTCCGTTTGTCCGGGCGGGAGTTCGACGATTCGGCCGTCAACCGGCCATCAACAGGGAGCCGGTGGGACAGCCGTGAGCCGTGAGGCGGGTGGTCGAGGGGAAGCCGGGGGAAGCCGCCGTCAGGGGACGCGGCGGAACGTCGTCGTCAGAGCAAGCCCGGCGCGGAGTGACGGGACGTCGTATGCGCGGCCGCGTCGTCGCGCGCCAGCCCGCGGGCGCGACGAGCGGGGCCGGACCAGCCGCAGGTGCAGCGGGCGAGGCAGAAGGAACCCCGTTCCACGGTGGACGTGAGGGGGCCGTCGGTGGCTATGTCGCCCGGGCCGTCGTCGTCCGCGCCGGGGCCCGTGTCACCTGAGTCGAGCACATGACCACGCTACCGGGCCGTGACGGGCCGCCCGACCGGATCGTTAAACGAACAAGTACCAAGCATGGACGAGCGTGGCCAGGGGGTCGGCGGTCGATGGAGTTCCAGCAGCGCGGACTCGGCGTACGGAGACGGGTGAGAGCGGTCGCCGGGGTCGTGGCGGGCGGTCTGCTGGCCGCGCTCCTGGCGACGGTCAGCGGCTGTTCCTCCGAGACGGTGGCCGATGAGCGCCCCGGCGGTGTCGCCCCGGACGACACCGCGGTCGCGGTGCTGCGGCGGGCGGCGGACGTCCTGGTCCGCGAGGGCAGTTCACGGGTCCGTACGACCATGGAGACGGCCACGGGCGGCACCCGCGTGTCCATTCGGGGCGCCGGGTCGTACGACTTCGAGAAGCGGCGGGGGCGGCTGCGGCTGCTGCTGCCGCGCGACGCGATGGGGGACGCCGAGCATGCGCCGATCACCGAACTCCTCGCCTCCGGAGCGCTCTTCATGCGCAATCGCGGTGCGGGCATCCCCAGCGACAAATGGGTACGGGTGGACACCACCGACATTCCGGACGGCAATCTGGTCACCGGAGGGGCCACGGACCCGCTGGCCGCCGCCGAACTGCTGCGCGGGGTGCGGAAGGCGAGCCTGGTGGGCGAGGAGGGGCTCGACGGGGCCCTGGTGCGCCACTACCGCGGCACCACCGACATCGGCCGCGCCGCGCGGATGGCGTCGGAGGGGGCGCGCGGTGCGCTGACCGCCGCGGCCAGGGGGTTCGACGAGGGCACGGTCGCCTTCGACGCGTATCTCGACGGCCTCGGGCGGCTGCGTGAGGTGCGCCACCGCTTCACCGTGGGCAGCCAGGCCAGCGGCCGGGACGCGGCCCAGGCGCAGGGCGCCACCCGCAGCGAGGTGGGGGTGTCCTCCACCACCGAGCTGTACGACTTCGGGGCACCAGCCCTGGTCGAGCTGCCCAAGCCCGCGGATATCTACACAGGGAAGGTCGGATCGCCTCAGAAGTAGTCGGAGGGGCCCGCTCTGCCCTTCGAAATGGCCCATCCGTGCCATGCGCGGAGTGTGTACCGATCCCTACGCTGGGAAGCCGCTGCTCGAAAGTGCTCGCAGGTGCTCGCAGGAGGAGGTGAAACACGTGGTTGCGCGTCGCGGCTCGTCGGGCCCGGACCCCGTGGCCCTCGTCGAGATCGATCTCTACGGTGAGTTGATGATCGCTGCGTCGAGCGCGGACGAGGACAGGCTCAGTACGGACCGTATCGACGAGGTTCTCCGGGTGGCGGCCGACCGATCAGATTCGGCCGAGCGTGCCAAGGCCGACAGCCCCCGGAGCGACCGGGGTGCCGACCGGGATCCGGGTGCGGAGCAGGATCCGGAAGCCGAGGTCCCGGACGCCGGGTGAGAGAAGTCACCGCCTAGGTCCTGTCCTGTCGATCTTCGTGGATCAGCCCGCGGCGTCTGGTGAGGGGGCCCTCCCAGCGGTAGCTGGGGGAGGATCGCAGGAGGGTCGTCCTCGTACTGGGCGTACTCGGACGATCCCGACAACGCGGCGAGGCGCGGTGCCGATCCTCGCGGGCCCGCGAGGATCGGCAGGACAGGGCCTGGCCGGCGGGCGCGGAGCGCTCCGGCCGGCGAGGGTGCGGTGCGGCCCGCGGCGGCCCGCCGATGGGCCAGGGCTCCGGCGAAGCGCCAGGTTGGAACGGTCGTACCGGAGGCCGCCCCGGCCGCCCCGGCCGCCCCGGTCAGGTCCGCAGCAGCCGGGCGATGGCCGCTGTGGCCTCGGCCACCTTGGCGTCGACCTCGCTCCCGCCCTCGGTCTCGCCCTGTGCGGCGCTCTCCACGGCCGCGCTGGCGACGCAGTGGCGCAGATGCTCCTCCAGCAGCTGGAGGGCGAAGGACTGAAGCGCCTTGGTGCTCGCCGAGACCTGGGTGAGTATGTCGATGCAGTAGACGTCCTCTTCCACCATCCGCTGCAAGCCCCTGACCTGGCCCTCGATCCGGCGCAGCCGCTTGAGGTGCTGGTCCTTCTGCTTGGCGTACCCATGGCCGCCGTGGCTCTCGGGAGCCGGTCCCGACGCCTGGTCGGACGCCTCGCCACCGGTCCCGCCCTCGAGGGGCGAGCCGGTGTCGGCTGCCGTGGTCGTCATGGAGTCCTCCCGTTGTTCACGCTATGTCCCCATATACCCCCACTGGGTATATGGTACCGGGTTTTCCGGCCGATCCAGGCCCCTGTGAAGAGCACTCTCCCTGATGGGCGACACTGGGACCGCCGGTTACCGTGGCCGGAAGATGCGCCTAGCATCGTCGAGTCCCCATCCGCTGCATCCCGAGGATCCCCAGTGCGCTTTCGTCTGACCCCCAGGGAGACGAGCTTTTACGACATGTTCGCCGCTTCCGCGGACAACATCGTGACCGGCTCCAAGCTCCTGATGGAATTGCTCGGGGCGGACTCCGCCGCTCGTGCCGAGATCTCGGAGCGGATGAGGGCCGCGGAGCACGCGGGAGACGACGCCACCCACGCGATCTTCCATCAGCTGAACTCCTCCTTCATCACGCCGTTCGACCGCGAGGACATCTACCGGCTGGCCTCGTCCCTCGACGACATCATGGACTTCATGGAGGAGGCCGTCGACCTGGTCGTTCTCTACCAGGTCGAGGAGCTGCCCAAGGGTGTGGAGCAGCAGATCGAGGTGCTGGCGCGGGCGGCGGAGCTGACCGCGGAGGCGATGCCGAACCTGCGCACCATGACCAACCTCACCGAGTACTGGATCGAGGTCAACCGGCTGGAGAACCAGGCGGACCAGATCCACCGCAAGCTGCTGGCCCACCTCTTCAACGGCAAGTACGACGCCATCGAGGTGCTCAAGCTCAAGCAGATCGTGGATGTGCTCGAGGAGGCGGCTGACGCCTTCGAGCATGTGGCCAATACGGTCGAGACCATCGCCGTCAAGGAGTCCTGAGCCCCGGCATGGACACCTTCGCGCTTGTCGTGACCATTGCGGTCGCGCTCTTCTTCACCTATACCAACGGCTTCCACGACTCCGCGAACGCCATCGCGACCTCGGTCTCCACCCGCGCGCTGACCCCGCGGGCGGCGCTGGCGATGGCCGCGGTGATGAACCTCGCCGGTGCCTTCCTGGGCAGTGGGGTCGCCAAAACCGTCAGTGAGGGCCTGATCGCCACCCCGACGGGCAAACAGGGCATGATGATCCTGTTCGCCGGACTGGTGGGTGCGATCACCTGGAACATGGTGACCTGGTACTTCGGGCTGCCGTCCTCTTCCTCGCACGCTCTGTTCGGCGGTCTGGTGGGCGCGGCGCTGGCCGGTGCCAGCACGGTCCACTGGGACGGCGTGCTGGAGAAGATCGTCATCCCGATGGTGATCTCGCCGATCGTCGGCCTGGTGCTGGGCTACTTCGTGATGGTGATCATCCTCTGGATCTTCCGTAAGGCCAACCCGCACAAGGCCAAGCGCGGCTTCCGGATAGCCCAGACCGTCTCGGCGGCGGGCATGGCGCTGGGCCACGGTCTCCAGGACGCCCAGAAGACCATGGGTGTTGTGGTGATGGCCCTGGTCATCGCCGGTGTCGAGGACCAGGGCGATCCGATTCCGGTGTGGGTGAAGATCGCCTGTGCCGCGATGCTCTCGCTGGGCACCTACGCGGGCGGCTGGCGCATCATGCGCACGCTGGGCCGCCGGATCATCGAGCTGGACCCGCCGCAGGGGTTCGCGGCCGAGACCACGGCGGCGTCCGTCATGTACAGCGCGTCGTTCATGTTCAACGCGCCGATCTCCACCACCCATGTGATCACCTCGGCGATCATGGGCGTGGGCGCCACCAAGCGCATCAGCGCGGTGCGCTGGGGCGTTGCGAAGAACATCATCCTCGGCTGGTTCATCACCATGCCCGCGGCCGCCGGTGTGGCGGCGGGCAGCTACTGGATCGTGAATCTGGCCTTCGGCTGACGGCCGAATCCCTCGCGGCCCGCGGGCGTTGTCAGCCACGTCCCGCGGGCTTCGCCATACGGGCCCGCCGGCCCGCGCCGCGCACATAGGAGGCCCGCCCCCGGGAGCCAGGGGCGGGCCTTTCGTCATGCGGTGGCACCGCCATGCAGCACCGCAGGACGCCTTCCTCCTCGCCGGATCGCGAGGGGTCGTGGGTCAGCCGAAGCGGCCCGAGATGTAGTCCTCGGTCGCCTGCACCGACGGGTTGGAGAAGATCCGAGCGGTCTCGTCGATCTCGATGAGCTTGCCGGGCTGGCCGACGCCCGCCAGGTTGAAGAAGGCCGTACGGTCCGAGACGCGCGCCGCCTGCTGCATGTTGTGCGTCACGATGACGATCGTGAAGCGCTCCTTGAGGTCGCCGATCAGGTCCTCGATGGCGAGGGTGGAGATCGGGTCCAGCGCCGAGCAGGGCTCGTCCATCAGCAGCACGTCGGGCTCGACCGCGATGGCGCGGGCGATGCACAGTCGCTGCTGCTGACCGCCGGAGAGCCCGGCGCCCGGCTTGTTCAGCCGGTCCTTGACCTCGTTCCAGAGGTTGGCGCCCTTGAGGGACCGCTCGACGATGTCCGCCAGCTCGCTCTTCTTGTACGAGCCGTTGAGCTTCAGCCCGGCCGCGACGTTCTCGAAGATGGACATCGTCGGGAACGGGTTCGGGCGCTGGAAGACCATGCCGACGGTGCGCCGGACGGAGACCGGGTCGACACCGGAGCCGTAGAGGTTCTCGTCGTCGAGCATCACCTTGCCCTCGACCCGGCCGCCGGGGGTGACCTCGTGCATCCGGTTCAGGGTGCGCAGAAAGGTGGACTTGCCGCAGCCGGAGGGGCCGATGAAGGCGGTCACCGAGCGGGGCTCGACGGTCATCGAGATGTCCTCGATGGCCTTGTGGCTTCCGTAGTAGGCGGTCAGGCCGCTGACGTCGATGCGCTTGGCCATGTGAATCACTTCTCTTCTTCGTGGCCTCAGCGGCCGGTCTTCGGGGCCTTCCAGCGGGCGATACCGCGGGCGACCAGGTTCAGGATCATGACGAAGGCGATGAGCACGAGTGCCGCGGCCCAAGCCCGGTTGAAGGACGCCTCGTTGCCGAGCTGCCACTGCTCGTAGATGTAGTAGGGCAGCGAGGACTGGGCACCGTCGAACGGGTTGTTGTTGATCCCGGCGGCGCCGAAGACCAGCAGCACGATGGGCGCGGACTCACCCGCGATACGGGCGACCGCGAGCATCACACCCGTGGTGATCCCGCCGATGGCGGTGGGCAGCACCACCTTGAGGATGGTGCGCCACTTGGGCACGCCGAGCGCGAGCGAAGCCTCGCGCAGCTCGTTCGGGACGAGCTTGAGCATCTCCTCGGTCGAGCGGACGACCACCGGCATCATCAGGATGGCCAGCGCCATCGCGCCGGCGAAACCGGAGTAGCTGAAGCCCAGAATGATGATCCAGAAGCTGAGGATGAACAGACCGGCCACGATCGAGGGGATACCGGTCATCACGTCGACGAAGAACGTCACGGCCTTCGCCAGCCGCCCGCGGCCGTACTCCACCAGGTAGATGGCGGTCAGCAGACCGATCGGGGCGGCGATGAGGGTGGCGATGCCGACCTGCTCCAGGGTGCCGATGATCGCGTGGTACACGCCACCGCCGGGCAGGATCGTCTGCACACCCTCCATGGAGTGGCCCAGGAAGTAGCCGTCGAGCACGGTCTTGCCGCGGTCGACGGTCTCCCAGATCAGCGAGACCAGCGGGACGACGGCGAGTACGAAGCAGACCCAGACCAGGCTGGTGGCCAGCCGGTCCTTGGCCTGGCGGCCGCCTTCGACCGCGGCGGCGAGGCCGTAGGTGCCGAGAATGAACAGCACGGCCGCGATCAGGCCCCATTGGAGGGTGTTGCCGAGGCCCGCGGCGGTGCCGATGCCCGCGCCCGCCGCGGCCGAGACCACGACCAGGACCGGGAGCGTCCAGCGCGGCAGCCGGGCCTGACGGAGGGACGAGGCGCCCGCCTCGTTCTTGGTGATCGTCGCGTTGCTCATGCCGCGGCCCCCGAGTACTCCTTGCGCCGGGCGATGATCATTCGCGCGGCGCCGTTCACCAGCAGGGTGATGACGAACAGCACCAGACCGGAGGCGATCAGCGCGTCACGGCCGTTGTCGTTCGCTTCCTTGAAGTGGCTGGCGATGTTCTGGGCGAAGGTGCCGCCGCCCGGGTCCAGCAGGCTGGCGTTGATCAGGTAGCTGGGGGACAGCACGGTGGCGACCGCCATGGTCTCGCCCAGCGCACGGCCGAGGCCGAGCATGGAAGCGCTGATGATGCCGGAGCGGCCGAAGGGGAGAACCGCCATCCGGACGACTTCCCAGCGGGTGGCGCCGAGCGCCAGCGCGGCTTCCTCGTGCATCTTCGGGACCTGCCGGAACACCTCGCGGCTCACGCTGGTGACGATCGGCAGGATCATGATCGCCAGCAGGATGCCGACGGTGAACAGGGAGCGCGCGGCGCCGCCCTGGTAGCTGAAGATCCCGGTCCAGCCCAGGTACGTGTCGAGCCAGGTGTACAGCCCGGTCAGATGCGGCACCAGGAACAGCGCGCCCCACAGGCCGTAGACGATGCTGGGGACGGCGGCGAGCAGATCGATGACGTACGCCACCGGGGTGGCCAGCCGGCGCGGGGCGTAGTGCGAGATGAACAGCGCGATGCCGACCGCGACCGGGACCGCGATGACCATCGCGATGATCGAGCTGACGACCGTGCCGTAGGCGAGGACGGCGATGCCGAACTTCATCGGCTCGGTGCCGGTGTTCCACTCGAAGGCGGTGAGGAAGTTCGCCTCGTCCTTGGAGATCGCGATGGCGGCGCGGTAGGAGAGGAAGGCCGCGATGGCCGCCATGATCACCAGCAGGGTGATGCCGGATCCCCGGGAGAGCGCGAGGAAGATCTTGTCACCGGCGCGGCCCGTGGAGCGGGTCTTGACCCGGGGTGGTGACCCGGCGGGCGTGTGTGTGGGTTCTATGTCCGTTTTCATGGGTTCTCCGGTCTGCGGGGCCGATCGGGACCGGCTCCTGCGTGCGGCGGTGCACCGGACGATGCGGCCGGCTCCGCCGCGCGTTCACGCAGCGGAGCCGGCCGCATTCGGGTCAGGAGATGCTCTTGACGGTCTCGCGGACCTTCGTGGCGATCTCGGTCGGGAGCGAGGCGTAGCCGAGCTCCTTGAGAGAGGTCTGGCCGTCCTCGCTCGCGACGTAGTTCAGGAAGGACTTGGTGGCGGCGAGAGTGCCCGGCTTGTTGCCCTTGTCACAGGCGATCTCGTAGGTGACCAGGGTGATCGGGTAGGCCCCGTCCGCCTTGGTGTCGTACGCCAGGTCCAGGGCCAGGTCCTTGCCGGTGCCCTTGATCTTGGCCTCGGAGATGGCCTTGGTGGCGTTCTCGACGGTGGCCTGGACCGGGGCGGAGGCGCCGGTGTTGAGGTCCACGGTCTTGATGCTGTTGGCGGTCGCGTAGGACAGCTCGAAGTAGGAGATCGCGCCGGAGACCTGCTTCACCTGGGAGGAGACACCGGAGGAGCCGTCGGCCGACTGGCCGCCCTTGCCCTCCCACGCCTTGCCCGGCTCGTGCGGCCACGCCGAGGGGGCGGCGGCCTTGAAGTACTTGGTGAGGTTGTCGGTGGTGCCCGACTCGTCGGAGCGGTGGAACGCCTGGATCTTCAGGCTCGGGAGCTTGGCGTCCGGGTTGAGCTTCTTGATCGCCTTGTCGTCCCACTTGGTGATCTTCGAGTCGAAGATCTTGGCGAGGGTGTCGGCGTCGAGGACCAGCTTGTCCACACCGGGGACGTTGAAGCCGATCGCGATCGGGCCGCCGACCATCGGCAGGTCGATGCCCTGGCCGCCCGTGCAGACCTTCTTGGAGTTCTTGATCTCGTCGGGCTTCAGGGCCGAGTCGGAACCGGCGAAGGCGGTCTTGCCCTGGAGGAACTCCTGAACACCCGCACCGGAGCCGGTGGCCTTGTAGTTGATCTTGGTGTCCTTGCAGGCGGCACCGTAGTTCTTGACCCACAGGTCCATGGCGTTCTTCTGCGCCGAGGAGCCGGAGGCCAGCAGGTTGCCCTTGCCGTCGCACTTGATGTTGCTGGCCTTGGCGTCCTTGCTGCCACCGCCGCCGGAGTTGTCGTCCGAGCCACAGGCGGTGAGGACCAGGGCGCTGGAGACAGCGAGGGCACCGGCGGCGACGGCGCGAAGCCGGTTCTTGCGCTGAAGCTGCTTCACTTTCGGGAGTTCCTTCCAGTTGCCGCCGGTGGGGACGGCGCGCGAGATGGGTGATGCGCACTGTTGAGCGGCGCTTGTGTGAGCGGGCCGGTATCAAGCCCCGACTCGCTCCCAGTAAGGCTGAAATTAGGCAGAACAGGTGAAGCGGCCTCAGGGGGTGAGTTAACGGATGGTGAACCTCGGCCGTCAGTGTGGTGGCCAGGTCACGGCCAGGTCACGGCGTGGTCGCGGCCCGGACGGACGGCCTCCCGGGTACTCTGTCCGTCGCCCGAGGCCCGGCTCCACCGCCGTGGGCCTGGCCGGATTGCACCCCCGTAGCCACCGGCCGGCGGGGCGCCGACCGGCGCGTCACCGTGTCGCGTACGCCCCGCCACCGCCCTGCGTGGGTGCGTCGTCCGGATGACAGCCGTGTGACTTCCGTACGGAATGCCTGCCATGCCCCGGATCCGGGCGGCTGCGGGGTAACTCGCGCGTGTCTCTGTCGGATTGCGGTACGGCATGTCACTATCCCGCTCTACGTGCCGGTACGTCAGGTCTGGTGCGCGATGGGCACGGCTGTGCGTACGGCATCGGCGGACGAGAGGAGACGGCGGGTGAGGCGGGACGGGAGAGGGAGGGGCGCGAGCGCCGCCGCGGCCACTGCGCTCGTATGCGCGCTGGGTATGACGGCGGTGCCGGAGGCGGCGCACGCGGCGCCGGGTGAACCGGCACCGCGGCCGGACCCGGGCGGGTCGGGCGGGGACGGCGGCAAGAGTCTCGAGGAGGTCCGCTCCACGATCGAGGGCCTCTACCGCAAGGCCGAGCGGGCCACCGACGCCTACAACCTGGCACGGGAACGCCAGAAGCGGCAGGAGAAGGCGATCGTGAAGATCGCGCGGGCCGTGGTGAAGGCGCAGAAGGAGATGGCGGACTTACGCGAGCGCGCCGGGGCGATGGCCCGCGCCCAGTACCGCGGCGGCGGTATGCCCGCCGAGGCGCGGCTGCTCCTCAACGGCGATCCCGGCGACTTCCTCGACGGTGTCACCCTCGCCCGCAAGGGCCAGCAGGCGACCCACGGTCTGATGACCCGGCTGGAGCGCACCCGGGTCGCGCTCGACCGCTACGCCGAATCCGCGTCCAAGGAGTGGGAGCGGCTGGACGGGAGCCGGAAGAAGAAGGCGTCGGCGAAGAGGCAGATCACGGCGAAGCTGGCGAAGGCGCAGCGGATGGAGTCCCGGCTGGAGAAGGAGGAGCGGGAGCGGCTGCGCCGGCTGGAGGAGGACAAGGCCCGCGCCTCCCAGACCAAGTGGCTGGGCACCGGCATACTGCGGGAGCTCGGCGCGGGCGCGACCGCGACGGGCAAACGGGCGGTGGCCTTCGCCTCGGCCCAGATCGGCAAGAACTACGTCTGGGGCGCGGTGGGCCCCGACACCTACGACTGCTCGGGGCTGACGCAGCGGGCGTGGGCGGTGGCCGGGCGGTCGATCCCGCGGACCTCGCAGGAGCAGTGGCGGCTGCTGCCCAAGGTGAGCGTCGGGGACATGCGTCCGGGCGACTTGATCATCTACTTCCCGGACGCCAGTCATGTCGCGATGTATGTGGGGAACGGCGCGATGGTGCACGCCCCGCGCCCCGGCCGCCAGGTGACGGTGGCGGGGGCGGGTTCCATGCCGATCCTGGGCGTGGTGCGGCCGGGCGGGTAGCCCCGGGCTTCAGTCCCGCTGTCGCAGGGCCGCCTCGAAGGCGTCGTAGGCAGGCTGGTCGAAAAGGACGAAACGAACCTCTGTGACCGAGGTGTCCGCGGTGCGGACCGCCTCCAGCGCGATCCGCGCCGCGTCGTCGAGTGGCCAGCGGTAGACACCGGTGGAGATGGCCGGGAAGGCGACCGTACGGGCGCCGAGTTCGTCCGCGAGGCGCAGTGACTCCCGGAAGCAGGAGGCGAGGGTCGCGGAGCGGTCCTCGCTTGTGGAGTGCACCGGGCCGACGGTGTGGATCACCCAGCGGGCGGGCAGCCGGCCGGCCGTGGTGGCGACTGCCTGGCCCGCCGGGAGTCCCTTGCCGTAGTGGGAGGCGCGCAGTGCGCGGCATTCGTCCAGAATGTCGGATCCGCCCCGGCGGTGAATGGCGCCGTCCACCCCACCCCCGCCCAGAAGCGACGAATTGGCCGCGTTCACCACGGCGTCAGTGTCCTGTTGAGTGATATCGCCCAGTACCAGCGTGATGTTCGTCATTCCGTGATTCTCCCGTTGTCTGCCAAGTGCCGCATGGCGTGCGGCATATGACAAAAGTCGATGCCTGAAGGCCGTTCCGTAGAGCCGGGGCCTGGCGCTAAGGTCGCCTGGCAGTATCCGGCACCGCGCCTGTGAGACCTCCGAAACCGACTAGTCGGTGTGCGTGCCTGGGATTGTGCGGTCCGCCGATCGGTGGCGGGCGCCGCGTCCTCGGGGGGAGGGAAGGAATCGAGCGATGTCCGTACCCGTGCCGAGGCAACGGGAGGCGTCGGCCACTGAGGCCCGCCCCGCCCCGCTGCCCGACAGCGGGCTCACCCTGCTGGTGATCGAGGACGATCCGTCCGCTGCCTTCAACGTCCCCGACATGCTGGACACCGAGGGCAATCGGGTCCGTATCCGCACGGCCCGTAACCTCACCGAGGCCACCCGGCTGCTCACCGACGGTGTGCAGTGCATCCTCCTCGACCTGGCCCTGCCGGGCCCGGACCGCGAGGGGGCGGACGCGCTGGACACCCTGCGCGCGGTGCTGAAGCTGGCGCCCTCGCACGCCGTCCTCGTGCTCACCGCCGAGGACGACGCCGAGCGCGCCGCCGAGGCGGTCCGCGTGGGCGCTCAGGACTTCCTCTTCCGCGGCGAGCTGGACGGCCGCATCCTCAGCCGTGCCATCCGCTACGCCGTGGAGCGAAAACGTTCCGACCTCGCCCAGCGCCAGCTGACCGAGTCCCGGCTGCGCGCCCAGGAGAACGCCCGGCTGGAGCGCGGGCTGCTGCCCACCCCGCTGTTGCAGGACTCGGGGCTGCGGTTCGCCGCCCGCTACCGGCCCGGCCGCAGCCGCGCCCTGCTCGGCGGCGACTTCTACGACGCCGTGCGCACCCCTGACGGCACGGTCCACGCGATGATCGGCGATGTCTGCGGCCACGGCCCGGACGAGGCCGCCCTCGGGGTGGAGCTGCGGATCGCCTGGCGCGCCCTGACCTTCGCCGGGCTCTGCGGCGACGAGCTGCTGTCCACCCTCCAGCGGGTGCTGGAGAACGAGCGCCCGGACGACGAGATCTTCGCGACCCTGTGCACCGTGGACATCGCCCCGGACGGGCGGCGGGCCGGGGTCTGTCTGGCCGGACACCCCTCACCGCTGGTGATCCGGCCCGGAATGGCGCCCCGGCTGCTGCCGACCGAGGCGAACGGCCCGGCGCTGGGCCTGCTGCCGAAGGCCCGCTGGCCGCGCCGGGAGGTCCTGCTCGGCGGTGCCTGGAGCCTGATGATGTACACCGACGGGCTGATCGAGGGCCGCGTCGGCCCCGGTGTGCAGCGGCTCGGGCAGGAGGGGATGGTCGAGATCATCGCGCGCCAGCTCGGCGAGGGGCTGCGCGGTGAGGATCTGCTCGACGCGACCGTCACCGAGGTGCGGACGCTCAACGGCGGAGAGCTGACCGACGATCTCGCGGTGCTGCTGCTCGATCGCGGCTGAGGCGCGCCGCGCGGGGGCCGCCGGGCGGCCCCGTCAGCGGCTCACCGGCCGTCGAAAGGGCCGTGACGGCCGAACGGCCGGTGTCACTGGCCGTTGAAGGGCCTGTGTCACCGGCCGTTGAACGGTCCGTACGGGCCGTCGGAGCTGGAGCCGCGGCCCCGGTTCCAGCGGCCACCGCCGCCGGAGACCTGCCGCAGCGCGGGCCGGACGTCCACGATGTACACGATCGTCGCGATCAGCCCGATGATCGGCAGGAAGCTCATGATGCCCATGAAGAAGTTCACCGCGGCCGCGAGACCGAGGATGATCAGCCAGAAGGCCTTGGTCTGCTTGTCCGCCGCCCGGTAGGCGTCCTCCCGGCGGATCGCGGAGTCCACGAAAGCGAACAGGCTGAAGAGGAGCAGGCCCCAGGAGACCCAGTACAGCAACTCGCCGAAACCTTGCACCAGCACGCTGTCCACCGCCTAGAAGAGATGAAGGGGAGCGTCTCTCGGGCCACCGTACCCGGTGGGCGGGCCGGGCACGCAGCGCGAGCCCGGCCCTCCCGTGGGACGCTCGTGCGTCAGCCTGCCGACTTCGGGTCCGTCTTCTTGCCGGTGGCGGGCTTGCGGGCCGGGGCCTTCTTGGCCGGGCCGCTCTGCGCGGCGGGCTTCGGCGCCTCCTTGGAGGAGTCCACCGTGACCGACTGCGACGCGGTCTTCGACTGCGCCGCGGCGCTGGTGGGCTTGTCGTCCTTGCCCTCGATCGCGCCGGCGAGGTCCACGACCTCGTCGGCCGCCTCACCGCGCCAGGTCTTCACGACCTCCTGGCCGTGCTCGGCCACCTCGTCGTAGCGCTCCCGCGCCTTGACGGCGAACTCGGCGGCCCGGCCGACGCCCTGGAGGGCGAGGTCCTGCGCGGTGTCCCGCAGCCGCTTGAGGTCGGTGTCCAGCGTGCCGAGCAGCTCGGTCAGCTTGTCCTGCGCCTCCTTCGCCTGCTGGGTGACCCGGTCCTGGACGGCCTTGGGGTCGGTGTTGCGCACCGCGTTGATGCGCTCGGGGGCCTCGGCGACGATCTTCTCGACCAGCGACGGCACCTCCTTGAGCTTCTGCGCGGCGAGGTCGGCCGTGCCCGCCACGAAGTACAGCGGGGTCGGGTCGGTGAGGGTCTTGCGTACGTCGTCGGTGATGGCCATCTGATGGTCCTCCCGGATCAGGTCGAGGGTGGGGCGACGTCGGCGTCTGCGGTGGGGGTGCTGTCCGAGGCGGTCGGGTGTCCGTTCTCCTTGCGGAAGGACTCGTAGATCTGGAGCAGCACCGCTTTCTGCCGCTCGTTGATCGAGGGGTCGGCGAGTATCACACTGCGCACCTCCGCCTCCTCCCGATCGCGCTCGTCGAGGATCCCCGCCTGCACGTACAGGGTCTCGGCGGATATCCGCAGCGCCTTCGCCAGCTGCTGGAGGATCTCGGCGCTCGGCTTGCGCAGCCCGCGCTCGATCTGGCTCAGGTACGGATTGGACACCCCGGCCGCGTCGGCGAGCTGCCGCAACGAGAGCTGCGCGCTGCGGCGCTGCTCCCGCAGGAACTCGCCGAGATTGCCGACGTTCAGTGATGCCATGCTTCGATGCTGCCCCATGCGCGCTAACTATTGCAAGCAAATGCTTGCAATAGTGGTGCGTGCCACGCGGCGGTGGGGTGAATGGCCTGGCGATCTTGTGATTCCCGCAGAAAGCTGCGCATGCTGCCCCATGACCTCACCTTCCACACCTTCACCTTCGTTGCCGGACGCGTTCGCACTGGGCGGGGAGATCACCGTGCCCCGGCTGGGCTTCGGTGCGATGCAGCTGCCCGGGCGCTGGACCCGCGTGGTCGAGCGGGACACGGCGGTCGCGGTGGCGCGGCGGGCCGTGGAGCTGGGTGCGCGGTTCATCGACACCGCCGCGTTCTACTTCTCGCCCCGCGCCCGTGCCAACGACATCCTGCGCGAGGCGCTGCATCCCTATCCGGCGGACGTCACCATCGCCACCAAGGTCGGCCCGCTGCGGGACGCGGACGGGGAGATGTACGCGGAGGCCGCGCCCGGACAGCTGCGGGGGCTGGTGGAGGAGAACCTGCGTCAGCTCGGCCTCGAGACACTGGACGTGGTCCATCTGCGGGTGGGCAGGCTCGGGGCGGTGGGCGGGGTGTCCATCGGCGAGCGGTTCGAGGCGCTGGCCGCGCTGCGGGAGGAGGGGCTGATCCGGCAGCTCGCGCTGAGCAATGTGAGCGCGGAGCAGCTGGCCGAGGCGCGGGCCGTCGCACCGGTGGCGGCGGTGCAGAACCGGTTCGGGGTGCTCGACCAGGAGGACGCCGCGCTGGTCGACCTGTGCGCGGAGGCCGGGATCGCCTATCTGCCGTTCTTCGCGCTCGGCGGGGGACATACCGCCCTGGACACGGAGGGCCTGCGCACGGTCGCGCGGCGGCACGGCGCGACCGAGCACCAGATCGCGCTGGCCTGGGGGCTGGCCCGGTCGCCCTCGATCGTGCAGATTCCCGGCACCGCGTCGCTCGCCCATCTCGAGCAGAACATGGCGGCGGCGCAACTGGTCCTCGACGAGGACGACATGGAGCTCCTCGGCCGGGGCGGATCTCAGGCGTAGTGCACGGCGAGGCCGGAGCGGCCCGGCAGCAGTTCGGGGCGCAGCACCAGCCGCTCGTCGTAGTCCCCTCCGTTCTGGCGACGGAAGGGCAGCGGCTCGGTGGTGGGCAGGGCGCGCAGCCGCTGCCGCAGCTCATCGGCGCGGGCCCGGTAGGCGTCCGGTGACAGCCGGTCCGCGCCGTAGACGACATGGGGCGGCAGGACGGACATCCCGCTGTACCAGAGGGTGCCGTGCTGGAGCGGGAAGAGCAGCTGTCCGAGGTCGCCGTTGATCCCGCGCGGGCCCATGGAGTCCTCGGGCGCCCCGGCCGTCAGCACCACCATGGCCCGCTTGCCGGACAGCGCGCCGTCGCCGTAGCGCAGGGTGCGGCCGTCGGGGCCGGTCACGCCGTAGGCGAAGCCCTTGACGAAGACGCGGTCGAACCAGCCCTTGAGGATCGCGGGCATGCCGTACCACCACAGCGGAAACTGGACGATCAGCGCGTCGGCCCAGGCCAGCTTCTCCTGTTCGGCGCGGATGTCCTCGCTCAACGTCCCCTCGGCATAGGCGCGTTGGGAGGATGCGCCGACGATGAGGCGCTGCCCGCCGTCATGGCGGAAGTCACCGATGTCGACGACGGGGTTCCAGCGCATCGCGTAGAGATCGGACAGCCGGGTGGCATGGCGCAGCTCCCGCAGGGCGTGCAGCCCCTCGTCGCGCAGCGCGCCGCTCAGCGAGCGCGGTTCGGGATGGGCGAATATCCACAGCACGTTCATGCGTCCATCGTGGAAAACCGGTCCGGCGACAACGAGTGGCCGGATGGACATGATGTGCAAGGATCTGGCCAGTCGAGTCGGTGGGCGGCTCAGCTCCGGTTGCTGACCAGGGCCTCCACCCCGTCGAGGATCCGGTCCAGGCCGAAGATGAACTCGTCGTCCGGACCGCCCGGGGTGTACAGCTCGCCCGCCCGCAGCGCCGCCGTCACCGCGGGGTAGCGCTCGGCGTCGGTGAGCTTCTCCAGCAGCCGGGCCCAGGCCAGCATCGACTGCTCGGGGCTGTTCCCCGAGCGCTCGGCGGCGTTCTGGAGATCGGCCATGAGTCGTACCTCATTGCGGACGAAGCCGCTGACCAGCATGAGGATGGAGATCTTCTCGCCCTCGCCGAGACCGGTGCCGCGCAGACAGGCGAGCCCATGCTCCATCCAGGCCACCGAGTTGGGGGTGCAGGGCGGGGCGCTGATCGGGATCCGCACCGCCCAGGGGTGGCGGGTGAGGGCGGCGCGCAGCGACCGGGCCCAGCCGCTGATCCCGGTCCGCCAGTGCTCGTCGGGGCCGGGGCCGGGTGGCGGGGCGCCGAAGGCCGCGTCCTCCATCAGCAGCAGCAGTTCGTCCTTGGCCGAGACATAGCGGTACAGGGACATGGTGGAGACGCCGAGGTCGGCCGCGACCCGGCTCATGGAGACCGCGCCGAGGCCGTCCGCCGCGGCCAGCTTCACGGCGGCGTCGACGATCCGGGCCAGAGTCAGCCCCGGGCGCGGCCCCTTGGCGGGGCGTTCGTGCCGCCCCCAGGCGGCCTCGATGCTGGTGGGCAGGCCGGTGCCGCCGCCGTTCCGCTCCGTGGCCATGGCCTTCGGACCTCCGTCTGTCTCTTCCGCTGGTACCCGCTCGGTTGACTGCCATCCTAGAAACTGTGTATACCCTACGCAGTAGTGTGTATGGCATACGCAGAAGAGGAGCGGGGGGCCATGACCAGTGAACCGGCCATCGAGGCGCGGGGCCTGACGAAGTCCTACGGGGAGGTGAGCGTCCTCAGAGGTATCGATCTGAGCGTCGCGCGCGGCAGTGTTTTCGGCCTGCTCGGCCCCAACGGGGCGGGCAAGACCACCACCGTGCGCATCCTGGCCACGCTCACCGCCCCCGACGCCGGGCGCGCCCGGGTCGCGGGCTTCGACGTGGTCGCCGAACGCCATCGGGTGCGCCGCGCCATCAGCCTCACCGGCCAGTACGCGGCCGTCGACGAGAACCAGACCGGCGAGGAGAACCTGCGCATGATGGGGCGGCTGACCCGGCTCGGCCGCGCCGAGGCCCGCCGCCGCGCCCAGGAACTGCTGGAGCGGTTCGATCTCGCCGGCGCCGGACGCCGCACCGTCGGCACCTACTCCGGCGGGATGCGCCGCCGTCTCGACCTCGCCGCCGGTCTGGTCGGCCGCCCCGAGGTGATCTTCCTGGACGAGCCGACGACCGGGCTGGACCCGCGCAGCCGCCAGGCGATGTGGGAGGTGGTCAAGGGGCTGGTGGGGGACGGGGTGACGGTCTTCCTCACCACCCAGTACCTGGAGGAGGCCGATCAACTCGCCGACCGGATCGCCGTGGTGGACGGTGGCCGGGTGGTGGCCGAGGGCACCTCCGCCCAGCTCAAGGAGCGGGTCGCTGGACAGCGGCTGGAACTGGTGCTGGGCGGCCCCGACGCGTTCGAGGAGACCGCGCGCCGCCTCGGCGCCCGACTGGTGTGGAGCGACGCCGACCGGCTGACCCTCGGCGTCGCCACCGACGGCAGCGCCGCGCAGATCCGCGGACTGCTCGACGAACTCGACCCCGGCCGCCGCGCGGTGGACCGCTTCACCGTGCGCGGCGCGACGCTCGACGACGTCTTCCTGGCCCTGACCGGGCACGCCACCACCGACGACAAGGAGACCAGCGGTGTCTGACGCGATCGTTCTCACTGGCCGGGCCATCCGGCTGAGCAGGCGCAATCTCGACGCGGTGATCACCGCGATGCTGCTGCCGGTGATGCTGATGCTGGTCTTCGTCTACTTCTTCGGCGGGGCCATCAACACCGGTACGCAGTACGTCACCTATGTCGTCCCCGGGGTGATGCTGCTGTGTGCGGGGTTCGGCTCGGCCAACACCGCGGTCACCGTCAGCAATGACATGACGGGTGGCATCATCGACCGCTTCCGCTCGCTGGACATCGGCGGCACCGCGATCGTGGCGGGCCATGTGGCCGCGAGCGTCCTGCGCAACGCGGTCGCGACCGCCATGGTCTTCGGGGTCGCCTTCCTCATCGGCTTCCGGCCGGACGCGGATCCGCTCCAGTGGTCGGCGGTGGCGGGGGTCCTGCTGCTGTTCATCCTCGCGATCTCCTGGCTGTCGGCCTGTTTCGGCCTGATCGCCAGATCGCCGGAGGCGGCGGGTGGCTTCACCTTCCTGATGATGTTCCTGCCGTACCCCAGCAGCGCGTTTGTGCCGATCGACACCATGCCCGGCTGGCTGCACGGCTTCGCCGAGAACCAGCCGGTCACCCCGGTGATCGAGACCCTGCGGGCGCTGCTGCTGGACCAGCCGGTCGGCGACAGCGCCTGGCGGGCCCTGGTCTGGTGCGGTGGCATCCTGGCGGTGGCGATCGCCTGCTCCGGAGTGCTCTTCCGCCGCCGTACGGTCTGAGGCCGCGGGCGGGGGCGGGGCCCGGGAGCCGTCCGCGGGTCAGCCCCCGTACGGGTCGGCCTCGCGGGCGGTGCGCAGGGCCCTGCCCCACCAGGCGAGCTGGTCGAGCATCGTGGTGGCGGCGGCGTCCGGGGCCTCGGGGGACGTCAGCCGCCCGTCCGGCCCGAACAGATCCCATGCCTGGTGGAAGCTGACCGAGTCGCGCACCGTGACCGCGTGGACCTCGGCGAACACCGGCCGCAGATGCTCGACCGCGCGCAGTCCGCCGGAGATCCCGCCGTACGAGACAAAGCCGACCGGCTTGGCCCGCCACTGGCTGTAGTGCCAGTCGATCGCGTTCTTCAAGGCGGCCGGATAGCTGTGGTTGTACTCCGGGGTGATCACGGCGTACGCGTCGGCCGCGTCCAGCCGGGGGCTCACGGCCTCCAGGGCCTTGCTCTCCTCGGGGCCGGGGGTATGGGTGAGATGGGTGGGCAGCGGGGTGTCGGCCAGATCGATCACCTCGACGTCCATGTCGTCGCGGCGCGCGGCGCGCTCGGTGAACCACCGTGCGACCTTCGGCCCGAAGCGGCCCTCGCGGGTGCTGCCCACCACCACGGCGAGCCGGAGCGGAGCGGTGGTGACGGTGCTGGTGGAAGCGGTGGAAACCGCGGGCTGTGAGGTCATGGGAAGAGCCTCGGACTTAAACATTGGTTTAAGTCAAGCTACGCTCGGCGGTATGACGCAACTGACCTGGAAGACCCATGAGCTCACGGTCGGCGATCTTTCCCGGCGCAGCGGGGTCCCGGCCTCGGCGCTGCGCTTCTACGAGCGCGAGGGGCTGATCCACAGCCGTCGTACTGGCGGCAATCAGCGCCGCTACACCCGTGACACGCTGCGCCGCGTCGCCTTCGTCCGCTCCTCGCAGCGGGTCGGCATCCCCCTGGCCCGGATCCGGGAGGTGCTCGCGCTCTTCCCCGAGGACCATGTGCTCACCAAGGAGGACTGGGCCCGGATCTCGGAGTGCTGGCGCGCGGACCTCTCCGAGCGCATCGACCAGCTGGAGAACCTCCGCGACCATCTCACCGACTGCATCGGCTGCGGCTGTCTGTCGATCGACAAGTGCGCACTGGCCAACCCCTACGACCAGCTGGGCGAAAAGGGCGCCGGCCCGCACCGGTACCTCAAGTCCGGCTGAGCCCCACCCCGTTGAGCGAGGTCCGGCCGGGCTCTCAGCAGATCCGGGCGCTCAGAAGATGTCGGGGCACCAGGGGCGGCGGGCCGTCCGCAGCAGCCGCTCCGCCAGTGCCGCCGCGCCCTCGCGCTCCTCGGTCACCCGGCCCAGCGCCGCGAGCCGTACCGCCGACTCGTCACCCAGCCACAGCGTCCCCAACTCGGCGATGTCCATGGTCAGATCGGCGGAGCGGGTGGTCGGGGCGCAGTCGGCGCCGTCCGGGCCCGCTTCCAGGGAGAAGCGTCCGCCCGCAAGACCGGCCCGGTCGCGCAGTTCGAGGACGAGCGAGCCCTCGGCCGGATAGGTACGGGCGGTCAGCAGCCGGGGTACGTCCAGCGGGCGCAGCCACAGGAAGTCGGCGTAGGTCGTGGTCCGCGCCGCGCGCGGATCGCCGAGCAGCAGCGGCAGCAGATCGTCCGGGGCGCGCAGCCCGGTGTTGACGTACATGACCCAGTCGACCGACAACAGGAAGTGCCACAGGGCGCGTTCGGCGGCCGGGGTGACCGCGATCAGGCCGCGGACGGTCGCGGTGTTCTGCGCCCGCTTGGCCTCCCAGCGGTCATCGGCGGTGTAGCTCAGCAGCCCGTCCACGGTGCCCTCGGGAGAGCGGTACACCGCGTAGAACGGTTCCGACCAGGGGAAGGCCGGGGTTGGCTGGAGGCCGGTGTTGCGCCGCCACCAGATCTCGGGCCGGTCGATGACCCCGTGCAGCCGGGCACGGAGCCGCTCGTGCAGCGCGGGGCCGAGCTCGCGCACCTCGTCGCCGTCGGCGAAGTCGACCCGGCCGCCGTCCGCGGGCCCGGAGTACCGCGGGTCGAGACCGGCCCGCGCCACGTCCACCCGCCATTCGGTGACCCAGGTGGCCGGTCCGAAGCCGTACCGGCCGTAGATCGGGTACTCGGCGGCGATCAGGCTGGCCACCACCTCGCCCCGCTCCTTGGCCGCCCGCAGGTCGTGGTCCATCATCCGGCTGAGCAGACCGCGGCGGCGATGGGTGGGCGAGACCGTGACATTGCTGATCGCGTCGGCCGGTACGTCGGCTCCGCCGACCGCCGTCAGCCGCTGCGCGAAACTGCGGAAGGTGGCGATACAGCGGTCCCCGTCGTACGCACCCTGCGTCCGGTCCAGATCCGCCTGGGCCCGGCGCAGCTCCACCTCCTCCTTCGACGCCTCCGGCGGTCGCAGAAAGCCGGTGTTGAGCGCGAGGGACCACGAGGTCAGATCGGAGTCGGCGAGCGGAGTGCGGATCTCGATGGCCATGGGGCCACGCTAGGTGCGCTCCCCAACCGGGCGCACGCGGATTATCCGGCCCGCCCCGCCGCGCGCAGCCCGCGCTCCCGCCCCCTCCTAGGTCCTGTCCTGTCGATCTTCGTGGATCAGCCCGCGGCGTCTGGTGCCGTGTATCGCAAGGCGGAGGGTCGGCCTCGTACTGGGCGTACTCGGAAGATCCCGACAACGCGGCGAGGCGCGGTGCCAGGCGTCGCGGACCCGCGAAGATCGGCAGGACAGGGCCTAGCCCAGCAGGTCGTCCACCTGCGCCTCGCCCTCGCGGTACCGGCGGGCGATCTCCGCGCTGCATCCGTCGGCGGTGCGTTGCAGCTCCTGCCGCCGCCGGGAGACCTGCTGCTCGTACCCGACCAGGCGGCCCATCGCACCGTGCAGTTCCTCGTCGGTACGGGCTCCCGGGTCGGAGAGGCCGACCTCGGCGAGCATCTCCTCGGCCAGCCGCTCGTACTCCGCGCTCTGCGGGGTCCCGAGGGTCACATGGCGGGCGGAGGAGCGGTGCCGGGACGGGACGTCCGCGAGGATCTCCGGCAGCAGGTCCACCAGGGCCGCGGGCGGGGCGTCCGGCACCACCGGGGGCGCCGGGTCGCGGCGGCGGTCCAGTTCGGCGCGGAGGATGTCGATCCGTCCCTGCAACAGCCTGCGTACATAGCTGAGATCCGCCTCCTCGCGCTGGGCGGTGCGGCGCAGCGCCCGCAGCTCCGGAAGCCGCAGCCCGGCCAGGCTCTGCCCGGCGGCTCCGGCATCGGCGGCGGTTGCGGCGGCGGTCGTGGTCAGCGCCACGGAGTCGGCCAGGCGGCCGCCGCGCTGGCTCGGCGGCCGTGGCGGCAGCAGGCCCTCGGCGGCCGTGTGCTGCTCGGTGCCCGGTGTGATCATTTGTGTCCGTCCCCTCCAGCGATGCGTCATTCCCGCAGTTCCTGCCCACCTGCACCGCCTGCACGCATCGTGCCACCGCAGGTGCACCCTGTGAGCGGCTGTCCACCCGATCGGCCCCGGATGGACGCACGGCATGATGGTCCGTATGCGTGCTGTGGTACAGAGAGTGAACGGGGCGAGCGTCGTCGTGGACGGCGAGACGGTCGGGGAGATCGTCGGCCCGGGGCTGTGCGTCCTGGTCGGGGTGACTCATGAGGACACCCCCGAGAAGGCCGCCCAGCTCGCCCGCAAGCTGTGGTCGGTGCGGATCCTGGAGGGGGAGAAGTCCTGCTCGGACCTGGCCGCCCCGCTGCTGGTGATCAGTCAGTTCACGCTCTACGGGGACGCCCGCAAGGGCCGCCGTCCGACCTGGAACGCGGCGGCGCCGGGCGAGATCGCCGAACCGCTGGTGGACGAGGTCGTGGCACGGCTGCGGGAGCTGGGCGCACAGGTGGAAACGGGCCGGTTCGGAGCGGACATGAAGGTCTCGCTCACGAACGACGGCCCGTTCACGGTGATCGTCGAGGTCTGAGGAATCCGGCGGAGCGGAGAACTCCGTCGGCCCGGGGAAGTCTGTGGTCGGGGCCGGGAGCGCACGACGGCGCACCGGTCCCGCCCCCCGTTACTTCACCGACCCCGCCATCACTCCCTGGACGAAGTGCTTCTGGAAGGCGAAGAACACCACCAGCGGCACGATCAGGGACAGGAACGCTCCCGGTGCCAGCACTCCGATGTTGCTGCCGAACTGCCGCATCTGGGTCTGCAACGCCACGGTCAGCGGCTGGGACTCATTGTCGGCGAAGATCAGCGCGACCAGCATGTCGTTCCACACCCACAGGAACTGGAAGATGGTCAGGCTGGCGATGGCCGGGCGGCCCAGCGGCAGCACCAGCTGGGTGAAGATCCGCCACTCGCTGCCGCCGTCCATCCGGGCCGCCTCCAGCATCTCCCGGGGGATCTCCACGAAGTAGTTGCGGAGCAGGAAGATGGCGAACGGCAGTCCGTAGGCGACGTGGAAGAGCACCACACCGGGGATCGTGCCGAACAGACCGAGCGAGCCGAACAGTTTGGACACCGGCAGCAGACCGATCTGCACCGGCACCACCAGCATCGCCACGACCACCAGGAAGACCCAGTCCCGGCCGGGGAACTCCAGCCAGGCGAAGGCGTATCCGGCCAGCGCGGCGATCACCACGACCAGCGCGGTGGCGGGCACCGAGATCGACACGGTGTTCCAGAACGCCTGGACGATGCCCGAATCCTTCAGCAGCGCCGAGTAGTTGTCGAAGGACAGCGATCCGGGGCTGGAGAGCGCCTTCCACCAGCCGGAGGTGGAGTTGTCCTCCTCCGTACGCAGCGAGGACAGGAAGAGCCCGGCCGCCGGAGTGAGCCAGATCAGCCCCATCAGCAGCAGGAACGCCTGGATGAGACCGTTGCTGAGCTTCTTGGTCAGCCAGGCGGCGGGCCCCCGCCCGGACCGGCGCGGAGCCGCGGATGTCTTCGCGGGGGTCGCGGTGGCCGGTGCGGCCACGGGTGCGCCGGGTTCCCGTCCGGCGGTGTCGTGGAGGGTCATGACTGGCTCCTGCGGAAGCGACGGATGTTGAGGGCCATGGCGGGGACCACCAGCACCAGCAGCAGAACGCCGAGCGCGCTGCCGAGCCCCTGGTTGTTGCCGCCGCCGAAGGAGACCAGCCACATCCGGGTGGCCAGTACGCTCGCGTCCTGTTGCACCGGCCCCGGCGCGATGATGTAGACGAGGTCGAAGACCTTCATCACATTGATCACCGTGGTCACGAAGACCACGCCCAGCACCGGGCTGAGCAGCGGGACGGTGATCTTCCGGAAGATCTGCCACTCATTCGCGCCGTCCATCCGGGCCGCCTCCAGGGCGTCCCGCGGCAGCGAGGCGAGACCCGCGCCGATGAGCACCATGGAGAAGCCGGTCCAGATCCACAGATAGGCGCCGATGATCGCCGGGGTGATCAGCGACGGGCCCAGCCAGGAGATCCCCTGGTACGCCTCGGCGAAGTCCTTCTTCGGCAGTTGCAGTTGATAGTCGCCGGGCGGCAGGTCCTCGAAGCGGTACGCGCCCTCGTTCCCGGTGGTGGCGGTGGCGACGACCTTGCCGCCCCGCACCGCCTCCACCGCGAGCTGCGGCAGTCCGCGTTCGGTCGGGTCCACCCGGCCCGGCTTGCCGCCGCCGCCGAGGGTGAAGTCGATGTAGACCACACCCCGCAGCTCGCCCTTGGCCGCGGGGGCCGAGGACGCCTGGCGGGCGGGCTTGGCCTCCTTGGGCACGTCCTTGGGCGGAACGCCGACCAGACCGAGGTTGACCGTGTCACCGGGGGAGGCGGTCTTCGCCGTCCGGTACGAACCGTCCTTCTGCGCCGGGATGGTCCGGGGGTTCTGCGGGTGGGCCGTCGGGTATCCGGCGGTGTCCCCTTCGAGCGTGTCGTGGACGCCGACCGTCACCGCGTTGAGCACGCCCCGGTCGGGGTCCTGCTCGTAGGCGACGCGGAAGATGATGCCCGCGGCGAGGAAGGAGATCGCCATCGGCATGAACATCAGCAGCTTGAAGGCGGTCGCCCAGCGGATCTTCTCGGTGAGCACCGCGAGGATCAGACCGAGACCGGTGAGCAGGACCGGAGCCACGATGACCCAGATCGCGCTGTTGCGGATCGCCTTCATCGTCGCCGGATCCTGGAACATCTCGGTGTAGTTGTCGGCACCGACGAAGGTGTCGCCCGAGGCGTCGAAGAAGCTGCGCCCGACCGAGAAGAGGATCGGGTAGGCGACCAGGGCGCCCAGGATCAGCAGCGCCGGCAGCAGGAAGGCCAGCGAGATGAGCTTCCGCCGGCGGGCCGCACGGCTGCGGGGCGTGGGCCCGGACGGGGTGCTGCCCGCGGTCGCGGGCAGCACCTTGCGGACAGTGGCAGACATGACGGGCACTCAGTCCTTGTAGGCCTTGGCCGCCGCGGCCTCGAGCTTGCCCGCGGTGGCCTTCGGGTCCGACGGGTCCTTCAGGAAGTCCTGGAGGATCTTCCACTCACCGGTGCCCACGGTCCCGCCGAACGCGGCCGGGGCCTGGTCCGACATGTCGAACCGGACGTTGTCCCCGGCGTCGACCAGCGATTCGGCGATCGCGCGGGTGGTCTCGTCCTTGTAGGCGGTGGGCTTGAGGTTGGTGTTGGGGGAGACGAACCCGCCCGCCTCGGCCCACACCTGGGCGGCCTCGGGGCTGGCCAGGTACTCCAGGAACGCCATGGCGGCCTTCTGGTTCTTGCCCGCCTTGAGCACCACCGCGGCGTCGCCGCCGCTGACCACCGGGGCCTTCTTGCCGTCCACCGCGGGGAAGGGGAAGAACTTGGCGTCCGTTCCGACCTTCTTCTTGAACTGGCCGGAGACCAGACCGCCCACGAAGTCGCCCTCGTAGACCATGCCCGCCTTGGGCTCACTGCCGAAGACGTTCTCCACCGACTCGGGGAAGTCGGTGCGCAGCGCCTCCGCACTGCCCCCGGCCACCAGGTTCTTGTTGCCGAACAGCTTGCCCAGGGTGGTCAGCGCCTTGACCACGGTGGGATCGGTCCAGGGGATGCTGTGCGAGGCCAGCTTGTCGTACATCGCGGGACCGGCCTGCGAGAGGTAGATGTTCTCGAACCAGTCGGTGAGGGTCCAGCCGTCCTCACCGCCGACGGAGAAGGCGGGTGTCCCGGAGTCGGAGACGGTCTTGGCCATCTTGAGCATCTCGGCGTAGCTCTTCGGCGGCTGCACCCCGGCCTGCTCCAGCGCCTGCGGGGCGTACCAGACCGTGGACTTGTGGGACGCCTTGAAGTACAGACCGTAGTAGGTGCCGTCGACGGTGCCGTACTTCTTCCACACGGTGGCGAAGGTGGCTCCGGCCTTGGCGCCGACCTTCTTCGACAGCGGGGTGAGCCAGCCCTTCTGGGCGAACTGCTTGAGCACGCCGACCTGCGGCACCATCACCACGTCGGGGGCCTTGCCACCCTCGATCTTGCTGCCGATGACGGTGGAGACGTTGTCGCCGGTGGGGACGAAGTTGGTCTTGGCCCCGGTCTTCTCCGAGAAGGCGTCCAGCACCTTCTTGAAGTTCTTCATCTCCACACCGGTCCAGACCCCCGCCACGTTCACGGTCTGGCCCTTGAGCTTCTGCTCGCCCTTGGCGGAGTCGCCGTCGCCACCGCCGCAGGCGGTCGCGGTCAGCGCGAGACCGAGGACGGTCGCGGTCGCGGTCACTGTGCGTCTCATCGTGGATGTCCTTTCGCTGGAGCTATCGGGGGTCGAGGTCGCTGATCCACCAGGCGGCGGTGGAGCCGGGGAGGATGCCGACCGGGCAGTCGCCACTGGCCAGCAGCGGGGTTCCGGAGACCGGCGCGGGGGCCGGTTCGGTGCCGAAGTTGACCGCGCACACCAGGCCGTCGCCCCGGACGAAGGCGAGGACCTGGGGCGGGGACTCCAGCCAGCGCAGGCTGCCCTCGCCGAGCTGGGGGAGGCTGCGGCGCAGATGGAGCCCGTCGCGGTAGAGGTGCCAGAACGAACGGGTGTCGGCCAGCGCCCGGTCGGTGGCGTGCGCGGCGAACCACTCGGGCTGCGGCAGCCACGGCCGGGCGCCGCCCTCGGCCGGGGTGAAGCCGAACGGGGAGGCGAGACCGGACCAGGGCAGCGGCACCCGGCAGCCGTCGCGGACGTGCCGGCGGCTGCCGGTCCTGCGGAAGATCGGGTCGGTGAGCACCTCGTCGGGCAGGTCCAGCACCTCGGGCAGCCCCAGCTCCTCGCCCTGGTAGACATACGCGGCGCCGGGCAGCGCCAGCATCAGCAGGGCGGCGGCACGGGCCCGCGCCGGACCGTGGTCGGTGGTGGTGTCGCCCTCCCCGGCCGGGCCGGAGGCGTACCGGGTCACGGTCCTGACCTGGTCGTGGTTGTTGAGCACCCAGGTGACGGTGGAGCCGGTCCCGGCGATGTCGCGCAGCGCCTCGGTGATGGTGTTCCGGAAGGCGTCCACATCCCAGCGGGCGCTGAGCAGATGGAAGAAGAACGCCTGGTGCAGCTCGTCGGGGCGGACATAGGCGGCGTGCTCCCGGGCGGTGGGCACCGACACCTCGCCGACCAGCAGCCGGTCATGGCCGTCGGCCTCGGCGTACGCGTCGCACAGCGCGCGCCAGTCGCGCCACACCTGGTGCACCTCGGGCTGGTTCCAGGCCAGCGGGTTGACCGAGTCGCGGGTGCGCTCATCGGCCTCCGGGTCGGGGGAGTCGGGGAGTTCGGGGTGGCGGAAGAGGCCCGCGGCCACGTCGATGCGGAAGCCGTCGACCCCGCGGTCCAGCCAGAACCGCAGGACGTCGAGGAAGTGCTCGCCGACGGCCGGGTTGCGCCAGTTGAGGTCGGGCTGCTCGGGGGTGAACAGGTGGAGGTACCACTGACCCTCGCTGCCGTCGGCCTCCCGGACCCGGGACCAGGCGGGGCCGCCGAACATGGCGCGCCAGTTGTTGGGCGGCAGTTCGCCGTTCTCCCCGCGGCCGTCGGCGAAGTGGAAGTACTCCCGCTCCGGGCTGCCGGGGGCGCCCGCCAGCGCGGCCCGGAACCAGGGGTGCTCGCTGGAGCAGTGGTTGGGGACGATGTCGACCAGGACCTTCATGCCCAGCCGGTGGGCGTCGGCCACCACGGCGTCGAACTCGGCGAGATCGCCGTAGATCGGGTCCACATCGCGGTAGTCGGCGACGTCATAGCCATGGTCGTGCTGGGGCGAGGGGTAGAAGGGGCTCAGCCAGATGCCGTCCACGCCCAGCTTCTTGAGGTACGGCAGTCCGGCGCGGACCCCGGCCAGATCGCCTATGCCGTCGCCGGTGCTGTCCAGAAAGCTGCGGATGTAGACCTGGTAGATCACCGCGTCGCGCCACCAGCGCCGCTGCGAGAGGTCCGCAGGGGAGGGTGAGGGGCCGTTCGCGGCCGTGGCTGTGAGCATCGTGCCGTTTACCCGTTCTCAGCGGGCGTGCGCCGCACGCCATCGTCGGCTGTTATGCATGCATGTTAAGTAAGCATGTCGAACGGGTGTCAACGAAAATCACAGAAGTAACGAGCAACTGTCCATGTTTGCGGTATTTTGACGTGTGCTTCAGGGCGCCTCGCATACCTAACACGTAACTAGACAGGGGTCCCGGATGGAGGAAGGGGGAAACGCGGCGAGGGCAGCCGGAGGGTCAGTCCTCGCGGACGACGTCACCGAGCTCGCGCCGGAGCCGGGTGACCGTCTGCTCGGTGGACTGCCGCTGCGCCATCGCGTCGTACACCACGGCCTGGACGGTCAGGCTCACCTGGTCGTAGCGAGGGCTCTTGGGGCGCGGCTTGGCCGTGAGCACGCTCTTGCGGAGCGTCGGCAGATACGGGTACTTCCGCACTAGTGCGGGATCGGTGTACAGATCGGCCCACACCGGTGGCAGTGCCCCCTTGGTGAGGACCTGGCGCTGGACCCGCTCGCTGGTGAGATAGGCGATCAGGTCGGTGGCCGACTTCTGGTGCTTGGAATGCGCGCTGACGGCGAGGTTGGAGCCGCCCAGAACGCTGGAGCCGGGGCCGTCCGGGCCCGGCAGTGGAACCGCGCCGACCTTCCCGGCGACAGGTGAGGACGGGGCGTTGGCCAGGGAGTACACATAGGGCCAGTTGCGCAGGAACAGCAGCCGGCCGTTCTGGAACGCCCGCCGCGACTCCTCCTCCTTGTAGCGGAGGGCCTCCTTGGGTATCCAGCCGTCCCGCACCCCGCCGGTCAGGAAGTCCAGCGCCCGGCGGGTGGCCGCGGAGTCCACGGTGACCTTGGCACCCTCGTCGCCGAGGATGGTCCCGCCCGCCGACTGCACGGCCTCGGTGACATTGGTGGTCAGCCCCTCGTACGGCAGGAACTGGCCCGCGTAGCCGTCCAGGCCGTGCGCCGGGGCGGCGGTCCTGGCGAGGCGCCTCAGCTCCGCCCAGGTCCGGGGCGGTTTCTCATGCTCCTGGGCGAGGATGTCCTTGCGGTAGTAGAGCAGCCCCGCGTTGGTCACATACGGCACCGCGCGCAGCCGCCCGCCGAAGGTGGCCGTGTTCACCACCGGCGGCAGGAAGCGGTCCAGTGGGAAGCGGTCGGCGTTCAGCGGGGAGATCCAGCCGGCCGCGGCGAACTCCGAGGTCCACGCCACGTCGATGTTGAGCACATCGAAGCGGTCGCTTCCGGAGCGCAGTCCGCTGACCATCTGCGCGCGCACCTCGTCGGCGGCGTCCGGCAGTTCGATCAGGGTGGCCTTCTCCGCCGGGTGCTCACGGTTCCAGCCGTCCAGCACCCCGCGCAGATAGCTGGTGAGGTCACCTCCGGTGACCAGGGTGATCGGACCGCGGCCGCCGCCCTCGGCGGCCACCGGTTCCCCGTCCGGGCCCCGCGCGCCCGCCTGGCCCGCCAGCAGCAGCGTGGTGACGAGGAGGGTCCTGCCGGCGGCGTGTGTCCACCGCATCGGTCCCTCCTTGCCTGCGCGTACAGCCGGTCGGATCCGGCTACCGGCATCCGGCCACCTGTATACCTGTTAGGCATGCGGGATACTAGACGTTGCAGGAAGATATGAGGGCGATCCGGCACACAGCCGGAAATGGTCCCTAACGGACATGTACGGCTCAGCGGAGGAGGGCAGGGGTGCGGCTCCCTCTGCTGGCGCTACTCTCGCGCGGACCCGCCCACGGCTACGAGCTCAAGCAGGCTCTTGAGAAGCTCCTGGGCTCCGCGTACCCTCAGCTCAACATCGGACAAATCTACGTCACTCTCAACCGGCTCCAGAAGTCCGGTCTGATCGAGGGCGAGGATGTTGCCCAGTCGACCCGGCCCAACAAGCGCATCTACCGGCTTACCGACGCCGGGCGCGAAGCGTTGGCCCTATGGTTCGAGGAGCCGACGGATGAGCCGCGGGTACGGGACGAGTTCTTCATGAAGCTCGCCCTCGCCCCCCAAGCCGGGGGCGTCGACCAGGTCGGCCTGATCAACAAGCAGCGCCGGCACTACCTCAACGCCATGCGTGACCTGTCCCGGCTGGCCGCGGCCGAGGAGCGGGACAACCGGATCCCCCAGCTGCTCATAGAAGGGGCCATGCTGCACCTCCAGGCCGACCTCGACTGGCTGGAGCGCTGCCAGGAGGAGCTGGAGGAGGAGCAGAGATGAGCCGCGAGGAATCGGCCCACCGGACCGGGTCCGCCGCCGGGCCGTCCGCGGATTCGATCATGCGCGCAGAGGGCCTGGTCAAGACCTACCGCACCGAGGGCGCCGCCCCGGTCGAGGCGGTCCGCGGGGTCGACCTGCATGTCGAGCGCGGCGAGTTCGTCGCGGTCACCGGACCCTCCGGAGCGGGCAAGTCCACCCTTCTCCATCTGCTCGGCGGCCTCGACCGCCCCGACAGCGGCTCCCTCTGGCTGGACGGCCGCCAGGTCGACGGCTACAGCGAGGCCCGCTGGGCCGTACTGCGCCGCAAGAAGATCGGCATCGTCTTCCAGTTCTTCAACCTGGTCTCCAACCTCACCGTCGCCGACAATGTGGAGCTGCCCGCACTGCTGGCCGGGTCCACCCCGCGGCAGGCCAGGGCGGGCCGGGAGGAGCTGCTCGCCGAACTGGGCCTGGCGGGCAAGGAGCAGAGCATGCCCGCCGAACTGTCCGGCGGTGAGCAGCAGCGGGTCGCCCTGGCCCGCGCACTGGTCAACACCCCGAGCGTGCTGCTGGCCGACGAGCCCGCGGGCAGCCTGGACAGCAAGGGCACCCGGGAGGTGCTGCGGCTGCTGTCCCGCTTCCACCAGCGCGGCCAGACGATCGTGCTGGTCACCCATGACGCCCGGATGGCCAGCGCCGCCGACCGCGTGATCAGCTTCTTCGACGGCCAGGTCGTCGACGACATGGCGCTCCAGGGCGGCGGCGGACGCCGTGGCGGCGGGGTGGCCGACGTCCTCGAGCTGAAGGGCTGACCCGGTGCGGGCCACCCTGCGCTGGGCACACGCCGATCTGCGGGCACACCGCGGCGCGGCCCTGTTCACCGTGCTCGCCACCGCCGGGATCATCGTCTCGCTGCTGCTGGCGAGCGCGTTCTTCGCCTATGCGGCCAACCCCTGGCAGCGGGTGTTCACCCAGTCCTCCGGCGCCCATGTGTGGATCCACACCCGGGCCGCCGCTGACGCCGCATCGCTGGCGAAGCAGGACGGGGTCGAGGCCGCCTCCGGACCGTTCCGCACCGCCCGCGCCACCCTCGAACGCGGCGGTGCCCGCGCCTCCCTGGAGCTGCGCGCCGCCGGACCCGAGGAGCCGGAGACCGCCCGTCCGCTGATCACCAACGGCCACTGGCTCTCCGCGGGCACACGCGACGGCATCGTGCTGGAGAGTTCGGTCGCCCGCGCCCTGTGGGCCGAACCGGGCGATGCGCTCTCCGTCCGCGCCCCCGGGGAGAAGGCCCGTACGCTGCGGGTCGCGGGCGTCGCGGAGACCGCCGAACCGCGCTTCGACCCGGGCGAGACCCCGGGCGTCGGCTGGGTGCTGCCCACCACTCTCGGCTCGGTCGAAATGCGCCCCGACCACCTCGGCCAGGCCATCGGACTGCGGTTGCAGGACCCGACGGACACCGACTTCGCGGTGCAGCGGGCGGTCACCGAACTCGGCGCCGACCAGGTCACCGGAATCTCGCTGTGGCAGCGGGCGCGGGCCGAGGCGGCGGGCGACGACCGGCTCCTGGGCCAGCTGCTCGGCCTGTTCGGGCTCGGCGCGCTGCTGGCCGCGGCGCTGGCGGTGGGCGGTGCGATCACCACCCGGGTCCGTGGCCATCTGCGGGACATCTCGGTGCTCAAGGCGATCGGCTTCGCCCCCGGCCAGGTCGTGCGGATGTTCCTGGTCCAGCACCTGGGTCTGTCACTGCTGGGCGTGGTCTGCGGCGCGGCCCTCGCCGAGGTGCTGGGCCCGCGTCTGCCCGGCCGGATAGGGGAGGCGGTGGCGCTGTGGCAGGCGCTTCCGGAGCACCGCTGGGCCCCGTTCGCGATCGTGGGCGGCGCCGTTGTCTTCATCGCCGCCGCCACCTGCCTGGCCGCCTGGCGCGCGGGCCGGGTGCCGCCGGTGCCGGTCGCCCGCGCCGCCACCGACCCCGGCCGCCGGATGTCCGGCACCGCCCGGCGGGCGCTCGGGATGCGGCTGCCGCCCGCGCTGGTGCTCGGCTGGCGCGGTGCCTTCCACCGTCCGGTGCGCTCCCTCGCGTCCATCGGGCGGCTCGCCCTGCCGCTGCTGCTGATCACGGTCGCCGTGGGGACCTGGACCACCCTGGACCGGTTCGAGAGCCACCCGGAGAAGATCGGTCTTGCCGCCCCGCTCGCCGCCCGCGCCGAGGGGCTCTCCGACGCCCGGATCCGCGCCCTGCTGAGCAAGGACCCCGAGGTCACCGCCGTCTACCCGGGCACCGAGACCGAGGCGCTGGTCCCCGGGCAGACCGGGACGATCACCCTCCAGGGGCTGGGCACCGACCGGCACCCCTATCCGTTCTCCGTCGCCGAAGGACGCCCCGCCCACGGCGAGGACGAGGCGGTGGCCGGACAGGGTCTGCTGGACCTGCTCGATGTGAAGGTCGGCGACTGGGTCCGGATGACGGTCGGCGGCAGTCCTCAGGTGCTGCATATCGTCGGGCGCAGCATCGAGCCGGAGCAGGGCGGCCGGGTGATCTCCACTTCGATCGACACCCTCCGCGAACGCGACCCGAAGCTGGAGCCGGACTTCTACCACCTGGGCCTGCGCCCCGGCGCCAGGCCCGAGGCGGTCAGCGCCTCCCTGGCCGACGCCTCGCACGGCCGGCTGGAGGTGCGGGAGATCCCCAACCCGGCCGACCGGCTCTCGGCCGTCCGCGGGGTGACCCTCGGACTGATCGCGGTGCTCGGGCTGATCGGCCTGGCCGAACTGTCGACGACGATCGGCGCGGCGGTACGCGACCGCCGCCGCGATCTGCTCGCGCTCAAGGCGATCGGGCTGACCCCGCGCCAGATCGCGGCGGTGATCGTGGCCGGGACCGGATTCACCGCGCTGGCCGCTGCCTTGGCGGGCACGGTGATCGGGACGTTCGCCTCCGGCTGGATGATCGACCTCCAGGGCCGCAGCAGCGGCATGGGCGCGGGGATCGCCCAGGCCCCGCCGCTGGGTGTGCTGGTGCTGATCGGCGCCGCGGCGGTGGCCGGCGCGGTGGCCGCGGCGGCCCTCCCGGCCGCGCGAGCCGCCCGCAGCCGACTCGCGGACACCGCCAGCGACGTGCTCTGACCCGTCCGCCGGGAGGACGAGCCCCCGCGCGGCTGCGGCCGCAAGACCGCCGGGCCACGGCGGAGCCCCGCAAGGGGCGCGGGGAACTGCGCGCCCAGCCACGACGCGGCCGCAGATAACAGCGTGACCAGCCACGACGCGGCCGCAGCCGCAGCCGCAAGGACGGCCCCAAAGCCACCGCACCGCGCGGAGCGGTCAGGGCTCGACGACGACTTCCTGAGCCGCCGCCGTCGTATCCGCCAGCAGCTCCGCGTCCACCGGAACGTTCCGCTTCACCAGCGCCAGCGCGATCGGCCCCAGTTCGTGATGGCGGGCGGAGGAGGTGACAAAGCCCAGCTGGCGGCCCTCCTCGCCATCCGCGGCCAGACGTATGGGCGCGCCGTGGCCGGGCAGCTTCACCTCGCTGCCGTCGAGGTGCAGGAAGACCAGCCGCCGCGGCGGTTTGCCCAGGTTGTGCACCCGGGCCACGGTCTCCTGGCCGCGGTAGCAGCCCTTCTGGAGATGGACCGCGCTGCCGATCCAGCCCAGCTCGTGCGGGATGGTGCGGTGGTCGGTCTCCAGGCCGAGCCGCGGCCGGTGCGCCTCGACGCGCAGCGCCTCATACGCCAGCACCCCGATGGGCGGTCCGGCGGTCTCGACGAAGGACTCCAGCCGCTCGCGTGGCAGGAACAGATCGCGGCCGTGCGGGGTCTCCCGGACCACCGTGTCCTCGGGGACCTCGGTGATGCTTCCGGCCGGGAGGTGGACCACCGCGTACTCCTCGGTGCGGTCGGCGATCTCGACCCGGTAGAAGAACTTCATGCTCTCCAGGTACGCGATCAGATCGCCCTGGCTCCCGGGTTCCACATGGGCCCAGGTGGTCTCACCGTCGTCGACGATGTAGAGCGCGTGTTCAATATGGCCGTGAGCGGAGAGGATCAGCGCCTCGGTGGCCTGTCCGGCAGGGAGTTCCTCGACGTGCTGGGTGAGCAGCAGATGCAGCCAGCTCAGCCGGTCGGCTCCGGAGACGGTGACCACCCCGCGGTGCGAGAGGTCCACAAAGCCGGATCCCTCGGCGAGCGTGCGCTGCTCGCGGAACAGGTCGCCGTAGTGGGCGGCGACGCCTTCGTCGGGGCCCTCGCCGGGGACGGCGCCGGGCAGCGACAGCAAAGGGCTCTTCATGAGCTTCAGCCTACGACTTGGCCGCTCGGCCCTTGGCCGAGTCGTCGGAGCCCCGCTCGGCACCCTGCTCAGCGCCCTGCTCGGCACCCCGCTTGGCGGTGCAGTCGGCGCACCGGCCGAAGAGCGCGAAGTGCTTCATATCGGTGTCGAAACCGAAGTCGGTCCGCAGCCGCCGGGTGAACGCCTCGGCCACCGACACATCGGCCTCGATCACATCCGTGCAGTCCCGGCACACCATGTGGAGGTGGTGGTGCCGGTCGGCGAGGTGGTACGTGGGGGCGCCGTGGCCCAGATGGGCATGGCTGACCAGGCCCAGTTCCTCCAGCAGCTCCAGGGTGCGGTAGACCGTGGAGATGTTGACCCCGCTCGCGGTGCGGCGGACCTCGGTGAGGATGTCGTCCGGAGTGGCATGCTCCAGGTGATCGACGGCTTCCAGCACAAGCTGACGCTGCGGGGTCAGCCGATAGCCGCGCTCCCGCAGATCGGTCTTCCAGTCGGTGGTCGCCACGAAGCCAGTGTAGGCGGGGGCCGGTGGAGCCTCAGCGGAAGAAGGCGATGCCGTCGTCCGGCAGGTCCTTGAGGTCCTTGGCCCATGCGCGCGGGTCGACGACCTTCTTCAGATGCGCCGACATGTACGGCCGCAGCTCCACCTCGGGGGTGGCCTTCTCGCCGACCCACATCAGATCGCTGTTGACATAGCCGTAGAGCCGCTTGCCGCCCGAGTACGGTCCGGAGGCGGCGGTGCGCGCCACGGCGTCGGTGGCCAGGTCGATCTGCGGTTTGCCGTCGGCCAGCTCGCCGTACCAGACCTCGACGATGCCCTGGTCGCGGCACATCACGACCTCGACCTTGCGGTCCTTGTCGATCCGCCAGTAGCCGGTCTCGGACTCCAGCGGGCGGACCTTCTTGCCCTCGGAGTCCAGCACCCAGGTGTGCGAGACGTACTCGATGAAGTCGCGCCCGTCGTGGGTGAAGGTCGCCTCCTGGCCGAAGTTGCACTTCTCGGCGCCAGGGAAGTCCGAGACACCGGCCCCTTCCCAGTTGCCCAGGAGGAAGACGAGCGGTACCAGGTCAGGGTGGAGGTCGGAGGGAATCTCGATCATGGACTCAGGCGATCTGTCGGTGGGCGGTCGGTGGCGGTGGTGCGGGAGCGCGGATCAGCGCTGGCCCTGGAAGAGCTTCTTCCAGGTGAGTGCGCAGAAGCCAAGGGTGGCGACGGCGACCAGGATCATCAGCGTGGTGAAGACTGCCTCAAGCACGAGCGCGCTCCTCGAACGGTGTCCCCGGCTCCGCGGGCCGCGGAGGGACGGTGGAACGGATGACGGACCGGGGCCGAGTCTAGTCGGCGGTCCGGCGGGAGGCGTCGCGAGGCCCCGAGCCTAGGCTTGCCGTATGGCGAAGAAGCTGGTGATCAAGGTGACGGCGGGCGCGGACGCGCCCGAGCGGTGCTCTCAGGCGTTCACGGTGGCGGCGGTGGCCGTGGCGAGCGGGGTGGCGGTCTCGCTGTGGCTGACCGGTGAGTCCACGTGGTTCGCGCTCCCGGGGCGGGCGGCGGAGTTCGAGTTGCCGCACGCGGCACCGCTGCCGGAGCTGATCGAGGGGATCCTCGCGGGCGGCACGATCACGGTGTGCACCCAGTGCGCGGCCCGCCGGGAGATCGAGGAGAAGGACCTGATCGAGGGGGCGCGGATCGCGGGCTCCCAGGTCTTCGTGAGCGAGATCATGCAGGACGGCGTCCAGGCGGTCGTCTACTGAGGCCGATGCCGGGTCAGTGGCGGTGGTTGTACTCGTCCAGCTCCCGCCACCACCGGTCGGACTCCTCGTCCCCCGACTCGTCCCACCAGCGGTCGTCCGGGCCCCGGCGGTTGGCGACGATGGCCGCGAGCGGGGGGATCACCATGGCGACGATGCACATCACGACGGCGGCCGGGACCGACCACAGACGCACAAAGGCCCAGGCCGAGATGAAGAGCGTCAGACACGCGCCCATCAGGAAGAAATATGCGTGGCGGCGTCGCGCGTACATATCCCCAGGGTACGTCCGGGGGCGCCGCGCGGGCAGCTGATGCGCGGCGCTCCCCGCGGGCCTGGGCCGAGGCCGCGGACAGACGGGAGGGCCGTACCCCGCCGAGGCGTCCAACCCCGGGGTACGGCCCTCCCGCCGTGCGTATGACGCGCGGTGTGGCGTCAGACGGTGATGGCGACCTCCGCCAGACCGCCCTTCTGGGCGACGACCGTGCGGTCCGCGGTGGCGCCGGGAACCAGGGCGCGCAGCGTCCAGGTGCCCTCGGCGGCGTAGAAGCGGAACTGTCCGGTCGCGGAGGTGGGGACCTCGGCGGTGAACTCGCCGGTGCTGTCCAGCAGGCGGACGTAGCCGGTCACCGGCTCGCCGTCGCGGGTCACCGACCCCTGGATCGTGGTCTCACCGGGCTTGATCGTCGAGGCGTCGGGACCGCCGGCCTGGGCTCCACACATGGATGTCTGTCCTTACGTCGGGGGGAGAGAGGGGGTCAGCTGTTGGCGCCGAGCTCGATCGGAACGCCGACGAGGGAGCCGTACTCGGTCCAGGAGCCGTCGTAGTTCTTGACGTTGCTCTGGCCGAGCAGCTCGTGCAGGACGAACCAGGTGTGGGCGGAGCGCTCACCGATGCGGCAGTAGGCGATGGTGTCCTTGGCCAGGTCCACGCCCTCGCCCTCGTAGAGCTCCTTGAGCTCCGCGTCGGACTTGAAGGTGCCGTCGTCGTTGGCCGACTTGGACCACGGGATGTTGCGGGCGGTGGGCACATGGCCCGGACGCTGCGACTGCTCCTGCGGAAGGTGGGCCGGGGCGAGCAGCTTGCCGGAGAACTCGTCGGGGGAGCGGACGTCCACCAGGTTCAGCGAGCCGATGGCCGCGACGACGTCGTCGCGGAACGCGCGGATCGAGGCGTCCTGCGGCTTGGCCTTGTACTGGGTGGCCGCGCGGGCCGGGACCTCGGCGACCAGGTCGCGGGAGTCCAGCTCCCACTTCTTGCGGCCGCCGTCGAGCAGCTTGACGTCCTGGTGGCCGTAGAGCTTGAAGTACCAGTAGGCGTAGGACGCGAACCAGTTGTTGTTGCCGCCGTAGAGGACGACCGTGTCGTCGTTGGCGATGCCCTTGCCGGACAGCAGCTTCTCGAAGCCGGCCTGGTCGACGAAGTCACGGCGCACCGGGTCCTGGAGGTCCTTCTTCCAGTCGATCCGGATGGCGTTCCTGATGTGGTTCTTGTCGTAGGCCGAGGTGTCCTCGTCGACCTCGACGATGACCGTCTTGGGGTCATCGAGGCGGGCCTGTACCCAGTCGGCGTCCACCAGGACGTCACTGCGGCTCATGTGTCTCTCCTCCGGGGCAGTTGCGGCGGTAAGGGCACGCTCGGACGGCGCGAGGCGGGCTCGGTTGCGAGCGTACGAGCGAAGTGCGGGAAGATCCGGCTGACGGGCCGAGGCGGGGCGGGCCGGGGCATCTCGTCGGCGGCCACGCATCCTCGTCTCAGACGGCGTGACAGAGCATGGCGGCGACGCGGCACAGGTCGACTGCCCGCCGCTTCGTGAGATCCGCCTGTCGCTTCATGAGTCCGATCGTAGGGACGGACCGGTGGGCGTGTCACCGGCGTGTCGGATGGTGAGACGTGATTGTCCGCTATGTGGGATGACGATCGGAGGGTGCCCCGGGGGAGGCGTCGGCGTGCCAGGTGGCGGCGGTGGGCATCTGTTATCGCGGACGGGATCGTCTCACTGCCTGGAACAGGCGTCCGTCGACGTATGTCCGGGCGGGGGTGCCGGGGACGCCGGGGCGCCTGGGCGACCTCGGGTGTGCCGCTCAGCCCGCCAGTTCGACGTTGTTCCCCGCGACCGAGATGTCCATGCCGTCCTTGTCGGTCTTCACCGTGTCCAGCCGCATCCCGGTCGGCAGCCCGCCCACCTTGCGCTCCATGTCGGTGCGCTCCCGGACCTTCTCCTCCCAGCGCGGGATGGTGCCGCCGGGGATGGAGTCGGCGTGCAGCTTGATGGTGTCCCCGTTCACCACGGTGATGGTGGAGTGCGCGGTGAGGGTGAAGCCCAGCAGACTGCCGGTGATCTTGACCCGGTTCTTGCCCGACGGGTCGTAGGAGACCGTGATCCCGGGGCCCGCGGCGCGCGAGAGGTCCGCGTAGCTGATGTGGGCCGTGCCGGTGGCGCGGTCCGCGGTGGCGGATGAGTAGTCGCTCGAGACGTCCACCGTGTGCAGCTGGGCGTCGAGTTCGGAGACCCGGACGCTGCGGCCGTTGCCCGCGTCCGTCGTCAGCCCCTCCATGCTGATGTCGACCTCGTCCAGCTCCTTGCCCGCGACCTGGGTGAGGAACGGAAAGCCCTTGATCGAGACATCGGGTGTGCCGATCAGCCCCTGAGAGGTCTTGATCTTGTCCGCGGCCTTGGTCTCGGCGATGCTCACCGCGATGCGGTCCGCGGCGACGAAGAGTCCGCCGAGTATCACGGCGACGATCAGTGTGATGCGTAGTGCGCGCATGTGCTGTGGGTCCCCCTGGCTCTCGGTCAGGCGCTCGCCTGAGGTTGTGAGCCTAACCGGCGCGATGAGCCAGGGGTCCGGAATGTCAGACCAGTGCGCGGCCGATCACATAGACGACGGGGGCGGCGGCCGCGAGCGGCAGCGCCACCCCGGCGGTCATGTGCACAAAGCGGGAGGGGTAGTCGTAGCTCGCCACCCGGTGGCCGATCAGCGCGCACACCCCGGCCGCCAGACCCAGTACGGCGGCGTCCGTGGCGCCGGTGCCGGTGAGCTGTGCGGCCCCGGCGCCCGCGCCCGCCGCGGCGAGCAGCGCCACGACCACGGACACCACGATCGGCAGCGGCGCCGCCCGCACCAGTACGGCGACCGCCACTCCGGCCGCGCCCACCACCACGGCGTCGGCGGACTCCGCGGCCGTGGCCAGGTATCCGGCCGCGATCACGGCGAGGGCGGTGGAGGCCACGGTGGCGGTCAGGCCGTACAGCCGCTCGTCCGGCGCGCTGTGGCTGCGCAGCTGGAGCACCAGCACCAGCAGCAGCCAGACCCCGAGCGTGCCCATGATCACCGTCGGGGCGTGCACCGGCTCGGTGGCGAGCAGCCCGGCGGTCGCGGCCAGCCCGCCCGCGTAGGCGAGCGCGATGCCCTGCCGGGCGGGCCACATGCCGTTCAGCCGGAACCAGCCCGCGGCCGTGACCGCCTGGAGCAGTGCCACCACGACGGCGACCGCGGGGCGGCCCAGCGGCGCGGCCCCCGCGAGAGCCGCGGCGATGGCGGCGGTCACGGCGGCCGGGACAAGACCGGGGTGGAGGATCTGGGGACGGCCTTCGGCGCGGGCCTTCTCAGCGGCGGTGAGTGGCCGGGACTCCTCCTCGGACGGGGCGGGCGCCCCGGTGGACGAGTGCTCCGGACCGCCCGGGGCCGCCATGTCGGCCGGGGCCGCCATGGCGGGGGCGGGGCCCTGGGGGCCGTGCGCGGCGAACGCGGCGGCGGGCTGCTGCTGGTGGTGGTACGGCTGCTGGTGCTGCTGATCCCAGCCGGGGGTGTACGACTGCTGCGGGTAGCCCTGCTGATGCCCCTGCTGCGCGGCGGCGTAGGGGTCCGGGTACGGCTGCGGGTGCTGGCCGTACGCCTGCTGCTGGGCGTGACCCGGGTGCGGAGCGTGACCCTGCTGCTGGGCTTGCTGGGCTTGCTGGGCTTGCTGGGCTTGCTGGGCGTGCGGGGCGGCGTGGGCCTGCTGGCCGTGCCGGCCGTGCTGCTGGGCCTGCTGGCCGTGCCGGCCGTGCTGCTGGGCCTGCTGGCCGTGGTGCTGCGCGTGCTGGGCGTGCCGGCCGTCGTACCCCTGTCCCTGCCCCTGCTGCGGCTGCCCGGCCTGGTCGTGGCCCGGGTCGTACCAGCCCTGGTCCCAGCTTCCGTACGGATCGGCGGGCGGCTGCGGTCCCCCGTACGGCGTCTCCGGGGACCCGTACGGACCAGAGGGCTCGTACGGGTTCTGCGGGTTGTGCGGCTGGTTGCTCATGACCTCGGGGTCACCCTCCTGCGAACGGCGGGAGCACCTCGACCGTGCCGCCCTCGGCCAGTTGGATCGTCTTGTGGTCGCGGGTGCCGACGGGCGTGCCGTCGACCAGGAACGAACAGCGCATCAGCACCCGCGTGAACTCCGGGCGCGCGGTGTGCCGCTGCCGTGCCGCGTCGAGCGCCTCGGCCAGCGTCGCCGCCGCGTACGGCTCCTCGGAGGTACCGGCCGCCGCGCGGGCCGCGGCCCAGTACCTGATGGTGCCGGCCGGCGCGTTCTTCATCGCCATCGCGATCCCTTCCCGTCTTCTGCCGCCTCCATGATGACGGGTGCGGGCACCGGTCCGGGACCAACGGCGGCCCCGAAAAGGACGGGCCCGGTGTCGGTGCTCTCGCTTACTGTTTGGGTGTGCTGGTCCGACTCATACGGGTGTATCTCAGACCCCATAGCCGAACGATCGTGCTGATCGTGCTGTTGCAGCTGGTACAGACGCTGGCGACGCTCTATCTCCCCACGCTCAACGCCGACATCATCGATGGCGGGGTGGTGCAGGGCGACACCGGCTACATCCTGCGCATCGGCGGTTTCATGATCGCCGTCACCTTCGCCCAGATCGTGGGAGCCATCGGCGCCGTCTACTTCAGCGCCCGTACCGCCATGGCGCTCGGCCGGGACGTACGGGCCGCGGTCTTCGACCGGGTGCAGTCCTTCTCCGCCCGTGAGATGGGCCACTTCGGGGCGCCCTCGCTGATCACCCGGACCACCAATGACGTCCAGCAGGTGCAGATGCTGTGCCTGATGGCCTTCACCCTGATGGTCTCCGCGCCGATCATGTGCATCGGCGGCGTGATCATGGCGCTCAACCAGGACGTTCCGCTCTCCGCGCTGCTGCTGCTGATCGTCCCGGTCCTCGGGATCATCGTCAGCCTGATCATCCGCAGGATGCGTCCGCTGTTCCGCGGCGTCCAGGAGCGCATCGACACCGTCAACCGGGTGCTGCGCGAGCAGATCACCGGGATCCGGGTCATCCGCGCCTTCGTCCGCGACGCCCATGAACGCGACCGCTTCACCGGTGCCAACAGCGACCTGATGGACGTCTCGCTGCGCGCCGGGCGGCTGATGGCGCTGATGTTCCCCGCGGTGATGCTGGTGGTGAACGTCTCCAGCGTGGCCGTGGTCTGGTTCGGCGGACACCGGATCGACAGCGGCGGTATGGAGATCGGCGCGCTGACCGCGTTCCTCAGCTATCTGATGCAGATTCTGATGGCGGTCATGATGGCCACCTTCATGTTCATGATGGTGCCGCGCGCCGAGGTGTGCGCCGAGCGCATCCAGGAGGTGCTGGACACCCGGACCAGCGTGGTCCCGCCGCTGGTGCCGGTCGCGCCCACGGCCACCGGCGGCGGGCGCGGTCTGCTGGAGCTGCGGGGCGTGGAGTTCCGCTACCCCGGCGCCGAGGAGCCCGTGCTCCGCGAGATCTCCCTGATCGCCCGGCCCGGCCGGACCACCGCCGTGATCGGCTCGACCGGCAGCGGCAAGTCCACCCTCCTGGGGCTGGTGCCCCGGCTGTTCGACGCGACCGACGGCAGCGTCCACATCGACGGTGTGGACGTACGCGACCTGGACACCCAGGTGATGTCGCAGACCATCGGGCTCGTCCCGCAGAAGCCGTACCTCTTCTCCGGCACCGTGGCCTCCAATCTGCGCTACGGCAAGCCGGACGCCACCGACGAGGAGCTGTGGCGGGCCCTGGAGACGGCCCAGGCCCGGGACTTCGTGGAGGCCATGGAGGGCGGGCTCGACGCGGCCATCGCCCAGGGCGGCTCCAATGTCTCCGGCGGTCAGCGGCAGCGGCTGGCCATCGCCCGCGCCCTGGTCCGCAAGCCCTCGGTCTACCTCTTCGACGACTCCTTCTCGGCGCTCGACTACGCCACCGACGCCCGGCTGCGGGCGGCGCTCACGGACCAGACGCGGGACGCGACCGTGGTCATCGTCGCCCAGCGGGTGTCCACCATCCGCGGCGCCGACCAGATCGTGGTCCTCGACGCCGGGCGGGTCGTGGGCACCGGCACCCACACCGAGCTGATGGCGGACAACCAGACCTACCGCGAGATCGTGCTTTCCCAGCTCACCGAGCGGGAAGCCGCATGACCACCTCGTCGCGAGCCCTCCTCCGCTTCCGCCGTCCGTCGTTCCCGTACGCGTCTTCGAAGGGCCGTTCATGAGTACCCCGGCGCCCCGCAGAGGCCCGGCGCCCGCCGCCGGGCCCGCCCGCTTCATGGGCGGCCAGCCCACCGAGCGGTCCATGGACTTCCGCGGCTCCGGCCGCCGGCTGCTGGGCAGGCTGCGTCCCGAGCGCGGGATCGTGCTGGCCGTGCTCGCCCTGTGCGCGGTCAGCGTGACCCTGTCGGTGCTGGGCCCGCTGATCCTCGGCCGGGCGACCGACCTGATCTTCGCGGGCATCATCGGGCGTCAGCTGCCCGACGGCGTCACCAAGGAGCAGGCCGTCGAGCGGCTGCGCCGGGACGGCCAGGACACGCTGGCCGACATGGTCGCGTCCATGGACGTCCACCCCGGCCAGGGCATCGACTTCGGCGCGGTCGGCGATGTGCTGCTGTGGGTGCTGGCGATCTATGTGTTCGCCTCGCTGCTGGGCCTGGTCCAGGGGCGGGTGGCCATGGTGGTGGTCCAGCGGGTGGTCTTCCGGCTGCGGGAGGACGTCGAACACAAGCTGGCGCGGCTGCCGTTGTCGTACTTCGACCGGCAGCCGCGCGGTGAGGTGCTCTCCCGCGCCACCAACGACGTCGACAACATCCAGCAGACGCTTCAGCAGACCTTCAGCCAGGTCATGACCTCGCTGCTGACCATCGTCGGGGTGCTGACGATGATGTTCTGGATCTCGCCGCTGCTGGCGCTGGTGGCGCTGGTCACCGTCCCGGTGTCGGTGGTGGTCGCCACCAGGGTCGGCAAGCGGGCCCAGCCGCAGTTCGTCAGCCAGTGGAAGACCACCGGCAAGCTCAACGCCCATATCGAGGAGATGTACACCGGCCACTCGCTGGTGAAGGTCTTCGGGCGGGAGAAGGAGTCCGCGGAGCTTTTCCGCGAGCAGAACGAGAAGCTGTACGAGGCGGGCTTCAAGGCCCAGTTCATCTCCGGGCTGATCCAGCCCGCGATGATGTTCATCGGCAATCTCAACTATGTGCTGGTGGCGGTCGTCGGCGGGCTGCGGGTGGCGAGCGGCGCGCTGTCGATCGGTGACGTCCAGGCATTTGTGCAGTACTCCCGGCAGTTCAGCCAGCCGCTCACCCAGGTGGCCTCGATGGCCAACCTGGTGCAGTCCGGGGTGGCGTCGGCCGAGCGCGTCTTCGAGCTGCTGGACGCCGACGAGCAGAGCCAGGACCCGGAGGCGGCGCCGCGGCCGGAGACCGTGCGCGGGTCGGTGCGCGGCCAGGTCGAGTTCGAGGAGGTCGCCTTCCGCTACCAGCCGGACAAGCCGCTGATCGACGGCCTCTCGCTGTCGGTGCGGCCCGGCCAGACCGTGGCCATCGTCGGGCCGACCGGCGCCGGGAAGACCACCCTGGTCAATCTGCTGATGCGGTTCTACGACGTCAGCGGCGGGCGGATCACTCTGGACGGAGTGGACATCGCCGCGATGTCACGCGAGGAGCTGCGCTCCCACATCGGCATGGTGCTCCAGGACACCTGGCTGTTCGGCGGCACGATCGCGGACAACATCGCGTACGGCGCGCAGGGTGCGAGCTTCGAGCGGATCGTGGAGGCGGCGAAGGCCACCTATGTGGACCGCTTCGTCCGGACCCTGCCCGACGGCTACGACACGGTGATCGACGAGGAGGGCTCCAATGTCAGCGCCGGTGAGAAGCAGCTGATCACGATCGCCCGCGCGTTCCTCTCGGAGCCGTCGATCCTGGTGCTGGACGAGGCGACCAGCTCGGTGGACACCCGTACCGAGGTGCTCATCCAGCGGGCGATGGCCTCACTGCGGACAGGCCGCACCAGCTTTGTCATCGCACACCGGCTGTCCACCATCCGCGACGCCGACGTCATCCTGGTGATGGAGCACGGGCAGATCGTGGAACAGGGCACCCATGACGCCCTGCTGGCGGCGGAGGGTGCGTACGCCCGGCTCTACACGGCGCAGTTCGCGGAGGCGGCCGTCGAGGCGGAGTGAGCGGGGGCGCCGGGGCCGGGGAGGTCTTCCGGCCCCGGGCGCCCCCGGGTGCCGCGCGGCGGCCCCTCAGCCCCTGTCCTGCCGATCTTCGCGGGCCCGCGACGCCTGGCACCGCGCCTCGCCGCGTTGTCGGGATCATCCGAGTACGCCCAGTACGAGGACGACCCTGCTGCGATCCTCCCCCAGCTACCGCTGGGAGGTGCCCCCTCACCAGACGCCGCGGGCTGATCCACGAAGATCGACAGGACAGGACCTAGGCGTGGGCCAGCGCCCAGCCCGCCACCCGCTCCAGCAGACCGTCCGGCGCCGCCGTCTCCGCATGGCCGAACCCCGGCTCGATCCACAGCTGTGTGGACGACGGATCGGCCGCCGCCGCCAGCATCCGCGGATGGTCCAGCGGGAAGTACGGATCCCGGTCGCCGTGCACGATCAGCAGCGGAGTCGGCGCGATCAGCGGTGCGGCGGCCACCGGCGGCAGCGGTTCGGGGTCCCAGCCGCGGCCGTCGATCCGGGTGCGCAGCCCGTAGCGGGAGACCAGCCGTCCGGCGGGGCGCGTGATCGCCCAGTGCACCCGTCGCATCGGCGCGGTTCCTCGGTAGTACCAGCGGGCGGGAGCGCTCACGGAGATCACCGCATCGGCGCGCGCCTCCGTGCGCCCCTCGCGCTCCCCGCTCCCGGTTCCGTCGGACGGCTGATTTTCGCCGTTCGATCCATAGAGCGCGGCATGCCGGAGCACTACCGAGCCGCCCATCGAGAAGCCGACCGTGACGACCCGCCGATGGCCGAGCCGCCGCGCCCAGCACACGGCCTCGGCCAGGTCCAGCACCTCCCGGTCGCCCACCGTGGACCGGCCGCCGGACCGGCCATGCCCCCGGAACGAGAACGTGATCACGGCCGTGTGCTGGGCGAACGCCCTCGCCACCCGCCGTAGCGCCGGGCGCTCGAGACCACCGGTGAAACCGTGTGCGACCACCAGCGCGAGGGTGTCCGCGGGGGGTGCGGCAGGTGCCGGGGACGGCTCGTAACGGGCCTCGATCGGAACCCCGTCCGCCGTCAGCAGTGTGGCCCTGTGGTCGCGCGCAGTGACCGACGGCACGGAACGACGAGCAGATCGAGCCTCTCCTCCGGATGTCATGTGGGTTATTCTGCTGTGAAGAGGATCCGGGCAGCGTTGCCCCCGGGTCCTTTTGTGCTTTCAGGAGCACGGTGCGCGCATGAGCGGGCACACGCTCCAAGGGCGCGGAGCTGACCGTACGACGAATTAGCCGAAGAACCAGCCGAAGAACCAGCCGGAGAAGAAGCCGCAGACTCCCCCAGGCGCTGCCTGGGAGGTGCCCCTCTCGCAAGGGACCGAGGAGGAACCGAGGTAATGGGCGAGCGAAGCGTGCTCAATGTCAGGACCACAACCGAGGCGGGTGGTGGACGATGAGTTCCCTCCTGCTGCTGACCAACGCACTCCAGCCCTCGACGGAGGTGCTCCCCGCCCTCGGCCTGCTGCTGCACAGTGTGCGGGTCGCCCCCGCGGAGGGCCCGGCCCTGGTGGACACCCCGGGCGCCGACGTCATCCTGATCGACGGCCGCCGCGAGCTGCCGCAGGTCCGCAGCCTGTGCCAGCTGCTGCGGTCCACCGGCCCCGGCTGCCCGCTGGTCCTGGTGGTGACCGAGGGCGGTCTCGCCGCCGTCACCGCCGACTGGGGCATCGACGACGTACTGCTGGACACCGCGGGTCCGGCCGAGGTGGAGGCCCGGCTGCGGCTGGCCATGGGCCGCCAGCAGATCACCACCGACGACAGCCCGATGGAGATCCGCACCGGCGATCTCTCCGTCGACGAGGCCACCTACAGCGCCAAGCTCAAGGGCCGTGTGCTCGATCTCACATTCAAGGAGTTCGAGCTGCTGAAGTACCTCGCCCAGCACCCCGGCCGGGTCTTCACCCGCGCCCAGCTGCTCCAGGAGGTCTGGGGCTACGACTACTTCGGCGGCACCCGCACGGTCGACGTCCATGTCCGGCGGCTGCGCGCCAAGCTGGGCCCGGAGCACGAGTCCCTGATCGGGACCGTGCGGAACGTGGGCTACCGCTTCGTCGTGCCCGAGAAGGTCGAGCGCGCCGCCGGGGAGGCCCGGGCCAAGGCGCCGGGCGGGGGCGCCGCCCGCGGCGACGGTCCGGACCCCACCGCCGGGGCCCGCGGGGACAGTGCGCGGCCCGCGGCGAAAGCGGGTACCGCACGACCCGCCAATCCCTAGCTCGACCCGCGTAGACTGCCGCGCGTGGCCAAGGTGACGCGGGATGATGTGGCAAGACTGGCGGGGACCTCGACCGCGGTCGTCAGCTACGTCATCAATAACGGACCAAGGCCGGTCGCCCCGGCCACGCGCGAGCGGGTGCTTGCCGCGATCAAGGAGCTCGGCTACCGGCCGGACCGCGTCGCGCAGGCGATGGCGAGCCGCCGGACCGACCTGATAGGGCTGATCGTCCCGGACGCCCGGCAGCCGTTCTTCGCGGAGATGGCACACGCCGTCGAGCAGGCGGCCGCCGAGCGCGGAAAGATGGTGCTGGTCGGCAACTCCGACTACCTCGACGACCGCGAAGTGCACTATCTGCGCGCCTTCCTGGGGATGCGGGTGTCCGGGCTGATCCTCATCAGCCAGGGCCCCAGCGAGAACGCCGCCGCCGAGATCGAGGCATGGGACGCCCGGGTGGTGCTGCTCCACGAGCGCCCCGAGGCGATCGACGACGTGGCCGTGGTGCTGGACGACATCGGCGGTGCCCAGCTGGCGGTGCGTCATCTGCTGGAGCACGGCCATGAATACGTGGCCTGCCTGGGCGGCACCGAGATAACCCCCACCGTGGGCGACCCGGTGACCGACCATGTCGAGGGCTGGCGCCGGGCCATGCGGGAGGCCGGGCGGTCCACCGAGGGACGGCTCTTCCAGGCCCCGTACAACCGCTACGACGCCTACCAGGTCGCGCTGGAGCTGCTGGCCGGCCCCGACCGGCCCCCGGCCATCTTCTGTGCCACCGACGACCAGGCGTTCGGTGTGCTGCGGGCGGCGCGTGAGCTGCGGATCGACGTCCCCGGGCAGCTGGCGGTCGCGGGCTTCGACGATGTGAAGGAAGCCGGGCTCACCGATCCGCCGCTGACCACGGTCGGCTCCGACCGCCCGGCGATGGCGCGGGCCGCGGTGGACCTGGTGCTGGACGACGGCGTACGGGCCGGCTCGCGCCGGGAGCGGGTCAAGCAGTTCCCGTCGGCGCTGGTGGTCCGGCGCTCCTGCGGCTGCTCCTGACATATCGGGCCGGACACATCGTGCCGGGCATATCGAGCCGGACACATCGGGCCGGACACATCGGGCCGGGGGGCCGCGGGCTCGTCTTTATCTCGGGCATACCGGTTTCTGCCGGGCTTCTCAGGCGCTCCTCACGCTGCTCTCATCTGCGCGCGACACCGTCGGACCATGACAGACACCACGCGCCCCAGCCGCGACGACGAGCCCCAGCCCTTCTCCTACGGCGGTATGCCCGGCCACCCCGCGCCGCCCCCGTATCAGCCCCCGCAGCCGGTCGTCACCCCCTCCGGGGCCACCGTGTGGCCGGGCGGGTCCGGCGGTGCGGGCGGCGGTGCGGGCACCGCCGGCTTCGCGGACGAGCCGCGGCCCGGCGGCGGCCGGGGCAGGCGCCGCGCACCGCGCTCCATGGCGCTGATCGCGGCGGTGGCGGTGGCCGCCGCGCTGGTCGGCGGCGGGGCGTCGGCCCTGGCCGTCCGGGCCATGGACAAGCCCGCCACCGAGATCTCCACCCCGGTCGTCAACGCCGACTCCCGCGGTGACAACGGGGTCGCGGCCGTGGCGGCGGCGGTGAGCCCGAGCATCGTCGAGATCAGCGCCTCCTCGGCGGAGGGCAAGGCCACCGGCTCCGGGGTGGTGCTCACCCGCGACGGCGAGATCATCACCAACAACCATGTGATCTCCGGCGCGGACTCGGTCAAGGTGTCCTTCCACGACGGCAGCACCAGGACCGCGTCGGTCGTCGGCACCGACAAGGGCAAGGACCTCGCACTGATCAAGGTGAAGGGCGCGAGCGGACTCAAGCCCGCGACCCTCGGCGACTCCAGCCAGGTCCAGGTGGGTGACCAGGTGGTGGCCATCGGCTCGCCCGAAGGGCTGACCGGTACCGTCACCAGCGGAATCGTCTCCGCCCTCGACCGCAAGGTCACCGTCTCCACCGGTGAGGACCAGGGGCAGGGGCAGGACGGCGGGCGGTGGCCCTTCGAGTTCGGCGGCGGCAAGTACAACGGCGATGTCGGCTCCTCCACCACGTCCTACAAGGCCATCCAGACCGATGCCTCGCTCAACCCCGGCAACTCCGGCGGCGCCCTGATCAATATGAAGGGCCAGGTGATCGGCATCAACTCGGCGATGTACTCCTCGGCTTCGGAGCGCGCCTCCGGCGGCAGCGCGGGCAGCGTCGGCCTCGGCTTCTCGATCCCGGTCAACACCCTCAAGGCCGATCTCGACACCCTGCGCGACGGTGGCACCGACTCCTGACCCAGCGCGTCCGCGGCGGCGTGCGAGGCTGGCAGCGGCGCCCGGCCCCGTCCGGCAGGGCGCCCGCCACCGCCCGGCGAGGCACCCCGCCACCGTCCGGCGCGGAGATGATCAGCGCCCACCGCCACTTGTGAGGAACCCGGCCCATGAACCCCGCCGACCACGGCGATCAGCCCGCCCGCATCCTGATCGTCGACGACGAGCCGGCCGTCCGCGAAGCCCTGCGGCGCAGCCTGGTCTTCGAGGGCTATACGACCGAGACCGCCGTCGATGGTCTGGAGGCGCTGGAGAAGGCAGGCAGCTGGAAACCCGAGCTGATCGTGCTCGATGTGCTGATGCCGCGGATGGACGGGCTGACCGCCGCCCGGCGGCTGCGCGCGACCGGGGTGACCGTACCGGTGCTGATGCTCACCGCCCGGGACACCGTCGGCGACCGGGTCACCGGGCTGGACGCGGGGGCCGACGACTACCTTGTCAAACCCTTCGAACTCGACGAGCTGCTCGCCCGTATCCGCGCCCTGCTGCGCCGCAGCTCCTACGCGGCCACCGCGCACGAGGCAGTGGCCGAGGACGACGCGCTCACCTTCGGCGATCTGCGGATGGACCTGGCGACCCGCGAGGTGACGCGCGGGACGCGCAGAGTCGAGCTGACCCGGACCGAGTTCACCCTGCTGGAGATGTTCCTCGCCCATCCCCGCCAGGTGCTCACGCGGGAGCAGATCCTCAAGGCGGTGTGGGGCTTCGACTTCGAGCCCTCGTCCAACTCACTTGATGTGTACGTCATGTATCTGCGCCGCAAGACGGAGGCGGGCGGTGAACCGCGGCTGGTGCACACCGTCCGCGGGGTGGGCTATGTCCTGCGGCCGGCGGACGGCGATCCCTCATGACCGGAGGTGGACCACTGCGTTCCCGGCTGCCGCTGCGTTCCCGGCTGGCGCTGCTGACCGCGGTCGCGGTGGCGGTGGCGGTGGCGGTGTCCGCGTTCGCCTGCTGGTTCGTCACCCGGGAGCAGCTGACCAGCGCGCTGGACGCCAAGCTTCACGATGTCTCCGGGGTCTATGTCCGCGATCTGGTGGAGGCGCAGAACAACTGCTCGTCGCAGTCCCAGCCGGGCGCCGGATCCCGCCCCGGCGCCTCCGATGTGCAGCTGGTGCTGCCCGACGGCGACCGGTGCGTCGCCCGGGGCTCCCGCGCGGTCAAGGTGACCGGGGACGACATCGCGGTGGCCCAGGGGCGGCTGAACAGCGTCACCCACGACAGCAAGGCGGGGGACGGCACCCGGATGCGGGTGTACACCTTCGTCACCTCCCCCCAGGACGGCATCCCCCCGATGGCCGTCTCCGTCTCCCGCCCCCTGAACGAGGTCACCGAGCCGCTGAACACCCTCGCCCTGGTGATGCTGGTGGTCGCGGGCGTCGGGGTGCTCGGCGCCGGGGTGGCGGGGCTGTGGATCGCCCGGACCGGGCTGAGACCGGTGGACCAGCTGGCCGAGGCGGTCGAGCATGTGGCCCGCACCGAGGACCTGGCCGTACGCATTCCCGCCAAGGGCGACGACGAGATCGCGCGGCTGTCCCGGTCCTTCAACGCCATGGCGGCCGCCCTCGCCTCCTCCCGCGACCGCCAGCAGCAGCTGATCGCGGACGCCGGACATGAGCTGCGCACCCCGCTCACCTCACTGCGCACCAATGTGGAGCTGCTGGTGCGCAGTGAGGAGACCGGCCGCGCGCTGCCGGCCGCCGACCGCGACGCACTGATGGCCAGCGTCAAGGCCCAGGTGACCGAACTGGCCGCGCTGATCGGCGATCTCCAGGAACTGGCCCGGCCGGATGTGCCGCCCGGCAGCGAGCCGCTCCAGGTGGTCGCGCTGCACGAGGTGGCGCTGACCGCGGTGGAGCGGGCCCGGCTGCGCGGGGTGGGGCTGACCGTCGACGCCGCGCTGAACCCCTGGTACGTCCGCGGGGAACCGGCGGCCCTGGAACGGGCGCTGGTCAATCTGCTCGACAACGCCGTGAAGTTCAGCCCTCCGGGCGGTGTGGTCGATGTGATGCTCAGCGGCGGGGAGCTGACCGTGCGGGACCGGGGGCCGGGCATCGCCGACGATGAACTGCCGCATGTCTTCGAGCGGTTCTGGCGCTCGCCGTCCGCCCGCAGCCTGCCCGGCTCCGGTCTGGGGCTTTCGATCGTGGCCCGCGCCGTCCAGCAGTCCGGCGGCGAGGTGGGGCTGCGGCCGGCGGAGGGCGGCGGCACCGTCGCCTGGATCCGGCTCCCAGGAGCGCCCACGGCCCCGCCCGGTGCGGCGGGGCCGGTGGGCTGAGGGCCGGTTCGGGCCCTTCCCGCGGAGCGCTCAGTGGCGAGTGCTCAGCGGGTCTTGCCCAGGTGCAGTTCGGTGCCGACAAGGTCGGCCACGATGCCGTCCGGGCGCACCCGGATGTGCTGGATGTGGACGCCCTTGGCCTTCTTCGGCATCTGGAAGGAGAGCGACAGCTTCTCCGACAGCTCCGGCACCTTCAGCTTGGTCAGCGCGGAGGCCACCGCGGGATCGATCCCCAGCTTCTTGACCAGCTGGGGGTGTTCGGCCACCAGATCGACGAAGTTGACCTTCATCAGCGCCGGGACGAACTTCGGCGACTTGGTGATCTGCTCCACCCGTTCGTTGTCCGGCACCGAGTCCGGCACCGATCCCGGTACCGACGAGCCCCCGGAGTCCGGCTCCAGCCCGAACCGCCGCGCCACCGACCCCACTGTCAGCAGCGCCTTGGCCTTCTCGGCGTCCCGGCTGATCCGCTCCGCGGTCTTGCGGTGCAGCCGCAGTCCCTCGTGACGGCCGGGCCGGTAGGTGGCGACTCCGGGCATGTCCAGCCGCATCCCGCTGACGCTGGTGGAGATTCCCCGGTCTCCGTCGCGCCGGATCCGCGCCATGGCGTGCATCGTCACCTGCTCTCCGGCCACCGGCAGTTTGCCGTCGGCGCGCACCGACTCAGGTCCGGTCGCCCTGAACCGCACCTGGGAGGCGCCCAGTTCGCGGTTCAGGTCCTCGAACGCCAGCAGGACGTCGCCCTTCATCTCGCCCGCCACGGCGCCGCGGATGGAGCTGGGCACATCGCCGATGAGCCGGATGTCCCTGGCCTTCGTGCTCACTTCGGCGAGCGAGACCCGGTCGGCCGCCACATCGGGCACCGTGACATCCACCTCGTCCAGTTGCTTGTTCCACACCTGGGTGAGGAACGGGAAGCCATGGATCGTCACATTCGGCGCGGTGGCCAGGCCCATCTTCTTCTGGAGCTGTTCCTCGGCCTTCTTCTCCGCGTACATCACGGCACAGCGGTCGGCCAGCAGCAGCAGCGTGGCGGCCACCAGGGCGCCGATCACCAGCTTGGCGGCGATCGGCACGGCCGCGAAGCGGCTGCGCGCGCGCCGGGAGCGGCGGCGGTGGTTGGGCGGCGTCCACGGCTCGTCGTCGGCGGCCTCGGCGTCGTCCTCGTCGTCCGCCTTGAGCCCGAGCCCGAGCGGGTCGTCCGGGTCGTACGGATCGGCCAACTCGGCCAGTTCCTCGTACGGGTTGGTGTAGGCGGCGGGGTCGGGGCCGCTGTGCGCAGCGCCGTGCGCCGGGTCGTAAGGACCGTTGTACACCGGGTCGTTGACGCCGTCGTACTGGTCGTCGTACGAGGTGTCGTACGCGGCGAGATACGCGGTGTCGTTCGGATCCGTGCTGGTTACATCGGTGTGAGAGGCGCGTGGACGAGGTGGAGATATGCGTGTGGGGGATCGCATCAGAACATCCCACCACGGCACACTACTTGCCTTGCAAGTCGAAACGGGGATACGTGGCGAACGGCACGCTCACCGTCCGCCGCGCGAGACGGCGCGCGCCTCGGTGACGGTCACCGCCCGCCCGTTCATCTCCTGCCCGTCGAGCTGGGCGATGGCCTTCTCGGCGGCCGTGTCGTCCATCTCCACGAAGCCGAACCCGCGCGAGCGGCCGCTCTCCCGGTCGGTGATGACGGTGGCGTCCAATACCTCGCCGATCTGCCCGAAGAGGGTCGCCAGGTCGTCCTTCGTCACCTGGTAGCTCAGGTTGCCCACATGCAGTCGCTTCGACATGACCGGCTCTCCTCGTTCTGGGTGAAGCGAATCGGGTCAATGGTCTCAATGCCCAACACACCAGGCATTACGGGTGGGCCGAACCGGTTATGCCCGCTGTTCGCGCGTGTCCCTGGCCGTTGTTCCGCGCCCTTCTTCGTGGCGCTCTCGCGCCGGGGCCTTGGTCCTGAAACGGACGGCCGAAAGTCCCGCCGGAACGGGAGTCGATCTTATGTCTCGGTGATATGCCGCACAGCCCGCTACGGGCCTACTACGGGAATTAGGGGCACGGTCGCTTGCGAAGGGGTCAGGATTTTGCCCATCACTCAACTGGCTGCATATGTCCAGCTCAGAGCCAACTTTGCGACCTCTTTAACTGCCCTGAGGTGGGCGAGGAAAGGGAATCCCGACCCTTTCTTCACTACTGGTCTCCTTAGTAGAACCGCGCGTTGGCGGAATCGCGGTGGCGGGATAACAAGGAGCGTCTGATCCGGCCCCCAGCCGGTACCCCCTGACGTTCTGGAGGTCGTTTCGCCATGTCGCCGCGTGCCATATTCCGCCGCTCTTCTCTCTCTTCCGTCCGGCGTGCCCGCGTCGCCGTCGTCGCCGTGGGCGTGAGCGCCTCGGTCGTGCTCGGGGCCGGAGTGGCGCTCGCCGCCGAAGCCGCGAAGAGCACCGACACCCTGACGGTGGCCTCCGCCGCCTCCCTCGGCGACTCGGTGAAGGCCCAGGCCACCACCGTGGAGAAGGCCGTCGCCGCCGAGCAGGCGGCGGCCGCGAAGGCCGCGAAGATCGCCGCGGCCAAGGTCGCGGCTGCCAAGGCCGCCGAGAACGCGTGGGTGACCCCGGTCGCCAAGTACACGCTGGGCGTCCCCTTCGGCCGCGCGGGCAAACTGTGGGCGCACAACCACAGTGGCCAGGACTTCGTCGTGCCGACCGGTACCTCGGTGCGCGCCGTCCACCACGGTGTGGTCGTCAAGGCGGGCCCCAACGGCGGCGGTGACGGTCCGGCGTACGGCAACGCCATCGTGATCAAGCACGAGGACGGCAGCTACACGCAGTACGCGCACCTGTCGGACATCCGCGCCTGGATCGGTGAGACCGTGAAGACCGGCGAGGAGATCGGCCTGTCCGGCAGCACCGGCAACTCCACCGGTCCGCACCTGCACTTCGAGGGCCGCAGTGGCCCCGACTACGGCTCGGCCTACGACACCGGCAAGTACATGAAGGACCGCGGGATCCGCTACTGACCCGTATGGGCCTGAGTCACCAGGTCGAGGGCGACCTCCAGGGCAGCCTTGCGCTTGTCCTCGGGGTCGCCCTCGATCGTCTGGAGCGCCCACGGCCCGGCGTGCATGCTGAAGAGCGCGGTCACACAGCGGACCTGGTCCGACAGGGACGCGTCGGGCTCCCGGATCAGATCGGACATCGCGAACATCCGGTCCTTGAAGATCTGGCCGATGCTCAGCTCGCGCACCGTCGCCTGGTTCTCCTGCATAAAGCGGAACAGCGGGGCGGCGTTGGTCAGGGCGGCGCTGTAGCGGCGCATCAGCTCCTGCTTGGTCTCCAGAGTGCGGGGCTGCTCCGCACCCCAGGCGAGCAGCTCGTCCAGCGGCTGCCCCAGGTCCTGGAAGAGGCTGTGGAGGATGTCCTCCTTGGTCTTGAAGTGGTAGTAGAGCGCGGCCTTGGTGACCTCCAGCTGCTCGGCGATCTCCCGCAGCGAGGTCTTCTCGTAGCCGCGCTCGGCGAAGAGTTCCAGGGCGACGTCCTGAATGCGCTGGCGGGTATCGCCCCGGCGCGCCTTCGGCTCGCCCTCGCGCGCTGTGCTGCCCATGGTCGCTCTCCTGTGTCCGCGTAGGCCCCGGCGGGCCGCACCTCTACTTACTTGACGCCCGGCTAGTTGACGTCCTACCGTCTCCACTCTACGCAACTAGCCGGTCGGCAAGTAAGTGGCGGGTTGCGGGCTCACGTCATAACCAGGGGGAATGGAGATCATGCCCAAGATTCAGCCGGAAGGTGAAGTACCGCCCGCCTCGGTGCCACCGCAGGGCAAGGCGGACCGGAAGCCGCGCAGCACCGGTGTGGTGATGCTGGCCTTGATGATCACGATGCTGCTCGCGATGCTCGACAACATGATCGTCGGCACCGCGATGCCCACGATCGTGGGAGACCTCGGTGGGCTCAACCACCTCTCCTGGGTGGTCACGGCCTATACGCTCGCGACCGCCGCCTCGACCCCCATCTGGGGCAAGCTCGGCGACATGTACGGCCGCAAGGGCATCTTCCTCACCTCGATCGTGATCTTCCTGGTGGGTTCGGCGCTCTCCGGTCTGGCCCAGACCATGGGCCAGCTGATCGGTTTCCGGGCGCTCCAGGGCCTCGGCGCCGGTGGTCTGGTGGTCGGCGTGATGGCGATCATCGGTGATCTGGTGCCGCCGCGGGAGCGCGGCAAGTACCAGGGCATGATGGCCGCCGTGATGGGCGTCGCCATGATCGGCGGCCCGCTGGCCGGCGGTACCCTCACCGACCACCTCGGCTGGCGCTGGATCTTCTACATCAACCTGCCGCTCGGCGTGATCGCCCTGACCGCCGTGACGGCGGTGCTGCATCTGCCGAAGAAGCGGACCGAGGCGCGGATCGACTACACCGGAGCCGGGCTGCTGACCGCCGGGATCACCGCGCTGGTGCTCATCACCACCTGGGGCGGCAGCGAGTACGACTGGGTCTCGGCTCAGATCATCGGGCTCGGCGTGGTCGCCGTCGCCTCCCTCGTCGCCTTCCTGTACGTCGAGCGGCGGGCGGCCGAACCGGTGCTTCCGCTGCATATCTTCCGCAGCCGCAACTTCTCGGTCATCACCTTCGTCGGCTTCCTGGTCGGCTTCGTGATGTTCGGTGCGCTCACCTTCCTGCCGCTGTACCAGCAGACCGTGCAGGGTGCCTCCGCCACCAACTCCGGGCTGCTGCTGCTCCCGATGCTGCTGACCATGCTGCTGATCTCGCTGGTCGTGGGCCGGGTCACCACCGAGACCGGCAAGTACCGGATGTTCCCGATCGTGGGCGGGGTGCTGCTCACCGCCGGCATGGTGCTGCTGGGCACGATGGACACCGGCACCAGCCGGCTGACCACCGGTATCTACATGGCGGTGCTCGGCGCGGGCATGGGCTTCCTGATGCAGCTGACCATGCTGATCGCGCAGAACAGCGTGGAGATGAAGGACATGGGCGTCGGCTCCTCCTCGGCCACGCTCTTCCGTACCCTCGGCGGCTCCTTCGGTGTGGCGATCCTCGGGGTGCTCTTCACCCACCGGGTCCAGGACACCATGGTCGAGAGGGCCGGTGACAAGGGGAAGGCGATCACCTCCGGTGGCGCCCAGTTGGAGCCGTCCCAGCTCGACAAGCTGCCCGCCGGGATCAGGGACGCCTACGCCCACGCCGTCTCCAACGGCACCCACCAGGTCTTCCTGTGGGGCTCGCTGGCCGCCGCGGTCGCCTTCGCGGCCTCCTGGTTCATCAAGGAGCTGCCGCTGCGCGGCGCCGCGCCCAAGGCGGAGGATGGCGACGCGGCCCCGGTGGAGCGGGCGCCGGTGGCCGAGACCGTCTGAGCCGGACGCACTGTCCCAGCCGGGCTGTCCGGCGTCCCTCCCGTGCCCGTCTCCGGGCCGGGGGACGGCGCCGGGCAGCCCGCTGTCGGTGGTGGGCATGCCGGCATCGCGCTGCGCCGAGGAGTGAGGACGCTCAGGACCTGGCTAGTCCGGGACCTCGATGACGGGGAAGCTGCCGGTGTTGGTGGGCGCGGACTCCGGCAGCCACAGCACCGCCACCGCGCCGTCCTCGCCCTCCGCCGTCGGCTCCGCGTTCCGGAAGGTCAGCCGGGCGCCCAGCACTCGTGCCTGGCCCGCGGCGATGGTCAGCCCCAGTCCATGGCCCTTGCCCGCCCGGTCCTTGCTGCCGGTGCGGAAGCGGCTCGGCCCGTCCTTCAGCAGTGCCTCCGGGAAGCCGGGGCCGTGGTCGCGCACGCGCAGCACCCGCCCTTCGACGGTCACCTCGAAGGGCGGCTTGCCGTGCCGGGCGGCGTTGGCGAGGAGATTGCCGAGGATCCGCTCCAGTCTGCGCGGATCGGTGGAGACATGGGCGTCGCGCAACACGGTGACCACCGCGTCCGGGGCCACCACCCGCACCCGGCGGGTGATGAACTCGCCCAGCTCGATCTCCTGGAGTTCGGCGCGCTCGGCGAAGCCGTCCAGCCGCGCCACTTCCAGGACGTCCTCGACCAGGGTGCGCATCGCCTGTGCCCGGTCCCGGACCAGTTCGGTCGGGCGCCCCGGGGGCAGCAGTTCGGCGGCGGTGAGCAGTCCGGTGACCGGGGTGCGCAGCTCATGGGCGATATCGGCGGTGACCCGGCGCTCCGCCTCGAGCCGCTGCTGCAACGCCTCGGCCATGCCGTCGACGGCGCGGGCGAGATCGTCGGTCTCGTCGCGCACCCGGCCGCCGATCGCCTCCCGCACCCGCACCTCGGAGTCGCCCTCGGCCAGTTTGCGGGCCGCGGTGGCGGCCTTGCGCAGCCGCCGGGAGAGCTGGTCACCGATGAGCACCCCGAGCGCGATCCCGCCCAGCACCACCGACACCGAGCCCAGGATCAGCACCCGGTCCAGGTCGTTGAGGACGGCGAAGCGGTCCTTGAACCGGGTGTGCACGGACAGCACTTTGCCGTTCTGAAGCGGGACCGAGGCCCATACCTCGGGGGTGCCGGTGCCGGAGTCCTCCAGGTAGGTGGCACGCTGTCCGCGCCAGGCCTCCTTCTTCAGCAGCTCGGGCAGTTCGGGGTCGTCCAGTTTGGCGCCGAATCCCAGCACCCGGGACTGCTCGTACCACCGCTGGGCGACCTTGACCCGCTCGTCCATCACATTGCGGCTGTTGTCGAGCATCGAGACACGGGCCGCGTTGTGCACAACAAGGCTCAGCGCGACGGCGACGAGCGCGCTCACGGCGGCGATGGCCAGGCTGACCTTCCAGCGAAGTCCGGAGCGCAGTGCGAGCTTCACCACCGGGTCAGCCCTTGAGCTTGTAGCCGAAGCCGCGGACCGTCTCGATACGGTCCTGGCCTATCTTGCCGCGCAGCCGCTGCACATGGACGTCCACCACCCGGGTGTCCCCGCCCCAGCCGTACTCCCAGACCCGCTCCAGCAGCTTGTCGCGGGAGAGCACGGTGCCCGGCGCGGAGGAGAACTCCAGCAGCAGCCGCATCTCGGTCGGGGTCAGCGCGACCTGCTCACCGCCCTTGCGGACCTCCATGCCCTCCGGGTCCACCTCCAGATCGCCGAACCGCAGCACTCCGCAGTCCGGTTCCTCCGGGCCGTCCTCCGCGCCCCGGCCGCCCGGGCCGCTGGCGTGGCCGAAGCGGCGCAGCACCGCCCGGATCCGGGCGACCAGCACCGCGCCGTCGAAGGGCTTGGTGACGTAGTCGTCGGCACCGGCCTCCAGGCCGAGCACCACGTCGATCGCGTCGGCGCGGGCCGACAGCATGATCACGGGGACGGTGGACTCATCGCGGATCCGGCGGCACAGGCTCACCCCGTCCAGCCCGGGGACCATCACATCGAGCAGCGCGATATCGGGTCGGCGGGCGCGGAACTGCTCCAGTCCGGTCAGCCCGTCGGGCGCGGCGGTCACCAGAAAACCGTCGCGCTCCAGAGCGAGCTGGGTGGCCTCGCGAATGACATCGTCGTCCTCGACGAAGAGCACATGGGTTTCGGCCACAGCCTGGGGTCAGCCTTCCGTTCCGTTGGGTTCCGGGGTCGGTTCGTCCTTGGGCGTGCTGTAGTCCGTGTGCTTGCGGGTGACTTCCGCGAACTCCTGGAGCTGCCCGGACCAACGGTAGGTGATGAGGTCCTCGCGCGAGGGACAGCAGACGGGATCCCCGGAGGAGTAGGAGAGCTGGGTGACCTGGAGTGTCCCCTTGGCGATGACGGCGTAGACGGGAGGCTTCTCGTCCTGGAAGACGTTCTGGTACTTCTGCCCCACCTTGCGGTACACATACGAGCCGATGCCGAAGCCGTCGGTGCAGGACATGACGTTGATGACCAGATCGGGGGAGCCGGATCCGGTCAGTTTGCCCTTGGTGATGTCCAGCGGATAGCCATCGACCAGCGGTGTGCTCTTGGTGGCCTTCCGGCAGGGCTTGAGGTTCTCCTTCAGATCCTCACTGACCTGGGAGTCCTCTTTGACCAGCCGGACGGGGTCGATCTTCTGCTGGGGGCTGGGCAGGGCCGAGGCACCGCCCGCCTGCTTGCCGGAGTCCGACGCGGTCGACGTCCACTCGGTCTGCGCGGGGCCTTCCTTGCGCACCCCCTGGCTGCTCGTGCCGCAGCCGGCCAGCATCCAGCCTCCGGCGGCCACGAGTCCTACGATCGCGCCGCCGGTGATCATTGCGCTCCTGAAGGGAGAGGCCCTGGTCAGGCCGCGCACCGTTCCTGCTCCCGCTCGTGGCGGGTGTGGCGGAGCCGGCTGGGCTTGCGCACCGGGGCGGCGGCCTTGTCCTCCGCGCCGCGGGGGCGACCGAGCGCACGAGCGTCCAGGTCGCGGCTCTCCAGCTCCTGCCGCAACCGGGCCAGTGCCCGGTGCAGCGTGCTCTTGACCGTGCCGGTCGACATTCCCAGCGCCTCCGCCGTCTCCTCCGTCGTCATCTGCTCCCAGTGTCGCAGCACCACGACACTGCGCTGCTTGGGAGCCAGGACTCCGAGGATGTCGATCAAGAGGGCGCGGTCGGCGTGCTGTTCGGTGCCGTCCTCGACACTGGCCTCCGGCAGCTGCTCGGTGGGCACCTCGTCCAGCTTGCGGGCGCGCCACCACTCGGTACGGGTGTTGATCATGACGCGTCGGAGGTAGGCGTCGGCGAGCGACTTGTCGGCTATGCCGTCCCAGCGTCCGTAGGTGCGCACCAGAGCCGTCTGGAGGAGGTCCTGCGCCTCGACGGGGTCGGGGACCAGCCGGCGGGCGCTGCGCAGCAGGGCGTCCTGCCGGTTCCGCACGTACTCTTCAAAATCCAGAACCTTGCCGCTGCCGGACATGTGCAGCCTCCATCCCGCGTGTTCCCCATCGGATGCGCTGGCGGTCGTCCAGCACGGGAAGGACGCTACGGAGGCGCTGTTGCGGCGCCATGTGCATCAGCACCTCGGCCAATGCACAGCTATCCGTAGGTTGTGTAACAACGGAACCCGGAGCGACGGCGTGTCAGAACCGGGTCCGTGTCGTGTCACAGCTCTGTCACAGAAGGGCTGTTGGGAGTGGGGCGGATCACGTCAGCGGCAGCCGGTAGTACCCGCCCGCGAGCGGTTCGACGAGACCGTCGGACACCAGACCGTCCAGCGCCCGGGCCCGCTGCACCGGTTCGTCCCACACCTGGTCCAGCGACGCCTGCGGAACCGGTGCGATCGCCTCCCGCAACACCGCCAACAGCTTGCCGCGCACCTGCCGGTCGGTCCCGGCGTAGGTCTGGCCGCGCCGCGGCGGGCCGTCGTGCTCCGGTGCCCCGGCCCCGTGCCAGGCACAGTGCGCCACGATCGGGCAGCGCACACAGGCGGGCGTACGGGCCGTGCACACCAGCGCGCCCAGCTCCATCGTGGCGGCCGCCCAGCGGGCCGCGGTGTGCTCGTCGTCGGGCAGCAGAGTGCGGGCCAGCTTGCGTTCGGCGGCGGTGGTGGCGTTCGGCGGGTACTGCGTACCGGCGATGGCCCGTGCGAACACCCGCCGCACATTGGTGTCCAGGACCGCGTGGCGCTGTCCGTACGCGAAGGACGCCACCGCCGCGGCCGTGTATTCGCCGACGCCCGGCAGCGCCAGCAGCTGCGCGTGGTCGGTCGGTACGTCGCCGCCGTGCCGCTCCCTTATCGCGGCCGCGGCGCCGTGCAGCCGCAGGGCGCGGCGCGGATAGCCGAGCCGGCCCCAGGCGCGGACCGCCTCACCGGGCGGCTCGGCGGCCAGGTCGGCGGGGCGCGGCCAGCGGGCGAGCCACTGCTCGTACACCGGCAGCACCCGGCTCACCGGGGTCTGCTGAAGCATGAACTCGCTCACCATCACACCCCAGGCCCCCGCCTCCGGGCGGCGCCAGGGCAGATCGCGGGCGTGCGCGTCGAACCAGTCGATGACGGGCCGGTGGAAGGTGGCACCGTCGGTGGAGGTCGGGCTTACGGCGGCCGGGAGGGCGGGATTGGCAGTCATCACTGACGATCCTGGCATGCCGGGGCCCCCGACGGTGGCCGAGGGCGCGGGCGTTCGGGTCGAGCCGCGTCGGACTGGTAAAAAATCGTGCAATCCGGGCGTCGTGGCGGGAACGGACGGCCGCTTGCCGTCCCGGGGTACGGCCCCGGATGGCGGATCCTGTCCGATGATGAGAAAAGTAGGGGTTCGAGCGGTGATTATTGGCGGGTCGCGCGCCGGATCTCTCGTAGAGTTTCCGCGTGGGATCTCTGCGCAATCCGATCGGGCCGCTTCCCTCCTCCATCTACTGGCGGCGGAGGGCTGTTGCGCTGGCCCTTCTCGGGCTCCTCGTACTCCTTGTCATCTGGGCGTCCGGCTGGGGCGGTTCGGGCGGCGGCGGACACGATGACGGCAAGCGGGCGGGTGGCGGACCCGCGTCCACCATCACCCCCGGACCTACCTCCTCCACCCCGGTCAACAGTGAACGGCCGGGCGGGCGCGACGAGTCGGACAGCGGCGACGGATCCGATGACCCCGGTTCCGGTGGCACCGGCGACGAGGGCACGGACAGCGGTGGTACGGGCACCGGCTCCGACGGCAGGGGTACCGGCGGCGGCATCGGCAGCGGCGACGGGCGGACCCTCCCGGTCGGCTCCAGCCTGCCCGACTGCCGACGCGGGGATATCGACCTGACGGTGCGCAGCGTCAAGGGCGAGAAGACCAGGAACTCCTACGGACCGGGTGAGAAGCCTACGTTCGAGATCGTCGTGAAGAACACCTCGAACAGCTCCTGCAAGGTCGACTTCGGCCGCGAGGCCGCCTCGTTGACCATCACCGACGCGGACAACGAGCACATCTGGGCCTCCGGCGACTGCCCGAAGGGCAGCGCCACCGCCCTGGTCGAGGTGCCGGGCTCCGGCGAGACCAAGCGCACCGTGGAGTGGGACCGCAAGCGCAGCGCCGAGCACTGCGCCACTCCGTCGGGGCGGGCGGCGGCCACGTCGGGCACCTACCTGGTGGAGGCGAAGCTGGACGGACTCGGCACCGCGCAGGTGTCGTTCGTCCTGAAGAAGGACTGACGCCCCGGACAGGGCCTGCTGGTCAGGGGCCCTTCGGGGCCCCTTTCGCCGTCAGACGTAGCGTTCGCCGTCAGACGTAACGTTCCAGGATCGACGACTCGGCCAGCCGGGAGAGCCCTTCGCGGACCGAGCGCGCCCGCGCCTCGCCCACGCCGTCCACCATCTGGAGATCGTCCACGCTGGCGGCCAGCAGCTTCTGCAATCCGCCGAAGTGCTCCACCAGCCGCTCGATGATGGCCCCCGGCAGCCGCGGTACCTTCGCCAGCAGCCGGAAGCCGCGCGGCGAGACCGCCGCGTCCAGCGTCTCGGGCGAGCCGCTGTATCCCAGCGCCCGTGCCACGATGGGCAGTTCGAGCAGCTCGGCATGGGTCAGCCGGTCCAGCTCGGTGAGCGCGTCGGCGACGGTGCGGGTGCGTTTGGCGGTCGGCTCGGGGACGTAGTCACGCACCACGAGCTCGCGCTCCGGCTCCACGCCCGCGATCAGCTCGTCCAGCTGGAGCGAGAGCAGCCGCCCGTCGGTGCCCAGCTCGACCACGTACTCGGCGATCTCGGTGGCGATGCGCCGGACCATCTCAAGACGCTGTGCGACCGCGCTCACATCCCGGACCGTGACCAGGTCCTCGATCTCCAGGGCGGAGAGGGTGCCCGCGACCTCGTCCAGCCGGAGCTTGTAGCGCTCCAGGGTGGCCAGCGCCTGGTTGGCGCGGGAGAGGATCGCCGCGGAGTCCTCCAGGACCCGCCGCTGCCCGTCCACATACAGCGCGATCAGCCGCATCGACTGGCTGACGGAGACCACCGGGAAGCCGGTCTGGATCGAGACGCGCTGCGCGGTGCGGTGACGGGTGCCGGTCTCCTCGGTGGGGATCGACGCGTCCGGGACGAGCTGCACCCCCGCCCGCACGATCTTGGTGATGTCCTTGTCGAGGATCAGCGCGCCGTCCAGCTTGCACAGCTCGCGCAGCCGGGTCGCGGTGAACTCGACGTCGAGGACGAAGCCGCCGGTACACAGCGACTCCACGGTGCGGTCCGTGCCGAGCACGATCAGCCCGCCCGTATTGCCGCGGAGCACCCGCTCCAGGCCGTCGCGCAGCGCCGTACCGGGCGCGACCGCGCTCAGGGAGGCGCGCATCAGACCGTCGGCTTTGCCGGGAGCCGAAGCCCGGTCGCCTGCTGCCACTGCACTCCTCCGTCGCCACGTCTGTCGGTGCCGCGATCGCCCTTCCGTGCCGGTGTGCGAGGCCACGTACGGGCGAGACCAGGGCAAAGTCTACCGGCGGCCAACGGCCTCCCGTGGGGTCTCCCGGCGTACGCCCGTGGGCAGGAAGCGGAGTGCGGCACTCAGCCCTCCGCCCCGACGCACCGTAACCGACGCGCTCAGCCGCGGTCCCCGGTGGTCGCCGGGGCCCGCTCGCCCCGCTCCCGGCGCCGGGGCAGCACCCGCAGCGCGTCCCCGATGTCCGCGACCTCCAGCACCCGCATCCCGTCGGGGATCCGGCCCGCGTCGGAGGGGACGAGGGCGTGGGTGAAGCCGAGCCGGGCGGCCTCGGCCAGCCGCCGCTGCACTCCCGTGACCCGGCGGACCTCGCCCGCGAGCCCCACCTCGCCGATCGCCACCAGATTCTTCGGCAGCGGGGTGTCACTGGCGGCGCTGGCCAGCGCCAGCGCCACGGCCAGGTCAGCGGCGGGCTCGGTCAGCTTCACCCCGCCCACCGTGGCGCTGTAGATGTCGCGCTTGCCCAGCGCGTTGATCCGGCCGCGCTGCTCCAGCACGGCGAGCATCATCGACACCCGGGAGGTCTCCAGACCCGAGGTGGTGCGGCGGGGGGAGGGGATCTGGGTGTCCACGGTGAGCGCCTGCACCTCGGCCACCAGCGGCCTGCGGCCCTCCAGCGTGACGGTCAGACAGGTGCCCGGCACCGGCTCGTCGCGGCGGGTGAGGAAGAGCCCGGAGGGGTCGGCGAGACCGGTGATGCCCTCGTCGTGCAGCTCGAAGCAGCCGACCTCGTCGGTGGCCCCGTAGCGGTTCTTCACCCCGCGCACCAGCCGCAGCCGGGCGTGCCGGTCGCCCTCGAAGTGCAGCACCACATCGACCAGGTGCTCCAGCAGCCGGGGGCCCGCGATCGCGCCGTCCTTGGTCACATGGCCCACCAGCAGGGTGGACATCCCGCGCTCCTTGGAGGCGCGGATCAGCGCCCCGGCCACCTCGCGGACCTGCGCCATCCCGCCCGGCGCGCCGTCGATCTCGGGGGAGGCGACGGTCTGCACGGAGTCCAGCACCAGCAGGGACGGCTTGACCGAGTCGAGATGGCCGAGGACGGCGGAGAGGTCGGTCTCCGCGGCGAGATACAGATGCTCGCTGAGCGCGCCGATGCGGTCGGCGCGCAGCCGCACCTGGCTCGCCGACTCCTCCCCGGTGATGTACAGCGTGCGGTGTTCGTCGGTGGCGGCCTTGGCGGAGACGTCGAGCAGCAGCGTGGACTTGCCGACCCCCGGCTCCCCGGCGAGCAGCACCACGGCGCCGGGCACCAGACCGCCGCCGAGCACCCGGTCCAGCTCGTCCACCCCGGTGGAGCGGGCGGTGGCCTGACGGCCGTCGACCTGGCCGATGGGCACCGCGGCCGAGGTGACCCGGCCCGGTGCGGTGGTCCGCACCGCGGGTGCGCCGAACTCCTCGACGGTGCCCCACGCTTGGCACTCGGGACAGCGGCCGAGCCACTTGGCGGTGGTCCAGCCGCATTCGGTGCAGCGGTAGGAGGGCCGGTCCTTGGCGGATGAGCGGGAGGAGCTACGGGCAGCCATGCCGTAACGCTAGCGTCGGCCGCCGACAGCGGGGCGCCGTGGGCCCGGTCCGGGAGGCGCATAGCAGGTTGCGGCCACCAGGGTGGGACACCTGTCCCCTTATGAGGGAGATGGTCACCCGTAAGGGTTAAAACTGTGCAAGTGGCGCGAAGAAGTCTGCATCATCCGCCTACCGTCACCAAGTGATGAGCAGCAGGTCCGAGCACTCGACACAGGCCACCGGCGGACACCGGGCGGATCGGCGTGCGCCGCGCTCCGGCAATACGCGCCCCCAGCGCCCGCCCGCGCGCTACGAGCCGTACCTCGACGGCCTGTTCACGTACTGCCTGTCGGTCCTGTGCGAACACGACGCGGCTGCCGCCACCCTCGGCGATGTGCTGGCGGTGGCCGAGCGCCGGCGCGGCCGGGGGCGTGGGCGCGGGCCCGCCGAGGGGGATCTGTGCCGCCCCTGGCTCTACGCGGTCGCCCGCTGGGCCTGTCTGCGGAAGCTGGCCGAGCTGAAGGAGCGTCGGGAGTACCGGGGGCTCAGGGACTGGCGGGCGGTCCGCACGCGCCACGGCGACCAGGGGCCGGACACCCCGCTGGGCGTCGCCGACACGACCACTGCCGCTTCCGCCGCCGCTTCCGCCGCGGACGCCGGGCTGCCCGAGCCGCTCGCCGCCCAGCGCCGCCGTGAACTGGCCGCGCTCGCCTGGCCGGAGGCCGCCGGGACCACCGCCGAGCAGCGCGAGGCGCTCGAGCTCGCGGTGCGCCATCAGCTCACCCCGGCCGAGGTGGCCGCCGCGCTCGGCAAGGAGCAGGACGAGACCCGCACCCTGCTCGCCAGCGCGGCCTGCGAGGTGGAGCGGACCCGCGCCGCGCTCGCCGTCGTCGAGCTGGGCCACTGCCCGGTGGTCGCCCGGCTCGCGGGCGACACCCAGGTGCTGCTCTCCGCCGCCCTCCGCCGTGAGCTGGTGCGGCACGTGGACGACTGCCGTGAGTGCCGCCGGATGGCCGAGCGGGCCACGGCGAACGGCCCCTGGCCCGGTACAGCCGCGGCGCCCGCCGCGCTGCCGCTGGTGGAGGCGCCGCGGGCGGCGGTGCGGGCCGCGATGATGTGCGCCCTCAGCGGGCGCCCCGCACGCGCCGTCCCGGGCCCCCGCTTCGATCGGCGCGGCTTCCCGCTGGACCCCCAGGACCGGGCCGCGCGGCGCAGCCGGATGCGCAGCCGCGCGCTCACCACCACAGTGGTCGCCACGGTCGTGGCGGCCCCGGTGCTCGCGCTGTGGGCGGCTTACCGGGGCGCCCCGCTGGCCGGTGACGAGCACGACACGGACTCGGTGGCCGCCGCCAATGCGGACGCCGCCGAGCAGGAGCCCGCCGGTCACAAGGGGCTGGACGGACGCTCCTACGAGCGCACCGGCAGCGCGCAGGACCGTTCCGGCGCTCCGCTCGGCGCCACCCGGAGCGCCAAGGGCGGCAAGCGGCCGTCGGATGTCTCGGTCGAGGTCATCAGCCCGGACGGCACGGTGGAGCACCGTCACCGTGGTGGGCACGCCGGGAAGAACGGCGACCGGCGGCCGGGCACACCGGGCTCCACGGACCGCGGCGACCGTCCCGGCGGCAGCTCCGGCCCGGCCCGTCCCGCGCCCGGTCCGGGGCGGCTGACCGTCGAGGCCCAGCCCCAGGGCGATACGACCGTCATCACCCTCACGGCCTCCGGTGGCTCCCCGGTCCGCTGGTCCGCCTCCGCGGGGGCGGACTGGCTCCTGCTGAACCACACGGCCGGGATGCTCCGGTCCGGCGAGTCCACGACGATCACGGTCTCGGTGGACCAGGAGCGCGAGCCGTCCGGCCACTGGAGTGCCCGGGTCACGATCGGGCCCTCGGGCGCGGCCGTGGTGATCGAGGGCCAGGGCGCGCCCCCCGAGCCGACGCCCGGGCCCAGTGAGCCGTCCGGCACCCCGAGCCCCACGCCGGACGATCCGTCCCCCGCCCCTTCCGGCTCCGGTTCCGCGAAGACACCGAAGGACTAGCCACCGCAAGACCAGGCCCGCAGGACCGGCCGGGTGCGGCTAGGTCCTGTCCTGTCGATCTTCGTGGATCAGCCCGCGGCGTCTGGTGCCGTGGATCGTAAGGCGGAGGGTCGTCCTCGTACTGGGCGTACTCGGAAGATCCCGACAACGCGGCGAGGCGCGGTGCCAGGCGTCGCGGGCCCGCGAAGATCGGTAGGACAGGGCCTATACGGCCGGGTCGGCCGGATGCGGGGCCAGCAGCGGCAGCGTGGACGCCAGGCGGGCCTCGCAGAGCTCGGCCAGCCGGTCGTATCCGGCCTTGCCCATCAGCTCGGTGAGCTCCGGCCGGTAGGAGACGTAGACCGGATCACCGGCCCCGTGCGCCGAGGTCGCCGAGGTGCACCACCAGTGCAGATCGTGGCCGCCCGGCCCCCAGCCGCGCCGGTCGTACTCGCCGATGGTGACCTGGAGCACCTGGGTGTCGTCGGGCCGGTCGATCCACTCGTACGTCCGCCGCACCGGCAGCTGCCAGCACACGTCCGGCTTGGTCTCCAGCGGTTCGCGCCCCTCGCGCAGCGCCAGGATGTGCAGGGCGCAGCCCGCGCCGCCCGCGAATCCGGGGCGGTTCTGGAAGATGCACGAGCCCTGGTGGCGGCGGGTCTGGCGCTCACCGTCCTCGTCCTCCTGCACCCAGCCGCGGGTGTGCCCCTCGTCGTGGAACTGCCAGATCTCCGGGGTGAGCCGGGCCATATGGCGCCCGACGCGCTTCTCGTCCTCCTCGTCCGAGAAGTGCGCGCCCAGCGTGCAGCAGCCATCGCTCGCGCGGCCCGCCTGGATGCCCTGGCAGCCCTGGCCGAAAACGCACGTCCATCGGGAGGTCAGCCAGGTCAGATCACACCGGAAGACCTGTTCGTCGTCGGCCGGATCGGGGAATTCGACCCACGCGCGGGCGAAGTCGAGGCCGACCTCGTCCCCGTCCGGGGGCGAGATCTGTTCCTCGGCCCTCCGCTCCGGGGCGATCTTCTGGCCTTTGTCCTGCTTCGCCTTTTTCGTCTTTGCCACGGAGCAAGGGTATGCCCCTCGGCCGAAAGTGGAAGGTGGGGACCCGTGCATGAGTACGCACTCTGCGCAGTAGCGTTCTGGCCATGAGACTCGGTGTCCTCGATGTGGGTTCGAATACCGTCCACCTGCTGGTGGTGGACGCGCATCCCGGCGCGCGCCCGCTGCCCGCGCACTCGCACAAGGTGGAGCTGCGGTTGGCCGAACTCCTCGACGGCGACGGAGCCATCGGCCCCGAGGGGGTGGAACGCCTGATCGCGGTGGTCCACGAGGCCCTTCAGGCGGCCGAGGACAAGGGCGTCGAGGATGTGCTGCCGTTCGCGACCTCCGCCGTCCGGGAGGCGGCCAACGCCGATGACGTCCTCGCCCGGGTCGCCGAGGAGACCGGGGTCCGGCTCCAGGTGCTCAGCGGCGCGGACGAGGCGCGGCTCACCTTCCTGGCCGCTCGCCGCTGGTTCGGCTGGTCAGCGGGGAAGCTGCTGGTCCTGGACATCGGCGGTGGCTCGCTGGAGATCGCGTACGGGCTCGACGAGGAGCCCGACGCGGCCGTGTCGCTGCCGCTGGGCGCGGGCCGGCTGACCTCCTCCTGGCTGCCCGGGGACCCGCCCGACGCGGCCGACGTACGGGCGCTGCGGCGCCATGTGCGGGCCGAGATCGCCCGGACCGTCGGCGACTTCAGCCGTCATGGCGCCCCGGACCATGTGGTGGCCACCTCCAAGACCTTCAAACAGCTGGCCAGGATCGCGGGCGCGGCCCGTTCCACCGAGGGCCTGTACGTCGAGCGGCGGCTGACCCGCAGGGCGCTGGAGGAGTGGGTGCCCAAGCTGGCCGCCATGCCCGTGGCGGAACGCGCCGAGCTGCCCGGGGTGTCCGAGGGGCGGGCGGCGCAGCTGCTGGCCGGGGCGCTGGTCGCGGAGGGCGCCATGGACCTCTTCGGCGTCGACGAGCTGGAGATCTGCCCGTGGGCGCTGCGCGAGGGCGTCATCCTGCGTCGGCTGGACCATCTGCCGACGTGACGCTCGCCACGGTCGGAGGGTGGCGGCCGGGACGGAGCTCAGGGCCGTTTCCGGCCCGCCACGATGTCGCCCTGGTCCGGCCATGACCTGTTTGTGACCGCGCCATGACGGCGTGCTCTCGACCCGTTCTGCTCGCGGCCCGACGGGCCGCCGTACGCTGTCCCTCGTGACAGAGCCAGTGGTGCGCATCCCGGATGCGAAGGTCGCGCTGTCCACAGCCTCGGTCTATCCGGAGTCGACGGCGACGGCGTTCGAGATCGCCGCCCGTCTGGGCTACGACGGTGTCGAGGTCATGGTGTGGACCGATCCGGTCAGCCAGGACATCGAGGCCCTGCGTCGGCTCTCGGACTACCACCAGGTGCCGATCCTCGCGGTGCACGCGCCATGCCTGCTGATCACGCAGCGGGTGTGGTCCACCGATCCCTGGGTCAAGCTCCAGCGGGCGAGGTCGGCGGCCGAGAAGCTGGGTGCCTCCACCGTCGTCGTCCACCCGCCCTTCCGGTGGCAGCGTTCCTACGCCCGCGAGTTCGTCCGCGGAATCTGGCGGATGGCGGACGAGACCGATGTGCGGTTCGCGGTCGAGAACATGTACCCGTGGCGCTACCGCGACCGCGAGATGCTCGCCTACGCACCGGACTGGGACGTCACCAAGGACGATTACCGGCACTTCACGATCGATCTGTCGCACACCGCCACCGCCCGCACCGACGCGATCGGCATGGTGGACCGCATGGGCGACCGGCTGGCCCATGTCCACCTCGCCGACGGCCATGGCTCCAACAAGGACGAGCACCTGGTGCCGGGGCGCGGTGTCCAGCCCTGCGCCGAGCTGCTGGAACGTCTCGCCCTCAATGGGTTCGACGGCCATGTGGTGGTCGAGGTCAACACCCGGCGCGCGATGTCCACCACCGAGCGTGAGGCCGATCTCGCGGAGGCGCTGGCCTTCACCCGGCTCCATCTGGCCTCGCCGACCCCGAAGTCCCGCTCCGGCAGGACGGTGCCCGGTTCATGACCTCCGCCGCGCCCTCACCCGCCACCGGCCCCGACGACCGCGCGGCCGATGCCCCCGCCACCGGCTCCGGCTCGGCAGGCAACGGTGCCACCGGCCCCGGCGGTCCGCGCAAGCGTGGCCGTCCCGCCCGTGCCCGCGCCGGTGACGGGCCCGCCGCCCGCGACCGGATCCTGGCCGCCGCGCGCAACGAGTTCGCCGAGCGCGGCTACGACAAGACCTCGATCCGCGGTATCGCCAAGGCCGCGGATGTGGATCCCGCGCTGGTCCACCACTACTTCGGTGCCAAGGAACAGGTCTTCGGCGCGGCCATCGAACTGATCCTGGCCCCCGCGATGACCGTGCCGGACGCCGTCCACGGGAGCGGCGGCCTGGAGGGCGCGGGCGAGCGGATGGCCCGCTCCATCCTGGACATCTGGGAGAACCCGGTCACCCGGCTTCCGGTGCTGGCCGTGCTGCGCTCCGCGCTGACCAACGAGGCCGCCGCCACGGTGCTCCGCGAGCTGATCGAGCGTCGGCTGCTGCTGCGGATGGCGGGTGAGCTGGAGGTACCGAACCCCGAGTTCCGGGCCCAGCTGGCCGCGGCCCACATGATCGGGATCGCGATGCTGCGCTATGTGATCAGGATGGAGCCGGTGGCCTCCGCCGGGACGGAGGAGATCATCGCCATGGTGGGACCGACCCTCCAGCGCTATCTCACCGAGGACTGAGCCCCGGGCGCGATCCCGCGGCACCGGTCGGACCTTTCCGAGGAGTGAGCCGGTCATCCCGCGATCCGGACGGACTGTCCGGATCGCGGATGTGAGGCGTAGGCTCAGAAGACTCCGATCCACGCGATCCGCACCACGATCGCCATCCGCATGACGAGGGAGCCGAGTACCGTGCCCGAGCTGAGGTCCCGCACCGTCACCCACGGCCGCAACATGGCGGGCGCCCGCGCCCTGATGCAGGCGTCCGGCGTAGCGCGTGAGGACTTCGGCAAGCCCATTGTGGCCGTGGCCAACAGCTTCACCGAGTTCGTGCCCGGCCACACCCACCTCCAGCCGGTCGGCCGGATCGTCAGCGAGGCGGTCCACGCGGCGGGCGGCATCCCCCGCGAGTTCAACACCATCGCGGTGGACGACGGCATCGCCATGGGCCACGGCGGGATGCTCTACTCACTGCCCTCCCGCGACCTGATCGCCGACTCCGTCGAGTACATGGTCCAGGCCCACTGTGCGGACGCGCTGATCTGCATCTCCAACTGCGACAAGATCACGCCCGGAATGCTGATGGCCGCGATGCGGCTCAACATCCCGACCGTCTTCGTCTCCGGCGGCCCCATGGAGGCGGGCCGGGCCACGCTGGTCGACGGCACCGTCCGCAAGCTGGACCTGATCAACGCGATCTCCGACGCGGTCAACGAGAACGTCTCGGACGAGGACATCCTCCGCATCGAGCAGAACGCCTGCCCGACCTGCGGCTCCTGTTCCGGCATGTTCACCGCCAACTCGATGAACTGCCTGACCGAGGCGATGGGCCTCGCCCTCCCAGGCAACGGCTCGGTGCTGGCCACCCACACCGCCCGCAAGGCGCTCTACGAGACCGCGGGCCGCACCGTCGTGGAGATCACCAAGCGCCACTACGAGCAGGACGACCACACCGTGCTGCCGCGCTCCATCGGCTCCCGCGCCGCCTTCGAGAACGCCATGGCACTCGACATCGCCATGGGCGGCTCGACCAACACCATCCTGCATCTGCTGGCCGCCGCCCAGGAGGCCGGTCTCGACTACGACCTGAAGGACATCGACGAGGTCTCCCGCCGGGTGCCCTGTCTGGCCAAGGTCGCGCCGAACGTCGCGCCCAGCGGCACGTACTACATGGAGGACGTGCACCGCGCGGGCGGCATCCCGGCCATCCTGGGCGAGCTGTTCCGCGGCGGGCTGCTGAACGAGGACGTCCACTCCGTCCACAGCTCCTCGCTCGCCGACTGGCTCAAGACCTGGGACGTGCGCGGCGGTTCACCGTCGGCCGAGGCCGTCGAGCTGTGGCACGCGGCCCCCGGCTGCCGGCGCTCCGCCACCGCCTTCTCGCAGTCCGAGCGCTGGGACACCCTGGACACCGACGCCGCGGGCGGCTGCATCCGCGACATGGAGCACGCCTACTCCAAGGACGGCGGGCTCGCGGTCCTCAGGGGCAATCTGGCCGTCGACGGCTGTGTGGTGAAGACCGCGGGCGTGGACGAGTCGATCTGGACCTTCGAAGGCCCGGCCGTGGTCTGCGAATCGCAGGAAGAGGCCGTCGACAAGATCCTGAACAAGCAGGTCACCGAGGGCGATGTGGTGGTCATCCGCTACGAGGGACCCAAGGGCGGCCCCGGGATGCAGGAGATGCTCTACCCGACCTCCTTCCTCAAGGGCCGCGGTCTGGGCAAGGCCTGCGCGCTGATCACCGACGGCCGCTTCTCCGGCGGCACATCGGGCCTGTCCATCGGCCACGCCTCGCCCGAGGCGGCGTCCGGCGGCACCATCGCCCTGGTCCAGGACGGCGACCGGATCCGGATCGACATCCCGGGCCGGACCATCGAACTCCTGGTGAGCGATGCGGAGCTGACGGCCCGCCGGGAGGCTCTCGGCGGTGTCTACGCCCCGAAGGACCGCGAGCGCGAGGTGTCCACCGCGCTGCGCGCCTACGCGGCGATGGCCACCAGCGCCGACAAGGGCGCCGTCCGCGACATCAGCCGCCTCGGCTGACGGGCGGCACCGGGTCGGCGCCAGGGCTCACCAGTTCGCCGGGTTCCGCCCGTCCACCCCGAAGACCGTGCCGTCCGGGGCCGCCGCGAACACCTTGCCGTCCGCCGCCACCGGTGCGGGCACCAGCTCCAGATAGCGCTGCCCGGCCCGGCCCGCGCGCGGCTCGGTCTGGCCGAGCAGTGTGCCCCGCCCGGCGTCCACCGCCAGCAGCCTGCCGTCCGCGGCCGAGAAGTACAGCCGTCCGTCCGTAGCCACCAGCTGTGAGGCGTTGGCCACCGAGGTCTCCAGCCGCCAGCCCTGCTTGCCCCGCTCGGTGTCCACGGCCAGCAACCCGCCGTCCGCGCACAGCAGATACCCCGTCCCGCCCTCGGCGACCGCGCTGGTCGCGGAGACCGGCGAGGTCAACGGGGTGCGGTGGACGCCGCCACGCCCCGGTTCATAGCGCACCACGGCGGTGGTACGGCTCTGGGCGTCGGTCTCGGTCAGCAGCAGGGCGCCGCGCGGCCCGGCCCCGGCGGGGATGAGGTGCCCGGCGAACGCATGCCGCCACCGCGTCGCGCCACGCTCCGTGTCCACCGCGGTGACCAGGGTGCGCGACCCGTCGGGGGAGCTGGTGACGGCGTACGCGGTCCGGCCGTCGCCGTACGCGAAGAAGCTGGGCAGGGTGTGCCCGGACAGCCGGTGGTGCCAGCGTTCCCGGTTGGTGGCGCCGTCGACCGCCCGGACCGTGCCGTCCGCCGCGACCAGCAACACCGTGTCACCCGCGGGGTGGACCCGGCCGTCGTAGTCGGACACATCACGGCTCCAGCGCACCCGGTGGGTGGCCGGATCCAGCGCCTCCAGTCGCGTCCCGTCCGGCGACACCACCCGCAGCAGACCACCGGAGAGCACCGGGGCGGTGGGGACCCCGTCGTCCGAAGCGCTGCCCGCGGCCGGGCGGGACCACTTCACCCGGCCGTCGCCCGGGTCGAGCCGCGCGGCTCCGACACCCGGCCCGGCGCAGTACAGCGCCCCGTCCCCGTACGAGCAGAACGCGGGCCGCGCCGTGCCGGTGCCCGCCGGCTCGCCGCCGCCCAGGGTGGCCCGCCACGGCCGCCACGGTGTGGACGTGGCCGCGCTGTTCTGCGTCCCGCCCGCCTCCGTATCCGGGTGCGACCGGTCGAACTGGCGCACTGCCACTACCGTGCCGGCGGCGAGCAGCACGGCGGCCGTGAGCCCGGCCGTCACCCAGCGTCGCACCTTCCCGCGCCGCACCGGGCGGGAGCCGGGCGCCGCCTCCTTGACATGGGTGTCGGTGTCCCCGGTGGCCGCGCCGCCGCCGTCGCCGTGGTCCTGACCGGTCGCTCCGGGATCCACCCCGTCGTCCTCCGGCCGCCGCTCCGGTGCCGCCGCCGAGCCCCGGCCCGGCAGCGACACCGGGTCCGGTGTGCGCGGCGCCGGTACCAGCGGCACGGCGGCGCACGGCAGCGGCGGCAGCGGCGGCAGCGGTCCGCCCATCGCGCGCAACACCGTCATCAGGGCGTCCGGAGTGGGGCGCTCCCGGGGGTCCTTGGCCAGACAGCGCTCCACGAGCGGCAGCAACTCGTCCGGCACCCCGGCGAGATCGGCCTCGTCGTGCACCACCTGGTACGCCACGAGATAGGGGCTCTCGGACTCGAACGGCCCGCGTCCGGTGGCCGCGTGCACCAGCACCGACCCCAGCGCGAACACATCCGCGGCCGGGCCCACCGTACGCGGCCGCTGGAACTGCTCGGGCGCCATGAACGGCGGGGTGCCGATCAACTGCCCGGTCTCGGTGCGCAGTTCACTGTCGGCGGGCCGGGAGATCCCGAAGTCGATGACCTTGGGACCGTCCGCCGCGAGCAGGACATTGCTCGGCTTGAGATCGCGGTGCACCACCCCGGCCCGGTGGATGTCGCGCAGCGCCTCCGCGAGCCCCGAGGCCAGCCGCACCACGTCGCCCGCCGCCAGCGGGCCGTTCCGCTTGACCTCTTCGGCAAGGGTGGGGGCGGGGATGTACTGGGTGGCCATCCATGGCCGCGGATCGTCCGGAGCGGCGTCCACCACCGGTGCGGTGAACGCGCCGCTAACCCGCCGCGCGGCCGCCACCTCCTGCCGGAACCGCGCCCGGAACTCGGGGTCCTGGGCGTACTCGGCATGGACGACCTTGACCGCCAGCCGTCGCCCCGACGTCGAGCGCGCCAGGTGCACCACACCCATGCCACCCGAGCCGAGACGGGTCTCGAGCCGATACTGCCCGGCGAACTCCGGATCCTCCACGTCCGGGCCCGCTCCGGGTCTGTGCACCGGCGACATGCCCCACCCCCGTGTCTCTGGGCCGCAGTTGCGACTCGGCGAGCCTAGTCGATGGCCTGTACGAACCTTGCTAGCCTCCGCATGTCGTGGCAGGTCACACGACATCCACACAACTCGGTAATCCGATCGACGGGGGAGGGCCCGATGGCCGACAACGAAGCCGCCATGGAAGAGAACGCCGGTGCACAGAGTGTGCAGAGCGCCGCGGCGGTGGTGACCTATCCGACCGCACCCAACCACCAGGTCAGCGTCCGCAGCGGTCCCGGCACCCACCACAGACTGATCAGAGTGCTGCCGTACAACACCCGGGTCCCCATCCGGTGTCAGCGGCACGGCCAGAAGGTCTCCGGCCCGTACGGCACCACGGACATCTGGGACAGCATCGCGCCCGGTGAGTATGTCTCCGACGCGTATGTGAAGACCGGCAGTGACGGCATGGTCACCGTGCCCTGCGGCTGACCGTCACCCCTCGAGCGCGGCGGCGCTCCGAGTGCCGCCGCTCTTGGGCGGGTGCGTAACTCCGCCCGGCGCGGGGCTCTTCGCGGGTTCCGCGTCCGGCCGCAGCGGGTCCACCGAGAACAGCGTCCCGTCGCTGGCCAACGCCACCACCGCGCCCCGCACCCGCAGGACCTGGGCAGGCTCGCCGCCGAGGCTGCCGGTCACGCTGCGTGCCGCGCTCTGCCACCGCTCCTTGCCCGTACGCGGGTCGAGCGCGAGCAGTCGGCCGCTGGTGCTGGAGAGATAGACGGTGTTCTCGCGCTCCGACATCAGCGGCCGCCCCAGCCGCTCCACAGTCGTCGGCTCGCTCCACAGTTGCTTGCCGCTCTTCGCGTCCACCACGGTGACTCTGCCGCTCTCCTGGACGAAGTAGACCCGGTCATCGACCAGCGTGGGCTCGCCCCGCGCGTTGTCCGGCAGCGCCGCGGTGCGGGTGGCGCCGGTGCGCACATCGACCCAGGTCATGGAGGAGTACCCGAACTGCCCGTGGTCCAGGCTCTCGTGCGGCACCAGCAGTTCATGGCCGACAAGACCCAGCGGATCGTCGACCTCCTTCAGCAGGGCCAGCTTCTTCGGGGTGCCGGTGCGCGGGTCGAGACGCAGCACCTTGTACCGGACGTCCCCGCCCTCCCCTGCTGCGTAGTCCTCCACACAGAGCGCGTACGGGACGCCGCCGTACGCCGCGGCCGTGCACAGCCGGCCGGGGGCCACGGGCATCGTCCACAGCCGCTCCCCGGTGGTCACCTTCCACGCGGTCAGCGATCGGTCACCGGGGTCGGTGACCAGCACTCCGTGGCCGAAGAGCGCGGTGTCGGTGCTGTCGCTGATCTGCCGGGACCATGACTTCCGGCCCGTCTCCGTGTCCAGGGCGACGACCCGGGGGGTGCTGTCGCTCGGGTCGTCGTGGACGATGACACGTCCGTCCCGCACCCCACTGGGCTGACTCTCGAGCGTCCCTTCCGCGCTGTCCTCCGCCAGGTCCTTGGTGTGCCACACCACACGCCCCGTGGCCCCGTCCACCCGGACCGTCGGAAAGCCCTCGCCACCGCAGTACAGCGCGGTGTCGACAGCGTGACAGCGCCCGGACACACCGCCGCTGAGGCCCTTCAGACGCATGGTCCTGTCGTCGACGCCCGAGGCCTCGACCAGCGACAGCTCCCACGGCCGCCAGCCTTCCGGAAGCGCGACCTTCCGCGCCGAGGCGGACGACTCGCTTTCCGGTCCGGCCGCGCCACCGCTGCGGACCCCGTCGCTGGGGGAGTTCACCAGCGCGACCGTGCCGGCGCCGAGGGCGAGCGCCACGGCGGCCGTCACCGCGGCGAGGACCGGCCGGCGTCTGCGGATCCCGCTGAGCGTGGTGGACCAGGTGCGCTGTGCACCGCTCCGGCCGCGCCGTTTCGTCGTGGCGACGTCCACCCGGACGACACCGTTCGTCGGCAGCTCGCCCAACAGCCGCTCCAGCTCGGGGAGTCCTGGGCGGGCGGCCGGATCCTTGGCCAGACAGCGCTCGACGATGCCGCGCAGCGGCTGTGCCACCTCCTCCAGCGCGGGTGGCTCATGCACGACCTGATACGCCGTCAAATACGGGCTCTCGCCGTCGAAGGGACTGCTCCCGGTCGCCGCGTAGACCAGCAGCGCGCCCAGCGAGAAGACATCCGAGGCGGCGGTGACCTCGCGCGGGCGGCTCAACTGCTCGGGTGACATGAACGGCGGGGTGCCCATCACCCGCCCCGTCACCGTGAGCACCTGGTTGTCCCCGGCCCGGGAGATCCCGAAGTCGATCACGCGCGGGCCGTCGTCGGCCATCAGCACATTGGCGGGCTTGAGATCGCGGTGCACCACCCCCACCCGGTGGATGTCGCTCAGCGCCTCGACCATCCCCAGCGCCAACTGCCGCAGCTCCCCGGCGTCGAGCGGGCCGCCGTCGGTCAACCGCTCGGAGAGGGTGGGCCCGGGTACGTAGAGGGTGGCCATCCAGGGGCGTTCGGCGTCCGGGTCGGCGTCCACGACGGGGGCGGTGAACGCGCCGCTGACCCGCCGCGCGGCCGCCACCTCCTGCCGGAAGCGGGTGCGGAACTCTTCGTCCTCGGCGAACTGCTGGTGGACCACCTTGACCGCGACCCGCCTGCCCGAGGCCGAGCGTGCCAGATGGACCACGCCCATTCCGCCGGAGCCGAGCCGGTCCTCCAGCGCGTAGTCGCCGATCCTCTCCGGATCCCCGGCGCTGAGCGGCATCGTCACCCCTCCCTCTGGCGCCCCGTATATGCGTGTCTGTCTTCCATCAGGTCCCGCTGGCCCCATCGGCACCATCGGTTCCCAGCCACCTCAGCCTAGAGGGCGCTTCCGGCGGGTGGCAGGGCGAACCCCGTTCACCGCGCTGACCCCGCGGACACGAGGGCCCCCGGCGCACGCGGCGCCGGGGGCCCGTCAGGAAGGTGCGGCGGTGTTACGCCAGGACCTTGTGCTCCTCGGGGGCCTCGGGAGCGTCCGGGGAGCCGGGTGTTGTGGAGCCGCGCGCCGCGGTGGTGCCCGCCTCATGGCTGACGACCGCGTTGTGCCGCTCGGTCCAGGCGGCCAGCGCCATACCGCAGGCGTGGTCCACATGGCGCAGCCCGCTCAGGTCCAGCTGCACCTCCCGCTCACGGGGCAGCGCCTCCAACTCGTCGAGCAGCTTGGGCAGCCGCAGGAAGGTGGCGTTGCCCAGCACCCGGACGCGGATCGGCGCGTCGCCCACGTCGTCCGGGTCGTCCGCGTCGTCGAGCCCGTGGACCTCCACATGGACGTGCGAGGTCTCCCAGGCGGTCTTGGCCACGGCCATCAGCAGACCGATGATGACGCCCTCGAACATGTTCGTGATCACGATCGCGCCCGCGGTCACCACGAGCACCACCGCCTCACCGCGGTGCTCCTTCCACAGCGGAACCAGGTCCTTGACCGGGATCAGCTTCCAGCCCGCGTGGATCAGCACACCCGCCAGCGCCGCCACCGGGATGATGCCGAGTGCCGACGGGAAGAGCACCGCGAAGATCAGCAGCCACACACCGTGCAGCACGCGCGACGCCTTCGTCTTCGCGCCCGCCCGCACATTGGCGGCGCTCCGCACGATCACCGCGGTCATCGGCAGCGCGCCCAGGGCACCGCACAGCGCGTTGCCCGCACCCTGTGCCATGAGCTCCTTGTCGTAGTCCGTCCGCGGACCGTCGTGCAGCCGGTCGACGGCGGCGGCGCTGAACAGGCTCTCGGCCGAGGCGATCAGGGTGAAGGCGAGGATGGTCCCGATGACGCCGACCTCGGCCAGCGCCGCGAACTCACCGCCGCCGGGCGGCTGCACCGCCTCCAGCAGTCCCTTGACCTCGACCCGGGCCACCGGGAGGTCGAACGCCGCGGTCGCGCCCGTCGCGAGGGCGACCGCCGCCAGCGGAGCGGGGAGGATCTCCGCCCCCTTGCGGAAGCGCGGCCACAGGATCAGCACCGCGATCGTCCCGACGCCCACGGCCACCGCCTTCCACGCGGTGCCGGAACCGGCCACATCCAGGATCAGCTGGGGGATGTGGCCGATCTTGCCGAGGCCGCTGCTCGGCGCCTTGGCGTCGGCGAGCGCGTAGAGCTGGGAGGCGATCAGCACCAGGCCGATGCCCGCGAGCATGCCCTGCACCACCGCGACCGAGATCGCGCGGAACCAGCGGCCCAGGCGCAGCGCGCCCATCGCCAGCTGGAGCAGCCCGGCGGCCAGGACGAGGACGCCCAGGGCGGCGAGGCCGTACTCCTCCACCGCCTCGTAGACGAGGACCGTCAACCCGGCGGCGGGGCCGCTGACCTGAAGGCTGCTGCCCGGCAGAAAGCCGGTGACCAGCCCGCCGACGATGCCGGTGATCAGGCCGAGCTCGGCCGGTACACCGGAGGCCACGGCCACGCCCACGCACAGGGGCACGGCGACGAGGAAGACGACGAGGGATGCGGTGAAGTCGGCACGGAGCGTTCCGGTGCTGACTCCGGAGCCCGGTGAGCTGCCTCCGGCACCGCGGAAACGATCAAGGATCTTTCGCATGAGGGTTGCCTCCAGAGCGCCCCGTCGACCTGCGCACAGGCAGCCGGGGGCGCGGCATAGCGCCACGTCAGTGGGATCGATGGAATCGGTCGCTGGCGGTTGGATCGCTTGCTGAAGAGAAGCGTCAGAGAAGCGTGAGAGCTGTGTGTCGTGGAACCGGGATCGCCGGGCTACGACGATGTGGCTCTCAGCAGCGGAAGATCTGAAGGAGGACGGGCAACTCGCCCGATCTCACGACGGGAACGGTCTGCCGTTCTGTGACGGCTGTGGTGACAGCGGTACGTGATGCCGACGGCACGGCATCGCATCCGCACACACATCCGTATTTGCCGCTCGGTGTGGGAGCAGTGAACGGGGCCCGTCCGCCACGGAGCCCGTGGCAGTCCTCTGCCCCGGTGTCATGGTGCGAGGAGAGGGTCCCGAGGGTCGGCCGGTGATCGGCGGACACCGTCGTGGCAATGGTCTCGGGGTGGGTGACCTGCGCCGATGCGCAGTCTGCCGCGATGAAGAGGGCGACTAAGACGGAAACCACGGCAAGCAGCCCGCGTGCGGTGTTCCGGAGCGTCCTCACCATCGCCCCCCTCCATGCGCGTATGTGACACCGACTCCCATTGTCCCCTGGAAGGCGTGATCGTTTGCAAGTTGATATGTAACTGAATTGTGAACACGGGGTTATCGAACGGGAGGATCGGGCTCCGTTCACCCCGGCGAGCGCTGGCGCGATCCAGCCCCTCCGATGCGCCGGGAGGCCGGGTAAAATTTAATTCATCGAACGATGAATTATGCGTCGTCACGCCGGTCGGCCCATGGGAGGATGGCGGAGTACGTCCCTGTGGGCACGACACGCCCACCAGCGCTCCAGCGCTCCACACCGCAAGGCATGAGGAGAGCCGCACCATGACGGAGAAGGTCGCCGTGCTCGGCACGGGAAAGATCGGCGAAGCCCTTCTCAGCGGAATGATCCGGGGCGGCTGGTCGCCGTCCGATCTGCTGGTCACCACGCGCCGCCCGGAGCGCGCCGAGGAGCTGCGCTCCCGGCACGGCGTCGAGCCCGTCTCCAACGCCGAGGCCGCCAAGTACGCCGACACCCTCATCCTCACCGTCAAACCGCAGGACATGGGGACCCTCCTCGACGAGCTGGCCCCGCACGTCCCCGCCGACCGGCTGGTCATCTCCGGCGCCGCGGGCATCCCCACCTCCTTCTTCGAGGAGCGGCTGGCCGCGGGCACCCCCGTCGTGCGGGTCATGACCAACACCCCCGCCCTGGTGGACGAGGCCATGTCGGTGATCTCGGCCGGCAGCCACGCCACCGAGGAGCATCTGGCCCACGCCGAGGCGATCTTCGGCGGCGTCGGCAAGACCCTCCGCGTCCCCGAGTCCCAGCAGGACGCCGCCACCGCCCTGTCCGGCTCCGGCCCCGCCTACTTCTACTTCCTCGTCGAGGCCATGACCGACGCGGGCATCCTGCTCGGCCTGCCCCGCGACAAGGCCCATGACCTCATCGTCCAGGCCGCCATCGGCGCCGCGGTGATGCTCCGCGACAGCGGGCAGCACCCAGTCAAGCTGCGTGAGGCCGTGACCTCCCCGGCGGGCACCACCATCAACGCCATCCGCGAACTGGAGAGCCACGGCGTGCGGGCCGCCCTCATCGCCGCCCTGGAGGCGGCCCGCGACCGCAGCCGCGAGCTCGCCTCAGGCAACGGCTGACTCACCCGGGCGGCAGCAGCCCCACCGCCGCGTACGCCGCGTCCACCCGCGGCCGCGCCAGCCCCCGCGCCCGCTCCGCCCCGGCCCGCAGCACCCCGTCCACATAAGAGGGGTCGGCACACAGCTCCGCGTGCCGGGCGCGGACCGGCCGCAGCAGCTCCAGCACCGCCTCGGCCACCGCGCCCTTGAGCGCGCCGTACGAGGTGAACTGCTCGGCCAGTACCTCCGGCTTGTCACCGGTGCACGAGGCGAGCACATCCAGCAGATTGGCCACCCCGGGCCGCTGCACGGGGTCGTAGACCACATCGGTCCCGCTGTCCGTCACCGCACGCATGATCTTCTTGCGGACCACATCCGTCTCATCGAGCAGATAGACGATCCCCGCGGTCTCGGCGTGCGACTTCCCCATCTTCGACAGCGGGTCCTGGAGGTCCATCACCCGCGCGGCCACCGGGGGGCGCGTCGCCCGCGGCACGGTGAAGACCGGCCCGTACCGCTGGTTGAACC
>NZ_CM177089.1:0-3410000 GCF_058215575.1 Streptomyces sp. JLBJ103 | reverse complement strand
TGGTGGTGGCCGCAGAGACCAGCGAGAAGCGACTGTTTACTAAAAACACAGGTCCGTGCGAAGCCGTAAGGCGATGTATACGGACTGACGCCTGCCCGGTGCTGGAACGTTAAGGGGACCGGTTAGTCGACCTTCGGGTTGGCGAAGCTGAGAACTTAAGCGCCAGTAAACGGCGGTGGTAACTATAACCATCCTAAGGTAGCGAAATTCCTTGTCGGGTAAGTTCCGACCTGCACGAATGGCGTAACGACTTCTCGACTGTCTCAACCATAGGCCCGGTGAAATTGCATTACGAGTAAAGATGCTCGTTTCGCGCAGCAGGACGGAAAGACCCCGGGACCTTTACTATAGCTTGATATTGGTGTTCGGTTCGGCTTGTGTAGGATAGGTGGGAGACTGTGAAGCGCTGACGCCAGTCAGTGTGGAGTCGTTGTTGAAATACCACTCTGGTCGTGCTGGATGTCTAACCTGGGTCCGTGATCCGGATCAGGGACAGTGTCTGGTGGGTAGTTTAACTGGGGCGGTTGCCTCCTAAAGGGTAACGGAGGCGCCCAAAGGTTCCCTCAGCCTGGTTGGCAATCAGGTGTTGAGTGTAAGTGCACAAGGGAGCTTGACTGTGAGACTGACGGGTCGAGCAGGGACGAAAGTCGGGACTAGTGATCCGGCGGTGGCTTGTGGAAGCGCCGTCGCTCAACGGATAAAAGGTACCCCGGGGATAACAGGCTGATCTTCCCCAAGAGTCCATATCGACGGGATGGTTTGGCACCTCGATGTCGGCTCGTCGCATCCTGGGGCTGGAGTCGGTCCCAAGGGTTGGGCTGTTCGCCCATTAAAGCGGTACGCGAGCTGGGTTTAGAACGTCGTGAGACAGTTCGGTCCCTATCCGCTGTGCGCGTAGGAGTCTTGAGAAGGGCTGTCCCTAGTACGAGAGGACCGGGACGGACGAACCTCTGGTGTGCCAGTTGTCCTGCCAAGGGCATGGCTGGTTGGCTACGTTCGGGAGGGATAACCGCTGAAAGCATCTAAGCGGGAAGCCTGCTTCGAGATGAGGGCTCCCACCTCCTTGAGAGGGTAAGGCTCCCAGTAGACGACTGGGTTGATAGGCCAGATATGGAAGCCGGGTGACCGGTGGAGTTGACTGGTACTAATAGGCCGAGGGCTTGTCCTCAGTTGCTCGCGTCCACTGTGTTGGTTCTGAAGTAATGAACCGTGTCGAATTTTCCGGTTCAACTTTATAGTGTTTCGGTGGTCATTGCGTTAGGGAAACGCCCGGTTACATTCCGAACCCGGAAGCTAAGCCTTTCAGCGCCGATGGTACTGCAGGGGGGACCCTGTGGGAGAGTAGGACGCCGCCGAACAACCTTTAGAAAAAGCCCGGTTGGGAGTTCAGTCTCCCGACCGGGCTTTTTTCATTGCCGGTTCGGGTCCGCTTTGTAGGCTGGCGGCATGCGCTACGACCTGGTCATCTTCGACAACGATGGGGTGCTCGTCGACAGCGAGCCCATCTCCAATCGGCTCCTCGCCGCCTATCTCACCAGTTTGGGACACCCCACCAGCTACGAGGACTCCATACGCGACTACATGGGGTCCGCCATGCACCGTATTCACGAACTGGTCCTGGCCCGCACTGGACAGCGGCTTCCGGAGGACTTCGACACCACCTTCCACAGCCGGGTCTTCGACGCGTTCCGCCGTGAGTTGGAACCGGTGGCCGGCGTGCGGACGGTGCTGGAGAAGCTGCGCGCGGACAGCGTTCCGTTCTGCGTCGCTTCGTCCGGAAGCCATGAGCGCATCCGTGTCGCCCTGCGGAAGACCGGGCTGTACGAACTCTTCGGCGAGGAGCGCATCTTCAGCTCCGAGGACGTGGGGCGCGGTAAGCCCGCTCCCGATCTCTTTCTGCACGTCGCCGAGCGGATGGGCGTCGCACCCCGGCAGTGTGCCGTCGTGGAGGACAGCCCCCTCGGCGTCCAGGCCGCCGTGGCCGCCGGGATGGACGTCTACGGCTACACGGCGATGACACCCGCCGACAGGCTGGCGGCCGCACGGGCTCTCTTCGCGGACATGACCGAGCTTCCCCAACTGCTCGCATCTACCCACGAGTAGGCACCTGGCCGTACGCTCCACGGCCATGACCGAAACGCGCCCGACTCCGCGTCTGACACACGGCCGGACCGCTCTGACCCTCAGCTTCTTCGTCCAGGGCGCGATCTTCGCTCTGCTGGTGACCCGGATCCCCGCGCTCCAGGACCGTTATGGGATATCCGACGGACTGCTGCCCGCCTTCCTCGCCGCCGTGCCGATCCTCGCGGGCGTGGGAAGCGTCGGCACCGAGTACCTGGTGAAGCGGATACGACCGAGCCAGGTGCTCCGCTGGGTGCAGCCCGTCGTCTCCGTGGCCCTGGTCGCGGCGGGTTCGGGGACGGTCTTATGGGAGGCGGCCGTCGCGCTCGGGATGTTCGGCCTGACCGTCGGGGCGCTCGACGCGTCGATGAACATGCTCGGGGTGAGTCTGCAACGGGCGTACGGGCGGAGCATCATGCTCGGCTTTCACGCCGCGTACAGTCTGGGCGGGATCACCGGCGCCACCTTGGCCTGGGCGGGCGCCCGCGGTGAGTTGCCGCTGCCCGCGCTCTACGCACCCGTGGTGGCCCTGCTGGTGCCGGTCGCCCTCGTGGCCTCCCGCTGGTACGTGGACCAGCGGGACATGGCCCGGCCGGAGGGCCGACCGGAGACACCGGCAGTGCCCGAACCCGCCGCCGCACCCATGAGCATGAAGCCGCTGCTGCCGCTCTGCCTTGTCATGGCCTTCACTTACATCGGCGACTCGACCGTCTCCAACTGGGGCGCCAAGTACCTGGAGGACGTGCTGCACAGCTCCGAGGAGCTGGCCACGCTCCCGTACAACGCCTACATGGTGACCACGTTGCTCGGCCGCTCCTTCGGCGACCTCGGGGTGCGGCGCTTCGGTGCCGTCACCGTGGTCCGGGCCGGAACGCTGGTGGCGGCCGGCGGGTTCACGGTGGTCGCGACGGCGCCCGGCCCCTGGGTGGGGATGCTCGGCTTCACCCTGCTCGGGCTCGGGCTGTGTGTGCTGGTGCCGCAGACCTTCGCAGCCGCCGGGCGGCTCTTCCCCGGGGCGTCCGACGCCGCCGTCGCCCGCCTCAACATCTTCAACTACCTCGGCTTCCTGGTCGGCTCACCGCTGGTGGGCGCACTCGGCGGCGCGTGGAGCTACCGGGGCGCGATGCTGGTGCCGATGGCGCTGGTGCTCGCGACCATGCTGTATGCGAAGTCGTTCGCTCCTGTACCAGCCAGATACGGTGACGGTCATGAGCGGCCGCGCACAGTTGATGTGGGATGAGGCAGTAACCGGATACGACTTCGGCACCGGGCATCCGATGGACCCGGTCCGGCTCGCGCTGACCATGCGACTGGTCGAGGCGTACGGGCTGGACCGCGCGGTCGGGGTCGTGGCCGCCAAGGCGGCCGGGGATTCGACGCTTCGGCTGGTGCACCGCCAGGAGTACATCGACGCGGTGCGGCGGGCCTCGGCCGATCCCGCGTCGGCGGACGGTTCGTACGGCCTCGGGACCATGGACGACCCGGCGTTCGCGGGGATGCACGAGGCGTCGGCGCTGATCGCCGGGCAGTCGGTGGGCGCGGCGGAGAGCGTATGGCGCGGGGAGGCGCTGCACGCGGTGAACTTCACGGGCGGGCTGCACCATGCGATGCCCGGTGGCGCGGCCGGGTTCTGCATCTACAACGACGCGGCACTCGCTGTCGCGCGGCTGCTGGAGCTGGGTGCCGAGCGGGTCGCGTACGTGGATGTGGACGTCCACCACGGGGACGGGGTGCAGGCGGCGTTCTGGGACGATCCGCGGGTGCTGACGATCTCGCTGCACGAGCACCCCCGCACTCTCTTCCCGCAGACCGGCTGGCCCGAGGAGACCGGCGGGGAGGGAGCCGAGGGCAGCGCGGTGAACGTGGCGCTGCCGGCCGGGACCGGGGACGCCGGATGGCTGCGGGCCTATCACGCGGTGGTGCCGGAGCTGTTGGCCGCTTTCCGGCCGCAGGTCCTGGTGACGCAGCACGGCGCGGACACCCATATCGAGGACCCGCTCGCCCACTTGGGAGTGACCGTGGACGCGCAGCGGGCGGTCGCCGAGAGCTGCCACCAGCTGGCGCACGACCACACCGAGGGGCGGTGGGTCGCGCTCGGGGGCGGCGGTTACGCGGTGGTGGAGGTGGTGCCGCGGTCGTGGACGCATCTGGTGGCGATCGCGGCCGGGCGTCCGCTGGCACCGGAGACCGAGGTACCGGAGGACTGGCGGCGGGAGGTCTACCGGCGGACGCGGCTGGAGGCGCCGCGGCGGATGACGGACGGACGGGAGCCGCGCTGGCGGGACTTCGCGGACTCCGGCTACGACCCGGCGGACCGGCTGGACCAGTCGATCCTGGCGACCCGCCGCGCGGTGTTCCCGCACCACGGGCTGCTTCCGTAGCGGGCGTTCTCCGGCGGCCGTTAGGCCAACCGTGGGGTCTCGGGCCGTTCCCCGGCAGCGGAGGCTCATGATCCGCCAGCATCGTGGGCGTGTTGAGTTCCGCCTCGCTGCGTGCGCATCTGCTGGCGGCGCGGCTCGCCGGACCGGTGTCGACCAGCCGGGAGGAGAGCCTGCGCCGCTACCGGCACTTCGCCGCACGGGACCCTCGGGTGCTGCTCGGTCTCGAGCCCGAAAACGACTGGTCCTTCCTGGAATTGCTTCGCCTGATGGGCGACAAATGCGGGGTTTCGGCCAATCCGGCCCACACTTCAGGTCTGGATGTGATCGATCCGGAGCGGACGATCAGCGCCCTGGATGCTTTCGCGGACCGTCTGCGGGCCGTCGCCCTGGCTCGCCTCCCGGTGCTGCTCGGCACCGGTCACCCGCACCGTCTCCTCGCCTTCTACGCCTCGTTGGCGTCGGCGCTCTCGGCGGCCGGATGCCGTGTTCTCACTCCGGGGCAGGGTAGATGTGTCGACATAACGACGCGGTTTGGGGTACGTATGTACCAACTCGTCTACGTACGAGGAGTCGCGATGGTGCGGGCGCCCGGCGCCCGCCCGAGCCCGAGTGAGCCGGGCGCCCACAGTCATTCCCCGCTCCCGGTTCGGGTTGCGCTGGGCTGTGCGGCGGCGTCCGGCGGCGCCCTGCCGGCGCTGGTGATCGGGGATCACGGATGGGTCTGCGGAGCAGGTCAGCTGGGCTTTGAGGCCATGGGGCTCGGCGACACTGATGATCCCGCGCTGTTCGTCGGGGAGGCCGAGGGACGGGTGTCGGTCGCCGTTCCGCTTGATGACGCTGTGCGGCCTGGTTGCTACCGGCCGCTCACTCGCTATGTACTCAATCGGGCGTGTCTGTCACAGTAGGCGTCCGATAGCTACTCCTCTTCCCCACTTGCATCACGCGCCCCTAACCTGGGGAGGAGCGCGCATGCGAGCAGGAGTCACCGGAGGGGAAGCCGGTGCCCGACATGTGCGGAAGGTTCAGGTGTGTCATGGCTGCTGGCGAAAGGCCTCTGAACGAGGTTCAGTTTCTGACCGTGGCGGAAGTTGCCTCGGTGATGCGAGTGTCCAAGATGACCGTGTACCGCTTGGTGCACAGCGGTCATCTGCCGGCGATCCGGGTGGGCAGGTCTTTCCGGGTCCCAGAGCAAGCGGTTCATGAATACCTCCGCGAGTCCTATGTGGGGGTGGAGTCCGCTTAGGTCCGGTACGGGCCTGGGGAGGACCCTCGGATTACGTGGTTCGCTCGGCGCCGGGTAGGCTGGCCCGATGTAGGTCGTGTGGGCTCGGACGCCCCGCACCGAGTGATTCGAAGTGAGCGAGGGTAGTCGTGGGCTCTGTTATCAAGAAGCGGCGTAAGCGGATGGCTAAGAAGAAGCACCGCAAGCTGCTCAAGCGCACGCGCGTCCAGCGTCGCAACAAGAAGTAAGCAAGCGACGCTGTGTTCGTCCCGCAGCCCTTCCACCGCCGGTGGGAGGGCTGCGGTGCGTGCGCGGCCCCCGCCATGACCGCCGCCGTGACCCCGGTCACAGCCGTGGCCACGGCTTAAAACGCCGGTCCGCGCGGCGAGTGGTCATCACAGCGCAACATCGACCGGTTACGGTGTTCGGCACAGCCCAGCTCGGACGAGGGTGGGAAGGAAGGCGCTGATCTTGGGAAAGGTCGTGCTCGTCACCGGGGCCGCACGCCAGCTGGGAGGCCGTTTCGTACGGCGCATACAGCGTGAGCCCGATGTCGACCGCGTGATCGGCGTGGACGCCGTGACACCTGAACACCCCCTCGGCGGAGCCGACTTCGTCCGGGCCGATATCCGCCACCCCACGATCGGGAAGCTCCTCGCCGAGTTCGGCGTCGACACCGTCGTCCACATGGACATCAACGGCACCCCGCTCGGAGCCCGCGGCAATCGGACCTCCGTCAAGGAGATCAACGTCATCGGCACCATGCAGCTGCTCGGTGCCTGCCAGAAGGCGCCGTCGGTCCAGCGGCTCGTGGTCAAGTCCAGCACCAGTGTGTACGGCTCGGCGCCCCGCGACCCCGCCGTCTTCAGTGAGACCACACCCCCCAAATCGCTGCCCAGCGGCGGCTTCGCCAAGGACACCGTCGAGGTCGAGGGCTATGTCCGCGGCTTCGCCCGGCGCCGCCCCGATGTCGCGGTGTGCGTGCTGCGCTTCGCGAACATCCTCGGGCCGTGTGCGGACTCCCCGCTCGCCGAGTATTTCGCGCTGCCGGTGCTGCCCACCGTCATCGGCTACGACCCCCGGCTCCAGTTCGTCCACGAGAAGGACGCCATCGAGGTGCTGCGGATCGCCGCCTCCGAACCCCGCCGCGGCACCCTCAACAGCGGCACGTTCAACATCGCCGGGGACGGGGTGCTGCTCCTCTCCCAGGCCGCCAGGCGGCTCGGCCGCCCCACGCTTCCACTGCTGCTGCCCACCCTCCGCTGGGCCCGTAGCGCGCTGCGGTCCCTCGGCGTCACCGACTTCTCGCCCGAGCAGGTCCGGCTGCTCACCCACGGCCGGGTCGTGGCGACCAGCCAGATGCGCGAGACCCTGGGTTTCGAACCCGAGCACACCACCGCCGGCGCCTTCGCGGACTACGCGCACAGCCGTGGTCCCGGGCTGCTCCCGCCCGAGACCCTCGCCCGTACCGTCGACCGGCTCGCCGCGCTGCTGCCCGCCGGCGCCCAGAACTGAGGAGCGCAACCACCATGGCGGATGCCAAGGTCATTCCGTTCGGTGAGGAACCGCGGTCCCGGAGGAAGGGCCCCCGTCCGGGACGCGCCAAGCGGTCCCAGGGTGCGCTGAAACCCGTACCGCAGCAGCGCGACGAGGAACTGGAGCAGGCCGCCGACACCGCCGAAGCCACCACATCGGCCTCCGAGGTGCCGCCCCTGCCGCCGCACCCGCCCAAGCGCGCCCCGGGCGGCGGCGACTGGGAGCGCAGACTCGCCCACGGGCTGAGCTTTCTGCGCCGCCGGATCACCGGTGACTACGAGGTCGACGACTTCGGCTACGACCACGACCTCACCGACCAGGTCCTGATGTCACTGCTCCGCCCGATGTATGAGAAGTACTTCCGGGTCGAGGTGAAGGGCATCGAGAACATCCCGGACAGCGGTGGGGCGCTGGTGGTCGCCAACCACTCCGGGGTGCTGCCGCTGGACGGGCTGATGCTCCAGGTCGCGGTGCACGACAACCATCCGGCCCAGCGCCATCTGCGGCTGCTCGCCGCCGATCTGGTCTTCATGCTGCCCGTCGTCAACGAGCTGGCGCGCAAGGCGGGCCACACCCTGGCCTGCGCCGAGGACGCCCAGCTGCTGCTGGAGCGCGGCGAGGTGGTCGGGGTGATGCCGGAGGGCTTCAAGGGGATCGGCAAGCCGTTCTCCGAGCGGTACAAGCTCCAGCGCTTCGGACGGGGCGGCTTTGTCTCGACGGCGCTGCGCGCGGGGGCGCCGATCGTACCGTGCTCGATCGTGGGCGCGGAGGAGATCTATCCGATGGTGGGGAACGCGAAGACGCTGGCCCGGCTGCTGGGTGTGCCGTACTTCCCGATCACGCCGACCTTCCCGCTGCTCGGGCCGCTGGGCGCGGTGCCGCTGCCGACGAAGTGGACCATCCAGTTCGGCGAGCCGATCCCGACCGACGGGCATCCGCCGGAGGCGGCGGACGACCCGATGCTGATGTTCAACCTCACCGACCAGGTACGAGAAACGATCCAGCACACCCTCTACAAGCTGCTGGTGCAGCGGCGGTCGGTGTTCTTCTGAGCCGGGCGATGTGACAGGGGACGACCCATAGCCCGACGGACGGAGTGCGGCGCGGGCGGCTGAAGCTTGTGAGGCCCGCCAGGGCCGAGCAGTGCGAGGGCGGCCAGAAGGAGGGGCCAAGCTGCTGGTGCAGCGGCGGTCGGTGTTCTTCTGAGGCCGGTGGTGGATGCCGCGGCACCCACCACCACCCTCGGACAGTTCACCTGGTGTCGTCGCCGTCGAGGTCGAGCCCCGGCAGAAGGTCGGGCAGCAGCGGTGGGACGGTGATGTCCGGCTGCGCCGGCTTGCTGCCGGTGTCGCCGCGGCCCGCGGACGGGCTCGGCGACACGGCACCGGCGGGTGGGTTGAGCAGATCGCCCGCACCGTCGATCAGCCCCTGGTCCTGTGGCGCGGCGGGGGACGGTGGGCGCGGCTGACTCGCCTCGCCGGTGCGGCCGCCGCTCGGGGTGGCTGAGGACGAGGAGGGGTGGTGCTCCGGCGCGGCCCCGCCGGAGCGCTGCGGCGCCTCGGCGCCCGGCCGACCCGACTGGCTCCGCTGGTCCTTGGTGGTGGGCAGCAGCGGCTGGAGCGGGCCGACTTCCTGGTCTATGGCGGCGAAGACCGAGCTCACATCGTCCCCGACGTCCGCGAGCTGGAGCGGCAGCCTCTCGCGCAGCTGGCTCCAGCCGTCGCGGTGGGCTTTGGCGAAGGAGGACAGCTCCTGCATCGGCCCCAGCGAGCCCTCTCGCTCGTAGACCCGGTGGAGCAGCCGGTGGCCCTCGGAGGCGTCATGGTGCATACCGGACAGGGCGCGGCGGATCTCCCCGAGCGAATCGTGGTCCAGCTCGCCGGAGCGGGCCCGCTCCATCAGCCGGCGCGCCTCGCTCATCCGCGTCGATGCCTGGTCCAGATAGATCCGGCCCCGTGCGGCGTCGCCGTCCGCCATCTCCAGCTTGAGGTCCTCCATACCGCGCTTGAACCCGTAGAGGGTGTCACCCGGCAGGGCATCGGAACTGGCCGCGGCGACCCCGCCGAACGCGCCCGCCGCGACCCCGACCGTGAGCCCCCCGGCCGCGAGCCCCTTGGACCAGCGCGAACGGGGCCGCAGTCTGGACACCGGCGGCTTGGCGCGGTGGGCGCCGCCGGGGCGGCGGCGCTGCTCGGGCACGCGCGGCGCGCCCTCGGCGAAGGCCGCTTCCATGGCGGCGATCAGCTGGGCCCGCTGTGTGGTCCTGACCTCGGGGTCCAATACCGGTGCCGGCAGCTCGCCGAGCCCGCTCGCCAGGGCCACCATCCGTCTCTGCTCGGCGCTCTCCGCCGATGAGCCGGGTTGCTGGTGCGGCGTCTCGTCCCGGGTGGCCTGGTGCTTGCTCTCCAGGGCCTCCAGGGCCTCCAGGGCCTTGGCGAAGGCGTTCGCCCGCCGGTGTGCCGTTACGTTCGCGATCACAGGCGGCACCTCCTCTCGTCGTGACGGTCGACTCCCCAGGACACCCGAAGGTTCCGTCCCACCCGTGTGTCCACCCGATCGAGTGACGGGGTACGGGCAGGGTACGACCACAAGGCGCCTGCATCCCCCACAACGAGCGGCGCAGCACCCGGGTTACGCCCTCCCGAGGAGTGGACCGGGCCTGCCGGAGGTGTCACCGCGGGGCCGTGGACGCCGGTCAGCGGGCGTCTTCCGGAAGGAGCCGGGCGAGGGTGCGCACGGCCCGGTACTGAAGGGTTTTGATCGCGCCTTCGTTCTTCCCCATCACCCGGGCGGTCTCGGCGACCGAGAGCCCCTGGAGGAAGCGGAGCGTCACGCACTCCTGCTGCTGCGGGTTGAGCTTGCGCACCGCTTGCAGCAGGGCCGCGTTGGACAGCGACTCCAGGACGGAGTCCTCCGGGCTGCGCTCGACCTCGTTGGCGTCGAGCATCTCACCGGTGGTGACCTCCAGCCGGAAGCGGCTGGACTTGAAGTGGTCGGCGACGAGATTGCGCGCGATGGTCACCAGCCAGGCGCCGAAGTCACGGCCCTGCCAGGTGAAGGTGCCGATGCGGCGCAGGGCGCGCAGGAACGTCTCACTGGTGAGGTCCTCGGCGGTGGCCCGGCCGCCCACGCGGTAGTAGATGTACCGGTAGACGGTGTCGGCGTACTGGTCGTAGAGCCGGCCGAAGGCCTCGGCCTCGCCCGACTGGGCGCGCTCGACCAGGTCCATCATGCGGCGGCTGTCGCTGTCGGCGCTCGGCCGGCGGGCGGTGGAGGCGCCGCCGCGGGAACGTCTGCCGACCGCCGCTCCGCCGTCGGCCAGGGCGTAGCAGGAGCCGGCCTGGCCGGGCCGGTGGACCGTGCCGACGGATGGGCTGACGGGCGCGGGTGTGGCGAGCGCGGGGACGGCATACGCGGTGGGGACGAAGCCGCGCAGACAGTCGAGGACCGTTGCGCGCAGCGTAGCCAGGCCCGAGGCGTCAACCCCGACGTGTGGGTACACGGGACTCCCAGAGGCAGAGCTTCCATCACGTGCAGTACGGGACCGTTCACCCGCCGTAGGGACGCGTGGGTACCGGTTTGCGTCTAAGGAGAATAACGCTTCGTATAGGCGGCGCTACACCCAGTTGCTCAAATCATCGTTTCCGTTCACTCCGTTATGGATTGATGACGCATCAAGTACCGAACGGCCGACGGATTTTGATCGGAAAGTTCCCCTTGTTGTGCGGTTGCGTAGCGTGTTGTGACAAACCGGCGGTAAGGGGACTGGCGGGGGCGCTGTGGGGTAGGAAGTGCGGAATGACCGAAACAGGATGGTCGCGGTCGATCGGTGACGCTCCGTATCGATGGGCACGCCCTCACACAGCGCGATCGCCGCTCAGTCCTGACCGTCCTCGGTCAGGCTCGTACGCGCTCGATCGCGCGCGGCCGTCACCGCTGGTGGAGGCGGTGCGAGGGGGTGGTGCGAGGAGGCGGTGCGGGCTCGCGGAGAGCCGGGGGAGGGGAGGGTCGGTGCGCGGTCAGCGACGGCGCCGGTGCAGCGCCACGGCGGCCGCCGTGCCGCCCGCGACCGCGCCCACTCCGGCCGCCGCCGGGATGCCGATCTTGGCCGCCTTGCGGCCGGTGCGGTAGTCGCGCAGCCGCCAGCCGTTCTCCCGGGCGTGTTTGCGCAGTCGCGCGTCCGGATTCACGGCGTACGGATGGCCCACGATCGACAGCATCGGGATGTCGTTGGAGGAGTCGCTGTACGCCGCGCAGCGGGCCAGGTCCAGCCCCTCGGCCGACGCCAGCGCCCGTACCGCCTCCGCCTTGGCCGGGCCGTGCAGCGGCTCACCGACCAGCTTGCCCGTGTAGATCCCGCCGACCGATTCGGCCACGGTCCCCAGCGCCCCGGTCAGCCCCAGTCGCCGGGCGATGATCGTCGCGGTCTCCACCGGGGCGGCGGTCACCAGCCAGACCCGCTGTCCGGCGTCCAGATGCGCCTGGGCCAGGGCGCGGGTGCCGGGCCAGATGCGGTCGGCCATGTACTCGTCGTAGATCTCCTCGCCGATCGACATCAGCTCGGAGACCCGGTGGCCCTTGACGATGGACAGCGCGCTGCTGCGCACGTCCTCCATGTGTGCCGGGTCCTCGACGCCCGCCATCCGGAACCAGGTCTGCTGCCAGGCGAAGCGGGCCAGCTCGCGCTTGCGGAAGAAGTGCCGCTTGTACAGGCCGCGGCCGAAGTGGAAGAGGGCGGCGCCCTGCATGACCGTGTTGTCGAGGTCGAAGAAGGCGGCGGCCTGTTCGTCCCCGACGACGGGGAACTCCGGCTCGGCGGCGGGCTGCGGCGAGGGAGTCTCGGCCGACGACTTGCGCGCCGCCTCGGCCGACGCCTCTCCGGCGAGGACACTCCGCTCCGTGGCGGGTCGTCGACGGCGGGTGAACCATCCCAGTGCGGCCATGGAGCGAGCATAGCCAGCGGGGTGGCCCATCCCGTTACGCCCGGGTGTCGGGACGATTCTGGTTGCGCGAAAGGTGGGGCGGCCCACGGAGCGGAGCCTGCTGATCGGTGCCCGCTGGTCGGGCGGCCGCCAGGACGGCGGGTCCGGGCGGTGGCTCCGGGGGTGGCTCCGGGTGGTGTGGCTCCGGGCGGCGGATCAGCCGCCCAGCGCGGTCCGCAGCCGCTGGGGGTTCACCCGCCAGAAGTCGTGCTGTTCGCCGTCGACCAGGACCACCGGGATCTGCTCCCAGTACTTCCGGTACAGCTCCTCGTCCTGGGTGATGTCCTTCTTCTCCCAGGGCGTGCCGAGTTCGCCGCACACCTTCTCGATCACGGCCTCGGCGTCCTCGCAGAGGTGACAGTCGGGCTTGCCGATCAGTGTCACCGTGCGCTCGGCGGGGTTCTTGCGGGGGGTGCGGCGCAGCAGGGGACTCATGCTCGCCATTGTGCCCGGATCCTCGGGGTCGTTTACGATCGTGGGCGATTTATTGGTGTCCGGGGGTAAAAAGGTGAGGAGTGAGAGCCTGTGCTCCCGTCGGCGCCCCCGGGGTACGCATGTGCCTGCCGGGAACGGTGTGACGCGGGTCGTGGTTCCGAGCGCGACCGGAAAAGGTGCGTGACACCGGTCACTTTGCTCGGACAAAGCGGACACTATCTTTGTGCACGCGTTCACAAAGACATAGCCTGCTGTCGATGGGGCGGTCATGGAACTGTGCGCCGCCCGCAGCCCCGCTCTACCCGCAGGAGCACTGTGGCAACTGGCCGAACTCACCGACCGGCGACCCGAAGCCGAGGGATTCCCGAGGCCACCGTCGCCCGGCTACCGCTGTATCTGCGCGCCCTGACAGCGCTCTCCGAGCGCTCGGTGCCCACGGTGTCCTCCGAGGAGCTGGCGACCGCGGCCGGAGTCAATTCGGCCAAGCTCCGCAAGGACTTCTCCTACCTGGGTTCGTACGGCACCCGTGGGGTCGGCTACGACGTGGAGTACCTCGTCTACCAGATCTCGCGGGAACTCGGCCTCACCCAGGACTGGCCCGTGGTGATCGTCGGTATCGGTAACCTCGGCGCCGCCCTCGCCAACTACGGCGGATTCGCCTCCCGTGGCTTCCGGGTCGCCGCGCTGATCGACGCCGATCCGGCGATGGCGGGCAAGCCCGTCGCGGGCATCCCGGTCCAGCACACCGACGAGCTCGAGAAGATCATCGAAGACAACGGTGTGTCGATCGGTGTGATCGCCACCCCGGCGGGCGCGGCCCAGCAGGTCTGCGACCGGCTCGTCGCCGCGGGCATCACCTCCATCCTCAACTTCGCGCCCACCGTGCTGTCCGTTCCGGACGGCGTGGATGTGCGCAAGGTCGACCTCTCGATCGAGCTCCAGATCCTCGCCTTCCACGAGCAGCGCAAGGCGGGCGAGGAGTCGACCGGCCACGAGGAGGGCGCGGGCGCCGTTCCGCAGGCCTCCGTGGCCCCCCACCCGACGGCCGCGGGCGGCCCCGGCGCCGACAGCGGCCGGCAAGGACCTGACGGGGACGTACCCGCCGTGATGCCGGCATGAGTCTCCTGGTCGTCGGACTGAGTCACCGCAGCGCGCCCGTGAGCGTGCTGGAGCGCGCCGCCCTGGTCGGGGACGAGCAGGCGAAGCTGGTGCAGGACACCCTCGCCGCCGAGCCCGCCACCGAGGCCGCGGTGCTGGCCACCTGCAACCGCATCGAGCTCTACGCCGACGTGGACAAGTTCCACGCCGGGGTCGCCGAGCTGTCCACGCTGCTCGCCCAGCACACCGGCGTCGGTCTGGACGAGCTCACCCCCTATCTCTACGTCCACTACGAGGACCGGGCCGTCCACCATCTGTTCTCGGTGGCCTGCGGACTGGACTCGATGGTCGTCGGCGAGGGCCAGATCCTCGGCCAGATCAAGGACGCGCTGGCCCTCGGACAGGAGCTGCACACCGCGGGCCGGATGCTGAACGACCTGTTCCAGCAGGCGCTGCGGGTCGGCAAGCGGGCACACAGCGAGACCGGGATCGACAAGGCCGGGCAGTCGTTGGTCACCTTCGGTCTGGAGCAGCTGGCCGGACCGGTGCCGGTGGCGGAGTGGGCTGCGGGCAAGCGCGCGCTGGTGATCGGCGCGGGCTCGATGTCCTCGCTGGCCGCGGCGACCCTCGCACGCGCCGGTGTGGCAGAACTGGTGATCGCCAACAGGACGTTGGAGCGGGCACTGCGGCTCGCCGAGTCCCTGGCCGAGCAGCACGCCGCCACCGACGCGGTCCGGGTCGCCGGGCTGGTCGCCCGCGCCGTGGCGCGGGACCGGGTCGCCGCTGAGCTGCCGCACGCCGACATCGTCGTCTCCTGCACCGGCGCCACGGGCGTGGTGCTCACCGCCGATGAGCTGCGCACCTCCCTCGCCCAGCGCGCGGCCTGCCCTCCGGTGGGCGGTCCCGGGGGCGCGGCCGAGGTCGCACTGCTGGACCTGGCCATGCCCCGGGACATCGACGCCGCCGCGCACCGGATCGACGGCCTGCGCCTGGTGGACATCGAGTCGCTCGCCGAGGCGGCCGCCACCCCGGCCGACGGTTCGGGTCCGGCCGCCGGGGCGATGGCCGCCGATGTCGACCTGGTCCGCTCCATCGTCTCCGCCGAGGTCGCCGCCTTCGGGGCGGCTCAGCGCGCCGCGCACATCACGCCCACCGTGGTCGCGCTGCGTACCATGGCGGCAGATGTCGTCGCGAGCGAGGTCGCCCGGCTCGAGGGACGTCTTCCCGATCTGGACGACAAGCAGCGGTCCGAGATCACGCAGACCGTGCGGCGGGTCGTCGACAAGCTGCTGCACGCGCCCACCGTGCGGGTCAAGGAGCTGGCGAGCACCCCGGGGGGTGCCGGGTACGCGGACGCGCTGCGCGAGCTGTTCGACCTCGACCCGCAGGCGGTCGCCGCCGTCAGCCGCGCCGACGGCGGCCGCCCCGGCGCCGCCCCCGTACGCGGCGCAGCCGAACCGAACGACCCGAAGGGAGGCCGGGCATGAGCTCCACCCCTGCCACCCCCACCGCACCACTGCGTCTGGGCACCCGACGCAGCGCACTGGCCATGGCCCAGTCCGGTCTGATCGCCGACGCGGTGCGGAAGCTGACCGGACGCCCCGTCGAGCTGGTCGAGATCACCACCTACGGCGATGTCTCGCGCGAGCAGCTCGCGCAGATCGGCGGTACCGGCGTCTTCGTCTCCGCGTTGCGCGAGGCGCTGCTGCGCGGCGAGATCGACTTCGCCGTGCACTCATTGAAGGACCTGCCGACCGCCGAACCCGAGGGTCTGGTGCTCGCCGCGATACCTCGCCGTGAGGACCCGCGCGACGCGCTGATCGCCCGGGACGGGCTCACCTTCGCCGAACTCCCCCCGGGCGCGAGGATAGGCACCGGCTCGCCCCGCCGTGCGGCCCAGCTCAACGCGTGGGCCCGCTCGTTCGGCCTCGACATCGAGACCGTGCCGATCCGCGGCAATGTCGGCACCCGCATCGGCTATGTGCGTTCGGGGGAACTGGACGCCGTGGTGCTCGCCGCCGCCGGTCTGATCCGAATGGGACGGATCGACGAGGCGACCGAGATCCTCGACGCCGACCACATTTTGCCCGCCCCCGGCCAGGGGGCTCTGGCAGTCGAATGCGCCGCGTCCGACGCGTCGCTCGCTGCCCGGCTCGCCGAGCTCGACGACCCGCACACGCGGGCCGCCGTGACCGCCGAGCGATCCCTGCTCGCCGCCCTGGAGGCCGGTTGCAGCGCACCTGTGGGTGCGCTGGCCGACCTGCTGGGCGACGCTCAGGATGTCACCGAAATGCGCCTGCGCGGCGTCGTCGGCACCACCGACGGCTCGGCGCTGGTGCAGCTGTCCACCACCGGTCCCGTACCCGCTTCACCTGGTGAGGCCGTGTCGCAGGCTCAGATCATGGGTCGCGAACTCGCCACCGAGATGCTCGCGAAAGGTGCGGCCGGTCTTATGGGGGAGCGAGCACTTTGAACCCCAACGTCCCGAACCACCCCGGCTGCGGGCAGGTCACCTTCCTCGGCGCAGGACCGGGAGATCCGGGCCTGCTGACGCTGCGCGCCGTGGAGGCACTAGCCGCCGCCGACGTACTGATCGCCGACCCAGATGTGCTCGACGTGGTACGTGCGCACGTCAGGCCGGGCGTGGCCGCGGACGCTCAGGGCGCACCGCCGCAGGCGGACGCTGACGGGTCGTCAAGCGCCGCCGGTATCCCGGTACTCCGGGACACCGCCAATCTTGTCATGGGGGCCGCGCGCGGCGGCAAGCGGGTCGTCCGCGCTGTCGCGGGCGACCCCGGTCTCGACGGGTACGCCGCCGACGAGATGCTCGCCTGCGCCGCCGAGGGCATCGTCTTCGAGGTGGTGCCGGGCATCGCGGCCGCGGTGGGTGTACCCGCCTACGCGGGGGTGCCGCTGCGGGACGCTCGACACGCCGACGTCCGCTTCGTGGACGCGCGGACCGCCGATGAGCGCTGCTGGAGCGAGGTCGGCTCCTCGGACGCCACCGCCGTCGTCTCCGCCACCCTGGAGACCGTCGCCGCCGCGGCCGGGGAGCTGGTGGCCGCGGGCCGCAAGCCGGACACCCCCCTGACCGTGACCGTCGCGGGCACCACCACCCGCCAGCGGACCTGGACGGCCACGCTGGGGACCATCGCGCAGGTGCTGAAGTCCGCGAAGGTGCTGCCGTCGCCGCAGGGCGCGCAGCCGGTGATAGCCGTCGTGGGCGAGCGGGGCGCGGCCGAGCGGCGCGACCAGCTGTCGTGGTTCGAGTCCAAGCCGCTGTTCGGCTGGAAGGTCCTGGTCCCGCGGACCAAGGAGCAGGCCGCTTCCCTCTCCGACCAGCTGCGCAGTTACGGGGCGGTGCCCAGCGAGGTGCCGACCATCGCGGTCGAACCGCCGCGCACCCCGCAGCAGATGGAGCGCGCGGTCAAGGGCCTGGTCACCGGGCGCTACGAGTGGATCGCCTTCACCTCGGTCAACGCGGTCAAGGCGGTGCGCGAGAAGTTCGAGGAGTACGGGCTCGACGCCCGTGCGTTCGCCGGGATCAAGGTCGCGGCGGTCGGCGAGCAGACCGCCAAGTCGCTGATCGACTTCGGCGTCAAGCCGGATCTGGTGCCCAGCGGTGAGCAGTCCGCGGCCGGGCTGCTGGAGGACTGGCCGCCGTACGACCCGGTCTTCGACCCGATCGACCGCGTCTTCCTGCCGCGGGCCGACATCGCCACCGAGACCCTGGTCGCCGGGCTGATCGAGCTGGGCTGGGAGGTCGACGACGTCACCGCGTACCGCACCGTGCGCGCCTCGCCGCCGCCGGCCGAGACCCGCGAGGCCATCAAGGGCGGCGGGTTCGACGCGGTGCTGTTCACCTCGTCGTCCACCGTGCGGAACCTCGTCGGCATCGCGGGCAAGCCACACAACGTCACCATCATCGCCTGTATCGGCCCGGCCACCGCGAAGACCGCGGAGGAGCACGGCCTGCGGGTGGACGTCCTGTCGCCCGAGCCCTCGGTGCTCAAGCTGGCCGAGGCGCTCGCGGACTTCGGGGCCGCGCGGCGCCAGGCCGCGATCGAGGCCGGGGACCCGGTCACCCGCCCGAGCGAGCGGCGGCCGGGATCGAGGAGGAGGGCACGCTCGTGACAGCGAAGTACGGCGGTTTCCCGGGGGCGCGGCCACGTCGGCTGCGCACCACTCCGGCGATGCGGCGCATGGTCGCCGAGACCCGGCTGCACCCGGCCGGGCTGATCCTGCCCGCGTTCGTGCGGGAGGGGGCCGGTGAGCCGGTGCCGCTGGCGTCGATGCCGGGCGTGGTCCAGCACACCCGGGAGACCCTGCGGAAGGCGGCCGCCGAGGCCGTCGAGGCGGGTGTCGGCGGGATCATGCTGTTCGGGGTGCCGGAGGAGGCCAAGAAGGACGCCGTCGGCACGCCCGGCACCGATCCCGACGGAATTCTTCAGGTCGCCATCCGGGATGTCCGGGCCGAGGTCGGCGACGACCTGGTGATCATGTCGGACCTGTGCCTGGACGAGCACACCGACCACGGCCACTGCGGGGTCCTGGACGCCGAGGGCCGGGTGGACAACGACGCGACGCTGGAGCGCTACGCCGAGATGGCGCGGGTGCAGGCGGACGCGGGCGTCCATGTGGTGGGCCCCAGCGGGATGATGGACGGCCAGGTCGGGGTGGTCCGCGAGGCGCTCGACGGCATCGGCCGCCAGGACGTCTCGATCCTGGCCTACACCGCCAAGTACGCCTCCGCCTTCTACGGCCCCTTCCGCGAGGCGGTCGGCTCCTCGCTCAAGGGCGACCGCAAGACGTACCAGCAGGACCCGCCCAACGCCCGTGAGGCGCTGCGGGAACTGGAACTGGACCTCGCCGAGGGCGCGGACATGGTCATGGTGAAGCCCGCGCTGCCCTATCTGGACATCCTGCGGCGGATCGCCGACGTGGTGGACGTACCGGTGGCGGCGTACCAGATCTCCGGTGAGTACGCGATGGTCGAGGCCGCCGCGGCCAACGGCTGGATCGACCGCGACCGCGCGATCATGGAGACGCTGACGTCCGTGCGGCGTGCGGGCGCCGGGATGATCCTCACCTACTGGGCCACCGAGGTCGCCCAGCGGCTGAACCGCGGGGAGTAGATCCGGGGAGCGGGGGCCGGTGGTCACCGGCCCCTGACCACCAGATCGGCCGCCGCCCGCCCGGCCGCCACCCGGCGGGCGTTGGCCTCGTCGGAGCCGAGCACAAAGCGCTCGGCCTCCGCGCGCGGTTTGCCGAACCGCTCATGACGGTCGATCAGCCGCCGCACCCGCTCCTCGCCGTCCAGCTCGATCCACCAGGTCTCGTCCAGCAACTCCCGTACCGGACGCCATGGTTCCTCGTCGAGCAGCAGATAGTTCCCCTCGGTGATCACCAGCGGGATGTCCGGCGCCACGGGCACGGAGCCCGCGATGGGCTGTTCCAGGTCGCGGTCGAACCCCGGCGCGTACACCGTCTCGCCCGCGCGGGGCGCGCGCAGCCGCCGCAGCAGGGCGGTGTAGCCGTACGGGTCGAAGGTCTCCGGGGCGCCCTTGCGGTCCATCAGGCCGAGTCGGCGCAGTTCGGCGTCGGCGAGGTGGAAGCCGTCCATCGGGACCAGGACCGCCCGCTCCGGGCCGAGCGCGGCGACCAGATACCCAGCCAAGGTGGTCTTCCCGGCGCCGGGCGGTCCGGCGATGCCGAGCAGCCGGCGGCGGCCGGTGGCGGCCAGCCGCTCGGCGCGGTCCAGCAGGTCCTGGGGAGTCATGGCGGCACTTTCGGACGGGGTGCGTACGGGAGCCGTGGTGCGTTCAGGCTCGCATACCGCCGTCGACCGGCAGCACCGCGCCGGTGACGTAGGAGGCGCGGTCGCTGAGCAGCCAGGCCGCGGCCTCGGCGACCTCGATCGGATCGGCGGGACGGCGCAGCGGTGTCCGGGCGTTGAGGCGGTCGATGACCCCGGGCGACCGGTGGGCCCATTCCTCGATCATCTCGGTCATGGTGGTGCCGGGAGCGACGGCGTTGACGCGGATGCCCTCCGGTCCGTAGGTGATCGCGGCGGACTCGGTGAGGCTGTTGACGGCCCGCTTGACCGCGCCGTACGCGGGCAGCTCCGCATTGCCGCGGAAGCTGCCGACGCTGGAGTTGTTGACGATGGCGCCGTGGCCCGCGGTGGCCTGTATGGCCTTGATCTCGGCCGCCATGGAGAGCCAGACGCCCTTGAGGCTGACCGTGGTGATCAGGTCGAAGTCGGTTTCGGCCACCTCGGCCAGCGGGGCGGGCGGAATGGCGGCCCCGGCGTTGTTGAAGGCGGCGTCCAGCCTGCCGTGCAGTTCTACGGTCCGGTCGACGGCCGCCTGGACGCTGGCCGCCTCGGCCAGGTCGCACCGCACATGGTCGGCGGTGCCGCCCTCCGCACGGATCTCCTCGGTCACGGCCTTCAGCTGGGACTCGGTACGGGCGGCCAGGACCACCTTCGCGCCCTCGCGGGCGAAGAGTCGGGCCGAGGCGGCGCCGATGCCCCGCCCGCCGCCGGTGATCAGCACGACCTTGCCGCTGAGCAGACCGGTCGCGCGGGGGCCGGGGAGCGCGGATTCGCTGGTCGGTTCGTTCATTCCCTCATCCTGTACGGCGCCGGGGACGGGCCGGCCGGACACGGCGGCCGGCCCGTGCGGGGCGGGGGCGGACACGGGTTCGCCCCCGCCGTGTGGCGTCAGCGCACCGCGTTCCAGGAGTGCGCCACGTCCACGATCACCTGTCCGCCCGACTGGAACACCCGGAACGGAAGCTTGGCGCGCACGCCCAGCCCGACCTGGGTGTCACCCTCGAAGCTGCTGCCGAACCGGGTGTCCTTGAAGGTCTTGTACCCCGTCAGGTTCACACCCGGAAGAGGCTTGCGGGCGCGGCCCGGGTACGACTCGGCGCCGGTCTGCGGGTCATAGCTCGGCGCGGCCACCCGGACCTCCAGCACGGCGCCGCCGCCGACCGGGATCTCGTCACCGGAGCCGTCCTGGTACAGGTGGTCGACATAACCCACCCGGTAGCCGATCTTGCTGGCGGCCGTACCGCCCTTGACCTCGAAGACCATGCGGTCGAAGCACTCGTGCCGGCTGGTCTTGATGTTCTTCAGCGGCTTGTGGGCCGCCGTCTGCGCGCTCTTCACGCCGCTGCCCCAGCCGGTGGCGCAGGCGGCCGCCGTCGACGGCTTGGTGGCGGCGTGTGCCGTCCCCATCGTCGTCGCCAGACCGGCCCCTGCCAATGCCATCGCCGCGAGTGCGGTCCCCCACCGTCGCATATCGGACCCCCATGTGAATGGATATTGGATGTACGTGGATGTACGTGGGGTTGGACGGGCCGTAGCCGCCCCGGGTTGTGCGGCGTCAGGAAACTGTCGCAAAGAGGATGATCGTGTTCCGGCCACGGTACGCCGATCGGTGGACAGCCGGGCTGGGGTTAACCCCAACTGGGTTGTCCGGGTGGCCGGATGGGATCGGTGGGCCGGTTCCACGAGGCTCGATCGCATGCGAAATCTCTCCGGCAAGACCACCGCGCTGACCCTCGCCACCGCCGCCACGGCCGCTCTGCTCACCACCGTCTCCGGTGCCGACGCGACCGCGGGAGAGCTGTCCGTCACCTCCTCCCGCCCGCTCGACTGGGGTCCGTGTCCGGGCACCCAGCTGGATCCCCGCCAGCAGTGCGCGACGCTGAAGGTGCCGCTGAACTACCGCGACCCCGGGGGGAAGCGGATCTCGCTCGCGGTCTCCCGGATCCGCAGCGAGCGGACCGACGATCGCCGGGGCGTCCTGATGCTGATCCCGGGCGGCCCGGGCTCCCCGGGCCTGGACCGGCCCACCACGCTCGGCAAGCGGCTGCCGCAATCGGTGCGGGACGCCTACGACATCGTCAGCTTCGATCCGCGCGGTCTGGGCGCCTCCACACATGCCGACTGCCAACTCGCCACCGCCGACCTGTCGTTGACCGCCTCGCGTCCCTGGCCCGCCGCCGACGGCGGCATCGCGGGGAACATCACCACAGGACGCCGCATCGCCGACCGTTGCGCCCGCAACGGCGGCGAGCTGCTGCGCAGCATCGGCACCGTGACCGAGGCGCGGGACATCGACAGCATCCGCCAGGCGCTGGGGGAGCGGAAACTGTCCGCGTGGGGCGTCTCCTACGGAACGTACGCGGGGTCGGTGTACGCCCAGATGTTCCCGGAGCGCACCGACCGCTGGGTGCTGGACAGCAATGACGACCCGGACCCGAAGCGGGTGGAGCGCGGCTGGCTGGCCAACTACGCCGTCGGCGTCGAGGACACCTTCCCGGACTTCGCCGCCTGGGCCTCCGCCCCCGACAGCCCGGTCCGGCTCGCCGAGACCCCCGCAGGGGTACGCCGCCGGGTCCTGGACCTCGCCGCCCGGCTGGACGCCAAGCCGCTGTCCTGGCCCGGCGCCAACCCGCCCGAGCTGAACGGCAATGTGCTCCGCCAGAGCGTGCTCACCGCCCTGTACTCCCGGGACAGCTTCGAGAGCCTGGCCGAACTGATCACCGACGCGGACGCGGGCAAGGTGCCCGGCGCGATCCCGCCGAACCCCGGTCAGGACGCCATGGCCGTGTCCCTGGGGACCCTCTGCAACGACGTGGAGTGGCCGAAGTCCCTTCCCGGCTATGCGCGCGATGTCGCCGCGAGCCGCAAGAGCCACCCGCTGACCGCCGGAATGCCGGTCAACGCCACGGCGTGCGCCTTCTGGCACGACACCCCGCGGGACAAGCCGGTCCGGATCACCGACCAGGGGCCGTCGAACGTCCTGATGGTGCAGAACAAGCGCGATGTGGCCACCCCGTACAGCGGCGCGCTGAAGCTGCGGCACGCCTTCGGCGACCGGGCGCGGATGGTCAGCGTGGACGCGATGGGGCACGGCGTGGCCTACCAGGGCCCGGGTCGCGGCAACGCTTGCGCGGACCGGCGGGTGACCGACTTCCTGCTGACCGGCGAGCGCCCGGAGCGGGACACCACCTGCCCCGCCGTCCCCGGTCAGGACGCCCCTCATCCGATGCGGTGATCTTCGGTTCTCCGGCTGACGCGGGGATCAGGAGACTGCCACGGTCACGGTAAGGCGGCCGCTCCCGCGGCTAGAATTTTCGTATCGCAAGGGAATGCATCATGACGACATCGCTTGTCGGAAGAGAGGACATCGTGGGCCTCACTCCGCCGGAGCCCGGCATGACCCCGCTTCGCAAGGCCGCCGAAGCAGCTGAGGAAGCCAGTGGCCTGCGTGCCGAGATCATCCGAGGAGTTCTCATGATGTCCCCGACCCCGCGTGGCAGGCACGCCGGGATCATCAATGCTCTTTACGACCAGGTGCGTCCCGGGTTGGCGGATCATCTGGCCCCCTACCAGGTCGCCTCCGTGTCGATGCCGGGTGACAAGGACGACTACGCCACGCCCGATCTCCTGGTCTGTGACGCGGGGTTCGGAGAGTCGGACGAATGGCTGGCCGATCCGGGCGATGTCGAGCTCGTCTGCGAGGTCGTCTCCAAGGGCAACAGCTCCAAGGACACCCGGGACATGGTCAGCTGGTACGCCGACGCGGGCGTGCCCACCTACTTGATCGTCGACCCCCGTGATGGCACGTGGACTCTGTACACGGTGCCCCGCGAGGGGGCCTATCAAGGAGTCCTCCACGGGCTGTACGGCGAGGACATCGAGCTGGCGGCACTCGGGTTGAAGATCACCACGGGAGGCTTCACCCAGTACAGCTGATACGCGATGCGCATCCGCATATACGGCAGCGCCCCGCCCCCTCTTGCCGCGAGGGAGGCGGGGCGCCGGCCGTCAGGGGCTCAGAGGCGCTCGGGGGTGCGGATGCCGAGCAGGTCCATGCCCAGGTGGAGGGTGCGGCCGGTGAGCTCGCTCAGGAAGAGGCGGTTCTCGACCTGGGACGGGCCGCCCTCGGCGGTGAGCACCGGGCACTGGTCGTAGAAGGTGGTGAACAGCGAGGCCAGCTGGTAGAGATACGCGGCCAGCTTGTGCGGCTCGTACCCCTTGGCGACCTCGCGCACGACCTCCGCGAACTGGTCCAGATGCAGCCCCAGGGCCCGCTCGGCCGGGGACAGCGGCAGCTCGGGGCGGGCGACCGGCCGCTGGCCCTCGGCGGCGCGGCGCAGGATCGACTTGGTCCGGGCGTACGCGTACTGGAGGTACACCGAGGTGTCGCCGTGGAGCGAGACCATCTGGTCCAGATCGAACTTGTAGTCGCGGGAGGCGGAGGTGGACAGGTCCGCGTACTTCACGGCGCCGATGCCGACCTGGGCGCCGCGCTCGGCGATCTCCTCCGCGGTGAGGCCCAGCTTTTCCTCGCTCTTCTCCCGGACGACGGCAGCCGCCCGGTCGATCGCCTCGTCCAGCAGGTCGACCAGCCGTACCGTCTCGCCCTCACGGGTCTTGAACGGCTTGCCGTCCTTGCCGAGGACGGTGCCGAAGGCGAGCTGGACGGCGTGGGTCTTTTCGTCGAGCCAGCCGATCCGGCGGGCGGTCTCGAAGACCATCCTGAAGTGCAGCGACTGCCGGGCGTCTACGACATACAACAGAGTGTCGGCCTGAAGGTTCTGCACCCGGTCGCGGACCGCGGAGAGGTCGGTGGCCGCGTAGCCGAAGCCGCCGTCGGACTTCTGGACGATCAGCGGGACCGGATTGCCCTCCGGGCCCTTGACGTCGTCGAAGAAGACGCACAGCGCGCCCTCGGAGCGGACCGCGACCCCGGACTCCTCCAGCAGGCGGCAGGTCTCCACCAGCATGTCGTTGTAACCGGACTCGCCGACCACATCGGGGTCGCGGATCTCCATGTCCAGCTTGTCGAAGACCGAGTAGAAGTAGAGCTTCGATTCGTCGACGAACTTCCGCCACAGGGCGAGGGTCTCCTCGTCCCCGGCCTGGAGGTCGACCACCCGGCGCCGGGAGCGCTCCTTGAACTCCGCGTCCGCGTCGAAGAGCGCGCGCGCCGCCTTGTAGAGGCGGTTGAGGTTGGACATGGCCTCCTCGCCGGAGGTCTCCTTGTCCTTGTGGTCCAGCTCGTGAGGATGCTCGATCAGATACTGGATGAGCATGCCGAACTGGGTGCCCCAGTCGCCGATGTGATGGCGGCGGACCACCTTCTCGCCCGTGAACTCCAGGATCCGGACCACCGCGTCACCGATCACGGCCGAGCGCAGATGGCCGACGTGCATCTCCTTGGCCACATTCGGCTGGGCGTAGTCGATGACGGTGGTGCCCGCGTCCGGCGCGTGGGGCACGCCGAGGCGGTCGTCGGCCGCGCGTGCGGCGAGGGTGGCGGTGATCGCGGAGTCGGCGATCGTGATGTTGAGGAAGCCGGGGCCGGAGACCTCGATGTCCGCGATCACCGGGTCGGGGTCGGCGGAGGTGGCGGCCACCGGGATGTGCTCCACGACCTTCGAGGCCAGCTCACGCGGATTCCCCTTCAGCCGCTTCGCCAGCGCCAGCATCCCGTTGGCCTGGAAGTCGGCCCGGTCGCTTCGTCGCAGCAGCGGGTCGGCGGAAGCGGCCTCCGGCAGAGCAGCCGAGAGGGCGTCCGAGACGCGCTGGTGGACCGTAGCGGCAAGAGAGGGAACCGAGGCCATGGGTGAGATGCCGTTCCGTAGAGGACTTGGTTGCCGATGAGGCCACACCAGTATTTCACGGTGTGTCCAACCCGTTTTCCGGCCCTGTGGACAACCTGTCCACAGGGCCCCGGAGGTGCCCGCTCCGTCTGGGACAATGGGCGGTGCCATGACCGCTAGGAAGGAAGTGCCGACCGTGGCTCAGAGCACCGAGACCGACTGGGTCTCCCGATTCGCCGACGAGGTTATTGCCGAGGCGGAGCGCCGCGCCCCCGGCACGGCGAAATCAGGTGCTCCGGCACCGGGGATCGTCTGCGCCTCGGGCCTCAGCCCGTCCGGCCCGATCCACCTCGGCAATCTGCGCGAGGTCATGACCCCGCACCTGGTCGCCGACGAGATCCGGCGCCGTGGATACGAGTGCGTCCACATCCTGTCCTGGGACGACTACGACCGGTATCGGAAGGTCCCGGCCGGGGTCGACCCGTCCTGGTCCGAGCACATCGGCAAGCCGCTCACCTCCGTCCCGGCCCCGCCCGGATCCAGCTATGCCAACTGGGCCGAGCATTTCAAGGCGCCGATGGTCGAGGCGCTGCGGCAGATGGGCATCGAATTCCACGGCATCAGCCAGACGGAGAAGTACACCTCGGGTGCCTATCGCGAGCAGATCCTGCACGCGATGCGCCACCGCACCCAGATCGACGCCGTGCTTGATCGCTACCGCACCAAGGACAAGTCGGGGGCGGCCAAGGGGGGCAAGAAGCAGCAGCAGAAGCCGGTCGACGAGGCCGAGCTCGCCGCCGCCGAGGGCTCCGGCGCGGCCGCCGAGGACGACGGCAGCGCGGGCAGCGGGGGCTATTACCCGTACAAGCCGTACTGCTCGGTGTGCGAGCGCGACCTGACCACCGTCACCGCGTACGACGACGAGACCACCGAGCTCAGCTACACCTGCGCCTGCGGCCATGGCGAGACCGTCCTGCTCAGCGAGCACAACCGCGGCAAGCTGGTCTGGAAGGTCGACTGGCCGATGCGCTGGGCGTACGAGGGCGTGGTCTTCGAGCCCTCCGGTGTGGACCACTCCTCGCCCGGCTCCTCCTTCGTCGTCGGCGGGCAGATCGTGCGCGAGGTCTTCGGCGGCGACCAGCCCATCGGGCCGATGTACGCCTTCGTCGGCATCAGCGGCATGGCCAAGATGTCGTCCTCCAAGGGCGGGGTGCCGACCCCGGCCGACGCCCTGGAGATCATGGAGGCGCCGCTGCTGCGCTGGCTGTACGCCCGCCGCCGCCCCAACCAGTCCTTCAAGATCGCCTTCGATCAGGAGATCCAGCGGACCTACGACGAGTGGGACGCGCTGGCGCGCAAGATCGCCGAAGGCTCGGCCCAGCCCGCGGACGCCGCCGCCTACAGCCGCGCTACCCGCACCGCCGCCGGGGAGCTTCCGGTCACCCCGCGCCCGCTGCCGTACCGCACGCTGGCGTCGGTGGTCGACATCACCACCGGCCATGACGAGCAGACGCTGCGCATCCTCAGCGACCTCGACCCGGAGAACCCGGTGAAGTCGCTGGACGACACCCGGCCGCGGCTCGACAAGGCCGAGCGCTGGATCACCACCCAGGTCCCGGCCGACCAGCGCACCCGGGTGCGCGAGGAGCCGGACACCGAGCGGCTGGCCTCGCTCGGCGAGACCGAGCGCGAGTTGCTGCGGCTGCTGCTCGAGGGCCTGGACGACCACTGGTCGCTGGACGGGCTGACCACGCTGGTCTACGGCGTGCCGAAGATCCAGGCGGGGCTGGCGGCGGACGCCAAGCCCACCCCGGAGCTGAAGGTGGCGCAGCGGTCGTTCTTCGCGCTGCTCTATGAGCTGCTGGTCGGCCGGGACACCGGCCCCCGGCTGCCCACGCTGCTGCTGGCGGTGGGGGCGGACCGGGTGCGCAAGCTGCTCGCGTCCTGATCGCTGATCGCGCCGGAAGCACACACGCGGCGAAGGGGGCGGACCGGTTTCCCGGTCCGCCCCCTTCGCCGTATACGGATCTGGTGCGCGGATGACGCCTGTTGTGCGCGTGTGCGTGTCGGCAGGACAGGGCCTACGGGATCTGCTCGGCCGCCATCTCCGTCCGGTACCGGTCCTTGAAGTCGTTGACGTGCGCCCCCAGCTCGTTGTTGCTCAGCTCGGTGACGCCGTAGGTCTCCCGCAGCCGCTGCCCGAACTGGAACGCCGAGGGGAACATGCCGTTGTCGGCGAGGTACTGCCGGAAGGCGCCGTAGAACACCTCCTCCCGCGGGATGTCGTCCGGCAGCTCGGCCACCGGCTGCCCCACCCCCTCGTACTCGAGGTACGACTCCGGCTCCCGCTGCTCCGGTACATAGACGCCCTGGTTGTTCACCACACCCTGGCCGCCGAGCTGCCGCACCCGGCCGGGACCGACGGGTACGGTCACCTGCTGCTCGGCCGTCTCCGGCTGCTGCACCCGCTGGCCCTGCCGCGCCTGCTCGGCCGTGACATCGGGGCCCTGGGCCGCCGGGACCGGCTGCTGATACCCGGACTGCTGATATCCGGACTGCTGGTAGACCGGCAGCGGCAGGGAGAGCGGCAGCTCCTGCGGTCCGGGGGCGGGCGCCGGAGCCGGTGCCGCCGGACCCGCGCCAGGGGCGCCCGGCGCACCGGCGGATTTGGGCGCGGTGGGGGCGCCCGGGGCGCCCGGCGCGCCGGTTTCGGCCCCGGGGACGTCGTACGCCGCCGATCCGGTGGCGTCTGCCGCACCCGCCGTATCCCCCGTTCCCGTTCCGGTGCCCGTTCCCGTTCCCGTTCCGGTGCCCGTGCCCGTTCCGGTGCCTGTGCCCGTACCGGCCGGAAGCGCGGACGGCAGGACCACCGCGTTCGCCTCCAGACCGGCCGCGGCCAGCCCCGCCGGTGCGGTGTTCGCCAGCGGCACCCCGTACCGCGCGAGCCGCAGCGGCATCAGCGACTCGACGGGCGCCTTGCGGCGCCAGCCGCGCCCGTAGCGGGCCCGCAGCCGGGCGCGGTAGACCAGCCGGTCCTGCTCCAGTTTGATGACCTCGTCGTAACTGCGTAGCTCCCACAGCTTCATGCGGCGCCAGAGCCGGAAGGTGGGCACCGGCGCGAGCAGCCAGCGGGCGATACGGACCGACTCCATATGCCGGTCGGCGGTGATGTCGGCGATTCGGCCGACCGCGTGCCGGGCCGCTTCGACGGAGACGACGAAGAGCACCGGGATCACGGCGTGCATCCCGACCCCGAGCGGATCCGGCCAGGCGGCGGCGCCGTTGAAGGCGATCGTGGCGGCGGTCAGCAGCCAGGCCGTCTGCCGCAGCAGGGGGAAGGGGATCCGGATCCAGGTGAGTAGCAGATCCAGGGCGAGCAGAACGACGATCCCGGCGTCGATGCCGATGGGAAAGACGTTGGCGAAGGCGCCGAAGCCCTTGTCATGTGCGAGATCGCGTACGGCCGCATAGGAGCCGGCGAAGCCGATCGCGGCGATCACCACCGCTCCGGCGACGACCACCCCGATCAGTATTCGATGCGTACGTGTCAATTGCATCGCGGCCACCCGCGATCCCTCCCCGTCCTTGGCAACAGCGCGCCCAGGGTCGCATACACGTCAAGTGCCTCGGACGGGAAGGGGTGGCGGACCGGCTAGGCGCTGGTCTTCTTCTTGTCGCTGCCGGCCGAGGCGCCGCTATCGGGCTTGCTGCTCGAACCGCCCGAACCGCCCGAACCGCCCTTGTCGTTCTTGCCGACGGACTCGACGACCTCCTTGGCCGCGTCCTTGGCGTCCTTCAGCAGATCGGCGGCGTCCGGCGTCTTGGCGGTCTCATAACCGGCACCGTCGTACTCGATCACCACGACGACGTTGGCCGTACGGGCGACGACCGTCTGGTTGCGGAAGTCGTCGCCGTCCTTCTTGGTCTTGGTGCTGACCGTGGTGGCCGCGTCGCCGATGCCACCGGCTTGCTCGGTCTTGGCGTCCTTGGCGCCGTCGGCCGTGGCGGCCTTGCTCGCCTGCTGGCCCGCGAACGCCTGGGCGCGCTTGTCACCGCTGCCCATCCCGCTGTCGGAGTGGAAGAGCTTGAGGGAGACGGTCAGCGACCGGTACTTGAATCCGTCGAGGCCACTCCACAGGCAGCTCGCGGCCGTATTGGTGTCCGCCGACGGCAGCGCCTTGCCCTTCTTCTGCTCCGCCTTCGGGACGAGCTCGCCGATGGTCTTGCCCGACAGGGAGGTGCAGACATCGGGCAGCTTGCTGAACTTTGCTGCCGCTACGGTCGGGGACGGACTGGGCGAGGCGGATCTCGATGGATTGTCCGCGTTCTTCTTGTCGTCATCGGAGCCGGAGGAGCAGCCTGCGACCAGCACTACAGGTACGGTCGCGCAGGCGAGTATTCGGGCGAGTCGCGGGGCTGAACGGTGCATGGATCCTTCGCTCATTCTCTGTCGATGGGCGGATGTGCCGCCCGCGTCATTAGTCGGCACGGTACGCGGCCGATGCGCGGGCGTCCCAATCTCCGAGGTCTTCGCGGGGTGTCCTGGGTCATTCCACGGGTTCGTACCGGGCCCGTTATTCGTTGAGCCGGTCGGTCAGCTCCTGCGCCAAGTCTTCGGCGTTTTGCTGTAGTTCTTCGCTGTCGGGAATGCTCGTCTTGTCGGTCGACCACTGGTTGTAACGAATGGTGGCAATCACATTCGAGGACCGGAACACCACGGTGATGTCGCGGTGGATACCGGAGTCCTTGGTGATCAACTGGTCGTTGAGGAAGGCGTCGTCGCCGAGGTCATCGAGGCGGCGCGGGGCGGTTCCGTCGAATTCCTCGTCACTCGTCGCACTTTCATCGCTTCGAGGTAGTTCGTCACTGTTCGGGGGATTGGTTTCCTTGTCGCCCTTTTTACCCTTGTGGTCCCTTTGGTTGGTGCCGCTCTCGTCGGAGCTGGGCGTCGATCCGGGAACCGTGTCGCCCCTGCTCCCGTCGCCGGCGGAGCCCTCGGACGCGTCGGAGGAGCCGGAGGGGGTCGAGGGGGTGCTCGGGGCGTCCGGGACGTGAGCGGCGACGGCCTTCTTCTCGTAGAGGTCCTGTGCCCGGTCGTCATCGCTGACGGCCGGGTCGTACGACACGACGCGCTCGAAGTCCAAGGTCAGATAGCGGGTGCCGCCGGGTGTCTCCATCTTCCAGCGGCAGCCGTCGCGCCGGTCTATGTCGTACGTGAGGGCCGCCTGTCCCTCGTACGCCTTGTTGTCCTCGTCGCCGCCGGGCAGCAGCGTCTGGAGGGTCTTCGTGCTTACGGCGCCGCATGCCTCGGGCAGGGACCGATAGCGGCCGGGCTCAGCCGAGACCTGGTGTCCGGAGTCGTCCGGGGCACCGTCGTCCCCACTGGGCCTTGAGTCGGAGCCGGTGCATCCGCTGAGCCCGGCGGCGGCGAGCACGCTGATGAGCACGGCGACGGCCGAGCTGGCGCGCCATCCGTACGCCTTTCGCTGCGCTGGCTGCACTGTCCGTGTCCCTTCGAGCGAAAACTGCTTGCCGCCCGTAGGCGGTCGCTGGACACAATGTCTACCGCACGCGCTGCCGTGCTTGCCGGTCGACCGCCACCAATGAGGCATAAGCCCGGTTTTTGCGTTTTCTGTCTTTCACGGGGGAATGAGTAAAACATGCCGTACGTCGAGGTGCCTGGGGCGAACGTCCCGATCCGTATGTGGACCGATCCTTCGACGGTCGAGGACGGCGCCATGCAGCAGCTGCGGAATGTCGCCACCCTGCCGTGGATCAAGGGTCTGGCCGTGATGCCCGATGTGCACTACGGCAAGGGCGCCACGGTCGGCTCGGTGATCGCCATGCGGGGCGCGGTGTGCCCGGCGGCGGTCGGCGTCGACATCGGCTGCGGAATGTCGGCGGTCAAGACGTCGCTCACCGCGAACGACCTGCCCGGGGATCTGTCCCGGCTGCGATCCAAGATCGAGCAGGCGATCCCGGTGGGCCGGGGGATGCACGACGACCCGGTGAACCCGGGGCGGCTGCATGGATTCGCCACCGCGAAGTGGGATGACTTCTGGGGACGCTTCAACGGCGTCGCCGAGGCGGTCAAGTTCCGTCAGGACCGCGCCACCAAGCAGATGGGTTCGCTCGGTTCGGGAAACCACTTCATTGAGTTCTGTCTCGATGACAGCGGTTCGGTCTGGCTGATGCTCCACTCCGGATCCCGCAACATCGGCAAGGAGCTGGCCGAGTACCACATCGGCGAGGCCCGGAAGCTTCCGCACAACCAGAACCTGATCGACGGCGATCTGGCCGTCTTCATCGCGGACACCCCGCAGATGGCGGCATACCGGCACGATCTGTTCTGGGCGCAGGAGTACGCCAAGTACAACCGCTCGATCATGATGGCGCTCTTCCAGGACGTGGTGCGCCGGGAGTTCAAGAAGGCGAAGCCGGTCTTCGAGCCCGTTATCTCCTGCCATCACAACTACGTGGCCGAGGAGCGATACGAGGACATGGACCTGCTGGTCACCCGCAAGGGCGCGATCCGCGCGGGCAGCGGGGACTACGGGATCATCCCGGGCTCGATGGGCACCGGTTCGTACATCGTGCGGGGCCTGGGGAACGCGGCGTCGTTCAACTCGGCGTCGCACGGCGCGGGTCGGAGGATGAGCCGCAACGCGGCGAAGAAGCGCTTCTCGACACGGGATCTGGAGGAGCAGACGCGCGGCGTGGAGTGCCGGAAGGACGCCGGCGTCGTGGACGAGATCCCGGGCGCCTACAAGCCGATCGAGCAGGTCATCGACCAGCAGCGGGACCTTGTCGAGGTGGTGGCGAGGCTCAAGCAGGTCGTGTGTGTGAAGGGTTGACGGCCCCCTGACGGGGGGTGGGGGCTGGGCACCGGCGGGGCCTCTCGTTTTCCGTCCCCTTCCGTCCCCTTCCGTCCCCTCCCGTCCTCGGCTTCCAGTCTCAACGCTCGCGGTGGACCTTGTGCTGGGCGGCCTGGGCGCGGGGCCGGACCACCAGCAGATCGATGTTGACGTGGGAGGGCCGGGTGACGGCCCACTCGACGGTGTCGGCGACATCGTCCGCGGTGAGCGGCTCGGCGACGCCGTCGTAGACGGCCGCGGCCTGGGACGCGTCGCCGCGGAACCGCTTCACCGCGAACTCGTCCGTCTTGACCATGCCGGGCGCGATCTCGATGACGCGTACCGGCTCACCGCACAGCTCCAGCCGCAGGGTGGCGGCGATGGCGTGCGCCCCGTGCTTGGCGGCCACATAACCGCCGCCGCCCTCGTACGCGAGATGGCCCGCCGTCGAGGACATGACGACGACCGTGCCGTCGCCCGAGGCGGTGAGTGCGGGCAGCAGGGCCTGGGTGACCTGGAGCACGCCCATCACATTCACCTCGTACATCGCCCGCCAGTCGTCCGGGTCGGCGTTGGCGACGGACTCGGTGCCGATGGCGCCGCCCGCGTTGTTCACCAGGGCGTCGCAGCGGTCGAGGGAGGCGGCGAAGGCGTTGACGGCGTCGCGGTCGGTGACGTCCAGGACATATGCCTCGGCCTCGTGGCCCGCCTCGGTCAGCTCACCGGCGAGCGCCTCGATCCGGTCGGCGCGGCGCGCGGTGAGGACGACACGGAAACCGGCGGCGGCGAGTCGACGGGCGGTCGCGGCGCCGATGCCGCTGCTGGCGCCGGTGATGACTGCGGTGGGGGTGGTCATCGGCCCTCCTGTGACGAATCTGATGAATCTGGCGAATCCGAAGAATCTGGTGACGTGCCTGACGGCTGGGTGCGGCCTGCGTCTGGTCGAGGCTGCACGCACATGATCCATACGAAGGATATGACGGTCTTATTTACATCCGATCGAGGGAGTCAAGATCGGAAACCGCTACGGTCTCCGGGGCCTGGGGAAGGGAGCACAGCGACCGGCGCGGCGCCGGCGAGGGAGCATCCCCATGCCCAAGGAGTGATTTGAGCCCATGACGCAGCAGAACAGATTTGTGCAGCGGTCCCGTCGGTCCTTCCGCCGCTGGGGGGTCGTCTCGGCAAGTGCTGTCGCGGCGGCGGCACTGGTTGCCGGCGCGCCGACGGCCGCGTGGGCCACGACGACGCACACGCCGTCCAACGGCGCGTGCCAGCAGGCCCAGAACCCGGGGCACCACAACAACGAGCATGGGGATGGCCGCCAGCACGAGCAGCACGAGCAAAACGGCCGGCACGAGCAGCACGGGCAACAACACGAGCAGCACGGCATGCATGAGCAGCATGGCCAACAGCACGAGCAGCAGGGCATGCACGAGGAGCATGGCCAACAGCACGAGCAAAACGGCCAGCGGGAGCAACACGAGGAGAACGGCCAGTACGGCGGGAACGGCGGCCGTGAGCAGCACGGGGACAACGGCGGCCGTGAGCAGTACGGCGAGAACGGTGGCCGTGAGCAGTACGGCGAGAACGAGGGTCGCGAGCAGCACGGGGACAACGGTGGCCGTGAGCAGTACGGCCAGAACGAGGGTCGCGAGCAGTACGGCGAGAACGGTGGCCGTGAGCAGTACGGCCAGAACGAGGGCCGTGAGCAGTACGGCGAGAACGGTGGCCGTGAGCAGTACGCCGAGAACGGCGGCCGTGAGCAGTACGGCGAGGACGAGGGTGCCGAGCAGTACGGCGAGGACAACGGCCAGCGTGAGCAGTACGGCGAGAACGGGGAGGACGGCCAGTACGGCGAGGCCGGGGAGGGCGAGCAGTACGGCGAGAACGGCCGGCCCGACAACGGGCGTTACGACGAGGGTCACTACGGCGACGGCTCGCAGCCGCAGGTCCGCAGCGGGATGCGCCCCGCCCACGGCGACCACCAGGGCGACCCCGCCCACCACGAGGACCAGATGAAGCGCAACGGCGCCGTGACGATCGACGATGCGGTCCGGATCGCCGAGTGCGAGGTCGGGGGGCGGGCCCTCAGCGCCGAACTGGTGGAGGACTGCCCCGAGAAGGACGGGCAGCACCAGGGGCAGGAGCACGGGAACCGCTCGCGTATGACCGACCCGCACCAGGACCACCACCAGAAGAAGATGGTGTGGGCGGTGGACGTCGAGTGTGACCACACCGTCACGCGGGTTCTGATCGACCCGGACACCGGCTGTGTGCTGAGCACCAACAAGATGGAGCAGCACAACGACCACAACAACCACGACAACCACATGGACCAGGGCCACCCCGGCGCCTGAGTACAACGCCGTGCATGACGCCCGGGCGGGGCGATCCCCGGCCGGGCGTCATCAGCGTGATGGCGTCATCCGCGTGGTGTCGCCGCCCTCACGGCGTGGTGAGCGGTTCGGCCTCGTAGGCCCGGTGCAGCAGCTCCAGGAAGGACGGTGCCTCGGGTACGGCCGTCCCGCCGATACGATGCAGCGCCACCCCCGGCGTCCAGGAGTTCATGACCACGGCCCCCGCCAGCCCCGGCACATCGGCGAGCGTGATCTCCGCGTCCCGCTGGGGCACCCCGAGGCGGTCCAGCTGACGGCGGACGATGCCCATCGTGATCCCGCCCAGCATCTCGGCCACGGGCCACACCACCGTGGAGCCGTCCCAGAAGGCCAGATTCCAGATCGACCCCTCGCTGAGCCGCCCCCGGCGGTCGACGAAGACGGCGTCGTCGAAGCCGTGCTTCACGGCCTGCCGCGGGTAGTACGCCTTGGCCACCTCACCGACGTGCTTCACCGCCGGGAGGATCCGTTCGTACGCGACGGCCTCCACGGCCAGCGGCCCCGTGGGCGGGGTCGCGAGCGGCCTGGTACGCACCAGTATGTCCAGCTCCGCCCCGGATTCATCCGCGGCCGACCCGCCCACCGGTGCGTAGACCGTGGCCCTCAGGGAGACATCGGCCGCACCTCCCGCCTCCAGCGCCGTCCGCAGCAGCTCGCGCACCCGCTCGTCGGGCAGCGCCGTTCCGAACATCTCCTTCGAGGCCGCGCGCAGCCGTTGGAGATGAAGGTCGAGCCCCCTTACCCCGCCGTCACGCACCTGCATCGCGGTGAAGTGCGCGTACCCCGCGAAGGCGAGCGGCGCCAACTCCTCCACCGTCGCCGCCCGGCCATTGCGTTGAACGACATACATGCTCATATCTCACCCTGCTGGAACGACACAGCGCGGAATGCCCGCGCACACGGCGACGTTAGCCCTTCACATCGGTGACAAGGTCAACTCCGGAGGGGGACGGACGGACCGCATGCTGATCGGAGAGTTGTCCCGGCGCACCGGCGTCAGCCGCCGCTCCAACGCCGCCGCGCCACCCTCGCCGGCTACCTGGACCAGCCCTGAACCCGCGTTCGAGCGGGCCCAACTTCATCAGGAGCATGACTCGTTCGTGATGATGCGGGAGAGCCTGCCTTACTCCTTGCTCCCCGCACCCGCGGGAAGTCGGTGCTGAGGGCCCCAGGGCCCTCGCACCGCGTCACGGCCACACCAGGCAGTACGGCTGATGCCCCGCCTCATGCAGTCGATGGCTGAAGTCCTGCCACTCGTGCAGCAGTTGGTAGACGGTGAAGGCATCGCGGGGGCCGCCGCGGTCGGGGACGGTGGACCAGATGAAGGCGGCGGCGCCGACGGCTTCTTCGCCTACGCCGCGCAGGGGGTCGACCGCGGTCATCGGGAGCTTGACGACGGCGTAGTCGGGGTGGAGGACGACCAGTTCGAGCGGGGGGACCTTGTGGAGGGGGACACCCTCGATGCCCGTGAGGACCATCGCGGCCACCGTCTCCGGCTTGATCTTGGTGAACATGCCGTGGCCGAGCTCATCGCCGCCGAGTTCCTCGGGTCGCATGGAGATGGGGACCCGGGCCGCGGTGGCTCCGTCGGGAGCACCGAAGTATTTGTAGGTCACCCCCATGCGGCCCCCGCTTCTGCTTGCCCTGCCCGCGTTCTCCCGCCGATGGCGTCCAGGGCGGGCGCGCTCGGGGCCTCGGTCGTCCGTCCCTTCACCCAGTTCGCCACCGCGATGCATATCTCCACCCGACCACTCGCGGCTACCACCGCGCAACCCGATCAATGTGAGAGAGACCTCCCCCGCCCCGGAGCGGTGAAACGCTCCACGGCAGGACTCCGTCAGCCTCTGACAACATGGCTTGCGTGAGCTATCCCTACGCAGCCCCAGTTTCGCAGACGCTTTTCGATCGCGCGGCGGTCGTGACACCCGGCGGCGTGAACTCTCCGGTGCGGGCCTTCCGCGCTGTGGGAGGTACGCCCCGATTCATGGTGTCCGGTGATGGTCCGTACCTCACGGATGCCGATGGAAGGGAGTATGTCGACCTCGTGTGTTCGTGGGGACCGATGATCCTCGGCCATTCCCACCCCGAGGTCACGGCGGCCGTGCAGGCCGCGGTCGCACGCGGTACGTCGTTCGGTACGCCCGGTGCGGGCGAGGTGGAGCTCGCCGAGGAGATCGTGGGCCGGGTGGGGCCCGTCGAGCAGGTGCGGCTGGTGTCCTCGGGCACCGAGGCGACGATGTCGGCGATCCGGCTGGCCCGCGGTTTCACCGGCCGGGCCAAGGTGATCAAGTTCGCCGGTTGCTACCACGGGCATGTGGACGCGCTGCTGGCGGCGGCCGGGTCCGGGGTGGCGACCTTCGGGCTGCCGGACACCCCGGGGGTGACGGGCGCGCAGGCGGGGGAGACCGTCGTGCTGCCGTACAACGACCTGGAGGCGGTCCGGCAGGCGTTCGCCGCGCACCCGGGAGAGATCGCCTGTGTGATCACCGAGGCGTCACCGGGCAACATGGGTGTGGTGCCGCCGCTGCCGGGGTTCAACGCGGGGCTGAAGCAGCTGTGCGCGGAGAACGGCGCGCTGTACATCTCCGACGAGGTCATGACCGGCTTCCGGGTCTCCAAGGCCGGTTGGTACGGGCTCGACGGGGTGGAGCCGGACCTGATGATCTTCGGCAAGGTGATGGGCGGTGGCTTCCCGGCCGCGGCCTTCGGCGGGCGGGCCGACATCATGGCGCGGCTGGCCCCGGCCGGACCGGTCTACCAGGCGGGCACGCTGTCCGGGAACCCGATCGCGACGGCCGCCGGGGTGGCGCAGCTGCGGCTGCTGGACGACGCGGCCTACGCGAAGGTGGACGCGGTCTCCGAGCGGCTGCGGTCGATGGTGACGGAGGCGCTCGCCAAGGAGGGCGTGGAGCACCGGCTCCAGGCCGCGGGCAACATGTTCTCGGTGTTCTTCACCGGCGAGGGTGTCACCGACTACGAGAAGGCCAAGGCGCAGGAGGCGTTCCGCTTCACCGCGTTCTTCCACTCGATGCTGTCGCAGGGTGTGTATCTGCCGCCGTCCGTCTTCGAGTCGTGGTTTGTCTCCACGGCCCATGACGACCGGGCGCTGGAGCGGGTGGCCGCGGCTCTGCCGGGGGCGGCGCGGGCCGCCGCCGAGGCGACTGAATGATGGGTGACATGACTCAGAGCGAGAACGAGATCACCGTCGTCCATGTGATGCGCCACGGTGAGGTGGAGAACCCCAAGGGGGTGCTGTACGGGCGGCTGCCCGGGTACCACCTCTCCGAGTTGGGCCGGCGGATGGCCGACCGGGTCGCCGAGCACCTGGCCGACCGTGACATCACCCATGTTGTCGCCTCCCCGCTGGAGCGGGCGCAGGAGACGGCGATGCCGATCGCCAAGGCGCACGGCCTGGACGTGGCGTCGGACCGGCGGTTGATCGAGGCGGCGAACGTCTTCGAGGGCAAGACCTTCGGCGTGGGCGACGGCGCCCTGCGCAAGCCCGCCAACTGGCGCCATCTCACCAACCCCTTCCGCCCCTCCTGGGGTGAGCCGTACATCGACCAGGTGGTGCGGATGATGGCGGCGCTGGGTGCGGCACGGGACGCGGCGCGGGGGCACGAGGCGGTGTGCGTCAGCCATCAGCTGCCGATCTGGATCGTGCGCAGCTTCGTGGAGCGGCGGCGGCTGTGGCACGACCCGCGCAGGCGGCAGTGCACGCTGGCGAGCCTCACCAGCTTCACCTACCGCGGTGACCAGATCGTGTCGGTCGGCTACAGCGAACCGGCGCGCGATCTTGTTCCGGCGCATCTGCTGGCGGGCGCCAAGCCGGTGAAGGGGGCGTCCAAGGGCTTCGGCGCGTGATCTCCTCATGATCCGTGCTTGATCCACTCATGGTGCGTGCATAAGGCCCGACGGAATCCTGTGTGTATTGGTTCCAATGCATTCGGTAATCACTCCGGATGTAAGACTTCTGCAATCGGCCGCGTCCTTTCGGAACCGCGCTATTCGTCTCGTCATCTCAAGGGTTGTCCGCTACCCCGGACACCAGTACGGCGAGTGCGAATTGGGGACGTTATGCGTGAGGTCAGCCGGAGGGGAATCCTCGGTCTTGGTGCGGGAGCGGTGGCGTCACTGGCCGTCGCCGGCTGCTCCTCACCAGGGTCGAAGCCGAAGCCACACGAGACGCGGCAGGCGAAGCCGATCGGTGACGGATCGACGTCCCGGGGCGCCCAGCGGCCGAAGGAGCCGAAGCCGGAGCGGCTGGCGCGCGGGCAGAAGCCGCCGCAATTCGTGGTCTTCTCGTGGGACGGCGCGGGAGAGGTCGGCAACGGTCTCTTCCCGCGGTTCCGCAAGCTGGCCAAGGACCACGGCGCGACCATGACCTTCTTCCTCTCCGGCATCTACTGCCTGCCAGAGTCGAAGAAGTCGATGTACCGGCCGCCCAACAACCCGGTCGGCGCCTCCGACATCGGCTATCTCACCGATGAGCACATCCGGGCGACGCTGGAGAACGTGCGGAAGGCGTGGCTCGAGGGGCATGAGATCGGCACCCACTTCAACGGCCACTTCTGCGCCGGAAGCGGTTCGGTCGAGCGCTGGACGCCCGCCCAGTGGAGGTCCGAGATCGACCAGGCCATGTCCTTCGTCACCAAGTGGCGGACGAACACCGGCTTCAAGGATCTCGACCCGCTGCCGTTCGACTACCACAAGGAGCTCATCGGCGGCCGGACCCCCTGTCTGAAGGGTCAGGACAATCTGCTGCCGACGGCCCGGAAGCTGGGCTGGCGCTATGACGCCAGCTCGCCCGGGGGCAGGCAGGTGTGGCCCTCGAAGAAGCAGGGACTGTGGGACTTCCCGTTGCAGCAGATTCCCTTTCCCGGGCACTCCTTCGAAGTGCTCTCGATGGACTACAACATCCTGGCCAACCAGTCGCACAATTCCACGAACGCGCCGCCGGCGAACTACCCGGCCTGGCGCAAGCAGGCCACCGACGCCTATATAGCCGGTTTCAAGCGCGCCTATGAGACCAATCGTGCGCCGCTGTTCATCGGAAACCACTTCGAGGAATGGAACGGCGGGATCTATATGGATGCCGTCGAGGAAGCGCTGAAGCATATGGCCGACGAGAAGCGCAAGGATGTGCGGCTGGTCTCCTTCAAGCAGTTCACGGACTGGATGGACGCCCAGGACCCCGCGGTGCTGGACGATCTGCGGTCCTTCGAGGTGGGCGAGACCTGGCGGGCGAACCGCTGACCGGCCGCTGACGGCCACGGGCCCCCTTCGGCCGTCGGCCGATGCGCGGGGGCGAAGGGGGGTGGCGAAGATCCCCAAAACGCTCATGCGAAACTTTTCACATGAGTGCCTGCCGCGCCCCTCGGCGCCTCGCGACCCGACGTCGCGCAACCGTGCTGGCCACTGGGGCCGCGGTTGCCGCGCTGACCCTTACCGCCTGCGGTTCCGGCGGTACCTCGGGCGGCTCCTCCGACACCAATTTTGTCCAGGGCAAGGGCGGCGTGGACACCGTGCCCCAGGGGAAGCGCACCGACGCTCCCGAGCTGTCGGGGACGACCCTCGAGGACAAGCAGCTCGATGTGTCCGACTACAAGGGCAAGATCGTCGTCCTGAACGTCTGGGGCTCGTGGTGCGCGCCGTGCCGGGCGGAGGCGCCGAATCTCGCCAAGGTCGCGAAGGACACCCAGCGCGACGGTGTGCAGTTCGTGGGGATCAACACACGTGACTCCGACCGCGCCCCCGCGCGCAGGTTCGAGAAGGAGTTCGGCGTCGAGTACCCGAGCCTGTACGACCCGATGGGCAAGCTGATGCTGCGCTTCCCCAAGGGCAGCCTCAACCCGCAGGCCATCCCCTCGACGATCGTCCTGGACCGGGACGGCAAGATCGCGGCCCGCACGCTCACCGCGCTGAGCGAGGAGCGGCTCCGTAAGATGCTCGACCCGCTGATCGCGGAAAAGTGAGCGCCGTGAGCACACTCGCCGCCGTCGCCGGATACAACGAGACCGTGATGACCGGGGGACTGCTGGTCTCCCTGCCGATCGCCGTCTTCGCCGGACTGGTCTCCTTCTTCTCCCCCTGTGTGCTGCCGCTGGTGCCGGGCTATATGTCGTATGTCACAGGGATCACCGGTGCCGATCTCGCCGAGGCGCGGCGCGGCCGGATGCTCGCGGGCGCCTCGCTGTTCGTGCTCGGGTTCAGCGCGGTCTTCGTCTCCGGTGGGGCCCTCTTCGGCAACTTCGGGCAGGACCTCCAGGAGCACCGGGAGACCCTGAGCAAGATCCTCGGAGTGGTCACCATCGTGCTGGGCCTGGCCTTCATGGGTGTGCTGAAGGGTTTTGGGCAGCGAGAGTTCCGCTTCCACATCAAGCCCACCATGGGGCTGGCGGGCGCACCGGTGCTGGGGGTCCTGTTCGGCGTCGGATGGACGCCGTGTCTCGGGCCGACGCTCAGCGCCGCCAGCAGCCTGGCCTTCCAGCAGGGGACGGCGGCGCGTGGCGCGCTGCTCGTCGCCGCCTACTGCCTGGGTCTGGGGCTGCCGTTCATAGCGGTGGCCCTCGCCTACCGCCGCACGCTGGGCGCCTTCGGCTGGGTCAAGCGGCACTACGTGTGGGTGATGCGGACCGGTGGCGGGCTGCTGATCACCCTGGGGGTGCTGATGCTCACCGGTGTCTGGGACGCCATGATGAGCGAAATGCAAGGCTGGGCCGCGGGCTTCAACGTTGGGATCTGATCGATGTCCACCACCGATACCGACACCGCGGCCGACAAGGCGGCCGGCGCCAGCGCGGAGGAGCGTGAACTCGGCGCGGCGGGCTCGCAGCTGTCCACGGCGCCGTCCGAGGAGATCAGCCTCCCCTCGCTGGGGGTGCTGGGCTGGGCCCGGTGGTTCTGGCGCCAGCTGACCTCGATGCGGGTCGCGCTGCTGCTGCTCTTCCTGCTGTCGCTCGGCGCGATCCCCGGTTCGCTGATCCCGCAGACCAGCATCGATGCGCTCAAGGTGCAGACCTTCAAGGACAAGCATCCGACGCTGACGCCGATCTACGAGAAGCTCCAGCTCTTCAACGTCTACAGCTCGGTGTGGTTCTCGGCGATCTACATCCTGCTGTTCATCTCGCTGATCGGCTGCATCGTGCCGCGCACCTGGCAGTTCATCGGCCAGCTGCGCGGCCGTCCGCCCGGCGCTCCGCGCCGTCTCACCCGGCTCCCGGCGTACACGACCTGGCGCACCGAGGCCGAGCCGGAGCAGGTGCTCCGGGCCGCCCAGCGGATCATGAAGGGGCGCCGATTCCGCACCGAGAGCTCGGGTGACGCGGTCGCCGCCGAGAAGGGCTATCTGCGTGAGGTGGGCAACCTCCTCTTCCATGTCGCGCTGATCGTGCTGCTGGTGTCCTTCGCCGCGGGGCAGCTGTGGAAGTTCGAGGGCAGCAAGCTGGTCGTGGAGGGCGACGGCTTCAGCAACAGTCTCGTGCAGTACGACGACAGAAAGTCGGGCCAGCTGTTCAACAGCGATGATCTGGCGCCCTTCGGCTTCCAGCTGGACCGCTTCACCGCGACCTACGAGCGCAGCGGTCCGCAGATGCGCACCCCGCGCACCTTCAACGCGGATGTCACCTACTGGAACGGCGCGGACGGCGCCGAGCGCAAGACCCGGATCAAGGTCAATGAGCCGCTCGAGATCGCGGGTTACAAGGTCTATCTGCTGAACCACGGCTATGCGCCGGTGGTCACGGTCAGGGACGGCAAGGGCGAGATCGCCTACAAGGGTCCGGTGGCCGGTCTGCCGATCGACGGGGCGAATCTCACCGAGAGCATGGTGATCAAGGTCCCGGACTACCGCAACAAGGCGGGCAAAAAGGATCAAATCGCCTTCCAGGGTCAGTTCCTGCCCACCTGGGTGCGCAGCAAGGGGATGTTCTCCGTCTTCCCCGCGCTGGACAACCCGACGCTGGTGCTGACCGCCTACCACGGCAGCCTCGGCATCGACGGCGGCACTCCGCAGAGCGTGTACCAGCTGGACAAGTCGCGGATGAAGCAGTTCATGGAGTCCGACGGCAGGACCAAGTACGCCCGGGCGCTCGCGGTCGGCGACACCATGAAGCTGCCGAACGGCGCGGGCTCGCTGAAGTTCGAGGGGGTCAAGGAGTGGGCCAGCTTCCAGATCTCCCACAAGCCCGGTACCGAGGGCGCCCTGATCGGCGCCGTCGCCGCCCTGGTGGGCCTGGCCGCGTCCCTGTTCATCCAGCGCCGCCGGGTGTGGGTGCGCGCGGTGACCGGCAAGGACGGCACCACCGTGGTCGAGATGGCCGGGCTCGGCCGCAGTGAGTCCGCCAAGCTGCCGGAGGAACTCGCCGATCTGGCCGTCCGTCTCCAGGCCGACGCACCCCCCGCGTCGGAACCGGAGCCGGAACGCCAACCGGAATCCGAACCGGAAGCACAGTCGGCACCCGAGTCGGACAACGAGTCGGCAGCGGAGCCGGACAACGAGTCGGCACCCGAGTCGGACAGTGAACCGGCATCCGACTCAGGACCCGTGGCCGACGGCACGGATCCGGCAGATCCATCCGAAGGAGCGCACCCGTGAACCTCGCGGCCGAAGTCAACGAGACACTGGCGAACTACAGCAATGTGCTGATCTATTCGGCGATGGCGGTCTACACCCTTGCCTTCCTCGCCCATATCGCCGAGTGGGTGTTCGGCAGCCGCAGCGCCGTCGGCCGCACCGCCGCCGCGATCACCGTCGAGGCGGCCGACCGTCCCCGCGCCCAGGTCACCGTCCAGACCGGCGGGAACACCGCCGAGAAGGGCGGCACCGCGGTACTGGAGCGGCCCAAGGTGGTCACCCGGTCCGCCGCGGGCAGCCGTGATGTCCCGGACGGGCCGGGCGCCGCCGGAAGCAGCGAACAGGGCGATGTGTACGGCCGGATCGCGGTAGGGCTGACCGCGCTGGCCTTCCTCTTCCACGCCGCCGGTGTCCTCGCCCGAGCCCTGTCGGTGCAGCGTGCCCCCTGGGGCAATATGTACGAGTTCTCCACGACCTTCGCCATGGTCGCGGTCGCCACGTACTTCATCCTGCTGACGCTGAAGAAGAACGTGCGCTGGATCGGACTGCCTCTGGTCACCACGGTCCTCCTCGACCTCGGTCTCGCCGTCTCTGTTCTTTACACCGACAGCGACCAGTTGGTTCCCGCGCTGCACTCCTACTGGCTGTGGATCCACGTCAGCTGCGCGATCGTCTCCGGCGCCTCGCTCTACATCGGCGCCGTCTCCACGCTGCTCTACCTCTTCCGTGACCGGTACGAAGCACAGCTGGAGGACCCGAACGGGAAGAAGTTCGGCCGGTTCGCCTCCTCCGTCCTGGAGCGGGTGCCCTCGGCGGCGTCCCTGGACAAGTTCGCGTACCGCATCAACGCCACGATCTTCCCGCTGTGGACCTTCACGATCATCGCGGGCGCGATCTGGGCCGAGGCCGCCTGGGGCCGCTACTGGGGCTGGGACCCCAAGGAGGTCTGGTCCTTCATCACCTGGGTCGCCTACGCCTGTTATCTGCACGCCCGGGCCACCGCGGGCTGGAAGGGCCGCAAGGCGGCGTACCTCGCGCTGATCGCCTTCGGCTGCTACCTGTTCAACTACTACGGGGTGAACATCTTCGTCACCGGCAAGCACTCCTACGCCGGAGTCTGACCGTTCGGACCGTGTCCCCGGCCATGGCCACCGGCCGTGACCGGGGATTTTCCGTATCCGGGGAGAACTCGCGCGCCGTCAGGCCCCGGCGGCCGGCGGGGTGTCCTCGGGACCCTCGCCCTTGCGGCGCAGCTCCTCCTCGCGGCGGCGCAGATCCGCCTCCCAGCTCCGCAGCAGCTCCTCATCCTTGGGCGCCTTGGCCTTGGAGGCGTCATCGGCGTCTTCTGCGTGCTCGGCGTGCTCGGCGTGCTCGGCGTGCCCGAGGGTCTCACGGCCGTCCTGAGCGGGCTCCTCCGGCCCGTCCTGCCCCGTGTTCTTCCCCAGGGACTTCAGGAACTCGGGGTTGTCGTCCGGCGCGACCCAGCCGTCGTCCCCGCCGCGTACGCCGCCCCGGCTCCCGCCGTCCACCGCGCGCTTACGGCCCGCGATCTGCCAGGAGATGGAACCGACGACCGGGAACAGCAGCACCAGGATCGCCCAGATCGGCTTGGGGAGGTAGCGGACGTCCTGCTCGTCGGTGGTGATGCAGTCGATGAACGCATAGATGCTGAGCGCCAGCGGCACCAGGATCATCAGCACCCGAGGCATGAGCCGATCCCCTTGCGTGTGGTGTTCGGGGCCGAAGCAACGGGCCCCAGTTACGGGACCAGGGTAGTGCGTACCGGATACTGGGACGCATGGCTTATGACGATCTTCGTTCCTTTCTGCGGGCACTTGACAGGGAAGGCGACCTCAAGCGAGTCAAGGCCGAAGTCGACCCGCACCTGGAGATCGGTGAGATCGTCGACAGGGTCAACAAGGCGGGCGGCCCCGCGCTGCTCTTCGAGAACGTCAAGGGCTCGTCGATGCCGCTCGCGATGAACGTCTACGGCACCGACCGCCGACTGCTGAAGGCCCTCGGACTGCGCTCCTACGACGAGATCAGCGAGAAGATCGGCGGGCTGGTCAAACCCGAGCTCCCGCACGGCTTCGGCGGCCTCCGCGACGCGTTCGGGAAGCTGGGCGCCATGGCGCACGTACCGCCGAAGAAGGTCAAGGACGCGCCCGTCCAGGAGGTCGTCCTCACCGGCGAGGACGTCGACCTGGAGGCGCTCCCGGCGCTGTTCACCTGGCCCGAGGACGGCGGCTCGTTCTTCAACCTGGGCCTGACGCACACCAAGCACCCGGAGACCGGGGTGCGCAACCTCGGCCTCTACCGCCTCCAGCGCCATGACCGCCGCACCATCGGGATGCACTGGCAGATCCACAAGGACAGCCGCAACCACTACCAAGTGGCCGCCAGGCGCGGTGAGAAGCTGCCGGTGGCCATCGCCTTCGGCGCCCCGCCCGCGGTGACGTACGCCTCCACCGCCCCGCTGCCCGGCGACATCGACGAGTACCTCTTCGCCGGGTTCCTCCAGGGCAGGCGGATCGAGATGGTCGACTGCAAGACGGTGCCGCTCCAAGTCCCGGCCAACGCCGAGGTGGTCATCGAAGGGTGGCTGGAGCCGGGGAAGATGCTGCCGGAGGGCCCGTTCGGCGATCACACCGGCTTCTACACCCCGCAGGAGCCCTTCCCGGCGCTGACCATCGACTGTGTGACGATGCGCAAGCGGCCGCTGTTGCAGTCGATCGTCGTGGGGCGGCCGCCGACCGAGGACGGTCCGCTGGGCCGGGCCACCGAGCGGTTCTTCCTCCCGCTGCTCAAGATCGTCGTTCCGGACATCGTGGACTACCACCTCCCCGAGTCCGGTGGTTTCCACAACTGCGCGATCGTCTCGATCGACAAGAAGTACCCCAAGCACGCCCAGAAGGTGATGCACGCCATCTGGGGCGCCCACATGATGTCGCTCACCAAGCTGATCGTGGTGGTCGACGCCGACTGCGATGTGCACAACCTCCACGAGGTGTCCTGGCGCGCGCTGGGGAACACGGACTACGCACGCGACCTCACCGTGGTCGAGGGCCCGGTCGACCATCTCGACCACTCCTCGTACCAGCAGTTCTGGGGCGGCAAGGCGGGCATCGACGCCACCGCGAAATGGCCCGAGGAGGGCTATACGCGCGACGGCGGCTGGCCCCGGATGGTCGAGTCCGATCCCGCGACATCCGACCGGGTGACGCGCCGTTGGAAGGAGTACGGGCTGTGACGTCCGCCGCCGCTGCTGCGCCGCGCCCCGGGGCCGTCAAGTCGTTCCTGCGGCTGGTGCTCATCGAGCACTCCGTCTTCGCGCTGCCCTTCGCCTACATCGCCGCGTTCACCGCGATGTTCCAGCGGAACGAGCGCATCCACTGGACCCAACTGCTGCTGATCACGGTGGCGATGGTGGGGCTGCGCACCTTCGCGATGGCGGCGAACCGGATCATCGACCGCGAGATCGACGCCGGCAATCCGCGTACCGCCGACCGTGAGCTGGTCACCGGCGCCGTGTCCGTACGCACCGCGATGACCGGGGCGTTCGTCGCGCTCGTGGTCTTCCTGGGCGCCGCGGCGCTGCTGAACCCGCTGTGTCTGGCGCTGGCGCCGGTCGCCGTGGTGCCGATGGTGGTCTATCCGTACGGCAAGCGGTTCACCGACTATCCGCACGCGATCCTGGGCCTGGCCCAGGCGATGGGCCCGGTCGGCGCCTGGATCGGGGTCACCGGCGAGTGGTCCTGGGACGCGGTGATCCTGGGGCTCGCGGTCGGCATCTGGATCGGCGGCTTCGACCTGATCTTCGCCTGCCAGGACGTGGCCGCCGACCGGGCGCACGGGGTGCGGTCGGTTCCGGCCCGCTTCGGGATCGCCGGGGCGCTGTACGGGGCGCGGGTCTGCCATGTGCTCACCACGGCCCTGCTGGTCTGGTACGGGCTGGCCACGGACGCCGGAGCGTTCTTCTGGGCGGGGCTGGTGATCGTCGCGGCGGCCTTCGGGTACGAGCACACCATCGTGCGCCCGGGGGATCTGTCGCGGCTGAACCGCGCCTTCTTCACGGTCAACGGCTTCATCGGGATCGCGCTGTTCTGCTGTGCGCTGCTCGACCTGATGGTGCGGGGGCTGAGCCTGTGAGAGGGCCTGGACGGCGGCGGATAGGCTCGGTCGTGTGGAGCCGCCGCAGGAGCCGTCCGGGACGTACGAACAGGTGAGCCGCCGCCCCTGGGTGGTCGGTGTGTCCGGTGCGTCCGGGACGCCGTTCGCCGCCTCCGTACTGCGTGCGCTGCTGGCGGCGGGCGAGGCGGTCGATCTGGTGATCAGCCGGGCGTCCCGGCTGACCCTGCTGGACGAGACCGGGATCGCCTTCCGGGACGCGCACTGGCGCGACGATCTGCGCCGCTGGCTGGCGCGCGGCGCGGACGGCACCCCGGACGCCTTCGAGGTACCGGCCGCGGTGGCGGACGTACGCCACTGGGCGGCCGGGGACCTGGCCGCCGGGCCGTCCTCGGGTTCGTACGAGGTCAAGGGGATGCTGATCGTCCCGGCGAGCACGGCGTGTGTGGCCGGGGTGGCGCTGGGGCTGTCGAAGGACCTGCTCCAGCGGGCCGCGAGCGTGACCCTCAAGGAGCGGCGCAGGCTCGTGGTCGCCGTGCGGGAGACCCCGCTGAACGGTCAGACGCTCCGGCACCTGGTGTCACTGGACGAGGCGGGCGCGGTGGTGCTGCCCGCCTCTCCGGCGTTCTACGCGGGGGCGACGCACATCCAGGACCTGGTGGACTTCGTCGCGGGGCGGGTGCTGGACGCGGCCGGGGTGCCGCACAAGCTGTACCGCCGGTGGGAGGGGGAACTCGGTGGGGACCGGGGGAGGGACTAGCGGGTCCAGCGCTTGCGGGCCAGCGCGGCGCGGGCCGCGACGACGACCGCGCGGCGCCCCGCGCGGGAGGTCGGCCGGTGGTTCGCACGCGAGCGGTTGGCCAGGGACCGCAGCTCCTGCATGCGGGCTTCAAGACCCTCGATCGTGTACACGGTGAGTCTCATCTCCTGAGGTAAACAGGTCGATCGCCTAAAAGATTTACAGGACTTGTGGTCCTGATGCCTTAGATTCTACATGTAATGTCGCTCGAACTCTGAATAATGGAAGGCGTACGGCATATGGACGCGGTGGACAGGCAGCTCATCCAGGCGCTGCGGGAGAACGGCAGGGCCTCGTACGCGGAGCTGGGCAGGCTCGTCGGCCTGTCCGGGCCCAGCGTCACGGACCGGATCAACCGCCTGGAGGCGGCCGGGGTCATCACCGGCTATCGCGCGACCGTCGACGCCGCGTCCCTCGGGCTCGGGGTCACCGCGCTGATCGGCATCCAGCTCTCCGACGCCACCGACCACGAGGACGTGGCACACCGAATGCGCGATCTGGCCGAGATCGAGGACTGCTGGTTCATCGCGGGCGACGACTCCTACATGCTCAAGGTGCGCGCCTCGGACGTGGACGGTCTGGAGCGGACCATCCGCCGGCTGTCCGGCACCAAGGGCGTCTCCCGGACCCGCACCACGATCGTGCTGTCCACCAAGTGGGAGAACCGGGTCGGAGAACTTCCCGAGGACACCGAGGCGTAGTCTCGGCGAAGCCGACATCGGCAGAGGAAGGGCCGGAAGACATACGGCCGGACGACGGGGGCGAACGCATGGGAGGCGACCGCGTGACGGCGACCACACACGACGTGGGTTTCAAGCGGGAGTTGGAGCAGAAGGTTCGCGCGGGGGAGCGGCTCTCCCGTGAGGACGGCATCGCCCTGTACGCGTCGGATGATCTGGCGTGGCTGGGTGGTCTGGCTCATGAGGTGCGTACCCGTAAGAACGGTGACGTCGTCCACTTCAATGTCAACCGTCACCTCAATATGACCAATGTGTGTACCGCGTCGTGTGCGTACTGCTCCTTCCAGCGCAAGCCGGGCGAGAAGGACGCGTACACGATGCGTATCGAGGAGGCGGTGCGGCTCGCCAAGGCGATGGAGAACGAGAATCTGACCGAGCTCCATATCGTCAACGGTCTGCACCCCACTCTCCCCTGGCGCTACTACCCGCGGTCGCTGCGGGCGCTGAAGGAGGCGCTGCCGCGGGTTTCGTTGAAGGCGTTCACGGCCACCGAGATCCATCACTTCGAGAAGATCTCCGGGCTCAGCGCCTCCGAGATCCTCGACGAGCTGATCGATGCCGGTCTGGAGTCGCTGACCGGTGGTGGTGCCGAGATCTTCGACTGGGAGATCCGTCAGCACATCGTGGACCATGAGACCCACTGGGAGGACTGGTCGCGGATCCACCGGCTGGCCCACCAGAAGGGGCTGAAGACCCCTTGCACGATGCTGTACGGGCATATCGAGGAGCCGCGGCATCGGGTGGATCATGTGCTGCGGCTGCGGGAGCTTCAGGACGAGACCGGGGGGTTCCAGGTCTTCATTCCGCTGCGCTACCAGCATGACTTTGTGGATATGAGGGACGGGAAGGTCCGGAACCGGCTTCAGGCGCGGACGACGATGGCGACGGGGGCCGAGGCGTTGAAGACGTTCGCGGTCTCGCGGCTGCTGTTCGACAATGTTCCGCATGTGAAGGTCTTCTGGGTCATGCATGGGGTGCAGACGGCGCAGCTTGCGTTGAACCATGGTGCGGATGACATGGATGGTTCGGTGGTCGAGTACAAGATCACGCATGATGCGGACAACTACGGGACGCCGAACAAGCTGACCCGTGACGATCTGCTGGAGCTGATCCAGGACGCGGGCTTCCGTCCGGTCGAGCGCAACACCCGCTACGAGGTCATCCGCGCATACGACGGCCCCGACCCCGACCGCCGCGAGTCCCCCCAGCCCATGCGGGTGTGAGACCCCGACCGGCTGTCGTCGGCACACGTCACTGGCACGTCACTGACGTTCGAAGAAGGTGAGTTCCGCGACGGCATCACGATGTGGCTGCCGGTGAATTGATCGAAATGCGGACGTGCTTCACTGGGAGGGAAGTATCTCCCCAGCAGAAAGAAGACCAGCCGTGTCACTCCAGCCGAGCGCCACGTTCCGCTACTCCCTGATGCGACTGGGGATCTTCGCCGGCTCCTTCCTGGTCATCTGGGCGCTGGTCTGGTTCCACCTGCTCCCCTCCGGTCTCGGCCGGTCGAACCTGTTCTGGGTGGCCCTGCTCGCGCTGATCGTCTCCGCTCCGCTCAGCTGGGTGCTGCTGCGCAAGCAGCGGGAGGCCATGGCGGTCCAGGTCGCCGGGCGGGTGGACCGGGCCAAGGAGCGGCTGGCGGCGAACCAGAGCCAGGAGGACGGCATCTGACCGGCGCCGCACCGGCCGCGCTGTAACCCTCCTCACACCACCGACACCGCTTCGGCACGCCCTACAGGGCAGCATCCGCTGTCCTGTAGGGCGTTGTTGTGTTCCGGACCGGGTCGGGGGCCCTCCCCGCCCTGGGGTCAAAGATATTCTTTGGGTTCCCCAAAGTATCGGTGTTAACGTACTCGCCATGAAGACAGCAGCCGCGCCCCGTATCGCAGCGAGCGTTCCGCTCGTGGCGCGCCTGCACATCGATCTTTGCCGCTGCCTGTCCGCGGCCTGTCGCCGCCGCTGACCTTCCTCACGTACAGCGGCCGGAGATCCCGTACGGACTCCTGGCTTTTCTTCGCCCTCTTTGACTTCCCTCGGAGTGTGTCCGTTGTCGTCCGTCCCCGAGACGTCCCCCAAGACGTCGTCGTCCTTCCGCCTGCCCAACGTCCCCTTCTGGGCCCAGATCCTGCTCGGCCTGGTGCTGGGTGTGCTGCTCGGCTGGGTCGCCCGGAGCGGCGACGTCGACTGGCTGGTCACCACGCTCGACAAGATCGGCACGATCTTCGTCCAGCTGCTGAAGCTGGCCGTCGCTCCGCTGGTCTTCTTCGCGATCCTGATATCGATCACCAACCTGCGGAACGTCAACAACGCCGCCCGGCTGGCGACCCGCACCCTGCTGTGGTTCATGGCCACCTCGCTGATCGCGGTCGCCATCGGCCTGACCATCGGTCTGCTCACCAACCCCGGCTCCGGCACCGACCTGACCCCCAAGGACGGCGCCAAGCCCGATCAGGCGGGCTCCTGGCTGGACTTCCTGACCGGCATCGTGCCGACCGACGTCGTCACGCCGTTCACCGAGCTCAACGTCCTCCAGATCGTCTTCCTCGCCGCCGTGGCGGGCGTCGCCGCCCTCCAGCTCGGTGAGAAGGCCCAGCCGATCCTGAACCTGAGCCAGTCGGTGCTGGAGCTGCTCCAGAAGGCGCTGTGGTGGGTCATCCGCCTCGCCCCGCTGGGCACCCTCGGCCTCATCGGCTTCGCCATCGCCGAGTACGGCTGGGACCTCATCGGCAAGTACGCGACCTTCACCGCCGACATCTACATCGGCTGCGCACTGGTGATGTTCGGCGTCTACCCGCTGCTGCTCTCCACGGTCGCCAAGGTCAACCCGCTGAACTTCTTCAAGGGCGCCTGGCCCGCCATCCAGCTCGCCTTCGTCTCCCGCTCCTCGGTGGGCACCATGCCGCTGACCCAGAAGGTCACCGAGCGTCTGGGCGTCCCCAAGGAGTACGCCTCCTTCGCGGTGCCGTTCGGCTCCACGACGAAGATGGACGGCTGCGCCTCGATCTACCCGGCCATCGCCGCGATCTTCATCGCCCAGATCTTCGGCGTCCATCTGGGCATCGGCGACTACCTGCTCATCGCCTTCGTCTCGGTCATCGGCTCCGCCGCCACCGCGGGCCTCACCGGTGCCACGGTCATGCTGACCCTGACCCTCTCCACGCTGGGCCTGCCCCTGGAGGGCGTCGGCCTGCTGATGGCCATCGACCCGGTCCTGGACATGATGCGCACCGCGACCAACGTTGCTGGACAATCAGTATGCACGTTGCTGGTGGCCGCGCGTGAGGGAATCCTCGATCGTGACGCGTACAACAACGTGAAGAGCGTGGACGTGAAGGACGCGGAGACGGAGCCGCAGCCGGTCGCGGTTGCCGCCTAGCGACAGTCACCCACCCCGGGTTGCCAACGCCCGTTCATGTCGCCCCTGTTCTCTGCTGAGAGCGGGGGCGACGTGCTGTGTGTGGGCTGATCGTCATGCCCCGTCACGTCTTCGTTCCCGCGGTGTGGGTACCGTCGCACTGATGGCTGCCGTGAGTCGCTGACGGCCTTGTAGGTCCCCGGGCTGGGCGGCGTGAGGGAAAGGAGCCGAGGACGCATGCCGTCTGGTGCTGCGCGGGGTTCAGGAGAGGGGTTCTCATCGACAGGCGCTGCGCGGGTGATGGCGGCTGCGTGTCGGCGAGTGGGCTTCAACGATGACGGAGCCCAACTGATCCGCTTGGGCGAGAACGCGCTTTTCCGGCTGGCTGCTCATCCGGTGGTCGTGCGGATCGCGAGATCGACTGAGTACCTGTCCTCTGCGAGGGGCGAGGTCGAGGTGTCGCGCTGGCTGGAGCGTGAGGGTTTCCCAGTGGTTCGCATCATCGATGATGTGGAGCAGCCGCTGATCATCGATGGCCACCCCGTGACGTTCTGGCACCTGATCGAGGAGGGCGACCGTAGGGCAACCTACGGGGAGTTGGGATCGGTCCTGCGTGATCTCCACTCGCTGAGTCTGCCGGACGGCTTGAGCCTGCCGCCATTCCCTGTCTTGGACCGCACTGATCGGCGCATCGAGGCAGCGACCGCGATACCGGATGAAGATCGCGAATTTCTACGCAAGCGGGCACAGGAGTTGGGCGACCGGATCGCGGGCCTTCACTTCGACTCGGAGAAGGGCCCTGTCCATGGGGACGCGCATGTTCAGAACCTCATGGTGGACCGGAAGGGCCGCGTCATCCTCATCGACCTTGAGCGGTTCAGCTTCGATCACCCCGAGTGGGACCTGATGGTCACCGCGACTGAACATCACAGTCTTGGGTGGCAAACGCGTGAGCAGTATGCGGACTTCGTTGGTTCGTACGGTAGAGATCTGCGTGATTGGTCTGGCTTTACTACCTTGCGGGCTGTTCAGGAATTCAACATGACTACGTGGCTCATGCAGAACGTATCTGAAAGTGCCGAGGTGGCCGAGGAATACGCCCGTCGTATCGCGTCCCTGCGAGACGATGAAATGCCACGTAATTGGAGTCCGGGCTGAGATGCCTAGCCGCCAGCCATGTATGCCATGGCCTCACGTACCTGCTCGTTGAACTGCTGCACGGCGGGGTTTCCGGTATGGGTGGACACTGTCCGTTGAAAGTCGGTGATGTATCGCTGAAAGCGCGCGGACTGGAGGGCGTCTCCGTCGTCAAGGGCGAGACTTGCTGTAGTGATGGCCGCTTCCAACTCACCATTGAGTAGCTGGCTCTGTGCCAGCACCACGCGGCAGAAGCCCAGTGTGCGGGCGTATTTGGGGTCCGTGAGGGCTACGGCACGCTCGGCGAACTGCACGGCCTCACGGCCTTGCCCGAGGTCGCGGAAGCAGTGGCAGAACTCGCCTACTAGCTCTGCCTCATCCATGTAGGAAAGCCACTCCGGGTCATTTCCGGTGTCAGCGAGGTCGAAGAAGCGCTCTGCCTCGTTCATCGCTCGTGCCGCTCCCTTCCGGTCCTGTGCCGTAGAGAGGGCTCGGGCTTCGTGTGCCGCGAAGAGGGCCATGCCGCGCGGCGTGGAGTGGGTTCGGCCACCCTCGACGGCCGCTCGGGCAAGACGTACTGCGCGTGATGCCTGACCCAAGTAATTGGCCTGGTGGCTCATATTGGCAAGGATGCGTGCGCCCATCATCCGGTCGTCGACTACCTGCGTCAGGCGCAGAGTCGACATGAGGTACCGGCCTGCGAGTGCATGATTCCCACTGTCGTACGCAGTCCACGCAAGGAGTTGCGAAATCTCTGTGGCAGCTTCAAAGAGTGCCTTGCCCACCTTGGCGCTGTAGCTTCCGTCCAGGAGCGGGAGGACTTCCTCACGGAAGTAGTGGCGGAATGCTTTGTGTGCGTGTCCCCCGCCGAACTGGAAATCGAGCTGCATAAAGTATCCGGCCGCAGTACGGATGGCCGCGATGTCTCTCATGCCCACCCGGCGTGACACGGTGGACTCGCTGCTCAGTCCGTCCGGCCGTGAAACGAGCCATGTGAGAGCGGCGTGATCGAAGTCAGGTTCGGACAGGGAGAGTTTCCCAGCAGCCGAGTCTTCTGGCCGCATCCGTGCAAGATTGTCAAGTACGCTCAGCGCTTCGGGCAGGGATTCCGCGTAGCTTGCGTTGGGCGTTGTGGAGACGGTTGGTGTTGGGGCGGAGAATCCGAGGTCCGTCGGTGTGACTCTCCGTTGTAGTTTCTCGCTCAAAGCCTCGGCCACGAACACGGCAGTCTGGGGCTGAATTCCAGCGCCATCGAGCCATCGCTGAACGGACACATGCGTTGTGCCCCGCTGCTCGCCATGTCGCGCTGCAACTTCACAGATGCGGCGGGCTAAGCCCTTGTTCGAGGCCCCGGCTTCCCTCATGTGGGCGGCCAACTGGTGATTCGGCTCCCTGGTCACCCCTGCTGTCACTCCCAACGTCACGTCAGGTGTTCATCCTGTCACAGCAGTTCACTGCCAGGGGGGTTCATGGCGAACCCCCCCCAGCCTCCGACGTGAACCCCCCGTGTGCACATGAACCCCCGGATGAACACTGCCGCCGTGCACAAGACAGCCGTTGACTGTCGAGAACGAAAGACCCCGGCAGTGCGTGCGGCACCCCGGGGCGTGGCCAACCTGAGGAAAGCAGGTCGACGTGCGGAACTGTATCGGAAGGATCTTCGAACTGCTGGGGAGAGCCGTGCGGCCTGGCCCGGGGCGTGCTCGCACCACCGTGACGCATTTCCCGAGCTGCCATGACGCGCCAACTCTCCAGCTGCCGCGTGTATTCGCGGTGCCGGGTCAGCCGGTGTTGCATGGTGAGGACGTGCGCCTTGTCCGGCCCTATGTCGTGGCGCATGAGCGTCAGCAGGAGGCGCGCCGGAAGAATCGCGCTCGCTTGGATTCGCAGTGTGCCCCGTATGGGGTGGTGGTCTGATGAGTGCCCAACGACGTCTGCTCCCTTGGTCGGGGCCTACTGGCAAACCGTGCTACCTGGTGTCCCGTACGGACGGCGAGGGGTTCATGTCGCAGCTTGCGGACGACATGGAAGCGGTGCAGCTCCGCATGGGCTCTGAACTCCTTGAGCACGCTGGCGCACTGCTCGGTAATCCGAAGGCTGAAGCCGGAGAACTGCGCTTCCTCTCCAACCGTCTGGTCGAGGCGCTGCGTGATGCACTCCGGGTCGCGGAGAGTCGTGGCAGGCGTCTGCCGGTGTCCGACGACGATGGACCGGCTGAAGCGAGCGAGGTGGACCAGTGAGCCCGGACCGGCGGCTCTCGTCCGGGTGGCGGCTCGAAGCCACCCCTGTGGGACTGCGCGTATCCCGTGATCTGGACGGCTGTCTGACGGTGACACTCGGGATCGCCCGTCTGGGCAAGCATGTGGCGCTCGCTCCGCTGGTGCTGTCGGTGGATGAGGCGGAACAGCTCCACGCGGGCCTGTGCTTCGCTCTCGCTGCGGAGATTCCGCCGGTGGATGCCCCCGAGTGCCGGAAGTCGGTCCGCTACCCCGGTGGTCGTCAGCAGTACTGAGACGGCTCCGGTCTGGATCACGCGCAACAACCGAAGAAGCAACGCCGGACCACCCCCACGCCTGGTCAGCTCGGGGTGGTCCGGCTGGGGATCACGAACCCCGGTGCCGATGGTACCGGGGTCGTCGTCGTGTTCTCGTTCGACGTGGCCCGGGATGTTCAGTGTCAGGTGACTTGCGAAGAAAGGGACTTGGGCGAATGTGCGGCCCTGGGGGCGAGGGATTCGACGGTGAGGCGGCAGACCTGGACGGGGGGATGTGGGTGCGGGGAGTGGACTACATGGGCGGCTGGCGGGACGCGCGGGAGGCGGCTTCCGAGCTGGACGGCGCGCTACGGCTGGTCGGAGTGGACACGACTGGGGCGCGGCTTCGGGCCTCTGTCGGAGCGGAGGGAGCGGGGGTGGTGCGGCTGGAGTTGTCGGTGGCGACGGCGCGTGAGATAGCGATGCTGGCGCGGGTGGCGGCGGCCGGGCTGGGCAGAGCGAGTTGAGTGGGGCGGCCGGTGGTGGGCGCGCGGTGCCTGAGTGGTGCACTGTGGGCACGGCCGCCGGCCGTAGAGGCTTTGGGCGGGAGCTGCCACGGGGCGAGAGAACAGGGGGCCTTACGCTGGCCCGGCGAATCGGGCGGGTCTGTGATCCTGCCCGCGTTTGCGACCGATTGGCCCCCTGTTCTTAGAGGCTCGCCCCGTGGTGGCTGCCTAAAGCATCGGAGGCCGTCGGCCACCAGCCACAACGCACCAGCCCCGATGGCGGTCGGCCGTGCCTGCACACTCGTGGCGCGGTGGTGTGCGGGCGGTGGGCGCCCAACGGGACCGGCGGCCACGCCGCAGCCCGGCGGGGCGGCCAGACCGCCCGGCGCGCCGAAGGCGCGCCCTTGAGTAAGTGAAGACAGGTTTCGACAGTTCGCCGGACCGGGGCTCAGACGGCGCGGAGTTGGCGGGGGCTGTCAGCGGTGATCCGGTAGGCAAGTTGGGCACGGTCGGCACTGGCGCGGAGCTCTTCGAGGATCAGGGGGCGGTCGTCGTTGCCGAGGGTGACGCGGGCGGTGAGCATGATCGGTGTGGCGTCGGGGACCTGGAGTGTGGCGCGCTCGTCGGGTAGCGGCATGCGGGCGCTCACGGTCTCCTGCCAGGTCAGCTTGTGTCCGGCTGCGGTGAGCAGGGCGTAGATCTGTTCCGGCTCGGTGTCCGGCGCCTCCGCTAGCTGCTCGGCCTGATCGGCGGTAGCGAAGGGGATGAGTACGCGGTGCGCGGCTCGGGTACCGGTCTCCGGGTCGGCCAGCAGCCGGTCAACACCGAAGAGCGCTTCTCCCTCGCCGAGTCCCAGCAAAGCGCCCGTGGTCGCCGTGGTGCTGGTGCGGTAGATGGCCGGTTCTTCGACCTGCTGCCATGCCTGGTGGCCGGTGCGGAAGGTCTTTCCGCTTCGGGTGATGGTCCGCTCGATGGTGACCGCAGGGGCAGGGAGGGCACGGACGTAGCTGCCCTTGCCGTGGATGACTTCGATAAGCCCTTCGGCGCGGAGTGCGGCGATGGCCTTGCGGACGGTGGGGCGGCTGACCTTGTAGCGCTCGATGAGCTGGGCCTCTGAGGGGAGCGGGGCCCCGGGCTTGTACTCGCCTGCCGCGATACCGCTGCGGATCTCGGCGGCAACCTGCTGGTACAGCGCTCCGGGTCGCTGGATCTCTCCCATGCCGGGCTCTCCTCGTCACCTGTCGTCGGCGGTCCTGACGTGAACTGATGTCACTCGTAAGCATAAGTACTTGCCTCCCGCCGTCAAGGCATGCATAGTTGGCCACTCGTAAGCACGAGTGACGTCACGTGACGTGTGGCGTCTGGACGGCCAAGGAGGCCAACAACCCATGCAGTCCATCCCTGTGGACACATCCCGACTGGGCGTACTGCGGTGCGCGGTCGGACCCGAACCGAAGATCGCGGACTTCGAAAGCAAGGAGGTCAAGAAGGACCGGGACGGCAACACCATCTACACCGTCGCCGTGACGGTGCGGCAGGACGGTCGGCGAGTGTCGGTGATCGAAATCGCCGTACCCGGAGAGCCCAAGGGAGTCGTGGAGGGCTCCGAGGTACGTGTGACGGGCCTGGAAGCGTTCGCCTGGGCCATGGGCGACCGCCACGGCGTCAGCTTCCGCGCCGCTGCCATCACCCCCGTACCGGCTCCGGCCGCGTCGGCGGGCAAGGGCGGTGGTGCGTGATGGGTTCGCTCCTCTTCATTGTCGCGCTGCTGGTAGTGGCCTGGATGGCGGTCATCGGCCCCCACCTGCGAGACCAGCGGCCGGACTGGCACTGGTACCTGACCGGATACCCCCGCACCGCGCTGCGCGTGGTGGTCACTTGGCGCAAGGTCGCTCACCTCAACGACCTCACGGTCTCCCACAAGCCGAATCGGCTCCTGCTGGGAGACCTGGCGGTCAAGGGCGAACCCCTGCGTACCAAGGCGCCGCGCTGCTCCTTCCCCCGGGCGACGCCGAACGGGCTGTCGCTGCGGGTGCGGCTGCATGCGGGGCAGACTCCGGCCCCGTTCCTGGCGGCGGCTGATGCGTTGGCGCACGCCTGGCGCATGCACGCGGTGCGGGTCGTCTCGCCCGAACGGGGGGTCGTGGTGATCACGGCGACGGCCAGTGACCCGCTGGCCCATCCCGACCGGCCGACCGGGGAGGTCTCGGCGTCGCTGCTGTCAGCGGTGGTCGGCGCGTTGGAGACCGGACGCGCGTGGGTCATGGACTTCAGGCGCGTGCCCCACTGGCTGATCGTCGGCGCGACACGGTCGGGGAAGTCCACGCTCATTGCCCGTGTGATCACCGAGCTTGCCCCTCAGCCGGTTGCCCTGGTCGGGATCGACTGCAAGGGCGGCATGGAACTGGGCCTGTTCGAACAGCGCCTGTCGGTGCTGGCCACCTGCCGCAGAGAAGCCACCGCGGTTCTCGGTGCCCTGGTGGCCGACATGCAAGACCGCATGCGCACCTGCCGTGCGGCCGGTGCCCGGTCGATATGGGACCTGCCGGAGAAGGAACGCCCGGTCCCCGTGGTCGTGATCGTCGATGAGATGGCCGAGCTGTACCTGACCAACGGCAGCAAGGAACAGCGGACCGAGGCCGAACAGTGCTCCACCTACCTCCTGCGCCTGGCGCAACTCGGTGCGGCACTGGGCGTGCATCTGATCGTGGCCGGACAGCGTGTCGGCTCCGACCTCGGCCCCGGAGTGACCGCGCTGCGCGCCCAGTTGAGCGGCCGTATCTGCCACCGCGTCAACGACCCCGCCACAGCCGAGATGGCCTTGGGCGACCTGAACAAGGATGCCGTGGCGGTCGCGCAGTCGATCACCGAGACAGAACAGGGCGTCGCCGTGACCACGGGCGAACTCGGCGGCTGGATGCGAGGGCGGTCCCAGCTGACCACTCCCGCTGCGGCTCAGGTGACGGCGGCCGAGTACGCGGGGCTGGCGCCTCGGCTGCTCGGCGTCGTCCGCGCGCTGGAGGAGCTGGAAAGGGGTGAGCGCGCATGAGTGAGGACGCGGCCCTTCCGCTGGTGCTGCTCTTCGGGCTCGCCACCGTGCTCCTGGTCCGCTCCGGTGAAGTGCGCTGGTGGATAGCAGTGGTGATCGGCCTGTTCGGCATGTACCTGGGCCAAACCCCCGTCATCTTCACCGCCGACGGCGTCGTGAACTGGCTCCTCTCCGGCTTCACCCACGACAGCTAGACACCCCCGGGAGGCCCACCAGATGCCCATGCGCCGAGTCCGCTGCCCCATCTGCGAGGGCGAGCGATACCCCATCTCCCGCACCGGCCACCGGCGGCGCTGCCGCTGCTGCCGGGGCACCGGAACCATCCGCTAACCCACCCACCCCGCACACGAACCGGGAGTGACCGCCATGGACGACACCCACCCAGCCCCAACCCACCGTGCCGCTGCGGCGGCCCACCCCGGGAGGTCCCCACCATCACCGCCGAGACCACCTCGGCTGACAGGCGCGCTGCCCTCGACCGCGCGGCGCGCCTGCGTCAGCTCTCCGAAGTTGACCAAGACCTGATACGCCTCGTCCAAGACCCCGGCTTCAGCCGCTGGATGGACCAGATCACCGCCACTGGCGGCTGCGCCCACCCCATCCATCTCACCGGCTCTACCACCACCCGCGATGGGCTCACGGGTGAGGTGCTGCACCACTACGACACCCGCAACGAGCCCGGCGAACGGCTCTTGATCCGCTGCCGCAACCGCCGCGCCACAGTCTGCGCCCCCTGCTCCCGCCTCCACGCGGGCGACACCTTCCACCTGGTACGGGCCGGACTCCTCGGCGGCAAGACCGTACCTGCCGAGGTGCGAGAGCGGCCCCGGTTGTTCCTCACTCTCACCGCCCCGAGTTTCGGTCCCGTTCATCGAGCCACCGCTGATGGGCAGCGCTGCCGACCGCGCCGTGATGCGGGCCAGTGCGAACACGGGCGTCCCCTGGGCTGCCCGGCCGTCCATGACGCGGGCGAACGGCTCGTTGGACAGCCGCTGTGCGCCGACTGCTACGACTACCCCGCACACGTTCTGTGGCACGCGCACGCGGGACGGCTCTGGAAGGCGTTCACGGACAACCTGTACAACCACCTGGCTGCCCGCGTCGGCCGCACTCGCACCGGCTTGCGCCGCAGCCTGCGCATCTCCTACGCCAAAGTTGCCGAGTACCAAAGGCGTGCGGCCGTCCATGTCCACGCTGTGGTGCGTCTCGACGGCGCACACGGCCCGGACGATCCGCCCCCGGCCTGGGCAACTGCTGACGTGCTCCTGGCCGTGGTCCGCACCGCTGCGGCGGCCGTCCGCCTCCGCACCCTCCACAGTGCAGCCCTGGGGGAACACGAACTGTGCTGGGGCGCCCAGCTCGAGGCCCGGCCGCTCCGGGCCTTCAGCGGCGGTGAGGGCTTGGCCGATGACGCGGTAGCCGCTTACGTGGCCAAGTACGTGACCAAGGGGGCCAGCGACACCGGTGCCGGACTCGACCACCAGGTTGCCAACCTCGACGAGATCGCGGCGGCGCCCGCCTCGGCCCACGTGCGTACCCTCATGCGCACCTGCTGGCGCCTGGGCGGGCTTCCCGAAGTGGAGCCGCTACGGCTGCGCGCGTGGGCTCACACGCTCGGCTACCGAGGTCACATCCTCACCAAATCACGCGCCTACTCCACCACATACACAGCGCTACGCGCCGAACGAGCCGACCACCAACGCGACGGAACCCAACTCGCCGACACCGACATCGTCACTGACGCCCGCTGGCGCTACATCGGCTCCGGCCACACCCTCGGTGGTGCGCTGTTCGCTGCCGGGATCGCCGAAGACCTCGCCTTGAACCGCGAAGCCGCCCAGGACGCGTGCCGGGGGTGGGGCGGGCGCCTGTGACAGAACTTGCTACAGACGCCAACCCCCAGGAAACGCCGGAGTGGATCGCTGAAATCCTGGCCCGGTGGGTACCGCCGCCGGACTACGACGCTCGGCTATCGGCCGTGGTGGACGGTTACCTGGCTGATCAGGTGAAGAAGATCAACCCTGCGAATCCGCCACGACCGGCCAAACCCTGATCGAGTCGAGCTCGGGAGGCTTCTTCCGCCCCCGGCCCACGCTGAAGACCTCGACGTGGTCGATCACACTCGCCACAATCACGCGGCGACGTTCGAGGTTCTGCATGTCCTCGTCCTTCCACACCGCCAGAGCATCGGTCTCGGTGCGGGCCTCCCTGACAACCGATGCCGATTCACGGGCCCGGAGAGTTTGCAGGTCGCTTCGGAGGTGGGTCAACGAGTCGAAATAGTCCTCGTCCTCCATCCGTCCCTCCTTCCAGCGATTGCGCAGACCCCGGATGCGTCCCTCCAAGGACTTGATCTCGCCGGACAGGTCTTCGGAGGGGGCGGCCTGTGTCTGTGGCCTCCGCTTCGTCAGAGCGGCTTCCACTACTTCGTTGAGGCGAGCCTCGATCCAGTCCAGGCGGCGGTTGACCTTGCCGCATCCCGTCTCGCCATTGGCGCCGACCTGGGAGGAGTGGCAGAACGCTCGGCGGAAGGTACGGCCCTGGATGGTCGCCCACTGAACGCGCATGGTTGATCCACAGTGGCCACACTTCAGGAAGCCTGAGTACAGGTGCTTGCGCTTCCCGGAGCCCTTCCGGGCGGGAGTGGCACGGCTGTCCAGGATGGTCTGCACGTTCTCCCACTCCTCCCGAGTGAGCGGGTGGGGGTAGATGCTGTCTCCGATGTCCTGCCCCTTGTAGGAGACGATGCCGCCGATGCGCTCCGAGCGGTACACCCGCTTGACCTTGTGGATATCCCAGGCGGTTTCGGCTTCCGGCGTCCGTGCCCCCTGCTCGTTCCACGCTCGGGCTATGTCGCCAGGCGTCAGCTGGTCCATCAGCATCTGATAGCCGAGACGGATCAGCTTCACCTCCCCCGGCTCCAACTCCTGCAAGTTCGACCCTTCCTTGAAGCCGAACAGGCGGCTGCCACCGGCGTGGGGCTTGCCCTGCTCGCGGCGCTGGAGCAGCGAGTTGTTCACGCGCTCCGACATGCGCTCGGTCTCCTGCTGGGCCACCGCCCCCTTGATCGTCAGGATCATCCGGCCGTTCGCGGTCGCCGTGTCCTCGCCCTCTGTCGTGGCGAAGGCGAAGCCGTGCTCCTTCTGCTCTTCCAGAAAGTGCGTCAGTTCGGCGATACGGCGCGTCAGACGGTCGATCGAGTAGACGACGATGCCGTCGATCAGGCCCTCTCGGGCGTCGCGCAGCATCTCGGTGTACACCGGACGCCGCCGCTTGCTGGTCGTCGATGCCGACGTATCGTTCTCCGGGTAGACCTTGAGGACGCTCCACCCCATCCGTTCGCACAGTTCACGGCACGCCTTCTCCTGGCGTTGGATGCCGAGCTCCTGCCCCTTGCGGTCCTTGCTGATGCGTACGTAGATCCCCACACGCTTTGGCTTGGCCATGACTTCCCCTCCGCTGGCCGCTCCCGCGCTGATTAACGTACATACTCGGGGAGCGGTTACGAACGTGGCCGGCCAGGCGCTGGTCCCGGTCCTGGTCTCGGCCCGGGAGAAGATCCTCGACCGGGACGCCTACGCCCACGCTTCCTCGTCCCCGCTGGACGACCCGGACGGCAGCGGCCAGGCGGACCCGGCCGAACCCCAGCTGGCCGCCGCGTAACACCGCGTCCCCACACGGCGCTTGGGCCGCGCCCGCGATGCCCCCGGACCACACCGAGGTCCGGGGGCATCGCGGCTCTGGATAGGCTCGTCGGCGATATGTGTGCGGGGGCACGGTCGAAGAGGGGGCGGTCCTGCGTGGGCGGGGCGACGAGGGGCAAGCGCGTACCGCGGGCGGTGCGGGAGCAGCAGATGCTGGACGCGGCGGTGCGGGCGTTCGCTCGCAGCGGCTATCAGCACACGTCGATGGACGACATAGCGGAGCTGGCGGGGGTCTCCAAACCCCTGGTCTATCTCTATCTCCACTCCAAGGAAGAGCTGTTCGCGGCGTGCATACGGCGTGAGGTCGCGGCCCTGGTGGCGGCGGTGCGGGCCGCAGTCGAGCGCGGGGCGTCCGCCGACCGCCAGCTGTGGAGCGGGCTGAGCGGCTTCTTCGCGCACACCGCGGCCCATCCGGACGGCTGGACGCTGCTGCATGTTCAGGCCCGTACGCATGGACGGCCGTTCGCGCGTGAAGTGGCCGCGATGCGCGAGGAGTTGGTGACCTTTGTGACCCAGCTGCTGGCCGCCGCGGCCCGGGACAACGCGGTGCGGGACCAACTGGCCCGCGCGGATGTGTCCGCTATCGCGCACGCCCTGGTGGGCGCGGCGGAGTCGCTGGCCGACTGGGCGGGTGACCAGGGCGGGCCGTCGGCCCAGGAGGCGGCGGCGACCCTGATGGACTTCGCCTGGGCCGGGCTGGGCAATGTGCTCAGGGGAGAGGGATGGTCGTGTGAGGCCGTGTCCCACCAGGCGGCCTACGACGGATGACGCGCTGTCATCCGCGGTCGCGCCGGGCGCACGGTCACCCGATCAGGCGCGCGCGTCCGCGGTGCGCCGCCGTCGTCCTCCGCGCGCTGGCTAATCTCAACGGGCCTGGCTAGCCTCAACAGGCCCGGTCGGATGTGTGAGAGCGGTGAGGGAGCATGGCCATGAACCGTCGTCCCGACATGGCCGAATGGCTCGGCCTCCGGCCGCACCCCGAAGGCGGCTGGTACCGGGAGACCTGGCGCAGCGAGGTCTCGGCCCAGCTCCCGGGGTACGCCGGTGAGCGGGCCACGGCCACGGCGATCTACTTCCTGCTGGCTCCGGGCGAGGAGTTCCGTTGGCATGTGGTGCTCTCGGCCGAGCTGTGGATGTGGCACCGGGGCGGTCCGCTGCGGCTGCTGCTGGGCGGGGCAGGTGAGCGGCCGGAGGCGGATCATCCCACCGAGGTGGTGCTGGGGCCCGATATCGCGGCCGGGCAGCGGCCGCAGGCCGTCGTACCGCCGGGGGTGTGGCAGGCGGCACGTCCGGCGGCGGACGAAGAGGTGCTGGTGAGCTGTGTGGTCTCACCGGGCTTTGAATTCGCCGATTTCCGCATGCTGGAAGACTGACGGCGGACGAAGGCTGATCGCGGACCCGGCGCGGACCCGGCGCGGAAAGGCCCGGAGCCGGCGCGGAAGGCCCGCAAGCCGGAAAGGCAGGAGCCCCGCTCCTCCGCCGGCGCGGAGGAGCAGGGCACCTTGGGTGTTGCTAGATCAAGCCGCGCTGACGTTCTCGGCCTGCGGGCCCTTCGGGCCCTGGGTGACGTCGAAGGTCACGGCCTGGTTCTCCTCAAGGGAGCGGAAGCCAGACGCGTTGATCGCGGAGTAGTGAACGAAGACATCGGGGCCGCCGCCGTCCTGGGCGATGAAGCCGAAGCCCTTCTCGGCGTTGAACCACTTGACGGTTCCGGTAGCCATAAGCCCTCCTTGGGCCAAAGGGTTGCCCTGCTCCAGAACCTGCAAGAAGTCTGAAAACTACAAAAGCCCGCGGTTACATGCTCCGCAGGCTCTGTACTGCAAGGGAAACCAAACTGCAACTTGCGGCGAGCTTAGCACGCTGCGTGTGCGAAGGGAAAGAGCCGAAGATCACGAATACGAGGGGTTTCCGACCGCTGGAGAGTGGATAGGACCCCAGGTCGAGCGCCTGCCGCCCGTGAATCGCGGGGGCCGCGCGCCACCCCGCCGCCGCCGTGGGCACCGCGCGGGGCTAGCCTCCGCACGTGGACATTTCACCGAGTTCCCCCTCGCGGAGTACACAGGGTGACTCCGAAGGCATCACGGTCGATGGCGGCCACCCGCGCAGCCGCCCGAGAGTGGGACACATCCAGTACCTCAATTGCCTGCCGCTGTATTGGGGGCTCGCCCGGACCGGCTCGCTCCTGGACGTCGAGCTCACCAAGGCGTCGCCCGACGCACTGAACGACATGCTGGTCCGCGGCGACCTCGATATCGCTCCGATCAGCCTGGTCGAGTATCTGCGCAACGCCGACGACCTGGTGGCGCTCCCCGATATCGCGGTGGGCTGCGACGGGCCCGTGATGTCCTGCGTGATCGTCTCGCAGCTGCCGCTGGAGCAGCTGGACCGCGCGCGGGTGGCGCTCGGCTCGGCCTCCCGCACCTCGGTGCGCCTGGCCCGGCTGCTGCTGGCCGAGCAGTACAAGATCACGCCCGATTACTACACCTGCCCGCCCGACCTCAGCCTGATGATGCAGGAGGCCGACGCGGCGGTGCTCATCGGTGACGCCGCGCTGCGCGCCAACCTCCACGACGCGCCCCGGCTGGGCCTTCAGGTCCATGACCTCGGCCAGATGTGGAAGGAGTGGACCGGGCTGCCCTTCGTCTTCGCGGTCTGGGCGGTCCGCCGCGACTACCTGGAGCGGGAGCCGGTGATCGTGCGCAAGGTGCACGAGGCGTTCCTCGAGTCCCGGAACCTCTCGATGGAGGAGGTCGGCAAGGTCGCCGAGCATGCGGCGCGTTGGGAGGCCCTGGAGGCGCCGGTGCTGGAGCGTTACTTCACCACCCTCGACTTCAGCCTCGGCGAGGAGCAGCTGAAGGGCATCGCCGAGTTCGCCCGCCGCACCGGACACGACTCGGGCTATCCGGCGGACGTGCGGGTGGAACTGCTGCACACTTCGGCCTCCGGCGTCTGAACGGGCGGCTGGGCCGCCGTCCCGGCTCCCGCCTAAGCTGGACCGCGCCGTCGAGGGGGAGGTACCGCCATGGATCCGCTGGGAGCGGACGACCCGCGGACCATCGGCGCCTACCGGCTGCTCGGACGGCTTGGGTCGGGCGGTATGGGCCGGGTCTACCTGGGGCGCAGCGCCGGAGGGCGCACGGTCGCGGTCAAGGTGGTGCACGCCCACTTCGCGCTGGACGAGGAGTTCCGCGCCCGTTTCCGGCGCGAGGTCGAGGCCGCGCGCCGGGTCGGTGGCTCCTGGACCGCGCCGGTGCTGGACGCCGACCCCGAGGCACAGGTGCCCTGGGTGGCCACGGGCTATGTCGCGGGGCCCTCGCTCAGCCGGGCCATATCCGACGAGGGACCGCTGCCCGAGGCGTCGGTACGGGTGCTGGGGGCGGGTCTCGCGGAGGCGCTGGGCGCCGTGCACGCCCTCGGTCTGGTCCATCGCGACGTCAAGCCGTCCAATGTGCTGCTGGCCCTCGACGGGCCGCGGTTGATCGACTTCGGGATCGCTCGGGCCACCGACGGCACTACGTCGCTCACCTCCACCGGCGCCTCCATCGGCTCGCCCGGCTATATGTCGCCCGAGCAGATCCTCGGGGAGACCGTCGGCGGCCCGACCGATGTCTTCTCACTGGGCTCGGTACTGGCGTACGCGGCGACCGGAGAGGGCCCCTTTCCGGGCGACAGCTCCGCGGCGCTGCTGTACAAGGTGGTCCACACCGAGCCCGTGCTCAGTACGCAGCTCACCGGCGAACTGCGCGACCTGGTGGCCGCGTGCCTCGCCAAGAACCCCGCCGACCGCCCCACCACGGAGCAGATCGTCCGCCGGCTGGCGCCGGAGGGCGGTGCTTCGGGGCTCGTACGGTCCGGCTGGCTGCCGGGGACGTTGGTCGAGCGGGTGAGCAGACAGGCGGTGGAGCTGCTCGATCTGGAAGCGGAAACGGAGGATCCGGAACCGCCCGCGACCCCGGAGGAGCCGCCCGCGACCCCGGACCCGGCGACCGCGACCCCGGAACCGTCGGCCGCGCAGGAATCCGCGGTGCGGAAACCCGCGGAACCGGCCGCCGAGGAGACGTCCGCCACCGGTCCGGACGGGCCGGCCCCGACCCGGCCTCCTACCCCGTCCACCGTCGGATCGTCGGCCCTGGGCATGTTCGGGCCCCCGGACCCCTCGTACGCGGGCGGGCCCCCCGGCCATGGGCCCGCCGACCGCCCGACCCCGCCGCCGTCCTACCCCGCCCCGGTCCCGGCACCGCCGTCCCCGTCACCCCCGGCCGCGGCACCGGAACCGGGCCGCAGTATCGCGCTCAGCGCGTCCGTCGGCGGCCGGAAGCGCCCCAAGGCGCTCAGCTGCACCCTCGTCCTGTCCGTCGCGGGCGCCCTGGCCGTCGCCACGACCGCCGCGGTGGTCTTCGACGTCCTGCCCGGCAGCGACAAGAAGTCCAGTGCCGGGCGCGACAAAGCCGACACCCGGCCCGGCGGCGGATCGTCCGGCTCGCCGTCCTCCCCGACGAAGCCCGGGGACGGTCCGGGCGCGGTCCCCAAGAAGTTCCTCGGCACCTGGCGGGGCGATCTCACCTCCAACTCCGGTATCCCCGTGGGCACCATGACCATCACCTTCCGGCAGGGGCGCGTCGGCGAGCAGGTCGCGAGCGGCCGGGTGACGCTGTCGGTGCTGCGCTGCGACAGCACCTGGAAACTGGTCTCCGCCGACTCCGGCGAACTCCGTCTCGATGCCGCGCTGAAGCGGAACGCACCCCAGGAGGGATGCAGCGACGCCTCCACGGACGAGCGGTTCACCCTCGTCAAGGGCGACGCCCTGCGCTACCGCGCGAAGGACGATCAGGCGGGCGATCCGAGCGGCACCCTGCGCAGGCTTCGCTAGGTCCGTCGTCAAAGGGGGCTGGGACATGCCCCCGCAGCGGCGTACAACCGCTGGCGTACGCTGAGTCGGTCCGCCCGTAAATCCTCCGAAAGGTACGCCCCGGTGACCGCATACGCAGAGTTGCAGGGAGTCCTCGACCGCGCCGCCGACGGGGGTCGTATCACCCCGGGAGAGGCGCTCGAGTTGTACCGGTCCGCTCCGCTGCATGCGCTGGGCGCTGCCGCCGACGCCGTGCGCAGGCGCCGTTACGCGGGTACGGAGCACATCGCGACGTATCTGATCGAGCGGAACATCAATTACACCAATGTGTGTGTGACGGCGTGCAAGTTCTGTGCCTTCTATGCTCCGCCGAAGGATGCGGCCAAGGGTTGGACGCGTGATCTGGATGACATTCTGCGCCGTTGTGCGGAGACTGTTGAGCTTGGTGGTACTCAGATCATGTTCCAGGGTGGTCATCACCCGGACTATGGCGTGGAGTACTACGAGGAGCACTTCGCGGCGATCAAGAAGGAGTTCCCGCAGCTGGTGATTCACTCGCTGGGGGCGTCCGAGGTCGAGCATATGGCGCGGATCTCGGGTGTCTCGGCGGAGGAGGCGATCCGGCGGATTCATGCGGCGGGTCTGGACTCGTTCGCGGGGGCGGGGGCGGAGTTGCTGCCGGAGCGTCCGCGGAAGGCGATCGCGCCGTTGAAGGAGTCCGGTGAGCGGTGGCTGGAGATCATGGAGATTGCCCATGGTCTGGGGGTGGAGTCGACTTCCACGATGCTGATGGGCACGGGTGAGACGAATGCGGAGCGGATCGAGCACATCCGGATGATCCGGGATGTGCAGGATCGTACGGGTGGCTTCCGTGCGTTCATCCCGTACACGTATCAGCCGGAGAACAATCATCTGAAGGGGCGGACGCAGGCGACGGTCTTCGAGTATCTGCGGATGATCGCGGTTGCCCGGCTGTTCCTGGACAATGTCGCGCATATTCAGGGTTCCTGGCTGACTGTCGGCAAGGAGGCTGGGCAGTTGTCGCTGCATTACGGTGCGGATGATCTCGGTTCGGTGATGCTGGAGGAGAACGTGGTCTCCTCGGCGGGGGCGAAGCACCGTTCCAACCGGATGGAGTTGCTCCATCTCATCCGCGCGGCGGGGCGGGTGCCCGCGCAGCGTGCCACCACCTACGAGCACCTGGTGGTGCACGAGGACCCGGCGAACGACCCGGTCGACGACCATGTCGTCTCACACCTGTCCTCCACGGCCATCGAAGGCGGCACCGCCCACCCCGAACTCAACCTCATCGACGCGAAGTGACCGTGCCGCCGTGCTGACGATCCACCGCGTGCGCGCGGTGCGCCTGGTGGTGGACCACCCAACCGAGGCGAGGACGGAGCCCGGCTACGCGGTGGTCGTCGAAGGCAGCCGCTTCGGGGCCATCGGGCCGTACGAGGAACTCCTCGCCGAGTACGGCGAGCGTGCCCGGATCCGGGAGTGGGACGGGGTGCTCACACCCGGCCGGTACGAACCGGACGGTGCCACGTACCTGGAGGCCACCTACCACCCTGATCCGCGCGAGGCGGCCGAGCTCGGCAGCGAACCGCTCACCGGCGAGGCGCTCGCCGCCCTGGAGCTGACGGACGCACGCTGGGGCGCCAGCGCGCGGCGCGGGCTGCAACGGCTGTTCGCGAGGGGCACGACCGTGCTCACGGGCCCGTTTACGCGGCCCGCGGTCGTTACGGCCGTGGCCCGGTCGGGCATCCGGGAGGCGTCCGGTCCGCGGCCGCGCGCCCTGATCCCGACCGGTGTCGCCGACTTCGCGGTCTTCGCCGACAACGGTGACTGCCTCGTCACGGCTCTGGACGGGCGGCTGGTGCACCGGCGCCGCTGATCGCGGGCGCGGCGGGCGCCGACCCCTGCGGCGGGCCGCCGCCGCGGGAGGTGAACAATGGGGCTGTGACCCGAGCATCCCTGGACAAGCAGCCGCAGGAAGTCGCCGCCATGTTCGACGACGTGGCGGCCAAGTACGACCGCACCAACGACGTGCTGTCCCTCGGGCAGGCCCGGCAGTGGCGCAAGGCGGTCGCGCGGGCCGTGGACGCGGGCGTCGGAGAGCGGGTGCTCGACCTCGCCGCCGGTACCGGCACCTCCTCGCTGCCCTTCCGGGACGCGGGCGCCTATGTGGTCCCCTGCGACTTCTCGCTCGGCATGCTGAAGGAGGGCAAGAAGCGCCACCCCCGGCTGCCGCTGACCGCGGGCGACGCGACCCGGCTGCCCTTCGCGGACGGGGTCTTCGACGCCGTCACGATCTCCTTCGGGCTGCGCAACGTCCAGGACACCGAGGGCGCGCTGCGCGAGATGCTGCGGGTGACCCGGCCCGGCGGCCGGATCGTCATCTGCGAGTTCAGCCACCCCACCTGGGCGCCGTTCCGGACGGTCTACACCGAATACCTGATGCGCGCGCTGCCGCCGATCGCCACCGCGGTCAGCAGCAGCCCGGACGCGTACGTCTACCTCGCCGAGTCCATCCGCGCCTGGCCGGACCAGGCGGGTCTCGCCGCGCGGCTGAGCCGGGCGGGCTGGTCCCGCCCTGCCTGGCGCAACCTCACCGGCGGTGTGGTGGCACTGCACCGCGCGTACCGGCCGTAGCACCGCACCTCCTGGCCCGGCGCGTTCGCGGGCTCACAGGTCCAGCCGGTGGCAGATGGCAGGGGACCGGGAGACCGGGGACGTCAGATGCTCCGCGGGCCGCATGCCCAGCCGCCGGGTCACCGCTATGGAGCGTTCGTTGCGGGCGTGCACCATCGCGACCACATGGCCGACCCCGGCGGCGCGCACCCGCTCCAGGGCGGCTTCCGCGGCCACCGTGGCGTACCCCCGGCCCCAGTGCGCCCGGCCGAGCCGCCAGCCGATCTCGACCTCGCCCACCGGCCCCCAGTCCTGGGGCCACGGCTGGGCGCCGGTGAAGCCGATCACCTCGTCCGAGGTGTTCAGCAGGGTGTAGAGGCAGAAGCCGTACCGCTCGGCGTGATCGCGCTGGCGGGCGGTGAACTGCTCGTAGTGGGCGAGGTCATGGGAGGACCCGCCGTGGAACTCCATCACCTCCGGATCGTCGAAGACGCGGTGCCAGGCCGCGGCGTCATCGGGGGTGGGCACACGCAGGCGCACGGCGGGCGGGGTCACGGTCATCGAGTACGGCCCTTCGCAAGTGGGGGAGTACGACCCCCATAGACTGCTGCTGTCCAGTGCCCGGCGCGACCGGCACGCCGTAACCGAGGCTTCGGGAGACCCCGCGTGAGCGAGACCGCACCCACCCAGAGCGCGTCCTCCGTGAGCTCGGAGCGCAGCGCCGATGTGATCGTCGTCGGCGCCGGACCGGCCGGTTCCACCACCGCGTACTACCTGGCCAAGGCGGGCCTGGACGTACTGCTGCTGGAGAAGACGGCCTTTCCGCGCGAGAAGGTGTGTGGCGACGGTCTGACCCCCCGCGCCACCAAGCAGCTGGTCGCCATGGGCATCGATGTCTCCGAGGAGGCGGGCTGGCTGCGCAACCGGGGTCTGCGGATCCTCGGCGGCGGGGCGCGGCTGGAGCTGGACTGGCCCGATCTGGCCGCGTATCCGAACTACGGACTGGTCCGTAAGCGCGACGACTTCGACGAGCAGCTGGCGCGCCAGGCACAGAAGGCCGGGGCACGGCTGTACGAGCGCTGCAACGTGGGCGCGCCGATCACCGACCCGCGCACCGGCCGGATCATCGGTGTCGAGGCCCGACTGGGCGAGGAGAAGACACCGGTCACCTTCCACGCCCCCCTGGTCGTCGCCGCCGACGGCAACTCCACCCGGCTGTCGCTGGCGATGGGGCTGCACCGGCGTGAGGACCGTCCGATGGGTGTGGCGGTGCGTACGTACTTCACCTCGCCCCGCCATGACGACGACTACCTGGAGTCCTGGCTGGAGTTGTGGGACCGGCGCGGTGCGCAGGACCGGCTGCTGCCCGGCTACGGCTGGATCTTCGGCATGGGCGACGGTACGAGCAACGTCGGCCTCGGTGTGCTCAACACCTCGTCGTCCTTCAAGGAGTTGGACTGGCGGGAGATCCTCAAGGCGTGGTGCGCCTCGATGCCGGAGGACTGGGGCTACACCCCGGAGAACATGACCGGTCCCATCCGCGGTGCCGCCCTGCCGATGGCGTTCAACCGCCAGCCGCACTACACCCGTGGGCTGCTGCTGGTGGGCGACGCGGGCGGCATGGTCAACCCGTTCAACGGCGAGGGCATCGCCTATGCGATGGAATCCGGGCAGCTGGCCGCCGATGTGATCGTGCAGGCGCATGCCCGGTCCACCGCCGCGCAGCGGGAGATGGCGCTCCAGCGGTATCCGAAGGTCCTCAAGGACACCTACGGCGGCTACTACACGCTGGGCCGGGCCTTTGTGAAGCTGATCGGCAACCCGAAGGTGATGAGGCTGGCGACCGAGCGCGGGCTGACCCATCCGATGCTGATGCGGTTCACCCTGAAGCTGCTGGCGAACCTGACCGATCCGACGGGCGGGGACGCGATGGACCGCATCATCAACGGCCTCACCAAGGTGGCGCCGAGGGCCTGAGCGCCGCGGGCCCGAGCGGAGACGGCCTGAGCAGGGACGGCCTGAGCGGAGACGGCCCGAGCGGAGACGGCCTGAGCAGGGACGGCCCGAGCAGGAACGGCCGGAGCCGCACCGGGCGAGCCCGCCCGGTGCGGCTCCCGAGCCTCAACCGCCGCTGTCCGGGCTCTCGCTGGTGATGACGCCGAACGGTGCCCCGGCCACGTCCGTCAGCCAGGCCATCCGGCCGATTCCCTCGGCGGACATGGCGGGCATCAGCACCGAACCGCCCAGCTCCTGACCCTTGGCGACCACGCGGTCGCAGTCCGTCACCTCGATGTAGGGCAGCCACTGCGGAGGCGTCGAGTGCCCCTCCTGGAGCTGGGCGACCCCGCCGAAGGAGCCGTCCTTTCCGGCTCCGGCCGTGGAGAACACGGTGTACGTCCCGCCCGGGAACGACATCTCCTCGGCGTCCCAGCCGAAGACGGCGCGGTAGAAGGTGAGGGCCGCGGCGGGGTCGGGGGAGTGCAACTCGGTCCAGCACAGGCTGCCCGGTTCGGTGACCAGCTCCAGGCCCGCCGTCCTGCCGGGCTGCCAGACGGCGAACCGGGCGCCGCCGGGGTCGGTGAACTGGGCCATCCGTCCCTCGTCGAAGACATCGAACGGGGCGACCGCCACCCCGCCGCCCGCCTGCTCGACGGACTTCGCGGTGGCGTCGGCGTCGGGCGTGTGGAAGTACGGCGTCCAGGCCGCACGCGCGCCCTGCTCGGTGAGCGGGCCGAGAGCCGCGACGGTCTTGCGGTCCCGCTTGAAGAAGCCGTATCCGCCCGCTTCGGGGCCGGCCGACTCGAAACTCCAGCCCAGCAGTGCCTGGTAGAAGGCCGCGGCCGCGTCGGTGTCGGGAGCGCCGAGATCGAGCCAGTTGGGTGCGCCGGGGACATAGTCGGTGGTGAGCATGGATGCTCCTTCAACGATCGGGCGTGAAGGACGGTATGCCTCAAGGACTGTGTGTGAAGGAAGGGCTGTGTGCCTGAAGGGCTTCCCGTACTCAGTCTGGCACCGGGCACCGACCGCCGCCGCCGGGACCGGAAGGATCCCCGGGGCCCGCCGGAGCGCCGCGCGGGCCCGACATGACGTCATCACCGGGGGATGGTGACATGGAACGTAGGGGGGCGCCGCGAGCGTCAGCCGCGGTGACCGGAACGATGGGGCCCGCGGGCCGGTTCCGCCGCCGGTGGGCCGTCAGGAGGTACACCCATGACGAAGGCAGCGGACATCATGCACCCGGGCGCGCAGTGGATTCCGGCCACGGAGTCGCTGGACCGCGCCGCCCAGCTGATGCGCGAACTGAACGTCGGGGCACTGCCGGTCAGCGACAGCAATGAGCGGCTGTGCGGCATTCTCACCGACCGGGACATCGTGGTCGGCTGTGTGGCGCGCGGCGGCAACCCGTCCCGGACGACGGCCGGGGATCTCGCCAAGGGCACCCCGCGCTGGATCAGCGCGGACGCCGATGTCAGCGAGGTGCTGCGGGAAATGGAGGAACACCGGATCCGCAGACTGCCGGTGATCGACAAGAACAAGCGGCTGGTCGGCATGATCAGCGAGGCGGATCTCGCCCGGCACCTCTCCGACCAGCAGATCGGCGAGTTCGTGGAGAAGGTGTACGCCACGACGTGAACGGCGTGAGGCCGCCGCCCCCGGAAGGGAACGGCGGCCCCGTTGCCGTGTCGGCGCGGTACGTGTGCGGGTGGGATCAGAGAACGCGCACGGCACCGGTGGGCGGGTCGTAGTCCAGCGAACGCTCGACGATGCCGGTGCTCGGGTTCTGGGCGCCGATGAACTTGCCGCCGCCGATGTAGACACCGACGTGGTAGGCGCTGCCGGAGCTGCCCCAGTAGAGGATGTCGCCCGGCTGGAGGTTGTCCAGCGAGACCTGGGTGCCGACGGTGGACTGGTCCTGGGAGACCCGCGGCAGGTCGATGCCGACCTGCTTGAACGCGGCCTGGGTCAGACCGGAGCAGTCGTAGGACGACGGGCCGCTGGTGCCGAGCACATACGCCTTGCCCAGCTGCGCCTTCAGGAAGCTGATGATGGTGGCGGCGTTGCCGGTGGCGTTGGTGGCGCTCGTGGTCGAGAGGGTGCTGCGCTCCGCGGAGCGGGACGCCCGCTCAGCCTTGGCCTTGGCCTCGGCCGCACGCTTGGCGGCGGCCTTGCGCGCCGCCTCCTTGGCTTCCTTCGCCTTGCGGTCGGCCTCCGCCTTGGCCTTCTTGGCCGCGGCCTTCGCGTGGGCGGCGGCCTGGTCCTGCTGCGCCTGGAGCTGGTACTCGGACGCGGCCTGCTGCGTGGCGTCGGCGGTCTGGGCTGCCGTGTTCGCCAGCGTGGCGCTGACGGTGGGCATCTCGATCGTCGACTCGGCGGCCGACGACTCGCTGGCGGAAGCGGGCACGGCGGCACCGGCTACCGCGATGGTGAGGAAGCCACCGGTCACCCCTGCGCGGAGTGTGCCCTTGGACGCGGCACGGCGGGGCTTCCGGTGGCTGGGTATGTGTGCGACTGGGGACATAGGTCACTGGCTATCAGGGCCGAAAGGCCCAGATCAACAAACGTGACGTGCGCCACATTTGGCGTGTGCATGCCTGAAATTTGACCCATTCGATCCCCATCGCAGGGCTCGCCGCGATGTCCGAATGTCTCGATCATGTCTCTACGCATGGCATTTGGCGGCCGTGCGGAAGTCGCGGACGGCCTACCACCGATGCGGTCCGCATATCAAAGGTTCCCGTGAATTGGCGCTCCACAACCCATTGCGGCGTGGGATACCTCACTCCCCGGGGCCCGCTCGGTGAAACAACCGGGCTCACATGTGAAGCGATCGAGGCTCATATGTGAAGCGACCGCGCACCGCTCGTGAATCGAATCGCGAACCGGTGATCACGAGGGTGGGGGAGGGGGGTGAGTGAAGCCCGGGTGAGACCTGAGGGTGGTGCGCACGGCGGTCCGGAGACCGGGTCACCCAGGAGGGTGGCGGATAAGTATCAGCTGACGATGTCCATCGCAAATTTGCATGTATGTACCATGTCTTGGTAAGGGAGCAACGTCCCCACCAGTGATGACGCCTCCGAATGTCACTTCTCGTGACCGTTCGGAAGCTTCGCGTACAAGATCACCGCTCATCTGACTTCATGATCCTTCGTCAGGTGGTGGAGATCACAAAGACGTTGTCGTACCCCGTGTCGCAGATCACAGACCGACGGGCATAGGATGCAGGCGAAACGGGCTTGTGAACTGCCTCACATGAGCACGATCTTCGTGAGGTGACAGCACACGTCCGTGCGGTCCGCCAGACAGTCATCGTCGACTGAAGGGAGCGAGGACGGTGAACGCATACGCGCCCATCCTCGTACTGGGAGCCCTCGGGGCAGGTTTTGCGATCTTCTCGGTGTTCATGGCCGCGATCATCGGCCCCAAGCGCTACAACCGGGCCAAGCTCGAAGCCTATGAATGCGGCATCGAGCCGACTCCGCATCCGGCCGGCGGTGGGCGCTTCCCCATCAAGTACTACCTGACGGCGATGCTCTTCATCGTCTTCGACATCGAGATCGTCTTCCTCTACCCCTGGGCCGTCACCTTCGACGCCCTGGGGCTGTTCGGGCTCGTGGAGATGCTCCTCTTCGTGCTCACCGTCTTCGTCGCCTACGCCTACGTATGGCGCCGCGGCGGACTGGAGTGGGACTAAGGGGCTCAAGAGGAGATAGGGGAAACAGCGCATGGGTATCGAAGAGAAGCTCCCCAGCGGCTTCCTGCTCACCACCGTCGAGCAGGCCGCCGGACTGGCCCGCAAGTCCTCCGTGTTCCCGGCCACCTTCGGCCTGGCCTGCTGTGCCATCGAGATGATGACCACCGGCGCCGGCCGCTATGACCTCGCCCGCTTCGGCATGGAGGTCTTCCGGGGCTCGCCCCGGCAGGCCGACCTCATGATCGTCGCCGGTCGGGTCAGCCAGAAGATGGCCCCGGTGCTGCGCCAGGTCTACGACCAGATGCCGAACCCCAAGTGGGTCATCTCCATGGGCGTCTGTGCCTCGTCGGGAGGCATGTTCAACAACTACGCGATCGTGCAGGGCGTCGATCACATCGTTCCGGTCGACATCTATCTGCCCGGCTGTCCGCCGCGCCCCGAGATGCTCCTGGACGCGATCCTCAAACTGCACCAGAAGATCCGCGAGGAGAAGCTCGGCGTGAACCGCGAGCGCGCGGCCCAGGAGGCGGAGGAAGCGGCGCTGAAGGCACTCCCGACGATCGAGATGAAGGGGCTGCTGAGGTGAGCGACGCACGCGTGAATGCCTGCGCGCAGCGCAGCCGCTTGAGGGCGGTGGCGGGCGACGCACGCGAGGCCGCTTGGCCGCGGTCGACGACGAAGCCCGCACCTCTGCGCCTCGTGGGCGGAGAAGCGAACGGAGGGCTGCTGAGGTGAGCGACGCACGCGAGGCCGCTTGGCCGCGGTCGACGACGAAGCCCGCACCTCTGCGCCTCGTGGGCGGAGAAGCGAACGGAGGGCTGCTGTGAGCGACGACGCACACGAGGTCAACGGGGTCAATCCCGATCAGGACCTCAACGCCGAGAACCTCCCCGGCAGGCGTGGTGACCACGGCGAGGCCATCCGCGTCCAGCGCGGCATGTTCGGTGCCAACAATGGCGGCGACACCACCGGCTACGGCGGCCTGGTGCGCCCGGTGCGGCTGCCCGGTCAGGCCACCCGCCCGTACGGGGGCTGGTTCGACGAGGTCGCCGACGAGCTCGAGGGCGCCCTCGAGGAGCAGTCGCTGCTCCCGGAGAACGCGATCGAGAAGACCGTCGTGGACCGCGACGAGCTGACCTTCCACATCGCGCGTGAGCATCTGCCGCGGGTCGCCCGGACCCTGCGCGACGACCCGGCGCTCCGCTTCGAGCTGTGCACCGGGGTCAGCGGGGTCCACTTCCCCGGGGACAAGGGCCGTGAGCTGCACGCCGTGTACCACCTGCGGTCGATCACCCACAACCGGATGATCCGGCTGGAGGTGAGCGCTCCCGACGGCGATCCGCACATCCCGTCGATCGTCGATGTGTACCCGACCAACGACTGGCACGAGCGCGAGACCTACGACTTCTTCGGCCTGGTCTTCGACGGACACCCCGCGCTGACGCGGATCATGATGCCCGACGACTGGCAGGGCTTCCCGCAGCGCAAGGACTACCCCCTCGGCGGCATCCCCGTCGAGTACAAGGGCGCCCAGATCCCGGCTCCGGACCAGCGGAGGTCGTACAGCTGATGTCTGCCACCCACGCAACCCCCTCCGCCTCCGCGCGCGAGACGACCGAGGGCACCGTCTACACCGTCACCGGCGGCGACTGGGACGAGGTCGTGGCCGCCGCGGCGAAGGCCGACGACGAGCGGATCATCGTCAACATGGGTCCGCAGCACCCTTCCACCCATGGGGTGCTCCGGCTGATCCTGGAGATCGACGGCGAGACGGTCACCGAGGCCCGCTGCGGAATCGGTTATCTGCATACCGGAATTGAGAAGAACCTCGAATTCCGGAACTGGACGCAGGGCACCACCTTCGTGACCCGCATGGATTATCTGACGCCCTTCTACAACGAGGCGGCGTACTGCCTGGGCGTCGAGAAGATGCTCGGTATCGAGGACCAGATCCCGGACCGGGCGACGGTCATCCGGGTGCTGCTGATGGAGCTCAACCGGCTCTCCTCGCATCTGGTGGCCATCGCCACCGGCGGTATGGAGCTGGGCGCGACCACCGTGATGATCTACGGCTTCCGTGACCGCGAGATGATCCTCGACATCTTCGAGCTGATCACCGGGCTGCGGATGAACCACGCCTACATCCGGCCCGGTGGGCTGGCCCAGGATCTGCCGCCGGGAGCGGTCGACCAGATCCGCGCCTTCCTCGTCCAGATGCGCAAGAACCTGCCCGAGTACGACAAGCTCGCGACCGGGAACCCCATCTTCAAGGCACGGCTCCAGAACGTCGGCTATCTCGACCTGGCGGGCTGTATGGCCCTCGGCGTGACCGGCCCGATACTGCGTGCCACCGGACTGCCGCACGATCTGCGCAAGTCGAATCCGTACTGCGGGTACGAGAACTACGACTTCGAGGTGCCGACCGCCGACACCTGCGACGCGTACGGCCGCTTCCTGATCCGGCTGGAGGAGATGCGCCAGTCGCTGCGGATCGTGGAGCAGTGCCTGGAGCGCCTGGAGCCCGGCCCGGTGATGGTCGCGGACAAGAAGATCGCCTGGCCCGCGCAGCTGGCCCTCGGCCCGGACGGCCTCGGCAACTCCCTCGACCACATCAAGAACATCATGGGCACCTCGATGGAGGCCCTGATCCACCACTTCAAGCTGGTGACCGAGGGGTTCCGGGTCCCGCCCGGACAGGCGTACATCGCGGTCGAGTCGCCCAAGGGCGAACTGGGCGCGCACATGGTCAGCGACGGCGGCACCCGCCCGTATCGCGTCCACTTCCGGGATCCGTCGTTCACCAATCTGCAAGCCGTGGCGGCGATGTGCGAAGGCGGCCAGGTCGCCGACGTGATCGTCGCCGTCGCGTCCATCGACCCCGTGATGGGAGGCGTCGACAGGTGACCGACGCACGCGCGGCTTCCGGGCCGCAGACGACGACGATGGCCGCACCTCTGCGCCGCGCGGGCGGAGAAGGGAACGGTGGAGCACAGTGAGTGATGTACAGCTGGGGATGCCGCAGCTTCCCGCCCCCGACTACCCGGCCGAGGTGCGTGCCCGGCTCGAGGCGGACGCCCGGGAGGTGATCGCTCGCTACCCGGACAGCCGCAGCGCGCTGCTGCCGCTGCTGCACCTGGTGCAGTCCGAGGAGGGCCATGTCACCCGCACCGGGGTGCGGTTCTGCGCCGAGATGCTGGACCTCACCACCGCCGAGGTCACCGCGGTCGCCACCTTCTACACCATGTACCGACGCAAGCCCTCCGGCGACTACCAGGTCGGGGTGTGCACCAACACCCTGTGCGCGGTGCTGGGCGGCGACGCGATCTTCGAGGAGCTCCAGCGCCATCTGGAGGTCGGCAACGGGGAGACCACCGAGGACGGCAAGGTCACGCTGGAGCACATCGAGTGCAATGCGGCCTGCGACTTCGCCCCCGTGGTGATGGTCAACTGGGAGTTCTTCGACAACCAGACGGTGGAGTCCGCCAAGCGGCTGGTCGACGATCTCCGGGCGGGCCGCACCGTCGAGCCCACCCGTGGCGCCCCGCTGTGCACCTACCAGGAGACCGCGCGGATCCTCGCCGGATTCCCCGACCCCCGGCCGGGCGCCGTCGAGGCCGGTGGCTCCGCCGGGCCCGCCTCGCTGGTCGGGCTGCGGCTGGCCAAGGGCGAGGGGGCGCCGGGCCGGGTCGTCTCCCCGAGGTCCTCGGGCGCCCCGTCGGACGAGCCGCCGGCGGCGCATCCCAACTCGCACGACGCACCGCAGCGGACCTCCGCCTCCGATCCGCACCACCCGTCCGGTCCGGTCACCGAGGAGGGGGAGTGATGACCGTGACGACCGAGATCAACGAGCACAGCCCCGAGAAGCTGCTGGCACCGGTGCTCTCCGCGTTCTGGGACCAGCCCAAGTCATGGACCCTGCGCACCTATCTGCGGTACGAGGGCTACGACGGCATGCGCAAGGCCCTCACCATGGACCCCGACGATGTGATCGCGCTGGTGAAGGACGCGGGTCTGCGCGGCCGTGGCGGCGCGGGCTTCCCCACCGGAATGAAGTGGCAGTTCATTCCGCAGGGCGACGGCAAACCGCACTACCTCGTGGTCAACGCGGACGAGTCGGAGCCCGGCACCTGCAAGGACATCCCCCTTCTCTACGCCAATCCGCACTCCCTCATCGAGGGCATGGTCATCGCCTGCCACGCCATCCGCTCCGAGCACGCCTTCATCTATCTGCGCGGTGAGGTCGTCCCCGTACTGCGGCGGCTGCACGAGGCGGTGCGCGAGGCGTACGAGGCGGGCTACCTCGGCACGGCCGAACGACGCAGCCAGAAGCTGGGGGTGGCCGGACTTCCCGGTCTCGACATCACGGTGCACGCGGGCGCCGGTGCGTACATCTGCGGCGAGGAGACCGCACTGCTGGACTCGCTGGAGGGGCGTCGCGGTCAGCCCCGGCTGCGGCCTCCCTTCCCGGCGGTCGCGGGCCTGTACGCGTGCCCCACTGTGGTGAACAACGTCGAATCCATCGCCTCGGTTCCCGCGATCCTCAACAAGGGCAAGGAATGGTTCCGTTCGATGGGCAGCGAGAAGTCCCCGGGCTTCACGCTCTACTCGCTGTCCGGCCATGTGGCCAACCCCGGCCAGTACGAGGGCCCGCTCGGCATCACCCTGCGCCAACTGCTCGACATGAGCGGCGGGATGCGCCCCGGCCACCGGCTGAAGTTCTGGACCCCGGGCGGCTCCTCCACCCCGCTGCTCACCGAGGAGCACCTCGATGTCCCGCTGGACTACGAGGGCGTGGGCGCGGCCGGGTCGATGCTGGGCACCAAGGCGCTCCAGTGCTTCGACGAGACCACCTGTGTGGTGCGGGCCGTCACCCGCTGGACCGAGTTCTACGCCCATGAGTCCTGCGGCAAGTGCACACCCTGCCGCGAGGGCACGTACTGGCTGGTTCAGCTGCTGCGCGATCTGGAGGCCGGTAAGGGGCGCATGGACGACCTCGACAAGCTGGCGGACATCGCCGACAACATCAACGGCAAGTCCTTCTGCGCGCTGGGCGACGGCGCGGCCAGCCCGATCTTCTCCTCCCTGAAGTACTTCCGCGAGGAGTACGAGCGGCACATCACCGGCGGCGGCTGTCCCTTCGACCCGGCCAGGTCCACCGTCTGGGCCGATGGGCCGCGCTCCACTCACCTGGGGGTGAACGCATGACCGTGACCACCAACGCACCCTCGGGAGGCGGGGAGGCGGCGGTGCCGCGAGAAGATCTGGTCTCCGTCACCATCGACGGAATCGAGATCTCCGTCCCCAAGGGGACCCTGGTCATCCGTGCCGCCGAGCTGCTCGGCATCGAGATCCCGCGGTTCTGCGACCATCCGCTGCTGGACCCGGCCGGTGCCTGCCGCCAGTGCATCGTCGAGGTCGAGGGCCAGCGCAAGCCGATGGCCTCGTGCACCATCACCTGCACCGACGGCATGGTCGTGAAGACCCAGCTCACCTCGCCGGTCGCCGAGAAGGCGCAGCGCGGGGTGATGGAGCTGCTGCTGATCAACCACCCGCTGGACTGCCCGGTCTGCGACAAGGGTGGTGAGTGCCCGCTCCAGAACCAGGCGATGTCCACCGGCTCGGCCGACAGCCGCTTCGAGGGCAGGAAGCGGACGTTCGCCAAGCCCGTGCCGATCTCCACCCAGGTGCTGCTGGACCGCGAGCGCTGTGTGCTGTGCGCGCGCTGCACCCGCTTCTCCAACCAGATCGCGGGCGACCCGATGATCGAGTTGCTGGAGCGGGGCGCGCTCCAGCAGGTGGGCACCGGTGAGGGCGACCCCTTCGAGTCGTACTTCTCCGGCAACACCATCCAGATCTGCCCGGTGGGAGCGCTCACTTCGGCGGCGTACCGCTTCCGCTCCCGCCCCTTCGACCTGGTCTCCTCGCCGAGCGTGTGCGAGCACTGCGCGGGCGGCTGCGCGACCCGCACCGACCACCGGCGCGGCAAGGTCATGCGGCGCCTCGCGGCGGACGACCCCGAGGTCAACGAGGAGTGGATCTGCGACAAGGGCCGCTTCGGCTTCCGCTACGCGCAAGCGTCGGACCGGCTCACCACCCCGCTGGTGCGCAACAAGGAGTCCGGGGAGCTGGAGGCGGCGAGCTGGCCGGAGGCGCTGGAGGCGGCGGCGGCCGGGCTGGCCGCGGCGCGCGGCCGGACCGGGGTGCTGACCGGCGGCCGGCTGACGGTCGAGGACGCCTACGCCTACGCGAAGTTCGCGCGGCTGGCCCTGGAGACCAACGACATCGACTTCCGCGCCCGGGTGCACAGCCGGGAGGAGGCCGACTTCCTGGCCGCCCATATCGCGGGCCGCGGCCGTGACCTGGACGGCACCGGGCTCACCTACACCACGCTGGAGAAGGCCCCGGCGGTGCTGCTGGCCGGTTTCGAGGCGGAGGAGGAGGCGCCCGGGGTCTTCCTGCGGCTGCGCAAGGCCCACCGCAAGCACGGCCAGCGCACCTTCTCGCTCGCCACCTACGTCACCCGGGGCCTGGAGAAGGCGGGCGGCACCCTGCTGCCCGCCGCTCCCGGCACCGAGACCGAGTGGCTGGACGCCATCGCGGGACGTACCGGGCTGGACGAGACCGGGGAGAGCGCGGCCGACGCGCTGCGCGCCGAGGGCGCGGTGATCCTGGTGGGCGAGCGGCTGGCGTCCGTGGCGGGCGCGCTGACCGCCGCGGTACGGGCCGCCGCCGCCACCGGGGCCACGCTCGCGTGGATCCCGCGGCGGGCGGGGGAGCGGGGCGCCATCGAGGCCGGGGCGCTTCCCGGGCTGCTGCCCGGCGGCCGTCCGGCCACCGACCCGCGCGCCCGCGAGGAGACCGCGGCGGTGTGGGGCATGGCCGATCTGCCGCACCAGGAGGGCCGGGACACCGGCCAGATCATCGAGGCCGCGGCGGCCGGAGGGCTCGGCGCGCTGCTGGTCGCCGGGGTCGAGGTGGCCGATCTGCCCGATCCAACCGGTGCGTTGGCGGCCCTGGACGCGGTCGGCTTCACCGTCAGCCTGGAGCAGCGGCCTTCGGAGGTCACCGAGCGGGCGGATGTGGTGCTGCCGGTCGCGGCGGCACCGGAGAAGCAGGGCACCTTCCTCACCTGGGAGGGGCGGGCCAGGCCGTTCGAGGCGGCGCTCAAACCCGACCAGATGACCCGCCGCCCCTCCCTCCCGGACACCCGGGTGCTGCACATGCTGGCCGATGCGCTCGACACCCCGCTGGGGCTGCCGGATGTGGACGCGGCCCGCGCCGAGCTGTCCCGGCTGGGCACCTGGCAGGGGCCGCACGCCGCCGTTCCGCTGGAGACCGGGGGCCCGCTGCCGCGGCCCGCCGAGGGCGAGGCCGTCCTCGCCGGTCACCGGCTGCTGCTGGACCACGGGCGGCTCCAGGAGGGCGACCCGGCGCTGGCGGGCACCCGTCATGCCGCCGTGGCCCGGCTCTCGGCGGCGACGGCCGAGGAGGCGGGGGTGACGGACGGCCAGGTCCTGCGGATCACCGGCCCGGCCGGATCCGTCCAACTGACGCTGACCGTCACCGATATGCCCGAACGGGTCGTCTGGCTGCCGATGGCCTCCACCGGCGGCGGAATCCACCGCGATCTGGGGGCGCGTCCCGGTGATGTGGTCCAGATCGCCGCGCCCGCGACCGAGCCGGAGGTGACCGCATGAGCTTCGCCGCTGAGGACCTGTCGATGTTCGGCCGCGACCCGTGGTGGCTGATCCTGATCAAGGTTGTCTTCTGCTTCGCCTTCCTGATGCTGACCGTGCTGATCTCCATCGTCATGGAGCGCAAGGTCGTCGGCTGGATGCAGCTGCGCATCGGGCCCAACCGGCACGGCCCCTGGGGCATGTTGCAGTCCCTCGCGGACGGCGTGAAGCTCATGCTCAAGGAGGACGTGACCGTCAAGGGCGCGGACAAGATGGTCTATGTCCTGGCGCCGATCGTCGCGGCCATCCCCGCCTTCATGGCGGTCGCGGTGATCCCGTTCGGCCCGGCCGGGAACGAGATCTCGGTCTTCGGCCACCGCACCACGATGCAGCTGACCGATCTGCCGATCGCCGTCCTCTACATCCTGGCCACCGCGTCGGTCGGCATCTACGGCATCGTGCTGGCGGGCTGGTCCTCCGGTTCGACCTATCCGCTGCTCGGCGGATTGCGCTCGTGTGCCCAGATGATCAGCTACGAGATCGCGATGGGGCTGTCGTTCGCGGCGGTGTTCCTCTACTCCGGATCGATGTCGACCTCGCAGATCGTCGCCTCGCAGCAGGACCGCTGGTACGCGGTGCTGCTCCCGGTCTCGTTCCTCATCTACATCGTCTCGATGATCGGTGAGACCAACCGGGCGCCGTTCGACATGCCGGAGTCCGAGGGCGACCTCGTCGGCGGCTTCAACACTGAGTACTCCTCGATCAAGTTCGCGCTGTTCATGCTCGCCGAGTACATCAACATGGTCACCGTCTCGATGGTCGCGGTCACCCTCTTCCTCGGCGGCTGGCGGGCGCCCTGGCCGATCAGCACCTTCTGGGCGGGCGCCAACCACGGCTGGTGGCCCCTGCTGTGGTTCCTCGGCAAGGTCGTGACCTCGCTGTTCGTCTTCATCTGGGTGCGCGGCACGCTGCCGCGCGTGCGCTACGACCAGTTCATGAAGCTGGGCTGGAAGGTGCTCATCCCGATCTCGATGGTCTGGCTGATGCTGGTCGCCACCGTGCGGGCGCTGCGCAACGAGAACTACGACTACCAGGACATCGTGCTCTACGTCGGCGGCGCGGTGATCACGCTGCTGCTGTTGTCCTTCGTCGTGGACGTCTTCCGCGACCGCGGGGCGGCCAGGGCGGCGGCCGCGGCCGAGGAGGCCCCCGAGCCCGCCTTCGACCCGATGGCGGGCGGCTTCCCGGTGCCACCGCTGCCCGGACAGTCCCTGCCACCCGTACCCCGCCGACGGTCCCGCCAGCAGCGCGAGTTGATTGTCAGTGGCGGCCCCGACACTGTCAGTGACGGAAAGGAGGCCGACGGTGTCTGACTTCCAGAATCCGGTGGCCGGCTTCGGCGTGACCTTCAAGGCCATGTTCAAGAAGCGGCTCACCGAGCAGTACCCCGAGGTGAAGAAGCCCACCGCGCCTCGCTTCCACGGACGCCACCAGCTCAACCGCCATCCGGACGGGCTGGAGAAGTGCATCGGCTGCGAGCTGTGCGCCTGGGCCTGCCCGGCGGACGCGATCTATGTCGAGGGCGCGGACAACACCGACGAGGAGCGCTACTCCCCGGGGGAGCGCTACGGCCGCGTCTACCAGATCAACTATCTGCGCTGCATCCTGTGCGGTCTGTGCGTCGAGGCGTGCCCCACCCGGGCGCTGACCATGACCAATGACTACGAACTCGCCGACCGCACCCGCGAGTCGCTCATCTACACCAAGGAGGAGCTGCTCGCCGGGCTCGAGGAGGGCATGGTCGACAGCCCGCACGCGATCTACCCCGGGATGGACGAACAGGACTACTACCGGGGGCTGGTCACCGAGGCCGCGCCCGGCACCCGGCGTCAGGTCGCGGTCAGCAAGGGCGAGACACCCCCGGAGGCCGAGGCCGAGGCCGAGGTCGCGGAGAGCAGCGGTGAGCGCGCGGAGAAGGGGGGCCAGGCATGAGCGGCGCGCTGGCCGCGGCGGCCACCACCACCTCCACCGGTGAGGCCGTCCAGTTCTGGGTGCTCGGCACCGTCGCCGTGATCGGCGCGCTGGGCACGATCCTGATGCGCAAGGCCGTGCACAGCGCGCTGTGCCTGGCCGGGACCATGATCGTCCTGGCGGTCTTCTACCTCGCCAACGGCGCGTACTTCCTGGGCGTCGTCCAGATCGTGGTCTACACCGGCGCGATCATGATGCTCTTCCTCTTCGTGGTGATGCTGGTCGGTGTCACCGCCGCGGATTCGCTGAAGGAGACCCTGAAGGGGCAGCGCTGGCTCGCCGCCCTGTGCGGGCTGGGCTTCGGCATCCTGCTGTGCGCCGGAATCGGCAATGCCTCGCTCACCACGTGGAACGGCCTGGGACAGGCCAACTCCGGCGGCAATGTCGAGGGGTTGGCGGCGCTGGTCTTCACCAAGTACGTCTTCGCCTTCGAAATCACCGGTGCGCTGCTGATCACCGCGGCGGTCGGCGCGATGGTGCTGACCCACCGCGAGCGCATCGAGCGGGCGCGCAGCCAGCGCGAGCAGTCCGAGGCGCGGGTGCGCACCGGGCGGAACGTCCCGCCGCTGCCCGCTCCCGGTGTCTACGCCCGGCACAACGCGGTGGACATCCCTGGGCTGCTGCCCGACGGCACCACCTCCGAGCTCACGGTCAACGCCACCCTGCGCGGCCGCGGTCAGATCCGCGACGTCTCCGGTGAGGCGCTGGCAGAGCTGGCGGCCCTGGAGCAGCGCTCCGAGCGCTGGCTGGGCCGCAAGCCCAAGGGCGCGAACGGCAAGGGCGCGAACGGCACACCGGCGAACGGCACACCGGCGAACGACGCGGTCAACGGCGGAGGCGGAAGCGGCGCGAACGGGAACGACGCGAAGCGGAACGGCGCGAACGCGGACGGCAAGGGCGTCGACGAGCGGTCCGAGGACCCCGAGCACCACAAGGGAGTCGCCAAGTGAGTCCGGTCTACTACCTGTACCTGGCCGCCCTGTTGTTCACCATCGGTGCGGCCGGGGTGCTGATCAGGCGGAACGCGATCATCCTCTTCATGTGCGTCGAGTTGATGCTGAACGCATGCAACCTCGCGTTTGTCGCTTTCTCCCGGCTGCACGGCAATCTCGACGGCCAGATCATCGCCTTCTTCACGATGGTCGTCGCCGCGGCGGAGGTCGTGGTCGGCCTCGCGATCATCGTGACCGTCTTCCGCTCCCGCCATTCGGCCTCGGTCGACGACGCCAGCCTGATGAAGCTCTAGAAGGGGTCGCGTTCAAGTGGAGAACCTCATCGGATTGCTTGTCGCGGTGCCGCTGTTCGGAGCGGCCCTGTTGCTGTGCGGAGGGCGGCGGCTGGACGGCAAGGGCCACTACATCGGCACGGTGCTCGCGGCGGCCTCCTTCGCGATCGGCGCGGTGCTCTTCGCCGACATGCTCGGCCGCGGCGAGCACGACCGCGCCCTGCACAGCACGGTGTTCACCTGGATCCCGGTGGGCGGCTTCCGCGCGGACGTCGCCTTCCAGCTCGACCAGCTGTCGATGACCTTCGTCCTGCTGATCACCGGTGTAGGCACACTGATCCACATCTACTCGATCGGCTATATGGCGCACGACGAGCGCCGCCGCCGCTTCTTCGGCTATCTCAATCTCTTCCTCGCGGCGATGCTGCTGCTGGTCCTCGCCGACAACTACCTGCTGCTGTACGTCGGCTGGGAGGGCGTGGGCCTCGCCTCGTACCTGCTGATCGGCTTCTGGCAGCACAAGCCCAGCGCGGCCACGGCGGCGAAGAAGGCGTTCATCGTCAACCGCGTGGGCGATGTCGGCTTGTCCATCGCGATCATGCTGATGTTCACGACCTTCGGGTCGTTCGCCTTCGCACCGGTGCTGGCCGAGGCGGACCGCGCGGGCGAGGGCAAGCTCACCGCCATCGGGCTGATGCTGCTGCTCGCCGCCTGCGGCAAGTCGGCGCAGGTGCCGCTCCAGTCCTGGCTCGGGGACGCGATGGAGGGCCCGACCCCGGTCTCGGCCCTGATCCACGCGGCCACCATGGTGACCGCGGGCGTTTACCTGATCACCCGCTCCGGCGCGATCTTCAACGCGGCGCCGGACGCCCAGACCGCGGTGGTCACGGTCGGCGCGGTCACGCTCCTCTTCGGTGCGATCGTCGGTTGCGCGAAGGACGACATCAAGAAGGCCCTCGCCGGATCCACCATGTCGCAGATCGGCTACATGATCCTGGCGGCCGGGCTCGGTCCGATCGGCTATGTCTTCGCCATCATGCACCTGGTGACCCACGGCTTCTTCAAGGCCGGGCTCTTCCTCGGCGCCGGATCGGTCATGCACTCCATGAACGACGAGGTCGACATGCGCAAGTACGGCGGCCTGCGCAGGTACATGCCGATCACCTTCGTCACCTTCGGCCTCGGCTATCTGGCCATCATCGGCTTCCCCGGGCTCTCCGGCTTCTGGTCCAAGGACAAGATCATCGAGGCCGCCTTCGCCAAGGGCGGCACCGAGGGCTGGATCCTCGGCGGGGCGGCCCTGCTGGGCGCGGCCATCACCGCGTACTACATGACCCGCGTGATGCTGATGACCTTCTTCGGCGAGAAGCGCTGGGTCCCGGACGAGAACGGCAACGAACCGCATCCGCACGAGTCGCCGGGGTCGATGACCTTCCCCATGATCGTCCTGGCCTTCGGATCGGTGCTCGCGGGCGGGCTGTTCAGCCTGAACGACGCGTTCGTGAAGTGGCTGGAGCCGGTCACCGGCCACAGCCACGGCAACTCACCCCTCAGTGCCGCCGCCGTCACCGGCGGCACCATGGTCGTGCTGGTGATCGGTGTCGCGCTCGCCTGGGCCCAGTACGGGCGGCAGCCGGTGCCCCGCACCGCCCCGCGCGGCAGCCTGCTCACCCGGGCCGCCCGCCGCGATCTGCTCCAGGACGACTTCAACCACGTCGTCCTCGTCCAGCCCGGCCAGTACCTCACCCGCGGTCTGGTCTACGTGGACCACAAGCTGGTCGACGGAGTGGTCAACGGCACCGCGGCCTCCGTCGGGGGGCTCTCCGGCCGGCTGCGCAAGCTCCAGAACGGCTACGCCCGTACGTACGCGGTCTCGATGTTCGGCGGTACGGCGGTGCTCATCGCCGCGACCCTGCTGATGAGGGCGGTCTGAGTCATGTCCTTTCCCCTGCTGACGGTCACGGCCGCGGTGCCCGCGCTCGGCGCGGTCGCCACCGCCGCCGTGCCCGCCGCCAAGCGCGCCGCCGCCAAGTGGGTGGCGCTGGCCTTCTCACTCGCCACACTCGCCCTCGCGGCGGTGGTGCTGGTCCGCTTCGACCCCGGCGGCAGCCGCTTCCAGCTCACCGAATCCCACGCCTGGATCAAGGACTTCGGGGTCCGCTACGAACTGGGCGTCGACGGGATCGCGGTGGCGCTGATCGCCCTCACCACGGTGCTGATCCCCTTCATCATCCTGGCGGGCTGGCATGACGCCGACCCGCTGGAAGAGGAGCGGCCCAACCGCCGCTGGCGGCCCACCCAGGGCTTCTTCGCGCTGGTCCTGATGGTCGAGGCGATGGTGGTGATCTCCTTCGAGGCCACCGATGTCTTCCTCTTCTACATCTTCTTCGAGGCCATGCTCATCCCGATGTACTTCCTCATCGGCGGCTTCGGGGACCGGGCCGGAGAGCGGTCCGAGGAGGAGACGGCCACCCAGCGCTCGTACGCCGCGGTCAAGTTCCTGCTCTACAACCTGGCCGGTGGCCTGATCATGCTCGCCGCGGTGGTCGGTCTGTACGCGGTCACCGCCGATGACCTCGGCACCGGCACCTTCTCGCTCCAGCAGATCGTCCACGCGCGGGCCGCAGGTGACCTCTCCTTCGCGACCAGCACCGAACGGCTGCTGTTCCTCGGCTTCTTCTTCGCCTTCGCGGTGAAGGCGCCGCTGTGGCCACTGCACACCTGGCTGCCGAACGCGATGGGGGAGTCCACCTCCCCGGTCGCCGTGCTGATCACCGCGGTCGTCGACAAGGTCGGCACCTTCGCGATGCTCCGCTTCTGCCTCCAGCTCTTCCCCGAGGCCAGCAAGTGGGCCACCCCGGTGATCCTGGTGCTCGCGCTGATCAGCATCATCTACGGCGCGCTGCTCGCGGTCGGCCAGCGGGACATCAAGCGGCTGATCGCCTATGCCTCGATCTCCCACTTCGGCTTCATCATCCTCGGCATCTTCGCCATGACCACCCAGGGCCAGAGCGGAGCCACCCTCTACATGGTCAACCACGGGATCTCGACCGCCGCGCTGATGCTGGTGGCCGGGTTCCTGATCACCCGCCGCGGTTCGCGGCTCATCGCCGACTACGGCGGGGTGCAGAAGGTCGCCCCGATTCTCGCGGGCACCTTCCTGATCGGTGGTCTGGCCACTCTGTCGCTGCCCGGTCTCGCCCCGTTCATCAGCGAATTCCTGGTCCTGGTCGGCACGTTCAGCCGCTATCCGGCGCTCGGTGTCATCGCGACCGTCGGAATAGTGCTCGCGGCGCTCTACGTCCTGGTGCTGTACCAGCGCACCATGACCGGCCCGGTGAAGGCCGAGGTGCGGAGCATGCCGGATCTGAAGGCGCGCGAGCTGATCGTCGTCGCCCCGCTCATCGCGCTGCTGATCTTCCTCGGTGTCTATCCGAAGCCGCTGGCCGACATCGTCAATCCGGCGGTCGACCACACGCTCTCGGTGGTGGACGAGAAGAACCCCAAGCCCGACCACCCCGTTGACGCGGGCTGGTTCAGCTACAGCCCGATGCACGACGGTGCTTCCGGAGGTGCCAAGTGACTCACGCGGCCCCTGTCCACAGCCTGTGGACAACAGCGGCGGCGGCGCCCGACAAGATCCCCGCGCCGCATATCGAGTACGGCCAGCTGTCACCGACGCTGATCGTGCTCGGCGCGGCGATCGTCGGCGTCCTGATCGAGGCCTTCCTGCCGCGCCGCCGGCGCTACGCCGCGCAGCTGTTCCTCTCCGTCGTCGCCCTGGCCGCCGCGTTCGCCGCGGTGGTCGGGCTGGCCGCCGGGGACTACGGCACCGGCAAGGCCCATGTCGCGGCCATGGGTGCCATCGCGATCGACGGCCCGTCGCTCTTCCTCCAGGGCACCATCCTGCTGGTGGCGCTGGTCGCGGTGTTCACCTTCGCCGAGCGACGGCTCGATCCGGTGGTGCACGGCAACCGGGTCGACTCCTTCGCCGCGCAGGCGGCGGCCGTCCCCGGCGGTGAGGCCGAAAAGGCCGCCGTGAAGGCCGGGTTCACCACCACCGAGGTCTTTCCGCTGGTGCTGTTCGCGGTCGGCGGCATGCTGGTCTTCCCGTCCGCCAACGACCTGCTGACGCTGTTCGTGGCGCTGGAGGTCTTCTCGCTGCCGCTGTATGTGCTGTGCGCGCTCGCCCGGCGCCACCGCATGCTCTCCCAGGAGTCCGCCGTCAAGTACTTCCTGCTCGGCGCCTTCTCCTCGGCGTTCCTGCTGTTCGGCATCGCCCTGCTCTACGGCTACGCGGGCACCGTCGGCTATGCCGGGATCGCGGATGTGGTCGACGGCCAGGTCCGGAACGTCACCCCGGCGCTCGCCGGGACCATGGGCAATGACGCACTGCTGCTCATCGGCGGTGCGATGGTGCTGATGGGGCTGCTGTTCAAGATCGGCGCCGTGCCGTTCCACATGTGGACCCCGGATGTCTACCAGGGCGCCCCGACCCCGGTCACCGGCTTCATGGCGGCGGCCACCAAGGTCGCCGCGTTCGGCGCCCTGCTGCGGCTGCTCTATGTCGTCCTGCCCGGCCTGCGCTGGGACTGGCGCCCGGTGATGTGGGGCGTCGCGATCGTCACCATGCTGGGCGGCGCCATCGTCGCGGTCACCCAGACCGATGTGAAGCGGCTGCTGGCGTACTCCTCCATCGCACACGCGGGCTTCATCCTCGCCGGTGTCATCGCCACCACGCCCGAGGGCATCTCCTCGGTCCTCTTCTACCTCGCCGCGTACTCCTTCGTGACCCTGGGCGCCTTCGCGGTGGTCACCCTGGTGCGGGACGCGGGTGGGGAGGCCACCCACCTGTCCAAGTGGGCCGGGCTCGGCCGCCGTTCACCGCTGGTGGCCGCCGTCTTCGCGGTCTATCTGCTGGCCTTCGCCGGTATCCCGCTGACCAGCGGCTTCGCCGGGAAGTTCGCGGTCTTCAAGGCGGCAGCCGACGGCGGCGCGGGCGCGCTGGTGGTCGTCGGTGTGATCTCGTCGGCGATCGCCGCGTTCTTCTACATCCGGGTGATCGTGCTGATGTTCTTCAGCGAACCGCGTACGGACGGCCCGTCGGTCGCCGTGCCGAGCGCGCTGACCTCGTCGGCGATCGCGATCGGCGTGGCGGTCACGCTGGTGCTCGGTGTCGCCCCGCAGTACTTCCTCGATCTGGCGAGCCAGGCCGGGGTGTTCGTGCGGTAGCGGATCCGTCCGCCCGAGGGGTGGACTCTCCCCTCGTGGGAGGGTCCACCCTGGTGCTGTGCGCAACGACCTCCTCACCATCGGGCGATTCGCCCGGCTGTGCCGGCTGAGCGTCAAACAGCTGCGGCACTACGACGAACTGGGGCTGCTGGCCGCCGTCCATGTCGACGTCGGCACGGGCTACCGCTACTACGCCCCCGACCAGGCACGCGATGCCCTGACCATCGGCCTGCTGCGCGAGATGGACCTCCCGCTGACCGTGATCGCCGAGATCCTGACCGCCCCGCCCCCGGCCAGGGCGCGCATCCTGCGCGCCGAGCGGGAGCGGCTGGCCGAGCGGATCCGCCGGGACCGGACCCGGATGGACATGCTGGAGCGGCTGGCCGAGGGCGGTCTGCCCGGCTACGAGGTGACCATGGGCGGTGTACCCCCGCTGGAACTGGCCGTGACCCGGACGGTCTGTGCCCCCGCCGAGATCGGGGAGAAGGCAGGGGAGCGGGTGAATCTGCTGCTGGCGGCGCTGAACGGCGCGGGCGTCGGCTGGGAGCCACCGCTGTGGGGGCTGTACCCCGTGGAGCTGGAGGACCGCGCGGAGATCGCCGTAGGAGCCCGGGTACCGGCAGGAACGGAGCTGCCCGGCCTGGTCCGTGTGGTGCTGCCCGGCGGACCGGTGGCCGAGACGCTGCACACGGGCCCCTACGCCCAACTGCCCCTCGCCTACAACGCGCTGTTCGCCGCCATCCACGAGCGGGCCTTGCGTCCCAAGGCGCCGGTGCGCGAGGCGTATCTCGTGGGGCCGGGAGAGGCTCCCCAGGAGGAGCTGCTGACCCGGCTGATCATCCCCGTCGAGGAGGACGCGGCATGACCATGGTGCGGGACATCGACACCCGCGGTATGCGGCACTGCGAGACGACGGCGCTGGGGGTGCTGCTGCGGCACGAGGGCGTCACCTGGTCCGAGCCGATGCTGTTCGGCCTCGGCTCAGGACTGTCGTTCCTCTACTGGGACAGCAAGGCCATGGGCTTCCCGTTCCTCGGCGGCCGCGTGAAGCCCTTCGAACTGACCAGGAACCTGGCCGCCGGACTCGGGCTGGAACTGCTGGTCCACGAGACCACGTCCGCGCGCAAGGGCTGGGAGCAGGTGGTAGCTCCCCTCGACGCCGGGCGGCCGGTCGGGTTGCAGCTCGACAGCTACCACCTGGACTACTTCACCACCAAGGTGCACTTCGGTGCCCATGTCGTGGCCATGTACGGCTATGACGAGGAGAACGCCTACCTGGTGGACACCGAACACCAGGGCGGAGCGGTGTCCACCGGTCTGGCGAGCCTGGCCAGGGCCAGGGCCGAACGCGGCCCGATGACCGCCAGGCACCGTTCCTTCACCCTCACCGTGCCGAAGGACCTCCCCGCACCGCGGGAGCGGATCGTTCCCGCGATCACGGCGTGCGCCACGGCGTTCCTCGACCCGCCGATCGCGAACCTGGGCCACCGGGGCATCGCGAAGGCGGCCGAGCAGGTGCCGAAGTGGCTGGACCGCACCGACGATCCGCACCGGGATCTGACGCGGGCCGCCCGGCTCATGGAGGAGGCGGGCACCGGCGGAGCCCTGTTCCGCAACCTCTACCGCGACTTCCTCGGGGAGTGCGCAGAGCTGGTCGGCGGCCGCCACCTGCACACCGGCCACACCCTGTACGCCGAGGCCGCCGCGCTGTGGACGGAGGTGGCCGAACTGATCGCGAAGGCGGGCGAGTCCGGTGCGGTCACCCACCTCGAGCAGGCCGGTACGGCCCTCCGCGACCTCGCCCGGATCGAGCGGAACGCGATGGAGGAGCTGAGCCGACTGGCGGAATGAGCCCGGGGCTCCCGTTGCCCGCACGCGGCGAGCCCCCGGCCATTGCCGGGGGCTCGCGGACGCGGGCCGCGGGGCCGCGTGGTGCTGCTCGGAGGTGTCCGCCTCAGTTGGTGGGGAGGTCGGGCATACCGGTCGGCAGACCGGAGGGCCTCGACGTGGGAATCCCGCTCGGGAGGTCCTTCGGGGAGGCCACCTTGGTGAAGGTGTCGTTCTCCGAGAGCGCGTCCCAGTCGACGGTGAGCGTCTTGCCGTCGGAGCTCGGAGCCACCTTGCCCATGGTGCGGTCGGTGTTGCCGTCGCGGCACTTGAGCATCAGCGTCTTCTCGCCGGTGTCGGTGTACTCACCGAGGCACTTGTGCTTGCCCGCGGCCAGTGCCGCCTTCTCGCCGCTGATGGACAGCATCAACGTCTCGTTGCCGCTCTTGGCGACATAGGCGCCGGTCAGCTCGGCACCCGCGCCCCCCTCCGCCGGAGCGCTGGACTGTGAGGCCGACGGGGTGTCCTTGGAGGTGTCCTTCTTGCCGTCGTCGCTGTCGCTGCCGCAGGCCGTCAGCAACAGGGCGGCCGCGGCCACCGTTCCGGCGACGCTCACTGCCTTGATCACGCACATCTCCTCGGTCGTTAGGGCAGGAGCACGACAACGTAGCAGCCGCTCAGGGAGTGGCCGGGACGACGTGGCCGGTCACCTCACCCAGACCGATGCGGGCGCCGTGCGGGCCGGGTGCCCAGGCCGTGAGGGTCACCTCGTCGCCGTCCTCCAGAAAGGTGCGGCTGCCGTCGGGGAGGTGCACCTGATCGCGCCCGCCCCAGGTGAGCTCGAGCAGACAGCCGCGCTCGGCCGGGCGCGGGCCACTGACCGTGCCGGAGGCGAAGACGTCGCCGGTGCGCAGCGAGGCGCCGTTCACGGTCATATGGGCCAGTTGCTGGGCAGCGGTCCAGTACATGGCGGAGAACGGCGGGCGGGAGACGGTGTGTCCGTTGACGGCGACCTCGATGCGCAGGTCGAAGCCGAAGGGTTCGGCGGTGGAATCGTCGAGGTAGGGCAGCAGCGGGAGATCGCGGGCGGGCGGGGCGGTGCGGGCCGGGGCGAGGGCGTCGAGGGGCGTGATCCACGCGGCGAGGGAGGTGGCGAAGGACTTGCCGAGGAAGGGGCCGAGCGGACGGTACTCCCAGCTCTGGATGTCGCGGGCGGACCAGTCGTTGAGCAGACAGAGACCGAAGACATGGTCGTGGAACCCGGCGAGCGGCACCGGTGTATTCAAAGGGGAAGGGGCGCCGACGACGAAGGCCACCTCCGCTTCGAAGTCGAGGCGCAGGGAGGGGCCGAAGACCGGAGTGGGGGAGGACGTATGAGGCGTGGACGGTGTGGATGCCGTGGACGAGACGGCCGGGGCGGGCGGCAGGTACTGGCCCTGGGGGCGCACGATCGGGGTGCCGGAGACCAGGACCGTACCGGCCCGGCCGTGGTAACCGATCGGCAGATGCTTCCAGTTGGGGGTGAGCGCGTCGCCGTCCGGGCGGAACATCCGCCCCACGTTGGCCGCGTGATGCTCGCTCGCATAGAAGTCGACGTAGTCGGCCACCTCGATGGGGAGGTGGAGGGCGAGGGTGGTGAGGGGGTGCATCAGGGGCTCGATGGTCGGCCGGTGCGCCGGGTTGGTCAGCCAGTCGAGCACCTCGGCGCGGACCGCCTGCCAGACCGGGCGGCCCGCGGCCATCAGCGGGTTGAGCGTGGCGGCGCCCAGCAGTTCGGCGTGCGGCGAGGCGGTGGCGGCCGCCGCGGCTCCCGCGTCCAGCACATGGCTGCCGTAGCGCACGCCGATCCTGCGCAGATGCGGCGCGTGCGGCGTGGTGAAGACGCCATAGGGGAGATTGTGCGGCCCGAAGGGATCCCCTTCGGGCAGATCGAGCGGGCTTCGCTGCGGCATGAATGCTGCCTCGCCTTCTCCTCGTCACCGTGCCGGCCAGGCCACACCTTACGGCTCAAGGGGCGCGCGTCCGGGGCGGAGGAGTCACCTGCCCCGTCCGCTCGCCGCCGCCGTGGCCGACGGCCCGTCCCCCGCCGGGCCCGTCTCGCACAGCTCTCAGCCATGACCTCGGGCGCTTCGAGGGGCAGCGGGTGGTGGTCGTCAGCACCGGATCGTCCACCCTGGAGCGGTGGCGGCCGCCCACGGATGAGGGACGGCGGGGCACGTTCCCCCCTCGGCCGTTCAGGTAGGCGGCCGGGGGCGCGGGAGGAATGATCTGCTGGTGATCGCGGTACTGCGTGGGGATGCCGGTCGCTCAGGGGCATGGACGCTGTGAGGCGCACAAGGCGGGAAGCCGCCCACAGTGATCGATACCCGACCGGATACGCTGCCTGTTGGTGAAGGCGGCGACACATCGACATTCCGCGTGATCGTAGGCAGACAGGAGTACCCCGTGAGCGTCATCGGGCCCCTTGGGCTGAGCGTTCGGGACCAGACTCTGGAAGCCGACACCCAGGCCGGGCTGACAGCTGTCGAAGAGGGCCTGTTGGAGGCCACCAAGAGTGATGTGCCCTTCATCACCGAGGCCGCCCAGCATCTGGTGCGGGCGGGCGGGAAGCGGTTCCGTCCGCTGGTGGTGCTGCTCGCCGCGCAGTTCGGCGATCCGCACGCCCCCGGTGTGGTGCCCTCCGCCGTGGTCGTCGAACTGACCCATCTGGCGACGCTCTACCACGACGATGTGATGGACGAGGCGGATGTGCGGCGCGGGGTGTCCAGTGCCAATGCCCGCTGGGGCAATTCGGTGGCGGTGCTCACCGGCGACTTCCTCTTCGCCCGGGCCTCCCACATCCTGGCCGACCTCGGCCCGGAGGCGGTCCGGATCCAGGCCGAGGCGTTCGAACGGCTGGTGACCGGCCAGATTCTGGAGACCGCCGGACCGCGCGACGGCCAGGACCCCATCGAGCACTATCAGGATGTGCTCGCGGGCAAGACCGGCTCGCTCATCGCCGTCTCCGGACGGTTCGGCGCGATGATGTCCGGCGCCGATGAGTCGGTCGTCAACATCCTGACCCAGTACGGCGAGCGGCTGGGCATGGCCTTCCAGCTGGCCGATGACGTCCTGGACATCGCCAGCGACAGCCATGAGTCGGGCAAGACCCCCGGCACCGATCTGCGCGAGGGCATCGCCACCCTCCCCGTGCTGCATCTGCGGGCTCGGGCGGCGGCCAGCGGCTCGGCCGAGGACCGCGAGCTGTGCGAGCTGCTCGCCGGGGACCTCACCGATGACGCTCGCCATGCCGAGGTGCTGCGGCGGCTGCGGGCCCACCCCGCGCTGGAGGAGGCCCGCCGGGACACCCTCCGCTATGCGGCGGAGGCCCGTTCGATGCTGGCGCCGCTGCCCGAGGGCGCGGCGAAGGCCGCCCTCGAGGGGCTGTGCGACGCGGTGGTGCACCGCGCGGGCTGATCCCCCGCCCGCCCACCGCCCCGTGATCTGCCGATCCGGCTCCCCTCGCCCTGAACTGCGCCCTAGGCGCGAGGCGGTTCCGGGGCCTCCCTCGGACGTACGAGCTCACCCGTGCGGCACTGGTTGTCATACCCGAGCATGAGAGCGCAGTTGATCCTGCGGGCTGACGTCGTGGGGCGGTGGATTTGATGGGATGAAACCACCACCACAGGGCGGGCACGGGCGACAATGGCCCGAGAGGTGGACGAGTGCAGGTTGACAACCGCCGCCCACGACGGAGGTAGAGCACACATGGCACGGATCCGACCGACACAGGTCGACGACGACGGCTTCTGGGACGAGAAGCGGCCGTCACGACGTACGAAGGCTGCCCGGTACGCCGTCCCGGTCGCGGTCGCAGGGCTCGCGGCGGCCACGATAGGGCTCGTTCCGGCCCTCGCCAGCAGCGGCGACCCCGATCTGCCGAAGATCTCGGCGGAGGAGCTCATCAGCAAGATGGCCGCCTCGGAGACCGAGCAGCTGTCCGGCTCGGTGAAGATCACCACCGATCTGGGGCTGCCCTCGCTGCCCGGCGGCGTTTCCCTCTCCGACCTCGGCGGCGGAGCGGGCGGGAAAGGCGGCGACGGCGCCTCGGCCGCACCCGAGGCCAAGCTGATGGATCTGGTCTCCGGCTCGCACACCCTGCGGGTGGCCGCGGACGGCCCGGAGCGCCAGCGGGTGTCGATCATCGAGAAGGCCGCCGAGTACAGCCTGATCCACAACGGCGATGAGACCTGGGCGTACGACAGCGAGGCCAACGCGGTCTACCACTCCACCGCCCCCAAGGGCTCCGGGGCCAAGGACGACCACCGGCGCGAGCTGCCCAAGGACCTCAAGGACGTCACCCCGCAGCAGTTCGCCAAGCAGGTGCTCGCCTCCGTGGACGACACCACGGACGTCTCGGTCGACGGCACCACCCGGGTCGCCGGCCGGGATGCCTATGAGCTGCTGATCAAGCCCAAGTCGGACGACTCCACGGTCGGCTCGGTCCGGATCGCGGTGGACGCGGACAACGGCACCCCGCTGAAGTTCGTCCTCAACCCCAAGAGCGGCGGCAATGCCGTGGTCGACGTGGCGTTCACCAAGGTCGACTTCGGCAAGCCCACGGCGGGCACCTTCGACTTCACCCCGCCCAAGGGCGCGAAGGTCACCGAGGAGAGCGACCACAAGCGCGGCGCCAAGGACGGGATGAAGGACAAGGGCGGGCTGAACGACAAGGACGCCCAGGAGGCCCTGTCCGGCCTGAAGGTGATCGGTGAGGGCTGGGACAGCGTCGCCCGCCTCGACGGTGGCGAAGGCGGCACGCCCGCGGCCCCGGGCAAGAGCGGCGACGGCAAGGCGGACAAGGACGCCGGAGGGTTCGGCGGCTTCGGTAAGACGGTCAAGGGCGACTTCGGCTCCGGCCAGGTCGTCAGCACCCGCCTGGTGAACGCCCTGCTCACCGACGACGGCAAGGTCTTCGTCGGCGCGGTCGACACGGACGCCCTGGTCGCCGCCGCCAACAAGGCCAAGTGAGCCCTCCGGCCGGGTAGGGCCGGAGCGGACCGAACGCACCACAGCAGTACGCACGTCGGCAGTGCGCACCACAGCAGTACGCACCACAGCGGTACGGCGAAGGGGAGCCCGTGGAGGAAACCGGGGCCGCGGTCGAGACCCGCGGGCTCACCAAGCGCTACCGGGGCGGCCAGCTCGCCGTCGACGGTCTCGATCTGACGGTGCCGCGGGGCAGCGTCTTCGGCTTCCTCGGGCCCAACGGCTCGGGGAAGACGACAACCATCCGCATGCTCATGGGCCTGATCGAGCCGACCTCCGGAGCCGCCCGGCTGCTCGGCGAACCCATGCCGCGCGCCGCCCGTGGCGTGCTGCCCAGGGTCGGGGCCCTCATCGAGGGCCCCGCGCTCTACCCCTATCTGACCGGCCGGGACAATCTGCTGCGCTACGACGCCGCCGATCCCACCGCCGATCCGCGCACCCGCCCCGCCCGCGTCGCCTCCGCCCTGGACCGGGTGGGCCTCACCGCGGCGGCCGGGAAGAAGGCCCGCGCCTACTCGCTCGGGATGAAGCAGCGCCTCGGCCTGGCCGCCGCCCTGCTCCAGCCGCGTGAGCTGCTGGTCCTGGACGAGCCGACCAACGGCCTGGATCCGCAGGGCATGCGGGAGATCCGCAGTCTGGTGCGGGAGCTGGCGGGGGAGGGCACCACGGTCTTCCTCTCCTCCCATCTGCTCGACGAGATCGAGCAGGTCTGCACCCATGCGGCCGTCATGGCCCAGGGGAAGCTGATCACCCAGGGCACCGTCGCCGAGCTGGCCGAGAGCAGCCGCGGCCGGCTGTCGGTCACCACCCCGGATCCGGCGGACGCGGTCCGCGTTCTGAAGGAGCACGGGGTGACGGATCTGGTGGTGCTCGACGAGCGGGTCCTCGGTGAGCTGCCCCAGACGCCCCTGGAACTGGCGGATCTCAACGCCGCCTTGGTACGCGAAGGGGTGCGGGTCCGGGCCTTCGGCACCGAGCGCGCCTCGTTGGAGGACGCCTTCGTGGCGCTGACCGGGGAGGGTTTCGATGTCGCGGGCTGAGGCCGGAACGCTGGAGGCACCCGCGCCGCGGCGGCCGCGTCCGCTGTGGACGCTGGCCCTCTTCCGCAGCGAGCTGGCCACCACCTTCCGGCGCTGGCGGACCCTTGCCCTGCTCGGGGTGCTCGCGGCCATCCCCGTCCTCATCGGCATCGCGGTGAAGATCGAGACCAGCGACGGCGGCGGGGTCGGACAGGGCGGTGGCGGCGGGGAGGGCGAGGCCCCGGCGTTCTTCTCCCAGATCACCAACAACGGGATCTTCCTGGTCTTCGCCGCGCTGGCGGCCACGCTGCCCGTCTTCCTGCCGATGGCGATCGGTGTGATCGCCGGTGACTCGATCGCGGGCGAGGCGGGTGCGGGGACGCTGCGCTATCTGCTGGTGGCGCCCGCGGGCCGTACCCGGCTGCTGCTGGCCAAGTTCACCGCCGTCATGGCCTTCTGCCTGGTGGCCACCCTGGTGGTGGCCATCACCGGGCTGGCGACCGGGGCGCTGCTCTTCCCGCTCGGGGACATCACCCTGATCTCCGGCACCACCGTCTCCTTCGGTGACGGACTGGTGCGCGCCCTGGGCGTGGCGGCCGTCGTGGCGCTGTCGCTGGTGGGGATCGCGACGGTGGGCGTGTTCATCTCCACCCTGACCAACAGCGGTATCGCGGCCATGGCCACCACCGTGGGACTGGTGATCACCACGCAGATCCTCGATACCATCCCGCAGCTGCACGCGATCCAGCCGTATCTCTTCCCGCACTACTGGCTGAGCTTCGCGGATCTGCTCCGGGACCCGGTCTACTGGGACGACCTGGTCAAGAACCTCGGGTTGCAGGGGCTGTACGTGGCCGTGTTCGGCTCGGCGGCCTGGGCCCGGTTCACCGCGAAGGACATCACGGCCTGAGCCGACCGGGCCGAACACGACGCGGCACTGACGGGGGGGAGCGGGCGATCAGGCGCCGCTCAGCTTCCACAGCGCGTAGGCGATGGCGTCGCTGTTGCGGTCCAGCGCGGTGTCGTTGATGTTGCTCGTGGTGTCACATGAGCGGTGGTAGCAGCGGTCGAACGGCTGCCCTGAGGTACCGCCCCACTTCTGGGCCTGGGCCGCCGTCTTGCGGTAGTCGGCGCCGCTGAACAGCCCGCCCACCGGGATGCCGACGTCCTTGAACGAGGCGTGGTCCGAGCGGCCGTCGCCCTCGGTCTCGGGTTCGGTGGCGATGTTCTGGCCGCTGAAGTACTGCTTGAACACGGACTCGATGGCCGGGTCGTCGTCGTAGACGAAGTAGCCCGGGTTGGGCGACCCGACCATGTCGAAGTTGAGATAGGCGTCGATCTTGGCACGGTCGGCGGAGGACAGCCGGTTGACGTAGTTCCGGGATCCGACCATCCCGAACTCCTCGGCGCCCCACCAGCCAAACCGCAGATGCTTGGTGGGCTTTGCCCCCGCGCGGGCGACGGCGAGCGCGTTCTCCAGGACGGCGGCGGAGCCGGAACCGTTGTCGTTGATACCGGGACCGGCGGAGACGGAGTCCAGATGGGCCCCGGCGAACACCACGTTGTTGGTGTCACCACCGGGCCAGTCGGCGATGAGGTTATAGCCGGTGCTGCCGAAGTAGCTGAACTGCTGCACGGTGGTGGTGAATCCCGCGGCGTCCAGCTTGCCCTTGATGTAGTCGAGGGACGCCTTGTAGCCGGGGCGGCCGTGGGCGCGGTTGCCGCTGTTGGCGGTGGCGATGGACTGGAGCTGGCTGAGGTGGGCCTTCACATTGGCCACCGGGATGTCCGGTGCGGCCAGGGCGCTGCCGGAGGCCGCGGGGCGGGCCGCCGCGGCGGCGGTACCGCCCGGTGCGGCGGCGGGCGCGGCCCCGACCAGGGCGGCGATCGCGGTGCCGACGGCCGCGGCGGTCGTGGTGCGGCGCAGCCAGGATCTTCGGGACGTGAGGGGGTGTCGAGCTGCCGATGACGACATGGGGGGCTCCGAATTCCGAACGCGGACAGGACGGAATGACGTGATGCGATGTGATGCACGTGCCCGTGGGGGCGATGGAGCGGTGAACCGGCGACGCGGTGGTGATGCGGCTGATGGTCCGGGTGGTGCTGACTCCGCGTCAAGGGCGGGAATCGGACATCAGCCGCCGGATATCGACCCGCCGTGCTTCTCCGGAGCGATACCAGGAGCCGTACCCGGGGCGGTACCCGGGGCGATGTCCGCTACGGCGTCGGCGGTGGCCACCGGTACGCCGTCGTGGCCGGAACGGGAACCGGAGTCGGGTTCGGCGACTACGGGGGACAGCCCCGCCCGCGCGGCGGCGTCGGCCAGCTCCCGCCGCGCCCGGTGCGCGGTGTGCAGTGCGTCCCAGGTCAGCAGGGTGAGCGCACACCAGACCAGGGCGAAGCCGGCCCATCGCTCGGGCGGCATCGACTCATGGAAGACCACCAGACCCAGGGTGAACTGGAGGATGGGCGCGACGTACTGGAGCATGCCGATCGTCGACAGCGGCAGCCGCACCGCCGCTGCCCCGAAGCAGATCAGCGGCAGCGCGGTGATGACACCGCAGCTCGCCAGCAGCGCCGAATGGCCCGCGCCCCCGCTGCCGAAGGTGCTGTCACCGCGCGCCCCGAGGAACACCAGAAAGCCGAGCGCGGGCAGGAACTGGACGGCGGTCTCGGCGGCCAGCGACTCCAGTCCGCCCAGTCCGACCCGCTTCTTGACCAGGCCGTAGGTGGCGAAGGAGAAGGCGAGGGTGAGCGCGATCCAGGGCAGCTTGCCGTAGCCGATGGAGAGCACCACCACGGCCACCACCCCGATGCCGACCGCGGCCCACTGCGCGGGGCGCAGCCGCTCACGCAGCAGCAGCACCCCGAAGGCGATGCTGACCAGGGGGTTGATGAAGTATCCGAGGGCGGTCTCGACCACGTGTCCGCTGTTGACACCCCAGATGTACAGACCCCAGTTGATCGAGATGACGCTCGCCGCGATCGCGATCATCCCCAGCTGCCGGGGCTGCCGCAGCAGCGGCCGGATCCAGGCCCAGCGGCGCAGCACGAGCAGGATCAGCCCGACGGCCGCCAGGGACCACACCATCCGGTGGGCGAGGATCTCCACCGCGTTCGCGGGCTCCAGCAGCGGCCAGAAGAGTGCCCCCAGTCCCCACATGCCGTAGGCCGCGAAGCCGTAGAGGAGCCCGGCGCGATCCTGTTGCTGCGGCTTCATGACCCCTCCCCGATGTGCGGGACATCCCTGGTGACCTGATGAAGGTAGCGCCCGGGAAGCCGTCTGTCATTCCCGTCTCATGGATACGGTGATGACAGGGGAGGGGTGGTAGGGGATCACCTGGTGATGTCCGTGATGCCCTTGAGGTCATGGAGAGCCACCGCGACCGCCTCCGCCAGCGGACCGCCGCCGCCCCATCGCCCGCACCGCCCGGCCGACGTCGAACGGCAGGATCGTCACCGCCACCCCCGGCAGATGTTCCAGCGCCTTCGCCAGCGCCTCCGCCGTCCCGCGGTGGAGCAGCTTGCCCAGTGGCGAGGAGTAGGTGCGGCGCGGCACCAGCAGGGTCAGCGCGGTCCGGCCGTCCTCGGTGGTACGGGCCGCCAGCTCCCGCACCGTATGGCGCAGCCGCCGGTCCGGGCACTCCACGACCTCCAGCGCCACGGTCACCCCCGCGGTCCGCTCCCACCGGGCCATCAGTCTGCGGGCATGGCTCTCGTCGATCATGATGTGCAGCGCCCGCACCTCGTCGGGCCGCAGCTCATGGGCGTAACGCAGCGCCTCGACCGTCGCGAGGTCGACGCTGTCCGCCAGCACGTACACCACATGGCGGTGCCAGCGCGACGCGTCGTCGGCGGGACCGGGGACCGCCTCCAGGGCCGCCGCCTCCGCGCGGTACTCGCGGTTGATCCGGATCAGCGCCCAGACGCCGAGCGGGAAGACCACTACGACCAGCCAGGCGCCTTCGGTGAACTTGGTGACCGCGAAGATCAGCACCACCGTCGCGGACACCACCGCGGTGATGAGGTTGACCGCGACCTTCCGGATGCGGCCCCGCTCCCCGCGTCGCAGGTGATACGCGGTCAGCCCGGCCCCGGCCATGGTGAACGCGGTGAACACCCCGATCGCGTACAGCGCGACCAGTCGGTCCACATTGGCGTCCGTGACCACGAGCAGCGCGATCGCCACTACCGCCAGCGAGATGATCCCGTTGGAGAACGCCAGCCGGTGGCCGCGCCGGGTGAGCTGCCGGGGCAGAAAGCGGTCCTCGGCGACAAAGCTGGCCAGGAAGGGGAAGCCGGTGAACGGGGTGTTGGCGCCGGTGTAGAGGATCAGCGCGGTGGCGAGCTGGACGAACGCCAGCCCCAGCGCGCCCGGTACCCCGCCGCCGAAGACCAGATGGGCCTCCTGCGCCAGAACGGTCGGGGTGCCGTCCTGGTAGGGGATGGCGTGGGTGAAGTGGGCCATCGCCGAGACACCCAGCACCAGCGTGCCCAGCACACAGCTCATCGCGACCAGGGTGCGGCGGGCGTTGACGCCCTGGGGTTCCTGGAAGACGGAGACGCCGTTGGAGATCGCCTCCAGACCGGTGAGCGAGGAGCCGCCGTTGGCGAAGGCGCGCAGCACCATGAAGAGCGAGGCGCCGTAGAGCCATCCGCTCCCCGGCTCCCCGAGCGGTACCGCGCCCGCGGCGTGCACATCGGCGTGCGGCAGCCGCCCGGTGAGCCCGCGGATCACCCCGATCACCAGCATCAGCCCGACGGCGAGCATGAACAGATAGGCGGGGACCGCGAAGACCCGGCCCGCCTCGCGCAGTCCGCGCAGATTGCCGTAGGTGAGGATCACCACCACACCGACGCTGAGCGGGAGTTGGAGGTGGTCGAGCCCGGTCCAGCTGTTGCCCAGCAGATGGGCGAAGGAGATGATCGCGTTGGTGCCGGCGGAGACCTGGACGGCGACGGTGACGATGTAGTCGACCAGCAGCGCGACCGCGGCGATCTGCGCGATGTCGGGGCCGAAGTTCTCCCGGGCGACGATGTACGAGCCGCCCGCGCGGGTGTAGATCGTCACCACATCGCTGTAGCAGAGCGTCAGCAGCAGCAGTACCAGCAGGATCGCCCCGGTGACCGGCAGGATCAGGGTGAACGCCGCGACCCCGATGACGGGCACCAGCACCCGCAGCATCTCCTCGCTGCCGTAGGCCGTGGAGGAGATGCAGTCCGAGGCGAGCACACCCAGGGCGATGGGGTTGCGCAGCTTCTCGCGCCGGATGCGCTCGGTGACCAGGGGCGGGCCGAGCAGCCGCCGTTTGACGCGGTAGCCGAGGCGGTCGGGCAGCGGGGCGGCGGTGTCGGCCATGGGCTTATGACAGCCGCTTCCCAGTCGGCGCGCGGTCCGACGCTCCGGCTGCTCAGCCGCCTGCGCCCGGACGTACGAACGCCCCCGCGGGCGCCGGAGCGCTCGCGGGGGCGGGTACGGAGCGGGGGCGGCTCAGCCGACGACGGTCCAGGTGTCGTTCCCGGTGAGCAGTGCGCCGAGGTCGCCCTTGCCCTTCTGCTCGACGGCGGCCTCGAGTTGGGTCGCCATGTCGGTGTCGTAGACCGGCCGCTCGACATTGCGCAGCACCCCGATCGGGGTGTGGTGCAGAGTGTCGGGGTGGGCCAGCCGCGACAGGGCGAAGGCGGTGGTGGGGGAGGCGGCGTGGGCGTCGTGGACCAGGATCCGGTCCTCGTTCTCCGCGGTGACCGTGACCACTTCCAGATCGCCGGTGGCCTGGTCGCGCACCACACCCTTGGCCTGGTCGACGCCGAAGCGGATCGGCTTGCCGTGCTCGAGCCGGATGACGGCCTCTTCGGCCTGCTGCTTGTCCTTGAGGACCTCGAAGGCGCCGTCGTTGAAGATGTTGCAGTTCTGGTAGATCTCCACCAGCGCGGTGCCCGGATGGGCGGCGGCCTGCCGCAGCACCTCGGTGAGGTGCTTGCGGTCGGAGTCCACGGTGCGGGCGACAAAGCTCGCCTCGGCCCCCAGCGCCAGCGACACCGGGTTGAAGGGCGCGTCCAGCGAGCCCATTGGCGTGGACTTGGTGATCTTGCCGACCTCGGAGGTCGGGCTGTACTGCCCCTTGGTCAGACCGTAGATGCGGTTGTTGAACAGCAGGATCTTCAGGTTGACGTTGCGGCGCAGGGCGTGGATCAGGTGGTTGCCGCCGATGGACAGCGCGTCGCCGTCACCGGTGACCACCCACACCGACAGATCGCGGCGGGAGGCGGCGAGGCCGGTGGCGATGGCGGGGGCGCGGCCGTGGATGGAGTGCATCCCGTAGGTGTTCATGTAGTACGGGAAGCGGGAGGAGCAGCCGATACCGGAGACGAAGACGATGTTCTCCTTGGCCAGGCCGAGTTCGGGCATGAAGCCCTGGACGGCGGCCAGGATCGCGTAGTCGCCGCAGCCGGGGCACCAGCGCACTTCCTGATCGGACTTGAAGTCCTTCATGGACTGCTTGGCCTCGGCCTTGGGGACCAGCGAGAGCGCCTCGATGCCGGGCATCCCGTGTGCGACGGTCTCAGTCATCGATGGCCTCCTTGAGGGTCGCGGCCAGCTGCTCGGCCTTGAACGGCATGCCGTTGACCTGGGTGTAGGAGCGGGCGTCGACGAGATAGCGGGCGCGGATGAGGGTGGCCAGCTGGCCCAGGTTCATCTCGGGCACCACCACCTTGTCGTAATCCCCCAGCACCTTCCCGAGGTTGGCCGGGAAGGGGTTGAGATGGCGCAGATGGGCCTGGGCGACCCGGTCGCCCGCGGCTCGCACCCGGCGCACCGCCGCGGTGATGGGCCCGTAGGTCGAACCCCAGCCAAGCACCAGGGTGCGGGCGTCACCGGTGGGGTCGTCCACCTCGAGGTCGGGTACCCGGACACCGTCCACCTTGGCCTGGCGGATACGGACCATGTGGTCGTGGTTGGCCGGGTCGTAGGAGATGTTGCCGGTGCCGTCCTGCTTCTCGATCCCGCCGATGCGGTGCTCCAGACCGGGCGTACCGGGCACGGCCCAGGGGCGGGCGAGGGTCTCCGGGTCGCGCTTGTACGGCCAGAACACCTCGGTGCCGTCGGCCAGCACATGGTTGGGCCCGGTGGTGAACTGCACCCGCAGATCGGGCAGATCGTCGATCTCCGGGATCCGCCAGGGCTCCGAGCCGTTGGCCAGATAGCCGTCGGAGAGCAGGAAGACCGGGGTGCGGTAGGCCAGCGCGATCCGGGCCGCGTCCAGCGTGGCGTCGAAGCAGTCGGCTGGGGTCCGGGGGGCCACGATCGGCACCGGCGCCTCGCCGTTCCGCCCGTACATGGCCTGGAGTAGATCGGCCTGCTCGGTCTTGGTGGGCAGACCGGTGGAGGGGCCGCCGCGCTGGATGTCGATCACCAGCAGCGGAAGCTCCAGCGACACCGCGAGACCGATGGTCTCGGACTTCAGCGCCACACCCGGGCCGGAGGTGGTGGTCACCGCCAGCGCCCCGCCGAAGGCGGCGCCCAGCGCGGCGCCGATGCCCGCGATCTCGTCCTCCGCCTGGAAGGTGCGCACACCGAAGTTCTTGTGGCGTGACAGCTCGTGCAGGATGTCGGAGGCCGGGGTGATCGGGTACGAGCCCAGGAACAGCGGCAGATCAGCCTGGCGCGAGGCCGCGATCAGCCCGTAGGACAGCGCCAGATTGCCGGAGATATTGCGGTAGGTGCCCGCCGGGAAGGCGGTGGTCGCCGGTGCCACCTCGTAGGAGACGGCGAAGTCCTCGGTGGTCTCGCCGAAGTTCCAGCCCGCCCGGAACGCCGCGACGTTGGCCTCCGCGATCTGAGGCTTCTTCGCGAACTTCTGCCGCAGGAACTTCTCGGTGCCCTCGGTGGGCCGGTGGTACATCCACGACAGCAGGCCGAGCGCGAACATGTTCTTGCTGCGCTCCGCCTCCTTCCGGGACAGCCCGAAGTCCTTCAGGGCCTCGATGGTGAGGGTCGTCAGCGGCACCGGGTGGACGTGGTAGCCGTCCAGCGAGCCGTCCTCCAGCGGGCTGGTCTCATAGCCCACCTTCGCCATCGGACGCTTGGTGAACTCATCGGTGTTGACGATGATTTCGGCCCCGCGCGGCACATCGCCCAGATTGGCCTTGAGTGCGGCCGGGTTCATCGCGACCAGCACATTGGGGGCGTCGCCGGGGGTGAGGATGTCGTGATCGGCGAAGTGGAGCTGGAAGCTGGAGACTCCCGGCAGCGTTCCGGCGGGGGCGCGGATCTCCGCCGGGAAGTTCGGCAGGGTGGACAGGTCGTTGCCGAACGACGCGGTCTCGGAGGTGAACCGGTCACCGGTGAGCTGCATACCGTCACCCGAGTCGCCCGCGAACCGGATGATCACCCGGTCCAGGCGGCGGACCTCCTTGCCGCCGTCCGGTGTTCGCTCTCCCCCGGCGGGCTCGGGCCCGCCCTGCTGATCGGCTGGTTCGGCCTGCTCGGCCGGGCTACTGACCTGGCTGGTCACTGCTTCGGACCTCCCTTGAGGCGGCGCTCCTGGACAGTCGGTGCCGACCGGTTGTCCCATGACCATCGTACGTCGGTAAGGGTCGCCTTCCTTGGCTGGATCACATGGTGGACATCAATTTCTGGACCCTTTATGTCACGGTTTGACACGACTGGTACCCTCCCCCGTGTTGTCATTTCCGCTGATCCCCCGTTCAGCCTTTGGCTTCGCTTTGGCGCCGTGGAGCCCCGGGCACACCCGGCCCGGACCTGGGTTCTGACGGCAGGTCACACCGTCGCCCACGGTCCTGACCGCCCGATCAGGAATTGAGATACGTGAGCACCGCGAGCACCCGACGGTGATCCCCGTCACTCGGGGACAGTCCCAGCTTCAGGAAGATGTTGCTGACGTGCTTCTCGACCGCCCCGTCGCTCACCACCAGCTGCCGGGCGATCGCCGAGTTCGTCCGGCCCTCGGCCATCAGCCCCAGCACCTCCCGCTCCCGTGGGGTGAGCCCGGCCAGCACATCCTGCTTACGGCTGCGGCCCAGCAGCTGGGCGACCACCTCCGGGTCGAGGGCGGTGCCGCCCTCGGCGACCCGCACCACGGCGTCCACGAACTCGCGGACCTCGGCCACCCGGTCCTTGAGCAGATAGCCCACCCCGCGGCTGCTGCCCGCCAGCAACTCCGTCGCGTACTGCTCCTCCACGTACTGTGACAGCACCAGCACACCCAGTCCCGGGTGGTCCCGGCGCAGCCGGACGGCCGCCCGCACCCCCTCGTCGGTGTGGGTCGGCGGCATCCGCACATCGGCGACCACCACATCCGGCAGCGCGCCCTCGTCCGCCAGCTCGCGGATCGACTTGATCAGCGCATCGGCGTCGCCCACCCCCGCGATGACCTCATGGCCACGGTCGGTCAGCAGCCGGGTCAGCCCCTCGCGCAGCAACACCGAATCCTCGGCGATGACCACCCGCACTCTGTCCTTCACGATGCACGGCCCCCGTTCGTTCGGTTCGTCGGGACCAGCATCCCAGGATTCGGACGCCCGCGTCGCACGGACCCGGTGGGGCAGCGGTGGGGGCAGGCGTTTCCGGCCGTCAGCGCCAGGGCAGCTCGGCGGTGACCGCGGTCGGGCCGCCGGGCGGGGAGTGGACGATGAGGATGCCGTCCACCGCGTCGAGCCGCTCGGCCAGACCGGCGAGACCCGATCCGGCGGAGGTGTTGGCTCCGCCCCGGCCGTCATCGGTGACCTGGAGCATCACCCGGTCCTCGGCCCGCCACACATCGACCCCGGCGCTCCGGGCGGCGCTGTGTTTGCTGATGTTCTGGAGGAGTTCGGAGACGGTGAAGTAGGCGATGCCCTCGATGGCGGGTGCGGGGCGGTGGGGGAGGTCGACGGTGACGGTGACGGGGACGGTGCAGCGGGCGGCGAGTGCGGAGAGGGCGGGGCCCAGGCCGCGGTCGGTGAGGATGGCGGGGTGGATGCCGCGGGCGAGGTCGCGTAGTTCCTGGAGGGCGAGTTTGACCTCGCCGTGGGCTTCGTCGACCATCCTGGCCGCGGCCTCGGGGTCCTCCTCGAGCTTCTCCTTGGCCAGGCCCAGGTCCATGGCGAGGGCGGCGAGGCGGGCCTGTGCTCCGTCGTGGAGATCGCGTTCGATACGGCGCAGATCGGCGGCGGCGGTGTCCACCACCGTCCCCCGGTCCGACTCCAGCTCCCAGACCCGGCTGGCCAGCCGGGACGGGCCCAGCAGCCCGGACACCATCAGCCGGTCGACCGCGGTCAGCCCGCGGATCGTCGGCGGCGTCAGCAGCAGTACCACCGCCCCGACGGCACAGGTCGCGGCGATCTCCAGCGGGGAGTCCAGATAGAACGCGTTCCCGTCGTGGTCGCCCCACACCTGAATGCCCGGCTGGTCGCCGAAGGCGGGGAAGGTCCAGCGCCACAGCGGATAGGTCACAAAGCCCCAGCCGTAGCAGAAGAGAACGGTCGCCACCACGAACCCGAAGATGGCCCATGGCAGATGGAGCAGGGCGTAGAGCGCATGGCGCCAGGAGGTGCCGCTCTTGAGCATCGCGCCCACCCAGGCCAGCGGCCCGGTCCCGCGGCGGCCGTCCTTGCCGCTCCCCGGACGGACCGGCTCGGGGGCGGCCACCTCCAGCCCGAGCAGCGCACGGGCCCGCGCCCGCTCCACGGAACCCAGCGCCCGACAGCCCGCGAGGGCCAGACCGAGCACCGGTACCCCGAGGAAGGTGACCAGCAGCCCGGCGCCCAGCACGATCATCGTGACCGTGTAGGCGAAGGAGAGGACGGCCATCGGCAGGCTGACCAGCAGATAGAGGAGTTCGCGCCAGACGCGGCCGCTGAATGGCGCCCGCAGCGCCGCGGCAAAGCTGCCGCGGGGCTCCGCCCCCGGCCCGTACGGTCCATATGCGGTGGCCATCGTGGTGTCCGTCCTCCGGGGCGCCGGTGGTCCGGCGCACTGCGCGACGTGGGTGGGTGTCGTCCGTGTGCCTCAAGACTCCCGGACGGGGGCGGGCCGGACCATCGGGGAGGTCGGCGTCTTCACCCGGGGGCTAGCCCTACCTCCGGGGGCGTACGGAATCCCTCAGCGGGCCGTAGGAACACTGTCCCGCCAGGGCACCTCGGCGATGACCGACGTCGGCCCGCCGGGCGGGGAGTCCACGGTGAAGCGCCCGTCGACCGAGCCCAGCCGCTCCGCGAGCCCCGCCAGTCCGCTGCCCCCGGCCGTGTTCGCCCCACCGCGGCCGTCGTCCCGCACCTGGAACAGCAGCCTGCCGTCCGCGTGCCACATCTCCACCGTCGCCGTGCGGGCGGCGCTGTGTTTGCTGATGTTCTGGAGGAGTTCGGAGACGGTGAAGTAGGCGATGCCCTCGATGGCGGGTGCGGGGCGGTGGGGGAGGTCGACGGTGACGGTGACGGGGACGGTGCAGCGGGCGGCGAGTGCGGAGAGGGCGGGGCCCAGGCCGCGGTCGGTGAGGATGGCGGGGTGGATGCCGCGGGCGAGGTCGCGTAGTTCCTGGAGGGCGAGTTTGACCTCGCCGTGGGCTTCGTCGACCATCCTGGCCGCGGCCTCGGGGTCCTCCTCGAGCTTTTCCTTGGCCAGACCGAGGCCCATGGCGAGGGCGACCAGGCGGGCCTGAGCTCCGTCGTGGAGATCGCGTTCGATACGGCGCAGATCGGCGGCGGCGGTGTCCACCACCGTCCCCCGGTCCGATTCCAGCTCCGCGATCCGCCGCTCCAGCTCGTCCGAGGGCGACAGCAGCCCGCGCACCATCGCCCGGTCCACATGGGTGAGCGCGCGGGCGATCCAGGGCAGCACCGGCCAGGCGATGATCAGCGAGACCAGCGCGATGGCGAAGGTGAGCACACCCCAGGGCAGCCGGATGAAGCCGTACAGAGTGCTCCGCCAGCCCACCGGGTCCCGCAGACTCGTCGACAGCCGACTGAAGAAGCTCTGGTCCCGCAGCTGCGGCAGCCGGCTCGGCTCGTCCACCCGCACCGAGAGCAGCGCCCTGGCCCGGGACCGCTCGAACCGGCCGAACATCCGCCCGCCGACCAGCCCGGCGGCCAGCAGCGGCAGCCCCACCACCGTGATCGTCAGCCCCGCCCCCAGGGCCAGCCAGACCACGGCGTAGACGAAGCCGACGATGCCCACCGGCAGGTTCAGCAGCAGATGGGCGATCTCCTTCCACGTCTGCGCGGGAAAGGCGAAGGCGGGCGGGCGGGGCAGGCGCTCATCGGCGTCACCGGCCGCGGAGCCGGGGGATCCGGCCGACGGGCCGGAGGAACGGGAGGTCATAGCAGCCAAGAGTGCCGGTCCCGAAGACCCGGCGCCATGGGGTACGTCGCCGGGCGGGACGTAGGGCTAACCCCACCGGACGCGGGATGTCGTCCCACGGCCCGCCGGACCCGGCCCACCGCGTACCGGGCCTGCCCCCGCCGCATGCCGGACGGGCGGATCAGCCGGTGACCATCAGGGCCTAGACTCCCGTCCGTACGGATCGTCGAACACACGAGGTCGACGAGGAGCAGGCCAGACAGCCAGGATCAGGGAGCGAGGGGCGGACGTGCCGGAGGCGACGACCGTGCGCACCACCACCAGCGTCCAGCTCGCGGCCGACTACTTCCACGGATACGCGGTGGTCGGTCTGGTCGGAGCGGTCGGGGTGATCTTCGTAGCGGTGGCCTTCGGGGCCGGGCGGCTGCTGCGCCCCGTGGTCCCGACGCCCGAGAAGCTGCTGACGTACGAGTGCGGGGTGGACCCCGTGGGCGAGGGCTGGGCACACACCCAGGTCCGCTACTACGTCTACGCTTTCTTGTATGTGATTTTCGCGGTGGACTCGATCTTCCTGTTCCCGTGGGCGACGATCTTCGCCGCACCCGGTTTCGGTGCCGCCACGCTGGTGGAGATGTTCATCTTCCTCGGGTTCCTCGCCGTAGGTCTGCTGTACGCATGGAAGAAGGGCGTCCTGGAATGGACGTGACACCGACGACGAACCCGGCGACGGCTCCGGTCGATCTCCCGGAGCCCCGCCGCCTCGGCGCGCTCGCCCGGCTGGCCCCCGAGCCGATGAAGGTGGTCCTGAACTGGGGCCGCCGCTACAGCCTGTGGGTCTTCAACTTCGGCCTGGCCTGCTGCGCCATCGAGTTCATCGCGGCGTCCATGGCCCGCCATGACTTCATCCGGCTCGGTGTGATCCCCTTCGCGCCGGGGCCGCGCCAGGCCGACCTGATGGTCGTCTCCGGCACGGTCACGGACAAGATGGCGCCCGCGGTGAAGCGGCTGTACGAGCAGATGCCGGAGCCGAAGTACGTGATCTCCTTCGGGGCCTGCTCCAACTGCGGCGGCCCGTACTGGGACTCGTACTCGGTGACCAAGGGCGTCGACCAGATCATCCCCGTCGATGTGTACGTCCCCGGCTGCCCGCCCCGGCCGGAGGCCCTGCTCCAGGGCATCCTCAAGCTCCAGGAGAAGATCGCCCGCGAGTCGCTCGGCGAGCGCTACGGCGCGGACGCCGCCGCGGGCCGTCCCTCCACGGCCGCCCTCCGCAGCGGCCTGGTCACGCCGCCGGAGCAGCCTCGGCAGCAGCCTCCGGCGCAGGAAGACACCCGATGACCGAGCAGCGACACGAACCGATCGAGCCCACGGAGGAGGCAGCGCAGGCTCCGGAGACCCCGGCCGCCGCCGCGCCGCCCGTGGGCTGGCTGCCGCGGTCCGCCGCCGAGCTGTTCGGCGAGGGCGCCACGGCGGAGGAGGCATACGGCCTGCTCACCGTCGACGTCCCCGCCGAGTCCTGGACCGCGGCGCTGGAGACGGCCCGCGACACCCTCGGCTGCACCTACTTCGACTGGCTGAGCGCGGTCGACGAGCCGGGCGAGGGCTTCCGCGTGGCCGCGTACGTCGTCGCGCTCGCGGGGCCCGCGGCCCCGGGCCCGGCGGTGCGCACGCTGCTGGTCCGCACCACCGTCCCGCACGACGCGCCCGTGCTGCCCACCGCCACCGGCGTCTACGCCGGTGCGGCCTGGCACGAGCGCGAGACCCACGAGATGTTCGGGATCGGCTTCACCGGCCATCCCCATCTGGCACCGCTGCTGCTCCCCGACGGCTTCGAGGGCCATCCGCTGCGCAAGGACTTCGTCCTGGCGGCCCGGGTCGCCAAGGCATGGCCGGGTGCGAAGGAGCCGGGGGAGTCGGACCACGGCGGGCCCAAGCGGCGGCAGATGCTGCCGCCGGGCGTTCCCGACCCCAACGAATGGGGCCCGCTCAAGGGCCAACTGCCGCCCGCCCCGGCCCGTCCGGCGCGCGGCGCCCGCGCGACGGGCGAGCGCCCGGCGCGCCGTACCCGCACGGCGAGCGCCGGCTCGGCGAGCCAGCAGCCGGCGGCGGACGCGGCGGCCCCGGCCGAGCGGCCCGCGCGGCGCGCGCGTAGTGCGAGCGAGGGCTCGGCGAGCCAGCAGCAGGCGACCTCGTCCGCCGAGCCGACGACGGAGCCCCAGGCTGCGCCTGAGCGCCCGGTGCGGCGTGCGCGCAGCGCGAGCGGCGGTTCGGCGAGCCAGCGTGACCAGGCAGCCTCGGCAGCGCCACCGGCGGCACCGGCGGCACCGGAGACCCCGGAGACCCCGGCGACGGAAGCCGCGTCGGACGCCGCGCCTCCGGCCGCTCCGGAGCGGCCCGCCCGCCGTGCGCGGTCCTCCGACGCGCCCTGGCATCACGCCCGCCCGGCGTACGGCGACGAACCCACAGGTGACAAGGGCGAACCTGACCCGACCGAGTCCGGGAAACCCGAAGCCGAATCCCAACCCCGCCCGTCCGGCGAGGACCCCCGCCCTGACGAGACCAGCACCGACGACCAGCCAGGAGGCACCGGGTGAACGACGTCCTCGACGTCGCGCTGCGACTGCTCGTCCTGCTGCTCGCCTTCCTGGTCCTGCCTCTGGTCGTCGGGCAGACCGAGCACAAGGTGATGGCCCATATGCAGGGCCGTCTCGGACCGATGTACGCGGGCGGCTTCCACGGCTGGGCCCAACTCGTCGCGGACGGCGTGAAGTTCGCGCAGAAGGAGGACATCGTCCCGGCCGGGGCCGACCGGCGGATCTTCCAGCTCGCGCCCGCCGTCGCGCTGCTCCCGTACCTCCTGGTGCTCGTCGCGATCCCGATCGGCCCCGCCGAGGGCGCCGTCGGTCAGTTCGTGGACGCCGGGATCTTCTTCGTGCTCGCCGTGATGGGCGTCGGCGTCCTGGGTTCGCTGATGGCGGGCTGGGCATCGGCCAACAAGTTCTCGCTGCTCGGCGGTCTGCGGACGGCCGCCCAGCTGATGGCGTACGAGCTGCCGATGCTGCTGACCGCCGCGTCCGTGGCGATGGCCGCGGGCACCGTCTCGCTGCCCGGCATCCTCGACGCCTTCGAGTGGTGGTGGGTGCCGTGGCAGATCGTCGGCGGGGTGGTGTTCTTCACCGCGGGCCTGGCCGAGCTGCAACGCCCGCCGTTCGACGCCCCGGTGGCCGACTCCGAGATCATCTTCGGTGCGTACACCGAGTACACCGGGCTGCGCTTCGCGCTCTTCCTGCTCGCCGAGTACGCGGGCATCGTGATCCTGTGCGGGCTGACCACCGTGCTCTTCCTCGGCGGCTGGCACGGTCCGTTCGCCGATGACCTCGGCTGGCTGTGGACCCTGCTGAAGACCGCCGTCCTCGCCTTCGTCGTGATCTGGCTGCGGGTGACCTATCCCCGGCTGCGCGAGGACCAGCTCCAGCGGTTCGCCTGGACCTGCCTCATTCCGCTCTCCCTGGCCCAGATCGCCCTCACCGGCGTCGTCAAGGTGGTGATCTCCTGATGGGCATTCCCGGTTCCGGACTGGCCAAGGGCCTGGCCGTCACCCTCCGCACGATGACGCGGAAGTCGCACACCGCGCAGTATCCGGACGCACAGCCCGAACTGCCGCCCCGCACCCGCGGGGTGATCGGGCTGTTCGAGGAGAACTGCACGGTCTGCATGCTCTGCGCCCGGGAGTGCCCGGACTGGTGCATCTACATCGACTCCCACAAGGAGACCGTGCCCCCGGCCACCCCCGGCGGGCGTGAGCGCAGCCGGAACGTGCTGGACCGGTTCGCCATCGACTTCGCGCTGTGCATGTACTGCGGTATCTGCATCGAGGTGTGCCCGTTCGACGCGCTGTTCTGGTCACCGGAGTTCGAGTACGCCGAGACCGATATCCGCGAGCTCACCCATGAGCGGGACAAGCTCCGCGAGTGGATGTGGACGGTGCCCGCGCCGCCCGCGCTCGATCCGGCCGCGGAGGAGCCCAAGGAGCTCGCCGCCGCCCGCAAGGCCGCCGACAAGCTGGCCGCCGCGGAGGCGGCCGCGGCCGCCGAAGCCGACGCCGGTACCACCAGCACGGACGGCGAGACCCCCGGCGACACCTCCCGCGGGAACGGAGCCGCATCGTGAGTTCCGTAAGTTCGCTCGCGGCAGCCACCGGCCGCGAGCTCGCCGGTCGCGGTCTCGCCGCCGCCGGTCACGGCTTCCTGTCGCCCACCGGCGTCGAGATCGCTTTCCTCCTCGTCGGCCTCGCCACCCTCGGCGCGGCCGTCGTCACCGTCACCACCAAGCAGCTGGTGCACGCGGCCCTCTGGCTGGTGGTCACGCTCGGCGGTCTCGCCGTGGAATACCTTCTGCTGACCGCGGAGTTCATCGCCTGGGTGCAGGTGCTGATCTACGTCGGATCCGTGGTGGTCCTCCTCCTCTTCGGGCTGATGCTCACCAAGGCGCCCATCGGCCGCTCACCGGACGCCGATTCGGGCAACCGCCCGGCCGCCCTCGCGGTGGCCATCGCTGCCGCTGCCGCGCTGGTCTGGGTGGTCGTGGACGCCTTCCGGACCACCTGGATCGACCTCGACAAGGGCGTACAGGGCGCCACCGCCGTCACCGGCGACAGCCTCTTCCGGCACTGGGTGCTGCCCTTCGAGGCGCTGTCCGTGCTGCTGCTCGCCGCGCTCGTCGGCGCGATCGTCCTGTCCCGCAAGCGCGGCGGCACGAGCGGCGACGGGCACACGAGCGCCACCAACAGCGCCACCAGCAGCGGCAAGGAGAAGCGCTGATGCACCTCGCCTATCCCGCCGTCCTCGCGGTCCTCCTCTTCTGCACCGGCCTCTACGGCGTGCTCGCCCGCCGCAACGCGATCCTGGTGCTGATGTCGGTCGAGCTGATGCTCAACGCCGTCAACCTCAATCTCGTCGCCTTCGACGTCTGGCTCCGCGACACCCTGCACGCGGGCCAGGCCCTCACCCTGTTCACCATCGCCATCGCCGCCGCCGAGATCGGCATCGGTCTGGCCATCGTCCTCCTCGTCCACCGCAACCGCGGCACCGCCGACGTCGACCGGCTCCGGGACCTCGCCGATCCCCCTCCGGTCGGCACCCCCGCCGCTGACGACAGCGTGACAGCCCCCACTGACAACGGCGCCGACCAGGCAACTCCCGTTCGGAGGCAGACCGCGTGACGACCACGACCGCCGCCGTTCTCGTCCCCCTGCTGCCCTTCCTCGGCGCCCTCGCGGGCCTCGGGGCGGGCCGCCGCGCCCCCGGCTTCGTCCGCCCGCTCGCCGTGCTGCCCACCCTGGCCGCGGCCGCGCTCGCCGTGCTCGTCGCCGTACGCCAGGGCGGGGGAGAGGGCGCCGGAACCGCGCCCCTGCACGTGTCGACCCGGCTCGCCGACACCGGCTCGGTCCCGATCGACCTCGCCCTGAACATCGACGGCTTCGCCGCCCTGGTCGCGGTCCTCGTCGGCGCCGTGGCCACGTGCGTCCAGATCTACTCGACCGGCTATCTGCGCGACGACCCGCGCTACCCCTCCTACGCCGCGCTGGTCTCCCTCTTCACCTCCGCGATGCTGCTCGTCGTCTACTCCGACGACCTCATCGTGCTGTTGGTCGGCTGGGAGATCATGGGCATCTGCTCGTACTTCCTGGTCGGCCACTACTGGGAGACCGCGGCCGCCCGGTCCGCCTCCCTCAAGGCGTTCCTGGTCACCAAGCTGGGCGATGTCCCGTTTCTGATCGGCATCTTCGTGCTCGCGGGCGACACCGGCACGTATCGCATCAGCGGCATCGTCACCCGGCTCACCTCCGACTCAGGCGCCCCGCTGGACCATCCGACCCTGATCGCGCTGCTGCTGCTCGCCGGGGTCGCGGGCAAGTCCGCGCAGTTCCCGCTGCACACCTGGCTGCCCGACGCGATGGCCGGCCCCACCCCGGTCTCGGCGCTCATCCACGCCGCGACGATGGTCGCCGCCGGTGTCTACTTCATCGCGCGGCTGCTGCCCGTCTTCGTCTCCTCCGCCGCCGCGCTCGCCGTGCTAGCCGCCATGGCGGCCGTCACCATGGTCGGCTCGGCGCTCGCCGCGCTCGCCCAGGACGACATCAAACGCGTCCTCGCCTACTCGACCATCGGTCAACTCGGCTATATGACGGGCGCCCTGGCCGTCGGCGACCGCGGCGCCGCCATCTTCCACCTCATCGCGCACGGCGCGTTCAAGGCGCTCCTCTTCCTCGGCGCGGGCGTGATCATCCACGCCGCCGGGACCAACTCGCTCGCCGCCATGTCCCGGATGAGCGGCCTCGCCAAGCGGATCCCGGACGCCTTCTGGACCGTGACGGTCGCGCTGCTCGCGCTCGCCGCCCTCCCGCCCTTCGCGGGCTTCTTCTCCAAGGAGGCCGTCCTCGGCGCCGCCGAGCACGCCGCCACCGGCCACACCGCCGACATCCCCGAGGGCGTCGGCTGGACCGTACTCGTCTCCGGGGTGCTCACGGCCCTGCTCACCGCCGGCTACGCCACGCGGCTGTGGCTGATGGCCTTCCGGGGCAAGGGCGAGCCCGCCCCCGACCACGGAAAGCAGCCGGTCGCCATGAACGCCGTGCTGTGGGCGCTGTTCGTGCCCACCGCCGCGCTCGGCCTGACCTACGGCGTCCTGCCCGACTGGTTCGACGGCCAGAGCCTCACCCCGACCCTCACCACCTCCGTCGTGGGCACCGGCATGGCCCTCGCCGGCGCGCTGGTGATGTACGGCGCCTGGCGGCACACCTCCGCCCGCGCCGCCCGCCTCCCGCTCGGCGCGCTGGCCGCCCACCCGGACGCCGCCGACGCCGTCTCCGAGGCCGAGGCCATCGCCACCCACGAGGCCGCCTACGGCTCCGTCGCCGGGGCGACCGACCCGGCCGACCCCGGCCGTCTGCTGCTCGGCCCGCTGCACCGCCACGCGGCCACCGGCTTCCACCTCGACGCCGTCTACAGCGCGCTGTTCGTCCGCCCGGTGCGCGCCGCCGCCGGTCTCGTCCGGTTCCTCGACCGCGCGGTCATCGAGACCTATGTGCGCGGCGCGGCCGGTGCGCCCGGCCTGTTCGGCGCGGCCGTCCGCCGCGCCCAGAACGGCAATGTGCAGACCTATCTCGGCGCACTGCTCGCGGGCTCCCTCGTCCTGGCCGTCGCCGCCGTCCTCGTCGCAGCGGGAGCCTGACCCGTGAACCACACCACCCTGCAAGTCCTCCTCCTGGCCCTGGTCGTGCTGCCGCTGCTCGGCTCCGTCGCCGCCCTGCTCCCGGCCCCGCCCGGGCTGCGCGGCCGCGGCCCCGAGCAGGCCGTGCTCCGGCACGGGGTGACCGTCACCGGCGCGGTGCTGGCCGTCGCCATCGCCCTGGCCGCCGGGTTCGATCACGGTCACCCGGCCCGGATGCAGGGGCAGACCGACGTCAGCTGGATCCCGGCGCTGGACATCCGGATCCACCTCGGGGTGGACGGCGTCTCCCTGCCACTGCTGGTGCTGACCGCGCTGCTGACGTTCCTCTGCGCGCTCTACGGCTACTTCAACCCGCCCGCCGGGCCGTCGCCCAAGGCGTTCGTCTCGCTGCTGCTCCTCCTGGAGGGCGGCACCCTCGCCGCCTTCGCGGTCCTCGACCTGATGCTGTTCTTCCTGGCGTTCGAGATGGTGCTCATCCCGATGTACTTCCTCATCAACCGATGGGGAGGCGCCGAACGGGAGCACGCCGCCTGGCGGTTCATCCTCTACACGCTGCTCGGCTCCGTCGTCATGCTGCTCGGCCTCCTCCTCGTCGGGCTCAAGGGCGGCACCTTCGACATGGTGGCACTCGCCTCCGACAAGGGGTCCGGGCTCAGCCACACCACCCAGCTGATCGCGGCCCTGGCCATCATCGTGGGACTGGCCGTCAAGGCCCCGATGTGGCCGCTGCACAGCTGGCTCCCCGACGCCCACACGGCCGCCCCCACCGTCGGCTCCGTCCTCCTGGCGGGCGTCCTGCTCAAGATGGGCACCTACGGACTGGTGCGCATCGTGCTGCCGATGACCCCCGACGGTGCCCACACCTACGCGCCCTACCTCGGCGCGTTCGCCGTCGTGGGCATCCTCTACGGATCGCTCGCCTGTCTGGCGCTCGCGCGCACCGGCGGCAAGGGCGACCTCAAGCGGCTGATCGCCTACTCCTCCGTCGGCCACATGGGCTTTGTCCTCCTGGGCATCGCGACCCTCACCCCCACCGGGGTCAACGGCGCGCTGTTCGCCAACATCGCCCACGGCCTGATCACCGGGCTGCTGTTCTTCCTCGTCGGCGCACTCAAGGACCGCACCGGCACCACCGATCTCGACCAGCTCTCGGGCACCAGCGGCGCGGCCCTCTACGGGCGGGCCCCGCGCCTGGGCGGACTGCTCGCCTTCGGCGCCGTCGCCTCCCTGGGGCTGCCCGGACTCGCCGGGTTCTGGGGCGAGATGCTCGCCATGTTCGGCGCGTTCGAACCCGCCGACGGGCTCAGCCGCCCGGCGTACCTCACCTTCATGGCGCTCGCCGGATTCGGCACCCTGCTGACCGCCGCCTACATGCTCGTCGTCGTACGGCGCGTATGCATGGGCGACCACCCCGCCGAGCCCGGACAGCACCCCGCCGAACCGGGGGCCGAACGGCCCGCCCTGGCCGACGTCCGCGGCCACGAGGCCGCCGCCTGGAGCCCCCTGGTGGCCCTCACCGTCCTCGCCGGACTCTGGCCCGCGGCCCTCCTCGGCCTCAGCGACCCGGCCGTGCAAGCGCTCCTCGCGGGAGGCAAGTGATGACCCCGATCGCCACGGGCCCCTCCGGGCTCGCCACGGACTCCGCGGCGTTGGCCGGGAGCCTGGTCCAGTCGGTCGACTGGCTCGCCATCGCCCCGCCCACCATCGCCGCCGTGGCCGCCCTGGTCTGCCTCGTCGCCGACCTCTTCCTGCCCGAGAGCCGCAAGCCCCTGCTGGGCTGGCTGGCCGTCGTGGGTCTCGCCCTGGCCGCGCTCAGCCTGCTGCCGCTGGTGCACGGCGACCGTTCCACCTTCTGTCTGACCTCCGACGCCGATGTGTGCAGCTACACGGCCGACAGCTTCGCACTTGTCGTCCAGTTCCTGGTGCTCGGCGGGGCGCTGCTCACCGCGCTGCTGTCCATCAGCAATGTCGCCGATCTCAAACTCCCCGCGGGCGAGTTCTGGTTCCTGCTGCTGTCCTCCACCTCCGGCGCGGCCCTGCTGCCCGCCTCACGCGATCTGGCGACCCTCGTCATCGCCCTGGAAGTGGCCTCCCTCCCGGCGTTCGCCCTGGTCGGCATGCGCCGCGGCGACCGCCTCTCCTCCGAGGCCGCGCTGAAGTTCTTCCTCTCCTCGGTCACCGCGACGGCCGTGATGCTGCTCGGCGTCAGCTTCGTCTACGCCGCCACCGGCAGCCTCCATCTGTCCCGGATCGCCGAGGGCCTCACCCACGTCGATCCGCGGCTCGACACCCTCGCCCAGGCGGGCGTTGTCCTCACCCTGGTCGGCTTCGCGTTCAAGACCGCGGCCGTCCCCTTCCACTTCTGGGTGCCGGACACCTACGTGGGCGCGCCGGTCCCGGTGGCCGCCTATCTGTCCGTCGTGGGCAAGGCGGTCGGCTTCTCCGGCCTCATCCTGGTGACCGTCCTCGCCTTCCCGTCCTACGCCGAGGTGTGGGGCCCGGTGGTCGCCGTCCTCGCCGCGCTGACCATGACCGCGGGCAACGCCGCGGCGCTGCGCCAGCGCCCCGAGCGCGCCTTCAGCGCCGTCCGGCTGCTCGCCTGGTCCTCGGTCGCGCAGGCGGGCTATCTCCTGGTGCCGATCGCCGCCGCCGGGTACGGGGATAGCGCGAAGGAGATCTCCCACTCCGTGGGCACCACCGTCGCCTACGCCCTGATGTACGCGGCCGTGAACCTCGGGGCGTTCGCCGTGGCCGCCCTGGTGGCCCGTACCAGCCCGGGCAACCGGCTCACCGACTACCGCGGCCTGTACGCCACTCGTCCGGCCGCCGCCCTCGCCCTCGGCTTCTTCCTGCTCTGCCTGGCCGGGCTGCCCCCGGGCATCATCGGGCTCTTCGCCAAGGTGGCCGTCTTCTCCGCGGCCGTCGACGCCGGGCTGGGCTGGCTGGCCGTGGTGATGGCCGTGAACGTGGTGATCGCGCTCTACTACTACCTCCAGTGGACGGCGGCGCTGTTCCGCGCCCCTGCCGCGGAGGCCGCAGCGGCACCCACGGGAGAGGTGGCTCTCACCCGGACGGCGGCGGCCCCGCTCACCGCCGCCATCGGCCTGGCCGCCGTCCTCGGCATCGCCCTGTCCGGCGCCCCTGAGCTCGTGCTCCGCTTCGCCTCGGGCACGCTGCTGTGATCCGACCCTCACCGGTCGGCATCGTTCAGCCGTGTGCACAAGGGAACTAGAGGCTCTCACCTGGCGTTGACCAGTTCGGGAGGGTCCACTGGAAGGTGGAGACACCCACCGAAGGTTCCCCCGCGGCACTACTTGGGAGGGCGTACCGTGCACCGCCGGCACAACGGGCTGAAGACCGCCGTACTCCTCGGGGGACTGTCCGCGCTCATCATCGTCATCGGCAGCCTCTTCGGCCGTACGGGACTGATCATCGCGGTCTTCGTCGCCCTCGCGACCAACGCCTACGCCTACTGGAACAGCGACAAGCTGGCCCTGCGCGCCATGCGCGCGCGTCCCGTCAGCGAATTCGAGGCCCCCCAGCTCTACCGCATGGTCCGCGAGCTCTCCACGGCCGCCCGCCAGCCCATGCCCCGCCTCTACATCTCCCCGACCGAGGCCCCCAACGCCTTCGCGACCGGCCGCAACCCGCGGAACGCGGCGGTGTGCTGCACCGACGGCATCCTGCGGCTGCTCGACGAGCGTGAGCTGCGCGGGGTCATCGGCCATGAGCTGAGTCATGTCTACAACCGCGACATCCTCATCTCGTCGATCGCCGGTGCCCTGGCCACCGTGGTGATGTTCCTGGTCAACTTCGCCTGGCTGATCCCCATCGGCCGGTCCGACGACGACGAGGGCCCCGGCTTCCTCGGCATGCTGCTGATCATGATCCTGGGTCCGTTGGCGGCCTCCCTCATCCAGCTCGCGGTCAGCCGCTCCCGCGAGTACGAGGCGGACGCCTCCGGCGCCCAGCTCACCGGCGACCCCCTCGCCCTCGCCAGCGCCCTGCGCAAGCTGGACGCCGGGACCAAGCAGCTCCCGCTGCCTCCTGAGCCCCGTCTGGAGACGGCGAGCCACATGATGATCGCCAACCCCTTCGGGGCCGGTGGCGGCATGTCCAAGCTCTTCTCCACCCACCCGCCCATGGGCGAGCGCATCGCCCGGCTCGAAGAGATGGCAGGCAACCAGCGATGAAGACGATCCTGAACATCATCTGGCTGGTCTTCGGCGGCATCTGGATGGCCCTCGGCTATGTACTGGCCGGGCTGCTGCTGTGTATCACCATCATCGGCATCCCCTTCGGCATCGCCTCGTTCCGTATCGCGGGCTTCGCCCTGTGGCCCTTCGGCCGCATGGCCGTCCCCCGCCGCGACGCCGGCGCCCCCTCCTGCGTCGGAAACGTCCTCTGGCTCGTCCTCGCGGGCTGGTGGCTCGCCCTCGGCCACATCATCACCGGCGTGGTGATGTGCCTGACGATCATCGGCATCCCGCTGGGCCTGGCCAACTTCAAGCTGATCCCGATCTCCCTCACCCCCCTGGGCCACGAGATCGTCCGCACCGACCAGCCCTTCGCGGGGCGCTGAGGAGCACCGGACCCAACTGGTCCCGCTTCTCGGCCCGTTCGAGGTGGCCTGCGCCGCGGCCGACGTGTGTGAAGCTCGCGGGGGTACTGCTCGATGCGGGGGAGCGGACGAAGCATGCGCGGAAATGGGGTCCACCCTCACCGCATACGGCGGCATCTCGTCTCCGCGCCTGTTGGGGAAGATCCGAGCATTTCACCGAGGGAGCACCACGTGATGCCACCAGGAGCCATCACCGTCGAGCGATTGGACGGCCGTGCCGCTGCACGGGCCGAGGACGCGATCCGGCTGGTCTACGCCGAAGCCTTCGCCGAACCGCCCTACGAGGAGACCGCGGACGATATCGGCGCCGCCTTCCGCCGCTTCCCCTCCCAGACCCGCAACCGCTTCCCCTCCCAGACCCGCAAGGGCACCTTCCGTGCCACCCTTGCCCGCACCGAGGACGGCGAGCCGGTCGGCATGGCGTACGGCTCCCTGCTCGGCCCCGACGCGGAGTGGTGGGACAAACTGACCGAGCCCGTCTCCGACGACCTGCGACGAGAGACCGGACACCGCACCTTCGGGCTCATGGAACTCGCCGTTCGTCGTCCCTGGCGCAGGCGTGGCATGGCTCGCCGACTGCACGAGGCACTGCTCGACGGCATCGGGGCCGAGCGGGTGCTCCTCAACGTTCACCCGGACAGCGTGGCGGCGAGGACCGCGTACCACGCATGGGGCTATCGCAAGATCGGCGAGGCGCGCCCGTGGGCGGAGGCCGACCTCCACGACGTGTTGCTGCTCACCCTCCGCTGAGCGGAGGGTGCACGGTACGTCACCCACGGTCAATCTCGTCCATGTGCCCGCGGGCACAACATGACGGCGGGCACAACGGGGACACCGGCGGAGACTCTGCACTGCGATGGGCCCCGTTGCGCCCCGCGAAGTCTGCGTGATGGCGTTCACGCAGGTCAGAATGGGTTTAGCGGTAGTTCACGAACTGAAGCGCGAAGTCGAAGTCCTTGCCCTTCAGCAGCGCGATCACCGACTGGAGGTCGTCCCGGCTCTTGGACGACACCCGCAGCTCCTCACCCTGCACCTGCGCCTTGACGCCCTTCGGCCCCTCATCGCGGATGATCTTGGCGACCTTCTTCGCGTTGTCCTGGGTGATCCCCTCCTGCAACGAGGCGAAGATCTTGTACTCCTTGCCCGAAGCCTGCGGCTCGCCCGCGTCCAGCGACTTCAGCGAGATCCCGCGCTTCACCAGCTTGGACTGGAAGACATCGAGGATCGCCTTCACCCGCTCCTCGGAGTTGGCGCGCATCTCGATCTTCTCGCCCGACCACTCGATCGAGGCGCCGACGTTCTTGAAGTCGTAGCGCTGGGAGATCTCGCGGCTCGCCTGGTTGAGAGCGTTGTCGACCTCCTGCCGCTCGACCTTCGAGACGATGTCGAAACTGGAGTCGGCCATCTTGAGTTGGCTCCTCGTACGTAGATCCGTCAGTGGCACGGCCCCACGGACCGCATCAGCCAGCCTAGCGATCTCGGCCATGATCCAGAGGCGATCAACCGGGTGGCGAACCACCCCTCCGCATCAGGTATTGTTTACGTCGTTGCCAGGGAGCAGCGACGCGCAAGCGGAGTACCTGGCCACATCCCAGGCGGTGTGCCCGAGTGGCCAATGGGAGCGGACTGTAAATCCGTCGGCTTAGCCTACCCAGGTTCGAATCCTGGCGCCGCCACACTGGGTAAACGGCCCCTGAACTGCGGGAACGCGGTCGGGGGCCGTTGTCGTTGCCCTGTAGGGATCCCGCCCGGAACGGGCGATCCATCTCACTGTGTCCCACTCGATCTCGCGTGCTGGCCACGGTGTGTGGGGAGGGCTGTGGCGCCGCGGCGCCTGCGTGCCGCAGGTCTCGTACGGGTGGGCGCCCAGCGGTGATGCCTGCTGCTCCGGCCCGAGTGCCGCCTTTCGGGCCCACGTCCAGACTTCCCCGTGGCCGCTCTCCTGCACCAGACCTCGCATGCGACTGCGACTGGCCGGCCGGACACCAGGAGTGCAACCTCAGCGACTATCCAATCTGTACTCGACGCTGCTCGTCACTGCTCGATTGCGTCGATATGGGTCGACCTTTTGCAGTTTCGTCTGCCTTTTCTCTTTGTCGGTATCCCAACTGACCGACAGGAAGTTTGCATCCATATGGGGAACTGGAGTGCTTTTTGAAGGATTTCGAAAGTACACGCGAGCCACCGGGCGGTCGCCGAGCATGTCCCGAATAAAACTTTCACGGGGTAGCGTGACCTGGCGACGCACAACCGAACAATCAACATCCGGATCCGATGAGGGGCAGCGCTCAAATTTCCATTAACGCCGCCAACTACGATACGCAAGAGGCTCGTTACGGCTTGCCCGCTCCCGGAGAGGGAAATGTCGATGAAGGCGGTGGCCGGGAAGAAAGTGAAGTCAGCAAAGAGTACCCACCGAAAACGTCGGACCTTCACTGCCCACATGAAGGCAGTCCGCATCCCTTGCGTGACCGTCTTCACTGTCCCTGTGAAGATAATTGCAATCCTTCGCATGACCGTCTTCATCTGAGCAGGCTATGAAAAACCGGCCATGGTGCATCGCGACTGGGCTTTGATCTGATCACGTCCGCCCCAATGGACTACTGAGATCGGACTCAAGGTGTCAGAGTGGCCAGTCGGATGTGGGGTCTTGTGGGCCCGACATGAGGGCTGCCGGAGGCAAGCCACGGGGCTTGCCTGGGGTATATCGACGATGAGCCCCCGTAGCTGAACGATCCGTCAGCTATAGGAGGTTGCCTGGCGTCCCCGCAGCAGCTCCGCGGCTGGCTTGAGCGCCTCCCCGGGAGTCAGCGTCTGCCGGGTGCTCACTTTGCGCCCATGAGTTCGAGGACCTTGTTGATGGCGTCGATGATCGGTACGCCGAGCGCGCCGATGGTCGCGGCGATGCCCGCGACGGCGAGCAGGGCGCGGTGCCGCTCCTGCGGTTGGACATCCGCCTCGGCGCGGAGTGCCGGCAGTGAGTCGTCGAGAGCGTCGGCGCTGACGGGTGGCAGCTGGGGGCGCAGTTCCTGGACCAGAGCAAGGAGCTCGCGGAGGGCCTCTTGGACGGCCTGGGGCAGCTCTTGGGCCGGAGTGACTCGCTTGTCGATGCCGATGTTGCCCGAGCCGCCATGCATGGTGACGTGGTCGCCGCTGCCGAAGTAGTAGTGCTGGTCCCCGCTCATCAGCTCGCCATCCCTACGTTGCCGGTGCCGCCGTACATGTTGACGTTGTCTCCGAAGTAGTAGTGCTTGGGGCTGATCCTGATGGTGTCCACCCGCACCGTGAATTCCGCCTCCGGGTTCTCGATCGCGTCGGCGATCTGGCGGGCCAGCTGCCGCAGTTGGTCCGGCCACCGGCTGGTCACCACGGCGGTGGAGGAGCCGGAGGTCTCGACGGCCAGGATGAAGTGCGCGGGTGCGGCGAGCACCGTCAGCATCTCCACGAGGGAGTAGATCAGCGCCGCGACCGCGGCGATCATGACTAGGACGGAGAGATCGCCGGAGCCGCTGCTGCCGCTGCTTCCAAAGTCGCTGCTGGACCCGTCGATCACAGCGGCGAGCAGACCCAGGATTGCCGTCACCGCTCCAATGGTCAGCAGCCGCTTCGCGAAGAGCAGAGCGGCGTCCTTGCGCCGGGGATGGATGGTGAGCGCGTACACCCGGGCGACGTTGTGCAGCGGGTAGTAGGCGTCTCCGATCCAGAGCAGCCGTTTGCTGACCCGCAGGTCGACGCCGATGATCGGCTGTGCCGCGGCCGCTGGTGCCGCAGCGGGGTGGTACCGATTGGCGGCGGGCGGCGGACCGGCCGGTGGCTGCGGTGGGGCGGTGGGTGGTGGCGGGCCTCCGGCTCCGGGTAAGGAGTGAGAAGGCGTGTTCTGTTCCTGTCCCGCCGAGTCTGCTGCTGTCACGTGAATCCCCCCCTGGACAACCGTGTCAAGTGGAGTCCATTCACCTGGTTAAGCCTCGCTGACGCAAGCGGTTTCACCATGAAGGGGGTATCACAGAACGAAGTTGATGCTCCGTGGCATGGGTGGGCGTCCGGGCCACCGCATGGCCTTACGGCCGAGGCACGATGAGCAAGGAGAAGGAGGCATCGACCGGGACCCCGGTCTATGCCCCCTTCTCCGTCCGGTCGCGGAGCCGCCGCCCCTCAGCCCGCGCCGGGAAGCGGCCTGACGGGGTCGGGCGGCACGGTCACTTCGCGTCGATGAGGTTGAGTTCGGGGTGGGCGGTGCCGCCTTCGATGGCCGTGGAGGACAGGTGTGAGACGACATGGTCGTCGACCGGGTCGTTCGCCGGGTCCTCGTGCACCACCAGGTGCTCGTAGGTGGTGGCACGCTGCGCGGGCACCCGCCCCGCCGCGCGGATGAGATGGAGCAACTCCATCCGGTTGGAACGATGCTTCGCCCCCGCCGAGGAGACCACGTTCTCCTCCAGCATCACCGAACCGAGATCATCCGCACCGTAATGCAGCGACAACTGCCCAGCCTCCTTGCCGACAGTCAGCCAGGAACCCTGAATATGCGCGACATTGTCCAGGAACAGCCGGGCAACCGCGATCATCCGCAGATACTCGAAGACCGTCGCCTGCGTCCGCCCCTTCAGATGATTGTTCTCCGGCTGATACGTGTACGGGATGAACGCACGGAAGCCACCCGTACGATCCTGCACATCCCGGATCATCCGGATGTGCTCGATCCGCTCCGCATTCGTCTCACCCGTGCCCATCAGCATCGTGGAAGTCGACTCCACCCCCAGACCATGGGCAATCTCCATGATCTCCAGCCACCGCTCACCGGACTCCTTCAACGGCGCGATCGCCTTCCGCGGACGCTCCGGCAGCAACTCCGCCCCCGCCCCCGCGAACGAGTCCAGACCCGCCGCATGAATCCGCCGGATCGCCTCCTCCGCCGAGACACCCGAGATCCGCGCCATATGCTCGACCTCGGACGCCCCCAGCGAGTGAATCACCAGCTGCGGGAACTCCTTCTTGATCGCCGCGAAGTGCTCCTCGTAGTACTCCACGCCATAGTCCGGGTGATGACCACCCTGGAACATGATCTGAGTACCACCAAGCTCAACAGTCTCCGCACAACGGCGCAGAATGTCATCCAGATCACGCGTCCAACCCTTGGCCGCATCCTTCGGCGGAGCATAGAAGGCACAGAACTTGCACGCCGTCACACACACATTGGTGTAATTGATGTTCCGCTCGATCAGATACGTCGCGATGTGCTCCGTACCCGCGTAACGGCGCCTGCGCACGGCGTCGGCGGCAGCGCCCAGCGCATGCAGCGGAGCGGACCGGTACAACTCGAGCGCCTCTCCCGGGGTGATACGACCCCCACCAGCCGCGCGGTCGAGCGCCGCCTTCGCGTCGGGGTGTGCCTTCTCGAACGTCGTCATGGTCAGAGTCATCACGCCAGTGCTCCTGCGTCGGGCCCGTACAGCTCCACCTGGTCGCTCTTGCGGCGCACATGGATGCAGTCACCGGGGCAGTCGTTCGTTGCGTCCACCACGTCCCTCACCAGAGGAAGCGGAACAGTCACCGTGGCGGCGGGCTCTTGGCACAGCTCGTCGTTCTCGTCCTTGACGTAGGCCAGTCCGTCGATGTCCAACTCGAAGACTTCCGGGGCGTACTGGGCACAGATGCCGTCGCCGGTGCACAGGTCCTGGTCGATCCAGACTTCGAGTTCATCATCGGGCGTGTTCGTGTGCATGGCTGCTGCCTGCCGATCGTCGTGGGGTGGGAGATGCCGGTCGGGGTCTCACACCCGCATGGGCTGGGGGGACTCGCGGCGGTCGGGGTCGGGGCCGTCGTATTCGCGGATGACCTCGTAGCGGGTGTTGCGCTCGACCGGACGGAAGCCCGCGTCCTGGATCAGCTCCAGCAGATCGTCACGGGTCAGCTTGTTCGGCGTCCCGTAGTTGTCCGCATCATGCGTGATCTTGTACTCGACCACCGAACCATCCATGTCATCCGCACCATGGTTCAACGCAAGCTGCGCCGTCTGCACCCCATGCATGACCCAGAAGACCTTCACATGCGGAACATTGTCGAACAGCAGCCGCGAGACCGCGAACGTCTTCAACGCCTCGGCCCCCGTCGCCATCGTCGTCCGCGCCTGAAGCCGGTTCCGGACCTTCCCGTCCCTCATATCCACAAAGTCATGCTGGTAGCGCAGCGGAATGAAGACCTGGAACCCCCCGGTCTCGTCCTGAAGCTCCCGCAGCCGCAGCACATGATCCACCCGATGCCGCGGCTCCTCGATATGCCCGTACAGCATCGTGCAAGGGGTCTTCAGCCCCTTCTGGTGGGCCAGCCGGTGGATCCGCGACCAGTCCTCCCAGTGGGTCTCATGGTCCACGATGTGCTGACGGATCTCCCAGTCGAAGATCTCGGCACCACCACCGGTCAGCGACTCCAGACCGGCATCGATCAGCTCGTCGAGGATCTCGGAGGCGCTGAGCCCGGAGATCTTCTCGAAGTGATGGATCTCGGTGGCCGTGAACGCCTTCAACGAAACCCGCGGCAGCGCCTCCTTCAGCGCCCGCAGCGACCGCGGGTAGTAGCGCCAGGGGAGAGTGGGGTGCAGACCGTTGACGATATGGAGCTCGGTCAGGTTTTCGTTCTCCATCGCCTTGGCGAGCCGCACCGCCTCCTCGATACGCATCGTGTACGCGTCCTTCTCGCCCGGCTTGCGCTGGAAGGAGCAGTACGCACACGACGCGGTACACACATTGGTCATATTGAGGTGACGGTTGACATTGAAGTGGACGACGTCACCGTTCTTACGGGTACGCACCTCATGAGCCAGACCACCCAGCCATGCCAGGTCGTCGGACTCGTACAGGGCGATGCCGTCCTCACGGGAGAGCCGCTCCCCCGCGCGAACCTTCTGCTCCAACTCCCGCTTGAGGCCAGAGTCCATTGCCGTCATCCCCTCGTCATTCATAAGCCTGTCCGGCACGGTGGTGAAGTCGCGTGAACCACGCGTCGGCAAGGGCGCTGCCGCCTCCTGAATCCCTTTTCCCGGGCACGATTCCGGGAGGGGTGGCATCAGGAGACGGGCGCCAGCCAGTGATAGTCGGTGGTGGCGCCGATGCGCCGGGCGAACTCGGTCATCCCGCCGAGATGCCGCGGGCCGAGGCCGAAGTCCAGCGTGCTGAAGTACGTCTCCAGGAGCGCCGGGCCGAAGGGCGCCCACCGCGCGGCACGGACCGCGATCTCGTCGAGGTGCTCCAGCGAGAGGTCCCGCGCGGCGAGGAGCAACCGGTGCACCTCGTGCACCGTTTCGGGCTCCCTCGCCAGGAAGTCGCGGCGGACCGCCCAGACGGCGAAGACGAACGGCAGCCCGGTCCAGTCGTGCCACAGCCGGCCCAGGTCGTGGACGTCCAGCCCCTCCTCGGGCAGCCGGCGCGTATGGGCCTGGAGCCCGACGTCCCCGATGACCACGGCGGCGTCGGCGTCCTCGAGCATGCGCCCGAGGTCGGGGCGGCAGCTGTGGTAGTCGGGGTGGGCGTGGTGGCGCTCGGCGAGGATGAGCTTCGCGAGGCGTACGGAGGTGCGCGAGGTGGAGCCCAGCGCGACGCGCGCCCCGCCGAGGTCGGCCAGCGGCTTGCGGGAGACGATCTCGCAGGACATGACGTCCCCGTCGCAGCCCACCGCGATGCCCGGGAGCACGGCGAGGTCGTCGGCGTGCCGGAGGAACTCCACGAGCGAGACCGGGCCGATGTCGAGATCACCGGCGACCAGCAGATCGCTCAGCCGCTCCGGGGTGTCCTTGGTGAGCTCCAGGTCGAGGAGCGCGCCGGTGCGCATGAGTCCCCAGTAGAGGGGCAGGCAGTTGAGGAATCCGATGTGGCCGACGCGCGGACGGTGCCTCGTGGAGGCGGACACGTTCACTGGTCGGACCTCGGGGTGACCGGCCTCGGGGTGACTGGCCTCGGCGTGACCGGCATCGGCACGACCGGTGTCGGGGCCACCGGTGTCCCCTCTATCAGCGAGAACGGCTGGGGGCGGGGCAGCGGAGTGACGGCGGAGAGCCGGAACCCCGACGCGTGCAGCAGCGCGTCCCAGTCGGCGCGGGTGCGCTCCCGACCGCCCACCTTCACCAGCATGTTGAGGTCGCTCAGATACATCAGCTCGTCCGCGTCCGCGGTGGCGGTGTCGGGCAGCACCCGCTCGACGAGCAGCAGACGGCCGCTTTCGGGCAGGGCCTCGCGGCAGTGCCGGAGGATGGTGACGCACTGCTCGTCGTTCCAGTCGTGCAGGACGCTCTTGAGGACGTGCACATCGCCGCCCTCCGTGATGGCTGTGAAGAAGTCCCCCGGTACGCGGGTGCAGCGGTCGCCGACGCCGAGGTCCGCCAGGTTCCGCTCGGCGCCCTCCAGCCCCTCGGAGGAGTCGAAGACAACACCCTTCAGGGAGGGATGGGCGCGCAGAATGGCGGCCAGCAGGGTGCCGTGGCCGCCCCCTATGTCGACCACCGTGCTGAAGCGCCCGAAGTCGTAGTGCTCCGCGACCAGGTCGGCCACCATGCGGGTGCCTTGGCTCATCGCCGCGTTGAACTCTGCGGAGAGCTGCGGGGCGCCGCCGAGGTAGGTGAAGTAGTCCTGCCCGTATGCCTTGGAGAAGTGCGGCCCCCCGGTGCGGACGCTCTCTTCCAGACCCGTCCAGGCGCCGACGGTGGTGGGGTCGGTGAGCAGACGGACCAGTGCGTGCAGGGAGTCCGGGCGGTCCGTGCGCAGCAGCGATCCGGCCTCCGTGAGCGAGAATCGCTCACCCTCGTCCTCCGAGAGAAGCCCCAGCCCCGCCATCGCGCGCAGGAGCCGGTGCATGGCCTGTGGTTCGGCTCCGCATTCGCGCGCCAGATCGGCCGACGTACGCGTCGTGTCCCGCAGCAGATCGGCCACGGAGAGCCGGGCCGCGACGCGCACCACTTGCGCGGCCATGTGCCCGTGGGCCAATCTCGCAACCGTCGCCGTGACGCCCTGACTGTCCGCTGTGCGCATGCCGGATAAGCTCACCCGTACATCCCCCATTCACGGCTGCGGGTAATGCCCCACAGGGTTACTGGGCGCCAGATTAACACCAGCGTATTCGGGCGGGCCAAGCGGTTTTGGTGTGCGCCATCTCGCATTTCCGAATTGATTGAAGGCGGAACATATTTCGATTGTCCGCCGTCACGGACGGTGTTCCTGGTCAAAGGTCTTGCGGAACGTCTACTCCGGTAAATGCCTCGCCATTGGCTCCGCCGCTACACAGGGTTCGCGACTGATCCAGTACCTGTGCGACAGCGCCTCCGACGAGAGTTGGCAGCAAGTACCCCGCTGACGCGGACCACTTGGCCGCTGCCGGCCGTTGCCGGGTCATTCCCCGGTGACTCTGCTTGGCTGAACAGCGATCGGCACAACGACCGCACCGCATACGGGGATACGTTCCATGACAACAGGAACCACGGGGGAGTCCGCCGACCGTGCCGCGCAATCGCGCTGGGCGATCCCGCTGATCGTGCTCATCCCCGTCGTGGCCATCGGGCTCGCCACCTCGCTGTCCACGCCGTGGCGCATGGTGGGCTGGCTGCTGTGGGGCGTGGCCGCGGTGCTGACGGTCGCGGGATGGGTCCATGTGCGGCGGGAGGGGGTCAGGGGAGCGGCGGGGTGGTTCAGCTGTCTGCTGCTGCACGGTGTTCTGGTGTGGCAGGCGGTCCGCCTTCTCGTCGGCTGATTCACGGCTGTGCCGTCATCCGACCGGAACCCCGCTACGGCCTGCCGCCGCCGCGCGGCCACGCTCCCGTGCTCCATCAGGGGTAGGGACATGCTCCCCATGGGTGATTAAGCAAACAATATACAAGATTCTGCATCTTCAGTGGAATGTCGCCTTTTGGCAGGGTCTTTTTTCTTTGTATCCATGGCCAGAAAGGCAGGAATGATGAAGAAGTTCGCTCGGTCGGCCAAGGGGCTCGCGGCCGCCTCGGGAGCTCTCCTCGTCGGGGCGCTCGTGGCCGTGCCCGCGGTCGCGGACGATCCGTCAGCCGCTCCAACGGCTGCCTCGTCGGCTGCGCCGTCGTCCGCTCCAACGGCCGCCCCGTCGGACGATCCGTCGGCCGCCCCGTCCGTTGCCCCGTCGGACGATCCGTCGACCACCCCGTCCGCGGCTCCATCGGACGATCCATCGGCCGACGCTCCATCGGCCTCTCCCACCACGCCCCCGGGTGGAAGCTGTTTCTCGCGGGAGCGCGATGTCAGCTCCACCATCGTGGACTATGGGGGCGCCCCCCTGTTCGAGACGCAATTCCATGCGGCGACGGACCGCTTGGGGCACGCCTTCCTCAACGACAGCCGGGGCCCGGGCGTCTGGATCGATCTCGGCCTTGTCGCCGGTGCTCCGACCTGCACGCGGGACACGGCCTTGTCCGTGACCGAGCAGAGCCCTGGCCACCTCTTCATCACCCTGCTGGCAAGTGACGGAGTCGTTCACCAGGCCCGGTGCGACATCTCCACCGCAGGCGCCCTCACCCCGGCGAACATCGCGACGGCGTGCGCCCCCGGGTTCGCCCCGCTACCGGGTACCCCGGTCTGACGGCAGGGACCTTCGTGCGGGGCTGTGGGCCGTACCGCAGGTGAGGCCCCGTTGGTCACGGCAGGTTTCTGACCGGCCCCTGGGCCGGACCCGCGACGGCGTGTCCGGCCGCTCGGCCGGCGGCGGGTCCGGGAGCCCGTCCCCGCGGCCACCGAGAGGTGCTAGCGAGCGCGCCCCGGGTCCCGGTCCCGGTCCCCGTCCAGCCCCCGGTCCCGGTCCCGGTCGAAGTCCAGCTCCAGCATCCGGATCGCGTTGCCCCGCAGGATCTTGTACGTCGTCTCCGCCGACAGCCCTGCCACATGTTCGGCCGCGATCCGCCGGGTGTGCGGCCAGGTCGAGTCCACATGCGGATAGTCGGTCTCGAACGTCGCGTTGTCCTCCCCGACCGTCTCCAGCGAGGCGACCCCGTGCTTGTCGCGGAAGAAGCAGCAGTAGATCTGCCGGTAGTAGTACATGGATGGCGGTTCGGGGATCAGATCGCGTACCCCGCCCCAGGCCCGGTGCTCCTCCCAGACGTCGTCCGCGCGTTCCAGGGCGTAGGGGATCCAGCCCATCTGGCCCTCGGCGTAGGCGAGTTTGAGCCGCGGGAACTTCACCAGCACTCCGCTGAAGAGGAAGTCCATCATCGACGCCATGGCGTTGTTGAAGCTCAGCGACGCCTGGACGGCGGGCGGGGCGTCCGGGGAGGCGGCGGGCATCTGCGAGGACGAGCCGATGTGCATGCACACCACCGTGCCGGTGGCCGCGCACTCGGCGAAGAAGGGATCCCAGTAGCCGCTGTGGATGCTGGGCAGACCCAGGTGGGTGGGGATCTCGCTGAAGGTCACCGCCCGTACCCCGCGCGCCGCGTTCCGGCGGATCTCCTGGACCGCCAGCTCCACGTCCCACAGCGGGATCAGGCAGAGCGGGATCAGCCGTCCGCCGCTGTCACCGCACCACTCCTCGACCATCCAGTCGTTGTACGCGCGCACGCAGGCGAGGCCGACCTCCTTGTCGTCCGCCTCGGCGAAGGTCTGGCCGCAGAAGCGGGGGAAGGTCGGGAAGCACAGGGACGCCTCGACGTGGTTCATGTCCATGTCGGCGAGTCGGGCTTTGGGGTCCCAGCAGCCACGGCGCATCTGGTCGCGGGTGATGCCCTCCAGCGTCATCTCGTCCCGGGAGAAGCCGACGGCCGCGATGATGCGCTTGTACGGGAAGAGGCCCCCCTCGTACTCCCACCAGTCGGTGAGCGGACCGTCCGGATCGGTGGTGATCCGGTACTTGCCGCCGATGTACGCCAGCTCCCCGATCCCGGCCGTGAGCGGCTTGGGTCCGCGGTCCCGGTACTTGGCCGGAAGCCAGCGCTCGAAGAGGTGCGCGGGCTCGATCACATGGTCGTCCACGCTGATGACCCTGGGTAGCCCGGCCCCGCCGCCCGTTCCGTCCGCCCCGGCCGCCGCGCTCACCGATCCGCTCACCGCTGTGCCCGTCATCCCGCCAACTCCCCTTCTCGCCCGGCGGTCGCGCGGACCGCCGGAGGAACTGAATCTGACGACCCGTCAGGTATGGGGGAAGGGTAGGCGGCACCGCTCCAAGCAACAAGGGACGCGCTCCGCGGCGACCGGAGAGGCTCTCCGCGCGTCCCGTTCTCGGCCGCGTGCGCAGGGCAAACGCAGTGCACACGGCAATGGCCGGGAGGTGACGGTGAACGCATCGTCGATCGCACGCGGACTCGGCTCGGCCACGCGCACCCCCGGGCGCGGCGGCCGACCGGGGCGGGGCCCTGGCCCGCCGGCGCCGCGTCTGAGCCGATGCCGCGCCGCCCCCGCCGCGGGCGGCCCCACCCCCGCTATGGGCGGCCCCGGCCGCGCCACCGGAGCGGCGGACGAGCGGGACACCCGTGGCCCGTTCGACTTCGGCGCGGCGGTCTTCCGGTGGGCTTCGGGGCCCGGGAGCATGCCGGGCATGACCTCGCGCACCCGGATCGCCGCCGTCGCGGCGGCGGTCGCGTTCGCCGCCGCCACGCCCGTCGTCACCCACGCCGCGCTCGACACCGGGCGGGAAACGGCCGTCGCCGCCCCGGCCAGGGGCGCGGCGTACGTCGAGACCCGGCTCCTCTTCGGGACGGAGCGGCCCGGCGGCGGGCCGCCCGTCACCGAGAAGCAGTTCCTGGCGTTCGTGGACCGCACCATCACCCCGCGCTTCCCGGCCGGGCTGACGATCCGGGACGGCCGGGGGCAGTGGCGGGACCGGACCGGGGCGATCGAGCGCGAGCGCTCCTACGAGGTGGTCCTGCTCTACCCGGTGTCCGAGGCGCGCGCCCACGACCCGCACATCGAGCACATCAGGACGGCCTACGAACGGACATTTGCCCAGGAGTCCGTGGCCCGCGCCGACACCCCGACCCGCGTGGACTTCTGAGCCCCGGGCAGGGCCTAGCCCTGCCCGACGGTCGCCCGCACCGACTCCGTCACCGGCGCGGAGCCATTGATCAGTTGCAGGGTGCGGCCCGCCGTGCGCGGCTCGTCGAGGAGGGCCACCAGGACCGCGGCCACGTCATCGCGGGTGATCGGGCCGCGCTCGGTGCGCTCCGCCAGTTCGACCAGGCCCGTGCCCGGGTCGTTCGTCAGCATGCCGGGCCGCAGGACCGTCCAGTCGAGGCCGTCGCGCGCCCGTACGTTGGCGTCCGCGGCGCCCTTCGCGCGCAGATAGGTGGCGAAGACCGGGTCCGTGCCCTCCGGGATCTCGCCCTCCGCGCCCATCGCGGAGACGATGAGGAACCGCCGGACCCCCGCCGCCTCGGACGCGTCCGCGAAGAGCACCGCCGCCGCGTGGTCGACCGTCTCCTTGCGGGCCGCGCCGCTGCCGGGTCCGGCGCCGGCGGCGAACACCGCCGCGTCCGCGCCCTCCAGATACTTCGCCACGTCCTCCACGGAGGCCGACTCCAGGTCGCAGACGACCGGTTCGGCGCCCGCCGCCAGCAGGTCACCCGCCTGTTCGGGGCGGCGGACGACGCCCGCCACCTCGTCCCCGCGCGCGGAGAGCAGCCGCTCCAGCCGCAGCGCGATCTGTCCATGTCCACCAGCGATGACAATGCGCATGATCCCGACCGTACGCCGTGCGCCGCCGGGCCGCTCGCCCGGAACCGGGGCGCCGCCCGCCGCGGGAAGCGCCCCGGACGGCCGGCGCCCTACGCCTGCTCGCCGTCCTGGTTCTGCGCCCGCGTCTGCCGCGGCAGGTCCAGCGCGACCGCCGCGGCCGAGTCGCAGTACTCCCGCACCGCGCTGGTCCGGGCCACCACCCGCCCCTGATGCACCACCACCCGGCTGTACGCCAGGGAGAGCACACCGGCGAGCCCCTCCCCGCGCACCGCGAGCAGCTCGGCCGGGAACCCGGCCTCCACCCGCACCTCGGCCAGCCCCAGCGCCGCGCGGGCCCGCCCGCACACCGCCTCGTACGCCTCCGCCGGAGCCAGCCCCTCCCGGGACGCCAGCAGGAAGGCGGCCTCCAGCGGGTCACCGCGGCCCACCGGGTTGACCGCGTCCCGGAGAGCGCCGCTGCCCGCGGCCACCCGGACGCCCGCCGCCCGCAGCAGCCGCACCGGAGCACAGCCGGGAGCGGGCGGGCCGACCGGGCCGGACGCGCCGCGCGCGCCCCGGTCCTCCAGTCCGCCGCAGTCGCCCTGCGGCAGACAGACCACGGTGACACCGGCCGCCGCCAGCCGGTCCGCCAGCCGTGCCGCCACCTCCCGCGGCAGCCGGGCGAGCCCCGCGCACGGGCCGATGGTCACCCCCGGCCGCAGCCCGCCGGCCATGGCCGCGAACCGGGCGAGCCGCGCCGGGTCGTCACCGTCCGTGTGCAGATCGACCGCGCAGCCGTGGCGCGCGGCGAGGTCGAGCACGGCCTCCGCGTGACCGGTGGGATCGGGGTCGAGATCGGGGCAGCCGCCGATCACGGCCGCGCCCATCTTCACCGCGTCCCGCAGCATCGCCAGCCCGTCCGCCCCGGCCGCGCCGGTCAGCACCCTCGGCACCGCCACCGCGCCGAGGTCGGTGAGCCCGCGCAAGGTGTGGCCCGCCTGGAGGACGGCCTCCAGGGAGCGCAGTCCGTGTACCCCGCCGACCCGTACATGGGTGCGCAGCACCGTCGCGCCGTGGCTGAGATGCAGCAGTGCCGCCTCGGTGGTGCGCCGCCGGACGTCCTCGGGGTTGTACGGGACCGGGCCCGCGATCTCGGCGGTGAGCGCGGTGTCGCAGTGCGCGTGCGGCTCGGCGGGGGCGGGCAGCAGCAGATAGCCGCTGAGCTCCAGCCGGGGACCGGGGGCGAGGCTGCCCGCCGTGCCCACCGCCTCGATGCGCCCGCCGCTGAGCCGGACATCCACCGTGCGGCCGTCGGCGAGCCGGGCGCCGCCGAGCACCAGCGCACCGCCGGGCCCGGGTGCCGCGTCGTTCCTGGGGGGCTGCTGAGGCTGCTGCGGCTGGCTGTCGGGCATCGCACTCCGCGGGGCGTGTGAGGGGCGCAAAGAGGGCTGGTGACGGGCGCATGAGCAGCCAAGATCACTCGGCCTGACCCGAGCCTAGGACGCGGTGGGGGCGGCTTCGCGGAGGAGCCGAATAGTCGTACCGGTGTGGTGCCCGATGACCCTGTGACCGTGCGCCGATACGGATTTCACCTTCGGCGGCCGAGCGTGTAATGTCTTCATCGCTCGCCCCAATAGCTCAGTCGGCAGAGCGTCTCCATGGTAAGGAGAAGGTCTACGGTTCGATTCCGTATTGGGGCTCTGATGTGTCAGGTTTCCCGCTTCGACTCCGGTCGGGCGGGGTAACCATCACATCGCAGCGGTGTAGCTCAGTCGGTAGAGCAAGCGGCTCATAATCGCTGTGTCACCGGTTCAAGTCCGGTCACCGCTACTGACAGTAGCCGATTGTGGGCTCGGTCCTTCGATCGGCTACTCTTTCTGCGTTCATCCATCCGTTCGTCAAGGAGCACTCACGTGGCTGCCACCGACGTCCGCCCGAAGATCACGCTGGCCTGCGTGGAGTGCAAGGAGCGGAACTACATCACCAAGAAGAACCGGCGCAACGACCCGGATCGTCTTGAGCTCAAGAAGCACTGCCCGCGGTGCAAGGCGCACACTGCGCACCGTGAGACGCGCTGAGCAATAAGCTCTCCTGACGAGGCCGCCTCCCCACGCGGGGGGTGGCCTCGTTTTGTTGGTAATCAATCGCAGGAGGTGCGAGCCGATGGCGCTCGACCAGTCCTTCGTCGGGCGGAGCTATCCGCCCACCGCCCCGTACGAGGTCGGCCGGGAGAAGATCCGGGAATTCGCCGAGGCCATCGGTGACACCAACCCGGTCTACACCGACCCCGAGGCGGCGCGGGCACTCGGCCACCCCGATGTGATCGCCCCGCCCACCTTCGTGTTCGCGATCACTTTCAAGGCCGCGGGGCACCAGGTGGTCGAGGACCCGGCGCTGGGGCTGGACTACAGCCGGGTCGTCCACGGTGACCAGCAGTTCGCGTACACCCGCCCGGTCCGGGCCGGTGACCGGCTGCGGGTCACCTCGACCATCGACTCGATCAAGTCACTCGCGGGCAACGACGTGCTGTCCGTGCGCGGCGAAGTCCACGACGAGGCGGGCGAGCACGTCGTGACCTCGTTCACGACCCTGGTGGCGCGTGCCGCCGAGGCGGAGGAGAGCGGATGACGGCCAAGGTCCGTTACGAGGACGTGGAGGTCGGCACCGAGGTGCCGGCGCGCGAGTTCCGTGTGGACCGCGCCGGTCTGGTTCGCTACGCGGGTGCGTCGGGCGACTTCAACCCCATCCACTGGAACGAGAAGTTCGCCAAGGACGTCGGTCTGCCGGACGTCATCGCCCACGGCATGTTCACCATGGCCGAGGCGGGGCGGGTGGTGACCGACTGGACCGGTGACCCCGGAGCCCTCGTCGAGTACGGCGTGCGCTTCACCAAGCCGGTCGTGGTCCCCAACGACGACAAGGGCGCGGTCATCGAGATCGCCGCCAAGGTCGCCGCCAAGCTGGACGACGAGGCCCGTACGGTGCGCCTGGACATCACGGCCACCAGCGACGGGCGGAAGGTACTGGGCCGGGCCCGCGCCGTGGTCCGGCTCGGCTGAGCCGCCCGGGACGCCCTGCCGCAGGGCCGCCGAGCCCCCGCCGGCCCCCGGTCTCCGTGCCGGGGGCGGCCGCCTCAAAGGGCCCCATGGGTGCCCCCGTACTCTTGAGCGCGTGCAGGAACTCCACGACGCCCCCCTCGCCCCGCTGACCACGTTCCGCCTCGGCGGACCGGCGACCCGGTTGATCACGGCCACCACCGACGACGAGGTGATCGCCGCGGTCCGCGAGGCCGACGCGACCGGTACCCCGCTGCTGCTGATCGGCGGCGGCAGCAATCTGGTCATCTCCGACAAGGGCTTCGACGGCACCGCCCTGCGCATCGCCACCCGCGGCTTCGCCCTCGACGGCACTCGTCTGGAGCTGGCCGCGGGCGAGAACTGGTCGGACGCGGTCGCCCGCACCGTCGAGGCGGGGCTGGCCGGAATCGAATGCCTGGCCGGAATCCCCGGTTCCGCCGGTGCCACGCCGATCCAGAACGTCGGGGCGTACGGCCAGGACGTCTCCGCCACCATCACCGAGGTGATCGCCTACGACCGGCGCGCCGACGAGGTGGTGGCCATCCCGAACGCCGACTGCGCCTTCTCCTACCGCCACAGCCGCTTCAAGGCCGACCCCGACCGCCATGTGGTGCTGCGGGTCCGCTTCGAGCTGGAGGACGCCGGCGGACTGTCCGCACCGGTCCGCTACGCCGAGACCGCGCGGGTGCTGGGCGTCGAGGTCGGGGACCGGGTGCCCGCCGCCATCGCCCGGGAGACCGTCCTCGGCCTGCGCGCGGGCAAGGGGATGGTGCTCGACCCCGAGGACCACGACACCTGGTCCGCCGGGTCCTTCTTCACCAACCCGGTGCTGGACGAGGCCGCGTACACCGCCTTCCTCGCCCGCGTCGCCGAACGCCTCGGCCCGGACGCCGCGCCGCCCGCCTTCCCGGCGGGCGACGGCCACGTCAAGACCTCCGCCGCCTGGCTGATCGACAAGGCGGGCTTCACCAAGGGCTACGGCTCCGGCCCGGCCCGGATCTCCACCAAGCACACCCTGGCCCTCACCAACCGCGGTGCGGCCACCACCGAAGACCTGCTGGCCCTCGCCCGTGAGGTGGTGGCCGGAGTCCAGACCGCGTTCGGCGTCCGCCTGGTCAACGAACCGGTGACGGTGGGCGTCAGCCTCTGATACCTGACACCGCCTCAGCGCCGGATCAGCTCGCCAGCCAGGCGTCGATGTCCGCCAGCAGGCGTGCGCGGTCCGGCTCGGGGGCGGCGGAGCCGCGGACGGACTGGCGGGCCAGCTCGGCCAGTTCGGAGTCGGTGAAGTCGTGGTGCTCGCGGGCCAGTTCGTACTGGGCCGCCAGCCGGGAGCCGAAGAGCAGCGGGTCGTCGGCGCCCAGCGCCATCGGCACACCGGCGTCGAAGAGCGTGCGCAGCGGTACGTCCTCCGGCTTCTCGTAGACCCCGAGCGCCACATTGGACGACGGGCACACCTCGCAGGTCACCCCGCGCTCGGACAGCCGGTCCAGCAGCCGTGGGTCCTCCGCGGCCCGCACCCCGTGGCCCACCCGGCCCGCGCCGAGGTCGTCCAGGCAGTCGCGGACGCTGCTCGGGCCGGACAGCTCACCGCCGTGCGGAGCCGCCAGCAGCCCGCCGTCCCGGGCGATGGCGAAGGCGCGGTCGAAGTCCCGGGCGAAGCCGCGCCGCTCGTCGTTGGAGAGGCCGAAGCCGACCACACCGCGGTCGGCGTAGCGCACCGCGAGCCGGGCCAGGGTACGGGCCTCCAGCGGATGCTTCATACGGTTGGCGGCGACCAGCACCCGCATCCCGAGCCCGGTGTCCCGGGAGGCGGCGTCGACCGCGTCCAGGATGACCTCCAGCGCCGGGATCAGCCCGCCGAGCCGCGGGGCGTACGACGTCGGGTCGACCTGGATCTCCAGCCATCCGGCCCCGTCCCGCACATCCTCCTCGGCCGCCTCGCGCACCAGCCGCTGGATGTCCTCCGGCGTCCGCAGACAGGACCGCGCGATGTCGTACAGCCGCTGGAAGCGGAACCAGCCGCGCTCATCGGTCGCGCGCAGCTTCGGCGGCTCGCCGCCGCTCAGCGCGTCGGGCAGATGGACGCCGTACTTGTCGGCGAGTTCCAGGAGGGTGGAGGGGCGCATGGAGCCGGTGAAGTGGAGATGCAGATGCGCCTTGGGGAGCAGATGTACATCGCGTGCCATCTGGTGATCCTGCCGCACCGCGATGGCCATCGGTACCGCTTTCACCGAACGGGGGGTGACCGAACAGAGGTGTCCGCGCCCCGAAGGGGACGGCCCCCGCCTTCCGCCGCGGCGGAGGACGGGGGCCGTCGGTGACGGGCGCCGGACCGGATCAGGCCCGCGCCTCGCCCAGCAGCTTCTGCATCCGCGAGACGCCCTCGACGAGGTCCTCGTCGCCCAGGGCGTAGGACAGCCGCAGATAGCCCGGGGTGCCGAACGCCTCACCCGGCACCACCGCGACCTCGGCCTCCTCCAGGATCAGCGCGGCCAGCTCCACGGTGTTCTGCGGGCGCTTGCCGCGGATCTCCTTGCCGAGCAGCCCCTTCACCGTCGGGTAGGCGTAGAACGCGCCCTCCGGCTCCGGGCACTCCACGCCGTCGATGTCGTTGAGCATCCGCACGATGGTGCGGCGACGGCGGTCGAACGCCTCGCGCATCGCGGCGACCGCGTCGAGGTCGGCCGAGACGGCGGCCAGCGCGGCGACCTGAGCGACATTGCTCACATTGGAGGTGGCGTGCGACTGGAGGTTGGTCGCGGCCTTCACCACGTCCTTGGGGCCGATGATCCAGCCCACCCGCCAGCCGGTCATGGCGTATGTCTTGGCGACACCGTTGACCACGATGCACTTGTCGCGCAGCTCGGGCACCACCACGGGCAGCGAGTGGAACTCGGCGTCGCCGTAGACCAGGTGCTCGTAGATCTCGTCGGTGAGCACCCACAGTCCGTGCTCCACGGCCCAGCGGCCGATCTCCTCGATCTGCGCACGGCTGTAGACCGCGCCGGTCGGGTTGGAGGGCGAGACGAAGAGCAGCACCTTGGTGCGCTCGGTCCGGGCCGCCTCCAACTGCTCGACGGAGACGCGGTAGCCGGTCGTCTCGTCCGCGACGACCTCCACCGGGACACCGCCGGCCAGCCGGATCGACTCCGGGTAGGTGGTCCAGTACGGCGCCGGGACGATGACCTCGTCGCCCGGGTCGAGGATCGCGGCGAACGCCTCGTAGATCGCCTGCTTGCCGCCGTTGGTCACCAGGACCTGCGCCGCCTCGACCTCGTAGCCGCTGTCGCGCAGCGTCTTCGCGGCGATCGCGGCCTTGAGCTCGGGCAGGCCGCCGGCCGGGGTGTAGCGGTGGTACTTGGGGTCGCGGCACGCGGCGACGGCCGCCTCGACGATGTAGTCGGGCGTGGGAAAGTCCGGCTCGCCCGCGCCGAAGCCGATCACCGGGCGCCCGGCGGCCTTGAGGGCCTTCGCCTTGGCGTCCACGGCGAGCGTGGCCGACTCGGAGATGGAGCCGATGCGGGCTGACACCCGCCGGTCGGTCGGGGACTGTACTGGGGGAGTAGCAGCGGTCATACCTGCATCGTCGCAGACCCGCCCGCGGGGCGACACGGGGGTTTACGGGCCGCTCCGCGCGGGCCCCGGTTCCCGGCCGCCGAGGGGCGGCGCACGGCCGGGACACCCCCTGGGCGGCCTCTCGTTCGACGACTGGGCGTCAAGCACGTACACTCAGGCGTCGTTGGCCGCTCAACGGCCGTTCTGCCCCGCACACTCCGTGCAGCCGGGTGGATGCGGTAGGTTGGGGGTGCCGCAAAGGGTCGTAGCTCAATTGGTAGAGCACTGGTCTCCAAAACCAGCGGTTGGGGGTTCAAGTCCCTCCGGCCCTGCTACACGCACTTTGATCAGGGTGCGTGCATGCGTACGCAAGGACAATGCACCGCTGTGCGGCCGGGCCGGACGCGGCACGGCCACGACCCGGATTCAGGTGAGGACGAGTGACGGAAGCCCTTGGCTCCACCGCGACGCCTGAGAGCGGTCGTCCCGAGGACGAGGTGGCGACCAAGAAGGGCCGCCGTGGTGGCAAGCGCGGGAAGAAGGGGCCCTTCGGCCGCCTCGCGCTGTTCTACCGCCAGATCGTCGCTGAGCTGCGCAAGGTCGTATGGCCCACCCGCAGCCAGCTGTCGACGTACACCACCGTGGTGATCGTCTTTGTTGTCATCATGATCGGCATCGTGACCGTGATTGACTATGGGTTCAACCACGCCATCAAGTACGTCTTCGGCTGATGACCCGCGGAAGGCGACGCTGTCCCGGTGTTCGCCTCTTCGCACGTTCCACCCCTTGAAGCCAGGAAGAAGCAGCCACCGTGTCTGACCCGAACCTGAACGACGCCGCCGAGCCCGTCGAGTCCCGTGAGGACGAGCTCGACATCGTCGAGGCGGCGGATTCCGACCAGGCTGAGGCAGCCGACGCCGCGGCCGGTGAGCCGGCCGAGGAGGCGGCGCTCCACATCGAGGACGAGACGGAGCCCGAGGCCGCCGAGGCCACCGATGAGGTCGAGGCCGCCGAGGCCGAGGCCGAGGCCGAGGAAGAGGCGGTCGACCCGGTCGAGGCCCTGCGTGAGGAGCTCCGCACCCTCCCCGGTGAGTGGTACGTGATCCACACCTACGCGGGCTACGAGAACCGCGTGAAGACCAACCTCGAGCAGCGGGCCGTCTCGCTGAACGTGGAGGACTACATCTTCCAGGCCGAGGTGCCGCAGGAAGAGGTCGTCCAGATCAAGAACGGCGACCGCCGCACCGTCCGCCAGAACAAGCTCCCCGGCTATGTGCTGGTGCGCATGGACCTGACGAACGAGTCCTGGGGCGTCGTCCGTAACACCCCGGGCGTCACCGGCTTCGTGGGCAACGCCTACGACCCGTACCCGCTGACCCTGGACGAGATCGTCAAGATGCTCGCCCCGGAGGCCGAGGAGAAGGCCGCCAAGGCCGCCGCCGAGGAGGGCGGGCTGCCGGCCCCCAGCCGCAAGGTCGAGGTCCAGGTGCTGGACTTCGAGGTGGGCGACTCGGTCACGGTCACCGACGGCCCGTTCGCGACCCTCCAGGCGACGATCAACGAGATCAACGCCGACTCGAAGAAGGTCAAGGGCCTGGTCGAGATCTTCGGCCGGGAGACCCCGGTCGAGCTGAGCTTCGACCAGATCCAGAAGAACTGACACCGGTCCCCACCGGCGTCCACGCTTCCGAACAGGTCAGACGGGCCCTTGCGGCCGGTCTGACCTGCTCGGTTTTTAGGCGCACAGCCATACCCGTTATCGTTGTGCGGTATGCCTCCATCCGGATGATCCGGTTCGGGGGCGATCTACCTCTCACTAAGACCCGGAGAGAGCATGCCTCCCAAGAAGAAGAAGGTCACGGGGCTGATCAAGCTCCAGATCCAGGCCGGCGCCGCGAACCCGGCCCCGCCGGTCGGCCCCGCGCTGGGTCAGCACGGCGTCAACATCATGGAGTTCTGCAAGGCCTACAACGCCGCGACCGAGTCGCAGCGTGGCATGGTCGTGCCGGTGGAGATCACGGTCTACGAGGACCGTTCCTTCACCTTCATCACCAAGACTCCGCCGGCCGCCAAGCTGATCCTGAAGGCTGCGGGTGTGGAGAAGGGCTCCGGCGAGCCGCACAAGACCAAGGTCGCCAAGATCACCCGCGACCAGGTCCGTGACATCGCCACCACCAAGATGCCCGACCTGAACGCCAACGACCTGGACGCCGCCGAGAAGATCATCGCCGGCACCGCCCGTTCCATGGGCATCACGGTCGAGGGCTGACACACCCCGTAGCACCACCGTGGCAGGGCCAAGCGCTGGCCCGGACCACGACTCCGAACGCAAACCTCAGGAGCAGCAGTGAGCAAGCGCAGCAAGACCCTCCGCGCTTCGGACGCCAAGATCGACCGGGAGCGCGTCTACGCCCCGCTCGAGGCCGTCCGTCTCGCCAAGGACACCTCCAGCAACACCAAGTTCGACGCGACCGTCGAGGTCGCCATGCGCCTGGGCGTCGACCCGCGCAAGGCCGACCAGATGGTCCGCGGCACCGTGAACCTGCCGCACGGCACCGGTAAGACCGCCCGGGTCCTGGTCTTCGCGACCGGTGACCGTGCCGCAGCCGCGGAGGCCGCCGGCGCCGACATCGTCGGCTCCGACGAGCTCATCGACGAGGTGTCCAAGGGGCGTCTGGACTTCGACGCCGTCGTCGCCACCCCGGACCTCATGGGCAAGGTCGGCCGCCTCGGCCGGGTGCTCGGTCCGCGTGGTCTGATGCCGAACCCGAAGACCGGCACCGTCACCCCGGACGTGGCCAAGGCCGTCACGGAGATCAAGGGCGGCAAGATCGAGTTCCGCGTCGACAAGCACTCCAACCTGCACTTCATCATCGGCAAGGTGTCGTTCGGTGAGACGCAGCTGGTGGAGAACTACGCCGCGGCGCTCGAGGAGATCAACCGTCTCAAGCCGTCCGCCGCGAAGGGCCGCTACATCAAGAAGGCGACCCTGACCACCACCATGGGCCCCGGCATCCCGCTGGACGCCAACCGCACCCGCAACCTGCTGGTCGAGGACGAGACCGTCTGACCCAGCACATCCCGTGCAACCGCCGGGCCCCCGCATCACGTCACTGATGCGGGGGCCCGCGGCTTTGCTGTCGGCCGCCTGGGCTACAGTTCTCAGCCAGCCATAAAAGACAGTTAAAGAGGGGGACCTGTGCGCGGGACTCAGTTTGCTACGCGAGCCGTGATAGCGACCGGGAGCGTTGTCCTGATGGTCGGGCTCACCGCGTGCGGGAGCGAGAAGTCCGACGGTGGCGGCAAGAAGTCGGGCGACACGGCGCAGGAGCAGGTCAGCAGCCCGCTGGCGGCGCTGAAGAGGGCTTCGCAGCGCACCGACCAGCAGCATTCGGCCAAGGTCGAGGGCACCACCACCATGGGCGGGGCCAACTCGACCATGAAGGGTGCGATGGACTGGGCCGACGGTATGCGGGCCAACATGACCATCACGCAGAACGGTGGCGCCGCGGCCGCCTCGCCGCTGGCCGGCAAGCCGATGCCCGCCCGCTACACGCCCGACGCGATGTTCATGAACCTGGGCGACGAGTTCGCCGCCCAGGCGGGCGGCGGCAAGCACTGGGTCAAGTACGACTACGACGTGCTGGCCCAGAAGGCGGGCCCGTCCGGCGCCTTCCTGAAGGACCAGATGCAGAACACCGACCCGGCGCGCTCGGTGCAGCTGCTGATCGCCAGCGGCAAGGTCAAGAGCGTCGGCTCGGAGAGTGTGAAGGGCACCAAGGCCACCCACTACACGGGCACGGTCAAGGTCTCGGAGCTGGCCAAGATGCAGTCCAAGGACCTCAGCGAGTCCGACCTCGAGGGGCTCCAGAAGCAGCTCGAGCAGTCCGGTATGGAGACCGAGACCATCGACCTGTGGATCGACGCCAACGACCTGCTGGTCAAGAAGCGTGAGCAGGCCAAGAGCAACAACGGCGGCTACGACTCCACGGTCTTCTACTCGGACTACGGCACCAAGGTCGCCGTCGACGAGCCGGCCTCCTCGGACACCGTGAACTTCGAGGACATCAGCGGCCAGTGAGGCCGCGAGCGACCTGATTTGCCTGGCCGCGGCCCGTTCGCGTAATCTGCTCCAGAAGCCAAAGACCGCTGGTTGTCGCTGTGCCTCCGCAAGGGGACACGGTGGCTGAAGGATCCGCTAGCTGCGGACGACCTGCGCAGGTGACTGTGGTTGAACTCCCGGACGGGCCCGGCTTGGGTCCGCGAGGTCGAGTCACGCCCCGAGCGCCTGCGCCGGGGCGTTTTCGCGTTGTTCAGCCTCCTTCCTTCAGGCCGAAGCGGTCCTCATCACCCGGAAGGAGGCCGAGGATCATGGCGAGTCCTGACAAGGTCGCAGCCGTCGACGAGATGCGGGAGAAGTTCCGCACCTCCAACGCTGCCGTCGTGACCGCGTACACCGGTCTCACCGTCGCTCAGCTCAAGGAGCTGCGCCGTTCACTCGGTGAGAACGCTCAGTACCGTGTGGTGAAGAACACGCTGACCAAGATCGCGGCCAACGAGGTCGGGATCAACCAGCTCGACGACCTGTTCGTGGGTTCGTCGGCCGTCGCCTTCGTGACCGGTGACCCGGTCGAGGCGGCGAAGGGTCTCCGTGACTTCGCCAAGGAAAACCCCGCTCTTGTCATCAAGGGCGGTGTGCTCGACGGCAAGGCGCTGTCTGCCGACGAGATCAAGAAGCTCGCGGACCTCGAGTCCCGCGATGTGCTGCTCGCCAAGCTGGCGGGTGCGATGAAGGCCAAGCAGTCCCAGGCTGCGGCGCTCTTCCAGGCCCCGCTGTCGAAGTTCGTCCGCACCGCGGAGGCGCTCCGGCAGAAGCAGGCCGAGCAGGGCGGTGCCGACACCCCGGCTCCCGCCGAGGCCGAGGCCGCCGAGTAATCAGGCCCCGGTCGCAGCGGGCCCGTAAGCCCGCCGACATGTACATCCGGCACCTGCCGACTTAGTGGAAGGACCGCCATCATGGCGAAGCTCAGCCAGGAAGAGCTGCTCGCGCAGTTCGAGAACCTGACCCTCATCGAGCTCTCCGAGTTCGTGAAGGCGTTCGAGGAGAAGTTCGACGTCACCGCCGCCGCCCCGGCCGCCGTCGCCGTCGCCCCGGGTGCCCCGGGCGCCGCTGCCGAGGCCGAGCCGGAGAAGGACGAGTTCGACGTCATCCTCACCGGCGCCGGCGACAAGAAGATCCAGGTCATCAAGGTCGTGCGTGAGCTGACCTCGCTGGGTCTGAAGGAGGCCAAGGACCTCGTCGACGGCACCCCGAAGCCGGTCCTCGAGAAGGTCAACAAGGAGGCCGCGGACAAGGCCGCCGAGTCCCTCAAGGGCGCCGGCGCCTCCGTCGAGGTCAAGTGACCTTTCGGCCCATCGCCGCGCGCCTTCGGCGCACGGCGGTGAGGCCGGGCTCCGCAAGGGCGATCACCCGTTCGGGTGGTCGCCCTTCGGCGTACCCGTGACGGCTACGTTGTCTTGTCGGTTGCGACAGGTATGGTGATCTTCGTTGCCCGTCGCCACGCCCTGTGACGATCTCGCCGGAGTGGGGGGCCTTGACGAACGGCACGCAGCGCGCAATTCTCAGGACGCGACGTCACAGCGATCCAAACTCCGAGGCATGGATCGTCGGCGAAGCGGGCAGTATCGATATGCGCTCCCGGCGGGTGGCCGCCGGACAGGGCTGTGAAGACAACGAGGGGCGAGCCCCTCACCGGAGGGAGAGATTGGCACTGCCGGTCTCACAAACTCGGCGCTGGACATCAGTGTGCCAAGTGGCTACACTGACCCTTTGCGCTGCCTGTTAGCTGCTCCCTGCCCGTCACCAGGGGCATACTCACCTTCGAGCACAGCCGATGAAGACGCCCTGACCAGGGATTTCATCCATGGGCTCTCGGTGGGACCGGTACGCGCGTAGTGAGTCCGAGCCCTCGGAAGGACCCCCTCTTGGCCGCCTCGCGCAACGCCTCGACTGCCAATACGAACAATGGCGCCAGCACCGCCCCGCTGCGCATCTCCTTTGCGAAGATCAAGGAGCCTCTCGAGGTTCCGAACCTCCTTGCACTGCAGACCGAGAGCTTCGATTGGCTGCTCGGCAATGCCGCCTGGAAGGCTCGCGTCGAGGCTGCGCTGGACAGCGGTCAGGACGTCCCCACCAAGTCCGGTCTGGAAGAGATCTTCGAGGAGATCTCGCCGATCGAGGACTTCTCCGGGTCGATGTCCCTGACTTTCCGTGATCACCGCTTCGAGCCGCCGAAGAACTCGATCGACGAGTGCAAGGAGCGCGACTTCACCTACGCCGCGCCGCTCTTCGTCACCGCCGAGTTCACCAACAACGAGACCGGTGAGATCAAGTCCCAGACGGTCTTCATGGGCGACTTCCCGCTCATGACCCCGAAGGGCACCTTCTGCATCAACGGCACCGAGCGTGTTGTCGTCTCGCAGCTGGTCCGTTCCCCCGGTGTCTACTTCGACTCCTCCATCGACAAGACGTCCGACAAGGACATCTTCTCGGCCAAGATCATCCCGTCCCGGGGTGCCTGGCTGGAGATGGAGATCGACAAGCGCGACATGGTCGGTGTCCGTATCGACCGTAAGCGCAAGCAGTCCGTCACCGTCCTGCTCAAGGCGCTCGGCTGGACCACCGAGCAGATCCTCGAGGAGTTCGGCGAGTACGAGTCCATGCGCGCCACCCTGGAGAAGGACCACACCCAGGGCCAGGACGACGCGCTGCTCGACATCTACCGCAAGCTGCGTCCGGGCGAGCCGCCGACCCGTGAGGCCGCGCAGACGCTGCTGGAGAACCTCTACTTCAACCCCAAGCGCTACGACCTGGCCAAGGTCGGCCGCTACAAGGTCAACAAGAAGCTCGGCGCGGACGCCCCGCTCGACGCCGGTGTGCTGACCACCGATGACGTCATCGCGACCATCAAGTACCTGGTCAAGCTGCACGCGGGCGAGACCGAGACGGCCGGGGAGAACGGTTCCACGATCGTCGTCGAGACCGACGACATCGACCACTTCGGCAACCGCCGTCTGCGTAACGTCGGCGAGCTCATCCAGAACCAGGTCCGCACCGGTCTGGCCCGGATGGAGCGCGTCGTCCGTGAGCGCATGACCACCCAGGACGTCGAGGCGATCACGCCGCAGACCCTGATCAACATCCGGCCGGTCGTCGCCTCCATCAAGGAGTTCTTCGGCACCAGCCAGCTGTCCCAGTTCATGGACCAGACCAACCCGCTGTCGGGTCTGACCCACAAGCGCCGTCTGTCGGCGCTGGGCCCGGGTGGTCTGAGCCGTGAGCGGGCCGGCTTCGAGGTCCGTGACGTGCACCCCTCGCACTACGGCCGGATGTGCCCGATCGAGACGCCGGAAGGCCCGAACATCGGTCTGATCGGCTCGCTCGCCTCCTACGGCCGGGTCAACGCCTTCGGCTTCGTCGAGACCCCGTACCGCAAGGTCGAGGACGGCGTTGTCACCGACGGTGTGGACTTCCTGACCGCCGACGAGGAAGACCGCTTCGTCATCGCCCAAGCCAACGCGCCGCTGGCCGATGACAACCGCTTCGCCGAGGCCCGGGTCCTGGTCCGCCGCCGTGGCGGTGAGGTCGACTACGTCCCCGGCTCCGAGGTCGACTACATGGACGTCTCGCCGCGCCAGATGGTGTCGGTCGCGACCGCCATGATCCCCTTCCTCGAGCACGACGACGCCAACCGCGCGCTCATGGGATCGAACATGATGCGCCAGGCCGTGCCGCTGATCAAGGCGGAGTCCCCGCTGGTCGGCACCGGTATGGAGTACCGCTGCGCGGTCGACGCCGGCGATGTCATCAAGGCCGAGAAGGACGGTGTCGTCCAGGAGGTCTCCGCCGACTACGTCACGGTGGCCAACGACGACGGCACCTACACCACCTACCGGGTGGCCAAGTTCTCCCGCTCCAACCAGGGCACCTCCTTCAACCAGAAGGTGGTCGTGGACGAGGGCGCCCGCGTCATCACCGGTCAGGTGCTGGCCGACGGCCCGTCCACCGAGGACGGCGAGATGGCGCTCGGCAAGAACCTGCTCGTGGCGTTCATGCCGTGGGAGGGCCACAACTACGAGGACGCGATCATCCTCAGCCAGCGTCTGGTGCAGGACGACGTCCTCTCCTCGATCCACATCGAGGAGCACGAGGTCGACGCCCGTGACACCAAGCTGGGCCCCGAGGAGATCACCCGGGACATCCCGAACGTCTCCGAGGAGGTCCTGGCCGACCTCGACGAGCGCGGCATCATCCGCATCGGTGCCGAGGTCATCGCCGGGGACATCCTGGTCGGCAAGGTCACCCCGAAGGGTGAGACCGAGCTGACCCCGGAGGAGCGCCTGCTGCGCGCGATCTTCGGTGAGAAGGCCCGTGAGGTCCGTGACACCTCGCTGAAGGTGCCGCACGGCGAGACCGGGAAGGTCATCGGCGTCCGCGTCTTCGACCGCGAGGAGGGCGACGAGCTGCCCCCGGGCGTGAACCAGCTGGTCCGCGTCTACGTGGCGCAGAAGCGCAAGATCACCGACGGTGACAAGCTGGCCGGCCGTCACGGCAACAAGGGTGTCATCTCCAAGATCCTGCCGGTCGAGGACATGCCGTTCCTGGAGGACGGCACCCCGGTCGACATCATCCTCAACCCGCTGGGTGTCCCGTCCCGAATGAACCCGGGACAGGTCCTGGAGATCCACCTCGGCTGGCTGGCCTCCCGGGGCTGGAAGGTCGAGGGCTCCGAGGAGTGGATGCAGCGGCTGAAGGCCATCGGCGCCGACGAGGTCAAGCCCGGCACCAACGTCGCGACCCCGGTCTTCGACGGTGCCCGTGAGGACGAGATCGCCGGTCTCTTCGACTCGACGATCCCGAACCGCGACGGCGACCGCCTGGTCCAGTCGTCCGGCAAGGCCCGGCTGTTCGACGGCCGCTCCGGTGAGCCGTTCCCGGACCCGATCTCCATCGGCTACATGTACATCCTCAAGCTGCACCACCTGGTGGACGACAAGCTGCACGCCCGGTCCACCGGTCCGTACTCGATGATCACCCAGCAGCCGCTGGGTGGTAAGGCTCAGTTCGGTGGCCAGCGCTTCGGTGAGATGGAGGTGTGGGCGCTGGAGGCTTACGGCGCCGCGTACGCCCTCCAGGAGCTGCTGACCATCAAGTCCGACGATGTCACCGGCCGCGTGAAGGTCTACGAGGCCATTGTCAAGGGCGAGAACATTCCCGAGCCCGGCATCCCCGAGTCCTTCAAGGTGCTCATCAAGGAGATGCAGTCCCTGTGCCTCAACGTGGAGGTGCTGTCCTCGGACGGCATGTCCATCGAGATGCGCGACACCGACGAGGACGTCTTCCGCGCTGCGGAGGAGCTCGGTATCGACCTGTCCCGGCGCGAGCCGAGCAGCGTCGAAGAGGTCTGACGGGTCTGGCCGGGGCGGCTGTTCCACCCGTCGCCCCGGCCTCTCCCCGGACCCCCAGTCAGACCCGAAGACACGACCCTGAAAGAGGGATTGACGACAAGTGCTCGACGTCAACTTCTTCGACGAGCTGCGGATCGGCCTCGCCACTGCTGACGACATCCGTCAGTGGTCCCACGGTGAGGTCAAGAAGCCGGAGACCATCAACTACCGCACCCTGAAGCCCGAAAAGGACGGACTCTTCTGCGAGAAGATCTTCGGTCCGACCCGGGACTGGGAGTGCTACTGCGGTAAGTACAAGCGCGTCCGCTTCAAGGGCATCATCTGTGAGCGCTGCGGTGTCGAGGTCACCCGCGCCAAGGTGCGCCGTGAGCGGATGGGCCACATCGAGCTTGCCGCTCCCGTCACCCACATCTGGTACTTCAAGGGCGTGCCCAGCCGTCTGGGCTACCTGCTCGACCTCGCCCCGAAGGACCTCGAGAAGGTCATCTACTTCGCCGCCTACATGATCACGTGGGTGGACGAGGAGCGCCGTACGCGCGACCTGCCCTCGCTGGAGGCCCATGTCTCCGTCGAGCGTCAGCAGATCGAGCAGCGTCGCGACGCCGACCTGGAGGCCCGCGCCAAGAAGCTCGAGGCGGACCTCGCCGAGCTGGAGGCCGAGGGCGCCAAGGCCGATGTGCGCCGCAAGGTGCGCGAGGGCGCCGAGCGCGAGATGAAGCAGCTGCGCGACCGCGCCCAGCGCGAGATCGACCGTCTCGACGAGGTGTGGAACCGCTTCAAGAACCTCAAGGTCCAGGACCTGGAGGGCGACGAGCTGCTCTACCGCGAGCTGCGTGACCGCTTCGGCACGTACTTCATGGGCGGCATGGGCGCCGCGGCGCTCCAGAAGCGCCTGGAGTCCTTCGACCTCGATGAGGAGGCCGAGAAGCTCCGCGAGATCATCCGGACCGGCAAGGGCCAGAAGAAGACCCGTGCGCTCAAGCGCCTCAAGGTCGTCTCCGCCTTCCTCCAGACCCGCAACAGCCCCAACGGCATGGTTCTGGACTGCATCCCGGTGATCCCGCCGGACCTGCGTCCGATGGTGCAGCTGGACGGTGGCCGCTTCGCGACCTCCGACCTGAACGACCTGTACCGCCGTGTGATCAACCGGAACAACCGCCTCAAGCGTCTGCTCGACCTCGGTGCGCCCGAGATCATCGTGAACAACGAGAAGCGGATGCTCCAGGAGGCCGTCGACGCGCTGTTCGACAACGGCCGCCGCGGTCGCCCGGTCACCGGTCCCGGTAACCGTCCGCTGAAGTCCCTCAGCGACATGCTGAAGGGTAAGCAGGGCCGGTTCCGTCAGAACCTGCTCGGTAAGCGAGTCGACTACTCGGCCCGTTCGGTCATCGTCGTCGGCCCGCAGCTCAAGCTGCACCAGTGCGGTCTGCCCAAGGCCATGGCGCTGGAGCTCTTCAAGCCGTTCGTGATGAAGCGCCTGGTGGACCTGAACCACGCGCAGAACATCAAGTCGGCCAAGCGCATGGTCGAGCGCGGCCGCACGGTCGTGTACGACGTGCTCGAAGAGGTCATCGCCGAGCACCCGGTGCTGCTGAACCGTGCGCCGACCCTGCACCGCCTCGGTATCCAGGCGTTCGAGCCGCAGCTGGTCGAGGGCAAGGCCATTCAGATTCACCCGCTCGTCTGCACCGCGTTCAACGCGGACTTCGACGGTGACCAGATGGCCGTGCACCTGCCGCTGTCCGCGGAGGCGCAGGCCGAGGCCCGCATCCTGATGCTGTCCTCGAACAACATCCTCAAGCCGGCCGACGGCCGTCCGGTGACCATGCCCACCCAGGACATGGTGCTGGGCCTGTTCTTCCTCACCACCGACGAGGAGGAGCGGGAGGTCAAGGGCGAGGGCCGGTCCTTCGGCTCGGCCGCCGAGGCGATCATGGCGTTCGACGCCCGGGAGCTCTCGCTCCAGGCGAAGATCGACATCCGCTTCCCGATCGGCACGGTGCCGCCCCGCGGCTGGACCCCGCCCGTCCCCGAGGAAGGGGAGCTGGCGTGGCAGCAGGGCGACAGCTTCCGGCTGCGCACCACCCTGGGCCGTGCGCTCTTCAATGAGCTGCTGCCCGAGGACTACCCGTTCGTCGACTACTCGGTGGGCAAGAAGCAGCTCTCCGAGATCGTCAACGACCTCGCCGAGCGCTACCCCAAGGTCATCGTCGCGGCGACGCTGGACAACCTGAAGGCGGCCGGTTTCCACTGGGCCACCCGCTCCGGTGTCACCGTCGCCATCTCCGACGTGGTCGTGCCCGAGGCCAAGAAGGCCATCATCGAGGGCTACGAGGCGCAGGACGAGAAGGTCCAGAAGCAGTACGAGCGCGGTCTGATCACCAAGGACGAGCGCACCCAGGAGCTGATCGCGATCTGGACCAAGGCGACCAACGAGGTTGCCGAGGCGATGAACGCGAACTTCCCGAAGACCAACCCGATCTTCATGATGGTCGACTCGGGCGCGCGCGGAAACATGATGCAGATGCGTCAGATCGCCGGTATGCGTGGTCTGGTGTCCAACGCGAAGAACGAGACCATCCCGCGGCCCATTAAGGCGTCGTTCCGTGAGGGTCTCTCCGTGCTGGAGTACTTCATCTCCACCCACGGTGCCCGTAAGGGTCTCGCGGACACCGCGCTGCGGACCGCCGACTCGGGTTACCTGACCCGTCGTCTGGTGGACGTCTCCCAGGACGTGATCATCCGCGAGGAGGACTGCGGCACCGACCGCGGCCTGAAGCTGGAGATCGCCGGCCGCGGCGCCGACGGTGTGCTGCGCAAGGCCGACGACGTCGAGACCAGCGTGTACGCGCGCTGCCTCGCCGAGGACATCGTCGTGGACGGGAAGGTGCTGGCCCCGGCCGGTACCGACCTGGGCGATGTGCTCATCGACGAGCTGGTCCGGCACGGCGTGGAGACGGTCAAGACCCGCTCGGTGCTCACCTGCGAGTCCGCCGTCGGCACCTGCGCCATGTGCTACGGCCGCTCGCTGGCGACCGGCAAGCTGGTGGACATCGGTGAGGCGGTCGGCATCATCGCCGCCCAGTCCATCGGTGAGCCCGGCACCCAGCTGACGATGCGTACCTTCCACACCGGTGGTGTGGCCGGTGACGACATCACCCAGGGTCTGCCGCGTGTCGTCGAGCTCTTCGAGGCCCGTACGCCCAAGGGTGTCGCCCCGATCTCGGAGGCGGCCGGCCGCGTCCGGATCGAGGAGACCGAGAAGACCAAGAAGCTCGTCGTCACCCCGGACGACGGCTCCGACGAGACCGCCTTCGGCGTCTCGAAGCGAGCCCGTCTGCTGGTGGGCGAGGGTGACCGGGTCGACGTCGGCCAGCCGCTGACCGTCGGTGCGGTCAACCCGCACGACGTGCTGCGCATCCTCGGCCAGCGCGCCGTCCAGGTGCACCTGGTGGGCGAGGTCCAGAAGGTCTACAACTCGCAGGGTGTGTCGATCCACGACAAGCACATCGAGATCATCATCCGGCAGATGCTGCGCCGAGTGACGATCATCGAGTCCGGCGACGCGGAGCTGCTGCCGGGCGAGCTCGTGGAGCGCTCGCGCTTCGAGGGCGAGAACCGCCGCGTGGTCCAGGAAGGCGGCCACCCGGCCTCCGGCCGTCCGCAGCTGATGGGTATCACCAAGGCATCGCTGGCGACCGAGTCCTGGCTGTCGGCGGCGTCCTTCCAGGAGACGACCCGGGTGCTCACCGACGCGGCGATCAACGCCAAGTCGGACTCCCTGATCGGCCTCAAGGAGAACGTGATCATCGGTAAGCTCATCCCGGCCGGTACGGGCCTGTCCCGCTACCGCAACATCCGGGTCGAGCCGACCGAGGAGGCGAAGGCCGCGATGTACTCGGCCGTCGGTTACGACGACATCGACTACTCGCCCTTCGGCACGGGCTCCGGCCAGGCGGTCCCGCTGGAGGACTACGACTACGGTCCGTACAACCAGTAGGACCGGCCCGACGGCTGGTAAACGTTCACAGGGCGGTCACCCCATGGCGGGGGTGGCCGCCCTGCGGCTATGCTCCGGGTTGGTGTGTCCAGCGCGTGTGCATTTGTTTTGACCGGAGCCGATGCGGTAGGTACGCTCTGACCTTGTGCCTGGGGTGTCCCTGGGCTCCTGTGCGCGCTTCTAGACCGCTCGGGAGCCCGAGGTGTCGACACCAACAATTCGCACTCTCCTGACATTCGCAGGGGTCTGCGGTGCGCGACACACCCGACCGCGTGGGTCGGAGAAATCCCAGGTTAGCTTTACCGAGACGGCACACAGAAACCGGAGAAACGGTGCCTACGATCCAGCAGCTGGTCCGCAAGGGCCGCCAGGACAAGGTCGAGAAGAACAAGACCCCCGCCCTCGCGGGGTCGCCGCAGCGCCGTGGTACATGCACCCGCGTGTTCACCACGACGCCGAAGAAGCCGAACTCGGCGCTCCGCAAGGTCGCGCGTGTCCGGCTGAGCAGTGGGATCGAGGTCACCGCCTACGTCCCGGGTGAGGGGCACAACCTGCAGGAGCACTCCATCGTGCTCGTGCGTGGCGGTCGTGTGAAGGACCTGCCGGGTGTTCGTTACAAGATCATCCGCGGCTCCCTCGACACGCAGGGCGTCAAGAACCGCAAGCAGGCTCGCAGCCGCTACGGCGCCAAGAAGGAGAAGTAAGAATGCCTCGTAAGGGCCCCGCCCCGAAGCGCCCGGTCATCATCGACCCGGTCTACAACTCTCCTCTTGTCACCTCCCTCATCAACAAGGTGCTGCTGAACGGCAAGCGCTCCACCGCCGAGCGCATCGTCTACGGCGCCATGGAGGGCCTGCGGGACAAGACCGGCAACGACCCGGTCATCACCCTCAAGCGCGCCCTGGAGAACGTGAAGCCGACCCTCGAGGTCCGCTCCCGTCGTGTCGGTGGCGCCACCTACCAGGTTCCGGTCGAGGTCCGTCCCGGCCGTTCCTCCACCCTCGCGCTGCGCTGGCTCGTGGGCTACTCGCGCGCTCGTCGCGAGAAGACCATGACCGAGCGGCTGATGAACGAGCTGCTGGACGCCAGCAATGGTCTGGGCGCCTCCGTCAAGCGGCGTGAGGACACCCACAAGATGGCCGAGTCCAACAAGGCCTTCGCGCACTACCGCTGGTAGTCGCTACCCCATCGAGAACCGAGAGAAGACTGAGCCATATGGCCACCACTTCACTTGACCTGGCCAAGGTCCGCAACATTGGGATCATGGCCCACATCGACGCGGGCAAGACGACCACCACCGAGCGGATCCTGTTCTACACCGGTGTGAGCTACAAGATCGGTGAAGTCCACGATGGCGCTGCCACCATGGACTGGATGGAGCAGGAGCAGGAGCGCGGCATCACCATCACGTCGGCCGCGACGACCTGTCACTGGCCGCTTGAGAACGTCGATCACACCATCAACATCATCGACACCCCGGGCCACGTCGACTTCACGGTCGAGGTGGAGCGCTCGCTGCGCGTCCTCGACGGTGCCGTCACGGTGTTCGATGGCGTCGCCGGTGTGGAGCCGCAGTCCGAGACGGTGTGGCGTCAGGCGGACCGCTACGGCGTTCCGCGTATCTGCTTCGTGAACAAGCTGGACCGCACCGGTGCCGAGTTCCACCGCTGCGTCGACATGATCACGGACCGCCTGGGCGCGGTGCCGCTGGTCATGCAGCTGCCGATCGGCACCGAGGCCGACTTCAAGGGCGTGGTCGACCTCGTCCGTATGAAGGCGCTGGTCTGGTCCGCCGAGGCGACCAAGGGCGAGATGTACGACACCGTCGACATCCCGGACACCCACACCGAGGCCGCCGACGAGTGGCGCGGCAAGCTGCTCGAGGGCGTCGCCGAGAACGACGAAGAGATGATGGAGCTGTACCTCGAGGGCCAGGAGCCCACCGAGGAGCAGCTGTACGCGGCGATCCGCCGTATCACCATCGCCTCCGGCAAGGGCGGCGGCACCACCGTCACCCCGGTGTTCTGTGGCACCGCGTTCAAGAACAAGGGTGTGCAGCCCCTGCTCGACGCCGTGGTCCGGTACCTCCCGTCGCCGATCGACATCGAGGCGATCGAGGGCCACTCGGTCAAGGACCCCGACGAGGTCATCAAGCGTCGTCCTTCCGAGGAAGAGCCGCTGTCGGCCCTGGCGTTCAAGATCGCGAGCGACCCGCACCTCGGCAAGCTCACCTTCATCCGTGTGTACTCCGGCCGCATGGACGCCGGCACCCAGGTGCTGAACTCCGTGAAGGGCAAGAAGGAGCGCATCGGCAAGATCTACCGGATGCACGCGAACAAGCGTGAGGAGATCGAGTCGGTGGGTGCCGGCGACATCGTCGCCGTCATGGGTCTGAAGCAGACCACCACCGGTGAGACCCTCTCCGACGCGTCGAACCCGGTGATCCTGGAGTCCATGGACTTCCCGGCCCCGGTCATCGAGGTGGCCATCGAGCCGAAGTCCAAGGGCGACCAGGAGAAGCTGGCCGTCGCCATTCAGCGTCTTGCCGAGGAGGACCCGTCCTTCCGCGTCAAGACCGATGAGGAGACCGGCCAGACGATCATCTCCGGTATGGGCGAGCTGCACCTGGACGTGCTGGTCGACCGTATGCGCCGGGAGTTCAAGGTCGAGGCCAACGTCGGTAAGCCGCAGGTGGCCTACCGCGAGACCCTCCGCAAGGCGGTCGAGCGGTACGACTACACCCACAAGAAGCAGACGGGTGGGTCCGGCCAGTTCGCGAAGGTGCAGATCGCGCTCGCACCGCTCGAGGGCGATGGCTACGAGTTCGAGAACAAGGTCACCGGTGGCCGTATCCCGCGGGAGTACATCCCGTCCGTGGACGCGGGCTGCCAGGAGGCGATGGAGTTCGGCGTGCTCGCCGGCTACCCGCTGACCGGCGTCAAGGTCACCCTCCTCGACGGTGGGTACCACGAGGTCGACTCGTCCGAGATGGCCTTCAAGATCGCCGGTTCGATGGCCTTCAAGGAGGCCGCCCGCAAGGCCGGTCCGGCCCTGCTCGAGCCGATGATGAAGGTCGAGGTCACCACGCCCGAGGACTACATGGGCGATGTGATCGGCGACATCAACTCCCGTCGTGGACAGATCCAGTCCATGGAGGACCGGAGCGGTGCCAAGCTGGTCACCGGCCTGGTTCCGCTGTCGGAGATGTTCGGCTACGTGGGCGACCTGCGCAGCAAGACCTCTGGCCGCGCCAGCTACTCCATGCAGTTCGACTCCTACGCCGAGGTTCCGAAGAACGTCGCCGAGGAGATCATCGCGAAGGCCAAGGGCGAGTAAGTCGGGTTCATCCCGATTGCTCACCCTTTAGGCTGGAGCAAAAGGCATCGGGGCATTCCGTCATTGATCGTCCGTACCGGGCGGTCCATGGCGGGGGCCCCGGCCGCCGGCCCCCCATACGAATACGGCGAAGGGCATCCCCCTCGGGGTCCTGGCCGGTTCGGTAAGACCACCTGAACCCATCCGCAAAGTGTGGATGCGTACAGAACCACTCCACAGGAGGACCCCAGTGGCGAAGGCGAAGTTCGAGCGGACTAAGCCGCACGTCAACATCGGCACCATCGGTCACATCGACCACGGTAAGACGACCCTTACCGCGGCGATCACCAAGGTGCTGCACGACGCGTACCCGGACCTGAACGAGGCCTCGGCCTTCGACCAGATCGACAAGGCTCCTGAGGAGCGCCAGCGCGGTATCACCATCTCCATCGCGCACGTCGAGTACCAGACCGAGTCGCGTCACTACGCGCACGTTGACTGCCCCGGTCACGCGGACTACATCAAGAACATGATCACCGGTGCCGCTCAGATGGACGGCGCCATCCTCGTGGTCGCCGCCACCGACGGCCCGATGCCGCAGACCAAGGAGCACGTGCTCCTGGCCCGCCAGGTCGGCGTGCCGTACATCGTCGTCGCCCTGAACAAGGCCGACATGGTGGACGACGAGGAGATCCTGGAGCTCGTCGAGCTCGAGGTCCGTGAGCTGCTCTCCGAGTACGAGTTCCCGGGCGACGACGTTCCGGTCGTCAAGGTCTCGGCGCTCAAGGCGCTCGAGGGCGACGCCGAGTGGGGCAAGTCCGTCCTCGACCTGATGAAGGCCGTCGACGAGTCGATCCCGCAGCCGGAGCGCGACGTCGACAAGCCGTTCCTGATGCCGATCGAGGACGTCTTCACCATCACCGGTCGCGGTACGGTCGTCACCGGCCGTATCGAGCGTGGTGTCCTCAAGGTCAACGAGACCGTCGACATCATCGGCATCAAGACCGAGAAGACCACCACCACGGTCACCGGTATCGAGATGTTCCGCAAGCTGCTCGACGAGGGCCAGGCCGGTGAGAACGTCGGTCTGCTGCTCCGCGGCATCAAGCGCGAGGACGTCGAGCGCGGCCAGGTCATCATCAAGCCGGGCTCGGTCACCCCGCACACCGAGTTCGAGGCCCAGGCGTACATCCTGTCCAAGGACGAGGGTGGCCGCCACACGCCGTTCTTCAACAACTACCGTCCGCAGTTCTACTTCCGTACCACGGACGTGACGGGCGTTGTGACCCTCCCCGAGGGCACCGAGATGGTCATGCCGGGCGACAACACCGAGATGTCGGTCCAGCTGATCCAGCCGGTCGCCATGGAGGAGGGCCTGAAGTTCGCCATCCGTGAGGGTGGCCGGACCGTCGGCGCCGGCCAGGTCACCAAGATCAACAAGTGACCTGACGCTCCCCGGAGCATTCGGAGCCCCATTCGCCGCAGGACGGCGGGTGGGGCTCCGTCGTCTGTGGGGCTCGGTCGTCTGTGGGGCTCGGTCGTCTGCGGGTACTCGGCAGCCACATATCGACACCGAGTCCGACCCTCGGGAGCGAACAGATGACGAGCAACAGCAAGATCGCTATAGCGGTTGTGGGAGGTTATCTCCTCGGGCGCACGAAGAAGGCGAAGCTGGCCTTCGGGCTCGGCATGATGCTGGCCGGGAAGAAGATCACCCTTGATCCGCAGCAGTTGACGAAGGCCCTCGCCGACTCCCCGCTGCTCAGCGGGTTGAACGCACAGGCGCGCAAGGAGCTGGTCGACACCGCGAAGACGGCCGCGACCAAGGCCGTGACCGACCGGGCCAACACCCTCGCCGACTCCCTCCACGACCGCACGCTGAGCCTGCGGGGCGAGCGCGACGAGGCATCCGCGGACGCGGAGCCCGACGCCGAGGAGGAGCGCGAGGGCGAGGGTGAGGAGGAGCGCGAACAGGCCCCGAGGGCGCGCCGTACGGCCCCCGCCAAGAAGACCGCCTCCAAGGCGGCGTCGAAGGCCCCGGCCGGCGGTAGCAGGGCCGTCGGGCCCGGCTCGACCTCACGCTCCACCGCACGTTGATCATGATGCGCCGGCGAGCCCGGGGAGCGCTGGTGGCTACGCCCGCGATGTGAGGCGCGGGCGCCAGATCCACGGAGTGGCGCCGGGTGCGATACCGACCACGGCCACTCCCTTGTGCCCCTCCGCCAGCAGCGCCGGGGTGCCCACCGGGATCAGCCGTCCGGGCGCGCGCAGCGGCCTGCCGCGTGACCCCGTGCCGTACTGGATCTGGACCTCGCCGTCGAGGTCACGGCCGAGCAGCACCGTTGTCCTGGCCTTCCGGCGGCCGCCCGGTGTGGCCACGGTCTGCACGGCGACCGGGCCGTAGCCCTCGAAGTGCCGCACGGTGCGCCCGGCTCCCGCCCCGGCCACGTCGCCGAGCTGGTGCACACCGGGCGCGGTGGCCGCGGGCGTGCGGTAGACCAGCGAGAGCGAGCCGTCCGGGGCCACCGCGGCGCCCGGCTGGTCACCAGGGCGCGGCAGCCCGGTCGGCGGCAGCAGCGTCACCGGCCCGTCGACGCGCTGCTGGCCCCAGTGGTGGACGGTGTCGCGGCCCGCGGCGACGACATGGACGCGGCCCTCGCCGTCCAGGGCGGCGGTCAGCCCGTCCTGGATCTCCCCGCCGCCGAGCCGCTGCCAGGGACCCCAGCGGCCCGCTGTGTCCCGTACCCGGGTGGCCAGGCTCTTGTCCGAGGTCCGTACGAACAGGTGGATCCGCCCGTCCGGGGCGGCGACCGCCACCGGGCAGCCGGTTCGGCGCCCGCGCTCGGGGTCCGAGTCGGGGGTCCCGAGACTGGTCCAGGGGCGGAACGGCCCGTCGGGGCCGCGCTGCTCCAGCGCCACGATCTCCCGCAGTCCGGTCTCGCCCTGGCCGCCCAGTGAGGCGAACCGCAGCCCGAGGAGCAGCTGCCGCCCCTTGGCGTCGCGCACCGCGGACAGCGTGGGGGCCAGCGGACCGCCACCGAGCCCCTGCGGCGGGCCGAACCGCCCGCTCCCGGCCGAGGTCTCGCGCCAGCGCACGGCCTGGGTGCTCAGTACGCCGTAGGCGACGAGACGGCCTTCGCGGTCGGTGGTGGGGGCGGGCAGGGCACCGGGGTAGCGGTAGTGGGTGGATCGGATCCAGCCCTTGCGGTTCTTCAGCGGGCGCTGCCCGCCCTGGCTGTAGTCGCCGCAGCCCGCGTTGTCGCCGCACTTCCAGGTGGGGGAGCCGCCGTAGGACTTGATCAGCCGGGCCTTGTCGGCCAGCACGGCGGGCGGCAGATTGTGCGGCCAGCGCTGGTTGTAATAGCCGCGGAACGCGGTGGTGGCGAAGCGCGGCGCGCGCTTGTCGCGGCGGGCGGAGTCCGCGACCCACTGGGTGATCGCCTTCCAGGCGAACAGGGCCACCGGGGTGTGGTCGCGGTGGTCGGAGCAGCCCGGCTGGTCGTTGTCCCTGGGGTGTAGCGCGTCATGCACCTGGAAGTCGGGGTCCGGGTCGAGGGTGTGGATCAGGGTGGGCCGGAAGCGGCGCATGATCTCGGCGAGCACATCGACCAGCGTCTGATGGACGTAGGAGCTGGGGTGCGCCACGGGTGAGCCGGTGGCCTGAAGGGTGCGCATCACGGTGCCGGGGGTGTCCCACAGGGCCGGGATCCGCACCCCGCCCTCCGAGAGCATCGCGATGTTGAGGAAGATCAGCCGGACGCTGCGGGCACCGTTGGCCAGGACGTTGGTCTCCGCGGTGACACCGCCGGGCAGCCGCAGCACCGCGCGCTTCCAGCCGGTGAACTGGCTGAGCCCCAGCATCTGCGCGTACGCCTGGCGCAGCCCCTGGTGGCGAGAGGCGGAGTAGTCGGCCTTGTTCGGTGCCGGTACGGGGCGTCCGGCCACGTAGTTGATGCCACGTGCCTCGCCCGCGGTGACGTAGACGCTGACCACGGGGACCCCGGAGCGCAGCACGTGTTCGGCGTCCGGGTTCATGAAGTACAGGTCGTCATCGGGATGGGCCAGGACCTGGAGCAGAGTTGCGTCCTTGTCGCCCGACGCCGAGGTGAACGGCTCGGCGGCGCCCGGCTTGGTCGGGCGGGCCGCTGCGGCGGGCCCGGTGGACGAGCCGGACTGTCCGACGCAGCCGGTGGTGCCGACGGCGGTGGCGGCGGTGAGGGCCGCCAGCGCGGCCAGTGTCTGCCTCCGCGTGGTGCCGGACGGAATCCTTCGACTGTTCAATTTGGTGACCCTGTCACTTGGGCAGCACGTAATCTCCGGCTGCTTTCCCGTAGAAGGGGACGGTCGGTGATCTTCCAGGGTTGTCCGGTGAGCGGGAGGTCTGGGTCACAGAACGGACAACACCCCGGGCCGCGGCGTTCAGTCGGCGCCCCTGCCGCGGTCATCTCCCGTTCGTTTTGGCGCATTACGTTCGTGCCGCCTCATACGGGGGGCTCGTCATCGACACAACAGGGGGACGGATGACGTTCGAGGAGGAGTGGGCGCAACTCAAGGCGGCCGCCCACGCGCCGTCGGCGGCCACGGGGACACGGCTGGACTCGTCCGGGTGCGGCAGCGGGGCGGGGGGCCCGCAGAAGCTCCATGTGACGGCCTCCGTGCTGCGCGGGCGCGCGGGCAAGGCCGAGACGGTACGGGGGCAGTTCCTCACCGCGGACGACGAGGTCATGACCGAGACCGGCCAGGTCAGCGGCACCCTCACGGGCTTCGCCACCGACCAGGCCATCGACACCTTCCTGGAGCGCTGGAAGGACCAGATGGCCTATGTGAAGGGGCAGTTCAGCAGCACCGCGACCGCCCTGCGCACCGCCGCCGACGCCTTCACCCACGAGGACCGGAAGCAGGCCCTGGGCTACCGCGTGGACAGGGAGAAGCAGCCGTGAGCGAGCAGCTCGGCTACACCGAGGTGAAGAACGCGAACCTCACCCCGCTCCGCGAGGCCGTCACCAAGTGGAGCCAGGCGCCGGGGAAGTTCCAGCAGATCGACACCAACTTCGGCACCGATGTCACCAAGGGGCTGGCCCAGTCCGACTGGCACGGCGAGGCGGCCGACGCGGCCTGGCGCACACTGCGCGCGGTGCGGCGGCAGATCCTCGCCGCGGCCGAGGAGGCCCGCCGGGTGCACAACGTCATGAAGCAGGGGCTGGAGAAGTTCACCTCGGCCAAGAACACCCTGGACGCCATCGAGAAGGAGCTCGAGGGCCACCAGTATCTGAAGCTCAACAAGCACGACGGCTCGGTCTATCTCGATCTGCCCGACGACCAGGAGCAGAACCGCGCGGCGCTGAACAAGTCCTACCAGGACACCTTCGCCCACTACCGCGAGCGCACCCGCGCGGCGCTGGAGCTGGCGGGGGAGGCGGACAGCGCCCTGGTCCAGGCCCTGACCGCGGACGTCAACGGTGAGCGGCGCGGCTTCAACGACCACGCCTACAACAGCCTGGACGAGGCCCGGAAGGCGGCCGCGAAGGACCTGAAGCAGGCCATCGAGCTGGCCGGGACCGAGAACGGCCGGCTGTCCTCCTCCCAACTGGCCCAGCTGGCGGTGCTGATGGCCCGGCACAGCCAGGACCCCGAGTTCGCCGAGCAGTTCGCCACGAAGCTGGGCGCGGAGCGCACTCTCAAGCTCTGGTACAACGCGACGCATCCGCGCAACCCGCTGTACCCCGATACCGACGTCGACGACACGGCGTGGTGGAAGTCGGCCAAGAGCCTCCAGCAGAGCCTGGGGACGACCCTGGCCACCGCTTCCCACGCGGACACCCCCGCCATGGCGGCGTGGAAGGACGAGATGATCCGCCTGGGTCCGCAGCGGCTGGAGGACTCCGGCGGGCGCACCCACCCCTACGGCTTCCAGCTCATGAGCAACCTGATGCGCACCGGGACGTACGACAAGGACTTCCTGAACACCTACGGCGACAAGCTGGTGGCCTGGGACAAGAAGAACAACACCAAGGACGGCTTCGCCTACTGGTCGAACACCGGCGACACCGACGCGCTGAATCTGATCGGCCGCCGCGGTGACAACGGCATGGACGCGATGACCGGCTTCCTGGAAGGGCTCGGCCACAGCCCGGAGGCGTCCACCGAGTTCTTCCGGAAGCCCGCCGGCGGCGGGCTCAACCCCCGTTTCGAGTACCTCACCCAGGACCGCAACTGGATCTTCGACGGCAACACCCGGGGCGGCCCCCGCACCCTCCCGGGCCATGAGGCCCTCGGCCACGCCCTGACCGCGGCGACGACGGGCTACGCCTGGGATGCCGACGAGGTCGCGGGCAAGGACCCGGAGATCTTCCGGCACGGCGGCGACCGGCGGACCGCGGCGACGGCGGATGTGATGGAGCAGGTCGTCACCGTCTACGGGGGCGAGGACGGCCCCGGGCTGCTGCACGACCAGCCGGGGATGGCGACGAGCCTGGGGCGGATGGGCGGGGCGTATGTGGACGACATCAACTACCACATGTCCGGAGTGGGCGAGCACAGCAAGAGCGGCGATGCCTTCCCGCCCGCGTACCGGGGCCGGGCCGACTTCGGCCGCGACGGCGCGCTCAACTTCCTCAGCGTGCTCGGCCAGAACGAGACCTCGCACGGGATCATGAACCAGGCCGAGCACCTCTACACCCTCAGCCAGATCGCGGCCCATCCTCCGGCCGACGGCGCGGAGAACTACGCGATGGGCCGCAGGGCGCTGCTCACCGAGGCCGAGGCGCGCGGGGTCCTCGACCAGTCCCGCGCCGCTCAGATCGAGGCGACCTACGCCCATGACAGCGCCGAGGCGCAGAAGGCGTTCCAGGAGTCGTCGAACTGGACGAGGGTCGGATACAACGCCAGTACGCCCGTGGTGAGCCAGGGCATCGTCAGCCTGGTGGGCAAGGCGGGTCCGTGGGGGCTGGTGGTGCCCGTCGCGGTGAGCGCGGGCCAGGAGTTCGCGAAGGTCTTCCACAACGACGCGATCTTCGGTGGACCGGAGCTGCCCGAGCCCCCGCAGGACGCGTCGGAGTTCTACCGGCGGGGGGAGAACCAGTTCGGCGAGGTGGCCGCGCAGTACTTCAAGGGGCACGGGAACGAGCTGGACTCCGAGGGGAATCTCGCCGATGACCTCAAGGAGAAGTACCACGGGACCGGCGCGGGGGAAGGCGCTCACCTGGGCCGCAAGCCCTACCCGGGCTGACCGCGGGGTCCGGCGCCGCCGGGCGGACGTGCCGACCACCCGCACCGAGATGTGCCGGGTGCGCCGCCCGGCGGACGACGCACTGGCGCTGGTGGTGGACCCACCGGGCGTGACAGGGGCGCGAGCGCCGGGTTTGCGCGCTCCCGCGCGGGGGGTATGCTTCCCCGCTCCTGATTGGCGTCCGGAGCAGCCGCTATGGCACACTAGCCAGGTTGCTCGGTTGAGTGCCGATGCTGCGCGCCTCCCGCCGGGAGGACTGGAAGCGAGTCCCGCAGTACTCGTCGTCCCTGCTCAGGGGCGGAAGTACGGGAATCTTCCGGGAAGTGTCAGCGGGGCCCCAGCCAGGCGCCCGGTGGGTGACTTTCTCCCCCAGCCAACCCCTTCATCAGGGATTTCTCCTATGGAGAGCTATGAGAAGGGGCGCGACACGCCCGACCGCGTGGGTCGGGAGTGGGTGGGAGGGAGCCGCGTACTCCGCCGGGTCCCAGAGCGTTACGAGAGACAGGACTACGAAGTAGCCATGGCGGGACAGAAGATCCGCATCCGGCTCAAGGCCTACGACCACGAGGTCATCGACTCCTCGGCGAAGAAGATCGTCGAGACGGTGACCCGCACTGGTGCGTCGGTCGCGGGCCCGGTGCCGCTGCCCACAGAGAAGAACGTGTACTGCGTCATCAAGTCGCCGCACAAGTACAAGGACTCGCGCGAGCACTTCGAGATGCGTACGCACAAGCGCCTCATCGACATCCTCGACCCCACGCCGAAGACCGTCGACTCGCTCATGCGTCTCGACCTGCCGGCGGGCGTCGACATCGAGATCAAGCTCTGAGGTGACGCGCGAGATGGCTAAGCAGATCAAGGGCGTCCTGGGCGAGAAGCTCGGCATGACGCAGGTGTGGGACGAGAACAACCGCGTCGTCCCGGTCACCGTCGTCAAGGCCGGTCCCTGCGTCGTGACCCAGGTCCGTACCGATGACGCGGACGGCTACAACGCCGTCCAGATCGCCTTCGGCGAGATCGACCCGCGCAAGGTGAACAAGCCCCTCAAGGGCCACTTCGCCAAGGCCGACGTCACCCCGCGCCGCCACCTGGTGGAGCTGCGTACCGCTGACGCCAGCGAGTACACGCTCGGCCAGGAGGTCACCGCCGAGGTGTTCGAGTCCGGTGTGAAGGTCGATGTGACCGGCACCAGCAAGGGCAAGGGCACCGCCGGTGTCATGAAGCGCCACGGCTTCGCCGGCCTCGGCGCCGGCCACGGCACCCAGCGCAAGCACCGCTCGCCGGGCTCCATCGGTGGCTGCGCCACCCCGGGCCGCGTGTTCAAGGGCCTGCGCATGGCCGGCCGCATGGGCAACGAGCGGGTCACCACCCAGAACCTGACCGTCCACGCCGTTGACGCGGAGAAGGGTCTGCTCCTGATCAAGGGAGCGGTTCCTGGTCCGAACGGCGGCCTCGTCCTGGTCCGTACCGCGGCCAAGGGGGCCTGAGGTAACCGATGAGCACCATTGACATCCTTTCGCCGGCAGGCGACAAGGCCGGGACCGTCGAGCTCCCCACGGAGATCTTCGACGCGCAGGTCAGCGTTCCGCTGATCCACCAGGTCGTCGTCGCCCAGCTGGCCGCTGCCCGCCAGGGCACGCACAAGACCAAGACCCGCGGCGAGGTCCGTGGCGGTGGCAAGAAGCCGTACCGCCAGAAGGGCACCGGCCGCGCCCGCCAGGGCTCGACCCGCGCGCCGCAGTTCGCCGGCGGTGGCGTTGTGCACGGTCCCGTGCCGCGCGACTACAGCCAGCGCACCCCGAAGAAGATGAAGGCCGCCGCCCTGCGCGGTGCCCTCTCCGACCGGGCGCGCCACAGCCGCATCCACGTGGTGACCGGTGTGGTCGACGGCGACATCTCCACCAAGGCCGCGAAGGCCCTGCTGGGCAAGATCAGCGAGCGCAAGAACGTGCTCCTGGTCGCCGAGCGGAGCGACGAGGCCGCGTGGCTGTCCGCCCGCAACCTGCCCCAGGTGCACATCCTGGAGCCGGGCCAGCTGAACACGTATGACGTGCTCGTCTCCGACGACGTGGTCTTCACCAAGGCCGCCTTCGAGTCCTTCGTGGCTGGTCCCAAGGCCGCTGAGAAGACCGAAGGGAGCGCCGCCTGATGACTGAGGCGACCGCTGTCACCAGCAAGACCTTCACGGACCCCCGCGACGTTCTCGTCAAGCCGGTGGTCTCGGAGAAGAGCTACGCGCTGCTCGACGAGAACAAGTACACGTTCATCGTCGCGCCCGGCGCCAACAAGACCCAGATCAAGCAGGCCGTCGAGGCGGTCTTCTCGGTCAAGGTCACCGGGGTCAACACGATCAACCGGCAGGGTAAGCGCAAGCGGACCAAGACCGGCTACGGCAAGCGCAAGGACACCAAGCGCGCCATCGTGACCCTCGCCGAGGGCGACCGCATCGACATCTTCGGCGGCCCGGTCTCCTAACGGAGATCGGAACGTCCAGAAGTCCGGAATCTTCCGAGGACTGAGAAATGGGTATCCGCAAGTACAAGCCGACGACCCCGGGCCGTCGTGGCTCCAGCGTCGCCGACTTCGTCGAGATCACGCGGTCCACGCCGGAGAAGTCGCTGGTCCGCCCGCTGCACAGCAAGGGTGGTCGTAACAACGCCGGCCGCATCACGGTCCGCCACCAGGGTGGCGGTCACAAGCGTGCGTACCGCGTGATCGACTTCCGCCGTCATGACAAGGACGGCGTCCCGGCGAAGGTCGCGCACATCGAGTACGACCCCAACCGCACCGCGCGCATCGCGCTGCTGCACTACGCCGACGGCGAGAAGCGCTACATCCTCGCCCCGCGTGGCCTGAAGCAGAACGACCGGATTGAGAACGGCCCCGGTGCCGACATCAAGCCCGGTAACAACCTGGCGCTGCGCAACATCCCGGTTGGTACCACGATCCACGCCATCGAGCTGCGGCCCGGCGGCGGCGCGAAGTTCGCCCGCTCCGCGGGTGCCTCCGTGCAGCTGCTGGCGAAGGAGGGCTCCATGGCCCACCTTCGTATGCCGTCCGGTGAGATCCGCCTGGTCGACGTCCGCTGCCGCGCCACTGTCGGCGAGGTCGGCAACGCCGAGCAGTCGAACATCAACTGGGGCAAGGCCGGCCGCATGCGCTGGAAGGGCGTCCGCCCGACCGTTCGTGGTGTGGTCATGAACCCTGTCGACCACCCGCACGGTGGTGGTGAGGGCAAGACCTCCGGTGGTCGCCACCCGGTCTCGCCGTGGGGTCAGAAGGAGGGCCGTACGCGCTCGCCGAAGAAGGCCAGCAACAAGTACATCGTCCGCCGCCGCAAGACGAACAAGAAGCGCTAGGAGCGGGTTTAGATGCCGCGTAGTCTCAAGAAGGGGCCCTTCGTCGACGACCACCTGATCAAGAAGGTGGATGTCCAGAACGAAGCCGGCACCAAGAACGTCATCAAGACCTGGTCCCGCCGCTCGATGATCGTCCCGGCCATGCTCGGCCACACGATCGCGGTGCACGACGGCCGCAAGCACGTCCCGGTGTTCGTCTCCGAGTCGATGGTCGGCCACAAGCTCGGCGAGTTCGCGCCGACCCGCACCTTCCGCGGCCACGAGAAGGACGACCGCAAGTCGCGTCGTCGCTGATCGGCGGAGTGCGAAGACTATGACTGACACCGAAGGGACAACCATGGAAGCCAGGGCCCAGGCGCGGTACATCCGCGTCACGCCCATGAAGGCCCGCCGCGTGGTGGACCTCATCCGTGGCATGAGCGCCACGGAGGCTCAGGCGGTCCTGCGCTTTGCCCCGCAGGCCGCGAGCGTGCCCGTCGGCAAGGTGCTGGACAGCGCCATTGCCAACGCTGCACACAACTACGACCACACCGACGCCGACAGCCTCGTCATCTCCGAGGCATACGTCGACGAGGGCCCGACCCTGAAGCGGTTCCGTCCGCGTGCCCAGGGCCGCGCCTACCGGATCCGCAAGCGGACCAGCCACATCACCGTGGTCGTCAGCAGCAAGGAAGGAACCCGGTAATGGGCCAGAAGGTTAACCCGCACGGGTTCCGGCTCGGCATCACCACGGACTTCAAGTCCCGCTGGTACGCCGACAAGCTGTACAAGGACTACGTCAAGGAAGACGTCGCCATCCGCCGGATGATGACGAAGGGCATGGAGCGCGCCGGTATCTCCAAGGTGGAGATCGAGCGCACCCGTGACCGCGTCCGCGTCGACATCCACACCGCCCGGCCGGGCATCGTCATCGGCCGCCGCGGCGCGGAGGCCGACCGTATCCGCGGCGAGCTGGAGAAGCTCACCGGCAAGCAGGTGCAGCTGAACATCCTCGAGGTCAAGAACCCCGAGACCGATGCTCAGCTGGTCGCGCAGGCCGTCGCCGAGCAGCTGTCCTCCCGCGTCTCCTTCCGTCGTGCCATGCGTAAGAGCATGCAGTCCACGATGAAGGCCGGCGCCAAGGGCATCAAGATCCAGTGTGGTGGCCGTCTCGGCGGCGCCGAGATGTCGCGCTCGGAGTTCTACCGCGAGGGCCGCGTGCCCCTGCACACGCTCCGCGCCAACGTCGACTACGGCTTCTTCGAGGCCAAGACCACCTTCGGCCGCATCGGCGTCAAGGTGTGGATCTACAAGGGCGACGTGAAGAACATCGCCGAGGTCCGCGCCGAGAACGCCGCCGCCCGCGCCGGCAACCGCCCGTCGCGCGGTGGCAGCGACCGCCCGCAGCGCCGTGGTGGCGAGCGTGGTGGCCGCGGCCGTAAGCCGCAGCAGCAGCAGAGCGCCCCCGCCGCCGAGGCCCCCAAGGCCGAGGCCGCTGCCGCTCCGGCCGCTGAGAGCACCGGAACGGAGGCCTGACCGACATGCTGATCCCTCGCAGGGTCAAGCACCGCAAGCAGCACCACCCCAAGCGGTCCGGTATGGCCAAGGGCGGTACGGAGCTGGCGTTCGGCGAGTACGGCATCCAGGCCGTCACCCCGGCGTACGTCACCAACCGTCAGATCGAGGCCGCTCGTATCGCGATGACCCGCCACATCAAGCGTGGCGGCAAGGTCTGGATCAACATCTACCCGGACCGTCCGCTGACGAAGAAGCCTGCCGAGACCCGCATGGGTTCCGGTAAGGGTTCGCCGGAGTGGTGGATCGCGAACGTCAAGCCCGGTCGGGTGATGTTCGAGCTGTCCTACCCGAACGAGAAGACTGCGCGTGAGGCGCTCACCCGCGCTGCTCACAAGCTCCCGATGAAGTGCCGGATCGTGCGGCGCGAGGCAGGTGAGTCGTGATGGCGGCCGGTACCAAGGCGTCCGAGCTGCGTGAGCTGAACAACGAGGACCTCGTTGGCAAGCTGCGTGAGGCCAAGGAAGAGCTGTTCAACCTCCGCTTCCAGGCGGCGACCGGACAGCTCGAGAACCACGGCCGGCTGAAGGCCGTCCGCAAGGACATCGCCCGGATCTACACCCTGATGCGGGAGCGCGAGCTCGGCATCGAGACGGTGGAGAGCGCCTGATGAGCGAGACGAATGTGACTGAGAACGCAACGCAGAACCGCGGATTCCGCAAGACCCGTGAGGGTCTGGTCGTCAGCGACAAGATGGACAAGACCGTCGTCGTCGCCGTCGAGGACCGCGTCAAGCACGCGCTGTACGGCAAGGTCATCCGCCGTACCAACAAGCTCAAGGCGCACGACGAGCAGAACGCCGCGGGTGTCGGCGACCGCGTCCTCCTGATGGAGACCCGGCCGCTGTCCGCGACCAAGCGCTGGCGCGTCGTCGAGATCCTCGAGAAGGCCAAGTAGGTAATTCCCGTAAGGGAATTCCAAGTGAACCAGCCTGAAGGCAACAGCCTTCTGGACAGTTCCGCCAGGCTCGGCGAGCTCCGCAACGCAACCGCGGAGCTCGCCGGGAACCGGCAGACGATCAGGAGATAGACGTGATCCAGCAGGAGTCGCGACTGCGCGTCGCCGACAACACGGGCGCGAAGGAGATCCTTTGCATCCGTGTTCTCGGTGGCTCCGGTCGCCGCTACGCGGGCATCGGTGACGTCATCGTCGCCACCGTCAAGGACGCGATCCCCGGTGGCAACGTGAAGAAGGGTGACGTCGTCAAGGCGGTCATCGTGCGCACCGTCAAGGAGCGCCGCCGCCCGGACGGTTCGTACATCCGCTTCGACGAGAACGCGGCCGTCATCCTCAAGAACGATGGCGACCCCCGCGGCACCCGTATCTTCGGCCCGGTGGGCCGTGAGCTGCGCGAGAAGAAGTTCATGAAGATCATCTCGCTCGCGCCGGAGGTGCTGTAACCGATGAAGATCAAGAAGGGCGACCTGGTCCAGGTCATCACCGGTAAGGACAAGGGCAAGCAGGGCAAGGTCATCGCGGCCTTCCCCCGCGAGGACCGGGTCCTGGTCGAGGGTGTCAACCGGGTCAAGAAGCACACCAAGGCCGGACAGACCGCCCGTGGTTCGAAGACCGGCGGCATCGTGACGACCGAAGCCCCGATCCACGTGAGCAATGTGCAGCTCGTGGTGGAGAAGGACGGCAACAAGGTCGTCACCCGCGTCGGATACCGCTTCGACGACGAGGGCAACAAGATCCGCGTTGCCAAGCGGACCGGTGAGGACATCTGATGACTGCCACCACCACTGCACCGCGTCTCAAGACGCGCTACCGCGAAGAGATCCAGGGCAAGCTGCGTGAGCAGTTCTCCTACGAGAACGTCATGCAGATCCCGGGTCTCACCAAGGTCGTGGTCAACATGGGTGTGGGCGACGCCGCCCGCGACTCCAAGCTGATCGAGGGCGCCATCCGCGACCTCACCACGATCACCGGCCAGAAGCCGGCCGTCACCAAGGCCCGTAAGTCCATCGCGCAGTTCAAGCTGCGTGAGGGCCAGCCGATCGGTGCCCACGTCACCCTCCGCGGTGACCGCATGTGGGAGTTCCTGGACCGCCTGGTCTCGCTCGCGCTGCCGCGCATCCGCGACTTCCGTGGTCTGTCGCCGAAGCAGTTCGACGGCCGGGGCAACTACACCTTCGGTCTCACGGAGCAGGTCATGTTCCACGAGATCGACCAGGACAAGATCGACCGCGTCCGGGGTATGGACATCACCGTGGTGACCACGGCGACCAACGACGAAGAGGGCCGTGCCCTGCTGCGTCACCTCGGCTTCCCGTTCAAGGAGGCGTGAGCCGTGGCGAAGAAGGCTCTTATTGCCAAGGCCGCCCGCAAGCCCAAGTTCGGCGTGCGTGGGTACACCCGCTGCCAGCGCTGCGGCCGTCCGCACTCCGTGTACCGCAAGTTCGGCCTGTGCCGCGTGTGCCTTCGTGAGATGGCTCACCGTGGCGAGCTGCCGGGCGTGACCAAGAGCTCCTGGTAACGGCCCTTACGGGCTGGTACCGGACTCTCGGTAAGCAATAAGGATGGCGGGCCCCGCCCTTCCACTCCCGTAGAGTGGAAGGGTTGGGCGCTCGCCGCCCTGAATCCTTACTACGCCGTAGGTCCCCGCGCCGCACCCGTGCCCACCATGAGTGGGTGAGAGGGATGGCGCAGATAGGAAACCCCGGCGAGAGAGGCCGAAGGCCATCATGACCATGACCGATCCGATCGCAGACATGCTGACCCGTCTGCGAAACGCGAACTCGGCGTACCACGACTCCGTCGTGATGCCGCACAGCAAGATCAAGTCGCACATCGCGGAGATCCTCCAGCAGGAGGGCTACATCACCGGCTGGAAGGTCGAGGACGCCGAGGTCGGCAAGAACCTCACCCTCGAGCTGAAGTTCGGCCCGAACCGCGAGCGCTCGATCGCCGGCATCAAGCGGATCTCGAAGCCGGGCCTGCGGGTCTACGCAAAGTCCACCAACCTGCCGAAGGTGCTCGGCGGCCTGGGCGTGGCGATCATCTCCACGTCGCACGGGCTCCTCACCGACAAGCAGGCCAGCAAGAAGGGCGTGGGTGGGGAAGTCCTCGCCTACGTCTGGTAACAGGGAACGGAGGAACAGGTCAATGTCGCGCATTGGCAAGCTGCCCATCCAGGTTCCCGCTGGTGTGGACGTCACCATCGATGGCCGCACGGTCGCCGTGAAGGGTCCCAAGGGATCTCTCTCGCACACCGTCGCCGCGCCGATCGAGGTCGCCAAGGGTGAGGACAACAACCTCGTTGTCACCCGCCCGAACGACGAGCGTCAGAACAAGGCCCTGCACGGCCTGTCCCGCACGCTGGTGGCGAACATGATCACCGGCGTGACCCAGGGCTACAGCAAGGCGCTCGAGATCAGCGGTGTCGGCTACCGAGTCCAGGCGAAGGGCTCCAACCTGGAGTTCGCGCTGGGCTACAGCCACCCGATCCTGGTCGAGGCCCCGGAGGGCATCACCTTCAAGGTGGAGTCCCCGACCAAGCTGAGCGTCGAGGGCATCGACAAGCAGAAGGTCGGCGAGGTCGCCGCGAACATCCGCAAGCTGCGCAAGCCTGACCCGTACAAGGCCAAGGGCGTCAAGTACGCGGGCGAGGTCATCCGCCGCAAGGTCGGAAAGGCTGGTAAGTAAAGCCATGGCATACGGTGTGAAGATCGCCAAGGGCAACGCCCGCAAGGCTGCCGCCGTCAAGCGCCGCCACATCCGCGTGCGGAAGCGGATCTCCGGTACGCCGGCCCGTCCCCGCCTGGTCGTGACGCGCTCCAACCGTCACATCGTGGCGCAGGTCATCGACGACATCGCGGGCCACACCCTGGCCTCGGCGTCGACCCTGGACACCACCATCCGTGGTGGCGAGGGCGACAAGAGCGCGCAGGCGAAGCAGGTCGGCGCGCTGGTGGCCGAGCGGGCGAAGGCCGCGGGTGTCGAGGCCGTCGTGTTCGACCGCGGTGGCAACCAGTACGCCGGGCGGATCGCCGCTCTGGCGGACGCCGCCCGCGAAGCCGGGCTGAAGTTCTAAGCCCCGGTTCCGGAGCTAGCGGACGTAAACGAGAGAGGTAAATCCAATGGCTGGACCCCAGCGCCGCGGTGGCGGCGCCGGTGGCGGCGAGCGGCGGGACCGGAAGGACCGGCGGGACGGCGGCGCAGCTGCCGAGAAGACCGCTTACGTCGAGCGCGTTGTCGCGATCAACCGCGTCGCCAAGGTTGTGAAGGGTGGTCGTCGCTTCAGCTTCACCGCGCTGGTCGTGGTGGGCGACGGTGACGGCACCGTGGGTGTCGGTTACGGGAAGGCCAAGGAGGTGCCGGCCGCCATCGCCAAGGGTGTGGAGGAGGCCAAGAAGCACTTCTTCAAGGTTCCCCGGATCCAGGGCACCATTCCGCACCCGATTCAGGGCGAGAAGGCCGCGGGCGTCGTGCTGCTCAAGCCGGCGTCGCCCGGTACCGGTGTGATCGCCGGTGGCCCGGTGCGCGCCGTGCTGGAGTGCGCGGGCATTCACGACGTGCTCAGCAAGTCGCTCGGTTCGTCGAACCCGATCAACATCGTGCACGCCACGGTGACGGCCCTCCAGGGACTTCAGCGTCCCGAGGAGATCGCCGCCCGCCGTGGTCTGCCGCTCGAGGACGTCGCCCCCGCCGCTCTGTTGCGGGCGCGTGCCGGGGTGGGTGTGTGAGCATGGCCCGCCTGAAGATCACGCAGACGAAGTCGTACATCGGCAGCAAGCAGAACCACCGCGACACCCTGCGTTCGCTCGGGCTGAAGAAGCTCGGCGACGTGGTTGTCAAGGAGGACCGCCCCGAGTTCCGCGGCATGGCGACGACCGTGCGGCACCTCGTGACGGTTGAGGAGGTCGACTGACATGGCGGAGAGCAACCCGCTGAAGGTCCACAACCTCCGGCCCGCCCCGGGCGCCAAGACCGCCAAGACCCGTGTCGGTCGTGGTGAGGCGTCCAAGGGTAAGACCGCTGGTCGTGGCACCAAGGGCACCAAGGCCCGCTACCAGGTTCCGGAGCGCTTCGAGGGTGGGCAGATGCCCCTCCACATGCGTCTCCCGAAGCTCAAGGGCTTCAAGAACCCCTTCCGCACCGAGTACCAGGTCGTGAACCTGGACAAGCTGACCGCGCTCTACCCGCAGGGTGGCGAGGTCACGGTGGCCGACCTGGTCGCCAAGGGTGCGGTTCGCAAGAACCAGCTCGTCAAGGTGCTGGGTTCCGGTGAGGTCTCCGTGGCGCTCCAGGTGACGGTCGACGCCGTCTCCGGTTCCGCCAAGGAGAAGATCACCGCTGCCGGTGGCACCGTCACCGAGCTCGTCTGAGCACGGTGCACAACTGGCCGGGGATGCCCCACTTCTGGGGCATCCCCGGTTGGTCGTTCCAAGGGGAGCCAGGTCGCCGGTAAGGTGGCGTGCGTTGTTACCTTCCGCGCGGTACGTCTCCGTGCGGGTCCTGGCTGATAAGTATTCGTCGATCCTCAAGACCGTCACCTCTCGCGCATGCACGCGGGGGGCGCAGGAGGCACCGTGCTCACCGCGTTCGCCCGAGCGTTCAAGACGCCCGACCTGCGCAAGAAGCTGCTGTTCACGCTGGGCATCATCGTGCTCTTCCGGCTCGGACAACATGTCCCGCTGCCGGGCATCGAATACAAGAACGTCCAGACGTGTATGGACCTGGCCAAGGGCCAGCAGGGCCTCTTCGGCCTGGTCAACATGCTCAGCGGCGGCGCGCTTCTTCAGATCACCATCTTCGCGCTAGGGATCATGCCGTACATCACGGCGAGCATCATCCTTCAGCTGCTGACCGTGGTGATCCCGCGTCTCGAGGCCCTGAAGAAGGAGGGCCAGGCCGGTCAGGCGAAGATCACGCAGTACACCCGGTATCTGACGGTGGCCCTCGCGGTTCTCCAGGGCACCGGACTGGTCGCCACCGCCCGCAGTGGCCAGCTCTTCCAGAGCTGCCCGGTCGGCAACCAGATCGTCCGCGACGACACGATCTTCACCACCGCCGTAATGGTCATCACCATGACCGCCGGTACCGCGCTGATCATGTGGCTCGGTGAGCTGATCACCGACCGCGGCATCGGCAACGGCATGTCGATCCTGATGTTCATCTCGATCGCCGCCGCCTTCCCCGGCTCCATGTGGAGCATCAAGCAGCAGGGCAAGATCCTCGGCGGCTGGCTGGAGTTCAGCCTCGTCATCGCCTGCGGTCTGGCCATGGTCGGCCTGGTGGTCTTCGTCGAGCAGGCACAGCGCCGGATCCCGGTGCAGTACGCCAAGCGCATGATCGGCCGTCGCTCGTACGGCGGTACGTCCACCTACATCCCGGTGAAGGTCAACCAGGCGGGTGTGGTCCCCGTGATCTTTGCCTCATCGCTGCTCTACATCCCGGCGCTGATCGTCCAGTTCAGTCAGTCGAAGGCGGGGTGGGCGAACTGGATTTCGCAGAACTTCGTCAAGGGTGACCACCCCATTTACATCGCCACGTACTTCCTGCTGATCGTCTTCTTCGCCTTCTTCTACGTCGCCATCAGCTTCAACCCCGAAGAAGTTGCCGACAACATGAAGAAGTATGGTGGGTTCATCCCGGGTATTCGGGCTGGTCGTCCCACTGCGGAGTATCTGAGCTACGTGCTGAATCGCATCACGTGGCCCGGCGCTCTCTACCTGGGGTTGATCGCCCTCGTGCCCACGGTGGCACTGGTGACTCTCAACGCCAATCAGAACTTCCCGTTCGGCGGCACCAGCATCTTGATCATCGTGGGTGTCGGCCTGGAGACCGTGAAGCAGATCGAGAGCCAGCTTCAGCAGCGACACTACGAAGGGTTCCTCCGCTGATGCGAATCGTCCTCGTCGGGCCTCCTGGAGCCGGCAAGGGTACGCAGGCTGCGTACCTCGCCGAGAACCTGTCGATCCCGCACATCTCCACGGGCGACCTCTTCCGCGCCAACATCAGCCAGGGCACACCGCTCGGCAAGCAGGCGCAGGAGTACATGCGGGCCGGGCAGCTGGTCCCCGACGAGGTCACCATCGGCATGGCCGAGGACCGGATGAACCAGGCGGACGCCGCGAGCGGCTTCCTGCTCGACGGTTTCCCCCGGAACCTGGCCCAGGCCGAGGCCCTGGACGGCTACCTGCGTGAGCACGAGCTCTCGCTGGACGCGGTGCTGGACCTGGAGGTCCCCGAGGCCGAGGTGGTCAAGCGCATCGCCGGCCGCCGGACCTGCCGCAACGACAGCGCGCACACCTTCCATGTGGAGTACAAGCAGCCCCAGGCCGAGGGCGTGTGCGACGAGTGCGGCGGTGAGCTGTACCAGCGCGAGGACGACAGCGAGGAGACGGTCCGCAAGCGGTTGGAGGTCTACCACCGCGAGACGGAGCCGATCATCGACTACTACAAGTCCAAGGGCCTGGTCGTGACGATCTCGGCGCTCGGCAAGGTGAACGAGGTCACCCAGCGGGCCATGGACGCCCTGGCCGCCAAGGCGGCCTGAGCAAGCGGTACCGGCTACGGCCGCGATGCCCGGTGAGGGTGTCGCGGCCGTACTGTTGCAGAGACGACCGATGCGTTGCGGAAGGTATGACGATGGTGGAGATCAAGACCCCCGAGCAGATCGTGAAGATGCGCGAGGCGGGCCTGGTCGTCGCCGCCATCCACCAGGCGACCCGTGAGGCGGCCGTCCCCGGCGCCTCCACCAAGGACCTGGACGACGTCGCCCGCAAGGTGATCGCCGACCATGGCGCCAAGTCGAACTTCCTGGGCTACGGCGGCTTCCCCGCCACCATCTGCACCTCGGTGAACGAGGTCGTGGTGCACGGCATCCCGGACCGGGAGACCGTGCTCAAGGACGGCGACATCATCTCCATCGACGCGGGCGCGATCATCGACGGCTGGCACGGCGACGCCGCCTTCACCGTCTTCGTCGGCGAAGGTCACGCTCCGGAGCTGCATGAGCTCAGCCGGGTCACCGAGGAGTCGATGTGGGCCGGGATCGCCGCGGTCCGCAAGGGCAACCGGTTGGTCGACATCTCCAAGGCGATCGAGGGCTACATCCGGCGGCAGCCGCGTCCGGCCTCCGGCAAGTACGGGATCATCGAGGACTATGGCGGCCATGGCATCGGCAGCCAGATGCACATGGACCCGCATCTGCTGAACTATGTCTCCCGCAAGCGCGGCAAGGGGCCGAAGCTGGTGCCCGGCTTCTGTATCGCGATCGAGCCCATGGTGAGCCTGGGCACCGCGAAGACCCATGTCCTGGCCGACGACTGGACCGTCAAGACCGACGACGGGACCTGGTCCAGCCACTGGGAGCACTCGGTCGCGCTGACCGAGGAGGGTCCGCTGGTGCTGACCGCCGTGGACGGCGGCAAGGCCAAGCTGGCCGAGCTGGGCGTCGAGGCCGCCCCTGACCCGCTGGCGTAAAGCCGCTCCGCCCCGCTCTACCCGTGGGCGTGAACCCTTGCATAAGGATCTCAGGATTCGGGCATGCTGCCCTGGATTCGTGTTTCGGGATGCGCTGACGTAGACTGACACGTCGGCTCACGCATGCCCTCCCGCATGTCGCGAGCCGATCAAGGTAGCCGATCCCGAAAGCAGGACATGGCCAAGAAGCAAGGCGCCATCGAAATCGAGGGCACCGTGATCGAGTCTCTGCCGAACGCGATGTTCAAGGTGGAGCTCCAGAACGGTCACAAGGTCCTCGCGCACATCAGTGGCAAGATGCGCATGCACTACATCCGCATCCTGCCCGATGACCGGGTCGTGGTGGAGCTCTCTCCGTACGACCTCACGCGCGGACGGATCGTCTACCGCTACAAGTAGATCTCACGACCCGGAGAACCTCACATCCCATGAAGGTCAAGCCGAGCGTCAAGAAGATCTGCGACAAGTGCAAGGTGATCCGCCGCCACGGTCGGGTCATGGTCATCTGCGACAACCTGCGCCACAAGCAGCGCCAGGGCTGACGCACGTCCGGCCGCAGACCTGCACTTTCGCAGTATCTTCGCGCGACGCATAACTGCCTGTACATACGCAGTCACCCGTTCCCGTCAGCATGGGGACGACACCCCCGGTCGGAGGCCGGGGACCCGGCCGGAGAGCCGGGAGCGGTGCTGCGGAAGACCTCCGACAACCATCTGGAGCCAGATTCATGGCACGCCTCGCAGGCGTTGATCTCCCGCGCGAAAAGCGCGTTGAGGTCGCCCTCACCTACGTCTTCGGCATCGGTCGCACCCTTGCCCAGCAGACGCTCGCCAACACCGGTGTGAACCCGGACACCCGCGTTCGCGACCTGGCCGAAGAGGACCTGGTCAAGATCCGCGAGTACGTGGACAACAACATCAAGACCGAGGGTGACCTCCGTCGCGAGATCCAGGCCGACATCCGCCGCAAGGTCGAGATCGGCTGCTACCAGGGTCTGCGTCACCGCCGCGGCCTGCCGGTCCACGGTCAGCGCACCAGCACCAACGCCCGCACCCGCAAGGGCCCGCGTCGCGCCATCGCCGGTAAGAAGAAGCCGGGCAAGAAGTAGTCCACACCGGACGCCGCCAAGCGGTCCGAGCTGTAGGACCGACCACCTCCACGGGAGAATTCAGGAATGCCTCCGAAGAGCCGTACGGCCGGCGCCAAGAAGGTGCGCCGCAAGGAGAAGAAGAACGTCGCCCACGGGCACGCTCACATCAAGAGCACGTTCAACAACACCATCGTTTCGATCACCGACCCCACCGGGAACGTGATCTCCTGGGCCTCGGCCGGCCACGTCGGCTTCAAGGGCTCGCGCAAGTCCACTCCGTTCGCCGCGCAGATGGCCGCCGAGTCGGCCGCCCGCCGCGCCCAGGAGCACGGCATGCGCAAGGTCGACGTGTTCGTCAAGGGTCCGGGCTCCGGCCGTGAGACCGCGATCCGCTCGCTCCAGGCCACCGGCCTCGAGGTGGGCTCGATCCAGGACGTCACCCCGACTCCGCACAACGGCTGCCGCCCGCCGAAGCGCCGGCGCGTCTGACCCGTCGAAGCAGGAGACAACTGGACAATGGCGCGTTACACCGGGGCCGACTGCAAGCGTTGCCGTCGGGAGAAGCAGAAGCTCTTTCTCAAGGGGAGCAAGTGCGAGAGCGCGAAGTGCCCGATCGAGATCCGTCCTTACCCCCCGGGTGAGCACGGACGCGGGCGCACCAAGGACAGCGAGTACCTCCTTCAGCTTCGTGAGAAGCAGAAGGCCACCCGTATCTACGGTGTCCTTGAGAAGCAGTTCCGTGGCTACTACGCGGAGGCGAACCAGAGGACCGGCAAGACCGGTGAGAATCTGCTGCGCATCCTCGAGTCCCGCCTCGACAACGTGATCTACCGGGCCGGCTTCGCCAAGTCCCGCGATCACGCCCGTCAGCTGGTCCGCCACGGCCACATCAATGTGAACGGCCGCAAGACCGACATCCCGTCGGCCCGTGTGGCCGTGAACGACATCATCGAGGTCCGCAAGGCTTCGCAGGAGCTCACCCCGTTCGTGGTGGCTCGTGCGGAGGCGGGCGAGCGCACCGTCCCGGCATGGCTGGAGGCCATTCCGTCGAAGATGCGCGTCCTCGTGCACGCGCTGCCCGAGCGCCAGGTGATCGACACCCAGGTGCAGGAGCAGCTGATCGTCGAGCTCTACTCCAAGTAGTAGATCAGGCGAGACGGGCGGTACGGAGCCATTCGGCACGTACCGCCCGTACCATAGAAGGGTTCGGCGTCAAATAGCGGGCGCCGAAGACTGGAGGCAAAACCCATGCTGATCGCTCAGCGTCCCTCGTTGACCGAAGAGGTCGTCGACGAGTTCCGCTCCCGGTTCGTGATCGAGCCGCTGGAGCCGGGCTTCGGCTACACCCTCGGAAACTCCCTGCGTCGTACGCTCCTCTCCTCGATCCCCGGTGCCGCTGTCACCAGCATCCGGATCGACGGGGTCCTGCACGAGTTCACCACCGTGCCGGGCGTCAAAGAGGACGTCACCGACCTCATCCTCAACATCAAGCAGCTGGTCGTCTCCTCGGAGCACGACGAGCCGGTCGTGATGTACCTGCGCAAGCAGGGCCCCGGCCTGGTCACCGCCGCGGACATCGCCCCGCCGGCCGGTGTCGAGGTGCACAACCCGGACCTGGTCCTGGCCACGCTGAACGGCAAGGGCAAGCTGGAGATGGAGCTGACCGTCGAGCGCGGTCGCGGCTATGTCTCCGCCGTCCAGAACAAGCAGGTCGGCCAGGAGATCGGCCGGATTCCGGTCGACTCGATCTACTCGCCGGTGCTCAAGGTCACGTACAAGGTCGAGGCGACCCGTGTCGAGCAGCGCACCGACTTCGACAAGCTGATCGTCGACGTCGAGACCAAGCAGGCCATGCGCCCGCGCGACGCCATGGCGTCGGCCGGTAAGACCCTGGTCGAGCTGTTCGGTCTGGCCCGCGAGCTGAACGTGGACGCCGAGGGCATCGACATGGGCCCGTCCCCGACGGATGCCGCGCTGGCCGCCGATCTGGCGCTGCCGATCGAGGAGCTCGAGCTCACCGTCCGCTCGTACAACTGCCTCAAGCGTGAGGGCATCCACTCGGTGGGCGAACTGGTGGCCCGCTCCGAGGCGGACCTGCTGGACATCCGCAACTTCGGCGCCAAGTCGATCGACGAGGTCAAGGCGAAGCTGGCCGGGATGGGCCTGGCGCTCAAGGACAGCCCGCCCGGGTTCGACCCGACCGCCGCGGCTGACGCCTTCGGCGCCGACGACGACGCGGACGCCGGCTTTGTGGAGACCGAGCAGTACTAGAACCTGCCGGTCCGCTGTGGCTGAGGTCTTGTCCTCAATCGCCGGACGGGCTGGATTTTGTTCACTGACACCGGTACCTGACACGGCCGGTGCAGACACCTAGGAGAAACACATGCCGAAGCCCACCAAGGGCGCCCGTCTGGGCGGCAGCGCTGCGCACGAGCGGCTCATGCTGGCGAACCTCGCCACCGCGCTGTTCGAGCACGGCCGGATCACCACCACCGAGGCGAAGGCCCGCCGCCTGCGCCCGGTCGCGGAGAAGCTGGTCACCAAGGCGAAGAAGGGCGACCTTCACAACCGCCGTCTGGTGCTCCAGAGCATCCGTGACAAGAGCGTTGTGCACACTCTCTTCACCGAGATCGCGCCGCGCTACGAGAACCGGCCGGGTGGCTACACCCGTATCACCAAGATCGGTAACCGCCGTGGCGACAACGCCCCGATGGCGGTCATCGAGCTGGTCGAGGCGCTGACCGTGCAGCAGGAGGCTGTCGGCGAGGCCGAGGCCGCCACCCAGCGCTCCGCCAAGGACGCTGCTGGTGACCAGGCGGTCGCGGACCTGAAGAAGGACGAGGCTCCGGTCGCCGAGGCCGAGGCCACCGAGGCTCCGGCCGAGGAGTCCAAGGACGCCTGAGTCCACTCTCCGCGCGAGCGGAGGTGAGCCGGACGCCTGCGCCGTCTGACGGCCATGGACGGGCCCGCCCCAGAACAGGGGCGGGCCTTTCCGCATGTCCCGCGTATCGAGAGGAACTGTGGTGAGTGACGAGGCGGCGCCCGGCTTCGTACGGGTCCGGCTGGACCTGAGCTATGACGGCGCGGACTTCTCGGGCTGGGCGAAACAGCGCGAACGGCGCACCGTCCAGGGCGAGTTGGAGAGGGCGCTGCGTACGGTCACCCGCTCGTCCGAGACCTATGAGCTGACCGTCGCGGGCCGTACCGACGCGGGGGTGCACGCCCGTGGGCAGGTCGCCCATGTCGACCTGCCGGAGCCGCTGTGGGCCGAGCACCGGGACAAACTGCTGCGCCGCCTCGCGGGCCGGCTGCCGCACGATGTCCGCGTCTGGCGCGTCACCGAGGCACCCGCCGGTTTCAACGCCCGCTTCTCCGCGATCTGGCGCCGCTACGCCTATCGCGTCGTCGACCACCCCGGCGGTGTCGATCCGCTGCTGCGCGGCCATGTGCTCTGGCACGACTGGCCGCTGGACGTCGACGCGATGAACGCCGCCTCGACACGGCTGCTGGGCGAACACGACTTCGCGGCGTACTGCAAGCGCCGCGACGGCGCCACCACCATCCGCACCCTTCAGCGGCTGAGCTGGGAGCGCGGCGCGGACGGCGTCATCACCGCCACGGTGCGCGCCGACGCCTTCTGCCACAACATGGTGCGCTCGCTGGTCGGCGCGCTGCTCTTCGTCGGCGACGGCCACCGCTCCCCGGACTGGCCCGGGAAGGTGCTGGCCGCCGGTGTGCGCGATTCCGCCGTCCATGTCGTCCGCCCCCACGGACTGACCCTCGAAGAGGTCGGCTACCCCGCCGATGACCAGCTCGCGGCCCGCAACCGCGCCTCCCGCAACAAGCGTTCCCTCCCGGGCGCGGCCACCGCGGTGGACCTGAACGCGGGGTGCTGCTGACTCCCGTTCCGCCGCGGGCGGGTGTGAGCTGTGCGCAGCGGGGTACTCGGCGCCGCGGATGGCGTCGGGAGTCGGCCGGGCGCCGGGACGGAAGGCGTGAGAAGGCCGGGGGAGGCGGCGGGATGGGGACCCTGGGATGGGCGGGAATCGTCTTCCGGGGTATCTGGAAGATCGATAGCATTTGCCGTCCGACAACTGAGCGCAGGCTGCCGCGAAAGGGATGCGCGTGAGTACCAGTGAGGCCGCCGTACGGGAACGCCTGACCAGGGCTCTGCGTGAGCGGGACGCGGAAATCGCCGACCGCTGGGTGGAGTTGCAGCTGGAACAGGCGCTGCTGGGGACGGACATCAGTGAGGCCGAACTCCGCGAAGAGGCCGATGCGTTGATCGACGCGCTGGTGCCCGGTCTGGAGAGCGGGGCGCCGGTGGACCGGGTCGTCACCTCCAACTCCGGCCTCCAGGAAGCGGTGGTGCGGCTGTCGATGCGCCGGGCGCGGGGCGGGGCCACCCCGACGGTGACCTCGCTCGCGGTGCTCGCGCTCAAGGAGGCGCTGCTCAAGGCGGTGCAGCGGGAGACCCGGGACGCGGAGGAGCTGTTCGCGTCGGCGGTGTTCCTCAACCGGCTGCTGGATGTGGCCGGAGCGCTGTCGTTCGAGACCTATGTCGAGGGCCGCGAGGAGATCATCCGGCGGCAGAGCCAGCAGTTGATGGAGCTGTCGACGCCGGTGGTGCGGCTGTGGCGGCAGGTGCTGGCGGTGCCGCTGATCGGCACACTGGACACCGCCCGGACGCAGGTGGTGATGGAGAACCTGCTTCAGGCCATACAGGACCACGAGGCGCTGGTCGCGATCGTGGACATCACGGGTGTGCCCACGGTGGACACCGCGGTCGCCCAGCATCTGATGCAGACCGTCAACGCGGTTCGGCTGATGGGCGCGGACTGTGTGATCAGCGGGGTCCGGCCGTCGATCGCGCAGACCATCGCCCAGCTCGGTATCGATCTGTCCGCCATCCTCACCCGGGCGACGCTGGCCGATGCGCTGGCGGCCGCGATCAAGCTCATCGACGGTCCGGGCCCCGACGGGGACGACGGAGAGGGCCGGTGACCGCGCCCCGCCCGGCGGGCGTGCCGATTCTGCGGCTGGGTGATGTGCTGGTCACCGGGCTGCTCAATGAGCTGGACGACGGGGCCGCCGTCGCCTTCACCGAGGAGCTGACCGAGCGCATCTCGGCGGAGGGCGCTCGCGGGGTGCTCATCGACATCTCACGGCTGGAGATCATCGACTCCTTCGTGGCGCGCACCCTGATGGAACTGACCACCGTGGCGCGGCTGCTGGGCGCGCGGGTCATCGTGGCGGGGATGCGGCCGCCGGTGGCTATCACCCTGGTCGAGCTGGGGATCGAACTGGTCGGGGTGGAGACCGCGCTCAACCCCGAGCAGGGGTTGGCCGCGCTGGGGTGGCGGCAGGCCGAGCAGTCCGTGGGAGGGTCCCGGCGTGGCGCCGCCCGGTGAGTCGGCCCTGGCGTCGTGGGGGACGGCGGTCCCCACCTCCGCGGAGGAGGGCGCTCTCGCGCCGTCGGCCCATATGGTGCGGACCGAGGAGGATCTGCTGACGGTCCGGCACGCGGTGCGCGCGGCCACGGTGGAGGTCGGTTTCGGCCTGGTGGACCAGACCCGGGTGGTCACGGCGGCGAGCGAGCTGGCGCGTAACGCGTATGTCCATGGCGGCGGCGGCCTTGTCACCATCGAGTATCCGCGGCGACCTGGCGCCCGGGGGCTGCGGCTGGTGGTCAAGGACGACGGACCGGGTATCGCGGATCTGGACGCGGCGCTGACCGACGGCTTCACCACGGGCTCGGGCCTGGGCCATGGACTGGGCGGCGCCCGGCGGCTGATGGACGAGTTCACGGTGCGGACCGGGCCGGGTGAGGGCACTGTGGTGACCGCCACCCGCTGGACGGCCCGGTGATCCGCACCAGCGCACCGCCCACCTCCGCGGTACGGGTGGATCACCACAGCGCGGTGCATCTGGCCGCGGTGACCGCCCGCGGTGTGGCGCAGGACTGCGGGCTGCCGGGCGCGCTGCCCGACCGGGCGGCGGTGATCGCCTCGGAGCTGGCGAGCAATCTCGACAAGCACGCCAGCGACGGCACGCTCTACATCCAGCCGACCCCGCTCGGGGCCGGGGTGGAGATCCTGGCCGCCGACCGCGGCCCGGGGATGCCGGAGCTGGAGCGCTGTCTGACCGATGGCTACACCACGGCCGGCACGCTGGGGGTGGGGCTGGGCGCGGTGAGCCGGATGGCCACCCACTTCACCATCCGCACCGGGGCCGACGCCGGTGGCGGGACCTGGGCATGCGCCCGGCTCACCCCGCCCGGCGACCGCGAGACCGCGCTCCAGGACGTGGGCTCGGTGTGTCTGGCGGTGGAGGGGGAGGAGGACTGCGGTGACGCCCGCGCGGTGGTGCAGACCGGTGAGACCCGCACCGCCGCCGTCCTGGACGGGCTGGGCCACGGCCCGCAGGCGGCCGAGGCGGCCCAAGTGGCCCTGCGGTCCTTCCTCGCCGACCCCGATCGGCCACTGCCCGATCTGCTCACCGTGATGAACCGCGCCCTGCGCCGCACCCGGGGGGCCGCCGTCGGGCTGCTGCGGCTGCGCCCGGAGAGCGCCGACTACTGCGGTATCGGCAATGTCCGCACGCTGACCCTCTCCCACGCGGGGGCGCACCACCGGCTGACCGGGCAGCCCGGGGTGGTCGGCTGGAGCATGCCGACACCGCGCACCCACGGCTTTCCGGTGCCGCCGGGGGCCACCGTGGTGCTGTACAGCGACGGTATCGACTGCCGGTGGGCGCGTGAGCCGTCGCCGTCCCTGCTGCGCCTGCCCCCGTCCCTGCTGTCCGCGGCGCTCGCCCACGGCCACCGTCGGCTCCGTGACGACGCGACGGTCCTGGCGTCCAGACCCCCACAGACACCGAGGCTGCCATGACGACCCGGACCGCTGGATGCGCCACCAGGGCGGAGGTGTGCCGGGCCGTACGACGGCTGGCCCATGACCACGGCCTGGATCCCATGCTCCGGGGACGGCTGGTGCTGTCGGCGGCCGAGGTCGCGGCGGAGGCCGTACGGACCGCCGAGGGCACCAGCGTGACCTGGTCGTTCGAGCGGGACCGCAATGCGCGGGGCAGTGGTCTGGGCGTGCTCACGGTCACGCTGCGCACGGCCCGGCCCCCGGCCCCGCGGTCGGTGACGGAGCTGCCGCTGCCCGCGGACGCGGTGCACGGTCTGGAGGTGGTGTGGCGGCTTCCGGCCCGCGCGGCGGCGCCCGGACCGCTCGGGAACGGCACCGGCCCAGCGGGCGGCTCCGTCAACGGCGGCGGTTCGTCCGACGATGCCGCGCTCGCCGACGAGGAGTTGCGCGCCGTGGTGGCCCGCGCCGACGCGCTCACCGCCGAGCACCGCAGGCTGAAGGACGAACTGGAGGAGACCAACAGCGGGGTTCTCGCCCTCTACGTCCAGCTCGACGAGCGCGACGAGCAGTTGCGCACCGCCCACGGCCAGACCCTGCGGGAACTCGAGGACGCGCTGCGCCCCTCCCCGCTGGAGGTCGAGGGGCTCGAACTGGCCGTCCACTACGCTCCGGCGGGCACCGACGCCCCCACCGGCGGGGATCTCTACGACTGGTTCGTCCTGCCCGACGGCACCGTCCACATCACCATCGTGGACGCCCTCGGACACGGCGTGACCAGTACGCGCAGCGCGCTCAATGTCACCCACGCGGTGCGCACCCTCGCCCTGGAGGGCCATCACCTGGAGTCGATCGTGGCGCGGACCGACGAGATCCTGCTGCCCTTCGACCGGAGCGTGATGGCCACCGTGCTGCTGGCCCGGGTGAATCCGGCCACCGGTGAGCTGCGGGTGGCCAACGGCAGCCATCCTCCCGCGCTGCTGCTGCGGGAGGACGGAACGGCCCGATATCTGGAGGCCCGTGGGCGCGGGATCGGCTTTCCGATGCCCGGAAGCGACCGGCTGGTCGGCGAGCGGCTGGCCTCGGGCGACCTTCTGCTGCTCTACACCGACGGGCTCACCGAGAGCCGGAAGGACCCGATCGAGGGCGAGAAGCGGCTGATGGAGGCCGCGCGGAGCCACCGGGGCCGCCCGACGGAGGACATCCCCGGCGCGATCGCGCGGGATATGCACACCGTGATCCTCCACCCGGACGACACTCTCGCCCTGGCCGTCCGGCTCATCGGCGGCCGATCGCCGGATCGGCCGCCGACGGCTGACGGGTGATCACCGGGCGGGGCCCAGCCGCTGCCCAGGGATCCGGCCGGGGCGCTGTCCGCCCCGGCTCTGCCGCGGCAGCACCGGCCGCAGCGAGGGGTGCCGGCGGCGCAGGCCCCTGTCCTGGGGCTGGGCGCGGACCAGCTCCTCGAACAGCGCGCGGGCGGCGACCAGTGCCTCGCGCATCCGCTCGGTCCCGACCTCGCCGTCGCCTCGGGTCTGCGCGGCCATCAGATGCAGTCGGCGGTAGCCGTCGACGGTTTGGGCGTGGCGGACGGACAACGCGTCCATCTGCTCCTCGTGGGACGTCGAGGCGTAACCGCGCTCGACGGCCAACTCACCGAGCAGCCGGTCGGCTTCCCGCACCGCGTGGGCGGGGGCGTCGACGAACTGCTCCTGAAGGCCCGCCCACCGTGCCGCGTAGCTCTCCCGGGCCTCCGGTGACAGGCGCTGTATCGGCAGATTGCCGTAGTGACGGACCCGCTCGCTCAGCTCCCACTGCGCGGCTTTCTCATCGCCGTTGTGCCGGGAGACGGCCCGGTCGTACTCGGGGCCGAACCGGTTCATGAGTCCGCCGCGGCCGCTCTGGCGGACCGACGGGGCGAACACCAGCGCCGCCATGGCTCCCAGGACCGCCACCAGGATGACGAGCGTAACTGTTGACATCGTGCTGCCTTCCGCAGAGTTTTCCTCGCTCGAGGCTGATATCACCGAGTGTTACCGAAGTCGCCCGGGTCAAACACACTCCGTTCGCTTCGGGGCCTCAATTCACCGTGGTGGGGCATGCGATGGCCAGGTCACCGTCCCGGGTGGGATACGGGCGCAGCCCGTGCCCGACCGGGTGGAGATTGCCGCAACGCGCGCATGCCGTACAACGGTCGGACGCTTCCGGCGGTCCGCACATGGGGGGCGATATCGGATCGTGAGGGAAATCCCTTGGTGTGCCGCGTCCCACCGTTATTGGATGACCTCGGACAAGAGGGCGGGGCATCGATCTGAGATGGACGGAATAGTGATGAAGTCTGGTACGCGTGTTGTCGTCGCGGCAGCGGTGGCCGCGACGCTCGGTCTGCTGACCGGGTGCGGCGGCGACAGCGACGATGCCAAGGGCAAGGGGGACGGCGCCAAGGACGAGCAGACCGCGGCCGCCGCACCGCTGTCCGCGGCGCAGTTGGAGCGGGCCGCCGTGACCAAGGCCGATGTCAAGGGCTTTGAGATCGAGAAGATGTCGGAGAAGGAGTTCTCCGACGGCGGGTCCGCCAAGGCCGAGAAGGCCGCATGCCAGCCGATCGCCCAGCTGATGGGGTCCTCGTTCGACCCCGCGCCGAAGGCGTCCGTCTACCGGACGTACGCCCAGGCCAAGGGCGGGAAGCTGGGCGGCTCCGGCTTGATCCGGCTCTCCACGTACGGCGGCGGTGACGCCGAGCGCACGGTCAAGGACCTGCGTGGCGCCGTGTCGGCCTGTCAGGGCGGGTTCGCCGCCAAGGACGGCTCCGGGAAGAAGTCCGATATCGCCAAGGTGACTCCGCAGGCCGACCCCGGGCTGGGCGATGAGTCGCTGTCCTTCAACCTGCTGGACGCGAGCAAGGACAAGGCCGTGGTGAAGTTCGCCGTGGTGCGCGCCGGTTCCCAGCTGAGCGTGTTCTTCGGGGTGAACCTGATGGACCCCAGCAAGTCCGATGTTCCGGCGAAGCTGTTGAAGGCGCAGACCACCAAGCTCAAGAAGGCGAACGCCTCCTGAGGACGCGCGGGCGTCAGTCGGTGGCCCCGGCCGCCGCTGACGCCTGGGCGTTGCCGCGGGCCAGGATGCGGCGGAAGGCGTAGTCCGCGAGGTCGCGTCCGGCCCCCAGCGCCTTGGTGTCCCGCGTGGTCACCGACTTGCCCGAGGTGTAGCCGGAGATCGTGAAGTAGGCGTAGCGGCCAATGGCGTTGGTGGATCGGCGGCACACCGGGCCGTGGCAGAAGTTCACACCGCCCCCGGACAGGGCCGCGACCCCGCCCTCGGCCTGCTTCTTCGCCTTCTCCGCCGCGGCCTTGGTGTCGAAGACGGCGATGCCGACGGTGACACCGACCCCGTTCTGGGAGTAGGTCGCGCGGAAGAGCTTGCGGCAGCCGTTGCCGGTGAGCGCCGGGGCGAGCCCGCCCTGGGCCACCGAGGCGCAGTTGGTGGTGGCTGACGTCGCCGCCTTCGTATAGCCGCGCCCCTGGGTGACCGCCTTCTTGTCCGGGAACAGGGTTCCCGCGCTGAGCGGCGCCTTGTCCCGCTTCGCGCTGGAGATGATGTCCAGCGGCTTCGGCGGCGCCGGTGGGGCCACATTGGAGAAGGTGGGCTCGGGAGTGGACGAGCCGCTCGGCAGGTCCTGCGGTGTGGGCAGTTGGCTCGCCGACGCGTCGGAGCCCGAGCCCTTGTTGTCGCTGCTGGTCACCGCGATGGCCACGATCGCGGCCACGGCGCCCGTCGCGAGCAGTCCACCACCGGCCAGCAGCCATGTGCGGCGCCTGCCGCGCGCGGCGGTGTCGTCCGCCAGCGCGTTCCAGTCCGGTGTCGGCGGCTGAGGCGCCCCACCCCCGGGCCCGTACGGTCCCCCATGCCCAAAGCTCATGGCGCGCATCTTAATCCGCCCAGCTCATAAACCGGTTGGCCGGACCGTGACCGCGAGGTCACAATCCGGGCATGGGTCATCTGGAGGCGGCACACCTGGAGTACTACCTGCCCGATGGACGAGCACTGCTCGGCGATGTGTCGTTCCGGGTCGGGGAGGGCGCCGCGATCGCGCTCGTCGGCGCCAACGGCGCGGGCAAGACCACCCTGCTGAGGCTGATCGCGGGCGAACTCCAGCCGCACGGCGGATCGGTGACGGTCGGTGGCGGTCTCGGGGTGATGCCGCAGTTCGTGGGGTCCGTACGGGATGAGCGGACCGTGCGCGACCTGCTGGTCTCCGTCGCCCGGCCACGGATCCGCCAGGCCGCGAAGGCCGTGGACGACGCCGAGTACGCGATCATGACGCGGGACGACGAGCCCGCCCAGATGGCCTACGCCCAGGCGCTCAGCGACTGGGCCGAGGCCGGTGGCTACGAGACCGAGACGGTGTGGGACATGTGCACCTCGGCCGCGCTCGGCGTCCCCTATGAACGCGCCCAGTGGCGCGAGGTGCGCACCCTCTCCGGCGGTGAGCAGAAGCGTCTGGTCCTGGAGTCGCTGCTGCGCGGCACCGATGAGGTGCTGCTGCTGGACGAGCCGGACAACTATCTGGACGTCCCCGGCAAGCGCTGGCTGGAGGAGCGGCTGCGGGAGACCAAGAAGACCGTGCTGTTCGTCTCCCACGACCGGGAGCTGCTGGCCCGCGCCGCCGAGAAGATCATCAGCGTTGAGCCGGGTCCGGCGGGCAGTGACGTCTGGGTGCACGGCGGCGGCTTCGCCAGCTACCACCAGGCCCGCAAGGAGCGCTTCGCCCGTTTCGAGGAGCTGCGCCGCCGCTGGGACGAGGAGCACGCCAAGCTGCGCCGTCTGATGCTCACCTTCAAGCAGAAGGCGGCGTACAACTCGGACATGGCCGGGCGCTACCAGGCGGCCAAGACCCGGCTGCGGAAGTTCGAGGAGGCGGGCCCGCCGCAGGAGCCGCCGCGCGAGCAGGACATCCGGATGCGGCTGAAGGGCGGCCGTACCGGAGTGCGCGCCGTCACCTGCCGGGGGCTGGAGCTCACCGGGCTGATGCGCCCCTTCGACCTGGAGGTCTTCTACGGCGAGCGGGTCGCGGTGCTGGGCAGCAATGGCTCCGGGAAGTCCCACTTCCTGCGGCTGCTGGCGGGGGAGGAGGTGGCGCACACCGGGGAGTGGAAGCTGGGCGCCCGGGTCGTCCCCGGCCACTTCGCCCAGACCCACGCCCACCCCGAGCTGGCCGGGCGCACCCTGGTGGACATCCTGTGGACCGAGCACGCCCGGGACCGGGGCGCCGCGATGAGCGCGCTGCGCCGCTACGAGCTGGAGCGCCAGGGCGACCAGCCCTTCGACAAGCTCTCCGGCGGCCAGCAGGCCCGCTTCCAGATCCTGCTGCTGGAGCTGGCCGGGACCACCGCCCTGCTGCTGGACGAGCCGACGGACAATCTGGACCTGGAGAGCGCGGAGGCGCTCCAGGAGGGGCTGGAGCGTTACGACGGCACGGTGCTGGCCGTCACCCACGACCGCTGGTTCGCCCGCTCCTTCGACCGCTTTCTGGTCTTCGGCGCGGACGGCCGGGTCCGTGAGGTCACCGAGCCGGTCTGGGACGAGGCCCGGGTGGCGCGTAAACGCTGAGTGGCAGGGGTGCGCCGGAGGTGTTTTGACCCGTCCGGGGGCGGACCGGTATTCTGCCAGTTCGTTATGCGTATTGGCTTGCTCGTTCTCACGTGAGAGGCCGTTACGCCGGTCCACCGGGCCGATGACCAGCGGCAATGCACCCGGATGCGTCACCGAGGTGCGGCCAGGGCTGTCGTGATCGTCCGGGTGGCCTTGTAAGGACCCGTCCCCTCGGTTCTCGCGAACCTGAGGAGACCCCACACTGAGAAGCGAAGGCTACGACCGTGCGTACGTACAGCCCCAAGCCCGGCGACGTCCAGCGTCAGTGGCACGTCATCGACGCCACCGACGTCGTTCTCGGCCGCCTGGCCACCCAGGCTGCCACCCTCCTGCGGGGCAAGCACAAGCCCGTATACGCGCCGCATGTCGACGCTGGTGACTTCGTCATCATCATCAACGCCGACAAGGTGCACCTCTCCGGCAACAAGCGGACCCAGAAGATGGCGTACCGCCACTCCGGCTACCCGGGTGGTCTGCGTTCCATCCGCTACGACGAGCTGCTGGAGAAGAGCCCGGAGAAGGCCGTCGAGAAGGCCATCAAGGGCATGCTCCCCAAGAACACCCTGGGCCGTCAGATGCTCTCGAAGCTGAAGGTGTACTCGGGTGACCAGCACCCGCACGCCGCTCAGCAGCCGGTCCCGTTCGAGATCACCCAGGTCGCGCAGTAGTCCCGGCCATCCCCTAAGACGAAAAGAATCTGAGGAGCATCGTGGCCGAGACCACCGCCGAGACCCCCCTCGAGGTCGAGGAGTACACCACCGAGAGCGTTGAGACGGTCGAGTCGGAGTACACCTCCGAGTCGCTCGCTTCCCGCTTCGGTGACCCGCAGCCGGCCGCCGGCACCGGGCGCCGCAAGAACGCCGTGGCGCGTGTCCGCATCGTGCCGGGCAGCGGCCAGTGGAAGATCAACGGTCGCACCCTTGAGGGGTACTTCCCCAACAAGGTGCACCAGCAGGAAGTCAACGAGCCCTTCAAGGTGCTCGAGCTGGACGACCGCTACGACGTCATCGCCCGCATCTCCGGCGGCGGCGTCTCCGGACAGGCCGGTGCGCTGCGCCTGGGCATCGCCCGCGCGCTGAACGAGGCGGACGTGGACAACAACCGCGGCCCGCTGAAGAAGGCCGGCTTCCTGACCCGTGACGACCGCGCCACCGAGCGTAAGAAGGCCGGTCTGAAGAAGGCCCGCAAGGCGCCGCAGTACAGCAAGCGCTAATCCGCCCGAGCCCATCGGGCCCAGCGGAATCGCTGTTCATTCGAACGCCCCGGCGGCACCACCAGTGCCCCGGGGCGTTCGGCTATCGCCGCCAGGGGGCGTATACCTACAAGCAAGCTCCTGCCCCCCAGCTCGCAATCTCGGAGGACACCAGTGGGACGACTCTTCGGTACGGATGGTGTGCGCGGTGTCGCAAACGCCGACCTGACAGCTGAGATGGCGCTCGGGCTGTCGGTCGCGGCAGCGCATGTGCTCGCCGAAGCGGGAACCTTCGAGGGCCACCGGCCGGTGGCCGTGGTCGGGCGGGATCCGCGCGCGTCCGGGGAGTTCCTGGAAGCCGCCGTGGTGGCGGGGCTGGCCAGTGCCGGGGTGGACGTGCTGCGGGTGGGCGTGCTGCCGACGCCCGCGGTCGCGTATCTCACCGGCGCGCTCGACGCGGACCTCGGGGTGATGCTCTCCGCCAGCCACAACCCGATGCCCGACAACGGCATCAAGTTCTTCGCCCGCGGCGGCCACAAGCTGGCCGACGAGCTGGAGGACCGGATCGAGACCACCTACCGCGCCCATGCCTCGGGCGAGCCGTGGGACCGGCCGACCGGCGCCGGGGTGGGCCGGGTCCGCGACTACGAGGAGGGCTTCGACAACTACGTCGCCCACCTGGTCGCCGCGCTGCCGGGCCGGCTCGACGGGATCAAGGTCGTCGTCGACGGTGCCCACGGCGCCGCCTCCCGGGTCTCCCCGGAGGCGTTCGCCCGCGCCGGGGCCGAGGTCGTCACCATCGGCGCCGAGCCGGACGGTCTCAACATCAACGACGGCCACGGCTCCACCCATCTGGCGAAACTCCAGGCCGCCGTGGTCGAGCAGCACGCCGACCTCGGAGTGGCCCACGACGGCGACGCCGACCGCTGTCTGGCCGTGGACGCCACCGGCCGGGAGGTCGACGGCGACCAGATCCTCGCCGTCCTCGCGCTGGCGATGCGCGAGGCTGGCACCCTGCGCAACAACACGGTGGTCGGCACCGTGATGTCCAACCTCGGCTTCAAGCTCGCCATGCGGCGGGAGGGCCTGGAGCTGGTCCAGACGGCGGTCGGCGACCGCTATGTGCTGGAGGAGATGAAGAGCCACGACTACGCGCTCGGCGGCGAGCAGTCCGGCCATGTGATCGTCCTCGACCACGCCACCACCGGTGACGGCACCCTCACCGGTCTGCTGCTGGCCGCCCGCGTCGCCGCCACCGGCCGCACCCTGGCCGACCTCGCGGCCGTCATGGAGCGGCTGCCGCAGGTGCTGATCAACGTCCCGGACGTGGACAAGTCCCGCGTGGCCTCCAGCGCCGACCTCGCCGCCGCGGTCGCCGAGGCCGAGCGCGAGCTCGGCGAGACCGGCCGCGTCCTGCTGCGCCCCTCCGGCACCGAGCCGCTGGTCCGGGTCATGGTCGAGGCCGCCGACATCGACCAGGCCCGCTCCGTGGCCGGCCGCCTGGCCGACGCGGTGAAGTCCGCCCTGGGCTGAGCGGGAACGCATCGCGGAGGGGCTGCCGTACGCGGCCCCTCCGCGCAGTACGGCCGGGGCTCCTCAGAGCTTGCGCAGGGAGAGCCGCTGCACCTTGTGGTCGGGCCCCTTGCGGAGGACGAGCGTGGCCCGCCCGCGGGTGGGCTGCACGTTCTGCTGGAGATTGGGCTTGTTGATGGTCCGCCAGATCATCCGGCCGTAGTCCAGCGCCTCCTCCTCGGAGACCTGGGTGTACTTGCGGAAGTATGAGGACGGGTCCTGGAAGGCGGTCTCGCGCAGCTTCCTGAAGCGGCCGAGGTACCAGCTCTCGATGTCCTCGGTACGGGCGTCCACGTACACGCTGAAGTCGAAGAAGTCGGCGAGCCCGACCCGGGTCCGCCCGTCCTTCCCCGGCAGCGCCGGTTGCAGCACATTGAGCCCCTCGACGATCAGGATGTCGGGGCGGTGCACGGTCAGCCGCTCGTCCGGGACGATGTCGTAGATCAGATGCGAGTAGACCGGCGCGGAGACCTCCGCCTTGCCCGCCTTCACATCGGCGACGAAGCGGGTCAGCGCCCGGCGGTCGTACGACTCGGGGAACCCCTTGCGGGACATCAGCCCGCGCCGGTGCAGCTCGGTGTTGGGGTAGAGGAAGCCGTCGGTGGTGATCAGCTCGACGCGCGGATGCTCCGGCCAGCGGGCCAGGAGCGCCTGGAGCAGCCGGGCGGTGGTGGACTTGCCGACCGCGACACTGCCCGCCACCCCGATGACGAAGGGGGTGCCGGGCTGGGTGCCGCTGCCCTTCTTGGTGTCCCCGAGGAAGGTGTTGAGGGCGCCGCGCAGCCGTCCGGTGGCCGCGACGTAGAGGTTGAGCAGCCGGGACAGCGGCAGATAGACGTCCCGCACCTCGTCGAGGTCGATGACGTCGCCGAGCCCCCGCAGCCGCTCGACCTCCGCGGCGGTCAGCGGCAGCGGGGTCTTGTCCCGCAGTGCGCTCCACTCCGCGCGCGAGAGATCCACGTACGGGCTGGCCTCGCTCCGCCGCTGCGGTGCGCGCACGGTGCGCGCACCGCGCGCAGTTGACGTGATCACCCCTTCATTGTCGGGGCTGGGCCCGGAACTGTGGGGTGCGGACGGCGTGGGGTCGGTCACCCCCGGGGGGCCATCCCCGGGTCACCATCGGGCCACCACCGGGCCATGACCGGGCCACTCCCGGTCATCCCGGCAGGGCACCTGCGGCGCCCGAGCACACCGCGCGGCGTGCGCGACGCGCGGGCCGTCGTCCGTCCCCGAGCGGGCGGGTCGTACGCTGCCTTCATGTGCGGAATCGTTGGTTATGTGGGAGGGCAGTCCGCCCTCGATGTTGTCCTGGCCGGTCTCAAGCGGCTCGAGTACCGCGGCTACGACTCGGCCGGGGTGGCCGTGCTCGCCGACGGCGGACTGGCCTCCGCCAAGAAGGCGGGCAAACTCGCCAACCTGGAGAAGGAGCTGGCCGACCGGCCGCTGCCCAACGGGGGCACCGGGATCGGCCACACCCGGTGGGCCACCCACGGCGGCCCGACCGACGCCAACGCCCATCCGCACCTGGACAATGCGGGCCGGGTCTCGGTCGTCCACAACGGCATCATCGAGAACTTCGCGGTGCTGCGCGCCGAGTTGGCCGAGCGCGGCCATGACCTCGCCTCGGAGACCGACACCGAGGTCGTGGCGCATCTGCTCGCCGAGTCCTTCTCCTCCTGCGGTGACCTGGCCGAGGCGATGCGCCAGGTGTGCCGTCAGCTGGAGGGTGCCTTCACCCTGGTCGCGGTGCACGCGGACGCGCCCGATGTGGTGGTCGGGGCGCGCCGGAACTCGCCGCTGGTGGTCGGGGTCGGTGAGGACGAGGCGTTCCTCGCCTCCGATGTGGCCGCCTTCATCGCGCACACCCGCGAGGCCATCGAGCTGGGCCAGGACCAGGTGGTCGAGGCCCGCCGCGACGCGGTGACGGTGACCGACTTCGACGGGGCGCCCGCCGAGGTCCGTCCGTACCACGTGGACTGGGACGCCTCCGCCGCCGAGAAGGGCGGCTACGACTACTTCATGCTCAAGGAGATCGCCGAGCAGCCGAAGGCGGTCGCGGACACCCTCCTCGGCCGGATCGACCTCTCCGGCAGCCTCTGCCTGGACGAGGTCCGCATCCCCGCCTCCGTGCTGCGCGAGGTCAGCAAGGTCGTGATCGTCGCGTGCGGCACCGCGTACCACGCCGGGATGATCGCGAAGTACGCCATCGAGCACTGGACGCGGATCCCCTGCGAGACGGAGCTGGCGAGCGAGTTCCGCTACCGGGACCCGATCCTGGACCAGCGCACCCTGGTGATCGCCATCTCGCAGTCCGGCGAGACCATGGACACCCTGATGGCGCTGCGCCACGCCCGTGAGCAGGGCGCCAAGGTGCTGGCGATCTGCAACACCAACGGCTCGACGATTCCGCGCGAGTCCGACGCGGTGCTCTACACCCACGCCGGTCCCGAGGTCGCGGTCGCCTCGACCAAGGCGTTCCTCACCCAGCTGGTGGCCTGCTATCTGGTGGCGCTGTACCTGGGGCAGGTACGCGGCACCAAGTGGGGCGACGAGATCATCTCGGTGATCCGCGAGCTGTCGGAGATCGCCACCCAGGTGGAACAGGTCCTGGAGACGATGGAGCCGGTGCGCGAGCTGGCCCGCACCCTGGCCGACAAGAACACGGTGCTCTTCCTCGGGCGCCATGTGGGCTTCCCGGTGGCGCTGGAGGGTGCGCTCAAGCTCAAGGAGCTGGCGTACATGCACGCCGAGGGCTTCGCGGCCGGTGAGCTGAAGCACGGTCCGATCGCGCTGATCGAGCAGGACGTCCCGGTGGTCGTCGTGGTGCCGTCGCCGCGCGGGCGGTCGGTCCTCCACGACAAGATCGTCTCCAATATCCAGGAGATCCGGGCGCGCGGTGCCCGCACGATCGTGATCGCCGAGCGCGGCGACGAGGCGGTGGCGCCCTACGCCGACCACCTGATCGAGATCCCCGCGACCCCGACCCTGCTCCAGCCGCTGGTGGCCACCGTGCCGCTCCAGGTCTTCGCCTGCGAGCTGGCGACCGCGCGCGGCAACGAGGTGGACCAGCCGCGCAACCTGGCCAAGTCGGTGACCGTCGAGTGATCGTGATCCCGTGATCATCGGTGTCGGTATCGATGTGGCCGAGATCGACCGCTTCGCCGATGCCCTGCGGCGTACGCCGGGGCTGGCGGAGCGGCTGTTCGTGGCGGACGAGCTGACGCTGCCGAGCGGCGAGCGACGCGGGATCGCGTCGCTCGCCGCCCGGTTCGCCGCCAAGGAGGCGCTGGCCAAGTCGCTGGGCGCGCCGGGCGGACTGCGCTGGACGGACGCCGAGATCGTGACCGAGGACTCCGGCCGTCCGCGGCTGACCGTCCGCGGCACGGTCGCGGAGCGCGCGGCGGAGCTGGGCGTCCGTGGCTGGCATGTCTCGCTGAGCCATGACGCGGGGGTCGCCTCCGCGGTGGTGATCGCCGAGGGGTGACCCGGCTCCCGGACCCTTGGCCCGTTCCGGGCGGTCCCGTACCCGCTACTTGAGGGTGTCGGCCACCACCCCGGCGGCCTGCGCCAGCAGCCGGTCGTCGGGCTTGCCGTCCTTCGCGGTGCGGTTCGTCATGATCGCCACGACGATGGGGTCCGCACCGGGGCGCCACACCACCGCGATGTCGTTGCGGGAGCCGTAGGTGGCGCCGGTGCCGGTCTTGTCACCGACCGTCCAGTTCTTGGGCATGCCCGCCCGGATGGTTGTCGCGCCCGTGGTGTTCCTCTTCAGCCAGTCGGCGAGCTGTGCGCGTTCGGGCTTCTCGAGCGTGTCACCGAGGACGAAGGAGCGCAGGTCCTTGGCGAACGCCCGGGGAGTGGTGGTGTCCCGGGTGTTCTTGGGGTTCCAGTCGTTCAGACCCGGTTCGTTCCGTTCCATCCGGGTGATGTCGTCGCCCATCTTCTCCAACGCGGCGTCGAGCGACTTGGGGCCGCCGAGTTCTTCGAGGATCAGATTGGCCGCGGTGTTGTCGCTGTAGCGGACGGCGGCGTCGGACAGCTCACCCAGGGTCATTCCGGTGTCGACATGCTTCTCGGTGATCGGGGACCATTCGATCAGATCGTCCTTGGAGTACGTGATCTTCTTGTCCATGCCGTCGAGCGAGCGCTCGCGCAGGATGGCCCCGGCGGCCATGGCCTTGAAGGTGGAGGCGAAGGGGAAGCGGGCGCCGTCGTTGTACGCCACCTCCCGCCCGGTTCCGGTGTCGATGGCGTAGACCCCCAGGCGTGCGTCGAACTTCTGCTCCAGGCCCTTGAACTCGTCGGTGAACGAGCGGGTGGCGGCGGGCTTCGCCGCCATGGAGGCCGACGACGGCGAGGAGTCGTCCTGGCCGCAGGCCGCGAGCGGGACGAGGACGAGGGTGGTGAGCGCACCGCGAAGGGCGCGCCGGGCACGGGTCTGCCGCATGGTCCGGTACCTCCTGATCTGCCCTGTATGACAGGACATATGGGGGATGGGATGCCTTCTGCGCACACCCTTGCCGCGTTCGGCCATACGGTCCAATACACTTCTGAGGGTTTCCATTCGGAAATGGCATGACAGTGGTGTGGAGTGGCGGTTGTGGATCTGGTGGGAGCGTGCCGCGCGTTCGTGAGCGTGAGTGAGCGCGGCAGTTTCACCGTCGGGGCGGCCGCAGCCCGGATGTCGCAGCCGGTGGCCAGCCGCCGGATCGCCGCGCTGGAGGCGCACTTCGGGGAGCGGCTGTTCGAGCGCACCTCGCGGCAGGCCGTCCTCACCCCCTTCGGCCACGAGCTGCTGCCCGCCGCCCGGCAGCTGGTCCAGGCGGCCGATGTGCTGCACCACGAGGCGGAGGCCGCCAAGCACAAGCCGTGGCGGCTGGCGATGCCCGGTATCTGCTCCACCGTCGACCTCGCCCAGCTGGTGGCCGACGCGCGGGGGCACGGTGTCACCCTCGACCTCCGGGTCGCGCCGCCGCGCCGGCGGGAGGAGCTGGTCCGCTCCCAGCAGGTGCGGGCCGCCCTGCTGCCGGTGCCGCCGGACGAGGCGCTGTGGTCGGTGCCGCTCGGGCTGGCCGGGGTCCGGAACCCCGGGGTGAAGCGCCTCTACCTGGAGGCCCTGCGGATGGGCCGGGGCGCCCCCGAACCGCCCCGCCGGATCCGGATCCAGCCGGAGGACGACGTCCCGCACATCCGCGATCCGCTGACCCGGCTGCGGGACGCGCTCGGGCTGCGGCCCGCGCAGCTCGTGGTCGCCGACGACCTCACCACGGCCGCGGCGGACGTCCTGTGCTCCGACGATCTGCTGCTGTGCTCACCCGCCCAGGCCCGTGAACTGGCCCTGAACTGGCGGCCCATGGGCGAACTCACCCTCACCCGGGGCTACGCCGTCACGGCCGCCGCGGCCGGTAACCCCCGGCACATCCAGGCCCGCCTGGGCGACGCGATAGCGCGCTGCCTCGGCGCCGTACCGTCCACCGAAGGGGGCGTGACATGACCGAGGGGCTGCTGCGCGAGATGCGCGGACAGCTGCGCGACGGCGGTCTGCGCGGCTATCTGCTGGTCCGGGATCTGCGCACCGGCGAGGAGCTGGGCATCGAACCGGATGCCCAACTGCCGTCCGCCTCCTTGGTGAAGGTGCCGCTCGCGCTGGCGACGGCCGAGCGCATCCGGCGCGGTGAACTCGACGGGGCGACCACGCTGGAGGTGCGGCCCGGGGGGATCACCACCCCCGGCCCGACCGGGCTGAGCCGCTTCCGCCATCCCGCCCGGGTCGCCGTCGACGACCTGGTCTATCTGAGCACCTGCGTCAGCGACGGAACCGCCGCCGACGCGCTGTTCGAGCTCACCCCGCCCGACCGGGTCACGCAGATCCTCCACGAACTCGGTCTGCACGGCATCACCGTCCGGCACACCATGCACGAGCTGTCCGACACCCCCGAGGAACGCTTCGACAGTGGACAGGCCCATCTCGCCCACGCCCTCGCCATCGACGCGGGCACCTCGGGCCGCGGCCACCGGGTGCCGCAGCTCGACACCACCCGCGCCAATACCGGCAGTGCCCGCGCCTGGGCCGATCTGCTGCAAGCCCTGTGGACACCGTCGGCGATCCACCCGGAGGCGGCCGAGCGGGTACGCGGTCTGATGGCCCACAACCTGATGCGGCAACGCCTCGCCCCGGACTTCGTCTCGGACGCCGCCATCTGGTCTTCCAAGACCGGCACCCTCCTCAACCTCCGCCATGAGATCGGTGTCGTGGAGCACGCCGACGGCCAGAGCTTCGCCGTTGCCGTGCTCACCGAGTCCGTGGTGCCCGCGAGCAGCCAGCCCGGCGCCGAGGCGCTGATGGCCCGGGTCGCCCGGACCCTGCGGGACCACCTCCGCCAGCTCTAGTCCCCTTTGAACGACAGGCGTTGGGCCCTGGCCGTCGGTCCCCACGCGGAACCGTCCCGGTGCGTCGCGCCCTCTTCCCCTCCGGAATCCACACGTGACGGGGGAAACACATGGAACGTGCGGCCGAATTACGTCTGCTGGGGCTGGCGGCGGTCCTGACACTGCTGGGGTACGCCTCGGTGGGTCTGGCCCTCGACGGGGAACTGCCCGGCCACCTGCCCGCGTACGCGCTCGGGGCGGTGCTGCTCACTGCGGTGGCCCAGCTCGCGGTGCGCCGCTTCGCCCCGTACGCCGACCCCCTCATTCTGCCGCTGGCCGTCACGTTGAGCGGGCTCGGCCTGGTGCTGATCCATCGCCTGGACCAGTCCTACGCCCAGCGCTACAACTCCCCGGCGATGGCGCCGGCCCAGGTGCGGTGGACCGTCATCGGCCTGGTCGTCTTCCTGGGGGTCCTGGCGCTGCTCAAGGACGACCGGCGCTTGCGCCGTTACACCTACGTCACCGTCCTGGTCTCCCTGGTGCTGCTGATGGCCCCGGCGTTCTTCCCCGGGGACCTGTACGGCGCCAAGCGCTGGATCCGGCTGGGGGCGCTGTCGTTCCAGCCCGGGGAGTTCGTCCGGATCGGGATCGCGGTGTTCTTCGCGGGCTATCTGACGGCGCACCGGGACGCGCTGGCGCTGGCGGGCCGCCGGGCGCTGGGCTTCCATCTCCCGCGCGGCAGGCAGTTCGGGCCGATCGCGGCGGTGTGGGTCTTGAGTCTGCTGGTGCTGGTCTTCGAACGGGACCTGGGCACCTCGCTGATCTTCTTCGGGCTCTTCGTGATCATGATCTACGCGGCCACCGAACGCACCAGCTGGGTGGTGGCGGGGCTGCTGATGTTCGCGGGCGGCGCCTATGTCGTGGGCTCGATGGAGCCGCATGTGCACGGCCGGATCGTCGCCTGGCTGCACCCCATGGACTACTACCTGCCGGATCCGCCGCCCGGACTCACCTCTCCGCAGGCCGCGGAGGCGCTGTTCAGCTTTGGCACCGGCGGGGTCACCGGCACCGGTCTGGGCCAGGGCCACTCCGATCTGATCGGGTTCGCGGGGCGCTCGGACTTCATCCTGACCACGGTCGGCGAGGAGTTGGGCCTCGCGGGGACGACGGCCGTTCTGCTGCTGTACGCGCTGCTGATCGAACGGGGCCTGCGGACGGCGCTGGCGGCGCGCGATCCGTTCGGCAAACTGCTGGCGGCCGGGCTGTCCGGGGCGCTGGCGCTTCAAGTGTTCGTGGTGGCGGGCGGGGTCACCGGTCTGCTTCCGCTGACCGGAAAGGCGATGCCGTTCCTGGCCGCGGGCGGCTCCTCCCAGGTGGCCAACTGGGTGCTGATCGCGATCCTGATGAAGATCAGCGACCGGGCGCGCAGACCCGAGGGCGTCATGGCGGCCGGATAGCCGTGGAGCTGTACGGGGGCGCTACCGGGGCGCCCCCGTCACTCCAGCCAGAAGCCGGTCCGCGTCAGCCACAGCTCCAGCAGGGCGGTGTCGCCGAGCACGTCGACGCGGGGCGCGGGCCGCCGGTAGATCAGCAGCAGCAGTTCCGCCAGCGGGCCGCGCACCGTCACGGCCGCCTCCTCGTCGGTACGGCGCCAGACCGGGGCGGGCCCGGTGAGGTCGACCAGCCAGCGTGCCCCGGTGTCCGTGGCCTGGAACCGGAGGGTCCGGCCCGGACCGAGCAGCGCGGGCTCGGACTCATAGGCATCCGGCACCGTGCCGAAGTCCATCCACTCGTCGAGCGCGTCGGACGCCGGTTCCGCGTCGAGGGTGTACTCCACGCCGACGGCCAGGGCGGCGTCCGCCCGGTGCACGGCCGTCTCGTAGGCCATCCGGCGGGCCCAGAACATCGGGGTGCCGCCCGGTCCCGGCGTCCACACCGGTACGTCCGGCCCTGCCGCGCGCAGGGTCTCCGCCAGCCGGGCGGCACCGTCGGCGAGTTGGGCGTCCAGTGCCTCCGCGCTCTCGCCGTCGATCCGCGGGACGTCGTTGACCAGGTCGTCGGAGACTGGCTCCGCCGACCGGGAGCCGACCACTTCCCCGGCCCAGCGGTGCGCACCGTTCAGATGGCGCAGCAGCTGACCGAGGGTCCACTCCGGGCAGCTGGGCACCGGGGCGTTGAGGTCCGCGCCCTTGACGCAGTCCCTCAACCGCTCGGTCTGCGTGACGATTTCGGCGGCGTAGCGGTCCAGGCTCAGGGTGGTCATGCGGGCCAGGCTACGGACCGCCGCGCGGGGTGCCACCGGTTTTGCGCTCAGGCATCACTTCCGGCCACACCACTGGCGTGGTCCGGGCGCGCGGCCCTTCGCGGGCCCCGGCGACCGGGCCGGGCGAGGGCGCCGCGGGACCTTCCCCGCCGCCCGGCCGGCGCACCCCGTGCCATCAGGCCGTGCTGTCAGGCCAGGACGTCCCGCCATGCCTCCGCGAGCGCCGTCGCCACGTCGTACGCCGCGATCGGCGCGCCGTGCGGGCCCGCCGCGCGGCGCGCCGCCAGGCCGTGGAGATAGGCACCGACCGAGGCCGCGTCGGCGGCGCCGAGGCCCGCCGCCAGCAGGGAGCCGGTCAGCCCGGACAGCACATCGCCGCTGCCCGCGGTGGCCAGCCAGCCGGTGCCGGTGGGGTTCACCCGCACCGGTCCCGCCTTGCCCGCGACCAGGGTGGTGGACCCCTTGAGGAGCACCGTGGCGCCATAGCGCCCGGCCAGCTCCCGTACCGCCGCCAGCCGCCCGGACTCCACCTCCTCGCGGGAGACGCCGAGCAGGGCCGCGGCCTCGCCCGCGTGCGGGGTCAGCACCGTGGGCGCCTCGCGCGTGCGCAGATCGCCGGGCGGCAGGAGGCGCAGCCCGTCGGCGTCGACCAGGACGGGGACATCGGAGCGGAGTACGTCCTCCAGCGAGTGCCGGGCCGCCGCGCCGTCGCCGAGGCCGGGGCCGACCACCCACGCCTGGACCCGGCCCGCCTTGGCCGGGGGACCGGAGTGCACCAGTGTCTCGGGGAAGCGCGCGATGACCGCGTCGGCCGCCGGGCCCACATAGCGCACCGCCCCCGCGCCGCCGCGCAGCGCGCCCGCGACGGCCAGCACCGCGGCGCCCGGGTAGCGGGCGGAGCCCGCCACGACACCGACCACCCCGCGCCGGTACTTGTCGCTCTCCGCCGAGGGCCGGGGCAGCAGCGCCGCCACGTCCGCGTGCTGAAGCGCCTCCGCGTCCGGTACGGGCGGCAGATACGGCTCCAGGCCGATGCCGATCAGCCGCAGCGCACCCGCGTGGGTCCGGGCCGGGTCGATCAGCAGCCCCGGTTTGTACGTACCGAAGGTGACGGTGGCGTCGGCGCGCACCGCGGCGCCCTTGACCTCCCCGGTGTCGGCGTCCACCCCGCTCGGCAGGTCCACGGCGACGACCGTGCCGCGCACCGCCCGCGTCAGCCGCTCCGCTTCGGTCCGCAGCCCGCCCTTGCCGCCGATGCCCACGATTCCGTCCACGACCAGTTCGGCGCGGGCCAGGGTCGGTTCGGCGCGTTCGTCGTCGGCCGCCACGGCCCGTCCGCCCGCCGTGAGCAGTGCGCGCAGACCCCCCGGATGGGCCCGGTCCGGGGCGAGCAGCACCGCCGTGACCCCGGCGCCGCGCCGGGCCAGCCGGGCGCCCGCGTAGAGCGCGTCGCCCCCGTTGTCCCCGCTTCCCGCCAGTACGGCCACCCGGGCGCCGGACACCCGGCGCAGCAGATCGGCGCAGGCGGCGGCCAGTCCGGCCGCCGCCCGCTGCATGAGCGCTCCGTCCGGCAGCCGCGCCATCAGCTCCCGCTCCGCGGCCCGTACGGTTTCGACGCTGTAGGCAGTCCTCATGGTCACAGTCTCCACAGTCTCCCGAACGGAGGGCACCTTGTGCGGAAAAGCACACACTCCGGTCGGCCCATGGGCCTGAGAGACTGACGGGGATGGACGAGACACCGATGCGCGCCCGTGCCGTGGTCGACCTGGCCGCCCTGCGGGACAACGTTCGGGCGCTGCGCGCCGCGGCGCCCACCGCCGAGCTGATGACCGTCGTCAAGGCGGACGGCTACGGTCACGGCGCGCTGCCCTGCGCGCGCGCCGCCCGCGAGGCCGGTGCGAGCTGGCTGGGCACGGCCACGCCCGAGGAGGCGCTCGCGCTGCGCGCGGCGGGTGACACCGGTCGGCTGATGTGCTGGCTGTGGACGCCCGGTGGCCCCTGGCGGGAGGCGATCGAGGCGGACATCGACGTCTCGGCCAGCGGTGTGTGGGCGCTGCGCGAGGCCGTCACCGCGGCCCGCGCCGCGGGCCGGACCGCCCGGATCCAGCTGAAGGCCGACACTGGACTCGGCCGCAGCGGCTGCCAGCCCGCCGACTGGCCGGAGTTGGTAGCCGAGGCCCGCGCCGCGGAGGCGGAAGGCACCGTACGCGTGACGGGCGTGTGGTCCCATTTCGCCTGCGCCGACGAGCCGGGCCACCCCTCCATCGAGGCCCAGCTGACCACCTTCCGCGAGATGGCCGGGCACGCCGAGCGGGCGGGGCTGCGGCCGGAGGTGCGCCATCTGGCCAACTCCCCGGCCACTTTGACCCTTCCCCAGTCCCATTTCGACCTCGTCCGGACCGGTATCGCCACCTACGGCATCTCGCCGAGCCCCGAGGTCGGCGTGCCCGCCGATTTCGGGCTGCGGCCGGTGATGACGCTGTCCGCCCGGCTCGCCTCGGTCAAGCGGGTGCCGGGTGGACACGGGGTCTCCTACGGCCACCGCTATGTCACCCCCGGCGAGACCACCCTCGCCCTGGTGCCGGTCGGCTACGCGGACGGCATCCCGCGCCATGCATCGGGGGTCGGCCCGGTGCTGGTCGCGGGGAAGTGGCGGACGGTCGCGGGCACGGTGGCCATGGACCAGTTCGTGGTGGACCTCGGCGGCGACAGCGCGGAGGAGGGCGAGGAAGCGGTGCTCTTCGGGCCGGGGGACCGGGGCGAGCCGACGGTCGAGGACTGGGCACGTGCCGTGGGCACGATCGCGTATGAGATCGTCACCCGTGTGGGTTCCCGGGTACCACGCGTTTATGTAGGTCATTCGGGGGGCACAGGGATCTGACCATGGGCGACGACAGCACGGCAGAGATGGCGACACGAGTCGTGGCGGGGGCCACAGCCGTGAGCTGGAGGCGCGGAGCCGGGTTCGCGGGCGCCGCGATCGGCGTCCTCGCGGCCGGAGCGGCGGCGGGCGTTGCCGTGGAGCGCCTCACGGTCGGCCGCGGCGTACGGCGCAAGGCACGGCTCGCGCTGGACGCCGAGGGCCCGTACGGCAGCCTGCGCGGCACCCCCGGCACGGCGGTGGCCGACGACGGCACCGAGCTGCACTACGAGGTCGAAGAGGTCCGGGAGCGCAGCGCGCCCGCGCCGTCCCGGCGCAAGCGGCGGTTCGGCCGCAAGGCCGCGGCCGCCCCCGTCACCATGATCTTCAGCCATGGCTACTGCCTCGCCCAGGACTCCTGGCACTTCCAGCGCTCCGCGCTGCGCGAGGTGGTCCGCACCGTCTACTGGGACCAGCGCTGCCACGGCCGCTCGGCGCGCGGCTGCGCCCAGGCCGACGGCGACGCGCTCACCATCGACCAGCTCGGCCGTGATCTGAAGGCGGTCATCGACGCCGCGGCGCCCGAGGGCCCGCTGGTGCTGGTCGGCCACTCCATGGGCGGCATGACGCTGATGGCGCTGGCCGCGCAGTACCCGGAGCTGGTGCGGGAGCGGGTGGTCGGCGTGGCGTTCCTCAGCACCTCGGCGGGCCGTCTCGGCGAGGTCAGCTTCGGCCTGCCGGTCGTCGGGGTGAACGCGGTGCGCAGGGTGCTGCCGGGGCTGCTGAAGGCGCTGGGCTGGCAGGTGGAACTGGTCGAGCGGGGCCGCCGGGCCACCGCCGATCTCTTCGCCGGGCTGATCAAGCGCTATTCGTTCGGCTCGAAGGACGTGGACCCCGGTGTCGCGCGGTTCGCGGAGCGGCTGATCGAGGCCACCCCGATCGATGTGGTCGCGGAGTTCTATCCGGCGGTCCTCGCCCATGACAAGGCCGCGGCGCTGCCGCACTTCGACGGGCTGCCGGTGCTGGTGCTGGCGGGCGACAAGGACCTGATCACCCCGATGGAGCACAGCGAGGCCATCGCGGAGCTGCTGCCCGGCGCCGAGCTGGTGATCATCGAGGAGGCCGGTCATCTGGTGATCCTCGAGCACCCCGAGGTGGTCAACGGACATCTGACCGAACTGCTGGCCAGAGCGGTGGGCGGGGTCGACGGACGGGCCCGGCGCGGGGTGTCCGGCTGAGTACCATCGGCCGGTATGGACGTAGCGACACGTATCACCGTCACCTCCCCCGAGCAGATGCGGGACCTGGGCCGCAGGCTGGCCAAGCTGCTGCGCCCCGGCGATCTGGTGCTGCTCACCGGTGAGCTGGGCGCGGGCAAGACCACGCTGACCCGGGGCCTGGGGGAGGGCCTGGGCGTGCGGGGCGCGGTCACCTCGCCGACGTTCGTGATCGCCCGCGTCCACCCCTCGCTCGGCTCCGGTCCGCCCCTGGTCCATGTGGACGCCTACCGTCTGGGCGGCGGTCTGGACGAGATGGAGGACCTCGACCTCGATGTGTCGCTGCCGGAGTCGGTGATCGCCGTCGAGTGGGGCGAGGGCAAGGTCGAGGGGCTGTCGGAGGACCGGCTGCATGTGCTGATCGAGCGGGCGGTGGGCGACGGCGCGGCCGGTGACCCGGACGACCCCCGCGAGGTGGTGGTCACCGGGGTCGGTCCGCGGTGGGCCGGTGAGGACCTGGCGTCGCTGGCCGGATGACGGCACGGGCCGCCCGGGGACCTCTCCCGGGCGGCACGGGTGAACGACAGGGATGACGGACGGCTCACGGGGTACATTCCGACAAGCCGTCGGCATGATGTTGCGCTGTGGGCATAGGCCGTGGTCACATGGGAGGGGGAGAGTAGTTAGGCGTGCCTAACCACCTTCGGATTTTTCCCTGTTCGTCCGAATGCCCCAGGACCCTCAGGAGGCATCCATGTCGGCCCAGGAACCCGTCGTCGGGACAGACCACCGCGACGATGGCCGTTCACCGTCGATGAGGGATCTGCTGGCGGCCTGCGCGGCGGCCAGCGCGGTGTCCACACCGCCGGTGGAGGAAGCCCGGCCCGCCGCGGAGCGGCAGGCGCCCGAGCCGGACGAGCCCGTGCGCGAGCGCCGCGACGCCGCGTAGGGCCCGAGCGTCGCCGCCCGATCGTCTACTTGATCACCACGACCGCGGTGCCGACCTGCGCGAACTCCCACATCGCCGATCCGTCGGCTCGGGACTCCCGCACCGCGCCGGTGCGCTTGCGCGCGTTCGGGTCCGGCATCGAGCCGTCCATGGCCGCGCTGAAACCGAACACCACGCCCCCTTCCGAGTGGAAGACGACGACGTTCTCGACCTGCACCCCGTCCGACCCCACGCCGCCCTGGTTCCGTGAGCTGATCTGGTACGTCCCCGGGTCCGGGCTGGCCGAGCTGGGGCCGACCTCGAAGGTGCGGGTGGCCCGTCCGTCCGCGCCGACCAGCCACACCCGCCGGTCCCCGAGCGCGTAGACGACCCGCGTACCGGTCCCCGACCCCTTGGGCAGGACCGTGGACTTCTTCTTCGCCTTCTTCGGCCGGTCCTTCGACTCTCCGGCGTGCGAGCCGGGCCGGGCCTGGGTGGGATGGTCGGGTGCGGTCGCCGCGGCCTGGTAGCCGAGGAAGCCGACGGCGCCGAGCGCGGCGGCGGTGAGAACGGCGACGGCGGGCGCGGTGCTGCTCCTCGGCACGGCGGACATCCTCTCCTGCGGTCAGTACGCGCTCACGGCCCGTACATACGTATGCCGACCGTAGCACCGGCACGGTGCACGGGTGCGCGCTCACCGCGCTCCACCGCGGCCCTGTTGCGCCCTTGGTACGCGCGCGCCCTTGGTATGCGGCATGCGCCCTTGGTGCGAAAGCGCCCTTGGAGCGCCCTTGGCGCGAAAACGGACGGCGGGGGCGGACCAACGCCGCCGTACACCGAAGAACGATCTTCCGGGGGCGCCGTAGGCTGTCCTCGTGCTGTTGCTCGCTCTTGATACCGCCACCCCCGCCGTCACGGTCGCCCTGCACGACGGTTCCGAAGTCCTCGCCGAGTCCGCCGACATCGACGCCCGGCGCCATGGCGAGCTGCTGCTCCCCGCCGTCCACCGGACCCTGCGGGCGGCGGGCACCGAGCTGGCCGAGGTGACGGAGATCGTCGTCGGGGTCGGCCCCGGTCCCTACACCGGGCTGCGGGTCGGGCTGGTGACGGCCGCGACCTTCGGGTCCGTGCTCGGCATCCCCGTCCACGGGCTGTGCACGCTGGACGGCATCGCGTACGCCGCCGGGCAGGCCGGTCTCACCGGACCCTTCGTGGTGGCCACCGACGCGCGCCGCAAGGAGGTCTACTGGGCCCGCTACGACGACCCGCGGACCCGGGTGACCGAGCCCGCCGTGGACCACCCCGCCGACCTCACCGAGGGTCCGGCCGCCGGGCTGCCCGCCGTCGGCGCGGGCGCGCTCCTCTACCCGGCCGCCTTCGCCGAGGTCCCGCCCGGGATGCCCGAGTACCAGTCGGCCGCCGCGCTGGCCTCGGTCGCCGCCGAGAAGCTGGCGCGCGGCGAGGAACTGCCGCCGCCCCGGCCGCTGTATCTGCGCCGCCCCGACGCCAAGGTGCCCGCGAACTACAAGGTGGTCACCCCCAAGTGACCGGCCCGACCGTGACGTTGCGCGAGATGCGCTGGTGGGACATCGACCCGGTGCTGGCGCTCGAGGAGGACCTGTTCCCCGACGACGCGTGGTCGCGCGGGATGTTCTGGTCCGAGCTGGCCCACGCCCGGGGCCGGGACGTCACCCGCCACTACGTGGTCGCGGAAGCGGGCGGCGCCGGGGCGGATCAGGGTGCGGAGCCGGGCGGCATAGTCGGCTACGCCGGGCTCGCGGTCTTCGACCACACCGGCGACGTCCAGACCATCGCCACCGCCCGCGACTACTGGGGCACCGGACTCGGCGCCCGTCTCCTCACCGATCTCCTCGGTGCCGCCACCGCCTTCGAATGCCGTGAGGTGCTCCTCGAGGTGCGCGTCGACAACATCCGCGCACAGCGCCTGTACGAACGCTTCGGCTTCGAGCCCATCGGGCTCCGCAAGGGCTACTACCAGCCGGGCAATGTGGACGCCCTCGTCATGCGGCTGACCGATCCGGCCGCGCCCACCACCCCTTCCGCGGCCGCGGCCGTGCCGCCCTCCTCAGTACAAGGAACGAAGACCCATGGCTGACTCACGCAGCGAACCTCTCGTACTCGGCATCGAGACCTCCTGCGACGAGACCGGCGTCGGGATCGTCCGCGGCCACACCCTGCTCGCCGACGCGGTCGCCTCCAGCGTGGACGAGCACGCCCGCTTCGGCGGTGTGGTCCCCGAGGTCGCCAGCCGCGCCCATCTGGAGGCGATGGTCCCCACCATCCAGCGCGCCCTGAAGGACGCCGGGGTCGCCGCCTCCGACCTCGACGGCATCGCCGTCACCGCCGGTCCCGGACTCGCGGGCGCCCTGCTCGTGGGCGTCTCCGCGGCCAAGGCGTACGCCTACGCCCTCGGCAAGCCGCTCTACGGCGTGAACCACCTCGCCTCGCACATCTGCGTCGACCAGCTGGAGCACGGCCCGCTGCCCGAGCCGACCATGGCCCTCCTGGTCAGCGGCGGCCACTCCTCGCTGCTCCTCGCCCCCGACATCACCTCCGACGTCCGCCCGCTGGGCTCGACCATCGACGACGCGGCGGGGGAGGCGTTCGACAAGATCGCCCGGGTGCTGAACCTCGGCTTCCCGGGCGGCCCGGTCATCGATCGCATCGCGCGCGACGGCGACCCCGGCGCCATCGCCTTCCCCCGCGGCCTCACCGGTCCGCGCGACGCCGCCTACGACTTCTCCTTCTCCGGCCTCAAGACCGCGGTGGCCCGCTGGATCGAGGCCAAGCGGGCGGCGGGCGAGGAGGTCCCGGTCGCCGATGTCTCGGCCTCCTTCCAGGAGGCGGTCGTCGACGTCCTGACCCGCAAGGCCGTCCGCGCCTGCAAGGACGAGGGCGTCGACCACCTGATGATCGGCGGCGGTGTCGCCGCCAACTCCCGGCTGCGCGCCCTGGCCGAGCGCCGCTGCGAGGACGCGGGCATCACCCTGCGCGTCCCGCGTCCCAAGCTGTGCACGGACAACGGCGCGATGGTCGCGGCGCTGGGCGCGGAGATGGTCGCCCGCGGCCGCTCGGCCTCCGCCTGGGACCTGTCCGCCGACTCCTCGCTCCCGGTGACGGACCCGCACGTCCCCGACCCCGAGGCAGCCACCCACAGCCACCCGCACACCCATACCCACTCGCAGACCCACGACCATGTGCACGAGCTGAGCCGGAAGAACCTCTACGCATGACCGTCGCCCTGATGTGGGAGGCCCGGGCCGTCGAGGGCCGGGCCGCCGATCTGCTCACCTGGGCCACCCACCAGCCCCTCGACCCGCCCCCGCTGCGCCGCGAGACCTTCCGCGCTCCCGAGGACCGGGTCCTGGTCATCACCTGGTGGGACGCCGACTACCACACCCCCGGCCTGCCGGAACTCCCGGAACCGGGCGAGGACTTGGTCCGCCGCGCGGTCCACCGGTGGCGCTTCGAATCAGTCGCGGACGGGAGCTGACGCCCCCGCGGGGATGGCGAGTGCTCGGGCAGCCGCTTCGGCCCCGACTGCCCGAGCGCCCTCGCGGCCCAGCAGGTTCTCGCCCGCATCCGCGCCGTGCCCCATGACGCCGTGCGCCATGACGCCGTGCCCATTGCCGTACCAGGCGAAAGGACGCCATGCTCCCTGCCACCACCCTTCCCCCACCGCCCCCGCCCGCACCACAGCGGGGGGAACGGGCCGACCGGGCGGGGTTGCTCGAGGAGCGGGCGCGGGCGATGGGGGTGCTGGCGCGCTGGTACCTGGCGCCGCAACGGGCGCTGCTGCTGTGGCTGGCGGCCGTGGTCTTCGCGCTGGGGTGGGTACTGGCCGTGTCCGGCTTCCAGTTCCTGGTGACGGGCCGGATCGTCGAACAGGTGCTGGGCGTGATGTTCCTGGGCCTGGCGCTGGGGGCCACGATCCCGTCGAGCCTGGGCGTGGCCGCCGGCATCCGGCGCGACGTCGTCGTGGGCGGGCGGCTCCGCGACTGGGCGCGGCTGGACCGCGACCCCCGGACCCTCCCCCTCTGGCGCGTCCCCGGCAGCGCGCTGCTGTGGCTGCTGCCGTCGGTCGTGCTGTGCAGCCTCGGGTCGGTGCTGGGGATGTCCACGGTGTTCTCCGGGACGGGGCCCGAGGGCTTCGGCATGCTGATGGGCGTCTCGGTGGTGTTCGCGGCCGCCGGCGGGCTGGGCCTGGCCAAGGCGATCGACTACTACCGCCTCGTCAGCCGTGAACTCACCCCCGATCCGGGGACGGAGGACCACTAGCCTGGTCCTACGTCCCCGACGTCCCCGACGTCCCCGACGTCCCGTCAGGCGTCCTGCTCCTCCTCGTCGTCCGCCGACGACCGCTGGAGGGACAGGAAGCGGTGGCGCAGATCCAGGTAGGCCGGGCTCAGGCTGTCGCCGTGCCGCTTGGTGGCGTCCTCGATACGGGTCATCAGCTGTCTGATGCGGGCCCCGTCCATGTAGGCGTCGCGCTGAAGCTTCTTGTAGGCCGTGGCGGCGGGGCCCTTCCAGTCGGCGTCCAGCGAGTGGACCAGATGATCGAGGCGCTCGATCTTCCGCTCGAGGTAACTGATCATCTCCTCGAGGTCCTTGATGAGATCAGGGAGTTCCTGATCCGACACGGACAGCTTGTCTTGGCTCATCGTCCCGTCCCTGCCACCCTCCGATCGGCCCAGAGGGTCCGTCACCAAAGGGGGCGTCCGGCCGTGAGCGGCGTCTGGTGCGGTCGATCGCAAGGCGGAGGATCGTCCTCGTACTGGGCGTACTCGGGCGACTCCGACAACGCGGCGAGGTGCCGTACCAGGCGTCGGGAGCAGGGCGGCCCCTTTGATGACGGGCCCTAGGGGGATGATCGTGCCATGCGGCCCCGTGGCGCGGAGCGGCACCCGGGGAATCCGGTGCATCCGCGGTCAGGTGGGGGTGGCGGGGACGGGGCCGGGTCAGGCGGGCAGGACCGTGTCCGAGGGCAGGTCGATGCCGAAGTCGGCGGCCAGGACGCGCAGGACCTCGTCGTTGTCGGTCAGTTCGCGCTCCTTGACGGAGCCGTCGGGGTGGGTCTCGGCCAACGTGCGGTGGATCAGCTGGAGATGGCGGTCGGCGAAGGTGCGCTGGGCGCGCAGGGTGTGCTGGAAGGGGGAGCGCGGGTTGGTGGCCGTGTGCCAGTTGATGACCGCGTAGTCCTGCGGCAGGAAGGGCTCGCGGCTGAACGCGTACTGGTCCTCCCAGACGCCGTCCTGGAGCGCCTGGAAGACCCACAGGTCCTCGAGTCCGTCCGGGTGCGGTTCGCGGATGTAGCGGTGGTGGCGATTGCCCGCGCGGAACTCGGTGCCGGTGACGAACGGTACGGCTGCCAGCAGACCGCCGATCGCGCCGAAGCCCACATCGGCGATCCAGCGCTGTGTCTCGCCCGGGATCTCGACCATCAGCACCATATGGCTGCGCGGGCGGACGGCGCCGGGGGCGGCACCCGCGCGGACGCGGGCGGCGAGGCCGATGACGCCGTAGCCGAGGGCCCGTAGGGCGGCGGTGAGCAGGGAGTTCTGTTCGTAGCAGTAGCCGCCGCGCCGACCGCGGACCAGCTTGGCCTCCAGATCGGGCAGGGCGAGGGAGGGTACCGAGCCGAGGAGGGGCTGGAGGTTCTCGAAGGGGATGGAGGTCACATGCGCCAGGTGCACCGCGCGCAGCGTCTCCACGGTCGGGGCCGGCGGACGGGCGCCGGTCCAGCCGATACGGGTCAGATAGGCATCGAGGTCCAGCTGAGGTGTGGTCTCGGTCGGCGCGTCGGTCATATGTCCGACGGTAACGCCGCGGGAGGGGCGGGGCCTCCTCCCCAGGGGCGGACCCCAACTCCTCCTCTGGACCGAGGACTTCCGGCCGATCAGCCGCCCCGGGCGTCCCGGCCGATCAGCCGCCCCCAGGCCCGCCGTCCCGGCCGAGCAGCCCCGCCACGACCGCCCGCAGCTCCTCCGACACGTCGTACGCGTCCGTGATCCCGTCCCAGCGGCCCGCGAGCGCGGCCAGCCGGGGCAGCTCGGAGGGGTCCGCGCCGGCCAGCAGCGCCGGGAACGCGCCCCGGCGGCTCGGGGCCTCCGCGCGGCGGGTGAGGGCGGCGCGGAAGATGAGCGTGCCGAGGACGAAGTGCCAGATCGAGCGGTAGGTGTGCACCGCCCGGCGCTCGTCCTGCCCGCAGGCCATGGCCGATTCGATGATCTCCTCGACCATCCACAGGGCGTCCCGGTCGGTGAGTTCACCAAGGCTGAGCACCTCGACCACCCACGGCAGTTCCTGGAGCGTGCGGTGCATGTGCAGGGCCGCGGCGTACACCCGCTCGCGCGGATCCCCCGGCAGTTCGGGGCGGGGCCGCGTCCGTGCCATACCGGACAGGACGAGCTGGAGCAGCTCGTCCTTGTCGCGGACGTGGCGGTAGAGGGCCATCGGCGTGGAGCCGACCTCCTTGGCCAGGCGCCGCATGCTCAAGGCCGCGGTGCCCTCCTCCTCGAGGATGCGGCGCGCGGTGGCGACGATCGTCTCCAGCTCCAGACGGCGGGGGCGGCCGCCGGTCCGCCGGGCCGGTCGGTCCTCCGCGGCCCCTGCCGCCGTCTCCGCCGCGTTGGTCTCGGTCTCCTTCGTCACCGGCTCATTGTCCACGCACGGGGTTGGTGTACGCCTTAAGTGTACGCGTACACTAACGTCCTGGCCCGGGGGATCCGATGGAGGAGGACCATGAACGACCAACCGGAACGGACGGGTTGGCTGCTGGCCGTCGCACTCACCGTGCAGTTCGTCGTCGCGCTGGACATGTCCGTGGTGAATGTCGCGCTGCCCGGCATCCGCGACGACCTCGGCTTCGCGCCCGGCGGCCTGCTCTGGGTCGTCAACGCCTACGCCCTCGCCTTCGGCGGGCTGCTGATGCTCGGCGGCCGGCTCGCGGACATCGTGGGCCGGCGCACCACGCTGATGGCCGGGCTCGCGCTCTTCGGTGTCGCCAGTCTCGGCGGCGGGCTGGCGGGGTCGCCGGGCTGGCTGATCGCCGCGCGGGCGGTGCAGGGGGTGGGCGCGGCGGCGCTCGCGCCGGTGGCGTTCACGCTGATCGCCGTCACCTTCCCGGCCGGACCCGCGCGGGCGCGGGCCCTGGGGCTGTGGGGGATGGCCGCGGCGGCGGGCGGCGCGGTCGGGGTGCTGGCCGGAGGGCTGCTCACCGAGTGGACGGGCTGGCGCTCCGTGCTGCTGATCAATGTGCCGATCGTGCTCGCCGCGATGGCCGCGGCCCGCTTCTCGGTGGCACCCGACCGGCGCGAGGGCCCGCCCGCCCGGCTGGACGTGGCCGGGGCGCTGCTGGTCACCGGGGGAATGACGGCCCTGGTGCTGGCGCTGGTGCGCACCGGGGCCCACTCCTGGGGTTCGGCGACCACTCTGATCACCCTCGCCGTCGCGGCCGCGCTGCTGGTGGCTTTCGTCGTGGTGGAACAGCGGGTGGCGCGACCACTGTTGCGGATCGGGCTGCTGCGGCAGCGCTCGGTGCTGGTCGCGAACCTCTTCGTACTGCTGCTGTTCTCCGGCCAGTTCGCGGCCTTCTACTTCACCTCGCTCTATATGCAGCAGATCCTCGGGTACGGGCCGATCAGGGCCGGGACCGCGTTTCTGCCCTTCTGCACCGGCATCGTGATCGGCTCGCTCACCGCGACCCGCACGGTGGCCCGGTTCGGGGTGCGTACGCTGCTGGTCGCGGGCGGGCTGCTGGGCGCCGCCGGGTTCGGCTGGTTCCGGCTGACGGTCGGGGTGGAGGGCGGATTCGTGGACTCGATCCTCGGCCCCTCGCTCCTGGCGAGCGTCGGCATCGGGCTGTGCGTCGTCCCGATGGGCACGGCCGCGACGACGGGTGTGGCGGCGCGGGAGGCCGGTATGGCCTCCGGCCTGGTCAACAGCTCACGGCAGATCGGGGGTTCGCTGGGGCTCGCGGTCCTCGCGACGGTGGCCTCGCACACCACGGACGCCGAGGGCGGCAGCGGCCCGTCCGGCCCGTCCGCTCTCGTATCCGGCTATGCCACGGCCTTCGGTGTGGCGGGCGCACTGCTGGCGGTGGCCGCGCTGAGCGCGGCGCTGCTGCTGCCGAAGCGTACGGAACCGGCGGTGGCGGGAGCGGTGGCGGCGTCCGCCGAGCCACCCGTCACGGCGCCGCGAGGTGATCGAACGCGCCTGCCTTGACCGCGTCGAGCAGCGCCCGCAGCCGCGCGGGTGTGGTGGCCAGGACGGTGTCGGGGTCGTCGCTCTCGCGCAGGGCGACCCCGCCGCCGGGTATGGAGGCGATCTCCACACAGGAACTGCCGTCCCCCTGGGTGGAGTAGGAGGACTTGCGCCAGGTGATCTCGGGCATGTGCGCGCTTTCCAACGATGTGTACGGGCGGTGTGTGCGGGCGGTGTGTACGGGGCCGGTGGTCAGAGCTCCCGGATGATGCCGTGGATCAGGTCCCGCGACGGGGCCGTGGCCAGGCTCACCTTCGTCGTCCGGTCCAGGACCGCCCGGTGGATGGTCAGTTGGGTCTCGGCGTGCAGGAACATGGGCCCGTGCGCCGAATCCAGCTGCACGGTGTCCAGCTGCGGCACCGCGCCCGAGGCGTAGGTGACGGAGACGCCGGAGACGGGGAAGCCGCCCGCCTCGAAGGGGATCACCCGCACGGTGACGTTCTTCCGTGTGGACGCCTCCAGCAGGCTCTCCAGCTGGGCGCGCATCAGCTGCGGTCCGCCGAACCGCATCCGCAGGGACGCCTCGTGGACGATGAAGGTGCACGGCGGCGGCTCGTCCCGGTCGAGGATGTCCCGGCGCTTCATCCGGTGGGAGAGCCTGCGCCGGAGCTCGGTCGGGGACCATGGGGGCACCGTCTCGTTGAGGACGGCGGTGGCGTACGCCTCCGTCTGCAACAGACCGGGCAGAAACATCAGCTCGACCACGCGCAGGCTCTCCGCGCAGTACTCCAGCTCGGCGAGGTCGAGTCCGCCGGTGGCGATATGGCCGCGGTACTCCTCCCACCAACCGCCCTTGCGCTCCCGGGCCATGGCGACGAGCGCGTCGACGTAGGCGCGGTCCGGACAGGCGTAGATCGAGGCCAGTGCGCGGACCCGCTCCTCGCTCACCCCGAAGCGCGCCAGCTCCAGGTTGGTGATGTGGGTGCGGTTGATGCCCAGCCGGTCGGCGGCGTCCTGGATGCTGAGTCCGGCCTTCTCGCGCATCCTCCTCAGCTCCGTGCCCAGCCGGAGTTGACGGGCGGTGGGGGCGCTTCTGGGGGGCATGCTCCTCCGTTGCTCTTTCGCCCGCGGGGGCCGAGTGTCGGGGAAATTAACCGGTGCCGTAGCAGATGTTTCCATATCTGCCCTACCGTGGGTGGCGGAACCGCTACCACCCGTTGATCGCCGCAACGGTACGCGCACCATCGGCCCCCTCGCTGGGAGTTGACCCATGGGTACCGACCACGAGTCCGAGGACCTCCCGCCGTCCGCGTCCGCCTCGCCGTCCCCGTCCGCCCCGCGCGCTGCCGGACCTGGCTCCGGTTCCGGCGCGGCCGCCGCCTCCGGCGACCCGTACGTCTACACCCTGCGCGGCAGCCGCGGCCCCGCCTCGCCCAAGATCCTGCGGGACTTCGTCGCCTGCGTCCTGAACTGCACCGGCCGGCAGGCCCTGGTGGACACCGCGACCGTCTGCACCTCGGAACTGGTCACCAACGCCTGGCTGCACGCCGAGGGCGACGCGCTGATGCTGCGCGTGGTGATCGAGCCCCCGCGGCTGCGCGTGCTGCTCTACGACGGCTGCGCCGCGCTCCCGGTGCCCTCGCGCCTCCCGGACGGCGACCATCCGTACGGCCGGGGGCTGCGTGTGGTCGGCGCGCTCGCCGACGCCTGGGGGACGGCGGAGGGGGACCCGGCGGGCGCCTACGCCAAGGCGGTCTGGTTCGAGCTGCGCGACCCCGAGGGGGCCTCGCGCACGGCCTCGCTCACGGAATAGCCGGATCGGTCTCGGCCGGATGCCCCAGCAGCATCGTCGGGGCGCCGTCGACGCGTGTGAGCAGGATGGTGCAGGAGTTCCGCCCGGCCAGGCGCAGCTTCTTGCGCAGCGCCTCCGGCTCCACCGCCGAACCGCGCTTCTTGATCGTGGCGATGCCGATCTCCCGCTCCCGCAGCAGCGCCTTGAGCTTCTTGAGGTTGAACGGCAGCACATCGGTGATCTCGTACGCCGTGGCGTACGGCGTCGGGCGCAGCTCGTCCGCCGTGATGTAGGCGATCGTCGGGTCGATCAGACGGCCGCCGATGCGGGCCGCGACATCCGCCACCAGATGGGCGCGGATCACGGCGCCGTCCGGTTCGTACAGCCAGCGCCCCACCGGGCCGGCCGGCGGATCGGGCAGCAGCCGGGTGCCCAGAAGCGAGTGAGCGGCCGGGAGGAGGGTGGCGCGGCGCATCCCGGGGCGGGCCGTGCCGAACCACAGCACGGCCTCCTTCACATGCCCGTGGTCCGAGATCCACTCGGCCTCCGCGTCCTCCGGTACCGCCTCGTGGGGAACGCCCGGGGCGATCTTGAGGGCGGCGCGCGGAGTGGTGCGGGCGGCCTCGATGGCCCAGGAGAGCGGCGGTGAGTACGCCTCGGGGTCGAAGACCCGGCCCCGGCCGCCGCGCCGGGCGGGGTCGACGAAGACCGCGTCGAAGGGGGCGGTGTCGATCTCGGTGACATCCGCGCAGCGGACCTCGATGAGGTCGGACAGGCCCAGCGCCTCGGCGTTGGCGCGGGCCGCCGCGCAGGTCAGCGGATCCCGGTCGACGGCCAGCACGGAGATCCCGGCGCGCGCCAGCGCGATGGCGTCGCCCCCGATGCCACAGCACAGATCGGCGACGCTGCGCACCCCGAACCCGGCGAACCGCTCGGCTCGGTGGACGGCCACGGAGGTACGGGTGGACTGCTCGACACCGTGTGGCGTGAAGTACATCCGGTGGGCGTCCTCGCCGAACTTGGCGACCGCCCGCTGGCGCAACTGGGCCTGCGTCAGCGCCGCCGAGACCAGCGCGGCCGGATGGTCACGGCGCAGCCGGGTCGCGGTGGCGAGCTCGTCCGCGGGGTCGTGATCCCGGAGCGCGGTGAGCAGCGCCTGCCCCTCGTCGCCGAGCAGTGAGTCGAAGGCGTCAACGTCCACATGGCCCATTCTCCCCGCTCCGGCGGGCGCATTCGCACCAGCGTGGCGCGCGCTTCCACACATTCCGACTGAAGATCGGTTATGTGATGATGATCAAGAATGGGTTTTCGAGGTATCTGGTTCTGGCCGCCGCGGCGGCCGTGTTCACGGGCTGCGGAAGCCTCGACGGTCCGCTCGCCCGCACCGCCGAGGACGCCGGCACGGCGACGGCGTCCTCCACGTCACCGTCCGAGGGGCATTCCGCCTCCGCGCGGCCGGTTCCCCCGGGATCACGAGGGGCCTCGGATGCGCCCTCCTTACCGCCCGCGGCCCCCGCGGGCATTCCCGGGGCGTACCACCGGTGGGGGCTGGACCGGCCGCTGGACAAACCGCCGCCCGCGCCCGCCGCCAAACCGCTGCTCGCCCCGGTGGAGCCGTCCGGCGAGGGGCTGCCGCCGGTCATCCGGCGGGTGCGGACCAACGATCGGGTGGTCTTCCTGACGATCGACGACGGCATCGAGAAGGATCCGCGCTTCCTGGAGCAGGCCCGCGACCTCGGTCTGCCGTTCACCGGCTTCCTCACCGACAACGTGATCGGCGACCACTACGACTACTTCGACGAGCTCCAGCGACTCGGCAACTCGATGGGGAACCACACCCTCACCCACCCCAGCCTGGCCGGTCGCGACTACGACAGCCAGCGGCAGGAGATCTGCGGTCAGCAGGAGAACCTCCGTAACCACCTCGGCCGCCAGCCGCGGCTGTTCCGCCCGCCCTACGGCGCGTACGACGAAACGACGCTCCGCGCGGCGGCCGACTGCGGGGTGCGGACCGTGGTGCTGTGGCGCGCCGAGATGGAGCCGCGGGGGATGGCCTACCGGTCCGGCGGCAGTCTCCAGCCGGGGGACATCGTGCTCGCGCACTTCCGCGGCCCGGAGCAGCTGGAGGGGAAGTCCATGACCGACATGATCACGGAGCTGGTGCGGTCGATCCAGGAGCAGGGGTTCACGGTCGCGCGGCTGGAGGACTACGTCTGACAGGGCCGACGACAGGGCCCGGCGGGCCCGGCGGCGCGGTGGCGGGCGGAGTCCGTCCCCGCGCCGCTTTGGCACTCTAGTTGACTGAGTGCTAACCGCGTCATAATGTCGAGGCTGGCACTCGGCACTGCGGAGTGCCAGCTACACAGCGACGGGCAGGTCCGGCACCCGCGACGACGGATCCACCTGGTCGCCACCTCAGACAGTTAACCCCGTGAGATCTCCGAAGGGGGAGGTCGGATCGTGACGACCACCAGCTCCAAGGTTGCCATCAAGCCGCTCGAGGACCGCATCGTGGTCCAGCCGCTCGACGCCGAGCAGACCACGGCTTCCGGTCTGGTCATCCCGGACACCGCCAAGGAGAAGCCCCAGGAGGGCGTCGTCCTGGCCGTGGGCCCGGGCCGCTTCGAGGACGGCAACCGTCTTCCGCTCGATGTCGCCGTCGGTGACGTCGTGCTCTACAGCAAGTACGGCGGCACCGAGGTGAAGTACAGCGGCGAGGAGTACCTCGTCCTCTCGGCTCGCGACGTCCTCGCGATCGTCGAGAAGTAATCACCGAAGTTTTGCCTATGAGCCGCGCCCCGGTGCCCGTGTCACAGATACCCGGGGTCGGGGCGCGGTTCGTTTGAGAGGACATACGCAACTCATGGCGAAGATCCTGAAGTTCGACGAGGACGCCCGTCGCGCCCTCGAGCGCGGCGTCAACAAGCTGGCGGACACGGTCAAGGTGACCATCGGCCCCCGTGGCCGCAACGTGGTCATCGACAAGAAGTTCGGCGCGCCGACCATCACCAACGACGGTGTCACCATCGCCCGTGAGGTCGAGGTCGAGGACCCGTACGAGAACCTTGGCGCCCAGCTCGTCAAGGAGGTGGCGACCAAGACCAACGACATCGCGGGTGACGGCACCACCACCGCCACCGTGCTGGCCCAGGCGCTGGTCCGCGAGGGCCTGCGCAACGTGGCCGCCGGTGCCTCCCCGGCCGCCCTGAAGAAGGGCATCGACGCCGCGGTCAAGGCCGTCTCGGACGACCTGCTGGCCACCGCGCGCCCGATCGACTCCAAGTCCGACATCGCCGCCGTGGCCGCGCTGTCCGCCCAGGACAAGCAGGTCGGCGAGCTCATCGCCGAGGCGATGGACAAGGTCGGCAAGGACGGCGTCATCACCGTCGAGGAGTCCAACACCTTCGGTCTGGAGCTCGACTTCACCGAGGGCATGGCCTTCGACAAGGGCTACCTCTCGCCGTACATGGTGACCGACCAGGAGCGTATGGAGGCCGTCCTCGACGACCCGTACATCCTGATCCACCAGGGCAAGATCTCCTCGATCCAGGACCTGCTGCCGCTGCTGGAGAAGGTCATCCAGTCCGGTGGCAGCAAGCCGCTGCTGATCATCGCCGAGGACGTGGAGGGCGAGGCCCTGTCCACCCTCGTCGTCAACAAGATCCGTGGCACCTTCAACGCCGTCGCGGTGAAGGCCCCGGGCTTCGGTGACCGCCGCAAGGCGATGCTCGGCGACATGGCGACCCTCACCGGCGCCACCGTCATCGCCGAGGAGGTCGGCCTCAAGCTGGACCAGGCCGGTCTGGACGTGCTGGGCACCGCCCGCCGCGTGACCGTCACCAAGGACGACACCACCATCGTCGACGGTGGCGGCAAGTCCGAGGACGTCACCGGCCGGATCGCCCAGATCAAGGCCGAGATCGAGGCTACCGACTCCGACTGGGACCGCGAGAAGCTCCAGGAGCGTCTGGCGAAGCTGGCCGGCGGTGTGTGTGTGATCCGCGTGGGCGCGGCCACCGAGGTCGAGCTCAAGGAGAAGAAGCACCGTCTGGAGGACGCCATCTCCGCGACCCGCGCCGCGGTCGAGGAGGGCATCGTCTCCGGTGGTGGTTCCGCTCTGGTCCACGCCGCCAAGGTGCTCGAGGGCAACCTCGGCCTGGACGGCGACGAGGCCACCGGTGTCGCCGTGGTCCGCCGCGCCTCCGTCGAGCCGCTGCGCTGGATCGCCGAGAACGCCGGTCTCGAGGGCTACGTCATCACCTCGAAGGTGGCCGAGCTCGAGAAGGGCCACGGCTACAACGCGGCCACCGAGGAGTACGGCGACCTGGTGAAGGCGGGCGTCATCGACCCCGTCAAGGTCACCCGCTCCGCGCTGGAGAACGCCGCGTCGATCGCCTCGCTGCTGCTCACCACCGAGACCCTGGTGGTCGAGAAGCCGGCCGAGGACGAGCCGGAGGCCGCGGGCCACGGCCACGGTCACGCGCACTGACGCGCGCCGCACGCCACGAAGGCGCGGTCACCCCGGTCGGGGTGACCGCGCCTTCGCGCTGCACAGGGGCGCGAACGCCTGCGCCTTCGCGCTGCGGGGCGACTGCTGCGGGCGGGTTACCGGCGGGCGTAGTTGCGGCCGACCCGGGAGGAGACCGCGGACACCGCGGACCTCGGGACCAGCTTCGCCAGCCCCGTCATCGTCTTGTAGCGCGGGTCCGGAATCGACAGCGACTTCCCGCGTGAGAAGTCCTTCAGCGCCGTCGCGACCAGCCGGTCGGCGTCCAGCCACATCCAGCTCGGCACGCTGTCCGGCTTGATCCCGGCCCGCGCGTGGAACTCCGTCCGCACAAAACCGGGGCACAGCACCATCAGCCGGACACCCGCACCGGCCAGATCCTTCGCCGCACCCTGGGTGAACTGCACGACCCACGCCTTGCTCGCGCCGTACGTCCCGCGCGGGAAGAACGCCGCGATCGACGACACGTTGATCACCCCGCCGCGCCCCCGGGTGCGCATCGTCTCGCAGGCCGCGCTGGTGAGCCGGAGCACCGCCTCGCAGTGGAGCTTGAGCATCCGCAGCTCATCGGTGAGCGGCACCTCCAGATAGCGGCCGCGGTTGCCGAACCCGGCGTTGTTGACGAGCAGATCGACCGGGTGTGTGCGATCGGCGAGCCGGGCCTCGACCGCCGCGATGCCGTCCTCCTCGGACAGGTCGGCGCGCAGCACCTCGGCCTCCACGCCGTGCCGGTCGTGCAAATCCGCCGCCTGCTCGTGCAGCCGCTTCTCGTCGCGGGCGACGAGCACCAGGTTGTGCCCGTCGGCGGCGAGCCGGCTCGCGAAGGAGGCGCCGATGCCCGCCGTGGTCCCGGTAATCAGTGCAGTCGTCATAGGCGCACGTTATCGGCAGGGGGGCGACCGGACGGGCGGTGCGGCGATCTCGACCGGTCTTGGCCGGAACGAATGCTTCCGTCGGGGTGCGGGTTCGTTTCTTCGCGTTTGCCGGGGCGGTTCCTCGGCGGTCAGCGCGAGTCAGCGGGCGGGCCCGTCAGCGGTCGGCGTCGGTGCCCCGCCGTCTCTCGGCCTTCGCCAGGTAGCCGAGGGCCTTCTCCCGCGCCTCGGGGTGCAGGGCGTCACCCGCGGCCAGCACCCGCGGCAGCAGTACCCGTTCGGTGGTCTGGGCGCGGAACAGGAAGGAGACGGACACCTCGTGGTCGGGCCGGTGCACGATCTCGACGGGGTCGCCGGAGCGGATCTCACCCGGTTCGAGCACCCGCAGATAGGCGCCGGGGACGGCCGCCAGGGTGAACCGCTTCAGCCAGCCCCGCTCGCCCAGCCAGCCCGCGAACGTCCGGCAGGGGATACGCGGCGAGGTCACCTCCAGCAGCAGATCGCGGCCGATTCGCCAGCGCTCGCCGACCAGGGTGCCGGAGACATCGATCCCGCGCGTGGTGAGGTTCTCGCCGAAGGCGCCGTTGCGCAGCTCACGGCCCAACTCGCGCTCCCAGGTGTCGAGATCCTCGCGCGCGTAGGCATAGACCGCCTGGTCTTCGCCGCCGTGGTAGCGGGTGTCGCAGACGGCGTCCCCCGTCAGACCGCTGCCGCCGATGCCCTTCGGACCCGGAGCCGTCACCCGCACCGGGCCGTCGACCGGCCGCTTGTCGATACCGGTGCCGGTGGGGCAGTCGGTGTAGTCGACCATCATCGCGCGCCCGACGTTCACGGTGAGCACGCCCGCGAATTGCACCATGCTTCGAACGGTAAACGACCAAGACCAAAGCGTCGACGCGATAGTGCGGTTCGTGTCCAAGGGTCGCTTATGCTCAAAGACATGATCGAGGCCCGTCATCTCAGGGTGCTGCGCGCGGTGGCCGCCACCGGCTCCTTCTCCGCGGCGGCGCGTGAGCTGGGCTGCACCCAGCCGGCCGTCAGCCAGCAGATGAAGGCCCTGGAGGGGGCCGCGGGCACCCCGCTGCTGATCCGTACCGGCCGGGAGATGCGGCTGACCGAGGCGGGCGAGGCCCTGGTGCGGCACGCCGCGGGCATCCTGGCCGGGCTGACCGCCGCCGAGGAGGAGGTCGCGGCGATAGCCGGGCTGCGGGCGGGCCGGGTGCGGCTGGTGTCGTTCCCCAGCGGCAGTTCGACGCTGGTGCCGTCCGCGCTCGCCGAGATGCGCGCCGCCCACCCCGGGACCCAGGTCTCGCTGGTGGAGGCCGAACCGCCGCGCTCGGTGGAGATGCTCCGGGCGGGTGACTGCGAGATCGCCGTGGCCTTCCGCTATCCGCAGGTCGACGGCGCGGCGGAGGCGGGTGCGGGCTGGGAGGACCTGGTGGCGCGGCCGCTGCTGAGCGACCGGCTGGTGGTCGTGGTCCCGCGGGAGCACCGGCTGGCGGGGGCCGGGACGGTGGGGATGGCGGAGCTGGCGGAGGAGCCGTGGATCGCGGGCTGTCCGCGCTGCCGCCGTCATCTGGTGGAGGTGTGCGAGTCCGAGGGCTTCACCCCGCGGATCGACTTCGCGACGGACGACTACCCGGCGGTGATCGGCCTGGTGGCGGCCGGGCTCGGGGTCGCGGTGCTGCCGGAGCTGGCGCTGGAGTCGGTGCGCGCCAAGGGGGCGGTAACGCTGGAGGTCAAGCCCGCGGTGCGGCGTGAGGTGGTGGCGCTGACACTGCCGGACCTGGCACGGGTGCCCGCGGTGGCTGCCACGCTGGACCGGCTGGAGCGGGCGGCGCGCCGCTGAGGGGCGCGTCGGGCCCGGGGCCCGCGCGGTGAGAGGCGTTGAGAACCCGCGCCGTACACGCGCCAGCAGGCGGGAATGCGCCGCTCATCGTCTCCGGATGCGGCCGGATGGGTGATGGAACGTTTCTTCAGTCGGTCGGGTGGAATCCCGTCAGGATCCGGGTGGCCCTGACGAGGTGGCCACCGCGCGGTGGCGCGCCCGCCCCATGAGCTCCTCACGTTCGTCCTCGGTCAGTCCGCCCCACACGCCGTACGGCTCGCGTACGGCGAGTGCGTGAGCCGCGCACTGCGCCCGTACCGGGCAGCGCATGCACACCTCTTTCGCCGACATCTCCCGCGCGCTGCGAGCGGCGCCGCGCTCCCCTTCCGGGTGGAAGAAGAGCGAGCTGTCGACCCCGCGACACGCGGCCAGAAGCTGCCAGTCCCACAGGTCGGCGTTCGGACCGGGAAGACGGGAGAAATCTGCCATTGCCTTGTCTCCTCGTAGCGATCGGCTGCGGACGCTGTGTCCTGGGTCGCACACCTACGGTGTAAGTAGATGTAAATATGACTCATTGCGAATCTAGCCACACAGCTCGGCAAATTGGAAGCAAGGTCGCCAAATGCCACCGAAGGGGATGACCTGGGGTGGACCTATGGGGGAGAGGCGCTGAGGCGCGACCGGCGCGACGAAGCAGCTCTGTATCCGTCCCCTCACGTAGAGTGTCGAAGGTGGCCGCCGAACCCCGTAACTCTTTCGGGTGACCGTCGTTGAGAGTGCGGAGGCGGTTGATGGGTAAAGCTCTCGGACAGATATCCGGGGCTGTCAATCGCACAGGTGACGATATGTACCAGCCTGGAGGCTCAAGGTGACGCGCATCAGCTGCGGAGGGCGGCCATGACATCCGTCCTCGTCTGCGACGACTCCCCGCTTGCCCGAGAAGCACTGCGCCGCGCGGTGGCGACCGTGCCCGGTGTCGAGCGTGTGACGACAGCGGCCAACGGCGAGGAAGTCCTCCGCCGCTGGGGTGCCGACCGCTCGGATCTGATTCTGATGGACGTACGGATGCCCGGTCTCGGCGGAGTCGAGACCGTGCGGCGGCTGCTGTCCGCCGACCCCGGCGCCCGGATCATCATGCTCACGGTGGCCGAGGATCTCGATGGAGTGGCGCTGGCGGTGGCCGCCGGTGCCCGTGGCTATCTGCACAAGGACGCCTCGCGCGCCGAGTTGCGGGCCACCGTGACCCAGGCGCTGGCCGACCCCACGTGGCGGCTGGCGCCGAGGCGGCTGCGGTCCGCCGAGATGGGCGCGGCGCCCACCCTCACCGCGCGGGAGATCCAGGTGCTGGAGGGCATGAGCCACGGCCGGTCCAACGCCGAGATCGGCCGTGAGCTGTTCCTCTCCGAGGACACGGTCAAGACGCACGCCCGCCGGCTGTTCAAGAAGCTCGGTGCTTCGGACCGGGCGCATGCGGTGGCCCTCGGGTTCCGCTGGGGGCTGGTCCGCTAGCGGACCAGCCCCTCGTCGACGTGGTGCGCAGCGGGGGCGCGACGGTCCCCGCCCGCCGGGTGGCGGGCGGGGCGAGAGCGGGTGCGGCGGATGCTGTGGCAGCGGCTTGTATCAGTTCCCCGCGCGATGCCGCATCCTTGATGGTGTGGAGTTCCTCGGGGACGAGTCGGTAGGGCGTGAGGGGAGAGCGCAGGACGTGACGACAGCCGGCGCACCTGCTCATAACGCTTCAGCGCACAACCAAGGACGCGGTGCCACGGAGCCTCCGGGCCCAAGGCACCATGGATGGATGCGCGACGACGAGAGGCCAGGGCCGCCCAAGGGCGGTGGCCCGGGGGCCACCGGGGCGATCGGCGCCCTGGTCGGGCGCGCCGTCGAAGGGGATGAGCAGGCCACTCATGACCTGCTCGCCCATGTGCATCCGCTGGCCCTGCGCTACTGCCGTACGCGGCTGTCCAGACTGCCCGGGGACGCCCGGCACTTTGTGGACGACCTCGCGCAGGAGGTCTGCCTCGCCGTGCTCTGCGCGCTGCCGCGCTACCGCGACACCGGCAAGCCCTTCGAGGCGTTCGTCGTGGCCATCGCCGCGCACAAGGTCGCGGATCTCCAGCGGGCCGCCATGCGTCACCCGGGGAGCACCGCCGTGCCCTCGGACGAGATGCCGGAGCAGCCGGACGACTCCCTGGGGCCCGAGGAGCGGGCGCTGCTCAGCAGCGACGCGGAGTGGGCCAAGAAGCTGCTCGCCAATCTCCCGGAGAACCAACGCGAGCTGGTGCTGCTCCGGGTCGCGGTCGGACTGACCGCCGAGGAGACCGGACAGATGCTCGGGATGTCGCCCGGAGCGGTACGGGTCGCGCAGCACCGCGCCCTCAGCCGGCTTCGCGCGCTCGCCGAGCAGTAGCCATGGGCCCGGCCTGAGCTGCGGCATTGTGCGGGTGCGCACAGTTGTCCACAGGGCGCGATGGGGCACCCGGGAAGGCCGTTAGCATGGGAGTCCGCGCTGGGGCAAGACCATTGGAAGGGTGTCATGACTGACAACGTCGACGGAGTGCCTGAGAAGTTCGCGATGCTCGGGCTGACGTACGACGACGTGCTGCTGCTGCCGGGCGCCTCCGAGGTGCTGCCGAACGCGGTCGACACCTCGTCCAGGGTCTCTCGGAACGTCCGGGTGAACATCCCGCTGCTGTCCGCCGCGATGGACAAGGTCACCGAGTCCCGGATGGCCATCTCCATGGCCCGGCAGGGCGGTGCGGGCGTGCTGCACCGCAATCTGTCCATCGAGGACCAGGCCAACCAGGTCGACCTGGTCAAGCGCTCCGAGTCCGGCATGGTGACGGACCCGATCACGGTCCGCCCGGACGCCACGCTCCACGAGGCGGACGCGCTGTGCGCGAAGTTCCGTATCAGCGGTGTCCCGGTGACCGACCCGGCGGGCAAGCTGCTCGGCATCGTCACCAACCGTGACATGGCCTTCGAGGTGGACCGCGGCCGTCAGGTCCGCGAGGTGATGACCCCGATGCCGCTGGTCACCGGCAAGGTGGGGATCTCCGGCGAGGACGCGATGCAGCTGCTGCGCCGCCACAAGATCGAGAAGCTGCCCCTGGTGGACGACGCCGGAGTGCTCAAGGGCCTGATCACGGTCAAGGACTTCGTCAAGGCCGAGCAGTACCCCAACGCGGCCAAGGACGCCGAGGGCCGGCTGGTCGTGGGCGCGGCCGTGGGCGTCGGCGACGAGGCGTTCGACCGGGCCCAGGCGCTGGTCGAGGCCGGTGCCGATTTCCTGGTGGTGGACAGCGCCCATGGTCACAGCCGGGGCATCCTCGACATGATCGCCAAGGTGAAGTCCAATGTCGCGGTCGATGTGGTGGGCGGCAATGTCGCCACCCGGGACGGCGCCCAGGCGCTGATCGACGCCGGTGTGGACGGGGTCAAGGTCGGCGTCGGTCCGGGCTCCATCTGCACCACCCGCGTGGTCGCGGGCATCGGTGTGCCCCAGGTGACCGCGATCTACGAGGCGGCGCAGGCGTGCCATGCGGCCGGTGTGCCGCTGATCGGCGACGGCGGGCTCCAGTTCTCCGGTGATATCGCCAAGGCCATCGCGGCCGGTGCTGACACGGTGATGCTGGGCAGCCTGCTGGCCGGGTGCGAGGAGTCGCCGGGCGAGATGGTCTTCATCAACGGCAAGCAGTTCAAGTCCTACCGGGGGATGGGCTCGCTGGGCGCCATGCAGTCGCGCGGCCAGGGCCGTTCGTTCTCCAAGGACCGCTACTTCCAGGACAATGTCCTCTCCGAGGACAAGCTGGTCCCCGAGGGCATCGAGGGCCAGGTGCCCTACCGCGGCCCGCTGGCCTCCGTCGCCCATCAGCTGGTGGGCGGTCTGCGGGCGTCCATGGGCTATGTCGGCTCGGCCGATGTGGCGGAGCTGAAGGACAAGGGCCGCTTTGTGCGGATCACCGCGGCCGGTCTCAAGGAGAGCCACCCGCATGACATCCAGATGACCACCGAGGCGCCCAACTACTCCGGCCGCTGACGCCCGTGCGCCCGCGCGACCCCGGGCCACGGGGTCCGCGCGGTGGGCAGGGATACTGACAGGGCAGATTCAGGCAGCGAAAGGCACCCACGTGACTGAGATCGAGATCGGGCGCGGCAAGCGCGGCCGCAGGGCGTATGCGTTCGACGACATCGCCGTTGTGCCGAGTCGTCGTACCCGGGACCCGAAGGAGGTCTCGATCGCCTGGCAGATCGACGCCTACCGTTTCGAGCTGCCGTTCCTGGCCGCGCCGATGGACTCGGTGGTCTCCCCGCAGACCGCGATCCGCATCGGTGAGCTGGGCGGACTCGGCGTTCTCAACCTCGAGGGGCTGTGGACCCGCTACGAGGACCCCGAGCCGCTGCTGGCGGAGATCGCCGAGCTGGACGAGCACACCGCCACCCGGCGTTTGCAGGAGATCTACGACGAGCCGATCAAGGAGGATCTGATCGGCCAGCGCCTCAAGGAGGTGCGCGACTCGGGTGTGGTGACCGCCGCCGCCCTGTCGCCGCAGCGCACCGCGCAGTTCTCCAAGGCTGTGGTGGACGCCGGGGTCGATATCTTCGTGATCCGCGGTACGACGGTCTCCGCCGAGCATGTGTCGGGCGCCGCCGAGCCGCTGAACCTCAAGCAGTTCATCTATGAGCTCGATGTGCCGGTGATCGTGGGCGGCTGCGCCACGTACACCGCCGCGCTGCATCTAATGCGCACCGGCGCGGCCGGTGTGCTGGTCGGCTTCGGCGGCGGCGCCGCGCACACCACCCGCAATGTGCTGGGCATCCAGGTGCCGATGGCCACCGCGGTGGCCGATGTCGCCGCCGCCCGCCGGGACTACATGGACGAGTCCGGTGGCCGCTATGTGCATGTGATCGCCGACGGCGGTGTCGGCTGGAGCGGCGATCTGCCGAAGGCCATCGCCTGCGGTGCGGACGCCGTGATGATGGGCTCGCCGCTGGCCCGCGCCACCGACGCGCCCGGCCGGGGCCACCACTGGGGCATGGAGGCCGTCCATGACGAGGTGCCGCGCGGCAAGCGGATGAACCTGGGCGCGGTGGGCACCACCGAGGAGATCCTGCTCGGCCCCTCGCACACCCCGGACGGTTCGATGAACTTCTTCGGCGCGCTGCGCCGGGCGATGGCCACCACCGGTTACTCGGAGCTCAAGGAGTTCCAGCGGGTCGAGGTCACGGTCGCGCCGTCGCAGCACGACCAGCGCTGAGCGTTCCGCGCCGGAGGTTCCACAGCGAAACGCCGGAGGCTCCACGGCGAAGGGGAAGGCCCCGACCGCATCGCGGTCGGGGCCTTCCCCTTCGTGCGTGGTGTGGCGTCAGTTGTTGTTGCTGAGGCGGAAGGCGGAGCCGACGGCGGCGATCGGAGCGAGGGCCATGAAGATGTAGGTCAACGCGTCCGAGTCCTCCTTCCAGGCGTCGAACAGGCCGCCACCCTGGGAGCCGAACAGCGGCGAGTTGAAGTGCTCGAAGAAGATCTCGAACGCGGACATCTTCTCGATACCGGCGGACTGGAGTTCGGCGGCGTGCTGGTCCAGCAGATCGGCGGTGATCATGGCGTAGCCGAAGAGCTCACCGAAGAACACCGCGGCCAGCGCGAGCACCGCGCCGGCGACCCACAGGCCCGGGTTGCGGCCACCGAGCTTGGCGATGACAAAGCCGATCAGACCGCCGAGCGCGACACCGGCGTAGGCGAACTGCGTCACCTCCACCTTCGGGCCGTCGGTGTCCGCCATCGCGCTGAGCAGGAACGCGTAGAGGAAGCCGCCCACGAGTGCGGCGACAACAGCGGCGCCGACGGCGAGGAGCGCGTTGCCCTGGCGGCCCTGCGGCACGGGCGGCGGGAAGCCGCCGCCGAACTGCGGCTGCGGAGCGCCGTACTGCGGTGCCGGCGGCTGCTGCGGGTAGCCGTACCCGGCCGGCGGCTGGGGCTGCTGCGGCGGGTGAGGCTGCTGTGGCTGCTGCCAGTTCTGGCTCATGAAGATCCCCCGGGGATGAAGGTGGAAATCCGCGTTCCGGGGACAGCCCTGACCTGCGGTGCAGTGAGACTGGGAACGCGGACGAATAGTTCGCGCCATAAAACTAACAGGAGGGCATGACAAGGGGACAAGTCGTGTCTGGCGTCCGTGACATGGCTGGGACCGGACGGAGACACGGTGTCCCGGCATATGTGGATATCCTGGGTGCTATTCGGTGATCCGCGTCGTCACGAGGTGACTTACCGCCCCTGCTCCGGCGTAGAACGTGATGTCGTTACGGCCCAGGGCCTCCCCGCGCCAGCGGTCGGCCGCCAGCCCGAAGTGGTCGATCAGGGTACCCGGGGTGGGCCAGGAACTCTCGTCCCCCATCTGCACCGCGACGCCCATCAGTTGCGCGAAGCCCACGCTGACCAGGGCCAACGGTACGCCGATCAGCGCGAGAAGCGGAGCGCGGCCGCCCAGTGCGCCGAGCGCGGCGCCGGTCAACGGCCCGCCGCACAGGGCCCGGTAACCGGCCCCCTGGCTGCCCTGGCCGAATTTCCCCTGTGCCCCCAAAGGCAAGCGCCCGAGCGGTCCGGCCGCGATGCCCGCGGTGAGGACAGAATCCGGCATAAGCAATAATGTCAACTTATGGCGCAGAACAAGTCGTTCACAGGACGAGACATGGGCATCGACCTGGGCACCGCGAACACGCTGGTGTACGTCCGGGGCAAGGGAATCGTGCTCAACGAGCCGTCGGTCGTGGCCGTCAACACGCTCGACGGCAGTGTGCTGTCGGTGGGTTCGGCGGCGAAGGAGACCATGGGGCGGACACCGACGAACATTGTCGCCGTCCGTCCGCTGCGCGATGGCGTGATCGCCGACTTCGAGATCGCGGAGCGGATGCTGCGGTACTTCATCAAGAAGGTCACGGGCAGCCGCCGTCTCGCCCGTCCCCGTGTTGTCGTCTGTGTGCCATCCGGAATCACCGGCGTCGAGCGGCGCGCGGTGATGGAGGCCGCCACCCAGGCCGGTGCGCGCCAAGTGCACTTGGTCGAGGAGCCGATCGCCGCCGCGATCGGTGCGGGGTTGCCGGTGAGCGAGCCGACCGGCTGCATGGTGGTGGACGTCGGCGGCGGGACGACGGAGGTCGCGGTCGTCTCGCTGGGTGGCATCGTCACCGCCCGCTCGGTGCGGGTGGCGGGCGATGCGATGGACACCGCGATCAGCGCCTATGTGAAGAAGCACTACGCACTCGCGATCGGTGAACGGACCGCCGAGGAAATCAAGGTGAGCATCGGCTCCGCCGCACCGGGCGGTTCGCAGTCGACGCCGCGCGTCGCCGCGGCCGTCCGGCAGGCGGAGCGGAATGTGGAGGTCGTCCTTCGGGGCGACAGCGGCGATCCGGAGGACACCCAGGCGCTGTTGCCGCCGGACCGCTGCACCATCCGCGGCCGTGACCAGGCCACCGGACTGCCCAAGGTGCTCGAACTGACCGCGGACGAGGTACGGCACGCGCTGTGTGAACCGGTGGACAGCATCGTGGCCGCGGTCCGCTCCACACTGGACGAGACCCCGCCGGAGCTGGCGGGCGACATCATGGACCGCGGCATCGTGCTGACCGGCGGCGGCGCGCTGCTGCGCGGGCTGGATGTCCGGCTGGCCCGCGAGTTGGACATCCCGGTACTGGTGGCCGACGACGCGCTGGACTGTGTGGCCATCGGCACCGGCCGCTGTGTCGAGGACTTCGCGTCCCTGCGGACCGCCATGGAGGCCCGCCCCCGCCGCCCCGACACCGTCCGGGTCTGACGGCCCGCGCGGGGCCCTCGTGCCCGTGAGCCCGCGCGGAATGTGACCGTACGGCCCGCGCCCGCGCGGAGTACCGCCGCACCGGTCCGGCGGGCACGGTACGGGGTCTCCGCGCCGCCCCCTCGGTCGGTGTGTCTGGGCGTGCGGCGGTGCGGCGGCCGTGGTGGGCTGGTGGCACCGCGTCCGGTGCGGCGCGGGCGGACGGGAGGTGCGGGCGTCGAGGTGACGGCAGTCGAGCGCGGGGCCCACAGGCGAGCGGTCGTCGTGACCGTCGCCGTCCTGGCCGCGATCGCCTCCCTGCTGCCGTCCGCCGTCGCCCTGCCCGCCGCCCCCCGTACGCCGTCCCCGAGCGTCCGCGCGCCGTCCGCCCACGGCCCCGGCACCGCCCCCGGCCGGTCCGCCGGGCCACGGTCCGTCAGCCGGGTGCCGTATCCCACCTCCGTCGAACTGGAGTCGCTGAACCCCTCGGTGGTGCGGGAGGGCGGGGAGCTGAAGATCAGCGGGACCGTCACCAACACCTCCGGCCGCCGGGTCGGCGCCACCCGCCTCGCCGTACGGATCGGGGCACAGGGGGCGATCGACACCCGCAGCGGGCTCGCCGCCGTGGCGGAGCGTACCGCCCTGGGCCGCGACGACGGCCCGCCCGTGCCGGGCGTTACGGCTGCCGTCGCCGCGCTCGCCCCCGGCGCCGCGCACCGCTTCCGGCTCACCGTGCCCGTACCGGACCTGGGCCTGGACGGGCCCGGGGCGTTTGCCCTCACGGTGGATGTGGCCCGCCGGGACGGCAGCGGCACCGTCCTCGGGGTGACACGCGGTTATGTGTGCGCCTATCCCGACGGCGCCGGTCTGGAGCCGCTGGACACCACCGTCCTGTGGCCGATCACCGATGTCCCGCATATGGAGGCGCTGACCCAGCGCACCCGCGACCGCGTGCTCCCGGTCTTCCGCGACGACGCGCTGAAGGCCGCCTTCGGGCCCGGCGGACGGCTGCGGCGGCTGGTCGAGCTGGGCCAGGACCAGTCGGTGACCTGGGTGATCGACCCCGATCTCGTCGCCCAGGCCCAGGCCATGGCCGAGGGCTACCGGGTCGCCAGGACCCCCGGCGGCGCCGATCCGCAGGACGCCACCGACGGCGAGGGCGGCGATGTGGCGGCGGACTGGCTGGCCGCGCTGCGCAGGGCGGTCCACGGACAGGACGTCATCGCGCTGCCGTACGCGGACCCGGACCTGGCCTCACTCGCGCGCGGCGGCGACGCCTCCCTGGCCGGGCTGCTGCGCACGTCGTCCCGGGTGGGCCGGACGGTGGTGGACCGGGCGCTGGACACCCGCTCCCGCGCCGATGTGGCCTGGCCCGCAAGCGGCGCGGTGGACGATGCGATCGCCGCGTACACCCGGCGGCTCGGCCTCGGCACGGTGCTCGCCTCCGGCGCCACGGTCGGGCCGTCGGCCGCCCTGGTCGCCGGAGGAGCGACGAACGACGGCGCGGTGTCCCTCGGCGACGGAACGACCGCGCTGACCTACGACACCACGCTCGCCGCCCTGCTCTCCCAGGGTTCCCACGGCAGGGCGGCCGCCGGAGCGCCCGCCCGGCTGCGGCTGCGGCAGCGGCTGCTCGCCGAGACGCTGACGGCCGTACGGGAACTGCCGTACGTCCGCCGCGATCTGGTGGTGGTGCCGCCGCGCCGGATGTCGGTCGCGGTGGCGGGCGTACTGCTCAGGGCGCTGGCCGACGGCCAGAAGGCGGGCTGGCTGGCGCCCGCCCGGTTCGAGGTGGCGCTGCGCGAGCCGGAGCCGGGGGAGTTGCGGAGCTTCGAGGGCTATCCGGCGGCACTGCGCGCCTCCGAGCTGCCGCCTGCCCGGCTCGCGGCGGTCGCCCGGGACCGGCGGCGGCTTCGGGCGCTGGCGAAGGTGCTCTCGGACGCGCGGGCCACCACCGCGTCCGTACGGGCGGCGATGGCGCGCTCCCTGTCGACCGCTTGGCGCGGTGACGCGGAGGCCGCCGGTGCCTACCAGCGGGGTGTGGCCCGCTATCTGAGCGCCTCGATGGCGTCGGTGCGGTTGGTGCCCAAGTCGACGGTGGTGGTGGCCGGGGGCTCCGCGACCATCCCGGTGACCGTCGACAACGGGCTTCAGCAGGACCTCACCGGGGTCGAACTGCGGGTGCTCTCCAGCCGGCCGGAGCGGCTGAGCACGGTGGAGCGGTCGGTGGATGTGCGGGCGTCCCGGGCGGTGAGCCGGACGGTACGGGTCAGGGTGAGCGCGTATGCCAACGGCCCGGTGCGGCTGACCGCCCGGCTCTACACCACCTCGGACGGCGAGCCCTGGGGCGAGCCGATGACATTCACCGCGCAGGTGCGGTCGGTGCCCTCGGGGGCCATCACGTTCGTCGGGGGCGGGGTGCTGCTGATCATGCTGGCCGCCGCGGTCCGGCTGCGCCGCACCCGCCGGGCGTGACGGACCCGCCGGGCGTGACGGACCCGCCGGGCGTGACGGACCCGCCGGGCGTGACGCACCCGCCGGGCGTGACGGACCCGCCGGGCGTGACGGACGGCCACCGCGCCCGGCGGCCGGGCCGCCGTCAGAGCCGGTGCGCTGTTCCCGCCGGGCTCGCCCCCCTGGTGTCCAGCAGCAATTGGGCCTTCACCGCGAGCCCTTGCAGGTCGTACGCCCGGTGGTGTTGCAGCAGCACCGTCAGGTCCGCGTCGGCCGCCGCCTCGTACAGCGCGTCCGTGCGCTCCACCCGCCGTCCCCGCACCCGCCACTGCGGCACGTACGGGTCGTGGTAGCTGATCTCGGCGCCCAGCTCCATCAGCCGGGACGCGATCTCCCGGGCGGGTGAGCCCTCCTCGTCGGCGATGTCGGGCTTGTAGCCGACGCCCAGCAGCAGGATGTGCGCACCGCGCGCGGACTTGCCGTACTCGTTGAGCAGGGCCGTGCACCGCTGCGTGACATAGCCCGGCATCCGCCCGTTGACCTGCTGCGCCAGCTCGACCATCCGCAGCGGGATGCCGAGCCCGCGCTGCTGGTAGGCCATGTGGTCATGGTCGACGGGCACACCGTGGCCGCCGACGCCGGGGCCGGGGCGGAAGGACTGGAAGCCGAAGGGCTTGGTCTCGGCGCACCGGACCACGTCCCACAGATCCACGCCCAGGTCGTGGCAGTACACCGCCATCTCGTTGACCAGGGCGATATTGACGTGGCGGTAGTTGGTCTCCAGGACCTTGACGGTCTCGGCCTCGCGCGGGCCGCGGGCGCGCACCACCTTCTCGGTGAACCGGCCGTAGAACGCGGCAGCGGCCTCGGTGCAGGCGGGGGTGAGACCGCCGATCACCTTGGGGGTGTTGGCGAGGCCGTAGGCGCGGTTGCCGGGGTCGAGGCGGCAGGGGGAGTAGGCGAGGTGGAAGTCGCGTCCGGCCCGCAGTCCGGACCCCTCCTCCAGAACCGGACGCAGGAATTCCTCGGTGGTGCCGGGGTACACGGTGGATTCCAACAGGACAGTGGTGTGCGGCCGCAGCCGCGCCGCGAGCGTCCGGGCCGCCTCGGCGACCGCCGACAGATCGAGCTTCCGGTCCTCGCCCAGCGGGGTCGGGGCGCAGATCACGGCGGTACGGACGCGGCCCAGCTCGGCGGGGTCGGCGGTGATCCGGAAGCCACCGGCGACCATCCGGCGCAGCTCGGCGGCGGACAGCCGGCCGTCACCGTCCCCGGAGGGCAGCCGGCCGGCCCGCAGATCGCCGATGGCGCGCGGATCGGGGTCGTAGCCGACGGTGGCGATGGCCGCGGCGGTGGCGGCCTGGGCGAGGGGGAGACCGAGATGGCCGAGTCCGATGACGGCGAGATCTGCGGGCATGACTGCGAGCCGTCCTTCCCGAGGCGATTCCGGATGGCGCAAAGGCAGACTAAGCGGAAATATGACTCGTATTCAGTATTGGCGAGGGGTGTTGGCCCGGTGTTGCGGCAGTGGGCGGAGCAGCGCCATGGCACGGCGAGGGGAAAGCCAGGAAAATCTCTGCACGTGCGACGTGATGTCGATCACAACGGGAGGCAGCGGTGAGGACACCGGCACTGGGACCGTCGGAGCGTGGCGAGGCGCTGGCCCGGATGGCGGACCGTGAGCTGGACGTGCTGGTCGTGGGCAGCGGAGTGGTCGGCGCGGGCACCGCGCTGGACGCCGCGACCCGTGGTCTGGAAACCGGCCTGGTCGAGGCGCGCGACTGGGCCTCGGGCACCTCCAGCCGGTCCAGCAAGCTGGTCCACGGGGGGCTGCGCTATCTGGAGATGCTGGACTTCGCCCTCGTCAGAGAGGCCCTGAAGGAGCGCGGACTGCTGCTGGAGAGGATCGCTCCGCATCTGGTGAAGCCGGTGCCGTTCCTCTATCCCCTCAAGCACCTGGGCTGGGAGCGGCTCTACGCGGGGGCGGGGGTCGCGCTCTACGACGCGATGTCGGTCTCCTCCGGACACGGCCGCGGGCTGCCCGTCCACCGCCATCTGACCCGGGGCCGGGCGCTGCGGGTGGCTCCCTGTCTCCGTAAGGACACCCTGGTCGGGGCGTTGCAGTACTACGACGCCCAGGTGGACGACGCCCGCTTCGTCACCGCGCTGGTGCGCACGGCCGCCCGCTACGGGGCGTATGCCGCCAACCGGGCGCGGGTGGTCGGCTTTCTGCGGGAGGGGGCGCGAGTGGTCGGCGCCCGGGTGCGCGATCTGGAACAGGGCGGGGAGTTCGAGGTCCGCGCCCGCCAGGTGGTGAACGCCAGCGGGGTGTGGACGGACGAGACCCAGGCGCTGATCGGGGAGCGCGGCCAGTTCCACGTCCGCGCCTCCAAGGGCATCCATCTGGTCGTGCCCCGCGACCGGATCCACTCCACGACCGGGCTGATCCTGCGCACCGAGAAGAGCGTGCTGTTCGTGATCCCCTGGGGCCGCCACTGGATCGTCGGCACCACCGACACCGACTGGGACCTGGACAAGGCCCATCCGGCCGCCTCCAGCGCCGATATCGACTATCTGCTGGAGCATGTCAACGAGGTGCTGGCGGTGCCGCTGACCCGCGACGACGTGGAGGGGGTCTACGCCGGGCTGCGCCCGCTGCTGGCCGGGGAGTCGGACGCCACCAGCAAGCTCTCGCGCGAGCACACGGTGGCCCACCCTGTACCGGGGATGGTGGTGGTCGCGGGCGGCAAGTACACCACCTACCGGGTGATGGCCAAGGACGCGGTGGACGAGGCGGTGCACGGCCTCGACCGCCGGGTCGGCCCGTGCGTCACCGAAGAGGTGCCGCTCGTCGGGGCCGTGGGCTACAAGGCCCTGTGGAACGCACGGGCCCGGATCGCCCAGCGGGCCGGGCTCCATGTGGCGCGGGTGGAGCATCTGCTGAACCGCTACGGCGCGCTGGCCGACGAGGTGCTGGAGCTGATCGCCCAGGACCCCTCCCTCGGCGAACCGCTGCCCGGGGCCGACGACTATCTGCGCGCCGAGATCGTCTACGCCGTGTCCCACGAGGGCGCCCGCCATCTCGACGATGTGCTCACCCGCCGTACCCGCATCTCCATCGAGACCTTCGACCGCGGTACGCGCAGCGCGCGCGAGGCGGCCGAGCTGATGGCCGGGGTGCTGGGCTGGGGCCGGGAGCAGATCGACAAGGAGGTCGAGCACTACGAGAAGCGGGTGGAGGCCGAACGCGAATCGCAGCGGCAGCCGGACGATCTGACGGCGGACGCAGCCCGGCTGGGCGCGCCGGACATCATCCCCCTGTGAGCCGGTGAGCGTGTTCATCCGCCCGTGCAGAAAGCGGCCTTGAGCAGAGCCGACTCGGCGGCGGGGGAGGGCCGGGCGCCGCTGTTGAGGCGGTAGGCGAGACTGCGGCGCCCGTCGGGTGTGGAGACGGCCAGCGCGTAGGAGCCGGTGATCTCCCCGTTGTGGCCCCAGAGCCGCACCCCGCAGGGCAGCCGCACCGGGAACAGCCCCATGCCGTACCGGCCGTCGGACGCCGAGGTGTCCCGTATGGCGCGCAGCCCGGCGCGGTCCGTTGCCCGGCCGCGCTGGAGGCCGGAGACCAGCCGGGTCAGATCGTCGAGGGTGGAGACCATCTCGCCCGCGGCCCCCGCCGTCGAGGGGTTGAGGTCGGTGACGTCCCGTCGGGCGCCGTCCTCGCCGGAGTACGCGCGGCCGTGCGGTGCCGGAAGCGTGGTGCGGGTGCCCGGGAAGGTGGTGGCGTCCAGGGTGAGCGGCCGCAGCACCAACCGCCGCGCCGCGTCGGCGTACGGGCGGCCGGTGACCCGCTGGATCACCATGCCCAGCAGGACGTAGTTGGTGTTGGAGTAGCGCCAGCCGGAGCCGGGCCGGAAGTACGGGCGGTGGGAGACGGCGGTGCGGACCAGCGAGGCCGGGGTGCGGGTACGGGTGTCGGCCGCGTTCAGCCGCCGGGCCAGCTCCGGGTCGGCGGTGTAGTCGTACAGACCGCTGGTGTGGGTGAGCAGCTGACGGAGGGTGATACGCCGCCCGTCGTTCCCCTGACCGGCCACCAGCCCCGGCAGATAGCGCTCGACGCGGTCGTCGAGACGCAGCCGCCCCTGGGCGGCCAGCCGCAGCGTTGTCGCCGCGATCACGGTCTTGGTGAGGCTTCCCGCGCGGAAGTGGTCGTTCCGGTGGATCCGCCGCCCGGTGCGGATATCGGCCACACCCGCCGCCGTGAACCGCGTACCGCGCTCGTCCCGGACCAGCACCGCGGCCCCCGGCGCGGCGCCGTCCGCCACCAGCGCGCGGACCGCCGTACGCACCGCGGCGTCCCGCGATGCCTCCGCGCTCGCCCGTGTCTCCCCGCCCGCACCGCCGTTCGCGCCCGGGCCACAGCCGGACAGCGCGACCGTCAGCGCCGCCGTCAGCGCGACCGTCAGCGCGGCCCGCCGGGCGAGGGCGGTCGGCATACGGCTCCGCCTGTGCCATGGTAGGGCGGAGATGGGCATGACACGGATCCTTTCCTTCCTGCGTATACACCGATGTTCGCAGGTGTGACGGAGGGCGGCGCGCCGCGCCGCAGACCCCGGACTACCGCGGGTCTGCGGATGAGAGACAATGGTCGCTCTCCCAGGGTGGGTTCAGGGTGGGTTGATTTACAGAGGGGTCGCATGTCGGAGGCGGAGCAGACGCAGGGTTCGACTGGGCGCCTCCTCGCCGGGCGGTACCGGCTCGGGGAGATGCTCGGTCAGGGCGGCATGGGAACGGTCTGGCGCGCGAGCGACGAGACCCTCGGCCGTACGGTCGCGGTCAAGGAGCTGCGCTTCCCGTCCAGCGTCGACGAGGACGAGAAGAGACGGCTCATCACCCGTACGCTGCGCGAGGCGAAGGCGATCGCCCGGATCCGCAGCAACGGGGCCGTCACCGTCTACGACGTGGTCGACGAGGACGACCGGCCCTGGATCGTCATGGAGCTGATCGAGGGCCACTCCCTCGCCGATGTGGTCCGGGACGACGGACCGCTCACCCCGCGCCGCGCCGCCGAGGTCGGGCTCGCCGTCCTCGATGTGCTGCGCGCCGCCCATCAGGCGGGCATCCTGCACCGCGACGTCAAGCCGTCCAACGTCCTGATCTCCGACGACGGCCGGGTGGTGCTCACCGACTTCGGTATCGCCCAGGTCGAGGGCGACCCGTCCGTCACCTCCACTGGCATGCTCGTCGGCGCGCCCTCCTACATCTCGCCCGAGCGCGCCCGCGGCCACAAGCCGGGCCCGCCCGCCGACCTGTGGTCGCTGGGCGGTCTGCTGTACGCGGCGGTGGAGGGCGTACCGCCCTACGACAAGAGCACGGCCATAGCGACGCTCACCGCCGTGATGACCGAGCCGGTGGAGCAGCCGAAGAACGCGGGCCCGCTGGAGGAGGTCATCTACGGCCTGCTCGACAAGGACCCCGAGCGGCGGCTCGACGACGCCGGTGCGCGGGCGCTGCTGGAGGACGCGCTGAGCGCCCCGGAGGGCTCCGCCTCCCCGCCCCCGGCCGACGCCACCCGCACCATGAGCCTGCCGCCCGCTCCCTCGGCGGAGGAAGAGGCCGCCGCCAAGGCCAAGGAGTCGTCCGCGTCGGAGCGCAGACGGGGCGCGCTGCGCTCGGTGCGCAACGCGGCCGCGGCCGCCGCTTCGGCGAAGCGGTCGGAGAGCGCGCGGAAATCGGGTTCGGGTTCGGGAGCGGGCTCGTCGGGTTCCGGGTCCGGTTCCGGTTCCGGTTCGAAGGCTGCCGGGGGTTCGGGGCCGAAGTCATCGGAGTCGAGGTCGGGTTCCGGCTCCGGTGCTGATTCCGGGTCCGCCGCCGTGAAGAAGGCCGTCGGCAAGAAGGCCGCCGCGAAGAAGAAGGCCGCTTCCGGGTCGTCCCGGTCCTCGGTCAACCCGGAACCGCCCCAGCCGCCCCGCGCCTCGCTCACCGATGTGGTGCCCAGGCGCACGCTGATCATCATCGCTGTGGCCGTGGTCCTCGCCATCCTCGCCGTTGTTCTTGTCATCGTCCTCAACGGTGGTGGCAGCAGCGACGGCGCCAAGGGCTCGTCCGGCGGCGACAAGGCCGCTTCGGCCGGTGCGGCGGGCAACGTGAAGACCAAGAAGGGCGACGAAACGAGGCCCGAGGGGTCGACCAAGAGGTCCCCGGGCACCGAGGTGTCCGGCGGTGGGTCGGACGAGGATGACGAGGACTCCGGCAAGGGCAAGGGCTCGGACGGGACCGGCGGCAAGGGCGAGGACACCGGCGGCAAGGACGGTGGCAAGGACGGCGGTTCGCTCCCCGACGGGTACGAGATGGTCAAGAGCTCCGACTTCCCCTTCACCATGGCGATGCCCAAGGGCTGGTCCGCCCACCGGATGGACGGCTACGACGGCGGCCGGAAGTACTACGGCGACTCCACCCTTCCGCGTCTCCAGGTCGACTTCACCGACTCCCCCCGGGACGACGCGGCGGCGGACTGGCGCAAGAGCGCGGCGAGTGCCCCGGGGCGGATGACCAACTACAAGGGGCTGGGCATCAAGGCGATCGACTGGCACGGCTACCCGACGGTCGCGGACTGGAAGTTCGAGTACAACACCGGGGGCAAGCGGGTCCGGGCGATCAACCGCGGCTTCAAGGTGGACAGCACGCACGGCTTCGCCATCGTGGTCACCTGCGAGGTGTCCACGTGGGACGACAAGGAGTGCAAGACCCTCCGGGAGACCGCCTTCAGGACCTTCGACGTCTCGGACTGAGCACTCCTGTCGGCGAAGCGCCGCGCGGGCACGTATCGTGAGAGGCCCTGGACCGTGCGCAGCCGTATGGACCGGCAAAATGACCGTACTTGACGGTTTCAGGCTGTGCTGATGAGCGTGTGGAGCACGCGCTCGGGGAGGCGTCGTGGACGAGTACGCCGGTCGGGTGCTGGCCGACCGCTATCGCCTGCCCCTGCCACCTGCGGACGAGTACGAGTTCGTCGAGACCCGGGCCTTTGACACCTACAGCGGGCAGGAAGTCCATCTGCGGCAGATACCGCTTCCGGAGGTCGTCGACGCCGAAGTCGTCGACGACGAGGCGCGCTTGGGCGGGCCCCGCTCCGGCGGCCCGGGACGGGCGGGCGGAGGCGCGGCGGACGGTACGACCGGGGACGGCGACCCGGCCGTACGGCGTGCCATGGTCGCGGCGACGGCCGCCGCCCAACACCCCGACCATCCGCGGCTGGGACAGGTCTTCCATGTCTTCGCCGAGTCCGGAAGCTTGTGGATCGTCAGCGAACAGGTCGCCGGACGTCCGCTCGCCGCACTCCTCGCCGAGGGCACGCTCTCCCCGCACCGCGCCGCCGAGATCGCCAATGACATCCTGACCGCCCTGCGCGCCCTGCACGCCCACGGCTGGACGCATCGCAACATCACCACGCGCACGGTCCTGTTGTGCGAGGACGGCCGGGCGATGCTGACGGGGCTGGCGGCCGGGGCGGCCGAGGAAGCACTGTGCGGCTACGATCCGGTGCCGCCCCCCTCCGGGGCGGCCGAGGGCGACGGTCCGGCCGAGGAGCCCACCCCGGCCCCGGATCCGGCTCCGGCTCCGGCTCCGGATCCGGCTCCCGCTCCCGTCGCGACGGAACGGAGCGCCGGACCGCGCTACCACGACCAGGGAGCGGCCGGTGGCTTCCCCGGCCCGCGGACCGCGCCTGAGGCGGACACGGCGGGTGGGAGCGGCAGAACGGGCGTACCGGGCGGGTCCGGTGGGCCGGGCCGGGAGCCGGGCGTGCCGTGGGTGCCGGGTGCGCGGGAGGGCGAGCCGGACGGCGGGACGGCCGATCCGCAGGGCGCGGCCGAGCGTGCCGCGCGCGCCGGCGCCATCGCCGCGTACGCGGCGGGCGCACGCGCCGCCGCGCGGACGGGCGGCGAGCCCCGGGACGCGTACGCGGACCCGTACGACGAGCACGACATCGAGCCCGCGTCCGACGACGACCAGGACCAGAACCTCGTGACCGGCGGTGCGTCCTGGCCCGGAACACCGGAGCCTGCCATGAGCCCCGGCGGCTGGGACGCCGACAGCACCTCGGGCGGCGCCACCGGTCGGGGCCCCGGTACCGCGCTGGCCGCCGAACGGGCCCGGCAGGCACGGATCGTCGTCGTGGGCGCCGTCACCGAGCGGTGGGCGCCCGAGCAGGCGGTCCCGGTCCACGAGAACTGGCGGCTCGCGCCGCCCGTCGGCCCCGCCGCCGATCTGTGGGCGCTCGGCGTGCTGCTCTTCCGCGCCGTCCAGGGCCATGCCCCGTACCCCGAGGACAGCGCCGCGGAGCTGGTCCAGCTGGTGTGCGCGGAGGCGCCCGCGTACGCGGAGGAATGCGGTCCGCTGCGTCCCGTCGTCGAGTCCCTGCTGCGCCAGGACCCCACCGAGCGGCCGGACTTCGAGGAGCTGCGAGGCTGGCTGCGGTCGCTGATCCGGTCCGCGCCCGAACCCGATGTGGGTAGCCGTACGGTCACCGTGCCGTCGATCGGGCCGGGCGGGACGTCCGACCCCCGGCGGCTGCCGGTGGTGCGCCGCCGCGGCTGGCTGGTGCGCAGGGGCCGGGGCCGCCCCGACCCGTCGGCCGCCGCGCACGGACGGCACAAGCGCGCCAAGCAGCCGCGGCAGCGCAGAGCGCCCAGACCGCCGCGCGTCGACCAGACGGCGCCGCAGCGGCCGCTGACGTCCGCCGAGGCGGCGGGGGAGGAGCGCGAGCCGCGCAGACTGGGCCGGGTGCTGTTGCTGCTGATACTGCTGGCGCTGGTGGCGGCGATGCTGTACGCGATGATGTTCATGCCGCGGGACAAGGAGAACGGCGGCCAGGACCGTACGGGTTCGGCCGGTGCGCAGAGCGCGGCGCCCAGCGCACCCCACGACCCGGCCTCCGGAACCACCTCCTCCGACGGCGAAGAGGAGTCGCCGGAGGGGCAGTCCACCCGTCCGGCGGGAGTGGCGAAGGGCTTCGTGGTCCGTAAGGATCCCAAGGGCTTCAAGGTCGCCGTGGACGAGGACTGGACCCGCAGGGGCGAGAACGAGCGCGGCCAGATCCGCTACCTCGGCGGGGACTTCGAACTGCTGGTGGTGGCCGGGCGGGACAAGTCGTCGGAGTTCGGCGACGACCCGATGGCCTACCAGCAGAACCGGGAGTCGGAGCTCTCCGCCTTCCGCGGCTCCTCCTGGGCCTCCTCGTCGGGGTTGCGGCGGATCGACGTCGGGCGGACGGCGATGGCGGAGGGCGCGTTCAGCTGGCGGGACAGCAGCGGGCGCGACGTCTACGCCCGGAACCTCGCGATGCTGATCGACGGCCGGTACCACGTGGTGCTGGTGATCGGCCCGTCCGATGAACGCCGCGCGGTCGCCCGCTACTTCGAGCAGGCGACGGCGACGTACAGCACCACGGGCTAGGCCCTGTCCTGCCGATCTTCGCGGGTCCGCGACGCCTGGCACCGCGCCTCGCCGCGTTGTCGGGATCTTCCGAGTACGCCCAGTACGAGGACGACCCTCCGCCTTGCGATCCACGGCACCAGACGCCGCGGGCTGATCCACGAAGGTCGACAGGACAGGACCTAGGCCCGTCCGGGCCTAACCCTTCGGGGCCGACGCGTCGCCGAACCGCTCCCGCAGCCGGTACTTCAGCACCTTCCCCAGCGTCGGGTTCCGTGGCAGCGCGTCCACCACCTCCAGCCGTTCCGGGAGCTTGTGGACGCTGAGTCCCGCGTTCCGCAGATGCGCGGTCACACCGTCGAGGGTGAGCGGCCGGGCCCGCGCGGGCTGTTCGACCACGGCGCAGACCATTTCGCCGCGTACCGGGTCCGGCAGTCCGATCACCGCCGCGTCAGCCACGTCCGGGTGCTCGTACAGCAGTTGCTCGATCTCCTTGGCCGAGATGTTCTCGCCCTTGCGGATGATGATGTCCTTGGCCCGCCCGGTGAGGATCAGATGGCCGCTTTCGGTGAGCCGACCGAGGTCACCGGTGCGGAAGAAGCCGTCCTCGTCGAACGCCTCCCGGGTCTGGGCCTTGTCCAGATATCCGGCGCAGACGGCTTCGCCGCGCAGCCGTATCTCCCCGTCCACCACCCGGATCTCCATGTCGGCCGGGGGGCGTCCCTCGGTCGTGGCGAGCAGTTCGTCGGGGTCGTCCGGTGAACCCATGGTGATCATGGGGGCTTCGGTCATGCCGTAGCCGTGGGTGAGCACACAGCCCAGCTCCCGGGTGACCTCGTAGTACAGCTCGGGCGGTTTGGGGGCGCCACCGCCCGAGAGGAGCCGCAGGGTGGGGATGAGCGGCTGTGCCGGGTCCTTGCGCTGTTCGGCCAGGAACATCGAGTAGAAGGCGGTACTGCCGCCCGCGGTGGTCACCCCGTGCCGCCGGTACGCGGCGAGCGAGCCGGGCAGCGCGAAATGCTCCAGCAGGATCGCGGAGAAGCCGTAGAGCAGCATCATCACGGTGTAGTCGGGCCCGGCGACATGGGCGTACGGGAAGGCCATGGAGCCGACATCGTCCGGGCGGGGCCGCAGCGCATGGCCGAGGCAGGCGCCGGCGGCGATGAGGCTGCGGTCGGTGTGCAGCACACCCTTGGGGTCGGAGGTGGTGCCCGAGGTCCAGTAGATCCAGCGCACTTCGGTTCCGTCGGCCGGGGGCGGCGGCAGCCGTACGGTCGCCGGGTCGGCCTCCGGCAGGGTGTCGTACGCCTCGAGGACCAGCGGTGGTTCGGGCAGTTCGGCGGCGAGCCGGTGAGCCAGCGCCGTGTGGTCGAAGCCGCGCCAGCGCCCGGGGACGGCGAAGAAGCGCACGCCGGACTCGCGGAGCGCGAACCCCACTTCGCGGTCGCGGTAGGAGGGGATCAGCGGCGACTGGACGGCGCCGAGGCGGGCCAGCGCCATCGCCAGGACGACCGTCTCGATACGGGTGGGCAGCTGCCAGGCGACCCGGCTGCCGGGACGTACGCCCAGCTCGTGGAGGCCGGCGGCGGTCCGCTCCGCGCGGTGGCGCAGGGCGCGGAAGGTCAGCCGCCGGTCTTCGCGGGGGGAGTCGGCGGCCTGGATCAGAGCGGGGGCGTCGGGGGTGAGGGCGGCGCGCCGCTCCAGCAGCTCCCACAACGTCGCCGATCGTCCGAGGTCATGCGCGGTGTCGGTCATCCCGGCCTCCCGTGGCACGCGCTCGCGAAAACTGACGGTCAGTCAGATCGTGCCCGGAAGCGTAAGGCCCCGGGCCTTGTCGGTCCAGGGGGTGCGGGTTAGCCTTCCGGTGCCACATTGATCTGACGCTCCATCAGAAATGAAGGGCGGACGGTGACCGATGGATCTCTCCTGCACGGAGGACGAGGAGGACTTCCGGCACCGGCTGCGCGCCTGGCTCGCCGCGGCGCTGCCCACGCTGCCGCCCCGCCCGGACCCGGCCGACTGGCCCGCCCGCCGCGCCTACGACTGCGGCTGGCAGCGCATGCTGTACGACGCCGGATACGCCGGGCTGCACTGGCCGGAGGACGCCGGAGGCCAGGGCGCCACTCCCACCCAGCACCTGATCTTCCTGGAGGAGACGGAGCGCGCCGGTGCGCCCTATGTGGGCGCCAACTTCGTGGGGCTGCTGCACGCGGGCCCCACCATCGCCGCCGAGGGCACGGCCGCGCAGCGGGCGCGCTGGCTGCCGCCGATCCTGCGCGGGGACGAGGTCTGGTGCCAGGGCTTCTCCGAACCCGAGGCCGGATCGGATCTGGCGGCGCTGCGCACCCGGGCGGTACGGGACGGTGACGCCTACGTCGTCAGCGGCAGCAAGATCTGGACCTCGCACGCGGAGGTCGCCGACTGGTGCGAACTCTTGGTGCGCACCGCGCCGGTAAACGCGGACACCCCGAAGCATCGGGGCATCTCCTGGCTCGCCCTGCCGATGGACGCGCCGGGGGTGACCGTACGGCCGCTGCGTACCCTCGCCGGGACCGCGGAGTTCGCCGAAGTGTTCCTGGACGAGGTGCGGGTGCCGGTCGACCACCGGGTCGGCGCGGAGAACGACGGCTGGCGGGTCACCATGGTGACCCTCTCCTTCGAGCGCGGCACCGCCTTCGTGGGCGAGGTTGTCGCCTGCCGCCGGGTGCTGGAGTCGCTGGCCCGGACGGCGAAGGCCAACGGCCGTTGGGACGACCCCGTGCTGCGGCGGAGGCTGGGGCGGCTCTCGGCCGACTGCACCGCGCTGTGGCGGCTCACCCAGTGGAATGTGAGCGAGGCGCAGCGCACCGGCGGGGTGCCGGGCGTCGGCGGCTCGGTCTTCAAACTGCGCTTCTCGCAGGTACGGCAGGAGTTGTACGACGCCGCCGCCGAGGTGCTGGGGCCGGACGCGCTGGACGCGGGGGAGGAGTGGGTCATGGGCCGCCTCGCGTCGCTGTCGTACACGATCGCGGCCGGAACCTCGCAGATCCAGCGGAACATCGTCGCCGAGCGGATCCTCGGCCTGCCGAAGGGGCGGTGACCTGGCCGTGGACTTCTCGCTCACCGAGGACCAGCGGGCGCTGCGAACGGGCATGCGCACGCTGATGGAACGGCGCTTTCCGCGCGCGGCGCTGCGGGCTGTGGTGGACGCGGAGGGGGAGGCGGCGGTTGATCGATCGCTGTGGCGGGAGCTGGGGGCGGCGGGATTCTTCGCTTTGCGGCTGCCCGAGGCGGCGGGCGGGGTGGGGCTCGGACTGCCGGAAGCGGTACTGGCCTTCGAGGAGGCGGGCCGAGCGCTGCTGCCGGGCCCGCTGGTCACCACACATCTTGCGGCGGGCCTTTCGGCGGCGGGTGCGGCCGAGGGGGAGGCCGTGGTGACGGGGCTGGACGTACCAACTGCACCAGGTGCGTCGGGTGCGCCAGTTGCGACGCAGGGGGCGGACGGGGTGCTGGTTGAGCATCTGACGTCGGCCGACGCGGTCCTGGTGCTCGGCGACGAGGACGCCGAGGTGCGTCCGGCGAACGAGGTCATGTCCTCGGCCGAGGCCATACGGTCGGTGGACCCGGCAACACCGCTGCACCGGATGCGCGGTGGCGGGGTGTGGAGCGGGGCGCGGTCCTCCCGGAGGCGCGGGATCGCCGCCCGGCTCTGGAGGGAGGCCGCGCTGCTGACCGCCGCGCAGCAGCTCGGCAGTGCGGCGCGGACGGTCGAGATGGCGGTGGCCCATGCCGGGGAGCGTGTGCAGTTCGGCCGGGCGATCGGTGCATTCCAGGCAGTTCAGCATCTCTGCGCGTCTATGTTGGTACGCGCGGAAACAGCCAGAAGTGTGGTGTATGCGGCCGCGATCACAGAAGACCCGGGTGATATCGCCGCCGCCACGCTGCTGGCGGACGAGGCGGCCATTCGTAATGCCCGAGATTGTCTGCAAGTCCACGGCGGGATGGGCTTCACCTGGGAGGCTGATGTCCATCTGCACCTCAAGCGGGCCTGGGTGAGGGCCGAGCAGTGGCAGACCGCGGCCGCGGCGGAGGAGGAACTCGCCGCTCGCCTGATGTCGACCGGTGCACCATGTTTGTAGCCGAGCTCAGGGGATACGCCTGAATTGTTGGGATGTCGCAATCTATGGGGTAGCGCCCTGAGCTTTGAGGTGACCGAGCGTTGATACCGGGTTGTTTCCTAGGCGTGACTCGTCACAGGGGGGAGTCGGGCCCGAGCTCGGGTACTCTCCGTTGGGTGCGAGCGCTTTTGGGGTGCGACGAGCCCGGTGTTGCCCGTGGGGCGACTCCGGGCATGCCGATGCGCCCCGGTCGCGCGGGGTGTGCGGTGGTTCGGGCTCGATGTTCGAGTCCGCGTACCGTGCGTCGCACAGTATGCCCCACGCATACTCCTTGGCGCTGGAATATGACCGAAGCGCTTGTTGGGGTGACTGTACGTCAACCATGCTGTCTCGCAAGTGAGTCACGGTCCGTGACCTCTTGGAGGTACGAGGCGATGTGTCCGCCGGTTCGGATGGTGTGAGCGGTGCAGGTGCTTCAGATGCAGATGGAGGTCAGGCCGGATCCCGCGGAGGTGAGCCGGGCCCGCCGGTGGGCGCGCTCGCGTCTCGCCGGTACCGGGATCGCGGCCGATGAGGCGCTCGCCGATACGTTGATCCTGCTGATTTCCGAGCTTGTCACCAATGCCGTGGTGCACACGGGCTGTCCCGCGGTGCTGCGGATGCTCTTGCCCGAGCAGTCCGCCGCGGGCGGTGGTGCCGGAAGCGGCGGAGGCGTCGGGAGTAGCGCCGGAAGCGGTGGCGGTGGTGCGGTCGGCGGAGGTGGATCGTTCGCGGGCAGGGGGCCGGGCTTCGGGACCGTCCGGGTCGAGGTCGCGGACACCAGCACCCGTGCGCCCCGGCAGCGCTGTGCCGATGAGGAGGCCACGAACGGCCGCGGTCTGGAGCTGGTTGACGGACTTGCCGACCGCTGGGGCTGGCAGGCGGAAGGCGCGGGCAAGCGCATCTGGTGCGAGATCGACCGCGAGAAGCGCGAAGATCCCTTTCTGGCCGCCCGCGGAACCGCTCATACCCCCTCGCAAATAGGGCGAACTCGGCAAAGTCCAGACCAGGTGTTGACGTGACGTGGTCGGTTGATCACTCTAGGATCAGCGATTCGTCGTGAGGGGACGTCGAGGGCGTTGATGGCTCTGTGGGCTCTGAGTTCAGAGAGTCGTTCCTTGGCGAGTGCGGGTCGCGGCCCGGTGGCTGAACAGGGCTCAGCGCCGGAGCCGGGCGGCGGTGCGCGGTGCCGTGCTCGGGGTGTGCATGTGCGCACCGCCGCCCGATGACCCGCTAGTCCCCTCGCCGCTTGGTTACCCGGCCGCTTGGCCGCCGGGGGCGGCGGGGGCGGCGGGGGTGCCGGTTGCGCGCCGTCAGAGGATCGCCACGGGGGCGACGGGGGAGCCCGTGCCGCCGGTGAACGGCTCGGGTGTGGCCGACAGCAGAAACGCCCAGCGACCCTCGTCGGCGCAGGCTGCCGCCAACTCCTCCAGGTTCCAGTTCTGGCCCTGCATCATGCCCATCTCGACAAGGTCCAGGGCGTGTACGGGCAGCCATAGATCCTCGATCTCCGGTGGGAAGATCTCGAAGGTGAGCGTGTCATTGGCGACCGCGGCCACATCGCGCGCGTGGAACCACTCCGGAGTGCGGATCGACAGCCCGGGTGAGGGGAACGCGTACGCCTCCTTCTCACCCGCCAGACAGCGTTGGATCTGACCGGTCCGGATGAGCGCGATGTCGCCGGAGCGCACCGTCACTCCGGCCAGCTCCTCGGCCGCGTCGAGGTCTTCAGGGGTGACGGGATGTCCCTCGGGCAGCCGGTCCGCGCCGCGGGCGCGCGCCACATCGAGGAGCACTCCCCGGGAGACGATATGGCGCGCCTTCTCGATGCCGCTGAACGCGGCGCGGGCGTGGGCGGTGATGGAGTCGGCGGGGCGGCCGTTGTAGATCCTGCCGGAGTGCGAGACATGGCCGAGCCCGTCCCAGTGGGTGCCCGCCTGGAGGCCCATGGTCACGGCGTCGTCGCTGGTGGCGACGGTGCCTGGACCAAACATCTCCATATTGACGGCGACCATGGCGTGCAGGGGGTTGACCCGCCCGGGGATCATTCCGGTCTGGATGCCGTCCTGGTGCAGCGGGATCGCGAGGGGGACGCGGCGACCGGTCCGTATCGTCGCCGCAGCCTCCCGGACCACCTCGTCGGTGATCAGGTTGAGGGTCCCGATCTCATCCGCGGGCCCCCATCGGCCCCAGTTGTTGACGCGCTTCGCGATCTCGTGGAACTCGGCCGGCAGCGACATGGCGTCTCCTTCGTGGTTTCCGTTCGAGGGCTTGTACTCGGGCCGCCTCTGCTCAAAAATCTAACGGACCGTCAGAAACTCCGGGAGGGGACGCGACGTGGGCAACTTCTTGGACGGCAAGGTGATCGCCGTCACCGGGGCCGGGCGTGGCATCGGACGAGCCGTGGCCCTGGCTTGCGCGGCCGAGGGGGCGAAGGTCGTCGTCAACGACTACGGGGTCTCGATCGAGGGAGCCGAGCCGACCAGCGAGGTCGCCGAGGCCGTGGTCAAGGAGATCGAGGCCAAGGCGGCGACGGGGTCGGGGTCGGGCGGTGCGGCGGTCGCGGTCGCCGACGATGTCTCGACCATGGCCGGTGGCCAGCGGATCGTGGACACCGCCCTCGCACGGTTCGGTCGGCTCGACGGCGTCGTCTGCGTCGCCGGGATCCTGCGTGAGCGGATGCTCTTCAATATGACCGAGGAGGAGTGGGACCCGGTGGTCGCCACCCACCTCAAGGGCACCTTCACGGTCTTCCGGGCCGCGGCGGCCGTGATGCGAGGGCAGCGCTCCGGCACCCTGATCGGCTTCACCAGCGGCAATCACCAGGGAAGCGTCGCCCAGGCCAACTACGCCTCCGCCAAGGGCGGGATCATCTCGCTGGTCCGAAGTGCCGCGCTGGGCCTGCACAAATACGGGGTCACCGCGAACTGTGTGGCCCCGGTCGCCCGCACCCGGATGTCCGCCAACGTTCCGATGGAGCTCAAGGAGATCGGCGAACCGGAGGATGTGGCGGCACTCGTGGTCTATCTGCTGAGCGAACGCGCCCGCGCGGAGCGGATCACCGGGCAGGTCTATACCGTCGCGGGCCCCAAGATCGCTGTCTGGGCCCAACCGCGGGAGCTGCGCGCCGGGTACGCGGACGGCGCCTGGACCCCGGAGAAGATCGCCGACTTCCTTCCGGGCACGGTCGGCACCGACCCGATGCCGATGCTGGCACAGCTGGAAGCGATGGCCCGGGCGGCGGCCGGCAACCAACGCCCCAATGCCTAACCGTTCCTAGATGCTGAGCGGAAGTGAGTCCTGATGCCAGAACTCGTGCTCAGTCGTGTGCTGCGAACGGTTGTGGGCACACTGGTCCCCCGCTTTCGCTCCGCATCCGGCGTCGACGGATCGTGTTCGTGGTCCGGGAATGCGGGGGCGGGTTTCCTCACGCCTCGGGGTACTCGATGTGGCCTGGACGGTCCGATGCCCCGCATGATCGCTCTGGTCGTGCGGGGGCGGTGCCGTCCGTCGCCGGATCGGGTGCCCCAGGGCGCGCCTGCCGATCGCCACCGCTGCCGCGTGATGGCGAGTGGTCTTTCTCTTCTTGCTGGTGAGGGGCTTTTGCCAGTGCTGGGCGCCCCAGCGGCTGGTGTAGGCGGGATCGACGGCAACGATGGTGATGCCGAGTTCGGCGGCCATCGATACCAGTCGTGCCCGCAGCTTGGAGGTGGGCATGCCGGAGATCAGCTTGCGGAACCGCTTCCTGCGCCCGTGCTTCTCCCGGGTGGTGTCCGCTTGGAAGTCCAGGTCCTCGATCGCGATGGCCGCACCGTGGCGTTCGGTCCAGTGCAGGAGGCGGATGATCGCATGCCGTACCTGCGCGTCCCGGTGCGCTGCGCTGCCGGACAGGTCGTAATCGAACCTGCGGGGCTCGCCGACCGGGTTGCCGTGGGCGTCCAGGCGCCAGGCGGCCAGGTGGTCGGCGTTGGTGTCCACCCCGATCAGCCCGCCGGACCGGACCGCCTCCCACGGCATCGTTCTCACCGGTGGGATCTGCCAGGAGGCGGTCAGGTACCAGCGGCCACGCTGCACATCGAGGTGGATGCGGTACGCCACGGCGCGGTTGGCCGCGATACGGTCAGCCCACTGCTGGCCCCGGTGCCGGAAGCCGACCCGGCAGGCCAGCACATACCGGCCGTGGGGGCTGTTCGCCAGCCGGGCCAGCGGCGCGGGAAGCCTGATGCTCACCTCACCGCCGGGGCTGACCCGGATCGTCTCGTTCCCGTAGCGTTTCCCGGACTCGCCGTCGGCCTGGAGGAACCAGCGCTCAGCCTCCCATCGCAGCCGCCACTCGGTCTCGGTCAGCCGGGCTGCTTGGAGGTTGTGCCGGTTGCACAGCAGCTTCTTGCCACCGCGCACCACACGCACGCGTCCGCTCGCACGATCGGCCCGCTCTCCCCTCAGCCGGTCTTGGAGCACATGCAGGCGCCGGGACTTGGCGAACCACTCCTGCCGGGAACGGTAACCACCCGGCAAGCCCCGCGCTCCCTTCGCCCCGACCGGCAGCGACAGCCGACGAGCGATCGTACGAACACCGGCCTCAAGGGACTGGATATACGCGAGCTGACCACGCCGGGCCAACGCCCACTGATCATGCGTGGCCTTGGTAAGGCTGCCCGCCCAACGCGAGGAGGACTGACCGGTCAACGCCCGCTTCCGCTGCGCCCACCGGTCACTGTCGTGGTCCAGCCCAGCCGCGCAGCGGGCCTTCCAGTCCCGGGAAGCCAGAGAGCCCAGCCAGCCACCGACCAGGCGCAGGACCATCTCGTCCTGACCGGTCAGGCCCTTGAGACCGGCGCGGATGGCCACCCCGGCCGGGCCGGGCGCCACGAACGGCGCCGCCATCTCCCGCAGCCCGCCCATCCCCCACCCCTACGCGACTCGAATATGTCCCGTCACCGCACCCAACGAGCACCAGTGCGAAGAGGTCACGCATGCGACACAAGAACTCCCGTTCCCTCCCACCACTTCGAAGGCTCGTCGCACGGTCGTCGATACTCACCCGCGCACACCAAAACGCACCCAAGTGCCTTCAATGAACAGCAGCTGCCAACCCCACCGGGGACCACTCCGCCGTCGGGTACGGCCGCATGGGAGAGGGGAGAGGTTGTGGACTTCGCTTTCGGGGCGGAGGACGAGCGGTTCCGCGGTGAGGCGCGGGCCTGGCTCGAGGAGCATGTCGCCGGTCCGTTCGCGGCCCTGCGCGCCCTGCCGCCTGGGCAGGACGGCCGGGCGGCAGCACACCGGAAGTGGGAGCGCGCGCTCGGCGACGGCGGCTGGATCGGCCTCGGCTGGGACCGCACGCACGGTACCTACGGAAACCGGGCCGCCACCCTGACCCAGCAGGTCGTCTGGGCCGAGGAGTACGCCCGCGCCGGGGCGCCCGCCCGGCTCGGGCACATCGGCGAGAACCTCCTCGCGCCCACCCTGCTCGCCTACGGCGACACCGCCCAGCGCGCACGTTTCCTGCCCGCCATCGCGCGCGGCGAGGAGCTGTGGTGCCAGGGCTACAGCGAACCGGACGCGGGCTCGGACCTCGCCGGGGTGCGGACCCGCGCCGTCCGCGCCCCGGGCGAGGACACCTATCGCATCACCGGGCAGAAGATCTGGACGTCCCTTGCCCGGGAGGCGGACTGGTGCTTTGTGCTGGCGCGCACCGAGCGGAACTCACAGCGCCACCATGGACTCTCCTTTCTGCTGGTGCCGATGGACCAGCCGGGCCGGATCGAGGTGCGGCCGATCCGGCAGCTGACCGGGACCGCGGAGTTCAACGAGGTGTTCTTCGACGGGGCCGTGGCCCGCGCCGAACACCTCGTCGGCGGCGCGGGCCACGGCTGGCAGGTGGCCATGGGCCTGCTCGCGGTGGAGCGCGGGGTCTCCACCCTTGCCCAGCAGATCGGCTTCGCCCAGGAGCTCGGCCGGGTCGTGGAACAGGCCCTGGAGACCGGGGCCGCCCATGAACCCGTGCTGCGCGACCGGTTGGTACAGCAGTGGGCCGAGCTGAAGGTGATGCGCTGGAACGCCCTGCGCACGCTCGGCGCCGCACAGGATCCGGGCGCGCCCAGCGTCGCCAAGTTGCTGTGGGGCGGCTGGCATCAGCGCCTTGGCGAGCTGGCGGTGCAGGTCAGGGGTGCGGCGGCCGCACTGGGCCCAACGTGCTGGACCGCGGAACACCCCTATGAACTCGACGCTTCCCAGCGTCTCTTCCTCTTCTCCCGTGCCGACACCATCTATGGCGGCTCGGACGAGATCCAGCGCAACATCATCGCCGAGCGGGTACTTCACCTCCCCAAGGAATCACGCCGATGACCACAGACCGGCAGAGTGCGTACGGACACTGGATCGGTGGCGCCTGGCGGGCGCCCGGCCAGGGGCATTACCCCGTGGTCAATCCCGCCACCGAGGAGACCGTCGGCCATGCCCCCGAGGCGGCCGAGGCGGATGTCGACGCCGCGGTCCGGGCCGCCCGCGCCGCGTACGACGGCTGGTCGCGCACCGCCCCACGGGAGCGCGCCGCCGTACTCGATCGCGTGACCGCCCTGCTTGCCGAGCGCTCTCCGGACCTGGTGCCCCTTCTCCAGGCGGAGACCGGCGCGACGCTGCGCGTCACCTCGGCGCTGCAAGTGCCCCCGGCCGTCGACCGCTTCCGCCGCTATGCGCGCGGCGCCGTCGAACCGGACACCCTTCCGCTCGCCCCGCTGCCCGTGGCCGCCACCCCGCTGGCGCCCGGCGGGCTCATCGGGGCGGCCGCGGTCCGCCGCCCTCTGGGTGTGGTCGCCTGTATCACCTCCTACAACTTCCCTCTCGCGAATCTCGCGGGCAAGGTCGCCCCGGCCCTGGCCATGGGCAATACGGTCGTGGCCAAACCGGCCCCGCAGGATCCGCTCTGCTGTCTTGAACTCGGCCCGCTGCTGAAGGAGGCCGGGCTCCCGGACGGTGCCTTCAATGTCGTCACCGGCTCGCGCGCGGCGGTGGGCGAGGCGCTGGTCGCCCACCCCGGCGTCGACATGGTCAGCTTCACCGGATCCACCACCGTGGGGAGGAAGATCGCCGAATCCGCGGGGCGGTCGATGAAGCGCACCCTGATGGAACTCGGGGGCAAGGGCGCGGCCATCGTCCTGGGGGACGCCGACGAGCGAGTGATCGCGTCGGCGGTCGGGGCGGTCGGTTCGACCTTCTCCTTTCACAGCGGGCAGATCTGCACGGCGCCGACCCGCGTGCTCGTCCATCGATCGCTGTACGAGCAGGTCATCGCCGCACTCACACACTACGCACGGTCACTCAAGATCGGTGACCCTGTGGATAACTCCACGATCGTCGGCCCGCTGATCTCCGCGGCCCAGCGCGACCGCGTCGAGGCGTATCTCGCCGGAGCCCGTGAACAGGGCGCCCGTGTGGTCGTGGGCGGTGAACGCCCCGCCCTCAAACCCGGCTTCTACGCCGCCCCCGCCCTCGTCGCCGACGCCGACCCCGCGATGACCATCGCGCAGGAGGAGGTGTTCGGCCCGGTCGTGGTGGCCCTGCCGTTCGACGACGAGGACGAGGCGGTGCGGATCGCGAACGGGACCCCGTACGGCCTCTACGACTACGTCTTCAGCGCCGACGCGGGCCGCGCCTGGTCCCTCGCCGCCCGCCTGCACAGCGGAAACGTCGGCATCAACACCGTCCAGCGCCACCCCGAGACCCCGTTCGGCGGGTTCAAGGACAGCGGAGTAGGCCGCGACGGCGGCTCGTTCGGCCTGCACGCGTACAGCGAACTCCAGTCGGTTGTCTGGGTCTCATGAGAGCGGTGCGAGCGGTGCGAGCGGTGCGAGCGGTGCGAGCGGTGCAAGCGGTGAGAGCGTGACGAGCAGCGAGAGCGCCAGCAGCGAGAACCGGGCGAGCCGTGCCAGCCGTGAGAACCGTGAGAGACCCGAGGCGCCCGGGACATCCACGGAACACCAACGCCAGGGATCGGGGAGTGTGATGAGGATGCGAGGCGTCGTCTTCGACGGCACGGAGCCACGGGTCGTCGACGACCTGGAGATACGGGACCCCGGCCCCGGCGAGGTTCTGGTGCGCGTCGCCGCCGCCGGGCTCTGCCACAGCGATCTGTCGGTCATCGACGGCACCATCCCCTTTCCCGTCCCGGTCGTCCTCGGCCACGAAGGGGCGGGTGTGGTCGAGGCGGTCGGCCCCGGCGTCGGACATGTGACCCCCGGTGACCATGTCGCGCTCTCCACCCTCGCCAACTGCGGGACCTGTCCGGACTGCGACCGCGGCCGTCCCACCATGTGCCGTGCGGCCATCGGCCGGCCGTCCCGGCCGTTCTCCCGCCCCGGCGGTGCGCGGCTGTTCAACTTCGCCTCGAACTCGGCCTTTGCCGAACGCACTCTGGTCAAGGCCGTTCAGGCGGTCAAGATTCCGGAGCAGATTCCGCTCACCTCGGCCGCCCTCATCGGCTGCGGCGTCCTCACCGGCGTCGGCGCCGTGCTCAACCGCGCCCGGGTGGACCGCGGTGACTCCGTCGTGGTGATCGGTGCCGGGGGGATCGGGCTCAATGCGCTCCAGGGCGCCCGTATCGCCGCGGCCTCCACCGTCGTGGCCGTCGACTCCAACCCGGCCAAGGAGCCCCTGGCCCGGCATTTCGGCGCGACCCACTTCGTCCCGTCCGCCGAGGCCGCCCGGGAGATCCTGCCGTCCGGCGCGGACCACGTCTTCGAATGCGTCGGCTCCACCCAGCTCATCCGGCAGGCCGTCGATCTGCTCGACCGGCACGGCCAGGCGGTGCTGCTCGGCGTTCCGCCCGCCGACGCCGAAGCGTCCTTCCAGGTCTCCTCGCTCTATCTGGACAAGTCCATCCTGGGCTGCCGTTACGGATCCTCCCGCCCCCAGCGCGACATCGCCCTGTACGCCGACCTCTACCGGCGGGGCAGACTGCTGCTGGATGAACTGATCACCCGCAGCTATCCGGTGGAGGACTTCGCCAAGGCCGCCGACGACGCCCACCACGGGCGGGTGGCACGGGCCGTGCTCACCTTCTGACCTCCGTCTCCAGCGAGGTGGTGGAAGCCACGGCCCCGCTGCGGAAAGTGCGCCGGTAGACCGTCGGCGAGACACCGAGCGCCGCCTGAAGGTGCTGGCGCATCGACGCGGGGGTGCCGAAGCCCGCGTCCCGCGCGATCCGGTCCACGGACAGATCGGTGTCCTCCAGCAGCTGCCGCGCGCGTTCGATCCGCTGCGCCGCCAGCCACTGGCCAGGGCTGACTCCGGTCTCCTCGCGGAAGCGCCGGGTTAAGGTCCGTACGCTCATCGACTCCTGGGCGGCCAGCTCGCGCAGCGAGATGGGGCGGTCCAGACGTCCCAGGGCCCAGGCGCGCGCCGTCGTCGTGGTGGCCTGCTGGGGCTCGGGCAGCGGGCGGCGGATGTACTGCGCCTGGCCGCCGTCGCGGTGCGGTGGCACCAGACTGCGCCGGGCGACGTCGTTGGCCACGGCCGCGCCGTGGTCGCGCCGCACGATGTGCAGACACAGATCGAGACCGGAGGCGACACCGGCGGAGGTGAGCACATCGCCGTCGTCCACGAAGAGAACGTCCGGGTCGAGCGTGATGGCCGGGAAGAGCCGCTGGAAGAGGTCAGCGCTGTGCCAGTGGGTGGTGGCCGGGCGGCCGGCGAGCAGACCGGCCGCCGCCAGCACGAAGGCGCCTGTGCAGATGGACACCCAGCGGGTGCCGGGGCGGGCATGGGCGAGCGCCGCGGCGAGCGACGCGGGCAGTCTGCCCTCCTCGAAGACCGGCCCGAGTTCGTACGAGGCGGGCACCACGATGGTGTCGGCCCCGGCCAGGACTTCCGGGCCACGCTCCACGGTGATCGGGAAGTCGGCGTCGGTCCGCACCGTCCCGGGCTCGGGGGTGCAGGTCACCACGTCGTAGAGGGGGTGGCCCTCCGGGGAGCGGGCCTTGCCGAAGATCCGGTAGGGGATGCCGAGTTCGAAAGGGATCACGCCGTGCAGGGCGAGCACCACAACCCGGTGGGGCCTTACGACAGTCTCCGGCCGGGACATCCGCCACCTCCAGAGCGAGACAGACCGCGGGACACGGGCCTGGCCCGATCCTAACGAATGCTGTCCCGCGGGCCACTCGCTCGTCGTGGCCACCGTGCCGATCCTGGTCCGGTGACACAGACAACCGGACTTCCCGGAGCCTCAGAACAGGATGAGCGGCGGCCCGAGAGAGCCCCGCGGGCGCCTCGCGTACGCCTCCCCCATCGCGCCCCGCACCGGGCATGGCTGGTCGCCGCCGTCGGGTTTGTGACGATCATCGGGGCGGCTGGTTTCGCCTCGCTGCCCGGTCTGCTGATCGATCCGCTCCATGAGAAGTTCGGCTGGTCGCGCGGCACGATCGGATTCGCGGTCTCCGTCAATCTCGCCCTCTATGGGCTCACCGCGCCGTTCGCGGCCGCCCTGATGGATCGCTTCGGCATCCGTAAGGTCATCGCCGGCGCGCTGATCGTGATCGCCACGGGCGGCGGGCTGACGGTCTTCATGACCGCCGCATGGCAGTTCATCCTCTGCTGGGGCGTGCTGGTGGGACTCGGCAGTGGCTCCATGGCGCTCGCGTTCGCCGCGACCATCGCCAACCGGTGGTTCGTCGCCCGGCGCGGGCTGGTGACCGGCATCCTCACGGCGGGCGGTGCCTCCGGGCAACTGGTCTTCCTGCCGCTGCTCTCCTGGATCGTCGAACACCACGACTGGCGCGCCGCCGCCGTGACCGTCGCGCTCTCCGCGCTCGCGATCGTGCCGTTCGTCTGGCTGCTCATGCGCGACTACCCCTCGGATGTGGGGCTCACCGCCTACGGCGCCGACGGCCCGCCCCTCCCGCGGCCCGCGCCACGGCGGGGCGCGGGCCGCCGCGCGGTCACCGCGCTCACCTCCGCGGCCCGCGGCGGCACCTTCTGGCTGCTCGCCGGGACCTTCGCGATCTGCGGCGCGTCGACCAACGGCCTGATCAAGACGCACTTCGTCCCCGCGGCGCACGACCACGGGATGCCGGTGGTGGCCGCCGCGAGCCTGCTCGCGGTCATCGGGGTCTTCGACATCCTGGGGACGGTGGCCTCCGGCTGGTTCACCGACCGCTTCGACGCGCGGCGGCTGCTGGCCGTCTACTACGCGCTGCGCGGGATCTCGCTGATGTTCCTGCCGATCCTGCTGGCCGACGCGGTGCATCCGCCGATGATCTTCTTCATCGTCTTCTACGGACTCGACTGGGTCGCCACCGTGCCGCCGACCATGGCGCTGTGCCGGGAGCGCTACGGCGAGGACAGCGCGATCGTCTTCGGCTGGGTGCTGGCCTCCCACCAGGTGGGGGCGGGGCTTGTGGCCTTCCTGGGCGGCGTGGCGCGCGACACGTTCGGCTCCTACGACGTCGTCTGGTACGGGTCGGGGGCACTGTGCGCGGTGGCCGCCCTGATGGCGCTGGTGATCCGGCGGTCCGGGCCGGTCGCGACCGAACCGGTGCCGTCCGCCGCCTGAGGCCGGTGCCGGGTCTGCTCGTTGCTACGACGCGGGGGTGAAGGCGCCGAACTCGCCCCGGTGGAAGAGCAGCGGCCCCGTCCGCGCCGCCGTCTCGTCCGTGCCGAGCGCGCCCACCCGGCCGACGACGACCAGATGGTCGCCACCGGTGTGCACGGCGTGCACCGTGCAGTCGATCCAGGCCGGAACGCCGGTGAGCCGGGGGGAGCCGGTGGCCGGGGACGGTTCATGGGCGACACCCGCGAACTTGTCCGGCCGTACGGACGCGCTCACCGCGAAGCCCCGGCACAGCTCGCCCTGGTCCGCGCCGAGGACATTGACGCAGAAGACGCCGGCGCGGGCGATGCGCGGCCAGGTGGTGGACGCACGCGCGACCATGAAGGCGATCAGCGGCGGAGCCAGGGACAGCGACGTGAACGACTGGCAGGCGAAGCCCGCCGGGCCGTCCTCGTCGGTGGTCGTGATCACGGTGATGCCGCTCGCGAAGTGCCCCAGCACCTGGCGGAATTCGGCCGGACCGAACGGAACGCGCTCGCCCGCCCGGACGCAGCGCAGCTCGGGCGGGGGCAGTGGATCCACCGCGCGTGGGGCGGAGGTCGGTGAGCCGACCGCGCGCAGATAGCGGACGGCGGTGGCGGCCATACCGGCATGTCCCATCATGCGTTCCATTGAATCTGATGGACCGTCAGTTAGGAAGTGAGATGACCACGGTTTTCGCACCCGGTCCGCCCGGCCCGCCCGGTGCGCCCGTCCGCCCCGTGCGCGTGCCCGACCGGACCCGATCGCCGACCGCTCATCGGCCGCGATAGGCGGGGGTGCGGCGTTCGGCGAACGCACGGATGCCCTCACCCGCGTCCGCCGTGGTCATGTTGATCTCCTGGGCCGTCGCCTCGGCGGCGAACGCGGCGGCCCGGCCCGATTCGAGCGAGGCGTTCACCAGCGCTTTGGTGAGGGCGATGGCGCGGGTGGGGCCGGTGGCCAGGCGTTCGGCCCAGGAGCGGGCGGTCGCGGCCAGTTCGGCGTCCGGGACGACGCGGTTGACCAGGCCGAGCCGTTCGGCCTCGGCGGCAGGCAGCCTGTCGCCGAAGAACATCAGCTCCTTCGCCCGCTGCGGACCGGTCAGCCGGGGCAGCAGATAGGCCCCGCCGCCGTCCGGGACCAGTCCGCGGCGGATGAACACCTCGATGAAGGTTGCCGATTCGGCGGCCAGCACCAGATCGCAGGCGAGGGCGAGATGAGCGCCGAGCCCGGCCGCCGTGCCGTTCACGGCGGCGATGACCGGCTTCTCGCAGTCGAGTACGGCGGCGATCAGCCGCTGCGCGCCCGCCTGGATCAGCCGTGCCACATCGCCGGGGATCCGCTCGTCCGGCCGCCCGTTCGCGGCCGCGCCCGGCCGTCCGTTCGCCGTCTCGTCCGGCCGCCCGTTCGCGGAGGGGCCGCGCAGATCGGCGCCCGCGCAGAACCCCTTGCCGGTGGCGGTGAGCACGACCGCCCGGACCGCCGGGTCGGCGGAGGCGTCGTCGAGCAGGGAAATCAGCCTTTCCCGCTGGTCGGGGGTGATGGCGTTCAGCGCGGCCGGGCGGTTGAGGGTGATCCACGAGACTCCGTTGTCAGTGGCGTGCCGTACAACGGAGTCGAGGGAGTCTTCGGGGGAGGGAGACATCATGGGGGAGCTCCGGACATCGGTGTGCTCGGCAGGGTGGACGCGCTCGGCGGGGCGGAGGAGACCGGGCGGATGGACGAGTGCGGCGGGCTCAGCGGCAGATCGCGAGTGCGTCGAGTGCCACCGCGCCCTGGCCGCGTTCCAGCACCATCAGGGGGTTGACGTCGAGTTCGGCGAGGTCGTCGCCGAGTTCCAGGGCCATGCGCTGGACCCGCAGCACCACCTCGACCAGGGCGTCCACATCGGAGGGGGGAGCGCCGCGGACGCCGTCGAGGAGGCCGCGGCCGCGCAGTTCGTCGAGCATCGTGCGGGCGTGGTCCTCGCCGAACGGGGGGACACGTACGGCGGTGTCGTTCAGGACCTCGACGAGCACACCGCCGACACCCACGGTCACCGTGGGGCCGAAGAGGGAGTCGTGGCTGAGACCGACGACCATCTCCACACCGCGCTGGACCATCTGGCAGACCAGGACACCGTCGAGTTCGACTCCTTCGTAGCGGGCGATGTCGGTGAGCTCGCGATAGGTGTCGCGGACCTGGCTGGCGGAGGTCAGCCCCAGCTTGACCAGCCCGAGTTCGGTCTTGTGGGCGAGTTGCGGGGCGGACGCCTTCATCACGACCGGGTAGCCGACCAGCCCGGCGGCGCGGACGGCCGCGGCGGCGCTGGTCACCAGCTGTTCGCGCGGCACCCGGATGCCGTACGCCCGCAGCAGCTGCTTGGCCGCGTGCTCGCTCAGCCGCTGGCCGGGCCGCAGCAGACCGCGCACCTTGCGCACCGCGGGGGAGGGGGTGCGCGGGGCGTCGTCGAAGGGGGAGCGGTAGCCGGCGGTGAAGCGGTGGTGGCCCAGATAGGCGCGGACGGCGGTGATGCAGTTGGCGAAGGTGCGGAAGGTCGCCACCCGGGAGGAGCCGAGCAGGGTGGTGCGATAGGCGTCCTCGGTGCCCACCGGGGAGCCCCACACCACGCACACCAGCTTGTCGGTCTGCTCGGCGGCGGCCACCAGGTCCTGGGCGAGACGGTCGCTCATAGGCGGGAAGGGGCCGGTGATCGGGCAGATCAGCACCCCGACGGCCGGATCGGCGAGGATCGCGTCGATGATCTTCCGGCCGCGCCAGTCGCCGACCGGATGGCCGCCGTTGTCGACCGGGTTGGCCACGCTCAGATCGCCGGGTATCCACTGGTGCAGTTCGGTCTGCTTCTCGGCGGAGAGCGTGGGCAGGGGGAGTCCGGCCGCGGTGGCGAGGTCGGCGAAGTGGGCGCCGGTGCCCCCGGAGATCGAATACACCACCACGCCCTCGGCGCGCGGGGGCCGGGCGCGGGCCAGTAGCGCGGCGGTGTCCTGCAACTCGTCCAGGCCGTCCACCCGGATCACGCCGAACTGCCGCATGGCCGCGTCCACCACCGCGTCCGAGCCGGTCAGTTTGCCGGTGTGGGAGGCGGCGGTGCGGGTGCCGGTCTCGGTGCGGCCCACCTTCACGGCCACGACGGGCACCTGGGCGCGGGCGGCCCGGTCGGCGGCCAGTAGGAAGCCGCGACCGTCCTTCAGCCCCTCCGCGTACAGGGCGATGGCTCCGACCTCGGGCCGGGTGGCGAAATAGGAGATGAAGTCGGCCGCTTCCAGATCCGCTTCATTGCCGGTCGGGGCCCAGTGGCTGAGCCGGATGCCGAGCTCCTGGAGGGTGAAGACGGGGCGGCCCTGGTGGCCGGACTGGGTGATCAGGGCGATGGCGGGCCCCTCGAGGTCGTCGCGGAACTCCTCGAAGGCGTTGAGGTTGGTGTTGGGGCCCAGCAGTCGCAGCCCGGCGCGGCGGGCCGCGGTGGTCAGCCGTGCCTGGGCGGCGGCGCCCTCGGGGCCGGTCTCGGCGAAGCCGGAGGCGAAGACGACGGCGAACTTCACCTTGGCCTCGCCCAGTTCCTCGATCAGCGGGAGCGGGTCGCGGACGAGGAGCACGGCGAGGTCGACCGGTTCGGGCAGGTCGGCCACGGATGGGACACAGGGGATGCCGAAGACGGACGGACGGGAGGGATGTACGGGGTGCAGCCGGGTGCCGACCCGCTCGGCCCAGGCCACGAGCTGCCGGGTGATACCGGTGTTGGGGCGGCCCTCGGTGTCGGAGGCGCCGACGAGCGCCATCGACTCGGGGCGGAAGAAGCGGTCCAGGTCGGGGACGTCGGCGTGCAACGGACGGCCGCTGACGTCCCTGTCCTCCGCCTCTTCGGCGCTCCCGGCACCCGCTGAGCCGGTGTGGACATGGACGGTGGGGCCGGGGGCCCGTCCGCAGGCGACGGCGCGGGCGTGACGGGAGTTGGTGGTGAGGGTGCCGTGAGTCGATCCAAGCATCGGTGTCCGCCACTCCTGCTCGATGGCCAATAGTCAAAGATCTGACGACCAGTCAAATTACTTTCTGGTTCAGGCTACTGAAGCGAGGGCGTGTCAGGAATCCTCGATGCGCGGATAACACGCACCGTGACGGCCGGGGATGGCCGGGGCGGGTGGAGTGGGGGTGGTCAAGAAGCGGAAAAACAGGGCGGTCAGGACGTGGTGCGGGCTACGGTTTTCGCGATCTTGCGCGCGTCGATGGCCAGTTCGCGCAGCATGCCGCTGATCGGGTTGGTGTAGCCGGTGAAGTGCAGTCCCGGGGCGGACTTCAGGGTGCGCCTGCCGTGGGCGAGGGGGCGGCCGCGGGTGTCGAGTACGCCCAGGTGGCCGACCAGCTCCTCCAGTCCGCGCCGGTAGCCGGTCGCCGCGATGACGACCTGGGGCCCGATCCGGGTGCCGTCCGTCAGCACTACCTTGTCCTGGTCGAAGGAGTCGACCGCCGTCACCACCTCCACCGTGCCCCTCCGCACCGCGTCGACGAGCCCCACGTCCTGCACCGGGATGGCGCCCTGTCGTACCCGGGTGTAGAGCCCGGTGTCCGGCCGGGGCAGTCCGCGTTCGGTCAGATCCGGCATGCTCACCCGGCAGATCACCCGCGCCGCGCGGTCCACCACCGGCCGCGGCAGCCGCCGCACCAGGATGCCGGTGCGCTGCGTGGGCCAGCCCGCCGTCGAGCGGCGCAGGATGTGTGGTGGGGTGCGGACCGCGAGCCGTACCCGCTCCGCGCCGCCCTCGACGAGGTCGACCGCGATCTCCGCGCCCGTGTTGCCGACCCCGACCACCAGGACGTCCTTACCCGCGTAGGGGCGGGCGTCGCGGTAGTGCGCGGCGTGCAGCAGTTCGCCGGTGTAGGTGGCGCGGCCCGGCCAGTCCGGCAGTCGCGGAGTGTGGTTGAAGCCGGTCGCGACCACGACCACCGGCGAGGTCAGTACCCGGCCGCCCGTGGCCCGCAGCATCCACTCCGTGTTGTCCGTCGTTCGCTCGATCCGGGAGACCTCCACCCCGGTGACGACCTCCAGCCGATGGTGTTCGGTGTAGCACTCCAGATACCGGACGACGTTGTCCCGGGCGACCCATCGCCCGAACGACCGGGGGATCGCGAGCCCGGGGAGCGCGGACAGTCGGCGGGTGGTGTGCAGACGCAGCCGGTCGTAGTGGTTGCGCCAGGAGGCGGCGACCGCGTCGGACTTCTCCAGGACCACGGCGTGGATCCCGCGTTCGCGCAGTGTGGCGGCGGTGGCGAGTCCGCCCGGTCCGCCGCCGATCACATACACCGGTGAGGACTTCGGAGAGGAGCTGTCGACTGCCATGCGGGCGAGCGTAGTCGGGTATTTGACGGGTTTCGGTCAAACGGATTCCGAATCGATTGCGGAAAGGTCACGGCACGTACCGCTACCCCTACCCCTTGCGTACAGCTCGTCCAACCCTTGAAACTGACGTACCGTCAGAATCGAGATGGGGATCAGCCGGGCAGGAGGTGGGGACACCATGCGGACGATCTGGCTCAGCGGCCCCGAATGGCTCGCGGTGCTGCGTATCGGGCTCGGGCTGTGGTGGCTGGAGAGTTGGCGGCACAAGGACAAGAAGAGCTGGTTCCGGAGCGGCAGCGGTATCGCCTGGGCGAAGGGGGTGGCGGACGGGCATCGCTGGGCGTTCGTCCGGCGCGGTTTCGACGCCGTCGTCACACCGAGGCCCATGGCCATGGCGTATGTGGTGGTCTATGCCGAACTGGCTCTCGGTCTCGGGCTGATCCTCGGCCTGCTGACCCCCGTCGCGCTGATCGGCGGTCTGCTCCTCAACCTGTTGTACTTCCTGCTCATGATCCACGACTGGGCCGAGCAGGGGCAGAACAGCATGATGATGCTGATCTCGCTGGTCGGGCTGGCCGGTATGAGCTGGCAGACCTGGTCGCTGGACGAGGCATGGGGGCTGTTCCTGTGAGCGCCGGGTTCAGCGCCGCGCCGGACGCCGCGCCGGGCGGCGGGTCGAACGCCGAACCGAGCACCGGGCCGAACGCCGCGCCGGGCCGCGGCGCGGCCGGAGCGGCGCACACCGGCACCGGCCCGCCACCGGCTCCGCGCTTCGATCTGCCCGAGCCCGATGCCTTCACCCGCCCCTACTGGGACGCCGCCGCCGAGGGCCGGTTGCTGATCCGCCGCTGTGCCGCCTGCGTACGCGCCCACCACTACCCCCGCGAATTCTGTCCGCACTGCTGGAGCGAGGACGTGGCGTGGGAGGAGGCGAGCGGCGACGCGACCCTCTACACCTGGTCCGTAGTGCACCGCAATGACCTCCCGCCGTTCGGCGAGCGCGTTCCGTACACCGCCGCCGTCGTCGATCTCGCCGAAGGGCCGCGGATGATGACCGAACTGGTCGACGGCCCCACGGGCGATCCGCACCACGGGACCGGGCTGTGGATCGGGATGCCGCTCCGCGCCGCCTTCCGCGCCCCGCGCGACGGCGCCGCGCCGCCTGTTCCCGTCTTCCAGCCGCTGCTTGAATGATCGGGTGCTGAAACCGGTGGAGCTCCAGGCCCCTGGATTGCGGCTGCGCCCGTGGGAGAACACCCCGGGCGACCGCCGGGCCGCCCTGCGCGGGCTGACCGACCCCGACTTCCGCCGGTGGAACACCCCGGTGGCCCTCATCGACGACGAGGAGGACGCCCGGGCGTGGACCCATGGCCGGGCCGACGGCTGGCGGCGCGGCGACACGGCGTCGTTCGCGGTCCTGGAGGACGCCGAGATCCGCGGCCACGTTTCCCTCAACGTGATCGACTACGGGGCGCGGAGCGCCCGCGTCGGCTACTGGGTGCTGCCCGAGGCCCGGGACCGCCGGATCGCCTCCCGCGCCGTCCAGGCGGTCACCGGCTGGGCCTTCCACGACCTCGGTCTGCACCGTCTGGAACTCCGGCACGACATCGGCAACGAGGTGTCCTGCCGTGTCGGTCTCCGCTGCGGTTACGTCCCCGAGGGCGTGATGCGCCAGGCGCGCCTCGACCTCGGCGGGGCGCCCCGCGATGTCCATCTGCACGCCCGCCTGGCCGTCGACGGGTCGCCGTAACCGACCAGGTCGGTCCCGGACTTGAGTGCCTTGAGGGCCTTCAGCGCCCTCAGGGCACTCAGGGCCAGAGCAGCTCCCGCCGCCAGCCGCCGGGCTTCTCCGGGGTGCGCCGGTAGCGGAGCCGTACGTGCCGCCGCCGCGCCTCCTCCTGGTAGAACTCCATCTCGTCCGGCTCCAGTACGTACAGCGTCCAGCTCGGGGCGGTGGCGTCCGGCTCCCGTTCGGCCCGCTCGTACGCCGCCTCGAAGGCGCGCACCAGCTCCTGGTACGAACCGAGCACCTCGCTCTGACGCCCGGCCCCGGCCAGCGCGGCAGCGAGCGCGGCGGGGGACCGGCCGCGCAGATCCGCCGCGCTCTCCTCGGCCCCGGCCGCGTGGACCCGGCCGCCGATCCGCACCTGACGTCCGGTGCGCGGCCAGTGGAACGCGAGCGAGGCGTACGGGCGCTCGGTCAGCTCCCGGCCCTTGCGGCTGGTGTGATGGGTGCCGAAGTGCCAGCCGTGGGCGTCGGCGCCGTGCAGCATCACGATGCGCTGGGACGGGCGGCCGTCGGCCCCGGCGGTGGCCAGCATCATGGTGTGCGGGGCCGGTTCGTCCGACCCGGCAGCCTCACGCAGCCAGCGCCGGAACAGCGGAAGCGGTGCGTCCGGAGCCTTTTCCGGGTCGAAGACCGGCAGTTCGCCGCCGTGGCGCACCCGCAGTCCGCGCAGCAGCTCCTGGAAGGACGCGTCGCTGTCAACCGCGTCGCTGTCAACCGCGTCGCTGTCGCCGACCGTGTCGGCCGCACTGGTCTCACCGGCCCCACCGGCCGCACCGGCCCCACCGGCCCCACCGGCCGCACCGGCCCCACCAACCGCACCGGTCCCCGGCGCTCCGGGTGCCCCGGGCTCGTTCTCCTCGGCTCCGCTCATCGGACGTTCTCCGCCTCCCGCGCCCACGCACCCCGCGCACGCTCGCCTGCCCCTCGGTTCCGGCCATCCGATCATCCGGACCCGGCAGGGGCAAGCGCGGCGGGCCGTCAGCCGCGGCCGAGCACCACCGTGCCCGACGAGCAGAACCAGCCGCCCGTGCCCGATGCCACGGCCAGCTCGGGCAGTTGCCCGTCCGCTTTGCGGACCTGGCGTTCGCCCGCCTCGCCGCGCAACTGCCGTACCGCCTCGACCAGCAGGAACAGCCCGCGCATCCCGGGGTGGCAGGCCGAGAGGCCCCCACCGTCGGTGTTGGTGGGCAGCTCGCCGCCGAGCGTCAGCCGCCCCTTCGCCGCGAACGCCCCGCCCTCGCCCTTGGCGCAGAAGCCCAGGTCCTCAAGGGTCACCAGGGTCATATAGGTGAAGGCGTCGTACAGCTGCGCCACATCGATCTCCGACGGGCGCACCCCCGCCCGCTCGAACGCCGCGCGCCCCGAGACCGCCGCGGGGGAGACCGTGAAGTCGTCCCACTCGGACATGGTGGTGTGCGAGAGGGCGGTACCGGAGCCGAGCACCCACACCGGCGGCGCGGCCGTGTCCGGTACGTACTCCTCGCCCGCCAGCAGCACCGCGCAGCCGCCGTCCGAGCGGATGCAGCAGTGCAGTTTGGTGAACGGGTCGGCGATCATCGGCCCGCTCAGGACATCCTCGACGGTGATCGGATCGCGAAACATCGCATCCGGATTGTGTGCGGCGTTGGCACGCGCCTGAACGGCGATGTCCGCGAGCTGCTCGAGTGTGGTGCCGTACTCATGCATATGGCGACGTGCGGCCATCGCGTACTTGGCGATGAGCGTATGGCCGTAGGGCACCTCGAACTGGAGGGGGCCACGCGCCCCGAAGGAGAGGTTGGCGGTGCGGCGGCCGGACCGGATGTCCGCGCGGGCGGTCGAGCCGTAGACCAGCAGTACGGCTCGGGCGTGGCCGGCGGCGATCGCGTCAGCGGCGTGGGCGGCCATCACTTCCCAGGTGGAGCCGCCGACGGCGGTGGAGTCGGCCCAGGTGGGACGCAGCCCCAGATACTCGGCGACCTCCAGCGGCGCAAGCGTGCCCAGCCCGGCGGAGGCGAAGCCGTCCACGACCGAGCGGTCGAGCCCGGAGTCGGCGAGCGCGCGGCGCGCGGCCTGGGCGTGCAGCGCGTAGGGGGTGGCCGTGTCGACACGGCCGCAGTCGGAGAGGGAGACGCCGACGACGGCAACCTTGCGGGTGCGCTTCGCTGCGGGCATGAATCTGACGGTACATCAGATTTGCTATACCGGGGCAGGGGTGTACGGGTCATGTCATCGAGATGAGGTGCGGCAGCGGTGCATGGGCGGGCGGCAGCGCCGTGCGGTGGGGGCCCGGACGCCCTCGTAGTCGCACCCTCGCCGCCGTCGGCGTCGAGCGTGGTCCCCGTCCGGACCTCAAGTGCGGCGGCTACTCCAGGAACTGTGCCGCGCACGCGGCGATCGCCACCAGAAGGCTCAACAGCCCGATCGCGACCTGCCACTTGTCAGGGCTGGTCCACCGGCCGTCCGTCTCCTGCGTGTCCCGATCGTCCATCTCCCCTCCTCGCTCCTCCGACAGGCCCCGGAGGACAGGGCCACCGCCGGTTGCGAACTCCGGCGGAGCTGAAGGGAGGAACGTGGTGGGGCGGCGCCCATCCTACAAAGCGCGGTGGGCGGAAGGGGTGGGAAAGTGCGGATTGCCTCTCTAGTATGACGGCCCGTCAGAAACGGCCGGTCGGAGACGGAGGGCTCACCGATGGACGCCGCGTTCACCGAGGAACAGGACCAGATCCGCCGTACGCTGCGCGAACTGCTGCGGGAGCGGTGCGACGCGAACGCGGTCAAGGCGGCGGTCCGCACCGCGCCCGGCCATGACGGTTCGCTGTGGCGGCTGCTCGCCCGGAGTCCGGGCCTCCCCGGGCTGGCCCTGCCCGAGACGTACGGCGGTGTCGGCTGCGGCCCCGTCGAACTGGCTCTGGCCTGCGAAGAGGCCGGACGGGCGCTGCTTCCCTCGCCCCTGCTGGCCACCGCCGTGCTCACCGCGCCGCTCCTCGCCCGGCTCGGCACCGGCGCCCAGTGCGCCGAACTGCTGCCGCGGATCGTGAGCGGGGAGCTGACGGCGGCGCTCGCGGTGCCGGGCGATGCGCTGCCGGAGGCGCTCGGGCTGACCGGAACGCGCCCGGAGGCCGCCGGGGGAACGCGGAACGGCTGGGCGGGCGGCGGGCGCGCGGGCGGGGTGCAGGCGCGCCATGACGGCGAGGCGGGGTGGCGGCTGTACGGACAGGTGGCGCAGGTGCTCGACGGTCACAGCGCGGGGCTGCTGCTGGTCGCGGCCCACACCGGGGGCTATACGCGCGGCCGGACCCTGCTGTTCCTGGTCCGGGGCGAGGCGGCCGGGCTCACCCGCACCCGGCTGACCGCGCTCGACGAGACGCGGCCGCAGGCCCGTATCGAGCTGCGGGACGTGGCGGCGCAGCCGCTGGGCGGCGACCCCGGCCGGGGCGCGGGTCCGACCGCGGACGGGGACGCGGAGCGGGCGGTGGACGGGCTGGTCCGGCTGGGCGCGACCGCCGCCGCCCAACTCGCCGCCGAGGCCGTGGGGGTGGCCGACGCGGCGCTGACGCGCACGGTCGGGTACGTACGGGAGCGGGAGCAGTTCGGCCGTCCGATCGGCTCCTTCCAGGCGGTCAAGCACCGGCTGGCGGAGGTCTACGTCCGGGTCCAGGCGGCCCGTTCGGCGGCGTACTACGCGGCCTGGGCGACCGATCGGACGGACGCCCCGGACCGGACGGACGCCCCGGACCGGCAGCGGGACGACCACGAGGCGGCGGTCGCGGGCGGCCTGGCGCTCGCCCAGGCGCTGGAGGCACAGCGCGCGGCGGCGGCCGAGGCCGTACAGCTCCACGGCGGTATCGGCTTCACTTGGGAGCACGAGGCCCATCTCGCCTTCAAGCGGGCGGCCTCGGACGAGCTGCTCTTCGGTCCCGTCCACCGGCTGCGGGCGTGCGCGGCGGAGCGGGACGGGCTGTTCGGCGTCGCGTCGCCCACGGCGGCTTCCCGGACGGCGGTGGCGGTCTGATGGCCGGTCATGGTGTGCGGCTGGTGCGGAAGGTGTCGTCGACCCGCGCGTTCGCGAAGGTCGCACCGCATCTGATCCCGGCGTTCGACCGCACCGTCCACCGGCTGACCCGCGGCCGGGTGCTGCCGAGCGCGCTGATGCTGCCCGGGGTGATCCTCACGGCCCGGGGCGCGCGGACGGGACAGCCCCGCCGTACACCGCTGGCGTGCATGCCGGAGGAGGACGGCAGCTGGATTCTGGTCGGCAGCAACTTCGGCCGCCCGGGGCATCCGGCGTGGACCGCGAATCTGCTGCGGCACCCGGACGCGGAGATCAGCTGGCAGGGCCGGGACATCGCGGTACGGGCACGGCTGCTGGAGGGCCCGGAACGGGAGTCGGTGTGGGCGGCGGTGCTGGCCTTCTGGCCGCCGTACGCGAGCTATCAGGCACGGGTGGAGCGTCGGATCCGCCTCTTCCGGCTGGAATCGGACCCGCGCGACTGAGCGGAAAAACCTGGGAAAAAAACCTTCCTTCTGCCCCGGATGCCCCTCCGTTCCCCGCGGCAGCCGCCCCGTCCCGGAGAACGGCCGCGGCGGACCACTCGGGTCGAGTGGTCCGCCGCGGCGTGACAGGACGTGCTGGCCCGCCGGTCGGCCGGACCGGCGCGCGCGGTGCTACCCGGCTATTTCGCCGGCTTCCGGCCGGTGACGCCCAGGTGCACGATGTGGGCCAGGCTCGGCTTGAGCTCCGCCTGCTTCACACCCCAGCTCTGGAAGCCCTTCTGGTGCGCGGCGACCGCGGCCAGCATCGCGACGAGCGAGCCCGCGACCGCCGCGGCGCTGATGTGCTTGTCGATCCGGCCCTTCGCCTGGAGGTCCTTGACGGCGTCCGTGAGGGAGTTGGTCACGGCGTTGAGGATCTTCATGCGGATCTTGTAGAACCGCTTGTCGCCCTCGGCCGCACCCAGGTCGACCACCCTCAGGATGGCGTCGTGTTTGCGCCAGAACGAGAGGAAGCCGTCGACCAGGTCCTCCGCGGCCTGTGCCCCGGACTTCCCGGCCCAGGAGCGCCCGGCGACCAGATCGGTCAGCGCCGCGCCCTCCTTCGCCATCTCCTCCGCGAGCTCGAGGACGGCGCCCTCCACATCGGGGAAGTATTGGTAGAACGTCGCAGGCGAGGTCCCTGCCTTGCGTGCGACATCGATGACCTTGACATCTCGGTACGGGGATGAGCTGAGCATCTCGCTGAGGCAGTCGAGCAGCTTCTGCCGCGTCGCCTGCCCGCGGCGACCGGCCACCCGCCCGTCGACGGTGCGTACTTGTCCTGTCATGCCGTCAGCTTACCGAGGGGTGATCAGAGCGCGATTCGGCTGCGTGCAAATGGGGTTAGCGAGGGATGAGAGGGTTTGTCGGGCCTCCCAAGCAGGTCGGAATGGCTTATTCCGGCCGTTGTCGGCCCGTGGAACCCCGTCCGGGTCCACTCACCCACATGAGTGATTCATGTTATCAACAGCCTGTGGATAACCATGGTGGATGAGCGGCTAGGGACCCGGGCACGACCGTGCAGGATTGGCCGAAAGGTGAGAATTCCGGAGCGGGCGCGGGGGGCGATCCCCCGTTAGCGTGGCAATAGGGAAGAACGCTCCCTACAGGAGGACACGGGAGGATCCGGGACATGGCCGCATTCGCCGAAGGCGTGCCCTGCTGGGCGGACGCGATGCTTCCCGACCTCGAGGCGGGCAAGCGCTTCTACGGCGAGCTGTTCGGCTGGACCTTCGAGGAGCGCGCCACGGACTACGGCCTGTACACCCGCGCGCTGCTCGGCGGAAAGGATGTCGCGGGGCTCGTGCCCAAGCCCGACGGACGGATGCCGACCGTCTGGAACATCTACTTCGCCACCAGGGATGCCGCCGCGACCGCCGCCCGGATCCGTGAGGCGGGCGGCCGGGTGATCGCCCCGCCCGTGTGGATCGACGACTCCTGTGTCATGGCCACGGCCGCCGACCCGGGTGGCGCGGTCTTCGGGCTCTGGCAGGCGGGCAGCCACTCCGGCTTCGCCCGGCGCGGCACCCCGGGCTCGTACGGCTGGACCGAGGTCCACACCCGCCAGCCCCGTCCGGTGGACGCCTTCTACCGGGCGGTCTTCGGATACGTCATGGAGCCCGTCACCCTGCGCGCGTCCGGTGCCGCCGCGGCACCCGGGTCCCGGGACGCCGCCGCCCCCGATCTCGTCCTCTGGTCACCGCGCGGTGGGCCCGCCGGGCCCCGGTACGCGATCGGTGGACGGGTGGTGATCGACGACCGGTACCCGGCCGAACTGCCCGCGCATTTCCTCACGTACTTTGTGGTGGCGGACTGCGACCAAGCGCTGCGCACGGCCCACCGGCTGGGCGCGCGAGTTCTCAATGACCCCGAAGATACGCCGTACGGGCGTTTCGCGGTCCTTGCGGACAATCAGGGCGCGGTTTTCGCCGTCATCGACACCTCGGCGACGGGCCCTTCCGCGGCGGAGAGCAGGGCGGGGCCGGGCTGAGAGCGCGGTGACGGCCGCGCCGTCGAGCCGGGTGGTGTCCGGCTCCGTATCGCCCGATGACACGACGATTCGCCCCCGGGTTCGCAACCGCCGCCTTCGCCAGAGAGAATGCGGGATGCGTGCCGCCGGACGGTTTGTCGGTGAGACGCTGCACGGGGCTGTATTTTTTCAAGCCCCCACGGGGAGGTGGCAAGCAAGTGGTGGAGCAGCTGACGCAGCACGATCCGAGGCGGATCGGCCCTTTCGAGGTGCTCGGTCGGCTCGGCGCGGGCGGCATGGGGCTGGTCTATCTGGCCCGCTCGGCATCGGGCCGACGGGTCGCGATCAAGACGGTGCGGACCGAGCTCGCCGAGGACCAGCTGTTCCGCGTCCGCTTCACCCGTGAGGTGGAGGCGGCCCGCGCGGTCAGCGGCTTCTACACGGCCGCGGTGGTCGACGCCGATCCACGGGCGGCGGTGCCCTGGCTGGCCACGGCGTACGTCCCCGCGCCCTCCCTCGAGGAGATCGTCAACGAGTGCGGACCCATGCCCGCCCAGGCGGTGCGCTGGTTGGCGGCCGGGGTCGCCGAGGCGTTGCAGTCCATCCACGGCGCGGGGCTGGTCCACCGGGATCTGAAGCCGTCGAACGTCCTGGTCGTCGAGGACGGCCCGCGCGTGATCGACTTCGGAATCGCCTCCGGTGTCTCGAACACCCGGCTGACGATGACGAACGTCGCCGTCGGCACCCCCGCCTATATGTCGCCCGAGCAGGCGCGTGATTCGCGCAGTGTGACCGGCGCCAGCGACATCTTCTCGCTCGGCTCGACCCTGACCTTCGCGGCCACCGGACATGCGCCCTTCCACGGCGCGAACCCGGTGGAGACCGTGTTCATGCTGCTGCGCGAGGGCCCGGACCTGACCGGGCTGCCGGACGAGCTGCGGCCGCTGATCGAATCGTGCATGCAGATGGAGGCCGACCGCCGCCCCTCCCCGGCCGACCTCCAGTCGCAGCTGGCCCCGCATCTGTTCGCCTCCAACGCCGACGACAGTGGTACGGCCTCGGCCTGGCTCCCCGGGGGTGCCGTCGCGCTCATCGAGCGCAAGCGCAGCGGGCGCAACCAGGTGCGCGGCGCCTCCGGCTCGCGCCCCGCGCCCGGTGGCGGCGGCCGCTCCTCCCGAGGCTCCTCCCACGGCGCCTCCCAAGGCGCCTCCCCGGGCGGTGGAAGCGGCAGCGCCGGGCGTGCCTCGGCCCCGCTGCCGCCGGAGCGCCCGCCCACACCGCCGCCCTCCTACGCGCAGCCCGCCGGAGCCGCCACCGGGGACGGCCCCGGCGGCCGCCACGGGGCGTCGCCCGCCGGTGCGGGCGGCTGGGAGCCGGTGGGCGTGGGCGACCCGCGCGGCGGTCTGCGCGCCCCGGAAGCCGCGAGCCCGCCGAGCGCCCTGGGCTCCATCGGACCTGGGCGGCATGCCGCCCCCGCCGGGCCCCCGTCCGCCGTACCGTCCGCGCCGCCCTCCGTCGTACCGTCCGCGCCCCTGCCCGCCGCGGCCGACGGCCCGGTGCAGCTGCCCGGCTCGAAGGTGCCGATCGGGCCCGGGATGCGGGCCGCGGACACCCGCGAGCCGCAGCCGCGGCAGGACACCGGCCCCGCCACGGGCTGGGTGCGCCCGCCCAGCGGACTGACCACCGGCGGGGTGAACGGCGGTGAGGCCGCGGCCACGGGCGCCGTGCCGCCGCCCTCCCACGCCGCGTCCGCCGACGCGGCCGACGGGCCGGGCGGCGCGGGCGGCCAGGGCCGCTGGCGACCCTGGCGGTTCCGGATGTCCAACGACGTCTGGGGCACCCCGGCCGTCGCCGACGATCTGCTCTACGTCACCTCCTTCGAGGTGCACGCCCTGGATGTGGCCACCGGGCGGCGGCAGTTCAAGACCCGCGACGTGGCCTGGGCGATGGCCGTGGCCAACGGGCGGATCCATGCCTCCGACGGCCCGACGCTCTACGCGCTGGACGCGGAGGACGGCGCCGAGCGCTGGCGGCTGTCGACCGACGGCTGGGTCTACTCGCTCAAGGTGGACCGCGGCACGGTCGTCACCGGTACCCGCGGCGGTGGCGTCCAGGCGTGGGAGGCGGCCAACGGCGAGTTGCTGTGGGAGAAGCAGGGCCTCCAGACGGACTTCGAGACGCCCGAGTCCGGGCCGGTCATCCACGACGGCACGGTCTATGTGTGGGCGGACGGGCGGCTGCGCGCCCTGGAGGCGCGCACCGGCGCGGAGCGCTGGTCGTACCCGATCGGCGACGCGGCGTCCTGTGGCGGGGTCCCGATGCGGCTGCTGTCGGCCCCCGACGGAGCCGTCTATGTCACCGCCGGTACCCGGGTGCTGGCGATCGACATCGCCCGCGGCGAAGTGCGGTGGCGTTTCGAGGCGCCCGCCGTCTTCCTGTGCGCGCCCGCGTACGCGCCGGGGCCCGCGGTGACCGGCGGCGGTATCTACATCGCCGACTACCTCGGCACGGTCTACGCCTTGGACGCGGCGAACGGCCGCGACCGCTGGCGGATCGCCACCGAGTCGCGCCAGTCGATCGAACCGGTGCTGGTGGCCGACGGCTCGGTGCATCTGGGCAGCGGCAGCGCGCTGTACACGCTCGACGCGGTCACCGGCACCCCCAAGTGGCGTTTCGCCGCGGGCGGAGAGGTCATCGGCTCTCCGGTCGTCGCGGACGGGCGGGTCCACTTCGGCTCGGCCGACCACTGTCTCTACACGGTGGACGCGGCAGGCGGACAGCTGCGGTGGAAGCTGGCCACGGGCGGTGAGATCACCGGGTCCCCGGTGGCCGCCGGGGGTGTGGTGTACGCGTGCAGCAAGGACCGCTGCGTCTACGCGCTGGACGCGGTCAAGGGCACCGGGCAGTCGCGCCCGTCCGGCAACCGCCCGTGACGGACGGTCGGCCCGGGGGCGTCGCTCCCGGGCCGACGGCGGTGCTCCTGACAACTCCTGCTACCGTCATGCGCGTTCAGCGACCTCCCGAGGGAGCACGGGAGGTCGGTGGACCGTTCCGAGGCGTGCCCGTCCGAGGCGCCCGGAACCGGGCTCCGTTCCCCCGTCCGCCGCGTTCGTGGAACCTCGATGCCGTCCGGAACCGCGGTGACGGGTGAGGTCGTCTCCGACTACTGAGAATCCGAGCCACTGAGTATCCGGGCCGACCCCGATGTGACTTTGGGGTAGGAAGTGCCGTTGCTAGGGTGGCGTGCACTTGTCAACTGGCTTGCGGTTGGCTCGTTTGTGTCTTTCAACGGGGGAGAATTTCATGCATCGCCGTTCTGCACGCCTGCTTGCCGTCACCCTCATCGGGCTGATGGCGCTCACCGGATGCGGAAAGAAGGGCAGGAGCCACGGCGGCGGATTGGGCGGTCTCGGCTCGGGCGGCAGCGGCGGTGCCTCCCCGGCATCCGACCCCAGCGGTCTGCCCAGCGGCGTGCCCACCGATCTGCCGTCGGGCGCCCCCTCGTACACCCCGGGCTACCCGACGCCCTCCAGCTCCTACAGCTACTCGGCGCCGCCCACCTACAACCCGGACGCCACGAACGAGACCAGCGGCACCAACTGCCGCTACGACCAGTCCACCGGGCAGTTCAAGTACGACGTGAAGGTCACCAACACCGACTCCAGCCGGAGTTTCCGCTACTCGATCAGCGTCAAGTGGAACGACTACGCGGACGAGGGACTGCTCGGTTACGACAGCGAGGACGTGACCGTCCTGCCCGGCCAGAGCGAGACCTTCACCGCGACCGCCAGTTACACCATCACCAAGCGGACCCAGTACACCTGCCAGATCAGCCTGGCCAGCAAGTACACCACCAGCTGAGCCTGCCCAGGGGAAGAATGGGCATCCTCACCGCCTGCCTCCGGGGGTTGCGCTCGTGCCTGTCCTGGACCACCAGCTGATCTGCTCTCCGGCGTGCCTCTCCCGGGCGCAGAGGGGCGTCGCCGCCGCACTCCGGCACTACACGGACGCGCCGGTGGCCAAGCCGTGGTACGTGCGCGGATGTGTCCCGGACCCGGACGAGGCCGCGGTGACCGTAGCCCTGTGGACGGGCCCCGCGGCGCGGGAGAAGATGAACATGTTCTTCTTCGTCCCGCTGGTGTCCGGCGGTCTGCCGGTTCCGGCGGTGCGGGTCGTGACGGGCATGATGCGGCTGGCCCGGGGAACGCATGTGTTCGGCTTCACCGGACGCCATTTCGACGGCAAGCCCGTCGTCAACGGCGCCCGGCTGGTGGACGGGCAGGGAGCGCCGTGTCTGTGCGGGGGGACCGGCGAGCGTGAGAGTCCGCGGGGTTTCTACCTCGAGCGGCCCGGAGAGCTGACGCACTACCGCTGAGCTGCGTTCAGCGCAGCCGGAAGCCGGGCGTACGGGCCGCGAACCGCGCGGCCTGGCGTTCCGGCGGCAGATTCCCCAGCGCGATCAATTGCGGGGCCTGGGCGAGCGCCTGGGTCAGCGCCGCCTCCTTCGCCGTCCACAGCGCCCGTACCGTCCCCTGCACCGCCTCCGTCGGGTACGACGCCATGACGGAGGCGGCGCGTACGGCGGCCGCCGTGGCCTCTCCGGCCGGAACCACCTCGCTCACCAGGCCCGTCTCATACGCCCGCCGGGCCGAGACCCGCTCCGCGGTGCCCATCAGCGCCATCCGCGCGACCTCGCCGAACGGCATACGCTGCGCCATGTAGATGGCCTCGTAGGCGCTGACCATCCCATAGGTGGTGTGCGGATCGAAGAAGGTCGCCCGCTCGTCGGCGACGATGAACTCCGCCTCGCCCAGCAGGTAGAACGCCCCGCCGCAGGCCATTCCGCCCACCGCCGCGACCACCGGCTTCCACAGGTCGTTCGCCTTCGGCCCGACCGTGCGCAGCGGATCGTCGAGGGCGTACGGTGACGGGGGCTGGGGCACCTCCACCGAGCGGTCGACCCCGGTGCAGAAGGCCCGTTCGCCCGCGCCGGTGAGGACCACGGCCCGGACCGACTCGTCCCGGCGGAAGCGGCGCCAGACGGCGATCAGTTCGTCCGCGGTCTCCAGGTCGATGGCGTTGTGCCGCTCGGGCCGGTCGAGGGTGACCACGGCGACGCCGCCCTCCTCGGTCCTGACACGCACCGTCATGGCCGCTCCAGCAGCCAGCGCAGCACGGTGGGTCCGTCCGCGGGCTGGTGGAAGACCGCCTTCACCGGGGCGCCGATCCGGATCCGGTCGGGGGCGACGGAGTTCAGCGGGGCGTCGGCGGACTCGACGAGATTGCCCACCAGCCGGATCCGCGGATGCTCGGCCAGCTCCACCAGGACCACGTTGTACGGGGCCTGGGCGGCATAGCCGGGCAGCAGCGGCGGATGGGGCAGGACGTAGGACCAGATCCGGCCACGGCCGCTGGTCCTTTTCCACAGGTGCTCGAAGGACTGGCAGGACGGACAGCAGGGCCGCGGCGGGAAGCGCGGTTCGGCGCAGGCGGCGCAGGTCTGGACGCGCAGCTCCCCGCGGGCGGCGTAGCTGAAGAAGGGCGCGCCGTCCTCGTCGGGGACGGGCTGGAGCAACTCCGTTGTCATGTCGGTCGACTCAACTCCTCAGCAGCAGGGCGGATGTGGGAACCCCCTCGCCCGCCGTGACCAGGCAGGTGGTGGCGTCGGAGACCTGTGCGGTGCTGGTGCCGCGCAGCTGGCTGACCCCCTCGGTGATGAGGTTGAAGCCATGGACGTACGCCTCGCTGAGCCCGCCGCCGCTGGTGTTGAGCGGCAGCCGGCCGCCGATCTCCAGGGCGCCCCCCTCGGTGAACGCGGCGCCCTCGCCCCGCGCGCAGAAGCCGTAGCCCTCGAGCGACAGCGGGATCAGGGCGGTGAAGGCGTCGTAGATCTGGGCCACGTCCACGTCCTGGGGCCCGAAGTCGGCGGTTTTCCACAGGTGGCGGGCGGCGGTCCAGGAGGGGCCGGAGAGCGGGTCGTCGTTCCAGTAGTTGACCATCCCGTGGTGCTGGGACGGCAGCCCCTGGGCGGCCGAGTGGATGTAGACGGGCCGTCGCCGGCAGTCGCGCGCCCGCTCGGCGGAGACCACTACACAGGCCAGCGCGCCGTCCGTCTCCAGGCAGTTGTCGAACAGGCACAGCGGTTCGCTGATCCAGCGCGCGGTCATGTACATCTCGCGGGTCAGCGGGCGTTCGTACATCATCGCGGCCGGGTTCTGATTGGCCCGGTTGCGGCAGGCCAGGGCCACATTGAAGAGGTGGTCGCGGGTGGCGCCGTACTCGTGCATATAGCGCCGGGCCAGCATCCCGATCTCATCGGCGGGGCGCAGCAGTCCGTAGGGCCGGGTCCACTGGGCCGGGGTGGGCAGCTGGACGCGGGTGTTGGTCCAGGGGCGCGGGCCGCTGCCGCGTTTGCGGGAGCGCCAGGCCACCCCGACGCTCGCCTGCCCGGTGGCGATGGCGGCGGCGAGATGGGCGACGGTGGCACAGGAACCGCCGCCGCCGTACCCGGCCTTGGCGAAGAAGGTCACGTCGCCGGCGCCGATGGCCTTGGCGACCTCGACCTCGTCGGTCTCCTCCATGGTGTACGAGGCGAAGGCGTCCACCTCGGACGGCGCGATCCCGGCGTCGTCCAGCGCGGTGAGGATCGCGCGGCAGGCGAGGGCCTTCTCGGATTCGGGGAGCCGTTTGGCGAAGGGGGTCCGGCCGATTCCGGCTATCGCCGTCGCGTCTTTCAGGGTCGCCGCCATCGCCACCTCCGTGGTCGAGGTCCCCGGTGCCCGCGGCCACCGGTGCTGACAGCGGGGAAGGCTACCGCTAATCTGACGGACAGTCAGGTAGTGCGGGCGGGCGGGCGAACCCGGCGGGAGGCGGCACATGGCGGAGGACACCATCCCGGCGCTGGTGCGGGCGGCGGCCGAGCGGTACGGCCCGACCGAGGCCGTGGTCGAGGGCCGCTCCCGGATCTCCTACGCGGACCTGAGCGCGCGGATCGAGCGGGCCGCCGCGGCCTGTCTCGCCTCGGGCGTGGTGCCGGGCGACCGGATCGCGGTGTGGGCGCCCAACACCACCGACTGGATCGTGGCGGCGCTGGGCGCGGTCACCGCGGGCGGGGTGCTGGTCCCGCTCAACACCCGTTTCAAGGGCGCCGAGACCACGTACGTACTGCGCCGGACCCGCGCCACCCATCTGTTCATCACCGGCACCTTCCTGGGCACCTCGTACGTGGCCTCGCTGCGCAGGGCCGCGGGGGAGGGGCCGGGTCCCGGCCCGCTGCCGGGGCTGCCGCGGCTGCGGGACGTGGTCGTCCTCGCCGACGACGCCCCGGAAGACTTCCGCACCTGGAGGGAATTCCTGGCCGCCGGCGCCGCCGTACCGGACTCGGCGGTACGGGACCGGGCCGACGCGATACGACCCGACGACCCCTCCGACATCACCTTCACCTCCGGTACCACCGGTGACCCCAAGGGTGTGGTGATCACCCACGCCCAGACCGTGCGGGTCTACGACACCTGGAGCGAGATCACCGGGCTGGTGCGGGGCGACCGCTACCTCATCGTCAATCCGTTCTTCCACACCTTCGGCTACAAGGCCGGGATCATCGCCTGTCTGCTGCGCGGCGCCACGATGGTGCCGCAGCCGGTGTTCAACGTGGAGACCGCGCTCGCCAACATCGCGGCCGAGCGCATCAGCGTGCTGCCCGGACCGCCCACCCTCCACCAGTCGCTCCTGGACCATCCGGCGCGCGCCGCCCACGACTTGTCCGCGCTGCGCCTGGTCGTCACCGGCGCCGCCGTCGTCCCGCTGGAGCTGGTGGACCGGCTGCGCGGCGAACTGCGGATCGCCACCGTGCTGACCGCCTACGGTCTGTCGGAGGCCTCCGGCACGGTCAGCATGTGCCGCCGCGGCGATCCGCCGGAGGTCGTCTCGGGATCCTCCGGGCGCGCCATCCCCGACACCGAGATCAAGGTCGTGGGACCGGGCGGCGCCCCCCTGCCGCCGGGCACCCCGGGCGAGGTCCTGGTGCGCGGCTACCACGTGATGCGGGGCTACTTCGAGGACGAGGTGGCCACCGCGCGGGCGATCACCCCGGACGGCTGGCTGCGGACCGGCGACATCGGCGTCCTCGACGCGGACGGCAATCTGCGGATCACCGACCGGGTCAAGGACATGTTCATCGTCGGCGGGTTCAACGCCTATCCCGCCGAGATCGAGCGGCTGATCGCCCGCCACCCGGATGTGGCCGACGTGGCCGTGATCGGCATCCCCGACCCGCGGCTGGGGGAAGTGGCCAAGGCGTACGCCGTCCGCCGCCCCGAGTCCACGCTGACCGCGGACGATCTGATCGCCTGGTCGCGGCGGGAGATGGCGAACTACAAGGTGCCGCGGCAGGTGGAGTTCCTCCCCGAACTGCCGCGCAACGCCGGCGGCAAGGTGCTCAAGACCGCGCTGCGGGCGCGCCCGCGTTGAGTATGCGAGGCGAGTAGGGCGTCTGTGTGGAGGTCTCGTGCCGATGCGTGATCAATGATGGATGGCACGGGGCCGAGCCGGTCCGGCTCGGCCCCGCGGGCGAGCTGATACACGGCGGGGTCAGTGCTCGCCGTCGTTCGCCTGGAGGGCCACCTACACCGGCATGGGGCTGCCCGGGTAGTTGTCCTGGACGACCGAGGCGGGGCCGTTCGGTTGGGGGGCCGGGGCGTGGCCCTCGCCCAGCTCGCCTGCGGATGCGCTGCCGACGGACGGATCCGCCACGATCACGGGGGTGTGGCTGTCATTCGCGACAGCGAAGGTGGCTGACTGGCCGGTTCCGGCTGCGGCGCCTATCGCAAGAGCCAAGGTAGCGAGACCTTTTACGGTACGAGTCATTCCAGTTCCTCCGGTACGGGGGGTGATGGATAGTTTTGTAGTGCAAATTGACCATGGATGGACTGATGGGTTCAGTCATCTGGCCTGAAATGGGCGAAGCTTGGCAAGAAGCGCCTCGCCCACGACATAGAGAGGAGCCGATGCCGATGACGTCCCCTCCGCGTCATCGACATCGGCTCCTCGCGTCACCTCATGGGTGGCGACGGACCCCGCTCTACTCAGGTGCCGACGGCGTGTGACCCTCGCCCTCCTGGGCCAGCTTCGGCGGCGCCGGAGTGTGGCCTTCGCCCTGTGTCGACAGCTTCGGCGGTGCGGGGGTGTGCCCCTCACCCAGTGTCGACAGCTGTGGCGGTGCGGGGGTATGGCCTTCCCCCTGTGTCGACAGCTGTGGCGGTGCCGGGGTATGACCTTCACCCATGGTGGAGAGGGAGGAGGGAGCCGGGTCGGCCTCCAGCGGCCGGTAGGCGTCGGACTCGGGCTTCTTGTCTGTGTTCGTCACGGTGAACTCCATCGGATGCTGGTCGGAGGGCGCCGTCGAGCCCGCCCGGCGACACCCCCGTGGGTCGCCGGACGGCAGCTCAAGGGCCGCCCACACTACGGTGTGACCTCACAACCGACCCGTCTGCCCCCCGCGGGGACGGATCGACCGTTAAAGAGAATCCCGGACCGCGATAAACGATTGATGAACGGGGGCGCCGGACGAGGTCAGGCGGCCGCCGCGGGCGTCAGTAGCACCTGGACATCCTCCGCTTCGGGGGTTCCCAACCGCTTGTGGATGGACAGGGCTTCGCGCCAGCACGCCTCCGCCCGCCCGTTCTGGCCGAGTTCCAGCAGTGCCCTGCCGAGCAGTGTCAGCACCACAGCCCGTCGCCAGTCGCCGCCCATCCCTCGCAGGGCCAGGGCCTGTTCGGCGTGCGTAGCGGCCTTGGCGGGGCTGGGCAGGGCCAAGTAGGCCTCGGCCAGCCGCTGGTGGGCCATCCCCTCCCACAATGGCTGGCGGTGCTCACGGAAGAGGTGCCGGGCCTCGTTGAGCTGCTCCAGCGCCGGAGCGAGGAGTCCGGCCCCGGTCAGTGCGATCCCCAGTGCGTACTTGCCGTTGGCCACGCGCAGGGTGCGCCCCTGGCTCTCGTAGATCTCGACGCCCTGCCGGGCCAGTTCGATGGCGCTGTCGATACGGTCCATCTCCACGTACGCGCGCGACAGGTTGCACAGCGCGCTGGCCTCGCCGGGCCGGTCGTCCACCGCCCGGTACGCCTCTATGGCCTGGAGGAAGTGGCGCTCGGCGTCGTCCCAGCGGGTACGGCTCAGGTGCGCGAGGATGCCGCGCTCGGTGCGGGCGCGGCCAACGATCACGAAGTCCTGTGCTGAGGTCCCCAGTTCCAGGGCGCGCTCGGCCTCGGCGTCGGCCTCGTCGAGTCGTCCGGCCAGCTGGTGCACCTTGGCCAGGCACACCCGTGAACGGCCCTCGGCCCGAGTGTCCCCCGCCTCGTGTGCGGCCTGGCTGATGACCTGGGCCAGCGTCTCGTAGCGCGGGGCGTTGGCACCGGACTCGGCGAGGTCGATGGCTGCCAGCAGCACATCCGCGGCCCGGCGCAGGGTCTCCCCGTGGGCCGCCTGCTGGGCACACGCCAGCAGGCAGTCGGCCTCGGAGAACAGCCAGTCCAGAGCCGCGTCCTGGTGAGGGAAGTCAAGTCCTGCGTGGTCGGTGGGGGACAGGTGGTCCACCAGCCGGTCGCCCGGCCGCTCCATGGCGTGCACACGAGCCGCGGTCGCCAGATAGAAGTCCAGCAGCCGCGACAGCGCCGCCTCGCGGTCGGCCGCCGACTGGTGCCGCTCCGCGCAGTCACGCGCGTAGAGCCGCACCAGATCGTGGTACCGGTAACGGCCGGGTGCGGCGGACTCCAGCAGCGAAGCGTCGACGAGCGACTCGAGCAGTTCCTCGGCGTCGAAGGAGTCCAGATCCAGGGCGACTGCCGCGGCGGCCAGTGAGATGTCCGGCCCCTCCGCCAGGCCCAGCAGCCGGAAGGCCTCCGCCTGTTCGGGCTCGAGCTGTCCGTAGCCGAGTTCGAACGTCGCCCGCACGGCCAGGTCCCCCGCCCGCAGTTCGTCCAGGCGCCGGCGCTCGTTCGCGAGTTTGAGCGCCAGCGTCGAGACCGTCCACGTGCGGCGGGAGGCCAGCCGGGAGGCGGCGATCCGGATGGCGAGCGGCAGGAAGCCGCATGCGGCTACCACGTCCATGGCCGCCTCGCGCTCGGAGTTCACCCGGTCTTCGCCGACGATGCGGGTGAAGAGCACCAGAGCCTCGTCGGGGCTCATCACGTCGAGGTCGACCAGATGCGCGCTCGCGAGGTCCACCATCCGGGTCCGGCTGGTGATCAGGGCCGCGCAGCCCTCGGTGCCCGGCAACAGCGGTCGTACCTGGGCGGCGTCGCGGGCGTTGTCGAGCAGGGTCAGGACGCGGCGCCCGTCGAGAGTGGAGCGGTAGAGAGCGGAGCGCTCCTCGACGCCGTCGGGGACCGCGGACTCCGGGAGGCCAAGGGCTCGCAGGAACGCCCCCAGTACGGCTTCGGGCTCGGCGGGTACCGGACCCGCGCCCTGGAGGTCCACGTACAGCTGGCCATCTGGGAAGTGGTGCCGGGCGGCATGAGCCACATGCACGGCCAGCGTCGTCTTGCCGACACCGCCGATGCCCGCAACTGCTGACACGGCCATGACATGCCCGTCAGCGGAAGCGAGTTGATCACTGAGCTCGGTGACAAACGCCGCTCGCCCGGTGAAGTCGGCGACCGTCGCGGGCAGCTGGGCGGGGCGCACGAAGGCCGGGCCCGCGGTGGCGCGGCTGTCCGGGGGCGCGGCCAGCTCGGCGTCCGCCTGGAGGATGCGCTGATGCAGCTCGGACAGCTCCGGGCAGGGGTCCACGCCCAGGTCTTCGGCGAGCAGCCGCCGGGTGTCGTTGTAGACGGCCAGTGCCTCGGCCTGCCGTCCACTGCGGTACAGCGCCAGCATCAACAGCTCGCGCAGCCGTTCCCGGAGCGGGTGGGCAGCGGTCAGGGCCGTGAGTTCGGAGACCACATCGGTGTGGTGGCCGAGTTCCAGGTCCAAGTCGAGCCGGGTCTCGATCAGGACCAACTGCCACTCCGCCAGCCGCGCCCGCTGCGCCTCCACGTACGGGCCGGGCAGGTTGGCCAGGGACTCGCCGTCCCACAGGGCCAGCGCCTGGGTCATGAGCTCACGGGCCCGGAGCCGGTCACCGGAGTTCCGTGACTTCTCGGCCTCCGTCGCCAGTCGCTCGGCAACCTCGACGTCCAGGGATCCTTCCTCGGCTCGCACCGCATAGCCGCCCGCCTCGCTCACCAGGACGTTCGAGTGCGGTGCGAACGCCTTGCGCAGCCGGGAGGCGTAGGTGCGCAGCGCGGCGATGGCCGCGTCCGGCGGGTCCTCGCCCCAGAGCGCGTCCACGAGTTCGGAAGCGGTGGCCGTGCGCCCGCCCCGCAGCAGCAGAGCGGCGAGCAGCGCTCGTTGCTGCGGTGATCCCGTACTGATCTGCTGCTCGCCCCGCCATGCGCGTACCGGTCCGAGCACGGTGAAGCGCAAGGGCTGGTCCTGCGCCTGCTCCTTCTCGCCGGCCATGGTCTCCCCCTGCCTCTGCCTCCCAGTTGCAGGGGCCAGTTTGCCTTGCCAGCGGCCCCTACGTCAGTAGGGGCCGAACCTCTCCACAGGGCCAACACGCTTGACGGGGCTCCGGAAACCAACGGATCGTCAGTTCGGTGGGTGCCTTTCGGTCAGGGCGCCGCTCACCAAGGCATGCTGGTGTGGCCGGGTAGCGAATCCCCGTCCGGCAGGGGTGCCCAGGGTGTACGCGAGAGTAGTTGGCGCACCTCGTCAGGTTCCGGGGAGCCCAGTCGCTCCCGGATTTCCTGCGCCTCCTGCCAGCTCTCCTGGGCTCGTGTCACCTCTCCTAGTGCCGCCAGGGCCTTTGCCCGGACGATGAGGAAGGAGAAGCGGCGCCACTCACCGCCGAACCCACCCAGGGCCAGCGACCGCTCGGCGTGGGCCGCCGCTATGGCGGGGCGGTTGGCTGCCAGATGAATTTCGGCCAGCCGGAAGTGGGTCATTCCTTCCCACAGCGTCTGACGGGCGTCCCGGAACAGCCCGAGCGCCCGGGTGAGCTGGATGAGCGCTTCGTCCAGCCGGTGCGCCCGGGTGAGTGCGATCCCGAGTGTGTACATCCCGTTGGCCAGCCGTAGCGGTGCACCGAGCCGCCGGTAGATGGCCAGCCCTTGCTCGGCGAGCTCCACGCCGGACCGGGTGCGGCCCAGATTCACGTGCAGCCGCGAGAGATTGGACAGGACGCTCGCCTCGCCCGCCTCATTGCCGTCCGCGCGGAACGCGGCGAGCGCCTTCTCGAGAAAGCGCTCGGCGTCCTCGTGCCGCCCTTGGCCTGTGGCGACGATGCCGAGCTGGTTGGCGGCGCGGCTGGCGACCACCGGGTCCTCGGCGGCGAGTGCCAGAGCACGCCGTAGCTCTTGAGCCGCCTGGTCGAAGCGGCCGGTGAAGCCGTACAGATGTCCCAGTGCCGAGCGGGCGCGTGCCTCGGTGTGGCTGTCTCCCGCGGCAAGCGCCGCTTCGCTGACGGCCAGGGCGGCGCTCTCGTACTGGCGCGGGCGTGCCCCGGACTCGGCGAGGTCGAGCGCTGCCATCAGCAGGTCGGCGGCGCGTCGGCGGGTGCCTGGTCCGGTGCATCGCGACACGCAGGTGATCAGGCCGTCGGCCTCGTTGAAGAGCCAGCTCAGCCCGGCTCGTGAGGAGGGGAAGTGTAGCCCGGGAGCGCCGGTGGGCTCGAAGTGCTCGACCGTGCGGTCGCCCGGCCGCTCCAAGGCGTACACCCGCGCCGCGGTGGCCAGGTAGAAGTCCAGCAGCCGGGAGAGCGCGGCGTCCTGCTCGCCCGGCGGCTGGACCTCGCGCTCCGTGCACGCCCGCGCGTAGAGCCGGACCAGGTCGTGGAAGCGGTACCGGCCCGGTGCGGTGGCTTCCAGGAGCGAGATGTCTTCCAGCGAGGCGAGGATCCGCTCGGTCTCCTCCTGGGGCAGGTTGATGACTGCCGCGGCGGAGGTCAGTGACACGTCCGGCGCCTCGGCCAGACCGAGCAGCCGGAACGCCCGCGCCTGCTGTGGCTCCAACTGTCCGTAACTGAGCTCGAACGTGGCCTTCACCGCCAGATCCCCGGCGCGCAACTCGTCCAGTCTCCTTCGCTCATCGGCCAGTTTGCGGGCCAGGACGGAGACGGTCCAGGTGCGGCGTGCTGCGAGCCTGGAGGCTGCGATGCGGATAGCGAGCGGCAGATAGCCGCAGGCGCCCACCACTTCCATGGCCGCCTTGCGCTCCACCGCCGCCCGTTCTTCACCCACGATGTGCGCGAAGAGGGCGTACGCTTCCTCGGGCCCCATCGCCTCCAGCGTCACCCCATGGGAACCGGCCAGACCAGTCATCCGGGCTCGACTGGTGACCAGCGTGACGCAGTCGCTCCCGCTGGGCAGGAGCGTGCGGATCTGCGCGGCGTCGCGTGCGTTGTCCAGAAGGACCAGGACACGGCGGCCGTCGAGTACGGACCGGTAGAGCGCCGCCCGTTCCTCCAGGCCATCGGGCACGGCCGAGTCGGGCGTCCCCATGGCCCGCAGGAAGCCGCCCAGCACGGCCTCCGGTTCGGCGGGAGTCGGGCCGGCCCCGCGCAGATCGGCGTAGAGCTGGCCATCGGGGAAGCGGTGGCGAGCGGCGTGGGCGACGTGTACGGCCAGGGCTGTCTTGCCGATACCGCCGATGCCCGTGATGGTCAGGACGGTGCTGGCGGGCCCCCGGGCGGCGACACGGGCGCTGAGCTCGGCCAGGAAGTCCGAGCGTCCGGTGAAGTCCGCCACGGTAGCGGGTAGCTGGGCGGGCCGTGTCGGTGCTTCCCCGGCCGCCGTGGAGGGCTGGGTGAGTCCCGGGTCGGACAGTTCCATACGCCGCCGGAGCCCGTCCAGCGTGCTGCCCGGCTCGACCCCTAGCTCCCGGGCGAGCCGCTGCCGGAGGTCGTCGTACACCGCCAGTGCCTCGGCCCGCCGTCCGTCGCGGTACAGCGCCAGCATCAGCAGTCCGCGCAGCCTCTCGCGCAGCGGGTGGGCGGTAGCCAGGCTGGTGAGCTCCGGAAGGACAGCGGTGTGGCGGCCGCGCTCCAACTCCAGTTCGATGCGGCCTTCATCGAGGGCCAGGGACAACTCCTCGCCCCGCCAGGACCGCTTCGGGCCGGACGTCGCCGACGTTCCCTGCCCCTCCGGCCGCTTGTTGCCGACCATGGTGCCCCCCCGCACGTGCCTCCTTGCTGTACGGCCAGTCTGCCGCCATCGCGGCCGTACGTCAGCACGAACCGCGGGGTCGGCGATTTCAGCTAGCTGACGCATCGTCAGATCAGCGCTACCGTGACACCCATGGAGAGCTTCCCGAAGATCATCTCGGTGGACGATCACACGGTTGAACCCCCTCACGTCTGGCGGGACCGCCTCCCGTCGAAGTACCGCGACACCGCCCCGCGGATCGTCCGCGCGCCGCTGAAGGAAATGACCTTCGTCGGTGGCAGGTTCGCGCCGACGATGGGCGCGCCCGGCGACGACGGGCCGCTCGCGGACTGGTGGGTGTACGAGGAGCTGCATCGGCCGCTGACCCGGCTGGACACCGCGGTCGGATACGCCCGGGAGGAAGTCCGGCTGGAGGCCATCACCTACGAGCAGATGCGGCCGGGCTCCTACTCGGTGCCCGAGCGGCTCGCGGACATGGATGTGAACCATGTGCAGTCCGCGCTCTGCTTCCCGACCTTCCCCCGGTTCTGCGGGCAGACCTTCACCGAGGCCCGCGACCGTGAGCTGGGGCTGCTGGGGGTGCGGGCGTACAACGACTGGATGGTGGAGGAGTGGTGCGGCCCCGAGGCGCGGGGGCGGCTGATCCCGCTCATCATCATCCCGCTGTGGGACGCCGAGCTGGCCGCCGCCGAGGTGCGGCGGAACGCGGCGCGCGGGGTGCGGGCCGTCTGCTTCTCGGAGATACCCCCGAACCTGGGGCTGCCCTCCGTCCACACCGACGACTGGGATCCGTTCTTCGCGGCCTGCGACGAGACCGGCACGGTCGTCGCCATGCACATCGGCTCGTCCTCGCGGATGCCTTCGACCTCGGCGGACGCGCCCCCGGCGGTCGGCTCCACCATCACCTTCGCCAACTGCTGCTTCTCGATGGTCGACTGGCTGATGAGCGGGAAGTTCGAGCGCTTCCCGAACCTCAAGATCATGTACGCCGAGGGGCAGATCGGCTGGATCCCCTACATCCTGGAGCGCGCCGATGTGGTCTGGGAGGAGAACCGCGGCTGGGGCGGTGTGGCCGACAAGGTGCTGCGGCCGCCGTCGGAGCTGTTCGCGGAGCATGTGTACGGATGCTTCTTCGACGACGCCTTCGGGCTACGGAACCTGGACGCGATCGGGGTGGGCAACGTCCTGTACGAGACGGACTATCCGCACTCCGACTCCACCTGGCCCAAGTCCAGGGAGGTCGGCGAGGCGCAGATGGGCCATCTGGCGCCGGATGTCGTCGAGCGGATCGTCCGCGGCAACGCCATCGAGCTGCTGGGGCTGACGGACGACGGGCTGTGGCCGGGGCCGGGGGCCTGAGGCGATGAAGCGGTGAGGCAGTGAAGCGGTGAGGCGGGCCCGGGGCGTTGTCGGTGGCGGCCGGTAGCGTCCCGGGTATGGCGATGATGGTGCTGCCCCTCGACGACGCGTGGCTCGACCGGATCCTGGAGTTCGCGGAGCTGCCGTGGAGCCGCCAGGCCCATGACGACCTGTTCGTGCGCAACGGCTGGCATCTGGAGGGCGAGGACGGCGTGCCCGTCGTCCACTGGGTGGATATGTGGCCGCTGGCCGGGGAGTTCGACAAGGGCGGCTGGCACCTCGCGCTCGGCGAGTACCCCGGCTGCGATGAGCGGGACGCCGCGCCCACCGTGGTGTGCGACCACCCGGAGTGCCGTAAGGACTGTTCGGTGATGCTGCCCGTCGCCTACAGCGCGTTCGGGGTCGTCGACCACGACGACGTGCCGATACCGCCGGAGGACTACTGGGACCTGGACTCCATGGGCGGCGGCACCTGGCTGCCGGACGCCGTGGAGGACGACTGGGAGACCGAGTACCGGCGGGTGGAGGCCCTGCTGTGTGGGCGGCTGGGCGAGCCGTCGGGGCTGGAGCCGGCGGAGATGCTTGACGCGGAGCGGGGGATGGTCTGGGAGCGGGGCGGCTATCTGGTGACGCTCTTCTGCGGGCCTGAGTGGTACGCGTACGGGAAGTACGAATGGATCGGCATCGAGGTGCGCCCGCGGGGCTGAAACACCCCGGGGGCGGCGTGCTCCGGTACCGCCCCGTCCGCTGTTCCGGTGCGGGCGGGGCCTTGGCAAGGGCCTTGTCTGATGGGCCGTCAGATACGACGATGGCGGTCCACCGACAAGGAGGCACGCCATGCGCGTCCTGCCCTCGGGGCGGCTCAGTTACGGAATGCAGCTGCCGATCCAGTCGCAGAGCACCCTCTACGCCGAGTCCTGGGAGGCGGCGGCGGGCCCGGCCGATCTGCTGGCCCTCGCCCGCGCCGCCGACCGGCTCGGCTTCGCCTATCTCGCCGTCTGCGACCATGTCGCCATCCCGCGGCGGCTGGCCGGTGCGATGGGCACGGTCTGGTACGACCCGGTGGCCACCCTCGGCGCTCTCGCCGCGGCCACCGAGCGGGTCCGGCTGCTCAGCCATGTCGCGGTGGCCGCGCTGCGCCATCCGCTGCTCAACGCCAAGCAGTACGCGACCCTGGACCACCTCTCCGGCGGTCGGCTGATCCTCGGGGTCGGGGCCGGCCATGTGCGCGAGGAGTTCGACGCGCTCGGGGTGGACTTCGCCGCCCGCGGGCCGCTGCTGGACGAGTCGATCGACGCGCTCAGGGCCCTGCTGGGGCCGGAGGAGTTCCCGTCGTTCCAGGGTGAGTGGTTCACCTTCAGCGAGCTGGCGGTGGCCCCGCGCCCGGTCCAGACGCCACGTCCCCCGGTGTGGGTGGGCGGCTCCTCGCCCGCCGCGGTGCGCCGGGCCGCGGTCCGAGGCGACGGCTGGCTGCCGCAGGGTGATCCCCGGGAGCTGCTGCCGCGCCAGATCGCCCGGCTGCGCGCGCTGCGCGAGAAGGCCGCCGACCACGACCCCGACTGTGCGGAGCCGCTGGAGATCGGGGCCATCACCGAACCGCTGTACGTGGGCGAGCCCGGCTGGGAGGTGGGGCGACGGACGCTGACCGGGGCCCCGGACCGGCTCGCCGAGTCGCTGCGCGCGTTTCCGGCCATGGGGGTGGACCAGATCCAGGTGCGGTTCCGCAGCCGTGGCCGCGCCGAACTCCTCGACCAGATGGCGGCGTTCGCCGCCGACGTCGTCCCGCACCTCAACGACTGACCAGGAGGCAGAAGTGGGCAAGCTCGACGGGCGGGTTGTCATCATCACCGGTGCGGCGCGCGGACAGGGGGAGCGGGAGGCGCGGCTGTTCGCCGCGGAGGGCGCGCGGGTCGTGCTCGGCGATGTGCTGGACGCGCAGGGTGAGGCGCTGGTCAAGGAGCTGGGCGAGGAGCGGGCCCGCTATGTCCATCTGGACGTGGGCCGCGAGGAGGACTGGACGACGGCCGTCGCCGCCGCCAAGGACGCCTTCGGCTCGGTGGACGGGCTGGTCAACAACGCCGGAATCCTCCGCTTCAACGAACTGACCGGGACCCCGCTGGAGGAGTATCTGACCGTGGTGCGGGTGAACCAGGTCGGGGCGTTCCTCGGGATGCGGACGGTCGCCCCGGAGCTGGCAGCCGCGGGGGGCGGCACCATCGTGAACACCGCCTCCTACGTCGCCCTGACCGGGATGGCCTTCCTCGCCTCGTACGCCGCCACCAAGGCGGCCATCGTGGGGATGACCCGGGTGGCGGCGATGGAACTGGCGGACAAGGGGATCCGCGTCAACGCGATGTGTCCGGGTGCGATCGACACCGCGATGACCAACCCCGCCCAGCTCGACCCGGACGCGGACCCGGCGGAGGCATCGGCGGCGGTGGACGAGCTGTACCGGAAGCTGGTGCCGATGGGGCGCATCGGACGCCCGGAGGAGGTGGCGCGGCTGGCGCTCTTCCTCTCCTCGGACGACTCCTCGTACATCACCGGCCAGCCGTTCGTGGTGGACGGCGGCTGGCTGGCCGGGGTGTCGGTCTTCTAGGTCCTGTCCTGTCGATCTTCGTGGATCAGCCCGCGGCGTCTGGTGAGGGGGCACCTCCCAGCGGTAGCTGGGGGAGGATCGCAGGAGGGTCGTCCTCGTACTGGGCGTACTCGGAGGATCCCGACAACGCGGCGAGGCGCGGTGCCAGGCGTCGCGGGCCCGCGAAGATCGGCAGGACAGGGCCTGGGCGCCACCCTTGACGCTCCACTCTCACGGTGCCAGAGTCAATCAAAATCTGACGATCCGTCAGATCGTAGCGGCGGGCGATGCCAGAGGCGGTGAACCTCCATGGAATTCGGATTGTTCGTGCAGGGGTACGTACCGGAGCGACGGCGCCGCGCCGACCCGGAAGCCGAGCACCACGCGCTGGTCGAGGAGACCGAGTACGTCATCCAGGCCGACCGGTCCGGCTTCAAGTACGCCTGGGCCTCCGAGCACCACTTTCTGGAGGAGTACTCCCATCTCTCCGCCAATGACGTCTTCCTGGGCTATCTCGCCCACGCCACCGAACGCATCCACCTCGGCTCCGGGATCTTCAACCCGCTGCCGCAGGTCAACCACCCGGTCAAGGTGGCCGAGAAGGTCGCCATGCTCGACCATCTCTCCGGCGGGCGGTTCGAGTTCGGATCCGGGCGCGGCGCGGGCAGCCACGAGATCCTGGGGTTCATCCCGGGTGTGACCGATATGAACCACACCAAGGAGATCTGGGAAGAGACCATCGGCGAGTTCGCCAAGATGTGGCTCCAGGACGAGTACCCGGGCTTCGACGGCAGGCACTGGACGCTGCCGCCGCGCAAGGTGCTGCCCAAGCCGTACGGACCCGGGCACCCGGCCATGTGGTACGCGGCCGGATCGCCCTCCTCGTACGCGATGGCGGGCGAGAAGGGGCTCGGTGTGCTCGGCTTCTCCATCCAGAAGGTTTCCGACATGGAGTGGGTGCTCGACTCGTACAAGACCGCGGTCGAACGGGCCGAGCCGGTCGGCGGCTTCGTCAACGACAACGTGATGGTGACCTCCACCGCGATCTGCGCGGAGACCCACGCCAAGGCCGTCGAGATCGCGGTCGGCGGCGGACTCAACTACCTCCAGTCGCTGCTGTTCCGCTACCACGACACCTTCCCCCGGCCCGAGGGCATCCCGGAATGGCCGGAACTGCTGCCGGACTACACCGAGGAGATCATCGAACTCCTCATCGCCGAGGAGCTGATGATCTGCGGCGACCCGGACGAGGTGTTCCGGCAGTGCAAGCGGTGGGAGCAGGCCGGGGCCGACCAGCTCTCGTTCGGACTGCCGATCGGCATCGGCTACGAGGACACCATGAACACCATCAAGCTCATCGGTGAGCATGTGATCCCCAAGATCGACACCGATCCCGTCCACCGCACCACGCGCTTCCGCCGCACGGCGGCCCGTTAGGCCCGGGGCCTGGCCCTGTTCTGCCCGGCCTCGCCGTCCTGCCGCCGAGACGAAGGGATCTCCATCCGTGCTCGACCATCTGATCAAGGGCGCCACCGTAGCGGACGGCACGGGCGCGCCGTCCCGGACCGCCGACGTCGGCCTCCGCGACGGGCGGATCGTCGCCGTCGGCGAGCCCGGGTCCGTCACGGAGCCCGCCCGGTCCACCGAGGACGCCACCGGGCTGGTGCTCACGCCCGGGTTCGTCGACCCGCACACCCACTACGACGCGCAGCTCTTCTGGGACCCCTATGCCACCCCGTCCATGAACCACGGGGTGACCACCGTGGTCGGCGGCAACTGTGGCTTCACCCTGGCACCGCTCAACCCCGAGCGCCCCGGCGACGCCGACTACACCCGGCGGATGATGAGCCGGGTCGAGGGGATGTCCCTGGTCGCGCTGGAGCAGGGCGCGCCCTGGGACTGGAGCGGCTTCGGTGAGTACCTCGACGCGCTGGAGGGCCGTACCGCCGTCAACGCGGGCTTCATGGTGGGGCACTGCGCCCTGCGCCGCCATGTGATGGGCGCCGACGCGATCGGCGGCCGGCTCACCGCGGCCCAGCTGGATGCGATGCTGCGGCTGTTCCACGAGGCGATGGACGCGGGGGCGTGGGGTCTGTCCACCACCCAGTCCTCCACCCACGCGGACGGGGACGGCGCGCCGGTCGCCTCCCGGCACGCCGGGCCCGAGGAGCTGATCGCGCTCTCCCGGGCCGTAGGCGACCACGAGGGGACACAGATCGAGGCGATCGTCGCGGGCTGTCTGGACCGGTTCGCGGACGAGGAGATCGATCTGCTGGTGGAGATGAGCGCCGCCGCCGGACGCCCGCTCAACTGGAACGTGCTGACCATCGACGCGGCCGTGCCGGAGCGGGTGCCGCGCCAGCTGACGGCCAGTGAACGCGCCCGCAAGGCGGGCGGTCGGATCGTCGCGCTCACCATGCCGATCCTCACCCCCATGAACATGTCCCTCGGCACCTTCTGCGCGCTCAACCTCATCCCCGGCTGGGGCGACATCCTCGGGCTGCCGGTCGCCGAGCGGATCGCGAAGCTCCGCGACCCCGCCGTACGGGAGGAGATGCTGCGCCGCGCCCGGAGCCCCGAGGCCGGGGTCTTCAAGCGGCTGGCCGACTTCGAGCGCTATGTCATCGGCGACACCTACAGCGAGACCAACGCTGGGCTCACCGGACGGGTCGTCCGCGACATCGCCGCCGAGCGCGGACAGGACGCCTTCGGCGCTCTGGTGGAGATCTGCGCCGCCGACGGACTGCGCACCGTGCTGTGGCCGATGCCCACCGACAACGACCCGGCCAGCTGGGAGCTGCGGCGGCAGACCTGGGAGCACGAGGACGTCATGCTCGGCGGCTCGGACGCCGGGGCGCATCTGGACCGGATGTGCGGCGCCCCGTACACCACCCGCTTCCTCGGCGACTGTCTGCGCGGCCGGAAGCTGGTCGGTCTGGAGCGGGCGGTACGGATGCTGACCGATGACCCGGCGCGGCTGTTCGGACTGCGGGACCGCGGCCGGATCGCCGAGGGCTACCACGCCGACCTGGTGCTCTTCGATCCCGAGCGGATCGACGCGGGCCAGGCCACCCTGGTCCACGACCTGCCCGGCGACAGCCCGCGGCTGGACTCGCGGGCGGTGGGCGTGGTGAGCGTCCGGGTGGGCGGGGTGGAGACCGTCCGGGACGACACGGTCACCGGCGCCGTGCCGGGGAAGGTCCTGCGCTCCGGCCGCGACACCGAGACGGTGAGCACGAGGGCCTGAGCCGCTGCGACGCGTCGCCGTCATCACGGGCGCCTCCCGCGGCATGCCGCCGTCGCGGCCGCCGCCGACGCGCCGGGAGAGCTGGGCTGTGCGGCTGAACGCGCCCCGCCTGTCGGCGCTGTCGCTGCCGTTCGGGGCCACCACCGGCAATCTGCCGATCGGGGTTCAGTCCGTCTCTGGCTGGTACGACGAGGCCACCATCCTGCATGTGGCCGCTGCACTGGAGCATTAGGCTTATCGAATGATTCGTCAGATAAATACCGGAATATGAGAGGAAAACAGAACAAGATGAGAGGACCCCTCCGGGAGATTGCCCGGTTCCTTTCCCAAAGGAGTATTGAATGCGTCCTCACAGCAGGGCCGCATCGCCGCGGGTGCGGTGTTCATGGCGGCCCACACGGCTGGCGCTCGGCGGCCTCACCTCATTGACCGCCGTCTCGCTCGTAGGCGTACTGGGTGCCCTACCCGCCGAGGCGCAGAGCCTCGAAGCGAAACCGCCGTCGGCTTCGACCGTCGTGCCCACTGACCAGGCCTTCTCCTTGGATGACCCTGACCCTGTCGCTGACGCCGTCAAACCCGGTAAGCCGAAGCCGCCGCGGCCGGGGGCCAACGGGTGCTTCGACATCGACACCGTTCGTCAGGAAGCCGCCGGCGGTGGGGCCTTCTACGCAGCCGTCAGTTTCGGGGTCCCCTACGTCGGGGACGAGTCCGGTCCCGGCGGGGACATCGACTGGGACGACCTCTCCGACGAGGGGGGAGATGTACCGGTGGGTGCCTGCGGCGTATCCATTGACGTCGGCCCCGGCGGCCCCGGCTCTGACATTTTCATCGACGTGATCACCACGTCAGGGACCGTGCACGGCATTACCTGCGACCGCACGGGGGCGGTGGTCACGTCCTGCGGCACCTGGGTTCAGCGTGCGACCCCGACGCCCGGGGACACGTTGACACCGTAGGTCGTGCCCGCACTCTCCGGACCCGTGACGCGGGGCGGCAGGCAAGGCCCGGCTGCCCTGCGTCGTGAGCGGACGCCTCTCGTCAGTGGCCGCGCTCGCCGAGCCAGATGGGGTTGGTCATGGCCGCCATGCGGCCGGGTATACCGGACGCTCCGCCGTCGGCCGGGGCGTGACGCACTTCGGCGCGTACGTAGGCGGCGTACGAGGGCGTGGTGCGCCACTCCGCCGTGCCCGCCCCGGAACCCGGCAGCGCCGTCCCGTACAGCTGGCCCTGGTCGGTGATGAACCGCACCGAGCAGTCCGGTCCGGCGCCCGAGACCTTCAGCCGGACCGTGACCTCCTCCGCGTGGTCCACCGCCAGCCGCTCGCCGATGCCGGCGTGCCGACCGCGGCCGCCGACCGCCTCGAAGGTCAGGTCGATCGCGGAGGACTCGGCGATCCAGCTGCGGCCCTTGCGGATGCCCTCCTGGATCGCGGTACGGGACAGCTCCTCGGCGAGCACGACCGTCTGCGGGAGTCCGACGACCTGCGGTTCGCGGTGGGCGTCGCTGTTGCCCATTGCCGGGAGCCAGTGGCCGTCGCCCCGGACGGCGGCCACCAGGGTGTTGTCCCACTCGGCGATCGAGGCCTCGTCGTCCGGGGTGAAGTCCGCGTTCCACACCTCCACCGCGTCCGCGTCGTTGAAGCCGAACTTCCAGTTGCAGCCGACACAGGTGCCGTGCGGATGCGCGGGGACGACGAGACCGCCCGCCTGGCGGATCTTGCGGGCGTAGCGTCCGAAGGCGTTGTCCCGCGCGCGGTAGCGCCAGTCGATGAAGACACCGGGGTCGGTGCCGAGGGCCACCACATGGCCATTGCGGGTGGTGACCTCCTCACCGGTGAGGATCAGCAGGTCATCGCCCCACAGCCCGTCCCACGCGCCGTGCCCGGACGTGGTGTTGTGCTCGGTGGTGGTGATGAAGTCGAGCCCGGCGGCGCGGGCCGCGGCGGCCACCTCGGCGGGGGTGCGCTTGCCGTCGGAGTGCACGGTGTGCAGATGGCAGTCGCCCCGGTACCAGGCCCGGCCGCGCCCCTTGGCCCGCTGGGGCGGATAGACCGGCTTGGGGGTCTCACCCGGCTCGCCGAACCGCAGGGTGACGGTGACCTTGTAGTTCAGGCCCTGCGGCGCGACCGTGTACGGCCCCAGCACCACATGCCAGGTGCCCGCGCGCACCGGCCCGGCCAGATAGGCCGGTGTCGCCTTCTCGGCGCTGATCGCGAACTCCGTACGCGCCCCGCCCGACCATCCGCGGAAGCCGCGCCCGCCAAGATCGGTACCGCGCTCGTCGAAGATGCCGATGTCACAGGCGTTTCCCTGGGTACCGGCCGGGACCGTCGGCTTGTCGTAGCTGTACGACACGGCGATCTCGCGGACCCCGCCGGGCACCTCGACCGGCAGATAGACGAAGTCCGGTGCGCCGGTGGGCAGATGGCCGGAGACGGTCCGCGCCTTCTCCTCGCCGCCACCGTCGTCCCGCTCATCGGCCTGTGCGAACGTCACGGGATCGAGCGTGAGCACCCCGGCCGCGCCCGCAAGCGCGGAGAGCCTCAGTACGTCGCGTCGCTGCATGCGTGCCCCCACCGTCGTCGCCCCCACCGTCGAATGTGCCCGCCATCGAACGTGCTGTGCCGTGCCGTGCTGTGCTGCGCCGTGCAGAGTGCCGCGCCGTGCCGTGCCGTATCACGCGGGTGCCGTCCGACACCCGCGTGACACCGTTGTACGCGTGAGTGACTCCCACGGAAAGCCCTGTGGATAACTCCATGGCGGCGGGGGAACATACGCGCAGCCCCACCCGCCCACGCGGAGGTGCCGCCCCATGCGCATCGCGACCACCGTCTTCCTCACCGATGAATCCGTCCGCCCCGCCCGGCTCGCCCAGGAGTTGGAGCAGCGCGGCTTCGCCGGGCTCTATCTGCCCGAGCACACCCACATCCCCGTAAGCCGCGACACCCCCGCCCCGATGGGCGAGCCGCTGCCGCGTCAGTACGGCCGCACCCTTGACCCGTTCGTGGCGCTCGCGCAGGCCGCCGCGGTCACCGAACAGCTCGGCGTCGGCACCGGTATCACCCTCGTCGCCCAGCACGACCCGGTCAGCCTCGCGAAGCGGGTGGCCACCCTCGACCATCTGTCCGACGGCCGCTTCACCTTCGGCATCGGCTACGGCTGGAACGTCGAGGAGGCGGCCGACCACAACGTCTCCTGGTCCGACCGCCGCGATCTCGTCCAGGACCGGATGGCGCTGATGCGTGCCCTGTGGACCGCGGAGCCCACCGCCTACCAGGGCCGGTTCGGATCGGTGCGGGCCAGCCTCGCGCACCCCAAACCGGTGCGGCGGCGCTCCCCGGCCGACCCGCTCACCGGCCCCCGCACCCTCATCGGCGGGGCGGCCGGGCCGAAGCTGTTCGCCCACGTCGCCGCGTACGCGGACGGCTGGATGCCCACCGGGGGACGCGGTCTGACGGAGGCGATCCCCGCACTGCGCCGGGTGTGGGAGGAGGCGGGCCGGGACCCCGCGGCGCTGGAGGTGGTGCCGTACGCGGTGCTGCCCTCGCCCGGCAAGCTGGCCCACTACGCCGACCTCGGTATCGAGGAGATCGTCGTCCAGCTCCCGGCCGCCGAGCCCGGGACGTCCGGGGCGGCCGACGGTGCCCAGATCCTGCGCACCCTCGACGATTACGCGCAGTACCTGTGACCCGCGCGGGAGATGCCCTGCCCCGCCCGCCGTCCCGTATTCCCGCACGCTCACCTGAACCGCCGTGATCAGATCCACAGAACCGCAGGCCCAGGCGCTCTGGCGGTGTTCCGCACCGCTCGTATCCTCGGAGGATGACCACGAGCGCGCAGGGAACCCCATCGCCCGGCCCGAACGGCCCCACCGCCAACGCGATGCGCCGCGCGCTCAAACGGGCCCGTGACGGCGTGGCCCTGGACACCGCCGAGGCTGCGGTGCTCCTTCAGGCGCGCGGCGACGATCTGAAGGACCTCACGGCCTCCGCCGCCCGGGTCCGTGACGCCGGACTGGAGGCCGCGGGCCGCCCCGGGATCATCACCTACTCGCGCAGCGTCTTCATCCCGCTCACCCGGCTGTGCCGGGACAAGTGCCACTACTGCACCTTCGCCACCGTTCCCGGCAAACTGCGCCGCGCGGGCCACGGGATGTTCATGTCGCCCGACGAGGTGCTCGCCATCGCCCGCCGCGGCGCCGAACTCGGCTGCAAGGAAGCGCTGATCACCCTCGGCGACCGCCCCGAGGACCGCTGGCCCGAGGCGCGCGAGTGGCTGGAGGCCGAGGGCTACGACGACACCATCGCGTACGTACGGGCCATGGCCATCCGCATCCTGGAGGAGACCGGGCTGCTGCCCCACCTCAACCCCGGCGCGCTGACCTGGACCGACTTCCAGCGGCTCAAGCCGGTCGCGCCCTCCATGGGGATGATGCTGGAGACCACCGCCGAGCGGCTGTGGAGCGAGCCTGGGGGCCCGCACTACGGCTCGCCCGACAAGGAGCCCGCCGTGCGGCTGCGGGTCCTGGAGGACGCCGGGCGCAGCTCCGTTCCCTTCACCAGCGGACTGCTGATCGGTATCGGCGAGACCGCTGAGGAGCGCGCGGAGTCGCTGTTCGCGCTGCGTCGCGTCTCCCGCGCGTACCACGGCATCCAGGAAGTCATCATCCAGAACTTCCGCGCCAAACCGGACACCGCGATGCGCGGGATGCCCGACGCCGAACTGGCCGATCTGGTGGCCACGGTCGCGGTCGCCCGCCACATCCTGGGCCCCTCCGCCTGCATCCAGGCGCCGCCCAACCTGGTCGACGCGGAGTACGAACAGCTCATCGGTGCCGGGATCGACGACTGGGGCGGCGTCTCCCCGCTCACCCCGGACCACGTCAACCCCGAGCGCCCCTGGCCCCAGCTGGACGAGCTGGCCGAGCGCTCCGCCGCCGCGGGCTTCGCGCTGCGCGAGCGGCTCGCCGTCTACCCCGAGTACATCCAGCGCGGTGAACCCTGGCTGGACCCGCGGCTGCTGCCCCATGTCCGGGCACTCGCCGACCCGGACACCGGGCTGGCCCGCGAGGACGTCCTCCCGGTCGGGCTGCCCTGGCAGGAGCCCGAGGAGGCGTTCACCTCCTCCGGCCGCACCGATCTGCACCGCTCCATCGACACCGAGGGCCGGACCGGCGACCGCCGTGAGGACTTCGACGAGGTCTACGGCGACTGGGAGGCGCTGCGCGAGGCGGCGGCCCCGGGCATGGTCCCCTCGCGGATCGAAGCCGACCTCAAGTCCGCTCTCGCACAGGCCGCCGACGACCCGACGCGGCTGACCGACCCCGAGGCGCTGGCCCTGCTGCATGCCGACGGTCCGGCGCTGGACGCGCTCTGCCGGATCGCGGACGATCTGCGCCGGGCGACCGTCGGCGACGACGTCACCTACATCGTCACCCGGAACATCAACTTCACCAACGTCTGCTACACCGGCTGCCGCTTCTGCGCCTTCGCCCAGCGCCGCACCGACGCCGACGCCTACACCCTCTCCCTGACCCAGGTCGCCGACCGCGCCCAACAGGCGTGGGACGTGGGCGCGGTGGAGGTCTGCATGCAGGGCGGTATCCACCCGGACCTGCCCGGTACCGCCTACTTCGACATTGCCCGCGCGGTGAAGGAACGCGTGCCCGGGATGCATGTGCACGCCTTCTCCCCGATGGAGGTCGTCAACGGCGCGACCCGCACCGGACTGTCCATCCGTGAGTGGCTGACCGCCGCGAAGGAGGCCGGGCTCGACTCCATCCCCGGCACCGCGGCCGAGATCCTCGACGACGAGGTGCGCTGGGTCCTCACCAAGGGCAAGCTGCCGACCGCCACCTGGGTCGAGGTCATCAAGACCGCCCACGAACTGGGCATCCGCTCGTCCTCGACGATGATGTACGGACATGTGGACCAGCCGCGCCACTGGCTGGGCCACCTCCGGCTGCTCTCCGCCATCCAGCAGGAGACGGGCGGTTTCACCGAGTTCGTCACCCTGCCGTTCATCCACACCAACGCCCCGGTCTATCTCGCGGGCATCGCCCGCCCCGGCCCCACCACCCGAGACAACCGCGCGGTCACCGCCATGGCCCGGATCCTGCTGCACCCCCATATCACCAACATCCAGACCAGCTGGGTCAAACTCGGCGCCGACGGTGCCGCCGAGATGCTTCGCTCCGGCGCCAATGACCTGGGCGGCACCCTCATGGAGGAGACCATCTCCCGGATGGCGGGCTCCTCCTACGGCTCCTACCGCTCCATCCAGGACCTGATCGCCATCGCCGACCTGGCCGGCCGCCCCGCCCGCCCGCGTACCACGTCCTACGGCCCGGTCTCCGGCGAACGCCAGGCCGCCGCCCTGGCCTCGGACGGCCATCTGCCGGAGCTGCTGCCGGTGCTGGGGGACTGAGGCCCCTCCCGCCCCCGGCCGGTCAGCGGGGGTCGTACCCCGTCAGCTCGTCCTCGGCCAGTGCACGGCGCTCCTCCTCGCCGAGGAAGGGGATCACCGCGCCGCAGTCCCGGCAGGCGCGGGCGTACTCGGCATAGAAGGTGGGCCGGGGGCGCAGGCCGCCCCGGCGGGGAAGCGCAGCCGGAGTCTGGCGTGGTGGCCGTCATGGGACCTGAGCTCGGCGACCGGGCTCAACCGGCCCGATCCGCACACTCCGCATGGCAACACCCCGTCAGCCATGCCGGGGACGGTACCTCCCTCGCCCGCGATGGCCCTCTGTCGTCCGCGCGGCCGGTCCTGGAGACTGATCCTCCGTGAACATTCCCGACGGAACCGGGAGTGCCCCGGAACGGCTGGAAGTTCGCGGACGTGCGGCGCTATTCGCACAAACGCCGTACCGCATTCCGAACACATCGGCCACGGTGGGGGCAACGGTGAGAAAATCGCGCGGATATGGCGGAGGAATTTCCGATGCCGATCACAGTTCAGAAGCGGCAGGTCCGCCGGTTTCCGCGTGATGACGCCTTCACATTCGGTTTCACCGTGGACGGCGGCCCAAGGTGATCATTCCGCGTCCATTACAGTGCGAGGCAGTCCGGGGCCGTACACACCGCGAGACATACCGCGAGACACACCACAAGACACTCCATGCGGAAAGAAAAGGAGAAAGGTCGTGACCGCAACCGCCAGCGCAGCGACCGGCGTATGGGGCCGTGCCGAGCAGCAGGATTTCCGCAGCCGGGTACGCGGCTGTCTGATCGGGGGCGCCATCGGGGACGCGCTGGGGGCGGCCGTCGAGTTCTCCTCCCTGGACGACATCCGGGCGGAACACGGACCGGAGGGCGTCACCGACTTCCTGCCCGCCTACGGGAGGCGCGGCCGGGTCACCGACGACACCCAGATGAGCCTGTTCACCGTCGACGGGCTGATACGCGCACAGGTGCGCCGGGACACCGGTGCCTGGCATCCACCCACCGACATCCACGCCGCCCACCGCCGCTGGTACGCCACCCAGCGCGACTGGGGGCCCGACGAACGCCGTGAGGACGCGGGCTGGCTGGCGCGCGAGGAGTGGCTGTACGCACAACGCGCCCCCGGACGGGCCTGTCTGAACGGGCTCGCCGACGAGACCATGGGCACCCTCGACGCACCCAAGAACCCCGACTCCAAGGGCTGTGGCGCGGTGATGCGCTCCGCGCCCTTCGGGCTGCTGGTCGGCTGGGAACCCCAACTGGTCTTCCAGCTCGCCATCGAATGCGCCGCCCAGACCCACGGCCACCCCACCGGCTATCTCGCGGCCGGGGCCTTCGCCCTGATCGTGCACGGCCTGGCCCGCGGCGAGGGGCTCGACGGCGCGGTCCAGCGGTCCCTGGCCCAGCTGGCCACCCGCCCCGGCCACCACGAGACCACCCAGGCGCTCCGGCAGGCGCTCGGCGCCGTACGCCAGGGCCTGCCGACCGCCGAGCGCGTCGCGTCCCTCGGCGAGGGCTGGACCGCAGAGGAGGCCCTGGCGATAGGGCTGTACTGCGCGCTGGTGGCCGAGGACGTACGCCACGGGCTGCTGCTGGCGGTCAACCACGGCGGGGACAGCGACTCCACGGGCGCCATCTGCGGCAACCTCCTGGGCGTCCTGCACGGTGAGACGGCGCTGCCGCCCGCCTGGCTGGCCGAGGTGGAGGGGCGCGGCACCATCCTGGAACTGGCCGACGACTTCGCGATGGAGATGACGCAGGGCCCCGCCCTCCACGGCCCGGGCGGCTCCGCCGCCGCCTGGCTCGCCCGCTACCCGCGCGCGTAGGGCGCTGGCTGAGCCCCCGGGCTCAGATCCGCAGCATCCCGGGGAAGCCGCCGTGGCCGACGCCCGGCACGGTGAGGGCGATCCAGCCATGACCGCGTATGGCGGCGGAGGAGATCGCGCCCGGATCGATGGAGAGCGCGGCGGCAGCGGCGCCCGGGTCCGTCTCCTCGGAGGTGTTGGGGTCGGGGTAGTCGTCCTCGAACGCCTCCTGGTCCCCGTCGTAGTCGTCGACCGTGACGACGTTCTCCCACGGCAGCGGTTCGCCCGTCCACTCGGGGTCCTCATGGCTCCAGTAGCCGCGCTTCACCGAGCCGTCCTCGGCGTGGGCCCAGATCCTCGCGCCCGCGCACCCGTCCTCGTAGAAGACCTGGGCCCGGCCGCAGGCCGAGCTCAGCCGCTCGGCCGTGTGATACGGCTGCCAGGAGGTGTCGCCCAGCAGGGAGTTGGCGTAGATCAGCCGCCAGCCGTCGTACTCGGGGGTGATGAAGACCCGGCAGACATAGGTCGACTTGCCGTCGGGCCCCTGGACCACCTTGGAGTCGGCTTCCTGGGAGGACCGCCCCATCTCCTGCGTAGCGGGGATCCGGTCGTGCAGCCCCAGCACCTTGAAGGCGCGCTCGTAGGTGTCGCCGGGTACCGCCAGCCACCAGTGGGCCGGCATCCAGTCCGGCCGCTCGGCGGCGAGCCGCATCCGCACCAGCCGCTCCAGCGCGGCGCGGTCGCGCGGCTCCGGCCCCTCGTGGCCACCGGTCATCACCAGCGCCGACAGCGCCTGGCGGCGCAGCCGCCGGGTGGCGCCCTCGCGGCGGATCGCGCGCAGGGCGGGAACGGCGGCCGGGCCCAGGGTGCCCAGGATCTGTTCGGCCTCGGTGCGGACGTCGAGATCGGGGGAGTCCAGCAGCGACAGCAGGACGGGGGTGGCGGGCGCGGCCGCGGCGCCAAGACCGGCCAGTCCGCGCAGCGCCTCCAGCCGGATGTGCGGGGACTCATGGCCGAGCGCCGTCACATAGCGGTCGACGCAGCGCTCGTCGAAGGAGCTGAGCAGCTCGGGGAAGACCGGTCGGCGGCGCTCGGCCAGTTCGGCCGCCTGCTGGGCGACCACCGCGTCGAAGGCGGCCGGGCCGATCAGCAGCAGGGCGGCGGATATCCCCTGATACGCCCACGGCCGTGCCGCGTCCGCGGCCGCGACCAGGGCCGGGACGGCCTCGTCGCCCAGCGCGGCCAGCCGCTCGGCCGCCGCCCGGCGGGATTCCTCGGTGCCGTCCTGGCGGTCCAGCTCCGCGGTCAGTTCGGTGATCGTTTGCTGCATGGGGTCACCCTAGAGGGACCCGCCGACACCCCTCGCCGACTGCGGCAGGCGCTCCGCCGGGCGTATGCCGGGGCCCGCCGGGCGCGGCAGGTCCGGGGCGGCGGCGGGGGTGTGGGCCGCGCGCAGGACCAGCCGGGCCAGGACGGCCAGGAAGACCAGTCCGATCAGCGGGTAGACCGCGGTCAGCAGCATCTGGGCCGGGTTCTGGTGGAGTTCGACCCGGGTCGCCTGGGCGTGCGGCACGTACCAGAGCATGAAGGAGCAGAACAGCAGCCAGGTCACCACCGCCCCGGTGATCCACCCCGCGGTGCGCCGCCGCGCCGCCTCCAGGGCGAGCAGCAGCCCCATCGGCACCGCCCAGACCCAGTGGTGCGACCAGGAGACCGGGCTGATCATGAGGGCGGTGACCGCGCAGCCGACGGCTGCCCAGGCGCGTGCGTGCGGCAGCTGCCGGTCGTCCATGACCTGGGCCGCGACCGCCGCGGTCAGGCCCACACCGCCGACCAGCGCCACAGCGGCGACCCACCACAGCCCCGGGTCGGGGGTGTGCAGCAGCCGGGCCAGGACACCGCGGAGGTTCTGGTTGCCCGCGCCCTCGATGTCCCCGGGGCGGTCGGTCGCGAACACCACCTCGGTCCAGAACCGCCGGGAGTCGTGCGGCAGCGCGAGCGCCGCGAGCCCGACCGTGCCCGCGAAGACGGCGATGGCGACGACCGCGCGCCGCAGGTGGTCATTACAGAAGGCGGTCAGCGGCTCGCCGTGCAGCCGCAGCCGCCGCACCCCGGCCACCAGCCCGGCCAGCGCCAGGAAGACCACGAAGAGCCCCGGGGTCAGCTTGATCCCGGCCGCGATCCCGGTCCCCAGCCCGGCCCCGCGGTGGCCCGCCCGGCGGGTGAGATCCCACAGCACCAGCACCGCGATCAGCAGATTGATCTGCCCGAAGCGCAGTGTTGTCCACACCGGCTCGCACCACACCGCCACCGCCGCGAGCGCCAGTACGGCGACCGGACGCGGCAGCGCGCGCGGCAGCCCGGTCAGCCGCAGCGACAGATGGGCGAGCGCGACCATCAGGCCGAGGTTGACGGCGGTGCCGAAGGTCCGCAGGGTGCCCGTCCCCATCAGGGTCAGTGGGGTGAACAGCAGCGAGGCGAAGGGCGGATACGTATTGGGCAGATTGTGGACCGTCGCCCGCATGTCGTAGAGGTCCGCGGCGTTGCGTACCGTCCAGCCCTCGGCCTGGTAGACCAGCAGATCGACCATCGACACCTGGGCGGCCCGCTGGGCGATCCAGAACCCCGTGAAGGACAGCAGGCACAGGACCGCCGCGCACAGCGTCGGACGGCGGAGGACGAAGGCGCGGGCCGGATGCGTCGCGGCAGCGGGGCGCGTCTGTGTCGAGGTCACGGGGGAGGCTCCAGAGCGGCCGTGGGGGGACGGCGGGTCGGCGGTTCGGAGGACCAGCGGATCGGCGGCGGTCGGCACAGACGGCCGACCCTAATACGTTCCGGAGGATGCCCCGGGCAGAGGAGAGGTTGCTCACAGGAGCGGGCGAGTTGACCATGACCTGCGAGGTCATCGACGTACCCGCGGGGCAACGGCCAGGATCGTGCCGAGCACGGACGAGAGGGGACAACCCGTATGACCAGCATCGACACCACCACCGTCACCGAGCGCACCCGGGCCACGGTGCGGGAACTGCTGGGACGGCTGGTGGAGGGCGACCCGGAGCGGATCGCCGCGCTGTTCGCGGAGCGGGTCGACTGGCAGATCGCCGAGAACCCGGCCGCCTGGTGGATCCGTCCCCGCTCCACCCGCGCCGATGTCGCGGCCCACTTCCGCGACCTGGCCCAGGGGGTCCAGCCGGACCCGGACGGCAACACCGTCGACGCGGTGGTCGTGGACGGGCCGGAGGCGGTGCTCACCGGGACGCTCGCCGGGACCGTCCGCGCCACCGGCCGCCCCTACCGCTCGCCCTTCGCGATGCGGCTCACCGTCGAGGGCGGGCTGATCACCCGCTACCGCATCTACGAGGACAGCCTCGCCATCGCCGCAGCCTGCGCGCCCGCCGACCACGAGCCGCACGCGGTCCGGGCATAGGGCCCGTCTTCAAAGGGGCCGCCCTCGCAAGGCGGAGGAGACGGAACCTAGGCCCTGTCCGGTGGGTCTTTGAGGAGTAGCCCGCGGCGTCTGGTGAGGGGGCACCTCCCAGCGGTAGCTGGGGCGGATCGCAGGAGGGTCGCCCTCGTACTGGGCGTACTCGGGCGACTTTCGACAGCGCGGCGAGGTGCGGTGCCAGGCGTCGCGGGCCTGATAAGACCCATCGGACAGGACCTAGGCTGAGCCCCATGACCGCAGCCGTCCCGGTGATACGCGACGCCGCACCCACCGACCTCGGCGCCGTGGCGGCGATCTACGCGCACTACGTCACCGAGACCGTGGCCACGTTCGACGAGACACCGCCCACCACGGCCGACTGGGCACGGCGGCTGGCCGAACTAGCCGAGCGCGGGCTGCCGTTCCTCGTCGCGGACACCGGCGACGGGACAGGGACCGGGTCCGGTCCCGGGGCGGGCGGCATCGTGGGTTACGCGTACGCCGCGCCGTACCGGCCGAAGCCCGCCTACCGCCACACCGTCGAGGACAGCATCTACCTCGCCCCCGGCCGCACCGGCGCGGGTCTGGGCCGCGCCCTCCTCGAACCTCTGCTCACCCGCTGTGCGCGGGCGGGAGTGCGGCAGGTCGTCGCGGTCATCGCCGACAGCGGCGACGGAGCCTCGACCGCGCTGCACCGCCGCTTCGGGTTCATCCCGGCGGGGCGGCTGGCCGCCGTCGGGCACAAGCACGGCCGCTGGATCGACACCACACTGATGCAGTGCGATCTGACGGCGGCAGCGCCCGGTACGGCGGCCGGGGACAACGCCTCCTGATCAGGCTTCGTCCGCCGCGTACACCCGCTCACCTCCCACGAAGGTCTGGAGCACTCGGTGATCGGCGATCTCCTCCGGCGGACCGTCGAAGGGGTCGCCGTCCAGCACGACGAGGTCGGCGAGCTGACCGGGGGCGATGGTGCCTGTGTCATCCGCGTGGTTCACATACGCGCTGCCCGACGTGTACGCGGCGATCGCCGCCTCCAGACCGATGCGCTGCTCGGGCAGGAACACCGGGGCCCCCGCGTCCGCTCCGGGCAGCCGCCGGTTGACCGCGACATGGATGCCCTCCAGCGGATCGGGGCTGCTGACCGGCCAGTCGCTGCCCGCGGCGAGCGTGGCCCCGGCGCGCAGCAGCGCGCCGAACGGGTACTGCCGGCTACCGCGCTCGGGCGTGAGGAAGGGCAGGGTCAGCTCGTCCATCTGCGGTTCGTGCGCGGCCCACAGCGGCTGGATGTTGGCGGTGGCGCCGAGCGCGCGGAAGCGCGGCACGTCGGCGGGGTCGACCACCTGGAGGTGGGCGAGGTGGTGCCGGGTGTCACGGTGGCCGTTCGCGGTCCGCGCGGCCTCGACCGCGTCCAGCGCCTCCCGTACGGCGCGGTCGCCGAGTGCGTGGAAGTGGACCTGGAAGCCGTGCGCGTCCAGTTCGGTGACGTACTTCTTCAGCTCCGCCGGATCGACGAAGCTGATCCCGGAGTTGTCGGAGGCGCAGCCGCAGCCGGTGAGATAGGGGCCGAGCATCGCCGCGGTGTGGTTCTCGGCGATACCGTCCTGCATGATCTTCACGGTCGAGGCGCGCAGCAACCGTCCGCGCCCGGTGGCCTCCCGGCGGGCGATCAGCTCCGGTATCTGCTCGGCGCCGCGCGCCCGGTCCCACCACAGCGCGCCGACCACCCGGGCGGTGAGCAGACCGCGGTCGATGGCCGCGTGGTACACGGGTGTCGGGTCGGCCATATTGGCGTAGGCGCCGACGATGGCGTCCTGCCAGCCCGTGATCCCCAGCGAGTGCAGTACGGACTGGGCGCGCAGCAGGGCTTCGAGCTGCTCGTCGGGCGTGACCCCGGGCACCAGTGAGCCGACGAGTTCGGTGGCGCCCTCCTGGAGCATCCCGGTGGGGTTGCCGTGCTCGTCGCGTTCGATCCGGCCGTCGACCGGGTCAGGGGTGCGGGCGTCGATGCCCGCGAGCTGGAGGGCGCGAGTGTTGGCCCAGGCGCCGTGGTGGTCGCGGTTGGGCAGATAGACCGGCCGGTCCGGGACGATGGCGTCGAGCATCGCGGCGGTGGGGGTGCCGCCGGGGAAGGCTTCCATGGACCAGCCGCCGCCGGTGATCCAGGCGGCGTCCGGATGCGCGTCGGCGTAGGCGGCGATCGCGGACAGATAGGTGTGAGCGTCGGTGGAGTCGGCGAGGTGGCACTGTCCCAGCTCAATACCGGCGCCCAGCGGATGGACATGGGCGTCCTGGAAGCCGGGCAGCAGCAGCCGCCCGGCCAGGTCCACCACCTCGGTACGGGGTCCGGTCAGCTCGTCCACCGCGTCCTGGCCGACGGCGACGACGCGGCCGCCGCGTACGGCGACGGCGGTGACCCGGCCGAGGGCCGGATCGCCGGTGTGCACCGGGCCACCGGTGAAGACGAGATCGGCGGTGGTGTCGGACATCAGAAGAGCTCCATGGGGGGTGATCGGAGGTGTCAGGTGTCGGAGAGAAGGCTTTTGGGCCCTGTCCGGTGGATCTTTGAGGAGTAGCCCGCGGCGTCCGGTGCCGTGGATCGCAAGGCGGAGGATCGCCCTCCGCTGTCGGAGCCGCCGGTGCCAGGCGTCGCGGGCCCGATGAGATCCGCCCTTGCGGACAGGTCCTAGGGGGCGGTGGTCTCAGAGGCGGCTCCGGCCGGCTGGTCCATCGGCAGCAGCAGCGCGTCGCCGTCCGTACCGCGCCCGGTGACGAAGTACGGCGAGCGCCGCCGGTACTTCGCCCACGCGGCCATGACCAGTCCGCTGGCCACGATCGCGCAGGGCAGGGAGAACATGAACCAGCCGTTGTCCGGGTTGAGTTCGAAGTGGTCGGTGCTGGTCAGATACGAGTAGCCGAGGTAGCTGCCGATGCCGAGCAGGGACAGCCCGGACGCCGCCGGCACCCCGACCGCGAGCACCGCCTCGCGCGCCCCTTGGTGCAGCGCGGAGCGGAAGCGCACGGCGCAGGCGATCGCCGTCAGGCCGTAGTAGAGGGCGACGACCAGGCCGATGGAGTTCACCGCGGCCAGGATCATGTCGTTGAGCTTGGGGATGGCCAGGGCGAGCAGGGCGACCACGGTGGCGATGGCCATCACCAGGACGGTGCCGACGGCCGGGGTGCCGTGGCGCGGGTGGACCCGGGTCCACACCTGCCCCATCGTCCGGTCCCGGCCCATGGCCAGCAGTCCGCGGGCGGTCGGGATGACGGAGGACTGGACGGAGGCCACGGCCGAGAACATCAGGGCGAGCAGCGGCAGACTCGCCCAGGGCTCGTCGGCCAGCTTTGCGCCGAGGTAGGTGAATCCCTGCGGGCCGTTCTCGATCAGCTCGGTCAGGCTCATCTCTCGCTGGAAGGCGACCGAGGCGAAGATGAAGAGCCCCAGCATGGCGAAGAGCGCGATGAAGCCGCCGCGCGCCGAGTGGCCGACCTCCTTGGTCTCCTCGGTGATGCTGAACGCCGCGTCCCAGCCCCAGAAGAAGAACACGGCCAGCACCAGCCCCTGGGCGAACGCCTCACCGCTATGGATCGCGAACGGGTTGAACCAGGAGAGCGATATCGAGTGCTTACCGGTGATCAGCGCCCAGCCGCAGAAGAACAGCAGCACCGCGTACTCGAAGACCAGCAGCCACGCCTGGAGACGGGTGGCGCCGCGCACCCCCTTGACCGCCATGACGGTGACCCCGGTGAGCACCACCAGTCCCACGACGGTGGTCACGGCGGTCGAGTTGGGATCCAGGGTGATCCCGGCGACGCTGTTGAGATGCGCCTTGTTGGCGAACTGGAGGATCACCGATCCGGTCACCGCGCTGGTGTACGCGAGAAAGATGATCACGCCGACGACGTTGACCCACCCGGTGAGGAACCCGGGCCAGGGCCCCAGTGAGGAGCCGACCCACGTGTAGCCGCTGCCGCAGTTGGGCTCGGACTTGTTGAGCCGGGCGTAGGAGTAGGCGATGCCGAGGACCGGGATGAAGGCGAGCAGAAGCATGATCGGGCCCTGGAGCCCGACGGTCAGGGCGAGGGTGCCCATGCCGATGGCGATGCTGGTGGTGGCCGCCGTACTGGACGCGGCGATGGCGACGCCGTCGATGACGCCGAGCGAGCGGCGCATCTCAGGGGGAGATTGAGACAAGACGGGCTCCTCACGGAGGACAGGAGGACGGGGAAGAGCCGTACGGGTGCCACGCATGGAACAACGGGTGCCAATCTTGCGTCAATGGTGTTGACATAAGAAGTCGGGAGCCTTTCACTGCCCAGAACGACAACAGAGGTGAGAGCGGGGCGGCAGCCACGGAGAGGGGCCCACTATGACTGGCGCAGCGGATGAACGCATTCCCCATCAGCGCAGACGCCGACGGCCCACCCGCTCGGGCACTCTGCTGTCCGCCGAACTGATCGTCGACTGCGCCCTGCGGCTGATCGGTGAGCACGGCCCCGAGGCGCTGAGCGTGCGCCGTCTCGGAGCGGCCCTGGGCTGTGATCCGAGCGCGGTCTACCGCTACTTCCGCAACACCGACGATCTGCTGCTGGCGGTCGCGGACCGGATCATCGGCGATTCGATGGAGGGCTTCGTCCCGGGGCCGGACTGGGTGGCCTCGCTGCGCGAGATGGCACGGCGGGTGCGGGACGGCTATCTCGCCCATCCCCGGGCCGCCGCGCTGGCCTCGTACCGGGTCACCCGCAGAGAGAACGAGTTCCACTCGGTCGAGACCGGGGTGGGCATCCTCCTGCGGGCGGGCTTCACCCCCGCCCGCGCCCTACGGCTCTATCTGGCCTTCGTGGACACCGTGCTCGGCCATGCCGCCCTGGACGCGGCGACCCTGGCGCTGCCCGCCGCCCAGCGGGAGACCGACGGCTGGGCGTCCACCCTGGCCTACCGGTCGGTCGACGCGGACGTGTATCCCGTGCTGGCGTCGGTCCGCGACGAACTGGACATCCTGGCCGAGAGCTCCTTCGAGGACGCCCTCGAGCTGGTCCTCGCGGCCCTGGTGGCCCAGGCGCCGCGCGGTGCGCAGGGGACGGAGTGAGCCGCGTCGGTCCGCGCCGCCGCCCTCTCCGGACAACACACCTAGCGCATCAACTCACCGGCATTGACCAGCAAAGACTGCCCCGTGATCGCACGCGCGCGGTCGGAGGCCAGAAACACCACGGCCTCCGCCACCTCGCCGTCCGTCGCCAGTTCGGGCAGCGCCATCCGGCCGGCGAGGCGGTCCCTCACCTCGGCCTCGGATACGCCCTCGGACCGCGCCGCGAGGGAGACATAGCCCTGGACCGGGGGACCCCACATCCAGCCCGGCTGCACGGTGTTGACCCTGATCCGGTGCGGGCCCAGTTCGCGCGCCAGCCCGTACATCGCCGAGACCAGCGCTCCCTTGGAGGCGGCGTACGCGGTCTGGCGCACCTCGCTGGGGGCGGCGACCGACGACTGGGTGCCGATCAGTACCACCGAACCGCCCTGCCGTCTGAGCGCGGGCAGACAGGCGCGGGTCATCCGGAGGGTGCCCAGCAGATTGATGTCGACGACCCGGGCCCAGGCCGCGAAGTCCGCGTCCTCCAGACCGCCGAAGTGGCTGTCCAGCGCGGCCACATGGACCACCGCGTCGATACCGCCGAACCGCTCGACGGCCAGGGCGGCCAGCGCCTCGCACTGGCCCTCGTCCGAGATGTCGGTGACCCGCCAGGCGGTGTGCGTGCCGTCCGGGTCGAGCTCCGCGGCGGCCCGGGACAGCCGCTCCCGGGTCCGCGCGCCGAGCACGGCGTTGGCGCCGTCGCGGACGGCCGCGACGGCCACCTGATGCCCGAGGCCGGGGCCCACTCCGGAGACGACCACGGTCTTGCCGCGCAGCAGCATGGCGTACCTCCCCTGGGGCGGCTGTCGCTCTGACGGAGCGTCAGGTTAGGACTGCCGCCCCGAGAAGGCCAGAGCCTGGCGGGAGTACCGCGCCGTCGTGGTCAGCGCAGCGTCTTGGCCAGACGGCGCAGCCCCTCGGCGATCTCGTCCGGGGTGTGGGTCACGAAGGACAGCCGCATCGCCGCCGGATCCGGATCCGCGGCGAAGAACGGCGCGCCGGGGACGAACGCCACGTCGTGCTCCACCGCCACCCGCAGCCGCTCCGTCGCGTCGTACCCCTCCGGCAGCGACGCCCACACGAACATCCCGCCCTCCGGCCGGTTCCAGCGGGACCCCTCGGGAAGCGCTCCGGCCAGCCCGTCGAGCAGCGCGTCCCGGCGTTCCCGGTAGGCGACGCGCACCCGGGACAGATGGGCGTCCAGATCGGCGTCGGTCAGATAGCGCGCCGCCGCGAGCTGGTTGACCGTCGGGCAGTGCAGGTCCGCGGCCTGCTTGGCGATCACGCAGGCGCGGAGCAGTGCCGCCGGGGCGCGCAGCCAGCCGAGCCGCAACCCCGGAGCCATGATCTTGGAGTAGCTGCCGAGCAGTACGGTCCGGTCCGCGGCGCGCGGCCCGGCCGCGATCCAGGGCACCGGCTCACCGGCGAACCGCAGCTCCCCGTAGGGGTCGTCCTCCACGATCCACAGACCGTGGCGCTCGGCCACCGCCGCCACCGCCTCCCGGCGGCCGGCGGGCAGGGTGCGGCCGGTGGGGTTCTGGAAGGTGGGGACGGTGTAGAGCAGCTTCGGCCGTTCGCGCCGGACGAGCTCCCCGAGCGCCTCGGGGTCCAGCCCCTCGTTATCGCCGGGCACCGCCACCACCCGTGCCCCGGCGAAGGCGAAGCACTGGAGCGCGGCGAGATAGGTGGGGCTCTCCACCAGCACCGTGTCGCCCGGCTCCAGCAACGCGGTGGCCAGCAGCGTCAGCGCCTGCTGTGAACCGCTGGTGATGAGCAGGTCGTCCGCCCCGGTGGGCAGTCCGCGCGCGGTCAGCCGGGCGGCGGTCGCGGTGCGCAGCCCGGGGTCGCCCTCGGTGGTCGAGTACTGGAGGGCCGCGCCGGGCATCTCGGTCAGCACCCGCCCGAAGGCGGCGGCGATGCCCTCGCTGTCGAACAGCTCGGCCGCGGGCATCCCGCCCGCGAAGGAGATCACCTCGGGGCGGGCGGTGAGCGCGAGGATGTCGCGTACCGGCGACCCGGCCACGGACGCGGCGCGGGTGGCAAGGGCGGGGACATCGGCGCGCATGGGACTCTCCTGGCTTCTCGGCTCGGGAAGGTGCGCGCAGCGTATGACGGACCGGTCGGGCCCGACCGAACTGTCCGCGATCCGGTCGGGTGTTCCCGTACCCCTCCACAACTGACGAATCGTCAGCTAAACCTGGGGAGATGAGAACCGACTCCAGCGACTCCAGCGACTCCGGTGCGGACCGCGGTGCGGACCGCGGTGCGGACGGGGGCGGGACCGGCGGCGGGACCGCGCACCCCGACCGGTACGCCGAACTGGCCGCCACCGGCCCGTACGGGATACGCCCCGGGCACGCCCTGATCACTATGGTCGAACCGCATCCGGGCCATGAGTACGCCTACAACCGCTGGTACGAGGACGACCACTTCATCGCGGGCGCGATGGCGATGCCATGGATCTTCGCCGGGCGCCGCTGGGTGGCCACCCGCGATCTCCAACTGCTGCGCTATCCGGAGCGGTCGACGGTCGCCCGGCCCGTCACCGTCGGCTGCTATCTCAGCGTCTACTGGATCACCGAGGGGCGCTATGAGGAGCACATGCGGTGGACCGTCGCGATCAACAAGCGGCTGAACCGCGACGGGCGGGTGCACCGCGAGCGCACCCATGTGTTCACCGCCTTCCAGGACCATGAGCTCACCGTCTACCGGGACGGCGCGGCCGGTCCGCGCGATCACCACGCCCTGGACCACCCCTACGCCGGGCTGGTCCTGGAGGTCATCGACACCGAGGGCCCAGAGCAGCGGGCGGAGTTGCTCGACTGGCTCGGCTCCCGCCATCTGCCGCGGCGGCTGGCGGGCTCCTCCGCCGCGATGGTCACCGTCTTCCGTCCGACCCCGCTGCCGGGGGACCGGATGTCGTACGTCAAACAGGTCGATGGCGTGGACACCAGGCTGACGTTGCTCTGGTTCCTGGAACAGGACCCACGGGAATGCTGGGAGCCTTCTCTCACCGGACTCGACGGGGAGGTGGCGGAGTCCGGGCTCGGCCGGGTGGAATTCGTGGCGCCCTTCATTCCGACGATTCCCGGTACGGACCGATTCGTCGACCGGCTCCGCTGAAACCGGAAATGCCGCGAGCCCTCTCGGCAGGGACGGCGGCCGGTCGAGAGGGCCCGGAGGCTATACGGTGAATCCGCACCGCCGACCGCTCTGCCGCGGTCGTGCGTAACGGAGATCAGTCGAGGTCGAAGGCGCCACCACGGACGTCGGACACAAAGGCCGACCACGATGCGGGGGCGAAGCCGAGCGTCGGGCCCTGCGGGTCCTTGGAGTCGCGCACGGCGATCTCGCCGACCATCGGGGAGGAGATTTCCACGCACGCGCCGTTTCCTGCCGAGTACGAGGATTTCACCCACATACTCGTCTTTCCCTGCTGAATGGACACAATTGCTCCGATGCGTTTTGTTGAGGAAGTGCACCCCGTGTCTGGAGGCGAGACCGACGTTACTCGGCAACATCGTTGGCGCAGGGGGCCGTTCACTCGACCGGATGGCATATTCCCCTGGCCCCTTCCTGGGGGCGGTGCGGAGGTGTAACCTCCGCTCGCTTCAACGGCTCGGAGCCACCTCCACGTCGTCAGCCCTCCCCGTGCCGACGCGCGTGGTCCTGGGCCACATCGCTGATGAACTGACGGCTCTGGTCCACATTGAGCGCCTGCGCGCGCAGATGCTCGTACATCATGCTGTAGCTCTGCACATCGCTGAGCTTCTCCAGATAGAGGTCGCTGGTCACCCCCTCCAGATAGACCACGCTGGTGTCCGACTCGTCGGAGAACTCGAGAATGGTGAACTGCCCGCTCATCCCCGGATGCGAGCCCATGCCGAACGGCAGTGCCTGCACCGTCACATGGGGCTCATGGCTCATCCGGACCAGATACTCCAGCTGATCGCTCATGATCTTCGGACTGCCGACCACCCGCCGCATCGCCGCCTCGTCCACCACGGCCCACAGCCGCAGCGGCGCCAGCGGATCGGTGATGCGTTCCTGCCGCCGCAGCCGGACCTGCACCCGCTGGGCGATCTGGTCCTGCGGCGCCTCCGGCAGCGCACCGCTGATCACCGCCTCCGCGTACTCCGGCGTCTGCAACAGACCGGGCAGCACCTGCGGTTCATAGACCCTCAGGGACGCCGCGTCCGTCTCGAATCCGATGTAGACGCTGTACGGAACGTCACCGAACGCGTTCCACCAGCCTTGCTGGCGCGACTCCTTGGCCATTTGCATCAGGGAATCGACCAGCGCCTTGTCCTCGACCTTGTAGGTCCGGCAGAGGTCGCGCACATCGCGCTGGCTGATGCTGCGCCGTCCGTTCTCCAGTCTGCTGATCTTCGACTGGGAGACCATCAGCTCCTCCGCCACCTCCTCCGCCGTCATGCCCTTCTCCTGGCGGAGTCTGCGCAGCTCCTGACCCAACCGGCGTCGCCTGACAGTGGGGCCGACGTTCGATGTCACGGGACGTGCACCTCCGGCTTCATAGCGCTGATTTCTGCTGTTCAGCCTGCCACTACCGGCCGGGGCCCCGCTGGGAAATGGCTCCACAAAGGCGTGCGAACGCACGCGCGGGGCGGTGGGGCGGCCGTCGTCCGGGTCGGCCGTCCCACCACCCCGCGCGCTTCAGCGGCTCCCGAACCGGTCGGTGGGGACTGCGGTGCGGTCGGTGGAGCGGATGTGGTGCAGGTCTTGCTCGATGTGGTGCGGGTGTTGCGCAGCGCCTCGGCGGCGCCGGAAAACGGGCCCGGCGGTGCCGTGAACGGCGCCCGCCGCCCTGTCGGCGGGTCCGCGGCGGGTGGTGCCCCGAGAGGGTGTCAGCGCGCTCCGACGCGGGCCATGCCCGCGCGACGGGACGGCTGGGCCGGAACGCCGGCCGCGGGCTCCGCCGCGGACCGTGCCCCTGCCTGCCGGCCTCCGGCCGGTGCGCGCCGTGGTTGTGCCGCGACACCGTTCTGCACGTCCATCACGGCGTGCGCCACGAGACCGCCCATCGGGTCGTGCCGGATCAGATCCCGGAGCCTGGAGCGCGAGGAGCGCCCCTCGTTCCCGGGATACAGGTGCTTGCCCAGCCCGACCGCATGGGCCAGGGCGGCAAGCGCGGCGGTCCGCGGGTCCGGCGGTACGCCGGTGCGGATCGCATTGTCCAGCCGGTTCCTGATCTCCCGGCTGATCGCCGTATCCGTCGCCTGATAGCGAGTGGTCGGCAGCACCCCGCACATCTGACCCGCCACGGCATGCACCATGCCGCAGCGCTCCAGGTGCGTGAGGTACGTCTGGCGCAGCCCCAGCCGGGGCCCGCCGATCCAGTGGACAGCCCGAACCGGGCTGCCGCGTCGGCGCAGCAGCTCCAGTGCGGAGTCCAGAGTCGGATCTCCGGTCGGCCGTGGCAGCACCACGGCGATACGATCCCCGTCAGGGGCTATCCGTCCGGCCAGAGCCAGCTCTACTAGCTGTGCTCCGGCAAGACCGAGGTCGAGCGACTGCGGCTGCGCCGTGGTACCCGTGGTCGGGTCCAAAGCGAGCAGCAGAAGCTCCTCCGGAATTGTTCTGCGGCTCCTGCCCATCCATGCCTCCCCGCGTGGATGAATGACAGGGTGACCCCTCTCACATTGGTCTGTCGAGAGTGCCTGGTGGATTTGTGTGGGAACCAGTAGGTATGTCTTTCTCGTCTAGCGGGTGGGCGTGCCTCTGAAGGCACTCTCCGGCGGTGGCGCTGCGCGGCTGCGTGCCGGACGCGCAGGACACTGGTAGAGGTTGGGCTGCGGGACGCGGCGTCAGAAGGCGCCGGACGTCCCGCGATACGTACGAGGAGGCATCGGTGGCGGGCGAGTCCCCCGGCAAGTCGGATCAGCAGAAGTCGTCGGGGGAGACGGCTCGGGGAAGCCGCGATCCGCGGCTCGCGGTCTCCCAGGATGGGGAGGCGGCCGGGGGTGCGTCGGCGGTCGCCGTCGCGTCCGACAACCCGGAGGCCGAACCCGAGTCGGCTCCCGAGGAGAGCGGTTCGCCGAAGGCGGACCGGGCGACAGCGGTCTTCCGCACCATGCGGGATGCGAAGGACGCCGAAGCGGAATCCGAAGCGGAATCCAAGCGACCGGATGTCGCGGCAGACGGTGAGGGCGGCGGGGACGCCGGTGATGCCGACGACGCCGGGGACGGCGAGGCGGCCGACGTTCGCGATGGCGAAGGCGGCGAAGGTGACGATCCCGCGGAGGGTGTGCGGGCGGAGTCCGAGCCGGAGGTCGAACCGGAAACGGTGGCCACGGCTTCGGGGCTGCCGACCCGCCCCAAGTCCGGGGCGGCCGCACGGGAGAGTGTGCAGTCCGACAGCAAATCCGGCAAATCGGATGATTCGGGCAAAGCGGCTGCCGCGGATGCCGCTCCCGGGGAGCGCGACGCCCGGCTGCGTCAGGCGGTGGCGAATTGGGTCGCCACATCCGACACCGACACCGACACCGATGCGGATGCCGATGCGGACTCCGGCGACGGCGCGGACTCCGCGAACGCCAAGGCCGACGCCGACGCCACGGCGGACGCGGATGCGGGCGCGGACGACAGCGAGCCGTCCGCCACGTCGGTCGACCAGCGGACCGCGGTGTTCCGTGCCCTGAAGCCGACCGCTGCCGCCAAGGACAAGGCCGGAGACAAGGCCGAGGACGAGGTCGAGGGCAAGGCCGGGGACGACGGGGACAAGTCCGTCGACCGGGCCACGGCCGCCTTCGGGGTGCTGCCGGGCAAGGGCGCCCCCAAGGACGGCAAGGGCGACAAGGACGGCAAGGACGGCAAGGACGGCGCGGACAAGGTCAGCCCCGCAGAGGGCGACAAGGACGGTGAGGACGGCGAGAAGCGCGTCGACCAGCCGACCACGACCTTCAAGGCGCTCACCAAGAAGCCCGACGCCGAGAAGCCCGAGACCAAGAAGCCCGAGACCAAGAAGCCCGAGCCCCAGAAGCCCGACGCCGGGAAGAAGAAGCCCGCGGCCGAGTCCGACAACGAGCGGACCAGTAAGTTCGTACCGCTCCGCTCGGCCGACGCACCGCCCGCCAAGCCTGCCCAACCCGCGGCCCCGTCCGCCGAAGCGCCGTCCGCCAAGCCCGCCGACGCGCCCTCCGGGGCGCCCGCGCTCCCCGAGGCCGAGCGGACCAAGCAGCAGCCGCTGCCGCCCCTGACGCCGGACGGAAAGCAGCCCGCGCCGCTCGATCTGCTGGCACAGCTGACCAATACGCCGCCCAAGCCCGAGACTCCGATCCGTACGGCGGTGCGCCGGGTCAAGATCTGGACGCCGCTGGTCGCGCTGCTCGTGATCATCCTGGGTGTCGCCCAGGCTGTGCGGCCGCTGCCGGAACCGGAGTTGAAGCTCACTTCCGACCCCACCTACTCCTTCGAGGGCGGCAAGCTCTCCATGCCGTGGCCCTCCCAGGGGCAGTCCGCCGTCGAGGTCGACGGCGTGGGCAGTCTGGGCACCTCCGGTGCCCAGAAGCCGGTGCCGATCGCCAGTGTCACCAAGGTGATGACGGCCTATGTGGTGCTCAAGGAGCATCCGCTGAAGGCCGACGCGGAGGGTCCGAAGATCAAGATCGACAAGACGGCGGCCCATGAGTCCGGGTCCTCCGACGAGTCGCGGGCGTCGGTCCAGGAGGGGCAGAGCTTCACCCAGCACCAGCTGCTCCAGATGCTGCTGATCAACTCCAGCAACAACATCGCCCGGCTGCTGGCCCGCTGGGACGCGGGGTCGCTGGACGCGTTCGTGACGAAGATGAACGACGCGGCCAAGGACCTGGGCATGAAGAACACCACCTACACCGACCCCAGCGGTCTGAAGTCCACCACCAAGAGCACCGCCGAGGACCAGCTGAAGCTGGCGAAGGCGGCCATGGAGTTCGACGTGTTCCGGTCCGTGGTGGCGACCCCCAACACCAAGATCCCCGGGCTGCATATCCCCGAGACGAATGACCGGATCTACAACAACAACAATCTGCTGGTGAAGCCGGGCGTGATCGGGATCAAGACCGGTTCCAGCACCCCGGCCGGCGGTGCGCTGATGTGGGGCGCAGAGAAGACCGTCGAGGGCAAGAAGCAGCGGATCCTCGGTGTGGTGCTGCAGCAGCGCAGCGGCAGCACGCTGCAAAAGGACCTTGACCTCGTGCAGGCCAACAGCTACAAGCTCATCACCGCGTTGCAGAACGGGCTCACCTCGGCCAGGGTGGTGAAGAAGGGCGATGTCGTCGGTCATGTGGATGACGGCCTCGGCGGCACAACAGCGGTCGTCGCCACCAAGGATCTGACGGCGGTCGGCTGGTCCGGGCTGACCGTGGATCTGAAGCTGACTGACGGCGGCAAGACCGTTCCGCACTCCGCCAAGGCGGGCACGGTCGTCGGCGAGCTGACCGTCGGCACCGGCCCGGGACAGCTCAAGGCGCCGGTAGCGCTTCAGGGCGACCTCTCCGAGCCGTCGTTCGGCTCGAAGCTGACCCGTATCACCTGACGGGCAGGGCAGCCCGGGGGGGGTGAGGGACCGGCCCCGGCGCGGGAAGCGCGCCGGGGCCCGAGGCGGTTCCTCACCGCCCGCGCGTGCTAGCGTCGCTCCGTCCCCGGCCCTACCCGTCGTGGTGAACCGGGGGAGTCCGGTACAGGGTTGCAGGAAGATGGGGGCAGACCTCGGGGGAAGACGGGGAGAGCCACAGTGACCACCGTGGATCCGACACGGGCCGACAAAGGCGGAAGCTCGGAGGAGAGCACCGCCACACGAATACGCGTACCCGCGCAACGCTGGCCTGCCGAGCCGGACGGCCCGGCGGAGGCAGGTGGCGGGGGTCCGGTTCGGACCGGACCGTTCAGACGTGTTTGGCGGGCCCTCCAGCATCCGGTGCCCGCCGCCCTGGTCCTCGCCGCATTGCTGCATCTGCTGTGGGTGGCGCTGCTCGCCAACAGCGGCGGTGACCTCGCCGCTCAGGACGCCTGGGCGGAGTTCGCGCTCCAGCACCCGGACTCGGCGTACAACCTGGCCTGGTACGGCGGGATGCACCCGGTGTCGTACAGCGTCATCTCGCCCTATCTGATGGCGATCCTCGGTGTCCGCTCGACGATGGTGATCGCCGGGACGCTGTCGGCGGGGCTGCTGGCCCTGCTGCTGGTGCGCAGCCGTGCCGTGCGTCGGCCGCTGTGGCCCGCCCTGTACGGCGCGTTCGCGCTCACCTGCAACGCGATCTCGGGCCGGGTGACCTTCGGGCTCGGCGCCATGTTCGGACTCGCGGCGGTCGCCGTGATCTTCGCGTGGCCCGCGAAGTGGCGCTCCCGTCGCTGGCACCACCGGACCGGCCGGTTCCTGCTGGCCGCCGTGCTGTCCGGTCTTGCGACCATGTCCAGCCCGGTGGCCGGGCTGTTCGTGGGGATCGTGGCCGCCGCGCTGTGGCTGACCAGGCGGCGCCCGGCCGGATACGCGCTCGGGATCACCCCGGTGATCGTCGTGGGCCTGTCCGCCTGGCTGTTCCCGTTCTCCGGCGAGCAGCCGATGGGGTTCGGCTCGGTGATCCTGCCGTTCATCATCGGCGCCGCCGTCTGTCTGTGCGCGCCCAAGGCGTGGACGACGGTCCGGGTCGGCGCCGGGCTCTACTCGGTCGGTGTGGTGCTCACCTGGCTGATCCCCTCGCAGATCGGCACCAATATCTCCCGGCTCGGCATGATCTTCGGCGGTGTTGTCCTGATCGCCGTGCTGCCCGCGCTCCGCAGGCCGCCCAAGGCCGAGCTGCGCTCCACCGCGGCGGGCCGCCGGTGGACCGCGCTGGCGCTGGCCCTGACCACCGTCACGGTGTGGCAGGCGGTCAAGACCACCGACGACATCGTCCACACCACCCCCTCCGCGTCCTGGGCCCGTGAGCTGGCACCGCTGGTCGACGTCCTGAAGCGGGAGAAGGCTGATCGGGGCCGGGTCGAGGTGGTCCCGGTGCGCAGCCACCGCGAGTCCTCCGCGCTCGCCCCGTACGTCAATCTGGCCCGTGGCTGGAACCGTCAGCGGGACCGGGACCGCAACCCGCTGTTCTACGACGACTACACCCTGACCGCCGGCAACTATCACGCGTGGCTCCAGCGCTGGGCGGTGCACTATGTGGTGCTGCCCGCGGACGACCCGGACACCGCGGCCGAGCAGGAGGCCGCGCTGCTCGCCACCGATCTGCCGTATCTGAAAAAGATCTGGTCGGACGACAACTGGAAGCTGTACGAGGTCGAGAACCCCACCCCGATGGCCGCCCCGCCGGCCACTGTGCAGCGCGCGGGTGCCGACCAGTTGGTGCTGAAGGTGCGCGCGGAGGGCCCGGTGCTGATCCGCATCCCGTACTCGCCGTGGCTGGGTCTGGTGGACGAGGAGGGGCACGGGGTGCGCGCCCCGGAGGCGGACAGCGAGGACGCGCTGCCGGTGAACCGCAAGGGCTGTCTGACCGCCCAGGTCGAGAGCGGTGCGGAAGGGCAGCCGAAGGACGAGTGGACCGTGCTGCACGCTCCGCACCCCGGGACCTACCGGATAGCGGGCAAGTACCAGCTGCCGCGCGGCACCCCGTGTCCGAAGGAAATGGTTCCGTAGCGCCGGGACGTTGAACGCGGGCCGCCACCGGGCCGTAACGGATAACGGCGGCCCCGACCTCCCGTGCCTGGTCCGCCGTGACACCACCGGGCTCCGCACGGAAGGACCTTCGGCATGCTGCCGCTCTTCTCGCGCTCTCGTCAGCGGCCCACGCCAGACGAGACGACCCTCGACGGCCAGGACGGCGTCCCGGAGGACACCGTCGGTGCCCGGACGGAGCGGACCGGGACTGGCGGTGGCCGGCGGCAGTGGCGGCAGCGGTATCCGGCCGTGGCGCGGGCGGTGGCCTGGACGGTCACCGGTCTGTCGGGCGCGCTGGTGTTCATCGCCCTGCTGATGCCGACCACCCTGCCCGGGCTCACCGTCGAGACCTTCCTCCGGATACCCGTGGAGGCGATCTTCGGCGCGGCGCTGCTGCTGCTCCTGCCGCCGGTGTCCCGGCGGGTGGTGGCGGCGCTGGGCGGCGCCGTCCTCGGTGCGCTGACCATCCTGAACCTCCTGGACATCGGCTTCAACGAGTTCCTCGGCCGCGGTTTCAACGTGGTCCTCGACTGGATCCTGCTGGACGACGCCCAGTCGTACATGAAGGACTCGCTCGGCCCGACGGTCGCCACTGCCGCCTCGATCGGGGCGGTTGTGCTCGCCCTGCTGGTGATCGTCCTCATGGCGCTGGCGGTCGTCCGGCTCAGCAACGTCATGGCCCGCAACAGCGTGGTGGCGACCCGGGGCACCCTGGTGCTCGGCACCGTCTGGGTGGTCTGCGCGGCGTTCGGGGTGCAGTCCGCCGGAGGCCAGGCATTCGCGTCCCGCGCCACCGTCGCGCGCGTCCAGGACCGGGCGGAGCGGGTGGGCAAGACCCTGGAGGACGAGCGGAAGTTCGCCAAGGAGGCCAAGGTCGACGCCTACGGCAGCACCCCGGGCGACCAGCTGCTGACCGGGCTGCGCGGCAAGGACATGATCTTCACCTTCATCGAGAGTTACGGCCGCGCCGCCATCGAGGACCCGGTGATCGCCCCCGGGGTCGACACGGTGCTCGACCGGCAGACCAAGCGGCTGCGCGAGGCCGGTTACGCCTCCAAGAGCGGCTGGCTCACCTCCGCGACCTACGGCGGCAGCAGCTGGCTCGGCCACTCCACCTTCCTGTCCGGTCTGTGGATCGACAACCAGAACCGCTACCGCACCGTCACCGCGGGCGACCATCTGAGCATCACCCGTGCCTTCAAGCGCACCGGCGCCTGGCGAACGGTCGGCATCATGCCGGGGGTCACCAAGGGCTGGCCGGAGGCCAAGTTCTACGGCCTGGACCATGTCTACGACTCGCGGGAGATGGGCTACCAGGGGCCCAAGTTCAGCTGGTCCACCATGCCCGACCAGTACGCGCTGACCGCCTTCGAGCGGCTGGAGCACGGCAAGAAGCGTGACAAGCCGCTGATGTCGGAGATCATCCTGACCTCCAGCCACCAGCCCTGGGCGCCCATCCCCAAGACCATCCCCTGGAACCAGGTCGGCGACGGCTCGGTCTACCGGCCCATCCAGAAGGCGGGCAAGGACCCCAAGGACGTCTTCACCGACTCCACCAAGGTGCGCACCGAATACGGCCGTTCCATCCAGTACTCGGTCAACAGCCTGATCGACTATGTGCTGAAGTACGGCAAGAAGAACACCGTGCTGGTCTTCCTCGGCGACCACCAGCCGCTCGCCCGGGTCAGCGGTGAGAACGCCAGCCGGGACGTACCGGTGGCGATCGTCGCCCGCGACAAGAAGGTGCTGGACCGGATCTCCGACTGGCACTGGCACGACGGTCTGAAGCCCGGCCCGAACACTCCGGTGTGGAAGATGAGCTCCTTCCGCGACCGCTTCCTGCACGCCTACGGGCCGGACGGCGGCGCGAAGCCGTCGCCCTCGTCGTCGCCCTCCTCCGAGAAGTCCTCCGAGAAGCCGTCCGGGAAGCCGTCGCCGTCGAAGAAGTGACCGTTCAGCCGCACACCTCCGACAGCCACGGCCGGTCGGACTCCCCGCGGATCCCGCCGCGGACCCGCTCCAGGCTGCGCAGCAGCCGGGTGGGGTCCGCGCGGGTGTCGCTGAGATACTCCAGGACGGCCCGCTGGAAGGCGAGCCGCATCCGGGTCGGCATCGCGTCCGAGGCGTCCAGGCACAGCGAGCCGGAGGCCCGCAGGGCGTCGGCGATCTGCCGGTCCACCGGGTCGTAGGACTGGACATCGGCCGACACCTGGCGGTTGGCGAAGAACGGCCGGGTGCGGCCCTTGCCGGAGTGCTTCGCCCACGCCCGCTGGGCAGTGTCCGAGGCGAGATAGTCCATCAGCTCCCTGGCCTGCGGGGAGTCCCCGAACATCGCCGCGAAGTCCCCGGACACCTCCCGGGCTGTCGACCGCCGGTCGGCGTTCGGCAGCAGCTTGGCGGAGTACACGAAGTGCGCCCGGGAGGGCGGGCGGTAGCCACCGCGGATGAACGAGCCCTGGTGCTCCAGCGCGCACGGCGGACCGGCCCCGAACAGCCCGCTGCCCGCCTTGCGGAAGTCGGTGACCAGCGCCCGCTTGGCGCCCGCTACGCCGAGCAGCGAGCCCCAGCTCTTCCAGGCCCGCACCATCCGCGGATCGTCCCAGGCCAGCCGTCCCGTCGCCCATCGCTGGTAGACGTCCTCGCCCTGCTGCTGGAGCAGCAGATCCTCGATCCAGTCGGTGCCCGGCCAGCCGGAGGTCGCGTCACCACCCATCCCGACGCACCAGTGCCGGCCGTCGGCGGCGAGCGCGGGCAACTCCCCGGACCGCCGCCGGGCGTCGTACCAGACGATGCTCTTCAGATCCGCCTTGATCGCCACACCGTAGATGGGCTCCGCTCCACCCACCCCCTGCACCCGGGGTGTCCACAGCCGCCCGTACGCCGCCAGCTTCCGCGCCGAAACCACTCCGTCCAGCGGGGTCAGCTGCCCCCCGGCGGCGTAGGCGGCCAGCTCGCCGGAGCTGGGCAGTACGGCGATGTCGGGCGGGGTGCCCGCGTCCACCTCGGAGGACAGCACCTCGCGCAGCGCCGTGGTGCCCTGGTAGTCCACATGGATCCGGTGCTCGCGGCTGAAGTCGTCCAGCACGGCGCGGAAGGCGTCGCCCTCGTCCCCGGTCCAGGTGGCCAGCACGCTGACCGAGCCGCGGGACTGACGGCCGCCCAGGTCGCCCGCGCCCACGACGGCCAGCACGATCAGCCACAGGCTCAAGCCGGCCGCGGTCACGTTCCGGGAGCGGGCCGCGGCGCTCATCGGGTCTGGAACCTGTACTCGTCGATCCGCGGCTGGAGTCCGACCAGGATCAGCGCGGCCAGGGCCGTGCCACCCAGGGGTATCCAGCCGACCGCATCGGCCCGCCAGTGGGTGTTCCGCATGGTGTCCGCCACCTCCTGGGCGGTCCGGGCGCTGTGGTGGCCGATGTCCTTCTGGCTCAGCGTGGTGCGCGCCGAGGCCAGCCGCTCCTGTGTCTGATAGGTGAAGACGGCCAGTGGCACCACCGCCACCAGCAGGGTGGTGGCCGCGGCCAGCCAGGGGTTGACCAGGCGGCGGAAGCGGCGCCGGACGAAGCGCTGGGTGGCCACCAGCAGTCCCGCCAGGGTCAGGAACAGCACCGGCACCAGCACCCACCAGGCGAACGACAGCAGCCAGCCGAACGAGGTCTGTCCGTCCAGGACAGCGCGCTGCTTCCGCTGCACCGTGGCCAGCCGCTCCATGATCGCACCGTCGCCGCGCTCCAGCATGGTCTTGGCGTAGCTCAGATAGGCGTCACGCAGATCCTCGTTGGCGCGGTGCACATATGCCTGCTCGACGATGTCGCCGTAGGAGGAGACCAGCCCGGCGACGGTGAGCAGCGACTGCCGCGCCGGCTCGCCCCCGGTGGTGCTCTTCACTGCCTGTGCCAGGCTCTGCCCCGCCGCAGACAGCTCCTTGCGGTAGTCCTCGCCGAGCCCCTCCACATCGGCGGTGGGGCCGGTGAGACTGCCCTGCGCCTCGTCGTAGGAGCGCTGGAGGGCGGTGGCCGCCGCGGCCACCTGGAGTATGGCCGGGGTCGATCGCTCGGTCACCGCGCGGGAGTTGCGGCTGACGCCGTAGTACGCGCCGAGCAGCGCCGTCACGGCCACTACCGAGACCACCAGCAGTGCGGTCAGTCTGCGCACCAGGAACGCGCGGGTGCCGCTCATGGCGCCCCGCCCGGCTCCCCGGGCCGCAGCGGGCTGTCGCACTGCTGGCAGAAGACGGCCGAGGCGGGCGCGGTGCGCCCGCAGCCGGGGCAGTCCACGTCCGGCCCGGCCGGTGCGGCGCCGGGGCGCTGGGCGCCGGTGAAGCGGACGCTGTCGTCGGACGCGATCACCGCGGAGCTGAGGTCGAGCGGGCGGACGGTCTTCCGGATCCGCACGGTGCCGGTGGCCGCGTCGACGATGTCGACCAGACCGCGCAGCCGGGACAGCGTCTTCCCGCTGCCGAGTTGGTGCGCAAGCCGTACCGCCAGCCCCCACAGGCGTTCCGCCTCCTCGCGCTCGCCCGCCTCGTAGGCGTCGCAGCCCGCGGTGATGGCCCGGCCCAGGTCGGCGTCGGCACCGTAGTGCAGCAGCCGTGGGTCGACCCGGGACGACAGCAGGACGTCGTCGGTCCACCGCACCAGCACGGACCGGGGCTCGGGCGTCGGGAGCCCGGCGTCGCCGTCCAGGGCCAGTTCCACCACGGCCAGTTCGACGTCCTCGCCGGCCGGGTCGCCCCGTGGATCGGCCAGCACGCACACATGGAACTCACGGACCTCGTCGCCCCAGGCGTCGGTGCGGCACTCCCAGGTGCGCGCGTCCGGCCGGCTGCCCTCGGCGGTGAGGTCCACCCGGGTGGGATGCACCTGCTTGACGAAGCCGATCCGGCCGCCCGCCCGGGTCCGCACCCGGATCCGCACCCCGGCCAGCGCCTTGGCCATCGAGGCGCTCACCATCTCCTCGAACGCGGCGGTGAGCGCGGAGTCCTCCAGGACCGCGTCCGCCCGGCCGTGCAGCCGCCGCACGATCTCCCGCAGCTCGGTGGCGTCCCAGCCGTCGCCGATCCCACGGGCGTCGCAGATGAAATGCCCGGCGCAGGCGTTGAGGACCTGGTGCAGATAGCCGGGCGGATCGAATTCGTTGCGGCCGTCGGTGAGCAGCAGGGTGTGGCTGATCGCGGCAGGCTGCTCCAGGTGCAGTCGGCGGGCGAGGTCGAGCCAGCTGCCGATGGACGTACCGCCGACGGCGGGCAGTACCGCGGCGGCACAGGCGGCGGCGGCCCGGGTGTCGGCACTGGCGACCGCCATCCCGCCGCCGGGCGGATAGACCACGTCCGCCCGCTCGGTGCCCTGGACGAGCGCGAAGCGGGTGCCGTCGCGCAGCAGTTGGACGGCGGTGGCGGTGGCCCGGCGCGCCGCCGCGATCTTCGTGGGGGGCCAGCTCATGGACCCCGAGCAGTCGATCACGATGACCTGGGAGGCGGTGGTGCGGGCCGCGGCCGGGCCGAGGCCCTGGGCCTCGACCTCGATGACGGCGTGCATCTCGGTGGGGCCCGCGGCGGCGGGCAGGTACTTGTTCTGGTGCACCCGCAGGCTGATGGCCGCGTCCCGCGCGGGCGCCGCCGTCCGTTCCGCCTGCTCGTTCATCCGATCCCCCTGTCAGACGCGGGTCATGGGCCTGATGGCGTTGGCGCGGTCGACCAGCACCTCCAGCGCGTCCGGGCTGTCCGCCTGCCGGGCCAGCCGGCGCAGTGTCCGCTCCAGCCGGGCGCGCACCGCCCGTTCGTCGTCCGGCTCGCCGAAGAGCAGACCGGTCCCGGAGCCCCCGGCCGCGCCGAGCGCCCAGTCGAGCGCGGTCTCCAGCACCTCGGCGGTCAGCCGGTCCCGGGCGGGCCCGGAGGGGCGCCCGTCGTCCAGATACAGCCGCGGCAGCCGGGTCAGCACCTCCACCAGCTCCTCGGCGGCGGGCAGTCCGCCGGGGTCGCCGAGCCGTCCCGCGAGCACCCGGACCGTGGCGATCCGGGCGGCGTCGTAGTGGCGCGAGACCTTCGGCACCCCGCCGAGGATGTCCGCCGCGCCGCCGCGGTCGCCCGCGGCCAGCCGCAGCCGGGCCAGACCGAAGGCGGCGCTGCCCTGGGAGCGGTTGCGCTCCCACACCGCCTCGTAGAAGCGGTGGGCGGCGTCGTGGTCGCCCAGGTGCTCGGCGCAGTAGCCGAGCGCCAGCTTGGGCGCGTACTCCCCTGGCAGCGCGCTGTAGACCGTGTCGAAGGCCGCCTGCGCGGCGTCGACCTGCCCCTCGGCGAGCCGCACCAGGGCGCGGTGCCACCACAGCCGCCAGTCGTGGCGGGCACCGCTTCCGACGATCCGCGCGGCGGCCGTCAGCTCGCGGTCCGCGCGGTCCACCTCGCCCAGTTCCAGATGGGCCCGGCTGATCCGGAACCGTATCTCCGCCGACGGCCGCGGAAACGCCTTGAGCTGCTCGATCAGCCGCCGTGGACCGCTGTCCGTCGGTGTCCTCAAGAGCGCGGCCCCCGGGTCCGCGTCGTCCGGGAACGGCACCGGAAGCCCCGGCGGCACCTGGTCGGGCCGGGGCAGCCCGCGGGCGAGGACCGGGTGCGGTTCCGCCCCGAGCCAGTGCTCAAGATCCGGGATCCGGCCGAGCGAGGCGTCCAGCAGCGCCGCGGTCGGGGCGAACAACGTGGACGGCGCGGGCTGTTCACGCCGCAGCCGCAGCGCGTGGATCTCCCGCAGCACCCCCCACAGCTGCTCGGACATCTCGGCCGCCGAGCCGAACCGGCGGTCCGGGTCGGCCGCGGTGGCGCGGGCCAGGACCCGGCGGTAGGACTCGGCGCCCAGGCCCGGCGGACGCTGAGCGGGGCGGGTGGCCTTGTCGGAGAGCTCCTTGAGGGTCATGCCCACGCCGTAGACGTCATGGCGCTCGGTGAGCGCGGCGGCGCCCCGCATCAGCACCTCGGGCGAGGCGAACCGCTCGGTGATGACCGGCTGTTCGCCGTCGTTCCGGCCGAGCCGGCGGACCGCGCCGAGGTCGATCACCTTGACCCGGTCCTCGTGGTGCATCACATTGCTCGGCTTCAGATCGCAGTAGAGCAGTTTCTCGCCGTGCAGATAGCCGACGGCGCGCAGCGCCAGACAGCCGTAGGCCAGGATGTGTTCGTACAGCCGCGGCCCGTCGAAATGCGGTACGGCGTCCGCCACACAGTCCCTGATCTGGGCCAGTGTCATCCCGCCGACGAACTCCATCACGATATGGCCGGTGAGCCGATCGCTGTTCCGGGGATCGGGCTGGGTGACGTAGTTGATGATCCGGACGATGCCGGGGTGGTCGAGCATGGTGAGATAGCGCCGCTCCTCGACCGCCGCCCGCAGCGCCGCCTCGTCCTCGTCGTCGATCAGGCCCTTGATGGCGACGGGCTGGTTGTCCAGCTGGGTGTCCTCGGCGAGATAGACCCAGCCCAGACCGCCGTACGCGACACAGCCGACCACCCGGTACTGATCGCCCAGCAGATCCCCGGGGCGCAGCCGCGGGGTGAAGTCGAACGGATGGCGGCAGCGCGGGCAGTAGCCCGCCGGGAGCGCGGGCTGACCGGCGTACGGCGCGCCCACTGTCTCCCCGCAGCCGGTCCGTCCGCAGATCCGGCCCCGGGACGGGGGACGCGGATCGCGCAGCACCAGGTCGCGCAGCGAGGGGAGTTCCACCCGCGGCAGATCGAGCAGGCCCTCGCCCGCCGGGCGCACCCGGAACTTCCGCGCCGCGTCCCTCCGGCGGGCCCGGTCGGTCTCCGCGGTCGCCTCCGACGACAGGCTCCCGGCCGCGCCGGGGGAGCGCGACCCGGACACCCGGGCCGGTGGCGGCGGGGCCAGGGGGAGCGGCGGCGGTCTGCGGCCGCACTCCGCGCAGAAGCCCCGGGGGTTGATCAGGCCGGAGCCCGCGCCCTCGCAATCCGGACGGGTGCACACCCGGTCCGTCATGGCGGCCCTCCCTCCGGTGTGCGCTCCGGTTCCCCGGCCGGTGTGTGCACGGCGCGGACGAAACGGTCCACGGCCCGCCGCGCCTCCGGTACGTCGCACGGCACCGCGTCCAGCAGGGCGTGCGCGGCGCGCTGGAGCGGGAACAGCTCCGCGCGCTCCGAGGCGGCCATCGCCCCGAGCATCGCCGCGTACGCGGCCAGCAGCCCCCGCAGCTCCGCCACCGCCGCCTGCTGGGCGGCCGCCGCGCGGAGCGTGGCCTCGGCCCGCGCGCCCACGGTGCGCACCGCGTGCTCGAAGGCGGCCAGTTTGGCGACGATGCGGTGGGAGCGCAGCTCGGGGTCCCCGCGCAGCCGTAAGAGGTTGATGCGTAAGCCGGCGGCGTCCTGGCGCGGGCCGGACAGCTCCGCGAACCGGGCGCCCCGCTCGGCCGCCTCCCGCTCGCGCTCCCCGGCACGGGCCACGCTCGCGGCCAACTCCTCCAGCCAGGCGTCGACCCGGGCGGGATCGGGCCGGAACAGCCGCTCGGCCAGCCGGAGTCCGGGCGCCCCGGGATCCCGGAAGACCAGCATCAGCCTGCTGCCCCGGTCGGCCAGCACCCGCATGAAGCGCACCAGCGCCTCCTGATCCACGGCCCGGTCGAGACCCACCACCACGATGGTCAGCGGCACCGCGTTGGCCTGGATCCGGCTGAGCGGCGAGGTGTCGCCGTCCGTGCGCAGATCCATCCGGTCCGCGACCCGTCGGGCCACATCGGTGTCGGACCATCCGGTGACGTCGATCGCCAGGTCCAGACTGCCGATCGGCGGCACGGTGCCGTGCGGGGCGGCCGACACCGCCTCCTCGTCGCCGCCGGACAGCTCCCGGTCGGCGAGGGTCACGGCGCGGCTGAGCGCCTCGTAGCGGTCGCTGTCACCGTCCGCGATCACCACGGTCTCCACATCCGCGATGCCCTCGCGTCCCGCCGGACCGCCGCGCCGCAGCCACAGCGCGAGCCGCTGGGCGAAGCCGATGTCCTGTACTTCGCCGACGAGTTGGGAGACCAGCGGGGGATCGACTCCGCGGTCCCCGCTCACCCAGCGCCGTACGCCCGGCAGATGGCGGACGATCGTCTCGACCGGGATCATGAACGAATAGTGTTGGCGCTCCGCGCTGGGCACCCGGGAGGAGTCGTCGTAGCGGCTGACGATTATCCCGATGATGTGGCGCCCGACCTCGTCCCGCACCCCGGCGCCGCTGAAGCCGGGCCGGACCACGTCCCCTTTGAGCTGCACCCATTCCTTACGCGGCCCCGCGGGCCCGACGATCCGCGCGGTGAACCACAGACCACTGGGGTTGTCCTCCGGGAAGCCGAACATCGACACCGGGCGCCGGGGGAACGGCGGCAGCCGGTAGAGCGGCGCCGCGTGCTCGGCGGGCTGCGGTTCGCTCAGCCGCAGCAGGGCTACATCGCCGCATTTGTCGGGGAGTTGGGGCACCCAGCAGCCCTCTGCCACTCGCGCGGGCACCGGGTGGGCGTCGTGCACCCCGACCAGATCGACCAGCACGGGGGTGGCGGGCGGAGTGCTTCCGTCGTCGGGGATCACATGCGCGCAGGTGAGCACCGTGTCACTGCCCAGAAGGATGCCGGCGCCCAGGACCTCACCGGCCGCACTACGGATCCGTACCAGCCACGTCCCCCCGTAGAAGGGGTCATCAGCGGGAATGTCCCTTTCCGCCCCCATGTGGCACGAGGATACGCCCGGAATGCGCGGAAGGACCCCGTCCGGCAAGGAGGTAACGAGAAAGGGTGAGGGGCGCGACGGGGTCACCCGAGGTGGGGCGACGAACCCGGCGCATCCGGTGCTACGACGGTCTCATATCGTGCGCCCGGCCATTCGAGTGACGTAGCGTCACCGTTCTTGTCCAGGACTACGTCAGATGGATTACTGATAGTGCGCGGCAGGTCCCCGCCGGTGTCTCCGGCGCCAGGACGGCCGCCGCATCCCTCGCCGGTCCCGGGCGCCAGGTGCACCGCGAGTACGCACACCTATGTGCCGGTGCCCGTGCTGACCTCCGTGGTTCCCACCGTGGGGCCGACCAGCGCGGGGGCGACGGTCACGCTGGCCGGAACCGGCCTGACGGCGACGGACGGGGTCCTCTCCGGTTCCACGCTCGCCGCCTTCACGGTCGTCTCCGACGGCCTGGTCACCGCCATCGCCCCGGCCGGGTCTCCCGGACCGGAGTCCATCACGGTGACCTCACCCGGCGGGACCAGCAACGCCGTCATCTACACCAGGGTCGCGCCGCCCGGTATCTAGCGCTTCTTGTGCGCGGCGGACAGCGGACGGTCGGCGCACGGCCGGGACCACCACACTCCCGTGCCGTGCGTCAGACCGGGCAGCGCCCGCTCCACGCCGTGCACCCGGCGGGCCGGGATCTCACCCCGGATCAGCCATCCCGTGTCACCGTCCACACTCTCCGCGATGTCCGCCTCGGCGGCGGAGAGGTAGGCGGTGACCGCTGCGAGCGCGTCCGCCGGAATCTCCGACTCGAAGGCGTGGTAAGGCTCGTGCACCCGCCACCCGGCGCGGTCCAGGGCCTCCCGCAGCACCCCTGGGGTGACCCCGCGGAAGTCGGCGGCGGTGCTCACCGGGCCGATGAAACCGGAGCGGACCAGGACCACCCGGCAGTCGGTGACCGTACGGCCGCGGAAGCCCTGGAGCAGCGTGGCGTACACGGTCTCCTCGATCGCGTGGTGGAACGCGCGGGGCAGCGCGCCCAGTTCGGTCTCGTAGCCGAAGGCGGTACCGGAGCCGACCGGGGCCGGTTCCAGCCGCAGCCCGACCGTCGCCCACAGCCCGCTGTGGTCGAAGCGCGCGATCTCATGGCATGCCTCGCCGACCCCCGTGGGCCGCTCCACCAGCACCGGGCGGCTCGGTTCGAACTCGGCCTCGACGCCGTAGTCCTGGGCCAGGGTGGCCGCGATGATCTCCTTCTGCACCTCGCCGTAGAGCAGTACCGACGTGGCGCCGCCGGGCAGCGCCCGGGTCTGGATCAGCGGATCCTGGTCGGCGAGGTCGAGCAGCGCGCCGTGCAGCCGGGCGGCCGCGGCGGCCCCCTCCGCACGGGCGCGGACGACGGTCTGGAGACTGGGTGCCGCGAAGTGCGGCCGGTCGGCCCGACCGCTGTCCTCTGTGCCACCGGGTGGTCCCAGCCGGTCGCCGACCCGGACGCCGGACAGTCCGCGGACCTTGGCGATGTTCCCGGCGGTCAGCGGGCCCGGGGTGTCCCCGGCTCGCCCGACGATCTCCAACGAGGTGATCTGCCCGGTGAGTTCATGGGCCGGCCCGCTCCCCTCGCGCCGGTACAGGGTCACCCGCTGACGTGCGGTCACCTGGCCGGAGAACAGCCGCAGATACGCCGTCCTGGGCCCGGTCCCGCCGCCGTGGGTCCCGCCCTCGCGCGTTCCGCCCTCGCGCGCTCCGCGTTCGACGGCGAAGACGGTCCCGCGCGGTTCCTCGCCGCCGGGCGCGGCCGGTACAAGCCGCGCGATCCCCTCGACGAGTGCCCCGACCCCCTCGCCGCTCAGCGCGGAGCCGAAGAACACCGGATGCACGGCCCCCTCCGCGGTGGCGGCGGCCAGCGCCGTCCACAGCTCGCCGGGCGAGGGCAGCGGACCGTCGACGACGCGCGCGAGCATGGTTTCATCGGTCTCGGCCAGCACCTCCGCCGCCTCGGCGCGTACCGCCTCGTCCTCAAGGGGGCGGGGGACGATATGCGCGTCCCGTGTGCCCAGGCGCCGTACCGCCGTCAGGGGTACGAGCAGCGGGGCGAGGGTCCGCCGGATGTCGGTGAGCAGCGCGGTGTCACGGGCGCCCGCGCGGTCGATCTTGTTGATGAAGACCAGCACCGGCAGCCGCAGCCGCCGCAGGGTCTTCATCAGCACCCGCGTCTGCGCCTGCACTCCCTCGACGGCGGACAGCACCAGGACGGCGCCGTCCAGCACCCCGAGCGCCCGCTCGACCTCGGCGATGAAATCGGAGTGCCCGGGGGTGTCGATGAGATTGATCTGGGTGGTGCCGGTGGTGAAGGACGCGACGGCGGTGCGCACGGTGATACCGCGCTGCCGCTCGATGGCGCCGCTGTCGGTCTGGGTGTCGCCGGTGTCGACACTGCCGAGCCGGTCGATCGCTCCGGCGTCGAACAGCAGTCGCTCGGTGAGGCTGGTCTTACCGGCGTCGACGTGCGCGAGCACGCCGATGTTCAGGGTGCGCGAGACCCGTGGGGAGCTGGGCATGGATGCTGAAGTCCTCGAGAACGGTCGTCCGGTGGGGGCGCTGGTTCGTTCCGAGGGATCGGCGCATCGCATGCTCCTGTCGGTGACGGGTGTCAGTGACGGATGTCGGTCGCGGACATCCTGGGCGCGGCGGTGCGCGGGCGCAATCGAATTAACGGCCGCGCACCGCGTCCCGGGCCCGCGGGTTACGCCGCCAGGTGCCGCACGACCCGCCGCAGCTGCTCCGCGTAGTACTCCCGGAACTCCGGCGATTCGGGGTCGGCGTCGAAGAGTCGGCGTACGGTGTGCGGCAGCGCGAAGGGCGCGGAGACCAGGCTGACGCACAGCAGCATCGCCATGGCCGGGTCGATGTCCTCGGCGATCTCGCCATCCGCCTGACGGCGCCGCATATCGGCGAGGTCTTCGGGGCCTTCCTCCGGTATGGCCCCGGTCAGCCCGCTCCAGGCTTTGAGGCGGATGCCCCGGGGGTCGGCGAACGCTTCCCGGAGATAGCGGATGACCAGCTCGTCGAGGGGGAGGGCGGGGTCGTTGAAGTCCGCCTCGCGCAGCAGCCACTGGCGGCCGAGCTCCTTGTAGAGCCCCTCTTTGCTGCCGAAGTGGTAGTTGATCAGCTGCTTGTTGACGCCCGCGCGGTCCGCGATGTCCTGGACGCGGGCACCCGCGTACCCCTTTTCGGCGAACTCGTCCATGGCCGCGTCCAGCAGCAGCCGCCGGGAGCGCTCCGGGTCCAGCTTGCGCTCCTCGGGCGCGGGGGCACGGCGGGGCTTCTTCGGCGTCCCCTGCATCTCGCTCAACTCCTCTGCTCGGCCGGGTGGCTCCGCTGCCCGGCCGGACCAGGCTAACCGTGTGGGGCGCAGCATCATCCATCTATATGTTTGACAAGTTCATCCAGTTGGATGAATCTAGGGGGCGTCACCGCAACACCGCCTCTACGCAAGGAGATTCGTCATGTTCGTGGTCACCGGAGCCACCGGAAACGTCGGCCGCCACGTGGTGCGGGAGCTGTCCGAGGCGGGCGCCGAGGTCTGCGCGCTCACCCGGAACCCCGAGACGGCGCGGCTGCCGTCGGGTGTCCGTGCCGCCCGTACCGAGGATCTGCCCTTCGAGGGCGCCACCGGGCTCTTCCTCAATCCCGCCGTGGTGTGGAACGGCGCGGACGCGCTGCTCCAGCGAGCCAAGGAGCAGGGGGTGCGGCGGATCGTGCTGCTGTCGTCCTCCTCCGCCCTCGACCCCGGCCCCGGCAACCCCATCGGCACCCACCACCGCTACCTGGAACTCGCGATCGAGGCCCTGGGTGTGGAGTGGACCTTCGTCCGGCCGGGTGCCTTCGCGGCAAACGCGCTCCAGTGGGCGGACGAGATCAAGTCCGGCGATGTGGTCCACGGCCCGTACGCGGAGTGTCAGACGGCCCCGATCCACGAGGCCGACATGGGCGAGGTCGCCGCCCGCGCGCTGCTCGGTGACGACCTCGTCGGTCAGGCGCCGGTGCTCACCGGGCCGGAGTCGCTGGCCTTCGCCGAGCAGGCGCGGATCGTCGGTGAGGCCATCGGGCGTCCGCTGCGGTACGAGGAGCTTCCGCGCGAGGTGGCGCGCGAGGGGATGATCAAGGGGTTCGCCACCCCGGAGATCGCGGACTCGCTGCTGGACGTGTTCGCGGCGGGGGTCGGGCGTCCGGCCGAGATCTCGGCGGAGACCGAGCGCATCACCGGGCACCCGGGGCGTACGTTCGCCCAGTGGGCGGCGGATCACAAGGCCGACTTCAGCTGACGGGGGAGGCCGGGGGCGACGGGGGCGCCGGGGGCGTTCTCCGGCGGAGGTCAGGAGGCGGTCCTGGAACCCCGCTTACCGGTCTGCTTCTTGGCAGCGGTTTTCGCGGCGGTCTTCGCGGTCGTCCTCTTGGCCGCGGTCTTCTTGGCCGCGGCCTTCTTCGCGGTCGCCTTCTTCCCCGTGGTCTTCGCGGCCGGTTCGGCCGTCTTCTTCACCGCCTTGCCGCCCTTCGCGGGGGCGGCTCGCTTGGCGGCCGGTGCCTTCTTCGCCGCCTTCTTGCGGCCGCGCAGTTCGGTGACGGTCGCTCCCTTTGCCCCTCCCTCCTCCGTGACCGTTTCGCCCCGGGCCTGCCGGGCGCTGCGGACGCTGTCCTTCAGGGCGGCCATCAGATCCACGACCTGGGCGCCCTTGGGCTCCTCGCCGGGCTCGGCGGTGGGTGCGGCGCCGGAGACCTTCGCCGTCACCAGGGCTTCCAGCGCCTCGTGGTAGTCGTCGTGCAACTCGTTCAGATCCACCTCGCCGAGCGTGGCCATCAGGGTGTCGGCCAGGTCGAGTTCGGCGGGTTTGACCGAGACCTTCTCCTTGGGTGCCACCCCCGTGGACTCCCGTACCTCGTCCGGCCACAGCAACCGGTGCATCGCGAGCGCGTCGCCCACCACCCGCAGCATCCCCAGCCGCTCCCGGCCCCGGTGGACGTACTTGGTGATGGCCACCTTCCCGCTGCGTCTGAGTGCCTCGCGCAGCAGCGCGTACGGCTTGGCCGCGGCCAAGCCGCCCACCCCCAGGTAGTAGGCGTCACCCATTTGCAGCGGATCGATCTCCGAGGCGGGGACGAACGCCTCGATCTCCAGGGCGCGGGTGGTGGGCAGTGGCAGGGCCGCCAGGTCCTCGTCGGTGATCGGGATCAGCGCACCGTCGGCGTCCTCGTACGCCCGGCCGATCTCGCCCGCCTCGACCGCCTTGTCCTCGAGCTCGCAGACCTTGCGGTACCGGATGCGGCCGCCATCGGCGGTGTGGATCTGCCGGAAGGAGACCGAGTGGTCTTCGGTTGCCGGATACATCTTGATCGGGATGCTCACCAGGCCGAAGGAAATGTTCCCATTCCAGATAGATCGCATACTTGATCCCTTTCGTGAGATTCTTATCGTATGTCCCCGATCACGGAGGTGGAGGGGCGGCGGATCGCGCTCAAGAACCTCGACAAGGTCATCCATCCGGCCACCGGCACCACCAAGGGCGAGCTGCTGCACTATCTGGCCTCGGCCTCCGCCGCCCTCCTCGGCCATCTCCACGGGCGTCCGCTGGCCTTCCTGCGCTACCCGGACGGCCCCGACGGCCAGATGTTCTTCACCAAGAACCCGCCCCCCGGCACCCCCTCCTGGGTGACCACCGCCGACGTCACCCGTCACGAGGGCGAGACCGCCCGCCAGGTCCTGGTCCAGGACCTGGCGTCGCTGATGTGGGCGGCCAACCTCGTGGTCGAGTTCCACGCCCCGATGTGGCGGATCGAGCTGGGCGAGGGCATCGCCGACCGGCTCGTCCTCGACCTCGACCCCGGGCCGCCCGCGACGATCGTCGACTGCTGCGGCGTCGCCCTGTGGCTGCGGGAGCGGCTGCGCGCCGACGGGCTCACCGCCTGCGCCAAGACCAGCGGCTCCAAGGGTCTGCACCTTCTGGTCCCGCTGGAGCCGACCCCCTCCCGGCGGACCACCGCCTACGCCCGGTCGCTCGCCGCCGAGGCCGCCGCGGCCCTGCCCGATCTGGTCATCCGCAAGATGACCCGGTCACTGCGGACCGGAAAGGTGTACGTCGACTTCAGCCAGAACGCGGCGGCGAAGACCACCGCGGCCCCGTACACGGCCCGCGCCCGCCCCGAGCCCACCGTCTCCACCCCCGTCACCTGGGACGAGATCGAAGAGACGGCGGAGGCGGAGGGCGCGGACGGTTCCGGGCCGCTGGTGTTCCGGATCGACGACGTCCCCGCCCGCCTCGAGCGCCACGGCGATCTGCTCGCCCCGCTCCTCGACCCCGGCCGGGCCCATCCGCTGCCCGCCGGTGACCACCGATGACCACGCCCGGCCCCCTGCTGCCGCCGGTCGAGGTGGCGCTGGCCCGCGCCGTCCCGTCGCTGCCCGTCGCCCGGGAGGGGCAGCGGCTGGCGTACGAGCCCAAGTTCGACGGCCACCGGCTGGTGATCTTCCGGCTGGCGGACGCCGTACGGATGCAGGCCCGCTCCGGCCGTATCGTCACCCGCGCCTTCCCCGACCTGGAGGCCGCCGCCCGGCCGCTGCCGCCCGGTACCGTCCTGGACGGCGAGGTGGTGGTGTGGGCGGGCGGCCGCACCGACTTCGCCTCCGTCCAGAAGCGCGCCTTCGCCGCCACGGGCTCCCGAGCGGCCCGGCTCGCCCGTGAACTGCCCGCCTCCTACGCGGCGTTCGATCTCCTCGCCCAGGGCGGGGAGGACCTGCGGCCGCTGCCCTACGCACAGCGCCGCGCCCGGCTGATGGCGCTGCTGGAACCGCTCGGCCCGCCCCTCCAGGCCGTCCCCATGACCACCGACCCGGAACTGGCCGCCACCTGGTACGAGGCGCTCACGGCCATCGGGGTCGAGGGGCTGGTCGTCAAGAACCTCGACGAGCCCTACCGCGCGGGGCGCCACTGGCAGAAGGTGCGGCATGCGGAGACCCGGGACGCGGTGGTCGTCGGCGTGGTCGGCCCGCGGCTGCGCCCGCGCTCGCTCGCGCTGGTGCTGCCCGGTGACGACGACCCGGTGGTCTCCAGCCCCCTGTCCCCGGCGGTCCGCGCCCAACTCGCCGCGGCCTTGCGGGAACTGCCGGAAGGCGAGCCTCCGGCCCCGCCCGGTGAACTGCCCACCGCGCTCGACACCGTCGGCACCCGGATCACCTATCGCCCCATACCGCCGGAGCTCACGGTGGAGGTGCGCCAGGAGAGCACGGTGCGCCATGCGGCGACGACGGTGACGCGGCTGCGGGGCGGGGAGTAGCGCGGTGGTGGTGCGGGCACCGCACCCGCGCACCACTCTTCCCCGGCCGGTGTCCTACCCGTCGGAGGTGACCGGATCCGGGGGGCCGGTGATCACGGCGGTGATCCGGGTGCCGGGCGCCGGCGCCCGGCGCTCCACCAGGTCGTACACGCACCACAGCGCCTTCGCCACGTACCGCCGCTCCAGGGCGATCCCGTGCCGGTCCTCGAACGCCGCCGCGAAGGCGTCCAGTTCGGCGGGGACCCGGCCGTAGCCGCCCCCGTGGTGGTCGTGGTCGATCCGCCAGTTGCCGAACGACCGCCCCCACCCCTGTTCGTGCAGCCGTGTCACCTCGTCGTCCAGATACCGGGCGCCCCGGACCACGGCGACCCCCAGCGCGTGTGCGCCGTCCGGCAGTCCGGCGGCGATCCCGGCCAGTGTGCCGCCGGTTCCCACCGCGCAGCACACGATGTCGCGTTCGCCCAGATCCGGCAGTTCGGCGGGCAGCTCCGCGGCGCCCCGCGCGGCCAGGACGTTCGTACCGCCCTCCGGGAGCACCCAGCAGCGCCCCCACCGTTCCTCCAGCGCGCGCCGGGTGGCCGGGTCGTCCAGCGTGCGCAGCGTCTCGCGGTAGCCCGTACGGTCCAGGAACGCCAGCTCCATACCGTGGCCCTCGGCCCGTGCCAGCGACCAGTTGCGCGGCGCGTCCGCCAGTTCGTCACCCCGCACGACCCCGACCGTGGACAGCCCGTACGCGGCACCGGCGGCGGCCACCGCGCGGAGGTGATTGGAGTACGCGCCGCCGAAGGTGAGCACCCGCGTGTGGCCCTGCTCGACGGCCGCCCGCAGATTCGGGGTGAGTTTGCGCCACTTGTTGCCCGGCACCAGGGGGTGGATGAGGTCGTCCCGCTTCAGCCGCAGCTCCACGCCCCGGCCGGCAAGCCTCTCGTCGTGCACGTCCTGCAACGGGGACGGCAGCCGGGGCTGATAGCGGGTGGCGATGTCCATCGGGGGGCTCACCTGTCCATTCTGGACGCACCTTCCGGGTTGCCGCCTCCCCCGCCCCTGAGCCGGGCGGGCGCGGGACCCACTCCAGTCACGCAGCGTAAGCGTGAGGAGACCCGGAACGCTGGACGCCCCGGACCGGCGGGTGCCGGGTCCGGGGCGTCCGAGCAGGTCAGCGCCAGGCGGCGGCGCCGGGAGCCGCGTCGCTCACGCCGACTCCGCCGGGACCGGGCCGATGGCCCGCCCCGCCCACTCCGGTGCCTTCTCGACCAGGGCCGAAAGCCGCTCACGCACCTCGTCCGGGAAGGGGGCGGCGCCCCCCTGCTTCTGGTCCGTGTGTACGGCGAGCAGCTCGGTCGTGGCGGCCGGCGCCCCGTCCGGCTCGCCCACGTGCATCTCGTGCGAGAACCGCACCTTCTTCTCGTCCACCCCCAGCACCCGTGTCCGGATGGTGAGTTCGGCACCCTCCTCGACCTCGCGCAGATACCGTATGTGCGACTCCACGGTGTAGAGCGAGCAGCCGGTCTTCGCGCGATAGCTGGAGTCGAGCCCGGTCTCGACCATCATCTCGTCGGTGCTGTGGCCGAAGACGAGGACGTAGAACGCCTCGCTCATATGGCCGTTGTAGTCGATCCATTCGGGCCGGACGGTCTGCTGGTAGTCGGGGAGCGGAGTGCTCATGAGTCGCCTCCCTGGGGCGCGTGGGTGGTGCTTTGCCGCGGAAGCCGGCCGGTGGCTCGCAGCACATTGATGACGCCCTGGTCGCGCTCGGCGACGAGCTGGGCGATGCTGCGGCCGTCGGCCGCCGTCTCACAGCCCTCGACCATCGCCATACGCAGCGCCTCGTCCAGCTCCGGCGCCTCCAGACGGGTCCAGGGCGATTTCAGCGAGGGCCCGAAATGGTCGAGCATATGGGCCATCCCGCCGTCGCCGCCCGCGAGGGCGAACGTCAGACACGGGCCCATGAAGGCCCACCGCAGCCCCGGTCCCTCGGTGATCGAGGCGTCGATCTCCCGCACCGTCGCCTCACCGTTGGCGACCATGTGCAGGGCTTCCCGCCACAGCGCCTCCTGAAGGCGGTTGGCTATGAAACCGGGCAGCTCACGGTCCATGGTGATCACGGACTTTCCGGCCTCGGTGTAGAAGCGCGAGGCCCAGCCGACGGCCGTGGCGTCCGTCCGCTCACCGCCCACGACCTCGACCAAGGGGATGAGATACGGCGGGTTGAAGGGGTGACCGACGACGAGGCGGCCGGGGTCGGCGGCCTCGGTCTGCATGTCCGTCATCGGATAGCCGGAGGTGGAGGACGCGATGACCACACCCGCGGGCGTCGCGGCGTCCAGCTCGGCCAGCAGCCGCCGCTTCAGCTCCAGCTTCTCGGGAGCGCTCTCCTGGACGAACTGTGCCTCGGCCACGGCCTCGTCGAGTGTCGCGGCGAAGGTCAGACGGTCGGGCGAGGCGCCCTCGGTGAGCCCGATCTGCTCGAGCGCGGGCCAGGCGGCCGTGACCAGACGGCGCAGCCTGTCCTCGGCGTCGGGGGCCGGATCCCAGGCGGTGACGTCGTAGCCGCGCGCCAGGAAGTGGGCGACCCAGCCGCCGCCGATCACTCCGGCGCCGATGCAGGCGACCCGCCGGACGCCCTCGGGCGGGCAGGGGGGAGGGGGCATGGGGACGTGGTTCCTCACAGTGGGGGACGGGGGTGGTGGGGGGTGGGGGAGCGGGGGCATCACCCGCGGGGCTTCAGCCCCAGCCGCTGCCGCGCCTCGTCGGGTGTGGCGACCCGGGCGCCCAGCAGTTCGGTGATGTGGACGGCACGTTCGACGAGTTGGCCGTTGGTGGCCTTGACGCCGCGGCTGAGGTAGAGGTTGTCCTCCAGCCCGACCCGGACGTTGCCGCCGAGCAGGATCGACTGCGCCACCCAGGGCATCTGCATCCGGCCCAGCGCGAAGCTGGCCCACTGCGCGCCCTCCGGCAGCAGATCGACCATCGCCTTGAGGACGCCGGGCTCGGCGGGGGCGCCCCAGGGGATGTCCATGCAGAGCTGGAAGACGGTCGGATCGTCGAGCAGCCCCTCGGTCAGCAGCTGCTTGGCGAACCACAGCTGCCCGGTGTCGAAGATCTCCAGCTCGGGCCGTACGCCCAGCTCCTGGATGCGCTTGGCGCCGGTGCGCAGCATGTCGGGGGTGGAGACGTAGAGGTTGCTGCCGTCGCCGAAGTTGAGCGAACCGCAGTCGAGGGTGCAGATGTCCGGCAGCAGCTCCTCGACGTGCGGTAGCCGCCCGAGACCGCTCACCAGATCCGTGCCGGGAAGCTGCCTCAGCGGCTGCTCGGGGTCGATGACCAGGTCACCGCCCATGCCCGCGGTGAGGTTGATGACCACGTCGGTCCCGGTCTCCTTCACCCGCTCGACGACCTCGCGGTACAGCCGCGGATCACGGGCGGGGGCGCCGGTCTCGGGATCCCGGACATGGACATGGACCACGGCGGCCCCGGCCTCGGCGGCCTCGACGGCGGACCGGGCGATCTGCGCGGGGGTGACGGGGACATGGGGACTACGGCCCACGGTGTCACCGGCGCCGGTGAGGGCGCAGGTGATGATGACGCTCTCGTTCATGGGCATGGGTATCACTCCGAATCTCCGGAACCGGAACCGGAACCTAGGGTCCGTCGGCGGGGTGCGGTGCGGATGTGTCCGTGGCGGCGGGTGAGGGTCCGGTGCCGGTGGCGGATGGGGGGCATCTCCCAGCGGCCAACTCGGTGTCCACGTAGTCGGCACACGCGGTATGCATGGCCTCGGCGCTCATCCCGACGCCCGCCGTACCCCCCTCACCGGGGGCGGCGGCCAGCACCTGCGCGGCCAGCCCGTCCATCAGCGCGGTCAGCCGTACCGCGCCGGACTCCGGGTCGACGCCCCGGAAGACGCCCTGAGCGATGCCGCGCCGGATCACCTCGGCGACGGTCTGCCGCCACTGCCGGTAGAAGTCCGCGTGCAGCCGCCCGATCGCCGTGGACCGCGCGGCCTCGGCCCACAGATCCATCCACACCAGCCACTGCCTGCGCTGCTGCACGGTGTACGGCACCTGGAGCGCGATCAGCTGCCGCAGTTCCTCGTACGCGTCGTCGGCCTCCGCGATCCGGGCGGCGCGGCGCGCGGTGTCCTCGTCCATGCACCAGCGCACCGCGGCCTCCAGCAGTTCGGCGCGGCCGGGGAAGTGGTAGTGGATTGCGGCGGTGCTGGTGTCGCAGGCGGCGGCGATGTCGGCGACGCGTACGGCGTGGAAGCCGTGTTCGGCGATGAGCCGCACCGTCTCCCGCACGATCTGCAACGGCCGTCCCCCCTCGGGCGCGACGGCGACCGGCCGCGGAGCCGAGGGGAGCTTGACGGAGGGGGCGGCCACAGCGGGTTCCTCAGAGGCTTCGGCGGACTCAGAGGCTGCGGCGGGCTCGGTGGCCGTCGCGGTGCCCAGCAGCCATCCCGCGTCCACGTTCCCGGCATCGGCGATCCGGGCCAGTTCGGCGACGGTGAACCGGCGGCTGCCGCCGAGCGAGCGCGACAGCTTGGACGGGTCCATCACGATCCTCCGCGCGAACTCCCGCTGGCTGCACCCGACTTCGTCGATCACCTGGCGAACGCGTGCGGCCACCTCGGTGCCGGACTGCTGCTGCATGGCCGTCACCGTACGGACGCGTTGAGATAAGCGCAATGGATGACTGTCGCGTATGCCCGCTAGGAAGAGGAATGCCAGCTAATTGACGTCGGTGGCCCTTCGTACCCCGACTGACTCAAAGATCAGTTCCGCGGGCGGCACCCTTCATCGCGACCGTCCCCGACCGTCCCCGTCCCCGCTACCGCCCCCGTTTCCGCCCACCGTTCAGCCCCCGCCGACCGCTCGGCGCGGGCCACGGCACCTCGGCCCGTACCAGCGCGCGGGCCAACGGCTCACCGCTGTCCCGCGCGTACGCCATCCGTTCCCGCACCTCGGCCATCGTGCGCGGCCGGTAGCCCGGTCCGCCGCAGCACCCCATGCGGAAGCGGATGCCCGCGTGCAGCAGCAGCGAGAGCGTCCGCCACCCCTCGGTGTCCCGGCGCGGGGGCGGCGCGAAGGCGGCCCCGACATGAATCAGCGGCTCCGCACAGCGCGGACAGCGCCGTTCGGGATGGCGGGCGTCCGGCGGCGGCTGCTTGTAGGAGGCCCGGCAGGGGAGACAGACCCATGAGGACTTCGGCGGTGGCATGGGGCCGAGCGTAGGTCCGCCACCGACCGTCCCTCTAGGCGTTTTTGCGGGCGGCGGCCGTCAGCAGCGCGGTCAGGATCGGCTCGGCGTGCGTCCACAGCAGCGCACCGCCGATGCCGGGCACAACGCGGCGCCGGGCGCCGGGAATACGGGACGCGAGGAGGGCCCCGTTGTCGGGGGAGTGGCTGGTGTCCCGTTCGCCGTACCAGATCTCGACCGGTACCTCGATCCCCGACAGGTCGAACGGCCAGCGCCCCATGGCCAGGACGGTGTCCCGGGCGTAACCGGCCGCGTCATGGGCGAACCCCTCGTCCAGCGCCCGGCGGTAGGCGGCGTCGAAACGGGGTTCCTGGTAGACGGCCAGATCGCAGTCGGGCGAACCGCCCAGCACCATCCCCCGCATCGCCTCCGCGGTGAAGCCCGCGAAGAACGCCTCGGCACCGGCCGGGTCAGCGGCGGTGCGCTCCACGAGACCGCGTACCGCCTCCGGCAGGGCGGCCGCGAACTCCGGCGCGGCGACCTCGTCCGCCCCCGAGACAACGGCCAGCGCGGAGACCCCACCCTCAGCGGCGCAGGCGAGCGCGAACGGAGCGCCCTGCGAGTTCCCGACCATGGCCGGGCGGCCGAGCCCGCGCGCGTCGCTGAGCTGCCGGAGGTCGGCGGCGACATCGGAGAAGGTGCGGCCGGGCGCGGGCGTCGAGGCCCCGATCCCGGGGCGGTCCACCGAGATGAGACGCACCCCGAGCGCCCCGACGACATCCTTCCCGAACCCCAGCCACCGGCTGGTGGCGGCGCCGGGACACAACACCACCGGCACCCCGTCCGACGGCCCCCACTCGGCCCACCCCAACGACCGCCCGTCGCTCAGCCGTGTCTCACCGAGCCGGTCCGGGTCCCCTGCGTATCCATTCATGATCGCCATCATGGCGACGCGCGGGCCGCGGACGCACCGGGTTTTCCCGGCCTCCGCTCAGCCCTCTTCCTTCGCCTTCTTGAGCTCCTCCTTCTTGAGCTCCTCCTCCTTCTTGAGCTTCTCTTGCTTGAGCTTCTTCCACACCCGGCTGAGGGCCGTGAGGTCGTCCTCGTCGAGGACGTCGGTGAAGGCGGGGGCGAGGCAGGCGCGGCGGGTGGCGTCGGCCTCCTCGAAGAGCCGGCGGCCCTCGGGGGTGAGGCTGATCTCCACGGAGCGGGCGTCGTGCGCGGAGGGCGTACGTGTGACCAGTCCGCGGTTCCGCAGGGCGTCGATCACGCGGGATACCTGGCTGCGGCTGAGCATGGTGCTGTTGCCGAGCACGGACGCGGGGACCGGATCGGGGCTGGAAGCGAGCCAGAGCATCACCTCGAACCAGGAGACCGGCAGATCGTGCGCCTTGACCAGGGCGCGGTCCACACGTTCGGTGAGCACGGTCCCGGCCCAGACCAGCCCGTAGAAGGCGTGATCGGCGACGGGCATCTCCGCCTGGGTGAGCTTGCGCTGTGCCATGGCCCGAGCATACCCGGGTTGTGTGTGCGCACACATAATGTTTAAGGTGTGTGTGCACGCACATAAGCGGGTCGCCATCGGCGGCCCCGAGGAAAGGCCCCCGTATGTCCCTCGCCACCCCCTCCGAGACCGCCCCCAAGACCGACGCCAAGGTCGTCGTGATCACTGGCACCTCGTCCGGTATGGGTCTGGCCGCCGCCGTGGCCGCGGCCCAGGCGGGCTGGCGCACCGTCGCGACCCTCCGCGACCCGAGCCGCGCCGACGCCCTGCGCAAGGCGGCCGCGGACGCGGGCGTCGAGCTCGACATCCGCCGCCTCGACGTCACCGACGAAGCCGCCGCCACCGCCCTGGTCGACGCCGTGATCGCCGACTACGGCCAGCTGGACGCCGTGATCAACAACGCGGGTGCGGGCCACCTGGGCACCCTCGAGAACGAGACCGTCGCCGACGTCCGCGAGGTCATGGAGGTCAACTTCTTCGGCGTCCTCCACCTCTCCAAGGCCGCCCTCCCGCACCTGCGAGCCTCCAGCGGCCGCCTGATCACCGTCACCAGCGTCGGCGGCGTCATCGGCCAGCCCTTCAACGAGGCGTACTGTGCCGCCAAGTTCGCGGTAGAGGGCTACATGGAGAGCCTGGCCCCGGTCGCGGCGGCCGTCGGCGTGACGGTCTCGGTCGTCGAACCGGGCGCGGTGGCCACCGAGTTCGTCAACAACATCAACCTCGACCTGGACGCCGAGATCGCCGCCGCCGGTGCGTACGCCCCCACCCTGCGGGCCTACCTGGAGCGCACCACCGCCCAGTTCCGCAACGGCGCCCAGGCCCCGGCCGAGGCGGCCCACACCATCCTCGAAGCCCTCACCGCCGACACCCCCGCCTTCCGCCTCCAGACCTCCGACTGGGCCCGTGGTTTCACCACCACCAAGCTGTCGGACGTGGACGGGTCGGCGGTGCTGGGGATGACGGGGACCTGGATCGCCTGACGGCCGCGGCCGCGCGAAGAGCGCTTCCGCCGTTCGATCTTCGTGAGGTGGGCGTGTCCAGGCGGGGCAACTGACAGATGCGTGTCAATCGTCATGGCCGCCCACTGAACTGGTGCCGTGTGTCGCCGGATATGGCCCAGTGCGATGCGGGCCGTCTCGCGTCGGTGGCCTCGGCTTCCAGTTCGCGCGGGGCACGTGGACCGGCGCGCATACCTTTGATCATGTATGCGGGGTGTCCGATCGCGGCGCGAATGGTGCGTTGGGCGTATCGCAGCGGCCTGAAAACGGGGCAGAAGATGATCGCGAAGTATCCCATGGACCGCTCGCCCGACAAAAGATCGTTTTCGAGCATTACGCCAGAGGCGAGGTACGTCTGTTCGATCAATAGTGGGCGGCTAGGGGAATGATCAAGCCATGTGCTTCCCCTCCACTTGCCTTCTCATTCCCCGGCGGCACCATGGTCTGGCTACGTGAAAAGCGCATCGCATCGCAGCCTGAGATTTTCGGGAGACGGATGAAGTACACGTGGCCGCAGGCCACCTTCCTCGGGCGGCTGGGAAGCGGCGCTCTGGAGGATCTGCTGAGTCAGGGGACCCCGATGGAGTACCCGACTCATCGTCGCCTCTTGCAGCAGGGTGATCAAGGTCGGCACGTTTTGCTGCTGACTCACGGCGTGGTCAAGGTCGTCGCCAGTTCGGAGAGTGGCTACGAGATGCTGCTCGCGGTCCGGGTAGCGGGTGACTTCGTCGGCGAGATGGCCGCGTTCGAGGATCGTCCCCGGTCCGGCACCGTCATCGCGTGTAGTGACGTGAGGGTCCGCGTCATCCATATGCCCGCACTGGAGAACTTCCTTGCCCGCTATCCCGACGCCATGAAGGCCATGTTGGGTGTGCTGTGTGGACGACTGCGGTGGGCGAACAGGCGCCGTGTCGACTTCGGTGCCTATGACGCTCTCACCCGGCTGGCGCGGGTGATCGCGGAACTCAGCCAGACATACGGTCCATGTGTGACGCTCAGTCAGCCCGAACTGGCCTCGCTCGCCGGGGTAGCCACGCCGACGGCCGAGAGGGCGCTCGCGACTCTCTCCCGACTGGGGCTGGTGGAGCGCGGCTTCCGGCAGATCACGGTCTGCGACGTCCCGGAGCTGCTCGTGTTCGCCAAAGTATGTGATGAAAACCCATATTGAGATGGAATCAAGGACCGATCATCCTCCTAGCGTCTCCGGCAGCACTTCGCAGGAAGTGCCGTCAGAGAGAGGAATGGCTGGGTGGCCGAGTGGTCCGGGTTCTACCCCTGCACATGCGTAGCCGTTGACGCGCAGGCATATGGAGGAAACAACGACCGTAGACAGTCTGAGATCCAGCACGACTTGCCGCGACTCCTTTCCCGAGCCGCAAGGAGCACCGGACTGGACCGTTCCCATTGGCAGATCCAACGCAAGGGGGACGAGGAACTGGCTGTCCATCCCATGGACGGTACGGAGCCGCGCGTGGTCGACGACTTCGTCCGGCACTTGGTGTCCGAGCTGCGCGAGTACAACGAAGTGCGTGTCCCCTCCGCCCGGATGAGGCTGCGGGCTGCCGTCCACCACGGTCCAGTGGAGCTGGCGGACAACGGGTTCGCCGGCTCGACCGTGGTCACCACCGCACGGCTACTCAGCTCCCGTCACCTCTACGACGCCTTGAAGGCGCACCATGGTGCCCACCTTGCGCTGCTGCTGTCCGACGACGTCTACCGGTCCACGGTGGCCGGCGGGCACACCACCCTCTCCGGCGCCGACTTCCGACGCGTGGTCGTGCACGAGAAGGAGTGCGAGGTCGTCGCCTGGCTCCGCGTCCCGGGACACGATGCCCACGACCCCGGATCCGGCCATCACACCGGCGGGCCCACGACGCCGAGGCAGCGGCCGCCCGCCGACGACAACCGCGACAGTGACTCGATGGTCCGTAACGACTACCGGGGCGAGCAGATCAGCGTCACCAACTTCACCGCTCCCGTGGACCTGCGCGGCGGAGTCATCGGCTTCGGGAGTACCGGTGGCTGACGACGCCGAGGGCTGGGACCTGCCGGACGGGCTCGGCGAACCACCCGTTCCCAGCCTTGAGGAGGGGCTTCTCCAGGAGCAGCAGGAGAGCCCCGGACCGACAGAGCCACCTGGCGACGACTCCGGCCCGCGCCCCCGCGCCGAGAGCGTGGAGCGGCCCGAGCCGGACGAGAAGGAGAAGGACGGCAAAGGATACGACGACCTCCGCCGTGTCCTGGGACAGCAGACAGTTCACAACAACTTCTACGCTTCCGTGGATGCGTCCGGCGCGGCGTTCGGCTTCGGTACGGCCGCCACTCCCGGGCTCGCTCCCGGCTCGGTGGCGCCATCGGAGATCGACAAGGCGCTGCGGTTCTACCTGCGCCCGCAACCGTGCTTCGACGAGGCGTTCGGCAAGCTTGAATTGGAGCACATCGTTGTCCTGACCGGCCAAGACAACAGCGGACGCGCGGCAGGCTCTTTCGCACTGCTCAGAAGGATTACGGACAGCAGGACGGGGCTGCGGAGTCTGTCGCCTGCCAACTCGCTGGCCGACCTGGCGGCGTCGCGTGACATCAAGGCCGGGCAGGCTTACGTGATCCTCGACTACGTCGGTGAGACGCACGTCGACGCGGTGCAGGCGTTCGAGATAAAGCGGCTGAGCGGGGAGCTACAGGGCAAGGGCTCCTACTTGGTGATCACGGCTGCCGAGGACACCCGGCGGCGACTGGCGCTGCGGGACTACTGCGTCCCATGGCACGCACCGGATCCACTGGAACTTTTCCATCACCGCGCCCAGCGGCCCTTGGCGCCGGACCTCCCGGAAGAACTGCTGGAGCGGGTCAAGGAGCTGCGCCGCCCGGCCGACGTCGTCGCCGCGGCCGCTGGACTCGCCGACGGACCGGACGTCGCGCTGAAGGCGCTGCGCGACAGTGACAGGGAACTCGTCCGAAACTGGTTCAACAAGGAGCCGTCTGCCGGTGATCTGCTGCCACTGGCGGCCCTCGCGTTTCTCGAGGGAGTCCCGGAACGCACTTTCGAGCAGCATTCCGTCCAGCTCAGTGCCCATGTGCGCGACTGGGAGCAGACAGGCGAGATACCCGCCGCCGAGCTCGACGGCACAGCTCCGACCGCACGGCGCGGCGTGGTCTTCAAGCAGACCCGCGCCCGGTGGAAGGAGCAAGCGGTCGGACTTGTGCGGGCTGAACGGCGGGCCGGCCCGGGACAGGACCCCAGCCGCAGCGAGCGGCGGATCGTCTTCCACTCGCCCCGAATTCGCGAACTGGTCATCGGCGAGTTGCACGATCTGTACGGGTACGAACTCTGGTACCCACTGCGGCAGTGGCTCAGCGGGCTCTCACTGGTTGACGACTTGGCCGTCCGTACCGAGGTTGCCCGGGGCGTCGCTCTCCTCGCCCGGCACGCCCTCGTCGAGGTGGACGAGAACCTCCTTCGGATCTGGTCGGGTGGCATCAGCTGCCAGCGCGTGACGACCGCGCTGACGCTTCAGTTCATGTGCGATGACCCGCATCTGGCGCCTCAGGCACTGAACGTGGCACTGGGCTGGGCCGACCGGAAAGGGCCTGAGCGGGCAGTCACATCGGCTATGGCGCTCACCGGACGGCTCGGGGCGCTCTACCGCTTTGAGGCCCTCAACTGGTTGTGGTTCTTGACGCATCGGGGTGAGCGGATGGCCTTCGCCGCGCGCCGTTCGCTGGTCCTCCTGCTCCAGACCGCCGAGCGGGAGCCCGACCGCGCGGTGTTCATGCTCCGGTACGTACGCACTCGGATAGCCGGAACCCCTCGTCGGTCCACAGCCCGTTCTCATGCGCTGCGGGCAACTGTGCAGCTTTTGGAGGCGCAGCAGTTGGAGGAGCTTGGCCCGCTCCCGGCTGCACTGCTGAGCGGCATTCCGGGTAGTGCGCGTCACCTCGGCTCGCTATGGACGAGTGTGCTGCTCAGCGTCTGCCGTCGTAGGGCCGTCGGTGCCCTGTGCCGGACATTGGTGGCACTGCGTGACGATCCAGCGGGCACCGACGTCGTATGTGATCTCGGTGAGGCGATGCACGCGGAGATGACTCCTCGGCAGTGGGATGCGCTGCGCAAGGACCTGTCAACCGCTTTGAACCACCCCGAGTACGCGATTCCCGGCGCCCGCCAGCTGGCCCATGTGCTGTTCGGATCGCTGGGGAACTAGCCGATGGCGGGCAACCACCCGCATACCCCTTTCCCATGACTGCCCCTTTGGCTCAAGGAGGACGAAGTAAGTGAACTACCCGGTAGTCGCAGAGAATGTGCTCGGCACAGTCCAGGGTAATTGGTGGTCTCGACGGCGGCGTCGTGACGATGTGCCGACGCTGCCACCCGGCGCGGTCTACGTCTTCAGGGTCGGCGGAAACTACCGGCAGTTCCCTGAAGGGTTGGTGTTCGACCCGTCTCACGCCGACGTGCTCGACGCGTCGTCGGTCAGCCTGGTGGACGCCAGAGCCCGACTGGTGGAAGTCGAACGCACCATTCCCTCGGTGAGCGAAGCCGACAACTTCACGATCCGGGCCTCTTTCACGTGCCAGGTGACCGATCCCACGGTCATAGCTCGGCAGGGGATCGTCGATGTGACTGTCCCGCTACGCGCCTATCTGGCGGGCGACAGCGAGCTGCCCAGGCTGAGCGCCGGACATCGCGTGGAGGAGGTCAACGTCGTGCGTCGCGAGGTGACCCGCCGCATGACCGCGTACAGCGCCATCGTGGCACCGCGTGTAGCCGGGATGAGCGTCGAGTTCGTCGGCGCCGAGGTACAGGTCTCGGAGGATCTGCGGACCTGGGAGCAGACACTGCGGGATGAGCGCCGCTCCCAGGAGCTCATCCGGGGCCAGCGTGACTTCGAGTCGCAGGACACCCAGCGAATCGCTGAGCTCCTCTCCCAAGGATCCGACTACGCGGACGCTTTCGGCATCGTCAGGGACCGGATTGACGTGGCCCAGGCGGCGGTACGGATCCACCAGACCGCCCATGAGGAGTCCGCCCGTCGCGAGCGGGTCGCTGACGGGAATCGGGCACACGCTCAAGCCTTGGAGACGGCGCAGGCACAGATGCGGCGTGAAGTCGTACTCACCTTGCTGCGGCAGATGGGCTCCACTGACGACTACATCGACTACCACCAAGTGCTCGATCAGGTGCTGCGAGACACGGGTGGACAGCTCGGCTCCGACGACGCTGACCCGGCCGTTCGCGCGATTGACTCCGGGGAGGGGCGTTCTGGGCCCAATGCGTCCAGGCACCGAGGCGGTCCAGGGCACCCGCAGGACGGCTTCATCAAGGATGAGGAAGATCTCCTTGACTGACTCGGCGTCCACAGCAGAGCCCTCATCTGCGCGTTTCGATCCGGCGCGCCGGTTGCGCACCCTGACCGGCGTCGACGAGGACCTGCTCGCCAGGGTCCAGTACGAGCGGAACAAGTACACGGCGCTAGGCGGAGTGGTGCTTGGTACCTCTGTCATCGCCGCCTTCTCCATGTGGAATTTCGCGACGGAGGCGCTGGGCCGGGCATCGTTTCTGGCCCTGATTCCGACCGTGATTTGGATGCTCTTCATCCTCAACCTGGACCGCTGGCTGGTCACCCCTCAACCGAACGCGCGACGCCGGGTCGGCCCACTTCTGCTGCGGCTGATGATCGCCCTGGTGCTCGGCGCCGTGATCGCCGAGCCATTGGTGCTGCGCATCTTCGCCACCGCCGTGGAGGAACGCGTCACAGATCAGCGGAACAGTGCCCTCGACCAGCTGCGGGGAAACCTGGTGCGCTGCAACCCCGTGCCGTCCGGGACCGAAGTCAAGTCGGCTGCGGGCTGTGGCCAGTACATCCTTACCTTCGACTCGACGCCCGGCGGACAGTCTGACGAACTCGCATCGATACGTACGGATGCCGCCGCACTCCAGAAGCGGGTCGACCGGGACAACAACAAGCTGGACGGAATCGACGAGGAAGTCCGAGACGAGTGCCGACGGCTGATCCGTATCGCCTCCACCGGGCTCTACCAGCGGACGTCCGAGTGTCTGCGATTGCGGGAGAAGGCGAAGGACTACCGGGCCACGCACCACACCGAGGAGAACGAGCGGCGACTGGCCGCCATGAACGCTCGCATATCGAAGATGGGGGGTCAGCTGACAACCTCGCGTAGCACTTTCCTCCAAGACCGAGCCAAGGGAGTTGAGCAACGTCTCGCGGAGGAGCGAGCGAAGCAAAAGGAGATCGGCGTACTGGAGCGGATGCGCGCGCTGGACGAATTGGCCAGTGGAAACCCTGTGCTCTTCGTCGGCATATGGCTGGTGAGGGCACTCTTCGTCCTCCTCGATGCGCTGCCCGTGCTGGTGAAGTTCCTCAGCGGTGAGAGCGCCTACGACCGGATGCTCACCAGCGAGAGCAACAGTGCAGTCAAGATTCACGGCGAGAGGTTGCGGCTCGCCGAGCGCCGGGCCATGGCGGATACCGAGATCGCTCAGGACGCAATTGAGCAGGAAGTCAGACGGAGCCGGGCCGAGTCCGAAGCCGCCCACCGCGAACACACGGCGGCGATGCATATCCGGGTCCGTCAGGCGGTGAACGCGCTGGAGGACGAACTGCGGCGCACCTCGGCAGTCTGATCGCGACCCGCGTAGCAGCACGCCGCCCCGGCCTTGTCCCGGGGCGGCACCCGGACGTTCACGGAAGGAGAGGGCATGTCCGCACACGGTTTGGGCGCGAGGGCCGGTCATGGCGGAGAACTTGTACGCATTCTGATCACGGAGACCCGGGAGGAGCTGCTGAAGGCGGACAGCAAGGCAGGACTGATGCTCACCGCCCTAGGGGCGGCGCTGACCGCCCTGCTCAGTACGATCAGTGCCGGTGGCATCGCACCACAGAAGTACGCCACAGTGCCGCAGATGTTCTTTTGGGCAGGGTGCGCGGCGTGGGTGCCGGCACTCGTCATGTTCGGTCTGGCGGTGGTGCCGCGTGCGGGAAAGCCGCAGCAATCGCGTGCGCACTACTTCGGGGATGCCGCTGAGACGTCCTCGGTCGAGCTGTTGGCGGACCTCGTGCAGCAGACCGATCCGAAGGAACGAAACCTGAGCCAGTTCATGGCGCTGTCGCGTACAGTCTGGCTCAAATATCGCTGTATACGTCACGGGATGGCCTGGAGTGCGGCATTTCTTGTGCTCACCCCGTTTGGCCTGCTGACTGGAGCATCGGCTTGAGGGCGTGGTGTTCGGAGAAGGTCCACGGAGCCGACAGACACTCGTGGCTGGCACCACCCCCTGACCACGGATGTGCCCTGCGCCCTGCTGGTGATGTGGAAGCCGGGTCTCGCGTACTGGGCGGACGGCTCCGGGATGCTTGCGGCAATCACCGCGCATCCCGCTGCCTCTTCTGCGTCTGGACCTACGCCGGCCACACTGCGCACGGCGCGGTGCTACTGGTGCTTTCCGCTGCCCTTCCCGCCGCTTGTCTGTCCCGTCCCGCCGCTGGTCTGGTCGTTCCCGGTCGCGTTATGCGTACCGCCGGGGTCGGCTCCGGACGCGCCGGTGCCGGATGTGCCGGTGCCGGATGCGCCGGTGTCCCTCGTTGCGCCGTTGTCGGCGTTCGCGGAGCCCTTGCCGGGTTTGCCCGTGCCGGTGGGCCCGTTCGGCGTGGCCGTGGCCCGCGTCAGCTGCTCGGAGCAGTACATGGCGACCTTGTCCTGTCCGCCGGCGGCCGCGACGAGCTGCTGCCAGGCCGTCGAGTTGAGTGCTTTGCCGTGCTTCCCGACCTGATCGTAGGCGCGGCAGTGGGCCTCGGTGTCCTGGGCGCGGGAGGGGTGGTCCGTCGGTCCGGGGCGGCCGGAGGACGCCGACGAGGCCGTGCCGCCCGGCTGGTCCGAGGCGGCCGCTGATGGGTGCGTGGTTCCCCGGCCGGGGCCGGCTCCGTCGGCGGAACCGATGGCCGCGACCGCAACGCCGCCCAGGGCGAGGCTGGCGAACGCCACGCCGAATGTCATCCGCATCGGGCGCCACACGCGCCGCTCCTCGGGCCGACGCCAGTCGTCGCGGCGCCGGGTACGCGCCCGGCGCGCGCCCGTGCTGCCGTGGGCGGCGGACTGGAAGGCGGCCAGGGCCCGCTGCTCGGCCCTGGGGTCGAGGTGGTCTGCGCGTAGGGCGGCGGTCAGGGCCGTTTCCAGTGCGGCGGAGTCCTGCATGTCCGGCGGACCGGACACGGTGCCGTCGGGGTGCCCATGCCGGTGACGGACCGGAACTCCGTCGCCGCTCAGTTGTTCACCCATGTCCGCTTCCGTTCCTGCCTGGCTGTTTCGTTCGAGGTAGTGGGTTTGTCGCTTCCCGGCTGCCTGCTGGTGCCCGCGTCGTTCATTTCGACTCCCCCAGCGTTCGGGAAGCCTCATCCGTCACACCCGCATCCGCCTCGCCGCCGACGCCAAGCTGGCGGGCAAGGCGTTTCAGGCCCCTGTGCGCGGCCGTGCGCACCGCTCCCGGACGCTTGCCGAGGACGCGTGCCGCGGCCGGACCGTCCAGGCCCATGACGACCCGCAGGAGCACCGCCTCGGCCTGGTCCCGTGGCAGCCCGCGGACCAGCTCCAGGGCCTGCTCGGTGGAGAGAGACTCCAGGGCCTGGTCATGGGTGTTGTGCGGTCCGGGCAGGTGCAGTACATCCTGTTCGGTCCCGCCGGCCCGAGGCCGTACGCGCTGGCGGCGCAGATGGTCCAGGGCCCGGTGCCGGGCGATGGTCGCGGTCCAGCCACGGAACCCGGCCCCGTCCCCCTTGAAACGCCCGAGGTCGCGGGCTATCTCCAGCCAGGCGTCGGAGGCCACGTCCTCCGCGTCGTTGCCGACCAGCCCGTGGAGATAGCCCAGCAGGCCCGGCTGCACGATCCGGTAGGCCAACGCGAAAGCGGCCTCGTCGCCGTCCTGGGCTCGCGCGACGGCAGCGCCCAGTTCCCCGTCGCATGCCTGTATGCGCCGGGGTTGCTGTACCTGGCCCAAGACTGTCCTCGTTCGCACCGGGTTCATAGCGATCCGTGTCGTCCGCCGTGCTCCGGTCGCATCGACGGCCCGTGGTGAACAGCGTCTGCCGTCACAGAAGTGTCACAACGCCCCAGTGGTTCTTCATGCGACCGGCGCCGCCCCGGCCGGGTGACGTTTCGCGCACCTCGTGCGCTGGCTGAAATACCGGGGTCGGTACCGGTCCGGTACGCACGCCCGCCGGATGCCGACACCGCCGGACCTCTCTCCGTGCTGCCGCTGCTTCCCCCCGGTGAGCCGCGCGGAGAGGGAAGGGGCGGCTGGGAACCCGCCCACTGCACGGGTTCCCGGCCGCCCATGCGCAGCGGATCGCCGGTGGGCGGCCGGGCGTGGTGGGTGCGTGATCGGCCCGCTGCTCACTCCTTGTCCTGATCGCCCTTTTCGGGGGCTTCGTAAGTCCCGCGAGGCCCAGGTGTAACACTTCCGGCCGCGTTCGCTCTTTCCATGTGGGCGACCGCACCGGTCGGCCAGGACAAGGGGACACGACTCGTGCGGTGGACAGACGAAAGCGGAGCAGGGTGCGGCGAGGATCCGTACGGCAGCCCCGGCTACACCTATGCCTACGGCCACGAGTACGGCTACGGCCACGAAGTCGGCTACGGCCACGAGTACGGCGGGGGCGTCACCACCGCCACCGCTTCGCCGGCCTGGGACGGGGTACAGCCCTGGGACGGGGTACAGCCCTGGGACGGGGTACAGCCCTGGGACGGGGTACAGCCCTGGGACGGGGCGCAGCCCCCGCCGACGGGTCACGCCCCGACGGCGTGGGACTCCCCGCACGGTCACGTCCTCCCGCACGGTGATGTCCTCACCGCTCAGCTCCCGGTGTGCGACACACCCGGCGACCCCGTCCCAGAACCGGGTACGTCCGAGAGTGAGTCCGTGCGGCCCGTCTTCGTCGATTCCTCCGGGCGACGCCAGCGCCGCGTGCTCCGCGCCGCCCGGCTGCTGGTGATCCCAGCCGGCGGCTATGTCGCCCTGCTGATCAGCACGATGCTGGGCGGCCCCAGCATCAGCTCTCCGTCCGTTCCGCACGCGGACTCCACGCACCCGGCCGCGCCCGGGGCGGCCGCACCCGACTCCTCGTCCGGCACCGGACACTCGACGCCGAGCACGAGGCCCACCGCGGCGCCGAAGAACTCCGACACCGCGGTGCCCAAAGCCCCCAGCCCCACTGATCGGTCGGCGGCCTCCACCGCGCCGGCGGCTGCGTCCCGGCCCACGGCCGTGCCCACCACGACCGCCAGTCCGACCTCGACGACCTCGTCGGCCTCGACCGCCGCCCCTGGACGCTCCTCCAACGGGCGGGCCGTCGGCTCGTCCCACAATCCCGTGAAGTGATCCAAGGCTCTGACGTGAGCGATCGCCGACGCCGCAACGCTCGTGCCCGCCGCCGTGGCCGCACGCGCCAGATCACACCCCGTGCCCACTGGCTCCTGTTGAGCGTGCTCGCGGTGACTCTGTCGATGGCCCTCCTGCTACAGGGGTACACCCACCACATGTTCGGGATCACGGCGGACGCCGTGACCGATGCCCGTGGCCCGAGCGAGGCGGTGCCCGGCCAGGTGGCCCACGGCGGTCCCGTGATCGCGGACGCCGCGGGCGCTGCGCACGCCGCTCGGGTCAAGGACCGCACCATCGCGCTCACCTTCGACGACGGTCCCGACCCTGTCTGGACGCCGCGCATCCTGGACGTACTGCGCCGCAACCATGTGCACGCGACGTTCTTCGTCGTCGGAACCCAGGTCGTGGCCCACCCGGAGCTGGTCCGCCGGATCGTCGCCGAGGGCCACCAGATCGGCATCCACACCTTCACCCATCCCGACCTGGCCCGCCTCGCCCCATGGCAGCGTTCCCTGGAACTGCGGGAGACGCAACTGGCGCTGGCCGGCGCCGCGCGGGTCACCACCGCGCTGCTCAGGCCGCCGTATTCCTCGAAGAACGACGCGCTGGACGACGCCGACTGGTCGGTCCTCGAGCAGGCCGACGCGGCAGGCTATGTCGCGGCGCTCTCCACACAGGACGCCGAGGACTGGCAGCGCCCCGGTGTGGACCGCATCCTCGCCAACGCGACCCCCCGCGGCCACGCGGGGCAGATCGTGCTGATGCATGACGCCGGCGGTGACCGGTCACAGACCGTTGCCGCGCTGAGTGTCCTGATCCCACGGGTCAAGGCGCATGGCTTCAAGTTCGCGACAGTCGGTGCCGCGGTCGGCATGGCCGGGTCCGTCCAGCGCGCCGGGCTCGGCGACCATCTACAGGGGATGGCGCTCATCGGGCTGCTGCAAGTCGGGGACTGGGTCGTGTGGCTGCTGGGCGTGCTGATGTGCGCGGCCGGAGTGATCAGCGTGCTGCGCGCGGCGGTAGTGCTGATCGCGGCCCGTCGGCACCGGCGGCTGCGGACGGGGCGCCCGGGCCGGTCCTGGGGGCCGCCGGTGACCGAACCGGTCAGTGTCATCGTCCCGGCGTACAACGAGAGCGCCGGGATCGAGGCGGCCGTGCGCTCACTGCTCGCCTCGGACCATCCGGGGGAGATCATCGTGGTGGACGACGGTTCCACCGACGGCACCGCCGACCTGGTGGAGTCGCTCCACCTGCCGGTGCGGGTGATCCGCCAGCAGAACGCGGGCAAGCCCGCCGCACTCAACACCGGACTCGCTGCCGCCACCTACGACCTGGTGGTCATGGTCGACGGTGACACGGTCTTCGAAACCGACACCGTCCGCGCGATCGTGCAGCCCTTCGCCGACCCCCGGGTGGGCGCCGTGTCGGGCAACGCCAAGGTCGTCAACCGCGGTGGCCTGCTGGGCCGCTGGCAGCACATCGAGTACGTGGTCGGTTTCAACCTCGACCGCCGCCTGTTCGACCTCGCCGAGTGCATGCCGACCGTCCCCGGAGCGGTAGGCGCGTTCCGCCGCCGGGCACTGCTGGCCCTCGGCGGCGTCAGCGACGTCACCCTCGCCGAGGACACTGACCTGACCATGGCGCTGTGCCGGGCCGGCTGGCGTGTGGTGTACGAGGAGGGCGCGGTGGCCTGGACGGAGGCGCCCGCGTCACTGAACGCCCTGTGGCGGCAGCGGTACCGCTGGTGCTACGGCACCCTGCAAGCCATGTGGAAGCACCGCGGCGCGCTGGTGCAGCGCGGCGCCGCCGGGAAACTGGGCCGCCGCGGCCTGGTTTACCTGCTGCTCTTCCAGGTCCTGTTGCCGCTGCTCGCACCCGTCGTGGACATCGTGGCCATCTACGGGCTGCTCTTCCTCGACCCGGTCCGGATCATCGGGCTCTGGCTGTCCTTCCTCCTGCTGCAATTGCTGATGGGCCTGTACGCGTTCCGCCTGGACGGAGAGAGGCCCGGCCCGCTGTGGAGCCTGCCGCTTCAGCAGTTCGTCTACCGACAGCTGATGTACCTGGTGGTGATCCAGTCCGTCTTCACCGCCGTGTCGGGCTCCCGGCTGAGATGGCAGCGCATGGAGCGGTACGGCAGCCTCCAGGCCCCGGCGGGGGCACAGACGCGCAGCGACGATCTGCCTCCGCAGGTCCCCGGCAGCCTTCCGCGACCGGCACCGTACGAGCCCCTCCACCAGCCGGCGTCGTACGAGGGGCATCCATCGATACCGCCTCACCCCGAATCGTATGAGGCATCACAGTTGTACTGGTAAGTCAGTAGTCGTGCGTGCATGCCGTTGGGGGCTCTGCGGGTCAGAGGCCCCCGCGACGTGGACGTACGCGCAGCCGCAGCCTGATGTTGTTGCAGAGGGTCGTCGTAGCGTCCGCCACGGCGGCCTGCCGAACGGACTCCCAGGCCATCATGGGCGCGCACGCGGTGACCGTGGCCGCTGACGGCACACGTGCTCAGGATGCGTTCAGGTTGCGGATGACACGGTCGGGCACCATGACTACTGATATCCCTGGGGCCGTTGAGGCCCACGAGCCACCTGGCTCCGCCCCTGCCGGTGTCGGCCGTCGTCCCCGCTGGAACAAGGTCCCCGAAGTCACCGTGTACTTCTGGGTGATCAAAGTCCTGTGCACCACCGTCGGGGAGACCGCGGCGGACCTGCTGAACGAGAAGCTGGGTCTGGGCCTGACCGGTGTGTCGTTGCTGATGAGCGTGCTGCTCATCGCGGTACTGGTGGCCCAGTTCCGTACCACCGCCTATCGCCCCGGTGTCTACTGGCTCGCCGTGGCCCTGATCAGCGTCGTGGGCACGCTGGTCAGCGACAACCTCACCGACAACCTGGGCGTACCGCTGGAGACCAGCACCGTTGGCTTCGCGATCGCCCTCGCGGTGGTGTTCGTCGCCTGGTACCGCAGTGAGCGGACGCTGTCCATCCACCACGTCGACACCACCCGCCGCGAGTCCTTCTACTGGCTCGCCGTCCTGTTCACCTTCGCCCTGGGCACGGCCGCCGGCGACCTGGTCGCCGAGCGGATGGACCTCGGCTACTGGATCTCCGCCGGGTTGTTCGCCCTGGCGATCGCCGCCGTCGGGGTGGCGCACTTCGCCCTCGGTCTGGACGCGGTGTGGAGCTTCTGGATCGCCTACATCCTGACCCGCCCGCTGGGCGCGTCGATCGGCGACTACCTCTCCCAGCCCACCGCCGACGGCGGTCTCGGGCTGGGCACCGTGGTTACCAGCGCGCTCTTCCTGGTGGTCATTCTCGGCCTGGTGGTGTTCCTGACGGTGACCCGACGGGATGTGAGCGAGCCGGAGCGGCTCAGCCGGCGGGCAAGCTGACCACGAACCCCGCCCCGGGCGTGTGCTCCGCGTTGTAGGTGACCTCGCCCCCGGCGGAGCGGGCCAGGCGTCGCGCGAGCGGCAGCCCCAGGCCCGCTCCGCCGTGTCCGTCTTCGGGGTCGGCGCGCCTGCCCGGCTGGAACAGCTCCCCGGCGAAGGAGGCCGGCACACCGGGCCCGTCGTCGACGACCTCGACACGTACCCCCGTCGGCACCTGGGAGACCCGCACGCCGACGCCTGTGCGCGCGTAGCGCAGCGCGTTGTCGACGAGCGGGCTGACGATGCGGTCCAGCAGTGTGGCGGGTACCCCGGCAACCAGCGCATCCGGGCCAGTGACCGTGACGGCGGGCTTCCCGGCGGCGGCGAGGCGGTTGGTGAGGCGGTTGGTGAGGCGCCGCAGCTCGGCCATGACATCGGCCGTACCCGGAGCGGTCTGTGCGGTGGCGCGTGCGTCGTCGAGCAGGGTGTCGCAGATGGTACGCATCGACTCGGTGGCATCGGCGATGGACGCATGAGTGGAGCGGGTCTCGGCGGTGGAGCGGGGACGTGCCTGCCACCAGTCGAGTTCGGCTGTGATCCGCGCCAGGGGGTTGCGCAGCTCGTGGGACAGCTCATGGGTGAGTTGTTGTTCATGGCGGAGGACGGCACGGATGCGGTCCAGGAGTTCGTCCAAGGAGGACCCGAGCCGTGAGAGCTCGACGGGGTGGCCCATGCCGCCGAAGCGCTGGTCGGAGGCGACCACGCTCCACTGGGTGGCTTGTTCGGTCATCGCCCTGACGGGGCGCAGGGCGCGCCCCACCGTCAGCCGGGTGAGGACATAGGTGCATACCAGGACCGTGCCGTCCAGGGCGAGGGAGGCGATCAGCAGGGTATCGGCCGACGCGTGGTAAGGAGCGAGGTCCATGGCGGTGACGACGGCTGCGCGCGAGGTTCCCGCCCGTGCCGTGCCCACGGGCACGGTGCACAGCCGTATGGGGCCATCGGCCTCCAGATCGGCGCACCGTTTGTCGCCGTGGGCGGCGAGGCGGGTGGCGGTGCGGGTGACCGCGGCGCCGGCCGGTGCGGAGGCGGGGTGCTCAAGGAGCCGGGTGCCCGCGTAGATCCACACGTTGGTGTCGAGGAGCGCGTCGTCCGGGGTTTCCAGGACCCGTACCGGATCGTGGCGGGTGTCGACGGTCGCGGCCACCGCGGCGGCCCGGGTGCGCAGCTCGTCGTCCGCCTGCTGCTGAAGGTGCTGGCGGACGACCGCGTTGAACACCACCGTGAGGATCACCATCACCAGCGCCGCGGTGGTGAGCGCCACCAGGGACAGCCGGCCGCGCAGGGTGCGGGGCCGGCAGCGGGAGGCAAGGGCGAAAAGGCGCGGCGGGGCGGACCTCATGACAGACGGTGTCCGACCCCGCGGGCGGTGCTGATCGTCAGGGCGCTGCCCGCGTCCCGGATCTTGCGCCGCAGGCGGCTCAGATACTGGTCCAGCGTATTGTCGCTGACCTGCGCGCCTTCCGGCCAGCCGGCTCTGATGAGCTCCCGTCTGGGGACCACCGCCCCCAGGCCGGCCATCAGCACGGCCAGCAGACGGAACTCGGTGGGTGTCAGAGCCACCTCGACGCCCCGTACGCACAGGCTGTGCTTCACCGGATCCAGGACCAGGTCACCTGTGGTGGAGGTGATGCGGGCGGCGGCCTCCGACCGTTTGAGGGCGGCGCGCAGCCGAGCCGTGAGCTCGGCGAGGTGGAACGGCTTGGGGAGGTAGTCGTCACCCCCTGCGGAGAACCCGCTCAGGCGGTCGCTGAGCCGGTGGTGCGCGGTCAGGAAGACGACAGGGCGGAGGAACCCTTGCGCCCGCATCGCCTGGCAGACATCCCGTCCGTCCGCATCGGGCAGCCCGACGTCCAGCACCACCGCATCGACCGAACTCCCGACGAGCCGCAGGGCGGTGGCACCGTCCCCGGCGGCCGCTGTCCCGAACCCCTCGTCGCGCAGGCCGCGCACGAGCACGTCCCGCAGGGCGTGATCGTCCTCGACGACCAGGATGGTGGTGGGATGCAACGTGGTTCACCTCACAGACCCGGGCCTCGCGCCCAGGGATTCCCGCCACGCGCGCGCTCGACGGAACAGGAGCACACGGTGCACGGGCGACTACATGCAGGTAGACGGTCTACGTCACTGTAGACGATGACGAAGAGGTGGCAGTTCCCGAGCGAGGAGGGCGCGGACCGCCCCGCTGCGGGTCGGGCGGGAGTGGTCGTCGAGGGGCGCGCCGGGTCGGCGACGACCGAGGGGCATGTCCTGGCCGCCACCGGCACATTGCGGGGGCCAGAGGAGTAACTGGGTGGAGCCTGCCGCGCGCCCACTGACACCTCGAGCCCGGTCGCGGCCAAGTGCCGGCACTCGGACGATGGCGGCCCGATCGTCATCATCCCCAAGCCCAAGGGCTGACGCGTAGGCTGCGGGCCGGAAGAGAGAGGAGAGCGACCATGGAGTGGATCGACCCGAGGTACGCCGAGTTGGTCGCCGCCATGCGAGCCGCTCAGGCGGAGGCCGAGGAGAACCCGCGCATGGCCGGGCGTCTCCAGGGGTTCATCGTCCCTGACTCCGACCCCGGCCCGCTGCCGCGCTGAGCCGGGCCCCGCTTGCTCGTCGCCAAGGTGGCGCGCCGGCGGGGCCGAACTGCTGGAGGCAGGCCCGTGCCGATCCGAACCGAGCGGGGCGTCCTTTGTGGCTGCCCTGATCGTCCGCAACGAGGTTCCTCTGAGCGAGCAGCGCGAGACCACGGACGACAACTCAGCGGCACCGCGGCAGTCTGTGACGCGTCGGAGAGGACCGCCGACACGCGCGGGCAGTGGTCTCTGTGCCAACTGGGGTGTGTACGCAGTGCTAACGACTTCGAGCTATTCCGCTGCGAACATGTGATCTGCCCGGGCATAGGCACGGGCAGAGCACAAGGGGAAGCATGAAGAAGTCCATAAAGCTGCGCGGTAGCGCCCTGATCGGTCTCACCGCCGCCGCCCTCGGTCTCGGCGTGTTGAACGCATCTTTCGCTGCCGCCGATTCCTATATGGCGGACACTGCGGCCGGGTACGTCGAGTTCAACCCCGATGGCGACAAGTTCTGGGTCTACGACACGACTCCGGACGGCTACTCCGCCGCAGTCCAATACAAGATTGAAGGTCAGAGGATCGTCACCCTGGTCAACGATCGGGGTGCGGACAGTTCCAAGTCTTTCGTGCGGAACTTCCCCGAAGATCGGTCCATCGACTTCCGCGCCTGCGCGTTCAAGACCAGCACCCACAAGGTCTCCGGCTGCGGCGACTGGGTCAGCGCCTATACTTTCTCGTACCCGTAAACGGCCCACTGATTCCACCACCCCGCGCACAGCGGGATACCGGGTGTGGGCCTATGGCAAACGCCCCGAGCCAAGATCGGCTCGGGGCGTTTTCGCTTGTGCTCCCGGCAGGATTCGAACCTGCGACCAGCTTTAGGAGTTCGTCACCCCTGATGTGGTGATTGGTCTGTCGGCATCTCGTCCCAGGCCGCTCGGTGCACGGCGAGTCTCGCGATGCGGCGATGTGCGCTTCTGTTGCCGTCAACGACTGCCGTCAGGCCACCACGGGTTCCAGGACAGTTGTTGCCATGCACACGATCGTTACCCTGAGCTGCGCGAACGCGACCCTGGCTGGCTGTCGAGGCATCGTAGTCCACCAGGGGGCCTCAGCATGATCTGAGCGGCTCATCGAGCGATGGACTCCACCGTTAGGCGGGGTCCGAAGGCTCGTGTGACTAGGTGGTGATCACGTCCTTCTCCACTCGATCGACCGGCTTATGGTTCCTGCATGACGAGCACACTCCGTCTGGAGAAGATCACCCCGGACAACTTCGATGTCGCGATCGGGCTGCGGGTCCGACCGGATCAGGAGCACCTGGTCGCGCCGGTCGTGAAGTTACTGGCCGAGGCATACATCTATCCCGGCATAGCCTGGCCCCGCCTCATCCTCGACGGTGACCGGCCTGTCGGCTTCCTCATGGCCTTCTTCGACATCGATTGGAGGGGCGACGGCACAGGCACTGACATCCGATCCGGCCTCTGGCGCCTCAACATCGCAGACGGCGAGCAGGGGCGCGGCTACGGTCGCTTCGCGGTCAAGTCCGTAGCTGCTGAAATCCGCCAGCGCGGCAGCACCCGCATGACCACCACCTGGCATCCAGGCGGGGGCGGCCCTGAGAGCTTCTACCTCAGGCTCGGGTTTCAACTGTCGGGCGAGACAAGCGGGAGCCAGACAGTCGGCGAGCTGGACTTGCGGCTATGCCCTGACCTATCAGACAGGCTCCAGACCTCTTGATCCGTAGGTTCGGGCAGGGTGCTGGTGAGGACCCAGACAGAGTCCCAGGCAGTTAGTCATGGCGCGCGGCTGACCGGCTCCGTGTGCCGTCGTTGATGTCAATCTTGATGTCACCTGTGGCTACCAGCTGGCCCGAGCTGAACGCCGTCCCGTCACTCTGAAATTGCTGGAAGACCTAGCCGGAGCGGGACAACTTTCCCTGCCACTTCAAGGCCCGCGCACGGCGCGGGCGCGCCCCGCCTCTGTGGCTAAGGCCGAGCGGCACGTGGCGGCGTGCCCCTCTTGCCGAGGCTCTATTCAGTGTGTGAAATCGCTTCGCCCAGCGTTGACCGCGTCGGGCATCTGCGCAAGCTCAGCACCGAGTGCCCGGCGCGCCGCGGCGACGAACTCACCGTTCATAGCAAACCGAGCCTGGAGCGCTTGCGCTCGGGCAGACGGATCGAGCTCAGCGGCGCAGTTCGCCTCATCGGGATGAGAGCCCACGATACGTGCATGTAGACGAAATTCGTCACCTACACTACGCACTACTGCGGCCCCAGCTCTGCGACGTTCTCCGGTCCCACCAGGCGAACTCGGATGTAAGCCTCATCCAGTGCCCTGCGCGCAGCGAATCCTGCTTCCCAATGCGGTGGCTCGGTGAACGGCCTTGCCATCCAGCCGCTATCCAGCAATCGGTAAGCAGCATCAGCCTGAGACAGGAATCGCTCGTACGATTCGCGCCGCATCTCTCTGTAGGCGTTCGCGCGCTGCTCGGCGCGTTCCTCCCCTGCCAGTAGAGCCTGATGCCGTAGTTGCCTACTGTTTGTCCAAGCGGAGACCGAGCCCGCCAGCCCTGCAGCAGTCAGCGTTGACAAAGAAGTGACCAAGGCAACCGCGACCGTTTCATTCACGGCCGCTATTATCTCGTACCTGGACGTCCTACGTCCCTGTTTTTGGTCGCCGCTTCGAACTGAGCCGGGCTGACATCCAAGCCTCATCAACGAGCTCACCGACTGGGTCTCGCCGCGGGATGGGTATCTCCTCAATCGGGTGGTGCGGAGCCCTACGGTTATCAACCCAGGTAAGGGCGATCACGATGCTCCAGGAAATGACGAAGGCGGAGCCGCTGTGTGTGGTGCATGGGTAGCTCGTCCAACTCCCCCTGCGACACGAACCGCAGCTCCGTGGACTCGTCCGACATTGCCAACTCCCCGCCAGCCAACCGGGCTGTGAAGCAGACGTTGAACTGTCGGCGCACCTCGCCATCCGTGTACGCGATGACGTGCCGGGGGTCGGTGTACGTGCCGACGAGACCCGTGATCTCGACGTCCAACCCGGTCTCTTCCTTGACCTCACGGACCGCCGTACCCGGCAACGAGTCGGTCATCTCCATGCCGCCGCCTGGCAGCGCCCAGAGGTCGTTGTCCCGGCGGCGCTGGAGGAGAATGCGGCCCTCCTCGTCGGTGACGACGGCGGACGCGGCCACTACCAAGCTGTTCGGCTCAGGTGCGTCCGGGTCGTCGTAGTACTCGGTCCGTGCCATGGTCAGTCTTCCCCTACCGGTGTCGCCGTCGCCCACACCGCGTCGAAGCTGGCGGTGTACGTGTCGAACATGCCGCCTACCCCGCTCCGCCGCAGATGCCACACCGGGGCAGCGAAGGCGTTCACTCCCCAGACGTGGGCATTGACCAGCACCTGATCATCGGCGCGGTAGATCGAGTTGTAGAGCGCCGTGGCGTGGGTCCGTACCTCGATGCCCGGTGTCCCGATGAGGGGGCGGTAGTGCATGAGCGCGAGTTGGCACCGGGATTCGATCCCGTGGCCGAACTTCTCTTCCTCGCCCCGCAGTCGGACGTTCTCGCTCTCGGGGTCCCCGATGGCGATACGGACCGCACAGCCCTCGGTAGCTCGCTCCTGCAAGAGGTCGTTGAGCCGGGGGTACGCCTCGTGCAGGAAGACAGCCGCGTACACCAGGACGTCGATCTGCTGGCGGGCCTCAGAGAGCATGTCCACGAACGTGGACACCGGGATGTCCGCCCGCTGGTCGTAGAGCGCGACAAGTTCAGGGCTCACCGCGCGGGCGGGTCGCGACTGTCGGAGCGATGGCCATAGTGCGTGCACGTCTTCTCCAAGCGTTTCAGCCGCCTTCATGGCCGTTGACCTGCGCGGCGTACGTCCCAGATTCGCCCATCGCTCAACGGACTTGGGGTCGACTTCGACCTTCTCCGCGAGGGTGGCGTACGTCCAGCAACCGGCCGCCATGGCGGCGCGTAGCCTCTCGTTCGGCATCCGAGTCTCTCCCTGCTCCCGGGGACGGCACTAGGGACGTTTTACATGACGCGGGACGTCCCAAAGTGGGGTTTGGCGGTGGTTCCTACGTCCTGGCGAATGGCCAGAAGATGCGTTCCATGGGCACCGACAACACTCTTCGAGCAGCTGTGGACGTCGACGGGATCAGGTCAGCGATCAACCGCGCTCTGGTGACGCGGACGGGGCTTCCTCCGTACAGGGAACTGGTGGAACTGCACCAGACGCTGCGGGGGCACATCCTGACGCTGTTACCTCTGGCTCAGGCCCGGGTCGAGCGCATGGATCGGGGCACTGTGGCCTGGTACGAGCGACGGTGTCGATTGAACACCATCCCGCACAAGGCAGCCCAGGGCCTCGGATCCGGTTTGCAGTCCGCAGACGACCACGTACGGAGCCTGGGCTACGCGTGCAAGTTCCTCCTGGAGAACTCAGGCCTCACTCAGGGGCCAGACCAGTGATGTGAAGACCGGGCGGGAGCTGTCGTCCGTGGGTCGGCTCGCGGCTCCCGTCCTCACGCCCCCTGGGTGTGGTGGCTGTGCGGCGGACAGCGCCCCGTTCGCTGGATCGCAGATCTCACCCACCACTCCCAGGGCGGCGGCGGGCACTGCACCGTCCGTCGCCAGCGGTCCGGCTTCCCGTCTCGTGCCCTTGACGATCCGCGGGGCGGGGGCCGGGCCGCGCACAACAACCGCAGAGCAAGACCGGACTACCCCTCAAACCCTGGCAGGCGTGGGGTAGTCCGGTGTGGAGTCCCAGTTCAGGACCCCGGTGCCGATGGTACCGGGGTGGTTGTCGTGCTCGGGCACGCTGCCTCGGCTGGCCTGTACGCCGCGACGCGGAAGGGGACTTGAGCGGGTGCGCATGACACGGGAGGCAATCGATGTGGGTTTCGCGGAGGTGCGGTTGCGGACGGAGGTGCACCGAGAGGGCGATACCGCTGGATCGGGTCGGTCCCCGTGCCAGCTTGATTGGAGTGTTGAGGGGGCTGGCACTGATGCCTCAGGTAGGGAAAGTCAGCCACGATGGCGGGAGAGCCTGCAGAGCACCCGCACGTATGGACCTCAATCACCCACCGGCAGCAACCACTCTGCCATGTTCTTGATCTTTGACCCGCAGACGCCTCCGCCCCGGCCGGCCGAACAGCGATGGCGCGACCGGTCCGCAGACCGCCACGAAAGCGGGCGCCGCGCCACGGGCCTACACGGTCCGTCTGGCTGCTGAGGTGATCGGTGGCCCGTGCGCGTCGTAGGTAGAGAACTGCCGTCAACCTCTGCCGTCAACGCCCCCACGATCCAAGATCGTGGGGGCGTTCGGCCTGTTCAGGTCTGGTGCCCCCGGCAGGATTCGAACCTGCGACACCCGCTTTAGGAGTTCGATCACCCGTCCCGCATAGCGGTTCCATACGGTGCCCGCAGGGCCGCCCTCGACCGCCCAGAGTCGTTGAAGTGCGTCGTCGTTGATGTCAGCTGTAGATGTCAGTTGCCCCTCAAAGAGCATGCTCACAGACGGCGATATGCGGACCGATCGACGACCACGGGGTGTCGGTGTATGCGATCAACCCTCCCTGCTAAGTAGGGTTCTGAAGGACCATCACTAACTCCCAGGGGGGAACCGTCATGACCGAGATAGTCGTCGCCTTCATCGGCGGAGCGTGTGTGCTAGGCGCCGCCGTCATCACCGCGCGGTGGACGCGCTCACGCCCCGTCAGTGATCCTGTCCCTGACCGAACGCCTCCCACCAGCAACGCGCAGTCGGACGGCGTTACCATCAACGCCCCCGACTCCGGGCAGATCATCGGGACGAACAACGGCAACGTGTCGCAGACCAACTACCGCGATGGCAAGCGGTGAAGCTCCCAACGATCAGCACTGCGGCGTTACTCGGGCTGGCTCAAGGCGTTTTCGCCGTCATTCTCGCCGTGCTGGTGGCTCTGTTCGCTGGCGACCTGATTGATGAACGGTTCCCCGAAGTGCTCCCGACCGTCGGACGGTTGCTGGGGCGCCTGGTTCAGCTGTCCTCCGACGAGTACACCGCAGCGTTCATACGGGATCGGCTCCTCATCTTCGCCGTCGTCGGTGTGGGGTTCGTCTTGTGGGTCACGCACAAGTGGCCCACCTTGGTCAAGACCATCGGGCAGGCGCTCAACCCGTTTGCGCGGGTCGGTGTGGCTGCCGTCTCAGCTGTCGCCGCAGTCCTGGTCGCGCTCATCCTGGCTGGCCCGCTCGGCCAGGCCAAGACGAAAGGCGAGTGCGTCTCCTCCTTCCGGCTGCGCCTGGACCACGCGCCCTCACTGGTGAGCAACACGGCATGCGGTGAGGGGGACCATGGCCGCGCTCCACGCCATTGACCAGTACATCCAGACCAATAACGGCAACGTCTTTCAGACGATCATCAACAACGTGGGCGTCGATGAGGAGACCAAGCAACAGGTACGGCGTCTGGCGGTCTCCTCGCCCGAGATGATGACCAAGCTGGACGCGATGCTGAAAGAATCGGGCGATGTGAAGGCGGCCGCAGCGCTGGTCCGGGATGCGAGCGACATCCTGACCGGTAAAGGGGGTTCATCGGCCTTGTTCACCGACGAGGGCGACGACCCCATGTTTCCCGGCAAGGGCGAACGGGAGCTCCGCAAGGCCATAGCAGGCCCCTTCTTGGTGCTCCTCGTGACCGTCGCCTTGATCCTCTGGTTGTGACCCTCGCCGCAGCTGAGGAGCAGTAAAGGTGCGGTCTGTTGTGTGATTGCCCGGCAATCACCGTGATGCCCTGTGGCTTACCGCCCATACGGCGTGGGAGCGGCACGTGCCTTCCCCGCTTCCTCAACCCACGACCTTCCCCAGCTCCCATCCCGTCGCCGTCGTCCCACACACCGTGGAGCGGGCGTGGTTCCTGGCGTCCAGGTGGAGCGCGCCACTGTACGAACGACCTGGACGCCAGGGGCCGCGTCTGCTCGGCTCTGCCTGGGACGACGGTGACGGGATGGGAGCTCCCACGCACGCCACAATGGACCTGCGGGCGCAGACGGAGCCCCCGCCATCCCGGAGCCTGAGCGCCCCCGCCGGAGGCATATCTTTGACGGTCATCGCCGCTCCTTGTCGCATGCGGCACCCGGGCGGGCCGGGCGCCGGAGCGGGACGGAGGCAGGAGCGGCGGCGCGCGGGCCGGGCGGGTGCCGCGCCGCGCTTGCGCGGCGCCTTGAACCCGTAGAGAAGGTTGTAACTCACCTTCGGCGCTTGGCGCGTTCGCGCTCCGCGATGGTGATGATCCGCTCAACGCCGTCGATCTGCTGCCGGAGCCTGTTGAGCACGTCGGTGCGGGCCGACTTGATGAGGTGGTCCGTGGTCGGCTGGGTGCCCGTGACGGTTCCGCTGGGGACCCAGAACGTCTTGTGGCTGCACTCGCGGACGATGTCCTGGCAGGTGCGGATCACCCAGTTCATCGCGATCGTGATCTCGGCGCGGTGCAGGTCGTCCAGTTCCCAGCCGTCATTGGTCTCGGGTCGGGACGTCATTGGTCCGCCTTCTGGGGTGCGACGAGCTGGGCGGTGACGGTGCGGCCGTGCTTGCTGCCGGTGATGTCCAGGCGGCAGGCGAGTGCCATGACGATGCTTAATCCGCGGCCGTGGGTGTCGTATGGGTCGGCCTCTGTACCACGGGGTTCGTCGGGGTGGCCTCCCTCGTCGGTTACGGAGATCGCGACGGTGCGCGGCAGCAGGGACAGGGTGAGCTGGAAGGTGCCGAAGTCGCTGCCGCTCGTGGTGTGGCTGACGGCGTTGCTTCCGAGCTCGCTGACGATCAGCTCGGCGTCGTCCGCGCAGGGGTGTCCGCTGAGGATTTCCCGGGTCCAGCGGCGGGCGCGCGTCACTTCTTCTCGGAAACCTGGGCACATCAGCCCCCAAACTCGCGGGCTACTCATATACTCGTCCATACAAGTTCCTTCATGCTGGTAGGGGCTATGGGTCGTGGGTTCGTGCTAGATGAGTCGCACGCCGTCGTGAGCGCGGATGGCCGGCGGGCTGGTGTTGTCGAGTGCGTCCAGGACGCGGATTGCGTATGCCTCGTCGGCGAGCTCGGTGACCTCTTCGCGGGTGGCCCAGCGCAGAGCGCGGGTTTCCTCGCCGGTGGTCGGGGCGCCGTCGATCGCCTCGCAGCGGAAGACCATGGAGACGATCAAGCCGGTCATGTTCTTGTAGACGCCGGTGAGGGTCGCGGGAAGCGCGATCTTGATCCCGGTCTCTTCGAGGACTTCTCGCTGAAGTGCGTCGGGGATGGTTTCTCCGCGTTCGAGCACGCCGCCGGGCGGCTCCCACTTACCGTTGTCCCGTCGCTTGATCAGCAGCGCACGACCCGCGTCGTCGACGATGACTCCGGCGACGCTTACGGAGTGCGGGCGCTCAGTGCTCACGTTCCTCGGCCCTCTCGGCTGGCTAGGCTCTCACCGTAGCAACCCGGGGCGGCCGCTCGTCTAGATACCTAAAGGAGTACACGTCCATGCCTTCTCTGACCTCGGTTCTGGGTGTCCTGGATCCGACGAGCGACCGGGCGGTGTTCCGGCAGATTGCCGACGCGCTGCGGGAGGCGATCGACAAGGGGCGCTTTCGTGAGGGCGACAAGCTGCCCTCGGAAACAGAGCTGGTCGACCACTTCGGGGTCTCACGCATGACCGTCCGGAACTCGCTCTCCCTGCTCCAGCAGGAAGGGCTTGTGGTCTCCGAACATGGCAAGGGTGTCTTCGTCCGGCCCCGGCCCCCGGTCAGGCGGCTCGCCTCGGACCGTTTCGCCCGCCGTCACCGCGAGCAGGGGAAGTCGGCCTTCACGGTGGAGGCCGAAGCCGCGGGGAGTCGTCCGGAGGTGGACGGCCTGGAGGTGAAGGAGGAGCGGCCGTCGCCGGACATCTCGGCCCGGCTGGGCTCGCCCCGCAAGGTGCTCGCTCGGCGGCGCCGGTATCTGCTGGACGGACGGCCGGTGGAGTTCGCGACCTCCTACCTGCCGCTCGACCTCGCCCGGAACACTCCGATCGCCCAGCCCAACCCCGGCCCCGGCGGTATCTACGCCCGGCTGGAGGAGATGGGGCACCGCCTGGACCACTTCGATGAGGAGATCCGGGCCCGGATGCCCTCTCCCCAGGAGGTGCGGACGCTCCAGCTCGCCTCCGGTGTGCCGGTGATCCACCTTGTCCGGACGGCTTACGACTCCGAGGGGCGTGCGGTTGAGGTCTGCGACACCGTGATGGCCGCTGACGCGTACGTCCTCGCGTACCAACTGCCTGCCAACTGACTGACGCCCGGGGCGTGGTGGCCCCGGAGCCACTTCTTCTGACTCGTACACACGAAGATGCATACTCGTATAGACGAGTGGGCAAGCTGTGTGGCAAGGTGGTCCTCGTTCCCGCTCGTTCGGGTTCGACCATCCCAACTCATCTAGACAACTAGGTGTGATGAAGTGCGAGGCAAGGAGAAAGTGTTGCGTTCCATCCGCGTTGAGACCTCCGGTGCCACGGTCCTGCTGACCGAGGCGCCGGAGCCGAAGATCAAGGACCGGCAGACCGGCGAGATCGCCAAGGACGCGCAGAGCGGCGAGAAGTTGATGAAGCTCGGCGTCGTCTACATCGATGGAGGGGAGTCCTCTCTCCTTCAGGTCACCGTGCCGGAGAGCGGTGTGACGGAGGGGCTGGCACTCGGTTCGCCGGTCACGCTGATCGGGCTGATCGCCCGGCCGTGGGAGACCGTGTTCAACGGGCAGCAGCGGCACGGGATCGCCTTCCGTGCCGACGCCATCGCTCCGGCCGAAATGCCGGTTGGGGCGGGGGTCTGAGCCCGATGGCCGACGTGCTGACGTTGATGGAGGTGGGTGGCCCGGTCACCGGAATGGTCGGCGGGGCTGCCTACCTCCGGGCCCGGCATCCGGCCGCGTACTGGTCCACGGTCGGCCTGCCGGTCTCCACGGCGAAGCTGCTGGGCTCGTACGGCTCCGTCATGGATGCCTGCGGGCTGACCGTCCCGCCGTCCCGGCTGCGGGCCTGGGCGACACACGCGCTCACCCACCGGGAAGTGCGCCCCGTCCCGCCCCGACGTGGGCTCATCCGCCCGACCTCGACCGGACTGCGTGTCCGGCTGCGGCTGGCACCCGGGCAGGAACCGGCCGACGTCGCGGCCTCGGCTGAACGGCTGCGACACGCCTGGGGAGTTCACGGTGTGTACGTGGAGGTGGTGAAGCCCGGTGTCGTCGAGCTGCGGCTGATCGGCTTCGACGTACTCAGGAAGGTCCGGATGCCACGGAAGACCGGCGGTGGCTTCCTCAAGGTGCCGGTGGCGCTTAAGGAGGACGCGACACCGTTCGTGCGCGACTACCGGACCGTCCCGCACCAACTCACCCTGGGCGCGACACTGTCGGGGAAGTCGATGTTCCTGCGGCACTTGATAGCCGGGCTGGCCCGGCAGTCGGTCGCGCTGGTCGGGATCGACTGCAAGAGGGGAGTGGAGCTGGCGCCGTTCGCTCCCCGGCTGTCGGCACTGGCCACCGACCCCGTGCAGGCGGCTGACCTGCTGCCCGCCCTCGTTGAACTGATGGAGGACCGATACGACTTGATCAAAGCCCGGCAGGGCATCCCGCCCAGCACACCGGATGAAGAGATCACCTCTGACATCTGGGGCCTGCCGGAAGACGAGCGACCGGTGCCGGTCGTGCTGCTCGTCGACGAGGTTGCCGAGCTGTTCCTTATCGCCTCCCGCAAGGACGAGGAACGACGGGACGAGATGGTCACCCAGCTCATCCGGCTCGCCCAACTCGGCCGCGCGGCAGGCATCTACCTGGAGGTCTGCGGACAGCGCTTCGGCGCCGAACTCGGCAAGGGCGCCACGATGCTCCGGGCTCAGCTCACCGGCCGCGTCTGCCACCGCGTGCACGATGAAGCCTCCGCCAAGATGGCACTCGGCGACATCGCCCCCGAAGCGGTCGGCGCGGCCTGCGCCATCGCTCCTGAGCGTCCTGGCCTCGCGGTCGCCGGGGACACCTCCGGTGGCTGGTCCCGCATCCGCACCCCCTACCTGTCCCTCGGTGACGCCGCCGAAGTCTGCCGCGACACCGCGCACCTCGCTCCGGACCTGCCCGCGCTGGAAGCGTTCCGGCCCGATGTGCCGGCCGTTCCGGTGAGCGCTCTGACGTCGCTGCTCCCGGCCAGCAAGTAACCCACCCATCCCACGGTCGGCGCGACCGCACCCGCGCCATGTCCCTACCCCCGCCATGCCTGAAACCGATTGGAGTACCTGTGTCCCGTCCCTCCATCTCCGAGGTCTCCGCGCTGCTCGCTGACCTGGCTGACTTCCGCAAGTCCAGTGCCGGGGATCACGCGGAGCTGATGAGCCGCAAGGCGGACCTGTTGGAGCGCATCGCCGCCGCCCAGCCCGGTGACGCCGAGGCCGCCGAGGTCGCAGCAGCCGCCCGTGCGCGTGCCGACGAACTCACGGCGGGCGACTGAACGGACTGAAAGGAATCCCACCTATGCGCGCTCATATGGCGCGGGTTGACGCGGTGCTCGTGCAAGCGGTCATCGCCGCCGCGCTGTCCTTCGCCCACCTGCACGACCTGGCCTCGGCGGCCGGACAGGGCGGGTGGAAGGCGTGGGCCTATCCGGTCTCCGTCGACCTGCTGCTCGTGGCAGCCTGGAAGCGGCTGCGGTCCGGCTCGTCCAAGGGGGCGGGCTGGTGCTGGTTCATCGTCGCCCTGGCCGCGTCGCTCGGAGCGAACGTCGCCACCGCCGGACTGCTCGACCTGGCCGACGTCCCTGACTGGCTGCGCATCCTCGTCGCTGGATGGCCCGCTGTCGCCTTCCTCGGCGGAACACTTCTCGCCCACACGAGTGCTCCGCTCAGCAAAAGAGACAGCAGCACGACACCGCAGAAACGCGACGGGCGACCGCCCGCCATAAGGCGGACCCCCCACACAAGGCGGCAGGCTGGCGCGGTCGCCGATCTACTCGAAACCCGCACCACTCGGCCGGGTACCCAGCCGAGTGAACGGAGCGAAGCCAACGATAGCTGCAGTGGCGAAGTGCCTGACACTCAACCCGCTGTCGGTGAACCAGTCGGTTCCACAGAGGACTTGGCCGATCCACAGCTGGCAACGGTCAAGTTGCCACCCGCCCTCGTGGCCCACGCGCGCAAGCTCGCCGACGAACACCACGTCCGAACTGGCTCGCCCATGGACACACCGACGCTGCGCGCCCGCCTCGGCGTCCCGGCACCGCTGGCCGACGCCATCGCCGCCCACCTCTGAAAGGAGTCCTCCATGCTCCGCCGCTTCCGCAACATCCTCCGTATCGGCCCGGTCCGCATCGGCACCGCCAGCGACCAACGGGGACGGCAGAAGCACACCGCCGTGTGCACCGCTCCCCGCTGCGACTTCTCCGCCGACTACGACACCCGCGCCGCCGCCGAACTGGCCGCCCGCACCCACCGCTGCCCCGTCCGCTGAAAGGAGTTCGCCTGTGACCGTCAGCCTTCCCCTGGTCTTCATCCTGGGCGCCATCGCCTGGTTCGCGATCAAGTTCCTCGGCGTCCGCGTCTGGATCGCAGTCGTCATCGCGCTGTTCGGCTTCTGGCTCGCCCACACCGGGTTCGCATCCCTCGTGGAGTCAGGTACGCGCTCCGGCGTCGACACCGTCAACCGCGAACACGACTAGACGAGTAGGTAAGAGGAGGTCGCCGTGTTCCGACCGAAGTACCCCGAAGCCCCCACCCCGACGACCGTCCACACGCCCGCCCCAGTGGTCCAGCACAGCCACCCTCCGGCCTGCTCCTGCCAGCACGCTCCTGCGCCTGCGCCTGCTCCGCAGACGCCGTTGCTCGGGCCCAGTGCCCGGACGGTCGGTGTCGTGCTCGCGGTCGGCGTCGTCCCGACCGCGCTCCTGGCGGCCGTCGTCATCACGGCCATATCCGTCGCCGTGGCCGCCGTCGTCATGCGCTCGCTGCTCAGCAGCCAGCGCCACCGCTGACCCACAACGAACACCACTGCCGGGGCGGCCTCGATACCGCCAAGCATCCGCCGCCCCGGCAGCCCAACCCCTCGAAAGAGGTGACACCCATCATTACCCGCACCACCCCGCCGCCGCTGCCCCAACTCGGCAACCTGGCGGCCCTCGGCACCATGCCCGCACTGCTCCGTCAGCTCTCCGGTCTCGGCGGCTGCACCACCCCGATCCGCCTCGATGGCCACCGCACCGAGCACCACGTCAACCGCGAAACCGGCGAGATCGGCCGCGTCCTCCGTCACCTGGACTCCACCGAACTGCCCGCCGGGCAGCTCCTGGTCCGCTGCAACAACCGCCGCACCACCCGCTGTGCGGCCTGCGCCGAGACCTACCGCCGCGACACCTTCCACCTGATCACCGCCGGACTACGCGGCGGCAAAGGCACCCCGGAAGACGTCGCCACGCACCCGCGCGTCTTCGCCACCTTCACCGCGCCTAGCTTCGGCCCTGTCCACAACCGGCTTACCGGCCCGGCTGGCACGGTCCGGCGGTGCCGGTGCGGCGTCCGCCACGAACAGGAGGACGACGCCCTTGGTACACCGCTCACCCCGGACCGGTACGACTACGAATCCGCGGTGCTCTGGAACGCCCACGCGGGCATGATCTGGCGGCGCTTCTCGATCTACCTGCGGCGAGAGGTCGCCAAGCGGGCCGGACTCAGTCAGCGAGCCCTCCGCGACCACGCCCGGCTGTCCTTCGCCAAGGTCGCCGAGTACCAGAAGCGTGGCGCGGTCCACTTCCACGCCGTGATCCGCATCGACGGCCCCGGCGGCGGCGACACCCCGCCTCCGGCCTGGGCCACGGTCGAGCTGCTGACCGACGCCATCCAAGCGGCTACGCCCAAGGCCCAGGTTGCCGGACCGGTCATCGACGGACGGGCCCACACGTTCGCCTTCGGCAGCGAACTCGATGTGAGGCCCATCCGGGGCGCCGACTTCAACGGCGGCCAGGAGGTAACCGACCGGGCCGTGGCCGCGTACATCGCCAAGTACGCGACCAAGGGTGCCGAGACGGCGACCGGTGCCCTGGACCGGCCGATACGGCTCATCGCCGAAGTGGCCTACCTGGACATCACCGAGCACGCTCGGCGGCTGATCCGCACCGCTCGGGCTCTCGACGCCCGCAAAGACCTGGAACACCTCCGGCTCCGCGCCTGGGCTCACATGCTCGGCTTCCGGGGCCACTTCTCCACTAAGTCCCGCCGCTACTCCACCACCCTCGGCGCACTCCGCGACGCCCGCGCAGCCTGGCGACGTGCCCAAGCGGCCGCCGAGCTGGAGCACGAGGAGACCACGCTCGTCCTCGCCCACTGGGCCTACGCCGGAACCGGCCTCACCCCCGCAGAGGAATGGCTCACCGCCACCATCACCCCCGCCCCCGGAACGGAAGGAGAACCAACTCATGTATGACGACGAGCTGTTGACCGTGCGAGAGGTGATGGTCCGGCTGCGACTCGGCCGCTCCACCGTCTACGACCTCATCCGTTCCCGCCGTCTGCCCTCACTCACCATCGGCCGCTGCCGCCGCATCCCGGCTCGGGCCGTCCGCGAGTACATCGCCAACGAACTGGAGGCGGCTGCCTGATGGCCCAGCAGCGCAAGCGCAACCCCAACGGGGCAGGGACGATCACCAAGCGCAAGGACGGCCGTTACCAGTGCGCCGTCTACGTGCTCCAGCCGGACGGCACCCGGGCTCGCAAGTTCGCGTATGGCAAGACCTGGGCAGAGTGCGATGCCAAGCGCCGGGAACTGCTGGCCAAGGTCGACGGCGGCATCCCCGTACCGACCCGTTCAGCCAAGCTCGCCGAGTGGCTGCCGTACTGGCTGGACAACGTGATCAAGCCGCGTCGCAAGCTCAGCACGTTCGACAAGTACGAGGCCCACGTGCGGCTCTACCTTGTGCCGATGATTGGGGCCAAGCGGCTGGAGTCGCTGGGCGTCGCCGACGTGCGGCGATTCCTGGTCCAGTTGGAGAAGAAGACCACCGCCGCCACCGCCAAGGAATCACACCGTGTGCTGCGTACGGCTCTGGCGGCTGCCTGCCGGGAAGAACTGATCACGCGCAACGTGGCCAGCCTTGTTGAGCCGCCACGGGCAAAGGGACGAGAGCTGAGCCCGTGGACGCTGGACGAGACGCTGACCTTCTTGTCTGCCTCCCGACGGGATCCGCTCTATGCGGCGTTCGTCCTGGCCATCACGATGGGCCTGCGCCGGGGGGAGATCGTCGGGCTTCGCTGGGCTGACGTCGACCTGGAGAAGCGTGTGCTCTATGTCCGTCAGCAGACGCAGCGTCGGCGTGGAGTGCTGTACGAGGACGCCCCCAAGGGGCGACGCCGACGAGCTGTCCCGCTGCCCGCGATGTGTATCGCGCCGCTTCGATGGCACCGGATGCGGCAGGCAGGCATCCGGGAGAGCGCGGGGGAGAGGTGGCAGGGCGGCGGCCATGTCTTCGTCACCCGTACCGGGCGACAGGTCGAGCCGCGCAACATCTACCGCTCGTTCACGCGCGTCGCGGCGTCTGCTGGGCTTCGGGTGATCCGGCTGCACGATGCCCGGCATGGCTGCGCCACCCTGCTGACTGCGGCCGGGGTCGCTCCCCGCGTCGTGATGGAGATCCTCGGGCACAGCCAGATCAGCATCACCATGGACGTGTACACGCACGTCGTGCAGGACACCCAGCGGGAGGCCATCAGCCACATGGACCGGCTGCTGAGGAGGCATCCTGGTCGTCAGTGACCGCCACCGTTGATGTCAGATGTGGATGTCGAACGCCCCGAGCCATGATCGGCTCGGGGCGTTTTCGCTGGTGCCCCCGGCAGGATTCGAACCTGCGACACCCGCTTTAGGAGAGCGGTGCTCTATCCCCTGAGCTACGGAGGCCCGACGGTCTGGCGGCAGGGTGGCCGGTAAGGCCGTGCCGCCGCCAGACAGTGTAGCGGGTGGTGATCCGGAAGCTCCGGGGGTTGGGGGATGGGTGGGGTCAGGCGGTGGCGGTGTGGTGCCAGAAGGCGCGCATCAGTGGGGGCGGGGTGGGGCCGGACATCTGGAGCTGGGTGAGGAGGATCGTGACCGCGCCCGTGGCGGGGGTGAGGTGGCCCGCCGTGCCGGTGCCGCCGACCCAGCCGTAGCGGCCGGGGACGTTCCAGGGGTCGGTGGGGGTGATGTCGACCGAGCCGCCGTAGCCCCAGCCCTGGCCCTCCAGGAAGAGGGCACCGGCCTCGCGCTGGGCCGGGGTGAGGTGGTCGGTGGTCATGCGGTGGACCGAGGTGGGGGAGAGCACGCGGTGGCCGTCGGGGGTGGAGCCGTCGGCGAGGAGCATACGGGCGAAGGCCAGCCAGTCGTCGACGGTGGAGACCAGGCCCCCGGCGCCGGAAGGGAAGGGTGGGACGGTGCTCCACTGGCCGTCCGGGGCGTCGAGGAGCTTCGGGGCGTCGGACTCGTCCGGGCCGTAGTAGCTGGTGAAGCGGTCCCGCTTGTGGGGTGGGACCGCGAAGGCGGTGTCGGTCATGCCGAGGGGGCCCAAGAGGCGTTCCGCCAGGAATTCGGGGAGGGGCCGGCCCGTGACGCGGGAGATCAGGACGCCCTGGAGGTCGGAGGAGAGGTTGTACAGCCAGCACTCGCCGGGCTGGTGCAGCAGGGGGATACGGGCGAGGGTCGCCAGCCAGGCGTCCGGGGGCGCGACGTGCTGAGGCTGGGGCGGGCCCTGCTTCAGTTCACTGAAGAGCGGAGCGATGGCGGGGAGGGAGAAGTCCGAGGGGAAGCCGTGGCCCGTGCGGGAGGTGAGCACGTCGTCCACGGTGATCGGCCGGGTGGCCGGGACCACGTCGTCGACCGGGCTCGCGGGGGTGCGGACGACCATCGGAGACGCCAGTTCCGGGAGCCAGCGCGCGATGGGGTCCGCCAGCGCGATCCGGTCCTCGTCCACCAGTGTCATCACCGCCGCCGCCACGATCGGCTTGGTCATCGAGGCGATCCGGAAAATCGAGTCCCGGGCCATCGGTGTGCTGCCGTCGATCTCCGTGGAACCGATGGCCTCCACCTCCACCTGATCGCCGCGTGCCACGAGGGCCACCGCGCCCGGCAACGATCCGTCGTCGACGTGGGACTGGAGGAGAGCGCGCAGGGTGGTCATCCGGGGCTCCTTCGGGTGAGGGCTGGTGAACGTAGGACCCGTGGCGCGGCGGAAAATCATCGGACCTGGCGTGACGTGCGGCGATACCGTCCCCTTCCATGAGCGGAATATGGACGGGGGTGCGCGAGCGGGTGCTCGCGCTGCGGGAGGCGCCGGGGGCGGCGAACGTTTTCGGGGCCTCGTGGGGGAAGTCCGGGCACGGCTTCGAGCTGCGGCCGCCCCTCGCCGAGGCCGATCTGCTGGCGGTCGAGCGGGTATGGGGGACCACCTTCCCCGAGGAGTACCGCGGCTTTCTGCTGGAGGTCGGAGCGGGCGGGGCCGGGCCAGACTACGGGCTGTTCCCGATGAAGCCGCCCAGTGCGGAGAAGGCCGCTTCAGGGGCGGGGCAACCGCCGCGGACCTTTCGGCCCGCCGCCGTGATGGAGCTCCTCGACGCCCATGAGGAGGCCGCGCCGCACCGGGACGCGTACCCCGACGACGACGCGTATCTGGTGGCCTTCCGTGCCTGGGACCGGCGGGACGACGAGCTTCGCGACGAACTCACCGATGGAGCCCTGTACCTCGGTCACCAGGGTTGTGCGTACTACACCCTCCTCGCCGTCACCGGGCCCGAGCGCGGCACCGTCTGGGACGACGTCCAGGCCGTCGGCGAAGGGGTGGTCCCCATCCAGCGGCCGGGCAAGGAGCGGGTGACGTTCGCCGAGTGGTACCTCGGCTGGCTCGCGGGGGCCGAGCGCAAGGCGTGGGCCGAGGGAGCGAGCTGAACCTCAGCAGCTACGCCGGGTGTTCTTGACCGCCGGTCGGGGGACACCCGGCCCGGGGCCGCCCCGATTCGCGCCCCGCGCCGTACACCATGTGGGAAAAGGGACGGTGCGGACAGCGGCACGAGGGCGAGGAGGCCACGGTGAGCGCAGCGACACCGGGCTTCGAGGAGTTCGTCGCCGCGCGCGGACCGCGGCTGCTGCGCGTCGCGTGGCTGCTGACCGGGGACGTCCATCTGGCCGAGGATCTGCTCCAGACCGTGCTGGCGAAGGTCTGGCCGAAGTGGCGGCGGATCGCCGCGGACAACCCGGAGGCGTACGTCCGCAAGGCCCTGGTCAATACGCACGCGTCCTGGTGGCGGCGGCGCTGGCGCGGGGAGGTCCCGCATGACGAGGTGCCGGATGTGACGGCCGCGCCGGATCCCTTCGAGGGCATCGATCTGGAGCAGTCGCTGGCCGCGGCGGTACGGCGGCTGCCCGGACGGCAGCGGGCGGTGGTGGTGCTGCGGTACTTCGAGGACCTGAGCGTCGAGGACACCGCCGAGGTGCTGGGGTGCAGCGCCGGGACGGTCAAGAGCCAGTCGTCGAAGGCGTTACGCACCTTGCAGTCGCTGGTGCCACGGACCGAAACGGTGGAAGGCGGAGGGTGGTGACGGGCGTGGGTGATGAGCAGCCGACGCGGCCGACGCGTGACGAACGGGCGCGTGACGAACGGGATCTGAGGGCGCTTCTCGAACGGGCCGTACCGCGGCCGGGTGCGCCCGCCGACCGGATGTGGCAAGTACGGCAGCGGGTGCTGCGACGGCGACGGCGCCGGGCGGCGGGACTGGCCGGGGGAGCGGTCGTCGCGTTGATGGTGATCAATGTTCTGTCCCCGGCCCGTGGCGGCGAGGCGGTGTACCGGCCGAACGCCGCGCCGCGCTCGGGGGCCAGCGGTTCGTTCCGTTTCACGGCGCTGGCGCGGATGACGGTCCGGTTGCCGGACGGCTGGAGCGGGCGGGCACTGCCCGCGCGGGCTGGGCGGGATCCGGTGGGGCTGGCCGGCAGCCGGACGACGACCGTGTCCGCGGTGGACTCGGGGGCTTCCTGCCCGGACGTTCAGCGGTACTGCGTGCGCCGGTCGACGCTCCGGGCCGGGGAAGGGCTGATCGTCTTCCGCTTGCAGCGCGGTCATACGGGCAAGGGCGGTGCGGAGGACCTCCTCATGGCTACCGGACTGGGCACGTCCTGCCGGACGGCGGGTGGTACGCGCGAGTTGACCGGCTGGCGCGCGGTGGAGGAGGGCGCGGGGCGCGCGGGCGACGAGCTGGTGCTTGCCTCCGCCTGTCTTCACCGGCCCTCCGCCGCCACGCTCGGCCAGGTGCGGTCCGTCCTGCGGACGGCGGTCTTCCCGGCGGCGTGAGGGGGCCGTTCGTCCGCGGCCGTTCCGCCGGGTTGGCCGCCGACGGTCCCGGTCCCCCCAAGAAAAGGCCCGGCCCCGGCCATTCCCGGCTCGACCGCCGGACCGGCCCCCATGCCGGTCCGGAGGCCGACCGCCCCCGCTGGATGTCGTCCCCCGCACGCCGCGCCCCGAGGGGCGTCCTCCCCGTGCCGGGGCGACGGCCCATCGTCGCCCTCCTGGACCGGGACCGGTCCCCGGAGCGCGCTTGGGCCGGGGCCGTTCCCCGGGAGGGCCGGACGCCGGCAAACCCCCGCTCAGCCCTCCGGGCGGAAGCGCGCGATCGGGTTGCGCAGGGTGCCGATCAGCTGGAGCGCTCCGGCCGGGTCCTGGAGGTCCACCATCTCCTTGTTGTTGCGCAGTTGGAGACGGTTGAGGCAGGACAGCGCGAAGTCCTCGGCGAACATGTCGTACTGGGCGAACTTGTCCGCCAGCTGCGGTGCGGAATCCTGATACGCCGTGACGCAGTCGGCCACCGTGCGCCAGAAGGCGTCTTCCGTCAGCAGACCGTCGTCGACCAGGATCCCGTTGAGGAAGCGCAGGAAGCAGTCGAAGACATCGGTGAAGATCGACAGCAGCTTCATGTCCTCGGGGACGTCCGCGCGGATGCGCTCGACGGCCGGGGGCAGCACCGCGGCCGGGTCCATGACCGCGATCTCCTCGGCGATGTCCTTGAAGATGACGCGCCGTACCGCGCCGTCCTCGATCACCAGGATGGCGTTCTCGCCGTGCGGCATGAAGACGAGGTCGTACGCGTAGAAGCTGTGCAGCACCGGGGTGAGATACGCGTCCAGGTAGCGGCGCAGCCACTCGGCCGGGGTGAGGCCGGACTCCTCGATGAGGGCGCTGACAAAGGAGTTGCCGTCGGTGTCGGTGTGCAGCAGGGACGCCATGGTGGCCAGCCGCTGGCCGGGTTCCAGCGACGGGACCGGGCTTTCGCGCCACAGCGCGGCGAGCATCTTGCGGTAGGGGGAGTAGCGGTTGGTGGCGGCCTCGTACTGCCGGTGGTGGTAGCCGATGGCCGCCCGCTCGCGGATGATCGAGAAGCGAGCCGCGCGGAAGACGTCGTCGGCCTCGATGACGCCCGCCAGCCAGTCGTTGATGGCCGGGGTGGCCTCCATGTAGGCGGCGGACAGGCCCCGCATGAAGCCCATGTTGAGGACCGACAGGGCGGTCTTCACATAGTGCTTGGACGGGTCGCTGGTGTTGAAGAAGGTGCGGATCGACTGCTGGGCGAAGTACGCGTCCTCGCCGGGGCCGAGGCAGACCAGGTGCCGCCGGGCGACCTCGGCGGCGAAGGAGACCGAGAGCTTGTTCCACCACTGCCAGGGGTGCACCGGCAGCAGGTGGTAGTCGGCCAGGTCCAGGCCGAGGCCGGTCATGGTGTCCGCGAAGCGGGCGAGGGTCTCCTCGCCGAGCTCGGAGCGGATCAGCCCGTCGTAGTCGAGATCGGCGCAGCAGGTGAAGGTGGAGCGGTCGCGGCGGGCGGCGAGCCAGATCAGCTGAACCGGGCTCGCGGTCTCCGGGGCGTACGAGAGGTATTCGTGGACGCCGAAGCCGAGCCGGCCGTTGTTGGCGACGAAGCAGGGGTGACCCTCGGTCATCCCCGTCTCGATCTCCTGGAAACCGGACTTGGCGAGCTGGGCGGCGCCCACCGGCTCGGCGGCCAGTTTGTAGGCGGAGCCGGACAGGGTGGAGCTGATCTCCTCCAGGTAAACCGGCAGGATCTCCTCGCTCAGGCCCAGTGTGGCACGCAGCTCGATGAAGAAGTCGAGTGCGTCGAGGGGGAGTTCGGCGCCGTCCCGGCCGTGGCGGGTGATGCTGTCGGCGTCGACCAGCCAGTGTTCCAGGGACAGGACGCGGGCGGCGAAACGGTACGTCGAGGCGCCGTTGTCGCTCGGTACGGCGTAGCGGCCGTCGTCCTCGAGCACGGGCGTCAGCAGCCGCTCATGGGTGAACTCGGCGAGCGCCTTGCGGATGAGCAGGCGGCCCGCCCGCTCCCACAGGTCGGGCGTGAGGTGGGAGACGGCGTCGCGGGGGCTCATCGGGTCACTCCATGGGTGTTACGGGGACGGGGTCCGGCGGCGGAGCCGTCGGCAGCACCGGCGGCACGCGCGGCCTCGAACCGCTCACGCGTGCACACGCTCAGATAGGCGTCCTTCTCCGGTTTGGCGATCTTCTCGACGACCTCGAATCCGACGGCCGCGTTGAGCGCGTGCACCGCCCCGTTGCGGACGTCGGGCTCGACCACGACGCGCCGGACCGCCGGGTCGGCGAAGCAGAACTCCATCACCGTCGTGATGACGGCGAGGGTGAAGCCGTGCAGCGGCGTGTCCGTCGGCGCGCACAGGAAGTGCATGCCGAGGTCGCCCTCCTGGGGCTCGTAGAGCCCGACCAGGTCCACGTGGGCCGGGTCGTAGCGCTCGGCGAGGAAGGCGGGGGTGCCCTCGTACAGCCCGATGAACGCCTCGTGGTGCGGGTGTTCGTGGATCCGCCGGTACTCCCGCTCGACCTCGGCGAGGCCGGCGTCCTGCATCATCCAGAAGGACGCCTTGGGGTGGGTCACCCAGCCGTGCAGCAGCGCCGCGTCGGCCGTGGGGTCCAGCGGCCGCAGCGCGAAGGCGCCGAGCCGGTCGTCGGTACGGGTGAAGAGGGTCATGACACGGCTCCTTCCGGCGCACCGAACTCCTGGAACGCGATGGACTTCTCGATCGGATAGTGCTCACGGCCCAGCAGCTCGCGGATGATCCACGAGTTGCGGTAGGGGCCCATGCCCAGATCCGGGGAGGTGAGGCTGTGGGCGTGGGTGGCACCGTTCTGGAGGAAGATGCCGCGCCCGGTGGTGTCGACGCTGTAGTTGCGGGCGACGTCGAAGCGGCCGTGGCCGTCCCAGCGGATGCGGTCGCGTACCGGCTCCAGGAAGGCGGGCACCTGGTAGCGGTAGCCGGTGGCGAGGACCAGTCCCTGGGTGGTGAGGGAGAAGTCCCGGCCCTGCTCGGCGTGGTGCAGCGCGAGGGTGTACGTCCCGGCGGCCTCGTCGTACGAGGCGTCGGTGAGCGCGGTGTTGGTCAGCAGCCGGGTGGGCACCGGACCGCTCACGCTCTTCTGGTACAGCAGGTCGTAGATGGCGTTGATGAGGTCCGCGTCGATGCCCTTGAACAGGCCCTTCTGCTCGGACTCCAGCCGGTAGCGGGTGTCCTCGGGCAGTGCGTGGAAGTAGTCCACGTACTCCGGCGAGGTCATCTCCAGCGTGATCTTGGTGTACTCCAGCGGGAAGAACCGCGGGGAGCGGGTGATCCAGTTGAGCCGGTAGCCGTGGCTGTCGATGTCGGCCAGCAGGTCCTGGTAGATCTCCGCCGCGCTCTGGCCGCTGCCCACGACGGTGATGGACTCCTTGGCCTGGAGGGCTTCCTTGTGCTCCAGGTAGCGCGCGTTGTGCAGCAGATCGCCGCCCAGGCCACGGCAGGCGTCGGGGATGTACGGCGGGGTGCCGGTGCCCAGGACGAGGTGGCGGGCGCGGTACGCGGTGGTCTCGCCGGTGGTGGCGCGGACCGCGTGCACCGTGTAGACGCCGTCGGCCTCGTGGTACTCGACGCGGGTCACCTCGTGGCCGAAGCGGACGCTGCTGAGCTTGGCGGCGGCCCAGCGGCAGTAGTCGTTGTACTCGGCGCGCAGCGGATAGAAGATCTCGCGGATGTAGAAGGCGTACATCCGCCCGGACTCCTTCAGGTAGTTGAGGAAGGAGTACGGGGAGGTGGGGTCGGCGAGGGTGACCAGGTCGGCCATGAACGGGGTCTGGAGGGTGACGCCGTCCAGCAGCATCCCCGGGTGCCAGTCGAAGTCGGGCTTGCTCTCCAGGAACAGGCCGTCGAGTTCGTCGATCGGCTCGGTGAGGCAGGCGAGGCCCAGGTTGTAGGGGCCCAGTCCGACCGCGATGAAGTCGTGGGTGTGAGGGGTGGACACGGGGGTCTCCGGGAGGGGTCGGCGGTCAGCGGCTCAGCTGGCGCGGGAGTGGCTGAGTTCGGGCTCGATGTGCAGGGCCAGGTACTGACCGGCGTGCTCGGCGAGGAGGTCGAGGACGAACGCGATGTCGCTCAGCGAGGTCTCCGGGTTAAGCAGCGTGAACTTCAGATAGTGGCGGCCGTCCACGACGGTGCCCGCCACCACGGCCTCACCGGAGGCGGCCAGGGCCTCGCGGGCGTGCAGATTGGCCCGGTCGACGAGGGCGGGGTCGCACATCGCCTCGGCGGGCGGCACATAGCGGAACACCAGCGTGGACAGCTGGGGCTGGGTGACGACCTCGTAGCGCGGATCGGTGTCCAGCAGGCTCCATCCCTCGGCGGCCCGGTCCACCACCTCGTCGAAGAGCGCCCCGATGGCGTCCGCGCCCATGATGCGCAGCGTCAGCCACAGCTTGAGCGCGTCGAAGCGGCGGGTGGTCTGGATGGACTTGTCGACCTGGTTGGGGATCAGGTTCTCGGCGCAGCGCTCGGGGTTGAGGTAGTCCGCGTGGTACGTGGCGTGGCTGAGCGTGGCGCGGTCGCGGACCAGCACCGCGCTGGAACTCACCGGCTGGAAGAAGGACTTGTGGTAGTCCACGGTGACCGAGTCGGCGCGCTCGATGCCGTTGAGCAGATGGCGGCGGGTGGTGGAGGCCAGCAGTCCGCAGCCGTACGCGGCGTCCACATGGAGCCAGGTACCGTACCGGGCGCACAGTCCGGCGATCTCGGGCAGTGGGTCGATGGAGCCGAAATCGGTGGTCCCGGCGGTGGCGACGACGGCCATGACGACCTGGTTCTCGCGGCGGCAGATGTCCAGTTCGCGGGCGAGGGCGACGGTGCGCATCCGGCGGTCCTGGTCGCACGGGACGGGGATGACGGCTTCGTAGCCGAGCCCGAGGATGGCGGCGGCCTTCTGGATGGAGAAGTGGCTGGCCTCGGAGGTGAGGATGCGCAGCCGCGGCAGGATCGCGGACTTGGGCGGGATCTCCCCGGACCCGGTCGCCGCCGCCTCCTTCTCCACCAGCTTGCAGGCCTCGTCGCGGGCGAGCAGTATCGCCTGGAGGTTGGACTGGGTGCCGCCGCTGGTGAAGATGCCGTCCGCGGCCTCGCCCAGGCCGATGCGCTCGGCGGTCCAGTCGATCAGACGGCGCTCGATCAGGGTGCCGCCCGCGCTCTGGTCCCAGGTGTCCAGCGAGGAGTTGACGGCGGACAGGACCGTCTCGCCGAGCAGCGCCGGGATCACCACCGGGCAGTTGAGGTGGGCGAGATAGCGCGGGTGGTGGAAGTAGACGGCGTCCTTGAGGTAGACGCCTTTCAGCTCCTCGAGCGCCGCGCCCGCGTCACCCAGCGGCCGTTCCAGGTCGATACCGGAGATCTCGGGGGCCAGTTGGGCGGGGGTGACACCGCTGAACGGGCGGTCGGTGCGGGCGACGGTGGCGGCCACCAGGTCGACGCCGCCGGTCACGGAGCGCCGGTAGCGCTCGGCCGTACGGTCGTTGAAGAGGTGGGCCCGGCCATCCGCCGCCCCCGGTATCGACTCCGGCGACGGGTCCTCAGCGGTCTGCGCGAGGAAACTCACGGTCTGTCCCTTCTGGAAGCGGGCGTGGGGGTGCGTCCGCGGGCGGGTGGGCGTGTGGGTGCCCCGGCCGCTGGGGCCGGGGCGCGCCGGAGCGCACCGCCGGTCAGTCGCCCGTCGGCCAGTGGTGATCGGTATGGGGGAGGGTCCGGGAACGAGGAAGAAGAGAGAAGAAGAGGGGAGGAGAAGAGAAGACGAGGGGATGCGAGGGGGTCAGTTGTCTTCCGCGGGGCCGGTGCCCGACACGGCTTCCTCGACGAGCTGTTCCTCACAGGCGCCCAGGCGCCAGTAGCCGGTGAAGGTCACGGCCTTGCGGTCGAAGCCGCGTTCGCGGACCAGATGGCGGCGCACCTCGCGCACCGTCCCGGCCTCGCCCGCGATCCAGGCGTACGGGGTGCCCCGGGGCAGCTCCGCGGCGCGCAGCGCGTCCAGGACGAGGGCGTGGCGCGGGGTGCCGGGGACGGCGCCGTTCCGGACCAGCCAGGTGATCTCGGCGTCGGCGGCGGTGGGCAGTTCCTGGATGTCCTCGGCGTGCTGGACCTCGATCCAGACCTTGGCGAGGGTGCCCGCGGGGAGCCACTGGAGGCTTCCGGCGACGGCGGGCAGCGCCGTCTCGTCGGCGGTGAGGAGGACCCAGTCGGTGCCGGGCGGCGGGCGGAAGTCGACTCCCGCGTTGTCGTCCTCGGTGGGGCCGAGCAGGGTGACGCGGTCGCCGGACTCGGCACGGGCGGCCCAGCGCGCGGCCGGGCCGCCGTCCTCGTGGAGGGCGAAGTCCACGTCGATCTCGCCGGGTTCACGGCGCTGGTCGCGCACGGTGTACGAGCGCATGACACCGCGGACGGCGGGGTCCATGGCCCGCCAGGCGGCGAACCAGCCCTCGCCGTGCTCGGTGGGCACGACGGGGGCGGACTGGCCCGGATGCGGCAGGAACAGCTTGAAGCGCTGGTCCCGGCCTCCGGTGGCGAAGTCCTTGAGACATCCGCCGCCGAAGGTGATCCGGGCCATGGAGGGTCCGAGCGGACGGGTGCGCACCACCCGCGCGTCGAAGAAGCGGAACGGGACGGCGGTGGGGGCGGTGGTGGCTGCGGTGGTCATGGGAGGGGGTCTTCCCTTCGCTTGCCGTGGATCGGCTCGGGCGGCGGGTCAGCCGACCTTCTTCGCGTCCTGGATCGCCTTGGTGAGGGACTCGACCAGCGGCGCCGCACCTGCGTAGGAGAACCGCGGCTCGCTGCTCCAGGGGGCGATCTGGCCGGCCTTGACGGCGGGCAGCTTGGACCAGGTCGGCTTGCCGGTCAGGGCCTCGGGCTGGAGGGTGGCGGTGCGGTTGTCCAGGAAGAGCACATCGGCGTCGTACTTGTCGGCGTTCTCCCAGCTGAGGCTCTCGAAGTAGCCGCCCTTGTCGGTCTTCTGGGGCTGGACGAAGTCGACACCGAGCTCGCTGAAGTAGATCAGGTCGGCGTTGATCTTGGGGTTGGAGACATAGAAGAGGTCGGCGCTGGCGGAGCAGGCCATGACCTTGATCCGGTGCGATTTCACCGTCTTGCGCAGCTCTTCGGAAGCCTTCTCGAAGCGCTTCTTGGCCTCGGTGACCTTCTTGGCCCGGAGGTCGGCGCCGAGGGCCTCGGCCAGCTCGGCATAGCGCTTGATGGGCTCCACCATGGAGACGCGGCCGGTGGTGATGGCGGCGCTCGGGGCCAGGTCCAGGATCTTCTTCTTGCTGTCATCCGGGATGTAGAAGAGCGCGCCCGGGTCGTACATGTTGGTGATCAGCAGATCGGGGGTGAGCGAGGCGTACTTCTCGACCTTGAACTGCCCCCAGACATCGCCCAGGGACGTCGCGCGGTCGACGGGGAAGTCGCCCGCCTGGACGTCCGGCTTGCCGTTCTTCAGCTTGCTGGGGCCGAAGATGCCGGTGATCTGCTTGTCGATGCCGAAGTCGTAGAGCGCGGCCGCGGCGCCGATGTACGCCACGATGTGCTCGGGCGCGCTGTCGGCGCTGATCTTCTTCTCGCGGTCATCGATGAACGACCAGGAGCCGCCGCCTTTGCCGCCGTCGCCGGAGTCCGAACCCCCCTTGCTGCCACAGGCGGTGACCAGGGCGCCGAGTCCGACGGCTCCGCCAGCGGCGAGGAGACCGCGGCGGGACAGGGGGAGTGCTCTGGCGTGACGCATGGTGCCTTCTCTCGATCTGCATGCTGCACGGGGACGTGGCCACGGGACGGCGACCCGAGGACGTAGTTAGGTTAGCCTAACCAACATGATTGTCCAGGGGGCGGGGTCCGTCCTGCCCGGCGATCGAGAGGTGCCGGCGCCGGACCGTGGCGAACGCGCGACACCCCGCGGCAGGCACAACAGGCGTGCCCGCGCGGGGTGTTGGGATGCGCTGTCGGTCCGTCAGCCGCCGAACTGCCAGAAGACGGACTGATCCAGGGTCACCAGGACGATGAGCAGGATCACGTCCACGACGCCGAGTGCGATCCCGAGCAGCGCCCGGCCCCGGCGGCTCGTCTCGCGGGCGAGCGCGAGCGTCCCGAGGACGATGGCGCACGGTCCGAAGACGGCGTTGAAGAGCAGGGTGCCGATGAGTCCCAGGACGAAGGAGGCGACGGCCATGCCGTCGGCGTCCTTGCGGGCCCGGGCCGGCGAGGTGCGGGTGGGTGCGGTCAGTGCCATGGGTCAGCTCCCCTTGTGTCCGGTGCGTTCGCGGATGAAGAAGACCGTCAGCCAGACGCCGATGGCCGCGGAGGCGGCGAGGAACAGCGGGAGCGGGGTGTGTGCCGCCGCGCCCAGCAGAATCCCCATCAGGGCGAGAGCCGCGACGATGAAGAGCATGTGGGCCTCTCTCGAAGAGGTGGATCCGGATGCGGATGGGCGTGGGGGGTGGCATTTCGGTGAACAATTGAATGCACACTTGTTCACTGACTTCTAGAGTACTCCGCATACCTCTGGCCAAAGTCAGCAAACAGCTGTTTACTGAATGATATGAGTCACACGTCCGGGGTCCGGCAGGCCCAGAAGGAGAAGACGCGGCGCGCGCTGCTGGACGCGGGGCTGCGACTGCTGGAGGACCAGAGCCTGAGCAGCCTCGGCCTGCGTGAGGTCACCCGGGTGGTGGGGGTGGCGCCCGCCGCCTTCTACCGGCACTTCCGGGATCTGAGCGACCTCGGCGTCGCGTTGGTCGAGGAGTCCCTGGGCAGCCTGCACGCCCTGATCCGCGCGATACTCGCCGACCGGGTCGGGGACGAGGAGCGGATCGAGGCCACCGTCGAGGCGGTCGCCGAACAGGTGCGCCGCTACCCCGCCCACATCCGCTTCATCGCACGTGAGCGGCATGGCGGCGTCCGTCCGGTGCGGGAGGCGATCGCCGCCGAACTCGACCGGTTCGCCGACGAGGTGGCCGATGCCTTCGTCCCGCAGCTGACCCCGGAGGGCTGGTCCGCGGAGGATGTCCGGATCCTTGCCCAGATGTATGTCGACCACATGGTGATGACCGCGACCGCGTTCCTGGAGGTTCCGCCGGACCGGCCGGACGAGGAGCGCCGGGTGGCCGACACCGCACGGAAGCAGCTGCTGCTGATCAGCCTCGGGCGCCGCCACTGGCGCGACGGGTGACCTCTATGCCGTAGCCGCCGCTCGCGTCCTGCCGCACCACCCTGACCCGTACCCGGATGCCTCCCACGCTCCCGGTGAAGGTCTCGCCGGGGCCGAAGGCCGCGTCGCTGAGCCCAGGGTGCACATTGCGCTCCCGGGTGCAGCCGCGGCCGTCGGGGACGCTGTCCATGACGGTGACCGGGCCGCCGCCGGAGTCGACGCGGGTGTCCACCCAGGAGATCAGCACTCCGGGCTTGCAGACCGCCTCGTCGTTGCCGCCGTTCGCCCGCGCCTCTATGGCGTAGCCGGTGGACGCCGAAACGGGTACGAAGACCAGCTTGGTGCCATCCGCGCGGTGCAGCGGCGTCAGGGTGTGGTCCGAGACGCCGGGCCGGGAGGCGCAGCTGACCTGGCCCGGACCGAACCAGCCCAGCTTCCACTTGTGCCAGGCCAGCAGATCGTTCCCGGCGCCCCAGTCCTCGGACATCACATCCCAGTGGCCCACCCGGTCCCCGCCGCCGTGGGTGTAGAGGTCGGGCAGCCCGAAGACATGGCCGTTCTCATGCGGCAGCACCCGGTAGCCGGTGCGGTGCAGTGAGCCCGAGCCGTCGTCCTGGCGGCTGTAGACGAACGAGACATTGGCCAGCGGCACACCGTCGGCGACCGGGGCGCGCTGGTTGTCGGCGTAGGTCACCGAGAGCACGGCATGGGCGGCGGGTGGCCCGGCGTTCGGTGTCACCAGCACGTTGACCAGGTCGTAGCGGCTGAAGTCGATGCGGCGGTCGGCCACCTTGGCGAGGTCGGCGACCAGCTTGCGATAGCCGGGCTCGAAGGGGCTGCCACGCTTTATGCCGTAGGACTTGAAGGAGTGCGGCATCCGCAGCCAGTGGTCGACCGGCATCGCGGGACGGTAGTCGAGCCGTCCGTACGAACTCCGCGCGAACCAGCGGGAGGTCTGCGGGAAGAACTCCTCGAAGCGCTCCCGGGCCGTGCCCTTGCCGTGTACGTCCGGGAAGTCGATCATCAGGTTGAGGGCGTGGACCGTACCGGTGCTGCGGCTGAAGCCGCGGCTGGTGGGGAGGCCCTCGGACATCTGGAGTCCATGGCCCGCGGCGAGGGTGCACGGTGCCAGTGATCCGGTGACCGGGCGGCCGGCCGGGGCGGGTGCCCGCTCGGGAGCGGCGGGCGCGGGGGGACGAGGGGCCACCGCCGGGGCCACCACCGCCACCGTGAGCACGGCGGCGGCGGCGAATGCGCTGCCTCGGCGGGGCCTGCGTATTCGAGGGCGGGAGGTCTCACGGCTCTGGCTCATCGCCGACCACGGTGTGTCGGCGCGGGTCGCGGCGCCCGTGGGGTGCGGCCGTGCGGGGGAAAACGCGGGTCCGTCCGGGTGTTTCAGTCGCCGGTCGGGTGTGATGCGGGTCACGCCGGACCGCGAAATTCCGGGGACTGATTCCCCGTTTGGACCAGTGGACGCACAAACGGGGACTGACTCCCCGGAAACGTTGAACGCCGAAACGTCGGAACCGGACCCTCCGGATGCCCGGACACCGATACGCGGAAAGGAGCGCTGCCATGGCCCGAGCGGCCACCAGTAAGACGGCTACGGCCGACAGGCGGACGGCGAAGTCGGCCCGGCCCGGGCAGCACCGGCTGCGTGCGGACGCCCTGCGCAACCGGGAGCGGATCATCGCCACCGCCCGGGAAGCGCTTGTCGAGTACGGGGCCGAGATCCCGCTCGATGAAATCGCTCGACGGGCCGGTGTCGGCAATGCCACCATCTATCGGCACTTCGCGGACCGCCGCGAGCTGATCCACCACGTGACCCTCTCGGTGATGTCCCGCATCGCCGAGCAGGCCGAATCGGCCCTGGCCGAGGAGCGGGACGCGTTCCTCGCGCTGCGGCGCTTCGTGCACGCGGCGGCGGACGAGCGGATCGGCGCCCTGTGCCCTCTGCTCTCCGACAGCCTCGACAAGGAGCACCCTGACCTCATCGCCGCCCGCGACCGTCTGGCCGCCGGTATCGACGCCCTGATGGGGGCGGCGCGAGCCTCCGGCCGACTGCGCACCGACATCGGCGTCGGTGATCTGATGGTCGCCCTCACTCAGCTCACCCGGCCGCTGCCCGGCAACGGCTGTGTGGACTTCGACATCTTTGTGCACCGGCATCTTCAGCTGTTCCTGGACGGTCTGACAGCCCCGGCGCACTCCGAACTACCCGGCTCTCCCACCACCTTGGAGGATCTGCGACAGCGGCGGTGATCTGAATCTCACTCGGCTGACCACCGAGCACCGCTTATTTCTCACGCGTTCACAGGTCTTCTGTGTGTGCGTGCCTTACTTCCTTTTCGAGGCTTCTCCTCTCCGCTCCACCCCCGACGCCTGACCCAACGACTTCACGCCGGTGACCACCGGTCCATTCCGTCCCGTTTTTCACTCTCTGCACCGCTAGGTAGGCCCACTCATGCCTGAAACGGCTCAATACGTCGATCCCCGGCGCTGGAAAGCGCTGATATTCATCTCCCTCGCCCAGCTGATGGTCGTCCTCGACGCGACCATCGTGAACATCGCGCTGCCCTCCGCTCAGGCCGATCTGGACATCTCGGACGGCAACCGCCAGTGGGTCATCACCGCGTACGCCCTCGCCTTCGGCGGACTGCTGCTGTTCGGCGGCCGGATCGCCGACCTGTGGGGCCGCAAGCAGACCTTCATCGTCGGTCTGGTGGGCTTCGCGGCGGCCTCGGCACTGGGTGGCGCCGCCGTGAACAGCGCGATGCTGCTGGGCGCCCGGGCGCTCCAGGGGGTGTTCGGCGCGCTGCTCGCGCCCGCCGCGCTCTCGCTGCTCGCCGTGATGTTCACCGACGCCAAGGAACGTGCCAAGGCGTTCGGTGTGTTCGGTGCCATCGCGGGTGGTGGCGGTGCCGTGGGTCTGATCCTCGGCGGTGTGCTCACCGAGTACATGGACTGGCGCTGGACGTTCTTCGTGAACATCCCGTTCGCCGCCGTGGCCGCCGCCGGCGCGGTCGCCGTGATCCGCGAGCCCGTCGAGAGCCGCAACCGGTCCCGGCTGGACATCCCCGGCGTGATCCTGGCCACCACCGGTCTGGTCGCGCTGGTCTACGGCTTCACCCGCGCCGAGTCCGACGGCTGGACCGCGGGCTGGACGATCGGGCTGTTCATCGCCTCGGCCGTGCTGCTGACCGCGTTCGCCGTCGTCGAGTCCCAGACGAAGGCCCCGCTGCTGCCGCTGAGGGTGGTCACCGAGCGGAACCGGGGCGGTGTCTACATCTCGATGGGTCTCGCCATCATCGGCATGTTCGGTCTCTTCCTGTTCCTCACCTACTACATGCAGATCGTGAAGGGGTACAGCCCGGTCAAGACCGGTTTCGCCTTCCTGCCGATGGTCATCGGCATGATCGTCGGCTCCACGCAGATCGGCACCCGTCTGATGACCCGGGTCCCGGCCCGGCTGCTGATGGGTCCGGGCTTCCTGGTCGGCTCGGTCGGCATGCTGATGCTGACCCAGATCGATCTGGACACCTCGTACACCTGGCAGATCCTGCCCGGGTTCATCCTGCTCGGCCTGGGCATGGGTACGGCGTTCATGCCCGCGATGAGCCTGTCGACGCACGGTGTCCAGCCGCGTGACGCGGGTGTCGCCTCGGCGATGGTCAACACCTCGCAGCAGGTGGGCGGTGCCATCGGTACCGCGCTGCTGAACACCATCGCGGCCAGCGCCACCACCGACTACGCCAAGTCCCACATGGCCGGCGCCCCCTCGCTCAAGGCGCTGAAACTGGAGGCCATGGTGCACGGCTACACCACCGCCATCTGGTGGGCGGTCGGCATCCTGGTGCTGGCGGCGCTGATCGCCGTCACCTTCGTCAACGCGGGGCCGCAGAACGGCGGGGGTCCGGTCGCCGGATCCGGTGACGGCGCGGTCGAGGACGCCGTGCCGGTCATGGTGCACTGACGCATCGCTCTGACGCGTCCTGCGGTACGGCGCCGTCGGCCGCCGTACCGCGGCGAAGACCCCGCTCCCTGGTGGAGCGGGGTCTTCGTGTGTTCGTGGGTGGGGGCGCGTTGTCGGGTTGGGGGAAGTGCGTTCTCCGGTTGGGGCGCGCGGGCCGCTCAGCGCAGCCAGGGCAGATCGGCGCCCTCCGGCTGGAGCCCCTCGCGGATGATCTGGCAGATATCGCCGAACTGCTCGATCTGCTCGGGAGTGAGCCGGTCGAAGATCGCGGTCCGTACGGCGTCGACATGGCCGGGCGCGGTCTGCTTCAGCACCTCGAACCCCTTGTCGGTGAGGACCGCGTTCTGTCCGCGCTTGTCGGAGGGGCAGTCCTCACGCCGTACCCAGCCGTCCTTCTCCATCCGCGCGATGGCGTGCGAGAGCCGGGAGCGGGTGATCTTGGCGGACTCGGCGAGTTCGGTCATCCGCAATCTGTGGCGTGGCGCCCAGGAGAGCTTCACCAACAGGCCGTAGTAGACATGCGGCATCCCCGCGTCCCGCTGCAACTGGCGGTCGAGATGGTCCTCCAGGAGCATGCTCGCCTGGATATACGCCTGCCAGGTGCGCTGTTCGTCTTCGGCCAGCCAACGGGTCGCTTCGCCGTCTGCGGGGGTCTTCATGGCGTCCACGCGTTTCATTGTACGGAGCATTTCTTGAAACTTAAACAATCGAGTGCTAGGGTCGGCCCGGTATTACTTGAGACTTCAAGTGTCTGGATCGAGGTGTCATCATGTCCGCGTTCGAAGGGCGTATGCCCGCTCTCTATCTGAGCCATGGTGCCCCGCCCCTCGCCGACGATCCGATCTGGCCCGGGCAACTGGCCGCCTGGTCGGCGGAGCTTCCCCGGCCGAAGGCCATTCTCATGATCTCCGCCCACTGGGAGGAAGCGCCGCTGGCCATCGGAGCAACCCGACAGGTGCCGCTGGTCTACGACTTCTGGGGGTTTCCCCGGCACTACTACCGGGTGCGCTACCCGGCGCCCGGTGCCCCGGAGCTCGCCGAGCGCATCCGTAGGACGCTGCGTACAGCGGGCACCCCGGTGCGGGACATCCCGCGCCGCGGGCTCGACCACGGCGCGTATGTCCCGCTGGTCGAGATGTATCCGGAGGCCGATGTACCGGTCCTCCAGGTGTCGATGCCGACGCTCGATCCGGGGAGGCTGATGGAGATCGGGCGCAAGCTGGCACCGCTGCGGGACGAGGGGGTGCTGATCGTCGGCAGCGGCTTCTTCACCCACAACCTGGCCGCGCTGCGCGACACCGGCCCGACACCGCCCAGCTGGTCGGCCGAGTTCGACGACTGGGGGCAACGTGCCCTGGACGCACAGGACATCGACGCCCTGCTGGACTTCGAGCACATCTCCCCGGCGGGACGGCTCGCGCATCCGCGCACCGAGCACTTCGCCCCGCTGTTCGTCACCTTGGGGGCCGCCGAGTCCGAACTCGGCCGTCAGCGCAGTGTGATCGACGGCTTCTGGATGGGACTGGCCAAGCGCTCGGTGCAGTTCGGCTGAGGGCGGGGCGGCTCAGACGTCGAGGCGCGGTGACGGGGCCGCCGGCGGTGAGTCGATAAGCGCGCAGCCGTGCAGGGCCGCGGCGAGTGCGGGTCCGGGGTCCTCACCGGTGGCGGCGGCGTCCCGGGCGACATCGAGCGTGGTGTCGGCCAGCTTGACGGCGTGCTCGTCGCCGTGCGCGGCGGCATGCGCGAAAACCTCCTCGGGGGACGCGGTGGCCGCCGCGGACGGCGGGAGATCCGGCTCCGGGGGCCCGTAAGCCGCCGTGACCGCGGCGCTCGCCGCCCAGGCCGCGTCCAGGCTCGGTGCCCACAGCGCACGGGGGAGTGCGGGCAGGGTCCGCAGGACGGCGTTCGGCGCGGTCGCGGCGTGGACCAGCATGATGGGCTCACCGTGGCCATGGGTGAGATAGCGGTGGGTCGCGGCCCGTACCAGCTCGGCCAGCCGGTCGCGCGCGGTGTCGGGGTCGGTGGGCCCGGTGTTGTCCATGGGCCAGGCGGGGAACGCCGTGAGCTGCGGCAGCCGGTCCCGGATGTCACCGCTGCGGTCCGCGACGGGCGGCACGGCGGCCAGCGCGTCCGCCGCCGCTCCGGACGGCGGACCCGGCAGGCGGCCGAGCGGCGGCAGCGGTGCGTGGCGGGCCGCCCAGTAGCCGAGGGCGTGGGCGAGCTCGGCGGTACGGGGCGCGGTCGCGGTACCGGGTGCGTCGAGGAGGGTGCGTACGGCGTGGCCGACGCGGATCACCGGATGCGTGGCCCCTCCGGCGATGCCCGGCAGCAGTCGCGGCCACCACTGGGTGAGGACGTCCCGCCAGGGCCGGTCGGCCAGCTCATGGCCGAAGTGCGTGGTCCAGTCGGCGATATGACGGGGATCGCCGAGCGCCTCCCGCCAGTTCTCCTCGGTGATCGGAGCGTGCGCGTCCGGCATGTCCTCCAGCTTGCCGCGGTAGTAGTCGAGCCAGCGGTGGACGGCGTGGCCCTGGCCGTGACGTACCAGGGCCTCGACCGCCATCGGTCCGTGGTTGCTCAGCCAGCCGTGCCGTTCGGGGCCTGCCGCGTGCAGCCGCTCCAGGGCCTCGTCGAGCGTTCCAGAGGTGTCATCGGTCATGGGGCCACGCTAGGAACGCGGGCGCGGTGCCGGGAACGGGCCGTGGATGTACGGGGCGGGGGACCGCGGACCTACGTCGGAGAACCGGGCCCGGGAACGGGCCCGGGGAACGGAGCCGGACGGGGCGCGATGCCGGGGCGGACGGGGACGGGGACGGGGCGCCGGGCTGCGGGAGGGTGCTCACTCGTCGTGTACGTGGAAGACGTAGAAGGCCACGACCCCCATGGCCAGCCCCACCCCGAGCCCCATCGCCGAGGCCCGGTAGTTCGAGCTGCCGCTGATGTTGTAGAGGAAGCCGATCGCACAGCCGAAGACCGCCCCGTACAGCGCCGCCCGGACCTCCGGCAGCAGCATGGACTGCACCTTGCCGACGCCGTAGCAGACCGCTCCGAAGACGATCGCCGCCACGATGCCGAGGATGAAGGCCGCGGGGATGGAGGAGCCCTGGTTATGGTCGATGAAGATCGCCCATCCGCCGATCAGGACCCCCAGGACGACCGGGACCATCCAGGAGGCGGCGGGGTGCAGCGGTGGGTGAAGGCGGGGGTGGCGCGGTTCACGTGCGGTGATGGCGGCAGGGGTATGCATGGCAGGACCTCCTCGTCGCCCGCCGGACCGGTCTCTTCCAGCGCACACCCGCGTCCCACCACCGGCAACTCGGGCCGCGGCGCACCGCTCCCGGCCGCCCGCGGTCCGCTCGTATACGTCCCGGGCGAACGGGGTCCATTCGGGCAACCGGAAACCTGTGGAATTCGTCCTTGAGGGTAAGAGGCAGCCACGGACGGCGCTGTTCGAGGCCCTGACCTGCGCTTCCCGGCGTTCCGAGACCACGCTGCCGCTCCTGTGGCGGGACAGGGTACTGCATGATCGTAAAAAGGTGGGCACAGCTGGGGAATTCTGTCCGGATTCCAGTCGTTGTTTCCATCGGACGGGGCACCCGGCAGGGGCAGGTCCGTCCATAGTCCGCGCCCGATCCATCTGTAAGGGAGCACGCATGGCAACCCGTGCCGTCGCCCGTCATCAGTCCGCCAGCGGTGGTGCTGATGGGGCCAACAGCGTTCGCGCCTCAGGCGGGGAGATCGCCGATCGCGACCTGGTCGGCATGTATCTCGACGAGATCGCTCGTACCCCGCTGCTGGACGCGGCGAAGGAGGTCGAGCTGTCCCAGTCCATCGAGGCGGGCGTCTACGCCCAGCAGATTCTGGACGGGGAGGTGGAGGAGGCCGAAGCCGCGGGTGCGAGCCGTGAGGAACTGGAGGCGATAGCCGCCGAGGGTGCCCGCGCCAAGGACGTCTTCATCCGCTCCAACCTGCGCCTGGTCGTGGCCGTGGCGCGCCGCTATCCGCGCAGTGGGCTGCCGCTCCTCGATCTGATCCAGGAGGGCAACGCGGGCCTGGTGCGCGCGGTGGAGAAGTTCGACTACACGAAGGGCTTCAAGTTCTCGACGTATGCGACATGGTGGATCCGTCAGGCCATCACCCGCTCGATCGCGGATCAGTCCCGTACGATCCGGCTGCCCGTCCATCTGGTCGAGGAGCTCGGCCGGATCCGCCGGGTGCAGCGGGAGTTCAACCGTGAGCACGGCCGTGAGCCGGAGCACGCGGAGATTGCCCACGAGCTCGGCTCCACGATGGAGCGGGTCTCGGATGTGCTCGACTGGGCCCGTGACCCGGTCAGTCTGAACATGTCGGTGGACGACGAGGGGGAGACCCAGTTCGGCGATCTGCTGGAGGACACCTCGGCGGTCTCGCCCGAGCAGTCGGTGATGACGCTGCTGCGGAGCGAGGAGCTGGAGGACCTCATCGGCCGCCTCGACGACCGCACCGCCTCGATCATCAAGGCGCGTTACGGCATCGACGACGGCCGGGAGCGCACGCTCACGGAGGTCGGCAAGCAGCACGGTCTGACGCGTGAGCGGATCCGTCAGATCGAGAAGCACGCGCTGCTCGAGCTGAAGAAGATGGCCCGCCAGACCGGTTTTGACGCCGCGGCGTGAGCCTGCCGTGGTGGAGAGCCCGGCACGTGCGGATCCGGTCGGATCCGATGGATTCCTTCAACCCCATAGACCGAGCCCCGGCGCCCTTCCCCCCCCGGCGCCGGGGCTCACTCCGTGCCCGCCGCGGTCCGATGTGCCGGGCGCGGTGTGATCAGGCGGCGAAGCCGCCGTCCACGGCGATCGACGCCCCGGTGATGTAGCGGCCGTCGTCACCCGCGAGATGGGCCACGGTCGCGGCGATCTCCGACGGCTGGCCATAGCGGCCCAGGGCGGTCAGACCGCTCTGCATGGGGGCGCTCTCGCCGTCGGCCGGGTTCATGTCGGTGTCGATCGGACCGGGGTGCACCAGGTTGACCGTGATACCGCGGGTGCCCAGCTCACGGGCCAGCGCCTTGGTGAGGCCGGTCAGCGCGGTCTTGCTGGTCGCGTAGAGGCTGCCGCCGGGGAAGGCGGCGCGCTCAGCCATACAGCTGCCGATGTTGATGATCCGTCCGCCGTCGGACAGCCGCTCCAGCGCCGCCTGGGTCATGAGGAACGGCGCCCGGACATTGACGGCGAGCACGCGGTCGACGTCTTCCAGGGACAGCTCGCCGACGGGGCCGAGGGCTCCGGCGCCCGCGTTGTTGACCAGGATGTCGAGGCGGCCGAACTCGGCGGCGGCGCCAACGACGGCGTCCCGCACCGCCTGCGCGTCGGCGCTGTCGGCCTGGACGGCCCAGGCCCGGCGGCCCAGCGCCTTGATCTGGTCGACCACATCCGCCGCGCGCTCGGCCTGGGAGTGATAGGTCAGCGCGATATCGGCGCCCTCCTGGGCGAGCCGGAGCGCCACCGCCCTGCCGATACCGCGGCTGCCGCCGGTGACCAGGGCCGCTTTGCCGTCGAGTGTCATGTGAGCTCCATGGTTGCCATGTCATTGAATGAGGTGAGATCCCCGGGATCAGCGAGATCACCGGGATCCCTGGTGTGCGGTGATCCCGGGGCATGACCTGATCCTGGTCGCCCGCCCACGGGAAGTCCGGCGGCATTCGGACACGGTGCTGGGGTGAGCCCGGCGGACGAGCGGGATCGGTTCATGGCAGGGCGGTGCAGGGGCGCGGCCATGGCATGGCGATGTCTGGGCGAGTCTGTTTCGTGCCCGACTCTGTTTACTTTCCAGGAGTGGCGCCGTAATCTGGCCGCGAAATCACAGGTTCGGGCACTGAAGGGGCGTAAACCCACATGTACGCACCGGAGCGGCAGCAGGAGATCCTCCGGCTCGCCCGCGAGAGCGGGCGGGTGGATGTCCTGTCCCTCGCCGAGGAGTTCCAGGTCACCGCCGAGACCGTACGGCGCGATCTGCGGACACTGGACCGGGCGGGGCTCGTGCGCCGGGTGCACGGGGGCGCCATCCCGGCTGGACGCCTCGACTTCGAGCCCGAGCTCGCCGAACGCGAGGGCACCGCCTCCGACGAGAAGGACCGCATCGCCCGGGCCGCCCTCGCCGAACTCCCCTCCGACGGCAGCGTGATCATCGACGCGGGCTCGACGGCGGCCCGGTTCGCCGCCGCCTTTCCGCTGGAGGCGGGTCTCACCGTGGTCACCCACGCCCTGCCGATCGCGGCGCGTCTCGCCGACCACCCCGGTATCGCCCTGCACCTCGTCGGCGGCCGGGTCCGGCACCGCACCCGGGCCGCCGTGGACGCCTGGGCGCTGCGGGGCTACGGCGAGATCAAGGCCGATGTGCTCTTCCTGGCCACGAACGGCTTCTCGCTCGACGGCGGACTGACCACCCCCGACCTCGCGGAGGCCGCCGTCAAACGCGCGATGATCGCCGCCGCCCGCCGGGTCGTTCTGCTGGCGGACTCCGCCAAGTTCGGCCAGGAGCACTTCGCCCGCTTCGGTGACCTCGGCCATGTGGATCTGCTGATCACGGACACCGGGCTGAGCCCGCAGGATGCCCTCGCCATCGAGCACCAGGGCACCGAAGTGGCTCGCGCATGATCCTCACCGTCACCCCCAACCCCAGCCTGGACCGCACCTATGAGATCCCGGCGCTGGAGCGCGGCGCGGTGCTGCGTGCCACCACCGATCGGGTCGACCCCGGTGGCAAGGGCGTCAATGTCTCGCGCGCGGTGGCCGCCGCGGGGCGGCGCACGGTCGCCGTGCTCCCGCTCGGCGGACCGGAGGGCGCGCTGCTGGCGCGGCTGCTCGGGGAGTTGGGCATCGAGGCGGCAGGTGTGCCGGTGGCGGGCTCGACCCGGGTCAATGTCGCCGTCGCGGAGCCCGACGGCACCCTCACCAAGGTCAACGCGGGCGGGCCCGAACTGAGCGGTGCCGAGGCGGAGGCGGTGCTCGAGGCGGTGCGGACCAAGAGCGCCGACGCCGACTGGATCGCCTGCTGCGGAAGCCTTCCGCGCGGGCTGGCCCCCGAGTGGTACGCCGAACTCGTCGCCCGCGCCCACCGGGCGGGCGCCCGGATCGCCCTGGACACCTCCGGCCCCTCGCTGACCGCGGCGCTGCGCGCATGCCCGGATGTGGTGAAGCCCAATGCCGAGGAGCTGGCCCAGGCCGTGGGCCGCCCGCCGGCCACCGTCGGCGAGGCGGTCAAGGCGGCCGAGGAACTGCGCGGGCTGGGCGCCCGCGCCGTCCTGGCCAGCCTCGGCCCCGACGGTCAGCTGCTGGTCGACGAGACCGGCACCTACTTCGGCGCGGCCCGCGTCTCCACGGTGCGCAGCAACGTCGGCGCGGGCGATGCCTCGCTCGCCGGATTCCTCGCCGCGGGCGGCGCCGGCCCCGCCGCGCTCGCCGCGGCGGTGGCCCATGGCGCGGCCGCTGTGCAACTGCCGGGCAGCGCCATGCCGACCCCGGCCGACCTCGACCCCTCCGCCGTCATGATCACGGCGGACGTCCCGCTGGACCGCGCGCTCACAGAGCCCGTATGACCGGCCCGACCCACTCCCACCCCCCGTCCCCGTTCCGTTCCGCCTCTCCCCGATAGCGGGCGGAACCACACCCAAGGGAGCCGCGAGATGAGTGAGCTGATCACCGCGGATCTGGTCGACCTCGACCTGTCCGCCGACACCAAGGAAGCCGCCGCCCGGTCGCTCGCCGCACGGATGGCCGCGGTCGGCCGGGTCACCGACCTCGACGGTTTTCTCGCCGACGTGGCGGCACGCGAGGAGCAGATGCCGACCGGCCTGGACGGCGGCATCGGCATACCTCACTGCCGCAGCGAACATGTCACCGAGCCCACGCTCGCCTTCGGGCGCAGCACCGCCCGGATCGACTTCGGCGCGCCGGACGGACCTGCCGATCTGATCTTCCTGATCGCGGCCCCGGCGGGGGCGGACAGCGACCATCTGACCATCCTGTCCAGCCTCGCCCGCTCGCTGATGGACACCGCCTTCACCGACGCGCTGCGCTCGGCGGACGAGCCGGAGCGGGTGGCCGCCCTGATCCGCGGCGACGAGCAGACGGCCGTCCCGGGGGAGGCCGTACAGGGGGAGGCCGTACAGGGGGAGGCGACTCCTGGGCGGACGGTCCGGGCCACGCCGGAGACACCGCAGGCAACCGCGGCGGAGACACCGCAGGCAACCGCGGCGGAGACACCGCAGGCGCCGACGGCCCCCTTCCGGATCGTCGCGGTCACCTCGTGCCCCACCGGTATCGCCCACACCTACATGGCCGCGGAGTCCCTGGAGAGGGCCGCTGCCGAGGCGGGTGTCGAGCTGGTGGTCGAGACCCAGGGCTCCGCCGGGTTCGACAAGCTCCCGGCGGCCACCATCGCCGCCGCCGACGCGGTGATCCTCGCGCATGACGTGGAGGTGCGGGACAAGGGCCGGTTCGCCGGAAAGCCGACCGTGGACGTCGGGGTGAAGGCGGGCATCAACCGCCCGGCGGAACTGGTCGCCGAGGCGCGGGAGAAGGCCGCGCGCGGCGAGAGAAGCGCACCGGCCGACGGCCCGGAGGAGGGCTCGGCCCCGATGGACGCGGGCACCGGGGCCGGTGACGGTTTTGGCACCCGGCTGCGCACATGGCTGATGACGGGCGTGAGTTACATGGTCCCGTTCGTGGCCGCGGGCGGTCTGCTGATCGCCCTCGCCTTCGCGATCGGCGGCTACGAGATCGCCGGTGCCAAGTCGGTGGCCGACCACTTCGTCTGGACCGAGACGGCCAGTTGGGCGGCGCTGCTGTTCCAGGTCGGCGGCGCGGCCTTCACCTTCCTGGTGCCGGTACTTGCGGGCTACATCGCCTACGGGATGGCCGACAGGCCCGGTCTGGTTCCCGGCTTCGTCGGTGGCTTCATCGCGACCACCATCAAGGCCGGATTCCTCGGCGGCCTCGTCGCGGGCCTGATCGCGGGCGCGGTGGTGATGGGCATCCAGCGGTTCTCGGTGCCCGCTTCGCTGCGCGGCATCATGCCGGTGGTCGTGATCCCGCTGATCTCGTCGGCGGTCGTCGGGTTCCTGATGTTCGTGGTGATCGGCAAGCCCATCGCCTCCGCGCAGAAGTCGATGACCGACTGGCTGAACGGCCTCTCCGGCGCCAACGCCGTGATCCTCGGCGTGATCCTGGGCCTGATGATGTGCTTCGACCTCGGCGGCCCGGTCAACAAGGTCGCCTACGCCTTCGCCACGGGCGGTATCGCGGCCTCGGACCCGTCCACCGGCAGCCTCAAGATCATGGCCGCGGTGATGGCGGCCGGGATGGTCCCGCCGCTGGCGATGGCACTGGCCACCACTGTGCGCGGGCGGCTGTTCACCAAGGCGGAGCAGGAGAACGGCAAGGCCGCCTGGGTGCTGGGGGCCTCCTTCATCAGCGAGGGCGCGATCCCGTTCGCAGCGGCGGACCCGCTGCGCGTCATTCCCTCGGCCATGGCGGGCGGTGCGGTCACCGGCGCGCTGTCGATGGTCTTCGACTGCACTCTGCGCGCCCCGCACGGCGGCATCTTCGTGGTCCCGCTGATCGGCCGGCCGTTCCTCTACGTGCTGGCCGTCATGGCGGGTACGGCGGTCTCGGCCGGGCTGGTCATCTTCCTCAAGGGGCTGCGGAAGACCGCACGGCCGGATTCGGACACGGCACCAGCCACTGACCCGACCGCCACGGGCGCCACCGGGGACGAGTCGAAGGTGGCGGTCGCGGTCTGACCGCATCTCAGCCACCCCCTGCCCGGTCCGGTGCCGCCGCGCCGAGGTCCACGGGCAGGCCGCGCGAGGCGTAGTAGGCGCCGAGCGCGGCCTCGCCGCCCGACCCCATGGCGGTCGCGATCCGCTGGAAGCGGGCGGACCGCAGATCACCGGCGGTGAAGACCCGGGGGTGCTGACGCGCGGGCGGGCAGTACCCGGACCCGTCGGTGACTATGGCCCCTTCCGGGACCGCCGGTGCACTGCCCAGGTTGAGATATCCGCGATCGGCCCTGAGAGTGCGCCGCTCGCCCCTCGCGGTGAGGGCCTCGGCGGTGAGCGGCCCGCTGCCCGGCGCCAACTCCAGCCTCCGCACCGCCACCAGCTCCACCCGCGGATCCGGGCCGAGCTCCTCGGTCTTGTACGCGTCCTCGGGTGGATAGGCGACCAGGAAGCGGACGCTCAGCTCCGGATGGGACCGCGCACAGGTGCCCAACGGCCGGTCCGCGCCGAGCACCAGCACGGTGCGCTCGGCCAGCTCCTCCGGATCCGCCTCCCACAGCGGGCGAAGCCCCCGGTCCTCGGCTCCGCTCAGCCAGTCGGCGTCCGCGGGGCCCAGGGGCCCGACTCCCGTGGCCACGACCGCATATGGCGCCGTCAGCCGCACAGCACCCGCGCGGGTCTCCGTGGGCCGTGGCGGATACGTGCTCATCGCGTCGGCCACTGGCTCGAGAGCGATCGCCACATGGTCGTCGAAGGCTTCGACCCAAGCGACGTGCCGCCCCAACTCGACCCGGCACGGATCGCAGCGCGCCACATCGGCCTCGATCGCGGCAGCCAGCCCCGGGCCGCTGGTGAACCCGAGCACATTGCGCACCACGGGGATACGCCGCAGCCCCCCGCACAGGGCTTCGTCGGACTCCACCAGCACCGAGCGCATCCCGACGCTCGCCGCCATCACGGCGGCCGCGCAACCCGCCGGACCGCCGCCGACGATCAGCAGATCGGCATCCATGGCCGCTGTCTCCCCCCGCATGTCCCGGTCGCCCGTCCCCTCATCACGTCATCAACCCTTCGCTCCGTACAACTCGCGGTACGCGGGGAAGACTCCACCCGGTCCGTCCACCCCCTCCGCCGCCAGCACCGCCTTGACCACCGCCCGCGTCAGGACATCCGCCCCGGCCGCCAGCACCTCGTTCAGCGCGCCGCCCTCCCGGTGGACCCCGAAGGCAGGATCCGAGCCCTCCTCGGCGTCCTCCGGCACCAGCGGGCGGCCGGCGGTGGCCAGGGCGAACACGGTGTCCCCGTCGGACAGCAGATGCACCGGCCGGACGGCCCGCGCCAGACCGTCGTGCGCGGTGCCCGCAAGCTTCTGCGCCTGGGCACGGGTGAGGGTGGCGTCGGTGGCGACCACGGCCAGCGTGGTGTTCAACGGAGGCCGTACCGAGGCGGCCTGGCGCCGCTCCGACTCCGCGCGTGCCGCCGCCAGTCTGCGCAGTGCCTCGGCGTGCTCGGCCTCGCCCGGCCGGTGCGGCCCGCCTTCGGCCGACGGATCGTAACTCTCCCCGTACAGCACGCCCGTCCGCGGATCGACCACCGAACCCACAGCGTTGACCGCCGCCAGGGCTGCCACAGTGATCCCGGACGGCAGCACTACGGAGGCCGAACCGATGCCGCCCTTGAGACCACCGGCCACCGCGCCCGTACCGGCCCCGACGCTGCCCTGCGCCACCGGCGCTCCCGGTTCCGAACCGGCCGCGGCCTCGGTCGCCTCCCGGCCCAGCGCCGCTCCCGGCCGGGCCTTCCAGTCGCCGCCCCGGCCGAGGTCGAAGAGGGCGGCCGCCGGTACCACCGGTACGACCTGTGACGGGTCGGGGCCGACCCGGAAGCCGCGGCCGCGCTCCTCCAGCCACTCGGCCACCCCCGAGGCGCTGTCCAGCCCGAAGGCGCTGCCACCGGTCAGCACGACGGCATCGACGCGCTGGACGAGATTGCGCGGATCGAGGGCGTCGGTCTCCCGGGTGCCGGGGCCGCCGCCCCGCACATCGACCGCGGCGACCGCACCCGCATCGGGAGCCAGCACCACGGTGGTGCCTGTCAGCCAACCGCCCTCGGTGCGCTGGGCGTGGCCGACTCGCAGCCCGTGGACGTCCGTCAGCGCATCGGCCCGGCCGGTGCGGGGTGATCCGGGGATTGTCCCGTCGGTATTCATGGAAGGTATGCGTAGCACGGGACGCCATGGCGTGGTCTGTGGCAGGGTCGGGGTGCGAGGCGCGCGCCGGGCGGTACCGGACGCTGCCGGGAGCGGCGCCACAGGGCGGGCTCTGTGCCTCAGCACCGTCATATACAGGACGTTCATCAGATGTTGATGACCCACCAGCAGTCTGAGCGGTATCCCGCCCGTACCCGCTCGAAAGAAGACCGACGTGCCCCGTACCTCTCGGACTGAGGTGCTCCCGACACTGGTCGCCGAATCCCGGCAGCCCGCCCAGGTGGCCCTCCGCTGGATCAGCGAACCGGACTGCACTGAGGAGCTCACCCACGCAGATCTGCTCGACCAGGCGGCCAGGGCCGCGGCCGCCCTCACCCGGCTCGGAGTCCGCGCAGGTGACCGGGTGGCGGTCCATCTGCCGCTGGTGCCCGAGTCCGTGATAGCCACGCTCGCCTGCGGCCGCCTCGATGTCGTCCGTGTCAGCCTCCCCGTGGGACTCCGCCCGCATGAACTGCGCGACCGGATCAGGGAGGTGGGCGCCAAGGTCGTCGTCACGGCTGACGGCGAGCAGCGCTGCGGTGAGCCGAGGCCGCTCAAGCAGATGGTCGACCGGGCGCTGACCGGCTGTCCTGAGGTGCGGTCGGTGCTGGTGGTGCACCGCCTCGCCCGCCCGGTGTCCTGGAAGTCCGGCCGGGACCGGTGGTGGCACGAGGAGCTGGGGCGGTACACCGAACCGCTGCCTCGGCCGTACTCTTGAGGCATGAGCACCGCCCCTGCCCCCGGACCGCGCGATCCGGCAGCTGCGCTGATCTTCGGTGATCCACTGGCGCAGCCGTCACCGGACGACACGGACCGCGGGTGGGGTGAGCGGACTCCTGGCGGCGACAGCGCCGACAGCGCCGCGGATCTGGCGCGGTTCCTCGACGAGAAACCGCCCCACCACCTCTGAGGCTTTGCTAGGCGCTGGAGCCGCTGCGCTGTGCCACCAGCTCGTCGCGGATCTCGCGGAGCAGGGTGATCTCGGCGGCCTCCACCGCGGCCTGCTCCTCCTCCGCCTTCGCCTCCCGGGCGGCCTTCCGTGCCAGATAGCGCGACATCGGCAGCACCATCAGGAAGTACACCACCGCCGCGGTGATCAGGAACGTCAGCACGGCGGAGAGCACGGTGCCCCACAGGATCGGGATGCCGTGGACGACCTCGCCCGCGGCGTTCGTCTCGCAGGGTGCTTTCAGGCACGAGCGGTACTTCTCGAGGTCCTTCGTGCCGAAGGCTCCGACTATGGGATTGATCAAGCCTTTCACTATGGAGTTCACGACGGCGGTGAAGGCAGCGCCGATGACGACCGCGACAGCCAGGTCGATCACATTGCCGCGCATCAGGAAGGCCTTGAAGCCTTCCAGGACGCTCTGCTTCTCCTCGGTCACCTTCTCCTCGCTCACGCCACAGCCTCTCTTTCGCCGCCTCGGTGCTGGAGCGGACGGTTCCGCAACTTACACCGGAGCGGAGCAGGGGCAAGAGCCCAGGTGCGGTCATCAGGAGCGGCACAGCGTCACCGCCAGCCGGGAGGTGGCCGCCGCGCCGGCCAGCGCTGCGGCGGTCGCTCGCGGCACGGTCAGCACGACCAGCGATCCGCCGCCGTCCGGCGGCTCAGCCCCGTAGGTCCCGCTCTCGGCCGCCCCGGTGTCGTCCGCCCCGCTCTCGTCCGCGTCACCGCTATCCGTACCGGCCTTGCCCGCCGTCCCACCTCCGTGGGGCCCGCTCCCGGGTGCTCCGGGCACCTGGGCGACCCGTACCCCGGGCGCGATCACCCGTGCGGCGGCTGCGGGCCCACGGGCCGGAGCCGCCGTCGGCTGGGGCATGGCCAGCACATCCACCCGGTCGCCCGGGTGCAGCAGCTCCACCGCCGCGGCATCGGCGATCCGGACCGGGGCCGCCACCATGGCGGGCCGCGGGCCACCGCCGCGCCCACCGTCCTCCGAGGCGGGCACCTGCGCGGGTGTCCCGCCCCCGGGCCCCTGGCCGGACGGTGCCGCGGCCGCGAGCGCCGCGGCGGTCAGCGCGAGACCGGCCGCCATCGGGCGTCTGCGCCGCCACACCGCTCGTCGCAGCCGATGGCCGCCGTCCCGCCCGACCCGGACCGGGGCGAAGCGGGGAACCGTGCTCAGCGGGGGAGCGGAGCGGGGTAACGCGAGTGCGGGGGAGGGATGGGACATGGCACATCACCGCCTGTCGTGAAGGGTCCTGAGCTTCCGGCCCCTTCACGATGCCCGTCCCTGCCCGAACCCGCTTGGGCCTGTGGACGGCCAAGCGGGCTGTGTATAACTCGGTCACCCGTTCGAGCGATGCACCCCACCCAGGGCGACCCCCGCCCCGCCCAGGGGGCCCGCCCCCACCCAGGGCGGCCCCGCCCTACGGCAGTTCGATCCCCAGGTCCCAGCCGTCGTGCGCATGGGTGCACAGGCAGTCCCGCTCGGAGCTCTCGGGCAGCCTGCCCACCGCGTCGAAGAGCACCTCGCGCAGTCGCCCGACGTTCTCGCCGAACACCTTCAGCACCTCGGTGTGGGTGACGCCCTCGCCCGTCTCCACCCCGGCGTCCAGATCGGTCACCAGCGACAACGACGTGTAACAGAGCCCCAGTTCACGGGCGAGCACGGCTTCCGGATGGCCGGTCATGCCCACCACCGACCAGCCCTGTGCCGCATGCCAGCGCGATTCCGCCCGGGTGGAGAAGCGCGGCCCCTCGACCACACACATGGTCCCGCCGTCCACGGGCTCCCACGCATGGGCGCGCGCCGCGTCGACGGCCGCCTGCCGCCCCACCGGGCAGTACGGGTCGGCGAAGGTCGTGTGCACCACGTTCGGGATCCGGCCGTCCGGCAGCGGCTCACCGTCGAAGTAGGTCTGGACGCGCCCCTTCGTGCGGTCCACCAACTGGTCCGGCACCAGCAGCGTCCCCGGTCCGTACTCCGGCCGCAGTCCGCCCACCGCGCACGGCCCGAACACCTGCCGCACACCGAGCGAGCGCAGGGCCCACAGGTTGGCGCGGTAGTTGATCCGGTGCGGCGGCAGATGGTGCTTGCGGCCGTGGCGGGGGAGGAAGGCGACCCGTCGTCCCGCGATGTCGCCGAGGAAGAGCGCGTCGCTCGGCGTCCCATAGGGAGTTTCAACGGTGATTTCGGTCACATCGTTGAGGAACGAGTAGAACCCGGATCCCCCGATGACCCCTATGTCTGCTTGCCTGCTGCTGGTCTCGGCCATGTGATCACCCTAGCCAGCGGCGCCCGCCCGTACGACCGGCTTCGGGGAGACGCACGACACCCCGCCGTCTCCGGGGAGATGACGGGGTGTCGCGGGGAAGATCAGGCGGCCGAGCTGGCGCTGCTCGACGAGGAGCTCGACGAGCTGGACGTCGACGAGCTGGACGACGACGAGGAGGGCGTCGACGAGGACGAAGTGCCCGACCCGGACGAGGAGTCCGAGGACGAGGACGACGAAGCGGAGGACGAGCTGCCGCTGTCGCTCTTCGCCGCGGGCTTGGCGGAGCCGCTGCTCGAGCTGCTGGAAGAGGAACGGCTGTCGTTCCGGTAGAAGCCGGAGCCCTTGAAGACGATGCCGACCGCCGAGAACACCTTCTTCAGGCGTCCCTGACAGCTGGGGCACTCGGTGAGCGCGTCGTCGGTGAACTTCTGCACCGCCTCGAGGCCCTCGCCGCACGCGGTGCACTGGTACTGGTAGGTCGGCACGTACTTCCTCCTGGCACTCTCACTCAATGAGTGCTAACGACGCTCCATAGTGCAGTATTCCGGCCCATCAGTCCACCGGATCGAGTCATACGGTGATCGATCCCACGCGCCGCGACCGCCCCCGCCAGCCCCGCCGCCGACCTCACCACCGCGGCGAGCCCGGCCCGTCCCGGCGCCGCCGCCCAGCCGCTCGCGTCCCCCGCCGGACTCAGCCGCCCCCTGTCCCCAGCCAGCCCGCCAGCTTGCCGCCGCGCCCCACCGCCCGCAGTCGCTTCTCCGCCGCGTCGCGCACCGGGTCCGTAGCCACCACCAGCAGTTCGTCGCCGTGCCGCAGCACCGTCGAGGGCAGCGGCACAAAGCTGGCCTCGTCCCGGACGACCAGGGTGACGGCGGCCCCGTGCGGCAGCCGCAGCTCGCCGATCTCGACCCCGTGCATCTTGGAGTCCTGGGGGATGGAGACCGACAGCAGATGGCCGCGCAGGCGCTCCAGCGGCGCCGACTCGATCCCGAGGTCGGACGCCTCGTCCGACCCGCCGAGCCGCAGCCGGGTGGCCAGCCAGGGCAGCGTCGGCCCCTGGACCAGGGTGTAGACGATCACCAGCACAAAGACGATGTTGAAGATCCGTTGGCTGTCGGGGACCTCGCCGACCATGGGGATGGTCGCCAGCACGATGGGCACCGCGCCACGCAGCCCGGCCCAGGACAGCAGCGTCTTCTCCCGCCACGGCACCGGGAACGGCGCCGTGCTGACCAGCACCGACACCGGCCGGGCGACCATCGTCAGCACCAGCCCCACGACCACCGCGGGCCAGATGTCGTCGGCCAGTTCGTGCGGGGTCACCAGCAGTCCGAGCAGGACGAACATGCCGATCTGGGCGAGCCAGCCCAGGCCCTCGGCGAAGCCGCGCGTCGCCGGCCAGTGCGGCAGCCGGGCGTTCCCGAGGACGAGCGAGGCGAGATAGACGGCGAGGAAGCCGGAGCCGTGCGCCAGCGCGCCGCCCGCGTAGGCGGTGACGGCGATGGCGACCACCGCGATCGGGTAGAGACCGGAGGCTGGGAGTGCCACATGGCGCAGGCCGTAGGCGCCGAGCCAGCCGATCGCCAGCCCGATCGCCGCGCCGATCGCAAGCTCCAGGGTGATCTCGCCGATCAGGGTGTACCAGGGGCTGACAGGGCCCTGGGCGGAGAAGGCGACCACCAGGATCACCACCGGGGCGTCGTTGAAGCCCGACTCGGCCTCCAGAGCGCCCGTGAGCCTCTTGGGCAGCGGCACCTTGCGCAGCACCGAGAAGACCGCCGCCGCGTCCGTGGACGACACCACCGCGCCGATGATCAGTGCCTGCCGCCAGTCCAGTCCCACCACATAGTGCGCTGCCGCCGCGGTGACCCCCACGCTCACCGCGACGCCGACGGTCGACAAGACCGCCGCTATCGGCAGGGCGGGTTTGATCTCCCGCCACTTCGTGCCGAGACCGCCCTCGGCCAGGATCACGACCAGCGCGGCATAGCCGAGGATCTGCGTCAGCTCGGCGTCGTCGAATTTGACCCCGATGCCGTCCTGGCCGATGGCTACGCCGATCCCGAGGTAGATCAGCAGGGTGGGCAGCCCGCTGCGGGAGGAGATCCTGACGGCCGCCACCGCGATGAGGAGGACGAGCGAGCAGACCAGCAGCAGTTCATTGAGGTGGTGGACAGTCAGGGGCCGAACCTTTCTCGCGGGAGCGGCGCGGGGTCGCATAAGCGGCCCCGGCCGACCGGAACTTCATTGCCTTACCTAACATTTTACGGGTTCTTGACGCGTGCCTCCGGCGCGGGTGGTGGGCCGGGGTGTACTGACCTGCCCCGGTGGCCGGTGCTCGGCGTCAGTCATGACTCCGCGTAGGGGCGGAGTCAGCGCTGCGCCTATGGTTGCTCCAGCACTCCTGGACCACCCTGCCCCTCGAAGGACAGCGATGCCCGCCAATAAAACCGGCTCTTCTCCCAAAAAGAAGAAGAGCCGACGTCTCCGCCTATTCGTGATCGCAGTCGTGCTGCTGCTCGTCGGAGGCGTCGGCTACGGCACGTACTGGAGTATCAGTACCGTGCGTGCCTCCTTCCCGGAGACCACGGGGTCGCTTCAGCTGAAGGGGCTCTCGGGGCCCGTCCAGGTCAAGCGTGACGGCTATGGGATACCGCAGATCTACGCCGACACCCCTGAGGACCTGTTCCGCGCCCAGGGGTTCGTCCAGGCCCAGGACCGCTTCTGGGAGATGGACGTCCGCCGTCATATGACCTCCGGCCGGCTTTCGGAGATGTTCGGTTCCGGCCAGGTGGAGAGCGACGCCTTCCTGCGCACCCTGGGCTGGCACCGGGTGGCCAAGCAGGAGTACGACACCAAGCTGTCGCCCGCCACCAAGAAGTATCTGCGGGCCTACTCCGACGGGGTCAACGCCTACCTGAAGGACCACTCGGGCAAGGAACTCTCCGTCGAGTACGCGGCCCTGGACTTCGAGAACGAGGGCTACAAGCCGGAGAAGTGGACCCCGGTCGACTCGATTGCCTGGCTCAAGGCGATGGCCTGGGACCTGCGCGGCAATATGCAGGACGAGGTGGACCGCGCCCTGGCGTCCAACAGGCTGGACCCGGACCAGATAGAGGACCTCTACCCGTCGTACCCGTACAGCCGGAACAAGCCGATCGTCCAGGACGGCGCACTTGACCGGGCCACCGACAAGTACGACCCCAAGGCGACCACCACGGGCGGCACCAGCGGTACGGGCGGTACAGGCGGCACCGGTACGCCGCCCGGTGCCGGAAACGCCGCCCAGGGCCTCCAGACCGGGCTGTCTTCGCTCTCCAAGACTCTGGACAAGATCCCGGCGCTGCTCGGCCCGAACGGCACCGGTATCGGCTCCAACTCCTGGGTCATCGACGGCCGGTACACCACCACCGGCAAGCCGCTGCTGGCCAACGATCCGCACCTCGCCCCGCAGTTGCCGTCCGTCTGGTACCAGATGGGCCTGCACTGCAAGCAGGTCAGCAGCTCCTGCCCGTTCGACACGGCGGGCTTCACCTTCGCGGGCATGCCGGGCGTGGTCATAGGCCACAACCAGAACATCAGCTGGGGCATGACCAACCTGGGTGCCGATGTCAGTGACCTCTACCTGGAGAAGGTCACCGCGAACAACTACCTCTACGACGGTAAGCAGGTCCCCTTCACCACCCGTGACGAGACCATCAAGGTCGCGGGCGGCAAGAGCCGCACCATCACCGTCCGTACCACCAACAACGGACCGATCGTCTCCGACCGCGACGACGAGCTGACCGACGTGGGGAAGAGCGCCCCGGTCGGCAGCGGCGCCGATGATGTGGCCCCCGACCGGGGCGACGGCTACGCGGTGGCCCTGAAGTGGACCGCGCTGTCCCCGTCCAACTCCATGGACGCAGTCTTCGGGCTCAACACCGCCCGGAACTTCACCGACTTCCGCAAGGCCGCCCGCGACTTCGCGGTCCCCTCGCAGAACCTGATCTACGCCGACACCAAGGGCAACATCGGCTATCAGGCGCCGGGCAACATCCCGGTGCGCGCCAAGGGGGACGGCCGCTACCCGGCGCCCGGCTGGGACTCGCGCTACAAGTGGAGCAAGTACATTCCGCAGTCGGCGCTGCCCTGGGAGCTCAACCCCAAGCGCGGCTACATCGTGACCGCCAACCAGGCCGTCATCGACAAGAAGAAGTACCCGTACCTGCTGACGGAGGACTGGGGTTACGGCGCGCGCAGTCAGCGCATCACCGATCTGATCGAGTCCAAGATCAAGGACGGCGGCAAGGTCTCCACCGAGGACATGCAGTCCATGCAGATGGACGACAGCAGTGAGATCGCCAAGCTGCTGACGCCCTATCTACTGAAGATCGACATCAAGGACAACTTCGTCCGTGAGGCCCAGAAGCTGCTGGAGGGCTGGGACTACACCCAGGACTCCGACTCGGCGGCCGCCGCGTACTTCAACGCCGTCTGGCGCAACACCCTCATGCTCGCCTTCGGTAACAAGCTCCCCAAGGAGCTGAGGGTCAAGGGGCAGTGTCTGCGGGTGCGCCCGGCCGACGACTCCGGCCCGGTCGAGGACCTGGACGGCAACACCCGGCTGGTGCGCGAGTGCGGCATGCGCGACCCGGACATGGCCCAGCCCGACGGCGGCGACCGCTGGTACGAGGTGGTGCGGAAGATCCTCAAGGAGCCGCGCAACGACTGGTGGAAGTCGCCCGGTTCCCGGCTCGACCCGGCTTCGGACAACCGTGACGAGCTGCTGAAGAACGCCATGAAGGACGCGCGCTCGGAGCTCACCGCCAAGCTGGGCAAGGACATCAACAGCTGGAGCTGGGGCCGGCTGCACCGGCTCACGCTGGAGAACCAGACCCTGGGCACCGAGGGCCCCGGCGCGGTGCAGTGGCTGCTCAACCGCGGCCCGTGGAACCTCGGCGGCGGCGAAGCCGCGGTCAACGCCACTGGCTGGAACGCGGCGGGCGGTTACGGCGTCACCTGGGTCCCGTCGATGCGGATGGTCGTCAACCTGGACGATCTCGACAAGTCGCGCTGGATCAATCTCACCGGTGCTTCCGGCCACGCCTTCCACGACCACTACACGGACCAGACCGACAAGTGGGCCAAGGGCGAGCTGCTGCCCTGGGCGTTCAGCAAGGGCGCGGTGGACAAGGGGACCGACGACGAGCTGGCACTGACCCCCTGAGGCGTCCGGTGGCCGCCTCCACGGCGCCCGCGCCATCGTCGTGGCCCCCGGTCCCGCCGACCCTCCCGGCCCCGCTGAGGGACGCCTTCGGGCGTCCCTCAGCGGGGCCGCCGCGTGAAGCGGTGCACCCCCGAGGGCGTCACCGCCGCGTGCACCGGCCGGTCGTGGACCTCCTCGGGGACCTCCTCCAGCAGCTCACCGTCGTGGAGCAGCACCACCAGCGCCGGATCGGCCCCGGCCCGCGCCAGCCGCTCCAGCACCCGGTCGTACGAGCCGCCGCCGCGGCCCAGCCGCATCCCGCGCCGGTCCACCGCGAGCCCCGGGAGCAGAACGGCGTCCGCCCCGGTGACGGCCTCCGGTCCGAGCCGCGGCCCGACCGGCTCCAGCAGCCCGTGCCGGGCGGGCGCCAGCCGCTCGGGTCCCTCGTCCTCGCCCCAGTCGAGATCGTTGTCCGCCAGCAGGACCGGGAGCAGCACCCGTACGCCCTGGGCGCGCAGCGCCTCGCGCAGGGCGTGTGTACCGGGCTCGCTGCCCAGGGACGCATAGGCCGCGACCGTGCCCGCCTCCGCCAGCTCCGGAAGCTCCAGCGCGCGACACGCCAGGGCGGTCGCGGCCGCTTCGATGTCATCGGCAGTCAACCTGGATCTCACCGCCAGGAGGCGCCGCCGCAACACGCGCTTACTACCGTCGTTCGTGATCACTGAGTGCACAAACCCCTTGTCTCATGTCATATTCAACGAATCCTCATCATCCGCCCCCAAAGGCACCAGATAGGGTTCTGTACATGACTCAATCGCGTACTCGGATCAGCAAGGCTGTCATCCCCGCCGCGGGACTGGGCACCCGCTTTCTGCCGGCCACCAAGGCCACCCCCAAGGAGATGCTGCCGGTCGTCGACAAGCCGGCGATCCAGTACGTCGTCGAGGAAGCCGTCACCGCGGGACTGTCCGACGTCCTCATGATCACCGGCCGTAACAAGCGGCCGCTGGAGGACCACTTCGACCGCAACTACGAGCTCGAGGAGACCCTGACGCGCAAGGGTGACGACACCCGTCTCGCCCGCGTCCAGGAATCCAGCGATCTCGCGACCATGCACTACGTGCGCCAGGGCGACCCCCGGGGTCTTGGCCACGCCGTGCTGTGCGCCGCTCCGCACGTTGGTGACCAGCCCTTTGCCGTACTCCTCGGCGACGACCTCATCGATGCCCGTGACCCGCTGCTGTCCCGCATGGTCGAGGTGCAGGAGCAGCACGGGGGCAGCGTCATCGCCCTGATGGAAGTGGATCCCGCGCAGATCCACCTCTACGGCTGCGCCGCCGTCAAGCCGACGGTCGACGAGTCCGTCGTCCAGGTCACCGGTCTGGTGGAGAAGCCGGATCCGGCCGACGCGCCCAGCAACTACGCCGTCATCGGCCGCTACGTCCTGGACCCGTCCGTCTTCGACGTGCTCGGCAGGACCGAACCGGGGCGTGGCGGCGAGATCCAGCTCACCGACGCGCTCCAGGCACTGGCCTCCGATCCCGACCTCGGCGGCCCGGTCCATGGTGTGATCTTCAAGGGCCGTCGGTACGACACAGGAGACCGTGGCGACTATCTGCGTGCCATTGTCAGACTCGCGTGCGAACGTGAAGACCTGGGCCCGGACTTCCGGGACTGGCTCCGCAGTTACGTCACCGAGGAGATGTAGCACCTTGAGCAGCACCGCAGCACGGGCCACCGACCAGGGCCCGGACCAGGACCGTGTCTGGACGGTGTCGGAGCATCTCGACGACATCCTCGGGCACATCCACCCGCTGGAGCCGATCGAGCTGCAACTGCTCGACGCCCAGGGCTGTGTCCTGGTCGACGACATCACCGTCCCCGTCGCCCTCCCGCCCTTCGACAACAGCTCCATGGACGGCTATGCCGTGCGGACCGCTGATGTGGCGGCTGCCACGAGGGACCACCCCGCGGTGCTCACCGTCATCGGCGATATCGCGGCGGGCAGCGGTGAGCTGCCCGCCGTGGGCCCCGGCGAGGCCGCCCGGATCATGACCGGCGCCCCGGTGCCGCCCGGCGGGCAGGCCGTGGTCCCCGTGGAGTGGACCGACGGCGGCCTGGACAACGGTCCGGTCACCACCATGCCGACGCGCGGTGAGGGCCCGGACGGCGGCAGCGGCAGGGTGCGGGTCTACCGCCCGGCCGAGGAAGGCCGGCATGTGCGGACCCGGGGCAGCGACGCGGGCGCGGGCGAGCTGGCGCTGCGCGCCGGCACCGTCCTGGGGCCGCCGCAGATCGGGCTGCTGGCCGCCATCGGTCGGGCCACCGTCAAGGTCCGCCCGCGGCCGCGGGTCGTGGTGCTGTCCACCGGCAGCGAGCTGGTCCAGCCCGGCGAGGAGGCCGGCCCCGGCCGTATCCACGACTCCAACAGCTACCAGCTCACCGCCGCCGCGCGGGACGCCGGTGCCATCGCCTACCGGGTCGGCGCGGTCGCCGACGACGCGGCCACTCTGCGCGCCGCCGTCGAGGACCAGCTGCTGCGCGCCGACATCGTGGTCACCAGCGGCGGTGTCAGCGTCGGCGCCTACGACGTGGTGAAGGAGGCGATGCACGAGGTCCGGTTCCGCAAGCTGGCGATGCAGCCCGGAAAGCCCCAGGGCTTCGGCCGTGTCGGCCGCGACGCCACCCCGCTGCTCGCCCTCCCCGGGAACCCGGTGAGTTCGTACGTCTCCTTCGAGCTCTTCGTGCGCCCGGTCATCCGCACCATGCTCGGCGGCGGCGGGATCCACCGGCCCATCGTGCGGGCGGTGTGCCCCGAGGGCGTCAAGTCCTCCCCGGAGGGCAGGCGCCAGTTCCTGCGCGGCTGGTACGAGCCGTCGGCGGGGGTGGAGCCGGGCACCGTCACCCCTGTGGGCGGTGCGTCATCCCATCTGATCAAGGCCATGGCCCAGGCCAATGCGCTGATCGTGGTCCCCGAGGAGGTCACCGCGGTGGCCCCCGGCGCCGAAGTGGACGTGCTCCTGCTCACCTAGGACGCCGCCACGGCGGGTACGGTGTCGTCCCACAAAAGCCGCGCGGCCCGGACCGGGAGAACGATGAGCAGCGCCCAGGACCATCTCACCCATCTCGACCAAGCGGGCGCCGCGCGCATGGTCGACGTCTCGGCCAAGGACGTCACCGCGCGCACCGCCCGCGCCAGCGGCCGTGTCCTCGTGGCGCCGCGCGTGGTCGAACTGCTGCGCGGCGAAGGCGTTCCCAAGGGCGACGCCCTCGCCACCGCCCGGATCGCGGGCATCATGGGCGCCAAGCGCACCCCGGATCTGATCCCGCTGTGCCATCCGCTCGCCGTGTCGGGGGTGACGGTGGATCTCACCGTCGCCGACGACGCGGTCGAGATCATGGCCACGGTGAAGACCACCGACCGTACGGGCGTGGAGATGGAGGCCCTGACCGCCGTCTCCGTCGCCGCCCTGACGGTGATCGACATGGTCAAGGCGGTCGACAAGGGCGCCGTTGTCACGGACATCCGGGTGGAGGAGAAGACGGGCGGGAAGTCCGGCGACTGGAGCCGGACATGACCGGCTCACCGCCGCCGCGCCGCCGCGCCCTGGTCATCACCGCCTCCAACCGCGCCGCCGCCGGGGTCTACGCCGACAAGGGCGGTCCGCTGATCGCCGAGGGGCTGGCCGAGCTGGGGTTCGCGGTGGACGGCCCCCGGGTGGTGCCCGACGGCGACCCGGTGGAGGCGGCGCTGCGGGAGGCGGTGGCCGCCGCGTACGACGTGGTCGTCACCACCGGCGGCACCGGGCTCACCCCCACCGACCGCACCCCGGAGGCCACACGCGCCGTCCTCGACCGTGAGGTCCCCGGTATCGCGGAGGCCATCCGGGCCGAGGGGCTCGCCAAGGTGCCCACCGCCGCGCTCTCCCGGGGGCTCGCCGGGGTCGCGGGCACGACGCTGGTCGTCAATCTCCCCGGCTCCACCGGAGGAGTGCGCGACGGGCTCGCGGTCCTCGGCCGTGTCCTGGTGCACGCCGTGGACCAGATCCACGGCGGCGACCACCCCAGACCCGCCGGATCCGCCGGTTCCGCCGGGAGCGCGCACTGAACGCCCCCTGGCCGGTCGTGCTGGCGGACGGTGATACGGTCCTCCGCCCGATAAAGCTGCGCGACCAGCGCGCCTGGCGGGAGGTCAACCAGCGCAACCGGGAGTGGCTACGGCCCTGGGAGGCCACCATTCCGCCGCCCCCGCCGGGCGGCCCCGTCACCCACCGGCCCACCTACCGGCAGATGGTCCGTCATCTGCGCGCCGAGGCGCACGCCGGGCGGATGCTGCCGTTCGTCATCGAGCACCGGGGGCGGCTGGCGGGGCAGTTGACGGTCGCCGGGATCACCTGGGGCTCGATGTGCTCGGGCCATATCGGCTACTGGATCGACGAGGCGGTGGCCGGGCGCGGGGTGATGCCGACCGCCGTGGCGCTCGCGGCCGACCACTGTTTCCGCACCATCGGACTGCACCGGATCGAGATCTGCATCCGCCCGGAGAACGTGCCCAGCCGGCGGGTGGTGGAGAAACTCGGATTCCGCGAGGAGGGGCTGCGGCCCCGCTATCTCCACATCGACGGGGCATGGCGCGACCATCTGGTCTTCGCGCTCACCGTCGAGGAACTGTCCGAAGGGCTGCTGGCGCGCTGGCACCGGACCCGGCCAGGGGCATCACAGAAATAAAAAATCTGTTCGAATTAAGCCGGTGCATTTCCAGACCGGTCATCCCATCAATCACAAAAAACTTTCGAGATATCAGCCAGATCGTGCGACACACCGCGCCAATTGGCGGATGGCCTCACGCGGACCCCTCTACCGTGTGACCGTGAGCAGCAGTGGCCTCATCTACGCAGTCATCGTCGGGGCCTGGGCCGCCTATTTGGTGCCGATGTGGCTTCGGAGGCAGGACGAGCTGAATGAGGCCCGTCCGACGGAACGCTTCAGCACCGCCATCCGGCTGCTGTCCGGACGGGCGGGCATGGAGCGCCGTTACGCCAAGGGGCTGGAGGACGAGCGCCGGGGGAGCCCGGGGGACCCGGCGGAGCGCACCGCCGAGGACGCGGACGCCCCCGAGGCCGGGGGCGGCGCGGCCGAGTCGGAGCACTTCACGACCGACCCGGACGCGTTGACCGACGCGATCGACGTCCGGGCCTTCGCCGACCCCGTGACCCTGCGTGCGCCCGTCCCGACGGCCGTCGCGGCAGCGTCCGCCGAGGGCACCGCTCCGTCCGGTGCGAAGGCCGGTCGCGGTGGCTCCGCGCTGGACCGTGGACGGCGCGCGCGAGTGCTCGCCCGCCGCCGCCGCACCACTGTGATCCTGTTCGTCGCCTTCACCTTCGGCGCGATCGTGGCGGGGATCGGCGGGCTGGCCTTCCTGTGGGCACCGGGCGTCCCGGCCATACTGCTCAGCGCGTATATCGCCTATCTGCGCAGCCAGGAGCGCCGCCGCTTCACCTTCACCATGGACCAGCGCCGCGCCGAGCAGGCCGCGCAGCGCCTGCGCGAGCGCCGCCCGCGCCCCCACCCCTCCGACGCGGCCGCGTCCGACGGCGACGGCCCGGCCGATCCGCCCGCCTCCGCCGAGGCCGAGCCCGCTCGGGCACCGGCGGCCTCCGCCCGCGCGGCGGGGCGCCGGGCGCTGGTCGAGCAGACCGACCACGCGGAGTGGGTGGACCAGGAGCGCGAGCGTGAGCGCGGTCCGGCCGCGGGAGACGGCTGGGAGCCGGTTCCGGTGCCGCTGCCGACCTATGTCACCGCGCCGGTCGCCCCCCGCGCCACCGGCAGCGTCGATCTGGCCGCCCCCGACGCCTGGAGCTCCGCCCGCTCCAGCACCGTCGACCGCGCCCACGACCCCGCCCACGACCCCGCCCCGGCTCCGTCCGCGGAGCCCGCCCAGCGCCCGGCCGCCTCCTCCCGCGGCCCCCGCGAAAGCGGCCGCACCCCGCTGTTCGACCAGTACGCCGACGAGGACCGGCCGCGTGCTGCCAACGAGTGATCCGCACTCCACTGACCAGCACGGAACGGATTTCCAAGCAGCCCGCGCGGGATGCTAGAGTTTCACTCGTTGCAAGGGCCTGTGGCGCAGACTGGTAGCGCACCTCGTTCGCATCGAGGGGGTCAGGGGTTCAAATCCCCTCAGGTCCACCGCAGCTCAAAGCCCTCGCCGGAGAAATCCGGCGGGGGCTTTCTGGTGTCGTACGGCAGCGAAATACGGCAACTCCCTCCGACCCGCGGATGTGACGGGTGTCATCCGGTCGGGGCCGTTCACCGATCGCTCTGCCGGAGAAGCGCGAGGGGAAAACGGGTCGTTGCCGGGAGGGGCGGGAGCCCTAGCGTGCGGGCATGCTCACTTCAGCTCTTGCCTTCGCCGGTGTTGCCGCGCTGATCAATATCACTCCGGGTCTGGACACCCTGCTGGTGCTGCGGACCTCCGTCTCCCAGGGGCGCACCGCCGGTCTTGCCACCGCGCTCGGGATCGTCGCCGGATGTGTGGTGTGGGGTATCGCGACCGCCGTCGGGCTGACCGCGCTGCTGACCGCTTCGCGGTTCGCGTACGACACCCTGCGGATCGCGGGCGTCGCGTATCTGGTGTGGCTCGGGGCCTCGGCGCTGTGGCGGTCGAGGAGGGCGGCGGGTGACGAGAGCTCGCAGGTGCCGGGTGCGCTCGCCGAGGCGGAGCCACGGGGGCGGTGGGCCGCGTTCCGGGCGGGGGTGGGGACCAATCTGCTCAACCCCAAGGCCGGGGTGTTCTATATGAGCCTGCTGCCGCAGTTCACCCCGCACGGGGAGTCCGTGTTCACCATGACGCTGCTGCTCACGGCCATCGATATCGTCGAGTTGGCCATCTGGTACTGGGTGGTCTCGGGTGCCGCTTCCGCGCTGGCGGACCGGCTCAGGCGGCCCGCCTTCCGGCGGCGGATGGAGCAGGTCAGCGGGATCGCCTTCTTCGGATTCGCCGCCAACCTGCTGGCCGACCGGGGCCAGGCCGCCTGAGGTCGTGTCAGGCCGTCTTCGCTGTCAGCCAGGTGTGGACGGCGGCGACATCGGTGAAGAAGTTCGGGCCCGGGGAACCACAGGGCTTGCCCGCGGTCTCCATCCCGAAGCTGAAGACGCCCACCGCCTCAACGCCGCCGTGCCGCCGGGCCACCAGCGGGCTGCCGCTGTCCCCGGTGCAGGCCGCCGCTCGCCCGCCGGTGCCGCACAGGACCGATGCGCCGTCCACCGGGGCCGGGGCGGCCGGGGCGCAGGAGGCGTCCGGCCGCGTCCGGTAGGTGCCGCGGCGCAGGACGTCGCCACGGGTGGCGGGGCCGGTGAGGCCATGGCCGTACAGGGTGGCGGTGGCACTGGACGACGGGGCGGTACGGGCGACGGGGAGCGTCGGGACACCGCGCACCGGGCGGTCGAGCGTGACCACCGCGATGTCGTACGCCGCGCTGGAGGCCGCGGGGTTGTCCGGGTCCTGCGGGGAGGGCAACAGCCGGTAGCGGGGGTGGACGGCGACGCCCGCGATTCCCGCCACCCGGCCGGGATCCCCGGACAGCACCCGTGCGCCGATGTGGTACTCGCCGCTCCGCGGCAGATCGTCGACGGTGACGCAGTGCGCGGCGGTGAGCACCTTGGTCGCGGCAATCAACGCGCCCCCGCATGAGGCGCGTTGGAGCAGCGGTGCGTCGCCCTTGACCGCGAGGGTCGCCATCCACGGCGCCTCACGGTCGTCATGGACCTTGTCCCCGCCCGCGATGGCGTGTGCTCCGGTGGCGGGGAGGACCGTGGCGGCGGCCGCCGCGAGCAGGGTGCCCACCGCGGCGGCTGTCCGCCGGACGCGCCGGCCGCGCGACCACGCGGCCCTCGGGTGCTTCCGGCCGCGCTCGTGCTCGCGCCCGTGCTCGGGCTCTTTGTGGTTCGGATGGTTCAACACCCCTCCACCGTCGCGCTACCGGCGGTGGTGTGCCTCAGGGCCCGGCCCTGAAACGACCCGGAGACCGGACCGCGACTCCCCTCGGGGACAGACCTCCCCCATGTCCTGTTTTCGATGGTGTCGTTCAGCCGTTCGATGTCATGGAATCGTGCGGACGGCGTTCGTGTTGTGTGCGGGCCGGGCCACGGGTGAGGGTCCCGGACGGGAGCCCAGGCATAGTAGATGCCTGTTCCAGGCAGTGGACCGTGGCGCGAAACCACCGCACCACCGCACCACCGCACCACCGCACAGCACAGCAGCACACAGCACAACTCAGGGGGATAGGGCTTCATGCCACTCATACGACGTTCCGCCGTGGCGGCCGCCGCGGTGACCGCACTGCTCGCGGTCTCCGCCTCGGCCTGTGGACCGGGTGAGGACAAGGCCGGCGCCGGGACCAACGCCTCGGACTCCAGCGGCGATCAGCAGGCCAAGGACGGGATCAAGCTGCCCGAGGGCGTCCCTACAAGCCTGGAGGAACTGAAAGAGTGGAAGGAGGGCGGCTGGAAGGACTGGGACAACTGGGCGCGCAAGGCGTCCGAATTCGCCAATCCCGTCATCAAGAACTTCTGGCAGCCGTCCCGGATGGCGAAGGCCGAGGACGCGCCGCACACCGCCTCCGCGCAGACCACCGGCCAGAACCAGCCAGGCACCGACCCCGAGCCGCCCGCCGTGCCGGCCAAGCAGGTCTCGCGGCCGTACCACCAGAACATGGCGCCCGTCGGGAAGGTGTTCTTCGACAGCCCCGACGGGCCGATGGTGTGCTCCGGCACGGTCGTCGAGGATCCGGCCCATCCGGGCAAGTCCAACCTGGTGTGGACCGCGGGCCATTGTGCGCACTCCGGCAAGAAGGGCGGCTGGATGCGCAACATCGTGTTCGTGCCGTCGTACAACGACAAGGGGCTGTCCGCCCGCAGTACGCAGACCGCCGCGCAGCGGGACGTCAGCCCGTACGGCGTGTGGTGGGCCGACTGGTCGCAGACCTCGTCGCAGTGGATCGACACCGGCGGCAAGACCGGCGGGATCGGTTCCGCCTATGACTTCGCGGTGCTGCATGTGAAGCCGGAGAACGGCGGCGGCAAGTCGCTCCAGGAGACGGTCGGGGCCGCGGTGCCGGTGTGGTTCGGGGCGCCCTCGGCGGACCGTGTCAGCTCGATCGGGGCGTACGGATATCCGGCGGCGCCGCCCTACGACGGCGCGAAGATGTTCAACTGCACCAGCCGTCCGGGCAGGCTGTCCTTCTCGCCCACCTCGCCGACGATGTACCGGATCGGCTGCTCGATGACCGGCGGCACCTCCGGTGGCGGCTGGTTCGTGAACCACAAGGGCAAGACCGTGCTGGTCTCCAACAGTTCCATCAGCTCCTCCGGGCACACCTGGCTCGCGGGTCCGCATCTGGGCACCGAGGCGAAGGGTGTGTTCAACGCCATCAGCAAGAAGTTCGACACCAAGGGGTGAGAGCGGTGCGGGACGGGACCGTTCCCTGGCCGGAGCGGGTCCCGTCGCCTCCCCACCGCCCTCCCGGCAGTACGCATATTCATGCGGGTGATCGTGCGTTTATGCGATGGTGGCCGACTCGGGATTTTTCTGTCGTATCGTGCCGTGGTGCTCACCGTGACAACCGTGAATGTGAACGGGCTGCGCGCCGCGGCCAAGAAGGGCTTTGTGCCCTGGCTCGACGGCACCGCGGCCGACGTGGTGTGCCTCCAGGAGGTACGGGCCGAACCCCATGAGCTGCCCGAGTCCGTACGGGAGCCGGACGGCTGGCATGTGGTGCACGCCCCGGCGGCGGCCAAGGGCCGGGCCGGGGTGTCGGTGTACGCGCGGCGTGAGCTGGAGGCGGTGCGGGTCGGCTTCGGGTCCTCGGAGTTCGACGGCAGCGGCCGCTATGTGGAGGTCGATCTGCCCGGCGTGACCGTCGGCAGCCTCTACCTCCCCTCGGGTGAGGTCGGCACCGAGCGGCAGGACGAGAAGGAGCGCTTCATGGCGGAGTTCCTTCCGTATCTGAAGGAGCTCCGCGAGCGGGCGGCGGCCGGTGGCCGGGAGACGCTGGTGTGCGGCGACTGGAACATCGCCCACCAGGAGGCCGACCTGAAGAACTGGAAGGCCAACCGGAAGAAGTCGGGCTTCCTTCCGGAGGAGCGCGCCTGGCTGTCACGGGTGCTGGACGAGGCGGGATACGCGGATGTGGTGCGAGCGTTGCATCCGGAGGTCGAGGGTCCCTACTCGTGGTGGTCCTACCGGGGCCGGGCGTTCGACAACGACGCGGGCTGGCGCATCGACCTAGTTTGCACAACGCCGGGTCTCGCTGCCCGTGCCGTGAAGGCGTACGTGGAGCGGCCCGCTACATACGAAGAGCGCTGGTCAGACCATGCTCCGGTGACAGTCGTGTTCAACCGCTAGACGCTCCTATGTGACTTACGGCATACATGAGGCCCCTGGTTGAAGCCAGGGGCCCAGTTCTTGTCGTTCACCAGCGGATAGGCTCCGCATTCCTACCGACGTATACCGGGCAGTGGCGTTTGCCGGACTGACTGACGGACCAGGAGGACGCCGAAGACAGGTCGGAACCTTCAGCAGTGAGCCTCAGCCTGGGCCAGGGCGTCCCGGTGCTCCTTCGTCCACGGCGCCCTCTGTTGGTCGGCGGGCAGGCCCGCCAGTCCGGCGCGGATGTGGTCCGCTGCATCGGCGTACGCCTTCAGCCCAAGGTGGGCCAGGCCCAGATTCAGCCGCTGGAAGTTCGGGGTCAGCCAGTACGCCGTACCCGGCGGCTGGTCCTGGGCAGCGTCGGACAGCGCCATGGCTTCGTCCAGGAGTCTGCGGGCCGCGTCCGTCTGCCCCAGCTCCCCCAGGCCCTGAGCCACCTGGGCAGCGTCGCCCATGCGCTGAGGCGCGCTGGCGCCAGGCGTGTAGTACGCGGCGGAGAACCAGCGGACCATGCCGCGGGGGTTGCCCTGCTGTCGCGCGATGTATCCCCGGAAGTTCAGGGCCTGGGCCGCCAGCGTGCCGGACCCTGCCTCGTCGGCCAGCTCTTCCGCTTCGGTCAGCCGCTTCACGGCCTTCGCGTCCTGGCGCGTGGAGGCGTAGAGCCAACCAGCGAACTGGACCGACTCGGCAGCCACTTCCGCCAGGGCGTCCCGGTGGGGTCCGCGTACGTCCTTCAGCAAGGACAGGAGCGTGGCTGTCTGGGCCTCCACAGACCCGATGAGCGGGGAGGGGCCCAGGGTGTCATCCAACCTCCGCTGTGCCGCCAGGATGTCCCCCAGAGTCTTCACCGCCCGACCGTCGATACGGGACGGGTGATCGATGGCGTAAGCGACCCGGCCCCCTTCGTCCTCCGCCAGGCTGGCGGCCAGGTTCACTAGCTCCCCGCCAGCGTCCAAGAGCCTGTCCAGGGCCTCCGCCAGTTGCGGCGAAGGGAGTTGCTTACCGGCCAGCACGCGGCACAGGTAGGCGTGGTCGTAGACCAGCTCCCGCGCGGCGCCACGAATCGACATGCCACGAGCCTTCAGCGCAGCGCTCACGGTCTGTGCAAAATCCCCGCCCGTCATGGTGACAGCGTACCCAGTCACCACCCAGTCACCATCTGTCATCGCTGAGGGAGGGGAGGCTGGCGAGCGAGGACCCCGGCGACGCTGGCAGGCGTCCCGGGGCGTGGCCGATCGCTACGAAGGAGCGAACGACATGGAGAGCCTACGGCGCTTGCCCTGGACATCTGTTGACGGGAGGGATGCCTTCGTGACCCCCGGCAACGGCATCGTGAACCGTCTGGCCGACATCATGGAAGCGGAGCTGATCGAGTCAGCGAAGGCTGACGCGGCGCGGGCCCGCGCCCTGGCCGACGACCCAGCCGCCAGCGGGGCGGAACTGCGGACCGCGCTGCGATATCTGGCACACGCTGTCGAGGACGCGGCGAAGGTGGCCAGCCTCCGAGCGGAGCGGCTGCCGGACATGGACAACGAGGAGGACGCGGCTTCCATTAAGGAGGCGACGCGATGACGCACCCTCTCTACTCCCAGACGTGGCCCGCCTGCGACTGTCCCCGTTGTCGTCCAGCCCGTCAACGGGAGGCCCGGGAAGTGGCGGCCATACTCGCCAGGGTGACCGGCCACGCGGACAAGGCCGCGGACAGTACGCCCACCGTTAACGACGAGGCGGACAGCGACGCGGACAGCGCGGCCACCGTTAGCGGCCAGGTGGACAGCGCCAGCCGGTAGACGCGGACAGGGCGGAGCAAACGACAGAAGGGCCCCCAGCCACTCCGGACAGGAGCGGTCAGGGGCCCTTCATTATGCGGCCAGGAAGTTGGACCAGGTGGACGTCGTCCTTCGCTGTCCGTGTGCTCTGATCAGGCACTTCGCTGCGGGGAACTGTCGTTAATGCACATCGGCGGCCAGCGTGGACAGGGTGGTCAGCCGTTGCGGCCAGCCTCGCAGCCAGGACGGACAGCGGACAGGGGAACGGGCTGTCAGTGGCCAGCGCGGACGACAGGGCGGCCAGGAGTGCGGCGGGCGGCGGCCTGGTCACGCCGGACCTCGCGAATCACGGTCAGGATGTCCGCCAGGGTCGGGGGCTTGTCCGCTGGTCGGCCGGTCACGCGGCGCGCTCCTGGCAGAGGGCCAGCCACTCGTGAGGCGCCAGCCAGCCGGAGTCACCCTTGATCCGGAATCTGCGGGCCTCATGGTCGTAAACGACGCTGGGCGTCGGCCAGTCCGCCAGATAGGTCCGCCAGTCCAGGCCCGCCTCATGGAGGAGGCTCTGGCGCCGTGAGGTCTCGTAGTCATACCCGCCGCCGTCCAGGGCTGCCAGGCGGGCGCGAACGCTGGCCAGCGGTGGCTCCGGCTTGCTGGCGTTCACGGTCGGCACGGCGGTCACGCGGGCACGCTGCTGACGTCGGTTCACTCCGTGCCCTCCAGCTTCCAACCAAGGGTCTGCATCGCCTTCGGTGTCAGGCCCAGGGCCTCCGACGCGTAGCGGTACTCCTGGGCCTGCCAGGCGGAAGCGGCGCCGGACAGTAGCGCTGTCTCGTAGACAACCAGGACAGCCACGGTCCCGGCTGCTGTCTCGTCCCACATGAACGACTGGGGAGACGTCCAAAGGCTTCGCCAGCGGGCCTGCTGGGCGTCCGTCCATTCGACCCCGTCGGGAGCGGGCGGCGGGTCCAGGGTCGTCTCCACGGGCAGCGTGATCGATGCTGTCGGCTGGGCTCTCCCAGGCTGGCGGCGGGTGCCGTAGCGGGAGTGGCGGGCGCCTGGGTTACGCGGCTTGGCCACGGCGGACTCCTTCACTCTGTGTGTGCGGCTGGGCCGCGTATTGGGGTTGATTGGTTGCCGGACCATGCGGAGACCTCCCCCGCGTTCCGGGCCCCCTACCCCCTTGGGGGTCACCCCCCGGGTCCCTGACCTGCGCAGTTACCTTGATCAAGCCGTTGAACTGCGACGATGCGCGTCATTGCGCATCGTGAAGGCACTCAGGTCAGGCACAGAGGCCAGCGGTCCCGGGGCCTGGTACCAAAACCAGGGCAGGAGGCAGGCAGCGAGAGGGGGCGCGCGTCCGCTGTCGGCCAGGCGCGCGCCAGGGTCCACGGTCAGGTCCCGCCGTCCAGGCCGTCCGGCCAGATGCCGTCAGCGGGGACGACCAGACCTGTACGCAGCCAGGTAGCGGCGGCATCGTCGGGCACGTTGAATTCGTCGCCCTCGCTGTACTCCTGGTCCTTCAGGATCAGGTGACGGGAGGGGGCCACACGGACTCTCACAGAGGTCCTCCTTCCAGGGTCTGGCGCGGGGACCAGGCAGCGTCAACTACCCAGGCCCCGCTGTGGATTGGTCAGGCGCCAGAGGTGCTGTCGGCAATGTCGTCCGTAGCGGGCGCGTCCGGCGTGTCCTCCTGGTCGACGTACTCAATCGAGTTGCCCAGGGCGGCGGCTTGGTCGGCGGCCAGATGCATGACAGCGCCGTTCGCCTTGCTTCGGACGCGAACCAGGCGGTCCGGGGCCCTGTCCGTCAGGCCGTCATCGCTGAGTCCGGCGGTGCGGAAGGACTCCAGGACCTCCCGGACCTCCTGGAGGCCGGGCGCAGCCTGGGGGGACAGGCCGTCAGCACGCACGACGCCCGCAGACTCGTAGTAGTCCGGGCGGCCTGATCCCTGCCAGGCGTATACGTAGCGACGGAAGTCCGCGGCAGCGCCGAAGACAGCGCGGGCGGCCATGAGCGCGCCATATGCCTCCTGGTAAGCCTTCGCGGCCTCCTGGAGTCGCTGGGCCGCGGCGGGCGCCAACTCCCCGACATGCTTCCGGAAGGCGGCGGCCAGGGCCGCGTCCTTCGCGCGGACATCCTTCACCAGGGCTCGGGCAGCGCCGACGATGCGCGGGCGCAGGTCCCGGGCCTCAGCCAGTTCGGACTTGATCTTCAGCGGGTCCTTGCCTGCCGTGACAGCCTCAGCGGCGGCCAGGATGTCCCGCGCTTCGTACGTGTCCTCCCACTGGTCGGACAGCAACGCGTGATGCTCAGACTCGAAGTCCACCCAGCGGTCGTACGCGTCGTCCCGGGCCTCCAGGAGAGGGCGGACGGGCTCCGGGAGAAGGTCAGCGGGCGGAAGGATCGTGACGTCAACGTGCTCAGGCATGCGGATGTAGCTCCTTCAAGAGGGGGGAGAGGGGGCCAGGCGCGCTTCAGGGGCGGCCTGGCGGACAGGGGCGGCGGCCACCAACGGCAGGGCGTAGGCCAGGCTGGGGAGGTGCTCCAGGTCCTGGGGACGGGCAGGGGTCACGTACGGGCCTCCCTCGCCGCGTAGAACTGCGTCCGCCGAAGCGTTGCCTCCTGGGCCCGTGTCTGGGCATCCAGCAACTTGGCCAGGACCTCCAGGCCGTCCAGGTCGATGTCGGCGGAGTCGGACAGCTTCAGAGCCAGGCCGGTGATCAGGTCGCGGATCGTCTGGCGCTGGAGGGCGTCCGGCGAAGGGGTGCGGGGCGGCATGTCGGCAGGGGAAGGGGAGGTGTTCAAGGTGCGTTCCTTCGGCAGAGCGGGAGACGCCCCTGTTGAGGCGCCTGGCGCCCCGGAAGGCCCGCCCCGTGAAGGGGACGGACCAGAGGTCAGCGCGGCGCAGCGTCGCGGACCAGCTTGCGGAGGTCGGCCAGGACCTTCCGGACGTCGGGCGCGTAGTCGCCACCCAGGCCGTTCGCCTCCGCGACAGCCACGGCCCAGCCGGAGGCCAGCTTCCGGAGCTGTTCGAACTGGAGCGGGCGCCCGCCCAGGTGCCAGCCGGACGCGTCGCGCCGCAGCGTGTACATGCTCATGCGCCAACACATCAGTGCGGCCTCCATGGACAGCGTGGCCGACGTAGGCGCGGGAGCCTGATCGGTAGGGACTGACTCCGGCCAAGCGCTGGCCAGTTCGCGCTTCACGTCCTCCACGGCCCTGACCGTGGCGCGGGCCTTGTGCGCCTTCAGCGCGAAGACTGCCGCGTCCTGGATGTCCAGGGCGTGGATCGGCTGGCCGTGCTGGGTCCAGCCCTGGCGGGCCTTCCGGATGCCGGTCGCTGCGATGGACTCGACTACGGCGGAGGTCAGGGTGTCGTTCACTGATCAGGCCCCTTTCTGGGTCGAGCGGTAGGAGCGCGTCCGGCACGCTGCGGAGTGGTACTTCGGAGGGCGGCCACGGCCCGCGTACGGAATCGGCTCCTCACAGCCAGGGCCCTGACAGACGACTTCGCCCAGCTCTGACAGGCGGATGGACTCCGCGTCCTCCGCTTCGTCCTGAAGCTCCTGACAGAAGCTGTCCGCGTCCTCGTAGGGGCAGACCGTCCGGCGGCCCCTGCCGCGCTGGAGGAACGGCTGGCCGCACAGCTTGCATGTGACCAGGGGACGCGGCTTCTCGCGCCTGGAGCGGGACAGCGCGGTACGGCAGCGTGCGGAGCATGTCCGGCGCTGGTCGCGGAGTGAGCGGCCGTCCTTCGCGTCAGTCATGCCGGGCGGCTGGCGTCGGCGGAGTCGACCTTCAGGCGTCGGGATCTCGTTCATGCAGCCAGGGGCCTGACAGGTCCCATCGAAGTCGTCGTGTGGGTCGTTACGCACGGGTGAACTCCGTTCACGGGTACGGCAGTTGGGGACTTCGTGGATGGCTCCCCAGGACCAGCGGCGGCGGTAGCTACTCCGCTGCCATGTGCTGGCCCTGGGCCCTTGCCATCCCGAAGGAGGTCGCGCTGGGTTGACCGGCCAGCGCCCCGGAGTTTGGGCATGAAGAAGGCCCCAGCCGCACAGCCCGCTGTCTCCCCCTGCCAGGGTTCGGAGACGCGGACCCGTGCGACCGGGGCCAGTTGCGCGCTGCTTCGTATACCGCTGCGCGCCAGCGGTTGTCAGGTGTGCGGCTGGGAGGTCCTGGCAGGGACAGCCGCAAGGGAGGAGGGGAGTACCCGTCACTCCCTTACAGGTGAGGACCTCCCCCACTGCCGGTAACCCCAGGTCGTGCATGCAGACCGGCCAGGCCAGCGGGTCAGCGCAGCGCCGGACGGCCATGCGCCACGGACGCTGTCACGCGGGCCAGGTGAGGGCCTGGCGTTCACGACGGAGGCGGCCAGGCTCCGCCGGGAGTGGCCTAGGCGGGCGCGTACGGGGCCCTGGCGGGGCGTCCGAGACCCAGAGCCAGGAGGGCGCTGGAGGCCGTCAGGGAGGCGCGTACGGCGTCTGGGGAAGAGGCTGGCCGGAGGTCCGCGGAGACGGCCGACGCGGGGCGCTGTTCTTGAATCGCTGGAGTGGAAACACCTACTTGGCTAAGCCCCAAGAACAGAAGCCACGTAGGAGTTATTTGTTAGGTGATTCATTCAAAAAAATATAAGAACTATGCAGGTCAGGGCCCTCTAAAGTCTGGAGGTCTGACACGCCAAAGGAGCCAGGGGTCTCTCCGCCGTAGGCGCCCCGCTCCGACGCCAGGAGTCGCGCGCTGGGGGCCCAGCCGCATCGTGAACGGTTCTCAGCGGGCCGTACGGCTCCCAGACGACTGAAGGGGGCCGGACCCCATCGGGCCGACCCCCAGTCACTCCTCCGCCGTCAGCGGCGGCGCCTCCTTCACGCGGCGGGCAACGCCTCCGGCACTCGGCCGCACGATCCGCACGCGGCCAGCATCTGGGGCGCCTCCCACAGGAGCGCGGCCTGGGCCGCCTCCAGGCGCATCACGCGTTCACGAAGGCGGGGCGTGTCCTGGCCGCCCAGGATCTGGGCCCAAAGGAGGCTTGCCTGTCGCTGGAGCGCAGCCAGTTCCTGGAGGTGGGTACGGGACTCGGACATTACGATGGACCTTCCGCTCAAGGGCGGACGCCGGTCCGGTCTCTTCCGGCAAGTTGATGTCCGGACCGGCGCCTACTGGATGTTGTCGTGGTGCTGTCTTCAGCTCAGGCGAAGCGGGACGCTCGCTCCTCCTCTTCCACGGCTTCCAGGGCCGCTGCGTACGGGTCCGCGTGCACACCGATCGTGAACGCCAGCCGCGCTGGGTCCGGTCCGTTCAGCCGTTCAGCCCCTCCGCCTGAACGGCCTTTCGCCACGGTCACGCGTGCGCCAGCGTCGAGGAGGAGCTGACGGCGGCCAGCAGCGTCATGCCGGGCCCAGAAGGAGGCGTAGGTCTCGCCTGTCTCCACGACCTCAGTCCGGACCTCCGTCCGGGGCGTTGCTTCCAGAGCCTCCGCGCGCCGCTCCAGGGCATCGACCTCCTCTTGCCAGATCATGCGCCCGGTTCGGGATTTGCGACTTTCCTTGTCCGCGTAGAGGGCCCTCAGCTCCTTCTCCACTTCCCGAAGTTCCGGCGTCGGGTCGTAGCCCTTGTGCGTGATGACCTTGGTCATCTGCATACCGCCGATGCGGGCCAGGAGCTCCTCCTCCACGTACTTCTCCAGCCAGTCAGCGCGGATGCCAGCAGGGGAAGGGCAGCGGTCGCCCCGGGCTGTCGCTCGGCAGTTGTAGTCGCTGCCTCCGGCCCGCTTCGACAGGTACAGGTTCCCGCCACAGCCACGGCACTTCGCGACGCCCAGGAGCACGGCCTGGGTGTCCTTGCGGGTCCGGTTCTTCTGAGGAGTCAGCGTGGAGAGGTGGTCCTGAAGGACGCTGAACTCTTCCCGCGTCAAGACAGGCTCTCCGATCAGGACCGGGTTTCCGTCGCGGTCCCGGACAGGCTTTCCCTGGTGGATGCGGTACCCCATCAGGGCAGAGGACCGGAGGACCTTCGACAAGGTGCCCGCAGTCCAGCGGAAGCGCTCGATCTTGTGGCCTCGCCTGGTCCCGCCTGGCTCACGGCCCGCCTTGATGGCCTGGTAATCCCTGGGTACGGGCACGCCGTCTTCGTTCAGCGCCATGGCTACGGCGGTCAGGGACTGGCCGTCCAGGACGTCCCGGATGATGCCGGACAGAACCTTCACTGCCTCCGGGTCGGGGGCCAGCTTGAAGCCTTCGCCGTCGGGATTCTTGATCTTCTCGTACCCGTATGGGACCAAGCCCCCGGAGTATCGGCCCTGCGTGCGGAGGGCAGCCTGCGCGCCTGTGACGCGCTCCTTGATGGCCAGGGCCTCCATCTGCGCACTGAAGGCCAGCATCATCATGATGAGCTCTGACACAGGCGACACGGTGCGCATGTCCAGTTCGAGCGGGGAGCCGCCGGGACCTTCAGCGAAGACCAAGAGCTTCCCGTGGTCCTTTGCCCAGCGGCCCAGCTCCGCCATGTCGGCCATCGAGCGGACGGCGCGGTCCATGCGCCACCAGATGATCATGTCGAAGTCGTCTGGACGGGCCAGCCAGGCGCCCAGCTCCGGCCGGTTGAAGGGCGTCGTCTTCGTCGCTGAGACGTCCAGGTCCTCAGCTTCACCGACGATGACGGCTCCACGGCGGGCAGCCTCGTTGGAGTTGGCAGCGCGTTGACGGCTTGGTGACGTTGTCTCGTCAGTTCTGACAGACAGCCGGATGGCGCTTAACGCGCGAAGTTGGTTCGTCATGGTCGGGATCGTACTGAACTCTGTTTCGACCGGATGGCGCATCGACTACCAGCTCGCGACGGCCGGGCTGGCCGGACGGGCGCTCAAGGCCGTCGTGGAGCGCGCCGCCGCGTACGACCAGCGGTGGAGCGACCACGCCCCGGTGACCGTCACCTACGGCTCGGCTCACTGACCGGCGGCCTCGACTCCTTCGCCACTGGCTCCTTCGCCAGCGGTCCGTTCGCGCAGCCACGCCTCGACGCCCTCCCGCATCCGCCGGTCCATGGCCATCGACAGCTCCGCGTCCACCACGGCCTTGGCCAGCGGCCGCAGCCGTTCCACCGTCTCGCTGATCCGGGCGGTGTGTCCGGCGTCCGGCCCCGGTCCGTCCGGCCCCGGTTCGTCCGGCCCCGGTTCGTCCGGGGCCTCCGCTATGAGACCGGCCAGCACATGGGTGCACAGCAGCGCGGTGAAGGTGTCGGCGATCGCGTCGACATGGCCGCGCAGTTCGCGTCCGGCGGCGAGTACGGCGGCCAGTGGCACACCGCGCTCCACGAGGGTGTGCGAGGCGTCCAGCAGCCGTCGGCTGATGTGCACGATCTCGTCGCCGTCGACCCGGAGATAGCCGATGTCGAGCGAGGCGCTGAGGTTCTCCGGGGTCACCTCGCCCTCGAAGTAGTCGGCGAGCGCCTCCGGGGTGAGCCGGACCGGGGTCTCCTCGGACCATGACGGCAGCCCGTCCAGGCCCAGCAGTTCACCCACGTCCCGGCGGCCGCTCTCGAAGGCGGTCATCAACTCCGCGATCCCGCCCAGGGTGTGGCCGCGGTCCAGCAGCGCCGCGATCGTCCGCAGCCGGGCCAGATGGTGGTCGTTGTACCAGGCGATACGGCCTTCCCTGCGGGGTGGCGGGATGAGTTTGCGCTCCCGGTAGAAGCGCAGGGTGCGCACGGTGATACCGGCCTTGTCGGCCAGTTCGCCCATCCGGTACTCGGCCACCTCGTCCGCTCCGCTCGTCGCCACAGGGGCAGCCTATGCGCCCGCCGTTGGATGCGACCGTCGGTAACTTGCTTGTCCACAGCCCCTACCGCTCGGTTGTGTCCCTGCCGTACGCTCCCATCGTGCCAGTGATTGCTGGCACGGTTTCGAGCGTTGCGGGAGGCGGCGGCATGGCTGGGCTGACGCGTGAGCACGTACGGGTGGCGGTGATCGGATCCGGGTTCGGCGGGCTGGGGGCGGCCGTCCGGCTGCGCCGCGCGGGCATCACCGACTTCGTGGTCCTGGAGCGGGCGGACGCCGTCGGCGGGACCTGGCGCGACAACAGCTATCCGGGCTGCGCCTGCGATGTCCCCTCCCACCTCTACTCCTTCTCCTTCGCGCCCAATCCCGACTGGCCGCGCAACTTCTCCGGACAGCGGCACATCCGCGCCTATCTGGAGCGCGTCACCGACACCTTCGGGCTGCGCCCGCATCTGCGCTTCGGCGCCGAGGTGCGGTCCCTGCGCTGGGACACCGCCGCGCTGCACTGGGAGGTCGAGACCGTACGCGGCACCCTGACCGCCGATGTGGTGGTCAGCGCCACCGGACCGCTGTCCGATCCGCGGATCCCGGACATTCCCGGTCTCGACGGCTTCCCCGGCGAGGTCTTCCACTCCTCCCGCTGGGACCACGGCTTCGCGCTGCGCGGCAAGCGGATCGCGATGGTGGGCACCGGTGCCTCGGCCATCCAGATCGTCCCCGCCATCCAGGAGGAGGTGGGCCGGCTCACCCTCTTCCAGCGCACCCCGCCCTGGGTGCTGCCCCGTATGGACCGCCGGATCAGCGGTGTCGAGCGCTGGCTGCACGGCAAGGTTCCGGCCACCCGCGCGCTGCGCCGCGGGGTGCTGTGGGGGCTGCGCGAGCTCCAGGTCGGCGCCTTCACCAAGCGGCCGAACGAACTCGGGCTGATCGAGCGGATGGCGGCCGCGCATATGAAGCGGGTGATCAGGGACCCGGGGCTGCGGGCCGTGCTGACCCCCGACTACCGCATCGGCTGCAAGCGCATCCTGCTCTCCAACGACTACTACCCGGCGCTGGCCCAGCCGCATGTGGACGTGGTCCCCGCCGGGCTGAGCGAGGTGCGCGGTCCGACCCTGGTGGCTGCCGACGGCACCGAGACCGATGTCGACGCGATCGTCTTCGGCACCGGCTTCCATGTCACCGACATCCCCATCGCCCACCGGGTGACCGGGGCGAACGGCACCACACTCGCGGAGGAGTGGAAGGGCGGGATGGAGGCGCTGCGCGGCAGCAGCGCGGCCGGATTCCCCAACTTCCTCACCATCATCGGCCCCAACACCGGGCTCGGGAACAGCTCGATGATCCTGATGATCGAGGCCCAGCTGAACTACATGACCGACTATCTGCGGCAGTTGGACGTCCTGGGCGGCAAGGTCGCGCTGGACGCCCGGCCGTCGGCGGTGCGCGACTACAACGACATGATCCAGCGACGGATGGAGCGCACCGTCTGGAACACCGGCTGCGACAGCTGGTATCTGGACAACGGGCGCAACACCACCCTGTGGCCCGGGACCACCGGCGAGTTCAAGAAGGTCACCCGGCGGGTGGACCTGGCCGAGTACAGGGTGCTGCGGCCCGCGGCGGTGCCCGCCAAGGCCACCGTCTCCACCGCCGACGCGGGGCGGGGATCCCGGTGAGCCGGCGGCCCGCCCCCTTCGCCTCCGGCCCGTACGCGCCGCCGGTCCCGGAGCGGGAGCTGACCGTGGTATCGGCCGACGGCAGCCGGCTCCACGCCGAGCTGCACGGCCCCGAGGACGCCCCCGCCGTGGTCCTCGCCCATGGCTGGACCTGTTCCACCGCCTTCTGGGCACCGGTGCTGCGCCGGCTGAGCGCCGATCACCGGGTGGTGGTGTACGACCAGCGCGGCCACGGCCGCAGCCCGGCCCCGGGACCCGGCGGCTACAGCACCGAGGCGCTCGCCGACGACCTGGTGGCCGTGCTGGACCAGGCGCTGCCGCCGGGGCGGCGCGCCGTGGTGGTGGGCCATTCCATGGGCGGAATGGCGGTGATGGCCGCCGCCGGGCGTCCGCAACTGCGCGAGCGCGCCGCCGCGGTGGTGCTGTGCAACACCGGCGCCGCACGGCTGGTGGAGCGGGCGCGGGTGGTGCCGCTGCGCGCCGGGCGGCTGCGCACCCGGGTGCAGCGCGCGGTGCTGGGTTCGCGCGCCCCGCTCGGCCCGGTCAACCCGCTCGGCAAGCGGGTGCTGCGGTACGCGACGATGGGGCGCGGCGCGGATCCCGCCATGGTGGCGGCGTGCGCGCGGATCGTGCACGCCTGTCCCCGTACCGTGCGCGCCGAGTGGGCCCATGTGCTCGCGGAGCTGGATCTCGACGCGCGGATCGCCGGACTCACCATGACCGCGGCCGTGATCGTCGGCACTGCCGACCGGCTCACCCCGCCCGAGCACGCCCATGCCCTGGTGGCCGGGCTGCCGCGGTGCACGGGCCTCACCGAGCTGCCGGGGCTCGGCCATATGACCCCGGTCGAGGATCCGGCGGCGGTCAGCGGTGTGATCCGCGGCCTCGCCGTCGCCCATGGACAGCCGGCCGAACCGGTTGCGGAAGCAGCCCCCGACACGGAGGAGCAGACGACATGAGTGCGCGCAGGAGCCTGGACGGCAAGGTCGCGGTGGTGACGGGCGCGGCACGGGGCGTCGGCGAACTGCTCGCCCGCAAGCTGTCCGCGCGCGGTGCCCGGGTGGCGCTGGTGGGGCTGGAACCGGACGGGCTCAAGCGGGTGTCGGAGCGGCTGATGACCGAGTCCGGCCATTGGTGCGCCGATGTGACCGACTCCGAGGCGATGGCGCGGGTCGCGCGGGAGGTCGTGGAGCGCTTCGGCTCGGTGGACATCGTCTGTGTCAACGCCGGGGTGGGGCAGGCCGGTCCGTTCCTGGACACGGACGAGACTTACTGGCGGCGGGTGATCGAGGTCAATCTGCTGGGCAGTGTCACCACCGCGCGCGCCTTCCTGCCCGCGCTGATCGCCAGCCGTGGCTATCTGCTTCAGATCGCCTCGCTCGCCTCGATCACCCATGCGCCGATGATGACGGCGTACTGCGCGTCCAAGGCGGGGGTCGAGGCGTTCGCCCACAGTCTGCGGGCCGAGGTGGGCCACCGCGGGGTGCGGGTCGGGGTCGGCTATCTCAGCTGGACTGACACCGACATGGTGCGCGGTGCCGACCGGGACGAGGTGATGCGGGAGTTGCGGCAGCGGCTGCCCTGGCCCGCGAACCGCACCTATCCGCTGGGCCCGGCCGTGGACCGGCTGGTGGCCGGGATCGAGCGCCGGTCGGCGCATGTGTACGCGCAGTGGTGGCTGCGCGGAACGCAGTCGGTGCGCGGTTATCTGCCCGCGATCATCGGGGCCGTGGGCGGCTGGGAGATGCGCCGCGCCGAACCGCGGCTCGCGGCCACCCGGGGGGAGCGCGGCGGTCTGCTGGGGGAGGGCGGGGCGGCCGACGAAAGGGCCCGCGCGGCGGGCACCCAGCGTCACCAGTAACGCTGTGTGGTCCGTTCTGACCTGCGCCTTCTCCATGAACACCGATCCGACATGCGGAGCGTGTCGCTGCGTGTAACTCTGGTCGGGCCCGACCCCCTTCACCCGATGAGGAGTGACACTCATGGGCACGAGCGACGAGTTCAACGAGAAGGCTCAGCAGGGCAAGCGCAAGGCTCAGGGCGAGCGGAGCCGCCAGCAGCAGCGCGGTCAGAAGTCCGGTGAGCGGATGGAGGAGCGCGCCCGTCAGGACATGGGCGCCCGCCCCCAGGACCGGCCGCGGAACCGGCCCCAGGACCGTGAGCAGGCGCAGGCCAAGAGCCAGGAGCGCCGTCAGCAGGGCGAGGGCAGGGAGACGCGGGAACAGCAGGAGCCCTTCGAGGAGATGTGACCTCCCGCGGCTGACGCCGGGGCGCCGCCCGGCCGGAGCCGAAGGGCAGCAAGGGGCGTGTCCGACGCGGGACACGCCCCTTGGCCGTGCGGCCGGTGTGTCTCAGTTCCCCTCGCGCGGCGGCAGTTTGGGGCGCCGCAGATCCGGGACGTCCGAGTAGTCGGGCGGGGTGGCCCCCGGATGGCGCTCCAGCAGATCCAGTGCGGTACGGACCGCGATGCCCAGCTGCGGATGGCGTCCCTCGGCCCAGTCCAGCGGGGAGCGGAGCACCTCGATGTCCGGCTCCACACCGTGGTTCTCCACACCCCAGCCGTAGGCGTCGAACCACGCGGCGTTCATCGGCACGGTGATCGCCGTACCGTCGGCGAGGAGATGACGGCCGGTCATCCCGACCACCCCGCCCCAGGTGCGCCGTCCCACCACCGGGCCGATGCCCTGGAGCTTGATCGCCGCGGTGATCATGTCGCCGTCGGAGGAGGTCATCTCGTCGGCGACGGCCACGATCGGGCCGCGCGGCGCGTTGCTGGTGTAGGACACCGGCTGGGCGTTGCGGGTGAGGTCCCAGCCCATCACCGTACGGGTGAGCTTCTCGACCACCAGCTCGCTGATGTTGCCGCCCGCGTTGCCCCGGACGTCCACGATCAGCGCGGGCAGCGACATCTCCCGGCGTACATCCCGGTTGAACTGGGCCCAGCCCGAACCGCCCATGTCGGGGATGTGCAGATAGCCGCACCGCCCGTCGCTCAACTTCCGGACCACCGCGCGGCGTTTGGCCACCCAGTCCTGGTAGCGCAGCGGCCGGTCGTCGATCAGCGGGACGATCGCGACCCGGCGCGGCGGCCCTTCCCCGTCGGCCGATGTGAAAGTGAGCTCCACCGTGGTGCCGCCCGCGGCGGTCAGCAGCGGATACGGTCCGGCGAACGGATCCACCGGGCGTCCGTCGACATGGGTGAGCGTGGCGCCCTCCCGGATGCCCGCCCCCGCCAGCGGTGAGCGCGCCCGGGAGTCGGAGGACTCCCCGGGCAGGATGCGGGAGACGACCCAGGCGCCGTCCTTGGTGCGGGCCAGGTTGGCGCCGAGCAGTCCGATGGGGCGCTGGTAGTGGGCCGGGCCCTCGTTGCGCCGCGCGGGGCTGACATAGGCGTGGGAGGTGCCCAGTTCGCCCATCACCTCGCGCAGCAGATCGGCGAACTCGTCCGGGGAGGCGACCCGTTCGACCAGCGGCCGGTACTGGTCGAGCACCGCGTCCCAGTCGATGCCGCACATCCGGGGCTCCCAGAAGTAGGCCCGGGTGATCCGGCCCGCCTCCTCGTACGCCTGCCGCCACTCGGCCGCCGGATCGACGGTGTGCTGGATCCGGCGCATGTCGATGTGGACGGTGGAGTCGCTGTCGCCGGACTCGGTGGCGGGCACCGCGCGCAGATCGCCCTCGTCGTAGACCACCAGCCGGGAGCCGTCGCCGCTGACCGCGAACCAGTCCAGCTCGTCGGCGAGTTCGGTGCGCTTGGCCTTGGCCAGGTCGAAGTGTTCCAGGGTGGGGCGGGCGGAGGTGTCGGCCGGATTGGCGAACGTCTCGCCGAGCGCACCGGAGATCGGCCAGCGCAGCCACACCAGCCCACCGCCGCTGACCGGGTACAGCGAGGAGTACTTGGAAGCGGGCACGGGGAAGACGGTGACCCGGCTCGGCAGCCCCTCCACCTCGACCGTGACGGTGCCGTCGCCCTCGGCCGTGCCGTCGTCCGGGTCGAGCCCGCCCGCCGCGGGGCGTCCCTCGGGGGACAGCGCGAAGGGGGAGGGGGTGGCGGAGGAGAGCGGTACGAGATAGGGGCGGCAGCCGAGGGGGAAGGAGAGGTCGCCGGTGTGTACGTCGTAGACCGGGTCGAAACCGCGCCAGGAGAGGAACGCCAGATAGCGGCCGTCGCTGGTGAAGACCGGCTCCTCGTCCTCGAACCGGCCGTTGGTCACATCCACCGTGGTCCGGTCCGACAGCCGGGCGATCTTGATCGAGCGCAGGGAACGCCCGATGCCCGGATGGGACCAGGCCAGCCAGGCGGAGTCGGGGGAGAAGGCGAGATCGCCCACCGGACCGTTGAGCGACCGCACCAGCTCGGTGACCTCGCCGTCCCCGTCCGGGGAGGTGTCCACCAGCAGCAGTCGTCCGTCGTGGGAGGCCACCGCGAGCCGGGTCCCGTCCGGGGCGGGTTCCACCTCGTGCACCCGGCCCAGCTTCCCGGCGGCCAGCCGCCGCGGTTCGCCGGTCTCGGTGGCCCGCGGCAGATACCCGATCTGTATCGCGTCCTCGCCCTCGGCGTCCGTCACATAGGCCACCCGTCCCGTGGAGCCCAGGATCGCGGGCAGCCGCACCCGGACCCCGGGGGTGTCGGCGAGGGTGCGGGCGGGGCCGTCGCGGTGGGTCAGCCAGTACAGGCTGCCGCGGACGCACACCGCGCTGGCCCTCCCGGTGGCGTCCACTGACAGCGAGTCGACATGGGAGGCGGCCGCCACCTGGTAGGACCGCCGCCCGGCCCGTGGCCCGCCCAGCCGTACGGCCAGTCTGCGCGGTACGGCGTCCGGGGCGAGGTCGTCCACCAGCCACAGCTCACCGGCGCACTGGTAGACCACGCGGGAGCCGTCGGTCGAGGCGTGCCGGGCGTAGAAGTCCTCGTGGTCGGTGTGGCGGCGCAGATCGGAGCCGTCGGGCAGACAGGAGTAGAGATTGCCGATGCCCTCGTGGTCGGAGAGGAAGGCGATCCGGCCGCCGACGAACATCACCGAGTCCAGATGGCCGCCCAGGTCGGGCACCAGCTGGGTGCCGTGCAGCCACAGCCGCCCCATCGCCCCGCCCCGGTAGCGCTTCCAGGAGGCGGGCTCGTGCGGCGGCTTCCCGGTGAGCAGCAGGGTGCGGTGCTCACCGTCCAGATCGGCCACCGCGATGTCGGACACCGGCCCCCACGGCAGCCGCCCGCCGGGGCCGCCGTCGGTGGACAGGGTGTAGGCCCAGGAGAAGTAGGAGAAGGGCTGGCCGTGGGAGGAGACGGCGAGGATCTGCGAGTGGCCGTCGGCGTCCGGGGGTGTCCAGCCGCAGACCCGGGCGTCCGTGCTGCCCCAGTAGCTCAGCCGCCGGGACGGGCCGCCGTCCACCGGGGCGAGATGGATCTCCGGATCCAGGGTGCGCCAGGTGGTGTAGGCGATCTTCGAGCCGTCGGGGGAGAACCGGGGATGGCCCACTCGGGTGCGGTCCACGGTCAGCCGCCAGGCCCGCCCCGGTGTCTCCCCGGGGGCGGCCAGCGGCGCCACCCACAGATCGTCCTCGGCGGCGAAGCAGAGCAACTCGCCGTGCAGATGCGGATATCGGAGATATGCGGAGTCATGATCGCTGCCAGGGCGGGGTGGTTCGCGGTGTGCGTCGCTCACTCCACCCATGTTTTCGGGCTCGGCGACCGGGAGCAACTCGGTTCTGTGATGGACACCACGAGCGAAACGGCTCGGTTTCGTTAGTGGGGGGCTTATGCTGATGGGGTACGAAACCGTTTCGTTCGGAGGGAGGCGCGCGCCATGCAGGCGACGGACCAGCGGACAGAAGACCGGCCCACCGCCCGGGTGCGCCGCAGTCGTCTCTCCGCCGAGCGAGAGCGTGAGCTCTACGAGGCCGTGGTCGAGATGCTCCAGGAGGTGGGGTACGACGCGCTGACGATGGACGCCGTCGCGGCCCGCACCCACTCCAGCAAGGCCACGCTGTACCGCCAGTGGAAGAGCAAGCCGCAGCTGGTGGCCAGCGCGCTGCGGGGCACCAAGCCCGTACTGCTCGAGGACATCGACACCGGATCGCTGCGCGGCGATCTGTACGAGGTCGTGCGGTGTTCGGGGCCCTCCCGGGAGCGGGACACGGCGCTGATGAGGGGACTTGCCCAGGCCGTCCATGAGAACGAGGACCTCCAAGAGGCCCTGCGCGAGTTGTTGATCTACCCCGAGCTCGAGGCACTCAAGGCACTGCTGGGCCGTGCCGTCGACCGGGGTGAGATCGCCCCGGACGTACCCGCGCTGCGCTTCATCCCGCACATCGTGTGCGGCGCGTATATCGCCCGCCCGTATGTCGAAGCGAAAGAGCCCGATCGCGAGTATCTCGAGGGCTTCATCGATGCCGTGATTCTCCCCGTTCTCGGCGCCTGACCCCCGCACTCCCCAACTCCCCCCACTTTCCCCACCCTCACAACTCCATAGGCCCCAGCCGGCGCGCCGCTCTCGTCGCCGGTCTGGCAACCCCACCTGTTCGCATCATCTATCCGACGGGAGCACCTCTTCTCGTGGCCACGTTCCTCTACAAACTCGGCCGTTTCGCCTTCCGGCGACGCGGTTTTGTCGCCCTGATATGGGTGGCGTTGCTGGTGGTCGCCGGTGCCGGCGCGGCCACCGCCTCTCCGCCCGCCACCGAAAACTTCTCCGTCCCGGGTACGGAGGCGCAGAAGGCGTTCGACCTGCTGGAGCAGCGTTTCCCGGGCAGTAGTGCCGATGGCGCCACCGCGCGCGTGGTCTTCCGTGCTCCCGACGGCGAGAAGATGACGGACCCGGAGAACAAGCAGGCCGTCAAGAAGGCCGTCGCCGAGCTCAAGTCCAGCTCCGACCAGGTCGCTTCGGTCGCCGACCCCTATGCCGCCAAGGGGGTCAGCAAGGACGGCTCCACGGCCTACATCCTGACCAGCTACAAGGTCAACTCCATGGAGCTGGAGGACAAGACGCGGGACGCGCTGGAGAAGGTGGGCGAACACGCCCGTGACTCCGGGATGACTGTGGAGATCGGCGGTGACGCGCTCCAGGAGATGCCCGAGAGCGGCGCCACCGAGGTGATCGGTATCGCGGTCTCCGCCGTGGTCCTCGCCATCACCTTCGGCTCGCTGATCGCGGCGGGAATGCCGCTGCTGACCGCGCTGATCGGCGTCGGTATCGGGATCTCCTCGATCACCGCGCTGGCCTCCACCCTCGGTCTCTCCAGTACCACGTCGACACTGGCGATGATGATCGGCCTCGCGGTCGGTATCGACTACGCGCTCTTCATCGTCTCCCGCTACCGAGCGGAGCTGGCCGAGGGCCGGGACCGGGAGGAAGCCGCCGGACGGGCCGTGGGCACCGCGGGCTCCGCGGTGGTGTTCGCCGGACTCACGGTGGTCATCGCCCTGGTCGGTCTCGCGGTGGTCAACATCCCGATACTGTCCAAGATGGGCTTCGCCGCCGCGGGCACCGTGGTGATCGCCGTCCTCATCGCGATCAGCCTCATCCCGGCGCTGCTCGGCTTCGCGGGCAAGCGGATCATCAGCCGCAAGGCCCGCAAGGCCGCCGAGCAGGGCGCCGACACGGGCGAGAAGAAGGAGAACGCGGGCACCCGCTGGGCCCGGTTCGTCCTGCGCCGTCCGGTCATGGTGCTGGTGGTGGGCGTCCTCGGCCTGGGTGCCGCCGCCGTCCCCGCGGCGAGCCTGGAGCTCGGACTGCCCGACGACGGCTCGCAGCCGACCAGCAGCGCCAAGCGCAAGGCGTACGACATGATCTCCGAGGGCTTCGGCCCCGGGTTCAACGGCCCGCTGATGATCACCGTCGACACCAAGAACAGCGACGACGCCAAGGGCGCCGTCAACGAGGTCCGCAAGACCATCAAGGGCGTCGACGGCGTCGCCGGGGTCACCCCGGCCACCTTCAACAAGGCCGGTGACACCGCCATGCTGTCGGTGGTGGCCAAGTACAAGCCCAGCAGCATCGACACCGAGCACGTGGTCGCCGACATCCGGGACAAGGCGGACTCCATCAAGTCCGACACCGGTGCCGAGATGCTGGTCACCGGGCAGACCGCGATGAACATCGATATCTCGAAGAAGCTCAATGACGCGCTGCTGCCGTATCTGGCGCTGGTGGTGGGCCTGGCCTTCCTGCTGCTGATGGTCGTCTTCCGGTCCGTCCTGGTCCCGCTCAAGGCGGCGCTCGGCTTCCTGCTCTCCGTGGTCGCGGCGCTCGGCGCGGTCGTGGCGGTGTTCCAGTGGGGCTGGGGGGCGAGTCTGTTCAACGTGGAAGAGCCCGGCCCGATCATGAGCATGATGCCGATCTTCATGATCGGTGTGGTGTTCGGTCTCGCGATGGACTACGAGGTCTTCCTCGTGACCCGGATGCGAGAGGCGTTCGTCCACGGCGAGCGTCCCGGCCAGGCCATCGTCACCGGCTTCCGGCACGGTGCCCGGGTGGTCACCGCCGCCGCGGTCATCATGATGAGCGTCTTCGCCGGGTTCATCGGTGGAGACGACTCGATGGTGAAGATGATCGGCTTCGGTCTCGCCATCGCGGTCTTCTTCGACGCGTTCATCGTCCGGATGGCCATCGTCCCGGCGGTGCTGGCCCTGCTCGGCAAGTCCGCGTGGTGGCTGCCGCGCTGGCTGGACAAGGTGCTGCCGAACGTGGACGTGGAGGGTGAGGGACTCCAGAAGGAGCTCGGCACCGGCCCCTCGGCAACGGAGAAGGACGCGGAGCTGACGCGCGTCTGACCTGCGGACGTCCACGGGACGTCAACTGTGCCCTCGGCGGCCTTCCCACCAGCGGAAGGCCGCCGTCGGCGTTTTTTGCGATGACTCCGCTCTTGCGAACCCTTTGCAGGCAGGCGCTACCATCGAGCCGAAACGCGCAGCTCAGGAGCGGAGCCCCGGATGCATGTCCCCGACGGATTCATCAACGCCCCGGTGTCGGCGGCGACCGGTGTGGTCGCGGCCGCCGCCGTCGCGGTCAGTCTCCGCGGTGCCCGCAGGGAGCTGCTGGACACGGCGGGCGGGGCCGGTGAGGGCGGCGGGGAGCGCACCGCCCCGCTGGCCGGACTGGTCGCCGCGTTCATCTTCGCCGTGCAGATGCTCAACTTCCCGGTGGCCGCCGGGACCAGCGGCCATCTGCTGGGCGGGGCGCTGGCGGCGATACTCGTCGGCCCCTACACGGGTGTGCTGTGTGTCTCCGTGGTGCTGCTGATGCAGGGGGTGCTCTTCGCGGACGGCGGACTCACCGCGCTCGGCGTCAACATCACGGACATGGCGGTGGTCACCACCGTCGTGGCGTACGCGATCTTCCGCGGGGTGCTGAAGCTGGCCCCGGGCCGCCGCCGCACGGTCACCGTCGCCTCCTTCGTCGCGGCGCTGGTCTCCGTACCGGCCGCCGCCGCCGCCTTCACCGCGCTCTACGCGCTGGGCGGCACCACCGACATCGCCATCGGCAAGGTCTTCACGGCCATGGTCGGGGTGCATGTGCTGATTGGCATCGGCGAGGCGATGATCACCGCGCTCACCGTCGGCGCGGTGATGGCCGTCCGCCCGGACCTGGTCCACGGCGCCCGCGGACTGACCGCACGCCCCCTGGAGCTGCGCAACACCGGCCCGGTGGCCGCCCCCGGCGCACCCGCCGCCGTGCGGACGGCCGAAGAGCCCGAGGCCGCTCCGGCCCCGGCGGACACCGCCCCCGCCCCGGCCGCCGTCACCCCGCGCCGCTCCGTGCGGCGGGTCTGGCTGGCCGGTCTCGCCGCGGCCCTGCTCTGCGCCGGTGTGGTCAGCTTCTACGCCTCCGCAAGCCCCGACGGGCTGGAGAAGGTCGCCCACGACAAGGGCATCGACGAGAAGACCGAGGACCACGCCACCCAGGACTCCCCGCTCGCCGACTACGGCGTCAAGGACATCACCGACGCCCGGCTCTCCGGCGGACTCGCCGGGGTCATCGGGGTCGGGGCCACGCTCGCCGTGGGCACCGGGGTCTTCGTGGTGGTGCGCAGGCGCCGGGCATCGGCCGAGCCCGCCGAGACGGTCTGACGATGGGTGCCGGCCACGCCCACCAGCTCTACCGGGAGGGCCGCTCTCCCGTGCACGCCCTGCCTCCGCACTGCAAGATCGCGGCGGTGTTCTGCTTCGTCGTGGTGGTCGTCTCCACCCCGCGCGAGGCGGTCTGGGCCTTCGGGGCGTACGCGCTGCTGCTGGCGGGGGTGGCCGCGGTGGCGCGGATCCCGGCGGGCTTTCTGCTGCGGCGGCTGCTCATCGAGATCCCGTTCGTGGCCTTCGCCCTGCTGATGCCGTTCGTCGCGGAGGGCGAGCGGGTCCAGGTGCTGGGTCTTTCGCTCAGCCAGTCCGGGCTGTGGAGCGCCTGGAACATCCTGGCCAAGGGCACCCTCGGCGTCGCGGCCTCGGTGCTGCTGGCGTCCACCACCGAGCTGCGCTCCCTGCTGCTCGGGCTCCAACGGCTGCGGATGCCCCCGCTGATGGTGCAGATCGCCTCGTTCATGATCCGCTACGGGGACGTGATCACCGACGAGATGCGCCGGATGCGGATCGCCCGCCGCTCGCGCGGTTTCGAGGCGCGGGGCGTCCAGCACTGGGGGGTGCTCGCGAAGTCGGCCGGGGCGCTGTTCATCCGCTCCTACGAGCGGGGTGAGCGGGTCCATCTGGCGATGGTCAGCCGCGGCTATACGGGCACCATGCCAGTGATCGACGATGTGACGGCGTCCCGGACCCAGTGGACGTACGCCGCCGCCCTCCCGCTGACCGCGCTGGCGGTCTGCCTGACCGGATGGATGCTCATATGACCGTCGCCGAGACGCCCCGGACACCGGCCACGGAGCCGGATGTGCCGCCCTCGCTCCAGGTGTCCGGCCTCGCCTACGCCTACCCCGACGGCCATCAGGCCCTCTTCGGTGTCGATCTGACCGTCGCCCGTGGTGAGCGGGTGGCCCTGCTCGGGCCCAACGGGGCGGGCAAGACCACCCTCGTACTGCATCTCAACGGCATCCTCGACGCGGGCGCCGGAACGGTGACGGTCGCCGGACTGCCGGTGGCCAAGCGGAATCTGCCCGAGATCCGCCGCCGGGTGGGCATCGTCTTCCAGGACCCCGACGACCAGTTGTTCATGCCGACCGTCCGCGAGGACGTGGCCTTCGGCCCAGCCGCGGCCGGACTGCGCGGCGCGGAGCTGGAGGAGCGGGTGCGCACCGCGCTGGAGCGGGTCGGCATGGCGGACTTCGCCGACCGGCCGCCGCACCATCTCTCCTTCGGGCAGCGGCGGCGGGTGGCCGTCGCGACGGTGCTCGCGATGGAGCCGGAGATCCTGGTCCTGGACGAGCCGTCGTCCAACCTCGACCCGGCCTCGCGCCGCGAACTGGCCGACATCCTGCGCTCGCTGGACGTCACGGTGCTGATGGTCACCCACGATCTGCCGTACGCGCTGGAGCTGTGCCCGCGCTCCGTGGTGCTCTCCGGCGGGGTGATCACGGCCGATGGCTCCACCCAGGAGCTGCTGTGCGACGAGGAACTGATGCGCGCCCACCGGCTGGAGCTGCCGTTCGGCTTCGACCCGAGGTCGGTGACGGTCCCGCCGCGGTGAGGGAACCGTGCGCGGAGGGGCCCGGTCCGGGTCGTCGCCGGGGCCCGTTGCACCATAAGGGGTCACAGCGGTAGACCCGGAGTACGCAGTCGGGTCGGCAGGGCAGGAGTCGGATCAGTGGTGGACGTCCAGGGCACGGTGGCCGACGGTTTCGAACCGGTCCGGGACGCTTTCGCGGAGAACTTCGCCCGGCGCGGTGAGCGCGGCGCGGCCGTTGTCCTCTACCGGGAGGGCGAGAAGGTCGTCGACCTGTGGGGTGGTGCCAAACACGCGGACGATGCGGACGACGCGGCCGACGAGACCGGTGAGCCGTGGGCGTGGGACACCGCGCAGGTCGTCCGGTCCGTCACCAAGGGCGTCGCCGCCGCGGTGCCGCTGCTGCTCCACCAGCGCGGCCAGCTCGACCTGGACGGCCGAGTGGGCACCTACTGGCCGGAGTTCAAGGCGAACGGCAAGGAGCGGGTGCTGGTACGGCATCTGCTGGGCCACCGGACCGGGGTGCCGGTGCTCGACACCCCGCTGACTCCGTACGAGGCACTGGACGGCATATCCGGGCCGCGGGCCGTCGCCGCCCAGCGGCCCGTGTGGGAGCCCGGCACGGACCACGGCTACCACGCACAGACCTACAGCTGGCTGATGAGCGAGCTGGTGCGGAGGGTGACCGGGCGGACCATCGGACGCTGGATCGCCGAGGAGATCAGCCGCCCGCTCGGCCTCGACCTGTGGCTCGGGCTGCCCGAGGAGCGGCGCGGACGCGTCGGCCGGATCGCGTCGGTGGAGGCGCCCGCGGGCCCCGCCACCCCGGGGCTGCGGCTGCGGCCCAAGCGGTCGGTCACCGAGGCGTACCAGGACCCGGAGTCGCTGACCCGGCGGGCGTTCGCCGCGATCACCCCGCTGCCGGACGAGAACGACCCGGCGTATCTCGCCGCCGAGTTGCCCGCCTCGGGCGGGGTGGCCACCGCCGACGCGCTGGCCCGCTTCTACGCGGCGCTGATCGGCCCGCTGCCCTCGGCCCGTACCGCCCGCGCGGGCGGACGGCTCTTCGCCCCGGCGACCCTGACCCTGGCCCGTACCGAGGAGTCCGCGGGGCCGGACCGGGTGCTGGTGGTGGGCACCCGGTTCGGGCTCGGCTACATGCTGCACGGACCGGCGTCCCCGCTGCTGGGGCCCGGTTCCTTCGGCCACCCGGGCCGCGGCGGCTCCCTGGCCTTCGCCGACCCCGAGGCCCGGATCGGCTTCGGCTACGTCACCAACGGGATGCAGCGCGGGGTCACCGCGGACCCGCGTGCGCAGGCGCTGGTGCGCGCGGTGCGGGCGGCCCTGGCCGCCCAGGGCGCGTAGCGCGCGGCCCGGAGGGCGGGCGCGGGGTACGGCGTGAACTACCTCTGGTCGCACGGGGACCGAGTCGAGGCGTCGGAGGCGTCAACCGGCGTGCAGCATCAGGCCGATACCCGCCACCATCAGACCGGCCGCCGCGATCCTCGGGGCGCCGAACCGTTCCTTGAAGAAGAGCGCGCCGATCGCCGCGCCCACGATGATCGACGACTCGCGCAGCGCCGCGATCGGGGCGAGCGGCGCCCGTGTCTGCGCCCACAGCACCAGGCCGTACGCGAAGACCGACAGCACCCCGCCGAGCAGCCCGCGCAGCGCGACCGGGCGCAGCTGACCGATGAGCGCACGGCGGCGTACGGCAAGGGCGTACACCGGGATCGCGAAGCCCTCCAGGATCATCAGCCAGGCGATATAGCCCATCGAGCTGCCGGAGGCGCGCACCCCGAGGCCGTCCACGACGGTGTACGTGGCGATGGACAGCCCGGTGGCGACGGCCGCGGTGAGCGCCAGCCAGGGCCGTCCACCGTTCGCCGCGCCCTTCTCGCCGCCCTCGCCGTTGTCACCGTCGGCACCGGAGGGCTGACGGCGGCCGCCCCGGATCCCCCACAGCGCCACGCCCAGCAGCCCCGCGGAGGCCAGCGCGATGCCCGCCGCCTGCCAGCCGTCCGGCGTCTCACCGACGAAGACCGCGGCCAGCACGGTCACCACCAGCGGGGCGGTGCCGCGGGCGATGGGATACATCTGGCCGAAGTCGCCGAGGTGGAACGAGCGCATCAGCAGCAGGTAGTAGATGACGTGCACCACCGCGGAGGCCAGCAGATACGGCCAGGCGGCGGCGTCCGGCACCGGGGTGAAGGCGGCCAACGCCAGCCCGCACACCGCCCCGCCGCCGCCCACCAGGGTGAAGGCGAGCAGCTGGTCCCTGATGCCGTGGGCGATGGCGTTCCAACTGGCGTGGGTGATGGCCGCGATCAGCACCGCGGCCGCGACGAGCGGGGTCACGCGGTGCGCTCGCGCACACCCGCGTCCGTGCGCCGGACGGTCACCTCCGCCGCCGGGCCGAATGCGCGCGGGGCGTCGGCGAACCGTCCATGAGCTGCGGTATCCGGAAGGGTCATGGCCCGACGCTATCGGGGCGCGGATGAGCCACGCGAGGGCATTTCCCCGGTACCGGAATGACGTTCGGGCCCGCCCTGTTGCCGATGTCAGGAGCCCGGGGGCGGGTTGTCCCCCTCCCCGCGCACCACAACGTCATGAACGTCACAACGCCTTGAAGAGGAGACGCGCGGATGTCTGTGGGTATCGCTCTGCCCGCCGGTGACGACCACACCGGCAATCTGGTGACCGAGCTGATCGACCAGATTCAGGAGGCCGCCGCGGCCGGGATCGGCACGGTGTGGTTCGCACAACGCCAGGACGTCGACGCGCTGACGCTGGCCGCGCTCGCCGGTCAGGCCGTACCCGGGATCCGGACCGGCACCAGCGTGGTGCCGATCTACCCCCGGCATCCGATCACCCTCGCCGCGCAGGCGCGCACCGCCCAGGCGGCCTCCGCCGGGCGGTTCCAGCTCGGTCTGGGACTGTCCAGCAAGACCTTCGTGGAGGAGAGCTTCGGAGTCCGCTTCGACCGGCCCATCCGGCATCTGCGCGAATACCTCACGGTGCTCGGCGGTCTGCTGCGCGAGGGCGCGGCCGACTTCGAGGGTGAGACGCTGCGCGCCCGTACCGTCTTCGGCCCGGCCACGGTGGCGGGCGCCGGGGTGCCCCCGGTGCTGGTCGCCGCGATGGGCCCGCAGGCGCTGCGCGCCACCGGCGAACTGGCCGACGGCACCGTGCCGTTCCTCGCCGCGCCGAAGGCGCTGGCCGAGTACGTGGTGCCCACGATCGGCGCCGCCGCGCGGGCGGCCGGGCGGCCCGCGCCGCGGGTGGCCGCCATGGTGCCCGCGCTGGTCACCGCGGACCCCGAGGGCGTACGGCGGCGGGCCCGCGAACAGTTCGCGTTCTACGAGGGGATCCCGTCCTACCGCGAGGTCCTGGACCGCGCGGGCATCGAACGGGCCGGGGACCTCATGGCGATCGGCGACGAGGAGACCGTGGCCGCGGAGCTCCGCCGCTACACCGAGGCGGGCGCCACCGAACTGATCGTCTCCCAGACCGGTGTGGGCACCGACGAGGAGCGGCGGCGCACCTGGCGGCTGCTGGGCGAACTGTCGGCCGCGAGCAGCTGAGATCAGCCGGGGGCGCACCGGCGTTCAAGACGGCGCCCGGACCGCCCGCCGAGGATCGGGGCATGGACATCGCACCCGTCAACCTCACCGAGGCGCTGGCCTCCTTCGACGACGTCTACAGCCCGCGCATCGTGGCCCGGATGAACGACTACGACATCCGGATCGCCCACACCCGGGGCGAGCACGTCTGGCACGCCCACGACGACACGGACGAGTTCTTCCTGGTCCTCGACGGCCGGTTCGACATCGCCCTGAGGAACGCCGACGGCACCGAGACCACCGTCGTCCTGCGCCGTGGCGACACCTTCGTCGTCCCCCGGGGCACCGAGCACAAGCCGTCCTCGCCCGGAGCCTCGATCCTCATGGTCGAGCCCTCCGGGACGCGGACGACCGGGGACCGCCACGAGGGCGAGGTCCCGGCCCATGTGGACAGCACCACGGGCCACGCGCTCTCCTGACCGGCCAGGCGGTCGCGCCCTCGTAGGCGTCAAAAGAGCCGGGCGGGCACGGAGTTCCCGTGCCCGCCCGGCTCAGCCGTCTGCCGGTCCCGTCGTCAGCCCGCCCGCAGCAGCGAGGCCACGATCGGGCCCGCGGTGTCACCGCCGTGGCCACCGCCGGGGACCACACCGGCCGCGGCCAGGTCGCCGCGGTACGCGGTGAACCAGCCGTTGGGCTTCTTCTGGCCGTCGACCTCCGCCGAGCCGGTCTTGGCGCCGAAGTCACCGCTCATCCCGGACATCGCCTCGGCGGCGGTGCCGGAGGTGGCGGTCAGATGCATCAGCTTGCGCAGCTGATCCTGGGTGCTCGACTTCATGGTGCGGGTAGCCTTGGCCAGGCTCCGGTCGTCCACCGACGGTGAGACCAGATACGGCTGGCGGAAGACACCGGTGGAGGCGGTGGCCGAGACCGACGCCATGTTGAGCGGGTTCATCCGCACCCCGCCCTGGCCGATCAGCGAGGCGGCCTTGGAGGCCCCGGACTGCACCGGCACCGCGCCGTCGAAGGAGGGCGCGCCCGTCTGCCAGTTGAGGCCGATACCGAAGACGTCCCGGGCCTCCTTGGTGAGGTCGTCGTCCTTCAGCTTCGGGGCCTGGCTGATGAAGGCGGTGTTGCAGGAGCGGGCGAAGCTCTGCTCGAAAGTGCCGTGCTTGATCTCGAACTTGTCGTCGTTCTGGAACTTCCAGCCGCCGTAGGAGAAGTACTTGGGGCACGGGTGCTGCTTGCCGTACCCGGCCAGGCCCTTGTCGAGGAGGGTGGCCGAGGTGATGACCTTCATCGTGGACCCGGGCGCGTAGGAGCCCTGGAGGGCCGCGTTGAAGCCGTCCGCGGGGGAGTTGGCCACCGCGAGGATCTCCCCGGTGCTGGGCTTGACGGCGACCACCGACGCCTTGGAGCGCTTGCTCACCGCCTGCTCGGCGGTGCGCTGGAGCGTGGGGTCGATGGTGGTGCGCAGGGTGCCGGGGGTGCCCTTGGACAGCACCTTCAGCGTCTCGTCGGGGGACTTGGAGCCCTTGGCACGCGCGATCCAGGTCTCCACGCCCGCCGTGCCGCCCGCCTTCTTGCCGTAGCGCTCGCGCAGCCCTTCCAGCACGGTCTTCAGCGTCGGGTGGCCGGCGGCGGTCAGCTCCCCGCCGTCGCGGTCCACGGCCTTGATCGGCGGGGCCTCGGACTCACCCGTCTTCAGGGTGTCGCCGGTGTGCAGCTTGGGATGGACCACCGACGGCTTCCAGTCGACGACGGCCTTGCCCGAGTGGGTGTCGCGCGTCACCGTCAGCGAGGATTCATACGTCCAGGGGACCTGGCGGCCGCTGTAGGAGATCTGCGCGCTCACCGAGAACGGCACGGTCCGGCCGCTCGGCTGCCCCGGCTTCAGCGCCACCTTGCCGATATGCGCCTTCGTCCGGTATCCGGTGAGTGCTGTGGTGGCCGTCTTGGTGTCGTCGGTGAGCGCCGCGGCCTTCGCCGCCGACCCGGACGACCAGGCCGCCAGGAACTCCTTGGCGGTGGTCCGCACCTCGGCCGCGCTGGGCGGCCCGGTCTTCGCGCTCTTCAGGGACGACTTGTCGTCGCCCCCGGCGTTCGCGCCGTCCGACGCGTCGTCCTGGCCTCCGCCGCAACCGGCCGTACCGATCATGGCGGCGAACAGCGCACCGGCAATCGCGGCTCTCGCGCCACTCCGCATTACAGAACCCCCACAGTCCTCGAATCCCCCCACCAGATCCGATGGGGGCCGCGGTGCAGGGCACTCTACCGGCATCCTCCGGACCGCCCGGCGCCACCGCCGGACGGCCCGGCACCCGGCCCCGGGCTCAGATCCAGGTGTCCAGCCACATCCGGGCCTGCCAGGCGTCGACCGGCATCATCTGCCCGGTGTAGAGCGGGTAGAAGTAGATGAAGTTCCAGATGATGAGCAGGACCAGCGCTCCGGAGCCGACGGCGCCCACCACCCGCCGGGTCTCCGAGGCCCCCGGCGGCCCCAGCAGCGCGCCGATCATCATCGCCACCGCCAGACACAGGAACGGCACGAAGATCACGGCGTAGAACGAGAAGATCGTGCGGTCCTGGTAGAGGAACCACGGCAGATAGCCCGCGGCCACCCCGCACAGGATCGCGCCCGCCCGCCAGTCGCGCCGCAGCGCCCAGCGGAAGAGCAGGTACAGCAGCGCGAAGCAGGCGGCCCACCACAGCAGCGGGGTGCCGAGGGCCAGCACCTCGCGGGCGCACTTCTCGGTGGTGTCGGCGGGACAGCCCGACTCGCCGGGTTTGGGTGACTCCCAGAAGTAGGAGACCGGGCGGGACTGGACCAGCCAGCTCCAGGGGTTGGACTGGTAGATGTGCGGCGAGTGCAGGTCCACATGGAACTGGTAGACCTCGGTCTCGTAGTGCCACAGGCTGCGCAGCGGGTTGAGCAGCCAGGAGAACGGCCCGCTGGTGCTGTAGCCGCCGTCGGTCTCGGCCCAGTGCCGGAAGTAACCGCTCTCCCGCCACCCGGTGCGCTTGCTGTACGAGCCGGTGGCCGCGAACCAGCCGGACCAGGACGCGATGTAGGTGACCACCGCCACAGGCACCAGCGACAGGAAGGCCCATCCCAGATCGCGCCGGAGCACCGCCCGGTAGGGGCTGTCGGCGCCCGCGAGACGGCGTGCGCCCACATCCCACAGGACGGTCATCAGACCGAAGGCCGCCAGGACGTAGAGCCCGTTCCACTTGGTGCCGATGGCCAGGCCCAGCAGCACCCCGGCCGCGATCCGCCAGGGCCGCGGGCCCAGCTTCAGACTCCGGGCGACCGCCGGATCCGGCCGCGCGGTGCCGTCCTCGCCGACCGGCAGCGCCGCGGCGAGCCGGGTCCGCGCATGGTCCCGGTCGATCAGCAGACAGCCGAAGGCGGCCAGCACGAAGAACATCAGCACCAGGTCGAGCAGTGCGGTGCGGCTCATCACGAAGTGCAGCCCGTCCACCGCGAGCAGCGCGCCCGCAAGGCAGCCGAGGAACGTCGAGCGGAACAGCCGCCGCCCGATCCGGCACAGCATCAGCACCGACAGCGTGCCGAGCAGCGCGACCATGAACCGCCAGCCGTACGGATCCAGCCCGAAGATCTGCTCGCCGATGCCGATGACCCACTTGCCGACCGGCGGATGGACCACATAGGCGGCGGCGTCACTGAGCGGGATGTGCTGCGGTGAGCCGAGGATCTGGTCGTTGGCGTTCTTCGGCCAGGTGCCCTCGTAGCCGAACTCCCAGATCGACCAGGCGTCCTTGGCGTAGTACGTCTCGTCGAATATGACGTTGTCCGGGCTGCCCAGCCGCCAGAAGCGGACCAGCCCGGCGCACAGCGCGACGAGCAGCGGTCCGGCCCACCCCGTCCAGCGGGCGATTCCGGCCGCCGCGGTGGGGGTCGCGCCGAGCGTCTCCCACAGCCGGGTGCCCGGCTGTGGATACGGCGGGACCAGCCGCTCGCGTACGTCGGACCGGGGTCGGCCGGCGTAGCCGAAGCGGCGCAGCCGGCGCTGCCAGGCCGGCGGATGCTGGCCGGCGGCTTGGCCCGGCTGGGCGTGGGTCGCGGTGTCACTGCTCACCGGGCCATCGTAGGGAAGCGGCCGGTGGCTGTGGTGCCCTGTCGCGGCGGGCCGGGCAATCGTCCCCGTCACGGCGGTGCGGCGCGGCTGCGAGGATGGTGGGCGTGACTGGAACGCTGGTACTGGCAGGGACCCCCATCGGCGACACCGCGGACGCGCCGCCGCGGCTGGCTGCCGAGCTCGCCGCCGCCGATGTGGTGGCCGCCGAGGACACCCGGCGGCTGCGCCGCCTCACCCAGGCCCTGGACGTCCAGCCGGGCGGCCGGGTGGTGTCCTACTTCGAGGGCAATGAGTCGGCCCGAACCCCCGAGCTGGTCGAGGCGCTGGCGGGCGGCGCCCGGGTGCTGCTGGTCACCGACGCCGGGATGCCCTCGGTCTCCGACCCCGGCTACCGGCTGGTCGCCGCCGCCGTGGAGCGCGGCATCACGGTCACCGCGGTGCCCGGCCCGTCCGCGGTGCTGACCGCGCTCGCGGTCTCCGGGCTGCCGGTGGACCGCTTCTGCTTCGAGGGCTTCCTGCCGCGCAAGGCGGGGGAGCGGCTGGGACGGCTGCGGGAGGTCGCGGCCGAGCGCCGCACGCTGGTGTACTTCGAGGCCCCGCACCGGCTGGACGACACCTTGGCGGCCATGGCCGAGGTGTTCGGCGCGGACCGGCGCGCCGCGGTCTGCCGGGAGCTGACCAAGACCTACGAGGAGGTCCGGCGCGGCCCGCTCAAGGAGCTGGCCGCCTGGGCCGCCGAGGGCGTACGGGGTGAGATCACCGTGGTGGTCGAGGGAGCCGCCGAACCCGGGCCGGAGGACGCCGACCCCGCGGAGCTGGCCCGCCGGGTCGCGGTGCGCGAGGAGGCGGGGGAGCGCCGCAAGGAGGCCATTGCCGCGGTCGCCCAGGCGGCGGGTGTGCCCAAGCGCCAGGTCTTCGACGCCGTCGTGGCGGCGAAGAACGCGACCGGAAACACGCCACGCACAGGTAAAGGGGAGTAGCGGAAAGCAAAGGCCGGGTTAGCGGCCGGACCGTTTGGTAAAGCCCCTCGCCAAAACTGCCTCAAGGTCGGGGAACAGCTACTGCGGTATCGCGCGGAAAGGCGTCCACTGGTGTGGACGGCGCGGACGGGGTCCCAGCCCGGAACCCTTGTCCCGCGCGACAGGAGGAGCTGCCATGAGCGACATAGCGGGAACCTCGAACGGTGTTCAGCCGACAGCCCGCCTCCCCATCGGCCCCGTGGTCGGCGAAGTGGCCCACGAGGCCTATGCCTTCGCCTGTATGAAGTGTGGACACGGCTGGGAGCGGTCGTACGACATCGAGCACCACGTGGACGGCGAGGGTCGGGCCTTTGTGGTGTACTTCACCGACGGGGAGCCCGTCCGATCCCCGCTCACGAGCCCCGACTGCGTCAACTGCGGTGCGCACCTGGTGCGCATCATGCGCTCGGGACAGGTCTCCTCGGCCCTGGAGGGCGCGCGGCGCGGCCGCCGTGCCGCCTCGGGAGCGTCTGCGGTGTCCGGGGCGTCGGCGGTGTCCGGGGCGTCCGCGGCGCCGTCGGGGGACGAGGAGGACGACACCAGGCGCCGTAAGCACCACTGGCACCTGTCGGGTCTGCTGCACCCCTTTCAGCACCACCGCCCCTGATCCGGACCGCCCGGCGCTTATGAGCCCGTTACCGGACAACTGAGCGGCCGGACGCGATTCACCGCGCATTCACCGGCATTCATAGAATCGCGGTCATGGAGAAAACAGGACCGGCCCCCGGCGGTAGCGAGAAGGCGAACGGAGCACAAAAGGAAAAGAACGCTCCGCCACCGCTTCCCGAACCGCTGCGGGTGCCGGTTGCCGACTCCCACACCCACTTGGACATGCAGAGCGGCACGGTCGAGGAGGCCCTCGCGAAGGCCGCCTCCGTCGGAGTGACCACCGTCGTCCAGGTGGGCTGTGACATCGCCGGGTCCCGGTGGGCGGCCGAGACCGCCGCCGCCCACGAGAGCGTCTGGGCCACCGTCGCCCTGCACCCCAACGAGGCGCCCCGGATCGTGCTGGGCGACCCCGACGGCTGGTCCCGGCAGGGCGCGCGGGAGCCCGGCGGCGAGGCGGCGCTGGACGCCGCGCTCGCCGAGATAGACGCGCTGGCCGCGCTGGACCAGGTGCGCGGCATCGGCGAGACCGGCCTGGACTACTTCCGCACCGGTCCCGAGGGCATGGCCGCGCAGGAGCGCTCCTTCCGCCGCCACATCGGCATCGCCAAGGCGCACGGCAAGGCGCTGGTCATCCACGACCGGGACGCCCACGACGACGTGTTGCGGATCCTGGCGGAGGAGGGTACGCCCGAGACCGTCGTCTTCCACTGCTTCTCCGGCGACGCCGCCATGGCCGAGGTGTGCGCCGAACGCGGCTATTACCTGTCCTTCGCCGGGAATGTGACGTTCAAGAACGCCCAGCCGCTGCGGGACGCCCTCGCCGTCGCCCCGCTCGACCGGGTCCTCGTCGAGACGGACGCACCCTTTCTGACCCCCGCCCCGTACCGCGGACGGCCTAACGCTCCGTATTTGATTCCGATCACCCTGCGCGCCATGGCCGAGGTCAAGGGTGTCTCCGAGGACACGCTCGCAGCCGCCGTAGCAGCCAATACGTCCCGCGCCTTCGGTTACTGACCGCTCCCGGAACCCTCGCGACACCACGACACAGCGTGACCAGTTGGCTTGGGAGGGTCACGATCACCCGCTACAGTCCCGGATCCAACGCCCCATCCCCGGACGTTGTGGAGTGTTGTCGTGAGCCAAACGCAGGACAGCCACCCCGTCCCGGGCGGCCGCGCCGCCGCGCGCCGAGCCGCCCGGCGCCGACGCGTCGCCGACCGGTCCGACCCGATGCGGCGGCTGCTGCCGCAGGCGCTGGTGGTCGCCGCACTCGCCGGAGGCACCTCGGCCTTCGTAGCCCATGACAAGGCGGTGCAGCTCACCGTCGACGGTGAGCAGCGCACCCTGCACACCTACGCCGACGATGTCGGCGAGCTGCTGGCCGAGGAGAAGGTGCGGGTCGGCCGCCACGACATCGTGGCCCCCGCCCCCGGCGACAGCCTCGCCAGCGGCGACGAGGTGGCCGTCCGCTACGGCCGCCCGGTCACCCTCACCCTCGACGGCCGGCGCCGCCAGGTGTGGACCACCGAGGGCACCGTCGACGGCGCGCTGCGCCAGCTGGGGGTGCGCGCCGAGGGCGCCTTCCTCTCCGCCTCGCGCTCCGCCGGTATCTCCCGGCGCGGCCTCTCCCTGGACGTCCGCACCGAGCGCACCGTCACCTTCATGGCCGACGGGCGCGAGCACACCGTCCGCACCAACGTCGCGACCGTCGGCGAGGCGCTCAAGGCCGCCGGGCTCACCCTGCACGGCAAGGACACCACCTCCGTGCCCCCGGGCAGCTTCCCGCGCGACGGCCAGACGGTGACGGTGATGCGGATCACCGGTGGCAAGGAGTCACACGACACCCCCCTGCCCTACAACACCGTCCGGCGCAACGACCCCACCCTGGCCAGGGGCGCCGAGGTCGTGGCGCGCCAGGGCGAGCCGGGCTCCCTGCGCACCACCTATCGGGTGCGCAGCGTCAACGGCGTCCGCCAGCGGCCGCACAAGCTGGGTTCCGAGGTCGTCAAGGCGCCGGTGTCCAAGATCGTCCGGGTCGGCACCAAGACCCCGCCGCCCCCCGCGTCGTCGCCCGGCGGCGGCTCCGACGGGCTCAACTGGCGGGCGATGGCGCACTGCGAGTCCGGCGGCCGGGCCAACGCGGTCGACAGCAGCGGCCGCTACGGCGGGCTCTACCAGATGGACCAGCAGACCTGGCGGTCCGTCGGCGGCACCGGCAACCCCCAGGACGCGCCCGCCTCCGAGCAGACCTACCGGGCGAAGAAGCTGTATGTGCAGCGCGGCGCGAGCCCCTGGCCGAACTGCGGCAGCAGACTGCACCAGTGAGGCCCCGGGCCGGGCACCCCGTCGTCACGGAGTGCTCCGGCCCCGGAGGTGAACCGAGCCACAAGAAATTCAGCCTAAACTTCCCCGGTGAGCTCCACCGACCCCGACGTCCTGCTCGGCCCCGCCGACATCCGCGAACTCGCGGCCCGGCTCGGCGTGCGCCCTACCAAGCAGCGCGGCCAGAACTTCGTCATCGACGCCAACACGGTCCGGCGGATCGTGCGCACCGCCGGCGTACGGCCCGATGACGTGGTCGTCGAGATCGGCCCGGGGCTCGGCTCGCTGACCCTGGCCCTGCTGGAGGCCGCCGACCGGGTCACCGCGGTGGAGATCGACGATGTGCTGGCCGCCGCCCTGCCCGCCACCGTCGAAGCCCGGCTGCCCGGCCGCGCCGACCGTTTCACGCTGGTGCACCAGGACGCGCTGCGGGTCACCGAACTCCCCGGGCCCGCCCCCACCGCGCTGGTCGCCAACCTCCCGTACAACGTCGCGGTCCCGGTGCTGCTCCATATGCTCGCCCGGTTCCCGAGCATCGAGCGGACACTCGTCATGGTGCAGTCCGAGGTCGCCGACCGGCTCGCCGCGGCGCCGGGCTCCAAGGTCTACGGCGTCCCTTCGGTGAAGGCCGCCTGGTACGCGCGGGTCAAGCGCGCGGGCGCCATCGGGCGCAATGTGTTCTGGCCCGCGCCCAACGTCGACTCGGGGCTGGTCTCCCTGGAGCGCCGCCCGGAACCGCTCCGGACCACCGCGTCCCGGGAAGAGGTGTTCGCGGTCGTGGACGCGGCCTTCGCCCAGCGCCGCAAGACGCTGCGGGCGGCGCTCGCGGGCTGGGCCGGTTCGGCCGCCGCGGCCGAGGCGGCCCTGACGGCGGCCGGGATATCGCCCCAGGCCCGGGGAGAGGCGCTCACCGTCGAGGACTTCGCCGCCATCGCCGAGCACGGGCCCGCCTCCGGTTAGGGTCCCGCCCGTCGCCGGCGCGACAATGGCCTCACCCGCCGCCGAGTCAGCGGCACCCGTCGCTGTGCGGTTCCTTGTCCTGCCGACAGTGGCTTGTGTGCCCCGGAGGCGAACCGAGCCCCAAAAAGAGAGGAACCCGCACCCGTGACCCGCCCCGTGACCGCCCGCGTCCCCGCGAAGGTCAACGTCCAGCTCGCGGTCGGCGGCCTGCGCCCCGACGGCTTCCACGACCTGGCCAACGTCTTCCTGGCCGTGGGCCTCTACGACGAGGTCACCGCCACCCCCGCGGACTCCCTGCGGATCACCGTCTCCGGGGCCGACGCCGACCAGGTGCCGCGGGACCGCACCAACCTCGCCGCCCGAGCCGCGCTCGCCCTCGCCGAGCGGCACGGTGTCGACCCGGCCGTCCACCTCCACATCGCCAAGGACATCCCGGTCGCCGGGGGCATGGCGGGCGGCAGCGCGGACGCGGCCGGGGCGCTGCTCGCCTGTGACGCGCTGTGGGGCACCGGCGCCTCCCGCGAAGAGCTGCTGGCGATCTGCGCCGAGCTGGGCAGCGACGTCCCGTTCAGCCTGGTCGGCGGTGCCGCGCTGGGCCGGGGCCGCGGTGAGCTGCTCGACCCCCTGGAGACCGGCGCCGCCTTCCACTGGGTGTTCGCGGTCGCCGACGGCGGACTGTCCACCCCCGCCGTCTACCGTGAGTGCGACCGGCTCCGCGAGGCATCCGGTACCGGCGCCACCGTCGAGGACATCCCCGACCCCGAGCCCTCCCCGGCCCTCCTGGAGGCCCTGCGCACCGGGGACCCGGCCGCGCTCGCCGCCGCGGTCACCAACGATCTCCAGCCCGCGGCGCTGTCCCTGCGCCCCTCGCTCGCCGAGACCCTGCGCGCCGGAGCGGACGCCGGAGCGCTGGCCTCCCTCGTCTCCGGCTCCGGCCCGACCTGCGCCTTCCTCGCCAAGGACACCGAAGCCGCGGAAGCCGTGGCCGCCGGGCTGGCCGCCTCCGGCACCTGCCGCGCGGTGCGGACGGCGTCCGGTCCGGCGCCCGGTGCGACGGTACGGGCCGACTGAGCGGGCGGTCGCCCGCGGCGACTACCCTGGGACGTCGATCGATCCGCGTACAGGAGTGTGATGGCCACCAACCTGGTCAACGTCGAAGCCGTCGGCAAGGTGTACGGCACCCGTGCACTGCTCGACGGCATCTCCCTCGGAGTCAACGAGGGCGACCGGATCGGCGTCGTCGGCCGCAACGGCGACGGCAAGACCACTCTCATCCGGATCCTCGCCAAACTGGAGCCCGCCGACACCGGACGGGTCACCCACGCCGGGGACCTGCGGCTCGGTGTGCTCACCCAGCACGACTCGCTCGACCCCGCGGCCACCGTCCGCCATGAGGTGATCGGCGATCTCGCCGACCACGAGTGGGCGGGCGACGCCCGGATCCGGGATGTGCTCACCGGGCTGTTCGGCGGGCTGGACCTGCCCGCCTTCCCGCAGGGCCTGGACACCGTCATCGGCCCGCTCTCCGGCGGTGAGCGCCGCCGGATCGCGCTGGCCAAACTCCTCATCGCCGAACAGGGCATGATCGTCCTGGACGAGCCCACCAACCACCTCGACGTCGAGGGGATCTCCTGGCTGGCCGGTCATCTGCGGGCCCGCCGCTCGGCGTTGGTGGTCGTCACCCACGACCGCTGGTTCCTCGACCAGGTCTGCACCCGGATGTGGGACGTCCAGCGCGGTGCGGTCCACGAGTACGAGGGCGGCTACAGCGACTACGTCTTCGCCCGTGCCGAACGGGAGCGCATCGCCGCCACCGAGGAGGCCAAGCGGCAGAACCTGATGCGCAAGGAGCTGGCCTGGCTGCGCCGTGGCGCCCCGGCCCGCACCAGCAAGCCGCGCTTCCGGATCGAGGCGGCCAACGCGCTGATCGCCGATGTACCGCCGCCGCGCGACAGCGCCGAGCTGATGAAGTTCGCCAACTCCCGCCTCGGCAAGACCGTCTTCGACCTGGAGGACGTGACCGTCACCGCCGGGCCCAAGGTGCTGCTGCGCCATCTGACCTGGCAGTTGGGGCCGGGCGACCGGATCGGCCTGGTGGGTGTGAACGGCGCGGGCAAGACCTCGCTGCTGCGCGCCCTGGCCGAGGCGGCCCGTACCGAGGGGGAGACCCAGCCCGAGGCGGGCCGGATCGCGGTCGGCAAAACCGTCAAACTGGCCTACCTCTCCCAGGAAGTGGCCGAACTCGACCCCAACTGGCGGGTCCTGGAGGCCGTCGAGCAGGTGCGGCAGCGGGTGGACCTCGGCAAGGGCCGGGAGATGACCGCCTCCCAGCTGTGCGAGAAGTTCGGCTTCACCAAGGAGAAGCAGTGGACTCCGGTCGGTGATCTGTCCGGTGGCGAGCGGCGCCGTCTCCAGATCCTGCGGCTGCTGATGGACGAGCCCAATGTGCTCTTCCTCGACGAGCCCACCAACGACCTGGACATCGAGACCCTGACCCAGCTGGAGGACCTGCTCGACGGCTGGCCCGGATCGCTGGTGGTCATCAGCCACGACCGCTACTTCATCGAGCGCACCACCGACCGGGTGCTGGCGCTGCTGGGCGATGCCGCCCTGCGGATGCTGCCGCGCGGTGTGGACGAGTACCTGGAGCGGCGGCAGCGCGTCGTGGCCGCCGCTGCCCCGGCCGCGACCGCCCGGCAGAAGGCGGCCGAACAGCCCGCGGGCGGCCGTCCGTCCGCCGCCGAGCAGCGTGCCGCCAAGAAGGAGCTGCAACGGATCGAACGGCGTCTGGACCGCATCAGCGAGCAGGAGTCCGCCCTGCACGATGACATCGCCCAGAACGCCACAGACTTCACGAAGGTGGCCGAACTCGACGCCCAGCTAAGGGAGCTGACGGGGGAGCGCGAGGAGCTGGAAACCCGCTGGCTGGAGCTGGCCGAGGACGTCTGACGGACGGCGCGACGCGCGTCCCGCAACGGTCCCGTCACGGGCCGGTCTCAGCTGTTCTATGACGTGGAGACCGGCCAGGGTGATGTCGGCGGCGGGTGATACAAAGAACTCCCGCCTGCCTGCCGTTCACTGGCGGGTCTCATATCCGATTCGCTCCTTCCCGGAGGGTTTTGACCTCCGGGATCGCGGGGGAGGCCGGTCGGACCCTGGGTCCCGCGTAAGAAGGATTCCGCATGTCACAGCCGCCTCCGCCGCCCAACCAGCCGCCGCAGGGCGGCTTTGGAGCGCCGCAGAACCCCGGTTACGGCTATCCGCAGCAGCCGCCCGCCGCGCCCCAGCAGGGCCATGGCGCGCCGCAGGCACCGGGACAGCCGCCGCAGGGCCCGCCTCCGCCTCCGCCGGTGGCTCCGTCGGCCGCGCCGCAGACGCCTCCGCAGGGCGCCGGTGGTTATGGCTACCCGGGCCAGGGGCAGTCGGTGCACGCCCAGCCGACCCAGGTGGGCATGGCCTCGCCGTTCCAGTCCGGCCAGCAGCCGTTCCCGCCGGGTCAACAGCCGTTCCCGCCCGGCCAACAGCAGTACGGCTACCCGCCTCAGGGCCAGTACCCCGGTGCGCCGGTGCCGGGCCCCGGCGGTGGCGGCTCCAACCAGTCCAAGCAGCGCCTGATGATCATCGTGGCGGCCGTGGTCGCGGTCGCGCTGGTCATCGGCGGCGGCATCTGGTTCGCCACCAAGGACAAGGGCGACAACCAGGCCAAGGACGACGACAAGAAGAGCAGCCAGGGCAGCTCGAGCGGCAGTGACGGCGGCTCCTCGGGCGGGTTCGAGAAGAAGCCCGCGCCGAAGACGGTCGACGCCAAGCTGCTCAACAAGGTCCCGATGCCCACGGTCAAGGACCAGGTCACGGTCAAGGGCAGTTGGGTCACGGACGACACCTTTGTGAAGGTCGGTGCCTTCAAGGTCGTCGGCTACCCGCTGGACGGCGGCAAGCCGAAGTGGGAGATACCGCTGAGCGGTGCGGTGTGCTGGCCCTCGGACCACGTCACCGAGGACGGCCTGACCGCGGTGGTCTACCAGGACGCCAAGCCCTCCAAGAAGGACAAGTACGGAGGCGACTGCAACCAGGTCGGACTGCTCGACCTCAAGCAGGGCAAGTTGCGCTGGCACAAGAGCGTCGAGGGCGACTACAACAAGATGGACTTCGAAGAGGTGACCATCGGCGGCGGCACCGTGGCCGCCGGCGGCTACGACGGCGGGGTGGCCTGGTCCCTCGACGGCAAGCAGCTGTGGAAGCCCTCCGAGAGCGACGAGTGCGAGGACACCGGGTACGGCGGCGGCGAGAAGCTGGTCGCCGTGCGCAAGTGCGGTGACTACAACAACGAGCGGGTCGAGGTCCAGTCGCTGAACCCGAAGACGGGCGCGGTGAAGTCGACGTACAAGGTCTCCCCCGGTATCGAGTATGTGCATGTCGTCTCCACCGACCCGCTGGTGATCGGTCTGGACGCGGGGGACGACACCGGCAACTCGGTCTCCGACTTCCTGGCGATCGACGACAGCGGCAAGGCCGGCCAGGTCCGTGGCAAGATCAGCACGGACAACGGCAAGTACGACCCCGAGTGCGACTCCAGCAATGTCGAGGGCTGCCGGAAGATCGCCATCAGCAAGGCGACGGACACCCTCTTCATGCCGTCGGAGGCCCGCAGCTTCAGTTCCGATGGCCCCCGCAACGAGGTCGTCGCCTTCAGCATGAAGACCGGCAAGGCGATCGGGAAGAGCGACGGTGTCGACAAGGCCGCCATGACGCCGCTCGGCACCGACAAGGACGGCTATGTGATCGCGTACCAGGACGGCGGCTACTCCCAGGGCGGCGCGGTCTGGCGGATCGACCCCAAGTCGTACGAGAAGGACAAGCTGCTCCAGAACCCCACCGAGTCCGCCGAGACGGAGTCGGACTTCAGCGTCGACTCCGCGGAGTACCTCTTCGACGGTGAGCGGCTCCACATCTCCGATACCTACGCCAGGAAGCCCGCGAGCTATGACAACGGCCCCCTGAGCGTGACCTTCGGCGCGAGCTGACCCGCGCTCCGGCACACCTCCGGCGGCCCCGCCCGTACCCACCGTACGGGCGGGGCCGCCGTCGTACGCCCCGGCTTAGGCGCCCCGGCGCATGAACCGCTCGCATCGATCGGATTCGGACGCCGATCGGATGTCAAGTAGGCACGAATGGCCGGGATTTCGGCATTCCGGGGGGCTTCTTCCCGGTAGGGGGCGCGCGACGTCGAACAAGCGTGTAGCTTCCCCCTGGGCGAATGGGGGGAGCTCATGGGCGTGCGACTCATGGTGGTCGACGATCACCGTCTGCTCGCGGAGGCGCTCGCCTCGGCGTTGAAGCTGCGCGGGCACCGGGTGCTCGCCGCGGCCGCGCCGAGCGCGGGGGCGGCCGAGCTGGTGGTGAGCCGGGCACCGGAGGTGTGTCTGCTGGGCACGGCGACACCGGCCGAGCCGGGGGTGTTCGATCCGGTGGTGCGGATCAAGAAGGAGCGGCCGCAGGTCGCGGTGGTGGTGCTCGGCCCGGTGCCGAGCCCGCGCGGCATAGCGTCCGCGTTCGCGGCCGGGGCGTCCGGCTATGTGCGCCACGACGAGCGGATCGAGGGCGTGGAGCGCGCCATGATGAAGGCGCGGGCCGGAGAGGCGGCGGTGGCCCCGCAGCTGTTGCAAGGGGCGTTCGCGGAGTTGCTGAACCCCGCGGCCCAGCCCGACGACGAGGGCGCACGGCTGCTGCGGATGCTCACCCCGCGCGAGGTGGAGGTGCTGGTGCGGGTCGCGGAGGGCGAGGACACCCGGCTGATCGCGGCCGGGATGGGGATCGCGCCCAGTACCGCCCGCACCCATGTGCAGCGGGTGCTGATGAAGCTGGGCGTCGGATCGCGGCTGGAGGCGGCCGCGCTGGCGGCGCGTACGGGACTGCTGGAGCGGGCGGCGGCGCACCGGGCGTCGCCGCCCGTCTAGGCCCTGTCCGGTGGATCTCATCGGGCCCGCGACGCCTGGCACCGCGCCCCCGGCTAACGCTGGGAGGTGCCCCCGGCCGCGTTGTCGAAAGGCGCCCGAGTACGCCGCCCAGTACGAGGGCGATCCTCCTGCGATCCGCCCCAGCTACCGCTGGGAGGCGCCCCCTCACCAGACGCCGTGGGCTGCTCCTCAAAGATCCACCGGACAGGGCCTGGGGCCCGTCAGGCCGCTTCGTCCCCGGGCCGGGCCGGACCCGGCGGCGACTCGGGAGCGGGCTCCGGGGCGACCGCGGGCCGCAGCCACATCCAGAGCAGAAACAGCAGCCCCACGACCAGCATCGACAGCCCGGTCCACAGGTTGATGTTGATGTTCTGGGCCTTCTTCAGATCCGCGTCCGAGGCGGTGAACCCGGCGATCGTCACGATGATCCCGTAGATCACGAACAGACCGCCGATGATCCGCCGGACGTCGAACAGCCGGGCCGCGGTCGCCGACTTCTGCTCCAGTTCCTCGACCTGGTGCTGATACTCGTACTCGTCGCTCATGGCACGAACTCCTTTCCGGCCGGCGTCACAGGGAGAACGGGACGTAGCACAGGGCCGCGAGGACGATCGCGCCCCAGCCCAGCAGGGCGGGCTTGCGGTACCAGGCCTCGTCGCCCGCGGCCGGGGGTTCGGCCACCCCGGGCGAGGTGGTGCCGTAGACCAGCCCGGCCAGCGACTCCACCGGCTTGGGCGTGGTGAACAGCGAGACCCCGCCCATCACCACACCGCCGACGACGAACGCCACGATGGCGGAGACGAAGTTGGCCCCCTGATCGCTGGGGATCGAGATGACACCCTGCTTGTAGAACCAGAAGTAGTTGATCATCGCGGCCACGGTGCCGCTGAGCAGCCCCCAGAACCCGGCGGCGGCGGTGGCCCGCTTCCAGAACATGCCGATGATGAAGACGCAGAACAGCGGCACGTTGAAGAAGGAGAACAGGGTCTGGAGGTAGTTCATGATGTTGCTGAACGAGGAGGCGATGAACGCCGTCCCCATGCCGAACAGCACCCCGAAGGCGGTGACCACCCGTCCGGTCAGCAGGTAGTACTCGTCGGGGCGGCCCTTGCGGATGTAGGCGCCCCAGATGTCGTTGGTGAACACCGTGTTGAACGCCGAGACATTGGCCGCCATGCCCGCCATGAAGGCGGCCAGCAGACCGGTCACCGCCAGGCCCAGCACCCCGTTGGGCAGCAGATCGCGCATGAGCAGCGGGATCGCGTCGTTGTACTGCAACCCGCTCTTCTCACTTCCGATGCCGGGTTCGATGACCAGGGCGATCAGCCCGGGGACCACCACGATCAGCGGGATGAACATCTTGGGGAACGCGGCGATCAGCGGGGTGCGCTGGGCGGCCGAGAGGTTCTTGGCCGACAGGGCGCGCTGCACCTCGGCGAAGTTGGTCGTCCAGTAGCCGAAGCTCAGACAGAAGCCCAGACCCAGCACGATGGTCAGCCAGTTGGCGCCCAGCGGATTGGCGGAGCCGATGCCGGTGCCGCCCCAGGCCGAGGTGAAGTCGGCGCCGTGGGAGCTCTCGAGGGAGTCCTTCAGCCCGCCCCAGCCGCCGACCCGCTTGAGGCCGACGACGGTCAGCGGGATGAGGGCGGCGAGGATGACGAAGAACTGGAGCACCTCGTTGTAGATCGCCGAGGAGAGACCGCCCAGGGTGATGTAGGCCAGCACGAAGAGGCCCGCGACGACGACGGCCACCCACTGCGGCCAGCCCAGCAGGGCCTCCACCACGATCGCCATCGCGTACAGGTTGACTCCCGCGATCAGCACGGACGCGATGGAGAAGATCACCGAGCTGAGCAGATGCGAGGACTGCCCGTAGCGGTGCAGCAGGAACTCGGGGACGGACCGCACCTTCGATCCGTAGTAGAAGGGCATCATCACCAGGCCGAGGAAGACCATGGCCGGGATGGCGCCGACCCAGTACCAGTGCACGGTGTAGACGCCGTACTGCGCGCCGTTGGCCGCCATGCCCAGGATCTCCAGGGCGCCGAGGTTGGCGGCGACGAAGGCGAGTCCGGTGACCCAGGCGGGCAGCGACCGCCCGGAGAGGAAGAAGTCGAGGCTGGTCTTCACGCTCCGTCTGGCAGCGAACCCGACGCCGAGGACCACCGCGAAGTAGAGGATGAGGATCGTGTAGTCGAGTGCGTTGGTGGGGAGCCGTAGTCCCTCGGCCAGATAGTGCATGGGTGACTCGCTTCTTCTCGCTTCATTGCGTGAACGGAATGCACCACAAACGTGCGGTGAAGGTATCCGAATTCTCCAGCTTTGTCCGAGCACCTCCACTCTCCATTGACGTCTCTGTGCGCTTGTGGTTCATTATGTTGAGTTGTGTTGAGTGCCATGGCAAGGTGAGGAGCCGGCGGAGTGAAGAAGACGGCGACGCTGCTCGCGGACGGACGCGAGCTCATCTACTACGACGCGCACGGTGACGCGGTGCGCGACGCCGTCGACCTGCGGCCGCTGGACCCCATCGGCACCCGTTCCGAGATCCGCCACGACCCGCTGCTCGACGAGGACGTGGCCATCGCCTCGCACCGGCAGGGGCGCACCTACCATCCGCCCGCCGACGAGTGCCCGCTGTGCCCCTCCCGGGGCGGGCGGCGGAGCGAGATCCCCGCACCCGACTACGACGTGGTGGTCTTCGAGAACCGCTTCCCGTCGCTGGCGGGGGAGTCCGGCCGGTGCGAAGTGGTCTGCTTCACCTCGGACCACGACGCCTCCTTCGCCGATCTGTCCGTCGAGCGCGCCGCCCTGGTGCTCGACGTCTGGGCCGACCGCACCGCCGAGCTGGCCCAACTCCCCTCCGTCGAGCAGGTCTTCTGCTTCGAGAACCGCGGCAGGGAGATCGGCGTCACCCTCGGCCATCCGCACGGTCAGATCTACGGGTATCCCTTTGTGACCCCGCGTACTCGGCGGATGCTGGATTCCGTCGCCGCTCACCGTGAGCGGACCGGTCGGAATCTGTTCGACGATGTGCTGGCCGAGGAGCTGGCCCACGGAGAGCGGCTGGTGCTGGACGGCGAGCACTGGACCGCCTTCGTCCCCTATGCCGCCCACTGGCCGTACGAGGTGCACCTCTACCCGAAGCAGCGGGTCCCGGACCTCACCGAGCTGGACGACGCCGCACACAAAGAGTTTCCACAGGTGTATCTGGAACTCTTGCAGCGCTTCGACCGGATCTTCGGGGAGGATGAGCCGCCCACGCCGTACATCGCCGCCTGGCACCAGGCGCCGTTCAGCGCGGCGGACCGGCGGGATTTCGCTCTGCACCTCGAGCTTTTCACCATTCGCCGCACTTCCGGCAAGCTGAAGTTTCTCGCGGGTTCCGAATCCGGCATGAATGTGTTCATCAATGATGTGCCGCCGGAGGCCGCGGCCGAGCGACTGCGAGAGGTAGCGAGCAAGTGAGCAATGCGCAGCAGAAGAAGTACCTGGTCACCGGCGGTGCGGGCTATGTCGGCAGCGTGGTCGCGGCGCATCTGCTGGAGGCCGGCCACCAGGTGACCGTCCTGGACGATCTTTCCACCGGGCACCGCGAGGGCGTCCCCTTGGGGGCGGAGTTCATCGAGGGCCGTATCCAGGACGCGGCCAAGTGGCTCGACTCCTCCTTCGACGCGGTGCTGCACTTCGCCGCCTCCTCGCAGGTCGGCGAGTCCGTCGTCCGCCCCGAGAAGTACTGGGCGAACAATGTCGGCGGCACCACCGAACTGCTCGCCGCGATGCGTGACGCGGGGGTGCGCGCCCTCGTCTTCTCCTCCACCGCCGCCACCTACGGTGAGCCCGACGAGGTGCCGATCACCGAGGACGCGGTCACCGCGCCCACCAACCCCTACGGCGCCAGCAAGCTGGCCGTCGACCACATGATCAGTGGCGAGTGCGCGGCCCATGGCCTGGCCGCCGTCTCGCTGCGGTACTTCAATGTCGCGGGTGCCTACGGGGTGTACGGCGAGCGTCATGACCCCGAGACCCATCTGATCCCGCTGGTGCTCCAGGTCGCCCAGGGCCGCCGCGAGACGATCTCCGTCTTCGGCGATGACTACCCGACCCCCGACGGCACGTGTGTACGTGACTACATCCATGTCGCCGACCTGGCCGAGGCCCATCTGCTGGCGCTGGACGCCGCGGCCTCCGGTGAGCATCTGATCTGCAACCTCGGCAACGGCAACGGCTTCTCCGTCCGTGAGGTCATCGAGACCGTGCGCCGGGTCACCGGCCACCCCGTCCCCGAGACCGTGGCGCCCCGTCGCGGCGGCGACCCGGCGGTCCTGGTGGCCTCTGCCGAGCGCGCCAAGGAGCGTCTGGGCTGGCGCCCGAGCCGTACCGACCTGGCCGGAATCGTGGCGGACGCATGGGAGTTCGCACAGCGGAGGGAGAGCGAGTGACCGACAGTGACAGGGCGTGGCAGGCGGCGGACCGGTTCCGCGAGGTCTACGGAACCGATCCCGCCGGGGTGTGGGCGGCGCCGGGGCGGGTCAATCTGATCGGTGAACACACCGATTACAACGACGGCTTCGTCATGCCGCTCGCGCTGCCCCACACCTGCCTGGCCGCCGCCGCCCCGCGCCGTGACGGTGTGCTGCGGGTGCACTCCGGGGACGCGCCGGGCGGCACCGTCGAACTGCGCGTCGCCGACCTGGCACCGGCCGTGACCAGCGGGGCGGGCGGGGACCGCGGCGGCTGGGCGGCCTATCCGGCGGGTGTGGTCTGGGCGCTGACCGGGGCCGGGCTGCTTCCGGACTCCGACGACGGCCCGGCGGGGGCGGATCTGTACTTCACCTCCACCGTGCCCACCGGCGCCGGGCTCTCCTCGTCCGCCGCGCTGGAGGTCGTCACCGCGCTGGCGCTGAACGACCTGTACGAGCTGGGCCTTGAGCCGGGGGAGATCGCCCGGCTGTGCCAGCGCGCGGAGAACGACTTCGTGGGCGTCCCCTGCGGGATCATGGACCAGACCGCGTCCGCCTGCTGCACCCAGGGCCATGCGCTCTTCCTCGACGCCCGGGATCTGACGCGCCGCCAGGTGCCGTTCGACCTGGCGGCGGAGGGGCTGCGGCTGCTGGTGGTGGACACCCGGGTCACCCATGAGCTGGGTGACGGCGCCTACGCCGCCCGGCGCGCCGCGTGCGAGGCGGCCGCGCGGGAGCTCGGGGTGCGGGCGCTGCGCGATGTGCGGATCGAGGACCTGGACGCGGCGCTCGCCCGGCTCGCCGGGGCGGGCCAGGGCGACAGTGTGCTGCGGCGGGTCCGCCATGTGGTGACCGAGAACCGCCGGGTGGAGGAGGTCGTCGCACGGCTCGACGCGGGGGACGTCCGCGCCATCGGGCCGGTGCTGACCGACGGGCACGCCTCCTGCCGCGACGACTTCGAGATCTCCTGTGCCGAGCTGGACCTCGTCGTGACGTCCGCGAACGAGGCGGGTGCGCTGGGGGCGCGGATGACCGGCGGCGGCTTCGGCGGTTCGGCGATCGTCCTCGTCGAGGAGGTAGCCGCGGAGACCGTGGGCAAAGCGGTCATGGAGGCGTTCGCCGGGGCCGGATACGCGGAGCCGCGGATCTTCACCGCCATGCCGAGCGCGGGGGCACGGCGCCTGTAGGGCCCGTCTCCACAGGGGCCCCAGCCCGATGCCCTCGGCCACTCCTCGATCAGATTTCGCCGTTCTGCGCCGACGTACTCCACAAGACCGAACACAAAACTCACAGTAAACGAGTGAGGACGGACAGTTTCGCGAAACGGCCCCGGATCGTGGGTCCCGGCCTTACGCTGAGCACAGCACCGGTGGGGGCCGGTGCTTCATCAGGGGGCGAGACAGTACAGGTACGACGCCCGGGGTGGGGTAGTGATGACGGCGTGGCGGCGGCCGCGCGGATTGCGATGACCCCGTGCCGGGCGCCGTACCCGCACTGATGCTCGGTGCAGTCCGGGAAGTATCCGGCGATGTGGGGGGTGTCCGTGGCACGTATTCGGGTTCTCGTGGTCGACGACCATCGCATCTTCGCCGAGTCGCTGGCCGCCGCCCTCGCGGCGGAGCAGGACGTGGACGTGGCGGCGGCGGGGAGCGGTCCGGCGGCGCTGCGCTGTCTGGAGCGGGGCGCCGCGGAGGGGCGCCGTTTTGATGTCCTTCTGGTCGACGCCGATCTGGGCACCGCGGTCGGCGACAGTGTGCCCGTGCCGCTGCCCGCGCAGCCCGACACGGCGTACGGCGGGGCGCGGCCACCGGGCCAGGGCGGGCCTGCGCGTCCGGTCAACGGCCGGGCGGCGGACGGGATTTCCCTGGTCGGCGGGGTCCGCACCGCCCAGCCGGGGGTGCGCACCGTGGTGCTCGCCGAGCGGGACGACCCGCGCCGGGCGGCCGCCGCGCTCCAGGCCGGGGCATGTGGCTGGGTCGCCAAGGACTGCTCGCTGGTCCGGCTGCTCGCGGTGATCCGGGGGGTGCTGCGGGACGAGACCCATCTGCCGCCCGCTCTGCTCACCGGTGTTCTGCGGGAGTTGACGGCCGCGCGCAAGCACCGCACCGAGAGCGAGCGCCTGGTGGAGTCGCTGACCCCGCGTGAGCGCGAGGTGCTGCGCTGCATGGTGGCCGGGCTCGGCCGCAAGGCGGTCGCCGAGCGGCTCTTCCTCTCCCCGCACACCGTCCGCACCCATATGCAGAATGTGCTGGGCAAGCTGGGGGTGCACTCCACTCTGGCGGCGGTGGCGCTGGCCCGGCGGGCCGGGGTCGGTCCGGCCGACCTAGCCGGGGAAATTGTCGAAAGGGGCGGTCAGCTGGCGTAGCAGCGCCGCCAGTTCCGCGCGCTGGGTCTGCGAGAGCTCGGCGAGGATGGCGTGCTCCTGGTCCAGCAGCCCGGCGAGTGCCTGGTCCGCGCGGTCCCGTCCCTCGGCGGTGAGCCGGACGAGCACTCCGCGCCGGTCGCTGGGGTCGGGCTCCCGCTGCACCAGGCCCTTTTTGGCGAGCCGGTCGATCCGGTTGGTCATGGTGCCCGAGGTCACCAGGGTCTGGGTGAGCAGCTGGCCGGGGGAGAGCTGATAGGGGTCCCCGGCTCGGCGCAGCGAGGTCAGGACGTCGAACTCCCAGGGCTCCAACTGATGCTCGGCGAAGGCGATCCGCCGTGCCCGGTCCAGATGGCGGGCGAGCCGGCTGACCCGGCTGAGCACTTCGAGCGGTTTCACATCGAGGTCGGGGCGCTCCCGCCGCCACGCCGCGACCAGCCGATCGACCTCGTCCTCCATGGCGATCAGTGTAGTAGGTCTGTCGACATGAAGTCTCTTGACATCAAGAGATAATCTGGAGCACGGTGAGGGCGCCCGGAAGCGCGATCACAACGTCCCGACCCGACCGTACCCGCAGGGGGCTTGACGACCATGACCACCGCACCCAACTGGGACCCCCAGCAGTATCTGCGGCACTCCGGCTACCGCACCCGGCCCTTCCTCGACCTGCTGGCCCGGGTCCCCCGGCTGCCCGCCGCCGGCTCCGGCCGTCCGCCCCGGATCGCCGACCTCGGCTGCGGCCCCGGCAATGTCACCGTGCTGCTCCTCGACCGCTGGCCCGACGCCGAGGTCACCGGCCTGGACAACTCCGCAGAGATGCTGGACGCCGCCCGTCCGCTGGCCGGTCCCACCACCGGCGGCGGCCATCTGGACTTCCGCTCCGCCGACATCCTGAGCTGGGCCCCCGACGAGACCTACGACCTGATCGTCTCCAACGCCGCGCTCCAGTGGGTGCCCGGCCACGCCGACGCCTTCCCGACCTGGCTGGCCGCCCTGCGCCCCGGCGGCTCCCTCGCCTTCCAGATTCCCGGCAACTTCACCGCGCCCAGCCACACCCTGATGCGCGAGCTGTGCGAATCGCCCCGCTGGCGCGACCGGCTCGGCGAAGTGCTGCGCCACCGCGACGCGGTTCTGGACCCGGTCGGCTATCTGGACCGGCTGGCCGGGCTCGGCTGCGAGGTCGACAGCTGGGAGACCACCTACATCCAGACCCTCACCGGCACCGACCCCGTCCTGGACTGGGTCAAGGGCACCGGACTGCGCCCCGTGCTCACCGCGCTGGCGGACGACCCGCGGGCGCGCGAGGAGTTCATCGCGGAGTACCGCGAGCGGCTGCGCGAGGCGTACCCGCCGCGGCCGTACGGCACGCCCTTCCCCTTCCGCCGCATCTTCGTGGTCGCCCGTAAGAGGGAGAAGTGACCGCCGTGGAGCCCAACGACTGACCCTTCGGCCGGAACGGGGGTCCGGCCGAAGGGTCTCAGGTCAGTTCTTGCGGTGGCCTATCAGCCGGGGCTTGGGCTCCAGACCGTCGAGACCGTGCCAGGCCAGATTCACCAGATGGGCCGCCACCTCGGCCTTCTTCGGCTTGCGGACGTCCAGCCACCACTGGCCGGTCAGCGCGACCATGCCCACCAGGGCCTGGGCGTACAGCGGGGCCAGCTTGGCGTCGAAGCCGCGCGCCTTGAACTCCAGCCCGAGGATGTCCTCCACCTGGGTGGCGATATCGCTGATCAGCGAGGCGAAGGTGCCCGTCGACTGAGCCACGGGGGAGTCGCGCACCAGGATCCGGAAGCCGTCGGTGTACGCCTCGATGTAGTCGAGGAGCGCGAACGCGGCCTGCTCCAGCAGCTCGCGGGGGTGGCCCGCGGTCAGTGCTCCGGTCACCATGTCCAGCAGCTGGCGCATCTCGCGGTCCACCACGACCGCGTACAGCCCCTCCTTGCCACCGAAGTGCTCGTAGACCACCGGCTTGGAGACCCCGGCCTTGGCCGCGATCTCCTCCACCGATGTGCCCTCGAAGCCCCGCTCGGCGAAGAGTGTGCGACCGATGTCCAGCAGTTGCTCCCGGCGCTCCTTGCCGGTCATCCGGACCCGGCGGGTACGCCGAGTCCCGGAGCCGGAGTGCCGGGCGGCCCTGGCGGGCCGGTCCCTGTTGCCGCTGGTATTACTATCGGTCGCCACAGGCTCCATCATGCCGCTCCGACGGACTCCTCTTTACGCCGGGAGTCGATACGGGCCTCGTTGGGCCACCGGACGTCATACGCCCAGCCCGCCTTCTCGAACCAGCGGATGATCCGGGCGCTGGAGTCCAGCTGGCCCTTCATCACCCCGTGCCGGGCACAGGTCGGGTCCGCGTGGTGCAGGTTGTGCCACGACTCACCGCACGAGAGCACCGCGAGCCACCACACATTGCCGGAGCGGTCACGCGACTTGAACGGGCGCTTGCCCACCGCGTGGCAGATCGAGTTGATCGACCAGGTGACATGGTGCAGCAATGCCACCCGGACGAGCGACCCCCAGAAGAACGCGGTCACCGCGCCCTGCCACGACCAGGTCACCAGACCGCCGATCAGCGGCGGCAGCAGCAGCGAGACCACGGTCCACAGGACGAACTGCCGGGAGACCGCACGAACGGTGTTGTCCTTGATCAGATCCGGTGCGTACTTGTACTGCGGAGTCTGCTCCTGATCGAACATCCAGCCGATATGTGCCCACCACAACCCCTTCAGCAGGGCCGGGACCGTCTCGCCGTACCGCCACGGAGAGTGAGGGTCACCCTCGGCGTCGGAGAACTTGTGGTGCTTGCGGTGGTCGGCCACCCAGCGCACCAGCGGCCCCTCCACCGCCAGCGACCCGGCGATGGCCAGCGCGATCCGCAGCGGGCGCTTGGCCTTGAACGAGCCATGGGTGAAGTAGCGGTGGAAGCCGATGGTGATGCCGTGGCAGCCGATGTAGTACATGGCCACCATCAGTCCCAGGTCCAGCCAGCTCACCCCCCAGCCCCAGGCCAGGGGAATGGCGGCGAGCAGTGCGATGAACGGGACGGTGATGAACAGCAGCAGGGTGAGCTGTTCGATGGAACCTTTGCTGTCCCCGCCGAGCGTGGCGGAGGGAAGTGGCGTTTCCTGGGCCTTCGGCGCGTCGTGGACCACGTCGGGGCTTGCAGTCATGGGATCCCTCGTGGGGCTCGGGGGCTGGGCTACGGATCCGTAACCTACGGCGACGTAAGTATGGCAGGGCCACGAAGCGGGGCAAGAGGGCTCTGGTCCCTCTCAGGTGTGCGCCGCATATCCTGGGGTGCGTCGGACAGCGCGGTCCGCACCTGGCCGAAAGCATGGGGGCCATGGCCCGCGGTCCCGCCGCGCAGGCGCTTTGCCCCGCTTGAGAACCCCGTTCGCTGCAAGGAGCCCGCACCTGTGAGCAGTGCCGACCACACCAATGCCGCTCTTCGCGCCGATATCCGCCGACTGGGCGATCTGCTCGGCGAAACCCTCGTCCGCCAGGAGGGCCCCGACCTTCTCGACCTCGTCGAGCGCGTCCGCGCCCTCACCCGCAGTGACGGAGAGGCCGCCGCGGAGCTGCTCGGCTCGACCGACCTCCAGACCGCGGCCAAGCTGGTACGGGCGTTCTCCACCTACTTCCATCTGGCGAACGTCACCGAGCAGGTGCACCGCGGCCGTGAGCTGCGCGCCCGCCGCGACGCCGAGGGCGGAATCCTCGCCCGCACCGTCGATCAGCTCAAGGACGCCGACCCCGAGCACGTCCGGCACACCGTCGAGCGGCTGAACGTACGCCCGGTGTTCACCGCGCACCCCACCGAGGCCGCCCGGCGCACCGTCCTCAACAAGCTCCGCCGGATCGCCGAGCTTCTCGACGCGCTCGCCGCCGGGGGCGAGGAGCGCCGCACCGATCTGCGCCTCGCCGAGAACATCGACCTGCTCTGGCAGACCGATGAGCTGCGGGTGGCCCGCCCCGAGCCCGCCGACGAGGCCCGCAACGCCATCTACTACCTCGACGAACTGCACGCCCACGCCGTCGGCGACGTTCTGGAGGACCTCAGCGCCGAGCTCGAACGCGTCGGCCTGGAGCTGCCCGCCACCACCCGCCCCCTGACCTTCGGCACCTGGATCGGCGGCGACCGCGACGGCAACCCCAACGTCACCCCCGAGGTCACCCGTGAGGTGCTGATCCTCCAGCACGAGCACGGCATCACCGACGCGCTGGAGATCATCGACGATCTGCGCGCCGCCCTCTCCAGCTCCATCCGCAACTCCGACGCCTCCGAGGAACTGCTCGACTCCCTCCAGCGCGACCTGGAACTCCTCCCGGAGATCAGCCCCCGCTACAAGCGGCTCAACGCCGAGGAGCCCTACCGGCTCAAGGCCACGTGCATGCGGCAGAAGCTGATCAACACCCGTGAGCGGCTCGCCTCCGACACTCCCCACCAGCCCGGCCGCGACTACCTCGGCACCGCCGAGCTGCTCGCCGACCTCCACCTCATCCAGGACTCGCTGCGCGCCCACCGGGGGCGGCTGATCGCCGACGGTCAGCTCGAGCGCGCCATCCGCACGCTGGCCGCCTTCGGCCTCCAGCTCGCCACCATGGACGTCCGGGAACACGCCGACGCCCACCACCACGCGCTCGGCCAGCTCTTCGACCGGCTCGGCGAGGAGTCCTGGCGCTACGCCGACATGCCGCGCGACTACCGGCGCAAGCTGCTGGCCAAGGAGCTGCGCTCACGCCGTCCGCTCGCCCCGTCCCCGGCCCCGCTGGACGCCGCCGGGGCCAAGACCCTCGGCGTCTTCCGCACCATCCGGGATTCCTTCGAGCGGTTCGGCCCGGAGATCGTCGAGTCCTACATCATCTCCATGTGCCAGGGCTCCGACGATGTCTTCGCCGCCGCCGTCCTCGCCCGTGAGGCCGGGCTGATCGATCTGCACGCGGGCTGGGCCAAGATCGGCATCGTGCCGCTCCTGGAGACCACCGACGAGCTGAGGATCGCCGACACACTGCTCGACGAGATGCTCGCCGACCCCTCCTACCGGCGGCTGGTCGCCCTCCGCGGCGATGTCCAGGAGGTCATGCTCGGCTACTCCGACTCCTCGAAGTTCGGCGGCATCACCACCTCCCAATGGGAGATTCACCGGGCCCAGCGGCTGCTGCGTGACGTCGCCCACCGGCACGGTGTACGGCTGCGTCTCTTCCACGGCCGCGGCGGCACCGTCGGCCGGGGCGGCGGCCCCACCCACGACGCCATCCTCGCCCAGCCCTGGGGCACCCTCGAGGGCGAGATCAAGGTGACCGAGCAGGGCGAGGTCATCTCCGACAAGTACCTCGTCCCCTCCCTCGCCCGGGAGAACCTGGAGCTCACCGTCGCGGCCACGCTCCAGGCGTCCGCCCTGCACACCGCCCCCCGGCAGTCGGACGAGGCGCTCACCCGCTGGGACGCGACGATGGACACCGTCTCCGAGGCCGCCCACGCCGCGTACCGCAGGCTGGTCGAGGACCCCGATCTGCCCGCCTACTTCTTCGCCTCCACCCCCGTGGACCAGCTCGCCGAACTCCACCTGGGCTCCCGGCCCTCCCGCCGCCCCGACTCGGGCGCGGGACTGGACGGACTGCGCGCCATCCCGTGGGTGTTCGGCTGGACCCAGTCCCGGCAGATCGTGCCCGGCTGGTTCGGGGTGGGCTCCGGGCTCAAGGCCGCCCGTGACGCCGGACTCGACAGCGGCCTCGACGAGATGCACCAGCACTGGCACTTCTTCCGCAACTTCCTGTCCAACGTGGAGATGACCCTCGCCAAGACGGATCTGCGGATCGCCCGCCACTACGTCGACACCCTGGTGCCCGACGAGCTGAAGCATGTCTTCGACACCATCGTGGCCGAGCACGAGCTGACCGTGCGCGAGGTGCTGCGGATCACCGGCGGGACCGAACTCCTGGACTCCAACCCGGTGCTGAAGCAGACCTTCCATGTCCGGGACGCCTATCTCGACCCGATCTCCTACCTCCAGGTGTCGCTGCTGCACCGGCAGCGCACCGCCCGCGAGCGCGGTGCGGAAGCCGATCCGCTGCTCGCCCGCGCCCTGCTGCTCACCGTCAACGGTGTGGCGGCGGGTCTGCGCAACACCGGCTGACGCCTGATACACACACAGCGGGCGGGGCCACCCTCATGAGGGTGGCCCCGCCCGCTGTTCGTGCCGTTCAGGCGCGCGCGTCAGAAGGTGAGCGCGGCGTACGAGGCGCCGAGCAGGGCCGCGCCCAGCAGCCCCATCACCCATGCCGTACGCCGCAGCCGCATACCGCCCGCCACCAGCAGCGAGGCCAGCAGCAGCGAACCACCGAACGGCACCCAGGCGTGCAGCACCCCCGCCGGACCGGTGCGGACGCCCTCCTTCGTGCCCGGTTTGAGCGCCACCGCCACCACGTCGCCCGACCCGTCGGTGACCGCCTTGTCGATCTTGATCCGGCCGTGCTTCTCACCGCCGCCCCGGGCGGACGCGAAGGGGCCGGTGCACCAGTCCTCGCCACAGTCGGAGACCGTGATCACGCCCTGCTCAAGGCCCTTGGTGAGCATGGCCGGACGGGCGTCACTCCAGGACGACCACACCCCGGCGACCAGCAGGAACAGCGCGATCAGCGCCGCCGCCGCGCTCTTCGCGATCAGCAGCAGCCCATACGCGCTCTCGCGGGCACGCCGGGTGCGGCTGCGCTTGGCGGTCACAGTGGTCACACCGGTGGAAGCCATGGCGGCGATCCTGGCCATGACAGGTCCCGGGGTCAACCTCGGTGAAGAAACGGGCGAACGGCCCTTTGTCAGGAGTTGTACGTGGACTGCGCGCGCTCCAGACCGTCCACGATCAGCGTCTCCACCGCATCGGCCGCGCGGTCCACGAAATAGTCCAACTCCCTGCGCTCAGCAGAGGAAAAGTCCTTCAGGACGAACGCCGCGACATCCATCCGGCCGGGCGGACGGCCGATTCCGAAGCGCGCCCGGAAGTAGTCAGGGCCCAGCGATTTGGTGATCGACTTCAGCCCGTTGTGGCCATTGTCACCACCGCCGAGCTTCAGGCGCAGCGCCCCGTAGTCGATGTCCAATTCGTCATGGACCGCCACGACATGACCCACCGGCACCTTGTAGAAGTCGCGCAGCGCGGTGGTCGGCCCGCCCGAGAGATTCATGAACGACATCGGTTTGGCGACGACAACCCGGCGGCTTCCCGGACCGGGCGGGCCGATCCGCCCCTCGACGACCTGGGCCCGCGACTTGTGCGCCTTGAACCGGGCGCCCATCCGCTCGGCCAGCAGATCGGCCACCATGAAGCCGACGTTGTGGCGGTTGGCGGCGTACTCGCCCCCGGGGTTGCCGAGACCCACCACCAGCCAGGGGCTCGTGTCGTCCGTCGTCATGCTTGTGTCTCCTGGAGGGACGGCCGCCGTCCCTCCCGCCGCACCGGGACACGGGGCGGCAGGGCGGAACGGCGGCCGGAGAAAAGGAAGGGAGGAAGCCGGAGCTTACGCCTCTTCGCCCTCGGTCTCCTCGGCCTCCTCGGCGGGAGCCTCGGCCTGGGCGGCGACCACGTGCAGCACCGGGGCGTCGTCCTCGACGGCGAGGGTGGTCCCGGCCGGCAGCGTGATGTCCTTGGCGTGGATGGTGGCACCCGCGTCCAGGCCCTCGATGGAGATGGTGACACCCTCGGGGATGTGGGTGGCCTCGGTCTCGACCGGCAGCGCGTTCAGCACGTGCTCGAGCAGGTTGCCGCCCGGGGCCAGCTCGCCCTCGGTGAGGATCGGCACCTCGACGGTGACCTTCTCGCCCTTCTTCACCAGCAGCAGGTCGATGTGCTCAAGGATGCCGATCTTGATGGGGTGGCGCTGCACGGCCTTGGGGATGACCAGCTCGCTCTTGCCGCCCTCGATGTCCAGGCGGATCAGCACGTTCGGGGTCTTCAGCGCCATCAGCAGGTCGTGGCCCGGCAGGGTCACATGCAGCGGCTCGGCGCCGTGGCCGTAGATGACACCGGGGACGCGGCCGGCGACGCGGGTGCGGCGGGCCGCACCCTTGCCGAACTCGGTACGGGGCTGAGCGGAGATCTTGACCTCGGCCATGGGGCACTCCTCGTAGATCGTGTCCTGATATGTGGGCGTCACCCGGCCCACGACAGACCTGCTACGAAGAGCGCGTCGATAACGGACAGCTGTGCCGAGCACAGCCTCCCTCGCCGAGCAACCCCATGAGTCTACCAATGGCCGGATACGGCTGAGGCCACCCCGTGGCGGGGTGGCCTCAGCCGGGTCGCTCAGTACCTAAGCCCATCAGGCGTGCTCCTCGAAGAGGCTGGTCACCGAGCCGTCCTCGAAGACCTCCTGTACCGCGCGGGCGATGGTGGGCGCCATCGACAGCACGGTGACCTTGTCGAGCTCGACCTCGTTCGGGGTGGGCAGCGTGTTGGTGAAGACGAACTCGCTGACCTTCGAGTTCTTCAGCCGGTCGGCGGCCGGACCGGACAGCACACCGTGGGTGGCGGTCACGATCACGTCCTCGGCGCCGTTGGCGAACAGTGCCTCGGCCGCGGCGCAGATGGTGCCACCGGTGTCGATCATGTCGTCGACCAGGACACAGACCCGGCCGCGTACATCACCGACGACCTCGTGGACGGTGACCTGGTTGGCCACATCCGGGTCGCGCCGCTTGTGCACGATCGCCAGTGGGGCGCCCAGCCGGTCGCACCATCGGTCGGCGACCCGCACCCGGCCGGCGTCCGGGGAGACCACGGTGAGCTTGGTGCGGTCCACCTTGGCGCCCACGTAGTCGGCGAGCACCGGAAGCGCGAAGAGGTGGTCCACCGGGCCGTCGAAGAAGCCCTGGATCTGGTCGGTGTGCAGATCGACGGTGAGGATGCGGTCGGCGCCGGAGGTCTTCAGCAGATCCGCGATCAGACGGGCCGAGATGGGCTCGCGGCCGCGGTGCTTCTTGTCCTGGCGGGCATAGCCGTAGAAGGGGACGATCACCGTGATGGAACGCGCGGAAGCCCGCTTCAGCGCGTCGATCATGATGAGCTGCTCCATGATCCACTTATTGATCGGAGCGGTGTGGCTCTGGATCAGGAAGCAGTCGGCGCCCCGCGCGGACTCCTGGAAACGGACGTAGATCTCGCCGTTGGCGAAGTCGAATGCCTTGGTCGGGACCAAGCTGACGCCCAGCTCGTGGGCGACCTCCTCGGCCAGCTCGGGGTGGGCGCGGCCGGAGAAGAGCATCAGCTTCTTCTCGCCGGTCGTCTTGATCCCGGTCACAGCAAGTCTCCTTGGATGTCACTTTGGTGCGCTTCTCACGGTACGCCCCGCCCGGCATACCCGTGTACGGGTCACTGGTCGCTCTGGTGCTCCTGGTGAGCGCTCTCCGCGGCCCGCGCCGCGGCGCTTCCGGGGCGCTTGCGAGCCACCCAGCCCTCGATATTCCGCTGCTGTCCGCGGGCGACGGCCAGCGAGCCGGGGGGCACATCCTTGGTGATGACCGAGCCGGCGGCGGTGTAGGCGCCGTCCCCGATCGTGACAGGAGCCACAAGCATGTTGTCGGCTCCGGTGCGGCAGTGGCTGCCGATGGTGGTGTGGTGCTTGCTGACGCCGTCGTAGTTCACGAAGACGCTCGCGGCACCGATGTTGGTGTGGTCGCCGATGGTCGCGTCGCCCACATAGGACAGATGCGGCACCTTGCTGCCCTCGCCGATCGTGGCGTTCTTCATCTCCACGTAGGTACCGGCCTTGGCCTTGGTGCCGAGCCGGGTGCCGGGGCGCAGATACGCGTACGGCCCCACGCTGGCGCCCGCGCCGATCTCGGCGCTGTCGGCGACGGTGAACGAGGCGACAGCGCCCTCGCCCACGGTGGTGTCGGTGAGCCGGGAGTTCGGGCCGACCTCGCTGTGCGCGGCGAGATGGGTGGTGCCCAGCAGCTGGGTGCCGGGGTGGACCAGGGCGTCCGGTGCGAAGGTGACGGTCGCGTCGATCCAGGTGCTCCCCGGGTCGACCACGGTCACCCCGCTGAGCATGGCGTGCTCCAGCAGCCGGTCGTTGAGCAGCCTGCGGGCCTCGGCCAGCTGGACACGGTTGTTGATGCCCAGGATCTCCCGGTGGTCGGCGGCCACGGCGGCGCCCACCCGGTGACCGGCCTCGCGCAGGATGCCGAGCACATCGGTGAGGTACTCCTCGCCCTGGCTGTTGTCGGTGCGCACCTTGCCGAGCGCGTCGGTGAGCAGCTGGGCGTCGAAGGCGAAGACGCCGGAGTTGATCTCGCGGATCGCGCGCTGGGCGTCGGTGGCGTCCTTGTGCTCGACGATCGCGGTGACGGCGCCGCTCGCCGGGTCCCGCACGATCCGGCCGTAGCCGGTGGAGTCGGGCACCTCGGCTGTGAGTACGGTCACGGCGTTGCCGTCGGTGGCGTGCACCGAGGCGAGCCGGTCCAGTGTCGCGCCAGTCAGTAGCGGGGTGTCACCGCAGACGACGATCACGGTGCCGTCGAGGGCGACTCCGCTGCCGGACAGCTCCTCCAGGCCCATCCGGACGGCGTGGCCGGTGCCGTTCTGCTCGTGCTGGACGGCGGTGCGCACCTCCGCGTCGATCTCGGCGAGATGCGCGGTGACCTGCTCACGGGCGTGGCCGACGACGACCACCAGATGCTCGGGCGAGAGCTCGCGAGAGGCGGCGACGACATGCCCGACGAGGGATCGGCCGCAGATCGCGTGCAGGACCTTGGGGGTCGCCGACTTCATACGGGTGCCCTCACCCGCGGCGAGGACGACGACGGCTGCCGGGCGGTTGGCGCTCACGGGTGTGCCCTTCGGCTTCGGGGGTGGACACCCGCAGGATACCGAGAGGTTTCGGGGCGGAAACGTGCGCGGGTCCCGATCGGGGCGATCGGGACCCGTGGGGACGGAAGGAAAGAGCTCCCCTGCCAGGACTCGAACCCGGAACAACCGGACCAAAACCGGTAGTGTTGCCTATTACACCACAGGGGATAGAAAAGCACTCAAGTCGGACACCTGGTCAGGCGGTCGACTTGGCCCCCACCACTATGCCGTACCACCAGCCCTCGATGCGACGGTATAGATCAGCGTTGTTGCCCCGTTCCGGGGCGCGGCGCTGTCCGCCGTTCGAGTGTCCTTCACCCCGCCGTGTCCCGGGGAATTCCATTGCGGCACGGCCGTAGTCTGGTCGCTATGAGTGCTACGGGGGTAGTCGAGGCAGCGAGCGCGCGGGGTACGCCCGCCGGTCCGTGGTGGTGGTCGCGGCGGCGGAGCATGGTGCTCGATGTGGGTCTCGCCATCGCGTCGGCGGCGGAGTGCGCCGCGGAGGGTGTCGTTTTCGCCGATGACGCCCGGATTCCCGCGGTGCTCGGGGTGCTGCTCGGGATCGTCGTCGGCTCGGCGCTGGTGGTGCGGCGCCGGTGGCCGATCGCCGTCGTCCTGATAATGATCGCCGTCACCCCGGCCGAGATGGGTCTGCTGCTCGGCGTGGTCGGCCTCTACACCCTGGCCGCCTCCGAGGTGCCGCGGCGGATCACAGCGGTGCTCGCCGGGATGGCGGGCTCCGGGACGCTCATCATCACCATGATCCGTTTCCAGCAGGACATCGAGAAGGGCGTCTGGGATCCGGGGCTCTGGGTAGTGCCGCTGGTCTCGGTGACGATGGCGCTGGGGATGACCGCCCCGCCGGTGCTGCTCGGGCTGTACGTCAGGGCGCGGCGGCGGCTGGTGGAGAGTCTGCGGGAGCGGGCCGACGGGCTCGAGCGCGAGCTGTCGCTGCTCGCGGACCGCGCGGAGGAGCGGGCCGAGTGGGCCCGCAACGAGGAGCGCACCCGGATCGCCCGCGAGATGCACGATGTGGTGGCGCACCGGGTGAGCCTGATGGTGGTGCACGCGGCGGCGCTCCAGGCGGTGGCGCTGAAGGACCCGGAGAAGGCGTCGAAGAACGCGGCGCTGGTCGGCGACATGGGGCGGCAGGCACTCACCGAGCTGCGGCAGATGCTGGGGGTGCTGCGCTCCGAGGACGGGCAGCGGTCCGGCGGGGGCGCGGCCGCTCCGGCCGCCCCCGAGGAGAAGCGGGTGCCGCTGGCCGCGGTGGCGGTGGCCGCGTCGGCCGCCGCGCAGGCCGCGGGGGCGGCGGCGCGGGAGGCGGAGCCCCTGGACGGGCCGCGCCTGGCGGAGCTGGACGCGCTGGTCGGGCAGTCGCGCGCGGCGGGGATGACCGTGGAGCTCTCGGTGGAGGGCGAGGAGCGGCGCTATGCGTCGCCGGTGGAGCAGACCGCGTACCGCGTGGTGCAGGAGGCGCTCACCAACGTCCACAAGCACGCCCCGGGCGCGAGCGCCCGGGTACGGGTCGCCCATCGTGCCGAGGAGATCGCGGTTCTGGTGGAGAACGGCCCGAGCGAACGCGGCGCGGCGGACGCCGGACTGCCCAGCGGGGGCAATGGCCTGGTCGGCATGCGCGAGCGGGTCTCCACGCTGGGCGGGGGCTTTGTATCGGGCCCGACCGAGGCGGGCGGCTTCCGGGTCTCGGCGATCATCCCGGACCGCACGGGCGCCGAACAAGCGGAGTCCGCGGACGCCGCCGGGGAGTTGAAGGACGTGGAGCGCGCCAAGACCGCATAGCGCGCCCGTGCGGCGCGGTGGCGCGAGGTGCGGTGGGCCGCGGGCCGGTGGGGTGTTGTCGCGTCGTACCCGCGTATCGGCGTTGCGTTCCGCACGCCCCGGCGTGGGTATTCGGCGGCTTTCCGGAGCGGGTTCCGGTGGGCGTGCGGGACCGCGGTGCCGGGAGGCCGGCGCGGTCGTGACAGGAGGACCGTTCGTGCGGCGTACCCGCCGCCCCCCGCGTGGGTATTCCGCGGCTTCCCGAGGGCCGGAGGGTCGTTGTCGCGGCGTACCGGCAGGTCGGCGGGCTCGCCGCTCGGGCGGGCTACGCCCGGGGCAACCTCGGCGGGAGGGTGCCCGTGACCAGGGTGGCCAGCGCCGCGTCCACGCTTGCGCCCAGATACCAGTCACCGCAGTGGTCCAGGCTGTAGACCCGCCCCTCCGCGTCGATGGCCAGCAGCGCCTGTCCGTCCGCCTCTTCGCCCAGCGGACAGACCTCCGTCTCCAGCGCCCGCCCCAAGTCGCCGAGGGTACGGGCCAGATGGAGGCCCGGCAGCGGGTCGATCCGGAACGGGGTCGGGGCGATCTGCCGCCCCGCCGCGGGCGGCCGCACCTCCAGTCCGCCGAACTCCGCCCACGCCTCGACGGCCGCCGGGAAGACCGCGTGCTGGTGTCCGGCCGGGGAGGTGTGGGCGCGCAGGGAGTCGGCCCAGACCTCGGCGCGCCGGATGTCCCAGCGGCCGGGCTCCCAGCCCGCCTCGCGCAGCGCGGCGTCGACGGCGATGGGGAAGCGGGTGACGTCCCTGCGGCCGTATGCCTGTTTCACTCGGTCTCACCCACGACCCGTACGCCGAAGTGGGCCAGCAGCGCCGTGCAGGACAGACAGGGCGGGGCGTAGCTGCCGTGCTGGGGGTCGCCCGCCTCGCGGATGCGGCGGGTGGTGAGCTTGGCGTGCTTGAGGGAGCGGCGGGCCTCGCCCTGGCTGAGCGGTTTGCGGGAGGCCCGCTTGGAGCGGCTCGCCTCGAAGGCCGTCAGATGGCGGGAGAGCAGGATCACCTCGGCGCAGCGGCCGGTGAAGCGTTCGCGCCGGCCGGTGGGGAGCGCGTCGAGGAACTCCTTGACCAGGGGGTGCAGCGTGGGCGGCAGATCGCCCTTGATTCCGGTGCAGGTGAGGGTCTCGCCGCGGACGGACAGCGCGGCGGCCACCGCGGGCAGGATGCCGTCGCGCCGGTGGTGCACCGGGGGCGGCCCGGCGTCGGGGTCGACGCTGCTCCATCCCAGCCGGGGATCGCCGGCCGCGGGGGCGGCGTCGTTGCCGCTCCCGCTGTTCCGCGTGGTGTGCATGTGGTGATTCCCTCCCTGCCGCAATCCCCCCGGTTGCAGTGATCAGAGTGCCAAATGTGCCGGGAGGTGCGGTAGTCCGGGCTTGTACCGCCAGGTGGGCGGCGCGTCGGGCCCGTGGCCGTGCGCCGGGACGGGGGCGGCCGGGCGACCGACCGGCTCCGCCCATTGCGCCACCACATAGGCTGTGGGCAGTAGACAGCATCAGCAGGGGGCAACCGCCATGACGACAGGTCGGCTCGGGCAGCAAGCCGCGCCACCGAACACGGCCTACGCCGGGCAGGTCGTGCACTTTCCGGATCCGGTCCGGGCCGCTCGCCACCCCAAGGGCGTCCGAGTGGACGAAAACGGCTATCCGGACTTCTCGCCCTATGCTCGCGCGGCGGCCGAAATCGCCGAGCCCCCGGAGGGGTTCGGCGTCGACGAGCTGCGGCTGACCGACTACGTCTCGGCGAACGCGGCACAGTTCGCCGCCGGGCACGAACTGTGGAAGGACTCCACGCCGGTCGCCACCCCGCACGGCTGGACCTGGCACCACGTCGCCGGCACCCGCCGGATGGAGCTGATCCCGGTCGAGGTGAAGGCGCTGCTGCGGCACCACGGCGGACTGGCCACCGCGCCGGTCGACCAGAACAAGCGCGGCACCCGCCCCCTCCAGGAGACCCGGCCGATCCACTTCGGGCTGCCCGTGCGCGGCCTTTCGGTCACCGAGGAGCAGGTGCTGGGCGTCGAGGAGGACCTCGGCTACCGGCTGCCCGACGCGTACCGCTCCTACCTCAAGGCGGCGGGCGGCTGCGCACCGGTCGGCGCGGCGCTCGACCCGGAGCTGGGGCTGCTGATCGACCAGCCCTTCTTCACGGTGCGCGACGAGGCCGCGGTCAACGACCTCGTGTACATGAACAAGTGTCTGCGCGACCACTTCACCAAGGACTATCTGGGCGTCGGCTTCGTCCAGGGCGGGGTGATCGCGGTGAAGGTGAAGGGCGACGCGATCGGCTCGGTGTGGTTCTGCGCGTACGACGACGCGCGGGACCGCGACGGCTGGACGGTCCAGGACCGGGTGACGGAGCTCATGCTGCCGTGCGGCGATGACTTCGACGCCTTCCTGCTGCGGCTGGCGGGCAATCCGCCGGAGCTGGACACCGTGGCGAACCTGATGGTGGACGGCGGATTCGCGTACGCCGTCCCGGTGGAGGAGTGAGCGCGATGGTGACCTTCGCACAGGCGCAGGAGCGCGCGGAACTCTGGATCAACGCCGATGTGCCCGCCTATCAGCAGCGCGAGGTACGGGTCCGGGAGTTCGACCTGGGGTTCGTGGTCTGGGCCGAGGACCGGCCCGACGGTCCGGTCTCGGACGAGGCCACCGAGGGCGCGCGGATGGTCATCGCCCGCGACAGCGGTGACACCACGCTGTGGCCGGGACTGCCGGTCGGTGAGGTGATCCGCCGTTACGAGGAGACGTACGGGGCGACGGCCGATGCCGCCCCCGCGGACACCACCGGCGGGCGCCAGGACCGCATCGACCTCAACGCCACGTCCTTCCTGCTCACCCCGCCGGAGTGGTTGCAGGAGGCGGCGGACGCGATGAGTCTGCCGGACCAGCGGCTGGACATCCCCGACCAGCGGTCGGACGCCGCGCCCGCGGGCGCGGCTTCGGCCGGGTCCGGGGGCGGGGGGCGGCAGGACGCGCCGCCGGTGCCGGGCGCTCCGGCCCCGGCCGCTTCCGCTTCGTCCGCCGGATCCTCTTCGTCCAGCTCCTCCGCCGCGTCGGTGCCCTCCGGCGGTACGCCGTGGGCCGACATCAACTCCAGGGGCGACGACGGCGATCGCTCGGTCGCGCCGCCCGCGACGGTCTTCGCCCCGCCGCTGGCGGGCTCCGACGACGAGGACACCCCACCGCCGGGCGTACGGCCGGACGCCAAGACCGAGCTGCTGTCCGGCGGCAGCGCGTTGCCGCCCACGGCCATCGCCCCGCAGGTCGACCTCCCGGAGGGCGCGGGCGCGGGTCCGGCCGCCGGTCCGGCGTCCGGCGCCGCTCCCGGCGCGGCCGACATCGCGAACGAGGCCACCCGCAAGGCGACACCCGGCGGCCCGACGCCTCCGCCGCCGCCCGGCGCCCCGGGTGCGCCCGGCGCCCGGCCGGGCGCGGGCGGGCAGACCCCGCCGCCCCCGTCACCGCCGCCCGCCCCGTCCGGGCCCGGCGCCCCGGGCGCTCCGGCGGGGGGCTATGTACCGACCCAGCTGGTCTCGCAGCTCGACCCCGACGCGGGACCCGGAGGGCAGACCCCGCCGCCGGGCGGTCCGGGTGCGCCCGGTGCTCCGGGCACTCCGGGTGGCGGCCATGTGCATGCCGCGGCGACGATGCTGGCGGGTGGCCCCGGCCAGCCCGCCGCGCTCGGTGGCCCTGGTACGCCGGGTGCTCCCGGTGCTCCGGGTCAGACCCCGCCGCCCGGTGCTCCGCAGCCGCCCCAGGCGCCCGGTGCCCCGGGCACTCCCGGCGGCGGCCATGTGCATGCCGCGGCGACGATGCTGGCGGGCGGTCCCGGTCAGCCCGGCGCACCCGGTGCTCCCGGTCAGACGCCGCCGCCCGGTCCGGGCGGTCCCGGCTTCCCGGCTCCGCCCGGCGCCCCGGGCGTTCCCGGTCACGCTGCCCCATCCGGCCCGCAGCCGCCCGGCCCACCCGGGGTCCCCGGTGCGGGTGGTTCCGCGACGCCGCCGCCTCCGTTCCCCGGTGCGCCCGGCGCCCCGGGTGCGCCGGGCGCTCCCGGCGTTCCCGGTGACGGTGTGCACGCCGCCGCGACCATGCTGGCCGGTGGCCCCGGCGCCCCGGGCGCTCCCGGTGCTCCCGGCGCCCCCGGTATGGCTCCGCCGACCGGTCCTCCGGTGCCCGGGATGGCCCCGCCCCCCGGCGCCGCGGCCCCCGGAATGGCCCCGCCCGGATACGCGTATCCGCAGCCGCCGCCCGGTCAGCCGACGGTGGGCCCCGGCTATATGGCGGTCCTCCGCTACCGCGCCCAGGACGGCTCGGAGCAGCAGCTCATCCGCCGTTCCGCGCCGGGCACCCCGCATCCGGAGTGGCAGATCCTGCATGAGCTGCGGTCGATGAACGTCCCGCCGCAGCAGGTGCTGGAGCTCCACACCGAGCTGGAGTCCTGTGATCTGCCGGGCGGTTACTGCGCCCGGATGATCCGCGAGTCCTGGCCACAGGTGCGCATCAGCCACACCGCGCCGTACGGCCGTGACCACGCCACCCGCCAGCAGGGCGTCCGCCATCTGCTGGAGCACCAGGGCGAGTTGCACCAGGTCGCGGACGGCCCGGCCCGTCCGGCGCCGAACCGGGTGCCGCTGCCGCACCCCAGCCAGGTGCAGCCGGTGCCGCCGGTTCCGCCCGAGGGTCTGGCGCATGAGCTGGGTCAGGCGTTCGGGCCCGGTGTGTTCCGCTTCGACCAGCGCGCGGTCTCCCGGATGGGCGTACCGGACGTGGTCGCGCAGACGCTGGTCCGGGCGGGCCTCCCGGTGGACTTCGGACCGTTCTTCTGGGCCCAGGCCCAGCCGGGCCGCCCGGTGCCGACGCTGGCCGAGCTGGCGGCCGAGCGCGGGGTGCAGCCCGCGGCCGACGCCGGGTCGTACCTGGTCATGGGCAATGACTTCGGCCGTCAGCTGTGTGTGCAGTACGGCACCGCGCACATCGTGGCCATCCCCCTGGAGGCGGTGGCGCAGCCGGTGCCGGCGCAGTTCGTGAACACCGGTCTGCCGGAGTTCGTGCGCTGCATGGGGCTGCTGGGCCGGATGTGGCGGCTGCGCTACGGGCTGACGCCCGAGCAGGCGGGCCGCTGGACGGTCGACTTCCAGGCTCAGCTCGCCGCCCTGGACCCGGCGGCGCTGTCCGCACCGGACAACTGGTGGTCGGTGCTGCTTGAGCAGATGTGGGACGGCCTGCTCTGACGTAGTCCAGCAGGCAGCGCCGGCAGCCCGATCGAGGCGCCCGACCCCCGTGACGGGGGCGGGCGCCTCGTCGTTGTTGTCACCGGATTCCGGCGGGATACCGGGGGATTCCGCGGGCGGGCCGGAGCGGGTCCCGGTCCTCGCCACGAGGACAGCTGGGCGGAGTGTCGCGTTATGGGTGATTAGGGGCGATCCATCAAGATGTGCGCCGAAGCGCGTTGCATGCCGGACAAAAGGGGTTCCAAGGATGGGCGCATCGGTGTCACCACAGGGCTTCACCATCGTCGGACGGGGCCGCGGCTACCGTCCCGTGCAGGTCGACCGCTGTGTGGCGGAGCTGTCCCAGGCGCGTGACGCGGCGTGGGAGCGGGCGGCGCGCCTCACCGTGCTCGCCAATGAGCTGTCCGCCGACGCGGAGCGGTTGCGCGAGGCGGTCTCCCAGCTGGCCCCCCAGACGTATGAATCGCTGGGCGACCGCGCCCAGCTCATCCTGATGGCGGCCGAGGAGGAGGAGACCCATCTGCGCGCGCAGGCCGAGGCGTGGGCGCAGGAGCAGTGGGAGATCGCGCAGGCCGACGCCCGCAGGGTGCGGGACGAGGCGCGCGACGAGGCCGAGCGGGTGCGCGAGGCCGCCGAGGCGTCGGCGCGCAGCGCCCTGGAGGCGGCCCAGGCCGAGGTCGAGGAGGTACGGGCGGTCTCGCGCCAGGACGTCAAGGAGTGGCGGGGCGAGGCGCTGTCCGCGCTCAAGGACATGCGGCAGCGCACCGCCGCGGTCCTGGTCGGGCAGGAGCGGGAGCACGGCGACCGGTGGGAGGCGGCGAGCCGCGAACTGGCCGAGCGGGACAGCGCGATGACCGCCCGGCTGGCCCAGCTGGAGGAGTTCACACAAGCCCGGCTGACCGACGCCAAGCGGGAGTACGCGATGGCCGAGCAGGCCGCGCGGCTGCGCCAGGAGGACGCGCAGGCGCAGGCGGCGGAGATCGTCGCCCAGGCACGGGCCCGCGAGGAGCGCCTCGCCCGGGAGACCGAGCGGACGCTGCGCGAGCACATGGACCGGCGCGAGGAGCTGAAGGCCCACCTGGAGCATGTGCGAGGCAGCCTGGCGGCCCTGACGGGCAAGCCGGTGTCCGACGACCCCGGCCCCAACTCCCACCCGGAGCTGAGCCCCGAGTCCTGAGCGACCTGGCCTCCGGCCCGGAACGCCGGGGACGCGCGGCGGGTACGGCGATGCGGCCGTACCCGCCGCGCGGTGCGCCGGGCCCTGCCGGGGGCGTGGCGGGGCGGCGGCGGTTGTCGCGGCGGCGTTCCGTACCCGCCGCGCGGTGCGCCGGGCCCTGCCGGGGGCGTGGCGGGGCGGCGGCGGTTGTCGCGGCGGCGTTCCGCATGCTGTCCGTCGGGTGGCGGTTGGCGGGGGGTTCGGGCCGTATGGCCTGCGAGTGCGGCTGGTCCCGGGGTGCCGTGTTCGGCGCTCACGGGTATGCGGGGCGTACGGCCGGTTGGCGGGGTCACCGGGGCTGGCCGTCCCGGGCAGTACGGCTGTCGTCGGGCGGGGGCGTTGAGCGATGACCTCCCGGGGAGGGGGCGTACCGACCGCCGTTGGTTCCGGTGCGACGACAGCCCGCTCGCCGTCCGGCAGGGGCGGGGGTGCTGCTCTTCGGTGCGGAGGCCGGGTTCAGCGACCGGCGGCGCCGAAACCCGCGGTGGGTGATGCCCGCCCGCCGGGCTTGACCGGCCCGGGGGCGGTACGGCCGCCCCGAGCGGGGGCGTTCAGCGGCCTCCCGGACGGGTCGCACCACCCACCACGCGGGTCGACGCCCGCCCGCTGCCCGCCGCTCACGGCTCTCGCTCCGTGGCCTCCTCCTCCGGGGGGACCGGAAAGGTGCGCGGGGCGAGGAAGGTGAGGACCAGCAGGGCCACGAGTGCCGCGGCGGCGGCGCCCAGGTAGACGTGGTCGACGGCGGTGTCCACCGCCCGGCGCAGATAGTCCGCGGCCCGGTCGCTGAGGGCCGCCGGGTGGTCCAGGGCGTGGGAGACCCCGTCGAGGTCGTCGGGGAGCCCGGTCCGGATGGCGGTCGGGGCCTCGGTCAGCCGTGCGGCCAGCGTCGCGTTGGCGACGGCGCCGAAGAGCGCGGCGCCCACGCTCTGGCCGACCTGGCGGCAGAAGAGGATCGAGGCGGTCGCGGTGCCGCGCTCGGACCAGCCGACGGACGACTGCACCCCGATGATCAGCGGCAGTTGGAACAGCCCGAGGGCCGCCCCCAGCGCCAGCGTGATCAGCGCCGGTTGCCAGGCGGCCCCGGGGTAGGGGAGTAACGGGAAGACGGCCAGGACCAGCGCGGCGGCCCCGATCCCGGTCATCGCACAGCGCCGGAAGCCGATGCGGTTGTAGACGCGGTTGCTGCACGCGGCCGAGATCGGCCAGCTCAGCGTCATCACGGAGAGGACAAACCCGGCCGCGATCGGACCGAGCCCCAGCACCGACTGGGCGTAGGTGGGCAGAAAGACCGTCGGGGCGATCATCAGCAGTCCGAGCGCGCCGAACGCCAGATTGACCGCCGAGATCGTCCGGCGCCGCCAGACCCAGCCCGGGATGATCGGTTCGGCGGCCCGCCGTTCGATGACCACGGTCGCCACCCCGCACACCGCACTGCCCGCCAGCAGCGCCAGCGAGGGCGCCGACAGCCAGTCCCAGGCCACCCCGCCCTGGACCAGCGCGGTCAGCAGCAGTCCGCCGGAGGCGAAGACGGCCAGGGCACCCGCCCAGTCGATCCGCGGCCGGTGCCCGGCGGACCGCTCCGGCTCGTGCAGATGACGGGCGATCAGTGTCCAGGCCAGCGCCCCGACCGGCAGGTTGATCAGGAAGATCCAGCGCCAGTCGGCGTATCCGGCGAGCACTCCGCCGATCGCCGGGCCCGCCACCGCGGACACCGCCCATACCGAGGAGAGCCGGGCCTGGATCTTCGGGCGTTCCTTGAGCGGATAGAGATCGGCGGCGATCACCTGGATGGTGCCCTGGAGCGCGCCGCCGCCCAGCCCCTGGACGATCCGGAAGGCGATGAGGGAGGCCATGTTCCAGGCCCCGGCGCACAGCAGCGAGCCGGAGACGAAGATGACGATGCCGGTGAGGAGTACCGGTTTGCGGCCGAAGGTGTCGGAGAGCTTGCCGTAGACCGGGAGGGTGACGGTCACGGCGAGCAGATAGCCGGAGAACAGCCAGGAGAAGACGGAGAAGCCGCCGAGGTCACCGACGATCTGCGGAACGGCGGTGGAGATGACGGTCGAGTCCAGGGCGGCCAGCGCCATACCGAGCATCAGGGCGGCGACGACCGGGCGGCGCTCACGGGCGCTCGGTGGTGTCGCCGAGGCCGCCCCGGAGGCCGGAGGAGTGGGTTCCGCGTCCGTTGGCCGTGGTGCGGTGCCGCCCACCGTGGCGCACTCCTTCCGCCGGACCGCGCCCGGCCGCCCTCCGGGGTCCGGCCGCCTCCGGCGTCCGGCTGACGTCCGGAATTCTTGTACGACCCACCCTTCCATGCCGGGCCGGACCGGGGGAAGGTTGCATACGGGCTGTTGCACCCCCGGAATTGAGCCTCACCCAGGGTCAGGGTGCAGGATCGACCCGGAGACCGGCTCCCCCTCAGGGCTGAGACCCCTAGGGGATGTCCACCCGTACCTCCTACCCGTGGCTCGTTCCGGCGGAGGAGGAGGCGGGCTCATCCGCTCTTTAGTGTTGCTACGGGCAGCGCGACCACGGGGGTGGGGCTGTCCCCACCGCGAACACGGAGCCAGGCACCATCGCGGCGGTTCCCCGGGCTCGGCAGGCTGGATGCCGTGAGCGATCAGGGAACCGGGATCGCCAACACATATCGAGGAGAGTCACCGTGACAACGGCTGTATCGATTCCCAAGACCGGGGGCAGCGGGGGACATACGGCCGTCGCCGCCCGTGCACGACAGGTGGTCAAGGCGTACGGCTCGGGGGAGACCCGGGTGGTCGCGCTGGACCATGTGGACGTGGACATCGCCCGCGGCCAGTTCACCGCGATCATGGGCCCCTCCGGCTCCGGCAAGTCCACGCTGATGCACTGCCTGGCCGGTCTTGACACCGTCTCCTCGGGCCAGATCTTCATCGACGAGACCGAGATCACCGGGCTCAAGGACAAGAAGCTCACCAAGCTGCGCCGGGACCGCATCGGCTTCATCTTCCAGGCGTTCAACCTGTTGCCGACGCTGAACGCGATAGAGAACATCACGCTGCCGATGGACATCGCGGGCCGTAAGCCGGACCGTGCCTGGCTGGACCGGGTGGTGGAGACCGTCGGCCTCGCCGGGCGGCTCAAGCACCGGCCGAACCAGCTCTCCGGCGGTCAGCAGCAGCGCGTCGCCGTGGCCCGTGCCCTGGCCGCCCGGCCCGAGATCATCTTCGGTGACGAGCCGACCGGAAACCTGGACTCGCGGGCCGGCGCCGAGGTCCTGGGCTTCCTGCGGCGCTCGGTGGACGAACTGGGCCAGACCATCGTGATGGTCACCCACGACCCGGTCGCCGCCTCCTACGCCAACCGCGTGCTGTACCTGGCCGACGGCCGGATCGTGGACGAGATGCACAACCCGACCGCCGAACTGGTCCTGGAGCGCATGAAGAGCTTCGACGCGCGCGGGCGGGTGTCATGACCGTCCTCAAGACCTCGATGCGCAACTTTGTCGCGCACAAGGGACGGATGGCGCTCTCCGCCATCGCCGTCCTGCTGTCGGTGGCCTTCGTCTCCGGCACCCTGGTCTTCACCGACACCACCAACGCCACGTTCGACAAGCTCTTCGCGGCCACCTCCTCCGATATCACGGTCAGCCCGAAGAACGCCAACAACGGCGACGATTCGCAGACCAGCACCCGGATCGAGACGCTGCCCGCCGCCGAGAAGAAGCGGCTCGAGGGCGTCAAGGGCGTCAAGTCGGTGGCCGGAGACGCGACCAGCCAGAAGATCACCGTCGTCGACAAGAAGAACAAGGACATCGGTCCCAGCTCCGGTGCCCCCACCATCGGCACCAACTGGGACCCGACCGAGCACCGCTCGGTGAAGCTCACCTCCGGCCGCGCGCCGCGCGGTCCCACCGAGGTGATGCTCGACGCCGACACCGCCAAGTCCAAGAAGGTGAAGATCGGTGACGAGCTGCGGGTGATCGCCATCCCCGGCGAGTTCCGCGCCAAGGTCGTCGGTCTGGTCACCTTCCAGGTGACCAACCCCGGTTCCACCGTCCTCTATATGGACAACCCCTCGTCCCAGCGGCTGCTGCTCGGCCGCGCCGAGGCGTTCACCAGCTTCGCGCTCACCGCCCAGCCGGGCATCAGCAACGACCAGCTGAAGAAGAACGTGCTGGCCGAGCTCGGCACCGGATTCAAGGTGCAGACGAAGGCCGAGGCCAGTGCGGAGGCCGAGGACGACATCGGCTCCTTCCTCGACATCATGAAGTACGCGATGCTCGGCTTCGCCGGTATCGCCGTCCTGGTCGGCATCTTCCTGATCGTCAACACCTTCTCCATGCTGGTCACCCAGCGCACCCGGGAGATCGGGCTGATGCGGGCCATCGGGTCCAGCCGTAAGCAGATCAACCGCTCGGTGCTGATCGAGGCGCTGCTGCTGGGCATCATCGGCTCGGTCCTCGGGGTGCTCGCCGGTGTCGGGCTCGCGGTCGGGCTGATGAAGATCATGGGCAGCGCCGGTCTGCATCTGAGCACCGACCAGCTGACGGTGAAGCCCGCCACGCCCATCGTCGGTCTCAGCGTGGGCATCGTCGTCACCGTCATCGCCGCGTACATCCCGGCCCGCCGGGCGTCGAAGATCTCCCCGATGGCGGCGCTGCGCGACGCCGGTACCCCGGCGGACGCCAAGGCCGGGCGGATCCGCGCCGTGATCGGCACCGTGCTCACCGCGGCCGGGGCCATCGCCCTGTTCGCCGCGGGCAGCGCGGACAAGGCGACCGACGGCTCGATGTTCCTGGGCCTGGGTGTGCTGCTGACCCTCGTCGGCTTCATCGTGATCGGCCCGCTGCTGGCCGGTCTGGTGATCCGGGTGCTCGCCGCCGTGATCCTGCGGATCTTCGGCCCGGTCGGCCGGCTGGCCGAGCGCAACGCGCTGCGCAACCCGCGCCGCACCGGCGCCACCGGCGCGGCCCTGATGATCGGTCTGGCCCTGGTCGCCTGTCTGTCGGTGGTCGGCTCCTCGATGGTCGCCTCGGCCAGCGACGAGCTGGACAAGTCGGTCGGCGCGGACTTCATCGTCCAGCCCAAGGGCCCCGGCAAGGCGATCACCCCGGGGATGGAGAAGGCGATGGAGAAGGCCAAGGGCCTGGACCACATCAGCCATCTGAAGGTGATCGGCAACGCCCGGCTGACGCTGCCGGACGGCAAGACGGTCGGCAAGGATCTGTCCGCCGCCACCCCGACCTACGCGGAGGATCTGCGGAGCCCGGTAGTGGAAGGCTCGCTCGGCGACGCCTACGGCGAGAACGCCATGTCGCTGCCCGAGGGCTTCGCCAAGGACCACAAGGTGAAGAAGGGCGACACGGTGACCGTCGCCTTCGACCACGGCCGGAAGGCCAAGCTCACCGTGGCCGCGATCACTTCGGACGACACCTCCCTGGACAAGGGGGCGATGTACCTCAGCATCGCGACCGTCCAGCGCTATGTCCCGGCCGACCGGATCCCGACGGACACGATGGTCCTCGGAACGGCCAAGGACGGCCAGGAGGACCAGGCGTACGCCTCGCTCAAGAAGCAGCTGGCGGAGTACCCGAGCATCCAGGTCCGCGACCAGACCGACTACAAGAAGATGATGGAGGACCAGATCGGCCAGCTGCTCAACCTGGTCTACGGTCTGCTCGCCCTGGCGATCATCGTCGCCATCCTCGGTGTGGTGAACACCCTGGCCCTGTCGGTCGTCGAACGGACCCGTGAGATCGGCCTGATGCGCGCCATCGGCCTCTCCCGCCGCCAGATGCGCCGCATGATCCGTCTGGAGTCCGTGGTCATCGCGCTCTTCGGCGCCCTGCTGGGCCTCGGGCTCGGGATGGGCTGGGGCGCGACCGCGCAGAAGCTGCTGGCGCTCGAGGGTCTGAAGACCCTGGAGATCCCGTGGCCGACCATCCTCACGGTCTTCATCGGCTCCGCCGTGGTGGGCCTGGTGGCGGCGCTGATCCCGGCCTTCCGCGCGGCCCGGATGAACGTCCTGAACGCCATCGCCACGGAGTAGGAAGCGACGGAAGGTCGGCCAGGACCCGCCTCTCGTACTTACGGGGCGAGGGGCAACGGCGACCCGGCCCGGTGTGCTCTCGGGGGTGCACACCGTGCCGGGTCGCGGCCGTTTTCCCGGTCTTTGACTTCGAGTGCGCTCCAGCTCCTAGCGTGATCGACACGACCGCGAGAAGCATCGCTTCCAGGAGGTACACCCATGACCCCGCTTCCCACCCGCAACCTCGGCTCGCTGAACGTCTCCGCGCAGGGGCTCGGCTGCATGGGGATGAGCCACGCCTACGGCGACTCCGACGACCAGCAGTCGATCGCGACCATCCACCGTGCCCTCGATCTCGGCGTCACCCTTCTGGACACCTCCGACTTCTACGGCGCGGGGCACAACGAGGAGTTGATCGGCCGGGCCCTGACCGGCCGCCGGGACCAGGCGGTGATCGCCACCAAGTTCGGCTTCGCCAACCGGCTGGGCGAGCAGGCCCGGATCCGGGGCGACGCGGCGTACGTACGGCAGGCGTGCGACGCCTCGCTGCGCCGCCTCGGTGTCGACCACATCGACCTCTACTACCAACACCGCGTCGACCCCGACGTGCCCATCGAGGAGACCGTCGGCGCGATGGCCGAGCTGGTCCGGGCGGGCAAGGTGCGCTTCCTCGGGCTCTCCGAGGCGAGCGCGGACACCATCCGCCGCGCCCACGCCGTCCACCCCGTCTCCGCGCTCCAGAGCGAGTGGTCGCTGTGGACCCGGGACCTGGAGGCGGAGATCGCCCCGGTCTGCCGTGAACTGGGCATCGGCCTGGTGCCGTTCTCGCCGCTCGGACGCGGTTTCCTGACCGGCCGGATCACCTCGCTGGACGGGCTGGAGGAGAAGGACCTGCGCCGCAGCCAGCCCCGGTTCGCCGACGGCAACCTGGACCGGAACCTGGCCATCGTGGAGCGGCTGCGCGCACTGGCCGCCGACAAGGGCGTCACCGCCGGTCAGCTCGCCCTGGCCTGGGTGCAGCACCGGGGCGACGATGTGGTGCCGATCCCGGGCACCCGCCGGGAGCGCTATCTGCGGGAGAACCTGGGGGCGCTGGACATCGAGCTGTCCGCCGAGGAGCTCGCCGCGATCGACGCCGCCGCACCGGCCCAGGAGATCGCCGGCAACCGCTACGACGACAACGCCGCGCGCCTCGTCGACGGCTGAGACGGCTGAGCCCCAGGGGGTCCGGACCGGCAGGGGAAACCGGCCGGAAAATCCGTCGGTGCGAGCGATGAGTTTTCCGGTGCCCCGCGGTCTTAAGGGAAAAGCCGCACACCAGGGAGGTTCCCCATGACCGAGACCACGAAGGGCACCCGGCTCAGCGAGCTGGGCCGGGTGGCCGTCACCGTCACCGACCAGGACCGGGCGCTGGACTTCTACGTCGGCACGCTCGGCTTCGACAAGCGTGCCGACATCCCGTTCGGCGAGGGCAACCGCTGGATCGAGGTCGGGCCGTCGGGCGGCGGGGCCGGGATCGCGCTGGTGCTCCCGCGGAACTGCGAGGACGCCGGTGGTTCCGGCTCCGGGCCCAGCACCGAGACCGGCATCATCCTCACCTCCGAGGACATCGACGCCGACCACGCCACGCTGCGGAAGGCCGGAGTGGACACCGACCCGGAGGTCATGCGCTGGGGCGCCCCCGTGCCGCCCATGTTCTCGTTCCGCGACCCCGACGGGAACGCGATCATGGTCGTCAGCGAGGAGTGAGCGCCGGGGAACCGTCCTGACCCGCGCGCGCCGGTCCGCCGACGGGGGAGCGGACCGGCGCACGCCCGGGGCGGGATTCAGTCCCGGGGGAGCAGGGTGCCGAGCGGGCCGAGGTCGAGATTGAGGTCCTCCGGTTCCAGACCGTGCTGTTCGCGCAGCTCCGCCATCCGCCGGTCCAGCAGCATCAAGGTGGTGCCGATCCGTTCCACCTGCTCATCGGTGAGATCGCCCGCGTCGATCCGGCGCAGCGCCTGGCGTTCCATCAGCTGCCGCAGGAGCTCCACGATGGTGAGGACGAGCGCCACCAGATCGCGGCCCATCGCCTCCTGGTCGATATCGACCCGGGCGCCGGTCACAGCGGGCCCGAGTCGGTCCACGGCGCGGCGACACGCTCGTTGACCGAGGACAGCAGGGCGTGCAGGGACAGCCGTACGAGGGGCACCTCGGCGATGGCGATCACCAGGTCACCGCTGACCACCACCCCGGTGGCCAGCACCCGGTCCAGCAGATCCACCAGCGGTACCCCGATGGGCCCATAGGTCTCGGCGGGGGCCGAACCCCAGGCGGCGACGGTCATGGCGCGGCACCTCCGTCGGCGAAGGAGTAGGGGGCCCAGGGGCCGGACAGTTCGATCTCGACGGCCGCCTCGTCCCGGCCGAGCGAGGCGAGCGCGGCGCGCAACTGCCGCTCCCGCCCGCGGTCCATGAGATACGCCGCGTTGAGCACATGGGTGCGGCGTGGGCCCGTCACCTCGGCCCCGTGCGGGCGCAGCCGCCGCGCGGCCACCGCGAGGCCCCGCACCACGGTGTCCACCCGCTCGGCGGCTCGGAGCGCCGCGCCCTGGCGCTCCTCCCGGCCGCGCCGGCGGCTGCGGATCTGTTCCAGATAGGCGCGGCCGGTGGCCGCCGCGGCGCCCGGGGCGGACGCGGGGGTGGCGGGCCCTCCGGCGAGGGCGTAGACCTTCACCCCCCACTCGACCCGGCCGGTGATCCGGTCGAGGGCGGTGAGCAGGGAGTCCTCGCGTGCGCGCAGCGCCTCCCGGGCCCGTTCATCACCGCGGTAGAGGGTGGCCAGCGGCAGCGGAACGGTCGGTGCCGCGGCCATGGCCGCCGTGATCACCTCATGGTGGGCGCGGGCGCAGCGCTCCAGCTCGGCGCGGTCGGACAGCCGCTGCCGCAGGGCCTCTTCGGCGTAGTCGGCGGCCGGGACGTCCTGGACCACGGCGGTCAGCGGACCCATCGCGAGGGTACGGACGGGGGCGGGCGGGCCGACACCGGCCAGCCCGCCGAGCACCGCCGCCGTCCGCTCTCCGGAGGGGCGGCAGACGGCGAAGGCATAGGTGAGGGTGGTGTCCTGGACCGTCGTCATGCCGTGCTCCTGTCGGCCGCGTTGGACTCGGCGGACTCGATCGCCCGCAGCCGCTCGCGCAGCTGTGCGTTCTCCGCGGCCAGGGCGTCGTGCGCGGCGCGGGAGGACAGCGCGGGGTCGGTCTCCCACCAGTCGATCCCCGCCTTGCGGGCGGTGTCGACGGACGAGACGAACAACCGCAGCCGGATGGTGAGCAGTTCGATGTCCAGCAGGTCGATCTTGATGTCCCCGGCGATCACAATGCCCTTGTCCAGGACGCGTTCCAGGATGTCGGCGAGGTTGGAGGTGGTCGGACCGGTGGGTTCCGGCCGCTCCCATCTCGTGTCGAGCTCGGTCACGGCCGCCTCGCCCCCGACCGGCCGGCGGAGTCCGGCCGCTCCAGCAGATCCAGCAGCCGGTCCTCCTCACGTTCGAACTCCTCGGGGCCGATCTCCCCGCTCTCCAGCGCCTCGTTGAGCGCGGCGAGCCTGGCGCGCACCACCGCCGGATCGTTCAGCTGCCGCTCCGCGGCGTCCCGCAGCTGCTCCGCCACCCACACCACACCCCGCACCGGCGCCAGTGGCAGCAGTACCACCTCGGTCAGGACGCCCATGCGCCCTCCACAAAGCTGTAGCAGGGCAGCGGACCGGTCAGCCGCAGCTCGACCCGGGTCCCGTGCCGGGCCGCCAGCCGCCCGACGGCCTCCTCGAAGCGCCCGGTGGCGCTCCGGGGGAGGAGGAAGGACGCGTTGAGGACACAGCCGGGCACCTCGGGTCCGGCCACCCGCGCGTCCGCCAGGGCGGACAGCTCGGCCACCACCCCGGACGCCACGGCGGCGGCCCGGCGGGTCAGCCCGCGCGCCACGGCCTCACCGAGCCGGATGCTCGCCTCGTAGCCCGGGGCGCCGCGGGCGGCGGCCCGGGCGCGGCCCACCTCCGGGTCCTCGCGCACCAGCGACTCCAGATCGCCCTGCGCCGGGATCGCCTTGACGTTCATCTCGACGCGGCCCTCGACGCGCCGCAGCGCGGCCAGACAGTCCTGCTGCGAGGACAGCAGCTGCCGCAGTACCGACTCCTCGTCGGGGGCGACCATCCCGAAGCGCATCGGCAGCACCGGGCCGTCCCTCCCCAGGGCCAGCGCCAGATCCTGATGGGCCAGGAGGTCGCGGCGCTTGGCACGCAGCCGGTCCGGGGCGTCGCCGACGACGGCGGCCAGCTCACCGACGGGCAGCGTACGGACGTCGCCGGGCGGCTCACCGACCCCGGTGCGGCCCGGGGGCACCCGATGACCGGCGCGGACCACGCCGTAGACGTACACACCCGCTGCGGTGCTCCCGGGCGTGGGCTGTGGTGCGGCGGCCATCGGTCAGTCCTCCTCGGAACGGCGGCGGGAACGGCTCGTGGGGCGTCTGCGGGGACGGGACTCCGCGTACGCGTGCTCGTCGTCCTCGTCGTGTTCGTCCCCGTTGTCGTGTTCGTCCTCGTCATCACCGGCGCCGACGGCCTTCTTGACCTTCTCGCCCACCGCCCCGACCGCCTTCTTGGCCTTCCGCTTCCCCACGCTCTTGGCCATGCCCCCGCCCCCGCCCCCGCCGCCGAACAGCTCGGGCACGGTCATGCTGCTGTTGTACTCCAGGTCCAGGCGGTTGCATGCCTCGGCGAAGCGCAGATAGGTGTCCACGCTGGCGACCACGATCCGGGCGTCGATCTTCAGGATCTCGATACCGACCAGGGAGACCCGGATGAAGACGTCGATCACCATGCCGCGGTCGAGGATGAGTTCCATGACGTCGTAGAGCGTGCCCGCCCGTGGGATGACGACGACCTCGTCGGTGTAGGTGGCGACCATGATTGGACCGTCCCTTCGGTTGCGCTGCGCGCTGCGGGTCAGCAGTCGTCGGCCGCGCCGCGCCGGTAGCGGCGGACCCTCCGGTACTCGCGGAGCTCGCCATGGCCGTCGAGGTTCACCTCGTACGTGGCCAGCAGGCTGGTGGTGTCGGGGATCCGGGCGACCTCCAGGACATCCACGTTCACCCGCCAGCCGTCCTCCTCCCGGCACACGGCGGAGACCCCCTCGGGCGGATGGGAGATCAGTGCGGCGAGCCGCTCGCAGGCCCGTCCGGCCGCCTCCTCGGGGCCGGTCTCCCGGGAGCGTCGGCTCGTCGGCGTGCGCCGGCCCGGCTCCTTGGTGGTCGTACGGCGCTCTCGCTCTGCCATGTGCAACAGTCTGGTCACACACCGTGCGCGGGCGCGCGCTGGACTGGGCCAGACGCGGGACCCGGGTCCCGCGGGTCCGCGGCGGGGGTGGACCCGGCCACCGGTGTCCGTGGGGGGTCGTACTCTGGAAGACCCCCGGCCCGTGTCACGTGTCGGGTGATTCGCGTTGTCCGCCTCCGGGATGGAATACCCCTTTATGAGCCTCACCGGTCTGCTCGACGCCGTCGTACGGGACCCCGCGCTCGCCGAGGCGGTGCGCGGCGCCGCCGACGGAAACCGCCCCCATGTCGATCTGGTCGGCCCGCCCGCCGCCAGGCCCTTCGCCGTCGCCGCGCTGGCGCGCGAGACCGGCCGCCCCGTCCTGGCGGTGACCGCCACCGGCCGCGAGGCCGAGGACCTCGCGGCCGCGCTGCGTTCGCTGCTGCCACCGGACCGGGTGGTGGAGTACCCGTCCTGGGAGACGCTGCCGCACGAGCGGCTGTCCCCGCGCTCGGACACGGTCGGCCGCCGGCTCGCCGTGCTGCGCAGGCTGGCCCACCCCCGTGCGGACGACCCGGCGGCCGGTCCGGTCTCCGTGGTGGTCGCTCCCGTCCGCTCGGTCCTCCAGCCGCAGGTCAAGGGGCTCGGCGAGCTGGAGCCGGTCAGTCTGCGGGCCGGGCAGACCGCCGATCTGGAGGAGGTCGTGGACGGGCTCGCGGCCGCCGCCTACTCCCGGGTCGAACTGGTCGAGAAGCGCGGTGAGTTCGCCGTGCGCGGTGGCATCCTGGACGTCTTCCCGCCCACCGAGGAGCATCCGCTCCGGATCGAGTTCTGGGGCGACGACGTCGAGGAGATCCGCTACTTCAAGGTCGCCGACCAGCGGTCCCTGGAGGTCGCCGAGCACGGGCTGTGGGCCCCGCCCTGCCGTGAGCTGCTGCTCACCGATGACGTACGGCAGCGGGCCGCGGCGCTGGCCGAGGACCACCCCGAGCTGGGCGAGCTGCTCGGCAAGATCGCCGAGGGGATCGCGGTCGAGGGTATGGAGTCCCTGGCCCCGGTCCTGGTCGACGAGATGGAACTGCTGCTGGACGTCGTCCCGGCGGGCAGCATGGCCGTCGTCTGCGACCCGGAGCGGGTGCGCACCCGGGCGGCCGACCTGGTGGCCACCAGTCAGGAGTTCCTCCAGGCGTCCTGGGCGGCCACGGCCGGTGGCGGAGAGGCCCCGATCGACGTCGGCGCCGCCTCGCTGTGGGGTCTGGCGGACGTCCGGGACCGGGCCCGTGAGCTGGGCATGATGTGGTGGTCGGTGAGCCCCTTCGCGGCCGACGAGGAGCTGGACGATGCCACCCTCAAGCTGGGTATGCACGCCCCGGAGAGCTACCGCGGCGACACCGCCCGCGCGCTCGCCGACACCAAGGGCTGGCTCGCCGATGGCTGGCGGGCGATCTATGTCACCGAGGCGCACGGCCCGGCCTCCCGCACCGTGGAGGTGCTCGGCGGCGAGGGGATCGCGGCCCGGCTGGAGGCGGACCTCGACGGGATCTCCCCGTCCGTGGTCCATGTGGCCTGCGGTTCGATCGACTACGGCTTCATCGACCCCGCCCTGAAGCTGGCGGTGCTCACCGAGACCGATCTGTCCGGGCAGAAGGCGGCGGGCAAGGACGGCGCCCGGATGCCCGCCCGGCGCCGCAAGACCATCGATCCGCTCACCCTGGAGGCGGGCGACTTCATCGTCCACGAGCAGCACGGCGTCGGCCGCTACATCGAGATGGTGCAGCGCACCGTCCAGGGCGCCACCCGTGAGTATCTGGTCGTGGAGTACGCCCCGGCCAAGCGCGGCCAGCCCGGCGACCGGCTCTACATCCCCACCGACCAGCTGGAGCAGATCACCAAGTACGTGGGCGGCGAGGCCCCCACCCTGCACCGGCTCGGCGGCGCCGACTGGACCAAGACCAAGGCGCGCGCCAAGAAGGCGGTCAAGGAGATCGCCGCCGATCTCATCAAGCTCTACTCGGCGCGGATGGCCGCCCCCGGCCACGCCTTCGGCGCGGACACCCCCTGGCAGCGGGAGCTGGAGGACGCCTTCCCGTACGCCGAGACCCCCGACCAGCTGACCACCATCGGCGAGGTCAAGGAGGACATGGAGAAGTCGGTTCCGATGGACCGGCTGATCTGCGGCGACGTCGGCTACGGCAAGACCGAGATCGCGGTGCGGGCGGCGTTCAAGGCGGTGCAGGACGGCAAGCAGGTCGCCGTGCTGGTGCCCACCACTCTCCTGGTCCAGCAGCACTTCGGCACCTTCGGTGACCGCTACGGCCAGTTCCCGGTGGTCGTCAAGGCACTCTCCCGCTTCCAGACCGACACCGAGGCCAAGGCGGTCCTGGAGGGGCTGCGGGACGGCTCGGTCGACATCGTCATCGGCACGCACCGGCTCTTCTCCTCCGAAACCAAGTTCAAGGACCTCGGCCTGGTCATCGTCGACGAGGAGCAGCGCTTCGGCGTCGAGCACAAGGAACAGCTGAAGAAGCTCCGGGCCAATGTGGATGTGCTGACCATGTCCGCCACCCCCATCCCGCGCACCCTGGAGATGGCGGTCACCGGCATCCGCGAGATGTCCACGATCACCACCCCGCCGGAGGAGCGCCACCCGGTGCTGACCTTCGTCGGCCCCTACGAGCAGAAGCAGATCGGCGCGGCCATCCGCCGTGAACTGCTCCGCGAGGGCCAGGTCTTCTACATCCACAACCGGGTGGAGTCCATCGACCGGGCCGCGGCCAAGCTCCGCGAGATCGTCCCCGAGGCGCGGATCGCCACCGCCCACGGCCAGATGTCGGAGAACGTGCTGGAGCAGGTGGTCGTCGACTTCTGGGAGAAGAAGTTCGACGTCCTGGTCTCCACGACCATCGTCGAGTCCGGGATCGACATCTCCAACGCCAACACCCTCATCGTCGAGCGCGGTGACAACTTCGGCCTCTCCCAGCTGCACCAGCTGCGCGGCCGGGTCGGCCGGGGCCGCGAGCGCGGCTACGCCTACTTCCTCTACCCGCCGGAGAAGCCGCTCACCGAGACCGCCCACGAGCGGCTGGCCACCATCGCCCAGCACACCGAGATGGGCGCCGGTATGTATGTCGCGATGAAGGACCTGGAGATCCGCGGCGCGGGCAATCTGCTCGGCGGCGAACAGTCCGGCCATATCGCGGGCGTCGGCTTCGACCTGTACGTACGGATGGTCGGCGAGGCCGTCGCCGACTACCGCGCGGCCCTGGAGGCGGGCGGCGGAGAGGTCGAGGAGGCCCCGCTGGAGGTCAAGATCGAGCTGCCGGTCGACGCACACGTCCCGCACGACTACGCCCCCGGCGAGCGGCTGCGGCTCCAGGCGTACCGCGCCATCGCCGCCGCCACCGGCGAGGACGACATCCGCGCGGTGCGCGAGGAGCTCACCGACCGCTACGGCAAGCTGCCCGAACCGGTGGAGAACCTGCTGCTGGTCGCCGGGCTGAGGCTGCTGGCGCGGGCCTGCGGGGTCAGCGACATCACCCTCCAGGGCTCCAACATCCGCTTCAGCCCGGTGGAGTTGCGGGAGTCGCAGGAGCTGCGGCTCAAGCGGCTCCACCCCCGTACGGTGATCAAGCCCGCCACCAAGCAGGTGCTGGTGCCCCGGCCGGCGACGGCGAGGATCGGTGGAAAGCCGCTGGTGGGGCGGGAGTTGCTGGCCTGGACCGGGGAGTTCCTCACCACGATCCTGGGGTCCTGACCACGATCCGGGGCTCCTGACCACGCGGCGGCGAAGCGGAAGCCGTCCGGGCCCTGGGCCGGCGGGGGCGGGTAGGACTGTGCCGTGCCCCGGGCCCGGACGGACAGGGGCTGCCGCCGCGCGACACCCCCGTGGCCGCGCCGCGGACCGCCCCGGCCGGTGGCGCCCGGCGGTCCGCACCGTGCCGTGGTGCCGCCGTACGAGCGGGAAGGGAGCGCCCACAGGGCCCTCGGGGAGGTTCGAGGTGGGGCGGAACGGCCCGCCGGGTCGTCGGCAGGACAGGACCTAGGATGCGGTGGGTGTCCGCCGTCATAGCAGCGATGATCAGCGCAGTGGTCGGTGTCCTCGGCACCCTCTTCGCACCACTGCTCCACCAGCGGCTCACCGTGCGCCAGCGCCTGGAGGAGGCGCGGGCCGAGGAGCGCCGACGGCGTTACGAGGACCGCCGGGCCGCGTACACGGGGATGAACCGGGCCTCCCGGCAGTTCCACACCTTACTCAAGGACGCGCTGCACCGGATCCGGGACGGTGTCTACACCGACGAGGACCGGGTCCAGGTCGAGGAGGTCCGGCGGGACTACCGGGACCGCTATGCCGAGGCGCAGATGATCGTCCCCGAGAGAGTGCTGGCCGCCTCCCGTGAGGTCAACAAGGTCCTGGCCGGCATCGACGCCGTGGCCAAGCGGATCGACCGGGGGCTCGCCCGGGACGGCGAGACCGCCGCCACCGCGCTGCTCCGGCTGAAGGACGCCGAGCCCCGGCTCTCGGAGATGCGGCGGATCATGCGGGAGGACCTGGGGATCGCCGACTGACAGCGGGGTCCGTGCGCCGTTACGCCGGAGGTAATCGACCCTGCTCCCGGGGCACGGCAGGGTGGTGGATGTCAGCGGGGGACAACCCCAGACCCCGGACCTCAGACCCCGGACCCGACCAAAAGCCCTGGAGGAGCCATGCCCGCCTACGCCCTCGCGCATCTGCGCACCGGCAGCTCGCACGCCGACGTCTTCGCGTACATGGAGCGTATCCAGGCCACCATGGACCCCTTCGGCGGCCGCTTCCTCATCCACGGGGCCGAGGTGGAGGTGGTGGAGGGCAGTTGGCCGGGGCATGTGGTGCTGCTCGAGTTCCCCGGGAAGGCCGAGGTCCGCGCGTGGTACGAGTCGCCCGCGTACCAGGAGATCCTGCCGCTGCGGACCGACCACATCCCGGGTGATCTGATCTTGGTGGACGGGGTCGGCCCGGACTACGACGCGGCGGGGACCGCCGCGAAGCTGCGGGAGTTGGCCGCCCGGAGCTGACCCGGTGGGCCCCTCCCCGGTTCAGCGGCCCACCGCGTAGCCCTGCGCGCCGTGCTGGGCAGGGCGCTGTCAGCCCGTGGGCCTGGTGCGGACGAAGCGATCGGGTTCGCCGCTGGTCCAGTTGAAGGTGAGATTCTCGCCGCCGTTGCTCACCACGGCGGTGCCGCTCGAGGTCTCCCCGGCGCAGGTGCTGGAGATGGCCATCCCGGAGTTGATGGTCCCGGAGCAGGACTTGCCGCCGTATGCCATGGTCCACGACGTACCGCTGACGTTCAGGGTCGCCAGGCCGTTCGTCCCGCTGACGGGGACGTACCAGGTGCCCTGGGCACTCGACGGACCGGCGGGGCGGGCGGGAGCGGCCGTCTTGGTGCGCGTGCGGGTGGGAGCGGGCGCCGGGGCGGCGGAGCTACGGGTGGGGCGCGGAGTGGCGCTGGTGGCGGGGCCCTTGTCGGCGCCGCCCGAACGGCTCGGACGGGGTGTGGCGCTCGCCTTGTCGTCCGCGCTGGGCGAGGAGGAGGTCTTGCCCTTGCCCGTGGTCCGATCGGCGGCCACCTTGTCCTTCTTGCCCGGCGACGCCGAGTCCTTCGCGTCGTCGCCGCAGCCGGTCAGGGTGAGCGCCAGCACCGCGACAGCGGCGGCGGCGATCGAAGTCGATTTATGCACCGAGATTCCTGTGATTCCGAGATCAAAAGAGATGAGACACGTGATCCTGGCAGCAGCGCTCACGGGAATTCCATGCTTTCCGGAAACAATCCTCCAGAACATTTCCGCTGACCTGCGGATGATTTCCGGCTTTCCGTGCCGTGCAATGCGGTGGGGTCAACGACCCGATCCCGGCGTGTTGTTGTCGGCTTCCACTCCGGAATGTCGTCCATGATGACCCGAACGGCTACCCCGCACAGGAATTCCGGATCGCGGGCGTGCCGGACCGCTGGCGGCGCACCGCACGCAACCTCCCTTCGCCGGGAGCCGATTTCGCGGGGGGCGGAACGCCACGGCCTTCCTCCCGGGCCCAACACTCCTACGCTGAGGGGGTGAGCAGCTACGCGACGAACCCAGCCCGCGTCATTCCGCTGCGTCCGGCCACCGCGCCGCCGCCGACCACCGCGCCGCGGGAGACCGCGCCTCCGGACGCGGCGCCCAGGGAGCCCCTGTGGCGCCATGTGGTCGGCGGGGTGCTGCGCCGCGAGCGCCGCGCCCAGCAGCGCACGCTCAAGGACGTGGCCGACGCGGCCCGGATCTCGATGCCGTACCTCTCGGAGCTGGAGCGCGGCCGCAAGGAGGCGTCGTCCGAGGTGCTCGCGGCCGCCGCGCACGCCCTGGGGCTCGGCCTGGCCGATGTGCTCGCCCTCGCCCATGACGAGCTGGCCCGTGCCATCGCCCCGCGCGCCCGGCGGCGGCCCCTGGGGGCGGCGGACGAGCGCACACGGGGCGACGAGGCCGAGCTCACGACGGCGGAGCCGGCCGAGGTGACCAGCACCACGGCCCTCGCCGAGCTGCGCGGCCGGCGCACCGGCGGCCACCGGGTCACGGGTACCTCCCGGTACCAGGGCGAGGTGCGGCTCGCCGCCTGAGGCGCCTGAGCCGCCTGTCGGTGCGGGTCGGCGCCGGTCGGCGCCCGTCCTCAGGCGGCGAAGGCCGCGGACACCCTCCGGCGGCTGAGCACTTGGTCGGCCAGCCCGTACGCGACCGCCTCCTGTGCCGTGAAGACCTTGTCGCGGTCCATGTCCTCGCGCAGGGTGGCGATGTCGTGCGGGGTGTGCCGGGCCAGCACCTCCTCCACCTGCGAGCGGATCCGGAGCATCTCCTTGGCCTGGAGGCTGAGATCGGAGACGGTGCCCTGGCGGCCACCGCTCGCGGGCTGCCCCAGCAGCACCCGGGCGTGCTCCAGGATGAACCGCCGCCCGGGGTCCCCTCCGGCCAGCAGCACCGCCGCCGTCGAGGCGGCCTGGCCGACGCAGAACGTGGAGATCGGCGCGGAGACGAAGGTCATCGTGTCGTAGATCGCCATGAGCGAGGTGTACGAGCCGCCGGGCGAGTTGATGTAGATCGCGATCTCCTGCTCCGAGCCGGCCGACTCGAGGTGGAGCAGCTGCGCGATGACCACATTGGCGACCCCGTCGTCGATCTCGGTGCCGAGGAAGATGATCCGCTCGGACAACAGCCGGCTGTAGATGTCGTAGGCCCGCTCGCCCTGCGTGGTGCGCTCGACCACGGTCGGAATCGTGTACTGGCTCATTTCAGATCCCCATCCGCTGTCGTGCTCCGCCCGGCCGCACATCGTCGAGGTTCTCGACGATCCGGTCGACCATGCCGTACTCCTTGGCCTGCTCCGCCGTGAACCACCGGTCGCGATCGCCGTCGCGGGAGATGGTCTCCTCGGTCTGGCCGGTGTGCGCCGCGGTGATCCGCTCGATGGCCTTCTTGGTGAACTCCAGGTTCTCGGCCTGGATCGCGATGTCGGCGGCCGTCCCGCCGATCCCGGCCGACGGCTGATGCATCATGATCCGCGCGTTGGGCAGCGCGAAGCGCTTGCCCGCCGTGCCGACGCAGAGCAGGAACTGCCCCATGCTCGCGGCGAATCCCATGGCGAGCGTCGTCACGTCGTTGGGGATCAGCTGCATGGTGTCGTAGATGGCCAGCCCGGCCGTCACCGAGCCGCCCGGACTGTTGATGTACAGGCTGATGTCGGTCCGCGGATCCTCCGCCGAGAGCAGCAGCAGCTGGGCGCACACCCGGTTCGCGGAGACATCGTCCACCTGGGTGTTGAGGACGACGATGCGCTGGGTGAGGAGCTGCGCGGCCAGATGGTCGTCGAACCGCGTCGGGGACGTATCGCCCTCCATGGCGCGGGGGTTCAGGGCCGGATCCCGGCCGGTGATGAGTGGTGACATCGGACCTCCCGTGGTCGACCGCGGCGGGTGGTGCCGCGGTGTCACCACTGTCGGCCGCCCGGTGGCCCTCCGTCAGTGTTCTTGGCCCCGAGCAGATTCGCCCACGGCAGAGCGCTTCGGACGCGGCCCCGCCGGTAGCCGCCGCGGAAGCCTCCCTGGGGTGTGCGGCCTCCGGGGACCTCAGCCGGTGGCGACGGGCCCGGCTGTCCGGGCCTCGCCCCGGAACACCTGCTCGCTGTGCCAGGCGATGTTCTCCGACGCGATCGGCTCGCTGCCGCGGCGCGGCTCTTCGACCTCGCGGCCGGCCAGTTCGAGGACCTGGTCGCGCGCCGCCCGGCCACGCCCGGTGAACCTGTCCGAGACCCTGATCCGCCGAGCGGGGTCGAGGCCCAGCACACCCCGGTCGAAGAGCCTGTGGTGCAGGGAGCACAGACACAGCGCGTTGTGCAGCGAGTTGGCGCCGCGGAAGGCCCACCACCGCACATGGGCGGCCTCCAGCCCGACGGGCACCCGGCCGATCGCCCCGTCGAACCCGCAGAACGCACAGCGGTACGCGTAGGCGCTCAGCACCTCGCGCCGCAGCTCCGCCGCCCGCCGACGGTCCCGTACCGAGACCGTCACCCGCCGCGCCTCCTCGACGTCCTCCAGGTCGAGCCGCACGGCGGCGGCGATATCGGCGTGCAGCGAGGGCGGGAAGTGGGTGTCCAGCAGCAGATGTGTCAGCCGTCCCAGCAGCAGCGGATCCGTGGCCAGCGCGGACCGCAGCTCCGGGGCCAACTGCCCGCGCGCCCCGCTCGACCGCAGTACTCCCACGGTCGATCCCGGACTGCCGTGGCCGTGGTCGGTGCGCACCTCCCACACCCCGTCACTCTCCAGGTGGTGGAACGGGTAGGAGGGCGAGGACGTGCGTGGAGGTCCGAAGTCGCGCAGCAGATCCTTGAGGTCCCGCTCGACCTCCGTATAGCGCAGGTCCTGTTCGGGCGCCTGCTGGAACCGCCCCAGGGCGTACAGCATCAGCAGCGGTTTGTGCGGAGCCCGTACCCCGTTGCCCGACCACTGCCGTAAGGTGCGCACCCGCTCGACCCAGTCCATGGCAGCGACTGTAGGCCCGGCCTCGGGGACGGAAATCGGTGGGGCCGGGCCATCACTCACCGCGTGCTGGACCGTCAGGGACGGCCGCCGGGCTCGGGCCAGGTGAAGACGAACCGACGGGCCGACTCGTCGAAGGAGACCCCGCCCGGGTGGGCGGGCAGCTCGAACTCCTCCTCGGCCCAGGCCAGAAGGGCCGCCGTCAGCCCCTCCGGCTGGAAGTGGGCCTCGTTGAACAGCACCCGCTCGACCGTGACCAGGACATACCGCCCGGCGGTCCGCGCCTCGATCGCGTCGGCCGCCAGGGCCAGCCCCGGCCGTAGCCGGGCCGCCTCGTCCGCCGTCAGCCGCAGTCCCGAACGGTCGTCCCGGGGGTGCTCGCGTACCGGGGTGGTGTCCAGCCACACCCGCTCGGAGACCCGCTCGCCATGGGATGGCGGCTCCGTGCCGAGCGCGGCGCCGGCGGTGAGGTCAATGGCGATGCCGCGGCCGGCGCGGGCTGTCCGGTACCTCGTCGTACGCAAAAGCCGCCGCGCCCCCGTGGTCGACCGTCATCGGGCTACTTGCCCCAGATCTTCCGGTACGCCTGACGGTACCCCTCGGAGTCCCACGACAGCGCGCCGCCGCTGTTGGCGGCCGTGGTGATGTGGACGGGGGCCACATAGCCGCTGGGCGAACGGCCCGCGAAGGCGCGGTTGAACTCGTCGATGATCTGCCAGCCCTGCTCGGAGAGCGGTTCGGGCACGGTCGCGGTCTGGAACTGGCTGCCGTTGATGCGCTGGAAGGCCGACGGATCGCCGTCCCCCGCACCGATGTTGTACGGGGCGCCCGCGCCGTCCTTGCCGGCGGCGCGCAGGGCGGCGGCGCTGTGCCGGAAGTACAGGTCGTTGATGGCGGCCGAGTCGGTCCACTTGTCGCCGAAGCGGGAGAGCAGGGCGCGGACCTCCCCGAGGGTGCGCCGGTTGGCCTCGGGGATGGGGATGTTCTGGTAGCTCAGCAGCTTCACATCGGAGCAGGTGGCGAGCTGCTTCTTGATGAGGTCGGACTTGTTCTTGGCGAAGGGCACGGTCGCGTCGGTGAACAGCACGACCCCGGCACGGCCGTTGGACCGGGCGATGATCCAGTCGGCGCTGATCCTCGCCACGTCCTCCACCCGGGAGGTCACATTGGTGAACAGCTTGGGTTTCACGCTGGGGCCGGGAGTGGCGGCGGCATGCCAGCCGATCACCTCGATGCCCAACGCGTTGGCCCGTTCCAGCTCGTCCGCCACGCTCTTGGGGTCGAAGCCGCCGATGACGATGCCGTCGGGCTTGAGGGCGAGAGCCCGCTTGAAGGCGGAGCGGAGAGCGGTGGGCGTGCCCTTGCCGTTGATGGTGCGGGCGTGCCAGCCGAGGATCGACGCGGCCTCCTGGACGCCCTGCGCGACACCCACGGGACCGGGATTGCTCAGCGTCTGGGGGATGTAGACCACGCTCTTGCCGCGCACTGCCTTCGGCCCGGTGGTGGGGCCCCGCCAGGGGGCGTCCACGTCCTGCGCCTTCTTGACCGCCTGCTTTGCCTTGGCGAGCGCGGTGGGGCATCCGGGCCCGGCGGAGGTCCGGTGGGACGCGGTGGCGCCGCCGGGTTCACAGCCGGTGGCGGCCACGGCCAGGAGCACGACGGACGTCAGGACCGCCTTGCGGGTGGGGTGCACGGATCTCCTCGCAGGGCACGGAGGGGCGAAAGTTGCGGACGGAACGGGCTCGGGGGGCCCGCGCATGGTAACGAACAAGCCAGTCCATGTGATGTCCTCGGGTCCCCTCCGATGGTCACCGTACGGACACCCGGCCGCTACGGGGGAACGTTTCGCCGGGCGCGAGGCGAACGGAAGGCGACCCAAACCCAATAAACCATGGACATTCGGTGGCGGTTGCCCCGCCCCGTCTTGCATGGGCGCGCGCAGACGGTAGTGTTCACCGCCGGTCGGGTCTATGGCGTGATTCCGACGGTCGCGGTCCGCCCGTGCATCGTGTTGGCGTCATGTTCCCGGCTGTCGGCGGTCGACAGCAACAACCCCTCGGCACACAACCCATCTCGGCAGCACAACCACACCTCGGTCACGGCTCAGGAGCACATCGAAGGAGGACCTGGGTGTCTGTGGACACACCGGATCACCCACGCGAACCGGACCCGTCCGGACGCGACCCGCACAGCCCGCGGTCCCGTCTGCGGACGGACGCCCTCCTCGACCGATGGCCGTTCCGCCGGAAACTCAACGTCCTGGTGATCGTGCCGATCGCGGTCGTCGGCGTTCTCCTCGGCGTGGGCGTCTACGGCCAGGTGGAAGAGGCCCGGGACGCCGACCGGGTCGCCCAGCTGGTGCGGGACAGCCAACAGGTCACCCAGCTGATCAACGACGTCCAGGCCGAGCACCGGGAAGCCCTGCTGCTGGCCGTGCGGCAGGAGGCCGCCGGCCCCGGCGCCGCCCTGCCGTCCACCACGGACTACGACCGGGCGCAGCGCGTCACCGAGCACGAGGCGGACGCCGTGCGCTCCGTGTTCGGCTCCGAGCTGTCCAAGGAGGAGTCGCGCGCCCTCGGCTACGTCCAGCGCCTCAGCGTGCTGCGGGACAAGGTCGAACGGGGCTCGGTCCCCGCCGCCGAGATCGACCCCGCGTACGCCGCCGCCGTCGGCTATCTGATCGACGGCATCGGGCTCGACCGCTACACCGGCACCTCCTCCGCCTCGGTCATCGCGCTGCTCGACGCGGTGCTGCGCGCCGACGCCGCCCACGCGGCCTTCGAGGGCGGGGTGTTCTCCGCCCAGACCCGGGACGCCAACGCGATCACCGAGTACACCCGCGCGGTCGGCGCCCACCGGATCTTCGAGGAACAGTCGGAACGCTTCGCCAGGATCGCCGACCCGTCCCAGGTCCTGCGGATGGACGGAATCGAGCGGAGTTCCGAGGAGCACGGCATCGAGGACCGGTTCGCCGAGCTCCAGATCGATCCCGGCTCCCTCCAGGGCCAGTCGTCGAGCCAGCTGCACGACGCGATGACCGAGGAGACGCACCAGGCCGAGGCCCGTCTCGACATCACCCGTGCGCTCACCGACGACATCGCCGCCCGCGCCGACCACCTCTCCGACACCGCCCTGTACAAGGCACTGGGGCTGCTCGGCCTCGCCGTACTCGGCTTCGCCGTCTGGTTCGGCTTCTCCCTCCTGGTCCGCCGCTCGGTCGTACGGCCCCTGGCGGCCCTGACCGGTGCGGCCCACCAGGTGGTCAAGGTGGCGGACGAGGAACTCGCCAAGGTCGACGACGACGACGAGTCCGCGGATGCCCCGCTGCGGCCGCGGCCGATCCCCGTCCCGGTGCGCGACGAGATCGGCGATCTGGCCGAGGCGTTCAACCAGGTGCAGGTCACCGCCGCGGCGCTGCTGGAACGTCAGGTGATCAGCCGCCGTAACGTCGGCGAGATGTTCGGCAACGTCGGCCGACGGGTCAGCAACCTCACCACTCGCCAGCTGATGCTGATCGACGCCGTCGAACGCGAGGAGACCGCGCCCGACATCCTGGAACGGATGTACCGCATCGACCACATCGCGGTACGCCTCCAGCGCAATGCCGACAGCCTGATGCTGCTCGCCGGAATCCGCGAATCCGAACTGGACGCGCGGCCGACCACCCTGGCCGACGTCATCCGCGCGGCGCTCGGCCAGATCGAGGGCTACCAGCGGGTGTCCCTGCGGTCCGAGACCGAGGTCACGGTCGTCCCCGACATCATGGGCGACCTGACGCTGATGCTCGCCGAACTGCTGGAGAACGCGGTCGCGTTCTCCCCGGCCGACACCCCCATCGAGGTGGTCGTCCGGCCCGGCACCGATGTGACGGCCGACGGCGGTGCGCTGGTCGAGGTCATCGACCACGGCCTCGGTATGAGTGCGGAGCGCCTCGCCGAGGAGAACGCCCGGCTGGTGCGCCGGGAGCGGCTGGACCTGGTACCGACCAAGGTGCTCGGCCTGTTCGTGGTCGGCGGTCTGGCCCGCCGCTCGGGCATCCGGGTCACCCTGGGCCGGACACCGGGCGGCGGGGTCACGGGCACGGTGTGGCTGCCGTCGACACTGTTGCTGAGGATGGGACCGGGGGAGGAGACGGCGCCGGAGCCCACGCCGGAACGCGCGGTGGAACCCCTGCCGGAGCCGACACCGGAGCGGAGCGAGCAGCGGGTGCCGCTGCCCCCCGCGGCAACCACCGCGGCGACGACGGACTCCGGCCTCCCGAAGCGCGTCCCAGCCCGTACGAACGAGCCGGAGCCGGTGCCCACTCCGTCGGCCGCCTCCGCCGTCCGTCCACTGCGGCGCCGGGTACGGGGCGCGACGCTCGACAAGACCGCCGCACCGGCCGCCAGGGCGGTGGCGGCCGTACGTCCGGACGCCGACGCCGACGAGGTCCGCTCCGAACTCGACGAGTTCGAGGCGGCCGTACGCCGGGCGGAGCGGGATGCCGAACAGGACGGCCCCCCGGCGGACCAACACGCCCCCACACCTCCCTCGACACATCAGCTTTTCCGGAAGGAGTCGGGCAGTGAACACGCCGACTGATAACACCGGTTCGGTGGCGGACGAGTCCACTGATCTGCGAGCCGCCGCGGCGGACTTCACCTGGCTGCTCGACCGCTTCGCCACCCAGACCGCGGGTGTGGTCGACGCCATCGCGGTGTCCTCCGACGGTCTGCTGATCGCCGTCTCCCAACTGCGTGAGCAGGCCGACTCCGAGCGGCTCGCCGCGATCGTCTCCGGCGTGACGAGCCTTGCCGCCGGTGCGTCCGGCAACTACGGCCTCGGCGGCCTCAACAAGGTCATCATCGATCTGGAGGGCGGCCATGTGCTGGTGTCGTCCATCGGCTGCGGTGCCGTGCTCGGCGTGGTGACCTCCAAGGAGGCGAAGCTGGGCAACATCGCTTATGAGATGACCCTGTTCGCCAACCGGGCGGGAGCCGCGCTCACTCCCCAGCTCGTCCTGGAGCTGAAGAAGAGCGCGGGCGCCACCGGCTGACCCGTTCCGCGGGGCACAGGGCAAGGCAGGGCACAGGGCAAGGGAGGGGTGAAGATGGCCGCCGGTGAACCGGCACCGCACGAAGCGGAGGCGGCGGAAGCCACGGGCGCGTCGGCGGACACTCCGGTGGACGCGGTGGGCCGCGCCCCCGCCATCCGCCCCTTCCTGCTGACCGCGGGGAGGGTGTCGGGGAGCGGCACCGCTCCACCGCTCCCGGTCGAGACCCAGATCGTGACGACGCCGGAGGGGCTGACGGCCCTGCGGTCGCTGACCTTCGAACGCCACGACATCGTCGCCGCCTGCCGGCACCCGCAGTCGGTGGCGGAGCTGGCGGCCCGGCTGCGACTCCACCTCAACGTGGTCCGGGTCCTGGCGGACGACCTGTGCACCGCCGGATATCTGGTGGTCCACGTGCCGAACGCCAGGACAACCCAGGACATCTCCGTACTGCGAAGGGTTATCGATGGTCTCCGTGCCGTCCCCGACTCACGGGGCACACTCCGTGACAGCGGCTGAACAACCGCCCCTGCCGGTCAAGCTGGTCATCGCCGGCGGCTTCGGGGTCGGCAAGACCACGGCGGTGGGCTCGATCTCCGAGATCCGGCCGCTGACCACGGAGGCGGCCATCACGGAGGTCGCGGCGGGCGTGGACGACCTCACCCACACCCCCGGCAAGACCACCACCACGGTCGCCATGGACTTCGGCTGCATCACCATCGACCCGACCCTGAAGCTCTATTTGTTCGGCACCCCGGGCCAGGAGCGGTTCGGCTTCATGTGGGACGACGTGGTCCAGGGCGCCCTCGGCGGCCTGGTGATCGTGGACACCCGCCGCCTGGACGACTGCTACGCGGCGGTGGACTACTTCGAGCACAAGGACATCCCGTTCGCCGTCGCCGTCAATGCCTTTGACGGCGAGGTCCAGCACACGCTGGACGAGGTCCGCTGGGCCCTCGACGTCTCCGACCACACCCCCCTCGTCGTCTTCGACGCCCGCGAGACCGGCTCCGTCCGCGACGCCCTCCTGGTCGTCCTCGACGTGGCCCTCACCCGCGCCGAAGCCGCCGGACAGGGCTGAGGCCCTGTCCTGCCGATCTTCGCGGGCCCGCGACGCCTGGCACCGCGCCTCGCCGCGTTGTCGGGATCGTCCGAGTACGCCCAGTACGAGGCCGACCCTCCGCCTTGCGATCCACGGCACCAGACGCCGCGGGCTGATCCACGAAGATCGACAGGACAGGACCTAGGCCCCGCCCGCCTCAGCCCTTCGTGATCGTGAGCGCGCTCATGGCCGCGGTTCTCGTACGGCGCCGCCGATCACCGTGGTCACGACCTTGTGGACCGCTTCGGCGTCCGGCGGGGCGCCCTCGCGGTCGGCGAAGAGCAGATGTCCGGCGCCGATCAGTGTGGGGGCGAGCGTGCCGACATCGGCGTCCGGCGTGAGGCGGCCGAGATCGCGTTCGGCCGTGAGATAGGCGGCGAGCACGGTCGTGGCCTCGGTCAGGATCGGGATCCCGGTAGGCGTGGACTCGCGCAGCCGGGCGCGCAGTTCGTCCCGTGAGATGACGAGGCCGACGATGGCCACGGCGACCGACTCGAACAGCTCGGTCAGCGCGCCGGTGAGGTTGTCGGCCACGGTGCCGGTCCCGGCGGAGTCGCGCAGTGCGGTGGCCTGGTGGTCGAGCCGGGCGATGCGGTCCAGGACGAGTGCGGCGAGAAAGCCGTCGAAGTCGGCGAAGTGCCGGTGCAGAACGCCTTTGGCGCAGCCCGCCTCCGTGGTGACCGCCCGGCTGGTCAGCGCGCTCGGCCCGTCCCGGAGCAGGATCCGCTCGGCCGCGCCGAACAGCTGCTCGCGTACATCACGCATGGCCACCCCTGTTGGCACCGCGCGTCCCTCCTTCGCTCGCCGGCCCGTCCCGGTTGACGAGTGGGCATGTGCCCACTCATAGTGGGCGCATGCCCACTATACCTCCGGCGGGCCCTCGTCCCGCTGCGGACGAACCCCATCAACACCGCCACGCGGCCGAGTCGTTCGGCTCCGACGCCGCCCGCTACGACCGGGCCCGCCCCCGCTACCCCCAGGCCCTGGTGGACCGCGTCGTCGCCGCTGTCCCCGGCCCCGGCCCCGATGTGCTGTCCGTGGGCTGCGGGACCGGTATCGACGCCCGGCAGTTCCAGACCGCCGGATGCACGGTGCTCGGGGTCGAGCCCGACGCGCGGATGGCCGACCTGGCCCGGCGCGGCGGGCTCGACGTCGACATCGCCACCTTCGAAGCCTGGGATCCGGCCGGCCGTACCTTCGACGCGGTCGTCGCGGGCCAGGCATGGCACTGGATCGACCCGGTCGCGGGCGCGGCCAAGGCGGCCCGGGTGCTGCGCCCCGGTGGCCTGCTGGCGGCGTTCTGGAACGTCATCCAGCTCCCGCCCGAGGTGGCGGACGCCTTCGCCACCGCCTGCCGACGGGTGATGCCGGACTCGCCGTTCGACGCGCGGGCGATGCGGAAGCGGGGCCCGGACGCGTACCAGCCGCTGCTCACCAAGGCCGCCGACGGGATCCGGGAAGCGGGCGGATTCGGCGAACCGGAGCAGTGGCGCTACGACTGGGAGTGGACCTACACCCGGGACGCCTGGCTCGACCAGCTCCCCACCCAGGGCATCCTTACCCAACTCCCCCCGGACGAGCTGAAAGAGGTGCTGTCCGACGTCGGCGCCGCCATCGACGCGATGGGCGGCAGCTTCACGATGCCGTACGCGACGGTGGCGCTCACCGCGGCGCGCGGAAACGTGGCTCCGGCCACGCGGTGACCGGCTCGGCGGCGGCCGCGTGGATCTCCAGGAGCGAGAGATAGCCGTCCGCCGTGAGCACCATGACTCCGGCGTCCTCGGGTGCGGTATACCAGCCGTCCGCCGCCGGATTCCCGTGAGCGGGGGCCGGCGGCACCGCGGTACGGTCCACCTCCAGGTCGACCGTCGCGCAGCCGCACCCGCACCGGCCCACCACGCGCGTATGCGGAATCTGCGCCCGCAGCGCGCCGCTGACCGCGTCCGTGCCCGCGAGCAGCGCCTCCAGCGTCGCCGTCACCTCGGGCGACAGGGGTTGGGGTGCCATGGCCATCCCTTCGGTGGTGTTGCCGCGGCTCGGCGGCGGAGGGTCAGGTCTGCGCCGTCGGCCGGACGACGATCTCGTTCACATCGACCGTAGCGGGCTGCTCGATCGCGAACGCGATGGCCTGCGCGATCGCCCGGGGCGGGATCGCGATCCGGTCGCGGGCCTCCATGATCTGCGTTCTGACCTGCTCATTGGTCGATGCTTCGACGAAGTCCGTCCCCACCAGACCGGGCGAGACGGTGGTCACGCGCAGGGAGTCACCGGCCTCCTGGCGCAGACCTTCACAGATGGCGCGGACCGCGAACTTCGTACCCGCGTAGACCGCCATCGTCGGCACGACCCGGAACGCGGCCGTGGAGGCGATGGTGATGAAGTGTCCGGAACCCTGCGCCCGGAACACCGGCAGCGCGGCGCCGATGCCGTGCAGCACACCCTTGATGTTGACGTCGACCATGGCGTCCCACTCGTCGACGCGCAGATCGTCGAGGGGCGAGATCGTACCGAGCCCGGCGTTGCCGATCAGTACGTCGAGCCGGCCGAACCGCTCACCGGCCAGGGCGACCAGGGCATGCAGATCGTCCCGCCGGGTCACATCGGTACGGCACTGCACGGCCGTGCCGCCCGCCTTCTCGATCCGGGCCACCAGATCCGCGAGGCGCTCGGACCGGCGCGCTCCCAGGACGAGACGCGCGCCCCGCTCGGTGAGCAGCAGTGCTGTCGCCTCGCCGATACCGCTGCTGGCGCCCGTGATCGCCACGACCTTGCCATCGATTCCCGGCACGATGTCCTCCTCTTTCGTTCGGACATCAGTCTGTGAGGAACGGAAGCTGGTATACAGAATGCGTTTATCCTGGAATCAGAGGTGCCAGCCACCATCACCATGCCGAACGAGCCGAACCAGCAGAACCAGTCAGGTCAGCCGAACCAGCGAAGTCCGCAGGCTCAACGCCGCGAGCTGGCCGCGTTTCTGCGCAGCCGCAGAGAGCGGATCACCCCTGATCAGGTCGGACTGCCCCGGTCGGGGCGACGCCGGACTCCGGGCCTCCGCCGGGAGGAACTCGCGCTGCTCGCCGGGATCAGCGCCACCTGGTACACCTACCTCGAGCAGGGCCGGGACATTCGCGCCTCGGACCAGGTGCTCAACGCGCTCGCCTCGGTGCTGCGCCTGGCCCGGTACGAGCGCGACCACCTCTTCCAGCTCGCCGGTCACGCGCCAGCGGCGGACCCCGAGGCACCCGAACCGCTCGCTCCCGAGGCCGCGGCCGTCCCCCTGCTGCTCCAGCCGCATCCGGCATACATCATCGGTGGCACCTACGACGTGCTCAGCCACAATCCGGCGGCCGATGAACTCTTCCCCCACCTCACCGCGGCCACCGACCGCCCGCCCAACTTCGTCCGCTGGGCGTTCCTCGAACCCGCGGCCCGGGACGTTCTCGTCGACTGGGAGCCCGAGGCCCGCGGTCTGCTCGCCCGCCTCCGCACCCTGGCCGGACGCCACCCCGGCGACCCCCGCTACACCCGGCTGATCGACGAACTGAAGGCGGGTAGCCCGGAAGTGCGGTCCTGGTGGCCGCAGTACGAGGTCCAGGCCCGGCAGGGCGGCCGGAAGCGGCTGCGGCACCCGGGGCGCGGAGTGATCGAGTACGCGTACACCGCATTCCACCTGGCGGAACAGCCGGAACAGACCCTGGTGATCTATTCCGACGGCTGAAGGGGTGGTGTGGCGCGCTCGCCGCACCACCCCTGCCTTCACCGGTTCAGCGGCGCGACGGTCAGAAGGCGCCCTTGGTGGAGTAGTACCCGTAGACCCAACCCTTCTGACCGCTGGGCAACTTGGAGTAGTACCAGATCTTCCCGGCGTGGCTGTAGGCGGTGCAGTACGCCTTGAAGTCGTCGGCGTAGTCGAGCCCGCGCTTGGCCGAGTAGTCGGCTCCGGGACCGGTGCGCAGGTAGGTCGTGTGGGGATCGGTGTCACCGGCGAGGACGTCGATGTGACGCCAGTGGTTGGCGATGTTCCTGGAGCAGGCGCTGCTGCCCACCGCACTCGCGGACGGTGCAGTGGTGACGGCCCCCGCGAACAGGACAGCGCCCATGGCGAGCACGGCGGCGATCCTGCTCTTACCCGTCTGCTTCACGTATTCTCCTTACTCAACTCGGCTTATCTGTATGCTCCATCAACCTATCGCTCACCACTGACACAAGATCATTTGGGGAGCGCCAGGCGTAGCCGGAGATGCGGACATCGGCGGCGGTGGATGACCGGCCCACGCCGACTCAGCCACGCACGTGCCGTTTTTCACCTCTGTGGATCGGGTTGCGGCCCGGCGTCACGGGCCAGCATGGCTGCCTGGACACGGTTATCTGACCCTCATCTGCGGATTCTCCATGGGAGTGGCCACGATGCTGCGCAGCTCGACGCGCTCGTTGGGCATCCTTCTCCCGCTGCTCTTCCTCGGCTCCCAGGGGCTCGGCAACATCCCCAAGATCAAGGGAGTGGTGCAGTATCTCCCGGACCAGACCGGCTTGGTGATCATGCACATCACCAGCGGTCCGCAGGGTGACCCCAGGTTCGCCCACGACTACGGCACTGGGGGCGCCGTGGCCATTCTGGCCCTCTGGACATCCGCGGCGCTGCTCGGCGGATACCTGGCGCTGCGCGGCCGTGATGCCTGAGCATTCTCGCCCCCGGCCAACGTCGCTGGCCGGGGGGTGAGTTGTCCGGTGTTCGCGGAAGCGGCTGGCTGGATCATTTCTTTCGAGTGTCGCAGCCGGGGACGCTGTTGGGCGGGGCGCAGTTGGTCGGGTCGTTCTTGAAGACCGCGCTCTGGATGAGGTCCACCCTGAAGGGCGTCTGCTTGGTCGAGTTCCCCTTGCTCTTCTTGCTCCCCTTGTTCTCCTTGCTCTCCTTGACCGCCTTGTTCTCCTTGACCTCCTTGCGCGGGGAGCTGTTGGTGCCACCGATGAAGAGGCGGAGGAGAGTTCCGGGGTTTCCGATGCCGCCGCCGGTGGTGGGTCCGCCGTTCGACGTGTTGTGGGTGATGACGCTGCGGTTGATAGTTGTCGTCTCGTTCGCGCCGGTGAAGAGGCCGCCACCGTTGGTCCGGGCGATGCCGTCCCTGATCTTGATGTTGTCCACACGCAGCGGCCCAGTCCTGCTGTTGATCGCCAGGGTGACGATGCCGCCCCCGTACTCACCGGCGTCATTGCCGTTGATCAACACATGGTTGAGCTTGGTGTCCCCCGCGTTGGCGAGGCCGCCTCCCCATTCTCCGCCCGTGTTGTCGTGGAGGGTGCCGCCCTCCATCGTCATCGTGCCGTTGGTGGCCACTCCGCCACCGAAGCCCCCGCGGTTGTTGGTGACCCTGGTGTTCTTCAGGGTGAGCGTTCCCTGCCGGTTCCAGATCCCGCCGCCGACGCCGGCGATGTTGTTCCTGACCGTCGAGTCGGTCAGGGTGAGTGTGCCGCGCTCGTTGAAGACGCCCCCACCATCGCCGTCCCCGGCAATGGTCTGCCCATAGCGCACCGTGATGCACTTCAGGCTGAGGCTGCCACCCTCCTTCACATGGAAGATGCGGAAGCCTGCGGGGGAACTGCGTTCGATGATGCTGTTGTCTCCGGTGATCTGCACATTGCCGGTGATCTCGGGCAGGCCATCACCCGCGTTGTCGGCCTGCCTCAAGGTATAGACGCACCGCGGGGCAAGGACGATGCTGCCGCCGCCGGTGTTGGCGTCCGTGATGGCCGCCCTCAGGGCGGCGATGTCGTTGCACGGGACGCGGGTCGTCTGCGCTTGTGCTTGCCCGGCGGGCAGAAGAGTCAGGCAGAGACCGAGCCCGGTGGCGGCGGTGACGGTTGCGCGTATGTCAGGCATGCGGGTTCCCTTTGCTGTGGGGGCAAGGACTACGCGTTCCGGTGACGCTCAGTGACTGAGTCCTCACCTCTGAGTGTCACTGATCGCCACTCAGGTATATGCGAAGTGCGCATTCAGTGCATTTCGCGCCTGCCGTTCGGGTGCAGTCTCCGGGCAGCATGATTCGGGTGTGCGCGGGAGGCCCCGGTCGGGCAGCGGGCCCGGATGCGCCGCTCTCCGGGCGCCGACGTTGGTGCGCCGGGGTTTGCAAGGGCCGGGATCGTTCGGCGGTACACCAGATGAGGCCGCTGCGTCCGGCAGTTATCAATGAAGCGTCAGTTCATCATCCCGTTGATCGGCGGCGGCATGGCCGCTGGACGCCGGTGAGATGTGCCTTTTCGCTCTCCAGCACTGAGAAGGGCATAGCGATGAAGAACATGGTGCGAACCGGCGCGGTGACCGCCGCGGTTGGTGTGGGACTGTCCCTTGCCGGGCTGCCGGCTGAATCGGTCAGTGCTGCCGTGGGGACTCAGGTGCCGTGCAACGACATCACCGCCCTGAGGAATGCCATCCGCGAGGCCAACACCGGCGGCAGCATCACCCTCGCGTCGCATTGCACCTACACCCTGACCACACCCGACAACACGGATGACGGGCTTCCGGAGATCACCGGGAACGTGACCATATCCGGCCGCGGCACCACCATTCGGCGTGCCCCGGACTCGACGCAGAACTTCCGTATCTTCCATGTCCAGGACGGTGGCACACTCACCCTGAACTCGCTCACGGTCAGCGGCGGAAGCGTACCCAATTCCGCCGGCGGCGGCATATGGAACAGCGGCACCCTGAACCTGAACCGCGCAATCATCAAGCGCAATCGTGCCAGCTCGAGTGGTGGCATCCACAGCCCGGGTGGACAGCTCATATTCGACCGCAGCACCATTGAGCACAACACCGCAACCCGTAATGGCGGTGGAATCACCACCGGAAGCAGCATCTTCGGTATGGGCTCACTGACGATGAAGGGCGGGGCGCTGCTCAACAACCGGGCACTCGGCGACAACGGTGGAGCTCTGGAGAACCTCAGAAGTCCAGTGTCGTTGGACTCCGTATCGGTCAGGGGCAATACCGCCCTGCACGGCGGCGGCATCCACCAGTTCGGCGGAACCCTGAGCCTCACGTCGACCACCGTCAGCCACAACATCGCCGTGACAGGCGCGGGCCTGTTGAGCGAGTTCAGTACACCCACGCTGGTTCGAAGCCTGGTCACCCGCAATACGGCGATCACTGCCGGCGGCGGTATCTTCAACGGGACTTCCAGTCAGGTCACCCTCACCGACAGCAGGGTCATCCATAACGCACCGGACAATTGCAGTCCCGAAGGCAGCGTTCCCGGATGCACCAACCCCACCGACTCCACCAAGAACACGAAGTCGACATCGCGCCCGCCTGCCAAGGACCGCAAAGCCCGCAAGTGACCGGCCTGGCACTGGTTGAACTTCCGAGCGGGCATGAACCCAGTTCCCGAGCGATCAGCCGGACCACCCCCGAGCTGTCCAGGCATGGGGATGGTCCGGCGTTGCTTCTTCGGTTGTTGCGTCGCGTCATCCAGGCCGGAGCTGTCTCAGTACTGCTGGCGACCACCGGGGTAGCGGACCGGCTTCCGGCACTCGGGGGCATCCACCGGCGGAGTCTCCCGAGCGAGCGCGAAGCACAGGCCCGCGTGGAGCTGTTCCGCCTCATCCACGGACAGCACCAGCGGAGCGAGCGCCACATGCTTGCCCAGGCGGACGATCCCGAGTGTCACCGTGAGACAGCCGTCCAGATCACGGGATACGCGCAGTCCCACAGGGGTGGCTCCGAGACGCCACCCGGAGGAGAACCGCCGATCCGGGCTCACTGGTCCACCTCGCTCGCTTGAGCCGATCCATCGTCGTCCGACACCGGCAGACGCCTGCCACGACTCTCCGCGACCCGGAGGGCGTCACGTAGCGCCTCGACCAGACGGTTGGCGAGGAAGCGCAGATCTCCGGCCTCAGCTTTCGGATCACCGAGCAGCGCGCCAGCGTGAGCAAGGAGTTCAGTGCCCATGCGGAGCTGCACCGCTTCCATATCGACCGCAAGCCGCGACAAGAATCCCTCGCCGTCCGTATCGGACACCAGGTAGCACGGCTTACCGGCAGGCCCCGACCAAGGGAGCAGACGCCGTTGGGCACTCACCTGGCCATCACCACCCCGTGCGGAGCACACGCCGACTCCATGCGTGCGCGATCCCTCCGGCGCGCCTCCGACTGACGCTCATGCGCCACGACATACGGCCGGACAAGGCCCACGTCCTCGCCCCACAACACCGGCCGATGCAAGACCTGATGCACCCGAGGCAGCCGCAGTGTGGCGGCATCTCCCCACCTTGTGCCGCATCTCGACATGGGCCGACACCGCGTGCACCGTGACGTTCGTAGGTCCGAAGGACAGCCAGTGAACGTCCGTCGCTTCACCGACCCGGTCCGCGTAGGACCTCGCCTCCGCAAGGTGCTTCCGAACGGCATCTGCGTCATGGGCGCGGGCGGCGATGATGCTCGCTCCGAGGTGGAGCTGCCCGGCAACAGCGTGCCGTGCCCGTGTCTGAGCCGACTGTTCCAACAGGCCCTGCCCGGAGGCGACGAGCCGCTTGCCGATCGTGTACTCGCCCTCTCGGAAGTAGACCAGCGCACGCATGTACTTGGGTTTGCGGGTTGGAGGTGCTACGCGGTGGACTGCCCACATGACCACGAACCGCGTCCTCCACCTGTTCGGAAGCGCCGCTCCACCCGTGCTGAACATCGCAGATGTCATCGAGCGAGCGAAGTCAGCCGACTGGGAAGTCTGCCTCGGGTTGACCCCCACGGCCGCACGATGGCTTGACGAAGAGCTGCCAGCCTTGGAGGAGCTGACCGGACACCCGGTGCGCAGTCAGTACAAGCTGCCCTGGGAGCCCGACGTCTGGCCCCCTGCGGATGTCGCCGTCCTGGCACCCGCCACCTTCAACACGATCAACCAGTGGGCCCTGGGGATCACCGACAAGTTCATCGTCGGATTCGTGGCCGAGGCCATCGGCAAGGGCATCCCCACCGTGACCATGCCGTGCGTCAACGCCGCCTACGTCCAGCACACGCAGTTCGACACCAGCGTTGCCACGCTCCGCGCGATGGGCGTACAGGTGCTCTACGGGGCAGGCGGCTTCGTGCCCAACAAGCCGGGCCAGGGCCGACCGGAGAACTATCCGTGGCACCTGGCCCTCGACGCGGCGGCGTCAGTCCTCAGCGGGCCTGATGCCGCACGGCTGTGAGTCTCAGCCGTCGGCAGGGGCGACGCCGATCGGGCAGCTCACGCCCGTGCCGCCGATGCCGCAGTAGCCCGCCGGATTCTTGTCCAAGTATTGCTGGTGATACGCCTCAGCCGGGTAGAAGGGGCCCGCGGGGAGGATTTCCGTGGTGATGTCGCCGTACCCCGAGCCGGTCAGTACGGACTGGTAGGCGGCGCGGGAGGATTCGGCCTCGGCCTGCTGCTCGGGGGAGTGGGTGTAGATCGCCGAGCGGTACTGGGTGCCGACGTCGTTGCCCTGGCGGAAGCCCTGGGTGGGGTCGTGGGACTCCCAGAAGAGCTTCAGCAGGGCGGCGTAGGAGGTGACGGACGGGTCGAAGACGACGCGGACGGCCTCGGTGTGGCCGGTGAGGCCGCTGCACACCTCTTCGTAGGTGGGGTTCTGGGTGTGGCCGCCCTGGTAGCCGACGAGGGTGGTCCACACCCCCGGGGCCTGCCAGAACTTCCGCTCCGCGCCCCAGAAGCAGCCAAGACCGAAGTCGGCCACCACCAGGCCGTCCGGATACGGGCCGGTCAGGGCGTTGCCGAGGACCGTGTGGCGGTCGGGGAGGGAGAACGCCGGGTCCGGGCGGCCCTTCAGCGCCTCCTCGGGGGTCGGGAGGTGGTTCTTGTGGCGGCTGAACAGCATCTGGGCTCCTCGCTCGGGTACGCGGCGCATCCCCTACAACGGATGCGGGCCCGGCAGAATTCCAGGCTCCGTTCAGTGCGGCAGCGTCGCCGGGGAGCCGCCGTGGCCCTCCCAGCCCGCCACCGCCAGCGCCCGGTAGACCATGTACTCGGCCGCCGGGTCCGCGCCGTAGGACCACGGCACCGCGCCCACATGGCCGTCCACGTGCCGGAGCTGCTCCATGGCCTCCGCGTACCGCTCGGCCCGTACCAGGAACCACACCAGGAGATGGCGGACGTGCGGCAGCACCGGGTGGTCGGCGGGGGCCTGGTGGGTCGCGTAGAGGGCGCCCTCGATCGCCTTGGTGATCACTTCGCTCTGGTAGAGGCTGCGCACCAGGTTGACGTCCGGCAGATGCTCGAAGACGCCGAACAGCGGCAGCGCGGGCAGCAGGCTCTTCTGCGGGGCGGAGGCGGCGGCCGCGTGGGTGAAGGCGTCGGCGAGCTCCTGGGAGCCGTGCCACTTGCCGCACCAGTAGTGCAGCGCGGCCAGATGGGCGCCCATGTGGTGCGGGGCGCGCTCGGTGACCTTGGACCACAGCTCCTCGAAGTCGGCCTGCCGGTAGCCCAGGCCGCGGGCGACGCCGAGCTCGATGATGTACGGCACCGGGTCGCCGGGGGCCAGCAGCGCCGCCTCCTGGCAGACGGTCCGGGCCTCCTCGAGGATCATGCGGAAGTCGGGCGAGGCCGGGTCCAGCAGGGCCTGCCGGACCAGGAACTCGGCGTGCACCGCGGCGGCGCCCGCGTCCTTGGGGGCAGCCACCCGCCAGGTGCGCAGCCACATCCCGCCCTGTCCGGGCGTCCGGGCCAGCTCGTAGGCCGCCGCCCCGGCCAGCGTCTGGACCCGCTGCCAGCGCAGCTCCGAACCCGCCTCGGTCAGCGCGAGCAGCCGGGCGGCGGGCTGCCAGTCCTGGCTCGCCTGGACCTCCTCCAGGGCCTCGGTGAGCGGACGGTCCGGGCCGGGCAGCCGTACGTCGAGCCGCTCGCGCGGGACGAAGCCGTACTCCTCCGGGTCCGAGGCGCGCAGCGCGCCCCGCATGGCCTCGCGGCCCCCGCGCATCCGCCGCACCGCGGGCACGATGATCAGCCCGCCCACCATGACGAGGGCGATGAGGAAGATCAGAAGCTCCATGAGGTGTCCCCGTGAGAAGGTACGAACGGTTCCAACGGTCCTAACGGCCGGCTTCCAGCCTATGCGCCCGCTCGCACGAGGGGTCCGGCACCGCCCCGCCGGGCGTTACCCTCGGCCCATGACCGACCAGCATCAGCACCCGCAGAGCTTCGAGACGCTCGCCATCCACGCCGGCCAGGAGGCGGACCCGCTCACCGGGGCCGTCGTGCCGCCGATCTACCAGGTGTCCACCTACAAGCAGGACGGGGTGGGCGGCCTGCGCAACGGCTATGAGTACAGCCGCTCCGCCAATCCCACCCGCACCGCCCTGGAAGAGAACCTGGCGGCGCTCGAAGGCGGCCGCCGCGGCCTCGCCTTCGCCTCCGGGCTGGCCGCCGAGGACTGCCTGCTGCGCACCCTGCTGGTCCCGGGCGACCATGTGGTGATCCCGGACGACGCCTACGGCGGTACGTTCCGTCTGTTCGCCAAGGTCGTGGAGCGCTGGGGCGTGGAGTGGTCGGTCGCCAACACCTCCGACCCGGCCGCGGTACGGGCCGCGGTCCGCCCCCGTACGAAGGTGATCTGGGTCGAGACGCCCAGCAACCCGCTGCTCGGCATCACCGATATCGCCGCCGTCGCCGACATCGCCCGCGGTGCCGGGGCCCGCCTGGTCGTGGACAACACCTTCGCCAGTCCCTACCTCCAGCAGCCGCTGGCGCTGGGCGCCGATGTGGTGGTGCACTCCACCACCAAGTACATGGGCGGCCACTCGGACGTCGTCGGCGGTGCGCTGATCGTCGCCGACCCCGGTCTCGGCGATGAACTCGCCTTCCACCAGAACGCGATGGGGGCCGTCGCCGGGCCCTTCGACTCCTGGCTGGTCATGCGCGGCATCAAGACCCTCGCGGTCCGGATGGACCGGCACAGCGCCAATGCCAGCCGGATCGCGGAGCTGCTCTCCTCCCACTCCAAGGTGACCGAGGTCTACTACCCGGGCCTGCCGGAGCACACCGGGCACGAGGTCGCCACCAAGCAGATGCGGGCCTTCGGCGGCATGGTGTCGTTCCGGGTCGCGGGCGGCGAGGAGGCGGCGGTCGAGGTCTGCAACCGGGCCCAACTCTTCACGCTGGGCGAGTCGCTGGGCGGTGTCGAGTCGCTGATCGAGCACCCGGGCCGGATGACGCACGCCTCCACGGCGGGGTCGGCCCTCGAGGTGCCCGCCGACCTCGTCCGGCTGTCGGTCGGTATCGAGTCGGTCGACGACCTGGTGGCCGACCTGACCCAGGCCCTGGGCTGATCCGGTCCCCGGCCCCGGCCCCGGGCTGACGCCTGTCTCACCACCCCTCCAGCGGAGGGGTGGTGTCGGTCGGCGGTGCCGTCCACGGCTCGACGATCGCCGCCCACACGCTGAACGCGAGGACCGCGGCGATCAGCAGGACCCAGCCGACGGTGCGTACCGCGTGGTGGCGGCGGAGGATCCGCCGCCCCCGGTCGGCCGCCCGGTCCGCCAGGTCCGGGGGCAGCAGGGGGTGCGGGCCCTCCATCATCCGGCGGACCTCGTCCTCCTTGCGGTCCCAGGCGCTCATGGGCCCGCCCCGGCCGTTTCCGCCGCCCCGGCCGCCTTGGGGGCGTCTGCCGCTGTGCCCGTTGCCGTATCCGTTGCCGGGTCCCCGCGCCGTGGCGGTGACGGCTGCCGTGGCACCCCGCTGCGCATCACCGACACCGCGCGGGTGCAGATCGCCCGTACCCGTTCGACCGGGAGCCCGAGCGCGGCGGCCGTCTGCTCCTCGGCCACGCCCTCGTAGAGCCGCAGCACCAGCACCAGCCGCTCGCGCGGGGCGAGCCGGTCCAGGGTGCCGCCGCGCGGACGCCGGTAGTGATGGCCGCTGTGGGCGAAGAGGGCGGCAAGCTCCATACGGGTGCGGTCGTACGGATCCTCACCGCGCAGCCGGTCCCAGCGGGCGTACGTGCGCGCGAGCGCGGCGGTCAGCAGGTGCTGGGCGGCGGTGGTGTCCCGCGTCGGTCGTTCCCCCGTGAGCAGCGTGGCCGCATGCAGCAGCCGGCCACCCGCGCCCGCGACGAATGCCTCGAACTCCCGGGCCCGGCGGCTCTCCCGTGCTGCCCGCCGTTCTCGCACCACGCCTCCGCCTCCCCGTTCCTTTAGGACACGGCAGGCACGGGCGCGCGGTCAAGAGGTCTGCCGCCGGTGCATGACGGTCCGCGAGGCGGGCGCGGTGGGCCCGAGCGGTGTCCGCGGTGTCCGCAGTGGGTGCGGTGGACCTCAGGAGGCGGGCGCGGCCTGCGGCACGGCGTTGTGCGTGGTCTGCGGCAACGCGCTGTTCGGGTCCTGGACCAGCGTGTTGTGCGCGGTGGAGAGGGCACCGTTGAAACGGGTCAGCAGGTCGCAGAACACATCGCGCTCGTCCTCGGTCCAGCCCGCGGTCACCTGGGCCATCAGCTCACGCCGGGAGGAGCGGACCTCCTCCAGCCGGGCCTTGCCGCGGGGGGAGAGCTGGAGGACGACCGCGCGGCCGTCCTCGGGGTGCGAGGTGCGCTTGACCATGCCGGAGTCGACCAGCGGGGCAACCTGGCGGGTCACGGTGGACGAGTCGATGCCCATGCCTCCGGCGAGCGCCTTCACTCCCATCGGGCCTTCCTGGTCAAGCCGGTTGAGCAGCAGATACGCGGCTCGGTCCATGGAGTTGCGGGCCTGTCCGACGCCGCCGAGGCGGGTCTGTTCCGCGCGGCGCGCGAAGACCGCGACCTGATGCTGGAGGGAATCCAGTACGCCTGTGTTGAGTTGAGTCGTCATGTCCGATTGGGTGGGCATGGCCTAGGGCTCACTTCATGCGGTGGTCTGTGGGATGTGGCACAGAGTACGCGGCCGGGGCCCTGCCCGTACGAGAGCTGCAAAAACCTGCCGTTCCCCATGCGCCGCTATTGGCCGCCGCCCTGTGCCGTGACAGAGGGTTATGCCTGGTGGCGGGGGTGGCGCGGCCGCGTGGCGCGGTGGTTGGACCTGTGGCGGCGGGTTTCCGGCAGGTTCCGGCCGGTCCGGCTCGCGGGCCCGGAACGCGGTCCCATTGGCCCGATACGGTCATGGCGGAGGCGATGCGGTGACGGTGGGACGCGCTGCCATGACGCGATGCGGCCACGGCGGACGGGGTGCGGTGACGGTGGAACGCGGTGCGCTGACGGCGGAACGCCGTGCTGGCGGTGCCGGCGGGCACCGCCCCGATCCGCTCTCGCGGCGACAAGCTGTAAGACTGGGGCCATGGCTCCACGACCCGGCGACGAGGACGGGCCCCACACCGCCCCGCGCATCGCACCCTCCGTGATCACGCTCGACGATGTGCGCAAGGCACAGAAAATGCTGTCGGGGGTCTCCCGGATCACCGCGCTGGAAGGCAGCCGCCACCTCTCCTCCCTGGTCGGTGCGCCGGTGCAGCTGAAATGCGAAAACCTCCAGCGCACCGGCTCGTTCAAGCTGCGCGGCGCCTATGTGCGGATCGCGGGCCTGAGCCCCGAGGAGCGGGCGGCGGGTGTGGTCGCGGCGAGCGCGGGGAACCATGCGCAGGGCGTCGCACTGGCCGCCTCGCTGCTGGGGGTGCGCTCGACCGTCTTCATGCCGGAGGGCGCGCCGCTGCCGAAGATCGCGGCGACCCGGGACTACGGCGCCGAGGTGCGGCTGTGCGGCCAGATCGTGGACGAGACCATGCGGGCGGCGCAGGAGCACGCCGAGCGTACGGGCGCGGTCTTCATCCACCCCTTCGACCACCCGGACATCATCGCGGGCCAGGGCACGGTGGGGCTGGAGATCCTGGAGCAGTGCCCCGAGGTGCGCACCGTGGTGGTGGGGATCGGCGGCGGCGGTCTGGCGGCCGGGATCGCGGTCGCGGTGAAGACGCTGCGCCCGGACGTACGGGTGGTGGGGGTGCAGGCGGAGGGCGCCGCGGCGTATCCGCCCTCACTGGCCGCCGGACAGCCGGTGTCGATCGAAGCGCCGGTGACCATGGCCGACGGCATCAAGGTGGCGCGGCCGGGCGACGTTCCGTTCAGAATCATCGACGACCTGGTCGACGAGGTCCGTACGGTCACCGAGGACGAGCTTTCCAGCGCGCTGCTGCTGTGTCTGGAGCGGGCGAAGCTGGTGGTCGAGCCGGCGGGCGCGAGTCCGGTGGCCGCGCTGCTGTCGGCGCCGGAGTCGTTCGACGGTCCGGTGGTGGCGGTGCTCTCGGGCGGCAATGTGGACCCGCTGCTGATGCAGCGGATCCTGCGGCACGGTATGGCCGCGGCGGGGCGCTATCTGTCGCTGCGGCTGCGGCTGACCGACCGGCCGGGCGTGCTGGCCTCGCTGCTGGGGGCGCTGTCGGTGGTGGATGCCAATGTCCTGGACGTCAGCCATGTCCGTACCAATCCGCGGCTGGGGCTCAGCGAGGCGGAGGTCGAGCTGCACCTGGAGACGAAGGGGCCGGACCACTGCGACGAGGTGCGGGAGGCGCTGAGCGCGGCGGGATACAGGGTGATGGCCTGACGCCCGACGGCTGACCGCGGACGGCCGGGGGACCGTGCCCCCGGCCGCGGAGTGCCGTGCTTCGGGGGCCCGTTGGGGCTCGTGGCGGCTCCTCGCGGGGGCTCGTGAGGGTTGGCCGGAGCTCGTTGGCGCCCGTTCGCCCTCGTGTGACCTGGGGGCTTACGACTGTCGCGTTGATGTTCGCCAAACGTATGTCGCGATGTATCGCGTCTACGCTATTCTTCTTATCTGCTTGCTGCCGCGCGCTGCACAAGTTGGCGGACATGTGCCTTTATTGAGGGGCGCTCCGCCGTGGCCAAAAACAGTCGCACAGCGCGGCGTCAGCCGATCTCCGTGGAACGACCCAACCTCCTGGGAGTGCCAACATGCCAGGCGCTATTCATGCCGAGGGTCTGGTGAAAACCTTCGGCAACGTAAGGGCTCTGGACGGCGTCGACCTCGACGTACCCGAAGGAACCGTGCTCGGACTGCTCGGCCCCAATGGCGCCGGCAAGACCACTGCGGTGCGTGTCCTCACCACGCTGCTCCGCCCGGACAGCGGGAGGGCGGTGGTCGCGGGGGTGGATGTGCTGAAACACCCCAACGAGGTACGCCGCTCGATCGGGCTGTCCGGGCAGTTCGCGGCCGTGGACGAGTATCTGACCGGCCGCGAGAACCTCGAGATGGTCGGGCGGCTCTACCAGATGGGCGCGCGGGCATCGAAGGCCCGCGCGGGTGAGCTGCTGGAACGGTTCAGCCTCGCGGATGCCGCGGACCGCACCGCCAAGACCTACTCCGGCGGGATGCGCCGCCGGCTCGACCTCGCCGCGGCCCTGGTCGTCAGCCCGCCCGTGATGTTCATGGACGAGCCGACCACCGGTCTGGACCCGCGCAACCGGCAGGCGCTGTGGGAGGTCATCCAGGAGCTGGTGGCCGGTGGCACGACGCTGCTGCTGACCACGCAGTACCTGGAGGAGGCGGACCACCTGGCGCATGACATCTGCGTCATCGACCGCGGCCGGGTCATCGCGCGCGGCAGCTCCGACCAGCTCAAGGCCCGCACCGGTGGGGAGCGGGTGGAGGTCGTGGTGCACGAGCGCGACCACATACCCGTCGCGGACCAGGTGCTGCGCGCCCTGGGCAAGGGCGAGACCGCCGTGCAGGAGCACACCCGCAAGGTCACCGTCCCGGTCGTCGGCGGGGCGAAGCTGCTCGCCGAGGTCATCCGTGAACTGGACAGCCGCGGAGTCGAGATCGACGACATCGGGCTGCGCCGCCCGACCCTCGACGACGTGTTCATCTCCCTCACCGGCCACGGTGCCGAGGAGGACGGCGCGGACCAGGCGTCCAGGGGCGCCGGCCAGGCGTCCAGCGGCGCGGACCAGGCGTCCACCGGCAAGGCGTCCGAAGGCAAGGCGCCCAAGGGCAAGGCGCCCAAGGGCAAGGCGCCCAAGGGCAAGGCGTCCGCGGGCGCGGGCAGGGGAGGAAAGTGATGGCCGTCGTCGAGGAGACCGGTGCCACCGTCGCGGCAGCGCCCCGCCCGCGCGGCGGACCGCTGGCGTCCGTCCGCGACTCCCTGGTGGTCGCCAAGCGGAACCTGATCCGCATGCTGCGCATCCCGGAGATGGTGATTTTCGGCCTGATCCAGCCGGTGATGTTCGTGGTGCTGTTCAGCTATGTGTTCGGCGGCGCGATCATGATCCCGGGGCAGAGCAGCACAGACGCGACTGTATATCGCGAGTATCTGATGGCCGGGATCTTCGCCCAGACCGTGACCTTCGCCACGGCGGGCGCGGGCGCCGGGATCGCCGACGATATGCACAAGGGCCTGATCGACCGCTTCCGCTCACTGCCGATGGCCCGCGGCGCGGTGCTCACCGGCCGTACGCTCGCGGATCTGGTGCAGACGGCGCTGACGGTGGTCGTGCTGGCGATCGTCGCGCTCATCGTGGGCTGGCGGGTCCACGACGGCATGCTGAACGCGTTCGCCGCCTTCGGTCTGCTGCTTCTGCTCGGTTATGCCTTCTCCTGGATCGGCGCGCTGATCGGGCTGTCCGTACGGACCCCTGAGGCGGCCACGTCCGGCGGGTTGATCTGGCTGTTCCCGCTGACCTTCATCTCCAACGCCTTTGTGCCGTCCAGTCAGATGCCCGCCTTCCTCCAGCACGTCGCGGACTGGAACCCGTTCAGCGCCACGGTGCAGGCGTGCCGTGAGCTGTTCGGCAATCCGCAGGGCGTGGTCTCGGACGCCTGGCCCATGCAGCACCCCGCCATCGCGTCTCTGCTCTGGTCCGTTGTGATCATCCTGGTCTTCCGGACGCTGTCGGTCCGCAAGTACCGCTCGGCGACCGCCTGAGCCGCGGTGGACACCGGAACCCCGGACAGCGGAGAGCCCCGGCCGTGTCGACGGCCGGGGCTCCTCGCGGTGTTGGTGGGGCGAGGGGCGCTCAGCCCTGGTACGGCTTGGCCTCCAGGATCCGCACCGAAGCGGTGCGGCCGTTGGGCAGTTCGTAATCGGCGTCCTGGCCGACCTTCTTGCCGGTCACACCCGAGCCCAGCGGGGACTGCGGCGAGTAGGTCTCAATGTCCGAGCTCGCGTACTCACGGGAGGCGAGCAGGAAGGTCAGGGTGTCGTCCGGATCGCCGTCGAAGGCGATCGTGACCACCATGCCGGGGGCGACCACACCGGTGTCCGCGGGTGCCTCGCCGACCTTCGCCTGCTCCAGGAGCTGCGTCAGCTGACGCACCCGGAGCTCCTGCTTGCCCTGCTCCTCCTTGGCGGCGTGGTAACCGCCGTTCTCCCGGAGGTCACCCTCCTCCCGTGCGGCCTCGATCTTCTTCGCGATCTCGATACGTGCGGGACCCGACAGGTACTCCAGCTCGGTCTTGAGCTGGTCGTACGCCTCCTGGGTCAGCCAGGTGACGTTCTCGCTGGTCTGGGTCACAGGTGCTCCTCGTCGGTGCTGGGAATACAAATGAACGCCCTACTCAGAAGGGTGCGCCTTCAAAGCCGGGCGAAACCACGAGCCTAACAATTCCGGCTAGAAACGGGGAGGAGGGAACTGGGCGGAATGCGGAGGAAACCCGTCAGCCCTGGTCAGATCGCACTCCGCTCACCGACACGTACCGTCCGTTTATCGGGTACCCGGTCGGCGGCGGCCCCGCTCGGCCTTCCCCGGGCGGTTCAGCTGCCCGAAGCGGCTTCGCAGTCGACGAGCTCGGCAGCGGTGGCACGCCCCGTGGTGCGCACGGTGACGACCTTGACGAACTCGTCCTCACGCTGGGTGAAGGTGAAGTCCTTGCGGCCCACCTCGGCGTGGTCCTTGTCCAGGGTACGCAGCGTACAGACGCCGGTGGCGTCCTGGTCCTTGATGACTTCCAGCCGGACCTCGACGGCGTCGTCCGAGACCACCTTGAAACCGAGCACCCGGCCGGTGACGTCCTCGCCGGTGATGTAGTCGTACCCGAACCAGGAGATCAGGGCGAGCAGCCCGGCGCCGAGCACCGCGCCCACGATTTTCAGCGTGCGGTCGGCGCGGGCGTCGGCCGACCGGCCGTAGCGCCCGTCGGGCAGGCCATCGCGCACCGCGGCCATGATCCTTCCTCCTGCTGGGGGGACTCGGAATTATTCGACCCCGCTGTGGGTCACTATAGAAGCCGTCTTCCACGACGAATCACTGAGGATCGAACTTGACTGAGCAGCTGCGTTTGATGGCCGTGCACGCGCACCCGGACGACGAGTCGAGCAAGGGCGCGGCCACCATGGCCAAGTACGTGTCCGAGGGGGTGGACGTGCTGGTCGCGACCTGCACAGGCGGTGAGCGCGGCTCCATCCTCAACCCCAAGCTCCAGGGGGATCCTTATATCGAGGAGCACATCCACGAGGTCCGCGCCAAGGAGATGGACGAGGCGCGCGAGATCCTCGGCGTGAAGCAGGAGTGGCTGGGCTTCGTGGACTCCGGGCTGCCCGAGGGCGACCCGCTGCCGCCACTGCCCGAGGGCTGCTTCGCGCTCCAGGATGTGGAGGAGGCGGCGGGTGAGCTGGTGAAGCTGATCCGCGCCTTCAAGCCGCAGGTGATCACCACCTATGACGAGAACGGAGGCTATCCGCACCCCGACCACATCATGACCCACAAGATCTCGATGGTGGCCTTCGAGGCGGCGGGTGACCCCGAGCGCTACCCCGAGGCCGGGGAGCCGTGGCAGCCGCAGAAGCTCTACTACAACCAGGGCTTCAACCGGCCGCGCACGGTCGCGCTGCACGAGGCGCTGCTGGCCCGGGGGCTGGAGTCGCCGTACGGGGAGTGGCTGGAGCGCTGGAAGGACTTCGGGCGGCCCGAGCGCACCCTGACCACGTATGTGCCGTGCGCCGACTACTTCGAGATCCGCGACAAGGCGCTGATCGCACACCGTACGCAGATCGACCCCGACGGCGGCTGGTTCCGGGTCCCGATGGACGTCCAGAAGGAGGTCTGGCCGACGGAGGAGTACGAGCTCGCCAAGTCGCTGGTGGATACCTCCCTCCCCGAGGACGACCTCTTCGCGGGCATCCGCAACAATTGACCGCATGATGAGCGCGACCAGCACCCTCGCCGTAACGCATCTCGTCCCGCTCGCCAAGGAGCTGGACGAGAACAAGGTGACTCCGGGCGTCCTCGGTTTCATCGTCTTCGCACTGATCGGCGGCGCGGTGTGGCTGCTGATGAAGTCCATGACCAAGCACATGAACAAGGTGGACTTCGAGGAGGGCCCGGAGCCCGCCAAGGCCGCTGCCCCCGCCTCCGCCGACCACCCCAAGGGCGGAAGCCCGGCCTGACCCGGAGGGGCCTGGCCGCCGAGGCCGCCGACCGGGCGGACAGAGGCCCGGGAAAGGCCGCGTCCGCCCGGGGGCGGGCGGCCGCGGGCGTCCGTGCCCCGGACGGGTCCGGGCGACCCGCCCGGACCGGTCAGGGGCGGGATGTGTCCGGCAGCACCGCCATGACCTCGCGGGAGTGGCGGCTCGGGACCATGCCGAGCTGCCACGCCTGCCAGCCCGTCTCGGGCTCCACTCCGCGCTCCAGCACCAGCGCGAACGCGTCCACACAGCCCTCCAGCCGGGTGTCTCCGGGCGGACCCTGCTCGCGGAGCTCACGGCGGAGCTCCGCCAGCTCCTCCTGGGCCACCGCGGTGCCGATCACGGAGCCGCCCGCCGAGGCGAACGGCAGCAGGGTGCAGCGCAGGAACCGGGCCCAGGAGCGGCCGCGCCGGTCGCCGTATCCGGCGAAAAGCGCGGCCGCCTCGTCGATCAGCTCCAGCGCCTGGGCCGCCTTGCCGTTGCCCGCGTCGATCACGGCCAGCTCCACACAGGACCATGCCTCGCCATGGGCCACTCCCACCCGGTGGAAGTCCTGCCGCGCGTCCTGGAGCAGCTGCCGGGCGAATCCGCTGTTGCGCAGGGAACCGGTCTGTGCCGCCCGGAGATCGCGGGTGACCCGCGCCGAGTGATGCCGGGCGCACGCCAGGCCGTACGCATCCCGCATCCGGCTGAACATCGTGCGCGCCCGCTCCAGCTCGCGCACCGCCGAATCGTGATCGCCGCGCTCCTCCAGTGCCTGGCCCAGGTGGTACAGCGTCCATGCCTCGCCGCGCGCGTCCTCGTTCTCCCGGTGGCGGGAGAGGGCCTGGCGGAGCTGGTCGACGGCGGCCGACGCCTCGCCGTCCACCAGCCGGGCACGGGCCAGCTGGGTCAGCGCCCATGCCTCACCGCGCTGGTCGTGGGTGGTGCTGTACGCGTCCAGCGCCTCCCGCAGCTCGGCCTCCGCGCGCGCCACTTCGCCCATCCGCAGACGGGCCTGGCCGAGCTGGAAGTGGGCCCACGCCTGGCCGTGCAGACTCTCGCTCTCCCGGTGCAGCTCCAGGGCCCCGGTGAGCAGCTCCAGCGCCTCGGCCAGCCGACCGCGGTCGCGCTCCACGGCGGCCAGGGCGTGCATCGTCCAGCCGCGGTCCCCGCGCAGCTCCTCGGCGGACTGGAGTGCCAGCGCCTCGCCCAGCTTCGCCGCGGCCTCCGCGAGCTGGCCCTGATGGTGCAGGGTGATGCCCAGGCTGCACAGCGCGCGGGCCGCCCCCGCCTCGTGCTGGGCCTCGAAATACAGGTCCACCACCGAGGACAAGGTGGTGCGCGCCTGGTCCAGCTCACCGAGCTGACGAGCGGCGATACCGGTGCGCCACTGCACGGAGCGCACCAGCAGCCCCTGGTCGACGGCCTGGGTCAGCTCGCTGATCTCGCCCAGCCGGTAGAGATCGCCGCGCAGCAGGCAGTAGTCGCACAGGGCGCCCAGGAGGTGCAGCACCGCGGACTGGTCCACACCCTCCGCATGGCGAAGTGCCGCCGTGATGAAGCTGGACTCGTCGTCCAGCCAGCGCAGCGCCGATTCCAGTGAGGTGAAGCCATGGCCCGCGCCCTTGGCGAAGATGTCGGCGCGGGTGGACGTCTTGCCGTCGACCAGCCGGATCACCGAGTCGGCCAGCTCGGCATAGCTGCGGATCAGCCGCTCCTGGGCGGCGGTGCGCTGATCCGGCTCCTCCTCGTCCAGCAGGCGGGCCTGGGCGAAGCTCCGCACCACGTCATGCAGGCGGTAGCGGCTGCCCCGCACATGCTGGATCAGCCCGGCGCGGCCGAGCGCCTCCAGATGGCGGGCCGCCTGCTGCTCATCGGTGGCCAGCAGCGCGGCGGCGGCCGCCGCGCCCAGACTGGCCCGCCCGGCCAGCGCCAGTCGGCGCAGCAGCTGCCGGGCGCCGTCCTGCTGGTCGGTGTAGCGCAGCCACAGGGTGCGCTCGACGGCGCCCACCGGGCCGTATGCCTCGAGCTCGGTGACCAGGGCGGCGGGGGTGCGCAGGCCCAGGGAGGAGCCCGCGATCCGCAGCGCCAGCGGCAGCCGCCCGCACAGCTCCGCGATCCGCTCGACGGACTGCGCGTCATACGGCCCGGCCCCCGCGGGCTCCTCGGCGGAGGCCCGCAGCAGTTCCTCGGCGCCCGGCTCGTCCAGCGGGCCCACCTCCAGCCGGTGCACCCAGGCGGCCAGATCGGCGGGCAGGGTGAGCGGGGTGCGCGCGGTGACCAGGATCAGGCTGTCGGACCGCTCGGGGACCAGCGTGCGCACCTGCTCGGCGTCGCTGGCGTCGTCCAGCACGATGGTGACGGGCAGCCCGGTCAGATGCTGGTGATAGAGCTCGGTGAGCCGCTTGACGTGCTGGTCCTGGGTGGAGCGCTCCCGGAACAGCAGCTGGTCCCGGGGCGCGCCCAGCCGGTTCAGCAGATGCAGCAGCGCGTCACGGGTCGGCAGCGGGGACTGCTCAGCGCTGTCACCGCGCAGATCCACCAGGCACGCGCCGCGGAACTGGTCCCGCAGATGGTGCGCCGCCCGCACGGCCAGCATGGTGCGGCCCGAGCCCGGCGGCCCCTCCAGCAGCACCACGGTGGGCCTGGTCTCGGTGCTCGCCCGTGCCTGCCGCACCCACTGCGCGATCTGGGTGATCTGGGTGCGGCGCCCGGCGAACGGGCCGTCCGCCTCCGGGAGATGGGCGAAGGACTGCTCCAGCACGGTGCGTCTGCGGGCGGCCTGGCTGCGGTCGGCGCCGCGCAGCCGCGGCGCCTGCCCGGTGGGGGAGGAGACGCGCTTCGATCCGCCGCCGCCCTGGCGGGTGGCGGCCGTGGTCATCCGGTGCTGGTCGATGAACGGGCGGATGCCCCGCACCTCGACCGCCGTGAGCCACTGGAGCCGCAGCTGCTCGGCGCCGCCGGGCTGATGGCGCAGGGCCGCCTCCCGGTGGGCCGCGGGCCAGTGCCCGGCGGTGAGCTTGAGGACCGCGGCGGCCGACCCGGCCACCGCCGCGCTCACCCCCGCGCCCAGGGCGGCGCCCGCCGAGACACCGAAGGTGAGATCCGCGCCGAACGCCGCGGCCGCCGCGACCCCGACCGCGAGTGCCGGGGTGCCGAGCCGCCCGCGGGTGAGCCGGTCCGACAGCGGACGGCTGCCCGCCTCTGACTCCTCCAGGGCGCGCACATACGCGCCGTACTCCTCGGCCGCGGAGGCCGCCATCCCCTCCAACGCACCGCGCGCCCGGCTGAGCAGCACCCCGCCGTCCGTGCGCCCGCCCGAGCGGCGCACCTCCTCCTCCACGGCGCGCGACAGCAGCCGCTCGACCTCGGTCCGGTGGCTGTCCCGCAGCACCTCCAGTGAGCCCGCCATGATTCCCCCTCCTTGCGCATGTGCCACACGTCGAGCGCGTGTTGCTCCCAAGTCTTCCGTTTCTGGCTCTTATCCGGCAGCCCTGTGGATAACTCTCTCCGGGGCCACCTGTGGATAACTCGCACAATCCGAGAGTTGGGAGAGGATGGGGGCATGCCCAACCGTCTGGCGCACGAGACGTCCCCGTACCTCCTCCAGCACGCCGACAACCCGGTCGACTGGCGGCCGTGGTCCGACGAGGCGTTCGAGGAGGCACGCCGCCGCGGGGTGCCCGTGCTGCTGAGCGTCGGCTATTCCAGCTGTCACTGGTGCCATGTCATGGCGCACGAGTCCTTCGAGGACGAGGCGACCGCCGGCTATCTCAACGAGCACTTCGTCTCCGTCAAGGTCGACCGCGAGGAGCGGCCGGATGTGGACGCCGTGTACATGGAGGCGGTGCAGGCCGCGACCGGCCAGGGCGGCTGGCCGATGACGGTGTTCCTCACCCCCGATGCCGAGCCCTTCTACTTCGGCACCTATTTCCCGCCCGCGCCGCGCCACGGCATGCCCGCCTTCCGGCAGGTGCTGGAGGGGGTGCGGACCGCGTGGACGGACCGCCGCGAGGAGGTCCGGGATGTCGCCGGGCGGATCGTGCGGGACCTGGCCGCGCGCACCGGGATCGCGCTGGGTCCGGGTGCGCCCCAGCCGCCCGGCACCGAGGATCTGCATGCCGCGCTCATGGGGCTGACCCGCGAATTCGACGCCATGCGCGGGGGGTTCGGGGGCGCGCCGAAGTTCCCGCCGTCCATGGCCCTGGAGTTCCTGCTGCGCCACCACGCCCGCACCGGCTCCGAGGGCGCCCTCCAGATGGTGTCGGCCACCTGCGAGGCGATGGCCCGCGGCGGTATCTACGACCAGCTCGGCGGCGGCTTCGCGCGCTATGCCGTGGACGCCACCTGGACCGTGCCGCACTTCGAGAAGATGCTGTACGACAATGCGCTGCTGGGCCGGGTCTACGCCCATCTGTGGCGTGCCACCGGCTCGGACCTCGCCCGCCGTATCGCTCTGGAGACCGCCGAGTTCCTGGTCCGCGAGATGCGTACCGAGCAGGGCGGTTTCGCCTCCGCGCTGGACGCCGACAGCGACGACGGCACCGGACGGCATGTGGAAGGCGCGTATTACGTCTGGACGCCCGGACAGCTGCGCGAGGTCCTGGGCGAGACCGATGCCGAGTTCGCCGCGGGGTATTTCGGGGTGACCGAGGACGGCACCTTCGAAAAGGGCTCCTCCGTGCTCCAACTCCCCGACGGCGCAGGGCCGGTGCAGGCCGAGCGGGTCGCCTCGGTGCGGCAGCGGCTGCTGGCCGCCCGGGAGCGGCGGGCCCGCCCCGGCCGCGACGACAAGATCGTCGCTGCCTGGAACGGGCTGGCCGTCGCCGCCCTCGCCGAGACCGGTGCCTACTTCGACCGGCCCGATCTCATCGAGTCCGCCATCGAGGCCGCCGATCTGCTGGTCCGTATCCACATGGACGAGCACGGGCGGCTCGCCCGCACCTCGCTGGACGGCACCGTCGGCGGCCACGCCGGAGTGCTGGAGGACTACGCCGACGCGGCCGAGGGCTTTCTCGCCCTGTCCGCGGTCACCGGCGAGGGGGTGTGGGTCGAGTTCGCCGGGCTGCTCCTGGACACCGTGCTGCGCCACTTCACCGCCGAGGACGGCACGTTGTTCGACACCGCCGATGACGCGGAGGCGCTCATCCGTCGCCCCCAGGACCCGACGGACAACGCCGCGCCGTCGGGGTGGACGGCGGCCGCGGGCGCCCTGCTGTCGTACGCCGCCGTCACGGGCAGCACACGCCACCGCGAGGCCGCCGAGCGGGCGCTCGCCGTGGTGCGCGCGCTCGGCGCGCGCGTCCCGCGCTTCATCGGCTGGGGGCTCGCGGTCGCCGAGGCGGTGCTCGACGGACCGCGTGAGGTGGCGGTCGTCGGGCCCGACGGCGATCCGGCGACGCGCGCCCTGCACCGCGCCGCGCTGCTGGGCACCGCGCCCGGCGCGGTGGTCGCGGTCGGCGAGCCCGGTTCCGAGGAGGTCCCGCTGCTGCTGGACCGCCCGCTGCTCGAGGGCCGCCCGGCGGCGTATGTCTGCCGCCACTTCACATGTGACGCGCCCACCGCCGACGCGGACGCGCTGGCCGCGAAGTTGGGGGGCTGAGGGGAGCGTTGTCCGCGCCCGGTCCTCGGCCGACAGCGTGCCTTGGGCCGGGCCCCGTGGGCAGCTACCGGGCCTCGCGGGCGTCGACCGGGACTCGTGGGCGTTTACCCGGCCCTGCAGCTCTCGGCCGGGCCCCGTGCCGTCTACCGGGCCCCGTGGTCCTCGGCCGGGCCACGCGGCCCTGGGCGGGCGGGCTCGCGCCCGCGCCCCGGTCCGGCGGCATCGGTGGGGTGTGGCGTCAGAGGGGGAGGCCGCGGGAGAGGAGGGCCAGGGCGTGGTCGATGGTGTCTTCCATGTCCTGGACCCGGCGGTGGTCCAGGCAGTGGAAGATGGCCTCCTGAAGCGCGCCCAAGAGCGCCCCGACCACGATGCGCACCTCGAAGTCGTCCGGTGAGCGGCCGCTGCGCTCGGCCATCGCCTCGCCCAGCGTCACACCCGTGGTGGCCAGGCCCTCGCCCATCCGGGCGCGCAGGGCCGGGATGCCGCGGACGAGGGCGAGCCGCGTCAGCAGTTCCTTGCGCTCCGCGGCGGTGAACTGCCCCAGCAGATCCAGGATGACGCGGCGCAGCGCGGCGACCGGGGGCTCGTCGAGGGGGCGTTCGCGGATCCCGGCCGCGATGATCGCGTCGTACTCGTCCGTGAGGACGAGGTCTTCCTTGGTGGGGAAGTAGCGGAAGACGGTGCTGGGGGACACATCGGCGGCCTCCGCGATCCGGTCCACCGGGGTGGCGTCGTAGCCCTGTTCGGCGAAGAGCCGATAGGCCGCTTGCCGGATCGCCCGCCGGGTCTTGATCTTCTTCCGCTCACGGAGCCCTGGAGCGGTCCGTCGCGCGGACCGCTCACCGGCGGACGTCGTGCGTGCCATGCCTCTCATTGTCCGGCATCGGCCGCGGGGCGGGGGCGATACGGCCTCCGCTTCCGGCGGCGGACGGACGGGAGCCCGCCGCCGCTCGGGCCTCAGGCGTGCTGATAGGCCACCATCGAGATGCCCACGTAGTGCACCACGAACGCCGCCAGCGTGAAGGAGTGGAACACCTCGTGGAAGCCGAACCAGCGCGGCGAGGGGTTGGGGCGCTTGGTTCCGTAGATCACCGCGCCCGCGCTGTAGAGCAGCCCGCCGACGATGATCAGCGTCATCACGGCGATGCCGCCGGTCCGCATGAAGTCGGGCAAGAAGAACACCGCCGCCCAGCCCAGCGCGATGTAGCACGGGGTGTAGAGCCAGCGCGGGGCGCCGACCCAGAACACCCGGAAGGCGATACCGGCGAGCGCCCCGGCCCACACCAGCCAGAGCAGCAGCTGCTGTTTGCCGTCCGGCAGGAGCAGCAGCGTGAAGGGTGTGTAGGTGCCCGCGATGATCAGGAAGATATTGGCGTGATCCAGCCGCCGCAGCACCGCGGCGGCCCGCGGGCCCCAATTGCCGCGGTGGTACAGCGCGCTCACGCCGAACAGCGCGCAGGCGGTGAGGGTGAAGACAGCGCACGCCAGGCGCCCGCGCGGGCTGTCGGCGAGCGCCGTGAGCACCACCCCGGAGATCAGCGCGGCCGGGAACATACCGGCGTGCAGCCAGCCGCGCAGCAGGGGCTTCAGGGGGAGCGGTGGGGCTGCTTCGGGCCCTGGGGGGTTGTCAACGGCGGCGTCGGGCGCGTCGGCAGTCATGGCGCTCATGCTACCTACGCGACCGTAAGTTACCGGCCAATGTCGAGTGGTGATGGTCACCAAGGCGCCCACTGGACAGATGGCTCACACAGTCGGATGATCAAATGAGCGCGGTCGGCACCGGATGAGCTGAGCATCCGGGTCGCAGCCCCCAAGGGGTAGCTGTCTCCATAAAGACGGATGTGCGTGCACATATCCGTACCAACCCTCAATCGATAACGCCGGACCATGCCATTCCGGCGGGATGGAGCGATCGTGGCGCCCAGCAATGTGGCTTCCTCCCTCACCAGCCCGGCCCCCACCAACCACCAGGAGCTCATCGCCTGGGTCGGCGAGATCGCCGCCCTCACCCAGCCTGATGAGGTGGTCTGGTGCGACGGGTCGGAAGCGGAGTACGACCGGTTGTGCGCAGAGCTGGTCGAGAAGGGCACCTTCAAACGCCTGGATCCGATCAAGCGCCCGAACTCGTACTACGCGGCCTCCGATCCCAGCGATGTGGCCCGGGTCGAGGACCGCACCTTCATCTGCTCCGAGAAGGAGGCGGACGCGGGCCCGACGAACCACTGGAAGGCCCCCGCCGAGATGCGCGAGATCTTCGCGGGCGAGCAGGGGATCTTCCGCGGCTCGATGCGCGGCCGCACGATGTACGTGGTGCCCTTCTGTATGGGCCCGCTCGGCTCGCCGCTGTCCGCGATCGGCGTCGAGATCACCGACTCCGCCTACGTCGCCGTCTCCATGCGCACCATGACCCGCATGGGACAGGAGGTGCTGGACGTCCTCGGTGACGAGGGGTTCTTCGTGAAGGCCGTCCATACCCTCGGCGCCCCGCTGGAGCCCGGCCAGGCCGATGTGCCGTGGCCCTGCAACTCGACCAAGTACATCTCGCACTTCCCGGAGTCGCGGGAGATCTGGTCCTACGGCTCCGGCTACGGCGGGAACGCCCTGCTCGGCAAGAAGTGCTACGCGCTGCGTATCGCCTCGGTCATGGCGCGTGACGAGGGCTGGCTCGCCGAGCACATGCTGATCCTCAAGCTCACCCCGCCGCGCGGTGAGGCCAAGTACGTCGCCGCGGCCTTCCCCAGCGCCTGCGGCAAGACCAACCTCGCGATGCTGGAGCCGACCATCCCCGGCTGGACGGTCGAGACCATCGGCGACGACATCGCCTGGATGCGGTTCGGTGAGGACGGCAGGCTGTACGCGATCAACCCCGAGGCGGGCTTCTTCGGCGTCGCGCCCGGCACCGGTGAGCACACCAACGCCAACGCGATGAAGACCCTGTGGGGCAACTCGGTCTTCACCAACGTCGCGCTCACCGACGACGGCGATGTGTGGTGGGAGGGCATGACCGAGGAGCAGCCCGCTCATCTGACCGACTGGAAGGGCAACGCGTGGACCCCGGCCAGCGGGACCCCCGCGGCCCACCCCAACGCCCGCTTCACCGTTCCCGCCGGTCAGTGCCCGATCATCGCGCCCGAGTGGGAGGACCCCAAGGGTGTGCCGATCTCGGCGATTCTCTTCGGCGGACGCCGCGCCAGCGCGGTCCCGCTGGTGACCGAGTCCTTCGACTGGCAGCACGGCGTCTTCCTGGGCGCCAACGTGGCCAGCGAGAAGACCGCGGCGGCCGAGGGCAAGGTCGGCGAGCTGCGCCGCGACCCGTTCGCCATGCTGCCGTTCTGCGGCTACAACATGGGCGACTACATGGCCCACTGGGTCAAGGTCGGCAAGACGGACGACCCGGAGACGGCGGCCAAGCTGCCGAAGATCTACTACGTCAACTGGTTCCGCAAGGATGCCGACGGCCGCTTCGTGTGGCCGGGCTTCGGTGAGAACAGCCGGGTGCTGAAGTGGATCGTCGACCGGCTGGACGGCAAGGCGGAGGGCGTGGAGACCCCGATCGGGGTGCTGCCGACCCGCGAGGCACTCGACACCGAGGGCCTGGGCATGGCCGACGCCGACCTCGATCTGCTGCTGACCGTCGACAAGGACGTCTGGCGCGAGGAGGCGGCGCTCGTTCCCGACCACCTCAACACCTTCGGTGACCACACGCCGAAGGAGATGTGGGACGAGTACCGCGCGCTGGTCGAGCGTCTGGGCTGACCGGGCTGAGACGCCGCGCGCATCGAAGGCCGGGGCCCGCACCGCACGGTGCGGGCCCCGGCCTCGTCCCGTCCCGGCCTCGTCCCCCCTCGTCCAGCCCCGCCCTCGGCCGAGCTCAGTCGGTCAGCCCCAGCGCCGCCGCGTGGACGTCCAGACGCTCGGCCGCCAGTGCCGTGCCCGCGGTGTTCTCGCGGGAGGCGGCCAGGACCAGGGCCCATCCGGCCAGGGTGTGCGCACGCTGGTGCAGGGCGCTGATCCGGGCCGGGTCGGGGGTGCTCGCCGAGGGGGCGGCCCGCAGCGGGGGGCGGCCGTCGCCGAGCCGTACGACCTGGGCGGCGATCCGCTCGGCGGCGTCGTCCAGGGCCGGGTCCGGGACGAGGGCGCGCAGCTCGTCGGTGACGGTCAGCAGCGCGGTCAGATGTCCGGCGAGCCGGATGTCGAGCTCCTCCCCGCGGGAGCGGTGGGGGAAGTCGGGCTCGGGCTCGGCCATGGTGTGGACCGACTTGGTGCGGATCGGCTCGTACATGGATGGCCTCCAAATGCTCAGGAGGCCATCCTAACTTAGACGCTGTCTAAAGTTGAGCTGTTGCTAAAAAGGATCAACAAATTCCGGTTCCGGCCCGGTGCGGCCCGGCTCAGGGCTGGCCGTAGCCGTCCAGGAAGGTGCCGATCCGGGTCACCGCGTCGGCCAGATCCTCCTTGGCCGGGAGCGTGACGATGCGGAAGTGATCAGGCTCCGACCAGTTGAAGCCCGTCCCGTGCACGATCATGATCTTCTCGGCGCGCAGCAGATCGAGCACCATCTGCCGGTCGTCCTTGATCTTGTAGACCTTGGGGTCCAGCTTGGGGAACGCGTACAGCGCGCCCTTGGGCTTGACGCAGGTCACGCCCGGGATCTGGGTCAGCAGCTCATAGGCGGTATCGCGCTGCTCCACCAGCCGCCCGCCCGGCAGCACCAGGTCGCTGATCGACTGACGGCCGCCGAGAGCGGTGGCCACCGCGTGCTGTGCGGGCATGTTGGCGCACAGCCGCATATTGGCCAGGATCGTCAGCCCCTCCAGATAGCTGCCCGCGTGGGCCTTCGGACCGCAGACCGCGAGCCAGCCGCTGCGGTAGCCCGCGACCCGGTACGCCTTGGAGAGCCCGTTGAAGGTGAGGGTCAGCAGATCCGGGGCGACCGAGGTGGTGGGGGTGTGGGTGGCGTCGTCGTAGAGGATCTTGTCGTAGATCTCGTCGGAGCAGACGATCAGCCGGTTGCGGCGGGCGATGTCGGTGATCCCGCGCAGCACCTCTTCGTTGTAGACCGCGCCCGTGGGGTTGTTCGGGTTGATGATCACGATCGCCTTGGTGCGGTCGGTCACCTTGCGCTCGATGTCGGCGAGGTCCGGCAGCCAGTCCGACTGCTCGTCGCAGCGGTAGTGCACGGCGGTGCCGCCGGAGAGCGAGACCGCGGCGGTCCACAGCGGATAGTCGGGGGAGGGGACCAGCACCTCGTCGCCGTCGTCCAGCAGCGCCTGCATGGACATCTGGATCAGCTCGGAGACGCCGTTGCCCAGGAAGATGTCCTCGACGTCGAGGTCGATCCCCTTGGTCTGGTAGTGCTGCATCACCGCGCGGCGGGCGGGCAGCAGGCCCTTGGCGTCGCCGTAGCCATGGGCGTCGCCGAGGTTGCGGAGCATGTCCTCGAGGATCTCCGGCGGGCACTCGAAGCCGAAGGTGGCCGGGTTGCCGGTGTTCAGCTTGAGGATGCGGTGCCCCGCTGCCTCCAGTCGCATCGCCTCCTCGAGCACCGGGCCACGGATTTCGTAGCAGACGTTGGCGAGCTTCGTGGACTGGATCACCTGCATGTCCGCCACCTTACGGCGGTGCCACTGGCGACGCTCGGTGTTTTTCACCACGTGGGACGGTGCGCGGAAGTGCGGGGCGGCGTGCGCCACCGTCGGCCCGGCGGCGGTGGAGCGGTTCGCCCGGCCGGTCAGACCGGGTGGCGCCGTACCGACCGGCCCGCCAGCACGCTGGTCCTGCGGCCCTCCTCCACCACGAACCGGCCGTCGATCAGGACGTGCGGAATCCCCACCGGAAGGGTGCGCGGCGCCTCGTACGTCGAGCCCGCCGCGACCGTCCGCGGATCGAAGAGCACCAGGTCCGCCCGGTACCCCTCGCGCACCAGACCCCGGTCCGGCAGCCGCAGCCGGGCCGCCGGGCGGCCGGTCAGATGGGCCACGCATTCCTCCAGTGGGAGCACCCCGAGCTCGCGCACATAGCGGCCCAGATAGTGGGGGAAGGTGCCGTACGCGCGCGGATGCGGTTTGGCGCCGTGCAGGATGCCGTCGCTGCCGCCGGTGTGCACCGGGTGCTTCATGATCGCCCGGACGTTCTCCTCATGGCCGACGTGCAGCAGGATCGTCGGCCCGAGCCGGTCCGCGAGCAGCAGCCGGCGCGCGGTGTCCCAGGGTGCCTCACCGCGCTCCCGCGCGCTCCGCGCGACCGTCCGGCCGATGTGGTCGCCGAGGCCCGGGTCGCTCACCCCGGAGATCTCGACGGTGTCCCAGTCGATCGGCACCCCGTGGCAGCCGTCCGCCCCCTCCTCCTCCAAGACCCGCCGGATCCGCTCCGCCGTCGCGTCGTCCCGCAGCCGGGCGAGCATCGCCTCCGGTCCGCCCTCGGCGGCCCAGCTCGGCAGCATCGCGGCGAGCGTGGTGCAGCCGGGGAGATAGGGATAGGTGTCCAGGGTGATGTCGGCGCCTTCGGCGAGCGCCGCGTCGAGCAGGGCGATCAGTGCGGGGGCGCGGCCCTCGTTCACCCCGAAGTTCAAGGTGGCGTGGGCCAGGTGCAGCGCACAGCCCGCCTCACGGGTGAGCGCCAGCATCTCCTCGTACGCGCGCAGGGCGCCCGCGCCGTACGAGCGGTGGTGCGGGCAGTAGTAGCCGCCGTACGCCGCGACGACCCGGCACAGCTCGGTGAGTTCCGCGTCCGAGGCGTACATCCCCGGGGTGTAGGTGAGCCCGGAGGACATCCCGACCGCGCCCTGTTCCAGCCCCTCGGCCACCAGCCGCTTCATCCGGGCGAGTTCACCGGGGTCCGCGGCGCGGTCCTCCCAGCCGAGCGCGAGCATCCGCACGGTGCCCTGCGGGACCAGATACGCGGCGTTGACCGCGATGCCCTCGCCGTCGAAGCCGCGGTCCAGACGGTCCAGGTAGCCGCCCACGTCGCGCCAGTCGAAGTCGATGTCGGTACTTCCTGGCGCACCGCCGTTCCAGCCGGTGATGGCGGTGCGGATCTGGGCGAGCGTGCGGTCGTCGACGGGCGCGTAGGAGAGCCCGTCCTGTCCGATGACCTCCAGGGTGACGCCCTGGGCGGCCTTCGCGGAGTGGTCGGGGTCGCGGAGCAGCGCGAGATCGCTGTGCGCGTGCATATCGATGAAGCCGGGGGAGAGGGCCAGGCCGTCGGCGTCCAGCACCCGCCGTCCGCCCGGCCGCGGGCCGCCGCCCTCTCGGACGACGGCGGCGATCCGGCCGCCGTCCACGGCCACATCGGCCCGGAAGGCGGCACCCCCGGTGCCGTCGATGACGTGTCCGTCGCGGATGACCAGGTCCATGGTGGATGCCGCCTCTCTTCCGTCCGCGCGGTGCGCGCGGACGGTCCGGTACGTGACGGTGCGCCCGGCCCTTGCGTACGGGGCCGGGCGGTTACCCGGGTCCCGAGGTCAGAAGAAGGTGCGGATGTAGTCCGTGACCGTCCCGTCCGCCTCGGCCACCGGGATCAGCTGCCACTTGTCGAAGTTGGTGCACGGATGGGAGAGACCGAGGCCCACCCAGTCGCCGACCTCCAGCTCCGTGCCGTCCGCGACCGCGATCCAGGCGTGCTGGTCGGAGAGGCCGGTGACGGTGAGGCCGGTGGCGGGGCGGGTGGACCCGTCCCGGGCGGAGCGGATGACCTGCGGCTCGGGCAGGTCCAGGTCGTACGCGACGTCCCGCTTGCCCGCGTTGAGGAACGCCTGGCCGGGTTCGGGGCGCGAGACGACCTGGGCCCACATCCGGAAGGCGGGGTGCAGCTCGCCCTCCGCCGGGATCCGGTTGAACGGGGTCCGCTTGCGGTAGTGGCCATCGTCGTGGGAGACGTACGCGCCCGAGCGCAGCAGCTTCAGCACCGGACGGGACAGCTCGGGAAGGTCCGCGAGGGCCTCCGCCACCACGTCGAACCACGCACTGCCGCCCGCGCTCACCACGATCTCGTCCGTCGCGCCGAGCCCCGCGAAGCGGCCCTCCGCGTCGAAGCCGGCGGCCAGCGCGGTGAGTCGGCGCATCCAGGTACGGACCCGCTCGGCGTCCGACTTCGGCACCTCGGCCTCGTATCCGGCGACGCCCACCAGCCGCAGGGTGGAGGTGGCCGCCACCGCGTCGGCGACCTCGACGCACTCGGCCTCGGTGCGCACCCCGGTCCGCGCGCCCTCGCCCGCGCCCAGTTCGATCACGACGTCCATCGGGCGGCGGGCGCCCGCCTCGCGCAGCGCCGCGTCCATCAGCTCGACACCGCGGGTGGAGTCGACGTAGGTGATGAGGTGGAAGCCGGGGTCGGCGTCGAGCTCGCCCGCGAGCCAGTGCAGGGCGGCGGCGTCCACGACCTCGTTGGCGAGGAAGATCCGCTGGATGCCGAAGGCCCGGTACATCCGCACATGGGAGGGGAGAGCGGCGGTGATCCCCCAGGCACCGTGGGCGAGTTGGCGCTCGAAGAGCTGCGGGGCCATCGAGGTCTTGCCGTGCGGGGCGAAAGCCAGCCCGTGGGCGGCGGAATAGCGCTCCATCTCCAGGAGGTTGTGCTCCAGGGCCTCGGCCGACAGAGCCAGCACCGGTGTGGTGAATCCGCCGGTGAACAGGGAGCGCCGCTCGGCGGCCAGTTCGCCGACCGTACGGCCTGCGGCGGTCGGGGGCAGCCCCTTGAAACGGTGGTCGACACGCTCCTCCGCGAGCCCCGCGAGGGGCGACGGGTCGCAGTGGTCGGTGGCCATGGAGGCTCCTCCATTTGGATCGATTGCAGCATGTGCAACATTCATTGCGTATGACGCACAGCGCTGTCTAACATCCCGCCCAGCACCCGGTCAACGGGTGGTCCCGTACCCCGACCAGCGAGGAGCGAGACCGATGGTGCCCCATGCCGTGAGCGTCGACATCGTGTGTCTCGGCGAGTCGTTAGTGACCTTCGTCCCGTCCCAGCCGGGCCGCCTCGCCGACGTCCTCTCCTTCGCGCGCGGTATCGGCGGGGCCGAATCCAATGTCGCATGTGGACTGGCCCGCAGCGGGCACAGCGCACGCTGGATCAGCAGGGTCGGCACGGACGGGTTCGGCGATCATCTGCTGACCGAGATCGCGGCCGCGGGGGTGGACGTCAGTCGGGTGCAGCGCGACCCCCGCCGCCCCACCGGTGTCTACTTCCGTACGGCCGGGGAGCGGGCGGTGGACCCCGCCCCTGTCGTCGCGCAGGACCCCGGCACCGGGGAGGGACCGGCCGGGGAGCCGCCGGCCGAAGTCCTCTACTACCGGGCCGGTTCCGCCGCCGCGGCCATGTCCCCCTCGCTGATGCCGCGGGAGCAGCTGTGGTCCGGCCGGATCCTCCATCTGACCGGGATCACCGCGGCCCTCTCCGACGGCTGTCTCGCCCTGATACGCGAACTGACCACCCCCGCGCCCGGCCGACCGCTGGTCTCCTTCGACGTCAACTACCGCATGGCGCTGTGGCAGGACGAGGAACGGCACGGCCCCGCCGTCCTCCTCGACCTCGCCCGCGGCTGCGATCTGGTCTTCGTCGGCGAGGACGAGGCGGAGGCCGCCTGGGGGGTGCGCGGTGCCGACGCGATCCGGGCGGCGCTGCCCGAACCGACGGTGCTGGTCGTCAAACGCGGCGCCGCCGGGGCCACCGCCTACGTGCGCGGGCCCGGCGGAGCGGACACCGTCACCGCCGAACCCGCCCCGCACGTCGAGGTCGTGGCGCCCGTCGGCGCGGGGGACGCCTTCGCCGCCGGGTTCCTCTCCGGTACGCTGCGCGGCCTGCCCGTCGCCGAACGGCTGCGCCACGGCCATCTGATGGCGGCCGCCGCGCTCACCGTCCCCGGCGACCTCGCCGTCCCGCCCTCCCGTGAGCGGGCCGATCGCCTGGTGGCACTCGATGCCGCCGCGTGGGGCACACTGCGATGCGGCCCCGGCCGGACGCATCCGGTGTCTTCGGGGCCCGAGACCGCAGCGGTGGAGGTACGCAACCCATGAGCCAGACCGTCGCCCGAGCGCTGTGCATCCTGCCCCTGCTGGCGGAGGGGCCCGCCAACCTGGAACAGGTCGCCACCCGGCTCGGGGTGCACAAGTCCACCGCGCTGCGGCTGCTGCGCACCTTGCACGAGCACGGCATGGTCTACCGTCAGCAGGACCAGCGCTACCGGCTCGGCGCCCGGCTGTTCGCGCTGGCGCAGCAGGCCGTGGAGAACCTGGACGTCCGGGAGATCGCCCATCCCCATCTGGCCGCGCTCAACGAACGGTGCGGGCACACCGTGCACCTCGCGGTGTACGAGGAGAACGAGGTCCTCTACATCGACAAGGTGGAGAGCCGTTACCCGGTGCGGATGTACTCGCGGATCGGCAAACCCGTCGCGATCACCGTGGCCGCAGTCGCCAAGCTGCTGCTGGCCGATCTGCCGGAGCCGGAGCGGCGCGCGGTGGCCGAGCGGCTCACCTACCCCGCGTACACGGCCCGTTCGACACCGAACGCCACCGCGTTCCTCAAGGAACTGGCCACCGTGCGCGAACAGGGCTGGGCCACCGACCTCGGCGGCCACGAGGAGTCGATCAACTGTGTGGCGGCACCCATCCGGGGAGTGGACGGCAGGGTCGTGGCCGCCTGCTCGGTGTCGGCGCCCAATGTGGTGATCACCGCGGACGAACTCCTCACCCTGCTCCCGCTGGTGCGCCGCACCGCGGAGGCGATCAGCCGGGAGTACTCCGGAAGTACTCCCGCACCGGCCCCACATGATGCGATGGCCGTAACACCCCGGGTCGCAGGGCCCGCGGGTGGCACACCCGAGACGAGAGCCGAGGAACCCCTTTCATGAGCGAGAAGCTGCACAAGACCGCGATCACTCCGGCCGGACACGCCACGCCGCCAGCCAAGTTCTCGCACGGCGTGAAAAAGGGCAACATCCTCCAGGTCGCCGGTCAGGTCGGCTTCGGCCCCGTGGCCCCGGGCCAGGCCCCGGCCCCCGTCGGACCGACCCTGCGCGAGCAGTCCCTCCAGACCCTGCGCAATGTGCAGGCCGTCCTCGAAGAGGGCGGGGCGAGCTGGGAGGACGTGATGATGCTGCGCATCTACCTCACCGACACCAGCCAGTTCGCCGAATTCAACGCCGTGTACGACGCGTTCTTCGCGGACCTCAAGGAGGCGCCGTCGGCCCGTACGACGGTGTACGTCGGCCTTCCCGCAGGACTGCTCGTCGAGATCGACGCGCTCGCCGTCCTCGGCTGATACCTGTCCCCCTCGAACCCCCGCGGTGAGCGGGGGTTCGAGGGGCGGTGTCACCGGCTCAGCCGGTGCAGTACTGGTCCTCCTTGCCGATCGACCGGTACATGCAGTCGGCGTTCTCCAGGAGTTGGAGCACCGCGTCCTTGTTGCGCTCGGTCTCGCGCTGGATCACCTCGTCGGGCGGGTAGAAACCGCCCCCGCCGAAGGACGAGGGATACATCTCGAAGGTGTAGGCGAACACCTTCTGGGTGCCCCACAGCCAGTCGTCGATGGAGCCGTCGGTGATGTAGAGGTCGCTCGACTGCTCGGGGGTGTAGCCGTTGCTCTCGGCCATCTTCTTGCCGACGGCCGCGAACGCGTCGTGGTCGTCCTGGGTCATCCCGGTGGTGGTGTCGCTGTCCGTCCAGCCGAACGGCCACAGCACCAGCTCGCTGTAGGTGTGGAAGTCGATGGCGGCCTTGAGCTGCTGCTTTCCGCCGACCACCCGGCTGCGGGCGAAGTCCGCGACCACCTTGACCTCGGGGGCGGACTCGGCGCTGGGTCCGCGGTACGTCTCGTCCCCGGGGGAGTCGGAGGAGCCGCCGCAGCAGCCCCATTTGAAGTCCCAGTTGCGGTTGAGGTCGGTGCCGACGGAGGAAGAGCCGGAATTGGGCTGGCGGTTCTTGCGCCAGCTCCGGTAATTGCCGGTGGCGATGTCGTACTCACCGCCGTCCGGATTGAGGTCGGGGACGATCCAGATCTCGCGCCCGTCGACCGCCTTGGTGACGCGGGAGTCGCTGCCGTAGCCGTTGGTCAGCTCATGCACCAGATAGAGGGCCATCTCCACCGTGAGGTGCTCGCGCGCGTGCTGGTGGGCGGTGAACAGCACCTCGGGCTCGTCCTCGTCGGTGGCCACATTGTCGCTGATCTTGAGCGCGACGATGTCCCGGCCCTCGTACGACTTTCCGATGACGCGCTTGCTCAGGATGTCGGGGTGCGCCTCGATCGCCTTGTCGATCTCGGCGTTGGCCTCGGCGTAGTTGTGGTACCCCGCATCGGAGGAGGGGAAGTCGAAGTGCTTGGCCCTGCCCTCGGCGCGGTTGGGCGGACCGCCCAGCCGGCTGAGCCGGTAGCCGAGCGCGCGCAGCCGTTGCGCCTGCGCGGCGTTGGCGGTGACCACGAGGGAGCGGGCGTCCACCTCATCGATGGATACGCCGGTGGCGGTGATGGCGGAACGCTCCGCCGGGGTGGCCGGGCCCGCGACCTCGTACTGGACGACCTGCTCGTCGTCCATGGCCGTGGATGTGCTCCCGGCCGTGGCCTCGGGCGCGTGGCCGGATGCCGGGTCGTCGGCCTGGGCGGCGATGGGGGCGGCGAGGGCGAGGGCCAGCAGGGCGGCGAGGGCGGTGGCCCGTTTGCCGCGGATGCGTCGTCGCATGAGTTCTCCTGTGGGGGGTGGTTTTCTCCTGTGGGGGTGAAAGACGAGCGATTGCTGCGCCAGTCTTCGACCATGTGCATGACACGGTCAAGGGTGGGAAATGGTCGTCGGGGAAGGAACTTCTCATCGAGGGAAGGAAACCCCCCATGAAAAGACCTCTCGCCGGTGCGCTGTCGGCCCTCTTACTCGCCGGGGCGGCCGTCCTGGGCGCCGGCGCCACCCCCACGGTGGCCGCGACCCCCACCGACTCCGCCGCCGCGTCCTCGTCATCGGTGGCCGCCCCGAAGGCGGCGGCGGCCCGCGCGGTCGACTTCGCGGGCACGGTGGCGCTCAGCAACTGCTCCGGCTCCGTGGTGCGGACCCCGGGCTCCGCCGACACCGACCCCGCGTTGGTGCTCTCCAACGGCCACTGTCTGTCCAGCGGCTTCCCGTCCGCGGGCGAGGTGATCGTCGACAAGCCGTCCAGCCGGAGCTTCACGCTGCTGAAGAGCTCGGGTGCCAGTGCGGGCACGCTCCGGGCCACCAAGGTCGCGTACGCGACGATGACCGACACCGACATCTCGCTGTACGAACTGAGCTCGACATACGCCCAGATCGAGCAGCGGTACGGCATCAAGGCCCTACAGCTGTCCGACAGCCACCCGGTCCAGGGCACCAGCATCAACGTGGTCTCCGGCTACTGGAAAAAGATCTACTCCTGCAATATCGACGGATTTGCATATCGTCTCAAGGAAGGTGAGTGGACCTGGAAGGATTCGGTCCGCTACACCTCCGCCTGTCACACGATTGGCGGAACGTCAGGGTCGCCCGTCGTGGACACCGCCTCCGGCAAGGTCGTGGCCGTCAACAACACCGGCAACGAGAGCGGCGGCCAATGCACCCTGAACAACCCCTGCGAGGTCGACGAGAACGGCACGGTGACGGTCCACCAGGGGATCAACTACGCCCAGCAGACCTACGGCATCACCACGTGCGTGACCACCGGCAACAAGATCGATCTCGGACTGCCGGGGTGTGAGCTGCCCAAGCCCTGACCGAACGGAACAGGGGTGCCGGCACCACCCCGGGCCCGGGGGCGGCCACCAGTGCGCCCCCGGAGTGCCGCGCGGAAGGCTGGGGTTCTCGTTACACCGCATCAGAAACGGGGACCCCATGCGCATCCATGTGAACCGCCGCACCACGACCCGCTCGGCCGCCCTCTGCGCCGCGCTGCTGCTGGCGGGCACCGCCGTCCCGGCCGTGGCCACGGCCGCCGCTCCCGCCGCCGGGACCTCGGTCTCCGCGGCCGACGGAAAGCGGCAGTTCGATGGACGAGGGACGCTGGTGTCGGCCGAACGGCTCTACCGGCTGGCCGGACCGGAGGACGTCGCCGACGAGCTGACCGCCGCCGGCTTCGACGCCGGGACCGTCCGCTACGGCGTGGACGCCTACCGGCTGGTCTACCGCACGGTCGACGCCCAGGGACGGCCCACCACCGCCAGCGGGCTGCTGGTCCTCCCGCGCGGCGCCGACGGCAGGCTGCGCCTGGTGTCGTTCGCCCATGGCACCGGCGCCCACAAGAGTGACGCCCCCTCGATGCGGCGGCGCGACTTCCTGACCGGCCCGCCCGTGACCTACGCCGCCGCCGGGTTCGCCGCGGTGGCCCCCGACTACCTCGGCATGGGCACCGGCCCTGGCCCCCACCCCTGGATGGACGTCCCCTCGGAGACCACCGCCTCCCTGGACATGCTCCGCGCCGCCCGCGCCTTCGCCCCGCGCACCGGCCACACCCTGGACCGCGAGGTGGCGGTCACCGGCTTCTCGCAGGGCGCCTCGGCCGCGCTCGGCCTCGCCCGCTCCCTCCAGGCGGGGGAGGACCGCTGGTTCCGGTTGGGCGCGCTGGCCCCGGTCAGCGGGGCGTACGACTTCGGCGGCAGCGAGCTGCGGGCGGTGCTCGACGGCAGGCTCGAGCCCAAGTCGAGCGTGATCTACGCGGCGTACACTCTCGTCGCCTTCAACCGGCTGTACCCGGTGTACGACAGCCCCGGCCAAGTGTTCCGGGCGCGCTACGCGAAGACCGTCGAGGCGCTGTTCGACGGAGCCCACACCGGGCAGCAGATCATGGAGGGCACCCCGGACACCCTCGACGAGCTGCTGACCCCGCACGGCCGCCGGATCCTCGGCAAACCCACCGGGGGGATGGCCGCCGCGCTGCGCACCACCGACAGCGTCTGCACCGACTGGGCGCCGCGGGCGCCCACCCGGCTCTACCTGGCGCGGGGCGACGAGCAGGCCGCGGTGGAGAACACCGCGGTCTGCCACGCCGCCCTGCGTCGTCAGGGAGTGGACGTGCCGGTCATCGACGTCGGGGCCGTCGACTACGAACGCTCCCGTCATCTGGGCTCGGGCGTCGCCGCGACCGCCGACATCGTCCGCTGGCTGCTCACCCTGCGGTAGGCCCTGGCCGGACCGCGGCGAACGGGAGCCCCGGCGGCCGTCAGCGGCAGGACAGGGCCTACAGCCCGTGGACGTGCGGGCCGACCGCCTTGGACCAGGCGTTCCCGTTCGCCGCGTCCCAGTTGGTGGACCAGGTCATCGCGCCCCGGATCCCCGGGTAGGTCCGGGAGGGCTTGAAGCTCCCACAGCTCGTGCCCGTGGCCAGACAGTCCAGCGCGGCGTTGACCACGCCCGGTTCGACATGGCCCGAGCCCGCGCCGCTCGGTGAGGCGGGGACGCCCAGGCCGACCTGCGACGGGTCGAGTCCGTTCTCCAGCTGGACACAGGCGAGGGCGGTGAGGAAGTCGACCGAGCCCTGGGAGTAGACCTTGCCGTCGCAGCCCACCATCGAACCGCTGTTGTAGTACTGCATGTTGACCACCGTCAGGAAGTCCTTGATGCCCAGGGCGGTCTTGAAGTAGGCGGTCGACGACGACTGCATGTCGATCGTCTGGGGCGCCATCGTGACCACGACATCGCTCTTCTTGTCGTGGATCGCCCGGAGCGCCTTGGTCATATAGGTGGCGTCGAGCCCGTTCTCCAGGTCGATGTCGACCCCGTCGAAGCCGTACTTGTCCATCAGCCCGGTGATCGAGGAGGCGAAGGCGTTCGCCGAGGCGTCGTCGCTGACCGACACGGCGCCGTTCTGGCCGCCGACGGAGACGATGACCCACTTCCCGGCCGCCTGCTTGGCCTTGATGTCGTCCTTGAACTGCTGCTCGTCGCTGTAGCCGACGGCCGGGTCGAGACGGAAGTCCACGGCGCCGGGCGTGCCGGTGGCGTCGGCGAAGGCGACCGCGATGATGTCGTAGTCGTCGGGTACGTCGGCGAGCTTCTGCACGGTCGCGCCGTTGTCGAAGTTCTGCCAGTAGCCGGTGACGGCGTGGGCGGGGACGGCCGCGGCGGGGTGCGCCTCGGCCGCGTCGGCGGTACCGGTCGCCAGCAGCCCGCCGGTGCCCAGCGCGATCGCGGCCGCCGCAGTGAGCAGCCTCTTCCCGAACCTTGCGCGAATCACGACTGCCTCCATACGTGGGGGGTGGGGGGAGGTGGTGCGAGTGCGCGTTCAGGGGCCCCTGAGGCATGCCGTACAAGGTGGTTCAGACCAATGCGGTTGTCAAGGGAAAGCGCGGCCCACCACTGGACCAGGTGGCGGTAGCGCAGAGGAACTGTTCACTCACGCGGCTTTCGTGGATAAAGTGACGATGCACCAGGACCGGCAGTAACGACCTGCGGCCGCGGCCGCTCGGTGCCGATGTGAGACGGGGTAGCCGACGTGCCCACCGCGATAGCAGTCACCGGCCGTGAGCTGGTGCTTCCGCCGCCCGACGGGCAGACCCCGTCGGCCGTTGTGCTCCGCCCGCCGGGGGAGCAGCCGCTCGACGACGCGCTCGCCGAGGTCGCCGCGCTGCTGGACCGGCAGGGCCATCTGGTGGTGCTCTATCCCGCCGCGACCGCACCGCCCGTCGTCCGTCGGCTGCACACCCTGCGCGCCGTGCTGGAGAGCGACCGGATGGCGCTGGTACCCCTCGAACTCCCGCCGCTGGCCGTCGCCGTGCTCGCCCGTCAGCTGCGCCAGCTCTCGCTGTCCGATTTCAGCCCCGGGGTGCTCGCCTGCTCCGCCCGGCTGCTGGCCCACTACATCCACGCCGGTGCGCTGCTCGGCAGTGTCGCCCGGCTGGACCGGGTGCCGGTCGGGCTCACCTCGCACGTCAAGTCCTGGCTGCCCGGCACCCATTTCGCGGTTCTCGCCCACCCCACCCCGCACCTGGTGAAGGCCGGTGGCGACGGGATGCTGCCCGCCCCCTCGTACACCACCCGGATGACCGTCGCCACCGGAGCGCTGAACAGCCATGGCTACCGGGACGGTTCGGTGGCCGGGCGGGAGGACTGGGTCACCGGGGCACTCGCGCCCGCCTGGGGTGTCCGGGATGTGGAGCTGGTGGAGCCGTCCGCCGACGCCGCCCGCTGGTGGGGCACGGCCAGGCTGATCGAGTTCGCGGCGGCCATCCCGGATCTGTCCGTCCTCTACCAGCTCGTGGCGTCCGTGCGCCGAGAGGAGTGCCACTGGTGCGGTTGCGAACTCATCGGGGACCGCTGTGCGTTCTGCTCCGCGCCGGTGCCGCGCGGCGATGACATCCCCGCCCTGATCCCGCCCCATCGCCCCGCCCTGACCAGCCGGTAAACATCCCCCGCGCCCCCGAACGAGGTTGTCCGTCCCATGAATTCACGCCAGCGCCGCGGAGTCGTTCTGCTGCTCCTGTCGGGCCTGTGCGCCATCGGTGCGTTCGCCGGGGTGCTCTCCGTCATCGACGACGTGGAGTCCAAGGTCGGACCCGAGACCACCGCCTACAAGCTCACCTCGGACATCCCCGCCTATCAGGCGCTGGACGCGGGGAATTTCGAGAAGGTCTCGATGCCGGAGCGGTGGGTGCCGTCCACCGCCGTCACCGATCTCGACGACCTCCGGGGCAAGATAGCGGTGACCCCACTGCGCAAGGGGTCGCTGCTCCAGAACGACATGATCGTGAACCGGCCCGCGCTCAAGGCCGGACAGCAGGAGATCGCCATCATGATCGACGCGGCGACGGGCGTCGCGGGCAAGATCAACCCCGGTGCGAAGGTGAACATCTACGCGACCTTCGAGGGCAAGGGGCAGGACGACAAACCGGTCTCCAAGCTCATCGTCGCGGGCGCCCGCGTCATCGACGTCGGCAAGCTCACCGCCTTGGAGCCGGACCAGGACGACGAACGGCGCATCGACAAGGCGGTACCGATCACCTTCGCGCTCGACACCAAGAACGCGCAGCGGGTCGCGTACGCCGAGTCCTTCGCCTCGCATGTGCGGCTGGCGCTGGTCGCCCCCGGCGGGGACGGCCCGATAGCCCCCGGCGACCGCACCTACACCCTCGACGGCGACAAATGAGTAATGAGTGAGGAGGTGCCGCGGTGACGATCAGGATTCTGCCGGCCGTCGGCGACCCCGACGCCGCCCGCTCCCTCGGCGGTCTGCTCGGCCAGCTGCCCGGTGTGGAGCCGTCGGCGCCCGTGGGCGACTCGACCCAGCTGCTCGACACCCTCGCCGCGCTGGCCGCCGCCTCCCTGGAGGAGCTGCCGGAGGTTGTCCTCGTCCATGAACGCATCGCCCCGGCACCCGCGCTGGAGGTGATCCGGGACATCGCGCTCCGCTTCCCGGCGGTGGGTGTGGTGCTGGTGACGGCGGACGCCGGGCCCGCGCTGTACTCGGCCGCCATGGACGCCGGAGCCCGCGGTATCGCCGGAATACCGCTGTCGTACGACGAGTTGGCGGCCCGTGTGCACGGCGCCGCCCAGTGGGCCGGCGGCGTACGGCGCCACCTGGGCGGCGGCGGGGACACCCTCGCCACCGGCCCCGGCGGACGGCTGGTCGCGGTGACGGGCGCCAAGGGCGGCGTCGGTACGACCGTGACCGCCGTGCAGCTCGCGCTCGCCGCTCGGGCCGCGGGCCGTACGGTCGCCCTCGTCGACCTGGACCTCCAGTCCGGCGACATCGCCTCCTACCTCGACGTCCAGTTCCGCCGCTCCATCGCCGACCTGGCGCAGATCACCGATATCTCCCCGCGGGTGCTCCAGGACGCGGTCTTCACCCACCAGACCGGCCTGGGGCTGCTGCTGGCGCCCGGCGAGGGCGAACGCGGCGAGGAGGTGACCGACCGCACCGCCCGGCAGGTCATCGGCGCGCTGCGGTCGCGGTTCGAGGTGGTCGTCGTCGACTGCGGCACCCAGATGACCTCGGCGGGCGCGGCCGCCGTCGAAACCGCGGATATCGCGCTGCTGGTCACCACCCCGGACGTGGTCGCGGTCCGTGCCGCCAAGCGCATGGTGCGGCTGTGGGACCGGCTCCAGATCCGCAAGGCGGAGGAGACGGTCACCGTCGTCAACCGCCATTCCCGACAGGCAGAGATCCAGCCGCAACTGGTCGCGCGCGCCACCGGCACCACGGTGGCGCGGACGGCGATCCCGGCCGGGTTCAAGGAGCTCCAGCCCGCCGTGGACTCCGGCCGGATGCAGGACCTGGACGCCAAGTCGGCCGTCAAACAGGCGCTGTGGGGGCTGGCCGGGGAACTCGGCCTGGTCGACGCGGCCTCCGGGAGCGGGGGTGGTGGCGGTGGCGGTGGCGGCCGCCGCGCCGCCCACCGGGGCGGCCACGCGGGCGGGTCCGGTGAGCGCACCCTGCCAGGGCTGCGGCGGCGCCGTGCCATCAGCGCGGGCGGCGCGGGCGGTGCCGGGGACTCCTCCGCGGGAGCGGAGCGAGCCACCGGTCCCGAGACGCTGAACGAGGTCCCGCCGTCCTCGTCGACGACCGGTTCCTTCCTCCGCAAGCGTGGCGACCGCGGCCAGGTCACGGTCGAATTCCTGGGCATCCTTCCGCTGGTCCTCACCGTGCTCGCGGTGATCTGGCAGTTCGTCCTCATCGGCTACACCTACTCACTGGCGGGCAACTCCGCGGACAAGGGCGCCCGCGCGGGCGCCGCCGCCGACGGTGGCCCGGCCGCCTGCCGGTCGGCGGCCGAGGAGGACATCCCGAGCGCCTGGCGGGGCAGTTCCTCGGTCTCCTGCGGAGCCGGTGCCGACGGCGTCTTCACCTCCACGGTCCGTATGAAGGTCCCCATCCTGTTCCCCGGCGGTGCCGACTTCCCCTTCACGGTCACCGGCACCGCGGGCGCGGCCGATGAATCGGGCCTGGCGGGCGGCGATGAGTAGCCCCCCGCCCGCCCCCGCACGTACGGTCCGGCCGCGCACCGGAGCGGAGCCCCCGACGAACGCCACCACGGCCGAACGGCCGGGCGGGCGCTGCGCCGCGCACCCCGCGGCGGCTCGGCGGGGCCGTGACCAGGGCTCCGCCTCCATCGAGTTCATCGGGTTCCTTCCGGTGCTGCTGATCGTCGCGCTCGCCGCCGTACAGCTCGGGCTCGCCGCGTACACCGCGCAGCAGGCCGGGACCGCGGCGCGGGCGGCCGCGCGGACCGCCTCGCTGGACGAGCCGCGGACCGGCCCGGCCGCCGCCGGGCAGGCGGCGATGAGCGGCTGGCTGGCCGACGGGGCGGAGATCACCAGCGGTGGCTGCGCGGGCGGGCAGGCGCGGGCCACCGTGACCGTGGAGATCCCTCCGGTGATCCCCGGGTTCGACTTCGGCAGTGCCAGGAGGAGCGCCACGATGCCCTGCGACGACGGTGCGGACGACATCGCCCGAGCCGGGGCCGGGGGAGAGGGCCGATGAGCCTGCGGGCCCGTATCACCGTGCCCGAGCGGCCCGGTGAGGGAAAGGGGCGTCAGGACGGACATCTCGTCTCCGTCTACCGCGCCAAGCTCCTCGAGGAGATCGACCTCGCGGAGATGTCCTCGCTCGCCGCGGCCGAGCGCCGCTCCCGGCTGGAGCGGGTGCTCGGGCACATCATCAGCCGCGAGGGCCCCGTGCTGTCCACCAGCGAACGGGCCCAGCTGATCCGGCGGGTGGTGGACGAGGCGCTCGGGCTCGGGGTGCTGGAACCGCTCCTGGAGGACGCCTCCATCACCGAGATCATGGTCAACGGACCGGACCAGATCTTCGTGGAGCGCGCGGGCCGGGTGGAGCAGGTGCCCGTCCGGTTCGCCTCCGAGGAGCAGCTGATGCAGACCATCGAGCGGATCGTCTCGACGGTCAACCGCCGGGTGGACGAGTCGAATCCGATGGTCGACGCCCGGCTGCCGTCCGGGGAGCGGGTCAACGTGATCATCCCGCCGCTCTCTCTCACCGGTGCCACCCTCACCATCCGCCGCTTCCCCCGCGCGTACACCCTGCACGAGCTGATCGGCATGGGCACCCTGGACGAGCAGATGCTGCTCCTGCTGTCCGCGCTGGTGCGGGCCAAGTGCAATGTGGTGGTCTCCGGTCCCACTGGTTCGGGGAAGACCACGCTGCTCAACGCCCTGTCCGGGCTGATCCCCGAGGGCGAGCGCATCATCACCGTGGAGGACGCCGCGGAACTCCAGCTCCAGCAGACGCATGTCATCCGGCTGGAGTCCCGCCCGCCGAATGTCGAGGGCAAGGGCCGGATCACCATCCGCGACCTGGTCCGCAACTCCCTGCGGATGCGCCCCGACCGGATCATCGTCGGCGAGGTGCGCGGCGGCGAGACCCTGGACATGCTCCAGGCCATGTCCACCGGTCACGATGGCTCACTCGCCACCGTCCACGCCAACAGTGCCGAGGACGCGCTGATGCGGCTCCAGACCCTCGCCTCCATGTCGGAAGTGGCCATTCCGTACGAGGCGCTGCGCGACCAGATCAACAGCGCCGTGGACTGTATCGTCCAGCTGGTCCGGCATGCTGACGGATCGCGCCGGATCAGCGAGATCGCGCTGCTCGACAGCCACGGCCACGAGGAGTACCGCATCGCCACCGTCTGCCGGTTCGAGGCCGAGCCGATGGCGGCGGACCGGGTGGTGCACGGCCGGTTCGGCTACTTCCCGCTGCCGGAGCGGATCGCGGGGCGGCTGCGGCTGGCGAACGAGTCGGTGCCCCCGGCGTTCGGGGTGGCCGCCTTCCCGGCCCAGCTGTCCACCCGCGGCGCCGTGTTCGACCGGTCCGCGTACGACCCGAGGGAACGGAGGTAGCCGGGCATGGACCGTCTGGCGACGGTGGCGCTCGGCGCGACGCTGGTGTGCGGGGCGCTGGGGGTCGTGGGGGCGCATACGTACGCCCGGGGCAAGGAGCAGCGACGCGCCCTGATCGACCGGCTGTCGGACTCCGGCCCGGTGGTGGCGTCCGGCCGTCCGCGCCGCTTCACCCGGATCGACCGGCGGCTGCGCGCGACCTCGGCGGGCAGTCGGCTGGAGCTGCGGCTGGCGGCGACCGGGCTGGCGCTGACACCCGGGGAGTTCGTGGTCTACACGGCCGCCGCGGCGGCCGGGCTGTGGGTGGTCGCGGCGTCCCTCCTCGCGTCGTTCTTCGGACCGATCGCGGCGGTGATCGCGGTCTGGGCCGCCTTCGCCTTCCTCAACTGGCAGCGCCAGAAGCGCATCGAACGCTTTATCAACCAACTGCCCGAGCTCTCCCGGATCCTGGCCAATGCCACCCAGGCCGGGCTGGCGCTGCGTACCGCGCTGGCGATGGCGGCGGACGAGATGGAGGCCCCGGCGGGCGAGGAACTGGCCAAGGTCGCCGCCAAGCTGGCCGTGGGCCACTCCATCGACGACGCACTGGAGGAGCTGGCGCAGCGGCTGCCGTCCCGGGAGCTGGTGGTGCTGGTCACCACCCTGGTGCTGTCCAACCGGGCGGGCGGGGCCGTGGTCACCTCGCTGCGCAATCTCACCCAGACGCTGGAGGAGCGGAAGGAGACGCGGCGCGAGGTCCGCACCCAGCTCTCCCAGGTGACCGTCACCGCCTATGTCGTCCCGCTCATGGGCATCGGGACACTGCTGCTGATGAACAGGATCTCGGCGGGCGCGCTGGACCGGATGACCTCGTCCTTCTGGGGCCAGGCCGCCGTGGTCGTGGCCTTCGTCCTCTACGGGATCGGCTTCTTCCTCATCCGCCGTATGTCGAAGATCGACGTCTGAGGATCCGAGGGAGAGGGGCGCACGATGGCAATCGCACTGCTGCTGGCGCTGGCGGCCGGGCTCTCGGTGGCGGGTATCGCCTACGGCATCGCGCTGTACCGCAGCGAGGCGAAACTGCCCTCCGATCTCGCGGTGGCGCTGGAGGTCGGCGCGACGCGCACCACCGTCGTCGGTTCGGCCGTCGACCGGCTGGGCATCCGCTACGCCCCGCTGGTGCTGCGCCTGATGGGCGAGAAGCGGGTGGCCCGGGTGCGCCGCCGGATCGATCTGGCCGGCAATCCGGGCGGGCTGACGGTCGACCGCTACGCCGCCCGGCGGGCGGTCTACGGCGCGCTCGGCTTCGGCGGTGCGCTGGTGATGCTGATGAAGGGACAGCTCCTGCTGGCGCTGCTGCTGGTGGCGTTCGGTCTGTTCTGGATCGAGGTCGGCATCTGGGCGGCGGTCCGCGAGCGCAGGGACGCGATCGAGCGCACGCTGCCGGACTTCCTGGACGTACTGGCGGTCGTGGTGAGCGCGGGGCTGAGCTTCCGTCAGGCGCTGGACCGGGTCGCGGAGAAGTACGAGGGTCCCTGGGCGGATGAACTCCGCATCACACTTCGGCAAATGGACATGGGAGTCAGCCGCCGCCAGGCCTTCGAGGAACTGCGTAAGCGCAATGACTCCGAACAGGTCGCGCAGTTCGTCACGGCCCTTCAGCAGGGGGAGGAACTGGGCGCTCCGATCGTTGAGACACTGATCGCCATCGCGAACGACATGCGCCGTACGGACGCCCAGAACGCCCGCCGCCGCGCGGCCCGCGCGGTACCGAAGGCGACCATGGTCATCACCACGTTCATGGTGCCGGGGACGATGCTGCTGCTCGTAGCCGGGTTCTTCATCGGCTCCGGCACGGACTTCGGCTCGATCACCGGTGACTGAGCTCCCAATTGAACCAATAGCCTTCGCGGTTGCAATCGGCTGTGGGACAGTCGTCGGGTGGCGGCTCCCCGGGGCCCGGAGGAGGTGAGATGGATGAGCCGTACCGGTCGCGGCGTACGGGAACGAATCGAACGCGGGGCAACGGGAAGGCAACGGAGCGTGAGGCACTGTTCCCGGGGTGGGGTTTCGGCGTACTTTGCTCCTGTCGCCTGCGACACCACGGGGGTTGAGTCGCCGGACCAGAGTGGGACGGCAGCCCATGGAGGGGAACACGATGGGGAAGCGTGCTGTGGGGAACGACCGGGGGCAGACCTCGATCGAATACCTGGGAATCATCGCCGTGGTGGTGGCCATCGTCCTGGTCCTGTCGACCACGGACTTCGGTACGGCGATCGCCAACGCGATCTCCGACAAGATCGCGCAGGTCGTCACCATCTGACCGGGCCCGTGACAGCCCGCAGGGACCTCAGAAGTGACGCGGGACAGGCCTTTCCCATCTACATCACCGCTGTGGCGGGCCTGCTCTTCCTGGCGCTCGCCCTGTTCGCGGTGGGCCAGGCCGGTGCGACCCGCAACGGCGGACAGACCGCCGCCGACGCCGCGGCGCTCGCCGCGGGCCAGGACTACCGCGACCAGTTGCGCACGGCGTTCCTCAAGGCGATCGCGGACGGCAGTGCCTGGGACGATCTGCTGAACGGCCGGGGGCTCGGCGCCGGGGGCGCCTGTGAGCAGGCCGGCTGGTTCGCGGCGCAGAACGACGCGGAGGTCACCGGCTGTACCCCGGGCTATCTGCCCGCCTCCTTCACGGTCACGGTCAGGACGCGTAAGCCCGTGGGCGACAGCGTCATCCCGGGCACCGAGAGCAAGCACGCCACGGCCAGGGCCAAGGCCGTGGTCACCCCGCGCTGCACCGCGCCCGCCGCCACGCCCGCGCCCACCACCCCGCCGCCCGCCGATGACCACGGCGAGGGCGGGAACGGCGGCGACGCCGGGGATGGTGGGAAGGACGACGGGGACGGGAAGGACAAGAAGCCCGCCGTCGACCTCCGGTGCGACGGCGAGGACGTCACGATCGACCCGGCGCACCCCGATCTCTTCCCCGACGCCAAAGACCTGTTCTCCGTGCACCTTGCCGATTGACGAGCCAATCCACCAGTAGCCGAGTGAGGGACAGCGAGCGATGAGCATGCGGCACACGACGAAGGCCCGGAGGGGGGCTGCCGCGGCGGCGCTCGTCGCGGGCTTGGCCCTCGCCGTGGCCGGATGCGGAAGCGGTGACGGCGGCGACGGGAAGAAGCCGGACGACGGCTCTCCCCCGAAGTCCACCGCGGCCAAGGACGACGGGCGCGCTCAGGAACCCGCGGCGGACTCGTCGAAGTCCATCGGCGAGCTGAAGGGCCCCAACGGAGTCGAGGTCACGTTGCATTCCGCGGTGCGCGACAGCGGTGGCTTCGTCACCGTGAGCGGCACCCTGACCAACCGTGGCAGCGAGATGTTCTTCGCCCTGAACTGGAGCTCCAAGGAACAGGAGCTGGCCAAGTCCCGCTCGTCCCTCTCCGGCGCGTCCCTCATCGACAAGGCGGGGAAGAAGCGCTATCTGGTTCTGCGTGACACCGACGGCCTCTGCCTGTGCACCACCGGGCTCTCCGGTATCAAGCCCAATGAGAGCCGCCCGGTGTTCGCCCAGTTCCCCGCCCCGCCCAAGGACGTCAAGGAAGTCGACTTCCAGATCCCCACGATGCCGTCCGTCAGCATCGAGCTCTCCGGGTGAGCCCCGCCATGACAACCCCTCCGCCCCTGCCCGCCGTCGCCCGCTACGCCCCCGTCCTCGCCGTACTGGCCTGCGCCGCGCTGTGGGTCACCGCCGTACCCGTCCCCGCGGCCCGTGCCGACACCGGCCCCGGCGCGCCCGCGGACACCACACCACCGGTCAGGATCGACGCCAAGGACCCCGATCTGCGGATGCCGGAGGGTGCCACACTGGCGCCCGGCCGGGTGCTGGACATCAAGTCGGTGGTGGAGACGGACAACGGCGACGAGCGGCGCGAGGACACCAACGCCAGGGTGAAGTTCGCCCTCCAGGCCGAGGTGCTCTTCGGCAAGGACAGCGCCAGGCTGAGCGGCGCGGCGACCGCCCGGATCGAGGAGATCGCCGAGGAGGCCGAGCGGCAGAAGGCGAAGACCGTCCGGGTCTTCGGCTTCACCGACAACCTCGGCTCCGCGGCCCACGGCGACACGCTGTCGAAGAAGCGGGCCAACGCGGTGCAGCGCGAGCTCTCCGAGAACCTCGACGCCTCCGTCAACTACGAGATCCGCGGCTACGGCGAGCAGTACCCGATCGCCGACAACGCCACCGAGGAGGGCCGCCGGAAGAACCGCCGGGTCGAGGTCAGCTTCCCCCGCACGGGCTGACGCGCACCGGCAAGCAGAACCGCCGCGCCGGGCGGACCCGGGGCGGCGGTGATGTCTGATGCTCAGGACCGGCCGGTCGGCCGGACCGGCCTCAGGACTCGATCCAGTTGTGTGCCTGCGCCAGCTCGATGATCCTCCGGCGGACCTGCTTGATCTGGTCGGCGGTCAGATTGCCGCCCACCTCGACCAGAGCCTCGGTCAGCTCGCTGCGGAACTCGGCGACCGACAGCACATCGCACATGGTGTCGTCACCCGTGTCCGGGCCCGCCGACCGCATCACCGACGGACCGGGGGCGCGCTCGACCACGCGGACCTCGGCCGCCTTGGGACCCTTGTCCCCGTACTCCGGGACGAACCGCACCTTGGATCCGGGCTGGAACAGCTGCTTGTCGTCCAGGAGGTCATTGGCGTGCATGAAGACGTCCTCGCCACCGTCGTCCGGCGCGATGAAGCCGTAGCCGCGAAACTCGTCGAACCGCAGAATCTTGCCCGTTGCCGTCAACGTGCCACCCCTACCCCTGTACCTCAACCTCGTTGACCTCGACCCTGAACGTCGAGGGATGTGTGTGCCCAACCATGACACCGACGGCTCAGCGTAGCGGAGGCGGGTGGGCCGGAGAAGGTCCGGGCGATACGGCGACCCGCGTCCCCGGCCGCAGCTCCCAGCGCTCCATCGCACCCGCCTCGGCCTCCAGCACATGGCGGGCGCGCAGCCGGGGCCGCCCGAGCCGTCCGGGCCGCAGGGTGTGAACGGCCAGTACGGTCAGCCGCCGGTCGAGATAGGCGATGTCGATGGCGAACCGCATCCGGAAGGTGTGCACCCCGCTCGCGGGGGTGAGCAGCATCGCGCCGGTCAGCCCGTCCCGGCCGAGCAGCCCGCGGGAGCGGGCCCGCCAGGAGGCGGCGATCAGCAGCGGAACGTCCTCGGCGACCCCCGGGACCCGCAGCGTCCCGGTGCCGTCCCGCAGACCGTCCGCACCGTGCGGTGCGTGCCCCATACCGCGCCCCTTTCCGCCCCTCCGGTGCAGTGTTCCACCCGAGGGGCGCTTCCGTAGGCTCGGGCCGTGCATCCGCTGCTGACCGCCCTCGCCGCCGTGTACGGCGCTGCCGCCGGGGCGCTGGTGCCCCGTCCTCTCTACCGGCTGGCCGTCGAACCCGACGAGCCCTGGCGCACCGCCTGCCCGCGCGGGCACACTCTTGCCGGCCCGGCCCGCGGCTGGCTCGGTCCCGCCCGCTGTCCGGGCTGCGGGGGCGGCGCATGGGACGGCGGGCCCGGGGCGGCGGCCGCGGTGGTGCTCACCGCGGCCGTATGCGCGGGGCTCGCGGCCGCGGTCGGCGCCCGTCCGGAGCTGGCGGTGTGGCTGCTGCTCGCCCCGCTGGGGGTGCTGCTGGCCGGGGTGGATCTGGCGGTGCACCGGCTGCCGGACGTCCTCACCCTGCCGATGGCGGCCGGGGCCGCGGCGCTGCTCGGCGCGGCGGCGCTGCTGCCGCACAGCGCCGGGTCGTGGCCGCGGGCGCTGCTGGGCGGGGCGGTGCTGGGTGGGGCGTATCTGGTGCTGTTCCTGATCAGCCCGAGCGGTATGGGATTCGGCGACGTCAAGCTGGCGCTGACGCTGGGGATCGCGCTCGGCTGGTACGGCTGGGACGTACTGGTGCTGGGTGCCCTCGCCGGGCTGCTGCTGGGTTCGTTCGCCGCGGCGGCCCTGGTCGTGACCCGGCGGGCACGGCGCGGGACGGCCATGGCGTTCGGCCCCTGCATGATCCTGGGGGCGTGCGCCGGGTTGGTACTGGGGGCCCTGGGGGCTGGATGACGTCAGCGCCGCGCTGATTGTCACCCTCGCCGATGCATGGACATCCCCTCACGAAGGGTTATGGTGGAACCCCCCCCTCGGGCCGGTCCGTACTCCCCCCCACGGACCGGCCCGCTCTATTACGGGGCCTGCGGATCCCGGCGGGCGTGGCCGCGGCCCACCGAGCCATGCGGATGATCACTGAGCGTTATGGCTTGCTGCGGGCCGCCCAGATGTTCACGCCCTCGGTGGTCTGTGCGAGGGAATCGATTTCGGCCAGCTCCTCGGCGGTGAGGGCGGGCGCGTCCAGCGCGGCGACGTTCGCCTCCAACTGCCGCACACTGGACGCCCCGCTGAGCGCCGAGGTCATCCGCGGGTCCCGCAGCACCCAGCTGAGGGCGAGCTGGGCCAGCGTCTGGCCGCGCCGCCGGGCGATCGCGTCCAGTCCGCGCAGCCGCCGGACGGTGTCCTCGGTCAGCAGCGCCGGGTCGAGCGACTTGCCCTGGGCGGCGCGCGACCCCTCGGGGATGCCCTTCAGATACTTGTCGGTCAGCAGCCCCTGGGCGAGCGGCGCGAAGCAGATGCAGCCCATGCCCTCGTCCTCCAGGGTGTCCAGCAGCCCGTCGTCCTCGGTCCAGCGGTTGATCATCGAGTACGAGGGCTGGTGGATCAGGGCCGGAACTCCCAGCTCGCGCAGAATCCGGGCGGCCTCGCGGGTGCGCTCGGAGTTGTAGGAGGAGACGCCCACGTACAGCGCCTTGCCCTGCTGGACGGCGGTGGCCAGCGCGCCCATCGTCTCCTCGAGCGGGGTGTCCGCGTCGAAGCGGTGGGAGTAGAAGATGTCCACGTAGTCGACGCCCATCCGGCGCAGCGAGGCGTCGAGGGAGGACAGCAGGTACGTGCGCGAACCCCATTCGCCGTACGGGCCGGGCTGCATCCGGTAGCCGGCCTTGGTGGAGAGGATGAGTTCGTCCCGGTACGGGCGGAAGTCGCGGGCGAAGATCTCCCCGAAGTTCTGCTCCGCGGACCCGGCGGGCGGACCGTAGTTGTTGGCCAGGTCGAAGTGGGTCACCCCGAGGTCGAAGGCGCGGCGCAGGATGGCGCGCTGGGTCTCGCGCGGGGTGTCGTCGCCGAAGTTGTGCCACAGGCCGAGCGAGAGGGCGGGCAGCAGCAGACCGCTGCGGCCGGTGCGCCGGTAGCGCATGGTGTCGTAGCGGCTCTCAGCGGCGCGATAGGGGGCGTGGATGTCGTTCACGGGGCTTCGTCCCAGGTCCGGGGATGGGAACGGATGACCCTATACGGCGCGTCCCGGGTGCGGGCTGGCCGGGAGGGGTGGCGCGTGCGCAACCCCTCCCGGCCGTGCAGCCGGGTTAGCCAGCCTCGCCGCCCCGCAGTAGTGTGTCGGACTTGGGCGGACTGCATGGCGAGCGCCATACGAGGCACTGAGGGGCTGGAAAGACGTGAAGTTGCGCGACCTGGTGTACGGGCTCTACGCACGCCGGGTGGAAGGCCGCCTCGACCACGATCAGGTGCCCAAGCACATCGGCGTCATCCTCGACGGCAACCGCCGCTGGGCCCGCGCGGCCGGCGGGACCACCGAGCAGGGCCACAAGGCCGGAGCCAGCAAGATCCAGGAGCTGCTCGGCTGGTGCAGCGAGACGGACGTCGAAGTCGTCACGCTCTGGATGCTCTCCACCGACAATCTGGACCGCCCCGAGGCGGAGCTGGTACCGCTGCTCGGCATCATCGAGGACGCGGTGCGCGACCTGGCGGCCGACGGCCGCTGGCGGGTGCACCACGTGGGCAACCGCGATCTGCTGCCCTCCCGCACCCAGACGGTGCTGAAGGAGGCCGAACAGGCCACCGAGCACATCGACGGAATACTGGTCAACGTCGCCATCGGCTACGGCGGTCGGCAGGAGATCGCCGACGCGGTGCGCTCACTGCTGCTGGACCACGCCAGCCGGGGCACCACCTTCGAGGAGCTCGCCGAGGTCGTCGACATCGACCTCATCTCCGAACACCTGTACACCCGCGGTCAGCCCGACCCGGACCTCGTCATCCGTACCAGCGGCGAGCAGCGGCTCTCCGGCTTCATGCTCTGGCAGAGCGCACATTCGGAGTACTACTTCTGCGAGGTTTTCTGGCCCGCCTTCCGCAAGGTGGACTTCCTGCGGGCGCTGCGCGACTACGCGGCCCGGCACCGCAGGTACGGCTTCTAGTTCCCTTCACTGTCAGCGCAGTTCACCGGCCGGGGCCGGACGCCGCGAAGCGTCCGGCCCCGGCCGGTGTGTGACGCTCTGGTCGCACAACGTTCATATACGCGCCGTCATATGCCGTTGCATGGCTCCGCACGTTCGAGGGAATATCCCTTGCAGGTCGACGCCCTGTCCCGGTGGACAGCGGGGACGGGGCATCGTCGGATTGCCAGCGGACGGCATCGGGCCGTCCGCCCGGGAGGCCCTTTGCACACGGACGACTGTGCGGATCGTGCGTATGACGCGGAGGGCCGGCGCACGGCCTTCCCCGGAGGGCTGAGCCCGGTCCGTTCCCTGTCTGCGGCGGGGAGACTCCACTCCCGCGACGCCGTCGCACCCCAACCTCTCCCGAGGGGGTACGTCCACCCGTGGTGACCAGCACAAAACGCCGCGAGCACGACCGGCGCACCTATGTCCTCGACACCAGCGTCCTGCTGGCCGACCCCAAAGCCATGGCCCGCTTCGACGAGCACGAAGTTGTGCTGCCCGTCGTGGTGGTCACGGAGCTGGAGGCCAAGCGGCACCACCCGGAGCTGGGGTACTTCGCCCGGCAGGCACTGCGCCTGCTGGATGAGTACCGCATCCGGTACGGCCGTCTGGACGCTCCGCTCCCGATCGGCGATCTGGGGGGCACCCTGCGTGTCGAGCTCAATCACTCCGACCCCGGTGTCCTGCCGGCCGCCTTTCTGAACCACGGCGGCCGGGTGGGGGACAACGACTCGCGGATCCTCGCGGTCGCCAGAAACCTCCAGGCCGAGGGGTACGACGTCACCGTTGTCTCCAAGGACCTGCCGCTGCGCATCAAGGCGTCCTCGGTGGGGCTGCTCGCCGAGGAGTACCGCGCGGAGCTGGCGATCACCGACTCGGGCTGGACCGGGATGGCGGAGCTCGCCATCTCCGCCGAGCAGGTGGACGACCTGTTCGCGGCCGAGACCGCGTACATCCCCGAGGCGGCCGAACTGCCGGTGCACACCGGGCTGGTCCTCCAGTCCGAGCGCGGCAAGGCGCTGGGCCGGGTCACCCCGGACGGGCAGGTGCGCCTGGTGCGCGGTGACCGCGAGGCGTTCGGGATCCACGGCCGAAGCGCCGAGCAGCGCATCGCGCTGGATCTGCTGCTGGACCAGGAGGTCGGCATCCTCTCCATGGGCGGCCGGGCCGGTACGGGCAAGTCGGCGCTGGCGCTGTGCGCGGGTCTTGAAGCGGTGCTGGAGCGGCGGCAGCACCGCAAGGTGATGATCTTCCGTCCCCTGTACGCCGTCGGCGGGCAGGAGTTGGGCTATCTGCCCGGCAGTGAGGCGGAGAAGATGAGCCCCTGGGCTCAAGCGGTCTTCGACACACTGTCCGCGGTGACCAGCTCCGAGGTGATCGAGGAGGTCGTGGAGCGCGGAATGCTGGAGGTGCTGCCGCTCACCCATATCCGCGGCCGTTCGCTCCATGACGCCTTTGTGATCGTCGACGAGGCGCAGTCGCTCGAACGGAACGTCCTGCTGACCGTTTTGTCCCGCATCGGCGCCAACTCCCGGGTGGTTCTCACCCATGATGTGGCACAGCGGGACAATCTCCGCGTCGGGCGCTACGACGGCGTGGTGGCGGTGGTCGAAAAGCTCAAGGGCCACCCGCTGTTCGCGCATGTCACCCTCAACCGCTCCGAGCGGTCGCCGATCGCGGCGCTGGTGACCGAAATGCTGGAGGACGGCCACATCTGAGCCGATAGCGGCCGGTTGGGACCGGCATGGGCGACGGGACGCCGCGCGCAAGGGCCAAGAAGCCTAGCCGCGCGGCGTCTTGCCGCGTAGGGATTTCCAGAAATCCCTAGGGGTAAACGAGGTGTGAGCTTTCACACCCAACGGGGAATTGCCTCCGGGCATGCGCGTCGGGCAGTGTGTGGGTCCTGTCAGGCCCCGCATACGGCACACCGGTACCCCCAGCGGTACCGAACCGCAGTAGCACCAGAATTGAAGAGCGTTCGCCGTATGCCGCCCGAGTACCTCAGGGCCCTCCCGTGGGAGGTCCCAGCGGGCCCGTGCCTCCCGTGGCCAGCCGACCCCACCGAGTACCACCGGGGGCGGAACAAGGGGAGGTCAGCGCCAGGGGGCACGATTGCGCCCGTGAGGTCACCTAAGCGGGCGATGCTGGAAGGAAACCGTGTGAGCCGGATTTCGGTCCGGGGATTCGCAGTGGCTTCGGCTACCGCGGTCACCACTGTGGGCGCCGTCGTCGGCGGTGTGGCTTCGGCCGGCGAGCAGAACGGCTCGTCCGACTCGATCGAGGCGACCGCTGCTGACTCGACGCTCCTCGCGGACATACCCGCCGGACAGCAGGCCGTGGCGCAGGGCGCGTCCCTGACGCAGCAGGCGGATGTGCAGTCCACCGCCGCCGACGCGGAGGCGAAGAAGTCCGCCGAGGAATCTGCCCGCAAGCAGGCGGCCAAGGACGCGCAGGCCAAGAAGGCCGCCGCGGACAAGGCAGCCGCCGAGAAGCTGGCCAAGGAGCGCGAGGAGAAGAAGCAGAAGGAGGTCGCCAGCCGTTCCGCGAAGCGTGACGCCGTCGACATCCCTCAGAAGGCTTCGTACACCATCGCCGAGACCCAGGCCATGGCGCGCCAGATGATGGCCGGCGATCAGTTCCAGTGCTTCAGCAACATCGTGGACCACGAGAGCGGGTGGAACTACAAGGCCACCAACGCCTCGTCGGGTGCCTACGGTCTGGTCCAGGCGCTGCCGGGCTCCAAGATGGCCTCGGCAGGTGCCGACTGGCAGACCAACCCGGCCACCCAGATCAAGTGGGGCCTGAACTACATGAACGACCGCTACGGCAGCCCGTGTGGCGCCTGGGACTTCTGGCAGGCCAACAACTGGTACTGATCGGGACCGGCCGCACGGCCGAACCGACCAACGCGCTTCGCGAAACCCCCGGCCGCACCCGGTCGGGGGTTTCGTCTTCCCTCAGCCGGTAACGTCGTCACGACGGCAGAGGGGAAACGGGGGTAGGAAAAGAACAATGTCCAGATTGCCGCAATGGGTGGGCAGGCTGGGAGCCGCACTGTCCCGGCTCGCCACCCGGCTCGAAACCCAGCAGGCCGCCGCCGGCGCCGACGAAGGCGCCGCGAGCGCCTCGTCCGCCGGTACGAGCGGCCCGGGTGGATCGGGCACGCCGGACGACGGCGCCGCGTCGTCGACCTCCGGGGCGCCCGGCTCCGGTACGGGGGAGGGCGGAACCGCCGGTCCGGAGCCGCCCGTCAGCGTTCCCGCTCCGCCCGCCTACGCGCCCGCCGTCACCGCCCGGCCCGATCCGGTGGCCACCGTGCCCTGGGGTGTGCGGGTCGCCGCCGAGGCCGGATGGCGGCTGCTGGTGCTCGCCGGAACGGTCTGGGTGCTGATGCGCGTCATCAGCTCCATCCAACTGGTGGTGCTCTCCTTCACGGTGGCCCTGCTCATCACCGCGCTGCTGGAGCCGACCGTCACCCGGTTCCGTAACCGCGGCGTACCCCGTGGCCTGGCGACGGCCATCACCTTCATCGGCGGCTTCGTCGTCATGGGGCTGGTGATCTGGTTTGTCGTCTGGCAGGTGATGGAGAACATCGACGAGGTCTCCAGCAAGGTCCAGGACGGTATCGACGATCTGCGCCGCTGGCTGCTGCACAGCCCGTTCCATGTGACCGAGGCCCAGATCAACCACATCGCCAAGTCGCTGCGCGAGGCGGTCGGGGCCAACACCGAGGAGATCACCTCGGCCGGTCTCGAGGGCGTGACGGTTGTTGTCGAGGTGCTGACCGGCATTCTGCTGACGATGTTCAGCACGCTGTTTCTGCTCTACGACGGACCGCGGATCTGGAACTGGACGCTGAAACTGGTCCCGGCCGCCGCCCGTGAGGGCGTGGCGGGCGCGGGCCCGCGGGCCTGGGCCACCCTGACCGCCTATGTGCGCGGCACCGTGATCGTGGCTCTGATCGACGCGATCTTCATCGGGGTGGGGCTGTTCGTCCTCCATGTGCCGATGGCGGTCCCGCTCGCCGTCTTCATCTTCCTCTTCGCCTTCATCCCGCTGGTGGGTGCGGTGGTCTCCGGCGCGCTGGCGGTCGTGGTCGCACTGGTCACGCAGGGCGTGTTCACCGGGGCGATGGTGCTGCTGGTGGTGCTGGCCGTCCAGCAGATCGAGGGCCATGTCCTCCAGCCGTTCATCCTCGGCCGGGCGGTGCGGGTCCATCCGCTGGCCGTGGTGCTCTCGGTCGCGGGCGGTTCGCTGATCGGCGGAATCGGTGGTGCGGTGGTCGCCGTACCGCTGGTGGCGGTGGCCAATACGGTCGTCGGCTATCTGCACGCGTACAACAAGGAGCATGCGATGCGGGCGGTCCCTGGACCGCACGGTGCCACCGCTGTCGCGTTGGCCCCCACCGCGCCACCGTCGGCCGCGCCGCCGGGGGAGGCAGCGGGCAAGAACGCGGGCAAGGACGACAGCGCGTCCTAGGGAAACGACGAAGAGGGGCGCCCCACCGACCGGTGGGGCGCCCCTCCTCGTATGCGCTAGTGCCGCGTCAGTCAGGGTTTGCCCGGGGCGAACCTTGGCTGATGCGGCGCTAGCGGCGCCGCTGGGCTCAGGCGCCCGCGGCGAGGGTGGCCTCGGCGTCCAGGGTGGCGCCGACGGCCTGGAGCACCGCAGCGATCTTGAAGGCTTCCTGGATCGTCTCGCGGTCCAGGCCCGCCTTGCGGAGCACCTGCTCATGCGAGTCCAGGCACATACCGCAGCCGTTGATCGCCGACACGGCCAGCGACCACAGCTCGAAGTCGACCTTCTCCACACCCGGGTTGCCGATGACGTTCATCCGCAGACCCGCGCGCAGGTTGTGGTACTCCGGGTCGGACAGCAGGTGCCGGGTCCGGTAGTAGACGTTGTTCATCGCCATGATGGCGGCGGCCGACTTGGCGGCGGTGTACGCCTCCGCCGAGAGGTTGGCCTTGGCCTCCGGCTCCAGCTCCGACAGCACCCGCGGCGAACGCGAGGCGATCGCGCAGGCGAGCACGGTGCCCCACAGCTGCTGCTGCGGCAGCTCGGAGTTGCCGATCACCGAACCGAGGTTCAGCTTCAGGTCCTTCGCGTAGTCCGGAAGCGCGGACTTCAGCGCATCGAGTGCCATATCAGCTCACCTTACTCGCCGGAGAGGAGCTTGACCGGGTCGAGGGTGTCCTCGCCCTTGCTCCAGTTGCACGGGCACAGCTCGTCGGTCTGGAGGGCGTCCAGCACCCGCAGGACCTCCTTGGGGTTACGGCCCACGGAACCGGCCGTCACCATGGTGAACTGGATCTCGTTGTTCGGGTCCACGATGAAGACGGCGCGCTGCGCGAAGCCGTCCTCGCCCTCGATGCCGAGGTCGCGCATCAGCTCGTGCTTGGAGTCGGCCAGCATCGGGAAGGGCAGGTCACGCAGGTCGGCGTGGTCCTTGCGCCAGGCGTGGTGGACGAACTCGGAGTCGCCGGAGAAGCCGAGGATCTGCGCGTCACGGTCGGCGAACTCGTCGTTCAGCTTGCCGAACGCCGCGATCTCGGTCGGGCACACGAAGGTGAAGTCCTTGGGCCACGCGAAGACGACCTTCCACTTGCCCTCGTAGGACTTGTGGTTGATCTGCTCGAACTCCTTGCCGCTCTCCAGCGAGACACAGGCGGTCAGATCGAACTGGGGGAACTTGTCACCGACAGTGAGCACGCGCTCTCCTTGCAGCTTTCGGATAGGAAACCCTTTTGATCTGGGATTCCATGGGGTTGGACGGCTCTCACCCTTGCACAGCTGACATTGATCAGTGAAATAGCTAGACTCGGTGCTGTTGATTGGAGGTGGCTATCAGTGGCTGTGCCCACCACACCCGGCAAGCCACGGCAGCCCAGCCTGTCCCAGCTCAGAGCCTTCGTGGCGGTCGCGGAGCAGCTGCACTTCCGGGACGCCGCGGCGGCCATCGGCATGAGTCAGCCCGCGCTCTCGGGGGCCGTCGCCGCCCTGGAGGAGACCCTCGGGGTGCAGCTGCTGGAGCGTACGACGCGGAAGGTGCTGCTGAGCCCGGCGGGGGAGCGGCTCGCGGCCCGGGCCCGTACGGTCCTGGAGGCGGTCGGTGAGCTGCTGGAGGAGGCGGAGGCGGCCCGAGCGCCGTTCACGGGGGTGCTGCGGCTCGGGGTGATCCCGACCGTGGCGCCGTATCTGCTGCCCACCGTGCTGCGGCTGGTGCACCGGAACTACCCCGACCTCGATCTCCAGGTGTACGAGGAGCAGACCGCCTCGCTGCTGGACGGGCTGGCCCACGGACGGCTGGATCTGCTGCTGCTCGCGGTGCCGCTCGGCGCCCCCGGCGTGGTCGAGCTGCCGCTTTTCGACGAGGACTTCGTGCTGGTCATGCCGCAGGACCACTGGCTGGGCGGGCGCAGCGACATCCCGCGCGAGGCGCTCAAGGAGCTGGATCTGCTGCTGCTGGACGAGGGCCACTGTCTGCGCGATCAGGCGCTGGACATCTGCCGGGAGGCGGGCCGGACCGAGGGCGCCCCGGTGACCACCAGCGCCGCCGGGTTGGCCACGCTGGTGCAGCTGGTCGCGGGCGGCCTCGGGGTGACCCTGCTGCCGCGCACCGCACTGCGGGTGGAGACCGGTCGCGGCGACCACCTGACCACCGGCTATTTCGCCGACCCGGCGCCTGCCCGGCGGATCGCCCTGGCCATGCGCGCGGGCGCCGCGCGGGCGGAGGAGTTCGAATCGTTCGCCTCCGCCCTGCGCGACGCCCTGCGCCCGCTGCCGGTGCGCATCACCCCGTAATGCGCACCGGCCCCTGTGGGGGGTCCACCGTCACTCGGTACGCAGCCCCTCCGGGCGCATCATCCGCCACAGGGGCGGCAGACTGACCAGGGTCACCAGGAGGATGACGCCCGCGCCCACGCCGTTCATCAGGGTCAGGCTCGACCAGTCCACGGCCCAGCGCTCGTTGACCATCTTCAGCAGCATCGTGCCCAGTGCGAGCCCGCCCGCGGTGGACAGGGCCAGGCCCAGGATCACGGGGACGGCGGTCTGCCACAGCACGGACCAGCTGAGCGTGGCGCGGCGGGTGCCGAAGGCCACCAGGACGGACAGCAGCCGCTTGCGATCGCGCAGTTGCTCCAGCATTGAGACGATCATGCTCGCCCCGATGAGCATCAGGGTCGCGGTGGCGCCGATGAACAGCCCCTTGCGGAGCATCGTGAACTGATTGGACGCCGAGGTGCTGACCAGCGTGAAGACGTCCATCGTCGGGGACAGCTCCGCACTGGTGTTGCGCGCGTACTCGATGGCATCCGGCACCTTCGGGTCCAGCCGCAGCAGGGCCTGGGCCGTGGGATCGGTGAACCGGGAGACATCGAAGGCGCCGGGTGTGGCCAGGACACCGGGGCTCTCGGCGCCCGATGCGTCCGGCTTCGTCGTCACGGTCTTGGCCGATCGTGGGACGGTCCACAGCCTCGGGTTCTTCGCGACCGGATAGCCCTCCTTGTCCAGCCGCAGATTGACCTGCGCACCGGGCTTGAGGAACGAGGGCTCATCCGCGGGGTAGGCATCGGACGTGGCCACGAAGACATCGCCGTCGGAGCAGCGGCGGAGGTTGGCCATCTCGCGCAGCGTGGCGCAGTCGGCGACCGTGACCGACTCCGTCGGGGCGTCCCTACGCACCTTCTTCTTGGGATGGGCCTCGCCCACGGACCCCGAGGTGCTGCCGAGCACCTGGCGCACACCCTTGGTGCCGCGGTACTTGGCGAAGACGGCGTTGGCCTGGGCCCCGTTGTCGACCCGGAGGCTCGCGACTATCTGGGCGCGGCGGGGGTCCTGACCGGTGGACTTCGTCTCGTGGCTCTGCACGCTGGCGAAGAGCATCTGGAGCGCGATCGCCCCGGCGACGGCGACGGTGATGCCGCTCACCGCACGGGCCGCCGTCCCGCTGCTGAGCTGGAGCCGACGGGTGGCGAGCTGCCAGGGCACCGGGCCCTTGCTGAACCGTTCGACGACCGCCTCGACCAGCCAGGGCAGCAGTGCGGTGATGCCGATCAGCAGCAGGACCGCGCCGGCCGCCGCCTGGTACCCCTCAAAGGTGCTGCTCCTGCTGGTGGCGCCGTAGCCGCCCGCGAGCGGCATCAGCAGACCGATGCCCAGCACCGGCAGCAGCAGCCGCCACCACAGCCTGCGCCGACGGGGTTTGGCATTGCGTACGACGCCCAGCGGCTCGATGGCGATGCCGCGCAGCGCGGCCAGGGTGACGAGCACGGCCGAGCTCGGCACGACAAGCGCGATCAGCAGCGCCAGCGGTACGGACGGACGGATGTCGGAGGCGAAGAAGCTGATGTCGTCCAGGGTGACCGTGCTGGCCAGCTCGCGCAGTCCCAGGAACAGCGCCGTACCGGTCAGCAGTCCGAGGAGCGAGCCGACGAGCGACTCCCCGGCCGCGACCCGCCGGGTCATCCGGCCGTCCGCGCCCACCAGGCGCAGCGCGGCCAGCCGCCGGTCGCGCCGCTCGCCGCCGAAGCGTGCGGCGGTGGCGATGAAGATCAGGACCGGCAGCAGCAACACCACACAGCCGATGATGACGAGCAGCAGGACCCCGGGGTTCAGCTGATGGGTCGCGGGAGGGGCGCCCCAGTGCTCGAGGCGTTGCCCGGTGTCGTTCCGGAACGCCGCGCCGTCGGCACCCGCGTAGTACCGCAGATCGCTCGGGCCGGACAGTCCGCTGTCGGCGATGGTGCCGACGACGCGGTAGGGCAGGCGCTGGCGGAGCAGGTCGTGGTCGGCGAGCAGCTTCTTCAGCGCGGGGGAGACCCACATCTCACCGGGGGCCGGGACGCGGTCCACCCCCGGGGGCTTGGCCGGGCTGTCCCCGTCGGGCGCGATCAACTCCCCCTCGATGTCGTCCGAGTGGAACGTGGTGTCCGCGCTGGCAACCCGTACGGTGTGCGGACCCGGCTTCGGGTGGGGGTCGATCCCCTCGCCCGAGATCGCGCGGGCCGCGCCCCGTTCGTCACGGAGGCTGTAGGCGTTGGGGGCGGAGGAGGCGAACAGCAGCAGCGCCACGCCGAGCCCCACCCCGACCGCTGTCATGATCGTCCTGGCCCAGCTCTCCCGGCCGCCGGTGACCGCGAAGCGGGCGCCCATGGCGAGATCGGCAGTCCAACGGGCGATGGCGCCGCGCGGCTCGGGCTCCAGGCGCTGAGGTGGTGCGGTGGCGGTCTCCTGGGCGGTCATCGGGCGCCCGCCATGTCCCGGGCCTTGCCGTCGCGCACCACGATCTCGCGGTCGGAGTAGGCGGCGACGCGGGCCTCATGGGTGACCAGGACCACGGCGGCGCGGGTCTCCCGGGCGGCCTCGGTGAGCAGCTCCATCACCCGCTCCCCGTTGAGGGAGTCCAGCGCGCCGGTGGGTTCGTCGGCGAACAGCACCCGCGGGTTGGTGACCAGCGAGCGGGCGACGGCGACGCGCTGCCCCTGACCGCCGGAGACCTCACCGGGGCGCTTGTCGCGGACATCCGCGACCTCCAGCCGCTCCAGCCAGGACAGCGCCCGCGCTTCGGCCTCCTTGCGCTTGACGCCGTTCAGCCGCAGCGGAAGCGCCACGTTCTCCACACAGTTGAGTTCCGGGACGAGCTGGCCGAACTGGAAGACGAAGCCGAACTCACCGCGGCGCAGCTTGCTGCGCTCGGCGTCCGACATCGCGGACAGATCGCGTCCGCCGTAGTGGACCGAGCCCGCGTCCGGGGTGACGATCCCGGCCAAGCAGTGCAGCAGGGTGGACTTGCCGGAGCCGGAGGGGCCCATGACGGCGACGACCTCGCCGGGGTGGATGGAGAAGTCCGCGCCGTCGAGCGCGGGGGTGGGGCCGTACGCCTTGTGGAGGCCGTCGGCGGTGAGGAGTGAGCCCGCGGGAGTCATGAACGTACCGCCTTGCCGAGTTGGCCGAGGCGGGCCGCGGTCAGCTCCAGCCAGCGCAGATCGGCCTCGAGATGGAACAGTGCGTGGTCGCAGATCAGTTGGTCGCTGAGATCGCCCGAGCGCTTGCGCTGGGTCAGCTCGCGCATCAGCCGCAGATGCTCGGCGCGTTGGACATCGAGCAGATCGGCGGCGTCGCGCCCGGTGAGCAGGGCGAGGACGACCTTGGTGTAGAGCACCGACTGGAGGTAGGGCTCGGGCTTCTCGGGCTGGGCGAGCCACTGTCCGACATCGGTGATGCCGGCGTCGGTGATGGCGTAGCGCTTGCGCTCGGGGCCCCCGCCGTGCTCGATGCCGTCGACCTCGACGAGACCGTTCTTCAGGAGGCGGGACATGGTCGAGTAGACCTGCCCGTAGTGGAGCGGGCGGTCATGACCGAATCGTTCGTCGAAGGCCCGCTTGAGGTCGTAGCCGTGGCGCGGGCCGGACTCCAGGAGTCCGAGCAGGGTGTGGCCGATGGACATGCGCGGCACTCTACACGACGGGTATACGTCGTGTGTATAGCTGCGGTGAATAGATCGTTTACGCAGGTCAACAAGGTGTGGAGGGTGGGGCCGCCTCGGGGCCCGGTCAGTCCGTCTGGTCGGGGGCGGTATCGCGCGGCGGGCGGCCGCGGCGCGGGATCGGCCGCGCGGAACCCGGCAGCCGGCCCGCGTCCGAGAGCGCCTTGCGCAGCAGGAACTCGATCTGTGCGTTGGCGCTGCGCAGTTCGTCGTTGGCCCAGCGCGCGAGCGCGTCGTGCACGGCCGGATCGAGCCGCAGCAGCATCTGCTTGCGCTGCTGCCGCGGCCGGCGCGGCTGCCGTTCGGGCGGCCGCTCCGGCTCGGCGGGCTCGGCGGGGCGCTCGTGTCCCGTCACTGGTAGAGGGTGCCGGTATTGAGGACGGGCTGCGGCGAACGGTCCCCGCACAGCACCACCATCAGATTGCTGACCATGGCGGCCTTGCGCTCCTCGTCCAGCTCCACGATCTGCTCCTCGGTGATCCGGGCCAGTGCGGCCTCGACCATGCCGACCGCGCCGTCCACGATATGGCGGCGCGCGGCGACCACGGCGCCCGCCTGCTGTCGCTGGAGCATCGCGGAGGCGATCTCCGGAGCGTAGGCGAGGTGGGTGAAGCGCGACTCGACGATGCGCACACCGGCCGCCTCGACCCGGGCGTGCAGCTCCGCGGCCAGCTTCTCGGTGATCTCCTCGGCGTTCCCGCGCAGCGACAGGCCGTCCTCGTCATGGGCGTCGTAGGGGTACTCGATGGCGATGTGCCGCACCGCCGCCTCGGTCTGGGTGGCGACGAACTCCAGGAAGTCGTCCACCGCGAACAGGGCCTGCGCGGTGTCCTCCACCTTCCATACGACCACCGCGGCCAGCTCGATCGGATTGCCGTACGCGTCGTTGACCTTGAGCACCGCGGTCTCGTGGTTGCGCACCCGGGTGGAGATCTTCTCCCGGCTGGTAAGCGGGTTCACCCAGCGCAGACCGTCGGTTCGGATGGTGCCGCGGTAGCGGCCGAAGAGCTGGACGACCCGGGCCTCACCCGGGGCGATGGTGTTCAGTCCGCACACGGTGATCAGCGCGGTGAGGGCCACCACGATCCCGGAGACGATCAGCGCGGTGGATCCGGCGCCCTTGTGCTCGGCGGCGACCGCCGCCCCGGCGAGGATCAGCCCGACCCCGGCGGCCAGCCCGGCCAGTCCGCCGAGCAGGGCGAGGCCGCCGCTGACATGGCGGGCGGGCCGCTCCGCTATCCGGGGTTCGGTGCGGGGTGCTGCGGATGTGACATCGGACATGTCGGTCCCCGTGTTCTCTCGAGGCCAGGCCGTGTGATGCAGCGACCGGCGGCTATCAAAGTGCTATCACTTTAACGCATCTGACAACCCTGCGCGCCCTTCGGCCGTCAGTTCCCTTGAGGTGGGTGCTCTTTGTCACCATCCGAAAATGCAAGATCGATGAGTATGTGAGGGTTGTCGCGGTGTTAGCTTCGTGAGCTGGGCTGGGGAGCTGACTGACGGGAACGGCAGGAGAGATGGGTAGAGCGGAAGAGCGGCGCGTACGGCAGCAGGGCGCCCGCAAGGCCAAGAAGGCCGGAACGAAGGGGGGCATACGCCGCTTCTTCACCTGGAAGAAGATCCTCGCGTATGTGGTCACCTTCTGCGCACTGCTTGTCGGAGCGTTCTTCGCGCTCTATTTCTGGGTGGATGTGCCCGGCGCCAATGCGGAGGCCAGGGCGCAGGCCAACATCTACAAGTACAGCGACGGCTCGATCATGGCGAAGACGGGCGACATCAACCGTGAGTCCGTACCGCTGTCGAAGATCCCCAAGGCGGTGCAGCACACCTTCGTCGCCGCGGAGAACAAGGACTTCTACACCGACTCCGGTGTCTCCTTCACGGGCACCGTCCGCGGCCTGATCAACACCGCGCTCGGCCGGGGCAAGCAGGGTGGCTCGACCATCACCCAGCAGTATGTGAAGAACTACTACCTCAGCCAGGAGCAGACGGTCAGCCGCAAGGCCAAGGAGCTGGTGATCTCGCTCAAGGTGGATCAGCAGAAGTCCAAGGACTACATCCTGGCCGGGTACATCAACACCAGCTACTACGGCCGGAACGCCTACGGCATCCAGGCCGCCGCCCGCGCGTACTACAACAAGGACGCCGAGAAACTCAGCGTGGCGGAGGGCGCCTATCTCGCCGCGCTGCTCCAGGCACCCAGCCAGTACGACTACTCGACCGCGGGTCCCAACGGCAAGAAGCTGGTCAAGGCCCGCTGGAACTACATCCTCAACAACATGGTCGAGAAGGGCTGGCTGTCCAAGAGCGATCGTGCGGGCATGAAGTTCAAGAAGCCCGGCGACCCCCGTCCCCTCCCCGGACTCGAAGGCCAGACCGGGTACTTCATCGCCGCCGCCAAGAAGGAGCTCTTCAAGGCCGGTGTGGACGAGAAGGAGTTCGAGGCCGGCGGCTGGACCATCACCCTCAACATCGACCGCAAGAAGCAGAAGTCGCTGGAGAAGGCGGTCCACACCCAGCTGACCGACAAACTCGACCCGAAAAAGCGCCAGGTCGACAAGCACGCCCAGGTCGGCGCGGTCTCGGTGGACCCCAAGACCGGTGGTGTGGTGGCCATGTACGGCGGCAAGGGCTACACCAAGCACTGGATCAACAACGCGACCCGTGAGGACTACCAGCCCGCCTCCACCTTCAAGCCGCTGATCCTCGCCTCCGCGCTGGAGAACGACTCCACCACCCAGGACGGCACCCCGATCACCGCCAACACCGAGTACGACGGCACCAGCAAGCGGCCGGTGAAGAGCAGCACCGGCCCCGTCGGCTTCTCCCCGCCCAACGAGGACAACATCTCCTACGGCCAGATCAGCGTCCAGAAGGCGATGAACCACTCGGTCAACTCCGTCTACGCGCAGATGGCCGTGGACGTGGGCCTGGCCAAGGTCAAGCAGACCGCCGTCGACCTCGGGATGAACGGGAAGGCCGGAGGCTTCGGCGAGAACCCGTCGATGTCGCTGGGGGTGATGGGCGCCAGCCCGTACGACATGGCCGGGGTCTACGCGACCCTCGACAACCACGGCAAGAAGGTCACCCCGGCGATCGTGAAGTCCGCCGAGAAGGGCGACGAGAAGGCCCAACTGCCCGACCCGACCACCGGTCAGGCGATCAGCCGCGGCGCCGCCGACTCCGTCACCTCCGTCCTCACCGGTGTGGTCGCCGACGGCACCGGTAAGGCCGTGCAGCGCCAGGGCATGGACGTGGCGGGCAAGACGGGCACCTCGGACGACAACAAGTCCGCCTGGTTCACCGGCTACACCCCGGGTCTGGTCACCTCCGTCGGTATGTTCGGCGAGGTGCCGGGCGGCAAGCAGACCACCCTCCGGGGCACCGCCGGCGGCGGTCGCGTCAACGGCGGCGACTTCCCGGCCTCGATCTGGGCGGCGTACATGGGCGTCGCGGCGGACGACACGAAGGACACCGAGTTCGACCTGGACACGGACATGGGGGCCGCGGTACCGCCGCCCACCTCGCAGTCCCCGTCCGAGTCGCCGACGGCGACACCGACCGAGTCGCCGTCCGAGTCGCCGTCCGAGTCGCCGACGGCGACACCGACCGAGTCGGAGACCAAGCCGTCGACCCCGACGGTGCCGCCTTCCCAGTCCACGACCACCCCGACCGGCGGGGGGACGCCGTCCACCCCGACGAGCCCGACCACCCCGACCGGCGAGAGCGGCACCGGTCACAATCGGCAGAAGCCGTAAACGCACCCCGGGCCCCGAACCGCTCCTCGCGGTTCGGGGCCCGATGGTTTCCGGGGGCGGCGGGTCAGGTCAGGACGGCAGCGCGAGCTCGAACCAGACCACCTTGCCGGTGCTCAGCCGGGTCGCGCCCCAGCGCCGCGCCATCCGGTTGACCAGGTACAGCCCGCGGCCGCCCTCGTCGGACGGCCGGGCCTGGCGCAGCCGCGGCAGCTGCGGCACATCGTCGCCGACCTCACAGCGCAGGACGTCCGTGCGCAGCAGCCGCAGGGTGATCGGCCGCTCCGCGTACCGCACCGCGTTGGTGACCACCTCGCTCACCAACAGTTCCACCGCGTCCGTCAGATCGTCCAGATCCCAGCGGGCCAGGGCGCGGCGGGCCAGCCGACGGGCCTGCCCGGCGGTCTGCGCCTTCGGATCCAGGAACCAGTACGCGACATCGCTGGGCGCGATGCCCTCGAACCGGGCCGCCAGCAGCGCCACATCGTCATCGCGGTCGCCGGGCCCGAGCATGTCCAGCACCTCGTCGCACAGCGGCTCCAGCGGCGGCGGGTTGGGGCCGGTGAGCCGCGCGGTGGCGGTCAGCCGCTCCCGCAGCTGCTCGATCCCGGTCCACACATCGCGCATCCGCGACTCGACCAGACCGTCGGTGTAGAGCATCAGCGTGGCCCCGGCCGGGGCGTCCAGCTCGACCGCCTCGAAGTCGACGCCGCCGACCCCGATCGGCGCGCCCGGCGGCACCCGCAGCACCTCGGCCCGGCCGCCGCGGTGCAGCAGCAGGGGCGGCGGATGGCCCGCGTTGGCCACCACGATGCGGTGCGCGACCGGGTCGTAGACCGCGTACATGCAGGTGGCCATGCGGTCGGTGCCCAGCCGCTGGGCCTGCTCGTCGAGGTGGTGCAGTACCTCCTGCGGCGGCAGATCGAGACCGGCCAGGGTCTGTGCGGTGGTGCGCAGCTGGCCCATGATCGCGGCAGAGGTCATGGAGTGGCCCATCACATCGCCGACCACCAGCGCCACCCGGTTGCCGGGCAGCGGGATCGCGTCGTACCAGTCGCCGCCGACCCGCGCGGTTTCCGCGGCGGGCAGATAGCGGCTGGCCAGCCGGACGCCGGTGGGCTGCGGCAGCGAGTCGGGCAGCATGGTGCGCTGCAACTCGTCCGCGATGTACACCTCGCGGCCGTAGAGCACCGCCTTGTCCACACCGAGCGCGGTATGGGTGGCGAGCTGGGCCGCGACCAGCAGATCGTCCGGTTCGAACGGCGGCCGGTCCGGGCGGCGGACGAACACCGCCGCGCCGATCACCCGGCGGCGGCCGCGCAGCGGCGCCAGCACGGTGCGCTGCCCGGTGGCCACCGAGGGCCCCTCGCCGAGGAGTTCGGGCAGCGCGGCCCGGGCGGCCTGGGAGTCGCCGAAGACCGGCCGCACCCCGCGCAGCACCTCGGCCAGCGGACCGCCCGCCTCCACCTCGCACAGCTCGGCCGCCGGGCCGCCGCCCACGGCGGGCGACAGATCCGGCTGGGAGGGCATCAGCGGCAGTCGGCCGCTGTCGGTGTCCGGGTCCAGCGGGATCCTGTCGGTACGGCGCAGCCGCAGCACCACCGGGCCCACCGGCCGCTCGTCGCCCACCGGCAGCGGATCGCGCAGATAGACCAGGATCGCGTCGGCGAAGGTGGGCACGGTGGCCCGGCACAGGCCGAGCACGATCTCGTCGAGGTCGATACCGCGCGCGATCCGCCGGGTCGCCGCGCCGACGAAGCGCAGCCGGTCCCCGCCGCGGTCCCGCGCGGCGGCCGTCTCGGCCGCGCCGGCGCCACCGGCGGGCGGCACCACCGCGGGCACCCCGCCGCCGGGCGCGGTGTACGCGACCTCACCGGCCGCCGTGACCACCGCGTCGGGCGACTCACCGGGCTGGGCGGGGTGTTCACCCGCGGCGGCGCCGGGGCGGCCGGAATCCCGGTGCCCGGCCTCCGGGGCGCGCGGCTCCCGGTCGGGGGAGCCGTCCCGCGCTCCGGGTCGGCGTGCCGCGCCTCTGGCGGCATTGCGGTCCGCGTCCCACACAGGCTCGCCCTCCGGTGTGCCGTGCTCCGGCTGTGCCGGGTGCTCGCTGTGCGCCGCGCTCCGGCGCTCGGTACCTCCGCCGCCGCGCGGGGCAGCCGTCTGCCGCACGGCGGTCCGCGGGTCCGGGACCGCGCCGTGCGTGTCCTCGGGCGTGCCCGAGGCGGCGGCAGGGGCGGCAGCCTGTCGCCTGTTGTGGGAGGTCGGGTGCTCCGTCACGCGTGGGTTTCCATCCGTCCGGGGCCGTGCGCCCTGGTGTGGGGGGCGCACCGAGTGTCAGGCACGTCGTCGGCAGTGCAGATACAGCTGGATCTCGGGTGGCACATCCGTGCTGGCCGGGGCGTACGCGTGCGATTCCTCCCCGGTGATCTCGAAGCCCGCGTCACTGACGACCTGTCGGAGATCCTCCCGCAGATAGCCGGATACCCGGATCGAGTTGCCGAGGAACGGGATCGCGAAGTCGTCCACGTCCGCCTCCACCATGCCGAGGGTCATCGGTCCGCCGGGTCTGAGTACCGCGTGCAGCGCCCGCAGCGCGTAGGGGATCTCCGGGCGGGGCAGCAGCACCAGCGCGAAGAAGGCGACGATGCCGTCGAAGGGGCCGAGCTCCCGTGCCCCTCCGGGGCCGTAGCGCCCACCGGCCCGCAGATCGACGATGTCCACCTGGTGGAACTCGGCGCCGGGGACGTTGTCCCGGGCCAGCTTGAGCATGCCCGGGGAGATGTCGATCCCGGTGACCCGGTGCCCGGCGTCGGTCAGCTGACGGGCCGTGGGCAGTCCGGTGCCGCAGCCGACATCGAGCACCCGGGAGCCGGGAGCGAGTGTGCCGGCCAGCCACTGACCGGCCTTGACCTGGCCCTCCTTGTGCGGAAAGGCTTCGTCGTAACGGTCGCCTATCGCGTCGAAGGCCTCGGCCTGGCCGCTGCGGTCCAGCGCCAGGCGGTCGAAGTCCTGGTACCCCTCGTAGCCGTCGCCGTAGTCGTCCTCACTGCTCACGACTCCGCCCCTCCTGTGACATTACGTCAGATCCTGTGCATCGTCCGTGAGTTGCGCCAGTGTCTGGTTTCCCGCGGGTGCGGTCTTCCGGACGACGATCCTACGTTTGAAACACCGGTGCACAACAAGAGGTTCAGGACCTCGAGTGCGCGGACGTATGCCCCCTGTCCTTACGGTCCCAGTCCGCCGGAAGCGCGGGGACCGGCCAGGCCGGGTCGGGCCGCCAGTCCTCCCAGCCGTCCCGGAACGGCGCTCCCCACGCTTCGATGAGTCCCACGGCCGCCCGGCCGGCGGCCCGGACCCGGCGCGCCTGTACCGCGTCCATCAGGCCGGCCCGCTGGGCCTGCGCGAACTCGTCCTCGTCCTTCCATTCCCAGCTGCGGTCCGGGTAGACCGCGAGGTCCAGGAAGTGGTCCTCGGAGTCCACCCCGCCGGCCCAGCGGGCCAGCGGCTCTTCCAGGTTCACGTACCAGTTCTTGAACTGCCAGCCGTGTTCCCAGAAAAGCCACACCGACCACGGTTCCCCGGGCCGCGCCAGCTTGAGCACTCCGGTGCCCAGCCACTGGCACAGCGCGGTGGTCCGCGGCTTGGTGTAGCGGGTGGACAGCGGCTCGCGGTGCACCGAGGTGCCGTCGGTCAGCTGCGGTTTGACGCAGGGGGTGCCCGGGGCGAGCCAGACGGCCAGCAGTTCGGGGGTGTCCTCGACGACGGTTACGGGGCGGCAGATGTGGATGCGGTCGGCGGCGTTGGCCCGGTAGCGCCACAGGATGTGGTCACCCGGCGCCCATCGGGCGGTACCCGCCGTCCCCGTCGTCTCCACGATGTCCGCTGTCATGAGCAGATCTTAGGTGTGAGCGGGCCGCGGTGCCGTGACCTATGCCGCAACGGTTGTCCCACACAAGGTTACGGATGCGTCATACGCAGCACGTCCAGCGCCTCGTCCAGCTGCTCCCGGGTCAGCAGCCCGCGCTCCACATAGCCAGACTCCAGCACCACCTGGCGGATGGTCTTCCGCTCGGCCAGGGACGTCTTGGCGACCTTGGCCGCCTCCTCGTAGCCGAGGTAGCGATTGAGCGGGGTGACGACGGACGGGGAGGACTCGGCGTACTCGCGGGCGCGCTCGGCGTCGGCCGTGATCCCGTCGACGGTGCGGTCGGCCAGCAGCCGGGAGGCGTTGGCCAGCAGCCGGATCGACTCCAGCAGGTTCTTCGCCATCACCGGGAGCATCACGTTGAGCTCGAAGTTCCCGGCGGCCCCGGCCGTGGCGACCGTGGTGTCATTGCCGGTGACCTGGGCGGCGACCATCAGCACCGCTTCGGGGATCACCGGGTTGACCTTCCCCGGCATGATCGACGAACCGGGCTGGAGGTCGGGCAGCGCGATCTCGGCCAGCCCGGTGCGCGGGCCCGAGGCCATCCAGCGCAGATCGTTGGCGATCTTGGTCAGCCCGACCGCGATGGTCCGCAGCTGCCCCGAGGTCTCCACCAGCCCGTCCCGGGCACCCTGGGCCTCGAAGTGGTCCCGGGCCTCGGTGAGCGGCAGCCCGGTGGTCCGCGTCAGCTCGGCGATCACGGCGGGGGCGAACCCGGGCGGGGTGTTGATGCCGGTGCCCACCGCCGTACCGCCCAGCGGCAGTTCGGCCAGCCGGGGCAGCGAGGAGCGCAGCCGCTCGATCCCGTACCGGACCTGCGCGGCATAACCGCCGAACTCCTGGCCCAGCGTCACCGGGGTGGCGTCCATCAGATGCGTGCGCCCCGCCTTGACCACCTCGGCGAACTCCGCGGCCTTGCGCTCCAGCGCCTCGGCGAGCCGGCTCAGCGCCGGGATCAGATCGGCGGTGACGGCGGCGGTGGCCGCGATGTGGATGGAGGAGGGGAAGACGTCGTTGGACGACTGGCTGGCGTTGACGTGGTCGTTGGGGTGCACCGCGCGGCCCAGCCGTTCGCTCGCCAGGGTGGCCAGCACCTCGTTGGTGTTCATATTGGACGAGGTGCCCGAGCCGGTCTGGAAGACGTCCACCGGGAAGTGGTCGTCCCAGCGGCCCTCGGCGACCTCCGCCGCCGCCTCCACGACGGCCGCGGCGATGTCCTCGTCGATCACGCCAAGACCGGCGTTGACGGTGGCCGCCGCGGCCTTGATCCGGGCCAGCGCCGCGATATGCGCCCGCTCCAGGCGCTGGCCGCTGACGGGGAAGTTCTCCACCGCCCGCTGGGTCTGGGCCCGCCACTTGGCGTGCGCGGGGACCCGCACCTCTCCCATGGAGTCGCGCTCGGTCCGGTAGCTCTCCTCGGCCATCGCGGCATACTGCCTTTCTTGTGGCTCGGTCTTTCTTGCGGCTCGGTTCGCCTCCGCCTTTCTCAGGGCTCAGCGCGTACGCGTCCCGGCGTGTTCCCGGTGACGGCCGGGGCGGGCGGGTGAGGCCGGTCACCGTACGGACTCCCGGGCCCGCTGGGAGTCCACCTCACCGGTGCGCTTGAGCTTCTGCCACGGCAGCAGCGCGCCGGTCGCGGCCGTGACACAGGAGTGCAGCAGCACCAGATACATCAGCTGGCGGTAGGCGATCTGCTGGAGCGGCAGCACCAGCAGCGCCCGGTAGCGCTCCCGGTCCAGCCGGAACGCGTACGCCGCGCCCAGCAGTTGCACCAGCATCAGCGCCCCCCAGGCCAGCAGGGAGCGCACCGGGTCCAGGAAGACCGCGCCGTACACGGTGAACAGGTCGATCAGCGGCGCGCACAGCGGGGTGACGATCTGGAAGAGCACCACCAGCGGCATCCCCACCCGGCCGAACCGTCCCGACGGGCCCCGGTCCACGATCGAGCGGCGGTGCTTCCAGAGCGCCTGCATGGTGCCGTAACTCCAGCGGTAGCGCTGCTTCCACAGCTGGCCGAGGGCGCCGGGCGCCTCCGTCCAGGCGCGGGCGTGCTCCTGGTAGACCACCCGCCAGCCGGCCCGGTGCAGCGCGATGGTGATGTCGGTGTCCTCGGCCAGGGTGTCCGCGCTCATGCCCCCGGCCTCCAGCACCGCCCGGCGGCGGAAGGCGCCGATCGCGCCGGGGATGGTCGGCATACAGCGCAGCAGGTCGTACATCCGCCGGTCCAGGTTGAACCCCATGACGTACTCGATGTGCTGCCAGGCGCCGATCAGCCGGTCGCGGTTGCCGACCTTGGCGTTGCCCGCGACCGCGCCGACGCGGACGTCGGCGAAGGGGCGGACCAACTCGCGGACGGTGGCCGGTTCGAAGACCGTGTCACCGTCCATCATCACGATCAGATCGTGGCGGGCGTGGGCGATGCCGTGGTTGAGGGCGGCGGGCTTGCCCGCGTTCGGCTGGCGCAGCACCCGGACGTTGGGCAGCGCCATGGCCTCCACGATGTCGGCGGTGCCGTCGGTGGAGCCGTCGTCCACCACCAGGATCTCGATCCGATGGGTGCTGGCGGCCAGCGAGGTCAGGGTGTTGGCGATGCACTCCTTCTCGTTGTACGCGGGCACGATCACGCTCACCGGGTCGTCCACCTGCTGTACCAACCGGTAGCGCCGCCGGGCCCGGCTGCGGTGGTGCCACCAGGCGAAGCCCACCATCAGCAGCAGCCGCCCGATCACGGCGGCACCGACCAGGCCCAGCAGCCCGGCCAGACACGGCAGGGCGGCCTGGGTGAGCGCCGCGGCCCAGATCAGCGCCCGGCCCTGCCAGACCCGGGCGGCTCCGGCCGGGTGGTTGGCGCTCCGGGCGCCGAGCGCGCCGGTGACGGTGGTGAAGGAGTAGCCCTTCTTCTTCATCCGGCCGATGTACTGATCCAGCGCCTTCACCGTGCGGGAGCGGTTGCCGCCCGCGTCGTGGAAGAGCACGGACGCGCCCTTCCGTCCGTCGGGGGTGGCGTTCTGGACGATCTCCTTGACCGGGGGCCGCTGCCAGTCCTCGCTGTCGGCGTCCACGAACGCGCTGAGGTAGCCCTTGGCCCCGACGTGCCGCTGGACCGGCCAGGTGCGGTCGTCCAGCGCGCGGACCTCGGAGGCGTACGGCGCCCGGAAGAGCGAGCTGGTGACGGACGCCGCGCCTGCCAAGGCCAGCTGGGACTGGGCCAGTTCGCGGTCGATCCGCCCGGTGTCCTGGTACGACAGATCGACATGGGAGAAGGTGTGCACCCCGATCTCATGGCCCGACTGCCGCATCCGGCGCACCAGTCCGGGATGACGGACCACCATCTGTCCCACGACGAAGAAGGTTCCGGGGACGTCGTGCTTGCGCAGCACCGCGAGGATCTCGGGGGTCCAGCGCGGATCCGGGCCGTCGTCGAAGGTGAGCGCCACGGTCCGGGAGGGGACGGAGTGCTCGGTCGCCCGGCCGTCCCGGTCGAAGGTGAGCACCGGTCCGCCGTGGCGCAGCCGGTCGGGGACGCTGTGTGAGGGGTGCGAGCGGTGGACACGGGCGTCATTGCCGACCTCGGCGTGCAGATAGCCGTCCAGCAGCAGTCCGCAGACCACCGCGAGCAGTGTCGCCGGCGCCAGCACCATCCGGGTGCTGGTCCTGGCGGCCCCGCGGCGGAACGGGCCCCGGCCGCGGAACCGGCCACCGTCACCGCGCCCCGGCCCGGTGGTCCGGGACACGGGGCGGGGCGCGGCGGCCGGGCGGGGCGAGGGAAGTCTGCGGCGGCGCGGCCGGGGGAGTCTCGGCTGTCTGCCGGAGGTCATGACGGTGCGTCCCCGTTCTGCGGGACGCCGGGACCGTTGGCCCCGGGGGCGGGCCCGGCCGGGTTCAGCGGACCCAGGGGGTTCAGCGGGGTCTTCGGCCCGGGGTTCCCGGGGAGTCCGGCCCCGGCGGCGGGCGGATCGGCGGCCGGGGGCTTACGGGCCGGGGGCTTACGGGCCGGGGGCTTACGGGCGGGGGGCTTGCGGGCCGGGGTGTGCGCCCCGCCCGCGCCCGGCTTCGCGGGCTTGCCGGACTTGCGGTGCTGGGCGGGCTTTCCGCGCTGCGTGGGCTTGGCGTGCTTGGCGTGCCGGGGGTGCTCGGCGCGGTGGCCCGGCTTCCGTCCGGCGGGGTGGGTGGGTGCGTGCTTGCGGTGCGCGGCGCGCTTCGTGCCGCCGGCCCCGTGGTGCGCCGGGGTGTGCTCCCGGGCCTGGTCCCGGTGCTGCTCCCGGGCCTGGCCCCGGGGCTCGGGGCGTACCCGGGCGCCGGGTTCGGCGGGTCCCGGGTGCCGCCGCTCCGGGGCGGGGTCGTCGAGCGTGACCGGCTCGCCGAGAGCCACCGCGCGTGCGTCCCGCGGGGCGTGGAGGCCGGTGTCCGCGCGGTCCTCGTGCGGACGGGGACCGGGGTGCGTCACGTCCCGGTGCGTCACGTCCTGGTGCGGCGGCCGCCGGTGCTCCGGGCGGTACCGCTCCGGACCGCCCTCCGGCTTCCGGCCGAACGCCTCGGTGGCGCTCGGGTGTCCCGGGATCAGGGTCTCGGGGGCGAAGGCGGTACCACCCGTGAAGCCCACCGCCAGGATCACCGAGTAGCTGAGGCAGGCGGCCCCCGCGACCACCCCCGCGTGCCGCACCAGACGGCCGCGTCGCCCGGAGAGATCGACGAACACGGGCCCCTTCCCGCCCACTTCGGGATGGAGGGGGCGCGAAGACGCTCGCTCGATCACATCTGACTGAGGATCCATGAACGAGAGGCTAGTCGAGAAAATATGACTTGAGACATATCAGTCAAACATGCGGTGTGTCATAGTTCGTTCCATTTCTCGGATATGCGAGGTTGGCGGTGGAGCGTGGCACGGGAGGCGGAGCCCCCGATGCCCCCACATCCCCGAACCGGACACCGAAGAGGAGCGAGAGCCATGAGGGCCAGCCCCCGCATGAGCGGAATCGCCGTGGCCGCCGCCGTGGTCTGCGCCGGCATCGCCGTTTGGGCCGGACAGCACGAGCCGTCGCCGGAACCGCGGGCGCGCATGGCCCCGCCGTCCGCGCGGAGCCCGCAACCGGCGCCGCCGCCCCCCGCCGACTTCGTTCCGTACGTCAGCGCCTGGTCCGAGTCGGGCTACGACATGGCCGCCGCGGCGGCGCGCGGTGTCAAGGAGTTCACCCTCGGCTTCGTCGTCGCGGGCGACGGCTGCGCCCCGGTGTGGGACGGTGGCACCACCCTCGACGATCAGGCGCTGGACGCCCGGATCGAGGCCGTGCGCCGGGCGGGCGGCGATGTCCGGGTCTCCTTCGGCGGCGCCGACGGCACCGAGCTGAGCACCGCGTGCACCGATGTCTCCGAACTCGCCGCGGCCTACACTCAGGTGATCGAGCGCTACCGGCTGACCAAGGCCGACTTCGACGTCGAGGGCGACAGCCTCGCCGACACCGAGGCGGCCGTGCGCCGCGCCCAGGCCATCGCCCTGCTCCAGCGCACCCATGAGGGCCTGGACGTCTCCTTCACGCTGCCCGCCATGCCCGACGGGCTGACGGCGGACAGCACCGCCCAACTGGAGGCGGCCAAGGACGAGGACGTCGCCCTCTCGGCGGTGAACATCATGGCGATGAACTACGGCGATGAGCTCACCGGCGACATGGGCGACTACGCGATCCGGGCCGCCACCGTCGCCCAGGCCCGGGTGCGTGGGGTGCTGGGGCTGTCCGACGACGCCGCCTGGAAGACCCTCGGTGTGACGCCGATGATCGGGCTCAACAATGTCTCCGGTGAGGTGTTCACGCTGGAGGACGCGGCCGGGCTGGCGCGGTTCGCCGCGGAGAAGGGGATCGGGCGGCTGTCGATGTGGTCCGCCGAACGCGACCGGCCGTGCGACAACGCCTCTGACGGGGAGCCGGGCGAGGAACCGGGCGAGGACGGTGCCACGGCCCAACCCGGCTCCGACCGCGCCGCGGCTCCAGGGGAGAGCCCCGGAGCCACCCCGGAGAACCGGTGCAGTGGAATCGCCCAGCGGCCGGGAGCCTTCGAGGCGGTGCTGCGGGGCTGACCCGGCGTACGGGCCCAGAGGGGCAACACGAGCGGGAACGGCCGGGGGCCGGGACGGCATCGCCGTCCCGGCCCCCCCGGATCCGTCGGCCCGTCAGGCCCCCGGGCGCACCGGGATGCTCGAGACGAAGGGCTGTGCCGGACCCGGGTCCGTGAAGAAGTCGTTGCCCTTGTCGTCCACCACGATGAACGCCGGGAAGTCCTCGACCTCGATCTTCCAGACCGCCTCCATGCCCAGCTCCTCGTACTCCAGGACCTCGACCTTCTTGATGCAGTCCTGGGCCAGCCGGGCCGCCGGGCCGCCGATGGAGCCCAGGTAGAAGCCGCCGTGCGCGGCGCAGGCGTCGGTGACCTGCTTCGAGCGGTTGCCCTTGGCGAGCATGACCTTCGAGCCGCCGGCCGCCTGGAACTGCTCGACGTAGGCGTCCATCCGGCCCGCCGTGGTCGGGCCGAACGAACCGGAGGCGTACCCCTCGGGGGTCTTGGCCGGGCCCGCGTAGTAGACCGGGTGGTTCTTCAGGTACTCCGGCATCTCCTCGCCCGCGTCCAGTCGCTCCTTGATCTTCGCGTGGGCGATGTCACGGGCGACGACCAGCGTGCCGGTCAGCGAGAGCCGGGTCTTGACCGGGTGCCTGGTCAGCTCGGCCAGGACCTCGTCCATGGGCCGGTCGAGGTCGATGGCGACCGCGTCCAGGTCCGGGCCCGCGCCCTTGGTCAGCTCCTCGTCCGTGGTGTCCGGGAGGAAGCGCGCCGGGTCGGTCTCCAACTGCTCCAGGAAGACGCCCTCGGGGGTGATCTTCGCGAGCGCCTGACGGTCGGCGGAGCAGGAGACGGCGATGGCCACCGGGCAGGACGCGCCGTGCCGGGGCAGCCGTACGACCCGGACGTCGTGGCAGAAATACTTGCCGCCGAACTGCGCGCCGATCCCGATCTTCTGGGTCAGCTCGAAGACCTTCTCCTCCAGCTCCTTGTCGCGGAAGCCGTGGCCGGTCGGGGAGCCTGAAGCGGGCAGCTCGTCGAGGTAGTGCGCCGAGGCGTACTTGGCGGTCTTGAGCGCGTACTCCGCGCTGGTGCCGCCGACCACGATGGCCAGGTGGTACGGCGGGCAGGCGGCGGTGCCCAGCGAGCGGATCTTCTCCTCCAGGAACTTCATCATCGATGCCTCGTTCAGCACCGCCTTCGTCTCCTGGTAGAGGAAGGACTTGTTGGCCGAGCCGCCGCCCTTGGCCATGAAGAGGAACTTGTAGGCGCCGCCGTCGGTCGCGTACAGCTCGATCTGCGCGGGCAGGTTGGAGCCGGTGTTCTTCTCCTCCCACATGGTCAGCGGGGCCATCTGGGAGTAGCGCAGATTGAGCTTGGTGTAGGCGTCGAAGACGCCGCGCGAGAGGGCCTCTTCGTCGCGCCCTTCCGTCAGCACGTGCTGCCCGCGCTTACCCATGACGATGGCGGTGCCGGTGTCCTGGCACATGGGCAGCACACCGGCCGCCGCGATGTTCGCGTTCTTCAGCAGGTCCAGTGCGACGAACCGGTCGTTGGCGCTGGCCTCGGGGTCGTCGAGGATCCGGCGCAGCTGGGCGAGGTGGGCCGGGCGCAGATAGTGCGAAATGTCGTGCATCGCCTCGGCCGCGAGTGTGCGCAGCGCCTCGGGCTCGACCTTCAGGAAGGTGCGCCCGTCGGCCTCGAAGGTGCTCACACCCTCCGAGGTCACCAGGCGGTACGGCGTGCTGTCCTCGCCCAGGGGCAGCAGATCCGTGTAGGCAAACTCAGGCATTCCGGCCATTCCTCACTCGGCAGACAGTGCTGGCATCGACGGCAGCGCCCACCAGCGTAGAACGGGGCGGTGAGCGGGGTCCCTGTGAGGTAGGGCTCAGTCACCTCGGGGAGGGAAGTGTCGCGACCCCTGGTCGCGATCTATCGCGACTGGGTACGCTGGCCGCGTGGATGAGCAGCAGCCGGTGCCCTTGACCAAGTCCCCTTCCGTTCCCGCGTCTTCCGTTCCCGCGTCTTCCGTTTCCGCGTCCGGGACCGTGGCGCCCGCCGCGTCCGCGCAGGCGCCGCTGCGCGCCTCCGACGCGGATCGTGACCGGATCGCGGACATCCTGCGGGACGCCCTCGCCGAGGGGCGGCTCGACCCCGAGGAGCACGCGGAGCGGATTGACGCGGTCTACCGCGCCAAAACCCTCGGCGAACTGGAGCCCCTGGTCCGCGATCTGCCCGTGACGCCGGGCCGCGGCGCCGGACCGGAGTCGGCCCGGGGCGGGGAGGACCCGTCCTGGGCCCGTACCGCCCCCGCGGCGGAGAACCTGGTGGCGATCTTCGGCGGGGCGGCGCGCAAGGGGCGCTGGCGGGTCCGCCGCCGGACCAACGCGCTGGCGGTCTTCGGCGGGGCCGAGATCGATCTGACCGAGGCGATCTTCGAGCAGCAGGAGGTCGTCATCCGTGTCTGGGCGCTCTTCGGCGGGGTGGAGATCAAGGTTCCGGAGAACGTCACCCTGCACGGCTCGGGTGCCGGGATCTTCGGCGGCTTCGATGTGACCCCCTGCGAGGCGCCGGATCCCCAGGCGCCGGTGGTCCATGTCGGCGGATTCGCTGTCTTCGGAGGGGTGGAAGCCCGGCCCAAGCGGGGTAAGCGACTGAAGAACCTGCGGTCGTGAGCCCGGCGAAGTCCGGGCGGACGCAGGGAATTTGCGGTCGGAACAACGGTGTGCATAAGCGCGCGCACAGCGGGTAAGGCTTGGTGCATCGTCTCTCGTACGGCTGATGGGGGTGCACACGGGGCCGTACGCCGCGAGGCGGGCAAGGGTGACCACCGGAGCCGTCGTCAGGAGTAGACCGTGCTGCAACCGCATCAGCCCCTGCTGGACGCCGCCGTGCCCCCGCAGCGCACCCCCGCTCGGGATCAGGCCGGCCCCTGGCACTCGGAGGCGGTGTGCCGCCGGGACGAGGCCGGGCTGTTCTTCGCTCCTTCCAAGGAGCCCACGGCTGCGCGGCTGTCGCGGGAAGAGGCCGCCAAGCGGGTCTGCGCGCGCTGCCCGGTCATGGTCGAGTGCCGCGAGCACGCGCTGTTGCAGCCCGAGCCGTACGGCGTGTGGGGCGGGCTGACCGCGGCCGAGCGCCGAGTGGTGCTGGCCCGCCGCCGTCGCCGGGAGGCCGAGCTCCAGCGCGCCGTGAGGGTGGCCGCCGCGGGCTGAGCGCTTCAGATCGCACAGGGCCGGGCCCCGCCAGGAAGGCGGGGCCCGGCCCTTGCGCGGAGCGCGGGTTGCGGGAGCGCGGGCGGACGCGCCGTGTGCGCCGGCGCCGGGGCGTGGCGCTTCTCAGCGGCCTCGCTGACGTCCGGTGCGGTTCGGTCGCGCGCCGAAGGGGCGCGGGGCTGTGTCGATGTGCGGCTCCGCCGCGTGGGCGCGACCGGCCACGACGCGGCCGCGGACGCACGGCGGCACCTCGCGGCCCTTCCCGCGGAGGGCTCAGCGGGCGCGCTCGAAGTCCACCGAGGCGTACGCGCGCAGCTTGGACAGCCGGTGAGTGGAGTCGATCTGCCGGATGGTCCCGGACTTGGACCGCATCACCAGCGACTGGGTGGTCGCGGTCTCCGCGCGGTACCGCACCCCGCGCAGCAGATCGCCGTCGGTGATACCGGTGGCGACGAAGAACACGTTGTCGCCCTTGACCAGGTCGTCGGTCTGGAGCACCCGGTCGAGGTCATGACCGGCGTCGAGGGCGCGCTGCTTCTCGTCGTCGTCCTTGGGCCACAGCTTGGCCTGGATGGTGCCGCCGAGGCACTTGATCGCACAGGCCGCGATGATGCCCTCCGGGGTACCGCCCACGCCCAGCAGCAGATCCACGCCGGTGCCCTCGCGCACCGCCATGATCGCTCCGGCCACGTCGCCGTCGGAGATGAACTTGATCCGGGCGCCCGCCTCGCGGATCTCCTTGACGATGCCCTCGTGACGGGGGCGGTCCAGCACCACCACGGTGACGTCCTCGGGGCTGGACTTCTTGGCCTTGGCGATCCGCCGGATGTTCACCCCGGGCGGCGCGGTGATGTCGACGAACTCGGCCGCCTCCGGGCCGGTGACCAGCTTGTCCATGTAGAACACGGCCGACGGGTCGAACATCGTGCCGCGCTCGGCGACCGCGAGCACCGAGACCGCGTTGGCCATGCCCTTGGCGGTGAGGGTGGTGCCGTCCACCGGGTCCACGGCCACATCGCACTCGGGGCCGGTGCCGTCGCCGACCCGCTCCCCGTTGTAGAGCATCGGCGCCTCGTCCTTCTCGCCCTCGCCGATGACCACGACACCGTTCATGGAGACGGTGTGCACCAGCGAACGCATGGCCTTGACGGCCGCACCGTCGGCGCCGTTCTTGTCGCCGCGGCCCACCCAGCGGCCGGAGGCCATGGCACCCGCCTCGGTGACCCGGACGAGCTCCAGGGCGAGGTTGCGGTCGGGAGCCTCGGGGCTGACCTCGAGCTGGGACGGCAGATGGTGCTCGGTCATCGGAGCGCACCTTTCTGTACGGCGACGGCCGGTGGGCCCCTCCTCGCCGCCGAAGGCGGGCGAGAAGGGAGAGGGTGCTCATGACTTTATCCGCTGAGTGCGAGTGTGAGCAGAGGACCCCACGCATGAGCGCGACCCTGTTGCCGGGTATGGCGGCGGGATGGGGGACGATGGGGGACGTGGCAGGTATGCGAGGCAAAGAGACGGTCCGGGACATGCTGCTGTCCATGGCGGCGATCGGCGCCGTCGCGGCGGGCATCTATATCCAGATCCCGCGCGACGACAGTGGCAAGGACGGGGGTGTCAGGACGGTCGACTACCGGGTGGAGCTTCAGACGACCCGCCGCGCCGCGCCGTACCCGGTGGCCGCCCCGAAGTCCGGCAGTCTGCCCAAGGGCTGGCGCGCGACCTCGGTCACCTACACCCCGGCGGCGGGCGGCGGCGGAGCCTGGCACCTGGGCTTCCTGGACGAGAAGCGGGAGTATGTGGCGATCGAGCAGAGCGACGCCAAGGCCGCGACGTTCATCGACAACGTCACCCAGCAGGCCCGGGAGACCAAGGACACCCAGCGGATCGACGGCAAGGAGTGGGTCCGCTACGAGGGTGACAAGTACGACGCCCTGGTGTGCCGGGAGCGGGGGGTGACCACGGTGGTCACCGGGACCGCGTCCCATGCCCATCTGACGAAGATGGCCGCCGCGCTCGAGGCCCGGAAGGGCTGAGCACGACGGCCGGAGTGCCACGCCGGGCGGACGGCCCGGAGGGCAGGGTCAGACGCTGGTGATGACCTCGTCGTAGTCCAGACGCGGGCTGCGCGGGCGGAAGGCGTCCTCGCCCGGCTTGCCGATGTTGACGACGATCAGCGGGGTGTGGTCGTCGTCCAGGAACTCCTTCTGCACCCCGGCGGCGTCGAAGCCGGTCATCGGGCCGGCGGCCAGACCGGCGGCGCGGATGCCCAGGATGAAGTAGCCCGCCTGGAGCGCGGCATTGAGCCCCGCAGCCTGCTCACGGGTGCCGCGCTCGGCGAAGAAGACATCCTTGGCCTGCGGGAAGTGCGGGAGGAGGGTGGGCAGTTCCTCGTGGAACTCATTGTCCGCGGCGAGGATCGCGACCAGCGGGGCGGCAGCCGTCTTGGGGCGGTTGCCCTCGGCCATATGCGGCACCAGACGCTCCCGGGCCTCGGCGGAGCGCACCAGAACCACCCGCAGCGGTGACTGGTTGAAGGCGGTCGGGGCGTACTTGACCAGGTCGTAGATCGCCCGCACCTGCTCCTCGGACACTGGCTCATCGGTGAAGGTGTTGGCGGTGTGCGCCTCACGGAAGAGCAGGTCCTGGGCGGCGGGGTCGAGGGCGAGAGTCATGGCACAACCTTCGGATCACAAGTGGGGAACGTGATGTCACCACCCACCGTATCGGCTTTATGTTAACTTTCAACTAAATCGTGGGGAAGGTGCTCCGCATCACAGCGCGGGCCGCCGCGCTCAGTCGCCCTCGACGGCGGACCCGCCGACCCCCGTACGCCCCCCGGCATCCCGCTCCCCGGCGCCCTCCGCCGCCGACTCCGCCAGCGCCGCGTCCAGCCGCGCCCGCGCCCCCTCCAGCCAGCGGCGGCACACCTTCGCCAGCTCCTCGCCGCGCTCCCACAGCGCGAGCGACTCCTCCAGGCTGGTGCCGCCCGCCTCCAGCCGGCGCACGACCTCGACCAGCTCGTCCCGCGCCTGCTCGTAGCCGAGCGCCGAGGTGTCGGTCACCTTCTCGTCCGTCTTCGCCATGCCGCACACCCTATGCACAGGAACCGACACCGCAGGGGCCGTCCGCTCAGTCGCCCTCGACGGCGGACCCGCCGACCGCGCGGACCGTGAACTCGCCCTCGGCCACCCGGGCCCTCAGCTCCTCCTCCCGCCCCACCTCGTCCGCCGACCGCACCACCGAACCGTCGGCGTGCTGGAGCACCGCATAGCCGCGGCGCAGCGTGGCGGCGGGGGAGAGGGCCACCACCCGGGCATGGGTGTGCGCCAGCTCGGATTCGGCCCGGTCCAGCAGATGGCCCAGACAACGGCGGCCGCGCTCCAGCACCGCGGCGATCTGCTCCTCGCGCTCGTCCACCATCCGCCGGGGCTGCTGGAAACACGGGCGGGCGAGCGCCGCCGCGAGCCCCCGCTCCTCCCGGTCCAGCAGCCCATGGACACTGCGCAGCGCGCGCTCGCGCAGCTGCTGGATCCGCAGCAGCTCCTCGCCCACATCCGGGACGATCTTCTTCGCCGCGTCGGTGGGGGTGGACGCCCGCAGATCGGCCACCAGGTCCAGCAGCGGGGAGTCCGGCTCATGGCCGATCGCGGAGACCACCGGCGTACGGCACGCGGCCACCGCCCGCACCAGCTGCTCGTCCGAGAACGGCAGCAGGTCCTCCACACTGCCGCCGCCGCGCGCCACCACGATCACATCCACCGCGGGCAGCGCGTCCAGCTCCTGGACCGCCTCGATCACCTGCGGCACCGCGTGCACCCCCTGCACCGCCACATTGCGCACCTCGAAGCGGACGGCGGGCCAGCGCAGCCGGGCGTTCTCCAGCACATCCCGCTCGGCGGCCGAGGCCCGTCCGCACACCAGCCCTATCAGCTGGGGCAGGAACGGCAGCCGCTTCTTGCGGTCGGCGGCGAACAGCCCCTCGGCCGTCAGTGCCTTCTTCAGCTGCTCCAGACGCGCCAGCAGCTCCCCGACCCCCACCGGGCGGATCTCGGTGGCCCGCAGCGACAGCTGACCGCGCGGGGCGTACCACTCCGGCTTGGCGTGCACCACCACGCGCGCGCCCTCGGAGACGGTGTCCGCGATCCGGTCGAATACGGCGCGGAAACAGGTGACGGTCAGCGAGATGTCGTAACTGGGGTCGCGCAGTGTCAGAAACACCACCCCCGCCCCGGGGCGCCGGGACAGCTGGGTGATCTGCCCCTCCACCCACACCGCCCCCAGCCGGTCGATCCATCCCCCGATCAGCCGGGACACCTCGCCGACCGGGATCGGCTCCTCCGCGGACGTGTTGACAGCCATGACCGCGAGCGTATCGGCCACCGCCGACAGGATCGCCGGGTCGGCGCCCCTACCATGGGGGTCATGACTGCAACCTCCGCCCGCCGGGTCCTGCTCGCCGCCCCGCGTGGCTACTGCGCCGGTGTCGACCGTGCCGTGATCGCCGTCGAGAAGGCCCTGGAGCAGTACGGCGCGCCGATCTATGTGCGCAAAGAGATCGTCCACAACAAATACGTCGTCCAGACCCTGGAGAAGAAGGGCGCGATCTTCGTCGACGAGACGGAGGAGGTGCCCCAGGGGTCGATCGTGATCTTCTCGGCCCACGGTGTCGCGCCGGTCGTCCACGAGGAGGCCAAGCAGCGCCAGTTGGCCACCATCGACGCCACCTGCCCCCTGGTGACCAAGGTCCACAAGGAGGCCGTCCGGTTCGCCAAGGAGGACTACGACATCCTCCTGATCGGTCACGAGGGCCATGAGGAGGTCATCGGGACCAGTGGTGAGGCACCCGACCACATCACACTGGTCGACGGCCCGGACGATGTGAAGAACGTCGAGGTCCGCGACGAGTCCAAGGTCGTCTGGCTCTCCCAGACCACCCTGTCGGTGGACGAGACCATGGAGACGGTGGACGCGCTCAAGGGGCGTTTCCCGCAGCTGATCAGCCCGCCCAGCGACGACATCTGCTACGCCACCCAGAACCGCCAGACCGCGGTGAAGCAGGTCGCCGCCGAGTCCGACCTCGTCATTGTCGTCGGCTCCAAGAACTCCTCCAACTCGGTAAGGCTGGTCGAGGTCGCTCTCGGCGCCGGTGCCAAGGCCGGTCATCTGGTCGACTTCGCCGATGAGATCGACGAGGCCTGGCTCGAGGGCGTGTCCACGGTCGGCGTGACCTCGGGCGCCTCGGTGCCGGACGTGCTCGTGGAGGGCGTCCTGGAGTGGCTGGCCGAGCGCGGCTTCGGTGATGTCGAGGTCGTCCAGCCCATGGAGGAGAGCCTGACGTTCTCGCTCCCCAAGGAACTGCGCCGCGATCTGCGGGCCGAGGCGGCCGCCGCCTCCGCCGAGGGCGCCGCGAACGGCGGCGCGGAGCGGTGACCGCCGCAGGCGGCTCCACAGCTCCGGTGTTCGGAGTGGACATCGGCGGGTCCGGTATCAAGGGCGCGCCGGTGGACCTGGACCGGGGCGATCTGGCCGAGGAGCGCCACAAGGTGCTCACCCCGCATCCGGCCACCCCCGAGGCGGTCGTGGAGGGACTGGTCGAGGTCGTCCAGCACTTCGGCTGGTCCGGGCGGCCGGTCGGGGTGACCTTCCCCGGGGTGGTGACGGACGGCACGACCCGTACCGCCGCCAATGTCGACAAGAGCTGGATCGGCACCGATCTGGCCACGGTGCTCCGCGGGCGGCTGGGCTGCCCGGTGACCGTGCTCAATGACGCGGACGCCGCCGGGGTCGCGGAGATGACCTTCGGCGCGGGCCAGGGCCGTCAGGGCACGGTCGTCCTGCTCACCCTGGGCACCGGCATCGGCAGCGCGGTCTTCACCGGCGGCACCCTGGTGCCCAACACCGAGCTGGGCCATCTGGAGCTGCACGGCCACGAGGCGGAGAAGCGCGCCTCGACCAAGGCCAAGGAGGACCACGACCTCAGCTGGGAGCACTGGGCGGACCGGGTGCAGAAGTACCTGGCCCATCTGGAGATGCTGTTCTCGCCCGAGCTGTTCGTGATCGGCGGCGGGGTGAGCCGCAAGGCCCACAAGTTCCTGCCGCTGATCGAGGACATCAGGGCCGAGATCGTGCCTGCGAGGCTCCAGAACAACGCGGGGATCGTGGGGGCCGCGATGGCTGCGTCGTCCGCTGCCGGTGACGCCGGCTGACCAGGGTCGCCCGGCGCACCAGGACGATCAGCACGGTGAGCAGCGTTCCGGAGTAGAGCCAGCCCGCGTGCAGCGCGAGCAGGGTGAACACGCCGACCGCCTGTCCCGCGAACCCCTCACCGCCGTCGTTGATCGGCAGCAGCCCGGCCGTGAAGGCGAGCGGCACCGTGATCGGTCCCGCCAGCAGATCGGCCGGCCGTACCCACAGGGCGCAGGCCGCGCAGGCGAACAGGAAGAACCAGCTGTACACAGTGGGTGAGCCGGCGAAAAGTAACGCGTCCAGACAGCCGAAGCCCAGCATGGCCAGCGTGGTCAGCAGCCCGGTGCCGAGCCCGGTGAGCCGGGGGTCCGGCCAGCTCAGGCCGCGGCCGCGCAGACCGGACAGCGCGGTGGCGGCGGCGCCGAGCGGTCCGTTCCGCCGTGCCGGCGCCCGCGCCGGGCGTGACGCCCGGTCCGCGCCGCCCCTGCCCGGCCCTCTGCCGCCTCGGCCCGTGTACGTGTCGTCCGCGGCCGGGCGCGGCGGCGGGGCCGCCGCCCGGCGGGGCGTCCGTGTGCTGTAGTGCTCCACCCGACCAACGTAGGTCGACGGAGGGCGGTAATCCGCCCTTGGACACGCCCTTCGCAGGACCTTGGCAGCGTGTTCGACTGATTATCAGCCCGGGTGGGTGATCGGGAGCGGCCCCGTAGACTGGTGGACCGGCCCCGTCAGGGGCCACGTCCCTGTCATCACATCCCCGCTACGGGAAGCTACGGGAAGTCGCCAACGTGTCGCTCACGATCGGAATCGTCGGTCTGCCCAATGTCGGCAAGTCGACCCTGTTCAACGCCCTGACCAAGAACGACGTGCTCGCGGCCAACTACCCGTTCGCCACCATCGAGCCCAACGTCGGTGTCGTCGGCGTCCCGGACCCCCGGCTCGACAAGCTCGCCGAGCTCTTCGGCTCCGCCCGCAAACTGCCCGCCACCGTCGACTTCGTCGACATCGCCGGGATTGTGAAGGGCGCCTCGGAGGGCGAGGGCCTGGGCAACAAGTTCCTGGCGAACATCCGTGAGTCCGATGCGATCTGCCAGGTCATCCGCGCCTTCAAGGACGAGAACGTCGTCCATGTCGACGGCAAGATCTCGCCCAAGAGCGATATCGAGACGATCAACACCGAGCTGATCCTCGCCGATCTCCAGACCATCGAGAAGGTGCTGCCCCGCCTGGTCAAGGAGTCCCGGATACAGAAGGACAAGCAGGCGCAGGTCAAGGCGGTCGAGGAGGCCAAGGCCATACTCGAGGACGGCCGCACCCTCTTCTCCGAGGGCATCGTCCAGGGCAGCGAGCGCGCCGCCCTCCTCCACGAGCTGCACCTGCTGACCACCAAGCCCTTCCTCTACGTCTTCAACGTCGACGAGGACGAGCTGACCGACGACTCCTTCAAGGCCGAGCAGCGTGCCCTGGTCGCCCCGGCCGAGGCGATCTTCCTCAACGCCAAGCTGGAAGCCGACCTCGCCGAGCTCGACGACGACGAGGCCCTGGAGCTCCTCCAGTCCGTCGGCCAGGACGAGCCGGGCCTGGCCACCCTCGCCCGCGTCGGCTTCGACACCCTGGGCCTCCAGACCTACCTCACGGCAGGCCCCAAGGAGTCCCGCGCCTGGACCATCAAGAAGGGCGCCACGGCCCCGGAGGCCGCCGGTGTGATCCACACCGACTTCCAGAAGGGCTTCATCAAGGCCGAGGTCATCTCCTTCGACGAACTGGTCGAGACCGGCTCCGTCGCCGACGCCCGCGCGGCGGGCAAGGCGCGTATGGAGGGCAAGGACTATGTGATGCGGGACGGGGACGTGGTGGAGTTCCGCTTCAATGTGTAGTGGCTGACGCATCACCACGTCGCTGATCTGGCAAACATGCAGGTCAGAAGGGGTCCGGCTCTTCAGGGTCGGGCCCCTGGTCATTTCCCCGCCGGGATGGTGCTGGGATGGCTGCCCCCTCGCCACCTGTCATCATCCCTGGTCATCCCTACCGTGCTGGGATGTTATGGGGACGCCGGTGCCGGGTCGCGCACTGTCCAGTGCCTGGCAGCAGGGAGCGCACGGACCAGCCCCCTCCCTTGGGATGCTTGGCGGAGGACGCGATCAGCCCGTCACCCGGGGCTGGGCCGCAGGTCTCGTCGTCGTTGTGTCCGGACGCGGCCGTCGTCCGCACCTCGCCCGCCCGGCGCGACGGCCTCGACGCATCCCGTCTGCAACAGCCGCACTAACATCAATGTTGCTAACATTGATGTTAGTATCGGGTGGAGGTTGGCAGGCATGGTGGACTTTGTAGGCCGTCGGCAGGAGCTGGCAACGCTGGAGCGAGAGCTGCAGAAGGTGGCGGCAGGGGTTGGCGGGGAGCGGCCCGGTCGGTGCGTGATGCTGCGTGGGCGGCGCCGGGTGGGCAAGTCGCGACTGGTCGAGCGGTTTGCGGAGCGCTCCGGAGCGCCCTTCTTGTTCTACGCCGCGACCGGCGCGTCCCCCAGGGATGATCTGGCACGGCTGGCCCGGGACGCCCAAGCATCGACGCTGCCGTTGGCGGGGCTGGTGGCCGCCGCGCGGCCGGAGAGCTGGGATGCCGCGTTCGATGTGCTGGCCGCGGCGCTGCCCGCCGACCGGGCGAGCGTGCTGGTCATCGACGAAGTGCCGTACTTGATGGATAGCGATGGCGCCTTTGAGGGGATGCTGCAGCGGGCCTGGGATCGGGTGCTGGAAACCAAGCCAGTGCTGCTGGTCCTCATCGGCTCCGATCTGTCGATGATGGAGGCACTGAACAGCTACGGACGACCCTTCCATCAGCGCGGCCGGGAGATGGTGCTGGGACCGCTCAATCCCGCCGAGGTGGGGCAGATGCTCGGGCTGGATCCGGCGGAAGCCTTCGACGCCGCGCTGGTCACCGGCGGGTTGCCGCTGATCTGTGCGGAGTGGCCGCGGGGCGCGGGGCTTTGGGACTTCCTGGGCGAGGCGCTGAGTGACCCGGTCTCGGCCCTGCTGGTGTCGGCCGAGCGCTCGCTGGCTGCCGAGTTCCCTCCGCAGGCTCAGGCGCGTACGGTGCTGGCGGCCATCGGCAGTGGCGAGCGAACCTTTACCAACATCGCCCGTGCGGCCGGCGGTATCGGGGCCACGCCCCTGCAGCGAGCGCTGGAGTTGCTCACGGACAAGCGGATCGTCGCCGCGGAACTGCCCGTGTCGCTGCGTCCGTCGAAGGATCGCCGCTACCGAGTGACAGATCCCTATCTGCGGTTTTGGCTGCACCTGCTCGGCCCGTCCATGGAGGAGATCGAGCGAGGGCGGGGCGATCTGACGTTGGCGCGGATCAGGGAGAACTGGACCAGCTGGCGTGGCCGAGCCGTCGAGCCCCTTGTCCGCGAGGCCCTGGCGCGGATACTGCCCGATGACGGGCTGCCCGCGGCCCCCGCAGTGGGCGGCTACTGGACCCGCACCAACGACGTCGAAATCGACATCGTCGGGGCGGACCGCGCCCCTATTGCCAAGGAGCTGCTCTTCGTCGGCTCCATCAAGTGGTTGGAGCAGTCCCCCTTCGACCGGCATGACCTGGCAGCTCTCCACCGACACCGGGCCGCCCTCACTGGCGAACCCGTTCCAGTCATGGCGGTCTCGCGCAGCGGAGTCGACTGCCCGGGCCTCGATGCCACCTACGACCCCGGCGATTTGCTGACCGCTTGGCCGCTGTGAGTAGCGGATGGCAGGCGCGGCACGGGAGTTGGGGAGCGCGGTCAGGCTGAACAGACGTCGCGGAGAAGTCCCTCGAACCTCGGCCCCCTGCTTACCGCTGTTGTGTAGCGTTGGCGATCCCGAGCCCTCTCGTATTTTGTCGCGAATCCCGTGCTGGGATCGTGCTGGGATGGGATGAGAGCGAAGTCGGGCGAAGGGCCTCCCCACGCCTTCTTTGTGGTTCCGGGGCCGAAGTGGATCTGCAACCGCCCGGGTGTGGCGTTCGAACTGGAAATTGAACGCTCCGGCTGGTGATCGATCTCCGGCGTCGTGCTCCCACCCCTGATCGAGGCGCCCTCGGATGCCGCGTCGAAAGACACCCGGTATCTATCGTTACTGCGTCGTCGGGCTATGGAGGGAACTGATGGCCAGGACTGTGATTGATCTGGACGAGGAGATCGTCGAGAAGGCGATGCGGGTGTACGGGGTGAAGACGAAGGCTGCCGCAGTGCGGGCGGCCATGGGGGAGGGGGTGAGGCTGCGGCTGCGCCGGGAGCTGTTCGATGCCATTGACGAGGGTGAGTTCGAGGACGCGTTCGCGGAGATCCGGTCGCAGACGGGGCCGCGGAATCTGGACGGCTCGCTCAAGCGTGAAGGCGGGGCCTCGGCGGCGTGAAGGGGCGCTACCTCATCGACAAGTCCGCGCTGGCCCGCCGGGGCAAGCCGGCTGTGCGGGCGCGGCGGGACGCTCTGGACCGCGACGGGCTCCTCGCGGTGTGCGCCCCGACCGAGTACGAGGTTCTGTACTCGGCGCGCGGAAAGCCCGAGGCGCTGCGACTGCGTACCCTGCTCCGCGGTTTCGACTACCTGCCCTGCAATGACGAGGAGTTCGAGCGGGCACTCGCTCGAGATCCAGGCCCTGGCCCCGAACGCTGGCTTTCACCGGGCGCTGTCGCTGGCCGACGTCCTCATCGCGGCAACCGCCGAGCGGCATCGGGCCATGGTCCTGCACTGAGACGGCGACTTCGACATGATTGCCTCGGTGAGCGAGCTGCAAGCCGAGTGGGTCGTGGAGCCCGGCACCGCCGACTGAGCCGGGAGCGCGCATGCCGTGCCAGCGCATGCCTCGACGGGTGAGGACAGGGCCTGCTCGTCGTCGGCCGGATCGTCGCGGATCTGCTCAACGGCGTGGTGCGGGTGCTGCGGCTGAAACTCAGGCCAGAGCTTCGAGGCCATCTTGCAGCATGCTGAGTTGCCGGAGCTTTCCTCTGAGGGCAGGGGGGCGATTGGCCGCAGTCGCTCCTGCCTCCGCTGTTCGTTTCTACCGCTGCGTCATAGCGGCTGGCCCTATGTGTGCGGCTCGGCTGCGCCTTGCTGTGCTGAGGCCACGCTGCACAGGGCCTCAGCAAGGCTGCTCGGCCCGATGGATGCGAGCGCCCACAGCGCACTGACTTCGCGGGCGAACTGCCAGACCGGGGCAACGGCGGGCATGCGGAAGGGCACAACGGTGATGCGGTGTTCTGCGAACGGCTCGACCTCGAGGTAGCGCATTCCACCCGTGCCGCAGAGGTAGACCGTGCTGCCCGTCGCCGCGGCGAGATCGGCGAGGCGCTGCGAGCGCCCGTCGCGGGCCGGTAGGGCGCTGCTGCGCAGGACCTCGCCGGGCCAGCCCAACGACGACAACAGGGCGAGGGCGGAAGCCTCGGTGATGTCCGCTGTATGGTCCGTGGTCCCGAAGCGGTCGAGAACGGGCTCGAGGGCCTCCTGTACGGCGTGCCAGTGGTGGCTACGGCCGTAGTGCTGGCGGACGAGCTCGGCAACCCGGCGCCGGCATCTGTGGGGCTCGGCGAGGCGCGCCTCGAGGATCAAGGTCGAGCGTCCTCGGGGGAGGTGCGTGGACAGCGACAGCCACTGTCGGGCGCGGGGCTCTCTCAAGCTGGCCAGTCGGGCGCGGTGCTGGTAGTCCCTTCGCGCGAACTGCACGTCGTCGAGGACGATCCACCGGTCGGCCGCGTACAGCTTCGCCAGGGTGGACAGCCGCGGGAACAGGTTCGGCTGATGGATGGCGCACACCGCGCCCGGTAGTGCAGGCGGCTCAGGATTTGAGGAGTCGGGTGTCGAATCCGGCGCGCAAGAGGCGCTCGTAGGCGGCATGGACATCATCGGGTACTTCCTGCTCGATGGCGAAGCCCAACTTCGGGTACTCGATCACTCGTTGCAGGTCGCCGACCATCGTGTCGATGACCAACTTCTCGTTGCCGATGCTCTTCACGTAATCGGCGAAGTCCAGCGGATCGGACGCACACACGGCCTCGACCTCGGGCCACACCTTGCGGCATGTCGCATAGGCGCGCCTCTCCATGTACGGCATGGCGATCAGCATCACGGACTCGACCTCGACGCCAGCCCCACGCAGGACCTCACGAGAGAACGTGATGTTCTGCCCGGTGTTGCCGGCGTTGGGCTCGAGGAGGATCGCGTCGTCGGGTACGCCCAGGTCGAGCGCGTGCTCACGGAAGTGCACGGCCTCGCCGCGAGGGTAGAGGGCTGCCGTGGTCGGACTGTTGCCGCCGCTGAACACGAGCACCGGGAACAGACCGGCGTGGTACTGCTTGGCCGCGAACGTCGCGGCTCCGAGATCGTGGCTGCCGAGGCAGATCGCTGCCGAGCAGGGGCGCGGCGCGTGCCCCATCTGGTGGTAGAGCCAAATCAGCTTGGCGTCGTGCCATTGCGCATCGGTGATCTCGTGCTGCTCGCGGTCCGGCACTGATACTCCCTGGTTCATCCTCGCTGGCCTCCTACCTCGATAGGACAGCCGACGGGCCATCGCAGGACCGTCGGATGCCCTCGATACTGCGAAGCTGGTGGCTCAGCCCGTACTGCCTCGCCACCTGCGCCGCGTCGTCGAGGACGGAAAGCCCATCATCCCGGGTGGCGGGGTCGGACAGAAGGATGTGTCCGTGTGCGGTGTCCAGACGCACATGCTGCATGGGAGAGTCGACCGTACCGGTAGAACGTGCGATGTCGATGTACTGGAGTGCTCGCGTAAGGTCGCCGGCCCCGCGGTAGGCGAGGGCGATCTTCTGGTGAGCGACAGACCAGTCCTCGGGTTCCGCGAGATCCTCGAAAGCGTGGGTGGCGGCCGTCATCACCTCGGCCGCGTAGTCGTTGTTGCCGTTCTTGCTGAGCGCCGTGCCCACCCACAGCCGGGCTCGGGCGCGGTCGCGCCCGCTCAGCCGCTCGTCGGTGGCCAGCCGCTCGTACTGTCGGGCAGACGTCTCGAGCTTCCCGGACATCTCGTCGACCACGGCGAGCGACAGCTCGATCTGCGCGACACGGCGTGGGATGTCGAACTCGACGAACAGCTCGCGTCCGGTGTTGTACGAGTGGTGCGCCGAGATGGGGCCGAGGGTCGCGCCCTGGTCGCGTTGCAGGTCGCCGAGGATGACGAGCGACCGGCCGTAGAGGTACAGGCCTTTGTCGTCGAGCGCACGCGGGTTGTGGCTGCCGAGCCACCGGTTCAACAGATGTGAGGCGAACGAGAAGTCCTGACGGCTCAGACACACGATGGCGCGGTCGAGGTCCTCCGCCCATGTCTCATAGTCCGCTGGGCGAACTGGGCTGTGCTCTGCCCGGCCGTCCGCGGAACCGGAGAGCAGCGCATTGAAACGGCCTCGCGCCAACGTGTCAGCACGTGCGAGCGCGGTATCGAGGATGGCCTGCGTATCCGGTCGGGGAACGGTGTCCGCACTGAGCTTCTCCCACTTCGCCACGGTGCGCAGAGCGACGCCCAGGTGCTCAGCGAATGCGCGCGTACTCATCCGGAGCGCAGCGCGCAGGGCGCTCGCTTCGCGGCCGGTCCACTGCTGCACGCTGATCACGGGCTGCCTCCCTCTTGTCACGTATGGAAGCACGCTGCGTGGTGGCCGCGAGCCGGAAGTGCAACGGAAGTGCAACGCCCGGTCATTTCGAGGCCGTTGGTCCGCCACGACGCTCGAGCCATGGAACAGATCACAGAGCGACGACCGGTGAACGGCCCCCATGCGTATGGCTACTTGCGTCGTACGAGCAGCGAGGCCCGGCACGCTGCCCTTACCAACTCCCTCGTCGAATACTGCCGACAGCACGAGCTGACGCTGTGCGGCCTCTTCACTGAGTGGGGAAGGGTCGCCGAGGTACGGTCGGCGGCTTTCGTGGGGTTGCTCGACGTCCTCGCGCTGCCGGACACGTACGGCGTCGTCATGCCCGCTTGTAGCCACCTCGGGCCCAAACGCATCGCTGCGGAGCGCGAACGGCAGATAGCCCAGACGAATGCGCGCCTGATCGTGGTCCGCTCCGCCAAGCCGAGGCACGGCGATCTGCGCACCGTCGACCCCGGCCCTGTGGCCCCGTGGAAAGGGGCGCCTGATGTCCCTGCGTGATGCGCTGCGCGCCGCACCGCTCGTCGAGGATGTCCCTGGTGTGCACCTGCTCGCCATTGGCCACGGGTGGGACGTCGTACGGGTGTCCGCCGATGCCGGATTCCTCGCGCTCGCACGGCTCAGAACGGCCGAGGAACGGCTCGGCCCGGTGCTATACGACCGTCCGGGCGAGCTCCTCTACTTCGCCGTTCCGACCGGGAGCCGAGGCGCGTGGGACGGCCTGCCGGTGCGGCTGCTGTCCAAGGGCTCATGGCTCGTCGCCCCGAACCCGTACCGCTGCGGCGAGTGGTTCGGCGGATGGTGCGAGCTGCCCGACGACGAGAGGCTCACCGCCCCCGAGACGCTGCGCCGCGCCCTCGAGCAACCACAGATCGACTCAGCGCAACGCCTGATCGTTGCAAGGGAGGAGAGGCAGAATGGAAACCTTCGAACGTGCCCGTCTTGATGCCTACTTCGGGTGCATCGCCACGCGCTTCGCTCCCCAGGAACGCCCCGCATCGTTCCTGATCACGCACCTGTTGCCGGAGCGCCCGGCGTTCGTGCGGGGCGTGGCGAGCGTGACCGACCTGCGGGCCGTACTGCCCAAGCCGAAGTCGGTACAGGCCGAGGCGCGGCGCCAGGTCGAGGCCGACGGGCACGCGTGCGACAGGCTGACGCGCGAGATGTTCGCCGACCCCGAACGCGCCGTGCTGTACGTCGAGGCGCGCGCCGTCGGCCGCCCGGTCGTGCTGCTCGACGTCGGCGGGTACTTCGCTCCGGCCCTCGACGCGCTGTGCGATCGCTTCTCGGGTCGCATCCTGGGCGTGGTCGAGGACACCGAGAACGGGCACAAGCGGTACGCCGAGCGCGACAAGCTGCCCTGCCCGGTCGTCTCCGTCGCCCGCTCGCCGCTCAAGGGCCCCGAGGACTTCCTCGTCGGGCAGTCCGTGGTGTTCTCCACCGAGGCTCTGATGCGCAGCCGCGGCGACATCCTGCACGGCCGTACCGCGCTCGTGATCGGCTTTGGCAAGCTGGGCAGCTCCATCGCCCGCCTGTTGCACGCCAAGGGCGTACGAGTGACCGTCTACGACATCGACCCCGTGCGCCGCACACAGGCCCTCTCGCAGGGCTTCACGGTGGCTCGTGATCGCACGAGCGGTCTCAAGGACGCCGGGCTCGTACTGTGCGCTACCGGTTCGCTGGCGCTGCGCGGCGAGGACTTCCCGCAGCTGCGTAACGGCGCGTACGTGGCGACCGTGACCAGCAGCGAGGACGAGCTCGAGCTCAACGGCCTGCCGGACATCTACGAGCGCGCCCACATCGGCGAGCACGTCACCCGGTACCTGACGACCGGCCATTACTTCTACCTGCTCAACGGCGGTAACGCCGTCAACTTCCTGCACGGGGCGAGCGTGGGACCGTTCATCTTCCTCGTGCAGGCCGAGATACTCGCGGCTTCCGCCATGCTCGCCCGCGGCGAGCTGGACCCCGACATGCACGAGATCAGCCCGACCGACCGCGCCGCCATCGCGGCGACGTGGCTCGACTACTTCAACCGATAGGAGACCTGCCCGTGCCCATCACGGCCGAGCACATCCGTGAGACCGTCGACGACTACCTCGACGCTCACCCCGACGAGAAGGGGACGCTGGCACTCATCCTCGACCTTCTCGACGCTGGGGCCGACCTCACCTCGCGGAAGGAATTCCGAGGACACGCCACGGCGGGTGCGATCCTCGCCGACCCCGCCGGCCGCGTGCTCCACATCCGGCATCTGGCCCTCGACCGCTGGTTGCTGCCCGGCGGGCACCTCGAGGCCGATGACGCCCGGCTCGTCGACGCGGCGCAGCGCGAGCTCACCGAGGAGACCGGCATCCCCGCGTCCGTCGTCGTCCCGGCAGTGCTGCGCCCGCTCCACATCGACGTGCACCCCATCCCGGCGAACGATGCCAAGGGGGAGCCGGAGCACCAGCACGTCGACTTCCGGTTCCTCTTCCGGACCTCGGCCGATGTCGGCGAGCTCCAGACCGAGGAGGTCACGGCCGCCGCGTGGCGCGACGCCGAGACTCTCGCGGAGGAGACGCTGCGCAGCCGCGTCATGCAGGCCCTGCGCTGACCAGACAGACCGCAGCGGCGCTGCGATCCCCTGCGCGCGCCCCGGCAGCCTCGTAATGCGAACGCCCCGACTCGCGCCCTCCCCGGCGAGTCGGGGTGCTCGTTCGCCGGGGTTCAAATCATCGTCGGCCGAGAGCAGATCGCCGTAGGCACTGGTTTGGTCGGTACGAGCGGCTGACTCCCTTGGGCCAGAGAGACATCGCCCGATGGCGGGCACCGGGCGACGCCAGTCCCCGGCCCGTCGCTTCCCGGCATCGCCGTAGCGATCACGCCGAACGGGGTCGACCTCCCGCGGGGTCGGACCCGCTGTCGTTCGCCGCGGATGCCTCACGCACCAGCGGGTCCGTCCACGACCCTCAACGTCGTCACGGCCGGGTCGGCGGCGCCCCGTACGTGGCCGTTGGGGACGGCCGCGGTGTGGTGGAAGAAGTCGACGAGTTCGGCGGTGATGACCTCGCCCGGCAGGACATTGGGGATACCGGGTGGGTACGCGGCGAGCGTGTCGGCGGATATCCGTCCGATGGCCTCGTGGGCCGGGACGCTGCGGCTGGGTGCGAGGAACGCGGTGCGGGTGGTCAGGGCGACCGGGCCGGGGGCGGGCAGTCGTAGGCGGCTTGGCGGAGCCTGTTCGCCGAGGGGGGCCGGGAGTGCGTGCAGGGCCTGGAGGAAGCGGTCGGTGTCCGGCTCCGCGCCCGCGCCGATCACGGCGACGATCGCCGAGTCGGTGGCGACCTCCACCATGATGCGGTGGTCGTGCATCAGACGGCGCCGGGCCTCGTGGCCGGAGATCCCGCCGACCCGGGTGTTGACCGGAACCCGCAGCGGATCGGCGTCCACGACGTCGGGGAAGCGCTCGAAGTCGTCGTTGACCAGGCGGAACCGGTCGGCGGAGCGGACCTGGGAGCGTATCTCGGCTGCCGTGTCCAGCGAGGCGCCGATCCGGTCCTTGCCGGTCACCAGGGCCTGGCGGGCCATGTCGAGGGAGGTCAGCAGCAGCGCGCTGGCGCTGGTGGACTGGGTCAGGTGGAAGACCCGGTGGATCAGTGGCTCCAGGGTGTCGGCGAACGGCCCCTCGCCGAGGTGCAGCATCGCGGACTGGGTGAGGCTGCCGGCCAGTTTGTGCGTGCTGGAGATGACGATGTCGGCTCCCTGCGCGAGGGCGTTCGCGGGGAGGCCGGGGTGGAAGCCGAAATGCGATCCCCATGCCTCGTCGACGATGAGCGGGATCCCGGCGGCGTGCGCCACGTCGGCCAGGGCGCGTACGTCGGCGACCGCACCGAAGTAGCTCGGCGTCACCACGTAGGCGGCAGCCCCCTCCGGGTGGGCGGCGAGGGTCCGGGCGAGGTCCGCCGGGGCCACCCCGTGCGCGATGCCCAGGTCGGCGTCGACCGACGGGTGCACGAAGGCGGCCTTCTGGCCGGAGAGCACCAGGCCGTCGATGACGCTGGAGTGGACGCTGCGCTGCACGATCAGCGTGTCGCCGAGCGACCGGGTGACCAGGGTCGCCATCCGGTTTCCCTGGGAGGCGCCGTTGGTGAGGAACCAGGTCCTGCGCGCGCCCCACGCCTGCGCGGCGAGATCGAGTGCCTGGGTCATCGGGCTGGCGGTGCCGAGGTCGATGCCCGCCAGCAGTGGTGGCACGTCCATGCGCAGCGGCGCGTCACCGACCAGCCGCGCCAGCGGACCGAAGCGGCTGGGGTCGGCGGAGTGGCCGGGGACGTTCAGCCGCAGCCAGTCCTGGCCGGCGTAGGCCCGGACGGCCTCGGCGTAGGGGGCGGTGTGCTGGGCGGCGAGCGTGGTTCGGTGGGTCACGTGGAGCAGCGTCACAAGGGTGGGCCCTTAGAGGAACCCTCTGTTTATATGGATGGCTCCAGAGTTCTTCTATAGACCCTGACCGAGACCGAGGGGATGCTCATGCTGGAGCTGCGCCATTTCCAGGTCCTGCGTGCCATCGCCCGCGAAGGCTCCCTCGCCGGCGCCGCACGCGTGCTGCGCTACACCCAGCCGACGGTCACGTACCACCTCGCCACCCTCGAATCCCACTTCGGCGCCCCGCTGTTCCACCGGAGCTCCCGCGGGGCCGCGCTCACCGAGGTCGGGGAGGCGCTGCTGCCGCACGCCGAGGCGGTTCTGGAACGCGTCCGGCTCGCTGAGCAGGAGGTGCGCGGCATGGTGCGGCGCGGCACCGCGACCCTGCGCGTCGGCACCTTCCCCACGGCCGGTGCCCTGCTGCTCCCTCCGGCGGTCCGCAGGCTCCACCGCCAGGGAGTCCATGTCACGCTGCGGGAGGGAGAGCTCCCCACCCTGCTCACCGGGCTCCGCTCCCGGGAGCTGCACCTCGCCCTGGTCTTCTCCCAGCCGGGTGACCGCCTCGATCTGGAGGAGGACTTCATCGTCCACCCCCTGCTCGAGGACCCCCTGATGCTCGTGCTGCCCGCCGACCACCCGCAAGCCCAAAGGGAAAGCGTCCCGCTGACCGCGCTGCGCGAGGACGGCTGGATCATGGGCACCACCGACTGGGACCCGTGCGACCGCCTGCTCTCCTGGGCCTGCGCCCAGGAGGGGTTCGAGCCGGTGCGGGTGATGCGCACCGACGACTACGGAGTGCTCCAGGGCTTTGTCGCCGCGGGGCTGGGTGTCGCCCTCGTCCCCGGCCTGGGGCTGGGCAGCCCCCGGGACGACATCGCGGTCCGCCCGATCGACGGCCGGGCGCTGGCCCGGCAGATCGGTGTCGCCGTGCTGCGCACCACCACGGTGGGCAGCGCCGGCGAACTGCTGGCCGAGCTGCGGAAGGAAGCCGAACGGATCCAGGCCGAGCGCCGCGGGCCGGGGCTCACGCCACCGGGCGTCGCTCCGCGCTGAGCGTGCGGGCAGCTCACAGCCGGGGCCTGTTGAACAGCCGGGACAGCACGATCACACTCTCGGTGCGGTCGATGACGGGGACCTCACGGACCCGCTGAATGGCCTGTTCCAGGTGTGCGATGTCCCGGGCGAGCATGTGCAGCATCGCGTCTGCCGCACCGGAGACGGTGCAGGCTTCGACGACTTCCGGGATCTCCTCCAGGGCCTGGTGCAGTTCGGCGGGGGTGGGATGGCCCTTGCAGTACACCTCGACGAACGCCTCGGTCCGCCAGCCCAGCGCCTGGGTGTCGATGAGCGCGGTGAACCCGCGAATGGCCCCGTTGGCAATGAGCCGGTCGAGCCGCCGTTTGGCCGCCGGCGCGGAGAGCCCGGCCGCCTCACCGATCTCGGCGTAGGTGCTCCGGGCGTTCCGTAGAACGCAACGGATGATCTCTTCGTCGATGGCGTCCACGCCGCTACCTCCACGGGAGGGGCAGCCACTGCGCGTGCAAGAAAACTCCGCAGCGGCTGGAAGTAAGCAAGAAATCGAATTCAGAAGACAAGATTTGGCAATTGATTGCGCTGATCGCCTGAACATAGCATCCGGAGCCATCCGCTTGGCCCCGATGACGGGAGTGACCCCATGGCCGCAGCGCTCAAGCCCGAGGAGTCCGCCGCTCTGGAGGCGATCGACGAGGCCGCGATCGCCCGGATGCTCCTGGAACTGCTCGCGATCCCCAGCGTGACCGGGAGCGCCGCCGAGTCCGACCTACAGCACCGCCTGGCAAAACATCTGGGCCGACTCGGTCTGGACGTCGATCTGTGGTCCATGGACCTGCCCACGCTGCGTGCGCATCCCGGCTTTCCCGGGACCGAGGCGCCGCGCGAGGAAGGGTGGGGGCTGGTGGCGACCACGTCGGATGGCGGCGATGGACCCACGATGATCCTTCAGGGGCATGTCGATGTGGTGCCGCCCGGCGACCTTCGGGCGTGGGAGGGCGACCCCTTTGTCCCGCGAGTGGCCGGGAACGTCGTCCACGCCCGTGGCGCCTGCGATATGAAGGCCGGGCTGGTGGCCAACCTGGCCGCCCTGGCGGCGATCCGCGCGAGCGGGGCCAGGCTGCGCGGCCGGGTGGCCGCCCACTGCGTGGTCGGTGAAGAGGACGGCGGGCTCGGCGCCTTCGCCACCCTCCAGCGCGGACACACCGGTGACGCCTGCATCATCACCGAACCGACCAGCGGCACGCTGGTGACCGCGAACGCCGGCGCGCTGACCTTCCGTATCGAGGTTCCGGGCCGGGCCACGCACGCGAGTACCCGCGACGCGGGCGTCAGCGCCATCGATACGTACCTGCCCATCCACCAGGCACTGGCCCGTCTGGAAACCCGGCGCAACACGGACATCGACCCGCTGATGGCGGAGTCCAGGATTCCGTACGCGCTCTCCGTCGGTACGCTCCGCGCGGGTGACTGGGCGAGCAGCGTGCCGGACTGCCTGGTCGCCGAGGGCAGGCTGGGCGTCCGGCTCGGTGAGGATCCGGCCGCGGCCGTCGCCGACTTCGAGACCTGTGTGGCCCAGGCGTGCGCGGACGATCCGTGGCTGCGCGCTCATCCGGCGACCGTGAGCTGGCCCGGCGGCCGGTTCGCCAGCGGTCGGCTGCCGAGCGGCCATCCGCTCACGGCTCTGGTCCGGGACGCACACGCCGACGCCGTCGGCGGGCCGCGGCTGCGCGAGCGCGGCGCGCCCTACGGAAGCGACCTGAGGCTGTACGCCGCCGCGGACATCCCGACCCTCCAATTCGGTCCCGGCGATGTGCGCCTGGCGCACAGCCCCCGGGAGCAGATCTCCCTCCCCGAGATCGTCGCGGTGACCCGCACCCTCGTCCTCGCGGTACTGCGCACCGTCGGCACCGCGTAGGACGCACAAGACGCCTGCCCGGAGCGGGCGTTCGGGCCACCTCCCTCGGGCGGGACGGTGGCCGCACGACGGGCCGGACACGTCGGCCACACGGAGCGGGACCGGCACCTGGAGCATCGAGCCGTGGAGCGAAAGGCACCATCATGACCTCAGCGAAGACCGCACCACCTCGTGTCGGCGGCGACGTTGGCACAGCGACGCCCGACGAGGGCTACCAGCGGGGACTCAGTGCCCGCCAGATCCAGATGATGGCCATCGGAGGCGCGATCGGCACCGGGCTCTTCTACGGTTCCAGCACGGGCATCGCCGCGGTCGGGCCGAGCCTGGTGGCGTGTTACGCCGCCGCGGGCATCGTCATCTTCTTCGTCATGCGGGCGCTGGGGGAACTCCTCACCTACCGCCCCACGTCGGGCAGTTTCGCGGACTACGCGCGCGAGTTCTGCGGCCCGTTCGCGGGCTTTGTCACCGGCTGGTCGTACTGGGCCGCATGGGTCGCCGCGTGCATGGGCGAGGTGACCGCGGCCGGCCACTACATCGCCTACTGGTGGCCCGCCGTCCCGGTCTGGGCCACGGCCGCGGTCGCCCTGGTCGTGCTCTTCGTCGCGAACCTGGTCTCCGTCAAGCTCTTCGGCGAGCTGGAGTTCTGGTTCGCCACCATCAAGGTCGTGGCGATCACCGCCCTGATCGTGATCGGCGTCGGCGTGCTGACCTTCGGCTTCTCCTCCCTCGGACAGGGCGCCTCGGTCCAGCATCTGTGGGCCGACGGCGGCTTCGCGCCGCACGGTGCCTGGCAGACCATGGCCGCCATGCAGGGTGTCGTCTTCGCGTACCTGGGCATCGAGCTCATCGGCCTCACCGCCGGTGAGGCGGAGAACCCCAAGGAGACGCTCCGCAAGGCGATCAACACCCTTCCGGTCCGTATCGCGGTCTTCTACGTCGGCGCGCTGATCGTCCTGCTCTCCGTCCTCAGCTGGACCGAGTACACCCCCGGAGTCAGCCCCTTCGTCCAGGTCCTCGCCCAGGTCGGCATCCCCGGAGCCGCCGGGATCATGAACTTCGTCGTTCTCACCGCCGCCCTGTCCTCCTGCAACTCCGGTATCTACTCCGCCGGCCGGATGGTCCGCGGACTGGCCGTCAACGGTGAGGCCCCGAGCGCCATGAAGAACCTCAGCAGCCGCCATCTCCCGCTGCCCGCACTGGTGCTGTCCGCTCTCGTCATGGGCCTCGGCGTCATCGTGAACGTCGTCTCCCCGGACAAGGCGTTCGTCTACGTCACCTCGGTCAGCGCCTGCGCCGGTCTGTGGACCTGGGCCATGATCCTCATCGCGCATCTGCGCTACCGGTCCAAGGCACGCGCCGGACTCCTGCCCACGGCCGACTTCCGGATGCCCGGTGCCCCGGTCACCAACTGGGTCGCCCTCGCGGCCCTCGTCTTCGTGGTGGTCCTGATGGCCACCTCCAGCGACACCCGCCTCGGACTGTACGTATGGGCCGTGTGGTTCACGATCCTCGCCATCGGCTACCAGGCCACCAAGCGGCGCACCGCGCGGTCGGCCGCCACCCGCCCCTAAGGCGGGGCACTTCCCGATGCCCGGCGAGCCACGCCGTTGGGTGACGTACTCATTCCAGAACAGCCGCGGTGCGATTGCTTGGTGTCCCGCGGCAGAGATCAGCAGACTTCTGGCTCCGGGGCACAGGCGGACTGCTGCCGCCGCCGGTACAGCCGGCACCGAGGTGTTCACTGCCCACGCGGTTGGCGACGATCTGCCGCGGGGTGTCCCTCGCCCGTGGTTTCCACCAGAGTTCAGAGGGCCTCTGCCCGCAGTGACGGACAGAGGCCCTCTTCGTTCCGGCAGGGAGCGCGCCGCGCCGGGTGGTACCCGTGGGCGCTATCCGACCTTGACGGTGGCCGGCTTGTTCAGGGCGGCGGATTCATGGAGGGCCAGGCCACGGGTCTCCGGGGCCCACCGTATCGAGATGACGGCCCCGAAGAGCGTGATGGCCGCCGCGACGAGCATCGTCGTGCCGATTCCCCACGAGGTGAGGGCGAGCGGGACGAGATACGTACCGACCGCCGCGCCGATCCGGCTCAGTGACGAGGCGAGGCCGACGGCGGTTCCCCGGATCTCGGTGGGGAACAGCTCGTTGGGGTAGATCCACTGGAGGTTCTGGGTGCCTCCGATGAGGACGGCGTAGGCGGCGAACAAGGTCATGATCACGGGGGCAGGGGCGGAGGGGAACAGGCCGAGCAGCAGGAGTGCCAGGCCGGACCAGGCGAAACTGTGGATGATCAGGGCACGCCGGCCCATGCGGTTGATGACCACCATGGCGAGTACACAGCCGACCACGAAGAAGACCGTGATCAGGGCCGAACCGATGTTGGCCAGGCTGCCGTTGAGGTTGAGCGCGCCGAGGATACGTGGCCCGAAGGCGTACACCGCGAAGAGCGGCACGATCGAGCAGGTCCAGAAGGCACTGACGAACAGCATGCGTCCGACGTAGCCGGACCGCCACAGCAGCGTCAGACCGGCGGTCTCGGTTTCTTCTTCGGGGAGGTCCGAGATGCTGGCCTCGCTGCCGAACACCTTGCGCATGACGGCGTTGGCCTCGTCGACGCGTCCCTTCTTGGCCAGCCAGCGCGGCGACTCGGGGGTGCCCAGCCGCAGCAGCACGATGACGGTGGCGGGCAGCGCGGCGCTGGCGAGCATCCACCGCCAGCCGGTGTCGTCGACGGACAGCAGGGCCTCGCCGACGACATAGGCGGTCGCCGCGCCGACGAACCACATCACCATCAGGCCGCCGAGGAGCGGTCCCCGGTAGCGGCGCGGGGTGAACTCGGCCAGCAGTGAGGTGGCGATCGGGTAGTCGGCGCCCACGGCCATGCCGATCAGCAGGCGCAGGACGAACAGCCACACCGGATCGGAGGCCCAGAACTGCGCGATGGAACATCCGATGATGGCGATGAGGTCGATGGTGTACAGCACCTGCCTGCCGAACTTGTCGGTCAGGTATCCGCCGAGGAAGGCACCGCAGAAGATGCCTATGAGGGCGGAAGCGCCGATCAGGCCCTGGGCGGTGTCGGAGAGATCCATCTGCGGCCCCAGTTGCACCAGGGCGACGCCGACGATGCTCAGGACGTAGCCGTCGAGGAAGGGGCCTCCGGAGGAGTACAGGGCGAGTCTCTTGTGGAATCTGCTCAGTGGGGCGTCGTCCAGGACGCTTGATGCGGTCATGGGAATCTCCTGTGCTGGCCCGCGCGGCGCGAGCCGGCTCGGTGGGGCGGGGGAGGCGGGGAAGGCGGGGGTACGGGGGTGTCGGTGCTTCGGCGGTGTCTCGTGCGGGCCCTGAACGGGGCAGGTGCTCAGGCCCACGGCCCCGGCCACCGCCGCCGCCCGCCCACCTGGAGGTCAGAGGGGGAGTCGCACCCCGGCACCGTGCTCGAGCGCGCGGTGCATGATCGCGTGACCCACCGCGATGTCGCAGACGGCCATGCCGATGTTGCTGTTGACGATGATCTCGTCGGCGTTCTCACGGCCGGGCTTCACACCGGCCAGCACCTCGCCGGTTTCGGCAGCCACCTCGGGCAGGCCGTCGGGGAAGTACCCCATCGACGCGAACAGCTCGTGCTCCTCGACGCTGTCGACGATGTACTTGTCAGCCCGTCGCGAAGTGCGGGGATCCCAGAAGGTGTTCAGGTCGCACGGGAGGATCGTCTGCCCCGCGGTGACCCACTCGTCCTTCACCACCGCGAGCGGCTCTCGCAGGATGACCGTCGCCGAGCTCAGCACCTCCGCGCTCTTGGTGACCGCCTCGGGCGACTCGCCCTTGGCGATCCGCACGCCCAGTTCGGGTTGCAGCTTCGCGATCAGGGCGTCCGCGGCGGCCTCGTTGGTGTCGTAGACGTAGATGGTCTCCAGCTTGGGCATCGCCAGGACCGCGTAGCGGACATGCTCGATTCCCTGCACACCGCAGCCGAACATCCCGAACGTGGTGGCGCCGGGGTGCAGTGCCGCGGCGGCCAGAACCGTCACCGCCGGGGTACGCATCGCGGTCAGCCACGCCGAGTCCATGACAGCCAGCGGCACACCGGATTCCACGTCATTGAGCACCAGCAGCCCGGTGGTCTGCGGAAGACCGAAGGTGCGCGGGTTGTCCGGGTAGCACTCGATCCACTTCGCGCCCACGATCCCCGGCCCCGGCAAGTAGGCCGGCATGGCGTGGTAGAAGACGTTGTCGTACGGGTGGACACCGATCTTGGCCGGCATCTCGTAGCGGCGGTGACCGTGCTCGACCAGGGCCTGTCGGGTCAGCTCCAAAATGGCGTCCCGCGTCAGCCCAAGCTGTTCGACGTCCTGGCGGGAGAGGTAGAGCAGCTCCGAGCCGAGCTTCAGCTGGTCCGCGACGCGCTGTCGGTCAGTGGGGAAGGTCATGTGAGGGTTCCTTCACGGTCGGTCCTCACCCGGGGCCATCTTCCGGGTTCCGCGAAGTCTCCGTCCGGCCGGTCCCCGCCGACATCGTCACGGGTCAGGAACTTCCCCGGTGCTCTTCCTCTCCCCGTAGCAAAGCCGGGATGTCGCTGTTGAGGAGGCGCTGCATCTTCAGCCCCAGATGCAGGGTCAACCGGTGGCGGCCGTTCTTCAGGTCCCACCCGGTCTTGTTCTCGACCTGGGCCAGCCGGTAGTAGAGCGTCGTCCGGTGGATCATCAGTTGCTCGGACGAGGCCGCGGTGTCCCCCGCGGCATCCAGGAACACCTCGGCGGTGTGGGCCAGGGAGTCGGTGCGCGCACCGGTGCTGAGATCGGCGATCTGCTGCGGTACCACCAGCTCGGGAGATGTCGTCGCGGCGAGCATGAGCGGGCCGTAGACACCGGTGTCCCGCCAGGAGACGACCGGTGCCAGCTCCGGCAGTTCGGCAGCGGCGAACGCCGCCAGCACGGCCTGACGCAACAGACCATGAGCCTCGTCGAGACGGCCGGTGTTGCTCAGACCGACGAAGACGCCGCCACCTTCCGCATCCCGCTGCGGCACACCCCGCCGCACCGCCTCGGCCAACCATGCCGCTTCCCGCTCCACCCCGTGTCGGCCGGCGACGAGGACCACGCCGCGATCCCCCACCGCGGCGGCGAGCGCCCGGACCGATGGCTCGTCGCGGCCACCCCGACTGGTGGCGTCCGCGATCACGGCGGCGACCGCCTCGGGGTCCGTGCCCGCCCCGGCCACGATGACCACGACCTCGTCCTCCGCACCGACCAGCCCCTGGTCGACCAGGTCCGCCGCGGCGCGAGCGGAGCCCTCACCCCCGTGCAGCAGGTCGGTCACCAAAGCCCGGCGCAGCTGCTCCTCCTCGGTCACCTGGAGCGACCGCTCCCGAAGCCGCGCCGACAACTGGACCACGCAGTCGCCCACCACCTCATCGAAGCGCTCTGCGTGCGCGTCGATCAGCCACAGATAACCGAGCAGCCGCCCATGATCACGAATCGGATAGCACCGCCGGTCCTTGAGCCCGAGAGACGGCCTGGCGGGAATCGACTGGGGTGTCTCAGAAGCGGCGATGCCGAAGCTGTTGAGGTACTCGGCGACGGGGGCCGGCAGCCGCCGGGACAGCACCACGTCGATACGGAGCTGATCCTCGTCCCCGTAATGGCGGCTGCACACGATGAGGCTGCCGCGCCCGTCGTCCACGGCGACCGAATGCTGGATGCGGGCGGCGAGCGAGTCGACCAGCCGCTGGATCGCATCGATGTAGGGCAGGACCACTGGGACTCCCGCTATGGATGAACGTCGTACACAGTTGCAACATAGCCCCTGCGGACGGCTCCCGGCCGCGCGTGAACACGTTCCGTAGCGCGAGGTCGCGCACCGTGTCCCGTCGTGCGTCGAACGGGCCACCGCCAACGGCGTCGAAGCCCGTGCGAGCAGCCGCATTCTGCCCCGGCCGACGCGGACGGCATGTGAGTCGTTCCGAATCCGTTATGAGCGTGCACGGCTTCCGTCGCTTTCCGCGGTTAGCTTCCGTCTTACCGATCGCGTCCGGTGGGCATCCGGGCGGCTCCGGTGGCACCGCGAGACGAGGGGGAAGACCACCGCCGACGGGCGGCCCCCTCCAGAGCAAAGGGCTTGAAGCATGGCGCGTTCGGGGGTACCGGAGGGCAATCTTCCGGCGGAGCTGAAGAGTTTCGTCGGACGCCGCAGCGAAGTGCGCGAGGTGCGGCGGTTGCTCACCGAAGCCAGGCTGCTGACGCTGACGGGTGCCGGCGGTCTCGGCAAGACGCGCCTGGCCCTGCGGGTCGCCTCTGATGTGTGCCGGACCTTCTCCGACGGTGCGTGGTTGGTGGACCTGGCTCCGCTGGACTGGGGCGTGCGCTGGCACGGTCAGGTCCCACGCCTGCCAGGGCGAAGGCCCTGTGGGTGGACGGCTGGCTGGCCTATCTGCGCGGCGAGATCGCCGTCGGGCGGAGCCGACTGGCCGAATGCCAGGCCCTGGCCGAGGAGTTGGGCGATCCCGAGGTCATGGCCCAGGCCGTGCAGTTCGCCGGCCTGGTGGCAATCTTCGAGGACGACCACCTCCAGGCCATCGAGCATGTGGAGCAGGCGCTCGTCCTCCACCGTGCGGGCGGCGACCGCGGTGCGGAGTGGACCGATCTGTTCCTGCTGGCCCTTTCCTGCTGTCTGTCCGGGGATCCCCGCTCCTCGGTGCTGGGGGAGGAGTGTCTGGCCCTCTGCGACGCCCATGACGCGCGCTGGTCCCGCCCGTTCGCGCTGTGGCTCCTGGGACTCCACCGATGGCTGTCCGGCGACGCCGACGGCGCGACCACCTGCTGCGGGAAGGGCTGCGTATCGAGCGGCCCACCCACCATATGCTCGCCGTCACCCAGTGCCTGGAAGTGCTGGCCTGGGCCGAGGCGACGGTCGGACGCCACACACAGGCCGCCAGACTGTTCGGTGCGGCCCAGAACGTCAGGCATCTGATGGGTGCCGGCACCTCGGCCGGCTGGGCCGGTGCGCCCCATGTGAAGCTGTTGCCCGGTCCGGCTCGCGAGGCGGACCGGGCAACAGCGCCGGTCAGCGGTTTCGTGCCGGATCGGCGCCGGATGTCCTGGCATCACGTCACCATGGCGGCGGGAAGGGGCAGTTCGGTCCAGATGATCTTGCCGGTCTTGGTGTAGCGAGTGCCCCATCGTCCGGTGAGCTGTGCGACGATCAGCAGCCCTCGCCCTCCCTCGTCCGTGGTCCGGGCGTGGCGCAGGCGCGGCGAGGTGCTGCTGGCGTCGGAGACCTCGCAGATCAGGGTGCGGTCCCGGATCAGGCGCAGTTCGATCGGTCCGGTCGCATGGCGGATGGCGTTGGTGACCAGTTCGCTGACGATCAGCTCCATGGTGAACGTCAGATCCTCCATGCCCCACTCCGACAGCTGCCGGCCGGCGACGTTGCGGGCATGCGCGACGGCGGCCGGGTCGACGGGCAGGTCCCAGGAGGCGACCTGGTTCGAGCCCAGGACGTGGGTCCGGGCGAGGAGCAGGGCGACGTCGTCGGACGGCAGACCGGTCAGCAGGGCGTTGACCACGTCGTCGCCGGTCTCCCGCAGGGTCGGCCTGGGTACCGTGAGGGCATTGCTCAACCGGTCGAGTCCCACGCCGATGTCCCGGTCGTAGGTTTCGACGAGGCCGTCGGTGTAGAGCGCGATCAGGCTGCCCTCGGCAAGCTCCAGCTCGACGGACTCGAAGGGCAGAGCCCCGAGGCCGAGCGGTGGTCCGGCGGGCAGTTCCAGGAAGTCGACGGCGCCGTCCGGGCCGACGATCACGGGCGGGAGGTGACCGGCCCGCGCCAGTGTGCACTGCCCGCCGACCGGGTCGTACACGGCGTACAGGCAGGTGGCCCCCATGAACGCGGCGCCCACGCGCTCGTTCCCAGCCGCCGAGGGCTCATCTCCGCCGGGCGCCTCCATGAGGCCGATGACCAGGTCGTCCAGGTGGGCCAGCAGTTCATCGGGGGGCAGATCCAGATTGGCGAGCGTGCGCACGGCCGTGCGCAGCCGCCCCATGGTCGCCGCGGCATCGATGCCATGTCCGACCACGTCTCCGACGACCAGTGCGACCCGGGCCCCGGAGAGCGGAATCACATCGAACCAGTCACCCCCCACACCGCTGGGCGCGTCCGCCGGGAAGTACCACGACGCCACCTCCAGAGCGGATCCCGGTGTCAGCTCTTGCGGCAGCAGGCTGCTCTGCATCGAACGGGCCGCGGTGCGCTCGCGGGTGAAGCGGCGCGCGTTGTCGACGCACACCGCCGCACGCGAGACGATTTCCTCGGCGAGACGCACATCGTCCTCTTCGAAGGGACCCAGCCGCCGGGACCGGACGAATGTCGCCGCGCCCAGGGAGATACCGCGAGCCTGCACCGGTACCACCATGATCGAGCGGAACTTGAACTCACGGATCACGGCGGCCTGTGACGGGTCTTCGGCCACCCACGCACTGCGCGAGGGGTCCAGGATCGGTTCCACCAAGGTCCTGCCCTCCAGCAGGCAGCGGGCCACGGGCGACGAGGGGGAGCGCTGGACCGCCTCACCCACGGCCAGACTTGCCTCCGGACAGCCCTCACGCACCGACTTCTGCCCCGCGCGGCGCATGACGGGAGTGGTGTCGACCGGTCCGGGGGCCGGTTCCTCGCCTTTGATGACCGAGTCCAACAGGTCGACGGCGACGAAGTCGGCGAGGGACGGAACGGCGTCGTCGGCCAGTTCCTGCGCGGTCAGCGTCACATCCAGCGTGCTGCCGATACGGGCACCGGCGTTGTTCAGCAGGGCCAGGCGTTCCTGGGCCCGCCAGCGCTCGGTCACGTCGATGACCATGTACCAGATGCCCACGTGCCGACCGTGGCGGTCTTCCATACCGAAGAAGGAGGCCGAGTAGGCGCGCTCCCGGTTGGGGTCGGCGTAACTGGGGCCGCGGAACTCGTGGTCCATCACCGGAGTCCCGGTGCGCAGGACCGTCTGCATCTTCTCCTCGAACGCCTCCGCTTCCAGTCTCGGCAGCACTTCCTTCACCTGCCGCCCCAGCCGTCGCTCGAGGGGGATCAGTCGCCCCAGTGCGTTGTTCACCCAGACGTAGCGCAGATCCGTGTCCAGGATGGCCACACCGACCGGTGCGTGGGCGAGAAACGGCTCGAGCATCAGCTGGCTCACCCCGCCTCCCGGCAGGCGCCAGAAGGCGGTTTCCGGTGCCCGGCCGACGAATCTGCCGAAGATCAGCGCGGCGGCCGTGGCGACCAGCACGCCCGGGACCATCTCGTAGATGCCCGACTGAAGCGGGCCGAGCAGCGGATTGATCTTCTTCCAGAGAAGCACCGTGGCCGCGCCCGAAACGATGCCGGCCATGGCTCCCGCCCAGGTCATACGTGGCCAGTACAGGGAGAGGAGGACGACCGGCCCGAAGGCGGCTCCGAAGCCCGCCCAGGCATAGCCGACGATGTTCAGCAACCCGCCGCCCTTGAGCGCGATCACATAGGCGACCAGGATCACCAGCACGACGGTGCAGCGGCCGACCGTCACCAGCACCTTGTCCGCGGCCCGTCGGCTGAGGAACGCGTGGTAGAAGTCCTCCGTGAGGGCGACGGACGACACCATGAGCTGGCTGTCCGCGGTCGACATGATCGCGGCCAGGATGGCGATCAGCATCGCCCCGGCGATCCAGGGACTGAACAGGGTCTCGCTCAGCGCGATGAACACCGTCTCCGGGTTGTCGAGCGGTGTGCGGAGCCGCCCGATTCCCACCAGGCCGACGAGCGTGGCGCCCGCGAGCACCACAAGCACCCAGCCTGTTCCGATACGCCGGGCCGCGGGAATGGCACGGGTGCTGCGGATACCCATGAAGCGGGCCAGGATGTGCGGCTGACCGAAGTACCCCAGGCCCCAGGCGAGCAGCGAGATGACGGAGACGGCACTGAGCGCCCCGCCTGCCGACCAGTGGCCGCCGGCGAAGCCGGCCTTTGCCCCCATGTCGACCAGGCTCGGTGTCTTGTGCCTGAGGGCGTCGTCCAGCGCTCCGAAGCCCCCGAGCGCCGCGATACCGACCACAGGGAGCACAACCAGCGCCAGGAACATCAGCGTGGCCTGCACCACGTGGGTCAGGCTCACGGCGAGAAAACCACCGAGGCACGAGTAGACCATGATCACCAGGGCGGTCAGGGTCACCGCGAGCGCGAAGTTGACGTTGAAGACCTGCTCGAACAGCAACCCCCCGGCCACCAGACCACTGGCGATGTAGACGGTGAAGAACACGATGGTGACGGCCGCCGAGACGATCCGGAGCAGCCGGGTGCGGTCCTCGAACCGCTCCTCCAGGTAGGCCGACAGGCTCACGGCGTTACCGGCGCGCTCGGTGTAGGTGCGCAGCCGGGGCGCGACGAAGAGCCAGTTGAGGTAGGTGCCGATCGCCAGACCGATGGCGATCCAGCTGGCGCCGAGCCCGGCCGCGTACACGGCTCCGGGGAGCGCCAGGAACAGCCAGCCGGACATGTCACTGGCCCCTGCGGAGAGGGCGGCGACCAGCGCGCTGAGCCGACGGCCGCCCAGGGCGAAGTCGGCGAAGGTGTGGGTGCGGGTGTAGGCCCAGACACCCACGCCGATCATGGCAGCCACATAGATCACGAACGTGATCACGATGGGCGCGCTCAACTGGAACATGTTTCCCTCGCTCGCCAGGGCCGCAGCCGTCGGCATGCTGCGGCCTGGACCCCTACCAAACAGAATGCCGGATTTCGGCCGGAGTGGGCCGGTCATGGCTTCCCGGAAGGCGGAGGTGCCGGGGGATCAGCCCTGGTCAGCCAGTTCCGCGATGATCTCCGCGTGGCACGGCAGCGGGGCGCACCAGCAGCCCAGGCGGCGGCCGCGGAGGGCGGGGAGGAGGGCGAGGAGGCCGGGGCGGGCGAGGAGGTGGGCGCGGTACTTCTCGAGGACCTCCTCGCGGGTGCCGTCCGGGCCGGGGCGGTACGGGCTGGCGAGCGGGGAGGCGTCGAGGTGCCAGCCGCCGCGGTGCATGGCCCGGCCGACGTAGACCACATCCGCGTAGGCCGGGTCGTCGCGGTGGCCCTTGAGGTTGACCACGGTCGTCCTGGGCATGGCGTTCGCTCCGTCCCGCTGGTGTCAGCCGCTCGGGGGGCCGCCGATGATCGCGCAGGTGGTGCTGGCGTGTGCGTACCACATGCCGTCGGCGGCGCCGGTGACCCGTGCCTCGGTGGTCGCGGTCGTCCGGCCCGTGTGCAGGACCGTAGGTGATCGGGACGCCCTCACACCAGCATGGATGGCGCGGTGTCCCCAGGGCGCCTGGGCCCACCACGTCGCTGATCCAGCAAACGTGAAGGTCAGAAGGGGCCCGACGGTTTCGGGTCGGACCCCTCGTCGTTCCGGCTGGCGCGCCCCGGAGGTGCTGACCGGCCCGCGCGGCGCGCGTGCGCTACGAGCGTCGCGGCACGGGGATGACGTAGCGGCTGAAGAGCAGGTCGCGCATCACGTCGTCGCCGCCTTCGACGATCGAGACGTAGCGCACGTCCCGGACGAGCTTTCCGATGGGGTGATCGTTGGTGTAGCCCAGTCCGCCGAACATCTCCGATCCGACGGAGGCCACGTCCCAGGCCGCCTGGCCGCAGAACATCTTCGCGGTCAGGGCCGTCTTGAGCGTGCCCTGCCGGGCGAAGACCGCCGGTGCCTCCGGGTTCGACATGACCGTGTCGTAGTCGCGGGCCGCGCGGAGACAGTGGCCCTTCATGACGTCGATCAGCATCTCCATCTGCCCCAGCTTCTGCGCGAAGACCGGGCTCTGAAGGAGCGTGCCGCCGCGGAACGGCTTCGTCTTGGCGTAGGTCATGCAGTGGTCGCGGATGCGCCGGGCGATGCCGACCGCCGTCGTGGCGATGAGGATGCGGCTCGCGTTGAGGCCGATCTCCAGCAGCCGCAGCCCCGAGCCCGCCAGCCGGTTGGCCTGCGGTACGCGGCAGTCGTCCAGCCGCACCTGGTAGGTGTGCGAGGCCCTCAGGCCGATCACGTCCCACCGCTTGACGATCTCGATGCCCGGGGTGTCCCGGGGTACGAGGATCGCGTGGTGCTCCTCGGGGTTGTCCGCGTCCCGGGCCACGACCACGATGAAGTCCGCGAAGTCGGTGTTGGTGGAGAGGAACTTGTCACCGGTGATGACGAGTTCGTCCCCGTCCCGGGAGACGACCGTCTCGATCTTGTCCAGTTCGCTGCCGGCGTTCCGCTCGCTCCCCAGCGTGGCGCAGAACGAGCCGCGGGCGGCCATCGGCTCCAGGTAACGGGCCTTCAGCACGTCCGATCCGTAGAGCTGGACCATGCTGGTGGTCAGGACCGAGATGAACAGCGTGAAGGCCACCCCGGCGTCCCCGTAGGAGATCTCGTTCACGACCTCGACGCTGTCCTCCAGGGACATCCCGCGACCGCCGAGTTCCTCGGGCAGCCACCAGTTGGCGAGCCCCGTCTCGCGGAACGCGTCGTACACCTGGTGCGGCTTGTCCGCCAGCGTGTCCATCTGCTCGGTGTCGCCGGCCAGATGCTCCTTGACGAACCGGCGAACGGTCTTCAGGTCCTCAGTCTTCATCGTCCTTGTCCTCACTCGGCGAGAGCTCGCTCGATCAGGTCCGCGACATCCATCGAGTCGAACTCCTCTTCGACCTCGTCCGCGGCTGTGTCCTCGTCGTCCCGCTCCTCCGTGTCCGGGGTGTCCTGCGTGAACAGCAGCTCCCACAGGCGTTCGGCCAGGGCCGCCGGGGTCGGGTAGTTGAAGATGACGGTCGGCGGGATCTGGATCCCGGTGTCCTGCCTGACCTGGTTGCGGAACTCCACACCGCTCAGCGAGTCGAAGCCGATCTCCTGGAAGGTCATATCGGCGTCGATGTCGTCGGCGTCGGGGTAGCCCAGCACTACCGCCGCGGTGGACAGCAGCAGGGCCCGGAGTTCGTCCACCTGCTCCTCCCGCGACAGCCCCGCCAGCCGCTTGAGGACCGGGGGCTCGGCGCTCTCCTCGACGCGCTCGGGCCGCGGCTCGACCATGCCGCGCAGCAGCACCGGCACGCTGTCCTGCTGCCGCAGGGCCGCCCGGTCCAGCACGACGGGAACGGTCGACGCCGCCTGCCGGGTGAGCGCCGCGTCGAACAGTTCCACGCCCTGCTCCGCGGACAGCGGCACCATCCCGTTGCGCCGGAAGCGGCGCAGGTCGGCCTCGGCGAGCTTGCCCGCCATACCCACCTGCCACGGGCCCCACGCCAGTGAGTGCGCGGGCAGTCCGGCGGCCTTGCGCCCGGCCGCCAGGGCGTCCAGGAAGGCGTTGGCCGCGGCGTAGTTGGCCTGCCCCGCGTTGCCCAGCGTCCCGACGATCGAGGAGTAGAGGATGAACGAGGACAGCCCCGTCTCCCGCGTCAGCTCGTGCAGATGCCACGCGGCGTCAGCCTTCGGACCGAACACCCGGTCCAGATGTTCCGGCGTCATGGACTCCGAGGCCGCGTCGTCCAGCACGCCCGCCAGGTGGACGACCGCGGTCAGCGGGGCCGTCCGGGGGATGCGTGCCAGCTGCTCGGCGAGTGCCGCACGGTCGGAGACGTCGCAGGACACTTGTGTGACATCGGCTCCGAGCGCGGTCAGTTCCTCCGCCAGCTCGGCCGCGCCCGGGGTCTGCGGGCTGCGCCGGCTGAGCAGCAGCAGGTTCCGCGCCCCGTACTCGGTGACGAGGTGCCGGGCGACCAGCTCACCGAGGGCACCGGTGGCGCCGGTGAGCAGCACGGTGCCCCGCGGGTCCCACTCCGGCCGCTCCACCGTCGTCGCCTCCGCCGCCACCAGGCGCGGGACGTGGACGGTGCCGCTGCGGACGGCGAGCTGCGGTTCGCCGGAGACGTCCAGTGACTTGAGCGCGGCCCAGGACTCCTCGGTGCCGTCGGCGTCGACGAGTGCGAACCGGCCGGGATGCTCGGCCATGACCGCGCGCACCAGACCCCAGACCGCCGCGCCCGCCGGGTCGGGTGTCTCTTCGCCGGTCACCGCCACCGCCCGCCGGGTGACGAACACCAGCGGCCCGTCCGCGGCGGTCTCCTCGAGCAGCCTCTCCTGGACGCGGGCGAGCACCTCCTGTGCGTGCCGCCGGGCCGCCGCCGGAACGTTCTCGTCCGCCTCCGGCTCGACGTACACGAACTCCGCGTTGGCGGGGTGCGCGGCGTCGGCCGCCTCGGGCCGGGCCGTCCACGCCACGGTGAACAGGCCGCTCTCCCCGGCCCCACCGGTCAACTGCTCCGCGGAGGCGGGCATGAGGGCGAGGGAGTCGACGGAGAGCACCGGCTGCCCGTCCTCGCCCGTGAGCGTGAGTGACACCTCGCGCGGGCCCTTCCGCGCGATCCGCACCCGCAGCCGGGTACCGGCGTGGCTGTGCAGCGACACCCCCGACCAGGCGTAGGGCAGCAGGGCCGCCGCGCCCGCGTCCTCGGACTCCGCGAAGAACGACAGCATCGGGTGCAGCGCGGCGTCGAACGCCGCGGGGTGGACGCCGAACCCGCCGGTGGCGTACGGGACGTCCGCGGGGAGCTGGATCTCGCCGTAGACCTCCTCGTCCGTGGCCCACAGGGCAGCCAGCCCCTGGAAGGCCGGTCCGTAGTCGTAACCCCGTCCGGTCAGCTCCGGGTAGAAGTCCGCGAGTTCGACCTCGGCGGCGTCCTGCGGGGGCCACACCTGCGGACGGGCGTCCCGCGGGGCCGGTGCCGCCGCGGACAGGTAGCCGGTCGCGTGCCGGGTCCAGGCGCGGGCCGGGCCGGACGCGGCCCGTGAGTAGATCCCGATCTCGCGCCGTCCGGATTCCTCGGGCCCGCCGAGGACGATCTGGAGGCGCACCGGGTCCGCACCGAGGATCAGGGGTGCCTGGAGGGTGAGTTCCTCCACGCCCCCGCCCGCGCCGCCGAGTTGGCCGTCCGGGTCCGCGGCACGGAGCGCCATCTCGACGAAGGCCGTGCCGGGGAGGACCGTGGTGCCGAAGATGGCGTGGTCGGCCAGCCACGGTGCGTCGGCCAGGGAGAGCTGACCGGTGAGGACGATCTGATCGCCGACCGCGAGGTCGGTGGACGCCATGAGGAACGGGTGCTCGACGGGGGCGATCGCACCGGCGGCATCGCCCACCGCGGCCGGACGCTCCGCCCAGTACCGCTGCCGGTCGAAGGCGTAGCCGGGCAGCTCGGCGTGGCCCGCGGTGACCCCGAGCGCGCCGAGGCAGGCACGCCAGTCGACTGGTGTCCCCTCGACGTGGAGGCGGGCCAGCGCCTCCACGACCGACCGGGCCTCGGAGCGGTCCTTGCGCACCAGGGGGACGGCCTTCACCTGCGGTGCGGTCTCGGCCAGGCTCTCCTGCGCCATGGCGGACAGCACCCCGTCCGGGCCGACCTCCACCAGCACCTCTGCACCGGCCCCGACCGCGGCGTGGATGCCGTCGGCGAACCGGACGGTGTCCCGCACATGCCGCACCCAGTACTCGGGCCGCTCCAGCTCGCCGTCCTCCGCAACACCGCCGGTGACGTTCGAGACGACCGGGAGGCGCGGCGGCGCGTAGGTCACCGACCGGGCGACCTCGGCGAACTCCGCCAGCATGGGCTCCATCAAGGGCGAGTGGAAGGCGTGCGAGACTCGCAGCCGGGTCGTCTTGCGGCCCTGCGAGGCGAAGAGCGACTCGATCGCGACGACCGCGTCCTCGTTCCCCGAGACGACGGTGGACAGGGGGCCGTTGACGGCGGCGATCGACACCGGTCCGTCCTGGCCGTCGAGCGCGTCGCGGACCTCGTCCTCGGCGGCCTGGAGGGCCACCATCGCCCCGCCCCTGGGCAGGGCCTGCATCAGCCTGCCCCGGGCGGCCACCAGCCGGGCGGCGTCGGCGAGCGAGAACACACCGGCCACATGGGCGGCGGCCAGTTCACCGATCGAGTGCCCCACCAGCACCGCGGGGGTGATCCCCAGCGATTCCAGCAGCCGGAACGCGGCCACCTCGAACGCGAAGAGCGCCGGCTGTGTCATCCCCGTCTCGTCCAGCAGCGACGCCGCCTCGGAGCCCTTCTCGGCCGTCACCACCTCGTCGATCCGGTGCTCCAGCACGGGGTCGAGTGCGGCGCAGACCTCCTGCCACGCCTGGGCGAACACGGGGAACGTGCCGACGAGTTCACCGCTCATGCCCAGCCGCTGGCTGCCCTGTCCGGAGAACAGCACGCCGACGGCCGAGGCCAGGGGCCCGCCACTTCCGGTGATCACGCCTGCCGCCCGCTCGCCCTTGGCCAGCGCCTCCAGGCCGGCCAGCAGTTCGGCCCGCCCGGCGCCCAGGACCACCGCACGGGTGTCGAAGTGGGTTCGCCGCGTGGCCAGGGACAGCGCCACCCCGGCCACGGAGGGCGCGGGTTCGGCGGACGCCGCCGTCAGCAGCCGCTCCGCCTGGCCGGTCAGGGTCCGGGAGCCGCGTGCGGACAGCAGCCAGGGCAGCACGCCGGCCGGCTCCTGCTCGTCGCCGCTGTCCGGGGCCGGAACGACATCGCCCTGCTCGATGACGACGTGGGCGTTGGTGCCGCTGATCCCGAACGAGGAGACAGCCGCCCGCCGAGGCCGCCCGGACTCCGGCCAGGTCCGCTCCTCGGTGAGCAGTTCCACCGCTCCCGAGGACCAGTCGATGTGCCGGGACGGCTCCTCGATGTGCAGCGTGCGCGGCAGCACGCCATGACGCATGGCCATGATCATCTTGATGATGCCGGCGGCGCCCGCGGCGGCCTGGGTGTGCCCGATGTTGGACTTCACCGAGCCCAGCCACAGGGGCTCGGCCCGCTCCTGGCCGTAGGTCGCCAGCAATGCCTGGGCCTCGATCGGGTCGCCCAGCGCGGTGCCGGTGCCATGCGCCTCGACCGCGTCGACGTCCGACGGGGCCAGCCCGGCGCTCGCCAGCGCCTGCCGGATCACCCGTTGCTGCGAGGGGCCGTTGGGGGCGGTGAGCCCGTTGCTCTCACCGTCCTGGTTGATCGCACTGCCGCGCAGCTCGGCCAGCACCCGGCGGCCGTTGCGCCGGGCGTCCGACAGCCGCTCCAGCACCAGCACGCCCACGCCCTCGGACCAGCCGGTGCCGTCGGCGGCGTCGGAGAACGCCTTGCAGCGGCCGTCTGGCGACAGCCCGCCCTGCCGCGCGAACTCCACGAACATGCCCGGTGTCGACATCACCGTGACACCGCCCGCCAGCGCCAGGGAGCAGTCACCCGCACGCAGCGACTGCGCGGCGAGGTGCAGCGCCACCAGCGACGAGGAGCACGCGGTGTCCACCGAGACCGCCGGGCCCTCCAGGCCCAGGGTGTAGGCGACCCGTCCGGAGACCACACTGGTCGCGCTCCCCGTCAGGGCGTGGCCGCCGAGGTCGCCGGGCACGTCGTTCAGCTGCGGCAGATAGTCCTGGGCCATGGCGCCCATGAAGACGCCCGTCCGGCTGCGGCGCAGCGCCGTGGGGTCCTGACCGGCGTGCTCCAGGGCCTCCCACACCGCTTCCAGCACCAGTCGCTGCTGCGGGTCCATCGCCAGCGCCTCACGCGGGCTGATGCGGAAGAAGGCCGCGTCGAAGTCCCCGGCGTCGGCCAGGAAGCCGCCCTTGCGCGGAAAGTCCGTACGGGGGTCCAGCCGCCAGCCCCGGTCCTCGGGGAACCCGGAGATCGCGTCGGCGCCTTCGGAGACCAGCCGCCACAGGTCCTCCGGGGAGGAGACACCGCCGGGCAGCCGGCAACTCATACCGACGATCACCACCGGGTCGTCCGTGACGGCTGCCGCGGCGGCGTCCTGCGGGCGCTGGTCCTCGTCCGGACCGGAGAGCCGGTCGCGCAGGTGCCCCACGAGCAGCGTGGGAGTGGGGTGGTCGAACAGCAGCGAGGACGGCAGCCGCAGGCCGGTCGCCGGGTTCAGCCGGTCCCGCAGCTCCACGGCGGTCACCGAGTCGAAGCCCAGCTCCTTGAACGTGACGTCCGCCTCGACCGCCCGGGGGTCGCTCAGCCCCAGCACGGCCGCCGCCTGCGAGCGGACCAGCGTCCACAGCTCCTTGTCGCCCGGCACGGCCCGACCGCTGTCGTCGGTCGGCGGGGCGTCGGCCGCGCCGGTCACCGGCGTGGCCGGTCCGCCGTCGGCGGCCCCGGGGTTTCCCGGCGAGGGCAGTCCCTGCGGCAGGGCCCCCTGACCGGTGACCCAGTACGGCTGGCGCTGGAAGGCGTAGGTGGGCAGCTCCACGCGGCGCGCGCCGGTGAAGAGGTGAGCCCAGTCCACCTCGACGCCCTTGGCGTACAGCTCGGCCATGGACAGCAGCAGCCGCCGCGCCTCGTCCTCCCGACGGCGCAGCGTCCCTTGGACCACCGCGTCCGCCACGGTGTCCGAGATGGCCATGGTCACCACCGGATGCGGGCTGATTTCGATGAACACCCCGTGGCCCGCTTCGGCCAGCCGCTCGATGGTCTCCGAGAACCGCACCTCCTGGCGAAGGTTGCGGTACCAGTACTCGGCGTCCATGGTCGCCACGTCGATCGGGCCACCGGTGACCGTGGAGTAGAACGCGACACCGGTGTCGGTCGTCTCGATGCCCTCGGCGGCGCGCAGCACCTCGTCCCGGATGGCCTCCACATGCGGCGAGTGGGAGGCGTAGTCGACGGGGAGGACCTTCGCGCGGATGCCGCGTGCCTGGCAGTCGGCGACGACGGTGTGCACCGCCGCCACGTCGCCCGAGACGACCACCGCGTTCGGGCCGTTGACGGCCGCGATCGACACCCTGTCCTGGTCCACGTCGGCGGCGGGCATGGCGAGCGAGGCCAGTGCGCCCTTGCCGGAGAGACCGGCGTCGATGGCCAGGCTGCGCCCCACCGAGAGCCGCAGCCCGTGGGCCAGCGAGATGATGCCCGCCGCGCAGGCGGCGGCGATCTCGCCCTGGGAGTGTCCGACGACGGCGTCCGGCAGGACGCCCGCCGAACGCCACACCTCGGCCAGCGAGACCATCACGGCGAACAGTGCGGGCTGCACCACGTCCACGCGCTCCAGCGCCGCCTCGTCCGCCAGCACCTCCCGGAGCGACCAGTCCACCAGGCCGCTCAGCACCTGCTCGCACTCCGTCATGCGGGCGGCGAAGACCGGGGAGGAATCCCACAGGCCGCGTGCCATGCCGGCCCATTGGGACCCCTGGCCGGGGAAGACCCACACCACGCCCGCGGGGGTCGCGGCCGAGCCCTCGGCGACGTGCGCCGCGGGCTCACCCGAGGACAACGCCGAGAGACCGGCGAGCAGTTCGGCGCGGTCGGCGGCGAGGACGACGCCGCGGTGCTTGAGCGCCGAGCGGGTCGTCACGGTGGAGAAGCCGACGTCCGACGGGCGCAGGGCGTCGTCGTTCGCCACCCACTCCCGCAGCCGGCCGGCCTGGGCGCGCAGGGCGGCCGTCGACTTGCCGGAGACCACCACCGGAACCACTTCGTCCGGGCCGGTGGCGTCCTGAGCGGAGTCCGGCTCCGGCACGGTGGCCACGGGTGGGGCGCCGACCACCAGATGGCAGTTGGTGCCGCCGACGCCGAACGAACTGACCCCGGCGACCCGGTCGTCACCGGCCCACGCGCGCCCGGCCGTGTTGACCCGCAGCCGCCAGGTGTCCATGGGGATGGCGGGGTGTGGCTCGGCGTAGTTGAGGCTCGCCGGGAGGACGCCGTGCCGCATCGACAGGCCGACCTTGATCAGTCCCACGACGCCCGAAGCCGCGTCGAGGTGACCGATGTTGGTCTTCACCGAGCCGACGAGCAGCGGATCGTCACTCGGCCGGGCCGCGGCGAAGACGGAGCCGAGGGCCCCGGCCTCCACCGGATCACCGGCCCGGGTGCCGGTGCCGTGCAGTTCGACGTATCCCACCTGCTCCGGCGTCACCCCAGCCCGGACGTGGGCCTCGCGGAGCAGGGCCTGCTGCGCGAGGCTGTCGGGGACGGTCAGCGCCTGCCCGTCACCGTCGTGGTTCACCGCGCCGCCCAGCAGTACGCAGTAGACGCGGTCGCCGTCGGCGACGGCGTCCTCCAGGCGCTTGAGGACGACCATGCCCGCGCCCTCGCCCCGCACGAAGCCATTGGCGCGCGCGTCGAAGGTGTAGCTGCGGCAGTCCGGGGACAGGGCGCCGGCCCGCGCCAGCGCGAGGGTGCTGTCCGGCACCAGGTTCAGATGCACCCCGCCCGCCAGAGCCAGCCCGGTCGCGCCCGACAGGAGGCTCTGGCACGCCATGTGGACGGCGACGAGCGAGGAGGACTGGGCGGTGTCCACCGTCATGCTCGGTCCGTGGAACCCCAGTTGGTGGGAGATCCGGTTGGAGATCAGGCCCCGGCTCAGCCCGGCGAGGGAGTGGTGCGAGACCGCGTCCAGGCCGTGCCGGGGGACGAGCGAGGCGTAGTCGTCGCCGGTGGCGCCGAGGAAGACCGCGGTGGAGGTCCCGCGCAGGGACTCCGGTGCGGTACGGGCGTCTTCCAGGGCCTCCCAGCTCAGCTCCAGCGCGAGGCGCTGGCGGGGGTCCATCGCCGCGGCCTCGCGCGGGGATATGCCGAAGAAGGCGGCGTCGAAGTCGGCCACCCGCTCGACGAATCCACCCCGGCGGTACGGCGCGAGATCCTCGACGTCGTACCACCGGTCGGCGGGCGCCTCGGCGATGGCGTCCTCGCCGTCGCGCAACAGCTTCCAGAAGCCCCGGAGATGGTCCGCCCCGGGAACCCGGCACCCCATCCCGACGACGGCGACGGCGCCCCCGACCGGGGCATCCTGCCCCCGCTCGACCTGGTTCACGTGCATCAGTTCAGACCTTTCCCCGTCAGAAAGCTCAAGCGTTGTCGTCGGATTCGAACGTGGTGACCGGCGGGCCCCGGTGACCGTCAGGGGGTGGCGCCCCTCAGAACAGGCCCTGGGCGCGCGGCGTCATCGCCACCCCGTCCGCGAACCCGGGCCCCGTCTCGTGTCATGCCTCACCGAACTCGCCGTCGAGCAGCTGGAAGACCTCGTCCATGGTCGAGGCGGCCTCGATCAGCCCGCTCGTGCCCTGCCCGCCGTCCATGAGCGCGGCGGCCATCGCGCGCAGCCGCCCGGCCACGCGCTGCTTCTCCTCCGCGGCGGTCGCGGCGAGCAGGTCTTCGAGCTTCGTCAGCTCCCCGTCGATGGATGGCGTCGCGTCGTCGCCCACCGCGCTGCCACCGCCCAGCTCCGTGAGCAGCAGCCGGGTGACGGCCGCCGGAGTCGGATGGTCGAAGATGAGCGTCGCGGGCAGCTGCAAGCCGGTGGTCTGGGTGAGCCGGTTGCGCAGCCCGACGGCGCCGAGCGAGTCGAACCCGAGCTGCCTGAACGGCCGTTCGGCATCGATCGCGGCGGCGGAGTCGTGTCCGAGGACAGCTGCCACCTGCGTCAGGACCAGCTCCAGCACGACCTTCTCGCGGTCCGCCTCATCCGCCTCCGCCAGCCGCTGCGCGAGCGACCCACCCGTCGGCTCCGCGGGCCGGGCCGGTGCCCTGACCAGACCACGCAGCAGTGCGGGCAGCAGCCCGGCCTGTGCCTGGACGCGCAGGGCACCGGGGTTGAGCCGTACGGGAGCCAGCAGTGCGGTGTCCGCCCCGAGCGCCTGGTCGAACAGCGCCAGACCCTCCTGGTCGGACAGCGGCACCGCGCCCATCTGCCCCAGCCGGGCCAGTTCCGCTTCGCCCAGCTCGCCCGCCATGCCGGCGGTGTTCTCCCACAGGCCCCATGCCAGGGACGTGGCGGGCAGTCCCGCCGCTGTGCGTACCTGTGCGAGCGCGTCCAACGAGGCGTTGGCGGCCGCGTAGTTTGCCTGTCCGGGGCTGCCGATCAGCGCCGCCACGGAGGAGAACAGCACGAATGCCGACAGGTCGCTGTCCGCCGTGAGCTCATGCAGATGCCAGGCGGCGTCGACCTTCGGCCGCATCACCCGTTCCACCTGCTCCGGGCTCAACGACTCCAGCACGCCGTCGTCCAGCACACCGGCCGCGTGCACCACGGCGCTCAGCGGGCCGTCGAGCGCGTCCAGCACACCCGCCAGCTGCTCACGGTCGGCCACATCGCACGCCGCCACCCGGACATCGGCGCCCTGTGCCTCCAGGCCGGCCACCAGCTCACCGGCCCCCTCGGCCGCCGGGCCACGTCGGCTGACCAGCACCAGGCGCTTCACGCCGTGCCGCTGAACCAGATGACGTGCGAACACCGCACCCAGGCCACCGGTACCACCAGTGATCAGAACGGTGCCGTCCAGCTCCACCGCGCGCGTGGTGCCGACCGTGGCACGGCCCAGCCGGGGAGCCAGCAAACGACCCTGACGCACCGCGAGTTGCGGCTCGTCCACGCCGAGCACGGCGCCGAAGTCGGGCAGTCCGCTGCCGTCGTAGTCGACGAGCGCGAACCGTCCCGGGTGCTCGGACTGGGCGCTGCGCAGCAGCCCCCACACCGGTGCCTGCGTGAGGTCCGGTGTCTCGTCGCCCGCGACCGCGACCGCCTTGTTCGTCACCACCATCAGCAGCGTCTCGCTCAGCGAGGCGCTGTCCAGCCAGCGCTGGACCAGCGTCAGAGCTTCCAGGGCCGTCGCCCGCGCGCTCGCGGCCGGGTCCGCCCCGGCGGCGGTTCCGACGGTGGTGACGACGACCTGCGGCGCCGGTGCGCCCGCGGCGATCGCCTTCTCCAGGTCCGCCAGGTCGGCGTACCGGTCACCCGGCACCTGCACCTCACCGAGCACGGACACGTCCGCGGACCCCACGGTTCCGGCCGGCACGTCCACCCAGCCGACCTGGTGGAGGGAGCGCCGGCCGCTCCGCCGTGCGGCCTCGAGCCGTGACTGTTCCACCGGGCGGACGTCCATCCGGGCCACGCGCGCGATCGCCGTGCCGTCCTCCCCGGCGATCTCCATTCGCAGCGCGGTCTCGTCCGCCAGACCGATCCGCACCCGCAGCCGGGTGCCGCCGGTTCGGTCCAGCCGGACGCCCGACCAGGAGAACGGCAGTCCGCCCGGGGACCCGGGCCGGTACAGCAGGCCGAGGCCCCCGTGCAGCGCCGAGTCGAGCAGCGCCGGGTGGACGGCGAAGCCCCGCTCGGAGCCGGCGACCTCGGGCAGCTCCAGCTCGGTGCAGACGTCGTCCCCGACCTGCCAGGCCGACCGAACGCCCCGGAACGCGGGGCCGTAGTCGAACCCGGCGTCGGTCAGATGTGCGTGCTTGTTCACCCGTCGGTACAGCTCGGCCACGTCGATCGGCTCGGCACCCACGGGCGGCCACTGGGCCGGGAAGGGCGTCAGCGGTTCGCTGTCCGGGGCCAGTCGGCCGCGCGCGTGGCAGGTGGCCTCGCCGGGCTCGTCGCCGCTCTCCGGTCCGGTGAAGACGGCGACCTCGCGCCGGCCGTCGGCGTCGGCCGGTCCGACGGTTACCTGCACTCGCACCGCCGTGTCCTCGTCCAGCAGGAGCGGGGACTCGATCACCAGCTCGTCGACGACCGGGCAGCCGACCTCGCGTCCGGCGGTCAGCGCCAGCTCGACCAGCGCCGCACCGGGCACCAGCACCATGCCGAACACGATGTGGTCCCGGGTCCAGGGCTGGGTGTCCTGGGAGATCCGGCCGGTGAAGATCCATTCGTCGCGGTCGCCGACGGGTATGGCGGCGGCGAGTACGGGGTGGTCGATGGGTGTTTGGCCGGCGGTGGTCATGTCGCCGGTGGGTGTGCTGGGGGTTGCCCAGTAGCGCTGGTGTTGGAAGGGGTAGGTGGGCAGGGGGATGTGGTGTGCGCCGGTTCCGGTGTGGAGGGCGGGCCAGTCGATGGTGACGCCTGCGGTGTGTGCTTCGGCCAGGGAGGTCATGAAGCGCTGGGGGCCGCCGTCGTCGCGGCGCAGGGAGCCCACCACGGCTGTGCGGCCTTGGGTGGTGTCCTCGATGGCCATGGTGAGGACGGGGTGGGGGGACATTTCCAGGAAGCAGCCGGCGCCGTTGTCGGTCAGGGCTCGTACGGCGGGTTCGAAGCCGACGGTGGCGCGGAGGTTGTGGTACCAGTAGGCGGCGTCCAGGGATGCGGTGTCGATGAAGCGGTTCTCGGTGGTGGAGTAGAAGCGGATCTGGCCCGAGTGGGGGGTGACCGGTGCGAGGATCTGGTGCAGTTCGGTCTTGATGGTCTCCACTTGGGCGGAGTGTGAGGCGTAGTCGACCGCGATGCGGCGGGTGCGGATGTCTTCGCTCTCGCACTGTGTTGCGAGGTTGTCCAGGGCGGTGGGTTCGCCTGCGACGACGGTGGCGGTGGGTCCGTTGATGGCGGCGATGGAGATGCGTCCCTGGTGGGGGGTGAGGAGTTTCTCCACCTGTTCGGCGGGGGCGGCGATGGACATCATGCCGCCGTGTCCCGCGAGTCGTTCACGGACCAGGCGGCTGCGCAGGGCCACGATGCGGGCGCCGTCTTCCAGGGAGAGTCCGCCGGCGACGCATGCGGCGGCGATCTCGCCCTGGGAGTGGCCGATGACGGCGGAGGGTTCGACGCCCAGGGAGCGCCACAGTCCGGCCAGTGAGACCATCACGGCCCACAGTGCGGGTTGGACGACGTCCACGCGGTCCAGTGAGGGGGCGTCCTCGGCCGTTCGCAGTACTTCGTCCAGGGACCAGTCCACGAAGGGTTCGAGTGCCTGGGCGCAGGCGGCCATGTGCTCGGCGAAGACCGGCGAGGAGTCCAGCAACTCGACCGCCATTCCGGCCCACTGCGAACCCTGACCCGGGAAGACGAACACCGTCTCGCCGCTCACCGGGCGGCCCACCACCACATCATCGGCCGGCTCACCCGCCGCCAGCGCACCCAGTCCGGCCAGCAACCCTTCTCGGTCACGGGCCACCACTGCCGCACGGTGGTCCAGGTGTGCCCGGGTGGTCGCGGCCGAGTAGGCGATGTCCGCGACGGAGATCTCCGGGCGGGCGATCAGCAGGGCACGCAGGCGGTCGGCCTGCTCCCGCAGTGCCGCCTCGCTCCGGGCCGAGAGCGGTACCGGCAGCACCGGGAACGGCGCCGCCGCGACCTGCTCCTCCGCCGGTTCCTCGGCGGGTGCCTCCTCCAGGATCACATGGGCGTTGGTGCCGCTCACGCCGAAGGACGACACACCCGCACGCCGCGGCCTGTCGGAGGCGGGCCACTGTCGGGCCTCCGTCAGCAGCTCCACGCCGCCGTCCTGCCAGTCGATGTGCGGGGACGGCTCGTCCACGTGCAAGGTGCGCGGCAGTTCGCCGTGGAGCATCGCCTGCACCATCTTGATCACACCCGCCACACCGGCCGCCGCCGAGCTGTGACCGATGTTCGACTTGATCGAGCCGAGCCAGAGCGGCTCGCCGTCGCGCTCGCGGCCGTACGTGGCCAGGAGCGCCTGCGCTTCGATCGGGTCGCCCAGGGTCGTGCCGGTGCCGTGGCCCTCGACCGCGTCCACCTCGGAGGGGCTCAGGCCCGCGTTGGCCAGGGCCGCGCGGATCACGCGCTCCTGCGACGGCCCGTTCGGCGCCGTCAGTCCGTTGCTCGCGCCGTCCTGGTTCACCGCGCTGCCCCGCAGCACCGCCAGTACGCGGTGCCCCTTGCGGCGCGCCTCCGACAGCCGCTCCAGCACGACCAGCCCGACGCCGTCGGAGAACCCGGTGCCGTCCGCCGCGGCGGCGTACGCCTTGCACCGGCCGTCGGGCGACAGCGCCCGCTGCCGGCTGAACTCGGTGAGCAGGTACGGACCGGCCATCAGGGTCACGCCGCCGGCCAGTGCCATCGAGCACTCGCCGTCCCGCAGCGCCCGCGCGGCCAGATGCAGCGCGACCAGCGAGGAGGAGCACGCGGTGTCCACCGACACGGCCGGGCCCTCCAGCCCCAGGGTGTAGGAGATCCGGCCGGACAGCACGCTCGTCGTGGTGCCCGTCAGGCGGTAACCCTCCTGCTCCGAGGAGGTCATGCCCGCGTAGTCCGTCGTGACCGCGCCGCAGAAGACCCCGGTGTCGCTGCCGCGCAACGAGGTCGGATCGATCCCGGCGTTCTCGAACGCCTCCCAGGCGCCTTCCAGGATCAGCCGCTGCTGCGGGTCCATCGCGGTGGCCTCGTGCGGGCTGATGCCGAAGAACTCGGCGTCGAACCCGTCCGGCCGCTGGAGGAAGCCGCCGCCGCGCGTGTAGATGGTGCCCTCGTGGTCGGGGTCCGGGTCGTAGAGCCGCTCCAGGTCCCAACCGCGGTCGGTGGGCAGTCCGGTGATCGCGTCACGCCCCTCGGCCACCAGCTCCCACAGCTCCTCGGGCGCCGTCACGCCCCCCGGGTAGCGGCAGCTCATGCCCACGATCGCCAGCGGCTCGTCGACCCGGGCGGTCCGCCGGGGCCGGGCGGCCGGGAGTGGCTGCGCCACCTGGCCGACCTCCGTGAGCAGGAGCCGAGCGACGGCCGCCGGGGTGGGGTGGTCGAAGATGAGCGTCGCGGGCAGCCGCACCCCTCCGCTCTGGGTGAGCCGGTTGCGCAGCTCGACCGCGCCGAGCGAGTCGAAACCGAGGTCCTTGAACGACCGTTGCGGATCGACGGCGGCTGCTGAGGCGTGCCCGAGAACGGCCGCCACCTGCGTCAGCACGAACTCCCGCACCACCCGCTCACGGTCCTCGGCGTCCACCGAGGCCAGGCGCTGGGCCAGCGAGCCGTCACCGCCGCGGTGCGCCGGAAGGCGGACGAGACCACGCAGCAGGGCGGGCAGGGTTCCGGTGCGCGCCTGGTCGCGCAGGACCGCGAGGTCGAGCACGACCGGGGCCAGCAGCGCGGTGTCCGCCCCGAGCGCCTGGTCGAACAGGTCCAGAGCCAGGTCGTCGGAGAGCGCGCCGACACCCTGGCGCTCCAGCCGGGCCAGTTCCGCTTCGCCCAGCTCGCCCGCCATGCCGGCGGTGTTCTCCCACAGGCCCCATGCCAGGGACGTGGCGGGCAGTCCCGCCGCTGTGCGTACCTGTGCGAGCGCGTCCAACGAGGCGTTGGCGGCCGCGTAGTTCGCCTGTCCGGGGCTGCCGATCAGCGCCGCCACGGAGGAGAACAGCACGAATGCCGACAGGTCGCTGTCCGCCGTGAGCTCATGCAGGTGCCAGGCGGCGTCGACCTTCGGCCGCATCACCCGTTCCACCTGCTCCGGGCTCAACGACTCCAGCACGCTGTCGTCCAGCACACCGGCCGCGTGCACCACGGCGCTCAGCGGGCCGTCGAGCGCGTCCAGCACACCCGCCAGCTGCTCACGGTCGGCCACATCGCACGCCGCCACCCGGACATCGGCGCCCTGTGCCTCCAGGCCGGCCACCAGCTCACCGGCCCCCTCGGCCGCCGGGCCGCGCCGGCTGACCAGCACCAGGCGCTTCACGCCGTGCCGCTGAACCAGATGACGTGCGAACACCGCACCCAGGCCACCGGTACCACCAGTGATCAGAACGGTGCCGTCCAGCTCCACCGCGCGCGTGGTGCCGACCGTGGCACGGCCCAGCCGGGGAGCCAGCAAACGACCCTGACGCACCGCGAGTTGCGGCTCGTCCACCCCGACCACGGCACCCCAGTCGGGCAGCTCGCCCTCGTGTCCGAGATCGACCAGCGCGAACCGTCCCGGGTGCTCGGACTGGGCGCTGCGCAGCAGGCCGTGCACCGACGCCTGAGCGATGTCGGGCGTCTCGTCCCCCACCGCGACCGCGCCGCGGGTCGCCACGACCAGCCGGGCCTGACCCAGGTGCGGCGCGGCCAGCCAGCGGCGCAGCAGTGCGAGGACGTCCGGCACGAGTGCGCGCGCCGCCTCGCCCGGGTCGCCGGCCGGGGTCCCGACGGGCGCCACGACGACGTCGGGTGCCTCGGTCACCCCCTCGGCCAGTGCGCTTTCCAGGGCCGCCAGGTCGGCGTGGCCGTCCTCCCCGAGGACGACGACCCGCACCGCGGCGGTCCCGTCGGGGGCGACCGGAGCCCAGTCCAGTGCGTACAGCGGGTTGCGGGAACCGCGCCGGGCACCGTCGATGCGGGCCTGCTCGACCGCTCGGACGGTGAGGGAACCGATCGACACGACCGGAGCACCTGTCTCGTCCACCGCGTCCAGCCGGATCGCGGTGTCTCCGGTCGCGATCGAACGGACGCGCAGCCGGGTGGCGCCGGGGCGGTCGAGCCGCACACCGGTCCAGCTGAACGGCATCCGGTGCGCACCGCGTTCGCCGTCGGTCACGAGGGTGACACCGCTCTGGAGCGCGGCGTCGAACAGCGCGGGGTGGATGCCGAACCCGGCGGCCTCGCCGTTCTCGGGCAGTTCGACCTCGGCGTAGGACGTGTCGCCGTCCCGCCAGGCCGAGCGCACTCCCTGGAAGACGGGGCCGTAGTCGTAGCCGATCTGGGCCAGCTTGCCGTACAGCTCGTCGACGTCCACGGGTTCGGCATCCGCGGGCGGCCACTGGGCGGGCCAGTCCTCCTCCGGAGCCCGGTCCGGGGCGAGCGACCCGCGCGCGTGGCAGACGGTTTCCCCGCCGGACTCCGGGCGGGTGTAGACCGCGACCTCGCGGTGGCCGTCCTCGGCCGCCTCTCCGACGGTGACCTGGACCTGGACGGTGAGCCCGTCCTCCAGGACCAGGGGTGCCTCCAGTACGAGTTCGTCCAGCACCGGGGTCCCGGTGCGCTGTCCGGCGGCGAGCGCCAGCTCGACCAGCCCGGTGCCGGGCACCACGATCGTGCCCAGGAGCAGATGCTCGGCGGCCCACGGCTGGGTGTCGGTGGACAGCCGGCCGGTGAACAGCCACTCGTCGCGGTCGCCCACCTGCGCCGCACCGGCCAGGATCGGGTGCCCGACCGCGCCCAGTCCGGCCGCGCCGGGGTCCGCGCGCCCGGTGTCGGGGGCCAGCCAGTACCGCTCGTGCTGGAACGCGTACGTCGGCAGCGGCACCGTCCGGGCGCCGGTGTTCCGGTAGAACGCCGGCCAGTCCACCGTCGCGCCGGCGGTGTACGCCCGGCCGAGGAAACCGGCGAAGACCGTGGTCTCGGCCCGCTCGGCACGCAGCGCGGGCAGCAGCGCCGCGTCCACGCCCTCCGTCAGCCGCTCGTCGAGGCACTGGCGCGCCATCGCGGTCAGCACCGAGTCCGGCCCCAGCTCCAGGAAACGGCGGACGCCCAGGTCCCACAGGGTGGTCACCCCGTCGGCGAACCGCACGGCCTGTCGCACATGCCGCACCCAGTAGCCGGGGTCGGTCAGCTCGGCCGACACCGGCCGGCCGGTCACGTTGGAGACGATCGGGATGGTGGGTTCCGCGAACCGAAGACCCCGGGCCACCGCCTCGAACTCGGCCAGCATGGGCTCCATACGAGGCGAGTGGAAGGCGTGCGACACCCGCAGCCGGGAGGTCTTGCGCCCCTCCCACCGCGGCAGCCACTCCTCGGCGGCGTCCGCGTCGCCGGACACCACGACGGCGCGCGGGCCGTTGACGGCGGCGATCTCCAACCGCCCCTGGAACTCGGCGAGGGACGCGGTCACCTCGGCCTCGTCGGCCTGCACGGCCACCATCGCGCCACCGGCCGGGAGCGCACCCATCAACCGGCCGCGCGCCACCACCAGTGCGCACGCGTCGCGCAGCGACAGCACTCCGGAGACGTGCGCCGCGGCCAGTTCGCCCACCGAGTGACCGATGAGGTAGTCGGGGCGCAGCCCGAGGGAGCCGACCAGCCGGAACAGCGCCACCTCGACCGCGAACAGGGCGGCCTGTGTGAACTCCGTCGAGTCCAGGCTGCCGTCCCGCGCGGCCAGCAACTCCCGGACCGAGCGGCCCAGCAGCGGGTCCAGCTCCGCGCACACCTCGTCCAGCGCTTCCGAGAACCGCGGGAACTCCTGGGCGAGTTCCAGGCCCATCCCCGCGCGCTGTGAGCCCTGGCCGGTGAACAGGAACGCGGTCTTGCCCCCGAGAGCCCGGTGGCCGGGTTCACCGGCGGCGAGGGCCGCCAGACCGGACAGCAGCGTGTCCCGGTCCGGGGCCGCGACCACGGCCCGCTCCTCGAGCAGCGCCCGGGTCGTCGTCGCCGAGTACCCGACGTCCGCCGGGGACAGGTCCGGGTGGGCGGCCAGATGCGACCGCAGCCGCTCCGCCTGCGCCCGCAGCGCGGCCCCGCCACGCGCGGACACCAGCACCGGGACGGCGGCCGGCGGCCGCGTCTCCCGCGTCTCTTCGACGGGCTCGGCCTCCGCGGTGGGCGCCTCTTCCAGGATCACGTGTGCGTTGGTGCCGCTGATGCCGAACGACGAGACGCCGGCCCGGCGCGGCCGCCCGGCGCGCGCGGCCCACTCGCGCTTCCCGGTCAGCAGCTCGACCTGGCCCGAGGCCCAGTCGACGTGCGGGGAGGGCTCGTCCACGTGCAGGGTCGGCGGCAGTTCGCCGTGGCGCATGGCCTGCACCATCTTGATCACGCCGGCGACACCGGCCGCGGCCGACGTGTGACCGATGTTCGACTTGATCGACCCGAGGAAGAGCGGATCGTCGATCCGCTCACTTCCGTAGGTCGCGAGCAGCGCCCGCGCCTCGATGGGGTCGCCCAGCGTGGTGCCCGTGCCATGGCCCTCGACCGCGTCGATCTCGGCCGGGCTCAGGCCCGCGTTGGCCAGGGCCGCCCGGATCACGCGCTCCTGCGACGGCCCGTTCGGCGCCGTCAGCCCGTTGCTCGCGCCGTCCTGGTTGGTCGCGCTGCCCCGCACGACCGCGAGCACGCGGTGCCCCTTGCGGCGGGCGTCGGAGAGCCGCTCGACGACGAGCAGACCGACGCCGTCCGCGAACCCGGTGCCGTCCGCGGCGGCGGAGTACGCCTTGCACCGGCCGTCGGGGGCCAGCCCCCGTTGCCGGCTGAACTCGATGAACAGGAACGGACCGGCGATCACCGTCACACCGCCCACCAGGGCCAGCGAGCACTCCCCGGACCGCAGCGCCTGCGCGGCCAGATGGATCGCCACGAGCGAGGAGGAACAGGCCGTGTCGACGGTGACCGCGGGGCCCTCGAGGCCCAGGCTGTAGGCGACCCGGCCGGAGATCACGCTGCTCTGTGTTCCGCTGAGCCGGAAGCCCTCCAGCTCGGGCACCCCCGAACCGCCGTAGTCCGAGGTGACCGCCCCGCAGAAGACGCCGGTGTCGCTGCCGCGCAGCGACGTCGGGTCGATGCCCGCGTTCTCGAACGCCTCCCAGGCGCCCTCCAGCGCCAGCCGCTGCATGGGGTCGATCGCCAGCGCCTCGCGCGGGCTGATCCCGAAGAACTCCGCGTCGAAGTCACCGATCCCGTCGACGAACCCGCCGGTGCGGGTGGACACCGTGCCCGGCTGTTCCGGGTCGGCGCCGTGCAGCCGCTCCAGGTCCCAGCCGCGATCGGTCGGGAAGGAGGACATCGCGTCCTTCCCCGAAGCCACCAGCTCCCACAGCTCGTCCGGCGAGGACGCGCCGGGGTACCGGCAGCTCATACCGACGATCGCCAGCGGCTCGCTGTTGCGGTCCTCCAGCTCCCGCACACGGCGGTTGGCCGTACGCAGCTCCGTGGTGACCTTCTTGAGGTAGCTGCGGAGCTTCTGCTCGTCTGTGTTCGTGCTCATGCTGACCCGAGCTCCTTGTCGATCAGATCAAACATCTCGTCGTCGGAAACCGGGTCCAGGTCACCGTCCGATTCCACGTCCATGCCGGACGCCCCACCGCCGACGCCGCTGAGCACGGCCCGCAGCCGGTTGCCCAGGTAACGCAGCCGGGGCTCGATCCGGGCCAGCCCGACTTCGTCGTCGGCCACCCTGATCAACAGCTCCTCAAGACCGCGCAGTTCGTCGTCGTACGGCGGGCGCTGCTCCTCGGCCTCCACACCCCCGACCTCCTTGAGGAGCAGCAGCGAGACCTCCATCGGGGTGGGATGGTCGAAGACGAGGGTGGCGGGCAGCCGCACGCCGGTGGTCCGGCTGAGCCGGTTGCGCAGCTCCACCGCGGCCAGCGAGTCGAACCCCAGCTCCTTGAAGGCCCGCTCGGGCTCGATCTCGGCCCCGGACGCGTTGCCGCGGACGGCCGCGACCTGCGCCTGCACCAGCTCCAGAACGATCTGCTCGCGGTCCGACTCGGAGACTCCCACGAGCTGTTGCGACAGCGACCGGCTCACCGACTCCGCCCGCCGGGCGGGCGCGCGGACCAGACCGCGCAGCAGGGTGGGCAGCATGCCGTCCCGGGCCTGGACACGCAGTGCCGCCAAGTCCAGCCGTATGGGCACCAGGAGGGTCGCGTCCGAGCCGAGGCTCTCGTCGAAGAGTTCCAGGCCGAGTTCGGCGGAGAGCGCACCGATGCCGGTCCGCTGCATCCGGGCGAGGTCGGCCTCGCCCAGCTCCCCGGTCATGCCGGTGGAGTCGGCCCACAGGCCCCAGGCCAGCGAGGTGGCGGGCAGTCCCGCGGCCCGGCGGACGTGGGCGAGCGCGTCGACGGCGGCGTTCGCGGCCGCGTAGTTCGCCTGTCCGGGGTTGCCCAGCTGCGCCGCGGCCGAGGAGAACATGACGAACGCCGACAGGTCCATCCCGGCGGTCAGCTCGTGCAGGTTCCACGCCGCGGTGAACTTGGGCCGCATCACCCGGTCGAACTGTTCCGGCGTCAGGGACTCGATCACCCCGTCGTCGAGCACGCCCGCGGAGTGGACGACCGCGGTCAGCGGCCGGTCCAGCGAGGCGAGCAGACCGGCCACCTGCTCCCGGTCGGCGACGTCGCAGGCCGCGACCCGTACCTCGGCGCCGCGCGCCTCCAGGTCGGCGACCAGCTCCGCCACCCCGTCGGCCGCCGCGCCCCGACGGCTGACCAGCAGCAACCGGCGCGCGCCGTGCCGCTCGGTCAGGTGCCGTGCGAACAGCGCGCCCAGACCGCCGGTACCGCCCGTGATCAGGACCGTGCCGTCCGGGTCCAGCGGCGCCGGAACGGTGAGTACGACCTTGCCGACGTTGCGGCCCTCGCGTAGGAAGCGGAACGCCTCCCGACCGCGACGCACGTCCCAGGTCCGGATCGGGGACGGCTGGAGCACTCCACGCTCGAACAGACCCGTGATCTCGGTCAGCATCTCCTGGATCCGTTCCGGGCCCGCCTCGATGAGGTCGTAGGACCGGTACCCGACGCCAGGGTGGGTGCTCGCCACGGCCTCCGGGTCGCGGATGTCGGTCTTGCCCATCTCGATGAACCGGCCGCCCCGCGGCAGCAGTTCCAGGGAGGCGTCGACGAACTCGTGGGCGAGCGAGTTCAGCACCACGTCCATTCCGGAGCCGTCGGTCGCGGCCATGAACGTCTGTCGGAAGTCCAGGTCGCGCGAGGACGCGATGCGCTCCCCGGCGACGCCCAGGGCGCGTACCGCGTCCCACTTGGCCGGGCTCGCGGTGGCGAACACCTCCGCGCCGAAGTGCGCGGCCAGCTGGACGGCCGCCATGCCGACGCCACCGGCGGCGGCGTGCACCAGCAGCCGCTGCCCCGGGCGGAGCCCCGCGAGGTCCACCAGTCCGTAGTAGGCGGTCAGATAGACCACCGGCACCGCCGCGGCCTCGGCGAAGCCGAGGCACTCGGGCATCGGCACGACAGTCCGGCGGTCGGCGATGGCCACCGGTCCGAACGCGTCGGTGACCAGGCCGAAGACCCGGTCGCCCGGCTCCAGATCCGTCACCCCGGAGCCCACTTCGAGCACCACACCCGCGGCCTCGCTGCCCAGCGGCGCGTCGCCCGGGTACATGCCGAGCGCGATCAGCACGTCGCGGAAGTTCAGGCCGGCGGCCCGCACCGCGATCCGCACCTCGCCGACGCCCAGCGGACGGCTGCCCTCCGAGGGCATGACGGCCAGGTCCTCCAGCGAGCCCTTCCGCTTGATGCCCAGCCGCCAGGCCCCGTCTGGCGTACCGCCGGCGACGCGGTTCAGCCGGGGCACGAGCACCCGGCCCGCACGCACGGCGAACTGCGGCTCGTCCAGGGCCGCCAGCGCGTCCCAGCCGGGGGCGTCACCCTCGTCCAGGTCCACCAGGACGAAGCGGCCCGGGTGCTCCGACTGCGCGCTGCGCACCATGCCCCACACCGGGGACTGCGCCGTGTCGGGCGCCTCGTCGCCCACGGCGACGCCGCCCCGGGTCACGATGACCAGCCGGGACTGCTCGAGCCGCTCCTCGGACAGCCACCGCTGCACCAGAGCCAGTACGTCGGCGCAGACCGAACCGGACGCGCCGACCTCGGCGACGACCAGGTCCGGCCGCTGCTCCCCTTCAGACAGGGCGCGTCCCAGCGCGCCCACGTCCGCGTGCTCGACGCCGAGCCGCACCACCCGCGCGGGCTCCGGCCGCGGGACGGTGACCTCGGTCCAGTCCACCTGGAACAGCGCGTTCTTCGCGTCCCGGGTGCCGTCGAGCCGTGCGGGGTCGAGCGGGCGCAGCCCCAGGGCGTCCACCGCCGCGATCAGCCCCCCGGTGTCGTCCGAGACCTCGATCTTCAGGGCGGAGCCGGTGGGCCTGATGCGCACCCGGGCCGCGGTGGCACCGGACTGTCCGATACGCACGCCCGACCAGGAGAACGGCAGCTCCACCGGGGAGTCGGCCGTCTTGGACAGCAGCGCGCCGTGCAGCGCGGCGTCGAGCAGCGCCGGGTGCACGCCGAACCCGCCGGCCGAGGTGTCTTCGTCCAGCGCGACCTCGGTGTAGATCTCGTCGCCCCGGCGCCAGGCCGCCCGGACGCCCTGGAACAGGGGGCCGTAGTCGAGGCCGATGTCCGCCAGCCGCTCGTAGAAGGTGCCCACGGCCACGGACTCCGCGCCCGCGGGCGGCCACTGCGCCGGGAACGGCTCGGTGGGCTCCGCGTCGGCGACCAGCCGACCGCGTCCGTGACAGACCGTCTCCGGGGCCTCGTCCTCGCCCCCCTCGGCGCGGCTGTAGATCGCCAGTTCGCGGTGGCCGTCGGCGTCGGCGGGGCCGACGGTGAGCTGGACCCGGACGCCGTCGGTGTCGGTCAGGACGAGCGGCGCCTCGAGGACGAGGTCGTCCAGTGCGGCGCAGCCGAGTTCGCGCCCCGCGGTCAGGGCCATGTCGACCAGCGCCGTCCCCGGTACGAGAACGGTCCCCAGCACCGCGTGGTCCCGGGTCCAGGGCTGGGTGTCCTGGGAGATCCGGCCGGTGAAGATCCATTCGTCGCGGTCGCCGACGGGTATGGCGGCGGCGAGTACGGGGTGGTCGATGGGTGTTTGGCCGGCGGTGGTCATGTCGCCGGTGGGTGTGCTGGGGGTTGCCCAGTAGCGCTGGTGTTGGAAGGGGTAGGTGGGCAGGGGGATGTGGTGTGCGCCGGTTCCGGTGTGGAGGGTGGGCCAGTCGATGGTGACGCCTGCGGTGTGTGCTTCGGCCAGGGAGGTCATGAAGCGCTGGGGGCCGCCGTCGTCGCGGCGCAGGGAGCCCACCACGGCTGTGCGGCCTTGGGTGGTGTCCTCGATGGCCATGGTGAGGACGGGGTGGGGGGAGATTTCCAGGAAGCAGCCGGCGCCGTTGTCGGTCAGGGCTCGTACGGCGGGTTCGAAGCCGACGGTGGCGCGGAGGTTGTGGTACCAGTAGGCGGCGTCCAGGGATGCGGTGTCGATGAAGCGGTTCTCGGTGGTGGAGTAGAAGCGGATCTGGCCCGAGTGGGGGGTGACCGGTGCGAGGATCTGGTGCAGTTCGGTCTTGATGGTCTCCACTTGGGCGGAGTGTGAGGCGTAGTCGACCGCGATGCGGCGGGTGCGGATGTCTTCGCTCTCGCACTGTGTTGCGAGGTTGTCCAGGGCTTCGGGTTCGCCTGCGACGACGGTGGCGGTGGGTCCGTTGATGGCGGCGATGGAGATGCGTCCCTGGTGGGGGGTGAGGAGTTTCTCCACCTGTTCGGCGGGGGCGGCGATGGACATCATGCCGCCGTGTCCCGCGAGTCGTTCACGGACCAGGCGGCTGCGCAGGGCCACGATGCGGGCGCCGTCTTCCAGGGAGAGTCCGCCGGCGACGCATGCGGCGGCGATCTCGCCCTGGGAGTGGCCGATGACGGCGGAGGGTTCGACGCCCAGGGAGCGCCACAGTCCGGCCAGTGAGACCATTACGGCCCACAGTGCGGGTTGGACGACGTCCACGCGGTCCAGTGAGGGGGCGTCCTCGGCCGTTCGCAGTACTTCGTCCAGGGACCAGTCCACGAAGGGTTCGAGTGCCTGGGCGCATGCGGCCATGTGCTCGGCGAAGACCGGCGAGGAGTCCAGCAACTCGACCGCCATTCCGGCCCACTGCGAACCCTGACCCGGGAAGACGAACACCGTCTTGCCACTCACCGGGCGGCCCTCGACGACATTCGCCGCGGCCTCGGCCGAGGACAGATCACTCAGCCCGGTCAGCAGCGTGCCGCGGTCGGTGGCCACGACCACCGCACGGTGGTCCAGGTGTGCCCGGGCGGTCGCGGCCGAGTAGGCGATGTCCGCGACGGAGATCTCCGGGCGGGCGATCAGCAGGGCACGCAGGCGGTCGGCCTGCTCCCGCAGTGCCGCCTCGCTCCGGGCCGAGAGCGGTACCGGCAGCACCGGGAACGGCGCCGCCGCGGCCTCCTCCTCCGCCGGTTCCTCGGCGGGTGCCTCCTCCAGGATCACATGGGCGTTGGTGCCGCTGATACCGAACGAGGACACACCGGCCCGGCGGGGGCGCTCGGAGGCCGGCCACGCGTGCGCCTCGGTCGGCAGCCGGATGGCGCCCGATTCCCAGTTGACGTGCGGCGACGGCTTGTCCACGTGCAGTGTGGGAGGCACCACGCTGTTCCGCATGGCCATCACCATCTTGATCACACCGGCCACTCCGGCGGCGGCCTGCGTGTGTCCGATGTTGGACTTGACCGAGCCGAGCCAGAGCGGCTCGCCGTCGCGCTCGCGGCCGTACGTGGCCAGCAGGGCTTCGGCCTCGATCGGGTCACCCAGGTTCGTGCCGGTGCCGTGGCCCTCGACCGCGTCCACGTCGGTGGGGCGCAGGCCCGCGTTGGCCAGGGCCGCGCGGATCACCCGCTCCTGCGACGGCCCGTTCGGCGCCGTGAGCCCGTTGCTCGCGCCGTCCTGGTTCACCGCCGCGCCGCGCACCAGGCCCAGGATCCGGTGACCGTTGCGGCGCGCGTCCGACAGCCGCTCCAGCAGGAGCAGGCCCGAGCCCTCGGCCCAGCCGACCCCGTCCGCGGCGGCGCTGTATGCCTTGCACCGGCCGTCCGCCGAGATCGCGCGCTGACGGCTGAACTCGGTGAAGATGTTCGGCCGGGAGAGCACCGTGACGCCGCCGGTGACGGCGAGGGAGCATTCCCTGGACCGGAGGGACGCGCACGCCTGGGCGATCGCGACCAGCGAGGCCGAGCACGCGGTGTCCACGGTGACGGCAGGGCCCTCGAAGCCGAACGTATAGCTGATACGGCCGGACGCGACACTGGCCGCCGAGGAGATCATGAGGTAGCCCTCGATCTCCTCGTGCCGGTCGCTCATCCCGGCGATGTACTGGTAGTCCGAGTGCATCGTGCCGATGAAGACGCCGGTGTCGCTGCCGCGCAGCGTCGTCGGGTCGATTCCGGCGTTCTCGAACGCCTCCCAGGCGCCCTCCAGCAGAACCCGCTGCTGCGGGTCCATGGACAGGGCCTCACGGGGGGTGATGCCGAAGAACTCGGCGTCGAAGTCGGCGATCCGGGGGGCGAATCCGCCCTCGCGCGTGTAGGCGGTGCCGGGGTGGTCCGGGTCGGGGTGGTACAGCCGGTCGAGGTCCCAGCCGCGGTCGTCGGGGAACTCCGAGATCGCGTCACGGCCGGAGGCCACCAGGTCCCACAGCTCCTCCGGCGATGTCACCCCGCCCGGGAACCGGCAGCTCATGCCCACGATCGCCAGCGGCTCGCTCGCCCTGTCGACGAGCATCTGGTTCTGCCTCCGCAGGCGCTCCGTCTCCTTGACCGACTTCCGGAGCGCTCCGACGAGATCGTGCTTGTCGGTGGCCACAGTTACGCCTCCCCGTCCGGACGCGGCGAGGCGACCGGGTTCTCGACTGCTTTCATGCCACGTCTTCCGTTTCGGGCCACCGGATCGCCGTCGCCAACAGCACGGCTTCCGGGCCACGTCGTCCATCGGTCAAGAAACGCTCGGCTACGGATTTTTCTCAATCCGGAACATGCCGACGGTCTGTGTACAGCACTGCCTCAGCCATGACTCATCCCCGTTATGAATCGTCGACGCGCGGCGAGCAGTGCTGCTCAAGCCGAGCTGAGAATCAGCATGCCGCACGACCGGAGCAGGCCGGCGATTTACGGGGGTGTGGAGCCAGCAACCTGCCACCGACCCAACCGGGCCGTTACGTATCGTCAGCAAAACTGTTCAGTGCATCACCGGTTTGCGAAATCCGTGCACCAAGCTGCCACGCCTATGGCGGTTCCCCCAATGGCCATCAATGTCCGCAGGCTGCCGTCGAGAGCCCAACGGAAAGCCGGGACAGGCCACATGGGCCAAATCCCGGCTTTCTCGTGGCAGTAAGCGGACGGCTTCTGCCGATGGTCCGGCGTGGACGTGGCTGTTGCCCGTTGGTTGTCAGTGGCCGCTGTCCCCGGGGACCGCCTCGATCAGTGAGAAGGCCATCGGAGCGGGCAGCAGGGCGAACTCGGTCACGGTGAAGCCGGCACGGGCACAGAGGCTTTCGAACTCGGCCTTGGTACGTCCCTGGCCGGCGCCGATGAGCCGCATGTGGAGATCGCTGAGATACATCGTGTCCGGGAGAGAGCCGTCGACGGTGTCGGGCATGACCGGATCCACGATGAGCAGCCGTCCCTGCGGCGGAATCACTCGCCTGATGTTGCCGAGAATCGTGACGGCGCGATCGTCATCGGCGTAGTGCACGACGTTCTTGATCAGGTAGAGGTCGGCACCGGCGGGTACCTCGGTCGTGATGTCGCCGGAGGTCACGGTGGAGCGGTCGGCGACTCCGGCCGCCGTCAGGGTCGCTTCGGCCGTGCCGGCCGCCGCGACGGTGTCGTACAGGATGCCGCGCAGGCCGGGATGGGCGGCGAGGACGGCGGCGAGCACCGTGCCGTTGCCGCCACCGATATCGGCCACGGTGTCGAAAGCGGCGAAATCGTAGTGATGCGGTAGCGCTTCCGCGGTCTGCATGGCGCTTTGCCGCAAGGCGGCGGGGAAGTGGGCCGACAGTTCCGGATCGCCCGCGACGTACTCGAAGAACGACTTTCCGAATACGGTGTCGAAGGTAGCGCTTCCGGTGCGTACGGCGGTGTCCAGTTCACGCCACGCCCCCTGCACCGCCGGATCGGTGAACACCCGTGTGAAGGAATGCAGCGAATCGGCCCGGTCCGTACGCAGCAGGGCGCCGACCTCGGTCAGCCGGAACTCCCCGGACACCGCCTGGGTCAGTATCCCGAGCGCGGTGAGCGCACTGCACAACTGGGTGGTCACCGCTGCGTCCGTGCCGAGCGCGGCGGCGAGCTCGGTGCCGGTCCGCTCACCGTCGCCGAGGGTGTCGGCCACCCCCAGACGCATCGCGGTGGCCACCGTCTGCGTGGCCATATGCCCGAATGCCAATTCGAACAGTCGTTGCTTGTTTTTCGCTTCGGTCATGACGTCAACTCCGAATTCAGGCGCACGGGCAGGGAACCGAAACCGCGCATGAAGCCGATGCGCCAATCGGGGAAGAAGTCGGGATCCGCCAGCCGCAGCCCACCGAACCGCTGGAGCAGCTGGGTGAACGCGACGTTCGCCTCCAGCCGGCCCAGCGGGGCACCGAGGCAGAAGTGGATTCCGTGCCCGAAGGCCAAGTGCTTGGGGCTCTCTTCCACCTGGTGCAGCCGGGGGGGCTCCTCGTTGTACGCGGGGTCGTGATTGGCCGCGTCGAGCGAGATGCACACGAGCTCTCCGGCCGGGATGTCGACACCACCGAGGCTGACGTCCTCACCGGTGTACCGCATCGTTGCCCAGCCGACCGGACCGAACCGACGGAGCACCTCCTCGGTCGCGGCGGGAATCCGGTCCGGGTATGCCCGCAGGGCCTCGAACGCCTCCCGGTCCCGCAACATCATGTAGACACCGTTGCCGATCAGGTGCAGCGCCGTCTCGTGCCCCGCGACCAGCAACAGGAACGCCATCGCGATCAGTTCATCCACGCTGAGCTGATCACCGTCCTCGTCGGCGGCGACCAGCCCGGACAACAGGTCGTTACCGGGTGCGGCCCGCTTGGCCTCCAGCAGGGCGGCCAGATAGTCGCTCATCTGCTTCGAGACCGCGGCCATGTCGACACTGGGGTCGGCATCCAGCAGGACCTTGGACCACTCCTGGAAGTTCTCCCGGTCGTCGAACGGCACCCCGAGCAATTCGCAGATCACCATGACCGGCAACGGCGCCGCCAACCCCTCGATCAGGTCGACTTCGTCCTGGCCGTCCAGCTGGTCGAGCAGGTCCTTGGTGATGTGCTCGATGCGCGGCCGCAGGGCGGCGACACGTCGACCGGTGAACTCCCGGCCGACGAGCTTCCGCAGCCGGGTGTGCTCGGGCGGATCACTGTTCAGCATGTGCGAGGACAGCAGTTCCGAGGCGCCGGCGCCCCTGCCGTCCGGGGCGGCCTGGCGCAGGATCTCGTAGAGATCGGTGACGTTCTTGCGCATCCGCGGATCCGCGAGTGCGGCACGGGCCTCGTCGTAACCGGTGATCAGCCAGTGCGGCAGACCATTGGGCCGACGGACCCGGAGAACGGGACCGTTCTTGCGCCAGCGGCGGTAGTACTTGTGCGGATCGTCGAAGAAGTCCGTTCCGATTACTTCTTCCTGCACGGGTCTGGTGGCCGGGGTCATGGTCCTCACCCTCCTTGGGATTCCGGCAGGTCCGCCGGATCGGTGAGCCAGTCGTCGATGGCGACGTCGCAGGAATTGAGGATGTAGGCGAGCATCGAATACGCGCCGACAATCGCCAGCACTTCCAGCATCTGCTGTTCGTCGTACGCGGACGAGAGCTGCTGCCACGTCCGGTCGGACAGCTTGGCCTCCGGGCCGCGCAGCTCGTCGACCGCCCGCAGCAGGGCCGCGTCGTGCTCGGACCAGCCAGGGGCGTCCGGGCCCGCGGGGACCCGGGCGATCTCCTCCTCGGTGAGACCGGCCTTGGAGCCGATCGCCACATGATGGGCCCACTCGTAGTGCGACCGCAGGAGGTACCCCACCCGCAGCACCATCAGCTCTCTGTCGCGCAAGGTCAGCTTCCCCTGGCCGAGCGCGGAGAGCATCGGGTTCATCCCGGACAGCAGCGCGGGGTGGTTGCCGAGCACGCCCAGGACGTTGAGCACGGGTTGGCCGACCATGTGCGACAGCGGACCGTCGGGGTCGGACTGGACGGCGGCGGGCATCCCGAGCAGCGGACGGACCTGGTCCGCGGGCGCGGGGGCCATGCGGGGAACAGTGTTCCGAACCGTCATGCCGTCACCTTGGCTTCCAGGGACTCCTTCAGCTCCACCATGTCGTGCAGCAGCGGGCTCGGTCCCGGCGTGCCGTCACCGTTGAGTTCGCGATAGACGGCACCGATGTTGAGGACGACGCGTTCGACGTTGTCGAGGTCGGCGAACTCGGTGAGATCGAATTCCCGTGCGGCCTCCAGATGGGACTTGCCCTGCTGGTGGGCGGCGGTGGCGTGGGCCTTCACCCGCTCGAGGTAGTCGCGGACCCGGACCACATCCTGTGTGCCGCCCACCGGGCCGTGGCCGGGGACGACGGTCCCGGCATCGAGGTCGAGAATCGTGTCGCAGGCACGGATGCAGTTGTCGATGGGGCCGGAGTGGATGACACCGTGGCTGTCGAACATCAGGATGTCGCCGGCGTACACGACGCCTTCATCGGGAACGTGGACGATGACATCGCCTGCGGTGTGGGCAGGGCCGACCTCGATCAGCCGCACGGTCCGCTTGCCCACGGTCAACTCGAGCTCCCCGCCGAACGTGATCGTCGGGTAGGTCGGGGTGATGCCGGAGAAGTCGAAGGGCTCCAGGTACGCGCGCATCCGAGGATCGGTGCCGGGGGACAGGATCGGGGCCGTGGTCTCCGGACCGGCCTGGCGCATCGTCCGCGCCGCCGCGATGGAGGACACGATCATGGCGTCCCCCACGAGCTGGTTGCCCCACCAGTGATCACCGTCGTGGTGGGTGTTCACCACCCAGCAGATGTCGGTCGTAGGCACCGCTTCGGCGATGGCGGACAGCATCTTCCGCGTCTGGTCGAGCGTGAACAACGTATCCACCAGCAACGCTTCGTCACCACTGCACACCAGGCCCGCGTTGCCGTACCCGGTGGCGCGACTGCCTTGCAGATAGGCGAACGTCTCCGGCGCGAGCCGGTGCACACCGGTGGTAAAGGGAACAGACACAAAAATCTCCTTGTTCACTGAATATCCGCGGTCAGTTCCCGGCCGCTACCGCGGTCCGGGGGCGCAGCACCATCCGCGGACCGCGCTCGGGCACCACGACCGGACCCCGCGGCACCGCCCTCGCCGGATCCGCCTCGGCAGGCTCGAAGTCGACGTGGGTCACCAGCTCGCGCAGCATGACCTTGATCTCGTGGATCGCTATCCGGTCGCCCATGCAGCGGGTGTGCCCGCCGCCGAACGGGATCCACGTGTACTGGCCGGGCTGCACGCCGAGGAACCGCTCCGGGCGGTACTTCTCCGGCTCGGGGTAGCGCTCCGGGTCGTTGTTCATCAACTCCGCGCTCGGCACCAGCAGTTGACCGGGCTCGTACCGCACGCCGCCGATCACGATCGGCTCCATGACCTGACGCGCCAGATTGTTCGGCAGCGGCGGGTTGAGCCGCAGCACCTCGTGCACCGCGGCGGTGAGGTACTCCTCGGAGGCTCCCTCGGCGATCTCGGCACGCAGCCTGCCGAGCCGCTCCGGATCCCGGGAGAAGTGCTCCACCGACCAGCAGACCGCGGACACGGTCGTCACGGTGCCGGCGACGAACATGGTCATGATCTCGTCGCGCATTTCCGAGCCCGACAGGGACGAGCCGTCCTCGCGCTCGATGCCGAGCAGGACCGACAGCATGTCGTTGCCGAGCTCACCGCGCTCCACGCGCTCGGCCACCGCCTGGGCGATCAGTGCGTCGACCCGGGGCCGGTTCCTCCAGAAGTCCTTGAGCCCGGTGCCGGGCCGCTTCTTCATGAGCCGCTTCTTCGCCGGTGACCACCGGTCGATCATCAGCATCGCCGTCGGATAGGTGTTGAGCTCCAGCAGATCCATCAGCGCGTCGAGCAGCTGAGGCCAGCAGGTCGGGGTCACCTTGCCGAACACGACTTCCCGGATCACGTTCATCGCCCAGCGGTGCACCAGCGGGTGCATGTCGACGACCTCGTCACGCGGCCACTGCGCGACCGCGTCCACCGTGATCTGCTCCACCGCTTCGGTGATGCGGGAGAACGCCGCACCCTTGAAGCTGCGGGTGAGCGCCTTGCGGCGGGCCAGATGCTCGCCCTCGTCGAGGAAGGCCAGCCCGGTGTTGCCGAAGTACTTCTCCAGCGCACCGTTCGAGTTTCCGCAGTGCAGGCTGGTGCGCGGTGCCTGGTAGACGGCCCGCACCTCGTCCGGGTCGGTGAGCACGAAGAACTCGACGCCCGGCAGGAAGCCCAGCCGGAACCGGGGACCGTACAGCCGCTTGCACTCGATCAGGAAATCGGTGCGCGAGTTGGCCCACCGCGCCATTTGCTCCCGCTGGCCCAGTGCCGGACCCGGCACCTCCGAGGAGGGGATCACCGTCTCCTCCGGCTGCGCGGTGTGGTCGACCGGGCAGCGCCCGGTGCCGTCCTCGACCGCTGTGTCGTTCACGTCGGGAGGGGTCATCACTTCTCCTTGTCGTACAAAGCTGAGTCAGCAGAGAATCCGCACCGGACCCACTTTTCGACGGCCCCCGCGCACTCCGGGTCATTGATCAGTTCGAAGTGGCCGGCATCGAGGTGCACCAGATCGCCGCCGACGTCCCACGCGGGCCAGGAATGCGTGTCGTTGGCCCGGAGGTACAGGCGCGGAGTCTCGACGCCGGTGTCGCCGCGCTCGGCCAGCAGGCGCAGATAGGCGCCCATCGCCAGCCAGCCGGAGTCGTCGAAGGCGAGGTCGCGGTCGCCGCCCAGCAACGCGTCCATGCTCGACTCGAACGCGCCGCCCTCGTTCTCGACGACGGACCGCGGATCCGGTGAGTCGAGCAGGACCAGGCCCGCCGCGGGCCGACCCGTGCGTTCGAGTTCGGCGGCCAGCGCATGCGCGACGGCGCCGCCGATGGAGTAGCCGACGAGAACCACCTCGGTGTCACCGACGGTCCGCCTGATCCCGTCCGCGAGCATCCCGATGACGGTGTTCCAGGACCCGGGCAGCGGCTCGCCGTCGCGGAAGCCGGGCAGCGAGCAGGAGAACACGTCACGGCCGGACAGCCCTCCGGCGAGCGCCAGGAACAGGTGCGGGCCCGAACCGACGGCGAACGACGGCACGCAGACGATGGCCGCCTGCTCCGCATCGCCCTTGGCGAGCCGCACCACCCGGCCGCTGTTCTCCGGCAGTTCCGCGGGCGAGGTGAAGGCCGGGCGGAATCGGGAAGCCTCCATCAGCCAGCTCATCGCCCGGTTGAGCTCGCCCTCGGCGTGGGCGTGCCGGACCAGCGACGTGAACGTACCGCGGCTGTCCGGGGCGAGGCCGGTGGCCGTGGACCTCCCGGATCCGGTGGCCGCGGACCCGCGGGACGCGGAACCGTCCGGTGCGGACTCGGCACGCGCGGCCACCCCGCTCGGCTCACGCTCGCCGGTGTCGCCGGACGCGGGATCCGCCTCGGCCGCCGCCACCTCGTCCGCCAGATGCGTGACGAGCCAGCGGGCCAAGCCGATGACGTCGGGGTGTTCGAAGATGACGGTCGATGCCACCTGCACGCCGGTCACCCGGTGCAGGCGATTGCACAACCGGACCACGCCGACCGAGTTGAAGCCCATCTCCCAGAAGCCCTGGTCCGATTCGACCGCGTCGCCGGACTCGTGTCCCAGTACCGCCGCGACCTGCGTCCGGATCACCTTCTGCGTCAGCGCCTCCCGCTCGTCCGCGGGAACGGCGGCCAACTGCCGCACCAGCACTCCGCCCTCGTCGTCCGCGTCCTCGTCGCCGTGTTCGGCGGGCAGCGCCGCGCTCGGGGCACCCGGTCCGGACACGGCCGGCGCCAGCCAGTACCGCTTCCGCTGGAACGCGTAGGTCGGCAGGGACACCCGCGCGGCCCCGGTCCCGGCGTAGAAGCCGGCCCAGTCCACTGCGACACCGGCCGTGTGCGCCTCGGCCAGCGACAGCGCGAACCGGTCCAGGCCGCCTTCGTCGCGCCGGAGCGTCCCGATCGTCGCGACCGTCGCGACCCGGCCCTCGGTGTCGTGCGCCGTGGCGGTCTGCTCGATCGCGGTCGCCAGCACCGGATGGGGCGACACCTCCACGAAGCGGGCCGCGCCGTCGTCGATCAGCGCGCAGACCGCGGATTCGAAACCGACCTGGTTCCGGATGTTCTTGTACCAGTAGGTCGCGTCCAGGCCGACGGTGTCGACGTATCCGTCGACCGCCGTGGAGTAGAACGGCACCCGGCTCGCCCGGGGGGCCACCGATGCCAGCGACTCCACCAGCTCCGCTTCGATGGCGTCGACCGCGGCGGTGTGCGAGGCGAACGCCGAACCGAGCGCCCGGGTCCGCAGCCCGTCGCGCTCGCACTCGGCCTGTACCTCTACCAGGACGTCGGCGTCACCGGCGAGCACCACGGAGACCGGGCTGTTCACCACGGCGACCGAGGCCCGCCCGGCGTATCCGGCGACACGCCGCTCGACCTCGTCGTCCGATGCCCCGATCCACAGCAGGCCCGCGTCGTTGGGCAACCGGTCGTGCGCGAGCCGGTTGCGCATCGCCACGATCCGGGCGGCGTCCTCGAGCGACAGTGCACCGGCGACATAGGCGGCGGCGACCTCACCCTGTGAGTGACCGACCACCACGTCCGGTTCCACACCGTGGGCTCGCCACAACGCCGCCAGCGAGACCATCACCGAGAACATCGCCAGTTGCAGCACGTTCAGCGGGATCACCCCGTCGACCACGTCCATCGACGGCGCACCCGGCGCACCACGCAGCACGTCCTCCAGGTTCCAGTCCACATACGGCTCGAACGCCTGTCCGCAGGCCGCGATCTCTTCCGCGAACGGTGGTGCGGTGTCCAGCAGCCGCACCGCCATCTCGGTCCAGTGCGAACCGTGGCCCGGGAACACGAACACCGTCTTGCCGTCCAGCACCTTGCCGTCGACGGTGTGCTCGGCCGGTTTGTCGCCGGCCAGCGCCGCCAGCCCGTCGAGCAGCTCGTCCCGGTCCCGGGCCGCGACCGCGGCCCGCCGCGGCAGTGCCGCACGGGTCGTCGCCATCGAGAAGCCGATGTCGACCAGGTCGAGGCCGGGGTTGTCGAGCAGAGCGGTGTGCAGCCGATCTGCCTGCGCCCGCAGCGCGGCCCGGGAACGCGCCGAGATCAGCACCGGCACGGCGGGCGGCTGCCCGCCGGTGGACCGCGGCACCGGATCCGGTGCCGGGGCCTCCTCCAGAATCACGTGCGCGTTGGTGCCGCTCATGCCGAAGGCCGAGACACCGGCCCGGCGTGGCCGGCCGTCAGTCTTCCAGGGCTGGTCCTCGAGGAGCAGCTCGACCTCGCCGGCCTCCCAGTCGACGTGCGGGGACGGCTCGTCCACGTGCAGCGTGCGCGGGAGCAGTTCATGCCGCATCGCCTGCACCATCTTGATCACTCCGGCGACACCGGCGGCGGGGCCGGCATGCCCGATGTTCGACTTGACCGACCCCAGCCGCAGCGGGTCCCCGGCACGGTCCTGGCCGTAGGTCGCCAACAGCGCCTGCGCTTCGATGGGATCGCCCAGCTTGGTGCCGGTACCGTGCGCCTCCACCGCGTCCACCTGCGCCGGCTGAAGTCCCGATGCGGCCAGGGCCGCCCGGATCACCCGCTCCTGGGAGGGGCCGTTCGGCGCGGTGAGGCCGTTGGTGGCGCCGTCCTGGTTGATCGCACTGCCGCGCAGCACCGCCAGCACCTGGTGGCCGTTGCGGCGGGCGTCCGAAAGCCGTTCCAGTACGAGCAGACCCATGCCGTCGGAGAACGATGTGCCGTCCGCGGCCGCCGAGAACGCCTTGCACCGGCCGTCCGGTGACAGGCCGTGGATGCGTGCGGTGTCGGACAGGGCCACCGGGGTGGACATCACCGTCACACCGCCCGCCAGGGCGAGCGAACACTCGCCCGCCCGCAGCGCCTGCATCGCCAGGTGCAGTGCCACCAGTGACGCGGAGCAGGCCGTGTCCACGGTGATCGCCGGGCCCTCCAACCCCAGGGTGTAGGCGATCCGCCCGGACAGCACACTCGACATCACACCGGTCATGTGGAACTGCTCGAGCTCGGGCGGTACCGCGGTGCCGTAGTCCGGGTTGACCGCACCGCAGTACACGCCGGTGTCACTGCCACGCAACGCGGTCGGATCGATGCCCGCGTGCTCGAACGCCTCCCACGCACCCTCCAGCAACCAGCGCTGCTGGGGATCCATCGCCCGCGCCTCGTGCGGGCCGATACCGAAGAACCCGGCGTCGAAGTCGCCCGCACCCTCGATGAACCCGCCGATCCGCGCATAGGTGGTGCCGGGGTGCTCGGGGTCGGGGTGGTACAGGTCGTCGATGTTCCAGCCGCGGTCGGTGGGGAATTCCGTCATCCCGTCCCGACCGGCCGCGATGAACTCCCACAGTTCGTCCGGTGAGTTCACCCCGCCCGGATACCGGCAGCTCATCCCGACGATCGCCAGCGGTTCATCGACCGCCCCGCGGCGCGACCGCACCGCCGGCCGTGAGGTGTCGCCGGCCTCGGCCAGTTCGCCGACGATCAGCCGCGCGATCGCCGCCGGAGTCGGGTGGTCGAAGACCGTGGTCGCCGCCAGCCGCAGGCCGGTGACCCGGGTCAGCCGGTTGCGCAGCTCAACGGCGCCCATGGAATCAAGTCCCACGTCCTTGAACGGCCGTTCGGGGTCGATCGCGGTGTGGGTGTCGTGCCCGAGCACCGCGGCGACCTGCGCGCGGACCAGATCGAGTACGACCCGCACACGATCCGCCTCGGGCGTCTGGGCGAGCGTGCGCGCCAGTGACCCGCCGCCGCGGCCACGCCGGGCGGGCGTCCGGACCAGTCCGCGCAGGCGCGGGGCCAGCGTTCCCTGATGGGCCTGGGCCCGCAGTTCGGCCGAGTCCAGATGGATCGGCGTGAGGAGGGACGATGTCGCCGCGCCCATCCGGTCGACCAACTCCCGCACCAGACCCGGCTCCTGGGCAGCGTCCACCCAGGTGCTCCATACCAGTGCGGTCACCGGCACGCCCTCGGTACGCAACCGGTGGCCGACGGCGTCCAGGGCCGCGTCGGCGGCGGCGTTGGCGACGTGCCCGGAGGTGCCGAAGAGTCCGGCGTCGGAACAGACCAGCGCGAACGCCGCCAGGTCCTGCCCGGCGGTCAGCTCACGCAGCCGCAGTGCGACATCGAGCTTCGCGCCGACCGCCCGGTCGAGCCGGTCGCCGGTGTGCGTCTCGAGGGTGCCGTCGTCGACGACCCCAGGTGCGTGGATGACCGCGGTCAGCGGACCCTCCACGGAGGACAGCACATCGGCGAGCCCGTCGGGGGTGTCACAGACCACGGCGCGAGCACCCGACCCGGCCAGCTCGGCGACCACCGCGTCGACGGCCTCGTCCGGGCCGCCGAAGGTCACCAGCAGCAGCTGCCCGGTGTCGTACCGCTCGGCCAGCTGCCTGGCGAGTACCGGACCGGCACCCCCTGGACCGCAGGTGATCAGTACCGTCCCGGCCGGATCCCACACCGGTCCGGCCCCGGCCGGGGGAGCGGGGGCGAGGCGGGGCACGAACAGCGCACCGTCGCGGACCGCCACCTCGGGCTCGTCCAGCTCACCGAGCACGGTCCAGTCCGGATCGGCGTGCTCGTCGAGATCGACGAGCACCACGGTGTCCGGATGTTCGGTCTGGGCGACGCGTATCGCACCCCAGACCGCTGCCGGTGCGGGATCGGGCGCGAGGTCGCCGGCCGCGACCGCGCCACGGGTCACCAGCACCAGTCGCGCGTCGGCCGACAAGGGGCTCGACACCCAGCGACGCACCGTGTCGATCGCCTGCCCGCACAGTTCCCGTACCCCGGTGGCGCCGTTCGGCGCCATGACCGAAGTCAGTACGAGGGTGGGCGCCTCCGCGCCGCCGGCCAGAGCCGACTCCAGGGCGTCGAGATCGGCGAACCTCTCGCCAACGGCCTCCAGTTCACCCAGGACCGCGATCCTCGCCGCCGGTGACGGCTCCGCGTCCACCGTCGTCCAGGTCAGCTCGAACAGTGAGTCCGTACCGTGCCGCGGCGCACCGTCGAGTTGCGGCGCCGGACGGTAGCCGACCCGGCCGACCGACAGCACGGGCTCGCCGTCGAGATCCACCGCGTCCACGCGCAGCACCGAGTCCGCCGCCGTGACCCGTACTCGGGCGCGCGCCGCGGTGGTCTGTCCGAACGACACGTTGGACCACGAGACCGGCAGGTTCGGCGCGGCACCCGGCTCGACATCGAGCAGGCCGCCCTGGAGCGCCGCGTCGAACAGTCCGGGGTGGAGTCCGTATCCGGTGCCGTCGATGTCGTCGGGCAGCGCGATGTCGGTGTAGATCTCCTCACCGCGGCGCCAGGCCGCCTGCACGCCCTGGAACAGCGGACCGTAGTCGGCCCCGGCCTCCGCGAGGCGTGCGTAGAGGTCGTCGACCGGCACGGGCTCGGCGTCCACCGGCGGCCACTCCGCGTCGAACGGCAGCGGCGGCGCCGGGTCGGCCCCAAGTCGTCCCCTGGCGTGGCAGATTACCTCCGGCCCATCGCCGGCGGTGGCGTCGGCGGTGGCGCGCGAGTAGATCGCGATCTCGCGGCGGCCGTCGGCGTCGGCGGCACCGACGGTCACCTGTACCTGGCGCGGCTCGTCGGTGAGGACCAGCTGCGCGGTGATCTCCAGCTCCTCCAGCGCCGGGCAGCCGATCGCCGTTCCGGCCGTCACCGCCACGTCGACCAGTGCGGCACCGGGGACCACCAGCGCCCCGAGAACGACATGATCGGCGATCCAGGGCTGCGTACCGGCCGCGATGCGCCCGGTGAACACCCATTCGTCGCGGTCGGCCACCGGTACCGCGGCGGTGAGGATCGCGTGATCCAGCCCGACCTGACCGGCCGCGGACGCATCCGCCGACCCGGTACCGGGCGCCAGCCAGAACCGCTCCCGCTGGAACGCGTACGTCGGCAGATCCACCCGGGCCGCCGAGGTTCCGGCGTAGTAGGCCGTCCAGTCGACATCGACTCCGGCCATCCGCGCTCCGCCGAGAAAGCGGGCGAACGTCTCGGCCTCGTCGTGCCGCGCGCGCAGTGCCGGAACCAGCAACGCGTCGTCGGCGCTGTCGGCGTCGTCGAGAGTCTGCCCGGCCATCGCGGTCAGCACCGCGTCCGGACCCAGCTCCAGGAACCGCCGGGCACCCAACCGGTACAGGGTCCGCACACCGTCGGCGAACCGCACCGCCCGCCGGACATGCCGCACCCAGTACATCGGGTCAGCGATCTCGTCGGTCACCCGCTCACCGGTCACGTTCGACACGATCGCGATCTTCGGCGTGGAGAACCGCAGTCCCCGTGCGACCGAGGCGAACTCGGCCAGCATCGGCTCCATGCGGGGCGAGTGGAACGCGTGCGACACCTTCAACCGCGAGGTCTTCCGGTCCGCGAAGTTCGGCAACCACTCCTCTGCGGCGTCGGCGTCACCGGACACCACCACCGCCCGCGGACCGTTCACCGCGGCGATCTCGAGCCTGCCTTCGTAGCCACGCAGTGTCGCGGTGACCTCGTCCTCGGTGGCCTGTACCGCCACCATCGCGCCGCCTTCGGGCAGCGCCCCCATCAACCGGCCACGCGCCACCACCAGTGCGGCGGCGTCCTCCAGCGACAGCACCCCGGCCACATGAGCCGCGGCGATCTCGCCCACCGAGTGCCCGATCAGGTAGTCGGCTCGCACACCGAACGATGCGATCAGCCGGTACAGCGCCACCTCGACGGCGAACAACGCCACCTGCGTGTACGCGGTGGCGTCGAGCAGCGCCGCCTCGGCGGAGCCGGGCGCCGCGCTCAGCAAGGCCCGCATCGACCGGCCGACCAGCGGATCCACCGCCGCGCACACCTCGTCCAGCGCGGTGGAGAACGTCGGGTACGCCTCCGCCAGATCGATGCCCATCCGGGCCCGCTGGGCGCCCTGACCGGTGAACAGCACCGCCGTCTTCCCGGCGACCGCCCGCCCGTCGACCGCCCCGGGTTCCCCGGCCGCCAGGGCGGTCAACGCGGCCATCAGCTCGTCCCGATCGGATGCCGGGACCACCGCGCGCCGTTCCAGGAGCGCGCGCGTGGTCGCCATCGAGTACCCGATGTCGGCGGGCGTCAACTCCGGCCGCTCCGCGAGGTGGTCGCACAACCGCCTGGCCTGCGCCCGCAGCGCCGCCTCGGTGCGCCCCGACACCAGCACCGGCACGACGCCCGAGGGCCGTCGCACCGCATCCGGATCCGTGGTCTCGCCGGACGCCCCGGACGCGGAAGACGCCCCGGACGCGGAAGAGGCAGAGGACGCGGCGGGCGCCGAGGGCGCCTCCTCCAGGATGACGTGCGCGTTGGTGCCGCTCACTCCGAACGACGAGACACCCGCCCGCCGCGGCCTGCCGTCCGACCGCCACGGCCGCGACCGTGACAGTACGGCGACCTGGCCGCGATCCCAGTCCACATTCGGGGACGGGGTGTCCGCGTGCAGAGTGGCCGGCAGCGTCTCGTGCCGCATCGCCAGCACCATCTTGATCACACCGGCGATACCGGCGGCCGCCGAGGTGTGCCCGATGTTGGACTTGATCGACCCCAGCCACAGCGGGCCGTTCGTACGATCCCGGCCGTAGGTGTCCAGCAGCGCGTGCGCCTCGATCGGATCGCCGAGCTCCGTTCCGGTGCCGTGGCCTTCCACGGCGTCCACGTCCGCCGCCGACAGACCCGAGTTGGCCAACGCCGCCCGGATCACCCGCCCTTGCGCCGGGCCGCTCGGCGCGGTCAACCCGTTGCTGGCACCGTCCTGGTTCACGGCGCTGCCGCGCACGACGGCCAGCACGGTGTGCCCGCGCCGCCGCGCGTCCGAGAGCCGCTCCAGCACGATGAGACCGCAGCCGTCGGCGAAGCCGGTGCCGTCGGCGCCCTCCGCGTACGCCTTGCACCGGCCGTCGGGCGCCAGCCCACGCTGCCGGCTGAACTCGACCAGCAGGGTCGGGCTCGACAGCACGGTCACTCCGCCGACCAGCGCCGTCGAGCACTCACCGGCCCGCAGCGCCTGCGCGGCCTGGTGCAGCGCCACCAACGACGACGAACACGCGGTGTCCACGGTGACCGCCGGGCCTTCCAGCCCCAGCAGGTACGAGATCCGCCCGGCCAGCACGCTGGTCAGGATGCCGAGCCGGTACCCGCCCAGCTCCGGGGGCATCGTGGCGCCGTACTCGGAGCTGATCGCACCGCAGAAGACGCCGGTGTCGCTGCCGCGCAAGGTCGTGGGGTCGATCCCGGCGTTCTCGAAGGCCTCCCACGCACCTTCCAGGATCAGCCGCTGCTGCGGATCCATCGCCAGCGCCTCACGCGGACCGATCCCGAAGAAGTCGGCGTCGAACTCCGCGACCCCGTCGACGAATCCGCCCGTCCGGGCATACGTGGTGCCAGGGTGATCCGGGTCCGGGTGGTACAGGCGCTCGACGTTCCAGCCGCGGTCCTCGGGCAGCGGCACCATGGCGTCGCGGCCCTCCGACAGCAGCTCCCACAGGCGCTCCGGAGATGTCGCGCCGCCGCCGAACCGGCAGCTCATGCCCACGATCGCCAGGGGCTCGGCCGCTCGCGTCAGCAACTGCCGGTTCTGCTTGCGAAGCTGCTCGTTTTCCTTGATCGACATCCGCAGGGCGTCGACAAGATCGTTCGTCTGTGCAGTCATGCTTGTCCCTACCGGTCCCCTCGAGCCATCCGGATCAGTGCTTCCGCGTCGAGGTCGTCGACCGACTCCTCGCCACCGTCCCGGGTCTCCTCCTCAGCCACGTCGCCGCGCGCCAGATCGAACAAGGTGTCCAGCAGCCTCGCCTGGCGCAGCCGTTCGATCGGGATCGAGGCGAGAACCGCGCGGATCTCGGCGGTGTCGTCATCGGTCCGGCCGCCGGTCACGGCCTCCGGTTCGACGGATTCGAGGAGATACCCGGCCACCGCCGCCGCGTTCGGGTGGTCGAAGACGAGGGTGGCGGGCAATCGCAGACCGGTGATCTTGCTGAGCCGGTTCCGCAACCCGACGCTGGCGAGCGAATCGAATCCCATGTCCGTGAACGTCCGGCCGGGGTCGATCGCCGACGCCGATTCGTGTCCGAGCACGGCCGACACCTGCGCCTGCACCACCTCCAGGACCACCTGCTCGCGGTCCTCGTCGGCGACCCCGGCCAGCCGTTGCGCGAGCGAACCGCCGGTGGGCTCAGCGGTCCGTGCCGGAACCCGAACCAGTCCGCGCAGCAGCGGGGGCAGCGCCCCCGTCCGGGCCTGGGCCCGCAGTCCGGCCATGTCCAGCTGCACCGGAGCCAGGAGTCCGGTGTCGAGACCCAGTGCGTAGTCGAACAGCTCCAGGCCACGATCGACCGGCAGCAGTGCCACACCGGCGCTCTCGATACGGGCCACATTGGTGCTGTCGAGGCGGCCGGCCATCCCGGCCCCGTCGCCCCACACACCCCAGGCCAGGGAGGTGGCGGGCACTCCGGCGGCCCGCAGCCGCTGAGCCATCGCGTCGAGCCCGGCGTTCGCGGCGGCGTAGCAGGCCTGCCCCGGGTTGCCGAACAGCGAGGCGCCCGAGGAGAACAGCACGAACGCCGACAGGTCCGCGTCCGCGGTCAGCTCGTGCAGCAGCCACGCCGCGTCCACCTTCGGTCGCATGACCTCGGCGAGCTGGTCCGGGGTGACCGACTCGACCACCCCGTCGGCGAGCACACCGGCGGTGTGCACGACCGCCGTGAGCGGGGCCTCCAGCGAGTCCAGCACGGCGACGACCTGGTCCCGGTCGCCGATGTCGCAGGCCACGATCCGCACCCGCGCACCGAGCGCGGTCAGCTCGGCCTCCAGTTCGGCGGCGCCGTCGGCGTCGGGGCCGCGCCGGCTGACCAGCACCAGGTTCTTCACGCGGTGCGTGGCGGCCAGATGACGGGCGAACACCACACCCAGGCCGCCGGTGCCGCCGGTGACCAGCACGGTGCCGTCCGGGTCGAGCGAGCGCATCGCGTCCTCGGCGACCGCGGGCACCCGCGCCAGTCGCGGCGCCGACACCTGGCCCGCCCGCACGGCCAGCTGCGGTTCGCCGACTGCCAGCAAGGTCTCCCACGGCACGTCGGCACCGTCGTCGTCGAGGTCGACGAGCAGGATCCGGCCCGGATGCTCGGACTGGACACTTCGCCCGAGACCCCAGGCCGCGGCCTGGGCGATGTCGGGTGTCTCCCCGCCGAGCGCCACCGCGCCGCGGGTGACCGCGACCAGCCGGGTCGCGCCCAGACGTTCGCTTGCCAGCCACCGTTGCAGCGTGGTGAGCATCTGTTCGGCGGCTTCACGGGCTGCCGAGGCCGGAGCGTCCGAGGTGAGATCCGGGGCGATCCGGACCAGGACCGCGTCAGGGACCGCGTCGCCCTCGGCGACCGCCCGTTCCACCGCGTCCAGATCGGTGAAACCGTCAGCGCCCCAGCCCACGCGGACCAGCCGCGCCGGTTCCGCCGGCCCCATCGGTACCGGCACCCACTCGACCTCGTACAGCGAGTCCGGTCCTCCGCCGCGCGCCGCCTCGAGCTGCGCCGGGTCCACCGTTCGGTACACCAGGCCGCCGATGCTCATCACCGGCTCGCCGGTCTCGTCCACCATGTCGACGTGCAGTCCGGTCTCGGCGGAGGTGACGATCCGCACCCGTGCCGACCGCACACGCCGCCCCGGGCGCACCCCCGACCACGTGAACGGCATCTCCACCGACGCGTTCGGGTCCTTGTCCACCAGCGCGCCCTGCAACGCGGCGTCGAACAGGCCGGGATGCAGCACGAAGCCCGCATCGTCGGCATCATCGGGCAGCGCTACTTCGGTGCAGATCTCGGTCCCGGCCCGCCAGGCGGCACGGATGCCCTTGAACAGCGGCCCGTAGTCGAGTCCGGCCAGCTCCATCCGCTCGTACAGCGCGTCGACCGCGATCGGCTCGGCACCCGCCGGCGGCCACTGCGCCGGAGCCGGTGCGGGCGAAGCGGACTCGGCGGTCAGCCAGCCGCGCACGTGGCAGATCGGTTCGGGGGCTTCGTCGTCCGGCCCGGCGTCCGGGGTCGAGTACACCGCGACCTCGCGGCGCCCGTCGTCCTCCAGAGCGCCGACGGTCACCTGGATCCGGCAGCCCGCCTCGTCGTCGAGAACGAGCGGTGCCTCCAGCACCGCTTCATCCAGGGCTCCGCAGCCGACCCCGGCGCCCGCGGCCAACGCCAGTTCCACCAGTGCGGTGCCTGGAGCGATGGGGATGCCGAAAACCACGTGGTCACGGATCCACGGCTGGGAGTCCGTGGTGAGCCGTCCGGTGTACACCCACTCGTCCCGGTCACCGACCCGCGATGCCGCCGCGAGGACGGGGTGGTTCACCGTGTGCATCCCGATGGCCGCGGCATCCCCGGCGCTGGTGCCCGACGTCAGCCAGTACCTGTTGCGCTGGAAGGCGTAGGTCGGCAAGGGCACCGCACGCGCACCGCTGCCCGCGTAGAACGCCGACCAGTCCACCGTCACACCGGCGACATGGGCTTCGGCCGCCGACAACGCGAACCGCTCGAAGCCGCCCTCATCACGCCGCAACGACCCGACGACACCCACCCGGGAGCCGGCGCCGTGATCAGCGACGGTGTCCTCCACCGCCATGGTCAGCACCGGATGCGGCGACATCTCCACGAAACACCCGGCGCCGTTGTCGACCAACGCCCGGACCGCCGGCTCGAACCCGACCCGCCCGCGCAGATTCCGGTACCAGTACGCGCCGTCGAGCACGGCGGTATCGACGAACCCACCCACCGTCGTGGAATAGAACGGGACCGACCCCGACGTCGGGGCCACCGGACCCAACACCTGCGCCAGCTCGTCCTCGATGCTCTCCACCTGCGCCGAGTGCGAGGCGTAGTCCACCGCGATCCGCCGGGCCCACACCTCCTCGCGCTCGCACGCCACGATCAACTCCTCCAGGGCGCCAGGCTCCCCGGAGACCACCACGGCCGCCGGACCGTTCACCGCCGCCACCGACGCCCGTCCCTCGTACGGGGCGATCAGCTCCTCGACCCGCTCGACCGACGCGGCGACCGACACCATGCCCCCGAACCCGGCGAGCCGCTCCGCGAGAGCCCGCGACCGCAGAGCCACCACCCGCGCGCCGTCGGCCGGCGACAACCCACCGGCCACCACGGCCGCGGCGATCTCACCCTGCGAATGGCCGACCACCGCCATCGGCTCCACGCCATAGGAGCGCCACAGCGCCGCGAGGCTCACCATCACCGCGAACAGAGCGGGCTGCACCACGTCCACCCGCTCCAACGACGGCGCGCCCGCTGCCCCGCGCAGTACGTCCTCGAGCCGCCAGTCGACGAACTCGCCGAGCGCGTCACCACACGCCGCGATCTCCCGCGCGAACACCGGGGACGAGTCGAGCAGTTCGACAGCCATCCCCTCCCACTGCGCTCCCTGTCCCGGAAACACGAACACGGGACGCGCATCGGGGGTGAGCACCTTGCCCTCGGCCACGGTCGCTGACGCTTCGCCCGCGCCCAGCTCGGCCAGCCCGGACAGCAGCGTGGCGCGATCGGATGCCAGGACCACGGCACGCTGATCGAGATGGGCCCGAGTGGTCGCCGACGAGAACCCGACCTCGGCCACCGTGAGCTCCGGACGGGCCAGCACACTGGCCCGCAACCGGTCCGCCTGGGCACGCAACGCGGCCGTTCCACGACCGGACACCAGGACCGGAACCGCCGGTGGATCGGTGACCGGGCCTGGTTCGACGGCGTCGGCGGACACGTCGAACGGCTCTTCCTCCAGGATCACATGGCAGTTGGTGCCGCTGACCCCGAACGAGGACACCCCGGCCCGGCGCGGACGACCGTTCGTCTTCCACGGCCGCATCTCGGTCAGCAGCTCGACGCCGCCGGACTCCCAGTTCACGTGCGGCGAAGGCCGATCCACGTGCAGGGTGGCGGGCAACGCCTCGTTGCGCAGCGCCTGCACCATCTTGATCACGCCGGCCATTCCGGCGCCCGCGGAGCTGTGCCCGATGTTCGACTTGATCGACCCCAACCACAGGGGGCCGTGTTCGCGTTCCTGACCGTAGGTGGCCAGCAGGGCCTGAACCTCGATCGGGTCGCCCAGTTTGGTGCCCGTGCCGTGGCCCTCCACCGCGTCCACATCCGCCGCTGACAACCCGGCGTTGGACAGCGCCTGGCGGATCACCCGTTCCTGCGACGGGCCGTTGGGGGCCGTCAGACCGTTGCTCAGCCCGTCCTGGTTCACCGCGCTGCCGCGCATCACCGCCAGCACCCGGTGCCCGTTGCGCCGCGCGTCCGACAGCCGCTCCAGCATCACCACACCCGCGCCGTCGGCGAAACCGGTGCCGTCAGCGGCAGCCGCGTAGGGCTTGCACCGGCCGTCCGGTGCCAGACCGCGCTGCCGGCTGAAGTCCAGGAACAGCGTCGGCCCGGCCAGCACCGTCACGCCGCCGACGAGTGCCAGGGAACATTCCCCGGCGCGCAGAGCCTGTGCGGCCAGATGCAGGGCCACCAACGACGACGAACACGCGGTGTCCACCGACAGCGCGGGCCCCTCCAGGCCGAAGGTGTAGGCGACCCGGCCCGACACCACGCTGGTGGTGCCGCCGGTCAGCCGTAGCCCCTCGATCTGCGGTGCCGCACCGGCCGGTACCGACGCGTAGTCCGACGGGCCGACACCGCAGTAGACCCCGGTGTCGCTGCCGCGCAACGAGGCCGGGTCGATGCCCGCGTCCTCGAACGCCTCCCAGGACAGCTCCAGCAGCAGCCGCTGCTGCGGGTCCATGGACAGCGCCTCACGCGGGCTGATCGCGAAGAAGTCGGCATCGAACATCGTGGCGCCGGGGACGAATCCACCCGCGCGTGTGTAGCTGGTGCCGAGCTGGTCCGGGTCCGGGTCGTAGAGCCGCTCCAGATCCCAGCCACGATCGAGTGGGAAACCGGATATCGCGTCCCGGCCCTCGGCGACCACCTCCCACAGTTCCTCCGGGGAGTCCGCGCCAGGGTAGCGACAGCTCATACCGACCACCGCGAGCGGCTCGGTGGCGCGTTCTTCCGTCTCCCGCAGCAGAGCCCGCGTTTCGTTGAGTTCAATCGCGGAATTCTTGAGGTAACGGAGAAGCTTCTCCTGCTGCTCGCCAGTCACCGTACTCATGCCTTCCCTCGCACCTCACTGAACTCGGCTTCGATGACCTCAACGACGTTCCGCGCTACCGCGGCCTCGACCGGATTGCGAGCGGTCCCGATCCCGGTCCTGCGCGGGACCCATTCGGGCTCCGCGTCCGGTATCAGGGCAAAGAAGTCGTCATTGGTCACGCCTCGCTCCGGTACATAAGATCCCGTGCCTGAAAAGCCAATGGTCAAGGCACTCCCCGTATCCCCCGAATCCGGTCTTTCGCTGTCTGCCGCGCGGGTCTGCGTCGGCACGTTCGGGGTCATTTACCCCCAGTCACCGGAGCCGGCGTCATGCTGCGACAAAGCACTTCGCCCAAGAGGACTGGCCAATCAATGGACTTTTCCACAGCGCCAACCCAGCGAGACGATATACGTAAGGTCTAGCTGATTCGCGCGGATACCTGCTCTCCTATGTCCAGAACCTGCCAGCACGGATTCTTGTGTGTCCTCCACCTGTAACCCGGGAATCGTCGAGCACGCCGAGTGGCTGCTGGTGGACCGGGGACGCGGATCGGCAACGCGGTCGGCCGAGGAGGCCCCGGAGGCCGGTGTCGGCGAGATCACCGGTCCACGACAGGTACGGGGCCGGCGTGCCCTCGGCCGCCGACCGGATCACCTGACGGCACTCCGCGGGTTCGCGCGGTGCGAACCCGGTTACCCGCTCCGGTCCATGATGAGTACGGGCTTTACCGCCCGGCCCGTCAGTGCCGCCTGCTCGGCTTCGTTGATGGCGGTGAACGGAAAGGTCTCGAGCAGGCGGTCGAAGGGGAACTGTCCGTCGCGCCAGAGCTGGATCAAGTGCGGAATGAGTGACGTGGGATCCACGTCCCCCTCGACCACCGCCACCAGCTGTTTGCCGGGAAGCGTGTTCCGTTGCAGTACGACCTCGCCGGCCTGGATGCCGACGGAGGCACAGGTGCCCCGGGCCCGCAGGCTGTGGATGGCGGAAAGAATGACGTCGGGCACCCCTGTGGTGTCGATGCTGTAGTGCGTTCCCTGCCCGGCATGCTTCCGGACCTGTTCCACGACGGCCTCGTTGTCACCACCCAGCACTGTCGCGTCGGCGCCGAGTTCGGCTGCCAGCTCCAGCCGGGACGGATGGAGGTCGATCGCGATAATCGACTCCACCCCCACCGCTTTCGCGGCGAGCAGCGCGGCGAGCCCGACGGCGCCGACACCGAAAATGGCCAGGGACTCTCCTGGCCGCACGCCGAGCACGTTCAGCACGGTTCCGGCCCCGGTGATGATCCCGCAGCCCAGCGGGGCCAGCACCGCCAGCGGGAGGTCGCGGTCGACCACCACGGCACTCCGCGCGTCGACAATGGTCCTGGTGGCGAACGTCGACTGCCCGAACCACCGGGCCATGATCGGCTCACCGGCACTGCCGGTGGCACCGGAACCACCGGTGGCGAACTGCCCGAAAACGTTGCGCTCGACGAAGGTCTCGCAGTACGCGGGATGGTTTTCCGAGCACTGCGAACAACTGCCGCAGTAGGAAAAGGTCAGCACGACGTGATCGCCGACATCGACCCCGGATACGTCGGGTCCGACCCACTCCACCACGCCGGCGGCCTCATGACCGGTGATCATGGGGAGTCCGTCGGCGAATTCCGGGCCGCGGGCCATCGTGTCGCTGTGACAGAAACCGGTCGCGGTCACTCGCACGACGAGCTGGTCGTCACCGGGTTGGTCGAGCGTCACCTCTTCGATCGTGTAGGGCTGGTCGCCAGCACGGAGCACGGCGGCGGAGGCGCTGAGCATGGGCTGATCCCTTTGCAAGATGTGCGCGATGCCACGATGTTGAGAACGACGGAAACGTTAATGGGTGTTCAGGCGGTCGATGGGGCCTGTCGCCCATAGCTGGCATAAACCTGCCTGCGGACCAGTGGACGTGGCAGCCTTGCGTTTGACCGGCTCGAAGGCGGGTGGGAGAAGAATCCACTCCACCTCGTGAAGGATTGTTAAACGATCTCTACCTGTTCCCCATTTTTCATGGCGAGTACCGTGCCAGGGTCACGAGGTAGGCGATGACGAGCCGGATATGAGTGCCGCTCACACCCGTGCCTGCGCTGATCGCATCGGTCAGCGGGCCGCCGCGTGCTGGCCCTCGGCGGGCCAGGTGGTGTGGGGGCGGCACCTGACCAGCAAGACTCGCAGGTCAAGCCGTAGTCCCGTCGGCGGCGAGGGGCCCGTCAGCGATGGCACCCCGCAGGACGTGGGCGATCTCCTCAGGCTTGAGGTCGATGCCGTCGATCCCCTCCACAGTCAGCGGGACCTCCTCCAGCGCGTATTCGCCCCGGCCTTCGGCGCTGAACTCGGGCCCGGTGCGGTCTTCGAAGGACCACGTCGCGATGCGGGCGAGATAGAAAAGCTGGCGCTCGTCCTCGGTCTCCAGCGTGTGCAGGAGGCGGACGATCTCGGCTTTGCCCGCGATCTCCTCGTGGATCTCCCGGTGGAGGGCGGCCTCCCGGGACACGTCATGGGCTTCGACGCCGCCGCCGGGCAGCACCCAGTACACGGGGACGCCGGGCTTGGTGCGGCGGAGGACCAACATGGTCTCGTCCGCGGTGACCGAGGACGGCTCGGACTCGTTCGTTCATTTGGCCTTGTCTCCTTGGTCGTTGACGGTCTCAGTGCAGCAGCCAGCCGCCGTCGACGTGGACGGGTTGTCCCGTGATGAAGGACGCGGTGGGTCCCACGAGGGACGCCACCAGGACCGCCACGTCTTCGGGCCGTCCACGGCGGGGAACGCACTGGCGGTTGATCTGGTCCTCCGGGCGGACACGGTGGCGGGCGGGGATGACGGTCTCGGCCTCGACTTGGATGGCCCCCGGCAGGACCGTGTTGACGCAGACCCCGTACGGGCCCAGTTCGCGGGCGAGGGAACGGGTGAGGCCCAAAGGCCGGCTTTTGCGGTGCTGTAGACGACGAGGTTGGTCCGGCCCACCCGGGCGTTGACGCTGCCGAAGTTCACGATCCGGCCCCAGCGGCGTTCGACCATGCCGGGGGTCACTGCGTGGCAGGCGCGGTAGTGGGCGGTGAGGTTCATTCATGAGGAGCGCATTCGAGGGTGCAATCCGCGTGGCGCCCAGCGGCGCCGCCCGTGGCGCGCACCGCTCCGGCGCCTGCGGGAACGCTCGCGTTCCGAGGCCGCTCCACCCGCCGTGCCAGTGCCGTGCCAGAGAGGCCGGTAAGCCACGGTCAACAAGGGGCAGAAATCAGCTGGCCCCACCCGCCCCAGACTCGGTGTCTTCGCTGTTCAGAGAAGTATTGGGCACCCGGAGGCGCCCTCATTCCCAAGCTCGGAACGCGAGTTCGATTCCCGTCACCCGCTCCACAGCGAATGCCCGGGTCATAGACCCGGGCCTTGTTTGTTGTCTAGACCTCTCTGGTCGTCTCGCACCACTTCCGCTCCAGATGGCTTCGCGCTTCCCGCCCTCCGCAGCGGTTTCGGCGGTTTCGGCGTCGCGCTCGATTGCCGAACCCGCTTCTCAGGAGACGGTCAGGAGGGGGTGAACTCGTACTGCAGCTCATAGAGGTGACCGGCCTTGGCCATCACCGTGGCCTCGATGGGGCGCTCGCCGTCGCTGTAGACGACCCGCAGCGTCCGCAGCACCGGAAGATTCCCGGGCAGGCCGAGGACCGTGTACTGCTCCTGGGTCGGCACGCGGGCGGACACCTTGTCGACGCTGAGGCGGGGCGGATAGCCCAGTTCCGCGAGGAGGGCCGGGGTGCCACCTTTGATCTTGCGGCGGCCCATCATCGCTGTCCCGCGGGCCAGTTCCAGGGGGTAGTAGGACTTCACCAGCTCAACCGGCTCGTCATCCATGAGCAGCACCTGCGTCCGCAGCAGCGCCGTGCCGTCCTCCGGGAGACGCAGCGCCTCGGCGACGTCGGCGGGCGGGCGGACCTCGGCCACGTCCAGGAGTCGGCTGCTCCCGCGCGTCTGATGGCTGACGGCCTCGCTGATCCACCGATACGGCTCGCCGGGCGCGGCCGGGGCCATGTACGAGGCGGGGCGCATGGTGCGCTGCCGATGTTCGCGCACGGTGACGGCCGCTCCGGCGCGGCCCACCGCCAGGCCCTCGTCCTTGAGTAGCTGCAGCGCTTTCTGCACGGTCGCGTTCGACGCGGTGAACCGCTCCTTGAGCTGAGCGGTCGAGGGCAGCTTGGCGCCGGGACCGAAGTCACCGGACATGATCTCGTCCCGTAGATCGGCGGCGATCCGCTCGTGCAGTGACCGTCGGTCGGCTGCGTCCTGTTCGGCCTTCGGCACGGTCATCCCATCGTGAGTTCGTAGCGCAGACGCTGTCGGTGGGCGGGCATGGTGATCAGGTCGGCCTGGATGGCCCGCTCATCCCCGTCGAGGATCATCCGCTCCAGTCGCAGCACCGGTTCGTCGGGGCCGGCCCGCAACAGCTCGCGCTCTTCCTCGCTTGGCATCCGGGCCGTCACATCCTCCTGCACGCGCTGCCCCACGTAACCCAGTTCAGCGAGCAATGCCACCGCTCCGCCACGGATCTTCGCGGTGCCCGCGAGCGCGGTCCCTGCCGCGATATGGGCCGGGTAGTAGGAGTCGGTCAGCTCACACGGCTGCTCGTCCAGGTACATGATCCGGCGCCGGACGACGACCTGTTCCCCCTCCGCAAGCCCAAGCAGCCGGGCCACCACCCCCGGTGCGGGTACCTCCTCCGCCCCAACGATCCGCTGAGTACCCCGGCGCGGGCAAGACGGTCTGGTTCACCGTGAAGTCGACGCCAACCGCAGGGCACACCAAGTGACACCCCGGCCTGACAACAACGACGGCTGGGACCTGGACCAGCTACACCGCGCCGAGATCACGATCGCGATGAACTGGGTGATCCGCACCTGCCAGGACATCGTCCGCGAGTGCAGCCACAAGACGTTCTGGGTCCCCAGCGGAACGGACACCGGCACCGCGCCGACTACGGACCACCTCATCAAGTCGGCCCGCACCGACGTACTCAACAAGCTCCGCCAACAGATCAATGGCGTCGAGCGCATCATCACCATCGCCGAGCGCGAACGAGCCAAGCGCAAGAGGTGAGTTACAACCTTCTCTACGGGTTCAAGGCGGCTCGCATCCGCTCGCCGCGCGGCCCGGCCCCCCGCCGGGCCTGCGGGGCGAGTCTCTAAGATCATGGCCCCAACGTCGTGCTTTACCGGGCGGTTCCACACACTGCCCGACGCGCCGGAAGCTTACGGGGCCATGATCACTCGCCCCAAAGCAGCTCCAGCCCAAAGCCGCTCCGCCGAGCTTGACGTCCGACACTTCAGCCGAGTTTGCCGAAGCTCGACAGAACAGCGAGAGAGAAGATCGCGAGGCCGAGAAGGATGAACGCCATCAGCTTCCTGCTGAACTGTCGCTCCCAACGCCTCTCGGCGGCCCTTCGCTGCTGCTCGTACTGGTGCAATCCTTGACTGACCGCACGCGCCATCTCTTCCTCGTTCATCCTGCCCCTTCGCAGTCGCAACCCTCGGTGTACCCCTCCCAGCCCCACCTGTGGGGCACAGGAAGCAGCACAGTCTCTAGCAGCCACATCAACGTAAACAACCCCCGCCCATATGTACTGGTCAGTCGCCAGACGACGACGGATCCCGGCGGCCGGGACTGGATTCCGAACCGCCCGGCGAGCACGAGTGCGAACTGCCTGCAGGACCGAACCTGTAAGGGGTGATCACCGCGCGAGGGGCCGTGCCAGATGCGTGCCAGAACGAACGGTAAACCACGGTCAACACGAGCCAACCGTAGCCGGTATTGAAGATCGCTTCAGATGTTGTTTGCGCAGGTCGGCGGGGTGGTCAACCCCAATCAACCCGTGATTCCCAAGCTCAGAGCGCGGGTTCGATTCCCGTCACCCGCTCCACCACAAACCCCCAGGCCATCGGCCCGGGGGCGGTGTGTCAGTCCGCGGCGACTTCACGCGGTTGTCGTTCGGCCGTGGTCCGGGTTATTCCGGGTCGGCGGTTTCTCCGTGCGCGGCGTCTCCGGCGTGCCGGTTCGGGCGGCCGTAGTCGAGCCAGGCGCGTTCCCATTGGCGGGTCAGTGCCGGGTAGATGATGACGTACCGGAACGGAAGGATGGCGGCCATGTAGAGCCGTCCGAACAGTCCGTTGGGTTTGACCAGCGCCGCCATGCGCAGTTCGTATTCGCCGCCGTCGGTCTGCACCCAGCCCAGGTGCATGATGGTGTGGACGGTTTTGTTGCCCAGTTCGCGGGCCGCTTCGTTGTCGAGCTGGTACACCTCGGAGAACGGGTCGGCGCAAGGGACGGCGTCGTTGGCGGTCTGGGCGAGATCGAGGGGGAGGCGGTCGCACAGCGAGGCGACCCGCTTGCCCAGGCCCGCCCCGGAGGTGTCCCAGCCGAGCAGGGCACCGAGCTTCCAGCGCACCGCGAACAGGAACCGGACCGCGGCGGGATCCTTGCGGTTGTCGTAAGCCGTCTTCAGCGCTTTGGCCATCACGGGGAAGTCGTCGGGCCCGGCGTCGGGTGTGCGGAAGGACCACACGTCCTCGATCCGGAAGTCGTGGGTGAACTCGTGGATCCGCCACGGCTGTGCGGTGTGGGCGGCTTTCGGGATTCGCATCGGTCATTCCTTCCGAGCCGGTGTGCCCTGTCGGTCAGGCCGGGACCCGGCAATGGCGTCGCCGGCCATCAACGCGGACGGCGCGCCAGGTTGCGGTCACGCCAGAGAACACGGAACCGTTAGTTTTGGAACTATTGATTTCGATACTCATGGTTCCGTATGATCGCACCCATGTCTGCTCGAAAGCAAGCTCGCAACCCCGGGGGCCGCCCCCGGGACAGCCGCGTCGACGACGCCATCGCCTCCGCCGTTCGAGAGCTGCTGACCGAGGTGGGATACACGCGGCTCACGATGGCCGAGGTGGCCGCGCGAGCCGGCGTGGGCAAGGCGGCGATCTACCGGCGTCACGCCACCAAACAAGAGATGATCTTCGAGGTTCTGCTGCCGGATCAGTTCCTGGCCGTGGCACCCGACCGCGGGTCGCTCCGTGCCGACCTGGCCGCCGTGCTCGCCGAGATCGCGGACACCATGGCCTCTCCGCCGCAGGGGACGGTCCCCGGCCTGCTGGCCGATGTCCACGCCGACCCCGCACTACGTGACCGGTTCGACGAGAAATACCTGGGAGTCCAGCGCCGGACCCTTACGGAGATCCTGGACCGCGCGACCGCACGCGGCGAACTCACCACCCGCCCCGACCCGGCCATGCTCAACGCCCTGCTTGTCGGCCCCGTCTTCGCCTGGCTGTTCCTGCTGACCGAATCCCCCGACCAACTCCCCGCCCTGACCTCCGCACTTCTCGACGCGGCACTCGCCCTCACCAGCCCCGGATGAACGAGAGGGGCGCCCTGCTGGTCACATGCGGTGCCCGGCCGGGGAGTCCGGCGGGCGCTGGTGGCCCGGACCCGGGAGCGGGGCGCCCGCGTGGCCTCGGCGTGCACGGGGACGCCGTTCGGACATGCCGATCTCGCCCTCGCGGTGGTCCGGATGACCGCGGGTGCTGCTGCGGGAGCGCACCGGCGCGACGGCCGGGGCGTTGCGCTCCCGCTGAACGTCCCGGACCCTGGTCAGGGCTTCGCGGGCTTGTCCTTGCCGAACAGCCAGACGTCGTAGAGCTTCGTCAGGTCCTTGCCCGAGATCCGCTCGGACAGCGCGATGAACTGCTTGGTGTCGGCGTTGCCGTGCCGGTGCTCCTTGACCCAGGTGCGCACGATGGTGAAGAACGCCTTGTCACCGACGGTGCGGCGCAGCTTGTGCAGCACCATTGCCCCGCGCCCGTACACCGGGGAGTCCGAGACCCGGGCGGCGCTCGGCGGATCGGCGGGCGGGAAGTCCCAGATGCCGTCGCTCTCGTCGTCGGTGCCGTCGTAGAAGTCGCGGAAGGTCCGGTCGGTGCTCCGGCCGCCGTGCTGCTCCTCCCACAGCCACTCGGCGTAGGTGGCGAACCCCTCGTTGAGCCACATGTCCTTCCAGGCGCGGGGGGTGACCGAGTTGCCGAACCACTGGTGGGCCAGTTCATGGACGAGCAGGATCTCGTCCGGCGCGAAGGGGAAGTACGGCTTGGTCTGGGTCTCCAGGGCGTAGCCGAGACCGGACAGCCGGTCGACGATCGCGCCGGTGGAGGAGAACGGGTAGCGGCCGAAGGTCTTGTTCTCCCAGTCGATGACCTTGCCGACCTGGTCGGGAACCTTGGTGGACTGACCGGCCAGGTGCGGATCGACCGCGACGTACTGGGGGAGTCCGCGGTGGGTGGTCTTGTGGACGTCGAAGCGGCCGATGGCGACGGTGGCCAGGTAGGAGGCCATCGGCTCCCCGGAGTGCCAACGGAACGTGGTACGGCTGCCGTTGGTGCTGCGCTGCTTCAACTCCCCGTTGGATACGGCCGTCAGGCCCTTGGGGACGGTCATGGTGATGTCGTAGCGGGCCTTGTCGGAGGGGTGGTGGTTCCCGGGGAACCAGGCCATGGAGCCGGTCGGCTCGCCGAGTCCGACGGCGCCGTCGTCGGTCCTGATCCAGCCCTCCTCGGAGCCGTCCGGGTCCTTGATGGTCTTCGGCTTGCCGTCGTAGACGACCGTGGTGGTGAAGGCGCGGCCCTTGGGGAGGTCGGCCGCGGGGGTGAGCACCAGCTCGGTGCCCTGCCGTTCGGCCTCCGCCGTGCGCCCGTTCACCGTGGCCTTGCGCACGTGCAGCCCGGCGAAGTCCAGGTGGAAGGAGCTCAGGGCGCTGGTGGCGCGGGCGGTGATCGTGGCGGTGCCCTTGAGGCGCTTGGAGCGCGGCGTGTAGTCGAGCTTCAGCCGGTAGTCGGTGACGTCGTAGCCGCCGTTGCCCATCTTCGGGAAGAGCCGGTCACCGACGCCCGCGGCGCCCGGTTTCGCCCCTTGGGCGCCGGGTGGGGCCTCACTCCCGGAGGCCCCGGTGCAGGCCGTGCTCAGGGCGAGCAGCAGGACGGTGGACACGACGCATGGACGGCGACGATGGGACACGGGCGCTCCTTGGTCAGGTGAGCTGTTGATCGCCAATGAAACCGGCAGCACCGGGCATTGTCGAAGGAGATCAAGTAAACGTCGTTGAACTGGGGTTCACCACTTCTGGTGAAGCTCTGGCCTTCAGTTGCAATCGGCAACCCTGGGTTGCCAAGCTGTTGCTGACTGTCAACCACTGGGAGTGCACGTGGCCTTTGGTGACCAGCCCGCATACCTCCGCGTCGCCGACGATCTCCGCAAGAAGATCGCCGCGGGCGAGCTGCCACCCCATGCGCGCCTCCCCTCCCAGGCCCGGATCCGCGAGGAGTACGGAGTCTCCGACACCGTCGCCCTCGAGGCCCGCAAGGTGCTGATGGCCGAGGGGCTGGTGGAGGGCCGTTCCGGCTCGGGCACGTATGTACGCGCCCAGCCCGTTGCCCGGCTGCTCGCCCGCACCGGCTATCACGGCGCGGGCGATTCCTCCCCGTTCCGGCAGGAGCAGGCCGACGAGCGGGTCGCGGGCACCTGGGACGCGTTGAGCGAGCGGGAGGAGGCCGGGCGGGAGATCGCCGAGCGGCTGGAGATCGAGCCCGGCGACCGTGTGATGCGCACCCGCTATCTCTTCCGGTCCGGAGGAGAGGCGCTGATGCTCTCCACCTCCTGGGAGCCGCTCGCCATCACCGGCCGCACCCCGGTGATGCTGCCCGAGGAAGGCCCGCTGGCCGGGCGCGGGGTGGTCGCGCGGATGGCCGCGCTCGACCTGGTGGTGGACAACGTGACCGAGGAGGTCGCCGCGCGCCCCGGGCAGGCGGAGGAGGTGCTGGCGCTCGGCGGGGTGCCGGGCCATGTGGTGCTCGTCGTCTCCCGTACGTACCGCGCGGGCGGCCGCCCGGTCGAGACGGCGGATGTGGTGGTGCTGGCCGAGCGCTATCGGGTCGCGTACCACCTGCCGGTGAAGTGACCGCCTGCCGGTGAAGTGACCGCGGATGCCGTCGAGTTGAGGCGGTGCGACCGGATCGAGCGCTTTCCGGGCCCAACTAGGAGAATCCCAGGGGGATTTGAGCTCGATTTGAGCTCCTCTGAAATTGAGGTAGATTTGAGCCGCACAACTGCTGCGCACCGTGGCTCAAAGCCCGGCACACCGGACTCAACTCGCGTCACTCAACCATCGCGGTTCATTTGAGATAACCGGGTACGAACATTCCTCAAGAGCCCTCGCTTCCTTTGTGGGTTACGCAGGATTACCGGAGCGCTACAGGTTTTCCTGGGGTGATTCGTAGAGATTTCGCGAAGGTGCCGCCCGGCGGTGCTCGCTTCTGCTTCCCGTGGTTTTACCAGTCGTTGACCAGCGGTGATGTGTTGCGCACATCACATGGGCGGCCCAGAGCTCAAGATCAGCTCAAACCCGTGAAACTGCCCTTCAATTCGCTTGTACGATGACGCGCGTTTGCATGCAGGTACAGGTATGGGGGTCGAAAGGAGCGTCAGGGCGTTGAGCACTGAACAAGGAGCCCACACGCATTACAAACGGTCGCTGGGCACGGTGGCCCTGACTGCCGTGGGTCTCGGATCCATTATTGGCTCCGGGTGGCTGTTCGGCGCCGAGCGGGCCGCGGTGCTCGCCGGTCCCGCCGCTATCCTGGCCTGGGTGATCGGTGCCGCGGTGGCGCTGACCATCGCCCTGACCTATTCCGAGCTCGGCTCGATGTTCCCCAAGGCCGGCGGCATGGTCCGCTACGGTCAGTACTCGCACGGTTCGCTCGCCGGATATCTGGCGGCCTGGGCCAACTGGATCGCGATCGTCTCCGTGATCCCCGGTGAGGCCACCGCCTCGGTCCAGTACATGAGCTCCTGGGACTTCGGCTGGGCCAAGGCGCTGTACGACGGCAAGGAGCTGACCGGCAGCGGTGTCGCCCTCGCCTCCGTGCTGCTGGTGTTCTACTTCTTCCTGAACTGGTTCGCGATCACGCTCTTCGCGAAGACCAACACCGCGATCACCGTCTTCAAGCTGGTCGTCCCGGCCCTGACCGCGGGCGCCCTGCTGCTGGCGCACTTCGACACCGGCAATGTCACCGACCACGGCGGCTTCGCGCCCAACGGCTGGAGCTCGGTGTTCACCGCGGTGGCCGTCTCCGGCATCGTCTGGGCCTACAACGGCTTCCAGTCCCCGCTGAACATGGCGGGTGAGGCGCGCAACCCCGGCAAGTCGCTCCCCAAGGCCGTCATCAGCTCGATCCTGATCGCCCTGGTGATCTACGTCGCGCTCCAGATCGCCTTCCTGACCGCGGTTCCGGCGGCCGACCTGGCGGACGGCGGCTGGTCCGGCCTGTCCTACAACTCCCCGCTCGCCGACCTCTCCGTCGCCTGGGGTCTGAACTGGCTGGCGCTGCTGCTCTACGCCGACGCCTTCGTCTCCCCGTCCGGCACCGGCATGATCTACGCGGCCACCACCTCCCGCATGATCCAGGGTGTCCAGGAGAACGGCCATCTGCCGGGGATCTTCGGCAAGGTCGACCCCAAGACCGGTATCCCGCGTCCGGCGCTGCTGCTCAACCTGGGGATCGCCTTCCTCTTCCTCGCCGTCTTCCGCGGCTGGGGCTCGCTGGCCGAGATCGTCTCGGTGGCCACCGTGATCTCCTACATCACCGGCCCGGTCGCCGTGATGTCGCTGCGCCGCCTCTCCCCGGACCTGCCGCGTCCGGTCAAGCTGCGCGCGATGCCGGTCATCGCCCCGATCGCGATGGTCTTCGGCTCGCTGGTGCTCTACTGGGCCCGCTGGCCGCTCACCGGCAAGGTGATCTTCATCATGGCGATCGGGCTGCCGGTCTGGGCCTGGTACGAGCTGCGCAAGCCGTGGGCCGAGCTGCGCCCGCACCTTGTCGCCGGTGCCTGGATGGTGGGGTACCTGCTGGTCATGGCGGCTGTCTCCTGGGCCGGCGGTAAGGAGTTCGGCGGCCGCGGCTATCTGCCCGAGGGCTGGGACATCCTGGTCGTCGCCGCGATCGGCCTCGGCTTCTACTACCTGGGCGTACGCAGCGCCTGGCGCAACCCGACGCTGCTGGAGGCGGAGCAGGAGATGGCCGCCGCCGCTGCCGAGGAGGCCGGCGAGGACGAGGACGAGGACCGGGAGAAGACGCCGGTCGGCGTCTGAGCGCAACCGGCCGCATGGCCGGATGCGTGCCTCCACGTGAGAACACGTATCCGCTGCGTGAAGGTTGGGCGTAGGCTCGGGCATATGCGGACCGGGAATTCCTTGATGGTCCCGCGGCGGCAGACGCCGTCGCGGGACCGGATGACGGAGGGGGCGGGGAGATGAGTGACGGCAACGCGGTACTGCCATGGCTCGTGGTCCGCCAGGACGGCAACGGCAACCGCTATCGCGTCGGCCGGTACGCCACGCGGACGGAGGCCCAGGAGGTGGCCGACCGGCTCGACGCCCAGGGCCCGGAACACCTCTACGTCGTGGAGCGCACCGCGGCCTCCCGGCAGACCCAGTAGCGCGCTCGGCCCCGGCACCCCCTCTCCCAGGGTCCGTCTCTGTGAAGACGGGGCCTATGACGGGCCCTATAGGGTTCCCCGCATGAGTGTGCGCGTTGTGGTGGGCGGAGCGGTGTTCGACCGGGGACGGCTGCTGGCCGCCCGGCGCAGCGCCCCGCCGGAGCTCGCGGGCCGCTGGGAGCTCCCGGGCGGCAAGGCCGAGCCCGGGGAGACCGCGCCGCAGGCCCTGGTCCGCGAGCTGCGGGAGGAGCTCGGCGTCGAGGTCGAGCCGCTGGAGCCGCTGGCCGGCGAATGGCCGCTGAAACCGGGTTATGTGCTGCGGGTGTGGACCGCGCGGCTGCGCTCCGGCGAACCCCGGCCGCTCCAGGACCACGACGAGCTTCGCTGGCTCACCCCCGACCGGGTGGACGAGGTCGACTGGCTGGACCAGGACCGCCCCGCGGTGGCGCAGGCCGTCCGCCTGCTGCACGCCGCCGAACACACCCCTCCGCGCGCCCGCTGAGGCCCGTTCGGACGATATGACGTCCCGGATATCGGGTATGTGCTGATTAACCTCCCTGAATCCATACATTCCGGCAGGGGCTGCACCGGGGCTGGGAAGTGATCGGCGTGAGTGACAGCGCAGGGTCGGCCGGGCCGACGCCCGGCTTCGCCGAGTGGATCTTCCCTGCCGAGCCGGGGACGGTGCGCAGCGCCCGCTGCCGGGTTCAGGCCGTGCTGGAGCAGTGGGGGCTGTCCGGTATGAGCGATGTCACCACGCTCCTGGTGAGCGAACTGGTCACCAATTCACTGCGGTACGCCAGCGGTCCGATCGGGCTGCGGGTGTACGCCCGCCGCGAAAACTCACAGCCCGGATCCGTACTGGTGGTCGAGGTGTCGGATCCGCTGGCCGATCCGCCGCGGGCGCGGACCGCCTCGGCCGAGGACGAAGGCGGCCGTGGCCTGGAGTTGGTGGCCCGGACAGCGCGGCGTTGGGGGACCCGGCGCAGGCATGCGGGAAAAACTGTGTGGTTCGAGTTGGCTCTGCCCGGTTAGGAGTGCAGGGGGAGCGCTGATCTTGAGCGCTTAACCAAAAGCCGGGACGGAACCTGATCGCAGGCTGAGATAGTGCTGTGATCGTGAAGACCGTGCTCCGGATGGCCGAGGTGCTGGATACTCGGCTATCTGTAGCCGGTCGGAGCACCTGAGCCGGAGGGGACGGGCGCATGAGCGAGAAGCCAGCGGGGGCAGAGATGCCCGAGGAGTCGGTTGGTTCGCAGGTGTCGCCGGTGTCGGAAGTGTCGCCGGAGACGCAGGTGTCGCAAGTGTCGCCGGTGTCACCGGTATCGCAGATGTCGTCGATGTCGGCCATGTGGCAGAGCAGTCCTCCCGGATCGATCTACGACTACATCCGTGTCGCCTCGTTCGCGCTGGGCTCCGACGGACGGATCACCCAGTGGAGCGAGCGGGCCCAGGAGCTACTGGGGCTGACGGCCCGGCAGGCGATCGGCAGGGATCCGGTCGACGCCTTCGTACCCTCCGAACTGCGCGACACCGGACACCGCAAGGTCGCCGACATCCTGGACGGCCGGGAGTGGACCGGACTGGTTCCCTACCGCAACCCCGAGGCGCCGCACGGCCATGGGGTGGCCGAGGTCTATGTGATGCCCGCTCAGGACGAGGACGGTGGGCGGTCGGCGCTGTGCGTCGCCGTCGATGTGAGCGCGCTCCGTGGTCTCGAAACCGACCTTGCCGCGTCGCAGGCCGTTTTCGGTCAATCTCCGCTCGGTTTCTTTCTCTTCGGCACCGATCTCCGCATGCTCCGGGTCAACGAGCGCTTCGCGAAGGTTTTCGGCCGTCCGGCCGAGGCATACCGCGGCGCCACCGCGCACGATCTGCTGCCGCGCGGCGAGGCCGAACGGCTCGGCGCCGCCCTGCGCCAGGTCCTGGACACCGGCAAGTCGCTGACCGATATGCCGATCGTGGGCACCGTGCCCGGCAGCCCCGACCGCCGCCGCTGGTCGGTGTCGCTGTACCGGCTGCACAGCAGCTCCGGCCGCCCCATCGGGGTCGCCGGGCTCGCCACCGACGTCACCCGCCGCCGCCGCGCCGAACAGGAGGCCGCGGGCGTACGGCGCAATCTGGCGCTGCTCAACGAGGCGGGCGCCCGAATAGGCACCTCGCTGGATCTGGAGACCACCGCCCGCGAGCTGCTCGACGTGGCCGTCCCCCAGTTCTGCGACCTGGCCTCCGTCGACCTCTACCAGGCGCTGCTGTCCGGCGACGAGACGCCGCCGGGCCTGGCCGACGGCAGCGCCGAACTGCGCCGTGTGGCGTTCGCCTCCGCGGTCTCCGACGGCCCGGTCGCCTTCGGCGACATCTGCCGCGCCGTCGCCGACGACGGACCGCCCAAGCCCATCCAGGTCGGCGAGGTGCACCGCTATCCCTTCCACTCCCTGTGCGCCGGGGTGCTGCGCACCGCCCAGGTCAAGGTGGTCCCCGGCCGGGACAGCGGTGAGGGCCCCGAGCTCGGTGCCATGCTCCAGTCCACGCTGGTGGTGCCGATGGTGGCCCGCGACACCGTGGTGGGCCTGGCCCAGTTCTCCCGCACCAAGGGCAGTGAGCCCTTCGGCGAGCGGGACCGCGCCCTCGCCGTCGAACTGGCCGCCCGCGCGGCGGTCAGCATCGACAACGCCCGTCTCTACCGCAGAGAGCACGAACGGGCGCTGATACTCCAGCGCAGCCTGCTGCCGCCCGGCGACCCCGAGGCCGCCGGACTCGACATCGCCTGCCGCTATCTGCCGGGGAACGCGGCGACCGAGGTGGGCGGCGACTGGTTCGACGTCATCGAGCTGCCCGGACACCGCACCGCGCTGGTGGTCGGCGATGTGATGGGACGGGGGCTGCGCGCCGCGGTCGCGATGGGCGAACTGCGCACCGCCGTACGCACCCTGGCCCTGCTGGATCTGGAGCCCGCCGAAGTGCTCTCCGCGCTCGACGAGATCGCCCAGGGGCTCGGCGCACCCAGCGGTTCGCACACCTCCAGCCGTTCCGGCGCGCGGACCCGCCCCGGCGCCCAGGACTCTTCCGACCTGTCCGAGGTCTACCTCGCCACCTGCGTGTACGCCGTCTACGACCCGGTCACCCGCCGCTGCACCTTCGCCAACGCCGGGCATCTGCCCCCTGTCCTCGTCGAACCCGGTGAGGACGCGCTGCTGATGGAGGTGCCGCCGGGGATGCCGCTCGGGGTGGGCGGTGAGCCGTTCGAGGAGATCGAGGTCGAGCTGCCCGACGGCGCCCTGCTGGCCCTGTACACCGACGGCCTCGTCGAGTCCCGCGACCACCCGCTGGACGAGGGGCTCCAGAACTTCCGGGCGGCTCTGTCCTCGCACGACGGCACCCGTGTCCCGGACAGTTCCCTGGAGGACATCTGCGATCACGTGCTGAGCGGTCTGGACACCCACCACGGCGAGGACGACATCGCGCTGCTGATGGCCCGGGTGCAGGGACTGCCCCCGGGGTCGGTCGGCGACTGGAACCTGCCGAGCGCGCCCCAGTCGGTGGGGCGCGCCCGCGAACTGGCCCGGGAGCAGCTGGAGTCCTGGAACATGGACGATCTGGTGGACACCACCGAGCTGCTGGTCAGCGAGCTGGTCACCAACGCGCTGCGGTACGGCGAGGGGGAGATCCGGCTGCGGCTGCTGCTGGACCGCACCCTGGTCTGCGAGGTCTGGGACGGCGGTCTGGTGCAGCCCCGGCGGCGGCGCGCGAGAGACACCGACGAGGGCGGCCGCGGACTCCAGCTGGTGGGGCTGCTCAGCGCGGCCTGGGGCAGCCGCCGCACTCCGCACGGCAAGACGGTCTGGTTCGAACTGGCCCTCCCCGACGGCCGGTCCAGCGGACCGGACTCGGTCGAGGCACTGCTGAGCCTGTGGTGACGGCGCGGGCCCGCCGGCCGGCGGACCCGCACCGCCACGGCTAGCCTTCCCGTCGGCGGATCTTATTGCCCAGCCAGACCAGCGGGTCGTACTTACGGTCCACCGCCCGCTCCTTGAGCGGGATCAGCGCATTGTCGGTGATCTTGATCTGCTCCGGGCAGACCTCCGTACAGCACTTGGTGATGTTGCAGTAGCCCAGGCCGTGGTCCTCCTGAGCACCGCGCTTGCGGTCGATCCCGGCGTCGGCCGCCGCGTCCAGCGGATGCATGTCCAGTTCGGCGACGCGCATCAGGAAGCGCGGTCCGGCGAACGCCTCCTTGTTCTGCTCGAAGTCACGCACCACATGGCAGGTGTCCTGGCACAGGAAGCACTCGATGCACTTGCGGAACTCCTGCGAGCGCCCCACGTCCTCCTGCCGCATCCGGTACTCACCCGGTTTGAGGTCCGCGGGCGGAACGAAGGACGGCACCTCCCGCGCCTTGGCGTAGTTGAAGGACACATCCGTCACCAGATCCCGGACCACCGGGAACGCGCGCAGCGGGGTGATGGTGATCGTCTCGTCACGGCCGAAAACCGACATCCTGGTCATGCACAACAGCCGGGGGCGGCCGTTGATCTCGGCACTGCACGAACCGCATTTGCCCGCCTTGCAGTTCCAGCGGACGGCCAGGTCCGGTGCCTGGGTCGCCTGGAGCCGGTGGACGATGTCCAAAACGACCTCGCCGTCATTGACCTCCACATGGAAGTCCTTGAGACCGCCGCCGTCCACGTCGCCCCGCCACACCCGGAAGTGGGCCTCGTACGCCGTCACCGTGAACCTCCGAGGACGACCGCCAACGAGACGGCTGGTACGACTTCTGACGTGCTGAGCGAGAACCAAGCCAGCACAGCAACTCCTTTGCTTGCAGTGCCAAACCGGGCTGGTTCCAACCCGGCTGGTGTTGATCGTGTAAGACCTGCCGGTCCGCAGGGCCGCAGGCGACGTGAGCCAGGAATCCCCCTGCCTTCAGCTGGGGGAGGGTTCAATGGGTCAGCTCCTCGTCCGTCAGGTACTTCACCAGCTCGTCCTTCTCGAACAGGTCGATCAGATCGGGGCGGATCGGCGGCATCTCGCGCCGCTCCAGACGGATCTGCCCATGGCCCGCGTCGGGCGCGGCAAGACCGCCGGAGGGGTCGGAGAGCCGGCACACCAGATTGACCCGCCGCCATTCGCGGTCCATCTGCGGACAGTCGTCCCGGGTGTGCCCGCCGCGGCTCTCGGTCCGCTCCAGCGCGGCCCGCGCCACACACTCGCTGGCCAGCAGCATGTTGCGCAGATCGATGGCCAGATGCCAGCCGGGGTTGAACTGCCGGTGGCCCTCCACGCCCGCGCGCCGCGCCCGCGTCCGCAGGCCCGCCAGCCGGTGCAGCGCCTCCTCCATCTCCCCGGCCTTCCGGATGATCCCCACCAGGTCGTTCATCGCCTGCTGGAGCTCCTGGTGCAGGGTGTACGGGTTCTCGGCCGGGCCCGCGGAGCCGGCGGCCTCACCACCCTCGGCGCTGAACGGGCGCAGCGCCTCGGCCGCCGCGAGGTCCAGCTGCACCTCGTCCGGGACGGCCGGTCTGCCCGACCGGGCGCTGTCCTGGGCGTACTTGGCGGCGTAGAGCCCGGCCCGCCGTCCGAAGACCAGCAGATCGGAGAGGGAGTTGCCGCCCAGCCGGTTGGAGCCGTGCATCCCGCCCGCGACCTCGCCCGCGGCGAACAGCCCGGGGACGCCGGTGGCGGCCGCGGTGTCCGGGTCGACATCCACCCCGCCCATCACATAGTGGCAGGTGGGGCCGACCTCCATGGGCTCGGCGGTGATGTCCACGTCCGCCAGCTCCTTGAACTGGTGGTGCATGGAGGGCAGCCGCCGCTTGATCACCTCGGCCGGCATCCGGGTGGAGACGTCCAGGAAGACCCCGCCGTGCGGGGAGCCGCGGCCCGCCTTCACCTCGGCGTTGATGGCGCGGGCCACCTCGTCGCGGGGGAGCAGCTCGGGCGGGCGGCGGTTGTGGTCCGGGTCCTCGTACCAGCGGTCGCCCTCGTCCTCGGTCTGGGCGTACTTCTCCTTGAAGACGTCCGGGATGTAGTCGAACATGAACCGCTTGCCCTCGCTGTTGCGCAGCACCCCGCCGTCCCCGCGCACTGACTCGGTGACCAGGATCCCCTTGACCGAAGGCGGCCAGACCATACCGGTGGGGTGGAACTGCACGAACTCCATGTTGATCAGCGGGGCCCCGGCGAGCAGTGCCAGCGCGTGGCCGTCCCCGGTGTACTCCCAGGAGTTGGAGGTCACCTTGAAGGACTTGCCGATACCGCCGGTGGCCAGCACCACGGCCGGGGCGTCGATCGCGAAGAAGCGGCCGGACTCGCGCTCGTAGCCGAAGACCCCGCAGACGCGGTCGCCGTCCTTGAGGATCCGAGTGACCGTGCACTCCTGGAAGACCTTCAGCCGTGCCTCGTAGTCCCCGGTCTCGGCCTTGTCCTCCTGCTGGAGGGAGACGATCTTCTGCTGGAGGGTGCGGATCAGCTCCAGTCCGGTGCGGTCGCCGACATGGGCGAGCCGGGGGTACTCATGGCCGCCGAAGTTGCGCTGGGAGATCCTGCCGTCGGGGGTGCGGTCGAAGAGCGCGCCCCAGGTCTCCAGTTCCCAGACCCGGTCCGGGGCCTCCTGGGCGTGCAGCTCGGCCATCCGCCAGTGGTTGAGGAACTTGCCGCCGCGCATGGTGTCCCGGAAGTGCACCTGCCAGTTGTCGCCCTCGTTGACATTGCCCATGCTGGCGGCGATGCCGCCCTCGGCCATCACCGTATGGGCCTTGCCGAAGAGCGACTTGCAGATGACGGCGCAGCGCATGCCCTGTTCCCGGGCCTCGATCGCGGCCCGCAGCCCGGCGCCCCCGGCGCCGACCACGACCACGTCCCACGCCTGCCGCTCGACTTGCGTCATCGGTTGAGCACCTCTCCTAGAAAAAGCGCGGATCGTCGAAGGCGCCGGTCGCGAGCAGATAGACGTAGAAGTCCGCGACGGCGACGCTGATCAGGGACGCCCAGGCCAGCAGCGCGTGGCGGGCGTTGAGGGCGCTGACCCAGCCCCAGAGCCGGTAGCGCACCGGATGCCGGGAGAAGTGCTTGAGCCGGCCGCCGACGATATGGCGGCAGGAGTGGCAGGAGAGGGTGTACGCCCAGATCAGCGCGATGTTGACGAGCAGGATCAGCGTCCCGAGGCCCATATGGCCCCAGCCGCCGTGCTCGTCCCGGAAGCCGAGCACCGCGTCATAGGTGAGGATCCCGGCGACGATCAGCGCGAAGTAGAAGAAGTAGCGGTGGACGTTCTGGAGGATCAGCGGGAGGCGGGTCTCACCGGTGTAGCGGGAGCGCGGCTCGGCGACGGCGCAGGCGGGTGGTGAGGCCCAGAAGCCCCGGTAGTACGCCTTGCGGTAGTAGTAGCAGGTGAGCCGGAAGCCGAGCGGGAAGATCAGGATCAGCAGGGCGGGGGAGAGCCCCCACCACGCGCCGAAGATCTCCCAGTTGGCGCCGCCCTTCATGGGTACGCAGTTCTGCGCGATACAGGGCGAGTAGAACGGCGAGACATACGGCTCGGCGTAGTAGTCGTCACCGGCGAAGGCCCGCCAGGTGGAATAGACGATGAACGCGAGCAGCCCGGCGGCGGTCACCGCGGGCGCCAGCCACCAGCGGTCGGTGCGCAGATGGCGGGTGGGGATGGCAGCCCTCGACGGGCTGTGCACGCCGCCGGGGGGCGCTTCCCGGCCGGCGGACGTGCGGGGTTGGGGGTCGGTGCCTGTGGACAAAGTGGAACTCCGCGGTGGAGTGGTGTGGGGGACGGTTGGGACGAGCACCCGTGCCGGTGCACCGGCGGCCCGTTCACAGGGGTGGCCGGTGTGCTGTCTCTGTCGTCAGGGCGCGTGGCGATCGCGCGCGCCGAGGCCCTCGTCGTCGACGTCGGACCACAGCGCACTGTCGTACGGAGCGTCGGGGACCGGGACCATTTCGGGGCGTGGTCGCTCCTGGGGAGCCGTGTCGCGCAGCAGGGCGAGGCTCTCGCGGAGGTGGTCCGCGTCGGTGCGGACCCGTCGTATCTCCAGCCCGCCCGGACCCATCTGCTGTTCCAGCCGGGTGACCGAGCGGACCAGGTCATCGAGGCAGCGCTGGACGGCCGTCAGGTCGTCGTTCAAGGACATGACTTGCCCTCACTTCCGCGGTTGCGGTTGGCGACGGTCATGCGACAGCGAGTGTTGCGCGCCGCGGTCGCGATTGGGAAGGGATCTGCCGCGATTCGCCGTGCCGCCGGTGCGATTCCGCCTTTCGGGTGATCCTTTCCCCTCATGGCCGTCTCCGTGGCCGTCCTGGCGTGCTGTCCGGTGAACCGTCGCTTTGAGTGAGCAGTATATGCGATAAGCGTCACAACATGCCAAAGACGCACATTTCTGGCACACCCCGGAGGTTCGTCGCCATGTCCATCGCCAAGCGCCGCTGTGCCTTGCTGCTCGCCGCGGGTGTGATGCTGCCGCTGCCCGTACTGACCGGATGCAGCTCCGATGACGAGGGCGCCCCGCCGCCCGCCTCCCGGGACATCGCCACGGCGCCCCGCGCCCGGACGGCCGGGACCGGCACCCTGCGCTGGGCCCTGGACGCGACCCCCAAGACTTTCAACGCCTTCCAGTCGGCCGCTGACACCGGCACCCAGCGGGTCGCGGGCGCGGTGCTGCCCGCGTTGTACACGCTGGACGCCCGGGGCAAGCCCCAGCGCAACCCGGACTTCCTGGAGTCCGCCGACGTCACCTCGACCGATCCCAAGCAGGTCGTGGTCTACAAGCTCAACCCCAAGGCGGTCTGGAGCGACGGCCGTCCGCTGAGCGCGGAGGACTTCGCCGCTCAGTGGAAGGCGCTGCGCGGTACGGAGAACGCGTACTGGACGGCGCGGAACGCCGGGTACGACCGCATCGCCAAGATCGAGCCGGGTGAGAAGGACCACGAGGTCAAGGTCACGTTCGCCAAGCGCTACACCGACTGGCGCTCGCTGTTCACCCCGCTCTACCCGAAGAGCGTGATGGACAACCCGGCGGTCTTCAACGCCGCGGCGAACAAGGGGCTCGCGGTCGGCGCCGGCCCCTTCATGGTGCGCGACGTCACCGACGGCTCCGTCACCCTGGTCCGCAACCCCCGCTGGTGGGGCGACCGGTCGCGGCTGAGCCGGATGGTCTTCCGGACGGTGCCCGCCGACCAGCGCGCCGATGCCCTGATCTCCGGCGAGGTCGATCTCGCCGAAGTCGACCGGGCCACCGCCCGGCGGATCCAGGCCACCGCCCCGTCCCGCAAGAAGCAGGCCGCCGGGGCCAAGGCCCACACCACCGGGGCCAACGCACCGGACCTGGGCCGGGACGGGCAGCGGGCCGCGGACGCGCTGCACACCTGGGCGGCCGAGAACGCCTCGGACAAGAAGCGGGCCGAGACCGTGGCCCTGAGCCGGTTCACCCTGCGCAAGGCGCTGGAGCCCGCGTACACCCAGCTCGCCCTGAACGGCACCAAGGGCCCGCTCGCGGATGAGCGGGTGCGCCGCGCGGTGGCCCGCGCGATCGACCGCAAGGCGCTGGCGAAGCTGGTCCTGAAGCCGCTCGGGCTGCCGGACCAACCGCTCGGCAACCATCTGCTGATGGCGGCGCAGAAGGGATACAAGGACCACAGCGGCGCCCTCGGCAACTCCGACACCGAGGCCGCGCAGTCGCTGCTGGCGGACGCGGGCTGGCACGCCGACAGCCGTCAGAAGGGGCTCGACGGCAAGACCGACGACCTCGGCATCCGGCGCGCGGTGCCCACCGACGCGGGTGCGGGCAGCGCGAGCGGCACCGCCTCGGCCGACGCCACCGCCTCGGCCACTACCTCCGGTGACGCGTCCGCCACCGCCTCCGGTGACGCGTCCGCCACCGGCTCGCCCTCCGCCACCGCGAGCGGCGCCTCCCCCGCGGCGGGCGACGCGGGCCGCTCCAGGAACCTCCCCGACTCGGCGGTGGTCCGGAAGAAGGGCCGTCCGCTGGTCCTGCGCTTCGTCCTCCCGGACGACAGCGGCAGCGCCTCACTGCGCGCCGTCGGCGGGCGCATCGCGCGGATGCTGGAGTCGATCGGCGTCCGCACCGAGATCACCAAGGTCGGGGGCGAGGGCTACTTCAAGAACTACATCGCCTCCGGCAAGTACGACCTGGCCCTCTACTCCTGGCCCGCCACCGCCTACCCGGCCACCGACGGCCGTCCGATCTACGCCAAGCCGCAGCCGGCGGCGGACGGCTCGCTGGTGGTCGAGCAGAACTACACCCGGGTGGGCACCGACCAGATCGACCAGCTCTTCGACGAGGCGGTCGCCGAACTCGACGGCGGCGCCTCCCGCTCCCTGGTCGGCCGGGCGGACGCCCGGATCTGGGCGGCGGCCGGTTCGGTCCCGCTCTATCAGCGGCCGCAGCTGGTCGCGATGCGCAAGGGCGTGGTCAACGCCGGAGCCTTCGGCTTCGCCACTCCGCGCTACCAGGACATCGGCTTCCGTAAGTGAGCCCCCGGTCCGCCCGGCCCGGCACCTCCTGCCGGGCCGGGCGGACCGTGCTCGCTACAGATGGCGCTCAACTCCCTTGTGAGGCCCGTTCCCCCTGCGGGACCATGATCGCGATCATGACCCACCGTGGCGACACGGTGACCGCACGGGAATCGGGGAACGGAAGATGAAGCGCGCACTGCGCACGGCGATCGCCATGGCCGTGATCGCCGCGACGGCGGCCGGATGCACCTCCGGTGGTGGGGCCGAGACGGCGTCGGCTTTAGGGAAGAGCTGTGACCGCCCCTCCTACACCTGGCTGAACGTCTCCCAGCGGCCGGTGGTGACCGATCTGAGGAAGCGCCGCTACACCAAGGGACAGCTGGTCAGCACCAGGAAACTGACCGAGTACGCCCGCTACCGCGTCTCCGTCCACGCCGAGGGCCCCGGGGTGCCCGTCGAGGAGGTGCTGCGCTCCCTGGAACGCCGTCTGGGCCCCGCCGGCGGACTGGCCCTGGGCGCCGAAAAACCCGGTGCGGTCACCCACGACGATCCGGGCGCCTACGCCTCGCGCACGGCCGAGAAGTCCGGGACCTATGTCTCCGCCCGCGCGATCGACCTGGTCGACGCCGATTTCCGCTACACCTGCGCGAACAGTTCCTCGGCGAGCCTGGGTCATGCCGTGAGCTGGCAGTCCGCCCAGGAGATCATGGTCACCTGCGGAGCCGCCCCGCGGGCGGGCCGTGACGAGGCCGAGGCCGAGGCGGCCCGGCTGGGCTGCCGGAAGGGCGATCCCGCCGTCGTCTGAGACCCGGATCACGCTGCGGGGACGGGCTGCGGCGCCCGTTCCCGGGGCGTCCCCGTACCATGGGGGAGAGGCCGTGGCGTGATCTGCCCGGCGGACGGGCGTACCGGACCGGACGCGCCGTCATCCACGACTCCGGGAGAAGCGCCGCAAGTATGCCCACGCGTCACGACATTCGTAACGTCGCCATCGTCGCCCACGTCGACCACGGCAAGACGACCCTGGTCGACGCCATGCTCAAGCAGGCCGGCGCGTTCGCCGCCCACCAGCAGGTGGACGACCGGGTGATGGACTCCAACGACCTGGAGCGCGAGAAGGGGATCACCATTCTCGCCAAGAACACCGCCGTGAAGTACCACCCGGCGGACGGCGGCGACCCCGTCACCATCAACATCATCGATACCCCGGGCCACGCCGACTTCGGTGGTGAGGTCGAGCGCGGGCTGTCCATGGTCGACGCGGTGGTGCTGCTGGTGGACGCCTCCGAGGGCCCGCTGCCGCAGACCCGCTTCGTGCTGCGCAAGGCGCTCCAGGCCAAGCTGCCGGTCATCCTGTGCATCAACAAGACGGACCGTCCGGACTCCCGGATCGACGCCGTGGTCAACGAGGCCTACGACCTCTTCCTGGACCTGGACGCCACCGAGGAGCAGATCGAGTTCCCGATCGTCTACGCCTGCGCCCGGGACGGCGTGGCCTCGCTGAACAAGCCGGAGGACGGGACCGTCCCGGCCGACAGCGACAACCTCCAGCCGTTCTTCACCACCCTGCTGGAGACCGTCCCCGCGCCCGAGTACGACGCCGCCGCCCCGCTCCAGGCGCATGTCACCAACCTGGACGCGGACAACTTCCTCGGCCGTATCGCGCTGCTCCGGGTCGAGCAGGGCGAGCTGAAGAAGGGGCAGACGGTCGCCTGGATCAAGCGGGACGGCTCGATCTCCAACGTCCGGATCACCGAGCTGATGATGACCGAGGCGCTCACCCGCAAGCCCGCCGAGGTGGCCGGCCCCGGTGACATCTGCGCCGTCGCGGGCATCCCGGAGATCATGATCGGCGAGACGCTGGCCGATCCGGAGAACCCGATTGCGCTGCCGCTGATCACCGTCGACGAGCCCGCGATCTCGATGACCATCGGCACCAACACCTCGCCGCTGGTCGGCCGGGGCCCCGGCGGCAAGGGCGCCGACAAGTCGGCCGTGAAGGACCGCAAGGTCACCGCCCGGCTGGTCAAGGACCGGCTGGACCGTGAGCTGATCGGCAATGTCTCGCTGCGGGTGCTGCCCACCGACCGCCCGGACGCCTGGGAGGTGCAGGGCCGCGGTGAGCTGGCGCTGGCGATCCTGGTGGAGACCATGCGCCGGGAGGGCTTCGAGCTGACCGTCGGCAAGCCCCAGGTGGTCACCCGGGAGATCGACGGCAAGGTCCATGAGCCGGTCGAGCGCATCACCATCGATGTGCCCGAGGAGCACATGGGTGCGGTGACCCAGCTGATGGGCACCCGCAAGGGCCGGATGGACAACATGTCCAACCACGGCTCCGGCTGGGTGCGGATGGAGTTCGTCGTGCCGTCCCGCGGTCTGATCGGCTTCCGTACCGAGTTCCTGACCCAGACCCGTGGCACCGGCATCGCCCACTCCATCCACGAGGGCCATGAGCCGTGGTTCGGGGAGCTGAAGACCCGGAACAACGGCTCGCTGGTGGCCGACCGTTCGGGCGCGGTGACCGCCTTCGCGATGATCAACCTCCAGGAGCGCGGCGTGCTGTTCGTCTCGCCGGGCACCGAGGTCTACGAGGGCATGATCGTCGGTGAGAACTCCCGCACCGACGACATGGACGTGAACATCACCAAGGAGAAGAAGCTCACCAACATGCGGTCCTCCACCGCGGATGTGACCGAGTCCCTGGTGCCGCCGCGGATGCTCTCGCTGGAGCAGTCCCTGGAGTTCTGCCGCGACGACGAATGCGTCGAGGTGACCCCGGAGACGGTGCGCATCCGCAAGCTGGTGCTGGACCAGAAGGAGCGCGGGCGCGCCGCCTCCCGCGCCAAGCGCTGACGCGTACGCGGGCGCCCGTCACCCAGCGTGAGCGCTGGGGTGCGCGTCCGTGAGCCCGCCGACAGCCCGGACCCCCCTCTTCCGTGAGGGGGGTCCGGGCTGTCGGCATGTCAGGAAGGTGTCAGTCAACAAATTATCCGGGGGGCAGCGTCCGGATATCGACACGATGGCTCCGCATGATGGGTTAACAGTCCGTTTCGCGGGTGTCTGTCAGTGGCGCTTTTGTCCGGATTTCGAAGCTCCGCGCGTAGATGATGTGACCAAAGCGAGACCCGGAGGGTGTGGTTTACGGGACGAGCGTGCTCAATCATGGGGTCCATTGAGCTCGGGTCAATGGGTCACACGCTGTGGGGAGCGCGGACCTACGAGCACATCTGGGGGGTTTCCGGTCCCTTTCGCTGTCAGGGGTGTCAGCGTGCTTTCCGGACGCCCCCTCTCGTAGTGACAGAGGACTCCTGAGGAGGCAAACCCATGCGCGGTGCCAAGAGCGCCAAGTGGGTCGCACTGGCTGCGGTTGTGGCGCTGGCCGCAACCGCCTGTGGTGGCGGCGACGACAGCGACAGCGGTAGCAACGACATGAACAAGGGGACGGCGGACCCGAACGGGATCCTGTCCGCCCAGCTGAGCGAGCCGCAGAACCCGCTGCAGCCGGCGAACGCCAAGGAGAGCCAGGGCAGTCGTGTCCTGAGGACGATTTTCTCCCAGCTTGTGGATTACGAGCCGGGCACCGGCAAGCTCGAGTACATCAACGCCGAGTCCGTCACGCCCAACAAGGACTCCTCCGTCTGGACCATCAAGCTCAAGCCGGGCTGGAAGTTCCACAACGGCGAGACCGTGACCGCCAAGTCCTACGTGGACGCGTGGAACTGGTCGGCCAACGTCAAGAACAACCAGACCAACTCCAGCTGGTTCCAGGACATCAAGGGCTACGGGGATGTCCACCCGGATAAGGGCAAGCCCACGGCCGACAAGATGTCCGGCCTCAAGATCGTCAATGATAACGAGTTCAAGGTCGAACTCACCAGCTCGGTCTCGTACTTCTCCTACAAGCTCGGGTACGACGTGTGGTCGCCGCTGCCCAGCGGCTTCTTCAAGGACCCCAAGGGCTACGGCGAGAAGCCGGTCGGCAACGGCCCCTACAAGTTCGTCTCCTGGGACCACAAGAAGCTGATCAAGGTCCGTAAGTTCGACGGCTACAAGGGTCCGAACAAGGCCAAGAACGGCGGCATCGACTTCAAGAACTACACCACCGCCGACGCCGCCTACTCGGACCTGCGCTCGAACAACCTCGACTGGATCGAGCAGATTCCGAACAATGCGCTGACCAACTACAAGACGGACCTGGGCAAGCGCGCGATCGACCAGGAGTACTCGGCCGTCCAGTCGATCGTCCCGGCCTTCTACACCGATCAGTTCAAGGACATCGACCCCAAGGTCATCCAGGGTCTGTCGATGGCGATCGACCGTGCCACCATCACCAAGACCGTGCTGCACGGCTCCCGTACCCCGGCCGACAGCTTTGTCGCCCGCGGTGTGCTCGGCTACAAGGCCGGCGCGCTGAAGGAGCAGGTCACCTACGACCCGAAGAAGGCCAAGGCCCTCATCAAGGAGGGTGGCGGCGTTCCCGGGAACAAGATCTCGATCCAGTACAACGCCGACCAGCCTCACAAGGACTGGGTCGACGCGGTCTGCAACAGCATCCGCAAGGCCGTCGGTGTCGACTGCGTCGGCGACTCCAAGCCCGACTTCCAGGCCGACCTGAACGCGCGTGACAAGCACCAGGTCAAGTCGATGTACCGCGGTGGCTGGGTGCTCGACTACCCGGTCAACTCCAACTTCATGAGGGACTTGTACGGCTCCAAGGCCGCCGGTAACACCAGCGGTTACGACAACAAGGAGTTCGACAAGCTCGCCAACAAGGCCGACAAGGCCGCGACCCTCGACGAGACCGTGAAGCTCTACCAGCAGGCGGAGCAGGTTCTCGCCAAGGACATGCCGGCGATCCCGCTGTGGTTCTACAAGGTCAACAGCGGCCAGTCCAACAAGATCCTGGGGAAGATTCCCTACGGTCAGGACGGCGACCCCATCTTCACCAACGTCCAGGTGAAGAAGAAGTAAGCATCGGGACCGCCGGCCGGTGCCGCCGCATCCTCTCCCCGGGGAGCGCGGCGGCACCGGCCCGCAGGCGTGAGGCCCGCGACCCTCTCCCCCCACCCCCGTGGAGCAGATGAGCCGTGGCCTCCGCCGCCCCCCAACGGCATGGAGGCATGATGGGGCGCTACGTCGCCAGGCGACTGCTCCAGATGATCCCGGTGTTCATCGGGACTACTCTGATCATTTTCCTCATGGTCCACGTCCTCCCGGGTGATCCCATCCGGGCGATGTGGGGAGACAAGGCCGCTGACCCCGCTCAGGTCGCGGCACTCCGCCATGAGTTCGGGCTCGACCAGCCCCTGTGGAAGCAGTACATCGATTACATGGCCGATCTCTTCCAGGGAGACTTCGGCAAGACCTTCGGCGGCCGTCCGGTCTCCGAGGAAATGAACATGGCCTTCCCGGTGACCCTCCGTCTCGCGGCGGTGGCCCTCACCATCGAGATGGTCATCGGCATCGGGCTGGGCGCCTGGGCAGGTCTCAAGGCGGGCAAGGCCGTTGACACCGGCGTGCTGATCTTCACGCTGATCGTCATCTCGATGCCGGTCTTCGTGATGGGCTATCTGGCCAGGTTCATCTTCGCCGATGAACTCGGCTGGCTGCCGCCCAACGTCCAGGACTCGGAGGACATCCAGCAGCTGCTGCTGCCGGGCTTTGTACTCGCGATGCTCTCGCTGGCGTACGTGGCCCGGTTGACCCGGACCACCTTCGCGGAGAACCTGCGCGCCGACTACATGCGCACCGCGCTGGCCAAGGGCCTGCCGCGGCGCCGGATCGTCGGTGTGCACCTGCTGCGCAACTCGCTCATCCCGGTGATCACCTTCCTCGGCACCGACATCGGCGCGCTCATCGGCGGCGCGGTGGTGACCGAGGGCATCTTCAACATCCAGGGCGTCGGCAACCTGCTGTACAAGGCGCTCGGACAGCGGGAGGGCACCACGATCGTCGGTGTGGTGACGATCCTGGTCCTCGTCATCCTGGTGATCAACCTGATCGTCGACCTGCTGTACGCGGTCCTGGACCCGAGGATTCGATATGTCTGAGCCGACGACAGGCACGGGACTCTCTCTCGGTGCCCCCGCTTCCCACGCCGACGCGGCGGCGGTCGGCACGGGCCTCTCGAAGAAGGACTCCGGACCCGGCAAGCCCCGCTCGCTGTGGGGCGACGCCTGGTACGAGCTGCGCCACCGGCCGCTGTTCTGGGTCTCCGCGGTGCTGCTCGTCGTGCTGCTGACCATCGCGGCGTTCCCCGGTCTCTTCACAGGGGCCGACCCGCGGGACGGCGATCTGACCAACCACTTCCTGACCAAGCCGGAGCTGACGCACTTCTTCCAGGCCGACTGGTTCGGCTACGACGTGCAGGGCCGCTCCATCTACGCCCGGGTCATCTACGGCACCCGCGCCTCGATCCTGGTCGGGGTCGGTGTGACAGCCATGGTCACCCTCTTCGGCGGTCTGGTGGGCATGCTGGCCGGATACTTCGGCGGCTGGCTCGACGCGATCGTCTCCCGTATCGTCGACGTCTTCTTCGGTCTGCCGTTCCTGCTCGGCTCGATGGTCGTGCTGAACGCGTTCACCGAGCGCAAGGTGTATGTGGTGATCGCGGCACTGGCCTTCCTGGGCTGGACCACCATCGCCCGGGTGATGCGCAGTTCGGTGATCACGGCCAAGCAGGCGGACTACGTCACCGCGGCGCGCGCGCTCGGCGCGGGCACCAGCCGGATCCTGTTCCGGCACGTCCTGCCCAACGCGCTCGCGCCCACCATCGTGGTCGCGACCATCTCGCTCGGCGCCTACATCTCCGCCGAGGCCACGCTGTCGTACCTGGGTCTTGGTCTGTCCGACCCGACGATCTCGTGGGGCATCGACATCTCGTCGGCCAAGGACGCCATCCGTGACAACCCGCACGTGATGCTGTTCCCGGCGGGGATGCTGAGCCTGACCGTGTTCGCATTCATCACGCTCGGCGACGCGGTGCGCGACGCCCTCGACCCCAAGCTGCGCTGAGGAGGGCGTACGTGACCACCATCGAGAAGACCACGAGCGCCACCGCCCGCACGGGCGAGGGTGACGACAGCACCCCGCTGCTGGAAGTCCGCGATCTGCATGTGGAGTTCCACACCCGGGAGGGCCTGGCCAAGGCCGTCAATGGCGTCAACTACAGCGTCCGCGCCGGTGAGACGCTCGCCGTGCTCGGCGAGTCCGGTTCCGGCAAGTCGGTGACCGCCCAGGCCATCATGGGCATCCTCGACATGCCGCCGGGGAAGATTCCGCAGGGTCAGATCCTGTACCGCGGCGAGGACATGCTCACCATGTCCAACGAGGAGCGCCGTAAGATCCGCGGCCGGAAGATCGCCATGATCTTCCAGGACGCGCTCTCGGCGCTCAACCCGGTGCTCTCCGTGGGCTACCAGCTGGGCGAGATGTTCCGCGTCCACCAGGGGCTGTCCAAGAAGGAGGCCAAGGCCAAGGCCATCGAGCTGATGGACCGGGTCCGTATCCCGGCGGCGAAGGAGCGGGTGAACGACTATCCGCACCAGTTCTCCGGCGGTATGCGCCAGCGCATCATGATCGCCATGGCGCTGGCCCTGGAGCCGGACCTGATCATCGCCGACGAGCCCACCACCGCCCTGGACGTCACCGTCCAGGCCCAGGTGATGGATCTGCTCGCCGAGCTCCAGCGCGAGTACAACATGGGCCTGATCCTCATCACCCATGACCTGGGTGTGGTGGCGGACGTCGCCGACAAGATCGCGGTGATGTACGCGGGCCGGATCGTGGAGACCGCGCCGGTGCACGAGCTCTACAAGCGCCCGGCCCACCCCTACACCCGGGGTCTGCTGGAATCCATCCCGCGGCTGGACCGCAAGGGCCAGGAGCTCTACGCGATCAAGGGTCTGCCGCCCAATCTGCTCAAGATCCCCTCGGGCTGTGCCTTCAACCCGCGCTGCCCCAAGGCGCAGGACATCTGCACCACCGAGATCCCGACGCTGGACCCGGTCACCGAGCAGGACGGCACGGAACTGCCGGGGCGCGGCAGCGCGTGCCACTTCTGGAAGGAGACCATCCATGGCTGACATCAAGAAGAACGCGGCCGCGGACCGGTCCGACGACGTCCAGGACGCCACCCCCAATGTCACGGAGGTGGACACGGTCGACGCGGCCACCGAAGAGGCGGCCGTGGAGGCCATCGAGGCGCCCGTCGAGCGCGGTGAGCCGATCCTCCAGGTGCGCAATCTGGTCAAGCACTTCCCGCTGACCCAGGGCATCCTGTTCAAGCGGCAGATCGGTGCGGTCAAGGCGGTCGACGGGATCTCCTTCGACCTCTACCAGGGCGAGACCCTGGGCATCGTGGGCGAGTCCGGCTGTGGCAAGTCCACCGTCGCCAAGCTGCTGATGACCCTGGAGACCGCCACCGCCGGTGAGGTCTTCTACAAGGGCCAGGACATCACCAGGCTGTCCGGCCGTGCGCTGCGGGCCGTCCGGCGCAACATCCAGATGGTCTTCCAGGACCCGTACACCTCGCTCAACCCCCGGATGACGGTGGGTGACATCATCGGTGAGCCGTACGAGATCCACCCGGAGGTCGCGCCCAAGGGCGACCGGCGGCGCCGGGTCCAGGAACTGCTGGACGTCGTGGGCCTCAACCCGGAGTACATCAACCGCTATCCGCACCAGTTCTCCGGCGGTCAGCGGCAGCGCATCGGGATCGCGCGCGGTCTCGCGCTCAACCCCGAGATCATCATCTGCGACGAGCCGGTCTCGGCGCTGGACGTCTCGGTGCAGGCGCAGGTGATCAACCTGATGGAGAAGCTCCAGGACGAGTTCAACCTGTCCTACGTCTTCATCGCGCACGACCTGTCCATCGTCCGGCACATCTCCGACCGGGTCGGTGTGATGTACCTGGGCAAGATGGCCGAGATCGGCAGCGACACCGAGATCTACGACCACCCGACGCACCCCTACACCCAGGCGCTGCTGTCGGCGGTCCCGGTCCCGGACCCGGAGTCGCGCGAGGGCCGGGAGCGGATCATCCTCGCGGGCGATGTGCCCTCGCCGGCCAACCCGCCCTCTGGCTGCCGCTTCCGCACCCGCTGCTGGAAGGCGGAGGACAAGTGCGCCAAGGAGGTGCCGCTGCTCGCCGTCCCGGAGCGGTTCGCGGGCACTGACACCCCGGCCGCCCACGAGTCGGCGTGCCACTTCGCGGAGGAGAAGGACGTCGTGCACGCCTGATCCGCGCTGAGCGACATCGCACGAGGGCGCCCGGACCGTATCGACACGGTCCGGGCGCCCTCGTTGCGTCGTCCGGAAGACGTCCCCGCCCCGCCGGTTCCCGGGCGGTGCCACGGACAGCCGCGGTGGAGGTGCGGGCCGTCCGGCCCCGGGATGTCATAGGGGCCTAAGGCGGATCTTGGACCGGATCCTCGGGAGGCGCCATGCGCACCGCATCGCACCGCAGGCGTACCCGTCGCACGCTGGCCGCCGGATGTGCGACGGCTCTCGTGGGAGTGGTCGCGCTGACCGCCACGGGCTGCGGCGGCGGGGACAGCGGCTCCGGCTCGGGAATCGTCCGCTCCTCCTGGGGCGACCCGCCCAATCCCCTGGAACCGGCGAACACCAATGAGGTCCAGGGCGGCAAGGTGCTGGATATGATCTTCCGCGGGCTCAAGACGTACGACCCGGGGACCGGTGCGGCCAAGGACGCGCTCGCGGACCGGATCACTACCTCCGACCAGCGCAACTACACCGTCACCATCAAGGCCGGCCGGCGCTTCGCCAACGGCGAGAAGGTGACCGCCCGGTCCTTCGTGGACGCGTGGAACTACGGCGCCCTGCTCGACAACAAGCAGCGCAACGCCTACTTCTTCGAGTACATCGAGGGGTACGACAAGGTCCACCCCGCAGCCGGCTCCCCGACCGCGAAAACACTCTCCGGACTGCGGGTCAAGGACGACCGCACCTTCACCGTCCGGCTCACCCAGAAGTTCTCCACCTGGCCGAAGACGCTCGGCTACAACGCCTATGTACCGCTGCCCCGGGCGTTCTTCACCCACCACGCCGCCTGGCTGAAGCGTCCCGTCGGCAACGGCCCGTACAAGGTGGCGTCCTACACCAAGGGCGCGGTGATGAAGCTGCGCGCCTGGGACGGCTACTCCGGCCCCGACAAAGCCCGGAACAAGGGCGTCGACCTGCGGGTCTACACCGACTCCAACACCGCCTACACCGATCTCCAGGCGGGCAATCTCGACCTGGTGGACGATGTCCCGGCGCAAGCGCTGAAGTTCGTCCGCAACGACCTCGGCGACCGCTACATCAACCAGCCCGCCGGGATCATCCAGACCCTCACCTTCCCGATGTACGACAGCGCCTGGCGCGGCCCCGCCAAGGCGAAGCTGCGCCGTGGCATCTCGATGGCCATCAACCGGAAGCAGATCACCGAACGGATCTTCCGCAACACCCGTACCCCCGCCACCGACTGGACCTCACCGGTGCTGCGGCGCGAGGGCGGCTACCGGCCGGGGCTGTGCGGTGACGCCTGCACCTACGACCCGAAGCGCGCCCGCAAGCTGATCGAGGCGGCGGGCGGGCTGCCCGGCGGCCGGATGACCATCACGTACAACGCGGACACCGGCTCGCACAAGGACTGGATCGACGCGATCTGCAACAGTGTCAACAACACGCTCCACAGCGACCGGGCGTGTGTCGGCAAGCCGGTCGGCACCTTCGCGGACTACCGCAACAAGATGGCCGGGAAGCAGATGACCGGGCCGTTCCGCGCGGGCTGGCAGATGGACTACCCGCTGATCCAGAACTTCCTCCAGCCCCTGTACTACACCGGTGCCTCCTCCAATGACGGCCACTGGAGCGACACCGCCTTCGACAAGCTGGTCAACCAGGCCAACGCCGCCTCCGCCACGGGCGCGGCGATCAGCTCCTTCCAGGACGCGGAGAAGATCCTCGCCGAGCAGATGCCCGCCATCCCGCTGTGGTACCAGAACGGCAGCGCGGGCTACTCGGAGCGGCTGAGCGAGGTGGCCCTCAACCAGTTCAGCGTCCCGGTCTACCACCAGATCAAGGTCAGCTGACCATGGGCCGCTATGTGCTCCGGCGGCTGTTGCAGATGATCCCGGTGTTCATCGGCAGTACCTTCCTGATCTTCTTCATGGTCTACGCGCTCGGCGACCCGGTGGCCGCGCTCTTCGGCGACAAGGCCCCCGACCCGGCCACCGCCGCCCGTATCCGCAAGGACCTCTACCTCGACGAGCCGCTGTGGAGCCAGTACGTCCACTACATGGGGCAGGTGTTCAGCGGGAACTTCGGCACCGCCTTCAACGGACAGCCGGTCACCGAGCTGATGGCCGGGGCCTTTCCGGTCACCTTGCGGCTGACCGTGGTGGCCGTCGTCTTCGAGATGGCGCTCGGCGTCACCCTCGGCGTCCTCAGCGGACTGCGCCGCGGCCGGGGCCTGGACACCTCGGTCCTGCTGCTCACCCTGGTCGTGGTCGCCATCCCGACCTTCGTCAGCGGCACCGTGCTCCAGTATCTGGTCGGGGTGCGGTGGGGGCTGGCCCCGCCGTCGGTCTCGCCGGAGGCGCCGTTCACCCAACTGCTGCTGCCCGGTGTGGTGCTGGGGCTGGTCTCGCTCGCGTACACCACCCGGCTCACCCGCACCTCCGTGGTGGAGAACGCCCGCGCCGACTACGTGCGGACCGCCGTTGCCAAGGGGTTGCCACGGCACCGGATCGTCACCCGCCATCTGCTGCGCAACTCGCTGATCCCGGTGGTGACCTTCCTCGGCATCGACATCGGCGCGCTGATGGGCGGGGCCATCGTCACCGAGCGGATCTTCAACATCCACGGTGTGGGCTACCAGCTCTACCAGGGCATCCTGCGCCAGAACTCACCGACCGTGGTCGGCTTCGTCACCATCCTGGTGATCGTCTTCCTGCTCGCCAACCTCTTTGTCGACCTCCTCTACGCCGTGCTCGACCCGAGGATCCGCTATGCCTGAGCCCTTTGAGACGCAGCTCGACATGACCGAGGCGCTCGCGCCGGCCGGGGGCGGCGGCGGGCCGGTGGCCGCCTCCGGCGCCGACACCCTCCAGGGCGGCGGCCCCCCGCGGACACCGCGCGGGCTGCCCTGGCGCCGCCCCTTCCGCACCGGCGGCGGCCTGCCCGGCAGCCGCGGGCTGTGGTCGGACGCCTGGCACGATCTGCGCCGCAACCCGGTCTTCATCGTCTCCGCGCTGGTGATCCTCTTCCTCGTCACCATCGCCATCTGGCCGCAGCTGATCGCCGACGGCAATCCCTACCAGGGGGATCTGTCCAAGGCCCAGGAGGGCCCGGCGCCCGGCCACCCCTTCGGCTACGACCTCCAGGGCCGCGACGTCTACACCCGCACCGTCTACGGCGCCCGCGCCTCCATCACCGTCGGTATCTGCGCCACCGCCGGGGCCGCCCTGCTCGGCAGTGTGCTGGGCGGGCTCGCCGGATTCTTCGGCGGCTGGTGGGACGCGCTGCTCTCCCGGCTCGCCGATGTCTTCTTCGGCATCCCGATCCTGCTGGGCGGACTGGTCTTCCTGTCCGTCGTCACCAGCGGCTCGGTCTGGCCGGTGGTCGGCTTCATCGTGCTGCTGGGCTGGCCGCAGATCTCCCGGATCGCCCGCGGCTCGGTGGTCACCGTCAAACAGCACGACTACGTACAGGCGGCGCGGGCCCTGGGGGCGAGCAGCGGACGGACCCTGCTGCGCCATATCGCGCCCAACGCGGTCGCCCCGGTGATCGTGGTGGCGACCATCGCCCTGGGCACCTACATCGCCCTGGAGGCGACGCTGTCCTTCCTCGGCGTGGGACTCAAACCGCCCACCGTCTCCTGGGGGATCGACATCTCCTCCGCCTCCTCCCAGATCCGCAACGCCCCGCACATGCTGCTGTGGCCCGCGGGCGCGCTCAGCGTCACCGTGCTCGCCTTCATCATGCTCGGCGACGCCGTGCGCGACGCCCTGGACCCCAAGCTGCGCTGAGCGCGCCGAGCCGACCTGAGCGGCGCCGCGCCGAGGAGCCCCCACCACGCGTCAGGAGCCCGCCGACCGCCCCGAGGAGCCGAACGTGACCCAAGCGCCGGACGTGACCCGCCTGCTGGACGTACGCGACCTCCGGGTCGAATTCCGCACCCGGGACGGCGTCGCCGAGGCCGTCGGCGGGGTCAGCTACGGCGTGGACGCGGGCCGGACGCTGGCCGTGCTGGGCGAGTCCGGCTCCGGCAAGTCGGTGACCGCCCAGGCCGTCATGGGCATCCTCGACTCCCCGCCCGCCTTCGTCACCGGCGGCCAGGTCCTCTTCCGCGGGCGGGACCTGCTGACCATGAGCCCGCGGGAGCGGCGCTCGGTACGCGGCGCCTCGATGGCGATGATCTTCCAGGACGCGCTGTCGGCCCTCAACCCGGTGCTGACGGTGGGCGCCCAGCTCGCCGAGATGTACGAGGTGCACCGCGGGATGTCCCGCAAGGACGCCCGGACGCGGGCGGTCGAGCTGATGGACCGGGTCCGCATCCCCGCGGCGAAGGCGCGGGTGAACGACTATCCGCACCAGTTCTCCGGCGGGATGCGCCAGCGCATCATGATCGCCATGGCGATCGCCCTGGAGCCCGAGCTGATCATCGCCGATGAACCCACCACCGCCCTCGATGTCACCGTCCAGGCCCAGGTGATGGATCTCCTCGACGAACTGCGCCGCGAGTACGCGATGGGGCTGATCCTCATCACCCATGACCTCGGGGTGGTCGCGGACGTCGCCGACGAGATCGCGGTGATGTACGCGGGCCGGATCGTGGAGACCGCGCCGGTCCAGGAGCTCTACCGGCGCCCGGCCCATCCGTACACCCGCGGACTGCTGGACTCCATTCCCCGTGTGGACCACAAGGGCAAGGAGCTGTACGCGATCAAGGGCCTGCCGCCCAGCCTGCTCACCGTCCCCACCGGCTGCCCCTTCCACCCGCGCTGCCCGCGCGCCCAGGACATCTGCCGCACCGAACGCCCGCCGCTGTACGAGGTGCCGGACGCGACGGACACCGTCGCACCTGGCCGGGCCAGCGCCTGCCACTTCTGGAAGGACGAACTCGATGCCTGAGCAGCCCGCCGAGCCCGCCGAGCCCGCCGAGCCCGTTCTCGAGGTGCGCGACCTCGCCAAGCACTATCCGCTCACCCGGGGCGTCCTGTTCAAACGGCGGATCGGCGCGGTCCGGGCCGTCGACACCGTCTCCTTCGACCTGCGGCGCGGCGAGACGCTCGGCATCGTCGGCGAATCCGGCTGCGGCAAATCCACCGTCGCCCGGCTGCTGGTCAACCTGGAGCGGCCGACCGCCGGGGCGATCCGCTACCGCGGCGAGGACATCAGCCGGCTCTCCGGCCGGGCGCTCAGCCAGGTCCGGCGCAACATCCAGATGGTCTTCCAGGACCCGTACACCTCGCTCAACCCCCGGATGACCGTGGGCGACATCATCGGCGAGCCGTACGAGATCCACCCCGACGCCGCGCCCAAGGGCGACCGCCGACGCCGGGTCCAGGAACTGCTGGACGTCGTCGGCCTCAACCCCGAGCACATCAACCGCTATCCGCACCAGTTCTCCGGCGGCCAGCGGCAGCGCGTCGGCATCGCCCGCGGCCTCGCCCTCCGGCCGGAGGTCATCGTCGCCGACGAACCGGTCTCCGCGCTCGATGTCTCCATCCAGGCACAGGTGGTGAACCTGATGGAGCGGCTCCAGGACGAGTTCGGCCTCTCCTACGTCTTCATCGCCCACGACCTGTCGGTGGTGCGGCACATCTGCGACCGGGTGGCGGTGATGTACCTGGGCCGCTTCGCGGAGACCGGCACCGACACCGAGATCTACGAGCATCCGACCCACCCCTACACCCAGGCCCTGCTGTCCGCCGTCCCGGTCCCCGACCCCGCCGCCCGCGCCCGCCGCACCCGCATCCTGCTCTCCGGCGACGTCCCCTCCCCGGCCGCCCCACCCTCCGGCTGCCGCTTCCGCACCCGCTGCTGGAAGGCCCAGGACCGCTGCGCCGTGGAGGTACCGGCATTGGCCGTCCCCGAGGCGTTCCGCACCACCGACGGCCCGGCCGCCCACGCCTCGGCCTGCCACTTCGCGGAGGAGCGCGTCGCTGTGGCGCACCGTTAGCCCCAGCGCACCCGGCGGAACGCGCCCGGGACGCCCGCGGCGAAGGGTCCACCTGCCACCGGACCAGCGCCGGGCTCGCTGTGGTCAGTCCCGGGTTGCGCCCTCTGGCCAGATCACCCGGGTGCGGACACCGGTGCGCTCGGCGTAGGACACGACGTCAGCCGTGCCGCCATACCCGCGCGCGGGCTGCCCGTCCCAGACCGCCACCAGTTCGTCCACGACGCCCACCAGGATTTCGCTCCCCGCCATATGAGCCTGCGAGTCCGACTCCACCAGCCCGGCGTGGTGGAGATCGGCGGCCCGTTGAATCAGACGGTCGTAGGTCTGGTGGTGCTCCTCCGGCAGCCCCTCGCGGTACTTCTCCGCGGGGATCACCACCTCGAGTGAGCCGTCGGCGTCAAGCACCATCTCAGCAAACCAGCAGTCGGGGCCATCGGCGATGCATGAGACCGCCACCAGATCAGGCCCATGGCGCTCGACTTCTTCGCGGAGTGCTCGGCGGACCAGTCGCTCAGTCTGTGGGGGCAGGCCGCGGTGTCCGGTGATGCCGACTCGCATGGTCCGTTCCTCTCGTGATCACAGGTAGATGCCGTGCAGACGGTCGTCGATGTGCAGGACCGTCTGAGCCCGCGGGCACGCTCGATGATCCGGCTGCACATCTGTCTCAGTTCAGAGCCTTCTCGATAGCCTCGAAGATGTCGGCGTCAGTCTCCTGCTGCCAGTCGGGCATCTCCGGCCAGTCCGCCACGTATCCCGGCTTGGGGTTCTCGAAGTGCTTGAACATCTGCGCGGTCCAGCACGTCGCGACGAACCGGCTCTTCTGCTCGCGTGACAGTCGCGAGGCTTGACCACCACTCACAGAGAGGAACTGGCGGACCTGTTCGTACACGGCTCCAGCGGCTTCACGTTCCCACTCGGGTGTGTCCTCCCACGGGGTCACATAGCCGGCCTTCGGTTCACCGGGGAAGTGGGCCCGCACCCCAGCGATCCACGCCTCGCGGAACACCTGTGCGCCTTCGATCTGAGACATGTGTATTCCTCCCATCACGTCCTGCTCAATGCGTCGATCTCTGCCCCCAGCGCGGCCACCCGGCCATCGCGGACCACGTGGTCGAGCTCGGCTCGCAGCATGCGGAGTCTACGGGCGACATAGCCGGAGGAAGATTCTTGCGCAAGCTGCACGGCTTCACGGCCGAATGAGACGACCTGGTCAGGATCGCGACGCCGCGCACCGATGAGAGCGAGATCGACGAGGACAGCCCCTCGGCGACGGAAGGACTGCCCGGCGGCCAGCGCGTCTTGGTCAAGGGCGGCAGTGAGGGTCTTTTCGGCGAGATCGAGGCGTCCGAGCTGTGCGTAGCGGGCTCCTCGCTCTTCAGCCAGACGTGCGCCGTCGAACCGTAGCCAGCCGCCGTTGTGCCCGCAGTCGGCCAGATGAACGACGTTCTCAGCCTCGTCCAAGGCGCGTTCACACGCCGTGAGGTCGCCCAAGCCTGCATGGACCTCGGCCTGCACGGATGCGACCCAATGGCGCGTCGACAGCGTGCTGTCGCCCCGCCTGGCGACCCTTTCGGCAGCCGACAGGAGGTCCGCAGCCTCCCTGTAGCGACGCTCGTAGACATCGACATAGGCGTGCCGGACCAGTGCACAGGCCCAGAGATCGAAGTCTCCCGCCTCTTTGCTCGCCGACGCGGCGGCGGAGTATGAAGCGACCGCATCCGTGTATCGGTTGTTGTCGAAGGCCAGTTCTCCGGCGAGTTGGAAGAGATCGCCCGCAGCGCTGCACAGTGCCTGAGACTGTGTGGCTGAACGCCCGGTGAGCGCCTTGTTCATGGCGGCGAGCTGGTCACGCACGACCGGTACGACCGACCCCTTGGCGCGTGCGAGCTGGTACACCTGCCACAGGTGCCCATTCATCCGTAAGAAATCCGCGGCCCCTCGGCTCACCCCCTCGTCGAGCCTTTCGGCCTCGTCGGGAGGGAGGGGTGTGTCTGCTCCAATTACCGCTATCGCGCGCAGGAATTCGCGTCGGATCATGTCCTCGGTGTCTCCCGGGCTGTCGTCGTCGCTGAGCGGCGCCCCTACGGACTCCTGGGGCAAAGGTTCCGGCTGCGCTCCGTGCGTTACTAAGGCGTCCAGGTCGGCGAGGTCGACTTGTAGCACCTCTGCCAGCTGGGGGCGTAAGGGAGGCTGAGGCGCGTTCCTTCCGCTCTCCCAGCGGCTGACCGTCGTGCGGTCGACGCCGAGCGCATGTGCAAGCGATTCCTGACTGTAGCCCAGGACCTTCCGCCGTTGAGCAAGGTCCACTCCCAGCCCCCTCCCGTCTGTGTGGCCGGTGCATCCGGTGCACGGATGTGCATCAAGAGTGCCGCATCGATGCCGTGGAGGTATTCCTCTCGCGGCGGTTCCCTTGACGGTGTCAGCGATGCCGACAAGGGCAAGGGCAGCGAGGGGTGCAAGCTATGGAGAAGCAGAGCCTCAGAGTATCTGACTCCGTTGATTTGGACGCGATCAAGACGGCGATCAGCGGAGCCCTGGCCGAGCAGTCGGTGTTGCCGCCGTACGACGAACTGTGTGAATTACACAGGGCCTTGGTGGGACACATTGAGGTACTGATGCCTGTCGCGGGCCAAGCGGATTGATGGCATGTGGCATGGCTCGGTGGAGTGGTACCAGAGGCGTAGCAAACTGGACACCATTCCACACGAGGTGACGCAGGGGCTCGGCGCCGGATTGCAGTCCGCCGCGTGGCGTGCGAAGACCTTGGGCTACACCTGTAGGTGGCTCCTGGAGGTCTCCGGGCTGTCGAGCTCCGGAGAAGCGGAGGGGGCGTGACACGGCTCGTCGGCTTCGTGTGCCGCTTCGCCGGCCCGCTCTACGTCTTCGTGATCGCCGTCAGTATCGGCCTGGTCTTGGCCCTGGCGGCTGCCCAATGACTCTCGTCTCCGGTCGCTGTTGCGACTGGGGCCGGGGGAGTTGTTCCACCACCGCAGTGACACCACAACCGAGGGAGTAGTTATGGCATGGGGTACCGGCAAGGGTGACAGTGGCGGCGACGGGAAGCATGCGGGGAAGAAGGACCCGGGTACGTCGGCGCCGTCACCGGACACGGCCCAGCCCAAGCAGCCGCCGAAGCACGGGAAGTAGAGCGCGCCTGGTGATGGTGAACAACGGAGCTGAGCAGATCGCCATGCGCGGTCTGCTCGGCACTCTCGAGGAAACGCTGTCCGGGGCGCTCGCGCCGGAGTGGGAACGGGCATTCTGGGCTGTGCCCCGGCACGCGTTCTTGCCGGAGAAGGTGTGGGTGGGGGATGACCTGGCAGCCTGCACCAAGAGTGCGGATCCGTCGGCTTGGCTCCATGCGGCCTACGCGGACGGCCCGGTGGTGACGCAGATCAACGACGGTGTCGATCCGGGCGATGGCGAGCGTTGGCCCTCGTCGTCGGCGTCGGCACCTTCCATCGTCTTCCGCATGCTCACCATGGCGCGCGTGGCGAACGGGCACCGCGTGCTGGAGATCGGGACGGGCACGGGCTGGAACGCCGCCCTCCTGTCGCATCGGCTGGGTGCGGGGTTGGTGACCACGGTAGAGGTGGATCCCGCTCTGGCCGCGCAGGCTGCGACCAGCCTCAAGGCTGCTGGCCTGGAGCCGCGGGTCGTCACCGGTGACGGCGCGGCCGGATGCGCGGCAAGCGCTCGGTATGACCGGGTGATTGCCACCTGTTCGGTGCGGCAGGTGCCCCGTGCGTGGGTGGAGCAGACGAGACCGGGCGGGGTGATCCTGACCCCGTGGGAGTCGCCGTGGTTCTGCTACGGCCTGTTGCGGCTGACGGTGGACGGGCGGGGGCTGGCATCGGGGTGGTTCTCTCCGCACTCGGCGTTCATGCTCATGCGCAACCAGCGCACCGACCTGCGGATCTACCGGGATGTGGTCCGGGACGAGCACGTACCTGCCGAGTCGGTCACCCGCCTGTCGCCATGGGCAGTGACTGGGGACGATTGGGCGGCGCAGTTCGCCATCGGGCTTCAGCTCCGGAACGTATGGCGGACCTGGCACAACAACCCCGACGTGGACGGGGTGGTTTCCCGGCTGTGGCTGGCCACCACCGACGCCGCGTCCTGGGCGGCCGTCGACTGGGACGGCCGGAGCGCTGATCGGTTCACGGTCTGGGAGCACGGCCCCCGTCGCCTGTGGGCCGTGGTCGAGGCCGCTTATGAATGGTGGCGGTCCATGGGCAGCCCAGGGCCGGACCGCTTCGGCATGACGATCACGCCCGAAGGCAAGCACACGGCTTGGCTGGATTTCCCGGAGCAGCTGGTGCCCGACCTGAGCTGACCGGAATCATCCGAGGCTTCACCCTCGCCGTCACAACAATTACCGTCGCGGGCATGGGCGATGACCAATCCGTGGAGATCCGGCTCGGCATCTACGCGACCGAGGAGACCGCCGCCGGGCTGGCCGCGGCCTGTGGGCGGCTGCTGGGGGCTCGGGGGCTGGGGTACCGGGTGTCGGTGGTTGGGGCGGGGGAGTTGACGGGCGGGGGCGACGGGATGTCGCTCGGGGCGTTCTACGAGGACCTCGTCGAGCAGTGGCGGCTGAGCCATCCCGGGGCGGACCCCGGGGCGCGGGCCGTGTGGGAGATCCGGGTGGCGCTGTCCTCCGTCCCGGCGGCCGGGACGGAGGGACTGCGCGCCGAGCTGGCGCGGGTCATCTGCCCGGATCCCGGGCACCGTTCGCCCTGTGAGGTGCCCTGGGCCTCGTACGCCACCGGGTGAACCGCGTCCACCACATAAGCCCGGGTCAGTCCTTGCTGACGTCCTCCGCCGCGATCAGTGCCGGGTCCAGGACGATGTCCTGGCCGCGGGCCTCCAGGGTGGGGTCCTCGGGGAAGTGGCAGGCGGACAGATGGCCTTCGCGGTTGCCGGGGATCCGCAGCAGTGGGGGCTCTTCCCGGGCGCACTTGTCCTGCGCCTTCCAGCAGCGGGTGCGGAAGCGGCAGCCCGAGGGCGGCTGGATGGGGGAGGGGACGTCCCCGGCGAGCCGGATGCGCTCCCGGCGGGCCGCCGCTGAACCGTTGTCTTCCCCGGCGTCCTCGCCCGCGTCCATGACGGCCGCCGCGTCCGGGACCGCGGAGAGCAGGGCGTGGGTGTACGGGTGGCGGGGGCGGCGGTAGATGGAGTCGCGGTCGCCGACCTCCACCACCTTGCCCAGGTACATCACCGCGACCCGCTGTGAGAAGTGTCGTACGACCGCCAGGTCATGGGCGATGAACAGGAAGGCGATGCCCAGCTCGCGCTGGAGCTGCCGGAGCAGATTGACGACCTGCGCCTGGATGGAGACATCGAGCGCGGAGACCGGTTCATCGGCCACGATCAGCTTGGGTTCGAGGGCGAGCGCGCGGGCGACCCCGATGCGCTGCCGCTGGCCGCCGGAGAACTCGTGCGGAAACCGGTTGTAGTGCTCGGGGTTGAGCCCGACGGTCTCCAGCAGCTCCCGTACCCGCGCCTCCCGGCCGCCCGGCGGACGGATGCCGTTGATCTCCATCGGGCCGGAGATGATGGTGCCCACGGTCTGCCGGGGGTTCAGCGAGGAGTACGGATCCTGGAAGATCATCTGGATCTCGGAGCGGATCGGCGCCAGCTGTTTGCGGTCCGCGTGGGTGATGTCCCGGCCCCGGTAGTGGAGCGTCCCGGCGGTGGGCTCCAGCAGCCGGGTCAGCAGTCGCCCGGTGGTGGACTTGCCGCAGCCGGACTCGCCGACCAGGCCGAAGCTCTCGCCCGCGCGTACGGCCAGATCCACCCCGTCGACCGCCTGGACGGCCCCGACCTTCCGCCGGATCGGAAAGCCGCCCATGATCGGGAAGTGTTTGGTCAGCTTCTCGGCGACCAGGAGGGGTTCTCCTGCCAGGAGGGGTTCCCCGGCCGCGATCGGCGAAGCGTCGGGCACAGTGCTCATGGTCAACGGCTCCCTAGCCCCGGCCAAGACGGGGCTTGATCTGCTCGGTGAAGAGGGTCTGCTTCCGCTCGTCCGTGAGGTGGCAGGCGCCGCCCCGCCGCTCCGGCAGCACCGGCCGCTCGGTCCGGCAGCGGTCGCCGTCCACCTCGCCGGTGAAGGCGCACCGCGGATGGAACGGACAGCCCGGGGGCGGGCTGAGCAGGCTGGGCGGGGTGCCGGGGATGGGGCTCAGCGGTTCGTCGACGTCGGAGGAGAGCCGTGGCATCGACCCCAGCAGCCCCCAGGTGTACGGATGCCGGGGCGCCCGCAGCACCTCGCGGACGGTGCCCCGCTCCACCGCCCGGCCCGCGTACATCACCAGCAGATCGTCGGCGGTGTTGGCGACCACGCCCAGATCGTGGGTGATGAGGATGATCGCGGAGCCGAACTCCTGCTGGAGGTCCTTGAGCAGATCCAGGATCTGGGCCTGGACGGTGACATCGAGGGCGGTGGTCGGCTCGTCGGCGATCAGCAGATCGGGGTTGCAGACCAGCGACATGGCGATCATTGCGCGCTGCCGCATCCCGCCGGAGAACTGGTGCGGATAGTCGTCCACCCGCAGTGCGGGGTTGGGGATGCCGACCTTCCGCAGCATCTCCACCGCCCGCGCGCGGGCCTCGCGCTTGGAGGCGCCGGTGTGTTTGCGGAACGGCTCGGCGATCTGGCGGCCCACCGTGTAGTACGGGGACAGCGCGGTCAGCGGATCCTGGAAGATCATTGCCATGGTGTTGCCGCGCAGGGTCTCCAGGGTGCGTTCCGGCGCGCCGGTCAGCTCCCGGCCGTCGAGCAGGATCTCGCCGCGGACCTCGGTGGTGCGCGGATCGTGCAGTCCGAGCACGGTGAGGTTGGTGACGGACTTGCCGGAGCCGGACTCGCCGACGATGCCGAGCGTCCGGCCGCGTTCGAGGTCGAAGGAGAGTCCATCGACGGCCTTGACGACGCCGTCCTCGGTGGAGAAGCGGACGTACAGGTCGCGCACCGACAGAAAGGCGGAGCCGGGGTCGGCCGGTGGCGTCGTGCCGCCGTCGTCGGGTTTGGTGAGGGTGGTCATCTCGGCAGGCTCCTAGGCGAGGCGCACGCGCGGGTCGATGAAGGCGTAGGCGGCGTCGACCAGGATGTTGAACACCACGATGGCCGCGGCGCTGACCAGCATCACCCCCATCAGCATGGGCAGATCGGTCAGCTGGACGGACTCCACCGCCAGCCGTCCGATGCCGTGCAGGGTGAAGGTGTACTCGGTGACCATCGCCCCGCCGAAGAGCGATCCGAGGTCGATGCCGAAGATGGTGACGATGGGGGCGATGGCGCCGCGCCAGGCGTAGCGGAAGAACACCGTGCGGCTGGACAGCCCCTTGGCGCGGGCCGTGCGGACGTGGTCCTCCTGCAACTGCTCGACCATCTGGGAGCGGGTCATCCGGCTGTAGTTGGCCATGAAGATCAGCGACAGCACCAGCCAGGGCAGCAGCATCCCGCTGAACCACTTCGCCGGATCGTCGGTGATGGCGTGGTACGCGGGCTGCTCCATGATGCCGAGGCCGCTGACGAACCAGGCCAGACAGAGCACCCCGACGAAGTAGATCTGCATGGACGCGCCGAGCAGCGACAGCGAGCTGACGAACTTGTCCACCCAGGTGCCGCGCCGCCAGGCCGCGATCATGCCGATGCCGACGCCGAACACCAGGAACACCGCGGCGCCGCCGACGGCCAGCGAGAGGGTGGTGGGGAAGCGGTCCACGATGGTGCCCCAGACCTGTTCCTGGCTGACGAAGGAGTAGCCGAAGCAGGGGGCGTCACAGTGGCCGACGGCGAAGTCGCGCCCCACGAAGATCCCCACCATGAACTTCGCGTACTGGACCGGGACCGGCTGGTCCAGGCCGAGGTTCTTGTTGATGATCGCGAGCGATGTCGGGTCGCAGTTCTTGCCGCAGGCGAGCCGCGCGGGTTCGGCGGGCAGGGCGAAGAAGAGGAAGAACGTGATCGCGCTGATCAGGAGGAGGATCACGATCGCGCCGAGGGTCCGGCGGGCGAGGAATCTCAACATGGCGTCGGGGATCTTCCGGTAAGGGCGGGCCCCGGCCGCGCCGCGCGGGCGCCGGTGACGGCGTGGTACGCGGCGCGGCCGGGTTCCGTGCGGCCGCTGCTACTTGACGAAGACGGCCGTGGGGTCCACGGCTCCGTAGACCGCGTGGTACTTCACTCCGCCGAGACCCGGGCCCCAGAGGGTGAACAGCCGGTTGTAGAAGGTCGGCACCGCGGGTACCTCTTCGGTGAAGATCTTCTCGCTGAGCTTGATCCACTCGGTGGTGGCCTTGTTCAGATCGCTGAGCTTCTCGACCCGGGCGATGTCCTTGTTGATCCACGGGACATCGAGGTGGGAGTAGTTCGGGGAGTCGTTGTAGACGTTCTTGCCGTCGTACAGCGGCGGGACCACGGTCGAGGCGGAAGGCCAGTCGGCACCCCACGAGGACCGGTAGAGGTCGTACTTGTTGTCGACCTTGCCGACCTGTGTGTAGTAGGTGGTCTGGTCGATCTCCTTCTTCTGGACCTTGAATCCGGCGCGTTCCAGGGCCCGTTCGACGACCAGCGAGGCGTCCTGGTGGGCGTCGCCGTTGCCGTAGCCGTAGACCAGTTCGTAGCCGTCCTTGCCCGCTTCCTTCAGCAGCTGCCGGGCCTTCTTGGCGTTGCCGCCGGGGTACTTGCGCTTCTGGAACGGGTCGAAGGAGGGGTCGTAGCCCTTGAGGGTCGGCCCGACCAGACCGCCGCCGATCTCACCGGCCTTCGGACCGCCGAACTGCTGGAGGTACTGACCGCTGGGGAACGCCCAGGCGATCGCCTCGCGCACCTTCTTGTCTTTGACGCGATCGGTGTTGATCGAGACGACATCCACATAGGGCTGCGTTTTGGTCAGCGACCGGGCCATCGCCTCCTTGTTCTTGAGGACCGAGGAGATCTGCGAGGGGTCGACCGGGTTGGTGAACGTCATCCCGTTCCGGTCGCCGCCCTTGGCGGCCTGGAGCCGGCGGGTGGAGTCCACCCACTGGTGGCCGAAGTTGACGTCGAAGGTGTCGACGTACTGATGGCGTATCGAGTCGGTCTTGGGGTCCCACTGCGTGTTCTTGACGAACTCGATGCCCTTGCCCGGCTTGAAGTTCCGGATCTTGTAAGGGCCGGAGGCCAACGGCGCCTTGTCGTACTTCTCCTTGGTGTCCTTCTCGGGCGGGACCGCGCCGATGTTGGGCATGGCCACCGCGAAGGGCACCTCGGCGCGCGGCTGGTCGAAGTGGAAGATGACGGTCTTGTCGTCCGGGGTGTCCAGCACCGTCTTCGGCAGATGCTTGCCCTTGTACGGGCCGTCCGGCAGCGCCTTGCGGTACTTCTGGCCGTCCCCGGAGAGCCACTGCTGGAGATAGGTCGGGCCGTTGGTCTCGAAGGGGGCGTAGAGCCGCTCGATGGCGTGCCGCACGTCCTTGGAGGTGATCGGCGAGCCGTCCTCGAACTTCAGCCCGTCCTTGAGGGTGTAGGTCCAGGTACGGCCGCCGTCGGAGGACTTGCCGGTGTCGGTGGCGAGGTCGCCGACCAGCGTGACCTTGCCCGTCTTGTCGTCGATCCGGTAGTTGGTCAGGGTGCGGTTGTAGAGGGTCTGCATGATCAGCTCATCGCTGACATAGATCTGCCCCGGGTCCAGATGCTCGAACGCGTCCCGCTGGAGCACCGTCACCGTGCCGCCCTTCTTGGCGCCCGGCAGGTCCTTGGCGGGGCCCGTGGAGTCGGCGGTGGTGCCCAGGGTGATGTCCTGGGACTTCATCTTCGGCTCCGTGGACTCCTTGGGGTCCGAGCCGCCCCCGCTGCTGCATCCGGCCAGCGCCAGGGCCCCCGCGGCCAGGGCGACGGCGATGGTGCGGGCTCTGCGCCGGTGGTTCAACGTCATGGTGGTCATGCACCTGCCTCGTCGAAACGGAACACTCTGCCGTTATCTGCCTCTGCCGTTCTGCCTCTGCCGTATCTCCGGCCCCGGATCAGCGGGTGGTCTTCGGGTCCATCGCGTCCCGGACCGAGTCCCCGAGCAGGTTGAAGGCGACCACGAAGACCACCATGGCGATGCCGGGGAAGAACATGTAGGTGATGTCGCCCTCGTAGAAGTTGGCGCCCTTGGCGAACATCCGGCCCCAGTCGGGGGTCGGTTCGACCACCCCGACCCCGAGGAAGGACAGCGCCGCCTCGGCCGTCACGAAGTTCGGCAGCATCAGCGTGGCCTGCACCAGGATCGGGGTGCCGAGGTTGGGCAGCAGCTCCTTGCGGACGATCCGCCACGGTGAGGCACCGGTCACCTTGGCCGCCTCGACGAACTCCCGCTCCCTCAGCGAGAGCACCTGCCCGCGCAGCAGCCGGGCCAGCTGCATCCAGCCCAGCAGCCACAACACCACCACCAGGGCGGTCACCCGGAAATAGGTGGGCGTCTCCTTCTGCGGGCTGACGAACAGCGCGGTGACCACCGGCATGAAGGCGACGAAGAACAGCTGCTGCGGAAAGGACAGCAGCAGATCGATGAGTCGGCCCAGGAGGTAGTCGGTACGGCCGCCCATATAGCCCGCGAGCACGCCGATCACGATGCCGGTGAGCGTGGACAGCACGGTCGCGGCCAGCCCGATCAGCAGCGAGGTGCGGATGCCGTACACCAGCTGCATCAGCACATCGCGGCCCAGCTTGGGTTCGATACCGAACCAGAACTCGCCGTCGATACCGCCGTTGGGCTTCATCGGATAGCCGGTGAGCGGGTCCAGCAGCTCGGGGCGGTCCAGGCCGTAGGTGGTGTACGCATCCTTGCCGTACAGCGACGCGATCAGCGGCGCCAGCAGGGCGACGACGAAGAAGAACAGCACCACACCGGCGGAGATCACACCGGCCCGGTCCCGCCGGAAACGCCGCCACATCAGCTGACGGGGTGACAGACCGGCCGGAGTCTTGCCCTCCGCGGCCGGGGCGGCTTTCTCGGCCACGGTGGTCTGGGATGGACTCGTCATCGCGTAGCGACCCCCCGCACTGGTGTCACACCGTCAACTCGCGTTGTTTACGCGCGTCTATCGCTGCCCGCCCGCTGTGGTCGTGCGTGCGTGCCGGGTTGAGCGGACTGTCGCAACCCTTGAACTGCCCAGTCAAGATGCGTACGAGGGCGGATGTGCCGGTCATCCCAGTCTTGAGCGAACATTTGGCAGATCGACGTGACCACGTGCTTGACAGTGATCGGTCACCCCGGGCAAACCATGGCCTTTGCGCCGTAACTGCCGTCACACACAGGCAACTTCACTGTCCCAACACCGAAATGAGGACGCGTCAGACTGGATCGCGTACGGGCCGTGCGGGTGCCGTAAACCGGCCGGGGTGCGCCATGTCGCCCCGGCCGGTCACGATCCGTGGGTCACTTCCTGCCATGGCGGTTGACCGGGGTGTGAGGTGGGGCAGACCTACGGCTATGGGGCAGGGACGGATACTTACCCGCGGAGCGCGCGTCTTCGGCGCGCTCGTCTGCGCGGTGCTCGGGTTGATCTCGCTGGCGTGGATCATCCACGACCTGGACAAGGCCGAAGAGCCGGACCATCTGTGGTGGACCTGGGCGGGGATGCCGTTCCGGGCCTCGGGCTCGGTCTTCGGCTCCTCGCTGCTGGATCTTGTCCTGCTGGCGCTCTACGCGGCCGTCGGGGTCACCGCCCTGCGCTCCTCGTCCGCCGCGGGCGCGCTGGGGACGGTGGCGGTGGTGACCGTGGTGGTGCGGCTGCCGAGTCTGTGGAACCTCGACGCCGACTGGATGCAGGGCATCCCCGACGATCTCAAGACCCGCGCCGAGCTGACCGCGTGGGCCGGGGTGGTGCTCGGCGGGCTGCTGCTGGCCACGGTGGCCGCGGCGCGCCGCCCGGCCGACCTCGACCCGCCCGGCGGCCTCCACACCACCGCCGACCAGCCGCCGGGGCGGCCCGCGCCGGGCGCGGCGGTCACCGCCGCGCTGTTCCTGGGGGCCATCGCGGTGGCCCTGGGCGGCTGGCAGATCTACTGGGCCCAGGAGCGCGGCTGGGACGTCTACAAGCATCTGCTGAGCGGCAAGCACACCCTGATCACCCTGCTGGCCGCGCCCGCCGCCTGGACGGTGTGGGCGGTGATCGCCCTGGCGCTGACCGCCGCCGGTACCGCGCTGGCGCGGGCGCCGCTGTCCCGTCCGCTGGGTATGACGGCGGGGGCGCTGCTGCTGGGCGACGGCATCAGTGAAGCCTCGCTCTACATCAAGCTGGACTACGTCGACCACATCGACGACCTGCCGACGGTGGGGGTGCTCAGCGTGCTCACCGCCTTCGTCGAGGCGCTGGCGGGGCTGGTCGCGCTCCTTGTGCTGGCGCGGCGGCCGTGGGGCGACCCCTCGCCCCCGCTCCCGGCGTACGGCGGCTACGGCTACGGCTACGGAGACGGGTACGGGTACCCGGGCGGGTACGCCGACGCCGCGCCCGGGGGTTACGGCGCCGGTCCCGGGGGTTACGGCGACGGCGGTCCCGGCGGGGGCTACGACGGCGGCCACGGCGGCGGCTACGCCCCGCCGCCGCCCGTCACCCCGCCGTCCGCCCCGCCGCCGCCCGCCGCGCCCCCGCCGCCCCCGGGCTGGTAGCGGTAGCGGCGGGCCGGCTGCGGCGGGCGGCGGCACCCGCTAACGCAGCCCCAGGGACCGCTTGAGGAAGTCCACCTGGAGCAGCAGCAGATTCTCCGCGACCTGCTCCTGTGGGGTCATATGGGTCACTCCGGACAGCGGAAGCACCTCGTGCGGACGGCCCGCGGCCAGCAGCGCCGAGGAGAGCCGCAGGCTGTGCGCGACGACCACGTTGTCGTCCGCCAGCCCGTGGACGATCAACATCGGCCGTACGGTCTCCGCCGCGCCGGACAACCCCTCGTCGGTCACCAGGGAGTTGGCGGCGTAGACCTCGGGCTGCTGGTCCGGCAGGCCCAGATACCGCTCCATGTAGTGGGTGTCGTACAGCCGCAGATCGGTGACCGGGGCGCCGACCACCCCCGCGTGGAAGACGTCGGGGCGGCGCAGCACCGCGAGACCGGCGAGATAGCCGCCGTAGGACCAGCCGCGGATGGCCACCTTCGTCAGATCCAGCGGATAGCGTCCGGCCAGCGCCGTGAGCGCTTCCACCTGGTCCTCCAGCGAGACGGCCGCGAGATCGTCGCGCACCGCCTTCTCCCAGCCGGGGGAGCGGCCGGGGGTGCCGCGGCCGTCGGCCACGATCACCGCGAAGCCCTGGTCGGCGAACCACTGCGAGGTCAGATGGGCGTTGTGGGAGGCCACCACGCGCTGGCCGTGCGGACCGCCGTACGGATCCATCAGCACCGGCAGCGGCCCGTCGCCCTCGCGGTAGCCGGTGGGCAGCAGGACGGCGCACGGGATGTCGTGCTTGCCCGCGAACACCAGCTGCGGACGGGCGGTGAGCACCGGCGCTTCCGCGTACGAGGCGATCTCCGCGAGCGTTTCGGCCGTGCCGTGGTCCCCGGGCCGGAAGATCTCCACCCGGCTCCCGGGCCGGTCCAGACCCGCGTACGACAGGGCGATCACCTCGCCGCCGCGCGCGGCGGAGTGCACCGCGGGGAACGGCCGCTTGCCGACCGGCTCCCAGCCGCCCTGGTCGCCGCTGCCGCGGAACCAGGCGCGGTGGACGTCGATCTCACCGGGGAGTTCGGGAAGGCCCGCGCCGGCCCCGGGGGAGGCGGAGAACAGCACGTCCTCCTCACCGATGCCGAGGACCGCGCGCACCTGGAGGGCGCCGGAGGTGAGTTTGCGGTCGCCGACCATCAGCACCCGGGCGCCGGCCTCGTCCGCGATCCGCACGAGCCGACCATCCTGCGTCCACGCCGGAACCCCAGGGAAAAGATCCAGCCAAACCGCGTCCTCGTCGACATGGACCGTGCTGGTGCGTCCGGACTCGGTGTCCACGGCCAGATAGAGCTGGCTGCGCTGGTCCCGCGCCTGGACCAGGAGGAGCGGCGGACCGTAGGCCGACCAGTGCACCCGGGCGAGGTAGGGATAGCGCTGCCGGTCCCACTCGACCTCCGTACGGGTGCCGTCGAGACCCAGCAGCATCAGCCGCACCTCGGCGTTGGAGGTGCCCGCGGCCGGGTAGGCGATCTCGGCGGGCTCCCGGTGGGGGTGTGCGGGGTCGGCGATCCACCAGCGCCGTACGGGGGCGTCGTCGACCCGCGCGACCAGCAGGGCGTCCCCGTCGGGCGACCACCAGAAGCCGCGCGAACGGTCCATCTCCTCGGCCGCGATGAACTCCGCGAGGCCGTAGGTGATGGTGTCACCCTCCGGTTCGGCGAGCGCCCGGTCGCCCTCGCCGTCGGCGCCGACCACCCGCAGCGCACCGCCCGCCGCATAGGCGACATGGCGGCCGTCGGGGGAGGGGCGCGGATCCACGACCGGGCCCGGCACCGGCAGTTCACGGCTGGTGCCGTCGGTCAGATCGGCGGTGAACAGCCGCCCGGAGAGGGCGAAGGCGGCCAGCTCCACGGCCGCGTCCACCGCGTAGCCGACCACTCCGGCCGACCCTTCGCGGCTGCGCTCGCGCCGTGCCCGCTCCTCGGCGGACAGCTCCTCCGCGGCGCCGCCGAGCAGCTTCTCGGGGTCCGCGACCGGGTACTCCCGGTGTCCGTGCAGGTCGTACACCCACAGCAGGCCCGTCCGGTCGGTGCCGGTGCGGGACCGCAGGAAGACGACGCGCGAGTCGTCGGGGGCCACGGCGAGGGCCCGGGGCGCCCCGAGGGTGAAACGCTGGGTGCGCGCATGCTGCCGAGGGAACGAGAGCTGTCCGGTCATAGGGCGAGCGTACGGGTCCGGTTGATCTCCAGGGAGCGGATGGGCGGATCCGCGCGGACCGTGGACCCCGGCGGGGCCGGCCGGAACTCGCGGTGGAACCCGCGCCGGAACCCGCGGTGGAACCCCCGCCGGAACTCGCGGTGGCATCGTGCCGGGACGCCCGGTCCGGACCGGCGCCGTGTGCCGACGGCACAGTCCGGCCCCACGGTCAGCAGGATCAAGCCAGCCCGGAAGTCGCCGATATGGCGCATAACCAGCGTGAAGTGGTGCTGCCAGCAGGGCAGTTCGTGCAATCAGGCATGCGCCCCTGTCATGCTCCCATGCACCGAGTCGTGCGCACGCGCCCATAGTTATGATCGATTGCGCATAGTGGGTAGGGCCCCCGTGGCATCAATAATGTTGTCCGTCCGAGCGCGTGTACCTGGAGGTGAGCCGCTGTGGCGCTCTCGATTTCGCTGGTAGTGCTGCTGCTGATCATCGTCTTCATGCTCGTCAACAAGGCAGGGCTGAAGGCGGGGCACGCGATCATCTGTGTGCTCCTCGGCTTCTATCTCGCCAGCTCGTCGGTCGCGCCGACGATTGACGACCTCACCACCAATGTGGCGGACATGATCGGCGACGTGGATCTCTGACCCCGGGAGCGCACGACCGCGCGGTCGTCCGGGGTGGGGTGGCGTACGGCCGCCGGAGCGGAGGGGCGCCATGCCGCGCCCTATGGGCACGGGTGTGCGAATCGTAGGCTGTGCCCATGACCGCTCTTCCCGTCCGTCGTCTGCTCCTGGTGCATGCGCATCCGGACGACGAGTCGATCAACAACGGCGCCACCATGGCGAAGTACGCCGCCGAGGGTGCTCATGTCACGCTGGTGACCTGCACCCTCGGTGAAGAGGGCGAGGTCATCCCACCCGACCTGGCGCATCTCGCCGCCGACCGCGACGACGCGCTCGGCTCGCACCGGATCGGTGAACTGGCCGCGGCGATGGCGGCCTTGGGTGTCGAGGATCACCGTTTCCTCGGCGGGCCCGGCCGCTACCGCGACTCGGGGATGATGGGCGCCCCGCAGAACGACCGCCCGGACTGCTTCTGGCAGGCCGACGTCGACGAGGCCGCGGGCCATCTGGTGACCGTGATCCGTGAGCTCCGGCCCCAGGTCATGATCGCGTACGACCGGAACGGGGGCTACGGCCACCCCGACCACATCCAGGCCCACCGGGTCGCGATGCGCGCCTTCGAGCTGGCGTCCGACACCGGTTTCCGCCCCGATCTGGGCGCCCCCCACGAGATCGCCAAGGTCTACTGGAACTGTGTGCCGCGCTCGGCGGTCGAGAAGGGCTTCGCCCGGCTGCGGGCGGCGGGCCGGAAGTCGCTCTTCCCGGGCATCGCGTCGGTCGACGACGTCCCCGGGGTGGTGGACGACACCGAGGTGACCGCCGCCGTCGACGGCAGCGACTACGCCGGGGCCAAAACCGCGGCCATGCGCGCCCATGCCAGCCAGATCGCGGTGGACGGCCCCTTCTTCGCCCTCTCCAACGACCTCGGCCAGCCGCTCTTCGTCCACGAGCACTACCGGCTCGTCCGGGGCGAGGCCGGGGCGGACCGCGAGGGCGACCTGTTCGCGGGGGTGACCGGATGAGTGCCGCACGCCTGGGTGCCTACGCGCTGCTCGCGGTGGTGGGGGTGCTGGTGGGCGCCGCCGGTGCGCTGATCCAAGCCGCCTGGTTCCCCGGCGGTTTGCTGCTGGCGCTGCTCGGCGTCGTGGCGCTGTGCTACGGCGGCGTCAAGGCCACCGGCACCCGGATGGGCGGCGGAGTGCCCGCGGGTGCCTGGACGGTCACCGTGCTGCTGCTCACCTCCACCCGCCCGGAGGGCGACTTCCTCTTCGGCGCGGGCCTGGGGTCGTATGTCTTCCTGCTGGGAGGGATGTTCGCGGGTGTGATCTGTGCCACGTTGCCGCTGGTCCCGCAACCGGCCGCGCGGTCCGCCCGACTTGGTAAGTGACGTGACGTTTCCGTCGCGTAAGTCCCCCTGGGTGTCGTGACGCATCCACGCCGCCGGACGCTGTCCCAAGAGGGTGTGACGACGGCGATATGGCTGCCGTCAAGTGCGCCACCGCGGCGCCCAGTAAGGTGGTGCGCGCCGCCGAGCCGCCCGCGCGAGGTCTGACGGGCGGCGGAGCTAACTGGGAGAACCTGCTTTGAGCCGTGAATCTGACAGTTCGTCCTCCGGGCCCCGAGGGGGAAGCGGTGGTGCCGCCTACCCGTCCGGAACCCCGCCGTACGGATCGCGCCAGTCCCCGTCGCTGAACCGCACGCAGGAGGCCCCGCAGGGCGCATCCGGCGACGGCGACGCGCGTGCCGCGGCAAAGCCGGAGGAGCCGAAGACCGAGACCACGCTGACCACCCGGATCCGGATCAACATCCCCGGTTCCCGGCCGATCCCGCCGGTGGTCATGCGCAAGCCCGTCGGGGAGGAGGGCGTTCCGGCCCCCCGCTCCGGCGAGGACGACAGCCCCAACGAGCGCACCGGCGCCACGCCGCGGCCCGAGGCCGCCGCCGCGCCGGAAGCCGCTCCGGCCGAGACCGGTGCCGAGGGCCCGGACGGCAAGGGCGCGAAGGGTGACGGCGAGCGCACCAGCGACTGGTTCGCGCCCCGTAAGTCGAAGGGCAACGCGTCGACCGCGAACACCCCGCAGCCGCCCGCGCCCTCGTCGCCCGAGACCACTCAGGCGTTCCCCGCGCCACCGGGGCCGGAGACCACGCAGGGTTTCCCCATGCCGACGGGGCCGGAGACCACCCAGGGGTTCCCCGTGCCGTCCGGGCCGGAGACGACCCAGGGTTTCCCCGCGCCCCCGATGGGCGGTGACCCCACCGCCGATCTGCCGTACTTCACCGACGCCCCGGCGGGCGGCGGCGGTCTTCCGGGCGACCCGGAGCCGAACGGCGCGACCACCGGCCCGGCCACCGGCGACATGCTGATGCCGCCCGGCCTCGGCGGCGGACCGCACGACGACGAACTGCCGCCCCCGCCGGGCGCCCACGTCCCCGGTCCGTTCGACACGCCCCCCGGCGGGGTGGGCCCGCTCGGCGGCGCCGGTCCGGCCGCGCAGCCCCCGACCCCGCCCGGCGGCTCGCCGATGTCCGGCAGCCTGGGCGCCACCACCGGCACCGGCCCGCTGAGCGGGTTCGGCGGGGTGCCCGGAGCGGACGCGGACACCGCCCGTCCGCTGTTCCGCGACCCCGACCCCACTCCGGGCGGCGGGGTGCCGCCCGAGCAGATCTCCAGCGACACGCTGGTCAGCGGGGTGCCCGTGGTGCCCCCGGCGGAGAACCTGCCGCCGTCCCCGCCCATCGGAGGCGGCCCCGCCGCACCCGCCGGGGACAGCGCCCCGCCGAGCAACACGGCACCGTCCGCCCCGGCGGCCGGGAAGCCGAAGAAGAAGGGCCGCTCCAAGTTGGTCATGGTGGGCGTCCTGCTGTTCGTGGTCGCCGGTGGCGCCTACAGTGCGGGCCTGGTGATGAACCACGCCGATGTCCCCAACGGCACCACCGTGCTCGGTGTCGACATCGGCGGCACCGCGCAGGAGGCCGCCGTCGACAAGCTGGACGCCGAGCTGGGCAAGCGCACCACCGCCCCGCTGAAGGTGTCGGTGGACGGTGAGCAGAAGGAGATCAAGCCGTCCGTCGCGGGCCTGGCCGTGGACACCGAGACCACCGTCCGCAATGTCGCCGGCCGCGACTACAACCCGGTCACGGTCATCGGCTCGCTCTTCGGCGGCACCCACGAGGCCGACCCCGAGGTGACGGTCGACGAGGAGAAGCTCCGGGACGCTCTGGAGCGGCTCGCGGGCACCTCGGGCACCGCCCGCGAGGGCACCATCACCTTCACCTCCGGCCGGGCGGTCGCGGTGTACGGCAGGGCGGGCAAGGCGCTGGACGTCGACAAGGCGGTCACGGCCGTCTCCGACGCCTACCGGGAGCGGGCCGAGACCGGCAAGGAGAAGGTCATCGAGCTGCCGGTCAGCGTCAAGCAGCCGACGGTGAGCAAGGCCGAGGTCGACAACAAGATGAAGACCTTCGCCAAGCCCGCGATGTCCGACCTGGTGACGGTGCAGACCGACCCCCAGCACTCGCTGCCGCTCAGCCCTGCGAAGTCGCTGCCGAAGATCCTCTCGATGCGGGTGGTCAACGGCAAGCTGGTGGAGCACTACGACCTCGCCGTCCTCAAGCAGCTCTACGGCTCGACCTTCAACGGGGTGCTGATCGAGCGCGGCAACGGCAGCAAGAAGCCCGTCAGCCCGCAGGACGTGGTCGTGGCGCTCAGCAAGGCGCTGGTCGGCAAGACGGCCTCCGAGCGCATCGGGGTCATCAACACCAGCCCCAACTGAGCCCCTGCGGCAGGCTCCGCAACGGCCCCCGCCCGGCACCGGGCGGGGGCCGTCGCATTCCCGGCCGTGCCTTACCCCGGCCGTGTCTTACCCCGTCCGTGTCATGCCCGTTCGCGTCAGTTGAGCATCGCGCGGGCCGCGCGCGCCTGTCGGCGTACCGCCTCCGCCGCCTCGGGGTCCACCGCGGCCACCACCTCCGCGTACGTCTCCAGCTCCTTCGCCCCGGCGATGAACTCCCCGCGCTCCACCAGCAGTTGGGCCCGTTCGTAGCGCAGCCGGGCCGGGTGGCTGGGCAGCAGCAGCGACAACTCGATCGCCCACAGCTGGACATCGGTGCGCTCGGGGCGGGCGGCTGCCCAGGCGCGGATGTTGTTCAGGATCCGCAGCACGATCTCCAGCGGTGTGGAGGGGGTGAGCATCGACGGCGCCAGCGGGGTGCCCGTGGCGCCCGCCACCAGCATCGCCGCGTCCTCGTCCGACAGCGTCCGGCCCCCGTCGTACGGATCGACCAGCACATGCTGTCCGTACGGGTCGCCGAAGCCCACCACGAAGTGGCCCGGCAGCCCCACCCCGTACACCGGCGCCCCCGCCCGCCGCGCGACCTCGATCCACACCACCGACAGCAGGATCGGCAGCCCGCGGCGGCGCCGCAGCACCTCGTGCAGCAGTGAGGACTCCAGCCGCCGGTAGTCGGCCGCGGAGCCCCGGAAGTCATGGCCCTCGCCGAGCACCCGGGCCAGCGCGGCGGCCCAGCCCTCGGGTCCGCCGGGGGAGAAGGGCAGCAGCCCGGCCAGCCGGTCCAGCTCGATCTGTGCCCGGTCCACGCCGTCCTCGTCGAGTCCGGCGTCCGCCTCCATGCCCACCAGCAGGCACAGCAGCGCCAGATCGGGGCGCTCCTCGCGGGCCGCCTCGGCGAATCTCCGGCGTCGGGAGGCGGTGTCGTTCATTCGTGGCATGGTGGTCCGGTACCCGCTCAGCGGGCGTCGCCGTGCGGGGCGCGCCAGTGGTGGTAGCTGTGGTGGACGGTGAAGCCCATGCCCTCGTACAGCGCGTGGGCACCGCCATTGTCCGTCTCGACCTGGAGGTACGCGGCCGAGGCGCCCTCGTCCAGCGCCCTGCGGGCCAGCGCGGTCATCACGGCTCCGGCCAGACCCTGCCGCCGCCGTTCCGGGGCGACCTCCACTGCCGCGAACCCGGCCCAGCGGCCGTCCACCACCACCCGCCCGATCGCGGCCGGGACCTCGTCCCCGGCCGCGCCGCCTATCGTCGCGAACCACACCGAGGGGCCGCCGGAGAGCACCGCCCGCACCTCGGGGGAGGGGGCGGCGGAGCGCTGGTAGCGGGCCAGCCAGGCGTCGTCGATCCGGCGGGAGAGCGCCACGGCCGAGATGTCGGCGTCCTGGTCGGCGACCGGGGCCAGGCCCGCGATCCGCATCTGCGCGGAGACCTCCTTGGTCCAGCCGCGCGCGGCCAGCTCCCCGGCCAGCAGCTCCTGGGTGTCCTCGGCGCCGGTGCTGAGCTGGAGGTACGCGGGCAGTCCGCGCCCGGCGTACCAGCCGGTCACCCGGTCCAGCGCGGCGTCCAGCGGCAGCCCCGGATCGCCCAAGGCCAGCACCGAGTTGGCCCGCCGGGTGAAGCCGCCGGACGCCCGCAGCTCCCACTCGCCCAGGGGTTCGCTCTCCACCGCGGGCCAGCCCCGCGCTGCGACCCGGTCCAGCTCCCGGGCGCTCGCGGCCGGGCCGCGACGGCGGGCCGGTGCGGCGGGTACCACCTTGCCCGCCACCAGCGAGGACCGTGCGATCCGCACCGTCTCACCGGTGCGCCGAGTGACACACAGCACATCGCCGGTCCACGATGTGAGAACCCCGATCACGTCGGTGAATCTCATGTGCGGGTCGGGCTCCCCGGTCAAAAGCCGCACCGAAACGCGTTTGCCCACGTCAGCCGGGGTGATCCGGACCTCGAGACGTCCGCCGGTGGTGAAATCCACAGCTGTGTCAGCCCCTCATGTGCGTCTGGTGCCCTGGAACGGCGATACTAGGTGCGGGCATCGACGACGCCGCGCTCCCGCGCGATAGCAGCCCTAACGAGGAGGAACGACAGCGTGACCTACGTCATCGCGCAGCCTTGTGTCGACCTGAAGGACAAGGCGTGCATCGAGGAGTGCCCCGTCGACTGTATCTACGAGGGCCAGCGGTCCTTGTACATTCACCCGGACGAATGCGTCGACTGCGGGGCCTGTGAGCCGGTCTGCCCGGTCGAGGCCATCTTCTACGAGGATGACACTCCGGAGGAGTGGAAGGACTACTACAAGGCGAACGTCGAGTTCTTCGACGAGCTGGGCTCGCCCGGTGGCGCGAGCAAGCTCGGTCTGATCGAGCGCGACCACCCCTTCATCGCCGCGCTGCCCCCGCAGGAGCACGACGAGTGACCCTGCTCCAGGGCCCCGTGCGGGCCCTGGGCGCAGCCCTCGGTCCCGTACGGCCTGTGGCCTGCGGGACCGGTCTGTTTTCCCGGGCGGCCGCCGGGTTTTCCGGTCGGCCGGCCGGGCTGCTCCGATACGAAAGCGAGCCACCCGTGCCACCCGTCTCCGCCCGCCTTCCGGTCTTCCCCTGGGACCGGCTCGAACCGTACAAGGCGACCGCCGCGGCCCATCCCGACGGCATCGTCGACCTCTCGGTGGGTACGCCGGTCGATCCGGTCCCCGAGCCGATCCAGCGGGCGCTGGCCGGCGCCGCCGACAGCCCCGGCTATCCCACCGTGTGGGGCACCACCGCGCTGCGGGACGCGCTCACCGGCTGGGTCGAGCGGCGCCTGGGTGCCACCGGGGTCCGGCACACCGAGGTGCTGCCGTTGGTCGGTTCCAAGGAGCTGGTGGCCTCGCTCCCCACTCAGCTGGGGCTCGGCCCCGGGGACCGGGTCGCGTTCCCGCGGCTGGCGTACCCGACCTACGAGGTGGGCGTGCGGCTGGCGGGCGCCGAGCCGGTGCCGTACGACGTGGAGGTGTTCGCGGGCGGCGCCGAGGGCGTCGGGCTGGACCCGGCCGGGCTCAAGCTGCTGTGGCTGAACTCCCCGTCCAACCCCACCGGCCGGGTGCTCACCCCCGACGAGCTGCGCACGGCCGTCGCCTGGGCCCGGGAACACGATGTGCTGCTGGTCAGCGACGAGTGCTATCTCGAACTGGGCTGGGAGGCCGATCCGCGGTCCGTCCTGCACCCGGAGATCTCCGGCGGCAGCTTCGCGGGGCTGGTCTCGGTCCACTCGCTGTCCAAGCGGTCCAACCTGGCGGGCTACCGCGCGGCGTTCCTCGCCGGTGACGAGACCGTGCTCGGCGAACTGCTGAAGATCCGCAAGCACGGCGGGATGATCGTGCCCGCGCCGGTGCAGGCCGCCACGATCGCGGCGCTCGCCGACGACAAGCACGTGGCCGAGCAGCGCGAGCGCTACGAGCGGCGCCGTACCGCGCTCCGCTCGGCGCTGGAGGGCTTCGGCTTCCGGATCGAGCACAGCGAGGCGTCGCTATATCTGTGGGCCACCCGGGACGAGCCGTGCTGGGAGACCGTCGGCGCCCTCGCCGACCTGGGCATCCTGGTGGCGCCCGGCGACTTCTACGGTCCGGCGGGCGAGCGGCACGTCCGGGTCGCGTTCACCGCGACCGACGAGCGGGTGGCCGCCGCGGTCCGCCGTCTGACGGCCTGAGCCGCACCGCGTAGAGGACATGCGCAGGGGTCCGGGGAGTGTCACTCCCCGGACCCCGAGCTGTGTGGTGCGGTCAGCCGCCGAGGACCGGCAGGCCGCCGATCGGAAGGCCCTTGATCGGCAGGTCCTGGCCCTGCGGGCCCGGCGCGGCCTGCTGCGGGGCGGTGGGGGCCGTGGGGGCCTGCGGGGTGGCCTTGCCGCCCTTGCCCTTGGCGTGCGCACCGCCCTTGCCCTTGGCGTGGGCGCCCTTGACCGCCTTGCCCTTGACCGGGGTGGCCTTCGCGGCGGCGCCCTTGGCGTGCGTGCCCTTGGCCTTGGCCGGGAGGGTCTTGGCCGGCTGGGCGGGCTTGGCCGGAGCCTTGCCCGGCAGCACCTCCGTGACGGTCCGTCCGGCCTTGCCGCTGACGTCACCCGCCGCGCTCCCGACCTGCTGCGAGGCGGCGTCCGCGACCTGGCCGACGGAGGCGGTGTCCAGGGCGCTCAGCCCGCCCAGCTTGGGCTGCGGCAGGGCTTCCGCCGCACTCGCGGCGCCGGCGGTGGCGACCACGGGAGCGGCGCCGGCGGCGACCAGCAGCGCGGCCCGAGCGATCCGACGCGTGAGAGGGAGGGACATGATGCTCCTTTGACGGAGGGACAATTGGCGTGCAGCATCCGGTGATCGGACGTTGTGCATACCGATAGGGGCCGGGCGAAGGTTGCGGTGACCCCAGGCAAAGAATTGGCAATGCGTCGCATAATCCGCTTCCGCGCGTGTTCCTGGTGCGCGCGGTGCCGCGGATCGGTCACAGGTGCCCGGCCGACCGGGATGAGCTGCGGTGATCCGCCGCGCTAACGGGTGAGGACGAGTCCGACGTCCGGCCCGGAACTCTCCTCGGAGGTGCGCCAGCCGTCGTCGGAATTCCCCGCGCTCCAGACGCGCTTGCCATAAGAGACGCGTTCGATGCGCAACTCGTCCGAGTGAGCCACGGCCCAGTGCGCCAGTTCCCAGCCGCGCTCCGTCGTCCCGCCCCCAGCGGTCGCGGGCCGGACCGGCACCAGGACCCGGCGCGCGGAGGCGGCGTGCTTGCCGCCGCCCTGCCCGGCGGTGTCGAGCCGGGGCCGCACCTCCCGGCCGAACTCCCGCGCCAGCGCCGAGCGGACCCGCTCCGGATCGCCCACGGTGCCGTCGTCCGGCGGCCCGGGGCAGCTGAACGCGGCCTTCGCCCGGCCGGTGAGCGCGGCGGTCAGCACCACCGCTTCGGTCTCGTGCTTGGCGTACGCCTGGGGAAAACCGCTGAACTGCACCCGCTGCGCGGCCACCGTGAGGGGCAGCCGGGAGTAGCCGGGCACCTTCACCAGGTGGTCGTAGAACTTCTCCGCCGCGTAGACCGGATCCCGGACCTGCTCCGCGGTGCCCCAGCCCTGGGAGGGCCGCTGCTGGAACAGGCCGAGGGAATCCCGGTCGCCGTGGCGGATGTTGCGCAGCCCCGACTCCTGGAACGCGGTGGCCAGCGCGATGGTGACCGCGCGCTCCGGCAGCCCGCGGGCGGCGGCCACGGCCTCGACGGTGGCGGCGTTCACCGCCTGTTCCGGAGTGATCAGCACCTCCTCGCCGCCCGCGCGCACGGCGCAGCGCGGCGGGCTGCCGCCACCGGTGAGCAGGTGTGCCGTCACATACCCGGCCAGGCCCAGCAGCACGGCACAGGCGACCGCGGCCCGGAGCAGACGGGCGCGGCTGAAGATGACGGACAGGGGCACGCGGACACGTTACTGGAGGGCCCCGAGCCGCTGCCGGGGAAGTGGCGAGGGGTGGGGAAGACCACGTGCGCCGGGGCCGGGAAGACCCGCGGGTTAGGGTCGCGGGTATGGACTACCCTGCACTCGACCTGTCCCTGGACGCGGCCCGGCTCACCGCCCGGCTCGTCGACTTCCCCTCGGTCAGCGGGGACGAGAAGGCCCTCGCCGACGCCGTCGAGCAGGTGCTGCGGGCCCTTCCGCACCTGACCGTCGACCGTGACGGGGACGCCGTCGTCGCCCGGACGAACCTGGGGCGCGCGGAGCGGGTCGTACTGGCCGGGCATCTGGACACCGTGCCGATCGCCGACAACGTGCCCTCCCGGCTCGACGAGAACGGCGTGCTGTGGGGCTGTGGCACCTCCGACATGAAGTCCGGCGTCGCGGTCCAGCTGCGCGTCGCGGCGACCGTGCCGGAGCCCAACCGCGACCTCACCTTCGTCTTCTACGACCACGAGGAGGTCGCCGCCGAGCTCAACGGGCTGGGGCGGCTGGTCAGGAACCACCCCGAGTGGCTGGCCGGTGACTTCGCCGTGCTGCTGGAGGGCACCGAGGGCCAGGTCGAGGCAGGCTGCCAGGGCACGCTGCGGGTCCGGGTGACCACCCAGGGGCACCGCGCGCACTCCGCGCGCGGCTGGCTGGGGCGGAACGCCATCCACGAGGCCGCCCCGGTCCTCGAGCGGCTGGCCGCGTACACCGCGCGGCAGGTGGACATCGACGGGCTCGTCTACCGCGAAGGGCTCAACGCGGTGGGGATCGAGGGCGGTCACGCCACCAACGTCATCCCGGACTCCTGCGCGGTGACCGTGAACTACCGCTTCGCGCCCGACCGTTCCGAGGAGGAGGCGCTCGCCCACGTCCGCGAGGTGTTCGACGGCTTCGCGGTCGAGGTCACCGACAGCGCGCCCGGCGCCCTCCCCGGGCTGAGCCACCCCTCGGCCGCCGCGTTCGTGGACACCCTCGGGGTGGCGGTGGCCCCCAAGTTCGGCTGGACCGATGTCGCCCGCTTCTCGGCGCTCGGCGTGCCCGCGGTGAACTACGGCCCCGGTGACCCGAAGCTGGCGCACACCCGCGAGGAGCATGTGTCGACCGAGGCCATCCTGCTGGCCGAGGAGCGGCTGCGGGCCTGGCTGACCCGCTGACGCCGCGCGTCTGCCGTTGACCGGACACCGCCCGCCCTGGAGCGGGCGGTGATCAACGGCTGCTCAGCGGACCGCCGGGTGAGCGTGGCCCCGATGTCGGCTGTTCGCCGCCCTGGGGGCCTACGCTGAACGACAGATCTTTGGCAGATCTTGGCGAAGGGAGCACACAGTGGGCAACGCCGAGGAAGAGCGAGCGCTGCACGAGCAGCGTCTGGGCCCGGTCGTGCGCCGTCGCCACCAGATGCGACCCGGTACCACCGACCAGCGGCTGCTGGACACCCAGGGCGCCACGCACTGGGTGCACGAGGACCCGTTCCGCGTGCTGCGCATCCAGTCCGAGTTCGTCGAGGGCTTCGGCACCCTCGCGGAGCTCGGCAAGGCGGTCAGCGTCTTCGGATCCGCCCGCACCCCGGTGGGAACGCCGGAGTACGAGGCCGGGGTGCGGATCGGGCGGGCCCTCGCCGAAGCGGGGTTCGGAGTGATCACCGGCGGCGGGCCCGGTGCCATGGAGGCCGCCAACCGCGGCGCGAGCGAGGCGGGCGGCGTCTCCGTCGGCCTCGGGATCGAGCTGCCGTACGAGCAGGGGCTCAATCCGTACGTCGACATCGGGGTCAACTTCCGCTACTTCTTCGTCCGCAAGACGATGTTCGTGAAGTACGCGCAGGGCTTTGTGGTGCTCCCCGGCGGGCTCGGCACCCTCGACGAATGCTTCGAGGCGCTGACTCTGGTGCAGACCAAGAAAGTGACCCGCTTCCCGATCGTGCTCTTCGGCACCTCCTACTGGCGGGGGCTGGTCGACTGGCTGGAGGGCACACTGATCGCCCAGGGCAAGGCGTCCGCGCAGGACCTGGAGCTGTTCCACCTCACCGACGACATCGACGAGGTGGTCGACCTGGTGACCAAGGAGTCCGGCGGCTGACCGACCGCGGCCCTCAGGCCAGTCCCCGGCGGGCGACCGCCGGGGGCCGGTGGCCCGCGATGGACGACACCATGTCCAGCACCTGACGGGTCTCCGCCACCTCGTGCACCCGGTAGACCCGCGCGCCGAGCCAGGCCGACACCGCGGTGGTGGCCAGGGTGCCCAGCACCCGCTCCTTGACCGGGCGGTCCAGCGTCTCGCCCACGAAGTCCTTGTTGGACAGCGACACCAGCACCGGCCAGCCGCTCTCGGTCAGCTCACCGAGCCGCCGCGTCGCCTCCAGCGAGTGCCGGGTGTTCTTCCCGAAGTCATGGCCCGGGTCGATCAGAATCCCGTCCCGCCGCACTCCCAGCTCCGCGGCGCGGTCGGCCAGCCCCAGGGTGACCCGCAGGATGTCCGCCACCACGTCGTCGTAGGTGATCCGGTGCGGCCGGGTGCGCGGCTCGGCCCCGCCCGCGTGGGTGCACACCAGCCCGGCCCCGTACCGCGCGGCGACCTCGGCCAGCCGGGGATCGACCCCGCCCCACGCGTCGTTGAGCAGATCGGCGCCCGCCTCGCAGACCGCCTCGCCGACCTCGTGCCGCCAGGTGTCCACGCTGATCACCACATCCGGATGGCGCCTGCGGACCTCGGCCACGAAGCCGACGGTGCGCCGCGCCTCCTCCTCGGCGCTCACCTCGTCCCCGGGACCCGCCTTGACCCCGCCGATGTCGATGATGGCCGCGCCGTCGGCGACCGCCTGCTCGACGCGGGCGAGCGCGGGCTCGTCGTGGAAGGTCGCCCCCTGGTCGTAGAAGGAGTCGGGCGTCCGGTTCACGATCGCCATGATCACCCGCTCATCGGCGCCGAACTCACGTCGTCCCAGCCGCAGCATGCTTCTTCCTCGCGTTCTTCGCGTTCTCCGCGCACTTCCGTCCAGGGGGCGCGCAGCGACGATAACTGTCGTGGGGGCATGGCACGATCGAGTCAGACAGATCTCGAGGCCATCGGGCACAGACTCAACCATGCACCCCCGGGGAGACGATCACCGTGTTCTTGTTCTTGCTGATCGCGCTGGTCGTAGTGGTCGGCGGGGTCACGCTCGCCGTCGTCGGGGGCGGTCAGGGCGGGACGCTGAGCGAGGCACCTCCGGACCGGCTGGACGACCGGCTGCCCGCCGACCGCCCCCTGGAGCGCGCGGATGTGGAGGCCCTGCGGCTTCCGATGACCCTGCGCGGCTACCGGATGGCCGACGTCGACGACGCTCTCGGCCGCCTCGGCGCCGAGCTCGCCGAGCGCGACGCCCGGATCGCCGAGCTGGAGGAGGCGCTCGCCGGGGCGCGGGGCGCCGGTCACGGCGGGCCCGCACCGCTGGCCGGGCCGGACCCCGAGGAGCACCCCGCGCTGCCCGGCGGCTTCGGCGACCTGGAGTCCGACGAGGACGGGCGTGACGACGACATGTTCCGGCCCTCTCGGCGCCCCGGCGAGCACGGCGAGCACGGGGACCGCGGCGGCCGTGACGGGTTCGGCGCATGAGCGGCCAGGGCCCGGTCACGGGGCCGGACGGGCTGCCGCGCTGCCCCTGGGGGCTGGAGTCCGCCGACCGGGCCGACTACCGCGCCTACCATGACACCGAATGGGGCAGCCCGGTCCACGGCGACGACGCGCTCTACGAGCGGATCTGTCTGGAGGCGTTCCAGTCCGGGCTGTCCTGGCTGACGATCCTGCGCCGCCGTGAGGGCTTCCGCGCCGCCTTCGCCGATTTCCGGATCGCGAAGGTCGCGGCGTTCACCGAAGCCGACGAGCAGCGGCTGCTCGCCGACCCCGGCATCATCCGCAACCGGGCCAAGATCGAGGCCACGATCGCCAACGCCCGCGCCGCGGCGGAGCTGGACCCCGGCGAGCTGGACGCGCTGATCTGGTCCTACGCCCCCGACTCCGACGGCCGCCCGGTGCCGCGGACCACCGCGGATGTCCCGGCGATCACCGAGGAGTCGACGGCGCTCAGCCGTGCCCTCAAAAAGCGCGGCTTCCGCTTCGTCGGGCCCACCACGGCCTATGCCCTGATGCAGGCGTGCGGCCTGGTCGACGACCATCTCGCGGGCTGTCATCTGCGCCGCGCGGGCTGAGGTACGGGGCCGCGGGCCGGGGCACCGGGGCCGCGCGGGTTCGGGCACCGGGCGGCGCGGCCGGCTCAGCGGCCGGTGAACCGCGGCTTCTCCTTCTTCACGAAGGCGTCGACGGCGGCGAGATGGTCGTCCGAGGCGCCCAACCGCCGCTGCAACTCGTCCTCCTTGGCCAGCGCGTCGGTCAGGGTGTGCCCGGCCGCGTAGGCCAGCGACTCCTTCATCGCCGCATAGGCCGCGGTGGGGCCCTGGGCCAGCGTGCGGGCGACCGCCGTCGCCTCGGCCGCCAACTCCGCGGCCGGTACCACTCGGTTGGCGATGCCCAGCTCCAGCGCCTCCTGGGCGCCGACATTGCGGGGGAAGAGCAGCAGATCGGCGGCGCGGCCGTGGCCGACCAGCCGCTGGAGGGTCCAGGAGATCCCGGAGTCGCCGGTGAGCGCCACCGCGGCGAACGAGGTGTTGAAGCTCGCGGTGTCCGCGACGATCCGGTAGTCGGCGGCCATGGCGAAGCCCGCCCCGGCACCGGCCGCGACCCCGTTGACCGCGGCGATCACCGGCTTGGGCATCCCGGCGATCGTGGTCACGATCGGGTTGTAGTGCAGCGCGACCGTGCTCATGGTCGAGCCCTCGGTGGCCGCCTCACCCCGGGCGTGGGCCTCGCGGTCCGCCGCCAGCAGCCCGATGTGCTCCTTGAGGTCCTGGCCGACACAGAAGGCGCGGCCGGATCCGGTGAGGAGCACGGCCCGCACGGCCGGATCCTCAGCGGCTTGGAGCAGCGCGTCACGCAGCGCGACCTTGATGTCGAGGTTGAGCGCGTTCATGGCGTCGGGACGATTCAGGGTGATCGTCGCGAGCCCGTCGGTCAGCTCGTAGAGCACGATGTCGGCCATGGGCGGTCCTCCGGGAGGGGGCTGGTCGCGGCTGAGGGCGGTGCCGCGCGGCCGGGCCGCGGAACAGGGCCGCTGCGGCGGTCAGCGCTCAGCATGCCGGAGATCATGACCCGGCGACATGCCCCCCTCCCCGAATTGAGTGGATTTGGGGGAGTGGCTCCCGCAGGGGTTGCCGACCGATGTTGGTCATCGGGTCGTGCCATGCGGGATAATGGCAGAGAAGCAACGTGTTCGATGCCGGTGACACCTGGGTTGTCGGCTGCGATGAGCTGGTTTCAGGAAGGGGAACGAGCATGGCGGCCATGAAGCCGCGGACGGGCGACGGCCCGCTCGAGGTGACCAAGGAGGGGCGGGGCATCGTCATGCGCGTTCCGCTCGAAGGCGGCGGTCGGCTCGTCGTCGAGCTGACACCCGACGAGGCCGACGCCCTCGGCGACGCCCTGAAGAAGGTTGTCGGCTGAAGGATCGGCCCCACGATCACCCGAGTGCTGCCCCGGCGTCCGGTACACAGGTACCGGCCGCCGGGGCAGTGCTGTACCCGGGGCCGGGCCGGGGACGCGATCCGGCCGGGACGGGGCCGTACGGCGGTCAGCCGCGCTTGACGGCGCAGAGCAGCCCGTCGCCCACCGGCAGCAGGGAGGACTGGAGCACCGTCGACTCCCGTACGGTGCGCAGCAGCTCCCGCAGCCGCAGCACCTCCTGCGGCTGGGCGGCGGAGTCCACGGTCCGGCCGCCCGCGAAGACCCCCTCGAAGCAGACCAGGCCCCCCGGCCGCAGCAGCCGCATGGCCTCGCCGAGGTAGTCCAGGCACTCCAGCCGGTCGCCGTCGCAGAAGACGAGGTCGTATCCGCCGTCGGCGAGCCGGGGCAGGACGTCGAGGGCGTGGCCGGGGATGAAGCGCGCCCGGTTCCCCGCGAACCCGGCCGCCCGGAACGCCTGCCGGGCGAACTGCTGCATCTCCGGTTCGATGTCCACGGTGGTCAGCACCCCGTCCGGGCGCATCCCGTGCAGCAGATGGATACCGGAGACACCGGTCCCGGTGCCGATCTCGGCGACGGCCTTGGCGTCCGCGGCGGCGGCGAGCAGCCGCAGCGCCGCGCCGGTGCCCGCCGACACCGAGCGCAGCCCTGCCTCCCGGGCCCGGTCACGGGCCCAGTGCAGGGCTTCGTCCTCGGCGACGAACGCGTCGGCGAACGCCCAGCTCGTCTGCCGGTTGCCGGTAATGGCCCTCTCCTGTCCCCGTAGTTCGCGCAACCGTGACTGTATCCGCTGTGCCCGGGAACCCGCAGATGGGACCAGCCGTTGGTGGGGGAGGGGGGATCGTATGGATCACGACCAAATGCAGGTCAAAAATACTTATCCGGAGCTAACGGGCGAGGTGGATATGGTAGGGGCTCTACTGGAGACCACCAGAGCCGACAGGGGAGGTGCGGCTGCGGCTGGCGACCGGCGAGTGCTGAGGCGCTTTCGCAGGTCGGCGGGCGAGCCGAAATCCGTGACCAACACCGCTGACCGTTCCCGTTCCGCCCACTCCGCCATGACCGCGACTTTCGCCAGTGATGCGGATGCCTCGGCGTGGACGCCTCCCACCTGGGAGGAGATCGTCAGCACCCACAGCGCACGGGTCTACCGCCTCGCGTACCGGCTCACCGGCAACCAGCACGACGCCGAGGACCTCACCCAGGAGGTCTTCGTCCGGGTCTTCCGCTCGCTGTCGACGTACACCCCGGGCACCTTCGAGGGCTGGCTGCACCGCATCACCACCAATCTCTTCCTCGACATGGTCCGGCGTCGTCAGCGCATCCGCTTCGACGCCCTCGCCGAGGACGCGGCGGAGCGGCTGCCCAGCCGTGAGCCCTCCCCCCAGCAGCACTTCAACGACACCCATTTCGACGCCGATGTGCAGCAGGCGCTCGACACCCTCGCGCCGGAGTTCCGTGCGGCGGTGGTGCTCTGTGACATCGAGGGGCTGTCGTACGAGGAGATCGCCGCGACGCTCGGTGTGAAGCTCGGCACGGTGCGCAGCCGCATTCACCGCGGCCGCTCGCATCTGCGCAAGGCGCTGCGCCACCGCGCCCCCGCGGCACGGGCCGAGCAGCAGCACGAGGTGACCGCCGTCGCCCCGCGCGTCGCCGGTCCCCGGGTGAGCGGGGAGGTCGGATTCGCGTGACCCGATCAGGCGGTCCGTCCCCCGCCGAGCAGCATCTCGGCGACCGCCTTGCGGCTCTCGTCGATGGTGAGCTCGGGCATGACGCCCGGGAGCGCGTTCTCGCGCATCTCGCCACGTGCTGCAAGTGCAAGGCGGAGGCCGACGCACAGCGTCGGCTCAAACGTGTGTTCGCCCAGGCGGCGCCCCCGGCTCCGTCCGAGGGCTTTTTGGCACGTCTCCAGGGGCTGCCCGGCGGCTCCGGTGACGACAGCGGCGGTTCCCCCTTCGGCGGTTCCGACGTCTTCGGCGGTTCTGGTGTCTTCGGCGGTTCCGATGTCTTCGGCATGCGGGACATGCCCGGCGGTGCCCGGGACGCTCGGGAGGTGCCGGACCCGCGGGAAAGACGCGAGCGGGCGTTCGGGTTGCTGCCCTCGGTCGCACCGGGCACCGCGATCGCCCCGGCGGCCTCCGCCGCGGCCTCTCGGGAGCGCGGTTTCCGTATCCATGAGGTCGAGCGGTCCGCGCCGCGCCGCCGGTTCGCCTTCGCGGCCGCGGGCGCGGTGTCGCTGGCGGCCTTCGCGCTCGGCGCCGCCCTTCCGCTGGACGCCGCGGTCGACCCCCCGAGCCGGATGGCCGAGGGGCCGGACTCGACCGTCAGCCCGGCCCGCGCCGACAGCGCCGATGCCACGGCCGCGGGGGTGCGTGAGCGCACCCGCCGTGAGGTGGGTCTGCTGTCCGCCGGGGACTCCCGCGCGGAGGTCCCGTTCCCGGCCGCCACACCCCAGCCGCAGGCCCTGAGCCAGACCGCCGGAGTGGCGGCGCTGAACCCGCTGATACAGCCGCTGCTGTCGGCCACCGAGCTGCTGCGCGCCCGGTCCTCCGCCACCCCGCCGGCCCCCGCGCCGACGCTGATGGAGGGCCCGACCCAGCCCACGACGCACACCTTGCCCTCGCTCGGGGTCAGCGCGTCGCCGGACTAGTCCGGGCCGGCGGGAGCCGGGTGCGCGCACCTGACACCGTCCATCCGTCCGCGCTGCGCCGGTATCGGCGGACCTGATTGAATCGCCTCCGGGCAGCGCGCCCCGGCGGCGGTGATCTATGCCCTCGCGGTGGCGCTGTTCGTGCCGTGTCGCGGGAACTTGGGGAGATCATGGACGAGCGGAAGGCCCCCGGGCCCAAGCCGAAACCGAAGTGGTGGAGCCGTCCGGCCGCACGCCCCGGAGACGAGCGGCCGACGGCCGGGGCCGAGGAGACCCCGGCCGGGGCCGAGGAGACCACCGGAGCGGCGGACGAGGCCGCCGGGCAGGACAGCGCACGGCGGGACGGCCGTCCGGCCGCGGAGCGGACCTCCGGGACCGCTGAGACCGCCGGGGCCGCCGGACCGGGTGGTGAGCCCGAGGGCGCCGCGCCGCCCGCGGAACCGACCCCTCGCCCGCTGCACGAGCCCGACCCGTACAGCACCCCGCCCTACGGCGGCCCCGGGCCCTGGGCCCCCGCACCACCCGTCCAGCACCCCGTGGCCACCCCGGCCCATGGCACCCCGGTTCCGCCGGGGGCGACCCCAGGGCATGGCACCCCGGTCCCGCCGGGGGCCACGCCGGGTCATGGCACTCCCGTCCCGCCCGGAGCCACGCCAGGCCACGGCACCCCGCTGCCGCCGGGCGCCGCGGCCGTACCGCCGCAGGCGGCGCCCGCGCCCATGGCGCACCCCGGGATGACCCCGCCCCACGGCACCCAGCTTCCGCCGTCCCCCGCCGAGGCCATGGCCCCGCCTTCCCACGGCGGCCCCGTGGCGGCCCAGTGGCGGCAGTACGACCCCTGGGGCGCGCCCCAGCCACCTGCCGGGCCCCGGATGGTCACCCGCCGCCGGGCCTGGATCGCGGTGCTGCTGATCGCGCTGATCGCCGGATGCCTCGGCGGCGCCATCGGCGGCTATCTGGCGCGCGACAGCGCCACCGGCGGCGACGACGTCAAGCTGCCGCAGGCGCCGGTGGACACCGGGTCGCGGGCCCCGGGCTCCATCGCGGGCATCGCCGCCCGCGCGCTGCCGGGCGTGGTGACCATCCATGTCCGGGGCGGCTCGGCCGAGGGCACCGGCACCGGCTTCGTCGTCGACAAGCGCGGCCACATCCTCACCAACAACCACGTCGTGGAGCCCGCGGGCGAGGGCGGCGACATAACGGTGACGTTCAACGGCGGCCAGACCGCCGACGCCGAGGTGATCGGCCGGGACGCCGGTTACGACCTCGCCGTGATCAAGGTCGAGGGGGTCAGCGGGCTCCGCCCGCTGCCGCTGGGCAACTCCGACTCGGTGCGGGTGGGTGACCCCGTCGTGGCCATCGGTGCCCCGTTCGACCTCGAGGGCACCGTCACCTCCGGCATCATCAGCGCCAAGGAGCGCCCCATCACCGCGGGTGGGGAGAAGGGCGACGGCAGCGACGTCAGCTATGTCGACGCGCTCCAGACCGACGCCCCGATCAACCCGGGCAACTCCGGCGGTCCGCTGATGGACGGCAAGGCCCGTGTCATCGGCATCAACAGCGCGATCCGCGCCGCCGACGACGGTTCCGAGCTCGGTGGCCAGGGCGGCAGCATCGGCCTGGGCTTCGCGATCCCGATCAACCAGGGCAAGCGGGTGGCCGAGGAGCTGATCAACACCGGCAAGGCCACCCACCCCGTGATCGGCGTCACGCTGGACATGGAGTACCGGGGTGACGGCGCACGGGTGAACACCAAGGGTGTCGGCGGCCCGCCGGTGAAGCCGGGTGGACCGGGCGACGAGGCCGGGATCGAGGCCGGTGATGTGATCACCGCGGTGGACGGGGTACGGGTGCACAGCGCCCAGGAGCTGATCGTCAAGATCCGCAGCCACCGCCCCGGTGACCGGCTGAGGCTCACCGTGGAGCGGGACGGCGACAAGCGCTCGGTGGAGCTGTCCCTGGGCTCGGCGAGCAGCGCGGGCTGACCCTTGATGTTGGCCCTGCTGTCTCCCACGCCGCACCCGCCGACAGGTACCGTGTGGAGTGGCCTGGACCTCGGCCACGGGACACCTATAGGAGCTGCACGGTGTTGGACATAGGACCTCTCGAGTTCGTCGCGCTCGTCGTCCTCGCGGTGCTCGTCTTCGGCCCGGACAAGCTGCCGAAGGTGGTCCGGGATGTGTCGCAGTTCATCCGTAAGATCCGGGAGTTCTCCGACAGCGCCAAGGAGGACATCCGCACCGAGCTGGGGCCGGAGTTCAAGGACTTCGAGTTCGAGGACCTCAATCCCAAGACGTTCGTCCGCAAGCATGTGATGGACTCGGACGAGCTGGGCCTGAAGGAGATCCGTAACGGATTCGACCTGCGCAAGGAGATGGCGGAGGTCGCCGACGCGGTGCACGGCCGGGAGAGTGAGTCCGCCCAGGGCTCTTCAGGCGCTTCCGACTCCTCCTCGCAGTCGGCTTCGTCGTCCGGTTCCGGCACCCCTGACCTGCTGCGCAAGCGGGAAGAGCCGCGTCGTGAGGACCGTGCGCCTTTCGACTCCGACGCCACTTGAGCCCACCTATGCCCGGCGTGGTTGACCCGTATGGCTATCCTCCCTTTGTCCGGGGTGAGGTCGCCTGAGGGGGGCGGGCCGCCCACGACGCAGGGCAACGAGGAGGCCGCGCGCACATGGAGACGACGAGTCGGCTAGGGGTGCAGGGAGTGGGCGCAGCCGCGCAGGGAATGCCCGCCGACGCCCGGCGGAGCGTCGATGGCTATCTGATGGCCGCTTTCCCCTGGTACGGACTTGACGAGGCGTTCAACGGCCCCCGCTGGCTGATGCAGGTGGGCGCCGCGGCGGACGGCACCGTCGAATACGGCTCCACCGGCCACGGCGAGGAGCCGTCGCTGCGGGTCGAGACCGATATGGACCAGCAGCGCTTCACCGTGGTGGTCACCGTCGCCAGCCGCCCGGTGCGGGACAGCGCGGACGGCACGGGCGTCCTGGAGGCCACCTCGGTCTCCTCGGCCGCCTGGCTGGCGGGCTCGGGCCTGCTGTCGTGCACCTGGCCGACCCGGATGGAGCGGGCGCTGCGCCAGGACTGGCTGGACCAGCAGACCGCGATCGCCTGGGAGCTGGCGGACGACCTCGAGGGCGAGAGCTGGACGGCGCTGTCGCTGCCGGTGGACGGGGTGCCGACCGACTTCCACTACCGCGAGTCCGAGTACGGCTGGGTGCTGGCCGGATCGGCCCGCGACGGGGTGCACATCGGGGCGTACGGACGCGGGATGAGCGCCTATGGGCTCGGCTTCTCGGTGATCAAGGACATCACCGGGTACGACACCGACGGGTGAGCGGCCCCGGCCGCTGAGGCCGACGGAAGCGAGCGGCGGGGGCGGCCGGTCTTCTCGGGAAGACCGGCCGCCCCCGCCGTGTGACATGGTGGCGAGCCGGCCCACGGAAAACCGCGGGCCCGGGGGCTCAGAACTTGTTGCGCGGCGTCACACCCAGCGACATGCCCGCGAGCCCGCGCTGACGGCCGCCGATCTTGCCCGCGATCGCCTTGAGCGCGGCGCCCGCCGGGGAGTCGGGGTCGGTCAGCACAACCGGCTTGCCCTCGTCGCCGCCCTCGCGCAGCCGGACGTCGATCGGGATGGAGCCGAGGACCGGCACCGTGGTGCCGGTGGTCCGGCTGAGCCCGTCCGCGACCACCTGGCCGCCGCCGGTGCCGAAGACGTCGACCATCTCGTCGCAGTGCGGGCAGGGCAGCCCGGACATGTTCTCCACCACGCCGACGATCTTCTGATGCGTCTGCACGGCGATCGCCCCGGCCCGCTCGGCCACCTCGGCGGCGGCCTGCTGCGGCGTGGTCACCACCAGGATCTCGGCGTTGGGTACCAGCTGGGCCACGGAGATGGCGATATCGCCGGTGCCCGGGGGCAGGTCCAGCAGCAGGACGTCGAGGTCGCCCCAGTAGACATCGGCCAGGAACTGCTGGAGCGCGCGGTGCAGCATCGGCCCGCGCCACACCACCGGGGCGTTGCCCGGCGTGAACATCCCGATCGAGATCACCTTCACACCGTTCGCGGACGGCGGCATGATCATGTTCTCGACCTGGGTGGGCCGTCCGTCGGCGCCCAGCATGCGCGGCACGGAGTGGCCGTAGATGTCGGCGTCCACCACGCCGACCTTCAGACCGTCGGCGGCCATCGCCGCGGCCAGGTTCACCGTGACCGAGGACTTGCCGACGCCGCCCTTGCCGGAGGCCACCGCGTAGACCCGGGTGAGCGAACCGGGCTGGGCGAAGGGCACCTCGCGCTCGGCCTGCCCGCCGCGCAGCGAGGCGGCCAGCTCACGGCGCTGCTCATCGCTCATCACATCGAGTTCGACCGTGACCGAGGTCACACCGTCGACCCGGGTGACCGCGTCCCGCACATTGGTGGTGATCGTCTCCCGCATCGGACAGCCGGAGACCGTGAGGTAGACCACCACCGCGACGGCGCCGTCGGCGGCGATGTCCACGGATTTGACCATGCCGAGGTCGGTGATCGGCTTGTGGATCTCCGGGTCGTTGACCGTGGCGAGCGCGGCGCGGACCGCGTCCTCGCTCGGCGATGGGGGAGTGTCGGTAGCCATACGGAGATGGTACGGCGCCATGGGTGAGCCACGGAAAGGCCGTCAGCGGTCGCGTTCCTCACTCCGGGCGGGGGCGGCCCGCCCCTCGTCCAGCTCTCTGATCAGGTCCTCGAACTCCGAGCGGATCCAGTCCCGGGTGGCGACCTCGCCCAGACCCGCGCGCAGCGACGCGATCTCCCGGGTCAGGAACTCGGTGTCGGCGATGGACCGTTCGTTCTGCTTGCGGTCCCGTTCGAGGTTGACGCGGTCGCGGTCGGCCTGCCGGTACTGGGAGAGCAGGATCAGCGGCGCCGAGTACGACGCCTGGAGCGACAGCATCAGCGTCAGCAAGATGAACGGGAACGGGTCGAACCGCAGCCGGTCGGGGGCCAGGGTGTTCCAGGCCACCCAGAGGACGACGAAGCCCGTCATCCAGGCGATGAAGCGGCCGGTGCCCAGGAAGCGCGCGATCCGCTCCGACGCCTTCCCGAACGCCTCGGGGTCCCAGGCCGGCAGCGGACTGCGGCGGCGCGGTTTGGGCCGGTCCAGCCGGCTTCCCTCACCGTCCATCGACGGCCTCCGGCATGGTCACCCCGGTGTGCAGCTCCCGCTCCCGCCAGTCGGACGGCAGCAGATGGTCCAGTACGTCGTCGACGGTCACCGCGCCCAGCAGCGATCCGCTCTCGTCCACCACCGGCGCCGCCAGCAGGTTGTAGACCGCCAGATGACTGGCGACCACGGGCAGCTGGGTGTCCGGCGGCAGCGGTGGCAGATCGGTGTCGACGATCGAGGCGACAAGGGTGAAAGGCGGGTCGCGCAGCAGCCGTTGGAAGTGGATGGTGCCCAGATACCGCCCGGTGGGGGTCTCGTCCGGCGGGCGGCACACATAGACCTGGGCGGCCAGTGCCGGGGTCAGATCCTGGTTGCGCACCCGGGACAGCGCGTCCGCCACCGTGGCGTCCGGCCGCAGCACGATCGGCTCGGTGGTCATCAGACCGCCGGCCGAGCCCTCCTCGTACGACATCAGCCGTCGCATGTCGGCGGCGTCGCGCGGGCGCATCAGGCCCAGCAGCCGTTCCTTGTCCTCCTCGGGCAGCTCGGAGAGCAGATCGGCGGCGTCATCGGGGTCCATGGCCTCCAGGACATCGGCCGCGCGCTCCTCCTTGAGCTTGCCGAGGATCTCCACCTGGTCGTCGTCGGGCAGCTCCTCCAGGACGTCCGCGAGCCGGTCGTCGTCCAGCGCCGCCGCGACCTCGCCGCGCCGCTTGGCGGAGAGGTGGTGCAGCACATTGGCGAGGTCGGCGGGGCGCAGTTGCTCGAAGGTGGCGAGCAGGTTCTCCGCACCCTGGCCGTGCTCCTCCAGCGAGAAGCCGGTGACGGCCGACCACTCGACGGTCAGCGTCTCGCCGCGGCGGCGCAGCGCACCGGCCTTGCCGCGCCGGACATGGACCTTGTCGATCTGCCAGTCGCGGCGGGCGGGCAGCTGGGTCATCGCCACGTCCAGGACCGTGACCTCTTCGCCCGTCTCCACCACCCGCACCCGGCGGTCGAGCAGCTCACCGAGGACGAGGGTCTCGGTGGGGCGCTGTTCGAAGCGCCGCATGTTGATCACGCCGGTGGTGATGACCTGGCCGGACTCGACCCCGGTCACCCGGGTCATGGGCAGGAAGATCCGGCGGCGGCCGACCACCTCGACCACCAGACCGAGCACCCGCGGCGGTCGTCCGGCCAGTCGCAGCATCGCCACCAGATCGCGGACCCGCCCCACCTGGTCGCCGTTCGGATCGAAGACGGAGACGCCCGCGAGGTGCGAGACAAAGACCCTGGGGGAGCCTGCCGGCATGTCATGCCCCTCCTCGTCCGTGGCCCTTCCCGGGCTTACTGCTTTTGTCGCCTTTCATGCTGTTTCCATGCTGTTTCGCCTGGTTCAGGCTAACGTGCCCTGACTCACCGTGCGCAGGACGAGGGGCCGTCCGGCACCCTGCGGACACCCGTGGACGGCACCGGTACGCTGCCGTACTGCACCGGCATCAGGAGGCAGAGCGGACGTGCGCACCCGGAAGAGCGCTCTCGTCGTAGCGATGTGCGCGGGGTTGGCCGCGACGCTCACGGCGTGCGGCGGCGAGGGGGACAAGGACCCCGACGCGGGCACCAACGGCGTGGGCAAACTGCCCCCGGTCAAGATCGAGAGCAAGGCCCGTACGGTCGCCGGGAGCGCGACGGCGGTACGGCTGTCCGGCAAGCTCGTCACCAAGGGGCGCACCTACACGCTGGACATGCGGCTCAAGGAGGACGGCGGCACCGGCCAGGTCTCCACCCAGGGCAGCACCTTCCAGCTGCTGCGCGTCGGCAAGGACCTCTACCTCAAGGCGGACGCGGGCTTCTGGTCGCACGAGGGCAACGACGCGGCCGGGAAGGGGAGCCAGGGGGCTTCCGGAGACGCCGCGAACAAGCTGGACGACAAATATGTGAAGGTCCCCTCCGGCGACCCCTCCTACCGGCGGCTCACCGGCTTCACCGACAAGAAGGTGCTGCTGGACGGGTTGCTCGGACTGCACGGTGCGGTCACCGCCGGGGACCGCGGCGAGGTGGGCGGCGTGCGCACCATCCGTGTCCTCGGTGGCAAGGGCGGTGAGGGCGGCTCGCTGGACGTCTCCCTGGAGGGCCGTCCGTACCCGCTGCGGTTGCAGCGGGCCGGACGCGCCGGGGTGATCCGGCTCGCCGACTGGAACAAGGACTTCACGCTGTCCGCTCCGGACAAGGACCACGTCCTCGACTACGGCCGGCAGATCCCCGAGGGGCCCTGACGCTCCGCGCCCGGAAGGAACGCGGGGCTGTGTCGATGTGCGGCTCCGCCGGATGGGCGCGGCAGGCCACGACGCGGCCGCGGACGAACGACGGCACCTCGCGGCCGTCCCGCGGAGTGCTTAGGCCCTGTCCGGTGGGTCTTTGAGGAGCAGCCCGCGGCGTCTGGTGCCGTGGATCGCAAGGCGGAGGATCGCCCTCGTGCTGGGCGTACTCGGGCGACTTTCGACAACGCAGCGAGGTGCGGTGCCAGGCGTCGCGGGCCCGATAAGACCCGCCGGACAGGGCCTAGCGCTTTCGGGCCCGCCGGCCGCGCGCCAGCAGCTTGGGCAGTGCCTCAGGCATCGGGCGGCGAGTGACCGCCGAGGACGGCAGCGGGGCCGCCGCCAGCGAGCCGGTGGGCTGTTCGGCGAGCGCCCCGGGCGCGGGCTCCAGCCGCAGCACCCGGCTGCCGCTCGCCCACCGCTCGGCGATCCGCTCGGCGTCCGCCGCGTTCAGCCGCTTGCCCTTGAGCTCGTCGACCGCCGCGGTCCACGCCTCGCTGCCCGGGGCCAGCTCCACCACTCGCGCGGGAAAGCCGGCCAGCCGCCCGCCCTTGTCCTTGCTGCGCACGGTCACCGTGGCGGTGCCACCGTGGTCGAGGCCGAGCCCGGTGAGGGGCTGTTCGTCGGGGCCGTCCCCGACCAGGCAGACGGCGCCCTCGTGCCAGATGTGCCACAGGGGGCGGGCGGGGCCCTCGCTGCCCTGCACCCAGATGAGGGCGGACTTCTTGGCCGCCTCCTCGACAAGGGCACGGTCCATCGGCGTCTGCGTCATAGGCACAGCCTAGGACCTGTACGCGGGGCCGCCGGCGGGTGGCCGGGGCCGTCCCAGCCCGCGGGACGACAGTTCCCTGGCCCGCCCAAGCGCCTTACGCTGAGGGGGTGGTCACTGCCCGCCCAGCCGGTAGCTCCGCCGCCACCGGCACTCCGGTCGGGACCGGCGGCGACGGCTCCCGTACCCCGCTTCCGTTGGACGCCGTACTGCTCACGGTGGCCGTGACCGGGGTCTCGTTCTCCGCGCCGCTCGCCGCCGTCACGGCCGCGCCCGCCCTCGCCATCGCCTTCTGGCGGAACGCCATGGGGGTCGGCGCGCTGGCCCCGTTCGCGCTCTGGCGCCACCGGAGTGAGCTGCGCGGGATGGGACGCCGGGCGGTGCTGCTGTCGGCCGCGTCCGGGGCGCTGCTCGCGGTGCACTTCGGCGCCTGGCTGCCGAGTCTGCGGATGACCTCCGTCGCCTCGTCCACCGCGCTGGTCACCACCACCCCGATCTGGACCGCGCTGCTGCTGCGGCTGCGCGGCCACCGCCAGTCCGCCCGGGTGTGGCTGGGCATGGCGCTCGCCCTGCTCGGTGTGGTGATCCTCACCGGTGTCGATCTGTCGGCCTCGCCCCGCGCGCTGCTGGGCGACGCGCTGGCGCTGGTGGGCGGGGTGGCCGCGGCCGGGTATGTGGTGCTCGGGGCGGAGGTGCGCCGTTCGGTGAGCACCACCGCGTACACCCTCGTCTGCTACGCCACCACCAGCGCGCTGCTGCTGGCCGTCTGTCTGGGCTCGGGCGTCGCGCTCGGCGGCTACGAAGGCGTCACCTGGCTCCAGCTGGCGGCGCTGACGGTCACCGCCCAGCTGTTGGGGCACACCCTGATCAACCGGGTGGTGCGGGGCCTCGGCCCGTCCGTCACCTCCACCGCGGTGCTGCTGGAGACACCGGGGGCGGCCCTGATCGCGGCGCTCTGGCTCGGCCAGACCCCGCCGGTGGCCGCCTACCCGGCGCTCGCGGTGATCCTCGGCGGGCTCACCGTGGTGATCCTGGCGGACCGCCGGAAGGCCGACGGGCTACAGCCAGCCGTTGCGCTTGAAGCCGCGGTGGATGGCGAAGCAGATCCCGACGGTGACCAGCAGGACGGCCGGGTAGCCGAACTTCCAGCGCAGCTCCGGCATGTAGTCGAAGTTCATGCCGTAGATCCCCGCGATCATCGTGGGGACGGCGAAGATCGCCGCCCATGATGTGATCTTGCGCATGTCCTCGTTCTGCGCGACGGTCGCCTGCGCCAGGTTGGCCTGGAGGATCGAGTTCAGCAGGTCGTCGAAGGACAGCACCTGCTCATTGACCCGCGCCAGGTGGTCGGCGACATCCCGGAAGTACTTCTGGATGTCCGGGTCCACCAGCCGCATCGGACGCTCGCTCAGCAGCTGCATCGGCCGCAGCAGCGGCGAGACCGCCCGCTTGAACTCCAGCACCTCACGCTTGAGCTGGTAGATCCGGCCCGCGTCACCGCCGCGCCGGGAGGTCACAGCCGAGAAGACGTCGATCTCCACCTCGTCGATGTCGTCCTGGACGGCGTCGGCGACCGCGAGATAGCCGTCGACCACCTGGTCGGCGATGGCGTGCAGCACCGCCGAGGGGCCCTTGGCCAGCAGCTCCGGGTCCTGCTGGAGACGGTGGCGCAGCGCGCGCAGCGAGCCCTGGCCGCCGTGCCGGACGGTCACGATGAAGTTGCGGCCGGTGAAGCACATCACCTCGCCGGTCTCCACCACCTCGCTGGTCGCGGTGAGTTGGGCGTGCTCGACGTAGTGGATGGTCTTGAAGACGGTGAAGAGGGTGTCGTCGTACCGCTCCAGCTTGGGCCGCTGATGGGCCTGGACCGCGTCCTCGACGGCCAGCGGGTGCAGCCCGAACTCCCGCGCGATACCGGCGAACTCGCGCTCGTTCGGCTCGTGCAGACCGATCCAGGCGAACCCGCCCTCGGCGCGCACCCGCTCCATCGCCTCCACCGGGCTGACATGGTCACTGACCCGGTGCCCGTCCCGGTAGACCGCGCAGTCGACCACGGCGCTGCTGGCCGACGGGTCACGCGTGGCGTCGTAGTTGTGGGCGGTGCGGGTCCGGCGCAGAGCGGGGCGGACGGCTGCGCGCAGGTCACGGATCATCGACATGACGGGCTCCTTCACGGGCCGGCCGTCAGCGGCGGGCGCGGGGCGCAGCGCGGCACCCGGAAGGTGGACGTACAGCGGGGTGGGCCCCGGATACGTCCGCAAAGCGGGCGGCGCTCCGTGCGATGGCGCTGACGGAAGTTCGCGTAAGAAAACTGAACAAAGCGGGACGAAGGCGCTCTGCCGTCACATGCCCTGGATGCGAACCGACTTCACGTGTTTCACCGCGGCGCGGTGGGGTACGCAAGGCGTCAGATCATGCGTGCGCATTCCCAAGGGAATCGACGGGAGAACTGTCGGTACTGCACGGTCGACTTGGATCCACCGCAGCCCCACCTCCTCCGGCCGGTCCCCCGTGGGGGACGACGTGTAACTCCCTGGGCAGGGATAAAGGCTATCAGTCGGCAGAAGCGTTACGTCGCCGCTTTGCCTGTTCGATACGCGATCTATGCTCACCGCATGTCAGACGTTCTTCAGCTGGTCGAGGCCCGGTTGATCACCACGCTGGGTGAGCCCGACGGCCGCGCGGCCGTCACCTTCGTCGGCACGAACCGCATCGAGGTGCTGCGGTTCCGGGGGGAGGAGGACGTCGTCCGCTACGCCACCCTCGGCATGTCGGAGACCCCGATGACCGATCCCACCGCCTCCGTCGCCGACTCCCTGCGCGGTCCGCGCGCCGAGCTGGTGCTCACCGTGCGTACCGGCGGCGCGGGACCCGGGCTCGGCGTTCTGGACGAGGTGCTGCGCCCGCTCGCCGTGCTGGCCGCCTCGCCCCAGGTCGAGGGCCTGGTGGTGGCGCCGGGCGGCTCGCTGGACATCGGCGCGCCGCTGTGGACCGGCGCCCCCTTCACCTCGGTGCTGGTCGCCGAACCGGGCGGACTGGTGGAGGACTTGGAGCTCCTGGAGCCGATGGAACCGGTGCGCTTCCTGCCGCTGCTGCCGATGACGGGGAACGAGGCGGCGTGGAAGCGGGTCCACGGCGCGGGCGCGCTCCAGGACCGCTGGCTGCGGCACGGTACGGATCTGCGCGACCCGATGCGCTCCGCGGTTCCGCTGGACGGCTGACCGCGCGGCCGCCCCCGGCGGTCGGCCCGGTGCGTGCAACGCCGGATCGCGGCGTACCGCACCTGCCGTAGGGGCGGAAACGCTTCGACCGTACGACCTCCGGACGGGTGATCGTCCTTGACGCGAGGACGACCGGGGAGGACCGTGGGGCCCTATGAGGGGCGAACCCAGTTGCCCGAAGTGCGGTGGCCGGGTGCGAGCGCCCGGTCTCTTCGCCGACACCTGGCAGTGCGGTATCCACGGCACCGTGCATCCGCTCCAGCCTGTCGTCCCGCCGAGCGTCGAAGCACTCGTGGTGGTCACCAACCGCGCCCGGGTCCCGGTCTGGATGCCGTGGCCGCTGCCCGTGGGCTGGCTGTTCACCGGTGTGGCGTGCGCGGGCGACGACCGCAGCGGCGGCCGCGCCACCGCCGTGGCCTGCTCCGGGCCGGGCCCGCTGGGCGGCCCCGGTGAGCTGCTGCTGGTGGCCGAGGAGCTCGGCGTCGGTCTCGGCGCGCGCTACGCGGGCATCCCGGGGCCCGACCCCGGGCCGGGGATGCGGGTGGACAAACCGCCGCATGTGAAGGTGCTGGCCGCCGGACGGCCGACCCCCCTGTGGCATGTCGAGGGCACCCCGGACGACCGGGCGGTCTTCGCGGGCGAGGCATGCGGGCTCTGGCTGTGGGCGATCGTCTGGCCCGAGCAGACCGGGCTGTTGATGTACGACGAGATGGTGCTCACCGATCTGCGGGACGCCGGGGCCGAGGTGGACCTGGTGCCCTGTGGTGCGCTCTCGCCGCGAATCCTGTCCTGACCGCCGAGCTCCCGCCGCCTGACCACCGCGCTCCCGCCGCAGGATCGTTGCCCCTGACACGGGCATGCCCGGGGCGCCGGTTATCCTGAAGCGTCCCCTCCGTTCCTTCCCTCGCAGCTTGGAGCCGTGTCGTGCGCATCGACCTGCACACCCACTCCACTGCCTCGGACGGTACGGACACCCCCGCCGAGCTGGTGCGGAACGCCGCCGCGGCCGGGCTGGACGTTGTCGCGCTGACCGACCACGACACCGTCGGCGGCCACCAGGAAGCGCTACGGGCGCTGCCGGAGGGCCTCACCCTGATCACCGGCGCCGAACTGTCCTGCCGGCTGAACGGTGTGAGCCTGCACATGCTGGCGTACCTCTTCGACCCGGCCGAGCCGGCGTTCGCGCGCGAACGCGAGCTGGTGCGCGACGACCGGGTACCCCGTGCCCAGGGGATGGTCGCCAAGCTGCGGGAGCTGGGAGTGCCGGTCACCTGGGAGCGGGTGGCGGAGATCGCCGGGGGCGGGGCCGTCGGGCGGCCGCATGTGGCCACCGCCCTCGTCGAACTGGGCGTCGTGGACAGCGTCTCGGACGCCTTCACCCCCGAATGGCTCGCCGATGGCGGCCGTGCCTACGTCGAGAAGCACGAGCTGGACCCCTTCGAGGCGATCCGGCTGGTCAAGGCGGCGGGCGGGGTCACCGTCTTCGCGCATCCCCTGGCGCTCAAGCGCGGTCAGTGCGTACCGGAGAGCGCGATCGGCGAGCTGGCCGCCGCGGGCCTGGACGGTATCGAGGTCGACCACATGGACCACGACGGGCCCACCCGCGCCCGGCTGCGCGGCCTCGCCGCCGAGCACGCTCTGCTCACCACCGGCTCCAGCGACTACCACGGCAGCCGCAAGAGCTGCCGTCTGGGCGAGTACACCACCGACCCCGAGATCTACGGCGAGATCGTGCGCCGGGCCGCCGGTGCGTTCCCGGTGCCGGGCGCGGGCGGCTGAGCCCCACCCCGCCCCGCCGTTCTGCACACCTCACCCCACCTCACTTCACCCTCTCCCTCCCCGTCCCCTTCGCGAGCCGTCGCTCGCTCAACGTCTGCGCAAGGCCCTTCACCGTGTTCGACACCGCTGTCTTCGGATCCCTTTTTCTCACCCTTTTCGTGATCATGGACCCTCCGGGGATCACGCCGATCTTCCTGGCGCTGACCTCCGGCCGCCCCGTCAAGGTCCAGCGCCGGATGGCGGGCCAGGCCGCCGCCGTCGCCTTCGGGGTCATCGCCGTCTTCGGCGTCGCGGGTCAGCAGATCCTCGACTATCTGCATGTCTCGGTCCCCGCGCTGATGATCGCGGGCGGACTGCTTCTGCTGCTGATCGCGCTCGCGCTGCTCACCGGCAAGAACGACGAGCCGACCCAGACCAAGGACGTCAATGTGGCGCTGGTCCCACTCGGGATGCCGCTGCTGGCCGGGCCGGGGGCGATCGTCTCGGTGATCCTCGCGGTGCAGCATGCGAAGGGCGTCGCTGACCAGATCTCGGTGTGGGCCGCCATCGTGGCCATGCACATCGTGCTGTGGGTCACCATGCGCTACTCGCTGCTGATCATCCGTGTGATCAAGGAAGGCGGAGTGGTGCTGGTCACCCGACTGGCCGGAATGATGCTCTCCGCCCTGGCGGTGCAGCAGATCATCAACGGTGTCATCCAGGTGGTCCACAACGCCTGACGCCTCTGAGCGCGAAGGCGCCCCCGTACGTCCGTGTACGGGGGCGCCTTCGCGTTCAGCGTCAGTCGTGCGTCAGGAGCTTCTTACGGCACTACCGGACAACGGTTTCGGCTGGGCGGATGTAGATGCGCTGGCCGATCGCGGCGGCCTGCTGCACGATCCGGTTGACGGAGGCGGCGTCCACGACAGTGCTGTCCACGGCGTTGCCGTCGATGTCGTCAAGACGCATGATCTCGAAGCGCAAGGCTTCTCCCTTCGTCTGATCCTCCTGAGGAGAACTGATGTGTACGGAGGCTGCGCGGCCTCGCTGCCGCACGCTCCTGTACGTGTTCAACGAGAGTGTGCCCCGAAAACATTCCCTACGCTAATGAAATTTTTCGCCAGACTAAGTACCTGCTGGTGGCGGAGGAGGGTCCGGTTGTGATCCCCGAGCGCCCGCCCGGAGAATGAACCGCGTATGAGTGACCTGCCGCCTCCGGGCCAACCAGACCTCGCCTCGATCGTCGCGGGCATCGAGCGCACCAACGAGCTGCTGCAACGCGTGCTCGCCGAGGTCGCCACCACCCCGTCCACCCACGCGATCTTCGTGGACGCGGGGTATGTGTACGCGGCCGCGGGACGGCTGGTCGCGGGCACGGAGGACCGCCGGGCCTTCGAGCTGGACGCCGAGGGGCTGATCGAGGCGTTCATCGACAAGGCCCGCACGATCTTCCCGGACAGCAGACTGCTGCGGGTCTACTGGTTCGACGGTGCCCGGCGCCGGATCCACACCCCCGAGCAGCAGAGCATCGCGGAGCTGCCCGACGTCAAGGTCCGGCTGGGCAACCTCAACGCCAACAACCAGCAGAAGGGCGTCGACTCCCTCATCCGCTCCGACCTCGAGTCCCTCGCCCGGCACCGCGCCATCGGCGACGCCGTGCTGATCGGCGGCGACGAGGACCTGGTCTCCGCCGTCGAGGCGGCCCAGGGCTACGGGGCACGGGTCCATCTGTGGGGCATCGAGGCCGTGGACGGGCGCAATCAGGCCGAACCGCTGCTGTGGGAGGTCGACAGTCAGCGCACCTTCGACCTCGACTTCTGCAAGCCGTACGTCACCCGCCGGGCCACCGGCTACGAGCTGAACGGCGAGACGGCGCTGTCCGGGCCCGCGCCGAGCCGGGACGAGGTGCGCTTCATCGGAGCGCAGATCGCCGCCCAGTGGCTGTCCTCACGCGGCCGGGAGACGCTTGCCGAGCTGCTGCCGGGCCACCCCTATCTGCCCGGTTCGGTCGACCAGGAGCTGCTGATCGACGCGGAGGGGCTGCTGCGGCTGTCGCTGCGCGCCCACGCCGATCTGCGCCGGGCCCTGCGGGATGGCTTCTGGGAGCACCTCCAGGCCCAGTACTGAGCGCCCTCTACGCGTAGCGGGCGCTCAGCCCAGGCTCCGCCAGAACGCGAGCAGCGCCTCGACCGTGGCCCGCGGCCGCTCGGCGTTGGGGGAGTGCTCGGCTCCCTCGATCACGGTCCGGCGTGCCGACAGCCGCTCGGCCATCTCGTCCATCAGCGGCACCGGCCAGGCGTAGTCGAGCTCGCCGGACAGCACATGTATGGGCACCCCGGACGCCGCCAGTTCGCCGACCCGGTCCGGCTCGGCGTTCAGCTGCCGCCCGGTCGCGATCAGCTGCTCCGGCACGGTGTCCAGCCAGCGACGGTGGAGGAACTCCCGTACGCCGGGCGGGGTCGCCGCGTCGGCCGCCTCGGGCGGATCCAGTTCGCGCATCGCCTGCCAGACGGACTCCATGTCCATCACGGTCAGCGCGTCGATGAGCAGCTTGGTGCGGGCCTGCTGCGCGGCCGAGATGGCCGCGGGGCCGGAACTCATGATCGTCAACGAGCTGAACGCGCCCGGGTCCCGCAGCACGGCGGCGCGTGCGATCAGCCCGCCCAGTGAATGCCCGAGCAGATGGACGGGATCCTCGGTGGCGGCGCTGACCGCCGTGGCCTGCGCGAGGACGTCGAGCACCAACTCGGCTTGGGTGTACGCGGCCTGGTCCCGGGGCCCGGGGCTCTCGTACTGGCCGCGGCCGTCGACCGCGACGGCCCGGAAACCCGCCGCGGCCAGTGGCTCCAGCAGTGCGATGAAGTCTTCCTTGCTGCCCGTGAATCCCGGCACCAGCAGCACTGTGCCGCGTGCGGCCGAGCCGGGCCGCGCGTCGTGCACGGCGAACTCCCCGCGTGCGGTCCCCAGTCGGTATGCGCGGACGCCCGCGGGCAGGGTGAGAAACGGCGGCCTGCTCATGGGGATGAGGCTATACAGGGCATGGGAAACGGACCATGAACACCGGGCCCCGTTCCGCGGTGTCGCGGAACGGGGCCCGGTGGCGCTCGGTTGTGCCGGGTGCCGTCAGCTCTCGGTCACAGCCTCGGGCTGGGCCGCCGCACGGGTGCGGCGACGGCGGCGGACCGGCTTGGCCTCACCGTCGGCGGTCTGCTCCGCGGTCGCATCGGTTTCCACGGCATCGGCGGCCTTGGTGCGGGTGCGGCGACGGGCGGGCTTGGCGTCCGCGGTGTCGGTGCCCTCGGAGGTCGCGACGGCCGCCTCGGCGGGGGCGTCGGCCTTGGCCCGGGTGCGGCGGCGGCGCGGCTTGGCCGCGGCCTCCTCGCCCTCGGCGGTCTGCTCCGCGGTCGCATCGGTTTCCACGGCATCGGCGGCCTTGGCCCGGGTGCGACGGCGGCGCGGCTTGGCCGCGGCCTCCTCGGCCGGAGCCTCAGCCGCTGCCGGGGCGGCCTCGGCGGTCTCCGCCGCGTCGACCGCGGCGGTGGCCGCCTCGCCCGCGCTCGCCGCACCACCGCGCGTACGGCGGCGGCGACGGGGCTGACGCGGCTCGGTGGCGCCCTCGGCGGAGTCGGCGGCGGCCTCGGCGGCCGGAGTCCCCTCCGCCGCGCTCGAGCCCTCCGCGGACACACCGCCGCGGGTGCGGCGCCGGACCCGCGGGGTGCGGGTGCGCGCCGGGCGCTCCTCCGGGGCACCGGAGGACCGGCGGCCACGGCCGCCCCGGCCGCCGGTCTCACCGAGGTCCTCGATCTCCTCGGCGGCCAGTCCGGCCCGGGTGCGCTCGGCACGCGGCAGGACACCGGTGGTGCCCTCCGGGATGCTCAGCAGCTCGTAGAGGTGCCCGGAGGTGGAGTAGGTCTCCTCCGGGTCGTTGAACGGCAGGTCCAGCGCCTTGTTGATCAGCTGCCAGCGCGGGATGTCGTCCCAGTCGACGAGGGTGACGGCGGTACCCGACGCACCCGCCCGGCCGGTGCGGCCGATGCGGTGCAGATAGGTCTTCTCGTCCTCCGGCGACTGGTAATTGATCACATGGGTTACGCCCTCGACATCGATACCGCGCGCGGCGACATCGGTGCAGACCAGCACATCGACCTTGCCGTTGCGGAAGGCGCGCAGCGCCTGCTCGCGTGCCCCCTGGCCGAGGTCGCCGTGGACCGCTCCGGAGGCGAAACCGCGCCGGGCGAGCTGGTCGGCGATGTCGGCGGCGGTCCGCTTGGTGCGGCAGAAGATCATCGCGAGACCGCGGCCCTCGGCCTGGAGCACCCGCGCCACGACCTCCGGCTTGTCCAGCGAGTGGGCACGGAAGACATGCTGGGTGATGTTGGCCACGGTCGCGCCCTCGTCATCCGGCGCGGTGGCGCGGATGTGGGTCGGCTGCGACATGTAGCGCCGGGCCAGGGAGATGACCTGCCCCGGCATGGTCGCCGAGAACAGCATGGTCTGGCGCTTGGCGGGCAGCAGCTGGATGATCTTCTCGACGTCGGGCAGGAAGCCCAGGTCGAGCATCTCGTCGGCCTCGTCGAGGACGAGCACCTTGACGGCGGAGAGCCGCAGCTTCTTCTGGCCCGCCAGGTCCAGCAGGCGGCCGGGGGTGCCGACGACCACGTCGACGCCCTTCTTCAACGCCTCGACCTGCGGTTCGTAGGCGCGGCCGCCGTAGATCGACAGAACGCGGACGTCGCGGACCTTGCCGGCGGTGAGCAGATCGTTGGTGACCTGCTGGCAGAGCTCGCGGGTGGGGACGACCACAAGCGCCTGCGGGGCTTCGGTGAGCTGCTCGGGCTTGGCCCGGCCGGCCTCGACGTCCACGGGGACGACGACGCGCTCCAGCAGCGGGAGGCCGAAGCCCAGCGTCTTGCCGGTGCCGGTCTTGGCCTGGCCGATGACGTCGGTGCCGGAGAGGGCGACCGGAAGCGTCATTTCCTGGATGGGGAACGGGGACGTGATGCCGACGGCTTCCAGGGCCTCGGCTGTCTCGGGGAGGATCCCGAGTTCTCGGAAGGTGGTCAGGATGTTTGCCTCTTCTGTGAGACGCGGCGGGAGGCGGCGAAGGGGATCGCACAGCGCCCGGGTGCACCGGCCTTGGGGCGGCCGGTTCGGCGCGGGACCACTGCCCTCGCTCGAGCGCTCTCGCCGCGAGCGGGTCCCTCCTGCCGTGCGCATGAACGATGCGCGCCGCGCGGAGGGCGGTCGGTTTGGAGCCGATCGGGCCACCGACCGGGCATCCGCATTCGTGGAACGACCCGCCGGTATGCGACGGGTGCAAATACCACTGTACCCCGGAAGCGCGCATCTGTGACCGTGGAACCGGATGCGCGGCACCGCAGGTCATGGCTGACCAGGGCCTTCCCCATGGCGCTGAGCGGGCTATTGTGCGCTGCATGGAGACGCCTGACACGCCTGAGAACGCCGCAGCCACCGCCGAGGACCGCGCCGGGGAGAGCGCGGCGGACCATCCCGAGGAGCCCGACGCCGAAGCCACCGGGATCGCCGCCCAGGACTGGGACACGGCCGCCGCCGATCCGCAGTACCGGGCCGCCGTCGTGGATCTGCTCGGCGCCCTCGCCTATGGCGAGCTGGCCGCCTTCGAGCGGCTGGCCGAGGACGCCAAGCTGGCGCCCACGCTGGAGGACAAGGCCGAGCTGGCGAAGATGGCGTCCGCCGAGTTCCACCACTTCGAGCGGCTGCGGGACCGGCTGGCGGCGGTCGGCGAGCGGCCGACGGAGGCAATGGAGCCGTTCGCCGCCGCACTGGACGGCTTCCACCGCCAGACCGCGCCGTCGGACTGGCTGGAGGGCCTGGTCAAGGCGTATGTGGGCGACTCGATCGCCAGCGACTTCTACCGCGAGGTGGCCGTCCGGCTCGACGCGGACACCCGCGATCTGGTGCTCCAGGTGCTCGACGACACCGGCCACGCCAGCTTCGCGGTGGAGAAGGTGCGCGCCGCGATCGAGGCCGATCCGCGGGTCGGCGGACGGCTGGCGCTGTGGGCGCGGCGGCTGATGGGCGAGGCGCTGTCGCAGGCGCAGCGGGTGGTCGCGGACCGCGACGCGCTCTCCACGATGCTGGTGGGCGGCTTGGCCGACGGCTTCGACCTGGCGGAGGTGGGCCGGATGTTCTCCCGGATCACTGAGGCGCACACCAAGCGGATGGCGGCGCTGGGCCTGGCGGCCTAGCGAAGAACGGTCTCGCGAAGAGCGGCTTCGCGAAGAGCGGCCGGGCCCGGTCCGGGTCCGGCCGCCCCGGGCCGGTCGTGGGCGGCCTCAGGCCGTGACCGAGCGCCTGCGGCGGGTACGGCCCGCCGGGCGGATGAGCAGCGACAGCAGCGCCGCCGTGAACCCGAGCGCGACGATCAGCACCGCCGCGGACTGGCCCGAGCCCAGCACCGTATGGGCGAGCAGAGCGCCGAAGAGCGCGGCGCCGGGGCCGGTGGACAGCACCAGGGGGCGTGCGGGCAGCCTTCGGGGGCGCCAGCGGCTCGCTCCATACGCGACGGCGAGACCGATCAGTACCGAGCCGAGCGCTTCCCAGAGGATCATGGCGCGTCCTTCCCGTGAGCGGACCGGGACCGGCACGCGATCACGTGTCGGTCGTGCCCGTCCTACCCCTGCCGGAGAGCGGGCAACCCTGTGACCCGGTTGTGCCGAGGGAGACGGTGGAGTGCGCGGCGGGCGGGCGCACACGGCACGTGGGGGAGACGCGGGAAAAGTCAGGCCCAGGGGCGCGCACCACGGGGCGCAGAAGCGCGTACAACGGCGGCGGGGCCCGGTGGATGGATCTCCACCGGGCCCCGCCGCCGTCGCTTGCGACCGCTCAGAGCGCGCCGAATCCGACCTTGCGGGCGGTCGGCTCGCCGATCTCGACATACGCGAGCCGGTCGGCCGGGATGAGGATCTTGCGGCCGTGCTCGTCCACCAGGGTCAGCACCTGAGCCTTGCCACCGAGCGCGTCGGCCACCGCGCGCTCGACCTCCTCGGCAGACTGCCCGCTCTCCAAGATGATCTCGCGGGGCGCGTGCTGCACGCCGATCTTGACCTCCACGGCTTTGTCCCTCCGACGGTCAGTTTGGGGTGCGCGGCCATCCGCGCCGTACGCAGCACACATTAGCCGGGGTGGGCGACCTGCCGGGCGGCCCGGGCACACGCCAGCAGCGAACACGCCCGCCCACGTGAACGCGCGCCCGCGCGGCCGGAGATGCCGCGGATGGCAGAGCGGCTCAGTGCTGCCCGCCGTCGGCCCCGTGCAGCGGGAACCCCGCGATGCCCCGCCAGGTGAGCGAGGTGAGCAACTGCACCGCGGTGTCCCGCGGCACCGTGCTTCCGCTGGAGAGCCAGTAACGCGCGACGACCTGCGAGACTCCGCCGAGGCCGACGGCCAGGAGCATCGACTCGTCCTTGGACAGGCCGGTGTCCTCGGCGATCACCTCACTGATCGCCTCGGCGCACTGGAGCGAGACCCGGTCCACACGCTCGCGCACGGCCGGCTCGTTGGTCAGGTCGGACTCGAAGACGAGACGGAAGGCGCCGCCCTCCTCCTCGACGTACGCGAAGTACGCGTCCATGGTCGCGGCGACGCGCTGCTTGTTCTCGGTCGTCGAGGCGAGCGCGGTGCGCACCGCCTGCAACAGTGCCTCGCAGTGCTGGTCGAGCAGGGCGAGATAGAGCTCCAGCTTGCCCGGGAAGTGCTGGTAGAGCACGGGCTTGCTGACCCCGGCGCGCTCGGCGATGTCATCCATCGCCGCCGCGTGGTAGCCCTGTGCGACGAAAACCTCCTGGGCAGCCCCCAGGAGCTGATTGCGTCGGGCTCGGCGCGGCAGGCGCGTACCTCGCGGGCGCGCCTCGGTCTGCTCGATGGCTGTCACGCCGCCTCCCAATTCGAATGTTCTGTGCACGATGTCCACCGCGCCCGCCATCGTACTTTTGGGTAACAGGGCAGCGCGCGGTTCGTGCGGAGAATTTCACGGACCGGACACTATGAAAAGCCCACCATCGGCGCTGGTCACCGGTAGTCCTCCTCACTCACCTCGACGACACGGGCCTGCTCCGCCCGGTCGGCCTCGTTCGCTTCGAGGAGCTCACCGGAGGATGGCTGGTCGTCGCGGTGGGGGACCAGGTCATGGTGTTGCTCGGCGGCGTCCGCCTCGGGGGCCTCGACGTCGAACTCCACGGAGTTGTTGTTGTTGTTCTCGAAGGTCTCGGGGTCGCTCGGGTCGATGGACATGTACTCACCTTCCCGGAGGCAGCAGAGCACCTCCCTGGTAACGAGCCTAGGAGAGGTCACTTTCGGACGCTACGTCGCCTGTGAGTGCGAACACACGGTCAGCGGCGTGATCGTCTCGTAACATTGCCGCATGTCTGCGACCGAGCCGCCGGAAGCCCGCGTTATCGCGGCCGTCCCACCCGCGCGGCCCGCGCGCGTCGGAGCCGGGGAGGAGCTGCGTACCGTCCGGCTGCCCGGACTCACTCTGACCGTGCGCTCCCGCCCCCCGGCCGCCTCCGGTCTGCCGCCCGCACTCTTCGTCCACGGCCTCGGCGGCTCCTCGCTGAACTGGTCCGCGCTGATGGAGGGGCTCGCCGACCGGGTGGACGGCGAGGCGGTCGACCTCCCCGGCTTCGGGGACTCCCCGCCGCCGGACGACGGCGACTACTCGATCACCGGCCACGCCCGCGCCGTGATCCGCCATCTCGACGCCGGTGACCGCGGCCCGGTCCATCTGGTGGGCAACTCGATGGGCGGCGCGATCACCACCCGCGTCGCCGCGCTGCGGCCCGATCTGGTGCGCACCCTCACCCTCGTCTCGCCCGCCCTGCCCGAGCTGCGGCCGCCGCGTACCGCGCTGCCCACCGGACTGCTCGCGATACCCGGGGTGACCCGGCTGTTCACCCGGCTGACCCGGGACTGGGACGCCGAGCGGCGCACCCGCGAGGTGATGATGCTCACCTACGGCGACCCGGGGCGGGTCGGCCCGGAGGACTTCGCGCTGGCCGTGGAGGAGTTCCAGCGCCGCCTCGACCTCCCGTATTTCTGGGACGCGCTCGCGCGGTCGGCGCGCGGTGTCGTCGACTCGTACACCCTGGGCGGCCAGCACTCCCTGTGGCGGCAGGCCGAGCGGGTGCTCGCGCCCACGCTCCTCGTCTACGGTATGCGCGACCAACTGGTGTCCATCCGGATGGCACGGCGGGCGAACGCCACCTTCCGTGACTCCCGTCTGTTGACACTGTTGGACGCCGGACACGTCGCGATGATGGAGTATCCGGAAGCAGTGGCTCACGCCATGCGTGAGCTGCTCGATGACGTTGACGGACAAGAAGGCCGGGAGAGCCGGGCGGTACGGGGCGCCGTACCGGCAGCCGGCGTGGACGGGAGCGGTGCGGCGCGTGGGTAAACACAGCGCACGTGGCAGCCAGGAGGGACGGGGGCACCGGCCCTCAGGCGCGGGCTCCGGTTCCGGCCCCGCGTTCGTCGAGCACAACGCCCCCGGCGCGGCCGGAGCGCCCTCGGGAGCCCCGGGCACCGGGCGCCGCAGGCGCGCCGCACCGGGCGCGGCCGACCCGGCGATGACACCCCCGCAGGGCGTACCGCGGCCGGCGTACGGACCGCAGCCCCCGCCGCCGCACACCCGGGGCGGCCATCCGGAGCACCATGAGCCCGGCGGTGGCTGGGGCGCCCTCGGCAGCCCCCGCGCCTCCACGGGGGCCACGACGATGAACCCGCCGTCGCGCCCCACGGTCTCCGGTGCGGGCGGACTGATGCCCGGCCCGCGCAGGGAGTACCTCGACGCGTTCGACGCACCGGACGCGACGGACGACGGCGAGGACGTCTTCGCCGCCGGAGCGCCGGGAGCGGTCCCGGCGCCGCGCCGCGTGCGGCAGCCGTCCGGTGCCGGTGCGGACGGCGGAAGCCGTGGTGAGCCGCGCGCCGATGACTATGCCGACTATGCCGACGACGCCGGGGACGACGAACCCGAGGGCGGCGCGGGCGGCACCAAGGGCGGCAGGGGCCGGACCTTCACCGGTGTCGCCGCGGCTGCCGTGACCACCGTTCTGGCGGTCGTGGTGGCCGGGCAGGTGGCCGGCGGGTCACTGGAGGACAAGAAGCAGCCGCGCGCCCAGGGCGGCGCGGAGCGCGGCCGCTCCGACAGCGTCTCGCGCGGTGACGACCGGCCCGCGCCGGCCCAGTCCGTCGGTGCGAGGGCCCACCTGTCGTACAGCGAGAAGATGGCGGCCGTCTTTCCGCTCGACCCGAAGCTGCGCGGCCCCGGTGCGTTCACGACCGTCGGCGGGCACGACAAGGCACCCGGCCGGGGTGAGGTGCTGCGCTACCGGGTGGACGTGGAGAAGGAGCTGCCGCTCGACGGCGAGCTGTTCGCCGAGGCCGTCCACAAGACGCTGAACGACGACCGGAGTTGGGGTCACGGCGGCACCCGCACCTTCGAGCGGGTCTCCTCCGGGCACGCCGACTTCGTGATCACCCTCGCAAGCCCCGGGACCACCGCGGCCTGGTGCGCCAAGTCCGGACTCGACGTCGCTGAGCTCAACGTGTCCTGCGACTCGGCGCAGACCCAGCGCGTCATGATCAACGCCTATCGGTGGGCGCAGGGCGCCAAGACCTTCGGCGACGACAAGATGCACATGTACCGGCAGATGCTCATCAACCACGAGGTCGGCCACCGGCTCGGGCACAACCACGAGGTGTGCGGGCGGGACGGCGCGCTCGCTCCGGTGATGATGCAGCAGACGAAGTTCCTGTCGACCGACGGCGCGACCTGCCGCCCCAACGCCTGGCCGTTCCCCAAGCGATAGCCCAACCGTTCCTGCGCGGGCGGCACTCCGCCGGTGGCCCGGAACGGGCCTTCCGGCCGCTATAGCGCCAACAACGCCTCAGCGCGGGGAAGGTCACGGGCGTTCACCCCTTCTGGTGGTGCGACGGACAACCGTCCGTCGCGCTGCCGTCATGCGCGCATAACGTGCTCACGCCGCACGTCGGCGGCATCACGGCTTGCCCACAGGAAGATCGGGGGTGCGCTCATGCGCGTGGCACTGCTCACGGAGGGTGGTTATCCGTATGCGACTGGTGAGGCGCGGGTGTGGTGCGACCGGCTCGTCCGGGGCCTGGACCAGCATGAGTTCGAGGTCTACGCGCTGAGCCGCAGCGCCCGCCAGGACGCCGAGGGCTGGGCCGAACTCCCCGCCCAGGTGCGGCGGGTGCGCACCGCCCCGCTGTGGGGCGCCCCGCCCGCGCGGCGCGCGGGCCGCAGGCAGCGGCGGCGGTTCGCCGGGCACTTCGGTGAACTGGCCGCCGCGATCGCCTCTCCAGGTGGCCCGGAGCCGGGCACCGGACATCAGGCGGACCGTTTCGCCAACGGTCTCTACGGGCTCGCCGAACTCGCCCTCGAGCACGGCGGACTCCCCGCCGCGCTCCGCTCCGAGGACGCCGTCCGCCTGCTGGAGCGCGCGTGCCACCTCCCCGGTGCCGCGCGCGGCGCCCAGCAGGCGCGGGTCGCCGATCTGCTGACGGTCACCGAGGCGCTGGAGCGCGCGCTGCGGCCCCTGTCCCTGGACTGGTACGGCCCCGGCGGCCTCGGCGGGGCCGATCTGTGCCATGCCACCTCCGGCGGCGCGGCCGCCCTCCCGGGGCTGGTGGCCAAGCGCTTCTTCGGCACCCCACTGCTGGTCACGGAGTACGGCGTACGGGTGCGCGAGCACTACCTCGAGGGCTGCCCGGCGGACCCGGCGCGGCCCGCCGCCGTCCGCTCCGCGCCCGTCCGCACCCTGCTCTCCGCGTTCCAGGGGTGCCTGGCCGCGGAGGTGTACACCCGGGCCGCGCTGATCACCCCCGGCAACACCCACGCCCGCCGCTGGCAGGAGCGGTGCGGCGCCGACCCGGAGCGGCTGCGCACCGTCTACCCCGGTATGGACGCCGCCCGCTTCGCGGAGGTCGGCGAAGGCGGCCAGGGCGGCCAGGGCGTCTCCGGCGGCGACGGCGGCACGGTCTCCGGTGGCGACGACCGGACGCTGGTGTGGGTGGGCCGTATCGAGCCGCCCAAGGACGTCGTCGCCCTGCTGCACGCGTTCGCGGAGGTGCGGCGCCGGAGACCGGACGCGCGGCTGCGCGTCATCGAGACCCGGCGCGCGGACGCTTCCACGGAACCGGTGGGAGGTGCGCCGGGCGAGGACTACCCGGCCCACTGCCGCGCCCTCGCTGCGCATCTCTTCCCCGACGAGGCCGTGGACGCCCACACCGTGGGCGACAACCCGGTCTCCTTCGAACGGCTCGGCGAGCCCGGTGTGCCGTCTCTCCCTCAGGCGTACGCGGCAGGCGGGGTCGTGGTGCTCTCCAGCGTGGTCGAGGGCTTCCCGGTGGGGCTGGTCGAGGCGATGTTCTGCGGGCGGGCCACGGTGTCGACGGATGTGGGCGCGGTGTGCGAGGCCATCGGCGGCACCGGGTTGGTGGTGCCCCCGCGCAACCCCCGGGCGCTCGCGGACGCCTGTCTCGCGCTGTTGGGCGACCCCGCCCGTCGCGCGCGCCTGGGCGCCGCGGCACGCGCCCGTGCGCTGGAGCTGTTCACGATCGAGCAGAACGTGGCGGCGTTCCGCGGTATCTACCTGGAGTTGATGTCGCACTGCCCGGTGCGGCGCGAGGAGGTCGGCGAGGGCGGTGCGCCGCTGCCGTTCGCCCTCCCGGCGGAGGCCCATATCCCGGGCCGCTGGACCGCGGGCCGGGACGGCGACCGCTTCGGCCACTGGCCCGCGGCGCCCGCGCCGTCCCGCGGCCCGCAGGACCACACCCCCACCTGGGCCGCCCCGCCGCCCCGTGAACCGCTGAGCGTGGGCCCGCAGGGCAGCGCCACCGAGGAGGGCGCATGACCACGCCCCACGAGCCGACCCCGGACGCCCTCACCCCGGACGCCCCCAGCACCCCCACCTCCCCCGGCGGCTGGAACCGCCCCTCCCGCGCCCTGATCGCCCCCGGGAGGGCCACACCGGGGGCCGCGGCCCGGACGCCGTACATGGGGGAGTCGGGCAGGGGCGGCGAACCGCCGTGGCCGGATGCCGTGGACCGTACGGGCGCGGGGCAGCCGGAGACGGCGCGTACCCCGGGAGCCCACGCCCCCGCGGGAGATCCGGCCGCGCCCGAGGACGGGGCCGCCGCGCCCGAGGACGACCACAGGGCCCGGCCGACCGGCGCGGCGGGGCGGCGGGGTCCCGCCGATCCGGTGCGCGAGCTGATGCACCGGCATCACGATCTCTGCGCTCGCGCCGTCGATCCGCTGGAGATCGCCGCCGGTCTTGAGGCCCACGGGGTGACGGACCGTACCGCCGCCCGCTTCCGGCACCGTGATGTCTTCGCCCTCGCCGAGGAGCTGTACGCCCGGGTGCCCCGTGCCGAGTACCGGGCCGACGAACCCGCCGACGAACCCGCCGACGAACCCGCCGACGCTCCCGTCCCGAGCCCCGAGCGCGGCTCCTGGGCGCTGTGGCCGCTGCCCGGGGCACTCTGCGCGATGACCGCCTGGGCGGTCCTCAGGCCGGACATCGCGCCGCCCGTCGTCCGGGCCGCCCTCGGCGTGACCGGCGCCGTCCTGGTGGGTGTCGCGCTGTGGCTCTGTCTGAGCCGGGGCCCGCTGCGGATCGCCGGACGCGGGCGCGCCGGGCGGTTCGCGGACCTCGCGGGACCGCTCTGCCTCGGCTGGCTCCTGGGCTACGCCGCCTGCGGGGACTGGCTGCTCACCGGGCTGGTGACCGGGGAGCGCGGCGCGTACGACACGGCGCGCGGCGCCGAGACCGCCGTGGTCCTCGCGCTGGCCACCGCGCCCGCGGCCGGGTGCGCCCGCTGGTTCGCGGTACGGGCGCGCCGGAGGCTGACCGGCAGCCGCGGGCTCGAGGAGTTCGCGGCCGGGGTCCGGCCGCTGTTCGTGCTCACCGCCCTCGGCTTCCTGGCCGCGTCGGCGCCCTTGGTGCTCGCGGCCCGGCTCGTCCTCCCCCTGTCGCCGTCCGGCACCGGCTCGGTCACCGCCACCGAGGCGGCCGCCGTCGCGCTGGCCGCGCTGCTGTTCGCGGCCCGGCTGCTCGCCGTCCATGGCTTCCGCGCGGCGGCGATCAGCGGGCTGGCCGCGGCCGGTGCGGCCGAGGCGGCGGTGGAGGTCACCGCGCTGGCCGCGCGGCTGCCCGGCGGAGCGCCGCTCGGCGAACCCGTGGCCCGGCTGATCGCCGCTCACGGCGCGGCCGTTGTGCCCGCGGCGGCCTGCGCCGCCGCCGCGCTCGGACTGCTCGGGTACGCCTGCGCCGTCCTCTCCCGCGCCTCGGCCCACGGCACCACCCCGGGCGCCTCCGACAGCCGCACCACCCGCCGTGGCCCGCACCGCGGCGACAGCACCCACCCCGCGCCCTGCGAGGCGCCCCAGTGAACCCGCCACCCCCCGCACGACCGCGTACCACCCTGCCACCCTTACGAGGAGCGACCACATGAGCGACGACCTGTCCCGTCCACGCGCCCGCGCGGGGAGGCGTGACCGATGAGAGTCCTGCTGCTCGGCTCCGGCGGATACCTCGGCCGCTATGTCGCGGAGCATCTGCTCGCCGACCCGGCCGTCCAGCTCACCGCGCTCGGCCGCGGCGACGACGCCGATGTGCGCTTCGACCTCTCCAGCGGCAGCCCCGGCGCGCTCACCCGCTTCCTCAACGCCGTCCACCCCGGTGTGGTGATCAACTGCGCGGGGGCCACCCGCGGCGGGGCCCGGGAGCTCACCCGGCACAACACGGTGGCCGTGGCGACGGTCTGCGAATCGCTGCGGCGCAGCGGCTGCGGCGCCCGGCTGGTGCAGATCGGCTGCTCCTCGGAGTACGGGCCCTCGCAGCCTGGTTCCTCGACCGCCGAGGACGCCGTGCCGCGCCCCGGAGGCCCGTACGGGGTGAGCAAGCTGGCCGCCACCGAGCTGGTGCTCGGCTCGGGCCTGGACGCGGTGGTGCTGCGGGTGTTCTCCCCGGTGGGGCCCGGCACCCCGGCCGGTTCGCCGCTGGGCCGGCTCGCCGAGGCGATGCGCCGGGCGATGCAGTCGGGGGAGAGTGAGCTGAAGCTGAGCGGGCTCGGCGTCCAGCGGGACTTCGTGGACGTCCGGGATGTGGCGCGCGCGGTGCACGCCGCCTCGTTGTCGGCGGCGCAGGGGGTGGTCAACATCGGCACCGGGCGCTCGGTGCGGCTGCGCGAGGCGGCCGCCGTGCTGGCCCGGGTGGCGGGCTACGGCGGCTCCCTGCACGAGATCGACGCCCCACCGGGGCGCGGGATGGTGCACTACGGGCCCGGCGCCGGGGCCCATGTCCCGGCTCCCGGCCACGGCCCGGGGCACGGCCTTGGCCATCACCCCCACCCGGCGGCGGAGGGGCACCCCACCGGTGGCGGCGCGGCCACCTTCCCCTACCCGGACGGCTGCGGCAGCTGGCAGCAGGCGGATGTGCGCACCGCCCGCGACCGGCTCGGCTGGCGCTCCAGGATCCCTCTGGAGGAGTCGCTCGCCGACATCTGGATGGAGGCGGCATGTCGCATCTGACCTCCCCGGGTCCGCTGCGCGACATCCCCGCCACCGATCATGCGCTCGGCCTGGGCGTCCCGGGGTACGCGCATCCGCTGGTGGCGCCCACCGAGTGGGCGGAGCTGGCCCGGCCGGGCACCCCGGTGGACTGGACGGTGCTCTCGGTGGGGCGCGGCCCCGGCGCGCGCCGGGATCCGCACTGGCTCACCGCGGTGGCCCGGCTGCGCGCCGCGGGCGTGCGGGTGCTGGGGCATCTGGACGCCCGCTGCGGCACTCGCCCGTTCGGGGAGCTGGTCTCCGACGCCGACCACTTCCTGGACTGGTACCGGGTCGACGGCTTCCTCCTGGACCGCTGCCCCGCCGACCGCCCCGGCCTCGCGGAGGTCCGCCGTACGGTCACCACGCTGCGCGCGCTGCTCGGCGGGGGACATATGGTGCTCGGCCAGGGCACCCATCCGTACCCGGAGTACATGGAGATCGCCGAGCAACTGGTGACCTTCCGCGGCGCCTGGCCGGACTACCGTTGGTCCCAGGTCGCGGAGTGGACGGCGGGATATCCGCCCGAACGCTTCTGCCATCTGGTGCACGGCGTCCCCCGGCCGCATCTGGAGGAGGCGCTGCGGATCGCCCGCTGGCAGGGCGCGGGGACGATTTATTTCACCGACCGTACGCACCATCCGGGGCAGCGGGTCTCCGCCTCCGCCCCCTGGGAAGCCCTGCCCGGCTACTGGGACGACATCGTCTCGCGCATCGGACCGCGTGTCATGGAATGAGATGGGGCGTGGCAGTGTTACGAGAAGAAAACCACCCCGCTCACGCGGGGGTGCATGTCCGTCTGCTCCCTCCCCTTACGGAGTCCCCGTGTCGCTGCCACCCCTGGTCGAGCCGGCTGCCGAGCTCACCGTCGACGAGGTCCGCAGGTACTCGCGCCATCTGATCATCCCCGATGTCGGGATGGACGGGCAGAAGCGGCTGAAGAACGCCAAGGTCCTCTGTGTGGGCGCGGGCGGCCTCGGCTCCCCGGCCCTGATGTACCTCGCGGCGGCCGGTGTCGGCACCCTCGGCATCGTGGAGTTCGACGAGGTCGACGAGTCCAACCTGCAGCGCCAGATCATCCACAGCCAGTCGGACATCGGCCGCTCCAAGGCCGCGTCGGCGCGTGACTCGGTGCTGGGCATCAACCCGTATGTGAACGTTGTCCTCCACGAGGAGCGCCTCGAGGCGGACAACGTCATGGAGATGTTCTCCCAGTACGACCTGATCGTGGACGGCACGGACAACTTCGCCACCCGCTATCTGGTCAACGACGCGTGCGTGCTGCTGAACAAGCCGTACGTCTGGGGTTCGATCTACCGCTTCGACGGCCAGGCGTCGGTCTTCTGGTCCGAGCACGGCCCGTGCTACCGCTGCCTGTACCCGGAGCCCCCGCCGCCCGGCATGGTGCCGTCCTGCGCCGAGGGCGGTGTGCTCGGCGTGCTGTGCGCCTCCATCGGCTCGATCCAGGTCACCGAGGCGATCAAGGTCCTCACCGGCACCGGCGATCCGCTGGTCGGCCGGTTGATGATCTACGACGCCCTGGAGATGACCTACCGCCAGGTCAAGGTCCGCAAGGACCCGGACTGCGCGGTCTGCGGTCCGAACGCGACGGTCACCGAGCTGATCGACTACGAGGCGTTCTGCGGTGTGGTCTCGGAGGAGGCCCAGGAGGCCGCCGCCGGGTCCACCATCACGCCCAAGCAGCTCAAGGAGTGGATCGACGACGGCGAGAACATCGACATCATCGATGTCCGCGAGCCGAACGAGTACGAGATCGTCTCCATCCCCGGCGCCCGGCTGATCCCGAAGAACGAGTTCCTGATGGGCGGCGCCCTCCAGGAGCTTCCGCAGGACAAGAAGATCGTCTTGCATTGCAAGACGGGCGTCCGGTCCGCGGAAGTCCTGGCCGTGCTGAAGTCCGCGGGCTTCGCGGACGCCGTGCACGTGGGCGGCGGTGTGATCGGCTGGGTCAACCAGATCGAGCCCGAGAAGCCCATCTACTGAGGCGCGCGTCCGCTGTCGGGACGCCCAACGCCCGCGGGGCCCGGACCGGTGACGGTCCGGGCCCCGCGGGCGTATCCGGTCAGGAAGGTCAGGAAGGCCAGGAAGGCTACGAACAGGTGGTGCCGCTCGAGGGCACCTTCCCGTTCAGCAGATAGGCGTTCACCGTCTTGGTCATACAGGTGTTGCCGCTGTTGTACGCGCCGTGGCCCTGGCCCTTGTAGGTGACCTCGACCCCCACGCGCGGGCCGAGTTCCCCGACCATCTTGCGCGCCCCGGCGTACGGGGTGGCCGGGTCGCCGGTGTTGCCGACCACGAGGATCGGCGCCGAGCCCTTGGCGCTCACCTCCGGGCCGTCCGCCATGCCGTCCACGGGCCAGTTGGTGCAGCCGAGCATGCCCCAGGCCAGGTACTCACCGAAGACCGGAGAAGCCTTGCGGAACCGGGGCAGCTGGGTCTTCACGTCGTCGACCGTGTAACGCTGTTTGTCGTCCACGCAGTTGATGGCCGTATTGGCGGCATTGATATTGCTGTAGCGGCCGTTTTCATCACGCCCGGCCATGGAATCCGACATCGCCAGCAGCATGTTGCCCTTGCCGAAGTGCATCGCTTCCTGAAGGGCGGTCGTCAGGATGTTCCAGCTTTCCTGGTCGTACAGGGCGGCGGCGATTCCGCTCAGCGCGCCGTCCTGGGTGAGCTTGCGGCCGCTCGCGGTGGCCAGCGGCTTTTTGTCCAGCTCTTTCAGAAACGCGGCGATCTTGGCGTCGCCCGCTTCGGCATCGCCACCGGTCGGGCAGAGGGCGCCCTTCTTGGCGCAGTCCTTCAGATAGTTGTCGAGGGCCAGTTGAAATCCCTTGGCCTGGCCGTAGGCGCTCCCTTCGGGGTCCTCGGTCGGGTCGACGACGGCGTCGAGCACCGCGCGTCCCACACGCCGGGGGAAGAGATGGGCGTAGACGCCGCCGAGTTCGGTGCCGTACGAGATACCGAAATACGAGAGTTTCTTGTCGCCGAGCACCTGGCGCATGAGATCCATGTCCCGGGCGGCGCTGACGGTATCCACATGAGGCAGCACCCGGCCGGACTTCTTCTTGCACGCGGCGCTGAATTTCCGGGCGTCCGCCAGTGCGGCCTTGAGCTCGTCCTCGTCGTCCGGTGTGCCGTCGACGGCGTCGGTCGCGTCCATCTCCTTGTCGCTCAGGCAGGTCACCCCCGCGCTCTCGCCGACCCCGCGGGGATCGAAGCTCACCAGGTCATAGCGGGTGCGCAGCTGCGCGTAGTCGTCGGCGAAGCTGGGCAGCGAGGAGACACCGGAACCGCCGGGGCCGCCGAAATTGAACACCAGGGAGCCGATCCGCCGGTCCTTGTCGGTGGCCTTGGCCCGGATCATGGCGAGATCGATCGTTTCGCCGTCCGGCTTTCCGTAGTCCAGCGGGGCCTTGAGCGTGGCGCATTCCCACTCGCTCCCCGGCGCCGTACCGGCGCCCTGGACCGGCGACGGCGGAGGGCAGGATTCCCACTTCGGCTTCTGGCCGGTGAGCGAATCCGGCAGGGCGCTGTCCGATGCGGCCGGAGCCTGGGCGGACGGACTGGACTGCCCGTTGCCCTGGTCGTTTCCGCCGTCGCCATCGCAGCCGGCGACAGCGGTGAGAGTGACCACGACGGCCGCGGAGACCAGTGCCCTGGTCCGTATGGTGCGTAGGGAGCTCGACATAACCGGTGATCCTAGGAGGTGGTGGAAGCGTGCGTGTTCGCGCCTGTTCTCAATACGTTCACGGTTGGTGCCGTGGTTGGTGCCACCGCATTCCCTACGTACAGACCTTGCCCTTTTCCGGCACTTTGCCCTGGAGGAGATAGGCGTTGGCGATCCGGCGGACACAGCCGCTGCCGCTGTCGTACGCGCCGTGGCCCTGTCCCTTGTAGGTGAGTTCGACGCCGACGCCGGGGCCGAGTTCCTGTGCCATCTTCCGCGCCCCGGAGTAGGGCGTGGCCGGGTCGCCGGTGTTTCCGACGACCAGGATGGGCGCGGAGCCGGGGGCGCTGACGTCCGGTGTCGTCCAGGTGCCGGGCACCGGCCAACCGGTGCACTGGGTGAGGCTCCAGGCCAGGAAGTCGCCGAAGACCGGAGACGCCTTGCGGAAGGCGGGCAGTTTCCGTGCGATGTCGCCGACCGTGTAGCGCTGTTTGTAGTCGGCGCAGGTGATGGCGGTCAGGGATGCCTGGAGGGTGCTGTAGTCGCCGTCCTGGTCCCGTCCGTTCATGGCGTCGCCCAGGGCGAGCAGGATCCTGCCGTCGCCCTGCCGGGCGGCGGCGAGCCCCTGGGTGAGGTACTGCCAGAACTGCTCCGAGTACAGGGACTGCGCGACACCGCCCGAGGCCAGCGACTCGGTCAGCTTCCGGCCCTGGCCGGTGGGCAGCGGACGGGTGTCGAGACGCTTGAGGAAGGCGCGGATCTGCGCCGCGGTGGGGCAGCTCGTGACGCCGCCCATCCCGCCGCTCCGGTCGCAGTCCTTCGCATAGTTGTTCAGTGCGAGCTGGAACCCCTTGGCCTGGCCGAGCGCCCCCTGTTCCGGCGTCTGCGTGGGGTCCACGACCCCGTCGAAGAGCGCGCGGCCCACCGTGCGTGGGTACAGGTGGGCGTAGACGCCGCCGAGTTCGGTGCCGTACGAGATGCCGAAGTAGTGCAGCTTGCGGTCGCCGAGAACACGGCGCATCAGGTCCATGTCGCGGGCGGCGTTGGCGGTGCCGACATAGGGCAGCACCTTTCCGGAGTTCTTCTCGCACGCGGCCGCGTACCCCTTGACCCGCCGGACCAGACCCTTGACCTCGGCGGGGGTGTCCGGGGTCGCGTCGGCGGCGTAGTAGGCGTCGAGCTGTTTCCCGTCCAGACAGCGCACCCCGCTGCTGCGACCGACTCCGCGCGGGTCGAAGCTCACCAGGTCGTAGCGGGCGCGCAGTTGGCGGTAGCTGTCGGCGAGGGCCGGGAGGGTGGCGACGCCGGAGCCGCCGGGGCCGCCGAAGTTGAAGATGAGCGAACCGATCCGGTGGCGGCGGTCGGTGGCCTTGGCGCGGATCATGGCGATGCCGATGGTGTCGCCGTCCGGCTTCCGGTAGTCCAGCGGCACATGGAGCGTCGCGCACTCCCACTCCTTGCCCGGGGCTTTGGCGGTGCTGCCGTCCTGGCTGTCCGAGGGGGCCGGGCAGGGCGCCCAGTCCAGCTTCTGCCCCGCGGAGGTGTCCGGCCGCTCCCCGCCGCCACCGCCGCATCCGGCCGTGAGGGCGGTCAGCAGCAGGACGGCGGCGGACAGCGCACCGGTGCGCAGGGGTCGGGACACGGCGGCTCTCCCGGGGTGGGCGGCGTACCGCCATCCTCGGGGGCCCGGCGCCGGGCCGCGCGCACTGGTCGGACGTACGGGTGAGGAGGGCCCGCCGGAGGGGCCGTACGGCGGCGTCCCGGGGCGCGGACCGCGGGCGTCGGTGGTACGGGCTGGAACAGCCCCCGGGGCATGAGCCGAGGGGCCTACGGGGGTATGGGCCGAGCGGCTCCCCGGGGGTATGGGCCGAACGACCCCCGGGGGTGCCCCTGCGCCCCTAGAGCGCCTCTTTGCGGGTGAGGTGGGTGAAGGCCAGCCAGCCGGGCAGCACCGGCAGCCAGAAGACCATCAGCCGGAAGAGCAGCACCGCGGGCGCGGCGGTCTCGTACGGCAGCCCGGCGAAGGTCAGACCGGCGATCAGCGCGGCCTCGACCGCACCGACACCGCCCGGGGTGGGGGCCGCCGACCCCAGGGCGTTGCCCGCGAGGAAGACGACCGCGATGCTCGCGTAGCTCAGCTCACCGCCGAACGCACGGATCGAGGCGTCGAGGCACAGCACGTTCGCGAGGGTCAGCAGCAGCATCCCGCCGATGCCCGCGACCAGCTTCCTGGGCCGCTGGAGGACGTCCAGCATGCGCGGCACGACACCCGCGAACAGGGAACGCACCCGAGTGGAAACGAACTTCCGCAGGACGGGAATCGCGGTCACTACCAGGACCAGCACCGCGGCCGTCAGCAGCCCGGCGATCACGGTCCGGGACGGTGAGAGGGTCGGGGTGCGCTCGGTCCCGGTGATGTAGCCGAAGGTCAGCAGCAGCACGATATGGCTGGCGAGGCCGAACAGCTGGGAGGCCCCGACACTGGCCACCGCGAGCCCCGGCCGCACCCCCGCACGCTGGAGGAAGCGGGTGTTGAGGGCGACGCCGCCGACCGCCGCGGGCGCCACCAGCTTCACGAACGAGGCGGCCACCTGCGCCAGCACCGTCCGCCCGAAGGGCACCTTCTCGGGGACGAAGCCCAGCAGGCTCATGGCCGCGGCCACATAGGTCAGCGCGGAGAACAGGACCGCGAAGACCACCCAGATCCAGTTGGCCTCGCCGACCACCGCGCCCAGCTTGATGTGGGTGAACTGGGAGAGCAGGAAGTACGCGGCGAAGGCGCCCGCGCAGAAGCTGACCAGGGTGCGCGGTTTGATGCGCTCCAGCCGGACCGGCTCTATGGGCGCCTGCGGTCGCACCAGCAGCACCTGCTGACGGATCTGGGCGAGCAGATCCTCCTCGCGCGCGCCCTCGAGGGCCTCCTCCATCGCCCGCTTCTCCGCCTGCTTCTCGGCCTTCTGCGCCTTGCGGTCGCTGATGGCCGTCTTGTCCTCACGGGCCTCCCGCGCCTCCTTGGCCTCCTTGGCCGCGCGCGACGCTTCCAGCACCGCTTCCCGCTGCCGCTGGGCCCGCTCCCGCGCCAGCTGGCGCAGGGTCGCGCGGGTGCCGCGGCCCAGCGCCAGCGGCTGGAGCAGCGGGAGACTGTCGGCGACCGCGTCCGGGCCGAGGACCTCGACCGCCGCCGCCACCGACCGCTCGGCGCCGACCCGCAGCCCGAGGGTGGTGAGCAGCTGGGCGATGTCCATCCGCAACACCACATCACCTGCCGCGATCTCGCCGCCCCGCAGATCGGTGAGGATCACCCGGCCGTCGCGGTCGACCAGCAGGGCGTCGCTGTCCAGCCGCCGGTGGGCGATCCGCCGCGACTGGAGCGCCTGCAACTGATGCCAGGCCCCGGCCAGCAGCTCATCGGTGAGCTCCTCGTCCGGCAGGGCGTGCAGCGGACGGCCGCCGATGTGCTCGTAGACCAGCATCACCGCGTCCGGGCCCAGCTCGGAGGTGGCGATCAGCTTGGGCGCGTTGGCCCCCGCGGCGATGGCCGCGTACGCGAGCAGCGCCTCCTGCTCCAGGGCCTGGCGCAGCGACTGGAGGCTGCGGGGCGGGGTGATGGTGCGCAGGGTCAGCCGCTGCCAGACGCTGTAGAAGAACCCCTGGGCCTGCTGTTCGCGGTCGACGACGGTGACGTCCAGGGGCGGGCCGTCCTCCAGGGTGACCAGATAACGGCGGCCCCGGTCCCCGTGGTTGGCCTGGTCGCCCTCCGCGGGCTCCTCCGCGCGCATCGCGCTGACCGGGTGGAAACCCACGCGGCGCAGCCCGGCGAGCAGGTTCTGCCCGGTGGGGCGGACGTTGGGGGAGCCGACGGCGTAGAGCGTGCCGTAGGCGACCGTCCAGCCGATCAGCACGGTGATGATGATCGAGAACGGGGTGGTGTAGCCCCCCACGAGCACCGCGAAGGCGTCGAGCAGCAGCACGCACCACATGGCGACCCGCCAGCGCGGGCGGCGGGCCATGCCGACGGCCGTCATATAGGCGATGACGGGGGCGAGATAGCCGTGGACGGGGTCGCTGAAGGTGCCGCCGGGGGCGGGCTGGGTGAGCGCCTCGCGGATCGACGCCGGGGCGCCGTCCGCGACCCACAGATCCGTGGTGAGCGACACCCCATGGGCGAGCACCGCCGCCAGGACGCCGTCGGCGATCCGCAGCCCGTCCCGTTTGATCAGCCGCTCGATGGCGAAGGCCACCGGGAGGACGAGGACGGCGACGCTGGCCGTCAGCCCGGCGAAGTCGATCAGCAGCGGGGGCGCCTGTTTGGTGCCGTGGCCGATGTCCTTCTCCAGGCCCGCGGTGGTGCCGTGCGCGAAGGCCGCGATGGCGAGCACGATGGCGATGCCCAGCACGCCGAGCAGCAGCCGCATGAGGTCGGAGGGGCGGTGGACCCGGGCGGGCAGCAGCGGCTCGTCCCCGGAGACCCGGTCGACATGCGGCTCGGGGCAGTCGTCGCCCTGGGGGTCGTCGGGGCCGGGGTCGGGGTGGCCGCCGTCGTGGCTGTCGGAGACGCCGGGCCGGGGGTCGGGACGCGACAACGCCTCAGAGGTGCGGGCCTCCTCCTCAGGAGGCTGCGCACCCTGCTTCGCTGTCTCTTCTTGATCTCGTATCACCAGTCACCGCCCGGAAGATGGTGGCATGCCCGGGAGGCGGATGAGGGCATCAGGGTGCATTTCGGGGGCGTGAACCTCGGATCGTACGCCGTGTAAAGGATTCCCGCACGCTGAGTGATCACACCGCGACGGGGGAGGTTCGGCCGGAAATGGGGGTGTGCGCGCCCCGGGGGCTGTCGGTGGTGTGCGGCAGGATGGGCCCGATGAGCCGGGAGAACGAGGGACCGGGGGCCGACGAGCTGCCCGAGTACGCGGAGCGGGTGCTGGAGGTCGCCGAGCTGATCCCGCCGGGCCGGGTGATGACCTACGGGGACATCGCCGAGTGGCTCGGGGAGGGCGGGCCCCGCCAGGTCGGCCGGGTGATGGCGCTCTACGGGGGCGCCGTGCCGTGGTGGCGGGTGGTCCGCGCGGACGGTGCGCTGCTGCCCGGCCACGAGCTGCGCGCGCTCGGCCACTACCGCGAGGAGGGCACCCCGCTGCGCCAGGCCCCGCGGTCGGCCGAGGACCACCTGCCCCGGCTCGACATGACCAGGGCCCGCTGGGAGGGCGATCACCCCGGGAGCGGAAGCGGGCCGCCGCGCCCGGCGTAGCGCGGGTGCGGTGAGCGCGGTGCCCGGGAGCCGGGCCCGGCCGGGTACGGGCCGTACGGGCGCGGTGCGCGAGGTTCCGGACGGCGCGGGGTGGCTCGGCGCGGTTCCGGGGTGCGTGCGTTCGCCCGCGGTGTCCCGGCCCGGAGCGGGCCATGGGCGCGCGGGCCGCGTTCGGGGCGGCGCCGAGTGGCCCGGCACGGCCCCGGCGGGTCCATGGCCGGGCCGTGCGCCTTCCGGTGCCGCGGACCGGCTCACCGCCCGGCCCTCGGCCGCCGTGTCCCGGCCCGGAGCGGGCCAAAGCTGTGCCCGTCCGCTCCGCTCGTGACCGGACCGTCCAGCTCCGGTACGCCGGGTTCCAGGAAGCCTGGGCCGGCCCACCGCGCGCCCGGACCGTACGCACCTCCGCGGCGCGCGCCCGGGTCCCGTAAACCCCCGCGCACACCCCCGCGCACCCCCCCGCACAGTGGCCGCCGCCGGTGTCGCGGCGGGGGCCGTGGAGATATCCACAGCCCTCCCGGTGACCTTCCGCGTCACATGAGAGGCTTTCCCGCACCCAGCCAACCCACCAGGACCGGCGATCCACGTGAGCTCCTCCTCCTCGTCCCTTCCGCGGCAGCGGCAGGCACGGCGGCCTTCCTCGCGGCCGCCGTCCCCGGGCAGGTACCGCCTGGTCCGTCCCCGGCCGGATCCTGTTGCCCCGCCTGTCCTGGACGCACGGCAGCGCGCTGTGGTTCGGCATCCCGGCGGCCCTTTGCTCGTGCTCGCCGGACCGGGCACCGGCAAGACCACGACACTCGTGGAAGCCGTCGCCCGCCGGACGCGGGACGGCGGGGACCCGGAGCGGATCCTCGTCCTCACCTTCAGCCGCAAGGCCGCCGTCGAGCTGCGCGACCGGATGGCCGCGCGCATGGGCGGTGCCACCGCTCCGCAGGCCACCACCTTCCACTCCTTCTGCTACGCCCTGGTCCGCGCCCATCAGGACGCCGATCTGTTCGCGGATCCGCTGCGGCTGCTCTCCGGACCCGAACAGGACGTCGCCGTCAGGGAGCTGCTCGCGGGCCAGGCCGAGCTGGCGCGGGAGGGGCGGGCGTTCGCCCGCTGGCCCGACGAGCTGCGCGCCTGCCTGACCACCCGCGGCTTCGCCGACGAGGTGCGCGCCGTGCTCGCCCGCAGCCGGGAGCTGGGCCTGGGGCCGCGCGCCCTGGGGGACTTCGCGGAGCGCACCGGCCGCCCCGACTGGGGCGCCGCGGCGGACTTCCTCGCCGAGTACCTGGACGTCCTGGACGCCCAGGGGGTGCTGGACTACGCGGAGCTGGTGCACCGCGCGGTGCTGCTGGCCGAACGGCCGGGCGTCGCGGCCGAACTGGCCGCGCGCTACGACGCGGTGTTCGTCGACGAGTACCAGGACACCGACGCCGCCCAGGGGCGGCTGCTGCGCGCGCTCGCGGGCGTCCACGGAGACGGGCGCACCGCGGCGTCCCGCGGCGGGCGCCGGATGGCGGCGGGGCGCACCCTGGTCGCCTTCGGCGACCCCGACCAGTCCATCTACGCCTTCCGGGGCGCCGATGTGGGCGGCATCCTCGGCTTCCCGGACGCCTTCCGGCGTTCCGACGGCAGACCCGCGGATGTGGCGGTACTCACCACCTCCCGCCGCTCCGGCGCCGCGCTCCTTGAAGCCACCCGGCGGATCACCCGCCGGATGCCGCTCACCCGGCTGCCCGCCGAGGCGGTGCGCGCCCACCGCGAGCTGACCGCCGCCCGCGACGGCGGCCGGGTCGAGGCGTTCACGTATCCCACCGCGGGCGCCGAGCTCGACAACGTGGCCGACATCCTGCGCCGCGCCCATCTCGAGGACGGTGTGCCCTGGAGCGAGATGGCCGTCCTGGTGCGCGCCGGGGGGCGCTCGATCCCCGGGGTGCGCCGTGCGCTCACCTCCGCCGGGGTCCCGGTCGAGGTGGACGGCGACGACATCCCGCTGCGCCACGAACCCGCGGTGACCCCGCTGCTGACGGCGCTGCGGGCCGCCGCCACGGCCGCGCTGCCGGACGCGGGCGGACTCACCGCGGCCCTCGACGTGGAGACCGCCCTCACCTTGCTGGCCTCGCCGCTCGGCGGCATGGACGCGGCGGACCTCCGCCGTCTGGGCCGGGCGCTGCGCGAGGAGGAGCGGGCGGCGGGCAAGGCCGTACCGCGCCCTTCGGACACCCTGCTGGCCGAGGCGCTCGCCGAGCCCGAGCGGCTGGCCGTCCACGACCCGGCGTATGCCCGCGGCGCCCAGCAGCTCGGGCGGCTGCTGCACACCGCGCGGGAGACGCTGGCCCGGGGCGGCACCGCCGAAGAGGCGCTGTGGCGGCTGTGGGACGGCACCTCCTGGCCCGGACGGCTCGAGCGTGCCGCCCAGCGCGGCGGGGCCGCCGGGCGCAACGCGGACCGCGATCTGGACGCGGTGTGCGCGCTGTTCGAGACCGCCGCGCGCGCGGAGGAGCGCACCGGCGGCCGCGGCGCGCTCAACTTCCTGGAAGAGATCGACGCCCAGGACATCGCCGCCGACACCCTCTCGCGCCGGATGGCCCGCCCCGACGCCGTACGGCTGATGACCGCCCATCGCTCCAAGGGCCTGGAATGGCGGCTGGTGGTCGTGGCGGGCGTGCAGGAGGGGCTGTGGCCCGATCTGCGGCGCCGCGGCTCGCTCCTGGAGGCGGACCGGATCGGCCGCGACGGGCTGGCCGAGCCGCTGCCGCCCGGCGCGCTGCTGACCGAGGAGCGGCGGCTGTTCTACGTGGCGGCCACCCGCGCCCGGGACCGGCTGGTGGTCACCGCCGTCAAGGCCGCCTCCGACGACGGCGACCAGCCCTCCCGCTTCCTGGCCGAGCTGGGCGTCACCCCGGTGGACATCACCCAGCGCCCGCGCCGTCCGCTGTCGGTGGCCGCGCTCGTCGCCGAGCTGCGCGCCGTCACCGTCGACCCGGACGCCTCCGAGGCGCTGCGGGACGCCGCCGCGCGGCGGCTGGCCCGGCTGGCGGCGCTGCGCGACGAGGAGGGCCAGCCGCTCGTTCCGGCGGCCCACCCCTACCGCTGGTGGGGGCTGTACGAGCCGACCCACAGCGAGGTCCCGCTGCGCGACCGCGACCGGCCCGTGGCACTGTCCGGCAGCGCGCTCGACCAACTCGTCAACACCTGCTCGCTCCAGTGGTTCCTGGGGCGCGAGGTCAAGGCGGACGCTCCCTCGACCGCCGCCCAGGGCTTCGGCAATGTCGTCCACGTCCTGGCCGACGAGGTGGCTTCCGGCCGTACCCCGGCCGATCTCGCCGTCCTGATGGAGCGGCTGGAGTCGGTGTGGGACGGGCTGTCCTTCGACGCCCCCTGGAAGTCACGGCAGGAGAAGGAGAACGCGCGGGCCGCGCTGGAGCGCTTCCTGCGCTGGCATGTGATGGAGCGCGGCGGCCGGGCGCCGGTCGCCTCGGAGCACGGCTTCGATGTGACCCTGGAGGCGGACGCCTACCAGGTGCGCATCCGCGGCAGCATGGACCGCGTCGAGGCGGACGCTGAGGGCCGGGCATACGTCGTCGACTTCAAGACCGGCAAACAGGCCGTGACGCGCGGCGCGGTCGAACGCCACCCCCAACTGGCGGTCTATCAGCTGGCGGTGCGCGAGGGCGCCGTCGACGGCCTGTTCGGCGGCGACCGACCGGAGCCGGGCGGCGCGGAGCTGGTACAGCTCCGTCAGGGCGCGGCCAAGAAGGACGGCGGCGAGAGCGTCCCCAAGGTCCAGGGGCAGGAGCCGCCGGACGGGGAGTGGGTGGGCGAGCTGCTCGCCACGGCGGCCGGGCGGGTCCTGGACGAGCGGTTCGCCCCGAGCGCGGGGGACCACTGCACCCGCTGTGCCTTCCGCGCCTCGTGCAGCGCCCGCGCGGAGGGCCGTCATGTGGTGGACTGAGCGCCCTCCCCGGTCCCGGGGCGCGTGCTGTCCGCGGTGTCGGTGCTTGGGTTCTTCCGTGACGGATACTCCGCTCCCGTACCGTCATGTCCGTTTCCGTCCTGGCTTGTTCAGGGTCGTCCCGGGTTGGTGTCCGGCTGTCGGAGGGGACCGATAGCCTCACTGGAGTGTCAGCCCGCATCACCGATCCCGAGGAGCTCAAGGAGCTGCTCGGGATTCCGTTCACCCCGGAGCAGACGGCGTGCATCACCGCGCCGCCCGCCCCGCAAGTGATCGTCGCCGGAGCGGGCTCCGGCAAGACCACGGTGATGGCGGCGCGGGTGGTCTGGCTGGTGGGCACCGGCCAGGTCGCGCCGGAGCGGGTGCTCGGCCTCACCTTCACCAACAAGGCCGCGCGCGAGCTGGCGGAGCGCGTGCGCACCGCGCTCGTCAAGGCGGGCGTGGTCGACCTCGACCCGGATCCGGCCGCCGTCGAGGAGGCCGCGGGCGAGCCCGCCATCTCCACGTACCACGCCTTCGCCGGACAGCTCCTCAAGGAACACGGGCTGCGCATCGGGCTGGAGCCGACCGCCCGGCTGCTCGCCGACGCCACCCGCTTCCAGCTCGCCGCGCGGGTGCTGCGTTCCGCCCCCGGTCCGTACCCGGCGCTCACCCGCCCCTTCGCCGACCTGGTCACCGATCTGCTCGCGCTCGATGCCGAGCTGGCCGAACACCTCGTCCCCGCCGAGCGGCTGCGCGCCCACGACACCGAGTTGCTGCGCACCCTGGACGGGGTGCGGCTGACCAACGAGGCCCTGCGCAAGGTGCCCGAGACCGCGCGCGCCCGGCTGGAGCTGCTGGGCCTGGTCGAGGCGTACCGCGCGGAGAAGGGCCGCCGCGATCTGCTGGACTTCGGCGACCAGATCGCCCACTCGGCCACCCTCGCCCGCACCCGCGCGGAGGTCGGCCGGATCCTGCGCGAGAGTTACGCGGTGGTGCTGCTCGACGAGTACCAGGACACCTCGGTCGCCCAGCGGCTGCTGCTCTCCGGGCTCTTCGGCGGCGGCACCGGCCATCCGGTCACCGCCGTCGGCGACCCCTGTCAGGCCATCTACGGCTGGCGCGGTGCCTCCGTGGCCAACCTCGACGACTTCCCCCGGCACTTCCCGCACGCCGACGGCCGCCCGGCCCGCCGGTTCGCGCTCAGCCAGAACCGGCGCAGCGGCGGCCGGCTGCTGGACCTCGCCAACGGGCTCGCGACGCCCCTGCGGGCGATGCACGAGGGCGTGGAGGCGCTGCGCCCCGCCCCCGGGGCCGAGCGGGACGGCGTGGTGCGCTGCGCCCTGCTGCCCACCCACGCCGAGGAGCTGCGCTGGCTCGCCGACTCACTCGCCCACCTGGTGCGCACCGGTACCCCGCCCGGTGAGATCGCGGTGCTCTGCCGTACGGCGGGGGACTTCGCCGAGATCCAGGGCGCGTTGGTGGAGCGGGACGTCCCGGTGGAGGTCGTGGGGCTGTCCGGGCTGCTGCATCTGCCGGAGATCGCCGACCTGGTGGCCCTCTGCGAGGTCCTTCAGGACCCGGGCGCCAATGCCGCCCTGGTCCGGCTGCTCACCGGTCCGCGCTGGCGGATCGGCCCCCGCGATCTGGCGCTGTTGGGGCGGCGGGCCCGTGCGCTGGTCGCCTCCGGCGCCCGGGGCGGCGCGGAGGACGACCCGGACCGCAGGCTCGCCGAGGCCGTCGAAGGCGTCGACCCCGCCGAGGTGATCTCGCTCGCCGATGCCCTCGACACCTTCCTGGAGCCCGGCTTCCCGGAATCCGGCGGCGAAAGGGAAGGACCGGACGGCGGACTGCCCTTCTCGGCCGAGGCCCGGGTCCGCTTCGCCCGCCTGGCCGCCGAACTCCGCGATCTGCGCCGTTCGCTGGGCGATCCGCTGATGGACGTCCTCCACCGGGTGCTGACCGTCACCGGCCTGGAGGTCGAGCTGTCCGCCTCGCCGCACGCCCTGGCCGCCCGCCGTCGCGAGACGCTGGGCAACTTCCTGGACATCGCCGCCTCCTTCGCCGGACGCCAGGGCGAGACGCCGGTGGAGGGCGAGGCCACCCTTCAGGGTTTCCTGGCCTTCCTGCGGACGGCCGCGCAGTACGAGAAGGGGCTCGACAACTCCCTCCCCGGCGGCGAGAACACCGTCAAGGTGCTCACCGCGCACAAGTCCAAGGGGCTGGAGTGGGATGTGGTGGCCGTGCCGGGACTGGTCACCAAGCAGTTCCCGAGCGAGCAGGCGCGTGAGTCCTGGACCTCCGCCGCGAAGGTCCTGCCGCATGAGCTGCGCGGCGACGCGGCCACCCTGCCGGATGTCACGGACTGGGACAGCAAGGGGCTGGCCGCCTTCAAGGAGGCCCTGAGGGAGCATCAGCGGACCGAGGAGCTGCGGCTCGGCTATGTGACCTTCACCCGGCCCCGCTCCCTGCTGCTCGGCTCGGGGCACTGGTGGGGCCCGAGCCAGAAGCGGCCGCGCGGTCCGTCCGCCTTCCTGGAGGTGCTGCGCGAGCACTGCGAATCCGGCCACGGCGAGGTGGAGGCGTGGGCCCCGGAGCCGGAGGAGGGCGCGGAGAACCCGGCCCTGAAGGAGGCCACGGCCGACCGCGCGTGGCCGCTTCCGCTCGACCCCGGCGCCCTGGACCGTCGCCGCCGCGCGGCGGACATCGTCCTCGGCCATCTGACGCGGATGGCGGCGGCGGGGGAGGAGCCGGGTCCCGGGGAGGGCGCGGGCGCGGAGGACCCGGCCGAGGACCCCGGGTTCTGGCCCGAGCCGCCGCCGGAGGACGCGTACGAGGAGTACGAGGAGGAGGCGTTCGGCGACCCGTACGAGGACGCCGGGGATGCCTCGGATCCGTACGCCGAGGCGCCCGAGGAGGCCGTGGATCCGTACGCCGAGGCGCCCGAGGGCGCCGTGGAGACCGGTGCGTACGACGAGGCCGGTGCGTACGACGAGGTGCCCGGTGAGCCGTACGACCACGACGCGTCGCCGGATCCGTACGCCGGGCGGTACGCCGACGCCGGCCCGCCCCCCGAGCCCGCCCCGGAGCCGGAGGGCCCGGCCCTGCCGCCCGAGGAGGCGCGGCTGATCGCCTCCTGGGACCGCGATCTCGACGCGCTCGCCGGGGAGCTGCGCCGGGCCCGTACGACCGTGCGCGAGGTGCCCGTACCGCTGTCGCTGAGCGCCACTCAGCTGATGCGGCTGGCCGCGGACCCGGACGGCTTCGCGCGGGAGCTGGCCCGCCCCATGCCGCGGCCGCCCCAGCCCGCCGCGCGCCGCGGCACCCGCTTCCACGCCTGGGTCGAGTCCCGCTTCGAGGAGCTGCCGCTGCCCTTCCTCGGCCCGGACGAGCTGCCGGGATCCGATGACGACCCGACCGAGGCGCGGGACGGGTCCGGGATCGTGGACGAACGAGATCTGGCCGAGCTCAAGGAGGCGTTCGCCCGCACGCCGTACGCCCGGCGCACCCCGCACCGCGTCGAGGTGCCGTTCCAGCTGACCCTGGCGGGCCGGACCATCCGCGGCCGGATCGACGCGGTGTACCGCGAGCCCGCGCGGGGCGGCGGATACGAGATCGTCGACTGGAAGACCGGCCGTTCCCAGGACGCCGATCCGCTCCAGCTCGCGATCTACCGGCTGGCCTGGGCCGAGCAGCGCGGGCTTCCGCTGTCGGCGGTCTCGGCGGCGTTCCTGTACGTCCGCAGTGGCGAGGTGGTGCGCCCGGCGGCCCTGCCCGGGCGGGCGGAGCTGGAACGGATCCTGCTGGGCGAGACCGACGACCCGGCCGCGGCCGACGACCCCGGCGGGCGCGGTGGCCCGGCCGGGGGCGTGATCGAAAGTGGCAGCGTCGGCGCCCGTTCCGTAACGGAGAGCGAGCACACGTGAGCGGCTCGGAGGCCGCGCGGTTTTCGTCCCGATGGGGCCGATAGGCTCATGGCCATGAGCGACACTCCGGACACGGACAACGCGGTCCGCGCCTTTGTGGACGGTCATGGCCCAGCCCTCCTCGACGATCTCTCCGAATGGCTGCGCATACCGTCCGTCTCCGCCGACCCCGCCCACGCCGATGACGTCCGCCGCAGCGCCCAGTGGCTCGTGGCGCACCTGACCGCGACGGGCTTCCCGGTGGCCGAGATCTGGGAGACCCCCGGCGCCCCCGCGGTGTTCGCGGAGTGGCCGTCCGGCGACCCGGACGCGCCCACCGTGCTCGTCTACGGTCATCACGACGTCCAGCCGGCGGCCCGTGCGGACGGCTGGCGCACCGACCCCTTCGACCCCGTCATCGCGGACGGCAGGCTGCACGCCCGGGGCGCCGCCGACGACAAGGGGCAGGTGCTGTTCCACACCCTGGGGGTCCGCGCCCATCTGGCGGCGACCGGCCGCGGCGCACCCGCCGTCAACCTCAAGCTGCTGATCGAGGGTGAGGAGGAGTCCGGCTCCCCGCACTTCCCCGAGCTGATCCAGGACCGTGCCGACCGGCTCGCCTGCGACACCGTGATCGTCTCCGACACCGGGATGTGGTCCGAGGACACCCCGACCGTCTGCACCGGTATGCGGGGGCTCACCGACTGCCAGATCGATCTCCGCGGCCCCGACCAGGACATCCACTCCGGCTCCTTCGGCGGCGCGGTGCCCAACCCGGCCACCGAGGCCGCCCGGCTGGCCGCCGCCCTGCACGACGCGGACCGCCGGGTGGCGATTCCCGGCTTCTACGACGGTGTCGTGGAGCTGACCGACCGCGAGCGCGAACTCTTCGCCGAGCTGCCCTTCGACGAGGCCGCCTGGCTGCGCACCGCGCATTCGCACGGCGCGCTGGGCGAGGCCGGATACTCCACCCTGGAGCGGATCTGGGCTCGTCCGACCGCCGAGGTCAACGGGATCGCCGGGGGCTACCAGGGTCCTGGCGGCAAGACCATCGTGCCGTCCACCGCCCAGCTGAAGCTGTCGTTCCGGCTGGTGGCCGGGCAGGACGGGGAGAAGGTCCAGGCGGCCGTGCGGGATTGGGTCGCGGCCCGGCTCCCGGCCGGGATCCGCCATGAGATCACCTTCTGGGGAGCCACCCGCCCCTGTCTGACCCCGCTGGACCACCCCGCACTCCAGTCGGTCGTCCGCGCCATGGGGCGGGCCTTCGGGCAGAAGATCCGCTTCACCCGCGAGGGCGGCTCCGGGCCCGCCGCCGACCTCCAGGACGTCCTGGGGGCGCCGGTGCTCTTCCTGGGCATCTCGGTGCCGTCCGACGGCTGGCACGCGCCGAACGAGAAGGTCGAGCTGGACCTGTTGATGAAGGGCGCCGAGACCGCCGCGTACCTCTGGGGCGATCTCGCGGAGAATGGACGGGCATAGCTCGCCGATGTTTGGAAACCACCCGTTGCGCAGGGGGAGTTGGAAGCAGCTGTGACCACCTGGACCGACCGCACCGCCATCCGGCCGATCACGCTCAGCGCCGCGAGCGGGATCGACCGCGCGGCGCATCACCGCCTGGACGAGGCGTGGCTGGCCGCGGCGTGGAGCCATCCGACGACGCGGGTCTTCGTGGTCTCCGGTGGCCAGGTGCTGGTCGACGACACCCCGGATGGCCGCACCGAGCTGGTCATGACGCCGTCCTTCGAGGCCCCGCCGACCGAGACGCACCGCTACTTCCTGGGTGTGGACGAGGACGGGGTGCGCTATTTCGCGCTCCAGAAGGACTCGCTGCCGGGGCGGATGGACCAGTCGGCACGGCCCGCGGGGCTGCGCGAGGCGGGCGCGTTGCTGTCCGACCGGGACGCGGGACTGCTGGTGCACGCCGTGGCGCTGGAGAACTGGCAGCGACTGCACCGCTTCTGCTCACGTTGCGGTGAGCGCACGGTGATCGCGGCGGCGGGCCATATCCGCCGCTGCCCGGCATGCGGCGCCGAGCACTATCCGCGCACCGACCCGGCCGTGATCATGCTGGTGACGGACGAGCTCGACCGGGCGCTGCTGGGCCGCCAGGTGCACTGGCCCGAGGGGCGCTTCTCGACACTGGCCGGGTTCGTCGAGCCGGGCGAGTCGATCGAGCAGGCGGTGGTCCGCGAGGTCGCGGAGGAGGTGGGGGTCCAGGTCGGCGAGGTGGAGTACCTGGCCAGCCAGCCGTGGCCGTTCCCCTCCAGCCTGATGCTGGGCTTCATGGCGCGGGCGACGTCCTCCCGGATCCGGGTGGACGGGGAGGAGATCCACGAGGCGCGCTGGTTCTCCCGGGACGATCTGCGGACCGCGATCGAGAGCGGAGAGGTGCTGCCCCCGTCCGGGATCTCGATCGCGGCCCGGCTGATCGAGCTCTGGTACGGCGAACCGCTGCCGCGGGGCCCGCGGGGCTGACCCCGGCGGCCCCGGGCCCAGGCCCTGTCCTGCCGATCTTCGCGGGCCCGCGACGCCTGGCAGCGCGCCTCGCCGCGTTGTCGGGATGGTCCGAGTACGCCCAGTGCGAGGACGACCCTCCTGCGATCCGCTACCGCTGGGAGGTGCCCCCTCACCAGACGCCGCGGCCTGATCCACGAAGACCGACAGGACAGGACCTAGCCGGCCCGGGGCACGGGGACGGGCTCGTCGGAGTCCGGAGCCGAGTCCGGGGTCAGCCCCCGACCTTCGCCTTGACCTGGGCGAGCGAGGGGTTGGTCAGCGTCGAGCCGTCCGGGAAGAGGACGGTGGGCACGGTCTGGTTGCCGCCGTTCGCCTTCTCGACGAAGGCCGCCGACTCCGGGTCCTGCTCGATGTTGATCTCGGTGTACGCGATGCCCTCGCGGTCCATCTGGCCCTTCAGGCGGCGGCAGTAGCCGCACCACGTGGTGCTGTACATCGTCACAGTGCCGGACATCGGTTTCGCTCTCCTCGACGGTCGGTGGGGTGGGCAGTGAGAGAACGTTCGACATCCTCGGGTCATTCCCGTGGACTCCTGGGATTCCTGGGACCCCGGGAATCCCCCGGGTAAGCCCCGGGACGCGTCCCCCGGGATAAACACGTCCCCCGGGATAAACACGTCCCCCGGGATAAACACGTCCCCCGGGATAAATACGACCGCGGCCCCACAGCTGTGGACAACCGGCACGGGGGTCCCAGGGGAACTGGCAGCATGGCGGGGTGACAGCAGCAACGTCCTCCACTCTCTTCCCGCAGGGCCCCACGCCGAGCGCCTACGCGGCCACACCGCGTGATGCCGACGCGGTGCTCGAGGGGCTCGACCCCGAGCAGCGCGAGGTGGCGACGGCCCTGCACGGCGCGGTGTGCGTGCTGGCCGGGGCCGGCACCGGCAAGACCCGGGCGATCACCCACCGGATCGCCTATGGGGTGCGGGCGGGCATCCTCCAGCCCGCCAGTGTGCTCGCCGTCACCTTCACCAACCGGGCGGCGGGGGAGATGCGCGGCCGACTGCGCCAGCTCGGCGCGGGCGGGGTGCAGGCGCGCACCTTCCACTCCGCGGCCCTGCGCCAGCTCCAGTACTTCTGGCCCAAGGCGGTGGGCGGTGAGGTGCCGCGGCTACTCGAGCGCAAGGTGCAGCTGGTCGCCGAGGCCGCCGCGCGTGGCCGGGTCCGGCTGGACCGCAATGAGCTGCGGGATGTGACCGGCGAGATCGAATGGTCCAAGGTCACCCAGACGGTGCCCGAGGACTATCCGGCCGCGGCTGCCAAGTCCGGCCGGGAGGCCCCGCGCGATCCCGCCGAGATCGCCCGGATCTACGCCGCCTATGAGCAGTTGAAGCGCGACCGCAGTGTGATCGACTTCGAGGATGTGCTGCTGCTCACGGTCGGGGTGCTCCAGGAGCGGCCGGACATCGCCGATCAGGTGCGCCGTCAGTACCAGCACTTCGTGGTCGACGAGTACCAGGACGTCAGCCCCTTGCAGGAGCGGCTGCTCGAGCTGTGGCTCGGCGACCGCCAGAGTCTGTGCGTGGTCGGCGACGCCAGCCAGACCATCTACTCCTTCACCGGCGCCTCCCCCGACCATCTGCTGAACTTCCGCGCCCGCCACCCCGGTGCCACCGTGGTCAAGCTGGTCCGTGACTACCGCTCCACCCCGCAGGTGGTCCATCTGGCCAATGGGCTGCTCACCCAGGCCCGCGGGCGGGCCGCCGAGCACCGGCTGGAGCTGGTCTCCCAGCGCGACCCCGGCCCCGAGCCGGTCTATGCCGCCCATACGGACGAGCCCGCCGAGGCCGAGGCCACCGCCCGCCGGATCCGTGAGCTGATGAAGCCGGTGGCGGAGGGCGGCGGTGGGGTCCCGGCGAGCGAGATCGCGGTGCTCTACCGGGTCAACGCCCAGTCCGAGCTGTATGAGCAGGCGCTGGCCGATGCCCAGGTGCCCTACCAGATGCGCGGCGCCGAGCGGTTCTTCGAGCGGCCCGAGGTGCGCGAGGCGGGGCTGTTGCTGCGTGGCGCCGCCCGCGCCGGAAGCGCCGACCCGGCCCTCACCGACGAGGATGTGCCGTCCCAGGTGCGCGCGGTGCTGAGCACCCGCGGCTGGAGCCCGGAGCCCCCGGCGGGCTCCGGCGCGGTGCGCGACCGCTGGGAGTCGCTGGCCGCCCTGGTCCGGCTCGCCGAGGACTTCGTCCGGGCCAGGCCCGGGGCCACACTGGCTGATCTGGTGGCGGAGTTGGACGAGCGGGCCGCCGCCCAGCACGCGCCCACCGTCGAGGGTGTGACTCTCGCCTCACTTCATGCGGCCAAGGGCCTGGAGTGGGACGCCGTGTTCCTGGTCGGTCTCACCGAGGGCATGGTGCCGATCACCTACGCCAAGACCGATGAGCAGATCGAGGAGGAGCGCCGGCTCCTCTATGTGGGCGTCACCCGGGCCCGCCGCCATCTGAGCCTGTCCTGGGCGCTCTCCCGCACTCCGGGAGGCCGCGCCTCCCGTCGCCCCACCCGTTTCCTGAACGGGCTGCGGCCGGGCTCCGGAGCCGCCTCCGGTCGGCTGCCGGGCGGAGGCGGCGGAGCCGAGCGCGGCGTGGGCGGCGCGGCCGTCGGCGGTGCGGCGCGCCGCCGACGTGGCCCGGTGCACTGCCGGGTCTGCGGCCGCACCCTCACCGACGCGGGCGAGATGAAGCTGATGCGCTGCGAGGGCTGCCCCTGTGAGCTGGACGAGGCGCTCTACGAGCGGCTGCGCGACTGGCGAGCCGAGCAGGCCGGGCTGCTGGGGCAGCCGGCCTATTGCGTCTTCACCGACAAGACACTGCTCGCGATTGCCGAGGCGGTTCCGGGAACCGAATCGGAGCTCTCCGGCATCTCTGGTGTCGGACGACGGAAGCTCGACAGGTTCGGTGCCGATGTTCTCGCGCTGTGCGCGGGCCAGGAACTCCCCTTGGCACGCGACGGCGAGGGGGACGACGGGGCCGTGGGAAACCCAACCGGGTGACCCACCACGGAACTCGACGGAAAAATAGTTTGCGCGCGCGGAGCAGGTACCCATAGCCTTCCGAGCACGGAGACAACGGCCCTTCCGGGAACCGAGGAATCCGTGTTGTACTGAATAAGCCCGGACTGGTCCAGACCGGTCCCTGAGACGCCGAGAGGAGGCGGAGACCAATGATCAGCTTCATGAACACCATCAAAATGACCGATCGCTCGGTCGTCGCCACCTGCCTGCTCGGCTCTGCCCTGCCTGGCGCCGGTCTGTCCGGGGCCAAGGCGGCGCGTCTCAGTGAGCGACCGATCGAGGCACCTGCGGTAGCGGCAGCGGCGAATGCCTATGCCATTGCGGCCGAAGCAGCCAACGGTGCCGGATCCCGGACGATGCAGCAGCACCAGCACAAGAAGTGGGCCCTCCGCAGGCTCGAACCCTGGAGTTATCCAGCCTGATCCAGGATCAGGTCGGCACCTTCCAGGGCCGCGGAACCCACACCGGGATCCGCGGCCCTTTTGATTTGCCAGAGCCCGGCCACCAGCCGGACCAAGAGACGAGGAACACACCACCGTGCAACTCAACGCGCACGCCCCGTCCGCAGCCACCGACCTGAACCGCCCGCCTGACTCTCCGGAGGACTCCTTGACCCCGCTCAGCGCCCTCACCGAACTCGATGAGGCCATCGAGAACCTGGGTGTCGCCGTACCGTGCCGCTCCTACGACCCGGAGGTCTTCTTCGCCGAGTCCCCGGCCGACGTCGAGTACGCGAAGTCCCTTTGCCAGACCTGCCCGCTGCGTGAGGCCTGCCTCGCCGGGGCGAAAGACCGCCGTGAGCCCTGGGGTGTCTGGGGCGGCGAGCTCTTCGTCCAGGGCGTAGTGGTAGCCCGCAAGCGGCCGCGTGGCCGTCCGCGTAAGAACCCGGTCACAGCATGAGCACCATCGGCACCATCGATCGCCCAGCGACGCACGACCCCAAGAATCAGGTCCCGACGATGACCCCACCGGTCTCCGAAACCCCCGCACCCCGTACTTCGGGCGCGCCCGAGTCGCGCCAGACAAGGAACCGAGAGATGCAACTCATCCCAGAAGCGCTGGCTCGTGCGCATATGCACGAGCGGCTGCACGAGGCTGAGTCCGAACGCAGGGCCCTCCGCCTCGTTGCCGCCCGCCGGATGCAGCGCAAGGCCGAGCGTGCCTCGCTCCGTGCCCGCCGTGCTCTGGCCATGGCGGTCATGTACTGAGGAACGCAACGCAGTGAAACGCCAGGGGCCGGTCCGATCGGACCGGCCCTTCGGCTTTCCCCCCCGGACGGGGGTGAGAGGGCGTGCTTGCCCGCCGCGCCGGGGGCGGCGGAGTTATCGTCGCCGGGTGGACCAGAAGACATCGGAACCGGTGCGATCGGACACCATGACTCTCGTCTGCGCCCGCTGCGGCGCTCATGCCGACGGTACGCCGCCGACCTGGACCTGCTCCGTCGAGAACGGCGCCCGCCGCTACTTCTGCGACGACTGTGCCCGCGCCAATCTCAGAGCGATCGAAGGACGGCTCGACTCCCCCTGGTGGTGACGGCCCGGGCCCGGAGTCTCAGGCCGAGGTCTCCGCGGCCTCGGTCTCCGCCGCCGTCCCGCTCCCGGCTTCGGCCTCCACCGTGTCCTCGGCCGCACCTTCGGCCACGTCCCCGGCCGTACTCTCGGCCACGTCCCCGGCCATGTCCTCGGCCGTGTCGTCCTCCGGGTCGGTGGCGAAGCCGGGCACCCATGCCTCCAGTTCATCCCGCAGCCGCACAGTGGCGCCCAGCTGGCAGAGCACCCCGATCGTGCTCAGCGTGACCCGGTGGATGAGCAGATAGGACGGCGGCAGATTGAGCTGATTGCCCAGCTCGTAGACAGGCGAACGGCGGTCGGCCACCCGCGCCGCCTGGCCGCGTATCCACGTCCGGTCGAAGAGGAAGCTGTCGGCCTGCGCCGGTTCGAGCATCGGCAGCAGGAACTCCAGCAGATCGTCCGGGTCGACATCGATGGTGGGCTTGAAGAACCCCTCCTCGCGCATCAGCGCATAGACGCCCTTGGCGTCACCCTCCAGCGCCATGCGCAGGGCGACACCGATGGGGGTGGGCAGCCCCTCCGGCAGCCGGTTCACCGAGCCGAAGTCCAGCACCCCCAGCTTCCACTCCTCCGGCGGCCCGTCCGGGGCGTCACCGGGCAGCAGCCGGAAGTTGCCCGGATGCGGATCGGCGTGCAGCAGCCCGGTACGGGACGCCCCCGAGAACAGGAAGCGCGCCAGCAACTGCCCGGCGCGGTCCCGCTGCTCGGGCTCGCCCTCGGAGATCACCTCGGAGAGCGGTATCCCCTCCATCCACTCGCTGATCAGCACCTGGTCGCATTGGTGCACCACCTCGGGCACCACGATCTCCGAGTCCTCCGTGTACTCGGCGGCATGGGCCCGCTGGGACTCGGCCTCCAGCTCGTAGTCCAGCTCCTCGGCCACCCGGTCCCGCAACTCCGCGATCAGCGGCTTGAGGTCGAGCCCCGGCACCAGAGGCCCCAGCACCCGGGCGAACCGGCTCAGTTGGTTGAGGTCCGACAGCAGCGCCTCGCCCGCCCCCGGGTACTGCACCTTGACCGCCACCGCACGCCCGTCGTGCCAGACCGCGCGGTGCACCTGGCCGATCGAGGCCGCGGCCGAGGGCTTGTCCTCGAACTCCTGGAACAGCTCCCGCCAGTCAGCCCCCAGCCGCTCCGCCAGCTGGGCGTGGATGGTGTGCGTGGGCATGGGCGGCGCCGCGTCCTGGAGCTTGGTCAGGGCTGCCCGGTACGGCCTGGCGATCTCCTCGGGAAGCGCCGATTCGAAGACCGACATCGCCTGCCCCAGCTTCATGGCCCCGCCCTTGAGCTCGCCGAGCACCTTGAACATCTGCTCGGCGGTTCGCTGCTGGACCTCACGCGCGACCCGCTCCGCCGGTCGCCCCCCTATTCGCTTCCCGAGCCCCCATGTGGCGCGCCCCGCGAATCCCAAAGGCAGCGCCGCGAGTTTGGCGGTTCGGGTGATCGCCTTGCGCGGCAGATCTGACATGCGCCCCTCCAACTACAGCTGAGCCATTCCGGGGGAGGTCCCCCAGACCCCCGTCGCCCACTCGTGGACGCCGGTCACCCGGACATTGTCGCGTGCGGTGCCTCTGTGGCCGAGACATATTCCGCATCCTGCCGTGCGGCCGCTCCGCACGCGCACCCGGGTTGCGCTTCGACCGCCCGCAGCTCCCCGGTGAGCGAGGGCAGCGCCAACTCCCAGCGGGCGCCCGCGACCGGGGAAGCCCGCCCGTCGAGAAACGCCAGCGCCTGCGCCGCCGCGACCCCGGCGACCATCACGGCCAGCGCCGTGTCACAGGCGGGCGCGGACCGGCGGCGGCCGGACCGCCACTGCGCGAGCATCCGGGGCCAGGCGGGCTCCCGCTCCGCGCGGCCCGCCGCGAGACACCCCGCACATGAGGTGGAGCCCGGCACCACCAGAGGCCCCACCACCCCCGTAGCCTCGAGCACCCCGGCATACAGATGGGGGATCCCCGCCGCTGACAGCGGCTCGGCGGGTGCCGGATCCGGGGCGTAGGCGGCGAGGCCGTCCCGCGGGGCGATCACCACCAGCGCCAGCCCCGGTTCACTCGACGGGACCGGGGGACGCCGCGGCCGGGGCCCTGGCGCACAGCGCCGTACCAGACGCCGGGCGGCCACCTCCCGCCGCTCTCCGATCTGCTCGGCCGACAGTCCGCCGGGTGCCACGTCCCAGGGCTCGACACAGCCGCCGTCCACCACGTCGACCAGCCCGACGCCCGAGGCGGACAGCGCGGCCGCGACCGCCGCACCGACCCGCCCCGCACCCCGCACCTGCACCCGGGTGGCGCGCCGCGCGGCGAGCAGCCGGGCCGCCGCCCCCGGCTGCCGGTGCAGCACCGACAGCGCCGCCGCGTCCGGCCGCAGCCGGTCCAGGGCCGCGGCCGGCTCCCCGCCGTCCCTCGGCTCGTCCAGCAGACCGGCCGCCGTCAGTCGCTCCACCAGTGCGTCGGCCCGCCCTTCCGGCAGTCCGAGGGTCTGGGCCTCCTGCCGCAGCAGGGGCAACCCCCGGGTGCCGTCGAGCAGATCAAGAAAGCTGCCCGTCGCGGTGTCCAGCGGGCCCAGCACCACCGCATGGGCCCGCGCCACCCCGAACTGCACCGTGTCCCGGCTCCGCCAGCCGCGCCGCAGTGCGGGCTTGAGCATCGGATGTGCGCAACGCATGGTCGTCCCCCCGTCGGTCCGTCGTTCATCCGCCGAGGGCCGTGCCGGTGCGCGGCCCTCGGACTGCCCCAGCATGCGACCGGTGCCACCCTCCACGCCGAGCGTTGTCCACAGGCGGCGGCAATAGTCGTACAAGCCGTGCACACGCTGGAGTGGTTCGTTCCGCCACCGGGTGAGGACCGGGTGAGGGGTGGGACTTCCCCGCACGCCAGCGGGTAACGTCGGGGCGTGCCCGCCGACCCTTCCCCTCGCTTCGCTGGGGAGCCCCCCGCGCACAGCGCCACCGGAGCCCCGCGCACCGCCCCGAGCCCGCAGGACCGCGGCTCGGGCGCGAGCGCGGTCGAGGTCCGCCGGAGCACCCGGCGGCGCAGGACGGTCTCCGCGTACCGCGAGGGCGACCGCACCGTCGTCCTCATCCCCGCCCGGATGTCGGAGGCGGAGGAGCGGCGCTGGGTGACGGTGATGCTCGACAAGCTGGCGGCGCAGGAGAGCAAGAGGATGCTGGGCGACGCCGAGCTGGCGGCCCGCGCCGAGTGGCTGTCCGAGCAGTACCTCGACGGCCGGGCCCGGCCCGCCACCGTCCGCTGGGTCACCAACCAGAACACCCGGTGGGGTTCGTGCACCCCGGCCGAGGGCAGCATCCGGCTCTCCCACCGGCTCCAGGGCATGCCCGAGTACGTCGTGGACTATGTCCTCCTCCACGAACTGGCCCACCTTCTGGTGCCCGGTCACGGGCCGCGCTTCTGGCGGCTGCTGGAGTCCTATCCGCGGACCGAGCGGGCGCGCGGCTACCTCGAGGGCGTGGTGGCCGCGGGACGGCTGCCGCATCTGTCCGGATCGGGCAACGAACGCACCTGAATCCGCCAACAGTCCGCGCCGGGGGCCGGCAACGGGCCGGACCCGGAACCGGGAATGATCAGCACAACGGAACCGGACCCCGCCTCCCCGGCGTCGCTCATAGTCGGCGGCAGCGGCTAGCCTGGCGCGCAATGCACTCACCGGTTTCGGGATGGGGGACGGTCGTTACGTATGGCCAGGGAATTCCAGCGCGGCCACAAGGCCAAGATCAGTGATCTGACGGCCGGGAGGGATCTGTACATCGGTGTGCAGGTCGCCGGGCCCGGCCTGACGTTCGACATCAGCTGCTTCGGCCTCGACGCGGACGAGCGGCTGTCGGACGACCGCTACTTCATCTTCTTCAACCAGCCCAAATCTCCTGAAGAAGCGATCCAGCAGCTCGGTGCCCAGGCTGGTGACACCGAGTCGTTCCGCGTCACCCTCGACTCCATCCCGTCCTCCATCCACAAGCTCTCCTTCACCGCGACCCTCGACGGCGCGGGCCAGATGTCGCAGATCGGACCCGGCTACATCCGGATCGTGGCGGGCGGCGAGGAGGTGGCCCGGTACGCCTTCTCCGGCGCGGAGTTCAGCACCGAGCGCGCGGTGATGCTGGGCGACTTCTATCTGAAGGACGTCTGGCGGTTCGCCGCCGTCGGCCAGGGCTTCGACGGCGGACTCGAGGCGCTGCTCAAGAACTTCGGCGGGGAGGTCGCCGAAGAGGAGCCCGCACCCGCGCCCGCCCAGGGCGGCGCGCCCGGTTTCGCGCCTCCCGGCCAGGCGGCCGCGGCCCCGGGCTTCTCGCCCCCGGCCGGTGGTCCGTCCGCCCCGCAGCAGCCGCAGCCCGCCCCCGCCTTCGGCGCACCCCAGGGAACACCGCCCCAGGGAACGCAGCCCCAGGGAATGCCGCCGCAGGCGATGCCCCCGCAGCCGGCGCCCCAGGCGCCGCCGCAGCACACTCCTCCGCAGCCCGCGCCCGCGGCACAGCACACCCCGCCGCAGCCCGCGCCCGCTTCGCCGCAGATGCACGGGGCGCCCACCATCGCCGCGCCGATCGCGCCGCCCGGCCAGGTGCCGCCGCCCGGCCAGACACCGCCTCCGGGCCAGGCGCCCCCGCCGGGTCCGCCGGGACAGTTCCCCGGCCAGCAGCCGCAGTTCGGCGGCCAGGCGCCCGGCCAGGCGCCGCACGCGCCCGCCCCGTACGGCCAGCCTCCCGCGCAGCCGTACCCCGGCCAGCCGGGCCCGTACGGCCAGCCGCAGGGCGCTCCACAGGGCGTTCCGCAGGGTCAGGGCCAGGGCGGCGCACCGGGTGTGCAGGCCGCGCTGGCCCAGTACCGCGAGGCGCCCACCGGGCCGCGCTGGACCCCGCAGAACCCGCGGCTGATGCGGGTCGACCTTGGCGTCGGCGGTCAGCCGGTGCTGGCCCGTCAGGGCACCATGGTGCTCTACCAGGGCAAGGTCGACTTCAGCTACAAGGGCGCCGGGTTCCGCGGCCGGATCGTCGGCAACGCGACCGGCCAGGAGATGCAGCTGATGCGCTGCACCGGCCAGGGGCAGGTCTTCCTCGCCGAGAACGCGGCCGAGCTCCACCCGATCGAGCTCCAGGGCGACGCGATCTGTGTCTCCGCCGAGAGCGTGCTCGCCTTCGACGAGTCGCTCCAGCACGAGGTCCGCCGGATCGAGGGCCACGGCATTCCCGGCGGCGCGCTGTTCACCATGCAGTTCCAGGGCACCGGCACCGTCATCGTGAAGACCGAGGGCACTCCGGTCGTCCTCCCGGTCACCCCGACGACGTTCGCCGACAGCAACGCCATCGTGGCGTGGTCCGCGGGTTCGCAGGTGATCATCTCCAGCCAGGTGCGGCTGCGTCGGGCCGCCTACCCCGGCCACAGCGGGGAGACCGTGAACCTCCAATTCCGCGGTGCGCCCGGCAACTTCATCGTCGTCCAGCCCTACGAGGTCTGAAGGCAACCGTCATGGACCAGCAACTGATCACGGGCTACGCGCCCGCGCCGGTCGCCGCCCGCATGGAGAACCACGGCGCCAGCATGCTCAAGGTCGCCATGCAGAGCGGCCAGGACCTCTTCGCCCGCACCGGCTCGATGGTGGCCTACGAGGGCTTCGTCCAGTACGAGCCGAACCCGCCCGCCGTGCGCCAGATGGCCTCCCAGTGGCTGACCGGCGAGGGTGCACCGCTCATGCGGTGCAGCGGCGACGGACTGCTCTACCTCGCCGACTACGGGGCCAACGTCGTCTGCATCAACCTGGGCGGCGACTCGCTCTCGGTCAACGGCACCAATCTGCTCGCCTTCGACGCACATCTCCAGTGGGGTGTCGAACGCGTCAAGGGCATCGCCAAGTTCGCCGGGCAGGGCCTGTTCAACGTGGGCGTCTCCGGTACCGGCTGGGTCGCCCTGACCTCCCGCGGCACACCCATCGTCGTCGACTGCGGACGCGGCGAGGACGAGACCTATGTGGACCCGGACGCGCTCGTCGCCTGGTCCACCGGTCTCAAGGTCAAGGGGAAGCGCAGCTTCAAGGCGTCCTCCCTGATCGGCCGGGGCAGCGGCGAGGCGTACCAGCTCGGCTTCTCCGGACAGGGCTTCGTCGTCGTCCAGCCCAGTGAGGACAGCACCGACCGGCTCCGGGCACGGGGCTGAGGGGGAGAGAGACACCATGCAGAGCCCGCTCTTCGCCTTCACCGAGGCCCAGACCCAGGACCGCTACGCGCTCCAGAACCCGCAGCTGCTGCGGGTCGCCCTGAGCGGCCATGAGGATGTGCTCGCCCGTAAGGGCAGCATGGTCGCCTACCAGGGGCTGATCGAGTTCGACGGCGAGTACCAGACGCCGGGACAGCGGCGCTCCCGTGCCGTCGGTGAGGGCCTGGACCTGATGCGCTGCTCCGGGCAGGGCACGGTCTACCTCGCCAACCTCGCCCAGTACGTCCATGTGGTGGACGTCGAGGGTGAGGGGCTGACCGTCGACAGCGCCTATGTCCTGGCGCTGGACTCCACCCTGCACTGGGAGACGATCGCGGTCGACAGCCAGTACGGGATCTCCGGCTCCGGCAAGTACAACCTGAACATCTCCGGGCGCGGCAAGGTCGCGCTGATGACCTCCGGCCAGCCGCTGATGCTCCAGGTCACGCCGGACAAGTATGTCAATGTCGACGCGGACGCCATCGTCGCCTGGTCCAGTTCGCTGCGCGTCCAGATGCAGGCGCAGACGCACTCCTCGGGGGTGTGGCGGCGGCGCGGCAACACGGGGGAGGGCTGGGAGCTCAGCTTCCTCGGCCAGGGTTACGCCCTCGTCCAGCCCAGCGAGCTGCTGCCGCCGCAGAACGCGGTGGTCGGCGGCGGTGTGGCCGCCCAGTTCGGGATGGGCCAGCAGGGCGCTCGGGGACAGAATCAGGGCAACATCTTCAGCAACTGACGGCGGTCACCGACGACGAAGCGGCCGCGGACACTCGGGTCCGCGGCCGCTTTCTCGTATGCCGCCTTCGTCTCGTATGCCGTCGTCGTACGCCCGGGGGTCAGACCAGCGCGCGGGCGCGGTCCACCAGCCGGCGCACCGACTCGTCGGCCACGTCCGCCACCTCGTCGTAGCCGAACCAGCGCAGATCCAGCGACTCATCGCTGATCGCCGCCGTGGCGCCCGGCGGGGCCAGCGCCGTGTACTGCACGTCCAGATGCCAGGCGCACGGGGTGTGGTGCCGGTCCAGCCGCACCGGCCCGCCCGGCAGCAGTGTCAGCCCGGCGATCCCGGACTCCTCCGTGGCCTCGCGCAGCGCCGCGTCCGCCAGGGTGGCGTCCTGCGGTTCGCAATGGCCGCCCATTTGCAGCCACATCCGCAACTTCCGGTGCAGGGTGAGGAGTACGCGCTCATGGGGCGGGTCGATCACCAGGGTGCTCGCGGTGATGTGCCCGTCCCGGCACGCCTTCCACATACCGTCGGGATGGGTGGCCAGATGATCGCCGTAGGTCAGCCGCAGCCGCTCCTGGGCGGCGTCCGGCGCGGACCACGCTTCGAGGACCCGCGCCGCGTCCTTGTGGAGATTCAACGGCCGCTGTCGTCCCGTCGCTCGTCCGGGCCCTCCTGAGGGCCCTCGTCCGGACCACGGTCACCGCTCGCGCCGCCGGGCCGCTCGCCGCCGCCCGCCGCCTCGCCGAGCATCTTGTCCAGCTCGGAGAAGTCCAGCTGCTCGCGGTGGACGAAGCCGTCGGGGTCGTCGAGGTCCTGGGCGGTCGGCAGCATGTCGGGGTGCTCCCACAGCCCGTCGCGCCCCTCCATACCGCGGGCGTCGGTGAGCGAGGCCCACAGCCGGGAGGCGTCCCGCAGCCGGCGCGGGCGCAGCTCCAGACCGATCAGGGTGGCGAAGGTCTGCTCGGCCGGCCCGCCGCTCGCCCGGCGCCGCCGCAGCGTCTCGCGCAGCGCGTCGGCCGACGGCAGATGGGGTGCGGCGGCGGCGTGCACCACCGCGTCCACCCAGCCCTCCACGAGCGCCAGAGCCGTCTCCAGACGGGCCAGGGCGGCCTTCTGCTCGGGGGTGTCCTCCGGCTGGAACATGCCCTGCTGGAGCGCCTCCTGGAGCTGCTCGGGGTGGGTCGGGTCGAGCTGGCCGACCGCGTCCTCCAGCTTGGCGGTGTCGACCTTGATGCCGCGGGCGTAGCCCTCGACGGCACCGAACAGATGCGAGCGCAGCCACGGCACATGCGAGAACAGCCGCTGATGGGCAGCCTCGCGCAGGGCCAGGTAGAGCCGCACTTCCTCCTTTGGGACGCCGAGGCCGGAGCCGAGCGCCGCGATGTTCACCGGGAGGAGCGCGGCCTTGCCCGCCGGGCCGAGCGGCAGCCCGACGTCGGTCGAGCCGACCACCTCACCGGCCAGCACGCCCAGCGCCTGGCCGATCTGGGTGCCGAACATGGCGCCGCCCATGGAGCGCATCATCCCCAGCAGCGGGCCGGCCATGGCCTGCATCTCCTCGGGGAGCACATCGCCCATCGCGGCGCCGACCCGCTCGGCGACCGGATCGACAAGATCGCGCCAAACTGGAAGGGTCGCCTCGACCCACTCCGCGCGGCTCCACGCCACGGCGGTGCCGGAGCCCGAGGGCAGCGAGGTGACGCCGTCCAGCCACAGGTCGGCCAGCCGCACCGCCTCCTGGACCGCCTCGCGGTCGGCCGGGCCCACACTCTCGTCCTTGGTGCCGTCGGCGGTGCCGCGGGCGACAGTCTGCCGCGCGATGTCCTTGGCCATGTCCCAGTTCACCGGGCCGCCCTCGTAGGAGAGCATCTGCCCGAGCTGCTGGAAGGCGGCGCCCAGGTCATTGGGGTTCAGCGAGCCGAACATCGCGGCGAACGGATTCTCCGCGCCGCCCGCTCCGCCCGTGCCGCCGCCGAACCCGAAGGGATTCGCGGGGCCCTGATCGCCGCCCTGGCCGCCCTTCTTCTTGCCGTCGTCGCCGTCCTCCGGCTCCTCCGGCGGAAGGCCGAATCCGAATGGGGTGTCACTCACGGGTTTCCTCGGCTCGTTGGGCCACCGGCCCCGGGCCGGCGGCGGATGCCCGACATCACCACCCAGCCTAGACACCTCGCCGGTTTGCGGGCTCGGTGCTTCGCTGATCGCCGCCCTGCGGCAGGATGGACGTCACCTGGTACGTACGCGTGACCGCGCTGCGTACTGAAGACAACCACTGGAGACGCCCGGTGAGTTCCCCAGACCGAGAAGTTCGCGCTGCGCGAAACGATACGGCCCGTACCGCACGACGCCCCGTCGTGGCGGTCACCGGAGCCGCGTCGGGCCCCGGCGCCCTGCTCACGCAGCGGCTCACGGAGTCCGACGAGATCAAGCAGGTGCTCGCCATCGACGAGCGCCGCGGAGAGGTGAGCGAGGCGCACTGGCATGTGCTGGACGTCCGCGATCCGGCCATCGCCGACAAACTGCGCGGCGCGGATGTCGTGGTCCACCTCGCGGTCGACCTCGATCTGGGCACCGACTCCGCCGCCCGCACCGCGTACAACGTGCGGGGCACCCAGACCGTGCTGACGGCCGCCGCGGCCGCCGGGGTGCACCGGGTGGTGCTGTGCACCTCCGCGATGGTCTACGGGGCCCTGGCCGACAACGACGTACCGCTGGCCGAGGACGCGGAACTGCGCGCCACCGCCGAGGCCACCGGCGTCGGCGACCTGCTGGAGATCGAACGGCTCGGGGAGCGCGCGCCCCGGGCGCACCCGGGGCTGAACGTCACCGTGGTGCGCCCCGCGATCCTGGTCGGTGGCACGGACACCGCGCTGACCCGCTACTTCGAGTCGCCACGGCTGCTGGTGGTCGCCGGATCCCGCCCGACCTGGCAGTTCTGTCATGTGGAGGACCTGGTCAGCGCGCTGGAGTACGCCGCCCTGGAGAAGGTCGAGGGCGAACTCGCGGTCGGCTGCGACGGCTGGCTGGAGCAGGAGGAGGTCGAGGAGCTGTCCGGCATCCGGCGCATGGAGCTGCCGTCGGCGGTCGCCCTGGGCGCCGCCTCCCGGCTCCACCGGCTGGGCCTGACCCCGTCCCCGGCCGGTGATCTCGCGTACACCATGCACCCCTGGGCGGTCAGCGGCAGCAGGCTGCACGCGGCGGGCTGGCGGCCGCGGTGGACCAACGAGGAGGTCCTCGCCGAGCTGCTGGAGGAGGTCGCCGGACGCCATACGGTCGCCGGGCGGCGGCTGGGCCGCAAGGACGCCACGACGCTCGGCGCCGCGGGCGCGACCGTGGCCCTGGTGGGTACCGCCGCGATCGTGCGCCGCGCCCGCAAGGCGCGCCGCCGGGCCTGACCGGAGGCGCATGAGCGAGTCCGACGAGCCCGGCATGCTCAGAGGGCGCGTTCGGAAAACGCTTTCCGCTATCCGGCATTCCGTGGCGACGGGACGGTGCGGCACGATGGACGGCATGGCACCTACGTACGATCACCCCGGCGAATGCGCGGCCGCCGACCCCATCCGTCTGCTCGCCGTCCGTGACACCCCGCTGTCGGTGGACGAGGTGTTCGGGGCCGTCGGCGACGCCGCCGCGGGCGGCACGGCCCTCTTCGTGGGCACCGTGCGCAACCACGACGGAGGTGCGGAGGTCGGTGCCCTGGGCTACTCCGCCCATCCGACCGCCGAGGCCGAGCTGCGCCGCGTGGCCGAGAAGGTCGTGGCCGACTTCCCGGTGCGCGCGCTGGCCGCCGTGCACCGGGTCGGCGATCTCGTGATCGGTGATCTGGCCGTGGTCGTGGCCGTCTCCTGCCCCCATCGCGCGGAGGCGTTCGCCGCCTGCCGCCGTCTGATCGACGACCTCAAGAGCGAGGTCCCGATCTGGAAGCACCAGACCTTCGCGGACGGCACCGAGGAGTGGGTCGGGGCCGAGTGACCCCACGGATCCGAACGCGGTGCCGCGGGGGTGTCCCGGCAGGGCATGAGGGGCGCACGAGCGGGCACACGCGTCTCTGATGCGCGATGGACACGGAAGGGTGTACTCCACTTGCGTAACCCCCACCCTGCCCCGAGCGTTGACGGAGCGGAGGATTAATCTGCTCATCTGTCAGTCGCGGTTCCGGTCGCGGGTCTTACGAGGGGACGGGAGGCCGCTGTGGGCGTGCTGCTCTGGTTGCTCATTCCGGTACTCGCGGCGATAGCCGCGGCGATATACGCCGGCATAGCCGCTCGCGCCGCGAAGCGGACAAGCGGGGGAGACGTCGAAGAACTGGCCGGGTACGCGAGGTTCCGCGAAGCCATGGAGCGGCAGCACTCCCATTCGGACGCCGCCTGAAGCCGCACTCGTACGGACGGCCCCAGGGGTGGACGGACGCACGCGTCCCGTACTGTCGTTCCATGCCACGCCGCACCGCGACGATGCTCGCCTCCCTCCTGATGCTGATCGCGCTGATGTGCACCGGTCTGCTGCTCCCGGTGCCCTACGCGGAGATGTCACCGGGACCCACGTACAACACCCTGGGTGAGCACAAAGGCGAGTGCGTGTTGCAGATCTCCGGCCACAAGGGCTGTGAGACCACCGGCGGCCACCTCAATATGACCACCGTCCGCGTGACCGGCTCCGAGTACAAGATGAACCTCGTGGAGGCCGTGTACGGCTGGCTGGCCCACGACGACGTGGTGGTCCCGCACGACACCCTCTACCCGGACGACAAGACGCCGGACGAGGTGAACCAGCAGAACGCCGAGGAGTTCACCCAGTCCCAGGAGGCCGCCAAGGTCGCCGCCCTCAGGGCGCTGAAGAAGCCCGTCTCCTCGCAGGTGATCGTCGGCACCGTCGGCAAGGGCAGCCCCGCCCAGGGCAGGCTGCACGCGGGCGATGTGATCAAGTCGGTGGACGGCACCGCGGTGCGCGGCCCCGAGGACATCGCCAAGCTGGTCACCAAGCACAAGCCCGGTCAGAAGGTCGTCTTCTCGGTGATTCCGGCCAAGGCGGTCGCCGCGGCGGAGAAGCGCGGCGAGAAGCCCTCCGGTGAGAAGCGCGTCACCGTGACCACCACGAAGGCCAAGGGCGGCCGGGCCATCGTGGGCATCACGGCCGGGAACGACTACACCTTCCCGTTCCGGATCGACATCAAGCTGGCAGACGTGGGCGGGCCGAGCGCGGGTCTGATGTTCGCGCTGGGCATCGTGGACCGGCTCTCGCCCGGCGATCTGACCGGCGGGAAGTTCATCGCGGGCACCGGCACCATCGACGAGAAGGGCGTGGTCGGCCCCATCGGCGGGATCCAGATGAAGACCATCGGCGCCCGCGAGGCCGGAGCGCGCTACTTCCTCACGCCCAAGGAGAACTGCGCGGCCGCGGCCAAGGACGTCCCCGGCGGTCTGCGGCTGGTGAAGGTGCACACCATCGATGACGCGCTGAAGGCCCTGAAGAAGATCCGCCAGGGCGACACCGCCGGTCTGCCGGCGTGCACGACGAGCTGACGGCGGCCGGACCGGGCCGGAGCGCGCCGGGAGCGAGCTGAGACGGCGCTCCGCGGGCGCCGCCCCGGCGCCGGGCGGGTCCCCTCAGTCGGTGGCGAAGGTGGCGCTCAGCGCCTCCGCGAGTCCCGGCACCAGACCGGCGCCGGTCAGCACCTCGGTGGGGGAGTCCTTCTCGCGCAGCCGTACGGCCGACTCGCGCTCCCCGTCCCGCAGTACCGCGACCGTCATCCGGACCTCCTGGCGGTCCGGGTGACCGGCGACCCACGAGGCCAGCTGAGCTTCGTTCATGCCCTCCGGGACGGCGTTCTCGGCGGACGGCGGCAGCATCAGCCGCTCCACGGTCATGGCGCAGCCGATCACCGCGTCGGGCCAGGCGATGGTGGCGAGGAACTCGTCGAGCGGGGTCTGCGCGGGCAGTTCGTCCTGCTCGATGGGGGTGAGCGAGGTGGTCTCCCCACCCTGCTCGTCAAGGCCGAGCTGGGCGGCCAGGCCGGGCTCCTGGGTGCGTAGCCGGGCGGTGTCGACGAGGGCGAAGAGCCGGGCGGGCTGGTCCCAGCCGAGCCCGGAGGCGTACTCGTCGATCTCGAGGACGGCTCGGGTCAGCGGATTGGCGGCCATCGGGGCGCTTCCGGGGGTTGCGTTGGACATGGTGCATATCGTGCCCTGATCGGACCCGGAAACGGGAACTGAGTAAAGCCTGAGTAAGTTGCATCAGGTGGGCCCTCCTGTATCCGGGCCCGTACATACCGACAGCGAACTTCGAGGTGCGCACCTTGGCTTTCCAGATGCCGGACCGCGGCGGGGGCCCGACGGGACCGCGGATCAGAGTCGGCCGACCGTCCCGGCGTGTCCGGACCCTGCTCATGACCCTGGGCGTACTGGCCGTGCTGGCCATGCTCTTTGTCATGTTTGCCGGGTTTTGGACGGATTGGCTCTGGTATCGCTCGCTTCATTACTCCTCCGTCTTCAGCACCACACTGAAGACCAAGATCGGGCTGTTCGCCGTCTTCGGCGTGCTGATGGCCGTGGCCGTGGGGCTCAACATCTGGCTGGCGCACCGGCTGCGGCCGCCGCTCAGCGCGATGTCCCTGGAGCAGCAGAGCCTCGACCGCTACCGGATGGGCATCGCCCCGTTCAAGAAGTGGGTGCTGCTGGCGGTCACCGCGCTGGTCGGTCTGATCGCGGGCGCCTCGGCGGCCGGTCAGTGGCGGATCTGGCTGCTGTGGGTCAATGGGGTGCCGTTCGGTCAGAAGGACCCGCAGTTCCACAAGGACGTCGCGTTCTACGCCTTCGATCTGCCCTGGTACCGCTTTCTGCTGAGCTTCGGCTTCGCGGCCACGGTGCTCTCCCTGATCGCCGCCGCCGTGGTGCACTACCTCTACGGGGGCCTGCGGATCACCAGCCCGGGCGCCCGCGCGACAGGTGCGGCCACCGGCCATCTCTCGGTGCTGATGGGGGTGTTCGTCGCCCTCAAGGCCGTCGCGTACTGGCTGGACCGGTACGCCCTGGCGGTGAAGTCCAGCGACTTCAAGGCGACGGACAACTGGACCGGGCTGCGCTATGTCGACGCCCAGGCGTATTTGCCCGCCAAGACCATCCTGTTCTGCATCGCGGCCATCTGCGCGGTGCTTTTCTTCGCCACCCTGTGGCGGCGCACCTGGCAGCTTCCGGTGATCGGCTTCGGGCTGATGGTGCTCTCGGCGGTCCTGATCGGCGGGCTCTACCCGGCGATCGTGCAGAAGTTCCAGGTCCAGCCGAACGAGCAGGCCAAGGAAGCGCCGTACATCAAGAAGAACATCGACGCCACGCGCAAGGCATACGGCATCGGTGACTCCGAGGTGGCGGACTACTCGGGGAAGACCGACGACAAGGGCGGCGCGAAGGGCGCCAAGCTGCGGCAGGTCGCGGACTCCACCGCCAGCTACCGGCTGATCGACCCGAGCGTCGTCTCGCCGACGTTCCAGCAGCTGGAACAGAAGCGCAAGTACTACCAGTTCCCCTCCACCCTGGACGTCGACCGCTACAAGGGTCCCGACGGCAAGGACCAGGACACCGTCGTGGGTGTGCGCGAGCTCAACCTCGACGGCATCCCCAAGCGGAACTGGATCAACGACCACTTCACCTACACCCATGGCTACGGTGTGGTGGCGGCCAAGGGCACCAACCCCGACCCCCAGGCGGACCAGGAGGGCGCCCCGGCGTTCACCGAGGCCGGACTGCCGACCAAGGGTCGGCTCCCCACCTATCGCCAGCAGGTCTACTACGGCGAGAAGACCGACCAGTACTCGATCGTCGGCGGGCCCCAGAAGGAGCTCGACTACGAGGACGACGGCGAGAAGACCACCAGCTACCGCGGCAAGAGCGGGGTGAGTCTCTCCAACCCGGTCAACCGCGCGGCCTACGCGGTGGCGTTCGGCGAGCCGCAGATCCTGTACTCGGGAGCCATCGGCGAGGGCTCGCGGATCCTGTACAACCGCACGCCCAAGGAGCGCGTCGAGAAGGTCGCGCCCTGGCTCACCATCGACGGTGACGCCTATCCGGCGGTGGTCAACGGCCGGATCAAGTGGATAGTGGACGCCTACACCACGACCAACGGCTATCCGTACGCCTCGCGCACGACTCTGGGTGACAGCACGGCCGACTCGCTGAGCGACGGCGACCGCTCGGTGGTCGCCCAGCAGAACAAGGTCAACTACATCCGGAACTCGGTGAAGGCGACCGTCGACGCCTACGACGGCTCGGTCGACCTCTACGAGTGGGACAGCAAGGACCCGGTGCTCAAGACCTGGGAGAAGGCGTTCCCGGGCACGGTCAAGCCGAAGAGCGAGATCAGCGGCGAGCTGATGGAGCATCTGCGGTATCCGCAGGACCTGTTCAAGGTCCAGCGCGAGCTGCTGACCCGCTATCACGTCACCGACCCCAAGCAGTTCTACAGCGGCAGTGACGCCTGGCAGGTCCCGGACGACCCGACCCAGCGCGAGGAGGGCAACGCGGTTCCGCCGTACTACCTGAGCATGAAGATGCCCGGTCAGCAGAACCAGACGTTCTCGCTGACCACCACCTTCACGCCCAGCGGCCGGCCCAACCTCGGTGCCTTCATGTCGGTCGACGCCGATGCCAACAGCAAGGACTACGGCACGATAAGACTGCTGAAGGTCACCAGCGATGTGCCGGGGCCGCAACAGGTGCAGAGCAAGCTCAACGGGCGTGCGGAAGTGGCCGAGTTCGTCCGTAACCTGCGGGGCACCGACTCCGACATCGAGTACGGCAATCTGCTCACGGTCCCGCTCAACGGCGGCTTCCTGTACATCGAGCCGGTGTACGCCCGGGGCGGCAGCGCCAACTACCCGCTGCTGAAGAAGGTGGGCGTCTCGTACAACGGCAAGGAGCCCGTCTTCAAGGACAGTCTGGGCGAGGCGCTGGACGCGGTGTTCGGAGCGTCGTCCGGCGACGGCGGTGAGAAACCGCCCTCCGGTGACGACGGCGGGGAGAAGCCGCCGTCGAGCTCCAACCCGACGCTCCAGCAGGCCCTGAAGGACGCCGACAAGGCGTGGGAAGCCGGTCAGAAGGCGCTCCAGGAGTCGCCGCAGGACTGGGAGGCCTACGGCCGGGCCCAGGACGATCTGAAGGACGCGCTGGACCGGGCCGCCAAGGCCCAGGAGAAGGCCGGGAAGAACCAGCAGCCGGACGACGGGAAGCAGAACGAGCCGAAGAGCCAGAGCGCCGGGAGCAAGGGCGGCTGACCCGCGCCGACCTGGGAGAACGGAGGAGCGGCCGATCCCCGCGCCGTGATACGGTAGCCGCACAACGGCGCGGGGTGGAGCAGCTCGGTAGCTCGCTGGGCTCATAACCCAGAGGTCGCAGGTTCAAATCCTGTCCCCGCTACTGACACACGAGGCCCGGATCCGCAAGGATCCGGGCCTTGTTGTGTGTTCGGTGAGTGTCCACTCGGGGAACACGGATACAAGCGTTTGGGTTGTCTCTCTGTGGGCAAGTCGACAAAACGCTGAAGTGACCTCCTCGGCTGCGGTATACCAGGTGTACGCCGGATACGAGTGATGTCACGATGGGATATATGGGGGACAGGGTCAGTCTGTTGGAGACAGGGCGTTTTGCGCACACGCATGACGATGCCGAGGAAGAGACCCGGCACCGCCGCGCCGCCGAAGCGGGCGACACCGCCGCGATGAGCGCACTGGGTGCGCTGCTGCTGCGCCGTGGCGATCTCGACGGCGCCGAGCCGTATCTGCGGGGTGCCACCGCCGAGGGCGACCGCGCGGCTGCCAACAATCTCGGCGTCCTCCTCCACCAGCGCGGCTACGCCGACGAGGCGGCCGGCTGGTGGCGGATCGCCGCCGTCGCCGGATCGGCGGCGGCCGCCCACGCCCTGGGCCGCCACCACCGCGAGCGGGGCGATGAGCCCGCCGCCGAGTACTGGCTGCGCCAGTCCGCCGAGTCCGGCCACACGCTGGGCGCGTACGCCCTCGCCGATCTGCTCGAGCACCGCAGCGACATCGGCGCCGAGCGCTGGTTCCGCACGGCCGCCGAGCGCGGCCACCGCGAGGCCGCCTACCGGCTCGCCCGCATCCTCGACCACCACCAGGACGAGGCGGCGGCCGAGGGCGAGCCGCGCCGGGGCGGCGCCGAGGCCGAACCGGAGGAGGCCGAGCAGTGGTACCGGCAGGCCGCCGCGCGCGGCCACCGGCGCGCCGCCCTGCACCTGGGCACGCTGCTGGAGAAGCGCGGTGAGGCCCAGGAGGCCGGGCGCTGGTATCTGACGGCGGCCAAGGACGGCGAGGCCCGTGCCGCCTGTGCGCTGGGCTTCCTGCTGCGGGACGCGGGTGACACCGACAGCGCCGCCGTCTGGTGGCACCGCGCCGCACAGGACGGCGACGGCAACGCGGCGAACGCCCTCGGCGCGCTGCACGCCGACCGCGGGGAGACCCAGACCGCCGAGCGCTGGTACCGCGCCGCCCTCGACGGGGGCGACATCAACGGCGCGTACAACCTCGGTCTGCTCTGCGCGGAGCAGGGCCGCACCGCCCAGGCCGAGCAGTGGTACCGCCGCGCCGCCTACGCCGGGCACCGCGAGGCCGCCAACGCGGTCGCCGTCCTGCTGCTGCAACGGGGCGACGCGGCGGGCGCCGAGCCGTGGTTCTCCAAGGCGGCCGAGTCGGGCAGCGTGGACGCCGCGTTCAACCTGGGCATCCTCCACACGGGCCGGGACGAGGAGCACGCGGCCCGGCAGTGGTACGAGCGGGCCGCCGCGGCCGGGCACACCGAGGCGGCGCTCCAGGTCGGCGTCGCGCTGCTGCGGGACGGCGACGGCCAGGCCGCCGAGCGCCATCTGCGTTGCGCCGCGGGCGGCGGCAGCGCCGAGGCCGCCTTCCAGCTGGCCGCGCTGCTCGACCGCTCGGCGGTCGGCGGTGACCCCACGGCCACCGGCACCGCTCTGGGCACCTCGTCCGGGACGCGGTTCCCGGCCCCGGCGGCCGACGACGGCACCGTCCCCGAGTACGAGGAGTGGTACGAGCGGGCGGCGCGCCAGGGCCACCGCCGCGCCCAGGTCCGGGTGGGCATGCTCGCCGCCGCCCGGGGCGATGTGGTCGAGGCCGCGCGCTGGTACCGGATGGCCGCCGAGGCGGGCAGCAGCAACGGCGCGTTCAACCTGGGGCTGCTGCTGGCCCGCGAGGGCAGCGAGCCGGAGGCCGCCCTGTGGTGGACGCGCGCGGCCGGGGCCGGACACGGCCGCGCCGCGCTGCGGCTGGCGCTGCTGGCGGCCCGTCGCGGTGCGCTGTCCGAGGGGCAGCGGTGGTGTGCGCGGGCGGTCGAGCTGGGGCCCGCGGAGGTCGCCGAGCGGGCGGCCCGGCTGCGGGACGCGCTGCAACAGGAGCTCACGGCGTAGGCGGGAGCCCGCCTGCGCCGTAGGGCAGGTCCGGGGCCATCCCGTTGCGTGCGGGTGGCGCCCGGGTAACCGGTTTGCTCCGGGAGTCGGCCGCGGGTTAAGGTTGGTCCACACCGACGCGGGGTGGAGCAGCTCGGTAGCTCGCTGGGCTCATAACCCAGAGGTCGCAGGTTCAAATCCTGTCCCCGCTACGAGAACGAAGGGCCCGGATCCTCAGGATCCGGGCCCTTCGTCATTTCAGGGCCTGGCTCGGGGGTGTCCGCGATGCCCGGGGCGCCCCCGGGGCGTCAGGCGGCCGCGCAGTCGGGGCAGAGCCCGCGGTAGGTCACCTCGGCCTCGGAGACCGCGAAGCCGAAGCGCTCCCGCGCGGGCAGGTCGGCCAGTGGGTCGCCGGTGGGGTGGACATCACGGATCGTGCCGCACCGCGCACACACCAGGTGCTGGTGGGCGTGGTGGGCGTTCGGGTCGTAGCGCTTGGCCCGGCCGTCGGTGCTGACCTCGATCACCTCGCCGAGCGAGACGAGCTCGCCGAGGGTGTTGTACACCGTGGCGCGCGAGATCTCGGGCAGGCGGCCGGTCGCCAGCGCATGAACCTCGTCGGCGGTGTAGTGCACATGGTCCCCGTCGAGCACCTCGGCGACGACACGTCGCTGCGCGGTCAGTCGCCAGCCGCGTCCTCGGAGCCGTTCCAGCAGGTCACTCATGCCGTTCACCTATCAGTCAGATAAGGACAAGGGTAGCAGCGGGTGAGTCCATGGCCAGATCTGTTATCAGTCTCCATGCGTTCTTGACTTAGACAAAGTCCAATGTAGGGTGGTGCTCACTCCAGACCGAGGGTCACCACACGAATTCGCGGGAGGCGCACGTGACGGTCCAGGGCAACATCAGCGAACCGCTGACCACGGAGTCCGGCGCTCCGGTGGCGGACAACCAGAACAGCGAGACGGCGGGGGCCGGCGGTCCGGGTCTGATCCAGGACCAGCACCTGATCGAGAAGCTGGCCCACTTCAACCGCGAGCGCATCCCGGAGCGGGTCGTCCACGCGCGCGGGGCTGGTGCCTACGGCACCTTCACGGTGACCGCGGATGTGACGCGTTACACCCGCGCGGCGTTCCTCTCCGAGGTCGGCAAGCAGACCGAGACGTTCCTGCGCTTCTCCACGGTGGCGGGCAGCCTCGGCTCGGCGGACGCGGTGCGCGACCCGCGCGGTTTCGCGCTGAAGTTCTACACCGAGGAGGGCAACTACGACCTCGTCGGAAACAACACCCCGGTGTTCTTCATCAAGGACGCCATCAAGTTCCCCGACTTCATCCACACCCAGAAGCGCGATCCGTACACCGGCTCCCAGGAGGCGGACAACGTCTGGGACTTCTGGGGTCTGTCGCCCGAGTCCACCCACCAGGTGACCTGGCTGTTCGGCGACCGCGGCATCCCCGCCTCGTACCGCCACATGAACGGCTACGGCTCGCACACCTTCCAGTGGAACAACGACGCCGGTGAGGTCTTCTGGGTCAAGTACCACTTCAAGACCGACCAGGGCATCAAGAACCTCACCTCGGAAGAGGCCGAGGTGGTCGCGGGCAAGGACCCCGACAGCCACCAGCGCGATCTGCGCGAGGCCATCGAGCGCGGGGACTTCCCGAGCTGGACCGTCCAGGTGCAGATCATGCCCGCGGCGGACGCGGCGGGCTACCGCTTCAACCCGTTCGACCTGACCAAGGTCTGGCCGCACGAGGACTACCCGCCGATCGAGATCGGAAAGCTCGAACTCAACCGCAACCCGCGGAACGTCTTCGCCGAGGTCGAGCAGTCGATCTTCTCGCCGGCCCATCTGGTGCCGGGTATCGGCCCGTCCCCGGACAAGATGCTCCAGGGGCGGCTGTTCGCCTACGGCGACGCCCACCGCTACCGCGTCGGCATCAACGCCGACCACCTGCCGGTGAACCGGCCGCACGCCACCGAGGCGCGCACCCACGGCCGGGACGGCTTCCTCTACGACGGCCGTCACGCGGGCGCCAGGAACTACGAGCCGAACAGCTTCGGCGGTCCGGCGCAGACCGGCCGGCCGCTGTGGCAGCCCGTCGCGGTCTCCGGCCACACCGGTGACCACGTGGCTCCCTCGCACGCCGAGGACGACGACTTCGTCCAGGCGGGCAACCTCTACCGGCTGATGTCGGACGAGGAGAAGGAGCGTCTGATCGCCAACCTGGCGGGCTTCATCGCGCAGGTGTCGCGCGATGACATCGCGCGGCGGGCGATCGAGAACTTCCGCATGGCGGATGCCGACTACGGCAAGCGGCTGGAGGCCGCGGTCCAGGCCCAGCGCGGCTGAGGGGCGCTTGCCGTACCGAACCGGAGAGGCCGGACGCCAGTGGGCTCCGGCCTCTCCGCGTGCCTCGGGCCGGTGTGTTCGGGCCGGGTGCCTCAGGCCATCGCGGGCTGCTGGGCCGGGGCCCAGCAGCGGATGATGTCGCGCACCGAGACCACTCCGACGGGGTCGCCCGCCTCGAGCACGATGAGATGGCGGAAACCGCCGTGCGCCATCGAGCGGGCGGCCTCGTCCAGCGTCCACCCGGGGGCGGCGAAGACGACGTCGGCGGTGGTGTGGGAGTGCGCGGTCTCGAGGTCCGGATCCTGGCCCTCGCCCAGGGAGTTGAGGATGTCGCGCTCGGTGAGAATGCCGAGTCCGCTGGTGTCGGGGTCGAGCACGACGGCCGATCCGACCCGGCGGGCCGACATCAGCCGGGCGGCCTGGCGGAGCGTATGCGCGGGGCCGATGGTGAGGACCACCGAGCTCATGGCGTCACGGACGTACATGGGCATGGATGGAGCCACCTCCTTGGTGAATCCGTTAGAGAACGGATTCACAAATTCACAAGGTCCTGGATTCTCATGTTCACATGCCGTGGCGGACTCAACAAGGGCGCGCGGAAGCGGAACTGCCACTTCCTGGCTCGTGCGCGCCGGTTGAGGGCCCGAGTGAGCCCCGAGCGAGCTCCGAGCGCCCCCGGAGGTCAGGACCGGAGGTGATCCAGCAGCGGTCCGTGGAGCAGTCCGTTGGACGCCGCCGCGTCACCGCTGTTCGGCCCCGGCACCCCGTCCAGACCGGTGAAGCGGCCGCCCGCCTCCTGGACGATCACCGCGTTCGCCGCCATGTCCCACAGCGACAGCTCCGGCTCGGCGCAGATGTCCACCGAACCCTCGGCGACCATCATGTACGGCCAGAAGTCGCCGTAGCCGCGGGTGCGCCAGCAGGCACGGGTCAACTCCAGGAAGCCGTCCAGCTTCCCGCGCTCCTCCCAGCCGCTGAGCGAGGAGTACGCGAACGAGGCGTCGGCGAGCCGGGACACCTGGGAGACCCGCAGCCGACTGGCGGACGACAGACTCCGTCCGGTGTACGCCCCGAGCCCCTCGGCGGCCCACCAGCGGCGGCCCAGCGCCGGAGCCGAGACCACACCGACCACCGGCCGGTCGCCGCCCTCGCCGCGCTCCATCAGCGCGATCAGGGTGGCCCAGACCGGGACTCCGCGGACGTAGTTCTTGGTGCCGTCGATCGGGTCGATCACCCAGCGGCGGGGGCCGCTGCCCTCGCTGCCGAACTCCTCGCCGAGCACCGCGTCGCGCGGCCGGGCACGTTGCAGCTGGCTGCGGATCAGCTCCTCGGCGGCCTTGTCGGCCTCGCTCACCGGGGTCATGTCGGGTTTGGTCTCGACCTGGAGGTCGAGGGCCTTGAACCGCTCCATGGTCGTGGCATCGGCGGCGTCGGCCAGGACATGGCCGAGACGCAGGTCATCGTGGTAGTCGGGCATGGCCGAACAGTATCGACAGGGAATGAGCCGAATCCACATGAGCGCGGGCGCGCCCCGGTGCGTCTGAGCACACGGGTTCCCTTGACAGTGTCTGGCGATCCGTCAATTCTGTCCGCACCCGGCCGGGGAGGTGGCGGTGCCCGCAGCACGCGAATCCTTGTTGGACGCGGCCTACACCGCGCTCGCGGGAGGCTCCTGGGCGGCGGTCCGGATGGTCGATGTGGCCACCGCGGCCGGGGTCTCGCGGCAGACCCTCTACAACGAGTTCGGCGGCAAGGACGGACTGGCCCGCGCCCTGGTACGGCGCGAGGCGGACGCGTATCTGAGCGGGGTGGAACAGGCCCTCACCCAGCCGCCCGGCCCCGCGGACCCCGGGGAGCGGCTGGCCGCCGCGGCAGTCTGGACGGTCCGTGCCGCGACCGAGAATCCGCTGGTCCGGGCGGTGCTCACGGGCTGCTGGGAAGACCGGCTGCCCACACCCTTACGGCTCGACCCGGCGCCCTCGCGGCCGTCGCGCTCCCTGCGGCCCCGGGCCGCGGAGCGGGCGGAGACCATGCCGCCGCTGCCCTCGCCGGTCGAGCTGCTGGTCCAGGTGCGGGAGCGGTCGGTGCGGCTGCTGGCGGATCAGTGGCCGCGGGGCGGGCCGGGGGAGCTGGTCCGCGCCTGCGACACGGCCGCGCGGCTGGCACTGGCCTATGTGGTCGCCCCCGCCCCGGCGGCGGACGTGGCGACGGTGGTGCGTGGCGCGCTGGCCTCGGCGCCGCTCAGTGACCCGAGCCGGAGAGCTGGAGCCCCATCACTCCGACGATCACCAGAGTGATGGAGACGATCTTGAGGGTGGAGACCAGATCGCCGAGGAAGACCATGCCGTAGATCGCGGTGCCGGCCGCCCCGATCCCCGTCCACACCGCGTACGCCGGTCCCACGTCCAGCTTTTTCAGCGACAGTGTCAGCAGCCCGAAGCTGCCCAGGGCGAACACGCAGAAGGCGATCGTGGGCCAGATGCGGGTGAAGCCGTGCGAGAGCTTGAGGCAGACGGCGAACCCGGTCTCGAGGAGCCCGGCGACCACGACCAGCAGCCACGCCATACAGATTCCTCCCGTACCGCTGACGGCCGCTTTCGCCGGAGGGCGCCTGCCTCGATGCGATTATCCATTTACCTCCCGTCGTGGGTGGCAAACGTGGCCGGGGGCCCGGGTCAGTCCCCCTCGCGCCGCTCCCGGGTGGCGAGCAGCCGCCGCAGCGAGTACAGCCGGGCGGGGCCGGCGTGGCCGTCGGCCACCCACTGGTCCAGCGCGCAGTCCGGCTCGTCATGGCTGCACGCGCGCGGACAGTCCGCCGTGCCCGGCTCGAGGTCCGGGAAGGCGTGGATGACCCGCGCCGGATCCACATGGTGCAGTCCGAAGGAGCGCACCCCCGGGGTGTCGATCACCCATCCCTTGTCGTCCGGCAGGGGGAGGGCGAGCGCCGAGGTGGTGGTGTGGCGGCCGCGGCCGGTGACCGCGTTCACCCGGCCGGTGGCCCGTTTACGGTCCGGCACCAGCGCGTTGACCAGGGTTGTCTTGCCCACGCCGGAGTGGCCGACAAAGACCGTGATCCGGTCCGCGAGCCGTTCCCGTACCCGCTCGGCGGCCTGGCCGTCGGTCAGTTCCTCCCGATTGGTGACGACATAGGGCACGCCGAGCGCCTCGTACGTCCCGAGCAGGGTGTCGGCCGGGGCCAGATCGGACTTGGTGAGGACGAGCAGTGGCTCCAGACCCGCGTCGAAGGCGGCCACCAGACAGCGGTCGATCAGCCGCGGCCGGGGCTCGGGGTCGGCGAGCGCGGTGACGATGGCCAGCTGCTCGGCGTTGGCGACCACCACCCGCTCGTACGGGTCGTCGTCATCGGCGGTCCGGCGCAGCACCGAGGACCGCTCCTCGACCCGGACGATCCGGGCCAGGGTGTCCTTGTCGCCGGACAGATCGCCGACGACCGCGACCCGGTCGCCCACCACCACACCCTTGCGGCCCAGTTCACGGGCCTTCATGGCGATGATGGTGCGGTCCTCGACCAGGACGGTGAGCCGTCCGCGGTCGATCGTCAGCACAAAGCCCTCGGCGGCGTCCTCGTGCTTGGGGCGGATGTTGGTGCGCGGGCGGTTGCCCTTGCGGTTGGGACGGACCCGTACGTCGTCCTCGTCGGTGTGCTTGCCGTAGCGGCGCATGGCGGCAGGCTCTCAGGCTCTCCGCGCCGAGGGTGTCGTCGCGTCGAGCATGCCGGTCCACAGGCCGGGGAAGTCGGGCAGGGTCTTGGCGGTGGTCGCCACGTTCTCGATCTGGACACCCTCGACGGCCAGACCGAGGACGGCGGCGGCGGTGGCCAGCCGGTGGTCCTCGTAGGTGTGGAAGATCCCGCCGCGCAGCGGCGCCGGCACGATGCGCAGACCGTCCTCGGTCTCGGTGACATCGCCGCCCAGACCGTTGATCTCCTTGACGAGGGCGGCGAGCCGGTCGGTCTCGTGCAGCCGCAGATGGCCGATGCCGCGCAGCACCGACTCGGAGTCGGCGAGCGCCGCGACCGCGGCGATCACCGGGGTGAGCTCGCCCACCTCGTGCAGATCGGCGTCGATACCGGTGATCCGGCCGGTGCCGGTGAAGGTCAGACCGGTCTCGGTCAGTGCGCAGGAGCCGCCCATCTCGGTGAAGATCCGGCGCAGCTCGTCCCCTGGCTGGGTGGTGTGCTCGGGCCAGTCGGGGATGGTCACCCGGCCCCCGGTGACCAGGGCCGCGGCCAGGAACGGCGCCGCGTTGGACAGATCCGGCTCGACGACCAGGTCGCGGCCGAGCAGCGCGCTCGGCGCCACCCGCCAGACGTCCCGCTCGCCGCCCGCCTCGGGGGTGTCCACCCGGGCGCCCGCGGCACGCAGCATGTCGACGGTCATCCGGATGTGCGGCAGGGAGGGCAGCGCGGCGCCGACATGGCGCACCTCGACCCCCTGGTTGAAGCGCGGCGCGGACAGCAGCAGCGCGCTGACGAACTGGGACGAGGACGAGGCGTCGATCCGCACCGCGCCGCCGTCCAGCGCTCCGCCGCCGTGGACGGTCATCGGCAGCGCCCCGCGGCCGTCGTCGTCGATCCGGGCGCCGAGCGCGCGCAGCGCGTCGATCACCCCGTGCAGCGGCCGCTCGTGGGAGCGCGGGTCGCCGTCGAACCGGACCGGGCCGTCGGCCAGGGCGGCGACCGGCGGCAGAAAGCGCATCACGGTGCCCGCGTTGCCGACGTCGACGGTGGCCGGGCCGTGCAGACCGGCCGGGATGACCCGCCACACCTCGCCGCCGCCGTCGGGACCCACGCCCTCCTCGATGCCCACGCCCATCGCCCGCAGCGCCTCGGCCATCAGCAGGGTGTCGCGGGAGCGGAGCGGGCGGCGCAGCCAGCCGGGTTCGGCGGCGAGCGCGGCGAGGATCAGACCGCGGTTGGTAACCGACTTGGATCCGGGCACGGTGACGGTCGCGTCAACCGCTCCGTCGGCGGTCGGAGCGGGCCAGAGGGCGGAGTGCGCGCCCGGGGAGGTCTCAATGCCGGTCATGGGTCTCACTTTAGTGGTTCGCTGAGAGTGCGAATCTTGATCAAAAGTGGCGAAACCCAGTCGAAACACAGCTCCGCGTCAGTTGGCGCACGGGGTGCGCCGGGGGCTTGTACGGCTCACATCCCCATCAGCCAGCGGCCGCCCGCGAGCAGCGAGCACAGCGAGACGGTGTGGAACATCAGCAGCCAGGCACCAGCCGGAATGCCGGTCAGCCGGGCCAGTTGGTCGGGGTCGGAGTCATACGCGCCCCCGCGGCGGCGCTTGCCCTGGAGCTCGAAGGGCGGGCGGACGCCACCCAGCAGCAGGAACCACACCACCGCGTAGGCGAAGGCCGCCTGCACCTCCGGTCCGGTCAGCCAGGAGACGAGGAGGAAGGCGCCCCCGGTGACCACGACGGTGAGCACCCCGTAGGCGTTGCGGATCATCACCAGCATCACGACGAGCAGCGCCGTGGCCCCCCAGAGCAGAGCGGTGATGTGGTTCGAGGCCAGCAGCCAGGCGCCGGCCACGCCGAGCAGCGAGGGGGCGGTGTACCCGGCGGCGGCGGTGAGGATCATGCCCAGGCCGGTGGGCTTGCCGCGGGAGACGGTCAGCCCCGAGGTGTCCGAGTGCAGACGTATGCCGTCCAGCCGCCGCCCGCTGAGCAGCGCGACCAGCCCGTGGCCGCCCTCGTGGGCGATGGTGATGGCGTTGCGCGAGATCCGCCAGGTGGTCCGGAAGACCACCACCGCCAGTGCGATGAGCCCGGTGGAGGCGACCAGCCAGCTGGTGGGGTCCGGCTGGGTCCCGACGACGCGGTCCCACAGCTCGGCGGCGTTCGTGGCGTCCATGGGCGGGCGACTCCTCGCGGCAGGTGGTGCGGTCGGCAGGCTGCCGGCCGTCGGGCTCGATTCCCGGCTCGGTGGTCACCGGGCGCGGGCGTCGTGGCAGTGTGGCACCTATGTGCGGTCGATACGCAGCGAGCCGGAGGCCGGAGGATCTCGCCGGGATCTTCGGAGTGGAGAAGTGGGAGCCGGAAGAGACCCTGGCGCCCGACTGGAACGTCGCGCCCACCAAGGACGTGTACGCGGTACTCGAACGCCCTCTGAAGGACGCCGCGGAGCCGCGTGCGGTGCGCCAGCTCAGGGCGCTGAAGTGGGGGCTGGTGCCGTCGTGGGCGAAGTCGCCCGAGGGCGGGGTGAAGATGATCAACGCCCGCGCGGAGACGGTGCACGAGAAGCCGTCGTACCGGCGGCCGTTCGCCTCGCGCCGGTGCATCCTGCCCGCCGACGGCTATTACGAGTGGGTGACCGGGTCCGCGGAGCGGCAGCTGGAGGAGAAGGGGAAGCGGAAGCGACCGCGCAAGCAGCCGTACTTCGTGACCCCGGTGGACGGCTCGGTAATGGCCATGGCCGGGCTGTACGAGTTCTGGCGGGACCGGACGCTGCCGGACGAGCATCCGCGGGCGTGGTGGGTGACCTGCACGGTGATCACCACGGAGGCGGAGCAGGAGCCGTTCGCCGAGGTGCCCGGCGGAGCGGGCGAGGGCACCGGACCGCGCTCGCTGGCCGATATCCACCCCCGGATGCCGCTGGTGCTCACCGAGGACCGCTGGGCGGAGTGGCTGGATCCTGCCCGTACCGATCCGGACGATCTGCGTCCGCTGCTGGCTCCGCCGCCCGCGGGTCTGCTGCGCGCCTATCCGGTCGGGACCGGGGTCAGTGATGTTCGCAACAATGGTCCGGAGCTGGTGACGGAGCTGGAGGCGCCGGAGGAGGCCACCCTCTTCTGATCGCGGGGCCGCCGCGGTGGCCGGGAAGAAGGCCGCGCCCGGGTCGTTCCCCGCCGTCCGGCCCCGTCGCAGGGCAGGATGGCCGGGTGAGTACCCAGACGACCGAAACCGTGCCGACCCCGGTCGGCGACGCCCGCATCACCTGGCATCGCGCCCCCGGCGCCCACGCGGTGCTCGCCGTGAGCCATGGCGCGGGCGGCGGGATCGAGGCGCGGGACCTGCGCGCCCTGGCCGCGGCGCTGCCCGGGCACGGGGTGAGCGTCGCCCTGGTCGAGCAGCCGTGGCGGGTGGCCGGGAAGAAGGTCGCACCCGCGCCCAAGACCCTCGACACCGGCTGGCGCGCCCTGTGGCCCGCGGTGGAGAAGGCCGGGCTGCCGGTCGTCGCCGGCGGCCGCAGCGCGGGCGCCCGGGTGGCCTGCCGGACCGCCCGTGAGCTGGGCGCCGCCGCCGTACTGGCGCTGTCCTTCCCGCTGCACCCGCCGGGCAAGCCGGAGAAGTCGCGGGCCGGGGAGCTGCTGGCGGCGGGGGTGCCGACACTGGTCGTCCAAGGGGGCCGGGATCCGTTCGGACGCCCTGAGGAGTTCCCGGAGCTGCCCGCCGGTACCGAACTGGTCGAGGTGCCGCACGGCGATCACGGCTTCGCGGTGCCGAAGTCGGCCGGGGTGGACGAATCCGAGACGCTCGCGATGATCACCGGGGCCGTCAGCGGATGGCTGCCCCGGGCCCTGGGCTGAGCCCGCCGGGTCCCGGGCCGCGCCGCCGGGCCCCGGAACGCCGCGGGAATGCCACGGCCGGGTCCGGTGTTGTAGCGGTCATCGGTATTCACCGCGCGATGGCACCACGAGGAAAGGGAGTTCCCCGCATGGGTTCGCTTGCTTGCCCCGCCCGTCCGCACGCCGCTGACCTGGAGTGGACGGAAGCGGAAGCGGCGCAGACCGCAAAAATTGAAGCGGCGGGCGGACCGGATCGTCGTCTATTCTCCGATTCGAGCGGGTCCGCATCCGGCCCCGCCCCGAAGCTGGAGGAGGTGGGTCAGGTCACTGGGACCGACGCAGAGACCGACGGCGTCAACGAGGGAGTGCCGGCCGAGCGGCCGCAGGAGACGGCTGCCGAGCGCAATGCGCGCTTCGAGCGGGACGCCCTCACCTTCCTCGACCAGATGTACTCCGCCGCGCTGCGCATGACGCGCAATCCGGCCGATGCCGAGGACCTCGTGCAGGAGACCTACGCCAAGGCGTACGGCTCCTTCCACCAGTTCCGTGAGGGAACCAACCTCAAGGCGTGGTTGTACCGCATCCTCACCAACACCTTCATCAACTCGTACCGCAAGAAGCAGCGCGAACCGCAGCGCAGCGCGGCCGAGGAGATCGAGGACTGGCAGCTCGCGCGCGCCGAGTCGCATATGTCGACCGGGCTGCGGTCAGCCGAGTCACAGGCCCTCGACCACCTGCCGGATTCAGATGTCAAGGAGGCCCTTCAGGCCATTCCCGAGGAGTTCCGTATCGCGGTGTACCTCGCGGATGTCGAAGGGTTTGCCTACAAGGAGATCGCCGACATCATGGGTACGCCCATCGGTACGGTGATGTCCCGTCTGCACCGGGGGCGCCGTCAGCTGCGTGGACTGCTGGAGGACTACGCCCGTGGGCGCGGGCTGGTCCCGGCGGGCGCGACCGCCGCGGCGGACGAGTCGCACGATCGGAAAGGCGCGGACTCATGAGCTGCGGAGACCCGCACGAGACGGATTGCTCCGAGGTCCTCGACCACCTCTACGAGTTCCTCGACCACGAGATGCCGGACGGCGACTGCGCCAAGTTCGAGGTGCACTTCGACGAGTGCTCCCCGTGCCTGGAGAAGTACGGCCTGGAGAAGGCCGTGAAGAAGCTGGTCAAGCGGTGCTGCGGCCATGACGACGTGCCCAGCGACCTCCGGTCGAAGGTCATGGGCCGGATCGAGCTGATCCGGGCCGGAGAGGCGGTCCCCGAGCGGGAGATCACCGCGGAGACCCCGGCCCCGGAGAGCGCCCCCAGCACCGCCCAGGAATGACCCGCGGCGGAGTGTGACCGCCGCGCGGCGTGCCCCAGCGGTCCGATCATCACCCGAAGGTGTGCAATAGGGCGGCTCGCCCCGTCGTCCCCGCCGTTCGCGGCTCTATTCTCCCGAGTCTGACCCGCCCCGCCCGTCAGGGGCGCCAGGGCGGACATGGACCGGGAGGAGGGCGCCGTGCGGGCACTTCCTCTCGGGGCGCGCGTCTATGTTCTGTGCGCCGCGCTCGCCGCCGTGCTGTGCGCCGCCCCGCTGCTCCGGGCCCAGGCCGCCGTCCCCTGGGCCACCGTCGTCCTCCTCGCCGCGGTCTACGCGGCGGGGGCCCGCGGGACCCGGGCCCCCTGGCCGGAGTGGTACAGCCCCGTGCTTCTGGCCGGGGCTTTTCTGCTGCCGCCCGCCGCCGCGTCACTGGTCGCCGTGCCCGGCGCGCTGCTCGCGCCCGTCGAACGGCGCCCGGCCGGGGTACGCCGGATCTGGCATGCGGCACAGCTCACCGTGGCCGTTTGGACCGCCGGACAGACCTTCGCCGCACTCGGCGGGCGGGCGGCGCTCGACTCCGTCCGGGCCCCCGGCGCACCCGGTTTCCCGTCCGCCCTGGCCGCCGCGACGGCCACCGCGCTCGTGCTCTGCCTGGCCGTGATCGCCCTGGAGTGCGGGGTGCTGGTCACCGCCGAGCGCCACTCCCCGCGCGCCGCCTGGCACGGCCGGGTTCTCGGCTCACTCGCCCCGCATCTGGTGCACGGGCCCGCGGGGCTGGCCATGGCGGTGCTCTGGCACAGCCCCTACGGACCGGCGGCGGCCCTGCTGGTGCTGCTGCCGATCTATGTCTCCGCGTGCGTCTTCGCGCTGTACCACCGGGAGCGCACCGCCCACCAGGCCACCATCCGCGCCCTGGTCCAGGCCGTCGACATCAAGGACCGCTACACCCGGGGCCACAGCGAACGGGTCGGTCGCGCCTCGGCGATGATCGCCCGCGAACTGGGCGTGAGCGGCGACCGGCTCGAGGCGCTGCGGATCGCGGGCATCCTCCACGACGTGGGCAAGCTGGGCGTCCCCACCCGGATCCTGCGCAAGAACGGGCCGCTGACCCCCGACGAGCGCCGGATCATCGAGCTGCACCCCGAGTACGGCCACGAAATGGTGCGCGGCATCGGCTTCCTGGGCGAGGCCCGCGCGGCCATCCTGCACCACCACGAGCGGCTGGACGGCACCGGCTATCCGTACGGCCTCGCCGGGACCCAGATCCCGGAGTTCGCCCGGGTGGTCGCGGTCGCCGACGCCTTCGACGCGATGACCTCGACACGTACGTACCGGCGGGCACGGCCGGTGCCCACCGCCGTCGAGGAGCTCAAGCGGTGCGCGGGCTCGCATTTCGACCCCCGGATGGTGCGGGCCCTGGCCCGCGCCCTGGACCGCCACGGCTGGCACGCGGCCGTCACTTCGGACGCCGCCGGTGAGGAACGAGGAAACGCTCCGGCAGACGCGCCGCGGGCCCTCCCCGAACCCGTCGCCGCGACGGCCCCGGGCCCGTCCGCCCCGGCGGCGCGTCAGGACTCGGCGGACGGTGCGCCGTGACGGGCGACCGCGACCCCGCCGACGAGTCCGGCGCGCGGGACGAGAGCGCCGCCGAACGTATCGCGCGCGGGCGGCCGAACCGCGCGGACAACCTGACGGGCCAGGCGGGACAGACGGGCCAGGTGGGACAGGCGGACGGGCGGCCCGGCCCGTCCAGCCCGTCCGGCCCGTCCGGAGCGGCGCCCTGGCTCACCGACCCCCTCGACCGGCTCGCCGGACGGCACGGCCGGGCGGTGAGCCGGGTGCGGCGGGGCCGGGGACGAGGCACGGCGGACCGGCGGACGGGGTCGCTCACCGTGGCCGGGGTGTACAGCGCCGCCGGGGCGCTCGCCGTTGTCGCGCTCGGCTGGACCGAGTGGCACGGGGTGCGCGAGCCGGAGGCGGCGCTGGCCTTCGGGGTGCTCATCGCCGTCGGGGAGGCCATCCGGTGCGCCGATGTTCCGCCCGCGCTCCCGCGTGCGAGCGGCGCGAGCGGGGCGCACGAACAGCGCGGTGAGCCCGCGCCCGTGGCCGCCGCGGGCGCCCTCGGCTACGCCCTGCTGGGGAACCTCGGCGGGGAGCCGGCCACTCATGGCGTCCTCCAGGTCGTCACCGTGGTCGTGGCCGCCTCCCTGGCGGGCATGGTGCCGCGGCTGGCGTTCGGCTGCCCGGCCGACCTCGAGCACACCGCCCGCCGGGTGCTCACCGTCGCGTTCGCCGCCACCTGTTTCCAACCGCTGCACCACACCGGCCGGTTGCCTTCCTGGTTCGGCCAGGGGCCGCAGGCGGTCGGCTACTTGCTCGCGGTGCCGGCCCTGACCGCGCTGTGCGACGCCGTGCTGGCCGCCGCGCTGGCCCGGGCCCGTACCGGCTGGCCGTACGTCCCGCTGCTGCGCGACGAACTGTGGGCGCTGCCCGGGGTGGGGTCGGCGATCTGCGCGACCGGGGTGGTGATGGCGCTCGCGGTCGCCGTCGCCGGACTGTGGGCGCTTCCGGTGCTGGCGGTGCCGCTGCTGCTGATCCAGTACGCGTTCCGCCGTTACGCGGGCATACGGGCCACCTACCGCCAGACCATCGCCTCGCTGGCCCGCTCGACCGAGATAGCCGGGTACACCCCCGCGGGCCACGCCCGCAAGGTCGCCGAACTCAGCCGGGCCGTCGGCCGTGAGCTGGGACTTTCCGAACCGGCGCTGACCGTGCTGGAGTACGCGGCGCTGATGCACGACATCGGACAGCTCTCGCTGCTGGACCCGGTGCCCGCGGGGGCCACCGAACCGCTGCCCGGGGCGGAACAGCGCAGAATCGCGCTGCTGGGAGGTGCTGTGGTACGCCAGACCGGGGTACCCGCGGAGGTGGCGGTGATCGTGGAGCGCCAGGCCGACCCGTACCGGGACCAGCCGCTCACCGCGCGTATCGTGCGCGCGGTGAACGCGTACACCGAGCTGGCGGCCGGACCGGCGGCCGGGCCGGCGGCAGGGGCAGCGGGCCCCGCGGGCACCGCGGGAGCGGCCCCGCTGCACGCCCTGGAGCGGCTGCGGCTGGCCACGGCCCGTGACTTCGACCCGGCGGTGGTCGAGGCGCTCGCCACGGTGCTGTCCCGCCCGGTGTACGGCCGGTCCCGGTCGAGAACTCGCGGGTAATGAGCGGGTCTCCCAAGAGGCATGGTTGGATGCGAGGAGAGGGGTGTCGGGCCGATGGCCGGTGGCAAGGAGGTGTGGTGGGCGTCGTGTCCCGGCCGAAGCGAGAGGGGCCGGGCTGAGATGTCCGCGGATGTGTGGCAGGTTGTCCTCCAGGGAGGGCGACGCTGTCCGCGAAGGCATCTGGTGCGGGACTACTTCGATACCGGCAGGCGGGAATCGTGAAGATCTTCGGCAAGGTACGGCACCGGCCGTCCGCCTCATGGCGGCAGGCCACGGACCGTGCGTTCACGCTCATCGGCGACGGCCGGTACGAGGACGCGGGCGCGCTGCTGACCCGCGCCGCCGACCTGGAGCCGTGGCTGTCGGAGTCCTGGTTCAACCTGGCCCTGCTGCACAAGTTCCGGCACGACTGGGAGCAGGCCCGCGCCGCCGGGCTGCGCGCGGTGGCGCTGCTGGACCGTGAGACCGGCGCCCCCGACTGGTGGAACGTGGGCATCGCCGCCACCGCCCTCCAGGACTGGCCGCTGGCCCGCCGCGCCTGGCAGGCGTACGGACTGAAGGTGCCCGGTGAGGCGTCCGCGTCCGGTGAGCCGCTGGGCATGGAGCTGGGCAGCGCGGCGGTGCGGCTGTCGCCGGAGGGCGAGGCCGAGGTGGTCTGGGGCCGCAGGCTGGACCCGGCCCGGATCGAGGTGCTGTCCATCCCGCTGCCGTCCTCCGGGCGGCGCTGGGGCGAGGTGGTGCTCCACGACGGCGTTCCGCACGGTGAGCGGGTGACCTCCGCGGGCCCGGCGTACCCCGTCTTCGACGAGATCGAGCTGTGGGCGCCGTCCCCGGTGCCGACCTGGGTGGTGCTGCTGGAGGCCGCCACCGAGGCCGACCGGGACGCCCTGGAGCGGCTCGCGGCGGACGCGGGCTTCGCCGCGGAGGACTGGTCGTCCTCGGTGCGGCTGCTGTGCCGCTCCTGCTCGGAGAGCCGGATGCCCAGTGACGAGGGCGAGGGCGAGCACCTGGACCCGCATGACCACAGTGAGCCGGGCCACCCCGGGCCGCTGGGGCACCGTACGGCGGGCTCGGGCTCGCTGTGGGTGGCCGAGCGCGAATGCGGGATCGCCGCCCCGAGCGGGCTGGTGCGGGGGCTGCTGGACGGCTGGGTCGCGGACAGCCCGGACACCCGTGAGTGGCGGGATCTGGAAGAGGTCTGCTGACCCCCGGGCGGCCCGAGACCGGTATGCCCCGACGATGGCCGGTATGGGCTCTGCTGACGTCCGTGTCACTCCGGGCGGGCCGTACTCTGTAGGGCGACGCATCAGGGTTCACGGAAGGCGTACGGCGGACGATGTCGCAGCAAGGCACTGAACAGCAGGTGGACGGCGAGTTCGTCGTGGACACGGAGAACTGCGAGGAGCGCGAGCGGGTCTACCGCGAGCGCGGCACCGCCCGCCCGATCACCGTCGTCGGCAATCCGGTGCTGCACCGCGAGTGCAAGGACGTGACCGAGTTCGGCGACGACCTGGCGCGGCTCGTCGACGACATGTTCGCCAGCCAGCGGGCGGCGGAGGGCGTGGGCCTGGCCGCCAACCAGATCGGCGTCGACCTGAAGGTCTTCGTCTACGACTGCATGGACGACGAGGGCGTCCGGCACGTGGGCGTGGTCTGCAACCCGGTGCTGGACGAGCTGCCCGCCGAGAGCCGGGTGCTGGACGACTCCAATGAGGGCTGTCTGTCCGTCCCCTCCGCCTACGCCGAGCTGCCCCGCCCGGACGTCGCCGTGGTGCGCGGTCAGGACGCCGAGGGCAAGCCGGTCGCGGTGCGCGGCACCGGCTACTTCGCGCGCTGCCTCCAGCATGAGACCGACCACCTCTACGGCCGCCTCTACATCGACCGGCTCTCCAAGCGCGACCGCAAGGACGTGCTGCGGCAGATGGCCGAGGGCACCCCGCGCTACGAGACGGTGCCCAACGACTAGGTCCTGTCCTGTCGGTCTTCGTGGATCAGCCCGCGGCGTCTGGTGCCGTGGATCGCAAGGCGGAGGGTCGTCCTCGTACTGGGCGTACTCGGAAGATCCCGACAACGCGGCGAGGCGCGGTGCCAGGCGTCGTGGGCCCGCAAGGATCGGCAGGACAGGGCCTAGCGCCCCTTCACCCGACACCGCGGGCCGGACCCCCTCAAGGGAGTCCGGCCCGCGGTGTGTTGGGCCGGTGAACGGCCGGGCGATCAGAAGTCGTCGTCGAAGGAGACCGAACCCTCGACGGCGACCTGGTACGCCGAGGCGCGCCGCTCGAAGAAGTTGGTCAGCTCCTGGACGTTCTGGAGCTCCATGAAGGAGAACGGGTTCTCCGAGCCGAAGACGGTGGGGAAGCCGAGGCGCATCAGGCGCTGGTCGGCCACGCACTGGAGGTACTCCTGCATCGAGGCGGTGTTCATGCCCGGCAGCCCGTCACCGCACAGATCGCGGGCGAACTGGAGCTCCGCCTCGACGGCCTCCTTCAGCATCTCGGTGACCTGGTGCTCGAGCTCGTCGTCGAAGAGGTCGGGCTCCTCTTGACGGACGGTGTCCACCACCGAGAACGCGAACTCCATGTGCATCGACTCGTCGCGGAGCACCCAGTTGGTGCCGGTCGCCAGGCCGTGCAGCAGCCCGCGGGAGCGGAACCAGTAGACGTAGGCGAAGGCGCCGTAGAAGAACAGCCCCTCGATGCACGCCGCGAAGCAGATCAGGTTGAGCAGGAAACGGCGCCGGTCGGCCTTGGTCTCCAACTGGTCCAGCTTCTCCACCGAGTCCATCCAGCGGAAGCAGAATTCCGCCTTCTCCCGGATGGAGGGGATGTTCTCCACGGCCGCGAACGCCGCCGCGCGGTCGTCCGGATCGGGGAGATAGGTGTCCAGCAGGGTCAGATAGAACTGGACGTGCACGGCCTCCTCGAAGAGCTGCCGCGACAGGTACAGCCGCGCCTCGGGGGAGTTGATGTGCTTGTAGAGCGTCAGCACCAGGTTGTTGGCCACGATCGAGTCGCCGGTCGCGAAGAAGGCGACCAGACGGCCAATCAGATGCTGCTCGCCCGGGGAGAGCTTGGCGAGGTCGGCCACGTCCGAGTGGAGATCGACCTCCTCCACGGTCCAGGTGTTCTTGATCGCGTCGCGGTAGCGGTCGTAGAACTCCGGGTACCGCATCGGCCGGAGGGTGAGCTCGAAGCCGGGGTCGAGCAGGTTCTTCACACGGTCGGGGGCGGTTGTCACTGGCATGCCTCGCAGGACTCGGGGTTCTCCAGGGAGCAGGCGATGGCGTCCTCGTCGGCGGGCGCCTGCTGGACGGGGATGGTGGCGGCGGCCGCGCCGCCGCCGCGCGCCGACTGAGCGATCCGGGTCGCCGGGCGCGAACGCAGGTAGTACGTGGTCTTGATGCCCTGCTTCCAGGCGTACGCGTACATCGAGCTGAGCTTGCCGATGGTCGGCGAGGCCATGAACAGGTTCAGTGACTGGCTCTGGTCGAGGTACGGCGTGCGGGCCGCGGCCATGTCGATCAGGGCGCGCTGCGGAACCTCCCACGCGGTGCGGTACAGCGCCCGGACCTCCGCGGGCACCCAGGAGAAGTCCTGGACCGAGCCGTTGGACTCGCGCAGCGCCTCGCGGGTCTGGGCGTCCCAGACGCCGAGCTTCTTCAGGTCGTCCACCAGGTAGGAGTTGACCTGGAGGAACTCACCGCTGAGGGTCTCGCGCTTGAAGAGGTTGGAGACCTGCGGCTCGATGCACTCGTAGACACCGGCGATCGAGGCGATGGTCGCGGTGGGCGCGATCGCCAAAAGCAGCGAGTTCCGCATCCCGGACTTCGCCATCCGCTGCCGCAGCGCCTCCCAGCGCTCCGGCCAGGTGGCCACCGCGTCCGTGTAGTGGTCCGGGTGCAGCACACCGCGTGCGGTGCGCGTCGCGGACCAGGCCGGATGCGGGCCGTGGCGCTCGGCGAGGTCACAGGACGCCTCGTACGCGGCCAGCATGATGCGCTCGGAGATCCGGGTGGAGAGCTCCTTCGCCTCGGGGGAGTCGAAGGGCAGCCGCAGCCGGAAGAAGACGTCCTGGAGGCCCATCAGCCCCAGACCCACCGGCCGCCAGCGGGAGTTGGAGGCACCGGCCTCTTCCGTGGGGTAGAAGTTGATGTCCACCACGCGGTCGAGGAAGGTCACGGCGGTACGGACGGTCGCGTCCAGGCGCTCCCAGTCCATGTGACCGTCCTCGCCCAGGTGCGCGGCGAGGTTGACCGACCCCAGGTTGCACACGGCGGTCTCGCCGTCGTCGGTGACCTCCAGGATCTCGGTGCAGAGGTTGGAGGAGTGGACGACCTTGCCGGGTTCGGCGGTCTGGTTGGCGGTGCGGTTGGCGGCGTCCTTGAACGTCATCCAGCCGTTGCCGGTCTGCGCCAGGGTGCGCATCATCCGGGCGTACAGCTGGCGTGCCGGGACCTGCTTGACCGCGCGGCCCTCGGCCTCGGCCGTGCGGTAGGCGGCGTCGAACTCCTCGCCCCACAGGTCCACCAGCTGCGGCGCGTCGGCCGGGGAGAACAGCGACCAGTCGGCATCCGCCTCGACCCGGCGCATGAACTCGTCCGGGATCCAGTGGGCGATGTTGAGGTTGTGGGTGCGGCGGGCTTCCTCACCGGTGTTGTCCCGCAGCTCCAGGAACTCCTCGATGTCCGCGTGCCAGGTCTCCAGGTAGACACAGGCCGCGCCCTTGCGCCGGCCGCCCTGGTTGACGGCGGCCACCGAGGCGTCCAGCGTGCGCAGGAACGGCACGATGCCGTTGGAGTGCCCGTTGGTGCCCCGGATCAGCGAACCGCGGGCGCGGATACGGGAGTACGAGAGCCCGATGCCGCCCGCGTGCTTCGACAGCCGCGCGACCTGGTGGTAGCGGTTGTAGATGGAGTCCAGCTCGTCCAGCGGGGAGTCCAGCAGATAGCACGAGGACATCTGCGGGTGCCGGGTGCCGGAGTTGAACAGCGTGGGGGAGCTGGGCAGGTACGACAGGGTGCTGGTGAGCCGGTACAGCTCGGCGACCTCGTCCACGGCCCGCTCGCTGAGGTCCTCGGCCAGTCCGCAGGCGACCCGGAGCAGGAAGTGCTGCGGGGTCTCGATCACCTGACGGGAGGTCGGGTGGCGCAGCAGATAGCGGCTGTGCAGGGTGCGCAGTCCGAAGTAGCCGAAGCGGTTGTCGGCGCCGTCCGCCAGCGCCCGGTCCACCAGCGCGTCCAGCCGCGCGGCGTGGGCGGTGACGAACTCGGCGGTGGAGTCGGCGATCAGGCCCTCGCGGTGGCCCACCGCGACCGAGGCCGAGAAGGAGACCGCGCCCTGCCCGGCCGCCTCCTGGGTGATCGCCAGGGCCAGCAGCCGCGCGGCGAGCCGGGAGTACTCCGGCTCCTCCGCGATCAGCCCGGCCGCCGCCTCGGTCGCCAGGGTGCGCAACTCCGCCTCGTCCGAGCCGGGATGGCGGCCGCGCAGGGCGGCGGCCGCGACCTTGCCGGGGTCGGTGGCGGGCAGATCGGCGGTGAGCCCGGTGAGGGTCCGCAGCAGCGCGGTCCCGGGCGCGTCGGCCTCTGCCGGGGAAGCCGCTGCCTCTGAAACCGGGTCGGCGGGCGCGATGGTCACTGAAGTGTTCTCCCTCGCTCGGCTGGGGGCCAGGAGGGAGGGGCGATGGCCGCGTACGGGCATGACGAATCCGCACTACCGTACGAACGCACCCCGCACAGCGTCCAACGGCCCAACCCGCGAGGCCCGGACGTGTATCAGACGGCCGTCGGCAGGTCATCGGACTCACGGGTACGCATATGCGCACACGTACACCGTTGCGGGACAGTTCCGGATTCCCACCGGATTCCCCTGCGTCGACAGCGAGGACGAGCATACATCTTGTGTTGACCGACGCACGCGCCCCCACATCTTGTGTCGCCAGCGGGGGAGTTTCCCACGTATGTGCTATTGCGGGACGGCCTCGGGCCCGCTGTTCCGGGGCCTTCTCCCGCCATCCGGCGCGGGCTCGGGCAAGCCGGGAACGGTAGTCGGCATAGCCGCGGTCGAAGGTCTCACGGCGGTCGGGATCCGGTACGACGGTCGGTCAGCCTGGCGTGCAGGCTCACCACCTCGCTGCGGTCGTGGAGTTCGTCCAGGCCGACCGGTTCGACGCCGTCCGCGCGGGTGGTCGCCGGGTCCGTTCAGGGGTCCGCGACCAGCACCCGGGTTCTCCGGCGGCGAGAACGTGCAGAAGGGGCTGCCTTCGGCGATACATCACATCGACGATGTTAGATTTAACATCCCAGACTTGATCAGACAATGGCCGATGCGTGGGAGGCGCCCGGATGACCACCCAACTGCTGCTGGTACGCCACGGCGAGACCGTCTGGCACGCGGAGAACCGCTATGCCGGGATCTCGGACGTGGCCCTCACCGGGCGGGGTCACCGCCAGGCCGAGGCGCTCGCCCGCTGGGCCGCGGAGCGCGGGGTGGACGCGGTGGCCTGCTCCCCGCTGAGCCGCGCCCGGCTCACCGCGGCCCCCGCGGCGCAGGCGCTGGGCCTGGTCCCCGAGGTCGTCGAGGAGCTGCGCGAGGTCGACTTCGGCTGGGGCGAGGGCCGCACCATCGCCGAGATGGAGGCCGAGGACCCGGCCGCGGTACGGGCGTTCCGGCAGGACGCCGAGACCGGCGCCTTCCCCGGCTCGGAACCACCCGGCGCGGCAGGGCGGCGCGCCGCCGCCGCGCTGCGCGCCCTCGCCGCCGCGCACCCGGGCCGCACGGTGCTCGTCGTCGCCCACAACACCCTGCTGCGCACCGCGCTGTGCGCGCTGCTCGGCATCCGCCCCGGCCGCTACCGCGAGGTCTTCCCCCGGCTGGACAACGCGGCGGTGACCGAGATCGAGCTGACCGGGGACCGTACGGCGCTGCGCTCCCTGAACGTCCCTACCGGGCACGGCCCCGGGGGCGGCACGGAAGAATCCCCGGCATGACCTCCACCGGCAACCCCGGCGGCTCCGCCCGCTCCCAGGACGCCCGCAGGCAGACCATCACCGAGTACGTGCTCGAACGCTCCACCGCCACCGCCGCGGAGCTGGCCGAGCTGACGGGCGTCAGTCTGATGACGGTTCACCGGGACCTCGACGAACTGGCCCGGCTCGGGGTGGTGCGGAAGTTCCGGGGCGGGGTCTCGGCGCTGCCCTCGTCGGTCTTCGAGTCCAGCCTGGACTACCGGATGGGCGTCAACCGGGCCGAGAAGGAGGCGGTCGCGGCCGCCGCCGTGGAGCTGGTCGAGCCCGGGATGTCGGTGATGCTGGACGACTCCACCACCGCCCTCGCGCTGGCCCGGCTGCTGGTGGCGTCCACTCCGCTGACCGTGGTGACCAACGCGCGGCGGGTGGTGGAGGTCTTCGCCGGGGTGCCGCAGACGCGGCTGATCGGGCTGGGCGGGGAGTACTCGCACACCCATGACTCCTTCCTCGGGGTGCCGTGCGCGGAGGCCATCGAGGCGCTGTCGGTGGACATGGTGCTGGTGTCCACCTCGGCCATGGACGCGCGCACCACCTACCACCAGGAGCAGGACGTGGTGATGGTCAAGCGGGCGATGCTGGCCGCCGGGCACCGCAAGGTGCTGCTGATGGACGCCTCCAAGACCAAGCGGACCGCGCTCCACCGGCTGTGCCCGGTGGACGACTTCGACCATCTGGTGGTGGACGACGCGGTGGAGCCGTCGCTGCTCACGGAGTTGCGGGAGCGCACCGATGTCCGGGTGGCGGGGACGGGCGCCTGACCCGACCGAGATCACATCGAGCATGTTAATTTCACGGCGTGCGTGATGTTCAGGGTGAGGTCGTTGCCGGGATCGATATCGCCACGGCGGCGGTACGGGTGCTGTGCGTCGACGCGGACGGCCGGGTGCGGGCCGAGGGCCGCGCCGACCTGCCGCGACCGCACCACGGCCCCGGCGGCCACAGCGAACAGCCGGCCGGGTCCTGGTGGCCCGCGGTCGCCGCGGCCCTGCGGCAGGCCACCGGAGCGCTCCCCGCGGGCGGCCGGGAAGTGGTGGCGGTCGCCACCTCCGCCACCTCCGGCACGATCGTCCCCGTGGACGGCGCGGGGGAGCCGACCGGTCCGGCCCTGATGTACGACGACCGCCGCGGGGCCGCGTTCAACGCCCGCGCCCAGGAGCTCGGCGCCGCCCGTTGGCGGGCCCTCGGCCTCTCCGTCGGCCCGACCGCCGCGCTCGGCCGGATCGCCTGGCTGGCCGGTGACTCCGGCCCGGGAACCGGCCCTGCGCGAGGGGTCCTTCACACCCCCGACCTCATCGGCCACCGGCTGACCGGCGCGCCCGTGGCCACCGACTGGAGCCATGCGCTCAAAAGCGGTTACGACCCGCGCGAGGGCGGCTGGCCGGACGAGGTCCTGGCCGCCCTCGGCGTTCCCGAGGACTGGCTGCCGCCGGTCCAGGCACCCGCCACCACCGTCGGCACCGTATGCCCCGAGGCCGCGGCGGAGACCGGACTGCCCACCGGATGCGCGGTCCGCCTCGGCATGACCGACGGCTGCGCCGGACAACTCGCCACCGGCGCGGTGCGGCCGGGCCGGTTCGCCGGGATCCTGGGCACCACCTACGTCCTCAAGGGCGTCACCCGCGAACTGGTCACCGACCCGTCCGGAGCGCTCTACAGCCACCGCCACCCCGACGGCTGGTGGCTGCCCGGCGGCGCCTCCAACACCGGCGGCGAGGCGCTCGCCGCCGTCCCGGCCGACCGGCTGCCCGCGCTCGACCGGGCCGCCGCCGACCGCGGACCGGCCTCCGTGATCGCCTATCCGCTGCGCCGCGAGGGCGAGCGCTTCCCGTTCGTCAGCGGCGCGGCCCGCGGCTTCACCGACGGCACCCCGGACGACGACGCCGACCGTCACCGCGCCGCGCTGGAAGGCGTCGCCTTTCTGGAGCGCCTGGCGCTGGACCGGGTGCGGGCGCTGGGCGTGGTGGTCGAGGGACCGCTGTGGGCGGCGGGCGGCGGCAGCCGCAGCCCGCTGTGGACCCGGATCCGTGCCACCGTCCTCGGCCGCCCGCTGCGGGTGGCCGACCACGCCGAGACCGCCTTCGGCGCCGCCCTGCTGGCCGCTTCCGGCACCCTCCATCCCGACCTCGCGACGGCCGCCGCCGCGATGGTCCGCACCGGGCGGGACATCGAGCCGGACGAGACCGAGCGCGCGGCTCTGGAGGACTCCTACGCCGCCTTCACCGCCGCCCTGCGCGACCGCGGCTGGCTGGGCTGACCCACGGGCCTACAGCGCCACACGGGCCTACAGGGCCACCGTGAACGCCCAGATCGCCATCCCCGGCACCGGCTCCCAGTCCCGCTCCGGGGCGCGGACGAAGCCCAGCCGTCCGTAGAGCCGGTGGGCGGTGGTCATCTTCGGATGGCTGGATATCACGATCCCCTGGAGACCCAGCTCCCGCGCCTTGTCCATACAGGCCCGCACCAGCGCCTCCGCCACTCCGCGCCGCCGGGCCTCGTGCCGCACCGCGAGCATCCGGAACTCGCCCTCACCGGGCCGGGCCCGCTGGGCGTACGGAGCGCCGTACGCGGCGAAGGCCAGCGTCCCCAGCACCTTGCCGCCGCGGGAGTCCGTGGCGACCAGCACCTCGGACTCCTCCGCCCGCCCCCGGGCGTCCCGCAGAGCGTTCAGATAGGGGTCCTCGGCCCCGAAGTCGAGCAGGTCGTCGCCGAGGTACACCGCCGCGGTCATCTCCCCGACCTCGTCCAGCTCTTCGTCCTGGGCCCGCCGCACCGTGATGTCCATGTCCGCAGTGTGCCCGACCTCACCGCCGCTCGGCGCCCCTGTCGTGTTCAATGGAAGGCGGCGGCCCTTGCGGGCGCCCCGGACGAGCGCGTCGTACCCGGTGAGGACAAGACGGCGCAGTCAGCGAAGTCTGCTACTGCGTGAGGTCTGTCATGGCATGGGTCGTTCTGGTGCTGTCCGGTCTTCTGGAGACCGTCTGGGCGGCGGCGCTCGCCGCGTCGCACGGATTCAGCCGTGCCCGCCCCAGTGCGCTGTTCGCGGTCGCCGCCGTGCTGAGCATGGCCGGTCTGGCGTACGCGATGCGCTCGGTGCCCCTCGGCACCGGCTATGCGGTGTGGGTCGCGATCGGGGCGGTGGGGACGGCCGGTTACGGCATGGCCGCGCTGGGCGACCCGGTGAGCGCGGCTCGTATCGTCTGTCTGTTGCTGATCGTCGCCGGTGTGGTGGGTCTGAAGCTGCTCCACTGACCCGTACCCGCGAAAGGACCGCTGCCTCCCGCGAAAGGGACCGCCGCCTCCCGCGAAGAGGAGGCGGCGGCCCGTGGGGACGGGGGCGAGGGTCAGTGTCCGCCGGGGGCGCCCGCCGTCGCCGGGGGCAGATCGGCCCGCACGCCCGGGTCGTCCGAGTCCGCGGTGTAGTCGGACGGGGAGGTCTCGTCCACGCCGTCCGGCGCCTTCACCGCCCGCAGGATCAGCGTCAGGGCCACGGTGACCACCACGTTGAGGGCGAACGCGGTGAGACCGATGTAGCCGATCTCGCCGATGCCCGGGATCTCGTCCGAGCTGCCGCCGAAGTGCTTCTGGCTCGGGTTGGTGGGGCTGGGCACGCCGTACGCCACGGCCGTGCCGTAGATCATGCCGACCGCCCAGCCCGCCAGCAGCGCCCAGCGGTGGAACCAGCGGGTGAACAGACCGCCCACCAGGGCCGGGAAGGTCTGGAGGATCCAGATGCCGCCCAGCAGCTGGAAGTTGATCGCGACCGTCTTGTCCATCGCCAGGACGAAGATCAGCGCACCGACCTTCACCAGCAGCGAGACCAGCTTGGAGACCTTGGTCTCCTGCGCGGGGGTGGCGTCCGGCTTGAGGAAGTCCTTGTAGATGTTGCGGGTGAACAGGTTCGCCGCGGCGATCGACATGATGGCCGCCGGGACCAGCGCGCCGATGCCGATGGCGGCGAAGGCCACACCCGTGAACCAGTCGGGGAACATGTCCTCGAACAGCTGCGGAATGGCCAGCTGGCCGTTGTCCACCTTCACCCCGGCCGCGATGGCCATGAAGCCCAGCAGTGCCAGCAGGCCGAGCATCAGCGAATACAGCGGCAGGATGGTGGTGTTGCGGCGGATCACCTCACGGCTGCGGCTGGAGAGCGTCGCGGTGATCGAGTGCGGATACATGAACAGCGCGAGGGCCGAGCCCAGCGCCAGTGTGGCGTACGCCCATTGCTGTTTCTCACCGCTGGCCAGCGCGCCGCGTGGCTGTCCGGTGGTCGGGCTCTTCTGCGAGAGAGCGTCGCCCGCCTTCGCGAAGATGTCGTCGAAACCGCCCAGTTTGATCGGGATGTAGATGATCGCCACCGCGATGACGAGGTAGATCAGGGCGTCCTTGACGAAGGCGATCAGCGCGGGGGCGCGCAGTCCGGAGGAGTAGGTGTACGCCGCGAGCACACCGAAGGCGATCAGCAGCGGCAGGTCCTTGATGAACCAGTTGGTGTTCTCGCCGCCGCCGATGCCCATCACGTCCAGCACCGCCTGGATGCCGACGAGTTGAAGGGCGATGTACGGCATGGTGGCGAGGATGCCGGTGACCGCGACGGCCAGCGACAGCCCCTTGGAGCCGAACCGGCCACGGACGAAGTCCGAGGTGGTGACGTACCCGTGCTTGTGCGACACCGACCACAGCCGGGGCAGGAAGGTGAAGATCAGCGGGTAGACGAGGATGGTGTACGGCACCGCGAAGAACCCGGAGGCGCCAGCCGCGTAGATCGCCGCCGGGACGGCCACGAAGGTGTACGCGGTGTAGAGGTCGCCGCCGAGCAGGAACCAGGTGATCCAGGTGCCGAAGCTGCGGCCGCCGAGGCCCCATTCGTCAAGGTTGTCCGCGTTCTCCGCGGCCCGCCAGCGCGCGGCCAGGAACCCCATGACCGTGACGGCCACGAAGAAGAAGAGGAAGACGGCGAGGGCGACGCCGTTCACACCGTCTTTCATGCCGATCCGCCTTCCTTGCGCGCCCGCTGCTCACGCCGCACGAGCACATAGGCCACCGCCGTCAGCGCGGTCGAGACCGGCACCCAGAGCATCTGGTACCAGTAGAAGAACGGGATGCCCATGACCTTGGGATCGACCTTGGCGTACGAATCGACCCAGAGCAGGGCCACAAAGGGCACGATCAGGCAGACGGCGACCACCACGCGGGTCGGCGTGACCACCGGTCTCCTGGCGGGTGAAGCGGACGTGTCGGACATGGTGGAAGGCTCCGTCCCCTCGGCTCATCACCTGCGTCCACGACGGATCGCTAACAGCTGATCTTGTACGTGATGATCGGAAATGTAAGCCGGCGGCCCCGCGGCAGTCACTACCCGGCCGTATATCGGTATGGAAACTTAGTGGATTCGTCCGTCGGATTCGTCCGTCGACCGGCCCGCCCGCCGTGGCGTCCGGGGCCGCCCCGTACGGCGCCCGGAGGCCGCCCCCGGACGTGCCGGGGACGCGGGACGGCTCAGCCGTGCGGGCGCTGGAGCCGGGCCACGAACTTGTAGCGGTCCCCGCGGTAAACCGACCGCACCCACTCCACCGGTTCGCCGGAGGCGTCCAGGGAGTGCCGCGAGAGCATCAGCATCGGCAGTCCGACATCGGTGCCCAGCAGCCCGGCCTCCCGCGGGGTGGCGAGCGAGGTCTCGATGGTCTCCTCGGCCTCCGCCAGGTGGACGTCGTAGACCTCGGCCAGGGCCGTGTACAGCGAGGTGTACTTCACCAGGCTGCGGCGCAGCGCCGGGAAGCGCTTGGCCGACAGATGGGTGGTCTCGATCGCCATCGGCTCACCGCTGGCCAGCCGCAGCCGCTCGATGCGCAGCACCCGGCCGCCGGTGGCGATGTCCAGCAGCCCGGCGAGCCGGTCGTCGGCGGTGACATAGCCGATGTCCAGCAGCTGGGAGGTGGGTTCGAGGCCCTGGGCCTTCATGTCCTCGGTGTAGGAGGTCAGTTGCAGGGCCTGGGAGACCTTGGGCTTGGCCACGAAGGTGCCCTTGCCCTGGATTCGCTCCAGCCGCCCTTCGACCACCAGTTCCTGGAGCGCCTGGCGCACGGTGGTGCGGGAGGTGTCGAACTCGGCGGCCAGGGTCCGTTCCGGGGGGACCGGGGTGCCCGGTGGCAGGGTCTCGGTCATCTCCAGGAGATGCCGCTTGAGCCGGTAGTACTTCGGGACCCGCGCGGTGCGGGTCCCCGCGGAGTTGTTGCCGCTCTCGGCCGCGGGTGTGGTGGCCGTGGCCGTAACTCCCTCGGTCTCCATGGCGCGCCCTTCCGACTCCTGGTCTGCTGCCGTCACCGGCTCCTCCGAATTCAGCGGCTCACATCGTGGCACGCCCGCACGCGGGCGGCGGCTCGGTCCGGATGCCGACAGATGTCGGTCCGGTAACGGAGCCGTTGGCGACCTTATCCACCCTTGACACCCCCAAAGGTCTAGGCCAAGCTGCGGGCGCTGGTCTAAACCATTAAACCTCTCATCCGGTCCTTTGAGGAGAGTGCTGTGAAGCGTGGGCTCATAGCGGCGACGGGCGTCGCGGCAATGCTGATGAGCGTCGCGGCCTGTGGGTCCGGCGACGACGACAAGGCCGGAGCGGACGGTTTCAAGGGCGAGACGCTGACCGTCTGGGCGATGGACGGATCCACCCCGGACGGCTGGACGAAGGACGTCAAGGCCGCTTTCGAGAAGAAGACCGGCGCCACGCTGAAGCTGGAGATCCAGCAGTGGAACGGCATCCAGCAGAAGGTGACCACCGCGCTGTCCGAGTCCGACCCGCCGGACGTGCTGGAGATCGGCAATACCCAGACCCCCTCCTACGCCCGCACCGGGGGCCTCGCCGAACTGGACGACCTCAAGAAGTCGATCGGCGCCGACTGGTCCCCGTCGCTCAACAAGTCCGCGGTGTACGACGGCAAGCAGTACGCCGCCCCCTGGTACGCGGCCAACCGCGTCGTCCTCTACAACAAGAAGATCTGGGCGCGGGCGGGGCTCAAGGGCACCCCGAAGACCCGCGCCGAATTCTTCCGGGACCTGGACACCATCCGCCGGAAGACCGATGCCGAACCGCTCTATCTCCCCGGCCAGAACTGGTACTTCTTCGACGGACTGACCATCGGCACCGGCGCCGACCTGGTGAAGAAGGAAGGCGGCCGCTGGGTCTCCAACCTCGCCGACGCCAAGGTCGCCAAGGCCATGGACATCTACAAGCAGTACCAGTCCTTCAGCAAGGCGCCCAAGAACAAGGACGAGGCCACCCCGCAGCAGGGCGAGGTGTTCGCCAAGGGCAGGACCGGCGCCTTCATCGGGATGGGCTGGGAGGCGGCCATCGCCGTCAAGGCCAACCCGAAGATCGAGAAGGACATCGGCTACTTCACCATCCCCGGTGAGACCGCGGACAAGCCGGAAGGTGTCTTCCTCGGCGGCTCCAACCTGGCCGTCGCCGCGGGCAGTGAGAAGCAGGAACTCGCCAGGGAATTCCTGAAGATCGCGCTGAACGACACCTTCGAGGGACAGCTCGCCAAGGAGGGCGGGGTGATCCCCAACAAGGAGTCCCTCCAGGACCGGCTGAAGGGCAACGCCGCCGCCCAGGCCGCCGCCCCCGCCGTCGCGACCGGCGGCACCACCCCGCTGATCCCCGAATGGGCCGCGGTGGAGAACGCCCCCAACCCGGTCAAGTCCTATATGACCGCCGTCCTCAAGGGGAAGGCGCCCGCGGAGGCCGCCGCGTCGGTCCAGGACGAGATGAACAAGCGCCTCGGCCAGGAGAGCTGAGCCTATGGCCGTCGCGACCGATCACAAGGGCCCCGGACCGGCCGCGGCCGGGGTCCCCCGGGGAGCGGCACCGCCGTTCCGGACCACCCCTCCGGCGGGGCGGTCCGGACGCGGGCGGCTCACCGCCGTCGCGCCCTATCTGCTGCTCCTGCCCGCGCTGGCCGCCACCGCGGCGCTGCTGGGCTGGCCGCTGGTGAAGAACGGCATGCTGTCGTTCCAGAACCTGAACATGCGGCAGCTGATCCAGCACCTCACCGAGTGGAACGGCGTCGACAACTACCGCGAGGCGCTGGGCAGCGAGGACTTCTGGCGGGTCACCGGGCGGTCGGTGGCCTTCACCGGCGTCAACGTCGTACTGATCATGGTGCTGGGCACCCTCATCGGGCTGCTGCTCGCCCGGCTCGGCACCCGGATGCGGCTGCTGCTCTCGGTCGGTCTGGTGCTCGCCTGGGCGACGCCGCCCATCGCCGCCACCACCGTCTTCCAGTGGCTCTTCGCGGCCCGCTTCGGAGTGGTCAACTGGGTGCTGGACCGGCTCGGTTGGCACTCCATGGCCGACTACAACTGGACCGACGGCCAGTTCTCCACCTTCTTCGTCATCACCGTGCTGATCGTCTGGCAGTCGATCCCGTTCGTGGCGCTCAACCTCTACGCGGCCACCACCACGATCCCCAGGGAGCTCTACGAGGCGGCGGCGCTCGACGGCGCGGGCGCCTGGCGCGGCTTCACCTCGGTGACCCTGCCCTTCCTCAAGCCTTTCCTGCTCGCCACGGTCTTCCTCGAAGTCATCTGGGTCTTCAAGGCGTTCCCGCAGGTGTTCGCCATCAACGAGGGCGGTCCCGACCGGCTCACCGAAACCCTTCCCGTATACGCCTTCGTCGAGGGCGTCGGCAATCAGCACTACGGGATGGGCGCCGCGATCTCGCTGCTCACCATCCTGATCCTGCTGGTCCTGACCTCCTCCTACCTCCGTATCGCCCTCAGGAAGGAGGAGGACGAGCTGTGAAGCGCTCGCCGCTGGCCCGGCTGTGGCCGAACGCGGCCGCCGTCGTGCTCTTCGCCGGCTTCGCGTTCCCCGTCTACTGGATGTTCTGCACGGCCCTCAAGCCGACATCGGACATCGTCTCCGAGGACCCGGTGTGGGTCCCGGCCTCCGCCACCCTCGAGCACGTCCGCACGGCCCTCGGCGCCGAGCACTTCTGGACGCTGGTGGGGAACTCCCTCACCGTCACCGTATCGGCGGTCGCGCTCTCCCTGGTGATCGCGCTGCTGGCGTCCTTCGCGCTGGCCCGGCTGCGGTTCCGGGGGCGGCGCGGCTTCCTGGTGACGTTCATGATCGCGCAGATGGCGCCCTGGGAAGTCCTGGTGATCGCCATCTATATGCTCGTCCGCGACGGCGACATGCTGAACAGCCTGCTTCCCCTCACCCTGTTCTACATGGTGATGGTGCTGCCGTTCACGGTGCTCACGCTCCGCTCCTACATCGCCGCCGTGCCCAGGGAGCTGGAGGAGTCGGCGATGGTCGACGGCTGCACCCGGCTCCAGGCGTTCCGCAAGGTGATCTTCCCGCTGCTGGCGCCCGGCCTGATGGCCACCTCGCTCTTCGGCTTCATCACCGCCTGGAACGAATTCCCGCTGGTGCTCATCCTCAACAAGGACGCCGAGGCCCAGACGCTGCCGCTGTGGCTGTCCAGCTTCCAGACCCAGTTCGGCGACGACTGGGGCGCCACCATGGCGGCCGCCTCGCTGTTCGCCGTTCCGATTCTGCTGCTCTTCCTGTTCCTGCAACGCAAGGCGGTCGGTGGGCTCACTTCCGGCGCTGTGAAGGGATGATTCCCGGCCATGACCACCCTCGCGCACACCCCGGCCACCCTCACCCGTGACGCCCTGACCGTCCTCCAGCCCGGCTTCACCGGCACCACCGCCCCCGACTGGCTGCTGCGCAGACTCGGCGAGGGGCTGGCCTCCGTCGGGCTGTTCGGCCGGAACATCACCTCGCCCGAACAGCTCGCCGCCCTCACCGCCCAACTCCGCGCCGAACGGGACGATGTGCTGGTGGCGATCGACGAGGAGGGCGGCGACGTCACCCGGCTGGAGGTGCGCGGCGGCTCCTCCTTCCCCGGCAATCTGGCCCTCGGCGCCGTCGATGACCCGGGACTGACCCGCGCGGTCGCCCGGGAGCTGGGCCGTCGGCTCGCCGCCTGCGGAGTCACCCTCAACTGGGCACCCTCCGCCGACGTCAACTCCAACCCGGACAACCCGGTCATCGGCGTCCGCTCCTTCGGCGCCGACCCCCGGCTCGTCGCCCGCCACACCACCGCCTGGATCGAGGGCCTCCAGAGCGCCGGTGTCGCCGCCTGCACCAAGCACTTCCCCGGCCACGGCGACACCGCCGTCGACTCCCACCACGCGCTGCCGCGGATCGACGCCGGACTCGACACCCTGGCGAGGCGCGAACTGGTGCCCTTCCGCGCCGCCGTGGCCGCCGGGACCAAGGCCGTGATGAGCGCCCACATCCTGTTGCCCGCGCTCGACGCGGAGCACCCCGCCACCCTCAGCCCCGCCGCGCTCCACGGACTGCTGCGCGGCCCCGTCGCCGACGGCGGCCTCGGCTTCGACGGCCTGATCGTCACCGACGGTATGGAGATGCGGGCCATCTCCACCGCCTACGGCATCGAGCGCGGCAGTGTGCTGGCCATCGCCGCGGGCGCCGACGCCATCTGTGTGGGCGGCGGCCTCGCCGACGAGGACACCGTGCTCCGGCTGCGTGACGCCCTGGTGGCCGCGGTACGCGAGGGGCGGCTGCCCGAAGCGCGGCTCGCCGAGGCTGCCACGCGGGTACGGGCGCTGGGGGAGTGGACCCGGCGGCACGGCGGGCCGGGCGCGGCGGAGGGGATCGCGCCCGCCCCTGAGGTCGGGCTCTCCGCGGCCCGGCGGGCGCTGCGGGTCACCCCCGGCGGTGCGGGGTACGCACCGCTGACCCGCCCCGCGCATGTCGCCGCCCTCACCCCGATGGCCAACATCGCCGTCGGCGACGAGACACCCTGGGGGGTGGCCGCCGAACTCACCCGGCTGCTGCCCGGTACCACCACCGCCGCCTACGGACGCCAGGACGCCGAGATGGGCGGTGTCCCCGCCCTGCTCGAGAACCTGCTCGACCAGGCGGCGGACCGTACGATCGTCGCAGTGGTCCGCGATGTCCACCGCCACCCCTGGATGGCAGACACCCTGGACGCCCTGCTCACCGCCCGGCCCGACACGGTCGTCGTCGAGATGGGGGTGCCCCAGGCGCCGCCGGCCGGGGCACTGCACATCGCGACCCATGGCGCCGCCCGGGTCTGCGGACGGGCGGCCGCGGACGTCATCACCGGCGGCGCGGCCGGGGTATGACATCAGCGAGAACCAGCGGCCCAGCCACCTGGAGGCACCCAGCATGTCCGCCACGACAACGGCCGAGCACGGCGAGCAGCCGGGCCGGATCATGTCCGGTGAGATGGCCGAGCAGCCCGCGGTGCTGCGCCGGATCCTGGACGAGGGCACGCCGAGGATCCGGGAGACCGCCGCGCGGATCGCCGCCCGCAATCCGCGCTTTGTGCTCCTGACCGCGCGGGGCACCTCCGACAACGCCGCGCTGTACGCCAAGTACCTGCTGGAAGTGCTGCTGGGGAAGCCCTGCGGTCTGACCTCCATGTCCACCACCACCGCGTACGGCGCCCGGCAGGACCTCACCGACGTCCTGGTGATCACGGTCAGCCAGTCGGGCGGCTCCCCGGACCTGGTCGCCTCCACCGAGGCCGCCCGCGCGGCCGGTGCCATCACCCTGGCGGTGACCAACAACGCCGACTCGGCCCTGGCCGCCGTCTCCGAGTTCCATATCGATGTGCTGGCCGGACCGGAGAAGGCGCTGCCCGCCACCAAGACCTACACCGCCGAACTGCTCGCGCTGTACCTGTTCGTCCAGGGGCTGCGCGGGGGCGACGGCTCGGCCGCCAAGGTGCTGCCCGACCTCGCCCAGCAGATCCTGGACCGGCGGGGTGAGATCAAGCAGCTGGCCGCCCGCTACCGGTTCGCCGAGCGCATGGTCCTCACCTCGCGCGGCTACGGCTACCCCACCGCCAAGGAAGCGGCGCTGAAGCTCATGGAGACCAGCTATATCCCGGCCCTCTCCTACTCCGGCGCCGATCTGCTGCACGGCCCGCTGGCCATGGTCGACAACATCTCTCCGGTGATCGCGATCGTCACCGAGGGAAAGGGCGGCGCGGCGCTCCAGCCGGTGCTGGAGCGGCTCCGCGGCCGCGGCGCGGACCTGGTGGTCATCGGCGCGCAGACGGAGGTGGACCGCGCCTCCGCCGGATTCGCCCTGCCCACCGGCGGGGTGGCCGAGGAGGTCCAGCCGATCCTGGAGATCCTGCCGCTCCAGATGCTGGCGTACGAGGTGACCATCGCCCGGGGCCAGGACCCGGACGCCCCCCGGGCGCTGGCGAAGGTGACCGAGACCCGCTGAGCGGGGGCCGCGCGGACCCGGCCGCGGCACACAAAAAGGCCCCCGTCGCCGTGTGGTGAGGCGCGGGAGCCGTGGTGTGCCACCCGCGGGCCGCGGCGCCAGAGCGGGACCCTCAACCCGCCCGGCACCGCAGCCCGGGTTGCGCCGGCCGAGCGGCCGGCCACGAGGCGCCCGGTGCGGTCAGGGCAGAGCGCGCCGGGTACCCGATCCGCCCTCCTGTGCGGGGAGTGCGGAAGATCGCAGTGCTCGATTATTCTGGACTAGACCACTAACGTCTGTCCATGCTCGTGCGCGGACAGGCTAATCCATCCAGGCGGGTAGGCTCACACCGTGCCCTCCATGAACGACCTCGTCCACCAGCACACCGCCCTCGGCGATGCCGATCTCGAATGGCTTCACCTGCTGGTATCGGAGTGGCAGCTGCTCTCCGACCTGTCCTTCGCGGATCTTGTGCTCTGGGTGCCGACCAGCGATGGCACGCGGTATGTCTCGGTGGCGCAGATGCGGCCCAACACCGGCCCCACCTCCTATCAGGACGACATGGTCGGTCATCTCGTACCCCGCGGCCGCCGCCCCATGCTCGACGCCGCCCTCGACGAGGGACGGATCGTCCGCGAGGGCGACCCCGAGTGGCGCGAGGAGGTTCCGGTCCGGGTGGAGTCCATCCCGGTCTGCCGGGAGGGCCGGGTGCTCGGCGTCATCGCCCGCAACACCAATCTGCTGACCGTGCGGACCCCCAGCCGGCTGGAGCTCACCTACCTCCAGAGCGCCTCCGACCTCGCCCAGATGATCTCCGACGGCGCCTTCCCCTTCCCTGGCCAGCAGGTCGACATGGATGCCTCGCCGCGCGCGGGCGACGGGCTGATCCGGATGGACGCCGACGGGGTGGTCCAGTACGCCAGCCCCAACGCGCTCTCCGCCTACCACCGGCTCGGCCTGGCCGCCGATCTGGTCGGCCACCACTTGGGCCAGACCACCGCCGAACTCGCGCCGGTGCGCGGTCCGGTGGACGAGGCGCTGGTCAAGCTGGCCAGTGGCTGGGCGCCCCGGGAGTTCGAAGTCGAGGGCGGCGACGGGGTGATCCAGCTCCGGGCCATTCCGCTCAAGCCCAAAGGCGCGCACATCGGTTCGCTGGTGCTGCTGCGGGATGTCACGGAACTGCGGCGGCGCGAACGTGAGTTGATCACCAAGGACGCCACCATCCGGGAGATCCACCACCGGGTGAAGAACAATCTCCAGACGGTGGCCGCGCTGCTGCGGCTCCAGGCCCGGCGGATGGACTCGGCGCAGGGCCGGGAGGCGCTGAACGAGGCGGTGCGCAGGGTCGGTTCGATCGCGATCGTCCATGAGACGCTGTCCCAGAACCTGGACGAGCGCGTCGAGTTCGACGACATAGCCGACCGGGTGCTGGCCATGGTGGCCGAGATCTCACCGGGCAAGGTGACCGGGCAGCGCGCCGGGCGCTTCGGCATTCTGGACGCGGAGGTCGCCACCCCGCTGTCCATGGTCCTCACCGAGGTGTTGCAGAACGCGCTGGAGCACGGCTTCGGACCGGGGGAGCACGGCACGGTCGAGGTCGCGGCGGTGCGCAGTGGCAGCGGCGAGGACAGCAGGCTGCGGGTCACCGTGCAGGACGACGGCCGCGGGCTGCCGGAGGGCTTCGATCCGCAGCGCGCCGGAAACCTCGGGCTCCAGATCGTCCGCACCCTGGTGGAGGGGGAGCTCGGCGGCAGCTTCGACATGTTGCCCGCTCCGGAGCGCGGCACCCGGGTGGTGCTGGACTTCCCGGTGCCCGCCGAGAAGCGCTGACCCCGCTCTTCCGTTCTCTTCCGGACAGCTTTCCTCCGGACAGCACTGAGCCCCCGGACCGGATGGTCCGGGGGCTCAAAGCTCACGTTGCTGTGCGCATCGGGGTTACTGCGCGCTGCGGCTCGGGGGCCACGGGGCGTTCAGGGTCAGGCGCTGGCGTTGCGCGCCCGGTTCCGAGCGGCACGGCGCTTCATCGCGCGGCGCTCGTCCTCGCTGAGTCCACCCCAGACGCCGGAGTCCTGGCCGGACTCAAGCGCCCACTGCAGGCACTGCTCCATGACGGGGCAGCGGCGGCAGACGGCCTTGGCTTCCTCGATCTGCAGCAGCGCAGGACCAGTGTTGCCGATGGGGAAGAACAGCTCGGGGTCTTCCTCGCGGCAAACGGCGTTATGACGCCAGTCCATGGCTGCTCCATCTCCTCGCGATTGCGGGTTCGTTGCTTGTGAATGTGAACGCTTTCACGAATCCCCCCACAAGGGTAGGGACGTCAACCAGTTGGGGCTGGTGCGGTCCCGTGGAATGAAGAGGGGGTTCGGGCTCTCAAGGGGGCCGTTTGTTGGCCGTCCCGATCGCCAAGAAGAGATTCGCAAACCTCGGCGGCGGATACAACCCCTTCCGGAAAGTTTTTTTTGATTCCTTGGTGTCGACTAGGTCACAGCCGTACTTCCGTTGGGTGGAGGCCAGGCTAAACGTTCGACTGGAAGGACTTTTGGGGGTCTCACTCACACAATCACACGCAGTGCACGGCGTACACCTGTGAACGTCACACTCGTACGCAGTCCCAGATGGTCACCGTCCATCTGGAACGGCAGTGGCGCCTGGGAATGCAAGGTGAAGTCGGTCTCGTCATGGAGTGAGATCGCGTGCTTGCCGTGGGGCCCCCGCTCGGGGGTCGACATCAGCAGCTGGGTGGCGTAGCGGGTCATCGCCGGGGCCGACAGCTTGGTGAGTCCCAGCACGTCAAGTGCGGTGTCGAAGGAGGCCCGGGGCGCCGCGTAGACCGGGCGGTTGCCCAGAAAGGTCCAGGGAGTGGTGTTGCAGACTATCGCCAGGGCCAGATCCTTGATCGTGTCCTGGTCGGGCCGGTCCAGGCCGATGGTGCCGTGGCGCCGGTGCGGTTCCCCGAGGAACTGCCGGAGCATCTGCCGTATGTAGAGGGCGTGGGTCGACCGCTTGCCGCGTTCGCGCTGCTGTTCGACCCGGCCGATCACGCTCGCGTCGAAGCCGAAGCCGGCGCAGAAGGTGAACCAGCGGGCGGGTACCGCCTCGTCCGGGGTGCCCGGGGTGCCGCCCGCGAGCCCGAGGCCCACGGTCCGCTCGGTGCCGTCCCGCAGCGCGTCCAGCAGGGCGCCGGTGGCCTCGACGGCGTCATTGGGCAGCCCCAGGGCGCGGGCGAAGACATTGGTGGAGCCACCGGGGACCACGGCGAGCCGGGGCAGCTCCTCCGGGGCGGGGCCGTCGTGCAGCAGCCCGTTGACCACCTCGTTGACGGTGCCGTCCCCGCCCAGTGCGACCACCAGCTCATGGGTGCCGCCGTCGACCGCGCGACGGGCCAGATCGCGTGCGTGCCCCCGGTACTCCGTGGTCGCCACGTCCAGCTTCAGATCGCTGGCGAGCGCATGGATCAGTACGTCACGGGTGCGGGCACTGGTGGTGGTTGCTGCCGGATTGACCACAAGGAGTGCGCGCATGCGCGAAAGCCTACCCATCCGCGGTGAACGCCCGTACCCCCCGGGTGCGCCCCAACGGCCCGTGCGGCGGCTAGGCTGCTGGGGTGAGCAGTAAGAAGTCCGCCCCCGCCAAGAAGGCCCGCGCCGCCGGGACGGCGCCGCAAGGGAAGAAGGCGCCGCAGGGGAAGCAGGCACAGCGGGCCGCCGCCGCGCCCGCCGCTGCCGACACCACCCCCGACGTGCCGCGCCCGGCGCGGATCACCGCTGCCGCGGTGCTCGCCGCCGTCGAGGGTGTGGTGCTCGTGGGCTTCGGTGTCTATGTACTGATCATGGGGCTGACCGGAGACCCCGAGAGCCCGCAGCAGGCGGAGATGCTCGGAGTCACCGTGCTGGCGCTGGCCGCGCTGCCGCTGGTGGCCGCCCGCGGGCTGCTGCTGCTCCGCCGCTGGAGCCGCGGCCCCGCGATGATCACCCAGCTGATGGCGCTGCCGGTGGCTTGGACCCTGGTGCAGAACGGTGGCGGGCTGATCGCCGCCGGAGCGGCGACCGGGGTCGCGGCCCTCGCCGTGCTCGCGCTGCTGATCAACCCCACCGCGACCGAGGCGCTGGGGATCGGGCCGCGCGACGCCTGACCGGTGCGTCGCCCGCGCCCTTCCGCGCCGCCGCCCGCTACTCCTCCACCAACAGCCGGTCCCGCAGCTGGGCGAGGGTGCGCGCCAGCAGCCGCGAGACATGCATCTGCGAGATGCCGACCTCCTGTGCGATCTGCGACTGGGTCATATTGCCGAAGAAGCGCAGCAGCAGGATCTTCTTCTCCCGCGGCGGCAGATCCTCCAGCAGTGGTTTGAGCGACTCGCGGTACTCCACGCCCTCCAGCGCCTCGTCCTCGGCGCCGAGGGTGTCGGCGACGGCCGGGGACTCGTCGTCGGTGTCCGGTACGTCCAGGGAGAGGGTGCTGTAGGCATTGGCCGACTCCAGCCCCTCCAGCACCTCTTCCTCGGAGATGGACAGATGCTGGGCCAACTCGTGGACGGTCGGGGCGCGGCCGTGCCGCTGGGAGAGCTCCGCGGTGGCCGTGGTCAGCGACAGCCGCAGCTCCTGGAGACGGCGCGGCACCCGCACCGCCCAGCCCTTGTCCCGGAAGTGCCGCTTGATCTCGCCGACGACCGTGGGGGTCGCATAGGTCGAGAACTCCACCCCGCGGTCCGGGTCGAAGCGGTCCACGGATTTGATCAGCCCGATGGTGGCGACCTGGGTGAGGTCGTCCAGTGGCTCTCCGCGGTTGCGGAAGCGCCGGGCCAGATGCTCCACCAGCGGGAGATGCATACGCACGAGGTGGTTGCGCAGCTCGGCCCGCTCGGAGGAGCCCTCCGGGAGCTGACGCAGCTCGATGAACATCGCCCGCGCGCCGCTCCGGTCATGCGGATCGTGGTGATGCGTCTGCTCGTGGTCGTGCTGATCCATGTGGTCCGCCCGCTCTGGTCGGTCTCCCGCCGCCTCCGAGTCCGCGGGATGCGGCCGGGCCGGCGGGTGCGGGATGGCCGGGGTACCCACTCCCCGCGATGATGCAGTGTTCACGGAGCCCCCTCGTTCCGTCACGGCTGTCCGGGGCCGGCGCCGCGCTCCTTGTACAGGCTGATGGTGACCGTACGGTCCTCGGCCACGGTCGAGTCCACCTTGCCCGCCAGTGCGGAGAGCACCGTCCAGGCGAAGGTGTCGCGCTCGGGCGCGCGGCCGTCGGTGGTGGGAGCCGAAACGGTCACCTGCAATGCGTCGTCGATCAAGCGGAAGACGCAGCTCAGCACACTGCCGGGGACGGCTTGCTGAAGCAGGATCGCGCAGGCCTCGTCAACGGCGATACGCAGATCCTCGATCTCGTCAAGGGTGAAGTCCAACCGGGCTGCGAGGCCGGCCGTGGCCGTACGCAGCACCGACAGATACGCCCCCGCAGCGGGCAGCCGGACTTCGACGAAGTCCTGGGTCCCGGGCTCGCCTGCGATCTGGGACACCCTCACCTCCAAGGTGACACAAGCTGGTTGAGCTGAGCTGATTGGAGCGCCGCCCGTATGCCCCTATGGTGGAGGGAGGACAGTCGGCGCGATGTGTGGTTCGGCTGCGACGCTATCGCGATCTGCGGTTCGGTGTCGCCCGGACGAAGCACGGCCCCCGTCATGGGTGAACCCGACCCGAAGGTTCGCGATATCACTCATAGTAAGCACATGAGTACGCAGCGTGGCTAGGGGTCTGCGGTCTCAATTCGAAAGAGATATCGCCCCACCCAACGAATCGCTGGTCGAAGAGGTGCCCGGGGCCTGGGCGGCCAATGCGCGCAGCGGCTCCCCGGTCAGTCGGCGGACCGTCCACTCGTCCATCGGCTCGGCGCCCAGGGACTCGTAGAAGCCGATGGCCGGAGCGTTCCAGTCGAGCACCGACCACTCGAAGCGGGAGTAGCCCCGCTCCACGCAGATCCGCGCGAGCTCGGCGAGCAGCGCCTTGCCGTGGCCGCCGCCGCGCGCTCGCGAAGTGACGTACAGATCCTCCAGGTACACCCCGTGGGTGCCGGTCCAGGTGGAGAAGGAGCGGAACCACAGGGCGAACCCCACCGTCTCCGCGCCCTCTCCGGTGGCCTCCTCGGCGATCAGTGCGAAGACCGCCGGGTCCGGCCCGAAGAGCGCCTCACGCAGCTGCTCCTCGGTGGCCTTCGCCTCCTGCGGCGCCTTCTCGTACTCCGCCAGTTCCCGGATCATCGCGAGGATGGCCGGGACGTCAGACGGCTTCGCTGGCCTGATCATGTGATGAAGGCTAACCGGAGGCACCGGTGCCGCGGCAGTCGTCCGCACTAGACGATCAGCAGATCCACATAGCACCAGCGCCACTCCTCGCCTGGTTCGAAGCTGCGCATCACCGGATGGCCGGTCTCCTCGAAGTGCCGGGTGGCGTGGCGGTAGGGGGAGGAGTCGCAGCAGCCCACATGGCCGCACTCCAGACACATCCGCAGCTGCACCGGATGGCTTCCGGCGGCCAGGCACTCCGGGCAGGTGTCGGCCAGCGGCCGGGGATCGGGGCGCGGCAGGTCGGGAACATGAGTGCACTCGCTCATGATTGCCAGGTTAGACGCCACACGATGGGGACGGGCCGGGGCCGATGGATGTATTGCCGTTGTTGATGCTGGTCGCGGGCAGCGCCGCGATCGCGGGAGCGGCCCGGCGCACGCCTGTGCCCGCGCCGCTGCTGCTGGTGGCGGTCGGGCTGGTGCTCTCCTTCGTGCCGGGGGTGCCGGACTACACCCTGGACCCGGACGTGGTGCTGCCGCTGGTGCTGCCGCCGCTGCTGCACACCGCCGCGCTGGACAGTTCCTATCTGGATCTGCGGGCCAATCTGCGCCCGATCGGGCTGCTGTCGGTCGGATATGTGCTGTTCGCGACCGTCTCGGTCGGCGGGATCGCCTATCTGCTGGTGCCCGAACTGTCGCTGGCCGCCGCCCTGGTGCTGGGCGCGGTGATCGCACCGCCGGACGCGGTGGCGGCCACCGCCATCGCCCGCCGGCTCGGACTGCCGGCCCGGATGACCACGATCCTCCAGGGTGAATCCCTGGTGAACGACGCCACGGCGATCACCGCCTACCGGGTGGCGGTCGCCGCCGTGGTGGGGGAGGGGGTCTCCTTCGTGCACGGCGCGGGTGAGTTCCTGCTCGCGGCCGTCGGCGGGGTCGGAGTCGGTCTGGTGCTGATGGTGCCGCTGCACTGGCTGCGCCGACGGCTGCGCGATCCGCTGCTCCAGAACACCCTCTCGCTGCTCATCCCGTTCGTCGCCTACGCCGCCGCCGAGCAGGTCGAGGCGTCCGGGGTGCTGGCCGTGGTGGTCGTCGGCCTCTACCTCGGACACCACGCCTGGCAGGTCGACTTCGCCACCCGGCTCCAGGAGGCGGCGGTGTGGCGGATGATCGCCTTCATCCTGGAGTCGGCGGTGTTCGCGCTGATCGGGCTGCAACTGCGGGTGGTGCTCCAGGGCCTGGGGCCGTACGGCTCGGGCGAGGCCGCCGGGTATGCGCTCGTCGTCTTCCTGGCTGTGGTCCTCATGCGCTTCGCCTGGGTCTTCCCAGCGACCTTCCTCCCCCGGGCGCTCTCTCCCCGGATCCGCGAACGCGAACCGGGCGTCACCTGGAAGACCCCCCTCATCGTCGGCTGGGCCGGGATGCGCGGAGTGGTCTCGCTGGCCATCGCCTTCTCGATCCCGCCGACCGTGCACGGCGGGGAGGGTTTCCCGGCCCGCAATCTGATCCTCTTCCTGACCTTCACCACCGTGATCGGCACCCTGGTCGTCCAGGGGCTCACCCTGCCCGCCCTGATCCGGCGGCTGGGGGTGTCCGGCCGCGATCCCCAGGCCGAGACGCTGATGGAGGCACAGGCGCAGGCCGAGGCGTCCCGGGCCGCCGAGGCCCGCCTGGAGGAACTCCTCGCCGATGAGCGCAACGCGCTGCCGCCGCCCCTGGTCGACCGGCTGCGCCATGTGCTGGAACGGCGGCGCAACGCGGTGTGGGAACGGCTCGGCGCGGTCAACGAGGTGACCGGCGAGTCGGTGGACGACACCTACCGCAGACTCACCCGCGAGATCATCGAGGTCGAGCGGAGCGTCTTCGTCGAACTGCGCAACCAGCGCCGGATCGACGACGAGATGCTGCGCCGGCTGCTGCGCCGACTGGATCTGGAGGAGGCCGCCGCCTTCCGCGAGGAGGCCGCGGAGGGCGGGCTCTGAGCCGCCCGCCCCCGGGCCCCCGCACGGAACGAACGCGCGGTCAGGCCAGCCGCTCGCGGATCCGCGCCCGCATCGCGTCCATGGTGAAACCGCGCGGATCCACCTTGCCCGGCTGCCATTCCAGGTGGCCTATCACCGAGCGCTGAGTCCAGCCGTGATGGCGGCAGATCGCGGCCGAGGCCCGCTCGATCGCCTCCAACTGGGCCTCGGGCCACGGATCTTCGCCGTCCCCGAGGTTTTCGCATTCAAAGCCGTAGAAATGGCGATTGCCGTCCGTATTCGCCTCGTTGTCCGGGGGCAGCACCCGCTCGGCGATCACCGCCCGCAGCACATCGTCATCACCGAGACCGGCGTGGTTGGCCCGGCCGTAGCCGACCAGATGCACGGTGCCGTCCTTGGCGATCACGCCATGGCACAGCGGACCGGGCAAGGACTCATAGCCGTCCCGGCAGATCTCCACGGTCTGTGCGGTGCCGGAGGTGACGGTGTGGTGGATCATCACTCCATGCACAGGCCCCCAGGGGCCCTTGTGGTTTCTGTTGTGATTGCGCCAGTCCCCGACCTGCACCACGCGCAGGCCCTCGCGTTGTAACGCCGACAGGAAGTCCCCAGCGGACATGGGTGAGGCCATGACCGCCTCCGTTCTGCTCATGCGGCGGGCGCGCCGGCCGCGGCCCGCTCGTTCACCAGCTTGCTTACCCAATGCGGTCTCATAAACACATGGGGTGATTGGTTGGTGCGGGTGGCTATCGTGCGTTCTGATCCGCCCGACGACGCGCAGGAGAACCACGGCACCATGGACTACCAGGCAGTACTCGACGAGGTCGCGGCCCATGTGGAGCCACAGATCGGCCGGGGGCAGGTGGCCCAGTACATCCCCGCGCTCGCCGAAGTGGACGCCCATCGCTTCGGAATGGCCGTCGCCGACGTCGACGGCCGGGTCACCGGAGTCGGCGACTGGGAGGTGCCGTTCTCCGTCCAGAGCATCTCCAAGGCGTTCGGACTCGCGCTCGTCCTCGCCCAGGACGGCGAGAAGATCTGGCGACGGGTCGGCCGGGAGCCGTCGGGCAACCCCTTCAACTCCCTGGTGCAGCTGGAGTACGAGAACGGCATTCCGCGCAATCCGTTCATCAACGCCGGTGCCCTCGTCGTCACCGACCGGCTGCACAGCCTGACCGGAGACGCCAGCACCACCATGCTGGACTTCCTGCGCGCCGAGAGCGGCAACTCCGAGCTGGCCTTCGATCCGGCCGTGGCCGCCTCCGAATCCGACCACGGCGACCGCAACGCCGCCCTCGCGCACTTCATGGCCGGCTACGGCAACCTCGACAACCCCGTCCCGACCGTCCTGGAGCACTACTTCTGGCAGTGCTCGATCGAGATGAGCTGCCGCGATCTGGCGCTCGCGGGCACCTTCCTGGCCCGTCACGGACTGCGCGCGGACGGCTCCCGGCTGCTGTCGCGGCGCGAGGCGAAGCGGGTCAACGCGGTCATGCTCACCTGCGGTACGTACGACGCGGCGGGCGACTTCGCCTACCGGGTCGGGCTGCCCGGCAAGAGCGGTGTCGGCGGCGGCATCATCGCGGTGATCCCGGGCCGCTGCACCCTGTGCGTCTGGAGCCCCGGCCTGGACGCGCGCGGCAATTCGGTGGCCGGGGTCGCCGCGCTGGACCACTTCACGACGCTGACCGGCTGGTCGGTGTTCTGAGCGGTATGCGGCGGACTCAAGGGTGGCGTCCGGCCGGGCCGGGCGGGAGCATGGAGGGAGTGGTGGTGAGCAGGAGGTGTACCGCCATGCAGCACGAGATGCGCGCCGAGTACGAGGAGGGCAGCTCCGGACGGGTGGCCGGTGCGCCGGTCAAGATCTGGCACATGGTCCGGGCCAATGGCACCACCGCCATGTGCGGCCGTGAGCTGGCCGCGGACGCGGAGACCCAGGCGGCCGATCTGTGGGCCACAGGCGACAGCGGTCCGTTCTGCCACTCCTGCGGTGCGATGTATCTGCGCGAGGTGCCGTGAGCGCATACCGCGAGCGGGGGTCGCGGCTCGGCGGCGGCGCAGTGGTGTGGACCCGTACGACAGGAGACGGGCCGCAGCGGGTGCTGCCCGACGGCTGTACCGATCTGATCTGGACCGACGCGGGCGGTGACGCCCCGGACGGGGAACTCTTCGTGGCCGGTCCTGACACCCGGGCCCAGCTGGCCGCCGCCCCGCGCGGCACCCGCTACGTCGGTCTGCGGTTCGCGCCGGGCACTGGTCCGGCCGTACTCGGTGTGCCCGCGCATGAACTGCGGGATCTGCGGGTGCCGTTGGCCGCGCTGTGGCCCGGGGCGCAGATGCGGCGGCTGACCGGTCTGGTGGCCGGGCGGGCGGCGGCCGGGGGTACGGAACCCGAGGCCGTGGCGGCCGTCGTGGGCCGCGCGCTGGAGGACGCCGCCCTCGGACGGCTGCGCGAGGCGCCGCCCCCCGATCCGGCCATGGCGGCCGTGGTCGCCGGGCTCGCGCGCGGGCACAGCGTGGCCGAGGTGGCCCGGGGGGCCGGGCTCGGGGAGCGGCGGCTCCACCGGCGCTCGCTGGCGGCCTTCGGCTACGGCCCCAAGACCCTGGGGCGGGTGCTGCGGCTGAACCGGGCGCTCGACCTGGCGCGCGGCGGTGTGCCGTTCGCGGAGGTCGCGGTGGTGGCCGGGTACGCCGACCAGGCCCATCTGGCCCGGGAGGTACGGGCGATGGCGGGGGTACCGCTGGGGCGGCTGCTGACGGAGTCCGGCTGAGCCGGGTACCAGCGGGCGGCGCCCGGTCTTCCCGCACCCGCGCCCACGCCCTCGCCCTCGTAGCGCCGTTTCGTCAGCCGGGCAGCGGTGCGAAGAGGTCCACGCCGTTGCCGTCCGGGTCCAGCACCACGGCGTAGCGCTGCCCCCAGAAGGCGTCCCAGGGCTCCTTGTGCCCCGGCACGCCCGATCGCACCAGCTCCGCGTAGACGGTGTCCACCTCGGCCGGGCCGTCGCAGAGGAAGGCCAGCGAGTGCCGGCTGGAACCGCTCGGTGCCGTCCAGTCCGGGTCGAAGGAGCGGACCGTCTCGACGGTGTCCCAGAGCAGCCGTGTTCCGCCGGGCAGGGTTGCCTCGGCGTGCGGCTGGGTGTCGGCCTCGGCGGGGATGTCCAGGCCGAGCCGGCGGTAGAAGGCGAGGGACGCCGCCATGTCCGCGACGACCATGCTGATCGCGTCGAATCGTGGTGTCATGCGGGCAGCGTAGGCAGTCGGCGGACGGCCGGTCTTGAACGAATCGGACGGGTTCCGGCCTCAGGGGCAGCGGATGACCTGGCCCGCGTAGGAGAGGTTGCCGCCGAAGCCGAAGAGCAGCACCGGATCGCCCGAGCCGACCTCGCCGCGTTCGACCAGTTTGGACAGGGCGAGCGGGATGCTGGCCGCCGAGGTGTTGCCGGACTCCACGACATCGCGGGCGATCACCGCGTTCACCGCGCCCAGCTTCCGGGCCACCGGCTCGATGATCCGCAGATTGGCCTGGTGCAGCACCACCCCGGCGAGGTCCTCGGGGCGGATCCCGGCCCGTTCGCACACCTCCCGCGCGATGGGCGGCAGCTGGGTGGTGGCCCAGCGGTAGACGGACTGGCCCTCCTGGGAGAAGCGGATCGGGGTGCCCTCGATCCGGACCGCGCCGCCCATCGTGGGCACCGAGCCCCATACCACCGGGCCGATCCCCGGGACCGTCTGCGGTCCGGTGTCCGGCTGGTCGTCGGGCACCACCACGGCCGCCCCCGCGCCGTCGCCGAGCAGCACACAGGTGGAGCGGTCGGTCCAGTCCGCGGCCTCGGTGAACTTGTCCGCGCCGATGACCAGCGCGGCGGTGGCCGCCCCGGCGCGCAGCGTGTGGTCGGCGGTGGCCAGGGCGTGGGTGAACCCGGCGCACACCACGTTCACGTCCATGGTGGCCGGGCGGTCGAGACCGATGCGCTCGGCGACCCGGGCCGCCATGTTGGGGCTGCGGTCGATGGCGGTGGACGTGGCCACCAGGACCAGATCGATGTCGGAGGGCGACAGTCCGCTGTGCGCCAGGGCCTTGGCGGCCGCCGCCGCGGCCATCTCGTCCACCGTCTCGTCGGGGCGTGCGATGCGCCGGGTGCGGATGCCCACGCGGCTGCGGATCCACTCATCGCTGGTGTCGACCATGGCCGCGAGGTCGTCGTTGGTGAGGATCTTCGCGGGCTGGTAGTGGCCGAGCGCCAGTATGTGTGATCCGGTCATCGGGCATCCCTTCGCGCGGGTGGCGGGCGGTGAGGACTCCGTGTCCTTTGCGGGGGTGTGGACGCACCGTCCGCGTGTGTCCAGTCTTGGTGCCCACCGGGCGCGCGGGCGCGGGGGTACCCACCAATCTTGCGCGCCGAGATCTGGAGCTTCCGGCCTTTCCAGAAGTGGAACCATAACCCCCGCCCGCCCCGTCTGAGGCCGTGTCCGCGACAACAACGGGCGTGGAAACACGCATAAAAGCGTGAATAGTGCGAAAACGGGGATTCAGGGGAACGGCGGAGATCGGGGGATTCGGGGGACGGCTGTCGCCGGGGCGGCGGCGGGCCCTGGTCGTGGTGCGGCTGGACCCGTTCGACGTCGCCCGGCTGACCGCGGCCTACCCGGACGCGCTGCGCGACTGGCTGGAGCGCAACGGCTTCGAACTGCCCGACCGGCCGGCGGACGGACTGAAGCCCTCTGTGCGGGCGAAGGGGGAGTACGTGGCCGTCCGGCCGGCACCCACCGAGGACGCCTCGGACGACACCGGGGACACCGGCGGTACGGGCAGCACCGGCGGCAGCGCCACGGGCGGCCGGGCGTTCCTGGGCGGCAACTCTGGAACCGCTGCGGCTGCGCTTCGCCTCCGAGCGCCTGGCGCGCCGCGGGGCGAGCTGGAGAAGCCGGCGGGGCGGCGGATGTTCCTCACCGCGTTCCGGCAGGAGTTCCCCCGGCCGGAACTGATCTCAGGCGACCGCGAGTTGCGGCGCGCCGTCCGCGACAGCGCGTACCAGCGGGTCGTCTACCACGACACCCTGCTGACCGCGGGCGGTCTTCCGGTGTGGCTGCTCACCGTGGGCGGCGGCCTGCTGGTCACGGCCGGTGTGCTCGTGGCCGTGCTCCGCGGGCGCCGCCGCCGGACGGTGCGCTGGGGGCCGGGCTGCCCGGCCCCGGCTCAGGACAACTGGCCGTCGTAGTCCGGGAGCTTGAAGTGCCGCTCGGCGTGGCCACCGACCAGGTCGGTCGGGGTGTTGCCGATGTTCGCGATGATCGTGTAGCCCTTCTCCTCGATCTTCGCGCGCTGGGCGGCCTTGTACTCGCCCACGTCCTTGAAGAGGTCCGGGAGGAAGCGGACGTACAGGTCCTTCACCGCGTAGCCGACGTGCTCCAGGTTGCACTTGGTGATGGGGTAGATGATCCCGGGCCGGGCGGTGACGAAGAAGATGTCCACACCGCGCTGGTGGGCGTACTGGGTGAGCTTCAGCACCGGGTCGACGGCGTGCTGGGGGAGGGTGAAGCCGAGGTCCGTCTCGAGCGAGGTGTTGTCGATGTCGAGGACGATGGCCTGCTTCTGGCCGCCGGGGTTCGCGGTGCGCTCCTCGACATAGGGCCGGGCCTGGTTGTCGACGATCTCCGTCACATCGCGCTGCCAGGTTTCGTAGTCGACCTTCCCGGCGCTCGCGGCGGTTGTGGCACTGGCGGCAGCCGGTGCGGCGGCCGGGGCCGCCGCGTTCGCCGTCGTGGCGGTTCCGCCGACGCCGAAGGCGAGGGCCACCGCCACCGCCGTCGTCGCGCCGAACCGTCGCGAACGCGTACGTGCTGCTGTCATCGGTCACATCCTCAGTCGTTGGGTCTCCCCCCTGGATGGCATGTTCACGGCTTCTGGTGGACGAAAGGAGGCTATTGCATTACTACTCAGTAACGGACTGCCGTGCGACCCCAGTTGGGGGTTCGGTCGCCCGCAGCACCCGGGCGCCCAGGGTGCGCAGATACGTGATCAGCTCGGGCGGCTCATGGACCTCGAACTCGGCGTCGAGCAGCACCAGCCGGAAGGCCAGCCACTCCAGGGACTCGGTGCCGGTGCGCACCCGGCACGAGTGCTCGTCGAGGGGCTCCAGTTCGGCGCCCGGCATCAGTCGGGCCACGGCCTCGTGGGGAAGCCGCACGGTGGCCACCGCCCGGTGGCCGGGCGCGAGGCCCTGGAGAGAGCGGGTGACGAAGGCCGCCGCGTCCTCGGCGGGCAGCGTGCGCGGTGGGGTGCGTACCCCGGTGGGGCGGGGGTCGTGGACCCGGTCCACCCGGAAGGTGCGCCAGTCCGCACGGTCGTTGTCGTACGCCACCAGATACCAGCGGCGGCCCGCGGCCACCAGGCGGTGCGGCTCCACCAGCCGCCGGGTCTCGGTGCCGTCGCCCGCGCGGTAGTCGAAGCGCAGCCGCTCGTGCGCGGCCACCGCCGCGGCCAGCGCGGTCAGCCGGCCGGGGTCCACGGTGGGCACGGCCACGGCGGGCGGCAGCGGGACGGTGGCGGAGCCGAGGGCGCCGACCCGGTGGCGGAGTCGGGACGGCAGCACCTGTTCCAGTTTGGCCAGCGCTCGGACCGATGCCTCTTCGATGCCCTCGACGGTGTGGCCCGCGGCCGTGCGCAACCCCACCGTGATGGCCACCGCCTCGTCGTCGTCCAGCAGCAGCGGGGGCATGGCGGTGCCCGCCACCAGGCGGTAGCCACCGGTGGCGCCCTTGCTCGCGGCCACCGGATAGCCCAGGTCGCGCAGCCGCTCGACATCGCGCCGGATGGTGCGGTGGCTGACGCCGAGCCGCCCGGCCAGCTCACTGCCGGGCCACTCGCGCGGGGTCTGGAGGAGCGACAGCAGGGTCAGCAGTCGGGCGGGGGTGTCGGTCATGGCGTCAGCCTAAATAGGCCAACGTCACGTGCCGTGGCGTGCGTTGACTGGTCAGCCGGTAGATGGGTATGTCATGTACTGAAGGGCCGGCCTGGGCCCCGGTGGTGACCGGAGCGGCGGTGTGTGGTGTCCGCGCACCCCTGACGGACGCTGTGTCATCTCCGGGTGCTGCGGTGTCGCGCGCCTCCACCATGCAGAGGAGGCTTGCATGTTCGATGATCGGCCCGCCTTCGGAGTCCGTGTGCGTGTGCTCGGTGGCGTCACGGTGGCCGAAGTGGCGGGAGAGCTGGACATCTTCGCCGCGGGGCGGATCGCGGCGCGGCTGGAGTCGCTCGCCCAGGTCAGGTGCCCGGATCTGGTGCTGGACCTCCGCCCGGTCACCTTCCTGGACTGCGCCGGGCTGTCCCTGATGTGCCGACTGCGCAATCGTGTGCTGGAGCGCGAGGGCCGGCTGCGGCTGGTCATCGACGATCCGCGGTTTCTGCGGCTGCTGCGTATGGTCCGGCTCGATGACGCCTTCGAGGTGCTGGAGGATCTGACTCCGGCGGTCGCGGGGGCGGCGGCTCCGGCTTCTGAGCATGCCTGAGTGTCTGACGTGCCCGAGGGTCTGAGGGTCTGAGTTCGATCTGACCAGGCGTCAATAGTAAGAGTGGAAATTCACCCGGAAGAACGCTTTTTGGTGGCGGAATTTCGCGCCTCGCCCCCTGTAACCGGCGGTCACCCCCTTACGCTCGCCGCACGCCACACCAGGGACCGGCGGATCTGCACCAGATGCCCGAGGTGCCCGCGCGCGGGACCCTGGCGGGGGTGAGAGGGGGCAGTATGCCGTTCCGAGGGGATATCGCGATGACGCAGCCAGGCGCTTTCCGCCGCGCGCCGGTGTCGTCGGACGCCGGGGTGCGCCCCGATCCCTTCCCCGATACCGCCGCCGGTGGCTTATGCCCCTTGCCGGAGCGCCCCGCGGCACCGGAGCCGGAGCCGTGCGCCGTGACCTACCGGGTCGGCCGGTGCACCGTGGTCGAGCTCCACGGCGAGATCGATATCGCGGGGCTGGCGAGTGTGGGTCCCCAGCTGGACGCCGCCACGGCCACTCCCGCCGTGGTGATCGATCTGACGTGCACCACCTTCTTCGACTGCTCCGGTCTTGGGCTGCTGTGCCGGGCCCGGCGCCGGGTCGTGGAGCGCGGCGGCCGGATGCGCCTGGTCTGTGCCCATCCGCTGATCCTCCGCACCCTGCGGGTGGGTGGTCTGTCCGAGGTGTTCCAGCCGGTGCCCACGCTGGAGGAGGCGCTCCGGGAGGAGGAGACCGCGTGCGGCGGCGGTACGGGGTCCGCGTCCGGCGGTACGGGGCCTGCGTCCGGCGGTACGGGGTCGCCTACGCCCGACCGTACGGCGTCGTCTAAGCCCGGCGGTCCCGCGGAGGGGTGACTCCGTGCTCGGGGTGTGTCCGTCCCCGGCCCGGACCGCGGTGGCGGTGGTGATGGCGGCGACCGCCGCGGATGTCGTCGTGACGCTCGGCGGAGATGTGGTAGCCCTGCTGGACATTGAGCCGGTGGATCAGCAGAACGCCGATGGCGATCAGCCCGAGGATCACGACCACGGTGACGACGGTCTGCATGGTGCTCACTCCCTGGGGCCGGGCCCCAGCCTGGAGGGAATCCGGCCGGTTTGTGCGACATGCTCGGTGTCTACACGGTACCTCCGACCGGGGATGGCGTCTCCCGCCGAGCACCCGCCGACCGACCCCGCCGACCTCCCCCGTCGACCACCCGCACCCGGCATCGGGTGGCCGGGTGCGGGCGGGCGGGGGCCCTGGTCCATGGGCCCTGAAACCATGGAGCGAGGGGATCGGCGTCACCGGTGGGGCCGACCGGGACTGTTGGGATCACCGGCCGGGCCGGTCGGCCCCGGTGCCGGATCAGCGGGTGCCGGCGAGCTTCTTCTCGAGGGAGGCCCAGCCGTTCGCCCACAGCTCGTTGACCTTGGCGGTCTCGTTCTCGTCGGGCTGCGAGTTGGTGCAGGACGGGCCGGGGCCGCCGCCGGACATCAGCTCGCTGCACGGTCCCTCGTAGTGGTCCGGCAGACCGAGCGCGTGGCCGGTCTCGTGGGCGGTGACGCGGGTCGAGTCGTACTTCTCGTTCTGCGCGTAGTCCAGGAAGATGTAGCCCTTGCCGTGCCCGTCGGTGTCCGCGTACGAACCCCGGGCGTCGTCGCCCTCGCGGTAGCTGAGGTCGGCGTTGTCACCTTCCTTGAGCTGCACATTGCTCACCGAGGAGTTCCAGATCTCGGCGCTGCGGGCTATCTGGTCCTTGAACTTGGGGGCCTCGCTGGCGTCGTAGGTGACCGTGACGGCCGCCGACTTGTTGTGCGCCTTCGCCTTCTTGGCCAGCGCGGACTTCATGACCGCCTTGATGAAGGCGTCGGTGTCGCCGTGCTTCTCGCCGCTCGCGGTGTACCCGGCGGCCGCGGAGCTCCGCTGGGCCGGGCTGTGGTCGATGGTGGCCGCGGACGCCGGCAGGGCCAGGGCGGCCGCCAGGCCGATCCCGAGGGTCGCGGTCAGCGTCAACTTGGGCAGTGTCATGTGGGGGGCTCCTCATCGTCCTCGGGCCCACGGCCGCCTGAAGTGGGGTGGCGGCCTTGAGCCGTGGGATGAACTCTTGGTTCCGCAGAGTCTTGAGGAGAATGGGCCTGCCGTAGAGATATCAAAGGGTGATAGCGCGAACGCATCACCGCGCTCCGACCGGCAGGTGCGCCAGGGCCGATTCACTCCAGATTGATCGGCGTTTGGCCACCAATTGGCCAAACATGAGGCAAATTTGGTGGGGATTTCGAGACTGGTGTGACACCCGAGAGCGCCGTTATGCTCCCGTTATGGAGCTCGAGGTGAGGCACCTCCGCGCACTATGCGCCATAGCCGACACCGGCAGCCTGCGAAAGGCGGCACGTCAACTGGGCATGACCCAGCCCTCGTTAACGACCCAGCTCCGGCGGATCGAGGACACCATCGGCGGCCGGCTGTTCTCACGGGAGGTCACCGGCAGCCGGCCGACCCCGCTGGGGCGGTCCGTGCTGTGCCGCGCCCGGCCGATCGTGGCCGAGATGAGCGCCCTGCTCACCGAGGTCCGGCTGGAGGCCGGGCAGGCCGCGGGCGCCCAGTTGCGTATCGGCAGTACCGGAAGCCGGGCCGTGGCCGGCTGGCTGCGCAGGCTCCGCGTCCGTTACCCCGACACGGACACCACGATCCACATCGATGTGTCCGCGAACGCGCTGTTACAGATGGTCGCGGCCAACCAGCTGGACGTCGCCTTCGTCCACGAGGTCGAGGGCGTCCCGCTGCGGGTCCCCGAAAATGTCCGGCGCCGCGTCCTGGTGGCGCGCGAACCGCAGTTCGTCGCCCTGGCCGACACCCATCCGGCGGCCGCCCGGCACACGGTGCACCTGGCCGACCTCGCCACCGACCAGTGGATGGTCGACCCCAGCGTGGACGGCGAGGGTCCTGGGCTGCGGCGGGTGCTGGCCGCGGCCGGACTGAGTCCCCGGGTGGTCTACGGCGACTACCTCACCGCCGCCGACCTGGTGGCCTCCGGCGAAGTGGTCACCCCCTGCCAGCCCACCGCCCGCTCCCGCCAGGGCATGGCCGTCCGCCCCCTGAGCGGGGACCCGCTGACCGTCCGGCTGTTCCTGGCCTCGCGGGCGGTGACGGCGGCGGGCGCGGGGAGCTCCGGGGCCGGTCCGTCTGAGGGATCCCTCGATGTCGACGCACTCTTCGGCGACCTCGCGGACGCCTACTTCGAGATCGCGTGGGCCAGCGACGCGTACCGCAAGTGGCTGGTGCGCAACGAGAGTCCCCTGTTGCGCCTCCATGACGCCCGGCTGCTCGATCCTCGGCCCGATCCACTGTCCGATGCGCTGCCCGAGCCGCTGTCCGATCCGCTGCTCGGTGTCGGGCTCGCGGGTCCCGCCGACGGCTCGTAGCCCACCGTACGAGGGCCGCTCAGTCCTCGATTCAGTCGTCGATCGCCTGGTAGACCAGCGTCCAGAAGTCGAGGTGGACGGGCGAGAACCGGGGGAACTGCGCCCGCTGCGTCATCAGCACGGCGACCAGCTCCTCGGCCGGGTCCGAGGCCCATGACGTCCCCAGCCCGCCGTCCCAGCCGAACCGTCCGGGCACCGCCTCGATCGCGTCCCGCCCGGTCACCACCTGGACGCCGAAGCCCCAGCCGCGGTGGTCCCAGGACCCGGGCGCCGCCCCGGAGGCGGCCTTCTGGGCGGGGGTGAGTTGATCGGTCGTCATCAGCTCGACCGCGGGACGGGACAGCAGCCGCTCACCGGCGCCGTACCGCCCCTTGGCGAGCAGCATCCGGCCGAAGGCGAGGTAGTCGTCGGCCGTGGAGACCAGGCCCGCGCCGCCGTCGGGGAACACTGGCGGGCGGCTCCACTGCCCGTCCTCGGCCGCGTCGTACAACTCCGGCCTCCCGGTGGTGACATCGGCCAGATAGGACGCGGCGAACCGGTCCCGTTCGGCGGGCGGCACATGGAAGCCGGTGTCCCTCATGCCCAGCGGTTCGAAGATCCGCGTCCGCAGGAAGTCCTCCAGCGGACGCCCCGAAGCGCGGGCGATCAGCACCCCAAGCACCTGTGACCCGGTGTGGTACAGCCATGCCTCGCCCGGCTGGCGCATCAGCGGCAGGGTGCCGAACCGCCGCAGCCACTCGTCGGGGCCGTGCGGGGTGGCGGGCTTCGGCGGCCCCATGGCCAGCCCCAGTTCCTCCGCGCGGGCCAGCGCCGGATGGCCGCCGGGCGAGCCGGGCACCAGGCCGAACCCCATCCGGAAGGTCAGCAGATCGCGTACGGTGATGGGCCGTTCGGCCGGAACGGTCTCCTCCAGCGGCCCGTTCGGGCGTCTCAGCACTCTGCGGCCGGCCAGTTCGGGCAGCAGCTCGTCCACCGGGTCGTCCAGTCGCAGCGCGCACTCCTCCACCAGGATCATCGTGGCCACCGCGATCACCGGCTTGGTCATCGAGGAGATCCGGAAGATGGTGTCCCGGCGCATCGGCGCACCGTCGAACGCCTGCGCCCCGATCACCTCGGCATGGGTCTCACCGCCTCTGCTGACCAGCGCCACCAGGCCCGGCGCCGCTCCCTCCGCGACATGGCGGGCCAGGACATCACGCATCCGGTCCAGCCGAGCGGTGGACCATCCTCCGGAACCCATCGCGTGTCCCTTTCATCCGGTACGGGGTGTTCGTCAAGACTCCTTCCGGAGCCGCGGCGGTGAGCGATGAGTTCCGGTCCGCCGCGCGGTCCCAGACGACAGAGGCGACGGGAGCGCGCCGACCGGACCGCCCTGCCGCCACGGCATCGCAGTGAGGAGCGAGCACATGACGGAGAACGAGCCGCGGACCGCCCTGGACACCCGCTTCAGCAGCCCCGATGCCACCGCCACCCCCTGGCCCGAAGGACGGGAGCGGCTGGCGGCGGCCGAGCTCTACTGGCTGTCGACCGTCCGCCGCGACGGCCGCCCCCATGTCACCCCGCTGCTCTCGGTCTGGCTCGACGGCGCCCTCTACTTCTGCACCGGCGCCGGCGAACAGAAGGCCAGGAACCTGGCGCACAACCCCCACTGCGCTCTCACCACCGGCGCCAACACCCTGCGCGAGGGCCTGGACCTGGTGGTCGAGGGCGAGGCCGCCGCGGTCCGTGACGACGCCGTGCTGCGGCGGGTGGCCGAGGCGTATGTGACCAAGTACGGCGAGGAGTGGACCTTCGAGGTGCGCGACGGCTCCTTCCACCACGAAGGCGGTGAGGCCCTGGTCTACGCGGTCGCTCCGGCCACGGCGTTCGGCTTCCGCAAGGGCGTCTACGGCCAGACGCGCTGGGGCTTCTGACCCCGAAATGGTGTGGCCTGATGCCCCTGGCCGATGGCATCGTCGGCGCCCATGACCGAGCGAGGCTTTCTGGCGGTGGCACCGGGCCGCAGCCCCACCCGCGATCTGCTCGCGGCCGCCGCCCGGCGGCGCGGTATGGACGTGGTGGAACTCTCCACCCCGGCCGCGGCGCGTGCTCTGTGCGGGCGGCCGGGCGGACACTACTACGGCGGCCCCGCCTTCGCCGCGCGGACCGCCGGTGATCTCGACATAGCCCTGCTGGAGCCCACCGACGACTGGCTGCCCGCCCTGCCCCGGACGTACACCGGGCGGCGCATCACCACCCGGACCCTGGCCGAGGCCCGCCGCCTGACCCACCCGGCGTTCATCAAACCGCCGAGCGACAAGAGCTTTCCCGCCGCCGTCTACCCCGACGGCACCCGACTGCCCACCGGACCGGGGCTGCCGCCCCACACCCCGGCGCAAATCAGCGAGGTGGTGACCTGGGCGGCGGAGTTCCGGCTGTTCCTGCTGGACGGAGAGGTGCGCACCGGCGCGCAGTACGCCACCTTCGGCCACCTCGACGCGGCCCCGCTGGACCACCACCCGCGCCGGAACGCCCTTCTGTCGTTCACCGAACGCTTCCTCACCGACCAGGCCCACACCCTGCCCAGCGCCGTCGTACTGGACGTCGGACTGCTGTCCACTCCCGAGCGCGGCACCACGGGGGAGTGGGCGGTGGTCGAGGCCAACATGGCCTGGTTCAGCACCTGTTACGCCGCCGACCCCGACCGCGCCCTGGACGTCGTCCTCCGCGCGGCGGGCCCCCGCGAACGGCTGGCCGAGCGCGACCGGCCGTTCAGCGCCGGGCCCTCACCGGAACGTCCAACGTCCGGCGTCAGCCCGGCGTGGGCTACGCGGAGGTGGTGAGGGCGCTCCGCACCGCGTCGCGGGCGCCGGTCCACCACTCCAACAGCCGTTCACCCGCGACCCACAGGGCATCCGGTCCGTGATCGTTCCTGTCGTAGTGCCACTGGAGCTGCCAGTAGTCGGTCATCCGCTTCCACCACAGCCGCTCCTCGGCGTCCGCGAGATCGGCGTCCGTCATCGGCACCACGGACCGGTACCCGGAGACGAACGCCGCCACGCGATCGAGGTCCAGACGGCCGTCGCCGACACCGAACTGGACCTGAGCCGTCCGCACGACTTCCTCCCCGTAGGGGCGGATACCGAGCCGGTCCCAGTCCAGCACCGCAGAGACCGCTGAGCCGTCCCACAGGACGTTCAGGGGCTGGAAGTCCCCGTGCGTCCAGCCCACCGGCCCCAGGGGCGCATCACTCCCGGGACGGTGCGCGGCGAACTCCCCGATCAGCTCTTTCCGTCGGCGCAGCGCGGCTGCCGCATCGCGGTCGAAGGCGCCGGGGTGGGCCAGCTCCGCGATCGTGCCGAGGAACCGGTCGGCCTCCGCCAGCGCGTCGGCCGGCACCGTCACCTTCGCTCGCGGCGTCTCCACAACGGCGGGCAGGCCCACGCCGGAAGAGGCCAGGCGGTGATGGATCGTACCCAGCAGCTCCCCGAGACGGCTCGCCTCGTCGATCTCCAAGGCGGCCCCCGCGCGGTGCTCACCGGCGGCCCACGGCAGCAGGCAGTAGGTGTTCTCACCCACGCTCACCACCGGCTCCCCGGACCGACCGAGGCGCGGAGCACCTACCGGAAGTCCGAGACCGGCCAGGGACTCCAGCACCTTAAGGCTCCGGCGGGCCCTCGGCACCGGGACGTCCACCAGCTGCTTCACGGCGAACACGCCCGCGCCGGTCTCGATGCGCCAGTTGCGGTTCATCAGCCCGTTCGTCAGATACCGGGCCGCACGGATCGTGCCAGTCCGAACCCCTCCGCCACCGCGGCAAGATCAGCCGTGGCTTCACCCGACGCAGCGGCCTCCGCACCCTGAACACCCACCCCGGCACCGTATCGGCGCCCCGCACAGTCCGGGTCCTTCGCCCGCTACCGGACCGAGACGACCGCACCCGGACCACCAGAGGCGGTCCGGGTGCGGTCGGGCGATGCTGGTGAAGGGCCGGGTCAGCCCTTCTTGGTCTCCCAGAAGATCTTGTCGATCTGGGCGATGTAGTCCAGCGCCTTCTGGCCCGTGGCCGGGTCGGTCGAGCCCTTGGCGGCGCTCAGGGCCTTGAGGGTGTCGTTGACCAGCTGGTGCAGCTCCGGGTACTTCTCGAAGTGCGGGGGCTTGAAGTAGTCGCTCCACAGCACCGAGACATGGTGCTTGGCCAGCTCCGCGCGCTCCTCCTTGATAACGGTGGCGCGGGCGCGGAAGTGGGGGTCCTCATTGGCCTGGTACTTCTCCTGTACGGCCTTGACGGACTCCGCCTCGATACGGGCCTGGGCCGGGTCGTACACACCGCACGGCAGGTCGCAGTGGGCGCTGACCTGGACCTTGGATGCGAACAGGCGGGAGAGCATAGAGCTGTCCTTCCATTCGTGATCGTCTTCTCAGGTGCGACATTACTCCGTGCGGGAAGGCTTTTCTCGGGCGCCCCGGGGGGCTTAGGTCAAAAGTCCGGTGGCAATCTGGGATGCCTGCGATGGTGATGGGTGGCGTACAGACCGGAGGTGCCGTGATGCGGGAGGAGCTGCACGATCGCGGGCAGGAGCGCGATCGGGATCAGCACGGACTGCTGCGGATCGGGCTCGCCGAGGTCTACAACCCGTCGATGCAGCCGACGCTGTACCCCGGTGACCAGCTGGTGGTGCGGTACGGGGCGCCGGTGCGGCCGGGGGACGTGGTGGTGCTGCGGCATCCGTTCCGGCAGGATCTGCTGATCGTCAAGCGCGCGGTGGAGCGGCGCGAGGGCGGCTGGTGGGTGCGGGGCGACAATCCGTACGTGGAGAACGACAGCCGGGAGTTCGGTGTGGTGCCGGACGAGCTGGTGGTCGCTCGGGCATGGGTGCGGCTGCGGCCGCGGCCCGGGGCGGGGCCTGGGGGTCAGCGCTCCATCGCGGGGCTGCTGTCGTGGGCGGCGTCCGCGGTGCGGCCGGTGCGGTCGCGGTCCTTGCGGTCTTCCCGGTCCTCGCGGGGGGCGCGCGGGCCGGGTTCGGCGGCGGCCGACCGCTCGGCGTCGAGGCGCTTGCGGGCGCGGTAGGCGGCCACATTGGCGCGGGTGGCGCAGCGGTCGGAGCAGTAGCGCCGGGATCGATTTGTCGATGTATCGAGATAGGCGTTGCGGCAGGGCGACGCCTCGCAGATGCCCAGCCGGTCGGCGCCCAGCTCGGTGAGGTGGAAGGCGAGCCCCATCGAGGCGGTGGCGGCGAATCCGGCGCCCGCGTTGGCCGCGTAGTCCGCGATGTGCATATGCCAGTAGGGGCGGCTGTCCTTGTCGCGGGTCTCGTGCCCGGTGATCTGCGGGCTCACCGGGAACTCGATCAGCAGCGCGTTGAGCAGGTCCACGGCCCGTACCTCGTCCCCCTCCGCCGCAGCCTCGAAGACCGCCCGCAGCCGTGCCCGTACCGACCTGAGCCGGGTGACATCGGCGTCGGTGGCGCGCCGGGCCGCCTGTTTGCTCTCGCCGAAGAGTGTGCGCACGGCTTCCACGGAGGTCAGGGCGTCGGTACCGCGGACGGGCTCCTCGCTGTTGACCAGGCGTACCGCGAGATCCGAGTAATAAGCCAGTTCCACTTGTGGTCCTTATGGAGGTGTTGTGAGGTCGGGCGGTCGGTAATGGGCGCCTTGCAAACCAGGGTATTACGGACCGTGGGAGGGAGTGGCGCGATGACAAAGAGAGTGCTACCTCCGCGATCGTGAAGAGCGGTTCCGGGCGATGCTCGACGCGGTCGAGGCGCTCGCCGGCCAGGCGGCCTTGGACGCGATCGGTCCTGGGGCTGAAGTAGCTCAGGGGAGCGCTGAGGAGGCGCGTGGAGAACGCGCGAGGGCGGTACGGCCTGTCAATGGCCGTACCGCCCTGGTGTTGTCGCATGGGTTCTGGTCAGAGGACCTTGGACAGGAAGGACTTGGTCCGCTCGTGCTGTGGGTTGGTCAGCACTTCGCGCGGGTGTCCGGATTCCACGACGACTCCGTCGTCCATGAAGACGACCGAGTCGCCGACCTCGCGGGCGAAGCCCATTTCATGGGTGACGACGATCATCGTCATTCCGTCCTCGGCCAGTCCGCGCATGACGTCGAGGACATCGCCGACCAGTTCGGGGTCGAGGGCTGAGGTGGGCTCGTCGAAGAGCATCAGCTTGGGTTCCATCGCCAGCGCGCGGGCGATGGCGACGCGCTGCTGCTGGCCGCCGGAGAGCTGGGAGGGGTAGTTGCCCGCCTTGTCGGCCAGGCCCACCCGGTCCAGCAGCTTCAGCGCGCGTTCCCGCGCGACCGCCTTGGTCTCCTTTTTGACCTGGACCGGCGCCTCGATGACGTTTTCCAGCGCGGTCATGTGCGGGAAGAGGTTGAAGCGCTGGAAGACCATGCCGATGTCGCGCCGCTTCTCGGCGACCTCGCGGTCCCTGAGCTCGTAGAGCTTGTCGCCCTTCTGCCGGTAGCCGACCAGGTCGCCGTCGACGTACAGCCGCCCGGAGTTGATCTTCTCCAGGTGGTTGATGCAGCGCAGGAAGGTGGACTTCCCGGAGCCGGACGGGCCGATGAGGCAGAACACCTCGCGGGGGGCGACCTCGAGGTCGATGCCCTTGAGGACCTGGACCGCGCCGAAGGACTTGTGCACACCTTCGGCCTTCACCATGGCGGTCATGCGCGGACACCTCCGGATCGGTTGCTGAAGGAGAGCAGGTTGGCCCGGATCCGCTGGAGCGGGGTCATCGGGAGGGAGCGGCTGGAGCCGCGGGCGTAGTACCGCTCCAGGTAGTACTGGCCCACGCTCAGTACCGAGGTGAGGATCAGATACCAGGCGGCGGCCAGGAAGAGCATCTCGGCGGTGGCGCCGGTGTTCTGGCCGACGTTGGTGGTGGCCTGCAACAGATCCCAGTACTGCACGGCGATCACCAGTGAGGTGGTTTTGAGCATGTTGATGAATTCGTTGCCCGTTGGCGGCACGATCACCCGCATCGCCTGCGGCAGGACCACCCGGCGCAGCGTTTTGGCGTGGCTCATGCCCAGTGCCTGGGCGGCTTCGGTCTGGCCCTCGTCGACCGCCTGGAGACCGGCGCGGCAGATCTCGGCCATGTACGCGGCCTCGTTCAGGCCCAGGCCCAGCAGGGCGGCCAGGAACGGGGTCATGAAGTCCGACCACTCGTCCTTGTAGATCGGGCCGAGGTTGATGTAGTTGAAGACCAGGCCGAGATTGAACCAGACCAGCAGCTGGACGTAGACCGGGGTGCCGCGGAAGAACCAGATGTAGCCCCAGGCGATGGAGGAGGTCACCGGGTTCTTCGACAGTCGCATCACCGCGAGGATGATGCCGAGGACCACACCGAGCGCCATCGACAGGATGGTGATCCAGACGGTGTTGCGGACACCGCGGAGCACTTCCTTGTCGAAGAAGTAGTCCGGGATGGCGCCCCAGTTGACATCGCCGCGGGCGAAGGCCATGACGAGTGTCACGATGAGGGCGATGGCGACGACCGCGGTGATCCAGCGGCCGTAGTGCCGCACCGGGATGGCTTTGATGTTCTCCGGCGCGGGCGGCGGGGCGTCGACCGGGTCCGCCTTGTCGATCTTAGTTGTCACGGATTGTGCCTTTCAGCGCGAGCGCGCGAGGAAGGAAACGGGCCGGGTCACTTGCCGCCGTTGATGATGGCCTTGGTGACGGCGCCGTCCTTGACGCCCCACTTCGCGATGATCTTGTCGTACTCGCCGTTGGCGACGATGAAGGCCAGGGCCTGCTTGAGGGCGTCACGCAGCTCGGTGTTGTCCTTGCTGACGGCGATGCCGTACGGCGCGGCCTCCTCCTGCTCACCGGTGATCTCGAAGTCGTTGCCGCCGCCGGAGGTCTTCACGGCGTAGGCCGCCACGGGGAAGTCGCTGGAGGCAGCGTCGGCGCCACCACCGCGCAGCCGGGTCTGGGCCTCGGTGTCGTTGGCGAACGCCTCGATCTTGATCTTGCCGTCCTTGCCGCACTTCTTGGACTCGGCCTTGGCGAGATCGTGCGAGACGGTGCCGCGCTGGAGGACGACCTTCTTCCCGCACAGATCCTTCCAGCTGGTGATTCCCTCAGTCTCGCCCTTCTTGGTGTAGATCGAGACACCGGCGGTGAAGTAGTCGACGAAGTCGACGCCCTCGCCCGCCTTCTTACCGGTGTCCGGGTCCACACCCTCCTGGCGACCCTTGTTGTCGGTCATGGCCGACATCGCGATGTCGTAGCGCTTGGAGCGCAGACCGGAGAGCAGGGTGTCGAACGTGGCGTTGTTGAACTCGAACTTCACACCGAGCGCCTTGCCCAGGGCATCGGCGATATCCGGGTCCAGGCCCATGACCTGGCCGTTCTTCTTGAACTCGACCGGCGGATAGTTGATGTCCGAGCCGACCTTGATCACGCCGGCGTCCTGGATCCGCTTCGGCAGCGCGCTGAAGAGCGGACCCTTGCCCGCGGCGCTGGAGGAGCCGCCCGTGGCCTTGTCGGTCTGGTCGCCACAGCCCGTCAGGAGCAGGGCGCCCACGACCGCTACCGCGCCGGCTGTGGCCATCCGGGACTTCGTGGTGGCCCGACGGCGCGTGAAGCTGGCGGTCATGCTGGTTCCTCCCGCAGGATGAAGGGGATGTCCGAGATGGCGGGAACACGTTTTTGAGTGTCGCGACCTCGTGTGATTGGGGCATCTTGCCATCTGGACCCGCTCGATCGGGCGGCTATCCATGTCAAAATCGGATAACGGGCGAACCCCGTGGTGCACAAATGGAACGCCGGGCCTGATGGCGATGGCCGGGAAAGTGGGACGGACTCATGATCACGCGGCGCTTGCTGAGCGACGGTGACATGTACATTCATGTCCGATTCGATCATTTTCGGTAATAACGCGGACTTTCTGAACGCCACCGTGACAGAAGTCGCTCGTTTTCCGGAGCGCGCATCCGGTAGAACAGATCGTTACACCCCTCACCCGGGGCTCAGGGCGTGTGTGCGACGCGCCCGGCGTCCGTATCGCCCCCCAGAGCACGGCTATCTGCTCCATGGGGGCCCGGACGCGGTGCCCGCCCGCTCCCAACCTGGGGCGGCTACCCTCGACAGAAAACGACAAAGGGGTCAAAAAAGTGGCAGCGGAGATTGCCCATCCTCGCAGCGACAGCAGCAACGGCGAAGGAGCCGAAGACGTGACCGACGGAGAGCCGTTCGATCCGGCCTTCGCACTCCACCGGGGCGGCAAGATGGCCGTCCAGGCGACCGTGCCCGTGCGCGACCGGGACGATCTGTCCCTCGCGTACACACCGGGTGTCGCCAAGGTGTGCAGCGCGATCGCCGAGCAGCCGGAGCTCGTCCATGACTACACCTGGAAGTCCCAGGTGGTCGCCGTGGTGACGGACGGCAGCGCGGTGCTCGGACTCGGGGACATCGGTCCGGAGGCGTCCTTGCCGGTGATGGAGGGGAAGGCGATCCTCTTCAAGCAGTTCGGCGGAGTCGACGCGGTGCCGATCGCCCTCGACTGCCGGGAGGTGGACGAGATCGTGGAGACCGTGGCCCGGCTCGCGCCCTCCTTCGGTGGCGTCAACCTGGAAGACATCTCGGCGCCCCGCTGCTTCGAGATCGAGCGCAAGCTCCAGGAGCGCGTCGACATCCCGATCTTCCACGACGACCAGCACGGTACGGCGGTCGTCACCCTCGCGGCGCTGCGCAATGCGGCCAAGCTGACCGACCGTTCCCTCGGTTCGCTGCGCGCCGTCATCTCCGGGGCCGGTGCCGCCGGAGTGGCCATCGCCCGGATCCTGGTGGAAGCGGGTATCGGCGATGTGGCGGTCTGCGACCGCAAGGGCATCGTCTCCCAGGACCGCGAGGACCTCACCGACGTCAAGCGTGAGCTGGCCGGGTTCACCAACAAGGGCGGGCTGACCGGTTCGCTGGAGACGGCCATGGCCGGAGCCGACGTCTTCATCGGCGTCAGCGGCGGCACGGTGGCACCGGAGGCGGTGGCCACCATGGCGCCCGGCGCCTTCATCTTCGCGATGGCCAACCCCAACCCGGAGATCCACCCGGACGTCGCGCACCAGTACGCGGCGGTGGTCGCCACCGGCCGCAGCGACTTCCCGAACCAGATCAACAACGTGCTCGCCTTCCCCGGCATCTTCGCCGGGGCCCTCCAGGTCCGGGCCTCCCGGATCACCGAGGGCATGAAGCTCGCCGCCGCCGAGGCGCTGGCCGCCGTGGTGGCCGACGAGCTGAGCGCGGACAAGGTCATCCCCTCGCCGTTCGACGAGCGGGTCGCCCCGGCCGTGAGCGCGGCCGTCGCGGCCGCCGCGCGCGCCGAGGGTGTGGCGCGCCGCTGACCGACGCTGACGCGTCATCGGCTTCAGTGACGGGCCGGGCCGCCCCTCCTCCGTCGAGGGGGAGCGGCCCGGCCCGTATCGCTGTCCGCGCCCGCCCGCGCCCCGGGGCGGACAGGCGCGGTGCGTGTCACACCCCGGTGTGGTTCCGCCGCGTCCCCGCCGCGGCCTATGGTCAGGATCATGTTCGCTGCCTACGCCGCACGTATCGATCGTGACCAGCCGCTGAGCGGTCTTGAACTGGGTGAGCGCCCCGAGCCGGAGGTACGGCCGGGCTGGAGCACCGTCCGCGTCAAGGCCGCCTCGCTCAACCACCACGACCTGTGGTCGCTGCGCGGCGTAGGGCTCGGCGAGGAGTCCCTTCCGATGATCCTCGGCTGTGACGCGGCCGGGATCGACGAGGACGGCAACGAGGTCGTGCTCCACTCGGTCATCGGCCAGAGCGGCCACGGCGTCGGCCCGAACGAGCCCCGCTCCATCCTCACCGAGCGCTACCAGGGCACCTTCGCGGAGAAGGTCACCGTCCCCAGCTGGAATCTGCTGCCCAAGCCGAAGGAGCTGTCCTTCGAGGAGGCGGCCTGTCTGCCGACGGCCTGGCTGACCGCGTACCGCATGCTCTTCACCAACGCGGGAGTGCGCCCCGGCGACAGTGTGCTGGTACAGGGCGCGGGCGGCGGGGTGGCCACCGCCGCGATCGTGTTGGGCGCCGCGGCGGGGCTGCGGATCTTCGCGACCAGCCGGGACGAGGCCAAGCGCAAGCGCGCTGTGGAGCTGGGCGCCGAGGCGGTGTTCGAGCCGGGGGAGCGGCTGCCGCACCGGGTGGACGCGGTCATGGAGACGGTGGGCGCGGCGACCTGGTCGCATTCGGTCAAGTCGCTCAAACCGGGCGGGACTCTGGTCATCTCGGGCGCCACCAGCGGCCCCAACCCCAAGGCCGCCGAACTCAACCGGATCTTCTTCCTGGAGTTGAAGGTCGTCGGCTCCACGATGGGCAGCAAGGACGAGCTGGAGGATCTGCTCAGCTTCTGCGCGGCGCACGGGGTGCGGCCGGTGATCGACTCGGTGCTGCCGCTGGACCGGGCCCGCGAGGGGTTCGAGAAGATGGCGGGCGGCGATCTGTTCGGCAAGGTCGTACTGACGGTCTGACATCGTGGCGCCCCGGCGGCCACCTTCGGTTTCCCTCTGTCCTCCATGCGGCCAACTCCGGAAAATGTCGGTCGCTCTGCGTGAGAGGGCTGGTGCTCTCCGGAGTGGGCGGGGATGATGGGCCGGGGGGATGTCTATGACTGCCGCGGTGCCATCGCTGCCCAAAATCGAATTACTGATCGAATCGCTCGAACAGCTCGTGCTGCTGCCGCCCGGACAGCGGGGCCCGGCTCCGCAGATCCTGCTCACGCAGCTCGCCGAGGCCGTCGGCACGGCCGATGGCCACGACGCCACCGACACCGCCGACACCGCACATCCCGCCGGTACCACGAGGCGGACCGAGGCGGAGCGGATCGCCGACGGCCTGTGTGCGCGCTTCAGCGCGGGCGGCAGGGCCCGGCTTCCGTTCGCGCAGGTGGCGGGGAAGACCAAGGGCCCGCCACGGGAGCGGGTGGGGAAGACCTTCCAGAAGATCGAGGAAGAGCTGGTGCGCAACCGGCCGGGGGGCTTCGGCAAGCTGCGGCTTTCCCAGTTCCGGCTGATGTGCGCCGTCGTCGAGGCCGACCTCACCAGGCCCCAGGCGGACGCCCAGCCCGAGGAGTTACGGAACCAGATCTACGAGGCGCGCTGTTCGAGCTCCGCCGTGCTGCGGACGCTGGAGACCCTGAGCGGTGGCGAGGAACCACCGCCCGGAATCCCGGGCACCGCCTGGTACTGGCTGCGCCGACCGGTGTTCGGGATGCTGCCGCGCTGGTGGTACGGGCGCCGCCACCGCCGCCGGATGGCCCGTCCGGGCGGCTGGTACGCCAAATGGGCCGAGCTGCCGGAGAAGGGCGCGGATTTCTACGCCGACGCCGTACGGCTGACCGCCGGGTCCGAGGCCGCCGCGGGCCCCGAGGGGCGCGCGCTGATCGTCGATGCGCTGTTGCGGGCCCTGCTCGCCGATGTGGAGCGGGCCTTCCGCCACCCGCGGCTCTCTCCCTGGGGCAGACGCCGCAGACATCGTGTCGTCCTTGTCCTGCCCCAGTTCCCGGGCGGCGGATCCGACGCCGGGCTGCTGGTGGAGCGGTTCCCCAGCGCGGTGGAGCACACCGGCTGCACCGGGGCGATGCTGGTGGCCGTGGTGCAGCCGGACGAGCAGCGCACCGAGAGCTTCGCCGAGGCCGCCATCACGCTCAAGTCCTGGATCGGGAGCACGGGGGCGGGCGGTGCCCGGGTGGTCCGGGTGGCCGTGGCGTCGCACCCTGATGACCCGGACGCCGCGCGATGGCTCGTCCGCTATCCGGAGACGCCCGTGGGGAAGGCCCGCTCCGATGCGGCACCGCGGGCCGAAGCGGTCTTGGCGGGGGTGGCGGGCCTCACCGCGCTGGCCCTGCTGGGCGGTTACGGGGCGGCCTGGGTGACGGAGGGGAGCGACACCGCATGTCTCGGCGAAGGCGGTGGGTCCGCGTCCGCCTCCGCGCCCGGGTCCGGCGGGCCGACGCCCCGGCCGCCGAACCGCAGCCCCCAGGAGGTCTACGACAACATCCGGGCCGGTATCGACAAGGAGAACGAGAAGGCGGACCGGGCCGCCCGCGAGGGCGCGGTCGTGCGGACGGTCGTCCATCTGGGCCTGCCGGTGACCGCCGACGACTGGGAAGAGGCCAAGTACAGCGGTGCCATTCCGGAGTTGCGCGGAATCGCGCTGGCCCAGAGGGAGATCAACCGTCAGGCGGCCCAGCAGGAGAAGAGCGAGGTGTGGCTGAAGGTCCGTCCGGTGGACGCCGGGCAGGGCTTCGCCAAGGCGCCCGCGGCCGCCGAGCGGCTGGTGCGGGAGGTCGGCCGCGCCGGGAGCGCGGCGGGCGGGGAGCGGATCCTGGGTGTGGTCGGCCTCGGCCAGAGCCGCAAGGACACCCTGCGTGCCCGGGACATCCTGGCCGACGGCGGGCTGCCGATGATCGGCACCTCCGCGACCGCGGAACAGATGCAGGGGTCGGCGATGTACCGGCAGATACCTCCCGACAACGGACGTGAGGCGCGCATCGCCGCGGAGTTCGCGCTCCACGGCAACATCGTGCGGACCGCCCCCGGGGAGTGCGCTCCGGCGGAGAAAGCGGTGGTGATCGGGGACCCCCACGACATCTACAGCACCAACCTCAGCGAGCGGTTCGCCAAGGAGTTCAAAGGCGCCCGGCAGATCTGGTTTCCCCTCGGCGACGCGTCCGCCTCCCCGCCTACCGGGCTGAACAACGAGGGGGACGAATGGGTGTCCAATTCACCCCAGATGGCCACCAGTATCTGCCGGAGGCTGACGGAGGATCCACGCACGGTCGTCTACTGGGCCGCCCGCGCCAATGAGTTCGAGAATTTCCTCAACGCCTTCGACGAGGGCACCACATGCAAGGGACGGGTGACCGTGCTCGGCGGCAACGACCTCACCAATGCGGTGGTCGAGGATCAGCGGCCCACCGAGCGGCACTCCGGGCTGCGGCTGTACTACGCGGCGCAGGCCCTGCCGAAGGACGATCCGCCCAATGTGATCGGCATCGCCTTCCGTCGGCAGTACGCCGAGGCGTACGGGAACGACCTGTGGAGCAACGACGGACGGGCCCCGCTTGCCTGGGACGCCCTCCAGGTCCTCTCCGAGGGGATCAACACGGCGTATCGCAACGCGGGCACGGCACCGTTCGGGCGGGCCACGGTCCAGTTCGCGCTGGAGCAGGGGGTGGGCGGTACGGACGGGGTGCGCGGGGCCACCGGATCACTGGTGTTCGCCGAGAACCGCAAGGTCCCGAGGAACAAGCGGCTGCTGCTGCTGTACGACAGGGCGGAGTCGTCTCCGGCGATCGCGTTGGAGTGCGGCATACGGGACAGCGGAGAGGAGGCTACGAGGTGGGGGCCCGGTGACCGGTTCTCCTGTCCCAGCGACCGTGACGACTGATCAGCCCTCGGGGGAGTCCGGACCGTGGCCGGGATCACCGCTGTACGCCCAGCCCGTCCAGCGCACCACCTCGACCTCGGTCACCGGTCCGCTCGGCACCCGCCCGGCGTACTGGGGATACTTCGCGACCAGCCGTTCCACCGCCGCCGTACGGCCGTCGGCGGACGCGTCGGGGAGGATCCGGGCGCGGCCGTCGGCCCGGACCCACCACAGCTGTCGCCAGTCCTCGTCGTAGTGGTCCACCAGCAGTGACACCGCCGGGTTGGCGCGGATGTTGCGCAGCCGCCGCAGGTCCTGGTGGCGCTTGGGCTTGTGGTCCACGGCCATCACCACGGTGTCCGCGTCCAGCGCGAAGGTGGCGGGGACCAGATGCGGTCGGCCGTCCCCGTCGGTGGTGGCCAGCCGCAGCACCCGGGCGCGGGCGAAGCGCCGCCGCGCCTCGGCGATCTCCAGTCGCATGCGGTGAGGCTACTGCCGCCGCACCGTCTCGCGGGTGAAGCCGCGGCGCCGGCCACGGCCGGGAGTCCCGGGTGGCGGCGATGCCGAGCGTGCTCTGCGCGGGCAGCATGCCCGCCGCGAACACCCCGCCCAGCGGCGGCCCGGTCAGCTCCGCGAGCCGCGCAGCAGTCCGGTGATCTGCGCCGCCGTGGCCGCCAGACGGCGGTGGGCGTCGGCCAGTTGATGCGAGGTCACCCCGTGGTCACGGGCGGTGTCACGGATGTCGTCACGGAACCGGTCGAGCAGCCGGTCCAGGTCGCGGGCCGGGTCGCCGGAGGCGGCGAAGTCCCGGGCCCACGCGGGCTGGTCCGCCTCGGCCGCGCCGGGCGTCGTGTCCGTGGCCGCGCCGGGTGTGGTGTCCGTACGGCCGCCGTTCGCGGTGCTGCCGTCCACGCGGTCCGTGCCGTCCGGGGTGCCCGTCTCCCGCGACGGCCGGTCCTGCCGGGAGAGTCGGCTCATCCCGCGCGAGACCTCGGCCAGCCCCTCGCGCACCGCCCGCTGCCAGTCGCCGGTCCGGACGTGCTCCTGGGTGCGCTCCTGTACGCGCCGGGCCATCCGCTGGACCTCCTCGCGCGCGAACTCCTGGGCGTCCTGGGCCTGCTGACGGGCGCGCTGCGCGTCCTGCCGGGCCCGCTTGCTCTCCTCCTTCGCCCGGCGCGCCTGCTCCTTCCACTCCTCCTTGGCGCGGCGCATCTCCTCCTTCGCCTGCTGCCAGGTCTCCTTGTCGCTCCAGCCGCCCTCCCATGAACCGGGCCCGGCTTTGGCGCCACCGGAATCGCCGGAGGTGCGGGTCCGCTTGGCGGCCTCCCGCATCTCACGCCGCAGATCGCTGGCCGAGCCGCGGACGTCCTCCCTGATCTCGGCGGCCAGTTCGGCGACCGACTCGCGGATCTCCAGTTCCAGATCGGCCAGTTCGCCGCCGCGGTCGGCCAGTTCGGCGCGTCCGGCGTCGGTGATGGAGTAGACCTTGCGTCCGCCCTCGCTGGTGTGGGTGACAAGCCCCTCGGCCTCCAGCTTGGCCAGCCGCGGATAGACGGTCCCGGCGGAGGGCGCGTACAGCCCCTGGAAGCGCTCCTCCAGCAGCCGGATGACCTCATAGCCGTGGCGCGGCGCCTCGTCGAGCAGCTTCAGCAGATACAGACGCAGCCTGCCGTGGGCGAATACGGGAGGCATCAGAGGACCTTTCCCTGGGATCCGTCGGTGGTGTCCTCGGTCCGCGGACGGCGCAGCAGCGCGATGGCGCCGGAGAGGGTGGTGGCGCTGAGACGGCCACTGCCCGTGCCGAGCGTGCCGTTGATCCGCTTGGCCCCCCACTGTCCGGTGACCCGCAGATCCTCGAAGGCGCAGGAGACGGCGCCGCTCGCGGTGCTGGCCTCGACCTCGGCGTCGGCCGGGTGCGGCAGCCGGATCGCGATCTCGCCGGAGACGGTGTTGAGACTGATGTGCGCGCTCTCGGTCGTGGGGGCGAGGTCGAGCACCACATTACCGCTGACCGACTCGGCCCGTACGCACGGTCCCGAGCCCTCGACGACGGTGAGGTCGCCGGAGACGGAGTTGAAGCGCAGATCGCCGGTGACGGCCTGGGTCTCGACCCGCCCGGAGACGGTGTCGGCGCGCACCGGGCCGGTCAGCCCGACGAGGGTGAAGTCACCGGAGACCCCGCGCAGCTCGGCGCGGCCGGCCAGCCCGGAGGCGACAGCGGCGGCGCCGATGACGCCGATCGAGACATCGGTGGCGGTGGGCACGGTGAGGGTGAGATGGACGCTGCGGTTCCAGCCCTTGCGGTCGAGCCATTTCAGCAGGCCCTTCCAGGGGAGGTCGTCATAGGCGACGGTCAGGGTGGCGTCCTCGAGGGTGACCGTCAGCGGCGGTCCGTCGAGGTCGGAGAGTTCCAGCCGGGCGGGGCCGCTGTCGGTGCCCACGACATTGACGGTGCCGCCCACGACTCTGACGTTGAGGGCGGAGACGGGTCCGTCGAAGGTGAGCTTCTCTGGTTCGCTGATCGACCACTCTGATCGGGCTGACATCCCCGGCCTCCCCTGCTGGTTGCGCGACGCAACATATCGCGTCTTCACTAGACACGATATATCGTGGCTCGGGGGAGTCAAGCCCTCCTTCGGTGTACGGCGCCGCCGTCGAGGGGCAGGAGTTACGAGCAGGCCGCCGACCTGTTCGTCCGCGCGTACCGCACCTGATGTGCGCTAGGCCGGGTCCGCGACGGCCCGGGGCGGGCGGGCGGGGAAGGCCCGGCGGTAGTCGCCCGGCGAGACCCCGATGTGCTTCAGGAAGTGGTGCCGGAGGTTGTTCGCCGTACCGAGGCCGCTGAGCCGCCCCACCGCCTCGATCGGCAGGTCCGTCGACTCCAGCAAGCTCTGCGCCCGCGCCAGACGCTGGGCGAGCAGCCAGCGCAGCGGGGTCGTCCCGGTGGCCGCCTGGAGGCGCCGATAGAGGGTGCGCGGGCTCATCGCGGCCCGCCGCGCCAGGTCCTCGACCGTCAGTGGCTGGTCCAGATGCGCGCGGGCCCAGTCCAGTACGGGCGTCAGCCCGGCGTCGTCCCGGGCGGGCACCGACAGATCGATGAACTGGGCCTGGCCGCCGGGCCGGTGGGCGGGCACCACCATCCGGCGGGCGAGTTGGTTGGCGATATGCGCGCCCAGGTCGCGGCGCACCAGATGGAGACAGAGGTCGAGCCCGGCGGTCAGCCCGGCGCTGGTCAGTACGTCCCCCTCGTCCACATAGAGCACCGAGTCGTCCACGCGCACCTTCGGGTAGCGCTCGGCGAGTTGGGCGGTGTGCATCCAGTGGGCGGTGGCCCGGCGTCCGTCGAGCAGTCCGGCCTCGGCGAGCGCGAAGGCACCGGTGCACAGCGAGACCATGCGGGCGCCCGCCGCGGCGGCACGGCGCAGGGCCGCGATCAGCTCCCGCGGCAGCGGCGCGCGCTCCTCGACACAGGCGTCGGGCACCGAGGGAACGATGACGGTGTCGACGCCGGTGAGGTCGTCGAGCCCGTAGGGGGTCCGCAGCGAGAGCCCGCCGCCGGTGGTGGAGGGGGCGCCGTCAGCCGTGCCCGTACCGCACAGCCGCAGGTCGTACCAGGGGTCGGCCAGATCGGGCTGCGGCTTGCCGAAGACCGTGCAGGGGATGCTCAGTTCGTACAGGTCCCAGGAGGGGACCCCGATCTCCTCGGTCACCACCACGGCGACGGAACCAGCGCGCATCTCCGCAGAGTAGGGCAGGAATCAGCGGGTGGCAGGAATTTGGTGGCCGTCGTCATCGGTGTCACTGTTTCCGGCCCTCATGCGCTGCGATCTTGGGTCAATCCGGTCAAACCCCCGCCCCCGGCGGACGAATGAGGAGTTGTGACATGCAAGCTGACCGCTCGGCCGTCAGTGTCATCGGACTGGGATCGATGGGCTCGGCGCTGGCCGCCGCGTTCCTCGACCAGGGCCATCCGACCACCGTGTGGAACCGCTCGGAGCACAAGGCCGCGCCGCTGGCCGAGCGGGGCGCCCACCGTGCCGCGACGCCCGGGGAGGCGGTCGGGGCGAGCCCGCTGATCGTCGCGTGCGTCCTGGACTACCCGGCGCTGCGCGGCGTTCTCGACCCCGTCGCCGCCTCCCTCGCGGACCGGACCCTGGTCAACCTCACCTCCGGCTCCCCGGAGCAGGCCCGGGAGATGGCCGAGTGGGCCCGGTCGCACGGGGCGCGCTATCTCGACGGCGCGATCATGACCACCCCGCCCGGCGTGGGCAGCCCCGAGATGATGTTCCTCTACAGCGGTCCGCGGGAGGTCTTCGACGCCCACTGTCCGGCACTGAGGTCCCTGGGTGACGCCCTGCACCTGGACACCGACCCGGGCCTGGCGTCCCTCTACGACGCCGCGCTGCTCGGCCTGATGTGGTCCACCATGACCGGCTGGCTGCACGGCACCGCGCTGGTCGGCGCGGAGAAGACGGCGGCCACGGAGTTCACCCCGGTCGCGGTCCGCTGGCTGACCGCGGTGGCCGGTTTTCTGACCACCTACGCGCCCCAGGTGGACGCCGGCCGCTACCCGGGCGACGACGCCACCGTCGACATCCAGATCGCGGCGATCGACCACCTGATCCACGCCGCCGCGGCCCGCGGGATCGACAACTCCCTGCCCGAACTGCTGAAGCGCACCATGGAACGGACCAGCGCCGCGGGCCATGGCTCCGACAGCTACGCGAGTGTGATCGAGGCGCTGAGGGCCCCGGCCGCCCGCTGAGGGATCAACGGGCGTCCTGGGATCGGCGGCCGTCCGAGGATCAGAGGTCGTCGTCCTCGTCGTCGAGCCGGGCCAGCCAGGTCGCCAGCCGCTCCACCGGCACCTCGAAGTCCGGGTTGAGATCGACGAAGGTCCGCAGCTGATCGGCCAGCCACTCGAAGGTGACCTCCTCCTCGCCGCGTCGCTGCGCCAGCTCCTCGATACCGCGGTCGGTGAAGTACAAGGGTCGCTCCGGAAGAGGGAAGAGGGGCTCAAGGGATCTGCACCGCCCAGGATATGCCGCCGGTGCCCACGACAACGGCCCGGCCTCCGCTCGCGCGGGGGCCGGGCCTCATGGTCGACGGGCCGTGACGGGCCGCTGGATCAGATGTCGAAGACCTCGTTCACCAGCGCCTGCTGCTCCGCCTGGTGGCGCTTGTTCGACCCCACCGCGGGCGAGGACGAGTGCGGCCGGGAGACCCGGACCAGACGCTCGGAGGCGGGGACGTCCTCGCCGACCGCCAGCTCCAGGTGGTCGATCAGGTTGAGGGCCATGAACGGCCATCCGCCCTGGTTCGCCGGCTCCTCCTGAGCCCACACGAACTTCTCGACGCCGGTGTACTTGGCGATCTCGGCCTGGACCTCGGCACCCGGCAGCGGGTACAGCCGCTCCAGCCGGATGATCGCCGTGTCCGTCACCCCGCGCTTCTCCCGCTCCGCGGCCAGGTCGTAGTAGACCTTGCCGGAGCAGAAGACCACCTTGCGGACCGCGGCCGGGTCGGCGGTCTCGTCACCGATGACCGGGCGGAAGGCGCCGGTGGTGAACTCCTCCGCCTTCGAGGCCGCCGCCTTCAGACGCAGCATCGACTTCGGGGTGAAGACGACCAGCGGCTTGTGGTGCGGGTTGTGGACCTGCCAGCGCAGCAGGTGGAAGTAGTTCGACGGCAGCGTCGGCGTGGCGACCGTCATGTTGTTCTGCGCGCACAGCTGGAGGAAACGCTCGATCCGGGCCGAGGAGTGGTCCGGGCCCTGGCCCTCGTAGCCGTGCGGCAGCAGCAGCGTGACGCCGGAGGTCTGGCTCCACTTCTGCTCGGCCGAGGAGATGAACTCGTCCACGACGGTCTGCGCGCCGTTGACGAAGTCACCGAACTGCGCCTCCCACATGACCAGCGACTCCGGGCGGGCCAGCGAGTAGCCGTACTCGAAGCCCATCGCCGCGTACTCGCTGAGCAGCGAGTCGTAGACGTTGTAGCGGGCCTGGTCCTCGGCGAGGTAGAGCAGCGGGGTGTAGTCCTCGCCGGTCTCCCGGTCCACCAGCACCGCGTGGCGCTGGCCGAAGGTGCCGCGGCGGGAGTCCTGGCCGGCGAGCCGGACCGGGGTGCCCTCCATCAGCAGCGAGCCGATGGCGAGGGTCTCGCCCATGCCCCAGTCGATCGTGCCGTCCTCGATCATCGCCGCGCGCCGCTGGAGCTGCGGGTACAGCCGCGGGTGGACGGTGATCCGGTCGGGGATGTTGACCTGGGACTCGGCGATCCGCTTGACGACCTCCTGGGAGATCGCCGTGTTCACCGCGACCGGGAACTCCGGCTGCGGCTCGGGCACCTCGGGCTGGGCCGGGGTGGAGACCGCGTCGCGGACCTCGGTGAAGACCTTCTCCAGCTGCCCCTGGAAGTCCTGGAGCGCCTGCTCGGCCTCCTCCAGCGTGATGTCGCCGCGCCCGATCAGCGACTCGGTGTACAGCTTGCGCACCGAGCGCTTCTTGTCGATCAGGTCGTACATCAGCGGCTGGGTGAAGCCGGGGTTGTCGGTCTCGTTGTGACCGCGGCGGCGGTAGCAGATCAGGTCGATGACCACGTCCTTGTTGAACGCCTGACGGAACTCGAAGGCGAGCCGCGCGACGCGGACCACGGCCTCCGGGTCGTCGCCGTTCACGTGGAAGATCGGCGCCTCGATCATGCGCGCCACGTCGGTGGCGTACATCGAGGAGCGGGACGCGGCCGGGGCGGCGGTGAAGCCGACCTGGTTGTTGATCACGATGTGCACGGTGCCGCCGGTGCGGTAGCCGCGCAGCTGCGACATGTTCAGCGTCTCGGCGACCACGCCCTGGCCCGCGAAGGCCGCGTCGCCGTGCAGGGCGACGGGCAGCACGGTGAAGTCCGTACCGGCCTTGCCGATGATGTCCTGCTTGGCGCGGGCGACACCCTCCAGGACCGGGTCCACCGCCTCCAGGTGGGAGGGGTTGGCGGTCAGCGAGACCTGGATCTGCTCACCGTCCAGACCGGTGAAGGTGCCCTCGGCGCCCAGGTGGTACTTGACGTCGCCGGAGCCGTGCATCGACTTCGGGTCGAGGTTGCCCTCGAACTCCCGGAAGATCTGCGCGTAGGACTTGCCGACGATGTTGGCCAGCACATTGAGCCGGCCGCGGTGGGCCATCCCGATGACGACCTCGTCCAGGCGCGACTCGGCGGCCGCGTCCAGCACCGCGTCCAGCAGCGGGATGACGGACTCGCCGCCCTCCAGCGAGAACCGCTTCTGGCCGACGTACTTGGTCTGGAGGAAGGTCTCGAACGCCTCGGCCGCGTTGAGCCGGCGCAGGATGCGCAGCTGCTCCTCGCGCTCCGGCTTGTCGTGGCTGCGCTCGACGCGGTCCTGGATCCACTTGCGCTGCTTGGGGTCCTGGATGTGCATGAACTCGATGCCGGTGGTGCGGCAGTACGAGTCGCGCAGCACGCCCAGGATGTCGCGCAGCTTCATCATCGTTTTGCCCGCGAAGCCGCCGACCGCGAACTCGCGCTCCAGGTCCCACAGGGTGAGCCCGTGCTCGATGATGTCGAGGTCGGGGTGCTTGCGCTGGCGGTACTCCAGCGGGTCGGTGTCGGCCATGACATGGCCGCGGACCCGGTAGGCGTGGATCAGGTCGAAGACCCGGGCCGCCTTGGTGACGTCGTCGTCGTGGCTGACGTCGATGTCCTTGAGCCAGCGGACCGGCTCGTAGGGGATGCGCAGCGCCTTGAAGATCTCGTCGTAGAACTCGTTCTCGCCGAGCAGCAGCTGGCTCATGACCCGCAGGAACTCGCCGGAGGCGGCGCCCTGGATCACCCGGTGGTCATAGGTGCTGGTCAGCGTCATGACCTTGGAGACGCCCAGCTTGTTCAGGGTGTCCTGGGAGGTGCCCTGGAACTCGGCCGGGTACTCCATGGCGCCGACACCCATGATCAGGCCCTGGCCGGGCATCAGCCGCGGCACGGAGTGCACGGTGCCGATGCCGCCGGGGTTGGTGAGGGAGGCCGTGACTCCGGTGAAGTCCTCCATCGTCAGCTTGTTCGCGCGGGCGCGGCGGACGATGTCCTCGTACGCCTGCCAGAACTCGAAGAAGTTGAGCGTCTCGGCCTTCTTGATCGCCGCGACGACCAGCTGGCGGTCACCGTTGGGCTTGACCAGGTCGATGGCCAGGCCCAGGTTGACGTGCTCGGGCTTGACCAGGGTCGGCTTGCCGTCCTTCTCGGTGAACGAGTAGTTCATCGAGGGCATCGTCTTCAGCGCCTGCACCATGGCGTAGCCGATGAGGTGCGTGAAGGACACCTTGCCGCCGCGGGCGCGCTTGAGGTGGTTGTTGATCACGATGCGCTGGTCGAACAGCAGCTTCACCGGGACGGCACGCACCGAGGTGGCCGTCGGCAGCTCCAGCGACGCGTTCATGTTCTTCGCCACGGCGGCGGACGGGCCGCGCAGCGTGACCAGCTCCGGTCCGGCGGACGGCCCGGGCTTCGCGGCCTTGGCGGAGGGCGTCGGCTCGGCGGGCGTCGGCTTCACCGGAACGGGCTTGGCCGGGGCGGGAGCCGCGGCGGCGGGCTTCGGGGCGGCCGGTGCCGCGGCGGCGGGCTTGACGTCGACCGGCTTCGCGGCGGGCGCGGCGGCCTTCGGCTGCGCCGGGGCGGTGGCGGCGGGAGCGGCCTGCGCGGCGGCGGGCGCGCCCGGGGCAGCGCCCCCGGTCACGGCCTGTGGCGGCGCGGCCACGGCGGAGCCGGTGTCCTGACCCGGCTTGTAGTCGGCGAAGAAGTCCCACCAGGCTCGGTCGACCGAGTTCGGGTCCTGGAGGTACTGCTGGTAGATCTCGTCGACGAGCCACTCATTGGGTCCGAAAGCAGCGGCAGGGTTGGCTCCCTGCCCGTCCTGCTCGTCGGTAGAGACGCTCGAGGTATTGGGGGACTGTGGCGACACGGCGGCAACCGCCCTCTTCCGCTTCCTTAGATGGTGGACAGCGGGAATAAAGGCTACGCCTCTTGGACCCAAACGTGCAGGCCGCACTGGTCATCGTCGTGCAAGTCACACTGATCGGCGGGTTTCGGCGCATGTTATGGCGGGAAACACACGGGGTTCCGCTGGGTTCCCGCAGATACGAGCGAACGCAAAAGTGCGCCCACACCGCTCGAATGTGCGCGTCTTCGATCGACCTTACGTCACATGTGATCTCGGGGGCTGCCCGGAAGACTGACCTTGATGCGGCAGCCCCGGGGGGACTCCGCGACACCTATCCGGCCGCCGTGCAGATCGACCGCCCAGCGGGCGATCGCCAGCCCCAGACCGGTGCCCCCGTCGCTGCCCTGCCCGGACGGGCGGCGGGGCGCGGGCCCCGAACCGCCCGGGGAGAGCCCGCCGCGGTTGAAGCGCTCGAAGACGCGGTACCGCTCCGCCTCCGGGATGCCCGGACCCTCGTCCAGCACCTCCAGCTCCAGGCTCTCCGGCTCCTCGCCGCGCCGGGCCCGCACCGTGACCCGGCCGTGCGCCGGGCTGTGCTTCATGGCGTTGTCGATGAGATTCGCCATCACCTGGTGGAGCCGCTCGGCGTCCGCGTGCGCGGTCAGCTCCGGCGGGGAGACGTCCAGGTGGAGATGGACGTCCTTGCGGGTGTGCGAGCCCGACCCGCCGTCCGCGCTCTTGGCCATGCTCGCCTCCTTGAGGATCTGGGCCAGATACGGCCAGACCTCGAAGCGCCGTGCGTAGAGCGGCACCACCCCGTTGTCCAGCCGCGACAGATCGAGCAGCTGCTCGACGAGGCGGCCCAGCCGCTGGGTCTGGCTCAGCGCGACCCGCATCGTCTCCGGATCGGCCTCGGAGACCCCGTCCACCACGTTCTCCAGCACCGCCCGCAGCGCCGCGATCGGAGTGCGCAGCTCATGGGAGACATTCGCCACCAGCTCCTTGCGGTGGGTGTCCACCGCCTCCAGGTCGGCGGCCATCCGGTTGAAGGCGTTCGCCAGATCGCCGAACTCGTCCCGGCGCTGGGCCGCCCTCACCCGGCGGGTGTAGTCACCGTGCGCCATCGCCCGGGTGACCTCGGTCATCTCGTCCAGCGGGGCGGTGAGGCCATGCGCCACGAACTGGGTGATCAGCAGTGAGGCGATGATCGAGAAGATGGTGATCACCCGCAGCTCGGTGTCCGAGTGCATCGCCGCGAACACCAGCAGCGTGGTGATGATCACCGACCCGATGACCAGCGCCCCGAGCGCGGCCTTGACCGAGCGGTACGGGTCGAACGGCCGCAGCGCCTCCCACACCCGGTTCCAGGTGGCCCGGCCCCGGGCGCCACGGCTTCGCGCGGGGTGCCCGGGGGAACCGGGCGGCAGTGGCGGCCGGTCGGCTCGGTCGGTCCTGGCCGCGGTGAGCGTCCGCAGCGCCGCGGTGAGCGTCCGCAGCGTCGTCAGGGCCCTGCGGACGGGAGAGACCCTGGGAGCCCCGGGGGCCGTCCTCATGCGGCCGGGGTCTCCAGGGCGTAGCCGACGCCGTGCACCGTACGGATCCGCTCGGCGCCGATCTTCCGGCGCAGCGCCTTGATATGGCTGTCCACGGTCCGGGTGCCCGAGGCGTCCGCCCAGTCCCAGACCTCCGCCAGCAGCTGCTCGCGGGAGAGCACCGCGCGCGGGGTGTTGGCCAGGCAGACCAGCAGATCGAACTCGGTCGGGGTCAGATGGACGTCGGAACCGCGCACCCGCACCCGGCGCTGGGCGTGGTCGATCTCCAGCTCGCCCAGGCGCAGGATCCCGCTGCGCGGGGTGTGCGCGGCCAGCGCCGCCCGCTCCACCCGCCGCAGCAGCACATGGACCCGGGCGGCCAGCTCACGCATCGAGAACGGCTTGGTCATGTAGTCGTCCGCGCCGACCCCGAGCCCCACCAGCATGTCGGTCTCGTCGTCGCGCGCGGTGAGCATCAGCACCGGCACCGGCCGTCTGGCCTGCACCCGGCGGCACACCTCGAGCCCGTCGAAGCCCGGCAGCATCACATCGAGCACCAGCAGATCGGGTTGCCACGCCTCGGCGGTGTCGACGGCCGCGGGGCCGTCCCCGGCCGTCTGCACCTGGAAGCCCTCGGCCCGCAGCCGGGCCGCGATGGCGTCCACGATGGTCGGATCGTCCTCGACGACGAGCACCCGGCGCTGTGCGCCGGGGGTGGTCGTGGCGGCCCCGTTGTGGCCGTTGAGATTCTGCTCCATACGCCCGCCCCATGCGTCGTCCCGAAAAACCGCGCTCCGCGCCTGGTCATTGCCGTGCGGCGTGGTCTAGGCAAGAAAGCGTAAGGGCAGCGTACGCGGCTCGGCTACGCGCCTCGAATCCCGATGTGGACCACGTCGGGTACGCCACGGGCAACAGCGATCTCTTCCGTACGGACCCCGGTGAATCCGGCATTGCGGAGAGATCCCTCGAACGCGGCCGACGGCTGTGCCGACCAGACCGCGAGCACGCCGCCCGGTGCGAGGCGGGCCGCGCAGGCGGCAAGACCGGCGGGGGAGTAGAGGCCGGTGTTGTCCTCGGTGACGGTCCAGTCCGGTCCGTTGTCGATGTCCAGGCACAGCGCGTCATAGACCGGGCCGTCCGGCTCCTGGAGATGGGCGACGAGATCGGCGCGGACGATCGCGGTGCGCGGATCGGCCAGCGCCTTCGCGGAGACCGCCGCCAGCGGGCCGTCGCGGTGCCAGTCGACGACCGCCGCCTCCCGCTCCACGACCGCGATCCGGCCCCAGCGCGGTTCACCGGCCGCCTCGGCGAGCGAGAAGCCGACGCCGAGACCGCCGATGAGCAGGGCGGGAGCGGAGCGGTCGGCGGGCAGGGCATCGAGGGCGGCCCGTACGAGCAGCCGCTCGGAGCGGCCGTCGGAGGTGTCCATCAGGAAGCAGCCGTTCGCGATGATCTCGAAGACGGCGTCCGCGTCGTCCGCCGCCCCGCGCCGCCGCAGCACCACCTCGCCGTAGGGGCCGTCGCGGCGGTCGAGGGTGACCGATCGGCCTGCTGCGGTGTCGTACGGGGGCTGCATCGTGTGACCTCCGGCTGGACGTGGCGGGCGGGCCCCTCCGGCGGGCCCGCCGCCATCCTCGCGCCACCCCGGCGCGCGGGTCCACTGCGATTGATGTCCGCTGTGGTGGCGTCACACCGGGATGCGGTGACATCACTCACGGCCCGGAGGTTGTTCCTGTGTGCACCGCGGAAACACGCGCAGCGAGACGAAACGGGTCGCACGGCCGACGGAGGGGAGCCAGGCCCTGTCCTGCCGATCTTCGTGGGCCCGCGACGCCTGGCAGCGCGCCTCGCCGCGTTGTCGGGATCGTCCGAGTACGCCCAGTACGAGGACGACCCCTCCTGCGATCCTCCCCCAGCTACCGCTGGGAGGTGCCCCCTCACCTGACGCCGCGGGCTGATCCACGAAGATCGACAGGAAACAGGACCTAGGCGGTGACAGTGGTGCAGGCGGATGGTGCCAGGGCCGGTGAGGACCGCGCGGTCCCGGACGCGCCCGCGGACCCGGCCACCAGTGGTGGAGACCTCTCCGGCGCCGTCCCCACCCGGCGGCGCGATCCCGCCCTCGCCGGATGGTGCTGGTCGGTGCCCGGGGCCTGTGCGGATCCGCTGTTCCCGGCCCGTTTCCCGGCCCGGCCGGATGCCGTCGCCCCCGGGGCGGCGACCCCGCGGATGCCGGGCCGGAGCCGGGAGGTGCGGGAGCGGTGGCGGCGGGTCGTGCGGTCGGCGCCCACGCCCACCTCCGCGCCGTTCACGCTCGCCTACGCCCTCGTCCTCCTCGGCACCGGCCTCTTCTTCCACCTCGGTGATCCGCGTACCGTCCACGACCTGCTGGCCGCTTCCAGTACCGATGTCTCCCATCTGTTCCAGCGCCCGCTGCTCACCCTGCTGGCCAGCGCGGTGTGGATAGCCGGTGGCCTTGTCTCGTTCTATCTCGCCGCGCTGCTGCTGGTGCTCACGCCGCTGGAGCGGCGGATCGGCGGACTGCGGACGGCCGGGGTGTTCCTGCTGGGCCATGTGCTGGCGACGCTGCTGACCGAACTCCCGGTGGCCGCCTCCGTCGCACTCGGCCATCTCCCGCACAGCTCGCTGCGGCGGCTGGACTACGGCGTGAGCTACGGGCTGATCGCCTGCGCCGGGGCGCTCGCCGTGCTGCTGCGCCCCCGTGCGCGCTGGGTGCTGGTCGGCGGGACCGCGGCGCTGCTGACCGTCTCCGGCCTGACCGGGGCCGTCGATCCGCTCACCGGCTGGGGCCATGTGCTCGCCCTGCTGACCGGGCTGGGCTGCTGGCCGTACGTCCGCCGCGGCGCCCGACGGCGCGCCACCGCGGCCCCGGCGGACGCCGCCGCCGACCGGGCGAACGGCTGATCGCTCACAGCGAACGAGCACCCGGGAACACCTGAAGCCTTCTGGGCATTGAGTCTGCGTAGCTCAACTTGCCTGCCTAAGGGGAGATCATGGCTTCGCTGTCCGCACCGCTCACCCTGCCTGTGCTGCCTCTCGACGACGAGGTGGTGCTGCCCGGCATGGTGGTGCCGCTGGACCTGTCCGATACCGAGGTGCGCGCCGCGGTGGAGGCCGCCCAGGCCGCCGCCCGCTCCCGGGGGAGCGGCGGGAAGCCGCAGCTGCTGCTGGTGCCGCGGGTCGACGGGACGTATACGGGGATCGGCACCCTCGGCACCGTCGAGCAGGTGGGCCGACTCTCCGACGGCGACCCCGGTGCGCTGATCCGCGGGGTGCGGCGCGTTCGCATCGGCGCCGGGACCACCGGTCCCGGAGCGGCGCTGTGGGTGGAGGGGACCGCGGTCGAGGAGATCGTGCCCGACCCGCTGCCCGGTGCCGTCACCGAGCTGATGAAGGAGTACAAGGCGCTGGCCACCAGCTGGCTGCGCAAGCGCGGCGCCTGGCAGGTCGTGGACCGGGTGCAGCAGATCGACGATGTCGCGCAGCTCGCCGACAACGCGGGCTACTCACCCTTCCTGACCACCGCCCAGCGCGTGGAGCTGCTGGAGACCGCCGACCCGGTGGCCCGGCTGCGGCTGGCGGTCAGCCGGCTGAGCGAGCACCTGGCCGAACAGGACGTCGCCGAGTCGATCGCCAAGGACGTCCAGGACGGCGTGGACAAGCAGCAGCGTGAGTTCCTGCTGCGGCGTCAGCTGGAGGCCGTCCGCAAGGAGCTGGCCGAGCTCAACGGAGATCCGGAGGACGAGTCCGACGACTACCGGGCCCGGGTCGAGGCCGCCGGTCTGCCGGAGAAGGTGCGCACCGCCGCGCTGAAGGAGGTCGACAAGCTGGAGCGGTCCTCCGACCAGAGTCCCGAGGGGAGCTGGATCCGGACCTGGCTGGACACCGTCCTGGAGCTGCCGTGGAACGAGCGCACCGAGGACGCGTACGACATCCAGGGCGCCAAGGCGGTGCTCGACGCCGACCACGCGGGCCTGGAGGACGTCAAGGAGCGGATCACCGAGTACCTGGCGGTGCGCAAGCGCCGTTCCGACCGGGGCCTGGGCGTCGTCGGTGGCCGCCGCGGCGGCGCGGTGCTGGCGCTGGTCGGCCCGCCCGGGGTCGGCAAGACCAGCCTGGGCGAGAGCGTCGCCCGCGCGATGGGGCGTACCTTCGTCCGGGTCGCGCTCGGCGGCGTCCGCGACGAGGCGGAGATCCGCGGCCACCGGCGCACCTATGTGGGCGCGCTGCCCGGCCGGATCGTCCGGGCGATCAAGGAGGCCGGTTCGATGAACCCGGTCGTCCTGCTCGACGAGATCGACAAGGTCGGCTCCGACTTCCGCGGCGACCCGGCCGCGGCGCTGCTGGAGGTCCTGGACCCGGCCCAGAACCACACCTTCCGGGACCACTACCTGGAGGTCGAACTCGACCTGAGCGATGTGGTCTTCCTGGCGACCGCCAACGTCCTGGAGGCCATTCCGGAAGCGCTGCTGGACCGGATGGAGCTGGTGCGTCTGGACGGCTACACCGAGGACGAGAAGGTCACCATCGCCCGCGATCACCTGCTGCCCCGGCAGCTGGAGCGCGCCGGTCTGGAGCCGGGCGAGGTCGTGGTGGAGGACGCGGCACTGCGCAAGCTGGCGGGCGAGTACACCCGCGAGGCGGGGGTGCGGACCCTGGAGCGGTCCGTGGCCCGGCTGTTGCGCAAGATCGCGTCCCAGCATGAACTGGGCGAGCGGGAACTGCCGTTCACCGTCGGGGTGGAGAGCTTGCGGCCGCTGATCGGACGGCCGCACCACACCCCCGAGTCCGCCCAGGACCCGGCCGAGCGGCGCACCGCCGTCCCCGGTGTGGCCACCGGGCTCGCGGTCACCGGCGCGGGCGGCGATGTGCTGTTCGTCGAGGCGTCGCTGGCCGACCCGGAGACGGGCGGCGCGGGGCTGACGCTGACCGGTCAGCTCGGCGAGGTGATGAAGGAGTCCGCCCGGATCGCGCTGTCCTTCCTGCGCTCGCACGGCGCGGAGCTGGAGCTGCCGGTGGGTGACCTCAAGGAGCGCGGGGTCCACCTCCACGTCCCGGCGGGCGCGGTGCCCAAGGACGGTCCCAGCGCGGGCATCACCATGACCACGGCGCTCGCCTCGCTGCTCTCCGGCCGCCAGGTGCGCCCGGACGTGGCGATGACGGGCGAGGTCTCGCTGACCGGGCGGGTGCTGCCCATCGGCGGCGTCAAGCAGAAGCTGCTGGCGGCGCACCGGGCCGGGGTGACCACCGTGGTCATCCCCAAGCGGAACGAACCCGATCTGGACGATGTCCCCGCCGAGGTGCTGGAGAAGCTGGACGTCCACCCGGTCTCCGATGTCCGGCAGGTGCTGGAGCTGGCGCTCCGGCCCGCCTCGTCGGTGACCCCGGAGGTTCCGGCGGTGGCGTGACGGACGCCGCCGGTGGCCGTGGCCCGGAATCCCAGGTCGAACGGGATTCCGGGCCACGCGTGACCTGGCCGTCGTGCGTATCGTTGGACCAACCGGCTGCATGCGTTCGGTGTGCGGCGGGGAGGAGCGGCACAGTGACCGTCATGCCGATTGACAGGATCGAGATGGCCGACAGCGACGAACTCAGCCTGGACGAGCTGTTCGACTGGCTGGAGCGGAGCCACGTCCCCGAGGGCTACAAGGTCGAGGTCGTCGAAGGGGCCGTCTTCATATCACCACAACGGACTGTGCACTGGCGCATCATCCGTCGCATCGTGCGGGCGCTTGAAGACCGCTTCGGCGTGGACGTGAACGTGCTGTCGGATGTGCGGATCGACTTCCCCGGAGAGGGGAACGGCTTCGCTCCTGATGTCGTCAAGCTCGTGGATGACGCCGAGATGACCTCCCCGGGCGGCTGGCGGCACGGGGACGTCGAATTCGTCGCCGAGGTGATCTCGAAGGACACGGCGAGGAACGACTACGGACCGAAGAAGGTGGCCTACGCGACGGCCGAGGTGCCCGTCTATCTGATCGTCGACGCGTACACCGGCAGGTGTCACGTGTTCACCGAACCCAAGGACGGCGACTACCTCACCGAGTTGACCGTGTCCTTCGGCAAGGAACTCGATCTGACCGACACCGTCGTCGGGCTGACGCTCAAGACCGACGAGTTCCCCCGCGACTGACACGGCACATATGGGCTGGACGACGGGGCGCTCGCCGGGTATGAGGAGCGCTACCGGGGCGCTGCCGGCGTCCGGGGTGCCGCGCGAGCGCGGCCTCACCGCCGCGTAACACCAAGGCGAAGAGCCTGGCCTCCCTGTGAGCGGCCGGGCCCTGTGCCGCGTCCGTCGTGGGTCAGCTCCGCGCCGGGCAGGCGAGCGCGGCCAATTCCCGGGTCGCCGCCTTCGCCGCCATCGCGCTCTGCGGTCCGGGCGAAGGCACAGCCGCGGAAGCCGTCCTTCACGGTGACGGTGCACACCGCGTCGAACAGACCGGTGAGCTGGTCGCGCGGATCCGGTCCGGCCGCCTCGGCCGCCTCCTTCAGTGCCTGCCGCCCATACGTGTCCCACTGCCGGAGGCAGGCCACCACCAGGGCGTCCTCGCAGCCGAACTGGGCGTACAGGGTCGCCTTGGCCACCCCCGACTCAGCGATGATCCGGTCCACTCCGACCCCGCGCACCGCGTGGGCGTCGAACAGGGCGGTGGCCGATGCTCCTCGGGACGGGCCCAGGACGGACGGTGCCCTCCAGCGTACAGACAGACCTGTCCGTACACCGGAGGGCGGGTGCGCCGGCCGTGGGGGGTGGGGGGCCGCCGCGTCAGCCGTTCGCCAGGGCCTTCAGCCGGTCCATGGCACCGTTGAACTTGTTGTGGTCGCCGACGGTCGCGCCGGTGGAGGTGTACTGCCAGATGGTGTGGAAGCCCCAGCCCGCCGGGAGTTCACCCACGGACGAGCCGTAGCGCGGGATCCACAGCGGGTTGACGCTGCCGAAGGCGCTGGAGTTCCCGGTACAGGTCTTCCACCAGCTGGTGGAGGTGTAGATCACCGGGTCACGTCCGGTGCGGGAGCGGTAGGTGCTGGTGAAGTCCTTGATCCAGCTGACCATCCCGCTCGCGCTCTTGCCGTAGCAGGTCGCGCCATAGGGGTTGTACTCCATGTCGAGCGCGCCGGGCAGCGTCTTGCCGTCCTTGGACCAGCCGCCGCCGTGGTCGACGAAATAGTTGGCCTGTGCGGCGCCGGTGGAGTTGCCCGGCAGCGCGAAGTGGTACGCCCCGCGGATCATGCCGACGTTGTACGAGCCGTTGTACTGCTGGGTGAAGTACGGGTTGGTGTAGCTGGTGCCCTCGGTCGCCTTGACATAGGCGAACCGGACACCGCTGCTCCACAGCGTGGACCAGGCGACATTGCCCTGGTGGCTGCTGACGTCGACACCCTCGACGGTGGCCAGCACGCTCGGCGGTTCCTCGCCGGAGGTGGAGCTTCCCTCGTGTTTGATTATCTGCGACCCCGCCCAGTCGTCCTCGGGATGAGGGATGTCATCCGGGCGCGGCGCGGCGGAAGCCGGGGCGGAGAGCGCGAAGGTCGTGGTGGCGAGAGCGGCGAGAATGCCGGTCAGCGCACTGAGGACGGGTCGGGCCGGACCAGGTCTGTGCACGGGCATGGCGTGCCTCCGAAGCCTCGGTGGGGGAGCGGGGGAATGGGGGTGGGGGGAGTGGGGGGAGTGGGGGGAAGGGGAGGGAGGGTGTTGGAATGGCCATGTCATAAGTGACGCTACGGGCGTAGACAGGGGCGGGGAAGGGGGAGGTGGTGGTGTCGTTGGTCTAATCCTGCGAAATACTGGCGGAGCTGCGGCAACAACCGCACTTGGCGGAAACTTTCACCCGGTGAAAATGCGGAGAGGGCTCTGACGTGCACACCAACGGGCCAACGCCCCCTGAGCGGGGTGAGGACGGCGCCATGGACGGAATCGGCGTGGACCATGCATTCCTGGCCCTGGAGCGAGAATTGGCGGTCTTTCTCCGCCGGGCCCGTGCCGCGTCCGGGGAATTGGCCCGGAAGGTCCACCCCGATCTGGAATCCGCCGCGTACGGGCTGCTGATGCGGCTCGATGACGCGGGACCGCAGCGTGCCACCGACCTCGCGGGCTACATCGGCGTCGGCAAGGCGACGATGAGCCGTCAGCTGCGCGCGCTCGAGGGGCTCGGTCTGGTGACCCGCACCCCCGACCCGGCGGACGGCCGGGCGTTCCTGGTGGAGCTGACGGACGAGGGCCGGAGCCGTTTCAGCGCCGTCCGGGGCGCCCGCCGGGCCCAGTACGCTCGCCGCCTCGCCGCGTGGGAGCGCAGCGAGGTCGCCGAACTCGCCCGCCTGCTGCGCCGGTTGAACGGCGAGCAGGAGGCCGACGACGCCGGGCACACGGCCCGTGGGGGCGAGGAGTAGGGCACTCACATACGTCAGCATCGGCGAGCCGCGCGGATCCGGCGACGCGGATGTGGCAACGGCGTTACCCGGTGCGCCATCGGGGTGCGGCGGGTTTCGGCGCAGGTTCCGGCTGGGCGATCAGAGTTCGGCGTAGATCACGGCGGCGTCGTCGTGCGCCTTGCCGCGCCGGAAGGCCGTCCGGTCCGGATCGGCGTGCTCCGCCGCCCGCACCCGGTCGATCAGCGCCTGCGGGCCCTCCTTGCGCAGCAGCGCGAAACAGGCCGTCCAGTCGCCCTCGCCGAACACCTCCACCCAGCGCGACGCCCCGTCGGTGAGCGCCGCCAGCGCCCGCACTCCGGTGCGCGGAAGGTCGCCGGTGACCGCCTTGGCGGAGACGGCGGGGTCGGCGGCGGCCGTGAAGAAGCCGCCCTCGGCGTTGCGCAGTCCGGCCAGCCGGCGGCCCGCGGCGCGCAGCCGGTCGATGCGGTCGTCGAGCACCGGTGTCACCTCGCCGTCCGTCCGCTCGATGAGCAACGCCGAGTCGGAGAGCACCAGATGCTCGACCCGTGCGTCGTCCCAGCGGGCGGCGACCACCGTGGCCTGCGGGGTCAGTGGGTGATTAAGGTCACAGGTTGAACTGTGTGCTTCCGCGGTACGCCGGATCGCCTCGGAGAGGCATGCGGCCAGCGGTATATCCCGCTGCGAACCGGACAGTTCGAGCAGTGCGCCGCCCAGCCGCGCGGTGAACCAGGGCACTCCGTGGACGCATCCGTCGTCGCCCTCGGGCGGGGTCACCCCGTCCAGCACCACCAGTGAGCCGCCAAGGCCCGACGCCGGCAGGGCCACGGAGGCCCAGTCCTCGTTGGCTCGCCGCTGATCGCCGGGGGCCGTCGCGAGTTCGATGCGCATTCCGTCAGTCTGCCGGAACCCTTTCGAACACCGCCTCCTCGGGGGTGCTGAGAAAAACAATGGTTCGCACCAAACACGTGTTTGTCGGATTGGGGCGGGAATGCGTTGTCTGGGAAGGTGTGGGCGGGCATCTTGCCAGGATGGCCATGCCTTTTCCAATCACGGAAAAGGTGGTGGGAGGGTATGGCCTCTACGCAAAGTTGGTGGTCAACTACGCAATGCGGTTCACTCGTTCGGGTGGCCGGGTGGGTGATGCGCGCCCGCCCCCGAGCCGTCCTGAAAGGGTCGGAATCCCTACCAGAGGTGGGGAAACACAATTGTTGATCCGTCGTCACCTCTGGAACCACAGCGGTCGGGCGAGAAAAGATTGTGAGCACCGGTGCGGAAGAAGCGGCTTCGGGGCACCAAGCGCGAACCGGGCGGCGAGCCACGCCTTCAGGACCTCCGTGTCGGCACAGCACGGCGGCGTCCCGCGCGTGTCCGCAACCGCCTGGCCGCGTCCATCGCCCTGGTCGCCGTCGCGGTCCTCGGCGCGGGAGCCCCGGCCGTCCTCCTGGCCCTCGACGACTCGACCGACGCCCAGCGGCTGGTCGACCTCGCGCGGACCAACCGTGACGCGGTGGCCCTGGCCCACTCCCTCGCCGACGAGCGCGACGCCATGACCGCCTATGTCGCGGCCGGACGCACCACCGCCTCCGGCGCCGGGGTCTCCGAGAGCCAGCGCGCCCGGGTGGACCAGCAGGTCCACGAGGTGCGCCAGGAAGTCCCCGGCTCCGTCCGGAGGCTGCTGGGCAACCTCCCGCGTCTGCGCCAGCAGGCCCTGACCGGCCATGGCTCGGCCCTCGACGTCTTCACCTCGTACACCACGGCCGTCCAGGCGCTGAACAAGGTCTCCGCCACCCTCGCCCGCAGGCTCCCGGCCGACGCGGGATCCGGCGCCGCCGCGGCGGCCCCCCTGGGCCGCGCCACCGAGCAGGCGTCCGCCACCCGGGGACTGCTGGGCGCCGCGCTCGCCGGGGGCGGTGCTCAGCCCACGCTGACCTCCGCCGCCCAGCGGACCCAGGTGCGCGAGCAGTCCGCGCTCGCCGACTTCCACCAGCTCGCCCCGGACCGGGCCCGCGAGTCCTACGACCGCACGGTCAATGGCACCGAGGTCACCGCCGCCGAGCGCTACACCACCCGCCTCACCGACCAGGGCAGGCTGTCCGGCGGTGACCTCCACGTCGACAAGGACCGGGTCGAGGCCGCCCTGAGCGCCCGGATCACCAGGATGCGCGGGGTCGAATCCGCCCTGGCCTCGGCCGAGATCACCACGCTCGCCCGGCTGCGCGACGACGCGGTCACCGCCCTGGAGGTGCGGATCGCCCTCGTCGGCGGCGCCCTGCTGCTGGCCGTCGGCATCAGCGCCCAGACCGCCCGCTCCATGACCCGGCCGCTGGCCGCCCTGCGGCTCGGCACCCGCCGGGTCGCCGCCGACCCGAAGTCCGAGGAGCCGGTCGGCCGGCCCGGCCGCGACGACGAGTTCGCGGACGTCGTCCGCGCGGTCAACGAGCTGCACGCCGCAGCGGTGCGCGCCCAGGAGCGCGCTGCCGGGCTCGGCACCGAGCGCACCCGGCTGGTCGGGGAGCGGCAGCGGCTGGCCGACCAGCGGGACGCGCTGCGCCGTGAGCGGGACGAGGTGGCGGCCCGGCTGGCGGGGCTGCGGGGCCGGGTGCACGGCAGCTTCGTCAGCCTCGCCCTGCGCACCCTCGGTCTAGTCGAGCGCCAGCTCGCCGTCATCGAGGGCATGGAGGAGCAGGAGCAGGACCCGGACCGTCTCCAGACGCTCTTCCAACTGGACCACCTGGCCACCGGGATGCGCCGCTACAGCGAGAACCTCCTGGTCATCGCGGGCTCGGAGAACACCTCCGGCCATCCGGGCCCGGTGCCGCTGCTGGATGTGCTGCGCGCCTCGATCAGCGAGGTCGAGCGGTACGACCGGGTGCGGATCCAGTCGCTGCCGCCGCACGCCCAGGTCGCCGGGTACGCCGCCGACAGCATCAGCCACCTCGTCGCCGAACTCCTGGAGAACGCCACCTCGTTCTCCCCGCCTGACGCCCCGGTGCAGATCTCCGGCTGGCTGCTGGAGAGCGGCGAGGTGATGCTCTCCGTCCAGGACGAGGGCATCGGGATGACACCCGAGCGCAGGGCGGAGCTCAACGACCGGCTCGCGGATCCGGTGCCGGACCACGGCCAGGGGCCGCGGCCCGAGGACCCGTTGGGGCTGGGCCTGTATGTGGTGACCCGCCTCGCCGCGCGCCACGGTGTCCGGGTGCAGCTGCGGGAGCAGCAGCCGGGCGGGGTGGCGGCCGTTGTCGTCCTGCCCACGAAGATCCTCCCGGCCGGTCCGCCGGGCGCCGGGCTGCCGTCCGCGCCACCGGCCGGTGCGGGCGCCGTCCACCGTGATGTGGGGTTGCCCGCCTTCCCGGGTTCGGAGGCCGAGGCCAACTCCAACGCCCTTCCCTCCCAGGCGCGTTCGGTGCCCGCAGCCGCGGTGGACCCGGCGCCGGAGCCGGACGGGGCGCCCGCGCCCTGGGCCGCTGCCGGTGCGGAGGGGACCCCGGCCTCGGCCCGGGGCGAGGAGCAGTACCCCATGGAGCCGACGCCGCCGCGCGGCCACCCGGCCCCGGGGACCGCCGATGACCCGCCCCAACTGCCCCGGCGCACTCCGAAGTCCGCCACCGCGTCCGCGTCCGCACCCGCCGCGCAGGATCCCTCCGAGCGGACGATCGAGTTCGCCGCGCCCCAGGACGCCACCGGGGAACTGGCGGGCGGCCACGGCATCCGCCCGGTGGGCGCGGACGCCTGGGGCCCCGCGGCCACGAATCCGTACGCCATCGGGCCCGATGAGCACACCCGCGCCGCCGAACACCCCCGCACCGACAAGGGACTTCCCAAGCGCACACCGAAGAGTGTGGAGCACCGTGAACCCGGGGTGCGGGGGCGGACCGGCGCGGTCGACGCGGAGGAACTGCGGCGCAGGCTCGGTGGCTTCCAGCGCGGCGCGATGAAGGGCCGCCGGGACGCCGAGGCCGAGATCGCCGCGCGCGGCGAGGGCCGGGAGCACGGGCCGCGGGGCTCCGCCACAGAACATACGGGGGCGCACGACGAGGGTGACACGGTTGAGGAGGCACGCAGGTGAATGCGCCCAGCAGTACCTATGGGTTGAGTTCCGAGGCTCGTAATCTGCACTGGTTGCTGGCGAATCTCGTCGAGGAGGTGCCGGGCGTCCGATCGGTCGCGGTGGTCTCCTCGGACGGGCTGCTGCTGCTCTCCTCCGACGCGCGGCACATCGCCGCCGCGGGCTCCGTCGACCCCACGACGCAGGACGGGCCCAAGGGTTCCAGCGCCGATCTCGCCACGATCGTCTCGGGTCTCGGCAGCCTGACCCTCGGCGCGGCGAAGCTGATGGATGGCGGCGGCGTCAAGCAGACGATGGTGGCGATGGACGAGGGCAGCCTGTTCGTCATGACGATCGGCGACGGTTCGCTGTTGGGTGTGCATGCCACCCCCGACTGCGACATGACCGTCGTCGCCTATCACATGGCACTGTTCGTCGGCCGGGCCGGACATGTGCTCACCCCCGAACTCCGCGGTGAACTACGCAGGTCCCTGGAGTCGGCTCAGTGACGGCCGGGTCCGCCCGGCCCGCCCGGCCCGCCCGTCAAACCGGTCGTGTCCGTCCGTACTCGCTCACCGGCGGCCGGACCCGCTCGGGCCATGTGCTGCTGGTGGAGACCTTCGTGGCCTCGCTGGAGCCCCCCGACGGACGGTTCGACCCGGCCCCCGGCGGGCCGGGCGCCCGGATGCTGCCGGAGATCCGGGCGATCATCGAACTGTGCCGCCGGATGCGCTCCGTCGCGGAGGTGTCCGCGATGCTCAAGATCCCCCTCGGGGTGGTGCGTGTCCTGCTCAGCGACTTAGCCGACCAGGGAAAGATCCGCGTCTACGGCACCGGGAGAGGCCCGGGACAGCCGGATCGCGCATTGCTCGAAAGGGTGCTCAGTGGACTCCGCAGGCTCTGACACGATTCCGACCACCACGGTGGTGCCGCCGCCGCGTGTGTCCGGCATACCCGGCGCCGGGATACCCGGCGCCGAAGAGGTGCTCCAGAGCTGGCAGACGGACCGTTCGCGGGCACCGATCGCGATCAAGGTGGTGATAGCGGGCGGTTTCGGAGTGGGGAAGACCACCTTCGTCGGCGCGGTTTCGGAGATCACCCCGCTCCAGACCGAGGCGCTGATGACCCGGGCCAGCGAGGACATCGACGACCTCACCGCGACTCCGGACAAGCTGACCACCACGGTGGCGATGGACTTCGGGCGGATCACGCTCGAGAACGACCTGGTGCTGTATCTCTTCGGCACCCCCGGCCAGCACCGCTTCTGGTTCATGTGGGACGACCTGATGCGCGGGGCGATCGGCGCGGTGGTGATGGCCGACACCCGGCGGCTGGAAGACAGTTTCCCGGCGCTGGACTACTTCGAGAGCCTCGGACTGCCCTATGTGGTGGCGGTCAATCACTTCGAGGGCGCACCGCGGTACGGGCCGGAGGACATGCGCAACGCGCTCTCCGTGGCCGACAGGATTCCCGTGGTGCACATGGACGCCCGTCGGCGGATCTCGGTGGTGGACGCGCTGCTGGCGTTGGTACGGCACGCGGTTGACCTCGCGCCCGAGTGACGTAACCTCGGCTCCGCTCGCGGAATGGAGTCTTCCGTTCCTCTTTTTGCTCAGAGCTCGAGGGAGCGTCGACAGTCATGCGCAAGATACTCATCGTCGGAGCCGGGCAGTCCGGGCTCCAACTGGCCCTCGGCCTCCAGTCCCACGGGTATGAGATCACGCTGATGTCCAACCGGACGGCCGATGAGATCCGCGCCGGACGCGTGATGTCCACCCAAGTCATGTTCCACACCGCGCTCCAGCACGAGCGCGATCTGCGGCTGAACTTCTGGGAGGAACAGGCCCCGCGGATCGAGGGCCTGGGCGTGTCCATCGCCGGACCGCCGACCGCCGCGGGCCACGCCCGCGCCGTGGACTGGCTCGGACGGCTGGACGGCCCTGCCCAGTCCGTCGACCAGCGGCTGAAGATGGCGGGCTGGCTGGAGCTGTTCGAGCGGCGCGGCGGCCAGGTGGTCATCCACGGCGCCTCCGTCTCCGACCTCGATGTCTTCGCGAACACCTACGACCTGGTGCTGGTGGCCGCCGGCAAGGGCGAACTGGTCTCCCTCTTCGGCCGGGACGCCGCCCGCTCCCCGTACGACACCCCGCAGCGCGCACTCGCCGTCGCCTATGTGCACGGCCTCGGGCCCCGCCCGGAACACCCGGAGCTGGATGCGGTGCGCTGCAATCTGGTGCCGGGCGTCGGCGAGCTGTTCGTCATGCCCACCCTCACCAGCTCCGGCCGCGCCGACATCCTCTTCTGGGAGGGCGTCCCGGGCGGTCCCGTCGACGCCTTCCAGGGCATCACCGATCCCTCCGAGCACCTGGCCCGGACCCTGGAGCTGATGGAGCGGTTCACCCCCTGGGAGTACGCGCGGGCCACCAAGGTCGAGCTGACGGACGCGGGCGCCACCCTGGCCGGGCGGTACACCCCGACGGTGCGCAACCCGGTCGGGGAGCTGCCCGGCGGCGGGCGGGTGCTCGGCGTCGCCGATGTGGTGGTCACCAACGACCCCATCACCGGCCAGGGCGCGAACTCGGCCGCCAAGTGCGCCGCCGGCTATCTGGAGAGCATCGTCGAGCACGGCGACCGGCCGTTCGACGCCGACTGGATGCGCCGGACCTTCGACCGCTACTGGGCGACCGCGCGCCATGTCACGAAGTGGACCAACGCGATGCTGGCCCCGCCGCCGGAGCACATCGTGCGGCTCCTGGGGGCGGCGGGCGAGCTGCCGGAGGCCGCCGGGCGGATCGCCAACGGCTTTGACGACCCCGCCGACTTCGAGCACTTCTTCTACGAGCCGGAGCGGACCGCGGCCTATCTGGAGGAGCTCAGCGCTTCGCCCGGTTGAGCGGCCCCGGGCGTACCGCGCCCTGCACCGGATTGGTGGCGAGCGGGGAGAGCTTGACCACCTGGCCGGGCCGCGGCGCCTGCACCACCTGGCCGTTGCCCGCGTAGATCGCCACATGGCTGGCGCCCTTGTTGTAGATCACCAGATCGCCGGGGCGCAACCGCTGGAGGGAGACCCGGGGGAGCAGCCGCCACTGCTCCTGGCTGGTGCGCGGAATGGTCCGCCCCGCATGAGCCCACGCCTGGGAGGTCAGCCCCGAGCAGTCGAAGGAGTTGGGCCCCTCCGCGCCCCATACATAGGGTTTGCCGATCTGGTCGAGCGCGTAGTTCAGGGCCCGCTGTCCGGCGCTGCCGGACGTCGTGGGGGACCCTCCGGAGGACGGTGGTTTCTGGGTGGTGCCGCCACCGCCCGCCGTCGAGCCCCCCTGGCCCGTGCCGTTCTGGTCCGTGCCGTTCTGGTCGGGGGTCGTCCGACCGGGGGCGGACGGTCCGGCGGCGCCCGCGGGGTTGTTGCCTCCGGTGCCGAGGGCGCCGGAGGAGACCAGCTTGCGCTGGGCCTCGTCGGTCTCCCGGCGCTCGCGCTCGGCCACCTCGGCGACCTGGCGGGCGGTCAGCGACGCCAGCTTCTTCTCGATGCCGGCGAGCCGCTTCTTCACCTTGTCGCGCTGCTTCTTCCGCTTCGACGCCAGGGACATCTGCTTGTCCAGGGCGGTACGGGCGCGGGTGGCGAGGTCGTCGGCGTGCCGCTCACTCTTGGACAGGCGTTCGACCAGGGTGGCTTCACGGCCCGCGGCCCGGGTGAGCTCGCGGCCCTGGTCGGCGGCGGCGTCCGGGTGCGCGCTGAGCAGGGTGAGCAGAAAGCCGTAGGAAGAGAGCCGGCTGTGGCCCTGGTACTGCTCACGAGCCAGCCGACCCGCCTCGGCCTGGCTGTCGGCGAGCCGGGTGCGGGTGCGCGCGAGGTCGGCGTTCAGCTTCTTGGTCTTCGCTCGCTGCTTGCGCAGCTTCTCCTCGGTCGCGTTGTACGCCTCGGTCGCCTCCTCGGCCTTCTGGTACATCGTCCTGAGCTGCGTCAGCAGCTCGGCGACGGACCCGTCGGCGGGTCGGGTCGGGGCGGCCTGCGCCGTGGCTCCCGCGACGGGCGGCACCAGTGCGGCGGCTGCGGTGATCGCCGCCGCGCAGACCGAGCCCACGATTCGTCCTGACACGTGCTCACCTCCGGCTTCTGAAAACCGTCTTTCGACTTCCAGATCAGCAGGATCGTGGCATGTTGGTCGTATCGTCAGGACAATTGTGGGCGGGTTGGGTCAACACGGTCACCCATCCGGTGGTCCGGTCACCGCCGAACGGCCCTGGCCCGGTGGACACCCGGACCTCGTTTCACCGCCGCTCACCGCCGCGGTTTCCACCGGCGCACCGGGAACCGTTGCGCGGGAGCGTCAGGTGGGGGTGTCAGCCCGGCTTGGACCACGGCCACTTCAGCCCGCCGCGTGCCCTGCCCTCCGGGTCGTACTCGTACCGCCAGCCCCGGATCACACCCAGCCGCTTGGACACCCCCGCCGGAACCCGGCGGTAGACATACACCGTCGGCGGTCCGCCCGCCTCGTCCTCCACCGGGACCTCGTAGGTCTTCGGCGGCTGTCCGGTGGCGCCGACCATCACCTTCAGCACCCGGCCGTCCAGCGGCCCGCCCACGAAGGGCGTCTCCTCGCTTCTCACCGGACCAGTCTCACAGCGGCGCTCACAGCAGATGCGCCGCCTCACCCACCACGGGCAGCATCCGGCGCACCAGTACACCGACCGGTCCCTGCGCGGGCTCCATCGCGAGCGCGGCCCGCGTCACCGCCGCCGCCTGCGGATCGCAGGCCGCGGTCGCGCACAGCATGGACACGAAGTGGTCCACCAGCCAGTCGCGCAGCTCCTCCGTCGGCAGCTGCTTGCGCTCGTCCAGCCAGACCAGCGAGGCCGCCTCGACCGCCGTGATCCAGGTGCGCACCATCATCCGCAGACGTGGGCTGGGCTCCTCGACCGCCAGATGCAGCAGGATCTGCTCGGCCCCCGCCCGTCGCACCTCGTCGACGATGGCGTTGGTCTGCGAGGTCTCGGCCACGCTGCCGCTTTGGAGCAGTGCGCTGAACCCCCTGTCGTGTTCGTCGACAAAGGCGAGATAGCGGTCGAGCACATGGCGCAGCCGGGCGCTGAGCGGACCGCTCTGCGGCTCCTCGAAGCACCGCTCCAGCTCATCGGCCGCGCTGCGCAGCACCGCCTCGTACAACTGCTGCTTGCCGCCCGGGAAGTAGCGGTAGACCAGCGGGCGGGAGGCGCCCGCGGCCGACGCGACATCGTCCAGCGACACATCCTCGGGCGCGCGACGGGCGAAGAGATCCAGGGCGGCGGCGATGAGTTCGGCCCGCCGCGCCTCGACGCTGAGCCTGCGGTAGGTCCCGCGGCGCGCGACGGCGGGACGGTCCGCTGCCGGGGGTGCTGCCTCCGGGCGTGCCGGGGCGGTGCCGCTGCCTGTCGTCATGTCTGGCAGCGTAACCGCCCCGGTCCGGGGCGCGAGGGTGCGGGGTGCGGGCATGCGGGGTCAGGGCAACCGGATTACGCCAGCAGCCCCGAGCTCCGCCACATCCGGCGGCCGGCTCCCCGGAGCACCCCGATGTCATCGAGGAAATCGGTCAGCCGCTTGGCGCCGGTCTGCATCACCTCGCGCCGATGGCCGCTCGCCCGCACCTGGGCCACCGCCTCCCGCCGGTCCAGGCCCACGTCCGTGTACACCCGCGGGTTGATGAACGCCCGCGCGAACACCCGCGCGAACTCGCCCGCGCTGAGCCGGGTCAGCTCCTGCTCCCAGCGCGGAGCGGTCACCATCTGGCGGCGCAGCTCCTCACGCGCGTACCGCACATGGCGGGCCTCCTCCACCACATGGATCCGGGTCACCCCGCGGACCAGCGTCTGCACCCGGTCATCGGGGAAGGTCAGCCGCTGCATCCAGTCGAGCACTTCCTCGCCGAGCAGGGTGGCGGTGAAGGAACCGGGCGTGGTGGAGACCGTCTTGAAGAACCGGGCCAGATTGTGGTGGAAAGGCGACACCGGATAGTCCCCGACACCGCCCTTGTTGATCAGCCGCGCGAACATCATCGAGTGGCGGCACTCGTCCGCGATTTCGGTGAGCGCGTAGCGCACATGGGCGCTGGTGGCGGGCTTGTCGTAGATGTGCCGGGTGAGCAGCTGCATCAGGATGACCTCGAACCATATGCCCAGCGACAGCAGCGCGGCCCCCTCGTGCTTGGACAACAGGACGCGCTGCTCCTCCGACATCCGCCGCCACATCGGGGTGTCGTACAGGGACACCAGCTCCGGCGGCCAGAACCACTTGTCCGGCTCGAACGGGGCGTCCCAGTCGAGCTCCTTGTCGGGGTCGAAGGAGTGCTTGGCGGAGGACTCGAGCAGCCGCTGCGCCACCCGCTCCCGATCCTTGATCAGCCCGAGCGCGTCCCGGAGCGCGGGCGGTTCGGTCGTGGTCGTCATCGCTGAGGGCACCTCGCTGATGGCTCGGACACGGCGCCGTGTCATCTCCTGACCGGCGAACTCCTCTTATGAGACTGCGTGTCAGCAAGCGCGTCAATCCCCTGCGGATGTGTTGTTGACCGTTCCGTCAAGCGCGTGTGAGCCTGCCGCATAAGCATCCGTTCACGGGGGAGCGAGGTGAAGGAGGGCGTCGGTGTCGACGCATGAGCTCTACGCGATGGATCCCGGGAACCCGATGTGGAAGGTGCCGGCCACCGGCTCCGCGCGCTTCAGCTGGGAGTACGACGACCATCGTGCCCGGCTCCTCGCCCTCTACCAGAAGGGCAAGGACAAGCAGTGGGACGCCACCAAGCGGATCGACTGGCACCTGGAAGTGAACCCTGACGACCCGCTGGGCACCCCCGACGAGGCCCTCGCCCTGTACGGCACCCGGTACTGGGACGGGATGTCCGAGAAGGAGCGCGGGGAGCTGCGGCGCCATGTCGCCGCCTGGCAGTTCAGCCAGTTCCTCCACGGGGAGCAGGGCGCGATGGTGTGCGCCGCCCGGATCGTCGAATCGGCACCCGACCTCGACGCCAAGTTCTACTCCGCCACCCAGACCATGGACGAAGCCCGCCACGCCGAGCTGTACGGACGCTTCCTCCACGAGAAGATCGGGATGCTCTACCCGATCAACGACAACCTCCAGGCCCTGCTGGGCGACACCCTCCGCGACTCCCGCTGGGACATGGCCTACCTGGGCATGCAGGTGCTCATCGAGGGCCTGGCGCTCGCCGCGTTCGGCGTCCTCCGGGACACCACCGACCAGCAGCTGCCGCGGCAGCTGCTGGCCTATGTGATGCAGGACGAGGCCCGCCACGTCGCCTTCGGCCGGATGGCGCTGCGCGACTACTACCGCCGGCTGACCGACGCGGAGCTGCGCGAGCGCGAGGAGTTCGTGATCGAGGGCTGCTATCTGATGCGCGACCGGCTGCGCGGGGTCGAGGTGCTGGAGAACCTCGGCATCCCGAAGGCCGAGGCCGAGGAGTTCAGCGAGCGCTCGCCCTATCTGCACATGTTCCGCAAGCTGCTGTTCAGCCGGATCGTGCCGTGTGTGAAGGACATCGGGCTGTGGGGCGAACGGCTTCAGCGGGCCTATGTCGACATGGGCGTGCTGGAGCTGGGCGACAGCGATCTGGACCTGCTGATGAGCCAGGACGAGGAACTCGCCGAACACCTCGACGCCGAGCGCTTCGCGGCGGAGGAGGCGGCCCGCGCCGGTGAGGTGGCGGAGGCGATCGCGCAGGGCGCGGAGGGCGACTGACGGCGGTCGGCGGCGGCCCGGGGCGCCTGGGACCGGATGGGTGGGCACCGCGTGGCGACACGCGGACGGGTGGGCACCGCGTGGCGGGGACGTGACACCGTCAACACCGCCCTGTGACATGGCCCTTGTTACCTTCGTGATCAGTGCCACCGGGAAATACCGAGGTCATTGGGGTGATGTCGGTCCGGTGGCATCTGTAGTGCAACAGAACGGCCAAAGGGTGCTCTCCACGGCGGTGGGGGGCACCCCTTTGCGGAACGGCCGGAGGATGATGGTGGTGTGCGGATTCGAACGAGCACCATCGAGGACCTTCCCGTCCTCCAGGAGATAGAGCGTGCGGCGGGGCTGTGCTTCCGGGACGTCGGCATGGACGAGGTCGCCGACGACGAGCCGCTGAGCCTGGCCGAGCTGGGGTGCTACCAGCGCGCGGGGCGGGCCTGGGTCGCGGTGGACGACACCGACCGGGCGATGGCCTATCTGATCACCGACCCCGTCGACGGCAATGTGCACATCGAACAGCTCTCGGTCCACCCGGACGCCGCCGGGCGCGGTGTGGGACGCGCGCTGATCGACCACATCGCGGCGCGGGCCGCCGCCGAGGGCGTACCGGCGCTCACCCTGACCACCTTCGTGGACGTGGTGTGGAACGCCCCGTACTACGCGGCGCGGTGCGGCTTCCGGGTACTGACGGAGGACGAACTCACCCCGGGGCTACGGGAGATCCGCCGCAGCGAGGCGGAACACGGTCTGGACCGATGGCCACGGGTCTGTATGCGCAGAGAGGTGCCCCCGGGCCCGGCCGCGCCCGCCCCGCCCGGCGGCTGAGCAGGACGGCGGGGGCGGGGCCGTCAGGGGTCAGGCCCCGGACAGCGTCCGCAGCCGCTCGGCGATCGTCTTCACCACGGCGGGCACCTGATCGTTGAGGTAGAAGTGCCCGCCGGGGAACACCTGGTACTCGAAGGTGCCGGTGGTGTGCCGCTGCCAGGCCCGCACCTCGTCGATGGTCGTCCTCGGGTCGGCATCCCCGGTCAGCGCGGTGACCGGGCAGCTCACCCGCTGCCCGGGGGCACAGCGGTAGGTCTCGATGGCGCGGTAGTCGCCCCGGATCGCGGGCATCGCCAGCCGCAGCAGCTCCTCGTTCCGGAACACCTCCCCGTCCGTCCCGTTCAGCCGCCGCAGTTCGCGCACCACCCCGTCGTCGTCCCGCTGGTGCACGGTCTCGGTGCGCACGGTGGACGGCGCCCGCCGCCCGGAGACGAACAGCACGGCAGGCGTCACCCCGGCCCGCGCCTCCAGGCGCAGCGCCACCTCGTACGCGAGCGTCGCGCCCATGCTGTGCCCGAAGAGCCCCAGCGGCCGGTCGAAGATCCCGGACCGTTCCTGGACGGCGGCGGCGCCGAGGGCGGCGACGATGGCGTCGGCGAGCTCGTGGAGATCGTCCAGACATGGCTCCCGGTGGCGGTCCTGCCGCCCGGGGTACTGCACCGCCTGCACCTCGACCGACGGCGCCAGGGCCTTCGCCACCGGGAGGAAGTAGCTCGCCGACCCTCCGGCATAGGGGAAGCAGACCAGCCGTATCGCGGCGTCCGGGGCCTCCTCGTACCGCCTGAGCCAGGTGTCGGCGCCGCGGGCGATGCTCGTCATGGTGAACGGTTCCTTCCCCCGAAGGTTCGCGGGACCGGGGTCCACCCGGTCCTCCGTAACGACCACGGCCTTCGTATCAGGAACCCCCTAACGTACGGCTTGAGCGGCGGGACAGGTCAGGCCAGGTGGACGGGGCGCGCAGGTGAGACCCTGAAACCAGGGGACTGGTCTTCGGGAGTGGGTCCGATGGCAGTGAGCATGCACGTGGTCTGGAGCAAGACCGAGCCGGGGCGCGTCATCTATGAGACGCACTCGATCGAAACGATCACCGACGGCGAGGGTGTACACGCGACGGTCGACAGCCACACGTACGAGATCTCCGTCCGCAGTCGCGCGCAGGCGGAGTCCATTGCGGACGAGGAGGGCTACGAGCTGTTCCGCAAGGGCGAGGCGTGGGAGAGCCTGCCCGAGGAGGAAGACGCGGAATGAGCACACGGCGCGGGGCCCGGGGGCGCCGCACCGTGTGCTGATTCGTGTGTTCCCGGGGTTGTGACCCGGCCGCCGGGGGCCGGCTAAGTGACCTCGCTGAAATCCGGTGCGGTTCGGTTGCGCCCCGAAGGGGCGCGGGGCTGTGTCGATGTGCCGCTCAGCCGCGTGGGCGCGACCAGCCACGACGCAGCCGCGGACAAACGACCGCACCTCGCGGCACTTCCCGCGGAGCGCTTAGCTGCCGTGGGCCAGCAGGAAGTCGACGTCCCGGGCCTCCGCGGGCTTCGCACCGCCGACCGTGACGGGCCGGGTCGCCGGTGCGTAACCGCCCGCCACCACCGTGTAGTGCTCACCGGTGAGGCCCTCGAAGCCGAACGTTCCGTCCTCGCCGGTGATGAACTGCCCGACGACGTCCCCCGAGGAATCCAGCAGCGAGACCCGCGCGTCCTCCAGCGGCTGCCCGCCCCGTCCGCGTACGGTGCCGCGGACCCGGGCGGCGGGCCGCAGCTCCGCGTCCACCCGCACCGGCTCGCCGCCGGTCAGCTCCACCTGGGTGGCATGCGGACGGTGTCCCCCGGCGGCCAGGGTCACGGTGTACGTACCGGGGGCCAATTCCGGCAGCTCGAACTCGCCCAGCTCGTCGGCCGTGGCCGCGCCTGCCACCGCTCCGTCGGGCCCGGTCGCGGTCACGGCCGCCCCGGCCAGCGGCTCCCCGCCGGTGGTCCGTACCGCACCGATGAGCCCGGTGCCGCCGCCGGTCAGCCGCAGATCGCAGACCACCGGCTGGTCCGCCACCAGCAGGGTGGCGGCCTGCGGGCGGTGGCCGGGGGCTGAGCCGATGAGGACGACGTTCCCGGCGTCGGGGACGGCGACGCGGTAGCGGCCGTCGTCGCCGCTGGCTGTACGTCCGAGCTGCTGACCGCCGGTGTCGATGAGGGTGATGGCGGCGTCGGCGAGCGGAAGGTCGCCGGGGCCGAGGACGCGGCCGTGGACGAGGCGGCCGGTGAGGGGCTCGGGCCCGGCCTTTGTGTCAGCTGTGTCAGCCTCGTCGGCCTCGCTCACGTCCCGCGGCTCGGAGGCAGCGGCGGGGTTCCCCGGAGCGAGGGCGGTCCGGCGCCGCGCGGGCAGGAGGAGGGCGATCAGCAGACCGCCGACCGCGGCGGCGCACGCCACGGCGAACGACGTCTTGAACCCGTCCGTGTTCGGCAGCGGAACACCGCCGAAGCTGGTGGTCTGGTGCGCCAGGATCACACCCACCACCGCACTGGAGGTGGACATGCCGATGGACCGCATCAGGGTGTTGAGCCCATTGGCCGCCCCCGTCTCACCGGCCGGAACGGCGCTGATGATCAGGGTCGGCATGGCCGAGTACGCGATCCCGACACCGACGCCGAGCGCGATGGACAGCACCACGATCTGCCAGACGTGGTCCATCATCACGATGCCCGCGCCGTAGGTCGCGGCGATCACGACCAGCCCCAGCATCAGGGACACCTTGGGGCCGCTCGCGGCGTTGATCCGCGCGGACAGCGGGGAGACGACCATCATCGCCACGCCCATCGGCGCCACGTACAGCCCGGCCATGACCATCGACTGACCGAGGCCGTAGCCGGTGGCCTCCGGCAGTTGCAGCAGCTGGGGGAGGATCAGCGACATCGCGTAGAAGGAGAAGCCGACCATGATCGAGGCGAGGTTGGTCAGCAGCACCTGACGGCGTGCGGTGGTGCGGAGATCGACCAGTGGGTGCTTGGTACGCAGCTCGATCAGGCCCCACAGGACCAGGATCACCACGGAGGCCCCGAACAGCCCGAGAGTGGTGCCGCTCGCCCAGCCCCAGTCGGCACCCTTGGTGATCGGCAGCAGCAGGCAGAGCAGCCCGGCGGACAAACCGGTCGCGCCGATGAAGTCGAAGCGGCTGGGGGTGCGGACGCTGGACTCCGGGACGACGATCAGCACCAGCGCGATCGCGACGGCGCCTATCCCCGCGGCTCCGTAGAACAGCGCATGCCAGTTGGTGTGCTGGGCGACGAACGCGGCGGCCGGAAGCCCGAGCGCACCGCCGATCCCCAGCGACGAGCTCATCAGGGCCATCGCGGAGCCCAGCTTCTGCGGCGGCAGCTCGTCCCGCATGATGCTGATGCCGAGCGGGATGGCGCCCATCGCCCCGCCCTGGATGGCACGTCCGATCACCATCACCACAAGATCGGAGGTGACGGCGCAGGTCAGCGAGCCGATGACCAGCAGCACCAGGGCGACCACCAGGATCCGGCGCTTGCCGAACATATCGCCGAGCCGCCCCATCACGGGGGTGGCGACGGCGCCCGCGAGCAGCGTGGCGGTGATCACCCAGGACGCGTTCGACCTGGTGGTGTCCAGCAGCTGGGGCAGATCGGTCACCAGCGGGACGACCAGCGTCTGCATCACCGAAACGGCGATACCGCAGAACGCGAGGACGGCCACAAAGCCGCCGCCGACCTCGCGCGGAAGCTGTGAGCCCGGCGACGCGGCGCTCTGAGGCTCCTCGACGCGGGTGGGGGCTGACTGGGGCATGCGGGTGCCCGCCTCCAAACAAGTTCACGGGACAACGAATGATGTGCATCCTACACACGATGTGTACGATGCATATTGCCAAAGAGGATTACGGGGGCGGTGAGGAGGAAGCGTGCTGGAGCGACTGGAACGCGAGCTGATGCTGGTCGCCCGATGCCATGTGCTCACGCCCCGGGAGCGCAAGGCCGCGGGGGCGGCCGGCGCCGACGGTGCCGCCGATGGAGCCGGCGCCGACGGAGCTGGTGGGACCGCGGCAGGGGCGGACGGGTGCGGCCCGGACCGCTTGGACCGCCTGGACCGCTCCGCGTATTTCCTGCTCTCCCGGCTGGACGCGGAGGGCGCGATGTCCATCGGCCAGCTCGCCGACGCGTTCCACCTGGACGTCTCGACCGTCAACCGCCAGACCGGAACCCTCGTCCGCAGCGGCCTCCTGGAGCGCATCCCGGACCCGGACGGTGGCCTCGCCCGCAAACTCCGCGCCACCACCCTGGGCGCCGACCGCTTCACCGCCGAACGCGCCCACCGCCGGGCCGTCCTGGCCCGGATCCTGGAGGGCTGGACGGAGGAGGAGGTGGCCCGCTTCGAGGGGATGCTGACGCGGTTCAACCGCGAGGTGGAGACGCACGAGGGCCGCGCCTGGCCCCGTGAGGACGACAGGGCGGAAGAGACGGCGGGTGTGTAGGCGGGTGTGCAACGGGCCGGAATGCGCGCACTCGGCCGTACGTTCAGGTGAGTAAGGAACGCACTGAGTGCGGAACCACCCGAGAAGCCTGAGAAGTCCCGAGGAGGACGTGGTCATGTCGACCCACGCACCCCACCCCACGACCGGCAGTGGCAGCGGCGGGCACCGCGTGGATGTGGTCCGCGGCTCGCAGCGCGTCAAGGTCACGATCGACGGCCAGGTCGTCGCCGAGTCCAACCGCCCGCTGCTGGTTCATGAGACGGGTCTGCCGGTGCGCTACTACCTGCCACCGGAAGATGTGGACCTGACCCTCTTCGAGCCGACCGACACCACGACCACCTGCCCCTTCAAGGGCGAGGCGGCGTACTGGACGTTCATCGGCGCGAAGAGCGGAGGCGAACTGCGACCGGATGTGGTCTGGGCGTATCCGCAGCCGATCGACGCGGTGGCGGAGATCAAGAACCATCTGTCGTTCTACGACACGGTCGCGGAGATCACCGTGGAGGAGTGACGACGGCCGTCGGCCGTTGTCACCCCAACAGGGGCCTTCCACGAGCCGGGCGGCGGGAACGGCTGTCGCGTGCACTTCCACGCGTACTTGTGGCTGGGCGAGAAGGAACTGTTCGACAGGGAGGCGCGCCGCCGCCTGCCGGACCGCCCCCGGCCGCCCGTCACGGCGGAGGACGAGGAGTACTACCGGTCGCTCGTCGAGACCTTCCGGCGCTCCGAGCTGCCCCCGATGGAAACGGCCCACTGGCTGCTCAAGTCACCCCGCGCGATCCGCGCGACCTTCGAGGAACCGAAGGACGCGGCGGCCTGGCTGGGCCGCGAACTCACCGAACACGCCCCCGGCTTCCTCTCCCAGCAGGAAGCCGACACCGCCCGGCTGGCCCGCCTGGTCACCACGGCCGCGGAGCGCCTGGCCCACGGCGGGGACGTCTCGTTCGGCTTCTACCTGGGCCGTTCGTCCTTCCTCTCCCTGGCCCTGGTCACCTGCTCCCCAAACCACACCGCCCCGGAGTTGCCGTGCCCGCGGGGGCGGTGAGGCGGGTGTGGCGCGTGTAGCGCTACTTGTCCCAGTGGATGGTGACGGGGCCGTTGGGAAGCCGGTCGGCGCCGGGGCACTTGTACCAGTCCGCGGCGAGGTCATGTATCACCTGCGCGGTGAACGTGGAAAGGTCGTGGAGTCCCTTGGTCGACTTGCTGAGTTGGGCACCTGAGCCGATGGCGTTCCGCACGGTCGAGGCGCTGGTCTCGATGGTGATACCGCCCTTGTCCTCTCGCGGCGGAGACGTACACGGCACGTAGAGAGAGAACCCGCCTTCGCGCGTCAGATACCCGGTCGCGTCACCTAACGAGGCGCGATGCGTCTTCCCGCGGAAGTGCTCGGGCGGATACTTGCCCGAACCGTACAGATACATGATGAGCACCTTCTCGTCGCCAGCTTTAAATTGGCAACTACCGTAAGAGCTCCTGATGCTGAACTGAGTGGTGTCCTCGCGGAACTCCGCCCCCTGCTCGGGAAGTAGTCGGTCTGCATTATTTCCGGAGACTCGATGGTCGCAGATCCGCTCGGGCACCGTGAGGGCATTGTCCGACTGAGAGTCGTATATGAACCACCACGCTGTTCCCGCTGCGACGAGCAGAGCCAGTAGGGCGGCTATCCCTTTGCCCTGTCGGGTCGACAATCGGAACGACATCTGAGAGAGCCGCCTCTTCCCTAATCGTGTTCCACTGAGTTGGCGGTACGCGTCGAGTGATAGACCGCGTCGGCGGCGTGCCTTACGCCCTTGTCCGTGGGGTCAAGACCGGCACTCGCGGCAGCGCTGTAGAACGCTTGCTTCGTTGCCTGTGCCGTTCGCTCGCGTTCGGTGTCCAGGTACTTGTCCCGGTTCTCCTCGATCTGCTGAGCTGCTGCTTCAGGGTCTTTCACCAGGTGCTCGAGGGTGGCCTCCCGCGCGTCCTCAGTTGCCCAACCGAGGACATCACCCGCCACGGGGACGTAGCTTGTGCCGAGATCGACGAAGCGGCCGACCCACTTGTCCCTGTCCGCCAGCTTCTCGTTGTACTCCTCGATCTTCTCGACGCTGTCATCGGCAGTTGCGATCGCGTCAGCTCGCCCATCGGCGGTCACACCCGCGATGCTCCCCCCGGGCTGCGCCGCGGTCGAGGCGAGATCCCCAAGGCTCTCGTCCTCTCCACGGTGCGCGATGGCCTCGCGGATCGCTTCGGTCGTCACAGCCTGCTGGGCGTGGGTGATGGTGGAGTACGCCTCCGAGTCCGCTGCTGCTGTCTTGAGGAACTGGTCCAATACGTGCTTGCCGTCGTCACTCGAGAAATCGGCAGCTACCCCGGTGTCCTTGAAGTAGCCGCTCTCATCCCCACCCGCATAAACCCGCTGAATATCGTGCATGTACTCCGCCGACATATTGCCCAGACTCCCCGCGATCGGCGCGAGCTCCCCGTCCCCCTTGAAGAGGTCGGGGTTCGCCGCCACCTTCTTCGCCACCGTGCTGAACAACTCGGCCTGCTCCAGGGTGTGATCCTTCGCAGGGCCGGCGCTGTCGTACGGTCGCCCGGACGTCGCGGACTCCAGCGCATGGCCCAGCGCTTCCTTGCCGTAGTCCGCACCCTTGGCGCCCCCGCCGAAGATGTCCGTGGCCTCATCCGCGACCCACCAACGGTGGTTCTTCCCCTCCTTGTCACCGAGGAAGTAGTCCAGATTGCGGAGCTTCTCGAGCCCGTCGTCCTTCCCTCCCCCCGTGGACCCGTGGAAGAACTCCGTCGACGCCTCCGGGCTGTGGCCCAGCCCTTCGAGGAGTCCCGGAATCGGGTCCCACCCCAGCCCACCCTTCTTGTCGAGATTGAGACGGTAGTCCTGCTCCCCGCCGGGCCTTTCGGTCCACCCCCACTCGTTCGGGTTCTTGCGATCGAAGGTGACCATGTCCTGCGCAATGGGAACGAGGAAGTCCTTGTCGTACTTCCCGTGGCGCAGCAGGGTGGAGAGGACCTGATAGCCACGGACACCATCGACCCGTCCCCACGGGTCGGACGGCAGGTACTCCTTTCCCACCCTCTTCAACTCGCTCACCCATGACTTCCCGAGATAGTCCTTGTCCTCGCGAAAGGCGGTGTTGGGGTCGTCCCTTCCGCTCGGGTGTCGGGTCGCCGTCGCCAATGCCTCGCCCATACTGACCTGAATGCTGTGGGCCAGCTTGAATCTTGCCTTGTCGCCATCTGCCGGGGCGCCGAGCGCGATCTGTTCCTGGAAGCTCAAGGCGTCCCTGGGGCCCAGTGACCGGTAGAAGTCGACGGCGAACTCACGGTCCTTGTAGTTACCCGCGAGCAGCTGCTTGAGCTCGGCCAACTCTGTCTTGCTGAGCTGGTCCTCCCATGCCTGGCCGGGTTTGAGGGCCTGCCTGGCCAGCTCAACGGCCCGCTCCGCCTGCGCGTCATCCAGCGAGTCGTATTTCGTGTGGCCGAAGTTGTGGCTGTCGCCACCGTGGATCTTCTTCAGTGCACGGGTCACGGAATTGTCGATCTCATCCGCCTGCGCGAGGAGAGCGTTGATCTTGCTCTCCAGGGCCTCCCGCGCATCGGCCTGTTTCGGCGTCTCCTGGTTGGTGTCCCCTCGCTGTCCCACAACCACGCACGAGACCGTACCGTCGTCCAGTCCGGTCACCCGGATGTGCCACTTCTTGGCCTCGACGTCCACGGCTGTCTTCAGGGCCGACTGGATCTTCACCAAGTCCGTATGCGCGTCCCGAAGCATGCTCCAGATGGCTTTCGCCTCGGTGTGCGCGTCCCGGAATTCCTTCCCGGTCTTGCGGACGAACGGCCGCGTGACATCGGCCGTCAGACCCGCCCAGCGCGCCGCTTCGGACTGCTTGACCATGCCGTCCTTGGCATCCGTGGCCAGTGTGTCCAGTTGGTCCACCATCTCCTTCCAGTCGTCGGCCGCCGTGCCGAGACTCTTGAAGGAGACGTGATAGAGGTCGTCAAAACATAATCGGGCCATGGCCGTCCGCCCCCTCTACCGGTAGTAGCGGGAGATCTCGGAAACCGACATGGCGCTTCCGTTCCGATGCGTCATGGAAGCGCCGATCTCCTTGTCCGTATGGGATTGCGACTTCTTCGTGTAGTCGAGACCGTTGGAGATATGAGCGCACGCCTGGAGCAGCGTCTTCAGCTGGTCGTTCCACATCGTGGCCATCGTGGTGAGGGCATCACCCATGCTGAAGTGGTGCGCGCCGAGCGCACTCGCGGCCTTGGCCGTCGCGCCGTCGTCCGACGCCCCACGGGTCATATCGCCCGCCTCCTTCAGGCGGGCGTGGAGTAAGAACGCCTCATGGCCGACCCGCCCCAGATCATCCTGGTGCACCACCAGATCGCCCGAATCCGCACCAGGTGATCCTTTCCCCGCGCTGTTGACCCGCATCCGGGATGCCGCCTCGGCGCGCAGCCCACTCCATTCCCCATCGAATGACACGCTCTCTCCCCAAGGTGCGTCATGAACATGAAGTGACGTACAGCTTAGGGGAGTTGACAGTGAGTACGGATGCATGAAGGTCGGTGTGTCACCGAAAAGCGCTACGCACACGCACCCGGTCCTTGACACCAGGGAGACTGAGTAGGAGGACTCATGCGGCGGCACCCCTTGCCGAGGTGAGCTGGGCGCATGGCCGACAGCACAGCCCCCACCCCGGCACCGGACGCCTATGACCGAAGAGCCTGGATCGCACCCCTGCTCTCCCTGCTCGTCACGCTTCCACTGGCGTTCGGGCTCTCCATCGGCGTGGGGTTCGCCGGGATGGCGTGCGACATCGGATCCAGCGCCGAGATCAGCCGCTGCAACGCGAGCGTGGTCCCGGCCGCCAAGGTGTACTTCTGGGGAATGCTGCTCCCACTGGCGCTGCTCGTGGCCAGCTGGATCGTCCCCTGGCGTCGGAACCACCGCTTCCACCGCACCGTCCTCGCCCTGCTGGTGCCCTCCGCCGTGATCGTCCTGTACGTCGTCTTCAACGCCATGGTCGACTGGCCCCCGGAACCCTGAGTTCGGGTCCGGCGGTGTCGCCCCCGACCCGGAGCAGTCGGCAGGGCATGCACGAGTTTCTGGTCGAGTGCCGCAAACGCCCGGCCGCGTCTGCTCGCCGGACACCCAACGAACCCGAGCGCCCTGCCCGCTGATCTGCGCCCCGCACTGACCGAGCGGCGGCGGGGACGGCGGCCAGGGTACGAGGAGGCCGCCCGCCGAGGAAGAGCGGGCTTCACCGCCCCGCGAGCTGGTCCCGCCAGCGGACGAACTGGGCCGTGGGATCGCCGGTGTAGAGCCACGGGGCCATCGCGGCGCGGTTGTCGAGGAGGCGGAAGACCTGGGCGGCCTCGTCGTACATCGTCGTGTGGACGAGAGCGTGCGCCAGCAGGTTCAGGTCGGCGACCAGCGGGGCGTGCGCGGGGGGCCGTACGTGGGCCAGCCACTGCTGGAGGGTGAAGCGCAGATCGTGATGGGCCACGTCGTTGTTCCAGTGGAAGGTGAGCCCGGGTGCGTCCTGCCCCTGGAGCCGGACGATATGGCGGAAGTGCTCCACCCGGGCGGCCTGGGTCAGTACCGGCAGCGGTGAGCCCGGGGGAGCGGTGGCGGCGCTGTCGCGGGCGAAGTTGTACATGTGGCCGTGCGATCCGTGCCAACGGGCGGACAGATGGCGCAATGCCTGGTGGTGCGCCTCGCGGTTGCCCGGGTCGCGGTGCAGGACCTCCCGCCACCACCGCCATACCTCCGGGTGTCCGTCGCCGTACAGCCGGGCGAGGGTGAGCAGGGAGATCCAGGGGAGCGGATCGGCGGGTGCGGCCTCGGCCGCGTACCAGCACACCTGGCGCACCCGCTCCAGGGCCGTGCGGTCGATGCTGTCCTCGCGCGGATCCGCGGCCCCGGCAGCGGCAGCCGCCGCGAACGCCCGGGCCACCTCGGTCTCGGCGCGCATCACCAGCGCGTCGGGGTTGTCGGGTTCGGCCGACTGCCAGCTCTCCACGGCCCGTCCGTCGCACGCCGTCTCCGCCAGCACCCGCGCCCGGAACGTCCGCAGCCCCCAGGCGCCGTAACTGTCGCGCAGCAGATCGCGGGTGGACTGCCAGCGGCCGATCAGGAGGTCCTGGCGTGCCGTGGACAGGACCGTGTCGTGCGCGGCCGGATCGAAGCTGGGCGGGAGAGGGGCGCGTTTGCGGGCCACGGTGGTTCCTTCGGGACGACTCGGGGTCGGCGCGGTCGGGATCGGGCGTGCGGGTGGTTCGCCCGCCGGGAGGGCCGACGGGAGAGCCGCCGGGAAATCCGCCGGGAAATCCGACGGGAGTGCCGACGGGAAAGCCGTCGCCCTCAGAGGTCCGTGAGCATGCCCCCGCCACGAGGGCCTGTGTGCGCGGTCTCCAGACCCGTGCTGAACTTGTCGTCCATCTCCTGCGCCACCCGGGCGTCCAGCCGCGGCGCGCGCCGGTAGAAGGGCGTCCCGGACATCCAGTAGTACGCCATCGGCAGCAGACCGAGCCCCAGCGCGCCCAGTCCCACGGCCAGTGTGGTGGTGTCCAGGGCGGGGATGGACTTCCAGAACACCCAGCCCATGAAGGCGGCGCCCGCCAGCGGCCACACCCCGACGAAGAAGAAGGTGCCGAAGGACCGCAGCAGCAGCTTGCGGTAGGCGACGACCACGGAGAAGCCCGCGAGGGCGTAGTAGAGACAGATCTGGAGGCCCATCGCCTCCAGCGCCGACGACATGATCGTGCCGACGGAGCCGAGCGCGTTGGAGCCGATGAACAGCGCGAGCGCGACCACCACGACGGTCGCGGTGGCCACCCAGGGTGTCCGGCGGGTCGGATGCGAACGGCCGAGCGCCGCCGGCAGGGTGTTGTCGCGGCCCATGGCGAACAACGACCGGGTCACCTGGATGAGCGTGGTCTCCAGGGTGGCGACGGTGGAGAGGATCACCGCCAGGATCATGGCCTTGCCGCCCCAGCCGGGCAGTACGGCATCGCCCAGCAGGGTCAGGATCTGGGTGTCCCCGTGGTCGATCTGGCGGGCGGTCAGCACGGTGTTGACCGCGATCGTGATCATCTCGAAGATCAGGAACGCCGTGACCACACCGAGCAGCCCGCCCAGACCCGAGGTGCGTCGGCTGTTACGGGTCTCCTCGCTGAGGTTGGCGGTGACATCCCAGCCCCAGAAGTAGAACGCCGCCAGCAGTGCGGCGGCGGCGAAGCCCTGGGCGCCGTCGAAGTGCCCGAGCCCAAGCCACGACCAGTCGAAGGCCCGCCCCGCGCCCCCGCGGACGAGCGCGACGACGCCGACGAACAGCAGGATCGCCAACTCGATGCCTGTCATGATCCACTGTGCGTGCGCGGTGATCCTCGCCCCCATCACCACCAGCCCCGCCATCAGCAGGAACCAGCCCGCCCCGACGGCCGTGGCCAGCGCTGTGCTGTCGGCGTGGTCCGGGACGAACAACGAGAGGGTGGCGGTTCCGGCGGGCAGCGATCCGGCCACCATGAACACGGTGGCCGACACCACCAGCGCCCACCCGCTGAGAAACCCCAGCGCGGGATGGAGCGCCCGGCCCACCCACGAGTAGCTGGCCCCGGCGTTCACATCCACCCGCCCCAGGTAGCTGAAGGCGAACGCGATCCCCAGCATGGGTATCGCACACCACAACAGCGCGGCGGGGCCGGCGGATCCGGCGGTGGCGATGAGGGCGGTGGTGGTCGCGGCGAGGGAGTAGGCGGGCGCGGTACCGGCGACCGCCATGACCAGGGTGTCGAACCGGCCGAGGACGTCCGAGGCGAGACGGTTGTCGGGGACGGGACGGTTGCCGGGGGCGGGACTGCTGTCGGAGGGGGTGGCTGCGGACTGAAAGCTCATGAGTGTGGACTTTCGGGGCGAATTCGGCCTTGCGGCCTCGCGAAGGGGAAAGGACCAACTTCGAGCGACAGGACACGGTGGTGCCACGGAGCTCACCGGGGTCGAGGGATCAGAAGTGGCTGAATCCGAACCCTGGGCGGCCGAATGTTATCAACACGCATGACTTTTCGCAGTGTTGTATACATAGAAGGAAGTTACTGAGGGGTATGTCCAATTTACGGGAGAACGTGGGAGGGGAGTGGTGGACAGAGCGTCACCACCGGCCCGCGAGGGACTCGCCGTGCCCACCGGTCAGCCGATGGCCGCCTGCATGATCCGCTTGGCGATCCAGGCCGCCTGGCCGTCCCCGCCTTGGCCGTCCTCCACGACCACCGCGACCGCCACCCGCTTGTCGTCGCCCTCACCGCTCCGCGCGTACGAGGTGAACCAACGGGTCTGCGCCTCGGTCGTACCGCCGGCGGTACCGCCGTGGGCCGTCGCGGGCTGGCCGCCGAGGGAGGCACCGCTCTCTGTGGGCAGGCCCCGGCCCCATGCGTCCACTGGCTTTGTCCCCCTCGGCGGCAGCTCACGGCTCATGAACTGCCGTGACGGCAACTCACATTAGTGGCGTCTCAGTGGCGTCGGCCGTCGACGGAGGAGGTCTCCGTGATCAGTCGGGCAACGTGAGCGGGGTCGCCCTGTGTGGTGTCGATGACGTTGCCTTCCCGGCTGAGCCAGGGCAGGGCTTCCCGGTAGGCGGCTAGGTGGTCAAGCCGCCACTGGCGAGCCCCGGGGAACTGATTATTCGTTTCGCTGTCCGTCTCGATCCGCTCAGTGAGGGTGTCGTGATCGGCATGGAGTACGAAGTGGTGGACCGGGATCCCGATCTTTTCGAGGGCGTCGCGGATCTCTCTCCAGTACTCCTCAATGAGGATCGACTGAGGGACGACCAGGATCCCGCCGACGTAGTCCAGGAGCTGGGAAGCCGTCTCCACGACCAAGTGGCGCCACGGTGGCCAGTGCTGGAAGTTCCCCAGCTGCGGGAGGTTCTCCACGTGTCGGAGCATGTAGCCGACCTGTTCGGCGTCGAAGATCCTCGCCTCGGGGAGGAGTTCGATCAACTCGCGGGATGTGGTCGTCTTTCCCGCGCCGAAGGTGCCGTTCAGCCAGATGATCACCTGGCGAGCCTAGTCGCACCACGAGGAGGGGACCCAGGGCCGCGCTCGGCTCCACGACTGGTCGTTACGTGATCACTGGCATCCGGCCCCACCAACGCGAAGACCCCGCCGTCAGCCGCTGGACTGATGGCGGGGTCTGCTAGCACCTACTGCAAGGCAAGGTGCCCCCGGCGAAGGACACAGTAAATGGGGACAAACCGACCCATTTGTGGGCGGTGAGCTGGTGATCCAGACGGCCTTCCCGGTGCCGGTGACTCGGGCGCGCACGTAACCGACCGGCGCTCCGACCGCTGCGTACAGGGCTCTCCCCTCGCGGCCCCTGCCGAGCCCCGACATTCCACCGATTTCAAAGGCAGGGCCCTGCCCGGCCAGGCCGTGACGGACGCTCGCTCCCTGATCGCCTGGTCGACGCTGCGAGGTTCCGGAGCCTTCCGAAGACGTGTCGCCCGCGTTACCCAAGGAAGGTAGCTAGTGTCTAAGTAAGATTCAATCTACGTAAGATCGAAACTATGTTTGATGCCGAGAGACGGAGCAGGGATGGAGTTCAAGGGCAGGGTTGCTGATCTCGACCTGCTGACCAGGCAACTGGGTCTCGTGACCGAGGGTGCGGGAGCCACCCGGGGCCAGGCTGTGATCATGACGGGGCGGCGGCGGGTGGGGAAGTCTCGTCTGGTCCAGGAGTTCTGTGACCGGTCCGGGGTTCCGTACGTGGTCTTCCAGGCGACCCGGGGTCGTAACGCCGTCGCTGAGCGGGCGGACTTCTCCGCGGCGCTCGCGCAGTCCCCGCTGCCCGGGGCGGAACTGGTGGCCGGACTGCACGCCGCGGACTGGAACCAGGCGCTGCGTTCCCTGGCCGTCGCCGTCCCGGACGATGCCCCGAGTATCGCGGTGATCGACGAAGTGCCGTGGCTGGTGGAGCAGGACCAGGAATTCGAAGGGGCGCTGCAGACGGTCTGGGACCGCCACCTGTCTGCCAAACCGGTCCTGCTGATCCTGGTGGGCAGCGATATGTCAGTGATGGAGGTGCTGCAGTCCTACGGCCGTCCGTTCTTCGGCCGGGCCGCGAAGATGACCGTACGGCCGCTGCACCTGGCCGATGTGCAGGCGATGACGGGCCTGGACGCGGCGGACGCCGTGGACGCCCTACTGATCACCGGGGGCTTCCCCGAGATCGTCCAGTCGTGGCGGCCTGGGATGGGGCGTACGGACTTCCTACGCGAGGCCGTGGCCAGCCCGCTGTCCCCGCTGCTGGTGGCGGGTGAGTTGTCGCTGCTGGGGGAGTTCCCCGAAGCCTCGCACTCCCGGGCGGTGCTGGAGGCGGTCGGCAGCGGCGAAAGGACCTTCTCCACCATCGCCGCGCAGGCCGGCGGCGCCGGCGCGCTGCCCTCCGGAACGCTGTCCCCGCTGCTGCACACCCTCCAGACCAAGCGCATCCTGGCCACCGACCTCCCGCTGTCCATCAAGGCCGACAGCAAGAACAAGCGCTACCGCATTGCCGACCCCTACCTCCGCTTCTGGCTGGCCTTCCTGCAACGGGGAATCCCCCTCATCGAACGTGGCCGCGGGGACCTCGCCCTGGAACGCATCGAGCGGTCCTGGACCACCTGGCGAGGGCGCGCGGTCGAGCCGGTCATCCGCGAGTCGCTGCTACGCCTGCTCCCCGATGACCGATGGCCCCACACGGAAGCGGTCGGCGGCTGGTGGAACCGTCAGAACAACCCCGAGATCGACCTGATCGGCGCCGACCGCGAACCGGTCGCGGACGCGGTGCACTTCATCGGCTCCATCAAGTGGCTGGAGTCCCAGCCATTCGGTCGACGCGAGTACGACACCCTGGCCCGGGACATGCTCGCGGTGCCCGGAGCCGAACCGGACACCCCGCTCGTCGCCGTCTCCCGCTGCGGCATCGAGGACGACCTGCCGCTCGCGGCGCACTGGGGCCCGGAAGACATGGTCCGCGCTTGGCAGTAACCGGGGGAGAGGCGGGCAAGTGTCCTGGAGGGCGGCTGCCGGGGTCAGCAGACGGCACGAGCGCGGAGGAAGGTCAATGGAAGGGTTCAGTGAGTCGGCTCTGCGGGCGTTGGCCGGTCCACGCTCCTTCGAACGGGGACGGGGGTATCTGGACGCGGTGTCCGGGATCGAGGTCGGTGACGGCTGGGTCACCGCGAGGGTCCACGGCACGGAGCGGTACGAAGTGGCGTTGACGCTGGACGGGCCCGGTGGTCTGTCCGGCGACTGTGACTGCCCGTACGGCATGGAGGGCAACTTCTGCAAGCATCTGGTCGCCCTCGGCCTGACTGCGCTCGCCCAGCGGGAGAGCCTGCCGCGACAGCGGAAGGCGGCCCGGGACCGCGCGCAGCACCTTGACGGCTGGCTGTCCGGCCTGTCCAAGGACGCATTGCTCATCCTCGTACGTGAGCAGATCGCCGAGGACCGGCAGTTGCGCCGCCGCCTGGAGCTTCGGGCCGCGAGCGCTCGCGGGGACCTCGCCGCGGTCCGCGCCCGCATCCGCGATCTGCTGGACATCTCACCATTCGCGCAGTACGGGTACGTCGCGTACGCCGATGCCCGCGCATACGCCGACCAGGCCGGGCAGGCGGTGTCCGCGATCGGCGCGCTCACCGGTTCGGGCCGGGCCGACGACGCGATCACCCTGACGCGAGAGGCGATGAAGCTGCTCGCCGCCGCGGTGGAGAACGTCGACGACTCCGACGGCTGGCTCGGGCAGGTCGGTACAGACCTCGCCGACACCCACCTCGAAGCGTGCCGTGCGGCACGCCCCGACCCCGAGGAACTCGCGCGCTGGCTGGTCGGCCATGCGCTCCGCGACGTGGACGACGGATTCACAGACATCGATCCGCTCGACTACGAGGAAATCCTCGGCGAAGACGGATTGACCGTCCTGCGGAAGCTGGCGGTCGAGGCGTGGCGGGGCAACCGCCGTGGCTGGGCGGAGAAGTACCTGATGGAGCGTCTGGCCAAGGCGGCAGGCGACGTCGACGCGGTGATCGCCGTGTATGCGGCCGACCTCTCGCCGAGCGGCCACACGCACCTGGTCATCGCCCGCGAGCTGGACACCGCCCGGCGCCCGGACGAGGCCCTGCGCTGGGCGGAACGCGGCATCCAGGACGCCCGGGACCTCGCTGCCGTCGACACTGCCCTTGTCGACTACCTCTGCGACCGCTACACCCAGGCGGACCGGCTCCCCGATGCTGTTGCCGTGCGCCGCGACCACTTCCGCGCCCGCCGCACCCTGCTCGCGTACCAGCAACTGCGCGCCGCCGCACGGGCCGCGGACTGCTGGCAGGCCGAGCGTGAGGGGGCGCTGGCCCTACTGCGTGCCGACGCGGAGCAGCGCCCACCGTCTTGGTACGGCGGCCCAGTCTTGATCGACGCCCTGCTCGATGACAAGGACCTCGACGCCGCCTGGCAGGCCGCCACCGACATCGGCGCCGACGACCAACAGTGGCTCACCCTCGCCGACCAGGTCCGCCCCATCCGCCCCGCCGACGCGCTCGGCGTCTACCACCGCCTGGCCGAACCCCTCACGAAGGAGACGGGCAACGCGATCTACGAGCAGCTGGCCAGCCTGCTGCTGAGCATCCGAGACTGCCACCATCGCCTGGACACCCGGGAAGAGTTCACCACATACCTCACCGCCCTGCGCGCCGGCCAGAAGCGCAAACGCAACCTGATGCGACTCCTCGACCAGCACGGCCTGTGAAGCGCGGCCGGCCCTCGAAAGCCGCGCGTACGACCTGGGCCGGAAGCGGTGGTGGGCAGCCACCGCAAGGCGCGGACCGCTTGCTGTGGTGAGGCACTGCCGCACGTTCGAGTGCCAGGCGGGGGACGCAGCAAATGGGGACAAACCGAACCATTGATGGGCGGTGAGCTGGTGATCCAGACGGCCTTCCCGGTACCGGTGACTCGAGCGCGCACGTAGCCGACCGGCGCTCCGACCGCACGGGGAGCCGCCCCTGACGGCTTCCGTTCCACTACCCGGCGGCTCGGCCGTGGGACGACCCCCTCACCTATGGGTGTGGTCCTGGATACAGTGGGTAGCCACAGCGTGCTCGACCACCTCGACCGGAGGCAGACATGGTCCGTGCCTGGGAGGCTGACCCGTCCGCGTTATTCGAGCGACGGCTGGGGAAGTCGGCCGAAGAGCTCGGGAACTCCGACGGCAATGACGAGTGTCCGGACATCTGGCAGCTCGACAACGGTGATGTGGCTGTGATCGGCAGGGATCTGACAGCTGTCTACGGCCCTCGCCTGCCGCAGGGCGTGCACCTCGCTCCGGATGAGCGGTTGGTCGTCATCCCAGGGAACATGCTCAGCGCGGCCAAGAAGGACATCCCCGATGCTTGATCTCCTCGCCCCCGATCTCGTTCTCGAGCAGGGCGATCGGCTCACCCGCACCGCCTATAAGCAGGACTTCCGGCAACGGGAGGACGCGGTCCGTAACGGGAGTTCCTGGAAGCTGGAGCGCCGACAGTACTTCGAGGAGCAGGGCAGTCCGAGCCGGGACGCCCTGCGCCGGGGTGACTGGGATGAGGCGCTTCGGCTCCTCGCCGACCGGCGCGACACCTTGGCCGCGACCGCCCAGGAGGACGAGCGCAGAGGATATGCCTTTCACCGTGTGCGGGTGGTCGAGAGGCCACTGACGCCGTATGTGCAGTGGGAACTCCACTCCCAGCGGCAGCGTGCGGAGCACGGGCAGCGGATCAGGGTCGTCCCTGCCGCGCAGGTGGCCGCCTCGGAGGACACCGGGCCGCTTCCGGAAGTGGTTGTGCTGGGCGGCCGCACTCTCTTCCAAGTCCTGTACACCGAAGCAGGAGTTGCGAACGGCGCGATCCGCTACACCGACCGTGATCTTGTCGAGCGCTGGGAGAACTACATCAAGGCGCTCTACGCGGTGGGTGAAGAGGTGATCTCCTACTTCGACCGTGAGGTGGCGCACCTTGATCCGCCGACGCTGAGCGCGGGAAGGGAGTAGGCCGATCGCAGCGCCAGGCGGAGGGGGCGAGCAGTCCGGCAGCACCCATTCCGAGCTGTCGGGATCCTCACGTGACGTCGTCCAGGCGAGAAATGTCCACGGAGGCATCCACTTCCACGCGCAGGGCACACCGGACCCGGGGAGCTCCGCCAGCCCCGTTCCACGCCAGTTACCGGCTGACGTACGCGGATTCGTCAACCGCACCGATGAGCTTGGCGAGCTGAACGCCGTTCTCACCAGCGAGGACGGCGGTCCGCTCGTCGTCTCGGTATACGTGATAGCCGGCACCGCCGGCGCTGGAAAGACATCGCTGGCACTGCGCTGGGCACACCAGGTCCGGGAACGATTCCCGGATGGTCAGCTGTACGCCAATCTGCGCGGCTACGATCCCGGGGAGCCTGTCGCGGCACGTGAGGCTCTGCACCGCTTTCTGACCTCTCTCGGTGTGCCGACCGATGCCGTACCGCAAGACCTCGATGCCGCCGCCGCGTTGTACCGCTCATTGCTGGCCGATCGCCGGGTACTGGTCGTCTTGGACAACGCGGCCACCGTCGGCCAGGTCAGGCCGTTGCTACCGGGGAGCGCGCACAGTCTGGTGCTGGTCACCAGCCGCAGCCGCCTGTCGGGTCTTGCCGTCCGTGACGGGGCCCGCCGACTCACGCTTGGTGTGCTGCCGGAGCCGGAAGCGGTCGCCTTGCTGCGGGCCATCACCGCTGGGTACCGGCCGGTGGACGACGAGCGGCAACTCGCCGAACTGGCCCGGCTATGCGCGCGGCTTCCCCTTGCACTGCGTATAGCCGCGGAACGCGCCGCCAGTCACCCCCACCTACGGCTGGACGACCTGATCGCCGACCTGCGCGACGAATCGGCCCTCTGGGACGCCCTGAGCACGGGCGACGACGAGGAAGCCGAAGCCGTCCGCACCGTCTTCGCGTGGTCCTATCGCGCCCTGCCCGAGCAAGCGGCCCGTTTGTTCCGCCTGCTGGGCCTACACCCCGGACCCGAGTTCGGGCTGCGGGCCGCCGCGGCCCTGGCAGGGTCGGCCAGCGTCAGTCGGTCCCGGCAGCTGCTGGACTCTCTGGTCGGTGCTCATCTGCTGGAGCAGACCGCCCAGGACCGTTACCGGTTTCATGACCTTCTGCGTGCCTACGCCATCGACCAAGCCCAGCACGAAGAGCCGCCGGCCGAGCGGGAGGCAGCTGTGCGCCGCGTGCTGGAGTGGTACCTGCACACCGCCGATGCCGCGCAGAGTTGGATCAACCCCGCCGAGGATCGCGTGACCCTCGCGCCTGCTCCGAATGACGTCAGCCCGCTGACGTTCTCCGAGTACGACGCCGCCGTGGACTGGGCCGAGCGGGAGCACGACAGCCTCCTCCAGGCCATACGTATGGCCGCCGAGGCCGGGCATGACCGACTGGCGTGGCAGTTGGCCACAGTCCTGTGGAACGCGCAGTTCCCTTCCGTCTCAGGCACAAGCTGGCCGGCCGTGGGACGCATCGGGCTGGAGGCAGCCGAACGGTTGGGGGAACGCGCCGCACAAGGCGCACTCCACACCTACCTCGGAATGGCCTACACCCGCCTCAACCGCCAGACCGAAAGCCTCGAATCCCACGAGAACGCGCTGATGATCCGGCGCGACCTGGGCGACCGCCTTGGCGAAGCACGCTCACTCAACCTGATCGGGCTGAACCATCTCCGCGGCAGACGACTCGACACCGCTGCCCGCTACTTCGAGCAGGCCATCTCCGCCTTTCAGGAGCAGGACGCCGCCCACTGGGCCGCCACGGCGATGTCCAACCTCGCTACCACCCACTACCGAGCCGGGCGGCTTCCGGAGGCGGCGACCGTCATCGACCAAGCCCTGACAGCGCACCGGACCCTCGGCGATCAGCGTGGCGAGGGCAACATCCTGCGCGTGCTGAGCGACCTCCAACGCGAGCGGGGCGATGTCGAGGCATCCCTGGACTCGGCCCAGGCCGCCCTCGATATCGCCCTCAACCTCCGTAACCTGCGCCTGGAAGGCTTCTGGCTGCTGACTCTCGGCGACGCCCAGCAGGCGAAGGGCCAGTACGCCGAGGCCCTGACCTCCTACCAGCGGTCCGCCACACTCCACCGACGCCTCGCCGACCGCAGCCGAGAGGCGCTGGCCTGGCAGGGCGTTGGCGAGGTGTACCGCCGACTTGGGCGTCATGCCGAGGCGGCCGACTTCCACCGCCAGGCTGCCTCGACGCACCGCGATCTCGGCGATGAGTGGCACCAGGCCCTGGCCCTGGATGGCTTGGCCTCGGCCGTACTCGGCGAAAGCCCGGAGGAGGCCCACCGGCACTGGACACAGGCGCTGAGGTTGCTTGCCCACTTCGACGATCCTCGCGCAGCGGCGGTACGTGAGGACATCGAACGTCGGCTGGCAGAAACAGGCTGAGTCAGGGGCTGACTCGGGCATGGGAGACGCCGGTACGGTTCAGGACGGGGAATCGACGCTGAGCTGGATCTCGGCCCACACGGTCTTGCCCGACGGGTGACGGGGCTCAACGCCCCACCGTGTTGCCAGTGACTCCACGATGAGCAGACCTCGTCCGTGTTCCTCCCAGACGCCCGGGGGCGCCGCGGGGGCCGGGCCGGGAAGCCGCTCGCCCCGGCAGTCGGCGACCTCGATGCGCAAGGTGACAGGCCCGGTCATGGACTGCGTCAGGAAGAGAGCCAGGAGGAAGTCCCGCCCGGGTAGGCGACCGTGCTGCACGGCGTTGGCGGCAAGTTCGGCGACGAGCAGGGCGGCGGCATGCACCGATTCGTCATCGTGGTCCCAGCCCCAGTCGGCGAGTTGTTGAACGGTGAGGCGGCGGGCGAGGCGTGCACCGCGCCGGGTGGCGCTGAGGCGCTGGCTGAATCGACGGGACTCTTGGATGAAGTGGGGAGGGTGAAGTTCCTGCGTCATGTCACTGAGCGTGGCCGGACGCTCCTACGCTGACCAGGAAGACGGCCAGTACACAGCGTGCTGGTACCGGCACGGACGGCCGATCGTCAGGGGCGGCGGGCGTGACCGTACGGGCGTACGACATGGGGTGGTGACTCTGGTGAGGGATACGGCTTTCGGCCCGGACGGGGAACGGCGGCCCGAACCGCACGAAGACACGGAAAGCGCGGCGGATCTCAATCGGGCCGTGGGCAAGCAGGTCAAACTGCTCCGGGAGCGCTCGGGTTGGACTCAGAAGGAGCTCGGCAACCGGCTCGGCTACAGCGAGGATCTGATCGCGTCGCTGGAGCGCGGGCGCCGGACGCCGCAACCGGAGTTCCTGGATGCCGCGGATGACCTCCTCGGTGCGGATGGCTTGTTGAGCGTCACGAAGGAGGACATCGCCCAGGCGAAGGCGAAGGCACGGGTTCGGCATCCGGCATGGTTCAGAGACTATGCGCGATTGGAGGGGGAGGCTGTTGAGGTTCATGATTACAGCAGCCATGACATCCCGGGCCTCTTCCAGACCGAACGACGAGCATGGGCCCTATACGAGATGCGAAAGCCGCTACTGGACGAGGAGACGATCGAGCAGCGAGTGGCCTCCCGTATTGACCGGCAGACGATCCTGACTCGCTGGCCGCCTCCCATGGTGACCGCGGTGGTGGAGGAGGCTGTGCTGCGGAGGCCGCTCGGTGGCTGGGAGGTACACAAGGAGCAGCTGGAACAGTTGCTTCGGCTGGGGCGGCTGCGCAACGTCGAACTTCAGGTCATGCCGATGGAGCGCACCGAGCACGCCGGGATGGGAGGGCCCTTCATCCTGCTGACCCCCAAGGGAAAACAGCAGGTTGGATATATGGAGACCCAGAACCATGCGCGACTGGCGACGTCTGCCGAAGAAGTCCGTATCCTGGCCGCACGTTACGGCACCATCAGGGCCCAGGCGCTCACGCCACGTGAGTCCCTGGAACTGATCGAGAGGATGCAGACATCACGATGAGCACTGAGGATTCCGCGCGACTGGCTTGGTTCAAGAGCAGCTACAGCGGTAACGAGGGTGGCGCATGTGTGGAGGTCGCCAGGACTCCCGACGCCGTTCACGTGCGGGACTCCAAGGAGCCGGTGGGGGCTCAACTCGTTTTCGCGGCGCAGAGCTGGGCGGCGTTCGTGCAATTCGCGACGCGATCCTGACACACGAGGGGGATACGGTCAAACGGCTCGTATCCCCCGTGCGTCCGCAGAAACATGGCGGCAAGCGGCGAATCGGACGCCGCTTGCCGCTATGTTTCTGCGGGCTTGGAGTCACGTGGACCAAGGTGCTCTGTTCAGATCAGGCCCTGTTCCAGGGCCTCCTTGCGAATGCGGAGTAACTGCTTCTCCTCCGTGCCGATTTTGGCGTGCCAGAAATTCCAGCCGGGGCAAGCTTTCGTCTGTAGGACGAAGCTTCCGGCTGCCGAGAGCGAGCCGAAGACCTCACCGGAGGCGACACGGATACGGCCGTCTTCTAGCACATCAGCGTGAAAGGTCTCACCCCGCCGCTGCCCCACGAGCTTGGTCGATGCGGGAATGAGCCCCTTCGCCACGAGATCCTGCACTGCGACGTCATATCGCGCCCGCGTTCGAGCCCTGGTGCGGTCGACCGGCCGTACAACGACATCAGGCGTGCCAAAGAGGCTGTCACTCCAAACGATCTCGCACAACCGTTGGTAGAGCTGCTGACGGGTGGCGATGTCCTTCTTTGTGAAATCTGAGTAGGGACGGAAAAGTCCATCCAGTTTGTGTTCCTTGATGAAGGCTCCGAACCGGGGGTTGCGTTCGCGGTGCCTGACGTGCAAGGAGGCCGCCAGGTGGCTCTGTCGTTGGTAGTACTCAACTTTCCGTGAGTACGGAAGGTCCTGGTAACTGGCGTTGTCGGACTTGTGCAACAACAGAAGGGCGCCCAGCCGGTTGCGCTGTGAATCGAATTCGGCGCGGGTACGGGTCTGCGGCTGAAAGCGCTCGAATTGGTTGGCCCAGATGTGCTCAATCTCGAACGGGCGGTGCTCGTCGAGGTAGGTTCCGTTCTCATCAGGCTGGCCGCATCCGATCTGTACGAAGGCGGTGAGCCGGGCAAGAAGGTAGCGGACCTGTCGGCTGTTATTGGAGCGAAGCCCGAAGGTTCCCATGCTGGCGAAGTCCAGGTTGACCTGTGCAACTTCCGTGGAAAGAAGCCGCCGCAGCTTCGCCACGTCGGACTTCCCTCGGAACTGGCCGACGAGCCGCACCGCTTCGCGGTCGAGTTGAGAGCCTGCGTACTGCGCGTCGTTGACCAGCCGACGAACGAAGACGAGATCCAGGTAGTCGGCGATCAGGCGCGATTTCTCCTTGAACGTGCTTGTGTCGTCACCCGGGTCGATGGCCGCGAGGATTGGTGCGGCCTGCGAGGTCATGCCGTTGAAAGTGTTGAAGAAGACGGAGGCGAGGTCTTCTTTGTAGGACCTAGCCGCTGCGGCGAGTGTGCAGTAGTAGTCGGAGAAGACACGGAGTTCCGTGACGAGCTTGCGGAAGTCCTGGGAACCCTTGAGCCCGAGCTGAGTCTCGTTGTCCTTCACCCAGGTGTGGTAAAGGCCGTTGATCTCTTCGACGTCCTGCGAAGTCCCGTCCTCGTCGATCTTGGCAAAACGTGCGATGAGGAAGGTCTTGACGAAGTCACTCGGGGTGTTGGGGTCGACGGAGGCCAGGGCGTTGACCATCGACCGCCAGGTGTTGTCGCACCCAGTGGTCTCACCCGTGATATTCGATAGCAGGTAACTTTTGAGCAAGTCGATGGGGCCAAGGCGAACACCACGGTCGTTCATCGACTCATAGATCTCCATGCCTTGCTCCTGGGTGGCTGCCCGAATGCCCACCATGCAGACGCCGTCCAGCAGCCAGTCCACGAAGTAGGGGAGTGCATCTCCGGTCAGGTCCTCAGGGAATTCCTCCTGGAATACCTGAGCGGCCTCCCATAGCCGTCGCAGATCTCCCGGCGCCTCTGCTGGGACTGTGTAACCGGAGTCCTGAAAGACGGCCGAAAGGAACGACTCGCGCTCAGGGATGTCGAGCGTATAGACGGAACGGCCGAACCTTCGGGTCCTCGACAGGGCACCGATGCGCTCGGCATCTTCTTCTAGGTCCTGGGCCCGGAGCAGCTCCTTCAGGTAGAGGAGCAGAAGGTGCAGCGTGGTAATGCGCTGCTGCCCATCGACGAGATAGGTGACTGCCGCGGCCTCGTGGTAAACGTATGGCCCCAGGAAGTATGGCGCGTACTCGGCAACCGCATCGCGGTCGTCCTCCATGCGCCAGCTCTTCAAGAATTTCCGACGTAGATCCTCCACCAGCCGGCGCACATCGCCACGCCCCCAGGTGTAGCCGCGCTGGTAGCTGTCCAGCTGGTAGCGGCGGCCGGTGAAGACCTCCTCGACTGTTACCGCTTTGCCCTGGATGAGATTCTCCTGCATGTCCCCACCCTCTTGTTGCCTACATCCGCCCTGCGGGGAATTTATCCGACACATGTTGCTTTGTGTAGTGGTGTGACAACGGTGAGTTCCGGCCACATCTGGTGACGTACCCGGTGGTCTGATCGGAGGGACACTGCACCGAGGTAGAGCTCATCCCAAACTGACTTGCCCGAGTGCTTGGAGGCCGCCGCAGCAGCTGATGCCGTTCATGCGCGGGAGCTTGAACCGTGTTCGTGGGCCCTCGCGGCGCGACCACGAAGCGTGGGCTTGGCTTCGACCCGTAGGGTCCGTGGCCCTGCACCTACTCTGCCAGCGGGTCAGCCCAGCACCGTCGCGATGGCGAGAGCGATCCGCTCGATCCAGTCGATCGCGTCCGTGACTTCGGCGTCGGAGATCGCGCGTCGGCGCTTGAGGTCGCCGTCCAGCAGGTCCGCGTCGTGGGCGATGCGGTTGCGCCGGTCGGTGATGGAGATGTACTGCTGCTTGAGGGACTGTGCGTTGTACGCCGTGCGGTTGTGGTTCCACTGGTTGAGTTGGACGGCGGCCTTGCCCCAGACGTCCTCTTCGGTGACCAGCTTCAACGCCTCGCTGATCTTGCGCGGGTTCTGGAGTGCCGCGTTGCCCCACTTGGCCTTGACGTGCTCCGAGACGGCGTCAGCGAGGGTGGTCGTACCGCGCCGCACCTCTTCGACCTTGACCAACGGCAGCTCGAACCTGGTCAGTTGGTGCGGCATTCCGGGGCTGTCCTCGGCGGCCAGTTCCGCCACCCGTCGGTACAGTTCCTCATGGAACCAGTGGTCAATGGCGCTGACGGCCTGCACCCAGGCGGCACGGTAGAAATCGCCGATGTCGATGACGGGGGACTGGAAGGCAGCGAGGCTCTGACCCGCGACAACCATCTTTCGGGCATATTCAAGGTTGGTCAGAAATGCCCGGAACTCTCGGGTCTGCGGATGTGCTGCCGCTGGCATGGAGCTCGTCTCCCCGTCTCGCCGAATCGTGAGGTCAAGGATTCCGACGAGAGCGGGGGACAAGCAAGTCAGTTGCTGATCAGTCGGTTTCCGTTGGCTGGATCTCATCGGCATCGGCTGAGATCTCGCCACCGAGGGCTTCCGCGATAGCGGCGAACTCGCTGAGGGCGGCTTGCAGGTCCTTGACGATCTCCTGGGCGATCACCTCGGGCGGGAGCAGGGTGTCAGCGTCGTCGAGCGCCGGGTCCTTCATCCATGTGATGTCGAGGTTGACCTTGTCGCGGGCGATCAGCTCGTCGTAATCGAACGCCTTGAAACGCTCGGTCTCGACACGCTCGGACCGTGGCTTGTCCGGAAGGTAGGCATCCACGAACTCGTCCAGGTCCGCGCGCCGCAAGGGGTGCTGCTTCAGCGTGAAGTGCTTGCCGGTGCGGAAGTCGTATACCCAGAGCTTGGAGGTGTTGGCGCCTTCGCTGCGGGGCGGCTTCTTCTCGAAGAAGAGGACGTTGGCCTTGACGCCGCCCGCGTAGAAGATGCCGGTCGGCAGGCGCAGGATGGTGTGCAGGTCGAAGTCGTCGAGCAGCCGTCGCCGTACTTTCTCGCCAGCCCCGCCTTCGAAGAGGACGTTGTCGGGCAGAACGACGGCCGCGCGGCCGTTCATCTCCATCAGCGACATGATGTGCTGGAGGAAGTTGAGCTGCTTGTTGGTGGTGGTGGCGCGGAAGTCGTCCCGCTCGTAGGAGATGTCCTCCTTCTCGGCCTTGCCGTCTGTACCGATGACGGTGATCGCGGACTTCTTGCCGAAGGGCGGGTTGGCGAGGACGAGGGAGGCGTGTCGGCTGGGCTGCTCTGCGAGGGCGTCACCCTCGGTGATGAGGGACGGCCCGTCGGCGTCGCCGATGCCGTGGAGCAACATGTTCATGGCTGCGAGGCGCGCGGTGCCGGTGACCAGCTCGTTGCCCCAGATCTTGCCACTGCCGAGTGCGAGGCGCTGCTCGCGGGAGAGGTTCTGCATGTGGTGCTGGCGGATGTAGCTGTGGGCGGCGATGAGGAAGCCGCCCGTGCCGCAGGCGGGGTCGGTGATGGTGTCCTCGGGCCGGGGCTGCATCACATCGACCATGGCGTCGATGAGCGGGCGGGGAGTGAAGTACTGACCAGCGCCGGTCTTGGTGTCCTCGGCTCCCTTGGCGAGGAGCCCTTCGTAGGCGTCGCCCTTCAGGTCTGTCCCTTGGATGGTCCAGTCTTCCTTGCCGATCAGGTCGACGACCAGCTTTTCGAGGAGGGCGGGCTCGGTGATCCGGTTCTGGGACTTGGCGAAGATCGTGCCGAGGGTGGTGCCGGGGTTCTTCGCGAGGGCGGTGAGGATATCGCGGTAGTGCCCTTCCAGCGCGAGCCCCTTGAGCTGGACGAGCGACTGCCAGTCGTAAGCCGAGGGTACGACGGGCCGGGCCTCGTGCTCCGTGAAGGGATCGGAGGCGATTTCGTCAGCCATCTTGAGGAAGAGCAGGTATGAAAGCTGCTCGACATACTCGATCGTGGACAGGCCGTTGTCCCGCAGGACGTTGCAGTAGTTCCAGAGCTTCGCGACCAGGGTGTTGGTCTGCGCTTGCGCCTGGGCGGTGGTGGTGGGGGTCACAGGGGGAACTCCTGCTGAACGGCGGTGGTGGGGGCGGGGATTGGGGTGGCCGGAGGGGGCGGGGGTGGCGGCCCGTCTGCGGTGGCCGTCTTACGGGGACGGCGGGGTGCACGCTTGACCTTGCCCTTGGTGCCACCGCTTTGTGCCTCGCGTTCGGCACGGATGCGGTCGAATAGGACGGAGGCGGGTTCGTCGGTGAGGTCTTGGGTGACGAGGCGGCCAGTGAAGGCACGGTCCAACAAGGCTCGCCGTAGGGCTGAGCTCCTGGCAATAGAGAGATCCACCGCTTTCGCGGCAGCCTCGATCGCAGTGAGTTGCTGCTGTGCCGACTCGACAATCCGTTTCTGCACAGCTGGTGGAGGAACAGCCACAGGCAGGGCGCGAATCGACGCAATGTTAACACCCTTTACCGCCACGCCGCGAGCGTGCGCCTTTAGGTAGTGCTGTGTGAAGCTGCTCTGTAGGTAGAGTTGAAGATATTCAGGAACTATCCCTGGTAGTGGTGAAATTCGAGCGACATCGCGGCTTATATTGGCGCCCTGTAGATCGGGCGGGACAATGGCCGATCGATCATATGACCCTCGTACCGCAACGAGGATGTCGCCTGGTTGGATCCGCGCTCCTGAAAACTGCTCGTCAAGATCTGTGCTTGTCAAGTGTAGTTCTTTTCCGTGGAGCGTGCAGTCTTTGAGATCTTTCACTTCTGCGTACGGAACTGTGCCGCCGGACTTGACCTTGGGCATCAGGATTCCGTAGCGGATAATTCGAATTGGGTCCGTTAGGGCTTCCAGGCTGTGTACTCTCCAGTTTGCTGGCAACTGTGGAACGTGGTCCGGGTCTGGAAAAACAGGTTCCTTGTATTTCTTCGATTGTGTGGATTGCCAATGCTCACGACGCTGTTCCAGGAAATCCGGCACGAAATCATCGACGCCGACGTCCAGCCTTCCCTCGGTGGCTGCGGTGTAGAGTGCGCGACGCTGCAGGGGGATCAGGGACTGTGCGTGCGTGAGTGATTGCGATGCTGCATCAAGGCGGGATAGGTGGGCTTCTAGGGCCTCGACGATGCGGTGCTGCTCCGCAAGCGGGGGCACGGCAAGGTGTAGATCCATCAAGGTGCCGGTCGAAAGGGATGCCACAGTGGTACCTGCCTTGCGGCATTGCTTCAAGATCACCCGTTCCAGGGAGCGCAGGCACCAGGCTAGCCAGCGAGGCGAAACCCCTGAATGGACGCAAACGGCCTTCATGTCCTGATTAAGTGTGGTCTCAAATGGAACGAATGCAATTGGTGCCACTCGTTCCAAGATGCCGGAGCGTGTCACGATAGCGACGGACTTGGCTGGGACCACGCGTACGGAAGACTCTTCCACAGCGCTCTGGGTGATTCGATCCTGGGTCGCAGAGATTACATCAGGGCCCATGTCCTTGGGTGACAGCCATGGGATTTGGCCATCTTCCCAGAAGTCCGGTCGGCTTTTTGATGGAGTGCCGCCGCCGTACCACTCTCCGAGTTCTCCCAGCCGAGCCCAAGCCCATCCTGCTGGCAGTGGCATGTCGCTCAACTTGCTCAAGCCAATTCTCGATTCAACTCACCCAACAAATCGCGGACATTCCGCTCTGGAAACGCGTGCTGGAACCCGCGCCCCCCACCGCGCCCCTTAAAGGGCTCGGCGTTGAACTCAGCCGGGCCGATCCCGACATCGCTCGCCACGATGTCCCGTATGGCCCGTAGCCACCACATCTGCTCTTCCGAGAAGTCCGCCCCAGCCTGCCGCTGCTTCAGCAGCCACGCCTCGAAGCGTTCCTTCACCGTATCCCGATACGGACGAAGCTCCTCATCCACGCCCAACTCATACCGGATGAGCGAGATCAGATCCGGCACGCCAGCCTCCGGTCCAGGCCGGTGCGCTGCCGCACCCAAGTCCTCGTAGTACGTCCACAACACCTGGGGCGTCCACGCGTACTGCGGGCGGTGGATTTCTGCGGCCAGCTCACGGAGCGCCGCGTATGCCTCCGCCGGAGAAACGGTCCTGGGGCTGCTCAGTGCCAGCGACACCGCCGCCAGGCGGTCCCGCTCCTCCTTCAGTAGGCGGCTCCAGCGGCCGATCTCCTCCTGTGCGCGCTCCTCGCGCGGAACCTCATCCAGGTCCACCTGCACGGCCGTGGTCTCGTCGAAGACGTAGTCCTTGTCCCGACGGATCTCGATGATCTGCCGACGCAGCTCGGGGCTGGCCGTCAGCGGGGCGAGTGCGTCCTCCACCAGCTTCCGCGCAGCCTGAGCTCCCTGCTCGTCGCGTACGCGCTCCTGCCGGTCGGGATCCACGGCAGCGACGATGGAGCCCGCGATTTGGGAGAGGGTTCGCCCATCGGCCGCCCGCTCCAGCTGCTCACGCTCCTCGTCCGTCAGCTGTTGGCTGAGCCGGGCCAGTCGACCTGCGAGGATCTCCGCCTCACTCGTGTTGATCGACTTCGTGCCGGCCTTGTCCAGAAGCTTGGCCAGTGACACTTGCCGCTCTGTCGCCGGTACGAGTGGACGTGCGTCCACCAGTGGGGAGTCGGTCACACCCACTGCGTCGACCAGCACGAAGCGGTCCTTCCGCACCGACGTGTCCGCGTCGGGCGTGACCTCCTGGAGTTCGGTCGGGTCGATCGTTCGCGCCCCGCGTCCCTTCATCTGCTCGAAGAGCACCGCACTCCGCACCTCGCGCAGGAATATCACGCACTCCAGCGCTTTCACGTCCGTCCCGGTCGCGATCATGTCGACAGTGACCGCCACGCGCAGCCGTGGCGAGGTCCGCAGCGCGCGGATCAGCTCGTCCGGGTCCTCTCCGGCCTGCCGGCTCTTGTACGTGATCTTCTTCGCGAAGTCGTCTCCGCGCCCGAAGACCTCCTTCACGTGGGCGAGGACGTCCTCGGCGTGGTCCTCGCCGACCGCGAAGATCAGGGTCTTCGGCAGTTCGCTGCGGTCAGGGAACCAGCGCCGCCAGTTGTCTCGGTAGGCGGTGAGCACGGCCCGGATCTCATCAATCGTCACCACGGACCGGCCGATCTGTCCTGTCGTGTAGGTGAAGTCGTCGTCCAGCTCCTGATAGCGCTGCCGCCGGGTCTTGCGGTCCTTGACCCGGATCGTCGTTCCGGACTCGATCGTCGCCACGCCGTTTTCGCGCAGGTCGGAACGGATGCGTACAACATCGAAGTCGACGTTCACGCAGTCCGCGACCGCCTGCGGGTAGGTGTACTCGGACACCAGGTTGCGGTGGAAGAAGCCCAGCGTCTGGGGCTTGGGGGTGGCGGTGAGGCCGACCAGGTGGGCGTCGAAGTATTCCAGTACGCCGCGCCACAGACCGTAGATCGACCGGTGGCACTCATCCACGATGATCAGGTCGAAGGACTCGATCGGCACGTCCGGGTTGTACGCCACCTCGATGGGCGTGGCGGTCTCGTACGTATCCTCGTACGCCACGCTGTCGGCTGCCGCGTCGGCAGGGTCGTCGTCCGTCAGTGTCTCGCCGCGCAGTAGCGAGTACATCTTCTGGATCGTGCAGATCACGACGGAGGAAGTCTCCTGCAGGCCCGATGCGCCCAGGCGGTCGACGTTGTAGATGTCGGAGAGCTTGCGGCCGTCGTCAGGCGTGGTGAATTTCCGGAACTCGTCGAGTGCCTGCTTGCCCAGGTTGTTGCGGTCGACGAGGAACAGGACGCGGCGGGCCCTCGCGTGCTTGAGGAGCCTGTACGTCTGCGCCACCGCCGTGTACGTCTTGCCGGCGCCGGTCGCCATCTGGATGAGGGCCCGGGAGCGGTCCGCGCTCAGGGACTCCTCCAGACCGGAGATCGCGTCGATCTGGGCGAGGCGAAGCCCGTTCGGCTCCAGGTGGGGCAGCTGTCGCAGGGCTGCCCGGAAGGTGGGAGCGCCCGGAGACTGGTCCGCCCGTCGCATCCAGTCCGAAACCGTCTCGGGTCGGTGGAAGGTGAAGACCTCGCGGGAGCGGGCGTCCGGGTCCAGCCGGTTGACGAAGTACGTCTCCGCGCCGGTGGTCGCGTAACGGAACGCGAAGGGCTCGGCCTCGCGCCACACCGCGAGCCGGTGTTCCTTCAGCACACCGGCCGCGTATCGGTCGTTCTGCTCGACAGCGCTGGAGAGGTGGTCGCCCTCCCGTTTGGCCTCCACGACGCCGACGATGCGGCCGTCGACGTAGAGCACGTAATCGGCCCGGCCGGTGGCCAGGGAAAACTCGCGGACCGCCACTCCCCGGCCCGACTGCGGGTTGAGCTGATCCCTGTCCTGGACCACCCAACCGGAGGCGTGGAGCATCCCGTCGATGGCGTCGCGGGCCTGCACCTCGTTGAGCGGGGCCGGCCGCTGCGCGCGGTGGATGATGGCGTCCCGGCGCCCCGCGTCCACCTGCCGCGGCTGCTTGCGAGCAGCGTCATACTTCACCTGCTGCTCGCTGCGGATTTCCTCGATCTGTGCGGTCAACTGCACTATGCGCGTGCGTAGTTCACGCTGGTTGGCGTCGGCGCTGGCGATCAGGTGCTCGGCCTCTGCGCGCGCCCTGCGTTCTGCCTCCAGTGCGTCACTGGACTCCGCGAGGCGGGTTCGGGCCTGAGTGAGTGCCTGCCGGTGCCCGTCAAGGGCGTCACGCAGCTCGGCCAGCTCGGCCGGGTCCGTGACTGTAGCGGTTGTACTGGGGTCGGTGGGCGGCACGAACTCGGCTACGGTCCGGCGCCCGTCGATGGCATCGTGAAACCACAGGCCGAGTTTGTAGCAAGTGCGGACGGCGGCAAGGGCCCGTGAGGTATCGAAGAGATGACGGTGGGCCGCTCTGTTCCGGTCGCGGCGCAACCGATCGAAGTCGTCACGGATCTCGGGGACGAGGACTCCGGTGCGGGTGAGTGCGGTCAGCCGGTCGATCTGGCGGTCACCCTCGATGCGCATTCCGATACGGGCGACCAACTCCTCGGCGAGGACCTCTCCGAACTGGCCGGCCTGGACCAGGGACGAGTTGGGGTTGGTGAAGACCGTGGCCTCGGCCGACGCGCCGTACAACGCCAGCAGAGGCTGATGCCGGTACAGCACCCCGAAGTTTGGTGAACCATTCGCGAAGTCGCGAAGCCGGTCGTCCATGCAGGCCTTCCCCCGTAGTCGCTGCTGTCCGAGTGAATGACGGTCCAGCCTATGCCGTATGCACCTCCGGAGGCGTCCATACTGGAATCGTCCGTGGCGTGGTTGAGGCAGTGGCGTGGAAGTACCGAGATCGACCGATCGGTGCCTAGCCGGGTAGAGACGGCGCTCGGATCGTTTGTGACCTGCGCGTCGGACTACGGGCACCTGCTGATCGCTGCCACGAGGCAGCCCCTGCTGGCACTCGCCTGCACATATGCGAAGACCCCGCTGTCAGCCGCTGGGCTGATGGCGGGGTCTGCTGGCACCTACTTGCGAGGTGCCCCCGGCAGGATTCGAACCTGCGCACACGGCTCCGGAGGCCGTTGCTCTATCCCCTGAGCTACGGGGGCGTTGCCGCCGGTGTTTCGCGGCGACGGGTAGAACCCTACCAGCTCACTCGGGGTGTTCATGAACGCTTATCGAGAGAGGGGGTGGAGGCGAGGGCCGGGGGAGCGGAGGGGGGTATACCGCATGTGGAGGTGGGGGCGCAGGAGTCCGGGGCGAAGGTCCCTCGCACGTGGTGGAAGTGGGCAAAACCCGGACGTGGCCGGGGCCGCGCGCCTACTCTTCAGTTTGTGCCTGGGTTGTCCGGCCGGGTCCTTGTCGTTGACGACAACAAGGTCATCCGGCAGCTGATCAGGGTCAACCTCGAGCTGGAGGGCTTCGAGGTCGTGACCGCGGCCGATGGTGCCGAGTGCCTGGAGATCGTTCACCAGGTGCGGCCCGATGTGATCACTCTCGATGTCGTGATGCCCAGACTGGATGGGCTGCATACGGCATCACGGTTGCGTGCGGATGCGCGGACATGTCATGTGCCCGTCGCGATCATCAGCGCGTGTACGCAGTACGAGATGGACAGCGGGAAGGGGCTCGGAGTCGACGCCTTCCTGGCGAAACCCTTCGAGCCGGCCGAGCTGGTGAACCTCGTGGGGCGGCTGATGAGGCGAGGGGGCGCCGGCGCTGCGGCGCCCGGTGATGCCGCGCCGGTTGTGGGGCCCACCGGCTAGCGGTGGGCTCCGGTGACTGGTGGTGTGGCCGGGTGTGCGGGTAGTCGGTGTCCTGCGGTCAGTCGGCGTGCGGGTGCCTGGCTGCTGTGGGCAGCCGGGGCGCTGCGGGCGGTCGGTGTGCTGTCTGCTGGCGGGTTGTCTGCCCGTGTGCGGTGAGTCATCCGTGTGCGGTCAGTCCGTGTGCGGGCCGTCGGGTTCCCGGCCGTCGGGCTCCGAGCCGTTGGGCTCCCGGCCCTTCACCTCCCGGCCGTTGGGCTCCCGGCCCTCGGTCTCCGGGTCGTTCTTCACCGTCCCGGCGTCCGAAGGACGAAACCGGTTCGCGGGGGCACCCCCCTCCTCCCATACGCTTGTCCCGTGACACCCGCCCAGCTCTCCCGCACTGTGCTGCACACCGTGCGTCGTGCCGTCGAGGACGACGAGCTGTGTGTCACCGTGCCGGAGCGGGTGAAGGTGCGGACTCCGCCGCGGCCCGGCTGCGGCGATTACGCCACCAACGTCGCCCTTCAGCTTGCCGGGGATCGGAACGACCCCAGCGGCGATCCGCTGCGGATTGCCGAGATACTGCGGCGGCGGCTGGTCCGTGCGCCGGGGATCGCGCGCGTCGACATCGCCCACCCCGGGTTTCTGAACATCACCCTCGACGCCACCTCCCACGGGCACCTCGTGGACACCGTTCTCGCCCAGGGGCGCGCGTACGGGCATGGGGACGGCATGGCCGGGGAGCGGGTGCGGTTCGCCCCCGGTGCCCCCGGTGCCCCCCGTGCCCCCGGTGCCGCCGGGGGTGAGGTGCGCGCCGACCTCGTCGCCCATGTCGTCCGCGGACTCGTCATCGCCGCCGGGGGCCAGGCGGACGAGGACAGCCCCGGCGGGGAGACCCTCACCGTCCGGGCCGCCGGTGTCTCCGCCGAGGAGCTGCTCACCCGCCTCGGGCCCGACGCCGCCCGCTGGGCTCTGTTGCGGCCCGCCGCTCACGATCTCCCCGACCTCGACCCCGGGCGGCTCCTCGCCCAGCGCGAGGCCAACTCCCTCTTCCGCGTCCGGTACGCCCATGCGCGGGCCCGGGCCGTGGTGCGGAATGCCGCTCAGCTCCACCATGCCGCTCAGCTCCAAGCCGACCGCTTCCAAGCCGACCGCTCCGCCGCCGACGTGGGCTCCGACGTAGGCGCCTACACGCACCCCGCCGAGACCGCCCTCCTCGTCCTCCTCGGGGACTTCCCCCGTACCATCGAGGCCGCCGCCCGGCATCGGGCGCCCGACCGGTTGGCGCGTCATCTCGTCGCCACCGCCGACGCCTTCTTCCGCTTCCATGACACGTGTCCGCCCCTCCCGCGCGGCGAGCAGAAACCCTTGGCCGTGCACCGCTCGCGGACGGCCCTCGCCGAGGCCGCCGGCACGGTGCTCGCCAACGGCCTCCACCTGCTCGGCATCACCGCCCCAGAACATCTGTGACACCTGCGAGAGAGACACCATGAGCCGTTCCGCCCACCCCGCCGGGCCCCGCTACGCCGATGTCCTGCCCGAGGGGCACTACAGCGCGCCGCCCGCCGATCTCAATCAGCTCGACCCGCGCGTGTGGTCCCGTACCGTCGCCCGGAACGCCGACGGTGTCGCCACCGTGGGCGGGATCGACGTCACGCGGCTGGCCGAGGAGTTCGGGACGCCGGGCTACTTCCTGGACGAGGAGGACTTCCGGGCCCGCTGCCGTGCCTGGCGGGAGGCGTTCGGGGACGATGCCGACGTGTTCTACGCGGGGAAGGCGTTCCTCTCCCGGGCCGTGGTGCGCTGGCTGCACGAGGAGGGGCTCAACCTCGATGTGTGCTCCGAGGGGGAGCTGGCCACGGCGCTGGCCGCCGGGATGCCCGCGGAGCGGATCGCGCTGCACGGGAACAACAAGTCGACGCGGGAGATCACACGGGCGGTCGAGGCCGGGGTCGGGCGGATCGTGCTCGACTCCTTCCAGGAGATCGTGCGGGTGGCGCATATCGCGCAGCGGCTCGGCAGGCGGCAGCGGGTGCAGATCCGGGTCACCGTGGGCGTGGAGGCGCACACCCACGAGTTCATCGCGACCGCGCACGAGGACCAGAAGTTCGGGATCCCGCTGGCGGGCGGGCTGGCCGCCGAGGCGGTGCGGCGGGCGCTGAAGCTGGACGGGGTGGAGCTGATCGGCATCCACTCGCACATCGGCTCGCAGATCTTCGACACCTCCGGGTTCGAGGTGGCCGCCCACCGGGTGGTCGGGCTGCTGGCGGAGATCCGTGACGAGCACGGGGTGGAGCTGCCCGAGATCGACCTCGGCGGCGGTCTCGGTATCGCGTACACCGCGGACGACGACCCCAGCGAACCGCATGAGATCGCCGCGGCGCTGCGCGAGATCGTGCTCCGTGAGTGCCGGGGGGCGGGTCTCGCGGTGCCGCGGCTGTCGGTCGAGCCGGGGCGGGCGATCGTCGGGCCGACCGCGTTCACGCTGTACGAGGTGGGGACGGTCAAGGAGCTGCCGGGCTTGCGGACGTATGTGAGCGTCGACGGCGGGATGTCCGACAACATCCGTACCGCGCTCTACGACGCCGAGTACTCGGTGGCGCTGGTCTCCCGTGCCTCCACCGCCGAGCCCATGCTGTCCCGCGTCGTGGGCAAGCACTGCGAATCCGGTGACATCGTGGTGCGGGACGCCTTTTTGCCCGCGGACCTGGCGCCCGGCGATCTGATCGCCGTCCCCGCCACCGGCGCCTACTGCCGCTCGATGGCGAGCAACTACAACCACGCGCTGCGTCCGCCGGTCGTCGCCGTGCGCGACGGACAGGCGCGGGAAATCGTCCGGCGCGAGACCGAGGAAGATCTCCTGCGGCTCGATGTCGGCTAGCGAGAAATAAATCTCGGATACTGGACCCGGGATAGGAAATTCCGTCCAGTGCCTGAGACTGGTGCACTCAACGATGGATGAGAAACGAGGTCGGATGATGCGTACGCGTCCGCTGAAAGTGGCGCTGCTGGGCTGTGGAGTAGTGGGCTCAGAGGTGGCGCGCATCATGACGACGCACGCGGACGACCTCACGGCGCGTATCGGGGCTCCGGTGGAGCTGGCCGGGGTGGCCGTACGGCGCCCCAACCGGGTCCGCGAAGGGGTGCCCGAGCACCTGGTGACCACCGACGCCACCGCCCTGGTCAAACGCGGGGACATCGATGTGGTGGTCGAGGTGATCGGCGGGATCGAGCCCGCGCGGTCCCTCATCACCACCGCGTTCGAGCACGGCGCGAGCGTGGTCTCCGCCAACAAGGCGCTGGTCTCCCAGGACGGCGCCGCCCTGCACGCCGCCGCCCAGGAGCGCGGCGCGGACCTGTACTACGAGGCGGCGGTCGCGGGTGCGATCCCGCTGGTACGGCCGCTGCGCGAATCGCTGGCCGGGGACAAGGTCAACCGCGTCCTCGGCATCGTCAACGGCACCACCAACTTCATCCTCGACCGGATGGACGGCAGCGGCGCGGGCTACAGCGAGGCGCTGGACGAGGCCACCGCGCTGGGCTACGCCGAGGCCGACCCCACCGCCGACGTCGAGGGGTTCGACGCCGCGGCCAAGGCCGCGATCCTCTCCGGGATCGCCTTCCATACCCGGGTCACCCTCGACGATGTGCACCGTGAGGGCATCACCGAGGTGACCGCGGCCGACATCGCCTCCGCCAAGCGCATGGGCTGCACCGTCAAGCTGCTCGCGATCTGTGAGCGCGCCGCCGACGGCCGGTCGGTCACCGCGCGGGTGCATCCGGCGATGATTCCGCTGGCCCATCCGCTGGCCTCGGTCCGCGAGGCGTACAACGCGGTGTTCGTGGAGGCCGAGGCCGCCGGTCAGCTGATGTTCTACGGGCCGGGGGCCGGTGGCTCGCCGACCGCCTCGGCGGTCCTGGGCGACCTGGTCGCCGCCTGCCGCAACAAGCTGGCGGGTGCCACCGGACCGGGGGAGTCCGCCTACAGCAGGCTTCCGGTGAGCCCCATGGGCGATGTGGTCACGCGGTACCACATCAGCCTTGATGTCGCCGACAAGCCGGGAGTTCTCGCTCAGGTCGCGACAGTCTTCGCCGAGCACGGAGTGTCGATCGATACGGTCCGCCAGCAGGGGAAGGACGGCGAGGCGTCCCTCGTCGTCGTGACCCACCGCGCGAGCGACGCCGCGCTGTCGGCGACCGTGGAGACACTGCGCCGCCTCGACACGGTCCGCGACGTCGCCAGCATCATGCGGGTCGAGGGCGAGTAGAGAGCGGGTGGAGCGTGGGACGCGGGCGTACCGCACAGCAGCGGGGCCGGGAGTAGCAGGGGAGTAAGGAAGAAATGAACGCAATCGCCGACGCCGGGGCGCGTATGTCCGGCACCCGCCGGTGGCACGGCTGGCGGGGCATCATCGAGGAGTACCGCGACCGTCTCCCGGTCAGCGGGACGACGCCCGTCGTCACCCTCCGCGAGGGCGGCACCCCGCTCGTGCCCGCGCAGGTGCTCTCCGAGCGCACCGGCTGTGAGGTCCATCTCAAGGTCGAGGGCGCCAACCCCACCGGGTCGTTCAAGGACCGCGGGATGACGATGGCCATCAGCGCGGCCAAGGAGGCCGGGGCCAAGGCCGTCATCTGCGCCTCCACCGGCAACACCTCGGCCTCGGCCGCGGCCTACGCGGTGCGGGCCGGGATGGTCTGCGCGGTGCTGGTCCCGCAGGGGAAGATCGCGCTGGGCAAGATGGGCCAGGCCCTGGTGCACGGCTCGAAGATCCTCCAGGTCGACGGCAACTTCGACGACTGTCTGACGCTGGCGCGCGGACTGTCCGAGAAGTACCCGGTGGCGCTGGTCAATTCGGTCAACCCGGCCCGTATCGAGGGCCAGAAGACCGCGGCCTTCGAAATCGTCGACATGCTCGGCGACGCGCCTGACATCCATGTGCTCCCGGTGGGCAACGCGGGCAACATCACGGCCTACTGGAAGGGCTACCAGGAGTACGCGGCGCCGTTCGAGGGCCAGCAGCCCCGGTCCACCCGCACCCCCCGGATGTGGGGCTTCCAGGCGTCCGGCGCGGCGCCGATCGTGCGCGGTGAGCCGGTCCGCGAGCCCAGCACCATCGCCACCGCGATCCGGATCGGCAACCCCGCCTCCTGGAGCTTCGCCGAGCAGGCGCGGGACGAGTCGGGCGGCCTGATCGACGAGGTGACCGACCGTCAGATCCTCGCCGCCTACCGGCTGCTCGCCTCCCAGGAGGGCGTCTTCGTGGAGCCGGCCTCCGCGGCGAGCGTGGCGGGGCTGCTGAAGGCGGCCGAGCAGGGTCTGGTCGACCCGGGCCAGCGCATCGTGTGCACGGTGACGGGCAACGGGCTCAAGGACCCGGACTGGGCGGTCGCGGGCGCGCCCCAGCCGGTTGTGGTCCCGGTGGACGCGGACGCGGCCGCCGTTCGGCTCGGACTGGTCTAGTAGGCGCGGGCCGGGATCCAGCGGATCCCGGCCCGTTCCGGTCCTGCCCGCCCGCCCCGCTCCGACCGGCGGTTTTGTCAAGATCCACTCAAGTGGTGGACGAGATGCACGGGAGCGAAGAGGGCGCGCGCTACGCTCCAGTAGAGTGGTCCCGGACGATGGCAGGGGGCGCGACACGCATCGTGCGCCTCCCGTGCGCCCTATGTCGCCACAGAACCTTCCTTCGATAGGCTGTACTGAATCCGCCCCGACGCAGAGCACTCGCTTCTGCGCGGCGTCGCCGTACTTCGCGTGACAACCCCCGCGGTTTTCCGTACCTCTTCGAGCAATCTCACGCAAACACAAGGAGAGTCATCGAGCGATGGCCGGTCCAGCGTTCCGCGCCGCCGCCGTCCGAGTGCGCGTCCCCGCCTCGAGTGCCAATCTCGGCCCCGGCTTCGACGCCCTCGGTCTGGCCCTGGGGCTCTACGACGACGTGGTGGTCCGGGTGGCCGACTCCGGTCTGCACGTCGACATCGCGGGCGAAGGCGCACAGACCCTGCCGCGCGACGAGAGCCATCTGCTCGTACGGTCCCTGCGCACCGCGTTCGACCTGCTGGGCGGGCAGCCGCGGGGTCTTGAGGTGGTCTGCGCCAACCGGATTCCGCACGGCCGGGGTCTGGGGTCCTCCTCCGCCGCCATCTGCGCCGGGATCGTCGCCGCGCGGGCGGTGACGATAGGCGGCGCCGAAAAGCTCGACGACGCGGCGCTGCTGGAACTGGCCACCGAGATCGAGGGCCACCCCGACAATGTCGCCGCATGTCTGCTCGGCGGCTTCACCCTCGCCTGGACGGACGCGGGAGCCGCGCGGGCGATCAGGATGGACCCAGCCGATTCCATCGTTCCGGTGGTCTTCGTCCCGGGCCGCCCGGTGCTCACGGAGACCGCCCGCGGACTGCTGCCGCGCACCGTTCCGCATGTGGACGCGGCGGTCAACGCGGGGCGGGCGGCCCTGCTCGTGGAGGCCCTGACCAGGCGTCCCGAGCTGCTGCTCGCGGCCACGGAGGACCGGCTGCACCAGGAATACCGCGCTCCGGCGATGCCCGAGAGTGTGGGTCTGGTGAACCGACTGCGCGCGGACGGCGTCCCCGCGGTCATCTCCGGTGCGGGCCCCACGGTGCTCGCGCTGGTCGAGGACGGTGCGGCCGACAAGGTCGCACGACTGGCGGGTGAGGGATGGGCGGCCAACCGGCTGGCTCTCGACGCCGGGGGGGCGAGCGTTCTGCCGCTCAGCTGACTCCAGGGCCCGGAACGGCCCGGGCACTGGGAAAACTCGATTGCCGGTCTTGGAGAGGGGGAATATTTGTTGGATCCGGTAGTGTTAACCTCAAGTCTGCACTGGATGCCTCTTGGATGTACTCGGAGGCGAGGTGCTCAGTGTCCCCATCCGGGACCACCCTTCTTCCGGGAGCCTCCCCGCACTGCCTGAGCAGCCTGCCTGAGCAGTATCGAGCACGCTCCGGAATCGGCGTGATGGAGCCGAGGAAAGTCTTCCGTCTCGCCGGAACCATGAATTGATCTCTCCGCCGTACCCGGCGGACCACCGCCCCGGCTCGGTCCGTAACGGAAGGACCACAGTCGGACAGCACAACCGGTCGCCGAGCCAGACAGGCCGACGCCCGCTCCAGGGAAGGACCCTTCGTGAGCGACACCACCGATCTGATGGGCGTGAACGCCTCCGGCACCTCCGACAGCAGTGTCGGCAATGCCGCCGCGCCCGCTACGGACGCTCCCGCCGCGCCTGCCACCGGTGCTGCCACTGGCACTGCCCCGCGGCGACGCCGCTCGGGCACCGGCCTTGACGCCATGGTCCTGGCCGAGCTCCAGCAGCTCGCCTCGAGCCTCGGTATCAAGGGCACCGCGCGGATGCGCAAGAGCCAGCTGATCGAGGTCATCAAGGAGAAGCAGGCCGCGGGATCCGGCGGAGCCCAGAGCTCCGAGACCGCCTCCGGCGAGGATGTGACCAAGCCCAAGCGCCGTACCACCTCCCGGGCCCGTACCGGCGATGACAGCGCCGCCGCGGGCAAGCAGGAGAAGACCGCGAAGGCGGCCAAGGCCGAGAAGACCGCCAAGGCGGACAAGGCCGCCAAGGCGGAGAAGAGCGACAGCGACAAGGCCGAGAGGGCCGTGGCGCAGCAGCAGATCGAGATCCCCGGCCAGCCGGGCGAGCCCGCCGCCGATGAGCAGCCCGCCGGTGAGCGGCGCCGCCGTCGCGCGACCGCGCCCGCCGCGAGCCCCGAGCAGGGGGCCACGGCCACCGCCGTCGAGACCAAGGCCGAGACCCGGACCGACACCGCGGTCGGCGCCCGGACCGAGACCACGGCGGACGCGAAGGCCGAGGCCGCCGTGGACACCGCCGAGGGCCGGGGCGGCAAGGCCGGTACGGACCGTCAGGACCGTCAGGAGCGCGGCCAGAAGGGCGACCGCCGGGAGCGCGGCGGCCAGCGCGACCGCCGCGGCGGCAAGGGCGACGACGGCCAGCAGGGCGGCGGCCGCCAGCAGCGCGACGGGCGCGGCCAGGCCCAGCAGCGCGCCGATGAGTCCGACGACGACTTCGAGGGCGGGCGCCGCGGGCGCCGCGGCCGCTACCGCGACCGCCGTGGCCGCCGTGGCCGCGACGACTTCGGCAATGAGCCGCAGGTGTCCGATGACGATGTGCTGATCCCCGTCGCGGGCATCCTCGACATCCTCGACAACTACGCGTTCATCCGGACCTCCGGTTACCTTCCGGGCCCGAACGACGTCTATGTCTCGCTCGCCCAGGTCCGTAAGAACGGTCTGCGCAAGGGCGATCACGTCACCGGCGCGGTCCGTCAGCCGCGTGAGGGCGAGCGCCGCGAGAAGTTCAACGCGCTGGTCCGGCTGGACTCGGTCAACGGCATGGCGCCCGAAACCGGGCGCGGGCGGCCGGAGTTCGGCAAGCTGACGCCGCTTTACCCGCAGGACCGGCTGCGTCTGGAGACCGAGGCCGGTGGGCTGACGACCCGGATCATCGACCTGGTCGCGCCGATCGGCAAGGGCCAGCGCGGTCTGATCGTGGCCCCGCCGAAGACCGGTAAGACCATGATCATGCAGGCGATCGCCAACGCGATCACCCGCAACAGCCCCGAGTGCCATCTGATGGTCGTCCTCGTCGACGAGCGGCCGGAAGAGGTCACCGACATGCAGCGGTCGGTCAAGGGCGAGGTCATCTCCTCGACCTTCGACCGCCCGGCCGAGGACCACACCACCGTCGCCGAGTTGGCGATCGAGCGGGCCAAGCGCCTGGTCGAGCTGGGGCATGACGTGGTCGTCCTGCTGGACTCGATCACGCGTCTGGGCCGCGCCTACAACCTGGCGGCGCCCGCCTCCGGCCGCATTCTGTCCGGTGGTGTCGACTCGACCGCGCTCTACCCGCCGAAGAAGTTCTTCGGTGCCGCGCGGAACATCGAGGACGGCGGCTCGCTGACCATCCTGGCCACCGCGCTGGTCGAGACCGGCTCGAGGATGGACGAGGTGATCTTCGAGGAGTTCAAGGGCACCGGCAACATGGAGCTCAAGCTCGACCGGAAGCTCGCCGACAAGCGCATCTTCCCGGCGGTGGACGTCGACCCGTCCAGCACCCGCAAGGAAGAGATCCTGCTGGCGCCGGAGGAGCTGAACATCGTCTGGAAGCTCCGCCGGGTGCTGCACGCGCTGGACTCGCAGCAGGCCATCGAGCTGCTGCTGGACAAGATGAAGCAGACCAAGTCCAACGCCGAGTTCCTGATGCAGATCGCCAAGACCACGCCCACCCCGGGCAACGGCGACTGATCCGGCACGCTCCGCAGAAGGGGCCTTCCCGCCACGGCGGGGAGGCCCCTTCGCCGTCGGGAAGATGATTAGGGAGATGATCGAGAAGGCCGCGGAGATCACCGCCAAGATCGTTGCCGACGTTGTCGTTGAGATCTGAACCACAGTGGCCGAGATCCTCACGGACCGGCCGCGATGGCGTGATGGGGAGTAAAAGCGCAGGTCAGGAAGGAAATAGGGACGAAGTGGACGAACGACCTCGGGTGCTGTCCGAGCGAAAACACAGAAAACAACATGTGCAACCCTGACCCTCGGCCTGTCGTCTGTCTGGTCGACACACGCATCCGACGACACCGTGACGCCAGGCCTGACCGTGATGGCAGGGGGCAGCCGGGGGACGAGGACTGAGGAGCACATGGCTGACGACAGCAGCGGTAGGCCGGTGAACCCGGGCCGTCCCCGTATGAGCGGATCCGGTGGCCGCCGCAAACCGCCCAGCACCCGCCGCCGCGCGGTGCACTACACGATATGGACCCTGGCCGCCGTGCTGGTCCTCGGAGGTGCCGGACTCGGGTACCTCTACTACCGGCTCAACGGCAATCTCACCAGCGTCGACATCAACAACGCCCTCGGCTCCGACCGCCCCAAGAACGTCGACAACGGCTCGATGGACATCCTCGTCCTGGGCTCCGACTCCCGGGCCGGGAAGAACGCCAAGTACGGCAAGGACGAGGGCACCTCCCGCTCCGACACCGCGATGATCGTTCACGTCTACCAGGGCCGCCAGAAGGCCAGCGTGGTGAGCATCCCGCGGGACACCATGGTCAAGCGTCCCTCCTGCGTGAAGGACGGCAAGGAGACGCCCCAGGCGCGGCAGGCGATGTTCAACAGCGCCTACGAGGTCGGCGGCCCGGCCTGTGCCGTGAAGACCGTGGAGTCGCTGACCCACATACGCATGGATCACTACCTCGAAGTCGACTTCTCCGGGTTCAAGCAGCTGATCAACGACCTCGGCGGCGTCGACATCACCACCACCACGGCGATCCATGACAAACAGAGCCACCTCGACCTCGAGCCCGGCTCGCACAACCTCGACGGAGAGCAGTCCCTCGGGCTGGTGCGGACTCGGCACGGTGTCGGCGACGGCAGCGACCTCGGCCGGATCAAGCTCCAGCAGGCGTTCATCAAGGCGCTGCTGGACCAGATCAAGCAGGTCGACCTGTACGGCAACCCGAAGAAGCTCTACGACCTGGCGGACACTTCCACCAAGGCCCTCACCACCGACTCCGAGCTGGCCTCGGTGAACAAGCTGATGGGCTTCGCCAAGAGCCTCAAGGGCATCGGTTCGGGCGACATGAAGATGGTCACGCTGCCCGTCCAGTACGACCCCGCGGACCCCGACCGGGTGCTGCCCATGGAGCGCAAGTCCCAGCTGATGTGGCGGGCCCTGCGGCAGGACCGGCCGATCCCCGCGTCCGCCACCAAGGGCTCGGCCGGCGACGCCACCAGCGCGGGCAAGGTCGTCAAATAACGCGGGTCCGCACCGCCCCGCGCGGCGCGGCGGGGGCCCGGGAATATCCGGGCCCCACCCCCGGTTTTGGGGGATACGGCCAGTGCTGGCAGACTGGACCGTCGGTCCCGGTTCACGACGGACAACCCGCCCGTCGACCCGGCACCCTCCCGAACCTAGGAGAATCCCTTGAAGCGCGACATCCACCCGGAGTACGTCGAGACGCAGGTCAGCTGCACCTGTGGCGCGTCCTTCACCACCCGTAGCACCGTGAGCGGCGGCACCATCCGCGCCGACATCTGCTCCGAGTGCCACCCGTTCTACACGGGCAAGCAGAAGATCCTCGACACCGGTGGCCGTGTGGCGCGGTTCGAGGCCCGCTTCGGCAAGAACGCCGGGTCCGCCAAGAAGTAGCGACCCGTACGGCGCCGGTCTTCGGTCGCCCCTGTCCTGGGGCGACCGGACCGGCGTTTTGTCGTCACACGGCCTTCCCGGCTCTTACCCGCCAGCCCACGCAGACCACCCAGGGAGCCCCGATGTTCGAGGCGGTCGAGGAACTCATCGGCGAACACGCCGACCTCGAGAAGCGGCTCGCCGACCCCGCGGTCCACGCCGACCAGCGCGAGGCGATGCGGCTCAACAAGCGCTACGCCGAGCTGACCCCGATCCTCTCCGTCTACCGCGACTGGAAGCGGGCGGGCGACGACATCGGCACGGCCCAGGAGCTCGCCCAGGACGACCCGGACTTCGCCGACGAGGTCAAGGAGCTGGAGCGGCGGCGCGAGGAGCTCACCGAGCGGCTCCGGCTGCTGCTGGTGCCCCGCGACCCCAGCGACGACAAGGACGTCATCCTGGAGGTCAAGGCGGGCGAGGGCGGCGAGGAGTCCGCCCTGTTCGCGGGCGATCTGCTGCGGATGTATCTGCGCTACGCCGAGCGCGTGGGCTGGAAGACCGAGATCCTCGAGGCCAATGAGTCCGACCTCGGCGGCTACAAGGACGTCCAGGTCGCGGTGAAGGCCAAGGGCACGACCGAGCCCGGCCAGGGCGTATGGGCCCGGCTGAAGTACGAGGGCGGGGTGCACCGCGTGCAGCGGGTGCCCGCCACCGAGTCGCAGGGCCGTATCCACACCTCCGCCGCCGGAGTGCTGGTCACCCCGGAGGCCGAGGAGGTCGAGGTCGAGATCGGTCCCAACGATCTGCGGATCGACGTCTACCGCTCCTCCGGCCCCGGCGGCCAGTCGGTCAACACCACCGACTCCGCGGTGCGCATCACCCACCTGCCCACCGGCATCGTCGTCTCCTGCCAGAACGAGAAGAGCCAGCTCCAGAACAAGGAGCAGGCGCTGCGCATCCTGCGCTCGCGGCTGCTGGCCGCGGCCCAGGAGGAGGCCGAGAAGGAGGCGTCCGACGCCCGCCGCAGCCAGGTCCGCACCGTCGACCGCTCCGAGCGCATCCGTACGTACAACTTCCCGGAAAACCGGATCTCGGACCACCGGGTCGGCTTCAAGGCGTACAACTTGGACCAGGTGCTCGACGGCGAACTCGACCCGGTGATCCAGGCGTGTGTGGACGCCGACGCGGCCGCCAAGCTGGCCGCGGCGAGCTGAGCACCCACCGGGAAGTCTTGTGCCCTTGTCCGGACCGGCTGGAGGAATTCAGTGAACGTGCTGCTCGCCGAGGTGGCCCAGGCCACCCAGCGGTTGGCCGACGCGGGCGTGCCCTCCCCGCGCTTCGATGCCGAGGAGCTCGCCGCCTTCGTGCACGGAGTCAAGCGGGGTGAGCTGCACGGTGTCGCCGACGCCGACTTCGACGCCCGCTACTGGGAGGCGGTCGCCCGCCGGGAGGCCCGCGAGCCCCTTCAGCACATCACCGGCCGGGCCTTCTTCCGCTATCTGGAGCTCCAGGTCGGTCCGGGCGTGTTCGTGCCCCGCCCGGAGACCGAGTCGGTGGTCGGCTGGGCCATAGACGCGGTCCGGGCCATGGACGTCGTCGAACCGCTGATCGTGGACCTGTGCACCGGCTCCGGGGCCATCGCCCTCGCCCTCGCCCAGGAGGTGCCGCGCTCCCGGGTGCACGCCGTGGAGCTGGACGAGGGCGCCCTCCAGTGGGCCCGCAAGAACGTCGAGGGGTCCCGCGTCGTTCTCCAGCACGGAGACGCGTTGACGGCCCTGCCCGAGCTCGACGGGCAGGTGGACCTCGTCATCAGCAATCCGCCGTACATCCCGCTGACCGAGTGGGAGTACGTCGCACCGGAGGCCCGCGACCACGACCCCCAGCTCGCGCTGTTCTCCGGCGAGGACGGCCTCGATGTGATCCGCGGCCTGGAGCGCACGGCCCACCGGCTGCTGCGTCCGGGAGGCGTTGTGGTCATCGAGCACGCAGACACCCAGGGCGGCCAGGTGCCATGGATCTTCACGGAGGAGCGTGGCTGGGCGGACGCCGCCGACCACCCCGACCTGAACAACCGGCCCCGGTTCGCCACCGCGCGGAAGGCCATGCCGTGACGACGGCACCGCACCCCACCCTGGCCCGTTACGAGGAGGTCCGCTAATGGCACGGCGCTACGACTGCGGGGACGCCACCGACCGCAAGACCGGCCTGCGCGAGGCCGCGTCCGCGGTCCGTCGCGGCGAACTGGTCGTGCTGCCCACCGACACCGTCTACGGGATCGGTGCGGACGCCTTCAGCGCCGAGGCGGTCGGCGATCTGCTGGAAGCCAAGGGCCGGGGCCGCAATATGCCCACCCCCGTCCTCGTCGGCTCCCCGAACACCCTGCACGGTCTGGTCACCGACTTCTCCGAGCAGGCGTGGGAGCTGGTCGACGCCTTCTGGCCCGGCGCGCTCACCCTGGTCGCCCGGCACCAGCCGTCGCTCACCTGGGACCTGGGGGAGACCCGTGGCACCGTCGCGATCCGGATGCCGCTGCACCCGGTCGCCATCGAACTGCTCAACGACTTCGGCCCGATGGCGGTCTCCAGCGCCAACCTCACCGGACATCCGTCCCCGCAGGACTGCGACGCCGCGCAGGAGATGCTCGGCGACTCCGTCTCGGTCTACCTCGACGGCGGGTCCACCCCCGCCGCCGTCCCGTCCTCCATCGTCGACGTCACCGGCAAGGTGCCGGTGCTGCTCCGCGCGGGCGCGCTCACCGCGGAGCAGCTCCGCGAGGTCGTCCCCGACCTCGAGGTGGCCAGTTGACAGCCCCTGAGACGGGGCGTGGCATAGCGGAACACCGGGCGAAGCACGCCGAGACCTCCTTCCGCATCCTCCACGTCAGCACCGGCAACGTCTGCCGCTCGCCGATCACCGAGCGGCTGACCCGGCATGCCCTCTCCCACCGCCTCGGCACCGCCCGCACCAGCGGACTGATCGTGGAGAGCGCGGGCACCTGGGGGCACGAGGGCGCGCCCATGGAGGCGCACGCCGCGACCGTCCTGACCGACTTCGGCGCCGACCCGGCGGGCTTCCTCGGCCGCGAACTGCTCGACGAGCACGTCATCCGGGCCGATCTGGTGCTCACCGCGACCCGTGACCACCGCGCCCAGGTCATCTCGATGGGGCACTCGGCGGGTCTGCGCACCTTCACCCTCAAGGAGTTCACCCGGCTGGTACGGGCCATAGACCCCGCCACCCTCCCCGACCCGGAGGAGGCGGGCGGGGTGGTCGAGCGCGCCCGTGCGCTGGTGCAGGCGGCGGCCGCGCTGCGCGGCTGGCTGCTGGCCCCCACCGAGGAGGCGGACGAGGTGCACGACCCCTACGGCGCGCCCATCACCTTCTTCCGTTCCATCGGCGACGAGATCCACCAGGCGCTGGACCCGGTCGTCACGGCCCTGACGGGGGTCCCCGCCCCGGCCTGAGGACCGCCGGGGCCGCGGTGGCCGCGTCGGCCGTACGGCGCGCACCAACGGCCCGCCCGGCCTACATTTGGGGGTGACGCCCGAACCCTCCCAAGGCTGTGAGCAGCGATGGCCGTCACCCCCGCCGGGCCCCGGGGCGGCACCTCCGCCGATCCCCCCGCTGCCCTGGGCCGTACGCCCTGGGGACCCGACTTCGGGGCGCTCGCCCGCCAGGACCCCGAGCTGGCGGGGATCATCATGAGCGAGATGGACCGCGTCTCCAGCGGGCTCCAGCTGATCGCCGCGGAGAACTTCACCTCGCCCGCCGTGCTCGCCGCCCTGGCCTCGCCGCTGGCCAACAAGTACGCCGAGGGCTACCCCGGAGCCCGCCACCACGGCGGCTGCGAACTGGTGGACATCGCCGAGCGGGTCGCCCAGGACCGCGCGAAGGCCCTGTTCGGCGCCGAGCACGCCAATGTGCAGCCGCATTCGGGCTCCTCGGCGGTGCTGGCCGCGTACGCCGCGCTGCTGCGGCCCGGCGACACCGTGCTGGCCATGGCGCTGTCGCACGGTGGCCATCTCACCCACGGTTCGCCGGCGAACTTCTCCGGCCGCTGGTTCGACTTCATCGGCTACGGCGTGGACCCGGCCACCGGGCTCATCGACTACGACCAACTCCGCGGGCTGGCTCGGGCGCACCGGCCGAAGGCCATCGTGTGCGGCTCGATCGCCTATCCCCGCCACCCCGACTACGCCGCCTTCCGGGCGGTGGCGGACGACGTCGGGGCGTATCTCATCGCCGACGCCGCACACCCCATCGGGCTGGTCGCGGGCAAGGCGGCGCCAAGTCCGGTGCCGTACGCGGACGTGGTGTGCGCAACGACACACAAGGTGCTGCGCGGACCGCGCGGCGGGATGCTGCTGTGCGGGGCGGACCTGGCTGAGCGGATCGACCGGGCGGTGTTCCCGTTCACCCAGGGCGGCGCCCAGATGAACACGGTGGCGGCCAAGGCGGTGGCGTTCGGAGAGGCCGCGGCGCCCGCCTTCACCGCCTATGCGCAGCGGGTGGTGGCCAACGCCCGGGTGTTGGCCGACGCGCTGGTCGCGGAGGGTCTCGCGGTCACCACCGGCGGTACCGACACCCACCTGATCACCGCGGATCCGGCCCCGCTGGGTCTGGAGGGACGCGCCGCACGGGCCCGCTGCGCCGCCTCCGGGATCGTGCTGGACACCTGTGCGCTGGCGTCCGCGACGGAGCCCGGAGGGTGCGTCAAGGGGCTGCGGCTGGGCACCGCGGCGGTGACCACGCAGGGGATGGGAACACCTGAGATGGAACGCATTGCCGCGCTGATCGGAACCGCGTTGCGGGACGAGGGCGTCATACGGGAGAAGGTGGCGGAACTGGCCGGTAGATTTCCGCCCTATCCGGACGCGGGCCGACTCGTGCAACCATCCGAAGGTGTAGGACGTCTGTAAGTACGTTCACCGGCAGTGGTCCGACACGCATAGGGTGTGTGGCTGTGATGGCCAGCGATACCTCTGGGGCAGCCTGTGCGTGAATACCTGCTCACTCTGTGCATCACGGCCGCGGTCACGTATCTGCTGACCGGGCCGGTGCGGAAGTTCGCCATCGCGGCTGGCGCGATGCCGGAGATCCGGGCCCGTGATGTGCACCGCGAGCCCACGCCGCGGCTCGGTGGCATTGCCATGTTCGGCGGGCTGTGCGCGGGGCTGCTGGTCGCCGCCCATCTCACCAACCTCAAGGACGTCTTCGAGCTCTCCAACGAGCCGCGGGCACTGCTGTCCGGCGCCGGACTGATCTGGCTGCTCGGTGTGCTGGACGACAAGTGGGGCGTGGACGCGCTGATCAAGCTGGGCGGCCAGATGATCGCCGCGGGTGTGATGGTGCTCCAGGGTCTGACCATCCTGTGGCTTCCGGTGCCCGGTGTGGGGCCGGTCTCGCTGACGCCCTGGCAGGGCACCTTGCTGACGGTGGCGCTGGTCGTCATCACCATCAACGCGGTCAACTTCGTTGACGGGCTGGACGGTTTGGCCTCCGGCATGGTGTGCATCGCCGCCGCCGCGTTCTTCATGTACGCGTACCGCATCTGGTACGGCTACGGCCTGGAGGCCGCCGCCCCCGCGACGCTGTTCGCGGCCATCCTCATGGGCATGTGCGTGGGCTTCCTGCCGCACAACATCCACCCTGCGCGGATCTTCATGGGCGACTCCGGCTCGATGCTGATCGGCCTGGTGCTGGCGGCGGGTGCCATCTCCATCACCGGCCAGGTGGACCCGGACGCGATGAAGCTGTTCGCCGGGTCGGAGACCGCCGCGGTGCACGCCACCGTGCCCGTCTACATTCCGCTGCTGCTGCCGCTGACCGTCATCGCGGTGCCCTTCGCCGACCTGGTGCTGGCCATCGTGCGGCGCACCTGGCGGGGCCAGTCGCCGTTCGCGGCCGACCGCGGCCATCTGCACCACCGGCTGCTGGAGATCGGACACTCGCACAGCCGGGCCGTGTTGATCATGTACTTCTGGTCGGCGCTGATCGCCTTCGGCGCGGTGGCGTACTCGGTGAACAGCGTCGGTATGTGGTTCGTGCTGGCGATCACGGCGCTGAGCGGGGTCGGCCTGGTGCTGTTGCTGCTGCCGCGGTTCACCCCGCGGGTGCCGAGCTGGGCCGAGGGCTTCGTACCGCCGCGCTACCGACGTGGCCACCGGGGTGCGCGGGCGGAGGCCGTGGCCGATGCCGGAGCCGACGACGCCGGAACCACGGAGCCGGTGGCGGAGGAGTCCGCGTCGCGGCCGATGCCGGCCGGGATCAACGGCGCCACCGCGATCGGCGACCGTTCCCGGTTCACCCACCGCAAGAAGATCGGCACTCCGCGGTGAGCGCTCTGGTGAACTCCCCAGTGATCTCTGGGTGATCTCCGTTCCGGAGTGCTGATCTCCGCAATGGGGAACGTCATGGCGTCAGCGCGATGTCGAGTCCATAACTCCTGTGTGTGACGGGCAGCACACCTGGCAGGTAAAGACCTCATCAAATAGTTTGTGATACCGTTCACTAAACCCGGTGCCAGAGCCGAGGGACCGTAGTGCGACGGTCCTTCGTCGCGAGGTCTCCCTCATCCCCCGGGATACGCTCGTTCACGACGAAACGCTGCTTCCGACTCTTGCCGGAGAACCCTTCATGCAGTCCAACGACGCCCGAACGCTTCTGAGTTGCGCCGTGCCCACGGCTGTTGCCGGGGTGGTCGCTGTCGCTGTCAGTGCTGCGGTCGCCGGTGGAAAGGGCGCGCTCGGGGCCGCCTTCGGGGCGTTCCTGGGTGCCGCGGTGATGGCCACCGGCCTCATCGTGCTGGAGCGCACCGCCAAGTACCTTCCGCAGTTGTTCCAGATGATGGGACTGGTTCTCTACATGACCCAGTTCCTGCTGGTCGCGGTGTTGCTCGCGGTGTTCAGGGACACCACCCTGTTCTCCACCAAGGCCTTCGGCCTCGCACTGCTCGCCGCGGTTCTGGTGTGGATTGCCGCACAGGCCCGCGCCCATATGAAGGCCAAGATCCTTTACGTGCAGCCCGAAGCCGAGGACGAACGCAAGCCCGAGGGGGCGAAGAAGTCCGCTCCCGCCGGGTCCACATCGTGATCGGTAGGGCCGGTATAAAGGCACATCCGCTCACCTGCTATCGTCCGGTGCCATCTGAGGCACAGCGGGCGCAGGTAGCCGAATCCCCGTATTCCGCGGGACGGAATCGGCGGCCCATGCAGCTGATGCCCGACCCAGCCTTCGGCCCCCCGCCGATCAGCCGCCCCCACATCCGTAAGACCAGTCCAGTGCCGTTCCGTGGCCGTGCGCCGCGCCGACACAACGAGGTTGCCGTACCCATGCGCCACGCTGAAGGAGCTCAAGGTGAGTTCTGACCAGACGCTCGCCTTCGAGACGAACTGCCACATCTTCGATGGGTGCGGCTTCCCGGCACCCGGACTCCATTCGTTCAAGTTCGAGCCGCTCTTCACGGTGGGCGGTTTCGAGTTCAACAAGCCGATGCTGCTGGCCCTGCTGGGCACCGGCGTTGTCATCTGGTTCTTCTGGGCGGCCTTCGGCCGCGCCAAGGTGGTCCCGGGCAAGCTCCAGATGGTCGGCGAGGCGGGTTACGACTTCGTACGCCGCGGGCTCGTCTACGAGGCCCTGGGGAAGAAGGAGGGCGAGAAGTACGTCCCCTTCATGGTCTCCCTGTTCTTCTTCGTCTGGATCATGAACCTCTGGTCGATCATTCCGGTCGCCCAGTTCCCGGTGACGTCGATCATCGCCTTCCCGGCCGGTCTCGCCGCGATCGTCTACATCATGTGGATGTACCTGACGTTCAAGAAGCACGGGTTCGTCGGCGGCTGGAAGAACATCACCGGCTACGACAAGTCGCTGGGCGGGATCCTGCCCATGATCGTCGTGATCGAGTTCTTCTCGAACGTGATCATCCGGCCCTTCACCCACGCGGTCCGGCTCTTCGCCAACATGTTCGCGGGTCACCTGCTGCTGCTGATGTTCACCATCGGCAGCTGGTACCTGCTGAACGGCATCGGGATCGCCTACGCGGGTGCGTCGTTCATCATGACGATCCTGCTGACCGCGTTCGAGCTCTTCATCCAGGCCGTCCAGGCGTACGTCTTCGTGCTCTTGGCCTGCAACTACGTTCAGGGCGCGCTCGCCGAGCACCACTGAGCTGCCCGCCTCCCTGTCAAAGAGACGTCCGGTGGCCAACCCCCACCGGTCCATGAAAGAGAAGGAAGAACCGGCATGTCCGCTCTCCAGACCCTCGCCGCCGACGGCGTCACCGGCAACCTCGGTTCGATCGGTTACGGTCTCGCCGCCATCGGCCCCGGCGTCGGCGTCGGCATCATCTTCGGTAACGGCACCCAGGCCCTGGCCCGCCAGCCCGAGGCGGCCGGTCTGATCCGCGCCAACCAGATCATGGGCTTCGCGTTCTGTGAGGCGCTCGCGCTGATCGGTATCGTCATGGGCTTCCTCTTCAAGTCCTGACGCACCGCGTTGACCACCACTGACGGAAGGCACTGAGATGCACGCCCTGGTACAGGTGGCGGCTGAGGAGGAGAACCCCCTCATCCCGCCGATCCCGGAGCTGGTCATCGGCCTGATCGCCTTCGCCATCGTCTTCGTGTTCCTCGCGAAGAAGCTGCTCCCGAACATCAACCGTGTTCTGGATGAGCGTCGCGAGGCCATCGAGGGCGGGATGGAGAAGGCCGAGGCCCTTCAGGCCGAGGCCCAGCAGGTCCTCGAGGACTACCGCGCCCAGCTCGCGGACGCCCGTCACGAGGCCGCGCGCCTGCGCCAGGAGGCGCAGGAGCAGGGCGCCGCGCTCATCGCCGAGATGCGCGCGGAGGGCCAGCGGCAGCGTGAGGAGCTCATCGCCGCCGGTCACGCCCAGATCGAGGCCGACCGCAAGCAGGCCGCCCAGGCACTGCGCCAGGACGTGGGCAAGCTTGCCACCGACCTGGCCGGCAAGATCGTCGGCGAGTCCGTCGAGGACGTGGCCCGGCAGAGCCGCACCATCGACCGGTTCCTCGACGAGCTCGAGGCCAAGGCCGCGGACGGCTCGAAGGCCGAGGCCGGCCGATGAACGGAGCGAGCAGGGAGGCACTGGCAGCCGCGCGCGAGCGCTTCGACGCCTTGACGGACAACACCTCCGTCGACGCCACGAAGCTCGCCGATGAGCTGGCCGCCGTCACCGCGCTGCTCGACCGCGAGGTCTCACTGCGTCGGGTCCTCACCGACCCGGCGCAGCCCGGCGAGGCCAAGGCCGAGCTGGCCGGACGCCTGCTGAGCGGGCAGGTCGGCGGCGAGACCGTCGACCTGGTGTCCGGGATGGTCCGTAGCCGCTGGTCGCGTTCGCGCGATCTGGCGGACGCGGTCGAGGAGCTGGCGGCCGCCGCCGACCTCGTGGCGGCCCAGCGGGCCGGCACTCTCGACGACGTCGAGGACGAGCTGTTCCGGTTCAGCCGGATCGTCTCCTCCTCGCCGGAGCTGCGCAGCGCGCTGTCCGACCGGAACGCGAGCACCACGGCCAAGGCCGACCTGGTGCGCCGGCTGCTCGGCGGCCGGGCGGACCGGGTGACCGAGCGCCTTGTGCTGCGTCTGGTCACCCACCCGCGCGGACGTAGCCTGGAAGCGGGTCTCGACGAGCTGACCAAGCTGGCCGCGGCACGCCGCGACCGTACGGTCGCTGTCGTGACCTCGGCGGTACCGCTCAGCGATCAGCAGAAGCAGCGCCTCGGCGCGGCTCTGGCCCAGCTGTACGGCCGCCAGGTCCACCTCAACCTCGACGTGGACCCGGAGGTCCTCGGCGGGATCGCCGTGCGCATCGGCGACGAGGTCATCAACGGGACCATCGCGGAACGTCTCGACGAGGCGGCCCGCCGGATGGCCGGCTGACACAGCCACCAACTCAACAAGCATGTAAGCGGCCCGAGTTGGGCCGTAGTCAGATACTTCGGGCCCAACAAGGAGAGCAGGGAACCCAGATGGCGGAGCTCACGATCCGGCCGGAGGAGATCCGGGACGCGCTGGAGAACTTTGTCCAGGCGTACAAGCCGGACGCGGCCTCGCGCGAGGAGGTCGGTACGGTCAGCGTTGCCGGCGACGGCATCGCGAAGGTCGAGGGACTTCCCTCGGCCATGGCGAACGAACTGCTGAAGTTCGAGGACGGCACGCTCGGCCTCGCCCTCAACCTCGAGGAGCGCGAGATCGGCGCGGTTGTCCTCGGTGAGTTCAGTGGGATCGAGGAGGGCCAGCAGGTGCAGCGCACCGGCGAGGTCCTTTCGGTCGCCGTCGGCGAGGGCTACCTCGGCCGCGTCGTCGACCCGCTGGGTGCCCCGATCGACGGCCTCGGCGAGATCGAGACCGAGGGCCGCCGCGCCCTCGAGTTGCAGGCCCCCACGGTCATGGACCGCAAGTCGGTGCACGAGCCGATGGAGACCGGCTACAAGGCCGTCGACGCGATGACCCCGATCGGCCGTGGCCAGCGTCAGCTGATCATCGGCGACCGCCAGACCGGCAAGACCGCGCTGTGCGTCGACACGATCATCAACCAGCGCGACAACTGGCGCTCGGGCGACCCGAAGAAGCAGGTCCGCTGCATCTACGTCGCCATCGGCCAGAAGGGCTCCACCATCGCGGGCGTGCGCGCCGCGCTGGAGGAGGCGGGCGCGCTGGAGTACACCACCATCGTCGCCGCCCCGGCGTCCGACCCGGCGGGCTTCAAGTACCTGGCCCCCTACACCGGCTCGGCCATCGGTCAGCACTGGATGTACCAGGGCAAGCACGTCCTGATCGTCTTCGACGACCTGTCCAAGCAGGCCGACGCCTACCGCGCCGTCTCCCTGCTGCTGCGCCGTCCGCCGGGCCGTGAGGCGTACCCGGGTGACGTCTTCTACCTGCACTCCCGGCTGCTGGAGCGCTGCGCCAAGCTCTCCGACGAGATGGGCGCCGGTTCGATGACCGGTCTGCCGATCGTCGAGACCAAGGCCAACGACGTGTCGGCGTTCATTCCGACCAACGTCATCTCCATCACCGACGGCCAGTGCTTCCTGGAGTCGGACCTGTTCAACGCCAACCAGCGCCCCGCGCTGAACGTGGGTATCTCGGTCTCCCGAGTCGGTGGCTCCGCGCAGCACAAGGCGATGCGCCAGGTCTCCGGCCGACTGCGGGTGGACCTCGCCCAGTACCGCGAGCTCGAGGCGTTCGCCGCCTTCGGCTCCGACCTGGACGCGGCCTCCAAGGCGTCGCTGGAGCGCGGTGCGCGCATGGTCGAGCTGCTGAAGCAGACGCAGTACGCCCCGTACTCCACCGAGGACCAGGTCGTCTCCATCTGGGCCGGTACCAACGGCAAGATGGACGACGTTCCGGTCGAGGACGTCCGCCGCTTCGAGCGTGAGCTGCTGGACTACCTGCACCGTGAGCACAAGGGCCTGCTGACCTCCATCGTCGAGGGCGGCAAGATGTCCGACGACACCATCGCCTCGCTCGCCGAGTCGGTGGACAGCTTCAAGCGGCAGTTCGAGACCTCGGACGGCAAGCTGCTGGGCGAGGGCTGAGCATGGGTGCCCAGCTCCGGGTCTACAAGAGGCGGATCAAGTCCGTCTCCGCGACCAAGAAGATCACCAAGGCGATGGAGATGATCGCCGCCTCGCGCGTCGTCAAGGCGCAGCGCCGGGTGGCCGCTTCGACTCCGTACGCCACCGAGCTCACCCGGGCGGTGACCGCGGTCGCCACCGGCTCCAACACCCAGCACCCGCTGACGACGGAGACCGACAACCCGGCGCGGGCCGCCGTGCTGCTCGTCACGAGCGACCGGGGTCTGGCCGGCGGTTACTCCTCCAACGTCATCAAGGCGGCCGAGCAGCTCACCGAGCGGCTCACCGCGCAGGGCAAGGAGGTCGACACCTACATCGTCGGCCGCAAGGGCGTGGCCTACTACGGCTTCCGTGAGCGCAAGATCACGGAGTCGTGGACCGGCTTCACCGACAACCCGACCTACGCGGACGCCAAGAAGATCGCGGGTCCGCTGATCGAGGCCGTACTCCAGCAGACGGCCGAGGGCGGGGTGGACGAGCTCCACATCGTGTACACCGAGTTCGTGTCGATGCTGACGCAGTCGCCGGTCGACAGCCGGCTGCTGCCGCTCAGCCTCGAGGACACGGCGGAGGAGCAGGCCAAGAAGGGCGAGATCCTCCCGCTGTTCGACTTCGAGCCGTCGGCAGAGGACGTCCTCGACGCACTGCTGCCGCGGTACGTCGAGTCGCGCATCTACAATGCCCTCCTCCAGGCCGCCGCCTCCAAGCACGCGGCCACCCGGCGGGCGATGAAGTCGGCGACCGACAATGCCGAAGAACTGATCAAGTCGCTCACGCGGCTTGCCAACGCGGCCCGCCAGGCCGACATCACCCAGGAAATCAGCGAGATCGTCGGTGGCGCGAGCGCTCTGGCCGACGCCTCTGCGGGGAGTGACTGACAACTATGACCACCACTGTTGAGACGGCCCCCGTGACTGGCGGGGCCACCGGCCGCGTCGCGCGGGTCATCGGCCCGGTCGTCGACGTGGAGTTCCCCGTCGACGCGATGCCGGACATCTACAACGCACTGACCGTCGAGGTCGCCGACCCCTCCGCCGAGGGTGCGATCAAGGTCCTGACCCTCGAGGTTGCCCAGCACCTCGGTGAGGGCGTGGTCCGCGCGATCTCCATGGAGCCCACCGACGGTCTGGTCCGCCAGGCCGCGGTGACCGACACCGGCGACGGCATCACGGTGCCGGTCGGCGATGTCACCAAGGGCCGGGTGTTCAACACCCTCGGCAAGATCCTCAACGAGCCCGAGGCCGAGTCCGAGGTCACCGAGCGCTGGTCCATCCACCGCAAGGCCCCGGCCTTCGACCAGCTCGAGTCCAAGACCGAGATGTTCGAGACCGGTCTGAAGGTCGTCGACCTGCTGACCCCGTACGTCAAGGGCGGCAAGATCGGTCTGTTCGGCGGCGCGGGCGTCGGCAAGACCGTCCTCATCCAGGAAATGATCATGCGTGTGGCCAAGCTGCACGAGGGCGTTTCCGTGTTCGCCGGTGTCGGTGAGCGCACCCGTGAGGGCAACGACCTGATCGAGGAGATGGCCGAGTCCGGCGTTCTCCCGCAGACCGCGCTGGTCTTCGGCCAGATGGACGAGCCCCCGGGCACCCGTCTGCGGGTCGCCCTGGCCGGTCTGACCATGGCGGAGTACTTCCGCGATGTGCAGAAGCAGGACGTGCTGTTCTTCATCGACAACATCTTCCGCTTCACCCAGGCCGGTTCCGAGGTCTCGACCCTGCTCGGCCGGATGCCCTCCGCGGTGGGCTACCAGCCGAACCTGGCCGACGAGATGGGCATCCTCCAGGAGCGCATCACCTCGACCCGTGGTCACTCGATCACCTCGATGCAGGCGATCTACGTCCCCGCGGACGACCTGACCGACCCGGCTCCGGCGACCACCTTCGCGCACCTCGACGCGACGACGGTGCTCTCCCGGCCGATCTCGGAGAAGGGCATCTACCCGGCGGTGGACCCGCTGGACTCGACGTCCCGGATCCTGGACCCGCGCTACATCTCGCAGGACCACTACGACTGCGCCTCGCGCGTGAAGTCGATCCTCCAGAAGTACAAGGACCTCCAGGACATCATCAACATCCTGGGTATCGACGAGCTCGGCGAGGAGGACAAGCTCACCGTCTTCCGCGCCCGTCGTATCGAGCGCTTCCTGTCGCAGAACACCCACGCGGCGAAGCAGTTCACCGGTCTCGACGGATCGGACGTCCCGCTGGACGAGTCCATCGCGGCGTTCAACGCGATCGCCGACGGTGAGTTCGACCACTTCCCGGAGCAGGCGTTCTTCATGTGCGGTGGCCTGGACGACCTCAAGGCGAAGGCCAAGGAGCTGGGCGTCTCCTGAGCCCCGTAGCTCTGGGAGAGGGGTGGGCCCGGTCCCGCCCCTCTCCGAACGCCCGTTATTCTGTGACGAAGCCCTGTCGTACCCGGCAGGTAGACCCGAGGAGCCACGTTGGCTGCTGAGCTGCATGTCGAGCTGGTCGCGGCGGACCGGAGTGTCTGGTCCGGCACGGCCTCCTTGGTCATCGCGCGCACCACATCGGGTGACATCGGCGTGATGCCCGGCCACCAGCCGCTGCTCGGTGTCCTGGAGTCCGGCCCGGTGACCATCCGTACGAGCGATGGCGGAACGGTCGTCGCCGCGGTGCACGGCGGGTTCATCTCGTTCGCTGACGACAAGCTCTCGCTGCTGGCCGAGATTGCGGAGCTGTCCGACGAGATCGATGTCAAGCGCGCGGAGCGGGCGTTGGACCGTGCCAAGTCGGAGGCGGACGCCGCCGCCGAGCGGCGCGCCGATGTCCGACTGCGCGCGGTGGCAGGAGTGCACTGAGCCTGTCACGTACGGTCGAGAACCTCAGCCGCGGACCTCGCTGGAATACTCCTTCAGCGGTCCGCGGCTGTGGTAATGCAGGTGCGGTTTTCCGGATGACGCGAGGAGGTCGGTGAAGATGTCCCTCGCTCTGCTTGTGAGCGGCGTGGTCGTCGCGCTGGTGGTGGTGGGACTCTTCGTCTTCGGTCTGCGGCGACGGCTGATCCAGCGCTCCGGCGGCACCTTCGACTGCTCGCTGCGCTGGAGCGCCGATGGAGGCGACGGCCGGTCCGAGCCCAGCGGCAAGGGGTGGGTGTACGGGGTCGCCCGCTACAACGGCGACCGTGTCGAGTGGTTCCGGGTCTTCTCGTACGCGTTCCGGCCCCGTCGGGTGCTGGAGCGCGACGCCATCGAGGTGCTGGAGCGGCGTACGCCCAAGGGCGAGGAGGAGCTCGCCCTGCTCTCCGACGCGCTGGTGCTCACCTGTCTGCACAACGGCACCCGGCTGGAGCTGGCGATGAGCGAGGACGCCCTGACCGGCTTTCTGGCCTGGCTGGAAGCGGCCCCGCCCGGCCGGCGGGTCAACGTGGCCTGAGGCCCCTCAAGGCCCCGCCACGCCCAGCTCCTGGGCCAGTACCGCGGCCTGTACCCGGCTGCGCAGGTCCAGTTTGGCCAGCACCCTGCTGACATGGGTCTTCACCGTGGCCTCCGCCATGGTCAGCCGCACCGCGATCTGCGCGTTCGACAGCCCCTGCCCCATACAGCCCAGCACCTCCCGCTCGCGCGGGGTGAGCGCGGTGAGCACCGACGGATCGGCGCCACTGGACGAGGTGGCCGCCGCGGCCCCGGTCCGGCCGAATTCGGCGATCAGACGGCGGGTCACCGCCGGGGCGATCAGCCCCTCACCGCGGGCCACCGTACGGACCGCCTCGATCAGCGTGGCCGCGTCACTGTCCTTGAGCAGAAAACCGGCGGCGCCCGCGCGCAGCGCCCCGAAGACATACGCGTCGAGGTCGAAGGTGGTCAGCACCAGGACGTCGGCGAGCTGTTCGGAGACCACCTCGCGGGTGGCCGACACCCCGTCCAGACGCGGCATCTGCACATCCATCAGCACCAGATCGGGGCGGAGCGCACGGGCCATGTCCACCGCCTGGCGGCCGTCGGTGGCCTCGCCGACCACCTCGATATCGGGCGCCGACCGCAGGATGAGGACAAGCCCGGAGCGCACCGCGGCCTGGTCCTCGGCGACAAGCACACGGATCGTCCGCGGCGGGGTGGCTGGCTGGGTCACTGCGGCTCCCGGTCGATGGGGGGTTGGGGGGTGTTCCCGGTGGGGTCGGTGTTCTCGGGCTTGAGCGGCAGGGTGGCCCGGACCCGCCAGACCGTGCCCGGGGGGCCGTCGGCCGGTCCGGCCTCCAGGGTGCCGCCGAGCAGGGAGACCCGCTCCCGCATCCCGATCAGCCCGCTGCCGGAGCCCGGTGCCCGGGGCGCCGGGCGGTCCTCGCCGCAGGGACTGGTGACGCCGACCTCCAGCGGCCCGTCCGGGAGACGGGCCAGGGTCACATCCACCCGGCCGGGCCCGGCGTGCTTGAGCGCGTTGGTCAGGGACTCCTGGACGATGCGGTACGCGGCCAGCTCGACCGGCGCGGGCAGCGGGGCGGCGCCCTGGGGGCGCTCGTCGCACAGCAGGAACTCCTGGCCGCCGGAGCCCGCCGCGGCGGTGGTACGGGCCTGCTCCAGCAGGGCGTCCAGGGCGTCGAGGGTGGGCGCGGGGCCCGGTGCGGCCTCGTCCTCGGCGTCGCGCAGCAGGCCGATCAGCCGCCGCATCTCGGCGAGGCCGCGCACGCTGTTCTCCCGGATGACGCCGAGGGCCTGTTCGGTGGCGGCGGTGTCCTTCAGGGAGAGCGCGGCGGTGGAGTGGATGGCGATGGCCGACAGGTGGTTGGCCACCATGTCGTGGAGTTCCCGGGCCATCCGGGCGCGTTCGGCGGTGACCGCCTCCCGGCGGTCCAGCTCGGCCAGGAGCGCGGTCTGTTCGGCGCGCAGCCGTTCGGCGGCGGCGGCTTCCCGGTGCTCGCGGATGGCCCAGCCGGTCCAGGCGGGGGTCAGCAGCACCAGCCCGACGGCGATCCCGATGAGCAGGGACACGGAGGTGCGGTAGACCGCGATCGGCACGACCGTGGCCGCGACGGTGAGCCAGACCGTGCCCAGCGGGATCTTGCGGGCCATGGTGGGGGTTCCGTAGACCACGGCCGCGTAGAGCACATCGGTGAACATCGCGAGGGTGGCGATCAGCGAGCCCAGCAGCTGGTCGCCGACGAGGGCGGGTACGGCCAGGCACAGCGCGACCACGGGCGCGGTTCTGCGCAGCAGTTCGGCCGCGGCCATCACCACCAGCGGGAGGAGCGTCAGGGCCTCCGGATCCCGGGGGAAGTCCTCCCCGCTGACCAGGCCGAGGGACCACATGATCACTCCGCCGACCAGACCGGAGAGGCTGATCAGCACATCGTCGCGGTGCGGACGCTGGAGCAGACGCGGACGGGACGGCATGTGCCCCATCCCATCACGCGGGGCGGGGCCCGCTCCTCCGCTCGAGGGCGGGCTCCGGCGGACCTCGGATACATCGAAGGATGCAGTCGGCTTTCATCGCCTCCGACGACGCGGCGGCCCGGATCGCACGGGAGCGTTGAGGCGGAGAGCGAGAGGAGCCCATCCGTGATTGTCGCGCTGATCATCGCCTGTGAGGTCGGTTTCTGGGTACTGCTGGCCGTCGGGCTGGGCCTGCGGTACCTGGCGAAGATGCCGAAGGCGAGCGTCGCGGTGCTGTTGTGCGAGCCGCTGTTGGAGCTGGTGCTGTTCGTGACCACCGCGATCGATCTCAAGAACGGTGCCGAACCGGACTGGAAGCACGGGCTCGCCGCCGTCTACATCGGCTTCTCGGTGGCGCTGGGCCATCAGACGATCACGTGGGTGGACGCCCGGGTGGCACATCGCTTCTTCGGCGGTCCGCCGCCGGTCAAGCCGCCGAAGTACGGGATGGCGCGGGCGGCGCACGAGTGGCGGACCGCGCTGCGCTGGGTGCTGGCGGCGGTGATCGCGATCGTGCTGTTGCAGGGGGCGATCTGGTACGTCGGGGACGACGGGGAGATCGGCCCGCTGCGGCAGTGGCAGACGACGATGCTGTTCGCCATCGGCATCAACGTGGTCATCGCCCTGAGCTACACGCTGTGGCCGAAGCGGGAGCCCGAGCGGGCCCGGTCCTCGCCGCTGGGTTGAGGACGTACGCGTAACGGGGTCGGGCCCGGGGGGTACCCGGCCCCGTACGCACGCGAGGTGCGGGGGCGGGTGTCAGCGGTTCTCGCCGGGCACCCACAGCACGTCGCCGAGCTCCTTGTTGGCCGTACGGGCCAGGATGAACAGCAGGTCCGACAGCCGGTTGAGATAGGTGGCGGTGAGCGGGTTCATGGAGTCCGCGTGGGTCTCCAGCGCCGCCCAGGTGGAGCGTTCGGCGCGGCGGACGACCGTGCACGCCTGGTGCAGCAGGGCGGCGCCGGGGGTGCCACCGGGGAGGATGAAGCTGCGCAGCTTCTCCAGCCCCTCCAGGAAGTGGTCGCAGTCCGCCTCCAGCTTGTCGATGTAGCTCTGCTCGACGCGCAGCGGCGGATGTTCCGGGTTCTGCACCACCGGGGTGCACAGGTCCGCGCCCACGTCGAACAGGTCGTTCTGGACGCGGACCAGCACCTCGATGATCTCGGCGGGCAGCCCGCCCAGCGCGATGGCCACCCCGATCGCGGCGTTCGCCTCGTTCGCGTCGGCGTAGGCGGAGATCCGCAGATCGGTCTTGGCGGTGCGGCTCATATCGCCGAGGGCGGTGGTGCCCGAGTCCCCGGTGCGCGTGTAGATGCGGGTGAGATTGACCATGGGTCCGAGCCTACGCGCCGCGGCTACGCTCCGGCCTGCCGGAAGAGCCGGGCGCCGAGCGTCACCGCCACCACCGCGAGACCGGTGGCCACCAGCGAGGCCAGGGCGATCTTGCCGTCCCCGTACTCACCGGCGAAGGCGGCCCGTACCCCGTCCACCAGATAGCGGAACGGCACGCAGTGCGAGACCACATCGAGCCAGCGGGGGCCGAGCGTCATCGGCAGCAGCACACCGGAGAGCAGCATCGCGGGCATGGTGATGGCGTTGATGACGGGGGCGAACTCCTGCGGGGTGGCGACCCGCATGGCCAGCGCGTACGACAGCGAGGCGAGCGAGACGGTGAGCACCCCGACGAAGACGAAGCCGATGGCCACCCCGGCCACCGGGGCGCGCAGCCCCATCACCACGGCGACGGCGACCAGCACCAGGGACTGCACCAGCAGTTGGACGACGTCCTTGAGCACCCGGCCCATGAGCAGCGCCAGTCGGCTGACCGGGGTCACCCGCATCCGCTCGATGATGCCGAGGCGCTTTTCCAGCACCAGGCCGATCCCCGCGAACGAGGCGCTGAACAGGCCGAGTTGGATGAGGATGCCGGGGACGACGATCTGCCAGGAGTCGCCGTCGCCGCCCAGTGGCAGGTCGTTGAGCAGGGGCCCGAAGAAGACCAGGAAGAGCAGCGGCTGGATCAGTCCGAAGACCAGGGCGGGGGTGGAGCGCAGGGTCTGACGGGCGTAGCGGCCGAAGACGAGGGCGGTGTCGGAGAGGACGTGGGGCACGGATTTCCCTTCGGGGAGGGCGGGTTGGCCGGTTCCGGCGGCCGGCCGGTTCTGGCGGCCGGGTGGGACGTCAGGGCTCAGACGGCGAGCGGGGCGGTGTCGCGCGACGGGGTGCCGCGCCCGGTGATGGCGATGAAGGTGTCCTGGAGGGTCGCCTCGGGTGAACCCCCGTACTCGGCCTTGAGCCGCGCCGAGGTGCCCTCGGCGGCGATCCGCCCGTGGTCGACGATGACCAGCCGGTCGGCGAGCGCGTCGGCCTCGTCGAGGTAGTGGGTGGTCAGGAACACCGTCATCCGGTGCTCATCGCGCAGCCGGCGGATCAGGTGCCACAGATCGGCGCGGCTGGCGGGGTCGAGGCCGGTGGTCGGTTCGTCGAGGAAGAGGATCCGGGGCCGGTGGACCAGGCCCAGGGCGATGTCCAGCCGCCGCCGCTGTCCGCCGGAGAGCGCGCCGCAGGGGCGGTCCAGCAGCTCGGCGAGGCCCAGGTCCTCGGCCAGCTCCGCGGCGCGGGCGGCGGCCCGCTGGGCGGTCAGCCGGTACAGCCTGCCCTGGGTGACCAGTTCCTCCCGTACGGAGACGGTCGGGTCGACGCCGCCGGACTGGGCGACGTAGCCGATCCTGCGGCGTACTCCGGCGGGGTCGCGGGCCAGGTCGTGCCCGGCGACGGTGGCGGTGCCGCCGGTGGGCGGGAGCAGGGTGGTGAGCATGCGAAGCGTGGTGGTCTTGCCCGCGCCGTTGGGTCCCAGGAAGCCGAGGATCTCGCCCTCCTCGACGGTCAGATCGATGCCCCGTACGGCCTCGACGGGGCCGCGCTTGGTCCGGAAGGTGCGGGCGAGCCCGCTGGTGATGAGGACTGCCATGCGCAACAGAAAACCAGTGTCGCCCCAAATTTGCAATGGCCCCAAAAATTCAGCGGCACCAGCGAAGCTAGGATGGCGGGTATGGCGGAAGGGCTCAGGGAGCGGAAGAAGCGGCAGACCAGGCAGTACATCTCGGATGTGGCGACCGGGCTGTTCCTGGAGCGCGGATTCGAGGCGGTCACCATCGCCGAGATCGCGGAGGCGGCCGATGTCTCCGTGAACACGGTCTACAACTACTTCCCGGCCAAGGAGGACCTCTTCTTCGACCGGGAGGACGAGATGGTGGGCCGGCTGCCGAGCTGGATCACCGCGCGCGCGGTGGGGGAGTCCGCCGCGGTCGCCGTGTTGCGTGAACTGCGCGCCGCCGTCGAGGGGGGCGAGTACGACCCGCTCAACCCGGGCTTCACGCGTTTCATGGCCGTCATCCAGGGGTCGCAGGCACTGACCTCGCGGCTGATGGCGATGCACGAGCGGACCTGCCACGCGATCGGCGCCACCCTGTGCGAGGAGACCGGGGCGGACCCCGAGGACCCCGAGCCGATGCTGGTCGCCAGCCAGCTCGCCTGGGTGAACAGCGTGATCTTCAACAGCGTCCAGCGGCTGACCGCCGCCGGGGGTGACTCGGCCGAGATCACGGGGAAGGTGCTGAAGCGGCTGGAGTTGGTCACCTCGCTCCTCGGGGAGCGCACGCTCAACTATGCGGTGAAGAACACACCGTGACGCGCCTTACTAAGGGCTGCCACAGGGGGTGAACGGGCGTTAAGGTCCGGCACATCAACGTCGATCGAAGGGTGTGTGTCGTGGCCAAGAAGCTCGCGGTCATCGGAGCCGGACTCATGGGGTCCGGTATCGCGCAGGTTTCGGCTCAGGCGGGCTGGGACGTCGTGCTGCGCGATGTGACCGACGAGGCGCTGCGGCGCGGCACGGACGGCATCCGGGCCTCGTACGAGAAGTTCGTCTCCAAGGGCAAGATGGAGGCCGAGGCGGCCGAGCAGGCCCTCGCCCGCATCTCCACCACCACCGACCTCGACGCCGTCGCCGACGCGGATGTGGTGGTCGAGGCCGTCTTCGAGCGGATCGAGGTCAAGCGGGAGATCTTCCGGACCCTCGACGGGCTGGTCAAGGACAGCACCATCCTCGCCTCCAACACCTCCGCGATCCCGATCACCAAGATCGCGGCGGCCACCGAGCGCCCGGAGCGGGTCGTCGGCACCCACTTCTTCTCGCCGGTGCCGATGATGCAGCTGTGCGAGCTGGTGCGCGGCTACAAGACCAGTGACGAAACCCTCGCCGCCGCACGGGAGTTCGCCGAGGGCGTCGGCAAGACCTGTATCGTCGTCAACCGTGATGTCGCGGGCTTCGTCACCACACGGCTGATCTCCGCGCTCGTGGTCGAGGCGGCCAAGCTGTACGAATCCGGGGTCGCCACGGCCGAGGACATCGACATCGCCTGCAAGCTGGGCTTCGGCCATGCGATGGGACCCCTCGCCACGGCCGACCTCACCGGTGTGGACATCCTCCTGCACGCCACCGAGAACATCTACACCGAGTCGCAGGACGAGAAGTTCGCGCCGCCGGAGGTCATGCGCCGCATGGTCGACGCGGGGGACATCGGCCGCAAGAGCGGCGAGGGCTTCTACCGCTACTGAGGGTCCGGGTGCCGCGCCAGGCCCAGGAACTCACCCTCAAGGGTGAATTCGGTATCGGTTCGCTTACAGGCGGCAACTTCGTCGCGTGAGAGGCAGTCAGTTCTGTAGACAGAATGGCTCATTGACGACACGACGCACCGTAGTGGGGAGCGCATATGCACATCAGGGGCGACCACGCCGAGCTGGTCGTCGGGGGCCGACTGGATGTCCGAAGCGCGGCGGACGCCCGGACGGCCCTGCACACCGCCGTCGACTCCGGCGGCGGGGATCTGGTGCTGGACCTCACCGAGCTGGATTCCTGGGATGCCACCGGGCTCGGTGTGATCATGGGCGCCCACCGGCGGGCCGGCCGGGCGGGCCGCAGGCTCGTGCTGCGCGGAGTGCCGCCCCAGATGCAGCGACTGCTGGTGGCCACCCGGCTGCACCGCATCCTGGCGATCGAGGGCGGCCTCGAGGCCGAGTCGCTGCCGCGCGTCTGAACCCGTGGAGGCTCGGGCCCCGGGGCCCGAGCTCCGGGGCGGGCTCCCAGGCGCCCGTGGGTGCCGGGGCGGCGTGCTCTCCCTCCCGGGGAGTGGATACTGTGAGAAGGTCTAGGGCTCGGTACCGCCGGGACCCTTTCCCTTTCCTTCCCTACGGCGGCACCGGACCAGAAGCGACGGCGGGCCGGGGAGCCACACAGCACGCCACGCACTGGGGGGCCATGACATGGAGCCGATGAACCGCGGACCGGAAGAGCACGGCCACGACGACGCCGGTTCCGGCCCCGCCGAGCGCTCGCACCCGGCAGCCGACGGGACGTCCTCCCGGCCCGGTGAAACGTCTCGGCGCGACGGCTCACCGGACGGACCCACCCCGCCGCTGGGCGATCCGCTCCTGCCCCATCTGGACAGCGACCAGCCCGCGCCCGCCCGTACCGCCCGGATCGTCTCCGGCGACCATCTGCTGACCGTCAACCCCGTCGACGGCAGTGAGATAGAGCCCTGTCCGCCCGGTGAGCGGCCCGCCCGGCCCGAGCGGCGCGGCGCCGAGGAGCGCACCGAGCTGCGCCGGGCCGCCGCGGCGCCGCGCCCCTCCGGCACCGTGGCGGCCGAACTGCCCATGCTGGAGCGCGACGAGGAGCGGGAGCGGCTGCGCCGGCTGCTGGCCCGCGGCCGCTCGGTGCGGGTCACCGGCCCCTCCGGCGCCGGGCGCAGCGCCCTGCTGGAGGCCGTCGCCGACGACTGCGAGGGGATCGCCCCGGACGGTGTGGTGTGCCTGTCCGGCTACCGCCGTACCCCCACCGACCTCCTCCACGACCTCTACGCCGCCGTCTACCGCGCCTCGCTGTACCGCCCCGACCGCGCGGAGCTGCTGGCGGCGGTCCGAGAGATCGGCGCCGTCGTCGTCCTCGACGACATCGACTTCGGCGGTGCCGCGCTGGACGAGTTCCTCGACGCGACCCCCGAGTGCGCCTTCCTGATCTCCGCCACCCCCGATATCGCGGCCCCCTCCGCCGACTCGCACCTCGAAGAGGTCTTCCTCTCCGGCCTCAGCCGCACCGCCGGTCTGGAGCTGCTGGAGCGCGCCGTACGCCGTCCCCTGACGGAGGACGAGGCGAGCTGGGCCGCGGACCTGTGGTTCGAGTCCGAGGGGCTGCCGCTGCGCTTCGTCCAGGCGGGTGCGCTGCTGCGGTGGCGTGAGGCGCGGGGCGGCGGACCGCTGCCCAGCCGCGCCGAGGCCGCGGCCCCCGCCGCGCTGCTCGCCGGGGAGCTCGGCGGGGCGGCCCGGGACACCCTGCGGTTCGCGGTCGCACTCGGCGGCGAACTGCCGCACCAGGCCCATCTGCCCGCGCTCACCGAGGACGACCATGCGGACGCGGCCCCCGGCGAGCTGCTCGGCTGTGGTCTGGCCACCAGCGCCGGATCGCAACTCCGGCTGGCCGCCGGAGTGGCCGCCCAGCTCACCGGCGAGGGGTTCGCCGGGGACGCCGTGGAGTCCGCCGGGCGGGCGCAGACCGTCGCCCGGCACTACGCCTGGTGGGCCGCACACCCCTCGGTCGCCCCGGAGCGGGTGGCCGCCGAGGCGGACGCCATCCTCGGCGCCATGACCACCCTGGTCGCCGGGCGGGAGACGGGCCAGGCCGACGCCGCCGTCCTGCTGGCCCGCGCCGCCGCCCCCGCCTTCGCCGCGGCGCTGCACTGGGGCGCCTGGGAGCGGACCGTCCGCCACGGCCAGGAGGCGGCCCGGCTGGCCGGGCAGGTCTCCGACGAGGCGTACTTCCACCACGAGCTGGGCGTCCTGGCGCTGTGCACCGGCAATCTGGACCGGGCCCGCGCGGAGCTGGAGGCGTCCATCGGGCTGCGCGGCGTGCTCGCCGACAAGCGCGGCACGGTCGCGGGACGGCGCGCCCTGGCACTGGTCACCGACCGCACGGCCGGATCGTCGATGGCCGGTGCGTTCGGCACCGCCGGTGGCGGTGGCCGTACGGCGGCGGGCGAGGAGGTCCCGGCCGCCCGTCGTGAGGAGTCGGCGTCCGCGCCGGGCGGGCCGGACCCCGACGCCGAGATCACCGTGGTCACGCCGAAGGTGACGGCGACCAGTCCGCTCACCTCCGTCGGCACGGCCGCGGCCGGCCCGGCGGCCGAGACGAGCGTCTTGGCCGCGGTGGGGCCGACGGGCTGGCAGGGCTCGACGGGCTCTCAGAGCTCGGCGGGGAAGGCGGCGTCCTCGGGCTCGGCGGCGTCCTCGGACTCGGCCGGCCGTCCGCGCGGACTGCGCGGTCTGGCGATGGCGGTGACCGGCGCCCGGCGCAATGTGATCGCCGCGGGTGCCGGTGCGCTCCTGGTGGCCGTCCTCGGCACCGTGGTGACCCTGGGCGCCATGTCCGACGACAACGACCGCCCCGCCGATCGCGTCAAGCCCGAGCGGACCGCCTCCCAGCAGGACGACGACAAGGACCGGACCGCCGACGATCCGAGCAGCGGCACCGACGGGAACCCCCAGCCGGGGCCGACCGGGGTGCCGCAGTCCTCCACCTCGCCCACCGCGCCCAGCAGCCGTAAGCCCAGCGGCTCGGCGTCTCCGGGCACTCCGTCGACCAGCGGTGAGCCCTCGGAGACCAACAGCCCCTCGTCGCCGTCGTCGGACCCCACGACGCAGCGTCCCACCCACCGTCCGACCCGGACGCCGAGCACCACGCCGACCACACCGGACGACCCCACGGAGAAGCCGACCCCGTCGACCACACCGCCGACCACGGCGCCCACGCCCTCGGGTCAGACCTCCACCACGGCCAGCGCTCCGACCACGCCCGCCACGTCCTCGTCCTCGTCGGTCTCGGCCTAGGTCTCGGCCTAAGACCGATCCCGGGCGACGAGGCCGGGCGACGAGGCCGCGCGTCCGCGCCGGGTGGAGCGACCGCATCGCGCCGGGCGCGGACGCGGTCGGATGGCGGGAAGTGGTGGGTGTGGCGGGCGGCAGCGTCGGAACGGCCGTCACCGGCTGCCCCCAGCCGTCAGAAGAGACGGAGCTTGTCGTCCTCGATACCGCGCAGCGCGTCGTAGTCGAGGACCACACAGCCGATACCGCGGTCGGTGGCCAGCACCCGCGCCTGCGGCTTGATCTCCTGGGCGGCGAAAATCCCCTTCACCGGGGCGAGATGGGGATCCCGGTTGAGGAGCTCCAGATAGCGGGTGAGCTGCTCGACACCGTCGATCTCACCACGGCGTTTGATCTCCACGGCGACGGTCGTGCCGTCGGCGTCCCGGCAGAGAATGTCCACGGGGCCAATGGCAGTGGGGTATTCACGCCGAATAAGAGTCCAGCCATCGCCAAGTGTCTCGATACGATCGGCCAGCAGCTCCTGGAGATGGGCCTCGACACCGTCCTTGATCAGGCCCGGATCGACACCGAGTTCATGCGACGAGTCATGGAGGACCTCCTCCATGGTAATGATGAGCTTTTCCCCCGCTTTGTTCACGACCGTCCACACGTTGTCATCGCCCTCTTTGAGGGTGCACGGCGGAGACATCCAGTTGAGGGGTTTGTAGGCCCTGTCGTCCGCGTGAATGGACACACTGCCGTCGGCCTTGACGAGGATCAGACGGGGTGCCGAGGGAAGGTGGGCGGTGAGACGGCCGGCGTAGTCCACGGAGCACCGGGCGATGACGAGACGCATGGTCGGCAACGCTACTCGACGGCGGTGGCTCCACGCGATTCGTCCGGCGATGGACCCGTTCGGGGATGGCTGGTTGTGTGCCCATTCTCCTGGTGCGGGTGGAGTGGCCGAATTACCGTTGAAGCGGGCGGTCGCCGGGCGGGTACGCTCCGTCGCCATCCGCCCATCCCATCCCTGAGACCCCGCCTGCGGGGTCGCGAGAGGAGAACCCATGTCGCTCGACGTCTCACCGGCCCTTCTGGAACAGGCCGAGCGAGGCGAGGTCGACGAAGCGGACTTCGTCGACTGCGTCCGGAACTCCCTACCCTACGCATGGGAGATGATCAGCTCCCTGGTGGCCCAGCTGAAGGTGGACGGCGGGGAGTTCGCCGACAACCAGACGCCGCCGCCGGACGAGCAGGCACGCGGTCAACTGCTGCGCGCACTGGCGAGTGACGCGATACGCGGCGCGCTCCAGCGCCACTTCGGAGTGCGGCTGGCCTTTCAGAACTGTCACCGGGTGGCCGTCTTTCCGATGGACGCGTCGGCGGATGAGCGCCTCGCGCGCTTCACCTCGGTTCGGGGGCAGTTGCTGAACCAGTCGCCCGAACTGCGCGACTGCTGACGCGATGACCGCTGCCGCTCCCTCAGGGGGAGGTGTATCAGCACAGGAGCGGCAGCACTTCACCACCGAGCCTGCGCACATTCTCCTCCGTGGTCGCGAGGTCCCCGGACCCCTCGACCAGCAGCGCGAACCGGCGGATTCCGGTGCGCTCCGCGGTGGCCGCCAGCCGGTCGGCGCACAGCCGTGGCGAGCCGACCGGATGCAGCTCGCACAGCAACTCCGCGTAGGCCACCGGATCACGCATCCGGCGCTGCCGCCCGTCGACCGTGACATGGGCGCCGAGCCCCTGCCGCAGCCAGCCGGGCATCGCCTTGGTCAGGGTCTCCGCTGCCTCGGGGCGCGCATCCGCGATCTGCACCACTCCGGCCGAGACATGCTCCGCCGCCTCGACCTCCTCGGGCGAACGGCCCGCGGCGAGCGCGGAGCTCCGCCACAGCGCGACCGCCTCGGCCTTCTCCTCGTCGCCGCAGTGCATACCGAGGAGCATGGGCAGCCCGCGCTCGGCGGCCAGCCGCACACTGCCGGGCGAGGTGCAAGCCACGACCACCGGCGGGGAGACCGACCCCCGCGCGCCGGGCGGATCCTCGCAACGCGGCACCACCGGCACCTCGCGGAAGGCGAACCGCTCTCCGTCCGCCCCCACCCGGGGCTCGCGCAGCCAGCGCAGCAGCAGATCGAGTGATTCGGGGAAGCCGTGCTCGTACGCCTCGAGGCCCGAGCCGAAGACCTCCAGATCCACCCATGGCCCGCCGCGGCCGACCCCCAGGGTGAACCGGCCGCCGGAGACCAGATGCAGCAGCGCCGCCTGCTCACCCAGTGCGACGGGATGCGCCGTGGGCAGCACGCTCACCGCCGTGCCGACCCCGAGGGTGCGGGTGCGGCCGAGCAGATGGGCGGCGAGGGTGACCGCGGAGGGACAGACTCCGTACGGAACGAAATGGTGCTCGGCGAGCCAGACCGCGTCCAGCCCCGCCACTTCCGCCAGTTCGGCCGACCGCACCGCCCGGTGCAGCGCCTCCTGCTGTCCCTGGCCCGGGAATTGAGCGGCCAGGATGAAAGCCCCCACATGCATCGCCATCTGCCTCCTTGTCGCGGATCGTCCGCGGACGCGGGCACACCCCCTCAAAGGCATTAACGCCTGACACGTGCCAAGGGCACGGCTTGGCAAGAAGTTTTCATGATGATCGGAGGGTGACAGTGGACGACGGCTTTCCGGATGCGTGACCGTAACGCGTAGGCTGGTCACAGCCTGTAGCGTCCAGCGTTGTCGCATAGCCGAGTTGCCGAGTTGCCGAGGTGCCATCGTGTCTCCACGTCGAAACCGCCCGCGAGGCGGCGAGCAGCCCGTCGGCCGCGACGGCGCCGACCGCTTCGGACTGGAGCGCACCGAGAGCTGGCAGGACGAGGAGTGGGTGGTGCGGCAGATCAGCGGCGCCGCCGCCACCAAGCACTACCGCTGCCCCGGCTGCGACCAGGAGATCCCGCCGGGGGTGCCCCATGTGGTCGCCTGGCAGCAGCATTCGGGGGCCGACGACCGCCGCCACTGGCACAAGGCGTGCTGGAACGCACGGGACCGCCGGAGCGCAAAGCTCCAGCGGTCCCGTAACGCACCGAAGTACTGAGCCCGTGACCCGGGCCGCCCGGAAGGGGCCTCAGACGTCGCGCTTCTCCAGCAGCGAATAAGCGGCGATCAGCGCCGCGCCGGTGACTCCGGCGACCAGGCCCAGCTGCGCCATACCGTTGCCCAGGTCGTCGGAGACCTGGAAGAGCGAGGCCAGCGACTGGGGCGAGGAGTACTTCTGCATGGTCTCGCCCACGTCGAAAAGGCTATCGGACATCATCAGGAACGGCGGGAGGATCGACGGGAGCAGCACCACACCGAGCATCGTGGCGATGGCGCCCGCGGAGTGCCGCAGCATGGAGCCGACGGCGAGCGAGAGCAGTCCCAGCAGCGACATGTACAGTGCGGCACCCACCGTCGCGCCCAGCCACTGCTTACCGCTGGGCTCCATGACGTCCGGACCGCTGTGCATCCCGGTACTGGCGAACGCCACCAGCGCCAGTGCGGCGGTCGTGGTGATGAACGAGAGCGTGAAGAAGACCAGCGCCTTGGCGGTCAGCACCCGGGCGCGCTGCGGGCAGGCGGTGAACGTGGTGCGGATCATCCCGGTGCCGTACTCGGAGGAGATCACGAGCACGCCCAGCGTGACCAGACACAGCTGGCCCAGCAGTGTGCCGACGAAGCCGGGGAGGGTCGGGGGAGCGGTGACGTAGTCCTTGTCGCTGGTGCTCGCGGAGACCAGCAGCCCGATTCCGACGACCAGCGCGACCATCACGCTCAGCGTCCAGATCGTCGACCGTACCGACTTGATCTTGGTCCACTCGGAGGCGAGGGCGTCTCCGAAGTGGGTGCGCCGGACCGGGATGGGCGAGGTGTACGCGCCCATGGCGGCGTACGGCTGGGACGGGTTGCCCCCGGCGGGCGGCGGTGTCGGCTGCGGCATCTGCGGCTGGGGCATCTGCCCCTGCGGGGGCATCTGCTGCGGGTGCGCCGACTGCGGGGGCATGGCGGGTGCCGCGTGCTGCTGCGGCACCGGTGGGGCGGAGTGCGGAGCGGGGGGCGCCTGCGGGGGCGTGTGCGGCGGGACGGGCGCCGACTGGGGCTGCTGGTACGGGGTCGTCATCGGGCGTCCTCGCTGTCGCGCTTGGTCATATCAGGAGCGGCGGCCGGGGGCGCGGTGGGCGGCGCCGCGGGCGCCGCGGCCGGTGCGGCGGCGGCCTGCTGTCCGTGGGGCGGGGTGCCCGGCGCCGGGGCGTGGCCCTGCGGTGCCGCGGGCGGCTCGGCGTACCCCGGCAGCACGGTGCCGGGCGGGAAGCCTCCCGGCCCCATGGGCTGGCCCGGCATCCCCGGGGCGTAGCCGTGCGCACCGCCCTGCGGCGGCATTCCGGGGACCGGCTCCATGAGCCCGGCGCGCTGGTCCGCGGTGGAGCGGTAGTCCACCGCGCCCGAGGTCATCCGCATGTACGCCTCTTCCAGCGACGCCTGGTGCGGCGACAGCTCCCAGAGGCGGACGTCCGCCTGGTGCGCCAGATCGCTGATCCGCGGCAGCGGCAGCCCGGTCACCCGCAGCGCGCCGTCCTGCTCCGGCAGCACCTGGCCGCCCGCCTCACCGAGGGCCGAGGTGAGCTTCTCCCGCTGCGCGGGTTCGCCGTCGGGGGTGCGGACGCGGGCGAAGTCCGCCGAGTTGTAGGAGATGAAGTCCCGGACGTTCATATCGGCGAGCAGCTGGCCGCGCCCGATGACGATCAGGTGGTCGGCGGTGAGCGCCATCTCGCTCATGAGGTGGCTGGAGACGAAGACGGTGCGGCCCTCGGAGGCCAGCTGCTTCATCAGGTTGCGGACCCACAGGATGCCCTCGGGGTCCAGCCCGTTGACCGGCTCGTCGAAGAGCAGCACCTGCGGGTCGCCGAGCAGCGCGGCGGCGATGCCCAGGCGCTGGCCCATACCGAGCGAGAAGCCCTTGGACCGCTTGCGGGCCACGCTCTGGAGGCCGACCACGCCCAGCACCTCGTCCACCCGGCGGGCCGGGATACCGGACAGCTGGGCCAGGCACATCAGGTGCTGCCGCGCGCTGCGGCCGCCGTGCACCGCCTTGGCGTCGAGCAGGGCACCCACCTGGCGTGGCGCGTTGGGGAGGCGGCGGAACGGGTAGCCACCCACGGTGACCTGCCCGGAGGTGGGCTCGTCGAGCCCCAGGATCATGCGCATCGTTGTCGACTTGCCGGATCCGTTGGGTCCCAGGAAGCCGGTGACGGCACCGGGCCTCACCTGGAACGACAGGTTGTACACGGCCGTCTTGGCGCCGTAGCGCTTCGTCAGGCCGACTGCCTCGATCATTCTCCGCCCCTCGTGCAAATGGGTCCGGGGCGCGAGCCCCCGTGAGGGTTAGGAGCTTAGCGGCGTGTTGACGGTTCCCCTCACGGGAGGAATGAGAGCGCATCGTAATCACGGGCCCCGGGCGGCCCGTGATCCCCGGCCCCGGCGGCCCCGGCGTCCTCGGCGTAGCGCCCGAACGCGTCCTGCGGCAGTGCCCAGCCCTCGTCCCGGAAGGCGCGGGTGCCCGCCTCCCGCAGCGCGGGATCGGCGCCCGCACGCCCGACCCAGGAGCCCGGATCGGGGCCGAGCAGGGCGCGCAGCCGGGCGGAGGCGGCCAGCAGCCGGGTCAGCAGCGCGCTCTGGTCGCCGCCTCCGGGCAGCGGCGCCGTCGCGGCCGGGTTCCGCAGCACCCCGCGCACCCCGGCGTACAGATACGCGCCGCCCAGCCGCTCGCCGGACGGCAGCACCATCGGGAAGTCGGTGCCGGGCAGCAGCACCCGCCGGTAGTTGGGGTACTCGGTGGCGTCCACGGCCGCGAGCTGTCCGGTGTCGAGCCAGCTGACGACCAGCGGTGTGCACGCCTGTGGAGCGATGTACGGCGCGGAGGCGACATAGCCGTAGCGCCCGATGTGCGCCGAGCAGCCGACCGCGATTCCGGTGATGTCCACGGGGACCATCGGCACCGCGTACGGGGCGTCCGGCCGGGACAGCTTGTAGTGCAGCTGGGCGGGGGAGGCGTTGGAGCCGACGGCGATGACCGGGGTGCGCTCCCCGGCCGTCGGCACCCCGAGCCGGGCCAGTTCGGCGTCGAGCGGGACGCGCCGCCCGTCCGGGCCGGCCACCGGCCAGCTGCCCAGCCGTCCCGCCGCGGGCTCCAGGGGCCACAGCTCACCGCCGGTGAGCAGGGTGGAGGAGGTGACGGGGCGGCCGGGGTAGCTGAGCGGCTGCCGGGCGGGCACATCGGCGAAGCCCAGGGCGGCGAGGCTGCGGTCGGTCACACCGCGAGCCTAGGTCCTGTCCTGTTGATCTTCGTGGGTCAGGCCGCGGCGTCTGGTGAGGGGGCACCTCCCAGCGGTAGCTGGGGGAGGATCGCAGGAGGGTCGTCCGCGTACTGGGCGTACTCGGAAGATCCCGACAACGCGGCGAGGCGCGGTGCCAGGCGTCGCGGGCCCACGAAGATCGGCCGCGGCCGCCGCTCGGCCAGGCGCTGTCGGGCCTCAGCGGGCTCCTGGCGGTCCGGTGCGGTTCGGATGCGCCCCGAAGGGGCGCGGGGCACTCAGGCGTCGCGGCGCTTGAGCAGCAGATATCCCGTCACCAGGGCGGCGGCCACCCACAGGCACATGATGGTGAGGCCGCCCCACGGGCCGTACGGGGCGCCGTCGCGGTCCGGGATCACCCGCATGATGTGCTGGCCCGCCTGGTCCGGAAGATATTCGCCGAACTTCCGGGTCACTTCCACATTGGCCAGGATGTTCGAGATCAGGAAGAAGAACGGCATCAGCACGCCCAGGGACAGCAGCGGGCTGCGCAGCATCGTGGCGACGGCCATCGAGAACACGGTGATGAGCGTCATGTAGAGCCCGCCGCCGAGGACCGCGCGCAGCACCCCCGGGTCGTCCAGCGACGTCCCGTACCGGCCCAGCAGGCTCTGGCCGGTGGCGAAGGCGGCGAAGCTGGTCAGCATGGAGACCGCCAGGGCGAGCAGTGCCGCCACGGTGACCTTGGCGAAGAACAGGACGCCGCGGCGCGGGACGGCCGCGAGCGAGGTGCGGATCATTCCGGTGGCGTACTCGCCGGAGACCACCAGCACCCCGAAGACGATCATCGCGAGCTGACCGAGCCCGGTTCCGGCGAAGCTCACGAAGGTCGGGTCGAAGACCTGTTTGTCGTGGCGGGACAGGCTGCCGAAGTCATGCCGGACCAGCGCGCTGATCAGCGCCCCGAGCGCGACCGTGACCAGTGCGGCCACGCCCAGCGTCCACCCCGTCGAGCGCACCGAGCGGATCTTGGTCCATTCCGAGCGCAGCACCTGGGTCACCACCGCCATCGTCAGGACTCCTTCCGTGACCGCCAGTCGGTGCCCCAGGCGGCGGGGGCGGGCTCATCGGCGCCCGCGGGATGCGCGTGGTACTCCACCGACCCGGCGGTGAGCCGCATGAACGCCTCCTCCAGGGACGCCTGCTGCCGACTCAGCTCGTGCAGCACCAGCCGGTGGTCGGCCATCAGCTGGCCCAGACGCACCGGATCGCCGTCGTCCACTTCGAACGAGCCGTCGGAGCCGGGTACCGCCGTGATACCGCCCGCGGCCAGAACATCGCCCAGCCGCTGGAATTCGGGCGACCGCAACCGAACATAGGAACGTGAATGCTGGGTGATGAAATCGGACATCGAGGTATCGGCGAGAAGTCGTCCCTGACCGATGACGACCAAATGGTCGGCCGTGAGTGCCATTTCGCTCATCAGGTGACTTGATACGAACACAGTCCGGCCCTGGCTCGCCAGATCCCGCATGAGATTCCGGATCCAGTGGATGCCCTCCGGATCCAGTCCGTTGACCGGTTCGTCGAACATCAAGATCGATGGATCGCCCAGCATCGCGGCCGCGATCCCCAGCCGTTGACTCATTCCCAGGGAAAAACCCTTGGAGCGTTTACGGGCGACCGAACCGAGTCCGACCAGGTCAAGCACCTCATGGATCCGGGAGCGCGGTACGCCATTGCTCTGCGCGAGGCACAGCAGGTGATGGAAGGCGCTACGGCCGCCGTGTACGGCCTTGGCGTCGAGGAGGGCGCCGACATGGCGCAGCGGGTCCGTCAGCCGCGCATAGGGCTGTCCGGTGATCCGGACCCGGCCGGACGTCGGGTGGTCAAGGCCCAGCACCATCCGCATGGTGGTGGACTTGCCCGCGCCGTTCGGACCGAGGAAGCCGGTGACCACACCGGGCCGGACGGTGAAGGAGAGACCGTCCACGGCGAGTGTGTCGCCGTAGGTCTTGCTCAGCCCCTCGATCTCGATCATGCGGCCACGCTAAGTGCGGCCCGTCACCCCCGCCACCGGGCCGCCGCCCGGCGGAGTACGTTCCCCCTTTTTTGGCTCGGTTCTCCCCCAGCTACCGCTGGGAGGTACCCCCGCCGGGGGCTGAAGCCCCTGCCGAGGGTCGACCGTGCTCGACCCCTCGCGCGGCGGAGCCGCATATCGACGACAGCCCTCGGGGCCTCCGCGCGCTCTCCCTTTCGACAGGGTCGCGCCCCTTCGGCTCACTCGCCGGTGGTGCTCATGCGCGTGCCCCGCGCCGCACAGGTGCGGCACGGGGCACGGAACGCTCCGGGTGACCGGACGTCACCGGGTCTGCTGGGCCGGGACGCCACGGCTGACCGTCTCGTCCTCCGGGTTGCCCGCCGCGGCCACCGCCGCGCCGGTCAGCGTGGCCAGCATCTCGCGGACGTTGGTCAGCTGGGCGTTGATGCTGTCGCGGCGGTTGGTGAGGGCCGCCAGCTCGCGCTCGGACTCGCTGCGGATCCGGTCCGCCTTGGCGTTGGCGTCGGCCACGATGTCCTCGGCCTGGCGCTGGGCGGTCTCCACCGTCTGGCGGGCCCGGCGCTCCGCGTCGGTACGCAGCTTCTCGGCCTCCAGGCGCAGCTGCTCGGCGCGGTGCTCGATCTCCGCGAGCCGCTTCTCGGCCTTGGCCTGACGGGAGGCCAGGTCGCGCTCGGACTGCTCGCGGCGCTTGGCCAGATTCGTCTCGAAGTCGGCGGCGGCCTGCGCGGCCTTCGCGCGGGTCTCCTCGAAGAGGGAGTCCGCCTCCTCGCGCTTGGACTGGGCGTCCTTCTGCGCCTCCTGGCGCAGGGTGGCCGCCTCGCCCTTCGCCTTCTCGACGATACGCGCGCCCTCGTCCTCGGCCTTCGCCTTGCGGTCGGCGGCGAACGTCTCGGCGTCGTTGCGCACCTGCTGGGCCGCCGACTCGGCGAGCTCACGGTGCTGTTCGGCGGCCCGGCGAGCCTCCTCGCGCAGGTCCTTGGCCTCCTCCTCGGCGAGACGGAGGATCTTCTCGACCCGGGCGCCGAGCCCCGCGTAGGACGGCTCCGCGTCGTTGATCTGGGCCTGAGCGTTCTGCGTCTCGAGGTGCAGCTCCTCGATGCGCTTTTCCAGGGAGGTGATACGGGCCAGTGCACTGTCACGGTCGGCGACGAGCTTGGTAATGCGGTCGTCCACCTGACCGCGGTCGTATCCACGCCGCACGAGCTCGAAGCCGAAGGGGGAGGAAGTGTCGCTCATGGGGTTCCTGTCGAAAGAGACCGGTGAGGTGATAGAGGGAATCCTAGGGGGCCGAGCGGCGTGTCATCGAGTCAACGTCTGTTTGATCTGGAGAATGTCCAGCCTTTTGAGTGGCAGTAAGGCCCAACGCTTGTCACTCGTCGGGATGATTCGGACACGAAACGGCGTGTGCCGCTAGCCGTCGGAACGCTTTCCGCCCGGTCTGGTCGCACCCGCACCTGCCGCCGTCTTGACTCCGCCGTTCTCCTTGGCTCCCGCGCCGCCCGACGCGGGGGCCTCGAAGGACTCCAACGCCTCCAGCACGTCCTGGACACGGGAGATCTCCGCGTTGATGTCCTCGCGGCGCCGCTTGAGCAATTCCAGCTCGCGCTTGCCCTCGTCCACCATCTCCTTCGCCTCGGCCGTGGCCTCGCTCCGGACGCGCTCCGCGTCCCGCGCGGCGGCGGCCTTCTTCTGCTCGGCCTCCTTCAGCAGACCCTCGGCCTTCTTCACCGCCGCGATCCGCACCCGGCTGGCCTCGCTGTTGGCCTCCGACACCAGCGACTTGGCCTTCTCCTCGGCCTTCATCAGCTGCGCGGTGGCCGCCGCGACCAGCTTGTCCACCCGCTCGCCGGTGGCCTTCATCTGCTCGGCGGACTCCCGGCGGGCCCGCTCGTGCAGCTCCTCCACCTCGGACTCGGTCCGCGTCCGCAGCTCCTCGGCGCGCTCCCGGATCGCGGTCGCGTCGCCCCGGGCCTCGCTCAGCATGACGTCCGCGTCCGTACGGGCCTTCTCCACCAGCCCGTTGGCCTTTCCGGTGGCCTCGGCGACCAGCCGGTCGGCCTCCGTGCGGGCCACGCCCACCATGGTGTCCGCCTGCTCCTCGGCCGCCGTCGCCGCCCGCAGCGCGGCCTCCTGCGCCTCCGCGATGAGCCGCTCGGCCTCCGTGGTGGCCTCCGTGACCAGCCGGTCCGCCTGCTCCGCCGCGTCCGAGCGGCGCTTGTTGGCGTCCTCGCGCGCCCGGTCGACCACCCGGTCCGCCTCGGCCTGCGCCTCGATACGGATCCGCTCGGCCTCCGCCGCCGCGTCGGCCGCGATCCGCTCCGCCTCCGCCCGGGTGCGCTCGGCGTGCTGCTGGGCCGAGCCGACGGTCTCCGCCGCCTCGTTGCGCAGCCGTTCGGCCTCCGCGGTGGCCTCCGTGACCAGCCGCTCCGCCTCGCTCCCGGCCTCGCCGACCAACCGGTCGGCCTGTGCGGCGGCCTCCGAGCGGATGTTGTTGGCGTCCCCGCGGGCCTGGGCCCGGGTACGCGCCGCGTCCTGCTCCGCCGTGGCCCGTGCGTCCGACGCCTCGGTACGCATCGCCTGCGACCGCGCGGTGGCCTCGGCCACCAGCCGCTGTGCCTCTTCGCCGGCGCCGTTCACCAGGGTGTCGGCCTGTTCCGCCGCCTCCGCGCGGGCCTTGTTGGCCGCGCGGCGCGCCTCGTCGAGCGTCTCGTCGGCCTCGGTGCGCAGCCGCTCGGACTCCTGGGTGGCCTCGGCGAGCAGCCGGTCGGCCTGCTCGGCCGCCTCCGTGCGGCGCCGCCCCGCGTCCTCGCGGGCCTCGGTGGTCAGCCGCTCCGACTCGGCGATGGCCTCCGAAACCGTACGCTCCGCCAGCGACTTGGCGGCCTCGGCCTCCTCCTGTGCCTCGTGCCGCAGCCGGGTGGCGTCCTGCGAGGCGCGCTCCCGCTCCGCGTAGGCGTCCGCGCGGACCCGGTCGGCCTCCTCCTGCGCCTCGGTGCGGGTGCGCTCCGCCGCGTGCTCGGCGGCCGTACGCAGCCCGGTGATCTCGGCCTCGGCCTGCTCGTGCAGCCCGGCGACCGAATCCCGTACCTGCTGCGCGGTCTGCTCGGCCGCGGCCACCATGTCCGACGAGCGCTGCTCGGCCTCCTCGACCAGCCGCTGCGCCTCGGTCTGCGCCTCGGAGACCCGGTTGCGGGCCGCGGTCAGCAGCTCCTCGCTCTGCTCATGCGCCCGGGTCCGCTCACGCTGGGCCTCGTCACGGGCGTCGGTCAGCAGCTCCTCGGCCTCACGGCGGCGGCGGGCCGCCTCCTCCTGGGCCGCGGCCAGCGCCTCCGCCGCCTCGGCGCCGATCCGCTCGGCCGCGCTCGTGGCCTCCGCCCGCACCCGGTCGGCCGTCTCCTGTGCCTCGGCGCGCAGCCGCTCCGCCTCCGCGGCGGCCTCGCCGCGCAGCCGCACGGCCACCGACTCGGCCTCGGCGCGCGCGTTCGACGCGTCCGCCGCGGCCTCCTCGCGCAGCCGCTCGGCCTCGTCCTCGGCCTGCTGGCGCAGCGCGTTCAGCCGCTCCGCGGATTCCCCGCGCTGCCGCTCGATCTCCTCGGCCGTCTCCCGGCGCAGCCGCTCCGCCTCGGTACGCGCCTCGCTCAGCGCCTCGTCGGCGGAGCCGAGCCGCTGCTCGGCCTCCTGGTGCAGCCGGGTCAGCTCGGCCTCGGCGGTGGTACGGCGGTCCTCCGCCGCCTGCTCGGCCTCCTCGCGCAGCTCCTCGGCCGCGCGGGTGGCCTCCGACCGGACTTCCTCGGCCCGCTCCTCGGCCGAGGTCACCAGCTCCTCGGCCTCGCCGCGGGCCCGCTTCAGCAGCTCGTCGGCCTGGCGGCGCAGCGCGTTCGCCCGCTCGATGGCCTCGGTGCGGACCCGCTCGCTCTCGCTGGTCGCGCCCGAACGCGTCTCCTCCGCGTCCTCCTTGGCCTTGGTCAGCAGCTCCTCGGCGGTGCTGGCCGACTCCTCGATCTGCTGGACCGCCTCCCGGCGTGCCTCGGCGCGGATGCGCTCGCCCTCGGCCACCGCCTCGGACCGCAGCTGCTCGGCCTCACCGCGCAGCCGCCGTGCCTCCTCCTGGAGCTCGACGGTCTTGGCGCGGTACTCCTTGGTGTCGTCCTTCGCCGTGCCCTTGAGCTCCTCGGCGGTGTCATGCGCCTCCGAGCGCAGCCGGTCCGCCTCGGACTCGGCCTCGCGCCGGATCCGCTCCGCGTCCTCGGTCGCCGCCTTGGTGGTGGCCTGCGCCTGCTCCGAGGCGCGGGTCAGCACCTCCTCGGCGCTCCGCGCCGCCTTGGCCAGCTGCGCGGCCGAGTCCTCGGCGGCTCGGGCACGGGCGTCGTCCCCGGCCTCCGCGACCATCCGCTCGGCCTCGGCGCGGGCGTCCTCCAGCTGCTGCTCGGCCTCCGCCCGCAGCGCCTCGGCCTCCTTGGTGGCCTCGCCGACCAGCCGGGCGACCTCCGCCCTGGCCGTACGGGTGCGCTGCTCGTTGTCCGCCTCGGCGGCCGAAAGCCGCTTGGCCGCCGTGTCCTTGGCCTCGTTGAGGACCCGCTCGGCCTCGGCGCGCGCCTCGCGCAGCGCCGTCTCCGCCTCCTGCGCCCGCTGCTCGGCGGCGCGGGTCTGCTCGGCGGCCTGGCGGCGGGCCTCCTCCGTCTCGGTGGAGGCCCCGGCCCGCAGCTGCTCGGCGTGGTCGGTGGCCTCCTGGGCCTGTGCTCCGGCCGCGTTGAGCAGCCGCTCGGCGTCCGCGCGGGCCCGGCGCAGAATCGCCTCGGCCTCGGAACGGGCGGTCTCCGCCTCCGAACCGAGCCGCTGACGGGCCTGCTCGATCAGCCGCTGGGCCTCGGCGCGGGCGGCGGCCAGCGACTGGTCGGACTCGGCCCGGGACTCGTCCAGCAGCCGGCGGGCCTGGTCCTCGCTCCGGGCGCGCAGCTGCTCGGCCCAGGCGACGTTCTCGTTGACATGCGACTCGACGGTGGCGCGGCGCTCGGCGAGCTCCTGGTCCAGCCGCTGGCGGCGGGCCACCGCCTCGGCGTGCAGCTCGGCTTCGAGCCGGGCCTGCCGCTCGGCCTGCTCCTGGAGCAGCCGCTGCGTCTGGGCGCGGGTCTCGCGCAGCTCGCGCTCGGCGTCCGCGCGCAGCTGGTCGGCCTGGACCTGCGCATTGCGCAGCAACTGTTCTGCCTGGTAGCCGAGGTTGGCGCTGTCGTAGGCAGGACGGGTCGCCAGAGTGCGGCGCGCCTCGTGCAGCTTGGCGCGCAGCACCTCGACTTGGTAGCCGAGGTCGTCGGCGTGCTGGACGGCCTTCTCCCGCTCGGTCTTCAGCCGCTCCATCTCGGCCTCGAACTTCGAGAGCTGATCGTCAGGCTCGTAGCGGTCGTAGCCCCGCACTGCGCGGTCCCATCCGTCCCCTGGTCGCATTGGCGGCCGACTCCGCACCTCGCGGTCCCTCGCGGTTCCTTGTGGTCCCGGCCCGGCGACATGCTGTGCCGGACGGTGCGGAGCTGGCCCTTCCGAAGAAATGGTGTCAGATCATCGGCAAAGCCCGGGCCGGACCCCAAACCCTTCCGACTCCCGTGCCCCGGCCGAGCCTGCACTCTACCGGCCGGGGAAGGGGTAGGTCAGTGGTGCGCTTCAGTGGTCCACTTCGGAGGGGGGTGCCGCGGTGACGAGTTCGGTGAGCACCCCGTGGCAGTCCTTGGGGTGCAGGAAGGTGATCCGGGAGTCCATCGAGCCGCGGCGGGGCTCCTCGTAGAGGACCCGGACGCCCTTGCCGCGGATGTCCTCGGAGTCGGTGTCGACGTCGGCGGTGCCGAAGGCGATGTGGTGGACGCCCTCGCCGTTCTTGGCCAGCCACTTGCCGACCGCCGAATCCTCCCTGGTCGGCTCCAGGAGCTGGAGGTAGGAGGCGCCGCCGTCCGAGGTCTCGTTGATCTTGAGCATGGCCTCGCGTACGCCCTGCTCGTCGTTGACCTCGGAGTGGAACACCTCGAAGCCGTACGTGGCACGGTAGAACTCGACAGTCTTGTCGAGGTCGAAGCAGGCGATCCCGATGTGGTCGATTCTCGTCAGCATGGGACCAGTGCACCGCCCTCCCCGTGGTTACGCAACGTGCGCGCGATCACACCGATGGGCCGGTGACCGCGCGGGTAACCGGTCAGTACATTGACGATAACCCTCGTTAACTTCCTTCTTCTCGTGAAGGGACGCACCACATGACTGCACCAACGACCGGTAACGCCAAGACCACCTCTGTGATCGTGGCGGGTGCTCGCACCCCCATGGGACGGCTGCTCGGCAGCCTGCGCTCGTTCTCCGGCGCCGACCTGGGGGGCATCGCCATCAAGGCCGCGATGGACCGGGCCGGGGTCGGCGGGGACCAGGTGCAGTACGTCATCATGGGGCAGGTGCTCCAGGCGGGCGCCGGACAGATTCCGGCCAGGCAGGCGGCCGTGAAGGCCGGTATCCCGATGAACGTGCCGGCCCTCACCATCAACAAGGTCTGTCTCTCCGGCCTCGACGCCATCGCCCTGGCCGACCAGCTCATCCGCGCGGGTGAGTTCGACGTGGTGGTCGCGGGCGGCCAGGAGTCCATGACCAACGCCCCGCATCTGCTGCCCAAGTCGCGGGAGGGCCACAAGTACGGCGCCATCGAGATGCTCGACGCGATGGCACACGACGGGCTCACCGACGCCTTCGAGAACGTCGCCATGGGCGAGTCCACCGAGAAGCACAACACCCGGCTGGGCATCCTCCGCCCCGAGCAGGACGAGATCGCCGCCCGCTCCCACCAGCGGGCCGCCGCCGCGCAGAAGAACGGCCTGTTCGACGCCGAGATCACCCCCGTGGAGATCCCGCAGCGCAAGGGCGAGCCGGTCGTCTTCGCCAAGGACGAGGGCATCCGCGGGGAGACCACTGCCGAGTCCCTGGGCAAGCTGCGCCCCGCCTTCGCCAAGGACGGCACCATCACCGCCGGAAGCGCCTCGCAGATCTCCGACGGCGCCGCCGCGGTCGTGGTGATGAGCAAGGCCAAGGCCGAGGAGCTGGGCCTGGAGTGGATCGCCGAGATCGGCGCCCACGGCAATGTGGCCGGACCCGACAACTCCCTCCAGTCGCAGCCGTCCAACGCCATCGCGCACGCCCTGGGCAAGGACGGACTGACCGTCGACGACCTCGATCTGATCGAGATCAACGAGGCGTTCGCCGCGGTCGCGGTGCAGTCAATGAAGGATCTGGGCGTTTCCTCCGAAAAGGTGAATGTGAACGGTGGCGCCATCGCCCTCGGACATCCGATCGGGATGTCCGGCGCCCGCATCGTGCTGCACCTGGCGCTGGAGCTGCGCCGGCGCGGCGGCGGTACGGGCGCGGCGGCGCTGTGCGGCGGTGGCGGTCAGGGCGACGCGCTGATCATCCGGGTGCCCGGGAACGGGAAGAAGGGCTGATCCCGGCGGTCGCCGGCAGGTGGTTCTGAACCGCCGCCGGTCAAGCGGTCACGGCGGTACGAGCGTTGAGGAGCACGGCACCCATGAATGATGTGCCCACCCTGGTGGAGCAGGCCCGGCAGGGGCGGCCGCGTGCGGTCGCCCGGCTGATCTCGCTGATCGAAGGCGATGCGCCGCAGTTGCGCGAGGTGATGGCGGCGCTGGCTCCGCTGGCCGGGGGTGCGTATGTGGTGGGTCTGACCGGCTCCCCCGGAGTCGGCAAGTCCACCTCGACCTCAGCGCTCGTCACCGCCTACCGCCGGATCGGCAAGCGGGTGGGGGTCCTCGCGGTGGACCCCTCCTCGCCGTTCTCCGGCGGGGCGCTGCTCGGCGACCGCGTCCGGATGTCCGAGCACGCCTCGGACCCCGGTGTCTACATCCGCTCCATGGCCACCCGCGGCCATCTGGGCGGGCTCGCCTGGGCCGCACCGCAGGCCATCCGAGTGCTGGACGCGGCCGGATGCGATGTGGTGCTGGTGGAGACGGTGGGCGTCGGCCAGTCCGAGGTCGAGATCGCCGCCCAGGCCGACACCAGTGTGGTGCTGCTCGCGCCCGGGATGGGCGACGGGATCCAGGCGGCCAAGGCCGGGATCCTGGAGATCGGCGATCTGTACGTGGTCAACAAGGCCGACCGGGAAGGCGCCGACGCCACCGCCCGCGAACTCAACCACATGCTGGGCCTGGGCGAGGCCAGGGCCCCGGGCGACTGGCGGCCGCCGATCGTGAAGACGGTGGCGGCGCGCGCCGAGGGCATCGACGAGGTGGTCGAGGCGCTGGAGAAGCACCGCGCGTGGATGGAGGAGCACGGTGTGCTGGCCGAGCGCCGGATGCGGCGGGCGGCCGGTGAGGTCGAGACGATCGCGGTGACGGCGCTGCGCGCGCGCATCGGCGATCTGCACGGCGACCGGCGCCTGGGCGCGCTGGCGGAACGGGTCGTGGCCGGGGAGCTGGACCCGTACACGGCCGCCGACGAACTGGTGGCGGGGGTCACGGAAGGGTCGTGAACGCGCGGGGGCGGGCCCCGGTGCGCGGGGCCCGCCGTACGGGCGTGGTGTGCTCCTCCGCTGGTCAGTCGTCGTCGCGGTCGTCGGCCTCGTTGCCGTTCCGGTCGTCGTCGGACGCGGTCTGGGTGACCTTGCCGGTCTGCGGGTGGACGGTCAGGTCGTGCTCCTTGTGGTTCTTCACGACCTCGACCTCCCAGGCCGGCGCGTGGTCGTCGTCGAGGTCCACGGAGGTCACGGTGCCACCGCTCGCCGCGGCCTTCCGGGCCGCCTCGACCGCGCTCACCCCGGCCTTCTTCAGGGTGGCGCGCTCACCGGCGTCGTTGGCGTCGTCGGTTTCGGCACGGTCCACGCGCTGGTTCAGCACCGTGCCGCTGGAGCCGTCCACGGTGACCTCGTGCCACTTCCCGTCCTTGCCCAGGATCTCCGCGTCCCAGGCGGCGGTGCGGGCGTCGTCGTCCAGGTCGATGGAGGACAGCGTGCCCGGTACGGCCTTCAGCGCCGTAGCCGCCGCGTCGGAGAGCGTCACCCGGGCGGTCCTGACCGACTCGGCGCCGCGGTCCGCCTCGTCGGCGTCGTCCCGGTCGTCGTCCCGGTCGTCGGACTGGTAGGTGTGCACCTTCCCGGACGCCGGAGCGGCACCGGCCGCACCGGCGGTCGACGACTGCGCGCTGCCCGTCCCGCTGTCCGCCAGGGCGACGGCCGTACCGCCGCCGAGCAGGGCGGCCGCGGCGACGGTGGCGATGACGATGTTGCGCTTCATGAGGGTTCCTCCCCGAGTGCTGTTCGGACGTTCACCACCTTCACGGAGCGATGCTGAAGCTGAGCTGAAGCCACCTGAAGCGATCTTCAGGTTCGCTTTGGGAGGCTGGTCGCATGCGTTTGCTGATCGTTGAGGATGAACGGCGGCTCGCCGTGTCGCTGGCCAAGGGGCTGCGGGCGGAGGGGTTCGCCGTGGATGTGGCGCACGACGGGCGCGAGGGGCTGCACCGCGCGCAGGAGGGCGCCTACGACCTGATCGTCCTCGACATCATGCTGCCGGGGATGAACGGCTACCACGTGTGCGGGGCGCTCCGGGCGGCCGGAAGCGATGTGCCGATCCTGATGCTCACCGCCAAGGACGGCGAGTACGACGAGGCCGAGGGGCTCGACACCGGCGCCGACGACTATCTGACCAAGCCGTTCTCGTATGTGGTGCTGGTCGCGCGGGTGCGGGCGCTGCTGCGCCGCCGCGGGTCCGCCGCCTCGCCGGTGGTGCGGGTCGGCGCGCTGTCGGTGGACCGGGGCGCCCGGCGGGTGGAGCGGGACGGCGGCGAGGTCGCGCTGACCGCCAAGGAGTTCTCCGTGCTGGAGCGGCTGGCGCTGCGGCCGGGGGACGTCGTCTCCAAGGCCGAGATCCTGGAGCACGTCTGGGACTTCGCGTACGACGGCGACCCCAACATCGTCGAGGTGTACATCAGCGCCCTGCGCCGCAAGCTGGGCCCGGGGCTGATCGACACGGTGCGGGGAGCGGGGTACCGGCTCCGTGGGTAAGGTTTTCGGCTCCGTACGGGCGCGGGCCGCGCTGGGCGCGACCGTGGTGGTGGCAGTGGCGCTGGTGGCCGCGGGGATCGCGGTACTGGTGGTGCTGCGGGGCAATCTGGTGGACCGGGCCGAGGTCGACGCCGGGGCCGCCGCCCGCGCGGTCGCCTCCAAGGTCGCCGGCGGGGTGGCGTACCGGAAGCTGGATCTCGGGGAGGACACCCCGGTGCAGATCGTGGACGAGGACCACCGGGTCCTGGCGGTCAGCGAGGACCTCGAGGCCGTCACGGGCACCGGGAGCTCCTCGGTACGGCCGGTGGCGGCGCCTTCCAGTGACGCCGATGCCGACGAGGACGGGGGTGCGGGGGAGGTCTCCTCGGACACGGAGTACAGCGCCGGCACGGCCCGGATCGACGGCGAGACCGAGGAGTACCGCTGGGCGGCCGTGGAGGTCACCGACGCCCGCGGCGAGGACGTCACCGTCTACGCGGGCGCCCCGCTGGCCACCGAGCAGGGCGCGGTGGGCACCGTGCGCCAGGCGATGCTGATCGGACTGCCGTTGCTGCTGCTGGTCGTGGCCGGGGTCACCTGGCTGGTGACCCGGCGCGCGCTGCGGCCGGTGGAGGGGATCCGCCGGGAGATGGCCGCCATCACCGCCAGCACCGATCTGTCCCGGCGGGTGCCGGAGCCCGGCTCGCACGACGAGGTGGCGGCACTGGCCCGGACGACCAACGAGACGCTCGCGGCGCTGGAGGCGTCGGTCGAGCGGCAGCGGGCGTTCGTCGCGGACGCCTCCCATGAGCTGCGCTCCCCGGTGGCCTCGCTCCGTACCCAGCTGGAGGTGGGCGCCGCCCACCCGGAACTGCTGGATGTGGAGGGCGCGGTGGAGGACGTGGTGCGGCTCCAGCGGCTGGCCGCCGATCTGCTGCTGCTGGCCCGGCTGGACGCCGGGGAGCGGCCCGCCAGGACCGGCCGGGTCGCGCTGGACGGGATGGTGCGCGAGGAGCTGTCGCAGCGCCTGGGGGACCGGGTGCCGGTGGTCACCGAGCTGTCCCCGGCGGAGGTGGCCGGTTCCCGCGGCCAGCTCTCACGGGTGCTGGGAAACCTGGTCGACAACGCCCAGCGGCATGCGCGGGGCGAGGTGCGGGTGTCGGTGCGCACCGAGGGCGGCCGGGCCGTGCTGGCGGTGGCCGACGACGGCGACGGGGTGCCGGAGGGCGAACGGGAGCGGATCTTCGAGCGGTTCGTACGGCTGGACGACGCCCGCAGCCGCGACGATGGCGGGGCCGGGCTCGGCCTCGCCATCGCGCGGGACGTGGCGGAGCGCCACGGTGGCACGCTGACCGTGGGTGAGCGGCCCGGGGGCGGTGCCCTGTTCGAACTCCGGCTGCCGATGGGCGAGGAGCCCGGTCCCGGGCGGTGACGTCCTACACCCGGCCGCGCTGGGCGCGCAGATGCTCGGCGACGGGCACCAGCGAGCCGTACAGCGCGTCGAGGGCGTCCGAGCTGAGCAGATCGATGAAGTGCTTGCGCACGGAGTCGACATGATGGGGCGCGACCTTGCGCATGGTGTCCCAGCCGTGCTCGGTCAGGACCGCGTAGAGCCCGCGGCGGTCCGACTCGCAGTTCTCCCGGCGGACCAGCCCGGCGTTCTCCATCCGGGTGATCTGGTGGGAGAGACGGCTCTTGGACTGGAGGGTCGCGGACGCCAGGTCGCTCATCCGCATCCGGTGGTCCTCCGACTCCGAGAGGTTGACCAGGATCTCGTAGTCGTTCATGGTCAGGCCGAACGGCTGGAGGTCTCGTTCGAGCTGGTAGGTCAGCAGCCTGCTGACGTCCAGATGGGTGCGCCAGGCGCGCTGCTCGTCGTCACTGAGCCAGCGCGTGCCGTTTTCGGTCTCCATGGGATGTATTCTACCTATAGAAGTTGAATTCCGAACCAATGGATGTATCTGGCTAGAGGTCACCTGTTCGACGTTACACTCCGCACGCTTGCGCTCACGAACCGGTACCCCCCGTCTCTCCGACGGCTATCGCGTCCATCATCCGCTCCGTGGACTGGAGCAGCACCGTCCCCGCCCCCACGAACTCGAACTGGTGCTCCTCGCCAGACGTTCCCCCGAGACCGGTGTGTGCCCGGATGCCGCCCACGATCCCCCGCAGATAGGCGTGGTCGTAATGGTGGCAGGGGGAGGGGCAGTCGGCCCAGCCCACCAGGGCCTGCGGGTCCACCCGCAGCGGCGGCTCCATGAAGACCACGGGACCGTTGGAGGCGGCGACGAACTTCCCGGTGCCGATCAGGGTCAGAAAGCCCGGCACGATCGACTGCTTCAGCGCCAGCGAGGGCTCGAAGGCGAGCAGATTGCCGGAGCGGACGGTGAGGTTCCCGTCGTCCAGATCATAGGAGTTGACGTCGAACGCGCGGTCCGCGAGCACCATCTTGCCCCGGCCCTCGGCCACCACCCACTCCGCGGCGTGCAGCGGGGAGTGGAAGCTGCCCGCGATCAGCCGGTCCAGCCGGCCGAGGCCGATGCCCTGGAAATCGATCTTCCCGTAGTACGCGACCATCTTCCCCTTCTGGAGGAACCACTGGCCGTCGAGGTCCACGCTGAAGGCATACGGATTGATGTTGTCGTCGGCCGGGAGGGTGTGCGCGTCATGGATGACGGGGCCGTTCACAGCTTCTCCTCCGATGCCTGGACATAGACCGTGCCGCTGCCGGACAGCTCGAGCTGGAACGCCTCGCCCGAGCCGCGGCCCACCATGTCGCGCCAGCCGATGGCCGTCGAGAGCTTATTGCGGACATCACCCCGGTGGGCGACATACGCCTGCGGATCGACATGGACCGGTCGCCCGGGGCTGATCGGCAGCTGGATCACCCCGCCGTGCGCCATGACCGCGGCGGAGCCATGGCCCTCCAGGGTGGTGGTGAACAGCCCTTGCCCGGTGACCTGGCCGCGTACCATCCCCATCACACCGCCCTGGGAACCCATGAACATCGTGCCCTGGCGCAGCGAGCCGTCGAAGGCCAGCAGCCGGTCCGACTCCACATAGAGGGTGTCCCCGGCCAGATCGATCACCTCCACATGGTGACCGCCGTGGCCGAACATCACGGTGCCCTGGCCCTCGACCGTCATCAGCGGAGTGGCCTCGCCCGCGATCCGGCGGCCGATCATGCCCATCACCCCGTCCTGCCCGCCGGTGATGCTGGGCGTGAACCGTACGTCCCCGCGGTACCCGAGCATCGCGCCGCGCTGGCTGAACAGCGTCCGGCCGGGAGCGACTTCGGCCTGCACCATCCGCGAGGTGAGTGTCGTGAACGGCATCAAAGATCACCCCCCACCGTGTTGCGCTCGCTGGGCTGGACGTACACCAGACCGTCGCCCTCGAAGCGGATCTGGAACGACTCGCCCCCGCTCTCGCCTATCAGCGCACGGAAGTTGACCCCCGACTGGAAGTGCTGCTGGAGGTTTCCGGTGTGGGCTATGTACGCGCCCGGGTCGACCTGGAGCGGGGTCTGCGGGGTGACCCGCAGCACGATCGCCGTGCCGTCCGAGAGGATCGCCGCCTGGCCGGTGCCCTCGACGGTCGTGGTGAACAGCCCGTTGCCCTGGGCCGAGCCGCGCAGCCCGGTGAAGGTGGTCCCGGTGCGCAGCGCGCCGTCCGTGCACAGCAGGTTCTCGGCCTCGACATACAGCTTCTCGCCGTGCAGCGAGACCAGGTTGATCTCGCTCGCCCGGTCGGCGAAGTAGCACGTGCCGTGCCCCTTCACCTCCATGACGGCCATCTGCTCACCGGTGAGCCGCCGGGTCACCATCCCGCGCAGCCCCTCCCCGCCGCCCGATTTCTTCTTGAAGGTCATCTCCCCCTCGTAGGCGACCATCGCGCCGTTCTTGGCCTTGACGGTGTCGCCCGTCATGTCGACGGCGAGCACCTTGCTTCCCTGGAGCCGAAACTGAGCCACGGGCCCGACGTTAGCGGTCTCCCAGGCCGACGGACAGGGAGCAATCGGGGCGATCGGTGCCCCGGGAACGGTGATCGCCGCCGCAGCTGTCACAATGGGGTGCCAGGGCTTGTGCATGGGTTCACAAGCCCGTGCCGTGTCCCCCTCGTACGAAGGTGCTCCCGTGGACTTCAAGACCGCCACCGCGCTGCGCCGGCTCCGCCTGGTGTCCGCGCCCGAGGCCGTGTCCTTCCTGCTGCTGCTCATCTGCTCGGTCCTCAAGCGGACGACCGACTTCAACGCGGTGCCGGTGATGGGCATGGTGCACGGCGTGCTCTTCATCCTCTACCTGGTCTTCTGGGCGGACGCCTGGAACCGCACCAAGTGGAAGTGGCAGACCGCCGCCCTCTACTTCGTCCTCTCGGTCCTGCCCACCGGCGGCTTCTTCGCCGAGCGCATGCTGAAGCGGGAGGCCGAGGCGAGCGTGATCGCCGCCCGTGCGCGCCGCGAGGGCGTGGTCAACGTATGATCGTCGCCTTCTCCGTGACCCCGCTGGGGGTCGGTGAGGACGTGGGGGAGTACGTCGCGGACGCGGTGCGGGTGGTCCGGGAATCGGGTCTGCCGAACCGTACGGACGCGATGTTCACCTCGATCGAAGGTGAGTGGGACGAGGTCATGGCCGTCGTCAAGCGTGCGGTCGCGGCGGTGGAGGCCCGCGCGCCACGGGTCTCGGTGGTCCTCAAGGCCGACATCCGGCCGGGTGTGACCGACGGCCTGACCTCGAAGGTGGACACGGTGGAGCGCCATCTGTCCGCCTGAGCCCGATGGAGCTCCGCCCCCGACGCCCCCGGCCTCAGCCGCCTGAGATCAGGGCCAGGGCCAGCGGGGTGCGTTCGTAGAGCACCTGGTGGCCCTGGCGGCGTGAGGTGAGGAGCCCGGCGGCGCGCAGTACGGACAGGTGCGCCGAGACCGACGACGGGGCGAGGCGGTGGCGCAGCGCCAGCGCGGTCGTCGAGACCGGTTCCTCCAGGCCGGTCAGGATCGCCGCCCGGTTGGCGCCGAGGAGGCGGACCAGGGTGTCCGCCGCCGAGGCATCCGGCTCGCGCCAGAGGCCGCCGACCCCGCGGGCCGGGTAGATCACCGTCGGCTGCCAGGGCGGGACGAAGCCGCTCACCACATCCGGCCAGACGAAGACGCTGGGGACCAGCAGCACGCCCCGGCCGTCCAGGGGCTGGGTCTGGGTGGGGATATGCGGGATATGGACCGTGAGGGTGCGGTCGGCCCAGGACATCCGGGGGCGCAGATCCTGGAAGAGCCGCTCCAGACCGCCGTCGGCCAACTGCCGTGAGCGGTAGGCGATATCGGCCTCCAGCAGGGTGCGCAGCCGTGGCCAGTCCGGTTCCACCAGGGCCCGCCAGGCGTGTTCGGTGATATCGGCCAGCCGCCGCACCGCGGCGGCCGGATCGTCCAGCATGGCCCGGCCTTGCGGGCTGTCGGCCGCGCCCGGGGTGCAGTCCAGCGAGAGGGCCAGCTCATGGCGGGCGGTGGCGGGGTCGGTGGCTCGCAGCCGGGCCAACTCGTCCTCGAACGAGGCGTCCGGCACCTCCGGAGGGGGGCCGAGGAAGTCGGGGGTGTAGCCGCCGTACCGCGGCATCAGCAGCAACAGCTCCGACAGGTCGAGTCCGTCCGCCGCCCGGCCGACCCTCCGCAGCCACGGCAGGTGATAGCCGTGCCGCTCACGGCGGCGCAGCGTGCGGACCGCCTCGTGGGTCTGGCCCAGCGGCGAGATGGCGAACCGGCAGCGCAGCAGGTCGTCGGCGCCGAAGAGCATATGCAGCGGCATGTGTCACCCCCGGAGATTCGGCTCGGGACGAAACAGTAGAGGCCGCTCGCGGCGCACGGCAGGCTGACGCCATGTCAACACCCTCCGGGCCCGGGAAGACCGGACCCCTCCCGTCGTCACCCGCCGCGGCGCATGCCTCCCGACCCGAGCTCGCGCCCGGCGGCGGCGCGGGAACCGGACGGGCGCCGGAGAGCGTTGGCTATCGCGCCGTGTTCGCGGTCCGGGAGTTCCGGGCCGTCTTCGCGGCGCATCTGATCTCCATGCTGGGCGAGATGGTCTGCGGGATCGCGCTGTCCGTCCTGGTCTACCGGCTGACCGATTCCCCGCTGATGAGCGCGCTGACCTTCGCGACCGCGATGCTGCCCTACGTCATTGGCGGCACGCTGCTGTCCTCGGTCGCCGACCGCTTCCCGCCCCGCCGGGTGCTGGTGGTGTGCGACCTGGTGAACGCCGCGTGCGTGGCCGCCATGGTCGTCCCCGGGATGCCGGTGGCGGTGCTGCTGGCCCTGCGCTGTGTGACCGCCACCGTCTCGCCGGTGTTCAGCGGGACCCGCTCGGCCACGCTCGGCGACATCCTCGGCGAGGGCGACGCCTTCGTCCTGGGCCGCTCGGTCATCCGGATCACCGCGCAGGGCGCGCAGCTCGCGGGGTTCGCGGTGGGCGGGCTGCTGCTGGCGGCGGTGTCGCCGCGCGCCGTGCTGGTCCTCACGGCGGCGGCCCTGGTCGTCTCGGCGCTGATCCTGCGGTTCGGCACCCGGGCCCGCCCGGCCCGGCGGCAGGCGGACGAGAACGGCGGGGCGCTGCTGGGCGATTCGCTGCACGGGGTGCGGAGGCTGTTCGCCGACCGCCGGATCCGCGGGCTGCTGCTGCTGTCCTGGGTGCCGCCGATGTTCGTGGTGATGCCGGAGGTTCTGCTGACGCCGTACGCCGATGGGCTGGGCCTGGGCTCGGCCGGTCTTGGGCTGCTGATGTGCGGGATGCCGATCGGCGCGATCGTCAGCGAGGTCTTGGTGGGCTCGGCTCTCGGACCGCGGGCGCGGGCCCGGCTGACGCTGCCCGTGGGGGTGGCGGCGGCGCTGCCCGCCCTCGGGTACGCCGCCCACCCCTCGTTCGGCTGGGCGCTGGCCCTCCAGGTGCTGACCGGCTGCGGTATCGCCTACAGCCTGGGCCTGGATCAGTGGTTCCTCGCCGCGGTCCCGGAGGAGCTGCGGGGCCGGGCGATGACGGTGCTGACGGCCGGGATGATGACCTCGCAAGGACTGGGCATGGCGGTCTCCGGGGCGGCGGCCGAGTTCGCGCCGGTGACCGCGGTCGCCGCGGTGTCGGGCGGGCTGGGGGCGGTCTGCTCGGCCCTGGTGGCGCTGGAGGTACGGCGCGGTGCCCACGGAACGGAGGGTACGGGGCCTGGAACGGAGCGGATCGGTCCCGGAACGGAGCGTACTGGGCCCGGAACGGAGCGGACCGAACTTTGAGATGAGGCTGACCACGATATGACCGGCCGGTAGGGTCGGGGATGTGCCGAAGCCGCTGAGCCTGCCGTTCGACCCGATCGCCCGCGCCGACGAACTCTGGAAGCAGCGATGGGGGTCCGTGCCGTCCATGGCCGCGATCACCTCGATCATGCGGGCCCAGCAGATTCTGCTCGGCCAGGTCGACGCGGTCGTCAAGCCGTACGGACTGACCTTCGCCCGCTATGAGGCGCTGGTGCTGCTCACCTTCTCCCAGGCCGGTGAGCTGCCGATGTCGAAGATCGGCGAGCGGCTGATGGTCCACCCGACATCGGTCACCAACACGGTGGACCGCCTGGTCAAGTCCGGTCTGGTGGCCAAGCGGCCGAACCCCAACGACGGCCGCGGCACCCTCGCCTCGATCACCGACCGGGGACGCGAGGTGGTGGAGTCGGCCACCCGCGACCTGATGGCGATGGACTTCGGACTCGGGGTCTACGACGCCGAGGAGTGCGGCCGGATCTTCGCCATGTTGCGGCCGCTGCGGGTCGCGGCGGAGGACTTCGAGAACGAGGCCGGGAACGGGGCCGAGGGCGAGGACTAGGGTTCGCCCTGGCCGAGCCGGGGGCGGCGAAGATCGCCCCGGAACGCACGGTTACGCTCAGTGCCATGAAACGAAGCGTCCTGACCCGCTACCGGGTGATGGCCTATGTCACCGGCGTGCTGCTGATCCTGCTGACGATCGGCATGGTCGCCAAGTATCTGCTGGACGTGGACGGCGCCGCAGGCTTCGTGACCATGGTCGGTATCGCCCACGGCTGGCTCTACGTCCTCTACCTGGTCTTCGCCTTCGACCTGGGCTCCAAGGCGAAGTGGCCGTTCGGCAAGCTGGCCTGGGTGCTGCTGGCGGGCACCGTGCCGACCGCGGTCTTCTTCGTCGAGCGCATGGTGTACCGCGAGGTGGCCCCGCTGGTCGCCGACGCCCAGGCGGAGCCCGCTCAGGCGTAAGGCTCCGCACGACAGTGCGACAGCCCTCCCCGGTCTGCCGACGCTCCGCGCCCCGAATTTCGACGGTTTTCTGCCGGACCGCTGACCTGCGAGAACGGTCCGGCAGACCACTCGATCGGCCGGACCCGGGCGGTCAGCCATTGAGAATTACTTGGACGTCCTAGTAAATTTGAGCCATGGACGCCGAAGGCATTGAGGCAGGCCGCCGTCGCTGGCAGGCCCGGTACGACGCGGCACGCAAGCGCGATGCCGACTTCACCACGCTCTCGGGCGACGCCGTCGAGCCGGTCTACGGACCCGCTCCGGGTGACACCGTGGAGGGGTTCGAGCGGATCGGCTGGCCCGGGGAGTTCCCGTACACCCGCGGTCTGTATCCCACCGGCTACCGCGGCCGGGCGTGGACCATCCGCCAGTTCGCCGGGTTCGGCAACGCCGAGCAGACCAACGAGCGCTACAAGATGATCCTGGAGGCGGGCGGCGGCGGTCTGTCGGTCGCCTTCGACATGCCGACCCTGATGGGCCGGGACTCCGACGATCCGCGCTCGCTCGGCGAGGTGGGCCACTGCGGTGTCGCCATCGACTCCGCCGCCGACATGGAGATCCTCTTCAAGGACATCCCGCTCGGCGATGTCACCACCTCGATGACGATCAGCGGCCCGGCCGTCCCCGTCTTCTGTATGTACCTGGTGGCCGCCGAGCGCCAGGGCGTGGACATCTCGCGGCTCAACGGCACCCTCCAGACCGACATCTTCAAGGAGTACATCGCCCAGAAGGAGTGGCTCTTCCCGCCCGAGCCCCATCTGCGCCTGATCGGCGATCTGATGGAGTACTGCGCCCACGGCATCCCCGCCTACAAGCCGCTCTCCGTCTCCGGTTACCACATCCGCGAAGCCGGGGCCACGGCCGCGCAGGAGCTGGCGTACACCCTCGCCGACGGCTTCGGCTACGTCGAGCTGGGGCTCTCCCGCGGGCTCGATGTGAATGTCTTCGCGCCCGGTCTCTCCTTCTTCTTCGACGCGCACGTCGACTTCTTCGAGGAGATCGCCAAGTTCCGCGCCGCCCGCCGTATCTGGGCCCGCTGGATGCGCGATGTGTACGGGGCGACGTCGGAGAAGGCGCAGTGGCTGCGGTTCCACACCCAGACCGCCGGGGTCTCGCTCACCGCGCAGCAGCCGTACAACAACGTGGTGCGCACCGCCGTGGAGGCGCTGTCCGCGGTGCTCGGCGGCACCAACTCCCTGCACACCAACGCGCTGGACGAGACCCTCGCGCTCCCCAGTGAGCAGGCGGCCGAGATCGCGCTGCGCACCCAGCAGGTGCTGATGGAGGAGACCGGCATCCTCAACGTGGCCGATCCGCTGGGCGGTTCCTGGTACGTCGAGGCGCTGACCGACCGGATCGAGGCCGACGCCGAGAAGATCTTCGAGCAGATCAAGGAGCGCGGCCGCCGGGCGGTGCCGGACGGACAGCATCCGATCGGACCGATCACCTCGGGCATCCTGCGCGGGATCGAGGACGGCTGGTTCACCGGCGAGATCGCCGAGTCCGCCTTCCAGTACCAGCGGGCCCTGGAGAAGGGCGACAAGAGGGTCGTCGGCGTCAACTGTCACCACGGTTCGGTCACCGGCGATCTGGAGATCCTGCGGGTCAGCCATGAGGTCGAGCGCGAGCAGGTACGGGTGCTCGGCGGCCGCAAGGCCGGGCGGGACGAGGCCAAGGTCGCCGCGGGGCTCAAGGCGATGCTGGCCGCCGCCCGGGACGGCGGCAACATGATCGAGCCGATGATCGAGGCGGTGCGGGCCGAGGCCACCCTCGGGGAGATCTGCGACGCGCTCCGCGACGAGTGGGGGATCTACACGGAGCCGGCCGGCTTCTGACGGTGTCCCCGGGCGGGTTCCGGCGCCGGGGCGGTCCCCGCGTCGGAGCTCGCCGCCGCCAGCCCGTGCAGCAGCAGGGTGGCGAAGGAGCGGGCCCACTCCTGGTCCACCGGTTCGGCGCTGAGCAGCAGCCGGTGCACCACCGAGCCCGCGATCACATCGAAGATCAGGTCCGCGTTGCGGGCCGCCGCGGCCGGGTCCGCCTCCCGCGGCAGTTCGCCGCGCAGCTGGGCCCGCTCCCGGCCGATCAGCACCAGCCGCTTCTGCCGGTCCACGATGGCCGCGCGCACCCGGGCACCCAGCGCCTCGTCATGGGTGGCCTCGGAGACCACGGCCATCAGCGCCGTCTTGGTCTCGGGGCGCTCCAGCAGGGTGGCGAACCGCACCACCACATCCTCGATGTCGGCCCGCAGACTGCCGTGGTCGGCCGCCTCCAGATGTTCGTCGAAGACGGCTGCCACCGCGTCCACGACCAGCTCGTTCTTCCCCGCCCAGCGGCGGTAGAGGGTGGTCTTCGCCACTCCCGCGCGCGCCGCCACATCGCCCATCGTCAGCTTTCCCCAGCCGAGCTCGACCAGCGCGGCACGGGTGGCGCCGAGGATCGCGCGGTCGGCCTCGGCGCTGCGGGGGCGCCCGGCGCGGCGTGCGGGCGTGCTCATGTCCGCGACCCTACCCACTGGTGGCGGCGGAAGGCCTGGTGAGAGAGATCACCAGGAATCGGGGGTGTGAGAGAGGGGGGCGGGGGTGACGCGGCCGTTCCGTGCGATTACGCTACGGCTCGTAGCGTAAAAGCGATGACCATGAGCGCCGGTTGGGGAGCCGGCGGGCCGGTCGGGGGGCCGGTTGATGCGCTTTTCCATTCACCGCGTGAAGAGGGGAGGATAGGACCATGCAGCCACGGAACATGTCCATGAGTGGAGTGGTCGACCTCGCCGCGGTGAAGGCGGCCGGAGAAGCGAAGCAGAAGGCGGAGAAGGCGCGGGCCGAGGCGGCCCGCACCGGGGGCGGCCCCGCGCCCGGCCGTCTGGTCTTCGATGTCGACGAGGCGGGTTTTCAGCAGGACGTCCTCCAGCGCTCCACCGAGGTGCCGGTCGTCATCGACTTCTGGGCCGAGTGGTGCGAGCCGTGCAAGCAGCTCGGCCCGATCCTGGAGCGGCTGGCCGGGGAGTATGCGGGGCGTTTCGTTCTCGCCAAGATCGACGTCGATGCCAACCAGATGCTGTTCCAGCAGTTCGGTGTCCAGGGCATTCCCGCGGTCTTCGCGGTGATCGCGGGCCAGCCGGTGCCGCTCTTCCAGGGGGCCGCGCCGGAGGCGCAGATCCGCCAGGTGCTGGACCAGCTGATCCAGGCCGCGGAGCAGCAGTTCGGCATTGTGGGTACACCTGTTGAAGGCGGCGAAGGGGCCGGGGAGGCCGAGCAGGCCGCTCCGCAGCAGCCCGCCACGCCGTACGACGCCGCGCTCGCCGCGGCCCATGAGGCGCTGGACGCGGGGGATCTGGGCGGTGCCGTCCAGGCGTACCGCAATGTGCTCTCGGACGACCCCGCCAACGCCGAGGCCAAGCTGGGCCTGGCGCAGGCGGAGTTGCTGGAGCGGGTTCAGGGAGTCGACGCGCAGACCGTGCGCAAGGCGGCCGCGGACAGCCCCGCGGATGTCTCCGCGCAGATCGCCGCGGCCGATCTCGATCTGGTGGGCGGTCATGTGGAGGACGCCTTCGGGCGCTTGGTGGAGGCGGTGCGCAAGACGGTGGGTGAGGACCGGGAGAAGGCGCGGGTCCATCTCCTCGGTCTCTTCGAGGTGATCGGAGGTGAGGACCCCCGAGTGGTCACTGCGCGTAGTGCGTTGGCGCGCGTGCTGTTCTGACCTCGGGCTCCTCAAACAAAACAGCGACCGCTCTTTACCAAAACTTGGTAATCGCGGTCGCTGTTACTGCCAGTAAATGCACCCCCGTGCTTTGTCCGGTCTTGGTGTAAATCTCCCTCTCTTTCCGGTCACTTGACGGCGACCGTGTGTGCCCGGCCGCGACCGTCCGGCAGCTCGACGGTTATCCGTCCGTTACTCGCTAGTAACGAACCCCTTGTGCCCGCGCTCCGAATGGACCACGATCGGCCAAGCTCGGTCCATCCCCCGTAGCCCGGCATCCGGTCGGCGCAGCGGCGTGGTTGGGTCCCCACCGAGTGGGTCGGCGGCAGTGGCGTCGGCCTTGGACAGGGGGGTCTCTGCCCCAACAGGCAGAGCCTGTCCAGGAGGTTGCGCGAGAAGCGTGGCCAGTGGTTGTCGCTCGGGGGTGATCGCCGGTGTTTGCGGGTGCGGTAAGTGCCTGTGTGACGTGGGCGCTCTCCTTCCCGAGGACGTAGCACTTCTCCCATCCCAGGTCCGGGGTTCGGCCCCGGCCGGAGATGTACGTCCGAGAAGGAGGAAAGTCATGGAGTCTCTGGCTCGTGGCGGGACCAGATGGAAGCGGTTCGCCGTTGTCATGGTGCCGAGCGTTGCTGCGACGGCCGCGATCGGCGTCGCCCTGTCCCAGGGTGCGCTCGCGGCTTCGTTCAACGTGTCCGGCCAGCAGTTCAAGGTCACGGCCGACCAGCTCGACGGTAAGGGCTTCGTCCAGTACGGCGCCCTTGACACACAGCACGGCGGGAAGACCATCCCGGTCGCGGTCTCGGCGTTCAAGAACGCCAAGATCAAGGGCCTGTGCCAGTCCGTCGTGATCCCGGTCCCGGTCTTCGGCGATGTGTCGCTGAAGCTGTCGGCCGGCAACGGCGGCAAGCAGGTCGAGGCGAAGAACCTCTTCATCGACCTCGACCAGCTGGACGCGGATGCGACGTTCCGCGGGATCAACATCGGTGTCGCGGCGGGCGATTCGACCAAGGGCCCGGGTATCAAGGAGGGCGACAAGGCCCTGCCTGGTTCCTTCGCCCAGGAGGCCGACTCGGCCACGCTCACCGATGTGAAGCAGACCGCCTGGGCGACCAGCGCGGGCACGTTCAAGCTCTCCGGCCTTTCGATGAAGGTCAGCAAGGGTAAGAACGAGTGCTTCTGACGCGCTGAGCTGGGGGTGGGGGGCCGCGACGCTGCCCCTCACCCGGCATCGCCCAGCAGCGCGGAGGTGCCGCGCAACGAGTACCGCTGTACAACACCGCGATCGCACCGATCGCCGGCCCCAGGGAGCTGTTTTCAATGAGTGCCGAGTCGCCGGGGGCGCGTGACCGTATCGACCTGCGGAGGTCCTTCCGGGCATTTCGCTGGCAGCGCCCGTTCTGGGCGGGGCTGCTGACCATGCTGGCCGGGCTGCCGATCATGTATTTCCCGTACAACAACTTCAGCGCGGGCGGGTTCACCATCAACCTGTCCACCACCGCCGGATCCGCGTCGCTGATCATCGGTGTGCTGTTGGTGATCCTGGGCCTGACCATGTGGTTCCAGCCTGCCGTACGGGTGTTCGCCGGAGCCGCCTCGATCCTGCTCGCCCTGGTGTCGCTGCCCGTCTCCAACATCGGCGGCTTCTTGATGGGATTCCTGCTCGCGCTGTTCGGCGGCGGGATGAGCGTCGCCTGGGCACCGGGCGAGACTCCCTCGGCGCAGCCGGCCAAGGGGTCGAATGCCGCGCCGGGGGACGACGAGGACGGTGACGGCGTGCCGGAACCGGCCGGCAGCGGGTCCGCGCCGGACCAGGAATCCACCGATGGGAGGCACCGTGCGGGGTGACGAGGAGCAGCCGGAGGGCGCGAACGCGCGCCGGGCCAGAACGGGACCGCGCCACGCGGCACCCAGGAAGTCGATGCTCACGCGCCTTCAGGTGCCCGCGGGCAAGGCCATAGCGCTGGCCGCCATGCCCACCGCCGTGCTCATGGGCATGGGGCTGACCCCCCAGCTCGCCTCGGCGAGCCCCCGGCCCGAGGACCGTTACAAGGCCGGGCCGTGTGTGTCCCAGCCCGACGAGGCCGACAAGGACGCCAAGGACACGGCGGACTCGAAGGATTCGGCGGAGTCCAAGGACCCCAAGGGTTCCGGGGACACCTCCGGCTCCGAGGGAGGCACCCCGGCCGAGAAGCCGGACCCCTCGTCGAGCCCGTCGACGAGCACGCCCACGCCCGAGCAGTCCCCGTCCGGTTCCTCCTCCGACGCGGCGGACGACAAGGAGTCCGCGGAGCCGAGCGCCACGCCGAGCCCCTCGGAGTCCGAGTCCACGAATCCGCTGGACCCGCTGGGCGTCGGGGACAAGCTGAGGGACATCTTCACGCCGGACGACGAGGAGTCGAAGGAGCCGAGCGCTTCGCCGAGCCCGTCGGAGTCCAGCAAGCCCACTCCGTCCGCGTCACCGTCGTCCGAGAAGCCCGCCGACCCGGTCAAGGACACGGTGGACAAGGTCGGCGACGGGGCCAAGGACACCGTCGACAAGGCGAAGGAGACGGCCGAGGACACCAAGGACGCGGCCGACAAGGCCACGTCCAAGCCCTCTGCGTCCGCCTCGGAGTCCGGCGGCAAGGACGGCGAGGACGGCAAGGATGCCTTCCCCTGCCCGGAGTTCGACGCCGACGCGTACAAGAACGCCAAGACCGACCCGACGTCCAGTCTGCTGCCCGACGACCCCTGGACCCTCAAGAGCAGTCTGCTGAGCCTGCACGGCCTGGACTACAAGGGGATCGTGGAGGTCAAGACGTACGGCGGCAAGGTCAAGAAGGTCCTCAAGTTCACCGCCTCGGGCGTGGACATCAAGGACCTGCACCAGACGGTCGTCGGACCCGGCGGCACCACCACGCATGTGGCGGCGCGCGAGGGCTCCACCTCGACCATCCGCAACGGCACGGTGACGATGTACACCGAGGAGCTGTCGGGCAATCTGCTGGGGATCATCCCGATCACCTTCAGCCCGAAGAGCCCGCCGCCGCTGAACCTCCCGGAGGTCTTCTTCACCAAGGTCACCGTCACGCAGGCCGGCCAGTTCGGCGGCGATCTGACGGTGCCGGGGATGCACCTGTACAAGACCGGGGGCTGACCCCGCGATCACACAGGCCCGTTCGGGAGCCGCGAAAACCCTCTTTCGGGAGGGAACGCCCGTGGGCACCAACTCCGTTGCGAATTGGTGCTCACGGGCGTATTCGTGCGTACGCGGGCCTATGATTACCGGGAGTGTCCGAACGAACGCGCTCCCTGTCGCTCGGGAGTACGTCGGGGGAAGCGGGGGGCAGCGGGTGGAAAGCTGGATGTCGGTGGCCGGCGCGCAGCCGGGCGCGGGGCTGGAATCGCTCGCCGACTGGCTGCGGGGTGAACCACGTCTTGCCGGGCGGGTGCGGCCCACATCGTCGCCCCCGGCGCCCGGTCAGATGGGCACGCTCGGCGAATTGCTGGTGGTGTCGGTCGGCGCGGGCGGTCTTCTCCCGGTGCTGGCGGGGGCGGTGCGCGCGTGGCTGAACCACCCCCGGAGGTCGGAGGTCCGGATCACCGTCCATGCCCCCGACGGCCGTCATATCGACATCGAGGCGAAGCATGTGAGCAAGGCCGCGGTGGAGGAGATCCTCCGCCAGGCGCTGCGCGAAGAGCGAGGGTAGCCCGTGCGGTTGCCGGACCCCGAGCGCTCCCGGGCGGTCCTGATCGGCACCAGCCGGTACACCGATCCTGAGCTGCCCGATCTGACGGTGGTGCGGCGCACGGTGGCGGACCTGGCCGCCACCCTGACCGACACCGCCTACGGCGCGGTCCTTCCGGAGCACTGCACGACGCTGCTGGACGTCGGCGACATCAAGCAGGTCGGGCGCGCTCTGCGGACGGCGGCGCGCGCGGCGGAGGATCTGCTGCTGGTGTACTACGTCGGCCACGGTCTGATCGGGGCCAAGCGCCATGAGCTCTATCTGTCGCTGACCGACAGCGAGTGGGCCGACCCCGAGTTCGACTCGCTGGAGTACGGCAAGCTGCGCGACGTAGTGCTCGACAGCCCGGCCGCCTCCAAGGTCATCATCCTCGACAACTGCTTCTCCGGCCGGGCGCTCAGCGGCACCATGGCCGCCCCGCAGGCCGTCGTCGCGGGGCAGATCGAGGTCGCGGGCACCTATGTGATGGCCTCGTCCCCGGACAACGAGGTGTCCCTGGTGCTGGAGGGCGAGGACAAGACGGCGTTCACCGGCCGGCTGCTCCGGCTGCTGCGCGAGGGGGTGGCCGACGGTCCCGCGCTGCTCAGCATCGAGGAGCTGTATCTGCGGCTCCAGCACATCATGCGGGCCGAAGGGCTCCCCGAGCCGCTCCAGCGCGGCAGCCGGAACGCGGCGCTGCTCGCCCTCGGCCGCAACCGCGCCCACGGCCGCACCGCCGAGCGCGCCCGGCGGGCTCGCCACACGGCGGCCGTGGCGCTGTGCGAGGCCGGGCGGTACCAGGAGGCGGCAGAGGGCTTCAGCGCCCTTCTGGCGGAGCAGCAGGACCTGTTGGGCGCCGACCACGAGGAGACGCTGCGCAGCCGTCAGTGGCTCGCGCACAGCCTCGGCGGGGCCGGAGCCCCGGCGGAGTCGGCCGGGACGCTGCGGGAGATCCACGCCCTTCAGACGACGGTGCTCGGCGCCGACCATCCGGACACCCTGCGCAGCCGCCAGTTCCTCGCCGTCAACCTGGGCGAGTCCGGGCGGCGTCCGGAGGCCATCAGGTTGCTGCGGCTGCTGCTGATCGACCGGCGGCGGGTGCTCGGCCCCGACGACGTCCACACCCTGCGCACCCGCCATGTGCTGGCCCACAACCTGGCGCGGGCCGGGGAGCCGGACGAGGCGGCGGCGCGCTTACGCGAACTGGCCGCCGACCGCGAGCGGATCCTCGGCACGGACCATCCGCACACCAAACGGGCCCTGAGCGATCTGTCCGCCCTGCTCCGCGAGGTGAGTTGATGTTCGAGCGGTTCACCGACGGGGCGCGGCGCGCCGTGGTCATGGCCCAGGAGGAGGCCAGGCGGCTCAAGCACACGTCCATCGGCACCGAGCACATCCTGCTCGGTCTGATCGCCGAGACCGGAACCCCGGGCACCCGGGCCCTGGAGGCCGCCGGGATCGACCGGGACGCCCTGCGCTGGCAGGTGGAGCGGGCCGTGCCGCCCGGCACGGTGACGCCCACCGGCCATATCCCGTTCACTCCGCGCGCCAAGAAGGTGCTGGAGCTGTCCCTGCGCGAATCCCTCCAGCTCGGCCACAACTACATCGGCACCGAGCACCTTCTGCTCGGGCTGATGCGGGAGGGCGAAGCGACCGGGGCGCAGGCGCTGCGGTCGCTGGGGGCCGATACGGAGGGGCTGCGCCGCTGTGTGCGCGCCGGTGGATCGTCGTCGGCGCCCGCCTCCGCCGCCACCAGCGGCTACCAGTTCGAGCGTTACACCGACCGGGCCCGCCGGGCCGTGGTGTCCGCGCAGGAGGACGCGCGCGGGCTCAGGCACACGTCCATCGACACCGAGCATCTGCTGCTCGGCCTGTTCGCGGCCGGAGGTGTCGCCGCCCAGGTCCTGGAGAGCCTGGCGGTCTCGCGGGAGGTGGTGCACGCCCGGGTGGTGGAGATCGTCGGGCCCGGCACCCAGGCGCCGACCGGGCATATCCCGTTCACCCCGCGCGCCAAGAAGGTGCTGGAGCTCTCTCTGCGCGAGGCCCTCACCCTCGGCCATGACCATGTCGGCCCGGAGCATCTGCTGCTGGGTCTGGTGCGGGCGGGCGAGGGGGTGGCCGTCCAGATCCTCACCGCCGTCCTCGGCGAGGACGGCGGCAGGACGCTCCGCGACCGCGTCGTCCAGCTCCTCAGCGCTCCGCCGCCGGAGGCGGAGCGGCCCGAGCCCACCGCGCTGCGCGATCTGACCCAGGCCGCGCGAAGGTCACAGCTGGATCCGGTGGCCGGGCGCGAGCGGGAGATCCAGCGGGTGATGCAGGTCCTGATGCGCAAGTCCCGCAACAGCGCCCTGCTGGTGGGGGAGCCGGGCGTGGGCCGGACCGCGATCGTCATGGGGCTGGCCCAGCGGCTGGCGAGTGGTGCGGCACCGGCGGGGCTGTCCGGGGTGCGGCTGTGCGCCGTCGACCCCCAGCGGGTGGGCACGGCGCTGGAGCGGCTGCGCGAACCGGCGAGCACGGTGCTCTTCCTCGACGACGCGGAGCTGGGCGAGGGCTCCGAGACGCTGTCGGCGCTGCGGGAGTCCGGGGCGCGGGTGATCGCGGTCGTCGAACCGGCCGCGCAGCGGCCCGCGCTGGAGACGTTCTTCCAGCCGGTCCCGGTGGACGAGCCGTCCGTGGCCGACATGATGGCCATCCTCCGGCTGCTGCGCCCCGAGTACGAGCGCCACCACGGTGTCTCCATCACCGATGACGCCCTGGAGGCCGCCATCGCCCTCGCCATCCAGCACCGTCCCGGCCAGGTGCTGCCGGGCAAGGCCATTGAGGTAATGGACGAAGCCGGGGCCCGGGTCCGGCTGACCGACGGCGCCCGGACGGTGGACGGGGCGGTGGTCGCCGGGCTGTTCGCGGAAGGCCCGGGGGCGGGGCGGGCGTTCGACGACGACCGCTATGTCTGGGCCATGAGCTGAGCTCCTCCCGTACGGCAGCGGCCGGACCCCGAAGGAGTCCGGCCGCGCGCGATATGCGGGGGAGGGGCGTTACTTGACCTCGCCGCCCTGGTGGTGCACCCGCACCATGTTGGTGGTGCCGGGGACACCGGGGGGCGAACCCGCGGTGATGATCATGGTGTCGCCCGCGGAGTAGCGGCCCAGCTTCAGCAGTTCGGCGTCGACCAGGTCCACCATCGCGTCGGTGTTCTCGACGTAGGGCACCACGAAGGACTCCACGCCCCAGCTCAGCGTGAGCTGGTTGCGGGTGGCGGCGTCGGTGGTGAAGGCCAGGATCGGCTGCTGGGCGCGGTAGCGGGACAGCCGCCGCGCGGTGTCACCGGACTTGGTGAACGCCACCAGCGACTTGGCGCCCAGGAAGTCGGCGATCTCGCAGGCCGCGCGGGCCACCGAACCACCCTGCGTGCGGGGCTTCTTGCCCGGCACCAGCGGCTGGAGGCCACGGGAGAGCAGCTCCTGCTCGGCGGCCTGGACGATCCGCGACATCGTCTTGACGGTCTCGATCGGATACGAGCCGACCGAGGACTCGGCGGAGAGCATCACCGCGTCCGCGCCGTCCAGGATCGCGTTGGCGACATCGGACGCCTCGGCGCGGGTGGGACGGGAGTTGGTGATCATCGATTCCATCATCTGCGTCGCCACGATCACCGGCTTGGCGTTCCGGCGGCACAGCTCGATCAGCCGCTTCTGCACCATCGGGACCTTCTCCAGCGGGTATTCCACCGCCAGGTCACCGCGGGCCACCATCACCCCGTCGAAGGCCGCGACGACGTCGTCCATGTTGGCGACCGCCTGCGGCTTCTCGACCTTGGCGATCACCGGCACCCGGCGGCCGACCTCGTCCATGACCCGGTGCACATCGCGGACGTCGGCCGCGTCCCGGACGAAGGACAGCGCGACCATGTCGCACCCCATGCCCAGGGCGAACCTCAGGTCCTCGATGTCCTTCTCGGACAGTGCCGGGACGTTGACCGCCGCGCCCGGCAGGTTGATCCCCTTGTGGTCGGAGATCACCCCGCCCTCGATCACGATGGTGCGCACCCGCGGGCCCTCGACCGCGGTGACCCGCAGCTCCACATTGCCGTCGTTGATCAGGACCTGGTCGCCCTTGGAGACATCGCCCGGCAGCCCCTTGTAGGTGGTGCCGCAGATGGTCCGGTCACCGGGGACGTCCTCGGTGGTGATGATGAACTCATCGCCGCGGACCAGCTCCACCGGGCCGTCGGCGAAGGTCTCCAGACGGATCTTGGGGCCCTGGAGGTCGGCCAGCACCCCCACCGCGTGCCCGGTCTCCTCGGACGCCTTGCGGACGCGGTGGTACCGCTCCTCGTGCTCCGCGTGGCTCCCGTGGCTCATATTGAATCGGGCCACGTTCATCCCGGCCTCGATGAGTGACTTCAGCTGATCGTAGGAGTCGACGGCGGGGCCCAGGGTGCAGACGATTTTGGAACGGCGCATGAGGCTGATCCTATCGGTTTGTTTCGGAGCGGAATATTTCAGGCCGGAGAAGGACGGGCAACAAATCGACAGCTAGGACTGGGACCTAGTCGCCGACCAGGTCGAACGTCTGGCTGGCGATCTCCAGCTCTTCATCGGTGGGCACCACGGCCACCGCGACCCGGCTGGACTCGGCGGAGATCAGCCGTGCCCCGGAGCCGCGCAGCGCGTTGCGCACCGCGTCCACCTCGACACCGAACGCGGTGAGCCCGCGCATCGCCGCCTCCCGGACCGCCGCGGAGTTCTCCCCCACGCCCGCGGTGAAGGCGATGGCGTCCACCCGCCCGAGTACCGCGGTGTACGCGCCCACATACTTCCGCAGCCGGTGGATGTAGATGTCGAAGGCGAGCTGCGCGTCCGGATCGCCCTCGCCCATCCGGCGGCCGATCTCACGCATGTCGTTGTCCCCGCACAGCCCGAGCAGCCCGCTGCGCTTGTTGAGCAGGGTGTCGATCTCGTCGATGGACATCCCGCCCACCCGCGTCAGATGGAAGATCGCCGCCGCGTCCAGATCGCCCGAGCGGGTCCCCATCACCAGGCCCTCGAGCGGGGTGAGCCCCATCGAGGTGTCCACGCACACCCCGCCGCGCACGGCCGAGGCGCTGGCCCCGTTGCCCAGGTGCAGCACGATCGTGTTGACCTCGGAGACGGGCCGGTCCAGCAGGGCCGCGGTGGCGCGGGAGACATACGCGTGCGAGGTGCCGTGGAAGCCGTAGCGGCGCACCCCGAACCGGTCGGCGGTGTCCACGTCGATCGCGTAGCGCGCGGCGGACTCCGGCATCGTCGAGTGGAACGCCGTGTCGAACACCGCGACCTGCGGCAGATCCGGGCGCAGCTCCCGGGCCACCTTGATCCCGGTGACATTGGCCGGGTTGTGCAGCGGGGCCAGCGGGATCAGCTTCTCGATCTCCTCGACCACGTCGTCGGTGATCAGCGCGGGCTCGGTGAACCGGGTGCCGCCGTGCACCACCCGGTGGCCGACCGCCGCCAGCTCCGGTGAGTCCAGGCCCAGGCCCTGCCGGGCCAGCTCGTCGGCGACCTGCTTGAGGGCCGCCGCGTGGTCGGCGACCGGGCCCTCCCCGATCCGTTCCACGATGCCGGAGGCGAGCCGGGTGCCGTCGGCCATGTCCAGCAGCTGGTACTTGACCGACGAGGAGCCGGAGTTGAGGACGAGGACGCGGGAGCCGTTCACGCGGACTGCACCTTCTGTGTCGGGGACTGGGCCTGGATGGCGGTGATGGAGACGGTGTTGACGATGTCCTGGACGAGTGCGCCGCGGGACAGGTCGTTCACCGGCTTGCGCAGACCCTGGAGCACCGGGCCGACCGCGACCGCGCCCGCCGAGCGCTGGACGGCCTTGTAGGTGTTGTTGCCGGTGTTCAGGTCCGGGAAGATCAGCACGGTGGCCTTGCCCGCCACCTCCGAGTCGGGCAGCTTGGTCGCCGCCACCGACGCGTCCACCGCGGCGTCGTACTGGATGGGGCCCTCGACCAGCAGGTCGGGGCGGCGTTCCCGGACCAGCTCGGTGGCCTTGCGGACCTTGTCCACATCCGCGCCGGTGCCGGAGGTGCCGGTGGAGTACGACAGCATCGCGATCCTCGGCTCCACCCCGAACTGGGCGGCGGTGGTGGCCGACTGGATGGCGATGTCCGCGAGCTGCTCGGCGTCGGGGTCCGGGTTGACCGCGCAGTCGCCGTACACCAGCACCCGGTCGGCCAGGCACATGAAGAACACCGACGAGACGATGTGGGCGCCCGGCGCGGTCTTGATGATCTCGAAGGCGGGCCGGATGGTGGCGGCGGTGGAGTGCACCGCGCCGGAGACCATCCCGTCGGCCAGCCCCTCCTGGACCATCAGAGTGCCGAAGTAGGAGACATCGGCCACCACGTCGTACGCCAGCTCGTAGGAGACGCCCTTGTGGGCGCGCAGCCCGGCGTAGCTCTCGGCGAAGCGCTCCCGCAGCGGGGAGGTCTGCGGATCGACCACATCGGCGTCCGCGAGCTGGATGCCCAGCTCGGCGGCGCGCTTGCGGACCGTGTCCTCCTCGCCGAGCAGGGTGAGGTCGCACACATCCCGGCGCAGCAGCACATCGGCCGCCCGCAGCACCCGCTCCTCGGTGCCCTCGGGGAGGACGACCCGGCGGCGGTGCGAGCGGGAGCGCTCGATCAGCTCGTGCTCGAACATCATCGGGGTGACCCGGCCGGAGCGGGCCACCGAGATCCGCTCGGTGAGCGCCGCGGTGTCCACATGCCGCTCGAAGAGGCCGAGCGCGGTCTCCGCCTTGCGCGGCGCGCCCGCGTTGAGCTTTCCCTCGATCGCGAACAGCTCGGCCGCGGTCGGGAAGGACCCGCCCGCCACCGACGCCACCGGGGTGCCCGGGGCCAGCCGTGAGGCGAGCGCCAGGATGTCCGGGCCCGGCCGCTCGTCCAGGGTGAGCAGCACTCCGGCGATGGCCGGGGCGCCCGCGCTGTGGGCGGCCAGCGCGCCCACGATCAGATCGGCGCGGTCCCCGGGCGTCACCACCAGACAGCCCTCGGTGAGCGCGGGCAGGAAGCTGGGCAGCATCGCGCCGCCGAAGACGAAGTCCCGTACGTCCCTCGAGAGTCCGGCGTGATCGCCGAGCAGCACCTCGGCGCCCAGGGTGCGGACGATCTGTGTGACGGTGGGCGCCGACAGCGCGGCGTCCTCGGGCAGCGCGTAGCAGGGGACCGGCAGCCGGGAGCCCAGCCGCTCGGCGATGGCCGCGCGGTCCTCGGCGGCGACCCGGTTGACCACCACGGAGACCACGTCGCAGCCCTGTGCCTCATAGGCCCGGTAGGCGTTTTTCGCCTCGGCGCCGACCGACTCCGCGGTCTGGTTCTGCCCGCCCACGACGGCGATCACCGAGGCCCCGAACTCATTGGCCAGCCGCGCGTTGAGCCCCAGCTCGTCGGGGAGGCTGGTGGCCGCGTAGTCGCTGCCCAGCACCAGGACGTACTCGTACTCCCGGGCCACCTCGTGGAACCGGCCGACCAGCCGGGAGACCAGCTCGTCGGAGCCACGCTCGGCCTGGAGGGCGGCCGCCTCCTCGTAGGTCATGCCGAGGGCGGACGCGGGGGACTGGCTCAGCCGGTAGCGGGCCCGCAGCAGGTCGAAGAGGCGGTCCGGGTCGTCGTGGACCAGGGGCCGGAACACCCCGACCCGGTCGACATGGCGGGTCAGGAGCTCCATGACTCCCAGCTCGACCACCTGGCGTCCGTCGCCACGTTCGATCCCGGTCACGTACACGCTGCGCGTCACGCGTGATCTCCGTTCCCTCGGCATTCCTCAGGGTTTGTCTCGGTCTGCGTCTTTCAGGCGCAAATTGGCCACATTGTATGGCCCAGTCCTCTTGACAATACCTGCGGCCGTGATTAAGACGCTCGCCAGTGTGAGGGATACAGCACCACCGAGCCCATGAAACAATCGGACTGGCTCACATCTACCCGTAGGGAGCAGGAGACACAGCACGATGCGCATCGGAGTTCTCACCGCAGGCGGCGACTGCCCCGGCCTCAACGCTGTGATCCGGTCGGTCGTCCATCGCGCGGTGGCCGGCCACGGTGACGAGGTGATCGGGTTCGAGGACGGCTTCCGCGGCCTCCTCGACGGCCGCCACCGCAAGCTGGACCTCGACGACGTCGCCGGCATCCTCTCCCGCGGGGGCACCATCCTCGGCTCCTCCCGGCTGGAGCGGGCCCGGCTGCGCGAGGCGTGCGAGACCTCCAAGGACCACGCCCGCGACTACGGCATCGACGTGCTGATCCCGATCGGCGGCGAGGGTACCCTGACCGCCGCCCGGATGCTCTCGGACGCGGGGCTGCCCATCGTCGGCGTCCCCAAGACCATCGACAACGACATCTCCTCCACCGACCGCACCTTCGGTTTCGACACCGCCGTCGGCGTCGCCACCGAGGCCATGGACCGGCTGAAGACCACCGCCGAATCGCATCAGCGGGTCATGGTCGTCGAGGTCATGGGACGGCACGCGGGCTGGATCGCCCTGGAGTCCGGGATGGCCGGCGGCGCCCACGGCATCTGTCTGCCGGAGCGGCCCTTCGAGGTCGACGCCCTGGTGAAGATGGTCGAGGAGCGCTTCTCGCGCGGCAAGAAGTTCGCGGTCATCTGCGTGGCCGAGGGCGCGCACCCCGCCGAGGGCTCCATGGAGTACCAGAAGGGCGAGATCGACCAGTACGGCCACGAGCGGTTCGCCGGAATCGGCAACCGCCTGGCGGCCGAGCTGGAGCGGCGCCTCGGCAAGGAGGCCCGCCCGGTGATCCTCGGCCATGTGCAGCGCGGCGGCACCCCCACCGCGTACGACCGGGTGCTCGCCACCCGCTTCGGCTGGCACGCCGTCGAGGCCGCGCACCGCGGCGACTTCGGCATGATGACGGCGCTGCGCGGCACGGACATCGCCATGGTGCCGATCGCCAACGCGGTCACCGCGCTGAAGACCGTTCCGGTGGACCGTATGGACGAGGCCGAGTCGGTCTTCTGAGCCCCTCCGGTCCACCCGCGTCCGGCCGTTCCCTCCGACGTGTGACGGCGGCCGTGACCGTCCCCCCCCCGTGGAAGGTCACGGCCGCCGTGCCTTTTTCACCCCTCGACGAAGTTCACCCTTGAACAATCGGTGTGGGTAAACAAGGCTGTCCCCGTGTCCGGGACACGACCCGGACCTGTCCCGGACAGCGCCGGGACACACCGGCGGGGGAGAACCACAAATGGCCGAGGTCGTCAGCGCTCCGGATCCACAACACGCCCGGAGCCCCGAGGAGTTCATCGCCCGGATGCGGGCGCTCAAGGACTGGTCGCGCCTGACCCACCGGGAGTTGGCGGTGCGCGCCGACGCGGCCGGGGACGTCCTGCCGCGCAGCACGATCGCCAACATGCTCGGGCGCGCCACACTGCCGCCTGAGGAGCTGGTGGCCGCGTTCGTCCGGGCCTGCGGGGTCGGGCCCGCCGAGCTCACCGTCTGGCTGTCGGTCCGTCAGGACCTGGCGGCCCGTACCGCGCCCTGCGCCGGCGCCGGTCCTGCCACCGCCGCCCAGGGCGGAGCCGTCACCGCCGCCATGGCCCCGGTCCGCTTCCCGGTGGTGGTCCGTTTCCCGGCGACCGACGAGGACGCCACCCCGCCGGAACCTCCCCCGACGCCTGAGGGCCTGTTCGCCCTGTCGTCCTTACGCCGCTCGCGCGCGGTGATCCTGCTCTCCGTCCTGGCACTGACCGCCACCGCCGTGGCCATCGCGGTCAGCACCCGGGGCGCCCACCACGGACCGGCGGCGGAGAAGAGGCAGCAGAGCGTACGGCAGGAGCCGGGCCCTGGAGCGGCCTCGACCTCCGGCGCCGCGCTGCCCGCGCCCGCCCCCGGGACGTACCGCATCCGGGCCGTCCACTCCTCGCTGTGTCTCTCCGAGCGCGAGGGCGAGCGCACCGCCTGGGTCTATCAGGTTCCGTGCGAGGACGTCTTCCCCGCCTTCTCCCTCGAGCGGCTGGACGGCGGATACTGGCAGATCGCCACCCGCCACCCCGAAAACGGCCCCGGCTGCTCGGGCATCGTCGCTCGGCGAAAGGTCCAGGGAGCCTTTCTCGTCGACGACTTCTGCGCGTCCCGGGGCTCGGGCGAGCCGTTCCGCCTGGAGCCCGTCGACCGGCCCGCCAGGGGTTTCCGGCTGCGCCCGGTCCACACCGACTACTGTCTGACGCTGCCCGGCGGCGCCGAGGACCCCTGGGCCCATGTGGTCCAACTTCCCTGTCAGAAGGGCGAATCGGGGCAGGTCTTCCGCTTCGATCGGGTGCCCTCCGGGGCGGAGAGCTGACCCCGCGTCCCCCTCATCCCTCTCATCCCTTGACGGCGCCGCCCAGCGCGAAGCCGCCGCCCAGCCGCCGGGCGATCAGTACGTACAGCAGCACCACCGGGGTGGAGTAGAGGAGGGAGAAGGCGGCGAGCTGGCCGTAGACCACCTGCCCGTGGTTGCCGAAGAAGGTGAAGATGGAGACCGAGGCGGGCAGTTGCTCGGGGGAGAGGAGCAGCATGAAGGGGACGAAGAAGTTTCCCCACATCATGATGAAGCTGTAGATCATCACGACCGTGATGCCCGGTCCCATCAGGGGCAGGATCACCCGGGTCAGGCTCTGGAGCCAGGACGCCCCGTCCGTCCAGGCGGCCTCCTCCAGGATCACCGGAACGCCGTCCATGAAGTTCTTCATCAGCCAGATGGCGAAGGGGAGTTGGGAGGCGGCGAGGAACAGCGCGGTGCCCGCCATGGTGTCGATCAGGTCCACCTGGACGAAGAGGCCGTAGACCGGGACCATGATCGCGGTGATCGGCAGACAGGTGGTGAACAGCACCGTCAGCAGATACGGCCGCACCAGGCGGGAGCGGAAGCGGGAGAGCGGATACGCGGCGAGCGCGGCGCACACGACCGTCAGCACGGTGGCCCCGCCGCACAGCAGCAGGCTGTTGAGCATCGGGGTGAAGGTGATCTCGTCCGTCCACACCGCCGCGAAGTTGTCCAGGGTGGGTGATCCGGGCACCGAGACCCGCAGGGTGGGCTCGCTGTCGAGCGAAGCGAGCAGCAGCCAGGCCAGCGGGAGGAGGAACGCGGCCGCGAGGGTCAGCAACGCGGTGTCGGCGGCCAGCCGGCGGCGGGTGCGGGCGGACCAGCGGGGGAGGCGAAGGGGGGTGAGGGACCGGGAGGACCCGGCGGACCCGACGGGGCGGGGCGACGGACGAGGGCGGGAGAGCAGGGACAACCTCGGACCTCCTCGCGCGGTGAGCGCAGTCGATCAGCGTCCCGTCCATGAAACCGCTTGCCCCGGCGGGGCGGAAGACCGGCGCAGCCACCCGCACGAGGGCGCGGGCCGGACCGGCCCGGGTGTCAGGCCGACCGGCCCGGGTGTCAGGCCGACCGGCCCAGGTCTCAGGCCCCCGTGACCCCGTCGACGCCCTCGCGCAGGAAGTCCGCGTGGCCGTTGTGGCGGGCGTACTCCAGCAGGACGTGCAGCAGCACCATCCGCAGCGACACCTCTTCGTCCCAGCGGGGCTGATAGCCGACCAGATCCAGCGACGCGGCCTCCCGCTCGATCCGGCGGGAGTTCTCGACCTCCGCCTCCCACGCGGTGAACGCCTCGGCCCGGGTCGACTCGCTCGCGTCGTACGCGGCCTGGAAGTCGACGGTGTCCGACCAGACCATCGGCGCGTCATGGTCCTCGAACGTGCGCCGGAACCAGGCGCGTTCGACCTCGGCCATATGGCGTACCAGGGCGAGCAGCGAGAGTGTCGAGGGCGGCATCGACCGCTGCCGCAGCTCCTCGTCGGTGAGTCCCTCGCACTTCATGGCGAGCGTGGCACGGTGGAATTCCAGGCAGGCCCGCAGGGTCTCGCGTTCATCGCCGAAGTGGGGCGGTCCTATGCGGTGGTCGGTGGTCATCGGCTGGCTCCTCGGTCGCGGTCGGCTGTGCGCATACGATCACGGTCGGGCGCCCTTGTCGTCCGACTTTCGCTCCGGGCGCGAGGACCGGGGCCTGAGCCACAAGCGAATGGCTCAGCGCGTGGCTCAGCGCGTGGCTCAGTGCGTGGCGAAGGCGTCCACGCCGGTCAGCTCGGCCGACAGCCGCCAGAGCCGGGCCGCGGCCACCCGGTCCGTGGCGTAGTCGCGCACCCCCTCGACAAGCTCCCCTTCACCCGCGCGCTCGGCGATGTCGCAGTCCTCGCAGTACGCACCGCCCAGGTCCGCCGGCACCGGTGAGGTGGCCGCCCACACCTGGGTCGCCGCGCCCTGCTCGGGCGTCTTGAACGCGGCAGCCCAGTTGCCGTGTTCGTCCATCCAGCCCGCGGCGACCATCTCCTCGCGGGGCACATGGCGGGTCAGCCGGGTGGCGACGGTGCCGGGGTGGACGGAGAACGCCCGCACCCCGGCGTCCCGGCCCAGGAGGTCGAGCCCGACGGCGAACAGCGCGTTGGCCGTTTTCGCCTGCCCGTACGCGGCCCATTTGTCGTAGCCGTGTTCGAACTGCGGATCGTCCCAGCGGATGTCGGAGAGCTGGTGTCCGTTGGATGACACCACGACGACCCGCGCCCTGCCGACCGCCGCCCCGCCACCGCGCGCGCCCCCGGCGGCGATGGCGGGCCAGAGGCGGTTGACGAGGGCGAAGTGGCCGAGGTGGTCGGTGGCGAACTGCCCCTCCCACCCCGGTCCGACCCGGGTCTCCGGACACGCCATGATCCCGGCGTTGGCGATCACCATGTCGAGGGGCCGGCCGGAGGCGAGGAACCGCTCGGCGAAGCGGCGCACACTTTCGAGATCGGCCAGGTCCAGCTCTTCGACCTCCACGCCCCCGCCGATCCCCGCGACCGCCTCCCGCGCCGCCACCACCCGCCGAGCCCCCACCACCACCCGCGCGCCCGCACCCGCGAGCGCCCGTGTCGTCTCCAGCCCGAGACCGGAGGAGCCGCCGGTGACAAGGGCGTTCCGGCCGCTGAGATCGATCCCGCGCAGGACGTCGTCCGTGGTGCTCCGGGGCCCGAAACCCGACCCGATCCGCTGCTGAAGTGTGCTCATGCCGGGAAATTACGTCCTGGAGCGCGCCCGAAGGCCCTGCGCGAGCCGGGACGGACCCGGGTTCACTCCGCCGCCGGGTCCCCCGCCGGAGCCACGAGCTCCGCGGCCTGCCCGGCGCGCCGGAGCGCGTCGGCCACGAAGCCGTTTCCCTTCAACTCCTCGATGAGCTCCCGCAGGAACCGGACGGTCTCCGGCCGTCGGTTCCTCGGCGTACCGAGTGCCTGCCGGATCTCCATGAACCGGTCTTCGATCAGCCGCAGATCCGGGTGTGCGGCCACATACGCCGTCATCGGCTGCCGGATCCCGGCCGCCACCTCCAGCCCCTCGGCGCGGAAGATCTCGACCCCTTCCTCGCCGCGCATCACGCTCGCGTGCTGAAGGGTCCGGGAGAGGAACAGATCGTACGCCGACCCCCGCTTCACCCCGATCCGCACCCCGTCCCGGTCCACCTCGGCCGCCGTGCGGAACGGCGAGCCCTGCGGTACGGCGTACACCCCCTCGATGACGACGTACGGCGCGGTGAAGGCCACCTCCGCCTCCCGCGCGGGCTCGACGGCCAGAAAGCAGATGTCCGCCCGGCCCGTTGCCATCGCCTCATACGACGTGCGCGCCGCGTCGAAGCACACGAACTCCACGGGAACCCCCAGCCGAGCCCCGATCTCCCGCGCGATGTCCACGGTGATGCCAGAGGGCGCCTGTGAAGTGCCCTGCGCCAGCACGGGATTGCCCAGATTGATCGATGCCCGCAGGACACCTTTCGGCGCCAGGTCTTCGGTGATGGCGGTTTTCATGGTCCCCATGGGGTGGAGTGTAAGAGGTCCTGACAGAAGTTGTTGATCAAGTAACCGTCGGCTTGTGCTCGTTGGCCGGGTCGCGGGTTTCGGTCGGATGCGCCGCCGGACGGTTCCGCAGCCGGCGCGACCGGGCCGGTCACCGTCGTCACCGGGCGGCTGTCGCCCGGTCCCGCCGCGTACCCGGTCGCTCGCCTCGGCACCCGTGAACCAGCGGAAACGGAAGGAGCCTTCCCTGGGGCGGGGATTCATCCGCGCTCTCGGTAGGTGGCCGCGGTGGCGGCCGCCAGGACTGAGCTGAGGAGGATGGACCAGCCCAGGGGCAGGTGCAGGACGAGCGCGGCGCCCACGGTGGCACCCGCCAGCATGGCGACCACGGAGAGGGTCCGGCGGGCGAGGCGGGGGTTGCTGCCGCCGGCGAGATGGGACTCGGCGGCCAGCCCGGTGAGGGTCAGCGTCAGTACCGTGGTGGTCATATCGGGCACGGCGAGCTTGCGTACCGTGCCGTTGCGCAGGCCCATGGCCAGGGCGATGACCGCGATCAGCGTGTAGTGTCCCCGGTCGTCGAGGGTGAAGGCGATCACCGTGGCCGCGGCTTGCAGTACGGACTCGGTCAGCAGGACGGTGCGGACCCAGGCCGCCCGCCGGGCCCCTTCGAAGAGCGCGGCCAGGCGTCCGGCGCAGACGGCGCCGGCCAGGAACGCGGCCAGCGACACCGAGGAGCCGACCACCGAGAAGCCGGGTGCCCCCACCAGCGCGAAGCCGATGACGACGACATTGCCCGTCATGTTCGCCGTGAAGACGTGCCCCAGGCCCAGATAGCTCACCGCGTCCACCAGCCCGCTGACCACCGTCAGGGCCATCAACGTCGGAACCAGCGGCTGCTGTGCGGCGCTCCCCGCCGTCACCCCCGCGATCGGATTCCTCACCACTGCGTACGTCACATCCTTTGCGGAGCCTGGGGGTTGTGGGGGGCAGCGACGTTGCGGACGTCGGACAGCCGCAGCGGCCGAGCCGGTCATGGGCACCGCCGGCGGAGCCGGGCAGCGGCGCTGTGGGATCCGGTCAGCGTCGCCGGGTCGTGAGCAGGACCCTGGTGAGCAGGGCGCCGCCCACGCCCACCACGACCGCGGCGAGCGCTGACCACGCGGGCCAGGGGGCCAGCGCGACGGCGTGGTCGACCGACCAGGCGCCGGGGCCGGTGAGGGCGAGAACGGCGGTGGCGGTCACCAGGACCAGGGGGTACTCGTAGCCGTCGTTCTGTACCCAGAGGCCGTTGGGCCGCTTGACCGTTGCCGCGACCGTCATCACGCCGATCGCCGTCGCGACCGCCAGCGGCGTGAGCGCTCCGACGACCAGCAGCAGGCCGCCGGCGATCTGGCCCCCGCCTGCGGCGAGCGCGGTGAGACGGCCGCCGCGGAACCCGTCGTGGCGGAATTCCGCAGCGCCGCCGTCCAGCCCCCGGCCCCCGAGGTGAAAACTCACCTTCTGCACACCGTGCCCGGCCAGCAGCAGTCCGATGACCAGTCGGAGGAGGAACAGTCCCACATCCATCACTTGACTCCTGACGTACCGGTTGCACGGGGTGGGGGCGAGGGGGGCACCGCTACAGCACGAAGCAGGGATCGAAGATCTCGGTGGGTGCTTCGGAGAGGTAGCCGCGCTGGGCGCGCCACTGGCGGTGCTGCTCCGATTCGGCGACCGCCTGGCCCAGTAGTTCGGCCTGGCGTGCCCCGGAGATGCTGGGCTTGACCGTGGCCTGGTACCCGCCGTAGTGCGCGACCGGGCTCCAGTCGGGGGCGAGGGCGGGGAGTTGCTCGTCCAGGCCCTCGTACTCGGCGGCGGCATGGACGATCCGGCCGCCGACCACGGTGAGCAGGGACTCGATGTGGGGGATGTCCGGCTCGGGGACGCTGAAATAGTCGTCCGAAAGGATCGCCAGGTCGCCGTAGTGGCCCGGCGCGAGCATGCCCTTGACGTCGTCCTCCCCGGTCAGCCGGGCGCCGCCGCGGGTGTACAGCTCCAGGGCGGTCTCCCGGTCGAGGCGGTTCTGCGGCGGGTAGAGGGTCAGGTCGCCGACGGTGCGCCCGGAGACGAGCCAGTGCAGCGAGACCCAGGGGTTGTAGGAGGACACCCGGGTGGCGTCGGTGCCGGCGCCCACGGTGAGCCCGCGCTCCAGCATGGCCCGCACCGGCGGTGCTTCGGCGGCGGCGCCCGCACCGTAACGACGTACGAAGTCCTCGCCCTGGAAGGACATCCGGTTCTGCACCGACATCGCCCCGCCGAGCGCGGCGATCCGGTCCAGGCTGTCCCGGGAGACGGTCTCGGCATGGTCGAACAGCCAGCGGTTGCCGGCCGGGAAGAGCCCCTCGGCGGCCAGTTTCTCGAAGACCGCGAGGTCCCGCCGGATGGTCTCGTCGTAGGTGGCGTGCAGCCGGAAGCCCCAGCCGTTCTCCATCAGGAGCCGCACTGCCTTCTCGAACCGGGACTCGTAGTCCGCAGAGAGCTCGGGGCGGGGTTGGGTGAAGTTCTCGAAGTCGGCGGCGGCCCAGGTCAGGTTCTCCCCTGCCCCGTTGAGCCGGAGCCACTCGTCGCCCTCGCCGGGGCGGACCATGCCGATCCAGCGTTCGAGGTCGTCCAGTTCCTGGCCGAGGGTCTGCGGAAACAGGTGGTAGGCGATACGCAGGGACAACTGGCCTTCTGCGGCCAGCTCGATGACCGTGCTGTAGTTGTCGGGGAAGTTCTGGAAACCGCCGGCGGCATCGATGGCCGACGTCAGCCCGAAGCGGTTCAGTTCGCGCAGGAAGTGCCGGGTGGAGGTCTTCCGGTCCTCCCCCTGGAGGGTGGGGGCCTTGGCGAGGGTCGAGTAGAGGATCAACGCGCTCGGCGCGGCCAGCAGCATGCCGGTCGGCTCCCCGTCGTGGCCTCGGACGATCTGCCCGCCCGCGGGGTCGGGGGTGGTCTTGGTGTACCCGGCGGCCTTGAGCGCGGCCCGGTTGAGTATCGCCGACTGGTACAGGTTCAGGACGAACACCGGGGTGTCGGGCGCCGCGGCGTTGAGCTCGGCGACCGTGGGCAGCCGCCGTTCGGCGAACTGGTCGGCGGACCATCCGCCCACGACCCGGACCCACTGCCCCTTGGGGGTGCGGGCGGCCTGCTCGCGGAGCATCGCCAAGCCCTGGCGCAGTGAGGGGACGCCGTCCCAGCGCAGCTCCAGCACGTAGTTGAGGCCGCCGCGAATCACGTGCAGATGCGCGTCGTTCAGCCCGGGCACCACCCGGCGGCCCAGTGCGTCCACCGTGCGGGTACCCGCCCCGATCAGGGGAGCCACGTCGGCGTCGTCGCCGACCGCGGTGATCCGGCCGGCCCGGATGGCCACCGCGCTCGCCTCCGGTCGCCGTGGGTCTCCCGTGTACACCTTCGCGTTGCGCACGACCACGTCCGCGGCGTGACCGGTAGCGACGGGGGGCAGGCCCCCGACGGGCATCGTAGGCATGAGCCCACCTCCGAGATCGCTGTTCATTGGGTTGTTTCCGCCGGGTCCGGCGCGCTGCCGCCGCGGCGGGCGGGTGCGCGCGCCGGAACCCGGCGTCGGTACGGAACGGTGGCGACCGCGGTGGGGTCAGCCGGCGGCGTGGGCGCCGATGACCGCCTGGGCGTAGACGACCCCGAGGCCGTAGGCGCCGGCGTGCTCCTTCACGACGTCCATGACGGCGGCGTAGCTCTCGGTACGGGCCCAGTCGCGCTGGAGTTCCAGCAGCACCTGGATCCAGGTGACCGGCACCGCACCGGCCTGGATCATCCGCTGCACGGCGTGCTCGTGGGCCTGCGGGCTGACGCCGCCGGAGGCGTCGGTCACCACGTAGACCTCGTACCCCTGCCCCAGGGCGGAGAGCGTCGGCAGGACGATGCAGACCTCGGTCCACAGACCGGAGATGATGATTTTCTTCCGGCCGGTGGCCTTGATCGCCTCGACGACGGCCCCGTCCTCCCAGGCGTTCATCGTGGTGCGGTCGATGATCTCCTGGCCGGGGAAGACCGCGGCGAGCTGGGGCAGCAGCGGGCCGGAGAACGACTCCGCGGCGACGGTGGTGAGCACCGCGGGCACGTCGAAGACACGGGCTGCCCGAGCCAGGCCGACGGTGGCGTTGATGATCGCGGTGCGGTCACCGCTGCCGGTGCCGAAGAACATCTGCGGCTGATGGTCCACGAACAGCATCACGGCGTTGTCCGGGGTCAGCAGGTCCGGGCTGGGCGTGGCCTTGACCTCGGCGATGTTGACCATGATGAAGCCTCTCTGTCCTGATTCGATGGGGCCGTCCGAGCCGACGGGCCGGACGTGCGCGGGCGCGTCAGCCCGTGGCGTCGCCGCCGTGGTCGGCGATGGCGTCCCCGGGGCGCGGGTGGATTGCGCTGGTGGGACGCGGCCATCGCTGCGCACACCGCGCGAGCCCTGCCAAGTCTCCGGCCGGTCGGCCCGCGCTCGCATCCGCCAGGTGAGGAAGTTCGCCCCCGCTCTTCCTCGCTTTGTAGCGGTGCCCCGACACCTGGCGTGTCGCGCAGCAGCTCTCGCCACCCCGGTGCCTGCGATGGCGGGCGGCTATCCTGGGATGAGCCAGCGTTGCCATGGAGCTCATCGAGCGGGAGCCGTAGTGATCCAGCCGTGCGAGATTCAGCAGCTCGTGGACTCGCTCGCCGCGCGGATCCATTCCTCGGTCGTGGTGGACGACGCACGCGGCGGCCTCGTCGCCTCAAGCCGCCACTTCGGCGACGAGGACAAGATCCGCATCGACGTCATCCTGTCCCGGCAACTGTCGGCCCCGGTCGCCGAGTACCTCTACAGCTTCGGCATCGCCACGGCGGAGGGTCCCCTGTCGACACCCGCCAACCCCGCGCTCGGCCTCAAAGCCCGGCGGTGCTACCCGATCCGTCGCCGCGGGCGGCTGCTGGGCTACCTGTGGCTGATCGACAACCGGGCCGACCGTTTCGACGCGGTCGTCGGCGCGTACGTGGGCCAGCTGGCGGCGCTGCTGTGGGAGGGCGCGCACCAGTTGTCCGAGGTGGAGAAGCGGCACCGCTTCCTGCTGGCGGCTCTCCTGCGCAACGCGGACGGAGCGCCGGACGCCACCAGGGAACTGATGGACCAGCATGTCCTGGAGGCCGAAGACTCCATCGTGGTCGTCGTGGCCGACGAGGCCGCGCAGCCCGAGGCGGTCGCGGCGGCGGTCAGGGAAGCGACCGGTCCGTTCCTCGCCGACACACCGTCGTTCCAGGCGCTGTGCGTCACCCTCGACAACCGCAGCGTGATCCTCGTCGTCGGCCGTGACGAGGTCGAGCACACGGCGGACTGTCTGGCCGAGGCCGTCCGGCGGGGGCTGCGCTCACACCAGGACGCTCCCGCCGAAGCCGACGTCGTCTTCGGCCTGAGCAACAGCGGCCGGCTCGACCGCGCTCCCGAACTGTTCCGCCAGGCCATACTGGCCGCGTTCGCCGCCGCCGCATTGCCCGAGATGCCGCCGGTCCTGTCCTGGCGGGACACCGGCATCTACGGCCCGCTCATGCTCGCCGCGGTGGAGTCGCCGGAGAGCGCCGTCCCGCCGGAGATCGCCGCCCTCGACCACGAGGGGCGCACGGATTCGTTGGCCCGCACCGCCGCGGTGTTCCTGGACGCCGCCGGGGACATCCGGGCCGCCTCCGAACAGCTGATGATCCACCGAACGACGCTGTACTACCGGCTGAACCAGGTCGAGAAGCGGACCGGATGGGACCTGAAGAACGGCAGCCACCGACTGGCCCTGCACCTGGGCCTGAAGATGCAGCGCCTCCTCGACAGCGGCATTCCGGCACTGCTCCGGGAAAAGGAAGAATCTGGGCGACGTCCGTAGAGCGCTGTGGTCCCTCCGCTGACCTGCGGCACAGCGGCCCCTGTCCGGCACGGGACCGCTCACGGCACGCCCCTGCGCACGACGGTGACCGCCCCCGGTCGGGCTCGCGGCCGGACCGGGGGCGGTCAGAGGTGCATCATCGAACGGCGCAGGGCCTGAGCGGCGTCAGCTGCTCGGGCAGTTGGTGGGGGGCGTGGGCGAGGAGTGCGGCTTGACGACGCTCTGCGCGCCGTCCGTGCCGTCCTCGGCCGGAACGGTGGAGGTCCCGGTCCCGCTCCACGAAACGTCGCCCTTCGAGAAGGTCCAGGTGCCGGTGACCTTCTTCATCAGCTGCGCACGCGTCAACCAGCCCCACTCGCCCTTCCGCACGGTGAAGGGGTAGGTCTGGCTCACGGTCTTCTGCCCTATCCACGAGTGTGAGTAATTGACCGAGATCGACGTGGTGACCTTCGATACCACGAAGTCATCGATGCCGACCTCGGCAGCCACCGTGACGGAGCCGCCCACGGTGTTGGTCCACCCCGTGGTGTCGCTATAGGTAACGCTCGGCTTCTCGGCGTCGGCCCCCTCGGTGTTGTCGTACAGGGAAGACACGCACTTTTCCGGCCCGATGGCCGCCTGAGAGGCGCTGTCCTGCTTGTAGTCGCAGGTGAGTTCGCTGTCACCGTCCGCGCACCGCTTCAGGGAGTACAGCGTCAGGAGGTTACGCAGAGCGTCGTTGATATAGCCGGGATACCAGTTCTGGTTCAATCCGTTGTGGCAGGAGTAAGCCCCGACCTCCGAACCGTCACCGTTGTTTTCGTTGATGACATCCAGGCAGTCCTTGGTGGAGGTGTTGCGGATCGCGAGCGTGATCGGACCGGACATCTCAAGGAACCAGCGCTGCTGTTCGGACCCTGAATCGCAGTCTGACGGAGCGAGGTGGTGCTTGTCGTCATCGGAGAAGTCGAGGCACTTCCCGTCCTTCTCGTTACGGATACGGAAGCTGCCGTCTGAACTGGGGTCCAGGGCCCACTTCTCGGTGGACGGAGTCTGGTCGATGACAGGCTTCGAAGCGTCATCGCTCCACGTCAGGGCAGACGCGTCACCATAGATGTCGGGTGGCGTCATTTGCGTGCGAAGAGTCAGCCCCGTCACGGAACCCGGGCTGTCCGCGCGGGCTGTTCCGGAAGTGAGCAGAGGCAGCGCCACGGCGAGCGCGAGCGCGAGGCATACCGCCATCAGGCGTGACGCACTCCATCTGTTCGGCTTGGAAATCACGATCGTACCTTCCCTCAAGGTGTGCCGAGTTCTTGTGGTGGCAGGTCTCTTTGCGCCCTCACCGGCAAAAGGTCAACCGACAATGGGGCAGATGAAGTGACGCACCGCAAGAACAGCGGCAGCGTTTCATGATGCGGGCGCCGGTACATCCGTCAACTGATGGAGATATCGAAGTTCCGGCCGATGCCGGAGCAGTCGTGCCACAGTCGTGGCGAAACCCCTTCCGTAACGGAAGACGTGGTCACTCTCGCGGATCGCTCCGGTGGGAATTCTGCCGACGGATGACCTCCGTTGCGAGTTCCACCCGTGAGGCCATGCCCAGCTTCTTGAGTATGTGCGACACATGGGTGCTGACGGTACGTCGCGAGATGGACATGAGGACGCCGATCTCGGGGTTGGAGTACCCGCCTGCGACATGGTGGGCGACGGAGCGTTCGGTGGGGGTCAGCGCGTTCCACCCGTGACGCTCGCCGTTGCGCCGTCTGCGGCTGGTCCGGTCCGCGGCGGCGGCACGAACCCGGGATGCCGCGCGCGTCGCGTCCCACACCGCGCCCTGTCGCGCATAGATGCCCAGTGCGCGTTCGAGGAGCTCCCGTGCATCGAGGGCCCTTTGACGGTGCGCCAGCAACTCGGCCGCGTCGACACAGGCGTGCGCCTCGTCGAGGGGGCGGGGGGCGTCGTGGTAACAGCGGGCCGCTTCCAGGAGCAGATCCGGATCCCGGGCCAGCAGCCCCAGGCAGCGGTAGGCATCTCCGAGATGATGCGGGGCACCGCTGTGGTCGGCCCGCCGCTGCGCCGCCCGGGCGAACCGCCGCGCGCGCCCGGTGTCGCCCTGATCCAGTGCCAACCGGACGAGGTGCGGGGCGAGAAGGCCCAGGACGACAGGTCCGGGAAGGTGACCGACGCCGTGCTCGACACCGTCCACCAGCCGCGCGTAGGCGCCTTCGCTGTCGCCGTGCACCTCATCCCACAGGGCACTGGCGCGCAGCGGCAGGTACTCGAAGAACCAGGCGACCGATCCGGGGTGGAGCACCGTGTCCTTGCCGACCGTCGGGGCCGCGCCGGACGTCTCACCGCGGTGCGCGGCGATCAGCGTGGCGATCGCCCGCAGCATACGGGGCATCCCGAAAGGTTCGGCGCAGTCGAGCCCGAGCTCGACTTCCGCCAGGGCGTCGTCCCAGCGGCCGGTGTGGAAGGCGAGCAGTGCCCGGGAAAGGTGGTACCAGGGAAGGAAGACCCCGCCGATGTGGTCCGTCACGTGCCGGGCGACGGCCAGGGCGGTCTCCGCGTCGTGGCCACGATCGAGTTCGATGGCGCAGTGGGCGAGGGTGAGTTGCAGCCCCGCCCAGTGGGCCGGATGCAGGTCCTCCCGCGCGCGTCGCGCGGCCTGCCGAGCCAGGTCGAGTGCGCCAGGGCCCGGCGATGCGAGGAAGCGCGTGACCGCCAAGGTGTGCAGGGCGTAGGCCAGGGCCTGGGCGTCGCCCTGTTCCTGGGCCGCCTGCCGGGTGGTCTGTGCAACCGCCTCGGCCTCCGGTATCTGACCCAGGAGGAGCAGGCACACCGAGCTGAACGCCCGGAACCGGATCCCGTCGACGGTGGACGTGTGCGCGCTGTCGCACGCCGCTCGGGCGTCCGCGAGCGCGCGGTCGGGCAGACCGCGCGCCAGTGCGGCCTGGACCATGAGCCAGCGGATGCGGCTCTCCGCATCGGGGGCACGGCTCCGGGCGAGGAGCTGCCGGGCGTTCTCCTCGGCCTCCGCCAAGCGACCGCAGGACAGCTGCGCGGTGACCCAGTGCAAGCGCAGGAGTACGTGACGGCCCTCACCCGGGTCCTTCAGCGCCACGACTCTGTCCAGCAGTTGGAGGGCCAGTGCCGGAGCGCGCACCGTGAGGCACGGGGCGGACCCCAGCAGCCACGTGATGAGGAATCCGTCGGAGGTCGCCGCAGCGTCCAGCAGGTGTTGCGCGACGTGTTCAGGGGGTGCGCCGTCACTGGCCAGAGCCTGCGCCGTCGTCAGGTGGAGCAGGGCGCGCACCGGGCCGGGAAGTGCGTCGTACAGGGCATGACGGAGGAGGGAGTGGCGGAATACGAGCCGGTCGTCGGCGTCCCGCAGCACCCCGGCCGCCTGGGCCTCCAGGACGACGCGGACGACGTCATGTGCCGGCTTCCCGAGGACCGCCGCGAGTTCGCTGATCGTGAAGGTCTCCCCCATCACGGCGGCGGCCTTCACGGCGTGCAGCACCTCGTCGCTCAGATAACTCAGTCGGTGCGTGATCAGTACGGTGCGAGGCGGCAGGGAGCAGGACGTCGGGACCTCCGCGATCCCCCCGCGGGACTCGATCACGCCCTCTCGTGCGAGGGCGTGCGCCAACTCCAGTACGTACAACGGGTTTCCCGCCGCCCCGTCGGCCAGGTGCCGCAGCCTGGGGCCGGGCTGACCACCACACTCCTCCGCCAGGAGGGCGGCCACCGCCGCGGGGCCCAGCGGCGCCAACTCCACCACGGTCCGGTTGCCGGCGCCCAGCCCCCGGGCGAGCTGCTCCACCTCCTTGACCCGGGGCCACGGCCGGAAGGCGCAGACGATCTGAAGAGGCATCTGGTGAACAGCCGTCAGCAAGCGGTCCAGGACCCGCAGGCTCGCGGCGTCAGCCCACTGGAGGTCGTCCAGGAACAGCGCCAACGGATGCCGCGCGCACATCTCGTCCACCAGGTCCAGCAGCGCCTGCACCGTGACGAGGTCCGTCTGCATCCCCGCACTCCTCGCACCCGGCGCCCCGTCCCCTTGGACGTCAACGCGCCGTGGAGGGGCACCACCCCGCGCCCGCACTGCCTCCATGGCACTGCCATCCACCCCCAAACACCGGGCGATCACGGCGAACGGATGCGCCTGTTGTGACGCGTGCGCCGTCCCGTACCGGACGTGCATCCCCAGACCTCCGGCCCGCAGCGCCGTCTGCTCCAGCAGCGCTGTTTTGCCCAGGCCCGCCTCACCGACGACGAACACCGCCTGCCCTTCGGAGGCGACCGCTCGCGCCATTAACCGCGCCAGGTGCGCCTCCTCTTCCTCGCGGCCGAAGAGTGTGTGCCGCGTGGGACGGACCATGCCTCACCTCTAGGAGCTGTCCTCAACCAGAACGGACACGGCCCGACGCGCACGTCTGCACCGCCGTGTCCCCGCACATGGGAATCGCGTCAGGGCTGCCGCACGCCGGGATTGCTGCACGCCGCCGGCCGCCGCGCCCGACGGCAGATGTGGTCCTCGGCCATGCACACTCCTCGGCCCGGCCGCCGGCTCAGCTGTGGCATGCACGCAAGCCGTTGGAGCAGCGAAAGCACCGAGGTCCCCGACAGGGGCCGTCCCTGAGCGCCGACGGCTCACTCCGTCGCGTGTGCCCTCTTGCGGTGCTCGTTGAGGTCATGGACCTGGCCGTCCGGGCCGCGGAAGAAACGGTGGGCGTAGCCGTTGTCGAGCCGGTGGGTGGCGCCGAGGAGTTCGCCCCTGCTGGAGGCCAGTTCGGCGGAGGCGACCTCGATGTCCTCGGCGCGGAAGCCGAACACGATCCCTTGGTGGTGGCCGAGCGGCGGAGTGCCGTCTTGGGCGTACACCTCCAGGATGCCGCCGTTGTCCTGCGGGAAGCGCGCGAGACCGGGGAACTCGGCCATAGTGGTGGTGCCGAAGGTCTCCTTGAAGAGCGCCACCCTCTCGGCGAGCTGGTCGGTGACGATCGCGTTCCAGGTGATGCCTAGGGTCTTCATCTTCTGCGGCTGTCCTTACGTCGTTCAGGAGACGCTGGGGGGTGCGGCCTGAGAGGTGAGGGGTCCGGACGCCTGCATCGGGCTCAGTTCGGTGACCCGGCGGCGTGGTGTGCAGTGGAAGGTGGTCGGTGCGCCCACGTCGGCAAACGCCGTGCGGGCTCGACGCGGCGCAGTGACGGACCGACTGGCCTGCGCAGCCTTCGCGGCCTCCGCCGACTCATCGCGTGAGCGCCATGGAGGCCGACCGGCTTCCCGGCGAGGCCCTTCCGGTGACCATGAGGTGTCCTCGGCTGTCGTTCTCACCCGGGCGGCGGCCACCACCCGGGTCCCGTCAGTATCCGGTCAGCCACCCGCGCAGTCATCGGTCCGTACGAGGAATTCCGCCGCTCGTCTTCCTCTCCCTGTCGCAACACCGCACGGCCCGTTCCTCACGCACAAGGGCCATTCGGCCGGACGGAGTTGGCTGCGCAGCCGAGCTGGCGCCGCCGGCGTGGGTGCCCAGCACCCGGTTAAACCGCGACGAACGCCCTGGCCTCCGCCAGCACCGCGAGCCGGTCCCATAACGGTTCGTCGCCCGCCGTCGCGAGGGCGTCGGCAGTACCCCGTTGGCGCGCATGCACAGCATGGCCGACTCGATGCCGCGGACCACGGGCTCATGAAGTGGGGCGTGCGCGGCGGGGCGGCCGGGTCTGCGTACCCATATCGAGCGCAGTCCGTTCATGCTCACCACCCGGTCACCGTTCGACAGATGACCGTGGAAGTCGCCCTTGACGTACTCCGCTGACAGGCTGACCTGGCCAGGGTGATCGGCAGGGTCCAGGCGTACCACCAGGACGCCCAGGTTGTGCAGGGCCGATACCACCATGTCCGCGGCCACGTCCTCGGCGCAGGTCAGGCGTCCGGTGGGATCTCAGGCCGGGTGAGGGTTCAGCCGAACGCGTTGACCCAGTCCGCCGGAACCTCAATGCCGTCGCGGGCGCCCCTTACAGTGGCGCCGAGCAGCGTGCCGTCCGGTGCCTGCTGTGGCCCGCACGGCGCAAGTGGGTCCCCCACTCCTGCCCGACGGTGGAATGATGTGCTGCCGCGTGCCGGGGGGGCAGGATTCGGCGGCCCGGCAACGTGGTGTTCGCTTCTCGAACGCCGAGCACGCTAGAGGGACCTCGCGTTCGGGCACAAGGTCTTCACACTGGAGTCGAGCGAACTCGTGGCGGCTGTAGTCGAGTTCGGGATGGTTAAGGGTGACATACCTGATAAGGGGACACCGGATGTGTGTGTTGTGTGTCGGCAATCACCTTCCGTCCGGCACCTGCTCCGCCGCCTGGGCCCCGGCTATGCTGACCCCTCCGGTTGCGCGTTCGAACGAGTGCGCTGCTCGGTGACCTAGGGAAAGGCATGGTGGACGCGTGGCCAAGCCCGTGCGTGCGGCTATCGGGGACGAGTGGATCACCTGCATGTACTGCAAGGGCGATCTGTTCCGGGACCGCAAGGTGAAACTCAACAGCACCGGGGCCGAGTTCATGAACCTCGCCTGGGCGAATGAGTCGGCCACCGGGCTGATCTGCTGGAACTGCGGCTACGTCCACCTCTTCGCCAACCCGGATATCGACCTGTACAAGGTCAAGAAGGGCGAGTTCTAGACCTCCTCCCTCATCAGCCGCAGATAGACCAGCGAGAACAGCGCACCCACCAGCAGCAACAGCAGGGCCACCGCCGTGCCGTAGCCGATGAGCGCCTTGTTGAACGCCTGGTCGTACATGAAGACCGGGAGGGTCTGGCTGCGGTTGCCGGGGCCGCCGCGGGTCATGGCCCAGATGAGGCCGAACACCGACAGCGTCTGCAAGGTGTTCAGCATCAGATTGGTGCCGATGGAGCGGCGGATCATCGGCAGGGTGATGTGCCAGAAGCGGCTGAGCCCGCCCGCGCCGTCGACCTCCGCCGCCTCCGTGATCTCCTTGGGGATCTCGGAGAGCGCGGCGGAGTAGACGAGCATCGAAAACGCCGTGCCCCGCCAGACGTTGGCGAAGGACACGGCGAGGATCGGCAGGGTGTAGAGCCAGTTCTGCGACGGCAGGCCCACCGCGTCCAGGACCGCGTTCAGCGTGCCCTCGCGGCGGAAGAACGCGTACAGCAGAAAGCCCGCCACGATCTCGGGAAGCACCCAGGCCGCGATGACGACCGAGCCGGTGAATGTGCGCACCGGCTTGGACGCGCGCTGCATGAGGGCGGCCAGGGCCAGACCCAGGGTGTTCTGGCCGAGAAACGAGGAGATGAAGGTGAAGACGAGGGTGAGGACGACCGCGTTGCGGAAGTCGTCGTCGCCGAAGGCGCGCCGGAAGTTGTCGAGGCCGACGAAGTCCGTGGTGGACGCGCCGGTGAGCTGCATATTGGTGAAGGCGATATAGACGCAGTAGCCGATCGGCCCGCCGAGGAAGAGCAGCAGCAGGACGGTGGCGGGGGCGAGCGGGAGCCAGCGCAGGGGGCGGTGGCGGCGCCGTACCAGAACCGGCGCCGCCACCTTGGTCGCGGTGGTCATCGGGCTCAGCCCTTGCCGACCGTGGCGCCGTCGGCGATGGATTTCATCTGGTCCGTATACGCCCCGGCGGCCTCGCGCGGTGAGGCGTCGCCCGTGGTGACCGCCTCCATCGCCTCGCCGATGGCGGAGGACACCTGAGGGTAGACGGGGAGGGCCGGGCGGTAGTGGGTGTACTTCACCAGGCCGGTGAAGAAGGTGATGCCGGGCATGGACGTCAGATACCCGGGGTCCTTCGCCACATCCTTGCGCACCGCGATCTGCGCGCCGACGACGTCCCACCGCACCGCGTTCTTCCTGGTCTGGAGCTGCTGGATGAACTTCCAGGCCAGATCGGGGTTCTTGGACTTGGCGGTGATCGACCACGTCCAGCCGCCGGACATGCTGACCTTGCCCGGCGCCTGGCCGGTCCGGGTGGGCATCGGGGCCTGGCCGAGGGTTTCGGCCCACTCGGGCCACGGTTTGCCGCCGGTCTTCAGCCAGTTCTGGCCGAGCCAGGAGCCGTCCAGGGCGATGGCCAGCTTGCCTTCGGGCAGCCATTCGCTGAAGACGGTGGTGCCGACGTTGGGGTCGAGCGCGTCGGAGGTGTCGGGGCCCAGCTTCTCGGAGTAGACGGTGCGGAGGAAGGACAGGGACTGCTCGAAGCCCTTGTGCCCGACGACCCACTTCTTCGCCCCCGGGTCGTAGAGGGGGTCCTCGCCGGTGCCGTACAGCAGCATCTCGAACCCCTGCATCACGGAGGTCTCACCGGGTGCCTTGCCGGTGTAGACGTTGAGCGGGGTGACACCGGGGACCTTCTTCTTGATGGTGCGGGCGGCCTCGAGGATCTCGTTCCAGTTCTTGGGTGCCCAGTCCTCCGGCAGCCCGGCCTTGGCGAAGAGCTTCTTGTTGAACCACAGTCCGCGGGTGTCGGTGCCGTCCGGGACGCCGTACGTCTTGCCGTCCTCGGCCCTGGCCGCGTTCTTCGCGGTGCCGACGAACTGGTCCCAGGTCTTCCACGTGGCCAGATAGCCGTCCAGGGGGCGCAGATAGCCCGCTTTGATATCGGAGTTGATCCGGAAGGTGTCCTCGTAGACCAGATCGGGTGCGGTCCGTGGCGACCGCATCATCTGCTGGATCTTGGTGGCGTAGTCGTTGTCTTGTGCCTGGATCGGGACCAGCTTGACCTTCTTGCCGGGGTTCGCCTTCTCGAACTGCTTCTTCACCGCGGCGAGATGGTTGTCCTTGAAGCGGATCTTGTTGTCCGTGGAACGGTTGTAGGCGACCTTGATGGTGTCCGGGTCGCTTCCCGAGCCACCGCCGCAGGCGGTGAGTGCCGCGGTGGCGACGAGGGCGGCGGAGAGGATCAGTGGAGCGGTGGGGCGCACGAGCACGACCTCCTTGCACTGGCCTCGATGGGCTGGCGCGCCGACCGTACGGTCGGCCTCATCGCAGGGTCAATCCCCTTGGCCAGGAGGGCACTTGATCGAACACCGATACGCGGGCGGCGGTGTTCACCCGATCGGGTGCCTGACCATTGTTCTCTGCATGTAGTCGACTTCTCCGGTGATGCTCAAAGGAGCGCCTGGAGTCATCCGCAGGACGTCTTCCGCGGCCTTCGGCATGCCCGGCCGCACACACTGTCCGATCAAGCGAAACGGCACCTTGTGCATTTGACTCCACATGAGCAGGAGCGGTTGCTGATCCACGTGGCCGCGGACGTGGCGCAGCGACGCCGCGACCGAGGAATTCTCCTCAACTATCCCGAGGTGATGGCCCTGTTGACGGTGCACGTCTTCGAGGAGGCGCGCGCCGGCAGGACGGTCAGCGACATCATGGACTCCGGTCGGCAACTGATCAGCCGCGACGAGGTCATGGAAGGCGTCCCGGAGATGATCACCTACGTGCAGGCGGAGGCCACCTTCCCGGACGGCACCAAGCTGGTCACCCTCCACGACCCGTTCCCCGAAGCCACCCGCGAACCCGATGTCCACCCGGGCAAGATCGAGCACCCCCAGCCGCCGCGCACGCCGGACTGCCCGGTCGACCGCGGCGACAACAACGGCAGAACCTCGTCCTCGTGCTGTGACACGTGCGAGGACGCGGCGTCCTGGCACAAGGCGATCGAGTTCAACAAGGGTGTGCAGGCAGACGCCAAGAGGATCAAGGTGAAGAACACCTCGGACCGTCCCATCCAGGTCGGTTCCCACTATCACTTCGCCGAAGTCAACCCCGGGCTGCGGGAGGTCCTCGCCGGGGCGCCGCCGACGTACCGCGATCTCCAGGACTGCGATGAAGCACAGGGGCGGCGGCTGAACATCGCCGCGGGGACGTCCGTGCGTTTCGAGCCGGGCGACGAGTGCTGCGTCGAACTGGTGGAAATCCAGGGGGAGCCGACGGAGATCAAGGGACTGCGCACGGGGGTGAACCAGTGAGCAGCAGCGGGAGCACGCGAAAGAGCAATGTGCTGAAGCGGGCCGACTACACCGCTCTGTACGGGCCCACCACCGAGGACCGCGTCCGCTTGGCCGACACCGCGCTGACCCTTGAGATCGAGGCGGACTGGAGCGGCGGTCCGGAGCACAGCGGCCACGAGATGCTCTTCGGCGGCGGAAAGGTGATCCGCGAGTCGATGGGCATGTCTCATATCCCCCGGGACGGGGGCCATGAGGATCAGAGGCCCGTGGACACGGTCATCACAGGTGCGCTGATCCTCGACTGGTGGGGTGTGGTCAAGGCCGACGTCGGTATCCGCGACGGAAAGATCTTCGCCATCGGCAAGGCGTACAACCCCGAGACGATGAAAAAGATCCCCGACGACGCGTTCGAGAAGCCGCGCCGCAGGTCCCAGGACGATCAGCCGCCGGTGACACCGACGAACTTCGTGGTCGGCCCGTGCACCGAGGTCATCTCCGGCAATGGGCGCATCCTCACCGCGGGCGGCGTGGACACCCATGTCCACTTCATCTGTCCCGAGCAGATCCACGAGGCTCTCGCCTCGGGAGTGACCACCCTCATCGGCGGCGGCACCGGGCCCGCCGAGGGCAGTACGGCCACCACGGTCACCCCGGGCGCGTGGCACATCCCCCGGATGTTCGAGAGCCTGGACGAGTACCCCGTCAACATCGGCCTGCTCGGCAAGGGCAGCACGGTGAACGAGGAAGCCCTCGACGAACAGGTCGATGCCGGCGTCATCGGCTTCAAGATCCATGAGGACTGGGGTGCCACGCCCGCCGTGATCGACGCGGCGCTGACCGTGTGCGAGAAACGTGGAGTCCAGCTGGCCCTGCACGCCGACTCGTTGAACGAATCCGGTTTCCTGGAAGACACCCGCAAAGCCTTCGAGGACGACGAGGGCAAGAAGCGCTCGATTCACATCTTCCATGTCGAGGGTGCCGGTGGCGGCCACGCTCCGGACATGATCGAGCTGGTCAAAGAGGTCAACGTGCTTCCCGCTTCGACCAATCCGACCCGCCCCTTGACGGTGAACACCGTCAAGGAGCACATCGACATGATGGTGGTGTGCCACCACCTCAACCCGGACATCCCGGCGGACATGGCCTTCGCCGACTCCCGCATCCGGCCGTCCACCATGGCCGCGGAAGACCTGCTCCACGACATGGGCGCCATCTCGATGATGTCCTCCGATGCCCAGGCGATGGGACGGATCGGCGAGATGATCATGCGTACCTGGCAGACCGCGCACGTCATGAAATGCCGCTACGGCTCGCTGGAGAAGGACCTCGAATATGCGAAGGTCCGCCTGCTCAAGGACGACACGGGCGACCACGCGTACAACCCGGACATGGTCACGCCGAACGACAATTACCGGGCCCGCCGCTACGTTGCCAAATACACCATCAACCCGGCGATCACACAGGGCATCGACAAGCACGTCGGTTCCGTGGAGACGGCGAAGCTCGCGGACCTGGTGCTGTGGGAGCCGAAATTCTTCGGCGTCAAGACGCACATGATCCTCAAGGGTGGACAGCTCGCGTACGCGCAGGTCGGTGACGCCAACGCGTCGATCCCGACGCCGCAGCCCTATCTGCCCCGGGCGGTCTGGGGCGCCACCGGCCGGGCCACGAAGAACAACTCGCTCAACTTCGTGGCGCCCGACCCCGAGCAGCCCGACGGCACAGTCACGGCAGTGGCTGACGACCTCAACGGCAGGCTCGGCCTCGACAAGACGTTTGTGCCGATCGACAGCACCCGGGGTGTCACCAAGGACCATATGAAGCTGAACGACAGGTGGGACGACTTCACGCTCGAAGTCGACCACAACAGCTTCGAGGTCACCATCGGCGGTGCGACCACGACGGACGCCCGCACGGAACTCGACGGCAAGACCGTACCGCGGACCTTCGCGGATGAACTGCCCATGGCACAGCGGTACTTCCTCTTCTGACGGCGCATCGCGTCCGGGCCCTGCCCGGCCGACGACGACGTCACCGCGGCCGTGGCGTGGGCGGGCATCCGCGCCCGCCCGCGCCACGCACACGCTCCGACCCGAAGCCCCCGTGAAAGGCAGCCGCGCGCCCGTGAGCCGTACCGCACTGATCCTGCTGGCCGACGGCCGCTTCCCCGCCGGCGGGCACGCCCACTCCGGCGGCGTCGAGGCCGCGATCGCCCACGCCGCCGTACACGACAGCGACACCCTCGAAGCATTCTGCCGCGGGCGTCTGCACACCACCGGTCTGACCACGGCCGGTCTGGCCGCCGCGGCCGCCGCCGGTTGCGACCCGCTGCCGCTGGACGACGCCGCCGACGCACGCACCCCCGTCCCCGCGCTGCGCGCCGTGGCCCGCAGGCTGGGCCGGCAGATGATGCGCGCGGCACGCGCCGCCTTCCCGTCCGCCGAACTCGACCGGCTGGCCGCCGAGCGCCCTCGGGGTGCTCATCAGCCCGTCGTCCTGGGCCTCGCGGCTCGGGCCGCCGGGCTCGCTCCGGTGGACGCCGCCCACGCCGCGGCGTACGAGACCGTCAGCGGCCCGGCCACCGCGGCCGTGCGGCTGCTCAGCCTCGACCCGCTCGACGCCTCGCGGCTGCTGGCGCGCCTCAGCGCGGAGACCGACACCGTCGCCGTGGCCGCCGCCGACGCGGCGGCCCGCGTCGCGACCGAGGGCTTTGACGCCCTTCCAGCCGCGTCCTCGCCGCTGCTGGACATCACCGCAGCACAGCACGCCGCCTGGACCGTGCGGCTGTTCGCCTCCTGAACCCACCCCTGTCTCCCGGAGATTCCATGCACCTCGATCACCCCGCGACCATGCCCCACCGCCACACCTACAGCGCCGAGCCGCTGCGCGCAGATGGCAGCCGCCGTGCCTTCCGCGTCGGACTGGGCGGCCCGGTCGGCTCCGGCAAGACCGCGAGCGTCGCCGCGCTCTGCCGCACCCTGCGCGACGACCTCTCGCTCGCCGTCGTCACCAACGACATCTACACGCGCGAGGACGCCGCATTCCTGCTGCGCGAGGCGGTGCTGCCACCCGAGCGGATCACCGCGGTGGAGACCGGAGCCTGCCCCCACACCGCGATCCGGGACGACATCTCCGCCAACCTGGAGGCCGTCGAACACTTCGACGAGACCCTCCACCCCCTCGACCTCGTGCTCATCGAGTCCGGTGGCGACAACCTCACCGCCACCTTCTCCAAGGGTCTCGTCGACGTACAGATCTTCGTCATCGACGTGGCAAGCGGTGACGACATCCCCCGCAAGGGAGGCCCCGGCATCACCACCGCCGACCTCCTCGTCGTCAACAAGACCGACCTCGCCCCGCACGTCGGCGCCGACCTCGCCTCCATGGCCGCCGACGCCGAACGGCAACGCGGCGACCGTCCTGTCGTCTTCACCAGCCTCACCTCCGACGACGGCATCCGTGAGATCGCCGACTGGGTCACCGGCCACCTCACACGGTGGCGCGCGGAGGCTGCCGCATGAGCCGTGGCAACCAACTCACCGGAGCCGAGGCCCGGTTCGAAACGGCCGGCAGCGAGGAGCCCACCGGACACCCGCACGGTGTGCGTGCCACCGCTCGCATCCGTGCCACGTACAACGGACGCGTCACCACGCTTCCGCACCTGCGCAGCGACGGCCCGTTCCACCTACGACGCATGCGCACCGGCGGGAGGGCCGCCACGGTGGGAATCATCGGCGCGATGAGCGCCCCGCTCGGCGGCGACCGACTCACTCTGGACATCACCGCCGAAGACCGGGCCGAACTGGAGGTCACCACGGCCGCCGCCACACTTGCCCTGCACGGTCCCACCACCGCCCCGGCCACCTACGACGTACGGCTGACCGCCGGGGAACACGCCACCCTGCGCTGGCTGCCACAGCCACTGATCAGCGCCGCCGGCAGCAACCTGCGGCAGACCTGCACGGTCAGCCTCGCCGCCACCTCACGACTGCTGCTGCGAGAGGAACAACTCCTGGGCAGGGCCGACGAGGAGCCGGGCCACCTCGTCAGCCGCATTCGGGTCCACCACGCCGGACGCCCGCTGCTCGACCAGCACACCGCCTACGGGGACCCCGAACCCGGATGGGACGGCCCCGCGGTCCTGGGCGGCCACCGCGCGGTCGGACAACTCCTCATCGTGGACCCGCATATGGACGTCCAGCGGGATCCCGTCCTGCTCCGCGAAGGGACCAAGGACGGCTGTGCCGTGCTCGCTCCTCTGGCCGGCGGCCCGGCACTGCTCGCCACCGCCCTCGCGCCGACCTCCTCGGCTCTGCGGGAGCTGCTCGACAAGGCACTCGCACACGCCCTCGGAGCATAGGGGAACGGTCAGCCGCCCTCGGATGTGCGGGAGGGCTTGACGTTCATACCCGTGCTGAGCGGTTTCGCCCTGTTGTTCTACCTGGTCACCGCCTTCGTCACGGCCTCCAGGCTCAGGGTGTCCAAGGGGACGAAGCTGCTGGTGCGCGTGGCGGCCTGGGTTCCGGTGGGCTCCTTCGTGGCCGAGCGCAAGCTGACCCGTACGCCCGGTCGGTCCCTCCTCAGCCCTCGCTCAGCCAGCGGTAGAGGAGTTCGGGGCGGCCGATCTGGCCGTAGTGGGGGGTGCGGGCGGCGCGGCCCGCTTCCACCAGGTGTTCCAGGTAACGGCGCGCGGTGATACGGGAGATGCCCACTTCCTCGGCGGTGGCCGCGGCGGAGATGCCGTCCTCGGCGCCGCGCAGGGCGTCGGTGACCGCCTGGAGGGTGGCCTGTGTCAGCCCCTTCGGCATCGCGGCGGGCCGGGGCGCCCGCAGGGCGGCGAGGGCGCGGTCGACCTCGTCCTGGCCGCTGGCCTCGCCCGCGGTCGCCCGGAACTGGGCGTAGCGCAGCAGACGGTCCCGGAGGGTGGAGAAGGTGAACGGTTTCAGCACGTACTGCACGACGCCGAGCGAGACACCGTCGCGGACCACGGCGAGGTCGCGGGCCGAGGTGACCGCGATGACATCCGCGCCGTGCCCGGCCGCGCGCAGCGCCCGCACCAGCTGGAGGCCGTGGCCGTCGGGCAGGTAGAGGTCCAGGAGCAGGAGGTCGGCGGGGGTCCGCTCCAGGAGCCGCTGGGCGTCCCCGCCGGTGCGGGCGGTGCCGACGACGGTGAATCCGGGGACGCGCTCGACGTACATGCGGTGCGCGTCCGCCGCGACGGGGTCGTCCTCGACGACGAGCACCCGGATCTGCGCCGGGTTCGCCTGCGGCGGGCTCATGGGACGGACTCCTCTCGGGGGCGCGGGGGGTGGCGGCGGATGGCGAGCTCGAGCTAAGGGCTCCAATTTACGGAGCGTAATTGACCGGGGCCAGGGTCCGGACCCCGGAGTCCACCGGCTGGACGGGGCCCGCGTGCGTGCGTACGGGGCCGGGCCGTACCTCAGCCGACCGCGGACGCCGCCAGCGGCAGGCTGACCGTGAATTCCGCGCCGCCGCCCTCCGCCGCCGACACCCGCACCGTGCCCGCGTTGCGGTGGACCGCCTGCTGGACGAGGGCCAGGCCCAGCCCCCGGCCCGCGGACTTGGTGCTCCAGCCGCGGCGGAAGACCTCCTCGGCCGCCGACGGGTCCAGACCGTCCCCGGTGTCGGCGACGCGCAGCGTCAGCTCGCCGTCGGCCGCGCGGGCGGTGACCGTCACACGGGCGCTGCGGGCCGCGCCGCTGCCCACGCCCTCGGCCGCGGCGTCCGTCGCGTTGTCGAGGAGGTTGCCGAGGATGGTCACCAGGTCGCGGGCGGGCAGACCGGGCGGCAGGACGCCGTCGTCGATCCGGCTGTCCGGGGCGAGGACGAGTTCGACGCCGCGTTCGCTGGCCTGGGCCGCCTTGCCCAGCAGCAGGGCGGCGAGCACCGGTTCGGCGACGGCGGCGACCACCTGGTCGGTCAGTGCCTGGGCCAGCTCCAGTTCGGCCGTGGCGAACTCCACCGCCTCATCGGCCCGGCCCAGCTCGATCAGCGAGACGACGGCGTGCAGCCGGTTGGCCGCCTCGTGCGCCTGGGAGCGCAGGGCCTCGGCGAAGCCGCGGACGGAGTCCAGTTCGCCGGAGAGCGCCTGGAGCTCGGTGTGGTCACGCAGGGTGACCATGGTGCCGCGCCGCTCACCGCTGCTCACCGGGGAGGTGTTGACGACCAGCACCCGCTGCGCGGTCAGATGCAGCTCGTCCACGCGCGGCTCGGTGGCCAGCAGGGCGCCGGTCAGCGCCGGGGGCAGGCCCAGCTCGGTGACGTAGGCGCCGACCGCGTCGCCGGACAGCCCCAGCAGCTCCCGTCCGCCGTCGTTGATCAGGGCGATCCGCCGCCGTCCGTCGAGCATCAGCAGCCCCTCGCGCACGGCGTGCAGGGCGGCCTCGTGGTAGTCGTGCATCCGGCTCAGCTCGGTGGCGTTCATCCCGTGCGTATGGCGGCGCAGCCGGGCGTTGATGACGTACGCGGCCGCTCCGCCGACCGCGAGGGCGGCGAGCGCGACCCCGAGCAGGGCGAGCAGTTGGCCGCGCACCTCGGCGCTGATGGTGTCCACCGTGATGCCCGCGCTGACCAGTGCGGTGATCCGGCCCCCGGCGGTCGCGTCGCGGACCGGGGCGACCACGCGCACCGAGGGGCCGAGGGTGCCGGTGTAGGTCTCGGGGAAGATCCGCCCGTGCAGCGCGGGCCGGATGTGGCCGAGGTACCGGGCGCCGATCTGCTTCGGGTCGGGGTGGGTCCAGCGGATACCGCGGGTGTCCATGATCGTCACAAAGGTGACCCCGGTGTCCCGGCGGACCTTCTCGGCATACGGCTGGAGCCGGGCGCTGGGGTCATCGGACCGTACGGCCTCGGCCACCGCGGGGGAGGCGGCGATGGCGGCCGCGGCGGCGGTGGCCTGGCGGCGGGCGGCCACCTCCGCCTGCCGTCCGTCGGTCACGTACGCGAAGACGGCGCATCCGGCCACCAGGGCGGCCACCAGCACGACCTGCATCGCGAAGAGCTGGCCGGCCAGGCTCCGGGGGCGGGGCACGCGCATGCCCATCAGTCTGCACAGGTGCCCGTGCGTGAACGAAATGAACGGAAGGGTGACCCCCATCACAGGGTGGGGCATAGTCGCCGGGACCGTTCAAGGCGGTGTGCGAGCCGCACACGGTACAGCGCCGGGACAGTTGGACGGCACATACAGAAGGAGGCAGCACCGTGGCTGCGCAGACCTCGCCGACCGGACCGGGAAGCGCCGAGCCCAAGGGGGCGAATCCCAGCGGGACGCATCCCAAGGGGGCGAAGAAGGAAAGGATTCACTACCTCTACCTCGCCGTGATCGGCGCGGTGGCGCTCGGCATCATGGTGGGCTTCGCGGCTCCCGGGGTGGCGGTGGAGCTGAAGCCCATCGGTACCGGCTTTGTGAATCTGATCAAGATGCTGATCTCGCCGATCATCTTCTGCACGATCGTGCTGGGCATCGGCTCGGTACGGAAGGCCGCGAAGGTCGGTGCGGTCGGCGGGCTCGCGCTCGGCTACTTCATGCTGATGTCGACCGTCGCCCTGGCCATAGGGCTGGTCGTCGGGAACATACTCGAGCCCGGCAGCGGGCTGCATATGAGTCATGCGGCAGCGGAGGCCGGGCAGAGCCAGGCGAAGGGTGCGAGCGAGTCCACGGCGGACTTCCTGCTCGGCATCATCCCCACCACCCTCGTCTCCGCCTTCACCTCGGAGAAGGTGCTCCAGACCCTCTTCGTGGCCCTGCTGGTGGGCTTTGCGCTCCAGGCCCTGGGCAAGGCGGGCGAGCCGGTGCTGCGCGGTGTCGGCCACATCCAGCAACTGGTGTTCAAACTGCTGTCGATGGTCATGTGGGCGGCACCCGTGGGCGCCTTCGGCGCCATCGCGGCGGTGGTCGGCGAGACCGGTCTCGACGCGCTCAAGGCGCTCGCCGTCATCATGGTCGGCTTCTATGTCACCTGCGCCCTGTTCGTGGTGGTTGTCCTCGGCACCCTGCTGCGGCTGGTCGCGGGGGTGAATCTGTTCCTGCTGCTGAATTATCTGGCGCGGGAGTTCCTGCTGATCCTGTCGACCTCGTCGTCGGAGTCCGCGCTGCCGCTGCTGATCGCCAAGATGGAGCACGCGGGCGTCAGCCGCCCGGTCGTCGGCATCACCGTGCCCACCGGCTACTCCTTCAACCTGGACGGCACGGCGATCTATCTGACCATGTCCTCGCTGTTCATCGCCGAGGCGATGGGCAACCCGCTCTCGATCGGCCAGCAGATCTCCCTGCTGGTGTTCATGATCGTGGCGTCGAAGGGCGCGGCCGGTGTTACCGGCGCGGGCATGGCGACCCTGGCGGGCGGCCTCCAGTCGCACCGGCCGGAACTGGTGGACGGCGTCGGCCTGATCGTCGGTATCGACCGCTTCATGAGCGAGGCCCGTGCGCTGACCAACTTCGCGGGCAACGCGGTCGCCACCGTCCTCGTCGGCACCTGGACCAAGGAGATCGACAAGGATCGGATGCGGGAAGTCCTCGCCGGACGGCTGCCGTTCGACAGCGAGGCCTTCGCCCTGAACGGCGGTGGCCACGGCACCGCGCACACCGGCTCCGAAGCCGGTGTTCCCGAGCAGCGCGGCGGCGACACGGCGAAGGAGCAGGTGCCCGCATAGGTCCTGTCCGCTGGACAGGGCCTGAGGCCCGCCCGTCCCGCTTCCGTAACGCCCGCGCGGCCGCGGCCCTGCCCTCCTGAATCGGGGCAGGGCCGCAGGCGTGGGTAAGCCGTCTACGCCGGCCGTAGCCAGACCGTGGCCAGCGGGGGCAGTACGGCCAGGACGCTGGCCGGGCGGCCGTGCCAGGCGGTGGCCTCCGCCTTCAGCGGTTCCGGGTTGGTCACCCCGCTGCCGCCGAAGCGCTCCTGGTCGGTGTTGAGCACCTCGTACCACTCCGCCGTCCCGCCGGGCACCCCGATGCGGTACGAGTAACGGACGACCGGCGAGAAGTTGCTGATGGCCAGCAGCGGCGCGCCCTCGGCGTCGAAGCGCAGGAAGGCGAACACATTGTCCTCGCGCGCGTCCCCCTCGACCCAGGAGAAACCCTCCGGGTCGGTGTCCCGCTGCCACAGCGGGGGCGTGGCCGTGTAGACCCGGTTCAGCTCGCGCACCAGATCCCGTACGCCCCGGTGGTCGGCCTCCGCGGAGTACGAGGGGTCCAGCAGCCACCAGTCCGGGCCGTGGCCTTCCGACCACTCCGCCCCCTGCGCGAACTCCTGCCCCATGAAGAGCAGTTGCTTGCCCGGATGAGCCCACATGAAGCCCAGGTACGCACGGTGGTTGGCCCGCTGCTGCCACCAGTCGCCCGGCATCTTGGACACCAGGGCGCCCTTGCCGTGCACCACCTCGTCGTGCGAGATGGGCAGCACGTAGTTCTCGCTGTAGGCGTACACCATCGAGAACGTCATCTCGTGGTGGTGGTACTTGCGGTGCACCGGCTCGTGCGCCACGTAGCCCAGCGAGTCGTGCATCCAGCCCATGTTCCACTTCAGCCCGAAGCCGAGGCCGCCGAAACCGCCCGCGCCCACATGGTGGGTGGCGCGGGTGACCCCGTCCCAGGCGGTGGACTCCTCGGCGATGGTGAGCACGCCGGGACAGCGGCGGTAGACGGTGGCGTTCATCTCCTGGAGGAACGCCACGGCGTCCAGGTTCTCGCGGCCGCCGTGCGCGTTGGGCGTCCACTGGCCCGGCTCACGGGAGTAGTCGAGGTAGAGCATCGAGGCCACGGCGTCCACCCGCAGTCCGTCGATATGGAACTCCTCGCACCAGTAGACCGCGTTGGCCACCAGGAAGTTGCGCACCTCGGTGCGGCCGTAGTCGAACTCCAGCGTGCCCCAGTCGGGATGCGCGGCCCGCCGCGGGTCGGCGGGCTCGTACAGCGGGCGGCCGTCGAACTCGGCCAGCGCCCAGTCGTCCCGCGGGAAGTGTGCGGGCACCCAGTCCGCCAGGACACCGATACCCGCCTGGTGCAGGGCGTCCACCAGGTACTTGAAGTCGTCGGGGGTGCCCAGCCGCGCGGTGGGCGCGTAGAAACCGGTGACCTGGTAGCCCCATGAGCCGCCGAACGGATGCTCGGCCACCGGCATCAGCTCGACATGGGTGAAGCCGAGGTCCTTGACATAGGCGGGCAGTTGCTCGGCGAGTTGCCGGTACGTCAACCCCGGCCGCCAGGACGGCAGATGTACCTCGTACACCGAGAACGGGGACTCGTGCACCCGCTGCCCCTGGCGGCGGGCCATCCAGATCCGGTCGTTCCACTGGTGGTGCGAGACGTGCACCACCGAGGCGGTGGCGGGCGGGCACTCGGTGCGCCGGGCCATCGGGTCGGCGCGTACGGTGTGGCTGCCGTCGGGCCGGGTGATCTGGAACTTGTACAGCGCGCCTTCGCCGACACCGGGCAGGAACAGCTCCCACACCCCGCTGCCGCCCAGCGAGCGCATCGGGAAGGCGGTGCCGTCCCAGTAGGTGAAGTCCCCGGTGATCCGCACCCCGAGCGCGTTCGGTGCCCACACGGTGAACCGGGTTCCGGACACGCCCTGATGGGTCATCGGATGCGCGCCCAGCGCCCGCCACAGCTCCTCGTGGCGGCCCTCGCCGATCAGATGCAGATCGAGTTCGCCGAGGGCGGGGAGGAAGCGGTAGGGGTCCTCCAGCTCCAGTTCGGCGCCCTCGTACGCGACCAGCAGCCGGTAGTCGGGGATCTCCGTCAGCGGCAGCACACCGGAGAACAGCCCGTCGCCCTCGGAGCGCAGCCGCACCCGCAGCCCGGTGGCGGTCACGGTCACCGAGCGGGCGTACGGCCGCAGCGCCCGGATGAGCACGCCGCCGCGCACGGGGTGGGCGCCGAGCAGGGCGTGCGGGTCGTGGTGGGCCCCGCTGAGCAGCCGCCGCCGGTCGTCGTCGCCGAGGGTGGGCGCGGGCCGCACTCCGTGGTCGTCGGCGGCGGGCTCGGGATCCGGGCCGGGGGCGGGGCCGGTGGCCGGGCGTCCGGTGACGGGCCGTCGGCCCCCGGCCGGATCCGCGGCCCGTTCCGCCGCGTCCGCACCGGTCGCTTCCCCCGCTTCTGCCGCTTCTGCCGCGGCGTCGCGTCGCTCGGCGCGCGGTACGGGAGGGGAGCCGTAGGAGACACGGGACCCGGAGCGATGCGGGCTGCCGAAGGTCGGCGGGACCGCCGGGACGGTGGTGCCGCCGGTGGCGGCGGGGTCCTGGCCCGGCCCCTTGCCGGACAGCGGCTGCGGACGGGACGGCGGACGTGCGGTCACGGGGAGGTCCTCCCGGAGGTGTCGGCGGCGAGGCGCCGGATCGCGGACATGGGGATGGGCAGCCAGTCGGGGCGGTGCCGGGCCTCGTACAGGACTTCGTAGACGGCCTTGTCGGTCTCGTGGGCGCGCAGCAGCTCCGGCTCGTCGCGCGGATCGCTGCCCGACGCCTCCGCGTAGCCCGCGCAGTACGCGGCGCGGGTGCGCCCGGCCCACTCCTGGGGGTTCTCGTGGCGGCCCACGGCCGCCGCGTAGTCGAACGAGCGGAGCATGCCCGCGATGTCGCGCACCGGCGGCTGCGGACGGCGGCGCTCGCTCAGCGGACGGGACGGTTCGCCCTCGAAGTCGATCAGCGACCAGCGGCCGCCGCCCCCGCCCGGGGCCGCCGCCGTCAGCAGCGCCTGGCCGAGGTGCAGATCGCCGTGGATGCGCTGGGCGCACCAGGTGCGGCCCGCGCGGCCGAGCGCGGCGAGGTTCTCGTAGGCCTTGTGCAGCGCGGCGCGGTAGGGCTGGAGCGCGGGCACGGCGGACGCGGCCGAGTCGAGACGTTCGCTCATGGCGGCGGCGAGATGGTCGATCTGACGTCGGCGCAGTACCGAGGTGGGCAGCGCGCGGGCCATCGCGAGATGCACCTCGGCGGTGGCGTGGCCGAGCGCACGGGCGGCGTCGGTGAAGTCGGCCCGTACGGCCAGGGCGTCCAGTGCCAGCCGCCAGCCGTCGGCGGAGCCCGCCAGATACGGCTGGAGCACCCCGAGGGTGAACGGCTCCGGGCGGGGCCCGGCGCCCTCGGCGGGCGGGGCGGCCTCGAACCAGGCGGCGGGCGCGGGCACCCGGGCGCAGTCGGTGCGGGCGAGAGCGAGCGGAAGCTCCAGATCGGGATTGGTGCCGGGGCTGACCCGCCGGAAGAGCTTGAGAATAAACGTATCGCCATAGACCACCGAGGAGTTGGACTGCTCGGCGGTCATCAGCCGCGGGGCGAGGACGGAGGGGATGACGGTGGCCGGTTCACGGACGAAGCGCAGCGGCCCCAGCCGGCCCGGCACCCGCAGCCGCTCCAGCAACAGGGCGGCGAGCCGGGGATCGGACAGCGCCTCGTACAGGGTGCGCCCGTCCAGCGGTCCGCCCTCCGGGCGTCCGACCAGCGCCGGGGCCAGCGGCGGCGGCAGCGCGGAGCGCACCCCCAGCAGGATCTGGTAGCAGTCGCTGGCCGCCGCGCCGCGCCGGTGGCCGCAGCCGTATCCGTGCCGGTGGCCGGGCGGCTCCGGCTGCTGGGCGCGGATCAGCAGATGGAGCAGTCCGGGGGTGGCGCCGCCCGCCGCACAGGACAGCAGCTCGGTGGCGGACACGAGCGCGAAGCCGGTGACCGGGCGCCCCTTGCCCGCGAACCAGCGCTGCCGGGGCAGCCACTCGGCGAGCAGCGGCGCGAGCGAGGCGAGCAGCCCGCCCCCGTCACCCGGTACGGGGACGGCGGACGAGGGCTGGGCCCGCGGTACGGCGGTCGGCGGGTGATGGGCCCCCCGGGAGAATGGAGCTTCCGGCATGGCGTCGCGTCCTTTCCCCGGGCACACGACAGATCAGGGCAAAGTGTCCCGGATTGCGGCATTGACTGTGCGACGGTGCGGGACGTGTCGGGCGAGGATCGTCCGTACGGTACGTACGGGGTGCGCGATCGGCTCCGCCAGTGGCGGGCCCGGCGTCCCTCTTCACAGGGGGCGGCGGGTCCGTAGGACAGAGTGCCCATGACGGGGTGTCGAAAACGCCCGTACGCGCCCACGGGGGACGCGTACGGGCGGTGCCGCCGTGATCGGTGGCCGAAAGTCGATGGGCCGGGCCCGGGGGCTCAGCCGGCCCAGTGTGCGGCGGTCTCGTTGCGCCGCAGCCGGAACCAGTAGAAGCCGTGCCCGGCCAAGGTCAGCAGATACGGCAGCTCGCCGATGGCCGGGAAGCGGACCCCGCCGATCAACTCGACCGGGTGGCGTCCGGCGAAGGACTGGAGGTCCAGCTCGGTGGGCTGGGCGAAGCGCGAGAAGTTGTGCACGCACAGCACCAGGTCGTCCTCGCCGTCCCGGGCGGTGGGCGCCTCGCGCAGGAAGGCGAGCACGGCCGGGTTGGAGGAGGGCAGTTCGGTGAAGCTGCCCAGACCGAAGGCCGGGTTCTGCTTACGGATCTCGATCATCCGCCGGGTCCAGTGGAGCAGTGAGGAGGGGCTGCTCATGGACGCTTCCACATTGGTGACCTGGTAGCCGTAGACCGGGTCCATGATGGTCGGCAGGAACAGCCGCCCCGGGTCGCAGGAGGAGAAGCCCGCGTTGCGGTCGGGGGTCCACTGCATGGGGGTGCGGACGGCGTCGCGGTCGCCGAGCCAGATGTTGTCGCCCATGCCGATCTCATCGCCGTAGTAGAGGATCGGCGAGCCGGGCAGGGACAGCAGCAGCGCGGTGAACAGCTCGATCTGGTTGCGGTCGTTGTCCAGCAGGGGCGCCAGCCGCCTGCGGATGCCGATGTTGGCGCGCATCCGCGGATCCTTGGCGTACTCCGCGTACATGTAGTCGCGCTCTTCGTCGGTGACCATCTCGAGCGTCAGCTCGTCGTGGTTGCGCAGGAAGATGCCCCACTGACAGCCGGACGGAATGGCCGGGGTCTTGGAGAGGATCTCCGAGACCGGATAGCGCGATTCGCGCCGCACCGCCATGAAGATGCGCGGCATCACCGGGAAGTGGAACGCCATATGGCATTCGTCGCCGCCCACCGCGTAGTCGCCGAAGTAGTCGACGACGTCTTCCGGCCACTGATTGGCCTCGGCCAACAGCACGGTGTCGGGGTAGTGGGCGTCGATCTCCGCCCGGACGCGCCGGAGCATCTCATGTGTCCGGGGCAGGTTTTCGCAGTCGGTGCCTTCCTCGGCATACAGATACGGGACGGCGTCGAGTCGGAATCCGTCGATACCGAGGTCCAGCCAGAAGCGCAGGGCGGCCAGTACTTCTTCCTGGACGGCTGGGTTCTCGAAGTTGAGGTCCGGCTGGTGCGAGAAGAAGCGGTGCCAGTAGTACTGCTTGCGTACTGGATCAAAGGTCCAGTTGGAGGTCTCGGTGTCGACGAAGATGATGCGGGCGTCCTGGTACTGCTTGTCGTCGTCGGCCCAGACGTAGTAGTCGCCGTAGGGTCCGTCCGGATCGCTGCGGGACTCCTGGAACCACGGATGCTGATCGCTGGTGTGATTCATGACAAAATCGATGATCACGCGCATCCCGCGCTGATGCGCGGCGTCGACGAACTCGACGAAGTCGGCGAGGTCACCGAACTCCGGCAGTACGGCCGTGTAGTCCGACACGTCGTAGCCGCCGTCCCGCAGCGGTGAGGCGAAGAACGGCGGCAGCCAGAGACAGTCCACGCCCAGCCACTGGAGATAGTCCAGTTTGGCCGTGAGTCCCTTGAGGTCGCCGATGCCGTCGCCGTTGCTGTCCTGGAAGGAGCGGACCAGGACCTCGTAGAAGACGGCGCGCTTGAACCAGTCGGGGTCACGGTCCTTGGCGGGCGTGTCCTCGAAGGTGTCCGGCACGGGCTCGTTGACGATCATGGTGTGGGTGACCCTCCGATCGGTGAGGACGGTCGCAGGGAGAAGATGTGCGCGGGGGCCATTTCACGCCCCGGCTCCAGGCGCACATAGTTATCCCTGCCCCAGTGATAGGTCTCGCCGGTGAGCTCGTCGCGCACCGGGACGGACTCGTGCCACTCCAGGCCGAGTTCCGGCATGTCCAACGACACCGTCGCCTCCTGGGTGTGGTGTGGGTCCAGGTTGACGACGGTCAGGACGCACGAGTCGCCCGCGCGCTTGGAGTAGACGATGACGGACTCGTTGTCGGCGTGGTGGAATCTGAGGTTGCGCAGCCGGCGCAGGGCCGGATGGCGGCGGCGCACCCGGTTCAGCCGGGTGATCAGCGGGGTGAGGGTACGGCCCGCGCGCTCGGCCGCGGCCCAGTCGCGCGGCCGCAGCTGGTACTTCTCCGCATCCAGGTACTCCTCGCTCCCGGCGCGCAGCGGGGTGTTCTCGCACAGCTCGTAGCCCGCGTAGACACCCCAAGTGGGGGAGAGGGTGGCGGCCAGCACCGCCCGCGCGGCGAAGGCCGGACGGCCGCCCTCCTGAAGGTAGGCGTGCAGGATGTCGGGGGTGTTCACAAAGAAGTTGGGCCGCATCCAGGCGGCCGCGTCCCCGGACAGCTCGGTGAGGTACTCGGTGAGCTCCTGCTTGGTGTTGCGCCAGGTGAAGTAGGTGTACGACTGCTGGAAGCCGATGGCGCCGAGGGTGTTCATCATCGCGGGGCGGGTGAACGCCTCGGCGAGGAAGAGCACATCGGGGTCGGTGCGGTTGATGTCCCCGATCACCTTCTCCCAGAACACCACCGGCTTGGTGTGCGGATTGTCCACCCGGAAGATCCGCACCCCGTGGGACATCCAGAACCGCAGGACCCGCTCGGTCTCCCGGACGATGCCGGGGAAGTCCCGGTCGAAGGCGATCGGATAGATGTCCTGGTACTTCTTGGGCGGGTTCTCGGCGTAGGCGATGGTGCCGTCGGCACGCCGGTGGAACCACTCGGGGTGCTTGTCCACCCAGGGGTGGTCCGGTGAGCACTGGAGCGCGAAGTCCAGCGCCACTTCCATCCGCAGCTCGCGCGCCCGTGCCACGAAGTGGTCGAAGTCCTCCAGGGTGCCGAGGTCGGGGTGGATCGCGTCGTGTCCGCCGTCGGCCGAGCCGATCGCCCAGGGGGAGCCCACGTCGAACGCGCCCGCGGAGAGCGTGTTGTTGGGCCCCTTGCGGAAGGCGGTGCCGATGGGGTGGACCGGCGGCAGATAGACCACGTCGAAACCGGCGGCGGCGACGGCGGGCAGCCGTTCGGCGGCGGTGCGCAGGGTGCCGCCGACCGGTCTGCGCCCCTCGACGACCTTGGCCCCCTCCGAGCGCGGGAACAGCTCGTACCACGAACCGAACAGCGCGCGCTCCCGCTCGACCTGGAGCGGCATCGGACGTGAGGAGGTCACCAACTCGCGCAGCGGATGGCGGTCCAGGGCGTCGGTGACCTCGGGGTCGAGGGCGGCGGCGAGCCGGTCGGCCACCGGACGCCGCTCGTCGCGCAGTCCGTCGACCGCGCCCAGCACGGCCTCCCGGCCATCGTTCTTGGGCACTCCGGCCGCGGCGCTCTCGTGTAGCACGGCGCCTTCCTCCAGGACGAGATCGGTGTCGATCCCGGCCGGAATCTTGATCCGGGCGTGCTGCCGCCAGGTGGCGATCGGGTCGCTCCACGCCTCGACCGTGTACGACCAGCGGCCGGGGGCACCGGGGGTGATCTCGGCGCCCCAGCGGTCGGTACCGGGGGCGAGTTCGCGCATCGGGGTCCAGGGGCCGATGCGTCCGGCGGGGTCGCGGAGGATGACATTGGCGCTGACCGCGTCGTGGCCCTCCCGGAACACAGTGGCACTGACCTCGAAGGTCTCGTCCACCACCGCCTTGGCGGGGCGGCGGCCGCAGTCGATCAGCGGGCGGATGTCCAGGACGGGAATGCGACCGATCATAGGATCACCTGACGGCGTTGCGGGTGTATGTACTTCGGCGGCTTTTGTCCTTTGTATCGGTTCTGTCGCCGGGCGACGGGTTGCGGGCATGACAGCTCCTGTCCGCGTTCACTCTGGTGGGCGGATGGGGTCGGCCATGGGGGGCGCGCTGGGACAGCCTTCCCATACGGCACCGGGCGACAATCCGCGTTCCCGTGAACTACCGGTTCGTAACGCCGGGTACACGGACCGGCCCCGCGCGTGGCGGGGCCGTCCAGTGGGATGAGCATGCCGGTACGTCAGTTGGCCACCCGGAGTAGACGGTTCGGGGAACCGGGGCCCGCGTTCCGTACCGCGCCCGTGGCCGACGCGGCCGTCAGCGCCGCCCTCACCCGGTCCGGGGAGGCCGACCGGTGGGCGGCCAGATACAGCGCGGCGGCACCCGCCGCGTGGGGCGCCGCCATCGAGGTGCCGGAGCGGGTGGCCGCCGCCGTGTCGCTCGTGTGCGACGCCGAGACGATCCGCTCACCGGGCGCGAACAGGTCAAGCCCGGGGCCCCAGTTGGAGAACTCCGGGCGCCGGTCGAAGCGGTCACTCGCCCCGACCGTGATGGCTTCCCGCACCCGGCCGGGGGAGGAGGAACCCGCGCCCAGGCCCTCGTTGCCCGCCGCGATCGTGAAGGTGAGCCCGGCGGCGATCGCGGTCCGCACCGCCGCGTCCCACGCGGGCACCGGTGCCGGATCCGTCGTCCCCAGGCTCAGATTGACGACCGCGGGCCGCACGGCGTGCCGCAGCACCCAGTCGAGCCCGGCCAGTACCTGCGCGCTGGTGCCCCGGCCCCGGTCGTCCAGCACCCGGACGGCCACCACATCGGCGCGCTTGGCCACTCCGTAGCGGGTGCCCGCCGCGGTGGCGGCCACATGGGTGCCATGGCCGTTGCCGTCCTCGGCCACCGGATCGTCGTCGACGAAGTCCCAGCCGGAGCGGGCCCGGCCGCCGAAGTCCCGGTGGGAGGTGCGCACCCCGGAGTCGACGACGTAGACCGTGACACCGCGCCCGCCGTCCGCGGGCGCGGTGTACGCCCCGTCCAGCGTCGGTTCCGGTGCTCCGTCGGGGCCTGCGTCCGGCTGGTCGATCCGGTCCAGACCCCAGGACGGCGGATAGGGCTGGGTCCGCGGGGCCGTCCGCGGCGCGGAGACCGCGCGCAGCGACACCTCGGCGTCCGGGGTCACCGAGGCCACCGCCGGATCCGCCGCGAGCCGTCTCGCCTGTGCCTGGTCCGCCCGTATCGCAAAGCCGTTGAGCGCGGTGCGATAGGTGCGGCGGATACGCACGCCATAGCGCTCCACGGTCTCCCGGCCGTGTACGGAGGAGGCCGACGGCGCCCCCGGCCCGTGCCTCAGCGCGACGATGTAGCCGCCGTCCACCGCCGCGCCCTGGACCGGGCCCCGGGCGGGGACGGCCTGGGCGGGTGGCGCCAGTGCCAGGACCACCGCCGCGGCGGCGGCAAGCGCCCCGGCCGTCCGGCGGCGGTGCCCACGCGGATGTGCCATGGATCGATCCCCCTCCCCGAGTCGACGTGCGTCAGCGTCTCGTGACGGCAAAGATCCGGACAAGGGCGCACCCGGGGGCGGAATCGGCCATATCGACCGCGCGTGCAGCGGGGAGGGGTGCGGTGGTCACCGGCCTTTCTCCCGCGTACGGTCCGCTCGCACGCGGTGCTCAGCGCGCCCCGAGCCGCTCGCGGGACGCGCGCTCCGGCGCGCCGGACAGCCGGACGCGGAGGGCCGGAGCCTCTACCAGGGCCCGCTCGCCCACTTGGCTGAACCGGGCCTGATCGCCTTGCCCCCGAAATCCACGGCGGAGGTGACGGGCATGCTGCTGCGATGACGCGGTCAACGCGCTGACCCGCCGGGCGCGTTGGGGCTAGTCTGGTGGTGGACCACGGAGCAACGGGGGAGTTGCACCCCATGTCCGACGTCATGTGGTGCACAAAAATAGCCGGTCGGCAGGCCGGAAGGCTCGGTCCCGCAGGGCGAAGCCCTGTGGAGCGTATTGAGATCTTGGACGTCGGCAGGACCTCAGCTGACCACGGTGTAAGAGGTGGTCGGGCTGAGCCTGCCGGGCCCCAGTTCGACCACCCGATGGAGGGGTTGAGAACTGGTGGACTGGGACACCATCACCCTGCTCGTGCTCGCGGCCTTCGGTCTGGCCGGGCTCGTGCTGACGCTGGCAGCGGAGATCCTGTCCAAGATTCCCGCGGTGATCGAGGCATGGCGCCGGGTCCGTACCGCATGGCGCGAAGGAGACGACGGCTCCCGATGACAACCGTCCGGCGGCCGGCTCGACCACAACCGGGCGAGCGGGGTTGAACGTTCGGAGAACTCCGCATGAGAGGTGGGCGACATCGGCGCCGGCCCCGCCACAGGCACATACATTCGCCCCCTGAAGCCATTCCATGCACGGGGGGACACCATGAAGTGGCTGGAACAACTACTGGCTCCAGAGAATCTGCTGGCGCTGCTGGGCGTTGTCGTCACGGTCGGTGGGCTCTCGTACGAGCGGCTGATCCCGGGGCGGAAGCGCATCGGGTACCGCGTGCAGATGGACACGCTGATAGACGACAGCACCCACGACGGGCCCATCCATCAGCGGCTGCGGATGCTGGAGAACACCCCGGATCTGGCCGGGGCCTCCCTGGTGCTGCTGAGGATCGAGAACGACGGGTTCCGCGGCATCGACGTCGACGACTACATCACCGCGCCCTCGACCGAGCACCGCGGGCTGACCGCCACCTTCCCCAACCGCGTCGTCCGGGATGTCGCGGTCACCGAGCCCAGCCATCCGGATCTGCTCCGGTATCTGCCGCAGAACGGCACGGCGGAGCGTCCGGGGCTCATCTGCCGTGACAATGAGATCGCGCTGCCGAGCGTTCCGCTGAACAAGGGCGATCACTTCAAACTGCTGGTGCTGCTGACCGGGGCCGGGACCGATCAGCCACCCCATGTCGGCGGGCGGATCAAGGAAGGCCGGGTCCGCAACAACGAGAAGTTCCGGCGGCCCAGCAACCGGGTGCTCGGGCTCATCGGCAGTCTGCTCGCGCTGCTGATCCTCCAGCCCTTCGGCTACCAGCTGGCGCGGGAGGAGCCGCTGCCGCGCGGCTGTGCCGCGGGCACTCTGACCGTCGTCGGATCCACCGCGTTCGAGCCGGTGGCCGAGGACCTGGGCCGGGCGTACCACGCCGACTGCGCGGACGCCGCCGTGCGGGTGGAGGCGCAGGGCAGCGGCAGGGGCGCGGGCACCCTCCGCGGGGCCGGGGACGCTGCCGGGGGCGGATTCCCGCCGTATCTTTCCTTCTCCGACGGACGGCAGGGCAACGCGGACCGGCGGCTGAAGGAGCGTCTGGTCGCCCTGTCCGTCTTCACCCTGGTGGTCCACAAGGACGTACCGGTCAAAGACATCTCGCTCGCGGAGCTGCGCCGGATCCACGCCGGAAAGGTGACCCGCTGGCGCGGAACCGATCTGCCGGTCCGGCTGGTGAGCCGGGACGCGAAGTCCGGGACCCGCGGGGTGTTCGAGGACCGGGTGCTCGGCGGCAACGAGGTCTCGCGCACCTCGGACGACTGCCGCACACCGAAGTTCGCCCACGACCGGGTGGTCCGCTGTGAACTCGACAGCACCCGCGAGGTGCTCGACACCGTGGCCCGCACCCCGGGCGCCATCGGCTACGCCGAACTGCACAGCGCCGAGGTGAGCGCGGCCCGCGGCCGGGTGCGGCTGCTGAGCCTGGACGGACGGCGGGCCTCGACCGATGCCGTGCGGGACCGGAGTTATCCGTTCTGGGAGCCCGAGTACGCCTATACGTACGCCGCGCCGCCCGCCAACTCCCTGACCTCCAAGTTCCTGGACTATCTGGCCGGGGACACCGGGCGGAACATCGTCGAGAGCCATGGCCATCTGCCGTGCTCGGTCCCGGAGAACCTCACGGCGTGCCGGGACGCCGGTGCCGTCCGGCGGGCGGGAGCCGGGCGGGCCGGGGAAGCCCGCCCGGCCGGGGACTAGGTGACGTTCACGCCGCCCCAGGCGTTGTCGACCGCCTTGTACTCGGCGCTGTTCGCGCCGTACAGGGCCTTGGCCGCCTTGAGGGTGGCGGTACGGGCCTTGGCGTAGTTGGTGGTCGAGGTCATGTACGTGGTGAGCGCCTTGTACCAGATCTGCTCGGCCTTGGAGCGCCCGATGCCCTTGACGGTGCGGCCGTCCTTGGTCGGGCTGTCGTAGGTCACCCCGCCGATGACCTTCCGCCCGCTGCCCTCGGCCAGCAGGTAGAAGAAGTGGTTGGCGATACCGGAGGTGAAGTGCGGGTCGTCCTCGCCGACGCCGGACTTCCAGTAGTCGTAGGAGTAGCCGTCCTTGCTCGGCTTGTCCATGTAGCGCAGCGGGGTGCCGTCGCCGTTGATGTCGATCTTCTCGCCCATGAGGTAGTCGCCGGGGTCCTTGGCGTTCTTGGCGTAGAACTCGACCGCCGTGCCGAAGATGTCGGAGGTGGCCTCGTTCAGCCCGCCGGACTCACCGCTGTACTCCAGATTGGCGGTGGCGGAGGTCAGACCGTGACTCATCTCGTGGCCCGCGACATCGAGCGAGGTGAGCGGCTTCTTGTTGTCCTCGCCGTCGCCGTAGGTCATGCAGAAGCACTCGTCGTCCCAGAACGCGTTCTGGTACGCGTTGCTGAAGTGGACGCGGGAGTAGGCGGCCTTGCCGTTGTTCCGGATGCCGTTGCGGTGCAGGACCTTCTTGTAGTAGTCCCACGTCATGGCGGCGCCGTAGTGGACATCCACGGCGGCGGTCTGCGCGATGGTGGGCCTGCCGTTGCCCCAGACGTTGTTGGCGTCCAGGAACTTCGACCCCTTGCCCTCTTCCTTGTGCTTGAGGTTGTAGGTCATATGGCCACCGCGGGCGGTGTCCTTCATCAGCCACTGGCTGCCGCTCTTGACGGTGCCGACGGTGACCTTGCCGTTGTGCTGGCCGGTACCGGTGCCGGTCTCGATGGCCTCGTAGGCGTAGAGCTTGGCGCCGGTGTCGGCGTCGGTGATGATGTGCGTCCGGCTCGGGGTGCCGTCCTTCCGCACACCGCGCACCACGGTCTCGTAGGCGAGCACCGGCTTGCCGGTGGCGGCCCAGATCACCTTGCGGGGCGCGCGCTCGGTCGCGGCCTGCGGACCGGCCTGGGACTTCGCGGCCTTCAGCGCGGACCGCTGGGCGCCGGAGGGGGCGATGGTGGCGCGGGTGTCGGACACCGCGATCTTCGCGTCGGTGGCCTTGGTGACCCCTTCGGAGGCGCCGCCGGCGGAGGTGTGCACGACCAGGTCGCCACCGAGGACGGGGAGGCCGTCGTAGGTGCGCTCGTAGCGGGTGTGGACGGTGCCGTCGGCGTCCTTGACGACGTCCCGGACGACCAGCTTCTCCTTGCCGCCGAGACCCAGCGACTTCGCGGTGGACACCGTGGTGGCGCCCGCCTCGCGGAGCAGCTCGGCGCGGGCCGAGGCGGAGAGCGTCAGGGTCTGGGAGCCGGCGGCGGTGGCAGTGGCGCGGGTCTTCGGGGTGGCCGCGTCCGCGGAGCCGGTGGTGAAACCGGCGGCGAGGAGGGAGACGGCCACGGCCGCCGCTCCGGCGGCGAGGGTGGTGCGCGAGCGTCTGCGACGGGAAATGCCGGATATGACAGACGACGAGCGTGAATCCACGCGTATCTCCAGTTGTCATGGGGAGTTGGGTGTCATGCCGCCCAACGTGGCAAAGAGTGGGCTTTGCCATGTACAAAACATAACCGGTGTCCGGGGCGGATGCCCCGGACACCGGCTGTGTTTGTGCGTAACGCGCTTGGTTTTACTTGACGTTGACCCCGGCCCAGGCGGCGGCCACGGCCTTGGACTCGGCACCGTCGGCGCCGTAGAGGTCGTTGGCGGCCTTCACGGTCGCCTCACGGGCGGCCTTGTAGTCCGTGGTGGACGTCATGTACGTGGTGAGCGCCTTGTACCAGATCTTCTCGGCCTTGTCCCGGCCGATGCCCTCGACCTTGGAGCCGTCCGAGGTCGGGCTGTCGTACTTGACGCCGTTGATCTCCTTGGCGCCGCTGCCCTCGGAGAGCAGGTAGAAGAAGTGGTTGGCGACACCGGAGGAGTAGTGCACGTCCTGGTTGCCGACATCGTCGGACCAGTTGTCCGCGGACTGGCCGTCCTTGCTCGGCTTGTCCATGTAGCGCAGCGGGGTGCCGTCGCCGTTGATGTTGATCTCTTCGCCGATGAGGTAGTCGCCGACGTCCTTGGCGTTCTTGGCGGAGAACTCCGCCGAGGTGCCGAAGATGTCGGAGGTGGCCTCGTTGAGGCCGCCGGACTCACCGGTGTACTCCAGACCGGCGGTCTTGGAGGTGACTCCGTGGGACATCTCGTGCGCCGCGACGTCGAGGGCGGTCAGCGGAGCCTTGTTGCCCTCACCGTCGCCGTACGTCATGCAGAAGCAGCTGTCGTCCCAGAAGGCGTTGACGTAGTTCTGGCCGTAGTGGACCCGGGAGGACGCGCCCTTGCCGTCGTCGGCGATGCCGTTGCGGCCGTGCACGTTCTTGTAGTAGTCCCAGGTGACGGCGGCACCGTACTGGGCGTCGACACCCGCGGTCTGCGGGTCGTCGGCCTTGCCGTTGCCCCACTTGTCGTCGTCGTCGGTGAACGCCTTGCCCTCGCCGTCCTCCGCGTTCTCGAGGTTGGTGGTCTTGTGGCCACCGCGGTCGGCGTCGGTCAGCGTGAAGCCGCTGCCCTCCTTGGAGGTGCCGATGTCCACCGAACCGGAGTACATGCTCTCGCCGCTGCCGGTCTTGATGCCCTGGAACTCGAAGAGCTTCTTGCCGGTGGCGGCGTCGGTGATGACGTGCAGCTGGTTGGGCGTGCCGTCCTTCTGGACACCGCCGACGACGGTCTCGTAGGCCAGCACCGGCTTGCCGTTGGCGGCCCAGACGACCTTGCGCGGGGTCTCGGCGGTGGCCTTCTTGCTGCCGTCGGCCTTGGCCAGCTTGGCCGCGGCCTTGGCGGCGGTGGTCGGGGCGACCTCGGCGGAGGTGGTGGCGACCTTGATGGTGGCCTTGGTGGCCTTGGTGACGCTTCTGGCGTCGCCGCCCTTCTTGCCCTTGGCCTCGTGGACGATCAGGTCGCCGCCGAGGACGGGCAGACCGGCGTAGGTGCGGTCGTACCGGGTGTGGACGGTGCCGTCCGCGTCCTTCATGACGTCCTTGACGACCAGCTTCTCCTTGGCACCCAGGCCAATGGACTTCGCGGTGTCCGCCTTGGTGGCGTTGGCGTCGCGCATCAGCTCCGCGCGGACCGACGCGGTCATCTTGGCGGGCAGCGCGCCGGCGCGGACATCGTCCTTGGCCGGTGCGGCACCGGCCGAGCCGGCGGTCATTCCGGTGGCCAGCAGGGCCACCGCGGCGATCGCGGCACCGCCGACGATGGCCGAACGGCGCTTGCCGCGCTGGGATATGGGCATGGTGAACTTCTTGCTCACTGCGAACTCCTCATTGCTGTGGGGGGGTCAGCGCCGGGCAGCGGGGAAGTGCGGCCCGGTGCTGAACAAGAGGTGCAGGTGCGTAATGCCTCGGCAGACTGTCATACAAGTCGGGGACATGTCACGGGTTTGACGACAGGACGGCCGGAAAATGTTCGTTGAATGTTGATCAGTCTCCGGATACCGGATTCAACCCGGCAGGCAGCGGCCCCCGTCCGTGGGCCGCGACGGGGGCGCGAAGGGGCGTGCAAAGACTTGTTACGGCCAAGTAGCTCTGGTCCGGGGGAAGTCGGGAGCGCGGGGCGTACGCGGGCATGGAGGCGCCGCCAGGGGGAGTCGGGTCACCCCTGGCGGCGCCTGCTGTGTGGGAAGGGTCACACCCTCATCGGTCGCGGCTCATGCCGAACCACCGTCAGAAGGTGAGCTTCCAGCTGTTGATGTAGCCGGTGTCCTGCGCGTACACGTCCTGCACCTTGAGCTTCCAGGTCCCGGACGCGGCCTTGGACGAGGCGTCGACCGTGTAGGTGGTCTTCACATCGGCCGCCGAGTCCCAGATATTGGAGTCCTTCAGCCGGTACGCGGTGCCGTCCGGGGCGACCAGATCGATCACCAGGTCACCGCGGTAGCTGTGCACGATGTCCACGGCCACCTTCAGGCCGGCGGGGGCGTTCCCGGCCCGGCTCACCGTGATGGGCGAGGTGACGGCCGCGCCCGCGTCGGGGACGGCGACATCGGTGGTGTTCTCGAAGACACTGCCGCCGCCGGAGGTGTTCACGGTCCAGGTGAAGGAGGCGGTACCGGTCTTGCCCTGGGCGTCGGTCACCGTGACCTTCACCGCGCTGGAACCGGTGGCGGTCGGGGTGCCGGAGATCAGACCGGACGAGGAGTTGATCGACAGACCGGCGGGCAGCCCGGTGGCGGAGTAGCTCAGCGCGCCCGCGTTGGAACTGGTGGCCTTGATCTGGAGGCTGACCGGCTGGCCCACGATGCTGGTCTGGTCGCCGGGGCCGGTGACGGAGACGCCGTCGGCGATCCGGGTGCCGACGTTGACCCCGGCCCAGGCAGCCGCCACCGCGTTGTACTGCGCGCTGCTCTGGCCGAACAGCTCGCCGGCCGCCCACAGGGTGGCGTCACGCGCGCCCGCGTAGTTGGTGTTGGAGGTCATGCGCTGGCTCAGCGCCTTGAACCACACCTTCTCGGCGTTGGCCCGGCCGATTCCGGTCACCGGGACGTTGTCGTAGGTGGGGCTGTCGTACTTGACGCCGTTGATCTCCTTGGCGCCGCTGCCCTCGGAGAGCAGGTAGAAGAAGTGGTTGGCGATACCGGACGAGTAGTGCACGTCCACATTGCCGACCCCGGAGTACCAGCTGTCCTTGGAGGCCCCGTCCTTGCTGGGCTTGTCCATGTAGCGCAGCGGGGTGCCGTTGCCGTTGATGTCGATCTTCTCGCCGACCAGGTAGTCGCCCACGTCCTTGGTGTTGTTGGCGTAGAACTCGACGGCGGCGGCGAAGATGTCGGACGTGCCCTCGTTGAGGCCGCCGGACTCACCGCTGTAGACCAGCTTGGCGGTGGCCGCGGTGACTCCGTGCGTCATCTCGTGGGCCGCCACGTCGATGGAGGTGAGCGGCTTGGCGTTGCCCGAGCCGTCGCCGTAGGTCATGCAGAAGCAGCTGTCCTGCCAGAAGGCGTTGACGTAGTTGCTGCCGTAGTGGACCCGGGAGTACGCCCCGACCCCGTCGCCCCGGATGCCCGAACGTCCGTGGACGTTCTTGTAGTAGTCCCAGGTCTCGGCCGCGCCGTAGTGCGCGTCCACACCGGCGGTCGCGGCGTCTGAGGTGGTGCCGTTGCCCCAGGCGTCGTCGGCGTCGGTGAAGAGCGTGCCGGTGCCAGAGCTGCCGCCGTTGAGGTTGTACGTCTTGTGGCCGCCGCGGCCGCCGTCGGTCAGGTTGTACGAGCCGGAGCTGCCCGAGGTGCCGAGGGTGACCTGACCGCTGTACTGGCTGTTGCCGGTGCCGTTCTGGACGGCCTGGTACTGGTAGAGCTTCTTGCCGGTGGTGGCGTCGGTGATGACGTGGAGCTCGTTGGGGGTGCCGTCCTCCTGGAGGCCCCCGACCACGGTCTCGTACGCCAGGACCGGCGTGCCCTTCGCCGCCCAGATCACCTTGCGCGCGGCGCGGTCGGCCTCGGTCTTCCGTGAACCCTGCGCGTTCGCGGCCTTGACGGCGGCCTTCTCCGCGGTGGCGGCCTTGACGGCAGCGGTGGTGGTGGGAACCTTGACCCGGGCCTTGGTGGACTTGGCGATCGACTGCACCGCGCCGCTCTTCGCCCGGTCGATGACCAAGTCGCCACCGAGCACTGGCAGTCCGGCGTAGGTGCGCTCGTAGCGGGTATGGGTGGTGCCGTCGGCGTCCTTGATGACGTCCCGGACGACCAGCTTCTCCTTGGCGCCGAGGCCCAGGGTCCGGCCGGTGGCCCCGGTGGCGGACTCGGCCTGGCGCAGCAGCGCGGCGCGCTGGGCGGGGGAGAGCTTGACCGGCAGGGCGCCCGGGTCCGCCTTGGCGGACATCGTCCCGGCGGCGGGGCTTCCGCCCGAGCCGTCCGGGCGGGCGGACGCGGTGCCGGCCTGCACACCGACGGCGATCATCGCCGCGGCGGCGACGAGCGCGCCGCTCGCGACGGCGCGCCGTCCGGGTCTCTGGAAACCGGATCTGAGCTGCCGTTGGGGGAGTGATCTCACGCTGACTCCTTCTGCGCTGGCCGCGCGATGGCGCGGCCGGGACGACCGGGCGGCTGGGTCGCCGTCCGGGCAGGGCGAGGCAGAACAAGCAGAGCTTTGAGGTGCGTTGGGGGGTGGCTGTCATCGGTGCGGCGACAGGCGGTGGGACCGCTGTCTCAGCCGAGGGAAGAGTCCCACCGATCGATTGAACCTGTCAGGGTCGCGACAAAGATTGACCGGAAAGTGTCCGTTGACACCTGTGCTGTGTCCGTATTTCGAAGGACGTGGTGTTATTTCGGACGTTGTCGCTCGCACGGGCCCGCTCAGGGAGAAGGCGCCGCACCTGGGCTGGTGCGGCGCCTTCGGTTCCGGTGCTGATCGGGTCGGGTCAGTTGACGCAGCCTGCCACCGCCGGGGAGCTGCCGACACAGTTGTTGGGCGTGTTGGCCACCACGGGGCTGTTGTTCAGGGTGGTGGTGGCGGCGCTGTTGAAGATGCCCCCCGCGGTGGTGCCCGCCGTGTTCGTGGTCACCACGCTGTTGGTGAGAGCGGCGCTGCCGCCGGTGAGGGTCGCCAGGCCGCCCCCGGTGGTGCCCGCATCGTTGAGCCGGAAGACGGAGCTGGTGAGCCTGGTGGTCGCACTGTCGAAGGTCGCCAATCCGCCGCCGGACGTGGTCGCCTCGTTGGACTGGAAGACGGTGCTGCTGATCGTGGCGTCACCGTTGCCGTTGAAGTTGGCCAGCCCACCGCCGCGGTTCGCGGAGTTCTCCCTGAAGACGCTGCTGGAGAGTGTCAGTGTGCGGTCGTTGGCTACTCCGCCGCCGTCATCGCCGGCGGTGTTGCCGGAGAAGATGGTGCTCCTGATGGTCAGATTGCCGTCGTTGGCCAGCCCGCCGCCATTGCGATTCGCCGAGTTCGTGGTGAGGACACTGGACCGGATCGAGCCGGTGGTGCCGAAATCGAAGCCGAGGCCGCCGGAGAAATTGCCGTTGTTCAGGATCACCGTCGAGGAGGACAGATCGAGGGAGCCGCCGCCACTGATGCCGACACCGCCGCCGAATCCGGATGCGGTGTTCTCCCTGATGGTGCTCGCCGAAACGATGGCCGTGCCGTTGTTGAAGATACCGCCACCGTTGGTGGCCGTGTTGTCGATGATGAGGCTGCCTCGCTGGACGGTCAGCCTGCGGCCGGAATCGACGAGAATGCCTCCGCCGTCACCGCCGGAGTCGAGATCGCCGTTGCGTACGGTGAGCGTGTTGAGCGTGAGGGCACCGGCCGGGCCGCCCACCTCGAAGATGCGGAACAGAGGGGATCCGGGCGCTCGTTCGATGGTCGCGCCGTTGCCGTTGATGGTGACGGCGGCTGTGATCACGGGGAGACCGTTGGAGTCGTTGTCGACCGAGTCGAGGCTGTAGGTGCAGCCGGGGGCCAGGCTGATGGTCCCGCCGCTGATGTTGGCCGCGTCGATGGCGTCCTTGAGGTCCGAGACGGAGCAGCCGATGGGTGCGGCGGCCGCCGGGCTGGGCATGGTGGCCAGCCCGATGGCCAGCGCGATGGCGGAGAGGACTCCGCCGGCTCTGGGGGTGAATCTCACGGGTCACTCCTTGCTTCATGGAAAGCCTGGCTGGCTATTCCGAAGGCCGAGTTGAGACCATTGCGGATCCGTTGAGCCGGACGAAGGGGCAATGCCCGTGCTCATGGCGGTCTTCATCTCAGCCGGGTGACGAGACCACGTCGAGAGGCGTAGTAGTCCCGTTGAGCGAGATTGAACCCCTAGTTTTCATGAGGAAGAAGGCGTGAAATAACGTCTCCTGTTGCGAAAGTCGACAGCCTGACAATCGGATAAGGCATACGTGGCCGGTGTTCGCGCACCGGCGTACGCCTTTCCGGAAAGGGCGTCGGCGAACAGTTTACGGTTGCCGGGCTCATACGAGACTGTCCCGCCACGCCTGGTGCAGCGCGGCGAACCGGCCCTCGCCGGAGATGAGTTGATCCGGTGCGCCGTCCTCCACGATCCGGCCGCCGTCCATCACCAGCACCCGGTCGGCGATCTCGACGGTGGACAGCCGGTGCGCGATCACCACGGCGGTACGCCCGCGCAGCACCGTGTGCATGGCGCGCTGCACCGCCCGTTCGCCGGGGATGTCGAGGGAGGAGGTGGCCTCGTCCAGGATGAGCACCGACGGATCCGCGAGCAGCGCGCGGGCGAAGGCCACCAGCTGACGCTGACCGGCCGAGATCCGGCCACCGCGCTTGCGGACATCGGTGTCGTAGCCGTCGGGCAGAGCGGTGATGAAGTCATGGGCGCCGATCGCCTTGGCCGCCCGCTCGACTTCCGCGCGGGTGGCGTCCGGGCGGCCGATGGCGATGTTGTCGGCGACCGTGCCGGAGAACAGGAACGCCTCCTGCGTCACCATCACCACCCCGCGCCGCAGATCGGGGGTGGCGAGCTCACGCAGATCCACCCCGTCCAGCAACACTCGCCCCTCGGTGGGGTCGTAGAACCGGGCGAGCAGCTTGGCCAGGGTGGACTTGCCCGCGCCGGTGGCACCCACCACCGCCACCGTCTGCCCGGCGGGCAGCGTCAGCCCGAAGCGGGGCAGCACCTCCCCGCCGGTGCGGTAGGCGAAGCGCACCGCGTCGAAGATGACCTCCCGGCCGGGGGCGTCCGCCGGGCGTGGCGGCAGCGGCCGGGGGTCGGCGGGTTCGGGGACGGAGGGCCGCTGGGCCAGCAGACCCGCGATCTTCTCCAGCGAAGCGGCCGCCGACTGATAGGAGTTGAGGAACATCCCGAGCCGGTCGATCGGGTCGTAGAGCCTGCGCAGATAGAGCGCCGCCGCGGCCAGCACCCCGAGGGCGAGCCCGCCGGAGGCGACCCGGTAGGCGCCCCACAGCACGATCGCGGCCACCACCGTGTTGGCCACCAGCCGGGAGCCGACCACATAGCGGGCCATCTCCAGGATGGCGTCGCCGTTGGCCCGCTCATGGCGGTGGTTGAGCGCGCGGAAGCGGGCGTCGTTGGCGCGCTCACGGCGGAACGCCTGTACCGGGCGGATGCCGTTCATGGTCTCGGTGAACGCCACGATGACCGCGGCGATGGCGGTCGACCGCTTGCGGTACACCCGCATGGAGCGGCGCTGGAAGGAGCGGATCAGCAGATACAGCGGCCCGAAGGAGAGCACGGCCGCGCCGCCCAGACCCCAGTCCAGATACAGCAGCGTGACGGAGATGTAGACGGCCGACAGCGCGACGCCGAGCAGCTCCTCCAGACCCTCGTTGAGCAGTTCGCGCAGCGCCTCGACATCGGTGGTGGCACGCGAGATCAGCCGCCCGGAGGTGTAGCGCTCGTGGAAGTCGACGCTGAGCACCTGGGCATGGCGGAAGATCCGGCCGCGCAGCTCCAGCAGGACGTCCTGGCTGATCCGGGCCGAGGAGCGGATGAACGTGTACTGGAGGGCACCGGAGGCCAGGGCACAGCCCAGATAGCCCGCGCCGACGGCGATCAGCGGCCCCCGGTCGCCGTCGCGGAAGGCGGGCACCGCGCGGTCGATGGCGTACGCCACGAGCAGCGGACCGGCCTGGACGGCGGCCTGCTGGAGCAGCAGCAGAACGGTGGTCAGCCAGACGCGGGGGCGGTACGGGGAGAGCAGCGAGCGCAGCAGCGCGAACGAGGCGCCCTTGGGAGCGGGCAGCACATCGTGGTCGAACGGATCGCCCCCGGCCTGGTCCGCCAACCCGCCTGCGGGCGCGGTGCGTTCGGTGGCGGCACCACCGCCCTCCTCGTCGTCCTCGGCCGTCGGCGGGCCCGTCGCGGTCGTGGTCATCGGCCCTCCTCCCCCTCCTCACCCTCGTCTCCGGACATGAGCGACCGGTACTCGGCGCTGTCGCGCAGTAGTTGCTGATGGGTGCCGACGGCGGCGATCCGGCCCTCGGAGAGCAGCGCGACCCGGTCGGCGAGCAGCACGGTGGACGGGCGGTGGGCGACGACGAGCGCCGTCGTGGTGGCCAGCACCTGCCGCAGCGCGGCCTCCACCAGCGCCTCGGTGTGGACGTCCAGCGCGGACAGCGGATCGTCGAGCACCAGGAAGCGCGGGCGCCCGACGACCGCGCGGGCCAGCGCGAGCCGCTGCCGCTGTCCGCCGGACAGGCTCAGCCCCTGCTCGCCGACCTGGGTGCGGTCGCCCTCCGGCAGGGTGTGCACAAAGTCGGCCTGGGACACCTCCAGGGCGCGCAGCAGGTCGGCCCGCTCCGCGCCCTCCGCGCCCATCAGTACGTTCTCCCCGGCCGTCGCGGAGAACAGGGTGGGCTCCTCGAAGGCGACGGCGACCAGCGCGCGCAACTCCTCACGGGGGAGGGCGGTGATGTCCCGGCCGTCGAGGGTGATCCGGCCGCGGCTGGGCTCCTGGAGCCGCGGGACGAGGGCGGTCAGCGTGGTCTTGCCGGAGCCGGTGGCGCCGACCAGCGCCATGGTCTCGCCGGGACGGATGTGCAGATCCACACCGCGCAGCACCGGCGGGGCGTCCGCGGGCGCGTCGGCGTGAGCGAACTCCACGCCCTCGAAGCGCAGTCCGCCGCCGGACTGGTCCCGCTGCCGGGGCAGCACGGATGCGGCGGGCGCGGGCCGGTCGGCGGCCGCCGCCGGAACCTCGTCCATCACCTCGAAGTAGCGGTCGGTCGCGGTCGCCGCGTCCTGGCTCATCGCCAGCAGGAAGCCGAGCGACTCCACCGGCCAGCGCAGCGTCAGCGCCGTGGACAGAAAGGCCACCAGGGTGCCCGCGGACAGCTCGCCGTCGGCCACCCGCACCGTGCCCAGCACCAGCGCCGCGCCGATCGCCAGCTCCGGCAGCGTCATGATCAGCGCCCAGATGCTCGCCAGCAGCCCGGCCTTGCGCAGCTCGGTGGAGCGGACACCTTCCGACAGCGCCCGGAAGGCGCGGGCCTGGCTGCGATGGCGGCCGAAGCCCTTGACGATCCGGACGCCGAGCACCCCCTCCTCGACCACCGTCGTCAGATCGCCGGTCTGGTCCTGGACGGCGCGGGCGACGGTCGCGTAGCGCTTCTCGAAGTACGAGCAGAGGATCACCAGCGGCACCGCCGGGACCACCAGGACCAGCCCCAGTGTCCATTCCTGCGACAGCAGCAGCGCGAACCCCGCCAGCACGGTGACCCCGTTGACCACCAGGAAGGTGAGCGGGAAGGCCAGGAACATCCGCAGCAGCATCAGATCGGTCGTGGCGCGCGACAGCAGCTGACCGGAGGCCCAGCGGTCGTGGAAGGAGACCGGCAGCCGTTGCAGATGGCGGTACAGATCGGCGCGCATCTCCGCCTCGACGGACGCCAGCGGCCGCGCCACCAGCCAGCGCCGCAGTCCGAACAGCCCCGCCTCGGCCACTCCGAGCACCAGCAGCAGGGCGCCGCCCAGCCACACCCCGCCCGGCTCGCGGTCGGCGACCGGCCCGTCCACCATCCACTTGAGGACCAGCGGAATCGCAAGGCCCAGACAGGACGCCACGATGGCCACCGGGACCGCCGTGAACAGCCGCGCCCGCACCGGACGCACATACGGCCACAGCCGCAGCAGCGAGCGCGTGGCGGAGCGCCGCCGCGGGGCGGCATCACGCTCCTGGGCCCGGGGACGTTCACTGGTCGTTGGCATCAGGAGCGAGAGTACGGTTCACCACTGACAGCTCTCACTCGGTTTTTTGACGTAGGTCCGGGGTCCGGAGGGCGCGCAGCAGCAGCAGCGAGCGCTCCGGGAGCTCCAGGGACGCGCCCGCCGGATGGTGGGTGCCCGGGGGTGCGCCCTGGTCCTCGCGCGCGGTGTCGAGGAGGAGTTCATAACCCTGGGCCCACGGCGGACCGGGCAGGACGAAGGGCAGCGGTTCGGGTCCCGCGTGCAGCAGGGCGAGGAAGCTGTCATCGCTGACCAGGCCGCCGCGCGGATCGCGCTGCGGGAGATCGTGCCCGGAGAGGCAGACCCCCAGCGCGGTGGTCGGCGCGTACCAGTCCGCCTCGGTCATCTCGGTGCCGCGCGGGGTGAACCAGGCGAGGTCGCGCACCCCGTCCGAGGGCCGGGCCCGGCCGGTGAAGAACAGGGGGCGGCGCAGCACCGGATGGGCGCGGCGCAACCGGATCAGCCGCGCGGTCAGTTCGGTCAGCGCCGCCCAGCCGGGGTCCTCCAGCAGCGACCAGTCCACCCATCCGGTTTCGTTGTCCTGGCAGTACGCGTTGTTGTTGCCGCCCTGGGTGCGGCCGAGCTCATCGCCGGCCACCAGCATCGGCACCCCGGTGGACAGCAGCAGGGTGGACAGCAGATTGCGCAGCTGGCGGCGGCGGAGCGTGCGGACCTCCGGGTCGTCGGTCTCGCCCTCGGCGCCGCAGTTCCAGGAGCGGTTGTCATCGCTGCCGTCGCGATTGCCCTCCCCATTGGCCTCGTTGTGCTTGCGCTCGTAGGACACCAGGTCGCGCAGGGTGAAGCCGTCGTGGGCGGTGATGAAGTTGACCGAGGCGTACGGGCGGCGGCCGCCCCAGCCGTACAAGTCGCTGGAGCCGGACAGCCGGTAGCCGAGGTCGCGGACATCGGGGAGCGCACCGCGCCAGAAGTCCCGGACCGCGTCCCGGTAGTGGTCGTTCCACTCGGCCCACAGCGGGGGGAACGCGCCCACCCGGTAGCCCCCGGGCCCCACGTCCCACGGCTCGGCGATCAGTTTGACCCGGCGCAGCACCGGGTCCTGGGCGACGGCGGACAGGAACGGGGCGAGCATGTCGACGTCCTGCACGGTACGCGCCAGCGCACTGGCCAGATCGAAGCGGAACCCGTCCACCCCCATCTCGGTCACCCAGTAGCGCAGCGAATCGGTGATCAGCCGCAGCACCTGCGGCCGCAGGACATGCAGGGTGTTGCCGCAGCCGGTGACATCGGCGTAGCGGCGCGGATCCGGCTGGAGCCGGTAGTAGCCGGGGTTGTCGACCCCGCGCAGCGAGAGGGTGGGGCCGAGCTCACCGGCTTCGGCGGTGTGGTTGTAGACGACGTCGAGGATCACCTCGATCCCGGCGCTGTGCAGGGCGCGCACCATCGCCCGGAACTCGTCCACCTGCCGGCCGCGGGTGCCGGTCGCGGCGTAGGCGGCGTGCGGGGCGAAGTAGCCGATGGTGTTGTAGCCCCAGTGGTTGCGCAGCCCTCGGCGGAGCAGATGGTCCTCGTGGGCGAACTGGTGCACCGGCAGCAGCTCCACCGCCGTGACCCCGAGCCGGGTGAGGTGCTCGACGGCGGCGGGGTGGGCCAATCCGGCGTAGGTGCCGCGCAGTTCGGGCGGCACTCCGGGGTGGCGCATGGTGAAGCCGCGCACATGGAGCTCGTAGACGACCGTCTCGTCCCAGGGGGTGCCGGGGCGGCGGTCCTCCCCCTGGCCGCCGCCCCCGTCGCCGACGACCACCCCCTTGGGGACGTACGGGGCGGAGTCGCGGTCGTCGCGCACGGTGTCGGCCACCTGCTGCTGCGGCCAGTCCCGCACATGTCCGTAGACCTCCGGCGGAAGCGTGAACTCCCCGTCCACGGCGCGTGCGTAGGGATCCAGCAGCAGCTTCGCCGGATTCCAGCGGGCTCCGGTCCACGGGTCCCAGCGGCCGTGGACGCGGTAGCCGTAGCGGCGGCCGGGCAGTACCCCGGGGACGAAGCCGTGCCAGATGCCATGGGTCTGCTCGGTGAGCGGACATCGGGTCTCGGTGCCGTCCTCGTCGAACAGACACAGCTCGACGGCCTCCGCATCGCCCGCCCACAGCGCGAAGTTGGTGCCCGGCACCCCGCCCGGCCCCTGGCACACCCGCGCCCCCAGCGGCTCCGGACCGCCGGGCCAGGGCTCCGTGGCGGGAGCGGTGCGCGGGGCGGGCAGCGCCGCGGGGCGGCCGCCGTTGAGACCGTTGAGACCGGTGAGCGCTGCGGTGGCCGCCGTGGTGGCCGTCGCGCGGTGGCCGGGGACGTCCTCGTACTCGGCGGCCGGATACGGTGCCGGGCCGGCCTCCGGCTCCGGAGGCCCACCGGGCGCCGTCTCCTGCTGCGCTGCTTCGGACACATCGGCCTCCGGCGGCTCGCGGCGGCTCGCCCGCCCCGCCCCGGCGGGGGCACGGCGGGCAGCGCCTCATGGCGGGCCGGCGGCCCCGGCGGCGTCCCGTGCCGCGCGGAAGTGCCCCCGCCCTCGGACCTGTTCTGCCCGCAATACCGGCGGTGCTCACGTTTCCGGTGCGTACCACGGGCGCGGCCACGGCCCGGCCGCTCGCCGGTGACCGCTCCCACCTGGGACTGAACCGTAACAATCACGGGGAGTCCGCTGTCACCGCCGTGTGATTACCTATCGCCATGCGCGCCTGCGCGTGTGTTCGGGGCTGCCGCCGGGGGGCGCGGCCCTGCCGAGGGGAGAGCTGTTGTGACGGTGCGGCCGATATCGGGGGCGACGGCGGCGCGGGGCCGCGGGGGCCTGTTGGCGCTGGTGCTCGGAGCGTTGCTGGTGCTGGTGACCGCATGCGGTGGCGGGTCCGGTGGCGGGTCCGGTGACGGGGACAAGGGCAAGGACGGCAAGGGCGGCGGTGCGAAGACGGCATCGCAGGCCCAGGTGACGATCGCGCCCAAGGACGGGGCGAAGGATGTCGACACCAGCGGCAAGCTCAAGGTGACCGCCGCGAGGGGCAAGCTCACCTCCGTCACCGTCAAGGACGCCGACGGCAAGCGGGTCGACGGAAAGATCGCCGAGGACGGGAAGAGCTGGCGGCCGAAGGCCCATCTCGGCGCGGACACCCGCTACACGGTGGACGCGGTCGCCAAGGACTCCGAGGGCCGTGCCACCAGCCGCCACGCGAAGTTCACCACGCTGCGCCCCAAGGAGACCTTCGTCGGGACCTACACCCCGGAGGACGGTTCCACGGTCGGTGTCGGGATGCCGGTCTCGCTCCACTTCAACCGCGGGATCACCGACCCGGCCGCGGTCGAGAAGGGCGTCGAGGTCAGCGCCTCCCCCTCGGTGCCGGTCGAGGGCCACTGGTTCGGCAACGACCGCCTGGACTTCCGCCCGGAGGAGTACTGGAAGCCCGGCACCAAGGTGACGCTGCGGCTGAACCTCGACGGGGTCCAGGGCCGTCCCGGGGTCTACGGCGAGCAGAAGAAGACCGTGAAGTTCACCATCGGCCGCAGTCAGGTCTCGGTCGTCGACGCCAAGTCCAAGAAGATGACGGTCAAGCGGGACGGCAAGACCATCAAGACCATCCCGATCACCTCCGGCGCCCCCGGCCACGAGACCTACAACGGCAAGATGGTGATCAGCGAGAAGCTCAAGGTGACCCGGATGGACGGCGCCACGGTGGGCTTCGATGGGCAGTACGACATCAAGGACGTCCCGCACGCCATGCGGCTGTCGACCTCCGGCACCTTCATCCACGGCAACTACTGGGCGGGCCGCCCGACCTTCGGTTCCACCAATGTCAGCCACGGCTGTGTCGGTCTCTTCGACCAGCGCGGCGGCGGTGACCGCTCGACCCCCGCCGCCTGGTTCTTCCGTGAGTCGCTGCTCGGTGATGTGGTCGTCGTGAAGAACTCCCACGACAAGACCATCCAGCCGGACAACGGGCTCAACGGCTGGAACATGTCCTGGGAGAAGTGGAAGAAGTAGCCCGCCTCTCCCCTCGGACTGGCGGCCCACCCTCCCCGATCGGTGTTAGCGAGCGCTAACCTGCGCTCATGACTGTGAACCTCGAGGTTGCCGACGGCGTTGCCACCTTCCGCCTGGACCGCCCCCCGATGAACGCGCTGGACGTCGCCACGCAGGACCGGCTGCGCGAGCTCGCCGGTGAGGTGACCCGCCGCGACGACGTCCGGTCCGTGGTCATCTGGGGCGGGGAGAAGGTGTTCGCGGCGGGTGCGGACATCAAGGAGATGCGGGAGATGGACCACGCCGCGATGGTGGCCCGCTCCGGCGACCTCCAGGAGTCCTTCACCGCCATCGCCCGGATCCCCAAGCCCGTGGTCGCCGCCGTGACCGGCTACGCCCTCGGCGGCGGCTGCGAGCTGGCGCTGTGCGCCGACTTCCGGATCGCCGCGGAGAACGCCAAGCTGGGCCAGCCCGAGATCCTGCTGGGCCTGATCCCGGGCGCGGGCGGCACCCAGCGGCTGTCCCGGCTGGTGGGCCCGTCCAAGGCCAAGGACCTGATCTTCACCGGTCGGCAGGTCAAGGCGGACGAGGCGCTGGCCATGGGGCTTGTGGACCGGGTCGTCCCGGCCGAGGAGGTCTACCAGCAGGCGCACGCCTGGGCGGCGAAGCTGGCCCAGGGGCCGGCCATCGCGCTGCGCGCGGCCAAGGAGTCGGTGGACCGCGGGCTGGAGACGGACCTCGACACCGGGCTCACCATCGAACGCGGTTGGTTCGCCGGGTTGTTCGCCACCGAGGACCGGGAGATCGGTATGCGCAGCTTTGTCGAAGACGGTCCGGGGAAGGCCAAGTTCAGCTAGGGAACGAGCCGTTCCGCTCAGGGGCATCAGCGATGCCCCTGCCGTGCATGCCCCGTGCGAGCGAATTTTCTTCGCCATCGATCGGCGGCCGGATGGCCGGTTCCGGTACGCTGGGTGATCACGTGGACGCGCGGTGATATCGCTGGTCAGATGGGGGATTATGCCCCCCTGGCTGCCATTGGCATATGTCGGAACCGGTTTGTGGAGCCCGGGGCTCCGGTGTTCGGAATCCCCTGGTTCCGCCCCGGACGCCCTTGTGGGCGGCCATGATGGGGGGCATGGCGGGCTTGGAGGGAATGGAGCAGCCGCGGCAGCGCACCGGGACGGCTGCGGTCCGGCGGATGCCGTCCGTCGACGAGGACCGGGCTCTCAGGGCGCTTGAGCTGTTCGGCAACCCCGCGGTCGAGGAGGTGCGGCTGCCCTCCCTCCCGGAATCCGCGGGTACCGCCCGCCGGTTGGCCGAGTACGTGGTGATGCGCGACTGGAGCATGGCTTCCCAGATCGCCGAGTACACCGTGCTGCTCGTCTCCGAACTCGTGGGGAACGCGGTCCGGCACACCGGTGCCCGCACCTTCGGTCTGCGGATGCTGAAGCGGCGCGGCTGGCTCCGGGTCGAGGTCCGCGACCCCTCGCGTGGACTGCCGTGTCTGCTGCCGGTGGGCGATCTCGACATCAGCGGGCGCGGACTGATGCTGGTGGACCAGCTCTCCCAGCGGTGGGGGGTCGATCTGCTGCCGTGCGGCAAATCGACCTGGTTCGAGATGAGGGTGAACGACGGCGGCTGACCGGTGGAGCCCGCCCGAGGCTGGCTGAATGCCAGCCCCATAATGTCCGGATCATGGACGCGGAAGAGGCCCCCGAGTCGTCGCGTGAAAGGGACGGCAGGGGGCCTCTCCGGCCCCGGGCCGCGGGGAGAGGGGTGTGTCCGCGGCATCCGGGTGAACGACCTGGCCCGGGTCAATGGGGGTCGCGGCCCCGACTATCGCAGACGTGGTAGAGCAGTTCCAAGCCATTCCACGGTGAGCTGTGACACTTACCTTTTTAATGCGGGGTAGAGCGCGACTTTTCCTTCGTTGTCCACTTCCGCATGATGAATTTCCACTGGTCCAGCCCGTGACGCGCGGACTTTCTTTTGCCCTTCGGTCCTTGGCATGGCCCTGTCGAGACCTCACCATGGAACCGCGCTACGCGCGTCACACCCCCCAGCGAGACCCCCGCGCATCGCGCATTCCCCCCTGTCCCGGCTACGCATTCGGGAGCTCCCCATGGAAGCGAACGGCCGCACCCCCAACCGCCGCACTCTGCTCCGCTCGGGCGCGTTAATCGCGACCGCGTCCCTCGGAGCCGCCGTCACCACCACCGGCGCCCACGCCGCCGACGCCACATCCACCGGCACGCGCGGTCGCCGCGCCGCCGCCGACTATCCCCCCACCCACTGGATCCCGGCCAGCAGCTCCAACTACCGCGTCTCGGACCGCCCGACCTCGTATCCGATCGAACTCGTGGTCATCCATGTGACGCAGGAGACGTTCCAGGACGCGATGGCGATCTTCCAGGACCCGGCCAAGCAGGTTTCCGCCCACTACATGGTCGCCTCGGCCGACGGCTACATCGGGCAGTTCGTACGGGAGAAGGACGTCGCCTGGCACGCGGGCAACACGGACTACAACAACCGCAGCATCGGTATCGAGCACGAGGGCTGGGTGGACCAACCCGAGTGGTTCACCGACGCGTTGTACGAGTCGTCCGCGGCCCTCACCGCCGCGGTCTGCGACCGCTTCGCCATCCCCAAGGACCGTGCGCACATCATCGCCCACAGCGAGGTGCCCGGCAGCGACCACACCGACCCCGGCCCGCTGTGGGACTGGGACCGCTATATCGACCTCGTCAACGGGGTCTGACCGCACCCTCGCCGACGGCCGTCACCGGCGGTGGTGCGCAGTGGCCGCCGGGGCGCCCGCCGCGGACCGCTAATCTGTGCGGGTCAGACAGACCCATGGAAGGGGCGGAACAGGTGGCGGACATCGAGGCGGCGCGCAAGGCGTTCGAGCGGTTCGACCTCAACGGCGACGGTCAGATCACCGCGGCCGAGTACAAGAGCGTGATGGCGCAGCTGGGTGACCCCTATGTCACCGAGCCCGTCGCCCAGGCCGTCATCAACGCTCATGACTCCAACGGTGACGGACTGCTCACCTTCGACGAGTTCTGGGCGGCCCAGAACAGCAAGTGATCGGGCCGCACGGCGGCGCCGCGGGCGTTATCAGCGCCAGCCGCGCCGCTGTGCGCTCGCCCGCCGTCTGCGGTCGTTGCACAGCAGACAGCGGCCGTAGCCGGGCGGCAGCGGATCGTCCGGAGCCCCGTACAGCGGATCGACCGCCCCGCGCGGATGCTCGGCGCAGCCCGTGGCGCCGTGCTCGGCCGTGAGCGCCCCGGCCGCGGTAAGCGCCCGGCGCAGGGCGTCGGTGAGCAACTCCGTCTCCCGCCCGGAGGGCGTGGCATCGAGCGCGAACGCGATGTCCGAGGCGGTGGTCAGCGCGCTGCGGAGTTCGCGCAGATCTGCGTAACTCATACCGGGCAGGGTAAGCGCGCCCACTGACAGCGCCCTTTCGGGGCGGTGCTACGCCCCGCTCCCCTCGCGCTCGGGCAGCTCCTCCTCGTCGTCGCCGCCCAGCTCCTCGATCGCGTGCGCCACCCGGCTGACCGCGGCCCACGCCTTCAGCGCGGCCTTGCTGGAGAAGTCCGCCACGTCCTTGTCGAGCGGGCGGTCGGTGTACTGGTGGATCCGCCACTTCGCCTTGATGCGCGGCTTGCCCACCGTCACATAGTCCGCGATCCACAGTCCGTCCCCGGCGTAGGACGTGGTGTCGTGGTTGAGCCAGAAGCTGCGGTTGCAGTAGAGCATCACCCGGTGGCCGGGGCGCAGCCTCTTGACCTCACGGATGAACCGGTCCTTCTCGGCGTTGCTGGCGCGGGTGCCCGAACCGGTGGTCTCCCAGTCCACGGCGAGCAGATCGTGCTCTTTGGACGCGCACTTCTCGACGAAGTAGCGCGCCTGTGCCGCGATGTTTCCGGGCCACAGGAAGTGGTAGAAGCCGACGACGCATCCGGCCGAGCGGGCGCGGGCCGCCTGGGAGGACTGCTTGGGGTTGATGTACGACCGTCCCTCGGTGGCCTTGATGAAGACGAAGGCCAGCCCGTCCGGGTCGAAGCTGGACTGGTGCGAACTCACGTCGATGCCGTGCAGCATGGTGCCTGCCTCATGGGGGGAGGGTGTGGGGAGAGTGCGCTGTTCTTGTCATGCCCGGTCCAGGACCCTATGCAACGGGGAGCGGGGGAGCGTATCTCGTTGGCGCGAACGAATGATTTCGCCAGGAAGAGCATGAGCGCACTCCGGCGGCATGGTACGAGGCGGATCCGCCCGTCTTCGTTCCCCGGTCCGCCCCCGGTGCGGGTGTTATCAGAGTTCTTCATGTGAACTCATGGACGTTCATGGATGTTCAGGGACGGGTGTTCAGGAAACCCGTTCCCGTTCCCTCATCGGTGAGAGGGAAACCAACGGAATTCGGGGCGTGATCCATGGAATGGGGGGCACTCGTGGGGGCGGAGGTTGATAACCATGATTCCCCTGCTTCTGGTTCTTCTGCTGGCCCTGGTCCTCTTCGGCGCGGGGTTCGCACTCAAGGCACTGTGGTGGATCGCCGTTGTTGTCCTTGCCGTGTGGCTGCTCGGATTTGTTGTCCGCTCGACCGCGGCGGGCGGCCGCCGGAGCCGCTGGTACCGCTGGTAGCGGGCCGCGGCCCGCCGAAGCGAGCGGGATAAGGACGGGAAAAGGAGCGGGCCCGAGGGTTTGGCCATCCCCCGGGCCCTGTGGTGCCGCCTTCTGCGCACGCCCGATCGTGTCGTCACGGGTCAGTCTGATGTCGTCGTGTTCTTCCTTTGAACTACCGCCCCATGACAGCGGGGTGGGCCGGACTTGAACCGGCATCCGACGACCAGGCCCGTGCCGGGTCGTTCAAGCGATCGGCGGCGAATGCTGAGGCTGGAGCAAGAGTCTGAGATTGAACGCGTGCCACGGGCGGAATGCCGGTCGAGGACTGGGGGCTAAAACCCAGCGACCCCCGAACTCAGACAGTCCCCTCTCGTGACCGAGTGCTCGGAAGAGTTGTCGGCTCTCCAGTGCAGCCGCGTGTATCACGACGAACTTCAGTTTCAGCTTGCGCTCCTCGCGCACCCCGTACCGCTTTCAGGGCGGCCGGGGAGTTCATGACGCTACCCGAAGAGGTAGCCGAAGACCACGTCGCCGACGCGCTCGTCGGTGACCTCGACGGCGTTGGCCTCCTCGCGGGCGAACTTCACCGCCTGCTGGAGCTTTTCCACCCGGGCCAGCAGCTCATTGACCCGGCGGGCGGGAAGGGCGCCGGAGAACTTCACCGTCGTCCAGTAGCCGACCGGAACGTCCTCGTAGTACACCTCGACCTGCGCCGGGTGCTTCTCGGTGGCCTCCGCCTTCACATGGTTGCGCGGCACCTTCTTGGTACGGACCGTCCGCACGGCCTCGGTCTTCCACGAGTCCGTGGACGGGTCCAGGGTCCAGAACTCCGCCCCGTCGAGCGTCGGCAGCCGCCGGATGAAGCCGCCGAGGTCGGCCAGCTGCTTCTCCAGGAACAGCAGATACGACACGGGCACATCGCGCAGCAGCGTCCGCCCCTCGACCTCGATGTCCGCGCGGGCCTCGCAGTTGGCCCAGTCCTTGGTGGCGGTGACGTCGAACAGCCGGGTCAGGGTCGCCGCGGTCTCACGGAGCACGTCCTCCGCCTTGACCTGGACCCGTGTCGACTCGGGCGGCAGCTGCTCGCCCTCCTCGTCCTTCGGCTGGTACGTCCGGGAGATGCCCGCCAGCAGCGCCGGCTTGTCCAGCCCGCGCTGGGCCGCCGTCAGGTCCTGCTGGGCCTTGGACTTGACGCCCTTCTCCACTGCGATGATCTGATTGAGTTTCGCCACGTCCCGCACGCTAGCAGCCGCAACCGGCCACCCTCGAACCGTTATTCGGGCCCGGGTTCAGCCACCCCCGGGAAACGGATGGCCTCGGCGTCGGCCGTCCACTCGATGCCGCCGCGCTCCGGGCGGAGGAAGGCGACGAGGTTGCCGGTCACCCAGTGGGCGAAAAGCAATTCAGTGGCGGGGTGGACAGCCTGCACCACGCCGGTACGGCCGGTGGCCGGGTCGTACGCCGTCTGGCCGGGGGCGGGCACGCTGTGATCGGGGCGCGGGCATTGTGAGCGGTGGAGCTGGTGCTTCATGCGGTGCGTCCTTCGGGCTGCTGGGGGATGTGCACGGTGTGGGAGGGGTGGCGGCGCCGCAGTACCTCGTAGTCGGTGGCCTTGCTGTAGTCCCTGGCCTGCTGGCCCGTTCGCGCAGCGCGGCGTAGTGGCGACAGATGGGGCAGGTGTCGTTCAACGCTCACGCTCCGGTGGGTAGGGAGATGTGGTGCTGGCGGTGAGGCGGTTGGGGAGTCGTCGTGCGCGTCGTGCGAGGTCTTCGGAGCGTGCTCCGCAGAAGAGGACGTGCGGGGTGCTTGCTGTCGGCGGCTCGGTCGGGGCCGTTGTGTCCCATCCACGTCGGCGCGCCACTTCCTGTATCTCGCGGGTGACCCGGTCCGAGACGTGACCGAGGTGGTGAACAGGTGTGGTGGTCGCTTCCGTGATCTGCCTGGATTCGATGACGTGTTCGGAGGGAAACACCATGGGGGGTTCTTCCTGACCTGGATCTGCCTTGCGGGCTTTAATCACTGTGTGTACTGCCAGCGTTGCGTTGAGGGGCGGTGCGCAACAGGGGGTTGGGCACACCAGGAGGCTTGGGGTGAGGGGAGAACAGCGAATGAGTGGGGCGAACGGAGGCCAGGAACCCTCCACTGGGGCGGCGTTCCTCGGAGCGGAGGTGCGGACCTGGCGGTTACGGGCGGAGCTGAGCCAGCGGGAGCTGGGCCTGAAGGCCAACTACGGGCAGCAGTACGTGGCCAAGGTGGAGGCGGGGGAGCGGCTGGCGAGTCGCGAGTTCGCCGACGCCTGCGATCAGGTCTTCGGTACGCCGGGTACGTTCGCCCGCCTCCGGCAGAGGGCCAGCCAGCACGGCTACCCGGACTGGTTCGTGCCGTATGTGCAGTTGGAGCGGCAGGCTACGGGTGTCTCGAACTATTCGGTGGCTCGCGTTACCGGGCCTTTTGCAGACGGCTGATTATGCTCGCGCTGTCTTTCGGGCTACTCATCCACGGGACGGAGCGGAAAAGATCGACGCCAAGGTGGAACGACGGCTCCGGCGGCGTGAGGTGATGGAGAAGGAGACCCCTCCGCTTCTGTGGTGCGTCCTGAACGAGGCTTGCTTACGGATCAACGTAGGCGGGCCTGAGGTCATGTATGCACAGCTTGCGCATATTCTGGCCCAAGCGGACTCCCCAAACGTGGCTGTTCAGGTCTTACCGTTCGGAGTGGGAGCACTACCTGCCGGAGAGAGCTTCACTCTCCTGACGTTTAGTGAGGGACCCGGCGTAGTGTACGAAGACACGGCGATGGGGGGCCGGGTGGTCGACTCCCTGGCGGAAGTGGAATACGCGGCGGCTACGTACGACAGGTTACGGGCAGCGGCTCTCCACCCGGATAATTCGTTGGCCATGATCCGCAGAGTGATGGAGGAGTGCACCCGATGAGGACCGGCCTCGACCTTTCCGATGTCAAATGGGTCAAGTCCAGCTACAGCAACGGCCATGAAGGAGAATGCGTGGAGTTCGCCCCCGACATAGCCAGGGCCGCTGGTGCCGTCCCGGTCCGGGACAGCAAGTACCCGGCAGGCGCTTCCCTCGTCTTCTCAGTGGAGGCGTGGGGCTCGTTCACGACTGCCCTGCGCGGTGGAGAGTTCCCAGGTGAGGGGTTTGGGCGATGAGCGCTGAGTTCGACCTATCCCGTGCTGAATGGGTCAAGTCCAGCTACAGCAACGGTAATGAAGGCCAGTGCGTGGAATTCGCGCCCGGCATAGCCAGTGCAGTCGGTGTCGTCCCGGTCCGGGACAGCAAGCATCCGGAGGGCCCAGCTCTGCTCTTCTCCTCGCCCGCATGGAATTCATTCACGGCTGCCGTGCGTGAGGGAGAGTTCCCAGTCGCCTGAGATACGGTGCCCGCCTGGCCCTGTGCGTTCGAACGCCTGAGGAAATCGCGCTCCGCTCCACCTCCGTCGCTCGCGCCATCAGCAGTCTTCGCCCGATCTGGCCCGCGGTGAGCGTAGGCAGCGGGTAGACGTCGATGGTCTTGCCGTCGGACAGCTTCACCGTGCGGGCCACGGGTGCGTACTCGCCCCGCGGGACGACGAAGGACAGCTCCTGCTCGTCGCGCAGGGCAGTGCGTTCGCCACGCGGACGCCGCTGTTCCCTCAGCACTCGATGACGTTCACCGCCAGCCCGCCCCGCGCCGTCTCCTTGTACTTGACCTTCATATCGGCGCCGGTCTCCTTCATGGTCTTGATGACCTTGTCGAGGGAGACATGGTGGCGGCCGTCGCCGCGGAGGGCCATGCGGGCGGCGGTGACGGCCTTGACGGAGGCCATGCCGTTGCGCTCGATGCAGGGGATCTGCACGAGGCCGCCGACGGGGTCGCAGGTGAGGCCGAGGTTGTGTTCCATGCCGATCTCGGCGGCGTTCTCGACCTGTTCGGTGGAGCCGCCGAGGACCTCGGCCAGGCCGCCGGCGGCCATCGAGCAGGCGGATCCGACCTCGCCCTGGCAGCCGACCTCGGCGCCCGAGATGGAGGCGTTCTCCTTGAAGAGCATGCCGATCGCGCCCGCGGCGAGGAGGAAGCGGATGACGCCCTCCTCGTCGGCGCCGGGGACGAAGTGGGTGTAGTAGTGGAGGACGGCCGGGATGATGCCCGCCGCGCCATTGGTGGGGGCGGTGACCACACGGCCGCCGGCCGCGTTCTCCTCGTTGACCGCCATCGCGTAGAGGGTGACCCACTCCATGGCGTGGGTGGTCTTGTCGCCCTCGGCGCGCAGCGCGCGGGCGGCGTTGGCGGCGCGGCGGCGGACCTTGAGGCCGCCGGGAAGGATGCCCTCGCGGGACAGTCCGCGGGCGACACAGGACTGCATGACCTTCCAGATCTCCAGCAGGCCGGCGCGGATCTCGTCCTCGGTGCGCCAGGCCTTCTCGTTCTCCATCATCAGCGCGGAGATGGACAGGCCCGTCTCACGGGAGAGCCGCAGCAGTTCGTCGCCGGTGCGGAAGGGGTGGGTCAGCACGGTGTCGTCGAGCTTGATGCGGTCCTCGCCGACCGCGTCCTCGTCGACCACGAAGCCGCCGCCGACCGAGTAGTAGGTCTTCTCCAGCAGCGGGACGCCCTCGGCGTCGTACGCCTGGAGGGTCATGCCGTTGGCGTGGTACGGCAGCGAGCGGCGGCGGTGCAGCACCAGCTGCGAGGACTCATCGAAGTCGATCTCGTGGCCGGGGCCGATCTCGGCGGCCAGCAGCCGCAGCCGCTTGGTGGTGCGGATGCGCTCCACCTCGTCGTCGGCGGTCTCCACGTCGACGGTGCGCGGGGAGTGGCCCTCGAGGCCGAGCAGCACCGCCTTCGGGGTGCCGTGGCCGTGGCCGGTGGCGCCCAGGGAGCCGAAGAGCTCGGCGCGTACCGAGGTGGTGTGGGCGAGCAGGCCCTCGTTCTTCAGACGGCGGACGAACATCCGCGCCGCTCGCATCGGGCCGACCGTATGCGAGCTGGAGGGGCCGATGCCGATCGAGAACAGATCGAAGACGGAGATGGCCACCGTTGAACTCCTTTGTCTGCACGGGGGCGTGCGGTGGTGCGATGCGGGGGGCGCCGGGTCCGGCGCCCCCCACGGCCGGTCCTGTTACTTGCCCAGTCCCGGGTAGAGCGGGTGCTTGTCGGCCAGCGCCGTGACCCGGGCCTTGAGCGCCTCGGCGTCGTACGACGGCTTGAGGGTCTCGGCGATCACGTCGGCGACCTCACGGAAGTCATCGGCGGTGAAGCCGCGGGTGGCCAGCGCCGGGGTGCCGATCCGCAGACCCGAGGTGACCATCGGGGGCCGCGGGTCGTTGGGGACGGCGTTGCGGTTGACCGTGATGCCGACCTCGTGCAGCCGGTCCTCGGCCTGCTGACCGTCCAGCTCGGAGTCGCGCAGGTCGACCAGAACCAGGTGGACATCGGTGCCGCCGGACAGCACGGAGACACCCACCTCGGTGACGTCGGGCTGGGTGAGCCGCTCGGCGAGGATACGGGAGCCCTCGAGGGTGCGCTCCTGGCGCTCCTTGAAGGCCGTGCCCGCCGCGACCTTGAAGGACACCGCCTTGGCGGCGATGACATGCTCCAGCGGGCCGCCCTGCTGACCGGGGAAGACCGCCGAGTTGATCTTCTTTGCCAGCTCCTGCGTCGAGAGGATCACTCCGCCGCGGGGGCCGCCGAGGGTCTTGTGGGTCGTGGTGGTGACCACATGGGCGTGCGGCACGGGCGAGGGGTGCAGCCCGGCCGCCACCAGGCCCGCGAAGTGGGCCATGTCCACCATCAGGTAGGCGCCGACCTCGTCGGCGATCCGCCGGAAGGCGGGGAAGTCCAGCTGGCGCGGGTAGGCCGACCAGCCCGCGATCACCAGCTTGGGGCGGTGCTCCTTGGCCAGCCGCTCGACCTCGTCCATGTCGACCAGGCCGGTCTGCGGGTCCACGTGGTAGGGCACCACGTTGTAGAGCTTGCCGGAGAAGTTGATCTTCATCCCGTGGGTCAGGTGGCCGCCGTGCGCCAGGTTCAGCCCCAGGATGGTGTCGCCGGGGGAGAGCAGCGCGAACATGGCGGCCGCGTTGGCCTGGGCGCCCGAGTGCGGCTGCACATTGGCCGCCTCGGCGCCGAAGAGCGCCTTCACCCGGTCGATGGCGATCTGCTCGACGACATCGACGTGCTCACAGCCGCCGTAGTAGCGGCGGCCGGGGTAGCCCTCGGCGTACTTGTTGGTCAGGACCGAGCCCTGGGCCTCCATGACCGCGACCGGAGCGAAGTTCTCCGAGGCGATCATCTCCAGGGTGGACTGCTGGCGGTGGAGCTCGGCGTCGACGGCGGCGGCGACATCCGGGTCGAGCTCATGAAGGGAGCTGTTGAGAAGCGACATCGGGGTCCCGATCGAGAGGAGGGTCAGTTTTCGCAGAAGGAGGTGTAGTCATCGGCGGAGAGCAGGTCGTCCGGCTCGTCCGTCACCCTCACCTTGAACAGCCAGCCGCCCTCGAAGGGGGCGGAGTTCACCAGCGCCGGGTCGTTCACCACATCCTCGTTGATCTCGGTGACCTCTCCGGTGACCGGCGCGTACAGGTCGCTCACCGACTTCGTGGACTCCAGCTCACCACAGCTCTCACCGGCGGCGACCGTGGAGCCCACCTCCGGAAGCTGGACATAGACGACATCGCCGAGCTGATTGGCCGCGAACTCGGTGATACCGATCGTCGACACACCGTCGTCGGCGGTCGACAGCCACTCGTGCTCCTTGCTGTAGCGCAGCTGCTGGGGGTTGCTCATGGTCCGATTCTCCTGGATACGAGGGAATGCTGAGGAACGGGTCTTGGCTGATGGGACGGGTGGGCGCGGCAGAGGGCCCGAAAGCCCCGGGGACCGGGCGACGCGGCGCCCGCGCGGTCAGCGCTCGCGCCGGTAGAAGGGGAGGGCGACGACCTCGTACGGCTCCCGGGTACCGCGGATCTCCACGCCCACGCCCTCGGTGCCGGGTGCGGCGTGCTCCGCGTCGACGTACGCGATGGCGATCGGCTTGCCGAGCGTGGGGGAGGGGGCACCCGAGGTGACCTCGCCGATCACCGTGCCGTCCGGGCCCACCACGGGGAATCCGGCGCGCGGCACCCGGCGGCCCGAAGCGATCAGGCCGACCAGGGTGCGCGGCGGCTCGCTCTCCGCCTGGCGCGCCGCGGCCTGAAGGGCCTCGCGCCCCACGAAGTCACCGGCCTTCTCGAACTTCACCACCCGGCCGAGACCGGCGTCGAACGGGGTCGTGGAGGTGGTCAGCTCATGTCCGTACAGCGGCATCCCCGCCTCCAGCCGCAGGGTGTCCCGGCAGGAGAGCCCGCAGGGCACCAGGCCGACCGGGGCGCCCGCCTCGGTCAGCGCCTGCCACAGCCGCTCGGCGTCCTCCGGCGCGACGAACAGCTCGAAGCCGTCCTCGCCGGTGTAGCCGGTGCGGGCGATCAGCGCGGAGACGCCCGCGACGGTGCCCGGCAGCCCGGCGTAGTACTTGAGGTTGTCCAGGTCGGCGTCGGTCAGGCTCTTGAGGATCCCCGGGGACTCCGGACCCTGGACCGCGATCAGCGCGTACGCCTCCCGGTCGTCCCGGACGGTCGCCTCGAAGCCGGAGGCCCGCTCGGTCAGGGCGTCCAGCACCACCTGGGCGTTCGAGGCGTTGGCCACCACCATGAACTCTTCGTCGGCGAGGCGGTAGACGATCAGGTCGTCGAGGATGCCGCCCTCGGATTCGCAGATCATGGTGTAGCGGGCGCGGCCCACGGCGAGTGCCGACAGATGGCCCACCAGGGCGTGGTCCAGCGCCTGCCCGGCCTGCGGCCCGGTGAGAGTGATCTCACCCATGTGGGAGAGGTCGAAGAGCCCGGCGCGGGTGCGTACGGCGTTGTGCTCGTCGCGCTCGCTCCCGTAGCGCAGCGGCATGTCCCAGCCGGCGAAGTCGGTCATGGTGGCGCCGAGCGCACGGTGCAGCGCGTCCAGCGCGGTGCGGCGTGGCGCGGTCGGGGCGTCGGTCATGATTCAGGCTCCAAGATCAAGGTCGCGGCAAGGCATCGAGGACGCAGAACGTCCTCCCCATCTGTCATCGGAACCTGAGAGGTTCGCCGTGACGCCCGCACGGGGTCCGGCTTGCACCTTGGGTGGAGCCACGCACAGCGGCTCGCTTTTCAGATCTGCCTCGCCCGCGCGGTATAGGGGCCTGAGAGATTCAAGGGAGGACTTGCTCCTTCGGCGCCCGGCCGACCGGCGACTGCCGGTGTGACCAAGGACTCTCCCGCGCGGATTCAAGCGGCCGGTATGGAGTTGCGCGGCCATCATCGCACGTACCGGCGAGAAGGGAACCCCCCAGTCCTGAGGTGGGTGCCTTGAGGACATTACCTTTTCTTGACACTCTTCGGGTACGAGCCGCAGTGACCGACCTGGGAGGACGATCACGGTGCATGGGCAGGGAACGTTTGCGACGTCACGTGGGCCCCTGCCGCTGCGGCGCGGACGCGCCCCGTCCATCGGGCCGGTCCGGCCGGGCCGCAGGGCCGTGGTGCATGATCTGCGCAGCGGCGCCGATACGTACGGTGACCCGGCCGCGGGTGCGCCGCCGGCCGCCCGGAGCGGCGCGGGTGTGCCCGAGCTGCGCTATCCGGCCCACGATGTGCTGGTCGCCTCCGGGCTGCCGGGCAGTGGCAAGACCACTCTGATCAACCGCACGGTCGCCCCGCTGGACCACGACGGCCGCGCGGTGGTCCGGATCGACTCCCAGGACATGCGTGAGGCATGGGAGCGGCGGCTGCCGGGCTGGCTGCCCTATGCCCTCTACCGGCCGCTGGTCCGGGGCGCCCACTACGCCGGGCTGCACCGCGCGTTGCGCTCGGGCGCCAGCGTGGTGGTGCACGACTGCGGCGCGCTGCCCTGGGTCCGCCGCTGGCTGGCCTGGGACACCCGGCGCCGGGGCCGGCGGCTCCATATGGTCCTGCTGGACGTGGACCCCGAGCTGGCCCTGGAGGGCCAGGCCGCCCGCGGGCGCGGGGTGTCGGGTTACGCCTTCGGACGGCACCGGCGCGCGGTGCGGCGGCTGGTCGCCGGGGTGGCGGCGGGGCGGCCGCCGGTGGGCTGTGCCTCGGCGGTGCTGCTGGACCGGACGGCGGTCAACGCGCTGCACGGCATCTCCTTCGAGTGAAACCGACCGGCCGGCGAGCGGGCGCGAGCGGAGCGTGAGCGGCTCTCGACCGGGCCCCGAGCGCACGCCGCGCGCTTCGCACCGCGCCGAGGTGGGGAAGTGGTGTGGAGATGAGGACGCGGCCCATCGCCTTGCGCCGCCGAGCAGTTAGGGTGCTGATGCAGGTCGGACGAGATGGCGGTTGAAGCGAGATGAGCATCCCGGAGCAGCACGGTTTCCCACCGGCTCACGGAGGATTCCCCGACAGCGCTGTACCCGGGTTTCCCGGCAATGAGCTCGAAGAGGTGTTGGCCGCCTCGGTCGAGGTCCCCGGGGCCGGACCCCGCATCGTCGAAGTGCTCGGCCGCAGTCATCTCTGGGTTCCGCTGCCCAGCGGCGGGGGCCCGGACAGCCGCGGCCTCGATCTGCCGACCATGGAGATCGAAGGCGCCGCGTATGTCCCGGTGTTCAGCTCCGAGCAGCAGTTCCTCCAGATCGTCGGCGGCCATATGTCGTTCACCGTCGCCCCGGCCGTGGAGTTCGCCCGCGGACTGCCGCCCCGGCTGGGCATCGCGGTGAACCCCGGCGGCGCGGTGGGCGTACCGCTGCCGCCCGCCGCCGTGGCCCAGTTGTGCCGTACCGGCCGCAGCGAGCTGGACGGCCCGGCCTCCGGCGGCCGGGTGCGGCTCTTCGAACCGGACTGGCAGGACGAACCGGTCGACTTCCTCGCCGCCGCCGGGATCGAGTTCGCCAAGGACAAGGGGATACGGACCGCCCGGCGCGCGCTGGCCAGCGTCGAGGGCGACCCGCCCGCCCTCTTTGTCGGCGTCGAGCTCGACACACCCGGTCCGGAGGGCCAGGCGCTCGCGGTGGACGCGCTCGGGCGGGCGCTCGGCGCGGTGCCGCTGCCCTGGACCGTGCAACTCGTTCTGCTGGACGTCGCTCAGGACCCGGTCGCGGACTGGATGCTGGAGAGGGTGCGTCCGTTCTACGACCGTGACCTCTGACTCATCCCCAGGGCCCCCAGGTGTGGCCCGTAAGCTGGTTTGATGACCAGGCGGGGCGCACCCACGTGCCCCGCCGAGGTACGGGCACAGCCGAGGTACGGGCACAGCCGAGAGAGGGGCGGACCCAGGTGAGCGCGGGCGCGGAGTGGGAGGCGGCCGCCGGTCAGGTCGAGCGGATGCTGCAACAGGTCGCTCCCGGCCGGTACGACGCCTATGAGGCGCTGCTGCACGCCCTCGCCGGGGGTCAGGTCTGGATGCTGCTGTGGAACGGTTCGCCCGGTGCGTCCGACGCCCAGTACGGCAACATGGACGTGGCCGGCCTCAGTTACGCCCCGTGTGTGACCTCCGCGCAGGAGCTGGCCGCCAGTGGCTGGAACCGCGCTCATGAGGTGGTGGAGGGGCGTCTGATCGCCGACTCCCTCTACCGCGACCGCTACGGCTTGTGGCTGAATCCGCATGCGCCCGGCGGCGGTGTCGGTATCCCCTGGCTCGATCTGCGCCGGATCGCCGGAGGTCTGGACCGCCTGCCCGCGGGACCGCTGCGGGTGTCCGAGCCCGGCATCGACATCCCCCAGTTCTACGCCCTGTTGGGGCAGAACGCGCATCGCACCGCCGTGGTGCGGTCGCTGCGCAGGGCCTGGGTGCAGCCCGCGCTCGGCGCGCCCTATCTGGCGATCGGACTGGACCTGTACGACACCAGCGGCCCGGCGGTGCAGTCGGTGCGGATGATGATGGAGCAGTCGGTCGGCGCGGTGCCGGACGGGCTGCCGGTCTCCACGGTCGCGCTGTCGGATGTCTACGATCCGGTCGCGCTGTGGATGCGGGCCAACGCCCGTCCCTTCTTCGACCGGGACGCCTACGGTGCCGCGCCCGCCGCGCCGTCCTACGGCTACGGCTATCCGCCGCCGCGCCCCGCGTACTGAGGGGCCTCCCGCCCCCACGAACCCCTCATGACCCGTTCGTTTACCAAGGTTTGACTCTTCTGCTCCGGGGCGGTTCCGCCCCGGAGCAGCTGCCGTCGTGCCGCCCGCGGGCCATTCACGGGCCGTTCGTGTGCCGTTCGCGGAACCTCTGACGCCCGGATGTGCACATCGCCCCTATCCGGCGAAAGCCCCATAGTGGGCTCGGCGTTACTGCTGCGCTCTTGCGTCACGACTGTCCGTATACCGGAACTGTGTGCGCCACATCACGGTTAGGTTTCCATTGCCCGTGGGGTCTGGCGGCTGATCACAAGCGCGATGAAGACTCCCGCTCCAAGGGGCGTGGTTCGGCGCGTAGGGCCCCTTCAGAAAAGGTTCCCGTACCACGAGCCTGACTTTCTCCAGGTTGTGAACAAAGCCGCCACAGCGGCGAGTCGTGGGCCGGTCACCACCGGTCGAGAGGGGTCTCAGCCACGATGACGGCACCATTGCACGGCACGAGCGCGGAGGCGGAGCCGGTCGCGACTGCCGATGTAGCGGCGGATGTGGTCAAGGCATCGGTCGAGGGCAGATCGCTGCGGCAGATCGCCTGGATGCGCCTGAAGCGGGACAAGCTGGCGCTGGCCGGTGGAGCCGTGGTCATCCTGCTGGTGTTCGTGGCCGTCTTCGCGCCGCTGATCGTGAGTCTGCTCGGCCATCCGCCGAACGAGTTCCACCAGGATGAGATCGACCCGCTGTTCGGCACCCCCAAGGGCAGCTGGGGCGGTATCAGCTCCGACTACCTCTTCGGCGTGGAGCCCTCCAACGGCCGCGATGTGTTCAGCCGGGTGGTCTACGGCGCGCGGATCTCCCTGCTGGTGGCCTTCCTCGCGGCGGTCGTCGCCGTGGTCCTTGGCACCGTTTTCGGCATCATCGCCGGATATTTCGGTGGGTGGGTGGACACGGTGATCAGCCGGGTGATGGACATGCTGCTGGCCTTCCCGCAGCTGCTCTTCATCATCTCCCTGGTGTCGGTGCTGCCGAACGACCTGATGGGACTGACCGGCAGCGGGGTGCGCATCACCATCCTGGTCTCGGTGATCGGCTTCTTCGGCTGGCCGTACGTCGGCCGGATCGTGCGCGGCCAGACGCTCTCGCTGCGCGAGAAGGAGTACATCGAGGCCGCACGGAGCCTGGGCGCCGGCCGGCGCTACATCCTCTTCCGTGAACTGCTTCCCAACCTGGTGGCGCCGATCACCGTCTACACGACGTTGATGATCCCCACCAACATCCTCACCGAGGCCGCGCTCAGCTTCCTCGGGGCGGGCGTCAAGCCGCCGACCGCGTCCTGGGGGCAGATGCTGTCCAAGGCCGTGGGCACCTACGAGGACGATCCCATGTTCATGATCATCCCCGGTGCGGCGATCTTCATCACGGTGCTGGCCTTCAACCTCTTCGGCGACGGCGTCCGCGACGCCCTCGACCCGAAGGGCACCCGATGACGGTGACACACCCGGCTCCGGTCCGGGCGCACCCCGATGTATGTCCCCCTGCCTCATCTGTCAGGCGGCTATCCGATCACTCCCCGGCGCCATGCCAAGGACCGCTATCCCGGAGGTTGCAGCAACTATGAAACCCCTACGTTCGTCGAGAAGCAGGCGGGTCGTCGGCGCGGCGGCTGTCGTCTGCGCCCTCCTGGCCACCGGGGCCTGTGGCGGCGGATCCGATGAGGAAAGTGGCTCGGGAGCCGGTTTCAACGCCGCGATGAAGGGCGTTGCCAACAAGTCGTCCAAGAAGGGCGGCACCCTGAAGTTCGTCAACAAGCAGGACTTCGACTCCCTCGACCCGCAGCGCCAGTACTACGGCTTCGCCTGGGACTTCTCCCGCTTCTACGCGCGCCAACTGATTACGTACGCGCCCAAGCCGGGCAACGCGTCCAATGAGCTGGTGCCGGACCTGGCCACCTCAACGGGCAAGATCAGCAACGGTGGCAAGACGTACACCTACACCCTGCGGGACGGCATCACCTGGGAGGACGGCTCGGCCATCACCTCCAAGGACATCAAGTACGGCATCGAGCGCATCTGGGCCAAGGACGTCGTCTCCGGCGGCCCCAGCTATCTGCGCCAGGCGCTGGACCCCGAGGGCAAGTACCCCGGTCCGTACAAGGACAAGTCCAAGGACAAGCTGGGTCTGAAGGCGATCGAGACGCCGAACGACAAGACCATCGTCTTCAACCTCGCCAAGCCCAACGGTGACTTCGAGCAGATGCTCGCGATGCCCACCGGCTCGCCGGTGAAGGCGTCCAAGGACACCGGGGCCAAGTACACCAACCGGCCCTTCTCCTCCGGCCCGTACAAGTTCACCTCGTACTCGCCGGGCAAGAGCGCCGCCCTGGTCCGCAACCCCAAGTGGGACCGGAAGTCCGACCCGATCCGCGCCGCGCTGCCGGACAAGGTCACGGTCACCTTCAACTCCAACCTCGAAGTGATCGACAAGGGCCTGATCAAGGGCGACTACGACGTCTTCCTGAGCGCCACCGGTATGACCCAGTCCGGGCGTACCACCGCGCTCAAGCAGCACAAGGGCAACGTCGACAACATAGAGACCAGCTTCGTCCGCTACGTCGACATGGCCACCAAGGTCAAGCCGTTCGACAACATCCACTGCCGCAAGGCGGTCATCTACGGCGCCGACTACAAGCAGCTCCAGACCACCCGCGGCGGCCCGCAGGCCGGTGGCGATATCGCCCCCAACATGCTCCCCAAGAGCATCAAGGGCGCGGACGACTACGACCCGTACGGCATCCTCAAGCGCGGCGGCAAGCCGGACGCGGCCAAGGCCAAGGACGAGCTGAAGCAGTGCGGCAAGCCCGGTGGCTTCTCGGCCAACATCGTCGCCCGCAACGACCAGCCGGGTGAGGTCGAGGCCGCCGAGGCGCTCCAGGAGTCCCTGAACAAGGTCGGCATCAAGCTGGAGGTCGAGCCGATCGAGGGCGCGTCGTCCGCCAGCATCACCGGCTCCCCGTCGGTGATGAAGAAGCGCAACTACGGTCTGTCGATGACCGGTTGGGGTCCGGACTTCCCGACCGGCCAGGGCTTCTCGCAGCCGCTGATCGACGGTCGCTTCATCGAGCAGACGGGTAACTACAACGTCTCCGAGACGAACGACCCGGAGATCAACAAGTACTTCGACGAGGCGCTCAAGGAGACCGACCCGGCCAAGGCCGGCGAGATCTACAAGCAGATGAACCACAAGGTCACCGACCTGGCCGTGCAGATGCCGTTCCTTTACGAGAAGAACATCACCTGGCGCAGCTCGCGGCTGACCAACGCCTACACGTCGGCGGCGTACAACGGCCGTTACGACTACGTCTCCCTCGGGGTCAAGTGACGGTCCGCCAGCGACCACCCGCCACCCCACCGTCGCCGCACCCGATAGGCCCGAAGGGCAGGTGATGGCCGCGCGTGGCGGTCCGGGAGCCCCCCACCAGGGGCCCCCGGACCGCCGCCGGGCCGCGTACCGTGCTTGCTTATGTCATCCGGCGCTTGTTCGCCGTCGTCATGATGCTGCTGGTCGTCACCCTGACGACCTTCGCCATCTTCTTCGTGATCCCCAAGTGGGCCGGATCCGACCCGGCGCTGCTGTTCGTCGGCAAACAGGCCGACCCGGAAGCAATCGAGGGCATCAGGAAGAAGCTGGAACTCGGCGATCCGCTGCTGTTGCAGTTCTGGCACTTCGTCGAGGGCCTGTTCGTCGGCCGCGACTACGCCAACGGCTCGGACGTCACCCACTGCCCCGCCCCCTGCTTCGGCTACTCCTTCCGTACCGAGCAGGCGGTGTGGCCGCAGCTGACCGACGCCATGCCGGTCACCCTCTCGCTCGCCGCGGGGGCCTGTCTGCTGTGGGTCGTCGGCGGTGTGGCCACCGGTGTGGTCTCCGCGCTGCGCCGGGGCACCCTGTGGGACCGCTCGGCGATGACCGTCGCCCTGGCCGGTGTCTCGCTGCCGATCTACTTCACCGGTCTGCTCTCGCTGGCGATCTTCAGTTACCAGCTGAAGTGGGTGGACGTGGACTACAAGGGGCTCGGCGACGACCCCGGCATGTGGTTCGAGAGCCTGATCCTGCCCTGGATCACCCTCGCCTTCCTCTATGCCGCGATGTACGCCCGGCTCACCCGGGCCACCATGCTGGAGATCATGGGCGAGGACTACATCCGTACCGCACGCGCCAAGGGCCTGCGGGAACGGGTGGTCATCGGGCGGCACGCCATGCGTTCCACCTGGACGCCCATCCTCACCCTGCTCGGCCTGGACCTCGGTGCGCTGCTCGGCGGCGCCGTGCTCACCGAGACCACCTACAACCTGCCCGGCCTCGGCCGGCTCGCGGTGAACGCGATCAGCGACAAGGACCTCCCGGTGATCCTCGGGGTGACCCTGATCGCCGCGCTGTGCATCGTGCTCGCCAACCTCGTCGTGGACCTTCTGTACGCCGTCATCGACCCGCGAGTGAGGCTCGGATGACCGACTTGAACAAATCCGGGACGCCGGAGTCCGGTGCGGCGGCGGCCCCCGGGACCGCCGTCGGAGAGGTGGCGGCGGCCGGTTCGCCCGCCCCCACCGCCTTCCTCGAAGTACGCGATCTGCGGGTCCACTTCCCGACCGACGACGGTCTGGTCAAGTCCGTGGACGGGCTCAGCTTCCGGCTGGAGAAGGGCCGGACGCTCGGCATCGTGGGCGAGTCCGGTTCCGGCAAGTCCGTCACCTCGCTCGGCATCATGGGGCTGCACACCGCCGGGCAGTACGGCCGCCGCAAGGCGCGGATCTCCGGCGAGATCTGGCTCAACGGCCAGGAGCTGCTGGGCGCCGACCCGGACGAGGTGCGCAAGCTGCGCGGCCGTGAGATGTCGATGATCTTCCAGGATCCGCTGTCCGCGCTGCACCCCTACTACACGATCGGCAAACAGATCGTGGAGGCGTACCGGGTCCACCACGAGGTCACCAAGGACGTGGCCCGCAAGCGCGCGATCGAACTGCTGGACCGGGTGGGTATCCCGCAGCCGGACAAGCGGGTGGACAGCTATCCGCATGAGTTCTCCGGCGGGATGCGCCAGCGCGCGATGATCGCGATGTCGCTGGTCAACAACCCCGAGCTGCTGATCGCGGACGAGCCGACCACCGCCCTGGACGTGACCGTTCAGGCACAGATCCTGGATCTGATCCGGGACCTCCAGAAGGAGTTCGGCTCGGCGGTCATCATCATCACCCATGACCTGGGCGTCGTCGCCGAACTCGCCGACGACCTGCTGGTGATGTACGGCGGCCGCTGTGTCGAGCGCGGTCCGGCCGAGAAGGTCTTCTACGAGCCCCAGCATCCGTACACCTGGGGGCTGCTGGGCTCGATGCCCCGGATCGACCGCGACCAGACCGAACGGCTGATCCCGGTCAAGGGCTCCCCGCCCAGCCTGATCAACGTGCCCTCCGGCTGTGCCTTCCACCCGCGCTGCCCGTACGCCGATGTGCCCCGGGACGGGATCACCCGCACCGAGCGGCCGGAGCTGGCGCAGGTGGCCGGGAGCGAGGAGCACTTCAGCGCCTGCCACATGGCGCAGGAGGACCGCACGCGGATCTGGACCGAAGAGATTGCGCCGAAGCTGTGACGGACGACGCTGTGACGGACGACAAGGATCCGAAGATGACCGACCCGGAGCAGGCGACCGCGACGCCCGAGCCCCTGCTCAAGGTGTCGGGGCTGGTCAAGCACTTCCCCATCAAGAAGGGGCTGTTGCAACGGCAGACCGGTGCGGTGCAGGCGGTCGACGGACTCGACTTCGACGTACGGCCGGGGGAGACCCTGGGCGTGGTGGGCGAGTCCGGCTGCGGCAAGTCCACCATGGGACGGCTGGTCACCCGGCTGCTGGAACCCACCTCCGGGAAGATCGAGTTCGAGGGCAAGGACATCACGCATCTGGGCACCGCCGCGATGCGCCCGATGCGCCGTGACGTCCAGATGATCTTCCAGGACCCGTACTCCTCGCTGAATCCCCGGCACACGGTGGGCGCGATCGTCGGCGCCCCCTTCCGGCTCCAGGGCGTCACACCGGAGGGCGGGACCAAGGCGGAGGTGCAGCGGCTGCTGGAGCTGGTCGGGCTCAACCCCGAGCACTACAACCGCTATCCGCACGAGTTCTCCGGCGGTCAGCGGCAGCGCATCGGCATCGCCCGCGCGCTGGCCCTCAAGCCCAAGCTGGTGGTGGCCGACGAGCCGGTCTCCGCGCTGGACGTCTCCATCCAGGCGCAGGTGGTCAACCTGCTGGACGACCTCCAGGACGAACTGGGCCTCACCTACGTGATCATCGCCCATGACCTGTCGGTGATCCGGCATGTCTCGGACCGGATCGCGGTGATGTACCTGGGGAAGATCGTCGAGCTGGCGGACCGCAAGGCGCTCTACGAGAGCCCCATGCACCCGTACACCAAGGCGCTGCTCTCCGCGGTGCCGGTGCCCGACCCCAAGCGGCGGGCCAAGCGGGAGCGGATCCTGCTCAAGGGCGACGTTCCCTCGCCGATCTCCCCGCCGTCCGGCTGCCGCTTCCACACCCGCTGCTGGAAGGTGACCGAGGTGTGCAAGCAGCAGGAACCGCCGCTGGTGACGCTGAAGACCGGGCACCAGGTGGCCTGCCACCACCCCGAGAACGCATCCGACGCATCTGACGCATCCGACCAGGTGCCCCGGCAGAAGACCGCGGCCGAGACGGCACGGAAGGTGACGAAGAAGACCGACAGCTGAGACGGGGCGGGGGGTGGTGGCCTCGGGCACATCGGCCGGTCGCACCGGAAGGTAAGAATGTCGCGTGCTCATCGAATGGTTCACCCCCTCCGTCCAGCATGTGTTCGAGCTGGTCGGAATCTTCTTCTTCGCGATATCCGGCGCCCTGCTGGGCGTACGGAAGAACTTCGATGTCTTCGGCATGGCGGTGCTCGCGGAAGCCACGGCACTGGGCGGCGGGGTCTTCCGGGACCTGGTGATCGGGGCGATGCCGCCCATCGCCTTCACCGACCTCGGCTACTTCTTCACCCCGCTCATCGCCACCCTGATCGTCTTCTTCCTCCATCCGGAGGTCGAGCGGATCACGGGGGCGGTGGGCGTTTTCGACGCCGCCGGGCTCGGGCTGTTCTGTGTGATGGGCACCATGAAGGCGCATGACCACGGGCTGGGGCTCACCTCGTCCGTCACCCTCGGCCTGGTCACGGCGGTCGGCGGCGGAGTGCTGCGCGATGTGCTGGCCCATGAGGTGCCCTCGCTGCTGCGCTGGGACCGCGATCTGTACGCCGTCCCGGCCATCGTGGGCGCGTCCATCGCGGCGCTGCTCATCCACTACGGCGCGCTGACGGGGGCCACCAGCGCGCTCGCCGCCACCATGGCGTTCATCGTCCGGCTGCTGGCGATGAGGTTCGGCTGGCGGGCGCCGCGCGCCTGGAACCGGCGCAGTACGGCGGCCGAGGAAGTCTGACGCGCGGCGTCTGTATTCCATTGCGGTTATATAGCCATCGAGGTATGTTCGGGATATGGCCATACCGTTCGACGTGCTCGCGGAGCCGAGCCGACGGCAGATCCTGGACCTTCTGCTGGAGCGGCCCCGTCTGGTCGGTGAGCTGACCGAGCGGCTGGGGCTGACCCAGCCGGGCACCTCCAAGCATCTGCGGGTGCTCCGCGAAGCCGGTCTGGTGCGGGTCCGCCGGGACGCCCAGCGCCGGTGGTACGAGCTGTGCCCCGAGCCGCTTGCCGAGATCGACGCCTGGCTGGCGCCGTACCGGCGGCTGTGGACCGACCGTCTGGACGCACTCGAACGGCACCTCGACAGCCTGCCCGACGGCGCCGATGCCCCCGGCGCCCGCCAAGCCCGCCAGGTCCCCGACGTACCAGACGCCACAGACGCCTCCGAGGGAGAAGAGCCATGAAGGACACACTCAGCAGCCAGGACGGCGTCGGCCGCTCCGCCCTGCGGCTGGAGCGGCGGATCGCCCATCCCCTGGAGAAGGTCTGGCGGGCGCTGACCGAGCCCGCCCAGCTGGCCCGCTGGTTCCCCTCCGAGGTCCGGGTGGATCTCAAGGTCGGCGGAAAGATGGGCTTTGTCTTCCCCGGCCGCGAGGGGCCGGACATGGGAGGGGTGGTCACCGAGCTGGACCCGCCCCGGGTCTTCGCCTTCACCTGGGGCGACGACCAGCTCCGCTGGGAGCTCCGCCCCGACGGCGACGGCTGTGTGCTGACCCTCACCCACACCTTCGGCGACCGGTTCGGCGCGGCCAGCTTCGCCTCCGGCTGGCACGCCTGTCTCACCGGTCTCGCGGCGCTGCTGGACGGCGCCGAGACCGCTCCCGGCGACATGGCCGAGCTGCACGAGAAGTACATCGAGGCATTCGGGCTGGCCGAGGGGGCGGTCGAGACCGTCGAGGGCGGCGGCTGGCGGCTGCGCTTCGAGCGCCAGCTCGTCCGCCCCGCCGAGACGGCGTGGCAGGCGCTGGCCGGAAAGCCCGGCCCCGCCGGGGCCGGGGCCGAGGCACCGGTCGTCGGCGGTTCGGTGCCCTTCGGATTCCGGGTGGACGCCGTCCCGGCCGGGCCGGTGGCCGAGGTCGAGGCGCCCCGGGTGCTCTCCTACGACTGGGAGCTGGACGGCCGTCCTGTCGGCCGGGTGCGCTGGGAGCTGACCCAGGGCACCGGCCACGGAGCCCGGCTGATCCTCACCCAGACCGGCTCAGCGGAGGCGGACGAGGAACGGCGGGCCGAGGTGCTCACCGCCTGGCGCCGCCATATCGCGCTGCTCGCGGCGAAGCTGCTGCGGATGCCGGCCTGACGCCGCAGGCGGCGCGACGGGCGGTGCGCCCCGCGCGGGCGTTACGGGCGGTGCGCCCCGCGCGGGCGTTACGGGCGGTGCGCCCCGCGCGGATGTTACGGGGTGCGGCCGAGCCAGCCCGCCAGCTGGACGTAGGCGTCGGTCTCCGCCGGATCGACCGGCACCACCGGACCGAAGGGCAGCCCCTCGCGCCCCTCCGCCGGAAGCGCCTGCCGGGCGGTCCCCAGCGCGAACGCGGCCAGCTCCTGGTCGAGCGGGATCGGATGGCCGAGGGCCCGCGACAGGTCCCAGGCGTGCGTCACCGTCTCCATCACCGAACCGCTGAGCGCGTACCGGCCGGGCATCGTGCCCCAGGGCACGGTCACCTCGGTGTCCAGTTTGACGTCATCCGCCCAGGCCGCGGCGAGCTTGCGGCGCTCCGTGGCGTACGCCTCGGCCAGCGCGTCGTCGGGGACGTCGGGGGCGTCGTCGGCGGCGCCCGGCGCGGCGCCGTGCTCGCCCACCGTCGTGAACCGCCGGGTGCCGGCGATGACATGGGACACCAGGCCCCGCACGTCGTACTCGGTACAGGGCGTCGGTCGGTCCAGGGCGTCCTTGGCCGCCAGGTCGATCAGCGCGGCCATCTGGTCGGCGGCGCGCTCGTAGAAGGGGCGCGGGTCGGGCAGGGGCTGTGCGGCGTCCATGAGGACCCTTTCCGTTGGTCGGGAGGGACTGCGTCGGGATCGGGAGGGAGCTTCCCGCGTTAAGTTGACATCCGCCGTCAGGTTTTTCTGCGCGTGTCCTTCCCGCCCGACCTCCGGCGCGTTCCCGGGCCCGCCGTCGGGGTGTGCCGCCTCAGGGAGTGCTCAGGAAGCCGAGCAGCGCGGCGGTCAGCTCGGCCGGAGCGTCCTCCTGGACCAGATGGCCCGCTCCCTCGATCAGCCGCAGCTCCGCCCCGGGGATGCGGGAGGCCAGCTCATGTCCGTGCTCGACCGGGATCCACGCGTCGTCGGTGCCCCAGCAGACCAGGACGGGGAGGTCCAGCTCGCCGTACAGACCCTCGATCTCGTCGATGAACCGCTGGTCGTTCTGCGCGATCTGCCGGTAGAACGCGGGCTGCCCGTCCTTCCCGCACCATGGTTCGACGAGCCGCTCCCACACCGCCGGATGCAGCCCCGGCCCGCTCGCCGAGCCGACGTACTCGCGCACCAGCGCCCGGTGGAGCGCCGGAGGCAGCTCCGTGAAGACCTTGGCGTGGCCGCCGAACAACTGATAGGCGGCGGAGCCGAAGGGCGGGAGGGCGACCGGATCGACCAGGGCCAGCCGCCGGTAGCGCGCACCGTGCAGCAGATGGGCGCGCAGCGCGACACAGCCGCCGAAGTCATGGGCGACGACGGCTGGTTCCGCTCCGGGCGCGGTCAGTCCCCAGTGATCCAGCAGCTCGCCGAAGACCCGGCCCTGGGCGGCGAGGGAGACGTCCTGGCCCTCGTACTTGGCGGAGGCGCCGTAGCCCGGCATGTCCCAGACGAACACCCGGTGGCGGTCGGCGAGCGCGCGGGCGACGGCCCGCCAGACGTACGAGGAGAAGGGTGTGCCGTGCAGCAGCACGACCGGCGGTGCGTCCGCCGCGCCGAAGGCGGTCCAGCGGACCTCGCCGGAGGAGCTACGGAACGTCCGGTCCGGATTCCCGATCACTGTCATGAGTAAAAGGCTAAACACTCCTTACGGGTTGTGTCGAGGGGTGCTTCAGCGGTCGGCGCACGGCATCTACGCATACGCGCCCGGCACGCGCCCCCACCGCGGCTCGTAGAATCGAGCCCACCATGGTTTACCTCGACCACGCCGCCACCACCCCGATGCTCCCGGAGGCGGTGCAGGCGCTGACCGCCCAGCTCGCCGTCACGGGCAACGCCTCCTCGCTGCACGCCGCCGGACGGCGGGCCCGCCGTACCGTCGAGGAGTCCCGGGAATCCCTCGCCGCCTCGCTGGGCGCCCGCCCGAGCGAGGTGGTCTTCACCTCGGGCGGGACCGAGGCCGACAACCTCGCGGTCAAGGGGCTCTACTGGTCCCGCCGGGACGCCGACCCGGCCCGCGTCCGGCTGCTCGCCAGCCCCGTCGAGCACCACGCCGTCCTCGACGCCGTCGACTGGCTCGCCGAACACGAGGGTGCGCGGGTCGAATGGCTGCCGGTCGACTCCCTGGGGCGAGTGCACCCCGACGCGCTGCGCGCGGCCATCGCCCGCGACCCCGCGACCGTCGCCCTCGCGACCGTCATGTGGGCCAACAACGAGATCGGCACGGTCCAGCCGGTCCGGGAACTCGCCGAGGCGGCCGCCGAGTTCGGTGTACCGCTGCACGCCGACGCCGTCCAGGCGTTCGGTCAGCTGGAGATCGACTTCGCCGCCTCGGGGCTGGCCGCGATGACCGTCAGCGGCCACAAGATCGGCGGTCCGTACGGTGTCGGCGCGCTGCTGCTCGGCCGTGAGCACAGCCCCGTACCGCTGCTGCACGGCGGTGGCCAGGAGCGCCAGGTGCGCTCCGGCACCCTGGACACCCCGGCCATCGCCTCGTTCGCCGTCGCCGGTGCCCATGCGGCCGCGCACCGCGAGGAGTTCGCGCGCGAGATCGGCGCGCTGCGGGACGCGCTGATCGCCGCCGTGCGCACCGCCGTGCCCGACGCGGTCCTCGGCGGCGACCCCGACCCAGCGGGCCGCCTCCCGGCCAACGCCCACTTCTCCTTCCCCGGCTGCGAGGGTGATTCGCTGCTTCTGCTGCTGGACGCGCAGGGCATCGAATGCTCGACGGGCTCCGCGTGTACGGCCGGTATCGCCCAGCCCAGCCATGTGGTGCTGGCCACCGGGACCGACGCCGACCTCGCCCGCGGCACCCTGCGCTTCTCCTTCGGCCACACCTCGACCAAGGCCGATGTGGACGCGGTGGCGGAGGCGATCGGCCCGGCGGTGGAGCGGGCGCGCGGTGCGGGGCTGAGTTAGGGTCCGACGGACCCTGGCCCCGCGCTGGGTTGATCCGCTCCTGCCCCTTTCGTGTCACCGCGGAATGGGAAATGATCTGCCGTTCATTTCAAATAGTCCCCGGAACAGGAATTTCCGCTTGATATCGCGGAGTTGTGGCCGAAAGAATTGATCCGCAACGGTCCTGTGATTCCGGGGGAATGCGCAGGCCGCCTTCATGAGAACCGGCCCGAGCCGGATCGGCCTGGGCGGTTTTTCGTGTCGGCGGCGTCCGTCGGCACGATGAGCACGCGGTGAGCGCCGGTTCCTGAGCCGGGCCCGTGTGAACAGGAGCCATGGATGTCGCAGCCTCCGCTGCCGCCGCACCACCAGCCCCAGTACCCGCCGCCGCAGCCGCAAGGGCCGCAGCAACCACCGTCCCAGGCGGGGCACTTCGGCGCCGGTGGATACCCGGGCGCGGCCCCGGCCCCGGGCGGCTCCGGCGGCTCCGGCGGCCCCGGGGGGTACGGCGGCTACGGGGGTGCCGGCGGTCCCGGTGGCGGTGCGGGCGGCTCTGGTGGCCCGGGTGGTCCGGGGGGTCCCGGCGGTCCCGGCGGCGGTCCCAGTGGGCACGGCCGCTCGGGCGGGCGCGGGCGCGGCCGTGGCCGACGGTCCAAGCCGCCCTGGGGGATGATCATCGGCGGAGTGCTCGCGGTGGCCCTGGTGGGCGGGGGTATCGCGCTGGCGACCGGAGGCGACGACGACGGCGGGGGTAAGGACGGAGGGTCCTCGTCCGAAGGCGTTCAGGCGAAGACGCTGGGCAAGGTCGCCATGCCGAAGGTCGGCAAGGAGGCCAACACCATGGGCACCTGGGTGACCGACAAGAACTTCGTGAAGGGCGAGGTCAACAAAATCGTCGGCTATTCCCTCGACGGCGCGAAGTCGCAGTGGGAGATACCGCTCGGTGGACAGATCTGCTGGGCGTCACCGCATGTCACCAAGGACGGTCAGACCGCGGTCCTGTTCCGGGACGGTAAAGGGGAAGACGCCCGCTGCACCAAGGTCGGTCTGGTCGACCTGAAGAAGGGCAAGCTGGTCTGGCAGAAGGAGGGGGCGGACAGCGAGGGCAATACCGGGGTGGAGTTCTACGAGGTCACCATCGGTGGTGGCACTGTGGCTGCCGGCGGTAACAGCGGCGGAGGAGCCTGGTCGCTCGACGGCAAGCCGCTGTGGACGCCGAAGTACCTCGCGGACTGCGACGACAGTGGCTACGCGGGCGGTGGCGACAAGCTCGTCGCGATCCGCGGCTGCGACAACGAGGACTCCAGCGGCGAGCGGCTGGAGATCCAGACGGTGGATCCCCGGACACGGGCGGTGACCTCCTCCTACAAGCTGGACGAGAAGGTCGAGTACGCGCATGTCATCTCCACCGCCCCCCTCGTCGTGGCCGTCGACACCGGCGACTCGGACGCCGGGACCGGCGCCACGGACATCCTGACCATCGACGACAGCGGTAAGCAGGGCAGACTGCTCGGCACGATCGACGTCCTGGCCAAGGGGTACCAGCCCAACTGTCCCGCCACGTACGTGGACGGGTGCACGGAGCTCGCCCTCGACAAGAAGACCAGCACCATCTACCTCTCCTCGGAGGTGGATGTGGATGACGGCGGTCCGGGCGAGCGGATCACCGGCCTGGATCTGAAGACCGGCAAGGAGACCGGGAAGACCAAGATGGCCGAGAGCAGGTCGCTGATCCCCTTCCAGACGGACGGGGACGGCTCCGTACTCGCCTATCTGGGCTCCCAGTACAGCGAGGCCGGCGGAGTCGTACGCATCGATCCCAAGTCCTTCTCGATGGAGACGCTCCAGAAGCATCCGGACGACATGAAGGACGCCGAATCCGGCATGGACGTCTACGGTGACTGCACGATGATCTACGCGGGCAAGAAGCTCTACATCGGCGACAGCAAGGCGAGCAGGCCCACCAGCGACAGCAGGGGCCGACCGCTCGCCGTGGTTTTCGGGCCCGCCTGATTCACCGTCCGCCGGTCGCTCCCCCCGCCGTGCGGACCGCCTTCACCAGCCGCAGATAGCGGTCCCAGTCCCACAGGGTCCCGGGGTCGGTGTGATCGGTGCCCGGCACCTCCACATGACCCACGATGTGCTCGCGGTCTCTGGGGATCCCGTAGCGCTCGCATATCGCGGCGGTCAGCCGGGCCGAGGAGCGGTACATCGCGTCCGTGAAGGAGATCGCTCGGCTGACGAACCCCTCGTGCTCGATGCCGACACTGCGCTCGTTGTACGGGCGGTTGCCCGCGTGGAACGCCACGTCCATCTCACGGACCGTCTGCGCGACATGGCCGTCGCGGCGCACCACATAGTGCGCCGCGGCGCGGTGCTCGGGGTCGCGGAAGGCACTGAGGGCGTCCGCGAAACCGCCCTGCACCACATGGATCACCACGCGGTCCACGGTGTAGTCGTACGGCCGGTCCGCCCGCCGCCAGTTCGCCCCCGAGGCCGCGACCCACTCCGCGCCCGGGTAGTCGACCGCCCCCGCCTCGCGCTCCTGATCCACCCCCGGCAGCCGCCACCACAGCCGCTCCAGCTGCTCCCGCGCGGCGTACCCGGCGACTCCGGCCGCGGTCAGCCCGGCGGCCGTACCGCCGAGCAGTACGACGCGCCTGCTGAACCGGCGGCGCTCGCCATCGGCGGTGCCGGCCGCGTCTGACGCGTCTGTGTCTTCGCTCACGGTCCGCTCAACGTCCTCGCTCATGGACCGCTCAACGCGCTGGGGACGCTGCCCGGTTCCGCTCCGCGCGGATCCTGGCATGGCGCCAGTGCGGCGGCCCCCGGACGCCTAGCAGGCCACCGCGCGGCGGGCCGCCGCTCCGCGCGGAGGCCATGCCGGGGCAGGGCCTACCCTGGAGGGGTTATGACTGACTTCCCCGGTGCGCCCACCGGTCCCCGCGACGGCCGTCGTCTGCGCGTCCTCGCCGCCATGTCCGGCGGTGTGGACTCCGCGGTCGCGGCGGCGCGCGCGGCCGAGGCGGGCCACGACGTGACCGGCGTCCACCTCGCGCTCTCCGCCAATCCGCAGTCCTTCCGCACCGGCGCCCGCGGCTGCTGCACCATCGAGGACTCGCGGGACGCACGGCGCGCGGCCGATGTGATTGGCATCCCGTTCTACGTGTGGGACCTCGCCGAGCGATTCCGCGAGGACGTGGTCGAGGACTTCATCGCCGAGTACGAGGCGGGCCGCACCCCCAACCCCTGTCTGCGCTGCAACGAGAAGATCAAGTTCGCCGCGCTGCTGGACAAGGCGCTCGCGCTCGGCTTCGACGCCGTGTGCACCGGCCACTACGCCACCGTCGTGCTCCGCGAGGACGGCTCCCGTGAGCTGCACCGCGCCAGCGATATGGCCAAGGACCAGTCCTATGTGCTCGGGGTGCTGGACGAGCGCCAGCTCGCCCATGCCATGTTCCCGCTCGGGGACACCCTGACCACCAAGGACGAGATCCGCGCGGAGGCCGAGCGGCGGGGTCTTGCGGTCGCCAAGAAGCCCGACAGCCATGACATCTGCTTCATCGCGGACGGTGACACCCAGGGCTTCCTGGCGAGCCATCTGGGCACCGCCGAGGGCGACATCGTCGACGAAGAGGGCCACAAGCTGGGCACCCACGAGGGTGCGTACGGCTTCACCATCGGCCAGCGCAAGGGGCTGCGGATCGGCCACCCGGCGCCCGACGGCAAGCCGCGCTACGTGCTGGACATCTCCCCGGTGAACAACACGGTCACCGTCGGCCCCGCCGAGTCCCTGGACGTCGCCGCCCTCACCGCCATCAAGCCCCGCTGGTGCGGGGCCCCGCCGAGCGGCCCCGGCGGCTACACCGCCCAGCTGCGCGCCCACGGTGGCGAGACCGAGGTCACCGCGGAGGTGGTCGACGGCGCCGAGCTGCGGGTGACCTTCGCGGAGCCGGTCCGGGGCGTCGCCCCCGGCCAGGCCATCGTCCTCTACGACGGGACGCGGGTCGTCGGCTCGGCCACCATCGCCACCACCGAGCGGACGCGCCCGGCCGTCTCCCAGGCTTAGGGCCCGGCGCGGGGCCCGACGCGGGGCCCCGCGACCAAGCGGCGGGCCGGGAGTGCCGGGCGCCGGGCCGTTCCCCAGGCGAAGCGGCGGGCGCGGGGTGACGATGGTTGCGTCCGGTCTACCGCGATCCTCCTTCCCGAGGAGTCCCAGGAGGTGGACGAGCGTGAGTTTTTCCTCCGATACCCCTCATGGCGCCGAGAACCGGCGGCGGGACGAGAGTCCCGGCGGTCTCGGCGGTCCGGGCGCCGGTCTCATGGGCGTCCTGTCCGAGGCCACCTGGCAGGTGATGGTCACCACGGGTCTGGTGGCCATCGCGCTGGGTGTCATCGTGCTGGTGTGGCCGGGGCCCACGCTGGCGGTCGTTGGCGCTCTCTTCGGTGTGTATCTGCTGGTCGGCGGCATCCTTCAGCTGGTCGGGGCGTTCAGTGCGCAGGTGCCCCGGCAGCTGCGCGTCCTGGGCTTCGTCAGCGGCGCCCTGTCGGTGCTCCTCGGACTGCTCTGCTTCCGGGGGCCCGCGCAGTCGATCCTGCTGCTCGCGCTGTGGATCGGCTTCGGCTGGCTGCTGCGCGGCGTCATGCTGACCGCCACGGCCATCTCCGCCGAGGAGCTGCCCGCCCGCGGCTGGCAGATCACCCTCGGGCTGATCACCGCGCTGGCCGGGGTGCTGCTGGTCGTCCTGCCCTTCGGCTCCATCAAGGCGCTCGCGCTGACGGCCGGGGTGTGGCTGCTCGCGCTGGGCGTGATCGAAGTGGTCCACGGCATCCAGCTGCGCGTCGGCAGCGGCCAGCGGCCGCGCAGAGCGGGCCACGGACTGCACTTCCGCTCGCAGCCCCATCCTCAGCCGTAGGGCCCCTCAGCCGTAGGGCCCGTCTTCACAGCGGCCCTCTGACAACGGACCCTGGCCCGCCGCTCGTGGCCCCGCGGGCTGCCGTGAGCGCGGGCCGGAGGGTCCTGGCGGCGCTCGTAGAGTGGCGCCATGAATATCTGCGTCTTCTGCTCCGCCGCCGATCTCGACGCCCGCTACACCACCCCCGCCCGTGAGTTCGCCGAGCTGATCGGCAAGGCCGGGCACACGCTGGTCTGGGGCGGGTCGGACGTCGGGCTGATGAAGGTCATGGCGGACGGCGTACAGGAGAACGGCGGGCGGCTGGTGGGGGTTTCGGTGGAGTTCCTGGCGGAGAAGGCCCGCCGGAACGCCGACGAAATGGTGATCACCAAGGATCTCGCCGAGCGCAAGGCGCAGTTGCTGGCCTGCGCCGATGCCGTGGTCGTCATGGTCGGCGGCACCGGGACGCTCGACGAGGCCACCGAGATCCTGGAGTTGAAGAAGCACGGTCTGCACATCAAGCCGGTGGTGCTGCTCAATACGGCCGGGTTCTACGACGGGCTGCGGCAGCAGTTCCAGCGGATGGAGGAAGAGGGCTTCCTGCCCCGGCCGCTGAGCGAGCTGGTCTTTTTCGCGGACGACGGCGTGGCCGCCTTGGCGTATCTCGAGTCCGTCTGAGGGCCGTTCCGGGGCGGACGGACCTCGTCGGAGCCGTTACAGGACGGGAGCGTCCGGCGTGAAGGCCACCCGCCCGGGGTGCATGGGATTGCGCCAAGCCAGGACGTGCACGTGCACGCGGTGAGGCAAGCTGGGGGCATGGGAACGCATCTGATCACTGGGGCAGGCTCGGGCATCGGCACGGCGGTGGCCGAGCGACTGGCCGAGCGCGGCGACGAGCTGTGGCTGCTGGCACGGGACGCCGGACGGGCGAAGGAGCTGGAGCGGCGGTTCCCCGGAGCGCACACGGTCGTCGGAGACCTCGCGGACCCGGAGAAGCTGTCCTGGGCGCTGAGCCACCAGGCGCTGCCGGACCGGCTGGACTCACTGCTGCACATCGCGGGTGTGGTCGACCTCGGGGAGATCGGTGAGCTGACCCCCAAGGCGTGGAACCGCCAGCTCGCCGCCAACCTCGTCTCGCCCGCCGAGCTGACCCGGCTGCTGCTGCCCCAGCTCCGGCTGGCCAAGGGGCATGTGCTGTTCGTCAACTCCGGTGCGGGCCTGCGCGCCAACGCCCAGTGGGGTGCGTACGCCGCGAGCAAGCACGGCCTCAAGGCGCTGGCCGACGCGCTGCGCTGGGAGGAGAGCGGCAACGGGGTGCGGGTGACCACCGTCTACCCCGGGCGCACCGCGACCCCGATGCAGGTGAAGGTGCACCAGCAGGAGGGCAAGGAGTACGACCCGGAGCGCTGGATGGCGCCGGAGACCGTGGCCACCACCGTGCTGACCGCGCTCGATCTGCCGCGTGACGCGGAGATCACCGATCTGTCGGTGCGTCCGCGCGGCTGACCCGCACGTCCGCGCCGCCGTCCGTGCCCGCCGCTCCGGCCGGGCCTCAGGTCCTGTCCGACAGGGCCTAGGCTTCCCGGGTGAGCGAGAAGAGCAGCAACCACCACAGCTGGGGCGCGGGGGCCGCGACCGGCATCGGGTCGATGCCGGGCGGCGACGCGCGGGAGGCCGCGAAGACCGTCACCGGATCGCTGGAGGCCCTGCCGTATCTGGCGGAGCTGCCCGCGCGGGGGCCGGGCGCGGACATGATCGGGCGGACCGCCGGGATGCTCGTCGAGCTGTACGCCCATGTCGAGCCCAGCGGCTGGCGGATCAGCGACCGGCCCGGCCGGGACACCCGGCGGGCGCGGTCCTGGCTGGGCGAGGATCTCGACGCCCTGGAGGAGTACACACAAGGGCACCGGGGGGCGCTGAAGGTCTCCGCCGTCGGGCCGTGGACCCTGGCCGCCGCCCTGGAACTGCGCGGCGGGGAGGCCGCGCTGAGCGACCCGGGCGCCTGCCGGGACCTGACCGCCTCGCTCGCCGAGGGGCTGCGCACCCATCTCGCGGAGGTGCGCCGGCGGGTGCCGGGCGCCGAGGTGGTGCTCCAGCTCGACGAGCCGTCGCTGACCGCGGTGCTGGCCGGGAGCGTCCGTACGGCCAGCGGCTACCGCACCCACCCGGCGGTGGACCGGGCGGTGGTCGAGGGCGCGCTGCGCGATCTGGTGGCGGTGGCGGACGGGCCCGTGGTGGTCCACTCCTGCGCCCCGTCCGTGCCGTTCCGGCTGCTGCGGCGCGCCGGGGTCGCGGGGATCTCCTTCGATCTCTCGCTCCTCACGGAGAGTGAGGAGGAGGCGATCGGAGAGGCCGTGGAGGGCGGAACGGCACTCTTCGTCGGTGCCGTCCCCGGCGTGGAGGGTCCGTTGTCCGACCCTGCCGGTAGCGTCAGAGGTGTCAGGACGCTGTGGCGCAGGCTGGGGCTGTCTCCGGGGACTCTCGCGGAGTCCGTGGTGATCACTCCGTCGTGCGGTCTCGCGGGTGCTTCGCCCGCGTATGCCCGTACCGCGCTGGCCCACTGCGTCCGGGCGGCGAGATCGCTCGCGGACAACCCTGAGTAACGGGAGGACGACACGGTGGCCGGCGAAGAGCAGTCGACAGTGCCCGCCGAGGCACGGGATCAGCACGCCAAGATCGCTGAGCAGGTCGAGGAGCACCGCTTCCGGTACTACGTCAAGGACGCCCCGATCGTCTCGGACGCGGAGTTCGACCGGCTGCTGCGCGGCCTGGAGGCCCTGGAGGAGAAGCACCCCGAGCTCAGGACGCCCGATTCGCCCACCCAGAAGGTCGCGGGGGCGTACGAGACGGAGTTCACCGAGGTCGAGCACCGTGAGCGGATGCTCAGCCTGGACAACGCCTTCGACGATGAGGAGTTGGGCACATGGGCCGACCGCATCGCCCGCGAGCTGGGGAGCACCGCGTACCACTTCCTCCTCGAGCTCAAGGTGGACGGTCTGGCGGTCAACCTCACTTATGAGCGCGGGCGGCTGACCCGCGCCGCGACCCGGGGCGACGGGCGCACCGGTGAGGACATCACGCCCAATGTGCGCACCATCGCCGAGATCCCCAACCGCCTCAAGGGCGACCGGATCCCGGAGCTGGTGGAGGTGCGCGGCGAGGTCTTCTTCCCCCGCGAGCGCTTCGACGAGCTCAACGCCCGGCTGGTGGAGGCGGGGAAGCCGCCGTTCGCCAACCCGCGGAACGCGGCGGCCGGTTCGCTGCGCCAGAAGGACCCGAAGGTCACCGCCTCCCGTCCACTGCGCATGGTGGTCCACGGCATCGGCGCTCGTCAGGGCTTCGACATCGACCGGCTGTCGCAGGCGTACGAGCTGCTGCACGCGTGGGGGTTGCCGACCGCGGCCCACTCCCGGGTCGTCGACTCCCTGGAGGGCGTGCGGGAGTACATCGCGTACTACGGGGACAGCGAGCACCGGCACTCGGTGGAGCACGAGATCGACGGCGCGGTCGTGAAGCTGGACGAGATCCCGTTGCAGGGGCGGCTGGGCTCCACCTCCCGGGCGCCGCGCTGGGCCATCGCCTGGAAGTTCCCGCCCGAGGAGGTCAACACCAAGCTGGTCGACATCCGGGTCGGGGTGGGCCGTACCGGCCGGGTGACGCCGTATGCGGTGGTGGAGCCGATCACGGTGGCGGGCTCGGAGGTGGAGTTCGCGACCCTGCACAACCAGGACGTGGTCAAGGCCAAGGGCGTGCTCATCGGTGACACCGTGGTGCTGCGCAAGGCGGGCGATGTCATCCCGGAGATCCTGGGCCCGGTCGTCGATCTGCGGGACGGCAGCGAGCGGGAGTTCGTGATGCCCGCCGAATGCCCGGAGTGCCACACCCCGTTGCAGCCCGCCAAGGAGGGCGATGTCGATCTGCGCTGCCCCAACGGCCGCTCCTGCCCGGCGCAGTTGAGGGAGCGCATCTTCTATCTCGCGGGCCGCAAGTGCCTGGACATCGAGAATCTGGGCTATGTGGCCGCCGCCGCCCTCACCCAGCCGCTGGAGCCCTCCGATCCACCGCTGAAGGACGAGGGGGATCTGTTCGATCTCGATATCGAACAGCTGCTGCCCATCAGGTCGTACGTACTGGATCCGGACAGTGGGCTGCCCAAGCGCGACCCCAGGACCGGCGAGGAGAAGGTGGTCACCTTCTTCGCCAACCAGAAGGGCGAGCCGAAGAAGAACGCCCTGGCCATGCTGGCCAATATCGAGGCCGCCAAGCAGCGTCCGCTGGCTCGGATCATTACCGGTCTGTCGATCCGCCATGTCGGACCGGTCGCGGCCACCGCGCTGGCCCGCGAGTTCCGTTCGCTGGACCGGATCGCCGAGGCGAGCGAGGAGGAGCTGGCGGCCGTCGAGGGCGTGGGTGACATCATCGCGGCCTCGGTCAAGCAGTGGTTCACCGTGGACTGGCACCGCGAGATCGTGGAGAAGTGGCGGCGGGCCGGGGTGCGGCTGGAGGAGGCGGCGGGCGAGGACGAGGGCCCGCGTCCGCTGGCCGGTCTCACCGTCGTGGTCACCGGCACCCTGGCCTCGCACACCCGGGACGGCGCCAAGGAGGCGCTCCAGAACCGCGGTGCCAAAGTCACCGGCTCTGTTTCGAAAAAGACCGATTTCGTCGTTGTCGGCGACAATCCCGGTTCGAAGTACGACAAGGCCGTGCAGCTGAAAGTTCCGGTTCTGGACGACGACGGTTTCGCCGTGCTGCTCGAACAGGGGCCCGACGCCGCGAAAGAGGTGGCTCTGGCGGCCCCGGAGTCATCCGAGGAGTAGCCCGGTCCACCCGACCGGCGCAGTGGTCCGGCCATCTTGTCTGCACAGCAGTTCAAAGGTGGCCGGATTACGACTGGGAGCACTTCCCGCGCGTAGCCGGCGGGCATCACCCTTACAGCGCATCTCAGAAGGTCACCGATTGTCGGACGGCATTCGGGCAACCGCTGCCGATCCCCGCCCGTCATGGCCTTCTGCCGCCTACTGTTGAGGTGTGCGCCTGCCGTGGCGCTGGCACCGCCGGCTGTGAGAGGGACGGGTATGAAACCGACCGAAAGCGCCGACCCGGCGTCGCGGCTGCGCCGGGCAGTCCTGCCCGCGCTGCCGGCCGCGGCGGTCGCCATGGCCGCTTTCGCGTTCGGCATCGGAGTGTTCCGGGTGCTCGACGCGGGCCACGCACTCTTTCCCGACGGCACCGTGGGCTGGTCGTTCGCCGTGCTCACCGGCATCATCGTCGGCCATCTCGTCGCCCTGGGCCGGGACCGCTGGTGGGGCGGCACCGGCTCCGGCGCCGCGTTAACCCTGGCCGCGCTGCTGCTCTACGGCTGGATCCCGGCCGTGCTCATCAGCCTCGCCGTCGTGGTGCTGGTCGGCGCCGCCCGGCGGCACCGCTGGCGGCAGGCCGTTCTGCACGGCGCGGTCGACATCCTCGGCGTCGGCGCCGGGGCCCTCACCCTCGCCGCCTTCGGCACCACGCCCTCCGTCGAAGAGCCCTGGCACACCGACACCTGGGAGATGTCCGCCATCCCCCAGACGGTTCTGGCCGCCTTTGCCTATCTCGCCGTCACCCGCGCCCTGCTCTGGTACTCTCTCGCCCCGCCCGGCGCCGGACTGCCCACCGCCGCCCGCACCGCGCTCTTCCGCCACGCCCTCGTCGGCATCGCGCTGCTCGGTATCGCCCCGCTGATCGTCGTCGTCGCCGGGGACACCCCGCTGATGCTCCCGCTGTTCGCGGTCCCGCTGGTCGCCCTGGACTCCACGCTGTGGATCGCCCGGGTGCGCGCCGAGGAGCAGCTGCGCGATCCACTCACCGGACTGCCCAACCGACAGTGGCTGCTGGAGCGCACCTGGGCCGCGCTGGACGAGGCCGAGCGGGCCGGGACCCGTACCGCACTGGTCCTGCTCGACCTGGACCGATTCCGTTCGGTCAATGACACATTGGGTCATCTGGCGGGCGACCGGCTGCTGCTCCAGATCGCCGAGCGGCTGCGGCTGGCCCTGCCGCGCGGGGCGGAGGCGGCCCGGCTCGGCGGAGACGAGTTCGCGGTGCTGCTGCCCACCACCGACTCGCTCACCGCCGCCCAGCGCTCCGCCCGCGTCCTCGTCGGCGACCTCGGCTCACCGCTCGACCTCGACGGGCTCACCCTGGTGCTGGAGGCCAGCGCCGGGGTCGCGGTCTACCCCGACCACGCGCTGGACGCCGAGGGGCTGCTGCGCCGCGCCGATGTCGCGATGTACCAGGCGAAGCGGGATCGCAGCGGGGTCGAGCTCTACGAGGCCCGCCGCGACGGCAACACCCCCGACCGGCTCGGGCTGCTGGGCGATCTGCGCCGCGCCCTGGACGCGGGCGAGGTGGAGCTCCACTACCAGCCCAAGGTCGGCTTCGACGGTCATGTCTCCGGCCTTGAGGCGCTGGTCCGCTGGGTGCACCCGGACCGCGGCCGGGTGCCGCCGGACGAGTTCATCGCCATGGCCGAGAGCTCCGGTCTGATGCCGCGGCTCACCGAATACGTCCTGGAGACCGCCCTCGGCCAGGTCGCCCGGTGGCGGGCGGACGGCCTCGAGGTGCCGGTCGCCGTCAATGTCTCGCCGCGCGATGTCCACACCCCCGGTTTCGCGGGTGCGGTGGCCGGACGGCTGGCCCGGCACGGCGTCCCGGCCGGTGCCCTCCAGCTGGAGATAACCGAGCATGTGCTGCTGGAGGACCCCCAGCGCGCGGCCGACACCCTCGCCGGGCTGACCGGCCACGGGGTGCGGATGTCCCTCGACGACTTCGGCACCGGCTACTCCTCCCTGGTGCATCTGCGCAGGCTCCCGGTGAGCGAGCTCAAGATCGACCGCTCCTTCGTGGCCCGGCTGGCCGTGGACAACGAGGACGCGGAGATCGTCCGCTGTACGGTCGACCTCGCCCATTCCCTCGGCCTGCTGGTCGTCGCCGAGGGCGTGGAGGACGACGAGACCTGGGAGCGCCTGCGCGACCTGGGATGCGACGCGGTCCAGGGCTGGCTGGTGGCCGCCGCGATGCCGCCCGAGGAGACCACCGCCTGGCTGCGGGCCCGCGGTGAGGGCGGCTGGAGCCGCGAGGACCCGGACGCCGAGCCGTCCCCGGCCGAAACCGACGCCGACCAGCCGGTCTAGCCCCGTACGTTCGCGGTGCCCATGCGCAGCCGCCCCTGCGACCCCGCACCCGAACCCCGTGTGCATGAGGCACGGCGCCCCGGTGTACGGCGGGGCGCATGCTCCGGCGCCGGGTACGGACCCGCGCCCTGACCGTGCCCCCGGGGCCCCGCCCCGGGACTGGCCCGGCGGGGCGGGGGAAAGCGTTTCGCGCCCGGTGCGGGCGGCGCCATAGGATTGGGGCCGGAACTTACACACTCACCCCGAGGATCTGCATGCCTGGCATCACGCGCGAGGAGGTCGCCCACCTCGCCCGGCTGGCGCGTCTGGAGCTGAAGGACGAAGAGCTCGACCACTTCGCCGGACAGCTGGACGACATCATCGGCGCGGTCGCCCGCGTCTCCGAGGTCGCCGACCAAGACGTACCGCCGACCTCTCACCCGCTGCCGCTGACCAACGTCATGCGCCCGGACGAGGTCCGTCCGTCGCTGACCCCGCAGGAGGCGCTGGCCTGCGCCCCGGCGCAGGAGCAGCAGCGTTTCAAGGTGCCGCAGATCCTGGGGGAGGAGTGACTGCCATGGCCGATCTGACCAGGCTCACCGCGGCGGAGATCGCCGCCAAGGTCGCCTCCGGCGAGCTCACCGCCGTCGAGGTCACCGAAGCCCATCTGGCCCGTATCGAGGCCGTCGACGAGAAGGTGCACGCCTTCCTGCACGTGGACCGGGAGGGCGCGCTCGCGCAGGCGCGCGCGGTCGACGAGAAGCGGGAGCGCGGCGAGGAACTGGGCCCGCTGGCCGGTGTTCCGCTCGCGCTCAAGGACATCTTCACCACCCAGGGGATCCCGACCACCGTCGGCTCCAAGATCCTCGAGGGCTGGCTCCCGCCGTACGACGCCACCGTGACCAAGCGGCTGCGGGACGCGGGCGTCGTCGTGCTCGGCAAGACCAACATGGACGAGTTCGCCATGGGGTCCTCGACCGAGAACAGCGCGTTCGGCCCCACCGGCAACCCGTGGGACCTCACCCGCATCCCCGGCGGCTCCGGCGGCGGCTCCTCCGCCTCGCTGGCCTCGTTCCAGGCGCCGCTGGCCATCGGTACCGACACCGGCGGCTCCATCCGCCAGCCCGCCGCCGTCACCGGCACCGTCGGCGTCAAGCCCACCTACGGTGCGGTGTCCCGGTACGGCATGGTGGCGTTCTCCTCCTCCCTGGACCAGGGCGGCCCCTGCGCCCGCACCGTGCTGGACGCGGCGCTGCTGCACGAGGTGATCGCCGGACACGACCCGATGGACTCCACCTCCATCGACGCCCCCGTCCCGCCGGTCGTCGAGGCCGCGCGCAACGGCAGTGTGCAGGGCATGCGCATCGGTGTCGTCAAGGAGTTCGCGGGCGAGGGCTACCAGGCCGGCGTGATGCAGCGGTTCAACGAGTCGGTGGAGCTGCTGCGCGAGCTGGGCGCCGAGATCGTGGAGATCTCCTGTCCGTCCTTCGACAAGGCGCTGGCCGCCTACTACCTGATCGCCCCGTCGGAGTGCTCGTCCAACCTGGCCCGCTTCGACGCCATGCGCTACGGCCTGCGGGCGGGTGACGACGGCAGCCGCTCCGCGGAGGAGGTCACCGCGCTCACCCGCGCGGAGGGCTTCGGCGCCGAGGTCAAGCGCCGCATCATGCTCGGCACCTACGCGCTCAGCTCCGGCTACTACGACGCGTACTACGGTTCCGCGCAGAAGGTCCGCACCCTGATCACCCGGGACTTCGAGAAGGCCTTCGAGCAGGTCGACGTGCTCATCTCGCCGACCACTCCGACCACCGCCTTCCCGATCGGCGAGCGCGCCGACGACCCGATGGCGATGTACCTGGCCGACCTGTGCACCATCCCGGCGAACCTCGCGGGCAACGCGGCCATGTCGCTGCCCTGCGGGCTGGCGCCCGAGGACGGTTTGCCGGTGGGCCTCCAGATCATCGCCCCTGCCATGGCCGACGACCGGCTCTACAAGGTCGGTGCCGCGGTCGAGGCCGCGCTCACCGTCAAATGGGGCCACCCGCTGCTTGAGGAGGCACCGTCCCTGTGAGCGCTCTGAAGAAGGCCAAGGGCTTCAAGAAGTCCAAGCCCGGTACCTACCTGTCCATCGGGACCACGCTGTTCGGCGCGGTCAATGTCTTCAAGCAGGCCAAGAAGGCCCGCTTCGAGAACGACAAGCTCCAGCTGGCCGATGCGGTGGTCTCGGCCGCCGCCATCGTCACCGGCGTCGCCCTGCTCGTCCGCGAGCTCAAGCGCATGGGCGACGACGACGTCCTCGCGGACTGAGAGGTTAGTTTTCCGTGACCGTCACTGAACTGGTGTCGTACGAGGACGCCATGGCCGCCTACGAGCCTGTGATGGGGCTCGAGGTGCATGTCGAGCTCGGCACCAAGACCAAGATGTTCTGCGGGTGTTCGACGACGCTGGGCGCCGAGCCCAACGCGCAGACCTGCCCCACCTGCCTCGGCCTGCCCGGCTCGCTGCCGGTCGTCAACGCGACCGGTGTCGAGTCCGCCATCAAGATCGGTCTCGCGCTGAACTGCGAGATCGCCGAGTGGTGCCGCTTCGCCCGGAAGAACTACTTCTATCCGGACATGCCGAAGAACTTCCAGACCTCGCAGTACGACGAGCCGATCGCCTTCAACGGCTATCTGGACGTCGAGGTCGAGGGAGAGATCTTCCGCGTCGAGATCGAGCGCGCCCACATGGAGGAGGACACCGGCAAGTCCACCCATGTCGGCGGCGCCACCGGCCGTATCCAGGGTGCCTCGCACTCCCTCCTGGACTACAACCGGGCCGGGATCCCGCTCATCGAGATCGTCACCAAGCCGATCGTCGGGGCCGGGGAGAAGGCCCCCGAGGTCGCCAAGGCGTACGTCACCGAGCTGCGGGAGCTCATCAAGGCGCTCGGGGTCTCCGAGGCGCGCATGGAGATGGGCCAGATGCGCTGCGATGTGAACCTCTCGCTGCGCCCGCACGGCGCCGAGAAGTTCGGCACCCGCTCGGAGACGAAGAACGTCAACTCGCTGCGCTCGGTGGAGCGTGCGGCGCGCTTCGAGATCCAGCGCCATGCGGCGGTGCTCGGCGGCGGCGGGACGATCATCCAGGAGACCCGTCACTTCCACGAGGAGGACGGCTCCACCACCCCCGGCCGGGTCAAGGAGGAGGCGGAGGACTACCGCTACTTCCCCGAGCCGGACCTGGTGCCGGTCGCCCCGTCCCGGGAGTGGGTCGAGGAGCTGCGGGCCGGGCTTCCGGAGCTGCCGCGGGTGCGCCGTACCCGGCTGCGCGAGGAGTGGGGCATCTCGGAGCACGAGATGCAGTCGGTGCTCAACGCGGGCGCGATCGACCTGATCTCCGCCACCATCGACGCGGGCGCCCCGGCCGACCAGGCCCGTAAGTGGTGGATGGGCGAGCTGGCCCGCCGGGCCAACGAGGAGGGCACCGACCTCACCGCCCTGCCGATCACCCCGGAGCAGATCGCGCGGGTGTGCGCCCTGGTCAAGGAGGGCTCGCTCAACGACAAGCTGGCGCGCCAGGTCATCGAGGGCGTGCTCGCGGGCGAGGGTGACCCGGACACCGTGGTGGAGAAGCGCGGTCTGAAGGTGGTCTCGGACGAGGGCGCGCTCGGCACGGCCGTCGACGAGGCGATCGCCGCCAACGCCGCCATCGCCGACAAGATCCGCGGCGGCAAGGTCGCGGCCGCTGGCGCGCTCGTGGGCGCGGTCATGAAGGCCACCCGCGGCCAGGCGGACGCGGCCCGCGTCCGCGAGCTGATCCTGGAGAAGCTCGGCGTCGAGGGCTGAGCGTCACCGGAGTCCGACGACGGGGTGGGCCCGGGTGGGCCCACCCCGTCGTGCTGTACGCGGCGGAGGGTCCAGCCGTCGCCGATCGGCCGGTGCGACGGGGCGGCCCGGTCAGCGGGTGAGCAGCCGGGGGGTGAGATCCGGGGTGTCGAACTCCGCGTCGTCGAACGGGTACAGCGGCCGCTCGATGCGGTGGTGGCCCAGCCGCAGCAGATCCTGGTCCACCCCGCCGGGGGTGAGCGCCAGCCGCCAGTCCGCCGCCATCTCGTACAACTCCGGCTCCAGATAACCGATCTTGACGACCACCAGGTCGTAGCCGCGCGGATCCAGCTCCCCGAAGTCGGCCCGGGTGTGGAACGGTTTGCGGCGGCTGACCAGGACGACGGTGACCCCGCCGCTGCGCACGGCCGCCAGATCGCCGCCCACCTCGTCATCCCGCCGTAGCGCCACCACCTCGCCGGTGAGCTCGTACGGCGCGGCGTGCTCCCCGGTCCCGACGCTGACCGCGCCGCCGACCGACAGCCGTACGGTGGCGCCGAGCCCGGCGGTGAAGCACTCCGCGACCGCCGCGGGATCGGTGATACCGGGGTGCAGGGCGGTGACGCGGCCGGAGGCCAGCTCCTCGTGGGCCAGCAGCCGCCCCAGCACATAGGCCAGGTCACCGGCGCCCCCGGCGGTGGGATTGTCCCCGGAGTCGCTGATCAGGAACGGGCGGGCGGGGGAAGCCACGGCTTGGGCGATGCACTCGTCCGCGCTGCCGGTGGGGCCGACGAAGACGAAGTCGCGGCGCACCTCCCAGTATTCGCGGGCCAGGGAGCGGGCCTGTTCCACCGCGAGGACGGGGTCGTCGGCGGTGACCACCACCGCGGCCCGGCAGCGCGGTTCGTCCGCCCAGGCGTAGCCGACCCACACCGCGGCGTCCACCACGCCGTCCAGCGCCTCCACCGCGGCCAGCCGTCCGTAGAGCGACTTGGCGGGCTCCAGCCGGGTGCTGGTCTTCTCGCCGGGCAGCAGTACCGGGATCTGGACCCAGGCCACATGGGGGCGGCCCTTGTCGGAGACGAGCCGCTCCACCAGCTTGCGGGCGGCGCGCTCCCGGGTCTCCCAGGCGTCCTCGTGCGGGGCCAGCCGGTGGGCGGTGAGGAGGTCGAGCCGGTCGGCGAACCGGCGGGAGACATTGCCGTGCGGATCCATGGCGGCGGAGATCAGCGCGTCGGGGCCGATCGCCTCCCGTACCGCGTCGGTCAGATCGCCCTCGGCGTCCTCCATGCCGACCACGCTCATCGCGCCGTGGATGTCGTAGACCAGCCCGTCGAGGGGGCCGTCCTGGTGCGCCCGGCGCAGCCGGTCGGTGAGTTCACCCTTGATGCGGTCGTAGGTGTCGCGTTCGACCGGCCCGCCGGGGAGGGAGACGGCGTGCACCAGCGGAACCCATTCGACCCGTGCCGCGAGATCCCCGTCGGCCGCGGTCCAGGTGTAGCGGTCCAGCAGTTCGGCGCCGCGGGTGATCCGGAAGTCGTCGTAGGTGGTGCGGTGCGGGCTGAAGGTGCTGGATTCGATGGACATACCGCCGATCCCGATGCGCAGGCGGCGGCCTTGGGGTGCGGGGGGAGCCATGCTGTCTCGCTTTCGCGGTACGGAAGTCTCAGGGCGGTGGGTGGGAGAGGCGGCGCCGGCCGCGGGGAAGGGGTCAGCGGGCGGCGGCCCCGGCCAGGGGCATCGGACGGCCACCCGCGGCGAGTTCGCGCAGCGTGGCGTGGCCCGCGCCCAGCAGCCCCGCGTCGGCGCCGCTGGTGGCGGCCGTGATGGCCAGCTCGCTCGTGGCCATCGGCAGACAGCGTTCGTACCGGCGAGGCCCCACTCCCGCGCCGAGTTCGAGGACGTGCGCGGCGGAGCCGGGCTGCTCGTCGGCGGCGGCCATAGGGCGCCCTTTCCATGGGGTTGTTGTGGCATTTATCCTGAATTCGGTGCGACCACTTTATGCGTTGGCCGAATGAAGTCCCGGTATCTGATCGCGGCCCGCACTCCCGCTGGTCCCGGCGGCCGCGGTGTGAGGTGACGGGGGTGACCGGCCAGACCCGGGCCAAGAATGTGGTGATCCCCACAAAGGGGACAAAGGATCTTTTCCGGCTGGCAGAGTGCACAGGTCACAACCACATCACGCGCTCACCGCCACGGATCCGGCCATCGCCGGGAGCCCGCGCGAGACCGGCGCCGTACCCGGAAAGCAGCCATGGCCGCACTCGCCCGGTGGTGTCTCAGGCGCCCCGCCCTCGTCATCGTGCTGTGGCTGACGGCGTTCGCGGGAGTCGCCTCGGCGGCGGCCGCGGCCGGTTCCGCGTACTCCAACAACTACGACATCCCGGGAACCGACTCCTCCAGGGTCTCGGCCCTGCTGGAACAGCGCTTCCCCGACCGGTCCGGGGACAGCGACACCCTGGTCTGGCACACCCCCGCATCCGCTGGAACCGTAGCCTCCGCGGACGTCGAGCAACGGATGGCCCCGGCACTGCACCGGATCGCGCGGCTGCCCGGCATGGTCTCCGTGACCGGCCCCTACGGCGATGAGGGCAGCGGCCGGATCAGCGCCGACCGGCACACCGCCTACGCCACCGTCGTCTTCCGCGAACCCGCGACCGCCCTGAGTGAGGCCGAGGTGCGCCGGGTGCTGGACACCGCACGCGCCGCCGCCCGCTCAGTCCCCGGACTCCAGGTCGAAATGGGCGGGGCGGGCGCGAGCCTGACCGAGAGCTCCGGCTCCGCGCATCTCAGCGAGATCATCGGGGTCGCGGTGGCCGCCGTGGTCCTCTTCCTCGCCTTCGGTTCGGTCGCCGCGGCCCTGCTGCCGATCGTCACCGCGCTCATCGGCGTCGGCACCGCCTACGCCGCCATCGGACTGCTCGGCCACGCGATGACCGTGGCCGACTTCGCGCCCATGCTCGGGGTGCTGATCGGCCTCGGCGTCGGCATCGACTACGCGCTGTTCATCGTCACCCGGCACCGCCGGGGGCTGCGGAGTGGGCTGTCGGTCGACGAGGCCGCACGGCGCGCGGTGGCCACCTCGGGCCGTGCGGTGGTCTTCGCGGGCGTCACCGTCTGTCTCGCCCTGCTCGGCATGCTTGTGCTGCGGCTGGAGTTCCTGGGCGGGGTCGCGGTGGCGGCCTCGCTCACGGTCGCGCTCACCGTCGCCGCCTCGCTCACCCTGCTGCCCGCGCTGCTCGGCCTGATCGGAACGAAGGCCCTGAGCCGGCGGGAACGCGCCCGGCTGGCCGCGCACGGTCCACGGCCGGTGCGCCATCACGGCCTGGCCAACCGCTGGGCGGCCCTCGTCGAACGCCGCCCCAAGCTGCTGGGCGGAGTGGCCGCCGCCGTGGTCCTCGTGCTCGCCGTGCCCACCTTCTCCCTCCATCTGGGCACCTCCGACCAGGGCAACAACCCCGCCGACTCCACCACCCGACGCGCCTACGACCTGCTCGCCGAAGGGTTCGGCCCCGGCTTCAACGGCCCGCTCACGCTCATCGGCCGGATCGACGGGGCGGACGACCGGATGGCCTTCACCGAGCTGCCCCACACCCTGCGCGCCACCAAGGGCGTGGCGTCGGTGAGCGCCGCGGACCTCGGCGGAGGGGGTGACACCGGGCTCATCACCGTCGTCCCGAAGACCGCCCCACAGGCCGAGGCCACCTCCCAACTCGTCCACCGGCTGCGCGCGGAGGTGCTGCCGGAGGCCGAACGGGGCAGTTCGCTGCGGGTGTACGTGGGCGGACTGACCGCGGGCTACGACGACTTCGCCGCGGTGATCGTCGCCAAGCTGCCGCTGTTCGTGGGGGTGGTGGTGGCCCTCGGCTGTGTGCTGCTGCTGCTCGCGTTCCGCAGCATCGGCATCCCCGTCAAGGCGGCGGTCATGAACGTGGCCGCCGTCGCGTCGTCCTTCGGCGTGGTCGTCGCGATCTTCCAATGGGGCTGGGGGAGCGAGCTGCTGGGGCTGGGCAGGGCGGGCCCGATCGAACCCTTCCTGCCGGTGATCATGGTCTCGGTGCTCTTCGGCCTCTCCATGGACTACCAGGTCTTCCTGGTCAGCCGGATGTACGAGGAGTGGCAGCACAACCGGGACAACCGGATCGCGGTCCGGGTCGGTCTCGCCGAGACCAGCCGGGTCATCAACTCCGCCGCCATCATCATGATCGCCGTCTTCTCCGCGTTTGTGCTCAGCGGCGACCGGATCATCGCGATGTTCGGCATCGGGCTCGCCGCCGCCGTCGCCCTGGACGCCTTCGTACTGCGCACGCTGCTGGTGCCCGCCCTGATGCATCTGCTCGGCGGCGCCAACTGGTGGCTGCCGGGCTGGCTGGAGCGGCTGCTGCCGCGGATCAGCATCGAGGGGGAGAGCGCGGCGCCCGGTCCGGTGACCCTGCCCGCACAGCGCGACGGACAGACCGTGGAGGCGGGCACACGGGGCGGCGTCTGAGGCGGGCGGCTGGGCGGGTCTGCGGCGTCTGAGGAGGTACGGCCCGGTCGCCCGGTGTCCTGAGCACCGGCCGAGGCCGATGCCTAAGGACCTGCCTAAGGCCCCCGCCCGCGCCGGGCCGAGGGCCTAAGGCCCCCGGCCGGACGAAGATCGGGCAGCCTCCCGATGTGCCGGAACCCCCTGGCGGACGAAAGTGGAGTCACCTTCGGAGCACGTCCTGCCTTCGAAGAACACCTCGTCTTCAGGGAGAACACCATGCTGCACCACGAACTCCACCGCGTCCGTGAGGCCGAGCTGCTGCGCCGGGCCGCCGCCGAGCGCCTGGCCCGTGAGGCCGCCACCGGACGCCGCGGCCGGTCCGCGGAACCCGAATCGGGAGGGCGGGTGAAGCTGATCCGGCGGTCCGGCCATGGACACCGCTCGTCCCGGTCCTACGGCACCGCGGCCTGACCACGGCTTCCATGCCATGACGACCGTGGAGGCCACTGGGAAAGACCGCGCCCGGACACCGGACTCCTGTGCGATGCTCAGTGACGTGTACACCACGTCTGTCAGCCCGGTGTTCGTCGGCCGCACCGAGGAACTGTCCCTCCTCGATGACGCGCTCGCCCGCGCCACCGCGGGCGAGCCGCAGGTGCTGCTGATCGGCGGGGAAGCCGGGGTCGGCAAGACCCGGCTGGTCGACGAGTTCCTGGCCATCGCCGTGGCCACCGGAGCCGTCGCCGCCACCGGCGGCTGTGTCGAAATCGGCGCCGACGGGCTGCCGTTCGCCCCCGTCTCCACCGTGCTGCGCTCCCTGCGCCGCAAACTGGGCACCGAACTGGACGGAGCCGCCGCCGGGCAGGAGGGCGAACTCGCCCGGCTGCTGCCCGAACTGGGCGAGACCGCCCGCGAGTCCCACGATGCGGACGGGCGGGCCCGGCTCTTCGAACTCACCGTCCGGCTGCTGGAGCGGCTGGCCGCCGACCGCACCCTCGTGGTCGGCATCGAAGACCTGCACTGGGCCGACCGCTCCACCCGTGAACTGCTCGCCTATCTCTTCCGCTCGCTGCTCAGCGCCCGGCTGCTGGTCGTCGCCACCTACCGCTCCGACGACATCCACCGGCGCCATCCCCTGCGGCCCTTCCTCGCCGAAGTCGACCGGATGCGCGAGGTCCAGCGGATCGAGCTGGCCCGCTTCAACCGCGGTGAAGTACGGGACCAGATCGCCGGGATCAACGGCAGGGAGCCCGAACGCCAGCTGGTCGACCGGATCTTCAAGCGCAGCGACGGCAACGCCTTCTTCGTCGAGGAGATCGCCCGCTCCCTCAACGAGGGCTGTAGCAGCGGGCTCAGCGAATCCTTGCGCGATCTGCTGCTGGTGCGGGTCGAGGCACTGCCCGAGGAGTCGCAGGCGGTGGTGCGGATCCTCGCCGAGGGCGGCTCGTCCGTGGAGTACCCGCTGCTGCGCAGGGTCGCCCGGTTCGACGAGGACGAACTGATCGACGCGCTGCGCTCGGCCGTCGGCGCCAATATCGTTCAGCCCACGCCCGATGAGAACGGCTACCGCTTCCGGCACGCGCTGGTGCGCGAGGCCGTCGTCGACGATCTGCTGCCCGGCGAGCGCTCCCGGCTCAACCGGCAGCTCGCCGAGGCCCTGGAGGCCGAACCCTCCCTGGTGCGCGCCGATGAGCGGGCCGCCCGGCTGGCCAGCTACTGGTACCACGCCCATGACCCGGCCAAGGCGCTGCCCGCCGTACTCCGGGCCTCCGTCGAAGCCCGCAGGCGCTACGCCCACGCCGAGCAACTGCGGCTGCTGGAGCGGGCCATGGAGCTGTGGGAGGACACCCCCAACGAGATCCGCGAGACACAGCGCCCCCTGGGCTACGCCGAGGCGTATCCGCCCTACGGCAGCGAGGACGAGGCCCTGCGCCATCTCGATCTGCTCGCCGAGGTGGTGGTGGCCGCCCATATGTCCGGCCAGCCCGAACGCGCCCTCGCGGTCAGCAGGAAGGCCCTGCGGAAGCTGGCCAAGGGCGACGGCGATCCGCTGCGGGCCGCCTGGTTCTGGACCCAGAAGTCCAAACTGCTGGAGACCGTGGGGCGCAGTGACGGCTGGGAGGAGCTGAGCCGTGCCCAGGAGCTGGTGCGCGGACTGCCGCCGTCCCCGGTGCACGCCGAGGTCATGGCCCATATGGCGGGCTGGACCATGACCCACCGCCCGGGGCCGCAGGGGCTGGCCGTCGCCGAGCGGGCGGTGGAGCTGGCCCGGATGGTCGGCGCGGAGAGCACCGAACTGCACGCCCGGCTGACCCTGGGCTACTTCACCGGCGACTCGGGCGACACCGAGCGCGGGCTGGCCGAGATGCGCGAGGTCTGCGCACGGGCCGTGGCCCTGGGCGACATCAGCGTCCTGGGGCGCTGCTATGTCAATCTGGCCTCGGCCCTGGAGGGCGTCGGCAGATCGGTCGAGGCGGTCGAGGCGTCGGAGGAGGGCGACCGGGTGTTGGACCGCTTCGGGCTCGTGGACTCCCGGGCCTGGGTGTACGGCAACCTCGCGGAGTCGCTCTTCTCCCTGGGCCGGGTGGGCGAGGCGGAGAAGGCAGCCCGGAAGACCCTGCGGCTCGCCCTGGGCACCAAACCGCGTGGCAGCGCCTGCAACCGGCTGGCCACGCTGGCCCTGATGCGCGGCGACTGGGACACCGCGGAACGCGAACTCGCCGCGGCCCGCGAACACTTCGGCCCCCACAACTACGAGCCGCAGTACACCATCCAGACCGCGTGCTTCGGCATCAAGCTGGCCTCCGGGCGTGGCCGCATCCTGGACGTCCGGGCCCTGCTGGACCAGGCCCTGGACGCCGGATTCCCGCCCGGAATGCAGCGCTACGCCTGGCCGCTGCTGAACGCGGCCGCCTCCGCCGAGACCGCCGCTCGTGGGCTGCCCACCGCGGAGCCCGGCCGCGCCGCCACCCTGGCCCGGATCGCCGCGGCCGCCAAGCGGCTGCCACAGGCGGTGCCGATGTGGCGGGCCTACGCCGCGCTGCTCCAGGCCGAACTGGGGCGCGCCGACGGGCACAGCCGCCCCGACCACTGGGCCGAGGCCACCGATGCCTTCGCCGCCCTGGACCGGCCGTATCCGCTGGCCCGCGCCCGGCACCGCTGGGCGGAGGCGCTGCTCGACGCGGGCCGCGGCCCGGTGGTGGGCACCGGCGGCCGCGAGCAGGCCGCCGAACTCCTCGCCCAGGCGCATGCCGCGGCCGAGCGGCTGGGGGCGCGCCCGCTGCGCGAGGAGATCGAGCTGCTGGCCCGGCGCGCCCGGCTGCCGCTGGCGCCCGCGGCCACCCGTGCCGCGCTCGCCACCCCCGAGTCCGGCACCCGTGCGCTCCCCATGACGGCCGCCCTCGCGAACTCCCCGGCCCCCGAAGCCGCCGACCCCGCCGCGGAGCTGGGGCTGACGCCCCGCGAGCGCGATGTGCTGCGGCTGGTCGCCGCGGGCCGCAGCAACCGCCAGATAGCCGAGGAGCTGTTCATCTCGCCGAAGACGGCGAGTGTGCATGTCTCCAACATCCTGGCGAAGCTGGGCGTCTCGGGCCGAGGTGAGGCCGCCGCCGTGGCGCACCGGCTGCGCGTGGTCGACGGCCTGCCCGACGGCGCGGTGGCCCGCTGACGAGCTGCTCCGGACGGGAACCAGCGGGCGGGAAGCGACGGGCAGGAAGCGGCGGACGGACGGCGGCTCGGGACCGCGGTCCGGTTGCCCGAGCGGGGCTCGGGTGCTCCCGGGGGCTCAGTCGGTCCCGCGGGGGCGGACCACCACCCGGCCGGAGTCGAGGTCTATCGGGCCCTTCCCCGGGTCATTGCTGCCCACTTCGTCCAGGGTGACCTCCAGCCGGTTGCGCTCCTCCTCGGTGTGCTTGCGGCCGGGCGCGAACAGTTCCTCGATGAGGTTGAACATGGCGACCCCCGTTGGCTGTACGGCTCCAGCCAGTGTAGGCAGACTCCGGCCGGAATCGGGCGCGCCATGACATCTCCGGCGAACACCGAGAATCCATTGGCCCGTTCACCGTTCACCCATCTCCACACCGGCCGCGCCCCGCACCGGGCCTGCCTCCGCGCTGGACCCGCTCCCGCACCGGCCACCGGGCCCTACCCTCTCCCGCGCCGGGCCCGCCTCCGCGCTCGCTCAGCTGACCTTGAGCTTCAGGATCCGGTCGTCCTGCTTGCCCGGCTCGCCCCGCCCGTCCGTATTGCTGGTCGTCACCCACAGCCCCCCGTCGTCCGTGGCCACCACACTCCGCAGCCGCCCGTACTTCCCCACCAGGAACGACTGGGGCTTGGCCACCGGCCGCTCACCCTTCAGCGGAATCCGCCACAGCCGCTCCCCGCGCAGCCCCGCCATCCACACCGAACCCTTGGCGATGGCGATACCGCTGGGTGAGGCATCGGCGGGCTTCCACTGCTCCAGCGGATCGACAAAGCCCTTCTTGCCTGCCTTGCCCTCGGTCTCGGGCCAGCCGTAGTTCTTGCCCGGCTTGATCAGATTGAGCTCGTCCCAGGTGTCCTGGCCGAACTCGGAGGCCCACAGCTGCTTGTCCCGGTCCCAGGCCAGGCCCTGGACATTGCGGTGGCCGTAGGAATAGACCACCGAATCGGCATCCGGATTGCCATGGGCGGGCTCGCCCTCGGGGGTCATCCGCAGGATCTTGCCGCCATAGGAGTCCAGGTCCTGGGCCAGTCCGCGGTCCCCGCTCTCGCCCGTGCCCGCGTAGAGCATCTTGTCGGGGCCGAAGGCGATCCGCCCACCGTTGTGGATCGCGCCCTTGGGGATGCCCTTGAAGATGGTGTCCGGGGCGCCCAGCTGATCACCCGCGGGGCGCTTGTCGTCGTACATCATCCGCGCGATGCGGTTGTCGGAATCGGTGGTGAAGTACGCGTACACCATGTGGTCCGAGCCGAAGTCGGAGGAGACCGCGAGCCCCAGCAGCCCTCCCTCGCCCGTCGCGGCGACTCCGGGGACCGACCCCAGCTCGGTCTTCTTCCCGGTGTCCGCCGAGATCTTGAAGATCTTCCCGGTGTTCCGCGAGGACACCAGCAGATCCCCGCCGGGCAGCGGAGCCACGCCCCAGGGCGAGTCCAGCTTGGTCGTCAGGGTGCGCTCGACCTTCACCGACCCCTTCTCGGGCGCGGCGGACGCGGTGGGTGACGGGGTGCCCGGCGAGGGGGAGTCGCTCCCGGAACCCGGCTTTCCCGAGGACGACTTCCGGTCTTCCGGTCTGGCGAAGCTGTCCCCGTCGGACGAGCAGCCGGCCACGAGCAGCAGCGTGGCAGCGGCGGCGATGACGGGGATGAGGCGGGGACGTCGCACGGTCGGATTCCTCTCCATGGGCACAGGTGCCGCAGCGCGACACTGATTCTTATACACCGCAGCCCCGCGCCGGGTTCCCTCCACCGATCATGCAGGTTCCGCGATCAGGCAGATCCCCCGCCGGCCCCCGGCCCCCAGCCTTCGGGCTCCTGAATCCCCGACCCCCGACCCCCGGGCCGCCGGGCGTCAGTCCCACGACCCCCGCGCCCGCGGCAGCCGCGCGATCTCCACCAGGTCCTCGCCGGTCAGCATCACCTCGGCTGCCGCGCAGTTCTCCGCCGCCCACCGCTCCCGTTTGGTTCCCGGCACCGGAACCACATGCGGCCCCTGCGCCAGTAGCCACGCCAGCGCCACCTGCGCCGCCGTCACCGACTCCCCGTGCCGCCGCGCCACCCTCCGCAGCCCCGCCACGATCGGCTGGTTCGCCGCCATCATCTCGGCGGTGAAGCGCGGGTGGCGAGCGCGCATGTCGTCCGGCTCGAACCCCGACCCCGGGGTCAGGGTGCCGCTCAGGAAGCCGTTGCCGAGCGGCATCGCGGCCAGGAACCCCACCCCACGCGAGGAGCACCACGGCACCAGCGTCTCCAGCGCCTCCGGTGACCAGACCGACAGCTCCGCCTGCACACAGGCCACCGGGAAGACCTGCTGCACCCGCTCCAGCTGCCGCACCGTGGCGTCGTGCATCCCGGCGCCGGTGCGCCGCTGCGCCCGCGCCCCCACCGCGCACAGTCCCAGCGCCCGTACTTTCCCGGCGGCGACCAGCTCCGCCATCGCGCCCCAGGTCTCCTCTATCGGCACCTCCGGATCGGCCCGGTGGAGCTGGTAGAGATCGATCACATCGGTCTGGAGCCGCCGCAGCGAGGCGTCACAGGCCCGCTTCACATAGCCGGGCCGTCCGTTGGCCACGATGTGCTGGTCGCCCACCAACAGTCCGCACTTGGTGGAGACGAAGGCGTCCGCGCGCCGCTCCTTGAGCACCCGCCCCACCAGCAGCTCATTGGTGAACGGCCCGTACATGTCGGCGGTGTCCAGCAGGTTCGTGCCCGCGTCGAGCGCGGTGTGCACCGCGCGCAGCGAGTCCTCGCCGTTGCGCTGCGAAGCGGTGTACGCCCAGTTCATGGGCATGCATCCGAGGCCGATCGCGCCTACCTCGAGCGCCGCCGGTCCGATTGTCCTGCGCTCCACCTGGCCTGACCCCTCCCGTTCCTCGCACCAAAGCTAACCTCTGCCGGGGACTCCTACTTCGCATAGCCTCCTGGCATGAGTGCAGACCACAGCGATACGTTCCGCCACCATGATCCGTCTCATGGTTCTCCGGACGGCTCCGCACCTCCGCTGGCCTGGCTGCCGATCCCGCCCGAGGAGATCGACGGGCTTCCCGACGGCCTCTCCTACGCCTTCTGGGACGGCGGTCCGGACTTCCCCACCGACCCCGCCCGCTGCGCCTTCTACTGCGTGCCGTACATGAAGGGTGTGGAGGTGTCCGTACGCCCGCTGCCGGAGATGACCAACGTCCAGGTGATCCAGACCCTGACCGCCGGAATAGACGACATGCGGCCCGCGCTCGCCGGTCTCCCGCCCGGCGTACAGCTGTGCAACGCGCGCGGGGTGCACGACGCGAGCACCGCGGAGCTGGCCCTGACCCTGATCCTCGCGTCCCTGCGCGGCATCCCCGACTTCGTCCGCGGCCAGGACGCGGGGGAGTGGCGGGCCGGGTTCCGTCCGGCGCTGGCCGACAAGTCCGTTCTGATCGTCGGATACGGATCCATCGGCCGTGCGATCGAGGACCGGCTTGTGCCCTTTGAGTGCGAGCGGGTCATGCGCGTCGCGCGCTCCCCGCGCACCACCGAGCGCGGTCCGGTGCACCCGATCGACTCCTTGCCCCAACTGCTTCCGGAAGCCGATGTGGTGGTGCTGGTGACCCCGCTCACCGAGGCCACCCGCGGTCTGGCCGGGGCGGCCTTCCTGGCGCGCATGAAGGACGGTGCGCTGCTGGTGAATGTCTCACGCGGTCCGGTGGTGGACACCAAGGCCCTGCTCGCCGAGGTGGAGAGGGGCCGGCTGCTCGCCGCGCTGGATGTGACCGATCCCGAACCGCTGCCCGCCGGGCACCCCCTGTGGCACGCTCCTGGAGTGCTCATCACGCCGCACGTGGGCGGCCCCTCGTCGGCGTTCCTGCCGCGCGCCAAGCGGCTGTTGCGCGACCAGTTGACGCGCTTCGCGTCCGGCGAGTCGCTCCGTCATCCGGTGGTCATCACGGGGTAGACATGCCTCTGGCACCACATACAGGCACTGATTGACTGCACTCCGTATATACAACACCCTAGTCGGTTACGGTGCGTAGATGGCCTATGTCCCTGAGTGACCAGTCTGGTGTATCGTCCCGAGCGGGGGCTGCGCCACTGACCTGACGGCGTCAGCGATGGACCGGAACTCGAGGGGGGCGACGGGCGATGTATGGCCGATGGACCAACGACCCGACGCAGCTCAGGCGTCGACCGCGACATTTCCGCGCAGCCGCGCGGCTCTCGAACTCGATGAGGCGCACGGGGATATGGCTCCCGGAGCGGCGGTCCCTCGCGCAGTGGACGGGTGTCCGGTGACCGCCACCGGAGCGGTGCTCGCCCGCCCGTCGGTGTCCGACGGCGGTGCGGGGCTGCTGCCTCAGGTCCTCCTCGCCGTGGTCTGCGGCGGCTATGCGGCGGGCGCCGTGCTCGGCTGGGGGTCGCCCGAACTGGCCCTCTTCATGGGGGACTTCGGCTTGAGCGCCGCCGCGCTCGCCGCCGCCGCCTCCTGTCTGTGGTACGGCCGCAGGCACTCCGGCCGGATGCGCCCCGCCTGGCTGCTGTTCGCCGCCTCCTCCGCCATGGGGGCGCTGGGTAACGGCGTATGGGGCTGGTACGAGGTGGTGCTCGGCCGCTCCGTGCCCACGCCGTCGGCCGCCGACTTCTGCTTCCTGCTCTTCGCCCCACCCGCCATCGTCGGCATGCTGGTGCTCGCCAAGCGTCCGGTCACCCGGGCCGGATGGATCTGTCTGGGGCTCGACGCCTGGCTGATCGCCGGATCCCTGGTCACGCTCTCCTGGAGCCTGGCGCTCGCCCACACCGGACAGGCCGGCGGGAGCGGCGAGTCGGTGGCCCGCAGAGCCCTTTCGCTGGCCTATCCACTGCTGGACATCGTGCTGGTCAGCATGGTGATCGTGCTGCACTTCCGGCGCTCGTCCGGCAGCAATCGCTCCGCGATCAACACGGCCATCGCCGCCTTCGCGCTGACCGTGCTGTGCGACGCGCTGTTCACCTCCCCGATGCTGCGCGAGCACTACCGCTCGGGGCAGATCCTGGACGCCGGATGGTTCGCCGGTTCGCTGCTGCTGGCGTACGCCCCGTGGGTGGCCCGGCGCGAGGCCGTCGAGGCCCCGCCTCCGGTGCGCCGCATCGCCCAGCCCAGCCGCCCCATCGCGGGCTCCCTCGGCGCACTCGCGCCCTATCTGGCCGCGGCCGTCTGCACCCTGGGAATCCTGTTCAACGTGATGGACGGGCGGCCGATCGACGGGGTGGTGCTCTTCACCGCCTGCGCGGTCGTGCTCGCCCTGGTCGTACGGCAGGCGATCATGCTCCTGGACAACATCACCCTCACCCAGGAACTCGCCCAGAAGGAGAACCACTTCCGCTCCCTGGTGCAGAGTTCCAGCGATGTGATCATGATCGCCGCGCCCACCGGCATCCTGCGCTACGTCAGCCCCGCCGCCTCCGGTGTCTACGGCCGTGACGCGGATGACCTGGTCGGCTCCGAATTGGCCTCGCTCATCCACCCCGAGGACCTCGGATCGGTCGTCCACGAGGTGCGCCGGTTCCTGGCCGCCTCGCCGGGGGAGGAGCCCACCACCCGGATCGAGTGCCGCTTCCGCTCCGGCTCCGGCGACTGGCTCAACGTGGAGTCCACGATCAACCGCCACCACGGCGGCCTGATCTTCAACAGCCGCGATGTCACCGAGCGGGTGCGTCTCCAGGCCCAGTTGCAGCACAACGCCGAGCACGACCCGCTCACCGACCTGCCCAACCGCGCCCTGTTCACCAAGCGGGTCCGGCACGCCGTGGCCGGGCGCCGCCGCACCGACGCGGGCACCGCCGTGCTCTTCATCGATCTCGACGGCTTCAAGGCCGTCAACGACACCGTCGGCCACCAGGCGGGCGACGAGCTGCTCGTCCAAGCCGCCCGCAGGCTCCAGGAGTCCGTGCGCTCCGGCTCCGGCGACTGCGCGGCCCGTCTCGGGGGCGATGAGTTCGCCGCCCTCATCGTCGGCGACGGCGACGGGGATGCCGGGGACCGCGAGTGCCGCATCCTGGAGATCGCCGACCGGCTGCGCGCCCGGCTCTCCCAGCCCTACCGGGTCGAGGGCGGCACCGAGGTCAGAGTCGCCGCCAGCATCGGCGTCGCCTTCGCCGAGCCCGGGATCAGCCCCGGCGCCCTGATGCGCAACGCCGACCTGGCGATGTACCGCGCCAAGGCCCGGGGCAAGAACCGCGTGGAGCTCTACGCACCGCAGATGCAGGCCGAGGTGGCCCGCCGCGCGGAGGTCGCCACCCGGCTGCGTGCGGCCCTCCACGACGGCGAGTTCGTCCTGCTGCACCAGCCCGTGGTGGAGCTGGCGAGCGGCCGGATCACCGCCGTCGCGGCGCAGGCCCGCTGGCGTTCGGCGCAGGGCATCCTGTTCACCCCCGCCGAGTTCCTCCGCGTCGCCGACAACGGCCGGGGCGGCGGTGACGAGGCCGCCCGCACCGCCGAGCTCGCCCGCTGGATGCTGGAGGCCGCCGTGGAGCAGGCCGCCCAGCGCCGCCGGGACGGCCACTCCGTGCCCGTCTGCGTCCGGCTGCCCGCCGGGCGCCTGGTGGACAAGTCGATGCCGCCCAAGAGCGTGGAGACGCTGCTGGCCCGGCACGGACTGCCATCCGGATCGCTGATCCTGGAGCTGACCGACAGCGATCCGCGGATGCCGCTGGAGGAGCTGGAGCACCGGCTCGGCGCGCTGCGCCGGCTCGGGGTGCGGATCGCCCTGGACGGCTTCGGCAGCGGCTATGCCGCGATCAGGTCGCTGCGCCGACTCCCCGTCGATGTGCTCAAACTGGACCCCGGCCTGGTGGAGGGGGTCGTGGAATCCTCCCGGCTGCATAAGATCACCTCAGGGCTGCTGAGGATCGCGGGCGACCTGGGGATGCTGTCCATCGCCGAGGGCGTGGACCTTCCGGAGCAGCTCGTCACCCTCCGCGGAATGGGCTGCACTCACGCCCAGGGCATGGCCTTCAGCGGCCCGCTCGATGAGCACCGGCTGCGCCGGGCACTGACGCGCGGTGCCTATCCGGTGCCCCGCTCGGATGCTCCGCTGCTGGTCGGGGGTGCGCCGGCGGTGCGTCACGGCGGCCACAGCGGCCTGCACGCGCCGCGCCGGACGGAGTCTCACAGCCACCCTCCCGCCCGCTCAAATACTGAGACGCCTGTCCCACCCACTTGACACCCGATATGCGCCGGGTGGAGGGTCGGAGCCATGCGCACCCGAATTCTCGTACTTGGACAGCGCGTCGGCTGAGCAGGGCCACTTTGAAAGCCCTGCGGACCCTCACCGGCGCGCTCCCCTCGCTTGCCTCCTGGCACGAGGGGTTTTTTGTTGCACTGACACCTGGTGCAGCGCCCTCTCCCTCCCCGCACAAAACCCTCATTCGAGAAGAGAATGCCGATGACCGAGCAGGCCACCGGGGCCCACCATCCCCAGCCGCGGGCCCGTAACGGCGGATCGCAGTCCGCCACCGTCGAGCACGTCACGGGCGCGCAGTCCCTCATCCGCTCGCTCGAGGAGGTCGGCGCCGACACCGTGTTCGGCATTCCCGGCGGTGCGATCCTCCCGGCGTACGACCCGATGATGGACTCCTCGAAGGTCCGGCATGTGCTCGTCCGTCACGAGCAGGGTGCGGGTCACGCGGCCACCGGTTACGCGCAGGCCACCGGCAAGGTCGGTGTCTGCATGGCGACCTCGGGTCCGGGCGCCACCAACCTGGTCACCCCGATCGCCGACGCCCATATGGACTCGGTGCCGATCGTCGCGATCACCGGTCAGGTCGCGTCCAAGGCCATCGGTACGGACGCCTTCCAGGAGGCGGACATCTGCGGCATCACCATGCCGATCACCAAGCACAACTTCCTGGTCACGCGGGCCGAGGACATCCCTCAGACGATCGCCGAGGCGTTCCACATCGCCTCCACCGGCCGCCCCGGCCCGGTCCTGGTCGACATCGCCAAGGACGCCCTCCAGGCCCGGACCACCTTCTCCTGGCCGCCGCAGACCGATCTGCCCGGCTACCGCCCGGTCACCAAGCCGCACGCCAAGCAGATCCGCGAGGCCGCCCGGCTGATCACCCAGGCCGAGCGCCCGGTGTTGTATGTCGGCGGCGGTGTGATCAAGGCCCAGGCCACGGCCGAGCTGAGGGTCCTGGCCGAGCTGACCGGGGCGCCGGTCACCACCACCCTGATGGCGCTGGGGTCCTTCCCCGACAGCCACCGGCTCCACCTGGGCATGCCGGGGATGCACGGCACCGTCGCCGCCGTCACCGCCCTCCAGAAGGCCGATCTGATCGTGGCGCTCGGGGCCCGCTTCGACGACCGCGTCACCGGCAAGCTGGACTCCTTCGCCCCGCACGCGAAGATCGTCCACGCGGACATCGACCCGGCGGAGATCGGCAAGAACCGCGCGGCCGACGTGCCGATCGTCGGTGACGCCCGCGAGGTCATCGCCGATCTGGTGGTCGCCGTTCAGGCCGAGCACGACGCGGGCCACACCGGTGACTACACCGGCTGGTGGGAGGATCTGAACCGGTGGCGGGAGACCTACCCGCTCGGCTACGACCAGCCTGCCGACGGCAGCCTGTCCCCGCAGCAGGTCATCCAGCGGATCGGCCGACTGGCGCCGCAGGACACGATCTTCGCCGCGGGGGTCGGTCAGCACCAGATGTGGGCCGCCCACTTCATCGACTACGAGAAGCCGGGCACCTGGCTGAACTCGGGCGGTGCCGGAACCATGGGATACGCCGTCCCGGCCGCCATGGGCGCCAAGGCCGGTGCCGAGGACCGTCCGGTGTGGGCGATCGACGGGGACGGCTGCTTCCAGATGACCAACCAGGAGCTGGTCACCTGCGCGCTGAACAACATCCCGATCAAGGTCGCGATCATCAACAACGGCGCGCTGGGCATGGTCCGCCAGTGGCAGACCCTCTTCTACAACCAGCGCTACTCCAACACCGTGCTGCACTCCGGCCCCGACACCCCCAACCAGCAGAACCTGGGCACCCGGGTCCCCGACTTCGTCAAGCTCGCCGAGGCCATGGGCTGTGTGGGCCTGCGCTGTGAGGACCCGGCCGACCTCGACGCCGTCATCGAGAAGGCCAACGCGATCAACGACCGCCCGGTGGTCGTGGACTTCATCGTCCACGAGGACGCCATGGTCTGGCCGATGGTCGCGGCCGGCACCTCCAACGACGAGATCCTGGCGGCGCGCGACACCCGCCCGGACTTCGGCGACGGCGAAGACGACTGAAGACCAGGACCGAGACGAGAGAAGAAGAGAGACACAAGCCCATGTCCAAGCACACGCTCTCCGTCCTGGTGGAGAACACCCCCGGCATCCTGGCCCGGATCGCCGCCCTGTTCTCCCGCCGTGGCTTCAACATCGACTCGCTCGCCGTGGGCGTCACCGAGCACCCCGACATCTCCCGCATCACTATCGTGGTCAATGTCGAGGAGCTGCCTCTGGAGCAGGTCACCAAGCAGCTCAACAAGCTGGTCAATGTACTGAAGATCGTCGAGTTGGAGGACAGCGCGGCGATCCAGCGGGAGCTGGTCCTGGTGAAGGTCCGCGCCGACAACGAGACCCGTTCGCAGGTCGTGGAGATCGTCCAGCTCTTCCGCGCCAAGACCGTGGACGTCTCCCCGGAGGCCGTGACGATCGAGGCCACCGGCAGCAGCGACAAGCTGGAGGCCATGCTGCGGATGCTGGAGCCGTACGGGATCAAGGAGCTGGTGCAGTCCGGCACCATCGCCATAGGACGCGGCGCCCGCTCCATCACCGACCGGAGCCTGCGCGCTCTCGACCGCTCCGCCTGACCGGCGGGTCGCGGCGGGCACCCGCCGCGACCGACCGTATTGCGAGACCCCAGGACCATTCCCGGCCCGCCCGTCATACGGTGGGACGCACAACCCAAACGCTAGGAGAATCCCGAAGTGGCCGAGCTGTTCTACGACAACGATGCCGACCTGTCGATCATCCAGGGCCGCAAGGTCGCCATCCTCGGCTACGGCAGCCAGGGCCACGCCCACGCGCTGTCGCTGCGCGACTCGGGTGTCGATGTGCGGGTCGGCCTGCACGAGGGCTCGAAGTCCAAGGCCAAGGCCGAGGAGCAGGGCCTGCGCGTGGTCACCCCGGCCGAGGCGGCCGCCGAGGCCGACGTGATCATGATCCTGGTCCCGGACCCGATCCAGGCCAAGGTCTACGAGGAGTCCGTGAAGGACAACCTGAAGGACGGCGACGCGCTGTTCTTCGGTCACGGCCTCAACATCCGGTTCGACTTCATCAAGCCCCCGGCCCATGTGGACGTCTGCATGGTCGCCCCCAAGGGTCCGGGCCACCTGGTCCGCCGCCAGTACGAGGAGGGCCGGGGCGTGCCGTGCATCGCGGCCGTCGAGCAGGACGCCACCGGCAACGCCTTCGCGCTGGCCCTGTCGTACGCCAAGGGCATCGGCGGCACCCGCGCGGGTGTCATCAAGACCACCTTCACCGAGGAGACCGAGACCGACCTCTTCGGTGAGCAGGCGGTGCTCTGCGGCGGTACCGCGGCGCTGGTCAAGGCCGGGTTCGAGACCCTGGTCGAGGCCGGCTACCAGCCCGAGATCGCGTACTTCGAGTGCCTCCACGAGCTGAAGCTGATCGTGGACCTCATGTACGAGGGCGGCCTGGAGAAGATGCGCTGGTCGATCTCCGAGACCGCCGAGTGGGGCGACTACGTCACCGGTCCGCGGATCATCAACGAGTCCACCAAGGCCGAGATGAAGAAGGTCCTCGGTGAGATCCAGGACGGCACCTTCGCCAAGAACTGGATGGCCGAGTACAACGCGGGTCTGCCGAAGTACAACGAGCTGAAGAAGGCCGACCAGGACCACCTGCTGGAGACCACCGGCAAGGAGCTGCGCAAGCTCATGAGCTGGGTCGACGACGAGGCGTAAGCGCCTGGTGGCGCGGGTGGCCGTGCCCCGGGCCGGGCGGGGGTTCCCCGGAACCCCCGCCCCACCGGTTCGCGCATTGTCCACCCCGCACCACCACGTGCGGGTGATCCTGCCGCATTGGCGCAAGACACATGCCGGACCGCCACTACACTCAAGTGCAACAAGCGCGTCAGGCTCACAGCGTCGTGCGTCTTCCACGCGGCTCCCTTCACCGCCAGCGGCCGTAGGGACGGCCGTCCGCTGAGGACTAGTGAGGACTGAAGACCACGTGAGCACTGCTTCCACCGGTAAACCCGTCGTACTCATCGCCGAAGAGCTGTCGCCGGCCACCGTCGACGCCCTGGGCCCGGACTTCGAGATCCGGAGCTGTAACGGCGCGGACCGTGCCGAGCTGCTTCCCGCCCTCGCCGATGTGGACGCGATCCTCGTCCGCAGCGCGACGAAGATCGACGCGGAGGCCATCGCCGCGGCGAAGAAGCTGAAGGTGGTCGCTCGCGCGGGTGTCGGTCTGGATAATGTGGACGTCTCCGCCGCCACCAAGGCGGGCGTCATGGTCGTCAACGCCCCGACGTCCAACATCGTCACCGCCGCCGAGCTGGCGTGCGGTCTGCTGGTCGCCACCGCCCGTAACATCCCGCAGGCCAATGCGGCGCTGAAGAACGGCGAGTGGAAGCGCAGCAAGTACACCGGTGTGGAGCTCAGCGAGAAGACCCTCGGTGTGGTCGGGCTCGGCCGGATCGGCGTTCTGGTGGCCCAGCGGATGTCCGCGTTCGGGATGAAGATCGTCGCCTACGACCCCTATGTGCAGCCCGCGCGCGCCGCCCAGATGGGTGTGAAGCTGCTCTCGCTGGACGAGCTGCTCGAGGTCGCCGACTTCATCAGCGTCCACCTCCCCAAGACTCCCGAGACCCTCGGCCTGATCGGTGACGAGGCGCTGCGCAAGGTCAAGCCCGAGGTCCGGATCGTCAACGCCGCGCGCGGCGGGATCGTGGACGAGACGGCGCTGGCCGCCGCCCTCAAGGAGGGCCGGATCGCCGCGGCCGGTCTGGATGTGTTCTCCCAGGAGCCGTGCACCGACTCCCCGCTCTTCGAGTTCGACAATGTGGTCGTCACCCCCCATCTGGGTGCCTCCACCGGTGAGGCCCAGGAGAAGGCGGGGATCGCGGTCGCCCGCTCGGTGCGGCTGGCGCTCGCGGGCGAGCTGGTCCCGGACGCGGTGAACGTCCAGGGCGGTGTGATCGCCGAGGACGTCCGCCCCGGGCTGCCGCTGGCCGAGAAGCTGGGCCGGATCTTCACCGCGCTCGCGGGCGAGGTCGCGGTGCGGCTCGATGTCGAGGTGTACGGCGAGATCACCCAGCATGACGTCAAGGTGCTGGAGCTCTCCGCGCTCAAGGGTGTCTTCGAGGACATCGTCGACGAGACCGTGTCGTATGTGAACGCCCCGCTGTTCGCGCAGGAGCGCGGCGTCGAGGTGCGGCTGACCACCAGCTCGGAGTCGTCGGAGCACCGCAATGTGGTGACCGTGCGCGGCACCCTCGCCGGTGGCGAGGAGGTCTCGATCTCCGGCACGCTGGCCGGCCCCAAGCACCTTCAGAAGATCGTCGCCGTCGGTGAGTACGACGTCGATCTGGCTCTCGCCGATCACATGGCCTTCTTCCGCTACACCGACCGCCCGGGTGTGGTCGGCACGCTCGGCCGCATCCTGGGCGAGGCCGGGATCAACATCGCGGGTATGCAGGTCTCGCGTGCCACGGCCGGTGGCGCCGCCCTGGTGGCGCTGACCGTCGACGACACCATTCCGCCGGCTGTCCTCAGCGAGATCGCCGGTGAGATCGGGGCCACCTCGGCCCGTTCGGTCAATCTGGACGGCTAGTCCCACACACGGACCCACCTGGGGCCCGGTTCCCGCTTCGGCGGGGACCGGGCCCTGTCGCGTGTGCGCATCAGCGGTGCGCGAGGGCTTCCTGATCTTTTTCATCACGTGTTGAATATTCGGAGCGAGCTCGCTACGCTGACGGCTATGTGGAGAAAAATTCTCCACATAGCCCTTGTGGCTCTCCCGAAGCACGTCCCGCAGGAGTACGCCCGTGTCCGCTGACCTCCCCACCCCCGCCGCGCCCCGGATGCGGGCCGACGCACGGCGCAACCGCGAGCAGATCCTGCGCGCCGCCCGTGAGGTCTTCGTCGACGAGGGGCCCGACGCGCCGCTCGACGAGATCGCCCGGCGTGCCGGGGTCGGCATCGCCACGCTCTACCGGCGGTTTCCGCAGCGCGCCGATCTCTTCCGCGGGGTGGCCGCCGAGGTCCTCACCTCCCTCACCGAGGCCGCGCGGGAGGCCCTCGCCGACGAGGGCGACCCGGTCGAGGCGCTGCGCCGCTTTATGCACGGCGCCCTCGATCTCAAGATCGGTTCGGTGATGCCCTCACTGCTGGGCCGGGTCAGCCATGACGAGATCATCGGCGACGTACGCGGCGACGCCGTGGACCCGATCGATGAACTGCTGCTCCGCGCCCAGGCGGCCGGGCAGATCCGCCCCGATGTCGTCTTCGGCGACATCACGATGATGATCATGCGGCTGTCCCGGCCGCTGCCCGGTGGTGGGCACTTCCCGGACGACGACGCCCTCGCCCACCGCCATCTGGATGTGTACGTCGACGGGCTGCGCCCCAGCGGCTCGTCACGGCCCACCACCATGCTCAGCGGCCCGGCCGTGGACGCCCCCGCGTTCAAGCGGCTCCGGGAGCGACTGCTCGACGACGCCCGTGCCGACGACGCCCGTGCCGACGACGCCCGTGCCGACGACGCCCGTGCCGACGACGCCCGTGCCGACGACGCCCGTGCCGACGACGCCCGTGCCGACGACGCCCGTGCCGACGACGCCCGTGCCGACGACGCCCGTGCCGACGACGCCCGTGCCGACGACGCCCGTGCCGACGACGCCCGTGCCGACGACGCCCGTGCCGACGACGCCCGTGCCGACGACGCCCGCGCCGACGCCGCCCGCGCCGACGACTGACCTCCCTTTCCCTCCGCTCGGCTTGTGAACGATCAGAAAGATCGGAAAGGCAGTTCCTCATGTCCCAGCCCACCGGCATACAGCCCGAGGCCAACCCTCGGCGCTGGCTGGCCCTGCTGTTCATCGGCCTCGCCCAGCTGATGATCGTCCTCGACATCACCATCGTGAACATCGCCCTGCCGTCCGCCCAGAAGGACCTCGGCATCACCGACGGCGACCGCCAGTGGGTGATCACGGCGTACACCCTGGCGTTCGGCAGCCTGCTGCTGCTCGGTGGCCGGATCGCCGACTACACCGGCCGCCGGCGTACCTTCCTGATCGGTCTGCTCGGCTTCGCCGGGGCCTCGGCGCTGGGCGGCGCGGCCTCCGGCTTCGAGACGCTGCTGCTGGCCCGTGCCCTCCAGGGTGCGTTCGCCGCGCTGCTCGCCCCCTCCGCGCTCTCCTTGCTCGCGGTGAACTTCACCGAACCGCGTGAACGCGCCAAGGCGTTCGGCATCTTCGGCGCCATCGCCGCGGGCGGTGGCGCGATCGGCCTGGTCGTCGGCGGTGCGCTGACCGAATACCTCGACTGGCGCTGGTGTCTGTATGTGAATGTGCCGATCGCCGCCATCGCGGTCATCAGCTGGTGGGTGCTGCCCGCCGACACCCGCGCCGAGGGCCGGGCCCGCTTCGACATCCCCGGGGTGTTCCTGGCCGTGACCGGTCTGGTGGCCCTGGTGTACGGATGCAGCGAGGCCGAGTCCGAGGGCTGGGACTCGGGCATGGTGGCCTGTCTGCTCACCGCGGGCGTCGTGCTGCTCCTCGCGTTCATCCTGGTGGAGAAGCGCGTGAAGAACCCGCTGCTGCCGATGCGGGTACTGGCGGACCGCACCCGGGGCAGCGCCTATCTGGCCGTCGGCCTCTCGGTGGTCGGCATGTTCGCCATGTTCCTGTTCCTCACCTACTACATGCAGGTCGTCAAGGGGTACTCGGCGCTGACCACCGGTCTGGCCTTCCTGCCGATGACCGCGTCGGTGCTGGTCTCCGCGGGCGGTCTCGCCTCGCGCCTCATCCCCAGGGTGGCGCCGCGGATGCTGGTCGGCCCCGGTCTGCTGACCGCGGCCACCGGTGTGGCACTGCTCGTCCCGCTGGACGTCGACAGCTCCTACGCGGCCGGTGTGCTGCCCTCGGAGATCCTGGTCGGTTTCGGCATGGGCCTGGTGATGGCCCCGGCGATGAACTACGCGACCCACGGGGTGCGCGAGCAGGACGCCGGTGTCGCGTCCGCCACCGTCAACACCGCCCAGCAGATCGGCGGTTCGATCGGCACGGCGCTGCTCAACACCATCGCCACCAGCGCGACCGACGACTACAAGGCCGAGCACCTGCACGAGATCACCCGGCAGAACATGCACGCGCATATGAAGGCCGGTCTGGTCGAGGGCTTCTCGGAGGCGTTCGTCTGGTCGTCCGCGATCCTCACCGGCGCGGCCATCGTGGTGACCCTGCTGATGAACACGCCGCGGCCCTCCCGAGAGCCGGGCGCGCGGGACACCACCCCCAAGGCCGTGCACCTGGGCTGACAGCGGCGCCCCCGACCGCTGTCCCACGGGCCCTCCGCTTCGCGCTCTCCCGCGGAACGGGGGCCTTCGTGGGGTTGTCCGCACGGAGCCCCGGGCCCCGGGCTCTTTTTTTTTGGGGGGGGACTGACCGGGATGCCGGAGAACCGCCCCCGGCTCGGCCGAGGGGCGGCCCGGGGGCCCCGGTCCGGGGGTCAGCGGCCGGAGGTGGTGGTTGGGGCCGCCGCGTCATCGGTGTTGTTGGCCGTGCCGGTGTCCGTGGGGGTGTCGGCCGCGGCCGGGGTGGTGGTCCTGGCGACCCGCAGATGACGCAGGGTCACGGTCGCCAGCACGGCGCCCGCGACCAGCACACCGGCTCCGGTGACGCTCGAGATCTGCATGCCGTGGGTGAAGGCGTCTCGCGCGGCGTCCAGCACCAGGTCCCCGGTCCGTCCGGGCAGTCGCTCGGCCACCGCGTTGGCGGTGCCCAGGGTTTCGCGCACCGCGTCCACCGCGGCGGGCGGCAGTCCGTCCGGCAGCGTGTCCTTGACGTCGGCGCGGTAGACGGCGGTGCCGACGCTGCCGAGCACGGCCATGCCCATCGCCCCGCCGAACTCCTGGCCGGTCTCCAGCAGGGCGGCGGCCGACCCGGCCCGCTTCGGTGGTACGGAGCCGATCGCCATGTCGGTGACCAGCGCCATCACCATGACGATGCCGCTGGCGAGCACGGCGGCGCCGATGAGCACGGTCCACAGCGCGTCAGTATCGGCGAGCGCCAGCACCCCGTAGCCCACCGCTCCGAGGACAAAGCCACCGCTGATCACATAGGCGCGGTTGGCGCCGCGCTGGACGAGCACGCTCGCGATCGGCCCGGCGAACGCGACGGAGATCGAGGGGAGGAGACTCCACATCGCGGCCTCCAGCGGGCCCTTCCCCAGCACCGATTGCAGGTACTGGGTGGTGAAGAAGGCCGAGCCCATCATGGCGAAGGTGGCCAGTGAGTTGATCGCTATCGACGGTCCGAAGCCGCGGTTGCGGAACAGCTCGGGGCTGATCATGGCATCACTCCGGGTGCGCTGACGGTGTACGAAGGCCGCGCCGATGGCGAGACCGGCCACGATCGACAGCGCCGGGGCCAGGGCCACGCTGTTGTCGGCCGACATCTTCTTCAGCCCGTAGATCACCGGGAGGACCGCGCCCATCGACAGCGGCACGCTCAGCAGGTCGAACCGGCCGGGCTTGGGGTCCTTGAACTCCGGCACCAGGACGGGCACCAGCACCAGCAGCAGCACCATCGCCGGGACGTTGACCAGGAAGACCGAGCCCCACCAGAAGTGATTGAGCATCACTCCGCTCATCACCGAGCCGAGCGCGATCCCGCCCGCCATGGCCGACGACCAGATCGCGATGGCCTGACCGCGCTGCTTCTCGTCCTGGAAGATATTGCGGACCAGAGCCATCGTGGAGGGCATCAGGGTCGCGCCGCCGATGCCGAGCACGGCCCGCGCGGCGATGAGCATCTCCGCGTTCTGCGCGTACGCCGCCGCGACGGAGGCGGCGCCGAACGCCACGGCGCCGCACAGCAGCAGCTTCCGGCGGCCGATCCGGTCTCCCAGCGACCCCATCGTGATCAGCAGCCCGGCCAGCGCGAAGGCGTAGATGTCGAAGATCCACAGCTGTTGCGTCGAGCTCGGGTGCAACTCCCGGCTGATCTGCGGGACCGCGAAGTACAGCACCGACACATCCATGGAGACCAGGAGGAGCGGAAGCATCAGGACCGCGAAGGCGGTCCATTCCTTGCGTCCGGCACGGGAGTTGGGGGAAGTCGTTGTCATGCCAGGAAATATACGGTCGTATAAAACGCCTGTCTAGTACGAGCGTGTAATACGTACGTCTGGGACGGCCGTATGACATCGGGATAGGCTGGTGCCATGGGACATCGCGAGGATCTGCTGGCCGGGGCGAAGCGTTGCCTGCTGGAGAAGGGCTGGTCGCGTACGACGGCGCGGGACATCGTGGCCGCCTCCGGCGCCAACCTGGCCTCCATCGGCTACCACTACGGCTCCAAGGACGCCCTGATGCGGGAGGCGCTCTTCGCGGCCATGGGCGACTGGGGCGATGACGTCCAGCGGTCCCTCGAGGAGGACAGCGCCACCGGGAGCGATCTGGTCGGCCGGTTCGAGTCGGGCTGGACCCGGGCCCTGGAGCTGTTCAGCAAGCACCAGGCGGTGTGGCGGGCCCAGTTGGAGGCCATCATGCAGGCCGAGAGCGACCCCGAGCTGCGGGAGGCGTTCGCCAGGGCCCAGCCGGAGGGGCGGTCGGGGCTGGTGGCTCTGTTCCACGGCGTCGACGAGAGCGAGGTCGACGAGGAGACCTCCCGGATCCTGGGCTCCTTCTATATGACGCTGGTGAGCGGCATGGTGGTCCAGATGGCCATCAACCCCGACCTCACCCCGGCCGCCCAGGAGTTGGTCGAGGCCATGCGGCGGATCCTGGGCGGCACCTTGCCGGGCCCGTCGGACTGACTTCCCGGGCCGCGCGGCGCCCGGGGCCGCTTGACCTTGCCCAAGGGTCAGACCCCAGCGTGGGGGTCACCGGGCGCGGTGCCCGGGACGGAGGATGGCAACCGTGGAATCCCCCCTGCTCAGCATTGGCGCCTTCGCGCGCAGAACGCGGCTGTCGCCCAAGGCGCTCCGGCTCTACGACCGGCTGGGGCTGCTGGCCCCCGACCATGCCGACGAGACCACCGGCTATCGCTGGTACCGCGACGACCAGGTGGAGCGGGCCCGGCTGGTGGCGCTGCTGCGACGGCTGGACATGCCGCTGGCGCGGATCGGCCGGGTGCTGGAGCTCCCGGCGGAGCGGGCGGCGCGCGAGGTGGCGGACTACTGGGCCGCCGTCGAGGAGCGCACCGCCCGGCAGCGGGCCCTCGCGGCACACCTCCGTGACCGGCTGTCAGGCAGGAGTTCCGATATGTATGAGATGCACATCCGTGAGGTCGGCGAGCAGACCGTCCTCACCGAGCGCCGCCATCTGCTCGCGGACGACCTCCCCGCGTGGATCGGCGCCGCGCTCGGCCGACTGGAGGACGCCGCCACGGCGTGCGGCGGGATCGCCGGTCCGCCCTTCGTGCTCTACCACGCCGAGGTCAGCGAGGAGAGCGACGGTCCGGCCGAGGCATGTGTCCCGGTCGCCGACCGCGCCGCCGCCGAGAAGTACGCCGCCGCGCACAGCCGTGAGGTGTCGCTGCGCCATGAGCCCGCGCACCGGCTGGCGTACACCCGGCTGACCAAGGCTCAGGTCGGCTATCCGCACATCGTCTCGGCGTTCGACGCGGTCGAGCGCTGGACCGCCGACGAGGGCCTGACCGTCACCGGCCCTTGCCGCGAGGTCTACTTCGCCGACTGGGGCGCGGCGGGCCCGGAGGACGAGGTCTGTGATGTGGCGTTCCCCGTGACGTGACGCCCCCGGCGCGGCCCGCTCACCCGCGGGCCGCGCCCCGCCGACGCCGGTTCTAAAACTTCCCCGCCTGCCCCTGGGCGCGATGCCCCAGCCGCTGGGCGAACTCCGCGTGGAACCGCGCGGAGAGCGGTGGCCACTCCCAGAAGTCGAAGGCCAGCGCCCCGAGGTCGAATCCGGCCCCGAACCGCCACTCGGTGACCGGGACCGATGCCGTACAGGCCGGACAGACCACATCCGCCTCACCCGTCTCCTTCCAGAGCTCGATCGCCTCCCCGAACGGCCGCCAGACCTCCTCGTCCGGCTCGAAGCTCTCCGGATAGTCGATGACCACGGTGCGGGCGCCGCAGCGCGGACAGCTCACCTCGTCCGCCGTGCTCTCCCCCTGCCCCCCGACGTGGTCGTCCCGCCCCACCAGCACCGCCACCGGCCCCGGGACCCACGCCGGATCCGAGGAGTCGTCCACCGCCCGCCGCCACCGCGGCCCGGGAACATACCCCTGGTCCAGGATCAGGCTGTACACCCCGTCGCCGGACAGCTCCCGGGTGATCAGCCCCTCGGCGACCATCCAGTCCACCATCCGCTCCGCCAGCGCCCCGGCCTCCTCGCCGGTCACCTCGACATCGACGATCCGCTCGTAGTAGTCGCCCACCGCCGCCCAACTCCTCCCCGCTGTGAGGGCACGACTGTCGCACCCTCCTCGGACACCGGGCCGCGTGCCGGCCCCGCTCAGCCGGCGTCCGGCGCGTCCGGCGTGCCCAGGCGGGCGGCTTTGAGGGCCATGTGCAGGAGCAGGCGGTCCTCGCCCGCGTCCAGGTCGAGGCCGGTCAGCTGCTTCACGCGGGACAGGCGGTAGTAGAGGGTCTGGCGGTGGATGCCGAGCAGCTGGGCGGTGCGGCTCGCCTGCCCCGCGCAGTCGAGGAATGCCTCTGCGGTACGGGCGAGTTCGGCGTGCGAGCGCTCCAGCAGGGGGCGGACCGCCGGGTCCGGCGGGGTCGGGGGAAGAGCGGTCAGCAGGCGGTACGGGCCGATGGCGGTCCACTCGGCCACCGGTCCGAGCCGGGCGTCCGCGCGGGCGGCGCGGGCGGCGGCCAGTGCCTCGCCCCAGGCGGTGGGCAGCTCGTCCAGGCCGCGGCGCGGTGCGGAGACCCCGGCGGCCGTCTCCCGGCCGCCGCCCGGCGGCAGATCGGGGCCGGGGGCGCTCGGGGCGCTCGCGCGGGGGGAGCGCAGCAGCTGTTCGGCGGTGGCGCGGGCCGGGTCCAGGGCGCTGGCGGCGCGCAGCCGCACCAGGGCGGCCAGGGTGACGTCCGCGGCGCCGGGCACCACACTGGCGGCCGCGATCCCCGGCAGCCGGGGCAGCCCCGGGTGGTCGGCCGCCGCACCGGTGTCCGGGGTCCAGGGCACCACCGCCACCAGCGCCAGCGGTCCGTCGGCCGCCGGGCGCAGCGCGGCCCGCAGCCCCGCGCGGGCCGCGTCCTGGCCGCTCGGCGGCCCGGTCAGCAGCTCGGTGAGCAGCTCGCCCAGTTCCTCCCCGGCCCGCGCCTCGGCCGCCAGCAGCGCGCCGATCCGCGCGGTGGTCTCCATGGCCCGCGCGAGCCGCGGGTCCGGAGCGACCGAGGGGCCGCCGAGCTCCAGGTCCGAGAGATGGCCGTCGTCCAGCAGCCACACATAGCCGTGCACCACACCGCGGTGCCGTACGGGCAGACAGATACGGCCCATGAAGACCCCGGCCGCCGGATCCGGCGGAATCCGCAGCGGGGCCTGGGCGCGGGCGATCCCGAACGCCTCGAACCACGCCCGTACCGCCGCCGTCGAGCGCCGCTGGAGGATGGAGCGGGTACGCACCGGGTCCAGCGCCGGTTCCTCGGCGTCCCCGCTGTCGTGGGCACCGAAGGCGATCAGGGCGAAGTCGCGGTTCTCCAGGGTCGCGGGCGCGCCGAGTGCCGCGGTGATCTCGTCCACCAGCTGCTGATAGTCGTCCCGCACCGGTCGCTCGCCTCCTTCCCGGATCCGCCTCTTCCATTCTCATACAGATGTCTGAGATCCCGGACACGGATGTAGGACAGCTGTCGATGGCCGCGGATACGCGCGATCCTTAAGTTTCACGGTGAGTTGTTGAAGCCGTTCGTCGGCCGTCATCGTGGAGGTGCCCCGTGCTGGGACCCGTGCTGCTCGCCGCTTCGCGCAGTGCTGCCATCCGTCGCATCGTCTCGGCCGCGCCGGTCACCCGCCCGATGGTGGACCGGTTCGTGGCCGGGGAGCGGCTGGACGAGTCGCTGTTGGCCGTGCGCTCCCTGGCCTCGCGCGGTCTTGAGGTCACCCTCGACCATCTGGGCGAGGATGTCACCGATCGCTCCGAGGCGCTGCGCAGCCGGGACGCCTATCTCGCGCTGGCCGAGGCACTGGCCGCCGAGGACCTCGGCCCCCGCGCGGAGATGTCGGTCAAGCTGTCGGCCTTCGGCCAGGCGCTGCCCGGCGGCCACGATGTGGCGCTCGCCAATGTCACCCCGGTCGTCGAGGCGGCGGCCGAGGCGGGGACGACCGTCACCCTGGACATGGAGGACCACACCACTGTGGACTCCACCCTGGCGATCCTCGGCGAGCTGCGCTCCCGCTTCCCGCAGACCGGTGCGGTGGTGCAGTCGTATCTGTTCCGCACCGAGGACGACTGCCGGGCGCTGGCCGGGGAAGGCTCCCGGGTGCGGCTGGTGAAGGGCGCGTACAAGGAGCCCGCGAGCGTCGCCTACCAGGACAAGCGCGAGGTGGACCGGGCGTATGTGCGCTGTCTGAAGATCCTGATGGCCGGTGACGGCTACCCCATGATCGGCTCGCATGACCCGCGCATGGTGGCCATCGCCCAGGAGCTGGCCCGCCGCGTCGGCCGCAAGCTGGACGAGTACGAGTTCCAGATGCTCTACGGGATCCGCGAGGGCGAGCAGGAGCGGCTGGTGGCGGAAGGGCATCGGATGCGGGTTTACGTCCCGTATGGAACAGACTGGTATGGGTACTTCATGCGCCGTCTCGCGGAGCGCCCCGCGAACCTCGCGTTCTTCCTGCGCTCGCTGGTCAGCCGCGGCTGATCGTCCCGTCCGCAGCCCCCCGAAGACTTCCCCTCGCAATCCGACGATCGAAGGAGACAACGGCCACCATGGACGCCGTCACCCAGGTCCCCGTCCCGGTGAACGAGCCGGTGCACACCTACGCCCCCGGCACCCCGGAGCGCGCCCGCCTCGAGACCAAGCTCAAGGAGCTGGCCCAGAACCCGGTCGAGCTGCCGATGACCATCGGCGGTGAGAAGCGGATGGGCGGCGGAGAGCGCTTCGACGTCGTACAGCCGCACAACCACGCGGCCCGCCTCGGTACCTACGCCAACGCCACCCAGGCCGACGCGCAGGACGCGATCGACGCGGCGCTGGCCGCCGCCCCGGCGTGGCGCGCGCTCAGCTTCGACGACCGCGCCGCGATCATCCTGAAGGCCGCCGATCTGCTCTCCGGGCCGTGGCGCGAGACCATGGCCGCCTCCACCATGCTCGGCCAGTCCAAGACCGCCCAGCAGGCCGAGATCGACACTCCCTGTGAGCTGATCGACTTCTGGCGCTTCAATGTGCACTTCGCGCGCCAGATCCTGGCCGAGCAGCCGGTCACCAATGCGCCGGGGGTCTGGAACCGCACCGACCACCGGCCGCTGGAGGGGTTCGTCTACGCGATCACCCCCTTCAACTTCACCGCCATCGCGGGCAACCTCCCCACCGCCCCCGCCCTCATGGGCAATGTGGTGGTCTGGAAGCCCTCCCCGACGCAGACCCACGCCGCCGTGCTGCTGATGCAGCTGCTGGAGGAGGCCGGGCTGCCCAAGGGCGTCATCAACCTCGTCACCGGTGACGGCAAGGACGTCTCCGAGGTGGCGCTGACCCACCCGGACCTCGCGGGCATCCACTTCACCGGCTCCACCCGCACCTTCCAGTACCTGTGGAAGACGGTCGGCGCCAACATCGAGAACTACAAGACCTACCCGCGTCTGGTCGGCGAGACCGGTGGCAAGGACTTCATCGTCGCCCACCCCTCCGCGGACCCGGCGGTGCTGAAGACGGCGATGACCCGCGGCGCCTTCGAGTTCCAGGGCCAGAAGTGCTCCGCCGCCTCGCGCGCCTACGTCCCGCGCTCGCTGTGGGACGGCGGCCTCAAGGAGGAGTTCGCCGCCGAGGTCAACGGGCTGACGATGGGCGATGTCTCCGAGCTCGGCAACTTCATGGGTGCGGTCATCGACGACCGTTCGTTCGCCAAGAACAAGGCGGCGATCGACCGGGCGAAGTCCGACCCGACCATCGAGGTGATCGCGGGCGGTACCTACGACGACAGCGAGGGCTACTTCGTCCGTCCGACCGTTCTGGTCTCCACCGACCCGGAGAACGAGATCTTCAAGGACGAGTACTTCGGCCCGATCCTGGGTGTGTACGTCTACGAGGACGCGGAGTACGACGCGATGCTCCAGCAGATGGAGTCGGCCTCGGCCTACGGCCTGACCGGCGGCGTCATCGCCCAGGACCGCGCCGCGGCGGCCGCCACCTGCGAGGCGCTGCGCTTCGCGGCCGGCAACTTCTACATCAACGACAAGCCCACCGGTGCGGTGGTCGGTCAGCAGCCGTTCGGCGGCGGCCGCGCCTCCGGCACCAACGACAAGGCGGGCGCCAAGCAGAACCTGATGCGCTGGACCTCCACCCGCTCCATCAAGGAGACCCTGGTCCCGCCGACGGACTACCGCTACCCGCACATGGGCTGACCTGCCCGGCGCGCTTCGCGCTCGCTGATCCCCGCCCCCGGCCGTGTCTCTTCCGGCCGGGGGCGGAGTGCGTGCGGAGGTGGAATACGCCGTAAAGCTGTGGACGCCCGAGCGGCAACGATGCTAGCGTCAGGCAATCAAGTAGCCATTATTTACCGCAGTTTACGTGGGTAACCAGGTGCGGGGTCACCCACAGCGGTACGGGATCGGCCAGGGTGGTCGAGGTCGGACGGGGGTCGGCCTCGATCATCAGGACGGGCCCGCCACGGCCCTGTCGTGGGGCAGCAGGACGGCCGATGGATTCCATCGGCCGTTTTTTGCGTCTCAGATAGTAGGACGTCCGAATAATTGTGCAGACAGCGCAGCCGAGCTGTCGTACTTTTGTGGAAGCCGAACGTATCGCTCCATCGGGCGATGGCGGACGTGGCCGGTGCACAGCCGCAGGTGATCCCTGCCGCACCCAGGCCCCCGCCCTTTCTGGTTGCCACCTTCTCGGGGATTCCCCCCGGCCTGTTCCGGGGCTGAGCCAAGGAGACGTGTACATGGCCGAGCAGACTATCCGCAGGGTCCGCCGCAAGACCGACAACACCGACCGCCAGAAGGCGGCCGCCGCGCTCCAGCGCGCGCTGGACCGCCGGGACAACGGCGGCTCAACCGGTCACTGACGCCGGGAGCGCGTGATCGTGAAGTGATCCACGCGCTCACCGGACTCCGCCAGTGCCGTGACCTTCAGCTTCGGGTCCGCACCGGGCTCCACCTCCACCGCGAGGAAGGAGAAGCCGGTGTAGCGGACCCGCGACCACTCCACGGTGTCGCGGTTCTTCTCCCCGTCCTTCGTCCAGTGGTAGGTCTTCACCTCATCGAGGTCCCGGACCTTCCCCTCGTAGCTGTCGGGCACGGGGAAGGAGTACAGATCCGCGCCCGCCCCGCCCGCCGTCACATAGACGATCCCGTCGCGCACCGCGTCCGCGTCACCGCCGACCGGTACCCGGCGGGCGGCCTTTCCGCCCCGGATGGCGTCGGTGCGCTCGTAGACGTGGTTGTGGCCGTTGATCACCAGATCCACCTGGTGCTTGTCGAAGAGCGGCACCCATGCGTCGCGCACACCCCCGTCCGAGGCGTGCGAGCTGGTCGTGGAGAAGGCGCAGTGGTGGAAGAAGACCACCACGAAGTCGATGTCCTGCCGCGCCCGCAGCGCCGTCAGCCGTCGCTCCAGCCAGCGGGTCTGCTCACCGCCGCTCCAGCCCGCGTTGGCGGTGATCTCGTAGCTGACGTCATTGGCGTCCAGCGCGATCACGCCCACGTTCCCGTAGGTGAACGAGTAGACGCCGGGCGAGGTGCGCGGGGCGGGCCCGTTCCGCGGCAGCGACCAGCGGGCCAGCTGTCCGCCGTAGCCGTCGGGGGAGTACCACGCCTCCATGTCGTGGTTGCCGGTGGTCACCATCCAGGGCACGGTGGCCGCCACCGCCTCGGTCTGGGCGAGGAAGGAGTCCCAGACGCGGGCGTCGTAGAGGTCGGATTTCTTGCCGTGACCGGTGGTGTCCGCGTAGCACAGATCGCCCGCGTGCAGATGGAAGGACGGGTTCTGGCCAAGGATCACCCGGTCGTTGGCGAGCGCGTGATAGCTCACGCCCTGGTCGCCGAAGGCGGTGAAGACGAACGGCACCGGCCGCTCGGGCGCGGTGCGAAAGGTGCCCACCGAGGAGAAGCGGAGGGGGTCGGCCGGGTCCCAGCCCTCGTGGCCGACGCCGTAGTAGTAGGTGACATCGGGGCTCAGTCCGTCCACCGCGGCGTGCAGGTAGTACTGGTCCACCGCGGGGAGATCGTCGCTGAGTGCCGGGGTGTGCAGCGGCCGTACCTCGGCCTCGACCTTCCGGGTCAGCTCCCCGGGTCCCGGGCCGATCCGCACATAGGGCTTGCGCACCGCCAGCGGCACCTGCCAGGAGATCCGCATCTGCGTCGTGGGGTCGGCGCCGAACGCCAGATGACGGCCGAACGGGGCCACCAGCGAGCCGTTCACCGTGGCCCGGCGCGGAGCCGGTACGGACGCGGGGGCGGGCCGGGCGCCGGTGGCGCACGCCGAGCCGCCCAGCAGTCCCGCGCCCACGGCCGCGCCGGCGGTGGCCGCGCCGCCGCGCAGCACCCCCCGGCGGGAGAACCGCGCCCGCAGGTACTCGTGCTGCTCGGCCAGGCTCATCCGGCGCGCGAGCGGCTCAGGGATGCCGAACCGTGGTGTGTCCATGCACCGGAATCTCCCCCGGGCGGTCAACCGCGCGCGGTACAGGGGGTGAACGGTGGCTTTCCGGTTGGCGACTGTCCGAATGGCGGACGGTCGGTGTCAGTCCATGGGACGAGGAGTAGGGTCCCGGTATGTCTCGCTCCCTTCGCCTCGCAGTGATCCCCGGTGACGGTATCGGCCAGGAAGTCGTGGCCCAGGGCCTCAAGGTCCTCGCCGCCGCCCTTCCGCAGGACGTGAAGCTGGAGACCCGGAACTACGATCTGGGCGCCCGGCGCTGGCACACCACCGGCGAGACCCTGCCGGACGCCGACCTGGAGTCGCTGAAGGACCACGACGCGATCCTGCTCGGCGCGATCGGCGATCCGTCGGTGCCCTCCGGCGTGCTGGAGCGCGGGCTGCTCCTCAAGCTCCGCTTCGCCTTCGACCACTACGTCAACCTGCGTCCGTCGAAGCTCTTCCCGAACACCGCGACCCCGCTGGCCGGCCGCCCCGACATCGACTTCGTGGTCGTCCGCGAGGGCACCGAGGGCCCGTACGTGGGCAACGGCGGCTCGCTGCGCACCGGCACCCCCGCCGAGGTGGCCACCGAGGTCAGCCTGAACACGGCGTACGGCGTGGAGCGGGTGGTACGCGACGCGTACGAGCGCGCCAACGCCCGTCCGCGCAAGAAGCTGACCCTGGTCCACAAGAACAACGTCCTGGTGCACGCCGGTCATCTGTGGAAGAACATCTTCGACCGGGTCGGCCAGGAGTACCCCGAGGTCACCACCGACTATCTGCATGTCGACGCCGCGACGATCTTCTTTGTCACCCAGCCCGAGCGGTTCGACGTGATCGTCACCGACAACCTTTTCGGTGACATCCTGACCGACCTCGCCGCCGCCGTCACCGGTGGTATCGGGCTCGCCGCGAGCGGCAACATCAACCCCTCCGGCGCCTTCCCCTCGATGTTCGAGCCGGTCCACGGCTCCGCGCCGGACATCGCGGGCACCGGCAAGGCCGACCCGACCGCGACCGTGCTGTCGGTGGCCCTGCTCCTGTCGCACCTCGGCTACGCGGAGGAGGCGGCCCGGATCGAGGCCGCCGTCGCACAGGACCTCGCCGAGCGGGACGCCGCGACGCCCCGCACCACCGAGGAGACCGGCGACGCGCTCGCCGCGCGGGTGGCCGGCTGACCCCAGCCGGTGCCGGTGCGCGGCCGGGTGCGACCATCGACCCTGGGCCGCGCGCACCCCGCACACCTCTTCCCCCGGCCCCACCTAGGCGATAATCCTGGTGGGGCCGCTGTGTGAAGCGAAACTTGGACGTCCTCGTACCGATTGCGGTCAGGACGGTGTGAGCGCGGTCCGCGACAACCGAACGGTGAAGGACTACCACTCATGACGACGCCCACGATCGAGCTCAAGCCCTCGGCCCACCCGCTCTCCGACGCCGAGCGGGAGCGGATCCTGGCCAACCCCGGGTTCGGCCGCCACTTCACCGATCACATGGTGACCATCAAGTGGACGGAGGGCCGCGGCTGGCACGAGGCCCAGCTCGTGCCGTACGCCGCGCTGCCGCTCGACCCGGCGAACATGACGCTCCACTACGCCCAGACCATCTTCGAGGGGCTCAAGGCGTACCGGCAGCCCGACGGCACCGTGGCCACCTTCCGCCCCGAGCAGAACGCCGAGCGCTTCCAGTCGTCCGCCCGCCGGATGGCCATGCCCGAGCTGCCCGTGGAGACCTTCATCGCGGCCTGTGACGCGCTGGTCACCCAGGACCGGGCGTGGGTGCCCGGCACCGGCGAGGAGTCGCTCTACCTGCGGCCGTTCATGTTCGCCACCGAGGTCGGGCTCGGCGTCCGGCCCGCCAACGAGTACCTGTTCGTCGTCATCGCCTCCCCGGCCGGGGCGTACTTCCCCGGCGGGGTCAAGCCGGTCTCGGTGTGGCTCTCCGAGGAGTACGTCCGCGCCGCCCCCGGCGGCACCGGCGCGGCCAAGGCGGGCGGCAACTACGCCGCTTCGCTGGTCGCCCAGGCGCAGGCCGCCGAGCAGGGCTGTGACCAGGTGGTCTGGCTGGACGCCATCGAGCGCCGCTGGATCGAGGAGATGGGCGGGATGAACCTGTACTTCGTGTACGGGAACCGCATCGTCACCCCCGAGCTGACCGGCTCGCTGCTCCCCGGCATCACCCGCGCCTCGCTGCTGCGGATCGCCGCCGACCTCGGCTACGAGGTCTCCGAGGGCCGGATCTCGGTGGACGACTGGCGCGAGGGCAACGCGGACGGTTCCCTCACCGAGGTCTTCGCCTGCGGCACCGCGGCCGTGATCACCCCGGTCGGCTCGGTGAAGTCCGCCCGCGGCAGCTGGACGGTGGGCGACGGGCAGCCCGGCGAGGTCACGATGAAGCTGCGCCGTGCGCTGCTGGACATCCAGACCGGTGCCGCCCCGGACACCCATGGCTGGATGCACCGCCTGGGCTGAGCGGTTCGCCTCCGGCGAGTGAGCCGAAGAGGCGCGCCGCGTCGAAAGGGAGACGCGCACAGGGAGCGAGGTACGAGCGACCGAGCACGTCGGCCGTCGACAGGGGCTGTTGCGCCCGGAGGCGAACCGAGCCCTCAAAAGGAGGGTGCTCGCATATTGAGACGGAAGGGAGCCCGGGGGCGGAATGTGCCAGACTGCCTCCGTGCTCTCGTTCGCCATGATTATTGGCAGCAGGCGCGCCGGTCCGCAGTGACCGCCCCGTACGACCCGGTACGGCGCGGACACCGTGCCCCAGACCCGCGCGCAGACCTCTCGCACCCGCGAGGGGTCTTTTCGTTTTCCGGACCATCCCACCGGATGCGGAGCGTGAGGGATCATAGGAAGGCGCGGAACCGGTTATTCCGGTAGACCGAGATCCATCCGACAGGAGCCCGACCACCATGAAGGATCTGCCCGACGACGGTTTCCATGTCTTCGACACCACGCTGCGCGACGGCGCGCAGCGCGAGGGCATCAATCTGACGGTCGCGGACAAGCTGACCATCGCCCGTCACCTCGACGACTTCGGCGTGGGCTTCATCGAGGGCGGCTGGCCCGGCGCCAATCCGCGCGACACGGAGTTCTTCGCGCGGGCGCGCGAAGAGATCGACTTCAAGCACGCACTGCTCGTCGCCTTCGGCGCGACCCGCAAGGCGGGGGTGAGCGCCGAGGCCGATCCGCAGGTGAAGGCGCTCCTCGACTCCGGTGCGCCGGTGATCACCCTGGTCGCCAAGTCCCATGACCGCCATGTGGAGCTGGCTCTGCGCACCTCGCTCGAGGAGAACCTCGCGATGATCCGCGACACCGTCGCGTATCTGCGCTCCCAGGGCCGCCGGGTCTTCCTCGACTGCGAGCACTTCTTCGACGGCTACCGCGCCAACGCCGCCTACGCCAAGCAGGTCGTGGCCACCGCCTACCAGGCGGGCGCCGATGTGGTCGTGCTGTGCGACACCAACGGCGGGATGCTCCCGGGCCAGATCGACGCGGTGGTCCGCACCGTCCTCGCCGACACCGGGGCGCGCCTGGGCATCCACGCACAGGACGACACCGGCTGCGCCGTGGCCAACACCCTGGCCGCGGTGGACGCGGGTGCCACTCACGTCCAGTGCACCGCCAACGGCTACGGCGAGCGGGTCGGCAACGCCAACCTCTTCCCGGTCGTCGCGGCGCTGGAGCTGAAGTACGGCCGCGCGGTGCTGCCCCGGGGCGCGCTGGCGGAGATGACCCGGATCTCGCACGCCATCGCCGAGGTCGTCAACCTGACGCCCTCGACCCACCAGCCCTATGTGGGTGTTTCCGCCTTCGCCCACAAGGCCGGGCTGCACGCCTCGGCCATCAAGGTGGACCCGGACCTGTACCAGCACATCGACCCCGAGCGGGTCGGCAACACCATGCGGATGCTGGTCTCGGACATGGCGGGCCGCGCCTCGATCGAGCTCAAGGGCAAGGAGCTGGGCATCGACCTCGGCGATGACCGGGCCCTGGTCGGCCGGGTCGTCGAGCGCGTCAAGGAGCGGGAGCTCGCGGGCTACAGCTACGAGGCCGCCGACGCCTCCTTCGAACTGCTGCTCCGCGCGGAGGCCGAGGGCCGGGCCCGCCGCTTCTTCCGGGTCGAGTCCTGGCGGGCGATCGTCGAGGACCGCCCGGACGGCACCCATGCCAACGAGGCCACCGTGAAGCTGTGGGCCAAGGGCGAGCGGATCGTCGCCACAGCGGAGGGAAACGGTCCGGTCCATGCCCTCGACCGGGCGCTGCGGGTGGGGCTGGAGCGGATCTATCCGGAGCTGGCCGCGCTGGAGCTGGTGGACTACAAAGTCCGCATCCTGGAAGGCAAGCACGGTACGGAGTCCACGACCCGGGTGCTGGTCTCCACCACCGACGGCAAGGGGGAGTGGTCGACGGTCGGTGTCGGGGAGAACGTGATCGCCGCGTCCTGGCAGGCGCTGGACGACGCCTACGCCTACGGGCTGCTGCGGGCCGGACTGGAACCGCAGGAGTGAACGGCCGCGGCCCCGGCACCGCCCTGAATGGGCGTGACCCTGCCGGGGCCGCGGGATCGGCGTCCGCGGATGCGCGGCTTCGCGCCGGGGGTGTGGTTGAGTGTTTAACCACCATGGACCAGGATGCGGCGCAGGTGCGGTGACCTCGGCAGTACCGCCCCGGCGGTTGCGGACCATCCGGGTGGTCAAGCCCGGACGTTCACCGTGCGGCGGTCGGAAGTTTGTGGAGGACCCACAGCGGCGAATGGGGTGCGACGTACCAGGTGACGTGAAATCCGCTGTCCAGTTCTGTCCCGCCTGCCCACCAAAACGCGCCCGACGTTGTATGGAACTGACATGAGGTTCCAGGGGTCCGGACACGTACCGTCGATGCATGACCAATCTCGAAGGTGCGCCCGCTGAGGCGAGTGACGTTCGCGGGCGCGTCGCCGAGCTGCACGCGATCCGCGAGCAGGCTCGGCGCGGCCCGAGCGAGCGGGCGACCGAGGCCCAGAAGGCCAAGGGCAAGCTGACGGCTCGCGAGCGGATCGAACTGCTGCTGGACGAGGGGTCCTTCAACGAGGTGGAGCCGCTGCGGCGGCACCGCGCGTCCGGCTTCGGGCTGGAAGCGAAGCGCCCCTACACCGACGGGGTCGTCACTGGCTGGGGGACCGTCCACGGCCGGACGGTGTTCGTCTACGCACACGACTTCCGGATCTTCGGCGGGGCGCTGGGGGAGGCCCACGCAACCAAGATCCACAAGATCATGGACATGGCCATCTCGGCCGGGGCCCCGCTGGTGTCCCTCAACGACGGCGCCGGAGCCCGGATCCAGGAGGGCGTCTCCGCCCTCGCCGGTTACGGCGGCATCTTCCAGCGCAACACCAAGGCGTCCGGTGTCATCCCGCAGATCAGCGTGATGCTCGGCCCGTGCGCGGGCGGCGCCGCCTACTCCCCGGCCCTCACCGACTTTGTGTTCATGGTCCGTGAGACCTCACAGATGTTCATCACCGGACCCGATGTGGTCCAGGCGGTGACCGGCGAGAAGGTCTCGCAGAACGGACTGGGCGGCGCGGATGTGCACGCCGAGACCTCCGGTGTGTGCCACTTCGCCTACGACGACGAGGAGACGTGCCTGGAGGAGGTGCGCTACCTGCTGTCGCTGCTGCCGCAGAACAACCGGGAGAACCCGCCGGTCGCCGAGTGCGACGACCCGGCCTCCCGGCGCGGCGAGGCGCTGCTCGACCTCGTCCCGGCCGATGGCAACCGCCCCTACGACATGCGCAAGGTCATCGAGGAGATCGTCGACGACGGCGAGTACCTCGAGGTCCACGAGCGCTGGGCGACCAACATCATCTGCGCCCTGACCCGTCTGGACGGCGCGGTGGTCGGCATCATCGCCAACCAGCCGCAGTCGCTGGCCGGGGTGCTGGACATCGAGGCGTCGGAGAAGTCCGCGCGCTTCATCCAGATGTGCGACGCCTTCAACATCCCGCTGATCACGCTGCTCGATGTGCCCGGCTTCCTGCCCGGTGTGGACCAGGAGCACGGCGGGATCATCCGGCACGGCGCCAAGATGCTCTACGCGTACTGCAATGCCACTGTTCCGCGTATCTCGGTCATCCTGCGCAAGGCGTACGGCGGTGCCTACATCGTCATGGACTCCCAGTCCATCGGTGCGGACCTGACCTACGCCTGGCCGACCAACGAGATCGCGGTGATGGGCGCGGAGGGCGCGGCCAACGTGATCTTCCGCCGTCAGATCGCCGACTCGGACGACCCGGAGGCCATGCGCGCGCGCATGGTCAAGGAGTACAAGTCCGAGCTGATGCACCCCTACTACGCGGCCGAGCGGGGCCTGGTCGATGACGTCATCGACCCGACCGACACCCGTGAGGTCCTGATCCGGTCCCTGGCGATGCTGCGCGACAAGCACGCCGACCTGCCGTCCCGTAAGCACGGCAACCCGCCGCAGTGACCGCGGCATCGCGACAGAGGGAACAGAGGGAGAAGCCCACCATGAGTACGTCCGAGGACTCCGCCGATACCGCCGCGGCGGCGGCCACGCTCGTCCGCGTCGAGAAGGGCCACGCGGACGCCGAGGAACTGGCCGCGGTCACCGCGGTCCTCCTCGCCCGCGCCGCCGCCACCGCCGGCCACCACCGCGCCGACGCCTCGGCCCGCCCGCGCCGCAGCGCCGCGCGCTGGCGCCGCCTGGAGCGCCAGTCGGCCTTCCGCGCCCCGCACAGCTGGCAGGGCTGAGCCGGTAAAGCCGCCGCGCCGCCGCCGGGCGACCGCACATCGTCCGAAGCGGCAGCGGCGGCCCAAGCGATGAGAAACCCCCTGCTCTCCTCGGAGAGCAGGGGGTTTCCGCTGTACGGAACCGCCGAGCCTAGCGCAGCCGGGCCATCAGCGCGTGCTCGACCAGGGTGATGAGCGCGCTCTTGGCCTCGCTGCGATGGCGGGCGTCGGTGATGATGATCGGCGCGTCGGGGCCGATCTGGAGCGCTTCGCGCACCTCCTCGGGGCTGTACGGCTGGTGGCCGTCGAAGCCGTTGAGGGCGATGACGAAGGGCAGGCCGGAGTTCTCGAAGTAGTCCACGGCCGGGAAGCAGTCCGCCAGGCGGCGGGTGTCCACCAGCACCACGGCGCCGATGGCACCGCGGACCAGGTCGTCCCACATGAACCAGAAGCGGTCCTGACCCGGGGTACCGAACAGGTACAGGATCAGGTCCTGGTCGAGTGTGATCCGGCCGAAGTCCATCGCCACCGTGGTGGTGGTCTTGTCCGGGGCGTGGGTGAGATCGTCGATCCCCGCCGAGGCGGAGGTCATCACGGCTTCGGTGCGCAGCGGGTTGATCTCCGAGACCGCGCCGACAAACGTGGTCTTGCCCACGCCGAAGCCGCCCGCCACCACGATTTTCGCGGAGGTGGTGGAGCGGGCTGCACCGCTAGAGCTTGCGAAGTCTACTGAGCACCCTTTCGAGCAGTGTCACGTCAGGCTGTCCGCCGGCGGACTCGTCGCCGCCGGGCTGGTGAATGGCGACGAGCCCGGCCTCTGCCAGGTCGGCGACAAGGATCCGGGCGACGCCCAGGGGGATGGTGAGAAGTGCGGAGATCTCGGCAATCGACTTGATCTCGCGGCACAGTCGGCAGATCCGCTGGTGCTCGGGCAGTTGGCCCTGGAGCTGGGCGGGTTCGGCCGTGGAGTGCACCAGCGCCTCGATGGCGAGCTGGTAGCGGGGCCGGGTCCGGCCCCCGGTCATGGCGTACGGCCGCACCAGCGGGTTGTGGGTGCCACCGGTGGGGGAGGGCGCCGGGGCGGGTCGCGCGGGCGGCTGTACGGGCTGGATACGCGGGGCGGGCGGCGGTTCGTAGCGTGGCCGCTCCTGCGGTCCGGGCGGACCGTAGGAGGGCGGATACGACTGCCCCTGGCCCTGCTGCGGCTGCCGCTGCGGGGGCGGCTGCTGCGGGGGGTGCTGCTGGTGCCCGTCATCGGGCTCCTGGGAGTGGGCCTGGCTGCTGGGCGCGGAGGGGAAGTTGAAGCGCTTCAGCGGGGCTTCTCCGCGCGGCTCGGACGGCTGTCCGGAGCCGTACCGGTATCCGCTAGGGGGCGTTGCCACGTTTCCTCCTCCAACTCGCCAAGTCTTGCCGTGCGCGCCACCGCACCCTATGGCGCGGTGGCGCGGAACGCACTCCATGTTTGCTAGTTGAGAAGACTGCCTTGCAGTTCGGCGCGGAGGTCCGGGGTGAGGACGTTGCCCGCGCGGTCGACCAGCAGGGCCATCTCGTAGCCGACGAGGCCGATGTCGCACTCGGGGTGGGCGAGGACCGCCAGGGACGATCCGTCGGAGATGGACATGATGAAGAGGAAGCCTCGTTCCATTTCGACGACGGTCTGGTTGACCGCGCCGCCTTCGAAGATGCGGGAGGCTCCGGCGGTGAGCGAGGTCAGGCCGGAGGCGACCGCCGCCAGTTGATCGGCTCGGTCACGGGGGAAGCCTTCGGACATCGCCAGAAGGAGTCCGTCGGCGGAGACCACCACGGTGTGGGACACCCCGGGGGTGTTGTCCACGAAGTTGGTGATCAACCAGTTCAGGTTCTGCGCCGCCTGGCTCATCGGGCTCACACTAACGCTCCTGATCGTAGGTGCTGCCGGGGCCGTAGCCCTGTTGGTCATGCTGGTCACGCGTGGGGATCCCGGATCCCGCGGTCCGGCCCCGTTCGACGCCGCGCCGCAGGTTGCTCAGCCTGCCGCGGACGTCCTCCGGGGCGCGGGAGACCTGGGGGCCGCCCTGTCCGGACTGCTCGGCGGCGCCCTCGACCAGATTGGCCTTGGGTATCCGCCGGGGCAGACCGGAGGACGTGACTCCGCCGGCCTTCGGCTCGCGGAGCTGCTCGGCCCGGTGCCAGCGCTGGTCGTTCTCCGACTGCCACTGGCCCTGGCCGGTGTCCTCCTGCTGAGGGGCATGGTGAGGCCGCTCCGGCGCCGCGGGCGCCGCCGGCTCCCCGGCCACTCCCTGTGCCCCTGGGTCCTCGGACGGCTGCCACTGCTTGCCACGACGCGGAAGTCCGGCGTCGGTCAACGTGCGGCTGTCGCTCGGGGAGGGGCCCGGACGGTGGAACTCTACGCGGTCCCCGGAGACTTCGGGAGCGCTGGGTCCTGATTCCGTTTGGGTCCCGAACTGCGATGCGTAGGGCATCTCGAATGATCCGGAATCGCCCCACTCACCCTGCTGGGAAGGTGAGTTGTAGCCCACGTAGGGGTGCTGTCCGGTCTCCGACTGTGATGGGTACTGCGATTCCGGTTGCGAGTAGGTCGGCGCCTCGTAGGACGGCTGGGCCGACTCCGCGGGGGCCGGGTCGGGCTGCGGCTCCCGCTCCTGCGTCGTGGCCTGCATCCCGCTGTACTGGCCCTGGAACGGGTCCTGGGTGTACGGGGAGTCGTCGAAGCCCAGCTCGGCGGCGGTCCGCTGGGGGGCGGCCGTCTGGCCCTCGTACGCGGGCTGCTGCTCGGGAACGATCCGGGAGACCGTGAAGTCGTCCGGGGGCAGCTCCTCGCCGCCACCGCCGTGGGTGATCGGCTCGGGCAGCATCACCAGCGAGGTGGTCCCCGTCTGCTCACCGGAGGGGCGCAGCTGGACGCGGATGCCGTGCCGGTCCGCGAGGCGGCCGACCACGAACAGGCCCATGCGCTGGGAGACCGCCGCGTCCACCGTCGGCGGGTTGGCCAGCTTGTGGTTGATGTCGGCGAAGTCCTCGGGGGTGAGCCCGATGCCCTTGTCGTGGATCTCCACCACGACCCGGCCGTCGGGCAGCCGTGTCGCGGTGACCCGCACCTTGGTGTGCGGGGAGGAGAAGGTGGTGGCGTTCTCCAGCAGCTCGGCCAGGAGGTGCACCAGGTCGGTCACGGCGGTGCCGTGGATCTCGCTCTCGGAGATCCCCGCGAGCTCGATCCGCTCGTAGGATTCCACTTCCGAGGAGGCGGCGCGCAGGACGTCGATCAGCGGCACCGGCTGGTTCCACCGCCGGCCCGGCTCCTCGCCCGCGAGAATCAGCAGGTTCTCGCCGTTGCGCCGCATACGGGTCGCCAGGTGGTCCAGCCGGAACAGGTGCTCCAGCTGGTCCGGATCGGCCTCCCGGCTCTCCAGTTCGGAGATCAGGGTGAGCTGCCGTTCGATGAGGCCCTGGTTGCGACTGGAAAGGTTCGTAAAGATTGCGTTGACGTTGCCCCGCAGCATCGCCTGCTCGGCCGCGAGCCGGATCGCCTCGCGGTGCACCTGGTCGAAGGCGCGGGCCACCTCGCCCATCTCGTCCTGGCTGTTGAGCGGGATCGGGGCGACGCGGGTGTCCACCCGTCCCGGGTCGTTCCGGGAGAGCTGGTCGACCAGCATGGGCAGCCGCTGCTCGGCCACGTCGAAGGCGGCGTTGCGCAGCTGCTGCATGCTGCGGCTCATCGAACGGGCCATCCGGCCGGCCACGATGAACGCGGCGAGTAGCGCCAGCACCACGATCGCGGAGTTCACGATCGCATCGCGCTTTGCATCCGAAGAGATTTGCGCTGCCTCGTTCACGGCCTTGTCGACCAGGCTCTGCTCCAGCTGCCGGTAGGCGTCGAACTTGGCCGTGGAGGCGTTGAACCAGACGTCCGGGGTGATGCCCTGGCGCTTCAGGTCCTGTGGCGAGGCACCACTGCCGATGGCAGTGACCATGCGCTTCATGGAGGGCGGCGCGGTGAACTTCTGGCCCGCCGACTCGGCCTTCCGCTTCGCCTCGGCGAGCTGTGCCTTGGCACGCTTATCGGCCGCGGCCATGGTGTCCTCGAGCTGCGAGACGTCCTCAGGCATACCGGAGGAGTTGAACTCCCCGATGGCGATGGCCTCCAGGTAGGCGTAGGAGCCGAAGGAGGTGAGCTGGATCTTGCGCTGGGCCGCGGAGGGACCGGGCTTGACCAGCAGATGGATGCCGATGGAGCGCTCGAGCGACTCGGCGCCCTTGGCCAGCGTGACCGCGTAGACCGTGCGGCCGTAGGAGGTGATGTTGCCGGTGCCCAGACCCAGCTCGTTGGTGAACTCGTTCAGCGAGTGCTGGATGGCGACATAGCCCTCTTCGGTCTTCACCCCGTCGAGACGGTTGGTGTAGGCATTGCTGCGCAGCGCCGTGAGCTGCGGTTCGGCGGAACGGAATGCCGCGAGGCGCCGCTTGAGGCTCGCCGTTCGCGGCATGTCCTTGACGGCCTCGTCGAATTCCTGCTTCGCCTGGTCGGTGGCGGACCGTGCCTTGCGCACCACATCGGCGTTGGTGCCGGTGAGCAGCGGACCGGCGCTGCGGTCGCGCTCGTCGATCAGCGCGTGGCTGTAGGTCGCCGCGGCGCGGACGACCTGCGCGGTGCGCTCGGCGTCCTGCGCCTCACCCCAGGTCCTGACCGACGCCGCGACCTGGAATCCACCGAAGACCAGGGCGACCAGCACCGGAATCAGCAGAATTGCGTAGAGCCGCGTGCGTACCCGCCAGTTCCGCGGGGAGAACCGGCCACCATTGTCGGCGGGCGGTCCGGGTGCATCGGCGGGCGACGCCGCTGTGCGCGTACGCGCCGGCGGGGTGAAATTCCCTCGCGCCTCGTGCGCGGGATCCGGCTTGCTTCGCCTCACTCGACCAACAACCTCTCGGCGTCGGCACCTGATGTTGTGCCGTTCCAGCTGAGCCCTTACTGCTCAGTTCAGCGAATTCCAGCACGCCGCGCAGGTGCTTTCCAAACACTGCGCAAAACGGTCAGCCCGTTGTCTGGACCAGAGATAAAACGGGCGTTACGGGTGAGGTGTGTCAAATACCGAACCAATCAAGTGCGCAACGGAGCGGGGTGAACGCACTCCGTGCCGGATCCGGATGTTTTTCTCTGTCGAAACGTTATGAACGGAGAGCGGGCCGTGTCGTCCGACACAGCCCGCTCCGACGTTGCGTTCCGGACAACTGCCGGAGCCCGGCTCCTACTTGAGTCGGGCCATCAGCGCGTGCTCGACCAGGGTGATGAGCGCGCTCTTGGCCTCGCTGCGGTGGCGGGCGTCGGTGGTGATGATGGGGGTGTCCGGGCCGATCTGGAGCGCTTCGCGCACCTCTTCGGGGTTGTACGGCTGGTGGCCGTCGAAGCCGTTGAGGGCGATGACGAAGGGCAGGCCGGAGTTCTCGAAGTAGTCCACGGCCGGGAAGCAGTCCGCCAGGCGGCGGGTGTCCACCAGCACCACGGCGCCGATGGCACCGCGGACCAGGTCGTCCCACATGAACCAGAAGCGGTCCTGACCCGGGGTACCGAACAGATACAGGATCAGATCGTCATCGAGCGTGATACGCCCGAAGTCCATCGCCACGGTGGTCGTGGTCTTGTCCTGCACATGGCTCAGGTCGTCGATCCCCGCCGACGCCGACGTCATCACCGCTTCGGTGCGCAGCGGGTTGATCTCCGAAACCGCGCCGACGAACGTGGTTTTGCCCACGCCGAAACCGCCCGCCACCACGATCTTCGCCGAGGTGGTCGCGCGGGCGGGCGGAGCGCCGCTAGAGCTTGCGAAGTCCACTGAGCACCCTTTCGAGCAGTGTCACATCCGGGGTACCGCCCGCTTCCGAACCGCCACCGGGCTGGTGGATCGCCACCATGCCGGCCTCCGCCAGGTCGGCCACCAGGATCCGCGCCACCCCGAGCGGTATGTTCAGCAGCGCCGAGACCTCCGCGACCGACTTGACCTCCTGGCACAGATGGCAGATGCGCTGGTGCTCCGGGAGCAGCCCCGCCAGATGCGCTGGGTCGGCCGTGGTGCTGACCAGCGCCTCGATGGCGAGCTGGTACCGCGGCCGGGTCCGGCCTCCGGTCATGGCGTAGGGGCGCACCAATGGCTGGTCGCCTTCACCCCCGTACGGCGAATGGTGGTGGCCGCCGTACGGGCCGGGCGAGGCAGGGGGCGGGGTCATTGAGTCCTCCGGTCGGACAACAAAGTGACGGTTCATGCCGTCGGTCGGTGCCGGTGGGGGCCGCCCGGACGGGCCGGGCGGGGGCGGGCGGCGGATGGTCGGTGGGTCAGTTCAACAGGCTGCCTTGTAGTTCGGCGCGGAGGTCCGGGGTGAGGACGTTGCCCGCGCGGTCGACCAGCAGGGCCATCTCGTAGCCGACGAGGCCGATGTCGCACTCGGGGTGGGCGAGGACCGCCAGGGACGATCCGTCGGAGATGGACATGATGAAGAGGAAGCCTCGTTCCATTTCGACGACGGTCTGGTTGACCGCGCCGCCTTCGAAGATGCGGGAGGCTCCGGCGGTGAGCGAGGTCAGGCCGGAGGCGACCGCCGCCAGTTGATCGGCTCGGTCACGGGGGAAGCCTTCGGACATCGCCAGAAGGAGTCCGTCGGCGGAGACCACCACGGTGTGGGACACCCCGGGGGTGTTGTCCACGAAATTGGTGATCAACCAGTTCAGATTCTGCGCCGCCTGGCTCATCGGGCTCAACTAACGCTCCTGCTGGTAAGTCGGGCCTACGCCGCGATCGTGATTGCCGTCGAAGTCGGTTCCGGCCTGACGGCCCTGCTGGATCCCCCGGCGGAGGTTGGTCAGCCTCCCGCGTACATCATCGGGCGCGCGAGACACCTGCGGCCCGCTCTGGGTGGGCTGGGGCGACTGCGCGGCGCCCTCCACGAGATTCGCGCGGGGCACCCGTCGCGGCAACCCGGACGATGTGACACCGCCCGCCGCGGGCTCACGGATCTGCTCGGCACGGCGCCAGCGCTCGTCGTTGGCCGACGTACGCCAGGAACCGGTGCCGTTCAGACCACCGGGACCGGCGGCGTTGGCGCCGTTGGTGCCATGGTGTCCGGCGAACTCGCCGGTGCCCCGGGACGCCGACTGCGGCTCGCGGCGCGGGGCGGGGGGAACGGTCGGAGCGGCGGGCTGCCCGGTTACGGGCGGCTCCGGCATGGTGGGCTCGGCCGACCGCGCGGGGCGGCTCGGCTGAGCGGGCTCCGACGGCTCCGACGGGAGCGGGGTGTGCCCACCGGAGGTGTCGGCGGGCCCGGCCTGCTCGCGGAACCAGTTCGACTCGATGGTGTCGAAGATCGGCGTACGGCCGTCGCCGGGACCGGCGGGCGGCAGCGACTCCTCCTGCCTGGCGTTGCCGCGCCCGTCCTGGGGGAGCGGGAACGCGCCGGTGTCGCCGGGCCCGGCGGCGCCCATCTCCGGACGGGCGAACTCCCCGGTGTCGCCGGGGCCCTGGCCGAGGTCGGGGCGGGCGTACTCGCCCGTGCTCCCGGGACCCTGAGCCGGCTCGGGACGGGCGTACTCGCCGGTGCTGCCCGGACCCTGGCCGAGCTCCGGGCGCGCGAACTGACCGGTGTCGCCGGGGTCCTGGCTGAAGTCGGGGCGCGCGAACTGGGCGGTGTCGCCGGGGCCGCGGCCCGCGTCCTGCGGTCCGCGGGCACCCGCGGTGTCCGGACGGCCCGGCATCGCGAATTCGCCGGTGTCGCCCGGGCCGCGGCGCGGCTCGAACATATCGGGGCCGTCGCCCTGGTCGGGCCGCGCGAACTCACCGGTCTCACCGGCACCGCGGTTGGCGAACGGATCACGCCGCTCCGACGGAGCGCCGCCGAGCTCCGGACGGGCGAACTGGCCGGTGGAGTCGGCCTCTTCATGGCCACGCGGGGCGTCGCCCGCGTCAGGGGACGTGGTCGGCCAGTCGTCGTCGCCCGCCGCCGCGCGGCGTGCGCCCCAGCTGGTGCCCGGCTGGGTGGGAGCGGGCAGCTCCGGTGCGCGGTCGCGCGAGGGGAGCTGCGGACGGGCGCCCTGGTCGCCGGAGTCGGCGCGGGCCGGGGCACCGGTCGGCGGGGCCACGGTCGGGCCGTCACCGCGCTGTGGAAGCGGCGGGCGGCCGGAGCGGCCACCGGGGCCGCCCGGACCGCCGGGGCCCGCGGGGGCGTTGCCCCGGGGGCCGGGAGGCCGTCCGCTGTCGAAGAGGCTGCCGCCGGACGGGGCACTGCCCTGCGGACCCGTCCCGGCGCCGACCGGCCGGGTCGGCAGTCCGCTGCCGGTGGTGCCGGTGCCGGTGCCGGTGCCGGGCAGCGCGGCGCGCGAGCCGGAACCGGGCACCTGGCGCCGTGAGGGGGCGGCGCCCAGCAGACCCGCCGAGCTGTTGCCCGCTCCGCCGGAACCCGGCGCGCCCGCACCGGCCTTGCCGCCGCCGGGGGCCTGGGCGCCCTGCTTGCGGCCGCCCTGGGCGACGTCGACGGGCAGCATGACCAGCGCCGTCGTACCGCCCGAGTCGGACGGCCGGAGCTGGATGCGGATGCCGTGCCGCAGGGACAGCCGGCCGACCACGAACAGACCCATGCGCCGGGAGACCGACACATCGACCGTGGGCGGGCTGGCCAGCCGCTCGTTGATCGCCGCCAGGTCCTCGGGCGAGAGTCCGATACCGGTGTCGTGGATCTCGACCAGCACCCGCCCGTCGGGCAGGGCGTGACCGGTCACCTTGACCTTGGTCTGCGGCGAGGAGAACGACGTGGCGTTCTCCAGCAGCTCGGCGAGCAGGTGGACGAGGTCGTTGACGACCCGGCCCGTGACCTCGGTCGCCGGGACCGAGCTGAGCTCGATGCGCTCGTACTGCTCCACCTCGGAGGCCGCGGCGCGGAGCACGTCCACCAGCGGAACCGGCCGGGTCCACCGGCGGCCCGGCTCCTCACCGGCGAGGACCAGCAGGTTCTCACCGTTACGGCGCATACGGGTGGCCAGGTGGTCCAGCTTGAACAGCGAGGACAGCTGGTCCGGATCGGCCTCGCGGCTCTCCAGCTCGGAGATGAGCGAGAGCTGACGCTGGATGAGGCCCTGGCTGCGGCGCGAGAGGTTGGTGAACATCGCGTTGACGTTGCCCCGCAGCAGCGCCTGCTCGGCCGCGAGACGGACCGCCTCGCGGTGCACGTCGTCGAAGGCCGTGGCCACCTTGCCGATCTCGTCCCGGCTGTGCACACCGACGGACTCCACGGAGGTGTCCACGTCCTGAGGGTCGGACTCGGAGAGCTGCTTGACCAGTTCGGGCAGCCGCTTCTGGGCGACGTCCTGCGCGGTGTCCTGGAGGCGGCGCAGCGAGCGGACCATGGAGCGGGCGACGACGAAGGCGCCGACGAGCGAGACGCCGAGGACGAGCAGGATCAGCGCACCGTTGAAGATCGCTTCCTGCTGGGCGTCCTGACGGAGCTCACGAGCCTTCTGCTGCATCTCGCTGAGCAGCGTCTCCTCGATCTTGCCCATCTCTTCGATCTTGATGCTGTCCTGGTCGTACCAGTCAAGATCGGTGCGCTTCTCGGCCGTCAGGCCGTCCGGGTCGCGGACCGCGCGGTCCGCGTACATGGTCGCCGCCTTGATGTCCGGGCGGCTGTCCAGCGGTTCGAGGAGGTCCTCGGAGTTGCCCTGGCGGATCTGCTTGAAGCGGCCCAGGGCCTCGTTCTCCCGGTCCACCGCGGTCTTGGCGAAGCGGCGGTCGTTGGCCGAGAACTCGGCGCCGTCCGGGTCGGCGAGTGCGGCGCTGATCAGCGCGCGCTGGATGGACGCGTACTCCTTCGCGGAGGAGAAGGTGGCCAGCGCGCGGGTGTTGTTGATCATCGCGCGGTTGCTGGTCGCCTGCGCCATGTCCTGGGAGAGCGACAGCAGCGAGTTGATCAGCTCGTTGTAGTTCTGGACCGTCAGCGAGTAGTACTGGTTGTTGTCGTACGCCTTGTCGCGGATCTCATTGATCTTGCCGAGCTGACGGCTGATGTCGACGAGCGTGGACTGCACACCGGCCATCGACTGGTCACCGGGGTCGATGTCGTCGGTGGCGGTACGGAACGCCGAGATGGCGCGGTCGGTGTCCTCACGGGTGGAGACGACGCGGTCGTCCTTGGCGTTGCCCTTGCCCGCCAGCGGCCCCGCCGACTTGTCGCGCTCCTCCTGGAGGGCGCTCGCCAACTGGGTGGCCTGCTGCGTCATCTCGGTGAGCAGCTTCATCTGGTCCAGCTGCTCGATGTTGTCGAGTGAGTCCTGGATCCGCAGGGCGCCCAGGGTGGTCGCGGCGACCACCGGAAGCGCGAGCAGGGAGACCAGCCTGGTGCTGATGCGCCAGTTGCGCAGGGCCATGCGGTTGCCGGGCCCACTGGGGACCTTGGGCTTGGGCTGTTCGGCGGCCTCGCCGCCGCCGGGCCTGCCGGTCGCCTGCGCGCTCTGCGCCCCGGGCTCGGAGCCCTGGTCGGCCGGCAGCCTGCCGGTGCTCTGGGCGCGCTGAGGCGAGGAGCCGCGGTCGGTTGCACCGCGCGGCTCCGGGTCCGCCGAAGCTTCCCCTCGGCCCTGGCGGGCCGGGGGAGCCCCCATACCATCCCTCTTGAAACGTCCCTGCACTAGCGTCGCAACCTCTGGACCAGGCGCTTCACCGGGCCACGATGAAGCGGTGTCGAGTCGTGGGGGACCGCGATCCCCCCTGTCGATCGTGAATGACCGGCGCGCTTCCTTTCGTGTCGACAAGAGGAACCCCCGCCGCTCGGAGCCTCTCTGCGCCCCCGTGCGCGCCGGCCGATTCCCGCGGCGGTCCCGGGAATTCCAGCACAGTGCCGGATGCCGCAACAAGGGCAGGGGATGAGGCTGTGATGCGCGTGACGCTACGTGCGGGCATTATTACCGGACGTAGAAAGTCATGTCGGCAATAACGGACGTTTGTGAACGAGTCGATCGCGCGTATCGGGTGTCCGGCTAGCAACGATCAAGAGCGGAACGTCAGCTTCGGAGTGGCAATGTCCGTTTAGGGTGATTGAATCAACTGTCGCCAATGCGGCATTTGCCCGCTGATTCGTGAGCAAAATCACATGCTGGCCGCGACTTTTTCTGCGAATTCGTGGGCAAGGCCGCCTCTAGCCTGACGCTTTACACAGCCGGTCGAAACGACAACAGCGAGGCATGACCCCAGTGAAGACGACGATGATGTTCCGCACCATAGCCAACCCGCGGCGCACCAACCTGGCGCATCTGAAGGACGCCGAGGAGCTGCGGATCGCGACCGAGGAGCAGCCGGAGCACTCCGTCGATCTGCCGGTCCAGACCGCCAACCCCCGGCGCACCGTGCTGACCGAGGCCCCGGCCCACTGACACCGGACCCACTGACACCCGGCCCACTGACACCCGCCCCGGGACCGCCCGGCCGGGCGGCCGTGGCGGACGCCACCGCCCCCGGCCGGCGACGCGGCGGCGCGCGGGACGCGGAGCGATAGCCTGGAGCGTCAGTCTCCAGCGAGTCCAGTTAAGAGGCAGCAGCTTCCCGTGCGCATCGCCAGGTTCTCCATCGACGGCAACGTCGCCTTCGGAGTGGTCGAGGGTGAGCCGTCCGGCCAGGACGGCCCGGTCGTCGACATCATCAAGGGCCATCCCTTCGCCGACTTCGAGCGCTCGGGACAGAAGATCCCGCTGAGCAAGGTCCGGCTGCTGCCGCCCGTGCTGCCGAACAAGGTCGTCGCGATCGGCCGCAACTACCGTGAGCACGCCGCCGAACTGGGCAACGAGGTCCCGGACGTCCCGGTCACCTTCTTCAAGCCGTCCACCTCGGTGACCGGCCCCGGTGACCCGGTCGTCTACCCCTCCTTCTCCTCCGAGGTGCACCACGAGGCCGAGCTGGCCGTCGTCATCGGCCGGATGTGCCGGGAGGTGCCGCGGGAGCGCGTCAAGGACGTCATCCTCGGCTACACCTGCGCCAACGACATCACCGCGCGTGATGTGCAGCGCCGTGAGGGGCAGTGGGCGCGGGCCAAGGGCTTCGACACCTCCTGCCCGCTGGGCCCCTGGGTGGAGACCGATATCGACCTGACGCGTGCCGGGGATCTCGGCATCATGTGCACGGTCAACGGTGAACAGCGTCAGCTCGGCCGTACGAGCGAGATGGTGCGCCCGATCGAGGATCTGATCGTGCACATCACCGAGGCCATGACACTGCTCCCGGGCGACGTGGTGCTCACCGGCACCCCGGCGGGCGTCGGCCCGCTCTCCGTCGGCGACGAGGTCGCCGTCACCATCGAAGGCATCGGCACTCTCACCAACAAGGTGATCAAGCGTGGCTAGCGCAAGCTCCCCCGCCCCCGTGCGGGTTCGTTTCTGTCCCTCGCCGACCGGCAACCCCCATGTCGGCCTGGTCCGCACCGCTCTGTTCAACTGGGCGTTCGCCCGCCACCACGGCGGCACCCTGGTCTTCCGCATCGAGGACACCGACGCGGCCCGCGACTCCGAGGAGTCGTACGAGCAGCTGCTGGACTCGATGCGCTGGCTGGGCTTCGACTGGGACGAGGGCCCCGAAGTCGGCGGTCCGCACGCGCCCTACCGCCAGTCGCAGCGGATGGACATCTACGCGGATGTCGCGGACAAGCTGCTGGAGGCCGGGCACGCCTACCGCTGCTACTGCACCGCGGAGGAGCTGGAGGAGCGCCGTGAGGCGGCGCGCAAGGCCGGGCGTCCCTCCGGTTACGACGGCCAGTGCCGTGACCTGACCGCCGAGCGCATCGCCGGGTACGAGGCCGAGGGACGTTCCTCGATCGTCCGCTTCCGGATGCCCGACGAGCCGATCACCTTCACCGACCTGGTCCGCGGTGAGCTGACCTTCACGCCGGAGAACGTGACGGACTACGGCATCGTGCGGGCCAACGGCGCTCCGCTCTACACGCTCGTCAACCCGGTGGACGACGCGCTGATGGAGATCACCCATGTGCTGCGCGGCGAGGACCTGCTGTCCTCCACCCCGCGCCAGATCGCGCTGTACCGCGCGCTCGCCGAGATCGGGGTGGGCGGCGGTCTGGTGCCCGCCTTCGGCCACCTGCCGTACGTGATGGGCGAGGGCAACAAGAAGCTCTCCAAGCGCGACCCGCAGGCATCGCTGAACCTCTACCGGGAGCGCGGCTTCCTGCCCGAGGGGCTGCTCAACTACCTGTCCCTGCTGGGCTGGTCCCTCTCGGCCGACCAGGACGTCTTCTCGATCGAGGAGATGGTCGCGGCGTTCGACCTCGACAGTGTGAACGCCAACCCGGCCCGCTTCGACCTGAAGAAGGCGGAGGCGATCAACGCCGATCACATCCGGATGCTGGATGTGAAGGCGTTCATCGAGGCATGCGGTCCCTGGCTCCAGGCGCCGCACGCGCCCTGGGCCCCCGAGCGGTTCGACGCCGCGGCCTTCGAGGAGCTGGCGCCGCTGGCCCAGACCCGGCTGACGGTGCTGTCCGACATCACCGCCAATGTCGACTTCCTCTTCCTGGACGAGCCGGTGGCGGACGAGGCGTCCTGGGCGAAGGCGATGAAGCCGGGTGCGGACGCCCTGCTCACCACCGCGCGGGCCAAGCTGGCCGAGGCGGAGTGGGCGGCCGAGCCGCTCAAGGAAGCGGTCCTCGCGGCCGGTGAGCAGCACGGGCTCAAGCTGGGCAAGGCCCAGGCCCCGGTGCGGGTAGCGGTCACCGGCCGTACGGTCGGTCTGCCGCTGTTCGAATCGCTGGAGGTCCTGGGGCGCGAGCGCACGCTCGCCCGGATCGACGCGGCGCTGGCGAAGCTGGCGGCGTGAGTCGACGGGGCGCCGGGTGCCCGGCACGCGGCGCCCCCGCACGGCGAATCCGTTTTGGTGGCCCGTCCACCATCGGGTAATGTTCTTCCTGCGCCGGACGGGCGGGCCGAGAGGCCGACCGGAGGCGCAAGCCAAACAAAACCCCTACGGGGGTGGAGTTTTGGTGGGGTATGGTGTAATTGGCAGCACGAGTGATTCTGGTTCACTTAGTCTAGGTTCGAGTCCTGGTACCCCAGCAAGAGATCTTCTCGGAATTCTCCGGTGGATCTCTTGATCAAAGCAGGACCAAGCCCCCGTTGTGTAGCGGCCTAGCACGCTGCCCTCTCAAGGCAGTAGCGCCGGTTCGAATCCGGTCGGGGGTACGGATCCTTCGGAAACGAAGGATTGCTGGGGCCCCCGTTGTGTAGCGGCCTAGCACGCCGCCCTCTCAAGGCGGTAGCGCCGGTTCGAATCCGGTCGGGGGTACTGGTCTATACCATGGGCTATGGTGTAATTGGCAGCACGAGTGATTCTGGTTCATTTAGTCTAGGTTCGAGTCCTGGTAGCCCAGCGCAGTACAGCTTGTGCTGATCAGGCCCCCGTTGTGTAGCGGCCTAGCACGCCGCCCTCTCAAGGCGGTAGCGCCGGTTCGAATCCGGTCGGGGGTACAAGAGTCAAGACCCTCCGCAATGCGCGGAGGGTCTTTTCCTTTCCCGGCCCCGGGGCACGTCTCCTCAGGTGTCGAAGCGGCGGTGGGACTCCTCGGTCTGCGCCAGCCGCCGCAGGCTCAGCAGTACCGGCTCGTAGAGCACGGTCAGCGCGACGACCGCCTCGATCCGCTCCTGCGGTGTGTAGGTCTCCACCAGATCCAGGTCGGCGACGGCCAGTTCGGCCGAGAGTCCGGCATGCAACTGCAAGTGGCCGGTCCCATGCGGATATCCGAGGCGGTCCAGGGTCGCGATGGCCGACACCAGCATCCGGTACGCGGGGGAGGTGGCGCCCAGCTCCTGGCAGTACGTCCACTCCAGCCGCTCCAGCAGGGTGTCCACCTGCTCCCGGGCGCGTGCCGTCCCGGGGTCGTCCTCGTCGGGCTCGGAGCCGTGCGGCAGCGCCCAGACCGCGGCTCCCATCCGGGTGTTCTCGCTGAGCGACTCGTCCTCGGCGGCGTCCAGCACCTCGCGGGCGGTGGCCACCGGCATCCGGCCGACCTGGATCAGCGCCCGGACCAGCCGCAGTCTGCGCAGGTGCTCCTCGCCGTACTCGGCCGTGGTGGCGGTGATCCGCTCGCCCTGCGGCAGCAGCCCCTCGCGCAGGTAGTACTTGATCGTCGCGGTGGACACCCCGCTGCGCTCGCTGAGCTCCGCCAGTCGCATACCTGTTGCACCTTCCCTTGGAGAGTGGCACTATCTAAGGGTTGGATAGCGCCGCTATCCAATTCTATCGCGGCGCGAGGAAACGAGGGATCACCATGGGTGCCGAGCTGCTTGCGGGACGTATGACAGCCGAGGCCGAGGGGGACGTGACCGTCTTCCTGATCGGGATGCGCGTCAACCGCTTCCGGGCGCTGCGCAGCTGGCTGCCGGTGTTCAGGGCGATGCCGCGGATGCTGCGCGAGCTGTCCCGGGACAAGGGCAGCGGGATGCTGGGCTACCAGCTGTTGTTCGGCCCGCCGCGGCTGCTCTACGTGGTCCAGTACTGGTCGTCGCACGAGAAGCTGCTGGAGTACTCCGTCGCCCAGGACAAGCAGCATCGCCCCGCCTGGGCGGCGTTCAACCGCCGGATCCGGGAGGGCAGGGGCAAGGTCGGCTTCTGGCACGAGACCTATGTGGTCCCGGCCGGTGCCTATGAGTCGGTGTACATCAACATGCCGGAATTCGGCCTGGGGCAGGCCACCGGGGTGGCTCCGGTCGGCCGCCGCGGGGACCGCGCGGCCGACCGGCTGTCACTGAAGAGCGCCTGAGGCCCGTCGACACCTTCCCGTTTCCGGGCGCATACGGCTTTGCCGCGTGGGGCGCCGAGCACGGTCGACCGTCGACAGGGGCTTCGGCGCCCCGGAGGCGGACCGAGCCCTCGACGGAGGCGGTCAGTTGCCCCGGCGCAGGGCGTCGGTGAGCCGGCCGGCGGCGTCGATGACGGCCTGGGCGTGCATCCGGCCCGGGTGCCGGGTCAGCCGCTCGATCGGCCCAGAGACCGAGACGGCGGCGACCACGCGGTTGGAGGGTCCGCGCACCGGCGCGGAGACCGATGCGACGCCCGGCTCCCGCTCGCCGATCGACTGCGCCCAGCCCCGCCGCCGTACGCCCGACAGGGCCGTGGCCGTGAAGCGGGCCCCCTGGAGCCCGCGGTGCAGCCGCTCCGGCTCCTCCCAGGCCATCAGCACCTGGGCGGCCGAGCCGGCCTTCATGGGTAGTGTGGAGCCGACCGGCACGGTGTCCCGCAGTCCGGACAGCCGCTCCGCTGCCGCCACACAGATCCGCATATCGCCCTGGCGCCGGTAGAGCTGGGCGCTCTCGCCCGTCACATCCCGTAGGTGGGTGAGCACCGGCCCGGCCGTCGCGAGCAGCCGGTCCTCGCCCGCCGCCGCGGCCAGCTCGGCCAGGCGCGGACCGAGGATGAAACGGCCCTGCATATCGCGCGCCACCATCCGGTGGTGCTCGAGTGCCACCGCCAGCCGGTGTGCCGTGGGGCGCGCGAGGCCCGTCGCCCCGACCAGCCCGGCGAGGGTGGCCGGACCGGACTCCAGAGCGCTCAGAACCAGAGCCGCCTTGTCGAGAACGCCGACGCCACTAGAGTTGTCCATGCAACGATACTCGCGTCTCACACTGTGAAACGCAAGTTCAATTTTCCGGAAGACCCGCCACTCTGGAATGGCGGGCCCGCGGACCAGGGCACGCACCCGCTACGAGGCAGGGCCGCGCAGCGACGCCGGCCGGAGGGAAAGCGATGGGACGGACACTCGCGGAGAAGGTCTGGGACGACCATGTCGTCCGGCACGCCGATGGCGAGCCCGACCTCCTCTTCATCGATCTGCATCTGCTGCACGAGGTGACCAGCCCGCAGGCGTTCGACGGCCTGCGCAAGGCCGGACGCCGGGTCCGTCGCACCGACCTCACCATCGCCACCGAGGATCACAACACCCCGACCCTCGACATCGACAAGCCGATCGCCGACCCGGTCTCTCGCGCCCAGTTGGAGACGCTGCGCAAGAACTGCGCGGAGTTCGGCGTACGGCTGCATCCGCTCGGCGATGTCGAGCAGGGCGTTGTCCACGTAGTGGGACCGCAGCTGGGACTGACCCAGCCCGGCACTACTGTGGTCTGCGGTGACAGTCACACCTCCACCCACGGCGCGTTCGGCGCGCTCGCGTTCGGCATCGGCACCAGCCAGGTCGAGCATGTACTGGCCACCCAGACGCTGCCGCTGGCGCCGTTCAAGACCATGGCGATCACCGTCGAGGGCGAACTGCCCGAGGGTGTCACCGCCAAGGACCTGATCCTGGCGATCATCGCCAGGATCGGCACCGGCGGCGGTCAGGGCTATGTGATCGAATACCGCGGCTCCGCCATCGAGAAGCTCTCGATGGAGGCCCGGATGACCGTGTGCAACATGTCCATCGAGGCGGGCGCCCGCGCGGGCATGATCGCGCCGGACGAGACCACGTTCCGCTATCTGGAGGGCCGTCCGCACGCCCCCCAGGACGCCGACTGGGACGCGGCCGTCGCGTACTGGCGCACCCTGCGCACTGACGACGACGCCGTCTTCGACCGCGAGGTCGTCATCGACGCTTCCGCACTGGCCCCGTTCGTCACCTGGGGCACCAACCCCGGCCAGGGCGCGCCCCTGTCGGCCTCGGTACCCGACCCCGCCTCCTTCGAGGACGCGAGCGAGAAGCTGGCCGCCGAGAAGGCTTTGGAGTACATGGGTCTGACGGCCGGTCAGCCATTGCGCGACATCGCGGTCGACACCGTTTTCGTCGGCTCCTGCACCAACGGCCGCATCGAGGACCTGCGCTCCGCCGCCTCGGTTCTCCAGGGCCGTTCGGTCGCCGACGGGGTGCGGATGCTGGTGGTCCCCGGCTCGGTGCGGGTCGCGCTCCAGGCCGTCGAGGAGGGGCTGGACAAGGTGTTCACCGCGGCCGGTGCCGAGTGGCGCCACGCGGGCTGCTCGATGTGTCTGGGCATGAACCCCGACCAGCTCGCGCCCGGCGAGCGGTCGGCGTCCACCTCCAACCGCAACTTCGAGGGCAGGCAGGGCAAGGGCGGCCGTACGCATCTGGTCTCGCCGCAGGTGGCTGCCGCCACCGCGGTGCTGGGCCACCTGGCCTCGCCCGCCGATCTGTCCGACGTCGACGCAACCGTTCCCGTGGGGGCCTGAGCAGTCATGGAAGCATTCACCACGCACACCGGCCGGGCCGTCCCGCTGCGCCGCAGCAATGTCGACACCGACCAGATCATTCCCGCGCACTGGCTCAAGAAGGTCACCCGCGACGGCTTCGAGGACGGGCTGTTCGAGGCATGGCGCAAGGACTCGGAGTTCGTGCTCAACCGCCCCGAGTACAAGGGCGGGACCGTCCTGGTGGCCGGTCCGGACTTCGGTACCGGCTCCTCGCGTGAGCATGCGGTGTGGGCGTTGCAGAACTACGGCTTCAAGGCCGTCGTCTCGTCCCGCTTCGCCGACATCTTCCGCGGCAACTCCCTCAAGAACGGCCTGCTGACCGTGGTGCTGCCGCAGGAGACCGTGGACCGGCTGTGGCAGCTGGTGGAGTCCGACCCGGCAGTGGAGGTCACGGTGGACCTCGTCGACCGCCAGGTGCGTGCCGAGGGCATCACGGCTGATTTTGAGCTTGACGAGAACGCTCGCTGGCGACTGCTGGAGGGGCTGGACGACATCAGTCTCACCCTCAGGGAGGAGGCCGACATCGCCGAGTACGAGGCACGTCGTCCTTCTTTCAAGCCCCGTACGGTGGACGCCTGACCCCCCGGTTCTCCCTGTACAGAGCAGGTTTGGCATGATGCGCCGCCAGTCCTCGGACTGGCGGCGCATCGTCATGTTGAGGCCCCATGAAGCGACAACTCGCCTCAGATGGCACAATCAGTGCATGGAACGCGACGGCCAACTCGAGCTCTACGGTCTTGTCGCCGCCCGGCTCAAGGAAGCGCACACAAGGGTGCGCACACTGCAAGTCCCGGAGGGCGTACGGATGGCGCTGTCCCGGAAGCTGCTGGTCATCACGTCAGCGGCGAAACACGATCTCGCAGACGCGGCAAGGCGTCTGGAGCGGTTGATGAACGACCTCGACGAGGGGCGTTTCCCCGAAGATCCCGACTCCGACGGAAGTCCGTGACGATCGAGTGCGTTGCGGCACAAGGGTGATTAGCCCGTTTCGTGTTTGATTTGCGGTATATATCTGCCTAACGTGCGAAAAAGCCTGAACAGATTCGTTCTGGCAATGTCTCCGAAGGGGAAGACGTGAACAAGGCGCAGCTCGTAGAAGCGATTGCAGACAAGGTCGGCGGACGGCAGCAGGCCGCCGACGCAGTCGACGCGGTCCTGGACGCCATCGTCCGCGCGGTCGTCGGCGGGGATCGAGTTTCGGTCACTGGATTCGGCTCGTTCGAGAAGGTGGAGCGTCCTGCCCGGTACGCCCGGAACCCGCAGACCGGGGAGCGGGTCCGGGTCAAGAAGACCTCTGTGCCCCGCTTCCGCGCGGGTCAGGGCTTCAAGGACCTGGTGAGCGGCTCGAAGAAGCTTCCGCGCGGTGGCGAGGTCGCCGTGAAGAAGGCTCCCAAGGGCAGCCTCCAGGTCGCCGCGAAGAAGGCCGCGGCCAAGAAGGCGGCGAAGAAGACCACCGCGAAGAAGGCCGTGGCCAAGAAGGCTCCGGCGAAGAAGGCCGTGGCCAAGAAGGCGGCGGCGAAGAAGACCACGGCCAAGAAGGCGGCGGCCAAGAAGACCACGGCCAAGAAGGCCACGGCGAAGAAGGCCCCCGCGCGCAAGACCGCAGCGCGCAAGACCGCCAAGAAGACGACCGCCAGGAAGCGCTAGTCAGCGGCGCACCGCCGCACCGTCACGCGCCGGGCCGGGCTCCCTCGGGGAGCCCGGCCCGCGGCGTTCCCAGAGCGTTCAGAACGTTTGCAGGGTCACGAGGACCACGCGGCGGTCCTCGCCCTCGCCCGCCACCTCGATCCGCACCCGCTGCCCCGGGCGCAGCATCCGCAGCCCCCCGGCGTCGAAGGCCGCCGCGTCGAAGGGCACCGGAGTGCCGTCGTCGAGCAGCACACTTCCGGCGCGGGTCTCGGGGTCGTAGGTGTACGCGGTTCCCTGCATGACCGCCACCCTAGCTCTCGCCGCAGGTCCGTTCCGGCACGGGCGGCCGGCCCCCGGACGCGGGAACGGGCCCCGGTTCCGGGCCGTACGCGGCCACCGGGCCCAAGCGGCGGGCGGTGTGCGGACCCACGCCGAGGAGCAGTGCCGCGCGCAAGTCCTCGCCGGTGTCCACATCGCGCCGTACCGAGTCCACACCGGCCAGTTCGATCTCCCGCGCCCCCGACTCCCGGTGCCGGGCCCGGGAGGGCCCGCCGAAGGCCGGGGCGAGCCCGGTGCCCGGCGCCGCCGAGAGCAGGGTCGTGCCCACCCCCGCCGCATCCGCCAGAAAGGCCCGTGGCAGCCCGGAAGCGATGCCGAGTACCTCGTCGAGCTCCGCGGGCCGCAAGGCCGGGAGATCGGCGTTCAGGGCCGCTACGGCGGCTCCTGGACGTTCCTCCCGGACGGCGTGGGCGCCGTGTGCGAGCGCCGCGTTGAGCCCGCTTCCCGGCGGGTCGGGCAGGATCCGGGCCCCGAGCGCCGACAGCTCACGTCCGGCGAGCGGGTCGTCGGTGACCACGGTCACCTCCCGCACCAGCCTGGCCGCCAGCGCCGCCGCCACCGTGTCCAGTGCGAACGCCAGCGCCAGCCCCGGCCGCAGCTCATCACCGGCGGCCTCGGCGAGCCGGCTCTTGGCCCGTGCCAGGGGTTTCAGCGGCACCACCAGCGTCCACGCCACACGGGCTCCCTTTGTTCCCACGGGCCTCATTCTCACCCGCTGTCGGCCTCGTCCGGGACGTGCGGGGTTACGGTGTCCTCGACAGACCGGGTACCTGGAGCGACACTTGTGCGGCTGCCCGGACGGCAGTAAGCCAGCAGGTCAGCAGGGTCAAAGAGGAGGATGTTCCGAGTGTCCGGCCGCAGAATCGGCATCTGGTACCGCATGGCAGCGGTCTTGGTCAAACCGCCGCTGGTGGTTCTGTTCAAGCGGGACTGGCACGGAATGGAGCACATTCCCGCCGACGGTGGATTTATCACCGCGATCAACCACAACTCGTATCTCGACCCGCTCTCCTACGCGCACTTCCAATACAACACCGGACGAGTGCCGCGCTTCCTCGCCAAGGCCGCGCTCTTCAAGGGCAGCTTTGTCGGAACCTTCCTGCGCGGCACCGGCCAGATCCCGGTCTACCGCGAGTCCACCGACGCGGCCAACGCCTTCCGGGCCGCCGTGGACGCCATCAACAAGGGCGAGTGCGTGGCGTTCTACCCCGAGGGCACCCTCACCCGAGACCCGGAGATGTGGCCGATGCGGGGCAAGACCGGCGCGGCCCGCGTCGCGCTGCTCACCAAGGCGCCCGTCATTCCCGTCGCCCAGTGGGGCGCCAACGAGGCCGTCCCGCCGTACGCGAAGGAGAAGAAGGTCCGCCTCTTCCCCCGCAAGACCCTCAAGGTGCACGCCGGACCGCCGGTGGACCTGTCCGCGTACTACGGCCAGGAGCCCACCGCCGAGGTGCTGCGGGCCGCCACCGACACCATCATGGACGCCATCACCGACCTGCTCGCCGAGGTGCGCGGAGAGCCCGTGCCCGTCCGCGCGAAGGACATCCCGGCCGCCCGGCCGCACGTCGCCGACCAGCCGCGGCCCGTGGCCGAGGAGGAGAGCAAGTGACGCGCTGCGCCGTCTTCGGCACCGGCTCCTGGGGCACCGCGTTCGCGATGGTGCTCGCCGACGCCGGCTGCGAGGTGACGCTGTGGGGCCGCCGCGCGGAGCTGGTGGAGGCCATCAACACCGGCCGTACCAACCCCGACTATCTCCCCGGCACCGAACTCCCGCGCGCGGTGCGCGCCACCACCGACCCGGCCGAGGCCGCCCGGGACGCCGAGTTCACCGTCCTCGCGGTGCCCTCCCAGACGCTGCGCGACAACCTCGCCGGATGGGCGCCGCTGCTGCCCGCCGACACCGTGCTGGTCTCCCTGATGAAGGGCGTCGAACTCGGCACCGCCAAGCGGATGAGCGAGGTCATCGAGGAAGTCGTCGGCAAGGCGTCGCCCGGCACCGATGTGGCCGCGCGGGTGGCCGTGCTCACCGGCCCCAACCTGGCCCGGGAGATCGCCGCCCGGCAGCCCGCCGCGTCCGTCGTGGCCTGCCGCGACGAGGGTGCCGCCCGCCGCCTCCAGACCGCCTGCCACACCCCGTACTTCCGCCCCTACACCAACACCGACGTGGTCGGCTGCGAGCTGGGCGGCGCCGTGAAGAACGTGATCGCGCTGGCTGTGGGCATCGCCGACGGCATGGGCCTGGGCGACAACGCCAAGGCGTCGCTGATCACCCGCGGACTGGCCGAAACGACCCGGCTGGGTCTGGCGATGGGCGCCGACGCGCACACCTTCGCGGGCCTGGCGGGCCTGGGCGACCTCGTCGCCACCTGTTCCTCCCCACTCTCGCGCAACCACACCTTCGGCACCAACCTGGGCCGCGGGATGACGCTGGAGGAGACCATCGCGGTCACCCGGCAGACCGCGGAGGGCGTCAAGTCGTGCGAGTCCGTGCTCGATCTCGCCCGGCGCCACGACGTCGACATGCCCATCACCGAGACCGTGGTCGGCATCGTGCACGACGGCAAACAGCCGCTGGTCGCACTCAAAGAGCTGATGTCGCGCAGCGCCAAGGCCGAGCGGCACTGACGACATCGGAACCGCAAGGTAACCTCAACGCGATATGAGCAGCCAGACCCCCTCCTCACGCCCTGTCCCGGCCTCCTCCGAAGGCGAGCCGCGGAAGCCGCGCGTCGCCGTCGTCTTCGGCGGGCGCAGCTCCGAGCACGCCATCTCCGTGGTCACCGCGGGCGCCGTGCTGCGGGCGATCGACCGCGAGAAGTACGACGTGCTGCCGATCGGCATCACCTCGGACGGCCGTTGGGCCCTGACCGCCGACGAGCCCGAGCGGATGGCCATCGCCAACCGCGAGCTGCCGACCGTCGCGGGGCTCGCCGAGTCCACGGAAGGCTCGGTCGTGCTCCCCGTCGACCCGGGCAGCCGTGAGGTCGTCTACAGCGAGCCCGGCTCGGTGCCCAAGGTGCTGGGCGACGTCGACGTGGTCTTCCCCATGCTGCACGGCCCGTACGGCGAGGACGGCACCCTCCAGGGGCTGCTGGAGCTGTCCGGGGTGCCCTATGTGGGCGCGGGTGTGCTCGCCTCCGCCGTCGGCATGGACAAGGAGTACATGAAGCGGGTGTTCGTCTCCTTCGGGCTGCCGGTCGGCCCGTACGAGGTGATCCGCGCCCGTGAGTGGGAGAAGGACCCCTCCGCCGCCCGCCGCAAGATCGTGGACTTCGCCGAGGAGCACGGCTGGCCGGTCTTCGTGAAGCCCGCCCGCGCCGGTTCGTCCATCGGCATCACCAAGGTCGACGACGCCGCCGGGCTGGACGCCGCGGTCGAGGAGGCACGGGCCCACGACCCCAAGGTCATCGTGGAGGCGCTGCTGCGCGGCCGCGAGATCGAATGCGGAGTGCTGGAGTTCGAGGACGGCCCGCGCGCCAGCGTGCCCGCCGAGATCCCGCCGGTCTCCGCCCACGACTTCTACGACTTCGAGGCCAAGTACATCGACTCGGCCGACGGCGTGGTGCCCGCACCGCTCACCGAGGAGGAGACCCGGCGGGTCCAGGAGCTCGCGGTGCGGGCGTTCGAGGCGGTGTCCTGCGAGGGCCTGGTGCGCGCCGACTTCTTCCTGCTGGACAACGGCGAGTTCGTGATCAATGAGGTGAACACCATGCCCGGGTTCACCCCGATCTCGATGTACCCGCGTATGTGGCAGGAGAGCGGCATCAGCTACCCGGAGCTGGTCGACCGGCTGATCCAGGCCGCGCTGCGCCGCTCCACGGGGCTGCGCTAGCCGCCCAGGCCCTGTCCGGTGGGTCTTTGAGGAGCAGCCCGCGGCTTCTGGTGCCGTGGATCGCAAGGCGGAGGATCGCCCTCGTACTGGGCGTACTCGGGCGACTTTCGACAACGCGGCGAGGTGCGGTGCCAGGCGTCGCGGGCCCGATAAGATCCACCGGACAGGGCCTAGGCCACGCCCTCGGGCACGGTCTTCTTGACGGCGCTCGCGAGGTCGACCAGCGGGTCGACCTCGGGCGCGTACTTCTTCGGCACGGTCACCTCGACATACGCCCGGCGCAGTACGGTGGTGAAGCGGTAGCCATCGTCCCGCTTCTCGGGCAGCCACTCGACGCCGTTGACACCGGCGGAGCGGGTCGAGGCCGCCATGGCGGCCGGCCGGGGGACCCCGCAGCGCAAGCTCACTGCGGGGTCGCCCCAGACGGCGGTGAATTCCGAAGCGGGTTCGGGCTCACGCCGCTTCAGCCCGTTCACGGTGCCGGGAAGCTCCTTGTGCAGTGCCCGGCACAACGCGGCAGCCTGCTTCGTCGGCTTGGGAACCGCCAGTGCCGCGGAGTCGTCGGAATCTTCGGTGAACGAGCAGCCGGCCACCGAGAACAGAACCAAGGCCGCTGCGGCGGCCAGCGGAGCGATCTTTCGCGTGGAACTACGGTGTGCGGAACTCACCGCTCGAGCATACGGGGGGCTACAGATGGACCACGGGGCAGGTGAGGGTTCGCGTGATGCCCTCCACTTGCTGGACCTTGGCGACCACCATGCGGCCCAGTTCATCGACCGTGTCGGCCTGGGCACGCACGATCACGTCGTACGGCCCGGTGACGTCCTCGGCCTGTATCACTCCCGGCAGTTTGGCGATGACGTCGGCGACGGTCGACGCCTTGCCGACCTCGGTCTGGATCAGGATGTACGCCTGTACCACGGAACCTCCAGGGCGGCTACGAGGATCATGTGGGGAGAAGGGACGCCACGGTACCGCGTCGCCAGGCGGCACGGGGAGACCCGCGCTCGATGCGCGGCGCGGCGGGCAACGAGCCATCAGCACGAAGGGGCAATGGGATGAAGGGCACCGTGGGCGAGTTGGGGGAGTTCGGGCTCATCAGGGAGCTCACTTCACGGCTCACCACCACCCCGGCGGTGAAGCTGGGGCCCGGTGACGACGCCGCGGTTGTGGCGGCACCCGACCGGAGGGTGGTGGCGAGCACCGATGTGCTACTGGAGGGCAGCCACTTCCGCCGGGACTGGTCCACCGCCTACGACGTGGGCCGCAAGGCCGCGGCCCAGAATCTGGCCGATATCGCGGCGATGGGCGCGGTGCCCACGGCGCTGCTGCTCGGTCTGGTGGTGCCGGCCGATCTGCCGGTGACCTGGCCGACCGAGCTGATGGACGGCATCCGCGACGAATGCCAGGTGGCGGGCGCGGCGGTGGCCGGTGGCGATGTGGTGCGCGGTGACACCATCACTGTCGCGATCACCGCCCTGGGTGACCTGCGCAACCACGAGCCGGTCACCCGATCCGGTGCCCAGCCGGGCGACGTTGTCGCGGTCACCGGCTGGCTGGGCTGGTCCGCGGCCGGACATGCGGTGCTCTCGCGCGGTTTCCGCTCACCGCGCGCGTTCGTCGAGGCACACCGGCGTCCGGAGCCGCCGTACCACGCGGGCCCCGCCGCGGCCGGGCTCGGCGCCACCGCCATGACCGATGTGAGCGACGGCCTGGTCGCCGACCTCGGGCATATCGCCGAGGCCAGTGGGGTCCGGATCGATCTGCGCTCGGGGGACATCGACATCCCCTCGCAGATGTCGGACATCGGACAGGCCGTGGGCGTCGATCCGTTGCAGTGGGTGCTCAACGGGGGAGAGGACCACGCGATCGTGGCCACCTTCCCGCCGGATGTGAAACTGCCCGCCCGCTGGAAGGTGATCGGCGAGGTGCTCAACCCCTCGGCCCTGCCCCAGGTCACGGTGGACGGCGCCCCGTGGCTGCACGCGGGATGGGACCACTTCGGGGACGACGAGGGCGCCGAGTAGATTCGGCCGTATGTCGCTCTCCTCCGGTCCCCGGCCTCCCGCTCGCCCTTCTCGGATAGCGCGCACCGGCGCGGCGCCCGCCCGTGTGCTCACCGTCGCCGGGTCGGACTCCGGCGGCGGCGCGGGTATTCAGGCCGATCTGAAGACGATGCTGGCCCTGGGCGCCCACGGGATGAGTGTGATCACCGCGGTGACCGCTCAGAACTCGCTGGGTGTGCAGGGCGCCTGGGAACTGCCCACCGACGCCGTCCGGGCCCAGTTCCGCAGCGTCGTCGACGACATCGGTGTCCAGGCGGTCAAGACCGGCATGCTGGCCACGGCCGGACTGGTCGAGACCGTCGCCGCGCTGCTGGCGGAGCTCGCTGTTCCGATTGTTGTCGACCCGGTCGGCGTCTCCAAGCACGGTGACGCGCTGCTGGCCACCGACGCGCTCGACGCGGTCCGTACCAAGCTGCTGCCGATCGCCACGGTGGCCACCCCCAACCTGGACGAGGTCGGCCAGCTCACCGGCGTCCAGGTGGAGTCGGAGGACGATCTGCGGCGGGCGGCCGGGGCGGTGCTGGCCCTCGGCCCGCGCTGGGCGCTGATCAAGGGCGGTCATCTGGCGGGCGACGCGGTGGATCTGCTCACCGACGGCACCGAGGAGCACTGGCTGCGCGCGCCGCGCTACGACAACCGCCATACGCACGGCACGGGCTGCACCCTCGCCTCGGCCGTCGCCACCTTCCTGGCAGGCGGATACGACGTCCCGCGGGCCGTCACGGCCGCCAAGAGTTATGTCACCGGCGCCATCGCCGAGGGCTTCCCGCTGGGCGGGGGCATCGGCCCGGTCGACCACGGCTGGCTGTGAACCGAGTCCGGAAAACCGCGTGAGGGCACGCGAAAAGGCCGGTCCACGTCATCGGTGGACCGGCCCTGAGCACCGGATCCCGCGTGAGCGGGGAGGCCGTGCGCCTAGCGCGAGACCTTGCCGGCCTTGATGCACGAGGTGCAGACGTTGAGCCGCTTCGGGGTACGACCGACCACAGCGCGCACCGTCTGGATGTTGGGGTTCCAACGACGGCGGGTGCGGCGGTGCGAGTGCGAGATGTTGTTGCCGAAGCCCGGCCCCTTGCCGCAGACGTCGCAGTTGGCAGCCACGGGTTACTCCAAAGACGGGTCAGCCTCGCTTCTCGCGAGGAGACAGACACTTACGGGAACCCCGGACGTTGCCAAGATCCTGGGAGACCGGCGGCGCCTGGGGGAATGGCCCGATTCTCATCGGGCAACCGGAGCAGCATACAACGGCCACTCCCGTACAACGAAACTATCATGGCTGCCCCGGCACCCGCCGAGGGCGGCGACTACCCTGCGATGACCCGATGACCGACCCCGCCTCAGCCCTCCCGAGGAGTACGTACGTGCCGCACACGCTCGACGCCGATGCGGTACGGACCTGGTGCGGGCTGGCGCTGGACGCGCTGGGCCGGGCCCGCGAGGAGATCGACGCGATCAACGTCTACCCGGTCGCGGACGGGGACACCGGCACCAATCTGTATCTGACCGTCGAATCCGCCGCCCGCGCCGTGGACGCCGCCTTCGACGGCCACGCCGCCTCGGTCGCCGTCTCCCGCCCCACCCTCGCCGATGTGGTGCGCGCCATGGCCCACGGCGCCCTGATCGGCGCGCGGGGCAACTCCGGCACCATCCTGGCGCAGCTGCTGCGCGGGATGGCCGACGTGCTGGCCGACGGCGGACCGGGCGGTGTCGCGGGCCCGGCGGGCCGGAGCGATGAAGCCGGTGAGGTCAACGACGCCGAGGAGGCCGACGGGCTGCGGCGGGCCCTGCGCCGCGCGGTCGACCTTGCCTATCTGGCCGTCGCGCACCCGGTCGAGGGCACCGTCCTGACCGTCGCCGTGGCCGCCGCCGAGGGCGCGGAGCGGACCAACGGCGACATCGGCACGGTGGCGCGGGCGGCGTACGAGGGGGCGCGCACGGCGCTCCAGGCCACCCCCGGACAACTCGACGCGCTCGCCCGCGCGGGCGTCGTCGACGCGGGTGGCTACGGCCTGGTGACCGTACTGGGCGGGCTGGCCGAGGCACTGTCGGGCGAGGCCCCGGAGGCTCCCGCCGCCCCGGGACGCCCCCGCACCGCCGACCCCGCACCCGCCGAGTCCCAGAGGATCCCTGAGTCCGGGGACTGCGCCGCCGGGACAGCCCCCTCCGGCGGGCCCGGCTACGAGGTGATCTATCTGCTGGAGGCGGACGAGACGGCCGTGACCCGGCTGCGTGAGCGGCTGGACGCGCTCGGTGACTCCCTGGTGGTCGTCGGCGGCGAGGGACTCTGGAACGTCCACGTCCATGTGGACGACGCGGGCGCGGCCGTCGAGGCGGGCATCCAGGCCGGACGGCCGTACCGGATCCGCATCACCCACTTCGGCGCCGCCGGACATCCGGACCATCCGGCCGCGGACACCGGCGGGCGGCGGCCCGAGGAGGCCGACCACGAGCCGTCCGGCACCCCGCTCGCGCCCCGCGCGGTGGTCGCCGTCGTCCCCGGCGACGGGATCGCCGCCCTGTGCGCCGAGGCCGGGGCCACCGTGGTCACCACGCGCCCGGGGGAGCCGCCCGCCAGCGGCGAGCTGGCCGAGGCGGTCCGGCGGGCCCACGCCCGCGAGGTCGTGCTGCTGCCCAACGACGCCGAGCTGCGCCACCCCGCGGCGGCCGCCGCGGCGCAGGCCCGCGCCGAGGGTGTACGGGTCGCCGTCATCCCCACCCGCTCCGCGGTCCAGGGCATCGCCGCGCTCGCCGTCCACGAGCCCGGTCGCAGTTTCGACGAGGACGTCGTCGCCATGACCTCCGCCGCGGGCGCCACCCGCTACGCCGAACTGGCCGTCGCCGAGCGCCAGTCCTGGACCATGGCCGGGGTGTGCCAGGCCGGGGACGTCCTGGGGCTGATCGACGGCGATGTGGCGGTGATCGGCTCCGAACTGGCCGCCACCGCCGAGACCGTGCTGGACCGGATGCTGGCCGCGGGCGGCGAGATGGTCACCCTGGTGCTGGGCGAGGAGCTGCCCGAGGCCCTCGCCGAGCGGCTGGAACGGCATGTGCGGGAGGGGCACTTCGCCGTCGACACGGTGATCTACCGGGGCGGCCAGCCCTCCGTGCCGCTGATCATAGGCGTCGAATGACTCCCCCCGGGGCTTGAACAACCCCGCCGCCTGCCCCCGTCTGTCGGTGCCGTGGTGTGCAATGGACTGCGTGCCCGTGCTCGAAGAACCCCTGAAGAAGGTCCTCGGCGGCAACACCGCGAAGGTGATGGCCGAGCACCTCGGCCTGCACACCGTCGGCGATCTGCTCCACCACTACCCCCGGCGGTACGCGGAGCGCGGTGAGCTGACCCGGCTGTCCGATCTCCCGCTGGACGAGCATGTGACCGTCGTCGCGCAGGTCGCGGACGCCCGCGTGCTGAAGTTCAACGGAGGCCGCGGACAGCGCCTCGAGGTCACCATCACCGACGGCAGCGGCCGTCTCCAGCTCGTCTTCTTCGGCAAGGGCGTCCACAAGCCCCGCGCCCAGCTGGTCCCCGGGGCCCGCGCCATGTTCGCGGGCAAGGTCACGGTCTTCAACCACAAGCGCCAGCTGGCCCATCCCGAGTTCAAGACCCTGGGCGCCCAGAGTGGCGCGGACGCCGTCGAGGCGTTCGCCAATCAGCTGCTGCCGCTGTATCCGGCGTGCAAGCAGATGGAGTCCTGGCAGATCCAGCAGGCCGTGGACACCGTCCTGGGCCCGTCGGGCGCCGAGGACGCCGTCCTGGCCGATCTGGTGGACCCGCTGCCCGACGCCCTGCGGAAGGGTCGGGGTCTCACCACCCTGCCCGAGGCGCTGCGCAAGATCCACCGGCCGCGAACCAAGGCGGACATCGCCGCCGCCAAGGACCGCCTCAAGTGGGACGAGGCATTTGTCCTCCAGGTCGCGCTGGCCCGCCGCCGCCGGGCCGACGCCCAGCTGCCCGCCGTCCCGCGCCACCCCGTCCAGGACGGCCTGCTCGCCGCCTTCGACACCCGGCTGCCGTTCACCCTCACCGACGGCCAGCGCCGGGTCAGCGAGCAGATCTTCGCCGACCTCGCCGCCGAACACCCCATGCACCGGCTGCTCCAGGGCGAGGTCGGCTCAGGCAAGACCATGGTCGCGCTGCGGGCGATGCTCGGTGTGGTGGACGCCGGGGGACAGGCGGCGATGCTCGCGCCCACCGAGGTGCTCGCCCAGCAGCACCACCGCTCGATCACCGAGATGATGGGCGAGCTGGCCGAGGGGGGCATGCTGGGCGGCGCCGAGCAGGGCACCAAGGTGGTGCTGCTCACCGGCTCCATGGGCGCCGCGGCCCGCCGTCAGGCGCTGCTGGATCTGGTCACCGGCGAGGCCGGGATCGTGATCGGCACCCATGCGCTGATCGAGGACAAGGTCCGGTTCCACGATCTGGGTCTGGTGGTCGTCGACGAGCAGCACCGCTTCGGTGTCGAGCAGCGGGACGCCCTGCGCTCCAAGGGCACACAGCCCCCGCATCTGCTGGTGATGACGGCCACCCCCATCCCGCGCACCGTGGCCATGACCGTCTTCGGCGATCTGGAGACCTCCGTCCTGGACCAGCTGCCCGCCGGGCGTTCCCCGATCGCCTCCCATGTGGTGCCCGCGAAGGACAAACCGCACTTCCTGGCCCGTGCCTGGGAGCGGGTGCGCGAGGAGGTGGCGGGCGGACACCAGGCGTATGTGGTCTGCCCGCGCATCGGGGACGAGGAGGACGAGGCCAGGGCCGCGAAGCAGAAGAAGTCCGGTGACGAGGGGGACGAAGCCGAGAAGCGGCCCCCGCTGGCCGTGCTCGAGATCGCCGAGCAGCTCACCAAGGGCCCATTGAGCGATCTGCGGGTGGAGGTGCTGCACGGCCGGATGCAGCCGGAGGCCAAGGACGACGTGATGCGCCGCTTCGCCGCGGGCGCGGTCGACGTCCTGGTGGCCACCACCGTGATCGAGGTCGGCGTCAACGTCCCCAACGCCACCGCCATGGTGATCATGGACGCCGACCGGTTCGGCGTCTCCCAGCTGCACCAGCTGCGCGGCCGGGTCGGCCGTGGCTCCGCCCCCGGGCTGTGTCTGCTGGTCACCGAGATGCCCGAGGCCAGCCCCGCGCGGACGCGGCTCGGCGCGGTCGCCGCCACCCTGGACGGCTTCGAGCTCTCCCGGATCGACCTGGAGCAGCGCCGCGAGGGCGATGTGCTCGGCCAGGCCCAGTCCGGGGCCCGTTCCTCGCTGCGGGTGCTCGCGGTCATCGACGACGAGGAAGTCATCGCCGCCGCGCGGGAGGAGGCCACCGCCGTCGTCGCGGCCGATCCGGAGCTGACTGGCTATCCGGAGCTGCGCACCGCGCTGGACGCCCTGCTGGACGAGGAGCGCGAGGAGTTCCTCGACAAGGGCTGACAGGGGCCGGTCCGGCCCGGCGGGGGCGGCCGGCCGGGCACTCGGCGGCCTCCGGCGGCGTGGGACGCCATATCGTGGAGGGGCGGCGGTCCGTGACCGCACGGCCCGCCGCTGCCCCGACCACCGCGAAGGACTGCCTCACCCATGACCCGCGTGATCGCCGGAGCGGCCGGCGGCCGACGGCTGGCCGTGCCCCCCGGAAACGGCACCCGACCCACCTCGGACCGGGCGCGCGAGGGCCTGTTCTCCACCTGGGAGTCGCTGCTCGGCTCCCTCGACGGCGCCCGGGTCCTGGATCTGTACGGCGGTTCGGGCGCGGTCGGCCTGGAGGCGCTGTCCCGGGGCGCGGCCCATGTGCTGCTGGTGGAGTCCGACCCGCGCGCGGCCCGCACCATCCGGGAGAACATCCGCGCACTCGCCCTGCCCGGGGCCGAGCTGCGCACCGCGAAGGCCGAACAGGCCCTGGCCGGACCGGCGCCCGCCACCGGCCCGTACGACGTGGTCTTCCTGGACCCGCCGTACGCCGTGACCGACGACGATCTCCGGGAGATCCTGCTCACACTCCTCCGTAAAGGCTGGCTCGTGCCCGATGCGCTGGCCACCGTGGAGCGGAGCACACGAGGCGGGGAGTTCGGGTGGCCGGACGGTTACGAGGGACTGCGGGCCCGTCGCTACGGCGAGGGCACGCTTTGGTACGGTCGCGCCGCCTCGACGTGCGACAACGCGTCATGACCGGACCCGAGAGCGAGGAACCACTGTTGCGCCGCGCAGTCTGTCCGGGGTCCTTCGACCCCGTCACCAACGGACACCTCGACATCATCGGCCGTGCCTCGAAGCTGTACGACGAGGTGTACGTCGCCGTGATGATCAACAAGTCCAAGCAGGGCCTGTTCACGGTGGAGGAGCGCATGGACCTCCTCCGCCAGACCACCGCGGAGTACGGAAACGTCTCGGTGGAGGCGTTCCACGGTCTGTTGGTCGATTTCTGCAAGCAGCGTGAGATCCCCGCGATCGTCAAGGGGCTGCGGGCCGTCAGCGACTTCGACTACGAGTTGCAGATGGCGCAGATGAACAACGGCCTGTCGGGGGTGGAGACGCTGTTCGTCCCCACCAATCCCACCTACAGCTTCCTCTCCTCCAGCCTGGTCAAGGAGGTCGCGGCCTGGGGCGGCGACGTCTCCCACCTGGTGCCCCCGCTGGTCCTTGAGGCCCTGACCGACCGGCTCGGGCGGAAGTAGCAGCTGACGGGGCATCAGCGGGTGTCCGGCGGGCGCCCGCTGGCCGTACAGTCGTCCCCGTTCGTGTCCATCCGCATCCGATCAGTCTGCGAGCACTCACAGTGGACGTGCAGAAGAAGCTCGACGAGATCGTCGAGGCCGTCGGCAGCGCCCGGTCCATGCCCATGTCGGCCTCGTGCGTGGTCAACCGCGCGGAGCTGCTCGCCATGCTCGAAGAGGTGCGGACAGCGCTCCCGGACTCCCTGGCCCATGCCCAGGAGCTGATCGGCGGGCGTGACCAGATGGTCGAGGAGGCCCGCCGGGAGGCCGAGCGGATCATCGAGGCCGCCCACGCCCAGCGCACCTCCCTGATCTCCGGCACCGAGGTGGCCCGGCAGTCCCAGGAGGAGGCCGACCGGATCCTGAGGGAGGCCCGCCAGGAGGCCGAGGAGATCCGCGCCGAAGCCGACGACTACGTCGACAGCAAGCTGGCCAACTTCGAGGTCGTACTCACCAAGACCATCGGCTCGGTGGACCGCGGCCGGGAGAAGCTGCTCGGCCGCGCCGCCGCGGACCCCTACGGCGACGGGGCGGCCGACGCCGCCGGGCAGCTGGAGGAGGCGCCCGAGCGCAGCGCCGATCCGCACACCCTGCGGCAGCGGGCCGACACGTACGTGGACACCAAGCTGGGCGCCGTCTCGGCCGTGCTCGCCAAGACGCTGGAGGCGGTCGGGCGTGGCCGTCAGAAGCTGCTGGGCGCGCGGCCGGCCGATGAGCTGGGCGCCCATATGGCGGCCCAGGACGCGGCCGGTGGCGGACTGCACACCAGCGACGACGACTACCTCGCGGACCTCGCCCAGTCCGGGATGGGTCTCGCACCGGACGTTCCGGACGTCCCGTCCACCCCGGGAGCCCCGGCGGCTCCGGCGGCTTCGCCCGGGGTGCCCGCCGCGCAGCCCGAGCACGCCGCGGCCGATGCCGGGTACTACGCCGGCACCGCGGCCTATCCGCAGCAGGCGCAGCCGGACGCCTACGGCTATCAGCAGCAGTACGTGCCGCCCATGCCCCAGCAGGACCCGTACGCCGCGCAGACCGGTTACCCGCAGCCGGACGCCTACGGCTGGCCGCAGCAGGCACAGCCGGCGGTCCAGGGCTACGACGCGGGCGCCGGGTACGCCGTCCCGGAGCAGCACCAGCACCAGCACCCCCAGCAGCATCCGCAGGCACAGCCGGGCGCCGCGCTCGACGAGACCAGCCTGTTCGACACGAGCATGATCGACCTCGATCAGCTCCGTCAGTACGAGCAGGGGCGCTAGCGGCTGTCCCCACCGGGCGGATTGGGCCTACGGCGGGCCGTCCAGTATCCTGTCTCTTCGGTCGCGCGTACGTCCGCGATCTCGGCTGCCCGTGTTGAACCAGCTCCGGGTGGCCCGCCGCAGCGTAGAAAGCAGGAAGCCCTGAACGCCCGCCTCGACCACCGTGCCCCTCTTGTGTTCGACACACGTGAGCTGGGTCGTCGTCCCGGTGCGCTGAAAAGGATCTCCCGCTCGGTGGCCGCACCCAAGGATCTCGGTATCGAGGTCATCGGGGTGCGGGAGGGCGCGACCGTGGAGCTCGACCTCCGCCTTGAGTCGGTCATGGAAGGGGTGCTTGTCACAGGCACCGCCCGTGCCTCGCTCTCGGGGGAGTGCGTAAGGTGTCTGGAGCCGCTGGGGCGTGAGCTCGAAGCGGATTTCCAGGAGATGTACTCCTACCCCGACGCCGACGACCGGAGCCGCGAAGCGGACACCGGCGACGACGCCGAGGAAGAGGAGACGCTCTTTCTCGAGGCCGACCTGTTCGACCTCGAGCCCGTGCTGCGGGACGCGGTGGTGCTCTCACTGCCGTTGCAGCCGGTGTGCCGGGAGAACTGCCCGGGGCTGTGCGCCGAATGCGGTGCCAGGCTCGCGGACGACCCGGACCACCAACACGACGTCGCCGACATCCGTTGGGCGTCGTTGCAGGGACTCGCCGACACCATGAGGGACGGCGAGAAGGACAACGCACCCCGCGAGCGCGGGGATGACCCACAGGAGAAGTAGCCGTGGCTGTTCCGAAGCGGAAGATGTCGCGCAGCAACACGCGCCACCGCCGGTCGCAGTGGAAGGCTGCGGTCCCCACCCTGGTGGCGTGCGAGCGCTGCCACGAGCCGAAGCAGCAGCACATCGCGTGCCCGAGCTGCGGCACCTACAACCGCCGCCAGGTCCTCGAGGTCTGATCGGCGGGTGACAGGCTCTATGTCAGACGCCACTACGCCTCCCCGTAAGCGCGGGGGTGAACCTCGCGGGGGTCATCCGCGCGGCGGTGAAGCGGTCCAGGCGGACACGGCCTCGTCCCACACGATCCTGGAAGGGCGGCTCGGGTACCAGCTCGAGTCCGCCCTTCTGGTACGTGCGCTCACCCACCGGTCCTTCGCCTACGAGAACGGCGGGTTGCCCACCAACGAGCGGCTGGAGTTCCTCGGGGACTCCGTGCTCGGCCTGGTGGTCACCGACACGCTGTACCGCATCCACCCGGACCTGCCTGAAGGCCAGCTGGCCAAGCTGCGGGCCGCGGTGGTCAACTCGCGTGCGCTGGCCGAGGTGGGCCGGGGTCTGGACCTCGGCGCCTTCATCCGGCTCGGCCGGGGCGAAGAGGGCACCGGGGGCAGGGACAAGGCATCCATCCTCGCCGACACCCTTGAAGCGGTGATCGGCGCGGTCTATCTCGACCAGGGGCTCGACGCCGCCGCCGAACTGGTGCACCGGCTCTTCGACCCGCTGATCGAGAAGTCCTCGAATCTCGGCGCCGGCCTGGACTGGAAGACCAGCCTCCAGGAGCTGACCGCCACCGAGGGTCTCGGGGTTCCCGAGTACCTGGTCTCCGAGACCGGGCCCGACCACGAGAAGACCTTCACGGCTGCCGCCCGCGTCGGTGGTGTCGCGTACGGCACCGGCACCGGCCGCAGCAAGAAGGAAGCCGAGCAGCAGGCGGCCGAGGCCGCCTGGCGTGCCATCCGCGCCGCTGCCGACGAGGCCCAGGCGAAGGCCGAAGCCACGGCCAAGGCCGAGGCCGAGGCGGACGCCGGAACCGCCACCCCGGCGGACGCCGGAACCGCCGCCGACGCGGCCTCCACGGCACGCTGATCTCCTTCCGCACTGTCCGAACCGCCCTTGCGGTTCCTCCCGCCCCGCGGTGGACGGCCCGGCCGTTTCTCCCGCGGGGCGCGGAGGGTTCGAGGCCAAGGAGGCCCCTCTTGCCCGAGCTGCCCGAGGTCGAGGTGGTCCGCCGCGGGCTGGAGCGCTGGGTCAGCGGCCGTACGGTCGCCGAGGTCCAGGTGCTGCACCCCCGTGCGGTCCGCCGTCACCTCGGCGGCGCGGAGGATTTCGCGGCCCGGCTGACCGGCCGCACCGCCGGAGTGGCCCGCCGCCGCGGCAAGTATCTGTGGCTGCCGTTCGACGATGACGCCGCCGCCGAGTCGGTCCTCGCCCACCTCGGCATGAGCGGACAGCTGCTGGTCCAGCCGCACGGCGCCCCGGACGAGAAGCATCTGCGCATCCGGGTCCGCTTCGCCGATGACACCGGCACCGAGCTGCGCTTCGTCGACCAGCGCACCTTCGGCGGCCTCTCGCTGCACGGCACCGTGCCCGGCGCCGCGGACGGACTGCCCGACGCCATCGCGCATATCGCCCTCGACCCGCTGGACCCCGCCTTCGACGAGGCGGCCTTCCACACCGCGCTGCGCCGCCGCCGGACCACCGTCAAGCGCGCCCTGCTCGACCAGTCGCTGATCAGCGGCGTCGGCAACATCTACGCCGACGAGGCGCTGTGGCGCTCCCGGCTGCACTACGACCGGCCGACCGCGACCCTCACCCGCCCGCGCAGCGCCGAACTCCTCGGCCATGTGCGCGAGGTGATGACCGCGGCGCTGGCGGTCGGCGGCACCAGTTTCGACAGCCTCTACGTCAATGTGAACGGTGAGTCCGGGTACTTCGAGCGCTCCCTGGACGCCTACGGCCGGGAGGACGAACCGTGCCGCCGCTGCGGCACCGCGCTGCGCCGTCGCCCCTGGATGAACCGCTCCAGCTACTTCTGCCCGCGCTGTCAGCGCCCGCCGCGCCCGGCTGCCGTCCGGCCGCCGTCCGCGCGCGTGCCGTCGTAGGCCGCCCGGGCCTCCAGCACTTCCGGCATCCGCCCCTCGACCAGATTGATCAGGGCCAGCAGCCGGGTCGCGACCGCGCTGCCCAGCGGGGTGAGCCGGTAGTCCACCCGCGGTGGGTTGGTCGGCTGCGCGTCACGGTGCACCAGTCCGTCGCGCTCCAGCGCGTGCAGCGTCTGGGACAGCATCTTCTCGCTGACGCCGTCGACCCGGCGGCGCAACTCGTTGAAGCGCAGGGTGCCCTCGTACAGCGCGCCCAGGGTGAGACTGCCCCACTTCCCGGTGACGTGCTCCAGCGTGCCGCGTGACGGGCAGGCCTTGGCGAACACATCGAAAGCCAGGTCATCGGTCTCCGGCGCGGGGCATGCCGCATCGGTGCGTTCACGGTCCATGCATCCAGCGTACTCGCATGCAGCGCTAACTTGGAGGTTGCGCTTTCTGAAAGTTAGTGTTCTTCTTGTCGTGTCAGCCACCGTGTTACGACGCCCGAGGAGCGCATCACCGTGACCACCCCTGTTGTCTCCATCGCCTATCACTCCGGCTTCGGCCACACCGCCGTACTCGCCGAGGCCGTCCGTGCGGGCGCGGCCACCGCCGGTGCCACCGTTCACCTGATCAAGGTCGACACCATCACCGAGGAGGAGTGGGAACTCCTGGACGCCTCGGACGCGATCGTCTTCGGCTCGCCCACCTACATGGGCACCGCATCCGGCGCCTTCCACGCCTTCGCCGAGTCGACCTCGAAGCGCTTCTTCAGCAAGGCGTGGCAGAACAAGCTCGCCGCGGGATTCACCAACTCCGCCTCCAAGAGCGGGGACAAGCTGCACACCCTCCAGTTCTTCACCGTGCTGGCGGCTCAGCTGGGGATGCACTGGGTGAACCTGGGGCTCCAGCCCGGCTGGAACGCCAGCACCGCGTCCGAGAACGACCTCAACCGGCTCGGCTTCTTCCTCGGTGCCGCCGCCCAGTCCAATGCCGACCAGGGCGCGGAGGGTGTGCACAAGGCGGATGTCGAGACCGCCGCGCACCTGGGGCGGCGGGTCGCCGAGACCGCGCGCGCCTTCGTGACGGGCCGGTCCGCCGCGGCCTGAACCGGCGGCGAGGGCACGGCAGACGGCGGCCCGGGACGCAGTGGACGCGCCCCGGGCCGCCGGGTCGTGGTGCGGCCGGACCCTTGATCCGGGCCTTCTGTGCGGCTTGCCGCCGGGCTACCGCCTCAGAAGCCGAAGTCCTGGGTCCACCAGGGGCCGTCGCCGTCGAAGTGCGCGCCGACACCCATGGTCGTGTACTCGCAGTTGAGGATGTTGGCGCGGTGGCTGGAGCTGTCCATCCACGTGTCCATCACATCCTTCGCGGTCGACTGGCCGCGGGCGATGTTCTCGCCGCCCAGGTCGACGATGCCCGCCCGCTCGGCGCGTTCCCAGGGGCTCTCGCCGTCCGGGTTGACGTGGTCGAAGAAGTCGCGCAGCGCCATGTCGTCGCTGAAGTCGTCGGCCAGCTGGGAGAGTTTGGGATCGAGGGTCACCGGTGAGCAGCCGACCTTCGCGCGCTCCTTGTTGACGCGCGAGAGGACCTGCTTCTCGGCCGCCGCCTCCCGGCCGCCGGGCTTGTCCGGAGTGCTGGTCTCCGCCGGCGGATCGGCGGGCTTGCTCGGCGGACGGGTGTCCCGGTCATGGTCCGAGGAGCCGTTGCCGCCGCCGCGGCCGCGGTCATGGTCCCCACCGCGGTCCGAGGAACCGGGCGAGCCCGGCCGGTCGGACGGCGACGTGGACGGGGTGGAGGGCCTGTTCGGCTCGGACGGCTTCGAGGGGCTGGTGGACGGCGCCTGGGAGCGGTCGCCGCCCTGGCCCGCCGGGACCTGCCCGGGAAGTGAGGGGGACGGCGACTGGGTGCCCTGGGGGCCCAGGCCGGTGTCGGCCGGACCCTCCGCCTGCACCTGACCGGCGGAGTCATTGCCCCCGCCGATCTGGTGACCGCCTCCGGGAAGCAGTCCGGAGGCCATCGCCACCGCGCCCACCGCGACGGCGGTGGACATGCCCAGCAGTCCGGTCCGCACCGGCGCGAAGGCGCTGCGGTGCGCCCCCCGGTGACGGCCGGATCGCGGCGGAACTACCGCGGGGCCGGGGGCAGATCGTCGATGGCGGCCCATCTCCTGCCTTCCTTATGTGCTCAGTATGTGCTCGGCTGGAATTGTGTCACTCGTGTGGGCGACTCATGAACCACTCGTGTGGGTGAGTGTCGTTGACGCCGGACTGTACGCCATGAGGTCCCTATCCGGCGTGCTGACCGGCTAATTGGCCCGTTAGCGTGCACCCATGAACGAAAGAGTCCGTCTCACCGTGTGGGTTCGCGGCCAGGTCCAGGGAGTGGGCTTCCGCTGGTACGCCCGGGCCAACGCGCTGCGTATCGGGGGCCTCGTCGGCTTCGCCTCCAACCTCTCCGACGGGCGGGTGCAGATCGTCGCGGAGGGTCCGCGGCCGGAGTGCGAACAGTTGCTCGACTGGCTGCGGGACGGCGACACGCCCGGCCGGGTCGACGGTGTGACCGAGATCTGGGACACACCGCGAGGCGGCTACGACACCTTCGAGATCCGCTGACGGACCCACCGGAATGATCCTCTGCGGGGTCCGTCGACCGCACCATCCGCGCCGGCTGTGAGCAGAAATCGGCTGATGGTTGCCAACGGCGCCGCTCCGTGGAAGGCTGCGGAGTCACGGAAGATCTTCGTCACCGCGGGGCTCTTTCTGGAGAGTGCGGCAGTGTGTGCCGCCGGAATGCTCTCGTCCCCCGCGGCCTGGGCAGCGTGTGATCGTGTTGACCCTCAAACTAATTGGTGAGACGCTGGAAGTCCCCGCGCACCTTAACTTGTCCGCCAGGCAGCACGGTAGTACGGGCAGACATCGCGGGTGCGATCCCTCACGACCCACACCGCTTCGGTCGGTCACTCATTGTGGAGGACCATCCATCATGGCAAAGGCGCTTCTCGGTTACGTCGGCGGCTCCGACCCCCGAGTCCTCGCCGAGATGCGACGGCTTCAGCAGCGCGTTCAGGATCTTGAATCCGAGATTATTCGGATTCAGGCCGAGAATGACGCACTGTCCGCCGCCGCTCATCAGAGCGACTCGCTGCTCGAAGGCATCGACGTATCCCAGGCGGAGCCTGCGCTCGCCTGACCCAGCCCCAGGGCCGGTCGGGCTGCATCGTCAGCCGCTTGAGAATCTTCAAGGGACGCCTCGGCGTCCCTTCGTCGTGTCCCCGCGTTCCTTCCGGGTTTTCCTTACCGACTGATGTGCCCCTCCCTTTCATCGGTGAAACCGATCTTTCATGAAACCCGGAAAAAGCCGGGACGCGCCCGCGCCGCCCCGTGCCGGGGACGATGCCGGGCGGAAGCCGGGAGGTAGAGTCCAACGGCGTGCACCTGAAGAGCCTGACCCTCCGAGGCTTCAAATCCTTCGCCTCCGCCACGACGCTCCGTTTCGAGCCGGGTATCACCTGCGTCGTCGGCCCCAACGGCTCGGGCAAGTCCAATGTCGTGGACGCCCTTTCCTGGGTCATGGGCGAACAGGGTGCCAAGTCCCTGCGCGGCGGGAAGATGGAGGACGTCATCTTCGCCGGGACCACCGGCCGCCCACCGCTGGGCCGCGCCGAGGTCTCCCTCACCATCGACAACGCCGACGGCGCGCTCCCCATCGACTACGCCGAAGTCACCATCACGCGGATCATGTTCCGCAACGGCGGCAGCGAATACCAGATCAACGGCGACACCTGCCGACTGCTGGATATCCAGGAGCTGCTGTCCGACTCCGGCATCGGCCGTGAGATGCATGTCATCGTCGGGCAGGGCCAGCTCGACGGCGTACTGCACGCCGATCCCACCGGTCGCCGCGCCTTCATCGAGGAGGCCGCGGGCGTCCTCAAACACCGCAAGCGCAAGGAGAAGGCGCTGCGGAAGCTGGACGCGATGCAGGCCAACCTCGCCCGCGTCCAGGACCTCACCGACGAGCTGCGGCGCCAGCTCAAACCGCTCGGCCGCCAGGCCGCCGTCGCCCGCCGGGCCGCCGTCATCCAGGCCGATCTGCGTGACGCCCGGCTGCGGCTGCTCGCCGACGACCTCGTCACCCTGCGCGAGGCGCTGCGCGCCGAGGTCGCCGACGAGGCGGCCCTCAAACAGCGCAAGGAAGCGGCCGAGGCCGAGCTGCGGGCCGCGCAGGCGCGCGAGGCGGCGCTCGAGGAGCAGGTGCGGCAGCTCACGCCGCGGCTGCGGGACGCCCAGCAGACCTGGTACGAGCTCTCCCAGTTCGCCGAGCGGGTGCGCGGCACGATCAGCCTCGCGGACGCCCGTGTCACCAGCGCGACCTCCACCCCCGCCGAGGAACGGCGAGGCCGCGACCCGGAGGACATGGAGCGCGAGGCGGCCCGGATCCGCGAGCAGGAGGCCGAGCTCGACGCCGCGCTGGAGGCGGCGAGCCGGGCCCTGGAGGACACCGTCGCTCACCGGGCCGAGCTGGAACGTTCCCTGTCCCAGGAGGAGCGCCGGCTCAAGGACGTGGCGCGCGCCATCGCCGACCGCCGTGAAGGGCTCGCCCGGCTCCAGGGCCAGGTGAACGCCGCCCGCGGCCGGGCCGGTTCCGCCCGGGCCGAGATCGAACGGCTGGCCACCGCGCGGGACGAGGCCCAGGCGCGGGCCGTCGCCGCGCAGGAGGAGTACGAGCAGCTCCAGGCCGAGGTGGACGGACTCGACGCGGGCGACGCGGAATTGGCCGAGCGCCACGAGGCGGCGAAGCGGGAGCTGGCCGGGGCGGAGACGGCCCTGAGCACGGCCCGCGAAGCCGCCACCGCCGCCGAGCGCGAGCGGGCGGCCACCGCCGCCCGGCATGACGCGCTGGCGCTCGGGCTGCGCAGAAAGGACGGCACCGGCGCCTTGCTGGCCGCCTCCGACCGGCTCACCGGCCTCCTCGGCCCCGCCGCCGAACTGCTCACCGTCACCCCGGGCTTCGAGGTCCCGGTAGCAGCGGCCCTGGGCGCTGCCGCCGACGCCCTCGCCGTCACCGACCCCGCCGCCGCGGCGGACGCCCTGCGGCTGCTGCGCGCCCAGGACGCGGGCCGCGCGGCCCTCCTCCTGGGCGCCTCCACGACCCCGGCCGACCGGGCACCCCTGGCCGCCGCCCGCGAGGCCCACGGCGCGTCCGCGCTACCGGACGGCGTGCACGCGACCGATCCGGAGGGCGGCCTTCCGGCGGGCCCGGGGGCCGAGCGCGAGAGGTCCGTCCCGGACCCGGCCGGTCCCGGCTCGGGCGCGACGCCCCCGGCTCCGGCCGCGCCCGCCCACCCGGCGGTCCCGGCCCCGCAGACGACGTCCGCCGACCGTGAGGGTGCGGCGTCCGGGCGCGGCCCGGCGGTCGCGGAGCCGGATCGGTCCGGCGTGCCCGCGCCCGTCGTCCCCGGAACGCGGTCCGGGGCGGACGGGGGCCGGGACGAGGTCGTACGGGTGCCGCATCCCGCGGAGCGCGGTGGCGGTTCCGGGGGCGAGATCAGTGTTCCCGGGGCGCGGACGGGGCCGGGGGACGCCGACGGTCCGCCGCGCGTGGTGGACCTGGTGGGCGGGCCCGAGGGGCTGCTGCCCGCGCTGCGCCGGCTGCTGGACGGCATGGTCGTGGTGCCCACGCTGGAGGACGCGGAGGAACTGGTCGGGCGGAAGCCGGAGTTGACGGCGGTGACCGCCGAGGGCGATCTGCTCGGGGCGCACTTCGCGCAGGGCGGGTCGGCCGGGGCGCCCAGTCTGCTGGAGGTGCAGGCGTCGGTCGACGAGGCCGCGGCGGAGCTGGCGGAGCTCGCCGTACGGTGCGAGGAGCTGGCCGGGGCGCAGCGCGCGGCGGGGGAGCGGCGCACCGCGTGTGTGGCCCTCGTCGAGGAGCTGGCGGCTGGGCGCAGCGCGGCCGACCGGGAGAAGTCGCGGGTCGCGCAGTCGCTCGGGCGGCTCGGTGGGCAGGCGCGCGGGGCCGCGGGGGAGGCCGAGCGGATGACCGCGGCCACCGCCCGGGCCGAAGAGGCGCTGGAGCGGGCGGTCGAGGAGGCCGAGGAACTCGCCGAGCGGCTGGCGGTGGCGGAGGAGGAGCCGGGCGAGGAGGAGCCGGACACCTCGGTACGGGACCGTCTCGCGGCGGACGGGGCCAACGCTCGGCAGACCGAGATGGAGGCACGGCTCCAGGTCCGTACCCATGAGGAGCGCGTCAAGGGGCTTGCGGGGCGGGCGGACGCGCTCGACCGGGGCGCACGCGCGGAGCGTGAGGCACGGGCGCGCGCCGAGCAGCGGCGTGCCCGGCTGCGTCGTGAGGCGGAGGTGGCCGCGGCGGTGGCGGCCGGTGCCCGTCAGCTGCTGGCGCATGTCGAGGTGTCGCTGGTGCGGGCCGGGGAGGAGCGGGACGCCGCGGAACGCGCCAAGGCCGAACGCGAACGGGAGCTGGTCGCCGAGCGCACCCAGGGCCGCGATCTGAAGAGCGAGCTGGACAAGCTGACCGACTCGGTGCACCGGGGCGAGGTGCTGGGCGCGGAGAAGCGGCTGCGGATCGAGCAGTTGGAGGCCAAGGCGCTGGAGGAGCTGGGCGTCGAACCGGCCGGGCTGATCGCCGAGTACGGACCGGACCAGCTGGTGCCGCCGTCCCTTCCCGCGGAAGGGGAGGAGCTGCCGGAGGATCCGAACCACGCCCGCAACCAGCCGGTGGCCTATGTCCGGGCGCAGCAGGAGAAGCGGCTGAAGGCCGCGGAGCGCGCGTACCAGCAGCTGGGCAAGGTCAATCCGCTGGCGCTGGAGGAGTTCGCGGCGCTGGAGGAGCGGCATCAGTTCCTCAGCGAGCAGCTGGAGGACCTGAAGAAGACCCGGGCCGATCTGTTGCAGGTGGTCAAGGAGGTGGACGAACGGGTCGAGCAGGTCTTCACCGAGGCCTACCGGGACACCGCCCGCGAGTTCGAGGGTGTCTTCTCCCGGCTGTTCCCGGGCGGGGAGGGGCGGCTGATCCTCGCCGACCCCGAGAACATGCTGACCACCGGCGTGGATGTGGAGGCCAGGCCGCCGGGCAAGAAGGTCAAGCGGCTGTCCCTGCTGTCCGGCGGTGAGCGGTCGCTGACCGCCGTGGCGCTGCTGGTGTCGATCTTCAAGGCGCGGCCGAGCCCGTTCTATGTGATGGACGAGGTCGAGGCGGCGCTCGACGACACCAACCTCCAGCGGCTGATCCGGATCATGGAGGAACTCCAGGAGTCCTCCCAGCTGATCGTGATCACGCACCAGAAGCGGACGATGGAGGTCGCCGACGCCCTCTACGGCGTTTCGATGCAGGGCGACGGTGTGTCAAAGGTCATCAGCCAACGCTTGCGGTGACCGCTTCAACACTTGAAGTCAAGGCCCTGGTGGGCGTGTCGCCATGCAGTGTTGATTTCTGCGCCACATCCTATTGACTTCGAAACTTGAAGGCATAGTCTCTGCAACGTTGCTTTTACCTTCAAGTGGTGGCCGACCTCTCGGCTCGCCTCCGCTGGAAGGGCCAGCCAGCCCCGACGTCCGGCAGCGCTGCCGGGCGGGCCACAGGAGTTCACGTTGACCACCACCGTGCAGGCACAGCAGAGGTCCGAGGGCCGCAAGGCCCAGCCGGACCACCTCGGCCACGTCATCTTCATCACCGCCGCCGCCGCGATGGGCGGCTTTCTCTTCGGCTACGACAGCTCGGTGATCAACGGAGCGGTCGAAGCCATCCGCGGCAAGTACGACATCGGTTCCGCGGCCCTCGCCCAGGTCGTGGCGATCGCCCTGATCGGCTCGGCGATCGGCGCGGCCACCGCCGGCCGGATAGCCGACCGGATCGGCCGGATCCGCGTCATGCAGATCGCCGCCGTCCTGTTCACCGTCAGCGCGGTCGGCTCGGCCCTGCCGTTCTCGCTGTGGGACCTCGCCATGTGGCGGGTGCTCGGCGGTATCGGCATCGGCATGGCCTCCGTGATCGGCCCGGCCTACATCGCCGAGGTCGCCCCGCCCGCGTACCGCGGCCGGCTCGCCTCGTTCCAGCAGGCGGCGATCGTCATCGGCATCGCCCTGTCGCAGCTCGTCAACTGGGGCATCCTCAACCTCGCCGACGGTGACCAGCGCGGCACCGTCGCCGGTCTCGAGGCGTGGCAGTGGATGCTCGGTGTCATGGTCGTCCCGGCCGTCCTCTACGGGCTGCTGTCCTTCGCCATCCCCGAGTCGCCCCGCTTCCTGATCTCCGTCGGCCGCCTCGACCGCGCCAAGGAGGTCCTGAAGGAGGTCGAGGGCACAAGCGTCGACCTGGACGTCCGGGTCGACGAGATCGAGTCGGCGATGCGCAGCGAGCACAAGTCGACCTTCAAGGACCTGCTGGGCGGCCGCTTCGGTCTGCTCCCGGTGGTCTGGATCGGCGTCGGACTGTCGGTGTTCCAGCAGCTCGTCGGCATCAACGTGGCGTTCTACTACTCCTCGACGCTGTGGCAGTCCGTCGGTGTCGACCCGAGCGGCTCGTTCTTCTACTCCTTCACCACGTCGATCATCAACATCCTCGGCACCGTGATCGCGATGATCTTCGTCGACCGGATCGGCCGCAAGCCGCTCGCGCTCATCGGCTCGATCGGTATGGCGGTTTCGCTGGCTCTGGTCGCCTGGTCCTTCTCCGCGAACCTGGTGGACGGCAAGCTGCCGCACACCCAGGGCGTGGTGGCCCTGATCGCCGCCCACGCGTTCGTGCTCTTCTTCGCCCTCTCCTGGGGTGTGGTGGTCTGGGTCCTGCTCGGCGAGATGTTCCCGAACAAGATCCGCGCCGCGGGCCTCGGTGTCGCCGCCTCCGCCCAGTGGATCGCCAACTGGGCCATCACCGCCAGCTTCCCGAGCCTGTCGGACTGGAACCTGTCCGGGACGTACCTGATGTACACGGCCTTCGCTCTGCTCTCGATCCCGTTCATCCTCAAGTGGGTGCCGGAGACCAAGGGCAAGGCGTTGGAGGAGATGGGCTAACCCCCCCGCCGCCCGCTCCTCGCACAGGAGAGCTGCCCCGTCTCAGTCCTTGAGGCGGGGCAGTACTCGTTCCGCGAACAGCCGCAGCGAACGCCAGCCCTCCGCCACCGGCATCCCGCCGCACAGCGGATGCAGCACCAGGCTCGTGAGTCCCCGCGACGCATGGGCCACACACTCCTCGGGCGTGACCACCCGGTAGACGCCCTCCTCGCGCAGCGCCGCGGTGTCCCGGGCTCGGGAGCGCACCGCCGAACGCTGCCCCTCCGGCTGCCAGGACGCGTAGGTCCGTGCCTCGTGCAGCAGATGACGGCCGTACTCCGCCCAGACCCGGTCCGGATCCTCCGCCACATGCAGCAGCGCAGTGGTCTCCGGTGGCATCAGACACCAGCCCTCGGTGCCGTACTCCGCCCGCCGGGCGTGGAAGTACGCCTCCAGCTCCGGCAGATGGGCGCTGGGGAAGAACGGCAGGCCCAGCCGGGCCGCCCGGCGCGCCGCGGCCCGGGAGCCGCCGCCCACCAGCAGCGGCGGATGCGGCCGGGTGGACGGGCGCGGGGTCACCCGCACCGTACGGCCCCGGTAGCTGAACGGCTCGCCCGTCCACGCGGCGAGCAGCGTCTCCAGCGCCTCGTCCTGGAGCGCCCCGCGCCGCGCCCAGTCCCGCCCGTGCGCCGCGTACTCCTCCGGGCGGTAGCCGATCCCGGCCACCGTCACCAGCCGTCCGCCGCTCACCAGGTCCAGCACCGCGATGTCCTCGGCCAGCCGCAGTGGGTCGTACAGCGGGGCGATCAGGGCGGAGAGCGTCACCGTGATCCGCCGGGTCGCGCCGAGCACCGCGCCCGCGAACACCAGCGGCGCGGGCAGCCAGCCGTCGGCGGACCCGTGGTGCTCCTCGGTCTGGACGGTGCTGATGCCCCGCTCGTCGGCGTAGGCCGCCATCTCCAGGGCGGCGCGGTAGCGGCCGGACAGGGAGCCGGGGGCGGCGGCGGGATCGACGAGATTGAGCCGTACGACCGTGACGGGCATGGCGGATCTCCCCTTCGTCCCGGGCGGCGCTCCGGGGGAGTGCGACCGTAGCTGACGGCCCGTCAAATATCCATCGCCGTACGGCGGACGGGAGATCCGACTGCGCCCGCCCCGCACACGGGCAGGCCGGGACGGATGACTCATGCGCCTGGGACGCGGGGCGGCCCATCGTGGACACGGCCCGCTCCGCGGGCCGTGTCCCGCACACACCCCGCAACCCAAGGAGCGGCGCGTGACGATCAGCACGGGGGAATCACACCTCATCACCGGGCCCGACATCGACGATCTGATCGTCCGGGTCGGGCGCAACGGCACCGGCACTCCGGAGGGCGACGCGGCACTCGAGGCCGAACTCGAAGCCGCCCGGGCCTTCCTCTGCTCCCCCGGGGACCCCGACCCCGCCGTGGCCCGGCTGGTCCGGCAGCGGCTGGTGGTGATCGCCCTGCGCCATGGCGGCGCACTGCTGGCCAAACTGCTGGCCCGGCTCAGCTCCCGGGAGACGGCCATGGTCCGCCGGTACGCCCACCGGCTCGCCCGATTCCTCGACTCGCTGGAGACCTGGTCCGTTCAGCCGATCATGCTCGCCCTGATGCGGATCGGCCTGTGCTACGCGGAGGCGGAGGACATCGCCGTCACCGTCCTGATGTTCGTGTGGTGAACCCCGCTCGCCCCCAACTCCCGCCGCCCTGAACGGAACGCGGGTGCTAGGAGGTCACCGGTTCGGGTGGGCCGGGGTTTCCTCGCACTTCAGCGCCGTGGCGACGGGTAGTGCACGGGGGCGAGAACAAGGAGATCGACCATGCGCCCTTCCCTGCCCCGCGCGACCCTCGCGCTCGGCCTGCTCGCTGGAGCCGTCCTGTGGAACGCCGCCGCCTCCCCGGCCACCGCGTCCGGGAGTACCTCCTGGCGCGAGGCGGGGCACTTCGACACCAGCGGGGCGTGTCAGCGCGCGGGCAGGGAAGGGCTCCGCAAGAACAGATGGGACGAGTACAAGTGCCGCCCCGGCCGCGGCGATGCGTACGTCACGCTGTGGGTGAGAGGCGGCCGGTCCCGCGCGGGAGCGCCGCATCACGCGCCCGCCCGCTGACATGAGGCGTGCCGCACTGCCCAAGGACCGGGCCGTCCAGGCCGCGGGCGGGGTGTCGGCGCTGTTCGTGGTGGTGCTTGCGGGCTGGCTCGCCGGGCTGCTGCGCGTCAACGACCAGTGGTTCTCGCTGACGTACCCGCGTCCGCGCGGCGCTGCCGTGCTGACCCGGGTCGCCGTCGGCATCCCCGTCCTCGGGGTCGGGGTGCTGCTGCTCGCCGAACGGTCCGCCCGGCGCTACGGCAGCGTGCTGCTGGTGGCTGGAGCCCTGTGGCTGCTGCCCTCCGCCGTGGGCGAGCTGCTGGGCATCGCCGACCTCGGCACCACCGGTGCCGTGGCGTCGCTGCTGCTGGCCGCGGGAAAGTTGGCCTGCCGCCCGCTGACCGTGCTGCTGCTGCCGCTGTGGCTGTTCCCGCGCGGTGCCCGTCGCCGGTGGCAGTGGTGGGCCATGAGCGTGGGCGCCTCCGCCTACTGGCTGGGTTACGCGGTGCTGTGGCTCATCAGCGAACCCCTGGTGGGCAGCGTCCCCAACCCCGCCTTCGGCACCGTGTGCGGACAGTGGGCCTTCGACCATCTGGGCACCTACGCCGAGGCCGAGCCCTGGGTGCTGCGCACCGTGTCCGTCGCCGTGACCGCCGCCCTGTGCTGGCACGCCGCCGACTCCCGCGGCGCCGAACGCCGCGACTGGGCCCTGCTGGCCGCCGCCTACCCCGCCTGTGTCTCCCTGCTGCTCACCGAATGGGGCGAGGGCATGCCCACCATCGTCGCCCGCACCGTGGGCAGCGCGGTCTGGGCCGCCGCCATCTGCCTCGGCGTCGCCCGCACCGGTATATGGCGGCTGGACCGCTCCACCAGCCACCGCCTCGCCCGCGCCTTCGTCCTCACCTCCCTGGCCGCCGTGGTCGTCTGCGCCGTGGTCGCCGTCCAAGCCGGGATCCCCTCCGTCCGCAGCGGCGCCACCACCCTCACCGCGGGCTGCGCCCTCGTACTGGGCTGGGCCCTGCGGCCCAGCGCCCGCTGGCTCACCCTCCGCGTCGAGCGCGCCTTCTACGGGCCGCGCGCCCGCCCGCACGAAGCCGTCAGCGCGCTGGCCGTACGCCTCCAACAGGCCCCGCACCCGGGCGAGGTGCCCCAGCAGATCTGCCGCAGCGCGGTGGAGGACCTCGGCGTCTCCGGCGCCGCCGTCAGCGTCGACACCCGCGCGGGACCACGGCGGCTGGCCGCCGCCGGAGCGCCGCTCACCGGCCCGGTGCAGACCTTTGTGCTGCGTCACCACGGCCGCCCCGTCGGCCGGCTCGAAGTCTCCCGCGACGCCTCCGGCACCCCCGCCGGACGCGACAGCGGGCTGCTCTCCCTCCTCGCCGACCAGGCCGCCCCCGCACTCGCCGCACTGCGCCTGGCCGAAGAGGCCCAGGCGGCCCGGGAACGGCTGGTGCTCGCCCGCGAACAGGAGCGCCGCCGGCTGCGCCGGGAGATCCACGACGGCCTCGGCCCCCAACTCGCCGCCGTACGGCTGCGCCTGGACATCGCCCACACCTCCTGCGACCCCGGCCATCCCGCCCGCTCCCAGCTGTGCGAGGCCGCCGAGACACTCGCCGAAGCCCTGGTCGAGGTGCGCCGGATCACCTCCGGGCTCGCCCCGGCCGCACTGGCCGACCGCGGACTGGCCGGTGCGGTACGGGACTTGGGCCACCGGCTCGGCGTCGACGGGCTGCGGGTCAGCGTGGGCAGCCGTCCCCTCGCCCTGCCGCCGCTGTCGCCCGGCGTCGAGACGGCCGCCTACCGCATCGCCGCCGAATCGCTGACCAACGCGGTACGGCACGCCCGCGCGCGCCAGGTGCACATCGAGCTGACCGCGGGCCCGGACACCCTCCAGGTGAAGGTCACCGACGACGGCAGCGGTCTGCGCGAGACCGCGGTCCCCGGCGTCGGCCTCGCCTCGGTGGCCGAACGCGCCGAGGAGATCGGCGGCTCCTGTACGGTCACCGGCTCGGCCACGGGCACAGTGGTGCACGCGGTGCTCCCGCTGGCCGGGCCCGGGGAGCACGGCAACCCCGAGGCCCACCGCAAGAAGACCACAGGCCACGAAAGCTGCGGCGCCCGCACCGCCACCCCGCCGGCCCCACCAGGGCCGCCACCATCGCGCTGGGCGCCCGCGCCACCGGCGGCTACGTCATCGCGCGGGGCGCCCGCGCCTTGGGGAGCCGCCGGGGCGCCGCCGCCGGAGCCCGCTCCGCCCGCGCCTCGGGCGGCACCCGAGAGGCCATCGGCGCCCCGCGCGGTCGCGTGGGAAGTGACCGCGCCGTCGGGCGAGCCCCTGCCTCCCGCGGGGCCGGTGCCCTCCGGACCGGCAGGACGCGCAGCCCACCGCGCGCCTGTGTCACCGGCACTCTGTCCACCGGGCCGCAGCCCCGCGCCGCCATCGCCCACCGGGCCGCCGCCCACCCGACCGGAGGGGTCGGCCCTGCCGCGGCCGTCGGCGCCCGAGGCGCCGTCGTCGCCCAGCGTCGCCGGGTGTCCCGCGCGGCGCGGGGTTTCGCCGGAAGCGACCGCGCCACCGGGGGAGCCGGTGCCTCGCGCCGAGACTGCGCCGCCCGGCGCGCCTATGGCGTCGCGCGAGCTTCCCGCGGCGGACGCGCACGCCGCGCGCGGGCATCCGGCGCACCCCATGAGTCCGTACCAGTCGGAGAGAGGACGCCGGGACCGTGACAGCTGACGTGGAGGCGCCGCAGTGGCGGGTGCTGCTGGTGGATGACCATCCGCTGTTTCGGGAGGGGCTGGCCGCGGCCGTCAATCTCGATGACGCGTTCAGCGTCGTCGGGCAGGCGGCCTGCGCGGACGAGGCCGTTGCCGAGGCGGCGCGGACCGGGGCCGATCTGGTCGTGATGGATCTCGGGCTGCCCGGGCGGTCCGGGCTGGAGGCGACGCGGCGGATCCTGTGCGGCCGTCCCGAAGCGCGGGTGATGGTCATGACGATGTCCGAGGACGACGACAGCCTGCTGGCCGCCGTGCGCGCCGGGGCGCGGGGCTACCTCCTCAAGGGCGCGGGGCGGGACGAGATCCTCAGGGCGCTGCACACCGTGGCGCGCGGCGGCGCGGTGTTCAGTCCGCGGATGGCCGAACGACTCGGGGTGCTGCTGGGTGCCTCCGCCTCGGCGTCCGCGAAGCAGGCGTTCCCCACCCTCACCGCGCGGGAGCGCGAGGTCCTGGATCTGCTGGCGCGTGGGCTCGGCTATCGCCAGATCGCCCAGCGGCTGGTGGTCACGGACAAGACGGTGCGCAATCACGTCGGGTCCATTTTCGCCAAGCTCCAGGTGCATGATCGCGCGCAGGCGATCGTACGTGCCCGGGAAGCCGGGCTCGGGGGCGAATGACTTCTCCGGCTCGTGGCTGATACTGGGTGCGTTATGGAATACGTCATCCTTGCCGTAGTCATCGCTGTGATCGCGGTCGCCGCGATCAGCGGGTTCGTGGTCACCAGCCGCAAGAAGAAGCAGCTGCCCACGGCCCCGCCGAGCAGCCCGTCCGTCACCGCGCCGCCCGCCGAACCGCATGTCGGCGAGGAGGCCGAAACCCCGCGTGAGGAACCGCGCAGGACCATCGAGGAGGTGGACCTGCCGGGGTCCGGCGCCCCGGCCGCGACGGCGGAGGCGCCCGCACCCGCCGTGCCCGAGGTCCCGCCGGTCGAGGTTCCGGAGCCGACCGCCGGACGGCTGGTCCGGCTGCGTGCCCGGCTGTCCCGCTCCCAGACCACACTGGGCAAGGGGCTGCTGACCCTGCTGTCCCGGGAGCACCTCGACGACGACACCTGGGAGGAGATCGAGGACACCCTGCTGACCGCCGACGTCGGCGTCACCCCGACCCAGGAACTGGTCGAACGGCTGCGTGAGCGCGTCAAGGTGCTCGGCACCCGTACCCCCGATGAGCTGCGCGGGCTGTTGCGCGAGGAGCTGCTGCACTTCATCGGGACCAGCGCGGACCGCAGTGTGCACACCGAGAGCGGTGTGGGGGCGAACGGCGAGGAGAAGCCGGGCGTCGTCATGGTCGTCGGCGTCAACGGCACCGGCAAGACCACCACCACCGGCAAGCTGGCCCGGGTGCTGGTCGCCGACGGCAAGTCGGTCGTGCTGGGCGCCGCCGACACCTTCCGCGCGGCCGCCGCCGATCAGCTCCAGACCTGGGGCGAGCGGGTCGGCGCCCGGACCGTCCGGGGCCCCGAGGGCGGCGACCCGGCGTCGGTCGCCTTCGACGCCGTGAAGGAAGGCATCGCCGAGAGCGCGGATGCCGTCCTGATCGACACCGCGGGTCGGCTGCACACCAAGACCGGTCTCATGGACGAGCTGGGCAAGGTCAAGCGGGTCGTGGAGAAGCACGGCGAGGTGGACGAGGTACTGCTGGTGCTCGACGCCACCACCGGGCAGAACGGTCTGGTGCAGGCGCGGGTCTTCGCGGAGGTCGTGGACATCACCGGCATCGTGCTGACCAAGCTGGACGGCACCGCCAAGGGCGGCATCGTGATCGCCGTCCAGCGCGAGCTGAGCGTACCGGTCAAGCTGGTGGGCCTGGGCGAGGGCGCGGACGATCTCGCGCCGTTCGAACCCGAGGCGTTCGTCGACGCGCTGATCGGCGACTGAGCGGGCCGGGGAGACCCCCAGGGGTTCCCATGAGCGCGGGGCGGACCGGAGAGTCTCCGGTCCGCCCCGCGCTCATGGGGCCCGGATGGCCGGAGCCGGGAGGAACGGCTCAGGCACCCGCGCGATGGCTCAGATAGGCGAGTGTGCCCAGGATCAGCCGGGCGTGCGGCGGACAGCCCGCGGTGTCCAGGGCCGGGGGGCGCAGCCAGCGGACCGGTCCGAGACCGCCGAGGTCGGAGGGCGGGGCGGTGATGTGGTCGCCCGGCCCCAGACAGCGCAGATCCAGCTCGGCGTCGTCCCAGCCCATCCGGTAGAGCAGCTCGGGGAGTTCATGGGCGGCGCCGGGGGCCACGAAGAACTGCGCGCGCCCGTGCGGGGTGACCGCCACCGGCCCCAGCGGCAGCCCCATCCGCTCCAGCCGGACCAGCGCGTGGCGCCCCGCGTACTCCGACACCTCCAGTACGTCGAACGCGCGGCCCACGGGCAGCAGGACGGCGGCGCCGGGGACCTCCTCCCACGCCGCCGCGGCGGCGTCGAGCGTCGCGCCCGCCGGGACGGGGGAGGCGAAGGAGAGCGGATGGGCGCCGGGGGAGGCGCAGTCGTCCGCCCCGCATGAACATTCGTTTCTGCCGGCACCCGTACCCCGCGCCGCCCGTGCGCCCGGTACCACGTCCCAGCCCCACAGACCGGTGTACTCCGCCACCGTCGTGGACTCGGACATACGGCCACGGCGCCGTGAGGCGGACCGCATGTCCCGGATACCGCCGATCGTGAAGCCCATGCTCCCTCCAACGGGTCGCGCACTCGATGGTTACGAGCAGGAGCGCGGTGATGACGCTCCGTCGCCGACGCTGGCGCGACGACGGTGCGCTCCGGTGTGACGAGGGTGGTGGGGTGCGACTCATGCGCCCCGGTGTGCACCCCTTCACCGCCTCCGGTCGCCCCGGTGTCAAGTGAATCGTGTGAATCGGCAAAGGGGTTCATTCGAAGGGGTGGCGAATGGTGGCGTTTTCGCGAACCGCCTCGCTGGAGGCGTGATCGTAGGATTACTTTGAGTGCATGAACCCTGGGCCCAGTGCTCGGTGGAGCACGGCCTGAGCATGGGCGGAGTGCGGATCGGTACATGCCAGAGGCATAAGGCGGTTCGCGTCCCCGACGGTTGATGAGCTGTATCGCGGGGACAACTGACCGTGACAGTAGGCATTCTGGTGGCGGTTCGGGAAGACATGTGGGATGGGGGCCTTCCAGTGGGCGACAGCGGCGGCGGTGCTGAGAAGCGTCCCAACGCGCAATTGGGGTCGTGGTTTGTGCGCAGCGGCTGGTCGAAGGGGGAGCTGGCGCGCCAAGTCAACCGCAGAGCGCGGCAGTTAGGTGCTCATCACATCAGCACCGACACCTCGCGGGTGCGCCGTTGGCTCGACGGCGAGCAGCCGCGCGAGCCGATTCCGCAGATTCTCTCCGAGCTGTTCTCCGAGCGCTTCGGCTGTGTGGTGGGCATAGAGGACCTCGGTCTGCGCACCGCCCACCGGTCACCTTCAGTGTCCGGAGTGGATCTTCCCTGGGCCGGGCCCGAGACGGTCGCGCTGATCGGTGAGTTCTCCCGCAGCGATCTGATGCTCGCCCGGCGCGGCTTCCTCGGCACCTCCCTCGCGCTCTCCGCGGGCCCCGCTCTGATCGAGCCGATGCAGCGCTGGCTGGTGCCCTCGCCCGCCGGTCCGGCCACCGGCGCGCACCCGGCGGACAGGACGCGCTCGCGGCGCGTCTCCCGGCTCTCCGAGCCGGAGTTGGAGCTGCTGGAGTCCACGATCAAGATGTTCCGCGCCTGGGACGCCCAGTGCGGCGGCGGGCTGCGCCGCAAGGCGGTCGTCGGTCAGCTCCACGAGGTCACCGACCTGTTGCAGGAGCCGCATCCGGACGCGGTGTCCAAGCGGCTGTTCAAGGTCGCCGGGGAACTGGCCGAGCTGGCCGGGTGGATGAGCTATGACATCGGGCTCCAGCCCACCGCCCAGAAGTACTTCGTGCTCGCGCTGCACGCCGCCAAGGAATCCGGGGACCGCCCGCTGGGCTCGTACATCCTCTCCAGCATGAGCCGTCAGATGATCCATGTCGGACGGCCCGACGACGCCCTGGAGCTGATCCACCTCGCCCAGTACGGCAGCCGGGAGAGCGCCACCCCGCGCACCCAGGCCATGCTGTACGCGATGGAGGCCCGCGCGTACGCCAATATGGGCCAGCCCAGCAAATGCCACCGCGCCGTGAAGATGGCCGAGGACACCTTCGCGGACTGCGCCGCGGGCGACGGCGACCCGGACTGGATCGGCTTCTTCTCCGAGGCCGAGCTCAACGCGGAGAACGCCCACTCCTACCGCGATCTCGCCTATGTGGCCGGACGCAGCCCCACCTACGCACAGCTCGCCGACCCCGTCATGCGCAGGGCCGTGCAACTCTTCGGCCAGGAGACCGACCACGGCGAGGGCGGCGGCCACCAGCGTTCGTATGCGCTCAATCTGATCGGCATGGCCACGGTCCACCTTCTCCAGAAGGAGCCCGAGCAGTGCGCGGCGATCGCGGACAAGGCGCTGCCGCTGGCCAAGCGGGTCCGCTCGGAGCGGGTGAACAACCGGTTGCGCAAGACCGTGGACACCGCGGTGCGCCAGTTCGGCGAGGTCCCGGAGGTCGCCGCGCTCAGTGACCGGCTGGTGACCATGCTGCCGGACACCCCCGAGGGAGCGGGCGCCACCCGGGCCGTCTGACGGAGCGCACCCCGAGGTGGCCGGACGGTAACGGAGCGATCGGACCCGGCGACGGCAGTTCATCGGCGCGTAACACTCCCGCGTCCTTCGTCACTGCCGTGAAACATCGAGTGGCATCGACTGAAACGGTGCTGCGCCAATCTCGTGGCGCATAACCGGCCCACTTGATGTTCTGCCCGCACGGGCCGTCGCTTCGAGGAGACGTCCACTTTGAATGGCGCAAATACCGCGTTCGTATTGATCAGCGCCGCGCTTGTGATGCTGATGACCCCTGGCCTGGCCTTCTTCTACGGCGGCATGGTGCGAGTGAAAAGCACCCTCAACATGCTGATGATGTCCTTCATCGCGCTGGGCGTCGTCTCCCTGCTGTGGGTGCTGTTCGGCTACTCACTCGCTTTCGGCGATGACATCGGCGGCGGACTGCTGGGTAATTTCGACCACATCGGCTTCAAGGGCATCGACCCGACGTCGCTGTGGGGCGAGAAGCCCGACGCCGTGCCGGTCCTGGCCTTCGCGCTTTTCCAGCTGATGTTCGCGGTGATCACCCCCGCGCTGATCAGCGGCGCCGTGGCCGACCGCGTCAAGTTCGGCGCGTGGACGGTGTTCATCACCCTGTGGGTCACCGTTGTCTACTTCCCGGTCGCGCACTGGGTGTGGCAGGCCGACGGCTGGCTGTTCAAGAAGGAAGTGATCGACTTCGCGGGCGGCACGGCGGTCCACATCAACGCGGGCGCCGCCGGACTCGCCCTCGCCCTGGTGCTCGGCAAGCGCATCGGCTTCAAGAAGGACCCGATGCGTCCGCACAGCCTGCCCCTGGTGATGCTGGGCTCCGGGCTGCTGTGGTTCGGTTGGTTCGGCTTCAACGCCGGCTCGGCCCTCGCCGCCAACGGGACCGCCGCCAACATGGCTTTCAACACCCAGATCGCCACCGGCGTCGCCATGCTCGGCTGGCTCGCCTACGAGCGCATCCGGCACGGCGCGTTCACCACGCTGGGCGCCGCCTCCGGAGCCGTAGCGGGCCTGGTCGCCATCACCCCCTCGGGTGCGGCGGTCGACCCCTGGGGCGCGATCGTGATCGGCCTCGTCGCGGGCGTCGTCTGCTCCTGGGCGGTGAGCCTCAAGTACAAGCTGGGCTTCGACGACTCGCTGGACGTGGTGGGCGTCCACCTGGTCGGCGGCGTCATCGGCACCCTCCTGGTCGGCGTCCTCGCCACCGACGGTGTCGGCGGCATGGCGCAGCTGGGCAAGCAGGCGCTGGGCGCCTTCACCGTGCTCGGCTACTCGTTCGTCGTCTCCTATGTCCTCGCCAAGCTCATCCACGCGACCATGGGATTCCGGGTCAGTGAGGACGACGAGGTCAGCGGCATCGACCAGGCGTTCCACGCCGAGACCGCCTACGACTTCAGCGGCGTCGGCGGATCACCCCGCAGTACGGTGCCGGCCGTCAGCCACTCCCACAGCGGCGCCGCCGCGCCGCAGAACACATCGCAGGACAAGAAGGTGGACGCGTGAAGCTCATCACCGCAGTGGTCAAGCCGCACCGGCTCGACGAGATCAAGGAAGCCCTCCAGGCGTTCGGCGTCCAGGGGTTGACCGTCACCGAGGCCAGTGGGTACGGACGCCAGCGCGGTCACACCGAGGTCTACCGGGGCGCGGAGTACACCGTCGACCTGGTGCCCAAGGTCCGTATCGAGGTGCTGGCCGAGGACGAGGACGCCGACGACCTCATCGAGGTCGTGGTCAAGGCCGCCCGCACCGGAAAGATCGGGGACGGAAAGGTCTGGAGCGTCCCCGTCGAGACCGCGATCCGGGTCCGCACCGGAGAACGCGGCCCGGACGCCCTCTGAGGGCCCGTACCGCCTCTTGCACCGACCGGACGCCAGCGCACAGGGAGCCGAGTTGACGGACAGCGTCGAGACCACGACGGACCGCGTCGAGAACACGACCCGTCCCGTCAAGAACACGACGAACACGACCCAGGGCTCGGTGCCCGGCGGCTACGCGGCGGCCCGGCTGCGACTCCTCCAGGAGGAGTCGCGGTCCGGGCCGCCGCGCCGTAGCGCGCTCGCCGAACTCACCGACCAGTGGCTCGCCGCGCTGCTCACCGCGGGAGAGCGGGCCGCCGGGACCGGCACGGGCGTCTCACTGGTCGCCGTCGGCGGCTATGGACGCGGTGAGCTGTCCCCGCGCAGCGACCTCGATGTGCTGCTGCTCCACGACGGCTCCGCGGACCGCGGCGCCCTCGCCGCCCTCGCCGACCAGGTCTGGTACCCGGTCTGGGACATGGGGCTCGCCCTCGACCACTCCGTCCGCACCCCCGAGGAGGCCCGGAAGACCGCGGGCGAGGACCTCAAGGTCCAGCTCGGGCTGCTCGACGCCCGGCATGTCGCGGGCGACCCGGCGCTCACCGCGGGCCTGCGCACCGCCGTCCTCGCCGACTGGCGGGCCCAGGCGCCCAAGCGGCTGCCCGAGCTGCACGAGCTGTGCCAGGAGCGCGCCCAGCGCCACGGTGAGCTGCCCTTCCTGCTGGAGCCCGATCTGAAGGAGGCGCGCGGCGGACTGCGCGACGCCACCGCCCTGCGCGCCATCGCCGCCTCCTGGCTCGCCGACGCCCCGCGCGAGGGCCTCGCCGACGCACGGCGGCGGTTGCTGGACGCCCGTGACGCCCTCCATCTGTCCACCGGCCGCGCCACCGACCGGCTCGCGCTCCAGGAGCAGGACCAGGTCGCCTCCGCTCTCGGACTGCTCGACGCCGACACCCTGCTGCGCCAGGTCTACGAGTCGGCGCGGACCATCGGCTACGCCGGCGACGTCACCTGGCGCGAGGTCGAGCGGGTGCTGCGCGCCCGCTCCGCGCCCCGGCCCCGGCTGCGCGGGCTGCTCGGCGGCCGTGGCGGCCGGGCCGCGGGTGCGGGTGCGGACGTGGGGGAGCGCAGCCCGCTCGCCGAAGGCGTCGTCGAACAGGACGGCGAGGTGGTGCTCGCCCGCACCGCACGCCCTGAGCGCGACCCCGTGCTCCCCCTGCGGGCCGCCGCGGCCGCCGCCCAGGCCGGGCTTCCGCTCTCGCTGCACGCCGTACGGCGGCTGGCCGCCGCCGCGCGCCCACTGCCGGTGCCGTGGCCGCCCGAGGCCAGGGAACAGCTGGTCACCCTGCTGGGCGCGGGGGAGTCCACGGTCGCGGTCTGGGAGGCGCTGGAGGCCGAGGGCCTGATCACCCGGCTGCTGCCGGACTGGGAGCGGGTGCGCTGCCGTCCGCAGCGCAACCCCGTGCACCGCTGGACCGTCGACCGTCATCTCGTCGAGACGGCCGTCCGGGCCAGCGCGCTCAGCCGCCGGGTCGGCCGCCCCGATCTGCTGCTGGTCGCCGCGTTGCTGCATGACATCGGCAAGGGCTGGCCCGGCGACCACTCGGTGGCCGGGGAGACCATCGTGCGGGACGTGGCCGCCCGCATCGGCTTCGACCGCGCCGATGTCACCGTGCTGGCCACCCTCGTCCGCCATCATCTGCTGCTGGTGGAGACGGCCACCCGCCGTGATCTGGACGACCCGGCCACGGTTCGGTCGGTCGCCGACGCCGTCGGGGGTCCCGTCACGCTGGAGCTGCTGCACGCCCTCACCGAGGCGGACGCGCTGGCCACCGGCCCGGCAGCGTGGAGCGCCTGGCGCGGCTCACTCGTCGCCGACCTGGTCAAGCGGGTCGCGGCGGTGCTGGCGGGCGAGCCCGGCGCGGATCGGACCGCCCCGCAGCAGACCACGGCCGAACAGGAGCGGCTGGCGATCGAGGCACGGCGCACCGGCGGCCCGGTGCTCGCCCTGCACGCCCGGTCCGAGGCGCTGCCGCCGGACGCGGCGGCGGCCGATGCCGACGGGGGTGATCAGCCGGGGCCGGAGCCGATCGGCGTCGAGCTGCTGATCGCCGTGCCCGACCAGCCCGGTGTGCTGGCCACGGCGGCCGGGGTGCTGGCGCTGCACCGGCTCACGGTGCGCGCGGCGGATCTGCGCGCCGTGGAGCTGCCGCCGGAGCTGGCCGGGGCGGGCGGCCCGACCGCGAACGGCTCGGGCCGGGGCGGTGACGTCCTGCTGCTGAGCTGGCGGGTGGCGGCCGAGTACGGCTCGCTGCCGCAGGCCGCCCGGCTGCGCGAGGACCTGATGCGGGCCCTGGACGGTTCGCTGGACATCATGGCCCGGCTCGCCGAGCGTGAGGCCGCGTACCGGAAGTACCCGCGCCGTCGCGGGGTGCACGCCCCGCCGCCGCGCGTCACGGTCGCCCCCGGCAGCTCCCAGCTCGCCACGGTGATCGAGGTCCGCGCCCAGGACGCGCCCGGCCTGCTGCACCGCATCGGCCGCGCACTGGAGGACGCTGGGGTGACGGTCCGCAGTGCCCATGTCAGTACGCTCGGTGCCAACGCCGTGGACGCGTTCTACGTCACCGATACGGCCGGAGCACCGTTGCAGCCCATCCGCGCGGCGGAGGTCGCCCAGGAGGTTCAGCGGGCGCTGGGGTAGCGGGCGCCGTGTGTGGCGCCGCTCCCGCCCCGCCGGGCGGTGGAGCCGGGCCCGGTGGCCGTGGTTCCGTACAGGGGCCCGTGAGGGGACGGGACCCCGGCGCGGCGGCCCTGGCACGGGGGCAGACCGTTCGCGCGGCGGGCGGATACCCTTGGAGGCCGACCGCCGACCCGACAGCCGACCGAAGGATTCGCGACCACCGTGTTCGATACCCTCTCCGATCGCCTCGCAGCGACTTTCAAGAACCTCCGGGGCAAGGGCCGCCTCTCCGAGGCGGACATCGACGCCACGGCGCGCGAGATCCGGATCGCCCTGCTCGAGGCGGACGTCGCGCTTCCCGTCGTCCGGGCCTTCATCAAGCAGGTCAAGGAGAGGGCGCTGGGCGCCGAGGTCTCCCAGGCGCTGAACCCCGCCCAGCAGGTCATCAAGATCGTCAACGAGGAGCTGATCGGCATCCTCGGTGGCGAGACCCGCCGCCTCCGCTTCGCCAAGCAGCCGCCGACCGTGATCATGCTGGCGGGTCTCCAGGGTGCCGGTAAGACCACGCTCGCCGGAAAGCTGGGCCGCTGGCTAAAGGGGCAGGGTCACGCACCGCTGCTGGTCGCCTGTGACCTCCAGCGCCCCAACGCCGTCAACCAGCTCTCGGTGGTGGCCGAGCGCGCCGGTGTCGCGGTCTTCGCCCCGGAGCCGGGCAACGGTGTGGGCGACCCGGTCAAGGTGGCCGAGGACTCGGTCGAGTTCGCGCGTACCAAGCAGCACGACGTCGTGATCGTCGACACCGCCGGCCGGCTCGGTATCGACGAGGAGCTGATGCGGCAGGCGGCGGACATCCGCGACGCGGTCCGCCCGGACGAGGTCCTGTTCGTCGTCGACGCGATGATCGGGCAGGACGCGGTCAACACCGCCGAGGCGTTCCGTGACGGCGTCGGCTTCGACGGTGTGGTCCTCTCCAAGCTGGACGGCGACGCGCGCGGTGGTGCCGCGCTGTCCATCGCGCATGTCACCGGCCGTCAGATCATGTTCGCCTCCAACGGCGAGAAGCTGGACGACTTCGACGCGTTCCACCCGGACCGCATGGCCTCCCGCATTCTCGGTATGGGCGACATGCTCAGCCTGATCGAGAAGGCCGAGCAGACCTTCAGCCAGCAAGAGGCCGAGAAGATGGCGGCCAAGCTGGCGAAGGGACCCAAGGAGTTCACGCTCGACGACTTCCTGGCCCAGATGGAGCAGGTCCGCAAGATGGGCTCCATCTCCAAGCTGCTCGGGATGCTGCCGGGCATGGGCCAGATGAAGGAGCAGATCAACAACCTGGACGAGCGGGATGTGGACCGCACCGCGGCCATCATCAAGTCGATGACACCCGCCGAGCGCCAGGACCCGCACATCATCAACGGCTCGCGCCGCGCCCGTATCGCGCGCGGTTCGGGTGTTGAGGTGAGCGCGGTGAAGAACCTGGTGGAGCGGTTCTTCGACGCCCGCAAGATGATGTCCAAGATGGCCCAGGGCGGCATGCCGGGGATGCCCGGGATGCCGGGCATGCCGGGCATGGGCGGCGGTCAGAAGCGCAAGGGCAAGCAGCAGAAGAAGGTCAAGGGCAAGCAGCGCAGCGGCAACCCCATGAAGCGCAAGGCCGATGAGCAGGCGGCCGCGGCGCGCCGGGAGCAGGCGGGCCAGCAGGGCGGCGCGTTCGGCATGCCGGGCGGCCAGGGCGGTCAGGACTTCGAACTGCCCGACGAGTTCAAGAAGTTCATGGGCTGAGTCTTCGGGGCGGAAGCCCCGGCACCGGGCCCCTGCGTGGACAGCAGGGGCCCGGCGCGTTTCCCGGCCGGATACCACCGGCCGGCTGGACGCGAACAGACGTGAACGGTCGGACGCGAACAGTCAGCCACGAATGGTCGGCCGTGAACGGTCGGCCGTGAACGGTCAGACGCGAGCGATCAGATAGCGGAAGACATTCGGCATCCACACCGTCCCGTCCGCCCGCTGATGCGGATGCAGCGCCTCGGCGATCTCCTTGGCGACCTGCGCCGGGTCTGTGGCCCGCTCCGCCGCGTCGAACAGCCCGGTCGACAGCAGTCCGCGCACCGCGCTGTCCATGTCCGCGTAACCGAACGGACAGGCCACCCGGCCCGAGCCGTCGGGCCGCAGTCCGGCGCGCTCGGCCAGCCGCTCCAGGTCGTCCCTGCCGCACGGCCGCCAGCGGTCCGGGGCGCACATCGGGTCCGCGAGCCGTGCGCCCACCCGGAGGACGGACGCGGTGGCACACCGCTCCGGCGGGCCCCATCCGGCCAGCACCACGGCTCCGCCGCGCTCGGTGAGCGCCGTGGCCGCCGTGAGTGCGGAGTCCGCGGCGGCCATCGCCGTCCCGGGGGCCGTCCCCAGGGCGGGCAGCAGGGGTTCGAAGGCGGTCACGACGGTGAACCCGGCCGTCGCCCTCGCGTCCGCGGCCGCCTCCGCCGCCTCCCGCACCCAGGCAGGGTCGGGGCCGCCGAGCCCCAGCCGCGCCGGGGGCGTGTCCGCACCGCGCGGTCCGCCCGCGGCCGCCAGCCGCTTCCGGGCCAGCTCCAGACGGCTCGGGTCGGTGTCGGTTCCGCAGACCGCCGCGCCCCGCGCGGCCGCCATGAGGAGCGCGAGGCCCGAGCCGCAGCCCAGGCCGAGCAGCCGGGTCCCGGCGCCGACGTCCAGCCGTTCGTACACGGCCTCGTACAACGGCACCAGCATCCGCTCCTGGATCTCCGCCCAGTCGCGGGTGCGGATGCCGGGATCCGCGGTGTGCGACGAGGAGGGGTGCGGGCGGTGCCGCCGGACGAGCGTAGATGTCATCGAAAGGGCCCCAATCAGCGAAGAGCACGTGCCGTCGTCAGATCCGGTTTCCGTCCGCCGTCGTGCGCTGTGGCGTCCCACCCCCGTATGCCAGGGAACTCCCCATCCGTGCCCGCGTCCAGAGGTTTCACGGCCGTGCTTGCGTGCCCCCTCCGTGCGCCCCCGCACTCCTGCGCGTCCGCCCTGCTCCCGGGGCCGCCCCAGGACGCCGTCCGCTCCCGCCGGATCCTTTTGGCCCGATTCACGGTTCTGTGCGCCACCGCCGTACGATCGGCGCCATGGCGAAAGCTCCCGTACTCACCCCGCAGGCGGAGGATTTCCCCCGCTGGTACCAGGACGTGATCAACAAGGCCGAGCTGGCCGACAACGGCCCGGTGCGCGGCACCATGGTCATCCGACCGTACGGGTACGGGCTCTGGGAGCGGATGCAGACGGACATGGACGCCCGTATCAAGGCGACCGGCACCCAGAACGCGTATTTCCCGCTCTTCATCCCGCAGTCGTATCTGACCAGGGAGGCCGATCACGTCGAGGGGTTCGCGCCCGAACTCGCGGTCGTCACCCACGGCGGCGGCAAGGAGCTGGAGGAGCCGGTGGTCGTCCGGCCCACCTCCGAGACGATCGTCAACGAGTACTTCGCCAAGTGGGTGCAGAGCTATCGCGATCTGCCGCTGCTGATCAACCAGTGGGCCAATGTGGTCCGTTGGGAGCTGCGGCCGCGGCTGTTCCTGCGGACGACCGAATTCCTCTGGCAGGAGGGCCACACCGCCCACGCCACCTACGAGGACGCCCGGGACTTCGCGGCCCGCATCCACCGTCATGTCTACGCCGACTTCATGGAGAACGTGCTCGCCATGGATGTCGTGCTGGGCCGGAAGACCGCCGCGGAGCGGTTCGCCGGAGCGCTCAACACCCTCACCCTGGAAGGGATGATGGGCGACGGCAAGGCGCTGCAACTGGGCACCAGCCATGAGCTCGGCCAGAACTTCTCCCGCGCCTTCAACACCAGCTATCTGTCCCGGGACGGTGAGCAGGAGCTGGTGTGGCAGACCTCCTGGGGCAGCACCACCCGCATGATCGGTGCGCTGGTGATGATGCACGGCGACGACCAGGGCCTGCGGATCCCGCCCCGGCTGGCCCCGGTGCAGGCCGTCGTCATGGCCGTCAAGGGCGATGACGCGGTGCTCGCCCGGGTCCGGGAGGTCGGCGACCGGCTGACGGCGGCCGGGGTGCGGGTGCGGGTCGACGACCGCGCGGACACCCCGTTCGGCCGCCGCGCGGTGGACTGGGAGCTCAAGGGGGTGCCGGTCCGGGTCGAGATCGGCCCGCGCGACCTGGAGAGCGGTACCGCGATGCTGGTGCGCCGGATCCCGGGCGGCAAGGAGTCGGTGCCCGTCGAGCGGCTGGCCGAGCTGGTGCCGGGGATGCTCGAGGAGGACCAGGCGCTGCTGCTGCGCCAGGCGCGGGAGCGCCGCGAGGCGCGGACCACGGACGCGGCCACGATCGAGGAGGCCGCGGAGGCCGCGACCGCGGGCGGCTGGGCCCGGATCCGGTGGGCGGACCTGGGGCCGGAGGGCGAGACGGCGCTCGCCGCGCAGGCGGTGTCCGTACGGTGTCTGGTCGCCGAGGACGGGTCGGTGCCGGACGCGGACGACGCGCCGGGTAACGTCGCCTACGTCGCCCGCGCCTACTGAGCGGGACCGCTGAGCCGGTACGTACCGGTTGATGCGCGGTGGGCGGCTCCTCCCCACATCGGCGAACCCGCCCTCGTCGCGGCACATCACGCGAACTGACTGGTACGTGCAAATTATTTGGGATGCCCCGGAATCGGAACACCGGGCCGCTCCTGCTCGTTAGCACGACGTGAGCACGACACCACCTGTTCTCGCCGCAGAGCTGGCGCAGGCGTGGGCCGATATTCAACGGCACCACTCCGAGCTGCCGGATCTCGCCGCGCCCGAATCGTTGATCGGAGAGTCGTCGTCCGCATGTGGCGCCGAGCTCTCCTTCGAACGGCTGCTGCACGAGGCAGTCCATGGCATCGCCGCCGCCCGCGGTGTCCGTGACACCTCGCGCGCCGGCCGCTACCACAACCGCCGGTTCCTGGCGATCGCCGAGGAGCTCGGGCTGGACCATCCCGAGGAGCCACATCCCAGCAGCGGCTTCTCGCTGGTCACCCTCAGCCCCGAGGCGAGAAAGCGCTACCGGACCACCATCGAGAGACTTCAGCGCGCCCTCAAGGCGCACACCGTCGCCACCACTGCCGAAACCTCCCGCACCTTCCGCGGGCCTGCCGCGCGGCACGGCTCGTCCGGCGGCGGCGTCAGAGTCAAGGCCGTGTGCGACTGCGGGCGCAATGTCCGCGTCGTTCCGTCGGTGCTGGCGCAGGCGCCGATCATGTGCGGTGGATGCGGCAAGCCGTTCCGCATTCCGGAGGCGGTGGCCGCGGTCGGCTGACCGGCGGCGGTGTGGCACAATGGTCCGCTGTACTCGACAGTCGACCAGGACCCCTCTCTCCTCCGGCTGGCGCGTCCATCGGGCACTCGGGTACCACAACCCCACGTGGCACTTCGCGTGCTCAACCACGTCAAGACCAGGAGACACCACTTCCGTGGCAGTCAAGATCAAGCTGAAGCGTCTGGGCAAGATCCGTTCGCCTCACTACCGCATCGTCATCGCTGACTCCCGTACCCGCCGTGACGGCCGGGCCATCGAGGAGATCGGTCTGTACCACCCGGTGCAGAACCCGTCGCGCATCGAGGTCGACTCGGAGCGCGCGCAGTACTGGCTGAAGGTCGGCGCGCAGCCGACCGAGCCGGTGCTGGCCCTGCTGAAGGTCACTGGCGACTGGCAGAAGTTCAAGGGCCTGCCGGCGCCGCCTCCGATGAAGGTCGCCGAGCCGAAGGCCGACAAGCGCGCCCTGTTCGAGGCCGCCGCCAAGGACGCCGGTGACGAGCCGAAGGGTGAGGCCATCACCCAGAAGGCGAAGAAGTCCGAGAAGAAGTCGGACGAGGCGGCCGAGGCCGCTGAGTCCACCGCGTCGACCGAGGCCTGACGATGCTCGAGGAGGCCCTCGAGCACCTGGTGAAGGGCATCGTCGACAACCCCGACGAAGTGCAGGTCGCCTCGCGCAACCTGCGTCGCGGGCGCGTGCTGGAGGTCCGGGTGCACCCCGATGACCTCGGCAAGGTGATCGGCCGCAACGGCCGGACCGCGCGTGCCCTGCGGACCGTCGTGGGCGCCATCGGCGGCCGTGGGATCCGGGTCGACCTGGTCGACGTGGACCAGATCCGCTGAGGCGATCAAAGAGAGCACCGGCATGGGCCGGGGAGGGCCATGGGCCGTCCCCGGCCCGTGTGTGTGAAGGGACATCGGACACGTGCAGTTGGTTGTGGCGAGGATCGGCCGGGCCCATGGGATCAAGGGCGAGGTCACTGTCGAGGTCCGTACGGACGAGCCGGAGCTGAGGCTCGCCCCGGGCGCCGTGCTGGCCACCGAACCCGCCTCGGCCGGGCCGCTGACCATCGAGACGGGCCGGGTCCACAGCGGCCGGCTGCTGTTGCGCTTCGAGGGGGTCCGGGACCGCAACGGCGCGGAGGCGCTGCGCAACACCCTGCTGATCGCGGAGGTCGACCCGGAGGAAGTCCCCGAGGACCCCGAGGAGTTCTACGACCACCAGCTGATCGACCTCGATGTGGTCACCGTGGACGGGACCGAGATCGGCAGGATCTCCGAGATCTCCCATCTGCCGTACCAGGACCTGCTGATCGTCCGGCGTCCGGACGGCAGTGAGGTGATGATCCCGTTCGTCTCCGCGGTGGTGCCGGAGATCGACCTCGAGGCACAGCGGGCGGTGATCGACCCGCCGCCGGGGCTGCTGAACGACGCCGAGGCCGAGATCGCCGGCAGCCGTGGGAACTCCTCGTCGGACGAGGGCGCGTCGTCATGAGGCTCGATGTCGTCACGATCTTCCCGGAGTACCTGGAGCCGCTGAACGTCTCGCTGGTCGGCAAGGCGCGCGCCCGGGGGCAGCTGGACGTCCGCGTCCACGATCTGCGCTCCTTCACGCACGACCGGCACCACACGGTGGACGACACCCCCTACGGCGGTGGTCCGGGCATGGTGATGAAGCCCGAGCCATGGAGTGAGGCGCTGGACTCCGTCCTTGCCTCCGGGGAGGCCGCGGGGATGGCCAAGCCGGTGCTGGTGGTGCCGACGCCGAGCGGGCGTCCGTTCACCCAGGCGCTGGCCGTGGAGCTGGCCGAGCGCCCCTGGCTGATCTTCGCGCCCGCCCGTTACGAGGGCATCGACCGGCGGGTGATCGAGGAGTACGGCGAGCACCTGGAGGTCCACGAGGTCTCCATCGGCGACTACGTCCTGGCCGGTGGCGAGGCCGCGGTCCTGGTCATCACCGAGGCGGTCGCCCGGCTGCTGCCCGGGGTGCTGGGCAACGCCGAGTCGCACCGTGACGACTCCTTCGCGCCCGGTGCCATGGCCGATCTGCTGGAGGGGCCGGTCTACACCAAGCCTCCCGAGTGGCGTGGCCGCGGTATCCCGGAGGTGCTGGTCAGCGGGCACCACGGCAAGATCGCGCGATGGCGGCGGGACGAGGCGTTCCGCCGTACCAGCGTCAACCGCCCCGATCTGATCGAGCGCTGCGACCCCGCGGCCCTGGACAAGCACGACCGGAAGATCCTGGCCGAGCTGGGCTGGCAGGAGCTTCCCGAGGGCGGATTTGGGCGCTCGGACCGCGCCGTGGAAGAATAGGCCGCTGCCGTACGTCCGGGCGCGGCGCCCCTGCCACAGGGGGATCGACGCCCACCCGATGAGGGCGGCACTCCGAATCAACATCCGATATGCCGCTGATGACCTGTGGCATCAGCGAGGAAAGCAGACGATCATGTCTCACCTGCTCGACACCGTCGACTCCGCGTCGCTGCGCAGCGACCTCCCCACCTTCCGTCCCGGTGACACGGTCAACGTGCACGTGCGCGTCATCGAGGGCAACCGCTCCCGTGTGCAGCAGTTCAAGGGTGTGGTCATCCGCCGCCAGGGTTCCGGTGTGCGTGAGACCTTCACCGTCCGCAAGGTGAGCTTCAGCGTCGGCGTCGAGCGCACCTTCCCGGTGCACACCCCGATCGTGGAGAAGATCGAGGTCGTCACCCGCGGTGATGTGCGCCGTGCGAAGCTGTACTACCTGCGCGACCTCCGCGGCAAGGCCGCCAAGATCAAGGAGAAGCGCGAGAACTGAGTTTTGCGCGACTACTGAGCTACCGCCGGATCATCCGGCCGGGGCGGATAGGCTCTGGCCCGATGGACACCGAAGGACAGCTCACGGAGCGCGACCGCGCCTCCAGCTCCTCGACGGAGCGCGAGGAGCGGTCGCGCTCTTCGCATGAGCCGGGCGACGCCGCGGAGGAGACCGCCGCCGCACCCCGGCCCGCCCGGCGTGCGCTCGGGTGGCTGACCGGCGGTGGGCCCTGGCGGCGGGCGGGAGTGGTCACGGCACTCAGCGCCGTGCTGGTCCTGCTGGTGAGCGGCTGGGTGGTCCAGCCGTTCCTGATCCCCAGCGGCTCGATGGAGAACACCCTGCGGCCCGGGGACCGGGTCCTGGTGAACAAGCTCGCCTACCGTTTCGGGGACGATCCGCGCCGCGGCGACGTTGTGGTGTTCGACGGAACGGGTTCCTTTCTCGGTGAGAAGCCGTCGGGGAACCCTGTGACCGGAGTGCTCCGCAAGGGGGCCGCGGCGGTCGGACTGGCCGCCCCGGCCGCGTCCGACTACATCAAGCGTGTGGTGGGCGTCGGGGGTGACCGGGTCACCTGCTGCGACAAGCGGGGGAGGATCGAGGTGAACGGTCAACCGGTGGACGAGCACTATCTGCGCCCGGGGGACAGCCCCTCGCGTGTGCCGTTCGACATCGTGGTCCCGGAAGGGCGGCTGTGGGTGATGGGTGACCACCGTTCCGCCTCCCGAGACTCGCGGGACCATCTCGGTGCGCCCGGCGGGGGCACTGTCCCCCTCGGCCAGGTGATCGGCCGTGCCGACTGGATCGCCTGGCCGGTCGGCCGCTGGTCCCGGCTGGAGCGGCCGGAGACCTTCGCCAGAGTGCCCGAGCCCGGTGTCATGCACGGCGCGGAACCCGGCGGCGCGCATGGGTAGCCGTGGACGACCCCGGTACGGAAAGCGCCGCGCGGGCGCGCCGCCGGAGCCGGAGGCTTCGCCTCCGGGGGAGCGCCCGCTGGGCGGGCGTGCCGAGCGGCGCAAGATCCAGCGCCGTATCAAGCGCAGGCGCCAACGCTCCAAGGTCAAGGAGATACCGATCCTGGTGGGCGTGGCGCTGGTGATCGCACTGGTGCTGAAGACCTTCCTGGTGCAGGCGTTTGTGATTCCGTCCGGATCGATGGAGCAGACGATCCGCATCGGCGACCGAGTGCTGGTGGACAAGCTCACACCGTGGTTCGGTTCGAAGCCGGAGCGCGGCGATGTGGTGGTGTTCAAGGACCCCGGCGGCTGGCTCGAGGACGAGCGCAAGCCGCCCAAGGAGGATCCGCCGGTCATCAAGCAGGGCAAGCAGTTCCTGACCTTCATCGGTCTGTTGCCGTCGGACAACGAGCAGGACCTGATCAAGCGGGTGGTCGGGGTCGGCGGTGACACGGTGGCGTGCTGTGACTCCGACGGCAAGGTCACCGTCAACGGAACGCCGCTGAACGAACCGTATCTGCACCCGGGGAACGAGCCATCGCAGCGCCAGTTCAAGGTGACCGTCCCCAAGGGGCGGATCTTTGTGATGGGCGATCACCGCTCCAACTCGGCGGACTCCCGGGTGCATCTGGACGAGCCGGGCCAGGGCACCGTCTCGGACGACATGGTGGTCGGCCGCGCGGTGGTGATCGCCTGGCCGTTCGGCCATATGCGGCAGCTGGAGGAGCCCGGAACGTACGCCTCGGTGAAGGACGCGCCGAGTGGGGAGACACAGGCGCAGGGCTCGCCGCATAGGCTGTCCCCCATGGATCAGCAAGGAATGGTCCAGCTCCCGACCCCTGCGGAACTCCCGCTCGTTATGGGAGTGGTGGTCCTGCGCCGTTCGTGGAGCAGGCGGCAGTCAGGCGTGAGGAGTGGATGTGGGGGATTTGGCGGTCGACGCACGATCCGGTCACGAAGAGCCCGAGCGGCGACCCGGGACAAGGGGAGAGACCTCTGTGAACGGGGACGGCACGGACACGGCGCCAGAGACCGGTGCGCCCACGGACCGGGCCTCCGGCGACCCGGCCGGGCCCGCCGGCGCGGACCGTGCGACCGCGGCGGATCCCTCGGACCGCTCGGGGTCACCCGATCCCCAGGACTCCGCGGAGGACGCGGCGCCGGAGGATTCCTCCGGGGCGTCCGGCCGTTCCGGCGGCGAGGCCGCGCCGGGGGCGAGGAGCGCTAGCGGCAAGGGCCCGAAGAAGGTGCGCTCCTTCTGGAAGGAGCTGCCGATCCTGGTCGGTATCGCGCTGCTGCTGGCGCTGCTGATCAAGACCTTCCTGGTGCAGGCGTTCTCCATCCCGTCCGACTCGATGCAGAACACCTTGCAGCGGGGCGACCGGGTGCTGGTGGACAAGCTCACCCCGTGGTTCGGCTCCGAGCCCCAGCGCGGTGAGGTGGTGGTCTTCCACGACCCGGGCGGCTGGCTCGGCGAGTCCGAGAAGCAGGACTCCGGACCGGTCGCCGAGGGCATCCAGAAGGCGCTGAGCTTTATCGGGCTGATGCCGTCGGCCGAGGAGAAGGACCTGATCAAGCGGGTCATCGCGGTCGGCGGGGACACCGTCTCGTGCAAGCGCGGCGGCAAGGTCATGGTGAACGGCAAGGCGCTGGACGAGCCGTACATCTTCCCCGGGAACACCCCGTGTGACGAGAAGCCGTTCGGGCCGGTCAAGGTGCCCGAGGGGCGGATCTGGGTGATGGGCGACCACCGCCAGGACTCGCTGGACTCGCGCTACCACCAGAACCTGCACAACGGCACGGTCTCGGTCGACGATGTCGTCGGGCGCGCGATCGTCGTCGCCTGGCCGGTCGACCGCTGGAGCACCCTGTCCGTGCCCGGCACCTTCGACCAGCCGGGGCTCAGCGCGGCGGCCTCGCTGGCGCCGACGGCCGGCGGGCTCGCGGGCGCGCTGCCGATCGTGCTGTGGCGGCGGCGCAGGCTGATCGCCAGGGCGGGCCGGGACGGCTGACCTGCTGGTCTGCCGCTGTTGCCGGGCTTCCCCGCCGCATCCCACTGCTGACGCCGGGCGCCTACCGCGGGTAAGGTGCGATCCCGTGTCCTCGGGCACGCGGAACCTGATCTTCTGACGTCGGTGCGCAAGGCGGGAGCACGGGAATGAGCAGACCGGTGGGGGAGGGCAGGTTCGGAAGCCTGCTGTCCGGAGTGGCGGTGGCTCTCGGCTGTGTGCTGTTCCTGGGCGGATTCGCCTGGGCCGCGGTGATCTACAAGCCGTACACGGTTCCGACCGACTCCATGACGCCCACCATCGGCAAGGACGACCGCGTGCTGGCGCAGCGGATCGACGGCGATGAGGTGCGCCGCGGTGACGTGGTGGTCTTCCAGGACGCCGTCTGGGGCGCGATGCCCATGGTGAAGCGGGTGGTCGGCGTCGGCGGCGACAAGGTCGTGTGCTGCGACAAGCAGGGGCGGCTGAGCGTGGACGGCAAGGCGCTCGACGAGCCGTATCTGGAGAAGAAGGACCAGGCGTCCCTGACCGGCTTCACCACCACGGTGCCCAAGGGACGGTTGTTCCTGATGGGCGACCACCGCAGCGATTCGCTCGACTCACGGGTGCACCTCACCGACAGCGGTCACGGAGCCGTGCCGCGCAGCGCGGTCAGCGCCCGGGTCGACGCCACCGCCTGGCCCCTGGGCAGCTTCGGCATGCTCGAGCGGCCGCGGACGTTCGAGGCGCTGCCTGGCGGGGTCTCGCAGCCGGGGCCGCTGCGGCTGATGGTGATCGCGGTCGTCAGCGGCGCCGTGCTCATCCTGGCGGGGGCGGCGTACGGGCCGATCGCCCGCCGCAGGCGCGCCGGTGCCGCGCGGCGTGAGGAGCCGCGGGGGACGGTGACGGCGCGTGGCTGACGGGGCGGCCGGACGGCCTCCGCGGGCCGGCGCGGACGAGCGCCCGCTGCGGCGGGTGGCCCGGGTGGTGCTGCTGGACCCGCGGGACCGGATTCTGCTGCTGCACGGCTATGAACCGGACGATCCGTCGAGGACCTGGTGGTTCACGCCCGGCGGCGGCCTGGAGGGCGAGGAGAGCCGCGAGGAGGCGGCCCGGCGGGAACTGGCCGAGGAGACCGGGATCACCGATGTACGGCTCGGCCCGCTGCTGTGGCGGCGGATCTGCTCGTTCCCCTTCGCGGGACAGCGCTGGGACCAGGACGAGTGGTACTTCCTGGGGCGTACCGAGCAGACCGCGACGGTCGAGGGTGAGGGGCTGACGGAGCTGGAGCGGCGCAGTGTGGCCGGGCTGCGGTGGTGGACCGCGGAGGAGCTGGCGACGGTGGACGAATCGGTATATCCGACCCGCCTGCCGGAGCTGTTGCGTACGCTGCTCGTCGAGGGACCCCCGAGTGCACCGGTGATCCTGGAGACTGAGCGCGTCTGACGCACAATGGGGGGACGCACGGCTGAAGGGGAACATGCCATGAGCGCCGAGGACCTCGAGAAGTACGAGACCGAGATGGAGCTGAAGCTCTACCGGGAGTACCGCGATGTCGTCGGTCTGTTCAAATACGTGATCGAGACCGAGCGCCGCTTCTATCTCACCAACCAGTACGAGATGCAGGTGCACTCGGTCCAGGGTGAGGTCTTCTTCGAGGTGTCGATGGCCGACGCCTGGGTCTGGGACATGTACCGCCCGGCCCGCTTCGTGAAGCAGGTACGGGTACTGACGTTCAAGGACGTGAATATCGAGGAGCTGAACAAGAGCGACCTCGACCTCCCGAGTGGCTGAGTTATCCACAAGTGATCGCCGGTCCACAGAAATCCTCCAAGATCCCATAGCGCGTGACCGAGGCGTCACAGTCGGTACCGGAGGTGGTGCCGATGAACGCCCGAGGGGCACTGGGCCGCTACGGCGAGGATGTGGCGGTGCGACGGCTGGCCGAGGCCGGGATGACCGTCCTGGAGCGCAATTGGCGGTGCCGGGACGGCGAGATCGACATCGTCGCGCTCGACGCCGGCGCGCTGGTGGTGTGCGAGGTCAAGACGCGCCGCGGAGGGTCCTATGAGCACCCGATGGCCGCCGTCGGACCGGTCAAGACCGAGCGGCTGAGACTGCTGGCGGAGCGCTGGCTCGAGCGGCACGGCGGACCACCGCCGGGCGGGGTGCGGATCGATCTGGTCGGTGTGGTGCTGCCGGACCGGGGCGCGCCCGTCGTCGAGCATGTGCGGGGGGTGGCCTGATGGGATTCGCCCGCACCTGTTCGGTGGCCCTGGTCGGGGTCGAGGGGGTCATGGTCGAGGTCCAGGCCGATCTGGAGCCCGGGGTCGCCGCCTTCACCCTGGTCGGGCTGCCCGACAAGAGCCTGGTGGAGAGCCGGGACCGGGTTCGCGCGGCCGTGGTGAACTCAGGGTCCGCATGGCCGCAGAAGAAGCTCACGGTGGGGCTGAGCCCGGCGTCCGTCCCCAAAGGCGGCAGCGGCTTCGATCTGGCCGTGGCCTGCGCGGTGCTGGCCGCGGCCGAGCGGATCGACCCACGGCAGATCGCCGATCTGATGATGATCGGGGAGCTGGGGCTGGACGGCCGGGTCCGCCCGGTGCGCGGGGTGCTGCCCGCGGTGCTCGCGGCCTCCGAAGCGGGCTATCAGCAGGTCGTCGTCCCGGAGCGGACGGCGGCTGAGGCAGCGCTCGTCCCCGGGGTCTCCGTGCTCGGGGTGCGGAGTCTGCGCCAGCTGATCGCGGTGCTGGCGGATGAGCCGGTGCCCGAGGAGGACCAGGAGCCACCGGAGCCCGGGCGGCCCGATCCGCTGCTGGCCGGGCTCACCGTGCCGGGCGCGGGCATGGGCACCGGAGTGGCCGCGGGGCCGGGGAGCGGTGCGGGCGGCCCTGATCTGGCCGATGTCGCCGGGCAGCGGGCCGCGCGGGGCGCCCTGGAGATCGCGGCCGCGGGCGGGCACCATCTGTTCCTCGTCGGTCCGCCGGGGGCGGGCAAGACGATGCTCGCCGAGCGGCTTCCCGGTCTGCTGCCACCGCTCACCCGGCAGGAGGCCCTGGAGGTCACCGCGGTCCACTCGGTGGCCGGGGTGCTGCCGCCCGGTCAGCCCCTGGTGGACACCCCGCCGTACTGCGCCCCGCACCATTCGGCGACCATGGCCGCCCTCGTCGGCGGGGGCAACGGCCTGCCCCGGCCCGGCGCGGTCTCGCTGGCCCACCGCGGGGTGCTGTTCCTCGACGAGGCTCCGGAATTCAGCGGACGGGCCCTGGACGCGCTGCGGCAGCCCCTGGAATCGGGCCATGTGGTGGTGGCTCGCTCCGGAGGCATGATGCGGATGCCCGCACGCTTCCTGCTGATGCTGGCCGCCAACCCCTGCCCCTGCGGACGCCATGCCCTGGTGGGCGAGGGCTGCGAATGCACACCGGTGATGGTGCGCCGCTATCAGGCGCGGCTGTCCGGGCCGCTGCTGGACCGGGTGGACCTGCGGGTCCATGTCGAGGCGGTTACCCGGGCCGAGTTGACGGGGGCGCGCGGTCTGGCGGAGAGCACCGCGTCGGTCGCCGCCCGGGTGCACGAGGCTCGGGAGCGCGCCGCGGCCCGGCTCGCGGACACCCCCTGGCGGCTCAACAGCGAGGTCCCGGGGCATGAGTTGCGCACCCGGTGGCAGCCCCGCTCCGGGGCGCTCCGCGAGGCCGAGCGGGACATGGAGCGCGGACTGCTCACCGCCCGCGGCCTGGATCGCGTGCTGCGGGTCGCCTGGACCGTCGCCGATCTGGCCGGCCATGACCGGCCCCTGGCACCGGATGTCGCCCGCGCCCTTCAGCTGCGCACCGGTGTCAGCCGTGGTGTGCCGGTCGGGGCGGGGGAGTGCTGATGGCCGCGTCCCCGGGCCACGGTGGCCCGCCCGGCCCGGCACCGAGGGCCGATCCCGATCCGGCAGCGGGGGAGGGCCTTGATGGGTGGGGCGGACCGGAGCCGGACGGTCGCCGGGGGGTCGGTGAGGAAGAGCGGTTGGCGCGCGCGGCGCTCACCCGGCTGGTGGAGCCCGGCGACGAGACAGTGGGGCGCTGGCTGCGGCGGATGGGTCCGGTGGCGCTGCGGCGGGCGCTCAGCGGGCAGGGTGCGCCGCCGCCCGGGGCGAGCCGGGAGCGGCTGGCCGGATGCGCGCTGCGGGCCGCAGGGCTGGACCCGGCGGAGGACCTTGCCGGGGCCGCCGGGCGGGGCGTGCGATTCCTGTGCCCGGGGGACCCGGAGTGGCCCGGTCAGCTCGACGACCTCGGGGACGCTCGCCCGGTCGGGTTATGGGTGCGCGGCCGGGCGTCACTGCGGATGTGGGCGCTGCGCTCGGTCGCCGTGGTGGGCGCCCGGGCATGCAGCGAGTACGGCGCCCATGTCGCCGCGACGCTCGCCGCCGGGCTTGTCGAGCGTGGCTGGGTGCTGGTTTCCGGGGCGGCCCATGGGGTGGACGGCGCGGCGCACCGCGGGGCGCTCGCGGCGGGCGGCGCCACCATCGCCGTACTGGCCTCCGGGGCGGATGTCCCCTATCCGCGGGGTCACACCGAGTTGATCGAGCGCATCGCGGAACAGGGTCTGGTGGTGGCCGAGTTGCCGCCCGGGGCGCATCCGACCCGCAGCCGCTTTGTGCTCCGCAACCGGGTCATCGCCGCGCTGACCCGGGGCACGGTGGTCGTCGAGGCCCAGTACCGCAGCGGATCGCTGGTCACCGCGCGCCGGGCCCAGGAGCTCGGCCGCCTCACCATGGGTGTGCCCGGCCCGGTCACCAGTGGGCTCTCGGCCGGGGTGCATGAACTGCTGCGTGGCGAGGCCGTGGTGGTCACCGACGCCGATGAGGTGGCCGAGCTGATCGGCGGCATCGGAGAGCTCGCCCCGGAGCGGCGGGGGCCGCTCGTCGAGCGGGACCTGCTCGATCCCGTGACGGCACGGGTCCTGGAAGCGTTGTCGGCACAGGGTGGCAATGACCTGCGGGAGGTGGCCCGGGAATCCGGGTTGGGCTGTGACGAGACCCTGAGTCGGCTCTATGAGCTGCTCGCCCTGGGATTCGTCGAACGCCGTGGCGATCGCTGGGAGTTGGTCCCTCCGGCGCGCCGGAACGGCGGCGCACGGCGAGGCGATCCCCTGAATCGGGGCAATCGGGTGAAAGGGTTGAGGCGATGACCGTATCCGCACACCGCCGAGCCGACGCCCTTCGCATACCGCGATGGCCCGATCACGCTACGCTCACAGGGTTTCCGGCGGAAGCGCACGTCCTCACCTATCTCATGGCAGAACGGCTCAAGGCGACGAATGCCCCAGCACATCTCCGGGTCTGACCGCGCGGCGCCGACCGCTGCCCACGGCGCGGTGCGGCCGGCCGCACCGTCATCGCTCGATGAGCTGTGGCGGTCGTACAAGACCACGGGCGACGGCCGGCTGCGGGAGCAGCTGATCCTCCACTACTCGCCCCTGGTGAAATATGTGGCCGGGCGGGTCAGCGTCGGACTGCCCTCCAATGTCGAGCAGGCGGACTTCGTCTCGTCCGGCGTGTTCGGACTCATCGACGCCATCGAGAAGTTCGACCCCGAGCGCTCCATCAAGTTCGAGACCTATGCGATCACCCGGATCCGGGGCGCGATGATCGACGAGCTGAGGGCGCTGGACTGGATCCCGCGCTCGGTCCGCCAGAAGGCCAGGGCCGTCGAGCGGGCCTACGCCACGTTGGAGGCGGCGCTGCGGCGCACCCCCACGGAGGCCGAGGTGGCGTCCGAGATGGACATCGGCCTGGATGAACTGCACGGTGTCTTCAGCCAGTTGTCCCTGGCCAATGTGGTCGCCCTGGAAGAGCTGCTGCATGTCGGCGGCGAAGGCGGCGACCGGCTCAGCATCATGGACACCCTCGAGGACACCGCCGCGGACAATCCGGTCGAGGTGGCCGAGGACCGGGAGCTGCGCAGACTGCTCGCCCGGGCCATCAACACCCTTCCCGAGCGGGAGAAGACCGTGGTCACCCTCTACTACTACGAAGGGCTCACCCTCGCCGAGATCGGCCAGGTCCTCGGGGTCACCGAGAGCCGGGTCAGCCAGATCCACACCAAGTCAGTGCTCCAGTTGCGCGCGAAACTTGCCGACGTCGGACGCTGAATCGTCCCTCCGCCATCGCCTCCGCGGTGGCCTTTTTCGTACAGTGGTCGGGTGCCCAGGATTCGAGCGGCCTCAGTGGCCGAGCACCGGACGATGCAGCGCGGCGCCCTGCTGGAGGCCGCCCGCTCTCTGCTGTCCGAGGGCGGTACGGAGGCGCTGACCTTCCCTGCCCTCGCCGAGCGCACGGGCCTCGCGCGGTCCTCCGTCTACGAGTACTTCCGCTCCCGGGCGGCCGTGGTCGAGGAACTGTGCGCCGTCGACTTCCCGGTCTGGTCCGCAGAGGTGGAGGCCGCCATGGAGCGGGCCGACACACCCGAGGCGAAGATCGAGGCGTATGTGCGCCGGCAGCTGGCGCTCGTTGGCGACCGCCGCCACCGGGCCGTGGTGGCGATCTCGGCCGGTGAGCTGGACGCGGGAGCGCGGGAGAAGATCCGGGCCGCGCACGGCGGGCTGATCGCCATGGTGATCGAGGCCCTCAGCGCCCTGGGCCACGAGCAACCCCGGCTGACGGCCGTGCTCCTCCAGGGCGTCGTGGACGCGGCGGTCCGCCGTATCGAGCTCGGCGCGGCCGAGGATCCCGAGGGGATCACGGAGGCCGCGGTTGCCATGGCCCTCACCGGCGTAACCCGCCGCTGACTCCCGCGGGCCCCGTCGGCCCGCCCCGGCCGCGCTCCCACCATCCGGGGCGCGCTCCGTCCTTCGTCCCTGTCGCTGTTGGCGCGCGCCGGGGCGCGCCACCTGGGTCGCGCCCCGACCCTGCGCACCATGCCGACCGTTCCCGGCCGTTGGCCGCCCTGCGCCTGTTGACGGACGCCGCCGACGGTCGCGCCCCGGCTCCGCGCGCCGTTCGGTCGCCCCTCGGCCGTGGGCATTGCCGCCGGTCATCCATGCCGTGCCCGTCGCGCACCGCTGCGGCCCCGGGCCGGGCCGGGCGTACCGGTCTCCGTCGTCCGGGTGCGGTCGCCCGCGCCCTCCGCGCCGGGCCGGGCAGTATCAGCGCGCGTGCCCCGCTCCGCGGTACGGCGCCGGATCGCAGACGGGCGTGGGCCCAGGCCGAGGCAGCGGCCAGGGCGATGGCCGGGCCGAGGTCGGTCCACCCGGCGGGGGAGAGCGGCGCGGCGGGGGCCGGCGCATCGGGAACCCCGAACACCGGGAGGAGCCGGGAGGGGCCGCCGCGGAGCATCCAGGGCGGCAGCAGCGACAGCGGATCGAGATAGCGGTCCCCACGGCGCAGCCCCCAGTGCAGACAGCCCGCCGGACAGTGGAAGGGGCCCGGCCGCATCACCCCCACCACCTGCCCGGCCGAGACCCGGTCGCCCTTGTCTACCAGGGCGCGCACCGGCTCGTAGGTCGTACGCAGAGGAGGAGTGCCGGTGCCGGACAGCTCGATGGTGAGCACCTCGCGCCCCGCGACCGGACCGGCGAAGGTCACCCGCCCCGCGGCCGCCGCCCGCACCCGCTGCCCGGCGCGCGCCGCGAGATCGACCCCTCGGTGACCGGCGGCCCATGGCACCGGAGGCGGCCGCCAGCCCCTCAGCACGGTGGGCCGCGCCGCCCCCGGCCCACCGTCCACCGGCCACGACCGCCCGCCTGGGGTGCCACGCCCTGGGCCGTGGTCCACCGGAACCGCACGACCGCTGTCGGCCCGGCTCACGCCGGACACCCCGGCGAGCACGGCCACTCCCGACCCGCGCCCCAATTCCGTCCACGCCCCCGGGGCCGCCCCCGGCACCGGCCCTGGCACCGCCCCTGGGCAGGTCGCCGTCGCGAGCCATAACGTCAGGACGCACAGGGCAAGCGCCCACCACATCAGAAGCCTTCGCATGGATCCCACCGTGTCCCGAGACGCCGGATCGGGTGGATCATGGAAGGAATCTGGGTACTACTCACCGGTTGTGGATATCGCCGTCACCCGGCACCGCACCGGTCCCGTACACTTCTTATGGCGATCCGGGTCACCGGATCGACTTCGCACGCCCCGCCACCGGTGCCCCGATCTCGCATCGGACAGCACGGCGGCCGCGCCCCTCGGTCCTCGGACGAGCCCTTCAAGGTCCCCGTCCGTGGCAGGCGCGCCGGGGCGTCAGGCGCGGCGACCGCCCGGTCACCGCGGAACCGAGTACTTCAAGGAGTACGGCCATGGCCGTCGTCACGATGCGGGAGCTGCTGGAGAGCGGCGTCCACTTCGGGCACCAGACCCGCCGCTGGAACCCGAAGATGAAGCGCTTCATCTTCACCGAGCGCAACGGCATCTACATCATCGACCTGCTCCAGTCGCTGTCGTACATCGACCGCGCCTACGAGTTCGTCAAGGAGACCGTCGCACACGGCGGCTCCATCATGTTCGTCGGCACCAAGAAGCAGGCGCAGGAGGCCATCGCCGAGCAGGCGACCCGCGTCGGCATGCCGTACGTCAACCAGCGTTGGCTGGGCGGCATGCTCACCAACTTCTCGACCGTCTACAAGCGTCTGCAGCGCTTGAAGGAGCTCGAGCAGATCGACTTCGAGGATGTGGCCGCCTCCGGCCTCACCAAGAAGGAGCTCCTGGTCCTCTCCCGTGAGAAGGCCAAGCTGGAGAAGACCCTCGGCGGTATCCGTGAGATGCAGAAGGTGCCGAGCGCCGTCTGGATCGTGGACACCAAGAAGGAGCACATCGCCGTCGGTGAGGCGCGTAAGCTCCGGATCCCGGTCGTCGCGATCCTCGACACCAACTGCGACCCCGACGAGGTCGACTACAAGATCCCGGGCAACGACGACGCGATCCGCTCCGTCACCCTGCTCACCCGCGTGATCGCCGACGCCGTCGCCGAGGGCCTGATCGCCCGCTCCGGCGTCGCCACCGGTGATGAGAAGGCCGACAAGGCCGCGGGCGAGCCGCTGGCCGAGTGGGAGCGCGACCTGCTCGAGGGTGAGAAGAAGGCCGACGAGCCCGAGGCCGCCAAGCCGGCCGAGGCCGCCGCTGAGAAGCCGGCCGAGGAGCCCGCCGAGGCCCCGGCCGCGGGCGCCGAGCAGGGCTGACCAAGCAGAACGGTGTATGACGGCGGGGGACGGTGCGCAGGCGCCGCCCCCGCCGTTCCCCCGTAGAGCTTTCGACTTTCGCGATTCGACTTTCGAGAAGAGATTCACAGATCATGGCGAACTTCACCGCCGCTGACGTCAAGAAGCTCCGTGAGCTGACCGGCGCCGGCATGATGGACTGCAAGAAGGCGCTGGACGAGGCCGAGGGTAACGTCGACAAGGCCGTCGAGATCCTGCGTGTCAAGGGCCAGAAGGGCGTGGCCAAGCGCGAGAGCCGCAGCGCCGAGAACGGTGCCGTCGTCTCCCTGATCGCCGACGACAAGTCCTCCGGCGTGCTGGTCGAGCTGAAGTGCGAGACCGACTTCGTGGCCAAGGGCGACAAGTTCGTCGCCGTCGCCGACGCCATCGCCGCCCACGTCGCCAAGACCTCCCCGGCCGACCTGGAGACGCTGCTCGCCTCCGAGATCGAGTCCGGCAAGACCGTCCAGGCGTTCGTGGACGAGGCTAACGCCACCCTCGGCGAGAAGATCGTCCTCGACCGCTTCGCGCAGTTCTCCGGCGGCTACGTCGCCGCGTACATGCACCGCACCAGCCCGGACCTGCCGCCGCAGGTCGGCGTCCTGGTCGAGCTGGACAAGGAGAACGCCGAGGTCGCCAAGGACGTCGCGCAGCACATCGCCGCTTTCGCGCCGAAGTTCCTCAGCCGCGACGCCATCTCCGCCGAGACGGTCGAGAACGAGCGCCGGGTCGCCGAGGCCACCGCGCGTGAGGAGGGCAAGCCCGAGGCCGCCCTGCCGAAGATCGTCGAGGGTCGCGTCACCGGCTTCTTCAAGGAGAACGTGCTGGTGGACCAGCCGTTCGCCAAGGACAACAAGAAGACCGTCCAGAAGGTTCTGGACGAGGCCGGTGTCTCGCTCAAGCGCTTCGCCCGTTTCCGCGTCGGCGTCTGAGCCGAGCAGCGAATGACCGGCGACCCCTATAGGGTCGTAGGCAGCCAACCGTCGACCGGTCGGCCGCAGATGTGACGAGGAGGCCATTGCCGCAGAGGTCGTACCAGGACCCACCCGGCAATGGCCTTCTTCGTATGTGCACGAGGAGATCTCCAATGAATCACGGCGCGGATGCCAAACAGACCGCCGACGACAAGCACGCGCGCGGCACAGCCCCACATGGCCGGTTCCTGCTGAAGCTGTCAGGCGAGGCGTTCGCCGGAGGCGGGGGACTCGGTGTCGACCCCGACGTCGTGCACGCCATCGCCCGCGAGGTCGCCGCCGTGGTCCGGGACGGCGCGCAGATCGCCATCGTCATCGGCGGCGGCAACTTCTTCCGCGGGGCGGAGCTCCAGCAGCGCGGAATGGACCGGGCGCGCTCGGACTACATGGGCATGCTCGGCACGGTCATGAACTGCCTGGCGCTCCAGGACTTCCTGGAGAAGGAGGGCATCGACTCCCGCGTCCAGACCGCCATCACCATGGGCCAGGTCGCGGAGCCGTACATTCCGCTGCGTGCGGTGCGCCACCTGGAGAAGGGGCGCGTGGTCATCTTCGGCGCGGGCATGGGCATGCCGTACTTCTCCACCGACACCACGGCGGCCCAGCGCGCCCTGGAGATCGACGCCGAGGCCCTGCTCATGGGCAAGAACGGGGTTGACGGCGTCTATGACTCCGATCCGGCGCGCAATCCGGACGCGGTGAAGTTCGACGCCCTGGAGTACGGCGAGGTGATCACCCGCGACCTCAAGGTCGCCGACGCCACCGCGATCACCCTGTGCCGGGACAACAAGCTGCCGATCCTCGTGTTCGAGCTCCTCGCCGAAGGCAACATCGCACGTGCGGTGAAGGGTGAGAAGATCGGCACGCTCGTGAGCGACCAGGGCTCCCGGGCCTGACGGCTCGAACGGGGGATGGACAACGGCCTGCCGGTCGGACACCGTGCAGGAGAAGACGCACGCAGGGGCGAGGCTCTGCCTACGGATAACACCAGGAGCAAGTGGTGATCGAAGAGATCCTCCTCGAGGCCGAGGAGAAGATGGAGAAGGCCGTTGTGGTCGCCAAGGAGGACTTCGCCGCGATCCGCACCGGGCGTGCGCACCCGGCGATGTTCAACAAGATCGTGGCGGACTACTACGGTGCGCTGACGCCGATCAACCAGCTGGCGTCGTTTTCGGTGCCGGAGCCGCGGATGGCCGTGGTGACCCCGTTCGACAAGAGCGCGCTGCGCAACATCGAGCAGGCGATCCGTGACTCGGACCTGGGCGTCAACCCCAGCAACGACGGCAACATCATCCGGGTGGTGTTCCCGGAGCTCACCGAGCAGCGCCGCAAGGAGTTCATCAAGGTCGCCAAGGGCAAGGGCGAGGACGCGAAGATCTCGATCCGCAGCGTCCGTCGCAAGGCCAAGGAGTCCATCGACAAGCTGATCAAGGACGGCGAGGTCGGCGAGGACGAGGGGCGGCGCGCCGAGAAGGAGCTCGACGACACCACCGCGAAGTATGTCGCGCAGGTGGATGAGCTGCTCAAGCACAAGGAAGCCGAGCTGCTCGAGGTCTGATGAACGACTCTTCCTGGGGGGCCCCGCCGCGCGCCGGACTCTGGGGACCCGCCGATCAGGGCACCTCCCCCGGCTACGGCTGGGAGGTGCCCCCTTCTTCGGCGGGTCCCGCGCACGAGGTGGGCGAAGCGGCGCACACTCGCCCCATGCCCACCGTGCCGCACGCAGGCGGCGAACCCGGCGATGCCGCCGACCGTGACCGGGGGGCCGCTGGACTGGGCGGTCCTCTCTTCCGCGATGAGCGGGAGCAGCGGCCCGGTCCCCGGCAGTCTGCCGGGCGCCCTTCGACGCCTTCCGACCCCGCCCCCGATCCGGCGCGCTCCGACAGCGCGCGGAGCACCGGCGGCGGGCAGTCGAAGAAGAGCGCGGGGCGGAATCTGCGTGCCGCGATAGGGGTGGGCGTCGGCCTCGGCGTGATCATCGTGGCCTCGCTTTTCATCTACAAGCCGGTGTTCATCGGCGTGATAGCGGTCGCGGTGGTCGTCGGGCTCTGGGAGCTGACCTCGCGGCTGGCCGAGCGCAAGGACATCCGGGTGCCGCTCGCGCCGCTCGCCGTCGGCGGCGTGGGCATGGTCGTCGCGGGATATGTGCGCGGTGCCCAGGGCGCCTGGGTGGCGGTGGCGCTCACGGCCCTCGCGGTGCTGGTCTGGCGGATGACCGAGCCGCCGGACAACTACCTCAGGGATGTCACGGCCGGGGTCTTCGCCGCCTTCTACGTGCCGTTCCTCGCCACCTTCGTGGCCCTCATGCTCGACACCGACGACGGCGCGTGGCGGGTGCTCACCTTCCTGCTGCTGACCGTGGTCAGTGACACCGGCGCGTACGCGGTCGGCTGGCGGTTCGGCAAGCATCCGCTGGCGCCGCGGATCAGCCCGGGGAAGACCCGTGAGGGGCTGATGGGCGCGGTGGCGTTCGCCATGGTCGCGGGCGCGCTGTGCATGCAGTTCCTCATCGACGGCGGCGCGTGGTGGCAGGGGCTGCTGCTCGGCCTCGCCGTCGCGGTCAGCGCCACCCTCGGTGACCTTGGCGAATCCATGATCAAGCGTGATCTGGGCATCAAGGACATGGGCAAGCTGCTGCCCGGCCACGGCGGGATCATGGACCGGCTGGACTCGCTGCTGCCGACCGCGCCGGTGGTGTGGCTGCTGATGGTGATCTTCGTCGGCGGAGGCTGACCCGGTCCGCCGATCGGCCCCGCGCCCCGGGCGGCGCGGGGCCGTTCGTACGTCTGCGACACTGGGTGAACCATGCCTAAGCCCGGAGAACTCACTTTCGTCGCGCCGCGCGGAGCCAAGAAGCCCCCGCGGCACCTCGCCGACCTCACCCCCGCCGAGCGCCGCGAGGCCGTCGCGGCGCTGGGGGAGAAGCCCTTCCGGGCCGGTCAGGTGTCGCGCCACTACTTCGCGCGGTACACCGACGACCCGGCCCAGTGGACGGACATCCCGGCCGCCGCGCGCGAGAAGCTGGCGGGCGGGCTGCTTCCGGACCTGATGAACGTGGTGCGTCACATCAGCTGTGACAACGACACGACCCGCAAGACCCTGTGGCGGCTCTTCGACGGCACGCTCGTGGAGTCCGTGCTGATGCGCTACCCGGACCGGGTCACCATGTGCATCAGCTCACAGGCGGGCTGCGGGATGAACTGCCCGTTCTGCGCCACCGGCCAGGCGGGTCTGGACCGCAATCTGTCCACCGCCGAGATCGTCCACCAGATCGTGGACGGGATGCGGGCCCTGCGGGACGGCGAGATCCCCGGCGGCCCCGCCCGGCTGTCCAACATCGTCTTCATGGGCATGGGCGAGCCGCTGGCCAACTACAACCGGGTCGTCGGCGCCATCCGCCGGCTCACCGACCCCGAGCCGGACGGCCTCGGCCTGTCCCAGCGCGGGATCACCGTCTCCACCGTCGGGCTGGTTCCCGCGATGCTGCGCTTCGCCGACGAGGGCTTCAAGTGCCGTCTCGCGGTCTCCCTGCACGCCCCCGACGACGAGCTGCGCGACACCCTCGTCCCGGTCAACACCCGCTGGAAGGTCCGCGAGGTCCTGGACGCCGCGTGGGAGTACGCGGAGAAGTCCGGCCGCCGGATCTCCATCGAGTACGCCCTGATCAAGGACATCAACGACCAGGCATGGCGGGCCGATCTGCTCGGGCGGCTGCTCAAGGGCCACCGGGTGCATGTCAACCTCATCCCGCTCAACCCGACGCCCGGCTCCAAGTGGACGGCCTCCCGCCCCGAGGACGAGAAGGCGTTCGTGGCCGCCCTGGAGGCGCACGGTGTGCCGGTGACCGTCCGGGACACCCGGGGGCAGGAGATCGACGGGGCCTGCGGGCAGCTGGCGGCCACGGAGCGCTGAACGACGGCTGATACGGTGCCTTCGCGAAACATCGCACCGTCGTACAAATGAACATTCCGACAGGGGAGCGCTCAGGGCGCTGAGAGTGCGGCACGGCCGCAGACCCTCGGACCTGATCCGGGTCATACCGGCGTAGGGAGTCAGCATCAGCATGAACAGCCACCTCCGGCGTGCCATCGGCACCGCCCTCCTCGGTTCGCTCGGCCTCATGGCCCTCGCGGGCTGCGGGGAGGACTCGAAGGGCTCCGGCGAAGCGGACTCCAAGACCGTGACCCTGGTCTCGCACGACTCCTTCGCGGTCTCCAAGGCGGTGCTCAAGGAGTTCACCGAGAAGACCGGCTACAAGGTGCGCACGCAGACCGGCGGCGACGCGGGCTCGGCCGTCAACCAGGCCATTCTGTCCAAGGGGCATCCGCAGGGCGATGTCTTCTTCGGCGTCGACAACACCCTGCTCTCCCGCGCGCTCGACAACGACCTGTTCACGCCGCACCGGGCGAAGGGCCTGGACAAGGTCCCGGCCGCGCTCCAGCTGGACGCCGGCAAGCACCGCGTCACCCCGGTCGACTACGGCGACATCTGCGTCAACTACGACCGAAAGTACTTCGCCGACAAGAAGTTGGCGCCGCCCCGGACCTACGAGGACCTCACCAAGCCCGCCTACAAGAACCTGCTCGTCACCGAGAACGCGGCCACCTCCTCTCCTGGTCTCGGCTTCCTTCTCGGCACGGCCGCCACGTACGGCGACGACGGCTGGAAGGGCTACTGGAAGAAATTGCGGGCCAACGGGGTCGAGGTCGTCGACGGCTGGGAGCAGGCGTACTTCGACCACTTCTCCGGCGCGGGTGGCAAGGGCGACAAGCCGCTCGTCGTCTCCTACGCCTCCAGCCCGCCCGCCGGGGTGGCGGAGCTGAAGACCAAGCCCAAGAAGGCGCCGACCGGGGTGGCCACGGGAACCTGTTTCCGGCAGGTGGAATTCGCCGGGCTGCTGAACGGCGCGTCCAACCCCAAGGGCGGCAAGGCACTGTTGGACTTCCTGCTCAGCAAGAGGTTCCAGGCGGACGTTCCGCTGAACATGTACGTCAACCCCGCGCGCGAGGACGTCGAACTGCCCGAGCTCTTCACCCGGTACGGAGTGAAGATCGCCGACTCGGCCACCCTCTCCCCGCAGAAGATCGCCAAGAACCGTGAGCCGTGGGTCAAGACATGGTCCTCACTCGTCCTGTAGGGACCCGCTCCACGGAGACCACGGAGAAGAAGGGCGCGGGGTTTCGGCGGCGCGATCCGCGCGGTGCGGCGCTGCGGCCGGCCCTGATGGCCGTTCCCCTCGCGTTCTTCGGGATCTTCTTCGCCTATCCGGTGGCCGCGATCGTCGCCCGGGGGCTGCGCGCCGACGGCCACTGGCAATTCGGCCGGATCCCGGAGGTGGTGAGCGACCCGGCGACCCTGGACATCCTGTGGTTCACCGGCTGGCAGGCCGTCGCCTCCACCGCGCTGACCCTGGCGATCGCCCTGCCCGGTGCCTATGTCTTCGCCCGCTTCGCCTTCCCCGGCAAGGGACTGCTCCGCGCGGTGGTCACCGTGCCCTTCGTGCTGCCGACCGTTGTTGTCGGCTCGGCGTTCCTGGCGCTGCTGGGCCGCGGCGGACTGCTGGACGAGCTGTGGGGGGTGCGGCTGGACACCTCGGTCTGGGCGATCCTCCTCGCCCATGTCTTCTTCAACTACGCGGTGGTGGTACGGACCGTGGGCGGGCTGTGGGCCCAGCTCGACCCGCGCCAGGAGGAGGCCGCGCGGATGCTCGGCGCGAGCCGCCTGGGCGCCTGGCGGCGGGTCACCCTGCCCGCGCTGGCGCCCGCCGTGGCCGCCGCCGCCCTGATGGTCTTCCTCTTCACCTTCACCTCCTTCGGGGTGGTGCAGATCCTCGGCGGTCCGCGCTACGCCACCTTGGAGGTGGCGATCTACCGGGAGACCGCGCAGCTGCTCGACCTGCCGACCGCCGCGGTGCTCACCCTCGTCCAGTTCGCGGCGGTCGGAGGCGTCCTGGCCGTGCACGCGTGGACCGTACGGCGCCGGGAGAGCGCCCTGCGGCTGGTCGACCCCGCCCGCACCGCGCGCCGCCCCCAGGGGCCCGCGCAGTGGACGCTGCTGGGGAGTGTGCTGGCCGTCGCCGCGCTGCTGATCGTGACCCCGCTGGCGGTGCTGGTGGAGCGCTCGCTCAACGGGCCCGACGGCTACGGGTTCACCTACTACCGCGCGCTCCAGTCGTCCGCCGACAGCGGTGGCACATTCTTCGTGGCCCCGCTGGAGGCCGTCGGGAACTCCCTGCGGTACGCGGCCGTCGCCACCGTCATCGCCCTGGTCGTGGGCGGCCTCGCGGCGGCCGCCCTCACCCGGCGGGCGGGCAGGCTGGTGCGGGGCTTCGACGCGCTGCTGATGCTCCCGCTGGGCACCTCCGCCGTCACCGTCGGCTTCGGCTTCCTCATCGCCCTGGACGAGCCCCCGCTGGATCTGCGCGCCTCCTGGATCCTGGTGCCGCTGGCCCAGGCCCTGGTGGGAGTGCCGTTCGTCGTCCGGACCATGCTGCCGGTGCTGCGAGCGGTGGACCACCGGCTGCGCGAGGCCGCGGCCGTGCTGGGCGCCTCCCCGCTGCGTGTCTGGCGGGAGGTGGATCTGCCGCTGGTGGGGCGGGCGCTGGCGGTCGCGGCGGGCTTCGCGTTCGCCGTGTCGCTGGGCGAGTTCGGGGCGACGGTGTTCATCGCGCGGCCCGGCCACCCGACTCTGCCGGTGGCCGTCGCCCGCTTCCTGGGCCGCGCCGGTGAGCTCAGCTACGGGCAGGCGATGGCCCTGAGCACGATCCTGATGCTCGTCTGCGCCGCGTCCCTGGTGGCGCTGGAGCGCATCCGCACCGACCGTTCCGGGGAGTTCTGAATGACACTGCTGCGCCTGGAGGAGGTGTCGGTCAGGTTCGGCCGCCATGACGCCCTGGCCGCCGTGGACCTGGAGGTCGCCGAGCACCGGACGGTGTGTGTGCTGGGGCCGAGCGGCAGCGGCAAGTCCACCCTGCTGCGGGTGGTGGCCGGGCTCCAGCGCGCCGACGCGGGCCGGGTGTGGCTCGCGGGCCGCGACCAGACCGGTGTCCCGGCCCACCGGCGCGGGGTGGGCCTGATGTTCCAGGACCACCAGCTCTTCCCGCAGCGGGACGTGGGCGGCAATGTCGCCTTCGGGCTGCGGATGCGCCGGGCGGGGCGTACGGAGACCGAGCGCACCGCCGCCGAACTGCTGGACCTGGTCGGGCTGCCCGGTGCCCAGCGGCGCGCCGTCGACTCGCTGTCCGGCGGTGAGCAGCAGCGGGTGGCGCTGGCCCGCGCCCTGGCCCCGCGGCCCCGGCTGCTGATGCTCGACGAGCCGCTGGGCCAGCTCGACCGCGGACTGCGGGAGCGGCTGGTGGTCGAACTGCGCGAGCTCTTCGGCCGGTTGGGCACCACGGTGCTGGCGGTCACCCACGACCAGGGGGAGGCGTTCGCCCTCGCGGACCGGGTGGTGGTGATGGACCGCGGCCGGATCGCGCAGAGCGGCACCCCGCTGGAGGTGTGGCAGCGGCCCGCCAGCGAGTTCGTCGCCCGCTTCCTCGGCTTCGACAACGTGGTCGGGGCGACCGTGCACGACACCGTGGCCGACACCCCCTGGGGCAAGCTGCCCGTACCACCCGGCACCCGGCCCGGCCCGTGCCGGCTGCTGGTCCGCCCGGCCGGGGTGCGGCTGACGGACTCCCGGGACGGGCTGGAGTGCACGGTGGCCGCGCGCACCTTCCGCGGCGACCGTGTGGCGCTCATCCTCCGGCCGTCCGACAGCGACGCCCCCCGCCTGGAGGCGTCCTGTGCGCTGCGCGACGCCCCTGAGACGGGGGAGCGGGTCGGGGCGGCCTTCGACGCGGCGGACGTGGTGGTGCTGGAACCGGACGGCGGCCCCGCCGCCTGACGCCGCCTCAGCCCCGCAGGGAGGCCAGCGCGTCCGGCGCCTCGTCCACCGAATCCACCAGCGCGATCCGGGACTTCATGGCACGGCCCTCGGCGAGCGCCTCCAACAGTGGCCAGGTCGGCAGCCGCCGCGTCCAGTGGTCGCGGTCCACGAGCACCATCGGGGTCGGCTCACCGCGCGACTGGTAGTAGTTCGGCGTCGCGTTGTCGAAGATCTCCTGGACCGTCCCGGCCGCGCCCGGCAGGAAGACCACACCCGCGGTGGACCGCGCCAGCAGGCCGTCCTCACGGGTGGCGTTGGCGAAGTACTTCGCGATGTGCGAGGCGAACGCGTTCGGCGGCTCGTGGCCGTAGAACCAGGTGGGGATGCCGACCGAGGTGCCGGCGTCCGGCCAGCGCTCCCGCACCGCGAACGCCATCTCGGCCCAGGCGCCGATGGACGGGCTGAACGAGGGCGCCTTGGCGAGGAGTTCCAGCGCCTCGTCCAGCATCGGGTCCGCGAACGGCGCCGCGTAGGCACCCAGGTTCGCCGCCTCCATGGCGCCCGGACCGCCGCCGGTGGCGACCGTCAGCCCCGCCCGCGCCAGGGTGCGGCCGAGCCGGGCGGCGCCCGCGTAGCCGTCGGTCCCGCGCTCCAGCGCGTGGCCGCCCATGACGCCCACCACCGGGGCGCCGGTGAGGAGTTCGTCGAGCGCGTCGGAGACCGCGTCGTCGTGGACGGCGCGCAGCATCGAGCCGAAGATGTCGCCGTCGGTCCTCGTCCGCTGGAACCAGGCGTAGGACAGTGCGTCCGGCGTCCGCTCGTAGCCCACTGTGGCCAGGCCCTCGAACAGCTCGGCCGGGGAGTAGAGCATGCCGCGGTAGGGGTCGAACGGCAGGTCCGGCACCGGCGGGAAGACCAGCGCGCCCCCAGCCCGCACCTTCGCCGCGGCCTCGGGGTCCATCGGACAGCCCAGGAAGACGGCCTCCGCGGTGTCGGTGGAGAGCAGCGCGGAGGTGCGGTCCGTGAGATCGACGGACTGGACCCGGAAACCGGCCAGTGTGCCGCGCGCCACGACCTGGTCGAACTCCTCGAGGGATTCGATCTCCCGGTCGGGCGCGGTGGAGGAAGCGTCATCGGTCTGCATCGCGACATGCTAATCACACCGCGATGGACGGTCCGCCTCCGCAACCGGTCCCTCTCCGCCTCGGCGGCCGCCCAGCCGCGGTGACTGGCCTGCCTCAGTGGCCGCCCAGCCTCAGTGGCCCACCGGCATCGTGGTGAGATGCGCCACCGCCCAGGTCAGCGGCGACAGCAGCGCCACCAGGGCCGCCGCGCGCACCGCGGCGGCACCGCGCAGCAGACGGGACGGGGCCCCGAGGCGCAGCAGGGCGTCGGTGGTGCGCCGCCTCGCGGCCCGCGCCTCCAGCGCCGCGGTGAGGGTGGTGGCCACGGCGCACACCACGACCAGCGCCGTGCCCAGAACGGTGAGCGGGCCGACCAGATGGTCCCCGGAGCGGCCGGAGCCGGTGCCGTCCAGCCGCGCCACGGCGTACGAGGAGGCGGCGATGGCGCACAGCACCCCGACCGGGCGGCCGATCAGCCCGGCCTCCTGCTGGAGTACGCGTCCGGCCAGCAGCCGCAACGGGCCCGGCCGCCCCACGGCCAGCAGCCAGCCGCACAGTTGGGTCAGACCCGGTCCGGCCAGCACCAGTCCGGCCATGGTCAGCGCCCAGCCGCCCACCACACCGGGCGGGGTGTCGCCGAGCCGGCCCGGCAGATGGAACAGGGCGTCATGACGGGGGGCCGCGCCGCTGCCCGCGTACGCCTCCAGGGCCAGCCCGGCCGCCGTCAGGGCGATGCCCCACGGCAGACCGGAGGCCGTCCGGTCCGGCCGGGGCCCGACCGCGCCGGTGGCGACCGTCGGGGTGCCGCCCGGCCGGGCGTCGGCGACGGTCCGCCCGTCACCGGTCCGGCGCGGCCACAGCACCGCGGCGCATACCGCGCCCGCGACCACCGGGACCAGCGCCACCAGGGTGATCGCACCGGCCAGCGGCAGCGGCCGCCCGGCGCCGAGCTCCCGGCCCGCCGCCCCGCTGCCCGCCCACAGCAGCCAGGAGCCGCTGAGCCCGCCGCGCAGATGGAGGAAGGCCAGCAGCGCGAGAGCGGCTCCGGCAGCGCAGGACAACGCCGCCCCGGTGGCCGCGAGCAGCGCTGAGCGGGCCGGGCCCAGCCCCACCGCGGAGAGCCCGGACGAGGGCCGGGCGCCGGGGTCGGAGCGGGCGACGGCCACGGTCAGATGAACGGTGGCGGCCAGCGGCACCACACACCACACCAGCCGCGCCACCCCGCTGCGGGGCTCGGTGGGATGCCCCGCCGCGAACCCGAGGGCGCACAGCAGCAGGAAGCTCGCGCCCGCGGCGGCGAGGACGACCAGCGCCCGGCGCAGCAGGACGGCCGGGCGGGAACCGCGGGCTAGGCGGAGACTGAGCACGCCGCCCTGCCCTCCTCATCCGAGGCGGGGGCCGAGTCCGCCCGGCGGCCGTCCAGCAGCGCGACCGTACGGTCGGCGAGGGTGGCCACCTCCTCGTCGTGGGTGGCCAGGATGACGGTGATGCCGTGCGAGCGCGCCGCCGAGGTGAGGGTGCGCAGTACCTGGGCGCGGTCGGCGCGGTGCAGCGGCGCGGTGGGCTCGTCGGCGAAGAGCACCCCGGGGGTGGCGGCCAGCGCGCGGGCGATGGCGATCCGCTGGCGCTGCGCCTGCACCAGACCGGCCGGGCGCACCCGGGCGCATTCGCCGACGTCCAGCCGGTCCAGCCATTCGCGGGCGGCGGTCTTGGCGGTGCGCCGCGCGGTGCCGCGCAGCAGCAGCGGCAGCGCCGCGTTCTCCCAGGCGGTGAGCTCGGGGACGAGTTGGGGTTCGGTGCCGATCCAGCCGAAGCGCTCGCACCGCAGCCGCTCGCGGTCGAGCGCGGGGAGGCTGTGCACGGCGACGTCGTCGAAGCACACCTCGCCGTGGTCCGGGACGAGCTGGCCCGACAGACAGCGCAGCAAGGTGGTCTTTCCGCAGCCGCGCGGTCCGGTGACGGCCAGGATCTCCCCCTTCCGCGCGCTGATGGAGACACCGAGGAGGGCGGGCGAACCGCCGTAGGCATACGACAGGGTGCGTGCCCAGAGCACATCATCGTTGTCCGGCGGAGCCACCATCCAGAGCACCTCGCCTTACCTGCGATCGTCTCGTTCCCCCGGTTGGGTGAACGAGCGCGGAGCCAATGGGTCACTGGCACGGTAAGGACTCGGTGGGAGGGCCGCGCCCAGGCTCGGCGCCGGGCGGGGCCCATTTCCTCCGATCAGCCCTGGCCCGCGAGGTGGGTGGGGGCGAACATGCGCAGTTGCGCGGGCAGTACGACGACCGACGGTCCCGGGGCGGCCAGCGCGGCGCTGAGGTCCTCGGCCAGCCGCGCGGATGTGGTACGGACCGCCGGGACGCCGAACGACGCGGCGAGCGCCACGAAGTCGGGCCGGCCCAGCTCGGTGCCGGCCGCCTCGCCGAAGGCGTCCGTCATATAGGTGCGCAGGATGCCGTAGCCGCCGTCGTCCACGATCAGCCAGGTGACGGGCAGGTCGTGCTGACGGGCCGTGGCCAGTTCGGCGATCGAGTACATCGCCCCGCCGTCCCCCGAGACCGCCAGCACCGGGCGGGTCCGGTCCGCGGCGGCGGCCCCGAGGGCGGCGGGGAAGCCGTAGCCGAGACCGCCCGCGCCCTGCGCCGAGTGCAGGGCGCCCGCGCGCGGGTCGAAGGCGGACCAGGCCCAGTAGGCGAGGATCGTCATGTCCCAGAAGCTGGGGGAGTCGTCGGGCAGTGCCTCGCGCACTGCCGCGAGGACACCCTGTTCCAGCTCCAGGCCCTGGCCGTCGATGCGCTCCCGCACCCGGGCCAACAGCTGTGCCGCGGCCTTCGCGGCCGTCCCCGCGGGACGGGCCGGGACCGCGTCGACGAGGGCGGACAGCGCCGCGCGCGCGTCGGCGTGGATCCCCAAGCCCGGGTGGTTGGCCTCCAGCTTGCCGAGGTCGGCCTCGATCTGGACGAGACGGCCGCGCGGCCGGAACGTGTGGTAGTTGGAGGAGAGTTCACCGAGTCCGGAGCCGATGACCAGCAGCACATCGGCGTCCTCGAGGAAGTCGGTGGTGTGCCGGTCCTCCAGCCAGGACTGGAGGGACAGCGGATGGTCCCAGGGGAACGCGCCCTTGCCGCCGAAGGTGGTGGCCACCGGCGCGTCCAGCCGCTCGGCCAGCGCGCGCAGTTCCTCCTGCGCCCCGGAGCGCACCACCCCGCCTCCGGCCAGGATCACCGGTCGTTCGGCGTCCCGCAGCAACTCCGCGGTGTGCGTGATCAGTTCGGGCCGCGGCGGCAATTGCCGTGGCTCGGCGCGCAGCGTGCTCACCGGAGGGACGGACACCGGCGCGAGCAGCACGTCCTGCGGGATCTCCAGCCACACCGGACCGGCGGGCGCCTCCATGGCGGACGCCCACGCGGCGGCCAGCGCCGAGGGGATCTGGGAGACCGCGCGGACGGTGTGCACGGATTTCACCACATCGCGGAACGACGCCTGCTGGTCGGTCAGTTCATGCAGATAGCCCTTGCGTCCGCCGCCGAGTCCGGCGGCCGGCACCTGACTGCCGACCGCCAGCACGGGAGCGGAGGCCGCGGCCGCCTCCTGGAGCGCGGCGAGCGTCATCAGCGCGCCGGGTCCGGTGGAGACCAGCAGCGGCGCGACCGACCCGGTGACCCGGGCGAACGCGTCCGCGGCGAACCCCGCGTTGTTCTCCATCCGCAGCCCCACGTACGCCAGCCCCGAGCGGCGCAGCGCGTCGAACGCCCCGAGCGCGTGCTGCCCGGGAAGTCCGAAGACGGTGGTCGCGCCGAGCGCGGTGAGGGATTCCACGACGAGATCGCCGCCGTGACGCGTCCGCGGTGGGGTGTGCATGGGGGGTAGCCGCCTTTCGGAGGGGGAACGGTCACACGGTGGCCGGGGCGGTGGGCTCGTCGCCGGGGACACGCCATCAGCCCGATCGCCCCGTCATGGCGCCGACACCGACCGAGGCGAGCGCGTCCGCGCGGTGTCGCGCTTCCACAGCAGCCCGCCCAGGACCGGCATCAGCAACCCGCCGACCCGTACGTTGTACGCCACGGCCGGCGCCTCGACCACATCGTCGAGCACGATCGAGACGCCGGCCACCGCGACCCCCATGAGCAGGATGACCAGCCGGTCGCCCGCGACCTCGTCGCGCGGACCGCCGCCGGTGCGCAGCGCGCGCCCGCGCGGCCGTGCCCGGATGTCGAGGTCGGGGACCGTGGCGCAGGCGATCAGCGCGCCCGAGGCGAACGCCGTGCTCGCCCCGCTGGATCCGCTGCGGGCGTGGCTGTCGCCGCAACGACAGCTGGGACCGTACCGCGGTGGCCCTGGAGGGCCACCGCAATACGGTCCGGCAGTGGATCGCCCGTGCCGCGGCCCTGTTGGGGGTGGACCTGGCCGGCGCGGACGTCCGTATGGAGTTGTGGTTCGCCCTCAAGTGGCGGTGAGAGCCCTCGGGGGGAGGGGCCCTCACTCAGGGGTGGCCGCTCAGAGCTTGGTCCACGCCTCCGTCAGCACCCCGCGCAGTACCTGCTCGATCTCGTCGAACACTGTCTGGTCGGCGACCAGCGGCGGGGCGAGCTGGATGACCGGGTCACCGCGGTCGTCGGCCCGGCAGTACAGACCGTTCTCGAACAGCGCCTTGGAGAGGAAGCCGTAGAGGATCCGCTCGGTCTCCTCCTCGTTGAAGGACTCCTTGGTGCCCTTGTCCTTCACCAGCTCGATGCCGTAGAAGAAACCGTTCCCCCGGACATCGCCGACGATCGGCAGATCGTGCAGCCGCTCCAGGGTGGACCGGAACGCGCCCTCGTTGTCCAGCACATGCTGGTTGAGGCCCTCGCGCTCGAAGATGTCGAGGTTGGCGACGCCGACCGCGGCCGAGACCGGGTGGCCGCCGAAGGTGTAGCCGTGCAGGAAGGTGTTGTCGCCCCGGTAGAAGGGCTCGGCGAGCCGGTCGGAGACGATGCACGCGCCGATCGGGGAGTAGCCCGAGGTCATGCCCTTGGCGCAGGTGATCATGTCCGGGACGTAGCCGAACTTGTCGCAGGCGAAGGTGGTGCCCAGTCGTCCGAAGGCGCAGATGACCTCGTCCGAGACCAGCAGCACGTCGTACTGGTCGCAGATCTCGCGGACCCTCTGGAAGTACCCGGGCGGCGGCGGGAAGCAGCCGCCCGCGTTCTGCACCGGCTCCAGGAAGACGGCGGCGACCGTCTCCGGGCCCTCGAAGAGGATCTGCTGCTCGATCTGGTCGGCGCACCAGCGGCCGAACGCCTCCGGGTCGTCACCGTGGATCGGCGCACGGTAGATGTTGGTGTTGGGCACCTTGTGCGCACCGGGGACCAGCGGCTCGAACGGGGCCTTCAGCCCGGGCAGTCCGGTGATGGACAGCGCGCCCTGGGGGGTGCCGTGGTAGGCGACCGCCCGGGATATCACCTTGTACTTGGTGGGCTTGCCGGTGAGCTTGAAGTACTGCTTGGCCAGCTTCCAGGCGGTCTCGACCGCCTCACCACCGCCGGTGGTGAAGAAGACCTTGTTGAGGTCGCCGGGGGCCTGGTCGGCGAGCCGCTCGGCGAGTTCGACGGCCTTGGGGTGGGCGTAGCTCCACACCGGGAAGAAGGCGAGCTCCTGGGCCTGCTTGTACGCGGTCTCCGCGAGCTCGACACGGCCGTGGCCCGCGTTGACCACGAACAGCCCGGCGAGGCCGTCGATGTACCGCTTGCCCTTGTCGTCGTAGATGTACGTGCCTTCACCGCGCACGATCGTGGGCACGGGGGAGTTCTCGTACGACGACATGCGGGTGAAGTGCATCCACAGGTGGTCGTACGCCGTCTTGGAGAGGTCGGCGCTCATTGCTATCTCGTTCCCCAGGTGTAGGTCTGCTTCCGGAGCTTGAGGTAGACGAAGCTCTCGGTGGAGCGCACGCCGGGCAGCGTGCGGATCCGCTTGTTGATCGTGTCGAGGAGGTGATCGTCGTCCTCGCAGACGATCTCGATCAGAAGATCGAAGGAGCCCGCGGTGACGACCACGTACTCGACCTCGTCCATGGCGGTCAGCGCGTCCGCGACCGGGTCGAGGTCACCATTGACGTTGATACCGACCATCGCCTGGCGCCGGAACCCCACGGTGAGAGGATCGGTGACGGCGACGATCTGCATCACGCCCTGGTCGAGCAGCTTCTGCACGCGCTGCCGCACGGCCGCCTCGGACAGGCCCACGGCCTTTCCGATGGCGGCGTACGGCCGGCGACCGTCCTCCTGGAGCTGCTCAATGATCGCCAGGGATACGGAATCGATCGACGGCGTGCCGTTCTTGTCAGGTGTGGCCACGCACCTCACTGTGCACGAGGGTCGGCCGTCCCGCAACCCTCAATCGATGAATTTCGTCGTTCAGGTGCCTTCAGATCACTGATTCCGTTGTTCTGGCGTGGCGGGTATGTTGAAAGCGTCGTCGGGCAGATTAGGGTGGACGTCTCACCCATCAAGACAGCTGACTAGGAGGGGTGGCCACGTGACCACCGAACTGCGTCGTCTGCGCAACTACATCGACGGAGCGTTCCGGGACGCCGCGGACGGGCGGACCACGGAGGTGGTCAACCCGGCCACGGGCGATCCGTACGCCACTGCTCCGCTCTCCGGACCGGCGGACGTGGACGCGGCGATGGCAGCCGCCGCGGCCGCCTTCCCCACCTGGCGCGACCTGGTGCCCGGCGAGCGGCAGAAGGTGCTGCTGAAGATCGCCGACGCCTTCGAGGCGCGGGCGGAGGAGCTGATCGCCGCCGAGTCCGAGAACACCGGCAAGCCGATCGGTCTCACGCGGGACGAGGAGATCCCGCCGATGATCGACCAGATCCGCTTCTTCGCGGGCGCGGCCCGGATGCTCGAGGGCCGCTCGGCCGGTGAGTACATGGACGGATTGACCTCGATCATCCGGCGGGAGCCGATCGGGGTGTGCGCGCAGGTCGCGCCCTGGAACTACCCGATGATGATGGCCGTGTGGAAGTTCGCCCCGGCGCTCGCCGCGGGCAACACGGTCGTCATCAAGCCCTCGGACACCACCCCCGCCTCCACCGTGCTGATCGCCGAGATCATCGGCGGGGTGCTGGCGGAACTGGGCCATCCGCAGGGTGTCTTCAACGTCATCTGCGGTGACCGCGAGACCGGACGGCTGATGGTCGAGCACTCCGTGCCCGCCATGGCGTCCATCACCGGGTCGGTACGGGCCGGTATGCAGGTCGCCGAGAGCGCGTCGAAGGACCTCAAGCGGGTCCACCTGGAGCTCGGCGGCAAGGCGCCCGTCGTGGTCTTCGAGGACAGCGACATCGCCAAGGCGGTCGAGGACATCTCCGTCGCGGGCTTCTTCAACGCCGGTCAGGACTGTACGGCGGCCACCCGGGTGCTGGTCCACGAGTCCATCCACGACGAGTTCGTGAGCGCCCTGGCCAAGGCCGCGGCCGAGACCAAGACCGGTGCCCCGGACGACGAGGACGTGCTGTTCGGCCCGCTCAACAACGCCAACCAGCTGGCCCAGGTCACTGGCTTCATCGACCGGCTGCCCGCGCACGCCAAGGTCGAGGCGGGCGGTCACCGGGTCGGCGAGAAGGGCTACTTCTACGCGCCGACCGTGGTCTCCGGGCTCAAGCAGGACGACGAGATCATCCAGCGTGAGGTGTTCGGCCCGGTCATCACCGTCCAGCCCTTCTCGGACGAGGCCCAGGCCGTCTCCTACGCCAACGGCGTGGAGTACGCGCTCGCGTCGTCGGTGTGGACCAAGGACCACGCACGGGCGATGCGGATGTCCAAGGCCCTGGACTTCGGCTGTGTGTGGATCAACACCCACATCCCGCTGGTAGCCGAGATGCCGCACGGCGGCTTCAAGAAGTCCGGCTACGGCAAGGACCTGTCGGCCTACGGGTTCGAGGACTACACCCGGATCAAGCACGTGATGACGTCGCTGGACGGCTGATCCCGCCGACCCGGAAGGGGCATGGACGCGCACACCGCGTCCGTGCCCCTTCGCCGTGTGCGGGACGGCTGGTGACGTCGCCGCCCACCACGGCCCTCACCACCCGCGGCGACGCAAAGGTGGTCATCGCTGGGAAGACCGCGGGGAAGAACGACCTGATGGCTGGGCGGCACCGCCGTCGGCTGACGGAGGACCTCAGCGGCGGCCGAGCAGGGCGCACAGGGCGCCGACGCGATTGGTGGTGATCGCGTCGACACCCGCGCGGAGCAGCCGGGACATCGAACGGCGGGTATCGGCGGTCCAGGCCGAGACCAGCAGTCCGTCGGCGTGGTTGCGGGCCACCAGCTCCTGGGACACCAGCCCGAACCGGTAGTTGACCCACCGGGGGCGCAGGGCGGCCAGCAGCTCCGGGCGGGGCGGCGCCAGTGTTGTCCAGGTCAGCGCGATCTCGGCGTCCGGGTCGGCACGGCGGACGGTGCGCAGGGCGGCGAGCGCGCCGCAGTAGTACACCCGGCCGTCCGCCCCGCTCGCGCGCACCGCGTCGACGGCGGCCGGGGCGGCCGCCGCCTCGGGCAGGTCGATGAGCAGCCGGGCCGAGTCGGCCGAGGCAAGGGCCTCGCGCAGGGTCGGCACCCCGCCGCCGGTCAGCTCCCGCACCTCGTCGGCGGTCAGTCCGGACAGCGGGCGGTCATGGCCCCACAGCCGCTTGAGGGTGGCGTCGTGGAGCAGCATCGGCACTCCGTCGTGGGTGAGCCGTACGTCGATCTCCACGGCGCCCGCCCCGGCGTCGACCGCGGAGCGGACCGACGCCAGGGTGTTCTCACGGTGGACGTACGGATCGCCGCGGTGGCCGACCGGGACACACACCGCGCCCGCCGCGGTCATCGGCCCGCGACCGCCGTGTAGGCGTCGATCTCCGCGCTGAGCCGTGCCTTGCCCTCGGCGTCCAGGAAGGACGCCGCGACCGCGTTCTTGGCGAGGGCCGCGACCCCGGCCGCGTCGAGGCCGAGCAGCCGGGCGGCCACCGCGTACTCGGTGTTGAGGTCGGTGCTGAACATCGGCGGGTCGTCGCTGTTGATCGTGACCAGCACCCCGGCCTCGACCATCTGCCGGATCGGGTGCTCTTCGAGCGTGGCGACCGCGCGCGTGGCGATGTTGGAGGTCGGGCACACCTCCAGCGGAATGCGGTGCTCGGCGAGGTGGGCGAGCAGCTTGGGGTCCTGCACGGCGCTGGTGCCGTGGCCGATGCGCTCGGCGCGCAGTTCGGTGAGGGCGTCCCAGATCGTCCGCGGTCCGGTGGTCTCGCCCGCGTGCGGCACGCTGTGCAGCCCGGCGGCGATCGCGCGGTCGAAGTACGGCTTGAACTGGGGCCGCGGCACACCTATCTCCGGGCCGCCGAGACCGAAGCTGACCAGCCCCTCGGGAAGCAGCTCGCAGGCGATCCGGGTGGTCTCCTCGGCGGCCGCCAGACCGGCCTCACCGGGGATGTCGAAGCACCAGCGCAGCACGGTGCCGAAGTCGGCCTCGGCGCTCTTGCGGGCGTCCTCGATGGCCTCGACGAAGGCGGTGTCCGGGATGCCGCGGCTGGTGGAGCTGTAGGGGGTCACGGTCAGCTCGGCGTAGCGGATGTGCTGCCGCGCCATGTCACGGGCGATCTCGTAGGTGAGCAGCCGTATGTCGTCGGGGTCCCGGATCAGGTCCACCACGGAGAGATAGACCTCGATGAAGTGGGCGAAGTCCTGGAAGACGAAGTAGTCGGCCAGCGCCTGGGGATCGCCCGGGACTTTGGAGTCCGGGTGGCGGGCGGCGAGTTCGGCCACGATGCGCGGGGACGCCGATCCGACGTGGTGGACATGGAGTTCCGCCTTGGGCAGTCCGGCGATGAACGTGCTGAGATCGGTCAACGAAACCTCCGGGAGACGGCTGTCCGTGGCGGACTCCGGTCATCGTAAGGGGGCGGCCCGGGAGGGCTTGTACAGGCCGTAGCATGGGCGGACATCGCAGGGGGGAAGATCCATGGCCGACCAGCACGACCAGCCCAGCCCGCAGGACGGGACGGGAGGGCCGCCGGAGTCCGGGCGGCCCCGGCAGCCGGAGCCGCGCGACCGTGACCCATGGGCTCCGCCCGCGCAGCGGGTGCCGCTGGACAAGCCGGCGCCGCCGCCCTCGGTGGCCGATCAGCCGACGGTCACCTCCGCCCCCGGGCTGCCGCCCCTGCCGCAGCAGCAGCCGCCCGGCGCTCCGCCCTCGGCCACCCCGCCGGGCGCGGTGCCTCCGCCGCCGCTCGCCCCGACCGGCCCCGGCACCCCCAGCGCCTACCCGGGCGGGCCGTACGGCACGGCCGGATACGGCGCCCAGGCGGCCCCGTACGCGGGCGCACCGTCCTACGGGCAGCCCGCACCGTACGGGGTGCCCGGCTACGGCCACCCGGGCATGGGTCACCCGGGCCCGGCCGGTCCGTATGTGCCGGGCGCCGGATACCTGCCGAACAACGGCAACGGCACGGCCGCCCTGGTGCTCGGCATCATCGGCCTGGTCTGCTTCGCCAGCGTCGTGCTGGGCGTCATCCTCGGGGTGCTCGCGATCATCTTCGGTGCGCTCGGCCGTGCCAAGGCGGCCACCGGGGAGGCGACCAACGGCGGGATGGCCCTCGCCGGGCTGATCCTCGGCGTGATCGCCGTCGCGGCGAGCGTGGTGATGATCTTCGTGTACATCGCCGCTGACAAGGACGACGACGATCCCTACGACCCCTACGACGACACCGCGGCGGTGCTGGTGCTGCCGTCCGCCGGGTCCTCGCTCTCCGTGGCCGGTATGAGCCGCTGACGCGCCTCCATCAGCGCGAAGCCCAGCAGATTCAGCCCGCGCCAGCGCGCCGGGTCCGCCGCCCGCTCGTCGTCCGCCGCGAGCCCGATGCCCCACACCCGGTCCACCGGGCTCGCCTCGACCAGCACCCGCGACCCGGTGCCCAGCAGATAGTCGCGCAAGCCCGGATGCTGCCCGAACTTGTGCACACTGCCCTCGACCACGAGCCGGAAGCGATGCTCCCGCCAGACCGCCTCGTCGAACCCGCGCACCGAGCGGCCCGCGTCCTTTGCCTGCTTGGGGTGGCCCGCCTCCAGCGCCCGCCGCTCGGCGTCGGGATCCGCGAACAGCCGGGCCTTCTTGGCCATCATCCAGTGTTCGGCGGTGGCGTAGGTGACACCGTCCACGGTGAACGGCGACGGCCACCACTGGCTGAAGCACCCCGGGCCCACGCCGCCGTCCCGCCGCGGCCGGTGGCCCCAGAACCAGACGTACTTCACCCGCTCGCCGCGTGCGGTGAGCCGCACCAACTCCTCGACGGACCGGGGGCCGCCGTCCGCCGGTGCCCGCCCCGTCACCCCGTTCGTCACCATGCCGGGGATTCTCGCATCCGCCACCGACACCGCATCCGGGCACAGCGGGTCGTGCCGGTCGGCTGACCGGGTGTGCGTCATGCCCATAACATATGGCCGATATTCACCAGGAGGGGAGACCATCGATGTCCACCAGCACTCCGGGCCCGCAGCAGGGCCCGTACGACCCCAACCAGCCCTACTCCGCGCCCCAGCAGGGGCACCAGCCCCCGCCCCCGCCGCAGTACCCCGCCGGAGGCGGCGGCTACCCGGCCGCGCCGCCGGTCTACCCGGGGCAGACCGGGATGCCCATGCAGCAGAGCAACGGTATGGGCACCGCCGCGCTGGTCTGCGGCATCATCGGCCTGGTCTGCGGAATCACCTACTTCCTGTGGGTCTTCGCGGTCATCCTCGGCATCCTCGCGATCATTTTCGGCGCCATCGGCAAGGGCAAGGTCAGCCGGGGCGAGGCGGCCAATGGGGGCTCGGCGACCGCCGGGCTGGTCTGCGGCATCATCGGCATGGTCATCCCGGCCATCTACCTCGCCGCGCTGGATGCCGCCATCGACTCCGTGTTCTAGCCCGGAATCGGTGACCTCCGGCCCTATCTGATCACCGAATCCGTCGCGAAACTAAAAAGCAACAACGGAATCCCTTGTTGAAGAGCAGGTCCTCTGTCAGGATCGGCCTTCAATTCCGGTTGGAGCGACGCCATGGCCTTCTGGGGCCACTGGCGGAGGAGAGCATCGCGATGGATCAGCGGTTCGATGTGACGGAGCGGTTCGCCCAGGGTGCGCAGTACATCGCGGGCCGGCTGCGCACAGGCGGCTCGGAACGCATACATGCGGTCGTCGACCCGGCCACCGGCGAGCAGGTGTACACCTACCGGCTCGCCGGTCCGGCCGATGTCGACGACGCCGTGGCGGCGGCGGAGGCCGCCTTCCCCGAATGGGCGGGCGCCACCCCCGGTGAGCGCTCGGACGCCATGCACCGGTTCGCCGCCGCGCTCGGGGAGCGGGCCGGGGAACTCGCCTACGCCGAGTCGTTGCAGTGCGGTAAGCCGATCAAGCTCAGCACCGAGTTCGATGTCCCCGGCAGCATCGACAACACGGCCTTCTTCGCGGGCGCCGCCCGCCATCTGGAGGGCAAGGCGGCGGCCGAGTACAGCGGTGACCACACCTCGTACGTCCGCCGTGAGCCGATCGGCGTCGTGGGCTCCATCGCCCCCTGGAACTATCCGCTCCAGATGGCGGCGTGGAAGGTCCTCCCGGCGATCGCCGCGGGCAACACGATCGTCCTCAAGCCCGCCGAACTCACCCCCCTGACCTCGCTGATGTTCGCGCAGGCGGCCACCGAGGCGGGCATCCCGGACGGCGTCGTCAACATCGTGACCGGCACCGGCCTGGAGGCCGGTGAACGGCTGGTCGGCCACCCCGGCGTGGCCATGACCTCCTTCACCGGCTCGACCGCGGTCGGCAAGCGGGTGGCCGAGCTGGCCACCGCCACCGTCAAGCGGCTCCACCTCGAACTCGGCGGCAAGGCGCCCTTCGTCGTCTTCGACGACGCGGACGTCGAGGCCGCCGCCCACGGCGCCGTCGCGGGCGCCCTGATCAACACCGGCCAGGACTGCACCGCCGCCACCCGCGCGTATGTCCAGCGCCCGCTGTACGACGCGTTCGTGGCCGCCGTCGCCGATCTGATGGCGTCCGTACGCCTCGGCGACCCGTTCGACCCGCAGACCGACCTCGGCCCCCTCATCTCGCACGCGCAAGCCGACCGCGTCGCGGGCTTCGTCGAGCGGGCGCGCGGCTACGCCACCGTGGTCACCGGCGGTGAGGCCCCCGGCGGCGATCTCGCCAAGGGCGCCTACTACCGGCCCACCCTCATCACCGGCGCCGCCCAGGACAGCGAGATCGTCCAGTCCGAGATCTTCGGCCCGGTCCTGGTCGTCCTGCCCTTCGACAGCGACGACGAGGGCCTGGCCCTGGCCAACGACACCCCCTACGGCCTCGCCGCCTCCGCCTGGAGCCGCGATGTCTACCGGACGAACCGCGCCACCCGCGAGATCAAGGCCGGATGTGTGTGGATCAACGACCACATCCCGATCATCAGCGAGATGCCGCACGGCGGGATGCGCGCCTCCGGCTACGGCAAGGACATGTCGGCGTACTCCTTCGATGAGTACACGCAGGTCAAGCATGTGATGTTCGACAACACGGCCGAGGTCCGCAAGGACTGGCACCGCACGGTCTTCGGGGACCGACAGACCTGATTCGTGCGGCCACCGCGTGTGGCCCTCGGCCGGCCGGGGCCGGCCGACACCCTCGAAAGGCACAGCTTCATGGAACCAACCCACGAGCCCGAGAGCCTGTCCTCGCCGCAGATCGCCGCGATCCGCCGCAGTATGACCAGCGGCCGGATGGCGCTGACCCGTCGCGGCCTGCTCCGCGCGGGCGGCGCCGGGGCGTTCGCCCTCGGCGGGCTCGGGACGCTGAGCGGCTGCGGCATCCCGCCCGCGGGGCGCTCCGAGGCGGACAACGCCTCGGATGACCACTCCGACGAGGAGAAGAAGGTCAACTTCTCCAACTGGGCGGAGTACATGGACATCAGCGAGGACAAGAGGCACCACCCCACCCTCGAGGCGTTCCAGCGGCGCACCGGTATCTCGGTGAAGTACACCGAGGACATCAACGACAACGTGGAGTTCTTCGGGAAGGTCAAGCCGCAGCTGGCGGCGGGCCAGAGCACCGGGCGTGACCTCATCTGCGTCACCGACTGGCTGGCCGCCCGCATGATCAAGCTCGGCTGGATGCAGAAGCTGGACGCGGCCAACCTGCCGCATGCCTACGCCAATCTGGCGGAGGGCTTCCGCAGCCCCGACTGGGACCCGGGCCGCGCCTACTCCTACACCTGGACGGGCATCCCCGCCGTCATCGCGTACAACAAGAAGGCCACCGGCGGCCGCAAGATCACCTCCATCTCGCAGCTCCTGGAGGACCCGAAGCTCAAGGGCCGGGTGGGCATGCTGACCGAGATGCGCGACACCGTCGGGCTGACCCTGCTCGACATGGGCAAGCAGCCGGAGCACGTCACTGCCGACGACTACGACGCCGCCATCGCCCGGATCCAGAAGGCCGTCGACCGGGGGCAGATCCGCCGGTTCACCGGCGGTGAGTACACCGGCGACCTCGGTAATGGCGACCTGGCGGCGTGCGTGGCCTGGGCGGGCGACCTGGTCCAGCTGCAACTGGACAAGCCCCAGGTGGAGTTCGCCATTCCGGACGCGGGATATATGACCTCCACGGACAACCTGCTGATCCCGAACCAGGCGCGCCACAAGAAGAACGCCGAGCGGCTCATCGACTACTACTACGAGCCCAAGGTCGCCGCGAAGGTCGCCGCCTACATCAACTACGTATGTCCGGTCGACGGAGTCCGCGAAGAGCTCGCGAAGATCGACAAGGACCTGGCGGACAACCCCCTGATCATCCCCGACGAGGAGATGGCCGCCAAGTCACATGCCTTCCGCTCGCTGTCGAGCAAGGAAGAGACAGCTTTCGAGGAAAAGTTCGCCAAGCTCACCGGCGCCTGACAGACGAGGGAAGCCACCCATGACCGACCCCAGTGCCACCCCGGCCGCCGGCGGCGACGTCCGTCTGACCGGGCTCAGCAAGACCTACGGATCCTTCACGGCCGTCCACCCGCTCGATCTGGAGATACCGGCCGGCTCCTTCTTCGCCCTGCTCGGCGCCTCCGGATGCGGCAAGACCACCACCCTGCGCATGATCGCGGGGCTGGAGGACCCCACGACCGGCACCGTACGGCTCGCCGGGAACGACGTCACCGCCCTGCCGCCGCACAAGCGGCCGGTCAACACCGTCTTCCAGAGCTACGCCCTCTTCCCGCACCTCGACATCTACGAGAACGTCGCCTTCGGTCTGCGCAGGCGCGGGATCAAATCGGTGAAGAAGCAGGTCGACGAGATGCTGGAACTGGTCCAGCTCGGCGACTTCGCCCGTCGCAGGCCCACGCAGCTCTCCGGCGGCCAGCAGCAGCGCGTCGCCCTCGCCCGCGCCCTGATCAACCACCCCAGGGTGCTGCTCCTCGACGAGCCACTGGGCGCGCTCGACCTCAAGCTGCGCCGTCAGATGCAGCTCGAACTCAAGCGCATCCAGACCGAGGTGGGCATCACCTTCGTCCATGTCACCCACGACCAGGAGGAGGCCATGACCATGGCCGACACGGTCGCGGTGATGAACGGCGGCCGGGTCGAGCAGCTGGGCGCCCCCGCCGAGCTCTACGAGAACCCCGCCACCACCTTCGTCGCCAACTTCCTCGGCACCTCCAACCTCATCGAGGCCGAGATCAGTGACAAGAGCGGCGGCGACCTGGTGCTGACCACCGCGGGCGGCAAGCTCGCGCTGTCCGCGGCCCGGTGCGGCGCCCCCGTGCGCACCGGCGGCAAGGTGCTCGTCGGAGTGCGCCCGGAGAAGATCTCCCTCACCCACGCCGACGACGCCGGTACCGTCGCCGACGGACGCAACCGGATCACCGGCACGATCGAGGACTCCAGCTTCATCGGGGTCTCCACCCAGTACGTGGTGCGGACCCCGGACTGCCCCGAGATCGCCGTCTACGAGCAGAACATCGAACGCGATCCGCGGCTGGTCCCCGGCGCCGAGGTCGTTCTGCACTGGAACCCGGCGCACACCTTCGGCCTTGACGCCGCCCAGGACATCGACGCGGGCACAGAACTGGACGAGGAGGCGGCGTGAGCGCGACCACCGCCGCCGAGACGGCACCTCCGGCCCCGCCCCCGGCGGCCCCGGAGGGTCTCCGCAAGGCCGCGCGCCGCAAGAAGATGGTCCCCTACTGGCTGCTGCTCCCCGGCATCCTGTGGCTGGTGATCTTCTTCGCGGCGCCGCTGGTCTACCAGGCGTCCACCTCGGTCCAGACCGGCTCCCTCGAAGAGGGCTTCAAGGTCACCTGGCACTTCCAGACCTACTGGGACGCGCTGACCGAGTACTACCCGCAGTTCCTGCGCTCGGTGATGTACGCGGCGACCGCCACCGTGCTGTGCCTGCTGCTCGGCTATCCGCTCGCGTACCTGATCGCGTTCCGCGCGGGCCGCTGGCGCAACCTGGTGATGATCCTGGTGATCGCGCCGTTCTTCACCAGCTTCCTGATCCGCACCCTGGCCTGGAAGACCATCCTGTCCGACAGCGGTCCGGTGGTCGGTGTGCTGAACTCCCTGCACATCCTGGATGTCACCAGTCAGCTCGGGCTCACCGCCGGTGAACGGGTGCTGGCCACCCCGCTGGCCGTGGTCTGCGGTCTGACGTACAACTTCCTGCCCTTCATGATCCTGCCGCTCTACAGTTCCCTGGAGCGCATCGACGGCAGGCTGCACGAGGCGGCCGGGGACCTGTACGCCAAGCCCTTCACCACCTTCCGCAAGGTGACCTTCCCGCTGTCCATGCCGGGCGTGGTCGCGGGCACGCTGCTCACCTTCATCCCGGCCGCGGGCGACTACATCAACGCCGAGCTGCTGGGCTCCACCGACCAGAAGATGGTCGGCAATGTCATCCAGTCGCAGTTCCTGCGGGTACTCGACTACCCGACGGCCGCCGCGCTGTCCTTCATCCTCATGGCGGCGATCCTCGCGATGGTCACCGTCTACATCCGCAAGTCCGGGACGGAGGATCTGGTCTGATGGCTCTGACACGCTGGATACGGCGGAACCTGGTCGTCATCGCGGGGCTCGGCACGCTGGCCTATCTGATCCTGCCCAACGTCGTCGTCCTGGTCTTCTCCTTCAACAAGCCCAACGGCCGCTTCAACTACGAATGGCAGCGGTTCTCCACCGAGGCGTGGGCCGACCCCTGCGGCGTCGCCGACCTGTGCGGCTCGCTCTCACTGAGCCTGAAGATCGCGCTGTGGGCGACCATCGGCGCCACCGTCCTGGGGACGATGATCGCCTTCGCGCTGGCCCGCTACCGCTTCCGGGCCCGGCCGGCCGTCAACAGCCTGATCTTCCTGCCGATGGCCATGCCCGAGGTCGTCATGGCCGCCTCGCTGGCCACCCTCTTCCTCAACATGGGCGTGGACTTCGGCTTCTGGACGATCCTCATCGCCCACATCATGTTCTGTCTGAGCTTCGTCGTGACGGCCGTCAAGGCGCGTGTGATGAGCATGGACCCGCGGCTGGAACAGGCTGCCCAGGACCTCTACGCCTCCCCGGTGCAGACCTTCCTGCGCGTCACCCTGCCGATCGCCGCCCCCGGTATCGCCGCCGGTGCGCTGCTGTCCTTCGCGCTCTCCTTCGACGACTTCATCATCACCAACTTCAACGCCGGATCGACCGTGACTTTCCCCATGTTCGTGTGGGGATCCGCGCAGCGCGGCACCCCGGTCCAGATCAATGTGATCGGAACAGCGATGTTCGCCATCGCGGTGCTGTGCGTCCTGGCCGGCCAACTGGCCGGTACCCGCCGCAAGAGGAGCTGAGAAAACATGGCCTCGGACGCCATGACGCGCTCTACCGGGGGCAGCACCCCCGGACCGACGTCCGCCCTGGAATCCCTGGCGGACGCCGCGTACACCCCGTTCTGGCTGGAGGACCCCGGCCGGTCCCGTGCGCGTCCCGCCCTCGTCGGCGACGAGCAGTGCGATCTGCTGGTCATCGGAGGCGGCTACAGCGGACTGTGGACCGCCCTGATCGCCAAGGAGCGCGACCCCGAGCGCGATGTGGTGGTGCTCGAGGGCCAGGAGGTCGGCTGGGCCGCCTCGGGACGCAACGGCGGCTTCTGCGCCGCCTCCCTCACCCACGGCCTCGGCAACGGCCTGACCCGCTGGCCCAATGAACTGGCCGAACTCGAACGGCTGGGCCACCAGAACCTCGACGAGATCGAGGCCGCCGTCGCCCGCTACGGCATCGACTGCGACTTCGAGCGCACCGGCGGGATCGACGTGGCCACCGAGCCCCACCAGATCGAGGAGCTGCGCGAGGCCGCCGAACTGGCCAGCCGGCTCGGCGTCGGGGAGCAGGAGTTCCTCGACCGCGACGCGCTGCGCGCCGAGATCGACTCACCGACCTTCCTCGCCGGGCTGTGGGACCGCAAGGGCGTGGCCATGGTGCACCCCGCCAAGCTGGCCTGGGGTCTGAAGCGCGCCTGCGTCGAACTGGGCGTACGGATCTACGAGCACACCCCGGCCGAGCAGCTGACGAGCGCCGGGGCGGCGATGGCCGTCCGCACCCCGTACGGTCGGGTGCGCGCCCGTCAGGTGGCGCTCGCCACCAACGCCTTCCCCTCGCTGGTGCGACGGGTCCGCCCGTATGTCGTGCCCGTCTATGACCACGCGCTGATGACCGAGCCGCTGACCGCGGAACAGCTCGACGCGATCGGCTGGAAGCGGCGGCAGGGGCTGAGCGACACCAACAACCACTTCCACTACTTCCGTATCACCGCCGACAACCGCATCCTGTGGGGCGGTTACGACATCATCTACCGCTACGGCGGCCGGGTGCGCGCCGAGTACGACCACAACCCGGCCACGTACCGCACCCTCGCCCAGCACTTCTTCCGCTGCTTCCCGCAGCTGGAGGGCCTGCGTTTCAGCCATGCCTGGGGCGGTGCGATCGACACCTGCTCGCGCTTCTCCGCGTTCTTCGGCAGCGCGCACGGCGGACGGGTGGCCTACGCCCTCGGCTACACCGGCCTCGGCGTCGGGGCGACCCGCTTCGGCGCGGAGGTGATGCTCGATGTGCTCGGCGGTGAGACCACGGAGCGCACCGGGCTGGAGATGGTGCGCAGCAAGCCGCTGCCGTTCCCGCCGGAGCCGGTGCGCTGGGCGGGTATCGGGATCACGCAGTGGTCGATGACCCGGGCGGATGCGAACGGCGGCCGCCGGAATCTGTGGCTGAAGGCGATGGACAAGATGGGGCTGGGCTTCGACAGCTGAGGTCCGGGCTTCGGGCCTGGTGCGGGGCCGGGGTTGCGGTGGTGTCTGTCCACCGGGCCCCGGCCCTGTCCTCGTTGCGGCCCCGTCTTCGTTGCCGCCCCGTCCTCGTGGTGTCAGCTTCCGGTGGGCGTCGGGGTGTTGGCGGAAGCTGTCCCGGCTTCGGAGGACTCGTCGGCCGGGGCCGACCGGCTCAGACGTACCACCGTCCACAGGAGACATCCGGTCAGCAACCAGCTCGCGACCACATCGAGCGGCCAGTGGTACGAGCGGCGCACCAGCCCCACCCCCACGCCGACGTTGAGGAGGGCGACGGCGGTGAGCAGGGTCCGCCGCGGCCATCGCCCCGGGCGCGGACACAGCAACAGCGCCGCGGCACCGTAGGCGACGGCGGCCGTCGCGGCATGCCCGGAGGGGAAGAATCCGGTCTCGTCCGCCAGCGGTCCGGGCGGCCCCGGGCGGCCGATCAGCGCCTTGAACGGAACCACCAGCGCCGGTACCGCCGCCATCGCCACCCCGGCGGCGAGCGCCGGCAGCCACCAGCGGGCCGTCCCCGTACCCCGGGCGCGCCACAAGGCCAGGATGAGCGCGGCCCCCAGCACCGGGAGCGCCACCGCCGTATTGCCGAGGTCCGCGAAGGACCCGGCGACGGGGGAGGGGACGGCGGATCCGGCGATCGCCCGGCCGAGCCGCTCGTCCAGGGAGCGCAGCGGACCGTGGGAGGCGATCTGCCAGGTGCACAGCGCGAGAAGGACAAGCAGCGCGGCGGGGAGGAAGCGAGAGAGGGAGGAAGGCGAGAAAAACGAGGAAAGGGAGGAAAGGGGAGAAACAGTCGGAGGCCCCGGAACAGGGGGGGTGGTTCCGGGGCCGCCGTGGCGACCGGTGTGCCGCGCGCCCCGGGGGGTTTGGGGCGGGCGGCCATCCGATCGGTGAGGAGATCCGGAGCCAGGGGCTCCAGTGGTGTGCGCGAGGGCACAGCCGGGTCGGGGCTGGGGAAGCACCGGCTCGGCGTCGCCCGCAGTCCCCTGCGAGCGGGGTGTTTCTCTCATCTGGAACGACCGTACGGCAGCGGAGCTCCGCCCGACAGGCCGATCACCCACCTGTCATCGGCCCCGCACATCTTCTTCACGCCGCCCGTCGATCACCTACGGTCACAGCTCGGCGAAGGCGCTCTCGATGATGTCCAGACCCTCGTTGAGCAGCTCCTCGCCGATCACCAGCGGGGGCAGGAATCGCAGCACATTTCCGTAGGTTCCGCAGGTCAGAACCACCAGACCGGCGGAGTGGCACGCCTTGGCGAGGGCGGCGGTCGCCTCGGGGTTGGGGTCCTTGGTGCCGGACTTCACCAGCTCGATCGCGATCATCGCGCCGCGGCCGCGGAGGTCGCCGATGATGTCGTACTTCTCCTGCATCGCGGAGAGGCGGCCCTTCATGACCTCTTCGATGCGCTGGGCCTTTGCGTTGAGATCCAGTTCGCGCATGGTCTCGATCGAGCCGAGCGCGGCGGCGCACGCCACCGGGTTGCCACCGTAGGTGCCGCCCAGACCGCCGGCGTGCGCCGCGTCCATGATCTCGGCGCGGCCGGTGACGGCGGCGAGCGGCAGACCGCCAGCGATGCCCTTGGCGGTGGTGATCAGGTCCGGGACGATGCCCTCGTCCTCGCAGGCGAACCACTGGCCGGTGCGGCAGAAACCGGTCTGGATCTCATCGGCGACGAAGACGATGCCGTTGGCGCGGGCGAACTCCAGGATCCTGGGCAGGAAGCCCTTGGCGGGCTCGATGAAGCCGCCCTCGCCCGCGATCGGCTCGATGACGATCGCGGCCACGTTCTCGGCCCCGACCTGCTTGCTGATCATGTCGATGGCCTGCGCCGCGGCCTCCTCGGCGCAGTTCTCCGCACCGGTCAGCCAGCGGTAGGGGTAGGCGAGCGGAACGCGGTAGACCTCGGGCGCGAACGGACCGAACCCGTGCTTGTACGGCATGTTCTTGGCGGTGAGCGCCATGGTGAGGTTGGTGCGGCCGTGGTAACCGTGGTCGAAGACGACGACCGCCTGGCGCTTGGTGTAGGCGCGGGCGATCTTCACCGCGTTCTCCACCGCCTCGGCGCCGGAGTTGAACAGCGCCGACTTCTTGGCGTGGTCGCCGGGCGTGAGCTCGGCCAGCTCCTCACAGACCTCCACATAGCCCTCGTAGGGCGTGACCATGAAACAGGTGTGGGTGAAGTCGGCCAGCTGCGCCGACGCCCGGCGTACGACGGCCTCCGCGCTGGAGCCGACGGAGGTCACGGCGATACCGGAGCCGAAGTCGATGAGCGAGTTCCCGTCCACGTCCTCGAGCACCCCGCCACCCGCGCGCACGGTGAAGACCGGCAGTACATTGCCGACCCCGTCGGCGACCGCCGCGGTCTTGCGGGCGAGCAGCTCCTGGGACTTCGGGCCGGGGATCGCGGTGACGACGCGGCGCTCCTGGGGGAGGGACGGGCCTCCGGACAGTGCGGTCATGAGGTGCTCCAGGGGGGAGGAGGGTCGGGGGTCCGGGATGTCTCGACTGCTCGACGATGTCGCGACTGTCGGATATCGGATGTCGGATGTTGGATGTTGGAAGTGCTTCATGCTTCACATGCCTGGAACGAAGGCAGGTCGGTCAAGGCAGATCGGTCGCTTCTTCGCAGGCTAGGCGCGCGGGAGCGGAACAGGCATGTTCCGTTCGGTAGCAGTGCGCGTGTTGCGTTGTCCGCGGCGGACATAGCGGCGAGGGTTCCGCCGGGGCCGGGGCCGGGGCCGGGGCCGGGGCCGGGGCCGGGGCCGGGGCCGAGGCTGGGCTCGGGAGGGGCTGTACCGCCCGGGTCACTGAACTCCCTGGGCGGGAACACTAGATTGAGCGGTGCGCATCAGCACAGGCACAGCCGGTCAGGGGGCAAGGGGCAGCACATGGACACCGAGGGCACGTTCGATTCACGCGGTATGCGGCGCGATGCGGTGCCACCCCCCGCCTCCCCGCCCACCTATCCCGCAGCTCCCACGACGCCGCCCAGGGGAGGCCAGGCGGTCCCACCGCCCCCGGGCCAGGCACCGCCGTCGTATCCGCCCGCCCCGCCCATGAGTCGCCCCGCAGGCCCGCCGCCGGTGCCGCCAACGCCTCCGGGCTCGGCCCCGGGTGCCCCCGCACGCCCGTCCTTCCTCACCTGGCTGCGCGCCCCCCGCCCCGAGGCGAGCCCGGGCGTCTGGACGTATGAGCACAAGCCCAAGCCCCCGGAGGACCCCGACCGGATTCCCGGGCGCCGACTTCTCAGTGGCGCGTTGATCTCCGCTCTCTGCGGCTGGCTGGTGTGGTCGCTGCTCTACAACGGCTATCTCGGCGGATATTGGTACTGGCCGATGTACTTGCTGACTCCGGATTCCTGGTACGAGCGCGGCGGCAACACCGAGGCGGGCTGGTGGGCGCAGCGCATCTATATCGGCATGGTCATTGCCATCCTCGCTGTCATCTTCAGCCGCGTCGGCCACTGGGGCGAAGTCTTCCGCCGCTACCTCGCCCCCCTCTTCCGCCGCGCCTGGGACGACCCCACCACCCAGCCGAACGGCGCCGCCGCCCAAGCCGCCGCCCACCCCGAGACCGACCCGGCCGAATGGCCGCAGTTGCGGGCCGCCGGGGCGCACAGTGCGGCTGATCGGCTGGCGGCCGAGGCGCGGGCCGGGGCGATGAACGACGTCGATCACGCCCGGATCGAGCGCGCCTGGCAGGCCGTGCGGGCCGGGAGGAACTCGCTCGCCGCCTTCACCGACACCCTGCTGCGCCACGGCGCCGCCGCCCACGGCCACCCCTCCGGTGCCCGCGACCTGCCCGCGCGCACAGCGCATCACGATCTCCTCGCCCGTCAGGTCCGTATCGGCACCGCCCCCGAGGACCCCCGCAACCCCTACCACCACCGCGGTGTCGGCCTCGCCCTCGACCCCGATGTGCTCGGCACCTCGCTGCTCGCCGTCGGGCCGCCCGGTGCGGGGAAGACCGGGCGGCTGGTGCGGCCGGTCGTGGAGTCGCTGTGCCTCCAGGCGCTCGCCGGGCAGACCGCCGTCGTCGCCGTCGGTCCCGCGGGGGCGGGGCTCGGGGGAGACGACGCGTTCGACGTGGTCGTGAAGATCGGCCGCCCCGACTCCGCCTACGACCTCGACCTCTACGGCGGCACCACCGACCCCGACGAGGCTGCGGGCATCCTCGCCGAGGCCCTCATCGGCGATATGGCCGCCTCGCTCCCGGGCGGCGACAGCCGCCGGGCCGCCACCGCGCTGGCCCAGCTGCTTGGCCCCTACCGCGCGGCCCACGGCCGCTTCCCGTCCGTGCCCGAACTGCGTGAGCTGCTCGACGGTTCGAAGACGGCCGTCGGCGCGCTCCGCGACGCGCTCGACGCCGCCGGGGAGCGCGCCCAGGCGCGCGAGCTGGAGGCGCGGGTACGTCAGTCGGGGGCGCCCGGAGACGCGGGCGCGCTGCTCGCCGACCGGATCGCGCTGCTGGACCGGCCCGCCTTCGCCGACTTCTTCGACACCACAGGCGACCGCCGCCCGTTCTCCCTGCGCGCCCTCGAACACCCGCTGCGGGTCCGGATCGACCTCCCCGAGCGCGGTCACGCCGAGGCGTCCCGGATGCTGGCGCGGCTGGTGCTCGCGCAGTTCACCGAGTGTGCCGTCGGCCGCGCCGACCGTTCGCTCTTCGCCTGTCTCGTGCTCGACGACGCCTCGCACACGATCACTCCCGAGGCGCTGCGCGGCATCCAGCGGCTGCGTTCCGCCAACGCCGGTGCCGTGCTCACCCTCCGCACCCTCGACGACGTCCCCGACGCCCTGCGCAGCGCGCTGCTCGGTGCCGTCGGCTGCCGGATGGCCTACGCCGGGGTGACGACCTGGGACGGGGCGCGGTTCGCCGAGGTGTGGGGCACGGAGTGGGTGGAGACGCGGGACATCACCGACCGGCAGATCATCTCCGACGAGCCGTTCACCAAGGTCCTGCACTTCATCCGCAAGGTGGTCACCGGCAAGGCCGTGACCACCCAGTCCGTGACCGTGCGGAAGGTGGAGCGCGAGCGCTGGTCGGCCTCCGAGCTGGCGCACTCCGTCCCCGCCGGGCACGCGGTGCTGTCCGTGACCTCCGTACGGGGCGAGGGCGGTCCTCCCGTTCTGGTGGACCTCCGCGGGTGACGCCACACGGGACCCCGGCGGTCGGACCGCAGCGGCACCCGGGCCCCGGCCACGTTCGCGGCGGTCGGACCCCGCGCGGGCCGATCGCCGTACCAGCCCCGCGTGCGACCGCGTCCCGCAGGGCCACCGTGGCCCGCCCGCCGCACTCCGGACGCGGATTCCCCGGATTCCTCCATTGGGGCAGAATCGGCAGTAGCCGTTCATACGGGGCGGTGAAGTCATCGCATTCGCTTCGAAGGTGCCATGCCTCCCACGCTCGCCTCTCTCGTCCACCACACCGCGCTCAAGCTGACCGTCCTCGCGGGCGAGGACCGGCTGGAGACACCCGTGCGCTGGGCCCATGTCAGCGAGCTCGCCGACCCCGTGCCCTATATGGACGGCGGTGAACTGCTCCTCATCACCGCGATGCAGCTCCGGGCCGAGGACCCGGAGGAGATGCGCCGCTATGTGCGGCGGCTGGCCGGCGCGGGTGTCGTCGGGCTCGGCTTCGCGGTCGGCGTCAAGTACGACGAGGTCCCGGCCGCCCTGGTGGCAGCGGCCAAGGAGGAGGGGCTGCCGCTGCTCGCCGTACCGCGCCGCACCCCCTTCATCGCCATCAGCAAGGCCGTCTCCGCGGCGATAGCCGCGGACCAGTACCGGTCGGTGACCGCCGGGTTCGAGGCACAGCGCGAGCTGACCCGCGCCGCCATCGGCGCCGAGGGCCCCGCCGCGCTGCTCGCCCGGCTCGCCTCCCACCTCGACGGCTGGGCGGCGCTCTACGACGCCTCCGGCTCCGTGGTCGCCGCCGCCCCCGACTGGGCCGCCCGCCGTGCCGCGCGGCTCACCGCCGATGTGGAGCGGCTGCGCGCCCGGCCCGCCCCCGCCAGCGTCGTGGTCGGCGGGGACGGCGCGGAGTCCGCGTCCGACGCGGCCGTCTCGGACCGGGTGGAGCTCCAGTCGCTGGGCACCGGGCGCCGTACCCGGGGCGTACTCGCCGTCGGTACCGGCGCCCCGCTGGGCACCGCCGAGCGTTACGCCGTGCACGCGGCCGTGGCGCTGCTGACCCTGACCACCGAGCGGTCCCGCGCCCTCCAGGAGGCCGAGCACCGCCTGGGCGCCGCCGTGCTGCGGATGCTGCTGGCGGGCGAGCCCGATCATGCGCGGGCGGTCGCCGGGCGGCTGTACGGGAGTCTGCTCGACGCGCCGTTCCGGATGCTCGTCGCCGAGGCCGCGGCCGGTGCCGGGACGTCCGGCGCCACCACGTCCCCTGCCGCCCCCGCCACCGCCGTCACCACGGACGACAGCGACCACCGCGCGGACACCGGCACCGCCCCCGCCGCGGGCGAGCCGGTCACCGCCGCCCCCCTCGCCACCCTCGCCGACGCGATGGAGGCCGCCGCGGCCCGCAACGGGGAGGCGGTGCTCGTCGTGCCCGACGGCGGACGGCTGATCGTGCTCGCTCCCGACGGCGGCGCGGCCGTCGCCGTGTGCGGGGAGCACGCCGGGGCGATAGAGCAGCGCCGGGGCGCCGCCACCCGCCCCCGCGAACGCGCCGCCGCCACCCCGGGCGACGACCTGGTCATCGGGCTGTCCGCGCCCGCGGGTCCCATCGCCGCCGCGACCGCCTACCGCCAGGCGGAGCAGGCGCTGTCGGTGGCCCGCCGCCGCGGCCGGGTGCTGGTCGAGCACGAGCAGGTGGCCGCGGGCTCGGTCCTGCCGCTGCTCGCCGACGACGCCGTACGGGCCTTCGCCGACGGCATGCTGCGGGCCCTGCACGAACACGACGCCACCGGTCGCGGTGACCTCGTCGCCTCCCTGCGCGCCTGGCTCTCCCGCCACGGCCAGTGGGACGCGGCCGCCGCCGACCTCGGCGTCCACCGGCACACCCTGCGCTACCGCATGCGCCGGGTCGAGGAGATCCTCGGCCGCTCCCTGGACGACCCGGACGTCCGTATGGAGCTGTGGCTCGCCCTGAAGGCGACCTCCCCCGCCACCGCGACCTGACCACTCCGGACCGCCCCGCACCGCCACGCCATAGCGGAGCGCACCCGCCGCCGACTGCTACGCCTCGGACAAACGCCCGGCGCGCCCCGCGGACCTACGGTGGGAGGCAGAGACATCCGCACCATCACCCCACCACTCCAGAAGGGTCGGGATCCGCCGTGCCAGAGACAAACGAAGCTGTCACCCATGCGTTCTGGCTCGCCGGCCGCAAGGCGACGGGCGAGAGCACGCTCGAGGTCACGTCCCCCTGGGACGGCCGTCGCGTCGGCGCGGTGAGCGTTCCCACCGAGGCGCAGATCGAGGAGGCCGTCGCCGCGGCCGACGCCGTCCGGGACGAGTTCGCCGCGACGCCCGCCCATGTCCGGGCCGCCGCGCTCGACCATGTCTCCCGGCGGCTCGCCGAGCGCACCGAGGAGATCGCCCGGCTCATCTCCGACGAGAACGGCAAGCCCATGAAGTGGGCGCGCGGTGAGGTCGGCCGTGCCGTCTCCGTCTTCCGGTTCGCCGCCGAGGAGGCCCGCCGGTTCAACGGCGGAGAGGCCCAGCGGCTGGACACCGACGCGGGCGGCGTGGGCCGTCTGGCGCTGACCCGCCGCTTCCCGCGCGGCACCGTGCTGGGCATCGCGCCGTTCAACTTCCCGCTGAACCTGTGCGCCCACAAGGTCGCCCCGGCCATCGCCGTCGGCGCGCCGATCATCCTCAAGCCCGCGCCCGCGACCCCGCTCTCCGCGATCGTGCTCGGTGAGCTGCTGTCCGAGACCGAGCTCCCGGCGGGTTCCTGGAGCGTGCTGCCGGTGCCTAACGACCGGATGCCCGCGCTGGTCCAGGACGAGCGGCTGCCGGTCATCTCCTTCACCGGCTCGGACAAGGTCGGCTACGCCATCAAGGAGTCGGTGCCGCTCAAGCACTGCACGCTGGAGCTCGGCGGCAACGGCGCCGCGGTCGTCCTCGGCGACTACGCCTCCGAGGCCGACCTCGACTGGGCCGCCACCCGCATCGGTACCTTCTCCAACTATCAGGGCGGCCAGTCCTGCATCTCCGTACAGCGGGTGATCGCGGACGCGTCCGTCTACGAGCGGCTGCTGCCGAAGGTCATCGCGGCGGTCGAGGCCCAGGTCACCGGCGACCCGACCGACGACGCCACCGATGTCGGCCCGCTGGTCAGCGAGGATGCCGCGCGGCGTGTCGAGGAGTGGGTGGACGAGGCCGTCCAGGCCGGTGCCCAGCTGCTGACCGGCGGCAAGCGCGACGGCGCCGCTTACGCCCCGACGGTGCTCGCGGACGTCCCGGCGGATGTCACGATCGCCCGCGAGGAGGTCTTCGGCCCCGTTCTGACCGTCCAGAAGGCCGACGGCGAGGAGGCGGCGTACGCGGCCGTCAACGCGTCCAAGTACGGCCTCCAGGCGGGTGTGTTCACCCGTGACGTCCAGACCGCCTTCCGCGCCCACCGCGCGCTGGAGGTCGGTGGCGTGATCATCGGCGATGTGCCCTCCTACCGCGCCGACCAGATGCCGTACGGCGGCGCCAAGCAGTCCGGTGTCGGCCGCGAGGGCGTGCGGTTCGCGATGGAGGACTACACCTACGAGCGGGTCATGGTCCTCACCGGCCTCGACCTGTAGGACCGGCCGTCGGCCGCGCCCGCGGCCTCAGGCGCCCACGTGGACGAACGCGGCCCACCGCGTGGGCGCCCCCGGGTGCGCGTCGCGCAGGGCCCGCACCGCGTCGTGCAGGGCGCGGGCGGCCCCGGCCGTTCCCGTCGCGGTGAACCGCGCGTAGCAGGCGTCCGCGATCCGTTCCGCCGCCGTCTCCTCGGGGCTCCACAGCGTCCCGAGGACATGCGCGTACCCGGCGAGGTGGAACGCCGCGGTCAGATGGACCGGTTCGGCGCCCGGCCCCCTCCGCGTCCCCGTTGTCACGCACCCCGGCAGATACGCGAGACGTGCGTCACCCAGGGGGAGGCGGGCGAGGTCGGCGGCGGTCAGCGGACGCTCCCGGTGGTCGTGGAGCAGCACCCGCCCGGCCGACGGCGCGCCGATCTCGCTCACCGCGCGGCAGGCGAAGTGTGCCCAGCGGTGCCGGGGGAGGGTGTCCAGCACCACGTCCCGGCGGGCCCGTTCACCGGTCAGCACCCGGCCGGCGGGCAGTCGGCGGGTCAGCGCGGCGCCCCCCTCCCGGCCCCCGGGCGGGCCCGGCGCCTCCGCGGTCGCCGGTACCGCCACCACCAGTGGTTCCTCCGGCCCCGGCGGGCCATCGGCGCCGCGCCGGACGGCGCGGGCGAGCGCGTGGACGGTGGGGGCGTAGGAGGAGACCACCCGGTCCAGTACGGAGTCGGCCGGACGGCCCGACGCGTCGTGGCGCCCGGCCGCGTGCAGCGGCAGCCCGGTCAGCGGACCCGTCGGAACCCACCACAGCCGCGGAAGCGCACCGTCCTTCGTGCCCCGGGACCGCCGGCCGGTGAGGCCCAGCGCGCCGAGCACCGGCCCGGCCACCGCGGTCCACAGCCACTCCAGCGTCTCGCGCACCCGGGCCCGCGCGCGGGCCCGTTCCTCCTCCGCCACCCCGGCGTCCTCCGCCGTGCGCACCGCGGGGAAGAAGGCGTCGGCGCGTCGGACCGCCTCCTCCCGGCTCAGCGCGGGCAGCGGAACGACCCGTACCGAGCGGCGGGTGAGCACCAGCGCGTCACAGCGCAGCCCGCTCACGTTCACGACCACGGCCCGGCCCCGCCCGTCGAGGGCGGCCAGCAGCTCCGGCACCTCCGGAGGGCGCAGGAATCCCTCGAAACCCGGCTGCTGACGGATCCGCGCCGTCAGCCGCTCCCACTCCTCCGCGAGCGCGTGCCGGTCCTCACCGCCCAGCGCGAAGGCCGCCGCGCCCGTACAGCCCGCGACGCTTGCCGAGGACCCGAAGACCGACTCCTCCGGGCGGTCCAGGGCCTTGCGCAGCTCCTCAAGACGGTGGGTCAGACCCGGGTGCTCCGCCCGCAGTTCCGGTGGTTCCGGGCCGAGGTCAAGCGCCTGGCCGAGCAGCACTCCGCGGCCCTGCTCCAGCAGCCGCAGCGCCCGCTCCGGGGCGCCGAGCCCGATCGCGCAGGCCGCCGCGTCCGACGCCAGCCCGGCGAAACCTTCCTGCGGACGCTCATCGGTGGACCGGCCGCCGCGGCGCGGTGCGGTGCGCGGCAGCAGCTCGACGGCGAGCGCGAACGGCTCCAGGGCGCCGGCGAGGTCGCCGGCCCAGAGCGCCGAGTACGCACAAGCCCGGGCGGCGCGCACGCGTGCGCTCACGGCGGCCGTCGCATCGTGGGCCAGCTCGCGGAGGACGGCCTCGGCCGCCCCCCGTGCCTCGGCCGACCGTGCCGCAGCCGCCCCCCGTGCCCCCGTGTCCCGCCCGTCCGCCGTCCGGAGTTCCAGGGCGTGGGCGTACAGGGTGAGCGCCTGGGCACGCAGCCGGTGGCCGGGCGGCGCCGCCTCGGCCGCCGCGCGGGCGTCGTCGATCAGGGCGTCCAGCGCCTCCGCGTCCCGCCGCCGTTCATGGTCCAGTCGCCGGACCTGTGCCAGCACGCTCAGCCGTTCCGGCCGGTCGGGGTCGCCGACCGGAGTGGCCGCCACCGCGCGCCGGGCGGCGTCCGCCGCGGCGCGCAGATCCTCCAGGTCGGCACGGGCGGTGAACCGCTGGTACAGGGTGATGCCCAGCCGGCACTGGAAGCGCGCGTACAGCGGCCGGCCGTCGGGGGTGGCATCGAGCGCCGTCCGCGCCAGCGCGACCGCCTCGTCCAGCGCCTCCGCCGCACCCGCGCCCTCCAGCCCGGCCAACTGCCGCAGCGCCTCGGCCAGTCGGGAGCGGGCCCCGGCGTCGTCAGGGGTGGCGGCCAGCGCCTCGCGACAGACCTGGACGGCCTCGGCGAGCGCGGAGGCGTCTTGGTGGTGCAGAAAGATCCCCAGCAGCCCTCCGGCGAGTCCGGACAGCAGCTCCGGGCGGCGCGGATCCTCCGGCGCGGTTGCCGCCAGCGCGGCGCGCGACAGTTCGACGGCGGCCGTCAGATCCTCACCGTCGTGGGTGAGCCGCCAGCGCAGCCGCAGCACCGCGGACAGCCGCGCCCGCACGGCGGGCGCCTCCGGATCGTCCGGCGGGCTCATCGCCAGCGCGTCCGCGAACAGATCGACCGCGCGGTCCAGATCGCGGCGTTCCCCGCCCCGCTCGTAACGCGACCGCGCGGCGGTGCCCAGTCCGTCCGCCGCCGCGGCACGCAGCCCGGCGTCGGCGGAGGACCGCAGCACGGACTCGAAGCCCGCCACCGCCGCCTCCAGATCCGGCAGAGCGCGGTCGCGTTCGTACCCGGCGAGCCGGGCGGCCGCCTCCCGCAGCACGGCGGCGGCCCCGGCGGCCGCGCCGTGCCGCGCGGTCCGGGGCCGCTGGGTGGTGCCGCGGCCAGCGTGCACCGCCTGCCGGACCCGGGCGCAGGTGGCCAGCGCCTCCCGGGTGCGCTCACGGGCCGGATGTCCGGCCGGGAACGTCTCCAGCGCGCGTTCGTAGGCGTCGACGGCCTCGTCCAGGGCGGGCAGTTGGACGGTGACGAGCGCGTACTGCAACAGAGCGGCGGCCAGATTGCTCAGGGCGGTCGGATAGCGCGGATGATCCGGGGGAGTGCCGCGCACCGCCGAGCGCCCGGCGTGCACGGCCTCGTCCAGGAGCGCGGCGTCCGGGTCCTGGCGGGCCCGGCGCAGCAGGCAGGTGCCGAAGTCCGTCCGCAGTCCGGCGTGTTCGGGATGGGAGGGCGGAACGGCGGACAGACAGGTGCGGTAGAGCGCGATGGCCTCGTCGATCACGGCGAGGTCGCCCGACCGCTCGAAGACCTCCTGGAGGGAGCCCGCGAGCCCGGACAGATGCCGGGCGTACTCCGGGTCCTCCCGGGAGGAGGCGGCCACCGCCGCCCGCCCCGTCTCGACGGCCTCGGCCAGCAACCCCGGGGAGCGCTCGCGTTCGTACGCCATGCGCAGCAGTACGCCGAGGGTGGACAGGGCGAGCGCGTAGCGGTCGGTGCGGGCGGAGCCCCGGTAGGTCTGGACCGCCAGCCGGCACATGTCCAGGGCGAGTTCGAGCAAGGGGGGATCGCCGGTCCGGACGTAGGCCAGCCGCAGCCCGTCGGCGGAGGTGAGCGGATCACCGGGGTCGATGGTGACGGCGGCTTCCTCGCGCGGTCGGCGCCCGGCGTCGGCGGACGGCCGCGGCTCCTGGTCGGTGAGCAGTGCGCCCAGGGTCCGCATGGCGTCCGTGGAGCCGTACCGCGCGGCGCGCTCGTAGAGGGGCCGTGCCGCACCGGGGTCGCCGAGCACCTGGTGGTGCACACCCGCGACGGCGCACAGCACCTCCGGGTCGTCCGTGCGGGCGGCCCGCGTCAGCCACTGCCGTGCCCCGTCGGCGTCCCCGCGCCGGGCCAGCCGCAGCCCGATGGCGGCCAGGGCGCGCGGATCGTCCGGGCCCGCGCGGCCAGGGCCGGGACGGTACGCCGGACGGTCCTGGAAGCCGTACGGGGAGCCGCCGCCGGAACGCGCCCAGGAGCTGTCCCCGGCGTCCGGCCCGCCGTCCTGCCGGTCCTCGTCCCACGGAGCGCGGGATGGACAGAAAGGCCGATCTCCCCCCATGCGCGGCACCCCCAGAACGTCTGGATCTCCCAGGGGGAGTGTGGCAGGAGACATGCCACACGGGGGGCGAATCGAGCCTGAGCGGACAGGGTCCTGGGTGAAGTACCGGAAAACGTCCTGAGAGGTTGCCCCGGGCCGGTCCCGCACCCCCGGAGGCGCTCGTGGACCCGTCCCGGCTTCCGCGGACCCTCAGCCGGAGAAGCCGGGGCGGGCCGGTCCCGGTCCTCCCACGGGCAGCGTGGCACGGCTCCCTCGCGCCCCACTCGGAGATCCGCGGAGGATCGTCGCGTCCGCCCGCTTTGCCGGAGTGCCCGACCGGAGGCACACTGGCAGCGGTACGTGCCGGTAATGTCACGAGATCGTCATTCGCGGCAAGGGAGCACCGATGACCGCATCATCCGTCAGGCCGGTGTCCGAGCGTGAAGCGCGCCAGGTGGCCGAGGCCGCCCGCGAGCAGGTATGGCACAAGCCGAGTTTCGCCAAGGAGCTGTTCCTCGGCCGCTTCCGACTCGATCTGATCCATCCGCACCCCGCCCCCGCACCCGACGATGTGCGCCGCGGGGAGGCGTTCCTCGTCAAGCTCCGCGAGTTCTGCGGGACGCGGATCGACGCCGCCCGCATCGAGCGCGAGTCCCGGATCCCCGACGAGACCATCAACGGCCTCAAGGAGATCGGCGCCCTGGGCATGAAGATCGACACCAAGTACGGCGGGCTCGGCCTCACCCAGGTCTACTACAACAAGGCGCTGGCCCTGGCCGGTTCCGTCAGCCCCGCCGTCGGCGCGCTGCTCTCCGCCCATCAGTCCATCGGTGTGCCGCAGCCGCTCAAGCTGTTCGGCACCCAGGAGCAGAAGGACCTGTTCCTGCCGCGCTGCGCCCGCACCGACATCACGGCGTTCCTGCTCACCGAACCGGATGTGGGCTCCGACCCGGCCCGGCTCGCCACCACCGCGGTCCCGGACGGGGACGACTACGTCCTCGACGGCGTCAAGCTGTGGACCACCAACGGCGTGGTCGCCGATCTGCTCGTGGTCATGGCCCGGGTGCCGCGGTCCGAGGGGCACAAGGGCGGGATCACGGCCTTCGTCGTCGAGACGGCGTCCGAGGGCGTCACGGTCGAGAACCGCAACGCCTTCATGGGGCTGCGCGGCCTGGAGAACGGCGTGACCCGCTTCCACCGGGTGCGGGTCCCCGCCATCAACAGGATCGGCCCCGAGGGCGCCGGGCTCAAGATCGCGCTGACCACGCTCAACACCGGAAGGCTCTCACTGCCCGCGATGTGCGCGGGCTCCGGGAAGTGGTGTCTGAAGATCGCCCGTGAGTGGTCCGCCGCCCGTGAGCAGTGGGGCAAGCCGATCGCCCGCCACGAGGCCGTCGGCGCCAAGATCTCCTTCATCGCGGCGACCACCTTCGCGCTGGAGGCCGTGATCGACCTGGCCTCCCAGATGGCCGACGAGGACCGCAACGACATCCGGATCGAGGCGGCGCTCGCCAAGCTGTACGGCAGCGAGATGGCCTGGCTGATGGCCGATGAACTGGTCCAGATCCGCGGCGGCCGCGGCTTCGAGACGGCGGCCTCACTCGCGGCCCGCGGCGAACGGGCCGTCCCCGCCGAGCAGATGCTCCGCGATCTGCGCATCAACCGGATCTTCGAGGGCTCCACGGAGATCATGCATCTCCTCATCGCCCGCGAGGCCGTCGATGCCCATTTGTCGGTGGCGGGCGACCTCATCGATCCGGACAAGTCCCTGTCGGACAAGGGCAAGGCGGCCGCCAAGGCCGGTGGCTTCTACGCCCGCTGGCTGCCCGGCCTGGTCACCGGCCCCGGGCAACTTCCCCGCTCCTACGGTGAGTTCCACCCTGAGGGCCACCGGGATCTCTCGCCCCATCTGCGCTATGTGGAGCGTTCGGCGCGCAAGCTGGCGCGCTCCACGTTCTATGCCATGTCGCGCTGGCAGGGCCGGATGGAGACCAAGCAGGGCTTCCTCGGCCGGATCGTCGACATCGGCGCGGAGCTGTTCGCGATGAGCGCGGCCTGTGTGCGGGCCGAGATGCTGCGCAACCGCGGTGACCACGGCGTGGAGGCGTACCAGCTGGCCGACGCCTTCTGCCGACAGGCCCGGATCCGCGCCGAGGAGCTCTTCGGCCGGCTGTGGACCAACACCGACGAGCTCGACCGCAAGGTCGTCTCCGGGGTGCTCTCCGGCTCGTACACCTGGCTGGAGGAGGGGGTGCTCGACCCCAGCGACGACGGTCCCTGGATCGCCGACGCCACCCCCGGCCCCTCGGCGAAGGACAACGTCCACCGCCCCATCCGCTGAGACCCCCGCCCGCCGTAGGCCCCCCGGCCCGTGATCCCAGGGCCGGGGAGGGCCGGGCGGGGGCTGGCAGGGGTGTCGTCGAGTGGGTCCCCCCGAGCCGCCACAATGGGGGGATGACGGAATCCCTGGCTGACCCGCATCTGAGCTTCCCGGCGGCCACCGCCGCCGCCGGAGCCCTGCGCGACCTCGTGATCCTGGGCTCCACCGGATCGATCGGCACCCAGGCCATCGACGTGGTGCTGCGCAACCCCGACCGCTTCCGGGTGACCGGCCTGTCCGCCGCCGGCGGGCGGGCCGGGCTGCTTGCCGAGCAGGCCCACCGGCTGCGGGTGGCCAGGGTGGCGGTCGCCCGGCAGGAGGCGGTGCCCGAGCTGCGCGAGGCGCTGGCCGCGCACTACGGCCCCGGTGAACCGCTGCCGGAGATCCTGGCCGGGCCCGACGCGGCCACCGAGCTGGCCCGTTCCCAGTGCCACACCGTGCTCAACGGCATCACCGGCTCCATCGGCCTGGCGCCGACCCTGGCCGCCCTGGAGGCGGGCCGGGTGCTCGCGCTGGCCAACAAGGAATCCCTCATCGTCGGCGGGCCGCTGGTGCGGGCCGTCGCCAAGCCCGGCCAGATCGTCCCTGTCGACTCCGAGCACTCCGCCCTCTTCCAGGCGCTGCTGGGCGGTACCCGCCAAGAGGTGCGCAAGCTGGTCGTCACCGCCTCCGGCGGCCCCTTCCGCGGCCGTTCGAAGGAGGAGCTGACCGCGGTCACTCCCGATCAGGCGCTGGCCCACCCCACCTGGGACATGGGCCCGGTGATCACGATCAACTCCGCGACCCTCGTCAACAAGGGGCTGGAGGTGATCGAGGCGCATCTCCTCTACGACATTCCCTTCGAACGGATTGAGGTGGTCGTCCACCCGCAGTCGTATATCCACTCGATGGTTGAATTCACCGATGGCTCCACGCTCGCCCAGGCGAGCCCGCCCGATATGCGCATGGCCCTCGCGCTCGGCATCGGCTGGCCCGAGCGGGTGCCGGACGCCGCGCCCGGCTGCGACTGGTCCAAGGCCCACACCTGGGAGTTCTTCCCACTGGACAACGAGGCGTTCCCCTCGATCAACCTCGCCCGGCACGTCGGCGCCCTCGGCGGTACCGCGCCCGCCGTCTTCAACGCGGCGAACGAGGAGTGCGTGGACGCCTTCCTCGGCCGGAAGCTGCCCTTCAACGGAATCGTCGATACGGTCGCGGAGGTGGTGGCCGAGCACGGCACCCCCACCGCGGGAACGCAGCTCACCGTCGCGGACGTCCTCGAGGCCGAGACCTGGGCGCGTGCCCGCGCCCGTGAACTGGCCGCCCGTGCGGCGAAGGCGACCCCGGAGGCTTGCGCATGACGACACTGATGACGGTCCTCGGCATAGTGGTGTTCGCCGTCGGCCTGCTCTTCTCTATCGCCTGGCATGAGCTCGGCCATCTCTCCACGGCCAAACTCTTCGGCATCCGGGTCCCGCAGTACATGGTCGGCTTCGGGCCGACCATCTTCTCCCGCAAGAAGGGGGAGACCGAGTACGGCGTCAAGGCGGTCCCGCTCGGCGGCTACATCCGCATGATCGGGATGTTCCCGCCCGGTGACGACGGCAAGATCGCCGCACGCTCCACCTCGCCCTGGCGGGGCATGATCGAGGACGCCAGGTCGGCCGCCTTCGAGGAGCTCCAGCCGGGGGACGAGTCCCGGCTGTTCTACACGCGCAAGCCGTGGAAGCGCGTGATCGTGATGTTCGCCGGGCCGTTCATGAACCTGGTCCTCGCCGTGGTGATCTTCCTCGGCGTGATGATGTCCTTCGGCGTCAACACCCAGACCACCAGCGTGGGCACCGTCTCCGAGTGTGTGGTCCGGGCCTCGGCCAACACCGACACCTGCCCCAAGAGCGCCAAGGACTCCCCGGCCAAGGCCGCCGGGCTCAAGCCCCGTGACAAGATCGTCGCCTTCAACGGCCATCCGACGCCCGACTGGAGCACTCTCCAGCAGGACATCCGGACGACCACCGGACCGGCCACGATCACCGTCGAGCGGGACGGCGTCCGCAAGACCCTGCACGCCAATCTCATAAAGAACCAGGTGGCCAAGTCCGACGGGGACGGCGGCTATGTCGAGGGCAAGTACGTCACCGCGGGCTTCCTCGGCTTCACTCCGGCCAACGGTGTGGTCCAGCAGTCCTTCGGACAGTCCGTGGACCGTATGGGCACCATGGTCGAGGACGGCATCGACTCACTGCTCGACCTGCCCTCCAAGGTCCCCGACCTGTGGAACGCGGCCTTCGGGGACGGTGAGCGCAAGGCGGACTCCCCGATGGGCGTCGTGGGCGCGGCCCGGGTCGGCGGCGAGGTGGCCAACCTCGACATCCCGCCCTCGCAGCGGATCGCGACGATGTTGTTCCTCGTCGCGGGCTTCAATCTCTCGCTGTTCCTGTTCAACATGCTGCCGCTGCTTCCGCTGGACGGCGGACATATCGCGGGCGCGGTGTGGGAGTCCGTACGGCGGCATGTCGCGCGGCTGGTGCGGCGGCCCGACCCCGGGCCGTTCGACGTGGCCAAGATGATGCCGGTCGCCTATGTGATCGCGGGGGTCTTCATCTGCTTCACCCTGCTGGTGCTGGTGGCCGACGTCGTGAACCCGGTGAAAATCTCCTGATGGCCCGATATGTCCCGAAGTTCACCTTTGGGTGGACTTCGGGTCCGGGTGTGCTGGCGCCCGGCCCCGTGCCGTAATCTCGGACGCGGAGCCCGCTGATCTCGGGCCTGTCACATACCTTGGGGTTGCTCGCCAGATGACTGCGATTTCGCTAGGCATGCCGTCCGTACCGACCAAGCTCGCCGACCGCCGGGTCAGCCGGAAGATCCAGGTCGGGTCGGTGGCGGTGGGCGGTGACGCTCCGGTGTCGGTGCAGTCGATGACGACGACGGTGACCGCGGACATCGGCGCCACCCTCCAGCAGATCGCGGAGCTCACCGCCTCCGGCTGCCAGATCGTGCGGGTGGCGTGCCCCTCGCAGGACGATGCCGAGGCGCTGCCGGTGATCGCGCGGAAGTCGCAGATCCCGGTGATCGCCGATATTCACTTCCAGCCGAAGTACGTGTTCGCGGCGATCGATGCCGGGTGTGCGGCGGTGCGGGTGAATCCGGGGAACATCCGGCAGTTCGACGACAAGGTCAAGGAGATCGCCAAGGCGGCCTCGGACGCCGGGGTGCCGATCCGGATCGGGGTGAACGCGGGGTCGCTGGACAAGCGGCTGCTGGAGAAGTACGGCAAGGCCACGCCGGAGGCGCTGGTGGAGTCGGCGCTGTGGGAGTGCTCGCTGTTCGAGGAGCACGGTTTCCGGGACATCAAGATCTCGGTGAAGCACAACGACCCGGTGGTGATGGTCAACGCCTACCGTCAGCTGGCCGCGCAGTGCGACTACCCGCTGCACCTGGGGGTGACCGAGGCCGGGCCGGCGTTCCAGGGCACGATCAAGTCGGCGGTGGCCTTCGGCGCGTTGCTCAGCGAGGGCATCGGCGACACCATTCGCGTCTCCCTGTCGGCGCCTCCGGCGGAGGAGGTCAAGGTCGGCATCCAGATCCTGGAGTCGCTGAACCTGCGCCAGCGCCGTCTGGAGATCGTCTCCTGCCCCTCCTGCGGCCGCGCCCAGGTGGATGTCTACAAGCTCGCCGACCAGGTCACCGCGGGTCTGGACGGCCTCGAGGTGCCGCTGCGTGTCGCCGTGATGGGCTGTGTGGTCAACGGTCCCGGTGAGGCGCGGGAGGCGGACCTCGGTGTGGCCTCCGGCAATGGCAAGGGCCAGATCTTCGTCAAGGGCGAGGTCATCAAGACCGTGCCCGAGTCCAAGATCGTGGAGACCCTGATCGAGGAAGCCATGAAGATCGCCGAGCAGATGGAGAAGGACGGCATCGCCTCCGGCGAGCCCCAGGTCTCCATCAGCGGCTGAGTCCCGCCGCCCGTATCCGGCCTCCCGATCCCTATCCGGCCCGGCCGGAGCGTGCGGGTGCGGACCACGCCGCAGGTGGCCCGCTCCGACTGCGGGGTACAGTGCGGAGAATCGACTCCCTCTTGGCCCGCAGGCCCGCGTCCGGCCCGCAGGCCCGCGACCGGTGAGGCAAACACTCGCGTGCTGACCACCTCCACCACCAGGGTCCTCGAGCCCGGCGAGCTCGACGCGGCCCTCGCGGTCCTCGACCGCGACCCGGTGTCCAATGCCTTCGTCGCCGCCCGGGTCCAGGTGGCCGGTCTGGATCCGTGGCGGCTCGGCGGCGAGATGTGGGGCTGGTACACCGGCGGACGGCTGGAGTCGCTCTGCTACGCCGGGGCCAACCTGGTCCCCATCTGCGCCACCTCCGAGGCCGTCCGCGGCTTCGCCGAGCGCGCCCGCCGGGCCGGACGCCGCTGCTCCTCCATCGTCGGCCCCGCGGACACCACCGCCGAGCTGTGGTCCCTGCTCGAGCCCAGCTGGGGACCGGCCCGCGAGGTCCGCGCCCACCAGCCGCTGATGGTCACCACCTCGATGCCCGCAGGTGTCCCGCCCGACCCGCTGGTGCGCCGGATCCGCAGGGACGAGATGGACGTGATCATGCCCGCGTGCGTGGCCATGTTCACCGAGGAGGTCGGCGTCTCCCCGCTCGCCGGTGACGGCGGACTGCTCTACCAGGCCCGGGTCGCCGAACTGGTCACCGCCGGGCGCTCGTTCGCCCGCGTGGAGAACGGCCGGGTGGTCTTCAAGGCCGAGATCGGCGCCGCCACCCCGCACGCCTGCCAGATCCAGGGCGTCTGGGTCGCCCCCGAGTACCGCGGCCGCGGACTCTCCGAGACCGGGATGGCCGCCGTGCTGAACTACGCCCTGCACGAGGTCGCCCCCGTGGTGAGCCTGTACGTCAACGACTTCAACACCGCGGCCCGCGCTGCCTATCGCCGTGTCGGATTCCAGGAGGTCGGCGCCTTCATGAGTGTGCTGTTCTGATCGACGGCCCAGTAGGGTCTGGCCCATGGTGCATCTGCCCGGGGAGCGGTTCCCGGACTCCGAAGGCGTCGCCGTCGGGCCGCTCGACCTCGCCGCGCGCGTGGACGACGCCCTCGCCGTCCAGGCCGTGGCCTTCGGGCTCACGGCCGAGGAGGTCGGCGTACGGCGCCATATCGTGCTGCGCCACCTCACCAGCCCCGGCGCCCGCGCGCTGGGCGCCACCACCCCCACCGGCCGGCTCGTGGGCTTCGTCTACGGCATGCCGAACGACCGCACCCACTGGTGGTCCACCGTCGTCCAGCCCTATCTGCGCGCCGCCGGACACGAGGACTGGCTCGACGACTCCTTCGTCATCACCGAACTGCACGTCCACCCCGCCTACCAGAACCGCGGCATCGGACGCCGGCTGATCACCGCCATCACCGACGGCGTCTGCCAGCCGCGCTCCCTGCTGTCCGCCATCGACACCGACAGCCCCGCCCGCGGTCTGTACCGGTCCCTCGGCTACACCGACCTCGCCCGCCGGGTGCTCTTCCCGAGCGCGCCGAGCCCGTACGCGGTCATGGGGGCGCTCCTTCCGCTGCGCCGCTGAGCCGCCTCAGGGACCGCGCGCGCACAACGCATTTCCCGGTTGTGCGCACCTGCGGCTAACCTCCTGCACATCCCATACCGCACGCAGGAGAGACCTCATGGCCCACGCCGTCAACGTCCAGCGCATGTCCACGATGATGCTGAAGACGCTGCGCGAAGACCCGGCGGACGCCGAGACCGCCAGCCACAAGCTGCTCGTCCGGGCCGGTTACGTCCGCCGCGCCTCGGCGGGCATCTGGACCTGGCTGCCGGTCGGCAAGAAGGTCCTGGAGAACGTCGCGCGGATCGTCCGCGAGGAGATGGACGCCATCGGCGCCCAGGAGGTCCTGCTGCCCGCGCTGCTGCCCAAGGAGCCGTACGAGGCCAGTGGCCGCTGGGAGGAGTACGGCGACCTGCTGTTCCGCCTCAAGGACCGCAAGGGCGGTGACTACCTCCTCGGCCCCACCCATGAGGAGATCTTCACTCTGACGGTGAAGGACCAGTGCACGTCCTACAAGGACCTGCCGGTCACGCTCTACCAGATCCAGACCAAGTACCGGGATGAGGCCCGCCCCCGCTCCGGTGTGCTGCGGGGCCGCGAGTTCCTGATGAAGGACTCCTACTCCTTCGACACCACCGACGAGGGTCTGGCCGAGTCCTACCGGCTGCACCGCGAGGCGTACCGCCGGATCTTCGAGCGCCTGGGCCTGGACTACCGCATCGTCTCCGCGGTCTCCGGCGCGATGGGCGGCTCGGCCTCCGAGGAGTTCCTCGCCCCGGCGGCGGCCGGTGAGGACACCTTCGTGGACTGTCCGAACTGCGACTACGCGGCCAACACCGAGGCCTACACGGTGACCGTGCCGCCCGTCGAGGGCGGTACCCACGGCCCCGTCGAGGAGGTGGACACCCCCGACACCCCCACCATCGAGACCCTCGCCGAGCACCTGGGCATCCCGGCCTCCGCGACCCTGAAGAACCTCCTGATCAAGGTCGACGGCGAGATCACCGCGGTGGGCGTCCCCGGCGACCGCGAGGTGGACCTCGGCAAGCTGGGGGAGCACCTCGCCCCCGCCGAGATCGAGCTGGTCACCGCCGAGGACTTCGAAGGCCGCCCCGACCTGGTGCGCGGCTACGTGGGCCCGCAGGGCCTGGCGGGGAAGTCCTTCCGCTACATCGCCGACCCGCGCGTCGCCCCCGGCACCGCCTGGGTCACCGGCGCCAACAAGGCCGACACCCACGCCCGCAATGTCGTCTGCGGCCGTGACTTCGACGTCGACGACTACCTGGACGTTGCCGTGGTCGAGCCGGGCGACCCCTGCCCGAAGTGCGGCGCGGGCATCGAGCTGGACCGGGCCATCGAGATCGGCCACATCTTCCAGCTCGGCCGCAAGTACGCCGACGCCTTCCAGCTGGATGTGCTCGGCCAGAACGGCAAGCCGGTCCGCGTCACCATGGGCTCCTACGGCGTCGGCGTCTCCCGCGCGGTGGCCGCCCTCGCCGAGCAGACCCACGACGAGTCCGGTCTGTGCTGGCCGCGCGAGGTCGCCCCGGCCGATGTCCACATCGTCGCCGCGGGCAAGGCCCTCCAGACCGAGCTGGCCGTCGACATCGCGGAGAAGCTGGGCACGGCGGGCGTGCGCGTCATGGTCGACGACCGCGCGGGCGTCTCCCCGGGCGTGAAGTTCACCGACGCGGAGCTGATCGGTGTCCCGACCATCCTGGTCGTCGGCCGCGGCGCCAAGGACGGCGTGGTGGAGCTGAAGGACCGTCGCACCGGCGAGCGCGAGGAACTCCCCATCGACGACGCCATCGCCCGTCTCACCGCCTGACACCCCCTACGGAACGACGCCCGGCCCGCCGCCCCAGCATGGCGCGCCGGGCGGCGGACCGTGCCGGGGCGGCGTGCCGGGGCGGGGACGCGTGGCCGCCGGGGCGGCCCCTGTGAAGACGGGCCTCAGAGCCAGCCCGCGAACTCCAGCAGCAGTTCGGCGCGGGGGCGGTGGCCGGCGTCGGCGTGGTGCCGCGCGGTGGCCACCGCGCGGTAGAGGGTCCAGCCCCGCAGCCGGTCGCGGTCCACGTCCAGGGAGTCGGCCAGCTTGGCCACCCGGCGGCGGGCCGCCGCGGCCGGGCCGGAGCCCGCGGCCAGGTCCTCGCAGCGGTCGAGCACCAGCTGCGCCAGGTCGTAGGCACGCTCGCCGACCAGCGGGGCGGGGCCCACCGCGAGCCAGGGCGCCCGTTCCCCGGCGAGCACCTTGCCCTGCCGGAAGTCACCGTGCAGCAGGACCGTTTCGGGAGGCTCCGCAAGCAGTTCCGCCCGCAGCCGCACCGCCTCTTCGGCCAGTGGGCGCGCGTCGGCCGCCCAGCTCCCGGCGGGGAGCAGCAGCTCCACCTCGTGGCCCGCGCCGGTGCGCTCCGCGACCGTGTCGAAAGGGTGCTCATCGGGCGGCGGTACCCACAGCCGCCGTACCGTGCCCGTCGCCTCCAGCAGCGCCTTCGCCTCGGGCAGCGAACGCACCGAGACAGCGCTGCTCAGCCGTTCGATCAGCAGCGCACCGGTGTCGGGGTCGGCGCGCAGCAGACAGGCCGCGCCCCATCCGTTCCAGTGCGCGAGCGCCGCGCGCTCCCGCTCCGCCTCGGGCCCGGGGACGGGCAGCTTCAGCGCCGCCGGAGTGCCGTCCGCCTGCCGTACCAGGGCGACCAGGCTGCCCAGGCCGCCGGGCGTCACCACCCGCTCCGGGGTCAGCTCCCAGGCGTCGAGCAGCTGCCCCACGGTCTCCGGCAGGGCGTCCAGCCAGCTGCGGACGGGGCCTTCCGGAGCGTCGCTCAGCGCGTCCAGCAGCCGCTTCGGCGGGTGGAAGGCGGCCGTATCCCGTCCACCGGGCTGCGGTGCCGATGCCATGCCTGAGCCGTCCCCTCCATCAACGTCATCACCATCACCGTTCGCTTCACGGCCTCTGTCACAGCGCGTCGGCCGGACCGCTCGCCGACGAGGACGGGGCGGCCGAGGCAGCGTGTTCGGTGAGTCCAGGGAAGGCTACGCCGCTGCCGCGCCAGCGCACCGCCCGGACCGCCGCCTCTCGCAGCGCGCCCGCCGCCTGACGGCGCAGCGAGGCGTCACCCGCCCGTACGAGATCGGCGTAGACGGCGGCGATACGGCTCTCCAGCTCCGCGGCGAGCCGCACCGCGGCGGCGGCGTCCGGTACGGCGAAGGGCAGTGCGTAGGCGGGCGCCGCGCCCGCGGGGGTGCCGCCGAGGTCGCGCACGGTGCGGACGAGCGCGTCCCGGCGTGCGCGGTGCGCCGCGTACCCCTCGCGGGCCTCCGCGAGGCGGTTGTCGCCGATCCGGCCGCCGACGACGCCGTAGCCGTAGACGGCGGCGTGTTCGGCGGCGAGCGCGGCCTGTGCGGCTCTGAGCGCCGCGGCGCGGCTGCCGCCGGCCGTACGGCCTGGTCGAGAGGCCATGTCAGTACCCCTTCGCGGTGGTCATGAGCCCGAGCCGTCCTGGGCCAGCAGATACACATGGGCGGCGCCGCAGGCCGCGACGGAGGCCAGCAGCCGGGCGAGTTCGGGCGGCGCGGTGACGAGGGCGGTGGTGCGGGTGTCGGCGATGTGCCGCTCGGCCTGGGCGAGCGCGGCGAGGGCCTGCTTCTCGTCCTTGGGCACCGCGGACGGCCGCTCCCGCCGCGCGGAGGCCGATGCGGACGCCGAGGGTGCCCCGGAAGCGGTGGGGGAGGCGGACCGCTCGTGGCCGCGGAACGCGGCGGCGTGCCGTGCGGTCTCCGCCCGCAGCGGTGCCAGGCGCTTCGCAAGGGCGGGGTGCGCGTTCACGGTCGCGTCGTAGCGTGCCAGTAGTGCGGTGGAGTCCCGCGCGCCGGTGGCGCGGAGTTTTGCGACGCTCGCGGCCTCGCCGGTGCCGGGCCGGGTCTCGGAGTCGTCGGAGCAGCCGCTCAGCAGCGCGAGGGCCCCCAGCGCTCCGCCGCCGAGCAGCAGCGCACGCCGTGGGGGCGTTCCCGAGCCCGGGGCCGCGGGGGAGGTGCCGGTGGGGGACGGGGGGCCTGGTGGGGGCGTGCTGATCGACACGTTCCTCTTTCCGGGCTGCGGCAGCTCCCGGCCGCCGTTAGTGATCACAGCAGGCGAGCGTACCCGCGCGGGAGCCCGAAGCCCGGCAGCGCCCACCGAATCGTCAGCCCGCCGCCGGAACAGATAGGCTTTGATCTGAGACGCGACCTTCCCACAACAGCACACGCGGCCGAGGAGTCACCCGGATGAGCACCACCCAGAGCGAGAGGCTGCGCGGACTGCTGGAACCGCTCGTCAGCGCGCGAGAGCTGGATCTGGAAGAGGTCGAGGTGACCCCCGCAGGGCGGCGTCGTGTGCTGCGGATCGTCGTGGACTCCGACGACGGCGTGCAGCTGGACACCTGCGCGGAGCTGAGCCGCGACATCTCCAGCACGCTCGACGAGACGGACGCGATGGGTACCACCCCGTACGTTCTCGAGGTCACTTCTCCGGGCGCCGAGCGCCCCCTGAGCGAACCGCGCCACTACCGCCGTGCCACCGGCCGCCTCATGCGGGCCCGGCTGACCGACGGCGGCGAGCTGGTCGCCCGGATCACGGCCGTGGACGACGATGGGCTCGATGTGGAGGTGCCCGGCGTGAAGGGGCGCAAGCCCACCGCCAGGCGGCTGCCCTTCGAGGAGATCTCCAAGGCTCGGGTGGAGATCGAGTTCAACCGCAAGCCCGCTGGTCAGGGCGATGAGAGCAAGGAGGAGGCGTAGCCGTGGACATCGACATGAGTGCCCTGCGGGGTCTGGTGCGAGAGAAGGAGATCTCCTTCGACCTGCTGGTCGAGGCGATCGAATCGGCCCTCCTCATCGCCTATCACCGCACTGAGGGAAGCCGCCGCCGCGCCCGCGTGGAGCTGGACCGCAACACCGGCCACGTGACGGTATGGGCCCAGGAGGACGCCGAGGACCTGGAGGAGGGCGCCGAACCGCGCGAGTTCGATGACACCCCCTCCGGTTTCGGCCGGATCGCCGCGATGACCGCCAAGCAGGTCATCCTCCAGCGGCTGCGGGACGCCGAGGAGGAGATCACCTTCGGCGAGTACGCGGGGCGTGAGGGCGATGTGGTCGCCGGTGTCGTCCAGCAGGGCAAGGACCCCAAGAACGTGCTGGTGGACATCGGCCGGCTGGAGGCCATCCTGCCGGTGCAGGAGCAGGTGCCCGGTGAGGACTACGCCCACGGCACCCGGCTGCGGACCTATGTCGTCCGCGTCGTCAAGGGCGTGCGCGGTCCGTCGGTGACCCTTTCGCGTACCCACCCCAATCTGGTGAAGAAGCTCTTCGCGCTCGAGGTGCCGGAGATCGCGGACGGCTCGGTGGAGATCGCGGCCATCGCCCGCGAGGCCGGTCACCGGACCAAGATCGCGGTCAGGTCCACCCGTTCGGGTCTGAATGCCAAGGGCGCGTGCATCGGCCCGATGGGCGGCCGGGTGCGCAGTGTGATGGCCGAACTGCACGGCGAGAAGATCGACATCGTCGACTGGTCGGACGACCCCGCCGAGCTGGTCGCCAACGCGCTGTCCCCCGCGCGGGTGAGCAAGGTCGAGGTGGTGGATCTGGCGGCGCGCTCGGCGCGCGTCACCGTGCCGGACTACCAGCTGTCCCTCGCCATCGGGAAGGAAGGGCAGAACGCCCGGCTCGCGGCGCGGCTGACCGGGTGGCGGATCGACATCCGGCCCGACACCGAACAGCCCGGTGATCAAGGCTGATTCAAGCCGCTGTGGCCCGGAATCCAGCCGAAAACGAGTAATCGTTCGATCACTCCCCCCGAGGGGTGAGGTCGGTACAGGGAGGTAGACTTAAGCAGTGTCTGGCCGCGCGCGTGCTCGTGCCTGCCCTGAGAGAACCTGCGTGGGATGCCGGGATCGGGCGGCCAAGAAGGATCTGCTGCGCATCGTGGCGGTCGAGGGCGTTTGTGTCCCCGATCGGCGCGGTACGCTGCCCGGTCGGGGTGCGTATGTGCACCCCACACCGGTCTGCCTCGACCTGGCGGTCCGCCGCCGGGCTTTTCCTCGGGCCTTCAGGGGGCCGGGGACGCTCGACATCACGGACGTGCGCCGCTGTGTCGAGCAGGGTGAGCAGGCATCACCGTAAGTAGTTGGAAGAACGGCACGGGACACCGTGCGGTCAGGTACCTCGCGAGTCGGAAGTAGGTCGAGATTGCGATGAGCACTCGATGAGTACGCGATGAGTACGCCCATGAAGTAGCGACGGTCCGGCGTAACCCGGACCTCAAAGGAGCGAAGTGGCTAAGGTCCGGGTATACGAACTCGCCAAGGAGTTCGGAGTTGAGAGCAAGGTCGTCATGGCCAAGCTCCAAGAACTCGGTGAATTTGTACGTTCGGCGTCCTCGACCATCGAGGCGCCGGTTGTGCGCAAGTTGACTGACGCATTCCAGGGCGGCAACGGTTCCGGCCGCGCCGCCGGCAAGCCCTCGGCGCCGCGCAAGGCGACGCCCGCCAAGCCGCCGACACCCGGTCCGGGTGCTTCGGCCCGTCCGGCTGCCCCCAAGCCCCCGACGCCCGGCCCCAAGCCGGCCGCCGCCGAGGCTCCCCGCAGCACGCCCGCGGCGCCCACCCCGGGCCCGCGTCCCACGCCCGCGGCCCGTCCGACGCCCGGCCCCAAGCCGGGTCCGGCGCAGCCCGCGGCACCGCAGCAGCCCGCGGCACCGCAGCAGCCGGAGTTCACCGCCCCGGCGGCGGCCGCCGGTCCCAAGCCGGCCCAGGCCAAGCCGGGCGCGCCCGCGAAGCCGGGTGCCACGCCCGGTCCGCGCCCCGCCCGTCCGGGTGCTCCGGGCCAGGGCCAGGGTGGTCAGGGCCAGGGCGGCCAGGGTGCCCGTTCCGGTGCGCCGCGCCCCGGTGGCGAGCGCGGTCCGCGTCCGGGCGGCCGTCCGGCCGGTCCGCGGCCGGGCAACAACCCCTTCACGTCCGGTGGTTCGACCGGTATGGCGCGCCCGCAGGCGCCCCGTCCCGGCGGCGCCCCGCGTCCCGGCGGCCAGGGTGGCCCCGGCCCGCGCCCGCAGGGCGGTCAGGGCGGTCCCGGCCGCGGTCAGGGCGGCCCCGGCGGTCCCCGGCCCACTCCGGGCCAGATGCCCCGTCCGCAGGGCGCCCAGGGTGGCGGCCCGCGTCCCGGCGGCGGCCCCGGTGGTCCGCGTCCGAACCCGGGCATGATGCCGCAGCGTCCCGCCGCGGGCCCGCGTCCGGGCCCCGGTGGCGGCGGCCGCGGTCCCGGCGGTGCCGGTCGTCCCGGCGGCGGCGGTCGTCCCGGTGGTGGCGGCGGCTTCGCCGGTCGTCCCGGCGGTGGCGGCGGCGGTCGTCCCGGTGGTGGCGGCGGTTTCGCCGGTCGTCCCGGTGGTGGCGGCGGCTTCGGTGGCGGCGGTGGCCGTCCCGGCTTCGGCGGTCGTCCGGGTGGTCCCGGTGGCCGTGGTGGCACGCAGGGCGCGTTCGGCCGTCCCGGCGGTCCGGCTCGCCGTGGCCGTAAGTCGAAGCGGCAGAGGCGCCAGGAGTACGAGGCCATGCAGGCCCCGTCCGTCGGCGGCGTGATGCTGCCGCGCGGCAACGGCCAGACGGTCCGGCTGTCGCGTGGTGCCTCGCTCACCGACTTCGCGGAGAAGATCAACGCCAACCCGGCGTCGCTGGTCGCCGTGATGCTCAACCTCGGCGAGATGGTCACCGCGACCCAGTCGGTCTCCGACGAGACGCTTCAGCTGCTCGCCGACGAGATGAACTACATCGTCGAGATCGTCAGCCCGGAGGAGGAGGACCGCGAGCTTCTCGAGTCCTTCGACATCGAGTTCGGCGAGAACGAGGGCGGCGAGGAGATGCTCGTCTCCCGTCCGCCGGTCGTGACCGTCATGGGTCACGTCGACCACGGTAAGACCCGACTGCTGGACGCGATCCGCAAGACCAACGTGGTCGCGGGCGAGGCCGGTGGCATCACCCAGCACATCGGTGCCTACCAGGTCTCGACCGAGGTCAACGAGGAAGAGCGCAAGATCACCTTCATTGACACCCCGGGTCACGAGGCGTTCACCGCCATGCGTGCCCGTGGTGCCAAGTCGACCGACATCGCGATCCTCGTGGTGGCGGCCAACGACGGTGTGATGCCCCAGACGATCGAGGCGCTGAACCACGCCAAGGCGGCCGACGTGCCGATCGTGGTCGCGGTCAACAAGATCGACGTCGAGGGCGCGGACCCGACCAAGGTGCGCGGTCAGCTGACCGAGTACGGCTTGGTGGCCGAGGAGTACGGCGGCGACACCATGTTCGTCGACATCTCCGCCAAGCAGGGCCTGCACATCGACAGCCTGCTGGAGGCCGTGGTCCTCACCGCGGACGCCTCGCTCGACCTGCGCGCCAACGCGGAGCAGGACGCGCAGGGCATCGCGATCGAGGCGCACCTGGACCGCGGCCGCGGCGCCGTGGCCACCGTCCTGGTCCAGCGCGGAACGCTGCGGGTCGGCGACACGATGGTCGCGGGCGACGCCTACGGCCGTGTCCGGGCGATGCTCGACGACAACGGCAACGCGCTGGAGGAGGCCGGACCGGCCACCCCGGTCCTGGTGCTCGGTCTGACCAACGTGCCCGGCGCGGGCGACAACTTCCTCGTTGTCGACGAGGACCGCACCGCCCGCCAGATCGCCGAGAAGCGTGCGGCGCGCGAGCGCAACGCGGCCTTCGCCAAGCGCACCCGCCGGGTCTCCCTGGAGGACCTGGACAAGGTGCTCAAGGCCGGTCAGGTGCAGCAGCTCAACCTCATCATCAAGGGCGACGCGTCCGGTTCGGTGGAGGCCCTCGAGTCCTCCCTGCTCCAGCTCGACGTCGGCGAAGAGGTCGACCTGCGCGTCCTGCACCGCGGTGTGGGTGCGGTCACCGAGACCGACATCGACCTGGCGACCGGCTCCGACGCCATCGTCATCGGCTTCAACGTGCGCGCCGACGGGCGTGCCACGCAGATGGCCGAGCGCGAGGGCGTGGACGTCCGCTACTACTCGGTCATCTACCAGGTGATCGAGGAGATCGAGGCGGCCCTGAAGGGCATGCTCAAGCCGGAGTACGAAGAGGTCGAGCTCGGTACGGCGGAGATCCGCGAGATCTTCCGCTCGTCCAAGCTGGGCAACATCGCGGGTGTGCTCATCCGCTCCGGCGAGGTCAAGCGGAACACCAAGGCCCGCCTCCTCCGCGACGGCAAGGTGGTCGCGGAGAACCTCAACATCGAGGGCCTGCGTCGCTTCAAGGACGACGTCACCGAGATTCGCGAAGGCTTCGAGGGCGGTATCAACCTCGGCAGCTACAACGACATCAAGATCGACGACGTCATCGCGACGTACGAGATGCGCGAGAAGCCGCGCGGCTGACGCGCTGGCTCTCATCCGGGGCCGGTCGGCGGGAAATTTCCGTCGATCGGCCCCGGCCCTTGCGTGTACGGTTCGAGGAGCCTCAACCCAAGCCCGCACCTTCAAGGCCCCACGGGTGGCTTGACCCGGACTGCATGTATGTAGGGACGTTGTCCTTTGACCTGCTCCTTGGCGACGTACGGTCGTTGAAGGAGAAACGCTCCGTCGTCCGGCCGATCGTCGCCGAGCTGCACCGCAAATTCGCGGTCAGCGTGGCGGAGGTCGGCGACCAGGACCTCTATCGCAGGGCACAGATCGCCCTCGCGGTGGTCTCCGGGGACCCGGGCCACCTCACGGACGTTCTGGACCGCTGTGAGCGCCTGGTCGCGGGGCGGCCGGAGGTGGAGCTGCTGTCGGTACGACGGCGGCTCCACGGCGGCGATGACGAGTGACAGACGGGGAACCCGGCGGTGACGACCACCGTCGACGACCACCCCGGCCATCGATGACCGAAGCGAAGAAGAGAGAAGTAGACGCATGACCGACACCGCGCGGGCACGCAAGCTGGCGGACCGCATCCGGGTTGTGGTCGCGGAGACCCTTCAGCGGCGGATCAAGGACCCGCGGCTCGGCTATGTGACCATCACGGACACCCGGATCACCGGCGATCTGCGGGATGCGACCGTCTTCTACACGGTCTTCGGCGACGACGAGGAGCGCGCCGCCTCCGCCGCGGCCCTGGAGAGCGCCAAGGGCGTGCTGCGTTCCGAGGTCGGCCGTCAGACCGGGGTGCGGTTCACCCCCACCCTGACGTTCGTCCCCGACGCCCTCCCGGACAACGCCCGCACCATCGACGATCTGCTCACCAAGGCCAAGGCGGCCGACGCGCAGGTCCGCGAGGCGTCCTCGGGCGCCGAGTACGCGGGTGACGCCGACCCGTACCGCAAGCCCGGCGAGACCGCGGACGAGGACGGGAACGGGAACGAGAACGACGCCAAGGGCTCCTCGGACGTATGACGCGCAAGGGCAGGGCCGGCTCCGGTGCTCCGGACGGCCTGGTGATCGTCGACAAACCGGCCGGTTACACCTCGCACGACGTCGTCGCCAGGATGCGCCGCTTCGCCGGGACCCGGCGGGTCGGCCATGCCGGCACGCTGGACCCCATGGCCACCGGCGTCCTGGTGATCGGTGTCGAGAAGGCCACCCGGCTGCTCGGCCACCTGGCGCTGACCGAGAAGGAGTACACGGCCACCATCCGGCTCGGCCAGACCACCGTCACCGATGACGCGGAAGGGGAGATCACCGCCGCGCACGGGGCCGCCGGGGTCGAACTCGGCGCGGTCCAGGCCGGGATCGCCGCGCTGACCGGCGACATCCAGCAGGTGCCGTCCAAGGTCAGCGCCATCAAGATCGACGGCAAGCGGTCCTACGCGCGGGCCCGTGAGGGCGAGGACTTCGACATCCCGGCGCGGCCGGTGACCGTCTCGTCCTTCGCGCTGCACGAGCACCGCGAGACGAAGGCGGAGGACGGCACCGCCGTCCTGGACCTGGACGTCACGGTCGTCTGCTCCTCCGGCACCTATATCCGGGCGCTCGCCCGCGACCTGGGCGCCGGGCTGGGCGTCGGCGGCCATCTGACGGCGCTGCGGCGCACCCGGGTCGGGCCGTACGGGCTGGCGGCGGCCGAGACGCTGGAGCGGCTGGAGGAGTCCCTGACGATCATGCCCATCGCGGAGGCCGCCGCGGCCGCCTTCCCGCGCTGGGACGTGGACGCCGACCAGGCCCGGCTGCTGGGCAACGGCGTACGGATCGCGATGCGCCCGGTGACGCCGGGGGAGGGGCCGGGCGGTCCGGTGGCCGTCTTCGATCCGGACGGGCGCTTCCTGGCCCTGGTGGAGGAGTCGAAGGGCAAGGCCAAGAGCCTGGCCGTCTTCGTCTGAGCCGGCTGCCCGCTCGGCTTCGGCCGGAGCCCGAGCCCCTGGCCGCCGTTGAGGGCCGTCCCGCACCGCGGGGCGGCCTGTGCCGTCCTGCGGTGCGTTGCGACCCCCCGATCTCTTCCCCTCACGGTGTCTTTCCGCTGCCGCCGGAGAATTCACCCCATCGTGCGGGCGCCCGGAAGGCATCACGGGAGTGAAAGGGGGCGCATGAGGTCTCGCGAGGCCCCTGGCGACCGTGGTGAACCCGGGGCCGGGCGCCAGGAGTGGCCACCGATGCAAAGTACGTGCCGATGGCATGGCACTCTTAGACCTGCGAAGTCGACAGACAAAGGTTCGGGCGAGGAGCGGGCAAAGTGCAGCGCTGGCGTGGCTTGGAGGACATCCCCGAGGACTGGGGACGCAGCGTCGTCACCATCGGTTCCTACGACGGGGTGCACCGAGGACACCAGCTGATCATCGGCCGCGCGGTGGCACGTGCGCGTGAGCTGGGCGTACCGGCGGTCGTGGTCACCTTCGACCCGCACCCCAGCGAGGTCGTACGCCCCGGAAGCCACCCTCCGCTGCTCGCCACCCACCAGCGGCGCGCGGAGCTGATGGCGGAGCTCGGGGTGGACGCGGTGCTGGTGCTGCCGTTCACGGCGGAGTTCTCCCGGCTCGCTCCGGGTGACTTCGTGGTGAAGGTGCTGGTCGACAAGCTCCACGCCCGGGTGGTGGTGGAGGGTCCCAACTTCCGCTTCGGCCACAAGGCCGCCGGGAACGTGGCGTTCCTGCGCGAGCTGGGCGCCACCTACGACTACGAGGTCGAGGTCATCGACCTGTACGAGCGCGGTGAGGCGGGCGGCGGCGAGGCGTTCTCGTCCACGCTGGTGCGCAGGCTGGTTGCCGATGGGGACGTCACGGGCGCCATGGAGGTCCTCGGACGTCCGCACCGCGTCGAGGGCGTGGTGGTGCGCGGTGCCCAGCGCGGCCGGGAACTGGGCTTCCCCACGGCCAACCTGGAGACCCTGCCGCACACCGCGATCCCCGCCGACGGCGTCTACGCGGGCTGGCTCACCGCCGAGGGCGAGGCGATGCCCGCGGCCATCTCGGTCGGCACCAACCCGCAGTTCAACGGCACCGAGCGGACTGTCGAGGCGTATGCGATCGACCGGGTCGGACTGGATCTGTACGGACTCCATGTCCAGGTGGACTTTCTCGCCTATCTGCGGGGCCAGGAGAAGTTCGACTCGATCGAGGCGCTGCTGGAGCGCATGGCGGCCGATGTGAAGCGGGCGCGGCAACTGGTCGAGGAGCACGGCGCCCGCTGAGGCCCGCCCCTCACCACTCAACGACGGCTCATACGGCGATCGCCCCGCCGGACCGGGATCAACCGGTCCGGCGGGGCGATCGCTTCGCGGTGTGCGCGCCGCTACTGCTGCGGCCCCGCCGGGGGCTGCTGCTGCCACGGCTGGCCCTGCTGCGCGGGCTGACCGGACGGCCACGGCTGACCCGGCTGCCCCTGGGCCTGTTGGGGCGGCTGGGCCGGTTGTCCCAGCTGCGGCTGCTGTGGCTGCTGCCAACCCTGCTGGGAGCCCGGCTGACCCGGCTGTCCCTGCTGGGGGTAGCCCTGCGGCTGACCGGGCTGCGGATAGCCCGGCTGGGGCTGTCCGGGCTGCGGCTGGCCCGGGGCCTGCGGCTGCCCCGGCTGGGGCGCGTACGGCCCCGGGTAGGGCTGCTGCTGTCCCTGGCCCTGCTGCGGACCCGGCTGCTGGCCCTGCCCCTGGCCCGGGTACTGCCCCTGACCGTGCGCGGGCATCGGCGGCGCCATCTGCGGCGGCGGGGCGCTGCCGCCGGCCGCCGTCCACAGGCCCTGTGCCTGCTGGGCACGGGTGAAGTCCTCCGCGACGAGGGCCGAGAGGTTGAAGTACGCCTCACGGGTCTTCGGCCGCAGCATGTCCAGGTCCACTTCGGCGCCCGCTGACAGATGCTCGTCGAACGGCACGACGACCACCCCGCGGCAGCGCGTCTCGAAGTGCGACACGATGTCGTCCACCTTGATCATCTTCCCGGTCTCCCGGACCCCCGAGATCACGGTGAGGCTGCGCGAGACCAGGTCCGAGTAGCCATGGGCGGACAGCCAGTCGAGTGTGGTGCTCGCACTGCTCGCGCCGTCCACCGAGGGCGTGGAGATGATGATCAACTGGTCGGCGAGATCGAGCACTCCGCGCATCGCGCTGTAGAGCAGACCGGTGCCCGAGTCGGTGAGGATGATCGGGTACTGCTTGCCCAGGACGTCGATGACGCGGCGGTAGTCCTCGTCGTTGAAGGTCGTGGAGACGGCCGGGTCGACGTCGTTGGCCAGGATCTCCAGACCGGACGGCGCCTGCGAGGTGAACCGCCGGATGTCCATGTAGCTGTTGAGGTACGGGATCGCGGTGACCAGGTCGCGGATGGTCGCCCCGGTCTCGCGCCGCACCCGGCGGCCGAGGGTGCCCGCGTCGGGGTTGGCGTCGATCGCGATGACCTTGTCCTGGCGCTCGGTGGCCAGGGTCGCGCCGAGGGCGGTGGTCGTCGTGGTCTTGCCGACGCCGCCCTTGAGGCTGATCACCGCGATGCGGTAGCAGGAGAGCACCGGCGTACGGATCAGCTCCAGCTTGCGCTGCCGCTCCGCCTCCTCCTTCTTGCCGCCGAACTTGAAGCGCGAGCCGCCGACGTTGTTCTTCTTCGGCTTCTGCTTGCCCCGGATGAGCCGGTCCGACGACAGCTCGACCGCCGCCGTGTAACCGAGCGGCGCGCCCGCGCCATGGGCGGCCTGACGCCGCTGGTCCGGGGTGACGACGGGCCAGCCGCCGGTCCGCGGATCGGCCGGTGCGTCCGCCCCGGCACCGGCGTTCGCGGCGGCCGCGCCGCTGTCGGGGCGCGGGTAGCCGTAGCCGTCCTGCGGTGCGGGAGCCGCGTCGGGGCGCGGGAAGCCGTAGCCGCCCTGGCCCTGTGCCGCTCCCTGCGCTGCCGCTCCCTGCGCTGCCGCTCCCTGCGGAGCCGTTCCCTGCGGACCGGGCTGGGCGTACGGACCGGGCTCCTGCTGCGCGGGGGAGGGCTGCGGGTGGTGCGGCGGGACGGCGTCCTGTGGCTCCGCCTGCGGACGCGGGAAGCCGTAGCCGCCCTGCCCGAGTGCGGGCGCCGAGGGCTGCCCCGGACCGGCGGGCCCGGGCTGTCCCTGGTGCGGATAGCCGTAGGGGGGCTGGGGTTGGGACTGAGCCGTCTGCGGGAGCTGAGGGCTCTGGGGAGGCTGCGGACCGGGGGTGGCCGGCGGCTGAGCGCCGGACACGGGCGCGCCGCCCTGGCCCGGTGCCTGGCCCGGTGCCTGGCCCGGTGCCTGATCCTGTCCCGGGAACGGGGCGGGGCCAGGCTGACCGGGGCCGCCCTGCGCACCCGGCACCGGACCGGGGCCGCCCTCGCCGGGGCGGGGGTAGCCGTAGCCGCTCTGCGGTGACGCGGGCGCCGGGATACCGGGCGCGGGCTGACCCTGCGGACCGGGCACCGGCGGCGCCCAGGCGGCGGACTGCGGCGGCAGACCGCCTCCGGTGCCGCTTCCGGCCCCGGGGCCGTCCGTACGCTGCTCCGGGACCGACGCCGGGGAGGTGCCGCTCCCGGAGTGCCACGGCGCGCCCTCGTTGGGCCGCGGGGTGGGCGGAGCGGTGGGCTCCGGCGCGGCCGTACCGCCCGCACCGCCCGTACCGCCGTCCGCGCTCTGCGGTGCGGCGGGCTGGAAGTCCGGTGGCAGCGGCGGCAGTCCGGACTGCGGAGCGGCCGGAGGCGCCCACGGCGTGGCCGGCGGCTGCTCCGGGGAGGGCGCGTCCGGCACGGCCGCGCCCTGCGGTGCCGCGCCCTCGGGGATCGCGTCCTGGGGCTCGCCGGCGTCCGCCGCCTCGCTCTCGGCATTGCGCCGTGCCGCGAAGTCCTGGCGCAGCGCGGCCGCGGAGAACCGCAGGGTGCCCTCGCTGCGCACCTCGCCGCCGGTGGGCACGGTGGTGTCCGCGGCACCGGAGTCGGAGCTGTCCGGCTCGGAGGACCGCTCGGCTTCCGCACCCGAGTCGCTGTCAGAGCTTTCGGTGCTCTCGGTGCTCTCGGTGGCTTCGGCGGCGCGGAGTTGGGCCATCTCCGCCCGCAGGGCGGCGGTGGAGAACCGCAGGGTGCCTTCGCTGCGGACGTTGCCGCTGTCGCTCTCGGCGGCGTCGGCGTCCTGGTCGGCGGTGTTCGTCTGCGCGGTGGCCGGCGGCAGCGCGTAGTCGTCGTCGGCCTTCTTTGGGGTTCCCGGGGCCGGTTCGGCCAGGTTGTCCCGCTCCGGCCGCTCGTCCCGCGCGACGCTCTTCGAGCTCTCCGCGGTGAGGTCATCCGCCTCGGCGTCAGCGGTGGTGGGAACCACCGGGTTTGGGGAGAAGTCGGGCACAGGGGGTGCAGCGCTCATTTCCCCGGAACGCTCATCTCCGGTCCCGCCCGGCCCGGCATCGTTCGCGGTCCGCGGAGGTGTCTCGTCCTCACCGGACCCGCTCGAAGCGGAACCGGTCGCAGCGGAACCGGTCGCGGGGGACGCCGTCGCGGCGGGCCCCGTCGGATCGGGCCCCGCAGGCGCGGTCTCGGTGGACGGCGCCGGGGGCGGCGGCCACGACCCCGCGAAGCCGTTCGGATCCGGAACGCCCGGTACGGACACCGGGGTTCCGGTCGGCGGCGGAGGCGGAGGTGAGGGTGCGGCCCCCGCGCCGGCCCCCGTGTCCACTCCGGATCCGTTGGTCCCCCCGGGTGTCGTCCCGGCCGGCCCGGGGACGGGCGGCGCTGGTGACGGCGAAGCGTTCTGCGTGTACCAGGCGGGCGGGGTGTAGTCGATGGTGAACTCGCCCGTGTGCTCGGTCTCCGCGTCGGACCGATCATCGCCGGGTGTGGTTCCGCCCGTGCGGATCTCGTCCCGATCGCTGCTCACAATGCCTCCTGGTGTGGTCGAACACCGTTGAAATTCTTGGCGAGGCCGATCTGTTGCCGATCGTTACTGTCGTCCGACCGTTCGGCTTTCCCCTTTGGTGACGCCGGGGATACCTGATCAGGTTCTCCACCGCGTACACCAAGACTAATCACCCTGAGCGCCCCTATGGCAGGCCCGTCGGCACTCAAGGTGCTGTCCGATGCCTCACCATGCCTTACCTGGCCGTGTACCCGCTCAACCCCGGGGAGAGCCACGGCCTAACGGTGGTAGAAAGAAATCCGCTCGAATGCCGACGGACCTGCCTAAGAGGGGAGCGCTGATGTCGCGGCCGCCTCAACCGCCCCGCCGCCCGCCCGCGGGGGGCTTCGGTCCGCCACCGGAACCCGAGCCTTCCGAAGGCGGCTTCGGTCCGCCACCGGAACCCACCCCGCCTCAGGTGCCGCCGGCCCCCCCGGCTTCGGCTGCCCCTCCTCCGTCGGACCGGCACACTCCACCCCAGATCTGGCATACCGGGGCGCTCCCCGCGAGTCAGTCCACACCTCCTCCATCCCCGGCGCCCGATGTGCCGCAGCCTCCCGGGCCGCCGTCGCCCGCCCCCGGCAATCCGTACGCGACGGACCCGACCCGGCCCGCGGGCGACGGTCCGTACTCCGCGACGCCGTACGGCATATCGCCGGCCGACGGCGGCGAAGGCGGTGCCGGTGGTGGTCGAGACAAGAAGCGGAAGGTTGTTGTCATCGGCACGGCGCTGGCCGTGCTGCTCGCGGCGGGCTGCGCGGTCTTCGCCGTCCTCAGCGATGACGATGGCGAGAAGAAGCCCGCCGCCTCGAGCACCGCCCCGGCCGAACCCCACCGGAAGAAGCCGACGGCCGGGCCCACCGGTGGTGGCGACAGCGACAACAAGGACGACAACGCCCAGGAGAGCGACCCCAACGACGTCCGTCGGCCGGGCGAGGCGAAGGTCCTCTACCAGACACCCGCGCCCGACCTCACCCGGCGCGGTGTCGACGCGCCCGGCTTCTGGGTGCGCAAGGGGCATGTCGTCAAGGCCGTTGACACCAAGGTGACCGCGTACAAGGACAACGGCGCGGAGAGGTGGTCGCTGTCGCTGCCCAAGGCCGTGTGCGCCGCGCCGGACTCGGCCACGGACGGCAAGGTCGTGGTCGCCTACGCGGGCCACCGCAAGAACTCGTGCAGCCGGCTCGCCCTGATCGACCTCGACAAGGGCGTCAAGCTCTGGGACCACGACGCCCCGGAGTCGGGCCCCTTCGGCGGCGACCACTCGAACATGGGCATGGCCCAGAGCGGCAATCTGGTCGGTCTGGCCTGGTTCGGCGGCTCGGCCATGGTCCGGGTCGACAACGGCAAGGAGGTCTCGCCGGGCGAGATGAGCCCCGCCTGCTCGGTGGACGGCTACGCGGGCGGCAAGGTCCTGCTGCGCGCGTACTCCTGCAACGACGGTTCCGCCAAACTCCAGCAGCTCACCCCGGCCGGAAAGATCAAGTGGACCTATGTCGTCCGCAAGGGCTTCAAGGTCAGCAAGATCTTCTCCAGCAGCCCGGCCGTCGTCGCGCTGAGCAATGAGGACCGCAAGTCCGGTGGGATACTGGCGATTTCGGACCGCGGCAAGGAGCGTTCCTCCCTGGCCCTGGGCAAGCAGTCCTACCAGCCGCAGTGCCGGATGGACCTCTTCGGCACCGACATGGGCGCCTGCCAGGGCGTCGCCGCCACCGCGGACACCTTCTACCTGCCGACCGAGGTGAAACCGGCCGTCGGCTCGGGCCCCGGCAACGAGATCCACGCCTTCGACCTGGACAGCGGGAAGAGGAAGTGGGCCCTGAAGGTGGGCGGCCGGATGCTGCTGCCGCTGAGCTTGGACGGCAAGAACCTCATCGTCTACGAGCAGCCCACACTCAACGGTGGTGGGACGGTCGTGAGCGTCGGCGCCGGTGGTGGTACGCCGAAGAAACTTCTGCAACTGCCCCGGGCCACCCGCAAGACGGAGACCGTCCTCGCCACCGCCACCCGGATCTACCGGAACGGCGTCTTCTACATCGCCTCGGACCGTGTCGCGGGGACCACGGGCACACACGAGAAGATCTTGATCGCCTTCGGGTCCTGAGTGCCCCTGGCGCCATCCGTTGGAGACATGAGGAGGGGCGGACACCGGCCGGTGTCCGCCCCCTCCGCCGTACGCTCAGCGCAGGTCTCAGCGCAGGTCGAATTCGCCGTCCCGCGCGCCCAGGACGAAGGCGCGCCACTCGGCCTCCGTGTAGCGCAGGACCGTCTCGGGATCGGCGGAACTCCTCATCGCCACCGCCCCGTTCGGCAGGTAGGCGATCTCCACCCGGTCCTCGGAGGTGCTGCCAGGCGCGCTGAGCCATTCGACACCGGAGATATCGAGGGCGTACAGCTCGGCCTTTTCTTTGGCGTCAGCCATCGGTGGAGATTCCCTTCACATACCGCGGACATCCGTCCGCCCGACGGGACAAGTCTGATCCACCCCGCGGGCGGCGGCAATCGAACACGGAGAACCACTGGGGAGAAACGCACGGTGAACCGACGCGAGGTCAGTCCATCCGGCGCGGCCCGCCCAGCAACCCCGTCTCCACATCGGTGGGATGCGTGGCCACATACAGCCGTGAGCGGCGGTTGCACCACAGCGTGACCCCGTCCGGCAGGGTGGACAGCGACTCGACGTCCGTGGTCGGCAGGCCCATGATCTTCCCGACCTGAGTGGCCTCGTCGGGGGAGACCCGCTGGATGCCGACCAGATCGGCGTTCTCCATCAGCCGCGGCGCGACCGGGCTCAGATAGGGCAGCAGCGTCAGCACCGACTGCCAGGGCGCCGCGGACACCCGGCCGCGCGGCGGCCGCATTCCCGCGTCCCGGATCACCAGTACCGGGCTGCCGATCGACGCGCCCTGCGGCGGCACCCGGCCCACGTCATGGAGGGTGATGCTCTGGTGGCCGCCGTTGGCCGCCTGGGTCAGCGCGGTCCACATCTGACGGCGGCCGGTCTCGACGGTGACGCGCGCGCCGGTGGCCACCGCGCGCAACCCGATGACCTGTGCCGTCCACAATCCGCCGACCAGCAGGATGTTGAACGGCGTGGGGCGGTGCAGACCGAGCACCGCGGGTTGGTCGCGGGCGCCTACGCCGATCACCACCCCGTCGTCACCGATCGGCAGCGCCAGCGCTTCGAACTGCTCCGGGGAGAGCTCATGCGGCTGCCGTCGGGGGCCGATCAGCCCGAAGCCGCGCCGCATCCTGCGCGGTGCGGGTGCGACGGCGGGATCGCCCGCTCCGCCGGGGGCGGGAGCGGGGGCCGGGGCGGGGGCTCGGTAGGGGGCGGTCGTCGGCGTGGCCATCAGTGGGTCCCTCCCAGGGGCAGAGTGGCGAGGACTCCGGGCACCTGCTCGCGATCCAGCCGTACGAGCCCGACCCGCACCCCCCGCGCGGTGCGCTGCAACTCCCGCCGGATCTCCACCAGTTCATCGGCGCTGCGGCCGGTGATCCGCACATGTCCGCTCACCGTCGGAGCGTGCCGCCCGCCCTGGGTGCCGCCGCGGCGCAGGGTGAGGGTCAGGGTCGTGGCCAGTGCGGGCAGCGAGGTCAGCAGTGCGGCCAACTGCGGAAGCGGGGCGGCGCTCGGCCCCATCTGCGGCCAGCGGCCCACCCAGTAGGTGGTGTGCCAGCGGTCGTCGCACCGCCAGGTGCGGGAGGTCTCCACGGTGCGCCGGGACAGGGTGTTGGTCTGCCGGGCCTGGGCGGTAGCCACCGGATTGACGCTTGCGGCCGTGGAGATGGCCGCGGTCAGCGCCTCCTCCGTCAGCAGCGTCACCCCGAAACCGGCCCCCTGCAACCGGCTCGCGAGCTGGTCGGCCGTACGCAGCACACACCGCTGCGCACCCTCCAGACCGCCACCGCGCGCCTCCACGGCCTCCGGGCACAGCTCCGGATCGAACTTCAGCGCCACCCAGGTCAGCCGGGTGGACGGCGCGCCGGTGTTCTCCTGCAACGGCCCGTAGTTGCGCACCGCCACCGCCTGCGCGGGCAGATGGGGCGCGGGCGCGGTCATGGCGTGCTGGACGACCTGCACCGACTCCAGCAGGATCCCGTCCACGTCCAGGGCGTCGCGCAGCAGCGCGAGCGGCAGCGGACGCTGGGCGCGCTGCGGGCGCAGCGGCGCGTCCACCGCCTCCACCTGGATGACGGCGGTCAGAAAGGTGCCGTCCCCGACCATGCCCACCGCGCGGCGCTCACGGTCGGTGTAGGTGTACGTCCGCAGGGCGGGCTCGCATTCGACGACGGGCGTGAAGCCCGGGTCGATGCCCGCGTCGACCGGCTGCGACGCCTGCCGCCGACGCCTGCGCAGCGCCAGGGCCGTGGCCAGCCACTCCGGGATCGCCTGCTGATGGCGCCTCACCACGGCCAGCAGGATCAGCGCCACGGCCACGACCGCCGCCGGGACCAGCATCAGTTCATCGATGGTCCATGCCACCAGCGTGACCGCCGCGGCCACCTCGATGAGCACGAGCTGTTGCAGCCGCAGCGGACCCAGGCTGCCGGGGCGAGGCAGCGGGCGCGGGGTCACCGAACTCGGCGCGGCCCCCGCGGCCGGGGAAGCCGGAGCGGGGGCCGGGCCACCGGGTCCGCTCGGTGTGCGCCGGCCGGACGCGCTCCTCGCGGTACGTGTGCGCGTTGCGGCAGCCATCCCCGTCAGCCCCTTACAGTCCGAAACCCGCCCCAACGGCCCGGTCGTTGGTCTTCCCTACCAGTGTCCCCGAGCACCATGAGTCAATTGACTACCGGCATAGTAGAGGGTCGGTACGAGACCGGGTCCGAGGGCAGGCCACCTGACTACCGAGGCCGAAAAGCGGGGAGAAGCGGCTAAACATGGCATCACGGCGGGATGAACTCAACGCCTATATCTTTGCGAAGAAGCGGACAGTCGCCGCGTTCTTGCAACCCACACCGAGCGGCACCGAGGAGGGCGCTCCGCGCCCGCTGCGCGCGGTGCTCCCCGGGGTGGTGGTCGGGGCCCTGATCCTCGCGGGATTCGGCGCCTGGGGCATGTTCAAGCCGGTGGCACCCAAGGGCTGGGACGACGTCGCCTCGCACGTGGTCGTCGGCAGCGACTCGACCACCCGCTACGTCGTGCTCAAGACCGACGGGAAGGTCCAGCTCCACCCGGTCCTCAACTTCGCCTCCGCCAAACTGCTGCTCGACCCCGAGAAGTCGAGCATCGTCAAGGTGAAGGAATCGGAACTCGACAACGGGCATATCCCGCGCGGCCCGACCATCGGCATTCCCTACGCCCCGGACCGGTTGCCCTCGGCCGAGGAGGCGAAGAAGCAGATGGAGTGGGCGGTCTGCGAACAGCCGGGCGGAAACGGGAAAACCACACAGAAAGCGGTCTTCCTCTTCTCCGACCGCGACCCGAAGCTGAAGAAGCTGCACGGCTCGCAGGCGCTGCACAGCGGTCAGGCCCTCTATGTGGAGGACAAACAGGGCGCGCGCTACCTCGTCGACCCGAAGGGCACCAAGTACCTCATCGGTGGCCCCAACCTTCAGAAGACCTCCCCGAGGACCTACAGCCTCCTGCTGCGCACCGTCTTCCATGATGGCGAGAAGCCGCAGCGGGTGACGAACGACTGGCTGGCCACCTTCCGGGACGGCAAGCCCATCACCTTCCCGGACATCCCCGGCACTGTCGGTGCCAACGCCGGAGTGCCCAGCCTCGGGAAGGCCAACAAGGTCGGCATGGTCCTCGAGACCTCGACCGGCAACGGAAAGCAGCACTATGTGGTGCTCAAGGGCAAGGTGGAACGCATCTCGCAGTTCGTCGCCAAATTGCTGCTCGCCAGCGATGACTTGGGCGACCTGGGGCAGAAGAACCGTCCGGAGCAGGTGCGCCCCTCCTCCTTCGTCTCGGACGAGGAGGAGTTCTACGGCGACGATTACAACTGGCCCGACGAAATTCCTGCCCAGGCCAATTCCGTCGACCCGGAACTGGGCAGCAGCGCGCGCGACACCAGTTGCAGCGTTCTGCGCGGAGTCAGCGGGAAGGGCGACCCCAAGACGGCCACCTGGGCCGGCCGTGATTTCCCGGCCACCATTCCGGACGGTGCCACCAGCGCCTATGTCACCCCCGGCTCCGGCGTTCTCTACCGTCAGGTCCAGGGCCACCAGGTCAATAACGGTTCGGTGTTCCTGGTGACCGACACCGGTCTGCGCTACGCCGTCCAGTCCAACAACGACAGCGATGCCCGCAAGTCGAAGATCGGCGCTGAACCGGACGACAAGTCCACTGCCAACGCGGCCCAGCAGAACCCCGAGGAGGCCAAGCAGCGGCTCGGCTACAAGGAGGTGACCCCGGTGCCGGTACCCGACACCTGGTCCGAGTTCCTCCCCCGTGGGCCGCGGCTGGACAAGAACAGCGCCCGGCAGCCGCAGGGGTCCTGAGGTCATGCGGATCATGAGGAATCCCCAGCGCGGGTCGCGCATCACCCGATCCCTGGCTCTGTCGGCCGCGGCCTCCCTCACGGCACTCTCCGCCGCGAGCGGGCCCCTTTCGCCGTCCCCGGCCGCGGTCATGTCCCTGGCGGGCAACGGCCAGTGCACCTATCCCGCCAAGCCCATCAAGGGCACCCCCTGGTCGCTCCAGCGGGTTGTGCTCGACCAGCTGTGGCAGGACACCAAGGGCAAGGAGAAGAACGGCCGTCCGGTGAAGGTCGCCGTCATCGACACGGGTGTGGACAACACCAACGAGCAGCTGAAGGACGCCGTCGACACCAAACTCGGCACGGAGGTCCTGGACACGCGCAAGAAGAAGAAAGACCGCATGGAGAAGGGGAAAAAGGGCAACGGCACCGACGACCTGGTCGGCCACGGCACCAAGGTCGCGGGCATCATCGCCGCCCGTCCCCACCCGGACACCGGATTCGTCGGTATCGCCCCCGAGGCGAGGATCATTCCGATTCGCCAGAACGACGAAAAGGGATCCGGTACGACCGACACCATGGCCACCTCCATCGACAAAGCGGTCCATGCGGGCGCCCGCGTCATCAATATCTCCCAGGACACCGTCAAACCGCTCCGGGCCAACAACAAGCTTCAGCAGGCCGTCCGGAATGCGCTGAACGCCAATGTCGTCGTGGTCGCTTCCGCCGGCAACGACGGCGTCGACGGAAAGCTGCGGGAGACCTATCCCGCGGCCTACGACGGCGTCCTGGCCGTGGGCGCCTCGGACCGCAACAACGAGCGCGCGGCCTTCTCGCAGTCCGGTGACTTCGTCGATGTGGCCGCCCCCGGCGTCGAAATGGTCTCCACCGTCCCCAAGGGCGGCCAATGCGTCGACAACGGCACCAGCTTCTCCGCCCCCTACGTTGCGGGCGTCGCCGCACTGATCCGGGCAAAGCATCCCGACTGGAAGCAGAACGAGGTCGTGGCCCAGATCGAGCAGACCGCCGAGCGTTCCATCAACGGCCATGACTCACGGGTCGGTTGGGGTGTGGTCGACCCGGTCCGTGCCCTCACCGACGACGGTGAGGCCATCAACCACGTCACCCTCGACAAGGACCCCGCCGCGAACGTCGACTCCCCGGACGCGGCTCCGTTGACGGTCGGTGAGACCCCCCAGGAGCGCAAGGAACGCCTGGCCACGTACGCCCTCGGCGGCGCCCTGGTCCTCGTCACGGTCATCGCGGGGCTCGCGACCGTGCTCAACGAGCGGAGGCGTCGCCGGGCGGCGAAATAGGTATGCGTACTCAGGTCAGAGTGTGGTGTCCTCGGTAACGTGCACCGGGGCCGTGGGCTGTTACGGAACTGTCGAGTGAACTGCACTACTTGGGAGTTGGGGTGTCCACGCCGAGTGGCTAGAGTGGTGTAGGACATCGTTGGTGTCATACGGGGTACGGGGAGGAACAGCGTGAGGCCACTTGATCCGGGGTCTGTGCCTGAGACGCCATTCGGCAAGAGGCTGGTCGCGAGCTCGGAGAAGCTCACCAAGCTGCACAAGCGGATCGAGAAGGTCCTGACCGACCTTGACCAGACTCCTGCCTCGAGCAAGGAGATTTCACAGCAGGCCATCACCCGGGACGTCTACGGCTCGGGTCAAGAATTCAAATCGTCCGACGCCCTGGCCAACCTGTACGAGAAGATCCACACTGATCTGACCACCATGTGGAAGACCTTCGGGGATCAGGTCGAAGCGTTCGGTCTGATGGCCCTTGTCTGTGACGACCGTTACGGCGGCATAGACGCCGAACAGGCCCGTCGTCTGCACGAGATCCAGACACAGACGAGGGAGCACTACCGCGATCCCGAAACGGCGAAGCAGCACAACCGCGGTGGGCATGGCGGTGGGCACGGCAGTGACCAAGCCAGCGGCGACGCGACGTGAGGGGGAAGAAGTAGATGGCTAAGGGTGATTTCGAAGGCCTCACCAAGGCAGACCTCTTCAACATGATCGCCAGCGCGAATCCGACCCGGCTGTGGGACGTGGGGACGGCGCTGCAGGCCACTCACACTCCCCTCTTCGAGCTTGCCGAGGAGCTTAGGGCTCACGTCGAACGGGCGGACTGGGAGGGCGAGGGCGCGACGGCGTTCCAGAACTGGGGCAGGGAACTCGCCAACCAGACATTCATCATGGCCGAGTACGCCAAGAACGTCGGCCATTGGATGAGCGAAGCCGGTACAGGTCTGTCGGACGCCAAGCGCGACATCGACTCGCCGGGGAAGGTCGGCGTGGGTCTGTCGACGAAAGAGAAGGCGGCGGTTGAGGACGAGCGTCAAGACGCGCTCAGAGCGATGGCCAGGCTGGACTCGCACTACGAGGCTGCTCACACGGAGATGGGGAAGCTCGAGAAGCCGAACTTTCCGTTGTTGCCGCCTGCGGCCGTCGGGCGTGGCGATGGCGAGGCGCCTTCAGGCGTCGCCCCCGCTTCGGCTGCCGCCTCCCCGGATGGAGGGGTGACCGCTTCTCCGAAGTCCTTTGCCAGTGCTCCCCACTCGTCTGACGGTGGGAGCGCCACGCCGATCAGTCACCCGGGTGTCGGTACTGATGGAGAGGTCGGCTCGGGCGTCGGTGCGACCGCTCCTCCGGCGACGGGCACGAACATCGACTCCACCGCACCGCCCATCGATCCCATCGACCGACCGACCTTGCCCACGGCACCGCCCGTCGGACCGGAGCAGCGCACCACCGGCCCAGGCCCGTTCCCCGGCCCAGGCCCGTTCCCCGTCCCTGGCCCCGTGGTGCCGGGAACTACCCGCGCCATTCCCCCAGGGACCACCCGCGCCATCCCTCCGGGGGCCAGTCGCATGCCAAACGTTCCTCCGACTCTGCGCGGAGGGCCCCCGCCTGGCCCCGTGGGGCGGCCTATCGGAACGCCCCCGGGACCGACGACGGGTCGGCCGCTGATCCCACCGCGTAACGGACCTCAGGACGGCATCACCAGTCTGTCCCGTCCGCCGCGCGGCCCTGTTTCCCGGCTTCCGCAGGCCCCCGTGGTCGGTGAAGAGCGCCCTCTCATGGGGCGAAACCTGACAGGTGGGGGATACCACCCGCTACACACCAACCCGACCACCCCCGGTCCCAACGGCTCGGGCCGACGCCTGGCCTCCGAGCGCGGTGGCATGGTCGACCGCCCGAACGGGAAGGGGCCGGCGAACGGTCAGCGCCTGCCGCGGACCACGGTTGTGGGCGAAGAGCGCGGTATGCCGGTGCGTGGCCCCATGGGGACGGGGTCCCATCCGATCACCGGAGGCCCGAACGGTCCCGGTGGCACTGGTGCCCGGCGGGTTTCTTCGGAACCGGGTGGGGTGACCGGCAGCCCACGCGCAACAGGCAAGGGGCGGTCCGAGTTCACTCCTGGGGGAACGGGCCTGGTACGCAATGCCCAGACCCCGGGAACGATTCCGCCCCGCGGCGGAGCCACTCACCCTGGTGACCGGCAGGACCAGAACGGAACCAGGCCCGACTACCTTCAGGAAGATGAAGAGACGTGGACCGCAGGGCGGCGCGACACCGTCCCGCCGGTCATCGACTGACGCGTCAGCCGCAGGTGCAAGGCCGAGGAGAGCACTCACATATGCCATTTCGGAACTATGGAGCGCGTCAGCGTTCCTTGTCGGCTCTCGCATTGCTGGGAGCCGGTCTTGTGGCGATGAGCGGTCTTGCACCTGTGGCAATCGCGGAGGACATCAGGTCCCAGCAGTGGTACTTGGAGGCCATGCAGGCCGAGCAGATGTGGAAGGTGAGCAAGGGGAAGGGGGTTACCGTTGCTGTCATCGACGGGGGGGTCAACGGATCTCTCCCGGAACTGCGTGGTCAGCTGCTGAAGGGAACTGATGCCGCGCGCAAGGCCACGGATCCTCATCAGGACCCTGATGGGCACGGGTCGAACATGGCAGGGATCATCGCGGGTACCGGAGCGGGCGGCGGCATCCAGGGCCTGGCACCCGAGGCCAAGATTCTTCCGATTAAAGCCCTGCGGATCGATATGCAGGTAGAATCTGCTGGATCGGTGCAGGCAAAGGCCATTCGCTACGCAGTTGATCACGGTGCCCGGGTTCTGAACATGTCGATCGGAGCCGAGGGGATTCCTGAATACTTCACCAAGACCCAGGCTGCGGTGAACTACGCTCTCCAGAAGGGGAGCTTGATTTTCGCATCAACAGGCAACGACAGGGAAGGGAAGAACCTCCTGTCGTATCCCGCCGCGCTTACCGGCGTTGTGGGTGTTGGTGCCATTGACAAGAACGGCAAGGCTACCAAGTTCTCAACGAGCAACGGCAGTGTGTCATTGGTAGCCGTCGGGAACGACATCGCAGAGCGCTGTACAAAATCCCAAGGCATCTGCAAGGGACGCGGCACCAGCCAAGCTACGGCCATCGCCTCCGCCTCCGCCGCTCTCATCTGGGCCAAGCACCCCAACTGGACCAACAACCAGGTCCTCCGGGTCATGATGCAGACCGCGGCGAAGCCCAAGTCCGGACCCATTCCGAGTGATTACATCGGATACGGCTCCGTTCGCCCCCGAAAGGTACTTCTCGACGGCGAGGGCGACCCAGGCCCCGCCAACACCAATCCGTTGCTCGCTCGCGAGGGCGCGACGAAACCAAATCCCTCCTCTTCTGCGTCTAAGTCTCCAGACGCTGGATCACAGAAGCAGTCTCCCGGCTCGGACTCGGGCAAGGAGCAAGCCCAGAAGCCCGATAAGGAGACCAAGGCAAGCAACGGCGACGATGGTGGCAACCTCACGTTGTGGATCGCTTTGGGAGCCGGTGTCGCCGTTGTGGTCGGTGGTGCGGTCGCCTTCGCCGTAATGAGGCGCCGTGGTGCCCTATGACGGCGTGGGTGAAAGACGAGGGGTTGCCAGTTCGGCCTACGGTAAGTAGGAATTCAGTGGTGAGTTGAAGCAAGACCCCATCCCAACTCACCAACACATCATGGGGGAAGGTGGAACATGTCGGGCACTCAGAGGATAAGCGACGCAGCTTTCAAGAAGTTCGAAACCGACCTCGGTCTTGTCAGCGAAGGCCTCTCCGCGAACCTGCGCACCCTGATCAACGCCGTCGCCACAGTCGAGTCGGCTTGGACGGGTCAGGCTGGCATGAAATTCAGGGAGAAGCAGACCTCTCTGAACGAGGACCACGAGGCATTGCGCCAGTTGATCGTCCAGATTCACGAAGCGGTGGCGCTCACCCACCGGTCCAGTGGCGCGAACGATGATGAGATCGCTGCCCAGTTGAGCCAGATCGACGTCAATGGTGCCGACAAGGGTGGCCACCTCGGTCGCGGTGCGGACGGTCTGGCCCACAGCAAGGTCGACGCGTTCTGATCCGGCCGGGCGCGACACGGGCGCCCGGCGCGGACATATGGCTTCGGCATGACCAAAACTTCACCAGGAATGGGGGCATAAATGTCCGGCGACCCGATGGACATCAAGGTCACATACGCTTCGCTCGAGGACACCGCCGGTGACATCGAGCGGGGTGCGGCGGCGGTGCGCAGGCAGATTGAGGACATCGTGGCCGCGGTCAAGAAGGTGACCGCCGGCTGGGAGGGCGAGGCCCACCAGATGATGTTGGCGGCCGAGAAGCAGTTCAACGTTCGAGCCAACCACATCGAGACCACGCTGAAGGACGTCGCACACAAGGTCCGCAAGGGCAAGATGGACTACCACACCACGGACAAGAAGAACGCGAACCTCTTCCAAGACATCTCGTTCTGAACGATGGCGCCACCGCGAATGGGGTGGACGACCGGTCACGGTCGTCCACCCCATTCGCCTTTCGCGTCCTGTGGGGTGCCCGTTCCGTTCACCCCAGTCCCACACGGGCTTCCCCTACCTCCCTTTGCCAGGGGCCAGGGAGGTAGGGGAGGAACAGCCCTCGTGACGAGGCGGCTTACTGGTCAGGCAGCCAGCCGAGCTGAGTCAGCGGAATCCCGCGCTTACGGGAGACGAAGAAACCGCGGCCCGGCGGCATGGGCCGGGGCCGGACTCCACCCAGAATGTCGCCTTCACCCGGGTCACCGGACAACACCACACCCTGGGCGCCGAGTTCCTTCACTCGCTGCATGAACGACTCGAACATCGAACGCGAGGAACCGGCGGAGTTGCGGGCGATGATGAACCGCATTCCCACATCGCGTGCGAACGGGAGATTCTCCGTGAGCACGGCCAGCGGATTGCCGCTGCTGGTGGAGACCAGCTCGTAGTCGTCGATGATCACGAAGAACTGGGGACCGCTCCACCAGCTGCGGTCGCGCAGCTGCTGCGGGGTGATGTCCGGCTTCGGGGCCCGTCGCTCCATCAGCCCGTTCAGCGCGTTGGCGTGGAGCTCCAGGGCCGAGGCGATCGGCGCGTACTCCAGCAGATGCGAGTCCGGGATGGCCCCGAGCAGCGAACGGCGGTAGTCGCCGACCACGATCTTGGCCTCGTCCGAGCTGTAGCGCTCGGTGATCTGCTTCACGATCAGACGCAGCAGCGCGGTCTTGCCCGACTCACTCTCACCGAAGACCAGGAAGAAGGGGTCGGTTTCGAAGTCGACGAAGACAGGCTCGAGGTTGGTCTCGTCGATACCGATGGCGATGCCGTGCTGCGGCTGCTCGAATCCCTTGGGGAGTTCGTCCGCGCGCAGCCTGCGCGGCAGCAGCCGGACCCGGGGGGCCTGCGGGCCGGACCAGGCGGCGCCCGCCGCCCGTACCAGCTCGGCCGTCGCGTCCGTCATCGTCTCGGGGTCGTTGCCCCCGTCGATCCGCGGCTGGGCGCCCATGAAGTGGAGCCTCTCCGGGAGCTGCCCGCGACCGGGGACGCCCACCGGCACGTTCGCGGCGACCTTGCGGTCGAACTCGGAGTCCATCGTGTCACCGAGCCGCATCTCGAGCCGGTTGAGCAGCTGGTCCTTCAGGGACGCGCGGACCTCCATGTTGCGGGAGGCGGTGACGATGATGTGGACGCCGTAGCCCAGACCGCGTCCGGCGATGTCGGTGACCACACCGTCCAGGATGTCGTACTCGGAGCGGAAGTTGGCCCAGCCGTCGACGATCAGGAAGACATCGCCCCAGCCCTGGTCGGCGTGGAGCCCGTTGGCCCGCTGGCGGCGGTAGGTGGCGATGGAGTCGATGTTCTGAGAGCGGAAGTACTCCTCACGACGAGCCAGAATCCCGGCCACCTCGGCGACCGTCCGCCGCACCTTCTCCGGGTCCAGTCGCGAGGCCACCCCGCCCACATGCGGCAGATCGGCGACGGCGCTCATACCGCCACCACCGAAGTCGAGCCCGTAGAACTGGACTTCGGCCGGGGTGTGGGTGAGCGCGAAGGACGCGATCAGGGTGCGCATCAGCGTGGACTTGCCGGACTGCGGACCGCCGACGACGAGCATATGGCCCGCGGCGCCGGAGAAGTCGCGGTAGAGGATGTCACGCCGCTGCTCGAAGGGCTTGTCGATGAGGCCGAGCGGTACGACCAGACCGCCGGGCCGGGCGTAGTCCGCCGACTGGAGTCCGCGCTCGGCCGAGGGCGCCAGCGACGGCAGCAGCTCGTCCAGCGACGGGGCCTTGTCCAGCGGCGGCAGCCACACCTGGTGCGCGGGCTGTCCCTGGCCCTCCAGTCGGCCCACGATGACATCCAGGACCGTCTCGGCCAGCGCGTCGTCCTCGTCCGTCCGGGCCGAGGCAGAGGCCAGCAGGGCCGCCGGGTCCGGGGCGGCGTAGCTGACCGGCACCGGCGCGGCCGTGAAGAGCACCGGCTTGCGTTCGATGGGCAGCTCCGCGGTTCCCTCGGTGGTCGGGGCGCCGGTGCGGTACGTCCCGGAGACGTACGCCGCCTTGAAGCGCGTCATCTCGTCCGTGCCGAACTTCAGATACCCCGAACCCGGGACGGACGGCAGATGGTAGGCGTCCGGTACCCCCAGGACGGTGCGGGACTCCGCCGCGGAGAACGTCCGCAGACCGATCCGGTACGACAGATAGGTCTCCAGACCGCGCAGCCGCCCCTCCTCCAGCCGCTGTGAGGCCAGCAGCAGATGCACAGCCAGCGAACGGCCGATCCGGCCGATCTGGATGAACATGTCGATGAAGTCCGGCTTCGCGGTCAGCAGCTCACTGAACTCATCGATCACCAGGACCAGCGAGGCCAGCGGCTCCAGCGGGGCACCGGCCGCCCGCGCCTTCTCGTAGTCGTGGACGTTGGCGTAGTTGCCCGCCGAGCGCAGCAGCTCCTGGCGGCGCTGGAGTTCACCGGTGATCGAGTCGCGCATACGGTCGACCAGCGTCAGGTCGTCGGCCAGGTTGGTGATGACCGCGGCGACATGCGGCAGTTCGGACATCCCGGCGAAGGTCGCACCACCCTTGAAGTCCGCCAGGACGAAGTTCAGGGTCTCCGAGGAGTGGGTGACCGCCAGCCCCAGCACCAGGGTTCGCATCAGCTCGGACTTGCCCGAACCCGTGGCGCCCACGCACAGACCGTGCGGGCCCATGCCCTCCTGGGCCGCTTCCTTCAGGTCCAGCATGACCGGCGAGCCGTCCTCGGAGATTCCGATCGGCACCCGCAGCCGCTCGGCAAGGGAACGTGGCCGCCAGGTCCGCGACACATCGACCGAACCGGCGTCGCCGAGGCCCAGCAGATCGGTGAAGTCGAGGTTGGCCAGCAGGGGTTCGTCATCGTCGCCGACACCCATGCGCAGCGGGGCGAGCTGCCGCGCCAGCGCCTCGGCAGCCTCCCTGGACAGCGTGTCCGGTACCCCTTCGTACTCCGCGACCTGCGAGAGCAGTTGCAGCTTGCCCGGCCGGACCACGACCGACAGACCGCCGCGCAGCTCCTCCAGCTCGCCCGGCACCACCTCGATGACGGTCACACCCTGAAGGCCCTCGGCCGACGCCAACGCCGAGTCCGGCGGCACCATGCCGCCGTCGAGGACGACCACCAGATGCGGCTGGTCCAAGGCGGGCTGGGCGTCCCGGCTGAACCGGGTACGGCCCTCGAGCCGCGGCTTGAGCAGCTCCTCCAGCTCGGCCAGCGAATCGCCGAACAGCCGCCGGGAGCCCGCCCCGTCGACCGTGCCCGTCAGCTGCACATGCGGCAGCCACTTGGTCCACTCCCACTGCTCCGCCGAGCCGCGCGCGGCGACCACCGCGATGACCAGGTCCTCCGGCGAGTGGAGCGTGGCCAGCTGGGCGACCAGCGCCCGCGCCGTCCCGTGCACATGCTCCGGCACCCCGGAGACGGTGAGGTGGTAGAAGGCGCGCAGCGACACCGCCATCGGCATACCGTCCAGCGAGCCCTGAGCCGCCAGGAACTGCTGCATCGCGCCCGCCGTCAGCGGCTCGAGGTCCTCGATGGTGGCCGTGTCGGGGGCGATCAGGGGCGTGGCGAGCTGCTGCGCCCCGAGCCCGATCCGCACCTGGCCGAAGTCCTCGTCGCTCAGCCGCCGTTCCCACACCCGGCTGCCCTCGGCCACCACCGACCACAGCTGGTCGGGGGAGGGGTGGAGGTAGTACTGCGCGCTGCGCTGCAACCGGGCCGTCTTCCGCACCGTCCGGCGGGTTTGCGCGAGGTACTTGAGGTAGTCGCGGCGGGTGTCGGCCATCTGGCCCTGTGAACCCCGCCGGTACCGCATGATCATCGCCACGGTCATGCCGAGCGTGGAGAACATCATCATCACGCCCATGATCTTCATCATGGGAGCGGCGCCCGGCATGAAGAAATAGACCATCGACGAGCCCATGCCGAGGGTCGGCAACAGCTGCATCAGGATGCCCTCTTGTTGCCCGCGCGGCAGTTCCGGGGGCGGTTCGAGGCGGAGTTCCTCGGTCGGCACCTCGGGCGGCAGAGCCCGTGGCTGGCGCTTGACGACGACCTGGCTCACCGAATCCCTCATCCCTCCACGCGGCAGGGACAGTTCTCGTCCGGCACCCCCGTGGCGACGGCCTCCCTCCGCGAGACAGCGATCCTATCGACGTATCGGTGTGATGACCCGGGTAGGGTGGCCGCCGCGCGCATCATTGAGCGAGGCAGAAGACCGAACGAGGGGGCCCCGAAAGTGAGTACGTCCGCTACGACCGGTTTCTGCAGAGTCACTGTTGTCGCGCCCGACAGCCGCATCGACGTCGCGCTCCCCGAGGACGTCCCCGTCGCCGACGTCTGCCCCGAGATCCTCCGGCTGACCGGTCAGACCCAGCCCGCGGGCGCGCCCACCGGATACCACCTGGTGCGGCGCAACGGCACGGTGCTCGACGGTTCGCGCTCGCTCGTCGCCCAGCAGGTGCTGGACGGGGAGCTGTTGTCCCTGCGTCCGTTCGCCGAGTCGCTGCCGCCCGCCGTCTACGACGACGTCTCCGACGCCATCGCCTCCGCCGTCACCCGGGACCGCACCCTGTGGCGGGACGGCTTCCTGCGCGCCGCGGGCCTGGCCGGCGGCTCCTTCCTGCTGGTCCTCATGGGCTTCGTGCTCTGGTTCGCCGACCCGATGCGGCACGACATGCACGGGCTGCCGGGCATCATCGCGGGTTCGGTGGGCCTGCTGCTGACCGCCCTCGCGGGCGTGCGGGCGCGGGTCTACGACGACCGTGCCTCCGCCGTCGCGCTCGGCCTCGGCGCCCTTCCGCATCTGATGATCGCGGGTTCCGGCCTGCTGGCCCTGGACAAGGGCGAGGGCGTCGGCCGTCTTCAGTTCCTGCTGGGCTGCGCCACCGTGCTCATCGCCTCCGTCGCCCTGGTCGCCGCCATGCCACGGGGTGACGCCCCGTTCGTCGCGGCCGTGTTCGCCTCGAGCGTCGGCACACTGGCCACCTTCTGCGCGATCCTCACCGAGGCCGGCCCCGCCGACACCGCCGCGGTCTGCTCCGTCGTGGCCATCGGCGCCATCGCCTTCCTGCCCGGTCTGTCGGCGCGCGTCGCCCGTCTCCCCATCGGCTACGCCCCACCCCATGCGGCGGCCGACGAGAGCCTGGACCCCACTACCCCGCCTGCCGCCGAGCCGCTGGACGCCGAGCGGGTGGCCACCCAGGCGCGCCGGGGCCACGAGATGCTGCTCGGCCTGGTCGGCGGCTGCTCCGCCGTCGTCGTGGGTTCCTCCGCCGTCCTCGGCTTCTCCGACAGCATGTGGGGCCAGCTGCTGGCGCTCGCCGGGGGGCTCGCGATGCTGCTGCGCGCCCGGCTCTTCCGCTACACCGCGCAGGTCGCCTCGGTCCTGGGCGCGGGTCTGGTCTCCCTCGGTCTGCTGGTGCTCGGGCTGTCGCTGAACCCGCCCGCCGACGCGGTCCTGAAGCTGATCACCGAGAACGACCGGGGTCCGCTCGACGTACGGACGATCTGGCTGGCCGCGGCCGTGACGGCGGGGGCAGCTCTGCTCGTCGCCATCGCCCTGATCGTTCCACGGGTCGGTGTCTCCCCCTTCTGGGGACGTCTGTCGGACCTGGCCGAGAGTGCCTTCCTGCTCTCCCTGGTGCCGCTGTGCCTGGCGGTGCTGGACGTCTACTCCTCCGCACGGAGCATGACCAGTGGCTGACACGGGACTCGGCCTGCCCGGTCGAGGCGGGGCGCGTGTGTGGAACCGCTGACCACGGACGATCCGCGGCGGCTCGGCCCCTACCACCTCATTGCGAGGCTGACCCAGGGGACGGGCGAGGTCACAGTGACGGCCCGGCAGTTCGTCGCGCGCAGCGCGGGCGGCACCAGGACGGTCGTGCTCACCACACCGCTGTCGGAGGCCGCCGACGACCCGGCCCATCGCGGCCGCTTCCTGGCGGAGGCGGAACGGGCCCGTCTGCTGGCCGACAGCCAGCCGCCCGACCGGCTCGCTCCGGTCGTGGAACTGGCGGGCGACCTCGCCGAGCCACCGTGGAGTGCTTCCCCATACCTGCCCATGCTGCCGCTGCCGGCCGCACTGGAGGCACACGGTGGTCCGTTGCCGGCTGCCACCGTGCGCGCACTTGGTGCCGCCCTGGCCGAGACGCTGGCAGGGATTCATGCCACCGGCGCATCCCACGCGGGAATCGCGCCGGACACCGTGTTCGTGGCGGGGGACGGGCCGCGCCTCGCCGGATTCGGCACCGTGCGAGTAGCGGGACCGGACGGTGAAATACGGGCGGACCTGCCGGGGGTGGCCCTCGCCGTACTGCCGCCGGAGCAGCTTTCGGGCGGGCGGCCGCGCCCCTTAGGCGATGTCTTCTCGCTGGGCGCCGTTCTGGCGTACGCGGCGACGGGGCGACTGGGGTCCGACGTCGACACGCTGCCCGAGGAACTGAGGGACACTCTGGGCGCCTGCCTCGCACCCGACCCGGCGGACAGGCCGACGGCTCAGGCACTGCTGGACGAATTGGCTCGCGGTCTTCCGTCGCCGGTGAACACACCGCCTGTGTTCTCGGGGCCGGATGCGGCGGACGTTGGCGTACCCGGGAGCTTGCCCGGAGCCGGCATGCTTCCCGCGGGCTGGAGCGCGACCGTACGGGACAGCGGCGGGGTGAGCCCGGCCGCGGCGCTGCTGGGGCCGGGCTGGCTGCCGGGGCGAGTGATCGCCGCACTGTCGGCACAGTCCTCGGCGGTGCTGGACGCGGAGGTCGACACCGGGCAGATGCCTTGCGCGCAATCCGCGGACGGGCTCGAGACGCTTGGCAATGGTGGGGAGCCGCCGCGGTCCGCCGAACCATTGCCGTCCACCGGACCCGCCTCATCCACCGGGCCGTCGCGGCGCGGACTTCTCGTCGGCGCCGTCTGCGGCACCGCGGGGGTCGCGGTGGGCGCCGGAGCCATCTGGACCGCGACGGCGCCCGATGACCTCCCTCCCCCTACCCGTGCCGAGCGCCTCGCCGCTGCCCATCGCTCTCGCCGCCGCATCGAGGGAGCGCCGCCCCAGCCTCGTTGGCGGCACGATGTCACGGGCGGGGCACCCGCGTACGCCCCCCTCGTCTGGCGGGACCAGGTCGTGGTCCTGACGGGGAAGACGGTGGTCCACGGGATCGATCTGCGTACCGGCAAACGGCTGTGGACACATGACGGGCTCCGCCCCGCCGGAGCGCCTTGGACCATTGACGCGGAGACGCTGTTCGTCCCGGGCGACGGACTGGTGGCGCTGGACGCGCTGACCGGCCGGGTGCGCTGGCGCAGCAAGGACTACCGACGCGGCGCTCAGGCCCTGCTCGGGCACGTATTGGCGGTGGACCGGTCCACAGTCTGGTTCACCGTGACGATCGGCGGAGGAAGCGGCGGCGACCGTCATGCCGCGGTCGCCTTCGATGTCGGCACGCGCCGAGAGGTATGGCGTCGCACTCTGCCCGGCGCATTCACCGACGGACATCTGCTGAAGGACGCGCTGGTCGTCATGGACAGCGGCAGCCAAAGCGGTAGACAGGCCATCGCGTTTGCCCGTGAGAGCGGGAAACGGCTCTGGCAACGGGCGTATCAGGGCGTGGGGACGGAAGGGTTTGTCACCAGCGACGGAAACAGCACGCTGATCGCGGCCGTCGCCAGCACCCTGCGGGGCTTCGACCCGGTCCACGGCAGCCGGAGCGCGTGGTCCCTCCGGTCGCTCGGGAAGGACGCCAAGGGCCATCTCGCGGACTTCGGCCTGCCATACGTTCATGGGAAGACGGCGTACGTCGCCGACGGCGGTTACGCGCTGCACGCCGTTGAGGCCCGAACCGGAACGGTCCGCTGGCAACGTGCCTACGGCTTCGTGATGAAGATGGCGGTGGCGCCGGACACTCCCGATACGCTGGTGAGTCCGTCGGGGCGGAGGGTGCTCATGGCCGGCGACGCCGAGGTGGACGTCTTCGACGCGGCGGACGGCTCCCTGCTGTGGCGCTTCATGGACGTCGGCGAGGGAGGGGCGCGGCGACGCACGGTGGCGCTCACGGACGACACGGTGGTCGTGGTGAATGGGCGCGGCGTCTACGCGCTGCCCATGGACTAGGGAAGGACGCATGAAACCGCCGAATCCGGACACCCGGACGGAGCGCTCCGACCAGGACGGGCCCTCGCAGCTCGGACCGTACCGTGTCCTCGACACCCTGGACGTCTCAGGCCACGCCGAGGACGCCCGGCGCCGCATCGCGCGGGACGACCGTACCGGCCGCGTGGTGGTCCTGACGTTCCCGCACTCGTCGCTCGCCGAGGACGCCGGATACGCGGTCCGCTTCCGCGCCGAAGCCGAGAACTCCCGTCGGCTGAGCGGACGTTGGGCGGCGCCAGTCGTTGACGTCGCCCCGGCCGTCGCGGACCTCCCCTGGATCGCCCACGACTGCGTCCCCGCGCTGCCGCTGCCCGCCGCGCTCGCCGCACACAGCGGTCCGCTCCCGGAGCCCACGGTGCGCGCGCTGGGGGTGGCGCTTGCTGAGAGCCTCGCGGCGGCCCATGCCAACGGCCTGGTCTACGCGGGAATATCGCCGGGATCCGTATTTCTGACACCCGACGGTCCACGGCTTACCGGTTATGGACTGGCCCGCGCGGCTTCGGCGGACGCCGGACGCCGCGCCGGGGCGGCGCACGGCATCGTTCCGTCGACCCTGCCGCCGGAGTGGCGTGCGGGCGAACAACTCAGGCCCCAGGGCGACCTTTACGCGCTCGGGGCGGTGCTGGTCTACGCGGCGACGAGCCGACTCGACGCCGCACCCGACGCTCTGATCGGCGGCCTGCGCGGTCCGATCGCCGCCTGCCTGTCCCCGGACCCCGCGGACCGGCCGGAACCCGGCTCCCTGGTTCATGTGTTCACCACCGGCGGCACGGCCCTGCCGGAAGCCGTCCGGGCGGCCTTGGCCGCACAGGCGGCGCGCCACCCGGTGACGGTGCCGCTCGCGCCGCCAACAGCCCCGGAGCCGGCTGCAAGCCAGCGGCGGCCGTCCCGGCGCGCCGTCACCCTCGGAGCGCTGTCCGGCGCGGCCGGACTCGCCCTGGGCGCGGCCGGGGCGGGGATGGCCAGGGCCTTCAACGACGGCCAGCGTCGGAGTCGGCCGGTCCCCCGGGTCCGCGGAACTGCACCCGCTCCACTGTGGCGGCTGACGGTCGACCAGGTCCCAGATCACCCGCCGCTGCTCTGGCGTGGGAGTATCGCGCTGGTTAGGGCCGAGCAGTCGGTGGCGGCGGTGCGCCTCCGGGACGGCAAGCAGCTGTGGAGCCGGGACGACCTGTGGCCGAGCGGCGACTTCACCCTGCTGGGCGGGGGCCTCTTTCTGAAGCCGTCGACCTCCGAGTTCTCGGCGGTCTCCGTCCGTACCGGCAAAGTCGTGTGGACCGAGCGGCGTTACGACGGTTCCGGCCGCCACTTGTTCTTCGACTCGGTGTTGGCGGCTGACGGAGACACGCTCTGGTTGCTGGCCGGGAATGTCGTGGACGGAAACGACCAAGGGCAGGTGGTCGTCGCCTACGATGTCGCGCGGCGCCGGGAGCTGTGGCAGACACCAATCCCGCTCAAGGGCGGCACCGAGTTCTCCGGCCAGGGGGTGCTGCGTGAGGGCGCTGTGCTCGTCCCGGGCACACGGGGCGCGCTGTCCGAGGAGCCATGGTCCTACCTCGCGCTGGACGCACGGAGCGGCCGGAAGCTGTGGAAGCGCAGCTACCGGGGCGTGAGCGCCGATGCCCAGGACATCAGGGTGACGGCACCCGGCGACCTCTTGATCTCCTATGACCGGAAGACCGTGCAGGCACACGACCTCGCCAGCGGCAGGCGGCGCTGGCAGTTCACCACCGGGGGCTATCTCTACACCGCCCCGGCGGTTCACGGCCGGACCCTCTGCCTCACCGACGAGAACATCGACACCTACGCGATCGACACCCGCCGTGGTAAGCAACGCTGGCGGCACGGTCCTGCTTTCACGCGCGTCGCGTCCATGCGGTACAGCGAGACCGGCCTGAGCCACACGGGACGCACGGTCTTCCAGCAGAACGGCTCGGAGGTCGAGGCGTTCGACGCGGTTGATGGCTCACCGCGCTGGCGCTTCGCGCCGGCGGGCACCGGACAGCGGGCCGGTGAGGTCAGCGGATACGTGACCAGCGCACCAGGAATGGCCGTCGTGGTGAACGGCGCGACCCTCTACGCCCTGCCCGTGGACTGATATCGATGCCTCATCCCCTCACCCATGACGACCCCCACCGCATCGGCCCCTACACGCTCGTCGCCCGCCTCGGCAGCGGCGGGATGGGCACCGTCTACCTGGCCCGCTCCCCGGGCGGGCGCACGGTGGCGCTCAAGACGGTGCACCACCGGTTCGCCTCGCAGCCGGAGTTCCGTACCCGCTTCCGGCTGGAGACCGACGCCGCGCGCGTGATCGGTGGCCAGTACGGCGCGCAGGTCGTGGACGCCGATCCGCTGGCGGACACACCGTGGCTCGCCACCGCCTACGTCATCGGTCCGCCGCTCGACGATGCGGTGGCCCTGTGCGGCACCCTGCCCGAGCCCGCCGTACGGGCGATCGGAGCCGCCCTGTGCGACGCGCTTAACCAACTCCACCGGTCGGATGTGGTGCACCGTGATCTCAAACCGTCCAACATCCTGCTGACCGCGACCGGTCCCAAGGTCATCGACTTCGGCATCGCACGGGCGGCGGGCGACGAACGGCTGACCCGGACGGGCGCGGCCGCCGGAACGCCTGCCTACATGTCACCGGAACAGGCGACGGGCGGTGAACACACCGCCGCGGGCGATGTGTTCGCGCTGGCGTCGGTGCTGGTGTTCGCCGCGACCGGACGCCCGCCCTTCGGCACCGGACAGCCCACGGACCTGCTCTACCGGGTGCGCTACGCCGAGCCCGAGCTGTCCGCGGTTCCCGAGGGGCTGCGCCCCGCTCTGGAGCGGTGCCTGGCCAAGGACCCCGGACAGCGGCCGGGCATGGCGGAGTTGGGGTCCCAGCTGCGGGAGGGCGTCGGCGACGTGGTGGACCACCTGCCGGACGCCGTGCTCGCGGATATCGCCCGGCGCGGTGCGGCCGTGTGGGAGGTGCGGCCTTCCCGCCTGCCCGCCCCGGACACCGAGGACATGTCCACCGTGTCGGATGTGTCGAGGGCGTCCCGTCCCGCCCGGCGCAGGCTGCTCGCCGCCGGAGGCGGTCTGCTCGTCGCAGGAAGCGCGGCCGCCGCCTGGGCCCTGCTGCGCGACGGCGGCGGGGAGAAGGCCACCGGCTCCCCGCAGCACGATGCGGCCCCGCGCCGCACGGCAGCACCGCGCCTGGTGTGGAAGGCAACTGGGAGCACTGCCCTGAGGGATGCCCGGCTGCTGCGGGTGGGCGACGGGCTTGCCCTGGTCTCCGAATCCGGGCTGCGCTGCTTCGACGCGCGGACCGGCAAGCGCCGCGGCGTGAACGACGAGCTGGTGACCGACTCGGCCGTGGTTTCCGACGGACACCGGCTGTTCGCCCTGGACCCCGTCGCCTCCACGCTCCGCATCGTCCCTGTCGACTTCGCCACGGGCACCGTACGCTCCCCCCTCGCCACACTGCGGGGAATCTCCGCGGAGGACGCCAGGTTCCTCGCGGCCACCGATTCCGCGCTGATCGTGGAGGGGAAGGCGCGCAGAGGCTGGATGCGGGCCGCCGTCGACCCCGCTACGGGGCACGAGATGTGGCGCCGTCGGATGGCCACGCCGGGGGACGACGAGATCGTGGCCACCCCGGTGGAGACAACGGGACTCATCCGGACACAGGGCGAGCAGGTGACCCTGATCGACGTCCGTAACGGTGCCCCCTGCTGGACGGCCAAGGTGCCCGAGAAGCTGACGGGCGGTCTGCTCGTAGGGGCCCGGCACATGGTCTCCGCCGGCCTGCTGTTCCTCGGCACCTGGGAGCTGATGGCGTTCCGGCTCTCCGACGGCAAACGCGCGTGGACCTTCGGCGCGGGACGGGACCTCGGAACGAGGGACAACAAACCCGGCGTCAATCGCTACGGACCCCCCGTCGTCCAGGACGGCGTGGTCTACTCCGCGGAGCGTGAGCGTGGCCTCGTCGCCCTCGACGCCGCGAGCGGACGCCTGAAGTGGGACCTGAAGAAGGACAATGTCCCGGTACTCGAGTTCGTCGCTACGCCAGCCGCGGACGACGACCACGTCTACGTCTCACCGGACAACGACAGCCAGTGGGTCGCCGCGGTCGACCGCCGCACCCACCAGGTGGCGTGGACGTTCCAGAGCCCGCTTGGCGACCAGGGCGGAAGTTTCACAACGATCATGACGCACCCCCGGGCGAAGCGGCTGATCATCGGACGCGGCGACGCGGTGTGCGCCCTCCCGCTTCCCTGACCCCTGGCTCGTGCCCGATCCCGACCCCCAGGAGCCTCACCCATGAACCCCCTCGGCACCGGTGACCCGCTGCGCCTCGGCCCCTACCGCCTCACCGGCGTGCTCGGGGCGGGCGGCATGGGACAGGTCTACCTGGGCCGGGACGCGCGGGGACAGCTCGCGGCGGTGAAGGTGCTGCGATCAGAGATAGCCCACGAGCCGGAGATGGCCCGGCGCTTCCTGCGCGAGGCGCAGGCGGCCCAGGCGGTGCGGAGCGACGGCGTGGCGCGGGTGCTGGCCGCGCAGATGGTGGGGGGACGGCCGTGGATCGCCACGGAGTTCCTGGCCGGTCCCACCCTCGACCAGGCCGTGGAGCGGTACGGCCCACTGGACGAGCCGACCGCGCGGGCCGTGGGAGCCGCGCTGGTGCGCACGCTCATGGACATCCACGGCGCCGGGCTCGTACACCGCGACCTCAAGCCGTCCAACATCGTGCTGACTTCCCGCGGACCTCGGATCATCGACTTCGGCATTGCCCGGCCCGAGTACGGGCTGACACTGACCACCACCGGGGAGTCGCTCGCCACCCCGGGCTACGCCGCGCCCGAGCAGGTCCTCGGCCAACGGACGGGCCCCGCGGGCGATGTGTTCTCGCTCGGCGTGGTCCTCGCCTACGCCGCGGGAGGACGGCCGCTCTACGAGGGCGGTCACGTGGCGGCGGTGCAGTATCAGGTGGTACACGGCGAGCCGGAACTGGGCGCGGTGCCGGAGGTGATTCGGGCCATCGTCATGCCTTGCCTCGACAAGGAGCCCGGAAAGCGACCTGCCCTCGACGCCATCGCCCGGGAATTGGCACCGGCCCGGGGCGCGGACCGGGCGTGGCGCACCGGACCGTTGGCCGAGGACATCGCGCGACGTGAGGCGGACGCGAGGCGCATGGCCACCCTGCCGGGTGACGAGGCGCCCAGACCCTCACGGCGACGGTTGATCGGTGGGCTGGCGGCGGGCGGCGCGGTGCTCGCGGCCGGGGGCGGGGCGGGCGCCTGGTGGCTGCTGCACCATGACGCCTCACAGGCGGAGACACGGCCATGGGCGGCGAAGCCGCTGGCGAAGTACCAGGAGGGGAGCGCGCCGACGTCGCTCTGGGGCCCGGTGGACACGGGCGTCTCGAACCCTGACGACGAGATCACCCCGCTGCCCGTGCATGACCTCGTCGTCGTCGCAGCCACGGGCCGTCGGCTGCGCGCATATGGCGTTCGCGACGGTGGCAAGCGCTGGACCTCCACCGTGGCCGGGTTGACCGGACGGCCGCTTGTCCTCTCCAACGACACCGTGCTCATCGCCGACACCCATGGCGCCGTACGGGCACTGAGCGCTGAGGACGGCAAAGAGCGCTGGGCGGCGGCGCCCGCGGACGCGGCCACTCTGCTGGCGGTGGACGACAAGGCCGTCTTCCTCGCCACCCGCGGTGGACGACTGCGGGCCGTCTCGCTGGCGACGCGCTCCACAGTGTGGACGGTCCGGTCGCCGGTGAAGCTGCGCGGCGGGCGTCCCGCGGCTGGTGCCGCGGCCAAGGGGCGGCTGGTCGTCCACGGCTCCGAGGGTCAGGCAGTCGCCCTCGACACCCGGAGCGGGAGAACGGCATGGGGTCCCAGGAAGCACGGAACCACCGCCGTGGCCCCGGCCGTCGATGGCGACACCGTCTACCTGGGAGGGGAGGCGCTGACCGCGCTCACGCTCGCGACCGGTGAGCGGAAGTGGGCGCACACCGCTACGGATGATCTCGGCTGGGGCGCTCCGGCCCTGCACGACGGAGTCGTGTACGCCGTGGACGGCACCGATCTGCATGCTCGCCGTGCGGACAGCGGGGCGGCGGAGTGGACGGTGACCGTCGGCCCCGAGGTGCATCCGCTCGATCCTCCGGTGGCCGAGGGCCGCAGCGTGTGGGCAGTGGTGGACTCCACCGGCCGCAGGGGAGTCGTCGCGGCCGATACCCGTGAGGGAAGGATCGCCTGGCCGTACAGTCAGGGCAGTGATGGCGCCTGGCGGCTGGCGGGAGCCGACAACCGGGTGTTCCTGCTCCAGGTCGGTCAGCTCACCGCGATGCCGGTCCTGTAGTCCTCCGGCCTCCGTCCTCCGGCCTCCGTCCTCCGGCCTCCGTCCTCCGGCCACGAGCCACCACCCGCCCGGAGTCCGGACAGCACAGGTGTCCGGACCGGCCCCGCGTCCGGCCCCACCGGGGACGCTGGTACGCTGTGTGACGGCCGTTTGTGTACGCGCCCCCGGAGCCTCCCCAGAGGATCTGGAGACAGCGCCCAGCGGACCCCGCCTCCCGAGTCACGGAAGCTCCCCTGAGACACCGACCAGGGGCACTCGGCGGCTGAAATGACAAATCAAGGAGTACCGCGTGTCGCTCGACGCCGCTACGAAGAAGCAGATCATGGCCGAGTTCGCCACCAAGGAGGGCGACACCGGTTCCCCCGAGGTCCAGGTCGCGCTGCTCTCGCGTCGCATCTCCGACCTGACCGAGCACCTCAAGACCCACAAGCACGACCACCACTCGCGCCGGGGTCTGCTGCTGCTGGTCGGCCAGCGCCGCCGCCTGCTCCAGTACCTGGCGAAGAAGGACATCACGCGCTTCCGTGCGCTGGTCGAGCGCCTCGGCATCCGCCGTGGTGCGGCGGGCGCCAAGTAAGACGTCGTGGAGGGAGCGGTTCCCGGGACTGGGGGCCGCTCCCTTTGCCGTACGTGCCGCCCGGCGGCGGCCACCTCCCGTGCGCAGCGTATTTTGTCCGCTGCGCACCGTATATGCCAGTCAGGTCAGCCATCGTGATGATGGCCGATGCTTTGTAGTCTGGTCCCAACAACGCCATATCGAACGAGGAGGAGCGCCTCATTTCCGCCGTACCGGCGCCACAGGAGCCGGTCCTCGGTAGTGGCTCCCGGAACTGGCAATTCCGGTGGCTTCGATCGAAGACCGGCCCGGCCGCCGGACAACAGGCCCGGGGCGCTGCTCCACCACCGTCCCCCGTCACACGGACGAGGGACGCAGAAGAGGAGAATTCCCTGGTGGAGAACGAGACCCACTACGCCGAGGCCGTCATCGACAACGGCTCCTTCGGCACCCGCACCATCCGTTTCGAGACGGGCCGCCTGGCCCGTCAGGCCGCCGGCTCCGCCGTGGCCTACCTGGACGACGACACCATGGTGCTGTCGGCGACCACCGCGTCGAAGAACCCCAAGGACCAGCTCGACTTCTTCCCGCTGACGGTGGACGTCGAGGAGCGGATGTACGCCGCGGGTCGCATCCCCGGTTCGTTCTTCCGCCGTGAGGGCCGCCCCTCCGAGGACGCGATCCTCACCTGCCGGCTGATCGACCGCCCGCTGCGCCCGTCCTTCAAGAAGGGCCTGCGCAACGAGATCCAGGTCGTCGAGACGATCATGGCGCTCAACCCCGACCACCTCTACGACGTGGTCGCGATCAACGCCGCCTCCTGCTCCACCCAGCTCGCGGGCCTGCCCTTCTCGGGCCCGATCGGCGGTACCCGCGTCGCCCTGATCAAGGGCCAGTGGGTCGCCTTCCCGACCCACAGCGAGCTGGAGGACGCCGTCTTCGACATGGTCGTCGCCGGTCGCGTCCTGGAGGACGGCGACGTCGCGATCATGATGGTCGAGGCCGAGGCCACCCAGCAGACCATCCAGCTGGTGAAGGACGGCGCCGAGGCGCCGACCGAGGAGATCGTCGCGGCCGGCCTCGAGGCCGCGAAGCCGTTCATCAAGGTCCTGTGCAAGGCCCAGTCGGACCTCGCCGCCAAGGCCGCCAAGCCCACCGGCGAGTTCCCGATCTTCCTGGACTACCAGGACGACGTCCTGGAGGCGCTGACCGCCGCCGTCCGCGACGAGCTGTCCCAGGCGCTGACCATCGCGGGCAAGCAGGAGCGCGAGACCGAGCTGGACCGGGTCAAGGGCCTGGCCGCCGAGAAGCTGCTGCCGCAGTTCGAGGGGCGCGAGAAGGAGATCTCCGCCGCGTACCGCTCGCTGACCAAGTCCCTGGTGCGCGAGCGCGTCATCAAGGAGAAGAAGCGCATCGACGGCCGCGGCGTCACGGACATCCGTACGCTCGCCGCCGAGGTCGAGGCGATCCCGCGGGTGCACGGCTCGGCGCTGTTCGAGCGCGGCGAGACCCAGATCCTGGGTGTCACCACGCTGAACATGCTCCGCATGGAGCAGCAGCTGGACACGCTCTCGCCCGAGACGCGCCGCCGCTACATGCACAACTACAACTTCCCGCCGTACTCCACCGGTGAGACCGGCCGCGTCGGCTCCCCCAAGCGCCGCGAGATCGGCCACGGCGCGCTGGCCGAGCGGGCGCTGCTGCCGGTGCTGCCGACGCGCGAGGAGTTCCCGTACGCCATCCGTCAGGTCTCCGAGGCGCTCGGCTCCAACGGCTCGACCTCCATGGGCTCGGTCTGCGCCTCCACCATGTCGCTGCTGAACGCCGGTGTGCCGCTGAAGGCCCCGGTCGCGGGCATCGCCATGGGGCTGATCTCCCAGGAGATCGACGGCGAGACCCACTACGTCACCCTCACCGACATCCTCGGTGCGGAGGACGCCTTCGGTGACATGGACTTCAAGGTCGCCGGTACCAAGCAGTTCGTCACCGCGCTCCAGCTGGACACCAAGCTGGACGGCATCCCGGCCTCCGTCCTGGCCGCGGCCCTCAAGCAGGCCCGCGACGCCCGGCTGCACATCCTCGACGTGATGATGGAGGCCATCGACACACCGGACGAGATGTCCCCCAACGCCCCGCGGATCATCACCGTCAAGATCCCGGTGGACAAGATCGGTGAGGTCATCGGCCCCAAGGGCAAGATGATCAACCAGATCCAGGAGGACACCGGCGCCGAGATCACCATCGAGGACGACGGCACCATCTACATCGGTGCCGCCGACGGCCCGGCCGCCGAGGCCGCCCGCGCCACCATCAACGGCATCGCCAACCCGACGATGCCCGAGGTCGGCGAGCGCTACCTGGGCACGGTCGTGAAGACCACCACCTTCGGTGCCTTCGTCTCCCTGCTCCCGGGCAAGGACGGCCTGCTGCACATCTCGCAGATCCGCAAGCTGGCCGGCGGCAAGCGCGTGGAGAACGTCGAGGACGTGCTCGCGGTCGGCTCCAAGGTCCAGGTCGAGATCGCCGAGATCGACCAGCGGGGCAAGCTCTCGCTGCACCCGGTCATCGAAGGCGAAGACGACAAGGACGAGGCGAAGGACGAAGCCGCCAAGTGACGTCCCGCGCAGACGTGACGACGGCCCGCCCCTCTTCGGAGGGGCGGGCCGTCGCCCGTACCCAAACGCTTCTCAAGGGCGAGAACGGCATCGGAACGGTCCGCAGGACGACCCTCCCCGGTGGCCTGCGCATCGTCACCGAAACCCTTCCGTCCGTCCGCTCGGCCACCTTCGGCATCTGGGCGCACGTCGGCTCGCGCGATGAGACCCCCACGCTCAACGGCGCCACCCACTATCTGGAGCATCTGCTTTTCAAGGGCACCCGGCGGCGCAGCGCGCTGGACATCTCCTCCGCGATCGACGCGGTCGGCGGCGAGATGAACGCCTTCACCGCCAAGGAGTACACCTGCTACTACGCGCGGGTGCTCGACACCGATCTGCCGCTGGCCATAGACGTGGTCTGCGACATGCTGACCGGCTCGCTGATCGACGCCGCGGACGTGGACGCCGAGCGCGGAGTGGTCCTCGAAGAGATCGCGATGACCGAGGACGACCCGGGCGACTGTGTGCACGACCTCTTCGCGCACACCATGCTCGGTGACACCCCCCTCGGCCGCCCGGTCCTGGGCACCGTCGACACCGTCAACGGCCTCGGCCGCGACCAGATCGCCCGCTTCTACAAGAAGCACTACGACCCGACCCATCTGGTCGTCGCCGCCGCGGGCAATGTGGACCACGCCACGGTCGTCCGCCAGGTGCGCGGGGCCTTCGAGAAGGCGGGCGCCCTGACCCGTAACGACGCGGTCCCGGTCGCCCCGCGCGGCGGCTCCCGGACGATCCGCGCCGCGGGCCGGGTGGAGCTGCTGAACCGCAAGACCGAGCAGGCGCACATCGTCCTCGGCATGCCCGGCATCCCGCGCACCGACGACCGGCGCTGGGCGCTCGGGGTGCTCAACGCGGCGCTCGGCGGCGGTATGAGCTCCCGGCTCTTCCAGGAGGTCCGGGAGAAGCGCGGACTCGCCTACAGCGTCTACTCGTACACCTCCGGCTTCGCCGACTGCGGACTGTTCGGCGTCTACGCGGGCTGCCGCCCCAGCCAGGTGCACGACGTGCTGAAGATCTGCCGCGACGAGCTCGACCAGGTCGCCCAGCACGGCCTCACCGACGACGAGCTGCGGCGCGCCGTCGGCCAGCTCTCCGGCTCCACGGTGCTGGGCCTGGAGGACACCGGCGCGCTGATGAACCGCATCGGCAAGAGCGAGCTGTGCTGGGGCGAGCAGATGTCGGTGGACGACATGCTCGCGCGGATGGCCGCGGTCACCCCCGACGAGGTGCGCGAGGTGGCGCGCGATGTACTGGGACGGCGTCCTTCGCTGTCCGTCATCGGCCCGCTGAAGGACAAGCAGGCGGCCCGCCTCGACGACACCGTCGCCTAGCCGCACCGGAACCGAAGGAAGAGAAACGATGAGCAAGCTGCGCGTGGCCGTCCTCGGTGCCAAGGGCCGGATCGGCTCCGAGGCCGTACGGGCCGTCGAGGCCGCCGAGGACATGGAGCTGGTCGCCGCCCTCGGCCGCGGTGACTCGCTTCAGACCCTGACCGACGCGGGCGCCGAGGTCGCGGTGGAGCTGACCGAGCCCGGCTCGGTCATGGACAACCTCGAGTTCTGCCTCCGGCACGGCATCCACGGCGTCGTCGGCACCACCGGCTGGACCGACGAGCGCCTCGCGCGGCTGCGCGGCTGGCTCGACGCCTCGCCCCGCACCGGGGTGCTCATCGCGCCGAACTTTTCCATCGGCGCGGTGCTCACCATGCGGTTCGCCCGCCAGGCCGCCCGGTTCTTCGAGTCGGTCGAGGTCATCGAGCTGCACCACCCCAACAAGGTGGACGCCCCCTCCGGCACCGCCGCCCGCACCGCCCAGCTGATCGCCGAGGCCCGCCGGGAGGCGGGCTGCGCTCCCGCGCCGGACGCCACGGCCACCGGTCTGGACGGGGCGCGGGGCGCCGACGTGGACGGCGTACCGGTGCACTCGGTGCGGCTGCGTGGACTCCTCGCCCATCAGGAGGTCCTGCTCGGCGGTGAGGGCGAGACGCTCACCATCCGCCATGACTCCACCCACCACAGCAGCTTCATGCCGGGCATCCTGCTCGGCGCGCGGCGCGTGGTGACCACCCCCGGCCTGACCTTCGGCCTGGAACACTTCCTCGATCTGGACTGAGGGCCACCGGTGCGCGCAAAGATCACGTATTTCGTCCTCGCGGCCGTCCTGGTCGTGTACTTCGTCCTGGTCGGCAGCCGCGGGGTGCTGCTGATCAAGGAGGGCACCCCGGTCACCATCGCCTTCGGGCTTGCGGTGCTGGTGCTGCCGTTCATCGGCGCCTGGTTCCTGTGGCAGACCACGCAGTTCGCGCGGAACGCCGACCGGCTGGCGCGTGAGCTGGAGGCCGAGGGCGGTCTTCCGGTGGACGAGCTGGAGCGCACCCCGGGCGGGCGGATCGACCGGGACTCCGCGGACGCGGTCTTCGCCAAGCGGCGGGCCGAGACCGAGGAGTCCCCGGACGACTGGCGCTCCTGGTTCCGGCTCGCGGTTGCCTACCACGACGCCCGGGACGTCCCGCGGGCCCGCAAGGCGATGCAGCGTGCCATCGCGCTGCACGACGGCAGGCCGGTACGAGCCCGTTGACACCGGGCCCGTCCGGTCAGGGGCGGTAGGCCGCCGCCCAGCTCTCGATGGCGTCGGCGGCCATGTCGAACCCTTCCGGGCGCGCCAGGAAGTCGGCGCTGTGGCTGGAGATCAGGATGCGGGCCGCACCGCCGCCCGTCGGCTGAGCGATCACTGCCTGCCCCTGCACGGTGCGCGGCAGGCCCAGCCAGCGGACCGGCTGCTGGGCCGTGCGCAGGGCCGCGATCCGCGGCCAGGCCACGGTGGTCGAGGTGAAGACGCCGACGTGACGCAGGCCGTGGGCGCTGACCTGGACACCGGAGTGCACCACCCGTACGGCGAACACGATCACCAGGGCGGCCACGGCGACACAGATTCCGGCGGCGGGCAGCGATCCCGCCATCGCGATGATCATCGCGGAGAAGAGTATGTACGAGGCCAGCAGGAGCAGCAGCGCTGCTCCGCCGACCCGCCAGGGGCCCGGACGGTACGGGCGGCGCCACCGGTTCAGGTCCTCGTACGCGGAATCGTCCGGTGCGCCGCCCGTTTCGTCGTCCAGGGCGCGGTCGGCAGTCAGGAAGGGCAGGGGCACGAGAGGTCCTCACTCACACACACGTCCGGATGGGCCTGTGCTGGGTGAGGCTATCTCAGCGGGTCAGCGCCCGTCCGACGCCTCCGACTGCTGGGTCTGGCTGGTGGGATGGGACTGGGCGTCCAGAGCGGGCATGCCGAACATCAGCGAGCCGATGAAACCGGCGACGATCGTCAGTCCGATCAGGGTGCGGCCGGCGATCTGGGACGGTGTGGCGCGAGGGCGGGCGGGTGGGGTGACATTACTGCGGAAACGGTCGGCTTCGGAGACGAAGGCGAACGGCACGGACTCTCGCCGGCGGGACATGTGCGGGCTCTCCTTGGAACCTCGAGCTTGGGTACTTCTGATCGATAGGACGCATGAACGAGGCCCGAGGTGCCCTGTTTCGACAACTTCATTCAAGATTTTTCCGCTCGGTCCGCCGGATGCGCGCGGCACGGAACTGTCGGCGGCGGCCCGTAAGCTGGGCCCGCCCCGAGCGACGCAATACGGAAGGACCCGTCGGTGACCGAGAGCCCCGCCGAGACCGAGAAGCCCGAGTACCGCAGCGATGTGACCGTTGAGCTGGTCAAGCACAGCGCCGCTGACTCCGACGTCCTGTGGGCCGCGCGGGTGTCCACCGCGGGGGAGCAGTCCCTCGACGAGCTCACCAAGGACCCGGAGCGGTCCAAGGGGCTGATCAACTTCCTGATGCGGGACCGCCACGGCAGCCCCTTCGAGCACAACTCGATGACGTTCTTCATCAGCGCACCGATCTTCGTCTTCCGCGAGTTCATGCGGCACCGCGTGGGCTGGTCGTACAACGAGGAGTCCGGCCGCTACCGGCAGCTCCAGCCGGTGTTCTACATCCCGGGGGAGGCCCGCAAGCTGGTCCAGCAGGGCCGCCCGGGGAAGTACGAGTTCGTCGAGGGCACCCAGGCGCAGCACGAGCTGACCGGCCGGGTGATGGAGGACGCGTACCGCCACGCGTACGAGGCGTACCAGGAGATGCTGAACGCCGGGGTCGCCCGTGAGGTGGCCCGCTCGGTGCTCCCGGTGGGCCTGTTCTCCTCGATGTACGCCACCTGCAACGCCCGCTCGCTGATGCACTTCCTGGGGCTGCGCACCCAGCATGAGCAGGCCACCGTGCCGACCTTCCCGCAGCGCGAGATCGAGATGGTCGGGGAGCTGATGGAGGAGCACTGGGCCCGGCTGATGCCGCTGACGCATGCGGCCTTCAACGCCAACGGCCGGGTTGCCCCCTAACTAGGACCCGTCGCCATGACGCCGGATCCTGGCCGCTTCGCCCCGTCACCGGAGCGAAGTGTCCGTATTGCGGCGTTTCGAGAAGTTCATCTAGGCTGAACAAACGGGCCCGGCACTGCTTGAACCCCCGAGCAGGCAGTGCCGGGTCCCAACTCTTCGCTCCGTCCACCGCCCCGAGGGAGCAATGGGGGGCGCGCTACGAGTAGCGTGGGGCCCATGGCACCGACTTCCACATCGCAGACGCCTTTCGGGCGGGTGCTGACCGCCATGGTCACGCCATTCACTTCGGACGGCACGCTCGACCTCGACGGCGCCCAGCGACTCGCCGCCCACCTGGTGGACGCCGGCAATGACGGCCTGATCGTCAACGGCACCACCGGCGAGTCCCCCACCACCAGCGATGTGGAGAAAGCCCAGCTCGTACGAGCCGTGGTGGAGGCGGTCGGCGACCGCGCCCATGTCGTGGCCGGTGCCAGCACCAACGACACCGCGCACAGCCTCGAGCTCGCCCGCGCGGCCGAGCAGGCGGGCGCCCATGGCCTGCTGGCGGTCACGCCGTACTACAGCAAGCCTCCGCAGGAGGGCATCCTCCGCCACTTCACCGCCATCGCCGATGCCACCGGGCTGCCGGTCATGCTCTATGACATCCCCGGCCGCAGCGGCGTCCCGATCAGCACCGAGACCATCGTCCGGCTCGCCGAGCACCCGCGCATCGTCGCCAACAAGGACGCCAAGGGCGACCTCGGCCGCGCCAGCTGGGCCATCGCCCGCTCGCGCCTGGCCTGGTACTCCGGCGACGACATGCTGAACCTCCCGCTGCTGTCGGTCGGCGCGGTCGGCTTCGTCTCCGTTGTCGGGCACCTCGTCAGCCCCGAGCTGCGCGCGATGCTCGAAGCCCATCTCGCGGGCGACGTCGCGAAGGCAACAGAGATCCATCAGCAGCTGCTCCCGGTCTTCACCGGGATGTTCCGCACCCAGGGCGTCATCACGACAAAGGCCGCGCTGGCTCTCCAGGGCCTGCCCGCGGGGCCGCTGCGGCTGCCGCTTGTCGACCTCACCCCCGAGGAAACGGAACAGCTCAGGCGCGATCTTGCCGCTGGCGGGGTACAGCTCTAATCAAAGACGCGACAGTCACACCTTCATACTTCACAACTGCATACAGACACATCAGCAAGTGCACGAATGTCACGCGCGCCATGTGCCCCTGGGGCATGTGGCGTGTGTGGTGAGGAGAGTCTTTTGAGTCATCCGCATCCTGAGCTCGGCCCCCCGCCGAAGCTCCCCGAGGGCGGTCTGCGGGTCACCCCGCTCGGCGGCCTCGGCGAGATCGGCCGCAATATGACGGTCTTCGAGTACGGCGGCCGGCTGCTGATCGTCGACTGCGGAGTGCTCTTCCCCGAGGAGGAGCAGCCCGGAGTCGACCTGATCCTGCCGGACTTCACCTCCATCCGGGACCGTCTCGACGACATCGACGGCATCGTGCTCACCCACGGCCACGAGGACCACATCGGCGGTGTCCCCTTCCTGCTCCGCGAGAAGCCGGACATCCCGCTGATCGGCTCCAAGCTGACCCTCGCCCTGATCGAGGCCAAGCTCCAGGAGCACCGGATCCGTCCGTACACCCTCGAGGTCGAGGAGGGGCACCGCGAGCGCATCGGGCCCTTCGAGTGCGAGTTCATCGCGGTCAACCATTCCATCCCGGACGCCCTCGCGGTCGCCATCCGCACCCCGGCCGGTATGGCCGTGCACACCGGCGACTTCAAGATGGACCAGCTCCCGCTGGACGGCCGGCTGACCGATCTGCCTGCCTTCGCCAAGCTGGGCGAGGAGGGCATCGACCTGTTGCTGGTGGACTCCACCAACGCCGAGGTCCCCGGCTTCGTCCCGCCCGAGCGCGATATCTCGAACGTGCTGCGCCAGGTGTTCGCCAACGCCCAGAAGCGCATCATCGTCGCCAGCTTCGCCAGCCATGTGCACCGCATCCAGCAGATCCTCGACGCGGCCCATGAGTACGGACGCCGGGTCGCCTTCGTCGGCCGTTCGATGGTCCGGAACATGGGCATCGCGCGCGACCTCGGCTATCTGCGGGTCCCGGCCGGCCTTGTCGTCGATGTGAAGGCGCTCGACGACCTCCCGGACGACGAGGTGGTGCTCGTCTGCACCGGCTCCCAGGGCGAGCCGATGGCAGCGCTGTCCCGGATGGCCAACCGCGATCACCAGATCCGGATCGTCCCGGGCGACACGGTGATCCTCGCGTCATCGCTGATCCCGGGCAATGAGAACGCGGTCTACCGGGTCATCAACGGTCTGACCCGCTGGGGTGCCAACGTTGTCCACAAGGGCAACGCCAAGGTCCATGTCTCCGGCCATGCCTCGGCCGGGGAACTGCTGTACTTCTACAACATCTGCAAGCCCCGGAACCTGATGCCGGTGCACGGCGAGTGGCGTCATCTGCGGGCCAACGCCGAACTGGGCGCCCTGACCGGCGTTCCGAAGAACCGTTGTGTCATTGCCGAGGACGGTGTGGTGGTCGACCTCGTCGACGGCACCGCCAAGATCGTCGGCAAGGTCCAGGCCGGATACGTCTATGTGGACGGCCTCACGGTCGGCGATGTCACCGAAACCTCGCTGAAGGACCGCCGCATCCTCGGCGAGGAGGGCATCATCTCGGTGTTCGTCGTCGTCGACAGCACGACCGGCAAGATCGTGGGCGGGCCGCACATCCAGGCCCGGGGCTCCGGTATCGAGGACGCCGCGTTCTCGGCCGTCCTCCCGAAGATCGAAGACGCCCTGGCCAAGAGCGCCTCCGACGGAGTCGCCGACACCCACCAGCTCCAGCAGCTCGTACGCCGCGCGATGGGCAAGTGGGTGTCCGACAGCTACCGCCGCCGCCCCATGATCCTCCCCATCGTGGTCGAGGTCTGACACACCCTCAGCACCGGTGCGGCGCTGAACAGCGAGCGGGGCTCCTCGATTTGCATCGAGGAGCCCCGCTCCAGTACGTTTACGGCTCCGCCAACGGGGGAACCCGGAGCGCCCATGGCCCTCCGGAGGAGCCCGAGGCGGAGGTGGAAAATCGGCTCAGAGAATTCTGATAAAGTCGAGAACACCGAAAGGGAAGGCCCTCCAACGGCCACCAGAATCGGAATTCGGTTCGGAAACGGACCGGAACACGGATCTGGTAAGGTTGGAAACAACGAAGGGAAGCGCCCGGAGAAACCGGTGAAACGGTTTCGAAGGAAGCGTCCGTTCCTTGAGAACTCAACAGCGTGCCAAAAGTCAACGCCAGATATGTTGATACCCCGTCCACTCGTGGACGAGGTTCCTTTGAAAAACACACAGCGAGGACGCTGTGAACCATCGGACTATTCCTCCGGTGGTTCCGCTCTCGTGCAGTGTTGCCGGGATATCCCGGAAGCATTCACGGAGAGTTTGATCCTGGCTCAGGACGAACGCTGGCGGCGTGCTTAACACATGCAAGTCGAACGATGAACCGGTTTCGGCCGGGGATTAGTGGCGAACGGGTGAGTAACACGTGGGCAATCTGCCCTGCACTCTGGGACAAGCCCTGGAAACGGGGTCTAATACCGGATATGACCACCGACCGCATGGTCTGGTGGTGGAAAGCTCCGGCGGTGCAGGATGAGCCCGCGGCCTATCAGCTTGTTGGTGGGGTGATGGCCTACCAAGGCGACGACGGGTAGCCGGCCTGAGAGGGCGACCGGCCACACTGGGACTGAGACACGGCCCAGACTCCTACGGGAGGCAGCAGTGGGGAATATTGCACAATGGGCGAAAGCCTGATGCAGCGACGCCGCGTGAGGGATGACGGCCTTCGGGTTGTAAACCTCTTTCAGCAGGGAAGAAGCGCAAGTGACGGTACCTGCAGAAGAAGCGCCGGCTAACTACGTGCCAGCAGCCGCGGTAATACGTAGGGCGCGAGCGTTGTCCGGAATTATTGGGCGTAAAGAGCTCGTAGGCGGCTTGTCGCGTCGGATGTGAAAGCCCGGGGCTTAACCCCGGGTCTGCATTCGATACGGGCAGGCTAGAGTTCGGTAGGGGAGATCGGAATTCCTGGTGTAGCGGTGAAATGCGCAGATATCAGGAGGAACACCGGTGGCGAAGGCGGATCTCTGGGCCGATACTGACGCTGAGGAGCGAAAGCGTGGGGAGCGAACAGGATTAGATACCCTGGTAGTCCACGCCGTAAACGTTGGGAACTAGGTGTGGGCGACATTCCACGTTGTCCGTGCCGCAGCTAACGCATTAAGTTCCCCGCCTGGGGAGTACGGCCGCAAGGCTAAAACTCAAAGGAATTGACGGGGGCCCGCACAAGCGGCGGAGCATGTGGCTTAATTCGACGCAACGCGAAGAACCTTACCAAGGCTTGACATACACCGGAAACATCCAGAGATGGGTGCCCCCTTGTGGTCGGTGTACAGGTGGTGCATGGCTGTCGTCAGCTCGTGTCGTGAGATGTTGGGTTAAGTCCCGCAACGAGCGCAACCCTTGTTCTGTGTTGCCAGCATGCCCTTCGGGGTGATGGGGACTCACAGGAGACTGCCGGGGTCAACTCGGAGGAAGGTGGGGACGACGTCAAGTCATCATGCCCCTTATGTCTTGGGCTGCACACGTGCTACAATGGCCGGTACAATGAGCTGCGAAGCCGCGAGGTGGAGCGAATCTCAAAAAGCCGGTCTCAGTTCGGATTGGGGTCTGCAACTCGACCCCATGAAGTCGGAGTCGCTAGTAATCGCAGATCAGCATTGCTGCGGTGAATACGTTCCCGGGCCTTGTACACACCGCCCGTCACGTCACGAAAGTCGGTAACACCCGAAGCCGGTGGCCCAACCCCTTGTGGGAGGGAATCGTCGAAGGTGGGACTGGCGATTGGGACGAAGTCGTAACAAGGTAGCCGTACCGGAAGGTGCGGCTGGATCACCTCCTTTCTAAGGAGCACATAGCCGACTGCAAGCAAGTGTCTTGCACGGTTGCTCATGGGTGGAACGTTGACTACTCGGCATTGTTTCGGAAGCTGTCTGCTAGTACTGCCTCTTCGGGGGCGTGGAACGCGGGGTCAAGCGGATGAGGGGTGTCGGGCACGCTGTTGGGTGTCTGAGGGTACGGACTCGTAAGGGGTTTGTCCTTCGGCCGGTCCCGGTGTTCCATGCCGTGTGGTGTGGGTGACGGGTCACGGGTCGTTATTTGAGAACTGCACAGTGGACGCGAGCATCTGTGGCCAAGTTTTTAAGGGCGCACGGTGGATGCCTTGGCACCAGGAACCGATGAAGGACGTGGGAGGCCGCGATAGGCCCCGGGGAGCTGTCAACCGAGCTTTGATCCGGGGGTGTCCGAATGGGGAAACCCGGCAGTCGTCATGGGCTGTCACCCGCTGCTGAACACATAGGCAGTGTGGAGGGAACGCGGGGAAGTGAAACATCTCAGTACCCGCAGGAAGAGAAAACAACCGTGATTCCGGGAGTAGTGGCGAGCGAAACTGGATGAGGCCAAACCGTATGTGTGTGATACCCGGCAGGGGTTGCGCATGCGGGGTTGTGGGAGTTCTCTTGATCGGTCTGCCGGCCGGTCGGTGAGTCAGAAATTGTTGATGTAGGCGAAGGGCATGCGAAAGGCCCGGCGTAGAGGGTAAGACCCCCGTAGCTGAAATGTCGGCAACTTGCTTGAGAACCACCCAAGTAGCACGGGGCCCGAGAAATCCCGTGTGAATCTGGCGGGACCACCCGCTAAGCCTAAATATTCCCTGGTGACCGATAGCGGATAGTACCGTGAGGGAATGGTGAAAAGTACCGCGGGAGCGGAGTGAAATAGTACCTGAAACCGTGTGCCTACAAGCCGTGGGAGCGTCGCGCAGAGACTTGTCTCTGCGTCGTGACTGCGTGCCTTTTGAAGAATGAGCCTGCGAGTTTGCGGTGTGTTGCGAGGTTAACCCGTGTGGGGAAGCCGTAGCGAAAGCGAGTCCGAATAGGGCGGTTGAGTAGCACGCTCAAGACCCGAAGCGGAGTGATCTAGCCATGGGCAGGTTGAAGCGGAGGTAAGACTTCGTGGAGGACCGAACCCACCAGGGTTGAAAACCTGGGGGATGACCTGTGGTTAGGGGTGAAAGGCCAATCAAACTCCGTGATAGCTGGTTCTCCCCGAAATGCATTTAGGTGCAGCGTCGTGTGTTTCTTGCCGGAGGTAGAGCACTGGATAGGCGATGGGCCCTACCGGGTTACTGACCTTAGCCAAACTCCGAATGCCGGTAAGTGAGAGCGCGGCAGTGAGACTGTGGGGGATAAGCTCCATGGTCGAGAGGGAAACAGCCCAGAGCATCGACTAAGGCCCCTAAGCGTATGCTAAGTGGGAAAGGATGTGGAGTCGCAGAGACAACCAGGAGGTTGGCTTAGAAGCAGCCATCCTTGAAAGAGTGCGTAATAGCTCACTGGTCAAGTGATTCCGCGCCGACAATGTAGCGGGGCTCAAGTATACCGCCGAAGTCGTGTCAATCCAGCATGTACCCCTAACGGGGGCTGGGTTGGGTAGGGGAGCGTCGTGTGCCGGGTGAAGCAGCCGTGTAAGCGAGTTGTGGATGGTTCACGAGTGAGAATGCAGGCATGAGTAGCGATACACACGTGGGAAACGTGTGCGCCGATTGACTAAGGGTTCCTGGGTCAAGCTGATCTGCCCAGGGTAAGTCGGGACCTAAGGCGAGGCCGACAGGCGTAGTCGATGGACAACCGGTTGATATTCCGGTACCCGCTTTGAAGCGTCCAATATCGAATCCTCTGATGCTAAGGCCGTGAAGCCGCCTCTGATCTCTTCGGAGTGAGGGGGAGTGGTGGAGCCGCTGACCCTAGGTGGTAGTAGGTAAGTGATGGGGTGACGCAGGAAGGTAGTCCAGCCCGGGCGGTGGTTGTCCCGGGGTAAGGGTGTAGGCCGTGCGGTAGGTAAATCCGTCGCACATATAGGGCTGAGACCTGATGCCGAGCCGATTGTGGTGAAGTGGATGATCCTATGCTGTCGAGAAAAGCCTCTAGCGAGTTTCATGGCGGCCCGTACCCTAAACCGACTCAGGTGGTCAGGTAGAGAATACCGAGGCGTTCGGGTGAACTATGGTTAAGGAACTCGGCAAAATGCCCCCGTAACTTCGGGAGAAGGGGGGCCATTGCTGGTGATGGAGTTTACCTCCGGAGCTGGTGGTGGCCGCAGAGACCAGCGAGAAGCGACTGTTTACTAAAAACACAGGTCCGTGCGAAGCCGTAAGGCGATGTATACGGACTGACGCCTGCCCGGTGCTGGAACGTTAAGGGGACCGGTTAGTCGACCTTCGGGTTGGCGAAGCTGAGAACTTAAGCGCCAGTAAACGGCGGTGGTAACTATAACCATCCTAAGGTAGCGAAATTCCTTGTCGGGTAAGTTCCGACCTGCACGAATGGCGTAACGACTTCTCGACTGTCTCAACCATAGGCCCGGTGAAATTGCATTACGAGTAAAGATGCTCGTTTCGCGCAGCAGGACGGAAAGACCCCGGGACCTTTACTATAGCTTGATATTGGTGTTCGGTTCGGCTTGTGTAGGATAGGTGGGAGACTGTGAAGCGCTGACGCCAGTCAGTGTGGAGTCGTTGTTGAAATACCACTCTGGTCGTGCTGGATGTCTAACCTGGGTCCGTGATCCGGATCAGGGACAGTGTCTGGTGGGTAGTTTAACTGGGGCGGTTGCCTCCTAAAGGGTAACGGAGGCGCCCAAAGGTTCCCTCAGCCTGGTTGGCAATCAGGTGTTGAGTGTAAGTGCACAAGGGAGCTTGACTGTGAGACTGACGGGTCGAGCAGGGACGAAAGTCGGGACTAGTGATCCGGCGGTGGCTTGTGGAAGCGCCGTCGCTCAACGGATAAAAGGTACCCCGGGGATAACAGGCTGATCTTCCCCAAGAGTCCATATCGACGGGATGGTTTGGCACCTCGATGTCGGCTCGTCGCATCCTGGGGCTGGAGTCGGTCCCAAGGGTTGGGCTGTTCGCCCATTAAAGCGGTACGCGAGCTGGGTTTAGAACGTCGTGAGACAGTTCGGTCCCTATCCGCTGTGCGCGTAGGAGTCTTGAGAAGGGCTGTCCCTAGTACGAGAGGACCGGGACGGACGAACCTCTGGTGTGCCAGTTGTCCTGCCAAGGGCATGGCTGGTTGGCTACGTTCGGGAGGGATAACCGCTGAAAGCATCTAAGCGGGAAGCCTGCTTCGAGATGAGGGCTCCCACCTCCTTGAGAGGGTAAGGCTCCCAGTAGACGACTGGGTTGATAGGCCAGATATGGAAGCCGGGTGACCGGTGGAGTTGACTGGTACTAATAGGCCGAGGGCTTGTCCTCAGTTGCTCGCGTCCACTGTGTTGGTTCTGAAGTAATGAACCGTGTCGAATTTTCCGGTTCAACTTTATAGTGTTTCGGTGGTCATTGCGTTAGGGAAACGCCCGGTTACATTCCGAACCCGGAAGCTAAGCCTTTCAGCGCCGATGGTACTGCAGGGGGGACCCTGTGGGAGAGTAGGACGCCGCCGAACAAATTGTGAGAGAGCCCTATCGGGAACTTCGGTTCCTGATAGGGCTCTCTTTTGTTGTGTTGCGGGTCACGCGGTGTTCATGTTGCGTGGGCACGATGCAAGCCATGGGCACTCCTACGGATGAGCTGTGGCGTGAGTTGACCCGGCTGGGCATCCGGCCGGGCGACGAGGTGATCGTGCCGTCCTACGGCACTCCCGAAGCGGCGGAAGCGGTGCTGTTGGCCGGCGCGAGGCCGGTCTTCGTGGACATCGACGCCGAGACCTTCTGCATAGATCCCGCCGCGGTGACCGAGGCGATCACGCCCCGGACCGCGGCCGTTGTGGCTGTACACACTTTCGGACACCCGGCCGACATGGCCGGTCTCACCGCGCTGGGCCGGCGGCACGGCGTTCAGATCGTCGGCTACGGGGCGCATCCCGATCCCGCCGGGGAGATTCTGCGCCGGCAGGCGAACGCGGCCTATCTGGACGGAAAGCTGCGCGGGGTCATCACGCCCGCCGTGCGGCAGGGAGTGGAACACACCTACCAGCAGTACGTGGTGCGGGTACCCGGCAATGGCCGCCCGGACCGCGACGCCTTCGCCCGTACGCTGCGTTCTCGCGGCGTCGTCTGCCACGTACCGGTCCAGACGCCCGCACACCGCACCGCGCGCTTCCGGCGCGATCTGTGGCTCGCGGAGACCGAGCGGGCGGCCGACGAATGCCTGGCGCTGCCCGTTGATCCGGCCATGTCGCGGCGGGAGTTGCAGCGGGTGGTCTCGGCCTGCAACGCGCTCGGAGGACTGTTGCAGTCGGCTGCCTGAGCGACCGGGGTGGGGTGGTCGGGAGCGCACTCGAGTTCGGGTAGGATCTATCTCGTTGCCGCGCCCCAATAGCTCAGTCGGCAGAGCGTCTCCATGGTAAGGAGAAGGTCTACGGTTCGATTCCGTATTGGGGCTCCAGCAGAAGGCCCCCGCCAAGTGGCGGGGGCCTTCGTCGTGTTCGGCTCCAGGGTCTTGGACGGGGGCGGGGGCAAGCCGTCTCGTCCCCGCCTCCCGTCAGATGTCGTGCGGCTCGGGGATGCGCATCGCCAGGATCGCCATGTCGTCGGACGGCGGCTCCGCCGCGAAGCGCTCGACGGCCCGCAGCACCCGCGCGGCCACCGCGCCCGCGGTGAGCCCTGTGCAGGTGGTGAGGACATCGGTGAGGCCCTCGTCGCCGAGCATCCTGGTGCCCTCGCGTCGCTCGGTGACCCCGTCGGTGACGCACAGCAGGACGTCGCCCGGGTCGAGGGTGATGGTCTGCTCGTACAGCTCCAGGTCCTCCATGACGCCGAGCAGCGGCTGCGGTTCGGCGGCCGCCTCGACGCTGCCGTCCTGGCGGAGCCGCAGCGGCAGCGGGTGTCCGGCGCAGACGACCTTGAGGACGGCGCTGCCGTCGTGCTGCGGCCACAACTCCCCGTAGAGCAGGGTCAGGAAGCGGCTGCGGGCGCCCTCGTCGAGGATGGCCGCGTTGAGCCGCTCCAGCACCGCGGGACCGCCGAAGCCTTCGCGGGCGAGCAGCCGCAGCGCGTGCCGGGCCAGGCCGGTCACCGCGGCGGCTTCCGGGCCGGTGCCGCAGACGTCGCCGATGGCGAAGCCGTAGGCGCCGTCGCGGATCGGGAAGAGGTCGTAGAAGTCACCACCGACCTCGTTGCCCTCACCCGCGGCGCGGTAGATCACCTCGACCTCGACACCGGGGACCTCGGGCTGCTCCGGAGGCAGCAGGCTGCGCTGGAGGGACTGGCTGATGGCGGTGCGCTCCGAGTACAGCCGGGCGTTGTCCAGGGCGAGCGCGGCCCGCCGGGAGAGGTCCTCGGCGAGCTCCAGGTTCTCCTGGCGGAAGTGCTCGTCGGTGGGCTTGCCGAGGGTCAGCATGCCGATCACGCGGTTCCGGGCCACCAGGGGCAGTACGACCGTCTCGCCACCCACCGCGGACGCGGTCGCCAGGGAGGCGCCGGGGCCGGAGGAGGGGCGGGCGGAGTCGCCGAGGCTGAGGCTGCGCAGCGAGGTCCGCAGGGCCGCGGCGTGGGCGGCGTCGTACGGGCCGGACCAGCTGCGGGCGCCGCCGGTGGGCACCTGCTCCGGCGGATCGATCTTCGTCAGCAGGGCCTTGAGGCCGTCGATGCGATCCTCGTCCTCGTGCAGGACGTAGGAGAGCTCGGGTTCGGAGACCTGGTCGGCGACGGTGTAGACGGCGCACCAGCTGGCGAGGGTGGGGACCGTCATCTGTGCCATCAGCGCCAGGGTCTGGTCGCGGTCCAGAGTGCCCGCGAGCAGGTCGGACGCCTCGACGAGGAAGGACAGCGAGCCACGGCGCAGCCGCTCGAGCTCGGTGAGGCGGGCCCGTTCGACGGCGAGCGCGATGCGGTCGGCGGCGAACTGGAGTCTCAGCGCTTCCTCGTTGCTGTACCGGCCGGGGGCCTCGGCGGCGACGCCGAGCGAGCCGGTGAGCCGTCCCTCGACCTTGAGCGGGACCGTGACGACCGACCGCATCCCGGTGTTGACCAGGAGCGGGACGGCGCCGGGCAGCGCCGACAGGTCCTCGTGGACGGCGGGCATCCGCGCCGATCCGTAGCGGCCGGTGCCGGCTTCGACGGGGACGCGGGCGAAGCGCTGGCGGGCGGAGGGCAGCCCGGTCGAGGCGCGGACCTCCAGCTCGGTTTCGTCGTCGGTGGCGAGCAGCAGATAGGCGGCGTCCCCGTCGAGCATGTCGCGGGCCCGCTCGACGGTGCGCTGGAGCAGACCGTCGAGGTCGTCGGGGGCCGGTGAGCCGATGAAGACCTCGAAGGCGTCGGAGGCCGGACCGCGTTCGGTGGATTCGCCGCTGTCGGGCGCCACCGCGCGCAGCGGGCTCTGGAGGACGGCGCGCTCGTGGTCCCGCACCAGCAGACAGACGGTGGACGGGTCGCCCTGGGCGTCGCGGATGCGCAGATGCGAGGCGTAGACGGGGGAGACGCGGCCGTCGGCGCCGCGGATGCCGTACGAGCCCTCCCAGCGGGAGAGCTGGAGGGCCTCGGCGACGCCGGTGCCGGTGCCGGGGGTGTGCGGCCAGGCCGCGAGGTCGGTCAGCGGCTTGCCGATGACCTGCTCCGGGGCGTAGCCGAACAGCTCCTGGGCGTCGTCGTTCCAGGCGCTGATGAGGGCGCCGCTGTCGACCTGGACCACGGCGACCCGGATCCGGGCGTCGGTGAGGGGCAGGGCGCTGGAGGGCAGTGCGGGGCCCGCGGCGCGGGTGCCGGCCGGGCGGTCGGGGAAGTCGAGCTGGAACCAGACCTGCTTGTGGGTGGCCGTGTACTCGACTCCCCAGCGTGCCGCGAGGGCCGCGCAGAGTAGCAGACCGCGGCCGCCTTCGCTATCGGGGCTTCCGAAGTGGTGGCCGCCGTTGCTCTGCACCGGAAGCTCCCGCTCCGGGTACCGGTCGGCGACCTCGACGCGTACGCCGGTGTCCGCGCGGACGCATTCCACGTCGGCGGTCGTACCGGCGTGGACGACCGCGTTGGTGACCAGTTCACTGGTGAGGACAACGGCGTCGTCGACGATGTCGGTGAGGCCCCATCCTTGCAGCGTGTCCCGGACGAACGTGCGGGCGGCGGCGACCGAGCGGCCGACCGGCTCGAAGGTGGCGGCTGCCCGCGCGGTGATCACAGGTCTCCTCATAAGTGTCTCGGCGATCTGCTCACCCATGTCGCAGCGCCCCTCCGATGCCCTGGCCGGATGCCAGGTTACTTACCTCCACCGCGCTCGCGAATGCCGGTCGTCACTGATTCCACCCCAGAGTGTGCTGTCCGCGGTGTGCGATGCTGCCGAACTGTTATGGCCTGGTTGGACCATGGTGAAACACTGGGCAAGCTGGAAGAGGAACCCGACGAGGATGGTCAACCCTGCGGGAGGGACACGGTGGAGTCTGGCGCAGCGGCGCGGGGCACGAATACGCGCGCGAAAGGCGGACGGTCCCGCAGCAATGGGACGACCGAGGTGGAGACAGCTGCCCTGAATCGACTGCTGACCGCCATGACGGCGATGCGGGACGGCAACTTCCGCAAGCGTCTGACGGTCTCGGGCGACGGGGTCATGTCCGAGATCGCCGCGGTCTTCAACGAGGTCGCGGACCGCAATCTCCAGCTCACTGGCGAATTGACCCGGGTGCGGCGGGTGGTCGGCCGCGAGGGCAAGCTCACCGAGCGGCTGGAGACGGGCGCCTGCGAGGGGCAGTGGGCGGCGGCCATTGACGCGTCCAACGCTTTGGTGGACGATCTTGTGCGGCCGGTGTCCGAGGTGGGACGGGTGCTGTCGGCGGTCGCCGAGGGCGACCTCGAGCAGCGTATGGATCTGCGGGCGCAGGGCGCCGACGGTTCGGCGCATCCGCTGCGCGGTGAGTTCCTGAAGGTGGGACGTACCGTCAACGGGCTGGTGGACCAGCTGTCGGCGTTCACCGACGAGGTGACCAGGGTCGCCAGCGAGGTCGGTACCGAGGGCAAGCTGGGCGGCCAGGCCCGGGTGCGCGGAATGTCCGGTTCGTGGAAGGACCTCACGGAGTCCGTCAACACGATGGCCTCCCGGCTCACCGCTCAGGTGCGGGACATCGCGCTGGTGACCACGGCGGTGGCCAAGGGCGATCTCTCCCGGAAGGTCACGGTCCATGTGTCCGGGGAGATGCTCGAGCTGAAGAACACCGTCAACACGATGGTGGACCAGCTGTCCTCGTTCGCCGCCGAGGTGACCAGAGTCGCCCGTGAGGTGGGCACCGAGGGTGAACTCGGCGGCCAGGCGAAGGTGCCCGGGGTCGCCGGGGTGTGGAAGGACCTGACGGACTCGGTCAATCTGATGGCCGGGAACCTCACCGCCCAGGTGCGTGGGATCGCCCAGGTGACGACCGCGGTCGCCAACGGCGATCTGTCGCAGAAGGTGACGGTGAGCGCACGCGGCGAAGTCGCGCAGCTGGCCGACACGATCAACACGATGACCGAGACGCTGCGCACCTTCGCCGACGAGGTGACGCGGGTCGCCAGCGAGGTCGGGGCCGACGGACTGCTCGGCGGTCAGGCACAGGTGCCGGGTGCGGCGGGGACGTGGAAGGATCTCACCGATTCGGTGAACACCGCGTTCCGCAATCTCACCGCGCAGGTGCGGGACATCGCGCAGGTGACGACGGCGGTGGCGAACGGCGATCTGTCGCAGAAGGTCACCGTGGATGTGGCCGGCGAGATGCTGGAGCTGAAGAACACCGTCAACACGATGGTCGACCAGCTCCAGTCCTTCGGCGCCGAGGTGACCCGGGTGGCCCGGGAGATCGGTGTCGAGGGTGAACTGGGCGGCCAGGCACAGGTGCCGGGCGCGGCGGGGACGTGGAAGGACCTCACCGATTCGGTGAACACCGCCTTCCGTAACCTCACCGGCCAGGTGCGCAATATCGCGCAGGTGACGACGGCGGTGGCGAACGGCGATCTGTCGCAGAAGGTCACCGTCGATGTCTCCGGTGAGATGCTCCAGTTGAAGAACACCGTGAACACCATGGTGGATCAGCTTTCCTCCTTCGCCGACCAGGTCACGCGGATGGCGCGGGACGTGGGCACCGAAGGCCGGCTGGGCGGCCAGGCCCGGGTGGACGGCGTCAGCGGCACCTGGAAGGACCTGACCGACTCCGTCAACTCCATGGCGGGGAACCTGACCTCGCAGGTGCGCGGGATCGCCCAGGTGACCACCGCCGTCGCCCGCGGCGATCTGTCGCAGAAGATCGAGGTGGACGCGCGCGGCGAGATCCTCGAGCTCAAGAACACCATCAACACGATGGTCGACCAGCTCTCGGACTTCGCCCAGCAGGTGACCCGGGTCGCTCGCGAAGTGGGTACGGACGGCCGCCTGGGCGGTCAGGCGCAGGTGCCCGGTGTGGCGGGCGTATGGCGCGATCTGACCGATTCGGTGAACGGTATGGCGGGCAATCTGACCGCCCAGGTCCGCAATATCGCCCAGGTGGCGACCGCGGTCGCGCGCGGTGACCTCTCGCAGAAGATCGACGTCGATGCGCGCGGCGAGATCCTGGAGCTGAAGAACACCCTCAACACCATGGTGGACCAGCTGTCCTCGTTCGCGGAGGAGGTCACCCGCGTCGCCCGCGAGGTGGGCACCGAGGGGCAGTTGGGCGGTCAGGCCGAGGTGCAGGGCGTCTCCGGCACCTGGAAGGACCTGACCCAGTCCGTCAACGGCATGGCCAACAACCTCACCTCGCAGGTGCGTTCCATCGCCGAGGTGACGACGGCGGTCGCCAAGGGCGATCTGTCGAAGAAGATCACTGTCGATGCCAAGGGCGAGATCCTGGAGCTCGTCACCACCGTGAACACGATGGTGGACCAGCTGTCGTCGTTCGCCGAGCAGGTCACCCGGGTGGCCCGTGAGGTGGGCACGGAGGGGCAGTTGGGCGGCCAGGCGCGGGTGCCGGGCGTCACCGGCATCTGGAAGGACCTGAGTAACAACGTCAACCTGATGGCCAACAACCTGACCATCCAGGTGCGGAACATCTCCCAGGTCTCGGCCGCGGTCGCCAACGGCGATCTGACGAAGAAGGTGACGGTCGAGGCGCGCGGCGAGGTCGCGGCGCTGGCCGACACCGTCAACACCATGGTGACCACTCTGTCGTCGTTCGCCGACGAGGTCACCCGGGTGGCGCGCGAGGTGGGTACGGACGGCATCCTCGGCGGCCAGGCGCGGGTGCCCGGTGTGTCCGGGACGTGGAAGGACCTCACCGAGTCCGTGAACTCGATGGCGTCCAACCTGACCGGCCAGGTGCGCAATATCGCGATGGTCACCACGGCGATCGCCCAGGGCGATCTGACCAAGAAGATCGATATCGAGGCGCGGGGCGAGATCCTGGAGCTGAAGACGACCATCAACACGATGGTCGACCAGCTCTCCTCGTTCGCCGACCAGGTGACCCGGGTGGCCCGTGAGGTGGGCACCGAGGGCCAGCTCGGCGGCCAGGCGCGGGTGCGGGACGTGGCCGGCACCTGGAAGGACCTGACCGAGTCGGTGAACGAGATGGCCGGAAACCTGACCCGTCAGGTGCGCGCCATCGCCGAGGTCGCCACCGCGGTGACCCGCGGCGATCTCAACCTCAAGATCGACGTGGATGCCTCGGGCGAGATCCAGGTCCTCCAGGACCACATCAACACCATGATCGCCAACCTGCGTGAGACCACTCTCGCCAACAAGGAGCAGGACTGGCTGAAGGGCAACCTCGCCCGGATCTCCGGTCTGATGCAGGGACGCCGCGATCTCGAGGACGTCGCCCGGCTGATCATGAGCGAGCTGACCCCGGTGGTCTCCGCCCAGCACGGCGCGTTCTTCCTGGCGGTGCCGACCGGCGAGGGCACCGAGGTGGTCGCCGACAGCACCTCCGACGAGGGCTACGAGCTGCGTCTGATCGGCAGTTACGGCTACTCCCACGGGTCGATGCCCACGTCCTTCCGGCCGGGCGAGACCCTGGTCGGCACGGTCGCCGAGGAGAAGCGGCCGATCCTGGTGGAGCACGTGCCGCCGGGCTACCTCAAGATCGCTTCGGGTCTGGGCGAGGCGGCCCCGGCGCATGTGATCGTGCTGCCGGTGCTCTTCGAGGGCCAGCTGCTCGGTGTGGTCGAGCTGGCGTCGTTCCAGCCGTTCGCGCAGATCCAGAAGGACTTCCTCAACCAGATCGCCGAGATGATCGGCACCAGCGTCAACACCATCAGCGTCAACACCAAGACCGAGGTGCTGCTGAAGCAGTCACAGGAGCTGACCGAGCAACTGCGGGAGCGGTCGGCGGAGCTGGAGAACCGGCAGAAGGCGCTCCAGTCGTCCAACGCCGAGCTGGAGGAGAAGTCGGACCGGCTGGCCCGGCAGAACCGCGACATCGAGGTCAAGAACACCGAGATCGAGGAGGCGCGGCAGGTGCTCGAGGAGCGCGCCGAGCAGCTCGCGGTCTCGATGCGCTACAAGAGCGAGTTCCTGGCCAACATGTCGCACGAGCTGCGCACCCCGCTCAACTCGCTGCTGATCCTGGCTAAGCTGCTCGCCGACAACGCTGACGGCAATCTCTCGCCGAAGCAGGTGGAGTTCGCCGAGACCATCCACGGCGCGGGCTCGGACCTGTTGCAGCTGATCAACGACATCCTGGACCTGTCGAAGGTCGAGGCGGGCAAGATGGATGTCAGCCCGACCCGGATCGCCCTGGTCCAGCTCGTCGACTATGTGGAGGCCACCTTCCGGCCGTTGACCGCCGAGAAGGGGCTGGACTTCTCGGTGCGGGTCTCGCCCGAGCTTCCGGCCACGCTGCACACCGACGAGCAGCGGCTGTTGCAGGTGCTGCGCAACCTCCTGTCCAACGCGGTGAAGTTCACCGACGGCGGCGCCGTGGAACTGGTCATCCGGCCGGCCGGCGGCGATGTGCCCAACGCCATCCGGGAGCAGCTCCTGGAGGCGGGCGCGTTGCGCGAACCGGACGCCGAGATGATCGCCTTCTCGGTGACCGACACCGGTATCGGCATCGCGGCGAGCAAGATGCGGGTGATCTTCGAGGCGTTCAAGCAGGCCGACGGGACCACCAGCCGGAAGTACGGCGGCACCGGACTGGGTCTGTCCATCAGCCGGGAGATCGCCCGGCTGCTGGGCGGTGAGATCCACGCGGCCAGTGAGCCGGGCCGCGGTTCGACCTTCACGCTCTATCTGCCGCTGCACCCCGGTGAGCTGCCGCCCCAGGGTTATCCGCAGCTCGCCACGGGCGGTTCGGCGTCCGGTATCGCGATCCCGGGCAACTCGGCCTCCGGGCCGCGGACCCCGGCCGCGCTGGAGAGCGGCACCGCCGGGGAGTCCGCCGAGCACGGGACGGCGGCGGAGCCGGAGCCCGCGCCGGACGCCTCGGCCAATGGCGGTCGGCGGGCGTCCGGGCTGCTCCGGCGGGGCCAGAGGACCGAACAGGAGCCCCAGCAGCCGCCGTCCGAGCCGCAGTGGCCGCAGCCCGCGGACCGCGCGGCGGGTCGCCGGGGGCGGCAGTCCCAGGAGCAGACCCCGGAGCCGTGGCTGCTGGGCGGCCAGGACCTGGTCGTACCGGAGCCGGTGGGCGGCTTCCACGGCGAGAAGGTGCTGATCGTCGACGACGACATCCGCAATGTGTTCGCGCTCACCTCCGTGCTCGAGCAGCACGGACTCCAGGTCCTCTACGCGGAGAACGGCAGGGAGGGCATCGAGGTCCTCGAGCAGCACGACGATGTCGTGCTCGTCCTGATGGACATCATGATGCCGGAGATGGACGGCTATGCCACGACGGCGGCGATCCGCAGGATGCCGCAGTTCGCCGGACTGCCGATCATCGCCCTGACTGCGAAGGCGATGAAGGGAGATCGTGAAAAGAGTATTGAGGCTGGCGCGTCGGACTATGTCACCAAGCCCGTCGACACCGATCATCTTCTTGCGGTGATGGAGCAGTGGATGTCAGAGCAGTGACCTTGCGGGACGCCGGGCGCGTCTGTGGTGTTGACTGACTGTCGCCGAACACGTGTGGGAACGCGGTATTCGGGGAACCTTCTGGTCTCCCGCCGCGTTTCTGCTACGTGCACAGTGACATCGCGGTGACAGGGTGTGGCGAACAGCGGGGTGCGGCTACCATGACCGGCACAAGGACGGGCGGCGCAAGGGAGTCGTCCCCTGGGGCGGCGCCCGGTGCTTCTCTCGGCTCTTCGAGCTGGGGAGACCTCAAGCCGGGACGAGGAGGACGGGGCATGGTGCAGAAGGCCAAGATCCTCCTGGTCGATGACCGGCCGGAGAATCTGCTGGCGCTGGAGGCCATTCTCTCCGCGCTCGATCAGACCCTGGTGCGGGCATCGTCAGGGGAGGAAGCGCTCAAGGCGCTGCTGACGGACGACTTCGCGGTCATCCTGCTGGATGTCCAGATGCCGGGCATGGACGGGTTCGAGACCGCCGCGCACATCAAGCGCCGTGAGCGGACCCGGGACATCCCGATCATCTTCCTCACAGCCATCAACCACGGTCCGCATCACACCTTCCGGGGCTATGCGGCCGGTGCGGTCGACTACATCTCCAAGCCGTTCGACCCGTGGGTGCTCAGGGCGAAGGTCTCGGTCTTCGTCGATCTGTACATGAAGAACTGCCAGCTGCGGGAGCAGGCGTCGCTGCTGCGACTCCAGTTGGAGGGCGGTCAGCCCGCGGCCGGTGAGGAGGCCAAGGAGTCGGCGGGGCTGCTCGCCGAGCTCTCCGCGCGGCTCGCCGCCGTCGAGGAGCAGGCCGAAGCGCTGTCCAAGCAGTTGGACGAGTCGGCCGACGCGGCGGCGGTGGCCACCGCGGCTCATCTCGAGCGCAAGCTCACCGGTCTGCGGCGGGCGCTGGACGCCCTGGAGCCGGGTGCGGGCAGTGGCGCCAGCCAGGTGCCCTCGCAGAACTGAGCCCCACCCCTTCGGGGCGCCGTAGTCCGCCCCCGGCCATCGCCCACCCGTGATCCGCCTTTTGACGTCCTGTCACCGTCTGCTCACCTCGCGGCCGATATCCGGCGCGCGCGTGACGTCGGTGACGCCTGACGTGTCCACCATGCGTGCTCCGTACGGCGGACGCGGGTAACCTCGCCCCCATGGCCTCTCGTACGTCCGGCAAGGGTTCCCAGAGCACGGCGGGCACCTCGAAGAAGCGCGCCGGGCAGTCCGGAGGCGCAGCGAAGAAGTCGCCCGCGAAGAACGCGAAGAAGGCGGCGGCCAAGAAGGCTCCCGCCAAGAAGTCGGCGGCGCCCGCGAAGAAGGCCGCTCCGAAGAAGAAGGCGGCGGCCAAGGCCGCACCGCCCCCGGCGCCCAACCCCACCAGCGGTGTGTACCGCGCGGTGCGCGCGCTCTGGAGGGGGCTGGCGCACGCCGTCGGGGCGATGTTCCGCGGGATAGGGCGCGGTGCCAAGGGACTCGACCCGGCGCACCGCAAGGACGGCAGCGCGCTGCTGCTGCTCGCCCTGGCGCTGATCGTGGCCGCGGGCACCTGGTCGAATCTGGACGGGCCGGTCGGCGACCTGGTCGAGATGCTGGTCACCGGGGCCTTCGGACGGCTCGATCTGGTGGTGCCGATACTGCTGGCCACCATCGCCGCCCGGCTGATCCTGCACCCCGAGAAGCCGGAGGCCAACGGGCGGATCGTGATCGGTCTGTCCGCGCTGGTGATCGGTGTGCTGGGCGAGGTGCACATCGCCTGCGGGGCACCGGGGCGCGGTCAGGGGACCGCGGCGATACAGGACGCGGGCGGCCTGATCGGCTGGGGCGTCTCCCGGCCACTGATCCATGCGATGGGCGAGGTGCTGGCCGTACCGCTGTTGGCGCTGCTCACCGTCTTCGGGCTGCTGGTCGTCACCGCGACGCCGGTCGCGGCGATTCCGCAGCGGCTGCGGGCGCTGGGCATCCGGCTGGGTCTGCTCCGGGACGCGGACGCATACGCGGACGTGGACGTGGACGTGGACGTGGACGCGGGGACGGAAGCGGAGTACGCCGAGGAATGGCGCGAGACGCCCGCCAGGCGCCCGCGCAGGTCCGCACGGGCCCGCGGGGCCGCGGACGTCGCGGACGTCGCGGACGACCATGAGCGGGCCGAGGAGGAGGCGTTGCGGGGGCGCCGCCGGTCGCGCGGTGGCCGGCCCGTGGAGCCGCCGCAGGACCGCCCCATGGACGCGGTGGACGTGGCGGCCGCGGCCGCCGCCGCGCTGGACGGGGCCGTCCTGCACGGTGTCCAGCCCTCGCCGCTCATCGCCGGGCTGAGCAACGGGATCTCGGTGGAGCGCGAGACCGGTGAGGGCAGCGGCTCGGTGCCGGGGGCGCATGACGCCGGTGCTGGGCCCGGCAAACCGGCCGGGGCGAAGGGCGGCCGGGACCGGAGCGGGGCGGCGGAGAGCTCACGCGTCCCCGATCTCACCCGTCCCGCGGCCGACGAGGGCGAGCCGCTGCCGCCGCGCGCCGAGCAGCTCCAGCTCTCCGGTGACATCACCTACTCGCTCCCCTCTCTCGAACTGCTGGAGCGCGGTGGGCCCGGCAAGACGCGCAGCGCCGCCAACGACGCCGTGGTCGACTCACTGACCAAGGTCTTCTCGGAGTTCAAGGTCGACGCCGCGGTCACCGGCTTCACCCGCGGTCCGACGGTCACCCGCTACGAGGTGGAGCTCGGACCGGCGGTGAAGGTCGAGCGGATCACGGCGCTGACCAAGAACATCGCGTACGCCGTCGCCAGTCCGGATGTGCGGATCATCAGCCCGATTCCGGGTAAGTCGGCGGTCGGTATCGAAATCCCCAACAGCGACCGCGAGATGGTCAACCTCGGCGATGTGCTGCGCTCGGCGGACTCCGTCGGGGACGACCACCCGATGCTGGTGGGTCTGGGCAAGGACGTCGAGGGCGGTTATGTCGCGGCCAATCTCGCGACCATGCCGCATGTGCTGGTGGCCGGTGCCACCGGATCCGGCAAGTCGTCCTGTATCAACTGCCTCATCACATCGATCATGGTCCGGGCCACTCCGGACGACGTCCGCATGGTGCTGGTCGACCCCAAGCGCGTGGAGCTGACCGCGTACGAGGGCATTCCGCACCTGGTCACGCCGATCATCACCAACCCCAAGCGCGCCGCCGAGGCGCTCCAGTGGGTCGTGCGTGAAATGGATCTGCGCTACGACGATCTCGCGGCATTCGGCTTCCGCCACATCGACGACTTCAACGCGGCGGTCCGCGCGGGCAAGGTCAAACTGCCCGAGGGGAGCGAGCGGGAGCTCAAGCCGTATCCGTATCTGCTGGTGATCGTCGACGAGCTGGCGGACCTGATGATGGTCGCACCCCGTGACGTCGAGGACTCGATCGTCCGGATCACCCAGCTCGCGCGCGCGGCCGGGATCCATCTGGTGCTGGCCACCCAGCGGCCCTCGGTGGATGTTGTCACCGGTCTGATCAAGGCCAATGTGCCCTCGCGGCTCGCCTTCGCCACCTCCTCGTTGGCCGACAGCCGGGTCATCCTGGACCAGCCCGGCGCCGAGAAGCTGATCGGCAAGGGCGACGGGCTGTTTCTGCCGATGGGCGCGAACAAACCGGTCCGCATGCAGGGTGCCTATGTCACCGAGCGCGAGGTCGAGGCGATCGTCGCGCACTGCAAGCAGCAGATGGCACCGGTCTTCCGCGACGACGTGACGGTCGGGACGGCGAAGAAGAAGGAGATCGACGAGGAGATCGGCGATGATCTCGATCTTCTGTGTCAGGCCGCTGAGCTGGTGGTTTCCACGCAGTTCGGATCGACTTCGATGCTTCAGCGCAAGCTGCGGGTGGGTTTCGCCAAGGCCGGGCGGCTGATGGACCTCATGGAGTCCCGGGGGGTCGTCGGGCCGAGCGAGGGCTCCAAGGCGCGCGATGTGCTCGTCAAGCCGGACGAATTGGATGGCGTGCTGGACGTGATCCGCGGTAAAGCTCACTCGTAAGGGTTGGGCGGGCAACCGTTTCCCCTGCCGAGACGTCAAGTTGAGGGAGGTGGCGGAGTGAGGTCGCACCATCATGGTTGCGGGGCAATCCCGATGGCGGACAAACTCCGTCCTCCCGCTTGCCCGACCCTTTCGTCCCACCCCTAGACTGAACCTCCAGCAGGTGGCTACACGCTCGAAAGGCGCCCCCGTGTCCATCGGCAACTTTCCCGAAGACGGCAACTCCCCCGAAGACGACCGGCCTTCCGTCGGCAGCGCCCTCCGGCAGGCCCGTATCGCCGCCGGGCTGACCGTCGACGAGGTCAGCATCTCCACCCGGGTCCGGATCCCCATAGTGCAGGGGATCGAGCAGGACGACTTCTCGCGCTGCGGCGGCGATGTGTATGCCCGGGGGCATATCCGCGTGCTCGCGCGCGCTGTCGGGCTCGACCCCGATGGTCTGATCGCACAATTCGACGCCGAGCACGGGGGACGGCCCGCGCCGACCGCCCCCGCCCCGCTCTTCGAGGCCGAGCGGATCCGCCCCGAGCCCCGGCGCCCCAACTGGACTGCGGCGATGGTCGCGGCCATCGTGGCCGTCGTCGGATTCGTCGGCTTCACGCTTTTCAGTGGTGGCGACGGGGACAGCGGTTCCACGGTCGCCGAGGACTCCGCCTCGCCCAAGGCGAGCCGCACCACCCCCAGCCACAGCCCCAGCTCCAAGCCCGAGGACCAGGACCGGCCGGAACCGTCCGACAGCGCCATCGCGGGCGTTCCGGCGGACAAGGTCACCGTCAAGCTCACCGCCGAGAGCGGACAGAGCTGGATCTCCGCGCAGGACCACAACGGGCGGCTGCTGGAAGAAGGGGTGCTGCGCGAGGGCGATTCCAAGACGTTCAGCGACAGCAAGCGCATCGACCTGGTGCTCGGGAACGCCGGGGCGATCAAGCTGTTCGTGAACGGCAAGGAAGTGAAGAATGTGGGCAACAGCGGGACCGTTCAGCGGCTGAGCTACACCAAGGGAGATCCCGAAGCGGGCTGAGCGACCGCGATCGGGAGCCCTGGCAGCGGGAGCAGGGCGGGGGACGAAGTAGTCTGAGCGCATGCCCGAACGCCGCACCGTCGCCCTTGTCACTCTTGGCTGCGCCCGCAATGAAGTGGACTCGGAGGAGCTCGCAGGCCGCTTGGCGGCGGACGGCTGGGAGCTCGTCGAGGAAGCCGCCGACGCGGACGTCGCCGTCGTCAACACCTGTGGCTTTGTCGAAGCCGCCAAGAAGGACTCGGTCGACGCCCTGCTGGAGGCCCGGGATCTGAAGGATCACGGCCGTACCCAGGCCGTCGTGGCCGTCGGCTGCATGGCCGAGCGCTACGGCAAGGAGCTCGCGGAGGCGCTGCCCGAGGCCGACGGGGTGCTCGGCTTCGACGACTACGCCGATATCTCCGACCGGCTCCAGACCATCCTCTCCGGCGGCATCCACGCCGCGCACACCCCGCGCGACCGCCGCAAGCTGCTGCCGATCAGCCCGGCCGAACGGCAGGACGCCTCCTCCGTGGCGCTGCCCGGCCATGCCCAGGACACCCCGCCCGAGGATCTGCCCGCCGGAGTGGCGCCCGCCTCGGGGCCGCGCGCCCCGCTGCGCCGCCGGCTGGACTCCAGCCCGGTCGCCTCGGTGAAGCTGGCCTCCGGATGCGACCGGCGGTGCTCGTTCTGCGCCATCCCGTCCTTCCGCGGCTCCTTCATCTCGCGCCGGCCCTCCGATGTGCTGGGGGAGACCCGCTGGCTGGCCGAGCAGGGCGTCAAGGAGGTCATGCTGGTCTCCGAGAACAACACCTCCTACGGCAAGGACCTGGGGGACATCCGGCTGCTGGAGACGCTGCTGCCGGAGCTGGCCGCGGTGGACGGCATCGAGCGGATCCGGGTGAGCTACCTCCAGCCCGCCGAGATGCGGCCCGGTCTGATCGACGTGCTGACCTCGACCGAGAAGGTCGCGCCCTACTTCGACCTGTCCTTCCAGCACTCGGCGCCGGGTGTGCTCCGCGCGATGCGGCGCTTCGGGGACACCGACCGCTTCCTGGGCCTGCTGGAGGAGATCAGAGGCAAGGCGCCGCAAGCGGGCGCCCGGTCCAACTTCATCGTGGGATTCCCCGGCGAGACCGAGGAGGACCTGGCCGAGCTGGAGCGTTTCATCAGCGAGGCGCGGCTGGACGCGATCGGCGTGTTCGGTTACTCGGACGAGGAGGGCACCGAGGCCGCGGGGTACGAGAACAAGCTCGACCCGGACGAGGTCGCCGAGCGGCTGGAGCACATCTCGCGGCTCGCCGAGGAGCTCACCGCCCAGCGGGCCGAGGAGCGGCTCGGCGAGGTCGTCGAGGTGCTCGTGGAGGAGATCGACGAAAGCGGGGCGGTGCTGGGCCGTGGCGCCCACCAGGCGCCGGAGACCGACGGCCAGACGCTGCTCAGCACGGATGTGAAGCCCGCGGTGGGCCGTATGGTCGAAGCCAAGGTGATCGCGACGGAGGGAGTGGACCTCGTCGCGGAGCCGCTGCGGCCGCTGGACGGAACCGGCGGCGGCGCGTGGAGCGAGGAGGCGGCCAGATGACCGGCGTCCCGGCCTCCGCCGCGGGAGGCCACCACCGCCCGGCCGCGGCCGTCCGGCCCGCCGGACTGTGGAACATCGCCAACATCCTCACCATGATGCGCCTGGTCCTCGTACCGGGGTTTGTGTTGTTGATGCTCCACAACGGCGGATATGACCCGGCCTGGCGCGCGTTGGCGTGGGCGGCCTTCGCCATCGCCATGATCACCGATCTCTTCGACGGGCATCTGGCCCGCCGGTACAACCTCGTCACCGACTTCGGCAAGATCGCCGACCCGATCGCGGACAAGGCGATCATGGGCGCGGCGCTGATCTGTCTGTCAGCTCTGTCCGATCTGCCCTGGTGGGTGACGAGCGTGATCCTCTTCCGTGAGATGGGGATCACACTGATGCGGTTCTGGGTGATCCGGCACGGGGTGATCCCGGCCAGCCGCGGCGGAAAGATGAAGACCCTCGCGCAGGGCACGGCGGTGGGCATGTACATCCTGGCGCTGACCGGGCCGCTGGCCACCTTGCGCTTCTGGGTGATGGCGGTGGCCGTGGTGCTGACCGTCGTCACCGGCCTCGACTACGTTCGCCAGGCGATCGTGCTGCGCCGGGCAGGCCGTGCCACCCAGGAGTCCACATCGTGAGCACCGGCACGGTGGAAGGCGGTGCGGCGGGATCGCCGCGGTCCACCGCGGCCGGGGCGCTGGCGCTGCTGGAGCGGCGCGGGCAGACCGTGGCGGTGGCCGAATCGCTCACCGGCGGTCTGCTGGCCGCGGAGCTGACGGCGGTGGCCGGGGCGTCCCGCTCCTTCCGTGGCTCGGTGACGGCGTACGCCACCGCGCTCAAGCAGGAGCTGCTGGGCGTGGACGCGGCCCTGCTGGCCGAGCGCGGGGCGGTGGACGCCGAGGTCGCGCGGCAGATGGCCCGGGGCGTGGCGCGTGCGCTGGGCGCCGACTGGGGCGTGGCCACCACCGGTGTGGCGGGTCCCACATCGCAGGACGGTCAGCCCGTGGGCACGGTCCATGTGGCGGTGGCCGGGCCCGCGGAGCGGGTGGCTTCGGCCGCGCTGCGGTTGGCGGGAGACCGCTCGGGTATCCGCGTACAGGCGGTGGAGGCCGCGGTCAAGCTGCTGTTCAGCGAATTGATCGCGGCAGCGGGGGCACAGGATACGGAACAACGCAGCGGGATTTGATGTTTGCAGCCCTGAGTGAACACGACATCGCTCCCCGCACGGGCACAGCCGAAGGCGGTACGGTGGGGCGTGAAGGATCCGGATCCGAGGTCCAAGGAGGGAGCCAGCGATGATTCTGCTCCGTCGCCTGCTGGGTGACGTGCTGCGTCGGCAGCGCCAGCGCCAGGGCCGTACTCTGCGCGAGGTTTCCTCCTCCGCCCGGGTGTCGCTCGGCTATCTGTCAGAGGTCGAGCGCGGGCAGAAGGAAGCCTCGTCCGAGTTGCTCTCCGCGATTTGCGATGCTCTGGACGTACGGATGTCGCAGGTGATGCGAGAGGTGAGCGACGAGCTGTCGCTCGCGGAGCTGGCGGAGTCGGCGGCGGCGGGCGAGAAGGTGCCCGCGCCGATGCGGCCGATGCTCAACCCCGTGTCCGTGTCCTCCGTGACGGGTGTCCCGGAGGAGCGGGTGACGATCAAGGCGCCCACGGAGGCCGTGGACGTCGTGGCGGCCTGATCCACAGACAGGCCCTGCCTTGCGGCTCTTCGGGCCCCGGTCGGTTGTGTACCGACCGGGGCCCGATGTTTGTCCTGCCGCTTTCGGGTCACCCAGGAGTGAGAGGTAATCAAGGGGGCTGAACGGTCGAATAGGAGGAAGCGGATGACTGTGGTCAAGAGTCCGCTCGCGAACGAGAGCCTGAAGATCGTCGGTGACGCTCTCCAGGGCGCCCTCGTCGACCTCGTGGATCTCGCGCTGGTGGGCAAGCAGATCCACTGGACGGTCGTCGGCCCGCGGTTCCGCACGATTCATCTCCAGCTCGACGAGGTTGTCGCCACCGCCCGGATGCACGCTGACACAGTGGCGGAGCGGGCCTCGGCGATCGGGGTGGCTCCGGACGGACGGGCCGAGACGGTCGCCAGGAACAGCGCCGTCGGCGCGGTCAGGGGCGGTTGGACCGAGGACGCGGCAGCCGTAGGGACCTTGGTGAACGCGCTCGCGTCCGTGATCGGCCGGATGCGTGAGCGCATCGACGCCACCGCCGATCCCGACCCGGTGAGCCAGGACATCCTGATCGGGCTCACCCGGGATCTGGAGAAGCATCACTGGATGTTCCAGGCGGAGAACGTCAACGGAGGCTAGGTCCTGTCCTGTCGATCTTCGTGGATCAGCCCGCGGCGTCTGGTGCCGTGGATCGCAAGGCGGAGGGTCGTCCTCGTACTGGGCGTACTCGGAAGATCCCGACAACGCGGCGAGGCCGCGGTGCCAGGCGTCGCGGGCCCGCGAAGATCGGAGGGACAGGGCCTAGAGGCGGCCCCTCGCCGCTCGTACACCGTGTGGTCATCGCCCCCGGCGATGGCCGCGCAGTCTGCGAGACGACCGGTTCCCGCACCGGATCCACGCCCGCCCGTCGGCGCCGCCGCCCCTGGTGCGCTTCGCTCTGGGTGCGCCCTGCGGCCCGGCTGGGCAGACTGGGGGGAGCGTGGGTGTCCGACGCGCGCTGACGTGCCTCCTGTGCGCCCTCCCGCCGTGTGCGAACAGGCGTCTAGCGTCGCCCGAAGGAGGCAGTCATGGCAGCCGTGGGAGGGGCCGGCATCCTGGGCCGACGGGCGGTCCGGTGGGTGCTCGCGCTCGCTCTCGGCGCTCTGTGGTGGTGGTCGGTCTTCCGGCTGGCCGTATCGCCGGACGCGGCCGGGCCGGTGGAAGGGACCCTGGCGGTCGGCGGCTGGGGGCTGAGCCTGCTGCCGGTGCACTGCGGCCCCTCGCCCCGGCGAAGGGCCGGAAGGGCCAGGAGGATCACCACGGCATCGCGATTCCGCCATTCGGGCGCAGGATCTGGCCGGTCATGAAGGACGAGGCGCCGGACGCGAGGTAGAGCACCGCATGGGCGATGTCCTCGGGCTCGCCCACCCGCCCCAGCGGAGTGCGCCGGGCCATCGGCGTCTCGGCGAGCTGCTGCTCCTCGTCGCTGTTCCGCGCGGTCATGGCGGTGCGGATCCAGCCGGGGGCGACGGCATTGACGCGGATGCCATGACGGCCGACCTCGGCCGCGAGCGTCCGGGTGAGCTGGACCACGGCCGCCTTGGTGACGCCGTAGCACAGCAGCCCCGGGGTGCCGGTGTCGATCGCGCCGGAGGCCATGGTGACGATGGAGCCGCCCGTCCCCTGGGCGATCATGGCGCGTGCCGCCTCCTGGCATCCGTACAGCACACCCTTGAAGTTGACGGCGAGGACTCGGTCGAGATCGGCTTCGTCGGTCTCCAGCACCGGACTGCTGTGCATGATCCCGGCGATGGCGGCCAGTACGTCCAGCCGCCCCCCGTCCCGGACGACGGCCTTGACGACGGCGGAGACCTGGGCCCGGTCGGCGACGTCGAGCATGTGGGCGCGGGCGTTGCCGCCGGCCAGGGTGATCTGCTCGGCCGTCCGCCGCGCCCCGTCCTCGTCGAGGTCGGCGCAGTGGACGGCGGCTCCGGCCGCGGCGAGCAGAACGGCGGTGGCCCGCCCGATACCCCCGGCCGCACCCGTGACCAGGGCGGTGCGGCGGCTGAGGTCGTACGCCGAAGTGGCGGTCATGGGGTGACGGTACGGCCGTATCTGACGGGTCGTCAATTAGTTGGCGTCAATGAGCCGGACGCGAGAGGCGGGCCCTGCGGCCCCGGCTGGCAGCGCGGGCACCAGAAGGTGGTGCGCTCCTGCCCCGCGCGCCCCTGGTCGGCGGCGCGCACCGGCGTACCGCAGCGCAGACAGGGGCGGCCCGGGCGGCCGTACACCCACAGTCTGCGGTCGGGGCGGGACTGTGCCGTGGTGATGCGGGCCCGGCGGTTCCGGTTGACCTCCAGCAGACGTTTGGCGACGGTCACCAGGCGCTCGGGGGAGGGGACTTCGCCGACCGGCAGCCAGGGTGAGAGCCGCAGCACGAAGCACAGCTCGGACTTGTAGACATTGCCCATCCCGGCCAGATTGCGCTGGTCGAGCAGAGCCTCGCCCAGGGGCCGGGACGGGTCGGCGAGCAGTCTGCGCAACGCCTCCTCCGGATCCCAGTCGGGGCCGAGGAGATCGGGGCCCAGATGGCCGACCGCGCGGTCCTCCTCGGCGGTGCGCAGCAGCTCCAGCACCGGGAGCCGGTAGCCGACGGCGGTGTGCTCGGCGGTGGCGAGGACGGCGCGGATCTGGTGGTGCGGACCGCCGCGCCACCGCTCCCCGGCGCCGTACACATACCAGGCGCCGTCCATCCGCAGATGGGAGTGGAGGGTGAGACCGCCCTCGACCCGGGTCAGCAGATGCTTGCCGCGCGGGACGACCTCCAGGACCCGGCGGCCGGTCAGGTCGGCGGTCGCCAGCCGGGGGACGCGCAGATCGCATACGGTGAGCCGGGCGCCCGCGAGCGCCGTGTGCAGGCGCTGGGCCGTCTGCCAGACGGTGTCTCCTTCGGGCATGGGCGGCCTCTCAGGGGCGCAGCCGCAGACCGCGCGGCGTCGGATGGAACCCGGCGGCCTCCAGGACGCGGCCGACCGGGGACGACAGCGCCTGACCGCCGTTGATCCGCTCGACGGTCACATTGCCCAGGGCGCCCGCGCGGGCCGACCCGGCCAGCGCCTCGACCGCCGCCCGCAGCCTGTCGTCGTCCTCCGGAGAGGCGGCCTCGGCCTCGCCGGAGGGCCAGGCGAGCAGGGTCTTGCCGCCGCGCTCCATGTAGAGGGTCAGCTCGCCGTCGACGAGCACCACCAGCGACCCCGCCTTGCGGCCCGGCCGATGGCCCGCGTCGGCAGGCGGATCGGGCCAGGGCAGGGCGGCGCCATAGGCGTTGGCGGGGTCGGCGGCGGCCAGCACGACGGTGCGCCGCGACGACTGCCCCGGCCCCCCGTCGAACGCCGGGCCCGGGATGGGGCCGGCGGCGCGGTCGCGGGCAGTGCTGACCACGCGGAGCCGGTCCACCGCGCCGTCCATCGCGAACTGGGCGGCGCCCAGCCCCTCGACGACATAGCCGCGGCGCGCCTGGCCGGTCTCCTCGAACGCGGACAGCACCCGGTACGCGGCGGAGAAGCCGCCCTCGACGCCCTCGGCGGCGACCGCCCCGCGGGTGACCACCCCGTGCCGGTCCAGGAGGGTGTGTGCCAGGGCGTGCGCCCGGTGGGTGGGTTCGGATTCCCGCTCCGGCAGCAGTGACCAGCGCCCGGCGACGGTGGGCGGTCCGCCGCGCGAGGCGGTGGGGCGGCCGGTGCGGCCGGCGAGGCCGCCGTAGCGCCCCCGGGGGACCGTGCGCTTGGCGCGGTGGGCGGTGGAGCCCGCGGTGCGGCCCGAACCGAGCAGCGAGCGGAGCGGGGCCAGGGTGTCACCGGTGAGCCGCCCGGACCAGGCCAGGTCCCAGATGGCCTCGGCGAGCTGCGGATCCTGGAACTCCTGGCCGGCGGCGCGGACCTGATCGGCGATCTGGCGGAAGAACAGGCCGTAGCCCCCGGACAGGGCGTCCAGCACGGCCCGGTGGAGCGGGCCCGCCTCGAACGGATGCGGGGTGTGCAGCAGCAGCGGCGCGGTCTCCGCCAGATGGAGGGTGACCCAGCCGTCCTTGCCGGGCAGTGCGCCCGCCCCGGCCCAGACCACCTCTCCGGCGACGGTCAGCTCGTCGAGCATCGTGGGGGTGTAGTCGCTGACCCGGGAGGGCAGCACCAGCTTCTCCAGGGCGGAGGCGGGCACCGGCGCTCCCTGGAGCTGCTCGATCGCGCGCACCAGCCCGTCGATACCGCGCAGGCTGTGGGTGCCCAGATGCTGCCACTGGGGGAGGAAGGCGGCGAGCGCCGCGGGCGGCACCGGCTCCAGCTCATGGCGCAGCGCGGCGAGCGAGCGGCGCCGCAGACGCCGCAGGACGGCCGCGTCGCACCACTCCTGGCCCACTCCAGCGGGGTGGAACTCGCCCTGGACGATCCGGCCGGTCGCGGCGAGCCGGTGCAGGGCGCCGTCGGTGACGGCCGTGCCGAGGCCGAAGCGGGCGGCGGCCTGAGACGAAGTGAACGGGCCGTGGGTGCGCGCGTAACGGGCCAGCAGATCGCCGAGGGGGTCCTTGACCGGCTCGGTGAACGCCTCGGGGACACCGACCGGGAGCGCGGTGCCGAGCGCGTCGCGCAGCCGCCCGGCGTCCTCGACAGCCGCCCACCGCGCCTCGCCCGCGATCCGGACCCGGATGGCCCGCCGGGCCGCCGCCAGCTCCCCGGGCCACCGCGGGTCGGCGCCGCGCTCGGTCAGCTCGGCCCCGGTGAGTGGGCCGAGCAGCCGCAGCAGATCGGCGACGCCCTCGGCGTCCTTGACCCGGCGGTCCTCGGTGAGCCACTGCAACTCCCGCTCCAGCTCGGCCAGGACCTCGGCGTCGAGCAGCTCGCGCAGCTCGGCCTGGCCCAGCAGCTCGGCCAGCAGCCGTGAGTCCAGGGACAGGGCCGCCGCGCGGCGCTCGGCCAGCGGGGAGTCGCCCTCGTAGAGGAACTGGGCGACATAGCCGAAGAGCAGCGAGCGTGCGAAGGGCGACGGCTCGGGGGTGGTGACCTCCACCAGCCGCACCCGGCGGGCCTCGATGTCGCCCATCAGCTCGGTGAGACCCGGGACGTCGAAGACATCCTGGAGGCATTCGCGGACGGCCTCCAGGACGATCGGGAAGGAGCCGAACTCGCTCGTCACCTGGAGCAGTTGCGCGGCGCGCTGGCGCTGCTGCCACAGCGGGGTGCGCTTGCCCGGGTTGCGGCGGGGCAGCAGGAGGGCGCGGGCGGCGCATTCGCGGAAGCGGGACGCGAACAGGGCCGAGCCGCCGACCTGATCGGTGACGAGGTCGCCGATCTCGCCCTTGTCGAAGGCGACATCGGCCGCGCCTACGGGGGACTGCTCGGTGTCGTACTCGGTGCCCGGCCGCATCGGATCGCCGTCGAGGAGGTCCAGGCCCATGAGGTCGGCGTCGGGCAGGCGCAGCACGATGCCGTCGTCGGCGTGCATCACCTGGGTGTCCATGCCGTACCGCTCGGCCAGCCGGGAGCCCAGGGCGAGCGCCCAGGGGGCGTGGACCTGGGCCCCGAAGGGGGAGTGGACCACAACCCGCCAGTCGCCCAGCTCGTCCCGGAACCGCTCCACGACGATCGTCCGGTCGTCGGGCACATGGCCGCAGGCCCGGCGCTGCTCGTCGAGATAGGCGGTGACATTGTCCGCGGCCCAGGCGTCCAGACCGGCGGCCAGCAGCCGCGCGCGGGCGGCCTCGGGCGCCAGGGCGCCGACCTCGCGCAGGAACGCGCCCAGCGCACGGCCCAGTTCGAGCGGGCGGCCGAGCTGGTCGCCCTTCCAGAAGGGCAGGCGGCCGGGGACGCCGGGGGCGGGGGAGACCAGGACCCGGTCACGGGTGATGTCCTCGATCCGCCATGAGGTGGTGCCGAGGGTGAACACATCGCCCACCCGCGACTCGTAGACCATCTCCTCGTCCAGCTCTCCGACCCTGCCGCCGCCCTTCTTGGGGTCGGCGCCCGCCAGGAAGACGCCGAAGAGACCGCGGTCGGGGATGGTGCCGCCGGAGGTCACCGCGAGCCGCTGGGCGCCCGGCCGGCCGGTGACCGTATTGGCGACGCGGTCCCACACCAGGCGGGGCCGCAACTCAGCGAAGGCGTCGGAGGGGTAGCGCCCGGCCAGCATGTCCAGCACCGAGGTGTACGCCGACTCCGGGAGCGAGGCGAAGGGCGCGGCGCGGCGGACGAGGGCGAGCAGCTCGTCGACGTCCCAGGCGTCCATGGAGGTGATGGCGACGAGCTGCTGGGCGAGCACGTCCAGCGGGTTCGCGGGCACCCGCAGTGCCTCGATGGCTCCCTTGCGCATCCGCTCGGTGACCACTGCCGACTGGACCAGATCGCCGCGGTACTTGGGGAAGACCACACCGGTGGAGACCGCGCCCACCTGGTGACCGGCGCGGCCCACCCGCTGGAGCCCGGAGGCCACCGACGGCGGGGACTCGACCTGGACGACCAGGTCCACCGCGCCCATGTCGATGCCCAGCTCCAGGCTGGAGGTGGCGACAACGGCGGGCAGCCGCCCGGCTTTGAGGTCCTCCTCGACCAGCGCCCGCTGCTCTTTGGACACCGAGCCGTGGTGCGCGCGGGCGAGTAGCGTGGGCGCCCCGGTGGCCGCCCCCGATCCGCCCATCAGCTGGGCGGGGGAGTGGTCCTCGGGCAGCGCCTCGCCGGTGGCGCGCTCATAGGCGATCTCGTTGAGCCGGTTGCACAGCCGCTCGGCCAGCCGCCGGGAGTTGGCGAAGACGATGGTGGAGCGGTGGGCCTGGACGAGATCGGCGATCCGCTCCTCCACATGCGGCCAGATCGAGGGGCGCTCACCGGTCTCCCCGTCCTGCACGGGGGAGCCGCCCAGCTCGCCGAGGTCCTCGACCGGGACGACCACCGACAGGTCGAACTCCTTGCCCGATGGCGGCTGGACGATCTCGACCGTGCGGTGCGGCGACAGGAAGCGTGCCACCTCGTCCACCGGGCGCACGGTGGCCGACAGGCCGATCCGGCGGGCGGGGCGGTCGAGCAGCTCGTCGAGCCGCTCCAGGGACAGCGCGAGATGGGCGCCGCGCTTGGTGCCCGCGACGGCGTGCACCTCGTCCAGGATGACGGTCTCCACTCCGCGCAGCGCGTCCCGGGTGGCGGAGGTGAGCATCAGGAACAGCGACTCGGGGGTGGTGATCAGGATGTCCGGCGGGCGGGCGGCCAGGGCCCGGCGCTCCGCGGCCGGGGTGTCGCCGGAGCGGATGCCCACCCGGATCTCCGGCTCGGGAAGGCCCAGCCGCACCGACTCCTGGCGGATCCCGGTGAGCGGGCTGCGGAGATTGCGCTCGACATCGACCGCGAGGGCCTTCAGCGGGGAGACGTACAGCACCCGGCAGCGCTTCTTGGCCTCGGCGGGCGGGGGCTCGGCGGCCAGCCGGTCCAGGGCGGCCAGGAAGGCGGCCAGCGTCTTGCCCGAGCCGGTGGGCGCGACGACCAGCACGTCCGAGCCCTTGCCGATCGCCCGCCACGCGCCCTCCTGCGCGGACGTGGGCGCGGTGAAGGCACCCGTGAACCATCCGCGGGTGGCCGGGGAGAATCCGTCGAGCGCCGAGCCTGCCATGTCCTCCATCGTGCACCGCACCACTGACAAGCCACCGGATCCGCTGGTCAGAGGCGGCCGGGCCGGGGCGCACAATGGGTGGCATGGGCACCGGGGAGAGCGCGCGGCACTGGCGGTGCCCCCAGCTGCCCGGGGTGGATCTGCTCCGCGCCCGCTACATCCACAAGACCTTCGTGCAGCACACCCACGAGACCTTCGTGATCGCGGCGATCACCGAGGGCGTCGAGGAGTTCCACCACCGTGGCGCGGTGGAGCGGACCGGGCCCGGCGGGCTCGCGCTCATCAACCCCGACACCCCGCACACCGGACGGGCCGGAGTGCCCGAGGGATGGCGCTACAGCGTGCTGTACCCGGACGCGGACGTGGTCGCCGCCATCGCCGCCGAGACCACCACCCTGCGCGGTACGGCCGGCTTCGGGACCGCCGTCGTGGACGATCCGCGGACCGCGCGGCTGGTCACCGAGGTGCACCGGGCAGCCGAGGAGGGCAACGCGCTGGCCGCCGACAGTCTGCTGCGCGTCGCCGTGGCCCGTCTGCTGCGTGACCATGGCGGTCCGCTCCCCGCGCGCACGGCGCCCACCGCGGGCGCGCGGGTCGCGGTGCGCGCGCGTGCGCTGCTGGAGGAGCGGATGGCCCAACCGCCGTCCCTGGAAGGGCTGGCGGCCGAGCTGGGCACCGGGCCGTTCGCCCTGCTGCGCGCCTTCCGCGCCGCCTACGGGATGCCGCCGCACACCTGGCTGACCGACGCCCGGGTGCGCCGGGCCCGCCGACTCCTGGACGCCGGGGCCGCACCGGCCGAGACCGCCGTCGCCGTCGGCTTCACCGATCAGCCGCATCTGAACCGGCACTTCACTCGCATTGTGGGCGTGCCACCGGGCGCCTACCAGCGCGAGCGCGCAAGAACGTACAAGACCGAGCCTGATGCGCTCGCTTAGCGTGCGGGACGTGCCAGAAGAGATAGACATACGAACCGAGTCCGCCGCGCCCCCGGCGGACTCCACCGTCATCCGCGACGCCCTGGGCGTCGGCGTCGCCGTCGGGCTCTCCGGTTTCGCCTTCGGGGTGACTTCGGCGGGCGCCGGGCTCGACGTCCTCCAGACCTGCGCGCTGAGTCTGCTGGTCTTCACCGGCGCCTCGCAGTTCGCACTCGTCGGGGCGCTCGCCGCGGGCGGCAATCCGTTCACGGCTGCCGCCGGGGCGTTCTTCCTCGGGGTGCGCAACGCCTTCTACGGGCTGCGGCTGTCCGGGCTGCTCGGCCTCCCCCGCTCGGTGCGTCCCCTGGCCGCCCACTGGGTCATCGACGAGACCTCCGCCGTCACCCTCGCCCAGCCGGACCGGCGCACCGCGCGCCTCGGCTTCACCGTCACCGGGCTGACCCTGTACGTCCTGTGGAACCTCACCACCCTGATCGGCGCCCTGGGAGCCTCCGCGCTCGGCGACACCTCCGCCTGGGGGCTGGACGCCGCCGGGCCCGCCGTCTTCCTCGCTCTGTTGGCCCCGATGCTCAGCTCCACCCTGGAGCGCGCCGTGGCCGGACTCGGCGTGCTGCTCGTCCTCGCCTGCCAGCCGGTGCTGCCCGCCGGGGTTCCGGTGCTCGTGGCCGCGCTCGCCGCCCCCGCCGTCCTCGTGGCGCACGGAGTGGTGCAGGGACGCGCCGCGCGCGGCCGGGACGGCCGGGGAGACCAGGAGGAGGGGGCGCGCCGATGAGTACCTGGATCGCCATCGGCGTCACCGCGGTCGGCTGCTACGTGGTCAAACTCCTGGGCCTCTCGGTGCCCGCCGGAGCTCTGGAGCGCCCGGTGGTCAGACGGCTGGCGGCGCTGCTCCCGGTGGCCCTGCTGACCGCCCTCACCGCCCAGCAGACCTTCACCGACGGACAGCACCTGGTGCTGGACGCGCGCGCGGCCGGGCTCGGAGCGGCGGCGCTCGCTCTGATCCTGCGCGCCCCCTTCCTGGTGGTGGTCGCCGTGGCCGTCATCGCCACCGCCGCCGTCCGCACCTTGTGAACGGACGTGCGGACCTCACACCGCGCGGCCGTACGCGCGCAGGGTGAGCAGCGCCTCCAGCGTCACCACGGCCCGGCTCTCCAGCGAGGCTCCCGGCGCCCACGCGCGCCGGCGGGCCGGCCAGCCGCCGTCCTCCCGCTGCGCGTCCGCGAGGACGTCCAGCGACCGCTCCACCTCCGCGTCGGTGAACCACCGGCGGGCCAGTGAACCGGGCGCCGGGGCGACATCGTGCACCAGCGCGTACGTCGCGGTGCCGCCCTGGCCGGGCGGCGCCGCGACATCCTCGGCGCCGTGCCCGGGGTCCAGCGCCACCAGCCCCCGCTCCCGCACCCGGCGGCCCAGTCGCTCGGCCGCCTCCGCGGCGCGGCCCCGGTCCGGCACGCCGTCCAGGAAGGCGACGGCCGCCGCGACCTCGTACGGGTGCGCGGGCGCGCCCTCGGTCAGCGCCGTGACCGCGGCCCAGCAGAAGTCCGTGGCCCGGAACAGCCAGGCGTGCCACACCTCGTTGCGGTGCAGCAGCCCCACCACCGGGCCCGTGGTGAGCAGTCCGCTCGGCGGATCGTCCGCCACCGGGATCCAGGGGGCGGCCGGATAGCCGCGCAGCGAGGGATGGCTCACCGGCAGCGCGCCGTCGGGGGTGGACACGGCCGTCAGATAGCGGCACAGACGCTCGGTCCGCTGCCCGCCGCAGCGCCCGATCCCGTCGAGCACCCGCAGCGCGTGCACGGCGTGCAGCGGCTGGCTCACCGGTCCGCGCAGATCCGGCTCCAGCCCGTGGCCGTAGCCGCCGTCCGGCCCCAGGTACGCCGTGAGTGCGGCCTCGACGGCCTCCGCGCCCCCGTCCAGGAAGTGATACGCGAAGCGGCGCTGCTCCAGCACCCGGGCGGTCAGCCACATGAACCGCTCGGCGCGCGCGAGCGCGGAGGAGGGCGAGGGCGGCGAGGAGGAGAGGCTCACGGATCGGTCCATGGTCAGACCGTAGAGCGCGCGGCACCCCTGGCAGGGGGCTCACGCCTCGGTGCACCCCGGGAGCGCGATACTGGGCGCATGCGGTTGACGGTCTTCTGGCAGCGGATGGCGGATTACTTCGGTGAGGCGTACGCCGACTCCTTCGCGCGCGATCATGTGATGTCCGAACTCGGCGGCCGGACCGTGCACCAGGCCCTGGACGCGGGCTGGAGCGCCAAGGAGGTGTGGCGCGGGGTGTGCACCGCGCTGGACATCCCCCAGGAGAAACGCTGACAAGCACCGACACGCGCCGGCGCCGACAAGCACTGACCCGAACCGACACGTGCTGACCGGAGATGACCGGCGCTGACAAGCGCTGAGGGAGCCGCCCCGCGGCGGGCCCGACCCGGGCTCGTGACCGGCCCGGGTCCGGGCCAATGAGGGGGTGGCCGGATTTTCGCGGCGAATGTACGCCACACTTGCCCAGTGGCCCCGACCGAAGAGACCCTCCCGTCCGGCGCCGACGGCAACGCCGACGGCGCTGCCGCCGCCGCTCCGGCCGTCGTGAACCCCGAGCAGCCGTCCACGGCGGAGTCCGCGCGTATGCCGCGCTGGCTGCCCCGCGCGATGGTGCTGGCGCTTGCGCTGGTGGCCTGTTACCGCCTTGCCAGCTGGGCCTTCGACCAGCTGACCGGGCTGCTGCTGAACATCGTGATCGCCTTCTTCCTGGCACTGGCGATCGAGCCGGCCGTGGACCGGATGTCCGCGCGCGGAATGCGCCGCGGGCTGGCCACCGCGCTGGTCTTCCTCGGCATCCTCATCTCCGTGGCGGGCTTCTTCACCTTGCTCGGCTCGATGCTCGCCGACCAGATCGTGACCATGGTCGAGGATTTCCCGAAGTACCTCGACCAGGTGGTCAGCTGGGTCAACGACACTTTCCACACCGATCTGTCACGGCTGGAGATCCAGGACAGCCTGCTCCACTCCGACTGGCTCCAGAGCTATGTGAAGAACAGCGCCGACAATGTGCTGGACGTCTCGACGCAGGTGCTCGGCGGGCTGTTCAAGGTCCTCACGGTGACCCTGTTCGCCTTCTACTTCGCCGCCGACGGCCCGCGGCTGCGCCGCGCCCTGTGCTCCGTGCTGCCCCCGGCCCGCCAGACCGAGGTACTGCGCGCGTGGGAGATCGCGGTCGCCAAGACCGGCGGCTACATCTACTCGCGCGGGGTGATGGCGCTGATCTCCGGCGTCGCCCACTACGTCCTGCTGGAAACCCTGGCCGTGCCCTACGCTCCGGCGCTCGCGGTGTGGGTCGGTCTGATCTCCCAGTTCATCCCGACCATCGGCACGTACCTGGCGGGTGCCCTGCCGATGCTGATCGCGTTCACCGTCGCCCCCTGGTACGCGGTCTGGGTGCTGGGCTTCGTCGTGATCTACCAGCAGTTCGAGAACTACCTGCTCCAGCCGCGGATCACCGCGAGGACGGTCGACATCCACCCGGCCGTCTCGTTCGGATCGGTCATAGCGGGTACGGCGCTGCTCGGCGCGGTGGGCGCGCTGATCGCGATTCCGGCGACCGCGACGCTCCAGGCGTTCCTCGGCGCGTACATCAAACGCTATGACGTGACGGACGATCCGCGGGTGCACGGGCGCGCGCGGCGGCGCGGTGGCTCGGCGCTGGCGCGGATGCGCCACGCGCTGTCGCGGCGTGGTTGACACAAAAATCGAACATCCATTCTCATGGAATCCCGGCCCGGTTATCCACAGGCCGAGGACGTCCGGGCCGCTTGTCAGTGGCAGGCGCTAGCGTCATGGACGTGAAGCGATCGACTCAAGCAAACCGGGTGGAGCCCATGGCAGGAACCGACCGCGAGAAGGCGCTCGACGCCGCGCTCGCACAGATTGAACGGCAATTCGGCAAGGGCGCCGTGATGCGCATGGGCGAGCGGCCGAACGAGCCCATCGAGGTCATCCCCACCGGGTCGACCGCTCTCGACGTCGCCCTCGGCGTCGGCGGCCTGCCGCGCGGCCGGGTGGTGGAGGTCTACGGCCCGGAGTCCTCCGGTAAGACGACGCTGACCCTCCACGCGGTGGCCAACGCCCAGCGGGCGGGCGGCACCGTCGCCTTCGTGGACGCCGAGCACGCGCTCGACCCGGAGTACGCGCAGAAGCTGGGCGTGGACACCGACTCGCTGATCCTCTCCCAGCCGGACAACGGCGAGCAGGCGCTCGAGATCACCGACATGCTGATCCGCTCCGGCGCCCTCGACCTCATCGTCATCGACTCCGTGGCCGCCCTGGTGCCGCGCGCGGAGATCGAGGGTGAGATGGGCGACTCCCATGTCGGCCTCCAGGCCCGGCTGATGAGCCAGGCGCTGCGGAAGATCACCGGTGCCCTGAACCAGTCCAAGACCACCGCGATCTTCATCAACCAGCTCCGTGAGAAGGTCGGCGTCATGTTCGGCTCTCCGGAGACCACCACCGGTGGCCGGGCGCTGAAGTTCTACGCCTCGGTGCGGCTGGACATCCGCCGGATCGAGACTCTCAAGGACGGCACCGACGCGGTGGGCAACCGCACCCGCGTCAAGGTCGTGAAGAACAAGGTCGCGCCGCCCTTCAAGCAGGCCGAGTTCGACATCCTCTATGGCCAGGGCATCAGCCGTGAGGGCGGCCTGATCGACATGGGCGTCGAGCACGGCTTCATCCGCAAGTCCGGGGCCTGGTACACCTACGAGGGCGACCAGCTGGGGCAGGGCAAGGAGAACGCCCGCAACTTCCTCAAGGACAACCCCGATCTGGCCAACGAGATCGAGAAGAAGATCAAGGAAAAGCTCGGCATCGGCGTCAAGCCCGAGACCGCGGGCGAGCCCGGCGCGGACGCGGCGGGCGGCGCGGAGCCGGTTGCCGCACCGGTGAAGGCCGCGCCCGCCTCGGCGGCCAAGTCCGGGGCCAAGGCGGCGAAGACCGCCGCGGCCAAGAGCTGATCCATGACCCGGCGGACCGCATGGCCGCAGGACTCGGGCGGTCCGGAGCGACCGGCCCGTCCGGACGGCGGTGCCCCCTCCCCGTCGAGGGCCGGGCAGGGGCCGCCGCTCAGTCCCGAGGAGCAGGCGCGGGCGATCTGTCTGCGCCTGCTCACCGGGACCCCGCGCACCCGTCAGCAGCTCGCGGACGCGCTGCGGACCCGGGGCATCCCGGACGAGGCGGCACAGGAGGTGCTGTCCCGCTTCGAGGACGTCGGACTGATCGACGACGCCGCGTTCGCCGCCGCCTGGGTGGAGTCCCGGCACCACAGCCGGGGGCTCGCCCGTCGCGCGCTCGCTCGCGAGCTACGCACCAAGGGCGTTGACTCCGCCTTGATCGAGGATGCCGTGGGGCAGCTCGACGCCGATCAGGAGGAGCGCACCGCCCGCGAGCTGATCGAGCGCAAGCTGCGGGCCACCCGCGGCCTGGACCGGGAGAAGCGGCTCCGCCGTCTCGCCGGAATGCTGGCCCGCAAGGGCTATTCCGAGGGGCTGGCGCTGCGGGTGGTGCGCCGCGCCCTGGAGGAGGAGGGGGAGGACCCGGAGCTGCTGGAGTACTACGCCCCGGACGTCTGAGCGCCCGGGGAAGCCGTGCCCCGAGGTATGTGTCCCTGAGGTCCGGCCCCGAGGCTCGTGTTCCCGAGGCCGTGCCCCTGGGGTCCGTACCCGCGCGGTGTCAGGGGGGAGGCGGGTGGCTCCACGGGCAGCCCCGCCGCGCGCCATGCCTGGAAGCCGCCCACCAGGTCGGTCGCCCGCACCAGCCCCAACTGCCGCAGGGAGACGGCCGCGAAGCTGGAAGCGTAGCCCTCATTGCAGACCACCACGACCGGTAGATCGTGGTGGGCGGCCTCCGGCAGCCGGTGGTCGCACTGCGGGTCGAGCCGCCACTCCAGCTCGTTCCGCTCGACGATCAGCGCCCCCGGGATGGTGCCGTCGCGCTCCCGCAGTGCCGCGTACCGGATGTCCACCAGCAGCCCGCCCGCGGCGCGGACGGCCGCCGCCTCGGCGGGCCCGAGCCGGTCAAGTCCCGCCCGGGCCTCGGCCAGCAGCTCGTCGACGCTCCGTTGAGTCCGTTGTGTCCGTTGTGCGGTGCCCATCGCCTAACCCCACTCCTCCGGCTGTTCGACCTGTTCCAGTCGCAGCACCTGACCGGTGCGGCTGTAACGCCGCATCAGCGGCAGCGGCGGGTAGTAGGCGTGCACCGAGACCGCGTGCCGGGTGGTGGACGTGTTGAGCACCTCATGGACATGATGCGGGCCGAAGGCCCGGCCCCGTCCGGCGGGCAGCGGTCGCTCGCGGTCCACGTCATCGGCGAGTTCGAGGGTCTTCCAGCCCTCCGTGGGCAGCCGCGCCGCGAGGGACTGTTCGATGAGCTCACCGGCGGCGGTGACCAGCGCGCCGTGCGAGCCGCCGTGGTCGTGCCAGCCGGTGCCGGTGCCCGGGGGCCAGCCGATCAGCCATGCCTCACTGCCGCCCGGCCCCTCGAGCCGCAACCAGGTGCGGTCCTCCGGGTCCAGGGGGAGCGAGGCGACCAGTTCGGCGTCGGCGGCCGTGCGACGGGCGAAGTCCAGGAGGTCGGCCGCGGTGGGCGGGGCCGCCGGGCCGGGTTCCTCGACCGGGCGCGTCGGGGCGACGGGCGAGACGGAGGAAGCCGCAGAAGGTGAGGGAATGCGTACATCGTGCACAGGAGCCGTCCTGAGTGATCGCGAAAGGAGCACGGCCGGGCCGCGCGGGAGACATGCGGATCAACAGGACGGACGACACACACAGCCCGCGTAGCGGACCAGGTCCAGATGGACCCTCCGCCAGAAGCGAGGCAAGCAGGTGTCAGTCACGCTCCGCAGTGAAGCATGCGCCGGAAGGAGAGGTCAACCGCGCCGACCGGCGACGCCGGATATCACCTTCCGGGCACTCCGGCTGACCGGCGCCGTCGGCGTCCGGTCCCGACCACCCCCGCGCTACCGGCGTGCGGCCGCCTCCGCGTCCCGGGGCCTCTCGCCCTGTGCCATCGCCCCGCCCCGCAGCGCGTCCGCGTACGCGTACAGCTCGGCGGGCCGGACCCCGGACAGGGCGGCGGCGAGATGACCGTCCGGCCGGACCAGCAGCACCGTATGGGCCGGGGCCCCCGGGTACTCCTCGGCGACCAGCAGCTCCGTCCGCATCGGCAGCGTGGAGACCGCGGCCGCCAGCCGCGGCATCAGCCCGGCCCGCATCCAGTGGCGGCGGTCCCATACTCCGGTCCCGGGAGCGACCAGCACCACCAGCAGCTCACGGCCCAGCCGTTCCCGCAGGGTCACGACCGAGCCGTCCGGAGCCGTCACCGGGACATCGTCGACCGGCGCCCCGAGTGCCGTGCCCACCGTGACCGCGCCCGCGGGCGGCGCCGCGGGTGCCAGCGGTGAACGGCTGTAGACCGGCGGGGCGCCCAGCGGCCCGCCGCCGAGGTGCCCGTCGGTGAGCAGCGCGTCATGGCCGCGCTCCCCGCCCGGCAGCACACTGCGCCGTACCGCACGCCAGCCGCCCCACGCCCGCACCTGCGGCAGTGCCTGGTCGGTGGTGCGCAGCCGGGTGCCGACCGCCCCGCGTCGCTCCGTCTGATAGCTGTCGAGGAGGGCGTCCGAGGCGCCGTGGTGCCAGACGAGCGAAAGCTTCCAGGCGAGGTTGCCGACGTCCCGCAGTCCCTCCTCCAGCCCCTGGGTACCGAGTGCGCCGAGCAGATGGGCCGCATCTCCCGCCAGGAAGGCCCGGCCTACGCGCCAGCGACGGGCGAGCCGGTGGTGCACGGTGTGCACACCGGTGTCCAGAAGCTCATAGGGGAGCGCGGAGTCCCCGCACCACCCCGCGAGGGTGTCGCGCACCCGGACCAGCAACGCGTCGGGGGTGACGAGGTCCCGGCCGGGCGGAAGCAGCCAGTCGACACGCCACAGGCCGCGCGGCAGCGGACGCGCGGTCACCTCCGCGTCGATGCTGCGCCACGGGGGCGAACGGTGCAGCAGGGCCTCACCGGGCCAGGGGAGTTCGGCACGCAGCACGGCGACCGCGTGCCGCTCCACCGCCGTACGCCCCGGGAAGCGCACCCCGAGGGCCTTGCGGACGGTGGACCGGGGCCCGTCGCAGCCGACCAGATAGCTGCCCCGCCACCAGGTGGCCTGGGCGCCGCGGGTGCGCACACTGACCCCGTGGGCGTCCTGTTCCAGGGCCTCGACCCGGGTGCCGCTGACGATGCGGACGAGGTCCTCGTCGCCGATGGCGGCCAGCGCGCCGCGCAGCGCCCGGGTGAGCTCGTGCTGCGGCAGATGCACGGGAGAGAGCGTGGCGGCGGCCCCGTCGTCCGGGAAACCGCCGTCCCGTCCGTCACTGTCACCGTCGCGGGCGCCGGGCAGGCCGCCCGTACCGCGCCCGGAGCCGAAGAGGGCACCCGGGGCCAGGGGAAGCTCCCGGACCAGCTGTCGCCGCCGCATGGTGCGCCAGCCGGTCCACGGCGCGGTACGGACCGCGGCTCGGCAGCCCAGCCGCTCCAGCAGGGCCGCGGTGTCCTGGCGCAGGACGACGGTGCGGGCGAGGCGGTTCTCGTCGGCGCCCACGGACTCGTCGAAGAGCACGACGGGCACGTCGTGACGGGCGAGGGCGAGGGCCAGGGTGAGTCCGACCGGGCCCGCCCCGGCGATGATCACCGGGTCCACGGCACGGTTCCTGTGGCCCTGCGGGTCGTACGTGACGTACGGAAACTGGCAGTTGAAGCCCGGTGAGCGATCACAGAAAGCATGCAACCGACTGCGAGTGCCCGCGTCAAGCGACGAAGGGCGGTGGCGCACGCGCCACCGCCCTTGGCGGACCCCGGATGTGCCCGGTCGTCAGTCCGTCTTGCCGCCCGGGGCGTCCGTCGTGGTGAGGTCCGCGGCGGCGTCACCGGCAGCCAGCGGCTGGGCGGCTTCCGCGACCTGGATTCCGGTCTTGGTGCGCCGGCCGCGCCGCTCGATCCAGGTGGCCAGAGCAGAGAGTGCCATACACATCGCGATGTAGATGACACCGCCGACGACGATCATCGGGAAGTACGGGTTCTCGTCGTTGACGACGATGTTCCCGCCCATCTGCATCAGGTTGTAGAGCAGTTCCTCGTACGTGATGATGAAGCCGAGCGAGGTGTCCTTCAGGGTGACCACCAGCTGGCTGATGATGGTCGGCAGCATCGCCCGGACGGCCTGCGGGACCAGAACCGTTGTCATGACCTGGGTCTTGCTCATACCAAGGGCGTAGGCCGCCTCACGCTGCCCCTTGGGCACGGAGTTGATGCCCGCCCGCAGCACCTCGGCCTGCACTGTGCCGTTGTAGACGGTGAGGCCGATGACCAGGGCCCAGAATTCCGGTGCGCTGCCGGTGAGTCCCAGCTCCGACTTGTAGGTGAGCAGAAGCACCCACAGGGCGTAGATGGTGATCAGCAGCGGCACGGCCCGGAAAAGCTCGATGAAGCCGGTCGCGAGCCACCGGACCGGCTTGTGGTCCGAGAGCCTGCCGACCGCGAGCAGGGCACCGAGAAGCAGCGACAGCACCGCCGCCACCGCGAACACCTTGAGGGTGGTCACTACACCGTCGCGAATGTTGGTGCGCACACCCGCGTTGTTGAAGATGTTCCACATCTCCGGCTCGAACTGGCCCTTGGAGTTCAGACGCAGTACGGCGAAGACGACGAGGCCGAGGACGGCCAGCACACCGACGACCGAGAAGATCCGGTTACGGATCCGGGCCTTGGGGCCGGGGGCGTCGTACAGGACGCTCGAGCTCATCGGGCCACCTCCAGGCGGCGCTCCAGCAGTCGGAAGACACCGCTGATGGTGAAGGTGATGACCAGGTAGGCCAGGGCGATCCACAGGAAGATCCAGCCGATCGCGTAGCCCTTGTCGCTCAGCAGCTTCGAAACGCTGAACAACTCACTGACGCTGAACGCGCCCGCGATGGCCGAGTTCTTGGTGAGAGCGATGAAAATGCTGCTCAAGGGGGGAATCACGGTTCGGGTGGCCTGTGGCAGGACGATCATCCGCAGGGTCTGGGAAAAGGACATCCCCAGGCTGCGGGCGGCCTCCGCCTGGCCGAGCGGCACGGTGTTGATACCGGACCGCACGGCCTCGCAGACGAAGGACGACGTGTAGCAGCCCAGCGCTCCCATCGCGAGGACGAACGGGCTCGTCCCCGGAAAGAAGATCTGGGGGATCACGAAGAATGCGATCAGGAACAGCAGGGTCAGCGGCGTGTTGCGCAGCAGGGTGACCCATGCCGTGCCGAAGGCGCGCAACGGCGGTATGGGGGACACCCTAAAGCCGGCTATGAGAATGCCCAGGACAAGAGCGAGCACCGCGCTGGCCGCCGTGATGGCCAGGGTTCCCAGGAACCCTTCACGGAACTCGGGCAAGTGATCGAGGAGTACGTTCATCGATTCTCCGCGGTAGCGGTCAGGTCAGCGGCGTGCGGAGCGCACCGGCTTCGAGGGCGAACGGGAATCCTGCTTGACGCGCTGACTCAGTAGCGCGGCAGGGGGGTCTTCGGCGCGACGTAGGACGAGCCGGACTTGCCGAGCGTGCCGTCGTACGCCTTCTTGTAGTCGCCGTTCTTGATGTGCTTCTCGAGCGCGTCGGTGATCGCGTCGCGGAGCGCCTTGTCGTTCTTGTCCATGCCGACGCCGTAGGGCTCCTTGGTGAACGGCTTGCCGACCACCTTGAGCTTGCTGGGCCGCTGGGCCGCGTAGCCCTTGAGGATCGCGTCATCGGTGGTGACCGCGTCGACCTGGCCGTCGAGGAGCTGCTTGACGCAGAGCGAGTACTTGCCCAGCTCGGTGGTCTTGGCGCCGTACTTCGACTTCTTGATCTCCTGGAGCGGAGTGGAGCCGACGATCGAGCAGACCTTCTTGCCCTTGACGGCGTCCGGACCGGTGATGCCCTTCTCGTCCTTGCGGACCAGGAGGTCGGCGCCGGCCTCGTAGTACGGGCCCGCGAAGCCGACCTGCTTCTTTCGCTCGTCGTTGATGGTGTAGGTGCCGACGTAGTAGTCGACCTGGCCCTTGGAGATCGAGGTCTCACGGACGTTGGAGTCGACCGTCTTGAACTCGATCTGCTTCTCGGAGAAGCCGAGGTCGGCGGCGACCATCTTGGCGATCTCGATGTCGAAACCGGTGCGCTTGCCCGCGGTGTCCACGAAGCCGAGGTAGGGCTGGTCGGCCTTGGCGCCGATGATCAGCTTGCCGCGCTTCTGCGCCTTCTTCAGGGTCGGCGAGTCCAGCTTCACGTTCTTGGCGACCTTGTAGGTGCCGGTCTTGACGTCGCCGCCCTTCGGCTTGTCACCGGCGGTGCCGGAATCTCCGCCACAGGCGGTCGCCGTCACTGCCAGCGCGAGTACCACCGTGGCCGCCGCGGCCGTCTTACGCATGCTCATGGTGCCCATCCCTCTTGGTTCAGTACGTCGTCTCGGACGTCGTGTCAGTACGTCGTCTCAATTGCGACATCGCGGAATACGGGTCGGCGGCCTGGGGGAGCCACCGGGTGATCAGTGGTGAAGGATCTTCGACAGGAAGTCCTTCGCCCGGTCGCTCCGGGGGTTGTTGAAGAACTGCTCCGGCTCGGCCTCTTCGACGATGCGCCCGTCGGCCATGAAGACCACCCGGTTCGCCGCGGAGCGCGCGAAGCCCATCTCGTGGGTGACGACGACCATCGTCATCCCGTCCCTGGCGAGTTGCTGCATGACCTCCAGCACCTCGTTGATCATCTCCGGGTCGAGCGCCGAGGTGGGCTCGTCGAAGAGCATCACCTTCGGGTCCATGGCCAGCGCGCGGGCGATCGCCACACGCTGCTGCTGGCCGCCGGAGAGCTGGGCGGGGTACTTGTCGGCCTGCGTGCCCACACCCACCCGGTCGAGCAGCTTGCGGGCCTTGTCCTCGGCGGCCTTCTTGTCCGTCTTGCGGACCTTGAGCTGCCCCAGCATCACGTTCTCGAGCACCGTCTTGTGCGCGAAGAGGTTGAAGGACTGGAAGACCATGCCCACATCGGCGCGCAGCCGAGCGAGCTCCTTGCCCTCCTGGGGCAGCGGCTTGCCGTCGATCGTGATGGATCCGGCGTCGATCGTCTCCAGCCGGTTGATCGTCCGGCACAGCGTGGACTTACCGGACCCGGAGGGTCCGATCACCACGACCACTTCGCCCCGGGCGATGGTCAGGTCGATGTCCTGGAGTACATGCAGCGCGCCGAAGTGCTTGTTGACTCCTGACAGCGCGACCAACGCGTCCGTCGCCGGTGTGGCGTCCTTGGTCACCGATACTTCGCTCATCGGCGTCTCGCTCCGTCCTCCTCGGTTGGGAGGACATTAATGAGCTGTCTCGACCAGCGTCATTACATCTGAGCGGAAATTGAGGATAACGATATGGCCGCAACCGGATACTCTCTGTGAAGGGGTTGCGGTCTTGTCGTACCGGCTACATAACGGAAACCACTGTGTGACCGAAAGCGTCTTGACGACCGGGCGTCGATCGGCGTGGATGCCCTGTGGCCATGTTCGTGGTCCGGGGGTACGGGGCGCCAGCCCCTCCATGAATTTTTGTGATTCCTTGAGTGACGAAGTGATGAATCGACCGATGAAGGTGGTGCGGGGATCCGGTGAGACTGCTGCTCGTCGAGGACGACAACCATGTCGCCGCGGCCCTGTCCGCAGTGCTGTCCCGGCACGGCTTCGACGTCACCCACGCGCGCAGCGGTGAGGAGGCGCTCCAGGCGCTGCTGCCCGACTCCGGCGCACCCTTCGGCGTTGTCCTCCTCGATCTCGGCCTGCCGGACCAGGACGGCTTCGAGGTGTGCGGCCGGATCCGCAAGCGCACCACCACTCCCGTGATCATGGTGACCGCGCGGGCGGATGTGCGCTCGCGCATCCACGGCCTCAACCTCGGCGCCGACGACTATGTGGTGAAGCCCTACGACACCATGGAGCTGCTGGCCCGTATCCACGCCGTCAGCCGCCGCACCGCCCAGCCGGATCCCGCGGTCCCCGTCGAGGAGCCCGCGGGCGGCCCCCAGCCACCGCTGCGGCTCGGCCCCGTGTCCATCGAACTGCCCACCCGCCAGGTGATGGTGGACGGGGCCTCCGTCTCGCTCACCCGCAAGGAGTTCGACCTGCTGGCGCTGCTCGCCCAGCGCCCCGGGGTGGTCTTCCGCCGGGAGCAGATCATCAGCCAGGTGTGGCGCACCAGTTGGGAGGGGACGGGGCGCACCCTGGAGGTGCACATCGCCTCCCTCCGCTCCAAGCTGCGGATGCCCGCGCTGATAGAGACGGTCCGCGGGGTGGGCTACCGCCTCGTCGTCCCGGCCTCCTGAACGGCACGGGGAACCCTGGGTGCGCACTCGACTTCTTCCGCTGCTCATCGTCCTCATGGCGGGCGTGCTGCTCGCGCTGGGCTTCCCACTGGCCGGAAGCCTGGCCGCGCGCGAACAGCAGCGGGTGGTCGTCGACCGGATCGACGACACCGCGCGGTTCGCAGCACTGGCCCAGTTCGTCACCGCCGGGCCCTCGGACGCGGCCACCCCCGACGGGGACGAGCGCCGGGAGACCCTGCGCTCCGAACTCAGGCGCTACTACGACCTGTACGGCATCAAGGCCGGTGTCTTCTACCGTGACCGCGCCGCCCCTCCCATGGCCGAGGCGCCCGAGGGCTGGCGGCTGCCCCGCACCGGCGACGGCGCCGAGGCGTTCGAGGAGGCCCTCGCCGGGCGCCGCAGCCACGATCCGCACCAGGTGTTGCCCTGGCAGCGGGGGAGGCTCACCGTGGCGTCCCCCGTCGTCCGGGACGGGGACGTGGTGGCCGTCGTCGTCACCGACTCGCCCACCGGGCAGATGCGGTCGCGCATCCTGCACGGCTGGCTGCTGATCGGCGCGGGCGAGGCCGCCGCGATGCTGCTGGCAGTGGGTGCGGCTTTCCGGCTCACCGGCTGGGTGCTGCGGCCGGTGCGCGTCCTGGACACGGCCACCCACGACATCGCGACCGGGCGGATGCAGTCACGGGTCGCGGCCGCCTCCGGTCCGCCCGAGCTGCGCCGACTCGCCCGTTCGTTCAACGAGATGGCGGACAACGTCGAGGAAGTCCTCGAGCAGCAGCGGGCGTTCGTCGCCGACGCCTCCCACCAGCTGCGCAATCCGCTGTCCGCGCTGCTGCTGCGGATCGAGCTGCTGGCGCTGGAACTGCCCTCCGGGCACGAGGAGATCGCCTCGGTGCGCACCGAGGGCAAGCGGCTGGCCAGCGTCCTCGACGACCTCCTGGACCTGGCCCTGGCCGAGCACTCCGCCGCGGACCTCCGGGTCACCGACATCGCCGAACTGGCGGCAGACCGGGTCGGCGCCTGGCTTCCGGTCGCCGAGCGGGAGGAGGTCGGCCTCGCGTACACCGGCCCCGCGGCGGTCACCGGCTGGGCCGACCCGGTGGCTCTGTCCAGCGCGCTGGACGCCGTGGTGGACAACGCCCTGAAGTTCACGCCCGAGGGGTCCCATGTGGAGGTCTCGGCGCGCACGGAGGGCGACACCGTCACCGTCACCGTTGCCGACGGCGGCCCCGGGCTGACCGAGGACGAACTGGCCCGGATCGGCGACCGCTTCTGGCGCAGCAGCCGCCATCAGAACGTCTCGGGCTCGGGCCTGGGCCTGTCCATCACCCGCGCCCTGCTGGCCGCGGGCGGGGCCACGATCGCCTACGCCCCCAATGAACCGCGCGGGCTGCGCGTCACCATCACCGTTCCGCGCACCGAGCCCCAGGGCCCGGCCGGGCACTGACCGGGGACGGGTGCGAACCACGGATGGACGACGGGCTACGGCGTGGCCGACGGGCCACGGCGTGACCGATACGGGGCCACGGCCTGACCCAGGGACTACGGCTTGACCGAGCGGTAGTAGCGCGCCGCGCCCCGGTGCAGGGCGAGCGGATCGGTGAAGACGGCCGTCCGCAGGTCCACCTTCTGGGCGGCGTGCACCCGCGCCCCGATGCGGTCCCGGTTCTCTATCACCGTGCGGGTGATGCCCTCGGCCAGATCGGGGTCGACCCGGTCCGTGGTGACCAGGAGATTCGGTACCGCGATCGTCTTGACCGGCTCCGGCCGTCGTATGTCCGCGTACGCGTCGGCGGGCACGGTCGCCGCCCGGTAGTAGCGCGTCACCCCGCCCTGCCGGTGCAGCCGGGTGGTGAGGTCGCCGAGCTGGACCAGCCGGATCGGATACGCGCGGGCCAGGGTGCGCACCGCGGTGGTCGGCAGTCCGCCCGACCAGAAGAAGGCGTCCAGCTTCCCCTGCCGCAGCAGCTTCGGCATCGTGTCGATACCGGCCCGGACCGCCGTGATGTCCTTGTCGAAGTCGACCCCGGCGGCCTTCAGCAGCGCCCGGGTGATCAGCTGGACGCCCGAGCCGTCGCCGCCCACGCCGACCCTCAGATGCCGCAGGTCCCGCGCGGAGCGCACCTTCGAGCCGCGGGGCACGACCAGCTGCATGTAATCGTCGTAGAGCCGCGCGCACGCCCGCAGCCGGCCTGCGCCCTTGCCGTGGTAGGCGGCGACGGCGTCGGTGGCGGCGATGGCGAAGGTGGCCCTGCCTGTCGCCAGCCGCTCGACGTTGTCGGGGGAGCCATGGGACTGCATCAGATCGACGTCCACGTCCGGCAGGTCCCGGGCCAGGTCCTGTTTGAGCATCTGGCCATAGGTGTCGTATACCCCGGTGGAGACCCCGGTCGCGAAGGTGACCCGTCCGCCGGGCGAGGTCCCGCCGCCGACCGGCAGCAGCCACCACAGCAGCAGCGCGAGGACGACCAGGCCCGCGCCGGCGGACTGCACGGCGCGGCGCCGGTCGAGACGCGGAAGGGTGACGGCCATGACCGCGATCCTGCCAGGCTTGCTCCCGGGAAGGGAGGGGCGGGGGAGGCGGGTGACCCCGTACCCTGGTCGATTGAGATGAGTGCGAAGACTTACGAGGTGCGCACCTACGGGTGCCAGATGAACGTCCACGACTCCGAGCGGCTCTCCGGCCTCCTGGAGGGCGCGGGCTATGTGCGCGCGCCCGAGGGCACCGGTGAGGGCGAGGCCGACATCGTCGTCTTCAACACCTGCGCGGTGCGGGAGAACGCCGACAACCGGCTCTACGGCAACCTTGGCCGACTGGCGCCGGTCAAGGCGCGGCGGCCGGGCATGCAGATCGCCGTCGGGGGGTGTCTGGCCCAGAAGGACCGCGACACCATTGTGAAGAAGGCGCCCTGGGTGGACGTCGTCTTCGGTACGCACAACATCGGCAGCCTGCCGGTCCTCCTGGAGCGCGCCCGCGTCCAGGAGGAGGCGCAGGTCGAGATCGCCGAGTCGCTGGAGGCCTTCCCCTCCACGCTGCCGACGCGGCGGGAGTCCGCGTACGCCGCGTGGGTCTCCATCTCCGTCGGCTGCAACAACACCTGCACCTTCTGCATCGTCCCGGCGCTGCGCGGCAAGGAGAAGGACCGTCGGCCCGGCGACATCCTCGCCGAGGTCGAGGCGCTGGTCGCCGAGGGCGTCACCGAGATCACCCTGCTCGGCCAGAACGTGAACGCGTACGGGTCGGACATCGGCGACCGCGAGGCGTTCAGCAAGCTGCTGCGGGCCTGCGGCAAGGTCGATGGCCTGGAGCGGGTCCGGTTCACCTCCCCGCACCCCCGGGACTTCACGGACGACGTCATCACCGCCATGGCGGAGACGGAGAACGTGATGCCCCAGCTGCACATGCCGCTCCAGTCCGGCTCGGACACCGTGCTGAAGGCGATGCGCCGCTCCTACCGGCAGGAGCGCTACCTCGGCATCATCGAGAAGGTGCGCGCCGCGCTGCCGCACGCCGCCATCTCGACCGACATCATCGTCGGCTTCCCCGGGGAGACGGACGAGGACTTCGAGCAGACGCTGCACGTGGTGCGCGAGGCGCGGTTCGCGCAGGCGTTCACCTTCCAGTACTCCAAGCGGCCCGGGACCCCGGCCGCCGAGATGGACGGACAGGTGCCCAAGGCCGTCGTCCAGGAGCGCTACGAGCGGCTGGTCGCCCTCCAGGAGGAGATCTCCTGGGAGGAGAACAAGAAGCAGGTCGGCCGGACGCTGGAGGTGCTGGTCGCGGAGGGCGAGGGCCGTAAGGACGACGCCACCCGGCGGCTGTCCGGCCGCGCCCCCGACAACCGCCTGGTCCACTTCGCCCGGCCCGAGGAGCCGGTGCGCCCCGGTGATGTCGTCACGGTCGACATCACCTACGCCGCACCGCACCATCTGCTCGCCGAGGGCCCGGCCCGCGGTGTGCGGCGCACCCGCGCGGGCGACGCCTGGGAGCGGCGGAACGCCGCGGAGCAGAAGAAGCCCGCGGGCGTCATGCTCGGGCTGCCGACCGTCGGCGCCCCGGCACCGGCTCCCGCACCGGCCGCGGGCTGCGGCTGCGACTGACGCGGCTGACGTGGGCTGACTGGGCCTGACGGGGGCCGGCGCGACGGGTACGGACCGAACGGAGGTCCTGGAGGCCGTGACCGGCAACTACTGCTACCGGTTCCGGGTCGCCGAGCTGCCGTGGGACTCGGCGCCTCGGCCCGAACCCGCCGGATAGGCTGCCGATCATGCTGATCGCCGCCGCCGTCTGCCCGTGCCCGCCGCTCCTGGTGCCCGAGGTCGCCGCCGGGGCCGCTCCCGAGCTGGACCCGGTGCGCTCGGCGTGCGCCGAGGCCATCGGGGTGGTCGCGGCGGCACGGCCGGAGCGGCTGATCGTGGTCGGTCCCGCCGACCCGGCCGGCCGGGGGACCTATTCGCAGGGGGCGGGCGGATCGTTCCGCGGCTTCGGTGTGGATCTCCATGTGCGACTGGGCGGACCGGTCGCGGACGCGGGGGGTTCCACCCTCGCCACGGACGGGGCGGGCCCGGCCCCCGCCGGGGAGCGGATGCTGCCGCCGTCCCTCGCGGTCGGCGCCTGGCTGCTGGAGCACGCGGGGTGGGGCGATACCGCGCCGGTCGAGGGGCTGGGTGTGGGGGAACCTCTCACCGCCGAGCGGTGTAAAGAAGTCGGAAGGGAGCTCGCAGCGGGGCCGGATCGGGTAGCGCTGCTGGTGGTGGCCGACGGCAGCGCGTGCCGGACGCTGAAGGCCCCGGGCTATCTCGATGAGCGGGCCGCGGCGTTCGACGCCGCGGTGGCGCGGGCGCTGGGGTCGGCCGACACGGTGGCCCTCGCCGCGCTGGACGAGGAGTTGGCGCGGGAGCTCAAGGCAGCTGGTCGCGCGCCGCTCCAGGTGCTCGCGGGGGCGAGTGAGGGGGCGGCGCTGAAGGGGGAGTTGAGGTATGACGAGGCGCCGTACGGCGTGGGGTATTTCGTGGCCGACTGGTCCTAGGACCGGCCCTGAGGCCGGCCCCGTGCTATGCGCGAGACCGCGCGGGCGCGGCCGCGAGGCGGGGTGCTCCGCGGCCGCGCACCGGCGGGGACTGGACGGGCGAGGATCAGGTTCCTTCGCCGCCGGGGGCCTTGCCCTCGCCCTGGTCGTCGCTTCTGCCCTTTTCCTTGGGCTCGTCCATGTGGGAGAGGCGGTTGAGGGCACCCTTCGCCTTGCCCGTGCCAGTTTCGATCTTGCCGGTGTACTTGCCCTTGGTCTTGGAGTCGACCGTCTTGGCGGCCTTGTCCAGCCCCCGCTCGATCTTCGCCTCGTGCTGCTGCGCGAAGCTGCCGGCCTTGCCCTTCATAAGACCGGCCTTGGCCTTGAGATTGTCCATCAGGCCCATGGGCCACCTTCCCTCGTCGAATGGCTAGGTGCGGGCGCTCTCACCGGCGTCGCTGTCGGCCGACTCCTCGGCCGACAGCTGCTTGGGGATGCCGGCACCTTCGCTCGCCACGGTCTCCTCCTCGCTCCGCACCGCCTCCGCCGTGTCCTGGGCGGCAGCGGTCCCGGACGCAGGCTCCGCCGTCACGGGGTCGGCCGCCGTAGTCTTCTCGGCTGGCGACTCCTCGGACGAACGCCCCGCCTCCTTCGACGCACGACGAAACCTGGAAAACACGCCCATATCTACTCCATACCCTACTCGTGTGGGCGAAATCCCGTGCCGCTCGGAGCGTCCCATTGCGCCACCCGCGGAGACCGGTTTCCCCGATCCGGTCCTAGGAATCTCGCAACAGGCAACGAACCCGGCGGTATCCCGTCACGTCGCTCGTTCGAGGAACCCCACGGGGGTTTGGGAGACTGGTGCGGTGAATACAGCAGGCCACCCGCCGCGAGTCATCGCCGTCGTCGGTCCCACCGCGGCCGGAAAGTCCGATCTGGGCGTCGCCCTCGCCCGCCATCTCGACAGCGAGGTCGTCAATGCCGATTCCATGCAGCTCTACCGGGGCATGGACATCGGCACCGCCAAGCTGACGGAGGACGAGCGGCAGGGCGTGCCGCACCGGCTCCTGGACATCTGGGACGTCACCCAGGCGGCCAGCGTCGCCGAGTACCAGCGGCTGGCCCGTGCGGAGATGGACCGGCTGCTCGCCGAGGGCCGTACCCCCGTCCTGGTCGGCGGCTCCGGCCTGTACGTCCGCGGCGCCATCGACGCGCTCGACTTCCCGGGCACCGACCCCGCCGTCCGGGCCCGGCTCGAGGCCGAGCTGGCCGAGCACGGCCCGGGGGCCCTGCACACCCGGCTCGCGGCCGCCGACCCCGAGGCGGCGCGGGCGATCCTGCCGAGCAACGGCCGCCGGGTTGTGCGGGCGCTGGAGGTCATCGAGATCACCGGCCGCCCCTTCACCGCCAATCTGCCGGGCCACGAGGCCGTCTACGACACCCTCCAGATCGGTGTCGACGTCGAGCGGCCCGAGCTGGACGCGCGGATCGCGCTCCGGGTGGACCGGATGTGGGAGGCCGGGCTGGTGGACGAGGTCCGCCGGCTGGAGGGCATGGGGCTGCGGTCGGGCCGTACCGCCTCCCGGGCGCTCGGGTACCAGCAGGTGCTGGCCGCCCTCGCGGGGGAGTGCACCGAGGACGAGGCGCGGGCCGAGACGGTGCGTGCCACCAAGCGGTTCGCCCGTCGCCAGGACTCCTGGTTCCGCCGTGACCCGCGGGTGCACTGGCTCAGCGGTGCCGCCGAGCGGCGGGCGGAACTTCTGGCGAACGCCCTCGCGTTGGTTGAACGGGCGGTCACAGCCTGATCACGTGATGGCATCGGGACGCTCCGCTCGTCATTCGGCCCCCCGTGGGCATGCCATCATCAAGCTCCGATCGTGACTGTGGTGTCTGGAGTTGGGAGGGCGTGTGGCGATGGAGGCCGGCCCTCGCGACGCATCGCAGCAATCGCCGCACGGCGACCCGGAGCCACTGACCACGGACGGTCCCGACGGCGATGGGCCCATCCACGAGCCCGGCGCACCGGCCCTTGACGACCCCGGTGAGCCGTTCTCCGAGGAGTCCTTCAGCGAGCTGCGCCCGCCCCGCAGGCTGCGGGTCTGGCAGATCGCGCCCATCGTCGGCCTGGCCATCCTCGGCTCGCTCATGTTCGCCTTCCCGCTCGCCTTCGAGTTCGGCGACGGCGGGGCGGTGGTGGCCATGCTCGGCCTGCTGCTGAGCTGCTGCGCCGCGGGGTGGGGGCTGATGGCGGCCCGTCGGGTGGGCTACACCTGGCCCGGACTGCCGCCCCGGGGCTCAGGCCGCCGCCCCGACTGGCGCTTCGTCCTGCTTTACATCGGGATCGTGGTGCTGCTCGCGGCGCTCACCTTCTGGCGGGTGGCACGGCTCCGCTAGGTCCTGTCCTGTCGATCTTCGTGATCAGCCCGCGGCGTCTGGTGCCGTGGATCGCAAGGCGGAGGGTCATCCTTGTACTGGGCGTACTCGGAAGATCCCGACAGCGCGGCGAGGCGCGGGGCCAGGCGTGGCGGGCCCGCGAAGATCGGCAGGACAGGGCCTAGGTCCAGCGGCGTGGTCCCGCCCCTTGTGGATCCGTAGCGCCGTCCGCGCTGATCGTTTCGCGGCGGCGCCCGGCCGCTCGGTGGGCCCGGCCTTTCTGCCGGCTGAGCGTTCTGCGGCCGTCCGCCGGGCACCGGACGACGCCGTGCGGGGGGCACCGTAGGATCGAGGAATGAGCACCAGGCCCCGGCTGCCCTTCCTCAAGGGGCACGGCACCGAGAACGACTTTGTCATCGTCCCCGACCTGGACGGGCACCTCGATCTGTCCGCCGCCGCCGTCGCCCGGATCTGCGACCGCCGCGCCGGTGTCGGCGGCGACGGGCTGATCCGTGTCGTGCGGTCCTCGGCGCACCCCGAGGCGCGGGTGATGGCCGACCGGGCTGAGTGGTTCATGGACTACCGCAACAGCGACGGCAGCATCGCCGAGATGTGCGGCAACGGCGTGCGCGTCTTCGCCCGCTACCTCCAGCGGGCCGGGCTCGCCGAGGAGGGTGACCTCACGATCGCGACCCGGGCCGGGGCACGCCGGATCCACATCGCCAAGGCCGCCGATGGCACGGACGGGGCCGCGGTGGACGGCGAGGGCGCGATCACCGTCGAGATGGGCAAGGCGCTGCTGCCCGAGCCCGGCCCCGAAGGCGGCATCACCGTCTCGGTCGGCGAGCGCAACTGGCCCGCCCGCCATGTGAACATGGGCAATCCGCACGCCGTCGCGTTCGTCGACGACCTCGGCCACGCCGGGAACCTGTTCACCGCCCCCGGCGTGCGCCCCGCGGCGGCGTATCCGCACGGCACCAACGTGGAGTTCGTCGTGGACCGCGGCCCCCGCCATGTCGCGATGCGGGTGCATGAGCGCGGCTCCGGCGAGACTCGCTCCTGCGGCACCGGCGCCTGCGCCGTGATGGTGGCCGCCGCGCGCCGCGACGGGGCCGATCCCGCGGTCACCGGACGCCCCGTCAGCTACACCGTGGACGTACCCGGAGGGCGCCTTGTGATCAGCGAGCGGCCGGACGGTACGGTGGAGATGACCGGCCCTGCCGTGATCGTGGCCGAGGGGGAGTTCGACGCCGCCTGGCTGGACACGGCCCTCGGCTGACACCTCCCTCGAATGGGTGATCCGTTTCACTCTGGGCGAGAGCCGGTCGGCCGTGCGTGATGGGCTCGATAGCATCAAGCACCGGCCCCGGGGGAGTGCCCACGCCGGTTGACGCTCGACGCCGCCGGAGGTGCCCATGAGCGCAGAGGCCACCGACCATGCCGCTCTCGGCCGCAGGCGCGGCCTCCCCCGCATCGACCTGCGCAATCTCCGCAGGTTCAGCCGGGCAGCCCTGCTGGGGCCGACGGCCCGTGGCCGTCTGCCGGACGCGATCGAGCATGTGGCCAAGGTCCATCGCTCCTATCACCCCGGCGCGGATCTGGACGTTCTGCGCCAGGCGTATGTCCTCGCCGAGTCCTCCCACCGCGGCCAGATGCGCAAAAGCGGTGAGCCGTACATCACACATCCGCTGGCCGTCACGCTGATCCTGGCCGAACTGGGGGCCGAGACCACGACCTTGACGGCGTCTCTCCTCCACGACACGGTCGAGGACACCGAGGTGACCCTCGATCAGGTGGGTGAGCAGTTCGGCGAGGAGGTGCGCTATCTCGTCGACGGCGTCACCAAGTTGGAGAAGGTCGACTACGGGGCGGCGGCCGAGCCCGAGACCTTCCGCAAGATGCTCGTCGCCACCGGCAACGACGTCCGGGTGATGTCCATCAAACTCGCCGACCGGCTGCACAACATGCGCACCCTCGGCGTGATGCGCCCTGAGAAACAGGCCCGCATCGCGAAGGTCACCCGCGATGTGCTGATCCCCCTCGCCGAACGACTCGGCGTCCAGGCGCTCAAAACCGAGCTGGAGGACCTGGTTTTCGCCATCCTCCACCCCGAGGAGTACACCCGCACCCGCGAACTGCTTCAGACCCACGCCAACCGCCCCGACCCGCTGGCCCGCGCCGCCGAGGACGTACGGGGTGTGCTGCACGAGGCGGGCATCGCCGCCGAAGTCCTCGTCCGGCCACGGCACTTCGTCTCGGTCCACCGGGTCGGGCGCAAACGCGGCGAGCTGACCGGCGCCGACCTCGGGCGGCTGCTGGTACTCGTCGCCGAGGACGCGGACTGCTACGGGGTCCTCGGCGAGCTGCACACCTGTTTCACCCCGGTCATCTCGGAGTTCAAGGACTTCATCGCGGTCCCCAAGTTCAACCTGTACCAGTCGCTGCACACGGCCGTGGCCGGGCGCGGCGGCGATGTGGCCGAAATCCTCATCCGCACCCACCAGATGCACCGGGTGGCGGAGGCCGGGGTGATCGCCCTCGGCAACCCCTACGCCCCCAGCGAGACCGCCGACGCCCCCGAGGGCGAGCGGGCCGACCCCACCCGCCCCGGCTGGCTGTCCCGGCTGCTCGAATGGCAGAGCGCCACCCCCGATCCGGACATCTTCTGGACCTCGCTCCGCGACGACCTCGCCCAGGACCGGGAGATCACCGTCTTCCGGTCCGACGGCGGCACGCTCGGCCTGCCTGCCGGGGCCAGCTGTGTGGACGCGGCGTACGCCCAGTACGGCGAGGACGCCCACGCCTGTATCGGCGCCCGGGTCAACGGCCGGATCGCGACGCTCAGTACGGTGCTGCGCGACGGTGACACGCTCCAGCTGCTGATGGCTCCTGACGCCCAGGACGCGGCCTCCCACGGGCCGTCGCCGAAGTGGTTGGATCATGCCCGCACCCCGGCCGCGCGTATCGCCATCAACCGCTGGCTGGCCGCCCATCCGGCTCACCCCGAGCAGCAGACCCAGCAGCCCCGGGACCGGGGCGGGGAAGCGCAGACCGAAGACGGCCAGGACACGGCATCCCCGGCGGCCGGAGTGGCCGCCCCGGCGGGCGGCGCGGGACGCGGCGAGGCGGGCGTTGTTGTCGATCTGCCGGGTGCCACCGTGCGGCTCGCCCGCTGCTGCACCCCGGTGCCGCCGGACGCGGTCACCGGCTTCGCGGTGCGCGGCGGCGCCGTCACCGTCCACCGTGAGGGGTGCTCCGGTGTGGGGCGGATGATCGCGGCCGGGCGCACGGCGGTGGGGGTTCGCTGGGCGGACGAGGGCGACAGCGACGGGAGCGGCGACTACCGCGTCACCCTCTTCGCCGAGGCGTTCAGCCGGCCGCATCTGCTCGCCGATCTCACCGAGGCGATCGCCGCCGAGGGCGCCGAGGTGGTCGCCGCCGCCGTCGAGCCTCCGCGCGAGCAGCGGGTCCGGCACACCTACACGCTTCAGTTGCCCGACGCGGGCCGACTGTCGGCGCTGATGCGGGCGATGCGCAATGTCCCGGGGGTCTACGACGTCACGCGGGAGAGCCGGAGTATGGCGGGCGCACGTTCCTGAAACCGCGTTCCTGAAACCGCGTTCCTGAAACCGCGTTCCTGAAACCGCGTTCCTGGAACCGTGCTGAGACCGCGTTCCTGAGACCGTGCTCCTGCATCCATGCTCCGGAATCCGCGCTCCCACTGCTGAACCGTTCCGAGCCCGCGCCTTCGCCGTCCGGGCCCCGTTTCGCGGGCCGGACCGGGCTCCGTGGCTTTCCGCAACTCCTTCGGGTGGATCCGGGCCTGGCCGGACTGCGCCCGCACCGGGGCGCTGATAGCCGTAGGGCATGAGCCATTCCCCGGGGCGCCGCCCCTGGCCCCCGCCGCGTACCGGGCGGCACAGGGCCGCCCTCGCGGCCGTCTCCATGGCGGCCGCCCTGACCGCGGTCGGCCCGTCCTCCGCCGCGGGCCGGATCTCGGCGTCGGCCCGAGAGGGGACGCACACCGGGCCGCGGGCCCTGGGCATCGGCGACCCGCTGTACCCGAACCTCGGCAACCCCGGGTACGACGTCTCCGCGTACGACGTCGCCTTCGACTACCGGCGAGCCGACCGGCCGCTGGGCGCCGTCACCACGATCGCCGCCCGCGCCACCGCCCCGCTGCGCACTGTCAATCTCGACTTCGCCGACGGCAGCGTGCGCTCCGTACGGGTCAACGGCGTACCCGCGCGGTTCACTGCCGCAGACGAGGACCTGGTGATCACCCCGACCGCACGGATCGCGACGGGCGACAACTTCGAGATCACCGTCCGGCACACCAGCGATCCGCGCGACGCGGCGAACGGCGGCTGGATCCGCACCCGCGACGGGCTCGCCATGGCCAACCAGGCCGACGCCGCCCACCGGGTCTTCCCCTGCAATGACCATCCGTCCGACAAGGCCCGCTTCACCTTCCGGATCACCGCCCCGCGTGACCTCACGGTCGTGGCGGGCGGCCTGCCGCTGGAGCGGGAGCGCAAAGGGGCGCGCACCACCTGGGCGTACCGTCTTGCCCACCCCATGGCCACCGAGCTGGCCCAGGTCTCCATCGGGCGTTCCGCCGTATCGCGCCGTACCGGGCCGCACGGGCTGCCGGTGCGCGATGTTGTGCCCGCCGCGGACCGGAAGCGGCTGGAGCCCTGGCTGTCGCGCACTCCCGGCCAGCTGGCCTGGATGGAGAAGAAGATCGGGCCGTATCCCTTCGAGACCTACGGTCTGCTGATCGCGGGCGCCAGCACCGGCTTCGAGCTGGAGACACAGACGCTCTCCCTCTTCGAGCGCGGTCTGTTCACCGGCCAGGGCCTGCCCCGCTGGTATCTCGAGTCGATCATGGTGCATGAGCTGGCGCACCAGTGGTTCGGCGACAGCGTCGCCCCACAGCGCTGGTCGGACCTGTGGCTCAACGAAGGCCATGCCACCTGGTACGAGGCGCTCTACGCGGACGAACGGGGCAAGGCGAGCCTGGAGCGGCGGATGCGCGAGGCGTACCGGCAGTCCGACGGCTGGCGCGCCGCCGGAGGGCCGCCCGCCGCGCCCAAGCCCGCCGAACCCGGCCAGCAGATCGGCATCTTCCGCCCGATCGTGTACGACGGCAGCGCCCTGGTCCTGTACGCGCTGCGGCAGCACATCGGGCGGGAGGTGTTCGAACGGCTGGAGCGGCAGTGGGTGCTCCGCCACCGCGACGGCGTCGCCTCCACCACGGACTTCGTCCACCTCGCCTCGGAGGTGGCGGGCCGTGATCTGGCCGGGTTCCTGAACCCCTGGCTCTACGGGGCGAGGACGCCGCCGATGCCCGGTCATCCCACCTGGAAGTCCGCGCCGAAGGAGGACGCGGGGACGGACGCGAAGGCCGGGCGGAAGGTGCGGACAGAGCCGGGTACGCGGGCGGGCGCCGCAGACGGAGCCCGCGCGGGGGCGAAGCCCGGCCAGCTGTCCACGGGGCGCCACACCCCGCATCCGCCCGTGAAACCCGAGTGACGGCCCGGCCGCCGCGTGGGACCATCGAGGGGTCGGCGTCGCGGTCGGCCGCGGGAATCCCGCGGGCCCGTCACGCGTTGTCGGTAAAAGACATGTCCCACGACGTAAGGATTCCTTTGACCCACTCCTCTTCCCTTCCGCAGGACCGGCAGCGCCTCGCCGAGAGCCTTCGGGCCGACGCCCTGATGGAAGAGGACGTCGCCTGGAGTCACGCGATCGACGAGGAGCGTGACGGCGACCAGTACGACCGCTCCGACCGTGCCGCGCTGCGGCGCGTGGTGGGACTCTCCACCGAGCTCGAGGACGTCACCGAGGTCGAGTACCGGCAGCTGCGCCTGGAGCGTGTGGTGCTGGTCGGCGTCTGGACGTCCGGCACGATCCAGGACGCCGAGAACTCCCTGGCCGAGCTGGCCGCCCTCGCGGAGACCGCGGGCGCCCTGGTGCTCGACGGGGTCACCCAGCGCCGTATCAAGCCGGATCCGGCCACCTACATCGGCTCCGGCAAGGCCGAAGAGCTGCGTGACATCGTGATCGAGTCGGGTGCGGACACCGTTGTCTGCGACGGTGAGCTGAGCCCCGGCCAGCTGATCCACCTCGAGGATGTCGTCAAGGTCAAGGTGGTCGACCGTACCGCCCTGATCCTCGACATCTTCGCCCAGCACGCCAAGTCCCGGGAGGGCAAGGCACAGGTCTCGCTCGCGCAGATGCAGTACATGCTGCCGCGGCTGCGCGGCTGGGGTCAGTCGCTGTCCCGGCAGATGGGTGGCGGTGGCTCCGGCTCCTCGGGCGGCGGTATGGCCACCCGTGGTCCCGGTGAGACCAAGATCGAGACGGACCGGCGCCGCATCCGCGAGAAGATGGCGAAGATGCGCCGCGAGATCGCCGAGATGAAGACCGGCCGCGACATCAAGCGGCAGGAGCGTCGGCGGAACAAGGTTCCCTCGGTCGCCATCGCCGGATACACCAACGCGGGCAAGTCCTCGCTGCTCAACCGGCTCACCGGTGCGGGCGTCCTGGTGGAGAACGCGCTGTTCGCCACTCTGGACCCGACCGTGCGGCGGGCCGAGACTCCCAGCGGGCGGTTCTACACCCTGGCGGACACCGTCGGGTTTGTGCGCCATCTGCCGCACCACCTGGTCGAGGCGTTCCGCTCCACCATGGAGGAGGTCGGCGACGCCGATCTGATCCTGCATGTGGTGGACGGCTCGCATCCGGCACCGGAGGAGCAGCTGGCCGCCGTGCGCGAGGTGATCCGCGAGGTGGGCGCCGTCGAGGTGCCCGAGATCGTGGTGATCAACAAGGCGGATATGGCCGACCCGCTGGTCCTCCAGCGGCTGCTGCGCCTGGAGCGGCGCGCGATGGCGGTGTCGGCCCGTACCGGGCGTGGCATCGACGAGCTGCTCGCCGTGATCGACGAGGAGCTGCCGCGGCCGCAGGTCGAGATCGAGGCCCTGGTGCCCTACACCGAGGGCAAGCTGGTCTCGCGTACCCACGCCGACGGTGAAGTGATCTCCGAGGAGCACACCCCGGAGGGCACGCTGCTCAAGGCGCGGGTGCACGAAGAGCTGGCGGCCGAGCTGAAGCGGTACGCACCGACGGCGGCATCGCGGTAGCCTCCGGCCTCCCGCCGCGCGGCCCGTGCCATTGACGGCGCGGTATCTGCTACGACGAGGGCCCGTCCCCGGATCTCCCGGGGGCGGGCCCTCGTCTGTGTGGACGCTCTGGCGCCGATGTGGGCTGCGGCATCCTGCGCCATCGGTGCGGGTGTGCGGCGGGACAGGCCCGCCGCACACCTACCGGCTCATCTCACGGCTCACTGGTTCGCGAACTTCTTGCTCACCGCGTTGTAGACGCCCTTGGCCTCCGGGCCGAGGTGCGGACCGGCCAGCCAGGTCGCGTTGGACGGGCCTATGGAGGTGTTGGACACCAGCGCGGGCTTGCCGTCGGAGCCGTTGGCGACCCAACCGCCGCCGGACGAACCGGCGGTCATGGTGCAGCCGATGCGGTACATGGTCGGCTGCTTGGCGTCCAGCGACAGCCGTCCCGGCTTGTCCGCGCACTGGTTCATCTTCTGGCCGTCGAACGGCGGGGCGGCCGGGTAACCGGTGGCCGTGATGTTGCTGATGGACTTCACCGCCGGGGCGTTGAAGTCGACCGGTAGCGCGCCCCCGACCGTCTCCTCCAGCGACTTGCCACCGCTGTTCTCCGGCTTCACATGGATCACGGCGAAGTCGTAGGGAGCGCCCTTGCCGCCGACTGCCGCCCCGTTGTCGATCCACTGTGAGGACGTCTGCGCCCAGTCGGCCCACCAGACGCCCTTGGGCGCGAGTTCTTCCTTGGTGGCGTTCTTCAGATCGGCCGCCGACTTACCGGCGTCGTTGTAGGAGGGGACGAACATCAGGTTCTTGTACCAGCCGCCGCCCTTGCCCGCGTGGACGCAGTGGCCCGCGGTCCACACCATGTTGGACTTCCCGGGGTGCGCGGGGTCCTTGACCACGGTCGCGGAGCAGACCATCGATCCCTCGGGGCTGTCGAAGAAGACCTTGCCCGCGTAGGGGACCTTGGCGCTGTACGGGCGGGCGACCTCCTTGGCCGTGACCGGCTTCGGATCGGGGTCGGTCACACCCTGGTCGTCCGCGATGTCGCCGTCGTCGACCGGCTTGTCGGGCTCCTGCGCATCCCGCATCCGATCCGGCTTCCACAGACCCTTGATGATCGGGTTGATGAAGTCACCGGCCTCGCGCAGCCAGTCGTCCTTGTTCCACTTGTTCCAGGCGCCGTTCTTCCAATCGTCGAGATCGACGCCGAGGTTCTTCAACCTGTCATTGAGGTCGTCGGGCAGCTTGATGTCACCCGTGCCCTGCTGGCCCGATGACGCGGGCGCCTTGGACTCTGTCGTGTCGTCCGACGAGCCGCACGCGGTGGCGGTGAGCGCCAGCACGGCGGTGACGGCGGCCACGGCCAGCGCGGGTCGGCGTGTGGATGGCATCGGCGGAACTCCCCCTGGTGTTCTGAGCTGCTCAGCGTCCTGTGTGGATTTGTCATGCACCGCCCCGGCGACGGGGCGGTATCCCACTATGCCCGTGCCGCCTACGACGGCTGAAGGCGGGTCCCCGGTTCCCGGCACGGCAAGGATCTTCGGTCAGCCCGTGATCCCGCGGCTGACCCGTCGTTGGTACGTACGGGGGACTGTCGGAGGGCGTTCAGCAGCAGGAGGACCGTGAGCGATGGCCGTGACCCAGCTCCCGCTGATGCCCCTGCCCGGTGCGCCCGACGGTGGCGGGAACGGCGCCCAGGGCATTCTGCGGCGCCAGGCGCTGCGTGAGTCCGCCGCCCGCACCTATGCGCGGGCCCTGCATCGTGCCGGTGCGCGCGCGAGGGCTGACGATCGAGGGGGCCGACGGCCGCCGCTATCTCGACTGCCGCTCCGGGGCAGGGACGCTGGCGCTGGGGCACAACCACCCGGTGGTGCTGGAGGCCATCCGCGGCGTCCTGGACTTGGGAGCACCGCTCCAGGTCCTGGATCTGGCCACCCCGGTCAAAGACGCCTTCACCGAGGAGCTGTTCACCACGCTGCCGCCCGAACTCGCCCGACACGCACGGGTGCAGTTCTGCGGAACGGCGGGCACGGACGCGGTCGAGGCCGCACTCAAGCTGGTGCGGACGGCCACCGGGCGGAACGGACTGCTGGCCTTCTCCGGCGGCTACCACGGGATGACGGCCGGGGCGTCGGCCGCGTCCGGCGGTGGTCCCTCGGGGACCACGACCCGGCTGCCCTTCCCCTACGACTACCGCTGCCCCTTCGGCGTGGGCGGGGAGCGCGGCGCGGAACTCTCGGCGCGCTGGACCGAGCGGCTCCTCGACGATCCCAGGAGCGGGGTGGGCGCCCCCGCCGGAATGATCCTGGAACCGGTCCAGGGCGAGGGAGGTGTGATCCCCGCTCCCGACGCCTGGCTGCGGCGGATGCGGGAGATCACCGCGGCCCGCTCCCTCCCGCTCATCGTGGACGAGGTCCAGACCGGCGTCGGGCGCACCGGCACCTTCTGGGCGGTGCAGCACAGCGGTGTGGTGCCGGATGTGATGGTGCTGTCGAAGGCCATCGGCGGCAGCATCCCGCTGGCCGCCATCGTCTACCACGAGGAGCTGGACGCCTGGCGTCCGGGCGGCCGCACGGGCACCTTCCGGGGCAACCAACTGGCCATGGCCGCGGGCGCGGCGACCCTCGCGTACGTACGGGAGAACCACCTCGCGGAGCGCGCCGCCGCCCTCGGCGAGCGCATGCTGCACCGCCTGCGCCAACTCGCCGATCGTCACCCCCACATCGGAGACGTACGCGGCCGCGGCCTCATGCTCGGCCTCGAACTGGTCGACCCCGAAGCCGAGCGGATGGGGGCAGAGCAGATCAGGCCCGACCTGACGGTTACCGGTCTGACGGTCGCCGAGCCGTGGGCCGTGGGCCCGTGCGCGGAGGCCCGTGCCAAGCGTCCGGACGCCGTGGGTCCGGATGCCGTGGGTCCGGGAAGGGAGGGCCGTGGCGCTGGATCTCCGGGGTGCGGTGCCCCGGGGGCTCGGCCCGCCGCGCCGATGCTCGCGGCAGCCGTCCAGCAGGAATGTCTGCATCGTGGCCTGATCGTCGAACTGGGCGACCGCCACGCCGCGGTCATTCGCCTCCTTCCACCGCTGACCATTACCGACGCACAGGCCGAAGCGGTGCTGGACCGCCTCGCCGACGCCCTCGATGCCGCGATCAGCACCGCCGGAGTCCCTGGCCCCGAACATCCGCCGAGTGCACCGCCGTTCGCCGGAGACCACCGGTGACGCGTCCCGCACCCGCATCACCGCACCCCCACCGCACCAGCGAAGGAGGCAGGCACCGGGCCCACGGACCGACCGACGTGACGCCCACGCCGCACCCACCATGCCGCACTCCCCCGGGGGAGCTCCCCTTTCTCCTCAGCCGGAACCAGAGGCCGGTGCCATGACCGACCGCAGCACCCCGGAGGGCCACCCCGCCCAGCCCGTCCCACCGGTGCGGCCGTCAACAGCGGGGTCGGCGCCCCCACCGCCCACCGGTGGCGCGCCCGGAGAAGGACCGTCCTCAGGGAGGCTTCCCTCAGGAGGACCGACCTCCGGAGGACCGGCCGTCGGGGGGCCGAGCACGGGGGGACCGGCCGTGGTGGTGCCTCCGGTGGTTCTGCCGTTCACCGTCACGAGAGCGGCGGGGGAGGGCCCTGCGGCTCCCTTCCCGCCACAGATGCCCACACCTGCCGTGCCGTCCGCGACACCGCCCACCGTGGTGCCTCCCGCAGCCGGGGCACCACCTCCCGTGGACCCGCGGGTGGTTGCGACGACCCTGCCGCGCCAGGACCGGAACATCCCGGACCCGAGCGCTCAACCCCGGAGCGTCGAGGACCCAACGGCCTTGGTCCCCAGTGCCCCGGCTCCCAGTGCCCCGTGCTCGAGCGCTTCCGCCCCGAGCGCCCTGGGCTGCGGTGGCCGGACCGTGCCCGCTTCCGGAGGCCTCCCGGCAGTGGCCCCCGACCCCCTCGACGACCCCGACCCACAGGTCGCGGCCGACACGGCGGCCGTCGAGAATCTGCTGCGCTGCTGGGTGCGTGAGAACCGTGCCCCGCGCCCCGACGGCGACACGCTCCGCATCCCGCTCGCCGCAAGCGGAACCGTCCTCCTCGTCCCCGTGCGGTACTGGTCACCCACCGGATGGCACCGCTTCGGGCCGCCCGTGCTGGAGCACGGCCCCCATGACGCACCCTCCGTCGGCGCGGTCGCCCTCGCTGCCTTGCTGACCCGCGAAGCGGCCTACGGCGCTCGCCGTGATGACCCCGACGCGGACGGCACCGAACTCGTCGGCCGGGTGGCGGATTCGGTGCGACGCACCGCCGCATTCCTCGCTCACCGTCGAGCCGTGCCCGCAGATCCCGGCGTGAGCACCCCCTTTCTCAGCGCTGAGCAGTCCCTCGTTCTCGGTCACCCCCTTCATCCCACGCCGAAGAGCCGTGAGGGTCTCTCCGACAACGAATCGTCCGTCTGCTCACCGGAGTCGTATGGCTCCTTCCCCCTTCACTGGGTCGCCGTCGATCGGTCCGTACTGGTCTGTGAGTCGGCCTGGACCGAGCGCGGCCGGACCGTGCCCGCCGAGCGGCTCGCCCTCTCACTCGCCGGCAGCGGTCTTCAACTGCCCGGCGGGACCGTCCCGCTGCCCCTCCACCCCTGGCAGGCCCGCGAGATCAGGCACCGTCCGGCCGTCGCCGCACTCTTCGACGCGGGTGTGCTGCACGATCTCGGCCCGTCGGGAGGTCACTGGAGCCCCACGTCCTCGGTCCGTACCGTGTACCGGCCCGGTGCACCCGCGATGCTCAAACTCTCTCTGGGTCTGCGGATCACCAACTCTCGTCGTGAGAATCTGCGTAAGGAGCTCCACCGGGGTGTTGAGGTCCACCGGCTGCTCCGCAGCGGACTGGCCGAGCAGTGGAGGGCGGCCTTCCCCGGGTTTCCCGGTTTCGACATCGTCCGGGACCCTGCCTGGCTCGCGGTCGACGGGCAGGACGGGGAAGCGCTGACCGGGCTGGACGTTGTCATCCGGCACAACCCGTTCGGGCCGGGTGACGACGCGGTGTGCGTCGCGGGCCTCATCGCGCTCCGCCCCTGGCCGGGGCAGCCCGTGATGCGCTCCCGGCTCGCCCACCTTGTCGCCCGTCTCACCGCCCGAACCGGGCGCTCCGCAACGGCTGTCGCCGCCGAGTGGTTCCTGCGCTATCTGCACACGGTCGTACGCCCCGTGCTGTGGCTGGACGGAGAGGCTGGTATCGCGCTGGAGGCCCACCAGCAGAACACTCTGGTGCTGCTCGACCCCGACGGCTGGCCCATCGGCGGCCGCTACCGGGACAACCAGGGCTACTACTTCCGCGCGTCCCGGAACGCCGAACTCCAGCGGCGGCTGCCCGGAATCGGCACCCGCAGCGACACCTTCGTATCCGATGAGGTCACCGACGAACGGTTCGCCTACTACCTCGGAATCAACAACGTCCTTGGTCTGATCGGTGCGTTCGGATCCCAGCGGCTTGTCGACGAGCGCGTCCTGCTGGCCGCTTTCCGTCGTTTCCTCACCGCCGCCGCGTCCGCCCCCGGCAGAACCCGCTCGCCGCTGCCCGCGCGGCTCCTCGACTCACCCACCCTCCGCTGCAAGGCCAATCTGCATACACGGCTGCACGGCCTGGATGAACTCGTGGGCCCGGTGGACACCCAGTCGGTCTACGTCACCATCGCCAACCCCCTTGCCACATCTGCTGCCACCGCTGTCATCCCTTCACCATGACGCCCCGCCCGTCAGCCCTCGCCGCCAACAGACCTCCATCACACGTGCTTACCGCCCTGTCCCACACCAACACCCCCGCACATCACGCTCCCCACGCCGTGCCGGAGAACCACCACGAGCCTGAGAACCATGAGAGGAGAGCGTCGCCGTGCCGCACACCGACTCCACCACGAGCTCCGAGACCGACGACACCATCGACCTGCGGCTGCGCCAGGAAGAGGACGCCGCACACCTCAATGACGAGCACCTCGACACGGCGGAGACCGACAGCCGGCCGGACCTGCTCGACCAGATCGCCGAATGGGGCCCCACCAGCACCTCGGCAGGTGCCTTCCAACTGGTCCCGGTTCGCATCGGGCGTGATCTCCGGCTGATCGCCCAATGGATGAACGACCCGGCCGTCGCGGCCTTCTGGGAGCTGGACGGTCCTGACGAGGCCACCGCGAGCCACTTGGGCGGCCAGCTCGACGGTGACGGCAGGAGCGTGCCCTGCCTCGGCGCCCTGGACGGAGTGCCCATGAGCTACTGGGAGCTGTACCGCGCCGATCTCGACCCGCTCGCCCGGTACTACCCGGCCCGGCCGCATGACACTGGTATCCATCTCCTCATCGGCCGGGTCAGTGACCGCGGTCAGGGTCTGGGCACCACACTGCTGCGCGCCGCCGCTGATCTTGTCCTTGACCATCGCCCCTCCTGTGCCCGGGTCGTGGCCGAGCCGGATCTGCGCAACACCCCCTCCATCGCCGCCTTTCTCGGAGCCGGCTTCCGCTTCTCCGCCGAAGTCGAACTCCCCAGTAAGCGCGCGGCTCTGATGCTCCGCGACCGCGCGCTACGCCACCTTCTGTGATCCGTCCTCTGATCCGTCATCCGTGATCCGCCTTCACCGTGTCGCCTTTCACCATGCGCGTTCGACTCGCACTCGTAGCCCTCTGTGATGCACTGGCTCCGCTGCGCATCTCTGCTTCTGATACACCGCCCACGCCGATCCGGTTCCCCTTCGGCGAGAAGCACGTCCGGATCCGTCGGTCAGCCGGTGAACTGAGGAGAGCGATGTCGGTGCCGCCCCGTAGGCTGGCAGCCCTATGACTGAATCGTCCTCGCCTCCCCTCGCCGATCTGCTCCACGCCGCCGTCACCGCCGTCGGCGGCACCGAACGCCCTGGCCAGACCGCTATGGCCGAAGCCGTGGCGGAGGCGATCGACGACAGCTCCCATCTGCTGGTGCAGGCGGGCACCGGCACCGGCAAGTCCCTCGGCTATCTGGTCCCCGCGCTGGCCCAGGGCGAGCGCGTGGTGGTCGCCACGGCGACCCTCGCCCTCCAGCGCCAGCTCGTCGAGCGCGATCTGCCCCGCACCGTGGAGGCGCTGCATCCGCTGCTGCGCCGGCGCCCCGAGTTCGCCATGCTCAAGGGCCGTTCCAACTACCTGTGCCTGCACCGTCTCCACGAGGGCGTACCGCAGGAGGACGCCGACGAAGCGGGGCTGTTCGACCCCTTCGAGGCCGCGGCGCCCACCAGCAAGCTGGGCAAGGATCTGCTGCGACTGCGTGACTGGGCCGATGAGACCGAGACCGGCGACCGCGACGACCTCACCCCCGGCGTCTCCGACCGTGCCTGGTCCCAGGTCTCCGTGACCTCCCGGGAGTGCCTCGGCGCGTCCAAGTGCGCCTACGGCGCGGAGTGCTTCGCCGAGGCTGCCCGTGAGCGGGCCAAGCTGGCCGAGGTCGTCGTCACCAACCACGCCCTGCTCGCCATCGATGCCATCGAGGGCGCCCCCGTGCTGCCCGGCCATGAGGTGCTGATCGTCGACGAGGCGCATGAACTGGTTCCCCGCGTCACCGGTGTCGCCACCGGCGAGCTCACCCCGGGCCAGGTCAACCGCGCGGTGCGGCGCGCCGCCAAGCTGGTCAACGAGAAGGCGGCGGATGCCCTTCAGACCGCTGCCGAGACCTTCGAGCGGCTCATGGAGCTGGCCCTGCCCGGCCGTCTCGAGGTGATCCCCGAGGACCTCGGCTACGCCCTGATGGCGCTGCGCGACGCGTCCCGCACGGTCATCTCGGCGCTCGGCACCACACGGGACTCCTCTGTCCAGGACGAGGACGCCGTGCGGAAGCAGGCTCTCGGCTCGGTGGAGAACATCCTCCAGGTGGCCGAGCGGATCGTGCAGGGCTCCGAGTACGACGTCGTCTGGTACGAGCGCCATGACCGCTTCGGTGCCTCGCTGCGCGTCGCCCCGCTCTCCGTCTCCGGGCTGCTCCGCGAGAAGCTCTTCGAGGATCGTTCGGTGATCCTCACCTCCGCCACCCTCAAGCTGGGCGGGGACTTCAACGGTGTGGCTGCTTCCCTCGGCCTCAACCCCGACAGCCCACAGGATCCCGAGGGTGACGGGGACACCGCCCCGCGCTGGCAGGGCCTCGACGTCGGCTCGCCGTTCGACTACTCGAAGCAGGGGATCCTCTACGTCGCCAAGCATCTGGCGCAGCCCGGCCGCGAGGGCAGCCGCTCCGACATGCTCGATGAACTCACCGAGCTGGTCGATGCCGCCGGGGGCCGCACCCTCGGGCTGTTCTCGTCGATGCGGGCCGCGCAGGCGGCCGCGGAGGAGCTGCGGGGCCGTCTTGACATGCCCATCCTGCTCCAGGGTGAGGAGACCCTCGGCGAGCTGATCCGCGCCTTCGCCGCCGATGCCAGGACCTGCCTGTTCGGCACGCTCTCCCTCTGGCAGGGCGTCGATGTGCCGGGGCCGAGCTGTCAGTTGGTGGTCATGGACCGGGTGCCCTTCCCCCGTCCGGACGACCCCCTGATGAGCGCCCGCCAGAAGGCTGTGGAGGAGGCCGGGGGCAATGGTTTCATGGCCGTCGCCGCGACCCATGCCGCCCTGCTGATGGCGCAGGGCGCGGGGCGGCTGGTCCGGGCGTCCGGAGACCGGGGAATCGTCGCCGTCCTGGATCCCCGTGTCGAGCGGGCGCGCTATGGCTCATTCCTGCGGAAGTCCATGCCGGACTTCTGGTACACCACCGACCGCAATCAGGTGCGCCGCTCGCTGGCCGCCATCGATGCCGCGGCCAAGGCCGACGGGGCATAGCGAGGGCCTGGCGCGGAGCACAGCTGGGCCCCGGAACCGGCGCAGTGGTCCCGGGGCCCGGTCGTTGGGCACGCTAAGGGCGCACCTCGATCCGTCGCGTCAGACGCGCCGTAGCACCGCGACCACCTTGCCCAGGATGGTCGCCTCATCGCCCGGGATCGGCTGGTACGCGGCGTTGTGCGGGAGGAGCCAGACATGGCCGTCCTCGCGCTTGAAGCGCTTCACCGTGGCCTCGCCGTCGAGCATCGCGGCGACGATGTCCCCGTTCTCCGCGACGGGCTGACGCCGTACCGTCACCCAGTCGCCGTCGCAGATGGCGGCCTCGATCATGGAGTCACCGACCACCTTGAGCACGAACAGCTCACCGTCGCCGACCAGCTGCCGGGGGAGCGGGAAGACGTCCTCGACCGACTCCTCGGCGAGGATCGGGCCACCGGCCGCGATCCGGCCGACCAGCGGCACATAGGAGGCGGCGGGCTTGCCGGTGGTGTCCGTCGGCTGAGTGCTGGGCTGGTCGGAGCCACGGACCTCGTAGGCACGGGGCCGGTGGGGGTCCCGCCGCAGAAAGCCCTTGCGCTCCAGAGCCATCAGCTGATGGGCCACGGACGAGGTGCTGGAGAGCCCCACCGCCTGACCGATCTCCCGCATGGACGGCGGGTAGCCGCGGCGCTGCACAGAGTCGCGAATGACCTCGATGACGCGGCGCTGCCGGTCGGTCAGCCCCGAACTGTCAGCCCGGATGCCTGGAGGTCGTCCGGGTAGGGCGCGCGAGGGCTTCTGGTCCTCGGAGTTCGTGGCGTCGTTCATGGAATGGGTCTGGTTCATCGCGTGCGTCTGTTCGAGCCTGCTCTGGGAGCGCTCCTGGGCGGTGATGGTGCTGCTCTCTGCGGTGGTGGTCACGACGGCCCCTCTCGAGATGTTCTCCCTAGCTGGACAACGGTAGTTGCTTTCGAAAGGTTGCGCCAAACACACGTTCGAGTGAAATTTCGTAGATCGGCTGACGTGATCACAGGGTTGGGTGTATAGGCCGGATTGTGGTGGCCCCTTCCGGCTGGTCTCCAGTCTCCCACTCCGACCCCCACGAATCCGTGACCCAAGGGGCTCGCGTAGTCTCGTGCCTGCTCCCGGCCCGTGACACGCCATCCGGTCCGGTTGAGTGCCAGACACCAGATCTAGTGGTTTGATGGATGTCAGCCACCTACAGGTTGTGGTTCCTGGTGATTCATCGCCAAGGTTTTCGCCTATGCTTGTGGCCGCTTCACCGGGTCTTCGCGGCCCGGTCGAGGCTATGCAGCCATGCGCCGTTCGTAAGGGTGAGGGAGGGTACGGAGTCATGCACTGCCCCTTCTGCAGGCACCCCGACAGTCGCGTGGTGGACAGCCGGACCACGGATGACGGCTGTTCGATCCGCAGGCGCCGCCAGTGCCCCGACTGCTCACGTCGCTTCACCACCGTGGAGACGGCGTCGCTGATGGTGATCAAGCGGAGCGGGGTCACCGAGCCCTTCAGCCGCGACAAGGTCATCTCGGGGGTGCGCAAGGCATGCCAGGGCCGTCCGGTCACCGAGGACGCCCTCGCCAAACTCGGCCAGCAGGTGGAGGAAGCCGTACGCGCCACCGGCAGCGCCGAGCTGTCCACTCATGACGTGGGGCTCGCCATACTCGGCCCGCTCCAAGAGCTCGACCTCGTCGCCTACCTCCGCTTCGCCTCCGTCTACCGCGCCTTCGACTCGCTCGAGGACTTCGAGGCCGCGGTCGCGGAGCTGCGTGACCAGCAACGGCCTCCCGCGCACGACCGCGGGTCCGGCGCCGACGGGGTCGCGGAGGCCCACGCGCCGGCCATCGCCGCCGACTGACCGGCGGCCCATACGTACCCGGGGCGCGGCGCGCACCCGGGTGGAAGACAGACACACCGTGCCTCGGGAAGAAATGGGCACATCAGGGCGTTTTCGCCCGTACAGGGAGGCGGAATGACAGAGACGGCGAGCGGCCCGGCACGAGGCTCCCGCTCCAAGGGAAGCAAGGCGAACAAGGGTCTGCGTATCGAGCGCATCCACACCACTCCGGGCGTGCATCCGTACGACGAGGTGGTCTGGGAGCGTCGTGACGTCGTCATGACCAACTGGCGCGACGGTTCGGTCAACTTCGAGCAGCGCGGCGTCGAGTTCCCCGACACCTGGTCGGTGAACGCGGTCAACATCGTCACGAGCAAGTACTTCCGCGGCGCGGTGGGTTCCCCGGACCGCGAGGCGAGCCTGAAGCAGCTCATCGACCGCGTGGTGCGCACCTACCGCGCGGCCGGTGAGGAGCATGGCTACTTCGCCTCGCCCGCCGACGCCGAGATCTTCGACCACGAGCTGACGTACGCCCTGCTGCACCAGGTCTTCAGCTTCAATTCGCCGGTGTGGTTCAACGTCGGCACCAAGCAGCCGCAGCAGGTCAGCGCGTGCTTCATCCTCTCTGTGGACGACTCCATGGAGTCGATCCTGGATTGGTACAAGGAAGAGGGGATGATCTTCAAGGGCGGCTCCGGTGCTGGCCTGAACCTCTCCCGTATCCGCTCCTCCAAGGAGCTCCTCTCCTCCGGAGGTAACGCTTCCGGCCCCGTCTCCTTCATGCGCGGTGCCGACGCCTCCGCCGGAACGATCAAGTCCGGTGGCGCCACCCGCCGCGCCGCCAAGATGGTCGTCCTCGACGTCGACCATCCGGACGTCGAAGCCTTCATCGAGACCAAGGTGAAGGAGGAGGAGAAGATCCGCGCCCTGCGCGACGCGGGCTTCGACATGGACCTGGGCGGCGACGACATCACATCCGTCCAGTACCAGAACGCCAACAACTCCGTCCGCGTGAACGACACGTTCATGAAGGCCGTGGAGTCGGGATCGGCCTTCGGGCTGCGCTCCCGGCTGACCGGCGAGGCCATCGAGGAGGTCGACGCCAAGTCCCTCTTCCGCAAGATGGCGGAGGCGGCCTGGGCCTGTGCCGACCCGGGCATCCAGTACGACGACACCATCAACCACTGGCACACCTCGCCGGAGTCGGGCCGGATCACCGCCTCCAACCCGTGCAGCGAGTACATGCACCTGGACAACTCCTCGTGCAACCTCGCCTCGCTCAACCTGATGAAGTTCCTGCTGGACGACGACACGGGCAACCAGCGCTTCGACGCCGAGCGCTTCGCCAAGGTCGTCGAGCTGGTCATCACCGCGATGGACATCTCCATCTGCTTCGCGGACTTCCCGACCGAGAAGATCGGTGAGACCACCCGCGCCTTCCGCCAGCTGGGCATCGGCTACGCCAATCTGGGCGCTCTCCTGATGGCCACCGGCCATGCCTACGACAGCGACGGCGGCCGGGCCCTGGCCGGAGCCATCACCTCCCTGATGACCGGCACGTCGTACAAGCGCTCCGCCGAGCTGGCGGCCGTCGTCGGCCCCTACGACGGTTACGCCCGCAACGCGGACGCACACAAGCGCGTCATGAAGCAGCACTCGGACGCCAACGCCGCCGCCAAGCGCATGGACGACCTGGACACCCCGGTCTGGGCCGCGGCCACCGAGGCGTGGCAGGACGTCATCCGCCTCGGGGACAAGAGCGGCTTCCGCAACGCCCAGGCGTCGGTGCTCGCGCCGACCGGCACCATCGGCCTGATGATGGACTGTGACACCACGGGCGTCGAGCCGGACCTCGCCCTGGTCAAGTTCAAGAAGCTGGTCGGCGGCGGCTCGATGCAGATCGTGAACAACACGGTCCCCAAGGCGCTCAAGCGGCTCGGCTACCAGCCCGAGCAGGTCGAGGCGATCGTCGCCCACATCGCCGAGCACGGCAACGTGATCGACGCGCCGGGGCTGAAGCCCGAGCACTACGAGGTCTTCGACTGCGCCATGGGTGAGCGTTCCATCTCGCCGATGGGCCATGTGCGGATGATGGCCGCCGCTCAGCCGTTCCTCTCCGGCGCCATCTCCAAGACGGTCAACATGCCGGAGGCGGCCACCGTCGAGGAGATCGAGGAGATCTACTTCGAGGGCTGGAAGCTGGGCCTGAAGGCGCTCGCGATCTACCGCGACAACTGCAAGGTCGGCCAGCCGCTCTCCGCCAAGAAGAAGGAGGAGAAGGCCGCCGAGCAGGCTCAGCCCGAGGCCGAGAAGGTCATCGAGTACCGCCCGGTCCGCAGGCGTCTCCCCAAGGGCCGTCCCGGCATCACCACCTCTTTCACGGTGGGCGGCGCCGAGGGCTACATGACCGCGAACTCCTACCCGGACGACGGGCTGGGCGAGGTCTTCCTGAAGATGTCCAAGCAGGGGTCGACCCTCGCGGGCATGATGGACGCCTTCTCGATCGCCGTCTCGGTCGGCCTCCAGTACGGCGTGCCGCTGGAGACCTACGTCTCGAAGTTCACCAACATGCGCTTCGAGCCGGCGGGCATGACGGACGACCCGGACGTGCGGATGGCGCAGTCGATCGTCGACTACATCTTCCGCCGTCTGGCGCTGGACTTCCTGCCGTTCGAGACCCGCTCGGCACTCGGCATCCACTCCGCCGAGGAGCGCCAGCGGCATCTGGAGACCGGCTCGTACGAGTCGTCCGAGGACGAGGTGGACGTCGAGGGCCTGGCCCAGTCGGCGCCGCGCCAGGTGGACGCCCCGGCGGCCGGCACGTCGTCCACGCCCCGCGCGGTGTCCCCGGCTCCGAAGGAGGCGCACAGCTCGACCGAGCTGGTCGAGATGCAGCTAGGGCTGAACGCCGACGCGCCGCTGTGCTTCTCCTGCGGCACCAAGATGCGCCGCGCGGGCAGCTGCTACCTGTGCGAGGGCTGCGGATCGACGAGCGGGTGCAGCTGACGCGGGACGCCATCCGGAGGTGATCTTCCCGGTCATCTCCTGGCGACCTGATGTGACATGAGGGCGGTGGAGCCGGTGATGCGGCTCCACCGCCCTCGGTCTGTGCGGTCCCGCTGCTTCCGTTCTCCGGTCGTAGCCGGTGTGAGCGGTAAGCGCTTGCGGTGGTCCATCAGACTTGAGGGCCTTCTGCGTCGATGGGGGCACCGCCCGGGGGCTGATGTGCGGGGGCGCAGTGGTGGTGCAAGGGGCTCGCGCGGCGCTCAAGGTCGTGAACCGACGCTGCCTGTGCGGTGCTTGGCCATGGGATGAGGGCCACCGATGGGGCCGTAGGATAGTGCGGTGCTGGTCAAGTGGATTCGCTGCACCGTGGTGGACCGCCCGGGTTTCGAGCGGGGGCAGCGAAAGTGGGCGGGGTTGCCCGGCGAACCGGGTTTCCGGGGGCAGGGCGGTGGCTGGAGCCGGGGGCGTCCGGATGTGGCGCACATCTTCGCGTTCTGGGAGAGCCGCGCGTTCTACGACTCCTTCATGGCGCGGTCGCACGATCGGCTGGCGGCCGCGCAGTCGGGAACCTACCGGGACATGCAGGTCCGGCTGTTCGAGCACCGCTTCGATGTGAAGGTCGGCTTCGAACCGCGGTTCACCGACGTGGACGTGGTGAGGGTCGCCCACTGCCGGGTGCACGCGGAGCGGGTGGAGCACTTCACGCTGGTGCAGGAGAAGGTGTGGAATCCGGCGATGGCCGGGTCGCCCGGGATGCTGCGGGGGCTGTTCGGCGAGGCGCCGGGGAACGAGTTCCTGGTGCTGTCGATGTGGGACTCCGCGGCCGAGCACGGGAAGTACCGGGCCGAGCGGGTGGAGCGGCTCGGCCTGCGTGCGCAGATCGAGGTGGACGTGGCGGCGATCGCGGGTGACGTGGTCGGCGTCGAATCGGCCTGGACGGTCTGACCGCCGGGGGCGTGCGTCGGTTTCGGCCGGACGCCCGGCCCCGTCCGGCCCCAATCCGGTACGGCTCGGGCCGGCCGCCCGACGGCTGACGCCCGCCCCGCCTCTGGCTCGACGCCCCGGCTCCGGTCAGTCGGCCGGCTCCGGTGACGCGGTCGGGAGATACGCCCCGGCCCTGACGGCTGCGGCGACGGCTGTCGCTGCCTGGTCGGCGAGCGGCGCGTCGAGGGGTTCGCGGGTGACCACCGCCCGGAAGAACAGCGGGGCGGACACGGCCCGTACGACCGCCCCCGCGTCGGTGCCGGGCGGGGCCTCACCGCGTTCGACCGCCCGCCGGACAACAGTCTCGCAGCGGGCGAACCGCTCCACATAGAAGCCGCGCAGCGCTTCGGCCGTGCGCTCGGAATGGAACGCGGCCGCGATGAAAGCGGTGGGACCGGCGGCGGCCGACGCGTCGCCGAAGGTGTCGGTGACCTCACGGGCCAGAGCGCGCAGATCGCCGTCGAGGCTTCCGGTGTCGGGGGGCGTCCAGGTGTCCTCGCCCGCGAGGTCGAGCGCGTCCGTCACCAGCCCCTCGACGCCGCCCCAGCGCCGGTAGAGCGTCGTCTTGTGGACGCCGGAGCGCTCGGCGACGTACTCCACGGTCAGCCCGGGGTAGCCGTGCTCGGCGAGGCCGGTCAGCACGGCGTCGCGGACGGCGGCGCGGGTGCGGGCGGTGCGCCCGCCGGGTCGGACGGTGCCTGGTGCGGCGGAGGGATCTTCTGCGGCGCCTTCTGCGGACAACTGCAACTCCCGTTGTGTTAGCTGGTTTACTGTGTCATGCTGAGGGTAACGCAACTGTAGTTGCATTTGATGCGGACCGGCTCCCCGCTCCTGTTGTTGTCCACTCTGCTGCTCGGAGGTTTGTCTTTGCCCACTCAGATCTCGTTGCGCGGTGTCACCCTGTCCCGGGGCGACCGCACGCTGCTCGACGACGTGTCCTTCTCGGTGCGGCCCGGTGAGCGGGTGGGCATCGTGGGGGAGAACGGCGCCGGTAAATCCACACTGCTCAGAGTGCTGGCCGGGAGCGAACCGTCCGACGACGGCGCGGTGGCGACCGTGGCCGACGGCGGCACGGGATATCTCGGCCAGACACCCGAGCTGCCTCCGGATCGCCTGGTGGGGGACGCGATAGATGCCGCCCTGGTCGAGGTGCGCGCCATGGAGCGCGCACTGCGCGAGCTGGAGGCGGAGCTCGGTGGCTGCGCCCCCGGGGTCCTCGCCGAGTACGGCGATCTGCTCACCGCGTACGAGGCGCGTGGTGGCTACGAGGCGGACGCCCGGGTGGACAAGGCTCTCCATGGCCTGGGGCTGGGTGACATCGGGCGGGACCGGCGGCTCGGCAGCCTGTCGGGCGGCGAGCAGGCCCGGCTCGGACTGGCCTGTCTGATCGCGGCTGCCCCCGAGGTGATGCTGCTCGACGAGCCCACGAACCACCTCGACGGTGCGGCCCTCACCTGGCTCGAGGACGCCCTGCGGGCGCACCCCGGCACCGTCCTCGCGGTCTCCCATGACCGGGTGTTGCTGGAGCGGGTGGCGACGGCGATCGTCGAAGTGGACGCCGACCGGCGCGCCCTGGTGCGTTACGGCGGGGGCTACGGCGGATTCGTCGCCGAGCAGACCGCCGCCCGCCGCCGCTGGGAGCAGGCGTACGAGCAGTGGTGCGGCGAGACCGCGGCGCTGACGGAGGCCGCCACGACGGTCGCCCGGCGCGTCGCGCCGGGCCGGGGGATGAAGGACGGCAACAAGGTTGCCTACGACCGGGACAAGGGGCGGGTGCAGTCCTCGGTCTCCAGCCGGGTGCGCAATGCCCAGGAGCGGCTGCGCAGGCTCCTGGAGGACCCCGTGCCCCGGCCGCCGGAGCCGCTGCGGTTCACCGCGCGTCCCGCGGCGGGTGGCGAGACCGGTGTTCTGGTCGGTCTCCACGACGTGCGGGTGGGTGACCGGCTGGCGGTGGACGGGCTCACGGTCTCCGCGGGTGAGAGGCTGCTCGTCCACGGAGCCAATGGAGCGGGCAAGTCCACCCTGCTGCGGGTCATGGCCGGGGTGGAGCAGCCGGACACGGGCCACGTGGTGCGGAGGGGCCGGATCGGCTATCTCGCCCAGGAGATACCGGTCGCCCGGCCCAGCGAGCGGCTGCTGTCGGCCTTCGGCCGCGGGCTGCCGGGGACCCCGGAGGAGCAGTCGGATCTGCTGCTGTCCTACGGGCTCTTCCGGGCGCGCGACCTCCATGTGCCGGTGGGGTCGCTCTCGGCCGGTCAGCGGCGCCGGCTGGCCCTCGCCCGGCTGCTGGCCCGCCCCGCGGATCTGCTGCTGCTCGACGAACCGACCAACCATCTGGCCCTCGGCCTGGTGGAGGAGCTGGAGCAGGCGCTGACCCAGTGGACCGGCGCGCTGGTGGTGGTGTCCCACGACCGTCTGCTGCGCAGTCGGTTCACCGGGCGTCCGTGCGAGATACGCGACGGGCGGCCGAGGGCGGACGAAGGGAGCGAGGCGCGCGCCGCGGGCCCGAACTAGGGTGGCGACATGGCAAGACCCCTGCGCATCGTCCTCATACGGCACGGAGAATCGGAGGGAAATGTCGATGACACGGTGTACGAACGCGAGCCCGACCATGCGCTGAGGCTCACCGAGCGGGGCCGGTGCCAGGCACAGGAGGCGGGCAAGCGGCTGCGCGCGACCATCGGCGAGGAGCGGGTTTCGGTCTATGTGTCGCCGTACCGGCGTACCCACCAGACCCTGACGCTGCTCGGGCTGGACCCTTCCCGCACCCGGGTGCGGGAAGAGCCGAGGCTCCGCGAGCAGGACTGGGGAAACTGGCAGGATCGCGACGATGTGCGGAAACAGAAGGCGTATCGCGACGCCTACGGACACTTCTTCTACCGCTTCGCTCAGGGAGAGTCCGGTGCCGACGTCTACGACCGGGTGGACGCCTTTCTGGAGAGCCTGTGGCGCAGCTTCCAGGACCCGGCCCATCCGCCGAACGTCCTGCTGGTCACCCACGGACTCACCATGCGGCTGTTCTGCATGCGCTGGCTGCACTGGACCGTGGCCGAATTCGAGTCGCTGTCGAACCCCGGGAACGGCGAGACCAGGTCCCTGCTGCTCGGCCCTGACGGGCGCTACCGCCTCGACCGGCCCTTCGAGCGCTGGTGCACCCCGGAGCCGTACGGTCTCACCGGCTAGAGTGCCCAGCGATGACCGCTGACCGTTTCCACCGGGCCCTCGGGAGCCTGCGCGGGCTGTCCGTGGGCGATGCCCTCGGCTCCCAGTTCTTTGTCCCAGCCAACTATCCGTTCCTCAAGAGCCGCAAGCTGCCTCCCGCCCCCTGGCAGTGGACCGACGACACCGAAATGGCGTGCTCCGTGCTGGCCGTCCTGGCCGAGCACGGACGGATCGACCAGGACGACCTCGCCCGGTCGTTCGCCGAGCACCATGACTTCGACCGGGGCTACGGTCCCGCCGTGAACCGGATGCTCCGGCTGGTCAGGGAGGGCGGCGACTGGCGCGACCTGGCCGCCGCTCTGTTCAACGGGCAGGGATCCTGGGGCAATGGCGCCGCCATGCGGATCGCCCCGCTCGGCGCCTGGTACGCGGGCGACGTGGAGCAGGCGACCCACCAGGCGGAGATCTCGGCCTACACCACGCACCAGCACCGTGAGGCAGTGGCGGGCGCGATGGCGGTGGCCGCCGCGGCCGCGCTGGTGGCCGACCCCGAGGGGCACAGCGGGCCGGAGGACCTCCTGGACCGTGTGACCGAGGCCGTGCCTCGCAGCGCCGTGCAGGCGGGGCTGCGCCGCGCCCGCGACATGCTCGACTACGCGGACGCGGGCACCGTCGCCGCGGTGCTCGGCTGCGGCCGCCGCACCAGCGCCCACGACACCGTGCCGTTCGCCCTCTGGGCCGCCGCCCGCCATCTGGGCTCCTTCGAGGAGGCGTTCTGGCGGACCGCGCAGGCGGGCGGCGACGTGGACACCACCTGCGCCATCACCGGAGGAGTGATCGCTGCCGCGGCCTCGGGAGCACCACCCCGTGACTGGCTGGAGCGTACCGAGGCGCTGCCGGGGTGGCTCCCGGCACCGCCCGCCTGACGCACGAAACCGCCGGGCCACCTGACGGCGGCCCGGCACCCGGCTCCGCGGCCGGGGCCGCGTGAACCAGCCGCCCGCGGCGTCGCGTTGGGCCGGAAGGCCACCGAAGGCCCCCATGAGGTGGCGGGTGGCACCGGCCGGACCCGGTGGCCGCCGATCCGGCTTCCGCAGCTCCGTACGGGCGGCGTAATGTTGTCCTCGCCATGGCCTACGAACCGCCCACCCACAGTGTCGAGCGCTCGCTCCGCGCCACCACAGGAGCAAAGATCGTCGTCGGTGTCGACGAGGTCGGGCGCGGGGCATGGGCCGGTCCGGTGACGGTCTGCGCGGCGATCACCGGTCTGCGGCGTCCGCCGACCGGGCTCACCGACTCCAAGCTGCTGAGCCCCAAGAAGCGCACAGCACTGGCGCAGGAGTTGGAGACATGGGTCACCGCACACGCCCTCGGTCACTCCTCTCCCGAGGAGATCGACGATCTGGGGATGACGGCCGCCCTCCGGCTCGCCGCGACACGGGCGCTCGACGGACTTCCGGTCCGTCCGGACGCGGTGATCCTGGACGGAAAGCACAACTACCTCGGCTCTTCCTGGACGGTTCGTACGGTCATCAAGGGCGATCAGTCCTGTGTGGCCGTCGCCGCCGCCTCCGTGATCGCCAAGGTGCGGCGGGATGCGATGATGGCCGAACTGGGAGCCGCCCACGCGGACTTCTGCTTCGGTGACAACGCCGGATATCCGTCCCCCGTGCACCGCGCCGCTCTGCGGGAGCTGGGGCCCACCCCCCACCACCGGCTGTCCTGGGCCTATCTGGACGGGCTGCCCCGGTGGCGGCACCTCAAGCGGGTGCGCCTCGCACCCGAACCGGTCGGGCTGGAGGCCGAAGGCCAACTCGGCTTCGACTTCTGAGCAGACCAAGCGGTGAAAACCGCCACCCGCCGATGCGAATCGCACCGACGTTTGATAGACATCAGCCCATGCCTCTCATCCCCGAGGAGCCTCAGATTCACGAGAGTGTCCCGGGTCCTCGCGCGACACCGGCCGCAGGCCACACCGCGCCGACCCCTCGTCCTGTCCCTGGTCCCGGCCCCCGCCCTGTCCCGAGGCGGCCTGGAAGCCCCGGTCCGAGCCGCGGCACCGCCGGGACCTCGTCGGCTCCGTCGCAGCGCTCCACGAGCGATACGACGAAGCCTGTGCCGACCGCTCCGGCGGCCCCGGCTGCCAAGGCCGCTCCCGCTGCCGCCGCGACGGCCGCGCCCCAGATCCAGCTGATCCCCGCTTCGGTGGACGGCGCTCTGGACGCGGCGGACGAGGCGGTCGACCTGCTGCTGGACTCCGGTCGGGTGCCTGGTGACATCCTGGTGCTGACCACCGGGGACCAGCATCCGTGGGCGGTCCACGAGTTGTCGTTCGGTGAGGCGTCCTACTGGGCGCAGCACGACGCCGGTGACGACGTCTTCTACGCCGCGGCGGGCGCCGACCGCGCCACAGGCCGTCCGGTCGTGGTCGTCGCCGTCAACGGCGGGGCGGACGACGCCGTCGCGCGGGTGCTGCCGGATGCGACGAGCCGTGCCGGTGCGTTGCTGATCGTCTGCGGTGATCCGCAGCGCATCAACTCCCTTATCGGCGCGGGCGTCTGATCTCGCACGTCCTCGTACGCCCGGTGCCCGGCAGCCTCTGTCCCCGGTGACAGAGCTGTCCGGCGTCCGGCCGGACGCCGGCTACACGGCCGCGGAGTGGCTGAGCGCGTCATGCGCTCCGCTACGGGGCTGCGACAGCGGTGCGGCCTCGCCGTCGCCGGTGGCGGTGATGCCGAGCGCGGTCCGGAGCGAGGCGGAGTGTGGCCTGCGGCCGCTCCGCCCTTCGCCGAGGATCTGCCATCCCTCGCGGGTCAGCGTGATGTACGCACCGCAGCGAAGGCCATGCAGGGTGCAGGCGTCCCGCAGCCCCCACATCCAGGCACCGTCCTCCTGCGTCCACTGGCTCTCGCCGTCACGGCAGTAGAGCAGCACGGCCGTGCGCACCGGTGTGCGGCGCCGCAGATCGTGCGGGATGACCCGGCGCAGCTGGGTCAGCAGCGCGTTCCGGAACTCCCAGCCGTCGGCGGCGGCAGCGCCGGTCCGGGAGAACGACGCACTGGCCGTGAGCCGTTCCTCCGGGTCCAGGACCGCTACGACCGCCGTGGACGGTGTGGGCAGATGGCGGCTGTGCAGTCCGGTGACGACCTCGCGCGGATTGCGCAGCAACGGAATACCGGCGGCGGCCCATTCCGAGGGTTCGAGCATCCGCCCCAGTCGGGAAGCGGGATCGGCGGACGGTGGCGGAGTGAAGCCGAAGGTCACGGTCCTCCCTTCGTCAGCGCGCCCAGGGTCCGTGCGGGGTCGGGCACGGGCGCAGGCCACGACACTGCCCCAGCGGGACCACGGACTGGCCGGGGCGGGGAGCAGATGACAATTCTTGCGGCCGGGCCCGCGCGCGGCAATGAGTAGTTGGCGCCACTGACCGATTTACGTTGGTGCGCGTTCTAAATTCCTGGCCCGCCCGCAGACCGGGCGCGGGCGGGCATCGTTCACCCCCGTACCGCGAGGACCAGGGGAAACACCTCTGTCGTCCCGGCCCGCCGGAGCAGCCGGGCGGCGGCGGCCGGCGCTCTCGGGGGCTGTGGACCGTTCGCGAGCAGCCTGTCACGCTGAGTGAGTTGGCCGACTGTCAGTGCCATCCGGTTGCATGGGGGCATGGACGCTCTGGAGCTGCGCACCGAAGCCGACGCCATCCTCGCCGAGCTCGTCGGTGACCCGGGGAATGCGGCGCGATTGCGCGAGGACCAGTGGCAGGCGGTGGCTGCTCTGGTGGAAGAGCGGCGGCGTGCCCTGGTGGTGCAGCGCACCGGCTGGGGCAAGTCGGCGGTGTACTTCGTCGCCACGGCTCTGCTGCGCCGACGCGGCTCCGGCCCGACGGTGATCGTCTCACCGCTGCTGGCGCTGATGCGCAACCAGGTCGAGTCGGCGGCGCGGGCCGGTATCCGGGCGCGCACCATCAACTCGGCCAATCCGGAGGAGTGGGACACCATCCATGAGGAGGTCGAGCGCGGCGAGACCGACGTTCTCCTCGTCAGTCCGGAACGTCTCAACTCCGTGGATTTTCGCGACCAGATGCTGCCCAGGCTCGCGGCCACGACCGGTCTGCTGGTGGTCGACGAAGCGCACTGCATCTCCGACTGGGGGCATGACTTCCGGCCCGACTACCGGCGGCTGCGGGCGATGCTCGCCGAGCTTCCCCCCGGCGTGCCGGTGCTGGCCACCACGGCGACGGCCAACGCGCGGGTCACCGCGGACGTGGCCGAGCAATTGGGTACCGGCGCCGGAGAGGCCCTGGTGCTCCGTGGCCCGCTGGAGCGGGAGAGTCTGAGGCTGGGTGTGGTCCGGCTGCCGGACGCCGCACACCGCCTGGCCTGGCTCGCCGAGCACCTGGACGAGCTGCCGGGCTCCGGAATCATCTACACGCTGACGGTGGCCGCGGCTGAGGAGGCCACCGCCTATCTGCGGCAGCGCGGCTTCCAGGTGGCCTCCTACACCGGGCGCACGGAGAACGCCGACCGGCTCCAGGCCGAGGCCGACCTGCTGGATAACCGGGTCAAGGCACTGGTCGCGACGTCGGCGCTGGGCATGGGTTTCGACAAGCCGGACCTGGGCTTCGTGCTCCATCTCGGTTCGCCGTCCTCGCCCATCGCCTACTACCAGCAGGTCGGCCGCGCGGGCCGCGGTGTGGCCCATGCCGATGTGCTGCTGCTGCCGGGCAAGGAGGACGAGGCCATCTGGCGCTACTTCGCCGATACCGCCTTCCCGCCCGAGGCGCAGGTTCGTCAGACCCTCGCGGCCCTCGCCGATGCGGGACGGCCGCTGTCCGTGCCGGCGCTGGAGGCATCGGTGGACCTCCGGCGCAGTCGGCTGGAGACCATGCTCAAGGTGCTCGACGTGGACGGGGCGGTCAAGCGGGTCAAGGGCGGCTGGACCGCCACCGGCGAGCAGTGGGCCTACGACGCCGAGCGGTACGCCTGGGTCGCCCGACAGCGGGCGGCCGAGCAGCAGGCCATGCGCGATTACGCGAGCACGTCCCAGTGCCGGATGGAGTTCCTGCGCCGGCAGTTGGACGACGAGGGAGCCGCCCCGTGTGGGCGTTGCGACAACTGCGCGGGCGCCTGGGCCGATTCCGCTGTTTCGGCGGAGACGCTGACGGCGGCCGCGAAGGAGCTGGACCGCCCGGGCGTCGAGGTCGAGCCGCGTCGCATGTGGCCGACGGGGATGCCCGCACTGGGCATCGAGCTCAAGGGGCGTATCCCGGCGAAGGAGCAGTGCTCCACCGGGCGCGCCCTGGGGCGGCTCTCGGACATCGGCTGGGGCAACCGGCTGCGCCCGCTGCTGGCCGAGAACACGCCCGATGGGCCGGTCCCCGACGATGTCCTGCGGGCCGCGGTGGCAGTCCTCGCCGATTGGGCGCGTTCTCCGGGCGGCTGGGCCTCGCATTCCCCGGACGCCGCTGCCCGGCCGGTGGGAGTCGTCGCTGTGCCATCCCTGGCCCGTCCGCAACTGGTCGGTTCACTCGCCCAGGGAATCGCGACCATCGGCCGCCTCCCCTATCTGGGCCCCCTGACATACACCGGGCCGGGCGATGTGCACGCGGCACGCCGCAGCAACTCCGCCCAACGCCTCAGGTCGTTGTCAGGCGCCTTCACCGTCTCCGAGGAGCTGGCCGGTGCGTTGGCGGGCCATCCCGGTCCCGTCCTGCTCGTGGACGACTACACCGACTCCGGCTGGACCCTCGCAGTGGCTGCCCGCCTGCTCCGCCGTGCGGGCAGCGAAGGGGTGCTTCCGCTGGTTCTCGCCGCGGCGGGCTGAGCTTTCCCCTTCCGCGGGTGCGACGAACTCGTCGCCTCTGCCGTGGTGAGCCGTGCCTCACCGTTTATGGGATCAACTTTCCCGACGCCGGGGGAGGTAAAAGTCCCGTCGAAACAGGAGAACACATCGGGTGTTCATTCCCCGTCTCCTGATCCATCCCATTACTCAATTCGCCGGCCCGCACTTTTATGACCTTGATTGGGTGATGCCGGTCCGATTCTCCTGAGACGGTGCTGCCGATCCGGCTGGAGTCCGTCGTCCATTTCGGGTGCGGGAAGGGGTCGGGAGATCGCTGCCGCGCCCGGATAGCGTTCGGTGGAACGTCGGCTTTGTCCGTGGCAGGACTGCCGGCCGGCGGAGGGCCGGGCGAAGGTTCACCGGGGCGTCCACGGCTGAGCGATGGCCAAATGACCATATATAAGCAGGGTTTGGGGGGGGAGTGGGCCGCCGACTCATGCGCGGGCGGACCAGGTTGACGCTCGCGGGGCGGTTGAGTCGTGGAAGCGGGAGGCGCGGCCGCCTTCGCTACGTGCTGCGATACCCTGATAACGCGGTGCACTCTATCTGGGTGTGATTAATTCCGGTTGCCCTCCTGGGCGTGCAACTTCCTGACACTTTGTGGTCGGCAGTTCCTGCCCGGTCTGGAATGGGAGGGGTTGGCTTTGCCGGGTACGTCCGGCTGTCAGGCATCTCGTTGACTGGGGCGGGAAGGGCCGATTAATATCTTTGATCGACTAAGCTCCAGGTATGTTTCGCAGGTGACGGGCTCGCCTGTGGGTCTAATTGCCGCGCGGCGCATTAGCTGCATGGGCAACGAAGTTCGATTAACGGGGGTACGGGGGCGTGGTACGGGACGATCATGATCATCGCGTGGAGCAGGCGCTTTTACAGGCCGACGCTTTGGTTGAATACACAATATCTTTGCGTCGGCAAGCCGAGGGGTCAGAACTGATCTCGCGGGTCGACGGTCGGGCCCTCGAGGAGACGGTGGACCAACTCCTCTTTGGCGTACGGCACTCGGTGGAACTGGCCGTGATGAGCGGCGGCGTACTCGCGGACCGGGTCACGAAGGTGCTCGCCGAGCGTGCGAGCCTCGCTCCCCGACTCGTGGTCCGAGGGCTCTGGTCCGCGGAGGCCGTGCCCGACCTGCTGGATCTGGGCGAGCGACTGCGCCAGCTACGTATGGAGATCCGGGTCGCTGAAGGCGAACTGCGTGAACTGCTCGTGGTTGACGGGGAGGTGGCGCTGGTGCGCTCGGACTCCCCGGAACTCCCGCTGGGGTACGCGGTGACCGTGCGGGACCCCGCCGCTGTCAGAGTCCTGCAACTGCTGTTCGCCGGGGCCTGGTCGGGCGCCCGTCGACTGTCCGCTCACCTCGGTATGGGGGAGCGGCTGCGCACGGACCAGTCACGTGCGATTCTCGCCAAGCTCTGCGCCGGGTACACCGACGAGGAAGCGGCGGGGCAGATGGGTGTCTCGCTGCGCACGTATCGGCGCCGCGTAGCGGAGATCATGGGTGAACTTGGGGCGACCTCGCGTTTTCAGGCCGGTTTGCGTGCCGGGGAACTGGGACTGCTGCGGGACAAGGCCGTATAGGCGGCGAGTGACGGGCGCCAGGGCGCGCGCATGCCGGGGCCTCGGTGCCGGAGGTCCCGGCACGACGGCCCGGCAAGACATGCAACAGACCATGCAAGAGGAACGAGGAACGGATGCACTGGGTTCCGTGTGGCCGCTATCGATGGAAAGACCCCGGCCGCCGGGTGTCTGCGGCGGGTGAGTCAGGGCCATGAGCGCCAGGGGAGGAGCCGACGGAGGCGTCGAGGACGTGCTCCGTCAGGTCCGCGAGTTGATCGACGCCGCGGTCATCCAGCACCGGGGGCAGCTGGCCGGCAGCCGACTCATCAACACGGTGGACGGCGGGTACGAGGAAGTCCTCCGAACGGCCAAGGAGTTGATCGACGGGGCAGAGGAAACCATCGACATCATTCACGGCCGCGACGTGAGGCTGGACGGTTATCCACCGGACGCGCTGCGCAGAGTCCTGCGCAGCGACCTCGACACGGTCCGGGTGCGGCTCCTGAGCGCCCCCGCACTGCTGGACGAGGGGTTCGCACAGGAGTACCGCGAGCGGCAGGTGGCGATCAAGGTCGCCCGAATCCCCCCGATCCAGGCGCTGTTGGTGGACGGAGCCCGGGCACTGGTGGTGGCGGAGTCCGCGCTCGGGCGCCGGGCCTCGGTCGTCGAGGCGCCGGAGGTCCTGCTGGCGCTGCGCACCCTGATGGAGGGGGTGTGGCGCGGAGCTGTGCCGGCGCACGAACGCATCTCGTTCGGGGACCAGGCCCGGGCCGCCCAGGCACGGCAGATCCTGGGGTTCCTCCGCGAGGGCGTCACCGACGAGGTGGCCGCCCGCGAGCTGACCGTATCCGTGCGTACCTACCGGCGCTATGTCGCCGAGATCATGACGCTGCTCGGCGCCCGCTCGCGCTTCCAGGCCGGGGTACGAGCGGCGGAACTCCGGTTGCTCGCCACGTCCTGGACCTCTGGCGCGACAGGGTATGAGCCGCGCTGGCAGACGTCGGGAAGGCGAGTGGCAACTTCCTGAAAGTTTCGTTGCCAACCGACGATCGCACACAGTTGTATGGCATGCCAGGAGGGCGCATTCGGCCCCGAAGGAAGTTCCCTCCTGTCCGGCGGCTTCATCCCCCGTAAGTCGCTGGAGCACGGCACGGGCCCGGAATCGCTGGAACGGCATTCCGGGCGCCGTGCCTCTTCTTCCCTGTCGTGCAGTGAAGTCTGTTTGCCAGGTGATTCGATGAAGGGTTATTCGATGGTGGCGAACCGGTCGCCTTGATGTTTCGCGGACGGGGCACACATCGCCGGGGATGGGTAAGCCGTGGCGGTTCGGCGACGACATCACCGACATCCTCCTGCCACTCCCGATGAGGAAATGCACCACATCGGCTCGGCTCAACTCACCTTTGTTTTCGAATTCATGATGGAACCATCGCCAATGACGCGGCGCCCGGCCGCGCTGGGCCCAACGAGCGATGGGCGAGCGAGGAGACCGAAGCACCATGCCAGCAGGTACCCCAAGCGACTGGCTTCGGCGGTACGCCACCCAGGGGCCGTGCAGGATGCGTCTGCTCTGCCTCCCGCACGCCGGAGGGTCGACCGACTTCTTCCGCTCCTGGGGACATGCCTTCGGGGACGACGTGGAGGTGCTGGTGGCTCGCTACCCGGGACGGGAGGAGCGGATCCGCGCCCCCTTCGTCACCACGTTGGAGGCCACGGCCGACACGCTCGCCGACGAACTCGCCCCGTATCTGGACACGCCCGACGACATCCGCACGCGATGGGCGCCGGTCCGGTGAGCACCGTAAGCCCGCATCGGCCGGCGAGCGGAGTCGGTGTGCTCGACAAGGCGTCCATGCTGCTCAGCGTCGTGGAGCGGGACCCGGCCACCCTCGCGGAACTGGTCGCCTGCACCGGACTCAGCCGACCGACCGTGTACCGGCTTGCGTTGGCCCTGGAGCGGCTGGAGCTGTTCGCCCGGGACGTGAGAGGCAAGTTTGTCCTCGGGCCACGTCTGGCCACCCTCTCGGTCGAGACACACCGTGACCGCATGGTGCGGATCGCGGGTCCGGTGCTCACTGAACTCAGCGATTCCACCGGCCTCGACGCCCGGCTCTTCAGGCGACGGGGGGACATCCAGGTCTGTGTGGCCGTCGCGGACCGCGGCGACACCTGTGATCACCTGATTCCCGTCGGCACCGCGCGGCCCGCCAAGGCCGGACCGGTCGCCCAGGTGCTGCTCGCCTGGGAGGATCCCGATGCGCTCTACGAAGGGTTGCGCGGCGCCCGCTTCAGCGCCGTCCACCTGGCCCGGGTGCGCAGCCGGGGCTGGGCGCACGGGCCGAATGTCTTTGTGCCCAGCGCGGTGTCCCTCGCGGTACCCGTGTGGAGCAGGGAGGGAGGTCAGGTCTTGGCCGCGGTCGTGGTGTCGGGCAGGCCGTCCCAGGTGCCGTCGCGCCCGGGGCGTCTGCTGACCGGGGCGCTGGTCGACACCGCCGCACGGATCAGCGATGGTCTGCTGCGCTCCGCCGGGGGAGCGGGTGACGGCACGGGCCCGGACGCACCCTTCGCATAGAGCCGGGAGCACCCGGCCGCGGCAGCTCCCCGTTCATGGGAAGCTGCCGCCGATCAGTGGGTGGCCACGGGCCGGGCGAACGCGGTGAGGCAGTCGCGGACGACCTCGGCGACCGCGTCCCACTGATCGCTGAGGTAGAAGTGGCCGCCGGGGAAGAGCCTCAGCTCGAAGGCGGCGTGGGTGTGGTTCTCCCAGGCCCGGACCTGATCCTCGGTGGCGGCTACGTCCTCCCGGCCGGTCAACGCCGTGATGGGGCAGGTGAGTTCGGGCCCCTCCTGGTGGCGGTAGCTCTCGATCGCGCGGTAGTCGCCGCGCAGCGAGGGCAGGATCATCTCCACGACCTCCTGGTTCTCCAGGAGACCGGCCGCGGTTCCGTTCTGCCGCCGCAGCTCGTCGATCAGGGCGGCGTCGCCCCGTTCGTGCAGGTTCCGCGGCGGGCAGGACACGCACGGCGCACGGCGGCCGGAAACGATCAAACCGAGCGGGCTGTGTTCGCCCTGCCGCTGCATACGGCGGATGACCTCGTAGCCGACGACCGCACCCATGCTGTGCCCGAAGAACACCAGGGGCCGGTCCACCCAAGCCTGGATCTCGTCGTGGACGCGATCGGCGAGTTCGGCGATGGTCACGCACGCCGGTTCATGGCGACGGTCCTGACGCCCCGGGTACTGCACGGCCAGCACTTCGGCTGCCTCGCCCATCTCGGTCGCCAGGGGGTGGTAGAACGATGCCGCACCGCCCGCGTGCGGAAAGCACACCAGGCGAACAGGCGCGTCCTCCTGCGCCGCGGGACCAACGTCCTGTATCCACACGCTGTTTCGGTCACCGATGTGCGCCATGGAATCTGGTTCCTCTCGTTCGGGTGGCCCGGGTGGCCCGGGTGGCTCACTCCGTCTCGGTCGTGTCGGGCCCGTGCGATGGAGCGCCGCAGGGGGCGACCCCTGGCGGCGCTCCGGTGGGAGAGGGCGCACAGTCTTCCGGCCGTCTGCCCTCACCGGTCAACCAGTTCAGTCGGACGTCGCCTCGTCGTCCGGCGCCGCGGGCAGTGGCTCGTCCTCGCCGAAGATTCCGATCCAGCAGGTGAACCGCCAACGCCGCCGGTGTCGGGTAGATGAAAATGATCGTCGCCCCAACGCTTCCCCTTGCAGCAGATATGCCCCTGGTCGGCGCATGTACATGGCGATCGGTCGACTCATGGCGGATGCGTTCCGGGGTAACCACGACTTCTGGCCCGGCGAAATGTGCGCCGTTGGCAACAAGACCTCATAACCCTGTAGAACCCTAGTAAACCTGCCCTGCGACACGGTCTCCCGCTGTCCAGAAGCTGCCAGGCGCAATCTTCCTGTGCCCTAAACCTGTCAGGTAAAGGGGGCGGATGAACTCCTCCGTGATAGGGCTACAAGCCATAGCAACTCGGCTATACCCCGCCGGGGCAGACCTTCACATGTCCGGAACCTGCCAGACGCAGATCTTCCCATGCTAATCGTAGAAACGATGCGTTCCACCATTGGTTGGCCCGAGTTCGGCCGCGCGGTGCGATACGTGCGCGCCGAGGGCAACACTCTGTATCACCTCGCCGACGCGGCCCGGCCGGATACGGGCACATGGGGAGCCCCTGTCAGAACGGGGCCGCGAGGCTGACGCCATCGATCCAGCGGCGGAGGCGGTGACGTGAGGTGGCTCCCGTGGTGTGGACACTTCCGACAAGGTATCTGCTGCCCTGGCGCGCTCATGCCCCCATGAGACCCGATCCCCCGACAACACACGAGTGGGTCGCGCGGCCTGTGGATAACGTTATCCACAGGCATGGCGGGGGCGGCTCGACTGAGGGACCGTCGGGCTATGACTCGACACGACGAAGCGGCCGGGCTCTCCGGCCAGGACCAGGTCACGCTGCGCAGCCCGGCGGAACTCGCCGACGCCCTGCCATATGTTCTGGGCTTTCATCCGGACGACAGCATCGTGATGATCGCGCTGCACGGCCCTCGCGGTCGGTTCGGCGGACGGCTGCGGCTCGGTATTCCCGGCACGCCCGAGGAGTGGCCGGAGGTCTGCGACCAGCTCGCCGAATGCCTGATCACCAGCAGTCGGCGGCGCGGTGAGCGCCCGGACGGGATCGTCCTGTTCCTGTGCCAGGATCCGGCCGAGGGCGAGGCCGGGCTGGACACGATGGAGCGGCTGCGGCCCCTCGCCCAGCGTCTGCGCATCGCGTGCGGGGCGATGGAGGTGCCCGTCTACGAGGCGCTGTGCCTCTCCGGCGGCAGGTTCTGGTCCTATGTCTGTCCCGACCAGCGATGCTGTCCGCCGGAAGGAGTGCCGCTCGCCCTGCCCGGCACCTCGGTGATGGCCGCCGCCGCGACCTTCGCGGGTGTCCATGTCCGTGGTTCGCTGCGGGAGATGGAGGCCCGGCTGTCACCGCTCGTCGGGCCCCGGGCCGAGGCACAGGAGCGTGCGCTGGACGTGGCCGCGGGTGAGCTGGTGCCGCGGATCCTGGAGCGCACCGACTGCGCCACGGTGCGGGCGGAGACCCTCGTCCTTGTGGGGCAGATGCTCGACCGGCTCAGCGCGGCTCCACCGGCCGCCGACCTCTCCGCCGCTGATCTCCACGACGACGGTCTGCTCGGAGACGAGGAGAGCGCAGCGGTGATCATCGGCCTCCAGGACCGGGTGACACGGGACTGGGCCGCGCGATGGATGGAAGGGCCCGACACCGAGGCGGCCCTGCGGCTGTGGCATGCGCTGGCCCGCCGCTGCGTCGGCTCCTATGAGGAACATGCCGCGGCGCCGCTCACCCTCGCGGGCTGGGTCGCATGGTCGGGAGGTGATGAGCCCGCCGCCCGGGTGGCGCTCAGTCGGGCGCTGAAGGCCGATCCCGAGTATCTCTTCGCCAGGCTGCTGCACCAGGCGTGCAACGAAGGGCTCAACCCGGAGCTGCTGCGCCGGTGCCTTCGCCAGGGCGGAGTGGACCGCGCCGTGCACGCCGCGGTCCAGGAGGAGTTGGTGCGGGCCCGCGCTGCCGAGCCGATCGGTCCCGGCGATGGGGGGGAGGCCGTGGAAGCGGCGGAGCCCGTGGGGACAGAGTCACCGGAAGCACCGGAGGCACCGGAGGCACCGGAGGCACCGGAGGCACCGGAGGCACCGGAGGCACCGGAGGAAGCGGAGGAAGCGGAGCAGGACGAGAAGCAGTTCGGGGAACGGAGGGACCGGGCGGACGAGGGGGTGCGACCGGAGCGGCGGGCGGCCGGCGGCGGGACCGGACCTGGCGGCCCGGCCGCGGCGAGCGGGCCGGGAGGCAGGCGCCGCCCGGAGGGCAGGCCGCGTACCCGGCGCCGTACCGGAGGGCGTGGGACGCGCAGCGGGCGCTGACCACAGCCGCGTCCGGGGAGCGGTATTCGCCGACAGAAACGGGAATCGCGCAGGGATACGGGGGGGGAGAGCGATCTCACGAACATCCACGAGCATGCTGAAGAGCCTGTTTATCGTCAGGCAGACGACTATGATCGCTATATGCCCTACGACCCGTCGGCCTTTCCGGCATTCGCCGTCACCGTGGATCTGGTCGTGCTCACCGTGCGGCGGCACGCGCTGTGTGCGCTGGCCGTCCGTCGCGGAGAGCCGCCCTTCAAGGGGCGATGGGCGCTCCCGGGGGGATTCGTCCGGGCTGACGAGGACTTGGCCGCGGCAGCGGCCAGGGAGTTGGCCGAGGAGACCGGGCTGCTCGCCCATGACCCGGCTCTCCCGGCTCCGCCGAACGCCGCCCATCTCGAGCAACTCGCCACCTACGGCGATCCGAAACGTGATCCCCGGATGCGTGTGGTCAGCGTCGCGCATCTCGCCCTCGCCCCCGACCTGCCCGCGCCCCGGCCCGGAGGGGACGCGCACAGCGTGCGCTGGGCCCCGGTCGAGTCCCTGCTGGCCCAGGAGGGAGCGTTCGGTCGCGACGGCGAGCTGGCGGCCCCGCTCGCCTTCGACCACGCCCGGATCCTCGCGGACGGGGTCGAGCGCGCCCGCTCCAAGATCGAGTACTCCTCGCTGGCCACGGCCTTCTGCCCCCAGGAGTTCACGGTCGGCGAGTTGCGCCGGGTCTACGAGGCGGTGTGGGGTGTCGCCCTGGACCCGCGCAATTTCCACCGCAAGGTCACCGGCACTCCCGGATTCCTGGTGCCCACCGGAGGAACGACCACCCGTCAGGGCGGCCGTCCCGCACAGCTGTTCCGGGCCGGAGGCGCCACGCTCCTCAATCCGCCCATGCTCCGTCCCGAGGTGTGACGGCCCATGACACGACGACTCGTCAGAGGGTGAGGTTCCGACGAAATAGGACATAGCGGGTTACCGTGCTCCGGTACGTCACCAGTCCCCACGTGCCACCGAGCGGTTCCACGCCCCGCGGGAGAAGGAATGATCCAGGCCACCGGACTGACCAGCACCCCCCGCCGCAACCATCCGCCCGTCATCGACGATCTCACCTTCGAGGCCCCACCGGGCCGTGTCACCGTCCTGCTCGGTGGCACCGGCGCGGGGAAGACCAGTGCGCTGCGACTGCTGCTGCAACTCGACCGAGGTCATGGCTCCGCCTTCTTCCGGGGGCGGCCCCTGCACCGCATCCGGCGCCCGGCCCGCGAGATCGGCGTTCTGCTCGAGGACGTCCCCGGCCACCCCAGCCGCACCGTGCGCAGCCATCTGAGGATGCTCGGAGCCGCTGTCGGGGTGCCCGCTTCCCGCGCCGATGTGGTGCTCGATGTTGTCGGTCTCACCGACCTGGCCGATGAGCGCATCGGGAATCTCGCCGCCGGGATGGAGCGTCGTCTCGGTATCGCCACCGCGCTTCTCGGGGACCCGCACACCCTCATCCTCGACAACCCCGCGCGGGGACTGTCCCCCCGCGAGACCGCCTGGCTCTACCGGCTGCTGCGCGCCTTCGCGGCACAGGGCGGTGCCGTCCTCGTCACCTCCGACGACCCCGAGGGGGTCCTGCGCCTCGCCGACCGGGTGCTGACCCTGGAAGGCGGGCGGCTGGTCGCCGATCAGCCGGTCGAGGAGTTCGCCCGCACCCGGCTGCGTCCTCGTGTGGTGGTTCGGTCCCCGCTCGCCGGCCGGCTCGCCGCCGTCCTCGAGGAGGAGGCCCACACCATTCGGCAGGCCGCCGAGGCGGAGGCGGCCGCCGAGGCCGCGGCCAAGGCAGCGCGCGCGGCCAGGGCCGCCGAAGCCGCCGAGGCCGCCAAAGCGAATGGCTCCGCGACCGGCGACCCGGCGAACGAAGCCGCCAAGGGCGTCGCCAAGGCTGAGAAGAAGGCTGAGTCGAAGTCCCGGTTCAGTTTCCGATTCCGCACCAGAGCGGCCGCGAAGGCAAAGCCCCGGACCGAGTCCGTCGCCGGGGCCGCTGGGTCCGCATCGGCCACGGCCACCGCAGCGACCACCACTTCCACCGCGCCCATGGTCACCCTCGGGGCGACCGCGCCCATGCCCGCCACCGCGGCCATCCGGACCGTCGAGGCCGATGGTGCCCTTACCCAAGACGGCAAGGGGATCTCCGGTGAGACCGGAGCCGCGGCGGCCGAGCCCGACACCGAGCTCGAGGAGATGTCGGCGCTCGCCGACCCGTTCTCCGTGGTGCGGGACGACGAGGTCCATATCTCGGTCTACGGCCTCCCCGCCGCCTCCGTCGGGGAGGCTGCCTACCGCCACGGCATCGTGGTGCACCGGCTGATCGAGGAGACCGCCGACATGGGGCCGACGACCTCCGCGGGCATCCGTGCCCGCGACCCAGAGGCGCCGCCGCCCCGCTTCCTGCCCCGGCTCCGTCTCCCCGGCCCCGCCTGGCCGATGCGTTATGAGCTACGCCGTGCCATCGGCGTACGGACCGGCTGGTTCATCACCGTCGCGGCGATCGTGACCTCGCTCGTCGCCTCCGTACTGCTCGCACGCGCGGGGATCACCGGTGAGCTGCACCGGGTCACCGGCTGGCCGGCCGACCTTCCGCTGCCCCCCGTCGCCATCGCCGCTGGACTGCTCGGTGCGCTCGCGTTCGGAGAGGAGTTCCGCTATCCGGCGCTGGCGCCCGCCCGTGACACTGTGCCGCGCCGACTCGGCCTGCTCTCCGCGAAGTTCATGGTCTGCGCCGCCGGGGCGATCCTGCTGTCGGTCGGCGTTGTGGTTCTGGACAGCGCGGCCCTCCTGCTCCTCGTCGGCGGAGACGCCGTCCCACTGCCCGCCGACTGGCCCGAGCTGACCGCCAGTCTCTTCGGTCTCACCGTCGGTTCGTCATGGGCCGGACTGCTCGCCGCCGGTGTCTTCCGTTCCACGGCGCTCGGGCTGGCCACTCTGCTCGCCGTGCCGGTCCTGGCCGTGCCTGTCGTCCAGCGGGTGATGCAGGAGCCCGAGCTGCGCTCGCTGGCCATGCTGCCGCACCGGCTGCGTGCCTCCGCGCTCGAACGCCCGACCTCCGAATTCGACCGCGTGTTCGCGGTCTTGATGCGGCTCGCGGGTCAGCCCGTGGGTCAGGCGCTGATGCTGTCGGTGGCCGTCCTGCTGTGCGCGTATGCCCTCACCGGGTTGCGCGGCAGGAGTACGCGCCAGTAGTGCGCCGTGGGCCGGGTTGTCCGGCCCACGCTTTGGCGCCCGCTCACCGGCCGTCTCCGTGCGGCGGCGCCCCGCCGGACCAGGTCGGGGGTCGTTTCGCAGGTCCAGCGCATGAAGTGCTCGCAACACCGCGAAGGGTGCTGCTTTCTGTCCGATTGAGCGTCAATTGTGAGGTAATGGGCGATCACCCTTTCGTGTGCTTTTCACCAAAGACCTCAAGGGCCTTCGGAGCGTCGCCGACAAAGGATGCGTGAGTACCCTTGCGCACACCACGATGACCGCGGCTCGTCCCGCCGACTCCGGCCTGGCCGGCTCGGGCGAGCTTGACCGCTACTCCTACGCCGACGCCCCCGGCGCCGACCGCGGCAGCGCTCCCTCATGGGACGGCGCCGACACGGAAATCGGACGGGTGGGCCGACGCGCGGCCGGCAACCGGGGCCGCGGGCTGCACGGCCAACTCGTCCAGCAGCTGGGCCAGATGATCGTTTCCGGCGACCTGGGCGCCGACCGCCCCCTCGTCCCCGAGGAGATCGGCCAGCGCTTCGAGGTCTCCCGCACCGTCGTACGGGAATCGCTGCGTGTCCTCGAGGCCAAGGGCCTGGTCAGCGCCCGCCCCAATGTGGGCACCCGGGTCCGTCCGGTCAGCGACTGGAACCTCCTCGACCCGGACATCATCGAGTGGCGCGCCTTCGGCCCGCAACGCGACGACCAGCGCCGTGAGCTGTGCGAGCTGCGCTGGACCATCGAACCGCTGGCGGCGCGTCTCGCGGCGGGCCACGGACGTGAGGACGTCCAGCAGCGGCTCGCCGACATGGCCGAGATCATGGGTCATGCACTGGCCCAGGGCGACACCCTGACCTTCTCCCGCGCCGACGCCGAGTTCCACGCCCTGCTGCTCCAGGTCGGCGGCAATCGGATGCTGGAGCACCTGGCGGGGATCGTCGGCGCCGCTCTGCACGTCTCCGGCGCGTCCAGTACCGGCTGCGACCGCCTCACCGAGGCGAGTGTCGGCCACCACCGCCGGATCGTCGAGGCGATCGGCGCGGGTGACGCCACGGCGGCCGAGGCGGCGATGCGTCAACTGCTGACCGTCCACCCGGATCTCGACCACGCCGAGGTCGGGGTGCCCGCGCCGCGCGAGCACTGATCCCGCGGCGCGTTCCGCGCGCCCCGGGGCGTCGCGCGTCCGCCGGATACGGTGCCTGCCCCGTACGGCGCCGGGCAGGCGCGGCCGCGGCGGACCGGGTGCACGGGCGGACCTGCGCGGCGTCCGGAAGCCGCAGGGCGGGCAGCGGGCGCGGATGCGCGGTGGACGTACGGCGTACGGCGTTGAATGCCGGGCGGGCCGCGAGTCGCGGTCCGGCGGGCGGGCGAGGGTCCGGCGGACGCTGTGCGGCGTACGAGAGCGGCGTCGCCGGATCCCGTGACGCGGGTTCGGCGGCGCGGCGGCGCGGCGGCGAGGCCGCGGCGTCCCGGAGATCCTGCGGCGCTGTGCGGAATCCGTATGTGATCAACTCGGAGTTATCTGTCCGGTTAGGTGGGTATTAATACCGTTATGGGGTGTGACTCGGGCCACGACGATTGGGCGTAACGCTCTTTGGGGGAGCGCGATGATTAAAGAGGTGGCAGCCGCGGAGGGAATACGGATGTCGCTCATAACGCTGTACTCCTCCGCACTCCGCCCGCGCCGTCGGTTCATCCCTGCCGGCGGTCGTCGGCTCCGGTCCTCATAGGGCCGAGCCGGAAGCCGTTTCCAACGTTCCGAGAGGTTGTTCGTGTCGGCCAGCACATCCCGTACGCTCCCGCCGGAGATCGCCGAGTCCGAGTCTGTGATGGCGCTCATCGAGCGGGGAAAGGCTGAGGGGCAGATCGCCGGCGATGACGTGCGTCGGGCCTTCGAGGCTGACCAGATTCCGCCAACCCAGTGGAAGAACGTACTGCGCAGCCTCAACCAGGTCCTCGACGAGGAGGGTGTGACGCTGATGGTCAGTGCCGCAGAAGCGCCCAAGCGCACCCGCAAGAGCGTCGCAGCGAAGAGCCCGGCAAAGCGCACCGCCACTAAATCCGTCGCGGCCAAGCCGGTCACGACCAAGAAGAGCCCCGTCGCTCCGGCCGCTTCCGCGGCCGACGCGGGCGCCACCGCCGACGAGCCCGCCGCGGCTCAGGCGAAGAAGGCTGCCGCGAAGAAGACCACGGCGAAGAAGGCCGCGGCCAAGAAGACCACCGTGGCCAAGAAGGCCGCCGCGAAGAAGACCACCGCCAAGAAGGACGCCACCGACGAGCTCCTCGAGGGCGAGGACGTGATGGAGGAGGCGCCGACGGGCAAGCCCGGCGGCCCCGAGGGCGCCGAGGGCGAGCCCGAGAACCAGGGCTTCGTGCTGTCCGACGAGGACGAGGACGACGCCCCCGCGCAGCAGGTCGCGGCGGCCGGTGCCACCGCCGACCCGGTCAAGGACTACCTCAAGCAGATCGGCAAGGTCCCGCTGCTCAACGCCGAGCAGGAGGTCGAGCTCGCCAAGCGCATCGAGGCGGGTCTGTTCGCCGAGGACAAGCTGGCCAACTCCGACAAGCTCGCCCCCAAGCTCAAGCGTGAGCTGGAGATCATCGCCGAGGACGGCCGCCGCGCCAAGAACCACCTCCTGGAGGCCAACCTCCGACTGGTGGTCTCGCTGGCCAAGCGCTACACCGGGCGCGGGATGCTCTTCCTGGACCTGATCCAGGAGGGCAATCTCGGTCTGATCCGCGCCGTCGAGAAGTTCGACTACACCAAGGGCTACAAGTTCTCCACGTACGCCACCTGGTGGATCCGTCAGGCGATCACCCGCGCCATGGCCGACCAGGCCCGCACCATCCGTATCCCGGTGCACATGGTCGAGGTCATCAACAAGCTCGCGCGCGTGCAGCGCCAGATGCTCCAGGACCTGGGCCGTGAGCCCACCCCGGAGGAGCTGGCCAAGGAGCTCGACATGACCCCCGAGAAGGTCATCGAGGTCCAGAAGTACGGCCGTGAGCCGATCTCCCTGCACACCCCGCTGGGCGAGGACGGCGACAGCGAGTTCGGTGACCTCATCGAGGACTCCGAGGCCGTGGTCCCGGCCGACGCCGTCAGCTTCACGCTGTTGCAGGAGCAGCTCCACTCGGTGCTCGACACCCTCAGCGAGCGCGAGGCGGGCGTGGTCTCCATGCGCTTTGGCCTCACCGACGGCCAGCCGAAGACGCTCGACGAGATCGGCAAGGTCTACGGCGTGACGCGTGAGCGCATCCGCCAGATCGAGTCCAAGACGATGTCGAAGCTGCGTCACCCGTCCCGTTCCCAGGTGCTCCGCGACTACCTGGACTGATCCCTCCGCGGCTGGAAGCGGCCGCGGCGGATGAAACGACACAGCGCGAAGGCCGGACCCCGAGAAGGGGTCCGGCCTTCGCGCTGTGTCGGCCGGATCGCCTCGACCCCCGCATGGACCATCACCGGATGCGCTCCCGACCACCCCGGGTGACGCTGAGTGTGTGCCACGCTCCGTACGGTCAGGAGGCTGCATGCGTAGGTCGCTCCGCTCACTCCTCGGCGTTCTCGCGGTCCCGCTGGCCGCTGCCCTCGCCCTGGTGCTGGTCGCACCGGCTCCGGCGACGGCGGACCGCGGGGTGGTGGGCGGCCAGCCGGTCCGTACCGTCGAGGCACCGTGGGTGGTGGCCCTGTCCAGTCGTGCGGTGTTCGGTGCCGCCCGCTCGGGCCAGTTCTGCGGGGGCGCGGTGGTGGGTCCCACGACGGTCCTCACGGCGGCTCACTGCATGAGCCGGGCGGTGCTCGGGCGGAGCTGGTGGGAGGTGCCGGATCTGCGCGTGATCGTCGGGCGCAACGATCTGCGGGGGACCGCCGGTGTGGAGTACCCGGCCGCACGAGTGTGGGTGAATCCCGCGTACGAGGGCGATGAGCGGGCCGGTGATCTCGCGGTGATCACTCTGAGCCGCCCGCTGCCGCCCGCGTATGTCGTTCCCATGGCCCGGCAGGGCGACCCGGCCTACCGGCCCGGCACGCATGCGGCGGTGTACGGGTGGGGTGATACGAAGGGCGACGGCAGCTATGCGTCGACGCTGCACATGGCCACCGTCCGGGTGCTGGACGACGCGACCTGTGAGACCGCCTATCCGGGCAGCACGGAGGGTGACTACCAGGCGGACTCCATGGTCTGCGCGGGGCTGCCGAAGGGCGGGCACGACGCCTGCCAGGGGGACAGTGGAGGGCCGCTGGTGGCCGGGGGGCGGCTGGTGGGACTGGTGTCCTGGGGGAGCGGCTGTGCGGTGGCGGGGCAGCCCGGGGTCTACACGAGGATCTCGGCGGTGGCGCCGCTGGTGGCCGCCCATGGCTGAGCCGTTGATCGGGCCGCCCAGGGTGGGCGAGTTCGTGACACGAGCGAGGGCGGCCACCCCCTCTGCGGGGGCGAACCGCCCAAGATCCGGCCCTGGGCCGGCGTCGCTCGTCGTCGTGGTGGGGCGGAGGCGTCAGCGTTCGTCGTCGGACGCGGACGCCGGAGCGGCGGTCAGCCGCTCGGTCTCGTCCTGTATCTCAGCGGCGATCTTCTTGAGTTCCGGCTCGAACTTGCGCCCGTGGTGGGCACAGAAGAGCAGTTCACCACCACTCATCAGTACGACGCGCAGGTAAGCCTGGGCGCCGCACCGGTCGCAGCGGTCAGCGGCCGTCAGCGGGCTCGCGGGGGTCAGAACAGTAGTCACGTCGCCTCTTCTCTAGCTCGACGAGCTGTCGTACCAGGGTCAACATCCAACCAGCCCGAAATCGTTCCCGCTCGTGGCTTTTTCCCAAAAATTGCTTCTGAGTAGGCCGGATGGTGACGGTTGGCGGCGAATGAGCCGTATTGCGATGGTTTACAGATTCACGTCGTTTGGTCGGGTGTGTCCAGCCCGGCTGGGTTGCCGGTTGTTCATGAGGACGTGCCCGGAGCCTAAATGGTTCATGCCTGAAAGGGAACGTGATGTGTGTGTCACTCCAACGGGCGATCGAACGTACGAGCGAAACACGCGTTGCCTGGACTAGCATGGACGTTTCACGGGTGGCGACACAAAGGCTCTATCAGGCCTCGGTACGCTCTGACGGGCGACCCAGCCACCACTGTGCCCTCAGCCGGGCCAACCAGAAATTCAGCGAGGAGCGAACCGCGTGACCGCCGACACGTCCGTGCCGTCCACTGCGCTGCTGACCGGAGCAGACCGGGGCGGCTCCAACTACACCGCGCGGCACCTCCTCGTCCTCGAGGGCCTCGAGGCCGTGCGCAAGCGCCCCGGTATGTACATCGGGTCCACCGACAGCCGGGGCCTGATGCACTGCCTCTGGGAGATCATTGACAACTCGGTGGACGAGGCCCTCGGCGGTTACTGCGACCGCATCGAGGTGATCCTCCACGACGACGGCTCCGTGGAGGTCCGGGACAACGGCCGCGGCATCCCGGTCGACATCGAGCCGAAGACCGGGCTGTCCGGCGTCGAGGTCGTGATGACCAAGCTGCACGCGGGCGGCAAGTTCGGGGGCGGCGCCTACGCGGCCTCCGGCGGTCTGCACGGCGTCGGTGCCTCCGTGGTCAACGCGCTCTCCGGCCGTCTCGACGTCGAGGTGGACCTCAACGCCAAGACCCACTCGATCAGCTTCCGGCGCGGTGTCCCCGGGATCTTCACCGAATCCGGCCCCGACGCCCCCTTCGACCCCTCCAGTGGCCTCCTCAAGGGCAAGCGGGTCCCCAAGACGCGCACCGGCACCCGCATCCGTTACTGGGCGGACCGGCAGATCTTCCTCAAGGACGCCAAGCTCTCCCTGGACCACCTGCACGCCCGCGCCCGCCAGACCGCCTTCCTGGTGCCCGGCCTCACCCTGATCGTCCGGGACGAGCGCGGCCTCGAGGGGGAGACCGGGCCGGTCGAGGAGACCTTCCGCTACGACGGTGGCATTAGCGAGTTCTGTGAGTACCTCGCCCAGGACAAGGCCGTCTGTGATGTGCTGCGCCTCTCGGGCCAGGGGACCTTCAAGGAGACCGTGCCGGTCCTGGACGAGCGCGGCCATATGACGCCCACCGAGGTCACCCGTGAGCTCGGCGTCGATATCGCGCTGCGCTGGGGCACCGGCTACGACTCCACCGTCAAGTCCTTCGTCAACATCATCGCCACCCCCAAGGGCGGCACGCATGTCTCCGGCTTCGAGCGCTCGGTCACCAAGACCGTCAACGAGGCGCTGCGGGTCACCAAGACGCTGCGCGTCGCCGAGGACGACGTCGTCAAGGACGACGCCATGGAGGGCTTGACGGCGGTGGTGACCGTCCGGCTCGCCGAGCCGCAGTTCGAGGGGCAGACCAAGGAGGTGCTGGGCACCTCGGCCGCCTCCCGGATCGTGGCCAATGTCGTCTCCAAGGAGCTCAAGGCGTTCCTGACCTCCTCCAAGCGGGACGCCAAGGCCCAGGCCCGAGCCATCCTGGAGAAGGTCGCCGCCGCCGCCCGCACCCGGATCGCGGCCCGCCAGCACAAGGAGGCACAGCGCCGCAAGACCGCGCTGGAGTCCTCCTCGCTGCCCGCGAAGCTGGCCGACTGCCGCAGCGACGACGTGGACCGCAGCGAACTGTTCATCGTCGAGGGTGACTCGGCGCTGGGCACGGCCAAGCTCGCGCGGAACTCGGAGTTCCAGGCGCTGCTGCCGATCCGCGGCAAGATCCTCAACGTTCAGAAGGCGTCGATCTCCGACATGCTGAAGAACGCCGAGTGCGGTGCCATCATCCAGGTCATAGGGGCCGGTTCGGGCCGTACCTTCGACATCGACCAGGCCCGCTACGGCAAGGTGATCTTCCTCGCGGACGCCGATGTCGACGGCGCCCACATCCGCATCCTGCTGCTCACCCTCTTCCAGCGCTATATGCGGCCGATGGTCGAACAGGGCCGGGTCTTCTCGGCCGTTCCGCCGCTGCACCGGGTCGAGCTGGTCAACCCCAAGCGGGGCCAGTCGAAGTACATCTACACCTACTCCGACAACGAGCTCCGGGAGACCCTGCTGGACCTCCAGCGCCGCGGTGTCCGCTACAAGGACGGCATCCAGCGCTACAAGGGTCTCGGTGAGATGGACGCCGACCAGCTCGCGGAGACCACGATGGATCCGCGCCACCGCACCCTGCGGCGCATCAACATCAGTGACCTGGAGGCGGCGGAGCAGGTATTCGACCTGCTCATGGGCAACGAGGTCGCACCGCGCAAGGAGTTCATCACCAACTCCGCGGCCACCCTGGACCGTTCGCGGATCGACGCCTGATCCGGTGTGAGGCCTCTCCACCCACGGGTGGAGAGGCCTCACACATCGGTGGCCTCGTGGATCCACCCGGGACCCACCCCGGCTCCGATCCGCGCTGGGCCGCTCATCCGTAGCGTCCCGGGGAGTAGTCGTGTCCGCTCCCCGGAGGCTCTGTGTGATGTCGGGAATCCCCCATGCCGTGGTGATCGCCGCGGTGGTCGTCGTCGTGGTCATCCGTCAGTTCCGACCGCAGAAGGTGGTCGAGGACGCCCGGCGATGGTGGGCGCTGCCGGTGGTCCTCGGCTGGCTGGCGGTCCGTGAGCCGGGGCTGATCGACCATCGCCACCAGACGGCCGCCGTGGCTCTGCTGGCGGGGGATCTGCTCGCCGGCGCGCTCACCGGCGCCGCCTGGGCCTGGACCAGCCGGGTGTGGACGGACGGCTCCGGCGCGGTCTGGGCACAGGGCGGGAAGGCCACGGCGGTGGTGTGGGCCGGTGGCCTGGTGCTGCGGCTGTCCCTGGCCGCAGCGGGCGCGCTCGCGGGTGTGCGCCAGGAGAGCGGTTCGGTCATGCTGACCCTGGCCGTGTCGCTGCTGATGAGCAGCGCCGTGGTGGTGCTCCGGGCGCACGGGCCGGAGTTGATGACGCATGGCGTGGGGAAGCTGCTGACGCGTGGCGCGGGGAAGGGCACACTCGGCCGATGAGCGCATGGACACGGTGGCCGTCACGGCAGGCGTTGTCGGGCCAGGGCCTGCCCCGGATGCGGCGGGTGCTCGACATCTGCGGATGGGTGACCGCCGTGTGCTGGCTGGTGCGGGGGCTCTTCCACGACGAGGCCCTCCCGGGGTGGGAACGGGCGGTGCTGATCGGCGCCCTGGCCGGATGCACGGCCGCGATGTTCGCGTTCCGCCGGATCACCGTGGCCCACCGGCTGCTGCCCGCACTGGCGTTGCTGGCTTTGCTGATCGGCGCGGGGTTCGGAATGCGGACGGCCGGGGCCGACCACCCGGCGGAGGTGGTGTGGGGCGCCTCGGTGATCCTCGCGATGGAGCGGCTGCCGCTGCTCGCGGGGGTGGGGTGCGCGGTCACCGCGACGGGATGCTCCATCGCCACCAGCGCCCACCCATCGCTGAGCGGTGTCATCACCAGCGCGGGTCTGCTGCTGATCGGCTATACCCTCCGCCTCGACGCCGAGGCCCGGGGCAGCGGTTACCGGCTGCTCGCCCAGGAACGAGCCGCCCGGCGGGCCGAGGCCGAGTCGGCGGCGCTGGCCGAACGGACCCGGATCGCTCGGGAGATCCACGACGTGCTGGCGCACAGCCTGTCCGCCCAACTGGTCCACCTGGAGGCGGCGCGGCTGCTGATCGAGCGTGGGGAGGACTCCGGGAAGGTCCTGGAACGCGTGGTGGCCGCACGGGGGATGGCCCGCGAGGGCCTCACCGAGACCCGGCAGGCGCTGTCGGCGCTGCGCGGCGAGATGGTGCCGGTCGAGGACTTCCTGCGGGAGTCCGCGGCGGCGGAGGGGGCGGGGTTCGCGACCGAGGGGGAGCGGAGGAGGCTGAGCGCCGAGGCGGGGCTCGCGGTGCGCCGGGTCGCGCAGGAGGCGCTGACGAACGTCCGCAAGCACGCGCCGGGCGCGCGGGTGCGGCTGCGGCTGGTCTACGCGGAGCGCGAGGTGTCGCTCGAGGTAAGCGACGACGGTGCGCGCCGGGCACCGTCGGCCGCCGGTCTGTCCGCGACCGGCTCCGGGTACGGTCTGCTGGGGATGCGTGAACGCGCCGAACTCCTCGGCGGCACCCTGGAGGCGGGGCCGGAGGGGGAGGGGTTCACGGTGAGGCTGAGGGTGCCGCTGGGAGCGACGACATGAGGCCGTCGGGGGCGCGTGGAGTGCGGGAGGTTTGGTGCCGCGTGGGCACAGAAGCCGACAGGCGCGGGCGGGCGTGGCTCCGGGACCCGCGGCCGCGGCAAGGAACGGGATGGTGGGGGCGTGACGGAGGACGGTAAGGGCGGAGCACCACCGGTGACCGCACGCGTGGTGGTGGCTGACGACCAGACCGTGGTGCGCGAGGGGATCGTGATGCTGCTCGGGCTCCTCCCCGGCATCGAGGTCGTCGGAGCGGCCGGTGACGGCGAGGAGGCGCTGCGGCTCGTCGCCGAACTCGCCCCGGACGTCGTCCTGATGGATCTGCGGATGCCGCGCTGCGACGGTGTCGAGGCCACCCGCCGGGTGCGTGCCGCCCACCCGGACACCCAGGTCGTCGTACTGACCACCTACGCCGACGACGACTCGCTCTTCCCCGCGCTGCGCGCCGGTGCCCGCGGCTATCTCACCAAGGACGCCGACGCGGACGAGATCCTGCGGGCCGTCCAGGACGTGATGTCCGGGGACGCCGGGCTGTCCCCGAAGGTGCAGCGGCTGCTGCTGGAGCGGCTCACCGAACGGGACGGGCTCGCCCTCGCAGCGCCCCGGCCGCCCGGCGCCGTACCGCCTCCCGGCGGCCCCGGCGCACTGCCCGACGGGCTCACCCCCCGGGAGGCGGAGGTCCTGGCGCTGGTCGCGGAGGGGTTCTCCAACGCGGAGATCGCGCGCGGTCTGCATGTCGCCCCCGCGACCGTGAAGACCCACATCAACAACCTCTTCTCCAAGACCGGAGTGCGCGATCGGGCCCAGGCCGTCCGCTACGCCTACCGCCACGGCATCGCCCGGCCACCCGGGGACACTTCCGAGGCGTTCGTCACCTGAGTCACCTGATGGGGTGAACGTCCGGTATTGAAGGGTCCGGGATCTTCCGGATCTGTCCATCCTTGGGCACGCGGCCAATACGGCAGTGAGCAAGGAGTGTTCGGGTGGACATGCACAACGCGCGCGATACGGGGCCGGCCCGGCTGGACGATCCCTGGTACGACGCGCTCGCGTCCGGCTGGGGAGAGCCGGACGACACCGACAGCAGAGCCGGGCGGGTGAGCCCGCCCGCCGCGGAGGAGGTCTACACGGAGGTGCACGGCAGCGCCGCGTTCCAGGAAGTGCGCAGGCGCTACCGCCGGTTCGTCTTTCCGGCGGCCGCCGCGTTCCTCATCTGGTACCTGGTCTATGTCGTCGCGGCGACCACGGCTCCCGAACTGATGGCCCGCCCCGTGATCGGTGTCCTCAATGTCGCGATGGTCGCCGGACTCGCCCAGTTCGCCACCACCTTCCTCCTCACCTGGGCGTATGCCCGTCATGCCCGGCTGCGCAGGGACCGCGTCGCACTCGAACTGCGCTGGGTGACCCAGGAGATGATGCGGGGGCACGGGCGGTGACCGGCAATCAACAGGGCCTTGCGCTGCTGCTCTTCGGCGTCTTCGTGGCCGCCACGCTCGGGATCACCACCTGGGCGGGGCGCCGGCGTCATGGCTCACCCGAGGAGTTCTACGCGGGCGGACGGCTGTTCTCGCCCATGGAGAATGGTTTCGCGATCGCCGGTGACTACATGTCGGCCGCTTCCTTCCTCGGTATTTCGGGACTGATCGCGCTCTTCGGTTACGACGGGGTGCTCTACTGTGTCGGCTTCTTCGTCGCCTGGCTGGTGGTGCTCCTCCTGGTGGCCGAACTGGTCCGCAACTGCGGCCGGTTCACCCTGGCCGACGTACTGGCCGCCCGGATGCGCGAGCGCCCGGTCCGGATCGCCGCGGGCGTCTCGTCGGTCACCGTCTGTGTGCTCTATCTCGTCGCCCAGATGGTGGGCGCGGGCAGTCTGGTCGCCCTGCTGCTCGGTGAGACCGGCGCCCACGCCCGCACCTGGACCGTCATCGGCGTCGGCACCCTGATGGTGGTCTTCGTGACGCTCGGCGGGATGCGCGCCACGACCTGGATCCAGATCGTCAAGGCCGTGCTGCTGATGGGTGGGGCGGTCGCGCTGACGGCCCTGGTGCTCGTCCGCTTCCACGGCGACATCGACGCGCTGCTGAGCTCGGCGGCGCGCCACAGCGGGCACGGCTCCGACTTCCTCGCCCCCGGCCTCAAGTACGGCGGCGACTGGACCGCGCGGCTGGACTTCGTGAGCCTGGGGCTGGCCCTGGTGCTGGGCACCGCCGGGCTGCCGCACATCCTCTCGCGCTTCTACACGGTGCCCACCGCACGGGCCGCACGCCGCTCGGTCATCTGGTCCATCGGCCTGATCGGCGGCTTCTACCTGATGACGATCGTGCTCGGCTTCGGCGCGGCCGCGGTGCTGGGCACCGATGCCGTACGGTCCTCCAACGCGGCCGGGAACACGGCCGTTCCGCTGCTCGCCCTGGACCTCGGCGGTGGCGCGGGGTCGACTGGGGGGACGGTGCTGTTCGCGGTCGTCGCCGCCGTCGCCTTCGCCACCATCCTGGCCGTCGTCGCGGGCATCACCCTCGCCTCCTCGGCGTCCGTCGCCCATGACCTCTACGCCTCGCTGAGCCGCCGGACCGACCGCACCCCGCGCAGCGAGGTCGCGGTCGCGCGGCTCGCGGCGGTGGGGATCGGGGCGGCGGCGATCGGTCTCGGGCTGCTCGCCCAGGACCTCAATGTGGCCTTCCTGGTGGGGCTCGCCTTTGCCGCCGCGGCGTCCGCAAACCTTCCGGTGCTGCTGTATTCGCTGTTCTGGCGGCGGTTCACCACCCAGGGCGCGGTGTGGTCGGTCTACGGCGGGCTGATTCCGGCGGTGGTGCTGGTGGTGCTGTCCCCAGTGGTCTCCGGCAGTCCGGGTGCGATCTTCCCCGGGCTGGACTTCCATGTCTTCCCGCTGGAGAACCCGGGCCTGGTCTCCGTGCCGCTCGGCTTCCTCGCGGGCTGGATCGGCACGGTCACCTCACCCGCGGCCGTGGACACCGCCGGGCACGCGGCCAAGCACGCGGAGACGGAGGTCCGGGCGCTCACCGGGGCCGGGGCCGCCTGACCCCGTGGTCCACGGTCCGGGAAGCCCGCTCAGACCCAGACATAGCGGTGTTCGGGGCGGCCGGTCTCCCCGTACTTGAGGCTGAGCCGCACCCGGCCGGTACGCTCCAGCAGCTTCAGATAGCGCTGTGCGGTCTGCCGGCTCAGCGATGACCGCTCGGCGACCTCCTGGGCCGACAGCGGCCCTTCGGCGCCGCGCAGCACCTCACGGACGAGATCGGCGGTGAGCGCGGAGTGGCCCTTGGGCAGCTCCGAGGGTCCGGCCGAGGCGCCGCCCAGCGCGCCGAAGATCCGGTCCACCTGGTCCTGACCGGCCTCGCCACCGCCCTCCAGCGCACGGCGCAGCGCCGCATAGCCCGCCAACTTGGCGCGCAGACCGGCGAAGGTGAAGGGTTTGACCAGGTACTGGAGGGCGCCGTGGCGCATGGCCGCCTGGACGGTCGCGATGTCGCGGGCGGCGGTCACCATGATGATGTCCGTGTGGTGGCCGAGCCGGCGCAGCCGCCCCACCAGCGCGAGCCCCGTCTCGTCCGGCAGATAGTGGTCCAGCAGGACGAGATCGGCGTGGCCACGCTCCAGGAAGGCCAGCGCCTCGGCGGCCGAATGCGCCTGCCCCGCCACGTGGAAGCCCGCCACCTTGCCGACGTAGGCCGCGTTCACCCGGGCCACGCGCACATCGTCGTCCACCACCAGCACCTCGATGGGCGCGGGTGGACCGGGTCTGTCGGTCATCGTGGCTCTCCTGTCGCGGTCAGCGGTGCCCCACCCGGTTCCTCGGCCAGCGCCTCGGGGAGGACCACGGTGAATTCCGCGCCCCCGCCCTCGCGGTCGGACACCTGTGCGCTGCCACCCTGACGTTCGGCGAGCCGTCGCACCAGGGCGAGACCGATACCGCGCTTCCCGTGCGCGGGTGGCTCCTTGGTCGACCAGCCCTCGGTGAAGACCAGGTCGCGGCGGTCGGGCGGAACACCGGGACCGGTGTCGGCGACGCGCACGCGCACCGTACGCGTACGGTCGTCCGCGCGCAGCGCCACCTCGACCCGCGGTTCGCGCGATCCGACGGCCGCGTCCAAGGCGTTGTCGATGAGGTTGCCGACGATCGTCACCAGGCCCGGCGGATCCACCAGACGGTCCGGCAGCAGGGTGTCGTCGGCGAGGGCCAGCGAGACACCGCGCTCGGTGGCGACGGTGGCCTTGCCCACCAGGAGCGCGGCGAGCAGCGGGTCATGGACGCGCTCGGTGACCTGCTCGGCGGTGGCGCGGTGCACCCCGACCGCCTCGGTGATGAACTCCGTCGCCTCCTCATGCAGCCCCAGCTCCAGCAGGCCCAGGAGGGTGTGCATTCGGTTGGCGTGCTCGTGGTCCTGGGCGCGCAGGGCGTCGATCAGCCCACGGGTGCCGTCCAGTTCGCGGCCCAGCCGCTCCAGCTCGGTGCGGTCGCGGAGGGTGGCCACGGCGCCGCCGTCGTCCGTCGGCATCCGGTTGGCGACCAGCACCCGTCCGCCGGAGACGGTCAGCAGATCGGCGCCGGTGACCCGCCCGGTGAGCACATCGGCCGTACGGCCCGGTGGCAGCACCGCCTCCAGCGGCTGTCCGGTGTCCTCGGTGCGCAGCTCCAGCAGCCGCTGGGCCTCGTCGTTCAGCAGCCGGATGCGGCCGTGCGCGTCGAGGGCGACCACCCCTTCGCGGATGCCGTGCAGCATCGCCTCGCGCTCGGCGAGCAGCGCCGAGATATCAGAGAAGGCCAGGTCATGGGTGCGGCGCTGAAGTCTGCGGGCGACCAGATACGCGGCGAGCGCGCCGACGGCGAGTGCCCCGCCCGCGTAGGCGAGCATCCCGGGCACGGCGCCGACCAGCCGTCCGCGCACCGTCTCGTACGCGATGCCCACCGAGACGGCGCCGACGATGCGGCCGTGTGCGTCGCGCAGTGGCACCTTGCCGCGTGCGGACCGGCCGAGCGTGCCCTGATCGATCTGCATGACCTCGCGGCCCGCGAGGGCCTCACTGGGGTCGGTGGAGACATGTCTGCCGATCTCCTGCGGGGAGGTGTGCGACCAGCGGACGCCGTTCCGGTCCATGATCACGACGTACTCGGCGCCGGTCGCCCGGCGGATCCGCTCCGCCTCGGTCTGCACGGGGCCGCCGGGGGAGGGGCGGGTGTGCTGGAGCGCTTCGGCCAGCCGGGGCTGGGCGGCGGTGGTCTGCGCGATGGCGAGGGCGCGGCGCATGGCCTGGTCGTCCAGCTGCGAGCCGAGGGGGGCGAGGAAGAGGCCGGTCGCGAGCACGGTGACGCCCGTGGCGATGGCCAGCTGCATCAGCAGAACCTGGGAGAAGACGCGTCGGGGCCAGCCGATGCGCCACCTGGTGGCCGCGAGCCGCGGCCGCGGCGGTATCGCGGCGCTCATGGCAACGAAGGGTAACCAAGGGCGTGGGGACCGGGTCTCCGGCTCCCCGGGTCTGCGGGGCGCTGCGTCTGCGGGGCGCGGGGCACGGGCCCCCGTGGCTCGGCGCGTGGGGCGCCGGAGCTCAGTGCGCCCGGTGCGAGGGGCCACAGGGCTCAGGCCCGGACATGACCAGGCTCAGTGGCGGGCCGCGGCCACCGCGCGGGCGTCGTGGGGCGCCGTGCGCGTCGCGCGGATGCCGACGACCTCCATCCGGGCCGGGGAGCCCAGCGCGGAACCGCAGCTCTCCGGGCGGGGCGGGGCGGACACGACCTGGGCGACGCTCACCCGCCACTCCCGGCCGTCGCGGTGCGCGACGGTCACGGACCAGGTGGGTGCCGTGCCGTCGGTCCGCGCCACGGTGAGCGCCTCGGCGCCGTCCTCGCCGGTGATGGCGCGGACCGCCAGCTCCGCCGCCTGGCCCGGGCGCTCCCACGCGGAGCGGCCTCGGCAGCCCTCGATGACAACGCGCCCGCCGCGCAGCGCCTCCAGGACCTCGTGCACACCCTGCGCCGAGGCGCGTCCGTAGGTGTACCCGTGCGGCAGGACGACGAGCGTCGGCGAGAAGCGGTGGCCTCCGATGTGGGTGACTTCCCAGGTGCCGTCGACCCCGGACGCGGCGAGCTCGGCGGCGAGCGGACGGCCGAGGAGGGCACAGCAGCGATCCCGCTTGCCGTTGGTGCAGACGAGCACCAGCGGATCGCCGGTGTACTCCTCCCACTGCCCGGGGACGCCCTGGGCGGCCTGTCGCCCGGAGGGTTCGCCGTCCGCCGGGCCCAGCGTCAGCCCGGCCGGATCACCGGCGCCCAGCGCCGCGAAGTCGAGGCCGCGCAGCCGTCCGGGGTCGGTGAGCGCGGTGGTGCGGATCCAGGAGCGGCCGGGCCGGGTGTGGGCGACGAACACGCGGTGCCGCGCACCGGTGTGCAGATCGGCATGACGGCCGGGGCGGCGGATGAGCGCGACCCGTACGCCGGTGTCCTTGGCGGCGCGCTCCAGCGCGCGGCCCACGGCCGGGTCGAGATGACTCGCCGTGAGGGCCTCGGTGCCCCACGGACCGGGTTGTTCGACCAGCAGCCAGGTGGGGGCGGTGGCCGCCGTTCCGGCGAGCGGCTCGGACAGGTCGCGGGAAGCGGTCGCGCACGTGCTCACGAAGGTAAGCCTAACCTCTCTCGATCGGCGTGGCGCGCCGGAGTGCGGCAGGGGAAGTCACATGAGTTACATCACGCCTCCTGAGCGCCATGACCGGAAGGTCACGGTCCGTATTCAGCGCCGTACACGCGGTTCCGCGATGCGGAAACACACGGGAGAATGGCGGACACGGGGGCGGGGAGGCAGGGCTTGGATGAGTGGTTTATGGGCGCGGTGGCGGGGGCGCAGGGGAAGACGCGGAGGACGGCGAAGGCTGGATCCCGCCCTGAAGTCGATGGTGCGGGCGGCCTACCGCGACGGGCGGCCCCTCCCCGAGCCGCTCGCCCGCAAGGCGGCGCACGCCGGTGACCGCCAGGGCATGACGGTCTACGGCATCGGGCTGGGCAACCGGGGTGCGTACGCCGAGGCGGTGCACTGGCTGGGAAAGGCAGTTGACGCGGGGGACACCTCGGCGATGGTGGTCCTCGGCACGCTGCATATGGATCTGGGCAATCTGGGCGAGGCGGAGCGGCACTTGCGCAGGGCCGCCGACCGCGGACACTCCGGTGCCCGCGTCGCCCTCCACCAGCTGCGCGCCCGCCGCAACGGCAGCGGCCACTGAGCCCTGCCGGAGGCCCCCGGGGGAGTCGTACACGGCCGCGGCCGGACGGGGACGCCTTGGTCCACCTCGTACGCGCCCAGGTCCCCCTACGCGCCCTGGCCGATCCCGCTACGCGCGCGGGGGCGCGGCACCCCGTGGTGCCGCGCCCCCGTCCCGTTCAGCGCCGTGTGGCCCGCCGCCCGGCTCACACCGGTCCGGCCACCACCGCCACCGGCTTCGCCAGGGGTGTCCCCGAGCCGTCCCGGCGCGGGTCGGGGTCGGGCAGCGGTGCCGCCGTGCCGGTGGCCGTCGCGGCGTGGGCGGGGGTCGGCCCCGCCCAGGCCAGGACGAGACAGTCCTCGCCCTTCAGGAACCGCTGGCAGCGCACACCGCCGGTGGCCCTGCCCTTGCGCGGGTACTGGTCGAACGGGGTCAGCTTGGCCGACTGCTGCACCGAGTCGTCGAGCGTGCCGTGCGCGCCCGCCACCGTGAACACCACCGCGTCGGCCGCCGGATCCACGGCGGTGAACGAGATCACCTTCGCGCCGGAGCTCAGCTTGATGCCCGCCATGCCGCCCGCGGGACGACCCTGTGGCCGTACCTGACTCGCCGGATAGCGCAGCAACTGGGCGTCGTCGGTGATGAAGACCAGGTCCTCCTCACCGGTGCGCAACTCCACCGCACCCACGATCCGGTCGCCGTCCCGGAGCCCGATGACCTCCAGTTCCTCCTTGTTGGCCGGATAGTCGGGGACCACGCGCTTGACGACGCCCTGCTCCGTGCCGATCGCGAGCCCCGGTGAGGACTCGTCGAGGGTGGTGAGACCGATCAGCTCCTCGCCCTCGTCCAGCGTCAGGAACTCCGCGATCGGCGCCCCGCCCGCCAGGTTGGGGGGTCCGGCCTTCTCCGGGAGAATCGGCAGGTCGATCACCGACAGCCGCAGCAGCCGCCCGGTGGAGGTCACCGCGCCCACATCGGCGCGGGCCGTGGCCGGGACGGCGGAGACGATCACATCGTGCTTGGCGCGCTTGGCCTGTCCTTCGACCGGGAACGGCTCCCCGTTCGCGGTGCGGGCCAGCAGTCCGGTGGAGGACAGCAGCACCCGGCACGGGTCGTCCGCGACCTCCAGCGGCACCGCGGTGACCGGCGCGCTCGCCGACTCCTGGAGCACCGTCCGCCGGGGGGTGCCGAACTTCTTGGCCACCTGGGCCAGTTCGGAGGAGACCAGCTTGCGCAGCTCCGCGTCGGAATCCAGGATCCGGGTCAGCTCCTCGATCTCCGCCTTGAGCTTGTCGCGCTCCGACTCCAGCTCAATACGGTCGAACTTGGTCAGCCGACGAAGCGGGGTGTCCAGGATGTACTGCGTCTGGACCTCGGAGAGTTCAAACCGCGACATGAGGGCTTCCTTGGCCTGCGCCGCGTTGTCGCTGGAGCGGATCAGCCGGATGACCTCGTCGATGTCGAGCAGGGCGACCAGGAGACCCTCGACCAGGTGCAGCCGGTCGCGTCGCTTGGTGCGCCGGAACTCGCTGCGCCGCCGCACCACCTCGAAGCGGTGGTCGAGATAGACCTCCAGCAGCTCCTTCAGCCCCAGGGTGAGCGGCTGGCCGTCCACCAGTGCCACGTTGTTGATGCCGAAGGACTCCTCCATCGGCGTGAGCTTGTAAAGCTGCTCCAGCACGGCCTCGGGGTTGAAGCCGTTCTTCACCTCGATCACCAGACGCAGGCCGTGCTCACGGTCGGTGAGGTCCTTGACGTCCGCGATGCCTTGGAGCTTCTTCGAGCCGACCAGGTCCTTGATCTTCGAGATGACCTTCTCGGGGCCCACGGTGAAGGGCAGTTCGGTGACGACCAGGCCCTTGCGGCGGGCCGTCACGTCCTCCACCGCCACCGTGGCGCGGATCTTGAAGGTGCCGCGGCCGTTCTCATAGGCGTCCCGGACGCCGCCGAGCCCCACGATCCGGCCACCGGTCGGCAGGTCGGGGCCGGGCACGAACCGCATCAGTGTTTCCAGATCGGCAGCCGGGTGCTTGATCAGATGACGGGCGGCGGCGATCACCTCGCCCAGATTGTGCGGGGGCATATTGGTCGCCATCCCGACCGCGATTCCGGACGTGCCGTTGACCAGCAGGTTCGGATAGGCGGCGGGCAGGGTGACCGGCTCCTGCTCACTGCCGTCGTAGTTCGGCGAGAAGTCGACCGTGTCCTCGTCGATGGACTCGGTCATCAGCGAGGTGGCCGAGGCCATCCGGCACTCGGTGTAGCGCATCGCCGCGGGCGGGTCGTCATTGCCCAGCGAGCCGAAGTTCCCGTGTCCGTCGACCATCGGCAGCCGCATCGAGAACGGCTGTGCCATGCGGACGAGCGCGTCGTAGATCGAGGCGTCGCCGTGCGGGTGGAGCTTTCCCATCACCTCGCCGACGACGCGGGCGCACTTCACGAAGCCGCGCTCCGGGCGCAGCCCCATCTCGTTCATCTGGTAGAGGATGCGGCGGTGCACGGGCTTGAGCCCGTCGCGGGCGTCGGGCAGCGCACGCGAATAGATGACCGAGTAGGCGTACTCGAGGAAGGAGCCCTGCATCTCGTCGACGACGTCGATGTCGAGGATGCGCTCCTCGAAGTCGTCCGGCGGCGGGGTCTTCGTGCTGCGGCGGGCCATCGCGCGTGCGGCTCCTTCAACTGCCGGGGCGGGATCTGACGGCGTCCATTGTGGCCCGGCCCGCCGACAACTGTGGAACGGGCCATGGACGAGCGTGCCCGCGCCCCCTCCTGTGACCGCCTTCCGGGGGTGCCCCGGACCCCCGAGGCACCCCTCGCGGGGGCGGAACGGGACCGGAACTTCGCCAGATGTCCGTGCGCTTGCATACAGTGACAGGAGCGCTCATCACGCGGCTCGCACCGCCTCCATCACGCGATCGAAGGGACGTACATGCCCATGGGTCACACGGCCACGCAACAGGCCGAATCCGGCGGCCTGAAAGCCACCGAGCATCGGCTGGCCAACGGACTGCGGGTGGTGCTCTCCGAGGACCACCTGACCCCGGTCGCCGCGATCTGTCTCTGGTACGACGTCGGCTCGCGCCACGAAGTCAAGGGGCGCACGGGCCTGGCTCACCTCTTCGAGCACCTGATGTTCCAGGGCTCGGCCCAGGTGACCGGAAACGGCCACTTCGAGCTGGTGCAGGGCGCCGGCGGGTCGCTCAACGGCACGACCAGCTTCGAGCGCACCAACTACTTCGAGACCATGCCCACCCACCAGGTCGAGCTGGCGCTGTGGCTGGAGGCGGACCGGATGGGGTCCCTCCTGACCGCGCTGGACGAGGAGAGCCTGGAGAACCAGCGGGACGTCGTCAAGAACGAGCGCCGCCAGCGCTACGACAACGTGCCGTATGGCACCGCCTTCGAGAAGCTGGTCGCCATGGCCTACCCCGAGGGCCACCCCTACCACCACACCCCCATCGGCTCGATGGCCGACCTGGACGCGGCCTCCCTGGAGGACGCGCGCGCGTTCTTCCGCACCTACTACGCGCCGAACAACGCGGTGCTGTCGGTCGTCGGTGACATCGACCCCGAGCAGACCCTCGCCTGGATCGAGAAGTACTTCGGCTCCATCCCCTCCCACGACGGCAAGCTGCCGCCCCGCGACGGCACCCTCCCGGAGGTGATCGGCGAGCAGCTGCGCGAGGTTGTGGAGGAGGAGGTCCCCGCCCGCGCCTTGATGGCCGCCTACCGGCTGCCGCACGACGGCACCCGCGAGGCCGACGCCGCCGATCTGGCGCTGACCGTCCTCGGCGGCGGCGAGTCCTCCCGGCTCCACAACCGCCTGGTGCGCCGCGACCGCACCGCCGTCGCGGCCGGATTCGGCCTGCTGCGGCTCTCGGGCGCGCCGTCGCTCGGCTGGCTGGACGTGAAGACCTCCGGCGGTGTCGAAGTGCCCGCCATCGAGGCGGCGGTCGACGAGGAGCTGGCCCGCTTCGCCGAAGAGGGGCCGACCCCCCAGGAGATGGAGCGCGCCCAGGCGCAGATCGAGCGTGAGTGGCTGGACCGGCTGGCCACCGTGGGCGGCCGGGCCGACGAGCTGTGCCGCTTCGCCGTGCTGTTCGGCGATCCGCAGCTGGCGCTGACCGCCGTGGAGCGGGTGCTCGACATCACCCCCGAGGAGGTGCGGGCCGTGGCCGCCGCGCGGCTGCGGCCGGACAACCGCGCCGTGCTGGTCTACGAGCCCGTCCAGGGCGCCGAGTCCGCAGATGACGCCGCCGACGACACCGACGCAGAAGGGGAGGCGGCCCAGTGAGCGACGCCGTCACCGCGACCATGACCTTCCACCCGCAGCCGACCGGCGGCGCCCCCAGGCCGTGGGCGTTCCCCGCCCCCGAGCGCGGGGAGCTGTCCAACGGGCTCACGGTGCTGCGCTGCCACCGCCCCGGCCAGCAGGTCGTGGCCGTCGAGGTCAATCTGGACGCCCCGCTGGACGCCGAGCCCGCCGGGCTCGACGGAGTGGCCACGATCATGGCGCGCGCCCTGTCGGAGGGCACCGACAAGCACGACGCCGAGGAGTTCGCCGCCGAGCTCGAGCGCTGTGGCGCCACCCTGGACGCCCATGCCGACCACCCGGGCGTGCGGGTCTCCCTGGAGGTCCCGGTCTCCCGGCTGCCCAAGGCGCTGGGGCTGCTCGCCGACGCGCTGCGCGCCCCCGCCTTCCCCGACAGCGAGGTCGAGCGGCTGGTGCGCAATCGGCTGGACGAGATCCCGCACGAGCTGGCCAACCCGGCCCGCCGCGCCTCCATGGCGCTGTCCAAGGAGCTGTTCCCGGCCGAGTCGCGGATGTCCCGGCCCCGCCAGGGCACCGAGGAGACCGTCGAGGGCATCGACGCCGCGGCGGTGCGGGCCTTCTACGAGGCGCATGTCCGCCCGTCCACCGCGACCGCGGTCGTGGTCGGCGACCTCAGCGGGGTCGACCTCGATCAGGCCCTCGCCGACACCCTCGGCGCCTGGACGGGCGGACCGGCCGCGCCCCGGCCGGTCCCGCCGATCGTGGCCGACGACACCGGCCGGGTGGTGATCGTCGACCGGCCCGGCGCGGTCCAGACCCAGCTGCTGCTCGGCCGGATCGGCGCCGACCGCCACGACCGCGTCTGGCCCGCCCAGGTGCTGGGCACCTACTGCCTGGGCGGCACCCTCACCTCCCGGCTCGACCGCGTGCTGCGCGAGGAGAAGGGCTACACCTACGGGGTGCGCTCCTTCTGCCAGGTGCTGCGCTCCACGGCCTCCTCGCCGTCCGGCGGGTCCACGGGCGCCGCGATGCTGGCGATCAGCGGCTCGGTGGCCACCGAGGTCACCGGCCCGGCGCTGGAGGACCTCTGGAAGGTGCTGCGCGGCGTGAAGGAGGAGGGGCTGACGGACGCCGAGCGGGATGTCGCCGTGCAGAACCTCGTAGGCGTCGCCCCGTTGAAGTACGAGACCGCGGCCGCGGTCGCGGGCACCCTCGCCGATCAGGTCGAGCAGCATCTTCCGGACGATTTCCAGGCGCAGTTGTACGCCCGGCTCGCCGAGGCCGGGACAGTGGAGGCCACCGCCGCGGTGGTGAGTGCCTTCCCGGCGGACCGGCTGGTCACGGTGCTGGTCGGGGACGCCTCGGAGATCGAGGAGCCGGTCCGCGCGCTAGGCATCGGTGAGGTGAGCGTCGTCTCGGGCTGACCCCGGCAGGACCTCCGGCCGTCCAACGGGCCGTCAGCGGAAGGACCCTGGCATCGTGTGCGATGTCAGGGTCCTTCCGAATGCCCGTTTTATAGGGAGGTTGGCTGTTTGGTTTGTGGGGAGGGCAACAAAAATCCGGATCTGTTTGGTGATCGAAAGACGGCCCGTTTAGCGTCAGTCCGGCTGTTCGCCATCCGCACGCCGCGCCCGCGGCACGAGCAGCCATCGCCGAGTCCCCGTACGGCGCGAGCCAGGGGAGCCGGGGACCCAAAGTCCCCTGGGGTGAATCGGGCGCCTTGTCCTTCGGGGCGAGGGGTCCGTAGGAGACCTTCCTGCTCCGAACCCGTCAGCTAACCCGGTAGGCGAGAAGGAAGGAAAGGAGTGCGCCACAGCATGGCGTTCACCCGTGCCACCGGGAAGCACCGCCGTCCCCGACGGTCCGTCCGCACCGGCGCGAACATCGCGGGAGTCACCACCGTCGCCTCGGGTGTGGTCGCCGGTATCGCCGGTCCCGCCCTCGCCGCCGAGGAGCCAGCTCCCGAGCAGACCGGGTTGCAGCAGGCGATCGTGATCGATGAGGGACTGGCCGACCAGATCCAGGCCCAGGCGCAGTCCCAGGAGACCGCCGCCGCGGAGGCCGCGGCCAAGGCGCGGGCCGAGACCATCGCCCGTCAGGAGGCCGCCAGGAAGGCCGAGGCGGCCGCGAAGAAGGCCAAGGCGGAGCGCGAGGCCAAGGAGCGCGCCGCGCGCGAGGCCGAGCGCAAGCGCCTCAACACCTTCGTCGCGCCGATCTCGGGCTCCTACGTCTCCACCGCCTACAAGGCGTCCAGCGGTCTGTGGTCCTCCGGCAGCCACACCGGGATCGACTTCCACGCCGCCTCGGGCACCTCGGTGCACGCGGTCGGCTCCGGTGAGGTCGTCGAGGCGGGCTGGGGCGGCTCCTACGGCAACAACATCGTCATCAAGATGAAGGACGGCACGTACACCCAGTACGGCCACCTGTCCTCGATCAACGTCTCGGTCGGCCAGTCGGTTACCCCGGGCCAGCAGATCGGCCTCTCGGGCGCCACCGGCAACGTCACCGGACCGCATCTGCACTTCGAGGCGCGCACCAGCCCCGACTACGGCTCGGACATCGACCCCGTGGCGTATCTGCGCTCCCACGGCGTCAACGTCTGACCCACCCCGCGCGAGGACACCCTCCGCGCACCAGACCGTGCCAAGGCCCCGTCCGCCGGACCGGACGGGGCCTTCGGCATGCGCAACCCGCCCGACTGACCAAAAATATCCATGAATTCCGGTCCGCCATCGGAAATTCCCTCGGTTTGGAATAGAGTTGTCGAACGCCCGGCAATCGGGTGCGTTTCGCTGGGATTAAGGCGGAGGTTCGACAGTGGGGGGACCGGAAGTGACCGGGGATGCGGCCGCGATTCCGGGTGGTCGGCGGATTTCGGCGCACGCGGTGTGCGCGGCGATTCGCGACGACATCGTCTCCGGTGTCCATCCGCCCGGCAGCCGGCTCACCGAGGAACTGCTCGCCCGTCGTTACGGCGTCTCGCGGGTGCCCGTGCGGGAGGCCCTGCGCACCCTGGAGTCCGAGGGGTTCGTGACCACCCGGCGCCACGCGGGCGCCTGTGTCGCCCAGCCCTCCGAGCGGGAGGCGGCCGACCTCCTCGACATCCGCGGGCTGCTGGAGCCGCTGGGCGCCGCCCGCGCCGCCCAGCGCCGCACCGAGGCCCATCTGAAGGTGCTGCGCGGTCTGGTCCGGCTCGGGCAGGAGCGGGCCCGCCGCGGCTCCCTCGGTGAACTGCGGCCGCTGGACGACTGGTTCCACGAGACGCTCGCCCAGGCGTCGGACAGTCCGAGCCTGGCCGCGCTGCTGGTCCAGGTGCGCCGCAAGATCGCTTGGGTGTACGCGGCCGCTCCGGCGCGGCAGTCGGAGTGGCCGGTGCGGGCCGCCGCCGACCGGTCCGATCCGGCGGCGCGGGCCGTGGAGTCCTGGGCGGAGCACGGCGCGCTGGTGGACGCGGTCGCGCGCGGTGACGCGGACCGCGCGAGGATCCTCGCCACCGCGCACACCGAGCGCGCGCTCTCGGAATTCCGGCTGCGCCGTCCGGCTCAGGTGAGGACTTCGAAACATTCCGTCAACACGGCGAGCGGGCGGAATTAACATGGCTCGCGTATAAAAGTTTCCGGCTCCGCCCTTTTGGCAAAGTTTTGTCAGGGGCAGGAATTCGGAAACGACAGGGCCGCGGTGACCATTCCGGTCACCGCGGCCCTGTCGTACGAGAAAGGACCCGGCGGAATACGGGGCAGCCGAATCACCCGGTGGGTCAGACGGTCTCGGGAAGCTCCTCGAGACCGTCCGCCACGAGCTTCGCCAGGCGGTCGAGCGCGACCTCGGCGTCGTCCGCGTCGGAGGCCAGGACAACCTCCTCGCCACCCTGCGCGCCCAGGCCGAGCACGGCCAGCATGGAGGCGGCGTTGACCGGGGTGCCGTCGGCCTTGGCGATCGTGATGGGGACGCCTGCGGCGGTGGCCGCCCGGACGAAGATCGACGCAGGGCGGGCGTGCAGGCCCTCGGCCCAGCCGATGGTGACGCGGCGCTCAGCCATGGTGTTGCCCTTCAGGTGTGACGGGTGTGCTGTTGTCTAGACCAAAATCATACGGTGTCCGGGTTCACCCGAACGATGCCCGAGTGAGCCCGGCTGTGTCCGGACCGGTCCGATACGGACCTTCCCGCGACACCCGGCCCCGACGCAAGGGGGTCCACCATTCGGACCGGCTGCCGGATCCGGACGGGCCCGTTCGGACCTGCTCCCGATGGCCGCCCGGCCCTTAGGCTTGCCCCATGCCGACGCCGCCGGACCAGCATGCCTACCCGACCCACTGGGAGGCCGATGTGGTGCTACGGGACGGTGGCACCGCCCAGATCCGCCCCATCACCCCCGATGACGCGCAGCGGCTGGTCAGCTTCTACGAGCACGTCTCCGACGAGTCGAAGTACTACCGCTTCTTCGCCCCCTACCCGCGTCTGTCGGACCGCGACGTCCATCGCTTCACGCACCACGACTACGTCGACCGGGTGGGTCTGGCGGCGATCGTGGGGGGCGAGTTCATCGCCACCGTGCGCTACGACCGCATCGACGGCCGGGGCCGCTCCGCCAGTGCGCCCGCCGACGAGGCCGAGGTCGCCTTTCTGGTCCAGGACGCGCACCAGGGCCGTGGTGTCGCCTCCGCCCTCCTGGAGCACATCGCCGCGGTCGCGCGCGAACGCGGCATCCGCCGCTTCGCCGCCGAGGTGCTGCCCGCCAACATCAAGATGATCAAGGTGTTCACGGACGCGGGCTACACCCAGCAGCGCAGCTTCGAGGACGGCGTCGTGCGCCTGGAGTTCGACCTCGAACCCACCGACCGCTCGCTGGCCGTCATGCGCGCCCGCGAACAGCGCGCCGAGGCCCGCTCCGTGCAGCGGCTGCTCGCCCCCGGCTCCGTCGCCGTCATCGGCACCGGACGCGCCCCCGGTGGAGTCGGCCGCACGGTGCTGCGCAATCTCCTGGACGGGGGCTTCACCGGGAGCCTGTACGCCGTCAACCGCGCCTTCCCCGAGAGTGGCGCGCCCCTCGACCCGGAGGGCGTTCCCGGCCATCGCGCGCTGCGCGAGATCGACGGCCCGGTCGACCTGGCCGTCGTCGCCGTCCCCGCCGGGCAGGTGCCGTCCGTAGTGGCCGACTGCGGTGAGCACGGCGTCCAGAGCCTGGTCGTGCTCTCCGCCGGATACGCCGAGAGCGGGCCCGAGGGCCGCGCCCGCCAGCGCGACCTGGTCCGCCAGGCGCGCACCTACGGCATGCGCGTCATCGGCCCCAACGCCTTCGGCGTCATCAACACCGCCGACGGGGTGCGGCTGAACGCCTCCCTCTCTCCCCAACTGCCCATCCCCGGACGACTCGGTCTTTTCACCCAGTCCGGGGCCATCGGCATCGCGCTGCTTTCCGGGCTGCACCGGCGCGGGGCGGGGCTGGCCGGTCTGGCCGGGATCGCCGGGATATCGACCTTCGTCTCCGCGGGGAACCGCGCCGATGTCTCGGGCAACGATCTCCTCCAGTACTGGTACGACGACCCGCAGACCGACGTGGCCCTGATGTACCTCGAATCCATCGGCAACCCGCGGAAGTTCACCCGGCTCGCCAAGCGCACCGCCGCGGTCAAACCGGTGGTGGTGGTCAAGGGCGCCCGGCACAGCGGCGCCGCCCCCACCGGCCATGCCGTGCCCACCACCGGGATCCCCGACGCCACCGTCTCCGCCCTGCTGCGGCAGGCGGGCGTCATCCGCGTCGACACCGTCACCGAGCTCGCCGACGTCGGCGTCCTGCTCGCCTCCCAGCCGCTTCCGGCCGGGCCGCGCGTCGCCATCCTCGGCAACTCCGAGTCCCTGGGGATGCTCACCTACGACGCCTGCCTCACCGAGGGGCTGCGCCCGCTGCCGCCCCGCGATCTCACCACGGCCGCCGAGCCCGGGGACTTCCGCTCCGCCCTCAGCGAGGCGCTCGCCGACGACGGGTGCGACGCGGTCGTCGTCACCGCCATCCCCTGGGTCGGCGACACCTGCGCCGCCGATCTCGCCGCGGCCGTGCGCGAGGCGGCCGACGCGGCCCCGGGGCCCGGCGGCGCCAAGCCCGTGGCCGTGGTCCATCTGGAGATCCCCGACCTGGTGGAGTCCCTGGCCGGGATGCGCGACGAGCGCGACGCCCCGCGGGCCCGGCGGATCCCGGCGTACCCCGCGGCCGAGCGGGCCGTCCGGGCGCTCGCCGAGGCCGTGCGGTACGCGCGCTGGCGCCGGGAGGAGTCCGCCGAGCCCGGACGGGTGCCGGAGTACGACGACATCGACGAGTCCGGGGCCGCGGCCGACATCGAGGTGCTGCTCGCCCCGGCCGCGAGCGCCCCCGCTGAGAACGTCCCGTTCGCCGGCGTCCCGGCCGAGGGCCGACCGTCCCCCGGCGCCCCGCTGCCGGACGACACCGCGACCGCCGCGGCCGGTGTCGAGCTGTCCGCCGCCGACACCCAGCGGCTGCTGGCCCGCTACGGCGTCAGCGTGCTGCCCGCCCTGCCCGCGCCCGGCCCCGACGCCGCCGTCCGGGCCGCCGAGCGGCTCGGCTTCCCGGTGGCGCTCAAGCCCACCGCCCCCCATCTGCGCCACCGCACCGACCTGGGCGGCGTACGGCTCGGCCTCGGCAGCGAGGTGGAACTGCGCCGCGCCTACGCCGAGTTGACCGACTACCTCGGCCCGCCCGAGGAGCTGGGGCTGGTCGTCCAGCGGATGGCGCCGCGCGGTGTGGACACCGTGGTCCGGGCCGCGATCGACCCCGCGGCCGGGGCCGTGCTCTCCTTCGGCCTTGCCGGTGCCCCCTCCGAACTGCTCGGCGACACCGCCCACCGCCTCGTCCCGGCCACCGACCGGGACGCCGCCGGGCTCATCCGGTCCATCCGGACCGCCCCGCTCCTCTTCGGCTGGCGCGGCTCCAAACCCGTCGACACCGCGGCCCTGGAGGAGCTGCTGCTGCGGGTGTCACGTCTGGTCGACGACCATCCCGAAATGGTCGCCGTCGACCTCGAACCGGTCGTTGTCGCTCAGCGCGGTCTGTCGGTGCTCGGCGCCTCCGCCCGCCTCGCCCCACCCCCCGTCCGGACCGACCTCGGTCCCCGCCACCTCCCCGCCTACTGACCGCCAGGAGGTCCTGACGGTGGACACCACATCCCCGTACCCGGCGATCCGGCTCCCGGAGAGATCCTGGTGGGACTGGGACGTCCTCGCCCGGGACTGCGGCGCGTTCCGGCCGGCCGCCGGGCCCGACCTCAGCTACGGCCACGGACCGGAACTCGTCTTCCGCGGTCCGGCATTCGTCAGCTGCCCCACGGCGTTCCACGATCCGGCCTTCGCGCCGACCCCCGGGGAGCCGGCCGCGGTCCCCCGGCACCTCGGTGAACAGCCGACCGTCCTGGTCGCCTTCGAGGCGGACGCCCACGGCCCGGAGCCCGTCTCCTGCCTCGTCGCCGCGGAGCGGCTCGAGATCGTGCGGCGGCACGTCCTGCGGTACGGGCGCGACGATGCGCCCCCCGGTCAGCGCTTCGCGCCGTGGGTCCGCCCCGCGGCGCACCGGACGGGCCCTCCGGCCGCGGGCCCCGGTGGGTCCCGAACCGGCCGTCCGCGCATCCGTACGGCCGGACCGGCCACACCCACGGATTAGGATGGTGCACATGGCGAAGACCGGTACGACGACCCAGGGGCTGCGCGCGGCGATCGAGCGCAGCGGCTATTACCCGGCACTCGTGGCCGAGGCGGTGGAGGCCGCCGTGGGCGGGGAACCGATCGTCTCGTACCTCGTCCACCAGGAGACCACCTTCGACGCCAACGAGGTCCGCCGCCATGTCACGGTCCTCGTCCTCACCCGCAACCGCTTCATCGTCAGCCACACCGACGAGCAGGCCGCGGACGGCACCTCGCCGTCGCCGTACGCCACCACCTCCACCGAGTCGGTGAAGCTCCAGCGGATCTCCTCGGTCGTGGTCAGCCGGGTCGTCGCCAATCCCGAGTCGTACACCCCGGGCACCCTGCCGCGGGAGGTCGTGCTCACCATCGGGTGGGGCGCGGTCAACCGGCTGGACCTGGAGCCCGCCGCGTGCGGCGATCCCAACTGCGAGGCGGACCACGGCTACACCGGCTCCTCCACCGCCGACGACCTGAGCCTGCGCGTCAGCGAGGCGGGCGACGGGCCCGACAGCGTCCGCCAGACCCTCGCCTTCGCCCAGGCGCTCTCCGAGGCCACCGCGGCCACGCCGGACTCCGGCCGCTGATGTCCGGTTCCGCCACCGGCCCCGCCCCGGCCGGCTCCGCCTGGCCCGAGCCCGCGCCGCTCGACCCGCGTTCCGCGCCGCTGCCGAAGTACGGCTCCGCGTCGCTGGCCGATCTGCTGCCCGCCGTCGTCGCGGGGCAGGAGGTCCCGGGCTTCACCTCCGGGCTCACCCTCGCCCCCGCCGACCGGGTCTGCGTCTTCCTGGTCGACGGTCTCGGCTGGGAGCTGCTGCGCGCCCACCCCGCCGAGGCGCCCTTTCTGACCACGCTGCTGTCCAGCTCGCTGAACGGCACCGGGGCGCCGCTGACCGCGGGCTTCCCGTCCACCACCGCGACCTCGCTGGCCTCGGTCGGCACCGGGCTGCCGCCGGGTGCCCACGGGCTGCCCGGCTACACCGTGGCCGACCCCGCCACCGGCCATCTGATGAACCAGCTGCGCTGGCAGCCCTGGACCGATCCGCATCTCTGGCAGCCGTACCCCACGGTCTTCCAGCAGGCCGACGCGGCGGGTGTGCACACCTGCCAGGTCTCCGCGCCGACCTTCGAGGAGACCCCGCTCACCAAGATCGCGCTGAGCGGCGGCACCTTCCACGGACGGCTCACCGGCGAGGAGCGGATGGACCTCGCGGCCGAGCAACTCGCCGCCGGGGACCGCTCGCTGGTCTACACGTACTACAGCGAAGTGGACGGCAAGGGCCATCGCTTCGGTGTGGATTCCATGGAGTGGCGTGAGCAACTCCGCTATGTGGACCGGCTCGCCCAGCGGCTCGCCGAGCAACTCCCGCCCCGCTCCGCCCTCTACGTCACCGCCGACCACGGCATGATCGACATCCCCTTCGACCCGGAGTCGCGGATCGACTTCGACGAGGACTGGGAACTGCGGGCGGGCGTCGCGCTCCTGGGCGGCGAGGGCCGTGCCCGGCATGTGTACGCGGTCCCCGGAGCCGCCGCTGATGTGCTCGCGGTCTGGCGAGAGGTGCTGGGCGACCGGATGTGGGTGGCTGGGCGCGACGAGGCCGTCGAGGCGGGCTGGTTCGGCCCGCCCGGCGACGGCGGCGGGGTGGAGGAGCGGGTCTACCGGCGGATCGGCGATGTGGTGGCCGCCGCTGCCGACGATGTCGCGATCGTCGCCTCGGAGACCGAGCCGAAGGAGTCCGCGATGGTGGGGCTGCACGGTTCGATGACCCCTGTGGAGCAGTTGGTGCCGCTCCTCGAAGTACGCTCCTGAAGCGCGATCCGTCATCTCCGCCGTACGAAAGGCTCTGCCGCCCTCATGCCCGAGCTGGTGTTCTTCTCCGGAACCATGGACTGCGGAAAGAGCACCCTCGCTCTTCAGATCGAGCACAACCGCTCGACGCGCGGACTGCAAGGGATGATCTACACCCGGGACGACCGGGCGGGCGAGGGCAAACTCTCCTCGCGGCTGGGGCTGGTCACCGAGGCGGTCGAGGCCGTCGAGGACCTGGACTTCTACGCCCATGTGGTCGGGGTGCTGACGGCCGGGGGCCGGGCCGACTACGTCATCGCGGACGAGGCGCAGTTTCTCGCCCCGGCCCAGATCGACCAACTCGCCCGGATCGTCGACGACCTGGGTGTGGACGTCTTCGCCTTCGGCATCACCACCGACTTCCGCAGCAAGCTGTTCCCCGGCTCGCAGCGTCTGGTGGAACTCGCCGACCGGGTGGAGGTGTTGCAGGTCGAGTCGTTGTGCTGGTGCGGGGCGCGGGCCACGCACAACGCACGTACCATCGGCGGCCGGATGGTCGTCGAGGGCGCCCAGGTCGTCGTGGGCGACGTCAACCAGCCGGAGAGCGCGGTCGGTTACGAGGTGCTGTGCCGCCGCCACCACCGGCGCCGGATGACGGCCGCCACCGCCCACGCCGCCGCCCTGTCACCGGATGTGCTGCCCGTCGACGCGCCCTCCGGGCCGGTGGCGGCCGGTACGGGGTCCGACGGGACCGCGCACCGGCGTCACCACGACCCGGCCTCCACCTCTGCCTGAGAGGCCCTGAGGCCGTGGCCGCCGTACCGTCAGCCGTTCGCGGCCCGTACGACGGTGAAGGCCGCGCCCTCGGGGTCGGTCACCGTGGCCCAGCGCCCCGCCGTCCCCTCCGACGGCGGCCGCACCACCTGGCCACCGGACGCGGTCACCCGGCGTACCGCCTCGTCCACGTCCGTCACCGCGAAGTGCGTCATCCAGTGCGGTCCCCGGTCGCGCGGCAGCGCGCCGCCCACGCTCCGGATCGCGCACACCGGCCGCCCGTCCAGCCGCAGGGTGCGGCAGCGGGAGTCAGCCGGGTCCGCGGGCTCCGGCTGGTAGCCGAAGACCATCTGGTAGAACTTGGCGACGCCGACGGCGGAACGGGTCATCAGCTCGTGCCAGACGGGTGTGCCCGGCGCCCCGGTCGCCGGGATCTCCGGCTGGTGCACCTCCTGCCACACCCCGAACACCGCGCCCTCCGGGTCGGCCGCCAGCAGCATCCGCCCGGCCTCGTCCGCGTCGAGCGGGCCCACCGCCACGGTGCCGCCGCAGGCACGGATCATCTCCGCTGCCTCATCGGCGTCGTCCGACGCCAGATAGGTCATCCAGGCCACCGGAAGATGGCGCTCCGGAGGCAGTTCACCCAGCCCGGCGACCGGTCGGCCGCCCTGTACCGCGCGGACGTACGCGCCGAGCTGCTGTGGGCCCGGTGTGAACTCCCAACCGAACACGGCGTGGTAGAAGTCCTGTGTCGCGGCAAGGTCGTGCACCATCAGACTCGTCCAGCAGGGCGTGCCCGGTGTGCGCCGAGTCGCTGCCTCGGTCATAGGTCAATCTCTCCTCGGACCATTTGTTGTGGTCGTACGTCCCCGGACGCCGGTCGGCGGCGCGGGGCGGTGGTGCGGAGGTGTTGCTGTGGGGGTCCGGAAGATATTTGCACCACCCGTCGTGGAGCGCCCCCCGGCCGCGCCGCAATTCGCGGGTTCCCACTGGAGAATGCCCGAAATCACACGGTGCATCCGTTTCGGCTTCATTGCGGTCCTGTGGCCATCAGCTGTACGTCGGGTGACTCGATAGTCCAAAAGTCGCAGGGATTTCTACGTAAGGATGGTTCCCATGAATCCCCTCATCACCGCATCTGGCCTCATGGGTGAGATGGCTGGAGACCGACCGCCGCTGCTGCTCGATGTGCGCTATCAACTCGGTGGTCCTCCGGGGCGCCCCATGTACGAGGCGGGCCATCTGCCCGGTGCCGTCTACGTCGACCTCGACACCGAGCTCGCGGGATCGGCCGGAGCCGCAGGGCGTCATCCGCTGCCCGAACTGTCCACCTTCGCTACCGCGATGCGTGGGGCCGGGGTCGGCCGGGACCGGAGCGTGGTGACCTACGACGGCGGTCAGGGGTGGGCGGCGGCGCGTGCGTGGTGGCTGCTGCGCTGGGCGGGACATCCGTCCGTACGGGTGCTGGACGGCGGTCTGCCCGCCTGGACGGCGCAGGGCGGCCCGCTGACCACTGACGTCCCCACCGTGGCCGAGGGGGACTTCGTCCCCGAGCCGGGCGCCGTGCCGCTGCTGGACGCGGACGGCGCGGCGGCGCTCGCCCGGCGCGGTGTGCTGCTGGACGCGCGGGCGGCCGAGCGGTACCGGGGCGAGGTCGAGCCCATCGACCCGGTCGCCGGCCATATCCCCGGCGCGGTCTCCGCCCCCACGGCCGAGAACGTCACCGCCGACGGCCAGTTCCTGCCCCCGGCACGGCTGGCCGAGCGCTTCGCGGGGCTGGGCGTCACGGAGGCCACCGAGGTGGGGGTGTACTGCGGTTCGGGTGTCTCGGCCGCGCACCAGGTGCTGGCGCTGGCGGCCGCGGGCGTACCGGCGGCCCTGTACGTCGGCTCCTGGAGCGAGTGGTCCGCCTCCGGTGAGCGCCCCGTGGCCACGGGCCCGCAGCCGGGCTGAGCGCGCCGGTGGGCCCCGCCGTCCCCAACGGGGCGGCGGGGCCCACCGGATGAGCACCTACGGGCCGTGGGCGCCCGGCGCGCGGCCGGGGCGCCCGGCGGCTACTCCTGCTTCTTGCGGCGGGTGCCGAAGACGATCTCGTCCCAGCTGGGCACCGCCGCCCGGCGGCCCGGACGGACCCCGTCTGCCTCCGCCTGACGGTCCGTGGTCCCGGTCAGCCGGTCGCGATGGCCCGCCACCGACCGCGGCATCAGCACATCCGCGTACGCCGAACCAGCGCTCGCCGCCGGGGCGGGCGGCTCCACGGTCTCCGGCTCCTCGGCGGGCTCGTCCGGCGGGGAGGCCGACGCGGCGGGCGCGTCGGGCACGACCATGTCCCCCCGGAAGTTGGGCACGGCCTCCAGCAGGCTGGTGAGCGAGTCCCGCTCGCCGCCGATGCCGTCGTCCGCCGAAGCGGACGCCGATGCCGACGTGGGGCTGTCGGTCTCCTCGCCGCCGCGCTCGCCCGACATCCGGTCGCGGTCTCTCTCCCGGTCGCGGTCGCGGTCGCGGTCGCGCGGCAGCCGGGCGATCCTCGGCACGAAGGGGAAGCTGGGCTCGGGGGTGTCGTCCGCCTCGCCGATCAGCGCCCGCGCCTCGTCGTCGACGGCCTGCACCAGCCGCCGGGGCGGGTCGTAGGTCCAGCTCGCCGAATGCGGCTCACCGGCGACCCGGTAGACCAGCAGCACCTCCCAGGTGCCGTCGTCACGCCGCCAGGAGTCCCACTGCGTGGTGTCCTTCTCGGCGCCGCGCAGCAGCAGCCGCTCCGCGACGGCCTCGCCGAGCTGCGGGCCGGTGTTCTCGCCGGGGCGGCGCACGGGCGTCTTGCGGGCGCGCTCGGCCATGAACGCGCGCTCCGCGAGCACCGGGCCCTCGAAGCGGCGCACACGATCGACGGGGATTCCCGCCATCTGCGCCACCTCTTCGGCAGAGGCGCCGGCGCGTATACGGGCCTGGATGTCACGGGGTCGCAGATGGCTCTCGACCTCGATCTCGATCTGGCCGAGCCGAGCGCGGTCATTGCGCACCGCGGCGCGCAGTCGCTCGTCGATGGGAAGTGTGTACTCCGTGCTGTCCGCAGCCTTGAGCACCAGCCGTGTGCCGTCGTTGCTGACGGCCACGACACGCAGTTCGGGCATGGGGACCTCCCGGGTGGTGCCTGCCGACGTCACGGTTGCGTCGCTGCTCTCCCGCTAGACGAGTGTGGCCTGCCCGGGTGCAGCCTGCCACAACTTTGCCGAGTTGCCCGGCGTGTCGGGCATGGTCCCCGATCCGCCGTTATGGCACGGTGACCTGTTTGCAACCCAAAGTGACGGCGCTGTCACCTCGGGCGGCGATCCCCATGTCATGTCGCGGCGGCGCCCGTTGAGTTGCCGCCTTCCGGCCCCTCTCGTTGGGTCCGGGCAGCCGGACGGGGGGAGGGGGGCCAGGGCTCGCCACAGTACTCCATTCGGGCCGCTCGGGTGGAGCGGCGCGCCAGCCGAGTTCGGCCGCGGCATGGTGATCGGACCCTCAGTCCTTCGAAGTGGGTCCGGATGTGGGTGGCAAGGTTCACAGAATCGCCAGAATCGGAACGATCCGCTTCGTTTATCGGTCACTTCTCCTTGCAGGCTGGAACGAATGTCCACGCAAGGGCGAGAGATGCACGGCAAGGCCGAGAGCGACGGACAACAGAAGAGCGGGCGGGCGGAGCTGAGCGTGGCCCAGGTGGCCGGGAGCGCGCTGGCGGCCGTCGCCGCCGCGGTGCTGGCCTCCAAGCTCGGTGTGTACGGCACGATCCTCGGCGCCGGTCTGGTGAGCGTGGTCGCGACCGCGGGCGGCAGCATCTTCCAGCATCTGTTCCGGCGTACCGGTGAGCAGATCAAGGAGGCGCGGGACCAGACCCGGACCGCGCCCCGCGCCGGACGCGGCGCCGCGGCCGCGCCCAGGGAGCACGGCGTCTGGAACGATCCCACCACGCACGGCACCCGGCTGCGCGGCGGGCGGCGGCCCGCGCTCGCGGCGCTGGCCGTGTTCACCGTCGCCATGGCGGCCATCACGGGGATCGAGTGGGCGTCGGGCGGTCCGGTGTCCAACGTCTGGGGCGGCGACCGGGGCGGGACAACGGTCAGCGAGAGTGTCAACGGCCCGTCGGGCTCCTCGGGGTCGAAGAACGACCCCGAGCCGTCGGACACTCGTCCGGAGACCCCGTCCCGGGACCGGGGCCCCGAACGTGGCTCCTCTCCCTCCGCGAGCCCTTCCCGCGAGCGCGGCGACGGCGGTGCCGGCCGTCCGGCCACGCCGACGCCCGGCCCGTCCAGGTCCTCCGGTGCGGGGGGCGGTGACGGCGGCGCGTCCCCGGATCGCACCCCCGGCACCTCCGACCCCACCCCGGCTCCCTCGACGCCCCCGTCGCAGAGCGCTCCGGACGGGAGCACGGGCACCGGGGGCGCCACGCCCGAGCCGGACTCCTCCGCCGCTGAGTGACTCCGTGCGGTGCGCGACCCCGCGCCGGAGGAGCCGGGACCGGGCGTCAGTCGCCGAGCACCCGCCGCAGATAGTCGTTGGCGAACAGCCGGTCGGGGTCCAGCCGGTCGCGGATCGCGGTGAACTCACCGAACCGTGGATAGACCCCGGCCAGATAGGCCGCGTCACGGCTGTGCAGCTTGCCCCAGTGCGGGCGGCCGCCGTGCGCGGTCATGATCTGCTCGGCGGCGGTGAAGTACGCCCGGTGCGGTGTGCCCCGGTACAGATGCACCGCGATGTACGCGGTGTCCCGGCCTGAGGCGGTGGACAGCGGGATGTCGTCGGCGGGCGCGGTGCGCACCTCCACCGGGAAGCTGACCCGCAGATCCGAGCGGTCGACGGTCCTCTTCAGCTCGCGCAGCGCGTCGACCGCGGCCTCGCGCGGCAGGGCGTACTCCATCTCCAGGAAGCGGACCCGGCGCGGACTGGTGAAGACTTTGTAAGGAATGTCCGTGTAGCTGCGGGCGGACAGCGCCCGGCTGGAGATCTTGGCGATGCCGGGGATGGTCGCGGGGACCGCCCGCCCCACCGAACAGGCCATCTGGAAGATGCCGTTGGACAGCAGCTCGTCGTCGACCCAGCCGCTGACCCGGCCCACCGGCTCGGCCGGACCCCGGCTGCGGTTGTTCCGCTTGGTGTTGCAGTTTCCGGTGTGCGGAAACCAGTAGAACTCGAAGTGCTCGTTCTCGGACACCAGGTGCGGGAAGTCGGCCAGCACCCGGTCGAAGGGCATCGGCTCCTCCCGCGCGGTGAGCAGGAACTCCGGCTCCACCCGGAAGGTGATCGCGCTGACCACACCGAGCGCGCCCAGTCCGACCCGTGCCGCCGCGAAGATCTCCGGGTGCTCCTCCGCAGAGCAGCGCAGCACCGAGCCGTCCGCCGTCACCAGTTCGAGTCCGGCGATCTGGGCGGAGATCGAGGCGCTGTCCCGGCCGGTCCCATGGGTGCCGGTGGAGGTGGCCCCGGCCACCGTCTGCTCCATGATGTCGCCCATGTTGGTCAGCGAAAGACCATGGGCCGCCAGCGTCTCGTTGAGCTGCTTGAGCGGGGTGCCCGCGGCCACCGTCACGGTCCCGGCCCCGCGGTCCAGATCCCGTATCCCCACCAGCCGGTCCGGGCGTATCAGCAGCCCGTCCGTGGCGGCGGCGGTGCTGAAGGAGTGGCCGGTGCCCACCGCCTTCACCGTCAGCCCCTCGGCCGCCGCCCCGCGCACCGCCGCGACGAGGTCCTGAGTGGACGACGGACTCACACTCCGCGCCGGACGGGCCGCCACATTGCCCGCCCAGTTACACCACACGCTGCTCCGACCGGTCCTCACGGTCCTGACAGCCATCCGCACCCGACCCCTCCCGTTCTGGCGCCGACCGCAGCCGGCGGTATCCGAGGAACGCCACCGCCGCCGCGAGCGCCCCAGCCACCGCCGACACCAGGTACCCCGCCCCGGCCCCGGCGGCGTCGACCACCCAACCGGCGATCGACGAGCCGAGCGCCACCCCGACCGCGAGCCCGGTGGTGGTCCAGGTGATGCCCTCGGTCAGATTCGCGCGCGGTACATGCCGTTCGACGAGGGCCATGGTGGTGACCATGGTCGGAGCCACCGTCATGCCCGCGACGAAGAGCGCCCCGGCCAGAAACGGCAGGTTCCCGACCAGTAGGAGGGGGATCATACTCACGGCCATCGCACAAATACCCACCAGCCACTGGCGGGACACCGCCCCGCGCGGTCTCTTCATCCCGAACACCGCGCCCGCCAGACACGAGCCGAGCGCGAATACCGACAGCACCAGGCTGGCCGCGGCCTTGTGGCCCTCCTCCTCGGCGAAGGCCACCGTCACCACGTCGGTCGCGCCGAAGATGCCGCCGGTCGCCGCGAAGGTGGCCACCAGCACCCGCAGTCCGGGCGAGCGCAGTGCCGAGCCGCCGGTGTGGTGCTCGCGCGGATGCGGAACCGGCTCGGTGGCGCGCTGGAGGGTCAGCGAGAAGACGCCGACAGCCAGAAAGCAGGTCGACAGCAGTACGCCCGCCTCCGGGAACCAGGCCGTGGACAGACCGATCGAGATCACCGGTCCGACGATGAAGCACACCTCGTCGACGATCGACTCCCAGGCGTACGCGGCGTGCAGCTCCCGCGGCGCGTCCTGGTGGATCGCCGCCCAGCGGGCCCGCACCATCGCCCCCACGCTCGGGACGCACCCGGCCGCCGCGGCCCAGACGAACAGCGTCCAGTCCGGCCAGCCCCGGCGCGCGCTCACCAGCAGCCCCGCGACGCCGATCAGCGCCACGAGGGTCGCCGGGCGCAGCACCTTGCGCTGGCCGTACCGGTCCACGAGCCGGGAGATCTGCGGCCCGGCGACCGCCACGGACAGCGCGACGGTGGCCGCGAGCGCGCCCGCCAGTCCGTACCGGCCGGTGAGCTGGGAGATCATCGTGACGATGCCGACGCCCTCCATCGCGATCGGCAGCCGCCCGACAAAACCGGCGAGGGAGAACGCCGTGGCGCCGGGAGTGGCGAAGAGCGCACGGTAAGGAGACTTGGGCACGACAGCGGCTCCGCCGATGAACAGGGCTGGACAGCGGGACAGGCCCGCTGGGTAAGGAACGTGAGAGCTGATACAGCTTACGGCCACCGCCGGTTCCGCGCAGGGGTATTTCCTGCCTGTCAGAGGCTGGTGGCAGGATCGGGAGCATGCCGGATCTGTCAGAACAGCCATCTCCCGCCCCGTACGACGCCCTGCTCCTGCTCTCCTTCGGCGGGCCGGAGGGGCCGGAGGACGTCGTCCCGTTCCTGGAGAACGTGACGCGCGGACGGGGCATCCCGCGCGAGCGGCTGACGGAGGTCGGCCGGCACTACTTCCTCTTCGGCGGCGTCAGCCCGATCAACGCCCAGAACCGCGAGCTGCTCCAGGCACTGCGCAAGGACTTCGCCGAGCACGGGCTCGATCTGCCGGTCTACTGGGGCAATCGCAACTGGGCGCCGTATCTGACCGACACTCTGCGCGAGCTGGTCACCGACGGCCATCGCCGCATCCTGGTGCTGGCCACCAGCGCCTACGCCTCCTACTCCGGCTGCCGCCAGTACCGGGAGAACCTGGCGGACGCGCTCGCCACGCTGGAGGCGGAGGGGCTGCCGCTGCCGCGCGTCGACAAGCTGCGGCACTACTTCAACCACCCCGGCTTTGTGCGCCCCATGGTGGACGCGACGCTCGCCGCGCTCGGCGAGCTCCCCGAGGGGCTGCGCGCCGCGGCGCACCTGGCCTTCACCACCCACTCCGTCCCGACCGCCGTCGCGGACACCTCCGGGCCCCCGGCGGACCACGGCGAGGGCGGCGCGTATGTGGCCGAGCACCTCGAGGTGGCCCGGCTGGTCGCCGACGCGGTGCGTGAGCAGACCGGTGTCGACCATCCGTGGCGCCTGGTCTATCAGTCGCGCAGCGGCGCGCCGCACATCCCGTGGCTGGAGCCGGACATCTGCGACCACCTCGAGGAGCTGCACGGCGAGGGCGCGCCCGCGGCGGTCATGGTCCCGATCGGCTTTGTCTCGGACCACATGGAGGTCAAGTACGACCTCGACACGGAAGCCGCGGCCAAGGCAGCCGAGCTGGGCCTGCCGGTCTCCCGCGCCTCGACCGTCGGTGCCGATCCGCGGTTCGCGGCGGCGGTCCGCGATCTGGTGCTGGAGCGCGCGGCCACCGAGCGCTTCGAAGAGGGCGGGGCGGCCGCCGCCCCCGAGCGGTGCGCGCTGGGCTCCCTCGGCCCGAGCCATGACCTCTGCCCGGTGGGCTGCTGCCCGGCCCGCTCACCGCGCCCCGCGGCCGCGGGCATCGACTAGGTCCTGTCGCTGTGGATCCGGGCTGATCCACAACCGGGGCCCGGCCCACGGAAGTCCATGGCCCGTCACCGCCGCCGGCGCCGCTCGCACCCCACGGGTACATCCGCGAAGGAGCACGATGACCGACCCACTCACCACCGAACTGCTCGACCTGGCGCTGGAGGTCGCCCGCCGGGCCGGGGACCTGCTGCGGGACGGCCGCCCGGCCGACCTCGGCGTGGCCGCCACCAAGTCCAGCCCGATCGACGTCGTCACCGAGATGGACATCGCCTCCGAGAAGCTGATCACCGACTTCCTGGCGCGTCACCGCCCGGCCGACGGTGTGCTGGGGGAGGAGGGCGCGAGCCATGAGGGCAGCAGCGGTGTCCGCTGGGTGATCGACCCGATCGACGGCACGGTGAACTACCTCTACGGCCTGCCCGCGTGGGCGGTCAGCATCGCCGCCCAGAAGGACGGCGAGACGGTCGTCGGGGTGGTGGCGGCCCCGGTGCGCGGTGAGACGTACCACGCGGTGCTCGGCCAGGGTGCGTACGCGGACGGCGAGCCGGTGCGCTGCCGCCCCGCGCCGGAGCTGGAGCGGGCGCTGATCGGCACCGGTTTCGGCTATGTGCGGGAGCGGCGCATCGGGCAGGCAAGGGTGCTGCACGAGCTGCTGCCCACGGTGCGTGACATCCGTCGCGGCGGCTCGGCGGCCATCGATCTGTGCGATGTGGCCTGCGGGCGGCTCGACGCCTACTACGAGCGCGGGCTCAACCCCTGGGACTACGCGGCCGGGGAGCTGATAGCCCGCGAGGCGGGAGCGCTGACCGGCGGACGGCCGGGGGTCCCGGGTTCCGGGGAGCTGATGGTCGCCGCGGCCCCCGGGCTCTTCGAAACGCTCCAGGGGCGTCTTGACGAGCTGGGCGCCTGGCACGACTGATGCCGTGCCCCGCGGGCGGCTCCCCGCGGACGCCGAAGCGCCCCGGTGCCACTGGGACACCGGGGCGCTCGGGCGTGGGACCGGAAACAGCCGCTGGATCGTCGGCGCGTTTCCGTTCTTGAACCTGGATCTTTGAACCTGAACCTGAACCTGTATCTGTATCTGGATCGTGAAACAGCGGATCAGTATCCCCGGAGGGATCAAGCGACGGCGCTGACCTCCACGCCATGCTCGGCGGCCAGCCGACGAAGGTCGTCCAGCTCCGCCTGTTCCACATCGGCGAGGTACTCGTCGCCCGTCTCACGGGCGCGAGTGAGGTCGGACTGGGTGGTCTCTATACGCTGCAGAATGCCTGCGGTGAACGCGTCCATGGTGCGCCCCCTCGTCGTGGGTCGGTGGCACGGGGGTGTGCCGACGGCGGGGCGATCACGTACGTGGTCCCTGCGGATGACAGCAAGATCATGGGATGCCAAAAGACAGGGCGTGATCGCGGGTGTGCAGTCGTCCTCCCCACCCCGTTGTGAGCGGAAACCTCCGGCGCGAAAAGAATCTGAATTGCCTGTTCCGGTGGATCCGTCCCGCGCCGGTGGCGGTGCGGCGGGCCCCGCTCCCCCTTACCGCCGGTTTATGAGACTTCGAGGCAGGATGGAGGGCGCCGAACGCTCATCGAGTTTGGCGAGATCACGCCCGCTGTGGCCATGACGGAAGGACTAACGACGTGCGTGTACTCGTCGTCGAGGACGAGCAGCTGCTCGCGGACGCGGTGGCCACCGGTCTGCGCCGGGAGGCCATGGCCGTCGACGTCGTGTATGACGGAGCGGCCGCCCTGGAGCGCATCGCCGTCAACGACTACGACGTCGTCGTCCTCGATCGGGACCTGCCCCTCGTCCACGGTGACGACGTCTGCCGCAAGCTCGTCGAGCTCGGGATGCCCACCCGGGTCCTGATGCTCACCGCCTCCGGTGACGTCAGCGACCGGGTCGAGGGCCTGGAGATCGGCGCGGACGACTATCTGCCCAAGCCCTTCGCCTTCAGCGAGCTGATCGCGCGGGTGCGGGCACTGGGCCGCCGTACCACCGTCGCGCTGCCGCCCGTGCTGGAGCGCGCCGGGATCAAGCTGGACCCCAACCGCCGCGAGGTGTTCCGCGACGGCGAGGAGATCCAGCTGGCGCCGAAGGAGTTCGCGGTGCTGGAGGTGCTGATGCGCAGCGAGGGCGCCGTGGTCTCCGCGGAGCAGCTGCTGGAGAAGGCGTGGGACGAGAACACCGACCCGTTCACCAACGTGGTCCGGGTGACCGTGATGACGCTGCGCCGCAAGCTGGGTGAGCCCGCGGTGATCGTCACGGTTCCCGGCTCGGGTTACCGGATCTGACCGGGCATGGCGACGACCCCGCTTCCGCCGACCGCGCCACCCAAGCCCAGCTGGGATCCGCCGCACGGTTCGCCGCCCAACCCGTGGCTGCGCCCCACCATCCGGATACGGCTCACCCTGCTGTACGGCGGGATGTTCCTGATCGCCGGTGTGGTGCTGCTGACGATCATCTATCTGCTCGCGGCCGACGCCATCCGGCGCGGCAGTGAGTTCCCGCTGCAAATCGTGCGGATCGACTACAAGCCGACCGACACCTGCCATCTGCCCAGTCAGGGCAACAACGACGCGTTCAACCGCGCGGTGGCCCAGTGCATGAAGCAGCAGCGCGACTTCGCCCTGGACGGGCTGCTGCGCCGCTCGCTGATCGCCCTGCTGGGGCTGGCCGTGGTCGCCTTCGCGTTCGGCTATGCCATGGCCGGACGGGTGCTCTCGCCGCTGGGTCGGATCACCCGTACCGCGCGCCAGGTGGCCGGTTCGGACCTGTCCCGCCGGATCGAGCTGGACGGCCCGGACGACGAGCTGAAGGAGCTGGCCGACACCTTCGACGAGATGCTGGAACGGCTGGACCGGGCGTTCACCGCCCAGCAGCGGTTCGTCGCCAACGCCTCGCACGAGCTGCGCACCCCGCTGGCGATCAACCGCACCCTGCTGGAGGTCCATCTCTCCGATCCGCAGGCGTCCCCGGAGCTGGTGCAGCTGGGCAGAACGCTGCTGGCCACCAATGAGCGCAGCGAGCAGCTGGTGGAGGGCCTGCTGCTGCTCGCACGCAGCGACAACGAGATCGTCGACCGCAAACCGGTGGACCTCGCCGAGGTCGCCTCCCAGGCGCTGGACCAGGTCCGGGCCGAGGCGGAGGCCAAGGGCGTGGAGGTGCGCGGGGTGCGCGAGCCCGCGGTGGTCCAGGGCAACGGTGTGCTGCTGGAGCGGATCGCACTGAACCTGGTGCAGAACGCGGTGCGCTACAACGTGGCCGAGGGCGGCTGGGTGCAGGTCACCACCGGGATCGAGCAGGGCCAGGCGGTGCTGGTGGTGGCGAACACCGGACCGGTGGTCCCGGCCTACGAGCTGGACAACATCTTCGAGCCCTTCCGGCGGCTGCGTACCGAGCGCACCGGCAGCGACAAGGGCGTCGGCCTCGGACTGTCGATCGCGCGCTCGGTGGCGCGCGCCCACGGCGGCAGGATCGCGGCGGAGCCGCGCGAGGGAGGCGGCCTTGTCATGCGAGTGGCGCTCCCGCTCTGAGCGGGCAGACGGGCCGGGAAACGGAAGCTGGGGTACCGTCGGGAGGTGTTCGCTTTGGGCGGAATTTTCGTGATCCGACCCGCGCCTGTATGGTGTGTGATCGATCACATGGGCGATTTTCAGGCCATATACTCTGCGTGATCGCCATGGTTGACGGAAAGCCGGGAAAATCCGGGTTTTCGGTGACCTTGATCACGGGAAGTACACGTCATGGCGCATGCGAGTGCGACAGTCGGACCGTGTACGGTCCCGATGGCCATCCAACCCGATCACCTCTTCAGGGGTGCGGTTGGGTGTCGATTGAGTAACAGACCTTGATGTGAGGCAAAATCTCCGCCTCGGGTCGGGCACAAGTCCGGCCTCTCACGCGTTACGTGCGCTGGAGACACCGCAGACACCCAGAGGGGGAGAGCGACATGGCAACGGATTACGACACCCCACGCAAGACCGACGATGACGTCAACGAGGACAGCATCGAGGAGCTGAAGGCCAGGCGGAACGACAAGTCCGCCTCGACCGTCGACGTGGACGAGTTCGAGCAGGCCGAGGGCCTCGAGCTGCCCGGCGCGGACCTCTCGAATGAGGAGCTGTCCGTGCGGGTACTGCCCCGCCAGGCGGACGAGTTCACCTGCATGAGCTGCTTCCTCGTGCACCACCGCAGCCAGCTGGCCAACGAGACCAAGAACGGCCAGCCGATCTGCCGCGACTGCGCGGCCTGAGCCACGACGCAGGCGTGGACGCGGAGCACGGCAGCGTGACCGAGGCGCACCCCGAGCGAGGCCGGACGGCCTCGCTCGCGAGCGCCCTGGGCCGTGGTGTCCGCTCAGGCGGCGAGCGTGCGAGAGCGGGGGTTTACGCGGTCGCCGACCGAATCATCGCGAACGCTCCACGGATCCCGGTCCGCGACCTGGAGACACTGCGTCGGCAGTTCCCCGGGCTCGGTCCGGAGGAGATCGCGGACAAGCTGGTGGCGGGTGCCGTACACGGCACCTCCACCGTGGGCGCGGGCGTCGGGGCGGCGGCCATGCTTCCTACGCCGCCCGCCATGCCCACCGAACTGGCCGCCGAGATCATCGGGGTGGCCTCCGTAGAGATCAAGCTCATCGCCGAGCTGCACGAGGTCTACGGGCTGCGGCCGCCCGGCGGAGTGCGCCAGCGTGCCACCGCATGTCTCGGGGCGTGGGCCGCGGAGCGCGGGATCGACGTCACGGCCCCCGCCGCCGTCAACGCCGCCCTGGGCGTCCAGATGCGGCTCGAGATGCGTCAGCAGGTGATCAGGCGCAGCTTCCGCAATCTGCCGGTGCTGACCCCCTTCATGGTGGGCGCGGCCGTCGGGGCCGCCATGAACCGGCGCGACACCAAGAGGCTCGCGCGGAAAATCCGCAAGGATCTGCGCGCCAAGCAGATCCCCTGGAGCGAGCTGGTCCCGCTGGCTGAATGAAGCCGAATGAAGCCGAATGAAGCCGAATGAAGCCGAATGAGCCCCCGGGCCCTCGGCCCCGCGGGGAGCTACGAGGCGTCCGAGCGCACCGCCGCGAGGGCGGCGGCGAGGGCGTTGGGGTCCCGGGTCGACACATACACATAGGGCGTCGGGTCCTGCGGATCGGTGACCTCCACCCGCAGTGCGGTGGGGATGTAGCTGCGCAGCAGCATGAACGCCCGTGGATCGGCCTTGTAGGAGCGCCAGGCGGTCGCCTCGTCGGCGTCCAGCACCTCGGCGGTCCCCAGCGCCGACACCGGGATCTTCGCGTCTCCTGCCACCAGTGAGCCCGCCACCACCCGCACCCGCGCCGAGCCGTACGAACTCACCGCGACGGCGGCCAGTGCGCTGCCGCCGATCAGACCCCCGAGCATCGGCAGGGTGCCGAACGGCAGCATGATCAGCCCCATGGCGACCCCGACCATCAGGGCGATGAACCACCAGGAACGGGGCGCGGTGAGGCGTTCGTCGTAAGGCTGCATGCCTATCAGCTTGGCATGGCCGCCGATCCCGGCTGTCCGCGCGGGTAAGGTCAGCCGTTGTGAGTGGAACAACGACAGCGCTGAAGCCGCCGGAGGGCGCCAGGGCACCCGTGCGCCCCCCTGACGCGCCCGCGCCCGGGGAGCTTCTCGACGCCCACAACCACCAGTGCTTCGGCTGCGGTGACCAGGAGAGCGGTCTGCTTCTCCGGGCTCGCGCCGACGAGGGCGTCGCCGTCACCGCCGAGTTCGAGGTGCGCCCCGTCCATCAGGGCGCTCCGGGGCTGGCTCACGGCGGGCTGCTGAGCGCGGCGCTGGACGAGACACTGGGGGCGCTCAACTGGATGCAGCGGGTGATCGCGGTGACCGGGCGGCTGGAGACCGACTTCGCCCGTCCCGTCCCGGTCGGCACGGTGCTGCACCTTCAGGCGCGGGTGACCGCCGTGCACGGCCGGAAGATCTACTGCACCGCCACCGGCCGGATCGACGCCCCCGACGGCCCCATCGCCGTCCGCGCGGACGCCCTCTTCATAGAGGTGCAGGTGGATCACTTCATCAAGAACGGGCGGGCGGAAGAGATCAACGCGGCGATCGCCGACCCGGACCAGGCGAAGCTTGCGCGTGTGTGCGAGGTGAATCAGTGAGTCCGCAGCCGGTCGAGGTGCTGATCCGCAGGGTCGACCCCGAGGTGCCGCTCCCCGGGTACGCTCACCCCGGCGACGCGGGCGCCGATCTGGTCACCACCCAGGCCGCGGAGCTCGCCCCGGGGGAGCGCACGGTTCTGCCCACCGGGGTGTCTATCGCGCTGCCGGAGGGGTATGCCGCCTTTGTGCATCCGAGGTCCGGACTCGCCGCCCGCTGTGGCATCGCCATGGTGAATGCCCCGGGGACCATCGATGCCGGGTACCGTGGAGAGATCAAGGTGATCGTGGTCAATCTCGATCCGCGCGAGAGCGTGCGGTTCGAGCGCTTCGACCGGATCGCCCAATTGGTCGTCCAGCAGGTCGAGAAGGTGCGCTTCCACGAGGTGGCGGAGCTTCCCGGGTCGGCGCGGGCCGAAGGGGGCTTCGGGTCCACCGGCGGCCACGCCGCCGTGGACGGCACAAAGGGTGGGAATGGATACGCTTCGGTCGGTTCCGACCGGGAAGGACGATGACGTGTTCGGACGTCGCCGCAAGCGCAGCGAGGAGGACGTCGAGGCGCTCGACGTGGCCTCCGATGAGTTGACCGAGGATGCGGAGGACGCGGAGGACTCCGAGGCGGTGGAGGCCGCCCGGGTGAGCCTGCCGCCCGCGCCGCGCCCCGACGGCCCGTGGGACGTATCCGAGGTGCGTGAGCCCGGCGAGGGTCGGGTGGACCTGGGCGGCATGCTGGTCCCGGGTGTCGAGGGCATGGAGCTGCGGGTGGAGGTCGCGGGGGACGCGATCGTCGCCGCCACCGTGGTGCTGCGGGACAGCGCCGTGCAGCTCCAGGCGTTCGCCGCGCCCAAGAAGGAAGGCATCTGGACCGAGGTCCGGGACGAGATCGCCACCGGCATCACCCAGCAGGGTGGCGTGGTCGACGAGGTCGAGGGACCGCTCGGCTGGGAGCTGCGCGCTCAGGTGCCGGTGCAGCTGCCCGACGGGAAGAACGGCGTGCAGGTGGTCCGCTTCATCGGCGTCGACGGACCGCGCTGGTTCCTGCGTGGAGTGATCTCCGGGCAGGGGGCGGTGCAGCCCGAGACCGGCAGTCTGCTGGAGGCGATCTTCCAGGACACGGTCGTGGTGCGCGGTGAGGGCCCGATGGCCCCGCGCGATCCGATCGTGCTCAAGCTGCCGGAGGACGCCCAGATGGTGCCCGACGGGGTGCAGCAGGACGAGGCACAGGGCTCGCGGTTCGCGGGCGGCGCCGACCGCCTCCAGCGCGGTCCGGAGATCAGCGAGGTGCGCTGAGGCTCCTCCCGCGCACGCTTTCGCGCACAGGGAAGGCCAGGTCCGAAGGGGCCCGGGGCAGTGCCCCCGGGCCCCTTCGGCTTTTTTCCGGGCTCATTGAACGCGGTTGCCCCACGAGCCGTACTCCTGGGTGCGAGACCTCCCCGGCCCACCCCGGTTCGACCTCGACGAGGTGAGATCAGATGGCGCACCGCATTCCGTTACGGCTCCGTCGGCGCGTCGTCGCTGCTGCCATCGGCGGTGTCACCTGTGGGCCCGTCGTCGCCGGAGCCGCGTCGGCGGATCTGTCGGATCCGTCGGGTCGGCGTGATGCCACGGCGTCGGCCGCGGCCGACGCTCGGATCAGCCGTCCCCCGGTTTCCGGCTCGTTCTCCCGCCAGGGCGTGACCGCCCCCTCCGGTCTCGGCGCCTTGGCGGGCCGCTCGCTCGGATCAGGCTGAGCCCTTGGCGTAAGGCGTGGCCTGATGTGAGCGTTCACGGGTGGGCCGTACTCTTCTCTGCGGAGTACGGCCCACCGCTTTTCGCAGGTGGGAGCGGTCGGCGTCAGGGATGCGTCAAAAGGGCGCCAATGGCCGTAAGGGAGCCGTCAACGGGTGTCGTCGAGTGCTCTGGGCGGGGGTTTCCTCTAGGGGTCCGTTCGTATTCGAGCCTCTAGGAGCCCACGATGGCCGACCTGGCCTTCGTCGTCGCCACGATCGCGGTGTTCGCGGTGGTGGCCGTCGTCGCCAGAGGGGTGACGAAGCTGTGACCGCCGAGAACGTTGTCGGCCTGGTCGTGGCCGTCGCACTGCTGGGTTATCTGGTCCTCGCGCTGATCTTCCCGGAGAGGTTCTGAGGTCCCGCACATGAGCCCCGAACTCGCTGGGGTGCTCCAGCTGGCCGCGCTGATCGGCGCGCTCGCCCTGGTGTACCGACCGCTCGGCGACTACATGGCCGCCGTCTACAGCTCCGAAAAGCATCTGCGCCCCGAGAAGTGGATCTACCGCTGCATAGGCGCCAACCCGTCCACCCAGATGCGCTGGCCCGCCTATCTGCGCGGAGTCCTCGCGTTCTCCCTGGTGGGCGTCCTGTTCCTGTACCTGTTGCAGCGGGTTCAGGGCAGCCTGCCGCTCTCGCTCGGCTTCACCTCGATCAGCCCGGACCAGGCGTTCAACACCGCCGCGTCCTTCGTCGCCAACACCAACTGGCAGTCGTACGCGGGCGAGCAGTCCATGGGACACGTCGTCCAGACGGCCGGGCTCGCGGTGGCGAACTTCGTCTCCGCCGCCGTCGGCATGGCCGTGGCCATCGCGCTCGTCCGGGGCTTCGCCCGCTCGCGCACCGGTGAGCTCGGCAACTTCTGGGCCGACCTGGTGCGCGGCACGGTCCGCATCCTGCTCCCCCTCGCGGTGGTGGGCGCGCTGGTGCTGGTCGCCTGCGGCGCCATCCAGAACTTCGCGGGCATCCACGAGGTCGGGCAGCTCACCGGCGGCAGCCGGCAGATGAACGGCGGCGCCGTAGCCTCGCAGGAGGTCATCAAGGAGCTGGGCACCAACGGTGGCGGTTACTTCAACGCCAACTCCGCCCACCCGTTCGAGAATCCGAGCGGCTTCACCAACCTCTTCGAGATCTTCCTGATCCTGGTCATCCCCTTCGCGCTGACCCGCACCTTCGGGAAGCTGGTGGGCAACATCCGGCAGGGCTACGCGATCCTTGCCGCGATGGGCCTGATCTGGCTCGGCTTCACGGCGCTGATGATGTGGACCGAGTTCCACCACGGCGGTGCGGCGCTCCAGGAGGCGGGCGGCGCGATGGAGGGCAAGGAGCAGCGGTTCGGCGTCGGCGCCTCCGCGATCTTCGCCACCAGCACCACCCTGACCTCGACCGGCGCCGTGGACTCCTTCCACTCCTCCTTCACCGGCTTCGGCGGCGGGCTCACCATGCTGGGCATGATGCTCGGCGAGATCGCCCCCGGCGGTGTGGGCTCGGGCCTCTACGGCATGCTGATCATGGCGATCATCGCGGTGTTCATCGCCGGCCTCATGGTCGGCCGCACCCCCGAGTACCTCGGGAAGAAGATCGGCTCCCGCGAGATCAAGCTCGCGGCCTGCTACATCCTGATCACCCCGACCCTGGTGCTCTGCTTCACCGCGCTGTCGATGGCGCTGTCCACCCCGCCGGACTCGATCCTCAACACCGCCGGGAACTCGGTGCACCACAGCGGCGCCCACGGCTTCTCCGAGGTGCTCTACGCCTTCACCTCCGGCGCCAACAACAACGGCTCCGCCTTCGCCGGACTCAACGCGAACACCGAGTGGTACAACACCACGATCGGCCTGGCCATGCTGCTCGGCCGCTTCCTCCCCATGGTGTTCGTCCTGGCACTGGCCGGCTCGCTGGCCGAGCAGAAGCCCGTCCCCGAGACCGCGGGGACCCTGCGCACCGAGAAGCCGCTCTTCGCGGGGCTGCTGGTCGGCGCGATCCTCATCATCACCGGTCTGACCTACTTCCCGGCCCTGGCCCTTGGCCCGATGGCGGAGGGACTCTCATGAGCACAGCCACCACTCCCGTACGCACCGCACCCGAGGGCGGGCACCCCCACGGTCCCGAGGGCTCCGGCGGCCGGGTCTCGGGCGGCTTGTTCGACCCCCGGCAGCTGGTGAAGTCGCTGCCGGACGCCTTCCGCAAGCTGGACCCGCGGATCATGGCGAAGTCCCCGGTGATGTTCGTGGTCGAGATCGGCTCGGTGCTCACCACTGTGCTCGCCTTCCTCGACCCCGGCGACTGGTTCGGCTGGGCCATCACCGTCTGGCTGTGGCTGACCGTGGTCTTCGCCAACCTGGCCGAGGCCGTGGCCGAGGGCCGCGGCAAGGCGCAGGCCGACACCCTGCGCAAGGCCAAGACCGACACCGTGGCACGCCGGCTGACCGGCTCCACCGAGGAGCAGGTGCCCGGCACCGAACTGCGCATCGGCGATCTGGTGGTCTGCGAGGCGGGCGACATCATCCCGGGCGACGGCGATGTCGTCGAGGGCGTGGCCTCCGTGGACGAGTCCGCCATCACCGGTGAGTCGGCCCCGGTCATCCGGGAGTCCGGCGGCGACCGGTCCGCGGTCACCGGCGGCACCAAGGTGCTGTCCGACCGCATCGTCATCAAGATCACCACCAAACCGGGCGAGACCTTCATCGACCGGATGATCAACCTCGTCGAGGGCGCCGCACGGCAGAAGACCCCGAACGAGATCGCGCTGAACATCCTGCTCGCCTCGCTCACCATCGTCTTCCTGCTGGCGGTGGTGACCCTCCAGCCGTTCGCGATCTACGCGGGCGCCGAGCAGACCATGATCGTGCTCACCGCGCTGCTGGTCTGCCTCATCCCGACCACCATCGGCGCGCTGCTCTCGGCCATCGGCATCGCGGGCATGGACCGTCTGGTCCAGCGCAATGTGCTGGCCATGTCCGGCCGCGCGGTCGAGGCGGCGGGCGATGTGTCCACCCTGCTGCTCGACAAGACCGGCACCATCACCCTCGGCAACCGGCAGGCGGCGGAGTTCGTCCCGGTGTCCGGGGCGTCCGAGGCGGAGCTCGCCGACGCCGCCCAGCTGTCCTCGCTGGCCGACGAGACTCCCGAGGGCCGCTCGATCGTGGTCCTGGCCAAGGAGCGCTACGGACTGCGGGCGCGGGACGAGGGCGAGCTCGGCCACGCTGACTCTCTGACGTTTGTGCCCTTCACCGCCCAGACCCGGATGTCCGGCGTCGACGTGGACGGCGTCTCGGTGCGCAAGGGCGCCGCGGGCGCCATCGTCGCCTGGGTCGGCCGGCGCGGCGGGGAGGTCTCCTCCGACGCCCAGGAGACGGTCGACGCGATATCGGCGGCCGGTGGCACCCCGCTGCTGGTCGCCATCGAGGACGCCGACGGACCGCGGGTGCTCGGCGTGATCCACCTCAAGGACGTGGTCAAGGAGGGCATGCGGGAGCGGTTCGACGAACTGCGCCGGATGGGCATCAAGACCGTGATGATCACCGGGGACAACCCGCTGACCGCGAAGGCCATCGCCGACGAGGCGGGGGTGGACGACTTCCTGGCGGAGGCCACTCCCGAGGACAAGATGGCGCTCATCAAGCGGGAGCAGGCGGGCGGCAAGCTGGTCGCGATGACCGGCGACGGCACCAACGACGCCCCCGCGCTGGCCCAGGCCGACGTCGGCGTGGCCATGAACACCGGCACCTCGGCCGCCAAGGAGGCCGGGAACATGGTGGACCTGGACTCCAACCCGACCAAGCTGATCGAGATCGTGGAGATCGGCAAGCAGCTGCTCATCACCCGCGGCGCGCTGACCACCTTCTCGATCGCCAACGACGTCGCCAAGTACTTCGCGATCATCCCCGCGATGTTCGGCGCCGTGGCGGGCTACGAGGGCCTGGACACGCTCAACATCATGCGGCTGTCCTCGGCGCAGTCGGCCATCCTCTCGGCAGTGATCTTCAACGCGCTGATCATCGTGGCGCTGGTGCCGCTCGCCCTCAAGGGAGTGCGCTACCGCCCCATGAGCGCCGACCGGATGCTCCGCCGCAACCTGGGCCTGTACGGCCTCGGCGGCCTGATCGCCCCGTTCATCGGGATCAAACTCATCGACCTGCTCATCTCCCTCATCCCCGGGATCGGGTGACCCACCACCATGACCTCCATGAACAGCTCGGTCCGCGGCACGGCGCGGCTGATCGGCGCGGGGCTGCGCGCCCTGCTGGCGCTCACCGTCGTCTGCGGGGTGCTGTACCCCCTCGCCGTCACCGGGATCGCCCAGGCCGCCTTCCACAACAAGGCCAATGGCTCCGAGGTGACGTCCGGCGGCCGGGTCGTCGGCTCCGAAGTCATCGGCCAGCGCTTCGACCTCGACAAGAAGGGCAAGGACGGCAACCCGCTGCCGGACCCGCGCTACTTCCAGCCCCGGCCGTCCGCGGCGGGCACCAACGCCTACAACACCCAGTACTCGATCGTCGTCTCCGGCGCGTCCAACCTCGCCGCCGACAGCAAGGTGCTGAAGCAGACCGTCATCGACCGGCGGAAGCAGGTGGCCGAGTTCAACCACGTCTCCCCGTCCCGGGTGCCGGTGGACGCGCTCACCGCGTCCGGCTCCGGTCTGGACCCGGACATCTCCCCGGCCTATGCCAAGCTCCAGGCCAACCGGGTCGCCCGGGCCAACGGACTGGCGCGGGACACGGTGGCCCGGCTGGTGAAGGACCACACCGAGGGCCGTCAGCTCGGCTTCCTCGGTGAGCCGCGGGTCAATGTGCTCAAGCTGAACATCGCGCTCACCCGGCTCGCGCAGCGCTGAGTATTCGGAACAGCAGGGAAAATAGGGTCATGGGACGCGGCAAGCTACGGATCTACCTGGGCGCGGCCCCGGGAGTCGGCAAGACCTACGCCATGCTCTCGGAGGGCCACCGCCGGGTCGAGCGGGGCACCGACCTCGTGGTCGGCTTCGTCGAGCACCACGGCCGCCGCCGTACCGAGGTGATGATGCACGGGCTGGAGGCGGTGCCCCGCCGGGAGCTGGAGTACCGGGGCGCCGTCTTCACCGAGATGGACGTGGACGCGGTGCTCGCGCGCCGCCCCGCCGTGGCCCTCGTCGACGAGCTCGCCCACACCAACGTCCCCGGTTCCCGCAACACCAAGCGCTGGCAGGACATCGAGGAACTGCTGCGGGCGGGCATCGACGTCGTCTCCACCGTCAACATCCAGCACCTGGAGTCGCTGGGCGACGTGGTGGAGTCGATAACGGGCGTCCGGCAACGGGAGACCGTGCCCGACGAGGTGGTGCGCCGCGCCGACCAGATCGAGCTGGTCGACATGTCGCCCCAGGCCCTGCGCCGCCGGATGGCGCACGGCAACATCTACGCCCGCGACAAGGTCGACGCGGCGCTGTCCAACTACTTCCGGCCCGGAAACCTGACCGCGCTGCGCGAGTTGGCCCTGCTGTGGACCGCGGACCGGGTCGACGAATACCTCCAGCAGTACCGCTCCGAGCACAGCATCCGCTCCACCTGGCAGGCGCGCGAGCGCATCGTCGTCGGCCTCACCGGCGGCCCCGAGGGGCGGACGCTGATCCGCCGGGCCGCCCGGATGGCGGCCAAGGGCTCCGGCAGCGAGATCCTCGCCGTCTACATCGCCCGCAGCGACGGGCTCACCTCAGCCTCCCCCAAGGAGCTGGCGGTCCAGCGCACCCTGGTCGAGGATCTGGGCGGCACCTTCCACCACGTCATAGGGGAGGACATCCCCGGGGCGCTGCTGGAGTTCGCCCGCGGGGTCAACGCCACCCAGATCGTGCTCGGTTCCAGCCGCCGCAAGGCGTGGCAGTACATCTTCGGACCCGGGGTGGGCGCCACCGTCGCCCGCGACTCCGGACCCGACCTCGACGTCCACATCGTCACCCACGACGAGGTAGCCAAGGGCCGCGGGCTGCCCGTGGCGCGCGGTGCCCGGCTCGGCCGCTCCCGGCTGATCGCGGGCTGGGTGGTGGGCGTGGCCGGACCGGTGCTGCTCACGCTGCTGCTCACGGCCGGTGGAGCCACCCTCGCCTCCGAAGCCGGACCCGGCTTCGCCAACGAGGTGCTGCTCTTCCTGTTCCTCAATGTGCTGGCGGCGCTGCTGGGCGGGATGTTGCCCGCCCTCGCCTCGGCGGCCGTGGGCTCACTGCTGCTGAACTACTACTTCACCCCGCCCACCCACACCCTCACCATCGCCGACCCCGAGAACATCGTCGCCATAGCGATCTTCGTGGCGGTGGCGGTCAGCGTGGCCTCGGTCGTCGACCTCGCGGCGCGCCGCACCCACCAGGCCGCCCGGCTGCGCGCCGAGTCCGAGGTGCTGTCCTTCCTCGCGGGCAGTGTGCTGCGCGGCGAGACCAGCCTGGAGGCGCTGCTGGAGCGGGTCCGTGAGACCTTCGGCATGGACACCGTGGCGCTGCTGGAGCGGGAGAGCGATGTCGCCCCCTGGACCTGCGCGGGCAGTGTCGGCAGCGCCGGGGGAGCGGGGCCGCCGGAGCGGCCCGAGGACGCGGATGTGGACATGCCGGTCGGCGACCATATGGCGCTCGCGCTCTCCGGCCGGGTGCTGCCCGCCGAGGACCGCCGGGTGCTCGCCGCCTTCGCCGCCCAGGCCGCCGTCGTCCTCGACCGGCAGCGGCTGGCCGTCGAGGCCGAGCGGGCCACCGAGCTGGCCGAGGGCAACCGCATACGGACCGCTCTGCTGGCCGCCGTCAGCCACGATCTGCGCACCCCGCTCGCAGCCATCAAGGCGGCTGTGACCTCGCTGCGCTCGGACGACGTCGCCTGGTCCGAGGAGGACGAGGCCGAGCTGCTGGAGGGCATCGAGGACGGCGCCGACCGGCTCGACCACCTGGTGGGGAACCTGCTGGACATGTCCCGGCTCCAGACCGGCACCGTCACCCCGCTCATCCGCGAGATCGACCTCGACGAGGTAGTGCCGATGGCGCTCGGCGGCGTCCCGGAGGGCAGCGTCACCCTCGACATCCCCGAGGAGCTGCCGATGGTCGCCGTCGACCCCGGGCTGCTGGAGCGCAGCGTCGCCAACATCGTGGAGAACGCCGTGAAGTACAGCCCGCCGGACTCGCCCGTGCTGGTCTCGGCCAGCGCCCTCGGCGAGCGGGTCGAACTGCGCGTCGCCGACCGCGGCCCCGGAGTGCCCGACACCGCCAAGGACCGGATCTTCGAGCCCTTCCAGCGGTACGGTGACGCCCCGCGCAGCGCCGGGGTCGGCCTCGGGCTCGCCGTGGCCCGAGGCTTCGCCGAGGCGATGGGCGGCCGGCTGGCCGCCGAGGACACCCCGGGCGGCGGGATGACCATGGTGCTCACCCTGGCGGCCGCTCCCGGCCGGCTGCCGGTCCGGCCCGACCTCCCGGCACGGGCGGTTTCCTGACCGGCCCCCCGAGCCGCGAAGGGGGGCGGCCGGGCGGGCGGGACGACAACACACAGATGGGAAGGCAGACCAGATGAACCGGGTGCTCGTGGTGGACGACGAGCCGCAGATCGTACGCGCCCTCGTGATCAACCTGAAGGCCCGCAAGTACGAGGTGGACGCCGCGTCGGACGGCGCGACGGCCCTGAGGCTCGCCGCCACCCGCCACCCCGATGTGGTCGTGCTCGACCTCGGTCTGCCGGACATGGACGGGGTGGAAGTGATCAAAGGGCTGCGCGGCTGGACCCGGGTGCCGATCCTGGTGCTCTCCGCCCGCCAGACCTCCGACGAGAAGGTAGAGGCTCTGGACGCGGGAGCGGACGACTACGTCACCAAGCCCTTCGGCATGGACGAGTTGCTGGCCCGGCTGCGCGCCGCGGTCCGCCGTGCCGAGCCCACCGTGCAGTCGGAGGACCCGGTGACCGTCGAGACCGAGGCGTTCTCGGTCGACCTGGCGGCCAAGAAGGCCCACCGCGACGGCCGCGACGTGCGGTTGACACCCACCGAATGGCATCTGCTGGAGGTGCTGGTGCGCAACCCCGGCCGTTTGGTCAGTCAGAAGCAACTGCTCCAGGAGGTCTGGGGTCCCTCCTACGGAACCGAGACCAACTATCTGCGGGTCTACATGGCCCAGCTGCGCCGCAAGCTGGAGGTCGACCCTTCCCATCCGCGGCACTTCATCACGGAGCCGGGGATGGGCTATCGCTTCGAGCGGTGATCAGCGGGTCGGGGTGTGCGGCCGGGGGTCCGGGGGTTGTCCCCCGGGGGATGCGGTATCACGGAGCCGGGGATGGGCTATCGCTTCGAGCGGTGATCGGGGCGTGCGGTGTTCGGGGGCGCGCGGTGATCGGTGCGAGCGGTGCGGGACACAACGGGGTTACGGCAGGGGCTCACCGGTACGCTGGCCGTATGAGTTCCGTACGCCAGCCCTCCGAGAAGGGTGACAAGCCGGTCGGCCGCTTTCGGCGGATGCTCGACCGGCTGTCGAGTTCCCAGGAGGAGCTTCACTCCGCCGAGCTTCAGCAGGACGCGGAGGACGCGGGCTGTACCAAGATCGGTGACTGCGGCGACCGGCAGATCGTCAAGGTGACAGGTACGCTGCGCACCGTCACACTACGGCCGAGAGCCGGGGTGCCCGCACTGGAGGCGGAGCTCTTCGACGGCACCGCCGCGTTGGACGTGGTGTGGCTGGGCCGTCGCTCCATCATCGGCATAGAACCGGGCCGCAAGCTGATCGCCTCCGGCCGGATCTCCATGAGTCACGGGCGCCGGGTGTTGTTCAATCCGAAGTACGAACTCCGACCGCTCGGACAGGAGTAGCCGGTGACGTCAGACGACAAGCCGACCCCCACCGATGACCAGGACACCGCCGCCCAGAGCAGGGCGGCGGCCGACACAGCGCTCCTCGAGGCGTTCGGCGGCGTACGGGGCATGGTGGACACCACCGTCCCCGGCCTGGTCTTCGTCCTGCTCTACACCATCAAGCGCGATATCCACCTCGCCGCCATCGCCGCGCTCGGTCTGACGGTGCTGCTGGCGCTGGCCCGGCTGGCGCGCAAGGAGACCCTGAAGCACGCCTTCAGCGGGGTCTTCGGGGTCGCGTTCGGCGCGGTCTTCGCCATGATGTCCGGCGACGCCAAGAACTTCTATCTGCCGGGCATGCTCTACACCCTCGGCCTGGCGGTCGCCTACGTCGTGTCGGCGATCTTCCGCTATCCGCTGATCGGTGTGCTGCTCGGGCCGATGCTCAAGGAGAACCTCTCCTGGCGCACCCGCAATCCGGGCCGCTTCCGCGCCTACACCAAGGCCACCTGGGCGTGGGGGCTGATCCTGCTGGCCAAGTCGGCGATCCTCTTCCCGCTCTACTGGTGGGGGGACGTCACCCAGCTCGGCTGGGTCAAGGTGGCGCTGGGCATTCCGCCGTTCCTGCTCTGTGTCTATCTGACCTGGATCTTCCTCGCGAAGGCCCCGCCGCCGATCGATGTCATCGCGGAGATGGAGGCCGAGGAGAAGGCCGAACGGGAGCGTGAGCGCGCCAGGGCCGCGGCCGAGCGGGCCGCCGACCCGCTGCTCTCGGAGTGGACCGACCAGATCGTGAGCGAGGCCCGTGGCGAGTCGGCCGACCGGCGGCCGCCCCGCTTCCCCTGACACGGCCGCCGGCCGACGCGTACGACGCATACGAGGGCCCCGGGAACCGAAGAGGTTCCCGGGGCCCTCGTCCGTGTCACGGCCCGGGGCTCAGCTCCCGGCGGACGGCTCCCGGCGGACCGACAGCAGGTCCTCCAGCTGCTCCTCACGCGCCTGCGCCGCCACGAACAGCAGCTCGTCGCCCGCCTCCAGGACATCGTCCTTGTTCGGGGTCAGCACCCGGGTGCCGCGGATGATGGTGACCAGGGTGGTGTCCTCCGGCCACTCCACATCCCCGACCCGGGTCCCGGCCAGCGCCGCCTCCGGCGGCAGCGTCAGCTCGACCAGGTTGGCGTCGCCGTGGCTGAAGCGCAGCAGCCGCACCAGGTCGCCGACGCTCACCGCCTCCTCCACCAGCGCCGACATCAGCCGCGGGGTGGAGACGGCGACATCGACGCCCCACGCCTCGTTGAACAGCCACTCGTTCTTGGGGTTGTTGACCCGGGCGACCACCCGGGGCACCCCGTACTCGGTCTTGGCGAGCAGTGAGACGACCAGGTTCACCTTGTCGTCCCCGGTCGCCGCGATGACCACGTTGCAGCGCTGGAGCGCGGCCTCGTCCAGCGAGGTGATCTCACAGGCGTCGGCGAGCAGCCACTCGGCCTGCGGCACCCGCTCCACCGAGATGGCGGTGGGCGCCTTGTCGATGAGGAGCACCTCGTGGCCGTTCTCCAGCAGCTCGCCCGCGATGGAGCGCCCCACGGCGCCCGCTCCGGCAATGGCGACCCTCATCGGTTGTTCCCCTCCTCGGGCCCCTCGTCGAAGGCCGCCTCGACCTTCTCGACCTCGTCGGTGCGCATCATCACATGGACGAGGTCGCCCTCCTGCAACACGGTCTGGGAGGTCGGCAGGATGGCCTCGCCGAGCCGGGTCAGGAACGCGACCCGCACCCCGGTCTCCTCCTGGAGCTTGCTGACCTTGTGCCCGACCCACGAGGGGGAGGTGTGCACCTCGGCCAGCTGCACGCCACCGCTGGGGTCGCGCCACAGCGGCTCCGCGCCGGACGGCAGCAGCCGCCGCAGCATCTGGTCGGCGGTCCACCGGACGGTGGCCACGGTGGGGATGCCCAGACGCTGGTAGACCTCGGCGCGGCGGGGGTCGTAGATCCGGGCCGCCACGTTCTCCACACCGAACATCTCACGGGCCACCCGGGCCGCGATGATGTTGGAGTTGTCACCGCTGCTGACGGCGGCGAAGGCCCCGGCCTCCTCGATGCCCGCCTCGCGCAGGGTGTCCTGGTCGAAGCCGACACCGGTCACCCGGCGCCCGCCGAACCCCGCGCCGAGGCGGCGGAAGGCGGTGGGGTCCTGGTCCACGACCGCGACGGTGTGCCCCTGCTGCTCCAGGGTCTGGGCGAGCGCGGAGCCCACCCGGCCGCAGCCCATGATCACGATATGCATGCGTCCTACCCCGCACTCCTGATGACCGTGCTGACCTGCACAAACACCCTGCTCACATCTTCCTTCCAGGACCTACGGGGCAACAGTGGGGACACCCGGTCCCCGCCGCTGGTGCGTCAGCGGGGACGGACTGTCGTCACCGCGGCGCTAGTCCCCACCGTATCCGTACCGATGGGAAAGTTCCCCGGGGCGGTGGAGAGGGCGTCGGGACCGGGTGGAATACTGATCATTTCCGATAGGGGCGAACTCGTGGAAATGCGGTGGACGATCACATCGGTCCGTGCCGGAGAAGTGGTCCCGGGTTTTTCCCGCGTCGCATTCGCGTCATCTTCGCCCCGCGTCCAGGACCTTCACCGAACCGTCACGGCAAATAACAATAGAGTCCGCCGTGTTCGAACTGTGTTCCTGGCGTCGGACACTCGGCCATGGCGTGGCTAAGATGATCGCCGTATTCCGTTTCCGGACGGGACATCAGGGCTCTGAATCGTTCCTTCCGCGCCCGGCGCCCGCGTTCTCTGCACGAGGTTCCTGATGACTGATCACATATCGGAGGCGGTGAGCTGGTGTCTGGCCGTCGTCGCCCTGGTCGTGTTGGTGCTGTTGACGCGTCAGCGGCGGATCACCGCGGGCGTGCGCAGGCGCAACGCCACACTCGAGGAAAGCCTGCGGGCCCGGGACGAGGAGGTGCGCCATCTCGTCGACGTCCGGCTTCCCACCGTCGCGGACGGGGTGAACCTGCCCACTCCGCTGCCGGGGCTGAAGGACGAGAAGCTGGCCGGCACCACCTTCGCGCAGGGCCTGCACGCCGTCGTGGAGCAGTTCACACGGGCGGTGGACAAGGCGCAGGCACGGGCCGACGCCTCCGCCAAGTCCGCGCTCAAGGCGTCGATGCGCGCCCTCCAGGGGCTCGCCCATGAGCAGCAGGTGTCCATCTCGCAGATGCAGGACCGGCACGACAACCCCGATGTGCTGCGTGACCTGCTGGAGATCGACCACGCCAACTCCCAGTTCGGCCGGCGGGCCCAGGCCATCGCCGTGCTCTGCGGCTCCTGGCCGGGACGCCAGCGGCTGGCCTCCTCGCTGACCGATGTCGTCCGCGGTTCGAAGTCGCGCATCCGCGACTACCAGCGGGTGCAGGTGCACAGCCTGATCGATGTCGCCGTGGTGAGCCGGTCGGTGGAGCCGGTGGTGCTCGCGGTCGCCGAGCTGCTGGACAACGCCGCCCGGCACTCCCAGCCCAACACCAGCGTCGAGGTCAGCCTGCAACCGGTGCACAACGGCGCCTGCATCGTGATCGACGACGCCGGTGTCGGCATGGACGGCCTGGAGGTGCAGCGGGCCGCCACCCTGCTGTCCGGACAGCGCGCCGTGGACGTCTCCCGGCTCGGCGACCCGCCGCAGTTCGGCTTCGCCGTCGTCGGACTGCTCGCGGCCCGGTACGGCTTCAGCGTCTCGGTGGACACCCGGTCGCCGTACGGCGGGGTGCGCGCCGTGCTGTTCCTCCCCTCCGCGCTGCTCACCCACATCGACGCCGGTACCCGTGGCGCCGCCGGGGCCCCGGAGGCGCAAGCGGCCGCCCCGGCGCAGACCCTTCCCTCCCGTCCGACCCGCCGTCGCGCCGCGCCCCAGAGCCCGGCGCCCGGATCCGCACCCGCCGCCGCGGGGATACCGGCCCAGGCCGGGCCCCCCGCCGTCACCTACACCCCCGATCCCGCGCCCGCGGCGGCCCCACCCGCCGCGGACGACGAGGCCGCACACAACCTCGGTGTGACGGCCGGCGGACTCCCCAAGCGCCGCCGCCGTCAGGCCACCGACGCGCCGGGACCGCCGCCGGTCGGCCAGACCGAGCCGGACACCGGCTCGCACCGGGTCCGCTCCGCAGAGGAGACCGCCCAGCGGATGGGCGCCTTCGCCCGGGGCACCCGCTCCGGCCGAGCGGCCCACCGGGAAACCGCCCCCCACCCCGAGGACGCCGCCCCCCACCGTGAAGAAGGGAATCGCCAGGCATGAACGACCACATGAACAACGAGCTGGGCTGGATGCTCGACGAGGTCGTCAAGATGCCGGAGGCGCGGCACGCGATCCTGCTGTCCGCGGACGGGATGCTGCGGGCGCACTCCGCGGGCATCCCCCGCGACGAGGCGGAGCGTCAGGCAGCCGCGCTGTCCGGACTCCAGTCCATCAGCCGCAGCACCTCCGAGTTCTGCGATCCGCACGAGACCCCCTGGCAGCAGACCCTGGTGGAGTTCGTCGGGGGCTATGTCTTCCTGATCGCCGCCGGACCCGGCGCCTATCTCGCGGTCTCCGCCACCGAGACGGTGGACATGGAGGCGGTCAGCTACCGGATGCAGAAACTGGTCGACCGGCTCGGCAAGGAACTCACCAGTCCGCCGCGGCAGGACATCGGGCGGCAGGGCTTCGGCAGCTCCGCATGAGCCCCGGCCGGCGCGAACGAGGACTGGTACGCCCGTATGTCGTGACCGACGGCCGTGCCTACCCGACCCGCAACACCTTCGACCTGGTGACCCTGGTCCTGGCCCACACCGACCGTCCGCTCTCCGGGCTCAGCCCGGAGAAGCGGCGGGTGATGGAACTCTGCCTCGGCGGCGCGCTCTCCGTCGCCGAGGTCGCCGGCTATCTGGAGCTGCCGGTGAGCGTCACCAAGGTCCTGCTGGGCGATCTCGTGGACAGCGGCCACATCACCACCCGGTCCCCGATTCCCCCCGCCGAACTCCCCGAGACGCAGCTGTTGCAGGAGGTGCTCGATGGACTCCGCGCTCGCCTCTGAACAGGCGGTCTATCTGCCCGGAAGTGTGCGGACGGCCGTCAAGCTCCTGGTGGTCGGTCACTTCGCGGTCGGCAAGACGACCTTCGTGGGCTCGCTCTCCGAAATCCGCCCGCTGCGCACCGAGGAGACGATGACGCAGGCCGGGGCGCTGGTCGACGATCTCGCCGGTACCGAGCAGAAGACCACCACCACGGTCGCCATGGACTTCGGCCGGCTCACCCTCAGCGACTCGCTGGTGCTGTATCTGTTCGGCGCCCCCGGCCAGCACCGGTTCACCCGGCTGTGGAAGGACATGACCCAGGGCGCGCTGGGCGCGCTCGTCCTCGCCGACACCCGCCGGCTGGAGCAGTCCTTCCCGGTGATGTCCGTCCTGGAGGAGCAGGGCCTGCCGTACGCGGTGGCCGTCAACCGCTTCGAGGGGTCGCCGGTCTTCGCCGAAGAGGAGATCAGGGAGGCGCTCGATCTGCTCCCCGAAACCCCCCTGGTGGTCTGCGACGCCCGCAACCGGATCTCCTCCACCCGCGCCCTGATCGCCCTCGTCCAGCACCTCCAGTCCCTCCACACCCGCACCCCGCAGGAGAAAGCGTGACCTACAGCTCAGACGTCGGGGCCGGCCCGGTACCGCCACCGGGGTGCCCCGCGCACACCGGCGGCCCGGCCCAGGGGAGTCCCGTCGGTGGCCACGGCGTGCCGCTGTACGGGGCCGACTTCGCCGCCGATCCGCACGCCTTCTACGCGCGGCTGCGGGCCATGGGACCGATCGCGCCGGTCGAGCTCTCCCCGGGGCTCGGGGCGTATCTGATCACCAGCTACTCCCTGGCGCTGGAGGTCCAGCGCGACACCGAGCGGTTCGCCAAGGATCCGCGCAACTGGCGGGCGCTGGCCGAGGGCGAGGTGCCCCAGGACTGCCCGGTGCTCCCGATGCTGATGTACCGGCCCAACGCCCTGTTCACCGACGGCGAGGAGCACGCCCGCTTCCGCGGGGCGATCAACGACAGCCTCGGCCGGGTGGATGTGCACGCGCTCAGCGAGTTCGTGGAGCGCAGCGCGGATGTGCTCATCGACGCCTTCGCCGGGAGGGGCGAGGCCGATCTGCTGAGCGAGTACGCCGCGATCATCCCCCTGCTGGTGTTCAACCAGCTCTTCGGCTCCCCGCCGGAGAAGGGGCGGGAGCTGGTCCGCGCGGTGACGGCGCTGTTCGACGTCGACCACAAGTCAGCGCGGGCCAACGAGGAGATGCTGGGCTACATGGCCGAGCTTGTGGCCGTCAAACGCCGGGAGCCGGGCCCCGATGTCACCTCCTGGATGATCGCCCATCCGTCCCGGCTGACCGACGAGGAACTCATCGAGCAGATGGGGCTGCTGCTGGCGGCCGGTACCGAACCCCAGCTGAACCTGATCGCCAACGCGCTGCGGCTGCTGCTCTCCGACGACCGGTTCGCCGGGGAGCTGTCCGGCGGCAGCCTCCCGGTGCAGGACGCGCTGGACGAGGTGCTGTGGTCCGACCCGCCGATGGCGAACTTCGGCACCCGGTTCGTCCGGTACGACGTCGAGGTGGGCGGGGTGCGGCTGCGCAAGGGCGATGCCGTCCTCACCAGTTTCGCCGCGGCCAACAACGACCCTCAGCTGACCTCCGTCGGCCGGCTGGGCAACCGCGCCCATCTGGCCTGGAGCGTGGGCCCCCACCGGTGCCCCGCCGAGAGCCCGGCGCGGGTGATCGCGTCGGTGGCGATCGAGAAGCTCCTCGACCGGCTGCCGGACCTGGAACTGGCCGTTCCGGCCGAGCGGCTGGCCTGGCGCACCGGCCCCTTCGCCCGCGCTCTGGTGGCGCTGCCCGTGCGCTTCCCCGTGGTGGCCCCTCCGCAGCCGGTGCCCGCCGCGATGCCGACCGTGGCCTCCGCGCAGCCACCCGCCCCCGCGCCCGCTGCGCAGCCGTCCGCCCCTGCTCCGTCGGCCCCGGCAGCCGAGCCCTCTGGGCCGGAGCAGCCCGCGCCCGGCACCGCGGGCTCGCGCCGTCTGTGGGGCGTCCTGGGGGCGTGGTGGCGCGGGCAGTAGACCGCCCTCGTACCACCGGTGAAGCGGGCGGTGGCGCCGCCGCCGGGCGGACGTGAGCTGTACGACATCCCGGGCCGTCACCGCGCTTGCGAGCGCGCCCTCCCGCACGATGTGCGGGATATGCCCCGGAGCGCCGTCCCGCGCGCCCGGAAGCGGTGGAATAGGGTTCTTTCCGGCGGTAACCGCGGGCTTCCTGTGCCGTTGCCCCGGCCGGGCACCTCCCACCGCGCGCCCCCGCCGAAGGAGCGGGGGTGGGCGGGTGGGCGGCCGAAGTAGCTACCGCTTACGATCCTCTGCGTGTCCAAACTGACCGACCTCCCGAAACGGATCCTGATCGGGCGGGCGCTGCGCAGCGACAAGCTGGGGGAGACCCTTCTCCCGAAGCGCATCGCGCTCCCCGTCTTCGCCTCCGACCCCCTGTCCTCCGTCGCGTACGCGCCGGGGCAGGTGATGATCGTTCTGTCCGTGGCGGGGGCGTCGGCATACAGCTACAGCCCGTGGATCACGATCGCGATCATCGTGCTGATGTTCACCGTGGTCGCCTCGTACCGCCAGAACGTCCACGCGTATCCCAGCGGAGGCGGTGACTACGAGGTCGCCACCACCAACCTCGGCCCCAAGGCGGGGCTCACCGTCGCCAGTGCCCTGTTGGTCGACTACGTGCTGACGGTGGCGGTGTCGATCTCCTCCGGTGTGGAGAACCTCGGCTCGGCCGTCCCCTTCGTCGTCGAGCACAAGACGCTGTGCGCGGTCGGCATCATCCTGCTGCTGACGCTGATGAACCTGCGCGGGGTACGGGAGTCGGGCAAGCTCTTCGCGATCCCCACGTACGTCTTCGTCGGCGGCGTCTTCGCGATGATCATCTGGGGCGCCTACCGCGGGCTGGTCCTCGGCGACGACATGAAGGCCCCCACCGCCGGTTACGAGGTCCACGCCGAGCACACCGGGCTGGCCGGTTTCGCGCTGATCTTCCTGCTGCTGCGGGCGTTCTCCGACGGCTGTGCCGCGCTGACCGGTGTCGAGGCGATCAGCAATGGTGTGCCCGCCTTCCGCAAGCCCAAGAGCCGGAACGCGGCGACGACGCTGGCGCTGATGGGCGGCCTGGCCGTCGTCATGTTCGTCGGCATCATCTCGCTGGCCCTGGCCACCGACGTGAAGATGGCCGAGGACCCGGCCCGTGACCTGCTGGACAAGGGGGTCGCACTCGGCTCCGACTACACCCAGAACCCGGTGATCTCGCAGGTCGCCGCCGCCGTCTTCGGCGACGGCTCGATCCTGTTCGTGGTGCTGGCCGCGGCCACCGCGCTGGTGCTGTTCCTGGCCGCCAACACCGCGTACAACGGCTTCCCGCTGCTCGGCTCGATCCTGGCCCAGGACCGCTATCTGCCCCGCCAGCTGCACACCCGCGGCGACCGGCTCGCGTTCTCCAACGGCATCGTGCTGCTGGCCTCGGCCGCCGCGGTCCTGGTCTATGTCTACGGCGCCGACTCGACCCGGCTGATCCAGCTCTACATCGTCGGTGTCTTCGTCTCCTTCACCCTCAGCCAGACCGGCATGGTGCGGCACTGGAACCGCCATCTGGCCACCGAGCGGGACCCGGCTGCGCGCCGGCGGATGATCCGCGCCCGCGCCATCAACACCTTCGGTGCCTTCTTCACCGGTCTGGTGCTGGTCGTGGTGCTGCTGACCAAGTTCACCCACGGCGCGTGGGTCGCCCTGCTGGGCATGTTCATCTTCTACGTCACCATGACGGCGATCCGCCGCCACTACGACGGGGTCTCCGAGGAACTCGCCGCCGCCACCGAGCAGCTCGACGAGGAGGAGGTGCGCCCCTCCCGGGTACACTCCATCGTCCTGGTCTCCAAGGTCCACAAGCCGACGCTGCGCGCCCTGGCCTACGCCAAGCTGATGCGCTCCCACCGGCTGGAGGCCGTGAGCATCAGCGTCGACCCCGCCGAGACCAAGGCCCTCCAGGCGGTGTGGCACGAGCGCGGTATCGACGTCCCCCTGAAGATCCTCGACTCCCCGTACCGCGAGATCACCCGGCCGGTCATCGACTACGTCAAGGGCCTGCGCCGGGAGAGCCCGCGCGATGTGGTCTCGGTCTACATCCCCGAGTACGTGGTCGGACGCTGGTACGAGCATCTGCTGCACAACCAGAGCGCGCTGCGGCTCAAGGGGCGGCTGCTGTTCACCCCGGGCGTCATGGTGACCTCCGTGCCCTGGCAGCTGGACTCCTCGGAGCTGGCCCGGAAGCGGGCCCGCAAGCGGGCCGAGTGGAACGCGCCGGGCGCGGTGCGGCGCGGTCCGGTCACCCCGCCGAAGGGCGAGCGGACAGGCACCAAGTCGCAGACCCCGGGACGCTAGGCCCGGGGCACCGGCGGCCGGACCGGGGGAGGGGTGGCGGCACGTAGACTGGTGGGCTGTTGTCCCACCGCCGGGCCGCACCCCGCGGCCGGGCCGCCGTCCCACCGCCCTCTCACCCCTTCAGGAGCCGAGCCCGCCATGCACCGTGAACCCAAGGCGTCGCTGGTCGGCGAGGAGTACGAGGTCGAGGTCGGCCCGGTGGCCCACGGCGGCCACTGCATCGCCCGCACCGAGGAGGGCCAGGTCCTCTTCGTCCGGCACGCCCTGCCCGGTGAGCGGGTCGTCGTCCGGGTGACCGAGGGCGAGACCGGCGCCCGCTTCCTGCGCGCCGACGCGGTGCGGGTCCTGGACGCCTCCAAGGACCGGGTCGAGGCGCCGTGCCCGTTCTCCGGACCGGGCCGCTGCGGCGGTTGCGACTGGCAGCACGTGGCCCCCGGAGCCCAGCGCCGGCTGAAGGCCGAGGTGATCATCGAGCAGCTGCGCCGGCTCGCCGGGCTCACCCCCGAGCAGGCGGGCTGGGACGGCACCGTCGAGCCCGCGCCGGGCGACAAGGTGTCCCGCGGTGAGGTCCCCGCCTGGCGCACCCGCGTGCAGTACGCCGTCGACGAGCAGGGGCGGCCCGGACTGCGCCGCCACCGCTCGCACGAGGTCGAGCCGGTGGACCACTGTCTGATCGCCGCCCCCGGCGTCACCGAACTCGGCGTCGAGAAGCGCGAATGGCCGCAGATCGAGACGGTGGAGGCGATCGCCGCCACCGGCTCCTCCGACCGTCAGGTCGTCCTCACCCCGCGCCCCGGCGGCAGGCTGCCGATCGTCGAGCTGGACCGGCCGGTCTCCGTATTGCGGGTCAGCGAGTCCCGCGGCCGGGACCGGGCCCGGATGGTCCACCGCGTCCACGGCCGCCCCTTCGTCCGTGAGCGCGCCGCGGGCCGCACCTGGCGGGTCGGTGAGGGCGGCTTCTGGCAGGTCCACCCCAAGGCGGCGGATCTGCTGGTCGAGGCCGTGATGCAGGGCCTGATGCCGCGCAAGGGACAGACCGCGCTCGATCTGTACTGTGGTGTCGGACTGTTCGCGGGCGCACTCGCCGAGCGGGTCGGGGAGAGCGGCGCGGTGCTCGGTATCGAGTCCTCCAAGCGCGCGGTGGAGGACGCCCGCCACAACCTCCAGGACTTCGACCGGGTCCGGATCGAGCACGGCAAGGTCGAGCAGGTGCTGCCGCGCACCGGAATCACCGAGGCCGATCTGATCGTGCTGGACCCGCCCCGCTCGGGCGCGGGCAAGGAGACCGTGACCCGGCTCGCGGGCATGGGCGCGCGCCGGATCGCCTACGTCGCCTGCGACCCGGCGGCGCTCGCCCGCGATCTGACGTACTTCGCCGCGGCGGGCTATGTCCCGCGCCGGATGCGGGCGTTCGACCTCTTCCCGGTCACCCACCACGTGGAGTGCGTGATGATCCTGGAGCCGCGCCGCGAGGACGGCTGACCCGGCGGCCCGTCGTGGTGGGTCGAAGGATGTAGTCCGCTTTCCCCCTTGCGTAGGACCCCGCGCTCCGCAGCGCCGGTGAGGATGAACGGGTGCGGCACTCGGTACGGGTGCCGCGTCCGGGTCGGATACGGGGGAGTGGACAGATGACGGAATCCAGGCGCGGTATGCCCGGCGCCTCACGCATGGGGGCGCTGGGCCGGGCGCTGACCGGCGGGCTCATCATGGCGACGGCGCTGGGCGCCGGTACCGGGCTGGGCCCGGCCGCCGCCGACGCCGTGGGGGCGTCGGGACTGGTGGCGCGACTGATACCGGCGGCGCTCGTCACGGCCGTCGCGCTTTCGCTGGTGGCCGTGGCGCACCGGGGGTTGTCGCCGCGGCGGCTCGGGTTCGGCGGGCCGTGGGCGAGCGCGGGCGCCCTCCTGACCGGGGTGGGCGCCACGGCGGCAGCGGCGGCGCTCGTCCTGGGCACGGCGACGGCCGGGGGTCTGCTGCGCTGGTCGGACCCGGATCCCGGTGCGCTGGCCGGGTTCCTCGCCTCGAACGCGGTGGTCGCGTTCCTGCTGGAGGCGCTGCCGGAGGAGACGACCCTGCGCGGCTACACCTGGACCTCGCTGCGCGGACGGTTCGGCGGTACGGTCACCGCGCTGGCCACCACGGCGGTCTTCCTGCTGGTCCCGGGGGCGTCAACGGTCGTGGCGGCCGGGGCGGCGCGGCTGGTCGGCGAGGACGCGGGGCCGATCGGCATCGCGCCCGACGGGCAGAACCCGGTCGACTACCTGATTCTGATGGTGGTGTTCGGGCTGACCCTGGTCGCGGCGCGGACGGCTCTCGCACGGGCTCCGCTGTGGACCTCCATCGGTGTCCATCTGACCTTTCTGACCGTCAACCGGATCGCCCTGGAGGGCGACAAGCGCCACGCGGGCTGGTACGTCGAGCACGGCGCGGGGGCGGCGGGGCTGCTGGTGCCGGTGTATCTGCTGGTCGTCGCGGCCGGGTTCGCGCTGTGGGGACGGCGGACACGCCGTCGCCGCCGGGAGGGGACGGCGCACGCGGCGGACGTGCGTGGCCCGGCCAGGGTCGGCGCGGTGCGCTGACGGGCCGGGCGTCAGCCGGAGCTCGGTGCGTCGGGGCGCGCCCAGTCGGCGCGGACATGGCGCAGATGTTCCTGGAGCAGGACCGCCAGCCGGGCGGTGTCCCGTTCGGCGACGGCGGCCAGGATGGCGCGGTGCTCACCGGCCGCGCCCCCGAGGGAACCGCGGGCGGCGAGCGCCTCCAGACCGTACAGCCGGGTCCGGTCGCGCAGCGCCGCGACCGTGTCGACCAGGCGCTTGTTGCCGCCGAGGGCCAGCAGTTCGAGGTGGAAGCGGCGGTCGGCGTCGAGGAGCCGGGGGACGTCGCGCGCCTCGGCGGCGGCCTCGATGTCCTCCGCCATCGACTCCAGGCGGCGCAGATCCGCCGGTCCGGCGTGGGCGGCTGCCTTGAGGGTGCCGGGGATCTCCAGGAACAGCCGCATCTCGTGGATCTCGTCGAGGTCGTGCTCGCTCATCGGGACGACGCGGTAGCCGCGGTTGCGGACGGGCTCCATCAGGCCCTGGCTGACCAGGGTCAGCATGGCCTCGCGCACCGGACTGCTGGAGACGCCGAGCCGGGTCGCCAGGGCCGCCGCCGAGTAGATGTCGCCGGGGCGGATCTCACCGGAGACGAGGGCCTGCCGCACCATCGCGAGGATCTGGTCGCGCAGGCTGGTGCGGTGCAGCGGTGCGGATTCCCTGGTGCGGTGCAGCTGTGCGGATTCCGGCTCGGCCACCCTCTGCCTCTCCTCCGTCCCTGCCATCTGCCCGTATGCCACCGGCCCTTGACTTCGGGGCGAGCGGCTTGCATCGTACCCGGCACCAGTAGCCGGTAACCGATTACTCATAGGTAGCAGGCAGTATCATCCCGACCCCTCAGCCGCCTCACGTCAAGGACGCCATGCTGCACTTCACCGCCGAGGAAACCGTCCGTGCGCTGCCGTTCGACGCACTGGTCCCCGCGCTGCGCCAGGGATTCGCCCGTGGTGCGCACACGCCGGCCCGGCACCACCACACCCTGGACGAAGCGAGCAACGCCATCCTGCTTCTCATGCCGTCCTGGACGACCCGGGGAACCTGGGCCGAGGGCGACTTCGTGGGCGTCAAGCTGGTCAACGTCTTCCCCGGCAACGCCGACCGGGGGCGCCCGGCGCTGTCCTCCGCCTACCTCCTCGCCGGCGCCGAAACCGGTGAACACCTCGCGCTGATCGACGGCAACGAGCTGACCCGGCGCCGTACGGTGGCCACCTCCGCGCTCGCCGCCTCCTTTCTCGCCCGTCCGGACAGCGCGACCCATCTGGTCATCGGCGCGGGGCATGTCGGCAGCCTCGCGGCGGCCGCGTACCGCGGTGTGCTCGACATCCGGACCGTGCTGATCCATGACCGCACCCCCGCACGCGCCGAAGCGTTGGCCGAGCGGCTGCGCGCCGAGGGCATGGACGCGCGGGTGGCCCCGGACCTGGCCGAGGCCGCGGCGTCGGCCGACGTCATCAGCTGCGCGACCCTGGCCACCGAGCCGGTGGTGCGCGGCGCATGGCTGCGGCCGGGCACCCACCTCGATCTGATCGGCAGCTTCCGACCCACCATGCGGGAGGCGGACGACAGTTGTGTACGGCGGGGCTCGGTCTACATCGACACCCCTGTCGCTCTGGAGGAGTCCGGCGATCTGACCCAGCCGATCGCCTCCGGTGCGCTGAGCCGGGACGCCGTGGTGGGCACCCTGCCGCAGCTGTGCAGGGAGGAGGTACCCGGCCGCCGCGACAGCGAAGAGATCACCGTGTTCAAGTCCGTCGGCAGTGGGCTCGCCGATCTCGCGGCGGCGGCACTGGTCTACCGCGGCGCGGGGGCGTCGGCTGCGTGAGGCGCCCTGTGCGAGGTGCCGTTACACCTCGTGCAGGGCGGTCCGCGCGGTGTCGACGAACTCCGTGAGCGCCTGCCAGAACGGCCGGTAGGCGTCATCGAAGCGGCCCACCGCCTCCGCGTCGCCGGAGCGCATCGCGCCCAGGGCCCGGTGGAACGGACCGGTCGCCTTCTGGAGCGCGTTCGCCGCGGCGGCCACCGGCGCCGGGCCCTCCAGCTCCACCACCCGGACGCAGCGGCGCATTTTGCCGTACTCGTCGCGTTCGCGCTCGGCCAGTTCGTCGAGGACCTCGGGGCGGCGCCGGGCCTCACCGGTCCGGTCGGCCGCGGACACCTCCCAGTACAACTCGCAGATGCCATGGGCCCGTTCGATGAGATCGAGATAAGCCGTGCGCCTGCTGTCGCGCAGCCGCTCCGCCCGCTGCGTGAGCGCCGCGGTGTCCGCCTGTATCCGGGCCGCGCGGGTGTTGCCGCGGCTGGTGACCCAGCTGGCCACGACAGCGGTGCCACCGGTGAGGGCGGCGATCCAGAAGGTGCTGTCAGCCACGGCCGTCCCGCGCCGCGCCCTCGGTCAGCAGGGTGTCGAACCCGCCCTCGCGCGCGAGCCGTTCGAGGTCGTCGAGGGCGCCGCGGGCCCGCGCGGCGGCGACCGGGTCGCGCTCGGTGAGTCCGCTCTCCAGGAACTCGTCCTCGTCCAGCCGCAGCACGGCCGTCCGGTCCGCCGAGACCCACAGGTCCAGGTCGAGGTCGGTGACGACCAGGGTGTCCGGCTCGACGACGGTGGGCCGGGTGATGTCGCAGTACCAGCCCTTGAGCGCACCGGAGGCCGACCGGACCTCCTTGACCGCGTACCAGCGGTCGCGCCAGTAGTGCTCGGTGAAGACGTCACCGCTCTCGAAGCGGACGAAGCCGAAGTCGCGGACCGCCGCACCGGCCCAGGGGGCGCGCACGGTCACCCGGGTTCCGTCGTCGGCGACCACGGTCGCGGGGTAACGGACGTCGGGGCGGGGGTGTTTGACGAGTCTGACCGTGATCTCGCCGCCGGGTGCCAGGATGCCGGGCGCCGTCGTGATGTCCGTGCCGCTCATGGTGTGCTCGTTCTCCCCGTGCCGCTCGTCGCTGTTGCCGCCGCCGAGCATTCCGTACGCATGGTCACACCGGCCACTCCATTTCCTGGCGGATCTTCCTGCTCAGAGTCATCTTCAGCAACCGCCCTTATCCCCCGATGGTAGGAAGATACGGAAGGCGTAACGGTTCGCCGGTATATTCCAGGGATATGTTCCGGGCATGAGCGCATCGGGGCTGCTGCCCAGGACCGAACTGCGGCCCACTGTCTCCGAGTTGAGGCTGTCGGCCTTCAAGAGGCACCGCCGTGCCGCCTTCCCGCTGGGCCCGCTGACCCTGATCTCCGGTCCGAGCGGCAGCGGCAAGTCCGGTGTGCTGGAGGCGTACGCGGCGCTCGCGCGGCTCGCGGGCGGCGCCCGGCTCCCGGAGGTGTTCCGCGACCCGGCGGCGTACATCCCGCGCTGGGCCCGCCCGGACCGGCAGGGGCGGCGCGGCTTCCGGATCGGCTGCACGGTGGACGGCCCGGTCGGGCCGGTACGGCTGGACGTCGCCGTGCAGGCCGAGCCCGAGCTGCGGATCGTGGGCGAGCGGCTGACCGGCGCGGGGGAGACCCTGCTGGAGACGGCGCTGCGCGATCCGGGGCGGCGCTGCGTCCAGGCCGCCTGGCACACCGCGGGGGCGGTCGCGGTCACCCGCGCTCCGCTGCCCGACGACCGGCTGGCCACCTCGCTGCTGCCGCTGCGGGTGGCGGGCACCACGGAGGGGCAGCGGCTGGCGCTGTCCGCCGCCGAGCAGGTGGTCATCGCGCTGCGCTCGGTCTTCCCCTGCGATCCGAGGCCGGAGCGGATGCGGGCACCGGCGCCGCCGCGCGACGGCCGGTTACGCGGTGGCTGCGACAATCTGGCGGCGGTGCTGCGGCGGACCAGCCGGGAGTGTGGCAGCCGGCACGCGGCGCTGGTCGCGGCGGTCCGGGCGGGGTGCGCGGGACCGGTCGAGGGCCTGGTGACGGAGGGGCGCGCGGACGGGGTGGTGCGCGCCCTGCTGGAACAGGGCCCGCTGGGGGTCATGCCGGTGGAGCGGCTGGGGGACGGCGAGCTGCGGTACATCGCGCTCGCGCTGGTGCTGCTGACCGGACCGGGGGTGCTGGCGGTGGACCCCGCGACCGATGTGCTGCCCGCGCGTCAGGTGCTGACGGTGCTGGCCGACGGGTTCGACCGTTGTCTGGACCGGCGGCAGGCCCGGGAGCTGCTGGGGGTGGCGGCCCGGATGTGCGCACGGGGGCACATCCGGCTCGTGGGCACGGTGGGGGCGGTGGGGGATGTGACGGGGGCGCTGGGGGGCGCCCCCGTCACGGTGGTAAACCTGGGGCGTGAGCGAGTCTGCTGAGAGCCAGTCCCCTGGGAACCAGTCGCCGGGGAGTCAGTCTGCTGAGCGCCGGTTGCCCGAGCGCCGGTTCCCTGAGCGCCGGTTCCCTGAGCGCCGGTCCCCCGAGCGTGGGGATCGATCCGACGGCCTCGATGTGGCGGGGTTGCAGCGCAGGCTGGCCGCCTTCGCGGCGGCGCGCGACTGGCAGCAGTACCACACCCCCAAGAACCTCGCGGCGGCGCTGAGCGTCGAGGCGTCGGAGCTGGTGGAGATCTTCCAGTGGCTGACGCCGGAGCAGTCGGCACGGGTGATGGCGGACGCGGGGCAGGCGGCCCGGGTCGAGGACGAGGTCGCCGATGTGCTGGCCTATCTGCTCCAGTTCTGCGAGGTGTTGGGGATCGACGCGCTCAACGCGCTCTCCGCGAAGATCGACCGCAATGAGGCGAGGTTCCCGACGACGGCCCCCACAGGCCCCGTTCATCACTCTCAGTAGTGAGCAGGTTATCCACAACGCAACTGTTGTCAACAGATTCCTGAATTCCCCTAGCTTTTCGGCCTGTTAGTTATCACTCTGGGTAGTGGAGGAGTGACGGGTGCGAGAAGTCCGTTGAGAGGGGAACGGGGCATGGACGCGATGCGGCTGATCGGTGTCACGCGGCACGCCCTGGCCAAGGCCGGGAGCGTGCACGACATCGTGGCCGAAGCCTGGCAGGTCCAGGCACTGGCAGAAGCGGTCGGCGGATATTTCGTGGTCAGCGGCCCGGCGGCGGCACGGGCCGAGGCGCGAGGGCTGTGCGAGGCGGGCGGCAGGGCGCGGGGAGCCCTCTTCCACCCCGCGTTGCACCACCCCGCGCTGCACAGCGGCGGTTTACGGGCCGCGCAGCTGTCGGAAGTGAGGGATCCCAAAGCGGTGCTGCTCGCGCTGGGGGATCTGCTCGCGGAGGCGGGGTTCGCCTTGGTCGGAGTGGCCTCCAGCACCGAGGAGGAGGCGCTGTACTGGCAGTGCGTGGAGGCGATCGACGCGGCCGACGAGGCCAGGGACCGGGTGCACGGCATGCTCAGGCACCTCACGGTGCGGGAATGGGGTGGAGAGTGGGGCGGCGCGGCATGACGAGGCAGGATGGAGCGCATGGATCTCCGCATCTTCACCGAGCCCCAGCAGGGGGCGACCTACGACACCCTGCTGACCGTCGCCAAGGCCACCGAAGCCCTGGGCTTCGACGCCTTCTTCCGCTCGGACCACTATCTGCATATGGGCGATGTCGATGGGCTGCCGGGCCCGTCCGACGCGTGGATCACCCTGGCCGGGCTGGCCCGAGAGACCCGGCGGATCCGGCTCGGCACCCTGATGACCGCCGCCACCTTCCGGCTGCCGGGCGTGCTCGCGATCCAGGTGGCGCAGGTCGACCAGATGTCCGGCGGGCGGGTCGAGCTGGGGCTGGGCACGGGCTGGTTCGAGGAGGAGCACCGGGCCTACGGGATCCCGTTCCCGAAGGACAAGTTCGCCCGGCTGGAAGAGCAGCTGGAGATCGTCACCGGTCTGTGGGAGACACCGGTCGGCGAGACCTTCAGCTACGACGGAGCCCACTACCAGCTGGTCGACTCACCCGCGCTGCCCAAGCCCGCCCGGAACAGGCCGCCGGTGCTGATCGGTGGTCATGGGGCCACCCGCACCCCGCGGCTGGCCGCCCGGTTCGCAGATGAGTTCAATATCCCCTTCGCCTCGGTCGAGGACAGCGTGCGGCAGTTCGGGCGGGTGCGGGAGGCGGCCGAGGCCGCCGGCCGCAAGGGGGACGACCTGGTGTACTCCAATGCGCTGGTGGCCTGCGTCGGCAAGGACGACGCCGAGGTCGCGCGGCGGGCCGGGGCGATCGGCCGGGAGGTCGAGGAGCTGAAGGCGAACGGTCTGGCGGGCTCCCCGGCCGAGGTCGTCGACAAGATCGGCCGCTATGCGGAGGCCGGAGCGTCCCGGATCTACCTCCAGATCCTGGACCTTGACGACATCGACCACCTGGAGCTGATCTCCTCCCAGGTCCAGGCCCAGCTGGGCTGACCGGCCGACCGGCCAACCCCGCTGTCCGGCCGACCGGCCGACCGCACCACCAGGAGCACCTGTGATGTCCGCTCGTTCGACCACCTTCGCCGCCGCACTGGAAGGCCGCACACCGCTGATCCTCGACGGTGGGCTGTCCAACCAGCTGGAGGCGCAGGGCTGCGATCTGTCCAACGACCTCTGGTCGGCCCGGCTGCTCGCCGACGACCCCGGGCAGGTCGAGGCCGCACATCTGGCCTATGCGCGGGCGGGCGCACAGGTGCTGATCACCAGTAGCTATCAGGCGACTTACGAGGGGTTCGCGCGCAGGGGGGTGAGCCGGGAAGAAACGACGGAGCTGCTGCGGCGCAGTGTGCGACTGGCCCGGAGCGCGGCCGAGCGGGCGGGCGGTGGGGGGTCGGGTCCAGCCGGTGCCCCGGGGGCCGGTCCGGTGTGGGTGGCCGCGTCCGTCGGCCCGTACGGCGCGATGCTGGCGGACGGCAGTGAGTATCGCGGGCGCTATGGGCTGGGAGTGGAGGAGCTGGAGCGGTTCCACCGGCCCCGGATCGAGGCGCTGGCCGGGGCCGGACCGGATGTGCTGGCGCTGGAGACCGTGCCGGACCTGGACGAGGCAGGGGCGCTGCTGCGGGCCGCCGAGGGGTGCGGAGTGCCGGTCTGGCTGTCGTACACCATCGCCGGGGAAGCCACCCGGGCCGGACAGCCTCTGGGCGAGGCGTTCGCCCTGGCCGCCGGGAATGACCAAGTGATCGCTGTTGGCGTCAACTGCTGTGCACCGGAGGACGCCGACCGGGCCGTGGAGATCGCGGCCGACACCACCGGAAAGCCGGTGGTGGTCTATCCGAACAGCGGAGAGGAGTGGGATGCCGGAGCGCGTGGCTGGCAGGGACGGCCGACGTTCGGCGCGGCCCGGGTGCGGGCATGGCGGGAGGCCGGGGCGAGGCTCATCGGGGGCTGCTGCCGGGTGGGACCGGACCGGATCGCCGAGTTGAGCGCCGTGCTGGGTGAGCGGTGACGGCCGAGTTGAGCGCCGTGGGGGGCGCGCATGTATGCCGAGTTGGGCGCGGTGCGGGGCCGCCGGGTTGAGGACCATGGGGTGGGAGCCGTGGCCGTTTTGCTGAGAAACCATTAGCAGCCCGCCCGTCGCGCGGTGATACTCGGACGGGTGTTCTTGACAATAACCACCACCGGCACTGACGAGAGCCCCGCGACCGACCTCGGGTTTCTGCTGCACAAGCATCCCGACAAGGCGCAGCGGTTCTCCACCTCCCATGGCACGGCGCATGTCCTCTACCCCGAGGCGACCGCCCAGCGCTGCACCGCGGCGCTGATGCTGGAGGTGGATCCCGTGGCGCTGGTGCGGCGGGGCCGGGGCAAGGGCCGGGGCGGAGCGCCCGACTCCGCGCTGGCGCAGTACGTCAACGACCGTCCGTATGCCGCCTCCTCGCTGCTGGCGGTGGCACTGAGCAGTGTCTTCTCCAGCGCACTGCGGGGGCAGTGCAAGGCGCGGCCCGAGCTGCCGGAGCGGCCGCTGCCGCTGCGGATCGAGGTGCCCGCGCTGCCCGCCCGCGGGGGAGCCGAGCTGGTCCAGCGGCTGTTCGCGCCGCTGGGGTGGGCGGTGACGGCCGAACCGGTGGCGCTGGACGAGGAGTTCCCGGAGTGGGGCGACTCCCGGTATGTCCGGTTGGTGCTGGAGGGCGAACAGCGGCTGGCCGACGCGCTGCGCCATCTGTATGTGCTGCTGCCGGTGCTGGACGACGCCAAGCACTACTGGGTCGCCCCGGACGAGGTGGACAAGCTGCTGCGGTCCGGCGAGGGCTGGCTGGAGGGCCACCCCGAGCAGCGGCTGATCACCAGCCGCTATCTGACCCGCCGCTGGTCGCTGACGCGCACCGCGCTGGAGCGGCTGGAGCTGGCCCGGCTCGCCGAGGCGGATGACACCGAGGTGGAGGAGATCGACAACGCGGTGGCCGAGTCAACGGCCGAGTTCGAGGGCGAGTCCACGGGCGAGTCAGCGGGCGAGTCCGTGGCCGAGTCCGTGGAAGAGGAGGAGGGGACACAGAAGACCGCAGGAGGTGTGAGCGGGGAGACGGCGGAGGCCGCCGGGAAGCCGGTGCCGCTGGCCGTACAGCGGCGCGAGGCGATCCTCGACGCCCTGCACGGGACCGAGTCCGCCCGGGTGCTCGATCTCGGCTGTGGCCAGGGCCAGTTGCTGGCCGCTCTGCTGAAGGACGCACGGTTCACCGAGATCGTCGGTGTCGATGTCTCGATGCGCGCGCTGAACGAGGCGGCGCGGCGGCTGCGGCTGGACCGGATGTCCGAACGGCAGTCGGCCCGGCTGAAACTGATGCAGGGTTCGCTCGCATACACCGACGGCAGGCTGCGTGGCTATGACGCCGCGGTGCTCTGCGAGGTGATCGAGCATGTGGATCCGCCGCGACTGCCCGCCCTGGAGTACGCCGTGTTCGGTGCCGCGCGGCCCCGGGCCGTCCTGGTGACCACGCCCAACGTGGAGTACAACGTGCGCTGGGAGACCCTGCCCGCCGGGAAGTCGCGCCACCCCGACCACCGCTTCGAGTGGACCCGGGAGGAGTTCCGGAGCTGGGCCCACGAGGTCGCGGAACGCCACGGCTACACCGTGGAGTTCCGTCCCGTCGGCCCCGACGACCCCGAGGTGGGACCGCCCACCCAGCTCGCCCTGTTCCGCCTCGGCGCCGACGGCACGAAGACCGACCGCACGAGCACCGACGAACAGCGCACCGACCACAGCACCACCGAGACCACCAGCACCACGACCGCGAAGGAGGCGGCCGCATGACCGACGCCGACGTCACCACCGTCAAGCGCAGCCTCGCCGTGCCCGACCTGTCCCTCGTGGTCCTCGTCGGTACCACCGGCTCCGGCAAGTCCACGTTCGCCCGGCGCCACTTCCTGCCCACCCAGGTCGTCTCCTCCGACGTCTGCCGCGGGCTGGTCGCCGACGACGAGAACGACCAGAGCGCCACCCCCGACGCCTTCGACCTGCTCCACTACATCGCGGGCAAGCGGCTGGCGGCCGGGCGGCTGACCGTCGTGGACGCCACCAACGTCCAGTCCGAGGCCCGTCGCAGCCTCATCAGACTCGCGCGCGAGTACGACGTCCTCCCCGTCGCCATCGTCCTCGACATGCCCGAGGGCGAATGCGCCCGGCGCAACGCGGCGCGGCCCGACCGCGCGGAGATGCCCGCCCATGTCATTCCGCGCCAGCGGCGTGAGCTGCGCCGCTCCCTGAAGTCCCTGGAGCGCGAGGGCTTCCGCAAGGTGCACATCCTGCGCGGCCCCGAAGAGGTCGAGGCCGCCGAGATCACCACCGAGCGCCGCTACAACGATCTGCGCCACCTCACCGGTCCGTTCGACATCATCGGTGACATCCACGGCTGCCGTTCCGAGCTGGAGACTCTGCTCGGCAAGCTGGGCTACGCCCTGCGCCGTGACGAGCGCGGTCGCCCGGTCGACGCCACCCACCCCGAGGGCCGTACCGCGGTCTTCGTCGGCGACCTCGTCGACCGCGGGCCCGACAGCCCGGGGGTGTTGCGCCTGGTGATGGGGATGGTGGCCTCCGGCGCGGCGCTGTGCGTCCCCGGCAACCACGAGAACAAGCTCGGCCGCTATCTCAAGGGCCGCAAGGTCCAGGTCACCTACGGCCTTGCCGAGACCGTGGAGCAGCTGGAGCGGGAGCACACGGAGGACCCGGAGTTCGGCGACCGCGTCCGGGTCTTCATCGAGTCGCTGGTCAGTCACTACGTACTGGACGGCGGGGCGCTGGTGGTGTGCCACGCCGGGCTGCCCGAGAAGTACCACGGCCGCACCTCGGGCCGGGTCCGCTCGCATGCGCTGTACGGGGACACCACCGGTGAGACCGATGAGTTCGGTCTGCCGGTGCGTTACCCCTGGGCCCAGGACTACCGGGGCCGCGCCGCCGTCGTCTACGGCCACACCCCGACCCCCGTGGCCTCCTGGCTCAACAACACCATCTGCCTGGACACCGGCTGTGTCTTCGGCGGCCGGATGACCGCGCTGCGCTGGCCGGAGCGGGAGCTGGTGGACGTCCCGGCCGAGCGGATCTGGTACGAGCCGGTCAAGCCGCTGACCAACGAGGCCCCCGGCGGCGCCGAGGGCCGTCCGCTGGACCTGGGCGATGTGCAGGGCCGCCGGGTGGTGGAGACCCGGCACATGGGCCGGATCGCGGTGAAGGAGGAGAACGCCGCGGCGGCGCTGGAGGTCATGAGCCGCTTCGCGGTCGACCCGCGATTGCTCGGTTATCTCCCGCCCACCATGGCGCCGTGCGCCACCTCCTCGGAGGACGGCTATCTCGAGCACCCGGCAGAGGCGTTCGCCGCCTACCGCGCCGACGGGGTGCGCGAGGTGATCTGCGAGGAGAAGCACATGGGCTCCCGCGCGGTGGCCCTGGTCTGCCGTGACGAGGAGGTCGCACGGAAGCGTTTCGACGCGCCGGACGGGGTGTCCGGCATGGTGTACACCCGCACCGGGCGGCCGTTCTTCGACGACCCGCGGCTGACCGGGAAGATCCTGCGACGGCTGAGCCGCGCCATCGACAGCGCCGGTCTCTGGCAGGAGCTGGACACCGACTGGCTGCTGTTGGACGCCGAGCTGATGCCGTGGTCCCTCAAGGCCAAGGGGCTGCTGCGCAACCAGTACGCGGCGGTCGGCGCCGCCTCGCGCGCCGTTCTCCCCGGTGTGCTCACCGCGCTGGAGAACGCGGCGGCGCGCGGTGTCGAGGTGTCCGACCTGCTCGGCAAGCAGCGTGAACGAGCGGTGGACGCGGCCGCGTTCACCGAGGCGTATCGGCGCTACTGCTGGCCGGTCGGCGATCCGCAGCGCGGGTGGCCGGGCGAGGAGCGGGAGGCACCGAGGGGCCGCCGCACCGTCGGATCGCGGGGCACGGACGGTCTGGACGGCATCCGGCTGGCCCCGTTCCAGATCCTGGCGGTCCAGGGCCGCAGCCTCGCTGCGCTCCCGCACGACCAGCAGCTCGCGATGATCGACCGGATGATCGAGGCTGAGGGGCTGGACGCCGACGCGAACAACTCCATCTGCGCCTACGTCCCGAAATATGTGAACCGGCTGCTCGCTCCCACCCGCCGTCTGGTCGTCGACACCGAGGACGACGCGTCCATTGCCGCCGGTGTCCAGTGGTGGCTGGACCTCACGGCGGCGGGCGGCGAGGGCATGGTCGTCAAGCCGCTCCAGGGCTTTGTGCGCAAGGGCGACGGCCGACTGGTCCAGCCGGGCGTCAAGTGCCGTGGCCGCGAGTATCTGCGCATCATCTACGGCCCGGAGTACACCCGTCCGGAGAACCTGGACCGGCTGCGTGTGCGCCACCTCGGCCACAAGCGCTCGCTGGCGCTGCGGGAGTACGCGCTCGGCCTCGAGGCGCTGGACCGGCTGGCCGACGGTGAGCCGCTGTGGCGCGTCCACGAGGCGGTCTTCGCGGTGCTTGCGCTGGAGTCCGAGCCGGTGGACCCCCGCCTCTAGAGTCCCTTTTCAATGGGGGCGCCCGGCCTTGCCACCCGGGCGCCCGGCCTTGCCACCCGGGTGCCCGGCCAGACCGCCGGAGCTCGCCCGCCGCGGGCTCCGGCGGCCCTGGCGGCCCCCGCGTACTGCCGCCCGGAGCCCCGGGCGCGGACGCGGACCATTGACGTGACCGTGTCGGCTGCCTAGCGTGCTGCTCGATCCCATCGTTCTCCATCCCATCGTTCTTCATTCCACCGATCTCCATCCCACCGGTTCTCCGCGAGCGTGACGACCAACGAGCAGAGCGGGGAGGGCGGATGAGTCTCTTCGAGGACGGACGGCCGTTCCTCCACGCGCTTCCCGCCGACGACCGGCGTGCGCTGCTCGCCCTCGGCAGCCCCCGGGTCTACGACCCTTCCCAGGTCGTGCTGCGCGAGCACGACCGCACGACCTTCGTCGTCGCCATCACCTCCGGCTGGGCCACCGTCTCGGTGGAGACCGAGCGCGGCGTCCGGCTGATCCTGGCGCTGCGCGGAGCGGGCGAAGTCGTCGGGGACCAGGCCGCGGTGGACCACGGCTCGCGCAGCGCCACCGTCACCGCGCTCGGCCGGATGGAGGCGGTCGTGGTCTCCGGCGACCGGTTCCGCGCCTATCTGGCCGCCCGTCCGGTGGCCACCATGCTGATCATGCGTCAGTTCAGTTCCCGGCTGCGCAGCTCCGACGGTGAGCGCCGCTCGCTGGCCTCCGAGAAGGTGCTTCAGCGGCTCGCCGCCCGGCTGGTCGAACTCGCCGAGCGCACCGGACACTCCGGTCCCGGCGGCGCCATCACCGTCGATCTCCCGCTGCCGCAGCACGACATCGCCGCCGCGGTGGGCTCGACCCGGGAAGCGGTGGCCAAGGCGCTGCGGCTGCTGCGCGACCAGCGCGTCGTACAGACCGCCTCGCGCCGCTTCGTGGTGATGGACCTCGGACTGCTGCGGCTATTGGCCGAGGGGCGCGCGACGGGTGAGCAGATCCCGGCACGCCCCCGCGATTGAGCGCGGGCGCGTACGCCCCGCCCGTTTCCGCGACTGTGTAAACGGCTACAGCCCCCGCACCGCTCCCCGGGCACGCTGGACACGCACAGGGGAGCCGGACCGTGTGCGACGGGGGTGCACACGGCCCAGCGCCCGGCACCGGAGAGGGGCGGCGGGACGGGCAGGGGGAGAGAGTCCCGCCGCCCGCTTCGGGCCCCGGAGCCCAAACGGTCCGGCACCCAGGAGGGCTGACGCCCAGGGGTCCGGTGCCCCGGCAGGTCCGGTGCCCCGGCAGGTCCGGTGCCCTGGCAGGTCCGGTACCCCGCGCCGCGGCGCTCCCGCGCCCGGTGAGACGACAACGGGCCCGCTCCCGGCCATACGGGGGCCACGGCGGCGAAGGACGGCGGGCGATGAGCGGAACCGAGAACATCGACGTCACGGTGGACAACACCGGCATACGGCGGCTGGACATCCCGAAGGGCGGTCCGCTGAACGGCGCGGGCGAGGCGGGCGGCGCCCGCACCGCGCGCGAGGCCCGTGCGCATCTGCACCTCACCGACTGTCCGGCGCCGTTCCTCGCCGACGACGCCCGCTCCACCCTCGCCGAAGGGCTCGTTCCGCACGAGGAGTTGGCGCGGCTGCACCGGCTCTACCGCACCGGCCCCGGCCACCCGGGCTTGCGTGAGCAGCTGCGGCGCACCCGCCTTCTCGCGTTGTGCGGCGAACCGGGCACCGGCCGCGCCTGGACCGGGCTCGCGCTCCTGGCCGAACGCGCCGAGCTCGCCGGAGGCGGTGTCACCCGCCTCGCCCCCGGAATCCTCCTCGGTACCTCCGCCGTGCGGGAGCTGCAACGCGGCCACGGCTATCTCCTCGAACTGCCCACCGCGGCCGTCGTGTCCAGCGTCACCATGCCGCCCGGCACCCTGCTGGACCGGCTGCGCGCCCGGGTCGTCGAGTGTGGGGCGTTCGCCGTTGTCCTGATCCCCGGCGGACCGGTGGCCGAACGGCTGTTGGGCGACCGCCGTCACGCACTGCCCCATGAGCCGCCCGCCGCCGCCGACGTCCTCGAGGCCCATCTCGCCGAGCTGCTCGCCGACGCCCCCGCCGAACTGCTGGAGCTGGCCCGCACCACCGCCGCCCGGCCCGAGGTGGCCGAGGCCCTCGGCCTGGACGAGCTGCGCCCCGGCGAGGCGGCCCGGCTCGCGGGTCATCTCGCCGCCCACGCGCGGGGCGGGATGTCCGATGAACGGCTGCTGGCGCACTGCCGGTCGTTCGCCCCGCGCCAGGCCCGTGCGTGGTTCGCGGCGCCCGGCCGCGCGGACACCCTGCCGGCGGCCCTGCCCGAACTGCGCGCCGCCGCACTGCGGATCGCGCTCGCCGTCTTCAACGGCTCGGCGTACAGCCTCACCGCGGAGGCCGCCGAGCTGTTGACCTGGGAGCTGGCTGTCACCCTCGACCCCCAGCACGCCCCGGGTCGCCCGCTGTTCACCGCCCGCCCCGGGGTCGCGCCCGCCACGGCCCGCGCGGTGTGCGGGGACGGCGTGGAGGACCTTGCGGAAGCGTCCGTACCGGTCCGCGCCGTGTGGTTCCGGGGGCGGCGGCTGGCGCCCGCGGTGCTGTATGAGGTGTGGGACGGCCACCACAACCTCCGCGGCCCGACGGCCCGTTGGCTGCGCGCGCTGTGCGACGACCCGCGCCCGCAGGTGTGGGTGCGGGCCGCGGTCGCCGCGGGTGTGCTGTGCGCCCGCGACTATCTCTACGGTCTGACCGAGCTGCTGCTGCCGCTGGTGCGCACCGACAGCCCGGTGCAGCGGATGGCGGCCGCCACCGCGCTCGCCGAGGCCGCCCGCGCCCCGGAGGTGCGCCCCGTCGTGGACGGCCTGCTGCGCGCCTGGGCACGCGGCGACGACGAACGCGAGCGCGAGACGGCGGCGCTCGCCCACGGCTACGGCCTGGCGGCGGGTTCGGTCCCGGCGTCCCTGGCCGAGCTCGGCCGGATCGCCTGCGCCGACGGCGGCGTCACCACCTCCTACGGCGTACTGCGGCTGCTGGCCGGTACCGAGCCGGAAGTGGTACTGGACGGGCTCACCCACTGGCTGCGGGACACCCGGCGGCCCCGGCGCGACCTGGCACTGCTGACGGCGCTGCGCGCGGTCACCACCCGCACCTCGCATCTGTGGGGGCTGCGGGAGGTGCCGGAGCTGGAGCCGTACACCGCCTGGCCGTTGGCCACGGCGCTGCTGGCCGCCCGGCCCGGCTGCGCGCCCCAGCTGTCCGAACTGCTGCGGGCCGCGCTCACCTGGGCCCGGTCCGCCGGTGCCGCCGAGGACGCGCTCGTCGGCTGGATCCGGCGGGCGGCCCGCGACGAACGGCAGCTGGCGGTGTTGTGCGGCTTTCTGCCCCGGCTGGCGCAGGACGGTGACGAGCCGCTCGACGTCCGGGCGGCCACACGGATACGGGAGGTGCTGGAAGCGCTGTGAAGGAAGGAACGGGGATGGTGAAGGAGATGGACCGCACCACCGGTGCGGAGGAGGAGACCGGGCACCGCGCCCACACGGAGACCCGGAACACGGAGACCCGCGGCCGCACGGAGAGCGGGCACCGCGCCCACACGGAGACCGGGCAGCCGCCCGGCACGCACGGCGGCGAGCGGGGCGCCGCGCACCCCAGTACCCCCGCCCGCCGGTTCTCGGTGACCGGCGCCCGCCGGCTGCGCGAGGTGCTGCGCCACGGCGGGGACGCCCTGGCCGTCGCGCTGCGCGAAGCCGACGATGGCGTTCTGCTGAGCACGCTCGACGAGGGGCTGCCCGCCGAGCGGGTCACCCGGATCGTGGTCGAGCTGGTGCGCCGGGCGCCGGAGCGGGGGCCGGAGCTGGCGGACGCGGTCTGCGAGAAGGTGCTGCTGGCCCATCTCTATCTCGACGCCCCGGCCGGTCCGGCGGTGGGCGAGGCCGGACGGGGAGCCGCCGCGGATCCGGACACCCGGCTGCGGGTGCGGAACGCGCTGATGCTCTACGAGGGTCTGGTGCGCCCGTACGCGGACCGCGGGGCCGTGCCCGAGCTGATGGTGTGTGTCCTGCCCGGCCTGTGGAGCGCGGGCGACGGCGCGGGCCGCGAGGTGGTGCGCCGGGTCATCGGCACCCGGCAGCCCACCGGCTTCGGCGAGAAGGGCTGGAAGGCGCTGTTTGCCGGAGTCGCCGAGGAGTGCCGGGAGCTGGAGGACGCGGCGTGCCGGGCCACCCGACGGGAGGCGCGGCGGCGCCGGTGGCGGTCGCGGCGCGGGGACGACGACGGCGGCCGGATCGATCTGCAACCGGGCCAGCTGTGGGTTTCCGCCCTGCTGGGCTTCATCGCCGTCGCGCTGGTGCTGATCGTGGTGCTCGCCGCGGGCTGAGCCCGGCCGCCCCCGGCCCCCGGACGGCCCCCGGGCGGTCCGCGGCGGACCCGCGTACGGCGCCGTCGGCCGGGGCAGGTACCGGCCAAGATCGGAGATATGTGTGTCGCGGGACGTTCACCGTGGGCCCGCAGCGGCGAAGATGGGTGCATGGGATTCCATGTGGACTCCGAGGCCGGGCGGCTGCGCCGTGTCATCCTGCACCGCCCCGATCTGGAGCTGAAGCGGCTCACTCCGTCCAACAAGGACGCTCTGCTCTTCGACGACGTCCTGTGGGTGCGTCGGGCCCGCCAGGAGCACGACGGGTTCGCGGATGTGCTGCGCGACCGCGGTGTCGAGGTCCATCTCTTCGGTGATCTGCTCACCGAGAGCCTCGCGGTTCCGGCCGCGCGGTCACTGGTGCTGGACCGGGTCTTCGACGAGAAGGAGTACGGCCCGCTCGTCACCGACCATCTGCGCGCCGCCTTCGACGAGCTGACCGCCCCCGAGCTCACCGAGGCGCTGATCGGCGGGATGACCAAGCGGGAGTATCTGGCGCGGTACCCGGAGCCGGTCTCCGTCCGTTTCCACGCCATGGAGCCCGACGACTTCCTCGTCAATCCGCTGCCGAACCACCTCTTCACCCGGGACGCCTCCGCATGGGTCTACGACGGCGTCTCGATCAACGCGATGCGCTGGCCCGCCCGCTGGCACGAGACGGTGCACTACGAGGCCGTCTACCGCCATCACCCGCTCTTCGCCGACGAGGACTTCCACGTCTGGTCGGAGGGACAGGCGGCCTACCCCTCCACGATCGAGGGCGGCGATGTGCTGGTGATCGGCAAGGGCGCGGTGCTGATCGGCATGAGCGAGCGGACCACCCCGCAGGCGGTGGAGATGATCGCGCACCGGCTGTTCGCGGCCGGTTCGGCCCGCACCATCGTGGCCCTGGACATGCCCAAGGGGCGGGCCTTCATGCATCTCGACACCGTGATGACGATGGTCGACGGCGACACCTTCACCCAGTACGCGGGGCTCGGGATGCTCCGCTCGTACACCATCGAACCGGGTGCGGGCAGCCATGAGCTCAAGGTCACCGACCATCCGCCGGAGCATATGCACCGCGCGATAGCCGCCGCCCTCGGGCTGGATTCCATCCGGGTGCTCACCGCCACCCAGGACGTCCACGCGGCCGAGCGCGAGCAGTGGGACGACGGCTGCAATGTGCTCGCGGTCGAGCCGGGTGTGGTGGTCGCCTACGAGCGGAACGCCACGACCAACACCTTCCTGCGCAAGTGCGGGATCGAGGTCATCGACATCCCGGGCAGTGAGCTGGGGCGGGGCCGCGGCGGTCCGCGGTGCATGAGCTGTCCGGTCGAGCGCGCCCCCGTGGACGGGTAGGCCCTGTCCTGGCATCGCACCAACGAAGACCCCCCTCCGCATATATACGGCCCTTCGTATATGCTTCCATGGTTCCTGGCCGCGGTATCGCCGCCGCAGCCGTGATCCACCGTGACCGAGGAGCCCACCCCATGGCGATTGACCTCACCGGCCGCCATTTTCTGAAGGAGCTGGACTTCACCGCCGACGAGTTCCGCCGGCTGGTCGGCCTGGCCGCCGAACTGAAGGCGGCCAAGCACGCGGGCGCGGAGGTGCGGCGGCTCCAGGGCAGGAACATCGCCCTGATCTTCGAGAAGACCTCGACCCGCACCCGCTGCGCCTTCGAGATCGCGGCCGCCGACCAGGGCGCCTCGACGACCTATCTGGATCCGGTCGGCTCGCAGATCGGGCACAAGGAGTCGGTCAAGGACACGGCACGGGTGCTGGGCCGGATGTTCGACGCCATCGAGTACCGGGGCCATGGCCAGGGTGTGGTCGAGGAGCTGGCCGCCCACGCCGGGGTGCCCGTCTACAACGGCCTCACCGACGAGTGGCACCCCACCCAGATGCTCGCCGATGTGCTCACCATGAGCGAGCACAGCGACAAGCCGCTCCACGAGATCAGCTACGCCTACCTCGGCGACGCCCGCTACAACATGGGCAACTCCTACCTCGTCACGGGCGCCCTGCTGGGCATGGACGTCCGGATCGTGGCGCCCCGGCTGCTCTGGCCGGACAACACCATCGTGGAGCTGGCCCGTCAGCTGGCCGCCGCCTCCGGTGCCCGGGTCTCACTCACCGAGGACGTCGAGGAGGGCGTGCACGGGGCGGACTTCGTCGCCACCGATGTGTGGGTGTCGATGGGGGAGCCCAAGGAGGTGTGGGACGAGCGGATAGCGCTGCTGGGTCCGTACGCCGTGACGATGGACGTGCTGCGCGCGACCGGGAACGACGCGGTGAAGTTCCTGCACTGCCTCCCCGCCTACCACGACCTGGGCACCGACGTGGGCCGGGAGATCTACGAGCGGCACGGGCTGACCTCGCTGGAGGTCACCGAGGAGGTCTTCGAGTCGGCGCACTCCGTCGTCTTCGACGAGGCGGAGAACCGGATGCACACCATCAAGGCGGTGCTGGTCGCCACGCTCAGCACGCCCTGAGGCCCCCGGTGCGGAAGGTGCCGGGCCCGGCGGTCAGCGGGTCCGGGGCGGGAGGGTGAACCAGACGGCCTTGCCGAAGTCGGTGGGGCGGTAGCCCGCGTCCGCGCTGAGGGTGCGGATCAGCAGCAGTCCGCGGCCGCGTTCGGCCAGGCTCGGGGTGCCGTCGGGGAGGTCGGCGCCGTCGGGTCTCTTGGGGCCCTCGGGGCGGCCCGGACCGTCGAACCCACCGGGCGGGGTCGGGTCCTGGTCATGCACCTCGACCTGCCAGCCACCGGTCGGTACCAGCTCCACCACCAGCTCTATGGGCTCGTCGCCGTCGGTGTGCTGCACGGCGTTGGCGACCAGTTCGGCCGTCAGCAGCTCCGCGGTGTCCCCGTCCACGGGGGCACCGATGTCCGCCAGGGTGTTACGGATCAGCGCACGGGCCAGCGGAACGGCGGCCGTCGTGTGCGGCAGTGCGAAGCGCCAAGTGGCGGCACGGAGGGGTTCGGGCAACGTCCTGGTCCAGTCGTCAGCGGAGCCTTGCGGCCGGGCGCACGGCTCTCCCCCCGGGTGAGTCCGGGGGGAGATACCGCAGCCCTTGACGGTATGAAGCGGACGATAGTGCCGGAAGGGACCGTGGACCACTCTTGCCGGGACTTATGACCCGACGGGCGACGTCCGCACGACGCCGACTTATCGCGTACTCGTGACGACAGTCATGATGCGGTGATAGCTTCAACTGGCAGGCAGCAGCCGTCAGGCCGAAGGAGGCCAGGGCCCATGAGTCCGTTCACCGGCTCCGCGTCCCGCACCGACAAGTGGCGCCATCTGCGCCTCACGCTCGACGACGGCGTGGCGAACGTCACCCTCGCCCGCCCCGAGAAACTCAACGCGCTCACCTTCGGCGCCTACGCCGATCTCCGCGACCTCCTCGCCGAGCTGGCCCGCGAGGGCTCCGTCCGGGCCATGGTGCTCGGCGGCGAGGGCCGCGGCTTCTGCTCCGGCGGAGATGTCGACGACATCATCGGCGCCACCCTCGCCATGGACACCCGGCAGCTCCTGGACTTCAACCGGATGACCGGACAGGTGGTGCGCGCCCTGCGGGAGTGCCCCTTCCCCGTGGTGGCCGCGGTGCACGGGGCCGCGGCAGGTGCGGGCGCCGTTCTCGCGCTCGCCGCCGACTTCCGGGTCGCCGACCCCACGGCGCGCTTCTCCTTCCTCTTCACCAAGGTCGGGCTCTCCGGCGGTGACATGGGTGCCGCCTACCTGCTGCCGCGCGTCGTCGGGCTCGGCCACGCCACCCGGCTGCTGATGCTCGGCGAGCCGGTGCGCGCCGCCGAGGCCGAGCGCATCGGGCTGATCAGCGTGCTGGCGGACGAGGGTCAGGCACAGCAGCGGGCCGAGGCGCTGGCCCGGCGGCTCGCCGACGGGCCCTCCCTCGCCCTCGCCCAGACCAAGGCGCTGCTCACCTCCGAGCTGGACATGCCGCTGTCCGCGTCGATCGAGATGGACGCGGCGACCCAGGCGCTGCTGATGAACGGCGCGGACTACGCCGAGTTCCACGCCGCGTTCACCGCCCGCCGCGAGCCCCGGTGGCAGGGCCGGTGACCGCCGGACGACCGGCCCGGATCGCCGTCGTCGGCGGCGGGCCCGGCGGTCTGTACGCGGCGGTGCTGCTGGCCCGGCTGGATCCCCGGCGCGAGATCACCGTCTGGGAGCGCAACGCGCCCGACCGGACCTTCGGCTTCGGGGTGGTCCTCTCCGACGAGACCCTGGGCGGTATCGAGCACGCCGACCCGGCCGTCCATACCGAGCTGTGCCGTGAGTTCGTCCGCTGGGACGACATCGACGTCGTGCACCGCGGCCGGGTGCTCACCTCCGGTGGCCACGGCTTCGCCGCGCTCGGTCGGCGGCGGCTGCTGGAGATCCTCCACCAGCGCTGCCGCGAGCTCGGCGTCCGGCTCCACTTCCGGACCGCGGCGCCCTCCGCCGCGTCCCTCGCCCGCACCCACGATCTGGTGATCGCCGCGGACGGAGTGCACAGCGCCATCCGCCAGGCCCACGCCGACGCCTTCCGCCCGCGGCTCACCACCCACCGCTGCCGCTACATCTGGCTCGCCGCCGACTTCGCCCTGGACGCCTTCCGCTTCGAGACCGCCGAGACCGAGCACGGCGTGCTGCAACTCCACGGCTACCCCTATGCCCGCCCGTCACCCGACCGCCACCCCTCATCGATGCCCTCCGGGCAACCCTGCTCCACGGGCGCCAGCACCGTCATCGTCGAGGCCCGGGAGGAGGTTTGGCGCCGGGCCGGGCTCGACCGCTGCACCGAGCAGGAGTCCACGGAGATCTGCGCCAAGCTCTTCGCCGACGCCCTCGGCGGCCGCCCGCTGCGCGGCAACGGCTCGCCGTGGACCGCGTTCCGCACCGTGGTCAACGAGCGCTGGTCCCACGGCAATACGGTGCTGCTCGGCGACGCCGCCCACACCGCGCACTTCTCCATCGGCTCGGGCACCAAACTGGCCGTCGAGGACGCCCTCGCGCTCGCCGCCTGCCTCCAGGAGCACCCGGAACTGCCCGACGCGCTCGCCGCGTACGAGGCCGAGCGCCGCCCCGTCGTCGAGTCCACCCAGCGGGCGGCCCGCGCCAGTCTGGAGTGGTTCGAGAATCTGGGGCTCTATCTCGGCCAGCCGCCCCGCCAGTTCGCGTTCAACCTGCTCACCCGCAGCCGCCGGGTCACCCATGACAATCTGCGGCTGCGCGACACCGGCTTTGTCTCGGCGGTCGAGCGGGAGGCGGAGGTGCCGGACGGCACGCCGCCGATGTTCACCCCCTTCCGGCTGCGCGGACTCACCCTGCGCAACCGCGTGGTGGTGTCCCCGATGGACATGTACTCCGCGCAGGACGGCATCCCCGGCGACTTCCACCTCGTCCACCTCGGTGGGCGTGCCCTCGGCGGTGCGGGCCTGGTCATGACCGAGATGGTGTGTGTGAGTCCCGAGGGACGGATCACCCCCGGCTGCGCCGGACTGTACGAGGACGCCCAGGAGACGGCCTGGCGCCGGATCGTGGACTTCGCCCATGCCCAGTCCCCGGGCGTGGCCCTCGGCGTCCAGCTCGGCCACAGCGGACGCAAGGGCTCCACCCGGCTGATGTGGGAGGGCATCGACGACCCGCTGCCGGACGGCAACTGGCCGCTGGTGGCCGCCTCACCACTGCCCTACCGCCCCGGCGTCAGCCAGATACCGACGGCCCTGGACACCGCCGGACTCGCCGCCGTCCGCGACCAGTTCGTCTCGGCCGCGGAACGGGCCGCCCGCGCCGGATTCGACCTGCTCGAACTCCACTGCGCCCACGGCTATCTGCTCTCCGGCTTCCTCTCCCCGCTGACCAACCTGCGCACCGACGCCTACGGCGGCTCGCTTCGGGCCCGGCTGCGCTATCCGCTGGAGGTCTTCGACGCCGTCCGCGCCGTCTGGCCCCGCGATTCCCCCATGACGGTGCGCATCTCCGCCACCGACTGGGCCGAGGGCGGTACCACCGCCGAGGACGCGGTGGCCATCGCGTCGGCCTTCGCCGCCCATGGCGCCGACGCCATCGACGTCTCCACCGGTCAGGTGGTCGCCCACGAGCGCCCCGACTTCGGGCGCTCCTACCAGGCGCCGTTCGCCGACCGCATCCGCAACGAGCTCGGCGTTCCCGTCATCGCCGTCGGGGCCATTTCCTCCTGGGACGACGTCAACTCCCTGATCCTGGCGGGGCGCGCCGACCTCTGCGCCCTGGCCCGCCCCCATCTCTACGACCCCCACTGGACCCTGCACGCGGCGGCCGAGCAGGAGTACACCGGACCCGGGGCGCCCTGGCCGCTGCCGTACCAGGCGGGCAGCCGGAAGCCGCCGACGGGGCGTACGGACGGGCCCAAACCGCGGCTCGCGCTGGAGGAGCCCTAGGTGTCTTGCCCTGTGAGGTTGGGGACGCGGCTGGCGGGTGGTTGGCCCTTCAGCGCGGTGTGTCCGCGGTGGTGATTGTAGGTGTGCAGCCAGCCGGGGAAGGCTTCGCGTCGCTCGGTCTCTGATCGGTAGGGGCGGGCGTAGGCCCATTCGTCGAGCAGGGTGCGGTTGAGGCGTTCGACCTTGCCATTGGTCTGGGGGCGGTAAGGCCGGGTTCGCTTGTGGGTGATCCCAGCCGCCGCGAGGGCTTCGCGCCAGTCGCGTGAGCGGTAGCAGGCGCCGTTGTCGGTCAGAACCCGCTCGACGGTGATCCCGCACGAGGTGAAGAATGCCTGGGCCCGGGTCCAGAAGGCCGTCGCGGTCTCCTTCTTCTCGTTGCCGAGGATCTCGCTGTAGGCCAGGCGGGAGTGGTCGTCGACGGCGGTGTGGATGTAGCTGTAGCCGGCGTTCTTGCGGGTCTTGCGCCCCGCTTGGCGGCCCAGCATCTTGTGGCCGCCACCGTCGGGGATGTTGCCGAGCTTCTTGATGTCCACGTGGATCAGTTCGCCCGGCCGGTCGCGTTCGTAGCGGCGTATGACGTGTCCGGTGGCCCGGTCCAGGTGTGTGAGCCGGGCCAGCCGGTAGCGGGTCAGCACGCGGTGCACGGTCGAAGGCACCAGGCCCAGCAGGTGGGCGATGCGGGCCGGGCCCCACCGGCGCTGGAGGCGGACCTTGATGATCCGGCGTTCGGTGCGGGTCGGGGTACGTCGTGGGCTCGTGTGTGGCCGGGAGGACCGGTCGGTCATACCTGTCTCGCCGAGCAGACAGTAGCGGTCCGCCCATCGCTGGGCTGTGGTCGGTGAGACCTGGAAACGTTCGGCGGCACGGCGCAGGGTCCAGCCGTCCTCGACCACACAGCGGGCGAGGCGAAGACGGCCGGTCTCAGTCAGGGGTGCATTACGGTGGGGCAAGAGGGCCTTCTCGGTGCTCGGTGGAGATGTCGCAATCCACACCGAAGCCGGAAGGCCCTCACTCGTTCAAGACCACCAAGCCGTGCCGTCCATCACCAACCTCTGTGGACAGAACACCTAGGGCCCGTCGTCAAAGGGGCCGCCCTGCTCCCGACGCCTGGCACGGCACCTCGCCGCGTTGTCGAAGTCGCCCGAGTACGCCCAGTACGAGGGCGATCCTCCGCCTTGCGAGTCACCGCACCAGACGCCGCTCGCGGCCGGACGCCCCCTTTGACGACGGACCCTAGGCCGGCCGGGCCGGTTAGAGCCCGACGGACCCTAGGCCGTCCCCGCCAGCGCGGCCTCGGCGTATCCGGCGCCGGTGTCCCGCAGCAGTTCGTCCAGGCGCGCGAAGACCTCGGCGGCGCGCACCCCGGGCCAGTCCTCGGGCAGCAGCGCGGCGGGCAGACCCGGGTCGGCGTAGGGCAGCAGCCGCCAGGAGTCCAGGGCCAGCAGATGGTCGCGGTAGGCGGCCTCGGCGGCTTCGGCGTTCTCGGGTGACGGGCCGCAGCTGCTCCACCGGCGCAGCACCGGTTCGTGGTCGGTGAGGAACGCACGGTGCAGGGCGGCCAGTTCGTCCAGGTCCCACCAGCGGCGCACGGCCTCCGCGGTGGGGGTGAACCCGGCGTGGGTGCCGCGGAAGAGGTCCACGTACGGCGCGAGGCCCAGGCGTTCCAGGGTGTGCCGGGTCTCGTCGTAGAGCCGGTCCGGGGCGATCCAGACGCCCGGCGCGGCGGTGCCGAAGCCCAGCCGGGAGAGCCGGGAGCGCAGCAGATGCCGCTTGTGGCGCTCCTGTTCGGGGACGGAGAAGACGGCGAGCAGCCAGCCGCGCTCGGCGGTGTCCGCCTCGGGTCCGCCGTAGATGCGCCGGTCCCCGTCGTCCAGGAGTTGCCGGGCGTCGGCGGACAGCGAGTATCCGGCGGCCCCGGCGGCAGTACGGTCGGCGACCAGCAGTCCGCGCCGCTTGAGCCGGGAGACCGCCGAGCGCACCGACGGCGGATCGACGCCCACCGCGCCCATCAGCCGGATCAGCGCGGCGATCGGCACCGGCCCGGCGGGGCGGTCGGCGCTGCCGCGCCCATAGGCGCCGTAGTAGCTGACGATCAGGGAGCGCGGGGTGTGCTGGCCGGTCACGCGCTTACTGTAGAGCGCCTTCGCGCAGCCGGTAGCGCTGGAGCTTGCCGGTGGCGGTCCGGGGGAGGGCGTCGAGGAAGACAAAGACGCGCGGGCACTTGTAGGGGGTGAGTTCCGCGGTGGTGAACTCCTTGAGCGCGGTGACGGTTTCCTCGGTGTGCGGGACTTCCGGACGCAGCACCACATGGGCGACGACCACCATGCCCCGGGTGGCGTCCGGCCGTCCGGTGACCGCGGCTTCCACCACATCGGGGTGGCGCAGCAGGGCGTCCTCGACCTCCGGGCCCGCGATGTTGTACCCGGCAGAGATGATCATGTCGTCGGCGCGCGCGACATAGCGGAAGTAGCCGTCGGGCTCGCGGACATAGGTGTCGCCGGTGAGGTTCCAGCCGTCGCGGACGTACTCCCGCTGCCGGTCGTCCGCCAGATAGCGGCAGCCGGTCGGTCCGCGTACCGCGAGCAGCCCCGGTTCGCCGTCCGGCACCGGACGCAGCGCGCTGTCCACCACCCGCGCCTCGAAGCCGGGGACCGGAACGCCGGTGGTGCCAGGACGTATCGCGTCGTCGGCGGCGGCGATGAAGATATGCAGCAGTTCGGTGGCACCGATGCCGTTGATGATCCGCAGACCGGTGGTCCGGTGCCAGTCGTGCCAGGTGGCGGCGGGCAGATTCTCCCCGGCGGAGACACAGCGGCGCAGTGAGGAGATGTCGTACGCGCCCGGGGCGGTGTCGATCCTGCCCAGCATCGCGCGGTAGGCGGTGGGCGCGGTGAACAGCACCGAGATCCGGTGGCGCGCTATGTCGGCCAGCAGCCGTTCGGGGCCGCCCCAGTCGGCCAGCAGCGTCGACGCCCCGGCGCGCAGCGGGAAGACGACAAGACCGCCGAGGCCGAAGGTGAAGCCCAGGGGCGGGCTGCCCGCGAACACGTCGTCGGGGGTGGGCCGCAGCACTTGGGCCGAGAAGGTGTCGGCGATGGCCAGCACATCGCGGTGGAAGTGCATACAGCCCTTGGGGCGTCCGGTGGTTCCGGAGGTGAAGGCGATCAGCGCGACATCGTCGGCGGAGGTGGCCACCGCCGCGTACTCCGCGGGTGCGTGAGCGGCCAGCTGGATCAGGTCGTCGGGGTCGTCACCGCCGTAGCGGGTGGTCCGCAGCTCCGAAACCCCGGCCTGCTCCAGTTCCCCGGCGCACCGGACGTCGCACAGAGCATGCCGTATCCGGGCGATCTCGCAGATGGTCGCCAGCTCACGGGAGCGCTGGGCGGCCAGTACGGTCACCGCGACCGCGCCCGCCTTCATCACCGCCAGCCAGCAGGCCGCGAGCCACGGGGTGGTGGGGCCGCGCAGCAGCACGCGGTTGCCGGGCATCACCCCGAGGGTGGTGGTGAGGGTGTGCGCGATCCGGTCGACATGGCCGCGCAGATCGCCGTAGGTCCATACCTCGCCGTGGCCGCCGCGCAGGGCGGGCCGGTCGGGGCCGTACCGCTCCAGGGTGCGGTCCAGCAGCTCGGTGCCGCAGTTGAGGCGGTCGGGGACGCGCGGTCCGGGCAGGCCGAGCAGCAGCTCGGGCCACTGGCCGACGGGCGGGAGATGGTCACGGGCGAAGGTGTCGGTGTGTCCCGACGGTGTGAGCTCCATCGTGAAGCGCCCCCTCTGCCTGCCCGATATGTCTGTCGCATGGCTGCCTGAAGTCGCTGAGTCAGCGTAACGTGATGGTGACGACAGTCAATATCCCGCGATAAGGGTTGTGGTGAGGGAGGGTGCCCCGTGTCGTCATTCGCACTGGACCCGGAGCGGCGTCACTGGTGCGCACAGCTGCGCACACTGGCCCGCGATCGGCTGCGTCCGCTCGCGGAGGGCGGTACGCCCGGCCGTCTCAACCGTCCGCTGACCGCCGCGCTCGGCGAATTCGGCCTGCTGCGGCGGCTGTTCCCGGCCCGAGCGCCGGTCCGTGCGCTCGATCTGTGCCTGCTGCGCGAATCGCTCGCCATGGAGTGCACCGAGGCCGAGACCGCGCTAGCCCTCCAGGGGCTCGGGGCCTATCCGATCGTGCTGTCCGGAACCGAGAAGCAGCACGCGCGCTGGATGCCCGGGGTGCGGGAGGGCCATGTGGTGGCGGCCTTCGCGCTGAGCGAGCCGCAGGCCGGATCCGACGCGGCGGCGCTGACCCTGCGGGCCGAGCGGGACGGCCCCGGCGGCTGGCGGCTGACCGGCGAGAAGTGCTGGATCTCCAACGCTCCCGAGGCCGACCTCACCGTGGTGTTCGCCCGCACCACCGAGGACGCGGGTTCCTACGGGGTCACCGCCTTCCTGGTGCCCGCCGAGCGCCCGGGGCTCGGCGGTGAGCCGCTGGAGATGCTCAGCCCGCACCCCATCGGGCGGCTGGTCTTCGACGGAGTCCCGGTCACCGCGGAGGACGTACTCGGCGAACCCGACGCGGGCTTCGGCGTCGCCATGCGCACCCTCAACCTGATGCGACCGAGTGTGGGCGCGTTCGCGGTCGGTATGGCCCAGGCGGCACTGGACGCGGCGATGGCGCACGCCGAGCGGCGTACGGCCTTCGGCGGACCGTTGAAGGACCTCCAGTCCGTCGCCCACCAGCTCGCCGAGATGGCCACCCGCACCGAGGCCGCCCGACTGCTGGTCTACGCGGCGGCGAGCGCCTACGACGACGACGCACCCGATATCGCCCGCCGCGCCGCCATGGCCAAGCTGCTGGCCACCGAGACCGCGCAGTACGTCGTGGACACCGCCGTGCAGATCCACGGCGCCCGAGCCCTGCAACGCGGCCATCTGCTCGAACACCTCTACCGGGAGGTCCGCGCCCCGCGCATCTACGAGGGCGCCAGTGAGGTCCAGCGCGCCATCATCGCGAAGGAGTTGTACCGGTGACGGAACTGACAGGTGCCGTATCGCGCCTCAACCCCGCCGAGCTGTCCCCGCCCACCGGCTTCAGCCACGCCGTCACGGCGCTGGGCGGACGGCTGGTGTTCCTGGCCGGGCAGACCGCTCTGGACGGCGCGGGGAAGATCGTCGGTGACACCCTTCCCGTCCAGTTCCGGCAGGCGCTGGCCAATCTGCTCACCGCGCTGGCGGCGGCGGGCGGCGCCCCCGCCGACCTCGCCCGGCTGACCGTGTACGCCACCGATGTCGCGGACTACCGCGCCCACGCCCCCGAACTCGGCCGTATCTGGCGGGAGATGGCGGGCCGCGACTATCCGGCGATGGCGGTCATCGGCGTCGTCCGGCTCTGGGACGAGGAAGCCAAGGTGGAACTCGACGGCATCGCCGTCCTTCCCTAGGGCCCACTTGTTTCGTTATTCCGTAATAACGTAATCTCTGGTCATGGCTTCCGACTCGTTGCAGCAGCGGATCGCCGCGCTCGAGGAGCGGGTGGCGCGGCTGGAGTCCGCGCGGGACGCCGCCGGTGACACGGAGTCAGCGTCGCGGGAGGACACGTTCTGGGCGCTCGAAGGGCTGCGCCGCCGGCTCGCCGGACGCGGTCAGGTGCTGTTCACCGGTGCGCTCGACCTGCCCACCGGTGAGCACTACGAGTGGCAGCAGGGCGCGTTCGCGGACGGGCTGCTCGCCGCCGACTGGTCCGAACACGCCGCGTCCTACGCCGCGCTGGGACACCCGGTGCGGCTCACCCTGCTGTGCGCGGTGCTGCGCGGTACACGGTCGGCGACCGAACTCCAGGAGGTGGCGGGGCTGAACACGACCGGTCAGCTCTACCACCACCTGAAGCAGCTCACCGCGGCCGGCTGGCTCCAGGCCGAAGGCCGTGGCCACTACCACGTGCCCGCGGGCCGGGTGGTGCCGCTGCTGGTGCTGGTGTCGACCGTGGTGCCGCCAGGAAGCCGCCAGGAAACGGACTGACGGGGGAGTACCTCATGAATCGAAGGACCTTTCTCATGACCGCGACCGCCACGGGCGCGTCGGCCGCGGGCGCGGCGCTGCTGCCCGGCAGCGCGTCGGCGTCCGGCGGACTGTCCGCCCGGGTGCGCCGCGCGCTGGACAAGGCGCTGGCATCCGGCGCCCCGGGCGCGGTGTGCGGGGTCATCCAGGACGGACACACCTATGTGGCGGGCGCGGGCAGGCTGCGGGCCACGGGCGGACGCGCGGAAGTGCCGGACGGCAGCACGGTGTTCCAGCTCGGCTCGATCGGCAAGACACTCACCGCCACCGCGCTCGCCCGCGCCGTCCACGCGGGCAGCACCCGCCTCGACGCACCGCTGACGCTGCCCGCGCGGTTCCCCGTTCCGCGCAAGGGCGGCCGCCGGATCACCCTGGCCGATCTGGTCACCCACAGCTCCGGTCTGCCCGCGCTGCCGCCGAACCTGTTCACCGGGGCCGATCCGTACGACCCCTACGCCCACTACACCCTGGACGACCTCGCCGAGGGGCTGGCGAAGACGGAGCTCGTGACCGTACCGGGGAAGACCTACCGCTACTCCAACCTCGGCTTCGGACTGCTCGGCCAGGCACTGGCCTTCGACGGTGTGGACGCGATGCTGCGGCGCCGGGTGACCGGTCCGCTGCGCCTGCGGGACACCAGGACGACCCTGACGGCCGACATGGCGGCCCGCAAGGCCGTCGGCCACCTCGAGGGGAAGCCCGTACCGGACTGGCACGATCGGGTGCTCAGCGGCGCGGGCACCTCGATGTACAGCACCGCCGATGACATGCTGCGCTATCTCGGCGCCCAACTCCGCCCGGAGGGCTCGCCGTTCCGCGAGGCGATCGAGCTGACCCAGCGCCCGCGGTTCACCGCGGACGACCGGCTGCGGCTCGGCCTCGGCTGGCATCTCAGCCCGTTGCCCAACGGCCGCACCATGACCTGGCACAACGGCGGCACCGGCGGCTTCAGCAGCTGTGCGGCGTTCAGCCGGAAGAGCGGCACGGCGGTGGTGATGATGGTGAACACCGCCAGCGAGGAGACCGCGGACCAGGCCCGCCCGGTGGACGCCCTCACCATGAAGCTGCTGCGCGAACTCGACGCGGCCTGATCCGGCCCCCGGGGTCGCCCGCACACGGGGGCGGGCGGACGCCGCGCCCTTCCGGCCCGCTTCTCGCGTTCCGGAAGGGGTGCGGCGGCGCTCATCCGGCGGGGTGTCAGATGTCGCGGAAGGTCTCGATCTGCGCGCCGATCGAGTTCAGCCGCTCGGCCAGATCCTCGTAACCGCGGTTGATCACATAGACATTGCGCAGTACCGAGGTGCCGGGCGCCGCCATCATCGCCAGCAGCACCACCACCGCGGGCCGCAGCGCGGGCGGGCACATCATCTCGGCCGCGCGCCAGCGGGTCGGGCCCTCGACCAGGACCCGGTGCGGGTCGAGGAGTTTGACGTGGGCGCCCAGACGGTTCAGCTCGGTCAGATAGATGGCACGGTTGTCGTAGACCCAGTCGTGGATCAGCGTCGAGCCCTGCGCGGAGGCCGCGATGGCCGCGAAGAACGGCACGTTGTCGATGTTGACGCCGGGGAACGGCATGGGGTGGATCTTGTCGATGGGGGCCTGGAGCTTGGACGGCCGGACTGTCAGATCGAGCAGCCGGGTACGGCCGTTGTCCGCCGGGTACTCGGAGGAGCGCTCGTGGTCCAGGCCCATCTCCTCCAGGATGGCCAGCTCGATCTCCAGGAACTCCACCGGCACCCGGCGGATCGTCAGCTCGGACTCCGTCACCACGGCCGCGGCCAGCAGGCTCATCGCCTCCACCGGGTCCTCGGAGGGGGCGTAGTCCACGTCCCGGTCGATATCGGTGACACCGTGCACGGTGAGGGTGGTGGTGCCCACCCCTTCGACCTTGACCCCCAACTCCTCCAGGAAGAAGCACAGATCCTGGACCATGTAGTTGGAGGAGGCGTTGCGGATCACCGTGACCCCGTCGTGCCGGGCGGCGGCCAGCAGCGCGTTCTCGGTGACGGTGTCACCGCGTTCGGTCAGCACGATGGCGCGGGTGGGGAAGACCGAGCGGTCGACCTGCGCGTGGTACATCCCGTCGGTGGCGGTCACTTCGAGGCCGAAGGGGCGCAGCGCCGTCATATGGGGCTGCACGGTACGGGTGCCGAGGTCGCAGCCGCCCGCGTAGGGAATCCGGAAGCGGTCCATCCGGTGCAGCAGCGGCCCCAGGAACATGATGACGCTGCGTGTCCGGCGGGCGGCCTCGGTGTCCATGGCGCCGAGATCCAGTTCGGCGGGCGGCACGATCTCCAGATCGGCCCCGTCGTTGATCCAGCGGGCGCGGACGCCGATGCTGCCGAGTACTTCGAGGATGCGGTAGACCTCCTCGATCCGGGCGACCCTGCGCAGCGTCGTACGGCCGGAGTTGAGGAGCGAGGCGCACAACAGCGCCACACAGGCGTTCTTGCTCGTCTTGACGTCGATGGCACCGGAGAGTTGGCGGCCGCCCACCACCCGCAGATGCATCGGACCGGCGTAGCCCAGAGAGACGATCTCGCTGTCCAGGGCCTCCCCGATCCTGGCGATCATCTCAAGACTGATGTTCTGATTCCCCCGCTCAATGCGGTTGACCGCGCTCTGGCTGGTGCCGAGCGCCTCGGCGAGCTGTGACTGGGTCCAGCCTCGGTGCTGTCGGGCGTCACGGATGAGCTTGCCGATACGTGAGAGATAGTCGTCAGTCATACCTCGGAGGCTATCTCAGATATGAGATGCACAAGCGACTGGAGGGTTCGGTGAGTCGCGGTCTGTCCAGCCGAGATTTGTTCTACTAGTATGCGAACAAGGGGGTTGCCAATGATTCGTTCCGCGCGCCGCGCCATCGTTGTCGCTTCGCCGTTCCTGCTGGCCTGGGCCGGTGTGCTGGGGATCTTCGCCGCACTCGCCGACCGGCTGCCGGATCCGCTCGCCACCCACTTCGGGAGCTCCGGTCACGCCGACGGATTCACCGGTCCGGGTGCCTTCCTCTCGGTGGTAACCGCCCTCTTCCTCGTCCCCGGAGCGGTCGTCGGATGGCTCGCCTTCCGGTCGCGTACGGCGCTCGGGGCGCGGCGGGCGCTGGTCGCTGTCGGTTACGGAACGCCCGCCCAGCTCGGCTGTGTCTTCGGGCTGCTGCTCCTCGCCAACGCGGACGCCGGAGCCGAGGGCTCCGAACCGGCGGAGCTCCCGCTGTGGCAGCTGGCGGTGTCCTTCGCCGTCGGGGCGGCCGTCGGCTGGGTCGGCTGGCTGCTCGCGGGCCTGGACCCGGTGTCCCCGTCCGGGGACACCGACCCGGGGCGCGGACCCCGACTTCCGCTCGCCGAGGGGGAGTTGGCCAGCTGGACGCAGACCGTCGGATCGCCCGTGCTGATCGGCGTGGGCGGGGCCACCGCCGTGCTCGGCGGGGCGCTGGCCCTGGCCACGGGCCCGGCGGCCGGACTGCCGCTGGCCGCCATCGGTGCCGTCACCGCCCTGCTGTCCGGCTGCCGGGTGACCGTCGACCGCCGGGGCCTCACCGTCACCGCCCGGTTCGTCCCGCGCCCCCGGCTGCGGGTGCCGCTGGAGCGGATCGAGCGGGCCACCAGCCGTGAGTTCCGCGCCATGGAGCTGGGCGGCTGGGGCTACCGGTCGGCGGCGGGGCGCAGCGGTCTGGTGCTGCGCTCGGGCGAGACGCTGTGTCTGAGGTTGGCGGCCACCGGCAAGGAGTTCGTGGTGACGGTGGACGACGCGGCCACGGCCGCCGCGCTGCTCAACACCCTTGCCGAGCGCGACCGGACGGCCACTCCGGGAGAGCGGGGCTGAGATGCTGTTCCGCGTCGACCCCGGATCCCCCGTCCCGCTGGGCGACCAGATCGCCGCCTCGGTCCGCGGGGCCATCGCCGACGGCACCGTACGCCCCGGCGAGCGGCTCCCCGCGGCCCGCGCGCTCGCCGACTCCCTCGGCGTCAATGTGCACACGGTGCTCCGGGGATATCAGCGGCTCCGCGAGGAGGGATTGATCGAACTGCGCCGTGGCCGCGGGGCGGTGGTCACCGGCGACCAGTCGCCCGGCCGGGCCCGCCTGCTGGAGGGCGTCCAGGGCCTGGTGTCCGAGGCGCGGGCGCTGGGCCTGTCCGACGAGGAGGTCCTGTCACTGGTGAGGACCCGCCTCGCGGGCGGCTGAAGCCTGTGCCCGGAGCGCCCTTGTGCGGAGCGTCGGCCGTTCGTGCGTGCCGCTCCTGCGTTCCGGCGTTCCCGCGCGGCGATCGCGTACCCCATGCCGTTCCTGGCGGCGCCCGCCCGTCACGCGTACCGCTTGCCGTCCCCCGTCACCAGCGCCGCCAGTGACCGGGCCGGGCCGTCCACCGCCGCGCCGTGGAGGAGCTCGATGCGGTGGGTCAGCCGCGGCGCGATCAGGGGGACCGTGACGATGCCGGGAGCGCCCTCGGTGGCGGTGTGCGGCACCAGGGCCAGGCCGTGTCCCGCGGCGGCCAGTGCCAGCAGCCCCCGCAGCTCGGTGCCCTGGTAGGTCAGCGTGGCGCGGAAGCCGCCGGTGCGGCCCAGGGCGCGCAGCCGCAACAGCGGCATCGCGGTGTCCGGTGCGTCCAGCCAGCGGCTGTCGGCGAGGTCTGCCAGCCGCAGTCCGAGCCGCCGGGCCAGCGGATGGCCCTGCGGCAGTGTGATGACGAGCGGGCTGTCGGCGACCGGGACCGCGGTGAGCGCTCCGGCGGCGGGCGGTGGAAGCGGATCGGAGGGGGTGGCCGGGCCGTCCACCAGACCGAGGTCCAGCGCTCCGCGCGCCACCGCGGCCGGGACCTCCTGGCGGCCCAGGATCCGCACGGTGGTCCGGACGCCGGGGTGGATCTTCCGCAGCTGCTCCAGCGCCGCCGCGATCCGCGGGGTCAGGGCCAGCGGCGAGGCGCCGAGCGTCAGCCGGGTGGTCCCGGACCCGGCCAGCCGCTCGACCTCCGCGCGGGCCGCGTCCAGCCGCAGCAGCAGCGGACCGGCGTGGTCCAGCAGCCGTGCCCCCGCGGTGGTGAGCGTCACCGGCTGCCGGGTGAGCAGCGGGGCACGCAGATCCGCCTCGAGCGTCGCGATGTGCCGGGACACCGCCGACGGGGTGGACCCCAGTTCGTGGGCGGCCTCGGAGAAGGAGCCGCAGCGGGCCACGGAGACGAACGTACGGAGCAGGTGCGGATCCATGGGGAGCAGTATCGCGGCGGCCACGGGCCCCGGGGTCCGGAACTCGAAGCCGCCCGGGCCGAGTTCGCGCGGTCCGGACCGACGTCCCGTGCACCGCGAAGCGGAACGGTCCGCTCACCGCGGGAACGGGGCCGGTCCCGGTCCGGCCATTTCCGGCCGCTACCGGACGTCGCCGGACGCCGCCGGACGTGACGGACGCCGCACCGGTACCACCCCGCCCGGTCCGCCCGCCACCGCGACCTGCGGTGCGTACCCCCGGCGATCACCCGTACCGGTGAACGAGCCACCCAGTACGACACCGCCCGGCGGCAGGGCTGAGCTGACCGCGCGGGGGTGATGTACTAGAGTTATCTCGACATCGAGATATCTGCTGAAGGTGCACCGCCTTCCCCCGCGCCGGTAAGGGTTACCTAACTTAGCCCTACCTTAGCGGACGGGCGCGCGCAGGCGACGGCAGCATTGCGGTGGTACGCGCGAATTCATGCATGAAGGAGACTGTCGTGTCGGCGAACAGCTTCGACGCCCGCAGCACCCTGCAGGTGGGCGACGAGTCGTACGAGATCTTCAGGCTGGACAAGGTGGAGGGGTCCGCCCGCCTGCCGTACAGCCTGAAGGTGCTGCTGGAGAACCTGCTCCGCACCGAGGACGGCGCGAACATCACCGCCGACCACATCCGCGCGCTGGGCGGCTGGGACTCGCAGGCCCAGCCCAGCCAGGAAATCCAGTTCACGCCGGCCCGCGTGATCATGCAGGACTTCACCGGTGTGCCCTGTGTCGTCGACCTCGCCACCATGCGTGAGGCCGTCAAGGAGCTCGGCGGCGACCCGGCGAAGATCAACCCGCTGGCCCCGGCCGAGCTGGTCATCGACCACTCCGTCATCGCCGACCGCTTCGGCACTCCGGACGCCTTCGCCCAGAACGTGGAGCTGGAGTACGGGCGCAACAAGGAGCGCTACCAGTTCCTGCGCTGGGGCCAGACCGCCTTCGACGAGTTCAAGGTCGTCCCGCCCGGCACCGGCATCGTCCACCAGGTGAACATTGAGCACCTGGCGCGCACCGTCATGGTCCGCAACGGACAGGCGTACCCGGACACCCTCGTCGGCACCGACTCCCACACCACCATGGTCAACGGCCTCGGTGTGCTGGGCTGGGGCGTCGGCGGTATCGAGGCCGAGGCCGCCATGCTGGGCCAGCCGGTGTCGATGCTGATCCCGCGGGTCGTGGGCTTCAAGCTGACCGGTGAGCTGCCCACCGGCACCACCGCCACCGACCTGGTGCTCACCATCACCGAGATGCTGCGCAAGCACGGTGTGGTCGGCAAGTTCGTCGAGTTCTACGGCGAGGGTGTCACCGCCATCCCGCTCGCCAACCGCGCCACCATCGGCAACATGTCGCCGGAGTTCGGCTCCACCGCGGCGATCTTCCCGATCGACGGCGAGACCATCAACTACCTCAAGCTCACCGGCCGCAGCGCCCAGCAGCTCGCGCTCGTCGAGGCGTACGCCAAGGAGCAGGGCCTGTGGCTGGACCCGGCCGCCGAGCCGGACTTCTCCGAGAAGCTGGAGCTGGACCTGTCGACGGTCGTTCCGTCGATCGCCGGTCCCAAGCGTCCGCAGGACCGCATCATCCTGGCCCAGGCCGCCGAGAAGTTCGCCCAGGACGTCCGGAACTACGTCTCGGACGACGAGGAGACGGGCAAGGAGTCCTTCCCGGCCTCCGACGCCCCGGCCGTTGACCACAACGGCATGCCGACCAAGCCGACCCCGGTGATCGCCCCCGACGGCAGCCAGTACGAGATCGACCACGGCGCCGTCACCGTCGCCGCGATCACCTCCTGCACCAACACCTCCAACCCGTACGTCATGGTCGCCGCCGCGCTGGTGGCCAAGAAGGCGGTCGAGAAGGGCCTGACCCGCAAGCCGTGGGTCAAGACCACCCTGGCCCCCGGGTCCAAGGTCGTCATGGACTACTACGACCGCGCCGGGCTTACCCCGTACCTCGACAAGCTGGGCTTCAACCTCGTCGGCTACGGCTGCACCACCTGCATCGGCAACTCCGGCCCGCTGCCGGAGGAGGTCTCCAAGGCCGTCAACGACGCCGACCTCGCCGTCACCTCGGTGCTCTCCGGCAACCGCAACTTCGAGGGCCGGATCAACCCGGACGTCAAGATGAACTATCTGGCGTCCCCGCCGCTGGTCGTCGCGTACGCCATCGCGGGCTCCATGAAGGTGGACATCACCAAGGACGCCATCGGTATCGACAAGGACGGCAAGCCGGTCCACCTCGCCGACATCTGGCCCTCCGAGCGGGAGGTCGAGGAGGTCGTCGCCTCCGCCATCGGCCAGGAGATGTTCAGCACCAGCTACTCCGACGTCTTCGCCGGTGACGCCCAGTGGCAGGCGCTGCCCGTGCCGACCGGCAACACCTTCGAGTGGGACCCGGAGTCCACCTACGTCCGCAAGCCCCCGTACTTCGAGGGCCTGACCATGGACCCGGCCCCGGTCGAGGACGTACGCGGCGCCCGGGTGCTGGCCAAGCTGGGCGACTCGGTCACCACCGACCACATCTCCCCGGCCGGTGCGATCAAGGCCGACACCCCCGCCGGCACGTACCTCACCGAGCACGGTGTCGAGCGGCGTGACTTCAACTCCTACGGTTCCCGCCGGGGCAACCACGAGGTCATGATCCGCGGCACCTTCGCCAACATCCGGCTGCGCAACCAGATCGCGCCCGGCACCGAGGGTGGCTACACCCGCGACTTCACCCAGGACGGGGCGCCGGTCTCCTTCATCTACGACGCCTCGCAGAACTACCAGGCCGCCGGCATCCCGCTGGTCATCCTGGCGGGCAAGGAGTACGGCTCCGGCTCCTCCCGCGACTGGGCGGCCAAGGGCACCGCGCTGCTCGGCGTCAAGGCCGTCATCGCGGAGTCCTACGAGCGCATCCACCGCTCGAACCTCATCGGCATGGGCGTCCTGCCGCTCCAGTACCCGGAGGGCGGTTCGGCGCTGTCGCTGGGCCTGACCGGCGAGGAGACCTTCGAGATCACCGGTATCACCGCGCTCAACGACGGTGGCATCCCGGAGACGGTCAAGGTCAAGGCGGGCGAGGTGGAATTCGACGCCAAGGTGCGCATCGACACCCCCGGCGAGGCGGACTACTATCGCAACGGCGGCATCATGCAGTACGTGCTGCGCTCGCTGATCCGCAAGTAAGCACGCGGCTTCACGCCAGCCATACGGCTTCCGGCGGCAGCCAGGACGGGCCGCACCCCCGCGCGGGGGTGCGGCCCGTCCGCGTACCGGGCGTCCGTGATCCCCGTGATCCCCGTGATCCCCGGGATCCTAGGATTCAGAGGAACGTCCCCGAGGGGATGTACGGCGCCGGCGGCGGCATACCGCGCAGACACACATAGCCGCCGGTGGACAGCTCAAGACCGGCCTCGAGACCCACGTCCACCGCCCACTGCTGCTCGGCCGTCAGCCCCGCGACCCGGGCGTCGGCGCCCTCCGGCAGACACAGCAGCGCCGCCGTCAGCAGCCGCTTCGCCAGCCGCCGCGAGGTCGCGGCCAGCAGCTCGACCTTGCCGTCCGCGCCGACGTAGCAGTAGCCGCTGCCCGCCAGGTCGTCCACCACCAGCAATCGCCGCTGGGCCAGCAGCAGTTCGTGGTCGACGCCATGGGCGCCGCCCCGGGTACGGCGGTCCACCGAGTCCAGCAGATCCCGGTGGCGGGCCACCCCCTCGTGCACCGCGCCGTCCGGCGGGGACAGCCGCTCCTTGGTCTCCGGTCCGACGGTGCCGCGCAGCCGCATCGCCGGATGCAGGGTGAACCCCGCCCGCCGGTAGCTCGCCACCGCGCGCGGATCCTCGGATCCGCAGATGATGCCGCGCAGACACCCCCGTCCGTACAGCAGCGTCGCGGCGAGCAACTCCCGGCCGACGCCCTGTCGCTGGGCCCGTGGCAGCACCGCGAACATCGAGAGCGCCCAGGTGCCCTCGCGGCGCGTGGACAGCGCCGCGCCGAGCGGGATTCCGTCATCGTCCACGGCGAGCCAGCAGCCGCCCGGATCGGAGCGGGCGAGATGCCGGTTCCGGTCGTGCCTCTCGGCGATGTACTCCGGTGGCCGGCCGTCCAGGCCCGCGAGGGCGGCGGAGTCCCCGAACGCGGCCGAGACCACCTCCCATACCGCCGCGGCGTCCTCGTCGGTGTCGTGCAACTGGCGGAGGATCATGTCTCCATCCTGCCCAATCGACGGGCGCGAGGGGCGTGATGACCGGGCGCACCGAGGCACCGTGTCCGCGCACAGCGAATCTGCCGACAGCAGGGAACGCCGGGCCGGACCACCCTGGGCGGGCAGAGTCGCCATCATGAGACTTCTGATGCTGGGCGGTACGGAGTTCGTGGGACGCGCGGTGACCGAGGAGGCGCGGGCCCGCGGCTGGGAGATCACGGTGTTCCACCGCGGCCGGCATGACCCGCCACCGGGGGTCACCGCGCTGCACGGCGACCGGACCGCGCCCGACGGACTGGCCGCGCTGGCGCGGGGCGCTTGGGACATCGTGGTGGACACCTGGTCGGGCGCGCCGTCGGCGGTGCGGGACGCCGCGCGGCTGCTCGCCGGGCGCGCCGGACACTACGTCTACGTCTCCACCCGCTCGGTGTACGCCGATCCGGCCCCGGCCGGACTGGACGAGAACGGCCCGCTGGTGGACGCGTGCCCCGACGCGGACGACGGCGACTACGCGACCATCAAGCGGGGCGGGGAGCTGGCCGCGTGCGCGGCCTTCGGCGACCGTGCCCTGCTGGCCCGCGCGGGGCTGATCATCGGCCCGTACGAGAACATCGGGCGGCTGCCGTGGTGGCTGAACCGGATCGCCCGCGGCGGCCCGGTGCTCGCCCCCGGACCGCGCGACCTGCCACTCCAGTACATCGATGTGCGCGACCTCGCCCAGTGGGTGCTGGACGCCGCCGGCCGTGGACTCGGCGGTGCGTACAACCTCGTCTGCGCGCGAGGGCACACCACGATGGGGGAGCTGCTGGAGACCTGTGTCCGGGTCACCGGGTCGGACGCCGAACTGCGCTGGACCGATCCGGAGACGGTGCTGGCCGCCAGGATCGAGCCGTGGAGCGAACTGCCGATCTGGCTGCCGCCGGGGGAGCCGCACGACATGATGCACAGCGGCGATGTGTCCAAGGCGCTCGCCGCCGGGCTGCGCTGCCGCCCAATCGCCGACACCGTGGCGGACACCTGGAGTTGGCTGAGCGCGCTGGGCGGGGTGGCTCCGCACCGGCCGGACCGCCCGTCGGTGGGCCTGGACGCGGAGCGGGAGGCGGAGGTGCTGCGACGGGTGTGAGACCGCCGGGCACCGCGGGACAGCACGGCCGTCCGGCGCCGGGAGCGGCGCCGGACGACCGTGCCACGGCGATCAGGGACCTCAGCCGAGCAGCTCGACCTCGGCGAGGGTGGCCCTGCCGTCCGCCACCAGGCGGTAGTGGTCGTAACGACCGGGCGCGCGGACCGAGAACACCCGGGTCTGCCGGTCCCATGCGAAGGACTGGCCGGAGCGCCGGTCCAGCTCCTGCCAGTGCGCACCGTCGGCCGTCCCCTGGAGCACCCAGCCGGACGGCGCCTTGCGGCGGTCCGACGAGGTCAGGGTGTACTGCACCGCACGTCCCGGGTCCTTCACCGGCAGCCCCACCGAGGTGAACGGGGCGTCGGTGCCGGAGGTGTTGTCCAGCAGGGCGGTGCCGCGGCCGGGCACCGTCAGATCACGGCGCGGGGTGGGCACCTCGTCGTCCTGGGTGATGGAGGAGGGCGCCGCGTTCTTCCCCGTGCCCCAGCGCGAGGGCTTCGGGCCCATGGTGAACTCCAGCGTGCCGCCCCGGGCGAGGATCCTGTGCGGCAGCGCGGTGGAGTGCCAGGGCTTGCCGTTCACCCTCAGGCCCTGGACGTACACGTTCTCCGCGCTGTTGCGGGGAGCGGTGACCACCAGGTCGCGGCCGTGTCCCAGATGGACGGTGGCCTTGGTGAACAGCGGGGAGCCGACCGCGTACTCCGAGCCGCCCATCACCAGCGGGTAGAAGCCCAGCGCGCTGAAGACGTACCAGGCCGACTGCTCGCCGTTGTCCTCGTCACCGTGGTAGCCCTGGCCGATCTCGCTGCCGGTGTAGAGCCGGGAGAGCACCTCGCGCACCGTACGCTGGGTCTTCCAGGGCTGTCCTGCCGCGTCGTACATATAGGCGGCGTGGTGGGCGACCTGGTTGCTGTGCCCGTACATACCCATGCGGACGTCCCGCGCCTCGGTCATCTCGTGGATGACGCCCCCGTAGGACCCGGCGAACTCGGGGGAAGCGGTCTCCGGGGTGGCGAAGTAGGTGTCCAGCTTCTTCGCGAGCCCGGCGCGGCCGCCGTAGAGGTTGGCCAGGCCCCGGCTGTCCTGGGGTGCGGTGAAGGCGTATCCCCAGCCGTTGGTCTCGGTGTAGTCGTAGCCCCACACCCGCGGGTCGTACGTCGCGGACGGCAGCCGCCACTTTCCGTCGGCGTCCCGGCCCTGGAAGAACCCGGCCCCGGGGTCGAAGAGATGGACGTAGTTCCGGGCCCGGTTCAGGAAGTACTCCGATTCCTCCTTGTAGCGCGCCTTCTTGGTCTTGGCGTAGAGCGCCTTGCCCATCTTCGCGATCCCGAAGTCGTTGAGACAGCCCTCCAGCGCCCAGGACAGCCCCTCGTGGGTCTCGGTGCTGGTGTAGCCGAGGAAGACCGAGGTGGCCATCCCCTTGCGGCCGACGCCCGGCGAGGCCGGGACGGTGGTCGCGTTCTTCAGCGCGGCCTCGTACGCGGCCTCGGCGTCGAGGCCGACACCCTTGAGGTAGGCGTCCGCGAAGGCCACGTCCGAGCTGGTGCCGGTCATCAGATCGGCGTAGCCGGGGGAGGACCAGCGGGAAATCCAGCCGCCGTCCTTGTACTGCTGGACGAAACCGTCGGCCAGCTCCGCCGCCCGGCCGGGGGTGAGCAGGGAGTAGGCGGGCCAGGTGGTGCGATAGGTGTCCCAGAAGCCGTTGTTGACGTAGACCTTGCCGTCGACGATCTTCGCGCCGGTGCGGGTCGGGGTGTTCTCGCCGGTGGGCTCGGAGAAGGGGCTCGCGTACTGGTACCGCGGTTTTCGGGCGGTCCCGGTGTTCTCGGAGCCGGAGTTGGGATACAGATACAGCCGGTAGAGGCTGGAGTAGAGCGTGGTGAGCCGGTCGGGGTCGGCCCCCTCGACCTCGATCACCCCCAGCACCCGGTCCCAGGCCCGCCGCGCGTCCCGCTCGACCTTCGCGAACGAGGCCGACGCCGGGATCTCCCGCTCGAGGTTGGCCCTGGCCTGGTCGACGCCGATGAGCGAGGTGGCCAGCCGCAGGGTGACGGTACGGTCCTTCCCGGGCGCGAAGCGGAAGTAGCCGGTGACGTCCTTGCCGCCGCCGCCCGGCAGTTTGCCGCTCGCGGTCACGGGCGCGTCGAAGACGCCGTAGACGAACATCCGGGTGGCACCGGTGGACAGTCCGCTCTTCACGTCGGAGTAGCCGGTGACCACACCGTGCTCGGCGTCGAGCGTCAGCCCGCCGTCGCCCGTGACGTTGTCGAAGAGGACGCTCGCCCGCTCGCCGGGGTAGGTGAAGCGCATCATCGCCGCGTGGTCGGTGGGCGCGATCCTGGTCTTCAGCCCGTTCTCGAAGGTCACCCCGTAGGCATACGGCCGGGCGGTCTCGCGGTCATGGCGGAACGGCAGGGCGCGGGCGGTCCGTGAGGCGTCCGGCACCCCGGAGGCTATGGACGGCATCAGCTGGAAGGTCTGCCGGTCGCCCATCCAGGGGCTGGGCTCATGGGAGGCGCCGAACGCCTGGATGGTGGGGAGGTTGTCGGCGTTGTTGGCGCGGGCGTACTGGTACAGCCAGTCCGTGGAGCCCGCGTTGGTCATCGGTGTCCAGAAGTTGAAGCCGCCGGGCACCGCGGTGGCGGGGAAGGTGTTGCCGCGGGAGTAGGAGCCGCTGGAGTTGGTGCCGCGGGTGGTCACGGCGTAGTCCGAGAGATGGGCCCGAGGCTTCGAGGGCTTCCCGGGGGCCAGCGAGATGTCGTCCACCCAGCCCTGGAACCGCGCCGGGCCCTTGGGGGAGTCGTACGCCACCAGGATCCGGTCGACCGTCCGGCCCGCGGCGACCGCGCCGATCCTCGACTCCTTGTGGTTCCACTGGTTGACGTAGAGCGTCTTGGAAGCAGCCTGGCCCTGGGGGCTCAGCCGGGCGCCGTGCTGGTCCACCGCACCGGCCAGCTCGCTGAGATAGCTGCCGTCGGTGAAGGCGAGATCGACCGAGACATGGGTGGCCGGATAGTTCAGGTCGGTCTCCGGCATCGAGGGGAAGATCCGGTAGGACAGCACGGTGTTCCGGGTGACGACGGTGTCCACGTCGAAGAGCTTGTTGTACGAGTACGCCCGGCCGCCCGGCTTGTGGGTGCCCGCGTAGCGCAGGGCGTGGGTGCCGGTGAAGCCCGCGCGGGCCTTGGCGGTGGCGGACCCGGCCGGGCCGCGGTCCACCTGGCTGCGCATGTCGGAGGGGGCGGGCGGGGCGGTGCTGCCGTCCGCCAACTGCACCTCGGCGAGCTGGACGAGGTCGTCCCCGGCGGTACCGCTGATCTCCAGCCGGAAGTGCCGGTAGGCGGTGGCGTTGTCGAAGCCGAACTCGCGGGTCTGCTGGCGCGAGCCGAACGTTTCGTCCTTCCGGCTGTCCAGCGTGGTCCAGTCGGAGCCGTCGGCGGAGCCCTTGAGGGTCCAGTCCTCGGGGTCCCGGCCGGGGGCGTCATTGGCGGAGGTGAGGGCGTAGCGGACGGCCTTGACGGGTTCGCTCAGCTCGAACTCCAGCCAGGCGGTCTTCTCGAACACCAGCCACTTGCTGGTGAGCTCGCCGTCGACCAGGTTCTCCTTGGCCTCCCCGGCGGAGGCGTTCTCACCGCTGGCCCGGACCTCGGTCACCTTGTCGGTGACATTGCCGGGGATGCCGGAGGCGTATCCGCCGTCGACCCCGGACGCCTTCTTCTTCCCGTCGGGGCCGGTCTCGACCGTATTGCGCCAGTCCGGCCGGGGGTCGTCCGGCTCGAAAGACGAGGCGAACCTCCGGTCGGTGTGGTCCGGGGTGTCCGGGCCGTGCGGGGCGGCGGCCACGGTCCCCCGCGCCGTCACCGCCAGCAGAACGGCCGTCAGCAGGGCGGCCGTTCGTCCGGCTCTCCGTCGTCGCGGTGGTCGTCCCTGTCGCATGCGCCGCCTCCCCAAGCGTCTGACAACGTTGTCAAGTTGCATCGCGCAGAGACAAGTAGGACGGCCGGGGGAGGGAGGTGTCAAGAACGCGGCGGGGACGGCCTCCGGTGGGGAGCGGAGCGGCCGCGGGGCCCACGCACCGCGGGCCGTACGCCCGTTGGGGGGTACGGCCCGCGGCCATCAGGGTGATTGTGGAGCGCGGTCAGCTTGCCGAGTCGGACTTGGTGCCGAGCGAGAGCCGGCACTTCTTCGCCTTCTTGGAGCTGTCCGCCTGGAGGCCGATGACCTTGATGGTCTTCTCGGCGTTGCCCGCCACCGGGGCGTCGGACTCGGTGCCCGTGGTCACCACATCACCGGCGCTGTCGACGAAGCCGACCAGCAGGCTGTAGTAGGCGGTGGTGGAGCTGGAGTTGCTGATTTTGATGTTGGCGTAGGGCTTGCCGTCCGAGCCCCAGCCGCAGGTGCCCATCTTGGCGTCCGAGGTGACCAGCCCGGATCCACCGGTGGGACTGTCCGTGGGGTCGTCGTACGGGTCGTCGGTGGGGTCCTCGGTCGGCTCTTCGGTGGGCTCGACGGGGAGCTGGGCCATGCCCTTGCCTATCGCCGCGCCGCCCTTGGCGTCCCCGGCCGACGAGCCGCCACCGTCGGAGCCGCACCCCGCGGTCAAAGCGAGTGTCGCGGCCACGACAACGCTGGTGGTCAAGGGGAGCTGCTTCCGGGGCACAGGGACCGCCTCTCGAGTGATCATGCGCACGGCGGCACGCCGTACGGGCTGTGGCCCCCTACGGTATGTCGGGCAGGTCTCAACTCGGGAAAGACTGTTACCCAATGAAGATTCAATCTTGCCCAGTTGATACCAAGTGGACTATACCTGTCGCCCCAGGGGGAGGGCCGTACTGCCGCCCACTTCGCGCGGGCCCCGGCGGGCCTCCGCAGTCCCCGGCGCACACCCAGCAATACTCCGCTTCACGCTTCAACTCACCCGCGGTGTCGGGCCCCTCGCCGGAGGCGAGATGTACGGGAGACCGTTACACCGCCTGAGTCCTGACGAAGGCGAGGACTTGAGCATGGGATCCACACCAGATGTCGGCCGTCGTGATCTGATCAAGCGGTCAGCGGCGCTCGGGCTGATCGCCGTGCCGTCCGTCAGCGTGCTGACTGCCTGCGCGAGCGGCGGTGACGACGATTCCAACAAGGTCGACAAGGGCAAGAAGACGGCGAAGAACCCGCTTGCCGTCAATGAGAGCGCCGGGCTCGACGTCGTCATCTTCGACGGCGGTTTCGGGCAGCAGTACGCCAAGGACGCCGAGAAGGAATACAGCAAGGCGTTTCCGAAGACCGCGGGCAAGGTCAAGCACTCCGCCACCCAGAAGATTCAGACGACCCTCCAGCCGCGGTTCAACGGCGGTACCCCGCCGGACCTCATCGACAACTCCGGCGCCGAGCAGATGGACTTCGGCACCCTGGTCGGCAAGAAGCAGCTGACGGATCTCACCCCGCTGCTGGACGCGCCCTCCGTCGACGACCCCAAGAAGAAGGTCCGCGACACCCTGCGCCCCGGTGTCGTGGAGATGGGGCAGTTCGACGGCAAGCAGGTCTGGATCCTCTACTACGCCTACACCGTCTACGGCGTCTGGTACTCCAAGAGCAATCTGGAAAAGCTCGGCGTGGAATACCCCGAGACCTGGGACGACATGCTCGCGGTCTGCGCCAAGGCCAAGAAGAAGGGCATCGCCGGCTGGACCTACCCGGGCAAGTACCCCTACTACCTGCCCTTCAGCCTGTACCCCTTCATCGGCAAGATCGGTGGCGCCGGCGTCCTGGACGCCATCGACAACCTGGAGCCGAACGCCTGGAAGCACCCGGCCGTCAAGGCCGCCTTCGAGGCGTACTACGAGCTCTACCGGAAGGGTTACATCCTCAAGGGCACCCCGGGCCTGACCCACATCGAGTCCCAGACCGCGTGGAACCAGGGCAAGGCGCTGTTCATCCCGAACGGCTCCTGGGTGGAGAACGAGGCGAAGAAGACCACGCCGAAGAACTTCCAGATGGCCGTGGGCGCGCCCTCCAGCCTGGACAGCGGCGACAAGATGCCGTTCGGCACCCTGTGGGCCTCCGGCGGTGAGCCCTTCATCGTGCCCAAGTCGGCGAAGAACCCCGAAGGCGGTATGGAACTGCTGCGCATCATGCTGGGCGAGAAGTCCAGCAAGAACTTCGTCCAGCAGGTCTCCTCGCTCACCTCGCTCAACGGCGGCACCGAAGGGCTTTCCCTGCCGCCGGGTCTGGCGTCCGCGCAGGAGGCCCTGAAGAAGGCCGGGAAGAACGTCGTCAACCCGCGGCTCCAGGACTGGTACGTGGCGCTCCAGAAGCAGCAGATCGGCGTCGGCGTGCTGGGCGAGATGATGGCGGGCCGGATGACCCCGGCAGAGGCGATCAAGAAGATTCAGAAGTTCGCCGACGCGACGCTCAAGGACGACGCGGTCAAGAAGTACAAGCACGTCTGATGGGATTCGATGCGTCACCAGCGGTAGTGGCCGCGGGGGAAGACCGAGGTCGGTGAGATGCAGAAGGTCAGGACTCAGACCGGTGCGCCGGGCGTGCGGAAGGAAACGCCCGGACGCGCCAGGGGCACCCATCCGAAGGTGGCCCAGTGGTTCCGGAAGTACGGCTTTGTCACCGGTTTTCTGGTGCTGCCGGTCTCGTTGTACGCGGTCTTCGTGATCTCGCCGTTCATCCAGGCCATCCTGTACTCGTTCACGGACTGGACCGGTCTGAGTTCCGACTTCAAGATGGTCGGGTTCGACAACTACGACTGGCTGCTCCATGACGACCTCTTCTGGACAGCGGTCGGACACAATGTCCTGCTGCTCCTGGTCGTACCGCTGGTGACACTCGGCCTCGGCCTCTTCTTCGCCTTCATGCTCAACGTCGGCGGCCGGAGCCGGAAGAACGCGGCCGTGTCCGGGGTGCGCGGATCGAAGTTCTACAAGGTCGTCTACTTCTTTCCGCAGGTGCTGTCGATCGCGATCGTCGCCCTGCTGTTCCAGTTCACCTACAACCCGCGCAACGGGGCACTCAATGCCTTTCTGGGCGGAATCGGCCTGGACTCGCTCGAGCAGGAGTGGCTGGCCGATCCCCAGCTGGCCCTGTGGTGCCTGATGGTCGTGATGGTCTGGTGCAACGTCGGCTTCTACGTCGTCCTGTTCTCCGCCGGGATGAGCTCCATCCCCAAGGACTTCTACGAGGCGGCGCTGCTGGACGGCGCGAACCGGATCACGACCTTCTTCAGGATCACCCTGCCGCTGCTGTGGGACACGGTCCAGACCGGCTGGATCTACATGGGCATCCTCGCCCTCGACGCCTTCGCCGTGGTCCAGATCATGACCGTGGGACCGGGCGGACCCGCCGACTCCACCCAGGTGCTGGGCTACTACGTCTACACCAAGACCTTCCGCGACGGGCAGGCGGGCCGTGCCACCTCGATCGGGGTGGCGATGCTGATCGTCACCATGATCTTCGCGGTCGTCGTGTCCAAGCTGGGCCGGCGCGAACGGCTGGAGTACTGATGCCCGGGCCATCCATCGCAGACCACGACCGCCGCCCGACCGCCGATCCGGGGGTATCGCAATGACCTCACCAGCACAGCCCTCGGAGCTCCGCGGCGCCGCCGAGGAGGACGCCGCACCCCGTGAGCCCGCCGGGGATCAGCTGACCCCGCGCTCCGCCCCCGAGCGCGTCGGCAGCGAGGGCAAGGTCCTCAATGTCTTCTCCCACGGGATGCTGGTGCTCTGGGCGCTCCTGGTCACCATGCCGCTGCTGTGGGCGGTGATGAGCTCTCTGAAGACCGACAAGGAGATCTTCACCTCTCCCTGGGGGCTGCCCGGCAGTCTGCACTTCGACAACTGGTCGCGCGCCTGGAGCAAGTCCAACATCGGCGACTTCTTCCTCAACACCGTCGTGGTGGTGGGGTGCTCACTGGTCGGCACCATGCTGCTTGGCGCCATGGCGGCGTATGTCCTGGCCCGCTTCGAGTTCCCGGGGAAGCGCGTCATCTACTTCATGTTCGTGGGCGGGATGAGCTTCCCGATCATCCTGGCGCTGGTGCCGCTGTTCTTCGTGATGAAGAACCTGGCCCTGCTGAACACCTTCCACGGGCTGATCCTGGTCTACATCGCCTATTCGCTGCCGTTCACCGTCTTCTTCCTGACCTCGTTCTTCAAGACCCTGCCGAGTTCGGTGGCGGAGGCCGCCCTGATCGACGGGGCCTCCCAGACCCGTACCTTCTTCCAGGTCATGCTGCCGATGGCGAAGCCGGGCCTGATCAGCGTCGGGATCTTCAACTTCCTGGGGCAGTGGAACCAGTACATGCTGCCGACGGTGCTGAACACCGAGGAGGACAAGCGGGTGCTCACCCAGGGTCTGGTGCAGCTCGCCGCCAGTCAGCAGTACAAGGGCGACTGGTCGGCGCTGTTCGCCGGGCTGGTGCTGGCGATGCTGCCGGTGCTCGGTGTCTACATCATCTTCCAGCGGCAGGTGCAGGCCGGTCTGACGGCGGGCGCGATCAAGTAGACCCGTCTCCGGCACCTGATCACGGGGCGTCCCCGCCGTTCGGCGGAGGCGCCCCGTACCCTTGCGGACAAGCGGGCGCCCCGGTGTGGAACGTCGTACATCAGTGCACTGATCACACGGTGCGGCGCCGCGCCTGCCGTCATGACCGTGAGCCGTTCGGAAGGTGTCAAGGACTTGACGCGGAACAACCGGGGCGGCTCATCTTAGAGTTCACATGTTGGAGACACTGTCGGGCCTCACTGCTGCGGCCCGGCCGGCGGAGCGGCCGTCGTGCCGCCCGTGAAGGCGGGAGTGGATGGCGTGGAGACTCCGGGATCGCAGTCGTCGCTGCACCGGGCCAACCTCGAGCGGGTGGTGCGGGCGGTGCGCATGGCGGGCTCGCTCACCCAGGCGGAGATCGCCCGGAGCACGGGGCTGTCCGCCGCGACCGTCTCCAATATCGTCCGGGAGCTCAAGGACGGGGGAACGGTCGAGGTCACGCCCACATCGGCGGGCGGCCGCCGGGCCCGCAGCGTCTCCCTGAGCGGGGACGCGGGCATCGTCGTCGGTGTGGACTTCGGCCATACGCATCTGCGCGTCGCCATCGGCAACCTCGCCCACCAGGTGCTGGCCGAGGAGTCCGAGCCGCTCGATGTGGACGCGTCCGCCTCGCAGGGGATGGACCGTGCCGAGCAGCTGGTCAGCAGGCTGGTCGCGGCCACCGGGCTGCGCCAGGACAAGGTGGTCGGCGTCGGTCTCGGCGTGCCCGCGCCCATCGACGTCGAGACCGGCACGCTGGGCTCCACGGCGATTCTTCCGGGCTGGGCGGGCACCAATCCGCGGGACGACCTCGCCCAGCGGCTCGGGGTGCCGGTGCACGTCGACAACGACGCCAACCTGGGCGCCCTCGGCGAGCTGGTGTGGGGCTCCGGGCGCGGCGTCGCCGACCTCGCGTACATCAAGGTCGCCGACGGTGTCGGCGCCGGTCTGGTGATCAGCGGCCAGATCTACCGCGGCCCCGGCGGTACGGCGGGCGAGATCGGGCACATCACCCTGGACGAGTCGGGCCCGGTCTGCCGCTGCGGCAACCGCGGCTGTCTGGAGACCTTCACCGCGGCCCGCTATGTGCTGCCGCTGCTCTACTCCAGCCATGGCATGGATCTGACCGTTGAACGCATGGTGCAGCTGGCCCGCGAGGGCGACCCCGGCTGCCGACGGGTGATCGCGGACGTCGGGCGCCATATCGGCAGCGGAGTGGCGAATCTGTGCAATCTGATCAACCCGAGCCGGGTGGTGCTGGGCGGTCAGCTCGCCGAGGCGGGTGAGCTGGTGCTCGCGCCGATCCGGGACTCCGTGTCCCGGTACGCCATCCCCAGCGCCGCACGGCAGCTCTCGGTGATGCCCGGGGCGCTCGGCGGTCGGGCCGAGGTGCTGGGCGCGCTGGCGCTGGTGCTCAGCGAGATGGGCGATTCGACACTGCTGGACGGGGTTTCCGGCGCGGTTCCGGCCGGAGCGCCTGCCCTGACCTGAGCACTTTTGTCCGGTCACGCTGCGTCTATGCGGTGTCGTCCCGCTGCGTTCACTCAGATAACGAATGGCACCGTTGCCATCTCGTTAAGGATTTACTTCTTGACGTCATGCGGGCGGCCGAGTTGACTTCCAGCCACCTCGGCCGCTTGGACGCGGCCTCGTCAGGGAGGCACCCGCAAAATGAACGCAACGATGCGCCGCGTCGCCATCGCCAGTGCTGTCGTGTCCATGGCGGTCTCTCTCGCCGCCTGCGGTTCGGCGAAGGAAGCCGGCAATGACAAGTCGGACCAGAAGAAGAAGACCGGTCCGCTCACCATCGGCCTGCTCCTGCCGGAGGACCAGACCGCGCGATACGAGAACTTCGACCGGCCGCTGATCACCAAGAAGATCAAGGGGCTCTGCGCGGAGTGCAAGGTCGTCTACGTCAACGCCAAGTCCGACACCGCGCTCCAGCAGCAGCAGGTCGACTCGATGATCACCAAGAAGGTCGACGCGATCATCCTGGACGCGGTGGACTCCGAGGCCATCGCCAGCTCGGTCAAGAAGGCCGACGAGGCTGACATCCCGGTCGTCGCCTACGACCGGCTCGCCCAGGGCCCGATCTCCGGGTACACCTCCTTCGACAACGAGAAGGTCGGCAGGGTCCAGGGCGAGGCGCTGCTCAAGGCGCTGGGCAACAAGGCCAAGGACGGCAAGGTCGTCATGCTCAACGGCTGGGAGGCCGACCCCAACGCCGCCATGTTCAAGAAGGGCGCGCTCTCCGTCCTCAAGGGCAAGGTGGACATCGGCAAGCAGTACGACGTCGACCGCTGGCTCGCGGACAAGGCCAACGAGGCCATGAACGGCGCCATCTCCTCCCTCGGCAAGAACAACATCGTCGGCGTCTACTCGGCCAACGACACCATGGCCGGTGGCGCGATCACCGCGCTCCGGAGCGGCGGCGTGGACCCGCTGCCCCCGGTCACCGGACAGGACGCCGAACTCGCCGGTGTGCAGCGCATCCTGGCCGGTACCCAGTACATGAGCGTCTACAAGCCGTACGAGCCGGAGGCCACCGCCGCCGCCGAGATGGCCATCGCGCTCGGTCGCGGTGACAAGCCCAACGAGTCCAACACGGTGGACAGCCCGACCACCAAGGGGATCCCGGCCACCCTGATCACCCCGGTCTCGCTGACCAAGGACAACATCAAGGAGACCGTCATCAAGGACGGCCTCTACAAGGCAAGCCAGATCTGCACGGCCAAGTACAAGGCCGCCTGCGAAGCGGCCGGTCTCCTCAAGTAGCAGCCCCGGAGGGGCCGCCCGCGACCCCGGTGCGGCGGGCGGCCCCGCGACGGCCCCCTGACACCCCCCAGCCGAGGGGAGAGAGCGCTCTCCCCTCCGTCAAGCAGCAGGGTTCCCCCTGCCCGGAACGGAGATGGCCATCGTGCCGAACGAACCCGTGTTGGCGTTGCGCGGGATCTCCAAGCGATTCGGCGCTGTTCAAGCGCTGAGCGATATCCACCTGGAGGTCCATGCCGGTGAAGTTGTCGCCCTGGTGGGCGACAACGGCGCGGGCAAGTCCACCCTCGTCAAGACCATCGCCGGAGTCGGCCCCGCCGACGAGGGTGTGCTCGCCTGGCAGGGCAAGCCGGTCCAGATCAGCCGGCCGCACGACGCCCAGGACCTGGGCATCGCGACCGTCTACCAGGACCTCGCCCTCTGCGACAACATCGACGTCGTCGGCAACCTCTTCCTCGGCCGCGAGATCCTGCGCGGCGGCGTGCTGGACGAGGTCGAGATGGAGCGCCGCTCCCGTGAGCTGCTCCAGACCCTGTCGATCAGGATCCCCAGCGTTCGGATCCCGATCGCCTCGCTCTCCGGCGGCCAGCGGCAGACCGTCGCCATCGCCCGCTCGATGCTGGGCGAGCCCAAGCTGGTGATCCTGGACGAGCCGACCGCCGCCCTGGGCGTCGAGCAGACCGCCCAGGTTCTGGACCTGGTCGAGCGGCTGCGCGAGCGCGGTCTCGCCGTGATCCTCATCAGCCACAACATGGCCGACGTCAAGGCCGTCGCGGACCGGGTCGCGGTGCTGCGCCTGGGCCGTAACAACGGCACCTTCGATGTCCGTTCCACCTCTCAGGAAGAGATCATTTCCGCCATCACCGGCGCCACGGACAACGCCGTGACCCGTCGCAAGGCGCGCACCGGGGAGGTCGCGAAGTGACCACCAACGTCCGCAAGAACAACGGCGGTAGCCACGCCAAGCGCGGCCCGGCCGACGCCAACCCGGTCGCGAAGGACGCGGTCACCGCGGTGGACCCGCGGCTGCTGGTGCGTCAGGAGGGCTTCAAGGGCTATCTGACCGAGTTCGCCCGCAAGATGCGCAGCGGTGATCTGGGCGCGGTCCCGGTCATCGTCGGCATCGCCATCATCTGGGCGGTCTTCCAGGCGAAGGACAATGCCTTCCTCTCGCCCAAGAACCTCTCCGATCTCTCCATCCTGATCGGCGGCACCGGCATGATCTCGGTCGGGATCGTGTTCGTCCTGCTGCTGGGTGAGATCGATCTCTCCGTCGGCTCGATCAGCGGTCTGGCCGCGGCCACTCTGACGGTGCTCAACGTGAACCACGGGGTGCCCGAGGGGATAGCCGTGATCGCCGCCCTGGGCGCCGGTGCCGTCCTCGGCGCGCTCCATGGTTTCTTTTTCGCCAAGATCGGCGTCCCGGCCTTTGTCGTCACCCTGGCCGGTCTGCTGGCCTGGAACGGACTGATGCTCCAGGTGCTCGGTACCACCGGCACCATCGGCATCGACGACGACAGCTTTGTCCGCACCCTCACCGATCACTACTTCAGTCAGCTGATCGCCGCGTACGGGGCGGCGACGGTCGCGGTGGCGGGCTTCTTCCTCGCCCAGTTCATCGACAGCAGGCGGCGCAAGGCGGCCGGTGTCCCCTCCCGGCCGCTGAGCGAGATCGTGGTGCGCACCGCGGTGCTCGCCGCGATCGTGTTCACCGCGGCATGGCGGCTGAACGAGTACAAGGGACTGCCGCTCGGCCTGGTGATCTTCGTGCTGGTGCTGGTGCTGCTGGACTTCGTGGTCCGCCGCACCGCCTACGGCCGCAAGGTGATCGCGCTCGGCGGCAGCGTCGAGGCGGCGCGCCGCGCGGGCATCAACGTCGCGGCCGTACGGATGTCGGTCTTCGCCCTCTCCGGGCTGATGGCCGCCTTCGGCGGACTCATGATCGCCTCCCGGGTGGGCTCCGCCAGCCAGCAGGCCGGTACCGGCAACCTGCTGATGGAGGCCATCGCGGCCGCGGTCATCGGTGGCACCAGCCTCTTCGGCGGCCGGGGCTCGGTCTGGTCGGCGATGCTCGGCATGCTGGTCATCGGATCGATTTCATCCGGTATGAACCTTCTGGGGGTCGCCAACTCGGTGCAGTACATGATCACCGGTGGGGTGCTGCTGGCCGCCGTCGTGATCGACTCGGTGTCGCGCAGAACACAGCGCTCGGCAGGACGCGGCTGACCCGCCGCGCCCACAGGACCCGGCCCGGCACCGCCCCGCGAGGCGGTGCCGGGCTCGTCCGTTCGCGTGACCGACATCGCATGGGCCGGGGTCTCCGGCACGGAGCGGAACACTAGACTCGGGCGGACGGCAAGGCTCGATGGAGACGCTCGAAGCAAGGAGGCACGGGTGCTGCTGACCCGCATCAGGGGACCGCGCGATCTGGACCGGCTCGCTCCGGAGGAGCTGAACCAGCTGGCCGCGGAGATCCGCACCTTTCTCGTCGACGCCGTCTCCAAGACCGGTGGCCACCTCGGCCCGAACCTCGGTGTGGTCGAGCTGACCATCGCCCTGCACCGCGTCTTCGACTCGCCCCGGGACAAGGTGCTGCTGGACACCGGCCACCAGTCCTACGTCCACAAGCTGCTCACCGGCCGACAGGACTTCTCCAGGCTCAAGAGCAAGGGCGGGCTGTCCGGTTACCCCTCGCGCGCCGAGTCCGAGCACGACGTCATCGAGAACAGCCACGCCTCGACCGTTCTCGGCTGGGCCGAGGGCCTGGCCAAGGCCAATGAACTGCTCGGCAAGCAGGACCATGTGGTCGCCGTGATCGGTGACGGCGCGCTCACCGGCGGGATGGCCTGGGAGGCGCTGAACAACATCGCCGCCGCCAAGAACCGTCCGCTGGTCATCGTCGTCAACGACAACGAGCGCTCCTACGGCCCGACCATCGGCGGTCTCGCCAACCACCTCGCCACGCTGCGCACCACCGACGGCTACGAGCGCTTCCTCGCCCGCGGCAAGGACCTGCTGGAGCGCACCCCGGTCGTCGGCAGGCCGCTGTACGAGACCCTGCACGGCGCCAAGAAGGGGCTGAAGGACTTCATCACCCCGCAGGGCATGTTCGAGGACCTGGGGCTGAAGTACGTCGGACCGATCGACGGCCATGACATCGAGGCGCTGGAGTCCGCGTTGCAGCGGGCCAAGCGGTTCGGCGGCCCGGTCATCGTGCACTGCCTCACCGAGAAGGGCCGCGGCTACCAGCCCGCCCTCCAGGACGAGGCGGACCGCTTCCACGCCGTCGGCAAGATCCACCCGGACACCGGGCTGCCGATCTCCGCGGGCGGCGCCGACTGGACCTCGGTCTTCGGTGACGAGATGGTCAAGCTCGGTGAGGAGCGCGAGGACATCGTGGCCATCACCGCGGCCATGCTGCACCCGGTGGGGCTCACCGAGTTCGCCAAGCGGTTCCCGGAGCGGGTCTACGACGTCGGCATCGCCGAGCAGCACGCCGCCGTCTCGGCGGCGGGCCTGGCCACCGGCGGTGTGCACCCGGTCTTCGCGGTCTACGCCACCTTCCTCAACCGCGCCTTCGATCAGGTGCTGATGGATGTGGCCCTGCACAAGTGCGGGGTGACCTTCGTCCTGGACCGGGCCGGGATCACCGGGACCGACGGGGCCTCGCACAACGGTATGTGGGACATGTCGATCCTCCAGGTCGTCCCCGGGCTGCGGATCGCCGCCCCACGCGACGCCGACCAGGTACGCGCCCAGCTGCGCGAGGCCGTGGCGGTCGACGACGCGCCGACCGTGGTGCGCTACTCCAAGGGCGCGGTGGGCCCGGCGGTGGCCGCCGTCGGCCGGATCGGCGGGATGGACGTACTGCGCGAGCCCGCGCGGGCCGATCGCGAGCGGCCCGATGTGCTGCTGGTATCGGTCGGGGCGCTCGCCCCGATGTGTCTGGAGGTCGCCGACCTCCTCGACAAACAGGGCATTTCCGCCACGGTGGTGGACCCGCGCTGGGTCAAGCCGGTCGACGAGGAACTGCCCGCGCTCGCCGAGCGCCACCGCGTCGTGGTCACCGTCGAGGACAACAGCCGGGTCGGCGGTGTGGGTTCCGCCATCGCCCAGGCGCTGCGCGACTCCGGTGTCGATATGCCGGTGCGTGACTTCGGCATCCCGCCGCGCTTCCTGGACCACGCCTCCCGCAAGGAGGTCATGGCCGAGATCGGGCTGACCGCACCGGATATCGCCCGGCAGGTCACCGGCCTGGTCTCGCGGATCGGCAACCGCGACGACAACGAGACCGCCGAGGCCACCGGAGCGGACCGGGACGCGCAGGTGACGCAGCCGACGTCCGCCGGTGAGCCGGTGCGCGACTAGGCCCTGTCCTGCCGATCTTCGCGGGCCTGCGACGTCTGACACCGCGCCTCGCCGCGTTGTCGGGATCTTCCGAGTACGCCCAGTACGAGGACGACCCTCCGCCTTGCGATCCACGGCACCAGACGCCGCGGGCTGATCCACGAAGATCGACAGGACAGGACCTAGGCCGCCGCGACACCTCCCCGCCGGGCCGGTCGGAGCCTTCGTGCTCCGACCGGCCCAGCGCGTATTCCACGGGCCCGCCCCATCGGGTGAATCGGCGGGCGCCCGGAGTGTGCCCCGCCCTGCTCCCCACCGGTTGGCTGAACCATGGGCGCGCACGGGGCACGGGCAGGCGTGGAGGTGGCACCGGTGAGCGAGCAGAAACCCGACCGCGGCTCCGGAGGCCGCGGCGCCGAGGTCAAAGCCCGGCCGGACTTTCTGCGGACCAAGTCCGTCGAGCAGTCCATCCAGGACACCGAGGAGCCCGAGCACGCGCTGACCCGGTCCCTCTCCGCCCTGGACCTCACCGTCTTCGGCGTCGGCGTCATCATCGGGACCGGCATCTTCGTCCTGACCGGAGCCGTCGCCAAGGAGCAGGCGGGCCCCGCGACCGCCCTCGCCTTCGTCGTCGCGGGTGTCGTCTGCGCGCTCGCGGCCCTGTGCTACGCGGAGTTCGCCTCCACCGTGCCGGTGGCCGGATCGGCGTACACCTTCTCGTACGCCTCGCTCGGCGAACTGCCCGCCTGGATCATCGGCTGGGACCTGGTGCTGGAGTTCGCGCTCGGCACCGCCGTGGTCGCGGTCGGCTGGGCCGGGTACATCCGCTCGCTCATGGACAACGTCGGCTGGCACCTCCCGCTCGCCCTCTCCGGCCCCGACGCGGCCCACGGCTTCGCCTTCGACCTGCTCGCCTTTCTGCTGGTACTCGTGCTCACCGCGATCCTGGTCCTGGGCATGAAGCTGTCCGCCCGCGTCACCACCGTGGTCGTGGCGATCAAGGTGACGGTGGTGCTGCTCGTCATCGTCGCGGGCTCCTTCTTCATCACGGCGGAGAACTGGAGCCCCTTCATCCCCGAGCCCCAGGGCAAGGTGTCGGGCTCCGGGCTGACCGCGCCGCTGATCCAGCTCATGTTCGGCTACGCGCCGACGACCTACGGCGTCCAGGGCATCTTCGCCGCCGCCGCGGTGGTCTTCTTCGCCTTCATCGGCTTCGACATCGTGGCGACCGCGGCCGAGGAGACCCGCCTTCCGCAGCGGGACATGCCGCGCGGCATCCTCGGCTCGCTCTTCATCTGCACCGTGCTCTATGTCGCCGTGTCCGTGGTGGTCACGGGGATGCAGAAGTACACCCGGCTGTCGATCGACGCCCCGCTCGCCGACGCGTTCAAGGAGACCGGGCACCCCTTCTACGCGGGCCTGATCAGCTTCGGCGCGGCCGTCGGCCTCACCACGGTGTGCATGATCCTGTTGCTCGGCCAGACCCGGGTGTTCTTCGCGATGAGCCGCGACGGGCTGCTGCCGAGGGTGTTCTCCAAGGTGCACCCGGAGTTCGCCACGCCCTACCGCTCCACGATCCTGCTGGGCGTGATCATCGCCATCGTCTCGGGCTTCACCAGCATCTCCGAACTGGCGTCGCTGGTGAACATCGGCACCCTCTTCGCCTTCGTCGTGGTCGCCCTCGGCGTGATCATCCTGCGCCGCACCCGCCCCGATCTGCACCGCGCCTTCCGCACCCCCTGGGTGCCGGTGCTGCCGGCCGTCTCGGTGGCGGCCTCGCTGTGGCTGATGCTCAATCTGCCCGCCGAGACCTGGCTGCGGTTCGGGGTGTGGATGGTCATCGGCTTCGTCGTCTACTTCCTCTACGGACGCCACCACAGCCGGATGAACCCCCGGGCCCGCCGCTGACCCCTCACCTCCCGGGCCGTACCGCCCGCGGGCCGACGACCTCCGCGCCCAACTCCCGTACCCGGGCGCGCAGGCCCCGGTCGGCGGTCACCACCAGGCACGGGCGGCCCGGCTCCCGCTCCGCGACGACCTCCACGATCCGGTCGTCGCCGCTGCCCGGCGCGGTGTCCACCCGGACCCCCGCCACCGGCTCCACCCCGCGGGCCGCGCCCTCGACCACCAGGACGATGTCCAGCGGCGGACGGGTCGCCCACGCGGGGCCGCCCGCGCCCTGGGCAAGCCCGTCGAGCGAGAGGGCGGCCAGCCGGTCGCGCAGCCGCTCGGCGGCGCCGCGGCGGTCGCGCCACCAGCCGTCGGGCACCGAACCGACCACATTCGCCGCGTCCACGACCACCAGACCGGCGGCCGGAGCGGGACCGGAGTCAGAACCGTTCATAGACCAGGCAAAATACTATGGACGGGGTAGGGCACACGGGGAAGGTTGGCGGCAGGCCATGGCGTTGCGGTTGCTCCGCGGCAAGGACGGCAGGCTCACGGCCTACGCAGCGGTGGCGGGAGGTGTTGCCCGCTGGACCGAGGACCGCCCGGGAGGGCCGTCGTGGACGGGCCCCTGGCCGATAGCGGCCCCGGACGTCAGCGCGGTGACGGCCGCTCAGGGTGCCGACGGCTATGCGCATCTGGTGGGGCTGCGGCGCAAGCCCGGACCCAAGGGCGAGCCCCCACGGGTCGATGTTGTCCACGCCACCCAGTACCAGACGGGCCGTCCGCTGACCGCGTGGCACGCGCTCGGCACCCCGCACCCCAAGGACCGCGGCAAGGCGGCGCGCACCGGCGCCCCCGCCGTGGCCGTGGACTCCGCGGGCTCGGTGCATGTCTTCGTGCGCAACGCCGGGCGCGGAGTGAGCTGCCGCCGCCAGGACGCCAAGGGCAAATGGGGCGGCTGGACCGATCTGAAGGGCACGGACGTACTCGACGGGCTGTCGGCCGCCGCGACCGCCGACGGCCGGGTCGAACTGCTCGCCCCGGCTGGTGCGGACGCGGCGCTGCGCTGGTACCAGCCGGAGCCCGGCGGCACCCTGCGGCGCGGTGAGGACATACCCGCGCGCGTCCAGGCGTGGTCCGCCTCCGCGGTGGAGAGCAGCCGGGACACGGTCACCCACTACTGGCGGGACGCGGACGGCGGCGGGCTGTTTTCCTGGCGCCCGGACACCGATGCCCTCGCCTCCCTGGGCGGCGAGGGAGGCGCCGGGCCGGTCGCCGTGCTCCGCGCGCCGGTGGACGGCCACGACTGCACCGTGCTGGCCCAGCGCGACACCGGGAGCGGCCGGGTGTCCGTCGCCGCCCATCCGTCGGAGGACGAGGCGGCGGGCATGTGGTGGACGCCGTCGGGCGAACAGGGCGCCCACGACCCGGCGCTGGCCCTCGACGGGCTGGGCCGGGTGGTGCTGGCCGCCGTCTCCCTGGACGGCGCGCTGCTGGTGGCCCGTCAGAAGACCGACGAACGCGGCCTGGCCCTCCGGGCCTGGACCCGCGTCGGCGGCCGCTGAGAGGGCCGCTGGAGGTCCGGGAGGCGCCGGACACGCCGACGGGCGCCGGACGGAACGGACCGTCAGGGGTCCATCCGTCCGGCGCCCGTGGATCAGGGCCGGGAAAGCCGGGCCGCCGGGACCAGGCCGGGACTACGCCGGGACGCTGGCCACGCCCGGAGCCAGGAACCGCTTCCCGTTCACCCGCTCCGAAACGCCCTCGCGGTCCAGGTACGGCGTGATGCCGCCCAGGTGGAAGGGCCAGCCCGCACCGGTGATCAGGCACAGGTCGATGTCCTGGGCCTCGGCGACGACGCCCTCCTCGAGCATCAGGCCGATCTCCTGCGCGACGGCGTCCAGCACCCGGGCGCGCACCTGCTCCTCGGTCAGCACGGTGTCGCCCTGCCGCATCAGCGCGAGCACCTCCGGGTCCAGCTCCGGCTTACCGGAGTCATGGACGTAGAAGCCGCGCTTGCCCGCCTCGACCACGCGCTTGAGGTTCTCCGAGACCGTGAAGCGCTCCGGGAACGCGCCGTGCAACGTCTCGGAGACATGCAGACCGATGGCGGGGCCGACCAGCTCCAGCAGCACCAGCGGGGACATCGGCAGCCCGAGCGGCTCGATGGCCCGCTCCGCCACGTCGACCGGGGTGCCCTCGTCGATGACGTTCTGGATCTCGCCCATGAAGCGGGTCAGGATCCGGTTGACGACGAACGCCGGGGCGTCCTTGGTCAGAACGGCGGTCTTCTTCAGCTTCTTGGCCACGGCGAAGGCGGTGGCCAGCGATGCGTCGTCGGTCTGCTCCCCGCGGACGATCTCCAGCAGCGGCAGTACGGCGACCGGGTTGAAGAAGTGGAAGCCCACGACCCGCTCGGGGTGCTTGAGCTTGGACGCCATCTCGGAGACCGACAGCGAGGAGGTGTTGGTGGCGAGGATGGCGTGCTCCGGCACGACCGCCTCGACCTCGGCGAACACCGTCTGCTTGACGCCCATTTCCTCGAAGACGGCCTCGATCACGAAGTCGGCGTCCCCGAACGCGGCGGCCTTGTCCAGGGAGCCGGTGACCAGGGCCTTGAGCCGGTTGCCCTTGTCCTGGTTGATCCGGCCCTTGAGCAGCAGCTTGTCGATCTCGCCGTGGACATAGCCCACGCCCTTGTCCACCCGCTCCTGGTCGATGTCGGTCAGCACGACCGGCACCTCCAGACGGCGGGCGAACAGCAGCGCCAGCTGCGAGGCCATCAGACCGGCGCCCACGACGCCCACCTTGGTGACCGGGCGGGCCAGCGACTTGTCCGGCGCGCCGGCCGGGCGCTTGCCGCGCTTCTGCACCAGGTTGAAGGCGTAGATACCGCTGCGCAGTTCACCGCCCATGATCAGGTCGGCCAGCGCCTTGTCCTCGGCGTCGAACCCACGGGTCAGATCGCCGTTGCGGGACGCGTCGATGATGTCCAGCGCGCGGTACGCGGCCGGGGCCGCGCCGTGCACCTTGCTGTCGGCGATGGCGCGGCCACGGACGACGGCCTCGTGCCAGGCGTCGCCGCGGTCGACCTCGGGCCGGGAGATCTCGATCTCGCCCTTGAGGACGGCCGCGGTCCAGATCAGCGACTGCTCCAGGAAGTCCGCGCCCTCGAAGATCGCGTCCGCGATGCCGAGTTCGTAGACCTGCTTCCCCTTGAGCTGCTTGTTCTGGTTGAGCGAGTTCTCGATGATCACCGAGACCGCGCGGTCGGCACCGATCAGGTTCGGCAGCAGCGCGCAGCCGCCCCAGCCGGGCACCAGGCCGAGGAAGACCTCGGGCAGCGAGAAGGCGGGCAGCGCGGCCGAGACCGTGCGGTAGGTGCAGTGCAGCCCGACCTCGACACCGCCGCCCATCGCCGCGCCGTTGTAGTACGCGAAGGTGGGCACGGCCAGCGAGGACAGCCGCTTGAAGACCGCGTGGCCGCCCTTGCCGATGGCGAGCGCGTCCTCGTGGCTCTTGAGCAGCTCCACGCCCTTGAGGTCGGCGCCGACGGCGAAGATGAACGGCTTGCCGGTGAGGCCCACACCGACGATCGAGCCGTCCGCGGCCTCCTTCTCGACCTGGTCCAGCGCCGTGTTGAGGTTGGCGAGCGAGGCCGGGCCGAAGGTGGTCGGCTTGGTGTGGTCCAGGCCGTTGTCCAGGGTGATGAGCGCGAAGCGGCCCGCGTTCTGGGGGAGGTCGAGGTGGCGGACGTGCGCCTGGGTCACGACCTCGTCCGGGAACAGCTCGGCGGCTCCCTTGAGAAGCTCTGCGGTGGTGGTCACTTGTTCCCCTCGAAGTGCGGGTTCTCCCAGATCACGGTGGCGCCCATGCCGAAGCCGACGCACATGGTGGTGATGCCGTAGCGGACCTCGGGCTGCTCCTCGAACTGGCGGGACAGCTGGGTCATCAGACGGACACCGGAGGAGGCGAGCGGGTGGCCGTAGGCGATGGCGCCGCCGTACTGATTGACGCGCGGGTCGTCGTCGGCGATGCCGTAGTGGTCCAGGAAGGACAGCACCTGCACGGCGAACGCCTCGTTGATCTCGAACAGACCGATGTCGTCGATGGTCAGCCCCGCCTTGGCGAGGGCCTTCTTGGTCGACGGCACCGGGCCGTAACCCATCACCTCGGGCTCGACACCCGCGAAGGCGTAGGAGACCAGCCGCATCTTCACCGGGAGCGCCAGCTCACGGGCGACGTCCTCGGCGGCCAGCAGCGAGGCGGTGGCGCCGTCGTTGAGACCGGCGGAGTTGCCCGCGGTGACCCGGCCGTGCGGACGGAACGGGGTCTTCAGCCCGGCCAGGTTCTCCAGCGTGGTGCCCGGGCGCATCGGCTCGTCGGAGGTGGCCAGGCCCCAGCCGGTCTCGCCGCCCTCAGGGCTGGTGCGGCGCACCGAGATCGGCACCAGGTCCTGCTGGATCTTGCCGTTGGCGTACGCCTTGGCGGCCTTCTCCTGGCTGCGCACCGCGTACTCGTCGGCGCGCTGCTTGGTCAGATGCGGCAGCCGGTCGTGGAGGTTCTCCGCGGTCATGCCCATGAACAGGGCCGACTCGTCGACCAGCTTCTCCGAGACGAAGCGGGGGTTGGGGTCGACCGCCTCGCCCATCGGGTGGCGGCCCATGTGCTCGACACCGCCCGCGATCACCGCGTCGTAGGCGCCGAAGGCGATGGAGCCCGCGGTGGCGGTCACGGCGGTCATCGCCCCGGCACACATCCGGTCGATGGAGTAGCCGGGGACGGACTGGGGCAGCCCGGCGAGGATGCCCGCGGTGCGGCCGAGGGTCAGGCCCTGGTCGCCGATCTGCGTCGTCGCGGCGACGGCGACCTCGTCGATGCGCTCCGGCGGCAGATCCGGGTTGCGGCGCAGCAGCTCCCGGATGCACTTGACGACCATGTCGTCGGCGCGGGTCTCGTGGTAGATGCCCTTCGGGCCCGCCTTGCCGAATGGGGTGCGGACGCCGTCGACGAAGACGACGTCCCTAGCGGTACGAGGCACGTTGGCTCTCCTCCAGGTGCGGGATGGCACTGCTGCGGGCACGCCGATGACGGCGCGTCTCCACACCCTCATGCTACTTATGAGTAACCACCGTGCCCAGTCCCCGCCGCCGGAGCGTCGAAGGTCACAGACCCGACCGGCCGCACACCCCGCCGGACCCCGTGCCCCAGCTCAGGCCGGAGCCGCCTCCAGCGCCCCGGTGAGCACCTCGGCCACCTGGTCGATCTGCCAGGCGCGTGCGCCATGGCCGGCCAGCACGGTGGCAACGGCCTCCGTGGTGGACTCCGCCGGGGGCTCCCAGCACAGCCGCCGGACGGTGTCCGGGGCGATCAGGTTCTCCTGGGGCAGATTCAGCCGCTCGGCCAGCGTGCTCACCGCGGCGCGGGCCGCGGAGAGCCGCGCCGCCGCGGCCGGGTCCTTGTCGGCCCAGGCCCGGGGCGGCGGAGGACCGGCCACCGGCTGGCCCGGCTGGGGGAGTTCGGCCTCCGGCAGGGTCCGCGCCCGGTCCACCGCGGCCTGCCACTGCTCGAGCTGGCGACGGCTCATCCGGTGGCCGAAACCGTTCAGCGCCGACAGCGCCCGCACGCTGGTCGGCACCGCGAGCGCGGCCTCGACGATCGCCGCGTCCCCCAGTACCTTGCCCGGGGACACATCGCGGCGCTGGGCGATCTGGTCCCGCGCCGTCCACAGCTCGCGCACCACGGCCATCTGCCGGCGCCTGCGGACCTTGTGCATCCCCGACGTACGCCGCCAGGGGTCCTTGCGCGGCGGAGCGGGCGGGGCCGCGGCGATCGCCGCGAACTCCTGGTGCGCCCAGTCCAGCTTCCCCTGGCGGGTCAACTCCTCCTCCAGCGCGTCGCGCAGGTCCACCAGCAGCTCCACATCGAGCGCGGCGTAGTGCAGCCAGGGCTCGGGCAGCGGACGGGTGGACCAGTCGACGGCGGAGTGGCCCTTCTCCAGGCCGTAGCCGAGGATGTTCTCGACCATGGCGCCGAGTCCCACCCGGGCGAACCCGGCCAGCCGGCCCGCGAGTTCGGTGTCGAAGAGCCGGGCCGGGACCATGCCTATGTCGCGCAGACATGGCAGATCCTGGGTCGCGGCGTGCAGCACCCACTCGGCGTCGGCGATGGCGGCCCCCAGCCCCGAGAGGTCGGGGCAGCCGACGGGGTCGATCAGTGCGGTCCCCGCTCCGGCACGGCGCAGCTGGACCAGATAGGCCCGCTGTCCGTAGCGGTAGCCGGAGGCACGCTCTGCGTCGACGGCCACCGGTCCGTGGCCGGCGGCGAAGGCCGCCACGACCTCGGCGAGGCCGTCCGCGTCCGCGGTGACGGGCGGGATGCCCTCGCGCGGCTCCAGCAAGGGGACCGGCGCCGGGGGGAGGTCGTCCGGAGGAGCGCCCCCGGTGGTTCGCAGTGTCGTCTCTGCTGCGGTCTCTTGGGCGTCGGTCACCTGTCAAGGGTAGCTGTGCACGCCGGGTACGCAGGGCGCCCGTCGACGGAACGTTCCGTCGACGGGCGCGGGAGCGGGCGGGGCGGCGCGGTGGCCGGGCGGGGGTGCGGCTCAGTGAATGATCCCGGTACGCAGTGCGACCGCGACCATTCCGGCCCGGTCGCCGGTGCCCAGCTTGCGGGCGATCCGGGCGAGGTGGCTCTTCACGGTGAGGGCGGACAAGCCCATCGAGACGCCGATGGCCTTGTTGGACTGGCCCTCCGCAACCAGCCTCAGCACCTCGACCTCGCGCCCCGACAGCTCCCGGTAGCCCCCGGGGTGGCCGGGCGCGCCCGGCGGGCGGCGGTGCATCCGGGCGGCGGCGCCGAGCGGGGTGGCGCCCGGACGGCCCGGGAGGCCCAGGTTGGTGCGGGTGCCGGTGACGACATAGCCCTTGACCCCTCCGGCCAGGGCGTTGCGCACGGCGCCGATGTCGTCGGCGGCGGACAGGGCGAGGCCGTTCGGCCAGCCCGCTGCCCGGGTCTCGGACAGCAGCGTGAGGCCGGAGCCGTCGGGGAGGTGGACATCGGCGACGCAGATGTCCCGCGGGTTGGCGATACGGGGACGGGCCTCCGCGATGGACGACGCCTCGATGACGTCGCGCACCCCTAGGGCCCACAGATGACGGGTGACGGTGGAACGGACGCGGGGGTCGGCGACGACGACCATGGCCGTCGGCTTGTTCGGGCGGTAGGCGACCAGGCTGGACGGTTGCTCGAGGAGAACAGACACCAGGCCTCCTGGGGAAGTGGTGGGACGGGTCACCACGTCCTTCGGCACCGATACGGCCCGGCTTTAGAGAATGATCACGATTTGGTGAGTAACAATTCGGGCAATTAGGACGGCTTTTCGATCACGGGTGTTCTTTTTCGGAGGCTCGGCCCTGTCCGGCCACCGCGAGGTGCCCCGCCGGGCGCTGACGCCCGGCGAGTGAGCCGAAGGGGGTTGAGGTGCCCCGGAGGTGAACCGGGCCCGGAACGTCAGCGCGGCTGCGGGCCGCGGCGCTGGGGCAGCGAGACGATGCCCGCCTCGGCCGCTCCCGCCGGGGGCAGCCCCGCGATTTGGCACAGCAGATCGCACCAGGCGGCCAGATGTGCCCCGGTGTCCGGCACGCCCGGCACCCCCGGCTCGCCCGCGTCCCCGCCCGGCCGCTCCTCCGGCCGTCGCCCGGGGCGGGCCGGTTCGGGGGCCGGATGTTCCGAGGGGGTCCACGAGGCGCGGATCTCGATCCGGGTCGAGGGCTCCCGCTCGCTCATCGCGCCGAAGTAGTGCGAGCTCGCGCGGGTCACCGTGCCGCTGGGCTCGCCGTAGGTCAGCCCGCGGGCCTCCAGCGCGCCGGTCAGCCAGGACCAGCACACCTCGGGCAGCAGCGGATCGGCCGCGATCTCCGGCTCCAGATCCGCGTGGACCAGCGTGACCAGGCGGAAGGTCCCCTGCCAGGCGTCGTGCCCGGCCGGGTCGTGCAGCAGGATCAGCCGCCCCTCCGCCAGCTCCTCGTCCTCGTCCGCGCCGTCCGCGGTGACCACGGCCTCCAGCGCGTACGAGAAGGGGGCGAGCCGACGCGGTGGTGGGGTCGGGTCGATCTCCACCTCGGGCCGCACCCGCACACCGCGCAGCCCGGCGACCGCACGCCGGAAGGCGGGCGGGGTGCCCTCCCCGCCCGCGTCCGCGCCGTCCGCGCCGTCGGCGCCGCCGGCGCCGTCAGCACCGTCAGAGAGCTGTCCTTGAACCGCTGCCATGCCCGGAAGACTAGGCGCATCGAGGGCCTCAACCGGGGAGGAACACCCGGGTTGGCGGGTCACTCGTTCGGCCCGTGCGAAGATTTGGGACATGAGCGCCACAGAGCGGCCCTCGGGCCAGCAGCAGACCGGTCGCGACGCGGCCCGTGCCACCGTCGATTCGGCATTTCTGCGGGCCTGCCGGAGGGAGCCGGTGCCGCACACGCCGGTGTGGTTCATGCGGCAGGCCGGGCGCTCGCTCCCGGAGTACCGCAAGGTCCGCGAGGGCACCGCGATGCTGGAGTCCTGCATGCGGCCCGACCTGGTCACCGAGATCACCCTCCAGCCGGTGCGCCGGCACCAGGTGGACGCGGCGATCTACTTCAGCGACATCGTCGTACCGCTCAAGGCCATCGGTCTCGACCTCGACATCAAGCCCGGCGTCGGCCCGGTCGTGGAGCAGCCCATCCGCACCCGCGCCGATCTGGAGCGGCTGCGTCCGCTCGAGCCCGACGATGTGAAGTACGTCACGGAGGCCGTCGGGATGCTCACCGGCGAGCTGGGTGCCACCCCGCTCATCGGTTTCGCGGGCGCGCCCTTCACGCTCGCCAGCTATCTCGTGGAGGGCGGCCCCTCGCGCAACCACGAGCACACCAAGGCCCTGATGTACGGCGACCCCGAGCTGTGGGCCGATCTGCTGGACCGGCTCGCCGACATCACCGCCGCCTTCCTGAAGGTCCAGATCGAGGCGGGCGCCTCCGCGGTCCAGCTCTTCGACTCCTGGGTCGGCGCCCTGGCCCCGGCCGACTACCGCCGCAGCGTGATGCCCGCCTCCGCGAAGGTCTTCGACGCCGTCGCCGGATACGGCGTACCGCGTATCCACTTCGGCGTCGGCACCGGTGAGCTGCTCGGGCTGCTGGGCGAGGCCGGGGCGGATGTCGTCGGCGTCGACTGGCGGGTGCCGCTGGACGAGGCCGCCCGCCGGGTGGGGCCCGGCAAGGCGCTCCAGGGCAATATCGACCCCGCGGTGCTCTTCGCCCCGCGCGAGGCGGTGGAGACCAAGGCGGCCGAGGTGCTGGACGCGGCGCAGGGCCTGGAGGGGCATGTCTTCAACCTCGGCCACGGGGTGCTGCCCACCACCGACCCGGACGCCCTGACCCGGCTCGTGGAGTACGTCCACACCCGCACCGAGCGGTCGGTCTGACGGTCCGACGGCCGGAACCACGGCCGGGGTGCCGCGCGTCGTTGTGATCATGAATGACTTGGACGCCGCCGCCGTCGAGGAACTCGCGGACACCTGGGACGGGATCCGCGAGGACTACGACACCGTCGAGAACGACGACTACGACCGGGCGGCGCTGGACTGCGCCGCCCGGCTCGCGGCCGATCCGGGCGGTCCGTCGGCGTACGTCTGGACCCTGGGCCTGGTGATGATGGCGCCGTACGTCGGCTATCTGCCGGGCAAGGGGGTGGCCACCGCCGTGACGGACGCTCTCGCCGACACCGACGGCGCCCTGCGGGACCGGCCCTGCGACCACGCCTCGCATCCGTACCAGACGCACTACGACGACAATGACGAGGAACTCGCCGAGGAACTGCGGCTGATAGCCGACGAGACGGCGGACGAGGAGCCGTCGGCGCCCCGCGACGAGTGGCGCTGTCCGCGTAATGTGGCTGGTTTCGCACGTATCGCTCGGGACATCGTGGACGCCGGTTCGGCCGAGGACATCCCGCCGCGGCTGCCGATGGAGGCCCGGAACGCGATCGACGACCTGTCGGCGCTTCTGCACGGCTATCCCAAGCCGTGGACCGACATCAACGACGAGGTGGAGTCGGCGGGACGGGGTCTCCGCTTCGCCGACGATCCGCTGGACAAGGCCGGGCATGTCATGGTCGTGCGGGCGGTGACCTGGTACGCCGTCTCCGGGATGATCCGCGCCAAGTCGGTCCTCGACTGCCTGGTCGAGGTACTGGAGGAGACACTGCCCGAGTTCGACGGCGCCGCGTGCGGACACGAGACGCACCCGAAGCTGCCCGACAGCGGACCGGACGCCGCGGAACTGGGCATCGTCCTGAGCAGCCCCGGCGGACGGGGCGTCTTCGAGTACCAGTGGGGGAACAAGGGCAAGCTGGAGACCCTGCTGTGCCCGGCCTTCATCGCCGATCACGCGCGGGAGACCCTGGAACTGCTGCGGACCCGCCGCGAGGAGCTGTTCGGATGCCCGGACACCTCGTCCCTGGACGCCGAGTACCTGCGCCCGGACGGACGGCTGGAGATCGCGACGCTCGTGGAGCGGATCGAGGACAAGCACTGGAACGAGCCGTTCGCGCTGGGCCTCGGGCTGTGGGCGGCCCGCCGGTACGCCGAGGTCACCGATGAGCGTGAGCAGACCGTGCTGCTGCTGACCGCCGGTCAGACGATGCGGATCGCCTACCCGGACCCGCCGGTCTCGGTGCTCCGCGAGATCGTGCCGGTGCTGCGGAGCACCGTCGCGGCCCGGCCCGAGGGCCAGTGCTCGCACCCGGCCCATCCGCCGATGGAGCGGGGGGAGTTCCGCGGCGGGCTGGCGCATCTGTACGCCCCCGAGGAGCACCCGGCGCCCGAAGAGGTCCTGAGCCCCGACGCCTGGACCTGCCCGTGGTTCCTGGCCGGGTACGCGGAGGACCGGCTGAGCTCTCTGGAGCGGCTGTTGGACGGGGCCTAGAGGCGCCCCTACGCGGCCTCCGCCGCCCGCACCGCCGCCACCGCCTTGCGCGCCGCCACCTGCACCGGGTCCCACACCGGTGAGAACGGCGGCGCGTAGCCCAGGTCCAGCGCGGCCACCTGGTCCACCGTCATCCCCGCGGTCAGCGCGACCGCCGCGATGTCCACGCGCTTGCCCGCGCCCTCCCGGCCCACGATCTGCGCGCCGAGCAGCCGTCCCGTACGGCGCTCGGCGAGCATCTTCACGGTCATCGGGCGGGTGCCGGGGTAGTACCCGGCCCGGCTGGTCGACTCGGCCGTGACGGTCACGAACCGCAGTCCCACGGCCGCCGCCTCCGCCTCCAGCAGCCCGGTGCGGGCGATCTCCAGGTCGCAGACCTTGCTGACCGCCGTGCCCACCACACCGGGGAAGGTGGCGTAACCGCCGCCCACATTGGTGCCGATGACCTGGCCCTGCTTGTTGGCGTGGGTGCCCAGGGGGATGTGCCGGGTGCGGCCGGAGACCTGGTGGAACACCTCGACGCAGTCGCCGCCCGCCCAGATGTGCTCATGGCCACGGACCCGCATCGCCAGATCGGTCAGCAGCCCGCCGGACTCGCCCAGCGGCAGCCCCGCCTCGCGGGCGAGCCGGGTCTCGGGGGCCACGCCGAGGCCCAGCACCACCAGTTCGGCCGGGTATTCGCTGACCTTTGTGGCCACGCCCCGCACTCGGCCGTCCTCACCGGTCAACACCTCGGTGACCTCCGCTCCGGTGACGGTGTCGATGCCCATTCCGGTCATCGCCTCCCGCACCAGCCGCCCCATGTCGGGGTCGAGTGTGGCCATCGGCTGCTCACCCCGCTCCAGGACGGTGACCCGGCAGCCGCGCCGGATCAGGGCCTCGGCCATCTCCACCCCGATGTAGCCCGCGCCGACCACGACCGCCCGCTCGACCCGGGTGCCCTCCAGGGTGTCCAGCAGGGCCCGGCCGTCGTCCAGGGTCTGCACTCCGTGCACCCCGGGCGCGTCGATCCCCGGCATCGAGGGGCGGCGCGGCCGGGCACCGGTGGCGATCACCAGATCGTCGTAGCCGTACCAGCGCTCGCCGTCGCCGCGCGGATCGAGATCCCGGACCAGGACCCGCTGTCCGGCCGGATCGACCTCGATGGCCTCGGTGCGCAGCCGGACGTCGATACCGCGCCCCCGGTGGGTTTCGGGCGTCCGGGCGACCAGGGCGCCGGGGCCGTCCACGTCGCCGCCGACCCAGTAGGGGATGCCGCAGGCCGAGTACGAGGTGAAGTGGCCGCGCTCGAAGGCGAGGATCTCCAGATCGCCCCGGCTGCTGAGTCTGCGTGCCTGGGACGCGGCGGACATCCCCGCCGCATCGCCCCCGATGATCACCATCCGCCGCGCCGCCATGGCCCGTGCCCCTCCGCCGCCGTATGTCCGACTCTGCGGGGACCACGCTACGTGCCTGCCGGGCCCTCGCGGACGAGGCCGTGGAGCATGGCACTGGTTAGCATCAGCGCTCCGTCGATGGCGACGGCCTGCGCCCGGCTTCCGCCATGGTCGAAGCGGGTGCCGCTGAGGGCCGGGCTGGTGATGAAGAGCAGGACCGACATCACCCACAAGGAGGGCTTGCTGTGGGTGTGCGGATACCCGGCGAAGACCAGCACCAGCCTTCCCCCGGAACAGGGGGCGGCAAGGGCTCCTTCCGTCAGCCGGAAAGGTCCGCCGGCATCCCGTCGCCCCAGGCGGCGGCGAGGGTGCGGGAGATCCCCTGGGCGGCCACCCGCACCGCCGGAACCAGCGCCGGAGCCCGCCCTCCCGCGGCCGGTACGACCACCGAGAGCGAGGCCACCACCTCGCCGCCCGGTCCGCGTACCGGGGCCGCCACCGACAGCCCGTCCTCGGTGATCTGACGGTCGCTGATGGCCACCCCGGTGCGCCGCACCTCGGCGAGGGCGGCCCGCAGCCGGGCGGGGTCCTGGATGGTGAACTCGGTGAAGCGGCGCATCGGCCGGGCGCACACCCGCTCCAGCAGCCGCGGCGGACCGTAGGCGAGCAGCACCAGACCAACGCCCGTGGCGTGCAACGGCAGCCGCCCGCCGACGCGGGTGCGCACCCGTACCGCGGACCGCCCCGAGATCAGCTCCACGTAGACCACGTCCAGCCCGTCGCGCACGGCGAGCTGGACGTTCTCATGGGTGGCCTCGTACAGGTCCTCCATGAACGGCAGCCCCGCCTCGCGCACCCCGACCCCGCGCGGTGAGAGCGTCGCCACCTCCCACAGCCGCAGCCCGATGTGGTACGCCCCGGTCGTGTCCCGCTCCAGGGCGCCCCACCGCGTCAACGAGGCGACCAGCCGGTGCGCGGTCGCCAGCGGCAGTCCGGCGCGGCGGGCCAGGGAGGTGAGCGAGAGCGAGCGGTGGGTCGCGTCGAACGCGTCCAGGACGGCCAGCACCCGGCCCGCGACCGAACGGCTTTCGGACGGGCCACCCTCCTCGGGGGCGTCGACGGCCGGGGGACTCGGCGCCGTCATGACAGGGGGAGGCCGACGTAGTTCTCGGCCAGCTCGGCGGAGGCGGTGGGGGACGTGGCGATCCGGTCCAGCTGGGCGACCTGGATGCGGTCCTCGAAGGGGCTCTGGTCCGGGCGCCGGTGGAGGGTGTCCGTCATGAAGAACGAGAAGCGCTCGGCCTGCCACACCCGGCGCAGACATGTTTCGGAGTAGCCGTCCAGCAGTTCGGTGGAGCCGGTGCTGTGGCGGTGGATGAGGGCGCGGGCCAGGGTGAGGACGTCGGAGACGGCCAGGTTGAGCCCCTTGGCGCCGGTGGGCGGCACGATATGCGCCGCGTCGCCCGCCAGGAAGAGGCTGCCGTGGCGCATCGGCTCCTGGACGAAGCTGCGCATCGGGGTGACCGACACGGCGGTGATCGGGCCGCGCTCCAGCGGCCCGGCCCCGTCCACGTCCGCGCCCAGACGGACGCTCAGCTCGTCCCAGATCCGCTCATGAGACCACTCGGCGGGGTCCGTGCCGTTGTCCACCTGGAGGTAGAGCCGGGAGACCTGTGGGGAGCGCATGCTGTGCAGCGCGAAGCCGCGCTGGTGCCGGGCGTAGATCAACTCCTCGCAGGACGGCGGCACATCGGCCAGCACCCCCAGCCAGGAGTACGGATAGGTCCGCTCGAAGGTGCGCACCCGCTCGGCCGGGACCGCACGCCGGGCGATGCCGTGGAAACCGTCGCAGCCCGCCACGACCTCGCAGACCAGGGTCCGTTCGCGGCCCTCGTGGCGGAAGCGGATCTCCGGTGCGGCGGAGTCCGCCTTCTCCACGGCCAGCGCCTCCGCCCCGAACAGCAGCGGCGGTCCGGCCTCGCCGTCCTCGCCCAGCTGGAGCGCGATCAGATCCTTGACCATCTCGGTCTGGGCGTAGACCGCCACCGACCGGCCGCCGGTGGCCGCGGGGAAGTCGATGCGGTGCCGACGGCCTTCGAAGCGCAGCTCGATGCCGTGGTGGATCAGCCCCTCGCGGTCCAGCCGCGCGCCCGCGCCGCATGCGCGCAGCGCGTCCACCGTGCCCTGCTCCAGGATCCCGGCCCGCTGGCGCTGCTCGACGTAGGCCCGGTCCCGGCTCTCCAGCACCACACAGTCGATCCCCGCCCGGTGCAGCAGCTGGGCGAGCAGCAGACCGGAGGGGCCCGCGCCGATGATGCCGACGGTCGTGCGCATCGCTGATGTCCCTTCGTCCGGGCCGGTGTGATGCGAGACGGCCGCGGCTCTTGTTCGCCCAGTGAAATTTAGTTCATAATCTGCTTATGGTGAGTCTCAGCCCGGTGCCCCCGCCTGTCAATGGCCCCGTCGGGCCGCTCGAGCGCGGCCTCGCCGTGCTGCGCGAGCTGACCCGGCAGGCCGCGCACGAGGGCCGCGCCACCGTCCGGCCCGGCGATCTCGTCCGTGGTACGGGGCTCGCCCGGTCCGTCGTCGACCGGGTGGTGGCCACCCTCGAGCAGCTGGGGTACGTCACGCTCGACGGGCGCGACATCGGCCTCGCGGCCCGGCTGATGGAGCTGGGCAACGCGTATCTCGCGGCCTGCGGACTGCCCGACGCGCTGCGGCCGTTCGCCGAACGGCTCGCGGACCGGCTGGACGAATCGGTCTCGGTGGCCGTGCCCGACGGCGACGGAGTGCGCTTCGTCGTCCAGGCCACGCGTCGCCGCACCATGTCCCTCGCCTTCCGGATCGGCGAACTGCTCCCCGCCGAGCGCTGCGCCCCGGGCGCGCTCTTCGCCGCGGGCTGGGACGGGCCGGCCTGGGCCGCCTGGCACGCCCGCCGCGCCGCTGATCCGCTGAACACCGCCTTCCCGGCCGTCCCGCCCCTCCGGTCGTCCACCGCGGACGGCGACTTCGAGGCCCGCGCCGAGGCCGCGGCCCGCGACGGCTGGTCCATCGACGACCAGCTGATCGAACCGGGCCTGGTGGCGGTGTCGGTACCGGTCCGGGACGCGGCGGGCCGTACCGTCTGCGCGGTCAACGTGGTCAGCCACACCAGCCGCCACGACGCCGCGGCGCTGCGCGGCGCCGTCCTGGACCCGCTGCGGGCCGAACTCCCGGCGATGGAGGCGGCGTTGGCCGCACCGCGGGGGAGGGGTGAGGTGGCGCCGTCCGGCCCGGTGGGCGCCCCGGGGGAGGACCCCGCGCGGGCGGTCAAACGGGAGCTGGGGGCCGGGTTCCTCCAGTCCCTCGCCCGGGGGCTCGCCGTCCTGCGGGCCCTGGGCACGGCCGACGCCGCCACCGGCGGGCTCGCCCTCACCGCCGTCGCCGGGGCCACCGGGCTGCCGCGGGCCACCGCCCGCCGTTCGCTGCTGACCCTCGTCGAGCTGGGCTACGCCGCGGCCGACGACCGGGGCTTCCGGCCGCTGCCGAAGGTGCTGGAGCTCGGCTACGCGCCCCTGGCCGACCTCACCTTCACCGACCTGGCCGCGCCGCATCTGCGCGAACTGGTCCGCACCGTCCAGGAGTCGGCGTCCCTGGCCGTGCTCGACGGCGGCGACATCCGGTACATCGCCCGGGTGCCCACCGTACGCATCATGAGCGTCAACATCACCATCGGCACCCGCTTCCCCGCCTATGCCACGTCCATGGGGCGGGTGCTGCTCGCGGGTCTTGACGAGCGGGCCCGCGCCGCGTATCTCGCGGGGGCGGCCCCCGAGCCGCTGACCCGGCACACCGTGACCGCCGTGCCCGAACTGGCCCGTCTGCTGGAGCGGACGGCGGCCGACGGATACGCGCTGGTGGACGAGGAGTTGGAGGAGGGGCTGCGGTCGCTCGCCGTGCCCGTACGGGGCGCGGACGGGCGGGTGGCGGCCGCGCTCAACGTGGCGACCCACGCGGGTCGCGGCACCGTGGAGAGCACCCGCCGTGAACTCCTCCCGGCGCTGCGCGCCGCCGCCGCCCGGATCGAAGCCGACCTGGCCGTCGCCGCCGCCTACCGTCCGCTCGGGACGGGTTCCCCGGAGCCACCCGCGCCCCGCGGCCCGGGACCGGGGTCTGAGACAGTGGGGGCATGAGCGCAGCGAGCACCCCTGGGGCGGGGCGTACCGGTCATGTGGTCGTCATCGGCGGTGGAATCTCCGGTCTGGCGGCGGCCCACCGGCTGCTGGCGGCCGGGGCGCGGGTGACCGTCCTGGAGGCGTCGGAGCGGCTCGGCGGCAAGCTGCTGGCGGGGGAGGTCGAGGGTGTTCCCGTGGACCTCGGCGCCGAGTCGATGCTCGCCCGGCGGCCGGAGGCGGTGGAGCTGGCGCGCGCGGTCGGCATCGGTGAACGGCTTCAGCCCCCGGCGACCGCGAACGCCTCCCTGTGGACGCGCGGCGAGCTGCGGCCGCTGCCCAAGGGGCATCTGATGGGCGTGCCCGGGGATCTCGCTCCGCTGGCCGCCTCCGGGGTGGTCTCGGACGACGGGCTCGCGCGGATCGCCCAGGAGGAGACCCTGCCGGCCACGGAGGTCGGCGAGGACGTGGCGCTCGGCGAGTTCATCGCCGCGCGGCTCGGCCGGGAGGTCGTCGACCGGCTCGTCGAGCCGCTGCTCGGCGGGGTGTACGCGGGCGATGTCTACCGCACCTCGATGCGGGCCTCGGTGCCCACCCTCTTCGAACTGGCCCGCTCCGACCGCCCGCTGACCGAGGGCGTACGGGAGCTGGTCGAGCGGGCGGCGAGTCGCCAGGGCGGCCCGGTCTTCATGGGCATCGAGGGCGGCATCGGCCGGCTGCCGCTCGCGGTGGCCGACGCGGTGCGCGCGGCGGGAGGCGAGATCCGCACCCACACCCCCGTACGGGAGCTGCGGCGGACCGCCGACGGCTGGACCGTCGCCACCGACAGCGGCGCGATCATCGCCGACGCGGTGGTGCTGGCCGCCCCCGCACCCGCCGCCGCGCGGCTGCTCGCCGCCGACTCCCCGGCCGCCTCCGCCGAGCTGGCCACCGTCGACTACGCCTCCATGGCACTGGTCACCATGGCCTTCCGCCGGGCGGACGTGGACGCGCACGCCCGGGGCAGCGGCTTCCTGGTGCCACCCGTCGACGGTCACACGATCAAGGCGGCCACCTTCTCCAGCCGCAAATGGGGCTGGCTGCGGGACACGGACCCCGAGCTGTTCCTCCTGCGTACCTCGATCGGGCGGTTTGGGGACGAGGACGACCTGAAGCGCGACGACGCCGATCTGGTAGGGCTGTCGCTCGCGGATCTCGGCGAGGCGGTCGGCCTGGCCGCCCGGCCCGTCGCGGCCCGGGTCGACCGCTGGGACGGCGGACTGCCCCAGTACCCCGTGGGCCATCTGGACCGGGTCGCGCGGATCCGTGCGGAGGTCGCCAAGCTGCCGGGGCTGGGTGTGTGCGGCGCGGTCTACGACGGCGTCGGCATCCCCGCCTGCATCGCGAGCGCCCGCCGCGCGGCCGATGAGCTGCTCGATCACCTCGGGGCCACCCTGGGGCCGGGCGGCGGACGCCGAGAGCGAGAATAGGGAGTATGACTGCTGCTCCTGAGAAGACTCCCCACGCCGGCAAAAAGGCCAAGGACCTCAACGAGGTCATCCGCTACACCCTGTGGTCGGTGTTCCGGCTGCGCGATGTACTGCCGGAGGACCGTACTGGCTACGCCGATGAGGTCGAGGAGCTCTTCGCCCAGCTCGCCGCCAAGGATGTCACCGTGCGCGGCACCTACGACGTCTCCGGGCTGCGGGCCGACGCGGACATCATGATCTGGTGGCACTCGGAGACCTCCGACGCCCTCCAGGAGGCGTACAACCTCTTCCGCCGCACCCGGCTGGGGCGGGCGCTGGAGCCGGTGTGGTCGAACATGGCGCTGCACCGCCCGGCGGAGTTCAACAAGTCGCACATCCCCGCCTTCCTCGCGGACGAGCGGGCGCGTGACTACGTCAGCGTCTACCCCTTCGTGCGCTCCTACGAGTGGTATCTGCTGCCCGACGAGGAGCGCCGCGCGATGCTCGCCGACCACGGCAAGATGGCGCGCGGCTACCCGGACGTGCGCGCCAACACCGTCGCCTCCTTCTCGCTCGGCGACTACGAGTGGATCCTCGCCTTCGAGGCGGACGAGCTGCACCGCATCGTCGACCTCATGCGCCATCTGCGCGGCTCCGAGGCGCGCCGCCATGTGCGCGAGGAGGTGCCGTTCTACACCGGACGGCGCAAGGAGGTCTCCGAGCTGGTCGCCGGGCTCGCCTGACGGCGCCACCCGCACCGCGCCCGGCACCCGAGGGGTGCCGGGCGACCGGAGCGTCAGGGCCTCACGGGGTCCCGGGCAGCGCGGCGGGCTGCTTGCCGGAGTCGGGCAGCGGGGCCGCTTCCGGCCGTGGTTCCGGCTCCGCGCGGGCGGCGCAGTCGGCGCTCCGGCCGGGGGTCTTCCCGGTCAGCAGATAGGTGTTGACATGTCGGTTGACGCAGGTGTTGGGGCCGCCCCACAGTCCGTGCGTCCCCGCGTTCCGCTCGGTCACCAGGGAGGAGCCGGGCAGCCGCCGCCACAGCTCCTTCGCCCCCGCGTAGGGGGTGGCCGCGTCACGCTCGGCGGACAGCAGCAGCACCGGCGGCAGGGTGCCGCGGCCCGGTCCGGTGCCGAGGCCGATGCCGATGTCAACGGGGCGCTGGTGGCCCAGCGGCCAGTACGCGCACGGCAGGTTCATCGCGACGTTGTCCCAGGTCTCGAACGGCGCCCGGCGGGCCAGCGCGGTGTTGTCGCGGTCCCAGGTGGACCAGGTGCGCGGCCAGGGGGCGTCATTGCACTCCACGGCCGTGTAGACGGCGTTGCCGTTCTCCTCGTCCGCCGCCGTGGCGGGGTCCGGCGCGGCCAGGTCGGCCAGCGGGGTGGGATCGCCGCGCAGATAGGCGGCCAGCGCCCGGGCGCTCGGGTCCCAGTAGGCGTCGTTGTAGCCGGTCCGCAGGAACGCGTGCTGGAGCTGGGCGGTGCCCACCGGGCCCGCGGGCTCCCGCGTCAGCCGCGCCCGCGCTTTCTCGTACGAGGCGAGCACCCGCTCCGCGGTGGTGCCGAGGTGGTAGACGCCGTCATGACGGGCCACCCAGGCGCGCCAGTCCCGCCAGCGGTGCTCGAAGGCGAGTGACTGCTCGAGGTTGTTGCGGTACCAGATCTGCCAGGGGTCGGGGTTGACCACACTGTCGAAGACCATCCGGCGCACATGGCCGGGGAACAGCGTGGCGTACACCGCGCCGTAGTACGTGCCGTACGAAGCGCCCATGAACGTCAGCCGCCGCTCGCCGAGCGCGGCGCGCAGGACATCGAGGTCGCGGGCGTTGTTGAGGGTGCTGTAGTGCGCGAGCGCGGACCCCGCGCGGCGGGCGCAACCCCGGGCGTACGCCCGCGCCCGCGCCACCATGCGCTTTTTGAAGCCCGCCGACGGACGGGGCGGGGAGCTGGTGGGCGCCTTGGCGAAGGCCGTGGGCGACTGGCACGACAGCGGTGCGGAGCGGCCGACCCCGCGGGGTGCGTAGCCGACGAAGTCGTACGCCTTCGCCACCCGCCGGAACTCCTCCTCGGTCGCGTACGAGGGGAAGGCCATTCCGGAGGCGCCGGGTCCGCCCGGGTTGTAGACCAGCGCCCCCTGGCGCCGGGCCTTGGGTCCGGTGGCGCGCACCCGGCTGACGGTGAGCGAGATCTTCGGGCCGTCGGGCCGGGCGTAGTCCAGCGGGACCGAGACCGTGCCGCAGGTGATCGGGGCGGTCAGCTGCTCGGCGCGGGGGCAGCGGCCGAAGTCGATCCCGCGGACCGCGGCCCGCCGGGCGGCGAGCGCCACGCCCTGGGCCTCGGCCGCACGGCCGAGGGGAGCCGCGGCCAGCGCGGGGGAGGCGGGTGAGGTGGACCAGGCGGGCGCGGCGGCGAGCGGAGTGGCGGCGGCCACGGCGGTGGCGGTCCCGGCGGGCGCGGCGGCCCGGGCCTGGACGACGGCGGTGCCGGCCGTGCCGGCGGTGGCGGCTGTGGCGCCGGTGGCGGCCGTGGCGCCGGTGGTGTGCGGTCCGGCGGGCGCGGCCAGCGGACGGCCGGTGGCGGGGGTGGCGAGAAGCGCGGTCATCCCGAGCGACAGGGACAGCGGTCCGAGGATGCCGTACAGCGCTGCTGCTCTCACAAGCCATCCCTTTCCGCGGTGCGCGATGATGCGTTACGCGATAAAAGGCATATTTCGTGGGGTTGTTGGCTGTGTAAAGCACCGCGCGGCGGTGTCGGGGTCATTGACCCCAATGCGCCTTCAGCGCCGCGCGCAGCGCGGGGTCGGAGAGCGCGGCGGTGCCGTGGACCGCGACCGCGGTGAGCAGCTCACCGTCGTCACCTCCGGCGTCGGCCGCGCCGCCGCCACGCCGGGCGGGGGCCCGCCGCGGCGGGATGTCGATCCGGCCCAGGAGCTGCTGTCCGGCCGGGGACGCCCACCGCGAGTAGGGATGCACCTCGACCCGGGCGATCACCAGACAGCTCGCGGTGAGGACCAGCGGCAGCACGAACCACGCGGCCACCGGCCCGTGCCCCGGTGCGGGCGGCACCAGCAGCAACGCGCCCGCCGCCGACAGCAGGACCAGCGCACACGCCGCCCCGACCTGCCGCACCGCGGACGCCACGTTCGACCGCTCGGCGGCGGAGACCGCGAGCCCGGCGCCCACCAGCCGGTCGGCCAGCGCCCGTACCGGTTCGGTGGCGGCGAGGGCGGTCCGGACGGCCGGTACCGGCGACTGGCCCTCCGGACCTATCGCGGAGATCACCGAGCGCTCCAGATCGTTCCGGCCCTCGGGGTCCACGACCGTGACCCAGCCGGTGTGCGCGAGCAGCAGCCGTCGCTCGCGGTACATCGTCAGCAGCGCGAGATCGCCGACCCGGTGCGGGCCGCCCGCCAGAAAGGCCGTCTCGTACAGGCCCAACGCCGCCGAGCGCACGGCCGGGTCGGGATCCAGGGGATGGGCGGCGGCGACCGCTGCCCGGCACAGCCGGGCGCAGCTGACGACCGCGACACCCCAGGCGACGAGCAGGAACGGGACCCACAGCATGGCCGAGTTTCTACTGGACCTGGCGCGTGTGCGCCACAGTTTTCACGATGTGGAACGGGAGGGGCGGTTTCCGCTCCCCTTGCGGTGACCGCTCCGCGCGGCTCCGGACGGCTCAGCCGCCGCCGCAGCCTCCGCCGCCACCCCCGCAGCCCCCGCCTCCACCGCAGCTGGAACCACCACCGCAGCTGGATCCACCGCCGCAGCTGGAACCTCCGCCCCCGCCGCACGACGAGCCGCTGCCGCAGGACGAACCGCCGCAGCCGGAGCCGCCCCCGCCGCACCACGAGCCGCCGGAGGAGTCCGAGGAGGGAGCGTCCCCGCTGGAGGACCCCGGCACGCTGCCCGACGTCCTGTTCGCCTCCAGCAACTGGTCCCGCAGCGCCTGGTCCTCGGCCAGGGCGGCCGCGCCGCCCAGCGCGACCGCGACCGCCACGGCGGCCGCGGCCTGGGTGGCGTACCCGTAGTGATGGCCCGGTCCGGGGTCCCCCGGTCCGAACTGCCCCGGGTGGTGGTCCGGCAGGGCGGCGGTCGTGGGAGTGGTCGAGACGTCCGCGGTGTACGTCCGAAGCGCCCGCCGTCCGGCGCCGGTCACCCGGCGCTTGCTCGCGGTCGCGCAGGCCCCGCCGATCACGAAGCCGAGGAACAGCGCGGGGAGGACCTCGACGATGAACGGCAGCTCCTGCAAGCTGTCGCTGTCCTGCTGCGACGTCGCCCAGCCGGCCACCAGCACCCCCGACCAGCTGGCCACGATCTGCGTGATGGCCCAGCGCCGCCAGAAGCGGGTGGCCTCGGGCCGCACCATCAGCCCGCGGCGCGCCAGCCCGTCGCCGATCGCCTGCACCTCCAAACTGCGCATCAGCTTCCGGCGCAGCAGGGCCAGTCCGCCGTGCGGCGCCTGGGCGCAGTACCTGAGCAGCGCGTTCTCGACGGGGTGGTGCGCGACCGGCTGCCGCACTGAGACCACCCCGGGCCCGCCGACCGCCAGCCGTCCGTCCTCGTGCATCGTGCTGATCACGGTGTCCGCCACCCGGCCGGGCCCGCCCGCCAGGAACGCCGCCTCCAGGACGTCGTGCGCCCGAGCGTACGCCTGGCCGTCGGCCGCCCCGCGGGAGCGGACGGTACCCACGATGAGGGCCACCGAAGACACCGCGACCGCCGCGTATACCAGCACCCCTGTCGTATCCATGTCTCTCACCTTCCGCTCAGCGCGTGGCGCAGGGCGCGGGCGAACCGCGTCGCGGGGTTCACCGGCAGCGGGGCGGGCCCCGACCGCTCCTTCCACCACTGGGTCAGCCGCCGCCGTGCCGCCGGGTCCCGGGGCAGGTCGTCGGCGAGCAGGTACTCGGCGAACGACAGGGCGTCGCGGCGGTAGCCGCCGGTCATCGGGCGGCGGTCCGCGTACGACAGGAACGCCGGGCGGAATCCGTCGCCCAGGATCTCCGGCAACTCGGGCGCCACATGGGCGATCACCGAGGCCCGTTTGGCCGTCAGCGCCGTGCTCTGGACGCGCAGCCGCCGCCGGTCGAAGCCCTCGGGGGCCGGAGTGCCCGCGACGAGGGCGGACAGCAGGGAGGTCTGGGTGAGCGCGAGCCGCTGCCGGGCGGCGTCGAGCGCGGCCTCGCCGGGGCCGTCGGTCACCGGGGGAGCGTCCGGGGACGCCTCCGGGGTGCACGGGGTCGCGGTTCCGGTCGCCGTCACCGCGCGGATCGCGTCGAGTTCGCCCGTCAGCTCCTCGGCCGCCGGGAAGTCCTCGTCGCGCTCCAGCAGTACGCCGGGCGGTACGGTCCGCGCGCACAGCTCGGCGAGGACATCGAGCACGGGCTGGGTCACCGGGTGGGCATGGCTGTCGTGCCAGACCCCGTCGCGTTCCACACCGCCCGCCACATGGACATAGGCGATGGCCTCGGTCGGCAGCTCGTCCAGCGCCCTGGCCGGGTCCTCGCCCCGGTTGACGTGGTTGGTGTGCAGATTGGCGACATCGATCAGCAGCCGCACCCCGGTCCGTTCCACCAACTCGGCCAGAAACTGCCCCTCCGTCATCTCCTCGCCGGGCCAGGAGATCAGCGCCGCGATGTTCTCCAGCGCGAGCGGCACCGGCAGGGCGTCCTGCGCGATCCGGACGTTCTCGCAGAGCACGTCGAGCGCGTCCCGGGTGCGGGGCACGGGCAGCAGGTGGCCCGCCTCGATCACGGGTGACGCGGTCAGCGGGCCCCCGGCCCGTACGAACGCGATGTGCTCGGTGACCAGGGGCGCGCCCAACGCCTCCACCCGCTCGCCGAGGGCCTTGAGCCGCTCGGGGTCGGGCGGTTCGGCGCCGCCCAGGCCCAGTGAGACGCCGTGCGGCACCACGGTGGTCCCGCGCTCGCGCAGCCGCTCCAGCGCGTCGGGCATATGGCCGGGGCAGACGTTCTCCGCGACCACCTCCACCCAGTCGATGCCGGGCAGTCCCGCGATCTCATCGGCGATTTCCGGTCGCCAGCCGATTCCGGTACCGAGGCGCACCATGGCTCCCCCTCCTCGTTCCGTCCCGCGTTCCGCGCGGTGTGTTCTCGCGTGCCGGGGTGATGACCCCACAGGGAGAGGACGAATCCCCCGGCCGTCCGGTTCAGAGGTTCATTTGAGCTTCTGACGTGCACCCCGGGAGGTGCCGCCGGGGCTGGGGGCGCGGTCGGCCCGGCCGCCCTGGCCGCCCGTCTCCGGGCCCACGCGGCGGGGGTGCCCGGGTGGGGCGAATGGTCACCGGGCGTCCCGAGTTGCCGAATACCGTCACTGTTACAAAATTTTGGCCCCCTGCGGCGACAGGTGTTCGGAGGGGAAAATAGGATTGTGTGGTCTTGGGGGATGGAAGGTCACCTCTTTGTGCCGCGCCCGCGCGCGGAGTGAGCGTGGGGGAAGAAGTGCAGGGCAGCAGCGACAGCAACGCGGCGGGGAAGCACCGGAAGCACCGCCGTGCCGCTCCGCCGAAGATCCGCCGCGGACCGGCTTTCCCGGGCCGCCGTCGTCGTTTGGCCGCCTCGGGGCGCAGGCTCATGCTGCTGCGTCGCTGGGCGGCGGGGAGCGTCCGGCTGAACTATCCCCGGGCGGGCCGGAGGGGGGTGTGGCGCTGGCTGCCGTCATGGCGTCAGACGTCCTTGTTCTTCCTCTTCTGTCTGGGAATCATGACCGGGCTGCTGAGCTTTCTCTATATGCGGACCGACATACCCAAGGACCTGAACGACTTCGCCACCCAGCAGGACAATGTCTACTACTGGGCCGATGGCAGCGAGATGGCCCGCACCGGACCGGTCAACCGCCAGGAGGTCCCCCTCGACAAGGTGCCGGAAAAGGTCCAATGGGCTGTGCTGGCCGCCGAGAACGCCAGTTTCTACTCCGACAGCGGGGTCTCTCCCGCTGGGCTGATGCGTGCCGCGACCCGGATGGTGGCCGGCGGGGAGACCCAGGGCGGCTCCACCATCACCCAGCAGTATGTGAAGAACGCCTATCTGAATCAGCGCCAGACGTTCTCCCGCAAGCTCACCGAGATGTTCATCGCGATCAAGCTGGACGACCGGATGAGCAAGGAAGAGATTCTCGAGCGGTATCTGAACACCAGCTGGTTCGGCCGTGGCACCTACGGTATTCAGCGGGCCTCCTACGCGTACTACGGCAAGGACGTCTCGCGGCTGAATCCGAGTGAGGGCGCGCTGCTCGCCTCACTGCTCAAGGGCGCCGGGTCAATGGACCCCACCCTCGGCGAGAAGAACCGCCAGCGCGTGGTGGATCGCTGGAAGTGGGTGCTCGACCGCATGGTCGAGATCGGAAAGCTCTCACCCGAAGAGCGCGCGAAGTACACCAAGTTCCCCGAGCCCAAGGCGCCGCCCAAACCCGAGGGGCTGACCGGACAGGTCGGATATCTGGTGGAGACCGCCCGTGTGTATGTCAGTTCCCACACTGATGTCTCCGACGCCGACTTCGATCTCGGCGGGTACCAGATCCACACCACCTTCGAGAAGCCGAAGGTGGACGAGCTGGCCAAGGCCGTGAAGAAGGCGCGCGCCTCGTTCGATCCGAAGAACCGGCGCGGCGACCGCCATGTGCGGATCGGCGCCGCCTCCGTGGCACCGGACGGCAGGATCGCCGCGCTGTACGGCGGTCCGGGCTATCTGGAGCAGGGGTTCAACGACGCCAACGCCTCCAATGTGCCCGCCGGTACGGCCTTCACCCCGTTCGTCTACGCCGCCGCGTTGCGCGACGGGGTACTGCTCGACCGCGACCGCCCGCGTAAGCCCGTCTCCCCCACCAGCCTCTACGACGGCAACAACAAGGTGGCCGTACGGACGCCCGAGGGGCCGTACTGGGACCGCAGCGGGAAGATCGTGCGGGCGGCCAACGACGGTGACAAGTCCTTTGGGCAGGTCAGCCTGCGTCAGGCGATCGTGCAGTCGATCAACACCCCGATGATGCAGCTCGGTATGGACGTCGGCCTGGACCGGGTTCGTCAGGCGTCCATCGACGCGGGGATGCTGCCCAGCAGCTTCGGTGCCCGGGTGCCCGCGTTCTCGCTCGGCACCGCCACCCCCAGCTCCATCCGGATGGCCAGCGCCTACGGGACGTTCGCCGCCAAGGGCATGCACGCCCCGCCGTACTCGGTCAGCGGACTCACCCGAAACGGGGAGAAGTTCCAGCTGCGGAAGGACCGTACCCAGCGGGCGTTCAGCGAGACGGTCGCGAACCAGGTGGACGACGCGCTGCGCGGCGCCGTCCAGAGCGGGACGGGCTCGGCGCACGCGGCCGGCACGGCCGGATCCGATGTGGCCGGGAAGCGCGGGATGGCGCAGGACGGCACCTCGGCCTGGTTCGTCGGCTACACCAAGAAGCTGTCCACGGCGGTGTCGCTGTCGCGGGTGGACCCCAAGACCCAGGAGCTGTTGCCGCTCGAGGACTTGGGCGGGGCGGGTGCGGTCCCCTCGGTGGACACCTATCCGCTGTCCATCTGGACGCGCTATATGACAGCTGCCGCCCGCGAATGAGACGCGATCACCCCCGGGGCGGATTCCCCGGGGGTGCGGGAGGAGAAGAGGCCGGACCGGCTATTTCCTGGTGAAGGTGCGCCAGTCCGGGGATTCCGCGGAATCCAGCATCCGCAGTTTTGCCAGTACTGCCGGGTCCTGCACATCGAGCCAGTCGGCGAGCTGCTTGAACGACACACACCGCACACCGTCACGACGGCAGACGTTCCGCATCACGTCCTCGATGGCCTTCATATAGATGCCGCCGTTCCAGGTTTCGAAGTGGTTTCCGATGAACAGCGGGGCGCGGCTGCCGTGATAGACGCGCTCGAAGCCGTTCATATAGGCCTGGCGGGTCAGCCGCTCCCACTCCGCGTATTTCGACGGATCGCCCTCGGTGCTGTCGCCGGACTGTTTGTCGAGGAAGTTGAAGTCCATCGACAGGACCTGCTTCTCGGTCTCCGGGTACGGCACCAGCTGAAGCGGGAAGTTCCAGATGCCGTTGAGCTTCGAAGGCCATATCTGGAAGTCGCCCGGTGAACTGGCGTCATAGCGCCAGCCGAGCGACTTGATCGCCGGGAGCAGATTCTTCTGTCCCTCCAGGCACGGCGCGCGCCCGCCCGTCAGCTCCACGTCGTAGTCGAAGGGCAGCGGTTTGATGTCGGAGAAGCCGGTGTTGGTCTTCCAGTTCTTCACAAACGAATACGCCTGCTCGGTCTCGCTCTTCCACTCCTCGGTGGTCCAGTCCTCGCCGCCCTTGGTGCCGCAGAAATGGCCGTTGAAGTGGGAGCCGATCTCATTGCCCTCCTGCCAGGCGCCGCGCAGCTGTTCCAGCGTCTCCCGGATGTGCTCGTCGGTGGGGAAGGAGATGGCGGCCGACCCCTGCTTGTGCTGCGGCGGCCGGTACAGATCGCTCTTCGACTTGGGCAGCAGATACATACCGCTCAGGAAGAACGTCATCGTGGCATTGCTCTCCTTGGCGACCCGACGGAAACGCGAAAAGAGATGGTCGTCTCCCTCCAGCGCCCCGTCCCAGGAGAACACCACGAACTGCGGCGGTTTCTCGCCCGGTTTGAGCTTCCGCGGCTTCAGCTGTTTCGGCTGCGGGCCGGTGTAGGAAGTGGAGCCGTCACCGAGGACCTTGACCTTGCCGTCCCAGTCGGCGTACTTCTCCTTCTTCTTTTTCGCCTCCTTGGGCAGACGGTCCGGCCTCGGGGAGGCGGCGGCCGCCGGGAGGTCTCCGTCCCGTGTGTCCCCCGTGTCTCCGCGCGAGGTCAGGGCTATGAGTAGCGCCACGACGACCGCCACAGCCGTGAGTGCTCCGAGGGGCCCCACCACGCCGTGGGCGCTCCGCGCGTTCAAAACCTTCCACGCCTTCATGATCTTCAGCGCCTTCAACGGGCCCGCCCCCAGCACCAGTCCAGATGTAACCCCCGCTCTAGTATCACAGAAATATCACGTGCCTTTCACATCGGTCACCTCACCATCCGGTCAGCAGCAGATGGTTGATGAGAAGTGCCACCGCGGCCTGGACCATGAGCCAATGACGCCGGTCCCGCACGGGCAGCAACGCGGCCCCGGGCAGCAGCCAGAGGAGGAACGGCAGCCAGATCCGCTCGGTCTCCGCCTTGCTCATACCGGACAGATCGGCGACGGTCAGCGCGAGCAGCGCGGCGAAGGTCAGCACCACCAGACCGTCCGGCGCGCCCGAGCCGCCGCCGCGCAGCCGCCGTACCGCACCCGGGGCGGCCACCGCCACCCGGCGCGCCCCGGCCACACAGGCCGGACCGGCGGCGACTCCCGCGACGGCGAGATTGGCCCACACCCAGTAGGCGTACGGCCGGTCCGCGGCGACGCCCTGGTAGTAGCGGTCCACCAGCAGGTCGTACCCCTCCCACCACGCGAACCCGGACAGCGTGAACACACCCGCCACCGCGACCACTCCGGCCAGCGCCCAGGGCAGCGGCTTGGCCGTACGGGCGAGCACCAGCACGGCCAGGGCGGGCAGCGCCAGCAGGGTGAGCCCGTACGAGAGATACGCGGTGAACCCCAGCAGCAGCCCCGCCGCCAGCGCCACGGCCCCCGGGGCGCGCACCGTACGCCGCGCCGCCAGCGCCAGCAGCGCCAGCCCCCACGCCGCCACGGCCGCGAAGTAGCCGTCCGCCGAGGCCCCCACCCACACCGCCGTCGGGGCCAGCACCAGGAACGGCGCGGCGGTGCGCGCCGCCCGTTCCTCGCCCAGCGCGCGCAGGGCGACCAGCACCGCGGCCGCCGCCGAGCTCCCCGCCGTGACGCAGAACGTCCCCGCCCACGCCCCGCCGCCCAGGCCCAGCCGGTCCAGCCCGACGAAGGTGAGCACCGCGCCCGGCGGATGGCCCGCGATATGCGCCGGCCAGTGGTCGGGCTGGGTCAGCAGGATGTGATCGGTGAACCCGCGCAGCGCCGCGCCGATGTCATCGAACCGGTCCACCCCGCGCAGATACTCATGGCGCTGGGTCAGCCGCTCGGCCACGCCCCGGCCCCAGCCGTCGACCAGCGCCAGCGACCATGTCCACACCATGGCCGTCCCCCACACCGCCGCCAGCAGCCCGCGCCACGGCAGCCGCAGCGCCAGCCGCGGCCCGTGGACGACGACGGCCACGGCGACGGTCAGGGCGGCGGGTGTACCGGGCCCCACATGGGGCAGCCAGTCGGCGTACAGCGGTGCCCAGTCGACGTACAGGGAGTGGTCGGCGCGCTGGATCAGGGTGCCCACGACGGCGGCCACCGCGAAGAGGACGGCGCCCGCCACGGCGGTCAGCACATCCGGGCGGCGGCCGGCCCGCCCGGGGTCCGCGGCGGGACGGGGCTCGCCGGCGGTGCGGACGGGGAGTTTCATGGTGCGGAGGGGGAATTTCACGGTGCGGAGAGGGAGTTTCACGACGTCACGCTAAGTCGCGGGACCGGGCGTCGGGCGGTCGCGGCGCGCCTTGTCATCGAACCGTCAGATCCTGGCGGCACGCTCGGAGCCGACGGCCCTGACGTCAGACTTTTGTCATCGGTCCAAGCCCCCGGAAAGCGCCCGAGCGGCCCTACGGTCGAGCCATGAGCAACCCTCCCCACCTCGGCCGCGGGCGCCGCACCCCGTGGCGGAGCCCCCTGCGCGGCCCCTGGCTGACCTCCGTCTTCGGCCTGGTGCTGCTCGTCGGCATCCCCGTGCTCTTCGTGACCGGTCTGCTGTCGTACGCCGCCTACAACCCCGATCTGTCCCCGGTCAACGACAAGACACCGGACAAGGGGCTGCTCGGCTTCTACCTCTTCTCCTGGCCGACGCACCCCTCCTGGATCTACCGCGTCAACCAGGGGGTCCACGTCACGCTCGGTATCGTGCTCGTCCCCGTCCTGCTCGCGAAGCTCTGGTCGGTCATCCCCAAGCTCTTCGAGCGCCCTCCGGTGCGTTCCGTGGCACACGGGCTGGAGCGGCTCTCACTGCTGGCGCTGGTGGGCGGCGGGCTCTTCGAATTCGCCACCGGGGTGCTCAACGTCCAGCTGGACTACATCTTCCCGGGCTCCTTCTACCCGCTGCACTTCTACGGCGCGTGGATCTTCATGGCCGCTGTTGTCGTCCATGTGGCCCTGCGCTTCCCCCGGATGGTGCGTGCGCTGAAGGGCCGTGATCTGCGGGCGGAGCTGCGTACGCCGGTCTCCCGCACCCGGCCCGAACCGCCCGACGACACCGGTCTGGTGAGCCCCGACCCGGCCCCGCCCACGATGTCGCGCCGCGGTGCGCTCGGGATGGTCGGCGCCGGGTCGGCCGCCCTGCTGGTGGTGACGGCGGGCCAGAGCATCGGCGGCCCGCTGCGCGAGACCGCGCTGCTCGCCCCGCACAACCGCGAACCCGGCCGCGGCCCCAACGGCTTCCAGATCAACAAGACCGCCGCGGCCGTCGGGATCCGCGCCCGCGACATGGGCTCCGACTGGCGGCTGGTGGTACGCGGCGGGGACCGCGAACTCGTCCTCACCCGGCAGCAGGTACTGCGGCTGCCTCAGCACGGCGCACAGCTGCCCATCGCCTGTGTGGAGGGCTGGTCCACCCCCGACCAGCGGTGGGAGGGGGTACGGCTGGCCGACCTCGCCGCGCTCGTCGGCCACCGCGACCGACCGCCGGGCGTCCTGGTGGAGTCCGTACAGCGGCACGGCTCCTTCCGCACCGTCGCCCTGCGCGACAACCAGGTCCGCGACCCGCGCTCACTGCTCGCCCTGAAGGTCAACGGCGCGGATCTGTCACCGGATCACGGCTATCCCGCGCGCATCATCGTCCCCGGCGCGCCGGGTGTGCAGAACACCAAGTGGGTCGGGCGGCTGAGCTTCGGGGAGACGCTGTGAGGGGCCGTTACGGGGCGTCCCCGTGGCATCTGCTGTTGCTGCTGTGCTCCTTCGCGCTGACCGCCTACGCCGGTGTCCGGCTGCTGAGCGGCGACTGGTTCGGCATCGCGCTCTGGATCGTGGGCGCGGCCCTTCTGCACGACCTGGTGCTGCTGCCGCTGTACGCGCTCGCCGACCGGGCGGTCAGCGCGGTCCTGCCCGCTCCCGCCGTCTGGATCAACCACATCCGGGTACCCGCCTTCGTCTCCGGGCTGTTGCTGCTGGTCTGGTTCCCGCTGATCCTGGGCGAGCAGACACGGCGCTACGAACGCTCGACCGGGCTGTCGGCCGATGTCTTCCTGCGGCGCTGGCTGCTGATCACCGCGGTGCTGTTCGCCGTGTCGGCCCTGTGGCTGGCCCTGCGGCGGTGGCGCGAACGCCCCGACCGCGCGCCGGAGGTGAGCCGCTGACGGCTCCTGGCCCCTTGTGACGCAGCGCCCGCCCGCGCCGCCCCGCCGTCCGGCGGGGGCGCGGGCGGGCGCTTGCCTGCTGCGGGGAGGCGGTGCGCCTGCGGTACGTGGTGGGGTGCGCTTCGGGCGTTCGCTGTCGACGGGACCGTCCGTCAGCGTGGCGCGACGGGTGGGGCCGGGTACCTCCGGTGGGCCGGAGGCCGTGGTAGCGGTTCGGGCGCTTCGGCGGGGGCAGTCGTATGCGGTCGCGCGCCGTGGGCTCCGCACGCCGCGACGGGCGGGGCACCCGCGTGCGGTGGCGAACGTGCGCCGTGGGCAACGCGCTTCGGAACGGGCGGTGGGGTCGGGGTTTGGTGGTGGCCGCGCCACGACCGGGCGACAGGCGACAGGCGGGCCGGGGCGGTGGGCCGGAGGCCGTGGTAGCGGCCGGGCGGTCCGGGTGAGCGGGCGTATGCGGGGCCGCGTGCCATGGGCCATGCGTGCCGCGATGGACGAGCCACCCGGGCGCGTACCCGAACGTGGGCCGGAGGGGCGGCCATAGGCCGGTCGGCCGTGCGGGTGGGAGGACACCGCACCGCCGACCGGAGTCGCGGGGCCGGACAGGGCTCAGCGTTCGGTGGCCGCGCGGGGGCCGGGCGTCGCGCGGCGCAGGGCCACGAAGTCGCGGTCGAGCGCCGACCAGCGCTCGACGGCGGTCCAGCCCGCCGCGCGGGCGTGGCGCAGCAGGGCCGGGGTGCCCACCCGGGCCCAGGGGAAGTCCGTGCCGACGCCGCCGCGTCCGTCGTCCACCCGTACCCGGACCCGTTCGTCGATGTCCTCCGGCGCCACTTCCACCAGCAGCAGTCCGTCCGGGGCGAGGACCTGGCCGACTCGGGTGAGCAGGGCTCGCGGATCGCCGCCGATGCCGATGTTGCCGTCGATCAGCAGCGCCGTACCCCAGCGCCCCTCACCCGGCAGCGGCTCGAACACCGAGCGGCACAGGGCCGGGCCGCCCGCCCCGACCGTGCGGGCGACCGCCGCGCGGCTCACATCGATGCCCAGGCAGGGACGGCCGAGCAGGGCCAGCGCGACCACCAGCCGTCCGGGGCCGCAGCCGATGTCGAGGACGGAGCCCCGGCACCGCTTCAGCACGGTGCGGTCGGCGGCGTCGGCGTCCGCGCACCAGCGTTCGACCTCCAGCGGCAGCAGGGACCCGTCGGCACGGCGCAGGAACAGCGGTCCGCGTCCGGCGCGCAGCGCCCGCGTATAGGGGTCGGCACGCCAGGAGGCGGGGTTTCCCCGGCCGTTGGAGCCGGTGAACCGCTCGCGCAGTGCGGTGTCCGTCGCCGCCCCGTTCCGTATGGACCCGGCCGCGGTCATCGGGTGGCCGCCCGTGCCGACAGCCGGGCGAGGGTGCGGGCGAACCGGCCACCCGGGGCGGCGGCCGCCACCTTGAGGGCGTCGCTCGCCGTGTCGACGTCGCGCAGCGTCGGCAGATCGCGTACCCGCAGCCCGGCGTCGGTGAGCCGACGCCGTTGTACGGCACCGGTGGTGGCGGTGGACATCGGCACTCCGCGCAGCAGCCCGGGGTCCGGTTCGGCCAGCCCCAGGGCCCAGAAGCCGCCGTCGGCGGCCGGGCCGAACCAGGCGTCGCAGCCGGTCCAGCCGTCGGCGTCCAGCACCGGGGCGAGGAGGGCGGGGGTGATCTGCGGGGTGTCCATGCCGACCAGCAGGGTGGGTCCCCGGCAGCCCTCGAACGCGCCGGCCAGCCGCTCGTCGAGACCGCCGCCGCACTGCGGCACGACCTCGATGCCCGGTGGCAGCCAGCTCCCCGGACGGCCGTCGAGCGCCAGCACCCTGCGCCGCGCGGGCATCTCGGCCACGGCCCGCAGGGTGTCGGTGAGGGCGGCCTCGGCGAGTGCGGCGGCCTCCGCCGGGGTGTACGGGGGAGTGAGCCGGGTCTTCACCCGGCCCGCCACCGGCTCCTTGGCGATGACGAGCAGGGTGATCCCCCCTCCCGCCCCGTTCCGCGCGGGGCTCAACGGGCCGCCCCCGCCCGGCCGTTCGCGCCGATGCCGGACGCGGCAGGCTGCCGCAGCACCGCCCGCATATCGCGGACCGCGTGCCAGGTGCCCCGCCAGGTGCCGGTGACCTTCGACCTCCCCGCGCGCGGCAGATACGGCACATCGCGTTCCTCGATCCGCCACCCCGCGTCGGACGCCCGCACCACCATTTGCAGCGGATAGCCGCTGCGCCGGTCGGTGAGGTCGAGGTCCAGCAGCGGTTCGCGCCGTGCGGCCCGCAGCGGGCCGAGGTCGTGCAGCCCGAGGCCGGTCCGGCGGCGCAGCATCCGGGCAAGGGCGAGGTTGCCGAGCCGGGCGTGCACCGGCCAGGCGCCCGGCCCCTGCGGACGGCGGCGTCCGAGCACCAGGTCCGCACCGCCCTCGGCGAGGGTGGTCACGAAGCCGGTCAGCAGCCCGGGGTCGAGCGTGGCGTCGCAGTCGCAGAAGCAGACGAACTCCGCCTCGGCGGCGAGCAGTCCGGCGTGGCAGGCCGCTCCGAAGCCACGGCGGGGTTCGTGCACGACGGTCGCGCCATGGGCGCGGGCGACGGCGGCCGAACCGTCGGTGGAGCCGTTGTCGACGACGATGGCGCGCCAGCCGTCGGGGATGCGTGCCAGCACCCAGGGCAGGGCGGCGGCCTCGTCCAGGCACGGCAGGACAACATCGGCACGGGGGACGTCGGCTCGGGGAACGTCGGCACGGGGAGGGATCGCAGGTCTCACGCGCTCCACACTACGAAGAACAAAGCGGCATTTCGGACTTCGTGTCCTTACGAAACACGGACGCCACCCCGTCCCCGCCCGCCCCGGGGTGGGCCCGGGTCCGGCCCGGTGCGAGGGTGGGGGCATGCAGCAGACCCCTACCCCCGGCCGGGTTCTCGTGGTGGACGACGACCCGACCGTCGCCGAGGTCGTCGCCGGATACCTGGACCGCGCCGGTTATGACGTCGACCGGGCCGCCGACGGCCCCGAGGCGCTCGCGCGTGCCGCCGCCCGCTGGCCCGATCTGGTCGTCCTCGATCTGATGCTGCCCGGCATGGACGGACTCCAGGTGTGCCGCGCCCTCCGCGACAAGGGGCCGGTGCCGGTCATCATGCTCACCGCGCGCGGTGACGAGGACGACCGGATCCTCGGCCTGGAGATCGGCGCGGACGACTATGTGACCAAGCCGTTCAGCCCGCGCGAACTGGTGCTGCGCGTGGAGTCCGTACTCCGCCGCAGCCGGACCGGCCCGCGTGCGGTTCCCCTCGGCGGGGCGCCCGCTGGGGCGCCCGGCGGCGCGGGCGGCGGTCCCGCCCGGCCGGACCGGGTGCTCCGGCGCGCCGGGATCACCCTGGATCCCGCCGCCCGCCGGGTCACCCGGGACGGCCGTGAACTCGCCCTCACTCTGCGCGAGTTCGACCTGCTCGCCCATCTGCTGCGGAACCCCGGTGTGGCCTGCACCCGCGAGGAGCTGATGCGGGACGTCTGGGGCTGGGACTTCGGCGATCTGTCCACCGTCACCGTCCATGTGCGACGGCTGCGCGGCAAGATCGAGGACGATCCGGGCGCGCCGCGCCTCATCCAGACGGTCTGGGGCGTCGGCTACCGCTTCGACGCCCCGTCCGAGACCGCGCGGCACGAGGGCTGACCGCCATGCATGACGCACTGCTGATAGCCCTGTTCGCGTTCCTCGGCGCCGCGGCGGCCGGTCTGCTGGGCGCGCTGGCGCTACGGCTGCTGCGCGGACGCTCCGTCGCCGTGTCCCTCGCCGTCGTCGCGGCAGTCACGGTGACGGCCATGCTCGCGGGCACCCTCGCCGTCGCGTGGGCCATGTTCCTGTCCCCGCACGACCTGACGGTCGTCACGACCGTCTGCGCCATGGCCGCCGTGGTGTCGATGGCCACCGCGCTGCTGCTGGGCCGCTGGGTCGTGGCGCGCAGCAACGCGCTGACACAGGCCGCCCGCTCCTTCGGCGACGGCGGCGACTTCGCCGCCCCCGACGGCCAGGCCACCGCCGAACTCGCCGCCCTCAGCCGCGCGCTGGCCGACACCAGCGCAAAACTGGCCGATTCGCGGACCCGCGAACGGGCCCTGGAGTCCTCGCGCCGTGAGCTCGTCGCCTGGATCTCCCACGATCTGCGTACCCCGCTGGCCGGGCTGCGCGCGATGTCCGAGGCGCTGGAGGACGGGGTGGTCCCCGACCCGGAGCGCTATCTGCGCCAGATCCGCACCGAGGTGGAACGGCTCAACGGCATGGTCGGCGACCTCTTCGAGCTGTCCCGCATCCACGCCGGGGCGCTGTCCCTCAGCCTCACCCGGATCTCCGTCCACGACCTGGTCGGCGACGCACTCGCGGGCGCCGATCCGCTGGCGCGGGAACTGGGCGTACGGCTGATCGGCGATCCCGTCGACGCCGTTCCCATCGAGGCCGACGGCAAGGAGATGACCCGCGTCCTGGGCAATCTCCTGATCAACGCCATCCGCCGCACCCCGGCCGACGGTACGGTCGCGGTCGCCGCCCGGCGGGAGGCGGAGCATGTCGTGCTGTCGGTCACGGACGGCTGCGGCGGCATCCCCGAGGAAGACCTCCCGCGCGTCTTCGACACCGGCTGGCGCGGCAGCCACGCCCGTACGCCTCCGGCAGGCGCGGGCCTGGGCCTCGCCATCGTCCGCGGCATCGTCGAAGCCCACGAGGGCCATGCGGCGGTCCACAATGTCGACGGAGGCTGCCGCTTCGAGGTCCGCCTCCCGGCGGCGCGCGGGTAGCCGGGGCGGCGCCCGGCCCGGGGTGATGGGCGACGGCCGCGCCGCCGGGAGGCGCGCCGCTCCCGTACGCCCCGCCGGGTCTCGACGCCGCCGGGGGCCGCACGGCGCATCGGTGTGGCACCGAGGCCGCGGGCCCACGGCCCGTACGGCACCGCCATCGCGCACCGGCCCCCGGGGGGCGGGCGACCGGGGCGCCGTCCGGCACGAAGGGGCTCGCACCCTGCCGCCGCGGGCCCCCCGCGGGGTGCCAGGCGCCGCGGGCCCGATGAAATCCGCCGGACAGGCCAGGGGAAATCCCCCGGACAGGCCCAGGGCCCGTCGTCGAAGGGGCCGCCCCGGGCGCCCCTGTTGACGACGGCCCCTACGGGACCGGGTCGGGCCGGAGCCCGGCCGCGCGCTGCGGGGCGCGGGCGAACTCGGTCATGCCCGCCACGAAGGGCACCGTCGCCCGCCACCCCAGCCGCTCCCGGATCCGCAGCGACGAGGCGGTGATGTGGCGGACGTCCCCCAGCCGGTAGTCGCCGGTGACCACCGGCGCGGGGCCGCCATGGGCGTCCGCCAGGGCCGCGGCCATCTCGCCCACCGTGTGCGGCTCGTCGCTGCCGGTGTTGTACGCGGTCAGCGCGCCCACGGGCGCCGCGGCCGCCCCGTCCGCCGCCGCCTCCAGCGCGGCGACATTGGCCGCGGCCACATCGCGTACGTGGATGAAGTCCCGGCGTTGTCCGCCGTCCTCGAAGACGGTCGGCGCCTCCCCGCGCGCGAGCGCCGAGCGGAAGAAGGAGGCGACACCCGCGTAGGGGGTGTCGCGCGGCATCCCCGGCCCGTAGACGTTGTGGTAGCGCAGGGACACCGCGCGGCCGCCCGTCGACCGTGCCCACGCCGCCGCCAGGTGCTCCTGGGCCAGCTTCGTCGTGGCGTACACGTTTCGAGGATCGGCCGGGGCGTCCTCGCCGACCAGACCCGCCGCCAGCGGGGTGCCGCACTCCGGGCAGGGCGGTTCGAAACGCCCCGCCGCGAGATCGGCCTCCGCGCGCGGTCCGGGGCGTACCCAGCCGTGGCGGGGGCAGTCGTAGCGCCCCTCCCCGTACACCACCATCGACCCCGCGAGCACCAGCGTCCGCACCCCGTGCTCGGCCATCGCCGCCAGCAGGACGGCCGTACCCAGGTCATTGCAGCCGACGTAGTCCGGCGCGTCCGCGAAGTCCTTGCCGAGGCCGACCATCGCCGCCTGGTGGCAGACCGCGTCCACCCCGCGCAGGGCCGCGGCCACCGCCCCGCGGTCCCGTACGTCGGCGTGGATCCACCGGGCGTCGGGCAGCGGCGGCGGTGCCGGGTGGGCGGCCGGGAGCAGGGCGTCGAGGACGACCGGCTCATGGCCGTGGGCGGTGAGAGCGGTGACGATATGCGAGCCGATGAAGCCCGCGCCTCCGGTGACCAGTACGCGCATGGTGGCGACGCTAGGCCCGGGAGGACCGCGTGGCCCGGGTACGCGCCGTGCCGTCACCGGTCCGTAAGGACTCCCGGGACCCGCGTCGTACGTCCGAACCCCGTCCGTGATGCGACCCCGCCACTCCTGCGCGATCCTGTGATGACCAGCGTTGAGAGGCAACGATGCCGATGCGCACCACAGGTCTGACATCCCGCACGCTGACCGCCCTCCGCGCCAAGAGGCCCTATCCGGCGGTCACCATCACCCTCCCGACCCTCCGCCGCGAAACCCACAACGCACAGGACTCGGTGCGGCTGCGCAACCTCGTCGCCGAGGCCAAACGACGACTGGAGGCGGCTCCCGACGTCCCGCGCGGGGCCCGTTTCGACATCAGCGGGCAGCTCGACCGCGCCGTGGCCGACACGGACCTCCGTTACGCCCTGGACTCGCTGGTGATCTTCGCGGCGAAGGGCGAGTACGAGGTCTGGTCACTGCCGAGAACGGTGCCCGAGCGCGTCGTGTTCAGCGACACCTTCCTCACCCGCAACCTGGTCGCGGCGCGCGAGCGGAGCCGCCCGTACTGGGTGCTGGCCGTCTCCTCGGACCGCACCGCGCTGTGGGGCGGCTCCAACGGCTCGCTCCAGCAGGTGCGCGCGGCCGGATTCCCGATGGAGCCCGAGCCGGGCGACAACGAGGACGTGGAGCGCGAGGAGCGGATCGGCGACGCGCCCGGCATCTACGACGACGAGCGCACCCGGCAGTATCTGCGGCAGGTCGACACCGGGCTGGACTCCCTGCTCGCGACCGATCCCCGCCCGCTCTATCTCGTCGGGCTCGCCCCCGCGCTGAGCCTGCTGGACGAGGTGGGCTCGGCGGCGAAGGCCGCCGTGAGCCGGGTGCCCAAGGGCGGACTGGCCGGTGGCCCCGCCAGGGCGCTGGCCGAGGCGCTGCGCCCGGCGCTGGGCGAGCAGGCGGCCCGCCACACCGAGCGCGTCATCCGGCGCACCGAGCAGGCCCAGGGTCGGCGTGCCTGCGCCGCGGGCCTTGAGGAGGTGTGGCAGGTGGTCCGGGAGGGCCGGATCGATCTGCTGGTCGTCGAGGAGAACTACCAGCAGCCGGTGCGGGTCACCGACGAGCATCTGGTGCCGGTCGACGCGGCCGAGATGAGCGCCGCCGAGCACGGCCCGGCGGTTCAGGAGGACATCGTGGACGAGATCATCGAGGCCGCGCTGGACACCGGCAGCGAGGTCGCCTTCGTCCCGGACGGCGCCCTGTCCGGATACGACCGCATCGCGGCGGTCCTCCGCTTCTGAGCGGTCAGCGGGTCCCCCGAAGTCTGCCTCTACGTCGATTTCCAGCCATCTGGCACCCCACTATGCCCGGTTTCATGCCGATATAGCCATCACTTCATCTCGCATTTTCGGTCACACAACACACACAACAGGGACCCTCCGGCGTTGCCTTCCACTGTCAGCGTGGCGGCCACTCACGTCTTCCGGACGTCGCTCCGAACGCCACGAATGCCACGCACACCACCCGCACGCAACCGAGGAACTGAGAGCAGCATGACGGCCACCACCGCGCGAGCAGCGCAGCGTCCCCGCAGCCTCAATGACGTCAAGGGGTGGTTCCCCAGCCTTGACCAAGTGCTCTTCGACCGCTTCCTGAGCCGCCAGAAGCGCCACGAGCAGCACGGGGACCTCCTGGAGATGGGCGCCTACATGGGCAAGAGCGCCATCTTCACCGCCGCCTATCTGCGCGGCGACGAAAGCTTCACCGTCTGCGACCTCTTCGACGCCGACGCGCCGGACGAGCGGAACGCGGCGGAGGCCCGCAAGTCCTACGCCACCCTCACCCGCACCGCCTTCGAGCAGAACTACCTGGCCTTCCACGACGACCTGCCCCGTGTCATCCAGGGGCCGACCTCCGTGGTGCCGCGCCATGTCGGCCCGGACAGCTGCCGCTTTGTGCATGTCGACGCCTCGCATCTGTACGAGCATGTGGCGGGCGACATCGACACCGCGCACACCGCGCTGGCCCCCGGCGGCCTGGTCGTCCTCGACGACTTCCGCTCCGAGCACACCCCGGGCGTCGCCGCCGCGGCCTGGGAGGCAGTGTTCAACCGGGGGTTGCGGCCGGTGTGTCTCAGCACCCAGAAGCTCTACGGCACCTGGGGCGACCCCGGGCCGTTGCAGGACGAGCTGCTCGCGGACGAGGAGTGGCGGTCGACGATGCACACGAGCGTGCAGGAGATCGCGGGGCGGCGGGTGCTGCGGTTCTCGGGCAAGCCCCCGAACCCGGCCGCGCCGCGCTCCCGCTACGCCGATGTGGCCCGGGAGTCCTCCGCGGGTTCCTCCGGCTCCGTGCCGGCTCCGGGCCGCCCCGCGCCCTCCCCGGTCCGCCGGCTCGCCGCCGATGTGCTGCCGCCGGTGGTCACCCGCGCGATCCGCCGCAGGCGCCGTACCACCGGCTGAGCAGCGACACCGGTCGCCGGCCATCCGTCGCCGCGGCGGTCAGCGCCGCCGTAGCGCCGGATGGTCCGCCACCACCGTGCAGGACCCCGGGGCGACCTCGGTGAAGCCCGCGTCCCGCACCACCGGCAGGCCGCTCGCCGTCAGCTCCTCCCACCGCTCCGGCGAGGGGGTACGCACCGCCAGCGGAAAGCCCGCCGCGCGCCAGGCCGCCCGCGCCGGGCCCGCCAGCTGCCACCAGGCGAGCTGTGCACCGTGCCCGGCCTGAGCCATCGCCTTGCCCGCCGACATATCGATATGCGGGTTCATCCACAACACCGGCCCGGCCGGGTCCGGCGCGGCCGGTGGTTCCGGGTCGTCCAGTTCGGTGCCGGACACCTGGAGTTTGACCAGCTCCTTCGGCCAGCCGTCCAGCGGCACCGGCGGAAACACCCGTACCTCGGCCGCCGGAGGGGTGCCCACGTTGTCGTCCCCGGACCCGCCGTCGTGTGCGCGCCCACCGCGCCCCGTGAGCGTGATGCCCGGCAGCGTCCCTGCGCGCCGCCACTCCGCGCCGCGCGCCCGTCGTACGACCTTGCGGATCCGGGCGTCCTGCCAGGCCCGTACGGCCTCGGCCCACTCGCCGTCCGCCGCGGTCGCCCGCTCGTCCGACAGCAGCACCAGCACGGCGCGGGCCGCCGTCTCCAGGGCGTCGGTACGGGCCGGGGGCGCGGCCTTCTCGATCCGGACCACCAAGGGCAGGACGAACTGCGGCGCGGCGTCCCGGTCGGACTCCACGGGACGGGACGGGCTGGTGCGCGGGCCGGCCTCGGAGCGGGGCGCGGAGTGGGATTCGGAGCGGATCCCGGAGTGGGTTTCGGAGCTGGTCACGCGCCTCAGTCTGCCAGCAGGGCGCCGGTCCCGGGCCGGGCCGGATATTGCCGAAGAATCGGTAACCCGGGAATTATGTGTACATGCAGAGTGATCTCTTCTCTCCGGAGTACATGGCCCAGTTCGCCACCGCGCCGGGAATGACTCTCCAGAATCCGAAGTCGATCAAGTACGCGGTCAACGGCGAGTGTTATGCCCGCCAGGGCGCCATGGTCGCCTTCCGCGGCAACCTCGCCTTCGAGAGGCACGGCCAGGGCGTCGGTTCCTTCCTCAAGCGCGCGGTCACCGGTGAGGGTCTGGCCCTCATGGCCGTCCGCGGCCAGGGCGAGGCGTGGTTCGCCCATGAGGCGGCCAACTGCTTCCTGGTGGACCTCGCCCCGGGCGACAGCATCACCATCAACGGGCGCAACGTCCTGTGCTTCGACTCCTCCCTCGCCTACAAGATCGAGATGATGAAGGGCGCGGGGATGACGGGCGGCGGTCTGTTCAACACCGTCTTCAGCGGCAGCGGACGGCTCGGCCTGATATGCGAGGGCAACCCCATCGTCATCCCGGTCACCCCGACCGACCCCGTGTGCGTGGACACCGACGCCGTCGTCGGCTGGACCACCACCCTGCGCACCTCGCTGCACCGCTCGCAGAGCATCGGCTCGATGCTGCGCGGAGGTTCGGGCGAGGCCGTCCAACTCCGGCTGGACGGGGAGGGGTTCGTGATCGTGCGCCCGAGCGAGGCCAAGCCGGAGAAGAGCGGCGGCAACTGACCCGTGACGGCGGCCGATCCGCCGGTTGCCTATGCTCAACCGCCATGAGACTGCGAGGAGTCGGCCGCCGCTACGGCCTGCGTGGGCCCTGGGTGCTGCGCGGCGTCGACCTTGAGCTGGCGCCCGGTTCGCTGACCCGGGTGGAGGGCGCCAACGGCAGTGGGAAGTCCACGCTGCTGCGGCTGCTCGCCGGGATCGACGCACCGAGCACGGGCAGCATCACCGGCCGCCCGCGCACCGCGTACGTTCCCGAGCGGTTCCCGGCCGAACTCCCCTTCTCCGCCCGCGGCTATCTCACCCATCTGGGCCGGATCCACGGGCTGGGGCGGGCGGCGGCGGAGCGTGGGGCGGGGGAGTGGCTGGAACGCTTCGGCGCGGCCGAACACGCCGACACCCCGCTCGCCGAACTGTCCAAGGGCGCCAGCCAGAAGGTGGCCGTCGCGCAGGCGTTGCTCGGCGCCCCCGGGCTGCTGGTCCTCGACGAGGCGTGGACCGGCCTCGACCAGGCCGCGCGCACCGTACTGGACGCGGCCGTCGCCGAGCGGGTCGCCGACGGCGGCGAGGTGGTCTTCGTCGACCACGACCCCCGGCGGCTGTCCGGTGCCGCCGACGCGGTGTTCCGCGTCGCCGACGCCCGGCTGACCCCACGGCCTGCCGTCCCAGCACCAAACGCCGCTTCGGCGCCGGGAGTTCAGCGCGGGGACGCTGCGGAGAGCGAGCACGTACCGCAGGAGCCGCGACCGGTCCCGACGGGCGAGGCGGGCCCGCGGGTGGCGGTCGTCGCCGAGGGCCTGGCCGACGCCGACCTGCCGCCGGACCTGCCCGGCGCGCCGCACCGCGAGCCCGGTCCGCCAGGGTGTGCTGCCGCCGGCCGAGCACCGCTTGCGGGCGGCTCCGCGCGGCGCACCGTACGGCTGAGCGTTGGCGCGGCCCACTCCGATGCCTTGCTGCGGGCCCTGCTCACCGCCCGGCCACCGTGGCACATCCGCTCCGTGGCGGAGGTGCCGCACACGCGGTCCGGGGCACCGACGACGAGGCCGGAGGTCTCATGACCGCGCTGCTGCGCTACCAGGCCGCGCTGCTGGCCCGCTCACAGCGCTGGCTGCCGCCGGTGCTGCTCTACGCCGCGTTCATGGTGATCACGGTGCATGCCGGGGACCCGATCCTCGACTCCTTCGGCTATGCCGCCGCCGCGCTGCTCCCCGTGACGGCCTGGCTGGTACGGGTGTGCGCCACCACCGAGCCCGCCGCGGCACGCAACTGCGCGGCCGCCGCGGCCGGACCCGGCCGAGTGCATCTGGCCAGTCTGCTCACGGCGCTCGGCGCGGCGCTCGCGCTGGGCACCGTCGGGTCCCTGTACGTCGCCCTCCTCAGCGACCCGCGCACCGCGGATCACCAGATCGGGATCCCGGTGGTGAAGGCGACCGCCGCGGGGCTGCTCGCCGCGTTCGCCTGCGCGCTGCTCGGCACGGCCGTCGGCGCGCTGTGCAACCGGCCGCTGCTGCGCAGCCCCGGCTGGGCCATCTGCTCCACCGCGGTCACCGCGCTGCTGGTGCTGGTGGCCGGTGCCTCGCCCGCGAACGCCGCGGTGTCGGGGCTGGTCGAGGGGTCGCGGAGCGGCGCCGTACCGCTGCCCCTGCTGCCGCTGGCCGTGACCGGCGCGGCCGCCGCCGGGGCGACCGCGCTGGCCTGCGTTCTCAGCTCGCGCCGGACGTGAGGTACGTCAGGGGGCGGGACCCTAAGCGGCCTCGCTGAAGTCCGGTGCGGTTCGGGTGCGCCCCGAAGAGGCGCGGGGCTGTGTCGATGTTCGGCTCCGCCCGTGTCGATGTGCGGCTCCGCCGCGTGGGCGACTGGCCACGACGCGGCCGCAGACGCATGACGGCACCTCGCGGCACTTCCCGCGGAGCGCTTAGTGCTGCCAGGGCCCCGTCACGGCGAAGGTGGTCCCCGGGGTGTAGCAGTTGACGTACATCGTCCGGCGGTCCGGGGCGAAGGTGACGCCCGCGAACTCACCCCACGCCGGCTCCTCCGGGGTGCCGATGTTCTGCCGTCCCCGGGCCATCGGATAGACCTCGCCGCTCCGGGTCAGCCCGAAGACGTGCTGGGCGCCCTCGCCGTCCTCGCAGACCATCAGGCCGCCGCTGGGCGCCAGCGTGATGTTGTCCGGGGACTCGCCGGGCAGTTGGAGGTCGGTGTCCGGGCCGAAGACGATCACCAGGGTGAGCCGCCGCCGCTGCGGGTCGTAGCGCCAGATCTGGCCGTAGTGGTCGGCCGCCGAACCGTCCGCGCTCTTGGCGAAGCTGGAGACGAAGTAGACCGACGACCCGCCCCAGTAGCAGCCCTCCAGCTTCTGGGCGTGGGTGATGCCGCCGGAGCCGAAGTCCTGGAAGCGGATGGGGGTTTCCCTGGCGAGCGGATCGGGCACCGTCACCCACTCGATGTGGTCGAAGGTGGTGCCGGTCTCCTGGACCGTCGACAGGTCGCGTACCCCCGGCACCCGCATCGCCTGGAGCTCTCCGCCCGCGTGCAGCGAACCGGCACCGCCCAGCGGCTTCTTCGGCCGGAACCGGTAGAACAGCCCGAACGGCTTCTCGAAGGCGTCCTCGGTCTCGTAGACGATGCCGTTGCGCGGGTCGACCGCGATGGCCTCGTGCTGGAAGCGGCCCATGGCGGTGAGCGGCACGGGGTCCGTGCGGCGCGGGTCGTAGGGGTCGACCTCGAAGATGAAGCCGTGGTCCTTGGTGTAGCCCTTGGTTCCGGCCCTGTCCTCGGTCTCCTCGCAGGTCAGCCAGGTGTGCCAGGGGGTGGGCCCGCCCGCGCAGTTGACCGCGGTGCCCGCGATGGCGACGCGTTCGGACAGGACGTGGTTGCGGGAGTCGAGCTCCAGGGCGGTACAGCCGCCCAGGCCCCCCGGGTCGTAGGTGAGGCCCTTGACGGCGGGGACGCGGATCGCCGCGTCCACGCGGTTCTCATGGTTGCGGACCAGATGGGTGCGGCTGTGCTTGCCGCTGGAGCGGCCGGGGAAGGCGGCCATGCCGTCGCAGTGGCTGGGGACCTTGCCCTCCCCGGAGCGCAGTTCGTCGCCCTCCCGGGACAGCACCCGGTAGCGGAACCCCTCGGGGAGGTCGAGCAGGCCGTCGGGGTCGGGGACGAGCGGGCCGTAGCCGCCGCCCGCGGTCCCGTCGGCGGAATCGGACCCGGCGGCCGCGGCCGTACCGGCGAAGAGCTCCGGGATGCTTCCGGTGAAGGCGATCGAGGCGCCCAGCGCACCGGTGCGTCCCAGGACCTGACGTCGTGTCGCTGACATGCGGTAACTCCCTGCTGGCGGACAGGAAATCGGACCGCACGTGTGTATCACGCGTACGCGCGCGCGGGAACCATCTGATCCATGTCGGCTGCGCGCGTCGCCCCGATACCACCCGTTCCGGGGCCCGGTGGCTCAGTGCCCGCCGCGCCCCTCGGCGAGACCCTTGGCGTCCCTGGCCAGCGCCGTGAGCCGGGATATCGCCCGGAAGTACTTCTTCCGGTAGCCGCCGCGCAGCATCTCCTCGCTGAACAGCTGGTCGAACGGGACACCGGACGCCAGCACCGGCACCTCGCGGTCGTAGAGCCGGTCCGCCAGTACCACCAGGCGCAGCGCGGTCGACTGGTCCGGCACCGGGCCGACCCCGGTCAGACACACGGCCTGGACGCCGTCGCACATCGCGCCGTAGCGGCTCGGGTGCACCCGGGACAGATGCTCCAGCAGGGAGGGGAAGTCGTCGAGCGAGGCACCGGCGGTGCGGTACGCCGCGCGCGTGACCGTGTCGTCGGAGTGCGGGGTGGGGGCCTCGGGCAGTCCGCGGTGCCGGTAGTCCTCGCCGTCGATGCGCAGGGTGTGGAACCGGGCGGACAGCCCCTGTATCTCCCGCAGGAAGTCGGCGGCGGCGAACCGGCCCTCGCCCAGCTTGCCGGGGAGGGTGTTGGAGGTCGCGGCCAGCGCCACACCCGCGTCCACCAGCTTGCCGAGGAGCGTGGAGACCAGCACGGTGTCGCCCGGGTCGTCCAGCTCGAACTCGTCGATGCACAGCAGCCGGTGGCCGCTCAGAGTCTGCACGGTCTGCTGGAAGCCGAGCGCGCCGACGAGGTTCGTCAGCTCCACGAAGGTGCCGAACGCCTTGAGCTCGGGGGCGGCCGGGGTCGCGTGCCAGAGGGAGGCCAGCAGATGGGTCTTGCCGACGCCGTACCCGCCGTCCAGATACATCCCGCGCGGGCCGCTCGGGGCGGCGGGCCGGGACTCCCGCCGGAACCAGTTCTTACGCCGGCCGTCCTTCGCGCTCGCCCCGCCGAGCCCCTCGGCGAACCCGCTGAGGGTCTTGACGGCCTCGGCCTGGCTGGGCTGATCGCGGTCCGGTATGTAGTTGTCGAAGCTGACCGTGGCGAAGCGGGGCGGCGGCACCATCTCGGAGACCAGGCGCTCGGCCGGAACGTGCGGAGCGCGGGCGGTGAGGGCGACCGGGGCTTCGGCGGCTATCGGGCCTGCCGAGCCGGAAGTGGTGGTTGGTGCAGACACGGAAGTCCAGGGTAGTCGCTTTTCAGGGAGCCTCTGTCCGAGAGGGAGGCATGTCACACTGCGCCGTATGCGACGCCTGTTCCCGTTGTCCACCGAGCCCACCACCGGATCCGCCGCGCCCCGCGGCCCCGAGGACCGTGAATGGGGGCTGGACGAGCTGGCCGACGCCTATGCCTACCCGGACCGGCCGCCGGGCTCCACGGGCGCCTTTCTGCGGGCCAACATGGTCTCCTCGCTGGACGGCGCCGCCCATCACGACGGCCGTTCGCAGCCGCTGTCGTCCGCGGCCGATATGCGGATCTTCGGGGTGCTGCGCGGGCTCGCCGACGCCGTGGTCGTCGGCGCGGAAACCGTGCGCCGGGAGGGATACCGCCCGGCGCGGGCCCGGGAGGCGTTCGCCGAGCGGCGGGCGGCGCTCGGGCAGGCCCCCGCGCCCGCCATCGCCGTGGTCAGCGCGAGCCTGGACCTCGACTTCTCGATGCCGCTGTTCACCGAGCCGCTGGTGCCGACGCTGATGGTCACCGGCGGCCGGGCGTCCGGGGAGCGGCTGGCCGCGGCCCGCGCGGCCGGGGCCGAGGTGGTGCTCGCCGGGGACCGGGAGTCGGGGCGGGTGGACGCCGCGGCGATCGTGGCCGCCCTCGCCGAACGCGGCCACACCCGGCTGCTGACGGAGGGCGGACCCAGGCTGCTGGGGCTGTTCACGGCAGCCGGGGTACTCGACGAGCTGTGTCTGTCGGTGGCGCCCATGCTGGCCGCGGGGGATGCGGCGCGCATCGTCAACGGTCCCGCTCTGGTGGAACCGGAACGATTCGCTCTTGCGTCGGTTCTGGAAGAAGCCGGTTTCCTTTTCACCCGCTACCGTCGGATTTACCAATAATGTTGCAGTAAACGCGTAAACGGACTGGATTCCTGGATTCCGGTATTGGATCCGTGAATGGAGAAGGGCGCCTGCCGTGTTCACGAGCATTTTGATGATCGAGAAGCCCCTGACCCCTGCCGACGTGGAGTTCGTCACCACCTTGCACGGCGACGATCCGGTCTCCTTCATCGTGCTGATGCAGCCGCGAGGCAGTAAGGACCGGCTGCTGCGGGCCATTGACGACATCGCGCTGGGCGAGCTGGAGCAGGCCGCCCAGGAGCGTGAGGAACCGGAGGGCAGCGAGGCGCTGGAGCCCGCCGAGCGCGCCCTCACCCACTCGGTGGCGGCCCTGGAGAAGGCCGGATGCCAGGCCAGAGGCCATGTCGTCCAGCGCCGCCCGCTGGATGTCCTGCGCGGGGTCGTCGAGGAGACCGGCGCCGACGAGGTGATCGTGCTCACCGCCCCCCACTTCGTGGAGGAGTTCTTCCACCGGGACTGGGCCTCCCGCGCCCGCCACACGGTGGGCGTCCCCGTGCTCAAGCTGTTCTCCCACGCCGTCGACGAGGGGCAGCCGACGGGAGGCTGAGCCGGGCGGTCACGGCCTTGGGCGGGGCCGGTCGGCGCGGGGTGCGAGAATCGGGCCGACAGCTCGAACTGCGAACCAGGGAGACCCGTACATGGCACCGGCCGGCACCGCCTCCGACGCGCTGGATCGACCGCACTTCATCGGCATCGGCGGCGCCGGGATGTCGGGCGTCGCCAAGGTGCTCGCCCAGCGCGGCGTACAGGTCGCGGGCAGTGACACCAAGGACTCCCCGACCGTCGCCGCGCTGCGCGAAGCGGGCGCCACCGTGCACCTCGGCCACGCCGCCGAGCACATCGCGCCCGACGCCACCAGCGTCGTGATCTCCAGCGCCATCCGCCCCGACAACCTGGAACTGGTCACCGCCATCGAGCGCGGCATCCCCGTGGTGCACCGCTCCGACGCCCTCGCCGCGCTGATGGATGGCGCCCGGCCGATCGCGGTGGCGGGCACCCACGGCAAGACCACCACCACCTCGATGCTCGCGGTCTCCCTCGGCAGCCTCGGTCTCGACCCGACCTACGTCATCGGCGGCGACCTCGACGCGCCCGGCTCCAGCGCCCGCCACGGCAGCGGCGAGATCTTCGTCGCCGAGGCCGACGAGAGCGACCGCAGCTTCCACAAGTACGCCCCCGAGGTCGCCATCGTCCTCAATGTGGAGCTCGACCACCATGCCAACTACGCCTCGATGGATGAGATCTACGAGTCCTTCGAGACCTTCGTGGGCCGGGTCCGGCCGGGCGGCGCGCTCGTCATCTCCGCCGACCACGACGGCGCCCGTGAACTGACCTCCCGGGTGAAGGGCCGCGAGGGGCTGCGGGTGCTGACCTACGGCGAGGACGAGAGCGCGGACGTCCGGGTGCTGGACATCGTTCCGCACGGTCTGACCAGCCAGGTCACCGTGCGGCTCGCCGAGGTCCTGGGTGGTGCGGAGCTCACCTTCGCCGTCTCCGTCCCCGGCCGCCACTACGCGCTCAACGCGGTGGCCGCCCTCACCGCGGGCGCCGCCCTGGGCGTCCCCGCCGCCGACCTCGCCCCCGCGCTCGCCGTGTACACCGGCGTCAAGCGGCGGCTCCAGCTCAAGGGCACCGCGGCCGGAGTGCAGGTCATCGACTCCTACGCGCACCACCCCACCGAGATCGCCGCCGACCTGGAGGCGATCCGCGGCGGCGCCGGTGCGGGGCGGGTTCTGGTGGTCTTCCAGCCGCACCTGTTCAGCCGTACGCAGGAGCTGGGCACCGAGATGGGCGAGGCCCTGACGCTCGCCGACGCCTCCGTCGTCCTCGACATCTACCCCGCCCGCGAGGACCCGGTCCCCGGCATCACCAGCGCCCTGGTGATCGACGCCGCCGCGCGCCGGGGCGCCGATGTGACCGCCGAGCACGACCGGGCCGCGGTTCCCGGGCTGATCGCCGGAATGACCAAGCCCGGAGACCTTGTTCTCACCATGGGCGCGGGCGATGTCACCGACCTCGGTCCGGAGATCCTCGCCCGTCTGGAGAGCTCGGAGAGCCCGGAGAGCCCGAGCCACGAGAGCTGAGGAGGTCCGTCGATGGGGTACGAGATCGACAAGCCGGAGGAGCAGTGGCGCGCGGAGCTGAGCCCGGAGGAGTACCAGGTCCTGCGCGAGGCCGGTACCGAGCGCGCCTTCACCGGTGAGTACACCGACACCAAGACGACCGGCGTCTACTCCTGCCGGGCGTGCGATGCCGAGCTGTTCCGCTCCGACACCAAGTTCGAGAGCCACTGCGGCTGGCCGTCCTTCTACGACCCGGCGGACTCCTCCGCCGTCGAGCTGATCGAGGACCGCTCCCACGGCATGGTCCGCACCGAGGTGCGCTGTGCCCGGTGCGGCTCCCACCTGGGGCATGTCTTCGCGGGCGAGGGTTACCCGACCCCGACCGACCAGCGGTACTGCATCAACTCCATCTCGCTGCGGCTGACGCCCCGGGAGAGCTGACGCAGTGGGCCGGGCCCCGGGCCGAACGGCTTCGGGCTCGGCCCGGGGCGTCAGCCCGTCCCGTGGCGCAGGACGGCGGCCGACTCGGGCGGCAGCCGCAGGACGCCGTCCGCGCCCGGGAGTTCGACCGGCCGCCAGGCGGCCACCACCTCGGTGACCGCACCGGGCCCGGTCCCGAGCGGGATCCTCGCCGCGCGGTCAGTTGGATTGACGAGTACGTGGAGGGGGCCGCGGGGGCCGCGGGGGCCGCGCCGGAAACCGAACCAGCCGTCGTCCGCCGCGGTCGGCACCCCGCCGGACGGCTCGGACGCCGGCCAGCCCGGATCCGTGAGCGCCGGCTCCGTGCGGCGCAGTGCGATCAGCCGCCGGTGCCAGTCGAGGAGTTCCGTATGCGGCTCCCGCTCCGGCTCCGACCAGTCGAGGCAGGACCGCAGCCGGGTGGCCGGATCCTGTGGGTCGGGAATCTCCGCCTCGGCCCAGCCGTGGGCGGCGAACTCACGGCGGCGTCCCCGCCGTACCGCCTCGGCCAGCTCCGGGTCCTGATGGTCGGTGAAGTACTGCCACGGCGTACCGGCGCCCCACTCCTCGCCCATGAACAGCATCGGTGTGAACGGCGAGCACAGCACGAGGGCCGCCGCGCAGGCCAGCAGACCGGGGGAGAGGATGGCGGAGAGCCGGTCGCCGATCGCGCGATTGCCGATCTGGTCATGGGTCTGGGCATAGCCGAGCAGCCGGTGGGCGGGGGTGGTGAGGGTGTTCAGCGGGCTGCCGTGCGCCCGGCCCCGGAAGGCCGAGTGGCTGCCGTCGTGGAAGAAGCCACCGGTCAGCGTTTTGGCCAGGGCATCGGCGCCCGCGGCGGCGAAGTCGGCGTAGTAGCCCTGGCGCTCACCGGTGAGCAGGGTGTGCAGAGCATGATGGAAGTCGTCGTTCCACTGCGCGTGCAGACCGTGGCCGCCGGACTCGCGCGGTGCCGTGGTGCGCGGATCGTTCAGATCGGACTCACCGATGAGGAACAGGGGGCGGCCGGTCCGGGCGGCCAGCGCGTCCACGGCGGCGGACAGTTCGGCGAGGAAGTGGCGCGCCCGGGTGTCGTGCAGTGCGTGTACGGCGTCCAGCCGCAGCCCGTCGAGCCGGAAGTCGCGCAGCCAGGCGAGCGCGCTGCCGATGAAGTACGCGCGGACCTCGTCGGAGCCGGGGGCGTCGAGGTTGACCGCGGCGCCCCAGGGGGTGTGGTGGGTGTCGGTGAAGTACGGGCCGTAGGCGGGGAGATGGTTGCCGGAGGGCCCCAGGTGGTTGTGGACCACGTCGAGCACCACACCGAGGCCGTGGCCGTGGGCCGCGTCGACGAAGCGGGCCAGGCCCTCCGGACCGCCGTACGGCTCGTGCACGGCCCAGGGGGCCACACCGTCGTACCCCCAGCCATGGGTCCCGGGGAACGGACAGACGGGCATCAGCTGCACATGGCTGATGCCCAACGCGGCCAGATGCGGCAGCCGTTCGGCCGCCGCGTCGAAGGTGCCCTCCCGGGTGAAGGTGCCGATGTGCAGCTCGTAGAGGACCGCGCCCGGCAGCGGCCGCCCGGACCACTCCCGCTCCCAGGGGAAGCGGGAGTGGTCCACCACGGCGCTGAGGCCCTCGGGGCCGTCCGGCTGGCGGCGGGACCGCGGATCGGGCAGCGGCGGGCCGTCGTCGAGTGCGAAGCCGTAGGCCGTCCCGTGCCCGCCGTCGGCCTCGGCCCGCCACCACCCCTCCCGGGCGGGATCGCGCTCCATGGGATGTGTCACGCCCTCCACATGGAGCCCGACCCGCCCGGCGTGCGGCGCCCATACCTCGAAAAGCACCGGCGTCTCCTCATCTCGTGGCCGCTGACCTCGTGGCCTCGCCCGGGGTTCCGACCATGCTGGAGGACGCGGTGCCGGGCGCGCAGCAGGACAGCACCGGTCAACCGGCAGGACCGGCCAACCGGGTCAGCCCGTCCGGTCAGCCGTCAGACGAGGTTGATGACCTCCTGGGTGACCGGGTAGCCCGCCTTGGCGAAGTTGGCGGCCATGGGGGCATTGCCCTGGTCGGTCGCGGCGGCGATGGTGGTGGCGCCCCGTTCCACCAGGTCATGGGTGCACTCCACCAGCAGGTCGTAGGCGTAGCCGTTGCCGCGGTGCTCGGCGACGACCCCGATGTAGCCGACGCAGGGGCCGGCCGGATTGTGCGCGGGCACCTGGACGCCGGCGATCTCCCCGTCGGGGGTCCACGCCAGCCGCCACCACTCGCGCGGTGACGGACACCAGCTGAGGAAGTCCATCAGCTCACGGACGGCGGCCTCGACACCGCCTTCGGCGATGGCCTTCAGATCGTGTGCGTCGAGGGTGCCCGGCATGATCCGGCGCAGCACCTCGGCCACCACCGCGTCATCGGGCTCCGGCCGGAACTCCAGCCGCCCCGGCCGCTCCGGAAGCCCGTGGCCGGGCGTCCACTCGTAGCGGAAGCGCTCCACCAGCGGGGTGAGCCCGCCCGCCACGGCGGCGTCGACACGGGCCTGTGCCGCCGCCCGCTCCTCGGGACGGTCGCGCCAGCCGGGCGGGACCATCAGGGTGTACTCGGCGTGATGCGGGGCGGTGCGCAGCAGTTCGGCCCCGGCCTCGTCCTCGCCGTCGGCGAAGTCGAACCAGTCCAGGGCGACGGGCTCGGTGCCGCCCGGCGCCGCCCACCAGGCGGCGCGGGCCACGACGCGCTCGTCACGCAGGGCCACCCAGGTCCACTCGGGGCGGTACTCCCCGCCCTCGCCGACGGTGACGTAGGTACGGCCGAAGCGGCCCCGGCCGACGAGCGCGGGGTCGGACAGGGTGTGGAACAGATCGGCGTCGCTCTCGGTGAGCGCGCGGATGACCAGGTCGGTCATGGAAATCCTTCCGGGAAAGCGATGCGCTCCCGGGTCGGATACCTGATCAGACGCGGATACGCCCTGCGGACGGGGGGCGGGAGCGCGGAACGGTCGTCATGGTGTCCATGGCTCTCGCCTCCTTCCTGATCAAGGGCGTGCCCGCACTCTAGAAGCGCCGAAGGACTCATGTCCACAGGTTTTTTATGTCCACACGTCTTTTCGAGCGTCAGGGGTCGAGGAGACCCGCGTCGTGGGTCAACAGGGCGATCTGGACACGGTTGTTGAGGCCCAGCTTGGTCAGGATCCGTGACACATGGGTCTTGACGGTGGGGACGCTCAGGAACAGCGCGGCGGCGATCTCCGCGTTGGACTTGCCCTCGCCGACAGCGACCGCCACCTCCCGCTCCCGGTCGTTCAGCCGGGTCAGCTGCTCCCGCGCCCGGTCCCGGCGGGGATCCGGTCCGGAGCCCGCCACATGCTCGATCAGCTGCTGGGTCACCGCCGGGGACAGCACCGGATCGCCCTCCGCGACCCGCAGCACGGCCGCCACCAGCTCGGCGGGCGGGGTGTCCTTGAGGACGAAGCCCGCGGCTCCGGAGCGCAGGGCGCGCAGCACATGCTCATCCGCGTTGAAGGTGGTCAGGATGATGACCTCCGGGGGCTGTTCGCGCCGCCGCAGTGCCTCGGTCGCGGCCAGACCGTCCACGGTGGGCATCCGGATGTCCATCAGCACGACGTCCGGAGCGTACTGGTCCACCAGGGCGGCGACCTGCGAACCGTCGGACGCCTCGGCCACGATCTCGATGCCGCAGGCGCCGCCCAGCATCAGCCGCAGCCCGGCGCGCACGAGCGCGTCGTCGTCGACGAGCAACACCCGGACGGGGGCGGATCCTTGGCCCGGTGCGACGGGCGGGGTGGACGCGGGGGCCGGGGTGGGCGCGGGGGAGTCCGGCGCGGAAGCACTCATGCGGGCCACGGTAGCCATGCGTAGAGCCGGAAGTCGCCGCTCTCCGACGGGCCGCTCTCCAGCCGCCCGCCGGTCAGCTCCGCCCGCTCGGCGAGCCCGATGAGGCCCTGGCCCGCACCGGGGATCGCCGAGGGCGCGGAGCCGGAGCCGGAAGCGTCGGCGGCGGGGGTGGCCACGGGAGACGGGACGGCCGTCGGGGCGTCGGATCCCCGCTCTCCGGTGGGCACGGGCTGCTCCCCGGTGGGCACGGGCTCACGCACCGCACGTGATCGGTGGACCCGTTGGGGGACGGCGCCGGGGACGGTGCGGTGGAGCGGATTGCGGATCTCCACGGTCAGCCCTTCGCCCCTCCTCCCGGCCGTCACCACGGTCACCTCGGCGTACGGGGCGTGCTTACGGGCGTTGGTCAGCCCCTCCTGGACGATCCGGTACGCCGTGCGGCCCGCGGCGCCCGGCACCGCCTCCGCCGCCGCGGTGCCGCTGATCCCGTCCCGCAGAGTGACCCGCATCCCGGCCTGCCGCGACTCCTCGACCAGCCGCGGCAGATCGGTGAGGGCGGGCTGTGGGCGGTCGGGGGGAGCCGGATCCCCGGGATCGCTGTCCGAGGCCCGCAGCACCCCGATCACCTCGCGCAGATCCTGGAGCGCCTGATGGGCACTGCTGCGGATCACCCCGGCGGCGCGGGCGACTTCATCGGGGGAGGCGTCCGAGCGGTACTCCAGCGCGCCCGCGTGCACGCTCAGCAGAGAGAGCCGGTGCGCGAGCACATCGTGCATCTCCCGGGCGATCCGCTCACGGGTGAGCCGCTGGATCCGCTCGGCGCGCAGCGCCGCCTCGGACTCCGCACGCAGCGCGCGCTCCCGCAGCGATTCGAGCAATTGGCGGCGTGAGCGCACGAACATGCCCCAGCCGATGACCCCGCCGATCAGCATCGCGCCCAGCAGTACTGACTCGAGGTATTCCAGATCCGGGTCGGGGCGCAGGGCGGGGGTGATCAGCAGCTGCGCCACGGCCGCCACCCCGACCAGCGCGACGGTGCGCAGGGTGCGGTGGACGGCGACGGTGAACAGCGCCACCAGCAGCGGCCCCGATACGTAGAACGCGACGGTGCCGACGGCCAGCAGGGTCAGCGCGAGCCCCACCGGCCACCGGCGCCGCTGCCAGAGCGCGAGGCAGGCCAGCGCCCCGGCAAGCACATCGGCGAACAGCGCGTTGTCCGACATCGACGGATCCTCGGCCATCGGTGCGGAGGCGAAGAGCGAGAAGAACGCCGCCAGCACGATGATGCTGGGGTCGACGAACCAGTCGCGTACGGTGCGGCGCGGTGGACGCGTGGTCGATGAGCTGCCCATGCGGACGAGGGTATTGACGGGCGGGGGTGGGGGCGCCGCTCTCGGCAAGGGAAGCGACCAAAGTCGGACGGCGCGATACCTTCGGCCGATCCGCCGCCCCGCACCTGTTGCCTAGCCTCGAAGCATGAAGAAGGTACTGGAGGGGGCGGGGTCGATCCTCGTGTTCTGGGGCCTCGCCGGGCTGGTGCACGAGCTGGTGGGCTGGTTCCGGTTCTGGGGCTTGCTGGGCCATCTGCCCTGGGTCGACGGTCACGAGTGGATCGCGAGCGCGGTGATCCTGGTGCTCGGCGTGGTCCTGGTCATGATTGCCGAGGGGATGGCCGGGCGTCCCCAGGGCCCGAAGATATCCGCGGCGGCGGAGACCGGTGCATCGGTCAGTGCTGATGGAGACCGCGCCCGGCCAGAGTGAGGTAGGTCTCGCCGACCGCCTCGGAGAGGGTGGGGTGCGGGTGGATGTGCTGGGCGACATCGGCGGGTTCGGCGTCCCAGCCCACGATGAGCTGACTCTCCGCGATCATCTCCGAGACATGCGGGCCCACGAGATGAACGCCGAGAATGCGTCCGGCCGGTGCCGATACCGGCGCCGATGCCTGTACCGGTGCCGATCCCGCTGAGACCGCCGATCCGGATCCTGCCGCCCGCTCGGCGACGACCTTCACCATGCCTCCCTGCCCGTGCACCATGCCCTTGGCGATGGCGGTCAGCGGCATGGTGTTGACCACCACCCCATCGTCGCCCGCCCGGGCTCGGGCCGCCGCCTCCGAGAGGCCGACGGAGGCGGTCTGCGGACTGGAGTAGGTCACACGGGGCACGGCGTCGTAGTCCACGGGGCGGGGTGTGCCGCCCGCCAGGGTCTCGGCCACCACCAGCCCCTCCGCGAAGGAGGCATGGGCCAGTCCGAGGGAAGGGGGAGGGAGTAGATCGCCCACGACATGGATGCCCGGCACCGCGGTCTCCAGCCGCGACCAGTCGGCGGGGGCGAGGAAACCGCGCTCGTCGGTGGTGAGTCCGGCGGCGCCCAGTTCCAGTCCGTCGGTGACCGGGGCACGGCCGACGGCCACCAGCAGCCGTTCGACCTCCAGGGTCCGTACCTCGCCACGGGGCGTGCGGACGGTGGCGCGCACCCCGTCGTCGTACGGCTCGGCCTCCTCCAGCCGGGCGCCCGTCAGCACCTCGATTCCGCGCCGCTTCAGCCCGCGGGTCAGATGGCGGCTGACATCGGCGTCCTCCAGCGGCAGCAGCCGGTCCGCCGCCTCGACCAGGGTGACCCGCGCCCCCATGGAGCGGTGCAGGGAGGCGTATTCGACCCCGATGGCGCCTCCGCCCAGCACCAGGACGGAGGCGGGGAGACCGGGGGCGAAGAGGGCGTCATCGCTGGTGACGACCCGTCGGCCGTCCGGTGCCAGACCCGGGAGGGTGCGGGGCCGGGAGCCGGTGGCCACCACGATGCCGCGGCGTGCGGTCCACTCGCTCACCCCCTGCCCGTCCCCGGTGCCGGGAGTTCCGTCCGGCCCGGTGGCGGTCACCGGGGTGACGCGGACCGTGCGCGGGCCGGTCAGGGCGGCGGAGCCGCGCACCACACGGACCCCCGCGTGGGCGAGAGTTCCCTCCACCCCACGGTGGTTGCGGGCCACGATGTCATCGCGGGTCGCGGTCAGGGCGGACCAGTCCACCGCGTCCAGGGACGCCTTGACGCCCCAGCGTTCCCGGGCCTCCGCGATGCCGTCGACCAGTTCGGCGGCGTGCAGCATGGCCTTGCTGGGGATGCAGCCGCGGTGCAGACAGGTGCCGCCGATCAGCTCGCGTTCGGCGAGGACCACTTCCAGGCCCAGGGCGGCGGCGCGCAGTGCGGTGCTGTAGCCGCCGGTGCCGCCCCCGATGACGATGACGTCGGTTTCATCCATGGACGTAAGCCTCCGCCCGGGGCGTGGTATGAGTCCAAGGCATAGCTTTTATGATTCCGATGGATTCTCTGCATGACGGATCTGCACGGCACAGGGGGAGCGGATGAGTCTGCGGCAGATGGAATATCTGGTCACGGTGGTCGAGGAGGACTCCTTCACCGCCGCCGCCGAACTGCTGGGGGTCAGTCAGCCGACGCTGTCCCACCAGGTCAAGGCCCTGGAGGCGGAGGTCGGCGGACCGCTGCTTGAGCGGCTCTCGCGCGGGGTGCGGCTGACGGCCATGGGGCGTGCCTATCTGCCGCACGCCGAACGGGCGGTGCGCAGCGCCCGGCAGGCGCGGCGCGCGGCACAGGCCGCCGCCGGAGCCGAAGGTGGCGAACTGCACATCGCCACCCTGCACGCCCTGGCGGTCGGCGTCCTGCCCGAAGTCCTCGCCCATTGGCGGCGTGAACACCCGGGTGTGCGCCTGGTGGTGCGCGAGTACGCCACCGGTGATGAGCTGTGCGAGCGGATGGAGCGCGGGGTGGCCGACCTCGCCATCGGCCACCGCCCGAAGGAGTGGCCGGGCCCCGTGGTCCCTCTGGGCCGGGAGGAGATCGTGGTGGTCGTCCCCGACGGAGACCCGCTGGCTGAGCGGGAGTCCATACGTCTGGCGGAGCTGGCGGACCGCGACTGGGTGCGCTGTGCGCTGGAGCCGGTGGTCGAGGGGCGCCGCTTTCTGGATCTGGCCTGTGAGCGGGCGGGGTTCGTGCCGCGCGACGGGGTGCACACCGAGCACTCCTCCACGGCCGTGCGGATGGCGTCCACCGGTGCGGGCATCGTCATCACCCCCGCGCATGTCGCCGCCGGGCACGGCTGCACGGTGGTGCCCCTCGATCCGCCCTGGCACCGCGAACTGACCGCGTTCTCACGGGTGTCCCTGACGGGCGCGTCCGCCGCCTTCGTCGATGTCCTCGGCCGTACGGCACGCCTGGGCCGGGTGGAGGCGGCACAGGGGCAAGGCCGGGACACCGTGGCGTGAGACAGTCCGTCCGCGACGGCTGTTGGACGTCCGACCGGTTGGCCGTGGCCGGTGGTCGGCACGGTCGGTCGTCGGCACGGTTCGGGCGGCCAGCAATGGCACGGTCGGTCGTCGGGGGGCCGGTGGTCGGTGGCCGGGTAGGGGACGGGCGCCACCGGCCGGGCCTGCCGTGTCTGCGGCGGTAGCCGGAACGCGGCCCGATGGTCGCCGCGCGCCGCACCGCGCCCCGGCCTGGCTCACGGCCGTGTCACGCGCGCACTAGGAGGGCTACCGGGAGACGGGCCAGGAGTTCGCCCAGTGGACAGGGCCCCTCGGCCGTGCGGCCGGTCAGCAGGTCTCGCCAGCGGCCCGGCGGCAGCGGCAGCCGGGTGGTGGACCAGCCGCCTCCCGCCGACAGGCGCCGGGACAGCCGGGTGACCACCGTGACCGCCCCACCGGCCTCGGCCCCACCGGTCCCGGCCCCACCGGTTCCAGCCTGGCCGCCCGTGGCCTCGCCGGGTGTCCGGGCGAAGGCCACGCAGTGGGCGGCGGCCGGGCCTTCGGCCCGCAGCGGCAGATAGCCGCTTCCCGCGCCGAACCACTCCGGGTGCGCACGCCGCAGCCGTAGCGCCGCCGAGGTCAGCAGCAGCTTCTCGGCGGACACCCCGTCCGCCTCCTGCCCCGCGTCCAGGGCGACCAGCGCCTCGGGGCGCAGCTCGGGCGGGCGCCGGTTGTCCGGGTCGACCAGGGCGCGGTAGAGGTGCTCGGTGCCCATGTAGAGATCGGGGACACCCGGCATGGTCAGCTGCACCAGCGTGGCGCCGAGCGCGATGACCCGGGCCGGGGCGTCGAGTTGGTCGGCGATCTCCGCCCACACCGGTGCCCCGGGGTCGCCCGGACCCTCGGCCGACTCCACGTAGCCGGCCACCGCCTCCTCGTACGCCGTGTCCCGCTCCGTCCACGTGGTGCGCAGTCCCGCCTCCCGGACGCCCTTGAGCACCGCCGGGACCAGCCGCGCGGGGTCCGCGTGGCCCAGACCGAGCGCGGTCTGCCACACCGTCCACACCGCATGGGCGTCGGGGGCGTCCGCCCCGTCCCGCTCGCCCGCCCGCGCCTCCGTCAGCCGGCCCGCCATCAGCCCGCCCCACCACTCCGGAGCCTCGGTCAGCGCCGCGATCCGCGCCCGGACATCCGCGCTGCGCTTGGTGTCGTGCGTGGACAGCACCGTTCCCGCCGCGGGCCAGTCGCGCAGACGCCGTGCGGCGAAGGTGTGGAACTCCTCGGCCGGGACGGCCGGGCGCCCGGGATCGCCGCCCACCTCCGTCGCCGAGAGCAGCGGGGTGTAGCGGTAGAAGGCGGTGTCCTCGACCGACTTGGCGCGTAGCGCGGCGGCAGTCTGCGCGAAACGCACACAGAAGTCCCGGTGGTGCGGTCCGTCGCCGAGCCTGCCGAGCGCCGCGTCCCGCACGGTGTCCACGGCCCGCGCCTCCTCCGCCACCGCGAAGGCCGTCCTGGCGCCCCGCGCTGCCTCCTCCAGCAGCGCGGCGTCCCCGTCCGGCGCGGGCGCCCCGACGGTCGCGTACGGGCGGTAGACGGGCATCCGCACCAGCAGTTCGCGGACGGCCGTGCGCAGCGCCCAGGGCGCCTGGTCGCGCAGCCGGGGCGAGGCGTCACAGATCCGGGAGGCGGTCCGCACCAGCCGCGCCACCTCGGCCGCCAGCTCGTGCCGCACCACCTCGTGGGCCGCGCGGCGCACGGTGGCGGCCCAGTCGCCGCCCTCGTCCGCCCCGGCCGCCGTGAGGTCCTGGTAGATCATGGCCAGCGCGGCCACCCCGTCCGGGTCGAGAAAGAGCCCGTCGATGTGGTGCAGCGCGTCGTAGCCGGTGGTCCCGGCCACCGGCCAGTCCATGGGCAGCCGTTCGTCCCGGGCGAGGATCTTCTCGACGACGATCCAGCGGCCACCACCCGCCCCGTCACTGCCCGCCCCCTCAGCACCCGCCCCCTCAGCACCCGCCCCCTCAGCACCCGCCCCGTCACCGCCCGCCGCGGCCCGCACCTCCCGGTCCAGCCGCCGCAGATAGCCGCCCGGGTCGGCGAGCCCGTCCGGGTGGTCCACCCGGAGCCCTTCGATCACCCCGTCACGCATCAGCCCCAGCAGCGTGGCATGGGTTGCCGCGAACACCTCCGGGTCCTCCGCCCGCACCGCGATCAGATCCGAGATGGTGAAGAAGCGCCGGTAGTTCAGCTCGGTCCGGGCCAGCCGCCACCAGCCCAGCCGGTACCACTGGGCGTCCAGCAGCTCGGGCAGCGGCAGCCCCGCGGTGCCGGGCCGCAGCGGGACGGTGTGGTCGTGGTAGCGCAGCACGGCGTGGTCCCCCTCGCCCTCCACCGCCAGCCTCTTGAGCTCCTCGCCGAGCGGGCCGCCGAGCACCGGCAGCAGCACCTTCCCGCCGTGCTCCGCCCAGTCGATGTCGAACCAGCGCGCGTACGGCGAGGCGGGCCCCTCCCGCAGCACCTCCCACAGCGGCCGGTTGAGCCGCTCGGGCACGGGCGCGGCCATATGGTTCGGCACGATGTCGACGATCAGCCCGAGGCCGTGGGCCCGCGCCGTACGGGCGAGCGACCGCAAGCCCGGCTCACCGCCCAGCTCGGCCCGGACCGCCGAGTGGTCCACCACGTCATAGCCGTGGGTGGAGCCCGGCTGGGCCTCCAGTACGGGCGACAGATGCAGATGGGAGACGCCGAGCGAGGCCAGATACGGTACGGCCCGCCGCGCCGCCTCGAAGGGGAAACCGGGCTGGAGCTGTAACCGGTAGGTGCTGGTGGGTGCCTTCGGGTCAGCCGTCATAGGAACGTATGTACCCACCTCGCGGGCCTCATGAGATGCCCGCGCACCCATCCGGGTGCCCCGCCCGCCCCTCCAGCCCGGCCCCGGACCCTACGCGGTACCCATAAGGGACCCTACGCGGGGCGCTGGAGCACCATCAGACTGCGATCCACCAGCGTCAGCCGGTCGCCCGCCGCCACCTTCGCGCCACTGCCCGGCTCCACCCCCTCCGGTTCCGCGGTGTCCACGATGACCTGCCACGACTTGCCGTGGTCGACCGGCACCGTGAACTCCAGCGGCTCGTGGTGCGGGTTGAACAGCAGCAGGAAGGAGTCGTCGGTGATGCGCTCACCGCGCACCCCCGGCTCGGAGATCGCGTTCCCGTTGAGGAAGACCGTCAGCGACTTGGCGTGGGCCGCCTGCCAGTCCCGCTGCCGCATCTCCTCGCCCTCATGGGTGAACCAGGCGATGTCCGACAGCTCGTCGTGGGTGCCCTCCACCGGCCGCCCGTGGAAGAAGCGGCGGCGCCGGAAGACCGGGTGGTCGCGGCGCAGCCACACCAGCGACCGGGTGAAGCGCAGCAGCTCCAGCGCCCGGCGGTCCTCCTCGCCGCCGTCCTTGCCGGGGTTCGGCCAGATCACCCAGGACACCTCGTTGTCCTGGCAGTACGCGTTGTTGTTGCCGCCCTGGGTGCGGGCGAACTCATCGCCGTGGCTGAGCATCGGCACGCCCTGGGAGAGCATCAGCGTGGCGATGAAGTTGCGCATCTGGCGCTCGCGCAGCTGCCGTACCTCCGGATCGTCGGTCTCGCCCTCGACCCCGCAGTTCCAGGAGCGGTTGTAGCTCTCGCCGTCCTGGTTGGACTCCCCGTTGGCCTCGTTGTGCTTCTTGTCGTAACTCACCAGGTCGCGCAGGGTGAAGCCGTCGTGGCAGGTGACGAAGTTGACCGAGGCCAGGGGGCGGCGGCCGTCGCCCTGGTAGAGGTCGGAGGAGCCGGTCAGCCGGGAGGCGAACTCCGCCAGGGTCCGCGACTCCCCGCGCCACAGATCGCGCACGGTGTCCCGGAACTTGCCGTTCCATTCGGTCCACAGGGGCGGGAAGTTGCCCACCTGGTAGCCGCCCTCACCGACGTCCCAGGGCTCCGCGATCAGCTTCACCTGGCTGACCACCGGGTCCTGCTGCACCAGGTCGAAGAACGACGACAGCCGGTCCACCTCGTGGAACTGACGGGCCAGGGTGGCCGCCAGATCGAAGCGGAAGCCGTCGACGTGCATCTCGGTCACCCAGTAGCGCAGTGAGTCCATGATCAGCTGAAGGACGTGCGGACTGCGCATCAGGAGGGAGTTCCCGGTGCCGGTGGTGTCCATGTAGTACCGCCGGTCGTCGGTCAGCCGGTAGTACGAGGCGTTGTCCAGCCCCCGGAAGGAGAGCGTCGGACCCAGATGGTTGCCCTCGGCCGTGTGGTTGTAGACCACGTCGAGGATGACCTCGATGCCCGCCTGGTGCAGCGCCCGCACCGCCGACTTGAACTCCAGGACCTGCTGGCCGCGGTCGCCCCAGGAGGCGTAGGCGTTGTGCGGGGCGAAGAAGCCGATGGTGTTGTAGCCCCAGTAGTTGGCGAGCCCCTCGTCGACCAGCCGGTGGTCGTTGACGAACTGGTGCACGGGCATCAGTTCGAGGGTGGTGACACCCAGTTCCGTGAGGTGCTCGATGATCGCCGGGTGGGCCAGCGCCGCGTAGGTGCCCCGCAACTCGTCCGGAAGCCGCGGATGGCGCATGGTCAGCCCCTTGACATGGGCCTCGTAGATGACGGTGCGGTGGTAGTCGGTGCGCGGCGGCCGGTCGTCGCCCCAGTCGAAGTACGGGTTGACCACCACCGAGGCCATGGTGTGCGGGGCGGAGTCGAGGTCATTGCGCTTGTCCGGCCGGTAGAAGTGGTAGCCGTAGACCTCCTCGCCCCAGTCGATCCGCCCGCTGATCGCCTTGGCGTAGGGGTCCAGCAGCAGCTTGGCCGAATTGCAGCGGTGGCCGAGCTCCGGTTCGTACGGGCCGTGGGCCCGGAAGCCGTAGCGCTGCCCCGGCATGATCCCCGGCAGATAGGCATGGCGCACAAACGCGTCGGTCTCGCGCAGTTCGACCGCCGTCTCCGAGCCGTCGTCGTGCAGAAGGCACAGTTCGATCCGAACCGCTGCCTCGGAGTACACCGCGAAGTTGGTTCCGGCGCCGTCGTACGTGGCGCCCAGGGGGTAAGCCTGTCCCGGCCAGACCTGCATGTGTCGACTCTTCCACTTCTCCTCCGGGGGCCGCGAGCACCCGTGGCACCGGACGGAACCGGATCGGAGGGGAATCCTTTCCCAACTGACCGGGCCCGACGGCTCTTTCGGCGGAACTTTCTGAAATTGCAGGCAACCTACGGCCACCGTGGTTCGTCCTACCGGGTGACCTTCGTATACGCGATTTACCGCTATGCAGAGGGATATGTCGACATAGGGAGGGGTTGGGGGAGAATGTGCGCACGATGATCCACCGTCACCTGGGCAAGGTGGTGGCCGGTGCCGCCATGGCGGTCACCGCCGCCGCCGCGCTGATCGCGGTGACACTGCCGGATACCGCGTCCGGTGATGAGGGACCGGGTGGGGGAGGGCCGCAGGGTTCCGCGGCCGAGCAGGGCCAGGCGTCGCCGCGGCCCGGAGTGGTGGAGTCCGCGCCCGAGCAGGGGAAGAAGGGCACCGGCCGGGATCCGCTCACCGACGACGAGATGAAGCGCGCCCAGTCGCTCGCGGTCGGCCGCACCCTGCGCGCCGAGGGCGAGAACGTCAAGGGCAAGACGGGCCCCGAGCACATCTCCACCGATCTCGCCGAGCTGGGGCCGGACGAGGTCGGCGCGGCCGATCCGCCCCGCCGCGCCGAGGTCACGTACTACGACTACAAGGACGACACGTATCTGACCAAGACGGTCGACCTCGACTCGGGCAAGGTCGAGCACACCGACACCCAGCGGGGGGTCCAGCCGCCGCCTGTCCATGACGAGGTCGTGGAGGCCGCCCGGCTGCTGATCAACGACAAGCTGGGCGCGGGTCTGAAGAAGGACTTCAAGGACGCCACCGGCAAGACGCTGATCGGCCCCGGTCAGCTGACCGTGACCGGCTTCGTCTACCGCGGGGGCGAGGACAACACCGGACCGGCCGCCGTTCAGGACTGCGGCAAGCACCGCTGTGTGCGGCTGTTCACCCGGGTCGTCAACGGCCCCTGGATCGACGTCCGCCCGCTGGTGATCGACCTGAGCGACCGCTCCGTCGCCCGGCTGGGCTGACCCGTCCGGACGCTCGTCCACGCCCCTCCACACGTTGAACCAACAGGAGTCCTCCATGCCCGAAAGAAGGCTCCGCCGCGCCCGCCTCAGGGTAGCGGCGGCTGTCGGCGCCACGACGCTGCTCGGTACCGTGGCGGTCGCCGCGGGCCCCGCCCAGGCGGCCCCGAAGGCCCCCGCCAAGGCCCCCGCACCCGCCGCGAACTGTAGCTCCGCCTACCAGGTCGAGCAGAAGCTGGACGGTGGCACCACCTGGCGGATGTGCTGGCACTACGAGAGCAACGCCGGGCTGGTGCTCGACAACGTCTCGTACCAGCCCAAGGGCGAGTCCGCCCCCATCAAGGTGCTGAGCTCGGCCAAACTGGGCCAGATCCATGTGCCGTACGACGATGGCAAGAACGAGTACGACGACCTCACCGGACAGGGCTTCGCCCAGGGCCTGATGCAGCTCGACCCGGCCGAATGCCCCGGCGGCACCATCAAGACCGTCCGGGTGCCGGACGCCTGGAGCCCCGACCGGCAGAAGGTGAAGGGTCTGTGCGCCACCACCCGCGCCCGCGGCCACGCCTACCGCATGGGCGACGCGAGCAACCCGAACAAGGTCTACCAGCGGCAGGGCAAGGACCTGCTGCTCTACACCGTCAACCAGGTCGGCTGGTACGAGTACATCACCGAGTGGCGGTTCTCCGGCGACGGCACCATGTCCATGCAGGTCGGCGCCACCGGCACGCTCTCTCCGATGGACTACGACGCCGGTGACGGCCGCGGCTGGCCGCTCGGCAAGGGCGCCAAGGACTACGCCACCAGCCATGCCCACAACGTCTTCTGGCGGCTGAACTTCGGCCTCGACGGCTCGCCCAAGAGCAAGATCGAGCAGTACGACTCCAAGACCACGGCCACCGGCCGGGGGATCCCCAAGACCAAGACCACTCGCACCCAGATCACCAAGGAGCTCGCCGGGGACGCCGCCGAGGCGCGCTGGTGGCGCGTGGTGAGCACCGCGGGCAAGAACAAGGACGGCCACCCTCGCAGCTACGAGATCGTGCCCGGTCACACCACCAAGTACCAGGGCCGCAGCTACACCAAGCACGACGTGTACTTCACCGACTACAACAAGTGCGAGCAGTTCGCCAGCAACAATCTGCGCAACTGCGGCCGGGGCGCGGGCAAGTCCGTCGACAAATGGGTCAACGGCCAGAGCCTCAAACACCCGGTCGTATGGGTCAACATCGGTTTCCACCACATCGCCCGTGACGAGGACCAGGAGCCGATGCCGGTGCACTGGCAGGGCTTCCAGCTCGCCCCGCGCGATGTCACCGCTATGAATCCGCTCACGCCGCCCGCACTCGCCGGTCACAACGGCCATACAGAAGAGGATCGTTGACCGATAGGTCGATCGAGGATGCTGCACCGCCTCCGCCCGCGCAGTAGTCTGCGTTGATCGTTGGACGGGGGCGGAAGGCGGTGCACAGGTGAGCTCGGGCGGGCTGGAGCTGCCCCCTGGCGACGGAGGTCCCGGGGGTGACGGCTCCACCGAAGCACCTCCCGGCGCGGTGTCCCTGGTGCGGCCGATGGAGATCGGAGCGGAACTGGACTGGGGCGCCGATGCCTGGGCCGAGGTGCGGACACGTGCGCGCCGGGCCGGGCGTGCCTACATCTGGCTGAATCTGGTGGAACAGCGGCTCCGCGCGGTTGTCGGAGCCGTTCTCCGTCCCATCTACGAACCTGTCCACGGCGACGACTGGGTCATCGCCGCGGCCGGACCCGCCGGACAGGAGTGGGTGCAGCGCGCGGTGGCGGTCCGGGAGGTGAGCCGCCGCAAGGGCTATCTGCTCGATCCGGCCGACGACAATGTGCTCAGCTTTCTCACCCTCCCGCAGCTGCGGGAGCTGCTGGTCCAGCACTGGCCGTGCTTCGAGCCCTACCTCGACGACCGGCGCGAGGTGGAACTCGCCCTGGACGAGCTGGAGGTCGCGCGTAACGTCGTCTCCCGCAACCGGGCGCTGTCCGAGACCGTCCTCGCCCAGGCCGAGCGCGCTTCGGCCCGGCTGCTGGAGATACTCGGCAGCGGCACCGGCACCCCCTCGGCCGACCGGCTGCCCATCGACGCCGTCGAGGACCTCGTCGGCGACCGCTACGCCGATGTGGTCGGGGTCCACTCCGACCGGGTGCGGCTCCAGCGGCAGCTGCCCGCCGAGGATCTCTTCGAGGGTGCCCGCCGCCTCGACGCGGTCGGCATCGGGCTGAACCTCCTGGTCCAGAACTACTCCGGCCGCCGCCTGGTGCGGCTGGCCGAATCCGGCTGCCGGGCACGGCTGCTCTTCCTCAACCCCGCGAGCAGCGCGGTACGCCGACGCGAACGCGAACTCGGCCTGAAGAAGGGCGAGTTGAGCCGATCGGTGGAGATGAACATCCTCCATATGCGACGGGTCCGGGCCCGGCTGCGCGACCCGGATGCCTTCGAGATCCATGTCTTCGACGAGACCCCCCGCTTCACCGCATACCTGGTGAACGGCGACGGCACCGACGGCCTCGCGGTCATCCAGAGCTATCTGCGCAAGGCCCGCGGTATGGAGGCCCCGGTCCTGGTACTGCGCGGCGGCGGCCGTGGCCGCGATGTGGTGCGCGCCGGCCAGGACGCCGGTCCCGCGGCCGACGGCGGGCTCTTCGGCACCTACCGGGAGGAATTCGAGAGCGTCTGGGGAGACTCCCGCCCGGTCTCCTGAGCCGTCCTGCCGTCCCCGGTGTTGTCGTACCCCGTCCGTACGCTCCTGACATGCCGAACACGTATACGACCCTGTGGGGCGGCGACGTCTGCCGCCACCTCACCGGGCGTTGTCAGTGGTGCATGCGAAGGTGGTGCACACCAGGAGATAGCCATGGATAACCGGCGATAACCGGGTTGACCGGTGATAACCGGGTGAAACCGGGGGAGTTATGACAAAGGGAGGGCAGCCATGGGCTGGCACCGTGAGCTTCTGATCGGATTCGATCTGGAGACGACGGGCACCGATCCGCACACGGCGCGGATCGTGACGGCGGCCGTGATCGAGGTGAAGGGCGGGGAGCCGATCGCGCGGCGGGAGTGGCTGGCCGATCCGGGGGTTCCCATTCCGGAGGGTGCCGTGGCGGTGCACGGGATCACCGATGAGCGGGCGAAGGCCGAGGGGCGGCCGGCCGCGGAGGTGGTCGACGAGGTGGCGGACGCGCTGGTGGCCCACTGGCGCCGGGGCGCCCCCGTGGTGGCGTACAACGCGGCGTTCGATCTCAGCCTGCTGGCCGCCGAGTTGGGGCGGTACGGGCTGCGGTCGCTGAGCGAGCGGCTGGACGGGGCGGAGACCGGCCCGGTCGTCGATCCGTACACGATAGACCGGGCCGTCGACCGCTACCGCAAGGGCAAGCGGACGCTGGCGGCGGTCTGCGGGGAGTACGGGGTGGTGCACGAGCGGGCCCATGAGGCCGGGGCGGACGCGCTCGCGGCGGTGCGGGTGGCCTGCGCGGTCGCCGAGCGCCATGGCGAAGTGGCCGGGCTGGAGCTGTGGGATCTGCACCGCAAGCAGGTGGGCTGGTACGCCCACTGGGCTGCCGACTTCCAGTCCTGGCTGCGCCGCAAGGGCACCCCGGACGCGGTGGTGGACGGCAGCTGGCCGCTGCGCGAGGTGGGGGCGGCAGCGTAGGACGCGGGGCGGGAGCGCCGTACGGCGGTCGGCCGGACGGGGGCTCCGCGCGCCGATGAGTTTCCCGGCTCCGGCCGGTCCGTACAGGTAGAGGCAGGTAGAGGGATGAACGGACCGGAACGAGGAGGACCGCCGTGACGCACCAGAGCCCGATCGTCGATCTCGGCCCCGCGGCCCAGCGGGTGTCCGCACTGCTCAGCGGAGTCTCGGACGATCAGCTGACGGCGCGCACCCCGTGCGCCGAGTATGCGGTGGGGGATCTGCTGGACCACATGATGGGGCTGGCGCTCGCCTTCCAGGACGCGGCGCACAAGAAGCCGCCGGTGGACACAGAGCGGTCCGCGCCCGGCCGGGGCTCCGCGGCCCGGCTGGAGCCGGGCTGGCGGGAGGAGCTGCCGCGGCGGCTGGACGGCATGGTGGCCGCCTGGCGGGATCCGGCGGCCTGGCAGGGGAACGCGGAGGCCGGGGGCGTCACCCTGCCCGCCGAGGTCATGGGGCTGGTGGCGCTGGACGAGTTGGTGATCCACGGCTGGGATCTGGCCCGCGCCACCGGCCAGCCCTTCGACGTCGACAGCCGCAGCGCCGAGGCCGTCATCGGGCTGCTGTCGCAGTCCGCGCTCGAGGACCGTCCGAAGGAGCTGTTCGGGCCGGTCGTCCCAGTTCCGGAGAGCGCCCCGCCGCTGGACCGCGCGGTCGCCCTCAGCGGACGTGACCCCGCCTGGTCGGCCTGAGCGACGACGACGGCGGCGCGGTCGTCAGAACGCGTACCAGCGCACCGCCGGGTCACCCTCCCGCAGGGAGGCCACCCGGCGGGCGAACTCGGCCCGCGCCGCCGGATTGCCCGGTGCGTGCTGGGCCACCCACGCACAGCTCGCGGTCTCCCGGGCGCCCCGCAGCACCGCGCAGCCGGGCCACTCCCGCACATCCCAGCCGTAGGCCGCCGTGAAGTCGTCGTAGGCGGCCGGGCCGAGGCCGTAGCGGTCCCGGCTCAGGGCCATGACCACGAGGTCGTGCTCGCGCAGATCGTGGGAGAAGGTCTCCAGGTCCACCAGGACCGGGCCGTCGGGGCCGATGTGCACATTGCGCGGCAGGGCGTCCCCGTGGATCGGTCCGGGCGTCAGCCGCGGTGCCAGCTCGGCGGCCGCCGCGGCGAAGTCGTCCCGGCGGGCGCGCAGATACGCCGCGTCCGCCGGGTCGATCGCGTCCCCGGCCAGCCGCAGCCACCGTTCCACCCCACCCAGCAGCTCCCGCCGCGGCAGCTCCAGCGACAGCTGAGCGGGCGGCTCCGGCAGGGCGTGCACCAGATGCAGCAGCGCGGCCAGATCACGTGGTCCGGCGGGCCGGACGGGCTCGGGGAGCTGCTGCCAGTAGGTCACCAGATGACCGGAGAACGGAAGCGGTTGCTCCGAGCCGTACCGCCGATCCGGCCGCACCGCGGGCAGCCCCTCCCGCGCCAGCCAGTCGGCCACCTTCAGCTCCCGGGCCGCCCGGTCCCACATCTCCAGATCCCGGCTGACCCGCACCACCAGGGACAGACTGTCGACCGCGAAGACGGCGTTCTCCCCGAAGGCCAGCAGCCGGGCCTCGGCGTCCCCGGCCCGATAGGGCGGCAACGCCGCGCCGAGCACCGCCCGCGCCCGCTCCTCCGTGAACGCCACGTCCGCCACGCCGTGCGCCTTCCCTCTGCCATGGGCCATAGCTTCATCATGCACCCTCCGCCCGTCCGTTGATCATCACCGGATTCCGCGCATCGCGGGTCGGCCCAACTCCCCTGCGGCGCGCCGCGGATCGTATGCCTTGACTGTGCCCGGCCCCATCCGCACGATGACGTGGGCTTCCCCATCGGGCAGCCGCGTACCGCCGCGTACCGCACCGCACCGCTGCGCTCCGTCCCACCGCACCGCACCGCCCCGCCGCGCCCCGAAGGAGCCCCTGCCCGTGACACCCACGACCGCGACGGCGCGGCCGGAACGGAGACCGGACGCCGGGGCGTCCGGTGGTGGCGCGCCGGGGGTCCGGCGCGGCACGGGCCATGGCGCCTGGTTCCTGGTGCTGCCCGCGCTCATTCCGATCCTGCTGCTGAGCGTCGGCCCGCTGCTGTACGGGGTCGCGCTCGCGTTCACCGACGCGCAGTCGGGCCGTACCGAGCCCACCGAGTGGATCGGGCTGCTCAACTTCCAGGACCTGGCGCGCGACACGCTGTTCTGGGAGTCATTCCGGATCGGGCTGGTCTGGGCCGTCGCCGTGTCGGTGCCGCAGTTCGTGCTGGCGCTCGGGCTGGCGCTGTTACTCAACCAGAACCTCCGCTTCCGCTGGCTGGCACGGGCGTTGGCGATCGTTCCCTGGGCGATGCCGGAGGTGGTGGTCGGCGTCATGTGGCGGCTGGTCTACCACCCGGAGGCGGGCATCCTCGGGGAGACGCTGGGCACCCAGCGGGACTGGCTGGGCAGTCTGGGCACCGCGCTGCCCGCGGTGGTCGTGGTCGGCATCTGGGCGCGGCTGCCGCAGGTGACGGTGGTGCTGCTGGCCGGTCTCGCCAACGTTCCGAAGGAGCTGCACGAGGCCGCGGCGATGGACGGCGCGGGTGCCTGGCGGCGCTTTCGCACCGTCACCTGGCCGGCCATCCGGCCGGTCGCCCTCGCCATCGGCGCGCTCAGCTTCATCTGGAACATCAACTCCTTCGCGCTGGTGTACGTCCTGACCGGCGGCGGCCCCGGCGGACGCACCCGGCTGCCGATGCTCTTCGCGTACGAGGAGGCGTTCCGCTACGGGCAGTTCGGCTATGCGGCGGCGATGGGGTGTGTGCTGGTCGCGGTGGTCTCGGTGCTGCTCGCGGTCCAGCTCGTCGGGCGGCTGAAGGGGGAGGGTCGATGAGCGCCGCCTCGCGTCCCCCTCGCGCCCTCGTCGTCCGGCGCCGTGCGGCCCGCACCGGGCAGTACCTCGCCCTGCTGGGCTATCTGGTCTTCCTCGGCTTCCCGCTGCTGTGGCTGGTGTCCACCGCGTTCAAACCGCCGCGCGAACTGGCCACCCTGCACCCGGGGTGGATTCCGGACCACCCCACGCTCGACAACTTCCGCCAGGCGTTCGACGAGCAGCCGCTGCTGCGGGCCGGGGCCAACAGCCTGCTCGCCGCGGTGGCCGCCGCCGTCATCGCGGTGGTGATCGCGACCCCGATGGCGTATGTCATGGCCCGCCACCACCGCTCCCCGCTGTCCCGGGCGGCCACCGGCTGGGTGGTGGTCAGCCAGGCGTTCCCGTTTGTGCTGGTGATCATCCCGCTGTTCCTGGTCCTCAAGAACCTCCGCCTGGTCAATTCGCTCGGCGGGCTGATCCTGGTGTACGTGGTGTGGTCGCTGCCGTTCGCGCTGTGGATGCTCGCGGGCTACGTCCGGGCCGTGCCGCGCGAACTGGAGGAGGCCGCGGCGGTGGACGGCGCGGGGCGGCTGCGCGCGCTGGTCTCGGTCACCATGCCGCTGCTGGCCCCCGGGATCGTGGCCACCGCCCTGTTCGCCTTCATCAACGCCTGGAACGAGTTCTTCTTCGCCCTCGTCCTGCTCAAGTCCCCCGAGAAACAGACGATGCCGGTCATCCTCACCCACTTCATCGGCGCGGAGGGCGTGGCCGACCTCGGGCCGCTCGCCGCGGCCTCGCTGCTGGCGACGCTTCCCTCGCTCGTCCTCTTCGCCGTCATCCAGCGGCGGATCACCAGCGGCACCCTGGCCGGGGCGGTGAAGCACTGATGCGCCGCCGGGGCTTCCTGGCCGGGGCGCTGGCCGCGCCCGCCGCCACCGCGCTGCTGCCCGGCTGCGCACCCGGGCGGCGCCGTGCCACGGGCGGGAAGGCCAGGCTCCGCTTCCAGTCGCTGGCCTGGCAGAAGGAGTCGGTGGACGCCACCAAGCGGCTGGTGAGGGAGTGGAACGCGGCCCATCCGGACATCGAGGTGGAGTATGTCCAAGGCAGCTGGGACAGCGTCCACGACCAGCTGCTCACCTCCTTCGAGGCCGGTGAGGCACCCGACATCATCCATGACGCGGCAGACGACCTCGCCGACTTCGCGTACGGGGGGTATCTCGCCGACCTCGACGGGCTGCTCACACGGCGGCTGAAGGACGACATCCCGGAGCCCAGTTGGGCGACCGTCAGCTTCGGCGGCGGTCGCTACGGGGTGCCCTTCCTCCAGGAGCCGCGGGTCCTCATCGCCAACCGTACGCTGCTGAAACAGGCGCGGGTACGCGTTCCCACCGTCCAACGGCCCTGGAGCTGGGAGGAGTTCGAGGACGCTGCGAAGGAGCTGACCCGGGGCGGGACGCACGGGGTGGCCTGGCCGCTCAAGGAGCCCGTCTCCGCCACCCTCAACCTCTCGCTGTCCACCGGCGGCAGGGTCTTCCACCGGGGCGCGGACGGAAAGGACGGAAAGGGCGGCAAGGTCACCATCCGCTTCGACGCCGCCGACCAGCGGGTGCCGCGCACCATCCGCGACCAGGTGGTCCGGGACCGCACGGCTTCCAGGACCACTCTCGGCATGGGCGGTTCGGACACCCTGCCGGGCTTCTTCGGCGGGAAGTACGCGATGGTCCCGCTCGGCTTCTCCTACCGCCAGCAGATCGTGCAGCAGGCACCGAAGGGGTTCGAGTGGACCGTTCTGCCGTCCCCGGCCGGACCCGGCGGTGACCGGCGGCAGGGGGTCAGCCCGCAGACGCTGTCCATCGCCGAGGACAGCCCGTACCGGGAGGAGGCCGCGCGCTTCATCGACTTCCTGCTGCGGCCGCCCCATATGGTGCGGCTCGCGCTCGGCGACTGGATGCTGCCGACGGGAAGCCGCGCACTGCGCGATCCGGCGCTGCACACCCGCGGACACGGCTGGGCCACCGGCACCGCGCTGGCCGGGGCGCTGCACCCGGCGCCCGCCCTGTCGGTGCGCGGCTATCCGGAGTGGAAGGACAAGGTCGCCACTCCGGCGCTCCAGGAGTACTACAGCGGGGCGATCGGAATGGACAGCCTGAAGGAGCGGCTGGTGAGCGACGGGAATCTGGTGCTCGCCCGCTATCAGCGGTAGGCGGCGCCCGCCCCCGGGGTGGCCGACCGGTGGGCGGCCGTCCGGGCGCGGATGGCGGGGGGAGGGAGGGACCCGGCAGGCGGCCGATCTGATCGAGGCCCGGCTGTCCACCTGAACCTGCCATCGACCCCGTCCATACAAGAGACCGATACCCCCGGGGAAAGGTTGCGTCTCACCGCTCTTGTCTCTTCTCCCAACGGCTTCTTAGCTTCAAGTAAACGCTTGTCAAACACCAGGAAGCTGAAGAATGACCCGAGACATACCGCCGCTCGCCGAGGTCCGCAGGATCACTGAGAAGAAGCGGGACGCGTGGTGGACCGTCATGCTGGTGGACCCGGTGGCCACACCGCTGGTGCGCTGGACCGCGAAACACACCCGCGCCACCCCCAACCAGCTCACCTGGGCCGCGTTCCTCGTGGGTCTCGGCTCCGCCGCCTGCTTCGCCCAGGGCGACTGGAGATGGCTGCTGCTCGGCGCGCTGCTGTACCACGTGAGCTTCATCTTCGACTGTATGGACGGCAAGTTGGCCCGGCTGACCGGGACCGGATCGGTCTTCGGCGCCTGGCTGGACTTCGTCTTCGACCGGATCCGGGTACTGGTCTGCGCGGTGGCGCTGATGGGCGGCCAGTACGCGCGGACCGGTGAGGTGCTCTACCTCTGGCTCGCGCTGGCCGTGGCCTCGCTGGACGCGCTGCGCTACATCGACTCGCTGGAGATCTTCAAGATCCGGCACGGGATGCGCAAGCAGATCAAGGCGCGGATGCGGGCGGCGCGCAAGGCCGAGAACGCGGCCGAACTCGCCTTCATGGAGGACCTGCTCCGGGAGAACCCCGAGGCCGACATCGAGCAGGACCGGGTCACGGTGGCCGCCCTGGAGGCGGACGGGACGGCGGCCACCGAGCCGGTCGCCCGGGAGGGCCAGGCCGAACCCGCCGCTCCGGACACCGACCCGGTGGACGCTCCGGTGGGCGCCCCGGCGGCGCGCCGCCCCGCCGTCGTCGATCTGCACCAGGAGTTCCGGCGCCGGTTCCCGTGGTGGACCCGGTGCCGGAACGTCCTGCTGCGCCACCGCATCCGCGCTCATCTCATCAGCGGGATCGAGTTCCAGATGGGGGTGTTCATCATCGGCCCCGCCGTCGACGCGGTGGTGGCGACGACCGTCGTCTCGGGTGTGCTGCTGCTCGTCTTCGAGCTGGCCATCATCTACAAACTGCTGCTGTCCACCCGGGACTTCACCCGCACCCTGGACTCCTTCGACGCGGCGGTTCCGCCCGCCCCGGCGCCGATGGCGGCGTCCGCCGCCCCGGCCACTCCGGTCAGCTCCTGAGCCAGGGTGAGCCACTGCGGCGGTGTCACATAGCCGACCACCACCTCCCGCTCCAGCCCCGCCCGCCGGAAGGCGTCGGTCAGCCGCCGGGCGGGACACACCCGGCGCAGTGACGCGTACAGCGATCCCCCGACGCCGGAGAAGCCCAGCTCCACCAGGCCCGTGTAGGCGGTGCGTTGCTCCGCCTCCGGCAGCAGCGGCAGCGGACGGCGGGTGAGTCGCATGATCCCGCCGTCCACCGCGGGCACCGGCCGGAAGGCGGTCCGCGCCACCCGGCCGCACAGCCGCCACTCCACCTCGGGCCAGGTCCGTACGGTCAGCAGGCTCCAGCGGCCGAAGTCACCGGTCCGCTTGCGGGCGTACTCCAGCTGGGTCAGCAGGGTTGCCGAGGTCAGCTGGGGCGCCCGCAGCACCCAGTCGACGATGTCCGAGGTACGGGCGTAGGGCACATTGCCCACCAAGGCGAAGGGCTCGCGCGGCGGATGCGCGGTCAGGAAGTCCCGGTGGACGATGCGCGCCGCCGGGTAGGGGGCGAGCCGCTCGCGCAGCCCCGCGATCAGATGGTTGTCGATCTCATAGCTGATCAGCTCGCGGCAGAGCGGTGCCAGCGCCTCGGTGAGCACCCCCTTGCCCGCGCCGACCTCCACCAGGAGATCGCCGGGGCCGGGGCGGGCGGCGCGGACCACCCGGGCCACGGCGCTCGGATCGGCCAGGAAGTTCTGCGAGAGGGTACGCCGCGCCCGGTCGCGTGCGGTGCGACGGGGCGCGGGGGAATGGTGTCGGTTGCGGGCCACGGCCACGGTCCTTCCGTAAGCCGGACGGGCAGCGGTGGCCGAGGTGACGGCAGCGCCGGACGGGCCCTGCCGCCCGTCCGGAACGAGTGATTCCTGAACTGGCGGGGGCCCTGGCCGAGGGCATACGGAAGCGGCGGATCGGGCGCTCGGAACAACGAGCGCCACACCTGGGGAGACGATCAGAGACGATCAGCGGTGAGAGGGAGAGGGCCGGTCGCTCATGACGAACGACGGGTCGCCTCAGACCATCACTCGCTCACGACAACAGGTCGCTCACGACAACAGGTCGCAACGGGCGGATCACAGACTCGCGGGGAGGCTGGGCGCGTCCGGGCCGGCCAGGGCACCGGGGCCGCGCCGCGGACGGCGGGTGAACAGGGCATAGGCGCACACACACGCCACCCCGGCACAGCCGCGGGTGATGAGGCGGGTGGACACGCCGATGCCGGGACTGCCGCCCATCGGTGTCCTCCTCCCAGTGCGCCCGTGCGGGCCGTGTGCGACGACACGGAACTCCGCCGTGACTCTCGCACCGTACGGACCGGGCGGCGGACGGCGCAACGGGTTTTTCCGGGGCCCGTCCGCCGGGCTCGCCGCGGTCCCGTCCGCCGGGCTCGCCGTCGTCCCTCCGCCGGATTCACCGCGGGTCCGTCGACTCTCCCCGCCCCGGCTTCCGCGGCGTCAGGAACAAGCCAGCACACGAAACCGGCCGCGCGGCCGAAAGGCCACGCGACCGGTTGACGTCGCGGCGGGAAGTCGGGGGCGTCAGACCCTGGCGTGCCGTGGGCGGTCGCTCAGGTCGGGGTCGTATCCGGGCGCCACGCCCGCCGGGGCCGGGGCGGGCGGCTGTGTCAGGCCCGCCTCGTCATGGGTCATATCGGGCAGCCACTCCAGCCACTTGGGCAGATACCAGTTGCGCTCGCCGAGCAGTGTCATCACGGCCGGGAGCAGCACCCCGCGGATCACCGTGGCGTCGATGAGCACCGCGGCCGCGAGCCCGACACCCATCTGCTTCATGCTCTGCATCGACAGCGTTCCGAAGATCGCGAAGACGGCGACCATGATGACGGCGGCGCTGGTGACCACACCCGCGGTGGTGACGACCCCGTGCACCACCGCGTCCTTGGTGGTACGTCCGGCCAGCCGCGCCTCGCGGATCCGGGAGACCACGAAGACGTGGTAGTCCATGCTCAGCCCGAAGAGGATCACGAAGAGGAACAGCGGCAGCCAGGACACGATCGCGCCCACGCCCTCCGCGCCCACCAGGCCGGCGCCCCAGCCGTGCTGGAAGACCGCGGTGAGGATGCCGTACGCGGCGCCCACCGACAGCAGGTTGAGCACGATCGAGGTCACCGCGATGGTCAGCGACCGGAACGACATCAGCATCAGCAGGAAGGCGAAGACCACGACGAAGGCGAAGACCGGGGTCACGGCCGAACCCAGCTTGTCGTTGAAGTCCTTGGAGGAGGCGGTGGAGCCGCCGATCGGGGCCTCCACACCGTCCACCGCGCCGAGGGTCGCCGGGCGCACCTCGTCCCGCAGGACGGTCAGACTCTGCTCGCTCTTCTTCTCGTCCGAGCCGCCGATCAGCGGCACGTTGAGGACGGCCAGGTTCTCCTTGGCGTGGAAGGTCACCTCGACCGGGCCCTTGGAGGCGCCCTTGGCCACCGCGTCGGCACGGAAGCGGCCGATGGCCTCGCGCACCGGAGCGGCGTTGATGTCCTTGGCCTTGACGACCACCTGAGCCGGGTCGGGACCGCCGGGGAACGCCTTGTCGATGTGCTGGTAGGCGGCGACGACCGGCAGCCGGTCGCCGAACTCCTGGTCCATGGTGAGGTTCGCGGTGTTCATGCTCACGGCGGGGACGGCGATGGCGATCAGGGCGCCGCCCGCGACCGCCAGGGACAGCTTGGGCCTGCGCAGCACCGGCCCCAGCACCGCGCGCCAGACGCGGCTCTCACTGTTGCCCTTGCGCTTGGCGCGGGCCAGGAACGGCACCCGCCCCTTCTCGACCCGCTCACCGAGCAGTGAGAGCAGCGCGGGCAGCACCGTCACCGAGCCGACCATCGCCACCGCCACCACCATCAGCGTGGCCAGGCCCATTGCCTTGAACTCGGCGATACCGGTGAAGAGCATGCCCGCCATCGCCACGATGACCGTGACACCCGAGACCAGGATGGCCCGGCCGGAGGTGGCCGCGGCGATACGCAGCGCGGTCTGGGCGTCCCGTCCGGCGGCGCGCTCCTCGCGTTCCCGCCGCAGATAGAACAGGCAGTAGTCGACGCCGACGGCCAGACCCACCAGCAGCATCACGGAGTTGGCGGTGTCGCTCATATGCACCCAGTGGCTGACCACCGCCACCAGACCGGTGGTGGCCAGGAACGCCGTCATCGCCAGCGCCACCGGCAGCAGGGCGGCCACCAGGGCGCCGAAGGCGATCAGCAGAATGCCGAGGGCCACCGGCAGGGCCGAGTACTCGGCCTGCTGGAAGTCGTCACCGAAGGCGTTGTCGAACGCCTTCTGGCCGCTCGCGTCGCCGAACTCCTCGATCCGCAGGTCCGGGTGGGCGTCCTTGGCCTTGTCCACCGCGTCCAGCACCGGCTGGATATGGTCCGACGCCTTCTCCGCGTCACCGCGCATATCGAACTGCACCAGCGCCGAACGCCGGTCGGCGGAAATGGTTTTGGTCTGATACGGGGACTTTACGTCGGTGGCCTCGCCGGTGCCGCGGACCGCACCGATCACCGCGTCGACCGCACGTGCGGAATTCGGGGTCGTTCGCCGTGATCCCCTTGCTCTTGGCCTGGATCAGGATGGTTTCACCAGCGGCTTCGTCAATGCCCGCCTCGTCGAGAATCGCCGAGACCCGTCCGGCTTCGCCGGGAACCTGCTCCTTGTCCGCCACATCGACCCGTCCGGCCATCGACCCGACGGCCAGGGCGAGGATGACCAGCAGCACCCAGCCCCCGACCGCGGTCCACCGGTGCCGGGCGCTCCAACTGCCTGCGCGGGCCGCTATTCCGCGCGGTCTCTCCAAGCGGTCCGTATCCGCCACGACGTCCCCCTTTTCCTGTGGCGGCGACCCCGTGCCGCCACCGCGGAAAACGCTAGGCCGCGGGGGCGCGGCCCCCCATCCTGCTGTCCGGTGAACCCACGGGCAGCTCCCTCCACCCTGCGGAGGGGGGACAGCCCTACCCTTTCGATTCAAGCCCCTTACAGGTAAAGGGATTTGGCTTGATCGCCATGATGGCCGGAGTTGTCTGCGTCACAACTTCCGGGAGATCTTGAATTGACCGTGTCAATCGGTCAGGGTTTCGAGTCAGCCCGGGGCGACCCCACTTCGCTTCCCGGTGCGCGCACTCAGTGCGATTCCCCCCACCACCGCACGAGGAGGATTCCCTCGTAATGGCAGCACACAAGCAGCGCAACGCGCGTCGCATAGGTCTCGCCGTGGCCGCCGCGGCCGCCGTCACGGCCGGTGCCTTCGTGGCCATCCCGGCCGGCGCCGCCACCGACACGCCCGAAGAGGGCAAGGTCTACGGCACGCAGTCCAAGAACGCCGTGGACGGCAGCTACATCGTCATGCTCAAGGGCGGCAAGACCATCAAGGCCGCCTCCGAGGGCAAGGACCTCGCCAAGGAGTACGGCGGCAAGCTGCGCCGCAGCTTCGACTCCGCCATCAACGGCTTCTCCGCCAACCACCTGAGCGAGACCGAGGCCAAGCGCCTCGCCGCCGACCCGTCGGTCGCCAAGGTGATCCAGAACCACCGGTTCACCATCAAGGGCACCCAGGAGAACCCCCCGTCCTGGGGCCTGGACCGGATCGACCAGGAAGACACCCAGGGCGACAAGAAGTACACCTACCCGGACACCGCGGGTGAGGGTGTCACCGCGTATGTCATCGACACCGGTGTGCGCACCTCGCACAAGGACTTCGGCGGCCGCGCCAAGTCCGGCTTCGACGCCATCGACAACGACGACAACGCCGACGACGGCAACGGCCACGGCACCCACGTGGCGGGCACCATCGCCGGTGCCGACCACGGTGTCGCCAAGAAGGCCAAGATCGTCGCCGTGCGCGTCCTGGACAACGAGGGCTCCGGCACCACCGAGCAGGTCGTCGCGGGCATCGACTGGGTGACCGAGCACCACGAGGGTCCGTCCGTGGCCAACATGAGCCTGGGCGGCGGAGTCGACGAGGCGCTCGACGCGGCCGTGAAGAAGGCCATCGACGCGGGTGTCACCTTCGCGGTAGCCGCGGGCAACGAGTCCACCGACGCCAGTCAGAGCTCCCCGGCCCGGGTGAAGGAAGCGATCACCGTCGCCTCCAGCACTGACAAGGACGAGCAGTCGGACTTCTCCAACTTCGGCAAGGCGGTGGACATCTACGCCCCCGGCTCGGACATCACCTCCGACTGGAACAGCGGCGACGACGCCACCAAGACCATCTCCGGCACCTCGATGGCCACCCCGCACGTCGTGGGCGCCGCCGCCGTCTACCTCAGCGGCCACAAGGACGCCAAGCCGGCGGACGTCGCCAAGGCCCTGACCGATGGCGCCACCGCCGACAAGATCACCAACCCGAGCGAGGGCACGCCGAACAAGCTGCTGAAGGTCGTCAAGTAACACCCTTCAGACCCCGGCCGCCGTACCCACCCAGGTGGGTACGGCGGCCCTTCCTTTCCCCGCCCAGGGCTAAGGGCTGTCCCTTGGCCTCGCCTCAGTTGCCCAGACGGCCGCGCAGTGCGGGAACGTCGAGGTCAACAGCGAACTCTCCGGCGACCTCGACGGACTGCCTCCCGGTGACCGTGGCCGCTTCTCGGTAGGTGTCGGTCGCGAGCTCATGTGTCACCACGTGCAGATCGGGCTGGAGCTCCACCCGCCAATAGGCGGGCACCTTCGCCTGGGCGTAGAGGGCGGGCTTGAGGATGCGGTCGGTGGAGCGGTTGAACGGAGAGACGATCTCCACCAGCAGCAGCACGGCCTCAAGAGGCACCATGAGCGTGTCCCATGCGACGGCGGAGGCGTCCACGACCGCGATGTCCGGGATGAACAGTCTGGATTCCGCCGCCACATTCACCGCGTCGGCGGCGATGAAAGGTGCTTCGGACCGCCCCAACGCGCTCTCGATCTGCTTGTGCAGTTCATACGCCACAGTCTGATGGGCCAGGCTGGGAGCGGGGGACATCATGAGGACACCGTCCACGAGTTCATAGCGGGCGCGTGCCGGGTGCTCCGGGAGTGCGAGGACGTCCTCGACCGTCCAGGGGCCTTCGTGATCGTCGACTCGCGTTTCAGCGACGCTCATGACCGCCACCACCGCCTCCTCGTGATCCTTGGCTCCAGCATGGCACGCAGCTCGGACAAACGCCGAGACTTCCAGCTCCAGCCGCGAGCTCGCAGCGGACGATGTGAATATCACCCTTTGGAGTGAGGGAGACACGGCGCGCGCCCGTCAGTGGTGACGCCACGGCAGCGTGAACCGTATGGCTCAGGCGCTCAGCAGGGCCGGAGCGGCGGCGTGGGATTCGTCGTAGCGGTGGAGCAGGAGGCGGGCCAGTTCGGGGGCGGGGCCGAGGACATCGGCGAGGAGGTCGGCGCCCGCCTCGCGGGCGCCGTGGGCGATGCGGTCCGGGAGGCGGCCGGGGGCGATGACGTACGGGGCGACGGCCACGCGCCGGACGCCCTCGGCGCGCAGCGCGCGCACCGCGTCCTCGGTGCGGGGAAGGGAAGCGGAGGCGAACGCGGGTCGCACGGCACACCATCCGGTGCGCCGCCACTCCCGCGCGATTTCAGCGATCACCGCGATCGCCTCCGGGTCGGTGGAGCCCGCCGAGGCCAGGACGACCCCGGTCGAGGGGCGGTCGGCCGGGCGCAGACCGGCCTGGTGCAGCCGGCGTTCCAGCGCGTCGGTGAGCAGCGGGGAGGGGCCCAGCACCTCGGTCTGCCGGACGGTCAGCCGGGGGTGCCGGGCCGTGGCCTCGCGCAGTACGGCGGGGATGTCGGACTTGGCGTGGAAGGCGCGGGTCAGCAGCAGGGGGAGCGCGGCGATGTCCGTCACGCCCTCGGCGGCGAGCCGGGCCAGGACCTGGCTCACCCGGGGCGCGTTGAAGTCCAGGAAGGCCGCCTCCACCCGCAGCCCCGGCCGCAGCGACCGTACCCGCGCGCAGAGCGCGTCGACGGTCGCCGCGTGCCGGGGGTCGCGGCTGCCGTGGGCGATGACCAGCAGGGCCGGGGATGTGGCGGACATCAGCGGGCGCTCGCCAGCAGACCGCGGGTGCGCAGCACGCGGCGCTCGATCGGGGCGAAGACCAGCAGCTCGATGGCGATACCGACGACGAGGATCAGGGTGATGCCGAGCAGCACCCCGGCCATGTCGGAGTTGTTGCGCTGGTTCTCCAGGTACTGGCCGAGTCCGAGCCCGAGTTCGGGGGACTTGGCGATGATCTCGGCGGCCATCAGCGAGCGCCAGGAGAACGCCCAGCCCTGCTTGAGGCCCGCGACATAGCCGGGCAGCGCGGCGGGCAGCAGGATGTGCCGGGCGCTGACCAGACCGCGGGCGCCCAGGGTACGACCGGCCCGCAGGAACAGCGGGGGTACCTGGTCGATCCCGGCGACCAGGCCGTTGGCGATGGAGGGGACCGCGCCGAGCAGGATGACGGTGTACATCATCTGGTCGTTGAGGCCCAGCCAGATCACCGCGGGCGGCACCCAGGCCACCGAGGGCAGTGACTGCAACCCGGACAGGATCGGGCCCAGCGCGGCGCGGACGAACTTCACCCGGGCCACCACCAGGCCCAGTGGGGTGGCGATGGCCAGCGCGATGAGGAAGCCGAACAGCCCGCGCGAGACGCTGGTCCAGATGATGTCCAGCAGCTCGCCCTGGAGCCACAGCTGCCGCAGCGCGTCCCAGACCAGGCCCGGGTCGGGCAGCTTGTAGTCGTCGGTGACCTTGGCCACGACCAGCAGCTTCCAGATGACGACCACCAGGGCGACGGCCACGATCGGCGGCAGCACCTTCTGCACCAGCACCTCGGTCGGCGAGGTGCGCCGGATCTGCACGGTGTCCAGGGCGTCGAGACCGGCCTCCAGGCCCTCCAGGTCCTGTGCGTCCTGGGTGCCCTTCTTCCGGGTCGCGACGGTCGCGGTCGTGCCCGTCGCGGTCGTGCCCGTCGCGGCGATGCCGGTCGCGGTCGTGTCGGTGGCGTCGGTCGCGCCGGTGGTCTCAGGCCCGGCCATGGCGGCGGATCTCCCCACGCAGTTCTTCGGTGATCTCTATGGACAGGTCGGCGACGGCGGCGTCCTCGATCCGGCGCGGCTGCGGAATGTCCACCGCCCAGTCGCGGACGACCCGGCCGGGGCGCGAGGACAGCAGCACCACGCGCTGGGCCAGCCGGACGGCCTCACGGACGTTGTGGGTGACGAACAGGACGGACACCCCCGTCTCGCTCCAGATCCGGGTCAGTTCGTCGTGCAGCACATCGCGGGTGATGGCGTCGAGCGCGGCGAACGGCTCGTCCATCAGCAGCACCCGCGAGTCCTGCGCCAGCGCGCGGGCCATCGCCACGCGCTGCCGCATCCCGCCGGACAGCTCGTGCACCCGCTTGCCGTAGGAGCCGCCGAGCCGCACCAGCTCCAGCAGCCGTTCCGCCTCGGGCCTGCGGTCGGGCCGGGGCACCCCGCGCAGCCGCAGGGCGAGTTCGATGTTCTTGCCCGCGGTCAGCCACGGGAACAGGGCGTGCTCCTGGAACATCAGGGCCGGCCGGCCGCCGGGGACCTCGATGGTCCCGGCGGTCGGCTTGTCCAGATTCGCGATCAGGTTGAGCAGGGTCGACTTGCCGCAGCCCGAGGCGCCCAGGAGGCAGACGAACTCCCCCGGCCGCACCGTGAGGTTGATGTCGTCGAGGACGGGCTGTACGGCGCCGGCCCGGCCGAACGCCTTGTGGACGTGGTCGATCCGTACCGCCGGGTCCGCGGCGATCGTCGCGGCGGCGCCCGCCGGATCGGCCTTCTCGGTGGTCAGTGCCGGGGACATCCGGTCACCTCCTGGTGGGTGCGTAACGGCGTGGGTGCGTAACGGCGTACCGTGCGTACGGGGAGCGGGCGGGCTACTGGGTACCGAGTCCGGCGGCCGACACCGTCGGCTTGCCCTCGGTCTTGAGGACCTTGTTGAGCAGGGTGAGGTCGTAGATGCCCTTGAGGTCCGGCTTCTCCAGCAGCCCCGCCTGGACGGCGTGGTCCGCCTCGGTGTTCAGCGTCCGGGCCAGCGGGTCATCGGTGACCTGGATGCTCTTCCACGCCGGGTCGATCACCTCCGGCGGCAGCGGCTTGCCGGTCTCCGCCCCGAGGGCGGCGTTGGCCGCGTCCTTGGCCTTGCCGGGGTTGGCCTTGATCCACGCGTTGGTCTTCACCGAGCCGCGCAGCACGGCCTCGACGACCTTCGGGTGCTCCTTGAGGAACGACTGCTTGACGATCAGGTTGGTGATCACGAACTTCTTGTCCGGCCACAGCGAGGACTCGTCGAGCAGCACCTTGCCGCCGTCGGCGACCAGCTTGGAGGCGGTCGGCTCGGGCACCCACGCACCGTCGATGGCACCGGACTTGTAGGCGTCGGGGGTCACCTTGTTGTCGGAGCGGACCACCGACACATCGCCCTTGCCGCTCTGGGCGTCGACCTTCCAGCCCTTCTTGGCGATCCAGTTGAGGAACGCCACGTCCTGGGTGTTGCCCAGCTGCGGGGTGGCGATCTTCTTGCCCTTGATGTCGTCCTCGGACCTGATCTTCTTCGGGTTGACGACCAGCTTGACGCCGCCCGAGACCGAGCCCGAGATGATCTTGAGGTTCTCGCCGTGCGACTTCACATAGCCGTTGATGGACGGCGAGGGGCCGATCCAGCCGATGTCGATGGAGCCCGCGTTGAGCGCCTCGATCTCCGAGGGCCCGGCGTTGAAGACGAACGGCTGCGCCTGGGTGCCTCCCAGCGCCTGCTGGATCTGACCGCCCTTGCGCAGCCCCACCAGGGCGGTGGCATGGGTGAGGTTGGCGAAGTAGCCGATCTTCACCTTGTCCAGCCCGTCGACCTTCTTGCCGCCCGCGGCGGGGAGGGCGGAGGCCCCCTGGTCGTCGTCCTTCTTCTGGGACCCGTAGCCGCAGGCGCCGAGCGCGCCCATCAGCAGCGGCAAGACGGCGGCTGCCGCGAGGAGCCGGATGCGGCGGCGCGGGAGTCCGGCTGGTCGGGAGGGGGCAAGGCGGTCGGCGTACGACACGGGAGGTGTTCCTCTCGCAGGGCCGGGTTGCGTCAGAGGACGCCCGGCAGTTCACAAGGTCTTCGGATCCGGTGGCGCGGAGCAGGGGACAGCGGCATGGGGCCACGCATCAGCACGCACATCGCCCGACCCCTCCCTGGCCGCTGCCTCGGGCGCCGCTGCCGACGCGGCCGCCCTCCTTCGCGAAGGTCGAGAACATCTCTTTGGCCATGGTCAGAAATCCCACCCGTCGTCCTCGGACTCGTCCTTGACAGGCTCGGGGGAGGCGAACGACTCGCCGACCATGCCCGCGGTGAGCGTGGTGCCGTCGCTGGGGTCGATGAGGATGAAGGAGCCGGTGCGGCGCGAGTCGGCGTAGGAGTCGACCGGCAGCGGTTCGGCGGTGCGGATCTTCACCCGGCCGATGTCGTTGGCGACGAGCTGTCCCGGGTGCGGGTGCAGGGACAGGTCGGACAGCGTGAGCCGGGACGGGATGTCCTTGACGATCGCCTTGACCGTGCGGGTCCCGTGCTTGAGCAGCACCCGGTGGCCGACGGTCAGGGCCTGGTCGGCGACGTGGCACACGGTCGCCTCGATGTCCTGCGTGGTCGCCGGGGCATCCTTGCTGGGCACGATCAGGTCGCCGCGCGAGATGTCGATGTCGTCCTCCAGCAGGAGGGTCACCGACTGCGTGGTCCAGGCGACGTCGACCGGCTCGCCCAGCAGCTCGATGCCGGAGATCCGCGACGCGCGGCCGGACGGCAGCACCGTCACCGCCTCACCGACGTGGAACGAACCGGCGGCGATCTGGCCCGCGTAGCCCCGGTAGTCCGGGTGCTCGGCGGTCTGCGGCCGGATCACGAACTGCACGGGCAGGCGCGCGTGGCAGTGGCTCAGGTCGTGGCTGACCGGGACCGTCTCCAGGTGCTCCAGGACGGTCGGGCCGCCGTACCAGTCCATGTTGGCGGACGGCTCCACCACGTTGTCGCCGGCGAGCGCGGAGATCGGGATGGCGGTGACCTCGGGGACGCCCAGCTCGGTCGCGTACGCCGTGAACTCCTTGGCGATCGCGGCGAAGACGGGCTCCTTGTAGTCCACCAGATCCATCTTGTTGACGGCCAGCACCACATGCGGCACCCGGAGCAGGGCCGCGATCGCGGCGTGCCGGCGGGTCTGCTCGACGACGCCGTTGCGGGCATCGACGAGGATCACCGTCAGCTCGGCGGTGGAGGCGCCGGTGACCATGTTGCGGGTGTACTGCACATGGCCCGGGGTGTCGGCGAGGATGAACCGCCTGCGCGGGGTGGCGAAGTAGCGGTAGGCCACGTCGATGGTGATGCCCTGCTCGCGTTCGGCGCGCAGGCCGTCCGTCAGCAGCGCGAGGTCCGGGGCCTCCTGACCGCGGTTGCGGGAGGCGTGCTCCACGGCCTCCAACTGGTCGGCGAGGACCGACTTGGAGTCGTGCAGCAGCCGGCCCACCAGGGTCGACTTGCCGTCGTCGACGGAGCCGGCCGTGGCGAACCGCAGCAGGGTGGTGGCCGAGAGCTCCTCGGTCGTGATCGTGCTCATGCTTAGAAGTACCCCTCGCGCTTGCGGTCTTCCATCGCGGCCTCGGAGAGCTTGTCGTCGGCACGCGTGGCGCCGCGCTCGGTCAGCCGAGACGCGGCGATCTCGGTGATGACCTGCTCCAGGGTCACCGCGTCGGAGTCGACGGCGCCGGTGCAGGACATGTCGCCGACGGTGCGGTAGCGCACCTGCCGCTTTTCGACGGTCTCGTCGTCCTTGGGCCCGCCCCACTCGCCGGCCGTCAGCCACATCCCGCCGCGCTTGAACACCTCGCGCTCGTGCGCGAAGTAGATCTCCGGGAGCTCGATGTCCTCACGGGCGATGTACTGCCACACGTCCAGCTCGGTCCAGTTGGAGAGCGGGAAGACACGGACATGCTCGCCGGGTGCGTGTCGGCCGTTGTAGAGGTTCCACAGCTCGGGGCGCTGGCGGCGCGGGTCCCACTGCGAGAACTCGTCACGGAGGCTGAACACCCGCTCCTTCGCGCGGGCCTTCTCCTCGTCGCGCCGTCCGCCGCCGAAGACCGCGTCGAACTTCTCGGCCTGGATCTTCTCGGTCAGCGGCAGCGTCTGAAGCGGGTTGCGGGTGCCGTCCGGGCGCTCCTTGAGCACACCGCGGTCGATGTAGTCCTGCACCGACGCCACATGCAGCCGCAGCCCATGCTCGGCGACGGTGCGGTCCCGGTATTCGATGACCTCGGGGAAGTTGTGCCCGGTGTCCACGTGGAGCAGTGAGAAGGGCACCGGCGCCGGGGCGAACGCCTTGAGCGCCAGATGCAGCATGACGATGGAGTCCTTGCCGCCGGAGAACAGGATCACCGGCCGCTCGAACTCGCCCGCCACCTCGCGGAAGATGTGCACCGCCTCGGACTCCAGCGCGTCCAGGTGCGACAGCGCGTAGAGGTCGCCGCCCCCGGCCGCACCGGTGCCATTGATCGCAGCCACGGTCGTCATGCCAGTCCCCTCTCGCTGAGCAGCGACCGAAGCGCCGCCGCGGATTCCTGTACGCCCTGCTGGTGCGTCTCGATGCGCAAGTCCGGGTCGGCCGGGGCCTCGTACGGGTCGTCGACCCCGGTCAGCCCCGAGATCTCGCCCGCCGCCTGCTTGGCGTAGAGCCCCTTGACGTCCCGCTCAGAGCACACCTCGACCGGGGTGGCCACATGCACCTCCAGATACGGGGTGCCCTCCTTTTGGTGGCGACCGCGCACCGCCTCGCGGCTGTCCGCGTACGGGGCGATCACCGGGACCAGCACCTTCACCCCCTGGGAGGCGAGCAGTTCGGCGACGAAGCCGATCCGCTGGACGTTGGTGTGCCGGTCCTCGCGGGAGAAGCCGAGCCCCGCGGAGAGGAACTCACGGATCTCGTCGCCGTCGAGCACCTCCACCCGGTGGCCCTCACCGCGCAGCCGCTCGGCCAGGGCGTAGGCGATCGTGGTCTTCCCGGCGCTGGGCAGGCCGGTCAGCCATACGGTGGCTCCGGTGTGCAGGGGCGCGCTCATCTCGTTCTCCTGGTCGACAGCCATCAGCCGTGCAGCCCGCATTCGGTCTTGGTGTTCCCGGCCCAGCGGCCGGAACGTGCGTCCTCGCCCTCCTGCACCCGCCGGGTGCAGGGGGCGCAGCCGACCGACGGATAGCCGTCCATCAGCAGGGGGTTGGTGAGCACCCCGTGCTCGGCCACGTACGCGTCCACGTCCGCCTGCGTCCAGCGGGCGATCGGCGAGACCTTGACCTTCTGCCGCTTGGCGTCCCAGCCGACGACCGGGGTGTTCGCCCGGGTCGGGGACTCGTCGCGGCGCAGCCCGGTGGCCCAGGCGTCGTACCCGCGCAGCCCCTCCTCCAGCGGCTTGACCTTGCGCAGCGCGCAGCACAGGTCGGGGTCGCGGTCGTGCAGCTTCGGGCCGTACTCGGCATCCTGCTCGGCCACCGTCCGGCGCGGGGTGAGCGTGATGACGTTGACGTCCATCACGGCGGCCACCGCGTCCCGGGTGCCGATGGTCTCGGGGAAGTGGTAGCCGGTGTCGAGGAAGACCACATCGACACCGGGGAAGGCGCGGGCGGCCAGATGGGCCACCACCGCGTCCTCCATCGAGGAGGTGACGCAGAACCGCGGACCGAAGGTGTCGGCCGCCCAGCGCAGGATGTCCGGCGCCGGGGCGTCCTCCAGTTCGCGGCCCGCCCGCTCCGCGAGCGTCTCGAGATCGTCTGTCTGCTCAATCCGGGTCATATCGCCGTGCCCTCTTCTCCGGCCGGTTCGCGCCGCAGGCCCTTGGCCAGCAGCCCGAGGAACGACAGGCGGAACGCGCGGTTGCACGAGGCGCATTCCCAGGCTGCGCCCTTCCCGTGGGAGGTCCCCTCCTCGGAGGGGCGCAGGTCCTCGTCCCCGCAGTACGGGCAGTAGAACGGCGCCGCACGCTCACTCATGACAGCGCCTCCTCACCGGCCCGCCCGGCCCAGGTGGCGAACCGCTCGCCGTCCTCGCGCTCCTCCTGGAAGCGGCGCAGCACCCGCTCGACGTAGTCGGGCAGTTCATCGGCGGTGACCTTCAGACCGCGCACCTTGCGGCCGAAGCCGGGCTCCAGGCCCAGCGCGCCGCCCAGGTGCACCTGGTAGCCCTCGACCTGGTTGCCGTTCTCGTCCATGACCAGCTGGCCCTTGAGGCCGATGTCCGCGACCTGGATCCGGGCGCAGGCGTTGGGGCAGCCGTTGAGATTGATGGTGATCGGCTGGTCGAACTCGGGCAGCCGCCGCTCGAGTTCGTCGATCAGCGTGGAGCCGCGGCCCTTGGTCTCGACGATGGCCAGCTTGCAGAACTCGATACCGGTGCAGGCCATGGTGCCGCGGCGGAACGGGGACGGCTTGACCTGGAGGTCCAGCGCCTCCAGCCCGGAGACCAGCGACTCCACCTGGTCCTCGGCCACATCGAGCACGATCATCTTCTGCTCGACGGTGGTGGTCAGCCGGCCGGAGCCATGGGCCTCGGCCAGATCGGCGATCTTGGTGAGGGTCGAGCCGTCGACCCGGCCCACGCGCGGGGCGAAGCCGATGTAGAAGCGGCCGTCGCGCTGGCGGTGGACACCGATGTGGTCCCGCCACTGCTGGACGGGCTGCTCGGGTGCGGGCCCGTCGCTCAGCGGACGCTTCAGGTACTCGTCCTCGAGCACCTGGCGGAACTTTTCCGGGCCCCAGTCGGCGACCAGGAACTTCAGCCGGGCGCGGTTGCGCAGCCGCCGGTAGCCGTAGTCGCGGAAGATGGCGATGACACCGGCCCAGACTTCGGGTACGTCCTCCAGCGGGACCCAGGCGCCGAGCCGGACACCGATCTTGGGGTTGGTGGACAGACCGCCGCCGACCCACACGTCGAAGCCGGGGCCGTGCTCGGGGTGGCGCACCCCGACGAACGCCACGTCGTTGATCTCGTGGACGACGTCGAGGACCGGGGAGCCGGAGACCGCGGACTTGAACTTGCGCGGCAGGTTGGAGAACTCCTTGCTGCCGATGTAGCGGCGGTGGATCTCCTCGATGGCGGGGGTGCCGTCGATGATCTCGTCCTCGGCGATCCCGGCGACCGGGGAGCCGATGATCACGCGCGGGGTGTCACCGCAGGCCTCGGTGGTGGACAGCCCCACGGCCTCCAGCCGCTTCCAGATCTCCGGTACGTCCTCGATCCGGATCCAGTGGTACTGGATGTTCTGCCGGTCGGTGATGTCCGCGGTGCCGCGGGCGAACTCCTGCGAGATCTCGCCGATGACGCGCAGCTGCTCGGTGGTCAGCCGTCCGCCGTCCACCCGGACCCGCATCATGAAGTGCGTGTCGTCCAGCTCTTCGGGCTCCAGTACGGCGGTCTTGCCGCCGTCGATCCCGGGCTTGCGCTGGGTGTACAGACCCCACCAGCGCATCCGGCCGCGCAGATCGGCACCGTCGATCGAGTCGAAACCGCGGTGGGCGTAGATCGTCTCAATGCGTGTCCGCACATTGAGACCGTCGTCGTCCTTCTTGGTCTGCTCATTGCCGTTGAGCGGGGTGAAGTGCCCCGCGGCCCACTGGCCTTCGCCGCGGTGGCGTCCGGCCTTGCGGCGGGGTGATGCGCTAGCGCGTTCCGGGGTGGCGGCCATGGCGGTGGTGTCCTTCTGAGCGGCTCTGGTGCGGCGGATGGTGCTCGCGCGCACCCTCTGACCTGCGATTGCGCGCAGGCGGGCACGGCGCTTCGGCGGTACCGGGTGCGGTGGTGCGACGGGGGAGGTCCCGCGGGTGCGCCCGCCCGCGTCGTCGGGGGCGGGGGCCGCGGGTGTGTCGGGATCTGTGAGGGGTGCTGCCCGGGGCCTTCGGGGGCCCTGAGAGATGCGGGTCAGCCCGCCGGACAGATCGCGCTGGACATGCGACCGAGGTCGACGTGGCGTCGACTCACCAAGGCAATTCCAGCGCGAGACATGGGGGAAGCGTGGCACGGTGGTCTCCGGGGAGTCCACCGTTATCCACTATCTGGACGGGAGTGTCTTGTATCGCGAGACGTTGTGGTGTGGGTCACCCCTCCGTCTCGGTCTTGATGTCAAAGACCCGGAAACCGCGCCGCTGGTAGTTGTCCAGTGCGTGCGGCCCGTCCTTGGTGCAGGTGTGCAGCCACACCCGCTTGGTCGGCGGCTGTCCCGGCAGCCGCTCGCCCTGGTCCCAGGCGCGACGGACGCCCCAGGTCAGCAGGTGCCCGCCGATCCGGCGACCGCGGAAGGCGGGCAGCAGCCCGAAGTAGGTGATCTCGACCACGCCCTCGCCCTGGCGCTCCAGCTCGATGTACCCGGCCGGGGTGCCGTGCTCGTACGCCACCCAGGTCTCCACGCCGGGCCGGCCCAGGAACTCCGCCCAGCGCTCACGTGACCACTCCAGCCGATCGGTCCAGGCGACATCGGCGCCGACGGAGGTGTACAGAAAGCGGCTGAACTCCGGGCTCGGCACCTCCGCCCGGACGATCCGCACCCCCGCGTCGGCGGCGGGCTCCCGTGCCGGGCTGAGATCCGCGGGCGAGGTCTGCTCCAAGGACCACGTGGTCACTGTGATGCTCATGGCGGACAGACAACCACGGACCGGCCCACCCCGGGGTGCCGGGGCCGCGGCTGGTCCGGGCCCGCTCGTCCGCCCGGTTGCAACGCGGCGCAACCTTTGCGCCGGTCCGTATCCGGAACGGACAGTGAGCACGGCGGGCGGAGGGCGGTGCCGAGTCGGCGCGGCATCCCCTCCGCCGACGCACGGGCCCGGGATACCGCCTGCCGACGCACGAGCACAGGACACCGCTACCGACGCACGGGTCAGGGACACCGCTGCCGAGGCCCGGCCCGAGCCACCGCTGCCGAGGCACGGACAGGTCGCCGTACGGGCAGGCGGGAAGCCGCCCGATACGGTGAGAAGGTGCAGCCAGCAAAAGAACTGTCCAAGCCATCCGGTCGGCTCCACAAGGCCCGCGCCCTCTACCGCAACGTGTCCAAGCGCAGGATGGTCTGGCTGCTGCTCAAGGACACCGTCCACTCCTGCATGGAGCACCGGGTCACCGGGCTCGCCGCCGAGGCGGCCTTCTTCACCCTGCTGTCCCTGCCTCCGCTGCTGCTGGGTCTGATCGGTCTGCTCGGCTACTTCGACGCCTGGACCGACACCTCCACGGTGGCCACCATCCGGCAGAACATCCTCGACGCCTCCGGGACCGTCCTGTCCGACAAGGGCGTCAAGGAGATCGCCCGGCCCCTGCTGGACGACGTCATCAAGGGCGGCCGCCCCGATGTCATCTCGCTCGGCTTCGGTATCGCCCTGTGGTCCGGCTCGCGCGCGGTGAATGTGTTCGTGGACACCATCACCATCATGTACGGGCTGGAGGGGCGCCGCGGGATCGTCAGGACCCGGCTGCTCGCCTTCCTGCTCTACCTGGTCGCGCTGGTCGTCGGGGCGGTGGCGCTGCCGCTGATGGTCGTCGGCCCGGAGGCGGTGGTGGGCCTCCTCCCGGCCAGCAGCGATCTTGTGCGGGCGCTGTACTGGCCCGTGGTGATCCTGCTGTCCGTCGCCTTCCTCACCACGCTGTACCACGTATCGGTGCCGGTGCGCTCGCCCTGGCGCGAGGACATCCCCGGTGCGCTGGTGGCCCTCACCATGTGGGTGCTCGGCAGCTTCCTGCTGCGTATCTACCTGGTCCACACCGTGGAGGGCCCGACGATCTACGGTTCGCTGGCCGCGCCGGTCGCCGTGCTGCTGTGGATCGGTGTGTCCGCCTTCGCGGTGCTGGTGGGGGCGGCGGTCAATGCCGCGATCGACCGGGTCTGGCCATCGGTGGCCACGGCCGCCGGACGCGCCGAGCAGGCCGCCCGCGTCCGGGAGCAGGGGGCGCGGTCGCGTGCGCGGGAGCAGCGGGCGGCGGACGACGGAGCCGCGGAGATCACCCCGCCGTCGGAGTTCCCGGAACGCTGGGCCCAGTTCCTACCGCACGCCGACATTCGGGCCCGGCTGCACGCCAGGCGGGAGTCGGGGGAGCGGACGGCCGGGAAGGGCGCCGAGCGCGGCGCCGCGAAGTCTGCGGAGCAGACCACCGGGCGGACCGACGAGCAGACCGCCGAGCAGGCCGCCGAGAACGGCGCCGAGCGGACGCGGCGCGCGGAGAAGTCCGAGCGTGCGCCTCGGCAGGGCGCCCGGCGGCCCGAGGCCGACACCGCGGCGGACGGGTCCGCGGAGACCACGGCGGACGGCGGCCGCCGCGCCGGAACGCCACCCCGCTAGGCCCTGTCCTGCCGATCTTCGCGGGCCCGCGACGCCTGGCACCGCGCCTCGCCGCGTTGTCGGGATCTTCCGAGTACGCCCAGTACGAGGACGACCCTCCTGCGATCCTCCCCCAGCTACCGCTGGGAGGTGCCCCCTCACCAGACGCCGCGGGCTGATCCACGAAGATCGACAGGACAGGACCTAGGCCCCACCGTCGACAGACGAGACGATCCGTCTTGTCAGTGCGATCCGCTCCGTGTATGTTCATGACGTCCAAGCGAGACGAGGCGTCTCGTATTGAGGTCGAGAACTCCAGGAGCCGCATCTCCATGACCGCCACCCCCGCCGCAGGCCGCGTCTGGTTCATCACCGGTGCGAGCCGGGGACTGGGCCGGGCCTTCACCGAAGCCGCCCTCGCGGCGGGCGACCGCGTTGTCGCCGTCGCCCGCACCCTCACCACCCTCGAGCCGCTGGCCGCCGAGCACGGCGACCGGCTGCTCGCCCTCCCGCTGGACGTCACCGACCGCGCGGCCGTCCACACCACCGTCGACACGGCCGTCCGTCACTTCGGCCGCCTCGACATCGTCGTGAACAACGCCGGGTTCCTCGCCATGGGAATGATCGAGGAGTTCGGCGAGGCCGAGGCCCGCGCCCAGATGGACACCAACTTCTTCGGTGCCCTGTGGGTCAGCCAGGCCGTCCTGCCCACCCTGCGTGCCCAGGCCAGCGGCCATATCGTCCAGATCTCCAGCATCGGCGCGCTGGGCGGCTACCCGCTCACCGGGCTCTACAGCGCCAGCAAGTTCGCCCTGGAGGGGATGAGCGAGGCGCTGGCGGCGGAGGCCGCCGCCTTCGGCGTCAAGGTCACCCTCGTCGAGCCCGGCGGCTACTGGACCGATCTCTACACCACCGGTCTGGTCGCCACCGAGCCGATGGACCTCTACGCGCCCCTGCGCGCCGAGTTGGAGAAGCAGTTCGCCGAGTCGTCCATCGACAGCCTCCCGCATCTGGCCGCCGAGGCCGTGATGAAGCTCGTGGACAGTGACGACCCGCCGCTGCGGCTGCTGCTCGGCAGCGCCGTCTACGACATGGCCTTCGACATCTCGCGGAAGCGCATGGACACCTGGGCGGCCTGGGAGCAGACCAGCCGCGCCGCCGAACGGGGCGTCGAGGCGCCCGAGGGCTACGGAGCTCCCGCCGCAGACGGAGGGTGACTACTCCCCTCCCTGAAGGGAGGGGATTTCCTGGCTCAGGCTGCCTCCGGGAGCAGCGCTCCCGGAGGTCTTGTGCCCTCGGCGCCAGCCGGGTTCAGACCTGCCCGGTGGAGCATCACGCGGGCGGAGTCTTGTCTCTGGGGGAGGTCTCCTACCGTGGCGTTGGACGGCCGCCCAGCCGATGCGCGGCGGGCTGCCCACCATGTCGCCTCCGAAGGGAACCACCGTGCCGTACGCCAAGGCCTCGGACGGAGTCCGCATCGCCTACCAGGTCCGTGGTGACGGTCCCCCGCTCGTGCTGCTCGCCGGCCAGGCGAACGACCACCACTGGTGGGACGGCGTCCGCGACGACTTCGCCGACTCCCGGAGCACCATCACGATCGACTACCGGGGCACGGGTGAGAGCGACAAGCCTCATCTGCCCTACTCCACCGAGCGGTTCGCCGACGACGTGGTCGCGATCCTCGACGAACTGGCCGTGGACCGGGCGGATGTGTACGGCACGTCCATGGGTGGGCGCGTAGCCCAGTGTCTGGCCGTCCGCCACTCCCGGCGGGTGCGTGCCCTGGTGCTCGGCTGCACCTCGCCCGGCGGTCGGCACGGCATCGACCGCAGCGGCGAAGTCCGCAGATCCCTGATCCGGCCCAATCCGGTCGAGGCGCGACAAGCTCTGCTGGAGCTGATGTACACCCCGGCCTGGCTCGCGACGCACCCGGGCCCGTACCACACGCTCGGCGACCGGAGCATGCCGGCGCATGCCCGGCGCGGGCACCTGGTCGCGAGTGACGGGCACGACGCGTGGGACGCGCTGCCCGGCATCGTCGCCCCGACCCTGGTGCTGCACGGCACCGACGACCTGCTCAATCCCACAGCCAACGCACCGCTGCTGGCAGCCCGCATCCCGGGCTCCCGGCTGGAGCTGATCCAGGGCGCCCGGCACGCCTACTTCGAGGAGCGCCGCGACCTCGCCGGCCCGCTCGTCCTCGAATTCCTCGACCAGAAGATGCCGCCTCGGTGACCTCCTGGAATCGGGGACGTGAGGTCGTGCGCCAGGCCGGTCGGCGCACGTCCGTAATTCAGTGGTGCTCACGAGTGTGCTGCCCTAGCCTGATCACTGCTTCGTGCGGCGACTATCGATCGTCGTTGTCGGCTGTTTGAGGAAGGGGAGGTGTGACCGATGGCTGTCTCCGTGATGGGCGTTGCCCGCAACCAGCAGATCATCCACTCCACCTCCGTGGCCTCCGGCTGACCTTTCGCACTGCGCAGACCTGCGCGGCGCCGGGGCCGCCCTGTGAAGGGTTTCCCTTGAATCTCTCTTCTTCTTCCGCTTCGTCGCACTCTCTCGCCCTGTACGGCTGGGACGAGGACTGGGCTGCTGAGTTCGCCGTCCACGCCGACCAGGGTCTGGTGCCCGGTCGTGTCGTGCGGGTCGATCGCGGCCAGTGCGACGTTGTCACCCCGGACGGCATCGTCCGGGCCGACACAGAGTTCGTCGTTCCTCGTGACCCGATGAAGGTCGTGTGCACAGGGGACTGGGTCGCCGTCGATCCAGAGGATGGCGACCCGAGGTATGTGCGGACCCTGCTGCCGCGCCGTACCGCCTTCGTCCGCTCCACCTCCTCCAAGCGGTCCGAGGGGCAGATCCTCGCCGCCAACGTCGACCACGCGATCGTCGCCGTCTCGCTCGCCGTCGAACTCGACCTCGGTCGCGTCGAACGGTTCCTGGCCCTCGCCTGGGAGAGCGGTGCCCAGCCGGTGGTCGTCCTCACCAAGGCCGACCTGGTGCCCGACCCCGCCACCCTGGCCCATCTCGTCGACGACGCTGCGACGGCCGCGCCCGGGGTCCAGGTGCTGCCCGTCAGCTCCGCCACGGGGGAGGGGGTGGACGTGCTGTCCGCCGTTCTCGCCTCCGGCACCGCCGTGCTGCTCGGCCAGTCGGGCGCGGGCAAGTCCACCCTGGCCAACGCGCTGGTCGGGGAGTCCGTCCAGGACGTCCAGGAGATCCGGGACAGTGACGGCAAGGGCCGCCACACCACGACCACCCGCGATCTGCTGCCCCTGCCCTGGGGCGGTGCGCTCATCGACACTCCGGGGCTGCGCGGGGTGGGGCTGTGGGACGCCGGAAGCGGTGTCGCCCAGGCGTTCGCCGAGATCGAGGCGCTCGCCGAGGAGTGCCGCTTCCACGACTGCGCCCACCGCACGGAGCCCGGGTGCGCGGTGCTCGCCGCCATCGACGACGGCTCGCTGCCGCACCGGCGGCTGGAGAGCTACCGCAAGCTGCTGCGGGAGAACGAACGCCTCGCGGCCCGGACCGACGCCCGGCTGCGGGCCGAGATCCGGCAGGACTGGAAGCAGAAGCAGGCACTCGGCCGCCACATGATGGAACGCAAGCGCGGACCGCTGCCCAAGCCGTAGCGGACGCCACGGCGTTGCCCCGTGTCCCGTATCGCGGCACGGGGCAACGCCGTCGTGCCCCCTCGCCCCGCGGCGGAACGGCCCGGGATGCCGATTCGGGTGGTCTCACGAGGTAACTCGGCACCAGGATGGCCCTGGGGCCCGTCGTCACAGGGCCGCCCTGCTCCCGACGCTCGCGGCCGGACGCCCCCTGTGACGACGGACCCTGGGCTCCACACGGTCGATCACACCGCCGGAATCGGCAGAGAGCGGGTTGCGATGAACGACGCCATGGACGAATACGACGTCGTGGTCCTGGGCGCGGGCCCGGTGGGTGAGAACCTGGCCGACCGAACCCGCGCCGCGGGGCTCTCCACGGCCATCGTGGAGAGCGAGCTGGTCGGCGGCGAATGCTCGTACTGGGCCTGTATCCCCAGCAAGGCGCTGTTGCGCCCGGTCATCGCCCGCGCCGAGGCGCGCCGCACCTCCGGGCTGCGTCAGGCGGTGGGCGGCCCGCTGGACAACGCTGCCGTATTCACCCACCGTGACTCCTTCGTCTCGGACTGGAAGGACGACGGTCAGGTCGGCTGGCTGGACTCGGTCGGTATCGATCTGGTCCGCGGCAAGGGGCGGCTGACCGCACCGCGTCAGGTCACCGTCACCGGCCCGGACGGACAACAGCGCGTGCTCACCGCCCGGCACGCCGTGGGCATCTGCACCGGCAGCCGGGCCGCGCTGCCGGATCTGCCCGGACTCGCCGAGGCCCGCCCCTGGACCAGCCGTGAGGCGACCAGCTCGGGCACGGTGCCGCGGCGGCTGGCCGTGGTGGGCGGCGGGGTGGTCGCCGTCGAGATGGCCACGGCGTGGAACGCCTTCGGCTCCGAGGTGACCATGCTGATCCGCGGCTCGGGGCTGCTGGAGCGGATGGAACAGTTCGCGGGCGAGCTGGTCGCCGAGGCGCTGACCGAGGCCGGAGTGAAGATCCGCTTCGATACGTCGGTGACGGACGTACGGCGGGACGGCACGGACGGAACCGTCACCCTCACCCTCGAGGGCGGGGAGGCCGTCGAGGCGGACGAGGTCCTCTTCGCCACCGGCCGGGCGCCGCGCACCGACGATGTGGGCCTGGAGACGATCGGGTTGCGGCCCGGCAGCTGGCTGGATGTGGACGACACCCTGCGGGTGCGCGATGTGCCCGGTGGCTGGCTGTACGCCGTGGGCGATGTCAACCACCGCGCGCTCCTCACCCACCAGGGCAAGTACCAGGCCAGGATCGCGGGCGCGGCGATCGGCGCGCGGGCGCAGGGCGTTCCGCTGCTGGAGACCGACCGCTGGGGGGCGCACGCGGCGACCGCGGACACCGCCGCCGTACCGCAGGTGGTCTTCACCGACCCGGAGGTCGGTGCGGTCGGGCTGACCGCGGCCCAGGCCGAGGCCCAGGGGCGCAGTATCCGGGTGGTCGACTACGACATCGGCCAGGTCTCGGGCGCGGCGCTCTACGCGGACGGCTACCGGGGCCGGGCGCGGATGATCGTCGACCTGGACCGGGGCCATCTGATCGGGGTCACCTTCGTGGGCCCCGGGGTGGGGGAACTCTTGCACGCGGCCACGGTGGCGGTGGCGGGCGAGGTGCCGGTGGAACGGCTGTGGCACGCCACTCCGTCGTTCCCGACGATCAGCGAGATCTGGCTCCGGCTGCTGGAGGCGTATCGCGGCTGAGCGCTCCGCGGGACGTGCCCCGTGGGTGGCGGGTGACGGAGTCCGGCCGTGTGGCGGGGGCTCCGGGCTCCCGCCGCACCGGGGTGCGCGCTGGGGCGCCCTCGTTCACTGCCGTACGCCCCCGGTCCGTTCCTGAGGGGACCCATGAGGCCCATGGCGGCCCAGTGCAGGGGGCCGCTCAGTGCAGGACAACCGCCGCGAGCCAGCCGCCCGCGACCAGCAGACAGGCGAACAGCTCGACCAGCACACTCGTGCCGATCGCCCGCATCACCGTCCGCGTGGACAGCCAGGCGTCCCCGTGCCCGCCCAGCCGGTGCCGCTCCGCGCCGTAGATCCCGGCCACGAAGCCGACGGGCGCGCCGATCACCGGGATGACGAAGAAGCCGACGATGCCCGCGATCCCTGCCAGCAGAAACGTCCGGCGGGTGATGCCCGCACCGCGCATCCGGCGGGCGGGCAGCAGCCATTTCACGGCCTGATCGAGCAGCAGCAGCGCGGTCGCCCCGACCAGCAGGGCCCAGGCCGGACCGGTCTTCTCGGTCAGCGACCACCACAGCACCGCGGCCCACACGATGACCGGGCCCGGCAGGCCGGGTACGACCACGCCGACCAGGCCCAGCAGCATGACCAGGCCGCACAGGACCAGCTGCCATGTCGCCATGTCCCCAGGCTGCCGGAAGCGGCGGCCGGACGGCCATCGACCGTGGCGTGGTGTTGCCGTGAAGCCTCCCTGTGGACAATGTGGGGATGAGCCAGCAGGGGGACAATCCCGGTCACGAGGACGACTGGTGGCGCGAGTTGTACGACCCGTGCCGGGCCGACGCAGGGCCCGCCGCGGCGACGGACACCGTGGACGACCGGTTCGACTCGGCCGCCCGCACGCTCGGCTGCCGCCCCGGCGGCGACACCGGGCGGCGGCCCGCCGCGGGGGCTCCGTGGCGGCCGCGGGAGGAGCCGGGCGGTGCCGCACCGGGCCCGGACGCCGCGGAGGGAGATGGCCCGCAGGGGTGGCGATCTCCCGGCGGCGGTGAAGGGCCCGGCGCCGCACCGCCCTCTCCCGCCCCTGCCGCGCCGTCTGCCTTCCCGCGTACCGGATCCGCTCGTACCGCATCCGCCCCTACCGGACCGGCCTCCGGACCGGCCTCCGGAACGGACTCCCCTGGAACGGGCTCCCCTGGAACGGGCTCCCTCGGAACGCGTCCCTCGGCCGCATCGCCCCCGATCCCCTCGCCCGCCAGACCCACCGCCCCGGACTCGTCCCCGTCCGGCACGCCCCCCGCCCCCGCCGACCCCGCCCGGCCCTGGCGGACCGCCGCGGCCGGATTCGTCGGGAGCGGACCGCCCACCTACGAGGCCGAGCCGACCACCCTGCCCGTCGCCGACCCCGAGGAACTCGGCGAGCTGGTGCCCGACACCGTGCTGGACGGCGCCCGCTACGGCACCTTCACCCTCCGGGCCGTCTCGCTGCGCGGCGACTCCGCCCGCTACCGCGGGGATCCCCGGCGGGACGCGCTGCTGACGGCACGGTTCGGGACCGGTGACGGCGCCCTGGTCCTGGCGGTCGTGGCCGGTGGCGTACGGGCGTCCCCCAGGGCGCAGCAGGCCGCGCGCGAGATGTGCGACTGGATCGGCGCGGCGGTCGGCCGCAGCCGCGTCCGGCTGGCCGACGATCTGCACACCGCCGACCGCGGCGCCCTCAAGTCCGGGCTGCACCGGCTGACCGCCCGCGGCTACGGCAGACTGCGCGCCCGTGCCACCGTGCTCGGTCTGGACCCGGCCGAGTACACCGTCTCGGTGCGGTGTCTGCTGCTGCCCGCCCATCCGGCCTGCCGCACCCGGGTGTTCTTCGGCGCGGGCGGGGGCGGGTTGTTCCGGCTGCGCGAGGGCGGCTGGCAGGACCTGGAACCGACGCCGGGGGAGGGGGACACCGTGGGCGGGCCGGTCCCCGGCTACGCCGACGGGCGTCCGCCCGCGGGCGCGCCGTCCCGGGATGCGGACGGCCCGCCCGCGTCCGCGGCGGACCCGGCTCCAGCGCCTGACACCCCGCCGGACGCCCCGGCCGGCGGACCGTTCCTCTTCCGTACCTCCGTCGCCCGTCCGGGCGACACCCTGCTGCTCTGCGGTGAGGGCCTCGCCGACCCGCTGCGCGGCGAGGCCGCGCTCGCCGACCACTTGGCCGAACGCTGGGCCACGGCCGAGCCGCCGGGGCTCGCCGCGTACCTCGCCGACACCCAGACCCGGGTGAAGGGTTACGCCGACGACCGTACGGCGGTGGCCGTCTGGGAGGCGTGAGCGCGCCGTCCATGGGTTGATGAACAGGGGCCGACGAACCCCGGCAACCCGGGGCGGAAGGGACGAGGCGCGCGATGGGCAAGCAGACGGTGGCGGAGCAATGCGTGGACATCCTGGTGCGCGCCGGGGTGCGACGGCTGTACGGGGTGGTCGGCGACAGCCTCAACCCCGTGGTGGACGCGGTCCGCCGCAACGCCGCCATCGAGTGGATCCAGGTCCGGCACGAGGAGACCGCCGCCTTCGCCGCGGGCGCCGAGGCCCAGCTGACCGGCACCCTCGCCGCCTGCGCGGGCTCCTGCGGCCCGGGTAATCTCCACCTCATCAACGGGCTCTACGACGCCCATCGCTCGATGGCTCCGGTCCTGGCCCTCGCCTCGCACATCCCCAGCAGCGAGATCGGCACCGGCTACTTCCAGGAGACCCACCCCGACCAGCTGTTCCGCGAGTGCAGCCACTACTGCGAACTGATCTCCAACCCCCAGCAGATGCCGCGGGTCCTCCAGACCGCCGTCCAGCACGCGATCGGCCGCGGCGGGGTCAGCGTGGTCACCCTGCCCGGCGATATCGCCGCCCGCCCGGCCCCCGAGCGCGCCGAGGAACACGCGCTGGTGACCTCCCGGCCCACCGTGCGCCCGGGAGACGCGGAGATCGACGAGCTGGCGCGCATGGTGGACGCGGCGGACCGGATCACGCTCTTCTGCGGCAGCGGCACCGCCGGGGCGCACGACGAGGTGATGGAGTTCGCCGAGCGGGTGAAGGCACCGGTGGGCCACGCCCTGCGCGGCAAGGAGTGGATCCAGTACAACAACCCCTTTGATGTGGGGATGAGCGGACTGCTCGGCTACGGCGCGGCGTACGAGGCCACCCATGAGTGCGATCTGCTGATGCTGCTGGGCACCGACTTCCCCTACGGCGCCTTCCTCCCGGACGATGTGACCACCGTGCAGGTCGACGTACGTCCCGAACACCTGGGCCGCCGCTCCAAACTGGACCTCGCGGTGTGGGGCGACGTCCGCGAGACCCTGCGCTGTCTGACGCCGAAGGTGCGCCCCAAGACCGACCGCCGCTTCCTGGACCGGATGCTGAAGAAGCACGCGGAGGCGCTGGAGGGCGTGGTCCGGGCATACACCCGCAGGGTCGAGAAACATGTCCCGATCCACCCCGAGTACGTGGCCTCGATCCTGGACGAGGAGGCCGCGGACGACGCGGTCTTCGCCGTCGACACCGGGATGTGCAACGTCTGGGCGGCCCGCTATCTGACCCCCAACGGCCGCCGCCGGGTGATCGGTTCGTTCACCCACGGCTCGATGGCCAACGCGCTGCCGCAGGCGATCGGCGCCCAGTTCCTGGACCGCCGCCGCCAGGTGGTGTCGATGTCCGGCGACGGCGGATTCACCATGCTGATGGGCGACTTCCTCACCCTGGTCCAGTACGACCTGCCGGTGAAGGTGATCCTGTTCAACAACTCCTCGCTCGGCATGGTCGAGCTGGAGATGCTGGTGTCGGGGCTGCCCGCGTACGGCACCACCAACCACAACCCAAACTTCGCGGCCCTCGCCGACGCGGCCGGGGTCTACGGCGTCCGGGTGGAGAAGCCCAAACATCTGCGATCGGTGCTGCGGGACGCGCTGCGCCGCAAGGGGCCCGCGCTGGTGGACATCGTCACGGACCCCAACGCACTGTCCATCCCGCCCAAGATCAAGGCGGAGATGGTGACCGGATTCGCGCTGTCGGCCAGCAAGATGGTGCTGGACGGGGGCGTCGGCAGGATGGTGCAGATGGCCCGTTCCAATCTGCGCAACCTGCCGCGCCCCTGATCCGGCCCCGGCCCGCTCAGCCGCGCACGGGTGTCAGCCGCAGGGTGAGGATCTGGTGCGGTCGCAGGGCCAGGCTCAGCCCGGCCGCGCCGGTCGCCGCCGACCGCAGCGGACGCTCCAGCAGATCGGTCACCTCGGCCCGGGTCACCGGGAAGCCGGTCACCAGCGTGCCCACCGCCCGGCCGCCGTGCGATTCGTACAGCCGCACCACCACATCGCCGCTGCGGTCCTCGGCCGGTTTGACCGACTCCACGGTGATCGCCGGATTGTCCACCGACACCAGCGGGGCCAGGGCCGGGGGACCGGAAGGCAGCGCGCGCAGCGGCAGGTTGAGCGCAAGCCCCTCGGCCACCGCGTCCCCCACGTCAGCGCCCGGCAGCAGGGCGTAGCGGAAGCGGTGGGTGCCGAGGTCGGTCTCCGGGTCCGGGCTGTGCGGGGCGCGCAGCAGCGTCAGCCGTACGGTCGTGCCCAGCACCTCCCGCCCTTCACCGTCCCCGTCCGGGACCTGGTGCGCGGCGCGGGTCACATCGTGGCCGTAGGTGGAGTCGTTGAGCAGCGCGGCCCCGTACCCGGGCTCGGCCACCCGCAGCCAGCGGTGGGCGCAGATCTCGAACCGGGCCGCGTCCCAGCCGGTGTTGGTGTGGGTGGCGCGGTCCACATGGCCGAACTGGATCTCCGCGGTGGACACCCGGGCGTGCACATCCAGCGGGAACGCCGCCTTGAGGACTTTCTCCGACTCCTGCCAGTCCACCTCGGTGGCGATGTCGAGACGGCGGCTGCCCGCGGCCAGGGTGAGGTCCTGGACCACCCGTGAGGCGCCGAAGGAGCGCACCACCCGCACCGTGGCGCGCAGCGGTCCGGACTCGGTCAGTTCGACATGCTCCGCGTCGGTGAGATCGGTGCGGGTGCGGCGGTAGTGCCGGTCGATGTCCCAGGCGTCCCACTGATTGGGGTGGTCGGGGTGGAGCTGGAGCAGATTGCCGCGGGCGCCGGGCGCCAGCACCTCGCGGCCCGCGTCCAGGTCCAGCACCGAGGCGAGCAGCCCGTCCGCGTCGATGGTCACCCGCAGCCGGTCGTTGTCGAGCACGATGCGGTGGCCGTCGCTCAGCGCGGTCACCCCCGGTTCGCCCCGGGTGGCGGCGGCCGGAAGCGCCGCGGCGCCCAGCCCGGCCACCCGCACCGGCACCGCCGTCAGCCCGCCGCCCAGCGCCTGGGAGGGGGTCTCCGGCGGGAGGGCGGCGGCGGTCTCCGCGTCCACCACGGCCACCTCCTCGCGTTCGTACGGCGAGGCGTTGAGCACCGCGGGACCGCCGCCGTCCAGCGCCGCCACCGCCGCCGCGACGATCCCCTCCAGCTCCGCGAACACCCGCTCATAGGTCTCTCGCGCCTCGCGGTGCACCCAGGCGATCGACGAGCCGGGCAGAATGTCATGGAACTGGTGCAGCAGCACCGTCTTCCAGATCCGGTCCAGGTCGTCGTACGGGTAGGCGTAGCCGGGCGCGTGCAGCGCGGCCGCGGTGGCCCACAACTCCGCCTCCCGCAGCAGGTGTTCACTCCGCCGGTTGCCCTGCTTGGTCTTGGCCTGGGTGGTGTACGTGGCCCGGTGCAGTTCGAGGTACAGCTCGCCCGACCACACCGGGGCCTTGGCGCCGTACTCCCGCTCGGCCTCGGTGAAGAACACCGACGGCTTGTGGATCTCCACCCGGGGTGCCCCCTCCAGCGAGCCCAGCCGCCGCGCCTTCTCCAGCATCTCGCGGGTGGGGCCGCCCCCGCCGTCGCCCCAGCCGAAGGGCACCAGCGAGCGGGTGGCGAGGCCCTTGTCGGCGAAGTTGCGCTCCGCGTGGGCCAGTTCGCTCGCGTGGAACTGCGCGTTGTAGGTGTCCACCGGAGGGAAGTGGGTGAACACCCGGGTGCCGTCGATTCCCTCCCACCAGAAGGTGTGGTGCGGCATCTTGTTGGTCTGGTTCCACGACAGCTTCTGGGTGAGGAACCACCGCACCCCCGCGAGCTTCGCCAGCTGCGGGAAGGCGGCCGTGTAGCCGAAGGAGTCCGGCAGCCAGATCTCCTCGGTGTCCACCCCCAGCTCCTCCAGGAAGAACCGCTTGCCGTGCACGATCTGCCGGGCCAGCGCCTCCCCGCCGGGCATATTGGCGTCCGACTCCACCCACATCGAGCCGACCGGTGCCCAGTTGCCGTCCGACACCGCCTTCTTGATGCGCTCCCAGATGTGCGGCTGGTGTTCCTTGACCCATGCATACTGCTGCGCCTGGGAGCAGGCGAAGACCAGCTCGGGGTAGTCGCCCGCGAGCGCGGTGACATTGGCGAAGGTGCGGGACGCCTTGCGCACGGTCTCACGCAGCGGCCACAGCCACGCCGAGTCGATATGGGCGTGCCCGGCCGCCGAGACCCGGTGGGCGCTGGCGTGCGCGGGACGGCTGAGCGCGTCGGTCAGTTCGGCGCGGGCGGCGGCCGCGGTGCCCGGTACGTCGTGCAGATCGAGCGCGTCGAGAGCGTTCTCCAGGGCGCGCAGGATCTCATGGCGGCGCGGCCGGTCCGTGGGCAGTTCGCGCATCAGCTCCGACAGCACCTCGAGGTCCAGCACCAGATGCCAGACGGTCTCGTCGAGGACGGCCAGATCCGCGGAGGCGAACCGGTACAGCGGGCGGTCTCCTGCGGTCAGGACGTCGCCCAGCCGCGTCGGCACGAATCCGTCGCGCAGCACGGCCGGGTTGGCGGCAGCCTCCAGCAGCAGCCGCACCGGTTCGCCGCCCTCCGCCGGGGCCGCGACGGGGATGTGGCGGTTGCGTGGATGGATGCCCTTCAGCGGCACCCCGTGGGCGTCGTACACCAGCCCCTCGGCCTGGAACCCGGGCCCGTCACCGGTGAAGCCGGGGTCGATCACGGCCTCGACCCGGCGCCCGGCCCACTCTGCCGGGACCGCGCCCTCCAGCCGGAACCACCAGGTCGACCAGGGGCTGCCCCAGTCGGTGCCGGTCTCGAACCGCTCGTACGCGGCCTCCAGCGCCTCGCCGACCGGTACCGGTTCACCGGGCGCCCGCCAGGCGAACAGCGCCAGTGGCACCCGCTCCGGGTACTGGGCGGGCCGGATGAACTGGTTCAGCGCCCGGTCCAGGCGTCCTTCCACCAACAGTCGGTCGTCGTGCATCACGGCTCCTCGGGCTCGGCGCTGAGCGGATCACTCCTGACAGTTCCCTCGGTGTGTGGGCGGCAACACGCGGGCATGCATCCCGTGACCGTGTTCGACGGCATTCAACGCTGGACGCCCGTCAGGGCGGCCGGGGCGGGGGAGGATGAAGCGTCAGTGTGTACGGCCGGGCAGGCTGCCGGTCGGCCGGCCGGAGCCGGGGACGAAGGCTGTGGAGGCTGTCCAGGGGGAGCGTCGTGGCCCGGTCCTCGAGCGAAGATTGGCGCGGGACGAGCTGGCCGCGGTGGCGGAGGTCCGGGCGGAGCTGCGGCAGTTGCTGCGGCAGTGGGGCGGACCGGGCCGGGCGGATCTCGCCGAGCTGCTCATCAGCGAGCTGGTGACCAACGCGCTGGTGCACACCGGCCGCGGGGCCCAGGTCACGGCGGCCCTGGGGGACGGGGCCGCCGCGCCGGTCGCGGGCCGATTACGGGTGGAGGTCCGGGACTTCGACTCCCGCCATCCGAGGCTGCGGGCCCGCCCGCCGGAGGACGCCACCTCCGGGCGCGGGCTGCTGCTGGTGCACTCGCTCGCGGACGCCTGGGGCGTACGGACCCACGGGGTGGGCAAGGCCCTGTGGTTCGAGCTGGAGGCCGACGGCATCGTGGAGTGACGCACGGCGGCGGGCGGACGACGGCGGAGAAGTGCCCCGCCGACGCCGTCGCCCGCCCGCTTTGCCGCTCAGTGCTCAGTGATCAGCGCTCGCCGCTCGGCGCTCGGTGCTCGGCGCTCAGCCGAAGGCGCGCTCGATCTGCGCCAGCTTCTCCTCCAGGGAGTCCAGCCGGGGAATGGTGAGGGTGTCGTCCTCGGCGGTGAGGTCGATGGTGCGGGGACGGTCGGCTTCGGCGTCCTTGTCCTTCTCCTTGTCCAAGGCCCCGTCCTGGTCACCGAAGCCGAAGCTGAAATCCCGGTCGCGGTTCCAGTCCCCGCTGTCGGTGTCAGCGGCGGTCGCGGTCGCCGTCGCGGTCGTGGACTGGAGGGCGGGACGGGTGGAGGACGAGGACAGCCGCGTCTGCTCGGCGGTTCCCGCCGGCTCTAGGACCTTCTCCCCTATGGCAGGCTCCGAACTCAGGCTCGCGGGCCGGTCGGTGGCGATGGAGACGTCCACCTGACGGCCGCCGCGGCGCCCCCACGCCCGGTGCTGCCGGTTGATCGCGCGGATCCGGGCCCGGTCCAGCTTCTCCTGCTCGCGCTGGCGCTTGCGGTTGTTCTCCTTCTCGCGGCGGTCCTCACGGACCTCCTCGACCGCCTCGTCCAGCGTGCGCACACCCTCCAGCAGCATCAGCGACCAGGCGGCGAAGGTCTCACGGGGGGCGCGCAGCCAGCGGACGATACGGATCTGCGGCAACGGCCGTGGCACCAGGCCCTGTTCACGCAGTGCCGAGCGGCGGGTCTGCTTGAGCGCGCGGTCGAAGAGGACCGCGGCCGACAGCGACATGCCCGCGAAGAACTGCGGGGCGCCCGCGTGGCCCATCCCGCGCGGCGCGTGCACCCAGTTGAACCAGGCCGCGGCGCCCGCGAACATCCACACCAGCAGACGGGAACCCAGCGCCGCGTCACCGTGGCTGGCCTCGCGCACCGCGAGCACCGAGCAGAACATGGCGGCGCCGTCGAGACCGAACGGGACCAGGTACTCCCAGCCGTTCGTGAGCGCCAGGTTCTCCCGGCCGAAGCCGACAAGTCCCTGGAACGAGAGCGCGGCGGCCACCCCGGCGCAGCAGAACAGCAGCACATACGAGGCCATCCCGTAGATGGCCTCCTTGCGCCGACGGCGCTCCTCGCTGCGCTCCCAGGAATCCGTGGGGGCGGCGTCCGCCTTCTTCTCGTTACGGCCGCGGGCGAGGATCACCACGGCCCCCACGACACCGAGCAGTGCCACGAGGACGGGCAGGGCCCAGCCCAGCGATATGTCGGTCAGTCTCATCCGGTGCCCCTTGCCTCGCTTCCGTGAAGTTCTGGCCGCAGTGCGGCCTACACGCGCGACATCCTGGCGGAATCCGGCCCGGCCTCGAGCGGTTTCCGGACAAGAGGCCACCAAGTGGGGCGGGGGGCACGCGGATAGGTGCGTTACGGTTCGAACGCTCGCTCTGTGCAAGCGGCTTGATTCTATTCACGGAAGCCGATCACGGGTAATCCGTACCTCAGTTCGTGCCGTGACCGGTGGTACGACACCTGGTGGACCGTCAGCCGCGGTACGCGGCGGTGCAGAAACCACGGCACGGTGAACAGCAGACAGATGTGCCAGGCGTAGCGGTGCAGCCCGAACCCGGCGATCACATCGGGCCGGGCCCGCTGTCCGTAGTCGCGCTCCACCTGGGCCTCGTCCCAGGCGAGTGGCGTCGAGCGCGGGTCCGCCCGCGGCGAGGTCCGCCGCGTGCACCCAGCCGCCGCCGGTGGGCGGCACCGCGCGGGTGCTCACCGTGACCGTGCAGGAGGGCAGCACCTCCGCCAGCCGCTCGTACGCGCGGAGCAGAGCGTGGGTGCCGAGGGGTTCGGTGCCGACGCCGGTGCCGACGGGCTCGGTGCTGACGGGCTCGGTATGGAACGGTCGGAGGGCGGGCACGGACATGCGGGACCACCGATTCGCGGACGCGGGGCGAGGTTAGCCTAACCTCACTTGGTGTGATTCGGGCTTTGACCTCACGCGGCAGCCGCATATCGTTTCGATGGCATGTCAGGAGGGCCCGAGTGGAGCAGGACAAAGCGGAGGCGGCAAGGGAGCCGCAGCCCCCGTCCGGTGTGCCCGCGGCACGCCGGTCCCTCCGGCGTCACTCCGTCCGCGGGCAGATCCTGGATGCCCTGCGGGACGCGCTGGTCGGCGGTGAGCTGACCCCGGGCGAGGTCTACTCCGCCCCGGCCCTCGCCGAGCGCTTCGGCGTCTCGCCCACCCCGGTGCGGGAGGCCATGCAGCAGCTCGCGGGCGAGGGCGCTGTCGAGGTGGTGCCCAACCGCGGCTTCCGGGTCGCCCGGCGCAGCGCGCGCGAGCTGGCCGAGCTGGCCGAGGTCCGCGCCCTGCTGGAGGTCCCCGTGATGCTCGGCCTGGCCCAGGCCGTCGCACCCGAGCGCTGGGCCCTGCTGCGGCCCTTCGCCGAGGCGACGGCGGCTGCCGCCGCCAAGGGCGACCGGGCCGCCTATCTGGAGTCGGACCGCACCTTCCACCAGAGCGTGCTGAGCCTGTCCGGAAACGAGCAGCTGGTGATCGTCGCCGACGAACTCCACCGCCGCACCCAGTGGCCCTTGGCCTGCGGCCGCCCGGTCCGCACCGCCGACCTGGTGGCGGACGCCGCCGAACACATGGCTCTCCTGGACGCCCTCGTCGCCCGCGACCTGGACGTCGTCGAATCCCTGGTCCGCGAACACTTCACCACCGGCGCGTAACCGGCCTGCGGCCGGGGTGTTACGTGGGGGTGCCGGGCGGCCCCCCACGGATCGCCCGGCACCCGGGCCGCCGACCCCGTGGTGTCAGGGTTGGTGGCCGTCGAGGGGTGGTTCGGTGTGGCCTAACTGCTCGGCCAGCCACACCGGGACACCGCCGAGCAGTCGCACCAGGCGGCCCGCCTCCGTGCGCATCCGTTCGGCCTCCTCCGGGTCCGGCTCCACGTCGGCCAGGGCCGCCAGGGCCGGGGCGATGCCGACCAGGTAGCCCAGCTCCTCGCGGATGCGGAGCGATTCGGCGAAGCCGCGCCGGGCCTCGGGGAGATTGCCCTCCTCCTCCGCCATGGCGGCCAGGTGGCGCCAGGTGGACGAGGTCAGCAGGTCGTCACCGTGGGCGGTCGCGCCCGCGTGGGCGCGCTGGAAGGCTGCTTGGGCGCCGGTCGGGTTGTGGGCGAGGTGCTGGGAGATCAGCCCGCGGCGGAGGTCCAGCAGCGGGCGGGTCGGGGAGCCGGGGGCCAGCAGCGCCGCCGCGCGGCCGAGCGCGGTGCGCGCCTCGTCGGCCCGGTCGCGGACGCTCAGCAGGGTGGAGGCGTACGCGAGATAGCCACGCTCGCACGCCGTGGCGCCCCGCTCGGCGTCGGTGTGGGCCAGGGCCTCCGCGGAGCGCAGCGCGTCCTCGGCCGCGTCCCACCCCGCGGAGGTGTACATGCACCGTTCGGTCAGGATGGCGCTGCGCTTGAGCGCGGCCGAGGCGTCGTCCTCGGCGTAGGGCGTGAGCAGTTCGGCGGCGTCCTTCCAAAGGCCGCGCGAACGCAGCCGCCAGACCGCCGTGTCGAGTGGGGCGTCGCCCCGCCCCGCCGGAGCACCCGCCGGAGCGTGGGAACGTGCCTCGGAATCGGAATTTGACGATCCAGGTGGTGACATGGCGGTGTCCGCCACATTGCCCTCCCCAAGCGCGCCATCGAGCCGGAAGCCGTGATGCGAATCTCAGCATGAATGCGCTGGCGCGGCCAAGGGGTTGGTGTGAACGAATTCACAAACCCCTGACCAGGGCGGTGGCTCCTAGGCGCATCGGTGGGGCGCGGGGGTGCGCATGGGGCTTGTGGGAGCTCGTCGGCTCACTCCGGAACCCAGGCTTCAGCTCATGCGCAGCGCGAGGAAGAAGTCCAGTTTGTCCTCGAGCCGGGACAGTTCGCGCCCGGTCAGCTGCTCTATCCGACCGACCCGGTAGCGCAGGGTGTTGACATGGAGGTGCAGCCGTGCCGCACACCGCGTCCACGACCCGTCGCATTCGAGGAACGCCTCGAGGGTGGGGATCAGTTCGGCGCGATGACGGCGGTCGTACTCGCGCAGCGGATCGAGCAGCCGCGCGGTGAACGCGCGGCGGACGTCGTCCGGGACGAAGGGGAGCAGCAGGACGTGCGAGGCCAGCTCCTGGTGACCGGCGGCGCAGACCCGGCCGGAGCGGGCGGCCGCGACGCGGCGGGCGTGCCGGGCCTCCTCCAGGGCGCCGCGCAGCCCGTCGGCGGAGGGAACGGCGGCGCTCACCCCGAGGGTCAGCCGGCCGTCGTCGTCCAGACCGCGCGAGAGCGGCCCGCGGACGGCGGCGAGCAGTGTGTCCGCGTGCAGCCCGGCGTCCAGGGCGGGGCCGGACGGGGAGGCACCGGAGGGGGAGGTGCCGGACGCGGACGTACCGTCGACGTCCGCCGTCTCCGACGCCTCCGGAGGTGACACGTCCGGATGCGCCGGAAGCGGTACGAGCGCTACCGCCTCCCCACCGGTGTGCGCCACCGCGATCCGGTCCGAGGGCTCCGGCCCGGTCGCCCCCGGATCGACCAGGATCTCCTCCAGCAGCGCCTGGGCGACCGGCCCGCCGGGGACACCGCCGTCCGCGGCGCCGCCAGCGGCGGCCTCCTGCCCGTGCTGGCCGTTCTCCCCGTTCGGCCCGGTGAACCCCCACTCCACCCGGGCCACCACCACCTGCCAGTGCGGCGCCGAGCCGAGTCCGGGGAGCAGAACGGGGGCGGCCACTCGCAGCCGGGCCGCGATCTCGGCGGGCGGGGCGCCCGTCTGGACCAGCTCCAGCACCTCCTGGGCCAGCCGCCGCCGCACCGTACGGGCCGCGTCGCGCCGGTCGCGTTCGACCGCGATCAGCTGGGTGACCCCGTGCAGCAGATCGAGCCGCTCGTCCGGCCAGTCGCCCGCGTCCGCGGCGACCGCCAGCAGCCAGTCGGACAGCACGGTGTCGCGTATGTCCGCGGACTCACCGCTGCGGATGGGGAAGAGGGAGTACAGGGCGCCGTTCGCGGCGGTGACCCGGTGCGGGCCGCGCCGCCCGGCGCGCCGTGCCGCGAGGAGTTCGCCCGCCAGCTCGGACCGGATCTCCGGCGGCAGCTCGGGGGAGGGGCCGGGGGCGCTCGGACCGGCGATCCGGCGGCCGGTGGAGGACAGCACCCAGGCGGGCAGATCGAGATCGGAGCCCAGCAGATCCAGGACCACTTCGGGGCCGCCGCCCGCGGGCCCGGACGTCATCAGCCGCCGGTGCCGCTCCACCACCGCCGCGAGGTCCCCGGCCCGCTCACCGGAGACCTGGCGCACCACATGCTCGGTGATCGACGCGAACGAGACGTCCTCGACCACCGAGAACAGCGGCAACCGGTGCTGTGCGCAGGCGATCACCAGATCCTCGGGCACCGCGCCGAGCTCCGCCTCGCCTGCCGCGAGACCGGCCACCCCGGCGGCGGTCAGGATCCGTACGAACCGGTCGGAGTCGCCCGGCGCACGCCGCCAGGCCAGACCGGTGAGCACCAGTTCGCCGCCGGACAGATAGCGGCTGGGGTCCCGCAGATCGGTGGTCATCACGCCGCGGACGGTGCGGTCCAGCTCGTCCTCACCGCCGAGCAGGCGCAGGCCCAGCGCGTCGATCTCCAGCAGTGCGCGCAGCCGCATGGTGGTGCCAGCCGATCTTGTTGTTGTCACCGGTCGAATACCGCGAGGATTCCGCTCCCCGCTCTTCGTTCGAATCTACAAGACCAGCCCGCTGGCCAGCCAACTGCTTCATGCCTTCGGTGACTGCACCATGTGGCCCACAGCTCGGTCTACTGGCGGTACGCCGCGTGCAGAGTTCTTGGGGGAAGCCGGGTCGCCGTCCTCCCGCCCCCGCCCGCCGAACCGAGAAGAGTGACCGATGGACTTTCTGCGTCCCGCCGGCTGGCGGGAGGCGCTCGCCGCGAAGGCGGAGCACCCCACGGCCGTGCCCATCGCGGGCGGCACCGATGTGATGGTCGAGATCAACTTCGACCACCGCCGTCCCGACGTCCTGCTGGATCTGAACCGTATCGGCGAGCTGGCCGAGTGGGAGGTCGGCGAGCGTACGGTCCGGCTGGGCGCCGGGGTCCCCTACACCCGGATCATCGAGGAGCTGCGGACCGAGCTGCCCGCTCTCGCGCTCGCCTCGCACACCGTCGGCTCCCCGCAGATCCGCAACCGCGGCACGGTCGGCGGCAACCTCGGGGCCGCCTCGCCCGCCGGGGACGCCCACCCGGCGCTGCTGGCGGCCGGTGCCGAGGTCGAGGTGGAGTCGGTGCGCGGCACCCGGATGATCCCGGTCGAGGAGTTCTACACCGGGGTCAAGCGCAACGCCCTGGAGCCCGATGAGCTGATCCGGGCGGTGCATATCGAGAAGGCCGACGGACCGCAGCAGTTCTCCAAGGTCGGTACGCGCAACGCCATGGTCATCGCGGTGTGCGCGTTCTCCGTGGCGCTGCATCCGGGCACCCGCACCGTCCGTACCGGTATCGGCTCGGCCGCGCCCACGCCGATCAGGGCGCGGGAGGCGGAGGAGTTCCTGAACGCCGCGCTGGCCGACGGCGGGTTCTGGGACAGCGGCGCCGTCATCACCCCGTCGATCGCCCGGCAGTTCGCCGAGCTGTGCTCCGGTGCCTGCAATCCGATCGACGATGTCCGCGGCAGCGCGGCCTACCGCCGCCACGCGGTGTCGGTGATGGCCCGCCGCACGCTGGGCTGGACCTGGCAGGCGTACCGCGAGGGGAACGGGAGGACCGTACAGTGCGCGTGAATTTCACGGTCAACGGGCGGCAGCAGCAGGCCGACGACGTCTGGGAGGGCGAGTCCCTGCTGTACGTGCTGCGTGAGCGGATGGGGCTCCCGGGCTCCAAGAACGCCTGTGAGCAGGGCGAATGCGGCTCCTGCACGGTCCGTCTGGACGGTGTCCCGGTCTGTGCGTGCCTGGTCGCGGCCGGTCAGGCCGAGGGGCGCGAGGTGGTCACCGTCGAGGGCCTGGCGGAGTTCGCCGAGCGGCGCGACGCCACCGCCTCCGGCGCTGCCGAGCGGAGCACCGGCACCGGTCTCGACGAGGCCCGGCGCTGGCAGCCCGGCCCCGGTGGCGCCACCCCGCTGGCACCCGTACAGCAGGCGTTCATCGACGCCGGGGCTGTCCAGTGCGGCTTCTGCACCCCCGGACTCCTCGTCGCCGCCGACGAGTTGCTGGAGCGCAACCCCGACCCGTCCGACGCCGATATCCGCGAGGCCCTGTCCGGCAATCTGTGCCGGTGCACCGGCTACGAGAAGATCCTCGACGCGGTCCGCCTGGCGGCCGCCCGCACCGGGGAGGAGGGCTGACCATGGGAGCCGGTCCCACCCCCGGAAGGATCACCCAGACCAGCAGCGCGACCAGGGGCGCCATCGGTGAGTCCACCCTGCGCCCCGACGGCACCCTGAAGGTCACCGGGGAGTTCGCGTACTCCTCGGACCTGTGGCACGAGGACATGCTGTGGGGCTTCACCCTGCGCAGTCCGTACGCCCACGCCGAGATCCGCTCCATCGACACCGCCGAGGCGCTGGCCGTGCCCGGGGTCCATGCCGTGATGACGCATGACGACCTCCCGGCCGCCACCCACTACGGGCTGGAGATCCGCGATCAGCCCGTGCTCGCCAAGGACCGCGTCCGTTACCACGGCGAGGCCGTGGCCATCGTGGCCGCCGACCACCCCGAGACCGCCCGCCGCGCCGCCGCCAAGATCAAGGTGGGGTACGCGGAGCTGCCGCCGGTCGTGGACGAGGCCACCGCCATCGCCCCCGACGCCCCGGTGCTCCACCCGGACCGTGATGACCGCTCCGATCACTATGCCGCCCACGTACCGCACCCCAACATCGTGCACCGGCAGCCCGTCCGGCGCGGCGATGTCGGCGCCGCCCGCGCCCGTGCCGATGTGGTGGTGCGCCGCGACTACGAGGTCGGGATGCAGGACCAGGCGTTCCTGGGGCCGGAGTCGGGGCTCGCGGTACCGGCCGAGGACGGCGGGGTCGACCTGTACATCGCCACCCAGTGGCTGCATGTCGACCGCGACCAGCTGGCGCCGGTCCTGGGGCTGCCCGCCGACAAGGTGCGGCTGACGCTGTCCGGCGTGGGCGGGGCGTTCGGCGCGCGTGAGGACCTGTCCATGCAGGCGCACGCCTGTCTGCTGGCGCTGCGCACCGGCCGCCCGGTGAAGATCGTCTACAACCGCTACGAGTCGTTCTTCGGCCATGTCCACCGGCACCCCGCAAAACTCACCTATGAGCACGGTGCCACCCACGACGGACAGTTGCTCTACGTGCAGTGCCGCATCGTCCTGGACGGCGGGGCGTACGCCTCCTCCTCCCCGGCGGTGGTCGGCAATGCCGCCTCCCTGGCGATCGGCCCCTACGTCGTCCCCAACGTCGACGTCGAGGCCCTCGCCCTCTACAGCAACAACCCGCCCTGCGGTGCCATGCGCGGCTTCGGTGCCGTCCAGGCGTGCTTCGCCTACGAGGCGCAGATGGACGCCGTGGCGGCGGAACTCGGCCTGGACCCGGTGGAGTTCCGGCAGCGCAACGCCATGTCCCAGGGCGCGGAGATGCCCACCGGACAGATCGTGGACTCCCCGGCGCCGGTGGCCGAACTGCTGCGCCGCGTCAAGGCGATGCCGATGCCGCCCGAGCGCCAGTGGCTGGCCGCCGACGCGTCCACCGATGTCCGGGAGCTGCCCGGCGGGCTGTCCAACACCACCCACGGCGAAGGGGTGGTGCGCGGGGTCGGCTATGCGGTCGGCATCAAGAACGTCGGCTTCTCCGAGGGGTTCGACGACTACTCCACCGCCCGGATCCGGCTTGAGGTGATCAACGGCGAACCGGTGGCCCTGGTGCACACCGCGATGGCCGAGGTCGGCCAGGGCGGTGTCACCGTGCACGCCCAGATCGCCCGTACCGAACTGGGCGTCAGCCAGGTCACCATCCACCCCGCCGACACCCGGGTGGGCTCGGCCGGTTCCACCTCCGCCTCCCGCCAGACGTATATGACCGGCGGTGCCATCAAGCACACCTGCGAGGCGGTGCGGGAGGAGGTGCTGCGGCGCGGTCGGGAGCGGCTCGGCTCCTATCACCCCGCGTGGGCCACCGCCGAACTGCTGCTGGAGGGCGGCAAGGTGGTCACCGACGGCGGTGAGGTGATCGGCGATCTCGCCGAGATCGTCGGCGATGAACCGATCGACCTGGAGCTGGAGTTCCGGCACCGCCCCACCGAGCCGTTCGACCTGGAGACCGGCCAGGGCTTCGGCCATGTCCAGTACTCCTTCTGTGCCCATCGCGCGGTGGTCGAGGTCGACACCGAACTGGGCCTGGTCAAGGTGATCGAGCTGGCCGCCGCCCAGGACGTCGGCAAGGCGCTCAATCCGCTCTCCGTCGTGGGCCAGATCCAGGGCGGCTCCACCCAGGGCCTCGGCCTCGCCGTCATGGAGGAGATCGTGGTCTCCGACGGCGCCCGGGTCCGCAACCCCTCCTTCACCGACTATCTGATCCCCACCATCCTCGACACCCCGACCATCCCCGTGGATGTCCTCGAACTGGCCGACGACAACGCCCCGTACGGGCTGCGCGGGGTAGGCGAGGCACCCACTCTCTCCTCCACCCCGGCCGTCGTGGCCGCCGTCCGCGCGGCGACCGGCCTCCCCCTGAAGCGGGTACCGGTCCGGCCGGAGCATCTGACCGGTACCTGACCCCCTCATCACCACCGACCGGGCCGTCCCCCGGGTCGTGGATGCCGACGCACCATCCCAACCCCCTATGACACTTGGGAGTGGCACCGCATGACCCAGCACGCCATCAAGCCACCGACCACCCCGGAGGGAACGGCCCGCCGGTCCGGTCTCGACCGGTACTTCCACATATCCGACCGCGGATCCACTCTCGCCAGGGAGATCCGCGGCGGCGTCACCACCTTCATGGCGATGGCGTACATCCTGCTGCTCAATCCGCTGCTGCTGTCCGGTGAGGACGTCCAGCACCACCACCTCGCCCAGAGCGCGCTGATCACCGCCACCGCGTTCGCCGCCGCCGTCTCCACCCTCCTCATGGGCTTCATCGGCAAGGTGCCGCTCGCGCTCGCCGCCGGGCTCAGCGTCTCCGCCGTCCTCACCGGCCAGGTCGTGCCCCATATGAGCTGGCCGCAGGCGATGGGGATGTGTGTGCTGTACGGGACGGTGATCGTGCTACTGGTGGTCACCGGACTCCGCGAAGTGATCATGAACGCGATCCCGCTCGCCCTCAAACACGGGATCACCATCGGCATCGGCATGTTCATCGCCCTGATCGGACTGGTCAACGCCGGGTTCGTGGGCAAGGGCGCGCCACTGACGCTCGGCGTGGAGGGAAAGCTCGCGGGCTGGCCCGTACTGATCTTCTGCGTCACCCTGCTGCTGATCTTCATGCTCCAGGCCCGTGAGGTGCCGGGCGCGATCCTCATCGGCATCGTGGCCGGCACCGTTCTCGCCGTTGTCGTCAACGCGGTGGCCGGGCTCAGCCCCAAGGCGTGGGGCGGGCGCGCCCCCGAACTGCCCGCCCACGCGGTCTCCACCCCGGACTTCAGTCTCTTCGGACAGGTCGAGTTCGGCGGCTGGGACAAGATCGGCGGAATGACGGTCGGCATGATCGTCTTCACCCTGGTGCTGGCCGGGTTCTTCGACGCCATGGCGACGATCATCGGCGTCGGCACCGAAGCGAAGCTGGCCGACGAACGGGGCCGGATGCCGGGGCTGAGCAGGGCGCTGTTCGTGGACGGCGCGGGCGGCGCCATCGGCGGGGTGGCCGGGGCCAGCGGCCAGACCGTGTTCATCGAGTCCGCCACGGGCGTCGGCGAAGGGGCCAGAACCGGGCTGTCCAGCGTGGTCACCGGGCTGCTCTTCGCCTGCGGGCTGTTCTTCACCCCGCTCGCCCAGATCGTGCCCGGCCAGGTCGCGGCCGCCGCCCTGGTGGTCATCGGCGCGATGATGATGCAGAACGCCCGCCATGTGGACTGGGCCGACCGCTCGGTGGCCGTCCCGGTCTTCCTGACCGTCGCCCTGATGCCCTTCACGTACTCCATCACCGCCGGGGTCGGCGCGGGCGTGATCGCCTACACCGCGATCAAGGCCGCGCAGGGCAGATTTCGGGAGCCCGGGTTGTTCATGTGGATATTGACGGCCGTGTTTGTCATCTACTTCGCTCTGAACCCGATCGAGACCTGGCTCGGGGTCCGATAGCGGCCGTACAAGGAGCTGATCACCATGCTGGACATCGCTGCCGAACTGCATCGCTGGTGCGAGGACGGACGGGACTTCGCCGTCGCCACCGTGGTGGCCGTCAGCGGCAGCGCACCCCGGCAGCCGGGCGCGGCTCTCGCCGTCGACGCCGACGGCACGGCCATCGGCAGCGTGTCCGGCGGCTGTGTGGAGGGCGCGGTCTACGAGCTGTGCCAGGAGGCGCTGAGCACCGGCGAACCGGTCCGGACCCGCTTCGGCTACTCCGACGAGGACGCCTTCGCGGTGGGTCTGACCTGCGGTGGGGTCATCGACGTCCTGGTCACACCGGTCCCGGCGGCGGACACCGTGCTGCGCCCCGTCCTCGCCGCCGCGGTCCGCTCGGCCGCGGCGGGAGGCGAGGCCGCGGCCGGCGGCGAGGCGGTGGCGCTCGCGCGGATCGTGGACGGCCCGGACGGACTGCTGGGCCGCGCCCTGCTGGTCCGCCCGGACGGGACGTACGAGGGCACCCTCGGCGGACCCGAGGGCGCCTCCGCGGCCGACCGGGCGGCGCTGGACCGCACCGCGGCGGGGGAGGCGCGCGCCCTGCTGGACGCCGGGCGGACCGCGAGCGTGGTCATCGGTGCCGAGGGCAGCCGCTGCGGCAGCCCGGTCACCCTGCTCGTCGAGTCCAGCGTGGCCCCGCCCCGCATGATCGTCTTCGGGGCGATCGACTTCGCGAGTGCCCTGGTGCGGATCGGGAAGTTCCTCGGCTACCACGTGACGGTCTGCGACGCCCGTCCGGTCTTCGCGGCGGCCCACCGCTTCCCGGAGGCCGACGAGGTGGTCGTCGACTGGCCGCACCGCTATCTCGAGACGGCCGAGGTGGACGCCCGGACCGTGCTCTGCGTCCTCACCCACGACGCGAAGTTCGACGTCCCGCTGCTGGAGCGGGCGCTGCGGATGCCCGTCGGCTACGTCGGGGCGATGGGCTCCCGTCGCACCCACCTCGACCGGCTGCGACGGCTGCGCGAGGTGGGCCTGGGCGATGGGGAGCTGGCCCGGCTGCGCTCCCCGATCGGGCTCGACCTCGGCGCCCACACCCCCGAGGAGACGGCACTGTCCATCGCGGGCGAGATCGTCGCCGCCCGCCGGGGCGGCAGCGGAGTGCCGCTGACCGGGGCGCACACCCCCATCCACCACGACGCCGGACGGGCCCCCACGGACCGGATCGGGTCGGCCGTCTGACGTTCATCCGATCTAAGGCCACTCCTGGGCGGGAAAGCGGTGCCGCCACCTGGCGTACAGCCGCGTTGCCGGGTCCGATCTTCTGAGTGAGAGTCAGATCTGACCCGTCCGCAGCCCTCTGGAGTGCGCCCGTGCGTAGCAAGCGGAAAAACCTCGCCGCCCCGATGGCCGTTCTGGCCGCCACCGCCCTTCCCCTGATGACCAGTTCGACCGTGCACGCGGCCACGCCCCAGGGCGTCGGGGACGCCCTGCGCGGCAGCCGTTTCTACGCCCCGCCACCCGAACGGGACCCCTACAGCCAGGTGACCCGGCTCGCCTGGCGGGGCGAGAGCCGTGAGGCCAGGGGGCTCCTCTCCATGGTGCGCACTCCCCACGCCCTCTGGTACGGGGACGAGAGCCCCGAGGAGGTGGAGCGGATGGTCCGGACGACCACCCGCAGCGCCGAGGCGCACGGCACGGTGCCGGTCCTGACGCTGTACGACGTCCCGGGCCGGGACTGCGGCAGCTACTCGGCCGGTGGCGCGCGGAGCACCGCCGAGTACCAGGCGTGGATCGACGCCGTCGCCGAGGGCATCGGAGCGCGCAAGGCGCTGATTGTCCTGGAACCCGACTCCCTGGCGCTGCTGCCGTCCGACTGCGAGCAGAACGCGACCGGCGGAGACGGGGACAACGCGGCCGACGACGGGCCGGGGGAGGCGGAGGCGAGCACCCTGCCTGCCGAGGCCGATCCGGCCGCCCCCGTGGACGATCAGGCCGCGGGCGCGGGCGCCAGTGCGAGTGCCGGTACCGGGGGCACGGATACGGGCGAGGGCGAGCTGCCCCCGCTGCCCGACCCGGGTACGGGGTCCACCCCCGCCACGGGGGCCCAGCCCAGCACGTCACCCGCGGTGGAGAAGCCTGCTGCCGAGAAGCCCGCGGCGGAGAAGCCCGCCGCCGAGAAGCCCGCGGCCCAGACCCCGGCAGCCGAGAAGCCCGCCGCTCAGACGCCGTCGTCGCCGAAGCCCTCCGCGACCCAGTCCCCGGCGGCCCAGGCTCCCGCGGCCCAGACCCCGGCTCCCGAGCCCTCCGTCTCGAACGGGGCGTCCGCTTCGAACGGGGCCTCCGCCTCCAACCAACCCTCCGCTTCGGAGTCGCCCAGCGTCCTGCCCAGCCCCGAACCCTCCGCCTCCGGAACGGCCGCCGCCGATCCCGCCCTCCCCGACACCGGCAACCCGGAGGTCGTCGGCGATCTCGACGACCCGAACGACCCCGAGGGCCTCGACCAGCTCATCGACGAGGAGGACCCGCAGACCGCCGCCCGCTATTCCGAGATCAACTACGCGGTCGACGTCCTCACCGCACTCGGCGAGACCGCGGTCTATCTGGACGCGGGCCACGCCGGCTGGCATTCCGTCAGCAGCATCGTGCCCCGCCTCCTCAAGGCCGGGATCGACCGTGCCACCGGCTTCGCGCTCAATGTCTCGCACTACCAGACCGACGCGGCCAACACCTGGTACGGACGGCTGATCTCCTCCTGTCTGGCCTACGCCGACGAGGGCGGGGACCCCGCGGACTGCGCCGACCGCAACTGGTCCCACCGGCGTGCCCAGGCTTGGGTCCAGGAGCACGCCCCCGACGAGGCGCAGCTGAAGCACTTCGTCACCGACACCAGCCGCAACGGCCAGGGCCCGTGGACCCCGGAGGGCAGTGACCACAGCGATCCCCAGCCGTGGTGCAACCCGCCCGACCGGGGTCTGGGCGTGCGCCCGACCACCAACACCGGCGATCCGCTCCAGGACGCGGCGCTGTGGGTGAAGACGCCGGGTGAGTCCGACGGACGGTGTCTGCGCGGCACGAGCGGGCCCGAGGACCCGGAGCGCGGCACGGTCGACCCCGAGGCGGGGAAGTGGTTCCCCGACCAGGCCCTGGAGCTCGTACGGTTCGCCCGGCCGTCGCTCTGATCCGCCCCTATACGTCCCCCGGTACGTCCGTCAGACGGGGTTCTTCTTGATGAGGGCGTCGACCAGGCCGGAGGCGGTGTTCGGAAAGTCCATCGGGACAATGCCGAGCCCCGTCCAACCCTGGGTTCCGGCGCCCTCCAGGAAGCTCCTGACCTGGGGGTTGAGCCGGTCCGCATTGGAGCGGGGCGGCAGCAGCGCGGCGGTGCTGACGTAGTTCATGAACAGCTTGCCGGGCTGCTCGACCGCCTTGCGGAACTGCGCCTCGATCTTCGGGTACTTCCCGAACGGCTCGGCCATGTAGTCGTCCTGGATGTCGAAGAGCTGGGCGTCGCCGTACCGGATGCCCGGCATCGCGCCGGAGTCGCCGAGCAGCACCACCCTGCCCCGGGCCTCGCCCAGGGTGGGGAGGGTGCTGTCCAGGCGGAACAGCGAACGCCAGCCCTTGTCGAGGTAGCTGTCGAAGATCCGGCGGAACTCCTCGGCGCTCTCCTCCGAGTACTCCTGTTTGACCCGCATCAGCACGGTCTCCGTCGGATGGGCGGAGAGGAAGGAGCGGCAGGCGCCCAGCACATCGTCGAAGTTGACGTGCTGGTAGAAGGGGCCGTGATGGATCGGGAAGGCGTTCTCGAAGGCCCGGCAGCGGATGTCCAGGAAGCGGATGCCGCTGGTGAGCTGGTCGCCGATGGCGGCGTTCTGGCACTCGGTCCACGGACCGCCGTGGCGGGAGCCGGAGTCATGGGTGCCGGGCAGGGTCAGCCGTTGGACGGGGGTGGCGTCGGCCACGGCGGAGAGCCAGTCCTGAGGGGCGAGCCGCCGGGGTGGCGCGGCGGTGGCCGTCGCCGTACCGCCCGCGGTGGATATCAGTCCCGCGGCGGAGATCGCGGCCGCGCCCTTGAGGAACCCTCGCCGGTCCATACGCACACTCCCGTCGTTTGTTACTCGCCCGTTCGTCCGGTGCCGCTGGGCATCGAAGCACAAGTCGCCCCGAAAAGCCGCACGTTGGGCCGGAGTGTCAGAAGTGGCGGGGGATGGAGGACAGCAACTGTCCGCAAGGGCCCGTACCGTCCGGGGTATGACACACCCCGTGCTCGGCCCCCGCGCGCTCAACCGGGCGCTGCTGGAGCGACAGCTGCTGCTGAACCCGTCGGCGTCCCTGACCGCCCTCGAGACGATCGAGTGGCTGGTCGGTATGCAGTCCCAGGCGCCGGGTGCGCCGTACCTCGGGCTGTGGACCCGGCTCGACGGCTTCGCCTTCACCGAGCTGGAAAAGCTGATGACGGAGCGGCAGGTGGTGCGGATGGTGCTGATGCGCGGCACCGTGCACCTGGTGAGCGCCGAGGACGCGCTGCGGCTGCGTCCGCTGGTGCAGCCGATGCTGGACCGGTCGTTCCGGCAGACGCCCTTCGCGCGCGGGGTGCGCGGTGTGGAGCAGGAGGAGCTGGTGGCGCTGGCGCGGGAACTGCTGGGTCCGGACGCGCTGGGTCCCGCGGAGCTGCGGCGGGAGCTGGGCGCGCGCTGGCCGGAGGCGGACCCGGGCGCGCTGGTGAACGCGCTGCGGCTGTGGGCGCCGCTGGTCCAGGTGCCGCCGCGCGGTCTGTGGAGCCGCGGCGGCGGGCCCCGCTACACCAGCGTGGAGGACTGGCTCGGCCGGCCGATGGAGACCGGCTCCCCGGCCGCCGCCCTGGAGGCGGTGGTGCTGCGCTATCTCGCCGCCTTCGGGCCCGCGACCGTCGCCGACGTCCAGAAGTGGTGCGGGCTGACCGGGCTGCGTGAGGTGCTGGACCGGCTGCGTCCGGGCCTGCGCACCTTCAGGGACGAGGGCGGGCGCGAGCTGTACGACATACCGGACGCGCCGCTTCCGGACCCGGGGACGCCGGTTGCGGCGCGGCTGGTGGCCGACTTCGACAATTTGCTGCTCTCGCACGCCGACCGCGCCCGGGTGATGGACGACGCCTACCGGACGCGGGTGATGGGCGTCAACGCCGTGGTGCGCGGCACGATCCTGGTGGACGGCTTCGTCGGCGGCATCTGGGGCATCGACCGCACCGGCAAGGGCGACAGCGCCACGGCGACGCTGACGGTCTCCCCGTTCGTCCCCCTGACCGCCGACGATCAGGAGGCCCTGGAGGGGCAGGCGGCACGGCTGCTCGACGCGACCGATCCCACGGCCGCCACCCACGCGGTGCGGATCGAGCGCCCGGCGCCCTGAAACCCCGCCGCCGTCGAACCCCCGCCGCCGTCACGCCCGCCGGGCCAGCTCCTCGACCCGGCCGTGCAGTTCGGTCACATAGTCCTCGGACTCCGGCTTCATCAGCACACTCCGCAGGATCCGCGCGCCCTCCGCGTCGGCGGTCAGCTTGGGGTGGCGGCCGGTGAACGCGCGGGCGTCGGCCCGGAGCGTGGAGAGGAAGACGGGGTGCTCGCCGGTCATGCCCTCCTGGAGGATCCGGGCCGAGGCACGGTCGATCGCGGAGAGCGCGGCCGGTTCGGTCACCGGGAAGTAGCTGACGATGTCCAGCTCCGGCGGCTGGTACAGATCGAGCAGCTCGGAGCCCTCGATCAGCTCCGACCAGGTGAGCGCGGCCCGGCGCCCGGCCGCGAGCACCTGGCCAAGACCCTCCGGGGTGGGCGGCAGCAGCTGGAAGGTGAGCCACAGCGCGGCCGCCGAGGCCCCGGCGCGTGAGCACTCCAGGCTGATCTCGCCGAGGTGCAGCTCCTCGGAGGTGAAGTAGGTGTAGGGGGAGTCATGGAGATAGAAGCGGCCGACCTCCGGATCCGCGAACAGCACCGCCCCGCAGCCGTAGGGCTGGAGCCCGTGCTTGTGCGGGTCGACGACGACCGAGTCGCACCGCGCGATGGCCCGCCAGGGCGCCTCGGCCAGCCCGGCCGGGCCCTCGGCTCCGGCCAGCAGGGTGAAGAAGCCCCCGTAGGCGGCGTCCACATGGATCCGTACGCCGTAGCGCTCGCGCAGCGCCAGGGCCCGGTCGATGGGGTCGATCGCGCCGAGGCCGGTGGTGCCCGCGGTGAGCACGACGGTGCCCACCCGGCCCGTGGCCAGCAGCTCCTCCAGCGCGTCGAGGTCGATCCGGCCCCGGCCGTCGGTGGGCACCGCATGCCCCTCGACGCCCAGCACACCGCACATCCGGCCGTGGGTGTAGTGCGCCTCGGCGCTGTAGGCGACGCCCCGGCCGGGGTGGAGTTCACGGGCGACGAAGAGCGCCTCGAGGTTGGCGACGGTGCCGCTGGTGGTGAGGTGGCCGAGATGGGTGTCGTAGCCGAACATCGTGGCCAGCTGCTCCACCACCTCCCGCTCCATCCGCGCGGTGGCCGGTCCGCCGTCCAGCGCGTGGTTGTTGGGGTTGATCTGCATGGCGGTGAGATAGCCGACCATGGCGGCGGGGTGCGGGGGCTTGAGCATCTGCCCGGCGTAGCGGGGGTGGAAGAACGGGTAGTTCTCCTTCAGCCGCTCGGTGAAGGTGCCGAACACCTCGGCGAACCGCTCATCGTCGATCTCCAGCGACGGATGGGAGCGGAAGGGGCCGTACACTTCCGCCCACGCGCGGTTCGCCTCCACGGCCCGGCCGAGCCAGTGTCCCAGGTCCATGCGGTGTCCGGCCTTCCCTCGCGCCCAATGGGATGTTTGGGGCCAAACGTATGTGCTGGCGAATCCCGTGGCAACCGTCCGATCGCCGGGGGCGATGAGCCGGACGGCTCAGAGCCAGCCCCGCCGCTTGAAGACGAGATACAGGCCGGTGCAGACGATGGCCATCAGGACGATCGCGAAGGGGTAACCGAACGCCCAGTGCAGCTCCGGCATGCTCTGGAAGTTCATGCCGTAGATCGTCCCGACCAGGGTCGGCGCGAAGAGGATGGCCGCCCACGCGGAGATCTTCTTGACCTCCTCGTTCTGCTCGAACCCGGCCTCCGCGAGCGCCCGCATCTCGGCGTTCTGCTGCTGGGTCACCAGCGTGGCGTTGACCGCCAGGATGTCGGTGAGCGCCGAGCGGAAGCCGTCCACCCGCTCGCTGGTGTGGGTGACGTGGTCGGCGACGTCCCGCAGATAGCGCTGGAGCTCCTCGTCGGTGCCGTACTTGTCGAACCCGGCCATCAGCCCCCGCAACATCCCCACCAGGGGGCGGGTCGCGCGCTGGAACTCGACCATCTCACGGGAGAGTTCGTAGATCCGGCGGGACGCATCCGGGTCGCCCCGGAACACCTCGGTCTCGATCTCGTCGATGTCGTTCTGCACCCCCGCGACGACCGGGGCGTAGCCGTCCACCACCGCGTCCAGGATCGCGTAGAGCACCGCCTCCGGGCCCAGCGCCAGCAGCTCGGGCGCCGATTCCATCCGGGTGCGCACCGCGGACAGATCGGGGGCGGCGCCGTGCCGGACGGTGATCACGAAGTCCGGGCCCACGAAGATGTGCAGCTCGCCGAAGTCGACCTCCTCCGGCGCGTCCAGATAGCGGGCGGCGCGCAGCACCACGAACAGCGTCTCGCCGTAGCGCTCCAGCTTGGGCCGCTGATGCGCCTCCATCGCGTCCTCGATGGACAGCTTGTGCAGATCGAACTCCTCGGCCAGCGACAGCAGCTCCTCCTCCGACGGCCGGTACAGCCCGATCCACGCCATCGCGCCCGGCTCCTCGCGCAGCCGGCGGTAGGTGGCGGCCAGGGTCCCGGGGGTGCCCACCCGGCGGCCCCCGCGGTAGACCGCGGCGTCCACCACGCTGCGGTCCTCGGCGGGCGCGCCGTCGGACGCCACCGGCAGGGGTTCACCGCGCGGCGGGCCCGGCCGCCCGGGGGAGGGCCGCGGAGCGGAGTTCGCCTCACGGGCGGCGGTGGGGCGCAGCCAGGGGTACCGCCTCGAGGACCGCGGGGTGCGGGAGGAGCGCTCGGACATGGCGGGTCCTTTACGGGTAGCGGGCGCGGAAGCGGAGTGTGGGGAACACCGCCGGGCACCGCCACCGGACCGGGCTGGGAATCGCGCTCGCCTGGCGCTCAGAACAGCCGGGCCGGGGTGGCGCCTCGCGGCGTACGACTGGGAGGTTCACCGTGCATCGCGGACCTCACCTCCTCGCCGTGGGCGCGCGGGCGCAGAGCACTGACCACGAGCAGGATATCCCTCCCCGCGCCCACCCGCGCGGTGCGGCCGCGCGACTCCGCGCGGCCGCACTACCTGGGACGCCCCTGAGCCCGGCCGCGTCCGCCTGCGCGGGCTCGGCCCCGCTGGGACCGTGGCGCCGCGGCCCGCGCTTGCGGGTGCGCTTCGGATGTGGCGCTGGGCCTTTGGCCGCGCGCGGCCCAGGGCGCCTCCTGGGCTCGGCCGCCATGCGGCCGCAGTCCGCCCCCGCCGACGTCGGCGGGGGCCAGGAGCCGCGCGGCGCGCACGGCATCCGCCAAGCGCCCCGCGGCGGAAGGCCGCCTCACACACCCCGCCGTCGGTCGGCGGCATGCACCGGGTTCGGTTACGGGAGGAGGCCCGCTCGGCGGGCCTCTACTACCGCGTGGAGGCGGGTGTGTGCCCCCAGCTTCCGCATGGACGAGCGCAGATAGCTCTTCACGGTCTCCGGGCGCAGCCCCAGCCGGTCCGCCGCGGAGGAGTTGGTGGCGCCGGAGGCCACGCACGCCAGTACGTCCACCTCGCGCGGCGACAGCTCCACCGGCTTGCGGCCGGGCGGCACCCGGGTGCCGCCAGAGGAGGCCCGCGCCAGCCGTCCGCATGCGCTGAGGAGTTCCCGCCGCAGCTGCGGATCGGCCACCCGGTGCGCCAGGGCCCGCAGATCGCCATGGGCTTCGCGCACCTCCTCCCACAGCGCCGGATCCGCCTCCGCGGCCGACGGCCGCTGCTGCGCCACGTCCATCAGCCGCTCCGCCTCGTCCCGCACCGCGAGCGACTGTTCCAGTTCGCGTGCCGCCTCCACCGCCGCGCTCAGCGCCCGGTCGCCGAGCACCAGCGGCTGGCGCAGCGCGCCGTAGAGCACCCCGCGCAACCGGCCGCGGACCACCACCGGAACCGCCAGCATCGAGCGCAGCCCCTCGGCGCCCACCGACGCGTCGTATTCGTGGCTGATCGCCCGCGAGGCGGGGTAGTCGGCCACGGAGAGCGGCCGGGACATGGTGAGCACCTTGCCGCCCAGGCCGTTCCCGGGAGCGATGGCAAGCCCGCGCAGGGAGTTGGTGGTGGTGCCGGTCAGTTCGGAGATGCGGAACTGCCGTAAGCCCGCGCACAGCCCGCCGAACGCCACGGGCAGTCCACCGCTCCGGCGCATCCGCAGCAGTGTCGTCCGTACGTCGACGGTCCGGTCCGAATCCGCCACGGCCACCTCCCCGAAATACCGCCACCCCCGTCCGGGGGTGGTGAGACTCAGATCACCCGTCGCACGATGCTAGCGAGCGGTACGGCAATCAGGAGGACATGTGGCAGCAAACAAGGCGTCTCACGACTTCCGCGTGGCACGGGACTTCCTGCTCGAGCACCGGGAGGACTACCCGGCGGCGTACGAGGGGTTCGGCTGGCCGCGCCCGGAACGCTTCAACTGGGCGCTGGACTGGTTCGACCGCATCGCCGAGGGCAATGACCGCACCGCTTTGCACATCGTCGAGGAAGACCGCACCGAGACCCGAGTGAGCTTCGAGGAGATGCGCCGGCGCTCGGACCGGGCGGCGGGCTGGCTGCGCGACCTCGGTGTCGAGGCGGGCGACCGCATCGTGGTGATGCTCGGCAATCAGCGCGAGCTGTGGGAGACCGCGCTCGCCGCGATGAAGCTGCGCGCCGTGGTCATCCCCGCCACCCCGCTGCTCGGCCCGGTCGACCTCGTCGACCGCGTCGAGCGCGGCCGGGCGAAGCACGTCATCGTCCGGGCCGAGGACACCGGCAAGTTCGACGGGGTGCCGGGCGACTACACCCGGATCTCGGTCGGTGGTCTGCGGGAAGGGTGGCTCGCCTACGAGGACGCGGGGACGGCCGGGCTCACGGCGGGGGACGCGCCGGACGAGCCGTTCGTGCCCGACGGACCGACCCTCGCCGACGACCCCCTGATGCTGTACTTCACCTCCGGGACCACCGCCCGCCCCAAACTCGTCCAGCACACCCATATCTCGTATCCCATCGGCCATCTGGCGACGATGTACTGGATCGGGCTGCGGCCGGGCGATGTCCACCTCAACATCTCCTCCCCGGGCTGGGCCAAGCACGCCTGGTCCAACCTCTTCGCGCCGTGGAACGCCGAGGCGACCGTCTTCGTCCACAACTACACCCGGTTCGACGCCGCCCGGCTGATGGCCGAGATGGACCGCTGCGCCGTCACCACCTTCTGCGCCCCGCCCACCGTCTGGCGAATGCTCATCCAGGCCGATCTGACCCAGCTGCGGCGCCCCCCGCGCGAGGCCGTGGCCGCGGGCGAACCGCTCAACCCCGAGGTCATCGAGCATGTCCGGGGCGCCTGGGGCGTCACCATCCGGGACGGCTTCGGCCAGACCGAGACCGCCGTCCAGGTGGCCAACACCCCCGGTCAGCCGCTGAAGACCGGTTCGATGGGACGGCCCACCCCCGGCTTCTCCGTCGTCCTGCTCGACCCGGTCACCGGGCAGCCCGCCGACGAGGGCGAGATCTGCCTGGACCTCACCGGACCCGGTGGCCGTCCGGTCGGCCTGATGGCGGGGTACGAGGGCGACGAGGAGCGCACCGCGGAGGCCACCGCGGACGGCTACTACCGCACCGGCGACATCGGTTCGCGCGACGCCGACGGCTACATCACCTACATCGGCCGCGCCGACGATGTGTTCAAGGCGTCCGACTACAAGATCTCGCCGTTCGAGCTGGAGAGCGCGCTGCTGGAGCACGAGGCGGTGGCCGAGGCCGCGGTGGTGCCCGCCCCCGATCCGGTGCGGCTGGCGGTGCCGAAGGCGTACATCGTGCTGGCCGACGGCTGGGAGCCCGGCCCCGACACCGCCAAGGCGCTGTTCGCCCACTCCCGGGCGGTGCTGGCCCCCTACAAGCGGGTCCGTCGCCTGGAGTTCGCCGAACTGCCCAAGACCGTCTCCGGAAAGATCCGCCGCATCGAACTGCGGGAAGCCACCGCGCGTGGCGACGGCATCGAATTCCATGAGGAGGCTTGAGCCCTCATGACCACCTCCCCCCCACGCATCCCCGTACGAGGAGACACCATGACCGCCCTGTCGTACGCCAGCGGCGTAAGCGAACTTCCGCTGCTGGGCGACACCATCGGCGCCGATCTGGCCCGTACCGTCGAGCGGTTCGGCGACCGTGAGGCGCTGGTCGACATCGCCTCCGGCCGCCGCTGGACCTACGCCCAGTTCGGCCGGGCGGTCGAGGAGGTCGCGCTCGGGCTGATGGCCAAGGGCGTCGGCAAGGGCGACCGGGTCGGTATCTGGGCCATCAACTGCCCCGAATGGGTCCTGGTGCAGTACGCCACCGCCCGTATCGGCGCCATCATGGTCAATATCAACCCCGCCTACCGTGTCCATGAACTGCGGTATGTGCTGCGGCAGGCCGGGATCTCCGTGCTGGTCTCCGCCATCGAGCACAAGACCAGCGACTACCGCCGCATGGTCGAGCAGGTGCGCTCCGACTGCCCCGCCCTGCGCGATGTGGTCTACATCGGCGACCGCACCTGGGACGGGCTGGTGCGCGCGGGCTCCGAGGTGCCGCCTTCGAGGCTGGCCGAGCGGGAGGCCCGGCTCTCCTGCGACGACCCGGTCAATATCCAGTACACCTCCGGCACCACCGGCTTCCCCAAGGGCGCCACCCTCTCCCACCACAACATCCTCAACAACGGCTACTTCGTGGGGGAGACGGTCGGTTACACCCACCAGGACCGGATCTGTCTGCCAGTGCCCTTCTACCACTGCTTCGGCATGGTCATGGGCAACCTGGCGGCCACCAGCCACGGCGCCTGCATCGTCCTCCCCGCCCCGGCCTTCGACCCCGCGGCCACCCTCGCGGCCGTCGAGCGGGAGCGCTGCACCTCGCTGTACGGCGTGCCCACGATGTTCATCGCCGAGCTGGGCCTGCCGGACTTCGCCACGTTCGACCTCTCCTCGCTGCGCACCGGGATCATGGCGGGGTCGACCTGTCCGGTGGAGGTGATGCGGCGGGTGGTGTCGCAGATGCATATGGCCGAGGTGTCCATCTGCTACGGCATGACCGAGACCTCACCGGTGTCCACCCAGACCCGGCGCGACGACGACCTGGAGCGCCGCACCGAGACCGTCGGCCGGGTGCTGCCGCATGTCGAGGTGAAGGTGGTCGACCCGGCCACCGGCGTGACCGTCCCCCGCGGCACCCGCGGTGAACTGTGCACCCGTGGCTATTCGGTGATGCTCGGCTACTGGCAGGAGCCCGAGCTGACCGCCGAGGCCATCGACAGCGCCCGCTGGATGCACACCGGCGACCTCGCGGTGATGGGCGAGGACGGCTATGTCCAGATCGTCGGCCGGATCAAGGACATGATCATCCGCGGTGGGGAGAACGTCTATCCGCGGGAGATCGAGGAGTTTCTGCACACCCATCCCAAGATCGCCGATGTGCAGGTGGTGGGCGTGCCCGACGAGAAGTACGGCGAGGAGATCATGGCCTGCGTCATCCTGGCGGACGGCGCGAAGCCCCTCACCCGTGATGAACTCGCACGCTTCTGCCGGGGACGCCTCGCGCACTACAAGGTGCCGCGCCATCTGCGGCTGATGGACGCCTTCCCGATGACGGTCAGCGGCAAGGTCCGGAAGGTGGAGCTGCGCGAGAGCGGCGCCCGTGAGGTGGCGCCGCTCCCGGAGTCCCGTACCGACCCCGACCTGACCGACCGCGGTGATGCCGAGCGGACGGCGCGGTCGGCGCCGCTCTGACGGCGGCGGTCACCTCAGGTCGGCCGTGGCTCACTGCCCCGCGTTCGGCAGACAGCCCTTCACCCCGGACTGCGCGCCCTGGTTGAAGGCCGACACCCGCTGGGTCGCGTCGCCGTGGTCGGAGGTGCTGGTCCAGGGCGTCTTGTCGGCGAGGACGGTCAGGGCGTCGGACAGTTCCTCGGTGTCGCCCTCCTCGAAGGTGAGGGTGTGGTCGCGGGCGGCGCCGAAGAGCACCGCCCCGGCCAGACAGTCGGCCTGGAGCTCACGGGCCAGGTCGACCAGGCCCGCGTCCAGCCGGTTCTGGACGGCATGGCCCCACTCGTGGGCGATGACCAGGTACACCCAGGCATCGCCCCGCTGGTGGCCGCCGCGCATCAGGTCCATGTCCCACGCTATGAAGTCCCCGGCGGGGCAGTAGACGGCGTTGTCGTCGGGCAGCGGTTCGGAACCGCAGGCGGGCGCGTCCGAGGCGGCACCGTCGTACGCGCCCTGCACCCGCGGGGCGTTGTAGGTGCCCGTGAAGAACTCGGACCAGTGGCTGGACCAGTAGGTGGTGGTGACGGACACCGCCGCGTCGATGTCCCCCTCCACGGTCTCCGAGCCGCCCCCGCCGCCGCTCGCAGAGCTCTCGCCCACCGGCCCCGGGGAGGTGCCGGGCGGAGTACCGGCCGGGGTGGTGGCCGGAGTACCGCCGGACGTACCGCCCGGAGTAGCGCCCAGGGTGGTCGTGGTGGGCGCGGGGGAGCTGCCGGAGGGACGCGGCGGCGGGCTGTCGCCGCCCCCGCAGCCGGTGGCCGTCAGCAGGGTCGTAGTGGTGAGCAGGGCGGCGGATAATCTGAGGTACCACGGAGCAGCCATCGTTCGCCTCCGGCCGGTCGTGCGGATGGGTCGGGTGAGCCAGTGAACGGTGGAGGGTGGTCTCTCAACGGAAGCGTTCGCCGGTCAGTTGCGCAAGTCCAGGTGATGGACGAAGGCACGGATCTCCTCCGCCAGTACGCGCGGGCGCTCGAGCAGCATCGCGTGGGTCGCGTCGACCGTGCGCACCGTGAGGGAGGGCCGCTCGGCGGCGAGCGCCGTGAGCTCCCGGTCCAGCCCCTTGACGTAGGCCGCCATCAGCTCGTCGTACCAGGCCAATTGGTCACCCTGGTCCGCGAGCCGTCCGGCGCGCACCACCAGCAGCGGACGGGTCGTCCGGCGGTAGAGGGCCACCATGTCCAGCTCGTCCATCGCGTCGAGCATCTCCACGGCGCGCTCGCGCTCGGGCCGCAGCACCAGCCGCCCGTCGCCGGTCTCGGCCAGGGAGCGCCGGAGCCCCTCCTCCAGCAGCTCGGGCGCGAACCCCAGCTGGTCCGCCATGGCCCGGTGATAGCCGCGGACGGCCTCCAGACCTTCGGGCGGGAGGACTCGGCCCGCGCCTGCCCGGCTGACCTCATGGGCGCGGGCCAGCCGTTCGCGCACCGTCTCCGGATCCAGGCCGACGTACTGCTCGGGCCGCCCCTGGCCGATGCCGTCGAGGTTGACCGCGCCGGGGGTGTGCGGATGGGCGTCGGCGTGGAGCGCGGCCACCATGCCGCCGAGCGAATGGCCCACGGGCACCGCGTCCGGGATGCCGCACGCGTCCAGTACGGCGTCGACATCGCCGAGCACGGCCGGGATCGTCCACGGCCCGGACCCCGCGGAGGAGTGGCCGTGGGCGCGCAGATCCATGGCGACGACGCGGTGGTCGGCGGTCAGCTCGGCCGCGGCGCCCGACCAGTCGGCGAGCGTACGGCCGGCGCCGTGGAGCAGCAGCAGCGCGGGTCCTGTGCCGCCGTGGTCACGGACGGCCAGTTCGGCATCGCCGTGCCGCACGGTGCGGTCGGACGGGACGGAACCGGCGGGCGGGGCGGAAGAAGGCATGACGAGGCGCTCCCTCAAGGGTCGCGGACAAGGGTGGGAAGTCGATCCGGCGCGGGATCGGTCACCACGCTAGGGCGTGCGGAACGCCCGAAGATCATCCGCGAAGAGGAGGAGAAACGGCCCTCCGCGGGCCCACAATGAACAAGGGGCACAGCGGAGTTCAGCGCTCCGGCGGCCCCGTCCGGATCAGCACGTCGGCCGGGTCGTTCACCGGCTGCGGAGTGCCGGTCAGATCCATGATGAACAGCGGGATGCCCAGGGCGTCGCCGCGTGCCCGCGCCTCCCGGGCGTAACCGGCCAGCGAGAAGAAGACGCTCAGGGCCGACCGCTGGAGTCCGTGCAGCCACAGGCATTCGACGTCCCGCAGCTCCGCGGGGCGGGTGGACGGATCGACCCGGGCCACCAGACCCCCGCCGTACAGATCCACCCCGGCCTCCGGGTCCTCCGGCTGCCGCGGATCCGTGAAGCCCAGCCACTTCAGATACTCGGCGGCGGCCATGACCGCGTCCCGGGCGGTGCGGATGGTCACCGGCCGGAAGGCCGGGCGCGGTACCGCGGGACCGGACGGCGGGGCCGTGACGGGCGACGGGGGTGTGACCGGGACCCGGACCAGACGTCCGCAGCCGCAGCCGAACTCCGGCTGCGGCCAGTGGCCCCGGCGGCCGCACGACGGACAGTCGACCACCACCCAGATGTTCTGCCAGGTGCGGCGCTCGATCTCCTCGGGCGCGCCGTCGCGCAGCACCGGGAGGGTGAGCGGGGCGCCGCAGGAGCAGGGGAAGGTTGGCGGGGTGAAGGACTGCTCGCGACGGCACGCGGGGCAGCGCACCGGCACGCTGTCTGTCATCTCGGGGCTCCGGGAGGTCCATGGGGACGGGCGGGGGCGTATCAGGCCCTGATGCCCATGCTCCACGAAGCGGGCGCCCGGCGGGCGGAGTTGGGGGTTTTGTGCCGCCGCCGCAGGGCAGGCGTGGAGGAGCCCGGCCGGGTGCGTTGCGGTTCCCGGGCGGCGGTACCGGCGGGCGCGACTGGGACAGTCACCGGTCACCGCCGCCCGGGGGCTTGGGGTGCGGGGCGGTCAGCGGCCGGTGGCCACCGCCCCGGAGAGCCGTTCGACACCGCGCAGCAGGGCGGAGTGGTCGAGGCCGCCGTCGCCCTGGGCACGCAGCGCCGCGACGAGCTGGGCCACCACGGCGCCCACCGGCAGCGCGGCGCCGACGTCGCGGGCCGCGGCGGTGACGATGCCCATGTCCTTGTGGTGCAGATCGATCCGGAAGCCGGGGGCGAAGTCGCGGCGGAGGAAGTTGTCCTTCTTGCGCTGGAGGACGGTGGATCCGGCGAGTCCGCCCGCGAGGACGTCGAGTGCGGCCCCGAGGTCCACCCCGGACTTCTCCAGGAACACCACGGCCTCGGCGCACGCCTGGATGTTGGCCGCCACGATCAGCTGGTTGGCGGCCTTCACGGTCTGACCGGCGCCGTGCGGTCCGCACCGGACAACCGTCTTCCCGAGGGCGGCGAAGATCGGCCGGGCCCGTTCGAAGTCCTCCGGCTCGCCGCCGACCATGATGGACAGCACGGCCTCCACCGCCCCGGCCTCGCCGCCGGAGACCGGTGCGTCCAGCACCCGGATGCCCTTGCCGCCCTCGGCGGCGGCCCGCGCCACGGCCTGGGAGGTCTGCGGGGTGATGGAGGACATGTCGATCAGCAGACTGCCGGGGCGGGCATGGGCCAGTACGCCGTCCTCGCCCAGCACGACCGCCTCGACCTGAGGCGAGGCGGGCACCATGGTGATCACGACATCGGCGTTCCGGACGGCGTCGGCGACGGAGCCGGCGGGGGTGCCACCGGCCGCGGCCAGCCGGTCCAGCTTCCGCTGTTCCAGGGTGAATCCGGTGACGTCGTAGCCCGCCTTGATCAGGTTCTCGGACATGGGGGAGCCCATGATGCCGAGTCCGATCCAGGCGATGGCGGGAAGGGTTTCGCTCACGGTCCGGCCTTTCTCGTGTCGTTCCGTCATGGGTCGGTTCAGTGCCGGTCGGCCGGGTCCCGGGCCAGCCAGCCGAAGGACTCGGCGCTCGGCCCGTCCGGCTTGTACTCCAGCCCGATCCAGCCGTCGTAACCGGCCGCGCGCAGCCGGTCCAGGAGTGCGGGGATGTCGAGTGCGCCGGTGCCGGGCGCGCCACGGCCGGGGACATCCGCGATCTGCACATGGCCGGTGCGGTCCGCGTAGGTCTCGATGACCCGCGGCAGGTCCTCGCCGTTCCTGGCCAGGTGGTACAGGTCCATCAGGAAGGCGGCGTTGTCCAGGCCGGTGGCCTTGTTGACCCGCTCCGCCACCTCGACTGCCGCGGCCGCGCTCACCAGTGGGTAGTGCGGGGACTCCGCGGCGCCCAGCGCCTCGATCAGCAGGGTCGCGCCCACCCGGTCGGCGGCGCGGGCGGCCAGTGTCAGGTTCTCCAGCGCCAGGGTGTCCTGGGCCTCGGGGTCCACGCCCTCGATCCGGTTCCCGTACAGCGCGTTGAGCGCGGTGCAGCCGACGGACCGGGCGAAGTCGGCGGCGACCTCGACATTGGCGCGGAAGCGGTCGGACTCCTCGCCGGGTACGGACAGCGCCCCGCGGTCGGGGCCGGGCAGCTCGCCCGCGTAGAAGTTGAGCCCCACCAGCCGGGTCCCGGCGCTCTCCAACGCGGCGCGGAGCGCGTCGAGTTCGGCCCGGCCGGGGGTGGGGTCCCGGGGCCAGGGCCACCACAGCTCGACCGCGGTGAAGCCCGCGGCGGCCGCGGCCGCCGGGCGCTGAAGGAGGGGGAGCTCGGTGAAGAGGATCGACAGATTGACGTCGAAGCGTTCGAAGCGCCGGTCCGGACGGTCCATGGGCCCTCGGCTCCTTCCGATCAGAGATATCGGTGATTTCGTATAGCGGAAGTTGCTTTCTGGATTACGGAAGCATGCGGCGGTGTTCGCGGAGCTGTCAAGAGGGGCTGCCCGAGGCGCCCCCGGGCGCAGTAGGTTGGCGGCGTGAGATTGAGGGTTGAGTTCACCACCGAGCCGTTCGACCTCGACGAGGTACCGCCGCATGCCGTGGTCGCCCGGGAGACCGTGCAGTCCGCCGCGCTGGACGCCGTGGACGTCGGCCCGTTCGGCAACACCGCCGAGGGCCGCGCGGACGCCGTGCTCGCCGCCGTGGACCAGTTGCTGCGCAAGTCCCTGGAGGCGGGCGCCACCCGGGTCTCGCTCCAGGTCAATGTGATCGGCGAGGCCGACGGGGGCCGGGAGGGCGAGGCGTGAGCGCGCCGGAGGACCACCCCTTCGTCTCGGCGGTCAAACCCCTCGTCGACGCCATGGGCGGCGAGATGATCGCCCCGGAGCGGGCGCGCGGCGACGATGTGGTGCTCTCCTGGGAGGGCCGCGAGGTGGTGGCCGTCCGGCTGCCGCATCTGTCCGACTCGCTCGACCACATCCTGGCCGATCTGCAACGCCGCCACGGTGTTCCGCTCGCCGACCTGGACCGCAGGACCAAGCAGTCGGTGGTCCGCCTCCTGGAGCAGCGCGGCGCCTTCTCGGTGCGCCACGGGGTGGAGACGGTGGCGAGCGCGTTGGGGGTCAGCCGCTTCACCGTCTACAACTACCTCAACCGGGAGACCGCCGAGCGGAACGCCAAGCCGCGGGCCGATGACTCATGATTCCCGGCCGGCGGGGGTGGGCGGTCGCCGTACGCTTTCAGTTCGATCGGGGAGTGTTCGGCGCGTCCCGCACCACCCGCTTGATCCCCACCAGGGTCCGGTAGCGGGGGCGCGCGTCGAAGGCCGCCAGGGGCCAGACGGCGGGCCGCCCCACCTCGGCGCACAGATGCAGGACCGCGTCCGGGCCCGCGAAGACGCCCACATGTGCGCCGAAGGCGTCGTCGGTGGCGTTGAAGAGCAGCAGGTCGAGCGGGAGCGCGGCGGTCACGCGCACGGTGGACTCCGTGTCGGCCCACAGCTCGCTCGACCGCAGCGCCGGGGGCCGCAGCCCGAAGTGGCGCAGCACCGCGTAGGCGAACAGCTGGCAGTTGGCGCCCTCGGCGAGGCCCGGCCGCTCCGCCACGTGCCGAGAGCCGGGATGGCGCGCGCCGTTGTACGGCACCGACCACAGCTCCGCGGGCACCTTGGTGAGCAGCGGCGCGGCCGCCGGTGCGCCGCCCTCCGGTCCGTTCATCGCCGCCGTCTCCCCCTCGGTCGCGCCGGTGGCCCGTGCGGTCGATGATGCCACCGAAAGTTTTCAACAAAGTGTTGACGTTCGAGCCCGGGGGCTCCTAGCTTGCCGATGTGACTACCAGCGCACCGCCGGGCCTGGCCCGGTTCAACTCCGCGGCCGAGAGCGAGGCCACCGGGCTGCTGCACGAGGTGTGCACCGGCCGGGCGTGGGCCCGTGCGGTGGCCGCCGGGCGGCCGTACGCCACCGTCGAGGCGCTGCTCGCCGCCTCCGACGCGGCCATGGCCCGGCTGACCGCCGACGAGCTCGCCGAGGCGATGGCCGGACATCCGCCCATCGGCAGACCCACCCCGGGCGACGCCACCTCGGCCCGCGAGCAGAGCGGGGTGCGCGACGAGCTCCGCGCCGAACTGCTCGAACTCAACCTGGCCTACCAGGAGCGCCACGGCCATGTCTTTCTGATCTGCGCCACCGGACGCACCGGCGAGGAGATGCTCGCTGCGCTGAGCGAGCGGATCGGGAATGACGCGGCCGCCGAGCGCGAGATCGTCCGTGCCGAGCTGGGAAAGATCAATCGCATCCGGCTCATCCGCCTCCTGGAGGCCGCAGCGGAAGGAGAACGGTGATGGCGACCGCCACCTCCGTGTCCACCCACATCCTGGACACCAGCGTCGGCCGCCCGGCCGCGGACGTGGACGTGGAGCTGTCCGTACGGGCCGCGAGCGGCGCGGACTGGACCCCGCACACCACCTCCGCCACCGACGCCGACGGCCGCTGCAAGGATCTGCCCGCCCTCCCCGAGGGCACCACCGAGGTACGGCTGCGCTTCGCCACCGGGCCGTATCTGCCGCACGCCTTCTTCCCCGAAGTGGCAGTCGTCTTCGCCGTCGAGCCGGGTGAGCACTACCACGTACCGCTGCTGCTCACCCCGTTCGGCTACTCCGTATACCGAGGGAGCTAGCACTGATGCCCGAGCTCGGCCAGAACCAGTACGGCAAAGCGGAATGCCGTGTCGTCCGCGTGGTGCGCGACGGCGCCGTCCATCACCTCAAGGACCTGAACGTCTCGGTGGCGCTCTCCGGCGACATGGACGAGGTCCACCTCTCCGGCAGCAACGCCCATGTGCTGCCCACCGACACCACCAAGAACACCGTGTACGCCTTCGCCAAGGAGCACGGCATCGCCTCCGCCGAGCAGTTCGGCATCCACCTGGCCCGCCACTTCGTCGGCAGCCAGGAGCCGATCCGCTCCGCCCGCATCCGGATCGAGGAGTACGCCTGGGACCGGATCGAGACCTCCGGCGAGGCCCGGCACTCCTTCGTACGCTCCGGCCGGGAGACCCGCACCGCCCAGATCTCCTACGACGGGACGCGCTGGGAAGTGCTCTCCGGGCTGAAGGACCTCACCGTCCTGAACTCCACCGACTCCGAGTTCTGGGGCTACGTCAAGGACAAGTACACCACCCTGCCCGAGGCCCGCGACCGCATCCTCGCCACCGAGGTGCACGCCCGCTGGCGCTCCGGCTGGAGCGATGACACCCTGCCCATGCCGGACTGGGAGCGGGCTTACGCCGAGACGCGCGGCCATCTGCTGACCGCCTTCGCCGAGACCTATTCGCTCTCGCTCCAGCAGACGCTGTACCAGATGGGCGCCCGGGTCATCGAGCAGCGGCCGGACATCGACGAGATAAGGCTCTCCCTCCCCAACAAGCACCACTTCCTGGTGGATCTGGAGCCCTTCGGCCTCAAGAACGACAACGAGGTGTACTTCGCCGCCGACCGGCCCTACGGACTGATCGAGGCCACCGTGCTGCGCGACGGTGCCACGCCCCGGATCCCCACCGACTGAAGGGCGCCGCGGATGAACCGCATCGTCATCGAGAACTGCGCCGTCGCGACCGTGGACGCCGACGACACCGAGTACGCCTCCGGGCATCTGGTCGTCGCGGGCAACCGCATCGAGTCGGTGGGCGCCGGACCCGCGCCCCGGGACCTGGCGGATGTGGTCCGCCGGATCGACGGCACCGGCCATCTGGCCACCCCGGGCCTGGTCAACACCCATCACCACTTCTACCAGTGGCTCACCCGCGGTCTCGCCCAGGACTGCAACCTCTTCGACTGGCTGGTCGCGCTCTATCCGACGTGGGCGCGGATCGACGAGGAGATGGTCCACGCGGCGGCCCGCGGCTCGCTCGCGATGATGGCGCGCGGCGGGGTCACCACCGCCATGGACCACCACTACGTGTTTCCGCACGGCACCGGCGATCTGCTCGGCGCCGAGATCCGCGCGGCGCGCGAGCTGGGGGTGCGGTTCACCGCCGCGCGCGGCTCCATGGACCGCGGGGCCTCCGACGGCGGGCTGCCGCCGGACTTCGCCGTGGAGACCACCGAGGGCGCGCTGACCGCCACCGAGGAGGCGATCGACACCCACCACGACGGCTCCTTCGACTCGATGCTCCAGATCGCGGTCGCGCCCTGCTCACCCTTCTCCGTCTCCACCGCACTGCTCCGCGAGGGCGCGGCGCTGGCCCGCCGCAAGGGCGTACGGCTGCACACCCACGGCTCGGAGACGGTGGAGGAGGAGAAGTTCTGCCACGAGCTGTTCGGCATGGGGCCCACCGACTACTTCGAGTCCACCGGCTGGCTGGGCGAGGACGTGTGGATGGCCCACTGCGTCCATATGAACGACGCCGACATCGCCGCCTTCGCCCGGACCGGCACCGGGGTGGCCCACTGCCCCTCCTCCAACGCCCGGCTCGGCGCGGGCATCGCACGGGTGCCGGACCTGCTCGCGGCACGGGTGCCGGTCGGTCTCGGAGTGGACGGCACCGCCTCCAACGAGTCCGGTGAACTCCACACCGAGCTGCGCAACGCCCTGCTGGTCAACCGGCTCGGCGGCCACCGCGAGAAGGCGCTGACCGTACGGCAGGCACTGCGTCTCGGCACCTACGGCGGCGCCCAGGTGCTGGGGCGGCAGGACCAGATCGGATCCCTGGAGCCGGGCAAACTGGCCGACCTGGTGCTGTGGAAGCTGGACGGCATCGGCCACTCGACCATCGCCGACCCGGTCGCCGCCCTCGTCCTCGGAGCGGCGGCCCCGGTCACCCTGTCGCTGGTGAACGGCGAACCGGTGGTGGAGGGCGGGCGGTTGCTCACCGCCGACGAGGACGAGATCGCGCGTACCGCGCGCGACGAGGCGCACCGGCTGGCCCGTATCGCGGCCGACGGGTGACCCAGGGCTCCGGCCGGGAGGGACGGCTCCCGGCCGGACACGGGCCCGGCATACGCACCGGGTCCGTGGCGGCGACCGCACCCGGCGACCGTGGGGCTCCAGCCCGCGGCCGCCGGGTGCGGTCCTTTTGTCCCGGGGTCCCTCTGGTGAACGGGCTCCTTCTGTCGAAGCTCCGATGATTCATCGGAGGGGTTGACCTGGGGAGGCAGGCTTCGGGCGGGCGATGGCCCAAATCCGGGCGGTACGCGGCCCGTTGACACCCCACCTTTGCGGCTCTAGGTTCCGGTACGCGGCTGGCCAGCCCTCCTGTCCGACCCCCGTACGAGCACAGGAGCCGCCATGCGTATGCCCGGACGTCCCCCCGGATTCCTCCGATCCTTCCGATCCCGACCGCCCAGACCGAGGCGCGGGCTGAGCGTGCTGCTTGGTCTTGCGCTCGCGATGATCCTCACCGGCCCCGGCCTCACCCCGGCCGCCGCCGCGTCCGCTCTCCGGACGGCTTCCCCGGCCGCCGGTCCCGGGACCGACTACGCCACCGACGACCCCTTCACCGCCGACCGCACCACCTGGTGGCGGCAGGGCCGCTTCGGGATGTTCATCCACTTCGGCGCCTACTCCCAGCTGGAGGGCGAGTACACCCGGCCCGACGGCACGGTCTGCCGTGACGCCGAGTGGATCAAACGGAGTTGTGCCATCCCGACGCGCCAGTACGAAGACATCACCCAGGGCTTCAACCCGTCGGCCTTCGACGCGAAGGCGATCGTCAAGGCCGCCAAGGACGCCGGACAGCGCTACATCGTCATCACCGCCAAGCACCACGACGGCTATGCGATGTGGCCGACCCGGCAGAACGGATGGAATCTGCGCGACCACTCCTCCTTCGACCGGCGCCGGGACATCCTGGCCGAGTTGAAGTCCGCGGCCGACGACGCCGGGATCAAACTGGGCTTCTACTACTCGATCTGGGACTGGCACGACCCCGACTTCGCCGACCCCGCCACCTTCCCGGCGTACGAGAAGCGGATGTACGCGCAGCTCAAGGAGCTGATCGACGGCTATCACCCGGATCTGCTGTGGTTCGACGGCGAATGGGACACCGACAACCCTGTCAACCGCTGGTCGTCGCGGGACGGTGAGCGTCTCGAGGCGTATCTGCGCGGACTCGACCCCGGCCTCGTCATCAACAACCGGGTCGGCAAGCGGCGTGTGGTGGACGGCGACTACGGAACCCCCGAGCAGGAGATCCCCGGTGCCCCGGTGGACGGCCAGCTCTGGGAGAGCTGTATGACCCTCAACGGCCACTGGGGGTACGCCCGGTACGACCAGAACTGGAAGTCCCCGGCCACCCTCACCCGCAATCTGCTGGACATCGCGGGACGCGGGGGCAACTACCTGCTCAACGTCGGCCCCGACCGGCTCGGCCGGGTGCCCCAGCCCTCGATCGACCGGCTGCGCGCCATCGGCTCCTGGCTGCGGACGGCCGGTCAGGGCCGGGCGGTGTACGGGGCGGGTGCCGCCGGGCTGGTCGCCGAGCCCTCCTGGGGCGCGGTCAGCCGACGGGGCGACACCCTCTATGCGTCCGTCCGTTCCTGGCCCGCCGCCGGGCAGTCCCTCCACCTCCGCGCGACGACACCGTTCCGCGTGACCGGCGCCCGGGTGCTGGGCAGCGGGCAGCGGATCACGGTCACCGAGGCCGGGGACGGTTTCGACCTCACCCCGTCCGGTGCCGCGCCGGACCCCACCGCCTCGGTGATCGCGCTGACGGTGAAGCCCCCGGCGTCCGCCCCGCCGGGCGACGGCACGGGGCTGAAGGCGGAGATCTTCGCCAATGACACCTTCACCGGGCCGCCCGCCGTCACCCGGACCGACCCCACCGTCAACCACGCCTGGAGGTACGCCGGTTCACCTGATCCGGCGGTGCCCGCGGATCACTTCGGGGTCCGCTGGACGGGCTCTCTGGAGCCCCGCCACAGCGAGACCTACACCCTCACCACCGTCTCCGATGACACGGTCCGGGTGTGGATCGACGGACGGCTGGTCATCGACTCCGCCACCCCGCACGAGCCCCGTGTCGACAAGGCGACCGTCGCGCTGCGCGCCGGACACCGCCACTCCATCCGGATCGACTACACCGAGCGGACCGGCGAGGCCCATATCAAGCTGCTGTGGTCCAGCCCGAGTCAGACCCAGCGGATCGTGCCGCGTTCCCAGCTGTCCCCTTCGTGACACCTGTCGTGAGCGCACCGCGGGGCCCCGGACCACCGACCGGTCCGGGGCCCCGTCGCATGCCGTCCGTACGGCTCAGTCCAGCAGCTCGTAGGCGGGCAGGGTGAGGAACTCCGCGTAGTCCTCGTCGAGCGCGACCTTCAGCAGCAGATCGTGCGCCTGGTTCCACTTTCCGGCTCCGTAGCCCTCCGGGCCGGTCTCCTCACGGATCGCCGCGAGCTCCTCGGCGGCGACCCGGCGCACCAGGTCGGCCGTGGCTTTCTCGCCGTTCTCGAACACCACACCCGCGTTGATCCACTGCCAGATCTGGGAGCGGGAGATCTCGGCGGTGGCGGCGTCCTCCATCAGGTTGAAGATGGCGACGGCGCCCAGTCCGCGCAGCCATGCCTCGATGTAGCGGATCCCGACCTGGACGGCGTTGCGCAGCCCGTCGTAGGTGGGCTCGGCGGCCGCCGAGGAGATGTCGATCAGCTCGGCCGCGGTGACGGTCACCTCCTCGCGCAGCCGGTCCTTCTGGTGCGGCCGGTCGCCGAGGACCGCGTCGAAGCAGGCGCGGGCGACCGGGACCAGATCGGGGTGGGCGACCCAGGAGCCGTCGAAACCGTCGCCCGCCTCACGGTCCTTGTCGGCCCGGACCTTTTCCAGGGCGACCGCGTTGACCTCCGGATCGCGGCGGCTGGGGATGAACGCGGCCATCCCGCCGATCGCGTGGGCGCCGCGCTTGTGGCAGGTGCGCACCAGGAGTTCGGTGTAGGCGCGCATGAACGGAGTGGTCATGGTGACCGCGTTGCGGTCGGGGAGGACGAACGCGGGGCCGCCGTCACGGAAGTTCTTGACGATGGAGAAGAGGTAGTCCCAGCGGCCCGCGTTGAGCCCGGAGGCATGGTCGCGCAGCTCGTAGAGGATCTCCTCCATCTCGTAGGCGGCGGTGATTGTCTCGATCAGGACGGTGGCGCGGATGGTCCCTTGCGGAATGCCCACGTAGTCCTGAGCGAAGACGAAGATGTCGTTCCAGAGGCGGGCCTCCAGATGCGATTCCGTCTTCGGGAGGTAGAAGTACGGGCCTTTGCCGCGCTCGAGCAGCCGCTGTGCGTTGTGGAAGAAGTAGAGCCCGAAGTCGACCAGCGCGCCGGGCACCGCGCGGCCGTCGGAGTCCCGCAGATGGCGCTCGTCGAGATGCCAGCCGCGCGGCCGGGTGACCACGGTGGCCAGCTCCTCGTCCGGGCGCAGGGCGTAGCGCTTGCCCTCGGGGGAGGTGAAGTCGATCCTGCGCTCATAGGCGTCGATCAGATTGAGCTGACCGCCGATCACGTTCGCCCAGGTGGGAGCGGAGGCGTCCTCGAAGTCGGCGAGCCAGACCCGGGCCCCGGAGTTGAGGGCGTTGATGGTCATCTTGCGGTCGGTGGGGCCGGTGATCTCCACCCGGCGGTCCTGGAGGGCGGGTGGCGCCGGGGCGACCCGCCAGTCCGGGTCCTCGCGGACGGCGGCGGTCTCGGGGAGGAAGTCCAGGCTGCTGGTGCGGGCGAGCTCGGCGCGGCGCTCCGCGCGGCGGGTGAGCAGGGCGTCGCGGCGCGGGGTGAAGCGGTCGTGCAGCGCGGCGAGGAAGGCCAGGGCCGCGGCGGTCAGCACTTCGCCCTGGCGGTCCAGAGGTTCGGTGCCGACAACGGCCAGCGGGGACGGCGCTGGTGCTGGCATGGGCGGACTCTCCTTAGGAGGCGATGCGTGGCACGGGGTGCCGGGGGTGGGGGGAAGGGCGGTGTGACGCGTACGGGCATGGGCGTCCCACAGACCTTCTGGCCTGTGGATAGTAATTTCCTTATGGTGGAACTTCAATCTTTTGTTGAAGGATGAGCTCCCCATCACCCCATCGGTTCCCCATGGCCCTCGGTGCCACCCCGGCTCACTCCAGCAGCGTCAAGTCCTCGGTGGTGTCGATGTCATCCGGTCGAGCGATGTCCGAGCAGTCCACGAGCGTCAGCGCCCCCCGGTGCGCCCGCAGATAGCCGCGCGCCCCGCGGTCGCCCATCGCGTCCGCCGCCACATCGGCCCACCGGTCCGCCCCGAACAGCACGGGATGGCCCCGCACCCCCTCGTACTCCGCGGCCGCCAGGCTGTCCGGCGAGCGGTACGCGGCCAGCAGCCGGGCCACCGCCTCGGCGCCGACCCCCGGCTGGTCCACCAGCGTGACCAGCGCCGCCCGCGCCCCGGTCCCGGCGAGCGAGGCCAGCCCGGCCCGCAGCGAGGAGCCCATCCCGCCCTCCCAGTCCGGGTTGTCGACCAGGACGCAGCCCGGCAGTTCGGCCCGCGCCCGTACCTCCTCGGCGGCGGCGCCCAGCACGATGTGCACCGGGGCGCATCCGCCCTCCCGCAGGGCGCGCGCCGCGTGCTCCACCAGCGGCCGCCCCCGGTGCCTCAACAGAGCCTTCGGCCGTCCGCCCAGCCGCCGTCCGCCGCCCGCCGCCAGCAGCACTCCGGCGACCTGCGCATTGTCACGTGAGGTGCGATCCATGGGCCCTGCTTACCGCACCGAACGCCGCTGCGGACCATCCATCCCAGCCGGTCTGATTTTCGCTCTCCGTATGGCGCGGCGTGCGCACCGTGGCGTTAACTGAGCCGCGGCCCCTTGTGTCCGGCCTTGTGTCCGGTGCAGTGTCCGGTCACGGCATCTGGCGGCCGTAGTTGGGAGAGAGGGAGAGGGGGCAGGCTCGTGCACCAGTGTGCGAGGGGGCGAAGGGCAGTGTTGTCCGACGATGGCGCGAGGCTCTGGGACGCACCCGATGCCTCGTCAGTGGAGGACGCCGCGGTCATGGAAGCCAGCCGAGTGTCCAGCACCGACGAAGACCCGAGAGCGGCCGAGCTGCGCCTCGCCGTCGCCCGGCTCAGGCGTGACCTGGCGGCCCACCCGGCCGAATTACCCGACCGCGCGATCGCGGACGACGAACTGGCCGCGCTGGACGCCATGGCCCGCACCGGTGCTCCCGAGCTGCCCCGGCTGCGCCGCTCCCTGCTGCTCATCGCGGGCGCTCTCGGCTCGGTCAGCGCGCTCGGCCCGGCGCTGACCGGTGTACGGGTCGCGATCGACCTCTTCGGCAGCGTGCCGCAGGGCCGCGGAAGGGAGTGACCTCAGGGCCCGCCGTGTCGGCGGGGCCCGGTCCGTTCGTCCGGGGTGGACCGGGTCCCGCCGTCGGCGCCGTGGGCCGCCGGGCCGTCAGGCGGATCCGGTGCTCGCCAGCGCGCCCGACAGCTCGGCCGCGACCTCCTTGAGGATCGGCACGATGTCGTCGGTGGCCTCCTCGGTCACCCGGCCCGCCGGGCCCGAGATCGAGATGGCCGCCGCGGTCGGGGAGTCGGGCACCGGCACCGCGAGGCAGCGCACGCCCATCTCCTGCTCGTTGTCGTCCATCGCGTAGCCCGTCTCGCGCACCCGGCGCAGTGCGTCGAGGAACTCCTCCGGCGAGGTGATCGTCCGGGGGGTCACCGGCGGCATCCCGGTACGCGCCAGCAGGGCGCGCACCTCGTCCGGGGGAGCGGTGGCCAGCAGCGCCTTGCCGACACCGGTGGTGTGCGGCAGCACCCGCCGGCCGACCTCGGTGAACATCCGCATCGAGTGGCGGGACGGCACCTGGGCGACGTACACCACCTCGTCGCCGTCGAGGAGGGCCATATTGGCGGTCTCGCCGGTCTCCTCCACCAGCCGCGCCAGATACGGCCTCGCCCAGGTCCCCAGCAGCCGGGCGGAGCTCTCCCCGAGCCGGATCAGCCGCGGCCCGAGGGCATAGCGCCGGTTGGGCTGCTGACGTACATAGCCGCAGGCCACCAGCGTGCGCATCAGCCGGTGGATGGTGGGCAGCGGCAGCCCGCTCGCGGTGGAGAGTTCGCTCAGACCCACCTCGCCCCCGGCGTCCGCCATCCGCTCCAGCAGATCGAAGGCGCGCTCGAGGGACTGGACGCCACCGGAGCTGGCGGCGGCGGTCTTGGGCTCGGCGGACGGCACGTCGGCGTTTCCTCTCACAGCGGCGGGTACCGGACCGTGCGCGGCGACGATCCGCAGCCGGCCGGCCACGGGCAGCCTACCGGGCCGCAACCGTGCCCACAGCGCCTTTGGAAGGCTGTTGGCGCCGGTCACGGCCCCGGCGGGAGGCGCTGTGCCTGACGGGGTCTTGACCGGGCCGGTGGCGGGGTGAAAACTCGAGCTTCAACAGAATGTTGATTTCTGGAGTGGATTTCTGACATCCGGGAGAACCTGGAAGCCGAGGAGGATGCGGGTGGCCGATCCGGAACCCGAGCTGGTGCTGCGCTCGACACACGTCGTCACCCCGGAGGGCCCGCGTGCGGCGTCCGTCGCCGTGTCCCTGGCCACGGGGACGATCGCCGCCGTCCTGCCGTACGACGCCCCGCTCCCGCCCCGAGCCCGGATCGAGGAGCTCGGGGACGACGTCCTGCTGCCCGGCCTCGTCGACACCCACGTCCATGTCAACGACCCCGGCCGCACCGAGTGGGAGGGGTTCGGCTCCGCCACCCGCGCGGCCGCCGCGGGCGGGATCACCACCCTGGTCGACATGCCGCTCAACAGCATCCCCCCGACCACCACCGTCGAGGCCCTGGAGATCAAGCGGGCCGTCGCCCGCCGGGCGGCCCATGTCGACGTCGGCTTCTGGGGCGGGGCCGTGCCCGGCAACGCGGCGGATCTGAAACCGCTGCACGACGCGGGCGTCCTGGGCTTCAAATGCTTTCTGCTGCCCTCGGGCGTGGACGAGTTCCCGCAGCTGACCCCGGCCGGACTGCACAGCGCCCTCCGCGAGATCGCGGGCTTCGGCGGACTGCTCATCGTGCACGCCGAGGACCCGCACCTCATCGAGGGCGCCCCGGCGCCGAGCGGCCCGGCCTACGCCGGCTTCCTCGCCTCGCGTCCGCGTGACGCCGAGAACCGGGCGATCGAGGGGCTGGTGGAGCTGGCGCGGGAGCTGGACGCCCGCGTCCACATCCTCCATCTCTCCTCCGCCGAGGCCCTGCCGCTCCTCGCCGCCGCGCGGCGCGACGGCGTCCGCGTGACCGTCGAGACCTGTCCGCACTTCCTGACCCTCACCGCCGAGGAAGTCCCGGACGGCGCCACCGAGTTCAAATGCTGTCCGCCCATCCGCGAGGCCGCCAACCAGGACGCGCTGTGGCAGGGGCTGGCCGACGGCACCATCGACTGCGTCGTCTCCGACCACTCGCCGTGCACCGCCGACCTCAAGACCGGCGACTTCGGCGGCGCCTGGGGCGGCATCTCCTCCCTCCAGCTCGGCCTGTCCGCGGTCTGGAGCGAGGCCCGGCGCCGCGGTCACACCCTCCACGACGTGGTGCGCTGGATGTCCGCCGGGCCCGCCGCCCTCGTCGGCCTCGATCGCCTCAAGGGCGCCGTCGCCGCGGGCCACGACGCCGACTTCGCGGTGCTCGCGCCCGACGAGACCTTCACCGTCGACCCCACCGCGCTCCACCACCGCAACCAGGTCACCGCCTACGCGGGCAGAACCCTCCACGGCGTCGTACGGTCCACCTGGCTGCGCGGACGGAAGATCGCCGATCACGGCACCCCGACCGAACCCACCGGCCGACTCCTGGAAAGGCAGCCCCGCGCATGACCGCGCCCACACCCCGCTTCACCGGTGACGCCGAACCGTACGGCGGCGGCGACCCCTACGCCGACTACCGCTCAGCCGACTTCCCCTTCACCCACCTCACCGACCTGGCCGACCGGCGGCTGGGCGGCAGCGTCATCGCGGCCAACGACGAGTTCTTCGCCGAGCGCGAGAATCTGCTCAAGCCCCATGCCCCGCGCTTCGAACCCGAGTCCTACGGCCACAAGGGCAAGGTCATGGACGGCTGGGAGACCCGGCGGCGGCGCGGCGCCTCGGCCGGCACCCCGCACCCCGCCGCCACCGACCACGACTGGGCCCTGATCCGCCTGGGCGCGCCCGGGGTCGTCCACGGCATCGTCGTCGACACCGCCCACTTCCGCGGCAACTACCCGCAGGCGGTGGGTGTGGAGGCGGCCTGTGTCCCCGGCGCGCCGTCCCCGGAGGACCTGCTCGCCGACGATGTGGCGTGGACCGAACTCGTCCCGCGCACCCCGGTGGCGGGCCACGCGGCCAATGGCTTCGAGGTCTCCGTACCGCGCCGCTTCACCCACCTGAGGCTCGCGCAGTACCCCGACGGCGGGATCGCCCGGCTCCGGGTCCACGGCGAGGTGGCCCCGGACCCGGAGTGGCTCACCGCCCTCTCCACCTTCGACCTGGCCGCCCTGGAGAACGGCGGAGTGGCCGAGGACGCCTCGGACCGCTTCTTCTCCCCGCCCGCCAACTCCATCCGGCCGGGCCGCTCCCAGCGGATGGACGAGGGCTGGGAGACCCGCCGCCGCCGCGACACCGGCCACGACTGGGTCCGCTACCGGCTCACCGGCCACTCCCGGATCCGGGCCGTGGAGATCGACACCGGCTGCTACAAGGGCAACGCGGCGGGCTGGGCCACGCTGTACGGCCTCGACGCCACGACCGGCGCCGACCCCTCGGACCACTCGGCCCCCGGCTGGACCGAACTCCTGCCCCGCACCCGGCTCCAGCCCGACACCGTCCACCGGCTGCCGCTGGACGACGCCCCGCCGGTGACCCATGTGCGGCTCGATATCCACCCCGACGGCGGGGTGGCCCGACTGCGGCTCCACGGGACCCTTACGGAGGAGGGAGTCAAGCGACTGGCCGAGCGCCATACGGAGCTGGGCGGCTGACGGCGGGGAGCGGACGCGGGAGATCCCCAACTCCGGGGATCTCCCGGCCACATGTGGGCGGAATGGTACGCCACCGGATCGAGTGGCACCCCACGCCCGCGCCGGGGGGAGGACCGTGTCTCCCCGGGCCGACCGGTCACCGCACCGGCTTCGGCACCCCGATCGGATTGGGGAAGCGCAGCACCGTCGAGCAGGTGGTGGCCAGCGGCTTCAGCAGGCCCGCCAGGGCCGAGGTCTGCTCGGCGTCCAGCGGCCGCCAGGGGCGTTCGGCCGCGCGGTCGGTGGCGGACTCCACCGCGCGCAGCAGCTCGCGCCCGTTCTCGGTCGCGGCGCCGCCCGGTTTCAGCAGTCCGCGGTCGGTCAGCCGGGTGCCGGCCGCCTCCCACTCCTGGTCGGTCCAGCCGCGGTAGGGCTGGAGTTCGGTGCGGGGCAGATCGTCGCCCGCGCGGAGGACCAGCGCTTCGCAGCCGTCCAGGCCCGCGGCGACCAGGGCCGCCACATGGCCGTCGCCGCGGTGCTCGCGCAGCAGGGTGGCGGCGTGCCACAGCCGCTCCACGGGCTTGTCGGGGAAGTCCAGTGCGGCATTGGCCGCGGTCAGCGCGCGGCCCGCGCTGTCCAGACCGGCGGAGCGGGGCACCAGGGCCTCGGCGGCGCGTTCCACCGCGGCCTCCTGCCCGGCCAGCAGCCGCCGCAGGGCCGCCACGGCCCCGGTACGCCGGATCTCCAGCACCCGCTCGGGCGGGGCCACCGCCCAGACGTCCGGCAGGGCGCGCGCCACCATCGCGGGGGCGAAGTTGAAGAACGCCGCGACAACGGGCTCCGGGCCGACCGGACCCAGGGGCGCGGCCCGCCCCGCGAAGTAGCCGCGCCAGAAGCCGCGCAGCCCCGCGTCCTGGTAGGCGGTCAGGGCCTCCGGCGCGAAGTAGGTGACCGCGTGGATCGGCTCGAACAGGGCCCACAGGGCGCGGGCCCGAGCCGGGGCGGTGGCGACCATCGTCCTTGCTCCTTTCCCGGCCGGGCCGGTCACCAGCCGTGTTCCCGGCGTACGTGCTCCCAGCCCAGCCTGACCAGTGAGGCGATCGTCGCACCGAACGCGACACGGATTCCCTTCTTCGCGTAAGTCCGGCTCGCCGTCCAGTGCCTGCGCCGGTTCTCGCGGGTCTTCTTCACTGCGCTGCCTCCTCAAGGTGGTTCCACCCAGGAGACGCAGCCGGGGCCGGAATTCTGTCATGGTGCCGCACATATCGAAAGGCCCGGTCTCGGATATCCCCCTTGGATCCAAGACCGGGCCCCACTCGTTCAACGCTTACGCGTTATCCCGATCGTAAGCGTTCTCCCGCGCGTATCCGCGACCCCGTGTTCGCAGCCTTCGCACGGGCCATCACTGCTTGTGTCATCCCCTCCCCCATGGGGGGATGGCCGAGCAGTTGTCCAGGAAAACGCTGGGCCGTTCTCCCGGGTAGTGCTGTTCGATCGCGAGATCCTCGACGACCGCGAGCGCTACCGCGTCGCCGGCCTGCGCCGCGTGGCGCCACCACGCACAGGCCGCTTCCTCGCCGTCCAGAAGCTCCACGATTTCCGCAATGCGTCGGAGTCGGCTTCCGTCCTTTCCGCCGTCGCTGTCACGGCTGATTTCCCGGAGCTCGTCCAGGAGACCCTCCCGGGACTCCTGGACGGCGCCGTCCTCGGATACGGCCTGCCCGGGGCCGACCGCAAGGCGGTCGGCCCCCATGGCAGAGGCCGGTGGGGAGGCAGCCCCCAGCTCCGGGAAGACCCGGGTGAGGAATGCCTCCGTGTCGGGCCGAACCGAATCCGGGGAAGGGTGCTGGGATGCCAGGGCGAGACGTTCAACCACGTCCATCTCGCCCTCCTTTCTCTCCCCATGCCCGTTCGGCTTGTGCGAGGGCATTGAGCGCCCCCTTGTCGTATCGGCGGGCGGTCGATTCCGAGATGCCCATGATGGCGGCTATCTCGGCGAACGACTTTCCCTGTCGGTACCGGAGTTCAATCACGGAACGCCAGGTGGGTTCGAGCTGTTCCAGCATCGGCGGTAAGCTCAGCTTCCACTCGATGTCCGAGTACAGGTCCTGGGTTTCCGGTACCGGCTCACCGGAGCTGTATTTCCTGAGACGCTCACGTTCCGCGGCTTCGCTGCGCTCCGTGGAGCGCCAGGCATTGATGACGCAACGCTGGGCGTATCCAGGTGTGTTCTTGACCTTCTCGCGGAATTCCGCGTTGCCCCACTTCTTCCAGAAGCTCTCCAATACGGTCTGTACGGTGTCGTCCGCGGCCTGGTGATCGCGAGCGTGCCTGCGCGCGGTCAGACGGAGTGGACCGGTGCCGGCGTACAGCCAGGTCCGGAAGTCCTCCCGGGCGTCGAACTCCTCGCTCATACGGCCCTCCCGGTGACATACGGCACACCGGCTGCGCGCGTTGTCGTCGGGGCGGCTGACGGATGGCCCGGCAGCGGGAGACCGACGCCGTGGCGCGGCGTCGGGTGCGTGCCGGGGGTGAACTCGCGGGCGGTGGTGCGGACGTCGGGCAGGACCTGGGTGGCCCTGTGCTCCGGCCGGGGGCGCGTCGCGAGGTCGCGCGGGAAGGCGTCGTCGACTGCGGGCATCGACGGCTCCCCCTCTCGGTGTATCGATCGCCTCGGACCCCGGTCCCAGTGGGGCCGAGTCCGATGGCCGCCGGAGAAGTACGGCGACCATCCTGTAGACGCCGCCGAGCGGGCGGATCCGTCACCGGGCGCCGAAAAACCTGAAACCCCGAAACCCCGAAACCCCGAAAGACCTTCCCCGAAGGGCTACTTGGCGCCCGCCAGATAGAAGAGCAGGAAGAGGAAGGCGGCGATGAAGTGCACGCCGACCAGGTAGATGAAGACCCGGACGGTGAACGTCATCGGCGCCCGGTCCTCCTCGTTGGCGCTCTTGGCCGGGCGCGCGCCCATGGCCCCGGACGTGTTCTGGGCGGTCGTCTCGTTCATGGCGTACCGGGCCTTCCTCCGCGGGCGGCGTCGCCGAGGCACAGCTCGGCCGCGCCGCTCTGGAGCAGTGTGTGGACGAAGAGCAGATCCGTGCCGCCGGGCGAGGCGGCGGCGATGCGGTGCGGGGTGAGGGAGTCGAAATGGGCGGAGTCGCCCTCGGCGAGTACGTGGACCGTCTCGCCGAGCGTCAGCCGCAGCCGTCCCCGGGTGACGTACAGCCACTCCTCGCCGGGGTGGACCCGCACCAGGGTGTCCTGGGTGCCGGACCGCTCCGGGACGTGCACCCGCAGCGCCTGCATGGCCCGGCCCGAGCCCCCGGCCCGCCAGTACGTCCAGCCGCCCGCCTCCTGGGGCTCCATCCGGTCCGCCCGGACGATCGGGTCCCGCTCCGGCGGGGCCTCGCCGAGCAGGTCGGATACCGTGGTGCCGTAGGTACGGGCCAAGGCCAGCAGCATGGGCAGCGACGGCTGGCGCCGGCCCGTCTCCAGCCGCGACAGATGGGCGGGGGAGAGGCCGACCCGCCGGGCGGCGGTTTCCAGCGTCAGACCGCTGCGCCGCCGCAGCTCACGCAGGCGCGGAGCGACGACGGGCAGTTCGGTCGGCGGTCCGTCGCCGGGTCCGTCGAGGGGCCGGTCATGGGGCCCGCCGGGGAACGGAGTCATATCTCCGGTATAGCCAGTGCTTCGCCTGAGAGGCAAAAGTTTTGCCTAAGAGGCAAAAGTCACCTTTTCCTCACCGGTCCGGTATTTCGCGGAGGTCTTGTGAACTCCTCGGTAACAAAGGGTAGTTGGCATTGACATGCCATCCTCTACGCGCGTCATGCTAGTCCCATGAAAATCCCCCCACGGATTGCCCGCATCGGTGCCCTGGGCGCCCTTGCCTCGACGCTGCTGATCGGTGGAACGGCCGTCACGGCCACCGCCGCCCCGGCGCCCCACAGCGTCGTCTCGGTCCAGGCCACCGCTGATGTCGGCAAGATCTGCTACTCGAACCTCCCCGACCAGGCCCATGACACCCTCGACCTGATCGAGAAGGGCGGCCCCTACCCGTACCCGCAGGACGGCACCGTCTTCGACAACCGCGAAGGCATCCTCCCGGACCAGTCCTCCGGCTACTACCACGAGTTCACGGTCAAGACCCCCGGCTCACCGGATCGCGGCGCCCGCCGCGTCGTCACCGGCGAGCAGGAGAACGAGGACTACTACACGGCCGACCACTACAAGTCCTTCGACCTGGTGGACCGCGGCTGCTGAACCGGACCACCGCACCGAGAACCGCCACCCCCCACGATCGCGGCCGCTGCCCTGGTTCCAGGGCAGCGGCCGCGCGGCGTGCCCCCGGGGGATGGCGCCCGCCGTGTGCCCCGGTGGAAGCGCCGGGCGGCGCCGTGGACGGCATACGATCCGGCGGCCCCAGGCCTAAACCCCGCGCAGCCTCTTGTCAGCGGCTGCCGCTACCGTTTCGGTGGAAACGGACGTGTGGGGAGGCACCGGTGGCGAACGGCCCGGACGTGGTCACATGCGGCGAGGCGATGCTGCTTCTGCTGGCAGAGCCCGGAGTTCCGCTGGACCGTGCCGTGCACTTCCGCCGCTCGGTGGCGGGGGCGGAGTCCAATGTGGCCGTGGGTCTGGCCCGGCTCGGCCACGGAGTGCGCTGGCTCGGCCGCGTCGGCGCCGATCCGGCGGGCGAGGCCGTGCTGCGCGAACTGCGCGCGGACTGTGTGGACGTCGGCCATGCCATCGTGGACGACCACGCCCCCACCGGGCTGCTGATGCGCGACAGCCATCCGCACCGCGCCATCGATGTGCAGTACTACCGTATGGGGTCGGCCGCCTCGAGGCTCACCCCCGAGCAGATACGTCCCGAATCCGTCGAGGGCGCCCGGCTGTTGCACCTCTCCGGGATCACCCCGATGCTCTCGCCGACCGCCGCGGCGGCCAGTCGGCGGCTGGTGGAGCTGGCCCGCGTGGCCGGGGCCCAGGTGTCCTTCGATCCGAACGTCCGGCACAAGCTGGGCGGAGCCGCCCAATGGGCCCAGACGGCGGGCCCGTTGATGCGCGAGGCGGACATCGTCCTCGCCGGGGAGGACGAGTTGGAGCTGCTGACCGCCCAGCCCGCCGACGAGGCCGCGGAGGAGCTGCTGCGCGGCGCCGCCCAGGAGGTCGTGATCAAGCACCCCGACCACTCCGCCACCGTGCGGACCACGGAGGGCAGTTGGCACCAGACGCCCCATGCGGTGCCCGTCGTCGATCCCATAGGCGCCGGTGACGCCTTCGCGGCGGGCTATCTCTCGGCCCGGCTGCGGAGCTTGCGCGAGCACCGCGCGCTCGCCGAGGCCGCCTGTGTGGCCGCACTCGCCATGCAGGCCGCCACCGACACCGACGGACTGCCCACCGCCGCCGCCCGGGACCGTGCGCTCGCCCAGGTCGCCGGGGGTGGGGACGGGGTCCACCGGTGACCCGGCCGCCGGGTCCGTAGGCTCGTTCCAGCACACCCGCACCGAACCCGCACCGAACCCGCACCGAACCCGCCGTACCCCGACGGAAAGTCCGCTCCTCCGCTTTCCCCGCCACTCGAGCCCACCGCAGCACCGCACATCGTCAACCGCACACCGCAAGTGCCGCATATCCCCCGGGCAATCCGGCGCGGCACCACCCAGTCAACACCTCGGAGAGGAAAGGCGGCGACTGCCGTGTACCGCTGGGAGACCACCCGGGCCGCGCTCGCGCAGCGCGTCCTGGCGATCGTACGCAGCGACAGCTACGACCGTGCCACGGCCACCGCGGACAGCCTGCTCTCCGCCGGTATAGCCGGCCTGGAGATCTCACTGACCACCCCCTTCGCGCTGGAGGCGGTCACCACGCTGATCCGGGAGGTCGGCAATGACGCGGTGATCGGCGCGGGCACGGTGCTCGACGCCACCTCCGCCCGGATGGCCGCCGACGCGGGCGCCCGCTTCCTGGTGTCCCCGAGCCTGGACGCCGAGGTGATCCGCACCGGCCACCGCTACGGGCTACCCGTCTTCCCCGGTGTGGCCACCCCCACCGAGGCGGTGCGCGCCCTGGAGCTGGGCGCGGACGCCCTCAAGCTGTTCCCCGCCTCGGCCTACGGCCCCGGCTGGGTCAGGGACGTACGGGCCGCGCTGCCCCAGGCGGCCGTGATCCCCACGGGCGGGGTGAGTGTGGCCGAGGCCCCGGAGTGGATCGCCGCGGGCGCGGTGGCCTGCGGGATGGGCGCGTCGCTGGCCGAGGGCGACCGGGACACCGTGGCCAAGCGGGTCGCCGAGCTGCTGGCCCGGCTCGCCGACGTGGGCCCGTCGCTCGACCCCGATCCCGAGCCGTACTGACGGCGCTCGTCCGGGCGTTGACGACGGGCCCTCGAGCCCCGGCGTTCCGGCTGATGGTCAACGGGTTCACCTGAGCGGCCACTTCTGCGACTCTGGGCACGCTGTGATCATGCGCCCCGGGCTTCTCCGGCTGCTGTCCAGGAGATCCCGTGGCTGACCGGTCCCGTGCCCAGGAGATCACCAGGAGATCAGGAGTCGCCGTGAGCCGCACCGTCGCCCTGTCCGCCGTCGCCGCCCTGCTCGCCGCCACCGCCGCGGGCTCGGCCCTGGCCGCCGGGTCCGCGGCACCGACCGCCGACGGCCGTACCCACCAAGGAACACTGCTCGACACGGTGCCCCGGCGCGGAGTGCTGCGGGTGTGCACCACGGGCGACTACCGCCCCTTCACCCATCGCGATCCCAAAACCGGCGCGTACTCCGGTATCGACATCAAGATGGCCGCCGACCTGGCCAAGAGCCTTGACGCCACACCGAAGTACATTGCCACCACCTGGGCCGACCTGGTCGGCGATCTGGCGGCCGGGCGCTGTGACATCGGGATGGGCGGGGTGTCGGTGACCCTCGCCCGCGCCCGTACGGTGTCCTTCAGCGAGCCGTACCTCACCGACGGCAAGACGCCGATCGTGCGCTGCCCGGACGAGCGGAAGTACACCACGCTGGAGGACATCGACCGGCCGGGGGTGCGGGTGGTGGTCAACCCCGGTGGCACCAACGAGCAGTTCGCCCGCGCGCACATCACGAAGGCCACCCTCACCGTCCACCCGGACAACACCACGATCTTCGACGAGATCATCGAGGGCCGGGCCGATGTGATGATGACGGACGCCAGTGAGACCCGCTATCAGTCCACCATCCACCCCGAACTGTGTGCGGTCCACCCCGACAAGCCGTTCTCGTTCTCCGAGAAGGCGTACGCCCTGCCGCGCGGGGACACGCAGTTCAAGGACTACGTCGATCAGTGGGTCCAGCTGGCCACGCATGACGGCACGTATCGGAAATACGAAGATGAGTGGTTGAAGTAGCGGCCAGGCCGAGTGGTTGAAGTTCTGACCAAGCTTGCGTCCGAGACTCCCCACGCTGCGTCGACTGACCTATATTGACCCGGGTTTACATCACTCATGTGTCATAGGGACTGATCGATGACAGCGCACCTCGAACGCTCCGGGAGCGCCGCGACCACGTCCGGCACCACCGCCCCGCCGTCCGGCTGCCCCGCCCGCTCCGGCGCCCGGCCGCTCAGCGGGCCGGGGTTCCAGACCGACCCGGCGCGGATGTACGCCGATATGCGACGCGAACACGGGGCGGTGGCCCCGGTGCTGCTCGAGGGCGGCATACCCGCCTGGCTGGTGATGGGCTATCGCGAGCTGCGCCAACTGACCAGCGACCCAGCGCTGTTCACCCGCGATTCCAGCGGCTGGAACGCCTGGGACGACATACCCGACGACTGGCCCCTGCTGCCCATGATCGGCCGCGGTGACACGGCCATGGTCTACACCGACGGCGAGGTGCACCGTAAGCGTTCGCTGACCATCAACAACGCGCTGGAGGCCGTCGACCCCTACGAACTGCGCGACCTGGCCGAGAAGTACGCGGACCTGTTGGTGGACGCGTTCTGCGGGCGCGGTGAGAGCGATCTGGTCGCGGAGTACGCGGTGCTGCTCCCGGCGCTGGTCATCGCCCGTGTCTTCGGCTTCCCCGACACCATGGGACCGCGGCTGCTGCGCTCGCTCAACGAGGTGGTGGACGGCAGCAGGAAGGCCCTGAAGGGGCAGAAGGCGCTGCGCGCCGGAATGATGGAACTGCTGGCCGCCAAGCGCCAGTTCCCGGGGCCGGATGTGGCCTCCCGGATGATCGTCTCCACGGACTCCTCCCGTGACGAGGAGACCATCCAGGATCTGATGGTGATGTTCGGGGCGGGCCACCAGTCGACGGCCGACTGGATCGGCAACACCCTGCGGCTGATGCTCACCGACGAGCGGTTCGCCCTCTCGCTCTCCGGCGGCCGCCACAGCGTGGGCCGGGCGATGAACGAGGTGCTGTGGGAGGACACCCCCACCCAGAACATCGCGGGCCGCTGGGCCACCCGGGACACCGTCCTGGGCGACCAGCGGATCCACGCCGGTGATCTGCTGCTGCTCGGCTTCGCCGCCGCCAACGCCGATCCGGACGTGCGCCCGGACCGGCGCGTCTCCACCGAGGGCAACAGCGCGTTCCTCTCCTTCGGCCACGGCTCGCACCGCTGCCCCTGCCCGGCCCAGGAGATCGCCGAGGTCATCGCCCGGACCGGGGTCGAGGTGCTGCTGGACCGGTTGCCGGATCTGCGGCTCGCGGTGTCGCCGAAGGCGCTCGTCTGGCGGCCGTCCCCCTGGATGCGCGGACTGTCCGCCCTGCCGGTGGAGTTCAGCCCGGCCCCGGGCGGCGTCCGCTGAAACGGTCCGGCTGCCGCCAGGAGACGACAGCCGGACCATGGAGCCCGCCCGGTGGCTACCGGCCGAGCTCCGCGCCGTACTCGACCGCGCCGCTCAGCCCCAGCTTCGCCGGGGTCGTCGAGGTGACCGGGGGCTGCTCGCCCTCCTCGCGCGAGGCGTCGAACCACACACCGCCGCTGCGGGCGTTCTCGCCCGGCGCGTCGGCCGCGATATCGGGGTAGCCGTCGCCGTTGTAGTCACCGGTGGCGACATCCCCGCCGAAGAGGTCGCCCGCCTCGGCCGTCCCCGGCACCCCGGCGGTGGACTGGCTGATCCGGACGGATCCGGTGCGGCCCAGGCCCTGCGGCCCGCCCCACACCACAGTGACGTAGCCCGCCGCGGTGCTGCCGCCGACGGTCGCCTTGGGCATGCCGACGGCGAGATCGGCGTACCCGTCCCCGTTGAAGTCACCCTTCAGGCCCGACGGTGCGGCGGACGCGGGGACCGCGGTCAGACCCGATACGCCGAGCACCGCGGTCGAGCAGAGGATCGCGGCCGACAGGGGCTTGGTACGCAATGTGTCTCCCGCGATGTGTGGATGGTGGCGGACATCGGGAGGGGCGCGATGCCCCGCTCCATGACCGGCGGGTCGAACAGATGGTTGCCCTCGTGTGGACCACGGATGAAGGGCGTGCCGCCGGTCACCGAGGCGGCGCCGCCCGTCTCTCTGCGTAGCTGCCGAGCCGTTTGTCCGGACAACAGAACTTCACGACTTCCCGTCATGTGCTCATCCGGCTACGCTCGCCCCGTGGCAATGCAGGGAGAAGACTCTTCTGGCGCGGCGGAGCTCCAGTTCAGCGTGGACCGCAGCAGTCCGGTCCCGCTGTACTTCCAGCTGTCCCAGCAACTGGAGGCGGCGATCGAGCAGGGCCGGCTGGCGCCCGGGAGCCTGCTCGGCAATGAGATCGATCTGGCCGGGCGGCTCGGGCTGTCCCGCCCCACCGTCCGTCAGGCCATCCAGTCGCTGGTCGACAAGGGGCTGCTGGTGCGGCGCCGGGGTGTGGGTACCCAGGTGGTGCACAGCCAGGTCAAGCGCCCGCTGGAGCTGAGCAGCCTCTATGACGACCTCGAGGCCGCGGGCCAGCGCCCCGCCACCCGGGTGCTGCGGAACACCACCGAGCCCGCCACCGCCGAGGTCGCGGCCGCCCTCGGGATCGCGGAGGGCACCGAGGTGGTGGTGATCGAGCGGCTGCGGCTGGCCCACGGCGAGCCCATGGCCCATCTGTGCAACCGCCTCCCCGCCGGGCTGCTCACCCTGGACAGCGCGGAGTTGGAGGGCACCGGTCTGTACCGGCTGATGCGTGCGGCCGGGATCACCCTGCACAGCGCCCGCCAGGCGGTCGGCGCCCGCGCGGCCACCGCCGAGGAGGGGGAGCAGCTCGGTGAGCCGGAGGGCGCGCCGCTGCTGACGATGGAGCGTACGACCTTCGACGACACCGGCCGGGCCGTGGAGTTCGGCTCGCACACCTACCGGGCCTCGCGCTACGCCTTCGAATTCCAGCTGCTGGTCCGCCCCTGACCGGTGTCCCTGATGGGGCCCTTGACGGCCTGATGGCCCGGCCCGCCCTCAACTGGCCCCGGAGCGCGCCGCCTTGACGTGATCCGCGTCCGCCGCTACAAGTCCTCCAGTTGTGACGGGGCGGCCGGGAGGGGAAGGCGGATCCAGTATGAGGCGGCTGCGCAACGGCAACGCTCGTACGGCTCGCACCGCTCGCACACGGCGGCGGTCCTCGGTGTCGCAGCGGCACCCGCTGAGCCCCCCGGAGCCCCGGTGGCCGCCGGTGACGGATACTTGGCGGCGGCCGGAGCCCGGATCACCAGGTGCCCGGCCGCGATCATGACCGCGGACAGACCGGGATATCCGGGACAAGGCTGGATCAGAAGGCGAGAGGGGCGACGCTACGTGGCGAGCGCGGCGAGGGTTCGGACAGGGGTGCGCGCGATGACCGCCGCCCTGGTGGCGACGGCACTGGGCGTGAGCCTGGCCGGGTGCAGCAGTACCGGTGGCAAGCGCGCCGAGGAGCGGGCCGCCCAGGCGGCGGCCGAGGGCCGGGCGGCGGTCAACACCCCGAAGTGGACCTTCGCCATGGTCACCCACTCCGGCGACGGCGACACCTTCTGGGACATCGTGCAGAGCGGCGCCAAACAGGCCGCCGTCAAGGACAACATCAAGTTCCTCTACGCCCACAACGAGGAGGGCAAGGAACAGGCCCAGCTGGTCCAGTCCTATATCGACCAGAAGGTCGACGGGCTGATCGTCACCCTCGCCAAGCCCGACGCCATGCGGTCCGTGGTCAAGCGGGCCCAGAAGGCCGGGATACCGGTGATCACCGTCAACTCCGGCTCCGGTGAGTCCAAGAAGTTCGGCGCCCTCACCCATGTCGGCCAGGACGAGACCATCGCGGGCGAGGCCGTCGGCGGGGAGCTCAACAAGCGCGGCCGCAAGAAGGCCCTGTGCGTACTGCACGAACAGGGCAACGTCGGCCATGAGCAGCGCTGTGACGGCGCGGCCGACACGTTCAAGGGAAAGATGGAGAAGATCTACGTCGAGGGCACCAATATGCCCGATGTGGAGTCCTCCATCGAGGCCAAGCTCCAGTCCGACAAGGACATCGACAGCGTGGTCACGCTCGGCGCGCCCTTCGCGGACACCGCCGCCAAGGCCGCCGACCGCGCGGGCAGCGACGCGGAGATCGACACCTTCGACCTCAACGCGAAGGTGGCCGCCGCGCTCCAGGACGGCACGCTCGGCTTCGCCGTCGACCAGCAGCCCTATCTCCAGGGTTACGAGGCGGTGGACCTGCTCTGGCTCCACCGTTACAACGCCGATGTCCTCGGTGGCGGCAAGCCGGTGCTCACCGGTCCGCAGATCGTCACCAAGGGCGATGCCGCCGAGCTCGCGGCGTACACCAAGCGGGGGACCCGATGAGCACGGACGCACCGCCCCTGAACACACCCGGCAAGCCCGGGGGACCGCCGCGCCCGGACGACGGGCGGACGGTCCGCGCCTCGCTGCCGCGCCGTCTGGTCAGCCGTCCGGAGCTCGGCGCGGTGGTGGGCGCCGTCGCCGTCTTCGTCTTCTTCTCCGTCGTCGCCGACGCGTTCCTCCAGTGGTCCAGCTTCAGCACGGTGCTGTACGCCTCGTCGACCATCGGGATCATGGCCGTACCGGTGGCGCTGCTGATGATCGGCGGGGAGTTCGATCTGTCGACCGGGGTCCTGGTGACCTCCTCGGCGCTGATCTCCTCGATGTTCTCGTACCAGATGACGGCGAACGTCTGGGTGGGGGTCGGGGTGTCCCTCCTGGCCACCCTCGCCATCGGCTTCTTCAACGGCTATCTGCTGGTACGCACCAATCTGCCGAGCTTCATCATCACCCTGGCCACCTTCCTGATCCTCCAGGGCTGCAACCTCGGCTTCACCAAGCTGATCAGCGACACCGTCTCCACCAAGACCATCGCCGACATGGAGGGCTTCCCCTCCGCTCACAAGGTCTTCGCCTCGCAGCTGACCATCGGGGACGTCGAGGTTCAGATCACCGTCCTGTGGTGGTTCGCCCTGATCGCGCTGGCCACCTGGATCCTGCTGCGCACCCGCGCCGGGAACTGGATCTTCGCGGTGGGCGGTGCCAAGGAGGCGGCCCGCGCGGTCGGCGTACCGGTGAACCGCACCAAGATCGGGCTCTATATGGGTGTGGCGTTCGCCGCCTGGATCTCCGGTCAGCATCTGCTGTTCAACTACGACGTCGTCCAGTCCGGCGAGGGCGTCGGCAATGAGCTGCTGTACATCATCGCGGCCGTCATCGGCGGCTGTCTGCTGACCGGCGGCTACGGCTCCGCGGTGGGCGCCGCCGTCGGCGCGTTCATCTTCGGCATGACCAACAAGGGCATCGTCTACGCGCAGTGGGGCGCGGACTGGTTCAAGTTCTTCCTCGGGGCGATGCTGCTGCTCGCCACCCTGCTCAACTGGTGGGTCCGCAAGCGGGCGGAGGCGAGCAAGTGACCACATCACCGCTGATCGAACTGACCGGCGTCAGCAAGTCCTACGGCAACGTCAAGGCGCTGGAGGGCGTCTCGCTCGAGGTGCGCGCCGGGGAGATCACCTGTGTCCTCGGCGACAACGGCGCGGGCAAGTCCACCCTCATCAAGATCATCGCCGGACTGCACCGGCACGACGGCGGCAGCTTCGCCATCGAGGGCGAGGAGACCCGGCTCGGCTCCCCGCGGGAGGCTCTGGACCGCGGGATCGCCACGGTCTACCAGGACCTCGCCGTCGTCCCGCTGATGCCGGTGTGGCGCAACTTCTTCCTCGGCTCCGAGCTGCGCAAGGGCTACGGGCCGATCCGGCGGCTCGACGTGGACCGGATGCGTGCCACCACCCGAAGCGAGCTGCTGCGCATGGGCATCGACCTGCGCGATGTCGACCAGCCCATCGGCACCCTCTCCGGCGGTGAGCGCCAGTGCGTGGCCATCGCCCGCGCCGTCCACTTCGGCGCCAGGGTGCTGGTGCTGGACGAGCCGACGGCGGCGCTGGGCGTCAAGCAGTCCGGGGTGGTGCTCAAGTACGTCGCCGCCGCCCGGGACGCGGGCCTGGGGGTGGTGTTGATCACCCACAATCCGCACCACGCCTATCTGGTCGGCGACCGTTTCGTCCTCCTCAAGCGGGGTGCGATGGCGGGCAGCCACACCAAGGACAACATCGCCCTGGACGAGCTCACCCGCCAGATGGCGGGCGGCAGCGAGCTGGAACAGCTCAGCCATGAGCTGGCGCGGCTGGAGTCCGGCCCGGCCGGGAGCTGATCGACGGACGTCCCGGGGCGCGCGGCCCCGGGACTCCGCCATGCGGTGCGAGCCTTGAGTGAGGCACAATCGCACGGCGGGCCCCACCCGCCACGGACCACGCACTCGAGGCCCCGGCCTCCCGAGACCCCCGCAGGGACGACGAACTCTTGCGAGCACGCACCCGCAGCGACCGCACCCCCCGCACCGGTGAAGGGGGCGGCCGATGAGCATCTACCGCGAAAGAGTGCACCGGGGCTCGGCGCGTGCCACCGTGCTGCGGACCGTCGGCACCCGTGAGCGCCGCTCGCACCTGTCCGCCCCCCGGGTGCCCACCGTCGGCATCGACATCGGCGGCACCAAGGTGATGGCCGGGGTCGTCGACGCCGACGGCGTCATCCTCGAGAAGCTGCGCACCGAGACGCCCGACAAGTCCAAGAGCCCCAAGGTCGTCGAGGACACCATCACCGAACTGGTCCTGGACCTCTCCGACCGGCACGATGTGCACGCGGTGGGCATCGGCGCCGCGGGCTGGGTGGACGCCGACCGCAACCGCGTCCTGTTCGCCCCCCATCTGTCCTGGCGCAATGAACCGCTGCGCGACCGGCTCGCCGAGCGGCTCGCGGTCCCGGTCATGGTCGACAACGACGCCAACGCGGCCGCGTGGGCCGAGTGGCGGTTCGGCGCCGGACGCGGTGAGGACCATCTCGTCATGATCACCCTCGGCACCGGTATCGGCGGCGCCATCCTGGAGGACGGCCAGGTCAAGCGGGGCAAGTACGGCGTCGCGGGCGAGTTCGGCCATATGCAGGTCGTCCCCGCCGGACACCGCTGCCCGTGCGGCAACCGCGGCTGCTGGGAGCAGTACAGCTCCGGGAACGCGCTGGTGCGCGAGGCCCGTGAGCTGGCCGCCGCCGAGTCCCCGGTGGCGTACGGCATCAACGACCGCGTCGGCGGCAACATCCAGGAGATCACCGGACCGCTCATCACCGAGCTCGCCCGCGAGGGCGACGCGATGTGCATCGAGCTGCTCCAGGACATCGGCCAGTGGCTCGGCGTGGGCATCGCCAATCTGGCCGCCGCGCTCGACCCCTCCTGCTTTGTCATCGGCGGCGGCGTCAGCGCCGCCGACGACCTGCTGATCGGGCCCGCCCGGGACGCCTTCCGGCGCACCCTCACCGGCCGCGGCTACCGGCCGGAGGCCCGTATCGTCAAGGCCCAGCTGGGCCCCGAGGCCGGGATGGTGGGCGCCGCCGACCTCGCCCGGCTGGTCGCCCGCCGCTTCCGCCGCGCCAACCGCCGCCGGGTCGAGCGCTATGAACGCGCCGGTTCCTCCCCGCTGCGGATCGCGCCCCGAGGACAGGCGGGCCGCGGATGACCGCCGCCGACCAGCGCCCCGCGCAGGGCAGCCCCGGCGCGATTCCGCCGGGCCGCGGCAGCGGCGCCCCCGAGCGCCCCGGCACCCCCGGCGGCGACGACGGCCGTCCGCGCCGCCGCTGGCTCAAGGCCCTGATCATCTTCTTGCTGATCGCGATCCCGGCGGGCTACGGAGTGATCTCCGCCATCCAGAGCCGCGAGGGCGGTGAGAACAAGGAGGAGAGCGCCCAGGCCACCGGGCTCACCGATGACTGGCCCACCCGGGTGCAGCGGCGCATATACGACGTACCGATCCCGCCCTACTCCGCGGACGTCGCCTTCTACGAGACCAACTCCTGGGACGAGAGCAAGCTCTACGTGCAGTTCATCACCTCGCGCGAGGGCCTGAAGCGCTTTCTGACCCGGGCGGGCACCCACCCGTCCGCCCTGGAGAAGGGCGAGGTGACCATCAGCGCCAAGGAGGCCAAAACGGTTGGCTGGCAGCTGGGTTCGGGCAAGGACTGGTCAGGAACGGTGTTCGAACAGAAGGACCCGCAGCCCAAGCTGGAGATCACCGTCAACCGTGACAATCCCCGTCACCCGAAGGTCTACGTAGTCTCCACCGTCACGCCGTAAAGGGCGGCCATCTCGTTCGGATACCGTTTCCGGGTGAGTGAGATCAAGACACTTCAGTACCGGATCGACGGCCCCGAGGACGGGCCCGTGCTCGTCCTCGGACCGTCGCTGGGCACCACCTGGCACATGTGGGACCGCCAGATACCCGAGCTGTCCCGCCACTGGCGGGTCCTCCGCTTCGACCTGCCCGGCCACGGTGGAGCACCGGCCCACCCCGCCTCTTCCGTCGCCGAGCTCGGCGACCGGCTGCTGGCCACCCTGGACGAGCTGAACATCGACCGGTTCGGCTACGCGGGCTGCTCGCTCGGCGGGGCCATCGGCGCCGAACTGGCCCTGCGACATCCGCTCAGATTGGGCTCACTCGCCCTCGTCTCCGCCTCCCCGCGCTTCGGCACCGCCGACTCCTTCCGCCAGCGCGGTGTGGTGGTCCGCACCAACGGCCTGGACCCGATGGCCCGCGCCACCCCGGAGCGCTGGTTCACCCCCGCGTTCGCCGGTGCCCAGCCCGCCATCGTCGACTGGGCCGTCCAGATGGTCCGCACCACCGACCCCGGCTGCTACATCGCCAGTTGCGAGGCGCTCGCCGCCTTCGACATCCGCGCCGAGCTCGGCCGGATCAGCGCCCCCACCCTGGTCCTGGTCGGCGCCGACGACGAGGTGACCCCGCCCGCCGACGCCCGTGTGCTGGTCGCCGGAATCCCCGACGCCCGGCTCGCGATGGTCCCCGGCACGTCCCATCTCGCGCCGGTCGAGCAGCCGGCGGCCGTCACCGATCTGCTGGTCCGCCACTTCTCCGGCACCTGGCAGAGCCCGGACCACCCCAGCGGGATGACCGCGATCCCGGCGCCGCCGGTCAAGCCCGTGCTCGCCCCCGGGCCCACCGCCACCCCCGTCGCCGCTCCGACGCCCGGTCCGGCCGCCGAGATCGGCTGGGCCGCCGCGCCCGAACCGGTGCCGGACGCTCGCACCGACGCCTACGAGCGCGGCATCAAGGTGCGCCGCGAGGTGCTGGGCGACGCGCACGTGGACCGCGCGGAGTCGCGGACCGACGAGTTCACCGGCGACTTCCAGGACTTCATCACCCGCTATGCCTGGGGCGAGGTGTGGACCCGGCCCGGCATCGACCGGCGCACCCGCTCCGTGATCACCCTCACCGCCCTGGTCGCCCGCGGCCACCTGGATGAACTGGCCTTCCACACCCGCGCCGCGCTGCGCAACGGACTCACCCCCACCGAGATCAAGGAAGTCCTGCTCCAGACCGCGGTCTACTGCGGAGTGCCCGCCGCGAACGCAGCCTTCGCCGTGGCCCAGCGCGTCATCCGCGAGGAGACCAGCCCGGAGGAGTAACCCGTTTACGGGGGCGGGCCGGTAGCAGAATGATCCCCATGAAGCTCACCAAGAAGGGCCACGCCTGCGTCCGGCTGGAGAAGGACGGGCAGACGCTCGTCATCGACCCCGGGGCCTTCAGCGAACACGACGCGGCGGCCGAAGCGGACGCGATCCTGGTCACCCACGAGCACGTCGACCACTTCAACGAGGCACGGCTGCGGGTGGCGCTCGAGGCCAACCCCGACGCCCAGGTGTGGACCCTGGCCAGTGTGGCCGGGCAGATCTCGGCGGCGTTCCCCGGCCGGGTGCACACGGTGGGCGAGGGCGACACCTTCACCGCGGCGGGCTTCGAGATCGAGGTCCACGGTCAGCTGCACGCCGTCATCCACCCCGACATCCCCCGGATCACCAACGTCGGCTATGTGGTGGACAACACCGTCTTCCACCCCGGCGACGCGCTCACCGTGCCCCACGGCCGTCGGCTGGACACCCTGCTGCTGCCGGTGCACGCCCCGTGGAACAAGCTCAGCGAGGTCATCGACTATATCCGGGCCGTGGCTCCGCGCCGCGCGGTCGACATCCACGACGCCCTGCTGTCCGACCTGGCGCCGCAGCTCTACGGCCGGATGCTGGGCCCGGAGGGTCCGGGCATCGGCGGCGCCGAGCATCTGCGGCTGGCGCCGGGGGAGACCCTGAGCCTGTGAGCGCTGTCGGACCCGCCGTGTAGGTTGACCTCCATGCGCATCGCGACCTGGAACGTCAATTCGATCACCGCCCGGCTGCCGCGGCTGCTCGCCTGGCTGGAGAGCAGCGGCACCGATGTGCTGTGCGTCCAGGAGACGAAGTGCGCCGAGTCCGCCTTCCCCTACGAGCCGCTGCGCGAGCTGGGCTACGAGGCCGCGGTCAACGCCACCGGCAGGTGGAACGGGGTGGCGCTGCTCTCCCGGGTGGGGCTCGAGGAGATCACCGTCGGCCTGCCCGGCGGCCCGGACTACGACGGCGGGCAGGAGCCGCGTGCCATAGCGGCGACCTGCGGCGGTGTCCGTGTCTGGTCGGTCTATGTGCCCAACGGCCGGGAGATCGGCCACCCGCACTACGACTACAAGCTGGCCTGGCTGGAGGCGCTGCGCAGCACGGTCGCCGAGGACGCGGCAGGGGAGCGACCCTTCGCCGTCCTCGGCGACTTCAATGTGGCCCCCACCGACGAGGACGTCTGGGACCGGGCCGCCTTCGACGGCCTCACCCACGTCACCGACCTGGAGCGGGACGCCCTGGCCGCGCTGCGCGAGACCGGTCTGTCCGATGTGGTGCCGCGCCCGCTGAAGTACGACCGCCCCTTCACCTACTGGGACTACCGCGAGCTGGGCTTCCCCAAGAACCGGGGCATGCGGATCGACCTGGTCTACGGCAACCAGCCGTTCGCCAAGGCCGTGGGCGACGCGTATGTGGACCGCGAGGAGCGCAAGGGCAAGGGCGCCTCCGACCACGCCCCGGTCGTGCTCGACCTGGAGGTCTGAGACCGCGGGACCGGGTCGGCGGGCGCCCTCGCCCGGCTCACCCCGTGAGGGTGCGCAGATCGATCGACTCGGCCAGCGCCCGCAACCCGGCGTCCCCGGGGTGCAGATGGTCACCGCTGTCGTACGCGGGGAGGATCCGCGCCGGGTGCTGCGGATCCCGCACCACCGCGTCGAAGTCCAGCACCGCGTCGAACACCCCGCCGCTGTCCCGCAGGAACGCGTTGACCTCCCGGCGGCGCGCATCGGCGTCCGCCGTGCACCGCGCCTCGCCCTCGCACGGCGCGATCGTCGCCCCGACCACCCGCAGCCCGCGCGCGTGGGCGCGGGCCGTGACGGCCCGCAGCCCCGCGATGACGTCCCTAGCAGAGGTGCCCCAGCGCAGATCGTTGATGCCCTGGAAGACCACGACCGTACGGGCCCCGCTCCGGGCGAGTACATCCCGCTCCAGTCGGCTCAGCGCGCTCACCCCGCTGGTCACCGTGGAGACCCCGTCGCCGGTGTAGACATCGGTGACCACGCGGTTCGCGGAGATCCCGCTGTTGACCACCCCGTACGCGGGCACCTCGGACTGCGCCCGCAGCCGCCGGGCCAGGACGTCCGGCCACCGGCGGTTGGCGTCCGCCGTCGAGTTGGTGCCGTCGGTGATCGAATCGCCCAGCGCCACCACCGAGCCCGGACCGCCCCGTACATCGACGCCGGTGAGGAACGGCCAGGTGGTCAGGGTGCCGGTGTAGGCGTCCGCACCGGAGTCACCGGTGCGGTCCCCGCTGCCCGGCGCGCTTGAGTACGAGCGCTGGGTGGCCTGGGTGTGCACCGGCGCCGCACTGACCGGCCCCGGCAGATGCACACTGACCAGCAGATTGGTGTCCGCCGGTACGCGGAAGTCCACCGGATCGCTGACCAGTTGGGCCCCCGCCGGGATCGAGGTGCCCCGCCGTCCGCCGAAGGTCAGCGGCACCGGCGCACCGTGCGCCGCCGCTCCCTCCTCCTGGACGGCCACGGTGGCGCGGCCGACCTCCACGGGCGCCGCGCTGAAGGTGTTCGCCAGCCGGATCCTGGCCCGCGGACCGCCCGCGCTGGTGTGCACCACCAGCCGCAGCGTCTGGTCCGTCCACGGCCCGACCTTGGTGTACCCGGCGGTGCTCGCCGCCCAACTGCCGGTCCAGCCCGGCGCGGGCTGCCGCAGCGTCGCGGCGAACACATGCAGATCGCCGACCGGACCCGGATCCTCCGGCAGTACCACCGACGCGATCTCCCGGCCTCGCGCCACCGGAACCGTCACCGCGTACAGCCGCGCCGCCTCCAGCCGCTGCCCCGACGCGCTGTTGACATGGGGGAGGCCGAACGCCTTGGTGGCCGTGGAGCCCGCGCGCCAGTCCGGCGCGGTCAGCGTGTACGTCCCGCTGGACCCGTCCCGGTAGCGCACCGTCCCGGTGCCGCTCACCGCGCCGCCGGGCCCGTCCGGCGCACTGCCCGCGACCAGGAAGGTGACCGCCTCGCCCCGGCCGCGCAGCCGTACCGCCTGCCCGTCGGCGACCACGTTGTCCGGCCCTGTCCCGGCACTCCGCGGCCAGGTCAGCCGCGCCGCGTCCAGATCGACCACCCGCCCCGGCGTCCAGCCGGCGGCTCTCAGGTCCTGCGCGGACAGCGAGTTCCCCGAACCGTCGAAGTCCGCGTCCCCCGGCCGGGTGTCCTCACCGACCGCCCGGTTGTCGAAAAGCCGCTCCAGAGGGAGCGGCTTCAGTGATGCTGCCTGTGCGGACGGCCCGGCGAGCGTCGGCAGGACCGATACCGGAAGGGCGAAGGCGACACCTCCGGCGACAAGTCCGGCCGCTGTCCCCCGTCTCCGTAAGCGCATACGAGTCCCCTCTTGCAACCAACCCGACCGCTGATCCGACAGGTGCGGGAAGAACGTAGAGAGGCGGAGGGGCGTCGTCAAGGCAATCATCGGGTCACGAGGCATACCGCGCGCCCTGTGGTGCGCCCGTGCGCGGGATGCGACGCTGAGTGGTATGAACATCCCCTTCTTGGACAACTGGCGCAAGCGGCGCGGCCCCGCTTCCGGTACGGCGCTGATGGGTGCCCAGGAAGAGGATCCTCAGGGTGTCGCACAGCTGCTCTCCGAATGCGAACTCCTGCGTGCCCGCGCCGCCACCGCCGGTATCGGACTCGACGACTCCGCCGCCTCGTTGGAAGAGCTCGACCAGCTCCTCCCACGCTGGCGCGACGACCCGGACGAGCTGCCCTGGCTCGGCAACGACGCCGGTCTCTACCTCGGCACCGTCATCATCCGCACCGTCCCCGGCGCCGCCTGGCAGGTCTGGCCCAGCGGCCGCCCCGTCGTCAGACTCGGCTCCGGCCGCGAGGTCGACGTGGTCCAGGCCGGCCACCGATGGGCCGCCGACGGCGCCCCGGAGCTCTCCCAGCTGTACGCGGAGGCCGCCGAGACCTAGGGCCGGACCCCAGCGGCCTGCGGCTGTCATCGCTCACACCGGGCCCGCGAGCGGCCCGAAGACACCAACGGGTAACCTCTGAGCGCACGGTGACGGAGGGGGACAGGACGTGCTCGGAGCAGCGTCGCAGCCTTCTCTCCGGGCCATCGGGCCCTACCGGCTCCTCGCCCGTCTCGGCGCGGGCGGGATGGGCGAGGTGTTCCTCGGTGCCGACGCGGCGGGCCGTCCGGCCGCGGTGAAGACGATCCGGCCCGACCTCGTCGTGGAGGGCGAGGCCGACCCCGACCGCGGCTTCCGCGCGCGCTTCCGCCGTGAGATCGCCGCGGCCCAGGCCGTGAACGGCCGCTACACCGCACAGTTGCTGGGTGGCGACGCCGAGGCCTCGACACCGTGGATGGCCACCGAGTACGTACCGGGGCCGACCCTCGACCAGGCGGTGCGCGCGGCGGGCCCCCTGCCGCCCCGTGCCGTACGGGACCTCGGACTGGACCTCGTCCGCGCCCTGCGGAGCATCCATCACGCCCGGATCCTGCACCGGGATCTGAAGCCGGGAAACGTGCTGCTGGCGGACGGTGGGCCGAAGGTCATCGACTTCGGTATCGCCCGTGCCTTCGGTGCGGGCACCATGACCGTCACCGGGGCCATGGTCGGCTCACCGGGCTTCATGTCACCCGAGCATGTCAAGGGCAGCCGCCATGTGGTCGCCGCATCGGACGTCTTCTGCCTGGCGTCGCTGCTGTGTTACGCCGCCACGGGCGAGGGCCTGTTCGGCGACGGGCCAGTGGCCGCGGTGTTGTACCGCATTGCCGAGGCCGAGGCCGATCTCTCCCGGGTACCGGGCTGGTTGCGCGAACCGCTCGCCGACTGTCTGCACCCGGACCCCTCGGCGCGGCCGGACACCGCCGAGCTGGAGCGGCGGTTCGCCGGAGGCGCGCCGACGGGCGTCACCGCGCGGGCTCCCTGGCCCGAGCCGGTCCGGGCGCTGATCGCCGAGCGGGAACGTGAACTGCGCCGAGTGCTCGAACGCGCCGCCAGGGAGCCCGGGTTGGGCCCCTCCGCCCTGCCAGGCGTTTCCGCCGTGCACAGCGCGCCGACGGTGACCGGCACCCCGCAGCCATCGCCGCGGCCCGGCGCGCGCGGTGTACCGCGTCGGCGGCTGGTGCTGTCGGGCGCGGCGGTGTTCGCCGCCACGGCGCTGGCCGTCTTCGGGCTGCGCACCCTCGGTTCGGGCTCGGACGGGGATACGGAGCAGCGGACGCGGACGGACGGCGCGGGAACCGGCACCACCTCGGTCTCGGTGGACCAGTACGGCGGCCCGGACCGCAATCGGACCTTCTCCGGGAGCGGCGCCGGGCGACCGGAAGGGTGGCGGACGTGGTCGGCGGCGCTGGCGGACACACCGGTGGACTGCGCGCTGGACCCCCGGCTGCTGGTGTGCCGCCTCGCGGACGGCACCCTCCAGGCGGTCGACGCCGCCACGGGTGCGCGCAGCTGGCACACCGCCCGGGAGCACCCGAGGGCGAAGGCCTCGTACAGCGCCCGGGGCACGCTCACCATCCCGGGCGACGGCACCAATCCGGTGCTCCTCGACGGGCTGGTGGTCTCCGCCGAGTCCGGGTGGCTGCGCGCCCGCGGCACCGAGGACGGCTCGGTGCGGTGGGAGCGACGGCGGACCGCGGACAGCGGGGGAGGGCGGGGACGGATCCTCGCGGCCGACGGACGGGTCTTCCTCACCACCACCGGGAACGACGGGAGCACCGAGGTCCTGGCGTACGACGTGCGCCGTGGGCGCCGGCTGTGGTCGCACACCCTCCCGGCGCAGGACGTCGGGGAGGCGGCCCGGGTTCCCGTCACGGTCCAGGCGTTCAGCACCGGGCTGGTCTATGTGCTGGCCCAGGAGGGTCTGACGGCGTATGACGCCAGGACCGGGAAGCGGGTGGCCGTCTCGAAGCTGCCCGCCGAGCGCTGCCAGGGGGCGCGGCTCAGCGGTGGTGAGGTGCTGTGTCCGGGCGGCAACGAGGGGGTCGCCGCCCTGGACTCCCGGACGCTGGAGCGCGCCGACGACCCGGCCGACCCGCGCTATCCGGGGGTGGCCCCGGGCCGGGGCGCCGTGGGCGCGTTGGGGACCTACGGGGCACTGACCACGGAGGCCGACGCGGTCATGCTGCGTCGTACGGACGACACGGCGCGCAGGGTCGGCCCGGTGGCCCGGACGCCCGACGGAGAGCCGACGGCCGTCTCGACGGCGGTCTTCGTCGGAAGCACGGCTGTCTACGCGGACAACGCCGCGCTGTACACCCTGCCGTCGGGCGGCACCGCGCACCGGACCCCGGTGAAGGGCGCTCCCGGCATCCGGTCCGACCCGGGCACGCGGAACGTCAGGAAGGCCGTCCGGGCGCCCGAACTGCTGTCGGTCGGAGGAACCGTCGTCCTCGTCTACTACGACGGCACGGTCCGCTCGCTCGACCTGCCCTGACCGAAACGCCCCACACCCAGCAGGAGAGGAGACGAGGGAGCGGTGCTGCGACCCCTCGACGAGCACGCCCCGCGCCGGATCGGCCCGTACCGAGTGCTGGCCGGACTGGGGTCGGGCGGCATGGGAACGGTGTACCTCGCCGTCCCCCAGGGCGCTGCGCACGGCTCGGCCGGTGACGCCTTCTCCTCCTTGGTCGCCGTCAAGACCATGCGCCAGGATCTGGCGGGGGACCGGGAGTTCGGCATCCGCTTCCGGCGCGAAGCGGAGGCGGCCCGCGCGGTGCGCGGCCCCCATACCGTGGCGCTGGTGGACGCCGACCCAACCGCCGCCCCGCCCTGGCTGGCCACCGAGTACGTGGTCGGCCCCTCGCTGCACGAGGCGGTGGCCCGGTGCGGCCCGCTCCCGGCGGCGGCCGTGCGGGCCATGGGCGCGGATCTGGCACGGGGCTTGCGCACCATCCACGGCGCGCGGGTGCTGCATCGCGATCTGAAGCCCGCGAACGTGCTTCTGACGGCCGATGGGCCGAAGATCATCGACTTCGGCATCGCCCAGGCGTACGACGCCACGGCGCTGACCACGGCCGGGGTGGCGATCGGCTCGCCAAGCTTCATGTCGCCCGAGCAGTTGATGACCGGCCGGCCGGTGACGGCGGCCACGGACGTCTTCGCCCTCGGCGCGCTGCTGTGCCTCGCCGCGCGTGGCGCGGGCCCGTTCGACGACGAGGAACTGGCCGCCGTCATCCACCGTGTGGCCCGGGGCGAGGCCGACCTCGACGGCGTACCGGACGATCTGCGCGAGGTCGTCGCGACCTGCCTGGACCGGGATCCCGGGGCGCGGCCGACGCCGGACGCCCTGATCCGCTCCCTCGACGCCTCGGCCGCCGACAGCAGGCCGGGGCGGGAGCCGGCCCGCAGGACCGGGCCCTTCCTCTGGCCCGAGGGGATCGCCCGGCTCATCGAGAGCTATGGCGAAGAGGCGGACCGGGTGCTTCAGGCGGCCCCGCCCTCGGCTCCGCCGTGGCACGGGCCGACCATGCCCGCTGTGCCGCCGCCGGATCCCGCTCCGGACGAACGGCGCAGGCCGCGTGCGATCGTCATCGCCCTGGCCGGGGCGGCGGCGCTGACGGCCGGGATACTGATATCCGCCCTGCTTCCCGGATGGCTGGACGACGACCGCGGCAGCTCCGATGCGGCTGCCGCCGCGCCGCCCGCGGCCGGGCCGGTGGTGACGGGCCGTACGGACATCGGCGCCCGGGCCGTGGAGCTGGCCGATGATCACAAACGGCGGCCCGCGGACTGGTCGCCCTGGCACGCCCGGCTGTCGGACGGCTCGCCCACCGCATGCCAGCTGTCGGGCGCCTTCCTGATGTGCGGCGTCTCCGGGGGAGTGGAGGTGCTGGAGGCGGCCACCGGCAAGCGGGTTTGGCGCTATGAGGACAAGGGCGGACGCACGGAACAGGGCACGAGCCTTTTCTACCCCGTCATCGGCGGTGACGTCGTCTACACCGCCGAGGGCGACGGCATCGTGGGCCTGCGGCTCACCAACGGCAAGCCCGTGTCCCACTGGCCCGGCGCCGCCGGATACGAGCCCGCGAGGGCGGCCGCGGCGAACGGTGTGGTGTACGTGGTCTACGAGGGGCCGTCGGGCGCGGGCACCAGCTCCAGCATGCTCTTCCGCGCCTACCGGGCCGCCGGCGGACAACGGCTCTGGGAGAAGGTCCACCGGGGTGTCTTCCCACAGAGCATGGAACTGGCGGGTGACCGGCTGTACGCCCAGGGCAACACCCATGGAGTCGCGCTCGACATCGCCGACGGCCGGGAAACGGGCGAGGCGGCGCCCTGTTCCCCGCTGGTGGTGAGGGGCGACCGGCTCTACTGCGACACCTTCCAGGGCACCACGACGGTGCGCGACGCCCGCACGCTCAAGACGCTGCACACCGTGCCGGGCGCCATCGTGACGGCGAGCGCGCGCGGGACCGCGGTCACCCGCACCGCCGACGCCGGTGGCACCGACGACAGGGTGACCCTGCGCGGTATCGACCTGTCGACCGGGAAGACACGCTGGACCAGGCGGAACGGCACCGGGCAGGACACGGTGCTGATGCACGGGAACCGGTTCCTGGTCATCGACCGGACGGGACTGCGCGCCTTTTCCGCCGCTGATGGACGGCCGGCCGGGGCACCGATCAGCTACCCGGGCTGGCCGTCGCCCGAGGACCCCCTGAAGGCGACCCAACCCCTGGTGCTCGGCAGCGGCGGGGTGCTGTATCTCGTCTTCGACGACGGCACGGTGGTCTCCGGCGCGATGCCTTGAGGCGCCGCTCCCCACCGGTCTCGATCGAGGGTTATCCACCCTTCGGTTTGCGTGTCATCAGCGAAGTGCCGCTTTTGTCTGGATAGCTTGCGCTGACGCGACACAGGCGAAAGTGGGTGGGGCCGGGTATGGCCGTCGGCGAACCGTTGATCGAGCTGCGTGAGGTCAACAAGTACTTCGGCGCGCTGCATGTGCTCCAGGACATCGACCTCACCGTCGGCCGCGGTGAGGTGGTCGTGGTCATCGGGCCCTCCGGCTCCGGGAAGTCGACGCTGTGCCGGACGATCAACCGGCTGGAGACGATCCAGTCCGGCGCCATCGCCGTGGACCGCAGACCGCTGCCCGAGGAGGGCAAGGAGCTGGCGCAGCTGCGGGCCGAGGTGGGGATGGTCTTCCAGTCGTTCAACCTCTTCGCGCACCGCACCGTGCTGGCCAATGTGATGCTCGCCCAGCAGAAAGTCCGCAAGCGCGGCAGGCAGGAGGCGGAGCGCCGGGCGCGGGAGTTGCTGGAGCGGGTGGGGCTCACGGATCAGGCCGACAAGTATCCCGCGCAGCTCTCCGGCGGTCAGCAGCAGCGGGTGGCCATCGCGCGGGCGCTGGCGATGGATCCGAAGGTGATGCTCTTCGACGAGCCGACCTCGGCGCTGGACCCGGAGATGATCAACGAGGTGCTGGAGGTCATGCGCCAGCTCGCCCGCGAGGGCATGACGATGGTGGTCGTCACCCATGAGATGGGCTTCGCGCGCTATGCCGCGAACCGGGTGGTGTTCATGGCCGACGGCCGGATCGTGGAGGACCGCAGTCCGGAGGAGTTCTTCGCGGCACCGGCGACCGAGCGGGCCCGGGACTTCCTCTCCAAGATCCTCAAGCACTGAGCCGGGTGGTGACGGAGATGAGGCGCATCCGCCGGGCGATCGCCGCCCTGGCCCTGGCTCTCGCCCTGCTTCCGGCGGCGGCCGGGTGCGGGAAGGAGGGCAGCCCGCCCGCCAAGGGGCCGAAGGCCGGGCAACTGCCCACGTACGAGGTGAACACCGGCTTCCGGCTGCCGGCGTCGCCGACCTGGCGCAGGGCCGAGCGGCGTGGCCATCTCACCGTCGGGGTCAAGGAGGACCAGCCCTATCTCGGCGAGAAGGACCCGGCCACCGGCCGCTACTCCGGCTTCGATATCGAGATCGCCAAGATGATGGCGGCGTCGCTGGGCTTCAAGCCCAGCCAGATCCGCTTCCGCACCGTCGCCTCGGCCAACCGGGAGACCGCGCTCCAGAACGGCCAGATCGACTACTACGTCGGCACCTACACCATCAATCCGCTGCGCAAGCGCCTGGTGGGCTTCGCCGGGCCGTACTTCATGGCGGGACAGTCGCTGCTGGTGCGCACCGACGAGCACGACATCCACGGCCCCCAGGACCTGGCGGGCAAGGCCGTGTGCTCGGCGGCCGGTTCGACCCCGCTCCAGCGGATCCAGACCGACTACCCCAAGGCCCGCGCGGTGGCCTACGACACCTACTCGGTCTGCGTGGACAACCTGCTGAGCTATCAGGTCGACGCGGTCACCACCGACAACGTGATCCTGCTCGGCTACGCGGCCAAGGTCCCGGAGGAGCTGAAGGTGGTGGGCAAGCCGTTCTCCAAGGAGCCGTACGGCATCGGGGTGCCGCGGGGGGACAACGCGCTGCGCTTCGCGCTGGACGAGGCGCTCCTGATCCATGAGCGCAACGGCGACTGGAAGAAGGCGTACAACGCGACCCTCGGGCTGTCCGGGGTGCCCGCCCCCAAGCCGCCGCCCATCGACCGCTACCAGACGCGCTGAGGCCGCCGTATGTATGTGCTCACCGAAAACTTCGCCCTCTACGGCAAGGGGTTCCTCGGCACGGTCGAACTGACCGTGTACGCCTCGCTGCTCGCCCTGGCCGTGGGCATCCTGATGGCCGCGTTCCGGGTGGCGCCGGTGGCCTCGCTGCGGACCTTCGGCACCGTATGGGTGACGGTGCTCCGCAACACCCCGCTGACCCTGCTGTTCTTCGCGGTGATGCTGGGGCTGCCGCGCTTCGGCCTGGTGCTGCCGTTCACCACCTTCGCGGTGCTGGCACTGGGCTGCTACACCTCGGCGTTCATCTGCGAGGCGGTGCGCTCGGGCATCAACACGGTGCCGGTCGGACAGGGCGAGGCCGCGCGCAGCCTGGGGATGACGTTCGAGCAGACGCTGGGCGCGGTGGTGCTGCCGCAGGCGTTCCGCTCGGTCATCCCGCCGATCGGCTCGACCCTGATCGCGCTCGCCAAGAACTCCGCGATCGCCGGGTCGTTCAGCGTCACCGAGCTGCTGGGCACCTACAAGCCGCTCAACGAGATGGGCTACAGCATCATCTGGACCTTCATCTGGATCGCCGTCGGCTATCTGATCGTGACGCTGGCCATCAGCGCGATCTTCGCCGTTCTGGAGAAGCGCTGGGGAGTGCCGCGATGACCACCACCGCCCTCTACGATGTGGCCGGGCCGCGGACGCGGCGCCGCCACCGCATCTACGGGATCGCGGCCACGGCCGTGCTGCTGGCGCTGGTCGCCTGGATCGTCCATCTCCTGGTCGAGACCGGCCAGTTCGCGTACCAGAAGTGGATGCCCTTCGAGTACAAGGGCATCCAGGAGCTGTTGCTGCGCGGGCTCGCCAACACCCTCAAGGCGTTCGCTCTGGCCGCGGTGTTCTCGCTGGCATTGGGCGCCGTGCTGGCCGCCGGGCGGCTGTCGGAGCACCGTCCGGTGCGCTGGCTGTCCACGCTGGTGGTGGAGTTCTTCCGGGCGATGCCCGTGCTGGTGATGATCTTCTTTGTGTTTGTGGCGCTGAAGGTGCAGCCGCTGCCCGCGCTGGTCACCGGGCTGACGCTGTACAACGGCTCGGTGCTGGCAGAGGTGTTCCGCGCGGGGGTCAACGCGGTGGACCGCGGCCAGCGCGAGGCGGCGTACTCCCTCGGCATGCGGAAGACGGCGGTGATGACGTACGTGCTGGTGCCCCAGGGCGTACGCGCGATGCTGCCCGCCATCATCAGCCAGTTGGTGGTGGCCCTGAAGGACACCTCGCTCGGCTTCCTCATCACCTACGAGGAGTTTCTGCACGCCGGAAAGCTCATCGCGTCCAATCTCGACTACGACCTTCCGTTCATTCCGGTGGTGATGGTGATCTCGCCGATCTACATCGGGATGTGCATGCTGCTGTCGTGGTTCGCCAACTGGGTGGCGAAGCGGGAGCGGCGCAGTGTGAAGACCGGTCAGGTGAAGGTCGCCGCCCCCGAACCGGCCGCCCCCATGCCCGGCGACACCCGCACCTGACACGGGGGCGGCACCTGATCAGGGGAGCGGGATCACTCGCGGACCGGTACCGACAGCGATGACGGGTCGTCCGCGGGCGAGGAGAAGGTGAGCCGTGCCCCGTCCGGGTTGTGTTCGTTGTAGAGCGGGTCCTTGGCGTCGACGACCAGGGCCAGCCGGTGTCCGGCCGGGAGGTCGTAGGCGGTCGAGAACAGCTCCAGGTCCACGCCGAACGGCGTTCCCGGGGTGCGGTCGTGGAAGGTGACGGGGGCGTGGGTGATGAGCTTGCCGACGCCGAGCGCGCCGACGTCGTAGAGGTACGCCACCGCCGTACCGCTGGACTTGTTGCTGCTCACGGTGGTGTGCAGGGTCACGGTGCCGCGGATGCGCTGCTCGGTGGCGTAAGCCGCGCTCTGCCAGACGGCCGCGTAGGAGCGGGGCAGCAGCGGGATCGAGGCGAGCGGCGGGAGTTTGAGGAACTGGTCCAGGGCGCCGCTGAGGATCGCGGTGCCGCCGTCGGCGCCGGAGTTGTGGTCGGCGCTGATCTGCTCGGTGCTGTCCAGGGCGAGCCGGCGGTGGCCGGTGGGCACGGCCGACCAGCTGGGATAGCCCTCGTAGCCGTCCTTGGTCCGCGAGGCGAGCTGGACCGGCTGCTCGCGGTCGATGCCGTTCCGGTCGCCCTTGAGATAGCGGTCCAGCCAGCGGCGGGAATGGTCCCAGGTGTCGTTGGGCAGGCCCAGCAGCCCGGTGAGCTCGGGGGTGGCATGGTCGCCGGGCCGCAGCTCCAGCCGTTTGGGCCCGGTGAGCTTCTCGTAGAAGCGGGCGTAACTGTTGGGCGGGAAGATGGAGTCGCCCCAGGCGTTGCCCAGCATGACGGCCGCGCCGTTGGCGTTGATGCGGTCGAGGTAGGTGGCGGGGGAGCGCTTACGGCCCCACTCGATCAAGTCCTTTTCCCTGGCCATGTTGGAGCCGAGGAAGTCCTTGAGCATCTGCTGCATCTCTTCGCTCGGACGGCCGGTCAGCGTTCCCAGCCCGCCGAGCAGACCGGCGGCCTGGCGGTGCTGGGTGCGCTCGCTGTAGATGGACTCGATCAGGTCCGCCCAGCCGCTCATCGCCACAACGGCCTTGACACGCGGGTCGAATGCCGAGGCGAGCAGGCTGATCCCGGCGCCGTAGGACACCCCGGCCATGCCGATGCGGCCGGGGTCGGCGCCGGTGTGGGCCAGTGCCCAGTCGATGACCTTGGAGGCGTCGGCGACATCGGGCGGCCCGGCCGTCTCGATCCGTCCGCCGGACTGCCAGAAGCCGCGGGGGTTGTAACTGAGCACCACATAGCCGGACTCGGCCAGCTTTCTGGCCTGGGCGAGATATTCCACCTGGGGCATGGCCCAGCTGGTGGGCAGGACCACCAGCGGATAGCGGTGCCCGGCGCCGGCGTCGGCCGGGGCGACCACATTGGCGGCGAGGGACACGCCGCCGTCGCCGGGGATGTCGACGAAGCGTACGGATGTCGAGGATGCCGACGACCCGGACGAGGCAGCCGAGGCGGACGAGGCCGACGAGGCGGCCGCGACGGCGCTCGCCGGTTCGGCGGCCGCGGCCGGTGCCGTGGCGGCGGGGCCGAAGGTGGCACCGGCCAGCACGGTCGCCGAGACGGCGGCGGCCGCCGCCGCGCGCAGGTATTTGCGGGCAGGGGTCACTTGTCGCTCCTGTGGGGAATGCCGTGGGGGGCAAAGGGAGCGCGCGCTCAAGTGACTTGACGGTAACCCGGGTTGTTACCTCTGGTAATGGTGCGATAAGTTACGCCTGGGTAACGATAGGAGCCGCTCCTGGCTGCCGGGGCCGGGAGCGGTTCGGGGCGTTGCCCGGGGGCCGGACCCCGTCCGGGTCCGGCCCCGCGAAACTTCCTCGGGTGGGCCGCGCTCAGCCCTCCTTGGCGGCCTTGGCCGCGGCCCGCGACCCCACCGGCGCGGAGGTCGCGGCCTTGGTGACATCGGCCACCAGCTCGACCACATCCGGGCCGTACGCCTGGGAGTTGACCACCTTCAGCAGCAGACAGAACGAGCCCTGCGCCCCGTACTTACGGGCCAGCCGGGCGCGGTTGCGCACCAGATGGTTGACCGCCGCGCGATGGGTCACCGGGCGCTGCCCGGCGGCCAGGAACACCGGACGCTCGCCCTCGCCCGCCGTCAGCCGGGCCAGCAGGACGTACTCGACCGCGCCCGGTTCGGGGCGGTAGGCGGTGCCGCCGATGGTGAAGGTGCCGCGGTCCGCCCCGGACTCATCGCCCGGACGCACGGTCACCCCCGGCAGCAGATTCGACAGATGGGCGGCCAGCCTGCGGTGTGCTATGGGGTCGCCGATGCAGAACTCCGTCCGCGCGCCGAACCCCTGCAACCCGGTGTCATGCGGTGCGACCTCGGGGTGGGCGCCGCAGATCTCCACGACGGAGGCGAGTCCGAGCAGCGCGAGCGCGTCATGGCGCGGAATGCTCCAGTGCGCCGAGGTGCTGTCCCGATGAGTGACCAGCACACACTCCGAGCCGTCCGGCAGGCCGAAGAAGCGCTGCTCGCGGGCGCGCTTACGGCGCACCAGCGCCGAGTGCACGGCCCAGCCGAGGGCCAGGCCCACGATCAGAGCCGCCGCGGAGGCGATCAGGTCCTGCAGGGTGTCGTTCATGGCCGCGCATCGTAGCGGCGAACCGGGTGGGTGTTCGAGGCCGGGGTTATGGGGGACCCGTCGTCCGTCCTGACCGGCGGGGACGAGCGGCCCCCTGTCGTGACCACGTCGGGCACCGGTAGGCTCCGGCCCTGTCGTCCGCTTGGAGGTATGGATGGGGCCCACCGCGCGACCAGCCGCATCGTCAACCACGTCCACCACGTCCGGCGCCGTACCGCCCCGGCGTCGGCTGCCCGCGATGGCCGCAGCGGCCGCGCTGGCCGCGGTGCTCGGCATCGCCCCGGCCGGGGCGGCGCAGAGCGGTCCGGCGGACGCCGCGAAGCCCGGCACCCCCGCCAAGACCCCGGTGGCCGAGGGCTACGGCGGCGCGGTCTCCAGCGTGGACGCCGACGCCTCGGCGGCCGGGATCGACGTGCTGCGGCACGGCGGGAACGCGGTCGACGCGGCGGTCGCGACCGCCGCCGCGCTCGGGGTCACCGAGCCGTACTCGGCGGGTGTCGGCGGCGGTGGGTACTTCGTCTACTACAGCGCCAAGAAGCACAAGGTGTACACGCTGGACGGCCGGGAGACCGCACCGCTCAGCGCCGACAAGAGCCTGTTCCTCGACAAGGACGGCAAGCCGCTGCCGTTCGCCGACGCGGTCACCAGCGGACTGAGCGTCGGCACCCCCGGCACCCCCGCCACCTGGGAGGACGCCCTCGGCGCCTGGGGCACCGAGCCGCTGGCGCAGGTGCTGAAGCCCGCCGAGCGGCTGGCCCGCGACGGCTTCACCGTGGACCCCACCTTCCGTCAGCAGACGGCCGACAACGAGGCCCGCTTCAAGGACTTCCCGGCCTCGGCCGAGCTGTTCCTGCCCGGCGGCAAGCTGCCGGTGGTGGGCGCCACCTTCACCAACCCCGATCTCGCCCGCACCTACGCCCTGCTGGCCAAGAAGGGCACCGGCGCGGTCTACAAGGGCGAGCTGGGCCGCGACATCGTCGACACGGTGCGCAAGCCCCCGGTGGACCCGAAGGCCGAGCGCACCGTGCGGCCCGGCGATCTGACCGCCCGCGACCTGCGGGCGTACACCACCAAGCGGCAGGCGCCCACCCGCACCGGCTACCGGGGCCTGGACGTCTACGGCATGGCGCCCTCGTCCTCGGGCGGCACCAGCGTGGCCGAGGCGCTCAACATCCTGGAGAAGACCGACCTCTCCCAGCTCAGCGAGCGCGACTACCTGCACCGCTACATCGAGGCCAGCCGGATAGCCTTCGCCGACCGTGGACGGTGGGTGGGTGACCCCGCCGCCGAGGACGTCCCCACCAAGGGACTCACCTCGCAGCGGTTCGCGGACTCCCGCGGCTGCCTGATCAAGCCGGACGCGGTGCTCAAGAGCCCGGTGAAGCCCGGCGACCCGAACCGCCCGGCCGGGCCCGGTGCCTGTGACACCCGTGGCCACGCCGCCCCCACCACCTACGAGGGCGAGAACACCACCCATCTCACGGTGGCCGACAAGTGGGGCAACGTCGTCGCCTACACCCTCACCATCGAGCAGACCGGCGGCAGCGGGATCACCGTCCCCGGCCGCGGCTTCCTGCTCAACAACGAGCTGACCGACTTCTCCTTCGCGCCCGCCGACCCGGCCGTCCACGACCCGAACCTGCCGGGCCCGGGGAAGCGGCCCCGCTCGTCGATGTCGCCGACGATCGTGCTCGAGCACAACAAGCCGGTGCTGGCGCTCGGCTCACCCGGCGGCGCGACCATCATCACGACCGTGCTGCAAACCATGCTCAACCATCTCGACCGGGGAATGCCGCTGGTCGACGCCATCGCCGCACCGCGCGCCAGCCAGCGCAACGCCGACCGGACCGAACTGGAACCGGGGCTGTGGAACAGCCCCGAGCGCGCGGAACTGGAGGCGCTCGGCCACTCCTTCAAGCAGAACCCGGAGATCGGCGCCGCGACCGGCGTCCAGCGGCTGTCCGGCGGCCGCTGGCTGGCCGCGGCCGAGACGGTACGCCGGGGCGGCGGCTCGGCGATGGTGGTCAGCCCCGGCTGACGGCCCCCGGCTCCGCTTGGCCTGCCGTGCGGCGGCGATCGCGCGCCGGCACGTTCGGCTGCTGTGTGCGCACCCGGAAAACTGTCCGTAGCACGCCCGTAACCGGTTCCGTAACACGCGGGGTGTCGAATGCGGGCCATGGGGTGAAGGGTGCGAGGGGAGAGGGGTGGCGATGTCGGGCGGGCAACTCCCAGCCGCGATCGGGGAGTTCGCGGACTTCCTGCGTGCGCTGACACGGCGGCTGGACCGGGAGGCGGGGTGGTACGGCGTCTTCGCGCGGCGCGACCCCGAGGGTCTGCAAGCCTGTCTGGACGGTCATGAGGTGCCGCCCTGGGATGTGGTCCAGGCGCTGCTCCAGGACCTCTCCGCCCGGCACGGCCCGGAGGCGGCACGGGAGGCCGCGGCCCGCGCCGCCACCCTCTACCGGGCGTCGGTCATCGTCTACGACGTCGAGGTCGGTGGGCGCGCGGCGCTCCAGGACCGGCTGGAGGCGATGCTCGGCGAACAGCGGCGCGCGGCCCGGCGGGAACGCCGTCTCCGGGAGGCCGTGCACACCGCCGGGGACACCACGGCGCGGGAGGGCCTCGCCGCCGATCTGGCGTGGGCGCACGACGACTGGGAGCGGGCGACCGCCCGCTGCGAGGAACTGCGCGCCCGCCTCGACGCACTGCCCCCTGCCGCCGGGCCCGACCGTCCCCCGGGGCCGGAAGGGGCGCGCGCCGGTGCCACGGGCGAGGCCCAGCCCGTGCCACCGGAGCCACCCGCCGAGCGCCCCGCGTCCGCCCCGCCCGCACCTCCGCCCGCCCGTACCCGCCGCCCCCGTGGCGCACGGTTCGCCGGGGTGGAGCCCGACGCCGACGCGGCGGGAGCCGGGGGAGCGGCCGGGCCGCTGCTCCCGGACCCGGCCCCCGTGGCGGACCCCGGGGCACAGCCCGTGGCCGACGCGCCGGCGACACCCCGGGGCGCCAGGTTCGCCGGGGCGTACGGCGCCGTGGACGGCCTCCGGCGCCACCGCCGCGGCCGCCGGGAGGAGAGCGCCGCCGTACGGGAGGCGGCCCGGCGCGGCGAGGCACACCGCGCCGCCGCCGAGGCCGTGACCCGGCTCGGCGGACTGCGGGCGCAGGGGCGTGGCGGCGAGGCCCATGTGGTGCTGTGCGAAACCGCCGCCTGGCCCGCCCCGCGGCTGCCGGTGCTCGCGGCGGAGCTGGAGCGCGCCGGACTCGGCGCGGATGTGGCCACCCTGCTCTGGGAAATGGCGTGTCTGCCGCCCCCGAGGCTGGCCGCCGCCGCGGAGGCCCTGATGAGGGCGGGTCGTCAGGCCGACGGTGAGCGGCTGCTGCGGCAGAGCGTCTCCCGGCCGGTCGAGGAGATCGCGCACACCGCGCTGGCGCTGCTCGAGGCGGGTGCCGACGATGAGGCGGGCCTGCTGCTGCGGGCGCTGGTGCGGGCCCGGAGCCCGGAGGACGCGGCGGGCGCGGCCGGTGCGGATCCGGCCATTCTGGTGCCGCTGCTGCTCGACGCCGCGGACCGGGTGTCCTCCAGCAGTCATCACGATCTTGCACTAGCACTTCGTGTGGCCGGTCTGGCCTGACACAACGCGAAAACTGAACGTCTTCGTTGAGTAACGGCGGCGGTATTGCCAGAGTGGTCAGTGCGCTTCTACGTTCTTCAGCACAGCCGGATTCTACGTGCGTAGACACAGGTTGACGACGGGGATACACCCTCCGGAGCACTGCTGTGAAGGAGCTGATCATGGCCAATGTCGTACGTGCCGCGCTCGTCCAGGCCACATGGACCGGCGATACCGAATCGATGATCGCGAAGCATGAGGAGTACGCCCGGCAGGCGGCCGCCCAGGGCGCCAAGGTGATCGGCTTCCAGGAGGTGTTCAACGCCCCGTACTTCTGTCAGGTGCAGGAGGCGGAGCACTACCGGTGGGCCGAACCGGTGCCGGACGGGCCGACCGTCCAGCGGATGCGGGAGCTGGCCCGGGAGACCGGGATGGTGATCGTGGTGCCGGTCTACGAGGTCGAGCAGTCGGGCTTCTACTACAACACCGCGGCCGTGATCGACGCGGACGGCAGCTACCTCGGCAAGTACCGCAAGCACCACATCCCCCAGGTCAAAGGCTTCTGGGAGAAGTACTACTTCAAGCCCGGCAACATGGGCTGGCCGGTGTTCGACACCGCCGTCGGCAAGGTCGGCGTCTACATCTGCTACGACCGGCACTTCCCCGAGGGCTGGCGGGAGCTGGGGCTCTCCGGTGCCCAACTGGTCTACAACCCCTCGGCGACCTCCCGCGGTCTGTCCGCGTATCTGTGGCAGCTGGAACAGCCCGCCGCGGCCGTCGCCAACGAGTACTACATCGCGGCGATCAACCGCGTGGGTGTGGAGGAGTACGGCGACAACGACTTCTACGGCACCAGCTACTTCGTCGATCCGCGCGGCCAGTTCGTCGGCGAGGTGGCCAGTGACAAGGAGGAGCAGCTGATCGTCCGGGACCTCGACTTCGATGTCATCGACGAGGTGCGCCAGCAGTGGGCCTTCTACCGCGACCGACGGCCCGACGCCTACGAGGGGCTGGTGAAGCCATGAGTGAGCAGCCCTCGGGCGTCCACGCCGCGCTGCACCGGCGCCACCGGGCCGTGCTGCCCGACTGGCTGGCCCTGTACTACCAGCGGCCCATCGAGATCACCCACGGCGAGGGGCGGCACGTCTGGGACGCCGAGGGCAACCGCTACCTCGACTTCTTCGGCGGCATCCTCACCACGATGACCGCCCACGCCCTGCCCGAGGTCACCAAGGCGGTCAGCGAGCAGGCGGGCCGGATCCTGCACAGCTCCACGCTCTACCTCGACCGCCCCATGGTGGACCTGGCCGAGCGTGTCGCCGCCCTGTCCGGCATCCCCGACGCGCGGGTCTTCTTCACCACCTCCGGCACCGAGGCCAATGACACCGCCCTGCTGCTGGCCACCACCCACCGCCGCTCCAACCAGATCCTGGCGATGCGTAACAGCTACCACGGCCGGTCGTTCTCGGCGGTGGGCATCACCGGCAATCGCTCCTGGTCGCCGACCAGCCTGTCCCCGTTGCAGACCCTGTACGTCCACGGCGGGGTGCGCGGCCGGGGACCCTTCGCCGACCTCGGCGACGCCGAGTTCATCCAGGCGTGTGTGAACGACCTCGAGGACATCCTCGGCCAGGCGCACGGCAATGTCGCCGCCCTGATCGCCGAACCGATCCAGGGCGTCGGCGGGTTCACCTCGCCGCCCGACGGACTGTTCGCCGCCTTCCGCGAGGTGCTCGACCGGCACGGCATCCTGTGGATCACCGATGAGGTGCAGACCGGGTGGGGCCGCACCGGTGACCACTTCTGGGGCTGGCAGGCCCATGAGGGATCCGGGCCGCCGGACATCCTCACCTTCGCCAAGGGCATCGGCAACGGCATGTCCATCGGCGGAGTGGTCGCCCGCGCGGAGGTCATGAACTGCCTGGACGCCAACTCCATCTCCACTTTCGGCGGCAGCCCGGTCACCATGGCCGCGGGCCTCGCCAACCTCAACCACCTGGTCGAACACGACCTCCAGGGCAATGCGCGGCGCGTCGGCGGACTGCTCATCGAGCGGCTGCGGGCCGCGACCGTCGGTCTCGACACCGTCCGCGACGTACGCGGCCGGGGTCTGATGATCGGCATCGAACTGGTCGAGCCGGGCACCGACCGGCCGTCCCCCGAGGCCGCCTCCACCGTCCTGGAGGCCGCCCGCGAGGGCGGACTGCTCATCGGCAAGGGCGGCGCGCACAACAGCAGTGTGCTGCGTATCGCCCCGCCGCTCAGCCTCACCGTCGCCGAGGCGGAGGAGGGCGCGGAGATCCTCGAGGCCGCCCTCCAGGCCACCCAGTCCGGAAGGAGTGCGAGCTGATGCCCCGTACCGTGATCCGTGGTGGGCTTGTCATCACCGCCGCCGAGGAGACCCACGCCGACGTCCTGATCGAGGACGAGAAGATCGTGGCCCTGGCCGCGTCCGACAGCGAGTGCGCCCGCGGCTGGACCGCCGACCGCACCATCGACGCCACCGGGAAGTACGTCATCCCCGGCGGGGTCGATCCGCACACCCATATGGAGATGCCCTTCGGCGGCACCTTCGCCGCCGACACCTTCGAGACCGGCACCCGGGCCGCGGCCTGGGGCGGCACCACCACCATCGTCGACTTCGCCATCCAGACCAAGGGCCACGCGCTGCGCGAGGGCCTGGACGCCTGGCATCTGAAGGCGGGCGGGAACTGCGCCATCGACTACGGCTTCCACATGATCCTCTCCGATGTCGACCAGGGGTCGCTGAAAGAGATGGATCTGCTGGTGGAGGAGGGCGTGACCAGCTTCAAGCTGTTCATGGCCTATCCGGGCGTCTTCTACAGCGACGACGGCCAGATCCTGCGCGCCATGCAGCGCGGCGCCCACAACGGCGGGCTGATCATGATGCACGCCGAGAACGGCATCGCCATCGACGTCCTGGTCGAACAGGCCCTCGCCGAGGGCCGGACCGACCCCCGCTACCACGGTGAGGTCCGCAAGGCGCTGCTGGAGTCCGAGGCCACCCACCGCGCCATCCAGCTCGCCCGGGTGGCCGGCGCCCCGCTGTACGTGGTGCACGTCTCCGCCGAGGAGGCCGTCGCCGAGCTGACCCAGGCCCGGGACAAGGGGCTGCCGGTCTTCGGCGAGACCTGTCCGCAGTACCTCTTCCTGTCCACCGACAACCTCGCCGAACCGGACTTCGAGGGCGCCAAGTACGTGTGCTCCACTCCGCTGCGGCCGCGGGAGCACCAGGCGGCGCTGTGGCGGGGCCTGCGCACCAACGACCTCCAAGTCGTCTCCACCGACCACTGCCCCTTCTGCTTCAGCGGTCAGAAGGAGCTTGGCCGCGGGGACTTCTCGAAGATTCCCAACGGAATGCCGGGTGTGGAGCACCGGATGGATCTGCTCCACCAGGCCGTGGTGGACGGCCATATCTCCCGCCGCCGCTGGATCGAGATCGCCTGCGCCACCCCGGCCCGGATGTTCGGCCTCTACCCGAAGAAGGGCACCATCGCCCCCGGGGCCGACGCCGATGTGGTCATCTACGATCCGGGCGCCGAACAGACCCTCTCGGTGGAGACCCACCACATGAACGTCGACTACTCGGCGTACGAGGGCAAGCAGATCACCGGACAGGTCCGGACCGTGCTGTCGCGCGGCACCACCGTCATCGACCAGCGGGAGTACACCGGCCGCGCCGGACACGGCCGGTATGTGCCGCGCGCCACCTGTCAGTACCTCTCCTGAACACCCCGAACCTGGAGCAAGCATGGACTTCGGACTCGTCCTTCAGACGGATCCGCCCGCGTCAGGGGTGGTCGACCTGATGCAACGCGCCGAGAACAACGGCTTCCGCTACGGCTGGACCTTCGACTCCGCCGTGCTGTGGCAGGAGCCCTTCGTCATCTACAGCCGCATCCTGGAACACACCGAGCGGCTGATCGTCGGCCCGATGGTCACCAACCCCGGCACCCGCACCTGGGAGGTGACCGCCTCCACCTTCGCCACCCTCAACGACATGTACGGCAACCGCACGGTCTGCGGGATCGGCCGCGGCGACTCCGCGATGCGGGTGGCGGGCCGCAAGCCCAACACCCTCGCCCGGCTGGGCGAGGCCATCGACACCATCCGCGATCTGGCCGAGGGCCGCGAGGCGGTCGTGGACGGCAACCCGCTGCGCATCCCGTGGATCAAGGACGGCCGGCTCCCGGTGTGGATGGCCGCCTACGGCCCCAAGGCACTGGCGCTGACCGGGCAGAAGGCCGACGGCTTCATCCTCCAGCTGGCCGATCCGTTCCTGACCGAGTGGATGGTCAAGGCGGTGCGGGACGCCGCCGCCGAGGCCGGGCGCGACCCGGACGCGGTCACCATCTGCGTCGCCGCGCCCGCGTACGTCGGGGACGACATCGCCCACGCCCGTGAGCAGTGCCGCTGGTTCGGCGGGATGGTCGGCAACCACGTGGCCGACCTCGTCTCCCGTTACGGCGCGCACTCGGCGGCCGTCCCCGAGTCCCTGACCGCGTACATCAAGGACCGGCAGGGCTACGACTACAGCCACCACGGCCGCACCGGTAACCCCGACACCGCGTTCGTCCCCGACGAGATCGTGGACCGCTTCTGTCTGCTGGGCCCGGCGGAGGCGCATATCGAGAAGCTGGAGCGGCTGCGGTCGCTGGGCGTCGACCAGTTCGCCATCTACGCGATGCACGACGCCAAGGAGTCGACCATCGACGCCTACGGCGAGCGGATCATCCCCGCCCTCGCCGGATAACTCCTTCCGCGGGCCGGTCGGTTCAGGCCGGTCCGCGGTTCTCTCCCCCTTGTCCGGCCGACCGTGGCCTAGGTCCTGTCCTGTCGATCTTCGTGGATCAGGCCGCGGCGTCTGGTGCCGTGGATCGCAAGGCGGAGGGTCGTCCTCGTACTGGGCGTACTCGGAAGATCCCGACAACGCGGCGAGGCGCGGTGCCAGGCGTCGCGGGCCCGCGAAGATCGGCAGGACAGGGCCTAAGAGCCGCGCACGGCCGCGTTCCCTTCTCCGCGCCCCGCGTTTCCCCTCTCCCCATCTCGAACGAACAGGGTCGTCATGACCGGTACCGCACCTCCCCCCGCCCAGACCACCCACCCCGACGGCCGCGTCGAGCTGCTGCCCGGCACCTCCCTGGCCGACAGCCGCTTCAGCAACGAGGATCTGCGCCCGGTGCCGGTGGCCGAACGCCGCTGGACCACCTACAACTTCACCGCGCTGTGGGTCGGCATGGCCCACAACATCCCTTCCTGGACCCTCGCCTCCGGTCTGGTCGCCCTCGGCATGGACTGGAAGCAGGCCGTCTTCACCATCGCCCTGGCCAATGTCATCGTGCTGCTGCCGATGCTGCTCACCGGCCACGCCGGGCCCAAGTACGGCATCCCGTTCCCGGTGCTGGCACGCGCCTCGTTCGGACTGCGCGGCGCCAACCTCCCCGCGCTGATCCGGGCCGCCGTGGCCTGCGCCTGGTTCGGGATCCAGACCTGGATCGGCGGACAGGGCATCTACGTCCTGCTGGGCAAGGTCTTCGGCGGCGGCTGGGCGAAGGCCGGGGAGATCGGTGGCTACCCCTGGACCCTGTGGCTGTGCTTCATCGTCTTCTGGGCGCTGGAACTGGCCATCATCTACCGGGGCATGGAGACCCTGAGGCGGTTCGAGAACTGGGCCGCGCCCTTCGTGCTCGTCGGGGCCGTGGTGCTGCTGGTCTGGATAGCCGTCAAGGCGGGCGGTTTCGGCTCGCTGCTCGACCAGCCCTCCAAGCTGGGCTGGGGCAGCGACTTCTGGCCCGTCTTCTTCCCCGCCCTCATGGGCATGATCGGTTTCTGGGCCACCCTCTCCCTCAACATCCCCGACTTCACCCGCTTCGGCGCGGGCCAGCGGGCACAGGTGTGGGGCCAGTCGCTGGGCCTGCCCACCACCATGACGGCCTTCGCCCTGCTGTCGGTCCTCGTCACCTCGGGCTCCGAGGCCGTCTACGGCGAGGCCATCTGGGACCCGGTGGCACTCGCGGGCAAGACGGACAATGTCTTCGGTCTGCTCTTCGCGCTGGTGACGGTGCTGATCGCCACCATCTCGGTGAACATCGCGGCCAATGTCGTCTCGCCGGCCTACGATCTGGCCAATCTGGCGCCGAAGCTCATCACCTTCCGCACCGGGGCGCTGATCACCGGCATCGTCGGTGTGGTGATCTTCCCGTGGAAGCTCACCTCCACCCCGGAGCTGTACATCTTCACCTGGCTCGGGGTGGTCGGCGGCCTGCTCGGCACGGTCGCCGGGGTGCTGATCGCCGACTACTGGATCATCCGTCGTACGGTGCTGGACCTCGCCGATCTCTACCGGCCCGGTGGCCGCTACTGGTACACCTCCGGCTGGAACTGGCGGGCCGTGGTCGCCTTCGCGGTCGGCGGGGTGCTCGCGGTGGGCGGCTCGTACTCCCAGCCCGGGAAGGGCCCGTTCCCGCAGGACGGGATGATTCCGTTCCTCCAGCCGCTGGCCGACTACGGCTGGGCGGTCGGGCTCGGGGCGTCCCTGGTGCTCTACACCGCGCTGATGCTGCCCGGAGCCGCCCGGCACCGCACCGGCTGACGCCCGAATCCCCCGGGTCTCCGACGGGCGGTCAGGGGCGGTCAGGGGCGGTCAGGGGGTTCACCTGGGTGTCACCGTCCGGCCGCCGCCGGTCCACCGGCTGTCGGAGCGACATGGTTCGATGAGCGCATGATCGAGCAATTTCTCGCGGGTGATCTCTCCGCGGTCGAGGAGGCGGTCCGCAAGGCGGCCGCCGCCGAGATCATGCCGCGCTTCCGGCAGCTCGGCGATCACGAGATCGTCGAGAAGAACGGCCCGCACGACCTCGTCACCACCGCCGACCGGCTGGCCGAGGAGCATCTGGCGGCATCCCTGACCAGCCTGCTGCCCGGCTCGGCCGTCGTAGGCGAGGAGGGTGTGCACGCCGACCCCTCGGTCCTCGACGCGCTCGGCGGAGACGCCCCGGTGTGGATCGTCGACCCGGTCGACGGCACCCGGCAGTTCGTCCACGGGGACCCGGGCTTCTCGACCCTCGTCGCCCTCGCCCACCACGGTGAACTGCTGGCCTCCTGGACCTTCGCCCCGGCCCTGGACGAGATGGCCGTGGCCCGGCGCGGCCAGGGTGCCTGGCTCAACGGCGAGCCGATACGCTCCGGCTCCCCGGAGCCCGGCACGGTCCTCGAAGTGGCCATCTCCCACTACGACTTCACCACGGACGCGGAGAAGCGTGCCCTGTCCGGTCTGGCCACCCCGGGCGCCCGGCCGCGGCCCTGCGGTTCGGCCGGTCTGGAGTATCTGAAGGTGGCCCGCGGTGAGCTCGACGCCCTCGCCTTCACCTGGGAGAACGCCTGGGACCACGCCGCGGGGCTGCTGCTGGTCGCCGAGGCGGGCGGCGCCAGCGCCACACTGACCGGCGAGCCGTTCCGTATCACCGGCGGAAACGCCCTTCCTTTCGCAGCGGCCCGGGACGAGGCGACCGTACGGCATATCCTGGGCCTGCTGGCCACGGCCGGCTGATCGTTTCACTGATCCTCACAGGCGAGGAGGAGGCCGACGTGCCGTCGATGCTCGACGCGGTTGTGGTGGGTGCCGGACCGAACGGGCTGACCGCGGCCGTCGAACTCGCCCGCCGCGGCTGTGCGGTGGAGGTCTTCGAAGCGGCCGACACGATCGGCGGCGGCTCCCGCACCGAAGAGCTCACCCTCCCCGGCTTCCGCCACGACCCCTGCTCCGCCGTGCATCCCCTCGCGGTCGGCTCCCCGGCCTTCGACCGGATGCCGCTGGCCCGGCACGGCCTGGAGTGGCTGCACCCCGAGCTGCCGCTGGCCCACCCCTTCCCGGACGGCTCCGCCGCGGTGCTGGCCCGCTCGGTCGGCGAGACGGCCATGTCGCTCGGACCGCGCGACGCCGGGACCTACCGGCGGCTGATCGCGCCCTACCTCGGCACCTGGCACACCTTCGCCCCCGACATCCTGCGCACCCAGTGGGACGGGGTGCCGCGCGACCCGGTCACCTGGGTCCGCTTCGGGCTGCACGCCCTCCAGTCCGTCGCCCTCCTCACCCGCCGCTTCCGCGACGAGAAGGCGAAGGCCCTGTTCAGCGGGCTCGCCGGACATGCCATCGCGCCGACCAGCGCCCTCACCACGGCGGGCCCCGCGCTGATCTTCGCGATCGCCGCCCATGAGGTCGGCTGGCCGGTGCCGCGCGGCGGCTCCCAGTCCATCGCGGACGCCCTCGGCTCGTATCTGCGGGAGCAGGGCGGCGCGATCCATGTCGGCACCCCCGTCAAACGGCTCGACGAGCTGCCGCCCGCCCGCGCGTATGTCTTCGACACCTCGCCCACCGCGCTGGCCCGGATCGCCGGACTGGGCAACGCCTTCGGCCGCTACCGCTACGGGGCCTCCGTCTTCAAGATCGACTACGCGCTGGACGGCCCGGTGCCGTGGACCGCGCCCGACGCCCGCCGCGCCGGGACCGTCCACATCGGCCCCACCGCGGGCGAGATCGGCGCGGCGCTTCGGGCGGCCACCGAGGGCCGCGATCCGAGCGTGCCATTCTTGATCAGTGCCCAGCCCTCCCTGCTCGACCCCTCCCGGGCCCCCGAGGGCAAGCACACCTTCTGGGTCTACGGCCATGTGCCCAGCGGCTGGAAGGGCGATGCCACGGAGGTCATCGAGCGGCAGATCGAGCGCTTCGCGCCCGGCTTCCGCGATCTCGTCCTGGCCCGTGCGGTGGCCGGACCGCCCGAACTGGCCGCGCGCAACGCCAACTACGTGGACGGCGACATCGCCTGTGGTGCCTTCGAGGGCATCCAGGCGGTGATACGGCCCCGGCTGGCCCGCGTTCCGTACGCCACCCCGCACCCCGCCGTCTTCCTGTGCTCCTCGGCCACCCCGCCCGGTCCGGGCGTCCACGGGATGTCCGGGCACCATGCGGCGCGGGCGGTGTGGCGGAGGCTGCGGCAGCGGCGGTAGCACCGTCCGCACGGCGATGACCGCCGTGCCCCCGGTCCGTCAGTGCGGAATGGTGTCGATGACCTCGCGGGCGCCCTGGCGCAGCAGCGCCACCGCCACCGAGGTGCCCAGGGTGGCCGGGTCCAGCGGGCCCGCCCACTCATGGGCGTCCAGCACCGTCTTGCCGTCCGGGCTGAACACCCGGGCGCGCAGCGACAGGCGCCCGTCGCGCTCGGCCTTGGCGAAGCCCGCGATGGGGGAGTTGCAGTGCCCCTGGAGGACATGCAGCAGCATCCGCTCCGCGGTGACCTCCTTCCACGCGTCGGTGTCACCGAGCCCGGAGACGGCCTCGATCGTGGCGGTGTCGTCCTCCCGGCACTGGAGTCCGAGCACCCCGGCCCCGATCGGCGGGCACATGGTGTCGACGGAAAGGATCTCGCTGATCCGGTCGGTACGGCCGATGCGCTCCAGCCCGGAGACGGCCAGCAGCAGCGCGTCCGCGTCGCCCGCGTCCAGCTTCTCCAGCCGGCGGTTGGCGTTGCCGCGCATCGGCACGCACTGGACATGCGGGTGGGTGACGGCGAGTTGGGCGACCCGCCGCACCGAGGAGGTGCCGATCCGGGCGCCCTCGGGCATCTGGTCGAGGGTCAGCCCCTCAGGGTGGATCACGGCGTCGCGGATGTCGTCCCGCTTGAGGTAGGCGGCGAAGACGGTGCCCGCGGGCAACGGCCGGTCGGCGGGGACGTCCTTGATGCAGTGCACGGCCAGATCGGCCTCGCCCGCCAGCAGCGCCGCGTCGACCTCCTTGGTGAACGCGCCCTTCCCGCCCAGCTTCGACAGATCGCCCATCCACCGGTCGCCGGAGGTGGTGACCGGCACGACTTCGGTACGGATTCCGGGGTGGAGGGCCGCGAGCTCGGCGCGGACCCGCTCGACCTGGGCCAGGGCCATGGGGGAGGAACGGGAGACGATGCGGATGAGGTCGGTGGACGACATGGCGTACACGATAGGGCGTCCGGGCCGACTGCCTGACCACGATGCGGACGGGGTGACGAGCCGCACGTCCGTGCCGGACTGCGGCGGTCAGGCCGTACGGGGCCGCGAGAGCTGCCAGGTGGCGGAAATCGTCATGCTGGCCTGTCCGTTGGCACCGACGATGCCCAGTTTGAGGTCCTGGCCGACCTGCACCCCGAACTGCACCTGGATCTCGTCGGGCGGGTTCGGCGCGGCGGACACCGCGTCATGGACCTCCTGCAACAGCGGGCCCAGCGGCCGCAGTACGGTCCGCAGCCCCTCCGTCACCAGCACCGTGGTCGGACGCCGGGCCCGGGACACCGGTGTCACCCCGCCGAACCCGCCGGGCAGCGGGTCCGCCGCCGTCGTACCGGCTTCGGGGCTGCCGTTGGCGGTGGCCACGGGGGTCAGCTCGAGGCGTACGGGGGTGCCATCGGGAAGCGGGATCTCGGCGTAGTCCGTCACATGGCCATGATGCCGACCCCGGCGCCCCCGGTCTGCCCGTTTCACACAACATCCCTCGTCGGACGGGCGGCTCCGTCCCCGGCCGACGTCCATGTCGGATTTCCGCGAGCACCGTCCCATCCGTCGGCGGATGCTTGAGACATGCACACCGACACCGACCGGTGCCTGCGCGCGGCGCAGGCCAAAGACGCCCGCTTCGACGGGTGGTTCTTCATCGCCGTCGTCACCACCGGTATCTACTGCCGTCCGAGCTGCCCGGTCGTCGGTCCGAAGCCCGAGAACATGCGGTTCTACCCCAGCGCCGCCGCCGCCCAGCAGGCCGGATTCCGGGCCTGCAAACGGTGCCGTCCCGACGCCAGCCCCGGCTCTCCGCAGTGGAACGAGCGCGCCGACCTGGTGGCCCGCGCCATGCGGCTGATCGCGGACGGCGTGGTGGACCGGGACGGGGTGCCGGGTCTTGCCGCGCGGCTCGGCTACAGCACCCGCCAGATCGAGCGCCAGCTCCTCGCCGAGCTGGGCGCGGGGCCGCTGGCGCTGGCCCGCGCCCAGCGGGCGCAGACCGCGCGGCTGCTCATCGAGACCAGCCCGCTGCCGATGGCCGACATCGCCTTCGCCGCCGGGTTCGCCAGCATCCGTGCCTTCAACGAGACCGTGCGCGAGGTCTTCGCGCTCACCCCGACCGAGCTGCGGCAGCGGGCCAGAAGCGGTCCGCAGTCCGCCGTCCCCGGCGCGCTGACCCTGCGGCTGCCCTTCCGGGCGCCGCTGTGCCCGGACAACCTCTTCGGACATCTGGCCGCCACCGCGGTCCCCGGTGTGGAGGAGTGGCGCGACGGCGCCTACCGGCGCACGCTGCGGCTGCCGTACGGGCCCGGGGTGGTCGCCCTGAGCCCGCGCCCGGACCACATCGCCTGTCAGCTCTCGCTCGCCGATCTGCGGGACCTGGCCGGGGCGATCAACCGCTGCCGCCGCCTGCTGGACCTCGATGCCGACCCGGCCGCCGTGGACGAACTGCTGCGCTCCGACGAGCAGCTCGCCCCGCTGGTCGACAAGGCCCCGGGGCGGCGGGTGCCGCGCACGGTGGACGCCGAGGAGTTCGCGGTGCGCGCCGTCCTCGGCCAGCAGGTGTCCACGGCGGCGGCCCGTACCCACGCGGGCCGTCTGGTGACCGCCCACGGCGAGCCCGTGGCGGACCCGGCGGGCGGACTGACCCATCTCTTCCCGACCGCACGGGCCCTGGCCGGACTCGACCCGGAGGCACTGGCCATGCCGCGCACCCGCCGCGCCACGCTCACCGGTCTGATCGACGCCCTCGCCGAGGGCCGTGTCGCGCTCGGCGTCGGCACCGACTGGGACGAGGCCCGTGCCGGTCTCGCCGCGCTGCCCGGCCTCGGCCCGTGGACCGTCGAGGTCATCGCGATGCGCGCGCTCGGCGACCCGGACGCGTTCGTCCCGACCGACCTCGGGGTACGGAGGGCGGCCGGGCACCTGGGCATGCCCGCCACCCCGGGAGCCCTCACCCGTTGGTCCACGCGGTGGCGGCCGTGGCGGGCGTACGCCGTCCAGTACCTGTGGGCGACGGACGAGACGCATGCGATCAACCGGCTGCCGACGCCCTGAGGCAGGGAAGGGCAGGGGATCCCGAGCTCCCGGCGCGCCCGGGGGATTCCACCACCCCCCGGGAAGCTTGCGGGAAGCCCTCGCGAACGCCCTGAGAAGGCCCCGGATCAGCCCTCAGGAACAGCCCCAGCAACCACCCGAGGAAGACACCGACCATGACCACGACCACCCGCACGACGGCGATCACCCACACCGTCATCGACAGCCCCTGCGGCCCGCTCACCCTGGTCGCCACCGGCGCTGTGCTCAGCGGTCTCTACATGACCGAGCAGCGGCACCGCCCGCCCGAGGAGAGCTTCGGCGCGCCCGGCGACCCCGACGACGCACCGTTCACCGAGACCGCCCGTCAGCTCGCCGCCTACTTCGCGGGCGACCTGACCGACTTCGACCTGCCCCTGAAGCTGACCGGTACGCCTTTCCAACGGCGCGTCTGGGAGGAGCTGTGCCGTATCCCGTACGGCGAGACGCTCTCCTACGGGCAGCTCGCCGACCGCATCGGGCAGCCCACCGCGTCCCGTGCCGTCGGTCTGGCCAACGGCAAGAACCCGGTGGGCATCATCGTCCCCTGCCACCGTGTCGTCGGCTCCTCCGGCAGCCTCACCGGCTACGGCGGCGGCCTCGACCGCAAGCGCCGGCTCCTGGACTTCGAGAGCGGATCCGGACTCGTCGGCATCTGGGACCTCGTGGGCTGACGCGGCGCGGCGCGCCGCGTCAGCCGCCTGCCGCGATCCGGTCCAGCAGGGCCGGAAGCGCCTCACCGATGGGGTCGCGGACGACCTCGTCCGCGATTTCGTCGTACGGGGTCGGCTCGGCGTTGACGATGATCAGCCGGGCGCCGCTCTCCGCCGCCATCCCGGCGAGGGAGGCCGCGGGCTGCACCTGGAGGCTGGTGCCGACCGCGATGAAGATCTCGCAGGCCCGCGCCACCGCGACCGCCTCGGTCAGCACCTCGGGGTCCAGGCTCTGCCCGAACATCACCGTCGCCGACTTCAGGATCCCGCCGCACTCCTCGCACGCCGGGTCCGGATCGCCGGACTCCACCCGCTCCAGCGCGTCCGCCATCGCCGAGCGCGCGTGGCAGACCGTGCACTGGACGACCCGTGCGGTGCCGTGCAGTTCGAGCACCTTGCGCGCGGGCAGCCCGGCGAGCTGGTGCAGTCCGTCCACGTTCTGGGTGATCACCCGGACCGGCACCCCGGACCGCTCCAGCCGCACCACGGCCTCGTGCGCCCCGTTCGGCCGGGCGTGCATCGCCTTGCTGCCGCGCCGCATCTGCCAGGAGCGGCGCCGGATCTCCGGGTCGGTCATGTAGTAGTCGTACGTCACGAGCTTCTCGGCCTCCGGGTCTTGCCGCCACAGCCCCTGCGGGCCGCGGTAGTCGGGGATCCCGGAGTCCGTGGAGATGCCCGCCCCGCTCAGGATCGCCACCAGGGGCCGGTGCTGTGTCTCGCTGCTCATGCCGCCGAGCGTACGCAGCCGACGCGACCAGCGGCGACCGCGTTTGCCGGTAAACCGGAAGCGGCGTTCACCCACGCGGTGGGGATTCGCCGATTCCGGTCACATGGCGTGACCGGCCAGTCCTACGCTGCCCGAAAATCATTCCGACGCAGCGGAGGGGACCTATGGCGGATCCGCACGACGAGGACGCGGGCGCGCGGTGGACCTGTTCCGCGCGCTGGGACGGCAGATCAAGGTGTTACGGGAGCGGGCCGGGCTGAAGCAGAAGGAGTTGGGGGAGCGGCTCGGCTACTCGGAGGCGACCATCTCGTCGGTCGAGCGGGGGCTGCGGGTTCCGCAGCCGGAGCTGTTGGAGGCGGTGGACGACCTACTGGACGCGGGCGTGAGCGCGATCATCCAAGAGGCCGTACTGAGCCATCCCTTCGGGGGCCGGGACGTTCAGCGTGGCCAGTTGGAACGCTTGCTCGAGACAGCACGGATGCGTAACGTCGAAGTGCAGATCATGCCGACGGACAGCGAAGAGCACGCGGGAATGGGCGGTCCGTTCACGCTTCTCACTCCCAAAAGACGTTCGCAGGTTGCCTACTTGGAAGTGCAGAACCTCAGCCGACTGATCACAGACGCCGAGGAAGTGCGCATCCTGGCAGCGAAGTAGGAAGCATCCGCTCGCAGGCACTCACACCACGTGAGTCTCTGCTCTTGCTCGAGAAGATGCTGGGGGAGCTATGAACATCGAGAACGGCACGCCGCTCGACTGGTTCAAGAGCAGTTACAGCGGTGACGAGGGCGGTGAGTGCGTCGAGGTCGCTGTCAGCGAACGAATAGTCCACGTGCGGGACTCCAAGAACGTGAGGCGCCCTCATCTCACCGTCGGCCGAGCCGACTGGACCCGCTTCGTGCGCTACGTCGCGACGAGCTGAGCGCCCGCCACCGCCAGGCGGTGGGTGCGGGCCGCCAGGTCGCTGATGCGGGCGTTGTCGAAGCCGAAGACCGCGCTGCGCAGGCGGTCTTCGAGCGGGTCGGTCCACTGCCGTGGGATCGCCTCCGCACCGCACAGGACGCCCGCGACCGAGCCCGCCGTCGCGCCGTTGGAGTCGGTGTCGAGGCCGCCGCGGACGGTCAGGGTGATCGTGGAGGTGAAGTCCCCGGCGCCGTAGAGCAGTCCGGCGGTGATGACGGCGGCGTTGGGGACGACATGGATCCAGGGGAGGCCGATCGTCTCCCGTTCCAGCTGGTCCAGGGCGTCCGCCCAGCTCACGCCCGCGTCGTACAGGGACGCCGCGCGGCGGACGACGCGGGCCAGGCGGCAGCGCGGGGGGATGGGGGTCAGGGCCTCCTCGACGGCGGCGCGGGGGCTGTCGGCGGTGAAGGCGGCGGCGATCAGGGCGGCCGCCCACATCGCGCCGTACACCCCGTTGCCGGTGTGGGACAGCACGGCGTCTCGTCGTGCCATCCCGGCGGCGCGGCGCGGATCGCCGGGGTTGGCCCAGCCGTGGATGTCGGCGCGGATCAGGGCGCCGATCCACTCCTGGTACGGGTTGTCGAGCGTGGCACTGAGCGGCGGTTTCACCCCGGCCGCGAGATTGCGGTACGTGGCGCGCTCGGCGGTGAACGTCTGGAGATACGGCAGGCACAGCAGCCACACCTCGCCGACCTGCTCGGTGGTGAAGCCGAAGCCGTGGGTCTCCAGCAGATGCAGCCCCAGTACGGAGTAGTCCACGTCGTCGTCGCGGCAGCTGCCGTGGATCCGGCCGCGGGTGCACTCCTGCCACTCGGGGCGCAGCTCGAACTCCACCGGGTCCGGTGGCGGCTCCAGCGCGGGCAGGTAGTCGGTCAGCGGCAGGGCTCCGGCGCGGCGCAGATAGCGGTCGATGCGGTCACGGGTCCAGTGATCGCCGCGCTCGACGGGTTTGCCGAGCATGTTCCCGGCGACGCGGCCGAGCCAGCCGCCATGGATCCGGTCCGCGAGTGCGCTGCCGCTGAGGCCCATGTGTCAGGTGTACCGGAGTCCAGGGCGAAGCGCTCGGGAAAGGCGTCCGGGAAAGCGGTGGTGGGCAAGGGGCTTGGCGGCGGATAAGGTCGCAGCGGCGCGACTGCCTGTTCGGAAGCAAGGGGTTACCACGTGACGGACGAGGATAAGGCAGAGCCGACGAAGACATGGGCCGAGGGGCAGGCCACCCGGCCGACACGCGTGCTGATCGCCGCGGACAAGTTCAAGGGCTCGCTCACCGCCGTGCAGGTCGCCGAGCATGTGACGGCCGGGCTGCGCCGGGGCGCGGCGGACGGCGCCGAGCTGGAGATCGTGTCGCTGCCGGTCGCCGACGGCGGTGACGGCACGGTGGACGCGGCGGTCGCGGCCGGATTCCAGCAGCGCGAGGTGACGGTCACCGGGCCGCTGGGCGCCCCGGTGACGGCCGCGTACGCGCTGCGCGGGTCCACGGCCGTGGTGGAGATGGCCGAGGCGTCCGGGCTGCGGCACCTCCCGTCAGGGGTGTACGCACCGCTGACCGCGACCACCCACGGCAGCGGTGAGCTGCTGCGCGCGGCCCTGGACGCGGGGGCGCGCCGCATCGTCTTCGGCGTCGGCGGCAGCGCCACCACCGACGGCGGCGCGGGCATGCTCGGCGCGCTGGGGGCGCGGCTGCTGGACGCCGACGGCGCGCCCGTCGCCCCGGGCGGCGGCCCGCTGCGCGACCTGGCCACCGCGGATCTGACCGGTCTCGACCCGCGGCTGGCGGCCACCGAGATCGTGCTGGCCAGCGATGTCGACAATCCGCTGACCGGTCCGAAGGGCGCCGCGGCGGTCTACGGCCCGCAGAAGGGGGCGGGCGAGGAGGACGTCGAGGCGCTGGACGCCGCGCTCGCGCACTACGTACGGGTGCTGGAGCGCGCGGTCGGCTCCCGAGCCACCGACTGCGCCCAGGCGCCCGGCGCGGGCGCGGCGGGCGGCGTCGGCTTCGGCGCGCTCCTGGGCCTGGGCGCGGCCTTCCGCCCCGGTATCGACGTGATGCTGGAGGTGCTCGGCTTCGCGGCGGCGCTGGAGGGCGCGGACCTGGTGATCACGGGCGAGGGTTCGCTCGACGAGCAGACCCTGCACGGCAAGGCCCCGGCGGGCGTGGCCACGGCGGCGCGGGCCCACGGCGTCGAGGTCGTGGCGGTCTGCGGCCGCCTCGCCCTCTCCCCGTCGGCCCTGGGCAACGCGGGCATCCGCCGCGCCTACCCACTGACCGATCTGGAACCGGACCCGGCCCGCTGCATCGCCCACGCGGGCCCCCTCCTGGAACGCACCGCGGAACGCCTGGCGGCGGACTTCCTGGTCTGACTCCAGCGTTCCGGCGGAATTGGGTACGGGTACGGGGACGTACGCCCCGGGACGGCTGAGCACATCGCTGCCCTGCCCAGCCTGACGGTCCTCGACCTGGACCTGCCTGCTGTCCTTTCGGTGGCGCGCGACACTGCCGGATGGGCGATTGCCCACGCCGCCTACGTGGCCCACCCAACCCTGAGCGCCCTGATGGGACGAGGGTCGCGACGGCTGCGGCGGACGAGTGGAAGGGACGGCCGGTGCGCATCCTCGACGTGGGGCCGTAACGTGGGCCGTGACCCAAAACGCCGTGGGGCCCGAGCGGGAAGCTCGGGCCCCACGGCGTTTTGCCCAAGGGCGGGTGGCCTGGCGGCCGCTACGGAACCTGCGCCGCCCTGGCCTCGCGGCGGTTGTCGCGGAAGGCGTTGACCCGGCGGGCGGTGGCGAAGAGCGGGATCACCGCGCCCATGACCACCTGGAGGGCGCAGGCCGACTGGAGCAGCAGCTCGCCGCCGGGGGCCTCGAAGGCCCAGGCCGCCAGGAGGGCCATGCTGGTGACGATCCAGCCGAGCATGGCCACCGCGAGGCGGCCGCGGGGCTTGGGGTACTCCACCCGGCTCACCATCAGCCAGGCGACACCGATGATCGCCAGCAGGGTCGGTACGAAGGGCAGGCCCAGCAGGACCACCGAGACGACCGTCAGCGCGCCGAAGGGGCTCGGCATGCCCTGGAACACTCCGTCACGGAGTGTGACACAGGAGAATCTCGCCAGCCGTAGCACCACCGCCAGCAGCACCACGATGGCGGCCACCGCCGACACCCGCTGATAGGCGTGATTGTCGACCATGCCCCAGACCAGCACGAAGTACGCCGGGGCGAGACCGAAGCTGATCAGGTCCGAGAGGTTGTCCAGCTCCGCGCCCATCGCCGAACTGCGCAGCTTGCGCGCGACAAGCCCGTCGAAGAGGTCGAAGACGGATGCCAGCAGCATCAGCATCACCGCCGAGGCGGCGCTGTGGCGCGTCATACCGCCGTCCTCGCTGCCCGTCAGATGCGGGATGAGAACGCCGGTGGTGGTGAAGTACACCGCCAGGAAGCCACAGGTGGCGTTGCCGAGGGTGAGGGTGTCGGCTATCGACAGTCGTGTCGACAGCGGCATGTCGTCCGTCTCGTCGATGTCGTCCACCTCGGCTTCGGGAACCCAGGAAGCCTGTGTATCCGGATCAATCACGGTCAAGGCGAGTCACCCCCGCGGTGGTGGCCTGGCCGACCTCGACCGCTACGTCGACACCTTCGGGGAGGTAGATGTCCACGCGCGAGCCGAAGCGGATGAGACCGATCCGCTCACCCTGTTCGACCTTCGTGCCCTGTGGCACATAGGGCACGATACGCCGGGCGACGGCACCGGCGATCTGGACCATTTCGATGTCACCGAGCTCGGTGTCGAAGTGCCACACCACGCGCTCGTTGTTCTCGCTCTCCTTGTTGAAGGCGGGAACGAAGCCACCGGGGATGTGCTCGACCGAGGTCACCGTGCCGGCGAGCGGGGCCCGGTTGACATGGACATTGAGCGGGCTCATGAAGATCGCGACGCGGGTGCGTCCGTCCTTCCAGGGCATGATGCTCTGCACCACACCATCGGCGGGGGAGATCACCCGGCCTTGGGCGATCTCCCGCTCCGGGTCGCGGAAGAACCACAGCATGCCCGCCGCGAGCGCGGTGGCGGGCACGGCGGCCGCCGCCCAGCGGCCGGAGCGGCGAGCGCGGGTGAGACTGACCGCCGCGGTGGCGACGGTCGGGAGGAGCCACGGCGATGCTCCGCGTGCGAGGCGTACACCGGCCAGGCTGTCGCGATGTGCAGAGGAATGGCTGTGGGGCATGGATGACCTTCGTAGCGGAGGATGCCGCGACGCAAGACTGGGGACGGCGGCTTTCCGGGATGGTATCGGTTGCGAGCGGTAACTGGGCAAGCGCCAGGGCCTGTCGGTGGCCGAAGACCCCTGGCGCGGTGTGACCTTCTTCTCTCGGATACCACCCCAAAAGGGACGTTCAGCCTTGGGTTCGGTATTCCTCCAGGAGTCGTCGGCCAATAATCATTTTCTGGATCTCAGCGGTACCTTCGCCGATGAGGAGCATCGGCGCCTCCCGGTAGAGGCGCTCGATCTCGTATTCCTTGGAGAAGCCGTAGCCCCCATGGATGCGGAAGGCGTCCTCTACGACCTCTTTGCAGTACTCCGACGCCAGGTACTTCGCCATTCCCGCCTCGAGGTCGTTGCGTGCGCCCGCGTCCTTCTTGCGGGCCGCATTGACCATCATCGCATGGGCCGCCTCGACCTTTGTTCCCATTTCGGCCAGTTTGAACTGGATGGCCTGGTGCTGAGCGATCGCCTTACCGAAGGTATGCCGTTCTTGTGCGTATGCAACGCCCAGCTCAAATGCGCGTTGTGCCACGCCACAGCCACGGGCGGCCACATTGACCCGGCCGACCTCGACTCCGTCCATCATTTGGTAAAAACCGCGATTGGGGGAGCCGCCGAGGACCCGATCGGCCGGAATGCGCAGTCCGTCCATGATCAGCTCGGTGGTGTCGACGCCCTTGTAGCCCATCTTCTCGATCTTGCCGGGGATGGTCAGACCCGGCCTGACCTCGCCGAAGCCCGGCTCCTTCTCGACCAGGAAGGTGGTCATCGACTTATGCGGGGCGGCGCCCTCCGCGGCCCCCTCGGGGGTCCGGCACAACACCGCCACCAGCGTTGAGCTGCCGCCGTTGGTCAGCCACATCTTCTGCCCGTTGAGGACGTAGTCGTCGCCGTCCCGCACCGCCTTGCTGGTGATCGCGGACACATCGGAGCCCAGCCCCGGCTCCGACATCGAGAAGGCGCCCCGGATCTCGCCCAGCGCCATCTTGGGCAGGAAGTAGTCCTTCTGCTCCTGGGTGCCGTGCTGCTTGAGCATGTACGCCACGATGAAGTGGGTGTTGATGATGCCGGACACGCTCATCCAGCCGCGCGCGATCTCCTCCACACACAGTGCGTAGGTGAGAAGCGACTCACCCAGACCGCCGTATTCCTCCGGGATCATCAGCCCGAAGATGCCGAGATCCTTCAGGCCCTCGACGATCGCGGTCGGGTATTCATCGCGGTGCTCCAGCTCGGTGGCGACCGGCAGGATCTCCTTGTCGACAAAATCCCTGACCGTGGAGAGGATCTCCCGCTGGATGTCGGTCAGGCCCTCGGTCTGCGCGAGACGGCTCATGTCACTGCTCTCCCAGCTCCGGGCGGCCCGGCTGCTCGCCGCCGCGCTCCTTGATGTACGTCGCGGTGGGCACCATCACCTTGCGGCGGAAGACACAGACGAGCGTGCCGTCCTGCTTGTAGCCCTTGGTCTCCACATACACGATGCCCCGGTCGTTCTTGGACTTCGACGGCGTCTTGTCCAGCACCGTGGTCTCGCCGTAGATCGTGTCGCCGTGGAAGGTCGGCGCGACATGCTTCAGTGACTCGATCTCCAGATTGGCGATGGCCTTTCCGGAGACATCCGGCACCGACATGCCCAGCAGCAGCGAGTAGATGTAGTTCCCGACCACGACGTTCTTGCCGAAGTCGGTCGTTTTCTCGGCGTAGTTGCTGTCCATGTGCAGCGGGTGGTGGTTCATGGTGAGCAGACAGAAGAGGTGGTCGTCGTACTCGGTGACGGTCTTCCCGGGCCAGTGCTTGTAGACCGCCCCGACCTCGAACTCCTCGTAGGTGCGCCCGAACTGCATGCTCACGCCTCCGGGATCTCGAACGTGCTGGTGCGCTTCATCCCGGCGGCGCGGCCCTTGCCGGAGATGACCAGGGCCATCTTGCGGCTGGCCTCGTCGATCATCTCGTCGCCGAGCATCGCCGAGCCCTTCTTGCCGCCCGCCTCGGACGTGTAGTAGTCGTACGCGTCCAGGATCAGCTCGGCGTGGTCGTAGTCCTCCTGGGAGGGCGAGAAGATCTCGTTGGACGCCTCCACCTGGCCGGGGTGCAGCACCCACTTGCCGTCGAAGCCCAGCGCCGCGGCGCGCTGCGCCACCGCGCGGTAGCCGTCGATGTTGCGGATCTGGAGATAGGGGCCGTCGATCGCCTGGAGGTTGTTGGCGCGGGCGGCCATCAGGATCTTCATCAGGATGAAGTGGTACGCGTCCGCCGGGTAGCCGGGCGGCTGCTCACCCACGACCAGCGACTTCATATTGATGGACGCCATGAAGTCGGCCGGGCCGAAGATGATCGTCTCCACCCGCGGAGAAGCCTGCGCGATCTCGTTGACGTTGTTCAGGCCCTGCGCGTTCTCGATCTGCGCCTCGATGCCGATCCGCCCGACCTCGAAGCCCATCGTCTTCTCGATCTGGGTCAGCAGCAGATCCAGCGCCACCACCTGCTGGGCGTCCTGCACCTTCGGCAGCATGATGCAGTCGAGGTTCGGGCCCGCGCCCTCGACGACGGTGACGACATCGCGGTACGTCCACTCGGTCGTCCAGTCGTTGACGCGCACCACGCGCGTCTTGCCGGTCCAGTCGCCCTCGTTGAGGAACTTCACGATCGTGTGCCGCGCCTCGGGCTTGGCCAGCGGGGCACAGGCGTCCTCCAGGTCCAGGAAGACCTGGTCGGCCGGGAGCCCCTGCGCCTTCTCCAGGAAGCGCGGGTTGCTGCCCGGCACGGCCAGACAGGAGCGGCGCGGACGCAGCCGGTTGGGCGCGGAGCCGTCGGGGGCGGTCATACGGGAACCTCCAGAGCGGGAAGCGTGTTCGCGGTACGGATTTCATCGACAATACGGCCGATGATCTCCGTGATACCGAAGTCCTTGGGAGTGAATACGGCGGCGACACCCGCCGCGCGCAGCGCCGCGGCGTCCGCGGCCGGGATGATGCCGCCGACGATGACGGGGATGTCCTGGGCGCCCGCGGCGCGCAGCCGCTCCAGGACGTCCGGTACCAGCTCGGCGTGCGAACCGGACAGGATCGACAGACCCACGCAGTGCACGTCCTCGGCGACCGCCGCCGCCACGATCTGCTCCGGAGTCAGTCTGATCCCCTGGTAGACCACCTCGAACCCGGCGTCCCGGGCCCGTACCGCGATCTGCTCCGCGCCGTTGCTGTGGCCGTCCAGACCGGGCTTGCCGACCAGCAGCCGCAGCCGCCCGCCGCCCAGCTCCGCCGCGGTCTTGCCGACCTTCTCGCGGACGGAGGCGAGCAGGGAACCCGCCTCCGCCGCGACCGCGAGTGGCGCGCCCCCCACCCCCGTGGGGGCGCGGAACTCGCCGAACACATCGCGCAGCGCCCAGGACCATTCGCCCGTGGTGACGCCCGCGCGGGCGCATTCGAGGGTGGCCGCCATCAGGTTCTCGGTGCCCGCGGCCGCCTTCCGCAGCGCCGAGAGGGCCTCCTCGGCCCGGGCGGTGTCGCGCTGTTCGCGCCAGGTGTGCAGGGCCGAGACCACCCGCGCCTCGTTGGCCGGGTCCACCGTCATGATGGCGGTGTCCAGGTCGGCGGTGAGCGGGTTGGGCTCGGTGCCCTCGTAGCAGTTGACGCCGACGATCCTCTCCTCGCCGGTCTCGATCCGCGCCCGGCGCTCCGCGTGCGAGGCCACCAGCTGCGCCTTGAGATAGCCGGACTCCACGGCGGACATCGCCCCGCCCATCCCCTGGATCCGCTCGATCTCGGCCTCGGTCTCCTCGACCAGCGCGGCGACCTTGGCCTCGATCACATGGGAACCGTCGAAGACATCGTCGTACTCCAGCAGATCGCTCTCATGGGCGAGCACCTGCTGGATGCGCAGCGACCACTGCTGGTCCCAGGGGCGCGGCAGCCCCAGGGCCTCGTTCCAGGCCGGGAGCTGGACCGCGCGGGCGCGGGCGTCCTTGGAGAGCGTCACGGCCAGCATCTCCAGCACGATGCGCTGGACGTTGTTCTCCGGCTGCGCCTCGGTCAGCCCGAGCGAGTTGACCTGGACGCCGTAGCGGAACCGGCGCTGCTTGGGGTTCTCGATCCCGTACCGTTCCCGGGTGACGCGGTCCCAGATGCGGCCGAAGGCGCGCATCTTGCACATCTCCTCGATGAACCGGACACCCGCGTTCACGAAGAAGGAGATGCGGGCGACCACATCGCCCTTGCGGTCCTCGGGCACCTGTCCGGAGTCGAACACCGCGTCCAGCACCGCGATCGCCGTCGACATCGCGTACGCGATCTCCTGGACCGGGGTGGCCCCGGCTTCCTGGAGGTGGTAGCTACAGATGTTGATCGGGTTCCACTTGGGGATGTGGTTGACCGTGTACGCGATCATGTCGGTGGTCAGCCGCAGGCTCGGCCCCGGCGGGAAGACATGCGTCCCGCGCGACAGGTACTCCTTGACGATGTCGTTCTGGGTCGTCCCCTGGAGCTTGGAGACATCGGCGCCGTGCTCCTCGGCGACCACCTGATACAGCGCCAGCAGCCACATGGCGGTGGCGTTGATGGTCATCGAGGTGTTCATCTGCTCCAGGGGGATGTCCTGGAACAGCCGCCGCATGTCCCCCAGATGGGAGACGGGGACCCCGACCCGGCCCACCTCGCCACGGGCGAGGATGTGGTCGGGGTCGTAGCCGGTCTGGGTCGGCAGGTCGAAGGCGACCGAGAGACCGGTCTGGCCCTTGGCCAGATTGCGCCGGTACAGCTCGTTGGAGGCCTCGGCCGTGGAGTGACCGGCGTACGTCCGCATCAGCCACGGGCGGTCCCGTTCGCGAGGTGAGCCGCTCATCAGATGTCCCGGAAGCGGTTAATGGCGTCGATGTGCTTGGCCCGCATCTCCGGGTCGCGCACCCCCATGCCCTCCTCGGGCGCGAGGGCGAGCACGCCGACCTTGCCCTGGTGCAGATTGCGGTGCACGTCGTACGCGGCCTGGCCGGTCTCGTCGAGCCGGTAGGTCTTGGACAGGGTGGGGTGGATCTTGCCCTTGGCGATCAGGCGGTTGGCCTCCCACGCCTCGCGGTAGTTGGCGAAGTGCGAGCCGACGATCCGCTTCAGCGACATCCACAGGTAGCGGTTGTCGTACTCGTGCATATAGCCCGATGTGGAGGCGCAGGTGGTGATGGTGCCGCCCTTGCGGGTGACGTAGACGCTGGCGCCGAAGGTCTCCCGGCCCGGGTGCTCGAAGACGATGTCGATGTCCTCGCCACCGGTGAATTCGCGGATGCGCTTGCCGAACCGCTTCCACTCGCGCGGGTCCTGGGTGCGCTCGTCCTTCCAGAACTTGTAGTCCTCGGCGTTGCGGTCGATGATCGCCTCGGCGCCCATCTTCCGGCAGATCTCCGCCTTCTGCGGCGAGGAGACGACACAGATCGGGTTGGCGCCACCGGCCAGCGCGAACTGCGTGGCGTAGGAGCCGAGTCCACCACTGGCGCCCCAGATCAGGACGTTGTCGCCCTGCTTCATCCCGGCGCCGTTGCGGGAGACCAGCTGTCGGTAGGCGGTGGAGTTGACCAGCCCCGGCGCGGCCGCCTCCTCCCAGCTGAGGTGTCCGGGCTTGGGCATCAGCTGGTTGGACTTGACCAGGGCGATTTCGGCGAGGCCGCCGAAGTTGGTCTCGAAGCCCCAGATGCGCTGCTCGGGGTCGAGCATGGTGTCGTCGTGGCCGTCGGCGCTCTCCAGCTCCACCGACAGACAGTGGGCCACGACCTCGTCGCCCGGCTTCCAGGCGTTGACTCCGGGGCCGGTGCGCAGCACCACGCCCGCGAGGTCGGAGCCGATCACGTGGTACGGCAGGTCATGCCGCTTGGCGAGCGGGGAGAGCTTGCCGTACCGCTCCAGGAACGCGAAGGTCGAGAGCGGTTCGAAGATGGAGGTCCACACCGAGTTGTAGTTGACCGAGCTGGCCATCACGGCGACGAGGGCCTCACCGGGGCCGAGTTCCGGCACCGGGACCTCGTCCACGTGCAGCGACTTGCGGGGGTCCTTCTCCTTGGTGGTCAGGCCGGCGAACATGTCGGCCTCGTCCTTGCGCACGGTCACCGCGCGGTACGACTCGGGGATGCGCAGTGCGGCGAAGTCCTCGGGTCCTGTGTCCGACGCCAGGATCGCGTCAAGTATTTCGTTCATCGGTGCCTCCGGCGAAGCGTCGCATGGGGACGCTTGAGGGAACGCTGGGCTCGTGACGGGTGATGCTGCTGCTGTGCCGTCGGTTCGGCGGAGGTGCTGCTCGATGGGCGCGGGTAGCGCCGGGGACGCCTGGTGACGCAGACGCTGTCCGGACGCGCAATACGGTTTGCGGGGACAGCCGGCGCGCGGGGTGTGCAGCACGCCGGCCGTCCGGACACCTTCACCGTATGGCACCCTGTGCCACCCCGCAAGACACTGCGTGCCAACAATTTCTCTCAGTTGTCATCCGTGGTGCACGCATGAGCAAGAACGGCCGCCCCGGATGGGGCGGCCGTTGCTGATGGTGTTCGGTTATGTGCGTTTGGTGAGGGCGACGCGGCCGCGGACGAAGGGCGACACCTCGCGGCACGTCCCGCGGAGCGTCAGCGCTTCAGAGCCCGCTCGATGGTGCGCATGACCTCGTTCAGCGGCGCGTCGGTGCGCGCCACCATCACCACTACGTCGTCCTCCTCCTGGGTCGTCACCGCCGCCGACTGGCGCCCCGGGGCGGGGCGTCCGGCGCCGATGCCGGTGCCGAAGGTCTCCCGGACGATGGCGAAGGCGTGGTCGAGCTGGGTCTCCACATCCCCCTCGCCACCAGCCCGCAGCCAGCGCCGCAGTACGTGGTTGTGCGCCGTGACCACCGCAGAGGCGGCCACCTCCGCCAGCAAGGGGTCGTCATCGCCGTCGTGGTGGGCGCCCTCGTCGAAATGGCCCAGCAGATAGCGGGTGAACAGCCGCTCGTAGCGGGCCACCGAGGCGATCTCCCGCTCCCGCAGCGCGGGTACCTCACGGGTCAGCCGATAGCGCTCCACGGAGACCGCGGGGGAGGCCGCGTACATCCGCATGACCTCCTTGATCCCCCGGCACACCGTGTCCAATGGGTTCTCGTGCGGCGGGGCCGCGTCCAGCACGGCCGCGGCACGCACCAGCGTGTCGTCGTGGTCCGGGAAGATCGCCTCTTCCTTGGAGCGGAAGTGACGGAAGAAGGTACGCCGGGCCACGCCCGCTCTTGCCGCGATCTCATCGACCGTCGTCGCCTCGTACCCCTGCGTCGCGAACAACTCCATCGCCGCCGCGGCCAGTTTGCGGCGCATGGTCAGACGCTGGGCGGCGGCGCGGCGGCTTCCCGCGCTCTCACCGCCCTCGGAGGAGTGCGACGAATGCGCGGGCTTGCTACGAGCGGCCTTCACGGGCTGGGACATGTGGGGAACGTAACACGCTTGTGAGTGCCGGTGCGGGGGCGGACTGACAGAGGGCTCCAGCAGGCCGCCCCACCCCGGGTCGTACTCAGCGCCTCGCATACTCGCGGAAGCCGCGCCCGGTCTTGCGCCCCAGGCAGCCCGCCGCGACCAGATGCTCCAGCAGCGGCGCCGGGGCCAGGCCCGGATCACGGAACTCGCGGTGCAGCACCTTCTGGATCGCCAGCGAGACATCGAGGCCGACGACGTCGAGCAGTTCGAAGGGGCCCATCGGATAGCCGCCGCCGAGCTTGATCGCGGCGTCGATGTCATCGGGGGTGGCGTAGTGCTCCTCGACCATCTTCACGGCGTTGTTGAGGTACGGGAACAGCAGGGCGTTGACGATGAATCCGGCCCGGTCGCCGCAGTCCACCGGGTGCTTGCGCACCGCCTTGCAGACCGCGTGCGCGGTCGCCCGGACGTCGTCCGCGGTCAGGACCGTACGCACCACCTCGACCAGCTTCATCGCGGGCGCCGGGTTGAAGAAGTGCATACCGATCACGTCCTGCGGACGCGAGGTGACCCGGGCGCAGGCGATCACCGGAAGCGAGGAGGTGGTCGTGGCGAGCACCGCACCGGGCTTGCAGACCTTGTCCAGCACCCGGAACAGCTCCTGCTTGACGTCCAGGTCCTCGGCGACGGCCTCGACGGCCAGATCCACTTCGGCGAAGGCGTCGAGCGCATCGGCCGGGGTGATCCTGGCCAGCGCGCCGTCCCGGGCCTCCTGGGTCATCCGCCCCTTGCTGACCGAGCGGTCCAGGGACTTGGCGATCCGGGCCTTCGCCTTGTCCGCCTTCTCCTGGGTACGGGCGGCCAGCACCACATCGAGCCCCGCCTTGGCGAAGACCTCGGCGATCCCGCTGGCCATCGTGCCCGAGCCCGCGACGCCGACCGCGCGCACCGGGCGCGCGCCGTCCGTGGCGTGCTCCTCGTCCGCCGTCGCGGCGTCCGGGACCACGGTGCCGCTGCCCGGCGCCTCGTAGGTGTAGAAGCCGCGGCCCGCCTTGCGGCCGGTCAGCCCGGCCTCGGAGAGCTGCCCCAGGATGGGCGCGGGCGCGTGCAGCCGGTCGCCGGAGGCGGCGTACATCGCCTCCAGGACGGTCCGGGCGGTGTCGACGCCGATCAGGTCCAGCAGCGCCAGCGGGCCCATCGGCAGCCCGCAGCCCAGCCGCATCGCCGCGTCGATGTCCTCGCGCGCCGCGTACTTGGCCTCGTACATCGCGGCGGCCTGGTTGAGATAGCCGAACAGCAGCCCGTCGGCCACGAAGCCGGGCCGGTCGCCGAGCGCCACCGGCTCCTTGCCCAGCTCGCGGGCGAGTTCGGTGACCGCCGTGACGGCCGCGGGCGCGGTCAGCACGCTGGAGACGATCTCGACCAGCTTCATGGCGGGTGCCGGGTTGAAGAAGTGCAGGCCCAGGACCCGTTCCGGACGGGCGGATTCGGCGGCCAGCCGGGTCACCGACAGCGCGTTGGTGCCGGTCGCCAGGATGGTGCTCGGGCTGACGACGGCGTCCAGCTCGGTGAAGACCTCGTGCTTGATGCCGTAGTCCTCGGGCACGACCTCGATCACCAGCTGCGCATCGGCCGCGGTACGCAGATCGGTGGAGACCCGGAACCGGGACAGGATGCCGGTCCGCTCCTCCTGGCTGATCCGCTCGCGCTCGACGGCGCGTGACGTGGCGACCTCCAGTGCGGTCACCGCCCGTTGACAGGCGTGCTCGCTGATGTCGATGCCGATCACCTCGCGCCCCGCACGGGCCAGGATTTCGGCGATGCCGGTGCCCATCGTGCCGAGACCGACGACGGCGACAGTAGTGAGCGGGGCCGCAGAGGGGGAGAGATCAGAGGACGGCGTGGTGCTGACGCCGGTGTGTGGGAGACGGTCCATCGCGGACTCCAGAGGGTGTTCCCCGCGGAAGCGGGGATGAAGTGACGACTTGAGGGGAGCTGGCGGTCATGCCGCTGATGCGCTGGGCTCAGGAACGGATGACACACAACTCCGACGGAAGGGCTTGCACGCTCCCTGGCGGACAGCGCCGCACGGAGGAAACTGCCCGTGGGAGACACATGGCGGGCCCTGTCCCGGGGCCATGCCGTGCTGCTGGTACTGCCGAACCGACGTCACACAAGGCGGCTGCGTCACCAGGCCGCCCGAGCAGGGGTACTGCTCGTGTCGTCATATTAACTCTCGGGTAACCAAGATGCCAGAGCGGATGACGAGTCGTTGCGGTGGCGCGGCTCACGGGGAGGGGAGACCTCGCATGGACGACGAATTCCGGACGCTGACCGAGCGGGTACGGGCCTCGCTCACCACACCGCAGGAGGCAGCGGCCCATGCCTCACTGCTCTCGCTGGTACGCAAGGGCACCCCCGCCGCGCGGGAACAGCTCGCCCGCATCCTGGTCGCGCCGGAGCAGCCGCTGTGGGCGCGGGAGACCGCGGCCTTCGTCCTCGGCAGCGCGGGCGACCGCCGGGCCTTCGAAACGCTCGTCCTGCTGCTCAACTACCGTGAGCCCGCCCGCTGTGCGACCGCCGCCCGGGTGCTGGCCCGGCTCGGCGATCCGCGCACCGCGCGGGCCGCCGCCGCCCTGGCCACCAACCCGCTGCGCACCGCCTACTCCCTGCACCCCATCCGGCTGCTGGTCGAGCTGCGCGCCCCCGAGTCGGTGCCCGCCCTGGTCGCCGCGCTGGAGCGGCAGTTGGCCGCCCGGGATCGCCACTGGCCGATCGCCCGGGCCTGTGTGGAGGGGCTGGGCGCGATCGGCGACGAGCGGGCCATCCCGGCCCTGACCGCCGCGGGCACGTACATACGGCTCAGCGCGGCGGCGGCCGCGGCGCTGGCCCGGATCAGCGGGGGAGGGGGCGGACCGGCCGGTGCGGCGGACAAGGCGCACGCACGATGACGGCGTGGCGTGGCTCCGCGTTCCCGCTCCGGCGGCCCTCAGCCGGCCGCCGGGTCCAGCCGCAGTGTGTAGCGCACCTCGGGTACGGACACCCCGTCCACCTCGTACGCCTCCGCTCCGCCGTCCGGTGCGAACCCGGCCCGCTCGTAGAAGCGGCGGGCGCGGGCGTTGTCCCGCAGCACCCACAGCCGCAGCCGGGGGAAGCCCCGCTCGCCGACCCGGTCCAGGGACTCACCGAGCAGGGCGCGGCCGAGACCGGTGCCCACCAGCGCGGGGCGTACGTAGAGCGCGTACAACTCGGCGTCCCCGGTGGGCACATCGCCGTCCCGGTACGGGCCGAAGCAGCACCAGCCCACCACCGCACCGCCGTTCGCCTCCGCCACCAGGTTGACCACGTCCCCCACACCCCGTGAGAAGAACTCCCGCCGCCGCTCGGCGTCCTCCTCGACGCTCATTCCGTCCAGATACGACTGCGGCATCAGCCCCGCGTACGCGTCCTGCCAGCCCCGCACCCGTACCGCCGCCACGGCGTCGATGTCCGCCTCGGTCATCTCCCGTACCCGTACCCCGTTCATGGCGTCCACCGTAGGCGGCATGAGTGCGTCGTTCACCGGGACCATCGCTCACAACAGGGTCAGCTGGGCCGGTTCCGGTGCGGCGGGCGGCTCGGGCTCATGTGCGGGGAGATTGCGGTGCGCGCCCGGTTCGTAGGGCCCGATGCCGTACTCGGCGGCCAGGTCGTGGACCATGCCGGTGATCCGCCGCTGGTACCACTTCGGGGCGTAGGCGCCGCCCTCGTACAGGGCGTCGTACCGGCGCAGCAGCCGTGGGTGGTGCTCGGTGAGCCAGGCGGTGAACCACTCGCGGGCGCCCGGCCGCAGATGCAGCACCAGCGGGGTCACCGAGGTCGCCCCGGATTCCGCGATGGCCCGCACGGTGGCGCGCAGCTGCTCGGGGGAGTCGCCGAGGAACGGGATCACCGGGGCCATCAGCACCCCGCACGGGATGCCGTGGGAGGTCAGGGTGCGCACCACGTCCAGCCGCCGCTCGGGGGAGGGGGTGCCGGGCTCGACGGTGCGCCACAGCTCGCGGTCGGTGAAGCCCACCGAGACCGAGACGCCGATGTCGGTGACCCGCGCGGCCCGGCGCAGCAGCTCCAGATCGCGCAGGATCAGCGTGCCCTTGGTGAGGATCGAGAACGGGTTGGCGCGCTCGGCCAGGGCCGAGAGGATGCCGGGCATCAGCTGATAACGGCCCTCGGCCCGCTGATAGCAGTCCACATTCGTGCCCATGGCGATGTGGTCGCCGCGCCAGCGGGGCGAGGCCAGCTCCCGGCGTAGCAGCTCCGGGGCGTTGACTTTCACCACGATCTGGGAGTCGAAGCCCAGCCCGGTGTCGAGATCCAGATAGCCGTGGGTCTTGCGGGCGAAGCAGTAGACGCAGGCGTGGGTGCAGCCGCGGTACGGATTCACCGTCCACTCGAAGGGCATCCGGGAGGCGCCCGGCACCCGGTTGACGATCGAGCGGGCCCGGATCTCGTGGAAGGTGATGCCGCGGAACTCCGGGGTGTCGAACGTGCGGGTGGTGACCGCGTTCGCCGCGAACAGGGCCGGAGCGCCCGCTTCGGTGTCGTTGGTCAGGTTGTCCCAGCGCATGGCACGCACCTCCGGGTCTCGCTCGTACCGTAATAGAACACATGTTTCATTCGGTTCCGTCAACCCTGGATTTGGGTGGTCGCCCCGGAGGTGGTTGGCTTGCCGCAGCCAGGGGCGCGGCGGTCAGCCGGGCGCCGCACCGGTTCACGGTCGACACGGAGGAAGAGCAATGGGGCAGGTCGAGGCCACCACGGAGCGCATCGTCACGGGCAAGCCCGAGGATGTGTTCGACGCACTCGCCGACTACCGCGAGACCCGCCCTCGGCTGCTTCCGCGGCACTTCAGTGAGTACGAGGTGCGCGAGGGCGGCGACGGCGAGGGCACCGTGGTCCACTGGAAGCTCCAGGCCACCAGCAAGCGGGTGCGCGACTGTCTGCTGGAGGTCTCCGAGCCCACCGACGGGCAGTTGGTGGAGAAGGACCGCAACTCCTCGATGGTGACCACCTGGACGGTGACCCCGGCGGGCGAGGGCCGCTCCCGGGTCGTTGTCACCTCGGTCTGGAACGGGGCGGGCGGCATCGGCGGCTTCTTCGAGCGGACCTTCGCCCCCAAGGGCCTCGCCCGTATCTACGACGAGCTGCTGGAGAAGCTGGCGGCGGAGGCCGTCGCCCAGGGCTCCGAGTAACGCCCCGCTTTCACGCCTGGATTCATGTGGCCGCGGCCGGTCCGCCTCGTCAGGGGACGGCTGCCGCGGTCACCGGTTCGGGTGGTTTCCCCCTCGGTGCGGCATAACGCCCGCACACACTCTCACCGGGGAGAATGTCCCCTCATCCCCCTCATCGACGATTCGTCGTGGTTTGCCGGTTGTGACGCGTAATGCGAGAAATGGGCGGCGGCGCAGGCGTGATGAGGGGAGCAGGACGTGGGCCAGACCACCGGGACCACCTTGGCGAAAGGGGCGGGCGGGGCCGGGGAGGCCGACGGGCACGGGCCCGCGGACACTCCCGCCTCCGGCTACGCGCCCGCCCCGGTCCTCGAGGCGGACGGCCCGCCGCCCCCCGCGGCTGATGGCCCTGCCGCGGCGGCCCCGCTCAGTCCGGCCCGGGTCCGGACGGTCTTCTTCGGGCTGATGCTGGCGCTGCTGCTCGCGGCGCTCGACCAGACCATCGTGGCCACCGCCCTCCCCGAGGTCGTCGGTGAACTCCACGGTCTGGACAAGATGTCCTGGACCGTCACCTCCTACCTCCTCGCCGTCACCATCGTGCTGCCGCTTTACGGCAAGCTGGGCGATCTCATCGGCCGCAAGAGCGTCTTCATCTTCGCGATCGTCGTCTTCATCGCCGGGTCCGCGCTGGCGGGCTGGTCGCGCACCATGGAGGAGCTGATCGTCTTCCGCGCGGTCCAGGGCGTGGGCGCGGGCGGGCTGATGATCGGTGTTCAGGCGATCATGGCCGATATCGTGCCGCCGCGGGAACGCGGTCGCTACATGGGGCTCATCGGTGCCGCGTTCGGCCTCGCCTCGGTGGCCGGACCGCTGATCGGCGGCTTCTTCACCGACCATGCCTCCTGGCGCTGGTGCTTCTATGTCAACGTCCCCTTCGGCCTGGTCACTTTGGCCGTGGTGGCCATGGTCCTCCGGGTGCCCGAAGCGCCCCGCCGGGCCCGTTTCGACTTCCTGGGCGCGCTGTTCCTGTCGGTGTTCTCCACCTGCGCGGTGCTGCTGACCAGTTGGGGCGGTACGGAGTACGCCTGGGGCGACCGCGTCATCCTCGGGCTCGCGCTCGGCGCCCTCGGCTCGGCGGTCCTCTTCGTCGTCGTGGAGTGCATCGCCCCCGAACCGATCATCCCCATGCGGCTGTTCCGCGATGCGGTCTTCTGCGTCAGCGGGCTGATCGGCGCGGTCATCGGGGTGGCCCTGTTCGGCGCCGCCAGCTATCTGCCCACCTTTCTCCAGATGGTCGACGGGGTCTCGGCCACCGAGTCCGGTCTGCTGATGGTGCCCATGATGGGCGGCATGGTGCTGGCCTCGATCCTCTCCGGCCAGCTCATCAGCGCCACCGGTCGGTACAAGGTCTTCCCCGTCCTCGGCGGTGCGATCTCGGTGGGCGGCATGTGGCTGCTGTCCCGGCTGGACGAGGACACCTCCCGGCAGGACTACAGCCTGTGGATGGGCATCCTCGGACTCGGCATCGGGCTGGTGCTGCCGGTGCTGGTGCTGGCCGTCCAGAACTCCGTGCCCGCCGCCGACCTCGGCTCGGCCACCAGCGCCAACAACTACTTCCGGCAGATCGGCGGCAGTGTCGGCGCGGCCGTCTTCGGCACGCTCTTCGCCAACCGCCTCGCCGACCGGCTCACGGTCGAGCTGCCCTCCGGGGCGGCATCCGGCCGGGGCGGGGACGCGGCCGGACTGCCCGACCCCGAGTCGGTCACCCCGCAGGTGGTGCACGCCATGCCGGGTCCCCTCCGCGACGGGTACATCGCGGCGTACGCCCACGCCATGCCGCGGATCTTCCTCTATCTCGTGCCGGTGCTCGTCCTGGGCTTCCTGCTCGCCTTCCTGCTGAAGGAGAAACCTCTGGTGTCCCACACCGACTTTGCCGTCCAGCCAGACCCCGTCGTACCGGCGGCGCGCACGGGCACGGCGCCGCGGCACGCCGCCGCCTCCGCCGCGCCGCCGCCCACCGCGGGCGTCCCGGTCTGCGGCACCGTCCAGCACCACGACGGCACAACGGTTCCGCGGGCCGCCCTCACCCTCATCGACGTGGGCGGCCGTCAGATCGGGCGCGGTGCGAGCGGCGAGGACGGCCGGTACGCGCTGAGCACACCGGGCAGCGGTTCGTACGTCCTGATCGCGGCGGCCGGCGGGCACCAGCCCCGGGCGGTCAGTGTCACGGTCGGCGAGCGCCCGGTCGAGCTGGACGTGGTGCTGGGCGGCGCGGGACGGCTCGCCGGGGCCGTACTCACCGCGGACGGCACCCCGGTCCGGGAGGCCACGGTGACCCTGACCGACGTACGCGGCGAAGTGGTCGCCTCCACCCGCAGCGGCCGCGAAGGCGGCTATGTGATGGCCGAGTTGGTGGCGGGGGAGTACACCCTCGCCGCGAGCGCCCCCGCGTTCCGCCCGGCGGCCCTGCCGGTCACCGTGCAGGCCGCGCGGGAGACCCGGCAGGACATCGAGCTGGCGGGCGGTGCGGTGCTGCGCGGTGTGGTCCGCGCGGGCGGCGGCCGCCCGGTGGAGGACGCGCGGGTCACGCTGCTGGACGCGGCGGGCAATGTCGTCGACACGGCCACGACCGGAACCGACGGCGCCTTCCGCTTCATCGACCTGTCGGCGGGCGAGTACACGGTGATCGCCGCGGGCTATCCGCCGGTGGCGACGGTGCTCCAGGTGGCGGGCGGCGGCCGTACCGAACGCGACCTCCAGCTGGGTCACGAGGACTGACGTCCCGTCTTCGACGGCTCGTCGGCGCCGCCGGGAAGCGACCCCCGACCGGGGTGCCCCGGCGGCGTTCGCGTTCCCCGGATGCCGGGGCCCCGCGCGGACCGGGTCCGTATTCCGGGCACGGCGCCGGACGGTCCGGGGCGCTCCCCCGCACATGACACCTATTCGGGTATTGCCCCCCACGGGCGGCCATCACGGTCGTACGGTGAGGAGCGGTGTCGGAGATCTTGCGTGCGAAGGAGCTTGCGCCGATGGAGCATGGCACGTCGCACGGCGACGACGAGCGGGGCGGCGCGCCCGCCGTGCCGCGGCGGCGTGGCGCCGTACCGGGGAGGATGCCGCTCGCGGTGGTCGTGGTGGACACCGAGGGGCTGGTCACCCACTGGAGTTCGGGGGCGCGCAGGCTCTTCGGACGCGCCCGTGACCAGGCCGTCGGCCGTCCCGCGGCGGATCTGATGCCGGTCTCGGGCGCGTTGCGCGGCGTGGACGTCCCCGGTGACCACCCCGGTCTCGAGGAATCGCGACACGGACCGGTCCGCTATCCGACCGCGGGCCGCGCCCGGATGGGGGACCCGGCGCGGCATCGGGCCGATCTGCTGTGGTGGGCGTATCCGCTGGTGGGGCCGGGGCCTGAACGGCTGCTGGTGCTGGCGGCCGACACCGCCGCGCTCGGCGCGGAGGCGGCGGGATCCGGCGCGGACACGGCAGGGGAGCAGCAGCGGTTCACGCCCGGCTTCGCGCTGCACACCGAGTTCCCGGACGCCGAGCGGCTGGCGGGCCGACTGCCGGACATCCTGCCCAATATGGGCCCGGCCGCGATCGGCCGGATCGTGTCCCAGGTCCTTGACCTCGGCTATCCCGTCCTGGAGATCAGCCACCATGAGCGGGTGCCGGTGACCCCGGACTGGGGCATGCCCCGCTACCGCGAGCGCCAGGCGCGCCAGGAGGCGGTCCGGCAGCGCGTGGAGATCACGGACGGCGCACGGCCCCATCCACACAGCCTCGTTGACTCCCAGGCGCCCGCCCCGCTCGCCGAAGCCGAGGAGATCGACCTCGAACACGCCGCGGTCCGCGAACGGTTGGAGTTCCTCAACGAGGTCAGCGGCCGCATCGGCAGCTCCCTGGACCTCTCCCGTACCATCCGCGAGGTCACCAGCGCCGCCGTCCCCCGCTTCGCGGACTTCGCCGGGACACATCTGCGTGCCCAGGTGCTCGCGGGCGAGGGCTTCCCCGACGGCCCGCCCGACGTCACCACCGTCTGGCACCGCGTCTGGGTCGAGCACAACGACGAACCGGGCCGCTGGGACGACACGGTGCCGGTCGGCGAGAGCATCGCCTTCCCCGAACACACCCCGTTCTTCCAGTGCATGGTCACCGGTGAGCCGGTGCTGATCCCGCACCTCGGCGAGGAGATCGGGGACCGGATCGCCGGACAGTTCGAGAAGCGCGATCTGCGACCGCTGATCAACGGCCGATCGGTGCTGATCGTGCCGCTCAAGGCGCGCAATGTGGTGCTGGGCTTCATGGTGCTGCTGCGCCGTCCCGGGCGGGAGCTGTTCGACGACATGGACCGGACGACCGGCGCCGAACTCGCCGCCCGCGCCGGTCTTGTGCTGGACAACGCCCGGATGTACACCTTCCAGGAGAACGTCGCCGAGACACTCCAGGACAGCATGCTGCCGCAGGTCACCCCGCGGATGGCGGGCTGCGACACCGCCACCCGCTATCTGCCCGGCACCCGGCTCGGCCGGGTCGGCGGTGACTGGTTCGACAGCATCAAGCTGCCCGGTTCGCGCACCGCCCTGGTGGTGGGCGACGTCATGGGACACGGGCTGAACTCGGCCGCGATGATGGGCCAGTTACGCACCGCCGTGCAGACCATGGCCGCCCTCGACCTGCCGCCCGCCCAACTGCTGCGCAACCTCGACGACCTGGCGCAGCGGCTCGGCGAGCACTATCTCGCCACCTGTCTGTACGCCGTCTACGACCCGATCCGCTCCGAGCTGCTGATCGCCAACGCCGGTCATATCCCGCCGGTGCTGGTGCGCGCCCGGGACGGCCGCAGCGAGCTGCTGGAGCTGCCGACCGGGGCGCCCATAGGGGTCGGCGGAGTGCCGTTCGAGACGGCGCGGGTCACGGTGGCGCCCGGCGACCGGCTGGTGCTGTGCACCGACGGGCTGGTCGAGGTGCGCGGCCAGGACATCGGGGCGGGGCTCGCGGCGCTGTGCGAATCCGCCGCGCATCCGGCCGCGTCCATGGACGACGCCTGCGACACCATCATCCGCGCCCTCAACCCCCGCGATGGCCGCAAGGACGATGTGGCGCTGCTGATGGCCCGGTTGAACGGCATCCCGGCCGACCATGTCGCCCAGTGGCGGCTGGCGCTGGATCCCCAGGAGGTCGGGCGGGCCCGTCGGCTGGTCCGGGAGCGGCTGGACCGCTGGGGGCTCGGCGAGGCCGCGGGGACGGCCGAACTGCTGGTGAGCGAGGCGGTGACCAATGCGATACGGCACGCCCACACCCACCATGTGGTGCTGCGTCTGGTGCGTACCGAGGCGCTGCTGTGCGAGGTCTCGGACGACGACCACGAACTGCCCACGCTGCTGAGCGCGGGCCGCGAGGACGAGTGCGGCCGGGGGCTGCGGGTGCTCAGCGCGCTGGCCCGGGAGTGGGGCACCAGCCGTTCGGGGCGCGGCAAGACCGTGTGGTTCGAGCAGGCGCTGCCGCGCCCGGCGGTCTGAGCGTGCGGACATGGCGTGAAGGATTCCGGGGGAGCGGACCGTTGTGCGCCGCAACACTTGTCCGCTCCGGGCGGTGGGAGTAGGCAGCGGGCAGCACGTCATGGTGTCGGCCGAGTCGGACCCGGGGAGCGGCGATGAGCGTGTCGGAGCGCTACAGGCAAGCGTGGGAGAGCTACTGGAAGGAGACCTCGCAGGAGCCGGGGGAGGCCATCTGGGACGCGGATCCGTCGCTGAGCGCGGCCCCGCACATGGAGCTGCTGGAGCCGTACGCGGACCTCTCGCTGCCGATCGTCGACCTCGGCTGCGGCAACGGCACCCAGACCCGCTATCTGGCCACCCGCTTCCCCCGCGCCATCGGCGTGGACCTGTCCAGGGCGGCCATCGAACACGCACGGGGCGCCGATACGGAGCAGGTGGCGGAGTTCGACCAACTCAACCTGACCGACACCGAGCGCGTACGGGAACTCCACGAGCGGCTGGGCGACGTCAACGTCTATATGCGCGCCGTCATCCACCAGAGCGACCCGCCCGACCGGCGGCCGGTCGCCGAGGCGGTGGCCACCCTGCTGGGGCGGCGCGGCCGGGCGTTCGTGGCCGAGCTGACCGAGGAGTCCAAGACCGTTCTGCGGAAGGCCGCGCAGGCCCCCGGCGGCCCGCCGACGAAGCTCCGCCGGGTGTTCGACCACGGCCTGCGCCCCGCCGACGCGCGAACCGCGGAGATACCGGAGCTGCTGCGCGAGGCGGGCCTGACGGTGCCGGCCCACGGGCTCACTACCTTGCCGCAGACCGAGTACTGGCCGGACGGGACACGGATCGACCTGCCGGCGCAGTGGTTCGTGGTCGCCCCGGCCGCTCGGCGCGCAGGGTGATGACCGTGGCCGCACCGAGGGAGCCCTCGGTGGGAATCTCACGGACCGTGGTGGCACGCCCGCCGATGAGGCGCCGCAAGGAGGCCGGGCCGGGCTGTAGCCGACCCCGCTCGAACAGGATGAGGCTCACCTCGGCCCCGGAGGCCGGCGCCATCCGCCGGTACTGGCCGAAGGTGACCGCGTCGCAGCCGGAGTACCAGCCCATGTCGGGCTCGTAGCCGGTGACCAGCAGACAGGGGCGGTCATCGGCGAGCTGCCGGGCCACGGCGAGGGTCGAGACGCGTTGGGCGGTCGGGCCCGGCATCGCTTCGTGCGCCACGTACTGGGCGGTCGCCGGCACGGTGACGGCGGCGAGGGCGGCGAGGGCGGTGAGCAGGGTCGCGGACCAGCGGCCGGCCGACTCGGCGAGGGTCTGTACGCCGAGGACGGTCAGCAGGACGACGGGCAGGTAGACGAAGCGGGGCTCGCCGTCCGTGGCCAGGCCGAGCAGTACGAAGGTGAGGACCGCGGCCAGGCCGAGAAACACCCGGCGCCGGTCGCCGGGCCGCGACGTGGCCGCCCCCGTACGCCGGGCGCCGCGACGCCGCCGGATCGCGGCGCCCAGGCCCCACAGCCCCGCGGCCATGACGACGCCGCCGAGGTCGCCGGCCAGCCGGTACGGGAAGACGGCCAGGTAGTACACGAGACCGTCGCCCACATAGGCCCGGCCGGCATGCTCGGTCGCGGAGAAGATCAGGCCGAGGGGGCTGCCGGTGACCTCGGTGGCGTAGATGAAGTGCGGTACGAGCCCGGCGAGCAAGACGCCCGCGCCCAGGGCCAGTCGACGCCCTTGGGCCAGCCAGGCCCGGGGACCGTAGGCGAGGACCGCGGCGACGGCGACGGCCGCGAGGGTGCCCACCACGCCGTACCGCAGATAGAAGGCCGCGAGTGCGGGGAGGGGCACCAGCGCCAGTGCGCGTGAACCGGGCTTCTCCTGTGCGCGGACGAGCAGCCAGACCACGATCAGGAGCAGGCCCGTGGCGCCGATGTCATTGAGGAACAGTGGGACGCGGCGCAGGAAGCCCAGCCCGCTGAGGAGCAGCAGCGCCACCACCACGGCCCGTCGGGGAGTGGTCAGCCGAGCGGCGACCACATACGTCGTGGTGAGGGTGAACAGGGTCAGGAGCAGTGCCGTCACCCGCAACGCCCCGACGTCGTGGTGCACGGCCAGGGCGATCCGGCCGAGCGCGGGGAGCCCCACCGGGCGGTAGCTGCCCCAGCCCGCGTCCGGGGTGCCGTCGAGCCAGGAGCGGGCCTTGTTCGCGTACACCGCCTCCTCGTGACCGATCAGCGGCTCGTGGTCCTGAAGACCGGCCCACACGGCGGCGGCCAAGGCCAGGACCGCGGCGGCACCCGCCCACGCGGGTATCCGCCTCAGCCGGTCGATGGCCCGAGTGACCACGGGCGGTGGATCGTTCGCCGCCCGCGGGCCCCTTCCGACGAGCAGCCACGCCGGGGCCGCGACCGGCAGCCAGGGCCAGGGCTGCCCGCCGGCGACGCCCACCGCGTGCAGCACCTGCTGTACGACGGCGGCGAGCGTCGTCACCACGGCCACCACCAGAGCCACCCGTCGGCCACGGGGCCGCGGCCGCACGGAGGTCTCCGGAGCGCCGCGGACCGAATCGGGGCTGAGGACAGGGGCGGTGGTCATAGGTCACCTCAAGGGCCGTAAGGGCAGGCGGGGAACGGCCCGATGCTCACCCGGAGCTGCTGAGACGACGCTGAAGGATCCTGAAGTCCTCTTCAGGGACGGCGGGAACGGCTGTGGATACTGAGGCGGTGCGGCTACTGGTGGTGGAAGACGAGGAAGGGCTCGCGGTCGCCCTGAAAAGGGGCCTGGCAGCGGCCGGATACGCGGTGGACGTGGCCCATGACGGCCTGGTCGGCCTGCACATGGCGCGCCAGAACCCGTATCAGGCGATCGTGCTCGACATCATGCTGCCCGGCCTGAACGGATACCGGGTCTGCGCCAGGCTCCGGGCGGAGGACATCGAGACGCCCATCCTCATGCTGACCGCCAAGAACGGCGAGTACGACGAGGCCGAGGCGCTGGACACCGGCGCCGACGACTTCCTGGCCAAGCCCTTCTCGTATGTGGTGCTCGAGGCCCGGCTGCGGGCCCTGCTCCGCCGCGGAGGAGCCCGGACCCGCACCGTGCTGCGCATCGGCGACCTGTGGATCGATCCCGCCAACCGGTCCAGCGGCCGCGGCGATGTCCGGATCGCACTGACCGCCAAGGAGTTCGCGGTGCTCGAATGCCTCGCGCGGCGGGCCGGTGAAGTCGTACCCAAGATAGACATCGTCGATCAGGTCTGGTCGGCGGATTTCGAAGGCGATCTCAACATTGTCGAGGTGTATGTGAGCGCCCTGCGCCGAAAGATCGACACACCCTTCGGCCGCGCGTCGATCGAGACGGTCCGGGGCATCGGCTACCGGATGACCGGCCATGGCGTCTGAAGCGCCGGACAGCCGGGCGGCACGCCCGCGGCGCAAGGCGATCACGCCGCGGGTACACGCCGCCGTCCGGGCCGGACTCACCGCGACCTGGCTGCTGATCGCGGCCACCGTGTGTCTGCCGTCCGTGGATGTCATGGAGCTGGTACGGAGGCCCGAGGTCGGGGGTCCGGCCGTCATGCTGATCGTCGGTGCCGCGGTGTGGGCGTTCACGCGGCCCGCCCGACGGGCGCTGTCCCTGCGACTGCGCTTCGCGCTCGTGGTCGCCGCCGCCACGGCCTTCCTCTTCGCCGCCGAACTCTGGTGGTCGGTCGAGACCGGCGGATCCGCGTTCGGGTACCTGGCCGGCCTCGGGTGGGGCCTGGCGTTCTGGGGATCCCTCGTCGTCGTGACCCTTGCCGTCACCGCGTGGACAGCGGCGGACCGGGCGCTGCGCCCCGTCGAGGCCATCCGCCGGGATCTCGAGGACATCACGGCCCGGTCGCTGGGCCGTCGGGTGCCGGTCTCGGATTCGGCCGATGAAATCGCCCGGCTCGCCCGCAGTATCAATACGACCCTGGACCGGCTGGAGCGGGCGGCCGAACTCCAGCAGCGGTTTGTCGCCGACGCCTCCCACGAACTGCGCAGCCCCCTCGCCGGGCTGCGGGCCTCCCTCGAATCGTCCCTGACGCACCCGGACGGCGTCGACTGGGAGGCCCGGGTACGCGACGCCCTGCGGGACATCGTGCGGCTTCAGAACCTCAGCCACGACCTGCTGCTGCTGGCCCAGTTGGACGGCGGCGCGCCCGCCGCCGACATGAAGGTGAACCTCACCGACCTCGCCCACGATCTGGTCGTGGAACACCGGCATCTGCGCCACCCCCGCCCGCTCGACATCCGCTGCGCCGTCGACGACCCGTCGGCCTGGGTCCGGGGCAGCGACCCCCAGCTCGAACGGCTGCTGCGCAATCTGCTGGGCAACGCCTGTCGTTACGCCCGCACCACGGTCGAGGTCACGGTCGGTACCGAGTGCCGCGAGGGCGGGGAAACCGTTGTGTTCGAGGTCCGCGACGACGGCCCCGGAATCCCCGCGGCGGACCGGGAACGGGTCTTCAAGCGCTTCAGCCGGCTGGAGGACGCCCGCACCCGGAAGTCCGGCGGAGCCGGGCTCGGCCTGGCCATCGCCCGCGAGATCGCGGTCCGCCATGGCGGCACCCTCCACTTCGCGGACACCACGCACGGGGCATGTGCCGTCGGGCGACTGCCGTCGGCCACGGCCCCGAGCGGCGACACATGAGTCCGGTGTCTGCGCGGGCCGCAACCATGGCGAAGGGCGTCTGTTGGTTCGTCGACGACCATGTGGCCCCCCGCGTCGCCGGATCGGCCGACCCCGCTGACGGTCAGGTCAGTCCCACTGCTCGTCCGCGAGGGAGCTGACCGGCTGCGGCTTGCCGATGACGGCCAGGGCGATGAAAAAGTTGATCTGGCCGATCGCGATGGTCAGGGTGGCCAGCGCCTTCTCGTCGTAGTGCTTCGCCACCTCGGTGTACAACTCGTCGGAGACGCGCTCCTTGCCGTGCGGGGCGGGCTGGAGCGTGGCCTCCACCAAGGCGAGGGCGGCGCGCTCGGCGTCGGTGAAGTACGGGGCGTCCTGCCAGGAGGACACGGCGGTGATGCGCTCCTCGAACTCTCCGGCCTTGCGCAGGAAGCCGGTGTTCAGGATCGTCAGGTAGGTGTTGCCGACGATCTGTCCGGCGCGCAGGTGGACGAGGTTCATCGTGGTGCGCGGCACCGACTGGTTGCCCGTGGCCCGGAAGAGGGCGGCGCTGATGTCGTTCAACTCGGGCACGAACTCGGCCGGGTTGGGCATCCGGGAGATGGAGGTGTTCGTCATGGCTGCGCTCCTTCGTTTCCGCCTGGTTGGCGTCTTCACCACACTGACGGAGCGGCGTACGCAGATGTGACAGGAATCCGGAAGAGTTCTCCGGCGTGCTCCGGACCTGGTGACAACCCGTCCTTCTCGGGGAGAGAGCGTCCTGCGCGGCTACTCGAAGGCCCCCAGCCGGTGCGCGATGGCCGCGGCCTCCCCTCGGCCTGAAGCGCCCAGCTTGGCCAGGATGTTGGAGACGTGCACGCTCGCTGTCTTCGGTGAGATGAACAGCTCCTCCGCGATCTGCCGGTTGCTCCGCCCGGCGGCGACCAGCCGCAGCACGTCCCGCTCCCGGGCGGTCAGGCCCAGCGCCGCCGCCGGCGTCGGGGGCGGGGCCGTCTCCGCGTCGGCCTGCCGCAGCGGGATCCGGGCGCGGCCGGCCAGCGTGGTGATCTCCGCCTCGAGTGGCGCTGCGCCCAGCTCGCGCGCTACCGCCTCGGCCTGCCGCAGCAGATCACCGGCCGTTTCGCGGGACCCGGTGCGGCGCTGGGTGATCAGGGCCTCCGCGAGTCGCAACCGGGCGGTGGCCAGCAGCAGCGGGGCCTCCAGCTGCTCGGTGGCGGCGACGGCCTTCGTCCAGCGGGCGGTGGCGTCCCGGCCCTCGGCGGTGAGCAGCTCGGCCTGGATCATCAGGGCCTGCGCGGCCCACAACGGTACGAATTGGGGCTGGCCTTCCATCGCCTTGCGGATCCGCTCCACCGCCGCCTCGCGCCCCGGCTCGGCCACCGTGAGCCCGCGGGCCCGCGCCTCCGCCGCCGCAGCCTCGTACAACAGGGGCCAGCCGTAGCGGTGATGGCCGAAGGGGATGGCCTCGCCGACCGCCGTCTCCAGCAGGGAGCGGACGTCGAGAATCCGGCCGTCGGCGGCCGCCAGCGCGATGGCCATGCGGCCGACGGCCAGGGTGTGCTGTGGCTCCGGGTAGGGGCCGGTGGTGCTGCTGCCGGCCTCCTCCATCCGGCGCCGGGCTTCGTCGTAAGCACCCCGGGCCAGAGCCAGTTCGGCCCTCCGCTCGGCGATCAGCGCCCGCATGCGGACGCTCACCCCACGGCGGCCGAGGGCCCGCTCGACGACTTCGTCGGTGTCGGCCCAGCGGCCGAGGTGGATGAGGGATTCGGCGAGGTTGCTGTCGATGTACGAGGCGGTGTTCGGCAGCCCGTGCCGCTCGGCCAGGCCACTGCCCTCCTCGGCGGTCTCGACGGCCTCTGCGTAGCGTCCGAGGCCGTGCAGTGCCGTGGCCAGGTTGCCGTAGCCGCGCAGCAGGACGTTGGCGTTGCCCGGCTCCAGGTCCCGGGCGCACACCTCGCGGGCCCGCTCGAGCCCGGCCTCGACGTTGCCCGAGTGGATGGTGAGCCAGGCCAGGGTGTGCTGGGCGGCGAGTCCGATGATGTCGGCGCCCGTTATCCGGCAGAGCTCCACCGCCTGTTCCGCGGTCTCGAGGGCGCTCGGCGCCGGCTGGTGCACGATGTACCAGTGCGCCGCATACGTCAGTACCTCGGCGTGTACGACGGACGGCGGCAGGTCTTTGACCAGCTTCTGGGCCTGGGAGATCTCGTCCCAGCCGTCGGAGCGGGACAGGTCTCGCACCAGCTGGTACCGCTCCATCCAGAACCAGGCCGCCCGCAGGGGGTCGCCCTCCAGCTCGCGCAGCGCCCGCTTGCCGAGGGCGAGCGCCCGCTCCCGCTCGCTCGCGAGGCGCGCGGCGACGCTGATCGCGGCGAGCAGGTCCACGAAGTCGCCCGGCATGTCCGGGTAGCTGGCCGACGCCAGCCCGTTCTCGATGCCCTGCCGCATCGTCTCGCGGCGCAGCTCCTCGGGGACGTCGTCCCACAACTCCATGGCCCGCTCCAGCAGCTGGTGCTGCTCGGCGAACGCGTGTCGGCCGCGGGCGGCGGCCGCGGCGGCGATCACGGCGGGCAGCGCCCTGGCGGGGTCGCGGGCGTCGAACCAGTAGCCGGCCAGCCGCCCGGCCCGCTCCTCGGACCGTACGAGCGTGGGGTCGGCCTCCAGCGCCTCGGCGTAGCGGCGGCTGAGCCGGGAGCGCTCGCTGGGCAGCAGGTCGCCGGCCACGGCCTCGCGCATCAGGGCGTGCCGGAAGCGGAAGGACTCGCCCTCCTCGGAGGGCTGGAGGACGGCGGCGCCCACAGCGGTACGCAGGGTCTCGATCAGCTCGTCCTCGGTGAGGCGCGTGACAGTGGCCAGCAGCCGGAATTCCACCTCGGAGCCGCCCTCGGCGGCGATCCGCACCACGCGCTGCACCTCGTCCGGCAGCGCCTCGACGCGGACCAGCAAGAGGTCGCGAAGGGAGTCGCTGATGCCGCCCGGTGAGCCTTCGAGGATGCCGTAGGCCAGCTCCTCGACGAAGAACGCATTGCCCTCGGAGCGTTCGAAGACCCGGTCCAGCACCTGCTCGGGCGGGGCCTCGCCGCGGATGGCGGCGAGCTGGCGACGGACCTCGGTGCGTTCGAAGCGGGGCAGTTCGAGGCGGGTGACGGTGCGCAGCCGCTCGTACTCGGCGAGGGCGGGGCGCAGCGGGTGGCGGCGGTGCAGGTCATCGGCGCGGTAGGTGGCGACGATGAGCAGGCGGCTGTGGGTGAGGGCGCGCAGCAGATAGCTGAGCAGCTCGCGGGTGGAGCGGTCGGCCCAGTGCAGGTCCTCCAAGGCCAGAACGAGGGTCCGGTCCGCGGCGAGGTGCTCGAGGAGGCGGACGGTGAGCTCGAAGAGCCGGGCACGGCCCTCGGTTTCGGGGCGTCCCCGGTCCATCTCGCCGAGCTCGGGCAGCAGCCGGGCCAACTCGCCTTCCTGGCCGGCGATGGCGGCGTCAAGCTCCGCGCCGAGCCGGCGGCGCAGGGAGCGCAGGGCGGTCGAGACGGGGTGGTACGGCAGGGCGTCGGCGCCGGTTTCCACGCAGCCGCCCAGGGCGACGACGGCCCCGCCCGCGGCGGCCCGGCCGAGGAACTCCTGCATCAGCCGGGTCTTGCCGACGCCGGCCTCGCCGCCCACGAAGAGGGCGCGGGGCTCTCCGGCGTTCGCCCGGGAAAGGGCCTCGTCGAGAGCGGTGAGTTCGGCGCTGCGGCCCACGAAAACAGGGCTTGTGTGACTGCTGTGCACGGTGCCGAGCATCGCATGTCGTACGAGGTGAGGGACAGTGACCGCCGCAGCATCCGGGTGCTCGGCCACGCGATGCCCGTGCTCCGTCACACGGCGCGGGGTCGGCGACGGACGTCTCACGCGCGTCGCCAGAGTCGGAAGTAGTGCTTGCGGCTGTCGGCACCGCAGGTGCTGTCGGCGGTGGTACGTACCGCCTTCGCGGCCTGCTGGGCCGCACGGACCAGGCAGCGCTGCCTGGCGCGGGCGAGGACGGCGGCCTGGCGGGCAGCCTGGAATTCGTGGTGCAGCATGACGGTCTCCTTGGACGAGCTGGTCTCTTGCTGTGCTGCTTCCAGCGTCGTGTCCAAGGTGGGGGTGCCACATGGGGAGGCTTGCGCATCTTGCCGCCCAGGAGGGGCCTTAGGTCCGAGGTAAGGAGACCTTAGGAGTTCCGTGATCATGACAAGAAGACACAGGGAGCAAAGTTGGCAGCGTGCCCCGGGCATGTTGGGGGGCAGGTGAGAAGGTGAGCGCAGTGACCTGGGAGGAGCGGGGACAGTCGTGAAGATCCTCATCAGCGCCGATATGGAGGGCGCCACGGGCGTGACCTGGCCCGCGGATGTGCTGCCCGGCACCCCGCAGTGGGAGCGCTGCCGCCGTCTGTTCACGTCCGATGTGAGCGCAGCGGTCGCCGGGTTCCTCGACGGGGGCGCGGACGACGTCCTCATCAACGAGGCGCACTGGACGATGCGCAATCTGCTGCTGGAGGAGCTGGACGAGCGGGCCCAGATGCTCACCGGCCGGCACAAGAGCCTGAGCATGGTCGAGGGGGTGCAGCACGGCGATGTGGACGGGATCGCGTTCGTCGGCTATCACACCGGCGCCGGCACCGAGGGCGTCCTCGCCCACACCTATCTGGCCAACTCCATCACCGGGGTGTGGGTGGACGGTGTGCCCGCGAGCGAGGGCCGGCTCAATGCCCTGGTCGTCGCCGAGTACGGGGTGCCGGTGGTGCTGGTGACCGGGGACGACCGCACCTGCGAGGACGCCAAGGGCTATGCGCCCGCGGCCCGTTCGGTCGCCGTCAAGGACTATGTGTCGCGCTATGCGGCGGTGTGCCGCACCCCCGCCCGCACCGCCGCGGACATCCGGGAGGCGGCACGGGAGGCGGCGGCGCTGGCGGTGCGCCATGTGCCCGTGCGCGGTGGTCCGTTCACGGTGGAGCTGGAGTTCGACGCCGCGCATCTGGTGGGCGCGGCCAGTGTGGTGCCGGGGGTGGAGCCCAGCGGTGAGCGCCGCGTCGCCTACACCTCACCCACCATGTACGAGGGCATCCGCTGCTTCAAGGCGGTCACGACGGTCGTCTCGGCCGCGGTGGAGGAGCAGTATGGCTGACACCGACCGTCCCCAGGCGATCGAAGCGATCGATGCACAGGCGCTCGAGGAGGTGGTGCGGTTCACCTCCGAGCTGATCGCGATCGACACCACCAACCGCGGTGGCGGCGACTGCTCCGAGCGCCCGGCCGCCGAGTACGTGGCGGAGATGCTCAGCGATGTGGACATCGACCCCACCCTGCTGGAGCGCTCGCCGGGGCGCACCAATGTGGTCGCCCGGATCGAGGGCACCGACTCCGCCGCGCCCGCGCTGCTCGTCCACGGCCATCTGGACGTGGTGCCCGCCGAGCCCGTCGACTGGACCGTGCACCCCTTCTCCGGCGAGGTCCGCGACGGGGTGGTGTGGGGCCGCGGCGCGATCGACATGAAGAACATGGACGCGATGGTGCTGGCGACCGTGCGCGCCTGGGCCCGGTCGGGGGTGCGGCCGCGCCGGGACATCGTGCTGGCCTTCACCGCCGACGAGGAGGACAACGCCGTGGCGGGCTCCGGCTTTCTCGCCGATCAGCACGCCGAGCTGTTCGAGGGCTGCACCGAGGGCATCAGCGAGTCGGGCGCCTTCACCTTCCACGCCGGATTCGGGATGCGGCTCTACCCCATCGCGGCGGGCGAGCGCGGCACGGCCTGGCTCAAGCTCACCGCACACGGCCGGGCCGGACACGGTTCGAAGGTCAACCGGGCCAACGCGGTCAGCAGACTGGCCGCGGCCGTGGCCCGGATCGGTGAGCACCAGTGGCCGGTACGGCTGACGCCCACCGTGAAGGCCGCGCTGGCCGAACTGGCCGCGCTGCGGGGCCATCCGGCCGATCTGGACGCGCCGGATCTCGACATCGACGCGCTGCTGGCCGCGCTGGGCCCCGCCGCGGCCCTGGTCGAGCCGACCGTGCGCAACAGCGCCAACCCCACGGTCCTGGAAGCCGGTTACAAGATCAATGTGATCCCGGGGAGCGCCACCGCCTATGTGGACGGCCGGACGCTGCCGGGCGCGGAGGAGGAGTTCCGCACCACCCTCGACCGGCTCACCGGGCCGGAGGTGGACTGGGAGTTCCATCACCGCGAGGTTCCGCTCCAGGCGCCGGTCGGACCCGGCGCCCCGACGTACCAGGCGATGCGCGCCGCCGTGGAGCGGTTCGACCCGGGCGGCCACGTGGTGCCGTACTGCATGTCGGGCGGCACCGACGCCAAGCAGTTCTCCCGCCTCGGCATCCTGGGCTACGGTTTCTCACCGCTGCGGCTCCCCGAGGGCTTCGACTACCAGGCGCTCTATCACGGCGTGGACGAGCGGGTGCCGGTGGACGCCCTGCACTTCGGCGTCCGGGTGCTCGACCACTTCTTGCAGAGGGCGTGAGCGATGCGGCAGCAGCAGACGACGACCGTGTCCGCCCCCTACGGCACCTGGCACTCCCCGGTGGACGCCGCGCTCGCCGCCTCCCACGACGGTCATCCGGAGTATCTGGGCAGCGTCGGGGAGGAGGTGTGGTGGACCGCGCCGCGCCCGGCGGAGGGCGGCCGCCGCACCCTGGTGCGGCGGCGGACCGACGGCACGGAGCGCTCGGTCCTGCCCGCGCCGTGGAATGCGCGCAGCCGGGTCATGGGGTACGGCGGCACCCCGTGGGCCGCGGTGCCGCGCTCGGCCCGGGGCCCGCTGGCGGTCTTTGTCCACTTCGCCGACCAGCGGCTGTACGCGTTCGAGCCCGATGCCCCGGAGAGGGCGGCACCGCGCCCGCTGACCCCGGTGTCGCGGGTGGGCGGCGGGCTGCGCTGGGCGGATCTCCGGATCCACCCCGAGCGCGGCGAAGTGTGGGGAGTGCTGGAGGAGTCCACCGGCGAACGGCCCGGTGAGGTACGGCGGGTGATCGCCGCCGTACCGCTGGACGGTTCGGCCGCCGGGGACCGCGCGGCGGTGCGGGAGCTGACCGACGCCCGCCATGACTTCGTCACCGGCCCCCGGCTCTCGCCCGATGGGCGCCGGGCCGTCTGGATCGCCTGGGACCATCCGCGGATGCCCTGGGACGGCACTGTCGTGATGCTCGCCGACATCACCGCGGAGGGCGTGTTCACCGCGGTACGGCCGGTGGTCGGCGGGACCGGGGAATCGGTGCCACAGGCCGAATGGGCGCCCGACGGCTCGCTGTTGTTCGTCTCCGACCGCAGCGGCTGGTGGCAGCTCCAGCGCATCGACCCCGACGCGGTGGGCGGCGGCGCCCCTGCGCGCACCACCCTCTGCGACCGGCAGGAGGAGTTCGCCGGTCCGCTGTGGAAGCTGGGCCACCGCTGGTTCGCCCCGCTGCCCGACGGGCTGATCGCCGTCACCCACGGCCGGGGCGCCGCCGTGCTCGGCATCCTCGACCCCCGCACCGGCGAACTGGCCGATGTCCCCGGGCCATGGACCGAATGGGAGCCGACGCTCGCCGTGGCCGGCACCCGGGTGAGGGGTGTCGCCGCGAGCCCCCGCAGCGGCTATGAGGTGGTCGAGCTGGACGCCCGCACCGGTCACGCCCGGGTCATCGGCAGCCCGCACACCGACCCCGTCGACCCCGCCTACTACCCCCAGCCGCGGGTCCGCACCTTCACCGGGCCGGACGGCCGGGAGGTCCACGCCCAGATCCATCCACCGCACCATCCCCACCACACCGCGCCCGAGGGCGAGCTGCCGCCCTATGTGGTCTGGGCCCACGGCGGCCCCACCTCCCGCGCCCCGCTCGTCCTGGATCTGGAGATCGCCTACTTCACCTCGCGCGGTATCGGGGTCGCCGAGGTCAACTACGGCGGTTCCACCGGCCACGGCCGCGCCTACCGCAACCGGCTGCACGGCCAGTGGGGTGTGGTCGATGTCGAGGACTGCGCCGTCGTCGCCCACGCCCTCGCCGACGAAGGCACCGCCGACCGCGCGCGGCTGGCGATCCGCGGGGGCAGCGCGGGTGGCTGGACCGCGGCCGTCTCCCTCGCCACCACCGGGCTCTACGCCTGCGGCACCATCAGCTACCCCATCCTCGACCTCACCGCCTGGGCCACCGGCGGTACCCATGACTTCGAGTCCCGCTATACGGAGTCGCTGGTCGGACCGTTGGCCGAGGTCCCCGAGCGCTATCGCGAGCGGTCCCCGATCCATCGCGCCGACCGGATCCGCGCGCCCTTCCTGCTGCTCCAGGGGCTGGAAGACACCATCTGCCCGCCCGAGCAGTGCGAGCGCTTCCTCGAGGTCATCGCCGGGAGCGGCATTCCGCACGCCTATCTCTCTTTCGAGGGCGAGGGCCATGGCTTCCGGCGCTCCGACACCATGATCCGCGCCCTGGAGGCCGAACTCTCCCTCTACACCCAGACCTTCGGGATCGCCCGCACCGATGTCCCCACTCTGGATCTGAAGACATGACGCCGGCCCACGCCCCATGACTTTTCCGGGGCTCCGCTGCCCCGGGCCCCGCGGTCCCGGTAGCGTGATCACCGCAACACCGGGCATTTCGCCATCACCCCTTCTGGAGGAGCGAGTTGACACCCCCACGGGCCCCGCGCATCGTCGGCCGTGAGCCGCTGCCCGCCGCCCTGTCCGGCACCTGGCCGCACGGCGGGCCCGAGACCTGGCTGCTCAGCGTCTCCGCCTATACCTCCGCCCCCGAGATGGAGGCACCCGACAAGATCCTGGACGCCGAGGAGCGGGAGCGGGCCGCGAAGTTCATGCGCGAGGAGGACCGCCTGCGCTACACCGCTGCCCATATGGGGCTGCGTCAGCTGCTCGGCGGCTATCTCGACCTGGAGCCCGCCGCCGTGCCGTTCACCCGTGAGGCATGCCCCGGCTGCGGCGGTCCGCACGGCCGCCCCGCGGTGCCCGGCCACCCCCTGCACTTCAATATGTCCCACGCCGGTGATCTGGTGCTGTTCGCCTTCGCGGGCTCCCCGGTCGGGGCCGATGTGGAGCAGCTCCAGCCCGCCTCCGTGGTCGAGACGGTCGCCGGGAGCCTGCACCCCTCGGAGCGCGCCGAGCTGGACGCGCTTCCGCCGGGGGACCGGCCCGCGGCCTTCGCCCGCTGCTGGACGCGCAAGGAGGCGTATCTCAAGGGCATCGGCACCGGGCTGTCCCAGGACCCGTCGATCAGCTATGTCGGCACGGGCCCCGAGCCGGTGCCGGTCGGTCCCTGGACACTGCTCGACGTCCCCCTGGCCGACGCGGTCCCCTCCGGCTCCGGGTACGCGGCGGCCCTGGCCCTGCTGGACCCGACGCAGCCGGCCTGACCCCGCTCGGCGGCCGCCACCGCGGACCCGGCGGGGCCGGTTCCGCGGTACGGGGCGGTGAACCGCTGGCGCGGTCCACCGCCCCGTACCATCATGAGCCCATGCCTGATCATCCGTATGTCGCCGAGGGCGCCCGCGTGGCCATCCGGCCCCACCGGCGCGAGGACCGCGCGGAGTTCATCCGCCGCGCCCGCGAGAGCGCCGGTTTCCACCGCCCCTGGCTGACCCTGCCCACCACCGAGCAGGCGTACGAGCCCTTCATCTCCCAGCTGGAGCGCGAGGACCGCGAAGGCTTCCTCGTCTGTGTCCGGGAGACCGGCGCCCTCGCCGGATTCATCAACATCAACACCATTGTGCGCGGCGCCTTCCAGTGCGGATCGATCGGCTACGGGGCCTTCGCACCCCATTCCGGACAGGGCTATATGTCCGAGGGGCTCGGACTGGTCCTGCGGCACGCCTTCGGCCCGCTCGGACTGCACCGCATCGAGATCAACATCCAGCCCGGCAACAAGGCGTCGCTCCGGCTGGTGAAGCGGCACGGCCTCCGGCTGGAGGGCTTCTCGCCCGACTTCCTCTACATCGAAGGGGCCTGGCGCGACCACGAGCGCTGGGCCATCACCAGCGACATGCTGGACGACGCCCGGGGCGAATGAGCCATCCGCGGTGTGCGGCCGCTCTGTTCACCGGGCCCGCGACGCGGTTCCATGGTCATCGGACGGTCGCCACAGCAGAGGTGACCCGAGGCAGTCGGAACGAGGCAGCCAGTGGCCGCGACCGTGCGACGTACCACCCTGACCCTTCCCGCCGCCCCGCTCGGGCTCGGGAACCCCCTGCCCGCGCTGCGCCCGCGCGACGAGACCCACCGTGTCGACGAGCGGGTCCGCGCCACCCTCCCCGCCGATATGGCCCGTCAGGTCGCCTACCGCCCGCTGCGCTCGGTGCTCCCGGTGCGGCTGCGCGACGGCTACGGCCGTGACCGCGTGCCCACCGCACTCGACGCCCTCATCCTCGAGAACGACCACCTCCGCGCCACCGTGCTGCCCGGTCTCGGCGGCCGGGTGCACTCCCTCCACCACAAGCCCACCGGCCGTGAACTCCTCTACCGCAACCCGGTGTTCCAGCCCGCCGACTTCGCGCTCAACGGCGCCTGGTTCTCCGGCGGCATCGAGTGGAACATCGGCGCCACCGGCCACACCACCCTGTCCTGCGCGCCCCTGCACGCCGCCCGGGTACCCGCGCCCGACGCCGCCGACGGGGGCGCGATGGTGCGGCTGTGGGAGTGGGAGCGGCTGCGCGACCTGCCGTTCCAGGTCGATCTGTGGCTGCCGGCCGACTCCGCGTTCCTGTACGTGGGCGTACGGATCCGCAATCCGCACCACCACCCCGCCCCCGTCTACTGGTGGTCCAACATCGCCGTCCCCGAGGACGAGCGCACCCGTGTCCTCGCCCCCGCCGACGAAGCCTGGCACTTCGGTTACACCCGCACCCTGACCCGGGTCCCGGTCCCGGAGTGGAACGGCGCCGACCGCAGCTATCCGCTGCGCGGCAGCCATCCCGCCGACTACTTCTACGAACTCCCCGAGGGCGCCCGGCGCTGGATCGCCGCGGTGGACGACCGGGGCCATGGCCTCGTCCAGACCTCCACCGATCTGCTGCGCGGCCGCAAGCTCTTCCTGTGGGGCGCCGGGCCCGGCGGGCGTCGCTGGCAGCGGTGGCTGACCGAACCCGGCACCGGTGGCTACGCCGAGATCCAGGCCGGACTGGCCCGCACCCAGCTGGAGCACGTACCGCTGGGCGCGGGGGAGGAGTTCGCCTGGCTGGAGGCGTACGGACCGCTGTCCGCCGACCCGTCCGCCGCGCACGGCGAGGACTGGGCGGCGGCCCGGCGGGCGGTCGAGGAGCGGCTCGAAGCGGAGCTCCCGCGCGCCACCGTCGAGGCCGCGTACGACGACTGGCGTCCGTACGCCGACGCCGAACCGGAACAGCGCCTCTGCACCGGTTCGGGATGGGGCGCGCTGGAGGTCGAGCGCGGTGGCCACCGGCTGCCCGGCACCCCCTTCGACCCGGACACCCTCGGCGCGGAACAGGAGCCCTGGCGACGGCTGCTGCGCACCGGCGCCCTCCCCGCCTGGGAGCCGGGCCCCTGCCGGGCCGACCCCGGCCCCTCCCTGGTGGCCCCGGCCTGGCGTGATCTGCTGGAGGCCGCACCGGCCACCGCCGCCGCCGAATACCACCTGGGTGTCGCCCAGTGGCATGCGGGCGACCGGGCCCAGGCCGAGCGCAGCTGGGAGCGGTCGCTGCGCTGTGCGGAGTCCCCCTGGACGCTGCGCTGTCTCGCCGTGGCCGACAGCGAGGCGGGCCATCCGTCCCGTGCGGCCGAGCGGCTGCTGCGCGCGGTACGGCTGGTGCTCGCCGCCACCGACCGGGCCACCGAGGCGGCGGCCGTCGAGCCAGTGGCCACCGAACCGTCCACCGGACCGTCCGCCGCCCCGACTCCGGCCGTCCCGACCCTGGCCGGCCCGGCGCTGGATGCCGCGGGTGCGCCGGGCGCGCGCGCCGCCGTTTCACTCGCCGCGCCGCCCGCGCCCGCCGACCCCGAGCCAAGCGCCATGGAGGCGGCCGAAGCGGCACTGGGCCGTGAGGCGGTCGTCGCCCTCCTCGCCGTCGATCGCGCCGATGACGCCCGCGCGGTGCTCGACGCACTGCGCCCGGCCGTCCGCGCACGCGGCCGCTTCCGACTGCTGCGGGCACAGGTGCAGCTCGCCCAGGGCGACCCCGAAGCCGCCCGCGCCGTCTTCGACGAGGGGTTCGAGGTCTGCGATCTGCGCGAGGGCGACGAGGCGTTGAGCGATACGTGGTACGCGATCGCCGAGGCGCTGACCGCGCGGCCGGGCGAGCCGCGGACGGAAGCGACGCGGGCTCGGGCGAGGGCGGAACATCCCCTGCCCGAGCCCTATGAGTTCCGTATGCGCCCCGCCTAGGCTCAGGGCCGCCGGGCCGGAACGGACCCCGCGGAGCGCAGGGTTACGGCGCCGTCAGCCCGTCGGGTTGCGGTCGACGTATTCGAAGACCGATCCGTCAGGGTGACGGGCCACCAGGGTGCGGCCCACGGGGGCGGGCAGGGGGCCGGCGACGATCTGCGCGCCCACGGCGGTCAGATCGGCCGCCGCCTCGTCCACATCCTTCACCGCGAGTGTCGCCTGGATCTTACGGAGGATCGACAGTTCCGACTCCGGGCCGCTCATCAGGAAGAAGCAGCCGACCGCCGCGACCGAGACCCCTCCCCGCTGGAAGCGGAACGCCTCGGCGCCGGTCAGTCGTTCGTAGACGGGGATCGCCGAGTCCAGGTCGTCGACGCACACGCGCAGGGAAGTCCCGAGAATGTCCATGCGGGCGAGCCTAGTTGACCTGCCGAGCCCAGGCCCTGTCCTGCCGATCTTCGCGGGCCCGCGACGCCTGGCACCGCGCCTCGCCGCGTTGTCGGGATCTTCCGAGTACGCCCAGTACGAGGAAGCCCCTCCTGCGATCCTCCCCCAGCTACCGCTGGGAGGTGCCCCCTCACCAGACGCCGCGGCCTGATCCACGAAGATCGACAGGACAGGACCTAGTTGAACTGCTCAGCCACGGCAGAGGAGTTCACCGTGCAGCACACTGAACCACCCGTCGGCGCACTCCCCCCACGCCCGCCACGCGTCCGCGATCCCCCGCAGTTCGGCCTCGGTCGCATGGCCGCCGTCCACCGTGAGACGGGCGTAGGAGGAGGCGACCGTACGGTCCGCCCACAGCCCGCTCCACCAGGCCCGCTCCTCGGGGGTGGCGTAGCACCACGTGCCGGCGGTCGCGGTGATGTCGGTGAAGCCCGCCGCCAGCGCCCAGGAGCGCAGTCGGCGCCCGGCGTCCGGCTCACCGCCGTTGGCACGGGCGACCCGGCGGTACAGATCCAGCCACTCGTCCATCCCGGGCACCGACGGATACCAGGTCATGGCGGCGTAGTCGCTGTCCCGCACCGCCACCAGCCCGCCCGGACGGCATACCCGGCGCATCTCGCGCAGCGCCCGCACCGGGTCACCGACGTGCTGGAGCACCTGGTGGGCGTGGACCACGTCGAAGGAGTCGTCCGGGTGGTCCAGCTCGTGGACGTCGGCGACCGCGAAGCGGACATGGGACAGCCCCCGCTCCTCCGCCACCGCCCGCGCCCGCTCCAGTACGCCGCTGTCGGCGTCGACCGCGATGACCTCGCCTCCCGGGACCAGTTCGGCCAGATCCGCGGTGATCGTGCCGGGGCCGCAGCCGATGTCCAGGATCCGCATCCGGGGTTCGAGATGACCGGTCAGATAGGCCGCGGAATTGGCCGCCGTGCGCCAGGTGTGCGAGCGCAGCACCGATTCATGGTGTCCGTGGGTGTAGACGGCGGTGTCCTTCGGCATGGCGGAACTCCCCTTCGAGCCCTGGAGGTTGATGAGCCGACCGGTGGCCGGCAGTGGTTCCACCCTAGAACCGCATCTCGTATTGCGAGAGTGGCGTCTCACTATGCAGAACGTCGTGCGCCCGCGCAAAAAAAGGGGGGAGGGGTCGTCGCCCCTCCCCCCCCAGCCCCGCGGCTCTACGTCTCCGGGTGCAGACCGAGCGCCGAGACCACCTCCCCGACCGTGTGGTAGGTGCGGTCCGAGGGCAGCTCCTCGGCACGGGCGATCAGCCGATCCGGGGCGTGCCGCTCCCGCAAGGTGCGCAGCACGGTGCCGCGGTCCGCGGGGAACGTCGTACGTCCCAGACGCCGGGCGAACTCGAACCGCAGGGCCTCCGCCTCGCCGCCCGTCCCGCGAGAGGGCACCGGTCCGGTCATGACCGGCGGGTCGTCGTCGGCGGCGGGTTCCGGGTCGTGCCACTCCTCGACCCGCGTGGGGTGGCCGGAGCGGATCAGTCCCTGGAGTTCGTGCTTCATCTCGTCGTCCCTGCGGACGCTCACCCGGTTGCTGCCTCGCTGCATGTCGGTCCCCTTCCTGGCGGGTCCGTCGCACCTCGGGATGGTCGGTGGCCCCGAGGTCTGTTCTTTCCTCTTTCACCCCCGTTGCGGCGGTACGGCCGGTTCCGGCCGACCCGCCGTCCCCCTTGCGTACCCGCCGCCGCGTCATCAACACGAGGTTTCCCTGATCGGGTGCGACGACCGTTCGCGGCAGGTTTGGCGGTCGCCGGGCGGGGCACCCGGAGGCTGGCCGAGCGGCCCGCAGGGAGTGAGGAGCGGCGCCGGGCGCGGGAAATCAGGGGCCCGCGTCCGGTGCCGCGGCCCTGCACACGCGTCGGGGCCCGGCCCGGTGTTAACAGCGGTGGCGCACGGGTACCCGGCGCGCATGACTGATAAATCGGCCTATCCGAGATCGGGCGACCAGGGAGGCGGGCCGTCGGCCGGGGAGTCCGGGCCGGTCGCGCGGGCCGTCCGCGAAGAAGTCCGCAAGGAACTGCGCGTCCTGCGGGATGAGATGCGGGACGAGCTGTGCGCGCAGTCCCGGAGCCGTACCGTCCGCCTGTGGGGCGGTGCGGCGGCGATCGCGTTCTACGCCGGGGGTGTGCTCACCGCGTGTCTGGTGCTGCTGTTCGCCCTCGTGATGCCGGGCTGGGCGGCGGCGCTGATCGTCGGCGCGATGCTGATGGTGCTGGCCGCGGTGGTCAAGAACGCCGCGGGCCAGCCACCGCACGCGCCGCACTGGCCCACCTGGCCCCCGCGGGGACCGAAGGCTCCGTCGTCGGCGCCCTCCGCTCCCGCCGCCCCGTCGGCCCCGTCGGGCGCACCGACACCGCCCGAGCCGCCCACCGAGCCACCGGCCCCGCCCCAGCGCGGATGACCGCCGCCAGACCGCCGGGGACGGCACGATGAGGGAGCACCATGGCTGATCAACCGCTGCTGGCCCGCTACGCCGAGGCGCTGGAGCTGTTCACCGAGCGGGTGCACACGATCACCCCCGATCAGTGGGACGCCCCGACGCCCTGCACCGAGTGGACCGTACGCGACCTGGTGAACCACCTGGCCGTGGAGCAGATGTGGGTGCCACCGCTGGTACGGGAGGGGGCCGGTCTCGCCGAACAGGGCGACGCCCTGGAGGGCGATCTGCTCGGCGACGACCCCGTGGCCACCTGGGACGCGGCGGCGGCCGCGGCCCGCGAAGCCTTCCGCGAGCCCGGTGCCCTCGACCGGACCGTCGACCTCTCCTTCGGTGAGACCCCGGCCGCGCACTACTGCGCCCAGATGACGGCGGACGCCGCCGTGCACGCCTGGGATCTGTCCCGGGCCATCGGCGCGGACGAGCGGATCCCGAAGCCGCTGGTCGACTTCTCGGTGCGGGAGGTCGCGCCGTACGCCGCCGATCTGGAGGAGAGCGGTCTGTTCGCCGCCCCGGTGGAACCCCCGCCCGGCGCCGACGCGCAGACCAAGCTGCTGGCACTCCTCGGCCGCGAGGCATAGCCGACGGCACAGGCGTGTGGGGCACGGCCCGTGCCGTGCCCCACACGCCTGCGACGACGCCCCGCCGCCGTGGCTCAGCAGCGCACCGAGGGCCGGTCCCAGTACCGGTGGTTCGCGACGGCCTCGGCGAAGGCCCGGGTGAACTCCTCGCTCGCCGCGCCCGTCGTGGTGTCCGTGACCACCCCGCGGTCCGCGCACACATGGCCGTGTCCCGAGGCGATGTGCAGCCCCTCCGGCTCCAGTGCCGCCAGGATCCCCACGCCCGAGCCCAGCGCGCCGATCGGCTTGCCGTGCCGGTACGCGTCCCGGACGAACCGCATCGCCGTGCTGTCGGACGACAGGTCCGGGGTCCCGACCGGGCCGCCGGGCAGCAGCACCGCGTCGTAGAGCACCGAGGCGACGGTCGGCAGCGCACGGTCCACCGGACAGTCGTCGCCGTCGCTGCTCCGCACCGTGCCGTCGTGCGGGGCCAGGGCCTCCACCACGGCGCCCTGGGCGGACAGCGCCTCCTTCGCCTGGCCGAGCTGGACGGTGTCCACCCCGTCGGTGACCAGCACCGCGATCATGCGGGTGCGGATGGAGTGGTCACCGCGCAGATTGTCGAGGCTGAGCGCGGGGGAGGCCACCGGCTTGTGGTCGTTCCCACCGGGGCTCGGCATGGCGACCCCGATGCCCTCGGCGACCGAGGTCGCCAGGCTGTAGTCGATATGCGCCAGCTCGCCGACCGTCCGTTCCCGGATCTCCACCGCCCCGACCTTGCCCAGCTCGAAGCGGAAGGCGTCGACGATATGCCGCCGCTCCCAGTCGCTCATGCTGTTCCAGAACAGCGCCGCCTGACTGTAGTGGTCCTGGAAACTGGCGCTGCGCTTACGGATCTTGGCGCCGTCGACCCGTTCCGCGTAGTGGGTGAAGGCATAGCCGTCCGGTCCGGCGATGGCCGGGCAGCCGCCGCCCAGCGAGTTGGGGGAGTAGTTGGTGCCGGTGTGGATCGCGGTCTGGTGGTAGCCGTCGCGCTGGTTGGTACGGACCGGGGCGATCGGCTGGTTGACCGGGATCTGCGCGAAGTTGGGGCCGCCCAGACGGATCAGCTGGGTGTCCAGATAGGAGAAGTTACGGGCCTGGAGCAGCGGGTCGTTGGTGAAGTCGATGCCGGGGACCACGTTCCCGGTGTGGAAGGCGACCTGCTCGGTCTCGGCGAAGAAGTTGTGCGGATTGCGGTCCAGCACCATCCGGCCGATCGGCCGCACCGGTACCTGCTCCTCCGGAATGATCTTCGTGGCGTCGAGCAGATCGAAGTCGAAGCTGAACTCCTCTTCCTCCGAGACCAGTTGGACGCCCAGCTCGTACTCCGGGAACTCGCCCGCCTCGATGGCCAGCCACAGATCGCGCCGGTTGAAGTCCGGGTCCCGGCCCTGGCACTCCTGAGCCTCGTCCCACACCAGCGAGTGCACCCCCAGCTTCGGCTTCCAGTGGAACTTGACGAACGTGCCCTTGCCGCGCGCGTCCACGAAGCGGAAGGTGTGCACCCCGAACCCCTGCATCATGCGGTAGCTGCGCGGAATCGCCCGGTCCGACATCAGCCACATCATCATGTGCATGGTCTCGGGCTGGAGCGAGACAAAGTCCCACAGGGTGTCATGGGCGGACGCACCGGTGGGCATCTCGTTCTGCGGCTCGGGTTTGAGCGCGTGCACGAAGTCGGGGAACTTGATGCCGTCCTGGATGAAGAAGACCGGCATGTTGTTGCCGACGAGGTCGTAGTTGCCCTCCGAGGTGTAGAACTTCGTCGCGAAGCCCCGGACGTCTCGGACGGTGTCCGCCGATCCGCGCGGCCCCTGCACGGTGGAGAACCGTACGAAGACCGGGGTGCGCACGGACGGGTCCTGGAGGAAGGCGGCCCGGGTGAACTCCGCGCAGGACTCGTACGGTTCGAAGTAGCCGTACGCGCCCGCGCCCCGGGCGTGCACCACCCGCTCGGGGATGCGCTCGTGGTCGAAGTGCATCAGCTTTTCGCGGAAGTGGAAGTCCTCCATCAGCGTGGGGCCGCGTTCACCCGCCGACAGCGAGTCGTCGGTGTGGTCCACCGCCACGCCCTGGTCAGTGGTCAGCGGGCCCTCGGCCGGATCGGCGGCCCGGTACGCCTCGCGCTGACGCTCCTTGCGGTCGTCCGTCATGGTCCGGCTCCCTTCTTCGTGAACTCCTCCAGGAACGCCTCGTCGAAGGCCTTGAGGTCATCCGGCTTACGGCTGGTGATCAGCGTGTTGGGGCCACTGGTGCAGACGCTGACCTGCTCGTCCACCCAGGTCCCGCCCGCGTTGGCGATGTCGGTGCGCAGGCTCGGCCATGAGGTGAGGGTGCGGCCGCGCACCACGTCCGCCTCCACCAGCGTCCAGGGGGCGTGACAGATGGCGGCCACCGGTTTGCCCGCGTCCACAAAGCCTCTGACGAAGGCCACGGCCTTGCTGTCCAGCCGCAGCAGATCGGGGTTGGCCACCCCGCCGGGCAGGACGAGCGCGTCGTACTCCCCGACCGCCGCGTCCTTCACCACCTGGTCGACCTCGAAGGTGTCCGCCTTGTCGAGGTGGTGGAAGGCCTGGACGCGGCCGGGCCTGGTGGACACCAGCCGGGGGGTGCCGCCGGCATCGCGGACCGCCTGCCAGGGATCGGTGAGTTCGACCTGCTCGACACCCGCCGGGGCGACGAGAAAGGCGACCTTCATATGTGTCACGTCCTTCCCTCTTCTCCCTCGGAACCGTTGCGCCCGGCTGAGCGGGTAGCCAGCGGGGCAGGGGGCGAAACCGGGAATACCGGATGGGTGAGGGGGAGGTGATCAGCGGGTGCGGGACGAGGTGGTGGGCCGTGGTCACAGGACGCGGTACGGCGCGGCGGTCTGGTGCCGGAAGCTCATCCCGTGTCCCGGTTCGCCGCCCGCGCCCGGACGCACCGACCCACCGGTCGGGACCAGAGCGCCCGCGAAGAGCGTGGACTCGATACGCGCATGATCGTGAAACCATTCTAGGTGGCGCAGATTGGGCACGCACGCGGCGGCGTGGGCATGCGCGTGGGGCGCTCCCTGGCCGGAGATCTCCAGGCCCATGGCCTCGGCGAGGGCCGCGGCGCGCAGCCAGACGGTGAGCCCGCCGCAGTGGGTCGCGTTGGCCTGGAGGCAGTCCACCACCGGGATCAGCCGGGCGAAGTCGGACAGCACGGAGCCGTGGCCGCCCGCCGCCACATCGCAGACCACCAGATCGCGGACGATCCGAAGCCCCTCCGGATCGTCGGCGGGGACCGGCTCCTCGAACCAGCCCACCCCGTGCTCGGCGGCGGTATGGCCCACCCGTACCGCCTGTTTGCGGGTGTACGCGCCGCCCGCGTCCACATAGAGCTCGGCATGCGGGCCGATGGCGTCCCGGGCGTGGCCCACCCGCCTCAGATCGTGTTCCACGGCCCGTCCCCGCGCCTCCCCGATCTTGATCTTGACGCGTTCGATGCCCTGTCCGTGCACCCAGCCGCTCAGCTGGCCGGCCAGATGGGTGTCGTGGTAGGTGAGGAAGCCGCCGGAGGCGTAGATGGGCACCGTCTCGCGTACGGCGCCGATCAGCCGGGCCAGCGGCAGCCCCAGCAGCCGCGCCTTGAGGTCCCACAGCGCGATGTCCACGGCGGACACGGCGCGGGCGACCAGACCGGGGCGGCCCGCGGTGTACGCGGCGTGGCCCATGGCCTCGTACGCCCCCGCGATGTCCAGCGGGGAGCGGCCGACGACGGCGGGGCGCAGCAGATCGCCGGCCACCGACCCGGCGTCGGCGGGCGCGTAGGTCCAGCCGAGGCCGGTGGCCCGCCCGCTGCGGGCCTCCACCACGACCACGGTGGTCTCGTGCCAGGCGAGTCCGGCGTCGGCCTCCGGAGCCTCGGTCGGCACCGTGTACGCCGTGACATCGAGCCGGTCGATCAGCGGGTCGGCGGTCATGCCGCGCGCGCCCTTCATGGTGCACACACCGTCATAGGCCGTCTCCCTCGGGTGTGGTACCGCGGTCCGGGTGGTCCGGGTGGTCGGGGTGGTCGGGGCCGTCGGAACGGTCCGAGGCGTCCGGGCGGTCCGGGCGATGCCCCCGGTGCGGCAGGAACTCCCGCGCCCTGGCCCCGAACCCCCGGCGGACCGTGCCCTCCCGGTCCGCGCCCTCCTCGGCGACCGGCTCCACCGGGGCCTCCATCCGCTCCCAGCCGGTGTCCGGCGGGAGCAGCGGCACCCCCGGGTCGGTGACGAACTCCACGACCACGGGGCCGTCCGCACCCAGCGCCTCGCGCCACGCCGGTTCGACGCGCTCGGGCTCCGCCACCCGGATACCGGTCATCCCGAGGGACTCGGCGAACCACGCGTAGGGCACCTCCGGCAGCGTCCGCGGGGTCGGGAACCGCGATGTGTCGCCCAACGCGCCCGTCCCGCATGCCGGTTCGTCTACGTCATGGTCGCGCCAGACGCCGATGACCAGCCGCGGATTCTCCCAGACGTCGCGGTACGCGGCGGCGGTGATCAGCTCGGCCATGCCGTTCATCCGCATCGCGCCGTCCCCGGCCAGCGCCACCACCGGCCGCTCGGGCCGGGCGAACTTCGCCCCGATCGCGTACGGGACGGCGCAGCCCGTGGCGCCGAGCGTGCCCGACAGCGAGGCGCGCAGCTCGCCGCGCATCCGCAGATGGCGTGCGTACCAGTGGGTGACGGCCCCGGAGTCGCAGGTGACGATGGCGTCCGGGGGCAGCAGCGGATCCAGGCAGTGGGCCACGTACTCGGGGTTGACGGGATCGGCGGGCAGCCCGGCACGGTACTCCAGCACCCGGCGCCACCGCTGGACGCCCGCGATGATCTCCTCCTGCCAGTCGCGGGACTCGGTGCGGTGCAGCAGCGGCAGCAGCCGCAGCAGGGTCTCCCGGGCGTCACCGACCAGATTGACCTCGTACGGATAGCGCAGCCCGATCCGCTGGGGGTCGAGGTCGATCGATACGGCGCGCACCGTGCCGAACTCCGGGAGGAACTCGGCGTACGGAAAGCTGGAGCCGATGGTCAGCAGGGTGTCGCAGCCCCGCATCAGCTCATAGGAGGGGCGGCTGCCCAGCGGTCCGATCGGCCCGGTGACATAGGGGAGTTCATCGCTGAGCGCGTCCAGGCCGAGCAGTGCTTTGGCCACGCCCGCGCCGAGCCGTTCGGCCACCCGCTGGACCTCGGCGCGCGCTCGGGCGGCGCCCTGGCCGATCAGCACGGCCACCCGCTCGCCCGCGTTCAGCACCTCCGCGGCCCGCTCCAGGGCGGTGGCGGACGGCACCGCCGACCAGCCGCTGCGGTCCAGGCTGGAGGGCACGTTCCCGAACTCCTGGGCGGGCGGGGTGTACTCCAGCTCCAGTACATCGGCCGGGACGATCACCGCGGTGGGGGCGCGGCGGGCATACGCGGAGCGGATCGCCCGGTCCAGGACGTTGGGCAGTTGCCCGGGGACGGTCACCGTCTCCAGGAACGCGGAGGCGACGTCCCCGAGCAGACTGTGCAGATCCACCTCCCGCTGGTACGAGCCGCCCATCGCGGTGCGGGGGATCTGCCCGACCAGCGCCACCACCGGGACATGGTCCAGCTTGGCGTCGTACAGCCCGCCCAGCAGTTGGGCCGCACCGGGGCCCGAGGCCGCCGCGCACACCCCCAGCCGCCCGCTGAACTTGGCGTAGCCGACGGCCTCGAGGGCGGACATCTCCCCGTGCCGGGACCGGATGAACCGCGGTTCGCCCGCGGCCCGGCCCCAGGCAGCGAGCAGTCCGCCGATGCCGTCGCCGGGGCAGCCGAAGACATGCGACACGCCCCACTCACCGAGCCGGGCGAGGAGATGGTCGGCCACATTCCCGGTCATGGCCTCAACCCGGCAGCTGCGGCAGCACTTTGGTGCGGTAGAAGTCGAAGAAGCCTCGCTGGTCGGGGCCGATCTGGTTGACGAATACGGTGTCGAAACCGGCCTCCGCGTAGGCGGCGAGCGCCTGGGTGTGCCCTTCCGGATCGTCGCCGCAGGTCACCCGGGACGCCAGATGTTCGGCGGTGACCAGCTCGACGGCCTGCTCGAAATGGGCCGGGGTGGGCAGCAGTTGGACGAGTTCCCCGGGGAGAGCCAGATTCGGCCACAGCCGGTGGGCGGTGCGCAGCGCCTCGTAGGAGTCGGTCGCCCAGCACACCTTGAGCCCGCCGCGCACCGGCTTGGAGTTGCCGCTCGCACCGCTGCCGCGCCGGAACCGTGCCACGATCTCCGCGTCCGGGACCATGGTGATGAAGCCGTCGCCGACCCGTCCGGCCAACTCCGCGGCGGCCGGTCCGGAGGCGGCGATGTCGATGGGCACCGGCTCCTCGGGCAGGGTGTAGAGCCGGGCGTTCTCCACCGTGTAGTGCTTGCCGTGGTGGGTCACCTCCTGCCCCACCAGGAGCCGGCGCATCACCGAGACGGCTTCCTCCAGCATCTCCAGCCGCATCGAAGCCTGGGGCCACCGGCCGCCCAGCACCTGTTCGTTGAGCGCCTCCCCGATGCCCACCCCCAGCCGGAACCGGCCCTCCAGCAGCACCGCGCTGGTCGCCGCGGCCTGCGCGACGACGGCGGGGTGGATGCGGGCGGTGGGGCAGGTGACCGCGGTCTGCACGGGCAGGCTGGTGGCCTGGGCCAGGGCACCGATGACCGACCAGACGAAGGGGCTCTGGCCCTGGGCACCGGTCCAGGGGTGGTAGTGGTCGGAGATCCACAGGGCGGTGAATCCGGCCTGCTCCGCCATCCGTGCCTGTTCGACGAGTGCGGCGGGTCCATGTTCTTCGGTGGCCAGGAAGTAGCCGTACTCGGTCATAGGCCCTCCTCGAGGCGGGCAGCCGGTGCGACGGATGTCCGGGGTGCCGGGAAGAAAACCTGGTTCGGGCTTGTTTGGCAGGGCTCGTGACGGGCAGGCGCCCGGTGTGCTTCGGACCGGAGGCACGCCATGGGAGCAGCCTGGCTGCTGGAGGCGTGACTCGAATGGTCGCCGATTCTGTCCGGTTCTGCTCCTTTTGGTGATCCGACCATAGCTCAAGGGAGAGATCGGCGCATGACATCCGTACGAGCACAGCCCCGGCATTCGCACGACGACGCCCCCGACACCAGGGCCGCCTTCCGCCGGATCGCCGACCTGCCCGACGGCGCGTCCAAGGACGCCCTGCGGGATGAGGTGGTCCGGGCCTGGATGCCGATGGCCGAACGGCTGGCCCTCCAGTTCCGCAACCGCGGCGAGGCGACCGAGGATCTGCGCCAGGTCGCCATGGTGGGCCTGGTCAAAGCGGTCAAGCGGTACGACCCCGACCACGGTTCGGCCTTCGAGAGCTATGCCGTGCCGACCGTCGTGGGCGAGGTCAAACGGCACTTCCGCGACCATCTGTGGGGACTGCACGTCCCGCGCCGGGTCCAGGAGCTGCGCAACCGGGTGCGTAGCGCCGTCCAGGAGCTGACCCGCACCCCGGACGACCGCGTCCCCGGCGCGGCCGAGATAGCCGCCCACACCGGGATGAGCGAGGAGGACGTCCGCGCCGGGCTGGAGGCCCTGGGCAGCTTCACCACCCTCTCCCTGGACGCCGAACTGCGCGGCACCGACGGCGGATACGCGCTGGTGGACACCCTCGGCTCGACGGAGCCGTCGTACGAGCGGGTGGTGCAGCGCGAATCCCTCAAACCCCGGCTGCGGGCACTGCCCGAGCGCGAGCGGGAGATCCTGTATCTGCGGTTCTTCTGCGATGAGACCCAGAGCCGGATCGCCGACCGGATGGGCATCTCCCAGATGCATGTCTCCCGGCTCATCTCCCGCACCTGTGCCCGGCTGGGCGAGGAGGTCGGGGCCGACGCGGCCTGACCGGCCCCGGGACCGGCTCCGGCCTCGACTGGCGTCCCCGGCGGCCTCAGGACCCGGCCGGCCGGGACGGTGGTGCGCACCCGGGGCCGCGGTCTGGAGCAGAAACTCATCGCCCTCGGCCGGTCAGCTGCTTCCGGACGCGATCGGCGAGGGTCCGCCCCGGACCCGGACCCTCCGCGGCGCCGAGCGACGGCGCCGCCCGCGCCGCGGCCGTCGTCTCCCCGACGCGCAGGCCCAGCGCCAGCAGCTCCTCGGGGGTGAGCCGCTCCCGCAGCTCGGGGAAGACCAGGTCCTCCTCGCCGCGGATATGCATGGACACCACGTCCATCAGCCGCCGCACCAGCGGGTCGAACTCCCGGTCCCGGGGGTCCAGCGCGTCCAGGTCGGCCAGGATCCGTTCGGCCTGGATCAGCTCCTCGATCTCCTCGTCGGCGACCTGGTCGCCGTCCGGCAGGGCCGTGCGCACCGTCGGATACAGATGGGCCTCCTCGGCGACGGAGTGCCGCACCACCTCCACGGTGATCCGCTCGACGAGCCGCCGCCGCTGCCCCGGGTCCCCGGCGGCCCGGTAGCCGTCGAAGAGCTCCTGTACCTGACGGTGGTCCGCGGTGAGCAGCTCCACCACATCGTGCTGTTCGGGCATCGCTGTCATGGTGCCCGGGTCCCCCGGCCCGGTCCCGCGAAACGATGCCGGAGATCTGCGAAGGTGGACGGGTCAGCACGGTTACCCGGGGGCAGCCAGGTGGAGGTGTGGACGAATGCAGCGGCAGTGGACCGCACCGGCTCCGGCGGACCGGGAGGACGGCGGTCTGCCCGTCCTCCCCGAGCTGGCCGAGCGCTTCGCCGGGGCGGTGGACCGCACCGCGCCGGAGCCGGTCGGCGGTTCGGCCGAACTGCGGGACGCCGCCTGCGGCTACTGGTCGCGGCGCGGACTGTGGACCGACCCCGCCCATGTGGTGGTCGCCCCCGGCGCCGAGCCGCTGCTGCTGGCGCTGCTGGCGTCGGCCTCCGGCGGCGATGTGCTGCTGCCCCGGCCCTGCGCCGCCTGGTACGCGCCGCTGGTGCGGCTGGTCGACCGGCGCGCCTACCACGCGCCCGTCCCGGCCGAGTGCGGTGGACTGCCCGATCCGTTCGCCCTGCTGGAGACCGTCCGCCGGATCCGCGCCGAGGACGGGCGGCCGCGGATGCTGCTGCTGTCGGTGGCCGACGACCCGACCGGTACGGTGGCGCCGCCGGAGCTGATGCACGAGGTGTGCGAGGCGGCCGTGGCCGAGGGACTGCTGATCGTCAGCGATGAGACCTGGCGCGACACCGTCCACCATCCGCACGGCACGGTGCTGCTCAGCCCCGCCGAGATGCGCCCCGATGACGTCATCGTGCTCTCCGATCTGGTCGGCGCGTTCACCCCGGCCGGCTGGCCCTCCGCCATCGCCCGGTTCCCGGCCACCGAGCGCGGGGTGGAGCTGCGGGCCCGGGTGCTGTCCCTGCTCACCGCCGTACGCTCCGGGCTGCCCGCCCCCGTCGCCGCCGCCTCCGCCTACGCCCTGGACGAGCCCCCACCGGTGAGCGCCCGCATGGCCGCCGCGGCCCGGACGCACGGCGTGGTGGCCGCCGCGGCCTACCGCGCGCTGACCGCCGTGGGCGCGCTGTGCCGCCCGCCCCAGGCCGGACGCCATCTCTACGCCGATCTCGACGAGCTGCGCGGAGTGCTGGCCGCCCGCAACATCACCGACTCGGTGGAGCTGGAGCGTGCACTGAGCGGGCGGCTCGGCCGGGGCGTGGCGGGTGGCCACCGGTTCGGCGACCCTCCGCACACGCTGCGGGTGCGGCTGTCGACGCTGCCGCTGCTCGGGGCGGCCGACGCGCAGCGGCAGCGGGCGCTGGACGCCCCGGACCCGCTGGAACTTCCGCATGTGAAGGAGGCGTTGGCCGCCTTCGACACGGCCTTCCGGGCGCTGATCGAGGACGGCGGCTGAAGCCCTCGCGGCGGTGCCGCGGAGGTTGTCCCACCGAGGGAAGGGAGAGTCCACGCCATGACCGACCACGCCGAGCAGGCCGAGCCCACGGAACCGGCCGAGCGGCGCCGTACCGGGTCCGCCGCCTCCGGCCGGCCCCGTCCGGCCCCGGTCCCGGCCGCGCCCGTACTGCCCGCGCCGCGCCCGCTCGGCGAGGTGCGCACCTGGCCGCGGTCGTTCGTCCACCGGCTGACCTCCCCGCTGCCCGGGGTGCGGGCCATCGCCCGACTGGCCCGTGAGGGGCGGCTGCGGCCGCCCGTCGAGGCGCTCCGCGAGATCCCCGAACTCCCCTTCGCCCCGGGCCCGCTGCCGCTGACCGGCCCCGGGCAGACCGCGCTCACCTGGGTCGGCCATGCCAGCTGGGTGGTCCGGATCGGCGGGCTCACCGTGCTGACCGACCCGGTCTGGGCCCGCAGGATCCTGGGCACCCCGGTCCGGGTCACCCCGCCCGGGGTCCGCTGGGAGGATCTGCCACCGGTGGACGCCGTGGTCATCAGCCACAACCACTACGACCATCTGGACGCGCCCACCCTCAGGCTGCTGCCGCGCGCCACTCCACTGTTCGTCCCCGCCGGTCTCGCCCGGTGGTTCCGCACCCGCCGCTTCACCCGGGTGACCGAGCTGGACTGGTGGGAGGCGGCCGAACTCGACGGCGAGGGCGGCCCGGTCCGCTTCGACTTCGTCCCCGCCCACCACTGGAGCAAGCGCACCCTCACCGATACCTGCTGCTCGCTGTGGGGCGGCTGGGTGCTCACCGGTCCGGACGGACAGCGGGTGTACTTCGCCGGGGACACCGGCTACGGCCACTGGTTCGCCGAGATCGGCCGCCGCTACCCGGGCATCGATCTGGCGCTGCTGCCCATCGGCGCGTACGACCCGCGCTGGATGCTGCGGACGGTGCACACCGATCCGGAAGAGGCGGTGCGGGCGTTCGGCGATCTGGGGGCACGGGCGCTGGTGCCCATGCACTGGTCCACCTTCCTGCTCTCGGCCGAACCGCCGCTGGAACCGTTGCACCGGGTGCGGGCCGCCTGGGAGGCCACCGGCGCTCCGCGCGAGGCGCTGTGGGATCTGCCGATTGGCGGCTCCCGGGTGCTCGAATGAGGGAGAATCAGGCATATCTGGAAAATGGATCATAAGTGGCGAATGGTGCGGGGCCCGCCTAGCTTCCTGTTCATGCGTACACGAAAACTGTGCTGTCTCACGGCCCTCACCGCGGCCGCCCTTGCCCTTGAACTCGCCGCCCTGCCCAGCGCCCAGGCCACCGGGTCGGTGGCGAGCGGCGGTCCCGACCCCGTCCATGTCGTCCAGCCGGGCCAGTCGATCCAGGCGGCCCTGAACACCGCCCGGCCCGGGGACACCATCGAGCTGCTGGCCGGTGTCTACCGGGAGAACGTCCAGATCACCACCTCCGGGGTGACCATCCGCGGCGTGGGCTCCCGCACCGTGCTCAGACCCGCCAAGAAGGCGGCGGCCAACGGCTGTGGCAAGGCGGGCCACGGACTGTGTGTCACCGGGACGGCCGAACAGCCCGTCACCAATGTCCGCATCCAGTCCCTGAAGGTCAGCGGCTTCGCCAAGAACGGCATCTCGGCCTCGTACACCGACCGGCTGCGGGTCCGCAGAGTCACCGCCGCCGACAACGGCCAGCAGGGCATCGGCCAGGAGATGTCCACCCGCGGGGTCTTCGTCCGCAACGTGCTGCGCGGCAACAAGGAGTCGGGCATCCACATCGTCAACACCAACACCCACGAGGCCGGGTCCATCGACGCGCGCGGCACCGAGGTGGTGGGCAACCGGCTGAGCGAGAACGGACTCGGTGTGGTGATCCGGCGGATGCGGAACCTCACCGTCGAGCAGAACGTCATCACCGACAACTGCGGCGGTCTCTTCGTCATCGGCGACGAGAACAAGCCCCGCGCCGGTGCGCTGACCCTCCGGCACAACGCCGTGCTGGAGAACAACCGGCTCTGCCCGGCCAGCGACCGGCTCCCGGTCATCCAGGGCGCGGGCATCGTGCTCACCGGATCCGAGAGCAGCCGGGTGACGGGCAACCAGGTGTACAACAACGTGGGCAAGTCCCCGATGTCCGGCGGGGTGGTGCTGTTCAACAGCTTCGTCGGCGTACCGAACACCCAGAACGCCATCAGCCAGAACGTGCTGACCGGCAACAGGCCGACCGATCTGGCCGACCGGGACAAGGGTCCCGGGAACACCTTCACCGACAACGTCTGCGGGACCTCCGTGCCCGCGGACCGGTGCTGAAAGGCGGCGTCATGACCACCACGGGGACCACCCCTTCCGCCCCCGCTCCACCGCAGGCGACCCGGCAGCTGCGCGAGATCGCCTTCGGCGCCGCCCGCGCCGCCGCCGTCCGCGCCGCCGCCCGGCTGGGTGTCGCCGACGCACTGGGGGAGCGGCCCGCCACCGTCGAGGAGCTGGCCGCCGCCGTGGCCGCCCAGCCCGATCCGCTGCGCCGGCTGCTGCGCGCCCTGGCCTGCTGCGGGATCTTCGCCGAGACCGAGGACGGCCGCTTCACCCACACCGACATCTCCCGGCTGCTGCGCGAGGACGCGCCGCACAGCCTCCGCTACATCTCCCTGTGGTGCACCGAGCCCTGGACCTGGGAGGCGTGGCCACGCCTCGACCAGGCGGTCCGCTCCGGCGGTGTCCTCTTCGACGAGATCTTCGGCAAGGACTTCTTCCGCTATCTCCACGAGGACGCCCCGGAGTCGGCCGAGGTGTTCGACAAGGCGATGACCACCTCCAGCAGACAGTCCGCCGAGGACGTCGCCGCCTTCCTCGACCTCGACGGCATCAAGGACGTCGTGGACATCGGCGGCGGCCAGGGGCATGTGCTGGCCGGTCTGCTGGAGCGGCATCCGGCCCTGCACGGTACGCTCCTCGATCTGCCGCCGGTGGTGGCGGGCGCCGACCCCCGGCTGCGGGACGGCGGTGCGCTGGCCGACCGGGCCACGCTACTGCCCGGCGACTGCCGTCAGGAGGTCCCGGTCCAGGCCGATCTGTACATCATCAAGAACATCCTGGAGTGGAACGACGAGAGCACCCGTCGCACCCTGGCCAATGTGGTCAGGGCCGCGCGGCCGGGTGCCCGGGTCGTGGTCATCGAGAACCTCGTCGACAACAGCCCCGCGTCGTTCACCACGGCGATGGATCTGTTCCTGCTGCTCAACGTGGGCGGCCGCAAGCACACCACGGACAGCATGACGGAGCGGATGACCGCCGCCGGACTCACCGTCACCGACATCCGCCCGGTCAACGGCTATCTGCACGCCTTCGACAGCACGGTGCCGGGCTGAGCCGCCCGCCGCCGACCGTCACACCAGGGTGCCCGCGCTGTCCACGACAGCGCGGGCACCCTGGTGTTCTCAGGCCGGTGCGCTCAGGCCCACCGGTAGGTGGTGAGATGGGCGAACGCCACCACGTTCGCGGTGTAGTCCTTGACGTTGTGGTCGTAGGCGCCACCACAAGTGATCAGACGCAGCTGGGCGTTGGGGGTCTCCCCATACACCTTCCGGTCCGGGAAGTCGTTCTTCTTGAAGGTCTTCATCTTGTCGACGGTGAAGGTCGCGACGATCCCGTCCTCGCGGGTGATGTTGACCTGGCTGCCCACCTTCAGGTTGCGGAGCGTGTAGAACACGGCAGGGCCGATCTTGGTGTCCACATGTCCCGCCACGATGGCGTTGCCGCGCTCCCCGGGGGCGGGGCCGTCCTTGTACCAGCCGACCAGGTTGTTGTCGGTGTCCGGAGGCGGGATCAGGGTGCCGCCCGAGTCCAGCGACAGCTGGGTGAACGGAGCGCTCACCCCGATCGAGGGGATGTCCAGATGGGTCGCGGGGGAGCGGGAGAGCGCGGGGCCGGGCCGGTAATGCGGGGTGGCCGCCGACTCCTCGGAGGGCTCCTGCTGCGGCGGTGTCCGCGGTTCCGTGTCCATGTCCGGAACCGACTCCGGCTCCGGCCGGTTCGCGGGGGCGGAGGCGGCGGCGGTGGGTGGGTCCGACGGAGTGTTCTGGGAGGCCGCGTCGACGGAGTTGTAGATCAGGAAGACACCGATGAGGGCCGATGCCGCGGCCCACCGGAGCACGCGGGTGTTGCCGTCGGCGCCGCCCTGCTTGCCCTGCTTGCTCATGGAGGTGTGTGCCTTTCTCGCAAGCCGCGTAGCGCTGCCGTGGCACCACCGCTGGGCGGAGGTGCCACGGCAGCACGGAATACGAAAGAGTCAGGCTCAGATCGCGGTGCCCGCGGAGTTACGGCGACGCAGGGCGTAGGCGCCGGCGCCGAGGCCACCGAGAAGCAGAACGGAGCCCGCGGCCATGCCGCTGCCCGTGGATGCCATGCCGCCACCGCCGGTGTGGACGCCGCCCTTCGGCTTCTCGGACTTCCAGGAGCCGCCGTCCCAGTCGCCCTTCTTGCCGCCGGACCAGTCGTGCTCGCGGCCGTGGTCCTCCTTGCCCTCCTCCTTGCCGCCGGACCAGTCTTCCTCCTTGCCTTCCTCCTTGCCTTCCTCCTTGCCCTCCATCTTGCCTTCCATCTTGCCCTCGGGCTCCTCGTGCTGCCTACGGTCGCCCTCCCGGCCGCCGTCCTCGGAGGACTCCTGGCTGCTCGAGTACCCACCGTGACCGCCCGGGTCCGAGACGTCGGCGGCAAACGCGGCGGCAGGGGCGCCCAGGGTCAGGGTGGCGGCAATCGCCGCCCCGGTGAAGAGTGCGCGAGTCGATCGCATGAGTCATTCCTTCCGGCGCCTGCACGATTACTGACCAGTTGCCAGACAAAGGGATCGCGTAGGCGTCTTATCCACCGTCAGCGAAGAATGCGTCAGGTGCCACCTGACGCGGCCTACAATCGGCCCGGTGTTAAGCCCTCCGAGTGGAGATAAGCGCAGTGATCACTCTTTTGCCGCGCGAACGGGCTGATGCCCCGTCACCGATTCAGCCGACATCGTTCCGATAAGCCCAGTGCTGTGTGTCGCCAAGCGGAAATCCGGGTGCGCGAGTACGCGGCGCAGAAAGCCGAGGGTGGTCCGTACGCCCTCGCCGGTGACCCGGAACTCGCCCAGAGCCCGGTCCATGCGCGCCAGCGCCTGCTCCCGGTCGGGCGCCCAGACAACGGTCTTGGCCAGCAGCGAGTCATAGTCCGGCCCCACCCGCCAGCCGGGGAAGGCATGGGTGTCCACCCGGACGAAGGGCCCGCCGGGCGGCGTGAATTCGGTGAGCAGTCCGGGGGCCGGGATGAATTCCCGGTCCGGATCCTCGGCATTCACCCGGCATTCGATGGCCACCCCGCGCCGCACCACATCCTCCTGGCGGACGGAGAGCGGCTGTCCGGCGGCGATGAGGATCTGCTCCCGGACGATATCGATTCCCGTGACCATCTCGGTGACCGGATGTTCCACCTGGAGGCGGCAGTTGATTTCCATGAGATGGAATTCATGGGTGGGGGAGAGCACGAACTCGAAGGTGCCCGCACCCACATAGCCCACCGCCTCGGCGCCGCGCACCGCCGCCGCGCACATCTCCTCCCGCCGCTCCGGCGGGAGATTCGGCGCCGGGGCCTCCTCCACCATCTTCTGGTGGCGCCGCTGCACCGAGCAGTCGCGTTCGCCGAGATGGACCGCCCGGCCGTGCCGGTCCCCGATCACCTGTACCTCGACATGGCGGGCATCATCGACGAACCGCTCCATGTAGAGGCGTTCGTCCCCGAATACCGCGCGCGCGTGCGCGCGCGTCTCGTTGAACGCCCTTACCAGGGCGTCGGGTTGGCGCACCACCGCCATCCCCCGGCCGCCGCCGCCCGCCACCGCCTTGAGGATCAGCGGATAGCCGATCCGCTCGGCGATCTCCCGTGCCTCCACCGGAGTCGCCACCGCGCCGGGGCTCCCCGGCAGCACCGGCAGCCCCGCCTTCTCCATCAGGGCGCGGGCCGCCGCCTTGTCCCCGAGCCGCTGCATCACCGTGGCCGGGGGACCGATGAAGGTGATCCCGTTGTCCTCGCAGATCTCCGCGAAGTCGGGGTCCTCGGAGAGGAATCCGTAACCCGGGTGGACGGCCTGGGCACCGGTGCGCCGCGCCGCCTCGATGATCGCGGGGATGGCGAGATAGCTGCGCTTGGACTGCGCGGGCCCGATATGCACGGCCTCGTCCGCGAGCCGGACGACGGCCGAGTCACGGTCCGCGGTGGAGTACACCGCGACCGTGCGCATGCCCAGTTCACGGCAGGCGCGTACCACCCGGATCGCGATCTCGCCGCGGTTGGCGACGAGAACGGTGGAGAACACCGTCCTCACCCCGGTCCGGTGCCGGACAGCGGCTCCACCGCGAGCAGCCGCTGCTGGTACTCCACGGGCTGGCCGTTGGGCACCAGGATCTCCACCACCCGTCCCGCGCTGTCCGCTTCGACGGTGCTCATCATCTTCATGACCTCCAGGACACCCACCGGCTGCCCCGGCTTGACGAGGTCGCCGACGGCGACGAACGGCGGGGCTCCCGGTTCGGGCGCGTGGTAGAAGGTGCCGACCGTCGGTGCCTGTACGTACCGCAGCGCCGGCGCCGCGTCCTGGGGCGCCGGGGCGGTGTGCGCCGGGTGTCCGGGGTGCGCGCCGTCCACGACGGCGGGCGGGGCCGCGGGGGCGGCCGTGGCCACCGGGCCCGCGGTGCCCTCCGCCGTGGGCCCGGCCGGGGCCGGTGGCGACGCGCCCGGACGGGTCCCGGCCGGGTCCGGCCACTCCATCTCGACCGTCGTCTGTCCGTGCCGCAGGGTGATCCGGCGCGGCTGCTGATCGGCGGCCTTCGCCAGCTCGGTCACACTGCGGCACAGGGAGTCCAGGGTGGCGTGCGGGGGCAGCACGACCGGACCGGGCCGGTGGTGGCCGTTCTCCCGGTGCTCCGCGGTGTTCGTCACAGGACCGTCCATGGTCATGCACCTCTTCCGTCGTCTGCCTCTGCCGTGGTGGCGACCGGGTCCGCGTCGGTGGCGACGCCGACCCGCTGGAAGCGGCGGACACGCTCCTGCCGCAGCCGGTCCGGGTCCCACGGGGTCAACTCGCCCAAGCACGTGGTGAGTGCGTCACCGAGCAGCGCGGCCGCCTTGGCGTGGTCGCTGTGAGCGCCGTCCGGCGGCTCCGCGACCACCCCGTCGACCACCCCCAGGCGCAGCAGCTCCCGCGGGTCCATCCGCAGCGCCGCCGCCGCGGTGGGCGCGGCCTCCGGGTTCTTCCACAGGATGGCGGCGCAGCCCTCGGGGCTGATGACCGAGTACACCCCGCCCGCGCTGATCAGCACCCGGTCGGCGACGGCCAGGGCCAGGGCCCCGCCGCTGCCGCCCTCCCCGGTGACGACGGCCACGATGGGCACCGGCAGTACGGACATCAGCCGCAGGTTCTCCGCGATGGCCAGTGCCTGGCCGCCGCGTTCGGAGTCGGTGCCGGGGTCGGCGCCGGGGGTGTCCACCAGGGTGATGACGGGCAGCCCCAGCTTGGCGGCCAGCCGCATCAGCCGGGCCGCCTTGCGGTAGCCGCCGGGGGTGGCCATCCCGAAGGCGCACGCCTCGCGCTCGGCGAGGGTGGGTCCGCCCTTGTGGGTGCCGATCACCATCACCGGCATGCCGTTCAGCCGCCCCGGCCCGCCGAGCACCGCCGGGCAGTCCTCGGCCAGCCGGTCGCCGTGCAGCGGGTGGAAGTCGTCCAGAAGATGGCCGATGTAGTCCCGGGCGGTGGGCCGCCCGGGGTGCCGGGCCAGCCGTACCGCCTCCCACGGCTCCCGTTCCGCAAGCTCCTCGGGGTTCCGCAGCAGCACCTCGGCGGGGGCGAGCGGGGCGTGCTCCGGGACGGGTTCCGCGCCGGAGCCGGGGGCGGGGCCGGGGCGCCCGAGACCCAGCAGACGGGCGAGGGCGGACCGCAGTCCCGGGCGCGGCACGATGCTGTCCACCATGCCGTTCGCCAGCAGGAATTCAGCGGTCTGGAAGCCCTCCGGAAGCCGCTCCCGGGTCGTCTGCTCGATGACCCGGGGCCCGGCGAAGCCGAGCCGCGCACCGGGCTCGGCGATGATCACGTCGGTGAGCGTGGCGAAGGAGGCCGCCACGCCCCCGTACGTCGGATCGGTGACCAGTGAGACGGTGAGCACACCCGCCGCGTCGAGCGCGGCCAGCGCCTGCGCGGTCTTGGCCATCTGGAGCAGGGACAGCACACCCTCCTGCATCCGCGCCCCGCCCGAGGCGGTGACCAGCAGCAGCGGAACGCGGTGGCGCAGACTGGTCCGGGCCGCCTCGGTGATCAGCTCACCGACCGCGCAGCCCAGACTGCCGCCCAGGAAGCGGAAGTCCATCACGGCCACCACCACCGGGCGGTCCTCGATCCGGCCCCGGACACAGACCACGGCCTCGTCAAGACCGGTCTCCGTGCGCGCCTCCGCCAGCCGGTCCGGGTACGGCCGGGTGTCGGTGAAGCGGAGCGGGTCGTCCACCGTCCGCACCGTGTCGAGCGGCTCGGCGCTGCCCGGGTCCAGCAGCTGGTCCAGCCGCTGCGGTGCGGACAGGGGGCTGTGCCGGCCGCAGTCCGGGCAGACCCGCAGACACCGGGTGAACCGCTTGCCGTAGATCAGCCCGGCACAGCCCGCGCAGCGCACCCAGTCGGCGACCACGTGGTGCTCCCTTCAGCTCCGGGCCGGGCCGCTCCGGTCCCGTTCCCAGCGGTAGAACTCGCGGGCCATCGCGTCCTTCGGCTCCCGCCAGGTCTCCGGGTCGTACGCCTGGACGTACGCGCCCAGCCGGTCGCTGATGTCGCGGAACTCCGGATGGCCGGCCAGCCGCGCGACCTCGGGTCCCGGCGGGCGGTCGGCCTCTATCAGATGCAGATACACATCGCCGAACTGGAACAGGCTGCGGCCGGTGACCCCGATCAGCCGGGGCAGTTCACCGCGGTCCGACTCCTCGAAGACCGAGGCTATGTCCGCGGCCGAGTCGTCCTTCATCCGGGCGACGATCAGTGATCGGTACATGGCTCACGCACCCACCCGCGCGCGGGCGCGCTGCTCGATCTTGTCCCGGATCAGCTCCATCTGGATCTTGGAGTTGCGGTTGATGTGCTCCGTCATCCCGGCGTCGTCGACCGGGGCGTCGGGCTTCATCTCGAAGTCCTGGGTCCAGCGCATCCGGGTGCCCTCGGGCTCCTCGTCGTACTCCCAGCGGATGTTCATGAACGCGAAGGGGCCGGTCTCGACCCGGCGCGCCCAGACGGTCCGCACATCGCGGGCCGTCTCCCGCTCGGAGACCCAGCTCCAGATCTTGCCGTTCTCGTCGGGGTGCATCGTCAGCCGGAAGGTGGTGGTGTCACCGGTGCGCTGGAGCACCTCCACCGAGGCGTACTCGCTGAACAGCTGCGGCCAGTTCTCCAGATCGTTGGTCATCTCCCAGACCAGGTCCAGGGGAGCCGCGATCACGATCTCGTTGTCGGTATGGGCGGCCATCTCATGCTCCCGTGGTGATTGAGGTGTTGATGACGTCGAGGAAGTCGCCGGGGGTCTTGGAGCTCTCGGCGCCCGGTTCGATCGGGGTGCCGTAGCGGTTCTCCAGCTCGCCGACGATGGCGAGCAGACCGAGCGAGTCCAGCCCGTACTCCTCGAAGGGGGCGTCCGGGCGGGTTTCGAGCAGCTGGGGGTCGACGGTGAGTCCGGCGCAGCTCTTCATGAGCGCCGCCAGTTCGCCGTAGGACAGTTGACTGGGCATCAGATATCTCCTTCCGGGCCGCGGAGCACGAGCGCCGCGTTACAACCCATGAGCCCTCGGCTCAGCACCAGCGCCGTCCGCAGCTCGGCCGGACGGGAGGTGCGGGTGACGAGGTCGAGGTCATGGCATACGTCGGTGACGTACGGGGTCGGGGGGACCACACGGTGCTCCATGGCGAGCACCGCGGCCGCCACGTCCAGGCACGGAGCGGCGCAGTACGCCCGGCCGAAGCCGGTCTTGGGGGCGGTCACCGGGACCCGGGTGCCGTGCGCGCCCAGCGCGTCGGCGAGGGCGAGCGCCTCGGCGCGGTCCGCCGCCGGGGTGCCGAGGGCGTCCGCGAACACCACGTCGACCTCCTCCGGCGCACAGTCCGCGTCCGCCAGGGCGACCCGGATCGCGTGGGCGAGCCCCTCCCGGGAACGCTCCCACTGGGACGGTCCGGTGAAGGTCGCGGCATGGCCGAGGATCCGGCCGCGGATCCGCGCCCCGCGGCGCAGCGCGGCGCCCTCCTCCTCGACCATCAGCATGGCCCCGCCCTCACCGGGGGCGAATCCGCGGGCGTCCTCAGTGAACGGCAGGTAGGCCCGGCCCGGTTCACGGGCCAGGCTCATCTCCTGGTAGCCGAGCTGGCAGACGATCGAGTACGGGGCGAGCGGCGCCTCGGCGGCGCCCACCACGATCGCGTCCGCGCCGTGCCGGATGGACCGGCAGGCGTGGGCGATCGCGTCCAGGCCGCCCGCCTCGTCGTTGGCCACCACCCCGCAGGGGCCCTTGAAGCCGCCGCGGATGGAGATCTGGCCGGTGCTGGCCGCGTAGAACCAGGCGATCGACTGGTACGGGCCCACATACCGCGGACCCTTGCCCCACAGCTGCTGAAGCTCGCGCTGGCCGAACTCACCGCCACCGGAGCCCGCCGCGGTCACCACGCCCACCGCGAACGGCGACATCTCCCCGGCCGGCAGCCGGGCGTCCTCCCGCGCCAGATCGGCCGCGGCCATCGCGAAGTGGGTGAAGCGGTCGGTCTGGACGAGGAAGCGCTCCTCGATCACCGCGCCCGGTTCGAAACCGCGGACCTGGCCCGCGACCCGCAGCGGGAAGTGTTCACAGCCCTCCCGGGAGAGCCGGTCCAGGGCGCTGATCCCTTCCCGTACCGCCTTCCAGTAGGCGTCGGTGCCCACCCCGTTCGGCGCCACGATCCCCAGCCCGGTGATGACCGCGCCGCGGTCGTGTCCGCTCTCCCGGGCTCTCATGACGCACCCCCGTGGCTGAGGACCACCGCCGACTGGAAGCCGCCGAACCCACTGCCCACCGAGAGCACATGGCGCAGCGGCAGCGAACGTGCGGTGCGCGGTACGTAGTCGAGGTCGCACTCGGGGTCGGGGTTCTCGTAGTTCGCGGTCGGCGGCACCACACCGTGGGCCAGGGCCAGGGTGCAGGCCACCACCTCGATCGCCCCGATGGCGCCGAGGGAGTGGCCGACCATGGACTTGATCGAGCTCATCGGGGTGCGGTATGCGTGCTCGCCCAGCGAGCGCTTGACCGCGGCGGTCTCATGGCGGTCGTTCTGCTGGGTGCCGGAGCCGTGTGCGTTGACGTAGTCGATCTCGGAGCTGTCGATACGCGCATGTCCCAGCGCGTGGTCGATGGCCTCGGACATCTCCAGGCCCTCCCGTGTCAGACCGGTCATGTGATAGGCGTTGCCGTAGGTGGCGAAGCCCTTCATCTCGCAGTAGATCCGGGCCCCGCGGGCGCGCGCGTGCTCCAGCTCCTCCAGGACGAGCACGGCGGCGCCCTCACCCAGGACAAAGCCGTCGCGGCGGGCGTCGAACGGCCGCGAGGCGTGCGCCGGGTCGTCGTTGTTGGCCGAGGTGGCCTTGATGGCGTCGAAACAGGCCACGGTGATCGGGGAGATCGGCGAGTCCGCGGCGCCCGCGAGGCACACATCGGCGCGGTTCTCCTCGATCGCCTGGAAGCCGTAGCCGATGGCGTCGAGGCCCGAGGTGCAGCCGGTGGAGACGGTCTGCACCGGGCCCTGTGCGCCGATCAGCTCCGCGACACCGGAGGCCAGCGCGCTGGGGGCGAACGCACGGTGCAGATGCGGACCGGCCCGCCGGTGGTCCACGTCCCAGTGCTCGCCCCCGCTGCTGACCTTGACGTAGTCGTGCTCCAGCCGGGTGGTGCCGCCGACCGCGGTGCCCAGCGACACCGCGGTGCGCCAGCTCTCCGGCTGCGGGGCCAGGCCCGCGTCCCGGGTCGCCTCGATCGAGGCGGCGATCGCGAACTGCACGTACCGGTCGGAGTGTTCGATCTGCTCCGCGGTCAGCCCGGCGGCCACCGGGTCGAAGTCGCACTCGGCGGCGATCCGCGACCGGAATCCCGCCGGATCGAAGAGCGTGATCCCGCGCGTCGCCGTACGCCCGGCGGTGAGCATGTCCCAGAAGGCCGGGACGCCCACGCCTCCCGGCGCGACCACACCGATCCCGGTGACCGCCACCCGTCGGGTCACGACGATGCCTCTGCCGGTTCGGTGGCCTCGGTGTCCACATGCCCGAGCTCGGGACGCGGGGCCAGCGGACCGAGGTGGAAGACCATGCGGGCCTCGGTGTCCCCCACATTGCGGAAGCGGTGGCGCATATCGCGGGGGATCAGCAGACCCTGGTCGGGCCGGAGCGGGTGGGTGGCCCCGTCCAGATCCACCTCCAGATCGCCGCACACGACGAACACGAACTCCTCGGAGTACGGGTGGTAGTGCTCGCCGATGCGTTCACCGGGCCCCATGATGGCCAGACCCATGAAGCCGCTCGTGGCGCCCACGGTGCTCGGGGTGAGCATGGCGCGCAGGTCGCCGCCGCGCCGACGGTTGTGCGCGATGTCGGCGAGGTCGACGATGCGGGAGGACTGCGTGGTCATGATCGGTACCTTCCGGATGTGGGGACGAAAGGGGACGCGGGCAAGCGGGAACGACGTCAGTAGTCCGCCGCACGGCGGTCGGTGATCGGGGTCATGTCGCAGTCGGCGAGGAAACGCCGCAGCCCCGCCTCGTCCGAAAGATCCCGCCCCGGACCGACCTCGACCAGCCGGCTGAGCATGGCCGCGGCACGTTTGCCGCCGACCCCGGCGAAGAGCGCGGGGTCCTGGTCCAGCGAACCGGTGATATCCACCAGCCGGACGACGGTGTCCACGTGGTGGAAGATCGTGCTGGTCACCAGGGCCGGTGCGCCCTTCTTCCCCCGGCCCTTCCGTCCGCCCGCCCCCTCGCCGCCGATGGCGAGCTCGTCCTGGCGGGCCAGCAGCCGGGCGACCGCCATCCCGTTGCCCTCCCGGACCGGGTAGAGCAGCGCATGACGCCGTATGTCGGCGGACGAGTGTCCCGCACCCTTCACCGACAGGTGGTGCACGGCCGTCAGCGCCGCCCGCATGAAGAACTCCCGCGCCGACTCCGGGTCGTCCAGATCGCGCGCCTCCTCCAGATACGGGTTGATGGCCTCCTCGACCTCGCGGATCTCCGGCTGCCGGGACACATGGCGCAGCGCCGCCATCAGCTCGCCCTGGACCTCGACGGCGCGCACCACCCGATTGCCGCTCATGAACAGCGAGGTGCGGCACAGCCGGGTGGTGTCGTCCACCCGCGACTCGGGCGAGGCGTAGTTCGCCAGGATCGCGGCGACGTCCTTCTCACTGCCGGGCTTGACGGTGAAGGTCAGGGCGTGCCGGACCACCCCGTCACCGATCCGCGGGGCGGGCTGGAGCCGCCCCCGGTTCGCCGCCGGGCCCGTGCCGTGGTCGGTCTCGCGCAGAATGCCGAACCGCAGCGACCGGGTGTCCTTGACGCAGCCGTGCATCGGCTTGACCATCTCGCGGTGGGCCGCGCTGTCCACCCAGGCGAGGAACGGCGGAGCGCTCTCCCACTCACTGGTGATCAGCCACTTGGACGGGTCCTCGATCGACTGGCACAGCTGGTCGCTGAGATGGCCCGGTACCGAGGCCACCTGCTGGCACAGCTCGTCGTACGCACGCAGAAAACGCTCCTCGGCACCACTGCGCACATCCAGCAGCAGCACCACGCGCAGCCGGGTGTCGGTCAGCGCCGACTGCGTGGTCATCGATGGCGTCGTGGTGGTCTGTGGAGCCTGGGGCAGGGTGCTCATGTTCCACTCCTCCTTGGGGGCTTGCGACCTTCCTGGAATGCGCCGCCCGCAAGGACGATCGTGGAGCGCTCCCATGTATGGCGCGAGATTTGTGAGCCATCTGAGCGAAGGCCGGATCACACCGTGTGGCGCGGCCGCCGACCGGCCCGGCACGGTCCGCCGCGCCGGGCCCGGGGGCGCGTGCCGGGTGTCCGCGGGGACGCCGGAAGGACGCCCGCAGCCGCCCGTGACGCGTCGGCCGCCGTGGCCGCGCCGGCCGTCAACGGCGCGGCCGCGTACGGAAGATGGCGGTCAGCCCGCCGTTTCGTGCTCGGCGTCGCGCCGTGCCCGTACCCGGCGCCAGACGGCCGGGACGACGCTGATGACGAGCGTCAGCAGCACCGCCGCGGCCACGCCCTGCCACGGCTCCGCGAACAGCGAGCCGCCCAGGATGCCGATCAGCTGATACGTGGCGGCCCAGGCCAGCGCCGCGGGCCCGGCGCCCCGCATGAACTTCCGCAGCGGCATCCCCGACAGCAGACACGCCACCATCACCGGGATCCGGCCCGCCGGGATCAGTCGGGACAGCACCAGCACCGCCACCCCGTGCTGGTCCAGCCTCGCTTCCGCCTGGGCGATCCGCTCCGGGGCCGCGTGGTCCTGGATCCGGGCGAGCCAGCGGGAGCCGCTCAGCGAGCGCACCCCGCCCCGCCCCAGCCAGTACAGACACAGGTCCCCGACGAAGGCCGCGAACGCCGCCACCAGGAAGACGAACAGCAGCGAGAACGGCGTGCTCTGGTGCACGGCCACCACTGCCGCCGAACTCACCACCGCCCCGGTCGGCACCACCGGCACCAGCGCGCCGAACACCACCAGCAGGAACAGCGAGGGATAGCCCACCGCCTGCTGGGTCGACTCCGGCGGCACACCGCGCGCCAGCTCGCCCACCCCGTCCAGCACGCGATGGATCACCGGGATCACCTGGCGGGTTCCAGGCGGACGCACTCCCCGTGCCCCAGCCGGTGCACCGCCGCTCCGGGGGCCAGCCGCCCGGCGTGGCGTACGAAGTCGTCACCGGGTGCGTGGAACTCGTGCGGCCGGACCGCGTCCATACCGATCGGCCAGTAGGTGCCGTAGTGCACCGGCACCGCGTTGTGCGCCCCCAGCCGGGCGAGCGCCTGGGCCGCGCGGTGCGCGTCGAGATGGCCGTGGCCGAGGTAGGGGCCCCAGCCGCCCACCGGCAGCAGTGCCACCTCACACGGGCCCACCGCCTCGGCCATCCGGTCGAACAGCCCGGTGTCGCCCGCGAAGTACGTCGTGGCCTCGCCGCGCAGGACGTAGCCGAGGGCGGGCACCCGGCTTCGGCCGTACGGCAGCCGTCGTCCGTCGTGGGCGGCGGGTACGGCCCGGATCCGGACCTCGCCGACCGCACACTCCTCGCCCGGCCGCATCTCGGTGACCCGCAGCTTCCGCGCCGCGACCACCCGCCGCAGCCCCGGCACCGCCCGCCCGGCGCCGTACGGGACCACCAGCCGGGTGTCGGGTCGCAGCCGGGCCAGTGAGCCGAGGTGCAGATGGTCGGCGTGCAGATGCGACACCAGCGCCACATCGGCGACCGCGGCGTCCGGCGGCGGCACGGGGCCGCGGCGGCGCCGCAGATGGGCCAGCCGCTGTACGAAGAGGGGATCGGTGAGCACACGGACGCCCGAGTCCCGCACGGTCGCGGTGGCATGCCCCCACCAGGTGATCTCGACCGACACGCAACGCCTCCCGTCGCCGCTGGACGTCCCTCGATCCTCTCACCCCGCCGGGCCGCCGACGTCAGACGAGGACCAGGACCAGTTCGTCGATCTCGGTGCCGCGCGCGGACGCGTACCCCCGCTCCTCCCCGGCCACGGTGAACCCGCACTTCTCCAGGACGCGCAGCGATCCCGTGTTGTCCTTGGCGATACGGGCGTAGAGCGGGCGGTCCGCGACCAGTTCCAGGAACGCGGTCAGCGCCCGGGTGGCCACCCCCTTGCCCCAGTGCTCCCGTCCGATCCAGTAGCCCACAGACGGTTCGCCGAACTGCTCGAAGCTCATGACGTTCCCGGCGACCCGGCCGCCGTACAGCACCGTCCGCTTGACCACCGCGTCGTCCCCGAGGATCCGCTCCCACTGGGCGTCGAACGCCTCCCGGTCGCCCGGGTCCTCGACGGTGAAGGCCGCCATCCGGACCGCCTCCGCGTCCCGGTGGTGGTCGAAGAAGACGGGAAGGTCGTCCGGTCGCACCTCACGCAACTGCACTCTCGGTCCGGTCATGGCGCCCAGTGTGCACCGCATGACACGGCCCGCGTCCACCGGGGCGGACGGCTCAGGGCGGCGGGCTCATCAGGAATCCGGACCCGGACACATGTCCCGCCGATCGACGGGAAGAAGGCGGAAGAAGCCACCCGGTGGCTCCCCCGCACCCCGGGGGACCCCGCCTTTCGCACCGCACTCGGAGGCGGACGGAACCGGAGTTGGGAGGTAGGAGAGCCATGTCGGCTGCTCATGAGCTGACCGAGGCCGTCACCACCGTCAGTGCCGATCTGACGACCGGCCCCGACGCTGCCGTCCGGGCACGGCGCGTGGCCCGCGGCTTCCTCGGAAGAGCCGCCCTGAGCGGGGCGTCCGAGATGTCCGACGCCGTGGAACTGGTGGTGTCCGAGCTGGTCACCAACGTGGTCCGGCACACCGACGACCGGGTGTGCCATGTGGAGCTCACGCACGTCGGGGACGGCCTGGAGATCGCCGTCACCGACAGCGACCCCCGCCCTCCCCGATGGCGTTCCCCCGACCTCTCCGGCGGCGGTGGCTTCGGCTGGCCGCTGGTCCACCGCCTGGCCGACTCGGTCCGTGTCTCCAGCCGCCCCACCGGCAAGACGGTGCACGCCCGGCTGACCCCGCGCCTCATGCCTGCCTAGTCTTCAAAGCGGGCGTTCAGCCGGTGGGCTTGCCGTCCACGAACAGGCTCTGCACACTCCGGCCTATCGGGCCCGCCGAGTCGTGGAGGGCGCCGTCGGCCACGCCGATGCCGTCGGGGGCGATGGTGGTCCGGGCATCGAGGCAGACCCATTCGCCTGCCGGGTGACGGTGCAGATGGACCGTCAGATCGGCGTTGACGAAGATGTGGGACGCGAAGTCCAGGACGTTGCTGACGCCGTTGATGGAGTCCGCGGCGGTGAGGACGCGGTCCAAGGGCGTGATCTTCTCGCCCGCGACGAGCGGCACCCGCATCCGCATCCAGCAGGTCGCCGGTCCCGGGTTGAGACAGGACCCTTCGGTGAAGCGCATCTCCATGGCCGTGTGGTAGCCGGTCTCCCAGGGGACGGGGAAGAAGGGCTCGGAACGGGTGGTGCCGGGCCCCGCGAGGGTGAGCGGGGCGGCGACCTCGGGGGCGGTGCCGGGGGCGGTGCGGATGCGCAGGGCGCGGGCGCGCATCACCGCGTCGGCGCCGTCGGGGGTGAGGGAGACCTCGACCAGTTCCAGGCTGCGGCCTTCCTTGAGGACGCGGGTGGTCACGGTCAGCGGGCGCAGCGGGACCGGGCGGAGGATCTCGAAGGTGATACGAGTGAGGCGCATGTCCTCACGGGAGCCGGGGCGGAGCTGGACCGCACGGCCCAGGAGGGCCGCGGGCGGGCCGGCGTGCTGGCTGTCGGGGTTCCAGGGGCCTCGGGTGAGGGGCGTGGGGACAAAACGCTCCTCGGCGACCTGTTCGAAGAACGCCTCGGCGTCGCTGGCAGGCATGGCCACGGTTTCGCCTCCCGTCTCACCGATGGCACTCACCGGTGGAAACCCACACGTTACCGACCGGTAGTTTCCCTGTCACCCCTGATCGCGGCGATGGCCCGGGGCGCAATGAGCGCCCCGGGCCATGCCGTTCAGCGGTGGTCAGGCAGTGACGGTGGCGCCTTAGGCGCGCAGCGGTCCCTCACAGGTGTAGGGCGCGGTGCCCGCCTTGCCGTTGGACCAGGGCTCCACCGCTCCGAAGGAGCAGTTCATGTCCTTGAAGTTGTTCCCGCCACTCAGGCTGCGCTCCAGGATGAAGTAGTCCACGGTCTTGGACATCTCCTGGAACACCTTGTCCGGGTTGTTGGGGTCGGTCAGGTTCGCGGTGATCCGGCCGGTGCACACGAACCGCGGCCTGTCGGCCCGGTTGCCCTTGGAGCCCTTGCCCAGACTCTTCTTGCACTGCGGAGTGTTTTGCGTGGCGGAGGCGAAGGCCTTCTGGACCTCCTCCGGGGTGGCGAATTGCAGGGACCCGACGGGCTCGTACGTGGTGTTCGGCACGAACAGGTCGTCCACCTTCGCGATCTGCTCGTCCAGGAAGGTGTTGTACGCCTGCTGGAGCCCGGCGTCCGAGCTCATGCGGTTGCGCCAGTCGTCGAAGCCCTGCGGGTTGTCGGCGCGCAGATAGCCGTACATCTCGCGCAGCAGTGAGGGACGGTCCCGCCACAGGAACTCGAAGAACGTCCCCGCGTAGTTGTAGAAGCGGAAGCCGTCGCCGGCGTATGTGGCATGCAGCAGCTGGCTGACGGACATCCGGGGGCCGCCGTTCGCGGTGTCGTTGATGATGCCGCGCACCAGGGACTTGCGGACCAGAATCCCGTCGCCGCGGGTGCCGCCGTCGAAGAACTCGCCGGTGCCCTCGTCCATGGCGGTGGTGCGGTCACCCTCGTACCAGGGGCCCTCCCCGAAGTAACCGGGCACGGCGAAGCGGCCGTTGAGGTAGTGGGTGTACTCGTGCCGGAAGAGCTCCTCGAGGGTGAGGGTGGAGTCCTCGGGGACCCGGCGCTGATAGGTGTAGAAGGTGGCGCCGCGCTCGATGTACATGCCGCCGTTGTTGGTGTCCAGGCCGGTGAGGATGGGCTGGTAGTTCTCGTAGTCGGCGCGGGAGGCGTACAGCACGGTGGTGAGCGTGGTGTTGGTGTCGTCCTTCAGCGGCTCCTCGGTGCCGAGCACCCGGTGAAACTGCGTCTTGACCTGCTTGCTCGCGTAGTAGAGCTGGTCGACGGTGGCTTCGTCCAGAGCGGTGCGGACCTTCATGCCGCTGTTGTCGTAGACGTAGGTGTTCGGGAAGAGCCGCTTCTCGATGTCCTCCTTGCACACGTGGTACGGGGCGCACGCCTCGTAGACGTTGAGCCAGCCGACGATCTTCGCCCAGGGCGGGCTGCCGTCACCGAAGTTCTGCTTCGCGGTGTCCAGCAGCGGACCGAGGTCGGCCACGATCTGCGTCTTCAGGGCGTCGATCTGGCCGAAGCGGCCGTACTCGAGCATCGCGTCCCGGACCACCCAGGCGTTGTCGGTGTCCTTGAGGTGGACGTATCCGGAGAACGCCTTGAAGGCGTCGCGGTATCCGGCGTCGGCGGCCACCGCCTGATGGAAGGCGGTGTCCTGGTTGCCCGGGTAGACGCCCAGGTAGTTGACGGACAGGGCGGACAGGGCGGCGTTCCCCCAGGACCGGTCCTTGTTGGTGTCGGGGTGGTCCTTGTCCATGGTGGCCAGGACCTTCGGTATGAGCTTGAGTTGATGCTGCCGCAGACCGGGGGCGCTGCCCGCGATCAGCGCCTCGCGCAGGGTGTCGGCGTTGGTCCGGGTGACGTCGAAGGTGCGGGCGGCGGTGCCGAACGCGTCGATGCCACGCACCATGGCATCCACGGTCGTCGGCTCGGTGAGGTCGATCTCGTTGTGCGAGAAGTCGTGGTACACGGCGGCGTGGAGATAGGTGAACATCTCGTACAGATGGCTGCCGTTGGTGCCGTCGTGGGACGGGGCGAGTGAGGCGATGCGTCGGGAGACCGCCTGGACATGGGCGGGGGAGAGTATCCGGGCGAGCCGGGGGTCCCAGTTCCAGATGAGACCGCGCAGACAGTCGTCGGCGGTCACCGCCGGATCGGCGAGGAAGTCCGCCAAGCGCTCCGGGTCAAGACCGCTGACCGCGTCCAGGGTGCAGGGCACGGCGCCGCCGAGGGCTTTGACCTTGGAGCGGTGCACTGCCTTCCCGGTGGCCTTGTCACCGGGGATACGGGCGTGGGGGTTGCGTCCGGGGCCGTCGGTCGGATTGGGCGCCCGTCCGATCCGCTCGACCCCGGTGCTCCGGTCGAGCGTGGAGCCGGGGTCGGCGGCGGGGCCGGACCGGAAGGAGGTGGCGGGGGCCGTGGGGTTGGTGGGGGAGTGGGTGGCGGCCGAGGCCGGGGCGCTCGGCGCGAGGGGCAGGGTCAGTACGGCCGCGATGGCCGCCGCGAGCAGCGTCGCCCGCGGTGAAGGTCTTTTGTGGAGCACCTGATCTCCCGAATGAGTTGGGGGGTGGAAGCAGGTGGTTCTGCTGTGTGATCTGTAACATAGTAATATGAAATAGCACTGACAAGGTGTCAGTAAGAAGTTGTTCGCCCCCGCGTGCGGCCTGCCGCGCGTGAATCCACGTTTCCCGAGATGAGCCGTTCCCCGCTATGTTGAGCGGGGGGATGGGACGAGAAGGAGCACACCGGTGCCATCTGGGCAGCAGGCACGCGCACAGGCGTCCGCGATCACACCGGGAGGCCGGGCCCCCGAGGCGTCCGAGGGGTCCGAGGCGCTGGAGCAGCCTCCCGCGGCCCAAGTCCGCGCTCTGTTCGGACGGCAGCGGCTGTCCCCGGCGCAGCGGCGCATCGTGCAGTACATCATCGACCACCTCACCGAGGCCGCCTTCCTGTCGATCACGGAACTGGCGGACCGGGTGGGCGTCAGCCAGCCGTCGGTGACCCGGCTCGCCACCTCCTTCGGCTTCAGCGGCTATCCCGCGCTGCGCGAGGCGTTGCAGCCCATCGCGCTGCGGGCGGTCGCCGCTTCACCGCGCACCCGGGAGGAGATCCGCCGCAATGAACTCCAGGCGGCGGTGGACAACGAGATCGCGAACCTGGAGAACCTGCGCCGGGTGTTCGTCGACACCGACCGGGTGCTGGAGATCGGCCGCGAGCTGGCCCGCTCGGTGCCGCTGACCATCCTGGGGCTGCGGATCTCCGTCTGCCTGGCGGAGTACTTCGCCTACGCGGCCCGGCGGATCCACCCCGATGTGCGGCTGGTGTCCCGTGGCGGCAGTGTGGCCTACGACGCGCTGCTCCAGTCCCGCGAGGCGGGCGGCACCTGGGTGCTGGCGTTCGGGATGCCCCGGCACGCCAAGGAGACCCTGGCCGCGCTGCGGGCGGCGCACCGCTCGGGGCTGCGGGTGGCGCTGATCACCGACCTCACCTACGGACCGCTGGTCGAGGAGGCCGATCTGGCGCTCACCGCGGCCACCGGCTCGCGTCTGGTCTTCGATTCGTACGCGGCGCCCATGATGCTGTCCGCGGGCATCCTCCAGGCCATGGCCGACGCCGAACCCGAGCGCACCCAGTTCCGTCTCCAGAAGTACGAACAGGCCGCCGAGCAGCACGACTTCTTCCTCGAGTACTGAGCCGCCGCGGCCCCGTCACCCCCGGGCCGGCATCGCACACCCCACCCCATTCGTCCGGATTCCGGAGCGGGGCGTTCGCATAACCTCACATGCATGAAACTTTTCATGCCCTTGCTTACTTCGCGGTAAATATATTTACTGCACATGGCACCCGGGCCCCTTCAGGGGCTGAGCCGGAACCAGCGCTTGCGGCCGCGAGCCCCGGGAGTCATGTGGGCGAACACCCAAGGGACGGCACCCTCCTCGTCGGCCCCCACCGTGTTCCGTTCGGGTAGTCCGCTCCCCTCGGGCACCCCCGGCGGCCCGGGCCTACCCCTGGGCCCAGGGCCGCCGGATACCCACTGATCCCCGCGATCAGGACCCTCTGCTCGAAGGCGACGACGATGTCCCAGACCTACTCTCCGATCAGCGCGGACTGGCCCTGTCAGGTCAACCCTCCGGGCAGCCCCTACTGGGAGCGCACGGCGGCCCGGTGGCTCCGGGACCTCCTGCCCGCCCGGTACGCCGGCTATTCCACCCTCACCCGGCATCCCATCCTGCTCGCCCGGCATGCGCGGCTTCAGCTCCAGAACGAGATCCGCACGGTGCGGGCCGCCCTCCAGACCTGCCGTACCGAACTGCCCGCCCTGGGCTTCTCCGAGACGATGATCGAGTCCACCATCAAGCTCTACGCCGCCGAGCTGGCGCAGCTCAACCGACTGGCCGGCGGGGTGCGGCTGATCACGGAGGCGCTGCTGAAGGAGAACCGCCGGACCCCGGTCGGCTCCCGGCACTGATCACCGGGCCCCGGGGCGGGATCGGGGTTCACGGCTCCGAGGGCATCGCCTCCATCGGGCCGTTCCCGTTCTCGAGCAGCTGCTCGCACCAGATGGTCTTGCCCTCGCGCGCATGCCGGGTGCCCCACCGCTGGGTGAGCTGGGCGACCAGCAGCAGCCCGCGGCCGCCCTCGTCGGACAGCCGGGCGCGGCGCATATGCGGGGCGGTGTTGCTGGCGTCGGACACCTCGCAGATGAGGGTCCGGTCCCGGATCAGCCGTAGCTGGATGGGGCCGTCCGCGTGCCGGATGGCGTTGGTGACCAGCTCGCTCACCACCAGCTCGGTGACGAAGGACGCGTCCTCCAGGCTCCAGGCGGCGAGTTGGCGCGTGGCCCAGGAGCGGGCGGTGGAGACGGTCGCGGGGTCGGCCGGCAGGTCCCGTACGGCGAACTGGTCCCGGTTCAGCGCCCGGGTGCGGGCGATCAGCAGCGCGGCATCGTCGGCGGGGTGCTCAGGGAGCAGATCGCCCAGCACCCGGTCGCACAGGGCGTCCAGGGACGGGGCGGGTTCGGCCAGCACCTGGCACAACTGGTGCAGCGCACCGTCGAGTTCCCGCTCCCGGAAGCCCAGCAGCCCGTCGGTGTAGAGGGCGAGCAGGCTGTTCTCCGGGAGCCGTACGTCGACGGCCTCGAACGGCAGGCCGCCAAGACCCAGCGGCGGCCCCGCGGGCAGATCGAGCAGCCGGGCCGCGCCGTCCGGGGTGACCGTGGCCGGGGGCGGATGCCCGGCCCGAGCCAGCGAACAGGTCCGCGAGATCGGGTCGTAGACCGCGTAGGTGCAGGTGGCCCCCAGGACCGCCGGGTCGGTGGGGGAGCCGGTGCCCTCGCCCTCGGCGGCGAGCCGGAGCACCACGTCGTCGAGGTGGGTGAGCAGTTCGTCCGGCGGGAGATCGACATCGGCGAGGGTGCGCACCGCCGTCCGCAGCCGGCCCATGGTGGCGGCGGCGTTGATGCCGTGGCCGACGACGTCGCCGACGACCAGGGCGACCCTGGCCCCGGACAGCGGGATCACATCGAACCAGTCGCCCGCCAGCCCGGTCTTGCCGCCGGCCGGGAGATAGCGGGACGCGGTCTCGACGGCCGCCTGTACGGGGACCCCCCGCGGAAGCAGGCTCTGCTGGAGGCTGAGCGCCGCGGTGCGTTCGCGGGTGAAGCGGCGGGCGTTGTCCAGGCACAGCGCGGCCCGCGAAACCAGCTCCTCGGCGAGCAGCCGGTCGTCGTCGGTGAAGGGGTGTTTGGTCCGCCGGTAGAACATGGTGATGCCGAGCGTCATCCCGCGCGCCTGGATCGGCACCCCCATGATCGACTGGAACTCGTAGATCCGGAACTTCTCCGCCCGCGCCGGGTCCTGGGCCAGCCAGACCTTGATGTCGTGGTCGGTGACGTGGTGGAGGACCGACCGGCCGGTGGCCATACAGCGCACGGTGGGCGAGAACGGCGGATAGAAGTCCACCTCGCCCGGCTGGTACACCGCCTCCGGCGTGCCCTCCAGCACGGACTGGTTGGCCGCCCTGCGCAGTGCCACCGCCCCGGTGAACGGACCGGGCTCATCCCCGACGAGCAGGGTGTCCAGCAGGTCGACGGTGACCCAGTCGGCGAGCTGGGGGACGACCGAATCGGCCAGCTCCTGCGCGGTGCGCATCAGGTCCAGGGTGCTGCCGATCCGGGTGCCCGCCTCCGTCAGCAGCGTCAGCCGCTCGCGGGACTGGTACTGCTCGGTGACGTCCGCGACCGTGGTGCACAGGCCGAGGGTGTGCCCGTCGAGGTCGCGCAGTGCGGAGGCCGAGGCCATGAAGACGGCGTCGCGCTCCGGGTCCGCGGGGACGCGGCCGTGCATCTCCCCGCTGAAGGCGGACTCACCGGTCTCGATCACCCGGCGCAGCCGCCGCTCCCACACCGTGGCGTCCGGTCCGGAGAGGATCTCCGGCAGCCGCTTGCCCCGCCGTTCGGCCTCCGTCATCCCGCTGAGGCGGACCATCGCCTCGTTCTGCCAGCGGCAGCGCAGATCCGTGTCATAGATGGTCACGGCGACCGGGTTCCCGGCGAACAGCCAGTGCACCACGGCCCGCTCGATCTCCCGCGGCAGCAGGTGCTGCCCGGCCGCGGGCGCCGCCGCGGCCACCAGGATCCACTGGGCCCGCTCACCGCCCTCCTCGCAGCGGTGGGCGGTGCCGCTCAGGGCGAGCGGGCGGCCGTCCGCTCGGCGCGCGGTCAGCTCGCCCAGCCAGTCGTCGCCCTCCGACCGCCGGGTCCAGAACGGGGCTCCGGCATCCGGGGTGAGGAAGTCCACGGCCGGGCGGCCCACGGCGTCCTGGGTGGTGCGGCCGAGCAGCCGTTCCGCCCCGGTGCTCCAGCCCGTGACGACGCCCTGCTCATCCACCATGATCACGACGGCCCGCGAGCCCTCGGCACGCAGCTGTGACAGCGGCAGGGCATGGTCGGCGTCCATGGCGCCCCTTCTCGTTCAAGGGATCGTCCTGTGTGCATGCCGGACCCCGCGACCGCACTATGTTCCGAGCATGCGCCTCCCGCCGCGCGGGTTCAAATGAGCCCCGATCGGCCGTGGCCCGTGCGGCGGCGACTGAGATGCCCTGTTCATCCCTGATGTGCCATCCTCGTGGTATGAGCGCTTTCCCTATGAAGGGGGCGCGGCTCTGAAGGCCCCGACGCCAGCCATGAGCGGTTGCCGCGCGGAGGCGGATGAGGAGCTCGGGTACGCCCACGAGACGACCGGCGGCCCGCGCACGGAGGCGGTGCAGGCGGCTGTGACCGGGCATGTCCTGACGTTCACGGGGACCGCGTTGGTCGCCGTGTACGCGTTCGACGCGGACGGCGGCGAGCTTCGGCTGGCCGAAACCGTCCGTAGCCCCGGCGGTCCGTACGCCCTGCCCGCGAGCTACCCCCTCACCGGACGCTCACCCGTCGCCGACGCCTTCCGCTCCGGCCGCCCGCTGTGGCTGAGCCCCGCGGAACTGGCCGAGTACGGCCCGTCCGCGCCCGGCCACGAGTCCGCCGCCGGCCTCTCGCTGGGGGTGCTGCCCCTGGGCGGGGACGGCAAGGGGCTGGGCGCTCTGGTGGTGGTGGACGAGGCCCCCAACGGGATCGACGCGGACCGCCGCGCCTTCCTCGAGCTCTACGCCCACCATGTCGCCGCGGGCCTGGAGGCGTCCGGACCGCACGCGCCGGGGCGCCCGGAGCAGCGGTCGCTTGCGGGCTCCACCCTGGACCGGCTCCAGGTCGGCGCCTTCGTACTCGAGCTGAGCACCGGGCGGATGACCGCCGACCCCCCCACGCTGGAGCTGTTCGGCATCCCCCTGGAGGACTTCGACGGACGGGTGGAGACCCTCCTCGCGAGCACCGTCCCGGACGATGTGCCCGCCCTCATGTCCATCGTGGAGCCCGGCCGGCTGACCCCCGGCAGCTCACAGCTGGCGTTCCGTATCCGCCGCCCCAACGGCGAGCTGCGCTGGCTGGGGCTGCGCTCCCGGTTCCAGGCCGGGGCGGACGGCACCCCGGAACGGATGCTGGGCGTGGTCGCGGAGGCGTCGTATCTGCGGCCCACCGCCGACGAGGTGTCCATGGTGCAGCGGCTGTCCGCCGCCCTGGCCGGTGCCACCACCATCCGCGACGTGGGCCAGGCCGTGGTCAGCGCGCTCCGCGATCCGCTGCGGGCCCGCCGGGTCGCGGTCGCCGAGCTCCAGGCCGACCAGCTCGTGGTCAGCATCCTCGCCCCCGCCGAACCCACCGCCTGGCCCGAAGTGTGGCGCAGCCAGTGGCGGTCGGAGTTCCCGGACGCGCCCACCCACGCCCTGCCCACCCTGGCCGAGACGATGCGCGCGGGACACGTCAGCTTGTGGCCCCCCGGTGCCGATCTCGAACCCGGCCTCTCCGGCATCGGCCCCGGGGGCCTCGCCGTGCTGCCGCTCCCCGCGAACGGCCGAATCGTCGGCGTCTGCCTGATCGGCTGGGAGGAGCCGCATGAGTTCGGCCCGGAGGAACGCTCCCTGCTGACCGCGACCGCGGGCCTGGTCGGGCAGGCCCTGGTGCGCGCCCACGCGCTGGACGCCGAACACGAGCTGGCCACGATGCTCCAGCGCAGCCTGCTGCCCCGCAAACTGCCGGTGCTGCCCGGCGGGGTGGCCGTCACCCGCTATCTGCCCGCCACCATGGGCCTGGAGGTGGGCGGCGACTGGTACGACGTCATCCCCCTCTCCGACGGCCATGTGGCACTGGTCATCGGGGACGTCCAGGGCCACTCCGCCGCCGCGGCCACCATCATGGGCCAGATGCGCACGGCCATCCGCGCCTACGCCGTGGAGGGCCATCCGCCCGATGTGGTCGTCAGCCACGCCAACCGGCTGCTCGTCGACATGGAGACCGACCTCTTCGCCACCTGCGCCTATGTCGACCTGGACATGGAGGAGGGCGAGGCGTGGTTCGTCCGCGCCGGACATCTCCAGCCGCTGCTGCGCCGCCCGGACGGCGCCACCGAGGAGTTGACCATCGAGGGCGGCCCCCCGCTGGGCGTGGTCGCGGAGGCCGAGTACCCGATGACCGCGATCGGTCTGGCCTCCGGCACCCTGCTGGTCCTGCTCACCGACGGTCTGGTGGAGTCCGCCCAGCTCGATCTGGACGACGGCGTCCAGCAGGTGCGCGAACGGCTGGCCCGCGCCGACCCCTCCGACCCCGGCCGGGTGGCCGATGAACTGCTCGGCAGCGCCGCCCGCCGCCATGACGACGTCGCGCTGCTCCTCATGCGCTACGACGGAATGCGGGTCCGCCCCATCCGCGCCCGCTGGACCGTGTGGCGGCTGCCCGACGCGGTGATGCACGCCCGCCGCTTCGCCGCGCGCACCCTGCGCACCTGGGGGCTGGAGGGCGAACTGGACGTGGTCCTGCTGGTCACCTCCGAGCTGGTCACCAACGCCATGGTGCACACCACGGGCGAAGTGCATCTCAACATCACGCTCACCGCGGACCGGCTGCGGATCGCGGTCAGCGACCACTCGCCCCGTACGCCCACCAAGCCGACCAGCGTGGACTGGGAGGCGACCGGCGGACGCGGGCTGCTGCTGGTCGAGGCGGTGTCGCACTCCTGGGGCTCGGTGCCGCTCAGCGGAGGCAAGCAGGTCTGGAGCGACATCACGCTGTCCTCCCCGAGGGAGAGCGGCCACAGTGCCGCCGGAGGGCAGGAGCGATGACCTCCCTCCCGGGGCGCAACCGGCTGCACACCGCCGTCGCCGTCACGGCCGGACTGGCCCTGGCCATGACCCTCGCCGCCTGCGGCAAGGCTGCCGAGGTGGAGCAGTCCGGCGGCACCGCCCACCGCGGAAGCCTGCGCATCGGCCTGCTGCTCCCGGACAACGAGATCGCCCGCTTCGGGTTCGACAAGTCCCTGATCATGAAGAGGATCAAGGAGCTGTGCCCGAAGTGCACCGTGGACTACGCCACCGCCCAGCACGACGCCCCCACCCAGCAGCAGCAGGTCGACTCCATGATCGCCAACGGGGTCGAGGTGCTGATCCTCGACGCGGTCGACGGCCGCGCCATCCGCTCCTCGGTGCTCAAGGCGCGCCAGGCCAACATCCCGGTCGTCGCCTACGACCGGCTCGCCCAGGGACCCATCTCCGGCTATGTCTCCTTCAACGGCGCGGAGGTGGGCCGCCTCCAGGGCGAGGCGCTGCTGAAGGCCCTGGGGCCGCACCGGCCCGGCCACCGGGACCAGATCGTCATGATGAACGGCTCCTCGACCGACCCCAACTCGGGCTGGTTCAAAGGCGGTTCCCTGGCCGTCCTACGCGGCAAGGTCAAGATCGGCAAGTCCTACGAGACCATCGGCTGGCGGCCGGAGAACGCCAACCTCAACATGAACGGCGCCATCGCGACCCTGGGCGCCGGCAACATCGACGGGGTGCTGTCGGCCAACGACGGCCTCGCCTCGGGCATCATCGCCGCGCTCAAGGCCGCCAAGATCCAGCCGCTGCCCCCGGTCACCGGCCAGGACGCCGAACTCGGCGCCGTCCAGCGCATCGTCGCCCGCGAACAGCTCATGACCGTCTACAAGCCCTTCAAGCCCGAGGCCTACGCCGCCGCCGAGATGGCTGTCGCGCTCGGCCGCGGGAAGTCGCTCGCCCCGATCGCCAAGCAGCGGGTCAACAGCGGATCCAGCAGGTCCATCCCCGCCGTCCTGCTGCATCCGATCTCGGTCAACGTCCACAACGTCAAGATCCTTATCCGGGACGGGATGTACACCACCGACCAGATCTGCACCGAGAAGTACGCGGCCGCCTGCCGGCAGGCCGGACTCATCACCTGACGGGCCCGCGGAGCCCCGGGTGGCGAAGGGAGGAGCAGATGACCGACACATCAGCCCCGCCTCTGCTGGCGCTGCGCGGTGTCTTCAAGCGGTTCGGCGCGGTCCAGGCGCTCGCCGACGTCGACCTGGAGATCCGCGCGGGGCAGGTCATCGCCCTCGTGGGCGACAACGGTGCCGGGAAGTCCACCCTGATCAAGGTGATCGCCGGGGTGGACCCGGCCGACCAGGGCGTCATCGAATGGAAGGGCCACTCCGTCCAGATCAACCGCCCCCATGACGCCCAGCACCTGGGGATCGCCACCGTCTACCAGGACCTCGCGCTCTGCGACAACCTCGACGTCGTCGGCAATCTCTTCCTCGGCCGCGAGGTCCGCCGCTTCGGCGTGCTCAACGAGGTGGAGATGGAACGCCGCACCCTGGAACTGCTGAACACCCTCTCCATCAGCATTCCCGCGGTACGGCGCCCGGTCGCCTCGCTCTCCGGCGGCCAGCGCCAGACCGTCGCCATCTCCCGCTCGATGCTCGGCGAACCCCGGCTGGTGCTGCTGGACGAGCCCACCGCGGCCCTCGGCATCGAGCAGACCGCCCAGGTCCTCGACCTCGTCGATCGGCTGCGCGACCGCGGCCTCGGCATCCTGCTCATCAGCCACAACCTGGGCGACGTCAAGGCCGTCGCGGACTGGGTGGCGGTGCTGCGCCTCGGCCGCAACAACGGGTTCTTCGATGTGACCACCACATCCCAGGAGCAGATCGTCTCCTCCATCACGGGTGCCTCCGACAACGCCGTGACACGCCGCACGGTGCGGGAAGGGGAGTTGTGAACAGAACACGGATCACCTCAGGGGAGTCCGGGGCTCCGCGCAAGGCGGAGGCCGCGGAGGCGGACCAGCGCGGCGCCCGCACCGCCGCCGCCCGCCGCGCGGGCGCCCCCGCCCATGCCGTCAAGCGCGGTGTCGAACTGCTCAAACGCCGCTACCACAGCGGTGAACTGGGCTCCGTCCCCGTCGTCCTCGGCCTCTTCCTCATCTGGGCCGTCTTCCAGACGGTGAACCCGCACTTCCTCTCCCCGCGCAACCTCTCCAACCTCAGCGTGGACATCGTCGGCACCGGCATGATCGCCGTCGGGGTCATCTTCGTGCTGCTGGTCGGTGAGATCGATCTGTCGGTGGCCTCGGTCAGCGGACTGGCCGCCGCCACCTTCGCCGTGCTCAGCGTCAACCAGGGCATGCCCGAACTGCCCGCCCTCATCCTGGCCGTACTCTGTGGAACCGCGGTCGGAGCGGTGCACGGTTTCTTCTTCGCCAAGGTCGGCGTGCACGCGTTCGTGGTCACCCTCGCCGGACTGCTGGGCTGGTACGGCCTGATGCTCTACATCATGGGCACCTACGGCACGATCAACATCGACGACCGGGGCCTGGTCGCCAAGCTGACCAACTTCTACTTCAACGACATCGCCGCCGCGTACGGCCTCGCCGCGCTCGGCGCGGCCGGATACTTCCTCGCCTCCTGGCTGGGCGCCCGACGCCGTCACCGGGCCGGGGTGCCGTACCGCCCCCCGGCAGAGATCGCACTGCGCACGGGCGTCCTGGCCGTCGTCGGCTTCGTCGCCGCCGCCCTGCTCAACCAGTTCCAGGGCCTGCCGCTGGCCCTGCTGATCTTCCTTGTCGTCCTGGTCGGCCTCGACTACGTACTGCGCCGCACCGCCTACGGACGCATGATCTTCGCCCTCGGCGGCGGTGTCGAAGCGGCCCGCCGCGCCGGACTCAATGTGGCCCTGGTGCGGATCTCCGTCTTCATGATGTCGGGGACCATGGCCGCCATCGGCGGTCTCTTCCTGGCCTCCCGCATCAGCTCCGTCAGCCAGACCTCCGTCTCCAACTACCTCCTGATGAACGCCATCGCCGCCGCCGTCATCGGCGGCACCAGCCTCTTCGGCGGCCGTGGCAGCACCTGGTCCGCCCTGCTCGGTGTGCTGGTCATCCAGTCCATCGCCTCGGGCGTCGCCCTCATGGGCATCCAGGCCGCCGTGCAGTTCATGATCACCGGCGGTGTGCTGCTGATCGCCGTGGTCATCGACTCGCTGTCGCGGAGGGCGCAGAAGGCACACGGGCGGGTGTAACGCCGAAGGGGGCGTGCGGTTGATTTCTCCGCAATCACGTGCCTTGACCGAGAGTTGAGAGTCCGCTGCTAGCTTGGCCGACTCCCGGGCCCGTTTGCGGGGCTCGTTGCCGCAGGAGGGGGCACGACATGCGCGATGCCCAGATCATCACCGCGGTCGACAAAGGACACGGCGGAGGCCATCGCAAGTGACGCTGGACGCACGCCGGATGGACCGCCCCAGCCGCAAGGAACTGGGGCGCGTCCTCCTCGAGACGCGTGCGATGACGCCGGACTGGGCCCCGGCCTTCGCGGCTGTGGACCGGGCTGCTTTCCTGCCGGACCTGATGTGGCCGTTCGACATGGACGCGGGCAAGAGCGTCGCCGTGGACCGGGCGGACGACCCGGACGCCTGGTACGCCGCGGCGGACAGCAACGCCCCCATCGTGACGCAGTGGGATGACGGCGAGCACGCCGGCAGCGAGCCGGGAAGGGTATCCACCAGTTCCTCATCCATGCCCTCCGTCGTCTACGCGCTGCTCCAGACGACAGCGGTGGACGAGGGCATGAACGTGCTCGACATCGGCACCGGCACCGGCGAGACGGCCGGAGCCCTGACACACCGGCTCGGCCGCAGGAACGTCACCACGATCGAGGTGGACCCCGCCGTGTCGCTTCGGGCCCGCGAACGGCTCCGCGCGGCCGGGCTGTACCCCACAGTGGTCGTGGGCGACGGGGGCTGGGGGCACCCGGTGAGGGCGCCGTACGACCGCATCCTGGCCACCGTCGGAGTCCGGGAGATTCCCGGGGCATGGCTCGAGCAGACCCGGCGGGGCGGCCTGATCGTCGCCCCGTGGGGCACGCACTACAGCAACGCGGACGCGGTCGCCCGGCTCGTCGTCGGCTCCGGGGAGGCGTCCGGGCACTTCACCCGCCCCGTGGAGTTCATGAAGCTGCGTGCTCAGCGGCTGGCGCTGCCAAGACATGGCGAGTACGTCCCGGCGGAGGGTGTGGCGGGGGCCCACATATCCGCCACGGAGATCACCGAAGCGGAGTTCGTCACCGGGAGGTACACCGCCCTTCCCTTCGCTCTGGGCCTCCGCGTACGGGACTGCGTCCAAGCCGTGGCCGACAAGCGCGACGGAGCCCGCCCGGTGTGGTTCTACGGGCTGAGTGACCGCTCATGGGCGTGCGTGATGTTCCGTGACGGGGAGGAAGAGGCCCGCGTCTGGCAGTCAGGACCCCGCCGCTTGTGGGACGAGGTGGAGGCGGGCCATCGGTGGTGGGTCGGTCGTGACAAGCCGGATCACACCCGCTTCGGCCTGACAGTCACCGCCGGGGGACAGCGTGCCTGGCTGGACGACCCAGCCGATTCCTGGGCCGTCTGAGGTGTTGCCTTCTCCCGGCGGCCGGGTCGGCCGACCCGGCCGGAGTTCGTCCAGGGCTATGGGGACGTGTCCAGGACATATGCCGTTGTGGAAGACTCCCTCGAAGACGAGTGACGGGGGTGGCGGTGAGCAAACGGCCGGTGCGCACGATGCTGCGGGATATGGCGAGTGGTGAGCCAGTACAGGTCACCAGCGCCAATGCGTCGGCAAAGAAGCTCGCCCGACTCGCCGCAATCGCCCAGCAGTTCGGCTACGAGTACGCGGACATCCGGCAGGGCGGTGGGGTACAGGGCAACGGGCTCGTGATGCTGATCGTGCCCGACCTCAGCCCGCAGGCCAGGGAGCGCGCGGCACGGAACCGGGCCCGGTATCCCGACGCGAGCGACGGGGTCGCGCCGATCCCCCTCGATCCCGACGCGGTCGCACTCCTCAAGACCCGCATCGCGTTCGATCTCTCCACCACGTACACCGAGAAGCAGCGCGTGACGATCGGGATTATCGGCCTGACCGTGATGGCCGTGGTGATCGGCTTCAAGGCCGCCGCACACCCCACCGCCCTCCTCGTCATCGGCATCGTCTGGGCCGTGCTGATGGCCCTCATGCCGGTCGCGTTCATCGCCAACCGACGCTACCGGGCCAAGTACGCCGCCCGTCTCGAGGCCGCCGGGTTCACACGGGTGACCGACCAGGGCGGGCGGCCACGGTATGTGCCGCCGGGCGGGCAGCTTCCCGGCCACGGCAATCCGTTCGCCGCCGGAGGCGCGTAGAGACACCCCACTCCCATGCCGCACCAGCGGGGCGTGCGGGATGGGAGCCCACGTCCCGTTGCGGGGGCGCCGCCCGCGCCCGGCGTCAGCGGGTGGCGTAGTCGAGGAAGGCCGACCAGGCCGTGGCGGGTATGCAGAGGTTGGGGCCATTCGGGTCCTTGGAGTCCCGGATGTGGACGGCGGCGGGGGCCGTGGCGACCTCGACGCATTCGCCGCCGCCGGAGTCGCTGTGGCTGGACTTGTGCCAGTTGCCAGCGACCTCGATGCACTCGCCGCCGCTGGAGTCGCTGTAGCTGGACTTGCGCCAGTCGTAGGCGACCTCAAGGCACTGGCCGCCGCCGGAGTCGCTGTAGCTGCTCTTGAACCACATCAAGTCGCTCATAGCTCACCCATCAACTGCTCGATGAAGCTTACGGTTTCCTCTGGCCCGAGAGCCTGCGTCCTGATCATGGCATAGCGGCGGGACAGTTCACCTACTTCGTCGGGCTTGGTGGTGAGGACGCTCTTGCCGTGGCTCTCCATGTAGACCATGGCAGTCTGGTCCTGGGTTTCGAGCACTGTAAATGGCCCTCGCAGCCCGGCATGCTCCGCACGACTCATCGGCATGATCTGGATGGTCACGTGGGGGAGCTCGCCGCGCTCGATCAGGTGCTTGAGCTGTGCGCGCATCACTTCCGAACCGCCGATCTTCCGACGCAATGCGGCCTCCTCCAGCACGGTGTGAACCAGCGCCATCGGCTTCCGATCGAATAGTGCCCTGCGGTCCAATCGAGCTTCGACGAGCTGCTCCACTTCCTCCGCCTCGAACGGCGGGTAGTTGCTCTTGAGCAGCGCGCGGGCGTACTGCTCGGTCTGTAGAAGTCCATCGATGACCTGCGTGCAGTACGACGAGACGCTCACCGCTTCCTGTTCCAGCTGAACGAAACCCTGGAAGTACACCGGGTAGCGCTCAAGCCTCAGGTACTTGATGGCCGACCTCAGTAACCCGCCCGCGTCCAGTGCCTTCTCGGCCGCATCGATGAACTCGTCCGTCGGCGGCTTCGCGCACGTCTCCACCGCACTCACCGCCGACCCCGTATAGCTCATCAGCGCACCCAGCTCGTCCTGCGTCAGGCCCGCCCGTTCGCGCAGAAGCCGCAGCACAGCGGCGAAATACTGCACGGTCGGCGGTGCGGAGTCCTTCTTCTTCGACTGTGACATCTCGGCCCACCCCTCAACGCGGCTCAACATCAATCAACGGGCGTTCGACCGCAGTTGCCGGTCGCCGCCGTCGACGCTCTGTCACTAGTGAAGCTAGCCTCCTGCACCGACAGTGGGTCCATGAACGCGGAAAGTCACAACGTAAACCCACTCCATGGCTGGAACCAGAGGTTTACTCCCGTCCCATCATCTGTCCACCACGCGCGGCACGCGGCCGGAATCGCGCTCTTCGCGTGGGGCGTTGGCGCAGGTCAGGCGGCTGTCGTGCAGCTCATCCTCTCCGAGCTGGCGACCAACGCGGTACGGCATGGCCGTGTACCAGGGCGGTACTTCGAAGTGCGTATCGCATATGACGCAGAAAAATTGGTCGGGCTTGAGGTGTCCGATCCGCGCGAGGGTTTCCCCGTGATCGCGGAGGCCGCGCCGGACGACGAGTCGGGGCGCGGACTCGCGATCGTGGACGCGCTCGCCGAGGCGTGGGGTGTCAGGGAACGGGTCGTCGGCAAGACGGTGTGGGCGCGGCTACGGCTGTAGGTGGCCGGACGGAGCGGCGTCGGCGGGCCGGGGGATGCGCCAGGGCTGAGCCGGGGCCCTCCTCGGGGCGGATCGCTGATGCCATAGGGTCCGCCTCATGCCAGAACAGATGTCCACGCACCAGCGATCCGCGCTCAGCCAGTTGGCGCCGGAAGAGCAACTCCTCACTTTCGGCCTCGTGGTGCCGGCCAAGAGTGCCAAGGGCGTGAAGATGAATTACCACGGGCACGGAAAGCTCGGTGGAAAGCTCGGTGACCACCTTGTGCAATCCGTCGGCGCCGAGTCCGCCGGCGCCGGCACCATCGCGTCGGGTATGCCGGGGACGTCGGGCGGGCTGCTGCTGCGCGTCACTGACCAGCGCGTTGGGCTCGTACGCCCCCTGGACGGCACCCCCGTCTGGGAAATACCCCGCTCCTGGGCCGCCCGCGTGGAACGCCGCCCGCGTCTCCAGCTGATGGCCCGCTTCCGCCTGCACTACGCGGACGGCTCCTGGCTCGCATTCCTGACGATGCGGCGGCGGACGATCGAGACGTTCAAGGACGTCATAGGCGGCTAGAACGGTCAGTTGAGGGTGTTCGGGTCGGTGAGGACCCGGTGTGGGCGCGGCTACGGCTGTAGGTGGCACCGGACGGAGCGGCGTCGGCGGTAGTAGTGCACCGTCAGGATGCCGAGCAACGGACCCCACGCGGCCAGTGGCAGATACGCGACCCAGAAGGCGACGACCTGCCAGCCGTGCGCGACCATCGCATTGGGTTCCCCGGTGATCTTCAGGCCGAGTGCGGACATGACCATCGCGTACGGGAAGACCAATAGCCCCAGCGAGCCGAGGCCCGCCGGAATGACGGCTGCCAGGACCGGCACCCGGCGCCCGCGCAGGCCGGGGATCCAGCGCGGCCACACCTCACCCCACTGGGCGACCAGCCCGACCGCGAGGAACGCCAGCGCCTCGCTGGCGACGCTGAGTCCGATGATGTACCACCACTCCCCGTCGAACGTCTCCGGGGCAGCCGGGGCCCTCGCGTCGTGTTCCAGCAGCGGGGCGTTGAAGTTGACGGCGGCGATGCGCCAGACGCAGGAGGGCAACGCGACCAGGGTGATGGTGTAGGCGGTCCACGCGGCCCAGCGGGGCACGCCCGGCACCGTCCGGCCATGCAACTTCATGAGGATGGTGCGAGTGGTCATGGTCAATTCCCCATGTTCAACGGTGAGATCGGTGCGGAGATCGGGTGCTCTCTCAAGTTCGCAGCCGCACGTGGACTGACACATCGACCGCAGGAAGGACCGGCTCACCCGTGCGGCGGAGGCGGCCCGGAAAATACGTCGAACACAGGGCCGGTCTTTGAGAGGGTCGTGCGCGACTCGTATCCGCCGCCAGAGGAACCGCCCGTGCGCCGCTCTGTCACACTGATCCGCTCCGCGTCCCTGTCCGACGTCGCCGAGTACGCCTATGCGGCCACGGCCCCGGCCGAATCGCGGCTGATCTTCCTCGCCGGAGCCTGCCCGTTGAACGAGGACGGCTCCACGGCGGCGATCGGGGACGTCGCGGGGCAGGCGGCCAAGGCGGTGGAGAACATGAAGACAGTGCTGGCGGAGGCCGGTGCGTCGCTGGAGGACATCATCAGCACCCGTGTCCTCGTCGCCTCCTCCCGCCGGGAGGACCTGGTGGCGGCATGGGAGGTGTACCGGGACGCACTCGGTGACCACGACGTGCCCAGCACGCTGATGGGGGTCACCGTGCTCGGCTACAACGACCAGCTGGTGGAGATCGAGGCGGTCGCGGCCGTGGTGGATTCCTGACATGCAGGACCGGTGCGTAGGGGCGAGGACCTTGGTGAATCTGACGTTACGGGTGGACGCGACGCCGTCCGCCGCTGCGCTCCTTCTGCGCCCTTGGCGCGATGACGACGTCGAACCGCTGGTCAGGGCCTATCGCGATCCCACGTTGCGTCGGCGGACGCGACACCACGTCCAGAGCGTCGAGGACGCGATGGAGCGGCTTGAGCTTCGGAGGCGTGGTTGGGAGACGGGCGAACTGCTGAGTTTTGCCGTACAGGAGGAACAATCCGGCACGGGTGGAGGCCGGTTGGCCGGCGAGGTGGTCATGAAGCGCACCGGTCCGAGCCACGAATCCGCCGAGGTGGGCTACTGGACGGCGGCGCATGCCCGTGGCCGGGGCGTGGCCCCTCGTGCTCTCGACGCCCTCACCATTTGGGCCTTCGACGCCTTCGCGGCCGAAGGTCTGCGACGTCTCGAACTGCTTCACCAGGTGGACAACTTCGCGTCGTGCCGGGTCGCGCAGAAGGCCGGATACCGGTTCCACGAGGTCCTTCCTGCCCGGCCACCCTTCCCCAGGGACGGTCACCTGCATATACGACGGGCCGACGCTCCGGCCTGATGCGGAACGATGTTGCTGGGGTCGCAGAATCGATCAGGAGCAGTGCCGCGCGGGCGACCCGACGCACACCCGTGCGCCCTACCCGCCACCCTGCCACTCACGTCACGATGGACTCAGCCCGTCTCGTGAGGGGGAACCATGGGCAAGCACGAGAAGCCACCGCCCGACCCGGGTCAGGGCAAGCCGCCGCCGGGCAACAGCGACGGTCAGGTCCCGCCTCCGGAGTCGGGCAACGGCAAGCACAAGAAGTAGCCGATGGCGTTCGACGATCATCGCGCCGCGCTGGCGGCCGCCATGGATCAGCGCGGTGCCTGGCCTGCCCGGTCCCCCTGGATCCGCCGGGCCGTTGCCACCGTGCCACGGGATTCCTTCGCGCCGGACCGGCTGTGGTGCTGGGACGGTGACGCGTACGTGCCCCTCGACCGCTCCGTCGATCCCGAGCGGTGGGCCGCCGAGGTGTACGCGTCGCCGGACGCGGCGGCGGTCACCCAGGTCACCGGTGGTGTGCCGTCGTCCAGTCTGTCGGCGCAGGGCATCGTGGTGGACATGCTGGACTCCCTGCTCGCCGAGCCCGGCCACCGTGTGCTGGAGCTGGGCACCGGCATGGGCTGGAACGCCGCCCTGCTGGTCCAACGGGTCGGCGCCGACGGGCGGGTGGTGAGTGTCGAGGTGGACCCCGAGCTGGCGGGGCGGGCCGCCGAGCGGCTCAAGGCCGTGGGCGCGGAGGTCGCCGTCCACGTCGGCGACGGGGCGGCGGGCTGCCCGCCCGGCGGGCCGTACGACCGGGTCATCTCCACCTACGCGGTGGACGCCGTGCCATGGGCCTGGGTGGAGCAGACCCGGCCCGGCGGCCGGATCGTCACCCCCTGGGGTCACTTGGGCCATGTCGCCCTCACGGTCGCCGACGACGGCCGCTCCGCCAGCGGCTGGGTCCAGGGCCTCGCCACCTTCATGCCCGCCCGTGGCACAGGCCCCGTCCGGGACTTCGCCGAGGTGCGCGGCGACGGCCCGCCGACCGACGAACGTCCGGTCACCCGGGACATCGCGCCCCTGCGCGATGACTGGCACCTGATCTTCGCGCTCCGGGTCGCCCTCCCCGACGTGCGGATCACGACGGCGATCGACGAGGACGGCGTCAACGCCTGGCTGCACGACGGCGCCACGTCCTGGGCGACCCTCGCCGCCACCGGGGACGGCGGAACCACCGCCTACCAGGGCGGGCCACGCCGCCTGGCCGACGAACTGGAGGGGGTGTGGGCCGCCTGGCTCGCCTTGGGCGGCCCGTCGCTCTACGACTACGGCCTGACCGTCGAGCCCGAGCGCCAGTGCGCCTGGTGCGGGGACCCGGCCACCGGGCCGAGGTGGCCCGTGCGGGGTCGCTCGTAGCGACAGCGGGCTGCTCGAACACCACGTATCAGAGTCATCACACCCCTACCCAGAGTGCTCCGCATGCGCTGAAATGCGCTCACTGTATGTGTGGGGGGAATTTCATGAGTAACTCGCAGTCGCCCGGCCTCAGACCGTATGTCACCACCACGTTGCTGCCCGCCTCTCGCCCGAGGATGTTCGACACCAAGACCGCGCAAGTCCTCTGGACCCTGCTGCCGATCCTGACCGTCGCCTTCGCCGCCGCCGTCCCGTTCGTGGCCGCTGCCGTCAAAGGCGTGGTGAAGCCCTGGATCGCAGGGGTCTACATCTGTGCTGAGATCGCCGTCTTCGGAGTCGTCCTCGGGGTGGCCGATGGCAAGAGCCCGGTTCCGGGCTTTCTGCTCGTCCTGTTCATCACGGTCGCGGCCACGCACACCTCGCTGCTGGACAGCGAGCGGGTCGCCGTCGGCAAGTTGCGCTGGGAGGGGCGGTGACGCGGGCTGTCCGCAGGTCGTCCGATGCCGGGGCGAGGAACGTTTCATTCAAGGGGGGCACATGTCTGGACTGAGCCGGATGTACGACGAAGCAGTGGCCCACGACGGGCTCGTGGAGACCACGCTCGGGCAACTCCGGGAAGAGCTCGGCTACACCAGGCTGGGGAGGGGCGTCCTGGAAGGGATCGTCGTGGCCTTGGGCAAGCATGAGTTGGGGTACTTCCCGCGAGAGGTTCTCGACCCCCGCTGCAACACCGAACCGCGTCAGTGGAACAAGGTGTGGGTCTATGTCCGGGACAACAGCACCCGTGCCCGCGTGCTCGATGCCGTCCTCTGCCCGGAGCAGGCGAATGTACGGAGTGTTCTCGACGGCCTGGTGTCGAGGGCTCCGTCCGCTCTCACGGCCGAAGAGAAACTCCAGCGGATCCGCGAGATCGCCAACTCCTAGGCACGGTCTGGGGAATGGCGCCCCCGTCGGTCGTGTAGCGCACGTGTGCACCATGGTCGTATGACCAATCTTGGAGAGTCCCAACTCGACCAGCCTCTGACCGCTGTCGATTCGTCTATGTTGCTGGCGCTGGCCGATGGCTACCACGCCCGCACGGTACGGCCACTGGGCAGCCGCGCGGTTGCTGGACACCTGGTGAAGCCCTATGCGATCGAGGCGCCGGGGCGGAGGGTGACGGACAAGGACCTCCAGACCGCGCTGCGGGTCGCCGCCGATCACCTGTCATCGGCGCATCTACGGGGTTCACTTGGGCTCGCCGTGCTGCTCGTCCATGCCGGTGGTGACGGTGACTACGTCCTCGTTCACACATGGATCGAGGGGTATATGTCCGACCTCGCCGTCTTCGTCGGTCCGGCCGGCGATGCTGCCCAGCTTCGCCCCGGCCGGTCGGGCCTTGCTCCGTGTGTGTGGGAAGCGGCGGTCCTGGCTCACGAACGGGATGCCGTCACCCGGCACGTACTGGACGGCCGGGGTGTGCTCGACGAGCGGCTTGTGGCCTGGCGCGGTGATGTGCTGGAGGGTGAGGTCCGGTGACGGGCACCGGTTTGGCCAGGGTGCGCCGCGCACGCGTTGCCGATCTTCCTCACGTTGTCCAGCTCGTGTCCGAGCACGCCGCGTACGAGAGGGCGGCGCCCCCGCCGACTGGCTTGGCTCGGCGGCTGGAGGCGTTGTTGTTCGGTTCGGAGACTCCGCGATTGCGTTGCTTCGTCGCGGAGTTGAACGACGGCGAGATCATCGGGTACGCCACGTGCGCTCCGGAGGTGTCCACGTGGGACGGGGCAGAGTATCTCCACATGGACTGCCTGTTCCTGCGCGATGGCCATCGGGGTTTGAAAGTCGGTCCCCTGCTGGTGGAAGCCGTGGTGGCCGAAGCGCAGGAGCTGGGGCTCGGGCAAGTCCAGTGGCAGACCCCGCCCTGGAACACGGACGCGATCAGGTTCTACGACCGGCTGGGCGCGCAGGCGAAGGAGAAGCTGCGGTATCACCTGCCAGTCGGCTGAACTCTGGTGGCCCAGGAGTGCGGCCGGGCCACGGTCCGCGAGGAGGACGCTCCTCGCGGAGTCGCGCAGGCGTACCAGGTGATTCCAAAAAGCCCTGGACAAAGCAGAGTTGGGGAAGATGGGATACGTGGTACGTGCTGTGCAGCATGTAACGGGGAGATATTTGTGTCATCTAGTGAGGCGGGCGGTGCCGACGGCGCCGCCCAGGTACCACCCCCTGGACGCGGCGTCCGGCAGTCTGCTGATGTCGGCGGCCGGTTGAGCGTGGCCGTCGGCTTCGGCCCGCTCGCCGTCGGCGACCCTGCCGTCGACCTACTCCCGCCGGTGTTGCTGCCCGCCGCGGTAGGGGCACCTTCTGCGCGGCGCTCGACATCGACGATGTGATCCGGGCGCGGGGCTGGGCCCTCGGCTCGTCTCTCCCGTCCCCGACGACTCCTGCTTCCGCCAGAACCCGGCGCGTGCCGCGAGCGCGCTGCCGCGCCTGGCGGAGATCGTCGCCGACCTCTGAGCAGTGGCGGTTGCTCAGAGCGGCGGCTTCTCGATGGCGGGTGGGGTCAACGGCGACGCGTCGTCGTGCGCCCGTGGCGTGTCACCGCCTCCCCCTGACGGGGCCTCCGCCCAAGAGACCAAGCACCCCGCCGCCTCCCCTCGGCAGCGGGACGGATGAAGAAAGGAAAGGCTCATCAAGGACAGCCAGGAAAACCCGGAGAACCTCGGCAACGGCCTCGCCCGTGGAAAGCGGAAGGCCGCGCACGCGGTGTTGGTAACGGCTCTCTCCCTCGGCCTCGCCACGGCGGGCACGGTCGCCTACGCGGCCCAGGGCTCGGGGACGTCCGGGAGCTCCGGAAACCAGACGCGGATCATCGGCGGTCAGGAGTCCACCGAGAACTACTCGTTCGTCACGTCCCTCCAGAAGCAGCGCGGCGACGACCCCAACGGCCACTACTGCGGCGGCACCCTCGTCGCCTCCGACTGGGTGCTGACGGCGGCCCACTGCGTCACCGCCGACGGCGGCGTGAACGACCCGACCCCCTACCACGTGCGGATCGGCTCCCTCGACCGCACCAAGGGCGGCGAGGTCGCCAAGGTGAAAAAGTTCGTGGTCCACCCGGACTACAAGATCTCGGACGACGAGGGCAGCGCCCATGACCTCGCGCTGATCCAGCTCGCCTCCAAGGTCTCGAAGAAGCCCGCGCCGCTGGCGACCAAGACGCCCGCACCCGGGGAGACCATCAAGGCGACGGGGTGGGGCTACACCAAGGCGACGGGCAACGACCCCTCGCAGCTCCCTGTCAAGCACCGCGAGGTCAACCTGCCGGTGCTGGCGCCGGACACCGCCAAGTGCATCTCCAACCAAACGGACGGGGACGCTTGGGGCATCCGCGAGGGCGACTTCTGCACCGACAACCCGGGCGGCAAGGCCGGGACGTGCGGCGGCGACTCGGGCGCGCCCGCGCTGGCCAAGGCGAACGGTCGCTGGCGGCTCACCGGCGTGACCAGCCGGTCCGTCGGTGACTGCGCCTCGACGCCCGACATCTACCCGAGTGTCGCGGAGCACCAGAAGTGGATACACAGCCACATCGGCTGACGTCCCACCTCGGATGACGGGCGGGGGCTCCCACACCGGCCAGGTGTGGGAGCCCCCGCCTTTCTGCCGGTTGTCCCGGTGTTCCGCGGCGCATGAGCAGTCTGGCCACGGCGGGCGTACTGGAAGGCGAACAGCCACACCGCCCGAGCCGGAGGTATCCCACCCGTGGCCATCATCAAGGCAGCCCCGCCCAAGGAGGCCCCGCCCAAGGAGGCCCCGCCCAAGGGGGAGCGGCCCAACGGGGAGCGGCGCGAGGCGGACGGGGCGCGGGGGCGGCAGGCGGCGTCCCCGCTCGTACTGACCATGCTGCTGCTTCTGGTGGTCGTGGCGCAGGGGCCGATCCGGCGGGGGCTGGCCGCGCCCGCGATGGAGAGCTGGATGACCGTGTTCGTCGCGGTGGTGGTCCAGGCGCTGCCGTTCCTGGTGCTCGGGGTCCTGCTGTCGGCGGCCATCGCGGTGTTCGTCCCGCCGTCGTTCTTCGCCCGCGCTTTGCCGAAGCGGCCCGCGCTGGCGGTGCCCGCCGCCGGAGTGGCCGGGGCGGTGCTGCCCGGGTGCGAGTGCGCCTCGGTACCGGTGGCGGGGGCGCTGGTGCGACGGGGGGTCACCCCGGCCGCCGCGCTGGCGTTTCTGCTGTCCGCACCGGCGATCAACCCGATCGTGCTGACCGCCACCGCCGTCGCGTTTCCCCGTGAACCGCGGGTGGTGCTCGCCCGGTTCGTGGCGAGTCTGCTCGTGGCGTGTGCGATGGGCTGGTTGTGGCACCGGCTGGGGCGGCCCGACTGGCTGCGGCCACCTGCCCGTCCGTCGGCCGAGGGGCTCGGCAAGGGCGCGGCGTTCTGGGCGTCGGTACGCCATGACGTGATGCACGCCGGTGGTTTCCTCGTCGTGGGCGCGATGGTCGCGGCCACCCTCAAGGCCATGGTCCCGGCGGCCTGGCTGCGCGACGCGGCCGACGGACCCGTGGTGTCGGTGCTGGTGCTGGCCGTCCTCGCGGTGCTGTTGTCGATCTGCTCCGAGGCCGACGCGTTCGTGGCCGCGTCGCTGTCGCAGTTCTCGCTCACCGCCCGGCTGGCGTTCCTGGTCGTGGGGCCGATGATCGATCTGAAGCTGTTCGCCATGCAGACCGCCACTTTCGGCCGCGGATTCGCGCTGCGGTTCGCGCCCGCCACCTTCGCGCTGGCCGTCGTGGTGGCGGCCCTGACCGGGGCGGTGCTGCTGTGAACCGGCAGGCACAGGCGGCCGTGCTGTTCCTCACCGGCGTGGCGCTGCTGCGGGCCGGTTTCACCGATCTGTATCTGCGCTACGTCAAGGCGGGGTTGCGGCCGCTGCTGCTCGCGGCCGGGGTCGTGCTGATCGCCGCCGCCGTCGCCACCGTCTGGTACGAACTGCGGCGGCCACGGGTGTCGGCGGAGCCGCACGTGTCCGCGGAGCCGCACGTGTCTGCGGAGCCGCGGGACACCGGGAGGGCCCAGGCGGCCACGGCGGTCCAAGAAGCCGAGCTCGTCCGCGAGGTGGCGGAGCCTCGCGAGGCGAAGGCGGCCCGCGAGGCCGAGGGGGCTCGCGAGACCGGCGCGGCTCGCGACGACGGCGCGACCGGCGAGGGCGGGCCGCCGCACTCCCACACGCACCGCGAACCCCGTGTCTCCTGGTTGCTCGTCCTGCCCCTCGCCGCCCTCATCCTCGTCGCCCCGCCCGCCCTCGGCTCGTACACCGCCATGCGCAGCGGTACCGCACTGCAACCGTCCTGGGGCTATCCCGACCTCCCCACTGGCGGCACCGGCGGCTCCGTGCGGCTCGGCCTCGCCGACTACGGCGGTCGCGCGGCCTACGACCACGGGCGCACCCTCGGCCACCGCCGGATCACCATGACCGGCTTCATCGCGCTCGACCGGGGCGGCGCACCGTATCTCGTCCGTATGGTCCTCAGCTGCTGCGCCGCCGACGCCCAGCCCGTCAAGATCGGGCTGACCGGGCGGATTCCGCCCGTACTGCAACCCGACTCCTGGGTCGAGATCACCGGCAGTTACACCGCGCGGCGGGCCAAGGACCCGGTCAACGGGGGTGTTATCCCGTATCTGAAGGTGAACCGGGTGCGGCCGGTTCCGGTCCCGCACGATCCGTACGAGAGCTGGGGCGGCTGAACACGTATCTCCGGCCCCGTTCCGGCGCCTCGCCGGCCCCGCTCCGGCCCCGCGTGGTCTCCCGCCCTGTGCGACGCTGGAAGCCGGTCCGCGCGTGCGGTGTGCGGCGGGTACACGAAGTGAGGCTTTCGGCGTGCACAAGCCCCGATGGAAGACCGCGGGGGGAGCCCTGCTGCGGGTGACGACGGTGTGGGCGGTGTCCACGCTGACGATGCTGGCGCTGGCCGGGATTCTGCCGGACTTCCGCCTCCAGTCCGGCGACGGTGACAGCACCACCCGGATCGCCATCACGGCCGCGAGCGGGGCGGGCGCGTTCGGTGTGCTGAGCGCGCTGGTCTGGCCGCTGCTGGTGCGGGCGTTGCTGCTGATGCCCGCGCTGGTGCTGGGGCTGCTGGTGTTTGTGCTGAACGGCTCGATGCTGCTGCTCGCGCTGAGTGTGATCCCCGACGGACGCGGTGCGGTGGAGCCGGAGACCGCGGTCGTGGTGGCGGCCGTGATGTCGGCCGCGTCCTCGGCCACCAGCACATTTCTGACCGTGCGGGACGACGGTGCCTACCGGCGGCGGCTGGCGCGGCTCGCGGACCGAAGACGGCGGCGGCGCGGTGAGGACGGCGGCCGGGCGCTGCCGCCGGGGACGGTCTTCCTCCAGCTCGACGGGGTGAGCCACGCCGTGCTGCGGGAGGCCCTGCGCGCGCGGGACGGCAGACCGCCGGTGATGCCCACGGTCGCCGGGTGGGTGGGGGACAGCCACCGGGTGACGCCCTGGCGCACCGACTGGTCCAGCCAGACCGGCGCCAGCCAGCTCGGCATTCTGCACGGGTCGAATGAGGACGTGCCCGCCTTCCGCTGGTACGAGAAGGAGACCGGGGAGGTGAGGGTGAGCAACCGGCCGACCAGCGCGGCCGAGTTGCAGCGCAGAGCGGCGGCCAGGGCGGGGCACGAGGGACTGCTGACGGTGGACGGCGCCAGCCGGGGAAACCTGTTCACCGGGGGCGCGGACCAGCTCGCGCTGGTGCTGTCGGTAGCGGCCCGGCGCGGTAAGCACAATCGCTCCCGGTCCGGCTATTTCGCGTACTTCTCCGACCCGGCCAACGCCACCCGTACCGCCGTGTCCTTCCTCGCCGAGGTTGTCCGGGAGCTCGCCCAGTCCACCCGGGCCAAGCTGCGCCGGGAGCGGCCGCGGGTGAAGCGTGGCGGGACCTACCCCTTCATCCGGGCGTTCGCCACGGTCGTGGAGCGGGATGTGGTAGTGGCGGCGGTGATCGGGGACATCCTCTCCGGGCGCTCCGCCGTCTACGCCGATCTGGTGGCGTACGACGAGGTGGCGCACCACTCCGGGCCGCGCAGCCGGGACGCCCGGCAGGTGCTGGCCCGGCTCGACCGGTCGATCGCGCTGATCGCCAAGGTGGCCGAGCGGGCGCCGCGCGCGTACCGGATCGTGCTGCTGTCGGACCACGGGCAGAGCCCCGGCGCCACCTTCGCGGGGGCGTACGGGCTCACGCTGGAGGACCTGGTGCGGGCCGGCTGCGGACTGCCGGTGTCCCGGCGGGCCGGGCGTACCGAGAGCGGTACGGAGGCGCGCGGCGCGGAGGCGCGTGAGGCGGCGCGGGTGGCGCTGCGGCGGCCGGAGAAGGACGGGGAGGGGCGGGGGAGGGACGGCCACCGGCCGTCCGAGCCGGTGGTGCTCGCCTCCGGCAACCTGGGGCTGGTGTCCTTCCCCGACGTCCCCGGCCGGATGACCCGGGAGCGGATCGACGCCCGCCACCCGGCGCTGCTGCGGACGCTCGCCGACCACCCCGGGGTGGGGTTCCTGCTGGTGATGTCCGAGGAGCACGGGGCGGTGGTGCTGGGGCGCGGCGGTGCGGAACACCATCTGGACAGCGGGCGGACCCTGGGGACCAGCCCGCTGACGCGCTTCGGGCCCGGGGCGGTGGCGGCCGTACGGCGCACCGCGCACTTCGCCAACACCCCCGACATCATGGTCAATTCCGCGTACGACCCGGAGACCGGTGCGGTGCACGCCTTCGAGGGCCAGATCGGCTCGCACGGCGGGCTCGGCGGGGAACAGGGCCATCCGTTCCTGCTGTGGCCCGCTGACCTGAGCCCGCCGGTGGGGGACGGGGACGAGCTGGTGGGGGCCGAGCGGGTGCACACCGTGCTGCGGCGCTGGCTGGTGGAGGCGAACGGTCCGCAGATCCCGCAGATCCCGGAAGTTCCGGAGACAACGGCGGGAGCGGCGGAGAAATCGCGGTTGAATGGTGCCACAGCCGCACCATTTCCTGTGGTCAGCCGGGTGTCGCCGAACAAAGCCCGGTGATTTGGTGCCCCGTACATCGTCCCTGACGATGTTCACATGCCCGACCAGCACCACCAACGCCGCTTCGGCCTGCCCACGGCGACCGCTCTCGTCATGGGAAACATCATCGGCGGCGGCATCTTTCTGCTGCCCGCCTCCGTCGCCCCGTTCGGCACGCTCAGCCTGCTCGCCTTTGCCGTCCTGACGGTCGGCGCCATCGCGCTCGCGCTGGTCTTCGGACGGCTGGCCGAGCGCGATCCGCGCACCGGCGGGCCGTATGTGCACGCCCGCGCGGCGTTCGGCGACTTCGCGGGCTTTCTGTCGGCCTGGTCGTACTGGACGATGACCTGGGTCAGCAACGCGGCGCTCGCGGTGGCGGCGGTCGGCTATGTGCATGTCCTGGCGCCGGGCCATGACAGCAAGGGTGTGAACCTCGGGATCGCGCTGCTGGCGCTGTGGCTCCCGGCGCTGGCCAACCTGGCGGGGACCCGCTGGGTGGGCGCGGTGCAGATCGTCTCCACGGTGCTCAAGTTCGTTCCGCTGTTCTTCGTCGCCGTCGTCGGGCTGTTCTTCTTCGACCCGGACAACCTCGGCGCGTTCAACGAGACCGGCAGCGGCGCGGTCGGCGGGCTGTCGGCGGCGGCCGCGATCCTGCTCTACAGCTATGTGGGCGTGGAGTCGGCGTCGATGAGCGCGGGCGAGGTCCGCGACCCGGAGCGCAATGTGGGGCGGGCGAGCGTGCTGGGCACGATCGGCGCGGCCGTGGTCTATCTGCTCGGCACGGTGGCGGTGTTCGGCACTGTCGCCCATGACGACCTGGTGAACTCCACCGCCCCCTTCTCCGACGCGGTGAACGCGATGTTCGGCGGCTCGTGGGGCGGCACGCTGATCGCGGCGGCCGCGGTCGTCTCGATCGTCGGCGCGCTCAACGGCTGGATCCTGATGAGCGCGCAGGCGCCCTACGCGGCGGCCCGGGACGGCCTCTTCCCGGCGGCCTTCGGCGTCAAGCGGCGCGGGGTGCCGACCTTCGGGGTGTTCGTGGGCGTGGTGCTGGCCACGCTGCTGACCGTGGTCAACTACGCCTCCGGCTCGGGCGGTCTCTTCGAGATCCTCGTTCTGATCACCACCTTCTCGGCCACGGTCCCGTATCTGCTGGCGGCCGCCGCCCAGGTGTACTTCCTGCTGTCGGGGCGGCGCGAGGAGGTGCGGACGGGGCGCTTCGTCTGGGACATGACCCTGGCGCTGGCGGCCTTCGGCTTCTCGTTCTGGCTGGTCGCGGGGGCCGGGTACGCGGCGGTGTACCAGGGTGTGCTGTTCCTGTTCGCGGGTGTGCTGGTCTACGTCTGGATGGCGGCGCGCGGCCGTCGCGAGGCCGTCGCGGCGCCCGGCGCCCCGGCGCGGCCCGCCGTCGCGGCGACCCCCGAGGCCGCCCCGGTCGCCGCCGACCCCGTCGGCTGACCCCCGCCATGACCTCAGAGGTCATCGACCCTCCCGGAGGCCCTGCGGCAAGGTGAGGGCAACGGATCCCGGGCCGGCGCACTCCGGCCCGGTATCCGCCCCTGACCAGCCGCATTCCATTGAGGAGCGTGACCTGATGACCTTCGACTACAACGCCGCCGTCGCCCGCTACTTCGAGGCGTGGAACGCCACCGACGCCGACACCCTCACCAAGAATGTCGCCGCCGCCTGGACCGAGGACGGCAGCTACACCGACCCGCTGTCCGAGGCCCGTGGCCACGCTCAGCTCGCGGCCGTGATCTCCGGGACCCATCAGCAGTTCCCCGGCTTCGAGTTCCGCCACACCGGCACGGCCGACGGCCACCACGACATGGTCCGCTTCACCTGGGAGATGGTCTCCACCGCCGACGGTTCGGCGCCGGTCGCCGGATCCGATGTGCTCACCCTGGCCGAGGACGGCCGGATCCGCTCCGTCCTCGGCTTCCTGGACCGCGTCCCTACGGCGTGATGAGCTCCCCCAGGGCGGCGGCGGTCTCCCGGTCGGCCGGGATGAACGTCTCGATGGCCAGCTCCGAGACGGTCACGTCCATGGGGGTGTTGAAGGTGGCGATGGTGGAGATGAAGGAGAGCACCCGGCCGCCGTGCTCGATCATCATCGGGAGGGCGAACGGCGCGTGGGACCCGGCCGTGGCGCTCTCCCGGCCACCGCTCTCCGGCAGCGGATAGGCCGACACCTCCTCGTAGAGCGCCCGCAGCGCGGGGGAGCGCATCACCGAGAGCTGGCGGTCCATCTGGTCCAGCAAATGGGCTCGCCACTCACGGAAGTTGCGGATACGGGGCGCCATGCCCTCCGGGTGGAGGGTGATGCGCATCGCGTTGAGTGGCGGAATCAGCAGACGCCTCGAGATGCCCTCCATCAGCAGGGCGATCCCGCGGTTGGCCGCCTGCACCTCGTAGGTGCCGTTCACCACCAGCGCGGGATAGGGCTCATAGCCGGTCAGCAGCCGCTCCATCCCCTCGCGCAGCGTCTCCATCGACGGGTCGTCGACCGCCCGCTCCGGATAGAGCGGGGCGTAACCCGCGGCCAGCAGCAGCGCGTTGCGCTCGCGCATGGGCACCTCGAGATGGTCGGAGAGCCGCAGCACCATCTCCTGGCTGGGCCGTGAGCGGCCGGTCTCGATGAAGCTGATGTGCCGGGAGGAGGAATCGGCGCGGAGCGCGAGCTCCAGCTGACTGATGCGCCGGCGGGTCCGCCATCCGCGCAGCAGCTCGCCCACCCCGGACGACGTGGCAGTTGTCATGGACCGAAGGTAACCGACCCCGGAGGACGGACGTGGCAGGGTGGGACGGGCCGACCCGTCACACGGGACGAGCCGGACCGTCACCCAGGACCGTCACCCAGGACGAAGGGATCCGCCATGGCAGTCGAGCCGCTCGGCCAGCAGGAGATCGAGGACCGCCTCGAAGCGCTTCCCGGCTGGTCCTACGCCGACGACCTGCTCGCGCGCCGCTACGCCTTCGGCGGCCATCCGCAGGCGGCCGCACTGGTCGCGGAGATCGCCCGGATCCAGGAGGAGCTGGGCCACCACTCCGATCTGACGCTCGGCTACAACACGGTCGCCGTCACGGTGAACACCCACAGCGTGGGCGGCAAGGTGACCGAGCTGGACTTCGGTCTCGCGCGGCGGATCGAGGCGGCGGCCTCGGCGCACGGCGCACGCTCGGCGTGAGCTGACCAATCCGCTGCCCGGACGGCCCCGAATACCCGGTGGAAGGTACACCGGTGGCCGGTCGGTGCGGTGAGGGCGCCGTCGGCCCTGCTTGCGGGAGTGAGACCGATGAGCGATGTGGCCGCTGCCCTGGCCCCCTTCGCGGAACGCCTGCTCGGCGCCCCGCTCCCGGTGCGGCTGTGCGCCTGGGACGGCAGCGAGGCGGGGCCGCCGGGTGCGCCCCGGGTGCGACTGCGCTCCCGCCGGGGGCTGCGCCGGCTGCTGTGGCGGCCCACCGGATCCGGTCTGGCCGAGGCGTACATCAGCGGTGACCTCGAGGTCGAGGGTGAACTCACCGAGGGCTTGCGCGCCTTGTGGCACGCGGTGCGCGGTCGCCGCGCGCCCGGACCCGGACCCGTCCTGGCCACCCGCGCCAGAGCCGCCGCCACCGCCGCCCGGCTCGGCGCCCTCGGCCCCTGGCCACCCGCCCGCGCGGTGTCGGGGGGCCCGGACGCCACGGCCGAGTTCCACGAACGGCTGCTGGACCCGTCCATGGCCCTGTCCTGCGCCTACTGGACCCGCCAGGACCCCGCGTACCGGCTCGCCGACGCCCAGCGCGACAAGCTGGACGTCATCTGCCGCAAGCTGAACCTGGTGCCCGGGGCGCGGCTGCTGGACCTCGGCTGTGGCTGGGGAGCGCTCGCCCTGCACGCCGCCGACCGCTACGGCGCGCAGGTCACCGCCGTCACCACGGTCCGCGAGGAGCGCGACCTGCTGTCCGAGCGGGTCCGCGAACTCGGCCTGGACCATCTGATCGACGTCGAGCTGAGCGACTACCGCGCGCTGCGGGGCGGCCAGTACGAGGCCGCCGCCTGTGTCGAGGCGGGCGAGTACGTCGACGACGAGCAGTACCCGGAGCTCGTGCGCACCCTGCACCGGATGCTGCGCCCCGGCGGCCGGGCCCTGGTCCAGCAGATCTCCCGCCCGTCCCCGGCGGCCGGCCCGGGGCCGTCGCTCATCGCGTACCTCGCCCCGCGTCTGCGGATCCGCCCGCTCGGCGAGACCATCGGCCTGCTGGAGGCGGCCGGACTCGAGATACGCGCCGCGGAGTCGCTGCGCGAGCACTACGTCCGCACGGTCACCGCCTGGCGCGCCACTCTGGAGGCGGACTGGGACGACTTCCGCCGTCTGGTGGGTGAACGCACCGCCCGCACTTGGCGGTTGAGGCTCGCGGGGGCCGCCCTCGCCCTGGAGGAGGGCCGGATGGGTATCGACCAGATCCTCGCGGTCCGCCCCACGGACCGCGGCGCCAGCGGTATGCCGGTCACCCCGGAGACGTGGTACCCGGCGGGCACCGCCGCCTGACCACCGTGTCCCGGACCTCGGCTGCGAACGGGGCCCGGCGGGCGGCGTGACCCCACGGGAGCGCCATGGCCCCGAGAGGCTCCCGTGGGTGTGGCCCCCGAACCGCCGGTCCACCGCGGGTCAGCGCTGCGCGGCGGCCGAGCCGAGCCGGGCCGGGTGTGGCGGCGCGGGCCAGGTGGCTGCCCCGGCCCGGCCCGGACGGGCAACCCGTGGGTGCTCACGGCGCACCGGGCGGGACGGGGTGTGGGGCGGAGCCCCGACAACCCTCCTCAGTCGCGCCCTCTGGCCCGCCGGAAGCGGGCCAGGCCCGCTTCCAGGTCGACGATGGGGCCCGGGTAGTCCAGGCGGGAGCGTTCGTCCTCCGGCAGGCGCCAGGGGGTATGGACGCGCGGGCCGCGCACTTCGGCCAGTTCCGGGACCCAGCGGCGCACATACGCGCCGTCCGGGTCGAAACGTTTGGCCTGGGCAAGGGGGTTGAGGACGCGGTGGGGGCGGGTGTCGGTGCCGGTGCCCGCCACCCACTGCCAGTTGAGCTGGTTGTTCGCCACGTCGCCGTCCACCAGCAGTTCCAGGAAGTGCCGAGCGCCGATCCGCCAGTCCGTGTACAGCGTCTTGGTGAGGAAGCTCGCCACCAGTAGCCGGGCCCGGTTGTGCATCCAGCCCTCGTGGCCGAGCTGCCGCATCCCGGCGTCCACCAGCGGATAGCCGGTGCGGCCCGCCTTCCAGGCGGCGATCTCCGCGTCATCGGCGCGCCAATGGTCGTGGCGGGTGCGGTAGTCGGTGTGCGCGGCGTCCGGGCGGGCGGCGAGCACCTGGTGGTGGAAGTCGCGCCAGGCGAGCTGACGGACGAACGCCTCGGCACCCGCACCGCCCGACTCCCGGGCCCGGCACACCAGTTCCACCGGGGACAGACAACCGAAGTGGAGATACGGCGAGAGCCGGGAGGTGGCATCGCCCGCCAGGTCGTCGTGGTCGTCGGCGTAACCGTCAAGGCCCGATCGCCGCCAGGCGTGGAACCGCCGCCGCCCGGCGGTCTCGCCGCCCTCGGGCAGTCCGGGGGAGGGAGTGCCCGGGGCGAGCGAGGTCACCGCGGACAGTGGTTCGGAGCGCAGGCCCGACAGCTCCGGCAGCGGCACGGCGCGCGGGGCGGCCAGCACCCGGCGCTGCCCGATCCGCTGCCAGGCACGGAAGTACGGGGTGAACACGGCGAAGTGGTCCTTGCCCGCCGGGACCACCTCGCCCGGTTCGACCGCCGTCACCACCGCGCCGTGCACCCGTAACGTCCGCCCGTCCGCGGCCAGCGCCGCCCGAAGCCGCGCTTCGCGCCGCCCCGCGTAGCCGCTCACCCCGCCCGCGATGTGGACCTCCGCGGCGTCCACCCGGTCCGCCACCCGGCGGATCTCCGCCACCGGGTCACCCTTACGGAGGACCAGAGCGCCGCCGCGCGCCCGCAGCCCCGCGTCCAGGTCGGCCAGGGCATCCGCCAGGAACGCCACCCGGTTGGGTACGGCGAATCCGGTGCGGGCCAGTGCGCGGTCGGCCACGAACAGCGGAACGACCTGGTCGGCGGCGCGGAGGGCGGCATGGAGCACGGGGTTGTCGCGCAGCCGCAGATCCGAGGTGAAGACGGCGATCGAAGTGGTCACCCTGTCCGTTTACACCGGCTCAGCCGGACGGGAACGTCATCAGCGCGACCGGGTCGGTCGTCGGTGCCTTCGACCCCCCGGCCGGTTCCACCGTGAGCCCCATGGCCGACGCCTGTCCGACCGGCCCGTGCAGCAGCGTCGCCGTACCCCCGCCGGAGGTGTGCAGCAGCCCCGCCGAGCGCATCGTGCCGTTGTCGCTGAACCACAGCTGGTAGACCCGGCCCGCGGGCGGCTCGGGCAGCCCGGAGGCGAGGAAGGCCGCACGGTCCAGACCGCGGGAGACCACGACCGCGCCGGTCGCGCCGTCCTTGAAGCTGCCGGTGCGGGTCCGGGCGTCCGGCGCGGCCAGCACCCGGGCCAGCGTCTCCACCTCCGCGACCCGCCGCTCGGCGCGGCCCGCCGTGTCCCGCGCGTCGGACGCCTGCCGGTACTGCCACACCGCGGCCCCGCCGAGCGCGGCGGCCGCGGCCAGACAGGCCGCCAGGGCGAAGCCGAGGGCACGGCGCCCGCCGCGCCGCCGGGGTCCGGCATGGGACTCGCGGGCCCCGGGACCGCCCTGGTGGGACCGGCGGTCATCACGGCCGTCATGGCCCGCCACCCGCGGCGGCTCCTGACGGACCGTGGCGATCCGTCTCATCACCTCGTCCTTCATCAGCGGGGACGGCGTCAGCGAGGTGGCCACCGCCAGCCGCCCGGCGGTCTCCCGCAGCTCCCGCACCTCCTGTGCGCACGCCTCGCACACGGCGAGATGGCGCTCGAACTCCTCCAGCTCCCGGCCCGACAGCGCGTGCACCGCGTACGCCCCGGTCAAGGTGTGCAGATCGGCCCTGGTCATGCCCCGACTCCCATACAGTCCCGGAGCCGGATGAGCCCGTCCCGAAGTCTGGTCTTGACGGTCCCCAGCGGCAGCGACAGCAGCTCCGCCACTTCCCGGTAGGTACGGCCCCGGTAGTAGGCGAGCGTCACCGACTGCCGTTGCAGCTCGGTCAGTGTCCGCATGCAGCGCCGTACCTGCTCCCGCTCCAGTCTGGCTTCCACCTGCTCGGTCACCTCGTCGAACGCGGGGGTACGGGCCAGCAGCGCGGCGCGCGCCTCACGGTCGGAGGCGGCCTGTGCGGAACGCACCCGGTCCACCGCGCGCCGGTGGGCCAGCGTCATGATCCACCCCATGGCGCTGCCCCGGCCCGGTTCGAAGCGCGCCGCCGTCCGCCACACCTCGACCAGCACCTCCTGCGTGACCTCCTCGGCCTGGGCGGGGTCGCGCAGCAGACTGCGCGTCAGCCCGAGGACAGGCCCGCTGACCGCGTCGTACAGGGCGGCGAACGCGTTCTGGTCGCCCCGGGCCACCAGGTGGAGCAACTCCTCCAGGGCCGGGCCGCGGGCGGCCGGTCCGCCGATGTACACGGGTTCTCTCACAGGCCGTCCTTCCGGGATGAGCGATGCGGTGCACACGCAGGTGTCGTATCTCATTCGTCGCCCGCGGGGGCGCGGATTGGTGAAGCTGTGCCGAAGATGCGCACGCAGGGCGCGGACCGGGGACATTGCCGTTCCGGCAACATTGGTTGGCGTCTCGCCGTGGTGCGCGGGACGCTCGGCACCATGACCGGACATCAGGGCGGACACGCCCACACCCACGGACATGACCACACCGATCTCGACTGGAACGTCCTCGGTCCGCACCTGGAGCACGGCGCCGAGCTGAGCGGTCCCGTCCACCGTCAGGCGGGAGAGTGGATGCGGGAGCGGACCGGCCGGGCCGTGCGCCGGATCCTCGATGTCGGCAGCGGCCCCGGTGTGGTCACCTGCCTGCTCGCCCAGCTCTTCCCCGAGGCCGAGGTGGTCGCGGTGGACGGCAGCCAGGAGCTCCTGGAGCGGACCCGGGACCGCGCCGTGCGCATGGGGCTCGCCGACCGCGTCACCACCCGGTACGCCGAACTGCCCGGCGACTTCGCCTCGCTGGGCGAGGCGGATCTGATCTGGTCCAGCAAGACCGTGCACCACCTGGGCGACCAACGGGGCGCGGTGCGCGAGCTCGCCCGGCTGGTGCGTCCGCGGGGAGTGCTGGCCCTGGCCGAGGGCGGGCTGCCGCTGAACTGTCTGCCGTACGACGCGGGGCTCGGGCGGCCCGGACTGATGGCCCGGATCGAGGTCGTCAACCGGGAGGCGTTCACCGAGATGCGGCAGGCGCTGCCGGACTCCGTGGAGACGGTCGACGACTGGCGCGCGATGCTGACCGAGGCCGGTCTCGACGGGGCCACCAGCCGTACGTTCCTGCTCGATCTGCCCGCCCCGCTGGACACCCCGGCCCGCCGCTGGCTCCAGGCCGAGCTGGGCCACCGGCGCGAGGCCGCCGCCGACCGTCTGGCCGGCGACGACCTCGTCGTGCTGGACCGGCTGATCGATCCCGATGACCCGGCCGGGATCATGCGGCGGTCCGATGTGTTCGTGCTGAGCGCCCAGACCGTCCACAGCGCGGTGCGGACGGGATGAGACGGGGTCAGTCGGTGGTGAGGGTCAGGTTGTAGGCCGCGAGGATCGGATTCACCGGCTGGTAGTACGTCGTACCGCCCCGGGTGCAGTCGCCGGAGCCGCCGGAGAGGACACCCTGTCCCTCGCTGCCGGAGATGTACGGGCCACCGGAGTCACCGGGCTCGGCGCACACATTGGTGCGGGAGACGCCGTTCACGGTGCCCTCGGTGTAGCGCACGCTGGTGTTGTGCTGGAGGATCGTGCCGCAGTGCCAGCCGGTGGTCGAGCCGGAGCGGCAGACGGACGAACCGACCGGCGCCTGCTGCGAGCCGCTGACGACCACATTGGTGTTGTCGGCGCCGACCACCCACGGCTGCGGGGTCCAGTTGTTGTTGGTCTCCACCCACGCGTAGTCGTTGCCCGGGAAGGTGGACCCCTGGAAGGAGCCCTGGGCGACCCGGTTGTACCCGGTGGTGGTGTCCCCGGGATCGCCGCAGTGTCCGGCGGTGACGAAGCCGTTGCGGTCGCCCTGGGTGACCGAGAAGCCGACCGAGCAGCGTGCGGAGCTGTTGATGTAGTACGCGTCGCCGCCGCGCAGATCGTAGAGCGGACGCGGCCGTTCGGCCGACTGCACGACCCGGACCACATCGCGGTCCGCACCGCTGGCGGCGACGAAGTCCGTCGCCCCGGCGGTGTTGGCCGCCTGGACCACCACGCTGTTGCTCTTGACGTCGATGTACCAGGCGGAGGCCGCGTCGACGGCCGGGGCGCGCTGTTCGGCGGCCTGGTCCAGGGCCTCCTTGGCGCTGGTGAGTTCCCTCAGGGTGTGGTCGACGACCGCGGCCTGGGCACCGCTGGCGGTGATGGTGCCCTCCTGGCCCCGGTCGGTGGTGGCGACCGTGAGCTCGGCGGTGTTGCCACTCACCCAGGCGCCGCCGTAGGAGCCGCCGAGGCTCTTGCGCAGACCGGGCTCGGCGGCACCGGCCTGGTACTCGTTGTTGATCCGGGTCTTCGCCTCGTCGGCCGTCAAGCCGAGGTCACGCTGCATGGCGGCGAGCATTCCGGGCGGGATCTCCCGCCGAGGTCCGTGGGTGGGATCTCCCGGGTCGGCGGCGGCGGGGGTGCCGGTGCTCAGGAAGAGGGCGGCTATGGCGATGGTGCAACCGGCGATCAGATCAAGGCCATGACGGCGTCTGCGGGGCATGTTCTGTCTCCTCAGGCGTAAAGAAGGCGGTCACAATGTGTGCCTTACTGATCGCCAAGCGTAATTGTGGGTGTCGAGGACCGCTCGGTGGACGCCTGAGGCCACCAGTGACGCGACACCTGAGGATCCCTGAGGGCCCCTGAGGAGGCGCGCGGGAGAACGCCGCTGAGGGGGGTGACCACAACAACGCCCCGCCGCGTCGTGCGCGGCGGGGCGGTTGAGCCGGTCGGCCGTCCGGCCGGTGCCGGGTCAGGCCACGTTGAAGGTCTCGGGGTCGGGTCCCAGCCGGTTGCCCGCGTCCATCGCCCCGAGGGTGGACAGGTCCTCCGCGTCCAGCTCGAAGTCGAAGACGTCGATGTTCTCCACTATCCGCGACGGGGTCACGGACTTGGGGATCACCACAGTGCCGAGGTCGAGATGCCAGCGCAGCACCACCTGGGCCGGGGACTTCCCGTACTTGGCGCCGATCGCCGCCAGCTTCGGGTCGTCCAGCAGCCCCTTGCCCTGGCCGAGCGGGGACCACGCCTCGGTGGCGATGCCATGACGGGAGTTGAACGCCCGCAGCTCCGCCTGCTGGAGCTGCGGATGCAGCTCGACCTGGTCGATGGCCGGGGCGACCGAGCCCTCGGACAGCAGCTGCTGGAGATGGGTGGGGTGGAAGTTGGAGACCCCGATGGCCTTGGCCCGGCCGTCGGCGTAGATCTTCTCGAGCGCCTTCCAGGTGTCCACGAACCTGTTCGCCTCGGGCAGCGGCCAGTGGATCAGGTACAGATCGATGTAGTCCAGGCCCAGCTTGTTCAGTGAGGTGTCGAAGGCGCGCAGGGCGGCGTCATAGCCCTGGTCGGAGTTCCAGAGCTTGGTGGTGACGAACAGCTCGTCGCGCGCGATGCCCGACGCGGCGAGCGCCTTTCCCGTGCCCTCCTCATTGCCGTAGACGGCGGCGGTGTCGATGCTCCGGTATCCGGCCTCCAGCGCGTGCCGCACCGCGACCTGCGCCTCGGCATCCGGAATCTGCCAGACACCGAAACCGAGCTGCGGCATCCGGACGCCGTTGTTGAGGGTGATGAAGGGGGTCGTGCTCACGAGCGGTCGATCCTTACGTTGCATGCGGATACGTCCTTCCACTGTCAACGATCAACGGCTGCGGCACATTCCCGCCGCTTGTTGAGCCCCCGGTCCGCCGCGGATGGCCGGCCGGGTTTCATACCGTGCGCCGGTGGGGCGAGGTCCAGGTCACCGAGGTGCCATGAGCGACAGCGGATCCGCGATCTCCTCCCGGAAGCGGTGCAGGGTGTGGCCCTCGCGCACGGTGGCCCCCACCGCCACCGCCACCCGCGTCATCGCCTCGCGCGGCGCCCGGACCACCATGGCCAGCCGGTACGTACCGCCGATCCGCAAGTGGGTGTGGCGGATCTCCCAGCCCGGGTCGGAGCGCAGCTCCCGCCGCGCTTCCAGACAGATCCGCGTCCCCGGGTCGGCCCGGCCGTTGTCGAAGAACCCCAGCCGCGGCCCGAGACGGGCGGCTGGGGCGAACGGCGCGTCATCGGCGGCCTCGGTGCGCTGCCGCGGGGTCATGGCCCAGGCCACCGGCTGGAAGGCGGTGGCGCCGTCGCGCATCGGCTCGGCCGACAGGCTCAGATCGAGGTTCACGGTGTGCAGCTCGGGCTCCGGCGCGTCCCGGGCGCAGGTCACCGAACAGTGCAGCAGGTGGTAGACGGTGCTGTGCGCCTCGGCCCGCAGAAAGGCGGCCAGCTCCGGATCTCCGCCGACGAGCTCCGCCGTCACGGGTACGGAGACCGGCCCGCCCAGGATGACGCGCCCGGTCAGCGCCGGGACGGGAGGCAGGGGTGTTTCCTCGGACGGCAGGGACAAGGTGCGTTCGGGAAGGTCGGGGAGAATGACATCGATCATTGCGTGCCCCCTCAAGCGGCTGAGTTCGGACAAAGCGGCTCAGGTTGTGCATCGGGTCGTGCTCGAAAAGTGGCTCATCGGTGGGTCATCGGTGGCTCGTCAGTGGTACAGCGCCTCGACCTCGACGGCGTACGCCTGCTCGATCGCCTTCCGCTTCAATTTCAGCGAAGGCGTCAGCAGACCATGCCCCTCCGAGAACTGCGCGGCAAGTATCCGGAACGTACGAATTGACTCGGCCTGGGAGACGGCGGTGTTCGCCGCGACCACCGCCCGCCGGATCTCGGTCTCCAGATCCGGGTCCCGGACCAGCTCGGTGGGCGGCAGCTCCGGCTTGCCGCGCATCGCCAGCCAGTGCGCGACCGCCTCCGGGTCCAGGGTGACCAGCGCCGCGATATATGGGCGGTCATTGCCGACCACGATGCACTGGGCGACCAGCGGATGCGCCCGGACCCGCTCCTCCAGGCCCACCGGCGACACCGTCTTGCCGCCGGAGGTCACCAGGACCTCCTTCTTCCGGCCGGTGATGGTGAGATAGCCGTCGTCGTCCAGCGTGCCCAGGTCACCGGTGGCGAGCCAGCCGTCGCGCAGCACCGCGTCGGTGCCCTTGGGGTCGTTGTGGTAGCCGGTGAAGATCTGCCCCCCGCGCAGCCACACCTCACCGTCGTCGGCGATATGCACCGAGGTGCCGGGAATGGGCACCCCGACCGTGCCGTAGCGGGTGCGCTCGGGCGGATTGGCGGTGGCGGCGGCGGTGGACTCGGTGAGGCCGTAGCCCTCGTAGACGGTGACGCCCGCGCCCGCGAAGAACAGCCCGAGCCGCCGCTCCATGGCGGAGCCGCCCGACATGGCGTGCCGGATCCGGCCGCCCATCGCCCCGCGCACCTTGCTGTAGACGACCTTGTCGAAGAACTGGTGCTGCATCCGCAGCGAGGCACCGGGCCCCGGCCCCGTGCCGAACGCCTTGGCCTCCTGCGCCTCCGCGTACCGCACCGCGACATCCACGGCCTTGTCGAACGGCCCGGACCTGCCCTCCGCCTCGGCCTTGCGCCGCGCCGCCGCGAAGACCTTCTCGAAGATGTACGGCACGGCGAGGATGAAGGTCGGCTGGAAGGTCTGAAGGTCGGGCAGGAGCGCCGCGGCCGACAGATTGGGCTGGTGGCCGAGTTTGACCCGGCCGCGGATGGCGGCCACCTCGACCATCCGGCCGAAGACATGCGCCAGCGGCAGAAAGAGCAGGGTGGCCGCCTCGTCGCCCGGCTTGGAGTGGAACGCCGTCTCGAACCGCTGGACGATGTTGTCGCACTCGGCCATCAGATTGGCGTGCGTGATCACACAGCCCTTGGGGCGGCCGGTGGTGCCCGAGGTGTAGATGATGGTCGCGGGCTGGTCGGGGGTCATGGCCCGGCGGTGCCGCTCCACCGTCTCGTCCTCGACCGACTCCCCGGCCGCGAGCAGGTCCTCCAGCGCTCCGGCGTCCAGCTGCCACAGCCGGGCCAGCTGCGGCAGCCGTCCCACCACCGAGCCGACCGTCATGGCGTGGTCCTCGTGCTCGACCACACAGGAGGAGACCCCGGAGTCATAGAGCATCCAGAAGACCTGCTCGGCGGAGGACGTGGGGTACAGCGGGACGCTCTGGGCGCCCAGGGTCCACAGCGCGAAGTCGAAGAGTGTCCATTCGTAGCGGGTGCGGCACATGATCGCGACGCGGTCGCCGAACCGTACCCCCTGTGCCAGCAGCCCCTTGGCGAGCGCCATCACCTCGTCCCGGAACTGGCCCGAGGTCACGTCCTGCCAGTGGCCGTCCGCCGTCTTCCGGGCGAGCGCCACCCGGTGCGGATCGTCGTCCGCGTGGTCGAAGACGGCATCCGCCAATCCTCCGGCCTGGGGCGTCGTCGCCAACGGGGGGACGGTGAACTCGCGCAATACCTGCTCCTTGAAGCCGCTCCGCACAGCGCCGCGACGCTACCGGATCAGGCCACCGATGCGGGAGAGGCCCTATGTGCCCGGAACATGCGGAATGCGCCGCGCCCGGTGAGGTGAAGGGCTGTCAACCGGGGCCTGCGGAGGCGTTATTGCTGTGAGTCGCGTCCTATGCACCGCAGGTGTGGCTCATATGTAACGGATTTCTGCACGGAATCTCTCCGATGGTGGCACACGGCCCACCGGAAACGTGTCGACGGGACGCTTCGCCGATGTCCGCACAGCGGCGTCACAGGGCCGATTTCCGTACAGCGATGCGAAGTCGGGAGGTCCGGACACCGGTCGCCGCGCGCGGCCCGGGGCCGGTGCCGGACCCATCGCGATCAAGCCAGGTGTGGTCACCGTCACACCGGCGGGATCAGGGGATGCACGGGACCAGGGGGCTCAGCGGTGGGCCGACCGTACGCGGTCCAGGGGCAGACGGATCAGAGCGCCCGAGCCAGGGCCGTCGAGCGGGGCGTTGAACTCACGGATCCGGCGGAGTTCGGTATCGCTCAGCGCCCGGTCGTAGAGCCGGAACTCATCGAGATCGCCGGTCATCCGGGACCGGCTGTCCACGGTCTGGCCGAGGTGGACGGCGAAGGGGGCGGTGCGGCTGACGGTGCCGGGGGCGTCGGGCGCGGTGGCGGAGGCGCCGCCGTCCACGCTGAGGGAGAGCCGCCCCCCGGAGCGGGTCAGGGCGAGATGGTGCCACTGTCCGTCGTTGTATGCCGTGCTGGTGCTCACCGACGCGCTGGTGAAGGTGGCGAAACCGTTGACCGTGGTCATCAGCGCCCGGATCCGGTTGCCCGCCGGTTCACCGCGCAGCCAGACCTGAGGCTGCTTGCTGCCGATGCCGCCCATCCAGAGGAAGGGGTGTTGCCCGGAGGTGGCGGAGTAGCGGAACCACAGGCTCACGGTGAAGTCACGGGTGCCCAGCGGCAATGCGTCCCGGTAGGGCAGACGTACGGCGTCGTCGGTGCCGTCGAACGCCAGCCCGCGGCCGAAGCGGCCCTCGGTACCGGACGCTCCGCCGAGCACCGTCGCGGGCCGGGTGCCGGGGGCGCGGTCCTCGGTGGTAGGGGCGGGGGCGCGGCGCGGGCCGAGCCAGTCCTCGGTGAACCGGGCGAAGCGGATCTCGTCGCGTGCGTCGACCGCGCCTCCCTCGTAGAGCAGGCCGACGGTGTCATGGGAGATCGCGGTCATGTCCGAGTAGCCGGACCAGTCGGTGGTGACCACCGCGCCGTCCTCGACACCGTCCCAGCTGCGGCCCTCGTCCCAGGAGGAACGGATCATCATGGTGCGGCGCCGGTCGGGGTCGGCGGGGGCGGAGAACAGCAGTCTGCCGTGGCCGCCGTCGCGCCCTGCGTCGCGGCCCGCGTCGCGCAGCGGCAGGATCGAACCCTGCACCTGCGGGACGGGCAGGTCGGGCAGGGTGCGGAAGGGCGCGCTGAAGCTCTCGCCGCCGTCCCGGCTGATGGCGTAGTCGCGGTGGCCGAGGTCGGTGCCGTCCTGCTCGCGCCCGCTGACGTAGACGGATCCGTCGGAGCGCTCCACGAGCGTCATCTCGGACGGCTTCTGCCGGAAGGTGCCGTCCGCCGCGATCGGGAAGGTGTCCACCGCGCCGATCTTCCAGTGCTTGCCGCCGTCGTCGCTGTAGGCGAGGGCCGCGTGATTGTGGGTGATGCGGGTGCCGTCGTGGCTCTCGGTGTTGACGGTGAAGAGGAGACGGCCCTTGTGACGGCCGTGCCGGAGTTGGATGCCGTGGACCGGGCCGGTGGCGTACCAGGAGTTCCAGGACGGCGGTAACAGGGAGGGACTGAGGTCCTCCGGGGCCGACCAGGTCGCGCCGTCGTCGTCGCTGAACTGGAGGTGCGGGGTGCGGTCACAGGGCACATCGCAGCTCTGGGAGTCGTCCCGGCCCGTGTTGTAGGTGCTGGCGAGCACGATCCGGCCGGTGCGCAGGTCCACGATGGGGGCCGGGTTGCCGTGGGTGTCCCCGCCGCCCTCGTTGATCACCTGGAGCGGGCCCCAGGTGCGTCCGCCGTCGGTGGAGCGCTTCAGCACCAGGTCGATGTCCCCGGCGTCACCGCAGTTGTCCACCCGGCCCTCGGCGAAGGCCAGCAGGGTGCCGTCCTTGGACGTCACCACCGCCGGGATCCGGAAGCACGCGTACCCCTGCTCCTCGGCTGCCTTGAACAACACCTGCTGCTCCAACCCGGAACCGGTACGGGCCGCGGACTCGGATTCCCCCGAGTCCGCGGCCCGTACCGGAAGCGGGGTCAGGGCCAGCGCCGCGGCGGCGAGCAGCACTGCCGCGCGGCGTCGCCACGGTCTGGTGCCGGGGCGGGAACGGGGAATTGACGCCATGGTCACGACCTGCCCTTCGAACGGTCCGCCGGCGCCACCTGGACGGTGGGCGGTAGCTGGACGGCATCGGCATCTGGACATCAGGACGTCAAGACATCCCATGTCTCAGGGGTGACTGCGGCAGAAGTTTCTCGTCTCACGGCCACCCGCCACAAGGACCCTGCGTCATATCTCTGTCGCACAGAGTGGGTTGGGGCCGTCCCGGAGCCGTCCCGGAGCCGTCCCGGGGGGCCGTCCGGAAGCAGGCCGGGGGTCAGCGGGGGAGCAGCACGACCTTTCCGAGGTTGCCGCGGGACTCGATGATCTCGTGGGCCTTCGCGGCGTCCTCAAGGGGAAGCTCGGCGTGCACGGCGGGCCGCAGCCTTCCCCCGGCGAAGAGCCGCCACAGCTCGGCCCGGTGACGTTCATACAGCTCGGGGCGGGTCTGGGCGAACCGAACCATGGTCAGTCCGGTGATGGTCCGCGAACCGGACAGCAGTTCCCAGGCGGGCACCGTGCCGCCGCCGGAGTTGAAGAAGATCAGCCGTCCGCCGGGGGCGAGGGCCGTCAGGGCGCGGGGCAGAACCTCACCGCCGACCCCGTCGAGCACGGTGTCGACCGGCTTGCCCCAGGACTCGTCCCCGTACACCACCACCTCGTCCGCGCCGAGGCGGCGCAGGAAGTCTGCCTTGCCGGAGGAGCCGACGGCGGCGACCACCCGGGACGCGCCCTGGATCCGGGCGAGTTGGACCGCGAGATGCCCGACGCCGCCGGCGGCGCCGGTGATCAGCACGGACCCGCCAGGGGCGAGTTCGGCGGTGGCGAGGGCGGCCAGCGCCACATGGCCGCTGCGGACGAGGGCGACGGCGTCCACGGCGGTCGCGCCGTCGGGGATGCGGGACGCCGTGAAGACGGGGACGGTGGTCACCTCGGCGTAGGCGCAGGAGAACGAGATCCCGACGACCCGGTCGCCGACCGCGAACCCGGTCACGCCCTCGCCGAGCGCGAGCACCTTGCCCGCCACATCCCCGCCGAGCACCCCGGGCAGCGGCGCCGTGCCCTCCCGGACCCGGCGCACCCCGGGCAGGGAGACGCCGATCGCCTCGGTGCGGATCAGCAGTTCACCGGGGGCGGGGACGGGCGGCTCGGCCTCCTCGACACACAGCACCTCGGGCCCGCCGTAGGCATGGAAACGGACACGGCGCATGGATGCCTCCAGGGATCGCCAGGAATCATTGGGTGCCCCAACGGTATCCCATATTCGTGGGTCCCACCAACGTTGGGTGCGCCAAGGTTGGATGGCCCAAGGTTGGTGTCCCCCATGAATTGGCGAGTAGGCTGACGCCATGCCCGAGACCTCGTTCGCCCCCTCCTCGATCCGTGCCCTGCCCAGCTGGCTGCTGGGCCGCGCCGCCGCGCGCGGCCACCGGCTGGTGGCCGAGGCCCTGGCCCGTGAGGGGATGCGGATGATGCACCACGCGGTGCTGTCCGCCGTCGCTGAACTGGGACCGGTGTCCCAGGCGGACTTGGGGCGCAGCCTCGGTATCGACCCCAAGGACATGGTCGGAATCGTGACCGACCTGGCGGGGGAGGGCCTGGTTACCCGCACCCCCGACTCCAAGGACCGCCGCAAGAACGCGATCGCGATCTCGGAGGAGGGGGAGCGGCGGCTGTGGCGCACCCGGCGGCTCGGGGACGAGGCGAACGAGGAGCTCACGGCGGGGCTCAGCGCGGCCGAACGGAAGCAGCTGGTGGCGCTGTTGCGACGGATCGTCGAACCGGGCGAGCCATGCGCACCGGACGGGGACGCGCGGAAGGGCTGACCGCTCAGCGGCCCATCGCCCGGCCTTCAGGCCCCGTCGACCGCGCTCCGCAGGGCGATGCGCTCCTCGCCCGCGTAGATATTCATCGACGTGCCGCGCAGAAAGCCGACCAGGGTCAGCCCCGTCTCCGCGGCCAGGTCCACGGCCAGCGACGACGGCGCCGAGACCGCCGCGAGGACCGGGATCCCCGCCATGACCGCCTTCTGCGCCAGCTCGAACGAGGCGCGCCCGGAGACCAGCAGCACCGCCCCGGACAGCGGCAACAGCTCCTGCTGGAGTGCGCGTCCGACCAGCTTGTCCACCGCGTTGTGGCGGCCCACGTCCTCCCGTACGTCCAGCAGCTCGCCGTCCGGGGTGAACAGCGCCGCCGCGTGCAGTCCACCGGTCCGGTCGAAGACGCGCTGCGCCGCGCGCAGCCGGTCGGGCAGGGCGGTGAGCGTCGCCGGCTCGATCCGCACCGCCGCCGCGTCCGCCGCGTCCGCCGTGTCCTCGCCGTCTGCTGCCAACGACCAGCGCGCGGTGGTCCGCACGGCGTCCAGGCTGGTCTTTCCGCACAGCCCGCACGACGACGTCGTATAGACGTTCCGCTCCAGTGTGATGTCCGGGACGGCGACACCGGGCGCCAGCGTCACATCCACCACGTTGTAGGTGTTGGAACCGTCCTCGGTCGCGCCCGCGCAGTAGACGATGTTCGCCAGCTCGTCCCGGTGTCCGAGCACTCCCTCGCTGACCAGAAAGCCCGCGGCGAGGGCGAAGTCATCACCCGGTGTCCGCATGGTGATCGCCAGCGGTTTGCCGTTCAGTCGGATCTCCAGCGGTTCCTCGGCCACGAGGGTGTCCGGCCGCGCGCTGACCACTCCGTCCCGGACGCGGATGACCCGGCGCCGCTCGGTGACCCGTCCCATGTCGATCAGTCCCGCTTCCGTGTGGGGTTCCGTACTGTTCCATTGTCCGGTACGGGTCCCGTCCGGCAGCGGCCCCGTCGGACACCGGTCGTGGAAGGCCGTGAACACGGCCCCGAGCGGCGTCCAGGGTTCCTCTCAACGCGCGATGCGCTCCACCGCTTCCTTGGCCTCCAGCAGGTCGGCGTCGGTGAGCCGCCGGTAGACCTTGATGGCCTCGATCTTCTTGTCCTCCCGCACCAGCCTCGTCACCTCATCCATGCCGGGCTGGTCCATGGTGATCCCCAGGTGGTCCATGACCAGATCGACCTTGCGCTCGATCCGCGCGGCCCTCCGGTCCAGGCGCCGGATCCTGCTCTCGAAGGCGGGGTAGAGCAGGGCGACGCCGAAAAGCATGACGTACACAGCAATTTCCATGGTCGGCAAGGGTAACTGCACGTCTTCCTCGGAGAAATGAGGAGACACCCAGTACCGGGCCGATCCGCGCGCCCACCACCCGGGGCATCTCCGCGCCACGGGACAGTACCGCCCTTGCGTACGGAACTCGCACGTCACATCACGCTCCGTGGGGAAGACGCATCGACTACCGTCTGGTTCCGCTTTGGCGCTGAGCGTGACAACCGCCCCGCCCCGGGCCCGTGTCATCCCAGGTCGGCGCCGCCCGGGGCGGTGCGCATACGCAGGTGAAACGCACTCCAAAACCTTGGTATCGTTGTCCATGTCGCCGCGGGGGGCCGCGGGACACACCTTGTCCGGGTGGCGGAATGGCAGACGCGCTAGCTTGAGGTGCTAGTGCCCTTTATCGGGCGTGGGGGTTCAAGTCCCCCCTCGGACACTTACCATCTCCCCACGGTCGCTTGTTGACCGTGGGGATTTGTTGTACTTCGGGTCGAGCGTGACCTCGGCAGTCGCGTTCGCTGGGAATTTCGGTTCGGTTCTCCGAGTTGTCGCGGGGGGTCCTGATTCGCTGCGGACACTGTCTCGCTGCCCCCTCAGCGCACTAGGAGACAGGCCCGTTCATGAGCAGCCTCAACCGTCGTCGATTCATTCAGCTGGCGGGCGCCGCAGGTGCTATGTCCGCTCTCTCCGCCAGCATTGCCCGTGCCGCGGAGATCCCGGCGAGTCGGCGTACCGGCACGCTGAAGGATGTCGAGCACATCGTCGTCCTGATGCAGGAGAACCGTTCGTTCGACCACTACCTCGGCACCATGCGCGGCGTACGCGGATTCGGCGATCCGCACCCCGTGATCCTCCCCAGCGGCAAGTCCATCTGGCACCAGTCCGACGGCACGAAGGACATCCTGCCGTTCCGTCCGGAGTCTGCTGACCCCGGCATGGAGTTCATCGAGGACGTACCCCACGACTGGAACGACGGCCACCAGGCGCGGAACAACGGCAAGTGGGACCAGTGGGTGCCGGCCAAGACTCCCGCCGCGATGGCCTACTTCACCCGTGAGGACATCCCGTTCCATCACGCGCTGGCCGAGACCTTCACCGTCTGCGACGCCTACCACTGCTCGCTGAACGGCCCCACGGACCCGAACCGGTACTACATGTGGACCGGCTTCACCGGCAACGACCGCAAGGGCGGTGGCCCGGACCTCAACAACGACGAGCTCGGATACTCCTGGACGACCTATCCCGAGCGGCTGGAGAAGGCCGGGATCTCCTGGAAGATCTACCAGGACATCGGCGACGGCCTCGACGCCGACGGCAGCTGGGGCTGGATCGAGGATGCCTACCGGGGCAACTACGGCGACAACTCACTGCTGTACTTCAACCAGTACCGCGATGCCAAGCCGGGCAGCCCGCTCTACGACAAGGCCCGCGCGGGCACCAACGTCAAGGCCGGCGACGACTACTTCGACATCCTCAAGGCCGACGTCAAGGCCGGAAAGCTCCCGCAGATCTCCTGGATCGCCGCGCCCGAGGCCTTCTCCGAGCACCCGAACTGGCCCGCTCGAACCGGCGCGTGGTACATCGCCCAGGTCCTCGACGCGCTGACGTCGAATCCCGAGGTGTGGAGCAAGACGGCGCTGTTCATCACCTACGACGAGAACGGCGGCTTCTTCGATCACATCGTGCCGCCCTACCCGCCGTCCTCCCCTGCCCAGGGCAAGTCCACCGCGGACCTCACCTGGGAGCTCTACACCCCCTCCGGCGACGAACCGTTCGTACCCGGTCCCTACGGCTTGGGCAACCGTGTCCCGATGTTCGTCGTCTCCCCCTGGAGCAAGGGCGGCGCGGTCTGCTCGCAGACCTTCGACCACACCTCGATCCTCCAGTTCATGGAGCAGCGCTTCGGGGTCCGGGAGCCGCAGATCTCGCCCTGGCGCCGCGCGATATGCGGCGACTTGACCTCCGCGTTCGACTTCGCACAGACCGACACCGACGTACCGGCCCTCCCCGACACGACAACCGGCTACCTCCCGCCGGACAAGGACCGCCACCCCGACTACGTCCCCACGCCTCCGAAGGACCCGGCCCTGCCCAAGCAGGAAAGGGGGCTGCGCATCGCCCGACCGCTCCCGTACGACCTGGCCGCCGACGGCCGCGTCGGCAACGATGGTCGACTGCGGATCGACTTCGCCAGCCACGGCAAGGCCGGTGCCCACTTCTACGTAGCCTCCGCCACCCAGCCGGACGGGCCGTGGACCTACACCGTCGAAGCAGGGCGGCGACTGTCCGACAGTTGGAGCCTGGCACCGAGCAACCAGGGCGCCTACGACTTCTCGGTGCACGGCCCCAACGGCTTCCTGCGACAGCTCAAGGGCCGCATCCGCAGCACGGGACCGGAAGTGTCCGCGCGTCATGGCGGGCGCAACGGCCAACTCCAACTGGTCCTCACCAACAACGGATCCACATCCGTCCGGCTCACCATCACGGACGCCTACGGCAACGACGACCCCGCCACGCACCTGGTCCGGCCGGGCGCGAGCGTCGTCCACACGGCGCGCCTCGAGCACAGCCACGGCTGGTACGACCTGTCGGTGGCCGGTGACCACGATGCCGCCTACCTCCGCCGCCTGGCGGGCCACGTCGAGACCGGCCGAGCCAGCACGAGCGACCCGGCGATCGGCACCGTCTGAGACACACTCCTGACGGCCTGTGCCGTTCGCTCCGAAGCGGGCGGACGGCACAGGCCATCGGCTGCACGGCGGAATCGCGGCCTCTGGGTGTCGGCTCGTGGAGGCGGCGGCCGGAAAGGCAAATGAAGAAAGCAGCGCAGGAATTCCGGACGGGCGGGGAAGGGTCCGCGTCCGGCAATTTATGCTCAAGATTCAATGGGCGCATCCACTGACGCGCCAACGCATGTGCCCTCGGTGGCCTCCGGCTGTTCTGTGGTGACGTACTGGGCCGCCGTGCTAATGGCGGTAATCCCTTCAGCGTCCGAGGGGTGGATCGTGTTACCCGCCCGCGTGGCGGCGGCCGGTATCCCTTCCAGGAGAAGGGGTACCGGCCGCGATCCCGGTGGTGGAGCGGGTGTCAGAGGCGCCGCACCCATGCCGCGGCGCCGTGGCCGATGGCCAGGTAAATCGCTGCGGGCAGAGCGTAGTTGAAGAAGACCCGCACGTTCTCCGTGTCCATCGTGAAGATGTCCTGCGACCACCAGGCGAGCCAGTCGGCCGTACCGTGAACGAAGTCGACGAAGACATTCGCCTGATTCGCGTCGAGCAGGTACAGCAGGATCCACAACGCCAGAAAACCCGCGGCGATGTCCGTGACGGTGTGAATGACCAGCGCTGTCCTGTCTGCCCCGAGACCCCTCCCATTGCCTGTCCGGCGTCGAGGGGCGGTATGGGGAGTGCTGGAGTTGTCGGGGTATGGGTGATGTGCATTGCTGTGGTGCGGACCGTTTTCCGCTCTGTAGTCATGGGGATAACTCATGAGCCTCCTCTTGCCGGACCGGCCCCGCCGAAACCTTCTTCACAGTCGTTTCACACTGGCTTTCTCGGCGCGTTATCAATTCTTCTCAGGTGGACACCCGCCGGCCGGTCGGGGTGATTTTTTGAGGCAACGTCAGCTATTAAATATCTGCGGGTAGTTGTCGTTTCGCGGTGTGGACCGGATGAGCCCTAGTTGTCCGTCACGGAGAACCCGCCGCGGATACCGTTACCGACCACGCCCGGTTTGCGGGCGTTGGTGCCGCGCGGTCTGGTATTCCGGTCGGGAGCCACCGCTGCCATCAGCCAGCTCGGCTGGTGGGGCGCCACCCTGATCGGCCACCTCAACAGCCAGTCATGACCGGCATGACTCGGACCACGGAGTTGGCCTGACGGGACACCTGCTTGATAGTCGCCTTGATGCCGAGGCGGCGGATGGCCTCCTCCAGCCGGGTGTCATGGGTGAAGACAACCACCTGCCGGTGCTGTGCGTAGAGGTCCAGAAGCCGGGCCAGGCCGTCGACCTTCTCCGGGTCCATGGACTGGACCGGGTCGTCGATCAGCAGGAACTTGAACGGGCTGCTCTCATGCGTGGCTCGTGGCACGAACAGGGACAGCGCCAGTGAGTGCAGCTCGCCCTGGCTCATGACGCCGAACGCGGGCGCGTCCACGGCGTCGACCGCGACATCCAGCACCACCTTGCGCGCGTTGGCCGTCCCCGCGAGGCTGACCGAACCCAGCGAGACATTGCTCCGCTCGCACAGCAGCTTCCACACCGTCTGCGACTGGTCGGCGATCGGCCCGAGACGCTCCTCACGCAGCTCGTCCGTGAACTTCCGCAACCACGCCCGCGCGGCCTTGATCTGCTTGATCCGGGGCAACGCCCGCTCGGCGGCCTCGGCGTGCCGCAGCCACTCGGTGAGGCGGCCCACGACGCTCTGCCAACGACCGTCCTGCTCGTCGAGACGCCGTGCGGCGTCCTCGCTCACCCGGCGGCAGGCATCGCCGAGCGCTGCCTCGGCACGCTCCGCCCGGTCCGCCAGCTCCCGCGGCTCCAGCACCGCACGGCACGCGACCCAGTCGCGCCAGAGGGCGGCGAGCGACGGTTCGTCGCCCTGGATCCATTCCGGAACGGGGTGCACCGTGTCATGGACCTCTTGCGTCGCGGCCGTCAACTCCCGTTGTGCTCCCTTGGCCTGGGCCGCCTCCGCCTGGAGTCGCTCGACCTGCGCGCGGGCGCCCTCCGCCCAGCCCCCGTCGAACCGGTCACCGCTGCCGCACACCGGGCACTCGGTGGCGTCGGGGTGGCGGTGGTGATGGTCCAGCGCCTTTTCCAGCAACTCGATCAGCTGCCGTGCGTCCTCCGCCGAGCTGTACCGCAATCCCTCCGCGTCAGCGGCCGCCTTCCGGAGCCGGGCCACGGCGGCGGCCACGGCCACTCGGTCGGGACCCTTGAGGTCGGCCAGGCGGCGCAGCCGGGCGAGCGCGGTGTCGTCGGCCACGGCGGTTCCGTTGAGCAGCAGACGCACCCGGTCGATGTCGGGCCGACGGCCGCTGAGCGCGGTGACCACCTCGGCGGCACGCGGGTCGTCATGGTCGGACAGCTCGCCCACGACGGTCTCCGTCAGCGTCGTGAACGCCGTGACCTCGTCGTTCAGCGACTTGAGCAGGACACGCGCCTGCTTGTCGGTGTCGCTCAGCAGCTCAAGGCCCAGGAGCTGGGCGAGCGCGTCGTGCAGCGCGGTGAGTGGCCCGCTGATCGTCGCCCCGAGCTCGCTGTACGGAAGGAACGGCCGGTACAGCGATATCTGTTCCGGGTCGACGACCTCGTGCAGCGCGGAGGCCGCCCCCTCGACCTCGATGTGGCAGTCGTCCAGACCCGTGCCCGCGGCGGCCGAGCCGCTCCAGCGGCGACGAACGGTGATCGGAGCGCTCTCGCCATCGGCACGCAGCTGGACGGCCACCTGCGGATCGACGTTGTCGTGCAGATTGCGCCAGCCCTGCTTCCAGATCTGAGTCCGGTCCTGCCAGCGGTAGTTGCTCCCCGTCAGCGCCATCTCGGCCGCTTCGGCGAGGCTGGACTTCCCGGAGCCATTGCGTCCGGCGATAACCGTCAGCCCCGGCTCGGGCTGGAGGTCGAGGGTGACAGCGGGCCCGATGCCACGCCATCCGGCCGCCGTGATCGACTGGAGGTAGAGGAGACGGCTGCGCCCCTCGCCCCTGACCGGCGCCTCCGGTACGAGGTCCCGCAGCACCTCCTGCGCCTCGGGTGCGAGGCGGGATGCGGACAGGCGGCCGAGCAGGGTGTCCCGCAGGGACACGGGGGTGGTGATTCCGTCAGGCATCGCTCTGCTCCTTGTGCGGGACGGGAGTTGGCGGGCGGGCCCGGACAACTCAACCGCACTGCTTGCTCCACTTATGAGCCGGGGTCCAGTTCGGCCCATACGGTCTTGCCCACGGACTCGTGGGGTTGCGTACCCCAGCGGTCGGCGAACGCGGCGACCAGATGCAGACCGCGCCCCGTTTCGCTGTCCGGACCCGGGACCGGTCCCAGCGTGGGCAACTTCTCACCGCGTGTGTCGGCGACTTCGATGCGGAGCGTCCCCGTTGCCTCGTGGTGCGTGAGGGTGAGCCGGAAGTCGCGGCCCTGGACGCGCCCGTGCGATGCCGCGTTCGCGGCCAGCTCGGCGACGACCCCTTCGGCGCGTCCCGCGAGGCTCGGCGACACCGGCCAGGTACGGAGCTGTTCCACGGCGAACAGTCGCGCGAGCCGGGCCCCGCGCCGGGTGGAGGACAGGCGCTGGGTGAAGAGTCGTGGGGTGGGAGGGAGTTGGGGCGTGCTGACGTTCATGGGGTCACGGTGGCGGCTGTGCGATGGCCCTCGCTAGCGGCGCGCTGCGTACGCTGCGTCAGCGTACATGCGCGTTCGGTGGACGGTACGCCGGTGGTGCCGTCACGCTGGGTGAGTCGAGCGCGGGGGCCTCGTACATACGCATATGGAGGTGGCCGCGGCCATGACAGCTGACAACGCCCTTGGGGTGACCGGAGACGGTGACGGGGAGCGGGAACCCGATCCCTCGGACAGTCTGCGGACCTTCGGGGCTGTCGTCCAGGCTCTGCGTGAGCACGCGGGCCTGAGCCGGGTGGAGTTCGGGGAGTTGGTCCGGTTCTCGAAACACACGGTGGCCTCGGTGGAGCTGGGGCGTCGGATGCCGGACGAGTCGTTCGTGGAGCGGGCGGAGGAGGTGTTGGGGAACACGGGTGCGTTACGGAAGGCGGCGGCGTTTCTGACGCGGGGCCAGCCGGGGCTTGCCGTGTGGTTCCGGCAGTGGGCTCGGCTGGAGAAGGTGGCGGTGAGCCTGTGCACGTACGAGTGCAGGTTGGTGCCGGGGTTGTTGCAGTCGGAGGGGTACGCGCGGGCGGTGTTCGACAACAGCATCCCGCTCCTGACGGAAACGCAGTTGGAGGAGCAGGTGACGGCTCGGCTGGAGCGGCAGAAGATGCTGTACGAGCGGCCGAGTGTCCCGTTCAGCTTCATCGTGGAGGAGGCAGTCTTTCGGAAGCGGCTCGGCGGTGCGGAGGTGTTACGGGGGCTCTTCGACCACGTGCTGGAGCTCAGCGCTCGGCGCAATGTGATCCTTCAAGTCATGCCGGTGGACGCGGAGTTCCATGCTTGCCTCGACGGCCCGGTTCAGCTGTTGGAAAACTCAGAGGGACGGCGGCTCGCGTACTCCGAAGGGCAGCAGAACGGACGGTTGATCACTGGCCCGAAAGAGGTGAGCCTCCTGCATCAGCGCTATGACACACTGCGGTCGCAGGCCCTCAACCCCAAAGACTCCCGGGGCCTACTGGAGCGACTGCGAGGAGCGCTATGAGCAGGTCCGAACTCGCCTGGTTCAAGTCCAGCTACAGCGGTACCCAGGGCGACAGCTGCGTGGAGGTCGCCGTCACGGAACAGGCCGTCCACGTACGCGACTCCAAGGACGTGAGTCGCCCCGACTTCGCCGTCGGGCGCGAGGGCTGGGGCCGCTTCGTGCGGTACGTGGCTGGCGAGTAGCGAGGAGCGCTATGAGCAGGTCCGAACTCGCCTGGTTCAAGTCCAGCTACAGCGGTACCCAGGGCGACGACTGTGTGGAGGTCGCCGTCACCGAACAGGCCATCCACGTGCGCGACTCGAAGGATGTGAGCCGCCCAGCCCTCGCGGTCGGGCGCGAAAGCTGGCGCCGGTTCGTGCGATACGCCGCACGCGGCTGAGGCCGCCCCTCCACCGGCGGCGAGGGGGCCGGGCAGAAGCCCGGCCCCTCTCTCTGCCTCAGCTACTTACATCCGTGCGCCTTGGCCGCCGTGGGCAGATACGAGCGCAGGAAGCGCTCGAGAGCCTTTCGGCGTTCGGACACGTCCTTCGGGGTGGGGGAGTCGAGATAGACCTCCAGTGCCAGGGTCGTGTCCTTCCCCTCGGGCGGACAGGATGTGGCCACAAGCGCCCCCCTGTCCGCGAGTCGGGCATCGTCTCCGATGTCCACCTTCTTCGGGTTGCCGTACCGGATCAGGGCGTCCTTCTTGACCTTCAAGGGGTCATAGCCGTCGGTGACGGAGTCCCGTTTGATGGTGAGCGCATACACGTAGCCGCTCTTCCCGTGGGGCACCACGGTGACAATGCACTCCTGGCCGATGTCCGAGGTGATGGTCTGCGTTTTCATCTTCTCGCCAGCAGGTAGCAGCGGAGCGAGCAGATCGGAGTCGACCATTGTGCCGCAGAGCTTCTTGGGTACCGCGTAGTCGCGGGACTCCCCGCCGCCACAGGCGACGGCGCCCACCAGAAGCGTGCCGACGAGCACAAGGATGGAGCTGCGTTTCAACGGGGTGCCCCCTGGATCAGTGCGCGGGCTGGCGGCCAGGGAGGCCACGGGCCGTCGCGTTGCCGCTCAGCGCCGACCTGTCGATGTCCTCGCGGGCGGTGTATTCGTCGAACGGGTGGTCGGGGTACTGCTTGTTCCAGAGCTCTGCGAGCTCCCTCAGCTGGTGGGACCGTCCTTCGAACGCCTCGCCGTTCTGCTGACGGTTCACCTCGCCGATCCGTGCCTCCTCGTCCAAGCGCCAGTCGTACGAGACCAGGTACAGTCCGCGGTCCACAGCACCGGCGAGATGTCCCTCCGGGATGAAGCTGGCCACTGTTCCGGCGCCATGGTAGGCCCAGGTCTGCTTCCATGCGGCGTCCTGTTTGTCCGCCGCCACCTTGTCCGCCAGCGCCTGGTACCGCGCCTCTTCCAGGAAGCCCACCGTGTGCCCGGCGCGCTGGAGGGTCTGCTTGGGGTCCTCGGGCCTGTCGTGGCGGATGTCGTGGACCATCTCGCGGTGGATGCCGTCGTTGAGGAGGCCGTACGCATCCTGGTCACGGGACACCTGCTTGCTGACCTCCAGCAACTGCTTGCGGTCCAGCTGCCGGGGATCTCCGGGGTCATCGTCCTTGGCGGAAGCGGTCTGGTGGAACTCGTCCCCGTGATTGACCAGGATCTTGGCCATGTCGTCGCGCATCTCCGGAGGGAAGTCGTCCTTCTTGGCGGAGAGGTAGTCGAGCGACCTGTCCAGGATCTGCCGGTGCTCCGGGATGTGCGGGGGCGCCTTCGCCGAGGGGTCGCCCGGGTCGATTCCGGTGGCCGCGGCGGTGAGCGCGGCACCGGTGGACTCCCAGTACGGCCGGGGGGTCTTCTGCTCGTGCACCACGCCGTAGCCGCCGTCCGGAACCGAGTCGTCGAGCACCGGCCGGTCCTTGAGCACCCACTTCAGGTTGTCCTCCGGCTCGTGAGAGCTGAAGAAGTCGGTGGAGGCGTCGGGGGTCCTGGACAGCGCCTTCATGAACCCGGTCATCGGGTCCGTGCCGGCGTCCTTGTCGTCACCGAAATGCAGTGGGTCGGACTGGTCCAGGGCGTCCTGCTTGTCCCAGGGCAGCACGTTGTGGCGCGTGGGGTTGCCGATGCCCCCCAACTCGTCATCCCCCGTGTGCTTCTTCTCGTAGGCCACGAGGTGATTGCCGTAGTTGGTCAGGAAGTCCTTGTCGTAGGTGCCGTTCCGCATCAGATTGCTCATCAGCTGGAACCCGTATCCACGCTTCTTGCCGTCGCCGTCGGCGAATTGTTGGCCGCCGAGCGCGACCATCTGGTCCTTCCACTGGTGGATGGACTCGCCGTCCTGCCGCGAGGCCAGACCCAGGGTGGTGCCAAGGCGCTGCTCCATGGTGCTGAGCAGCTTCATCCGGGCGTCCGCCTCGTCCTTGTGGGAGGGGGTGCCGTAGCCGTCCGGGTACACGGCGTCGATGTTGGTGGCTCCCGACCAGAACTTCAGCATGCCCTTGGCGCCGAGTTCCCCCGCCACCCGCTCGGCGAAGACCGGGTCCCCCTGGTTCGCCTTCAACAGGTCGTTGAGCTGGGTGAGTTGCTTGTTGCTGAGCTTGGTGGGGTCCGTCTCGGCCAGCTTGACGAACGTGTTGGAGTCCTTGATGACCTTCTTCGCCTCGGCGAGGCTCTTGAAGCCCGTGGAGCCGAAGTCGTACTTGTCCTTGGCGTGGAAGCGGAGCGCCGCGGCCACCGTGCTGTCGGTCTCGGCCGCCTCGCTCAGCAGGGTCTTGATCTCGGTCGCGATGGCGTCGATCTCGTCCTGGGTCGGTGGTTTCACGAGGCAGTCACGGGCCTTGACCGTGCCCTGGGCGGTGACATGGATGTCCTGCTTGGCCGCCCGCTCGACGATCTCCTTGAGCTTCTTCTTGTGGCTGGTGAACTTCGTGTGGGCGCCTTCGAGCACCGTGTGCACACTGCGCGCCTCGGTGAGGATGTCCTGGAACTGGTCCGCCGTCTTGGTGGTGAACGCCTTGGTCACCGTGGCGTTGACACCCTTCCAGCTGGCCCCCTTGGCCTTCTTCTCCAGGTCGGCCGCGCTCAGGTCCCCGTCGCCGCCGTTGGCGAGCTTGTCGAGCTTGTCCACCATCTTCTGCCAGTCGGTCACGGCCTTCTGGAGGGTGCCGAGTCGTAGATCGTGGAGTTCCTGGTACGTCAGCCCCATGCTGCCGTTCCCCCGTTCTCTTCGCTGGACCGTATTTCCGTGCTAGCGAGTCATCATGGTCACTTGATGTATTCGTATATGCGCGAAACGGTCATGCGCTTGCCGTCGAGAGTCTCCATCTCCGTGATGATCTTGTCCTCGTCCTTGCGGTGCGCGGAGCGCGTGTAGTCGAGGTGGTTGGAGATGAGCGCACACGCTTCCTTGAGCGTCTGCAACTTCGTATTCCAGGCGTCGTGCAGCTCGGTGAGTGCGGAACCCGCGTCCAGGCCGTCATTGAACAGCTCGATGGACGCGTTGAAGGTGTTCTGCCGGGCGTGATCCCCGTACGTGGACAGACGTTCACGCAGATCCCGGCCCATATCGCCGATTTTGCCCAACTCGTCGTCGTGGACGACGAGGTCACCGTCCGGACTGCCCTTGCCGTGCCGGCCGCCCGTTCCCTTTGTCTGATTCAGCTGCATGTGTACGGGCTCGTCAGCGGCCCGGGTCTTCTGCTGATTCCACTCCTGCTCAAAGGACATGCCGTGTCGCCCCCTGTCTTGGTGAAGCCTCCGTGAAGCTACGGCTGCATTGAGTAAAAAATCTTACCAAGGGGCTCGGTAAATGGCTGTAACAGCGATGCAATGAACAGGAGTTGGCGAGGCATCCGGGGGACTATTTCCGAAATAGCTGACTCGCTGGACCCGACCGCCTACGCGGTGTTGTCCCACGGATGGCGACGCTCGATCGCGGGCCCATCCGCACCGTGCGGGACGGCAGTGTCATGCGAACCACCGCTGCGGGCGGGGCGCGGTGTTGCGCCAGATGTGCTTGGCCTCCTGGTACTCGGCCAGCCCCGCCGGGCCCAGCTCGCGCCCGATCCCGGACTGCTTCATCCCGCCCCATTCGGCCTGCGGGACATACGGATGGAAGTCGTTGATCCAGACGGTGCCGGCGCGCAGCCGGGAGGCCACCCGGTGCGCCTTCTCCGCGTCCTGTGTCCACACCGCCCCGGCCAGGCCGTACACCGTGTCATTGGCCAGCGCCACGGCCTCGTCCTCGTCGCGGAACCGCTCCACGGTGAGCACCGGGCCGAAGGACTCCTCCTGGACCACGGACATGTCCGGGGTGCAGTCGTCCAGCACCGTCGGCAGATAGAAGTAGCCGCGCTCCAGCGCCGGATCGTCCGGCGTTGTCCCGCCGCAGCGCAGCACCGCCCCCTCATCGATTCCGGACGCCACATAGGCCGCCACCTTCTCCCGGTGCGCCGCGGAGATCAGCGGGCCGCTGCGGGCGTCCTCGTCGAACGGGCCGCCCAGCCGGATCTGCCGGGCCCGGTGCGCGATCTCGTCGATGAACGCGTCGTGCAGCTGCTCCTGGACCAGCAGCCGGGCCCCGGCCGAACAGACCTGTCCGGCGTGCAGGAACACGGCCATCAGGGCGTAGTCCACGGCCGTGTCGAAGTCGCAGTCGGTGAAGACGATATTGGGGTTCTTGCCGCCCAGCTCCAGCGCGATCTTCTTCACCGTGGGCGCGGCGGCCGCCATGATCCAGCGGCCGGTGACCACTCCGCCGGTGAACGACACCAGGTCCACCCGCTCGTCCGTGGCCAGTGGCGCGCCCACGGTCGATCCGGCGCCCAGCACCAGATTGGCCGTGCCCGGCGGCACTCCAGCCTCGGCCAGCAGCCGCATCAGCCCGATGGCGCTGTGCGGGGTCAGCTCGCTGGGCTTGAGGACGAAGGTGTCCCCGGCGGCGAGCGCGGGGGCGACCTTCCAGGCGGTCTGGAGCAGCGGATAGTTCCATGGCGTGATCAGGGCGCAGACCCCCACCGGCTCATGCACCACCGTGCTGTCCACTTCCGGGCTGCCCACGTCGATGACCCGGCCCGGACCCGTGGAGGCGACCAGATTGCCGAAGTAGCGGAAGCAGTTCGCGATGTCGTCGAGGTCGTACTCGCTCTCCACCAGCCGTTTCCCGGTGTCCAGGGACTCGGCGCGGGCGATGTCGGCCTTGTCCCGCTCCAGCAGCTCCGCGATGCGCAGCAGCAGCCTGCCGCGCTCGGCGGCCGGGGTGCCGGGCCAGGGGCCGCGGTCGAAGGCGTCACGGGCGGCCGCGATGGCCGCGGCCGTGTCCTTCGGCCCGGCCTCGTCGACCGTGGCCACCAGGGTTCCGTCCGCGGGGCAGCGGATGTCGCGGGTGTGTCCGTCGAGGGCGGCTGTCCAGCGGCCGCCGATGAAAAGCTCCGGCATGGATCGCCTCCGGGCTCGGACGACAGTGGCCGACCCCCGTGGTGACACCTCGCTCGGTGATCCTTCGCCGTCCCTCGGTCCCTTGGTGCGTGATCCTCCGCCGTTCCTCGGTCCCTCGGTTCCTCGGTGCGCGAGGCCGGTCCACACACCGAGCGTAAGTGGCGCCGGTCCGCCTCGCACGGCGTAACCGGAAGGCCGCTGATCGGCGGGGTTGCGCGGTGTCGGCGGGGGCGTGACGCGGGCCGGTGGGCGGGTCCGGGGGCCTCGGACAGACACTCCTACGGGCGGTACATCTTCACCGTGCACAATCCTCGTCATGGTCCACGAGCCCGAAGCCCCCCGTGCCCTCGCCGATGAGCTGCTCACCGCCCTCGACCCGTTGCCGCATCCGCGCCGGATGCACGAACTGGCCGTACGGACCAGGGCGGCGACCGCGCGCGGTGAACTCGGCGCGCTGATCGATGAGTTGGAACGGCGCGGGGTGTACGAGCGGCGGCTCGCCGCCGCGGCCGCGGCGGTCGGCGGACGGACCGGCCACCTTCAGGGGCGGCTCCTGGACCCGGACCCCGTGGTGCGCCACCACGCCCTCGCGGCGGCCCGTGACGGGGGCGGGATCGACGACGAGGCCCTGGCGGCGGCGTTCCAGGACGCGCCCGCCGCCGTACGGCGGGAGCTGGCGCGTACCGTCGTCGCCGGGCGGCGCACCGCGCTGGCCGAACGGCTCATCGACCCGGTGCGGGAGCGGTGGGGCGACGCCGAGGCGGCCCGGCTGCTGCCCGGCTGCGGAGCGGACACCCTCGCCCGGCTGCTGCCCGCCCTCTTCCACGCCGTCGGCAGCTGGCGCCCGCTCGTCCCGCGCCACCCCCTCGCCTTTCTCGACGAGGCCGAACGGCAGCTCACCGCGCTGCCGCAGGCCCTGCGCGACGCGTGGTGGGCGCGGTACGCACACGCTGTCGCGCTCGCCGTGCCCGTCGCGCCGCACCGGGTGCTGGACCTGCTGGAGGACGTGTGCCACGGGGCGCTGCCGCTCCCGGTGCGGCACCGGCTGTCCGCGCTGGTGGCCGCCGACCCCACGCGTACGCTGCGGCTGCTGCTCACCCCGGCCCAGGCGCCCCTGTTGCACGGCCGCGGTCTGGAACGGGCGGTGCTGCGCCGCCTCGTACGCGCCGACCCGCCCGAACTCCCCGAACTGGCCCGCGCCCTGCGGCACGACGCGTGCGCGCTGGCGCGGCTGCTGGCCATGCTGCCGCCCGGCCGCCGCGCCGATGTGTTCGCCCGCGCCACGGCGGGACGCGACCCCGACCACGCCGCCGTCGACCCCGCTGTCCTCGAGGTCCTGCCGCGCGCCGTCCGTCAGGACGAGGCGCGCCGGATGGCGGCGCGGGCGCGCGAGCGCGGGGCCCCCTGGACGGCGGTGCTGGAGGCCGTGGCGTATCTGCCGGTCGACGAGGCGCGCGAGGAACTGCTGAGCGCGACCCGCCGATCCCCGGCGGAGGACCGTGCCCTCGCCCATCCGCTGCTGATCCGCAACGCCGCCCACTCCGGCGACCCCGGTGCCGTCACCTCCCTGCTGGCCCTTCTGGAGGGGCTGCGCAACGAGCAGGACCCGGTACGTTGCGCCGCGCTCGGCGCGCTCGCCACCGTTCCCCCGGCCCTGTTCACCGACGACGCAGCGGACCATCTGGACCGGGTCGCGGGCGACGCGATCCAGGCCCGGGACTCCTCCCCGGCCACCCGGCGGGCGCTGCGCGGCCTCGCCGTCGCGCTGCTGCGGGAACACGCCGTCACCGGACAGCGGGAGCTGCTGGGCTGGGCGTTGCGCACCGTGACCCGGCTCGCCGGGCGGGTCGGCGCCGCCGACCTCGGCAGACTCGACCACACCCTGCGGCGCGGTCAGGAACACACCGTCTTCGAGGCGCTGCGGCCCTGGCTGGAGGCGGGTGCCGACCGGGTCGACCACGAGCTGACGTTCGCCCTCGTCCGTTCGCTCGGACGACGCGCCCACGCCATGCCCGAGCTCCAGGAACTGCTGCGCCAAGCCATCCAGTTCGGCAGTGACACCACCGCGCGTACCGCCGTCGGACTGTGGCTCGAACCGCCCGGTGAGCGCGACGCGCGGGTCGCGGAGATCCTCGCGCAGGACCCTTCGGCGGCCGTACTGCCGCCCGTAATGGCCGTGTTGACCCGCCGACGCACCGATCTGCTCGATCTCGTCCTGGCCGACACACCGCCGTACGGCCGGTTTCTGGCCCCCGGTACTGCCTGGACCCCGCCCACCACCCATGACGCCCTGCGCTGGGTGCCCCGCCAGCAGGCCGCCGCCGCCCGCCTGTTGGAGCGGACGGCCGCCGACACCTCGCGCCCGGCCCATGAGCGCACCTCGGCCATCGCCCGCGCCGCGTTGATCCCCGGCACCGGCGCCGCCGCCGTACGGACCTGGACCCGTGACGGTGACGTGGTGCTCGCCGAGGCCGCGCTCGCCGCCCTCGCCCACACCGACCGGCCCGGCGACGCCCTGCCGGCGTTGCTCGCCCACGCGGGCGACGACCGGGCGCGGGTGGCGGTGTACGCGGCCACCCGGGCGGCCCGTTACGCCGACCCCGCACGGCTGGAGGCCCCGATCCGCGGTGTTCTCGCGCCGGACGGCGTGGCGACCGCCGTGCCGTCCGTGCCCGCGAAGGTCACCAGCCGCAAGGCGGCCGCCCGGCTCGCCGCCACCCTGCTGCCCGTGCCCGACGCCGCCACCCTCCTCGCCGACGCCTGCGCGGTGCCCGGCCAGCACCATGACGTCCAGGCCGCCTGTGTGGCCTTCGCGGCCCGGCTGCTCGACGCCAAGGGCGCCTGGGAGATACTCACCGCCGCCGCGAACGGGCGGCGCGAACTGCGCCACGCCGTACTGCGCGTCCACCCGCTGGACCTGCCCGAACCCCACCGGGCGCGCTATGCCCAGCTCATCCGGGTCGTCTGCGACACCGAAGACCCCGAGGTGGCCGCGGCGGGCCACGCCGCGCTCGCCCTCTGGTCGCCCTGGGCACCGGACGTGGCGGCCGTCCTCGTCGCCGCCGTCACCGATCTGGACAACCGGGCGGGCTGGACCTCCGCCGCCGACGCGCTGCTGACCCTGGTGGCCACCGCCCCCGACGGCACGCCCGAGGACAACCCCCTCGCATGGGCGCTCGCCGCCCTCGCCACCGCCGACGCCAGGCCCGGCACACCCGACGCCGCGCCCGGCCGGGACCGGCCGGCGCGCCGCCGGATCCGCCATATCGCCACGCGGCTCGCCGGGCGGGCACCTGGCGGCACCGCGAGCCGCCCGATGCGCCGCGCCGCCACCGCCGCGGCCGAACTCCTCGCCGGATACGAGACGTTCATCCCCGACGCCGCCCATGTCCTGATCCATGTCCTGGACCTGGACTCCCGGCCCGCCCCGCTGACCGCCGCACTCGCCCGCCTCAGCCGACTGCACTCCGCCCGTCCCGCGCTCGCCGCCCGCACCACCGACGTACTGCGGAAGCGACTGAACGCGGGGACGCGGCCCGGGTCCGACGAGGCGCTGCTGCGCGCGGCGCGGGAGCTGAACGAGGACGGCGGACACGCCGCCGGGCTGTTCGCCACCACCCTCACCGAAGCGGGCGGCGGCCGCACCGACTGGCCGGAGTCATGGCGTGAGCAACTGCGCGCGCTGCGCGGGCATGCGCACCCGGACGTACGGGACGCGGCGCTGCTGCTGACCACGGCGGAGGAGTAGCCGCGGTCGGGCCGGGAAAGCGCTGGGTCCGGGTGGCGCCGGCCGGGGGCGGTCAGCCGTTCTTGCGCCAGGCGCCCTCGCCGTAGTCATAGCCGTACTCGGGACGGCCCTTGGCCCCGCTGGTGCGGAACGGCACGCCCCGGTCGTCGATCCGCACCGTCCCCTCGCGCCCGCCGCTCGACCAGTCCAGCTCCAGATACCAGCGGCAATCGCAGCCGGAGGTACGGGCGTTGATCCGTAACACCTCCGGATCCGTGGCCGACACGCGGTACGGGAAGCGGACGGCGGGGAGCGGTGTGCCCGAGTCATTGCCGTCGGTGGGGCGGGCCAGCGGGCGGGAGGCGTCCAGGTCGACCGAGAACGCGCGCGGGGTGAGGGAGCCGCCGCAGCCGTTGTCCATCGCGAACGACGACCACCGCAGGGGATCGCGCCGTCCCACGACCCGTACGTGCAGCGCCTGGAGGACCACCGCGGACGACGCCCGGCCCTGCACCGTGACCTCCACATTGGTGGTCCCGCCGTGCACGGCGCCGTGGGCCGAGGCCCAGCCGGGCGCGTCCTGCTCGGTGGGCGGTGGGGCGACGTCGGTGGGCGGCCGGTCGATGAGATAGCGGTGATCGCAGCCGTTCTCCCAGATGTGGGAACGGGTGCTGAGGGTGAGCGGGGCGCGGGAGCCGCCGTTGCCGGGCGCGTCGCCCGGCCGGTCGGACGACGCGCCCGGGGAGGGCGAGGCGGATGCGTCGTGGTCCCGCTTGCCGGCACGGGGCGACGCGCCGGAACGGTGCTTGCGGTCGTCCGTATCCGCCCGGTCCAGCTGTCCGCGTGCCGTCGGCCCGGCGGGCGCGGCGGACCGCGGGTGGGCGGTGCCGCGGGGCGAAGTCGCGGTGTCCTTCCGCTTGTCGTCGCCGGGCGGCCGTACCTGCACCGCCGTGACGGCGAGCACGACCATGGCGGCGGCCCCCGCCAATAACGCCCACGGCCGCCGTCGCCAGGCCCGGCGCGGCTCGGCACCCTCTCCCGCGGGCACGGCCCGCAGCCGCCCCCGCGCCACGGAGCCGCTCCCTACGGGGGTCCACCGGACCCCGGCCCCGGCCCCGGCCCCGGCCTCCGGCCGCGCGGGCCGTAACGCCCGCGGCACGAACTCGGGGGAGCGGGAGGACGGTTGAGGCGTGGGGGCCACCGGGGCCGAGGGGGCGGCCGGTTGTGTGTCGTCCGCCGTACCGTCAGGGGTGTCCCCTGGGGTGTCTCCAGCGGCGTCCCCTGGGGCGTCTCCCGCGGTACGGCCGGGTCTGCCCGGGGTGCCGCCCCGGGTGGCGGCGCGGTGTCTGGCCGCGTCGGCCAGCATCCAGCGGCGGTGGAGGGCGATCAGCTCCTCCGGTGTGGCTCCGCACATTCGGGCGAAGCGTTCCACCGGCGCGTAGTCCGCCGGGACCGCGTCGCCGTTGCAGTAGCGGTGCAGCGTGGACGTGCTGACGTGCAGCCGCGTGGCCAGCGAGCCGTAGCTGCGGCCCGAGCGTTCCTTCAGGGCCCGCAGGCTCTCCGCGAAGTCCGCGACCTCATTGGCGCTCCCCACGGAACCGTCCCCCTTCTCCCCGTGTCCCCACCCGTTGCGCATCCCGCGGGTGTCCCGCGTACGCGTTCCAGGAAGATGTCATACCCCCAAGTCAGCGTACGTGCAGGCATTCCAGCGTCCCGGATACCTCGCCTTTTCTGGCGCCCGCCCCCGGCGGCCCACACGCTGGGGCCCTGTGAACAGGACCGAAGAGACGGGGAATCACCTGATGCGCATGATCAAGCACATACTCCGCACCGCCGCCGCGGGCGCGCTGGCCGCGGCCGCCGTCGTGGGGGCGGCCGGGGCCGGTCCGGCCCAGGCCGCGGCCCTGGGCACGCCCGCCCACCTCGTGCCGAGGGAACTTCCGCCGCACCCCGGCTCGGACTGGTACGCGAGTGATGTCACCAAGGGGCTGCCGGAGAACATCCTCGGCCGCGGGCGGCGGTCACACGCGCGCAAGGGGGGTGCGCGTGGCCGCCGTCCCGGCGCGGGCTCCGGCGGTTATGGTCGGGACACGTCGCACCGACCGGAACGACACCGACCGGAACGACACCCACCGGACGACACCGACCGGAGGTCCCGTGCCGAACGGCTCGCTCTCCCTCGCCGCCGCGCTCCATCTGCTCGCCTTCGACCCCGGGACCGGCAAGCCCGTCGGTGCCCACACCGCGCTGCTCGTCCGAGCCGGAGCCCTCACCGAGCTGGCCCAGCGCGGACTGCTGACCGACTCCGACGGCAGGCCGTGCCCGGTGGCCGACGCCGTGACCGGGGACAGCGCGCTCGACGGGCTGCTGGAGCTGATCGGGGAGTCCCGGCCGCGTACCTGGGCGACCTGGGTGGAGTATCAGCCGCGGCTGACCGAGCACGCCGTGCGCGACCAGCTGGTGGCGCACGGCTATCTGGGCGTGGAGGTGCGGCGCGTGCTGGGGCTGTTCCCGCTGAAGCAGTACCGGCTGGAACGGACCGACCTGGTGGCGGGGATGCGCGAGGACGCGCTGCGGGTGCTGCACGGCGACCAGCCGGTGTCCGAGGTGTCCGAGCGGGACGCGGCGCTGGTCTCACTCGCGGCGGCGGGGGAGCTGCGGACCGTGGTGACGCTCAAGGACGCGAAGCTCCACAAGAAGCGCATTACGGAACTGGGGGAACGAAGCGGGGGAATGGGGCCGGTGCTGGAGAAAGTGATCGCACAGGTGCGTACGGCGCTCGCCGCGGCGGTCACCACGGCGATCCTCGTGGCGACCACGTCGTCGAGCGCACCTGACTAGAGCGGCACCTGACTCGAGCGGCGCCTGACTCGAGCGGCGCCTGAGGGGCCTGACGGCCCCCGGCGCGGGAGGTGAGGCGGAGCCGTCGGCTCAGGCGGGGGCGTCGCCCAGCAGGGACGCCAGTCCGTCGTCCAGGTTCAGCGCCCCGCTCTCGCTGCCCTCGGGGACCGCGGTGTAGGAGCGGCTGAGGAACCTGAGCAGGTCGCCGGTGTCGAACTGGACCATGGCCATGCCCTCGGGGGCGTGGAACTCCAGCACCGTGCGCTGCGTACCGCACGGCCACATCTGCACATCGCCGCTCCCCGCGGGGCCGCGCAGCCCCGCTGCGAGCAGCTCGCGCCCGAAGGTCCACTCCACCGAGGACCCGTCGAGGGAGGCCGAGGGCGGGAAGGAGATGCGGACGGCGAACGGGTCGTCGGGCTCGTAGCGCAAAGAGGCCGGAATGGCGCGTGCCTCGGGCGTCGACGCGATGAGATGGGCCTGGACGGCTTGGTCGATGACTGTGGACAACGCCGGCTCCCTCGTGATCGGTGCGGGGTCCTCGCCTCGCTTACGTCGGTTAAGACGTACGGGCAATCACGCCAGTGCACCCATGGTTGCTGTGACGTGTGTCACGAGGGATTTTTCCAGGGGACATAGGGCATTTAGGCTTGCGAAAACCATGCACGGTCTCGGGCGCCGTACGGAGCTGTTACAAAACTCCGCCGCGACGAGGCACCACCCCAGGGGTTGTTCCACCATGCACCAAGGTCCCGCGGCGCTCGACGCGGCCGCCTACACCCGACTCTACGAAGCCGAATATCCGCGTCTTGTCGCATACGCCCGGACCCTCACCGGTAACCCCTGGACCGCGGGTGACCTCGTCGCCGAGGCCCACTACCGGGTGTGGCGGCGAGTGCGGACCGGGCCGCCGCTCGGTGCCGCCGCCGCACCCGCCGAACTCACCGGTGCGGTGCGCGGGCTCTCCGCGGCGGCCGCGGGCTGGGGGCCGCCGCAGCGAGCCTCGTATCTCGAACCGCTGGTGGAGGTCCTGGGCGAACTGCCGCAGCGGTGGGTGACGGCGCTGTGGCTCGCGGAGGTGGACGGGCTGGCGCCGGAGGGTGTCGCCCGGCGCCTGGGCACCCACGCCGCCGGTGCCGCCGCGCTGGTCGAACGGGGGCGGGAGAGCCTGCGCCAGGAGTATCTGCGCGCCCAGCCGGGCGCCCCGGCGAGTGCGGCGTGCGGTGCGCACTGGGAGCGGATGCCCTCGCATGTGCAGGGTGTCGACACCCCGCACCAGGCCGAGCAGATAGCCGTGCACATAGAGGGCTGCCAGGACTGCCGGGCCCGGATGGAGCAGCTGGTGGCGGCCGACGACCGGCTGTCCGCGCTCACCGGACCGGCGCTGCTGGCGCTGCTGGACCGGGGTACGGCGACGTGGCTCGCGCCGCTCGCCGCCGTCGGCGGCGCGGCCGCCGCGGTCGCGGCCACGCGCGCGCTGCCGTTCGGCGGTGCGCACGCGTCCGCCGCGGGCGGCACGCTGGTGTCCACCCGGCGTTCGGTGCGCCATCTGATGCGCGGGCAGGTGCGGCAGGCCGGACCGGTCGCGGCCACCGTGGCCGGAGTCGGTGTGCTGGTCCTCGCGAGTGCGGCGGTGGCGGCCGGGCTGGCGCTGACCGACGGTGATCCGGCGGAGCCGGGACAGCCCGCGGCGGCGTCGGCGCCGTCGCACCCGGGTGGTGCCGGAGTGCCGCCACAGGGGCACAGTCCGTCCGATTCGTCGGAGACATCCGGTACGTCGCCGCGGAAGCCGGACGAGCCGAGGTCGGACACCCCGCGTGAGGCGTCCCGGAACCGGCCGTCCAAGGATGTGCCCGTGGGGCAGTCGCCGTCGGACGTGCCGTCGAGCGCGGTCGCTCCCGCGAAGGAGGCGTCGTCCTCCGCCGGGCCGTCGTCGCCGTTGTCCTCTTCGCCCTCGTCGCGGTCGACATCTCCCGGTTCGTCGCCTTCGTCCCCTGCGGGTGAGCCGTCCGATCCGTCCTCACCCTGGCCGACCGACGACCCGACGGGTGACCAGGCCGACGGTGGTACGGCTCAGCCGTCCCGGCCCGGAGAGCCGAGCGGCACGCCGAGCAAGAAGCCGGCCGCCGGGCCGACCGCCTCGTCCGACCCCAGCTCGAAGGACTGTGTGTCGCTGGTGGTCCAGCTCTGCGTCGACAACAACGGCTGACGCCGCGACGCCGGGGTTACGGCCGCCGCTCCCCGCAGCCGCCGGGCCCCGGCCCCGCTCCGCAGGGCCCGGACGCATCGCAGTACGGGGCGTTGCGGGTGGCCCCGCAGCCGCAGAGCGTCGCGCGGGTTTCCTTGCGGGCGCCGTCCGGGGTCTCGATCAACAGATCCCCGCGGACCAGGATCTGACCCGAGGATGTACGGGCGAGCGCGGTGGGGCGGATGGGCTGCTCCGTCTGGCCGTTGGCCATCCGGTACCGCAGCGCCCCGGAGGTGCAGCGCCGCACCACCTCGGCGACAACATCGGCGGGCGCGCCGTCGGCCTGGATCCACGGCCGCTGCTCGGGGTCGAACACCTGCGGCAGGGCGCGGGCGCACGCACCGGCGTGGAGACAGCGCTCCGCTTCGTAGCTGACGGTGACCATGGCGCCCACGTACGGCTTTCCACGTTCGTTGTCCATGGCGGTCACCTTAGGAAGGCCGAGCCGGTCCCGCGATTCGGAGTTTCTCCCTCTCACCGGCTCACTCGTCCGTGGACGGCGTCCCGCGGATGGGCTAGCTTCCAGCTCCATGAGGGCCATGGGGATCATGAGCATGATGCGACGCGCGGTGGCGGCCGGACTCTGCGGGGCGGCGCTCGCCGCCGTGACGGCCGCGCCCGCGCACGCTCAACCAGTGGACGGCGAGGGCCGGTTGGGGGTGGGGTGGCGACTCACCGAGAGTGGCACCGACGCCCGGTTCCGCGGACTCGCCGCGGTCAGCCGCGGCACGGCGTGGGTCGCGGGCACCAAGGGCACGGTGCTGCGGACGCACGACGGCGGGCGCACGTGGCGCAATGTCTCGCCGCCCGGCGCGGAGGGGCTGGAGTTCCGCGATGTCGAGGCGTTCGACGCCCGGCGCGCGGTGGTGCTGGCGATCGGCGAGGGCGAGGCGTCCCGGGTCTTCCGCACCGATGACGGGGGCGCGACCTGGCGCGAGAGCTTCCGCAACGACGATCCGCGCGCCTTCTACGACTGCATGACCTTCTTCGACTCCCGGCACGGGATCGCGCTGAGCGATCCGGTGGACGGCCGCTACCGGATCCTGTCGACCGGCGACGGCGGCCGCAACTGGCGGGTCCTGCCCGCGGACGGTATGCCGCCCGCGCAGTCGGGCGAGGCCGCGTTCGCGGCGAGCGGGCAGTGCCTGGTCGCCTCCGGTGGGCGGAACGCGTGGTTCGCCACCGGCGGGGCGGCGACCGCCCGGGTGTTCCACACCACCGACCGCGGCCGCAGTTGGACGGTGGCCGACACTCCGGTCCCCGCGGGCGATCCGGCGCGCGGGGTGTTCGCGCTCGCCTTCCGCGACGCGCGGCACGGCCTCGCCGTCGGTGGCGACTACCGGCCCGATCAGCCGTCCCCGCGCGCGGCGGCCGTCACCGGGGACGGCGGATCCCGCTGGACCACGGCGGAGCAGCCGCCGTCCGCCTACCGCTCGGGTGTCACCTGGCTGCCGTACAGCCGCCGGGCGGCCCTGGCCGTCGGCCCCAGCGGTACGGACCTCACCACCGACGCGGGCCGCACCTGGCGCACCGTCGACACCGGCTCGTACGACACCGTCGACTGCGCCCCGGACCTCGGCTGCTGGGCCGCGGGGGAGAAGGGCCGGATCGCCCGGCTGGGCCCAACCGCGCGGTGACGCGGGTGTCCGCCGGACCCCGCCCCCGTACGGGGTCCGGCGGAAGCGCGCGGGTCGCTCAGACGGTCGGCTGCTGCCGGTAGGGCTCCAGCGCCGGGGCCGTCTTGGTGGCGATGAACTCCGTGATCGTGTACTCGCCCACGCCCTCGATCGTGAACGGATCGGTGGTCAGCAGCTCTTCGATCGCCGCGCGGTCGTCGCCGACCGCCAGGATGACCCCGCCCTCGCGTGGCTCCTTGCGTCCGGAGGCGATGAAGACGCCCGCCGCGTACTGCTCGTCCAGCCAGGCGATGTGTGCCGGGAGCAGGGCCTCGACGCGGTCGAGCGGGGCGTTGTAGGTGACGTCCAGAACGAACATGATCGGGATAGTAGCGTGGTGCCCACGATGACCAGCGCCGACGTTCCCCGCTATGACCTGCCTCCCGACTGGCCGACGAGCGAGGCCGAGGCGACCGCCGTTCAAGAACGTCTGCGGGCGTCCGTCGTGACCGCCGGAGAGGTCGCCCCGCCGGGCGCGGGCACGGTGGCCGGGGTGGACGTGGCGTACGACGACGAGCGCGGGGTGGTCGCGGCCGCCGCCGTGGCGCTGGACCCCCGCACCCTGGCGGTCGTCGGGGAGGCGACGGCGGTCGGCCCGGTCACCTTCCCCTATGTGCCCGGACTGCTGGCGTTCCGTGAGATACCGGCCGTCCTGGACGCGCTCGGCGCGCTCGACCGGGCCGGTCACCGCCCGGATCTCGTGGTGTGCGACGGCTACGGACTGGCCCACCCCCGCCGCTTCGGATTGGCCAGCCATCTGGGGGTGCTCACCGGACTCCCGGTCATCGGCGTCGCCAAGAACCCGTTCACCTTCCGCCATGCCGACCCCGGACCGCACCGCGGCGACTGGTCACCGCTGCTGGACGGGGAGGAGGAGGTCGGCCGGGCGCTGCGCACCCGGGACGGGGTGAAGCCGGTGTTCGTCTCGGTCGGCCACCGGGTCGACCTCGACAGCGCCTGCGCCCACACCCTCCATCTCGCCCGCGACTACCGGCAGCCCGAGACCACCCGGCGTGCCGACGCGCTGTGCCGCCGGGCGCTGGCCGAGGTACGGGCCGCTCGGAGCTGACCTAAGACCCACCGGACAGCGCCTAAGGGCCCGGCCGTCACAGGCGCCGGGTCTCGGCCAGGAAGCAGCCGAACTCCACGGCGCGCACATGGACCGTCGCCACCCGCGGATCCCGGTAGAGCTGGTCGAGCCCCTCCTCGATCGTCGGTGTGCCGCCGTCCAGCAGCAGTCCGCCCAGGATGGAGCCGTCGGCGGAGTACGCCCGCAGCACCCGCCGGTCGCCGCGGAGGCCGTCGGGTACGCCGGTGCCCGTCCAGCCGCCGCACGGCTCGCGGTGGACGAAGACCGGACCCGTCTCGTTGTACGGACCCGGATCGGCGCCGGTGTCCAGCGCCCAGCGCAGCAGCGGGGAGTACGCGATGAGCGCGATGGTCTCGTGCGGTCCGCTGCGTCCCAGACAGCAGCGCAGCGGTGAGCCGCCGTTCTCGTCCTCCACCACGACGCGCGGCGGACGGTCCGCGTCGTCCATGGTCCGCAGCCGCCGCAGCGCTTCGGGCGCGATGGGCCGGATCTCGTACCGCGGTGTCTGGTGTTCCAGGGTCTCGGGAGTGCTGTGCTCGTTCATAGGTCTCATGCTCACCGGGGGACACGGCCGGTGCTGGCGGTATTCGGACGCCGCGCTGGAGGGTGGGGAGCCGTGGCCGGGAGGTTACTTGACAGTGGTGTCGGCGCTGAGCGAGATTCAGCCCCGATATAGGACATCCCACCTCCCTATTGCCTGGCTATTCACCTGGATATGGCGGGACGTCAGGTGTTGTATGGGGCATCTCAGCGCTCCAGGCCCTGTCGTCAAAGTAGCGTCGTCCGCCCGGAGGGCGGGCCCCGCGGCGTCTGGTGCGTGCGATCGCAAGGCGGAGGGTCGTCCTCGTAGTGGGCCTACTCGGACGGGCCCGACAACGCAGCGAGCGTGCGTGCCAGGCGTCGTGGGGCAGGCGGGACTTTGACGACAGGGCCTGGGCCGCCCGCGTTCAGAAAGCTGGTTTGTGATGAGTCTTCCGGTTCCGCTCACCGGTGTTGTACCGCCCCTGTGCACCCCGCTCACCCCCGGCGGCGTGATCGACACCCGTTCTCTGGCCGCCCTGGCCGAGCGGCTGATCGGCGCGGGGGTGAGCGGGCTGTTCGCGCTCGGCTCCAGCGGCGAGGCCGCCTATCTGGACGACCGTGCGCGCCGTACCGTCCTGGAGACGGTGATCGGGGCGGCGGACGGCCGGGTGCCGGTGCTCGCCGGGGCGATCGACATGACCACCGCGCGGGTGCTGGACCACGCCCGCACCGCCGCCGGGCTGGGCGCGGACGGCATCGTGGCCACCGCGCCGTTCTACACCCGCACCCATCCGGTGGAGATCGCCGACCACTTCCGGCGGCTGCGCGACGGCGCCGGGCTGCCGCTCTTCGCGTACGACATCCCCGTCTCCGTCCACGCCAAGCTGACGTCCGGGACGGTGCTCCCGCTGGCCGCCGACGGCACTCTCGCCGGGCTCAAGGACAGCAGCGGGGACGACGGCGCGCTGCGCAGGCTGCTGGTGGAGGTCCGCCGCCGCGGTCTCGACGCGGGGTTCTCCGTGCTCACCGGATCCGAACTGGCCGTGGACGGCGCCCTGCTGGCGGGCGCCCACGGGGTGGTCCCGGGGCTGGCCAACGTCGACCCGGACGGCTATGTCCGGCTGTACGCGCACGCCCGCGCCGGGCGCTGGGACCTGGCCGCCGCCGAACAGGACCGGCTGGCCGCGCTGTTCGCCCTCACCGACGCCGGTGATCCGGCGGCGATGGGCGGAAGTTCATCGGCGCTGGGAGGTTTCAAGGCCGCGTTGCATCTGATGGGTGTCATCGACTGCCCCGCGACGGCCGCGCCCCAGGTGCCGCTGGGTGACGAGGCCGTCAAGACCGTCCGTCATGTCCTCGAGCAAGGGGGACTGTTGCCATGACCGCCGCCGCACCTTGGTATCGGGAGGTCTCCCGAGGCCAGTGGAGGTCCCTGGCCGCGGCCTGGATCGGCTATCTTCTCGACGGTTTCGACTTCGTCCTGATCACCCTCGTACTGACCGAGATCGCCGAGGAGTTCGACCTCAGTGCGGCCTCCGCGGCGAGCCTGGTCTCGGGCGCGTTCATCACCCGCTGGCTCGGCGGGGCGCTGCTGGGCGCGATGGGCGATCGCTACGGCCGTAAACCGGCCATGATCGCCAGTATTCTGCTCTACTCGCTGGGCACCTTCGCCTGCGGCTTCGCCTGGAACTACCTCAGCCTCTTCACCGCCCGGCTCTTGATTGGCATGGGCATGGCCGGTGAGTGCAGCGCCAGTGCCACCTATGTGCTGGAGAGCTGGCCGGCCCGGCTACGCAACCGCGCCTCCGGCTTTCTCATTTCCGGCTACGCGGGCGGCACCATCCTCGCCGCCGAGCTCTACAAGTGGGTGGTACCGCACTGGGGCTGGCGCTGGATGTTCTGGATCGGGGTGCTCCCGGTGTTCGTCGCGCTGTGGATGCGGCGCGCGCTCCCCGAGGCCGCCGACTGGCACCAGGAGGTGGGGGCGGGCGAGGGCGTGCGGCCCAACCCCTTCGCGCCGCTGTTCACCGGGCGGTGGCGCGCCTGGGCCAACACCGCCCTGGCGGCGGCCGCGAGCGCGGCGCTGTTCTGTGTCTTCACCCCGGTGGGCGCCGGGTGGCGGTGGCCGCTGTCGCTGCTGGCGACGGGGTGTCTGGTCGCCTTCGCCGCACAGCTCGGCGGGCGGCGCGGATGGCTGTTGCACACGGCGCTGACGGCGACGGTCTTCTGCGCGTTCCTCTACAGCTGGCCCATCCAGGCGCTGCTGCCGACCTATCTGAAGTCGGAGCTGGGCTATGCGCCCGGCGAGGTCACGGATGTGATGTTCTACGCCGGGTTCGGCACCATGGCGGGCTGCTGGCTCGCGGGCTTCGCGGGCGACTGGCTGGGCACCCGGAAGGCGTACGCCTGCACCCTGCTGGCTTCGCTGGCCTTCGTCTTCCCGGTGTTCGCGGTGCGGGACAGCCTCGTCGGCCTCGGCGTGCTGCTGTTCTTCCTGCTCGCCCTGAGTCAGGGGATCTCGGGCATCCTGCCCAGGTACATCGCGGGCCACTTCCCGACCCGGACCCGGGCCGCCTCGCTGGGCTTCGTCTACAACACCGGGGCGCTGGGCGGCGCGGTGGCCCCGGTGCTCGGCGCCGATCTGGCCGAGGGGATGCCGCTGGGACGGGCGCTCGCGGTGCTCACCTTCGGGCTGACGCTGGTGGTGATCGTCCTGGTGGGCGGCGATGTGCCACGGCGTCTGGGGCGGCTGGCCGATCCGTCGGGCGGCGCGGACCATCTGGTGCCCGAGGGGCCGTTGTCGGTGGCGGAGGCTAGCGTGGAGAAGGCCGGTCGGGGGCCGTGGGAGCACGGGCCCCCGGCCGCTTCATGACAGCCGTGGACCGCGCAGCGCAGGAGGAGCCGATGGCCGTATCGAAGGACCCGCTCCGGGTGCGGGGTGCGGTGCGCGCGTTCGCGCTCGGCCTCCCCGGCGCCTGGGAGGACTTCCCCTGGGGCAGCGGCGTGGTCAAGGTCGGCAAGAAGATCTTTGTGTTCCTCGGGCCGGACGACGGCGACCGTACGCCCGGTATCACCGTCAAGCTGCAAAACAAGGCAGCACACGCCCATGCGATGTCCCAGCCCGGCTCCGCCCCGACCGGCTATGGCCTGGGCCGGTCCGGCTGGGTGTCCATACCGCTCGCCGAGGGTGCGCCCGGGGCCGACCTGCTGTGCGACTGGGTCGAGGAGAGCTATCGGACGATCGCCCCCAAGCGGCTGATCGCGGAGCTCGACGTGGGCTGACGGCGCCACCGGACTCATCACTGTCCGACCCTCCGTGGCCCCGCCGGCCAAAGACCGGCGGGGCCACGGTCTTTCGCCGTCCGCCGCCCGGCCCGGGGGCTTGTGGAATGTGGCACGCCTTCTTAGCATCAGCAGTGTTACAGCAAAATTGTCACAAGGTTTGGGGTCGGATGGTGGCGACAGGGGACGGGGCGGTGCCGGGCGGTCCGCTGTCCGGGGTGCGGGTGGTGGAGCTGGCGGGGATCGGACCCGGCCCGTTCGCGGCCATGGTCCTCGCCGACCTCGGCGCCGATGTCGTCCGGGTGGACCGGCCGAGCGGCACCGGGGGGTTGCGGATCGACCCCGACTACGACATCGCCAACCGCAACAAGCGTTCCGTGCTGCTCGACCTGAAGTCCGACGGCGGCCGGGCCGCCGTGCTCGACCTCGCCGAGCGCGCCGACATCCTGATCGAGGGCTACCGCCCGGGGGTCGCCGAGCGGCTCGGTGTGGGCCCCGAAGCGTGTCTGGCGCGCAATCCCCAACTGGTCTACGGCCGGATGACCGGCTGGGGCCAGGACGGCCCGCTCGCCCCGACCGCCGGACACGACATCGGCTATATCGCCGTCGCCGGGGCGCTCGGCATGATCGGCACGGCCGACGGTCCGCCGGTGGCCCCCGCCAACCTCCTCGGGGACTACGCGGGCGGTTCGCTCTACCTCGTCATCGGTGTCCTCGCCGCCCTCCAGCACGCCCGCGCGGGCGGCCCCGGCCAGGTCGTGGACGCCGCGATCGTGGACGGCACCGCCCATCTGACCGCCGTGATCCACGGCATGATGGCCGCGGGGGGCTGGCGGGACCGCCGCGGCGCCAACCTCCTCGACGGCGGCTGCCCGTTCTACGGCACCTATGAGACCTCCGACGGTGGCTACATGGCCGTCGGCGCCCTGGAGCGCAAGTTCTACGCGGAGTTCGCCGAGCGGCTCGGCATCGCCGATCAGGCCCCGCCCCGCGAGGACTTCGACGCCTGGGGCAGGCTGCGCGCCGTCATCGCCGCCCGCTTCAAGGAGCGCACCCGCGAGGAGTGGACGGCGGTGTTCGACGGCTCCGACGCCTGTGTCGCGCCCGTGCTGTCGCTGCGCGAGGCCCCCGCACACCCCCATCTCGCGGCCCGTGCCACCTTCACCGAGCACGGCGGCATCACCCAGCCCGCGCCTGCCCCGCGCTTCTCCGTCACCCCCGGCGCGGTGCGCCGCGCGCCCGCCCGCCCCGGCGCGGACACCGCGGAGGTGGCCCGCGACTGGGGCCTCGCCCTCCCGCGGGACGCAAGCGGCACCGCCGCCGAGAGCGCCACCGAGAGCGCCACCGAGTCCACCGCAGAGACCGACGAGACCGCCACCGAGGAGAACCCGTCGTGACCCGCGCTCCCCTGACGCGCCAGATCTTCACCGCGGAGCACGACGCGTTCCGCGAGACCGTCCGCACCTTCATCGAGAAGGAGGTGACCCCGCATCACGAGCGCTGGGAGCAGGACGGTGTGGTCGACCGCGCGGTGTGGCGCGCGGCCGGACGGCAGGGGCTGCTCGGCCTCGCCATGCCCGAGGAGTTCGGCGGTGGCGGAAGCGACGACTACCGCTACTCCGCGGTGATCTCCGAGGAGCTGGCCCGCGCGGGCGCCTCCGGGTTCGCGATCCCGCTGCACAACGACATGATCGGCCCGTATCTGCGCACCCTCGCCACCGAGGAGCAGAAGCGCCGCTGGCTGCCCGGCTTCTGCTCGGGTGAGATCATCACCGCCATCGCCATGACCGAGCCCGGGGCCGGCTCCGACCTCCAGGGGATCCGCACCACCGCCACCGACGCGGGCGACCACTGGGTGCTCAACGGGTCCAAGACCTTCATCTCCAACGGCATCCTGGCCGACCTGGTGATCGTGGTCGCCCGGACCACCCCCGAGGGCGGCGCCAAGGGGCTGAGCCTGATCGTCGTCGAGCGCGGTGCGGAGGGCTTCGAACGCGGCCGCAACCTCGACAAGATCGGCCAGAAGGCGCAGGACACCGCCGAGCTGTTCTTCAACGACGTCCGGGTGCCCAAGAGCAACCTGCTGGGTGAGTTGCACGGCGGCTTCGGCCATCTGATGACCAATCTGGCCCAGGAGCGGCTGACCATCGCGGTCTCCGCCATCGCCGCCGCCGAACACGTCCTGGAGCTCACCACGGCGTACGTCAAGGAGCGCGAGGCGTTCGGACGGCCGCTGGCGAAGCTCCAGCACATCCGCTTCGAGATAGCCGAGATGGCCACCGAGTGCGCCGTCACCCGCGCCTTCCTGGACCGCTGCATCACCGACCACACGGCGGGCGGACTGGACGCCGTGCAGGCGTCCATGGCCAAGTGGTGGGCGACCGAGCTCCAGAAGCGGATCGCCGACCGCTGCCTCCAGCTCCACGGCGGCTACGGCTATATGACGGAGTACCCGGTGTCCAAGGCGTTCACCGACGGCCGGATCCAGACGATCTACGGTGGCACGACCGAGATCATGAAAGAGATCATCGGCCGCTCCCAGCTCGCCGACTGAGCCTCCCGCCTCAGGCCCTGTCCAGCGAAGATCCATCGCACAGGACCTCACCCCCACCCCCTCGAAAGGCTGCTGACGTGAGCACCGAAGCGTACGTGTACGACGCCATCCGCACCCCGCGCGGGCGCGGCAAGGCCGACGGAGCCCTGCACGGCACCAAGCCCGTCGACCTCGTCGTGGGCCTCATCCACGAGATCCGGCGCCGGTTCCCCGACCTCGACCCGGCCGCGATCGACGACGTCGTGCTCGGCGTGGTCAGCCCGCTCGGTGACCAGGGCTCGGACATCGCCAAGGTCGCGGCCATCGCGGCCGGGCTGCCGGACACGGTCGCGGGCGTGCAGGAGAACCGCTTCTGTGCCTCCGGTCTGGAGGCGGTCAACCTGGCGGCGGCCAAGGTCCGTTCGGGCTGGGAGGACCTGGTGCTCGCGGGTGGTGTGGAGTCGATGTCGCGAGTGAAGATGGGCTCCGACGGGGGCGCCTGGTTCGCGGACCCGATGACCAACTACGAGACCGGTTTTGTCCCCCAGGGCATCGGCGCCGACCTCATCGCCACCATCGGCGGCTGGAGCCGCCACGACGTGGACACCTTCGCCGCGCTCTCCCAGGAGCGGGCGGCCAAGGCGTGGAAGGACGGGCTGTTCGACCGCTCGGTGGTCCCGGTCCGCGACCGCAGCGGGCTGACCGTCCTCGACCGCGACGAGCACATCCGCCCCGGCACCACCCCCGAGACGCTGGCCGGACTCAAGCCCTCGTTCGAGACCATCGGCGAGGCGGGCGGCTTCGACGCGGTGGCGCTCCAGAAGTACCACTGGATCGAGGCCATCGACCATGTCCACCACGCGGGCAACTCCTCCGGCATCGTGGACGGCGCGGCCCTGGTCGCCATCGGCAACCGCGAGGTCGGCGAGCGTCACGGGCTGACCCCGCGCGCCCGGATCGTCTCCGCCGCCGTCTCCGGCTCCGACCCCACCATCATGCTCACCGGCCCGGCCCCCGCCTCCCGCAAGGCGCTCGCCAAGGCCGGGCTGACCATCGACGACATCGATCTGGTCGAGATCAACGAGGCGTTCGCCGCGGTGGTGCTGCGCTTCGTCGAGGACATGGGCCTCAGCCTGGACAAGGTCAACGTCAACGGCGGCGCGATCGCGCTGGGCCACCCGCTGGGCGCGACCGGCGCCATGATCCTCGGCACCCTGATCGACGAGCTGGAGCGGCGCGAGCAGCGCTACGGCCTCGCCACGCTGTGCGTGGGAGGCGGCATGGGCATCGCCACGGTGGTCGAGCGCCTCTGACCACCCCCGACGCCCGTCAGGGCCCGTCGTGACGACGGCCCCTGGACCGACCTCCCTTCCCCTTGGAGACCGCGCCATGACCCAGACCACCACCGCGTCGACCATCCGCTGGGAGCGGGGCGACGATGACGTCGTCACCCTCGTCCTCGACGACCCCGGCCAGTCCGCCAACACCATGAACGCCGCGTTCATCGACTCCCTCGACGCGGTCGCCGACCGCGCCGAGGCCGAGCGGGAGTCCATCCGCGGCATCGTCATCACCTCCGCCAAGAAGACCTTCTTCGCGGGCGGTGACCTCAAGGACATGATGCGGGCCGGGCCCGACCACGCCCAGGAGATGTTCGAGGTCAACCTCCGCATCAAGCGGGGCCTGCGCCGGCTGGAGACCCTCGGCAAGCCCCTCGTCGCCGCGATCAACGGCGCGGCGCTCGGCGGCGGTCTTGAGATCGCGCTCGCCTGCCACCACCGCATCGCCCTCGACGCCCCCGGCTCCCGGATCGGCTTCCCCGAGGTCACCCTGGGCCTGCTGCCGGGCGCCGGCGGTGTCGCCCGTACCGTCCGGCTGCTCGGGGTCACCGACGCCCTGCTCAAGGTGCTGCTCCAGGGCCAGCGTTACGCCCCGAAGCGCGCCCTGGACGCGGGTCTGGTGCATGAGGTGGCGGACACCCCGGAGGACATGTTCACCCGGGCGCGGGCGTTCATCGACGCCCACCCCGAGTCGATCCAGCCCTGGGACGAGAAGGGCTACCGGATCCCGGGCGGCACCCCGGCCCATCCGAAGTTCGCCGTCAACCTGCCCGCCTTCCCGGCCAATCTGCGCAAGCAGCTGAACGGCGCCCCCTACCCCGCGCCGCGCAACATCCTCGCCGCGGCCGTCGAGGGCTCACAGGTGGACTTCGAGACCGCGCAGGTCATCGAGGGCCGCTACTTCACCGAGTTGGTGATCGGCCAGACCGCCAAGAACATGATTCAGGCGTTCTTCTTCGATCTCCAGGCGGTCAACTCCGGTGCCAACCGGCCGCAGGGCATTGAGCCCCAGCAGGTCCGCAAGGTCGCGGTGCTGGGTGCCGGGATGATGGGCGCGGGCATCGCCTACGCCTGTGCCAAGGCGGGGATCGAGGTCGTGCTCAAGGACGTGTCCACGGAGGCTGCCGCCAAGGGCAAGGCGTACTCCGCGGGGCTGCTGGCCAAGGCGCTCGCCAAGGGCCGCACCACGGAGGCCGAGCGGGACCGGCTGCTGGCCCGGATCACCCCGACCGGCGATGCCGCCGACCTCGCGGGCTGTGACGCGGTGATCGAGGCGGTCTTCGAGGACCCGGCGCTGAAGCACAAGGTGTTCCAGGAGATCGAGGGTGTGGTGGCACCGGACGCCCTGCTGTGCTCCAACACCTCCACGCTGCCCATCACCGTGCTCGCCGAGGGGGTGCAGCGCGCGGACGACTTCATCGGGCTGCACTTCTTCTCGCCGGTGGACAAGATGCCGCTGGTCGAGATCATCAAGGGCGAGCGGACCGGCGAGAAGGCGCTGGCCCGCGCCTTCGACCTGGTGCGGCAGATCAACAAGACCCCGATCGTGGTCAATGACTCGCGCGGCTTCTTCACCTCGCGCGTCATCGGGCACTTCATCAACGAGGGTGTGGCGATGGTGGGGGAGGGCATCGACCCGGCCTCCGTGGAACAGGCCGCCGCCCAGGCCGGATACCCGGCCAAGGTGCTCTCCCTGATGGACGAGCTGACCCTGACCCTGCCGCGTAAGATCCGCGAGGAGACCCGGCGGGCCACCGAGGAGGCGGGCGGCACCTGGCGGCCGCATCCGGCCGACGCGGTCATCGACCGCATGGTCGAGGAGTTCGGGCGCCCCGGCCGCAGCGGTGGCGCGGGCTTCTACGACTACGACGAGACCACCGGCAAGCGCGCCGGACTGTGGCCGGGGCTGCGCGAGCACTTCGGTGGTGACGGCGACAGCACCCGCATCCCCTTTGCCGACATGCAGGAGCGGATGCTCTTCTGCGAGGCCATCGACACCGTGCGGCTGCTGGAGGAGGGGGTGCTGACCTCCGTCGCCGACGCCAACATCGGCTCGATCCTCGGTATCGGCTTCCCCGGCTGGACCGGCGGTGTGCTCCAGTACATCAACGGCTACGCGGGCGGTGTCGCCGGATTCGTGGCGCGCGCCCGGGAGTTGGAGGCGGCGTACGGTGAGCGGTTCGCGCCGCCCGCGCTGCTGGTGGAGAAGGCCGAGCGCGGAGAGCCGTTCGCGGACTGACGGCCGCGACGGAGAACCACGACCGCCGGTGGACCGGGAGGGCCCGGTCCACCGGCGGTCGTGGTGTCACGTCACGCGTCGTCCGCGCGCTCGTCCCGCTCCGCGAGGTCCTGCCCGTACCAGGCGCGCAGCTCCTGCTTCATCGACCGCTGGAACGCGATCACCAGCGCCTGCACCACCAGCGGCTGCATATGGGCCGACAGCGACTTCTTCGCCTTCACCCGCTCCGGACCGGCCTCCGACTCCCGGTCCCGCTGCGGCCCCCACACCTCGTCGCGGAACAGCCTCCCCAGCTCCCGCGCGGCGGAGCGGGTGTGGTCCACCACCACGGCGTGGGCCGCCAGTATCGTCTCCAGCTCGATCGGCACGTCCAGCAGCCGCATCCCCAGGTTCAGCACCCGGGGATCGATCCGGAAGACCTCCGGGTCCTCGGTGGGCTCCAGGGCGTCCAGCGCCGCCAGCCGGTCGATGTCCTCCTCGGTCAACTCCCGCCCCGCGCGCCGGGACAGCTCCTCCCGGCTGATCTCCTCGGGGGCGTCCGGGGCCCAGGAGGCCACCATGGCACGGTGGATGGCCAGATCGTCCGGGCTGATGTCCTCCGGGAGCCGGCCGAGATAGCGCTCGATGGCGGCCAGGGTCATCCCGTGGTGCTGGAGTTCCTCGATCAGCGCCAGCCGCGAGAGGTGCTCGGCGCCGTAGCGGCCGACCCGGCGGGGGCCGATCACCGGCGGCGGCAGCAGCCCGCGGGTGCCGTAGAAGCGGACCGTGCGGACGGTCACCCCGGCACGCGCCGCCAGTTCATCGACGGTGAGAGTCGGTTCCTCGGTGTCGGGGGTGGTCATCGGGGCGCGCCTCGCTCTCCGCTGTGCTGCTGCTCCATCGAGTTCATCAGTATTGCTGTCTCATCACCACTGTGAAACCTCTCGCCGCAACCTCGCCACCAGAGGCCGCTGTGAGAACGGTTGACGCCCCATACCTCCGTCAATACTGTGCGACGCCGTTCATCTCTGTTTGATTTCTTCGGAATCTGTGAGGTGGGTGGGAATTGAGCACGGCAAACGGCAGAACCCACAGCGGCCCCCGCGGCCCGTTCCGGCGGCTGATCGCGGTGGCGCTCGCGATGACCACCGCCGTCGGCCTCGGTCTCACGGCCGCGGACACCGCCACCGGCCGGGCACCGGCCGCCGACGGCTTCCCCGCGGATGTGCACAGCTATCTCGAGGACCCCGAGCGCACCGGCGAGGGCCAGGAACCCCCGCACGCCCGGCTGCGGCCCGACGGCCCCGACCGGAGGAAGTGGGAGCGCAGCCTCGACGGCCGATGGCGGTTCGCCCTCGCCGACCGTCCCGAGGACGCCCCGCGCGGCTTCTGGAAGGAGGGCTACAACACCTCCGGCTGGAAGAGCGTCCAGGTGCCGCACACCTGGCAGACCGACGACCTCGACCATCCGCTGTTCCGCAACGTACAGAGCGAGATGGCCCCCGACGCCCCGCCGAAGGTGCCGCGCGACATCAACCCCACCGGGGCGTACGTCCGCACCGTCGAGCTGCCCCGGGACTGGGACGGCCGCCGTCAGGTGATCCGCTTCGACGGGGTCACCTCCGGCTGGTTCCTGTGGATCAACGGCCGGTACGTCGGCTACGACCAGGGCGGCTATGTGCCCGCCGAGTTCGATGTGACCGACTATCTGCGTCCGGGCAGCAACCGGATCGCCCTCCAGGTGCACCGCTGGAGCGCCGGGTCCTATCTGGAGGACTACGACCAGTGGCGCTACGCGGGCATCTTCCGCTCCGTGACGCTGTACTCCACGCCCACCACCCGGATGCGGGACGCGTACGTCACCACCGACCTCGACGACTCCTACCGGGACGCCACCCTGCGCACCGCGGTGGACATCGCGCGCACCCCGGGCGACAGCAGCGGTCCGCACCGGGTCACCGGGGTGCTCTACGACCCCCGGGGGCGTGAGGTACGGCGGCTGAGCGCCGAGGAGCACGACGGGAAGGCCGAGCTGACCGGGAAGATCACCGATCCCGCCAAGTGGTCCGACGAGACGCCGAACCTCTACGCGCTGGTGCTCACCCTGCGCGACCCCGGCGGCAGGGCGGTCCAGACCGTCCGCCAGAGCGTCGGCTTCCGTGAGATCGAGGTCAAGGACAAGCTGCTGAAGCTCAACGGCAAACGTGTCCTGATCCGCGGCGTCAACCGCGCCGAGACCGACCCGGCCACCGGACGCCATGCCACCCGGGCTCGGATGGAACAGGACATCCGGCTGATGAAGCGGCTGAACGTCAATGCCATCCGCACCTCGCACTACCCCTCGGACCCCTATCTCTACGAACTCGCCGACCGCGAGGGCATCCTGATCGACGACGAGATGGAGATCGAGACCCACAGCCACGAGAGCTGCCCGCAGGACTGCCTCGCCGAACGCCCCGAATGGCAGAAGGCGTTCCTCGACCGCCACCGGGGCATGGTGGAACGCGACAAGAACCATCCCAGCGTCATCCTGTGGGACACCGGGAACGAGGCCGGGCTCGGCAAGGCCCACTACGCCATGGCCGAGTGGACCAAGAAGCGCGAGCCCACCCGTCCGCTCTACCACCAGTCCAACTGGCCCGACGGCGACGCCCCGTTCGCCGATGTGGCCGGACCTCGCTATCCGACCCCGGCCTCCCTGGAGTCCAAGGCCAAGAGCTTCAACAAACCCATCGTGATGGGCGAGTACGCCCACGCCATGGGCAACAGCCTCGGCAACTTCCGGGAGTTCTGGGAGGTGATGCGGTCCCAGCCGCGCGCCCAGGGCGGCTTCATCTGGGACTGGGCCGAGCAGAACATCCGCCGTCCGCTCCTCACCACCCCCGACTCCTCCGGCAACCACATCGCGGCGAGCCTGTCCGGCAAACCGGAGGTCGTCGACGGCAGCACCGGGGCCACCGGCGACCGGGCCCTGTATCTGTCCGGTCTTGACGACTTCGTGGAGGTCTACCGCGATCCGCGGCTGGACCTCACCGGCACCGCCGTCAGCCTCGACGCCAGGGTCAAGCCCGCCGACCCCTGGACCGGTGACTCCACCATCGTCAGCAAGGGCGATCAGTACGTGCTGAGGATGAAGGACAAGGACACCCTGGAGTTCACCCTCACCAGCCAGGGCAAGCCCCGTACCGTCACCGCCCCGGTCCCCTCCGGCTGGACCGGCGCCTGGCACCGGGTCACCGGCACCTACGACGGCACCGCCCTGCGGCTGTTCGTGGACGGTGCGCGGCTCGCCGAGACCGCCTGGCGCGGCCGGATCGACTACACCGGCTTCGACCTCGGCATCGGCCGCAACAACGACGCCATGGAGGACGGCTGGACCGGGCGCACCGCCAAGGGCACCATCGACCGGGTCCGGGTCTACGACACCGCCCTCGACCCGGCCCGGCTGGCCGCGGACGAGGACCCGAAGCACAGCGCCCTGATCGCGCTGGACTTCGACAAAGTCACCCGTGGAGGCAGCTATCTCTCCTACGGACTCTACGAGTCCGGGGTCGACGGACTCGTCACCGCCGACCGCCGCCCCGAACCCGAAACCGCCCAGCTCGCCTGGGTGCAGTCACCGATCCGGATCACCGAACCGTCCTCCGGCGGCGGCGCCCGCTCCGGCGCGGTCACGGTCACCAATGAGCGCGCCTTCACCGGCACCCCGGACCTCACCCTGCGCTGGAAGGTGACCGAAGGTGCCAGAACCGTGGTCGACGGCAGCCACGCCCTGGACGTCGGCCCCGGCGCGAGCGAGCGGATCCAGCTCCCGGCCCCGCCCGCCAACCCCGGCGGATACGAGCGCCACCTCACCGTTCAGGCCGTCACCACCCGTACCACCGACTGGGCGAAGGCCGGACATGTGGTGTCCTTCGGCCAGTTCGCGGTCGGCGGCGACAAGGTCCCCGAACCCGCCGCCCGCCCGGACGGCGGCCCGGCCGAGGCCACCGGGAGCGGGGACACCGTCCGCGTCACCGGCAAGGGCTTCCGGTACACCTTCGACAAGAAGCGGGGCGCTCTCACGTCGATGCGCGCCGACGGCCGCGAACTCCTGCGCTCCGGGCCCGAACTGGACGCCTGGCGCGCCCCGATCAGCAATGAGCGTTCCGACTGGGGCACCGCGGAGGGCAAACGCTGGCGCGCCCTGGGCCTGGACCGGCTGCGCACCACCGTGGACGGGGTGGAGGTGGCACCCGGCGACGACGGCACGGTCACCGTCACCGTCCGCTCCACCGCCGCCGCCCCCGACGTCAGCGGCGCTTCCTTCGGCCAGACCGTGACGTACCGGATCGACGGCTCCGGCGCGATCCGGGTACGGCACCGGGCCGAGGCACACGGTGACTTCCGCACGCTGTCCTATCTGCCGCGGATCGGTCTGAAGCTGCGGGTGCCCCAGCGGTACGACACCTTCCGGTGGTACGGCCGCGGCCCGGTGGAGAGCTTCAACGACCGCAAGGACGGCACCTCCATGGGGGTGTGGTCCTCCTCGGTGAAGGACCAGTACGTGGAGTATCTGAAGCCGCAGGACCACGGCAACCACGACGATGTGCGCTGGGCGTCGCTCACCGACCGCCGCGGCGGCGGACTGCTGGTCTCCGGTGATCTCGAGGTGGCCGCCACCGCGTACGACGATCTCGACCGCGCGGCCTATCCGCACTTCCTGAAGCGCAACGACGGCTGGCACACCCTGCACGCCGACCACGCGGTCACCGGCGTGGGCGACACCCCCAACCCGGTCCGCGATCCGTACCGGGTGAAGGCCGACCGGGCCTACGACTACACCCTGACCCTGCGCCCGCTCGGCCCCGGCGCGGCGGCGCATACTGGAAGGAGCAGCGACTAGGCCCTGTCCTGCCGATCTTCGCGGGCCCGCGACGCCTGGCACCGCGCCTCGCCGCGTTGTCGGGATCGTCCGAGTACGCCCAGTACGAGGACGACCCTCCGCCTTGCGACCACGGCACCAGACGCCGCGGGCTGATCCACGAAGATCGACAGGACAGGACTTAGACGCATCCGCGCGGGCCGGGTGCGTCCCGGCCCGCCGTCCCCCCGATCGACGATGACCGAGCACGGACCCCGCCCCACCGGCGTGGACCACCGGCCGCCACCCGTCGGTGGCATCCTGTGGTCCATCGCGGGGGAGGTGCGCAGTGTGCTCTCCTTCCCGGCGGCGCTGACCATGCAGGTGGCGTATCCGGCCGTCGGGGCGGGCGTGGACCAGCACTCCGTCTTCCGCACCGACCCCTGGGGGCGTGGTGAGCGCTCCCTGCGCTCACTACAGCAGTGGATCTACGGCGGGGACCGGGCCGCGGCGGAGGGCCGCAGACTGCGCGTCCTCCACCGCGATATCCAGGGCGTGGACGCGTCGGGCCGCCCGTACCACGCGCTCGACCCCGAGCTCTACCGCTGGGTGCACGCCACCGGGTACCCGGTCTATCTGCGTGCCCAGCGCTATCTGGGCGCCCGCCCCTTCACCGTCGCCGAGGAGCGCGCGCTGTACGCAGAGTGGCGATCCGTCGGCCGGGTGCTGGGCATCGCCGACCACGAGCTGCCGCGCGGCGTCGAGGAGTTCTGGACGTACTACCGGGCGGTGGTGCGCGAGCGGCTGGAGCCCACACCGGTCGCCCGTGAACTGGCCGCCCCCGACGCGTCCGTCCCCGCCCCCGGCCCGCTGCCGCTGCGGCTTCTCTGGCCGGGTCTGCGCCCGCTGTTCACCCGCTTCCGCGCCTTCCTCACCGCCGGGCTGATGCCGCCGGACGCCCGGTCGGCCATCGGCCTGGAGTGGACGGATGGCCAGGAGCGCAGGCTGCGCTGGTTCGGCCGAGTGGTGCGGGTGACCGTACCGCTGCTGCCCGAGCGGCTGCGCTATCTGCCGGTCGCGCGTGCGGCGCGGGCCGGTGCGCGCCGGGCGGGCTGAGCTCTCCCGCCCGACGCTGGTGTCCGTTCCGGTGTCCGTTCCGGTGTCAGTGCCGGTGTCAGTGCCGGTGGGCGCTGTGCGTGGCCTGGATCCGGTCCCACGACTTCGGCTTCGCCACGGCCTTGGCCGGGCTGACCGCCGCCGCCTTCGCCGCCGACGCGGCGGGCTTGGCCGGGGTGTACAGCCAGGTCTCGAAGAGCTCGTCGAGCGGCTTGCCGGACACCTTCTCGGCGAAGGTGATGAAGTCCCGCACCGAGGCGTTGCCGTACCGGTTCTTCGCCGTCCAGCCCTTGATGATGGCGAAGAAGTCCTTGTCGCCGACCTTGTTGCGCAGCGCCTGGAGGGCCAGCGCGCCCCGGTCGTACACCGCGCCGTGGAACTGGTTCTCCGCGCCCGGGTCGGCCGGCTTCACCGTCCAGAACGGGTCGTCCGCCGGGTAGGAGGCGTAGGTGTAGTCCGCCAGCTCCTGCGCGGTGCCCTCGCCCTCCTTCTCCGACCACAGCCACTGGGCGTAGGAGGCGAACCCCTCGTTGATCCAGATGTCCCGCCAGTCCTTCAGCGAGACGCTGTCGCCGAACCACTGGTGGGCCAGCTCATGGACGACCACCGAGGCGTTCGCGCCCCGGGAGAACTGGCGGGGGCTGTAGAACGGCCGGGTCTGGGTCTCCAGCGCGTACCCGGTGGGCACGTTCGGCACATAGCCGCCCAGCGCCTCGAATGGGTACGGCCCGAAGACGGTGGACTCCCAGTCCACGATCTCCGCCGAGCGCTCCACGCTCGCCCGCGCCGCGCCCGCGTTGTCGCCGAGGTCCTTGCTGTAGGCGTTGATGACCGGCAGGCCGCTCGCGGTGGTGTCCTTGGTGATGTCGAACTTGCCCACCGCCAGCGTGGTCAGATACGTGGCCTGCGGCTTGGCGGAGCGCCAGTTGTACCGGGTCCAGCCCAGTTTGGAAGAGGTCGACTGAAGGGTCCCGTTGCTGATGGCCTGCGTCCCGTCCGGGACCGCCACCGAGACGTCGTACGTGGCCTTGTCCAGCGGATGGTCATTGCTGGGGTACCACCACCACGCCGACTCCGGCTCACCGGCCGCCACCCCTCCGTCGGGGGTGCGCAGCCAGGCGGTGAACCCGCTCACCTGCACCTTCGACGGGGTGCCGTGGTAGCGCACCACCACGGTGAAGGGGCGGCCCTTGTCCAGCGGCGCGGCCGGGGTGATCTCCAGCTCGTGGTCGCCGGTCGCGGTGAACGCCGCCTTCTTCCCGCCCACCAGCACCTCGCTCACATCCAGCGCGAAGTCCAGGTTGAAGCGCGACAGGTCCTGGGTGGCGGTGGCCAGGACGGTCGTCGTGCCCTCCAGCCGGTCCGTCGTCGGCTGGTACTTCAGCCGCAGGTCGTAGTGGGAGACGTCGTACCCGCCGTTGCCGTACGAGGGGTAGTAGGAATCCCCGAGGCCGGGGGCGCCCGGGGTGGCATCGGCCGCTGACGCCGGGATCGCCAGCAGCAGGCAGGCCGCGGCCGCACCCGGGACGAGAAGTCTGTGGTGACGCACGAGTCCTCCAACTCGTAGGGGAGAACGATCACTCGCGACTCTATGTACTCCCGGCCGGCTTCGCCCGTCCATCCCGCTTTCTGACATGTAATCGACATTCGGCCGACACGTCGTCAGGTGTGCGGAAGCGTCAGTTCCGGTGCGCGCCTCTTCTGTCCGGGAGTTGACTCGCGCTACCGTCCGGCCCGTGCTGCTACCGAGGCGGAAATCCCGCATCCACTGGACCACGCTGATCCTGTTGTCGGTCACCGCACTGCTGGCCGCCGCCGTCACCCTGCTGCCCCCGCTGGGCGCCCAGGCCGCCCACGCGGCCACCGCCGGAGCCCGGGAGACCGGAGCCCAGGTGACCGGAGCCCGGGAGAGCAGACCCGTCTACTCCTACGAACACGCCATACGTGAGTCCGTATGGGTGGACACCAGGGTCGACGGCGACGCGGACGGGAAGACCGACCGCGTCGCCGTCGACATCGTGCGGCCGCGCGAACCCGCCCAGGCGGGCCGCCGCATCCCCGTCATCATGGACGCCAGCCCGTACTACGCCTGCTGCGGACGCGGCAACGAGAGCCAGACCAAGACCTATGACGCGGCCGGGAAGCCCGTGCGGTTCCCGCTCTTCTACGACAACTACTTCGTCCCGCGCGGCTACGCCACCGTCCTGGTCGACCTCGCCGGAACCAGCCGCTCCGACGGCTGTGTGGACATCGGCGGCCGGTCCGACATCCAGTCCGCGAAGTCCGTCGTCGACTGGCTTAACGGCCGGGCCCGCGGCTACGACGCCCCCAGCGGCGGCAGAGCCGTCCAGGCCACCTGGTCCAACGGCGCCACCGGCATGATCGGCAAGAGCTACGACGGCACCGTGGCCAACGGAGTGGCCGCCACCGGTGTCAAGGGGCTCAAGACCATCGTGCCCATCGGCGCCATCTCCTCCTGGTACGACTACTACTTCGCGCGAGGCGCGCCGCTCTTCGGCTCCGGCCCCGACGCCCTCGCCGCCGCCGTCGAGAGCGACGCCGCCCACGGGCGCTGTGCGGCCGTCCAGCGGCGGCTGGTCGAGGGAGCGCCGCGGACCGGCGACTGGACCGGGCTGTGGAGCGCCCGCGACTACGTACCCGACGCCCGCAAGGTCCGCGCCAGCGTTTTCGCCGTCCACGGCATGCAGGACCTCAACGTCCGCACCAAGCACCTCGGACAGTGGTGGAACGCGCTGTCCCGCGCGGGTGTCGAGCGCAAGATCTGGCTCTCCCAGGCGGGACATGTCGACCCGTTCGACTTCCGGCGCGGGCACTGGGTGCGCACCCTGCACCGCTGGTTCGACCACTCCCTCATGGGCATCGACAACGGCATCGAGCGCGAACCGATGGCCGATGTCGAGCGCGTCCCCGACCAGTGGTCCACCGATCGCGTCTGGCCCCCGTCCGGCACCCGGCAGACCACCCTGCGCCCGCGCGGCGGGGACACCCCCGGCGTCGGCGTCCTCGGCACCCGGCGGGCCGCGGACGGTACGACCGAGACCTTCACCGACAACCCCGCGATGAGCGAGGCCGACTGGGCCGCGCAGCTCGGCCGGTCCACCCCGGACAAGGCGGGCTTCACCACCGGTCCGCTGCGCAGACCGCTGCGGCTGTCCGGCTCGGGCACGGTGACCGTCACCGCCACCCCCTCCACCACCAGCGCCCATCTCTCCGCGGTCCTGGTCGACGTCGGCCCGGCCACCATCCGCGACTACACCGGGGACGGCGAGGGGATCGTCACCCACGACCGGCGCACCTGCTGGGGGAGCAGTACGGAGGGCGACAGCGCCTGCTTCAAGGAGACCGCGGCCGATCCCGCCCAGGTCGACCACACGGTCGTCAGCCGAGGCTGGGCCGACCTCGGCACCTACGCCGGTGACGGCAAGGGTCGCCCGCTGACCCCGGGCGAGCGCTACACCCTCACCCTCGATCTGGCCGCCACCGACCACATCGTCCCGGCCGGACACCGGCTCGCCCTCATCGTCGCCGGGACCGACGCGGGCCTCATCGAACCGCCGGACACCACCCCGAAGCTGACCCTCGATCTGCACCGCACCTCCGCCCGGCTGCCGCTGGTCGGCGGAGCACCGGATGCCACCACCGGATCCCCGCCCGCCGGGCCGCTGAAGAAGGGTGTCGCCGAGCCGGAGCCGGGGCGGCAGGGCGACCGTATGCCCGCCGCGCACACCACCGGCTGAACCCCTGCCACGCGGTGCCCGGCGCCCGCCGGGCACCGCGTTCCCCTCAGGCTGCCGAGGAGGCACCGTTCATGCCCTCGAGCTCTCTTGTACTGCGTGCCGCGATCTGCGGAACCATGGGTGCGGTTCTGACCGGATCCGGATTCATCGCCCCCGCACACGCACAAGCCTCCCCTCCCCGCACCGGTTTCGAGACCAGCAATGGCGCCCGTTGGACCTCCGAGGCGGAGGAGACGGACTTCCTGGCCACGGTCGACAAGGCCAGTCCCCGTATCGCCATCGACCGGATCGGCACCACCGCCCAGGGCCGCCCGCTGCGCCTGGTCCGGATCGGGGCGGCCACCGCTCCCGCCGACCCCGCCCACGCCACCCGCAACACGATGCTGCTCATCTGCTCCCAGCACGGTGACGAACCCTCCGGCCGTGAGGCGTGTCTGTCCACCGTCCGCCGCCTCGCCTACGCCAAGGACTCCGCGACCCGCCGCTTCCTTGAGCGCACCAATGTCCTGGTGCTACCCACCGCCAACCCGGACGGCCGCGCGGCCGACACCCGCACCAACTCCCAGAACACCGACATCAACCGCGACCACATCGAGCTGACGTCGGCCGAGGCCCGGACCATGGCGGCCCTGCTCCGTGACTGGCAGCCCGACACCGTCTACGACCTGCACGAGTACACCCCCACCGCCCCGTACTACATGAAGGACGTGCTCACCCTGTGGCCGCGTAATCTCAACACCGCGGACACCGTGCACGACGAGGGCCGGGCCCTGTCCAACTCCTATGTCCGGCCGAGTGCCGAGGCCGCGGGCTACCCCGCCGGGGACTACGGCATCTGGACCGACCCGGAGACCGGCGACCCCATCAAGCAGACCGCCGGAGACGGCCAGGAGCGGATCCTGCGCAACACCCTCGGGGTCAAGAACACCGTGGGGCTGCTGGTGGAGACCCGCGCCGAAGCCCTCACCGACGAGGAGGAGGCCGACCCCGCGCTCAACAACGGGCGGCGGGTCGCCTCGCATCTCGCCTCCCTGGACGGTGCCTTCGACTATGTGAAGGAGCGGCGCGGCCGGATCGAGGCCGCCACCACGGCCGCCCGCCTCGCCGGATACGCCGACCGCGGTCCGGTGTACTTCGGCGGCGCCGACAACGACCCGGCCGAGGAGAGCGAGATACTCAAGGACCCGCCGTGCGGCTACCGGCTGGACGCCGCGCAGTACGGCGAGTTCAAGGACGAACTGGCGCTCCACGGAGTGCGGGTCCGCCCCGATTCCGGCTCCGATTCCGGCCCCGATTCCGCCTCCGGCGGGGGCGCGCTCGTACCGCTGCGCCAGCCCGCGCGTGCGCTGGTGCCACTGCTGCTGGACGAACGCGCCGCGTACCACCTCACCACCGGACGGCCCGCGGACCAGTGCTGACCGCTTGACCTACCGATACAGGACATTTCGCGGCGATTGAAAAAGGGCATGCGTCCCCACCTACTGGGTAGCCGCAAAGTCGTTGATCAAAACGTCGTTGAACATCCTGTGAAAGGTTTTTGCGTGACGGAGACAGGTAAGACCACGGGGGACGCCAAGGGCGGTCCTCCGGGTACAACAGGTAAGACCGGAAGTCCGGGGAGCCCGGAGCAGTCCCCGGCCCCCCAGACGGACCGCGTGGTATTCGGCGTCTCCGCCGCGCTCACGCTCGCCTTCGTCGTCTGGGGTGCGGCCGCCACCGACACCCTGGAGGACGCGTCGGCGGACCTGCTGTCCGGGCTGATCCACAACGGCGGGTGGGCTTTTGTCCTCGCCGCGTCGGGCTTTGTGATCTTCGCGCTGTGGCTGGCCATGAGCCGCTACGGCAAGATCACCCTCGGCGAGGAGGGCGAGGAGCCCGAATTCCGCACCGTCTCATGGGTCGCGATGATGTTCAGCGCGGGCATGGGCATCGGGTTGATGTTCTACGGCGTGAGCGAACCGCTGTCGCACTTCGTGAGCCCGCCGCCGGGCACCGACCCCAAGGGCGCGGCCGAGGCGATGGAAACCGCCATGTCGACCACGCTCTTCCACTGGACACTGCACCCGTGGGCGATCTACGCGGTGGTCGGTCTGGCCATCGCGTACAGCACCTTCCGGCGCGGCCGTCGCCAGACCATCAGCGCCGTCTTCACCCCGCTCATCGGCCGGCGCCACGCCAACGGCGCGGCCGGCCGGGTCATCGACATCCTCGCCATCTTCGCCACCCTCTTCGGCTCCGCCGCCTCGCTGGGTCTGGGCGCGCTCCAGATCGGCAGCGGTGTCGAGGTGCTGGGCTGGAAGAGCGATGTGGGCACCTCGCTGCTCGTGGCCGTCATCGCGATCCTCACGGCGGCGTTCATCGCCTCCGCGGTGTCCGGTGTCGCCAAGGGCATCCAGTGGCTGTCCAACATCAATATGGTGCTGGCGCTGTTCCTGGCCGTCTTTGTGTTCGTCGCGGGCCCGACGATCATCATCCTCGATCTGCTGCCCACCTCGATCGGCAGTTACCTCGGCGATCTGCCCCAGCTCATGGGCCGCACCGAGGCTACCGGCGGCAAGTCGGTCGCCGACTGGCTGAGCAGCTGGACGGTCTTCTACTGGGCCTGGTGGATCTCCTGGACGCCGTTCGTCGGCATGTTCATCGCCCGCATCAGCCGCGGCCGCACCATCCGGCAGTTCGTGGGCGGTGTGATCCTGGTGCCGAGCACCGTCAGTCTGCTGTGGTTCGCGATCTTCGGCGGTTCGGCGATGAAGCTGGAGGCCGCGGGCCGGCTGGGCAAGGAGACCACCCCCGAGGGTCAGCTCTTCGGGGTGCTCGACCAGTACCCGATCGCGGGTGTGATGAGCGTCCTGGTGATGGTCCTCGTCGGCATCTTCTTCGTCTCCGGCGCCGACGCGGCGTCCATCGTGATGGGCACGCTCTCGCAGAAGGGCGCCTTCGAACCCACCCGGTTCGTGGTGGTCTTCTGGGGTGTGGTCACCGGTGGCGTCGCGGCCATCATGCTGATGATCGGCGGTGGCGGCGACGACGCGTTGCAGGGGCTCCAGAATCTGACGATCCTGGTGGCCGCGCCGTTCACCCTGGTGATGGTGGGGCTCTGTTGGGCCCTGATGCGGGATCTGCGCAGTGACCCGCTGATCGTCCGGGGCGAGAAGGGCGAGGCGGCGGTCGAGATGGCCGTCATCGCCGGACACGAGAAGTACGACGGCGAGTTCGAGCTCCGGATCGGCCCGGCCACCCCGACCGACCCGGCGCAGGACGGCGACGTCGCGGACGTCCCGGTCGACCCCGCCCCCGCCCCCGCGGGCAAGGTGTAACCCCGCCCGCCGCCACGGGCGGCAGGTCCCGTACGGCCCGTCCCGGTATGACACCACCGGGACGGGCCGTACGCATGTCCCGCCCACCACCGGCCGGTTGACGCCGACGGCGGCTTGGCGGGGCATGGGCCACGTCCTCCACCGAGTCGACGGCAGGGCGACGTCCGGCAGTTGCTCGCTCTCCAGCCGCACCCGCGCGTTTGCCACCCGGGGATGCACACGGGCGCGGCGGACGGGCGGCGATCGCCTCGGCCGGTCCCGGGCCGCGAGGCCAGGGTGCGCGCCGCCCGGTGGCTGCCGGTTGGGGCCACGGCCCGGCGCGCGGGACCAGGCAGCCCGATCCGGTCAGGCCAGGCGGGCGGCCTCGTGGGCGCAGCCCCAGGACACGGTGATGCCCGCGCCGCCGTGTCCGTAGTTGTGTACGACGCGGGCCCCGTCCGGCAGTTGCTCACTCTCCAGCCGCACCCGGGAGCGTGCCGGGCGCAGGCCCACCCGGTGGGCCAGCACCCGCGCGTCCGCCACCCGCGGGTGCACACGGGCGCAGCGGGCGACGATCGCCGCGGCCGTCGCCGGGTCCGGCTCCAGGCCCCAGGCGTTCTCGCGTGCGGTGCCGCCGAGCACCAGCCCGTACGGCTGCGGCAGGGCGTACAGGGTGTCAGGGGAATCGTCGTCCGCGGCCACCAGCCACTCCTCGACCCCCGGGTTCTCCACGACCACCAGCTGCCCCTGCACCGGGTGCACCCCGGTGTCCGGCACCAGCTCCCGCGCGCCCAGGCCGGTGCAGTTGACCACGAGCGGGGCGATGGCCGTGGCCTCGGCCGGGGAGGTCACGGTGCGCTGCTCGACCGTGCCGCCCGCCGCCTCCAGACGCCGTCCCAGATAGCCGAGGTATGTCGGCATGTCGACCAGCGGAACACGTGCCCGCAGCCCCGCCGAGAAGCCCTCCGGCAGCTCGTCGGGGCGCGCCGGGCGGAGCCCCGGCACCTCCGCCGCCCAGGTCCCCAGCTCCTCGACGCCGATCCCCGCCTGTGTCCCCTCGGCGAGCCGGACCCCGGTCTCCTCCGGCCGGGCGGCCAACTCGGTGAACGTATGCAGCGCGTCGACGGACCAGGCGGCCACCTGCTCCTCCGGCTCGATGCGGTACGGCCACCACAGCCCTCCGGCTACCGCCGAGGTGGTGCGCCCGGCCGGGTCGCGGCTCCACACCGCCACCCGGCGGCCACCCTCGGCCAGCACGATGGCGCTGGTCAGGCCAATGACCCCAGCGCCGATGACAATCGCGTCGCATGGCATGCCCCGGAGGCTATCTCCGGGGTGGGGGTCCGGCGCCAGGCCGTGCCCCGCCGCGTCCCGCGCGCCCCTCCTCATTCCTCCCTACTCCGGATATATCCCTGATCGGCCGCTATACAGGCGAGTCGCGGTCTCCATGCTCCGATGAGGGAATACTTGGGCCATGACCTCCGAGTACGTGACCTTCGGACTGACACCGGCCGTCCGCCCCGGCGGTGTCCTGGCCGACGGCGCGTATCAACTGCACCGTGATTTCGTGGACTTCACCGTGGACGGCAGCTCGCTGCTGTCGTGCCTCGACGACCTCGACGATCTCGATACCGTCTCGCCGCTCACCTCCGACCTCGACCCCGCCGTCTTCACCGAGCGGGTCCGCGGACTGCTGCTGGAGACGGACCCACCGCTCGACGGGGGCCGGTCCGTGATCTACGGCTGTCCGGAGTGCGAGGCCCTGGAGTGCGGAGCGGTCACCGCCGTCATCGAGCGGGATGGACCGGACGTGGTCTGGCGGGACTTCGCCTGGCAGACGGCCCACACCGCCCCCGACGCCGAACGCGACGGCTTCCACGGCGTCGGCCCCTACCGCTTCCACGGCGACCAGTACCGCACCGAGCTGAAGCGGCTGCTCGCCGACGACGGCCCGGACAGCCGTCCGGCGCCCCGGGTGCTGCTCGTCGGCCGCCGCGCCGCCGTCCTCGCCAAGCTGGCCGCCGCGCTGCGGCGCATCGGCATCGGCGCCGAGATCACCCTCGACGCGGCGGGGGCGCACCCCGACGAGCTGCGCAAGTACGGTGCGGTGGTCTTCTGCCGCACGGTGGGCCGGGACCAACGCGACGCGGTGCGGGACGCCTGCGCGGCGGCGCGGGCCGACGTGGTCTTCCTGACCGGGCTCGCGCCCATCGTCCCGCTGCTGGTCGCCCAGGTGGAACAGGCCCTGGACCGCAGGCCGTTCGACCGCCGCAGGCTCACCGGTGTGCATGCGTCGGGCACCGAGGCGGTCGTCGAGGTGGCGTCCCCGTGCCGGGTCCGGCTGGTGGCCCACCGCCTGGACCGTTTCTCCCGCCCGCGGACGCGCGAGGTGTTCGACGGCCCGCTGGGGCCGGGCACCCATCGCCTCACCCTGGACGCCCGCGCCGTGCGCGGCGAGGCGTACGTCGTCGCCCGTACCCGGGACGCGGTGCTGGTGACTCCCGTGGTGCGCTAGGTGTGTGGTCCGGGGACGTTGGTGACAGGTGACACGCCCTGAGTGGTCCTTGAACGAGGCGAGGGCCTCTGGTTTCGGTGTGGATTGCGACATCTACCACCGGCACGCAGGAGGCCCTCGTGATCCACCGTAACGCCCCGCTGACTCCGACCGGCAGGCTGCGTCTGGCCCGGTGCGTCGTCGACGACGGCTGGCCTCTGCGGCGAGCCGCCGAACGGTTCCAGGTCAGCCACACCACCGCCGCCCGCTGGGCCCACCGCTACCGCCGTCACGGCACAGCGCGCTCCGCGGGACGTGCCGCGAGGTGCCGTCATGCGTCTGCGGCCGCGTCGTGGCCGGTCGCCCACGCGGCGGAGCCGCACATCGACAGAGCCGCGGCGGAGCCGCACATCGACAAGCCCCGCGCCCCTTCGGGGCGCACCCGAACCGCACCGGACTTCAGCGAAGCCGCTCAGGCGGTCCCGCGGCGCCGGGGGCGGAAAACCCGGCGGCAACGCCCCGGCCCGGCGATTAGGATCGCCGCTTGTGACTGCCACCCTCGTCGCCAAGGACCTCGCCGCGGGCCACGGCGACCGCACCCTCTTCTCCGGTCTCGACCTCGTCGTCGCCCCCGGCGATGTCATCGGCCTCGTCGGGGTCAACGGCGCCGGGAAGTCCACCCTGCTGCGGCTGCTGGCCGGGCTGACCGACCCCGAGGGCGGCGCGGTGCGGCTCAGCCCGCCGCATGCGACCGTGGGCCATCTGCCGCAGGAGCCCGAGCGGCGCCCCGAGGAGACCGTACGGGCCTTCCTGGCCCGCCGTACCGGGGTCGCCGCCGCGCAGGCCGAACTCGATGCCGCCACCCAGGCGCTGGTCGACGGCGCGTCCGGCGCGGACGACGCGTACGCCGTCGCCCTCGAGCGCTGGCTCGGGCTCGGCGCCGCCGACCTCGACGAGCGCGCGGACGAGGTCGCCGCCTCGCTGGGCCTCGACATCTCCCTGGAGCGGCCCATGACCGCCCTCTCGGGCGGGCAGGCCGCTCGCGCCGGACTCGCCTCACTGCTGCTCAGCCGGTACGACGTCTTTCTGCTCGACGAGCCGACGAACGACCTCGACCTCGACGGACTGGGGCGGCTGGAGAGCTTCGTCACCGGGCTGCGCGCCGGGACGGTGCTGGTCAGCCACGACCGCGAATTCCTCACCCGCACCGTCGACAAGGTCCTGGAACTCGACCTCGCCCAGCAGGTGGTGAACCTCTACGGCGGTGGTTACGCGGCCTATCTGGAGGAGCGCGAGACCGCCCGGCGGCACGCCCGCGAGCGCTACGAGGAGTACGCGGACACCCGCGCCACGCTGGAGGCACGGGCCCGCACCCAGCGCGCCTGGATGGAGAAGGGCGTCAAGAACGCCCGCCGCAAGGCCCCCGACGGCGACAAGATCGGGCGGAACGCCCGCGTCGAGGCCACCGAGAAGCAGGCGGCGAAGGCGCGTCAGACCGACCGGCTCATCGAGCGTCTGGAGGCGGTCGAGGAGCCGCGCAAGGAGTGGGAGCTGCGGATGGAGATCGCCGCGGCGCCGCGCGCGGGCGCGGTCGTGGCGACCCTGCGCGGCGCCGAAGTGCGGCGCGGCGACTTCCACTTCGGCCCGGTCGACCTCCAGGTCGACTGGGCGGACCGGGTCGCGGTGACCGGGGCGAACGGCTCCGGCAAGTCGACCCTGCTGGCCGCCCTGCTCGGCCGGCTCCCGCTGGACGCGGGGGCGGCGGCGCTCGGCCCGGGTGTGGTGGTCGGCGAGGTCGACCAGGCCCGTGCGCTGTTCTACGGCGGGGAATCGCTGCTGGACGCGTTCGGCGCGGCGGTGCCGGAGCTGGAGCCCGCGGCCGTACGGACCCTGCTGGCCAAGTTCGGGCTGAAGGCGGCCCATGTGCTGCGGCCCGCCTCCACGCTGTCTCCGGGGGAGCGGACACGTTCGGCGCTGGCCCTGCTCCAGGCCCGCGGTGTGAACCTCCTGGTCCTGGACGAGCCCACGAACCACCTCGACCTCGCGGCGATCGAACAGCTCGAATCGGCCCTCGCGTCGTACGAGGGCACGCTGCTGCTGGTCACCCACGACCGCCGGATGCTGGACGCGGTGCGGGTCACGCGCCGCGTGGAGGTCGTGGCGGGACGTGTGACGGAGCGCTGAACCCGGGCGAACTCGCGTGATCCGCCCGGCGGCCGACGGAGAGGCTGTGGGCGGCGGGGAGGAAACCCCGCCGCCCACACGTCACTTGCCGTCCGGGCCCAGCAGGCCCGCCCGCCGCAGCGCGTCGGCCATCGCGCCGTTGACCGGTGCGCCGCCGCGGTTGCCGCCCTGGCGCTGCTGCGGTGCACCCCGGCGCGGCCGGTCCTGACGGCGGCCCTGGCCGCCCTCGCCACGTCCGCCGCCCTGCCTGCTGTCCCCGCGTCTGCCGCCGCGCTGGCCGTCCCCGCGTCCGCCGCCCTGTCGGCCACCGCCGGACTGCGCCTCGTCGTCCAGCCGCAGCGTCAGCGAGATCCGCTTGCGCGGGATGTCCACATCCAGGACCTTCACGCGCACGATGTCCCCGGGCTTCACCACGTCCCGCGGGTCCTTGACGAACGTCTTCGACATCGCGGACACATGCACCAGACCGTCCTGGTGGACGCCGACGTCCACGAACGCCCCGAACGCGGCCACGTTGGTGACGACCCCTTCCAGGACCATCCCCGCCGAGAGGTCGCCGATCTTCTCGACGCCCTCCTTGAACGTGGCCGTCTTGAACGCCGGTCGAGGGTCGCGACCTGGCTTCTCCAGCTCCTTGAGGATGTCGGTGACCGTGGGCAGACCGAAGGCGTCGTCCACGAAGTCGTCCGGGCGCAGGCTCCGCAGCACCGCGGTGTTGCCGATCAGCGAGGTCACCTCGCCGCCCGCCGAGCCGACCATCCTGCGCACCACCGGATACGCCTCGGGGTGCACGCTGGAGGCGTCCAGCGGGTCGTCGCCGCCGCGGATCCGCAGGAAGCCCGCGCACTGCTCGTACGCCTTCGGGCCGAGCCGGGACACGTCCTTGAGGGCGGTACGGCTGCGGAAGGGGCCGTTGGTGTCGCGGTGGGCGACGATGTTCTCCGCGAGCCCGGCGCCGATCCCGGAGACCCGGCTGAGCAGCGGGGCGGAGGCCGTGTTGACGTCCACCCCGACGCCGTTCACACAGTCCTCGACCACCGCGTCCAGCGAGCGGGAGAGCTTCACCTCGGACAGGTCGTGCTGGTACTGGCCGACCCCGATCGACTTGGGGTCGATCTTCACCAGCTCGGCCAGCGGGTCCTGGAGGCGGCGGGCGATGGAGACCGCGCCGCGCAGCGAGACATCGAGGTCCGGCAGCTCCTGGGAGGCGAAGGCCGAGGCCGAGTACACCGAGGCGCCCGCCTCCGAGACCATGACCTTGGTGAGCTTCAGCTCGGGGTGCTTGGCGCACAGCTCGCCCGCCAGCTTGTCGGTCTCGCGGGAGGCGGTGCCATTGCCGATCGCGATCAGCTCGACGTCGTGCTGACGCGCCAGCCGGGCCAGCTTGTCCAGGGCCTCGTCCCACTGGTTGCGCGGCACATGCGGGTAGATGGTGTCGGTGGCCGCGACCTTGCCGGTGGCATCCACGACGGCCACCTTCACACCCGTGCGGAAGCCGGGGTCCAAGCCCATCGTGGCGCGGGTGCCCGCCGGGGCGGCGAGCAGCAGATCGCGCAGATTGGTGGCGAAGACGCGCACCGCCTCGTCCTCCGCGGCCTGCCGCAGCCGCAGCCGCAGATCGATGCCGAGGTGGACCAGGACCCGGGTGCGCCAGGCCCAGCGGACCGTGTCGAGCAGCCACGCGTCGGCCGGCCGGCCGCGGTCCGCTACGCCGAAGCGCGCGGCGATGGCCTGCTCGTACGAGGTGCGGCCGTCCTCCGGCTCGTCGCCCGGCGCGGCGGGCTCCAGCGCGAGGTCGAGGACCTCCTCCTTCTCACCGCGGAACATCGCCAGCACCCGGTGCGAGGGCAACTCGGTGAACGGCTCGGCGAAGTCGAAGTAGTCGGCGAACTTGGCGCCCGCCTCCTCCTTGCCCTCCCGCACCTTGGTGGCGACCCGGCCGCGCTCCCACATCCGCTCGCGCAGCTCACCGATGAGGTCCGCGTCCTCCCCGAACCGCTCGGTGAGGATGGCCCGCGCGCCCTCCAGCGCGGCGGCGGGGTCCGCGACGCCCTTCTCGGCGTCCACGAAGGCGGCCGCGGCGGCGGTGGGCTCCACGGACGGGTCGCCCAACAGTCCGTCGGCCAGCGGCTCCAGACCCGCTTCCCGCGCGATCTGTGCCTTGGTGCGGCGCTTGGGCTTGAAGGGGAGGTAGATGTCCTCCAGCCGCGCCTTGGAGTCGGCGCCGCGGATCTGCGCCTCCAGGGCCTCGTCCAGCTTGCCCTGGGACCGCACCGATTCGAGGATCGCGGTGCGGCGCTCCTCCAGCTCCCGCAGATAGCGCAGCCGCTCCTCGAGGGAACGCAGCTGCGCGTCGTCGAGCATCTCCGTCGCTTCCTTGCGGTAGCGCGCGATGAACGGCACGGTGGAGCCGCCGTCGAGCAGCTCGACGGCGGCCTTGACCTGCCGTTCCCGTACGCCGAGTTCCTCGGCGATCCTGCCTTCGATGGACGTCGTCACGATCACGCTCCGCTTTCGGTCTGCACTGCCTCTGCATTGTGGCAGGTGGCACCGACGAAGCGGTCGCGGCCGAGGGATTACGGCGGGGCGGGGGATCGGCGGCCGCAGCCGGGCGCCGTACGCACGCGGAGCACGGGCACTCGCCGGCGTGCGCGGCGCGCGGTTGAGCACCCGGTTCCGGGCGACCGATCGCGCACGGTCCCCGGGTATCCCGGCCCGCTCACGACAAACCCCCGCTCACCACAAACCCTGGCTCACGACAAACCCCCGCTCACCACAAACCCTGGCTCACGACAAACCCCCGCTCATCACAAACCCCGGCCGCCCACGACCAGAGGGTCGCGGGCGGCCGGGGCGTCCGCCGTCGTGGGTGGGTCAGCGCTTGCCGAGAAGGTCGGCCGGGAAGGCGCCGCGCTCCAGGGCGGTCGTGGTGAAGGCCCCGGCCAGCTCGGTCAGCCGGGCCACCCCCGCCGCGCCCAGGTGCTCGTACGGCGCCGCGTCCAGGCGGTCCGTCTCGTCCTCCAGCGTGGCGCGCAGCTGCGTGCCCGCGTCCGTCAGCTCGTTGTCGGCGGTCAGCAGACCCCGCTCGCGCAGCCGGCCCTGGGCCGCCGTCCACTCCTCCTCGCTCCAGCCGCGGGTGCGCAGGATCCACTGGGGGGACATGCCCTTGCCGGTCGCCGTATGGCTGGCCAGCGCCTCCAGTCCGTCGAGCCCGGCGCCGACCAGGGTCATCAGATGGCTGTCGCCGCGGTGCTCGCGCAGCAGCGTGGCGGCGTGCCAGAACGCCAGATGCGGGGCGTCCGGAGTGGCCAGATCGGCGTGCGCGGAGTACAGGGGTCGTGCGGCGCGTGAGCACGCCTCCGTGGCGCGCAGGGCCAGCTCCGCCGCCTCGGCCATCTCCTTGGAGGCGACGGCCTCGTCGCCGAGCACCCGCCGCAGCACCGAGTCGGCCGCGCGCAGCCGGGCCTCCAAGGCGGCCTCGGGGGAGACCACATCCCATACCTTGGGGAGATGACGGGCGATCAGCTCGTGCTTGAAGTTGAAGAAGGTGGCGGTGACGGTCCCCGCGCCGACCCGGCCGAACGCCGCCGCGCGGCCCACGAAGTAGACGGCCCCGCGATCCTCCATGCCCAGCCGGGCGAGTTCGTGGCCGTAGTCCGGGGCGAAGTAGACGGCCGAGTGGAGCGGGTTGACAACGGAGTGGCAGTGGCGTGCGGCACGCTCGGGCAATGAGGTCATGTGCCGCACGTTACCCGCAGGTAAGGGGAGCCGGAAGGCCCGATTTCACCCGGTGGACGCCCGCTTCATTCCACCGGGGGCAGCCAGCGGAAACGCGGTGCGCGGCGGCCGAGGAACGCGGCCACGCCCTCCTCGGCCTCACCGCTCGTCCGCGCCTGCTCCCGCCAGTACGCCGCCCGCTCCGGAGCCACCGGACCGGGGGCCGCGAACTCCTTCGCCGCCGCCTGGGTGAGCTGCGAACGAGAGATCAGCACCTGGGCGAACTCCGCCACCCGCTTGTCCAGACCGCCCACCGGAAGCACCTCGTCCACCAGCCCGGTGCGCAGCGCCCGCTCGGTGCCGATCAGCTCGCCGGAGAACAGCAGGTACTTCGCGGTCGCGGGTCCGACCAGCTCCACCAGCCGCCGGGTGGAGCCGGGGGCGTAGACGATCCCCAGCTTGGCCGGGGTGATCCCGAACCGCGCGCCCTCCTCCGCGAACCGCAGATCGCAGGCGGCCGCGAGCTGACAGCCGCCGCCCACACAGGAGCCGCGCACGGCGGCGAGGGTCGGCTTCGGGAAGGCGGCGAGGGCCTCCTCGGCGGGCAGCGCGGCCCCGGTGGTCTCCTCGAAGGTCGTGCTCAGCGCGCCGATGTCGGCGCCCGCGCAGAAGGTGTCCCCGTCGCCGGTGAGCACCAGCGCCCGGACCTCCGGGTCGACGGCGAGCCGGGTCAGCAGCGGGGGGAGGGCGTGCCACATGCCGGGGGTCATCGCATTGCGCTTGGCGGGGTTGCTGATGACGACGGTCGCTATGCCGTCGGTGACACGGTGGTGCAGACAGGGCTCCATGCGGCGGATCGTATCCGGGCCGGCCCCCGCCGCTTCGGCGTACCGGCATCGCCCGCACCCCGGCTTCGGGTCCGGTTGAGGGATGTTCACCAGGGTGGCCCCTCAGCTGGGCGGGAACGATCCTTCCTGTGACGCTGGCATACGCCAACGATCAAAACCGGTCGATAGACGTTAACTTCTGGTCAGTTCGCCGGTCCGTACCAAAGCATTCCCAACACTCGACGGGAGTGGTGGTCGGGCCGTGGCGATGGGTGGGTATCGGACATGGAGATCGTCGGAAGAGTCCCCTCGGAGCAGGGACATGCGCCACCGCGCAGACCTCCCGTCTACGACGGGGTGTGGCGGTTCACGGCCCCGGCCCTCGACTCCTCCGTACCGCAGGCCCGGCACGCGGTGCGCGAACTGTTGACCCGTCAGCGGGTGCCCGCCTACGGCGAGTTGATGCCAGATCTGCTGCTGATCGTCTCCGAACTGGTCACCAACGCGGTCCGGCACGCCGCGCTGCTCTCACCGGAGATCGCCGTCGAGGTGTCCATCGGCCAGGACTGGGTCCGCATCGCCGTCGAGGACAACCATCCGTACCGCCCGGTGGCGCTCGCGGCGGACCAGGGCGGCACCGGCGGGCGCGGACTGCTGCTGGTCCAGGCGATCGCCGAGGAGGCGGGCGGGATCTACGACGTGGACCACACCGCCGGCGGCGGCAAGGCGGTCTGGGCCGCCCTGCCGCTGCTCGGGGCCGGGGCCGCTACCAGCCCGCGGCCGCCCCGGTGAGCTCGCGGATCGCCGGACGGGCCGCGTCCAGCACGGTCGGGAACCAGGCCGAGAACGGATGGTCCGCACGCAGCCGCGCCAGCTCGTCCGGGGTGACGAAGGCGGTCTCGCCGATCTCCAGCGGATCCGGGCGGGGAGCCGCCCGGACCAGCCCCGCGAAGAGGTGGTTGTACTCCTGCTCGACCAGGCCGGAGGCCGGGTCCGGGTGGTTGTAGCGGACCGTGCCCGCCTCGCTCAGCAGCGCGGGCCCGATGCCCAGCTCCTCACCGGTACGCCGGGCCGCCGCCACGAACGGCGGCTCACCGGGGTAGGGGTGGCCGCAGCAGGTGTTGGACCAGACACCGGGGGAGTGGTACTTGCCCAGCGCCCGCCGCTGCAACAGCAGCCGCCCGGCCTCGTCGAAGAGGAAGACCGAGAAGGCCCGGTGCAGCCGCCCCGGGGGCAGATGCGCGGAGAGCTTCTCCGCGGTGCCGATCGTCGTGCCGTCCTCGTCGACCAACTCGAGCATGATCGGGTCGGCGGAACCGCTCGGCGCGGGGGGCGCTGCGGTCTCGGCGGAGCGGCCGTTGGGCGGTGTGATCGGCATGACCATCCTCGTAGTTCCGACTCGTGAGCGTCCAAGTCTGCCGCATCTGCGCCTCAAGATCGCGTCAGTGGCACAGCAAGATCGCGTCAGTGGCACAGCTTGGCTTCATGGTCAGCATGCCCAACCGGTTCCAGCTGGAACGTGCAGTGCCCGACGTCGAAATGCTGCCCCAGGCAGCCCTGGAGGGCGTGCAGCATGCTCTCGTGGCCCACCGTGCCCAGCGCCCGCCGGTCGACCACCACATGGGCGGAGAGCACCGGCATCCCCGAGGTGATCGTCCAGACATGGAGATCGTGCAGCCCCTCGACACCAGGGAGGGCGAGGATATGAGCGCGGATCGCGTCCATGTCGACATCCCGCGGCGCCGCCTCCAGCAGGACGTTCAGGGTCTCCCGGAGCAGTGCGACGGTACGCGGGACGATCATGAGCGCGATCAGCAGTGAGGCGATCGGATCGGCCGTCCGCCAGCCGGTGGCCAAAATGATCCCGGCCGACACCAGGACCGCCACCGAACCCAGCGCGTCCGCCAGCACCTCCAGATACGCGCCGCGGACGTTCAGGCTCTCCCGCCGTCCACCGAGCAGCAGCGCCAGCGACACCGCGTTCGCGGCCAGGCCGATGGCGCCGAAGACGATCGTCAGCCCGCCGTCGGTGGGCACGGGGTGCAGAAACCGCAGCACCGCCTCGTAGAGGATGTAGCCGCCGACACCGAACAGCAGCAGACAGTTGCCGAGCGCGGCCAGGATCTCCGCGCGGGCATAGCCGTACGTACGGCGCGGGCTCGGCGGACGGCCCGCGAAGTGGATCGCCAGCAGCGCCATCGCAAGACCGAGCGCGTCCGTCGCCATGTGCCCGGCGTCCGCCAGCAGCGCGAGCGAGTCCGCGAGCAGCCCGCCGACGACCTCCACGGCCAGCACCGCCAGGGTGATGGCCAGCGCGATCCGCAGCCGCCACCGGTGCGCGGCGCCCGCGGTGGCGAGGCCGCGGCCGTGGTCGTGACCCGCGCCCATGTGTCGACGGCCCTCCTCCCGCACCGCGGTCCCTTTTCACCAGTGAACTACGGCCGCGGGCGGGACCGGCGGTCAGCCGCGCCGCACGGGTCAGCCGCGCGCCTCGGGGTGGTGCAGACACCACCCTTCCCATGCCGACTCCACCATCGCGCGGACCCCGTGCCGGGCGCTCCAGCCCAGCTCCTTGGCGATCAGTTCGGTGGATCCCACGACCCGGGCCGGATCGCCCGCCCGGCGCGGCTCCACCACCGGGCCGAGCTCCGGACGGCCGGAGATCTCACCGATCAGATCGGCCATCTCGCGCACCGAGACCCCCTGACCGGTGCCGATGTTCACGGTCAGATCGCCCGGCTCCGGCTGGGCGGCCAGCCGCCGGGCCACCGCCAGATGGGCCGAGGCCAGATCCTCGACATGGATGTAGTCACGGACGCAGGTGCCGTCGGGGGTGGCGTAGTCATCGCCGAAGATCCGCGGAGCCTCGCCATGGGTGATCCGCTCGAACATCATCGGGATGATGTTGAACACCCCGGTGTCCGCCAGCTCGGGCCGGGTGGCACCCGCCACATTGAAGTAGCGCAGACAGGCGGTGTTCAGTGCATGCGCCTGGCCCACCGCTCTGACCAGCCACTCTCCGGCCAGCTTGGTCTCCCCGTACGGGTTCATCGGCGCACAGGGCAGGTCCTCGGTGACCAGTTCCACATCCGGCATGCCGTAGACCGCGGCGGAGGAGGAGAAGAGGAAGTTGCGGATCCCGGCCGCGACCACCGCCTCCAGCAGCACCGTGAGTCCGTGCACGTTTTCCCGGTAGTAGCGCAGCGGCTGCTCCACGGACTCCCCGACCTGCTTCTTCGCCGCGAGATGCACCACTCCGGTCACCTCGAGCTCGGCGAAGGCGGTGTCCAGCAGCTCACGGTCGAGCGTGGACCCGTGCACCACGGGCACCTCGGCGGGCAGCCGGTCCCGGACGCCGCTGGACAGGTCGTCGAGCACGGCCACCGGCTCACCCGCCTCGGCCATGGCCCGCACAACATGCGACCCGATATATCCGGCACCACCTGTGATCAGCCATGTCATGACCGCACCCTATCCACCGTCGCCGGGGCCGGGCGTTTGTCGCGGACAGCCGCCATCCACCATGATGATCGACGGCGGGGTGGAAGCGGTCGTTCCCCCGATCGGGCGATGAATGTGCGGTGAACGGGCGCTTCCCTCGATCCGATAGCCTCTGCCGACGTGCCGCCCGCCCCACCCGGGGCCGGGGCGTGCGATGCCCGTTGCCCGGAGGGCCCCCGGCCTGTGTCAGACGGCACGGCCACCATGTCAGCTGCCAAGGAGTGAGTTCGTCTGTCGACCGCGATCCTCACCGGTGATCCGGTCGCGGGTTCGTCCCTCGAGGACGACCTGCGGTCGCTGGGCTTCGACGTGCGCGGGGCGACCGACGCGGCCGGAGTGGCGGCGGAGCTCGCCGCCGTCCCGGTGCGCGAGCGGGTCGCCCTCGTCGACGCCCGCTTCGTGGGCCACGTCCACGCGCTGCGCCTGGCGCTGACCGACCCCCGCTTCCCCGCCGCCGCCGTGCCCGGCGCGCTCGCCGTCCAGGCCGAGGCCCGTACCGCGCTGACCCGCGCGGTGACGGCCGCCGCGCCCGCCCCGGAAGCCGCGGCCGTCCCGGCCCTGGAGCCCGCGGCCCCCGGCCCGGCCCCCGCCGACGGTGAGCCGCACGACGCCCAGGCCGCCGGTGTGACACCGGCCACCGGCGCGGTGCTGCCCGATGACCTCGCCATCGCCCTCGGTGCCGAAGGCATCACCCCGCACCGTCCCGAGCTCGGTGTGCTCGTCGCCGCCGTACCCGGGGACGCGCTGGAGCGCGCCCGGACCCGGGACGCCGTGGACGCGGTGGACGACGAGCGCGTCCGGCTGCGCACCGCGGTGAAGTCGCGGGACGGCTTCTTCACCACCTTCTGCATCAGCCCCTACTCCCGCTACATCGCCCGCTGGTGCGCCCGGCGCGGACTGACCCCCAATCAGGTCACCACCGCCTCCCTGCTCACCGCCCTCATCGCGGCGGGCTGCGCGGCCACCGGCACTCGGCCCGGCTTCATCGCGGCCGGGGTGCTGCTGATCGCCTCGTTCGTCCTCGACTGCACCGACGGCCAGCTGGCCCGCTACTCGCTCCAGTACTCCACGCTCGGCGCCTGGCTGGACGCGACGTTCGACCGGGCCAAGGAGTACGCGTACTACGCGGGGCTCGCCCTCGGCGCCGCCCGCGGCGGCGGCCATGACGATGTCTGGGCGCTCGCCCTGGGCGCGATGGTCCTTCAGACTTGCCGCCATGTGGTGGACTTCTCGTTCAACGAGGCCAACCACGACGCCACCGGCAACACCAGCCCCACCGCAGCCCTCTCCGACCGCCTCGACAGCGTCGGTTGGACGGTCTGGCTGCGCCGGATGATCGTGCTGCCGATCGGTGAGCGCTGGGCGATGATCGCCGTGCTCACCGCGTGCACCACCCCTCGCATCACCTTCTGGGTCCTGATCGCCGGCTGTGCGCTGGCCGCCTGCTACACCACCGCGGGCCGGGTGCTGCGTTCGCTCACCCGCCGCGCCGAGCGCACCGAGCGCGCGGCGCGCGCCCTCGCCGAGCTGGCCGACTCGGGCCCGATCGCCGAACTGATCGCCAAGGCGGCGGCCCGCCGCCCGCGCGGCTTCCTGGCACCGCTGTTCGCCGCCCTCGGGGCCGCGCTGCTGGTGTCCTGCGCCGCGGCGGCTCCCGGCGGCTGGCTGCCGGTGGCCGCGGCCGGCGGGTACGCGCTCTGCGCGGGCCTGGCCGTGTCCGCGCCTCTCACCGGCCCGCTGGACTGGCTGGTGCCGCCGGTCTTCCGTGCCGCCGAATACGGCACCATCCTGGTCCTGGCCGCCCGCTCGGAGGTGAACGGCGCCTTGCCGGCGGCTTTCGGGCTGGTGGCCGCGGTCGCCTACCATCACTACGACACGGTGTACCGCATCCGCGGCGGCACCGGGGCGCCGCCGCACTGGCTGGTGCGGGCGATCGGCGGGCACGAGGGGCGGATCCTGGCGGTCACGGTCGCCGCCGCCCTGCTGCATGACCAGAACCACGGTTTCACCATCGCGCTGACCGCACTCGCGGCGGCCCTCGCGCTGGCGGTGCTCATCGAGAGCATCCGCTTCTGGGTGTCCTCCGGAGCACCCGCTGTACACGACGAAACAGGAGAACCCGCATGATCGGCCTCGTGCTGGCGGCCGGCGCCGGACGGCGTCTGCGCCCCTACACCGACACCCTCCCCAAGGCCCTGGTGCCCGTAGGCCCCGAAGGGAAGGAAGGCGAGACGACCGTCCTCGATCTGACCCTCGGCAACTTCGCGGAGATCGGTCTGACCGAGGTCGCGATCGTCGTCGGCTACCGCAAGGAGGCCGTGTACGAGCGCAAGGAGGCCCTGGAACAGCGGTACGGCCTCAAGCTCACCCTGATCGACAACGACAAGGCCGAGGAGTGGAACAACGCCTACTCCCTCTGGTGCGCCCGTGACGCCATCAAGCACTCGGTGATCCTCGCCAACGGCGACACCGTGCACCCGGTCTCCGTCGAGAAGACCCTGCTCGCCGCGCGCGGCAACGGCCAGAAGATCATCCTCGCGCTGGACACGGTGAAGCAGCTCGCCGACGAGGAGATGAAGGTCGTCGTGGACCCCGCCAAGGGCGTCCAGAAGATCACCAAGCTGATGGACCCGGCCGAGGCGACCGGTGAGTACATCGGCGTCACCCTGATCGAGGGCGACGCCGCCGCCGATCTGGCCGACGCGCTGAAGACCACCTTCGAGCGCGACCCCGACCTCTACTACGAGGACGGCTACCAGGAGCTGGTCAACCGCGGCTTCAAGGTCGACGTGGCCCCCATCGGCGAGGTCAAGTGGGTCGAGATCGACAACCATGACGATCTGGCGAAGGGCCGTGAGATCGCGTGCCAGTACTGACGAGGCTCATCCCCTCGCCGCTCGTCGTCGACATCCGCCGGGGCGCGCTGGACGACCTCGCGGGCGTCCTCGCGGACCAGCGGATCTCGTCCTCCGGCAAGCTGGCCGTCGCGATCAGCGGCGGCTCCGGCGCCGTACTGCGTGAGCGGCTGGCCCCGGCCCTGCCCGGCGCGAGCTGGTACGAGGTCGGCGGCGGCACTCTGGACGACGCGATCAAGCTCGCCGACGCCATGAAGTCCGGCCACTACGACGCGGTCGTGGGGCTCGGCGGCGGCAAGATCATCGACTGTGCGAAGTTCGCCGCGGCGCGGATCGGCCTCCCGCTGGTCGCCGTCGCCACCAACCTCTCGCACGACGGTCTGTGCTCCCCGGTCGCGACCCTCGACAACGACGCCGGCCGCGGCTCGTACGGGGTGCCCAACCCGATCGCCGTGGTCATCGACCTCGATGTGATCCGTGAGGCGCCCGTCCGCTTCGTCCGCTCCGGTATCGGCGACGCCCTGTCCAACATCTCCGCGGTCGCGGACTGGGAGCTGTCCAACCGCGAGACCGGCGAGCAGATCGACGGCCTCGCGGCCGCGATAGCGCGCCAGGCGGGCGAGGCCGTACTGCGCCACCCGGGCGGCGTCGGCGACGACGGCTTCCTCCAGGTGCTGGCCGAGGGTCTGGTGCTCACCGGTATCTCCATGTCGGTAGCGGGCGACTCCCGTCCGGCGTCCGGTGCCTGCCACGAGATCAACCACGCCTTCGACCTCCTCTTCCCCAAGCGCGCGGCGAGCCACGGCGAACAGTGCGGACTGGGCGGCGCGTTCGCGATGCATCTGCGCGGCGCACACGAGGAGTCGGTGTTCATGGCCGAGGTGCTGCACCGGCACGGACTGCCGGTGCTGCCCGAGGAGATCGGCTTCACCGTCGACGAGTTCGTGCAGGTGGTGGAGTTCGCTCCGAAGACCCGCCCCGGGCGGTACACCATCCTCGAGCACCTCGACCTCTCATCCGACGCGATCAGGGACGCATACGCCGACTATGCCAAAGCAGTCAGTCAAGCCATCAGTGGATGAACTCCGTCCGGTCGTTCACCCCGCTGGGGTGAAGGACCGGCGGAGCGGTGAGCACTGGGCCGGGCGCCTCTACATGCGCGAGATCTCGCTGCGCTGCGACCGGTACCTGGTGAACACGCGGGTCACGCCCAACCAGCTGACCTATCTGATGACCGTCTTCGGCGTCCTCGCCGCCCCGGCCCTGCTGGTGCCCGGGGTGGCGGGCGCCGTGCTCGGGGTACTGATGGTCCAGCTCTATCTGCTGCTGGACTGCGTCGACGGCGAGATAGCCCGCTGGAAGAAGCAGTTCTCGCTGAGCGGTGTGTATCTGGACCGCGTCGGCGCCTACCTGTGCGACGCCGCGGTGCTCGTCGGCTTCGGTCTGCGCGCCGCCGACCTGTGGGGCTCCGGGCGGATCGACTGGCTGTGGGCCTTCCTCGGCACCCTCGCCGCGCTCGGTGCCATCCTGATCAAGGCCGAGACCGACCTCGTCGGTGTCGCCCGGCACCAGGGCGGTCTTCCGCCGGTCAAGGAGGCGGCTTCCGAACCGCGCTCGTCCGGTATGGCGCTGGCCCGCAAGGCGGCCGCGGCGCTGAAGTTTCACCGGCTGGTCCTCGGGGTCGAGGCGTCGCTGCTCATCCTCGCGGCCGCGGTCGCGGACCAGGTGCGCGGCGACCTGTACTTCACCCGCCTGGGCGTTGCCGTACTGGCGGGAATCGCCATCCTGCAAACCCTTCTTCACCTCGTGTCCATCCTCGCGTCGAGCAGGCTCAAGTGAGCGGCGCCACGATGTCGGTCGGAGCGGTTGTCCTGACGATGGGCAACCGCCCCGAGGAGCTGCGTGCGCTGCTCGACTCGGTCGCCAAGCAGGACGGCGATCCGATCGAGGTGGTCGTCGTGGGCAACGGATCGCCGCTGCCCGAGCTCCCCGAGGGCGTACGGACCGTCGAGCTGCCCGAGAACGTGGGCATCCCGGCGGGCCGCAATGTCGGTATCGAGGCGTTCGGACCGGGCGGATCAGAAGTCGATGTACTGCTCTTCCTCGACGACGACGGGCTGCTGCCCGGTGTCGACACGGCGGAACTGTGCCGTCAGGCGTTCACCGCGGATCCGGAGCTCGGGATCATCTCGTTCCGGATCGCCGACCCCGACACCGGTGTCACCCAGCGTCGTCATGTACCCCGGCTGCGCGCCTCGGACCCGATGCGGTCCTCCCGGGTCACCACCTTCCTGGGCGGTGCCAATGCGGTCCGCACCGCGGTGTTCGAGCAGGTCGGCGGGTTGCCGGACGACTTCTTCTACGCCCATGAGGAGACCGACCTCGCCTGGCGGGCGCTGGATGCCGGCTGGATGATCGACTACCGGTCGGACATGGTGCTGCACCATCCGACCACCGCCCCGAGCAGGCACGCGGTCTACCACCGGATGGTGGCCCGCAACCGGGTCTGGCTGGCCCGGCGTAACCTTCCTGCCCTGCTGGTGCCGGTCTATCTGGGCGTCTGGCTGCTGCTCACCCTGGCCAGGCGGCCGTCGAAGACCGCGCTCCGTGCCTGGTTGGGAGGGTTCCGTGAGGGCTGGAAGACACCGTGCGGTCCCCGTCGCCCCATGAAGTGGCGTACGGTATGGCGCCTGACCCGACTGGGCCGCCCTCCGGTCATCTGACAAGCTCGTACTGATACGCATCGGGCGCGACCCGGGGCGCCGCCCCGGTCAGCGCACCCTGAGGACGAAAGTGTCAACTGTGAGCGAGATTACGCACGACAGTGCGGTCGCCGTGAGTCCCACCTCACCCGACGACGGCCTGTCCCCGGCCGAGCTGGCCCGGAAGCACGGGCTGTCGGTGAGCGGTGCCCGGGTGGGGCTGGGCGATTACATCCGGCAGATGTGGGGCCGGCGCCACTTCATCCTGGCCTTTTCGCAGGCCAAGCTCACCGCCCAGTACAGCCAGGCCAAGCTGGGCCAGCTGTGGCAGGTGGCGACCCCGCTGCTGAACGCCGCGGTGTACTTCTTCATCTTCGGCCTCCTGCTGGGCGGCAGGGGTGAGATGAAGAACGACATGTACATCCCGTTCCTGGTGACGGGCGTGTTCGTCTTCACCTTCAGCCAGAACTCCGCCATGGCCGGGGTCCGGGCGATCTCGGGGAACCTGGGCCTGGTACGGGCCCTGCACTTCCCACGGGCCTCGCTCCCGATCTCCTTCTCGCTCCAGCAGCTCCAGCAGCTGCTGTTCTCGATGATCGTGCTGCTGGTGGTGCTGCTGGGCTTCGGGCACTTCCCGGCGCTGTCCTGGCTGCTGATCATCCCGGTGCTGGCGCTCCAGTTCCTCTTCAACACCGGGCTGGCGCTGATCATGGCGCGGATGGGGGCCAAGACGCCGGACCTGGCGCAGCTGCTGCCGTTCATCCTGCGCACCTGGATGTACGCGTCCGGTGTGATGTACCCGCTGGAGCACATGCTCGCCAAGGCCGGGGCGCACTCCTGGGTCTCCGACCTGCTGCTGGCGAACCCGGCGGCTGTTTACATGGATCTGATGCGGTACGCGCTGATCAACGACTACTCCTCGGCGAACCTGCCCCCGCACGTCTGGGCGCTGGCGCTGGGCTGGGCGGTGCTGGTCGGTGCCGGTGGCTTCGTGTACTTCTGGAAGGCAGAGGAGCAGTACGGCCGTGGCTGAGCAGATTCTTGACAAGGCCGCCAAGGACGGGACGGCGGACAAGGCGGATGCGGTGAGCGGGACCACGTCGACGACCGCGGCCGGGGCGCGCATTCCCACCGTCGTCGCCGACGATGTGCACATCGTCTACCGGGTCAACGGCGGCCCGCGGGGCAGGGGCAGCGCCACCGCGGCCCTCAGCCGGATGCTCCGCCGGAAGAACGCCCCGGGGATGCGCGAGGTGCACGCGGTGCGCGGGGTGACCTTCGTTGCCTACCGTGGTGAGTCGATCGGTCTGATCGGCTCCAATGGCTCCGGGAAGTCCACCTTGCTCAAGGCCGTCGCGGGGCTGCTGCCCACCGAGCGCGGCAAGGTCTACACCGACGGCCAGCCGTCGCTGCTCGGTGTGAACGCGGCGCTGATGAACGACCTGACCGGCGAGCGGAACGTGATCCTCGGCGGACTGGCCATGGGCATGTCGCGGGAGCAGATCCGCGAGCGCTACGAGGACATCGTCGACTTCTCGGGGATCAACGAGAAGGGTGACTTCATCACCCTGCCGATGCGCACCTACTCCTCCGGTATGGCGGCCCGGCTGCGCTTCTCGATCGCCGCGGCCAAGGACCACGATGTGTTGATGATCGACGAGGCGCTGGCCACCGGTGACCGGAAGTTCCAGAAGCGCTCCGAGGCCCGGATCCGCGAGCTCCGCAAGGACGCGGGTACGGTCTTCCTCGTCAGCCACAACAACAAGTCCATCCGGGACACCTGTGACCGGGTGCTGTGGCTGGAGAAGGGCGAGCTGTTGATGGACGGCCCGACCGACGAGGTCATCAAGGCGTACGAGAAGGAGACGGGCAAGTAGTCCCGCCCGCCCTCGGCCTGTTGACGGGGCCCCGCCGGACTGATCCGGCGGGGCCCCGTCGTACGCCGGGGTGTCCAACTGCCTTCGTCTTGAATCCAGTTGCCCTCGAACATCCAACCGATGTATCCAGGATGTCGCATGACGTATCTGTAGGGGTGGGCACGCAGGCTCGTGCAGGTCCGCCCAACGGGAGGAGCAACCATCACCATGAGGACACTTCGCAGTGTGCCGCACGTGCCCGTATCAACTCGACCGAGTCGTACAGACGCTGACGCGCCATGGTGAGGCGACATGGATTGTTGTAGATTGAACAGCTGAGTGATCGGAAGCCGACAGGTGCGGTGAGGGACCCACTCGCCCGTCGTGCAGTTGGGAGCCGTAGCGATGGATCATGAGCAAGCGGAATTGATGGGACGACTGTCCGATGCTCTCGGTCCGGTGCCGCGCGAAGTGATCGAGAATGCGCAGGCGCTCTTCAGAGAAAACGTGGCTCGTCGCGATGCGGGCGAGAATGCGGAAGATGTGACGGAGGGCTCGAAGGACGAGGTCCACGAGAGCCGTTCGGTCCATTCTCAGGCATAGTCCGGCGGTTCACGGCGTATGCCCGTAGCCCGGCGGCCCGAATCTGGGAGACAAGGGCGGAATCGCTTTTCGCCATCCGTCCTTGTTCCTGGAGGATCTTTTTCAAATGTGCGAGACAGCGTGACCTGATCGGCCCGATGGAACCGCGCGGCATGGCAAGCGTCTCGCTGATCTCGTCATAGGACAGCGGCGGATCCGTCACCAGCAGCCCCAGCAGTGCCTGGCATTTCGGGGTGAGTGCGCAGAAGGCCGTTAAGACCTCGTCGTCGCGCTCCCGGGCCAGTGCGGCGTCCTCGGGCTGCTGTCCCGAGGTCTCGGGCCGGTCGAATGCCTCGGCGCCGCCGACCGGGATGTTCCGCCCCGACTTCTCCAGATGCTTGAGGCTCTCCCGGCGTGCCGCGGTGGAGATCCACTGGGCCAGGCGCTCGGGCGAGCGCAGCGTGTCCAGGTGCTGGACGACCTTCAGCCAGGTGGCCTGGCTGACGTCCGAGCAGTCGGCCGGGCTGAGTCGATGAGAGCGGGCAATGGCCCAGATAAGCGGCGCATACCGCTCGACGATCTGATTCCAGCAGCCCTGATCCCCATCAAGGCAGCCGTCGACCAGATCGGGCAATGATCGCGTGTGCACGTATCCCCCCGTGTCTTCACTTTGCTCCTGACGTCACGGCGCGGAACGAATTGGAGCCCCCCATTCCGTTGCGCCCGTCAGGTGTCGCGAGATGAGCAAGAATCAAATTCACCTCAGCTACGAGTGTTCACTATAGAGCGGCGCCAATGGCGCCTGTCAACTGCTTACATGGCCGGTCACATACGTTGACTGGCGGGTAGCCAGTCTTGCCCTGGTGAACTGGGGGAGGGAACCCCTGAACGCATGTCCACGGTGTGGATTCTGTCTCTCGAACTGATTGACTGTGGATGGATGTGGGAGGCGCGGAGGAGGTGCCGGAAGATGTCCGACCGGCCGTCAGACGAGCCCGGCGGCCGGTCCGGAGCGGTCACCGGGACGCCATCGTCCTCATGTGTGAACCAGCGGCACCGCCGCTGCTGCTGTTCACTAAACAGAGGCGCTGTATCGTGTGCCTGGACGCCGGTTTGCCGAGCGGCGGGGGCATCAGGGAGGGGGACGCGTGTCGCCAGGGGAAGCGCACGTCGCACCGTACTCACGGCGCGAGCGGCTGCGCATCGCGACCATCCGTGAGATCAAGGACGTGGCCCGGACGCTCCTGGTCCAGGAGGGTCCGGAGAATGTCACCATCCGGGCCATCGCCCGTGAGATGGGCATGACCGCGCCGGCTGTCTACCGCTACTTCAGTAGCCGTGACGCGCTCATCCTCCAGCTGCGGGTGGACATCTTCGAGGAGATGGCCCGCTTCATGCGCGGGGTCCTCGGCAAGCTCCCGGAGGACGAGCCCGGCCGCAGGCTGATCAGCGGCTCCCGGGCGATGCGGGTCTGGGCGATCAAGCACCCCCATGAGTTCGGTCTCATCCTGGGGCCGTGGGCCCCAGGGCTCGGCCGGGGGGAGACCAAGCCCGAGCGCCATATGGGGCTGGTCCTCGGCTCCGTCTTCTCCGATCTGGTCTCCGACCTGTGGCGGCTGCGCGGCTTCCCCGCCCCCGAGGGCGAGGAGCTCGACGCCGGGCTCGCCCGCCAGCTGGCCACCCTCAGCGAGGACCAGGACGTCGACATGCCGCCCGGCGCCATCGCGGTCATGCTCCGCTGCTGGGTGCGGCTGTACGGGGTGATCTCCATGGAGGCGCTGGGCCATATGTCCTTCGCCCTGGCCGAGGGGCAGTCCTTCTTCGAGTTCGAGCTGCGCAGCCTCTGCACGGTGCTCGACATCGACGAGTTCTACGAGGACGTGGCCTGAACCGGTCACCCCGCGCACCCGGCCCGGCGCCGGGCCGGGTGCGCGCCCGCGTCGGGGCATGAAGCGGGCACATGGGGGTGTACTCCCGTACATCTGTACACCAGGAGGCGTAAGCTGGAGCAATGCCCATCCGGATCATGTCGGACCCGGGCCGTTGTCCCCTGTTCGGGGGCTCCGGGCCGGACGGCCTTGACCTGGTGGCGCGGCGTGTCCGGATCGTGCCGACCCTGGTAACCGGTGTAGAACGGGGGATGTGACGGCATTGGCTACACGGCCCCTCTCCAGCGCTCCCACGGGCCCCGGTCGCCGGGATCCGCAGGGTGTCCTGGTCCTCACCCGTACGCCTGGCTGTCCACGGTGACCGTCGAGGGCGAGCGCAGCCGTTCCTTTACCACGTCGAGCAGCCCGACCGTCGAGCAGCAGGCCGCCCGCGCCGTGCTCGCCAAGGCCGCGCACGAGAACTTTCCGGTGGCGCCCTTCTTCCTGCCGCGCGCCTGGCGCACCGACCTCATGGCGATCTACGGCTACGCCCGGCTGGTCGACGACATCGGCGACGGCGACCTTCCCCCCGGCGGTGCCGACGCCGCGCTGCTCGGCCTCGACCCCGGCCACGCGGACGACACCCTCGCCCTGCTCGACGCCTTCGAGGCGGATCTGTACCGGGTCTTCGACGCCACCGCCACCCCGCGCCATCCGCTGCTGCGCGCTCTGCGCCCCACCGTCCACCGCCATGGCCTCACCCCCGGGCCCTTCCTCGGCCTGATCGAGGCCAACCGCCAGGACCAGCGGGTCCGGCGGTACGCCGGCTACCAGGAGCTCTTGGACTACTGCGAGCTGTCCGCCAACCCGGTGGGGCGGCTCGTCCTCGGCATCACCGGCACCGCGAGCCCCGAGCGGATCCGCCGCTCCGACGCGATCTGCACCGCTCTCCAGATCGTCGAGCACCTCCAGGACGTGGCCGAGGACCTCCGCAGGGACCGCGTCTACCTCCCCGCCGAGGACATGAAACGCTTCGGGGTGACCGAGGCCGATCTCGCCGCCCCCAGGGGCGGCACATCGGTGCGTGCCCTGGTCGCGTACGAGGCGGAACGCGCTGAGGCCCTGCTGAATGAAGGCACCCCGCTGGTGGGTAGCGTCCACGGCAGGCTCAAGGTGCTGCTGGCCGGATTCGTGGCCGGGGGGAGGGCCGCCTTGCGGGCGGTCGCGGCCACGGGACATGACGTACTCCCTGGACCGCCCAGGCCCACCAAGCTCAGCCTGCTGCGCGAGGTGGGGGCGACACTGCGAAGAGAGGGGTGAGCCGGACCGTGAACGGATCTCCGCACGCGTCCGCGCCAGTGCTTGCGGCGTACCGCTACTGCGAGGCCGTGACCGGGCACCAGGCCCGCAACTTCGCCTACGGCATCAGGCTGCTGCCCACCGACAAGCGGCACGCCATGTCGGCGCTCTACGCCTTCTCGCGCAGGATCGACGACATCGGCGACGGCACCCTCGACGCCGACGCCAAGCGGGCCCGGCTCGCGAGCACCCGCACCCTGCTCGGCCGGATCAGGAACGGCGGGATCGACGAGGACGACACCGATCCGGTCGCCGTCGCGCTCGCCCACGCCGCCCACCGCTTCCCCATCCCGCTCGGCGGGCTCGAGGAGCTGATCGACGGCGTGCTGATGGACGTGGCCGGGCAGACCTACGAGACCTGGGACGACCTCAAGGTCTACTGCCGCTGTGTGGCGGGCGCCATCGGGCGGCTCTCGCTCGGTGTCTTCGGGACCGTGCCCGCCGCCGGACACAGCGAGGACGAGCTCGGGCGCGCTCCCGAGTACGCCGACACCCTCGGCCTCGCCCTCCAGCTGACCAACATCCTGCGGGACGTCCGGGAGGACGCCGCCGCCGGGCGGACCTATCTGCCCGCCGAGGACCTGGCCAAGTTCGGCTGTTCCGGCGCGTTCCGCCGCTCCACCGCCCCGCACGACGCCGACTTCACCGGCCTGGTCCACTTCGAGGTGCGACGGGCCAGGGCGCTGTTCGACGACGGCTTCCGGCTGCTGCCGCTGCTGGACCGCCGCAGCGGGGCGTGCGTGGCCGCCATGGCGGGGATCTACCGCAGACTTCTGGACCGTATCGCCCGGGACCCCGCGGCCGTCCTGCGCGGCCGCGTTTCGCTGCCCGCCCACGAGAAGGCGTATGTCGCCGTGCGCGGGCTGGCCGGACTCGACGCCCGCGCGGTCGCGCGCCGCCGGGCCGGGGGGACGGTCTCATGACGGCCCCCCTCACCCACCCCGGCCACCGGGGCGGGCCCCTGGCGGAGGGCACCGCGCGCGGCCGCGGCGCCCTGGTGATCGGCGGCGGTCTCGCCGGTACGACGGCGGCGCTCGCCCTCGCCGACGCCGGGATGCGGGTGACGCTCCTCGAGGGGCGCCCCCGCCTGGGCGGCCTGGCCTTCTCCTTCCGCCGCTCGTCATCCGCGGGCGAGCTGACCGTCGACAACGGCCAGCATGTCTATCTGCGGTGCTGCACCGCCTACCGGTGGTTCCTCGACCGGCTGGACGCGGCTCAACTCGCCCCGCTCCAGGGCCGGTTGGACGTACCCGTACTGGATGCCTCGGGCCGCCCGGGGCGGCGGCTCGGGCGGCTGCGCCGCACCGCCCTGCCGGTGCCGCTGCACCTCGCCGCGAGCCTCGCCTCCTATCCGCATCTCACCTTCGCCGAGCGCGCCCGGGTGGGCCGCGCCGCGCTCGCCCTGGGACGGCTGGACCCCGAGGACCCGGCCCTGGACGGCGAGGACTTCGCGAGCTGGCTGCACCGCCACGGCCAGTCGCCGCGCGCCGTCGAGGCGCTGTGGGACCTGGTCGGCGTGGCCACGCTCAACGCCACCGCCCGCCACGCCTCGCTGGGTCTGGCCGCCATGGTCTTCAAGACCGGGCTGCTCTCCCGGCCCGGCGCCGCCGACATCGGCTGGGCCCGCGCCCCCCTCGGTGAACTGCACCACACCCTCGCCCGTGCCGCGCTGGACACCGCGGGCGTCCGCACCGAGCTGCGCACCCGGGTGACCGCCGTCATCCGCACCCCCGAGGGCCGCTGGCGCCCGCACCTCGCCGACGGGACCGTCCCCGCGCGGCCGCTGGAGGACGCGGACACCGTGGTGTTCGCCGTACCGCAGCACGACGCCCACGCCCTGCTGCCCGACGGCTCCCTCGACGACCCGGACCGGCTGCTGCGCATCGGCACCGCGCCCATCCTCAATCTGCATGTGATCTACGACCGCACCGTGCTGCGCCGCCCGTTCTTCGCCGCCCTCGGCAGCCCCGTCCAGTGGGTCTTCGACCGCACGGACGCCTCCGGGCTGCGGCAGGCCCCCGGGGCCGGGCAGAGCCAGTACCTGGCGGTGTCGCAGTCCGCCGCCCACGACGAGATCGACCGTCCGGTGGCCGAGCTACGCGTCCGCTATCTGCCCGAACTGGAGCGGCTGCTGCCCGCCGCCCGCGGCGCCGGGGTGCGGGACTTCTTCGTCACCCGGGAGCGCACCGCCACGTTCGCCCCCGTTCCCGGCGTCGGCCGTCTGCGGCCGACCGCCCGTACGAACGCGCCCGGCCTCTACCTGGCCGGTGCGTGGACCGCCACCGGCTGGCCCGCGACCATGGAGGGCGCCGTGCGCAGCGGGCTGTCCGCTGCCCGCGCGGCCCTCTCCGACATCGGCCGCCAGCATGTGAATCAGCTCCCCGCCCCTGGCGGGGGGCCGCCCGAGGAGGCGGCATGAGCATCACCACAGAAAACAGAGGAGAGACCGTGACCCCGGCGACCCCAGCTGTCGACACAGCGAGCGTGAACGCGCTGCTGGAGCGCGGCCGTACGCTTGCCACGCCGGTGCTGCGCGCAGCCGTGGGCCGGCTCGCCCCACCCATGGACACCGTCGCCGCCTACCACTTCGGCTGGATCGACGCCGAGGGCCGCCCCACCGCGGGCGACGGCGGCAAGGCCGTCCGCCCCGCGCTGGCGCTGCTGTCGGCCGAGGCGGCGGGCGCCGCCCCGGAGACCGGCGTGCCCGGCGCGGTCGCGGTCGAACTGGTCCACAACTTCTCGCTGCTCCACGACGACCTGATGGACGGCGACGAGCAGCGCCGCCACCGCGACACCGTATGGAAGCTGCACGGACCGGCGCAGGCCATCCTCGTCGGGGACGCGCTGTTCGCGCTGGCCAACGAAATACTGCTGGAGCTCGGCACCGCGGAGGCCGGGCGGGCGACCCGCCGGCTCGCCTCCGCCTCCCGGGATCTGATCGACGGCCAGGCCCAGGACATCTCCTTCGAGCACCGCGAGCGGGTGACCGTCGAGGAGTGCCTGGAGATGGAGGGCAACAAGACCGGCGCGCTGCTCGCCTGCGCCGCCTCCATCGGCGCCGTCCTCGGCGGGGCCGACGACCGCACCGCCGACGCCCTGGAGCGCTACGGCTACCACCTGGGGCTGGCGTTCCAGGCCGTCGACGACCTGCTCGGCATCTGGGGTGACCCGGAGGCCACCGGCAAGCGCACCTGGAGCGATCTGCGTCAGCGCAAGAAGTCCCTGCCGGTGGTCGCCGCCCTGGCCGCGGGCGGACCCGACTCCGAGCACCTGGCCCAGATCCTCGCGACCGACGCGCACAAGCCGGACGCGGAGTTCGCCGACTTCTCCGAGGAGGAGTTCGCCACCCGCGCCGCGCTGATCGAGCAGGCCGGGGGCCGGGACTGGACCTCGAAGGAGGCCCGCCGCCAGCACGCGACCGCCATGGAGGCGCTCGACAGGGTGGACATGCCCGCCGCCGTCCGCGCCCAGTTCGTGGCGCTTGCCGACTTTGTCATCGTACGAGAGAGATGATCGCCTTTCGCCGCGCCTAGCTCGCAGTCGCCGGCCGGCCCCCAGCCGGGGTCGGCCGACTCGAGGCCCCAACGACGGCAGAGATCGCACACTGCAGAGGGGAAGCCATGACAGCGACAACCGTCCAGTCCTCCGAGTCACCCGAGTCCGAGACGTTAGAGGCCGCACGGAAGGCGACGGCCCGAGCGGTCGACCATCTGCTCTCCCGCCAGGACGAGCGGGGCTGGTGGAAGGGCGACCTCGAGACCAACGTCACCATGGACGCCGAGGACCTGATGCTCCGGCAGTTCCTGGGGATCCCGGACGCCCGCCTCCTCGACGCCGCGGCCCGCCATCTGCGTGCCCAGCAGTGCGAGGACGGCACCTGGGCCACCTTCCACGGCGGCCCGCCCGAGCTGTCCGCCACCATCGAGGCGTATGTCGCCCTCCGGCTGGCCGGGGACGAGCCGGACGCCCCCCATATGGCCGCGGCCTCCGCCTGGGTGCGCGCGGAGGGCGGTATCGCCCGCAGCCGCGTCTTCACCCGCATCTGGCTGGCCCTCTTCGGCTGGTGGCGCTGGGAGGACCTGCCCGAGCTGCCACCCGAGATCATCTACTTCCCGAAGTGGCTCCCGCTCAACATCTACGACTTCGGCTGCTGGGCCCGGCAGACCATCGTCCCGCTCACCATCGTCTCCGCCCACCGCCCCGTGCGCCCCGCCCCGTTCCCCCTCGATGAGCTGCACACCGATCCCCGGCGGCCGAGACCACCGCGCCGCCCCGCCCCCATCGCCTCCTGGAACGGCGCCTTCCAGCGGCTGGACCGGGCCCTGCACGCCTACCGCAAGGTGGCCGTCGGACCGCTGCGCCGGGCCGCGCTGCGCTCCTGTGCCCGCTGGATCGTCGAACGGCAGGAGAACGACGGCTGCTGGGGCGGTATCCAGCCGCCCGCCGTCTACTCCCTGATCGCCCTCCACCTCCTCGGCTACGACCTCGACCACCCGGTGATGCGCGCCGGGCTCGCCTCGCTGGACCGCTTCGCGGTGTGGCGGGAGGACGGCAGCCGCATGATCGAAGCCTGTCAGTCCCCGGTCTGGGATACCTGTCTGGCCGCCATCGCGCTCGCCGACGCCGGACTCGAGCCCGGTCACCCGGCGCTGGTCAAGGCCGCCGACTGGATGCTCGCCGAGCAGATCGACCGGCCCGGCGACTGGTCGGTGCGGCGGCCCGGACTGCCCTCCGGCGGCTGGGCCTTCGAATTCCACAACGACAACTACCCCGATATCGACGACACCGCCGAAGTCATCCTGGCGCTGCGCCGGGTCGACCACCCCGAGCCCGAGCGGATCGAGGCGGCGGTGCGGCGCGGTATGCGCTGGACGCTCGGGATGCAGTCGAAGAACGGCGCCTGGGGCGCCTTCGACGTCGACAACACCAGCCCGCTGCCCAACCGGCTGCCGTTCTGCGACTTCGGGGAGGTCATCGACCCGCCGTCGGCCGATGTCACCGCGCATGTCGTGGAGATGCTCGCCCACGAGGGCCGGTCCTACGACGCCCGCACCCGGCGCGGCATCGCCTGGCTGCTGGCCGACCAGGAACCCAGCGGGGCGTGGTTCGGCCGCTGGGGCACCAACTACGTCTACGGCACCGGGTCCGTCGTCCCGGCGCTGATCACCGCCGGCGTCCCCGCGTCCCACCAGGCCGTCCGCCGCGCGGTGCGCTGGCTGGAGAGTGTGCAGAACGAGGACGGTGGCTGGGGTGAGGACCAGCGCTCCTACCCCGACCCGGAATGGATCGGCCGGGGCGCCTCCACCGCCTCCCAGACCGCGTGGGCGCTGCTGGCGCTGCTGGCGGCGGGGGAGCGGGAGAGCAAGGCCGTCGAGCGCGGGGTCGGCTGGCTGGCCGCCACACAAGCGGCGGACGGCTCCTGGGACGAGCCGTACTTCACCGGCACCGGCTTCCCCTGGGACTTCTCCATCAACTACCACCTGTACCGGCAGGTCTTCCCCCTCACGGCACTCGGGCGATTCGTCCATGACGAGGCCACCGGGGCGCGGCCGCGGAGATCCTGATGTCCGCCGGACCGGCCCCGGACCCCGCGGGCCCGCCGCTGCTGATCGCCTGTGCGCTCGGCATCGAGCGGTTCGCCCTTCGGGGAGGCGACGCGGACGGGGCCGCCGGACCGGTGACCGTGCTGCGCACCGGGATGGGGCCGCAGGCCGCCGAGCGGGCGGTGGCCCGAGCGCTGGCCGGGACCTCCGACGCCCCCGCGGTCCCCACCGCCGTTGTCGCCACCGGCTTCTGCGCCGGACTCGCCCCCGGGATGCACCCGGGGGATCTGGTGGTCGCCGACGAGACCCGCGACCCGGCCGGGCGCACCGTGTGCGCCGGCACCGCGTTCCTCGCCGACGCCCTGTCACATCTGGTGCCGTCCGAGCCCCCGCGCGGCCCGCGGCGGACCGTGCACATTGGCCCGGTGGCCGGATCCAACCATGTGGTGCGGGGTGCGGAACGGGCCGCGCTGCACTCCACCGGCGCCATCGCGGTGGACATGGAGTCCGCCGCCACCCTGCGCAGCGCCGTGCGCCAGGGCGCCCGCCCGGTTGCGGCCGTACGGGTGGTCGTGGACGCCCCGGAACATGAACTCGTCCGGATCGGCACGCTGCGCGGTGGAATATCTGCCTTCCGGGTACTACGGACCGTTCTTCCCGCATTTTTCGACTGGCACCGCAAATCGCTGCTCCCAGGAGGTGAGCTAGATGGCCATGCCTCTCCGACAGACCATCCGGGTCGCGACGTATCTCTTTGACCAGAAGGTGATCAAGCGCCGGGACAAGTTCCCGCTGATCGTGGAGCTCGAGCCGCTCTTCGCCTGCAATCTCAAGTGTGAGGGCTGCGGAAAGATCCAGCACCCGGCCGGGGTGCTGAAGCAGCGGATGCCGGTCGCGCAGGCGGTGGGCGCGGTGCTGGAGTCCGGGGCGCCCATGGTCTCCATCGCGGGTGGTGAACCGCTGATGCACCCCCAGATCGACGAGATCACCCAGCAGCTGGTGGCCCGGCGGAAGTACGTGTTCCTGTGCACCAACGCGATGCTGCTGCGCAAGAAGATGGATCTGTTCACCCCCTCCCCGTACTTCGCCTTCGCCGTGCACATCGACGGGCTGCGGGAGCGGCACGACGAATCGGTGGCGAAGGAGGGGGTGTTCGACGAGGCGGTGGCGGCCATCAAGGAGGCGAAGCGGCGGGGCTTCCGGGTCACCACCAATTCCACCTTCTTCAATACCGACACCCCGCAGACCGTCATCGACGTGCTCAACTACCTCAACGACGACCTCAAGGTGGACGAGATGATGATCTCGCCCGCCTATGCCTATGAGAAGGCGCCCGACCAGGAGCACTTCCTCGGTGTCGAGCAGACCCGAGAGCTGTTCAGAAAAGCGTTCGCGGGCGGCAACCGCCGCCGCTGGCGGCTCAATCACAGTCCGCTGTTCCTGGACTTCCTCGAGGGCAGAACGGACTTCCCGTGCACCGCGTGGGGCATCCCCAACTACTCGCTCTTCGGCTGGCAGCGCCCCTGCTATCTGATGAGCGACGGCTATGTGCCCACCTACCGTCAGCTGGTGGAGGAGACCGACTGGGACAGTTACGGCCGCGGCAAGGACCCGCGCTGCGAGAACTGCATGGCTCACTGCGGCTACGAGCCCACCGCCGTCCTGGCCACCATGAGCTCGCTCAAGGAGTCGCTGCGCGCCGCGCGGGAGACCGCCACAGGGGGCCGGTGACGCCATGAGCGCAGGGGAGCCCGTCTCACTCGGCCTGCCCGCGGTACCGGGCAGGCCGCTCGCCCCACGCCGCCGCTCACGCCGCCTCCAGGTCGGGTCGGTGGCGGTGGGCGGTGACGCTCCGGTGTCGGTGCAGTCGATGACGACGACGGTGACCGCGGACATCGGCGCCACCCTCCAGCAGATCGCGGAGCTCACCGCCTCCGGCTGCCAGATCGTGCGGGTGGCGTGCCCCTCGCAGGACGATGCCGAGGCGCTGCCGGTGATCGCGCGGAAGTCGCAGATCCCGGTGATCGCCGATATTCACTTCCAGCCGAAGTACGTGTTCGCGGCGATCGATGCCGGGTGTGCGGCGGTGCGGGTGAATCCGGGGAACATCCGGCAGTTCGACGACAAGGTCAAGGAGATCGCCAAGGCGGCCTCGGACGCCGGGGTGCCGATCCGGATCGGGGTGAACGCGGGGTCGCTGGACAAGCGGCTGCTGGAGAAGTACGGCAAGGCCACGCCGGAGGCGCTGGTGGAGTCGGCGCTGTGGGAGTGCTCGCTGTTCGAGGAGCACGGTTTCCGGGACATCAAGATCTCGGTGAAGCACAACGACCCGGTGGTGATGGTCAATGCCTACCGTCAGCTGGCCGCGCAGTGCGACTACCCGCTGCACCTGGGGGTGACCGAGGCCGGTCCGGCGTTCCAGGGAACGATCAAGTCGGCGGTGGCCTTCGGCGCGTTGCTCAGCGAGGGCATCGGCGACACCATTCGCGTCTCCCTGTCGGCGCCTCCGGCGGAGGAGGTCAAGGTCGGCATCCAGATCCTGGAGTCGCTGAACCTGCGCCAGCGCCGTCTGGAGATCGTCTCCTGCCCCTCCTGCGGCCGCGCCCAGGTGGATGTCTACAAGCTCGCCGACCAGGTCACCGCGGGTCTGGACGGCCTCGAGGTGCCGCTGCGTGTCGCCGTGATGGGCTGTGTGGTCAACGGTCCCGGTGAGGCGCGGGAGGCGGACCTCGGTGTGGCCTCCGGCAATGGCAAGGGCCAGATCTTCGTCAAGGGCGAGGTCATCAAGACCGTGCCCGAGTCCAAGATCGTGGAGACCCTGATCGAGGAAGCCAGGAAAATCGCGCGGCGCATGGAGGACAACGGGGATCCCTCGGGTACCCCGGACGTCACCGTGAGCTGACACACGAGGAGGGGATCCAAGCATGTCGTTGTTGGAGAACATCCGGGGCCCGCACGACCTCACCGCGCTGACCGGAGAGGAACTGGCCGCGCTCGCCGAGGAGATCAGAGCGTTCCTGATCACCGCCGTGGCCAGGACCGGAGGCCATCTCGGCCCCAATCTGGGCGTGGTCGAGCTGTCCATAGCACTGCACCGTGTCTTCGACTCACCGGCGGACCGCATCCTGTGGGACACCGGCCACCAGAGTTACGTCCACAAGCTGCTCACCGGCCGCCAGGACTTCTCCAAGCTGCGCCACAAGGGGGGCCTCTCCGGCTATCCGTCGCGCGCCGAGTCCGAGCACGACGTCATCGAGAACAGCCATGCCTCCACCGTGCTGGGCTGGGCCGACGGGCTCGCCAAGGCCAACGAGGTGTACGGCAGGACCGACCGGCATGTGGTCGCCGTCATCGGCGACGGCGCGCTGACCGGCGGGATGGCCTGGGAGGCCCTCAACAACATCGCCGCCGCCCGGGACCGGCCGCTGATCATCGTGGTCAACGACAACGAGCGCTCCTACGCGCCCACCATCGGCGGCCTCGCCGACCACCTCGCCACCCTCCGCACCACCGACGGCTATGAACGCGTGCTGGCCTGGGGCAAGGACGTCCTGCGCCGCACCCCCGTGGTCGGCCAGCCGCTGTACGGATCGCTGCACGGCGCCAAGAAGGGGCTCAAGGAAGCCGTGGCGCCGCAGGGCATGTTCGAGGACCTGGGGCTGAAGTACGTCGGACCCATCGACGGACACAACACCGAGGCCGTGGAGTCCGCGCTGCGCCGTGCCAGGCGGTTCCACGGCCCGGTCCTGGTCCACTGCCTCACCGAGAAGGGCCGCGGCTACCGGCCCGCCCTGGAGGACGAGGCCGACCGGTTCCACACCGTGGCCGCCATGGACCCGCTCACCTGCGCGCCCCTCATCCCGTCCGGCGGGTGCTCGTGGACCTCGGTGTTCGGCGAGGAGATGGTGCGGATCGGGGCCGAGCGGCCCGATGTGGTCGCCCTCACCGCCGCCATGCTGGACCCGGTCGGCCTCACCGGCTTCGTCGAGGCGTACCCGGAGCGGGTGTGGGACGTGGGCATCGCCGAGCAGCACGCCGCGGTCTCCGCGGCCGGGCTGGCCACCGGCGGTCTGCACCCGGTCGTCGCCGTCTACGCCACCTTCCTCAACCGCGCCTTCGACCAGGTGCTGATGGATGTCGCTCTGCACCGCTGCGGGGTCACCTTCGTGCTGGACCGGGCCGGTGTCACCGGCACCGACGGGCCCAGCCACAACGGCATGTGGGACATGTCCGTGCTCCAGGTGGTGCCGGGGCTGCGGATCGCCGCCCCGCGCGACGCCGACCGGCTCCGCGCCCTGCTGCGCGAGGCGGTCGCGGTGGACGACGCGCCGACCGTCGTCCGCTTCCCCAAGGAGTCGGTGGGCGCGGCGATTCCGGCGCTGGACCGGGTCGGCGGGATGGACGTGCTGCGGCGCGACGCGCCCGACGGCGGCGATGTGCTGCTGGTGACGGCCGGAGTCATGGCCGCCACCGGGCTGCGCGCCGCCGAGCTGCTGGCCGAGCGCGGTATCCACTGCACGGTGGTGGATCCGCGCTGGGTCAAGCCGGTCGACCCCGCGCTCCCCGGGCTCGCGGCGCGCCACACGGTGGTGGCGGTCGTCGAGGACAACGTGCGCAGCGGCGGGGTGGGCGCGGCGGTGACCCAGGCGCTGAGCGACGCCGATGTCGACCTGCCGGTACGGACGTTCGGCATCCCCGAGGAATTTCTGCCGCACGCCAAACGCGCCGAGGTGCTCGCCGAGATCGGGCTGACCCCCGCCGAGATCGCGGGCCGGATCGGCGCGGCCCTGGCCCGTACCGACGCACCGCGCGGCGCCCGCCGCGCCATCCGCCGCACCGCCGCCAAGGAGAGCCGGGCATGACAGCAGCCGAGCAGCGCACGGGCTTCGACCTCGGGCGGCTCCTGGCCGAGCGCGCCGGTGAGCGCTACGACCTGCACGCCCGCTATCTCAACCACCAGCTGCCGCGGATGCTGCACACCATCGGCTTCGACAAGGTCTACGAGCGGGCCGAGGGCGCGTACTTCTGGGATGCCTCGGGCCAGGACTACCTGGATATGCTCGCCGGGTTCGGGGTGATGGGCCTGGGCCGTCACCACCCGGTCGTCCGCAAGGCGCTGCACGATGTGCTGGACGCCTCGCTCGCCGATCTGACCCGTTTCGACTGCCAGCCGCTGCCCGGACTGCTCGCCGAGAAGCTGCTCTCCCACGCCCCGCATCTGGACCGGGTCTTCTTCGGCAACAGCGGCACCGAGGCGGTGGAGACGGCGCTGAAGTTCGCCCGCTTCGCCACCCGCAGGCCGCGCGTTCTGTACTGCACGCACGCCTTCCACGGGCTGACCGCCGGCGCGCTGTCGGTCAACGGCGAGGGCGGCTTCCGCGAGGGCTTCGCCCCGCTGCTGCCCGACACCGTGATCGAGCTGGGCGATCTGGCCGCGCTGGAACGGGAGTTGGCGCGCGGGGACGTGGCCGGGCTCATCGTCGAGCCGATCCAGGGCAAGGGGGTGCACGCGTCACCGCCGGGCTTTCTGGGCGCCGCCCAGGAGCTGCTGCGCCGCCACAAGGCCCTGCTGATCGCGGACGAGGTGCAGACCGGGCTGGGCCGCACCGGGGACTTCTTCGCCTACCGCCACGAGGAGGGCGTCGAACCGGACCTGGTGTGCGTGGCCAAGGCGCTGTCGGGCGGCTATGTGCCGGTCGGGGCGACCCTGGGCAAGGACTGGATCTTCAAGCGGGTCTATTCCTCGATGGACCGGGTGCTGGTCCACTCCGCCAGCTTCGGGTCCAACGCCCAGGCGATGGCGGCCGGGCTCGCCGTCCTGTCGGTGATGGAGGACGAGCAGATCGTCGCCAACGCCCGGCGCACCGGCGATCTCCTGCGTGAGCGGCTCACCGCCCTGGTGGACCGCTATGAGCTGCTGCACGATGTGCGCGGCCGTGGCCTGATGATCGGCATCGAGTTCGGCAGGCCCTCCTCGCTCGGGCTGCGCAGCCGCTGGGCGATGCTCCAGGCCGCGCGCAAGGGGCTGTTCGCGCAGATGGTGGTCGCTCCGCTGCTCCAGCGCCATCGCATCCTCACCCAGGTCTCCGGTGACCATCTGGAGGTGATTAAGCTGATCCCGCCGCTGATCATCGGCGAGCGGGAAGTGGACCGTTTCGTCGGGGCGTTCACGGCGGTCATGGACGACGCACACGCGGGCGGCGGTCTGATGTGGGAGTTCGGGCGGACTCTCGTCAAGCAGGCGGTGGCCCACCGCTGAACCGATGGGGGAACGGGCGATGCTGGACACGACCACGGTGGGGGCCGTCAACACCCTGACCGCGCGCTGGGCGGGTCGCGCGGTGGCGGGCGAGGGCACCGTCTTCACCGGGGCCGGGGTGTGGACGCTGCTGGCGCTGCTCGCGGGCGGGTCCGGCGGCCCGGCCCGCGCCGAGCTGGAAGGCGCGCTGGGGGTGAGCGCGGACGGCGCGACGGCGCTGGGCCGCGAACTTGTCGGGGCGCTGGCCGCGATGGACGGCGTGGACGCGGCCACCGGGCTGTGGACCAAGCAGAACCTCGCCATCAAGCCCGAGTGGGAGGCGGAGCTGCCGCCGGGTGTACGCGGCATGCTGACCGGCGACTGCGAGCGGGACCGCAAGGAGCTGGACGCCTGGGCCGCCGGGCAGACCCGGGGCGAGATCGCGCGGATGCCGGTCCCGGTGACCTCGAGCACCGTGCTGGTCCTGGCCGGTGCGCTGATGCTGAGGACCACTTGGGTGCAGCCGTTCGAGACGGGGTGGATGTGCCCCTCCGGCGGCCCCTGGGCCGAGCGGTCGCTCGCCGGACTCACCCGCCGTACCACCGATCTCGACGGAACCCTCAAGGTTGTCCAGGACACCCCGGCCGGACCGCTGACCTTCTCCGGGGTCGCGGGCGACAACGGCCTGGACGTCCATCTGGTGCTCGGCGGCGAGGACGTCGGAGGTGCCGAGGTCCTGGAGGCGGCGATCACCGCGGTCGGCCGACCCGGCCTGTCCGGTTCGCAGCTGCCGCTGGGCGACGCGGCCCCTGGCGTCAAGGTCAGGGAGATCACCAGCATGGACCCCACGTCCTTCCTGGTGCTCGACGTCCCGCAGTTCACGGTGCGGGCCGAGCACGATCTCATGGACAACGCGGAGTTGTTCGGGCTGCGGTCCGCGCAGGACGACAGCCGGGGGCACTTCCCCGGGATCAGCGACTACCCGCTGGCCGTGTCCTCCGGGGGACAGTCCATGACGGCCTCGTTCAGCCGGGAAGGGTTCTTCGCGGCGGCCGTGACCGCGTTCGCGATCAATCCGGGCGGGGTACCGCAGCGGACGCAGAAGGCGAAGCTGCTCAGCGTCGACTACGACCGGCCGTTCGGCTTCCTGGCCGTCCACCGCGCCACCGGTCTGGTGCTGGCGGCTGGCTGGGTGACCGAGCCCGAGGAGGGTGCGGACAGCATGTTCGCGCCGCGCCGCCCGGGGCGACCGCAGCCGCGCCTCGGACCGGGCAACTGAGCCGGGCGGGCCGGGACTTCCCGGCCCGCGTCCGTGACCGCGCCCCCGGCCGGGGAACTGCGTGACCAGCCACGAGGCAGCCGCGGACATATGACGGCAGCCGCCACACTTCCCGCGGAGCGCTGGGGCGCGTCAGCCGGTGAGCAGCCGCTCCCGCAGCCGCTCGCGCTGCGGGGCGGTCAACCCGAGCCCCTCGGTGAGATAGCGCTCGGTGCCGCCCCAGGTCTCCTCGATCGTGGTGAAGGCGGCCGACAGATACTCGAGGCGGGCGTCGAACAGCGGGAGGAGCAGCGCCAGCACCTCCGGTGACATGGTGTCCTCGCCCCCGCCCTTGCGCCAGATCTTGTAACGGCGGTGGGCGGCGGCCGACTCCAGGTAGTCGGCCTCGATGACGTCCCGCTCCACACCGAGGGCGAGCAGGGTCACCGCGATCGACAGACCCGCCCGGTCCTTGCCCGCGGAACAGTGCATCAGCACCGGGGAACTGTCCTCCGCGATGGCGCTGAGCATCCGGCTGTGCTCACCGAGCCGGGCGGTGATGATGGTCCGGTAGGAATCGATCATCCGCTGCGCGGCACGCCCCTCGTCCAGCAGCTGCCGCAGGGTGTTGAGGTCGCCCTCGCGCACCATCGTCCAGAACCCGGCGCCGTCCGCCGGGTCGGACAGCGGGAGATTGACGTTGCGCACGCCCTTCAGCGTGACGTCCGGCCCCTCCAGCTTGATGTCGGCCGCGTTGCGGAAGTCGAAGACGGTGTGCAGTTTCAGCGAGTCGAGGAAGACGGTGTCCTCCTCCGTGGCATGGGCCAGATGGCCACTGCGGAACAGCACACCGTGGCGCAGCCGCCGGCCGTCGGCGGTCGGCAGCCCGCCCAGATCACGGAAGTTGCGTACCCCCACCAGTACGGCCTGGGGGACCTGCGGGGGCTGCTGCGTCACGGGCGCTCCTCGGGTTCGGCCGCCCGGACCTCTGACCGGCGGGGCGGGTTCTGCCGACCATACGACATGGGTGCACAGGGCAATCAGCCCCGCGGAACCGCGCGGGGGCATTGCCGTACCGGCTCAGCTCCCCGATCCTGTTGATGCCTGTTGAGAATTGGGGAAGTGTGATGATTGATATCGGCGGAAACGGTCGGGTCTGGGCGCTGTCGGGGCGGCGCAGCAGCTACGCCCTCCATCTCACCGACCGCGATGAACTGCTCCACCTCCACTGGGGTCCGCGGATCGCGGTCGAGGACGCCGAAGCCCTCGCCGCCGAGCCCGGCCCCCCGGAGCGCGGCTTCGAATCCCCGCTGGACGGGCGCGAGGAGTATCCGGTCGAGGGCGGGCCGCGCTTCGTCCGCCCCGCCCTGTCCGTGCGCACCCCCGGCACCTCCGGCATCCGCGGCACCGAGTGGCGCTTCGAGCACAGCGCCGTCGGCGAGGACGGCCTCGCGCTGCGCTTCCACGATCCGCTGCACCACCTCGGGATCACCCTCCACTACCGGATGCGCGACGACGGCGACGTCCTCGAGCGCTGGGCCACCCTCCGCCACACCGGCACCGCGGACCACCCCCCGCTGGAGCTGTTGCGCGCCGACTCAGCGGCCTGGTCGCTTCCGGCCCGCGACCGCTGGCGGCTGACCCATCTGTACGGGCGCTGGGCGGCGGAGAGCCGGATCGCCCGGACCGATCTCACCCCCGGTGAGAAGGTGATCGGCAGCCGCCGCGGCCACACCAGCCACCACCATCTGCCCTGGGTCGCGCTGGACGGCGGCGACGCCACCGAGGAGAGCGGTGAGGTCTACGGCTGTGCGCTCGCCTGGTCCGGGTCCTGGCGGATCGCCGTCCAGCAGCTGTCCGACGGAGCCGTCCAGACGGTCGGCGGGGTGGGCCACGACGACTCCGGCCAGCTGATGCTGGCACCGGGGGAGTCCTTCACCACCCCGGCCTTCGCGGGGCTGTGGACCGACGGCGGCTTCGGGGCCGCCAGCCGCGCCTGGCACTCCTGGCAGCTCGCCCATGTCATCCCGGACGCCGACGCCCTGCGGCCGGTGCTCTACAACTCCTGGGAGGCCACCGAGTTCGATGTCGGCGAGGAGCAGCAGCTCAGGCTGGCCGGGCTCGCCGCCGACCTGGGCGTTGAGCTGTTCGTCGTCGACGACGGCTGGTTCGGGGCACGGACCGGTGACCGGGCCGGGCTCGGCGACTGGACCCCCAACCCGGACCGCTTTCCACACGGTCTGAAACCGCTGGCCGAGGAGGTGCGCGCACGGGGCATGCGGTTCGGCATCTGGGTCGAGCCGGAGATGGTCAACGCCGACAGCGACCTCTACCGCGCCCACCCCGACTGGGTCCAGCACCACCCCGGCCGGGTACGCACCGAGTTCCGCCATCAGCTGGTGCTCAACCTGGCCCGCCCCGACGTCCGTGAGCATCTGTGGGAGTCGATGGACGCCCTGCTGCGCAGCGCCCCCATCGACTATGTGAAGTGGGACTTCAACCGGTCCTTCACCGACGCGGGCTGGCCCGGCGACGGCTATCCGCAGCGGCTGTGGACCGAGCATGTGCACGGGCTGTACGCACTGCTGGGGCGCCTGCGCGCCGCCCACCCCGAGGTCGCCTTCGAGTCCTGCGCGGGCGGCGGCGGCCGGATCGACCTGGGCGTCCTCCGCCTCACCGACCAGGTGTGGACCTCGGACAACACCGATCCGCTGGACCGGCTCAGCATCCAGCACGGATTCGGCCAGCTGCACCCGGCCCGGGTGATGGCCGCCTGGGTCACCGACAGCCCCAACGCCATGGGCAACGCCCGCGCCTCCTCGCTGCGCTTCCGCTTCGTCAGCGCGATGGCCGGAGTGCTGGGCGTCGGCGGCGATCTGGCCCGGTGGAGCGAAGCCGAACTCACCGAGGCCCGCGACTGGGTGGCGCTCTACAAACGGGTGCGGCCGGTCGTCCAGCACGGTGAGCTGTACCGGCTGCGGCCCCCGGACGGAGGCGGGCTCAGCGCGGTCCAGTACGTCCACGGCGCGGAGACCGTGGTGCTGGCCTGGCTGCCCGCGCAAGCCTACGGCGAACCACAGCCCCCGGTACGGCTGCGCGGTCTGGACCCGGCCGCCCGCTACGAGGACCGGGCCACCGGAGAGATCCACCGGGGAGCGGTGCTCAGCCACCGGGGGCTGCGGACCGGGCTGCGCGGTGACCTCGACGCGGCCGTATTCCACCTTCGCCGCCTTTGACAGCTTCCGTGCTCGGTTCTCCTCCGGGGCGCCGGCAGCCGCTGTCGACGGTCGACCGTGCTCGGCCCCTCGTTCCTCAGGGCCTCCGCGCGCTCTCCCTTTCGACAGCGGCGCGCCCCTTCGGCTCACTCGCAGAGTGGGAAACATCACCACTCGTCAACCCCTGGTTACGATGGCGTAAGTCACGTCCTGAGGTGAATGATGTCCCGACGTGGCAGACGATTCGAAGATAGTGAACAACGGTGGGATCGGGTCGTACGCAGCCGTCGGCGACAGCTTCACCGAAGGCGTCGGTGATCCCGGTCCTGACGGGGCGTTTGTGGGCTGGGCGGACCGGCTCGCGGTCCTGCTCTCCGATCAGCGGCCCCAGCACGATTTCCGCTACGCCAACCTCGCCGTACGCGGCCGGCTCCTCGACCGGATCGTCGAGGAGCAGGTGGCGCGCGCGATCGAACTCAGCCCCGATCTGGTCACCTTCTGTGCCGGGGGCAATGACATCCTGCGGCCCGGCAGTGACCCGGACGATGTGGCCGCCCGCTACGAGGCCGCCGTCTCCGACCTGGTGGCCCAGGTCGGCACGGTGATGGTGTGCACCGGCTTCGACACCCGGGACGTACCGGTGCTCCGTCATCTGCGCGGCAAGATCGCCACCTATACCGCCCATGTGCGGGCGATCGCCGACCGCTACGGCTGTCCGGTGCTGGACCTGTGGTCGCTGCGCTCGGTCCAGGACCGCCGCGCCTGGGACGAGGACCGGCTCCATCTGTCGCCCGACGGGCACACCCGCGTGGCGCTGCGGGCCGGTCAGGTACTCGGCCTCGAGGTGCCCGCCGACCCCGACCAGCCCTGGCCGGCGGAGGGGCAGCGCAGCGCGGCCGAGGTGCGCCGGGACAACATCCACTGGGCGCGTGAGTATCTGGTGCCGTGGATCGGACGACGGCTGCGCGGGGAGTCCTCGGGCGACCATGTCGAACCCAAGCGTCCCGATCTGCTGCCGCTACGGCCCTGAGTGGTCCCGAAGGAATAGGGGCAGACCCCCGTTGGCGCCGCGCTCATCGCGGCGGCGCTTCGCTGTCCCTATTCCCTCGGCACCGCTCGTCCCGTGCGGACAGCGGATGCGGCTCGTGCGTCCCGTGGTGTTCCGTGCGTTCCGTACGGTGCGCCGGGGCCAGACCGGATACGCCTGGACCGGATACGCCTGGACCGCCTGGACCGGATACGCCTAGACCAGATACGCCCAGACGGCCCGGCCCGTACCGCTGTGGTCGGCGGTGACCCCCCATGCCTCCGACATGGCCTCCACCAGCATCAGCCCCCGGCCGCCCTCCTGTTCGACGCCCACCGACCGCGCCTGCGGCACCGACCGGGCGCACCCCTGGTCGGCCACTTCAAGCCGCAGGCGGGTGCCTATCAGCTGCAAGGAACAGCGGACCTCTTCGCTGGAGGTGTGGCGGACGGCGTTGGTGAACAGTTCGGACACGACCAACTCGGCGCTGTCACGGGTGTCCTGACCCACTCCCCAGGAGCGCAGCCGGAACAGTACATGCCGTCTTGCCTCCGCGACGGAAGCGCTCAGCGCCGGGAGACAGAACGCGTCCTGGACGCACGAAGCGACCATGGTGCCGCCGCGCCCTAACCGGAGAGCCTCGTAGGAAGGAGCCACATCGACACTATGCTCTGCGAGACTCGCGCATGGCAAGGTTCAATCTGTAAATTACAGAATCGCAAGCGCAGACTGTTCGGGAAGCTGAGCCCATGCCAGACTGCTGTGTTGTGAAGGTACTTGGAGGGGGACGGTAGTGGCGGATGCGCGGGCGGGCGGAGCCCCCACCGTCCTGCGGGTCGTGCTCGGCAAGCGACTCCAGGACCTTCGGGAGAAGGCCGGGCTGTCGTTCGAACAGGCCGGCCGCGCCCTCGACGTCACCCATGCCACGGTCCGCCGGATGGAGAAGGCCGAAGTCGGCCTGAAGCTCCCGTATGTGGAGAAACTACTCCGTACCTATGGCGTGAACGACCCCGAAGAGGTGGAGGGCTTTCTCGCGCTCGCGCGCGAGGCCAACAAGAACGGCTGGTGGCACCGGTTCCGCGATGTGCTCCCGGACTGGTTCAACACCTTCGTCAGCCTCGAGGGCGAAGCCAATCTGATCCGTGCCTACGAACCGCACTACATCCCGGGGCTGTTGCAGACCGAGGACTACGCCCGCGCGGTGCTGCGGGCCGGTATGCAGCACGCTCCGGAGTCCGAGATCGAGCGCAACGTCGCCCTCCGGATGGAACGCCAGGCGCTGCTGACCCATGACAACCCGCCCATGCTGTGGGTGGTCATGGACGAAACGGTGCTGCGCCGCCCCATCGGAGGGCCCGAGACCATGCGTGCGCAGATCGCACGCCTCATCGACCTCGCGGAGGCGCCTCACATCAGGCTCCAGGTCATGCCGTTCGACGCCGGTCCGCACCCGGCGATGTACGGCCCCTTCCATATCTTCCGGTTCCCGATCCCGGAACTGCCCGATATCGCGTATACGGAGTCGCTGGTCAGCGGCTCCTACTACGACCAGCGCGATGATGTGTCGGCGTTCCTGGAGGCCCTGGACCGGATGTGCGCGCAGGCCGCGCCTGCACAGACCACTCAGGCCATTCTGGGTGGCATTCGCAAGGAGATCTGAACGATGGATCGCATATGCGGGAACCGCGTCTACAGCGGCATGCCGGCGAGGGAACTCGGCAGCGAGGGCTGGCACAAGCCGTGGAGCGGTGGCAATGGGGGAAGTTGCGTCGAAGCGATGAGGCTCAGGGACGGACGGGTGGCGCTGCGCCAGTCCACCGATCCCGACGGCCCGGCACTCATCTACACGCACCTTGAGATGAAACGCTTCATCCAGGGGGCGAAAGCCGGGGAAGCCGACTTCCTGCTTCTGTGACGCCCGAGCGCGGCCCACGGGGGCCGAGGGGGAATGGTGTGACCGACCAGCGCATCTCCGCCGAGGAGATCGATACCAGCAGACCGCATCCGGCCCGGATGTACGACTACTACCTGGGGGGCTGGGACAACTACGAGATCGACCGCGAGGCCGCCGACCGGATCATCGCGGTCTCCCCGGACATCGTCGACAGTGCCCGCGCCAACCGCGACTTCATGGTGCGGGCGGTGCGTGCCGTGGTGGCGGACGGGGCACGGCAGATCATCGACATCGGCACCGGGATACCGACCTCCCCCAACACCCATGAGGTGGCACGGGAGATCGCGCCGGACACCCGGGTGGTCTACCTCGACAACGACCCGATCGTCGCGGCCCACGCCGACGCCAAACTGACCGGCACCCCGGGCACCGGCCTTGTCCTCGCGGACGCCCGGGCACCGGACAAGATCCTTGCCGACCCGGTGGTCCGGGAACTGATCGACTTCTCGCAGCCGGTGGCGCTGCTGCTGGTCGCGGTGCTCCACTTCGTCACCGACGAGGAGGACCCGGCCGGGCTCGTCAACGCACTGACGCAGTCGATGACATCCGGCAGCCATCTGGTCATCAGCCATGGCACCACCGACTTCCATGGCCCCAACCAGGTGGCCGACGAGGTCTACCGGAAGTCCACCGCCCGGCTGAGCCTGCGCCGCCACGAGGAGATCCTTCCGTTCTTCGACGGGTTCGACCTGCTCGACCCGGGTCTGGTGCGAGTGTCCCAGTGGCGGCCGGACCCGGCCGCGGCCGGGTCCCAGGGGCACGGTCCCATCGGGGTCTACGGCGGGGTGGGCCGCAGAAGCTGACGTCCAGGGGAGGCGGGCCCGGCCCGAGCGGCCGGGATCCGCTCCAGCACCCCGCCCGTGACGACGGCGTACGCCTACGAGCCGGAGGGCGAGACCCGACCGGGAGCCGGGCCCGACGCCGGGGCCGGGACGTCACAGCTGTCCTTGAACCCCTGACTGGTCAGACCCAGCGCCGAGTTGATCCGCGAGCGGAGGTTCTCCACCGCCACCATCGCGGTCAGCTCGATCAGCTGCGCCTCGTCGAGGTTCTTGCGCAGCCGCTCCACGAGGGCGTCGTCCACGGTGGGCGGGGTGGCGGTCATGGCCTCGGCGTACTCCATGACGTCCCGCTCCAGCGGGGTGTAGACGTCGCTCTCCCGCCACGTGGGCACATCGTGCAGCTTGCGGTCGTCGATGCCCTGGCCACGGCTGACCCAGTAGCCGAAGTCCATGCACCAGGAGCAGCCGATGGAGGCGGCCGAGGCCATCTCGGCGAGCGCCTTGAGCCCGGGGTCCAGGGTGTTCCACTTGCTCAGCGACTGCTCGAAGCGCAGGTTGCTGAACAGCACCCGCTGGTTGTGGGCGAGGGCCTTGCCCGGGTCGAGGACCTTCCCGTAGGTGCGCTTCGAGTACCACTCCATGACGCGGTAGAAGAGGGTGCGGCGCGGAGTGAGCGAGATACGTGACATGACGGGTGCCTCCGGATGGGGCTGTGGTGCCGCGGCGGTCACTGCCGCCCTTCCACCCGTACGACGGAGCACCCGGGGCCGGATGTGACATGGGTGGATGTGTGCCGCGTCACGTCCTCCAGCGTACGTAACGGCGAGCCGCGCACGCGGAAAGCGGGGTGCGCCAACAGGCGGACCCGCGCCAGCCTGGAGCACATGGCGTGGACGACGACAGATGACCTTGAAGGATTCCGGGCCGCGGCGGGCGGCTTTCTGCGGGGGCGCCCGGCCGAGCACACCGTCCTGCTGACGGTGACCGCCTCGCTGGCGGCAGCGGGCAGCGACCGATACGGGGAGCAGCCACCGCACTACGGCTGGTGGCGGCCGGAGTGGGGGGCCGTCGGGGCCGTCGGAGGGGCCTTTCTGTGCACCCCGCCGTATCCGCTGGTGCTCTCCCCGCTGTCCGACGAGGCGACGGAGGAGCTGGCCCGTGTTCTGGCGGAACAGAACGCGGAGCACGGCGCGCAGCACGGCCCGCCGCCACCGGTCACCGGCGTGAACGCCGGGCGGCGCACCGCCGAGACCTTCGCCGCCGCCTGGCAGCGGCTGACCGGGGCCACCGCCGAGGTGGCGGAGACCCACCGGCTCTACCGGCTGGGCGCCCTGACCCCGCCCGATCCGGCGCCGCCCGGCCGGGCCAGGGCGGCCACCGCCGCCGACCGCGCGGTGCTGCTGAGCTGGTACGAGGGGTTCGCCCGGGACACCGGGGCGCTGAGGGGCGATGTCTCCCGCGCGGTGGACGACCGGCTCAGCCACGGCGGGGTCATCCTCTGGGAGGTGGACGGCACACCGGTCTCGTCCGCTGCGGTCAGCCGCACGGTGGCGGGCATGGTCCGGGTCGCCCTGGTCTACACCCCGCCCGAGCTGCGCGGACGCGGTTACGCCGGAGCCGTCACGGCCGCCGTGAGCCAGGTGGCGCGGGCCGCCGGGGCCGAGGAGGTGCTGCTCTTCACCGATCTGGCCAATCCCACCAGCAACGCCCTGTACCAGCGGCTGGGATACCGGCCCGTGGAGGACCACCTCCAGCTGTCCTTCACCGCGCCCGGAACAACACCACCCGTCGAGTGAGTTGTGTTATTGCAGTACAGCAGCGCACGCAGCGCAGGCCGTGGGGTGATCCGCCGCCCCCTCATTCTGGAGGTCTTGTGACCGGCTCCCGTCCGCACCGTTCCCGGCTCGCCACCGCCCTGCGCCCCGCCGCCTTCGGGGCGGATCCGGCCGGGGAGCGGATGGAGCGCATCCGCCGGTCGCCGAACTTCGCGAACGGCGTGTTCGTCAACCCGGAGGGCGCCCGCACCACGCCGTCCGGCTCCATGCTGAGGTTCCTGCCCACGTACTTCCGCAAGGAGGAGCGGATCCGCCGGGCCCCGGCCGGGCCGGTGCCGGTGCATCCCACCACCCTCGCCGACCTGGCCGCTCCGCCCGCCTCCGGACTGCGGCTGACCTGGATGGGCCACTCCACCGTGCTCGCGGAGATCGACGGGCGCCGGGTGCTGTTCGACCCGGTGTGGGGCAGCCGCTGTTCGCCCTTCGCTCATCTGGGCCCCAAGCGGCTGCACCCGGTGCCGGTGCCGCTGCGGGAGCTGGGTCCGGTGGACGCGGTGGTGATCTCCCACGACCACTACGACCATCTCGACCTGCCCACCATCCGGGCGCTGGTGCGCACCGGCACGATGTTCGTGGTGCCGCTCGGCGTCGGCGCCCATCTGGAGCGCTGGGGCGTCCCGGCCGACCGGATGACCGAGCTGGACTGGCACGAGTCCACCGAGGTGGCCGGGCTGACGCTCACCGCCACCCCCGCCCGCCACTTCTGCGGGCGCGCCCTGCGCAACACCCAGCACACCCTGTGGGCGTCCTGGGTGGTGGCCGGTCCCGAGCACCGCGTCTACCACAGCGGGGACACCGGGTACTTCGCCGGTTTCGCGGAAATCGGAGCCATGTACGGGCCGTTCGACGCGACCATGATCCAGATCGGGGCCTACAGCGAGTTCTGGCCGGACATTCATATGACGCCCGAGGAGGGCATGCGCGCCCATCTCGACCTCCAGGGCGGTGAGCCCACGCGGGGGTTCATGCTGCCGATCCACTGGGGCACCTTCAACCTCGCCCCGCATCCGTGGGAGGAGCCCGCCGAGGGCACGGTCACGGCGGCGCGGGCGGCCGGGGCCTCGATCGCCGTACCGCCGCCGGGCCTGCCCTTCGAACCGCGGCACGGACTGCCGCTGGATCCGTGGTGGCGGGCGATCGCGGCCCGGCCTGTGGCCGGTGTGCCGGCCGCCGCGGCGCCCTCCGGTGCACCCTCCGCCGCCGCGGACACCACCGGCGGCGCCGATCCCGTGCCCGTACCGCAGGGGTAACTCCCCCAGACGGAAGGCCCGTTGCGGCGATGCGACCGCGACGGGCCTTCGTGCGTCCCATTCTGTGCACACCCCTTGTGGTGGATACGGCATGCTCGCTTCAATGGTTAGGAAAGGTTCCTAACGAATGGCTCTTCTCTCGGCCTGCCCGCACGCCCCCACCGTCGACAGGGAACGAACGGAGTCCTCATGTCTCAGCGCATCAGCCGCGCCGCCGCGGCCGTAGCGGTACCGCTGGCCCTCGTGCTCACCGGTCTCGGATCCAGCCCGGCGTCCGGCAATCCGCCCGGCACCCACGGGCACCACTCGGCATACAAGGCGGCCACCAAGGCGGCGGTCGGTCTGGACGACCCGGCCAAGAAGGAGATCGCCATGAAGCTGGTCTCCAGCGCCGAGAACTCCACACTGGACTGGCGTCGCGACGGGTACAGGTACATCGAGGACATCGACGACGGCCGCGGCTACACGGGCGGCATCGTCGGCTTCTGCTCCGGTACCGGCGACATGCTGGACCTGGTCGAGTACTACACCGAGCAGAAGCCGGACAACGTCCTGGCGAAGTACCTGCCCGCGCTGCGTGAGGTCGACGGCAGCGACTCGCACGAAGGTCTGGACCCGTACTTCACCCGGGACTGGAAGAAGGCCGCGGCCGACAGAGCGTTCCAGCAGGCGCAGGAACACGGGCGCGACCGCGTCTACTTCAACCCCTCGGTCAAGCGAGGCAAGGACGACGGCATCGGCGCGCTCGGCCAGTTCATCTACTACGACGCGATCGTGATGCACGGCCCCGGCGACAGCACCGACAGCTTCGGCGGCATCCGCAAGACCGCGATGCGCCACGCCAGGACCCCGGCGCAGGGCGGTGACGAGGCCACCTATCTCCATGCCTTCCTCGACGCCCGTAAGAAGGCCATGCAGTCCGAGGAGGCCCACAGCGACACCAGCCGGGTCGACACCGAGCAGCGGAAGTTCCTCAACGAGAAGAACTTCGACCTGAAACCGCCGCTGAAGTGGAAGGTCTACGGCGACCCGTACGAGATCAACTCCTAGCCGTGCGGCCCCCCTTGACGGGGGGCTCCCACGGACCTCGCACGGACCTTCCGCGGGCGGCGCCCGGGGGTCAGCGGGCCGCCGCCACCAGCGCCTGCATGACCCTCAGGTCGTCGCCCGCCTCCGGATGCCACTGCACCCCGAGCACGAACCGGTCGGCCTGGGGCAGTTCGACGGCTTCGATCGTGCCGTCGTCCGCCGCGTACGCCGAGGCCACCAGGCCCTTGCCCAGCTGGTCCACCGCCTGGTGGTGGAAGGTCGGCACCGACAGTGGCTCCGGCAGCACCTCGCCGAGCAGGGTTCCGGGCACCGGCTGCACCAGGTGGTGTTCGAAGACGCCGGGCGGCCCGGCGTGGCCGTCCAGGTGCTGGATCAGGGTGCCGCCGAGCGCCACGTTCAGCAGCTGGTGGCCCCGGCAGATGCCCAGCAGCGGGGTGCCGTTGGACAGTGCGGCCTCGATCAGCGCCAGCTCCCAAGTGTCGCGCTCCCGGGCGGGCGGGCCGGTGCGCTCATGAGGGTCGGCGTCGTAGTGCACCGGTTCCACATCCGGCCCGCCGGAGATCACCAGGCCGTCGAGGCGGGAGACGACCCGGGCGGCCGACTCCGGGTCCTCGTCGGGCGGCAGCATCGCGGCCAGCCCGCCGGCCTGCTGCACCAGCCGGTGGTAACCGACGGGCAGCAGTGCGGCCGGGAGGTTCCACACACCCCAGCGGGCCGAGGACTCCAGATAAGTGCTGATGCCGATCAGGGGCTTGGACAACGGGGACATCCTCTTTTCTCGATTTCTCGATTTCTCGATTTCTCGATTTCCTGGCTTTTCTCGAGCGCTTTCTCCCGGTCGCGTTCGCTCAGTCGCGGGACAGTTCGGCCTCGGCCTCCGCCAGCGCGGCGAACTCCTCCTCGGGAGCCGCGGCCACCAGACGGTGACGGCTGTAGAAGGCGAAGTAGGCGAGCGCCACCGCGTACACGGCGAGAGCGATGAACGCCGCGTCCTTGTCCACCAGGAAGGTGGCCACCAGCGCCGAGCAGGCCAGGACGAAGGCGATGGACGACGTCACCGTACCGCCCGGGGTCCGGTAGGGCCGCTCGAGATGGGGCTCGCGGCGCCGCAGCACGATGTGTGAGAGCGACATCAGGGCGTACGAGATGGTGGCGCCGAAGACCGCGACATTGAGCATCCGGGCGCCGTCGCCGGACCAGGCGGCCAGGGCGAACCCGATGGCGCCCGGGACCAGCAGCCCCAGATAGGGGGCCTTGCGGCGGCTGGTCAGGGAGAGGAAGCGGGGCAGATACCCAGCGCGGGAGAGGGCGAACAACTGCCGGGACCCGGCGAAGATCAGGGAGAAGAAGGAAGCCACCAGACCGGCGAGCCCGGCGTAGTTGACGATGCGGGAGAGCACGGTGGCCTTGCCGTCCGGCTGGAGCGCCTCGACCAGCGGGTTGCCCGCGCCCTGCACCGCGCCGGAACCGCGGGCGCCGGTGGCGGCGAGGAAGGTGATCAGGGCGAGCAGCAGCAGGATGCCCATGGACCAGGCCATGGCCTTCGGCAGGGTACGGGCCGGGTCGCGGGTCTCCTCGGCGGCCAGCGGCACCCCTTCCACCCCCAGGAAGAACCACATGCCGAAGGGGAACGCCGACCAGATGCCGAGCAGGCCGAACGGCAGCCAGGAACTGGCGCCGAAGGCGGAGTGGTCGACCGTGATGTCATTGAGCGAGTCGGCGTCGAAGTCCGTGAAGGCGGCCACGGCGAAGATCAGCAGCGCGGCGACGGCGATCGCGGTCACGATCAGACTGAAGCGCAGCGCCTCGCCCACACCCCACAGATGGATGCCGATGAAGATGACGAAGCAGGCCAGATAGACCGGCCAGCCCGACTCCAGCCCGAACAGCCCCAGTGACTCGACGTAGTCGCCGATGAAGATGGAGATCGCGGCCGGGGCCAGGACGTATTCAATGAGGATGGCCGTACCGGTGAGGAAGCCGCCCCAGGGGCCGAGGGCCCGCCGGGCGAAGCCGTAGCCGCCGCCCGCGGTGGGGAGGATCGCCGCCAGCTCGGCCAGGGCGAACACCATGCAGGTGTACATCAGGCCCATCAGCACCGCGGCGATGGCCAGACCGCCGAAGCCGCCCTCGGCCAGGCCGAAGTTCCAGCCGGAGAAGTCACCGGAGACGACATAGGCGACTCCGAGGCCGGTCAGCAGCAGCGGGCCCGCGCTGCCGCGCCGAAGGGTGCGGCGCTCCAGATAGCCGTCCTCGGGGGATGCCGGGCCGCCACCTGGCGGTGCGGCGCTGACAGAGGTACGGGCGGAGTCTGTTCCGTCGGCCATGAGGTGCTCCTGCTCCACACGAGGGGGTGGCAAAGGTGTGGGGCCATACCTTTGTCTTCCATCGAGCGATGCGCAAGACCTCTGCGTAAAAGGATCGTTAACGAGGTGCCTATTGGGCCGGAATCCGACGCCGGCGGACGCCGCCGGAGGGTCGCGCTAGACCAGGAATCCACGCAGCAGTGCCGCCGTGCCCTCGCAGTGCTCGCGCATCACCTCGCGCGCGCCCTCCGCGTCGCCGTCGAGCACCGCCTCGACCAGCGCGGTGTGCTGGGCTTGCGAGTGTTCCAGATTGCGCACCAGCAGTGGAATGCAGTCCAGTAGATCGTTCACCGACGCCCGCACCGCCGCGTACTGGGCGGCCAGTGTCGGGGAGCCCGCCAGTTCCGCGAGCGTCAGATGCAGCATCGTGTCGAGCCGCCGGTAGTCGGCGAGTGGGGCGTCGCGGGTGGCGTCCAGGGCCGCTCGCAACCGCGTGACCTGCGCGTCGTCCAGTCCGTGTGCGGCGCACAGCCCGGCCGCGCCGACCTCCAGGACCTCCCGGAACCGCAGGGTGTCCTCCAGGTCCACCGCCTCGACCCGGCGCCGCAGCTCGTCCTCGCCGCCCGTGGCGGGCTCGGGGCGGGCGCGGACGAAGGTGCCGCCGTACCGGCCGCGGCGGCTCTCGATCAGGCCCTGGTCCTGGAGCACCTTGAGCACCTCGCGCAGCGTCACCCGGCTGATCCGCAGCCGGTCGGCCAGCTCCCGCTCGGCCGGCAGTCGCCCGCCGTCCGGGACCAGTCCCAGCCGGACCACCTGGAGTATCTGCTCGAGTGCTTCCTCGAAGCCGTTTCCGGCGCGCACCGGCCGCAGCACCGGCGTCAGCCGGTGATCGATCCGGTCGCCCGATGCACCGCTCTGGCTTTCGCTCATCGAACCGTCCGCACCTACTTCCCAATCAATGGTCTGCGGTATTACCTTATGGCCTTCCGGCGCTGCAATCTTCGCAGGAGGACCACCGTGGCAGACCGCACGCCCCCGCTCTCGGTCGACGAACTGACCAGACTTGTGAACTCCGGGGAGATCGACACCGTCGTCCTGGCCTTCACCGATATGCAGGGGAGGTTGCAGGGTAAGCGGTTCGCCGCCCGTTTCTTCCTCGACGACGTCCTCGATCACGGCACCGAGGGCTGTAACTACCTTCTCGCCGTCGACACCGATATGAACACGGTCGACGGCTTCGCGATGTCCTCCTGGGAGCGCGGCTACGGCGACTTCGCCATGCATGGCGACCACGCCACGCTGCGCCGCACTCCCTGGAACCCCGGCACCGCGCTGATGATCGCCGACCTCGGCTGGCACGACGGTTCACCCGTCGTTGCCTCCCCGCGCCAGATACTGCGGCGCCAGCTGGACCGGCTGGGCGAGCAAGGCTGGACCGCCTACGCGGGCACCGAGCTGGAGTTCATGGTCTTCAAGGACACCTACGAACAGGCGTGGAACTCCGGCTACCGCGGGCTCACCCCCGCCAACCAGTACAACGTCGACTACTCCGTCCTCGGCACCGGCCGGGTGGAGCCACTGCTGCGCCGCATCCGCAACGAGATGGGCGCGGCCGGGATGATCGTCGAGTCGGCCAAGGGCGAGTGCAACTTCGGCCAGCACGAGATCGCCTTCCGTTACGACGACGCGCTGACCACCTGTGATCAGCACGTCATCTACAAGACGGGTGCCAAGGAGATCGCCGCGCAGGAGGGCAACGCGCTCACCTTCATGGCCAAGTGGGATGAGCGCGAGGGCAATTCATGCCATATCCATCTCTCGCTGCGCGACGAGTCCGGGGCGCCGGTGCTCGCCGATGACGCGGGCGAGTACGGCATGTCGAAGACGATGCGCCACTTCCTGGCCGGGCAGATCGCCGCCATGCGGGAGTTCACCCTGCTCTACGCCCCCAACATCAACTCCTACAAGCGGTTCCGGCCCGGCTCGTTCGCGCCGACCGCCGTCGCCTGGGGCCCGGACAACCGCACCTGCGCCCTGCGCGTCATCGGCCACGGCCAGGCCCACCGGCTGGAGAACCGCCTCCCCGGCGGCGATGTCAATCCCTACCTCGCCGTCGCCGGAATGGTGGCGGCCGGACTCCACGGCATCGAGAACGAGCTGGAGCTGGTCGAGGTCTGTACCGGCAACGCCTACAACGGCGACGCCGAGCACGTCCCGACCACGCTGCGCGACGCCGCCGAGCTGTGGCAGGCCAGCCCCATCGCCCGCGCCGCCTTCGGCGACGAGGTGGTCGAGCACTACCTCAACATGGCCCGCGTCGAACTGGACGCCTACGACACCGCCGTCACGGACTGGGAGCGGTTCCGGTCCTTCGAGCGCATGTGATGAGGAACCATCAGGTGACCAACGAGCACCCGCACGAGCACCACGTACTCAACCCGGCGACCGAGGAGGTCATCGCCACCGTCCCGGCGGCCTCCGCCGCCGATGTGGACGCCGCCGTAACCCGGGCCACCGCGGCCCAGCGTGGCTGGGCCGCCCTGGCGCCCGCCGACCGCGCCAGGCAGCTGCGGCGCTTCGCCGCCGCCGTCGACGACCACATCGAGGAACTGGCCGCACTGGAGGTCCGCGAGGCGGGCCATCCGATCGGCAACGCCCGCTGGGAGGCGGGCAATGTCCGCGATCTGCTGGACTACGCGGCCGGGGGAGTGGAACGGCTGGCCGGGAGTCAGATCCCGGTGGCCGGTGGCCTGAACGTCACCTTCCATGAGCCGCTCGGTGTGGTCGCCGTGATCGCGCCGTGGAACTTCCCGATGCCGATCGCCGCGTGGGGCACCGCGCCGGCGCTCGCCGCGGGCAACGCCGTTCTGCTCAAGCCCGCCGAGACCACCCCGCTCACCGCCCTGCGGCTGGCCGAACTCGCCCTGGAGGCGGGGCTTCCCGAGGGTCTGTTCCAGGTGCTGCCCGGTGCCGGGCCGGTGGCGGGCACCGCCCTGGTCGAGCACCCCGGCGTGGCCAAGGTCGTGTTCACCGGGTCGACGGCGGTCGGCAAGGAGATCATGGCCCGGTGCGCGGCGGGCGTGAAGCGGGTGACGCTCGAACTCGGCGGCAAGAGCCCCAACATCGTCTTCGCCGACGCCGATATCGAGCTGGCCGCGCGTTCGGCCCCGGGGTCGTTCCTCGACAACACCGGTCAGGACTGCTGCGCCCGCAGCCGCATCCTGGTCCAGCGGAGCGTCTACGACCGGTTCATGGAACTGCTGGAACCCGCCGTGACCTCGTTCGCGGTCGGCGACCCGGCCGACCCCGCCACCGCCATGGGCCCGCTGATCTCGGCCGCCCAGCGCGAGCGGGTGCGGTCCTACGTCCCCGAGGACGCGCCCGCCGCGATCCGCGGTGAGGCCCCGGGGGGCAAGGGCTTCTGGTATCCGGCCACCGTTCTGGCGGCCACCGGACCGGACGACCGCACCGCCGTCGAGGAGATCTTCGGCCCCGTGGCCGTGGTGCTCCCCTTCGAGGACGAGGACGAGGCCGTACGGCTGGCCAACGCCACCGACTACGGCCTGTCCGGCTCGATCTGGACCCGTGATGTCGGCCGCGCGGTGCGGGTCTCACGCGCCGTCGCCGCCGGAAACCTCTCCGTCAACTCGCACAGCAGCGTGCGCTATGCGACCCCCTTCGGCGGCTACAAGCAGTCCGGCCTCGGCCGGGAGCTGGGCCCCGACGCCCTGACCGCCTTCACCGAGACCAAGAACGTCTTCATCAGCACCGAGGAGCAGTGACGTGACCGAGACCCCCGTGTGCCGCCGCCTGGTCGGCCGTACCGCCGTGATCACCGGAGCGGGCAGCGGTATCGGCCTGGCCACCGCGCGCCGCCTCGCCTCCGAGGGCGCCAATGTCGTCTGCGCCGACATCGACGAGTCCGCGGGCAAGGCCGCGGCCGACGAGGTCGGCGGGCTCTACGTCAAGGTGGACGTGACCGACCAGGAGGAGGTGGAGGCGCTGTTCAAGACCGCGTACGACACCTACGGTTCGGTCGACATCGCCTTCAACAACGCGGGCATCTCGCCCCCCGACGACGACTCGATCCTGACCACCGGCCTGGACGCCTGGAAGCGGGTCCAGGAGGTCAACCTCACCTCCGTCTATCTGTGCTGCAAGGCCGCGCTGCCGTACATGCGGCGGCAGGGCAAGGGCTCCATCATCAACACGGCCTCCTTCGTGGCCGTGATGGGCGCCGCGACCTCGCAGATCAGCTACACCGCCTCCAAGGGCGGCGTGCTGGCCATGTCGCGCGAACTGGGCGTGCAGTTCGCCCGTGAGGGCATCCGGGTCAACGCGCTGTGCCCGGGGCCGGTCAACACCCCGCTGCTGAAGGAGCTGTTCGCCAAGGACCCGGAGCGGGCCGCGCGCCGACTGGTGCACGTTCCGGTGGGCCGGTTCGCCGAGCCGGAGGAGATGGCCGCCGCGGTGGCCTTCCTCGCCAGCGACGACTCCTCGTTCGTCAACGCGGCCGAGTTCCTGGTGGACGGAGGTATCGCGGGCGCGTACGTCACGCCCGTGTGAGGGATGTCCGGCCCCGGCGACAGTCCGCAGGCTCCCCCCGGTGCGCCCGCGCCGGGGGCCTGCCCTGGTCGGAGCCGTCATGCTCGTGGGCCGACCGGGGGCGGCCACACCCGGTGTACGGCCCCCGACCCGTGGCCATAAGGTGACAGCCGTGACCACGAACACACCTCCCGGCTGGTATCCCGACCCGGGTGACACAGGCAACGCCCCCGGCGTGGAGCGCTGGTGGAACGGCTCCACCTGGACCGAGTACACCCGTGACGCCTCAGGAATGCCGGGAATGTCCTACGGCCCGCCCGTGATGCCCAGTTATGTCCCCGGGCAGCCGGGCGGCCAGGGGCGGGGGCGCGGGCCGAAGGTCGCCGCGCTCGCGGTGGCCGTGGGCGTCGTGGTCGCCGCGATCATCGGCGGCATCGTGCTGCTGGGCGACGGCGGGGACGACGACGGCAAGAACAGCGCCAGGCCGTCCCCCAGCGCCTCCGCCTCGGGCGGCGACGACGGCGGGAGCAGCGGCGAGCCGTCGGAGCCGCCCACCGGAACCCCCAGTTTCGACCCGAACACCGCGCCCGATCCGGTCAACGGCATCAGTCTGCCGGTGCTCTCCGGATGGCAGGCGGGCCGCAGCAGCTCCGGCGGCGCCGGGGTCACCACCTCCCGTTACCCCTGCCCCAACGACCCGTCCACCGAGTGTGTACGCGGCGGTGCCTTCTCCCGCACGGCCAGCGGCTACAAGGCGGACACCGCCAAGGGCATAGCCAAGGAGGACATCGCGCAGAACGCCGAGGACTCCTACGGCAAGGACGAGGAGAGCGACCGCAAGGCGTACGGCGGGATCAGCTCCCACAAGCAGCTCAAGGCCGAGTCGGTCGAGGTCGCGGGCGGCAAGGGCTATCTGGTCCGCTGGAAGGTGGACACCAAGAAGGGCGACGACGGCTATGTCGAGTCGGTCGTCTTCCCCTCGCCCACCATCCCCGACACGATGGTCGTGATCCGCTTCGGCTTCGACGTGAGCGACAAGGCGCCGCCGCTCAGCGATATGGACGAGATCCTCAAGGGCGTCAAGGCGCTGGAGGGCGACGGCCGCTCCATCTGAGCCCGGACGGCCCCTTTGAAGACGGACCCTAGAGGAACGTACGGCCCTCGCCCCGGTACGTGGGCACCGAGGCCACGACCCGGTCCCCGCTGTCCGTGTCGATGAGGTGGAGCACCGCGAAGCGCTCGCACAGCTCACCGGCCTTGGCGTGCCGGAACCACACCTTGTCGCCGATCAGCAGATCGTCGGCGGCCGTGCCCAGCAGCGGCGTCTGCACCTCGCCCGGCCCCTCCAGCGGGTCGTAGGCGAGCCCCTCCGGCAGACACGGCACCGGCAGCCGGTCCGCTCCGGCCGCCCCCGACGCCGGATAGCCGCCGCCCAGCACCGTCACCACGCCCACTCCGGGGCGGCGCACCACCGGCTGGGCGAAGAGGGCCGCCGGACGCCCCTGGAACGAGGTGTAGTGGTCGAACAGTCGCGGCTGGTAGAGCCCGGAGCCGGCGGCGATCTCCGTCACCGACTCCTCGGCCGCGGTGTGCTGCACACTGCCCGTCCCGCCGCCGTTGACGAATTCCAGGTCCGCCACCGCGCGCACCGCCCGGACCGCCGCCGCCCGGCGCTCCGCCAGCTCCCGGCGGGCGGTGGACTGCATCAGCCGGATCATCCTGGAGCGCAGCGGCCGGCCGGGCACCGCGTCGCCCACCCCCGCCACATGCCCCTCGTACGCCATCAGCCCGACCACCCGGAAGCCGGGGCGGCCCTGGACCGCCCGCGCCAGCTCGGCCAGTTGGACGGGCGCGTGCAGCGGTGAGCGCCGGGGGCCCACCCGTACCCGGCCGCCCAGCAGCTGGAGCGAGGTGTCCAACTCCAGGCAGACCCGGACCTCTTCGGTGCCCGCGCGAACACTCTCGATCAGATCGAGCTGGCCGACGCTGTCCACCATCACCGTCACCGCCGCCGCCAGCTTGGGATCGCTGGTCAGTGTGGCGAACCCGTCCCGGTCGGCGGAGGGGTAGGCGAGCAGGACGTCATCGAAGCCCTCGCGTGCCAGCCACAGGGACTCCTCGAGCGTGAAGCTCATGATCCCCGTGAAACCGTCCTGCGCCAGTACCCGTTCCAGCAGGGCCCGGCACCGTACCGACTTGCTGGCCACTCGGATCGGCTTGCCCGCCGCCCGGCGTACCAGATCCCGGGCGTTGGCATCGAACGCCCCCAGATCGACGATGGCCAGGGGCGCTTCGAGATGGGCGGTGGCCCGGTCGTACCGGGCTCGGTCAGCGGCGGCAGACGACATGGACGCAGCTTGCCAGACCGCTGTTACCACTGGGTAGAGGGCAGCGGTGCGCGGGGTGCCTGGTGCACCGTAGAGTGTCGCGCACGCCACGACCGGCAGGTCAGGGGCGTGATGTCCGTATACGGGCCCGCCTGTCCGAAAGGTGGTGGGGCGGCGCGGCGAACCGGACGGAGTCAGGTGAACCAGATCCTGAAGCGCGCGAGGGGGTGCAGGTGAGCACCGACGCCGAAGCGGCGCACTCGCCCAGCGGTACGCCCCCGCCACACCCCGCACACCCGCCGTTGGCCGCACACCCCGGGCATCCCGCGCCCGCGTCGCCCGCCGCGCCGCCGCGTCCCACCGCACCGCCCGGCTTCACCCCGGACCCGGACACCCCCGTACTCGGCGTGCCCGCCAAGGTCCCCTCACCACGCGGCCCCGGATCCCGCGGCGGCCGTCCGCGCACCGCCGCCCCGGCGAACGGCCGCCGGGTGCCCCCGCGTCCCGTCGATCCGCCGCTCTCCGTAACACCCGGCTCCGGCCCCGCCGTCGGCCGCCGTCGCTCCCGCGGCCGGACCGCGTCCGCCGCCGTCTGCCTCATCCTCGGCCTCGGTCTGCTCGGCGGGGCGGCGGCCGGAAGCTGGCTCGACGACGCCACCGAGGCCCCGCCGTCCACCGCCGACACCTACGCCCACGCACGTACCGCCTGGCACAGCGTCCCCGTCGACACCCTCTTCCCGCGCACCCTGCGCGGGAAGGGCGAGGGTCCGGGCGGCGCCGACCGCAGCTGGACCCGGATCGCCGTCGCCCCCGACAGCAGCTGCGGCGGCGGATTCGACCCGCTGCTGGCCAAGGCACTGGCTCCGGTCGGCTGCAAACGGCTGCTGCGCGCCAGCTACACCGATGCCACCAGCACCAACGTCACCACCGTCGGCCTGCTGATCACCACCTCCGACGCTTCCGGGATGCGCGCGCTGCACGAGCGCTTCGTCACCGAGAAACTCGACGAACGCGCCGATCTGATGCCCCGTCCCTACGCCGCGAAGGGCACCGCCGCCGCCGAGTTCGGCGACGACCAGCGCGCCAGCTGGCACATCCGGATCCTCACCGACGCCCCCGCCGTCGTCTACAGCGTCAGCGGCTTCGCCGACGGCCGGAAGATCACCGACCCCAGCCCGGCCGGGGAGGCCATCGCACGCGGCGCGACCTCGGCCGCCGCGCAGGCGGGGCTCGGGCATGACGCCCGGGGTCTGGCCGACGAGATCGCCACCGCGTTCCGCAGCGCCCTGGCCGACATCCCGGAGAGCTCCGCATGATCGCGAAGGGACGGCGCCTGGCCGTGGCCCTCGCCGCCGCCGGACTGGCCTTTCTGCCCGTCGTCCCCGCACAGGCCGACGGCATACAGGCCCAGGAGTGGGCGCTCGACGCCCTCCACGTCCGCAAGGCCTGGCAGACCACCAAGGGCGCCGGGACGACCGTCGCCGTCCTCGACACCGGTGTCGACTCCGACCACCCCGACCTCAAGGGCCGAGTGCTGCCCGGCAAGGACCTGATCGGCTTCGGCGCCGGACCCGGCGACCGCACCTGGGCCCGCCACGGCACCGCCATGGCCGGGATCATCGCCGGGCGCGGCCACGGCTCGTCCGGCGGCGACGGCGTCATCGGCATCGCGCCCCGGGCGAAGATCCTCCCGGTGCGGGTGATCCTGGAGGACGCCGACCCTGACCGGAAGAAGGCCCGCGCCTCCCGCGGCAGCGCGCTCGCCGACGGCATCCGCTGGGCCGCCGACCACGGCGCCGACGTGATCAACCTGTCGCTCGGCGACGACAGCGAGTCCGCCCACCCCGAACGCGCCGAGGACGCCGCCGTCCAGTACGCCCTGCGCAAGGGCGCGGTGGTGGTCGCCTCCGCGGGCAACGGCGGCGAGAAGGGCGACCGCGTCTCCTATCCGGCCGCCTACCCCGGCGTGATCGCGGTGACCGCGGTGGACCGCTACGGCAGCCGCGCCGCGTTCTCCACCCGCCGTTGGTACGCCACCGTCTGCGCACCCGGCGTCGATGTGGTCATCGCCGACCCCGACCGGCGTTACTACGAGGGCTGGGGCACCAGCGCGGCCGCCGCCTTCGTCTCCGGCTCCGCCGCGCTCGTCCGCTCCGCCCACCCCGAGCTGAGCCCCCGGCAGATTCGTCAACTGCTGGTCAACACCGCACAGGACGGCCCCGAGGGCGGCCGCAGCGATGAACTCGGCGCGGGCATGGTGGACCCGGCCGCGGCCGTCCAGGCGGGCGCCCGGCTGACCCCGCGCGCCCAGCGGCCCGCCGCGGTGGCCGCCGCGCACCGCTACTTCGGTCCCGGGCCCGGCCATACCAGGGCCCAGCGGGACGAGGGCGGCCCCAACCGGTCGGCGCTGTTCGCCGGACTCGCCGGAGCCGCGCTGGTGGTGGCCGCGGTCGCCCTCTGGCGTGGCTCGGGCCCGCTGCGGCTGCCGGCGCCGCGCTCCTCGTTCACCAGCCGCCGTCCCCGTTGAGGGCGGCGGTGGTCGCCCCGACGGCCCTCCGCGCCGCCGCCTCCACCAGCGCGATCCCGGCGTCCATACGACGGCTGCCGTCGGAGAGCACCACGACGAGATAGTCGCGCCCGCCCGCGGTGATCTGGCCGATGCTGTTGACGTCCCACAGGCCGGTGGTGCTGCGCGGCAGCCAGCCGTTCTTGAGCCGGAATCCGTTGCCGGTGCCGTCGCCGGCGGCCGAGACGCCCCAGCTCTGCTCACGGGCGGTGTGCCCCATCAGCGCCCTGATGTACGCCCGGGACTGCTGGGTCAGTGCCGAACCGCCCTCGAAGACGGCGCGCAGCAGACGCAGTTGATCGGCCGCGGTGGTCCGGGTCAGCCCCCACCGCCCGGCGTTGCCGCCGAACGTCTCCGTCAGGCCCAGCCGCCGGTGCGCCGTGTCGAGGCCGTCGGCGCCGCCGATCGTCCGCCAGAGCACGCTCGCGGCCCTGTTGTCGCTGCGCTCGATCATCGCGGTGGCGTACGCGTGCTCCTGGGCGGTCAGCTCTCTGCCCGCGTCCTGGGCGTCCAGCAGCAGGGCCGCGAGGATGCCGACCTTGACGATGCTCGCGGTGTCGTACCAGCCGCCGCCGTACACCCCGACCGCCCCCGACCGGATGTCCCGCAGGCCCACGGAGAAGTACCCGCGGGAGCGCTCCGCGACCGGGGCGAGTGCCGCGGTGAGGGCGCCGGTGAGGGTCCGGACCGGGGGCGGTGGCACCGAGCGTCTCTCGTTGTCGGGCGGCACACCGCCTCCTTCGCTTCCGCTCGCCGACCGCTCCGGACCGCCCGTCATCGGCTCCTGACCGCTCGCCGACGGTTCCGGACCGGCCGCCGGCCGGGAGTACCCCTGGCTCTGCTCACCCGCCGTGGCGCAACCGAGCAGCGAGAGCGCCAGCGCCGCGATGACCGTGGCCGCGGCGATCGTCCTGACCGCGCTGCCCGGGGCGGGACGGCGGGTCGGTCGAGTGTCGGTGTTTTTGTCCGGGGACGCCAGATGGCCTGCCTTCGTCCGTGATGAGGAAATGATCAACATCTGCTCAGTAAAGACGGCTCCCCGCCGACAGGGCGGTTGCCTCGCCCCCGATACCCTCGGCTTGTGGCGTTCAAGAACATTCCCGACCCCGGCTTCTCCGGCGACGACGGCTCCGCCGACCCCCGCCTGACCGCGGCACTCGCCGCCTGGGCCGATGACCGCTCCACCGAACCCGAGGTGCTGGCCGCGCTCACCGGCGCCCGGCTGCTGGTCCCGGTGGTCGCCGTGCTCGGCGAGGTCGAGGAGGGGCCCGACGGGCTGCGCCGGGAGAAGACCAGCGATATGGCCGTGCCGACGCTCCAGGCCCCCGACGGACGCCGCGCCCTGCCCGCCTTCACCTCGACCGAGACCCTGGCCCGCTGGCGGCCGGACGCCCGCCCGGTGGCCGTACCGCTGCGCCAGGCGCTGGAGGCCGCCGCGCACGAGAAGGCGGACACCCTGGTGCTGGACCTCGCCGGTCCGGTGCCCTACCAGCTGACCGGCCCCGCCCTGCTGGCCCTCGCCGAGGGCCGGACCAGCGCCGATCCGCTCACCGACCCCACCGTCACCGAGGCGGTGCGGACCGTACTGGCCGCCGAGCCGGATGTGGTCCGGGCCCATCTGGGCCCGGCCCAGGACGCCGACGGCATGCTCGCGCTCGCGCTGGCCCCGCAGGCTCCGGCGCGGGAGACGGCACAGCGGGTGGCCGGTGCCCTGGCCGCCGACGAGGTGCTGAGGGCCCGGCTGGTGCGCGGGCTGACGCTGGCGCTGCTGCCGCCGGACGCCACGGTCCCCGGGGAGCCGCTCTTCCGCCGCTGAACCGGAGGCCGGAAACGGGCGCGGGTCAGCCGCCGCGACCCCTCTGACCCGGACCGCAATCGAACCAACAGGCGAAACCTCCCGAATCGCCCCACAATGCATAGGGCAACTGGCGGTCCGATCGGTAAGAGGAGAGCGCCATGGAGACGAGAACGGTCGTAGCGGAGTGCATAGGGACCGCGATGCTGGTCCTCTTCGGAGTCGGTTCCCTGGTCCTGGCCGGCGACTACATCAACGCCCTCGGCATCTCGCTCGCCTTCGGCTTCACGCTGATCGCGATCGCCTACGCCTTCGGGCGTATCTCGGGCTGCCACATCAACCCGGCGATCACCCTCGGGGTGCTGCTGGCCAAGCGCATCGGCATCCGCAGGGCCGTCGAGTACTGGGTCGCCCAGCTGGTCGGCGCGATCATCGGCGCGGCGATCCTCTTCCTGCTGGCCAAGCAGGTGCCGCGGCTCCAGACCGCCGGCGCGTTCGGTACCAACGGCTACGGTGGCCGCTCACCGGTGGGTCTGGGCGCGGGCGGAGCCTTCCTCGCGGAGGTGCTGCTCACCTTCCTGCTGGTCTTCGTGTTCCTCACGGTGACCCAGAAGGTGGCGCTGGTCGGCCTCGAGCCGTTTCCGGTGGGCCTCGCCTACGCCGCGGTCAACCTGATCGGCATCCCGCTGACCTGGGCGTCGGTGAATCCGGCGCGCAGCCTGGGCCCCGCGCTGTTCGCGGGCGGCGGGGCGCTGTCCCAGCTGTGGCTGTTCCTGGTCGCGCCCATGGTCGGCGGGGTGCTGGCCGCGGTGGTGCACCGGTTCACCCATCAGCACCCGGTGGGCCAGGCCCAGCAGGAGCAGGCGGGCGAGCCGCCCAGGGCCGGGCCGTGGGGCCGGATGCGCGGCGGGCACCGACCGGAGGCGGGCGGCCCCGAGGCCAAGGGCCCTGAGGCGGCTTGAGCGGTCTCGCTGAAGTCCGGTGCGGTTCGGTTGCGCCCCGAAGGGGCGCGGGGCTGTGTCGATGTGCGGCTCCGCCGCGTGGGCGCGGTCGGCCACGACGCAGCCGCGGACGAACGACCACAGCTCGTGGCAGTTCCCGCTGAGGCGCTGGCGCAGAGCCTCAGCCGAAGACCGGGCCGGTGAACTTCTCGCCCGGCCCCTGGCCCGGCTCGTCCGGCACCACCGACTCCTCACGGAACGCGAGCTGAAGCGACTTGAGGCCGTCCCGCAGCGGGGCGGCGTGGAAGGAGCTGATCTCCGTGGCACTCGCCGTCACCAGCCCCGCCAGCGCGTTGATCAGCTTCCGGGCCTCGTCCAGGTCCTTGTGTTGCGGCCCCTCCTCGGCCAGCCCCAGGTTGACCGCGGCGGCGCTCATCAGATGCACCGCGACCGTCGTGATCACCTCGACCGCGGGCACATCCGCGATGTCGCGGGTCATCCGGTCGAAGTCGGGGGCCGGCTGCCCGGCGTTGGCGTCGCTCATGGTGGTCGGGGCTCACTTCCTGGAGGATGGGAATGCCTAAGCCTAGGCGGCCGCCCGGAACCGCTCGTACCGGGCGGGTGCCGGACACCGGACGGGCGGCGCGGTGAGCAAGACTCCGCGGCCCTGGTAAGGTAGGTAAACGACCGGCCGGTCACTCGCGTGCCCGGCCCACAAGTGGAGGCTCCACGCTCCCACCTCCCGACCTCGAGTCGGCAGGTCATCGGTCAGGCTGCGCCCCGCGGTGACATCGCGGCGGTGCTCCCGGTCAGTGAGGAGCCCCGCCTGTGTACCGTCTGGGGCGTTTTGTGCGTCACGGCGCGGTGGTCTCAACCGATACAGACGTTGCGCGGCAGTCCGCCAGGCGGTCGCGCGGTGCAACCGAGGAGGATCCATCAGCGCCGAGCCCCGCATCAACGACCGGATTCGCGTCCCCGAGGTGCGACTCGTCGGTCCCAGTGGCGAGCAGGTCGGCATTGTGCCGCTTGCCAAGGCCCTGGAGCTTGCGCAGGAGTACGACCTCGACCTGGTCGAGGTGGCGGCGAACGCCCGTCCGCCGGTCTGCAAGCTCATGGACTACGGAAAGTTCAAGTACGAGTCGGCCATGAAGGCCCGTGAGGCGCGCAAGAACCAGGCGCACACGGTCATCAAGGAGATGAAGCTCCGGCCGAAGATCGACCCGCACGACTACGACACCAAGAAGGGTCACGTCGTCCGGTTCCTCAAGCAGGGTGACAAGGTCAAGATCACGATCATGTTCCGTGGCCGTGAGCAGTCCCGGCCCGAGCTCGGCTACCGGCTGTTGCAGCGGCTCGCTGAGGACGTCCAGGAGCTCGGCTTCGTGGAGTCCAACCCGAAGCAGGACGGGCGAAACATGATCATGGTCCTCGGTCCGCACAAGAAGAAGACCGAGGCGATGGCCGAAGCCCGCGAGGCGCAGGCTGCCCGCAAGGCGGAGCGCCAGGGCGGCAGCCCCGCCGAGGAGCCCGCCGAGGAGCCCGCCGAGGCGTGATCGCGAGGCGCGAGCCTCCACCGCCCACCCGGGGCCGCACGGCTCCGGAGACCAACCGAAACACAAGACGCTTCCGCACGCCGGACCGCGGTCACCCCCGCGCCCGCCCGGTCCCGGAAAGCGCCCCTGACGAGGAGTGAACGGCGACATGCCGAAGAACAAGACCCACAGCGGTGCACGCAAGCGCTTCAAGCTCACCGGTTCCGGCAAGGTCATGCGCCAGCGCGCCGGTCGCCGCCACCTTCTCGAGCACAAGTCGTCCACGCTGACGCGCCGCCTGGCCGGCACGACCGAGATGGCCCCGGCCGACGCCAAGAAGATCAAGAAGCTCCTCGGCAAGTGACGCCCCCGCCCCGCCGCGGCGGGGTGTGCGCCAAGCCGACCGGGACCTATTCGTTTCCGGGCCGCAAGAGTCACCCGCGGCCCCGTACAAGGAGTTAAACAAGTGGCACGCGTCAAGCGGGCAGTCAACGCCCACAAGAAGCGCCGGGCGATCCTCGAGCAGGCCAGCGGCTACCGCGGCCAGCGGTCCCGCCTGTACCGCAAGGCCAAGGAGCAGGTCACCCACTCTCTGGTCTACAACTACAACGACCGCAAGAAGCGCAAGGGCGACTTCCGGCAGCTGTGGATCCAGCGCATCAACGCCGCTGCCCGCGCCAACGGCATGACGTACAACCGCTTCATCCAGGGTCTGAAGGCCGCCAACATCGAGGTGGACCGCAAGATCCTGGCCGACCTCGCGGTCAACGACGCCAACGCGTTCGCCGCGCTGGTCGAGGCGGCCCAGAAGGCGCTGCCGAGCGACGTCAACGCTCCGAAGGCGGCCTGACGCGTAACGCCGCGCTGAGCCGTACCGGTACGGACCCGTAGGTGATCACTCACCTGCGGGTCCGCGTGTGTCGGCGCCCATCACCCCGTGAGCCCTCGCCGCCGGACGCGATCCGGCTCCGCGGCGCCGGGCTCCGGCTGTCTCCACCACACCGCACGAGAAAGCGCACCCCATGGCGGCCCCTGAGCTGACTTCCCTGAAATCGCCGCGCGTCACGGCGGCGCGACGGCTCGCCAAGCGCAGCTTCCGCGGCAAGGAGCGGCGGTTCCTCGTCGAGGGGCCGCAGGCCGTACGGGAGGCCGTCGACCACCTCATCGAGGTCTACACGACCCCCGAGGCCGCCGAGCGCCATGCGGAGATCGTCGCCGCGGCGCGGGCCGCGGGCGTCCCGGTGCTCACCGCGACCGACGAGGTCGTCGCGGAGATGTCGGACACCGTGACCCCGCAGGGCATCGTCGGGCTGTGCCGCTTCCTGGACTCGCCGCTGACCGAGATCCTGCGCGCCCGCCCCCGGCTCGTCGCCGTACTCGCGCATGTCCGCGACCCCGGCAACGCCGGGACCGTACTGCGCTGCGCGGACGCCGCCGGGGCGGACGCCGTGGTATTCACCGACGCCTCGGTGGACCTGTACAACCCCAAGGCCGTGCGCGCCTCCGTGGGCTCCCTCTTCCACCTCCCGGTCGCCGTCGGGGTGCCGGTGGAGCCCGTGGTGAGCGGGCTGAAGGAGGCCGGGGCGCGGGTGCTGGCCGCCGACGGCGCGGGGGAGCGGGACCTGGACTCCGAACTCGACGACGGTCTGCTGGGCGCCCCCACCGCCTGGATCTTCGGCAATGAGGCATGGGGGCTGCCGGAGGAGACCCGCGCACTCGCGGACGAGGTGGTGCGCGTTCCGATCCACGGGCGGGCGGAGAGCCTCAACCTCGCCACGGCCGCCGCCGTGTGCCTCTACGCCTCGGCGCGTGCGCAGCGTGCTCCCGCGGGGTGCCGCTCCGTCACACCGACCTAGTAGGGTTGCCCCCTCTGGGGGCCCAGGAGGGGGTGTGGGGATGGACGTCAGGACCTCCGGCGCCAGGGCGGCCGACGCCCGCGCGCCCGGAGCGGGGCTGCCCGCCGTCGAGGACGGGCCGCCGGAGCCGGTCGCTATGACGGCCGCGTTCGGCCTGCACCCCGACGATCTGCCCGACGGCCTGGTGGTGGCCGATGAGACCGGCCGCGTCACCTGCTTCAACGCCGCGGCGGCCCGGATCACCGCCACCCACCCCGAGGACGCCATCGGCGCCCAGTTCGAGCGCGCCCTGCCGTTAGAGGACCTGGACGGTCGCCGCTGGTGGGCGCTGACCGATCCGTACGGCGGGCTGGCCACCCGGGTCGGCCAGCCGGAGCGCAATCTGCTGCTGCCCGGCGGCCGGGAGGTCCTGGTCTCCGCGCGGTACGTCCGTGAGTACCCCACCGGCCCGGTGCGCCGGCTGGTGATCTCGCTGCGCGGCACCGAGGCGCGCCGCCGTACCGAGCGCAGCCACGCGGAGCTGATCGCGACCGTCGCCCATGAGCTGCGCTCCCCGTTGACCTCGGTCAAGGGGTTCACGGCCACCCTCCTCGCGAAGTGGGAGCGCTTCACCGACGACCAGAAGCGGCTGATGCTGGAGACGGTCGACGCCGACGCCAACCGGGTCACCCGGCTGATCGCCGAGCTGCTGGACATCTCCCGGATCGACTCCGGTCGGCTGGAGGTGCGCCGTCAGCCGGTGGACGTCGCCGCCGCGGTCCGCCGCCATGTGCAGGCGCTCACCGCCGCCGGACACTGCGCCGAACGCTTCCTGATCAGGGTCAGGGGGCCGTTGCCGGATCTGTGGGCCGACCCGGACAAGATCGATCAGGTGCTGGGCAACCTGCTGGAAAACGCGGTGCGCCACGGCGAGGGAACCGTCACCATTGAGGTGGCACCCGCACCGGCCAGGCCCGCTGCGGACGGCCCGGCCGTGGAAGGCCCCGCTGTGGAAAGGACCGCCGTCACCGTGAGCGACGAGGGCCCCGGTATCCCCGAGGAGTCGATGAGCCGCGTCTTCACCCGCTTCTGGCGGGGCAGCAAGCGCGGCGGCACCGGCCTGGGCCTGTACATCGTCAAGGGCATCGTCGAGGCCCACGGCGGCACGATCACCGTCGGCCGGGCCCGCGGCGGCGGCGCCGAGTTCCGATTTACCCTGCCCGTGGGCACTCCGGCCTATCTGGTCTGAGCCCCCACGGGCTTCCCGCGGAACAGCAGACACCCCGCGCCCCTTAGACTCGGGCTTTGGCACCTTTGGCGTCCCTTGTGGTTCCTTGTGGTCGCAGCAGCCGTCGAGCGGGGTCGCACAGCCAGGGGGCACCTCCCAGCGGTAGCTGGGGGACAAACGGAAGCACGGGAAGAGATGTCGGCACCCAATAAGTCGTACGACCCTGTCGAGGTCGAGGCACTGAAACCGGAAGAGATCGCCCGGATGCGGGACGAGGCGCTCGCCGCCATCGCCGCCGCGGGTGACCTCCAGGCGTTGCGCGAGGTGAAGGTCGGCCACACCGGTGACCGCTCACCGCTCGCGCTGGCCAACCGCGAGATCGGCGCCCTGCCGCCGCACGCCAAGGCGGACGCGGGCAAGCGCGTCGGCCAGGCCCGCGGCCAGGTGAACCAGGCGCTCAAGGTTCGCCAGGAGGAGCTGGAGGCGGAGCGGGACGCACGGGTGCTGGTCGAGGAGGCGGTGGACGTCACACTGCCGTACGACCGCACCCCGGCCGGGGCCCGCCACCCGATCACCACCCTCTCCGAGCGCATCGAAGACGTCTTCGTGGCCATGGGCTACGAGGTGGCCGAGGGCCCCGAGGCGGAGGCCGAGTGGTTCAACTTCGACGCGCTGAACTTCCCGCCCGACCACCCCGCCCGCGAGATGCAGGACACCTTCTTCGTGCGGGGCGGCGACGGCGAGCAGGGTGACCAGCCCTCGGGCGTGGTGCTGCGCACCCACACCTCGCCGGTGCAGATCCGGTCGATGATCGACCGCGAGCCGCCCATCTATGTGGTCTGCCCGGGCCGCACCTTCCGCACCGATGAGCTGGACGCCACCCACACCCCGGTCTTCCACCAGGTCGAGCTGCTGGCCGTGGACGAGGGGCTGACCATGGCCGACCTCAAGGGCACGCTCGATCACATGGTGCGGGCGCTGTTCGGCGAGGGCATGTCCACCCGGCTGCGGCCGAACTACTTCCCGTTCACCGAGCCGTCCGCCGAGATGGACATGCTGTGCTACGTCTGCCGCGGCGAGTCGGTCGGCAACCCCGACCGCCCCTGCCGCACCTGCTCCAGCGAGGGCTGGATCGAGCTGGGCGGCTGCGGCATGGTCAACCCGCGGGTGCTGGTGGCCTGCGGTGTCGACCCGGAGAAGTACAGCGGGTTCGCCTTCGGCTTCGGCATCGAGCGGATGCTGATGTTCCGGCACAACGTGGAAGACATGCGAGACATGGTCGAGGGTGATGTGCGCTTCACCCGGCCCTTCGGGATGGAGATCTGATGCGGGTCCCGCTTTCTTGGCTGCGGGAGTACGTCGACCTGCCGGCCGGTGAGACCGGACGTGACGTACAGGCCAAACTCGTCGCCGCCGGGCTGGAGGTCGAGACCGTCGAGCAGCTCGGCGCCGGCCTCAAGGGCCCCCTGGTGGTGGGGCAGGTGCTGGCCATCGAGGAGCTGGAGGGCTTCAAGAAGCCCATCCGCTACTGCCAGGTGGACGTCGGACAGGCCAACGGCACCGGTGAGCCGCAGAACATCGTCTGCGGCGCCCGGAACTTCGCCGTCGGCGACAAGGTCGTCGTGGTGCTCCCCGGCGCCGAACTCCCCGGCGGCTTCGCGATCGCCGCGCGGAAGACCTACGGCAAGGTCTCCGAGGGCATGATCTGCTCCGCCAGCGAGCTGGGCATGTCCGACGACCACGACGGCATCATCGTGCTGCCGCCGGAGTACGAGCCCGGCACCGACGCCATCGAGCTGCTGGAGCTGGTCGACGAGGTCCTGGACATCGCCGTCACCCCCGACCGCGGCTACTGCCTGTCGATGCGCGGTGTCGCCCGCGAGACCGGCACCGCCTACGGGCTGCCGCTGCGCGACCCGGCCCTGCTGGACGTGCCCGCGCCCAACAGCCACGGCTACCCGGTCAAGGTCGCCGACCCGGTCGGCTGCGACCGCTTCACCGCCCGTACCGTCACCGGTCTCGACCCGCAGGCGCACTCCCCGGTCTGGTTGCAGCGCCGCCTCCAGAAGGCGGGGATGCGCCCGGTCTCCCTCGCCGTCGACATCACCAACTATGTGATGCTCGAACTCGGCCAGCCGCTGCACGTCTACGACCGCGGCCGGGTCAACGGCGCGATCGGGGTGCGCCGCGCCGAGCAGGGCGAGAAGCTCACCACCCTCGACGGCACCAAGCGCGTGCTGGACGCCGAGGACCTGGTCATCACCGACGAGAGCGGGCCGATCGGCCTCGCCGGGGTGATGGGCGGCGCCAACACCGAGATCGCGGACGCGGTGACCGACCCCGAGACCGGAGCGGTGCGCGGCAGCACCGAGGTCGTCATCGAGGCCGCCCACTTCGCGCCCGTCTCGATCGCCCGTACCGCCCGCCGCCACAAGCTGTCCTCCGAGGCGTCCAGGCGGTTCGAGCGCGGCGTGGACCCGGAGGCCACCTCGGCGGCGGCCCAGCGCACCGTCGATCTGCTGGTGCTGCTCGCGGGCGGCACCGCCGAGGCGGGCGTCACCGAGGTCATCTCGCCCAGCGCCCCGCGCACCATCATCTTGCGCGCCGACCACCCGGACCGGGTGGCGGGCGTGGTGTACGGCCGGGAGGCCGTGGTGCGCCGCCTCCAGCAGATCGGCTGCGATGTCTACGGCTCCGACGACCTCACCGTCACGGTGCCCAGCTGGCGGCCGGACCTCACCGACCCCAACGACCTGGCCGAGGAGGTCATCCGGCTCGAGGGGTACGAGAACCTCCCCGCGACGCTGCCGCAGCCGCCCGCCGGACGCGGGCTGACCGAGCGTCAGCGGCTGCACCGCCGGGTCGGCCGGGCGCTGGCCGGTGCCGGGTATGTGGAGGCGCTCAACTACCCGTTCATCGGCGCGGAGGTGCTCGACCAGTTCGGTCTTGCCGCCGACGACCCGCGCCGGGACCTGGTCACGCTGGTCAACCCGATCGCCGACACCGAGCCCGCGCTGCGCACCACCCTGCTGCCGGGGCTGCTCGGCGCGCTGCGCCGCAACGACGGCCGGGGCGCCCACGACCTCGCGCTCTTCGAGACCGGTCTGGTCTTCCGCGCCAGCGGTGCCCGGCCGGCCGCGGTCAGCCCGCCGGTGGACCACCGTCCGACGGACGAGGAGATCGCGTTGCTGGACGCCGCCCTGCCGCGGCAGCCGCGCCGCGCCGCCGTGGTGCTGACGGGCGCGCGGGAGCAGGCCGGATGGTGGGGCGAGGGCACCCCGGCGGGCTGGGCCGACGCGGTCGAGGCGGGCCGGATCGTGGCCCGTGAGGCGGGCGTCGAGCTGATCGTCCGCCAGGACCAGCAGGAGCCGTGGCACCCGGGCCGCTGCGCCGCGCTGCTGGCCGTCGTGGACGGCCAGGAGATCCTGGTGGGGAACGCGGGTGAGCTGCACCCGCGGGTCACCAAGGCCCTCGGCCTCCCCGAGCGCACCTGCGCCATGGAGATCGAGCTCGACCGTCTGGAGGAGGCGGGCTCCGGCACCGTCGAGGCGCCGCGAGTGTCCACCTTCCCGGTGGCCACCCAGGACGTGGCGCTGGTCGTGGACACCGCGGTGGCCGCGGCCGATGTGGTGGCGGCGCTGCGCGAGGGTGCGGGCGAACTGCTCGAATCCCTGCGGCTGTTCGACGTGTTCACCGGTGAACAGCTCGGTGAGGGCAAGAAGTCGCTGGCCTACGCGCTCCGCTTCCGCGCCCCCGACCGTACGCTGACCGCCGATGAGATCGCGGCGGCCCGTGACGCGGCGGTGGCCCTCGCGGCCGAGCGCACCGGAGCCGTGCTCCGCGGCGCCTGACGCCTCGTTCCGACCGGTTGACTCCGGTCGTGCGCCGTAACAGGGCGCGCCTCGCATGCGCGGGGCGCGCCCTTTTGCGCGCGGTTCGCTCTCCCGTCCGTCCCGCGGGGTGGCGTTCGAGGCCCACTTGAGAAGGGCTTCACACGATCAGGTGAGAATCGGAAGCCCCTGGTCCATTTAGCGGTGACGGTCGCGAGAATCGTCCCGGTCGCTGGGCCCAGGTCAGGCCCGAGTCAGGAATCGGCTCCCGGGTCCCGCCGACCGCCTCATTGGCTGTGAACGGGGGCGTCGCATGATGGGAAGCAGTGCGCGAGGCGGGCCGCCGGGAGCGACCCCACCCTGCGGGCGAAGGGCCGCCGTCGCGCTGCTGTGCGGATGGCTGCTCAGCGTCGTCGTCTGGGAGCTGAGCTGTCCCTACGGGCCACGGGTGATCCAGCTCCTGGCCGCCGCGCCCGCCATCGCCTGCGCCTTCACCGGCAGCAGACGGTGCATGTTGCTCGGCGGCGCGAGCGCGCTGTTCGCCCTCGTCCCGCTCGGCGTCCCGGGCCCGGAGAGCTCCGCCGACGCCCTGTGCGCCCGCGCCGGTGCCTGCGCGGCCATCCTCACCGTGGTCACGGCCGGCTATCTGACCACCGGCCGCCACTCCCGGCTGGTCCGCGAACTGGAGCGGGCCCAGGAGGTGGCGGCCGCCGCCCAGCAGGCCGTGCTGCGTCCACTGCCGCCCCGTCTGGATGGCATCGAGCTGGCGGGCGGCCATCTGTCGGCCAGCCGTGGCGCGGCGGTCGGCGGCGACCTCTACGAGGTGCTGGCCACCCCCTACGGCCTCCGCGCCATCATCGGTGACGCCCGCGGCCACGGCCTCGCCGCCATCGGCACCGTCGCCGCCGTCCTCGGCAGCTTCCGCGAAGCCGCCCACGAGGAGCGCGGGCTCCGCGACGTCCTGCGGCGGCTGGACCGCGCCCTGGAGCGCCATCTGCGCGAGCGCGCGGGCGGCGCGTACACCCCGGAGAGTCCCGAGGCCGAGGAGTTCGTGACCGTCCTGCTGCTGGAGGTGGGCCCGGACGGCGAGGTCACCGCGCTCAACTGCGGCCACCCCTGGCCGTACCGGCTCCTGGAGCAGCCGGTCGGCCCGGCCACCGCCCGGCAGACCACGCCGGGTGAGGTGCTGCCCCCGCTCGGCCTCTTCCCGCTCCCCGCCGAACTGCCCCTGGCCCACTGCGCACCACTGCCCCCCGGGGACGCGCTGGTGCTGCACACCGACGGCGCCGAGGACGCCCGGAACGCGGACGGCACCTTCTTCCCGCTGCGCCGCGCCCTCGCCGAGGCCGCGGGCGGGGGGCCCATCGTCCCGGCCACGGTGGTCGAGGGGGTGCGTTCGGCGGTGCTGCGCCACACCGGAGGGCGGCTCGCCGACGACATCGCGCTGGTGGCGCTGCGCAACGACCGCCGTCCGGTGTCCGCCACCCCCTCGCTCTCCGTCCCGGCCGGCGATGCCCGGCGCCCCTTCGGGGCGCAACCGAACCGCACCCGACTTCGGTGAGGCCGCCTACCGTCCGTCCGGAGAGGCACTGGCCGTTTCACACCCCGTGCGAAATCCCCTCCACTACGCTGGCGCCACCGAGGGCGCCGGGAGGGCGAGATGGAGCCCAACACACTGCTCGACTCCGTACTCGACGAGGCCGGGATCTCCCATGCGGGCCTGGCCGCGCATATCAACGAGGCAGGCCGGGCACGGGGCATGACACTGCGGTACGAACACACGGCGGTGGCGCGCTGGCTGAAGGGGCAGCGGCCGCGCGGCCAAGTCCCGGACCTCATCTGCGAGGTGCTCGGCGAACGGCTGCGCCGCGCCCTCACCCTGGACGACATCGGGCTCGGCACCCCCGGCAGCCCCCGCGCCCCCGCCACCCCGCTCTCCGGGTTCGTCGAGCGGGCCACCGCGCTGTGGCGGTCCGACGAGCAGCAGCGCCCGCATGTCATCGCCGCCCCCGCGGTCACCGGCACCTCCGCCGTCATCCCGGTGTGGGAGTGGGAGAACCCGCCCGAGGACTCCGATGTCTCCCGCCACGGGCTGACCCGCGTCAGCATGGCCGACATCGAGATGCTGCGCGCGGCCCGCGCCCACTACGAGCAGCTGTACCGCAAGGCCGGGGGAGTGGCGACCCGGGTCCGAGTCGTGGGCTTCCTCAACGCCGAGACCGCGCCCCTGCTGCGCGGCAGCTACCCCGACGAGACCGGCCGTCAACTCCACCGTGCCACCGGCGGATTGGTGGCCATCGCCGGTATCTGCGCCTACGACTCCGACGCCCACGGCCTGGCCCAGCGCTACTTCCACCAGGCGCTGCGCCTCGCCAAGGCCAGCGGCGACCGGGGACTGGGCGCCTATGTGATAGCGCTGCTGGTCAACCAGTCGCTGTTCCTGCGGGAGTACCGGCAGGCGGTCGCCTTCGCCGAGTCGGCACTGCGCGCCGCGGGCACCCAGATCACTCCCGCGCTCGCCGCCGATCTGTATGCCATGCAGGCCAAGGCGTACGCCCGGCTCGGCGACGGCACCGGGGCGCTGGCCTGCATCCAGCGGGCCGAGACCGCCGCCGACCGGATCCGGCCGGGCCAGGAGCCCGACGAGACCGGCTATGTGCAGCCGGGCCTGGTCAACGTCCAGGTGGCCGAGGCGCTGCTGAGCCTCGGCGACCTCGGCGGCGCCCGGGAGCACGCCACCGCCGCCGTCGGCACCCCCGCGCACGACCGGGGACGGGTGCACCGGCTCGCCATGCTCACCCATATCGAGCTGCGTACCGGCGACGCGGACCGGGCCGGCGCCACCGCGGTGGAGATGACCGAGCGGGCTCGCGGGATGGAGTCCCAGCGGTTACGCGACCGGCTGCGCGCGGTCCGGGAACACCTCGCGGCCAGCGGATGCGCCGCGACGAACGAGGCCGCGGAACTCATCGACGGGGCACTGCGCGTACCTCTCTGAGCGCGGTCCGCACTCTCGTCAGCGGCTGGCCGGGGATTGCCATCTGTGCGGCGGAAGGTGGCCGGTAGTGCGGTGGAAGAACCTCAGGGAGCGGACCGTGTACGAGAACCGGTGGTTCCGGGTCAATCTCGCCGATGTCAGACTCCCCGACGGCCGCCACCTGGACCACTATCTGATCCGGCTGCGCCCGGTGGCGGTGGCCACCGTGGTCAACGCGGCCAATGAGGTGCTGCTGCTGTGGCGGCACCGCTTCATCACCGACGCCTGGGGCTGGGAACTGGCCGCGGGGGTGGTCGAGGACGGGGAGAGCGTGGAGGACGCCGCGGCGCGGGAGATGGAGGAGGAGACCGGCTGGCGCCCGGGGCCGCTGCGCCATCTGCTCTCCGTCGAGCCGTCCAACGGGCTCACCGACGCCCGCCACCACATCTACTGGGCCGAGGAGGCCGCGTATGTCGGGCACCCGGAGGACGACTTCGAGTCCGACCGCCGGGAGTGGGTGCCGCTGAAGTCGGTGCCCGACCTGGTCGCGCGGGGTGAGGTGCCCGCGGCCAACATGGCGGCGGCGTTGCTGCTGCTCCACCACATCCGCCTCGGCTGACCGCGGGCGGATGACGGCACCTCGCGGCACGTTCCGCAAAGCGCTAGCGTCCGGCCGTCTGCCACACCGCGAGGGCCAGCGAGGAGAGGCCGGTGAGGGCGGCGATGGAGGGCAGTGGCCAGCGCCCGTGTTCCAGGATCCTGATCCGGCCGGCCAGTTGACCGACGTCCTCCTCCGCCTGTTCCCCCCGGTGGTCGAGCAGGGCGAGCCGGCCGTCGACCCGGGCGAAGCCCACATCGACGGTGCGTCGGAGTTCCGCGAGCTCCACGGATAACGCGGCGTGGTCGGGCTCGGTGGTCACGGGTTGATCCCCTTCCGGATGTACGTCCGTGCAGTGGTCACGCAACCGAGTCAACCGCTGACCGGGGTCGCGCGGGAGAGTGTGCGGCAGGGGTGTGCGAGTCACCGGCGCACACCCCGTGCGAATGCCGGTGCGGCCCGGGCCCGGCCCCCGCCCCGGAGGGAGGGAGCCGGGCCCGTGAGCCGCCGGTAGCAGCGCGGATCAGCTCATCCCGATCAGTACAGGTAGAATCCCGAGCCGGTCTTACGGCCCAGCCGTCCCGCGTCCACCATGCGCAGCAGCAGCGGGGGAGCGGCGTACAGCGGCTCCTTGTACTCGTGGTACATGCGGTCGGTGCGGGCCGGTCATGAGAGGGCCTCCGCTCGCTGCTGCCGGCAGCCCGGTTCGGTGCCTATGCTCCGCGCGGCCCGGCGGATCACCCCTTCTCTGCCGGGGGCGATGATGGAGCCGTGCTGGGCCATTTTGTTGGCGTGGCCCGGTTCGTGCTGGGTCGGGTACATTCGTTCTTCCTCCTCAACGTCTCGTGGAGACGGGGGCACGGCGCTCGGCGAAGGCCCGCCGCGCGCCTCTTCGTGGTCCTCGGAGAGCGAGCAGATGACCTGGGACCCCCTGTGGTGCGCCGGCGGCGACCTCGTCGGCCAGGCGCACGGCTGCGGCACGCGGTCGTCGGCCAACTGGTTGACGAAGCCCAGGGCTGCTGCCCGCTCCCCGGTCAGCCGGCCGCCCGTAGAGAACAGCTCCGCCGAGGCGGTGGGGCCGATCAGTCGTGGCAGCAGCCAGGACAGCCCCAGGTCACCGGCCGACATGCCGACGTGGGTGAACACGGCGTGGAAGCGGGCGTCTGGTGCGACGACGCGCAGGTCCGCGGCCTCCGCAAGGGCGAACCCGGCCCCGCACCGGCCCGTGAGTGGGATCCCCGAGCGGTGCTGCCAGGTCGAGGCCGCTACAGAAAGACGGCCCCGCCCCGGTGAGCACGACCACCCGGCATTCCTGCTCCCCGGAAAGGTCCTTCAGCCCGGCGTCCAGCTGCGGAAAAAGGGTGTGCACCATCGCGTTGCGCGGTTCCGGTCTGTCCAAGGTCACCACGCCGACCTGCCCGCGCAGCCCGGTGGCGTGATCACCAGGGGCATCCCCAGCGCCACCGCGAAGGTGGCATTGATGTGGGGCGCCGTGTGGTAGCGCGGCGCTGGGAGCAGGGTCGTGCTTCCCGGTAGCGGCTTAAGAAGTTCGCCGATGCCCCCCGCTTCTGCACGTCTTCCGGCGGGACCTTGTACCGGAGGATCCCCTTGGCCAGTCCGGTGGTCCCGGAGGTGTAGATCACGGCCATCGGAGGGTCGATCGTCGTGGACTCGACGGGCGCGTGTGCGGCGATGACGGCCTCCACGGTCTGGTGCCTACCCGTCGCAGGCACCTCCCCGAGGCCATGGGCTGCCGTCACCTCCTGGGGCACCTCCGCCTCGAGGATGACGAGCCCTTCGGGCGCCTGCTGCTCGACACCGGGAACCAGGTCGCTGTGAACGATCGCCGCCTTGCACGCACTTTTGTGGAGCACGCGTTTCAGGCCGGTTCTGATCCCATGCCAATTGACAGGGACAGGTACCGCGCCGATGAACGATGCGGCGAGGCTGGCTTCGAGGAAGCCGATCTCGTTCCGCATCACGATCGCGTAGCGGTCACCGTGCCGCACCCCGTTCGCCAGCAGGGCGGCCGCCAGCCGCGCTGCCCGTTCCTTGACCTCGGCCAGGGACCGGAACCCGTCTCCTGAGTAGATGCCTGGAGTGTCAGTCAAAATGCCCTCTCTCCCTGGCTGCTGCCGCGACCGCGAGATGACTTCCTTCATGGTTTCGTTCATTCCGCCGACGGTCGGGGCCAGGTGGTGGGCGCGGACCGTACGGTGCCGGCAAGCCGGCTGCTGATGATTCCGGTGGCCCCGGTCACTGTCCGGCTGACGGCGGCTGCCAGGGCACGGCCACGCTCATGCCGCACCGCAGGCGGCGAGGCCAGAAGCGACTCAACTTTTGGACGCGTTGCTCGACGGCTCAGCCGAGGTCGAGGGAGCGACCGACGATCTCCTTCATGATCTCCGTCGTGCCCGCGTAGATGCGCGACACCCGGCTATCGACCCAGGCACGGGCGATCGGGTACTCCAGCATGTAGCCGTACCCGCCGTGCAGCTGCACGCACGCGTCGACCACCCGCCCCTGCAGCTCGGTGCACCACCACTTGGCCTTGGCAGCGTCGACCGCGGTCAGCTCACCCGCGCTGAGTGCGAGCACGCAGCGGTCGAGGTACTGCTGTGCGATGTCGACCTCGGTCACCAGCTCCGCGAGCCGGAAGCGGGTGGCCTGTAGGGCGCCGAGGGGTTTTCCGAAGGCCTTGCGCTCGCGCGCGTAGGTCATCGTCCAGTCGAGTGCCGCCGTCGCTTGGGCGAGCCCGGCGACGGCCACGGAGATCCGCTCCTGGGCGAGGTTGCGCGTCAGGCCGAAGAAGCCCTCGCCCTCCTCGCCGAGGAGGTTTGCCGCCGGCACCCGCGCGCCGGTGAAGGCGAGCTCTGCGGTGTCCTGGGCGTGCAGGCCGACCTTCTCCAGCTTGCGTCCGCGTTCGAAGCCGGGCGTGTCGCGCTCGACGACGATCAGGCTGATGCCGCGGTGCGGGTGCTCGCCGGTGCGGACGGCGGTGATGACCAGGTCCGCGTTGATCCCGTTGGTGATGAAGGTCTTCGAGCCGTCGAGCACGTAGTGGTCGCCGTCGCGGACGGCACGGGTGCGGATGCCGGAGAGGTCCGAACCCGTGCCCGGTTCGGTCATCGCGATCGCGGTGATCGTCTCACCGCTGGCGATACCGGGCAGCCAGCGCGACTTCTGCTGCTCGTCGGCCAGCTCCAGGAAGTAGGGTATGCAGACGTCGGCCTGAAGGCTCGGGCCGAGGGTCGCGGGCGCGACCCCGGCCTTCGCCGCCTCCTCCTGCAAGACGACGTTGTAGCGGAAGTCCGCCGCGCCGGCGCCGCCGTACTCCTCGGGGACAGCGGCGAACACGCCGAGTTCGCCGGCCTTGGTGAACAGCTCACGCGGGACGATTCCCGCCTTCTCCCAGTGGGAGTAGTGCGGTACGACTTCCTTGTCGAGGAAGGCGCGGACGCTGGCCCGGTAGTCCTCGTGCTCGGACTCGAAGAGGATGCGCTTCATCACGTGCCTCAGATCTGGAAACCGCCGCCGCAGACGAGGGTCTGCGCGCTGACGTAGTCCGATTCGGGGGTGCACAGCAGGTAGACGGCGCCCGCGGCTTCCCGCGGGGTGCCGCCGCGGCCGAGCGGGATCATGCGCTCCATGGCGCTGAGGAGGTCGGGGTTGACGCCGACCTTGATCTCCTTGCCCTGTACGTCGATGGTGCCGTCCCCGTCCGCGGGCGTCTCGGTGAGCCGGGTCTTGATCAGTCCGAAGGCGACGGTGTTGACCGTGACGTTGTAGCGGCCCCACTCCTTGGCCAGCGTCTTGGTCAGCCCGGTGATACCCGCCTTGGCGGCGGCGTAGTTGGCCTGCCCGGCGTTGCCGCCGAGGCCCGCGATGGATGAGATGTTGACGACCTTGCGGCACGGGACCGGCTCGCCGGCCTGTCGGGCCCTCTTCACCAAGCCCGAGATCACCGGCTGGGCCGCGCGCAGGATCCGGAACGGTGCCTTGAGGTGCACGTCGAGGATGGCGTCCCACTGTTCGTCGGTCATCTTCTGGATCACGGTGTCCCAGGTGTAACCGGCGTTGTTGACGATGATGTCCAGCCCGCCGAAGTGTTCCCCGGCAGCCCTCACGAAGCGCTCGGCGAAGTCGGCGTCGGTCACACTGCCCACGCAGGCGATCGCCCGGCCGCCCAGGGCTTCGATCGCGGCCACGGTCTCCTTGGCGGGCTCGGCATCCAGGTCGTTGACCACGACAGCGGCGCCTTCCGCTGCCAGCTTCAGCGCGATCTCACGTCCGATGCCCCGGCCGGAACCGGAGATGATGGCGACCTTGCTGTCGAGCTTTCCCATGTGCGTCAGTCCTTCTGGTTCAGGGCGACGGTCGCGTCGCCGGTGAGGGTGATGGTGCCGTCTGCGAGCGTCACGGCGACCTCGACGGTGGCGCGCAGTTCGCCGTCCTGCTCCTCGATCGCGGTCACCCGCCCGGTGCAGGTGGGCCGAGCGTGCACCGGCGTGACGGCGGCGAAGCGAACCCGGTAGGAGCGCAGCCTGTCCTGGGGCATCCAGTTCGTCAGGAGCCTGCCCAGGTAGGCCATCGAGAGCATGCCGTGCGCGAACACGTCCTCAAGACCGGCCGACTTGGCGATGTCGAGGTCGATGTGGATCGGGTTGTGGTCACCGGACGCACCGGCGAAGAGTGCGAGGGTGGTCCGCGATATGGGCGCCAGTTCCAGCGGCGGCAGCTCGGTGCCGACGTCGAGCCGTGCGACTGTGGTCATGTGGTCACCTCGGGGTTGCGGACGACGATGACGGTCGTCAGGTCGGCGACGGCGGAGCCGTCGTCACGGGTCACCGCGGTCTGTTTGACGATGAACGTCAACGTGCCGCCCTTCTTGGTGAAGATGTCGCAGATGCGCGGCCTGGCGATCAGGGTGTCGCCCGCGTGCGCCACCGAGTGGTAGGTGAACGACTGCTCGCCGTGCAGTACGCGCCGCAGGTCCACGCCGAGTTCGGACAGCCAGCCGAAGGGGTCCGGCTGTTCGAGCTCAAGGCCGAACAGGAAGGTGGGCGGCACCGGCAGGTCCCGGTGCCCGGCGGCCCGGGCGGCGCTCGCGTCGGTGTACACCTCGTCCGTCTCGCCGATGGCCTTGGCGAAGAACCGCAGCCGGCCCGCGTCCACGGTCATGGTGACCGGAGCCGGCTCAGTGCCGATCGCCGTGGTGTCCACTGCCATGTCAGGAGACCTTCTCGTACAGGGTGACGACGGCTGCTCCGCCGAGACCGATGTTGTGCTGAAGGGCCACGTTCACGCCCTCGACCTGTCGGGCGCCCGCCTGCCCGCGCAGCTGCCACACCAGTTCGGCGCACTGCGCGAGACCGGTCGCGCCCAGCGGGTGCCCCTTGGACAACAGGCCGCCGGAGGGGTTGGTGACCACGCGGCCGCCGTAGGTGTTGTCGCCGTCGTGGATGAACTTCTCGGCGGTGCCCTCGGGCGTCAGGCCGATCGCTTCGTAGGTCAGCAGTTCGTTGGCGGTGAAGCAGTCGTGCAGTTCCACGACGCGGAGGTCCTCGGGTGATACGCCAGATGCTTCGTACACCTGCTGCGCGGCGGCCTTGGACATGTCATAGCCGACGACCTTGGTCATGTCCTTGTCGGTGAACGTCGACGAAAAGTCCGTCGTCATGGCCTGCGCCGTGATGGCGACCGAGGTGTCGAGGCCGTGCTGGCGGGCGAAGTCCTCGCTGGCGATCACTGCCGCGGCCGCACCGCAGGTGGGCGGGCAGCACTGTAGCCGGGTCAGCGGGCCGTAGATGTGCGGCGAGGCGAGCACTTCCTCGACCGTGACCGGATCCCGGAAGACGGCGTAGGGGTTGTGGGCCGCGTGTGCGCGAGACTTCACCGAGATCTTCGCGAAGGTCTCCGCGGAGGTGCCGTACTTCTTGGCGTAGGCAGCGCCGGCTCCACCGAAGTACTGCGCGGCGAACGGTGCGTCGGAGGTGCCCTGCACCGCGTGTGCGACCGCATCGAACCGGTCGAACGGGCTCGGCCTGTCCTGCCACTGCGTCGTCAGTGCCCCGCGCTGCATCTGCTCGAATCCCAGCGCGAGCACGCAGTCGGCCACGCCGCTCTCGACGGCCTGACGTGCCAGGTAGAGCGCTGACGAACCGGTCGAGCAGTTGTTGTTCACGTTGATCACTGGGATGCCGGTCTGGCCCAGGCCGTACAACGCCGCCTGACCGCACGTCGAGTCGCCGTAGACGTAACCGGCGTATGCCTGCCGGACCTTCTGGTAGTCGATGCCCGCGTCCTTCAGTGCGGCTCGGGCGGCCTGCTCGCCCATGACGTCGTACGACTCGCCCTTGCTCGGGGTGGCGAAGGGAATCATCCCGACGCCGACCACATGCGCTCGCTGTCCCATGGTGCCTCCAAGTGGGTATACGTGGAGACTAGTAGAGATTCACTTAGCTGCCCAGGGGGAGGTCTGAACTCGATGATGTGAGCGGCGTTACACGGCCGCGGTGCTCCTAGGGGGAAGGCCGAGGATGGCCGAACCGATGGCGACCAGGGACTCACGTGCGCCGGGCTTCGTGCGTTGCAGGGGAGTACGGGCGATGTCGTTCACCACGGTCATCGCGGCCTGGACGCGGATGCGCGCGGTCACCACGTCGAGGCCGGGGTGGACCTGCTGCAGCAGGTGCGTCCATTCGGCGATGTAGTCGTGCTGTGCCTGGCGCATCCTGGTGCGCTCCCTGGCGGGCAGGTGATCCAGCTCGGTGATCAGCAGGTTGATCAGGTGGTGGTGGGCGAAGAACAGGGCGGTGTAGGCCTCCAGCAGCCGGTGCAGGGCTTCGCCGTGGTCCGGAGCGCTGGAGAGCGCCTTGTTCATGTCCATCCGCATCGTTTCGATGCCGCGCTGCATCGCCGACATGAGCATGTCGGCCTTGCTGGGGAAGTGGTTGTAGACACTCGGGCCGGCGATGCCGACCTCGGCGGCGATGTCCTCGATCCCCACAGCCACGTAACCCTGCTCGGCGAACATTCTGATCGCCACGGCCAGCAGATTCTCGCGCCGCGACCGCAGGCCGACCGCGGGAGCCGAGGTGGGAACGGCTGGCGCGGCCTCGGGCGAGGGAGGCAGCGGGGCATCGAGGACGCCGAGCAGCAGGTCGCTCAGCAGCTTCTCGTAGGTGGTGCGCGGCAGCTCCAGGTGATGGAACGAGATGCTCACCACGACGGACAGCAGGCACCGGCTGAGCAGGTCGGCCTGCTCGCTGTCGTGACGTGCCGCTTGGACGAACCCGGCGAGCCAGCTGTGGGCCGACCGCAGCAGGACGCGCATCTCGGCCTGATGGTCGGCCGCGATGTGCCGACCTTCGCGTTGCCAGAGCACGCCGATCGGCCGGTGATCCAAAGCCGTCGCCGCGAGCCGGCGTGCCGTGGCGTGGACCGTGCCGTCGGCGGGTTCGGAGACGCTTTCCGCGATAGCGTCGCGCACCTGCCTCATACCGTCGAGCACAACCTCGGTGAGCAGGTGCTGCTTACCGGAAAAATGACGGTACAGAGCCGACGGGCCGATGGCGACGGCGTCGGCGATGTCGCTCATGGCGACCTGAGCGTAGCCGCGCCGGTAGAACAGGTCGGCAGCCGCGGAGAGGATGAGTGACCGCCGGTTGGACGGTCTCGTGCCGCGTGCGGGAGCCCGCACGGTCATCCGCTGCCGAGCCGTCGAGGCCATGCCACCCTCCGTCTTTAAGTCGACGCCGTCTCGGCGTCGCCCCAGTGACCTTTGCGTAGTTCGCGCTTGAGGATCTTCCCGGCCCCCGAGACAGGCAGGGCATCCACGAAGGCAACACTACGGGGGACCTTGTAGCCCGCGATATGCGCCCGGCAGGCGTCCCGCAGCTCCTCTTCCGTCACCTCGTGACCGGGCAGGAGAACCACGGCCGCGTGCACCCGCTCGCCCCACCGCTCGTCCGGCACCCCGATGACCGCGCAGCACGCCACGGCTGGATGCTTGGCGAGGGCATTCTCCACCTCGACGGAGTATACGTTCTCACCGCCGGTGATGATCATGTCCTTGATCCGGTCCATGATGAACACATAACCGCGCTCGTCCATGTAGCCCCCGTCGCCGGTGTGCATCCACCCGCCGCGCAGCGCCGCCTCGGATTCCTCCGGCCGGTTCCAGTAGCCGAGCATGACGTGGTCGCCGCGCACTTGGACCTCGCCGAGCGTGCCGCAGGGCACCTCGTTGTCCTCCGCATCGGCGATGCGGACCTCGGCATGCGGCGCGGCGCGTCCCGCCGACTTCCTCAGCTCGGGGTCGTCATGATCAGCGGGCAAGAGCATCGTGGCGACCGGGGACAGCTCGGTCATCCCGTAGGCCTGCGTGAAGTTCGTGACGGGGAAGCACGTGCGTGCGCGCTCGAGCAGCGTCTCGGAGATCGGCGATGCCCCATAGACGATGGTGCCGACACTGGACAGGTCACGTCCGGCGATGTCAGGGCTGTCCACCAGCATCTGGATCATGGTGGGGATCAGCAGCGTGTCGGTGATCCGGTGCTCGGTGACGGCGTCGAGCACGCCCGCGGGGGTGAACATCGGCACGATCACGTGTGTCGAGCCGACCAGCATGCCGGCGGTCCAAGCGCAGATGTCGGCCAGGTGAAACATCGGGGCCGCATGCAACAGCCTGCCGTGCGGGGAGACGAACGCGCCGGTGGCGAGGCTGCCGAGTGCCGAGGTGATCAGGTTGTTGTGGCTGAGCATCACGCCCTTGGGGCTACCGGTGGTGCCACCGGTGTAGAAGACCCCTAGCAGGTCGTCACCACCCCGCCTCGCGTCCTCGGCCGGCCTCGCCTGCGCGACCAGCCGCTCGTAGTCGAGCGCACCTTCCGGGCACTCGCCATCGCCGCAGAAGACCACGGTGGACAGCTCGGGGAACTGCTCGCGCAGCACGGGCAGCAGCGGTGCGAACATGTCATCCACGAAGAGCACGCGGGTGTCCGACTCCCGCAGCGAGTAGACGATCTCGGCCGGGCTCCAGCGGATGTTCACCGGGTTGAGCACGGCGTTCGCCCACGGGACGGCCAACAGGTACTCGTGGTACCGGTCGGAGTTCAGGGCCAGGATGGCGACGCGGTCCCCGTCCGCGACGCCAAGCGCGCCCAGGGCGCCTGCCAGGCGCGCGACCCGGTCGGCGGACTCTGCAACTGTTCGCACCCGCCCGCCGAAGATCGTGGCGACTGCATCGGGGTTCTGCTGCACTGCTCGGTGCAGCGACTGGGTCAGATACATCGACTCTCCAAAGCGGCGAGTAGGGGCTCATTGAAGCGGGGAGCGCCGACACTAATGACCGTTCACTTAGTATGCAACGGTTACGCCCGGATCAACGGTGAGATTCCCGGTAGGCGAGCGGCGGGACGTCGTACCGCCGCTTGAACGCGTACACGAACTCGACCGACATCGAAATCTTCACCCCAGCTGCCGAGGTCTTCGACGCGGAAGTTCTGCCGGGCCTGGCCGCCTGTGGGCTCGGCTCATTCCCGTCGCCCTCGATGGCCTCGGCTCACCCGAGGGCTGCACAGTGGACCGGACGCACCAGCGGGGAAGTCATTGCCCAGGTCCGCTCTCGATGAGGCGTCGAAGCGACGGGAGTAGTGCGTCGATGTCCCGCCCAGTCCTGAACGAGACGACGGTGGTGCCGCCGCCGGTCTCCGGACGGGACCCGGGTGCTGGGAAAAGGGCAAGCACCTCGCGCATCGTTTCGTCGACCACCGCGACAGGGTCTGGAGACTCCCCCGTGATCTCTTTCGCGGTCCTGCAAGAGGGCCGCCGGCCCCAGAGCCCGGCATGACTGGTCTCCTTGTCGAACGCATGACCTGGGGTGGTGACACCGGGCCCAAGGGGGTGCCGTTGGAGACGTTGATGAGAGGTCCGACTACCGCCCCGCCGAGCCTCTCGCGGGCGGCAGGTCTGCATAACGTGGATGCGCGCGTACGGCGCCGTTGCCCTGGCCAGCACCGCACGAGCCCTGTTCAGGAGGATGGGTTGTACGACATCGACGACGCGGGCGTCTTCCTCGGCCCGGACGTCGGCAAGGGCGCCCATCATGGGTACGGGCTGACCCCGGCCGGCAAGAAGGTCTTCGACAAGCAGCTGCCCAACAGCGAGCCGAAGTTGCGGGCCGTCTTCAACAAGCTTGCCGCGAAGTTCGGCACCGTGCTGGTGATCGTGGACCAGCCCGCCTCGATCGGAGCCCTGCCCCTGACGGTCGCCCGGAATGCGTGGATGCGCTGGGGAGCAAGCCGCTCGGCGTCCAGCAGCTCGGCAACGGCCTCAGCTCCAGGCCGCGCAGGTGGGCCAGTGAGCGGGCGAGATCGGCATGGAAGGCAGCCTGTCGGCCAGGGGACGGCGTAGAACAACCGATGCCGGCCCCGAGGTTCTCGCGCACGGGCACCGGTCCGCTCGCCGGGCCCGTCGAACGCACGGCCGAGCAGGCCCGCTCGCTCCAGCTGGAGCGGGTGATGAGGCCGGACGGCGCCTCCGCTGTGGCCACCAGGGCTGTTGCCGCCGTTGGTCGACGACGGCACGTAGGACACGATCCTCCGGTCCCTCCTGGCGCAAGCCGACGCCGAAGACCGGATTGACTGCGGCATGATCAGCTTCGACTCCACCTCCTGCCGAGCCCACCAGCACGCAGCAGGCGTACGGACCACGCCACCGCACAGCTTTGGGCGCCGGGCTCTGCCACCTCGGGGCCGTTTCGATGAGGGGCTGGGACGTTCGAGGGCGGCCTGCCGAGCACGATTCATCTGGTCGGCGAGGGTGGGCGCCGCCCTCTGGTGTTCCTGATCGCTCCGGGCCAGTGAGGCGACACTCCGCGGCTCGTGCTGGCACTGGAACGTCTCGGCGTCCCTGGCGCGGAGCCGGTCGGGCCCGCACCCGCCCCGACCATCGCAGCGGTGACAAGGCGTGCAACTCGCGCCACAACCGCTGAGCGTACTGCGCCGACCTGGCCGACGGTGTACGCAAGCATCTTGGCCATGTGCGGTCCACCGATCCCGGTCCCTGATCCGGTCGTAAGGGGTACCCCTACGGGGCTGGGGAGAGCGGGGCCTGCGGAGGAGCCTGCGGGCCCTCGCCCGCGACGTGTGCGGCACCGTCGCAGGCAGCGCGCTACCTGGAACTGGCCATCCGCCAACCCGGACCAGCGCCCCCGGGATCGCCGGGTAGGCCCACCGGCCGACCGGGTAAGCCGTCCTCCGCCGGAGGCGTCTTCATCTTCCAGGCGTTCAACCTGCTGCCGACCCTCAACGCCCTGGAGAACATCACCCTCCCCATGGACATCGCCGGCCGTAAGCCGGACCGCGCCTGGCTGAACCGCGTCGTGGAGACCGTCGGCCTGGGCGGACGCCTCAAGCACCGCCCCAGCCAGCTCTCCGGCGGCCAGCAGCAGCGCGTCGCGGTCGCCCGCGCACTCGCCTCCCGACCCGAGATCATCTTCGCCGACGAGCCCACCGGGAACCTCGACTCCCGCTCCGGCGCCGAGGTGCTGGGCTTCCTGCGCAACTCCGTACGGGAGTTGGGCCAGACCGTGGTGATGGTGACCCACGACCCGGTCGCCGCCTCCTACGCGGACCGGGTGGTCTTCCTCGCCGACGGCCGGATCGCCGACGACATGCCCCACCCGAGCGCCGACATGGTGCTGGAGCGCATGCTGCGTTTCTCCGGGGGCTCCCCCCCAGGCCCCCGGCTTCGACGCCAAGGGCCGAACGAGCTGATCCGCCGCAGCCGCCACCCGCACTTCGGACCTCTCCTCCAGGACTGACCCACTCATGTTCCGTACTGCCTTGCGCAATGTGCTTGCGCACAAGGGCCGGCTGCTGATGACCGTGCTCGCCGTGATGCTCGGCGTGGCCTTCGTCTCCGGCACCCTGGTCTTCACCTCGACCACCTCCGACGCGTTCCAGAAGAGCTCCCAACAGGGCTTCGACGACGTCGACGTGGCCATCCAGCCGCGCTCCTCCGACCAGCGTGACGGCGCGCCCCCGCGGCTCGACCAGAAGCTGCTGTACGAGGCCGCCCGCATGCCCGGCGCCGCCTCCGTCACCGGCTTCACCGCCATCGCCGACAAGAAGGGCAAGCTGATCGGCGACGGCTTCGCCACCCGCGGCAGTTCGGTGGAGTGCTCGGCATCGGCCTGGGCATCTTCTTCGGCTGGGCGGCCGGTGAACTGATCGGCGATCGCATGCGCACGTACGAACTGGTGCTGCCCTGGGGGCGCATGGGCCTCTTCCTCGCCCTCGCCGCGGTCATCGGCGTCCTGGCCGCCCTCTGGCCCGCCCGTCGAGCGGCCCGGATGAACATGCTCACCGCAATCAAGGCCGAGTAACCCCGGCCTGAGCCGGACGGCTGGCCCCCGCACCCTCCCCCAGGGAGGGCGCGTGCTGGCTGGGCACAAGCCGGACGACGCCTCCGCCGTGGCCACCGGGGCTGCTGCCGCCGGACTCTCGGCCCGGGCCCGGCGAGCTGGCTTCGAGCGACACGCGAGCCCGCGCCATCGCTATCATTGACACACCCATGATGGCCAACGTCAGTGACGCGTGTCGGGCGGGGTCAGCAGGGCTCCCGTGACGGTTGTCGCCGCGCCATGTGGAGCTCCCGGGCGGCGGCCGGGTCGACCGACAGAGCCCACGCGGTAGACCGCGGCAAGTGTGCGCACTGCTGATCGAAGGCGTCCCACGGCTACGGAGGTGTGGTATCCGTGCCCCACGACATCGCCGACGATCAGGGCCACCCGGGCCCCGGACAATGGGATCACATCGAACCAGTCACTTCCCAGCCCGTGGCGGGCGGCCGCCGGAAAGTAGCGCGATGACACCTCCGCGGCCGAGCGCTCGTGAAGCACGCGCGGCAGCAGGCTGCACGGCAGCAGAGAGAGCGCGCAGCGGCTGAGCGCGGAGGGGCGCACCAGGGGGAAGATCGCCGTGACGGTGACTGATTGATTGATTCCGAGGGTTGCCCGTGGCCGGCTGGGCCGCGTAGGCGCACCCGCGGTATCCGGCCGCAGCGGGCCCACCGGCGGGTGTTCAGCGGGCCGTCAGGTGCCGACCCGTCGATCCACCTGCTGGCTCGCGTCCGGAACAGGCACAGCCGGGGCGCTCGTGCTGATCTCGAACCAGGTCGTCTTGCCGCGTCCCGCGGGCGAACTGCCCCAGTCGGCCGCGAGGGCGTCGACGATCAGCAGTCCGCGCCCGGACTCGGCCTCCTGGTTGTCGGCCTCGTCGGACGTGAGGATCTCGGTCGGGACAGGCGGGTGCGGATCGCTGTCGCGCACCTCGACACGGATCCTGTCCGGATACTCCCGCAGCCGCAGATCCACCTCACTATGCGCATGGATGAGTGCGTTGGTGACGACCTCGGACGCCAGCAGCTCCAGATTGTCCAGCAGCGGCATCAGGTCCCACTGGTGCAGAAGCTCCCGCAGGAATCGGCGTACGTGCGCCACACCGCGCAGGTCATGGCGCTGGACGAAGGTGCGCGCCACTCGACGCTGACCATCAGGCTGCGCTCCCTCGTACCGCACCACCAGCAAGGCGACATCGTCGGCCTGCGGACGGGGTGGGCTGCAGTGCTGCGTCAACCGGTCCGCCAGCACTTCCAGGTCCTCCGTGCAGTTGTCCGCCAGCAGACGGCCCAGCCGGCCGACGGCGGCCCCCGCCCCCAGCCGACGCGTTTCGAGCAGACCATCGGTGAACAAAGCCACCACCGACCCCGGCGACAGGAGAATCTCGCTCTGCTGGTAAACCGCTTGGGGGTCGACGCCCAACGCAGGTCCCACCGGTGGCTGCACCTGGGTGGTCCGGCCTAGGGCGTCGCTGATCAGCGGCGCCGGGTGGCCGGCGGTTGCCAGAGTGGCGCTCCCTAGCGTCAGATCCAGCCACACGCAGCAGCAGGTGCTGTACAGGCCGGTGTCCAGTCCCGCGAGCAGGTGGTTGCTCCGCTCCAGCACGCTGGCCGGGTCGTGCCCCTCGGCGGCGTAGGCCCGTATTGCGCTGCGCATCTGGCCCATGGTGCCCGCTGCTTCCAGGCTGTGGCCCTCCACATCCCCGATGACGAGCCCGATGCCGCCTCCGGGCAACGGGAGGATGTCGTACCAGTCGCCACCCACCTCCGCCCCCTCAGTCGCGGGCAGATAGCGGGATGTGGCGACCACCTCGGGCAGGTGCGGCAGGCTGCGTGGCAGCAGGGTGCGTTGCACGCTCTGAGCGAGGGCGTGCTCGATCTCGTGAGAGCGGGCGCGCTCCAGGGACTGGGCCACCTGTTCCAGCATCATGACGAGTACGGCCAGTTCCTCGGCGTTCAGGGTGCGGCCGGGGGTGTCGAGCTCAAGGGCGCAACAGCCCACCGCTCCTTTGGCCGAGACCAGGGGAAGGTAGACCCAGGCGGGGGAGTCCGCGGCGTGGCCGACGTGGGGATAGGCTTCCTGGAACTCCCCTGCGGTGGGGAAGATTCTGGCCTCGATCTGGGTGATGGTGTCGGTCTCGGGAGTGTGCTCGGACAGCAGCGTTCCTTCGATCTGATGAACCGCCTCCCGGGAGAAGCCTGCGGCACCGACGACGTGCAGGCGGCCTTTTTCGGCGAGGGACAGCATGATGGCGCGTGTGCCCAAAGGGCGCACGTGGGCCTGTACGGCCGCGATGATGTCCCGGACGCGCACGGCCGCGGTCAGCTCGGCGGCGAGCTGGTGCAGTTGATAGAGGAAGGTGTTGCTCGTTATCAAGCCATCGACCGATATATCCGGCTCGTCCTGGACGGTGGGTTCCGGAGCGGCTCCCCCGGGGGGGTGGAGTGCGGTGCCGGAGGAGCGGGAGATGAACAGGGGGACGGAAGGGGGCTCTACGGTCGCCCCTTGCTCGGCGAGCTCCTCGAGGTCGACTGCCAGCTCGTCCGCGATCGCCCTCAGGTCTCTGAGCGCTTCCTCCGAGACCTTCCGCGCCGGCGTCCAGCGCAAGGTCACGACCCCGAATCGGCGCCGCGACGTGCGCACCGGTGCGGACACCACCACTGTGTTGAACGGGATGCGCAGGAGGATCGCCGGCATCTGGCGGGCGAAACGCCGTACTTCCGTATCGTCAGCGAAGGCCAACTCACCTGACTGGTGGGCTCTGGCGGTGGTGGAGCGGAAATCGTCTGCTGGCACCGACGGCAGGATGGTGATGCTCAAGGGCGTGCTCACCGTCATCGCCGCGATCAGCGACCGGGAGTCCGAGGTCGGCAAATAAGCGGTGCACGTCGCGGCACCCAAGCGGGCATCCAGGCGGCGCAGCGCGGATGCTAGGGCTCGGTCCCGACGCACCTGCAGCCTTCCCGTAGGTGCCTGCGCGGCTGATGCGGAGTCCATGAGGTCCACCGTGATGACCGGCGTGAACTGCCGAGAACGGACGTCCACGCTGGGTGGTTATTCCCTTCCATTATGGGTCCGATCCCGCCTGGTGACGGCCCGGGTGCCCGTGCGCCGAAGGCCGCGGGCTTCGGCTCACGGCTGTTGAGGGGACACGCCCTGCTCCACGACCATGGCCAGGACGGATCGCAGGGTCGCGTAGACCCGTTCCAGGTCGACGTCCTCCGGCGAGATGCGCCATTGCTGGTGGATGCCGATCAGTGTGCCGAGGACGATGGTGGCGAGATCGTCGGGGTCGAGACGCGTCGCCGGGACGGCCGGGGCGAGCCAGGTACGGATCACACCGCGCAAGGCTCTGTGGAGCTCGGCGTAGCGGTGGTGGAGCGGTGAGCCGGGTTCGACGGCCTCCGCGACGAGGGTGATGAAAAGCCGGGCGGCGGGCAGGCGGGTGAACACCACGGCCCGATCAAGTGCCTGATCGAGGCCGTCCGGCCCGGTCTGCGGGGCAGTCAGTCGGGTCCGTGCGATGTCGAACAGTTGCTCGACGACCGCTTCGAGCAGACCTTCTTTGTTGCCGAAGTGCCAGGGGATCGAGCCCCGGCTGATACCGGATCGTTCGGAGATGTCGGCGAAGGTGGTCTGCCGGTAGCCGCGCTCCGCGAAGAGCTCGGTTGCCGCATCCACCAGCAGCCTGCGGCTCTCCTGGCTCGTCTCCGCGCGTCGCCTGGCCACTGTACCCCCAGCCCCCACTTCCCATTCCTCCTATTTTATCGCTCCTTGATTCTACCAGTATTGGCTAAACAACAATTTACTGGCTGGCCAGAATCTTCTATGCTGGCTGACACAGACACAGCGAGGAGACAGTCATGAAATGGGTTACCTATGACGCTGGACAGGGCGCGAGGGTGGGCGTGGTGTCCGGCGACCGGATTCACGCGGTCAGCGCGGACGTCGGCCTGATCGACCTGGTCGCCCAGGGCGCCGACCGTCTGCGGGCGGCGGGCGAGGAGGCAATGCGGGCGCCCCGGGAGACCGTGGCGATCAGTGAGGTACACGTGCTGGCGCCGATCCCCCGTCCGGCGACCGTCCGTGACGCCACCGGCTACCTGGAGCACATACGCAACTGCCAGCACAGCCTTGGCCTCGGCCGTGAACTCCACGACACCTGGTACGAGATTCCAGGCTTCTACTTCGCCTCGCCGTCGACCGTGGTGGGGCCCTACGACGACGTCGCCATCGCGCCGGGCAGCGCCTGGTTCGACGTCGAGCTGGAGATTGCCGCCGTCATCGGCACGGGCGGACGGGATCTGACGCCGCAGGAGGCCGAGGAGCGCATCATCGGCTACACCCTGTTCGGCGACTGGTCGGCCCGGGATCTGCAGATACACGAGAGCCAGCTCAGGATCGGCCAGGGCAAGGGCAAGGACAGCGCCACCACCCTCGGCCCCTGGTTGGTGACAGCGGACGAGCTGGAGCCCTACCTGCAGGACGGTAGGCTCGCCCTGGAGGTGCGCCTCGCCATCAACGGCGAGACGATCGGCGCCGGCCGCACCGACACGATGGACTGGACGTTCGGCGAGATCATCTCCTATGCCTCCCGCGGTGTGGATCTGCTGCCCGGAGATGTCATCGGTTCGGGCACCATCCCGACCTGCGCGCTCATCGAACATCTCAACATCGCTGATCCCTCGGGGTTCCGGGGTTGGCTTCAGGAGGGCGATGTGGTCACCCTCACCGCCGACGGTCTGGGGCAGACCCGTCAGACCGTCCGCGCCTCGACTCCCCCCGCCCCGCTGGCGCCCCGGCCCCATCCCAGCCGGCCGGTCCGCGCACCGCGCGTGAACCCCGCCACGCCGCTGCTGCCGTACACACGGGGGCTGCACGAGGTCGGCAAGGACGTGTGGGCCTGGCTCCTGCCCGACGGCGGCCACGGCTTGAGCAACGCCGGACTGATCGGCGGAGCCGGTTCCTCACTGCTCGTCGACACCCTCTGGGACCTGTCGCTCACCCGGGAGATGCTCACGGCGATGGAGCCGGTGACCGGGACACGCCCCATCTCTCACGCCGTCCTGACCCACTCCAACGGCGACCACACCTACGGAAACCAGCTCCTCGACCCATCGGTGCGGATCATCGCGGCCAAGGGCACGGCCGAGGAAATGAGCCATGAGATGCCCCCCTCCATGACCACCATGGTCCAGGTCCTCGACCTCGGCCCCGCGCTGACCCGCTACGCGCGCGAACGGTTCGGTCACTTCGACTTCGGCCATATCCGCCTGCGTACCCCTGATCAGACCTACGACGGCGAGCTGACGCTCGACGTCGGCGGCCGAGAGGTACGCGTGCTGAATCTGGGACCGGCACACACCGGCGCCGACTCGGTCGTCCACATCCCCGACACGGGTGTGATCTTCGCCGGCGACCTGCTGTTCATCGGGTGCACGCCGGTCGTCTGGGGCGGTCCCATCGCCAACTGGATCAAGGCCTGCGACACCATGATCGCCCTGGACGCTCCCACAATCGTGCCGGGCCACGGCCCGGTCACCGACCCCGACGGGATCCGCGCCATGCGCGGCTACCTCACCCATGTCGTCGAGCAGGCCGACGCCGCCCACGCCCGAGGGCTCACCCATCAGGAGGCCGCTGCCGGGATCGACCTCGCCGAATACGCCACGTTGCTCGACCCGGAACGCGTCGTGGTCAACGTCTACCAACGCTACCGTGAACTCGACCCGGAACTTCCGCGCCTCAGCCAGATGGAACTCCTGACGTTGATGGCCGAGTGGGACGCCGAACGGGGCCGGTGACGCGCATGACCGACCCCCTCGAGTGCCCCCGTCCGCCTCCCTCGGGCGACCAGACGGTCGGATCCATGCTGCGGCACTGGGAGAGCACCACACCCGCCGCGCCGTTCCTGATCGTCGACGACCAGGACGACAGCGTCACCCTCGACTTCGCCACGACCGCCGACCTCGGCCGCAGCGGGGCCGCGCTGCTGGGCAGCCTCGGTGTCCGGCGTGGAGACCGGTTCGCGGTGGTGATGGGCAACAGCCTGGAGTTCTTCGCCTGCTGGTTCGGCGCCGCACTGATCGGCGCGGTCATCGTGCCGACCGGTCCGCAGTGCAGCGTCGACGAACTACGGTACGTGTTCGACCACGCGCGGTGCCGGGTGATCATCTGTGGCGCCGAACAGGAGCCGACCGCCCGCGCCGCGTGCGGGCCCGGACAGACCGTGACCGTCACCGGTCCCGACTTCTCCACCCACTTCCAGGGGCCCGTCCCCGAACCGGACGCGCCGATCCATCCCCTCGACCCGCTCGCCGTCCTCTACACCTCCGGCACCACCAGCCGCCCCAAGGGCGTGGTCATCACCCACGCCGCCTACCTGGCGGCCGGCCAGGCAGTGGCCGGACAGCTCCGGATCCGGCCCGACGACCGCTGGCTGGTGGTACTGCCGTTGTTCCACGCGAACGCCCAGTACTACTGCCTGATGTCCGCGCTGGTGACCGGCGCGTCCGTGGCGGTCACCGCCCGCTTCTCCGCCAGCCGGTGGGCCGCCCAGGCCCGGCGGCACCGCGCCACCCTCGCCAGCCTGTTCGCCGCACCGCTCCGCATGATCCTCGCCCAGCCGACGACCGATCAGGACGACCACACCCCACTGCGTGCCACCCTCTTCGCCCAGAACCTGTCACCGCACCAGCTCACCGCGTTCGAGACGCGGTTCGACTGTCCGCTGATCCAGCTCTACGGAATGACCGAGACCGTCCTGCCGCCGCTGATGAACCCGCTGTACGGGCCACGTGACAACATGACGCTCGGTCTGCCCCTGCCCTCCTCACACCTGCGCGTCGTCGACGACACCGGTACCGATGTGGGGCCCGGACAGACCGGAGAGCTGCTTGTCGGTGGTGAACCCGGTCTCACCCTCATGTCCGGCTACCTCGACGATCCCGCCGCCACCGCCCAGGCCCTGAACGACGGCTGGCTGCGCACCGGAGATCTCGTCCAGATCCGCGGTGACGGCTTCGTCGTCTTCAAGGACCGGTGCAAGGACATGATCAAACGCTCGGGTGAGAACATCGCATCCGCCGAAGTCGAACGCGTCGTCAATGACCACCCCGCCGTCCTCGAATCAGCCGCCATCGGTGTCCCCGATCCCATCCGTGACCAGGCGATCAAGGTATTCGCCGTGCCGCACCCCGACGCCCAGGTCAGCGCGGAGGAACTGCTGGCGCACTGCGCACACCATCTCCCCCGCCACAAGAGGCCCGACCGGATCGAGCTCATCAGCGCCCTCCCGCGGACCTCGGTGGGAAAGATCCAGAAGCGTCTGCTGCACGCCCTCGATCCCCAGGAAGGAACCTGCCAGCCCGGCGAACGAACGAGCGCACCTCCCACCACCTCGACCAACTGAACAGCTTCTGACCAACCGCGGCCACGTTCCTGCGCGCACAGCGACGCGAGACTCGCCGCACGTGATGTAACGACGACACCGGCACCCTCCGTCACCACCGGAAGGTGAGACAGGGCCTCACAAGCGACTGATGCCCCGGACCTTAGGAGTCCTTGCAGAGTGATCTTCGTTCGGCACGGTGGAGGGCAAGTGATCTCGTTCCTCGGGGGGTGAGGATGGCTCGGCCAAAGCCGTGGGAGATCAGTGACGAGCTGCCGGCGCTTCCGGCGCGACGCGTTGGAACATCTCCCACAGCTCATCCGGCACCAGCCGCTCAACGATTCCCACACCAGGAGGCTATCGAACGCCCCAAATGAGATGACCTCTAAAGACGCCGGGAGAGAAGAGGCCACCGGATAGAGCACTCTCCAGCACTGCGGCGCGGCCCATCCACCAGATTCAGCAGACCGCTGACGACTCACGGGGCTTCAACCACCGGTTAAGTTTCCTTACACCCATTCCCTCTTCGCTTGCGGGCACGAACCGCCTGGTGGTGTCGATTCGCCCCTACGTTGTCGAGGCCGCTTCCGGCGCCACCCCCAACCCGGGGATCCACCTGCCTCCAGCTTCAACCAGTCACTGCGATGACCAGCGGCGGGTTCCTCCTCCCGCTCGATTCTCAGCGCCTCGTGGCGCACAGCCTGTCTCGTCGGTGATCAGGACACCGTCGGGCTCCCCGAGTCGTTCGGCCACGTATTCCTGCAGGTCATCAAGGACTTCGTCCGGATCCCACCGGGCCCGGTTCAGCAGGTGCTGCAGACCGGCCGGCACGTCATGGCCGACGTACTCGGCCAGCTGCCAGCCATTCTTCCGGCCGACAGGACCGAGCAGCCCGCGCACGTAGTCCCGCATCCGCCGCCGCAGATCGACCCGGCCGCCGCTCTCCCCCCGTAGCGGCGGCTGATCCCGCGGGTCACGGCCCCCGGGAAGCGCAGGCGGCGCCGGGCGGCCGCCCGCGAACGGCGGTGCCGGTGCGAGCTTCGTTTCACCGAGCCTCCCAAACCCGCGGGCGCACGGCACCCCCCCCGGGGGCCGCGGCTCCGTCCGCATGGGCGTCTTCGGCGTCGTCCGCGCCTGGACCGGCGAGCCGCACATCCGCGAACCCCACCTGTGCAGCGAGATGGCCTGGCACCCCCTGGACCGTCTCCCACCGGACATGGTCGCCTACGCCCACGCCGGACTGCAGGCCCTGCGCGCCGGACACCACTTCGCCATCCACTTCCAGCAGCCCGACGATCCCATCGCCCACACCGCGGACGACCCGAACCGACTGCGTCCGCTCCCCGAGACCGACTCCGCCCGAGGACCTCACGCTCCTTGGTCGTCCGCAAGGTTCCCGGTATGAGCGTGGGAAGCGAAGAGACCCGCCTGATTGTGATTCGGGGGAACTCTGCCTCTGGCAAGTCCTCGGTGGTGGCAGGGATCCGTGATCGCTTCGGCGGCGGCTTGGCTCTGGTCGGGCAAGACAACCTCCGCCGAGTCGTGCTCCGCGAAAGGGACCGGCCCGGTGCATCCAACATCGGCCTGATCTCCACTGTGGCGCGCTACGCGCTCGACTCCGGCTATCACGTGATCGTCGAAGGCATCCTGTATGCCGACCGTTACGGGGAGATGCTGGAGGACCTCGTACACGAACATCGCGGCACAACGCGTTGCTACTACCTCGACATCCCTCTCGCCGAAACCCTGGTGCGTCACGCGACCAAACCGGATCCGGAGTATCTCACGCAGGTCACCGAGAGGGAGCTGCGCGACTGGTACCGCCAACGCGACCTGCTGCCCCAGGGGGCTGAGACCGTCATAGGCACCGACAGCCCACTCAATGACACCGTCGACTTCATCATGCGCGACACCGGGCTCGCCGAGCTGCCCCCGGTGCGATCTCTGAGTCTGCAGGACAACTGTCGCCTCTCAGCCGGGGCTCGAGCGCACCGAGCCCTGGCGCCGTGAGCCACCACCGCGTACGCCTTGCCTGCCTCGTGGATGGCCACGACCACCTCCATGCGGCCATCTCCAGCGCGCCCGCAACGCCTAACCATCCGCCCCCTCGACCACAAGGAGCAGCCTCGGTGGGATACACGCAGCAGGACGAATGGCACGACCACTACGCCCGCGGTGAGAAGTTCCGGGCCCTGGGCCACCTTGGCCGCCAGAAGACCGCCGGGCCGGTCCGGCGCCTGGCGGAGCGCGGGTGGCTCCTCCTGGAGACGTCGGGGGCATTCAGTGCCGGTCGGCGGCCCGTGGCCGTGCCAGACGTCGGCTCATCCGCGTGACCATCGACCACCGGATCATCGCCTCGCTGGTGGCGGGCAGGGCCTCGTAGTCCCGGGCCAGACGGCGGGAGTTCATCAGCCATGCGAACGTGCGCTCTGCCACCCAACGCCTGGGCAGCACCATGAACCCTGTCATGTCGTCGGTGCGCTTAACGATCTCCAAGGTCAGGGCGAGCTTGTCCCGGCACCAGCCGACGAGGCCGCCGGTGTAGCCGCCGTCGGCCCAGACGAGGGTGCTGTCGCGGTGCAGGCGGCGCAGCCGCCTCAGCAGGCCCGTCGCGGCGTCCCGGTCGCCGGTGTTCGCGGCGGTGACGCAGGCGACCAGAGCAGACCGAGGGTATTGGTCACGATGTGTTGATCCGCATATCTCGCAGCAGTCCGCGAGGAGCCGCCCGATGGCACCGTTGACGGAGCGTCGTGGTCCCGTGAGCTTCGTGTCGCATCGCTGGGCTTTCACCTCGTAGCCGAGGAAGCGCGCCGCCTGGCTGGTGGCGTGCGTGACCAAGGTCTTGGATTCGGAGAGTTCCAGCCGGAGTTCATCCAGAAGGAATGCTGTGATCCGCGCCTTGATCTCCTCGGCTTCGTGCTTGGGCCCAGCGAAACCGAGCCCAGCCAGTCGTCGGCATACCTGACATACCGTAGGCGTCGAAAGCCTGGATCATAGGGGTCTTTGCTCGGCGGCTCCGCATTTGGAGCCGGAGTTGCCGTACTGCGGCGCGATCTCCGCGCCGCTTCGCCCAGTACATCCGGCTGTCGAGCCGATGGTACTCCGGATGATGCCGTCGTTTTCTGCCGCGGTTGAATTCCGGCAGCAGCTTCTGCTCAATGAACTGATCGAGCCTGTCAAGATAGATGTTGGAGAGGACGAGCGATGCCACACCGCCTTGGGGAGCCCCACTCAGCGTGGCGTTCCACCGCCAGTCTCCAAGTATCCGGCCCTGAGCATGGCCCTGAGCAGCCGCAGGAACCGGCCATGGTGGATCTTCTCCCCGAGGATCGTGAGCATGACCTCGTGGTCCAGGCTGCCGAAGCAGTCGGAGGTGTCTCCCTCGATGAACCAACGCGTTCCGGATCCAGTACTTCACCACGTCCTGCAACGCGGTGTGACAGCCCCTCTTGGGGCGGAACCCGTGGGAGCGATCGCAGAATTGGACGTCGTAGTACGCCTCCAATAACAGACGTATGACCTCGGCGACCAGTTTGTCCGACCACGTCGGCAGGCCAAGCGGGCGCTTCTTCTTCGCACCGCCTTTCTTGTCAATGTAGACCCGCTTGACGGGCGTCCATCGTTACGACTCCGACCGCAGTGTGCCGATGATCGTGTCAATCTTCGCCCGTGACATGCCGTCCACGGTCTCCCCGGTGGCCCCGGGCGTTATCGCACCCCAATTCCGGTAGATGCGCCCGTAGGCCATCAGAAAGTGCTGCGGATTGAACAGCTGCCGGTAGATCCTTTCCAACGGCAGGCTTTGCCTGCCGCGTTCCCGGATGACGTCCAGCAGCGTTTCGGCGCTCTGCATTGCGCATACCTCCCCTTACTGGACGTCGAGTTCACCTGTGCCCCTTCGCCCTCATTCCGGCTTTCCCGGACTTCACGGCCGGTCGCAACTCCGGCGACTACTATGGGCACTCCGTCGCCGTAGGGCTCGCGCCCCGTAGGCGATCCTGTGGTACGTCTTCGCTGTACGTATCGAGCACGACGTAGGCCGCCCACTCATCTCCTTGACCACCCTCACTGGGCGATGCCCCCTCCTTGGAGGTTGCCGTCCGAACCCGTTCTTCAGAGCCCGGCAAGGAAAGGGTACCGGTTTCAGGTATGGTTCCGATGAGTTTCTATTTTTGCCGCTGGAGATTGGGCTTCAAGCAATCCAGCCTTGGCCATATCACGCGGGTCTTGCGGCCCTCCGCCCTGGATACCTCCAGACGGCCATCGCTTTCCTGACATGCTGTTGTCCCCTTCGGCTTTCGCCTCCAGGTAAGTCAGGCGACCCAGAAACATTCCTCCAAGTTCCTCCCGAGTGAGTCGGGGATACAACGAAGCGCCTCACGGCGCACAGAAGGCGTAGACCCGGCTCCAGGCGGGAAAGTCCGCGGGCATCGCCCGCCAGGAGATCCCGCCCGCGACCAGGTGGCGGACCGCGTCCAGCAGCTGGCGGTGGCAGTAGCCCTCGGGCCGTCCGCCCCGCCCCTGGAGTCAGGCCGGCACCGGCAACAACGGCCGGATGGCCGCCCACTCCGCATCCGTCATGTCCGACGGGTACCGGCGAACCCGATCGGGATGATCGGCCGCGTTGCCGTACACGTGCGCGAAGCAATCGCACGACACTGCGGGCGAGTTGAAGCGGGCGGGCTCGGGCGCCTACAACAACGACAACAGGGCCTCCGGGAACCGCTCGGAGTGGGGTCGCACCCCCGAGCTACCAGGAGGCCCTGCCTTCATGCGCGTACCGCCGGAAGATCACCCGACCAGGAACTCCGTTCGAGCCGCACGTTCCAAGATCGGTTGAGATACGGCTTCTCAGCCGACCGCGGTGCTCGCGCCCGGGGTGAGCCGCCCGTGGTCGGAGCCTCCCAGTTTGTCGATCATGAAGTCGTAGAGCGGGCGCGCTTGGTCCCGGAGCAGGCTGTCGTGGACGTCGATGGCCCGCCGGGGTGCGACCGCGCGGACGTAGTCGATCACTTCGGCGACCTTGTTCCAGGGCGCGTGGACGGGCAGCAGCAGGGTGTCGACGGCGCGGCCCTCGGGGACGGTGAGGGCGTCGCCCGGGTGGAACACCGCGCCGCCGTCGAGGAGATAACCGACGTTGGTGACCTGGGGGACGTCGGGATGGATGACGGCGTGCAGCTGGCCGTGTACCTCGACCTCGAAGCCGGCCGCGGTGAAGGTGTCGCCTTCGCCCACGGTGTGCACCCGCCCGGGGAACGCGGCCGAGAGCTGCTCGGCGACGCTGGCCAGGGTCCAGATCTCGGCGCCCGGATTGGCCTCCATGCCCGCCCGCAGCCGGTCCTCGTTGAAGTGGTCCATGTGCTCATGGGTGACCAGGATCGCGTCCGCCCCCACGGCCGCGTCCTCCTCGCTGAAGCTGCCGGGATCGATCACGAGCGTCTGCCCGTCCTTCTCCAGCCGGACACAGGCGTGACTCTTCTTAATAAGTTCCATAAAACTATCTCATCTCCTGAGTTAAGGAAAAACTAGCGCGATTGACAACATCCCGGAACTAAGCCGCCGCCTCGGTGAAAGTGAATTCGACCTCGTCGCCGGGCGTATGCACCTGGCGGACCCGGCGCTCACGCGCAGGCTCCGCGAAGCATTGCCCCTTCCGGAGTTCGACAAGCAGCTACACCAACTACAGCTGAATTGGCGGTCTCTCCGCCGAAATCCATTCCCGGCGCTGGCGGGCAGAGGCGGCACGTGCGATGCGGCCGATCTGGACACGATCAAGCCAGACGAGAGAGCCCCCCGGCGGGCTGTCGGCACGGCGTGCGCGGGCTCCGTGCCGACAGCCCTGCCCTGTAGTCAGGCTTCACGGACCGTGACGCCAGCGACCGAAGCTCCTGAGCCCTCCACCGATCTTCTATCCGGAACAGTCGACGGCGCGAGGGCTGAACACGTCAGCGACGCTCAAGAGACCAGCCTTATGCTTCAGGCCCTTGCCCGATCGGTGCGGTGAGCGTCCACAGCTCCGACTCGTCCGTGGGCATAGCGTCCAGTCCCCGGTCGCGGGAGGTCACACCCTCGTCGCGGTCCGCCCACAGCAGCTTGGTGCGCCAGTGCAAACTCGCCTCTTCGGTGATGCCCATCGCGCCGTGCAGCTGGTGTGCCGTGGCGGCCACGTCCGTGGCGATGGCTGCGGCCACCGCGCGGGCGGTCGTTAGCGCAAAGCGCAGCGAGTGGCCGTTCCCCGTGAGGAAGCGATGGCGTGCCTCGTGGACCGATGTCTTCAACTGTAGCATGGATACGGTCAGTTCGCCGACGATCGTGCGGACCGCTGGGATCGTGATGAGCGGGCGGCCGAACTGGACGCGCTCGGTCACATAGCGGCGTGCTTCGGCCACCGCTCCCTCCGCGGCTCCGAGAATTTCCTGGAGCAGCAGGAGTTCGGCAATGTCCGCCACCCGCCGCGGGATCGTCTCACCGGGCTCACCACCTGCCTCGCCCGCCGTGCGGGCGAGGCTGTACGGGCGGTCCGCCAAGTCCACCTCGACTGCGATGCCGTCACCCGTCGCCGTGGTTGCCTTGCCGTCGGCGGCGACCAGCACGGTCGAGGCCGGCTCCCATACCCCGTACGCCGTGGGGTGGACGGCGATCACGTCGGCGGGTAGATCCTCGGAAGCTGCATAGCGTGCCACCAGGGTCTGGCGCAGGGGCAGGGCGAACCCGGCGCGGGCGAGTGCGGTCACCGCGCCACACGCTGCGTCCAGCAGTTCCCGGCTCTCGGGCGAGCCGGGGTCGGCGAAGTCGGCGTCGTCGAGGATGCCGGTCCAGCCCAGGTCCACGGCGGTTTGCCACTGGGCGCGGAAGGCATCGGTGTGGGTGAGGTCTTTGCCGACCTGAGGGCGGGGCCAGTCGGTGACGACCTCGCGGACCGCCTGGTCCAGGGCCGGGTCGAACTCTTCGGTAGTGCTCATCACTTCTGGCCCTTCGCGATGACGGACAGCATGACCTGGGCGGCCCCGCCGCGCAGGCCGGAGGCCGGGGACGCGGCGACGGCCTGGTCGTACAGGGCGCGGATATTCCGGTCGGCGCGCGGCATCAGCGGGCGCGCCCATTCGATGACGGCCATCTCGAACTTGTTGCCGAGATACTTGCTCATCGCAGCCTGGGTGACCGGGGTGTGTCCGGCGTCCATGGCGAGGGCGTTGTTCAGTGCCCAGCGCCGCAGTATCTGCAACTGCCCAGCCAGCGCAGGGAGTTCACGTAGGGCGGTTTCGTCCGCAAGACCGGCCTGCATCACGGCGGTGAGCAGGGGATACGTCGACAGGAACCGTTCGGGGCCGCCGCGCTCGAACGAGAGCTGCCCTACGACCTGTTGCCAGCCCGCGCCGATGTCGCCGATCACCCAGCGGCCGGGGATGTGCACGTCCTCCAGCACGACTTCGTTGAAGTGGTGCTCGCCGCGCATGTCGAGGATCGGGGAGACGGTGATGCCCGGAGAGTGCACGGAGAGGATGAACTCGGTGAGCCCGGCGTGCTTGTTCTCTTCCTGCGAGGTGCGGGCCAGCAGATAGAGATGGGTGGCGCGGTGGGCGACGCTGGTCCAGATCTTGCGGCCGGTGACGCGCCAGCCGTCCCCGTCGCGTACCGCTTTGGTGCGGACGGCGGCCAGGTCGGAGCCTGCATCGGGCTCGCTCATGCCGATGGCGAAGCGGTACTCGGCCCGGGCAAGCTTGGGGCAGAACTCCTCTTGGAGTGCGCGGGTGCCGTGGCGCAGGAGGGAAGGGCCGATCTGCCGCTCGCCGACCCAGTGGGCTGCCACCGGGGCGCCTGCTCGCAGGAGCTCCTCGCTCACCGCGAAGCGGTCGACATTGGTGCCCTCGCCGCCGCCGAACTCCTTCGGCCAGGTCACCGCGAGCAGACCGCGGCGTCCCAGCTCCTGGCTGAAGGAGGTGTCGTAGCCGCTTGCCCAGGAGTCGCAGCGTGGGGTGAAGTCCCACTCGGCGACGAGTTCGCGCACGCGGTGGCGCAGGTCCTCGGAGGTGTCGGTCATCTCGCTCACTTGCCTTCGAAGTGCGGGGGGCGCTTTTGGGTGAACGCGGCCATCGCCTCTGCCGAGTCCGCGGTCGCCTGGACGACAGCCTGGTGCGAGGCGATCAGATCGAGGGAGGTGCGCACGTCGGCGTGCTCGCCGGCGCGTACCGCGCTCTTGATCAGCTGAACGGCGACCGGTGGCTGCGCGGCGATCAGGGCGGCGAACTCGCCTGTACGGTCGCGGAGTTCGGCCGCTGGGTGCACCTCGTCGACCAGACCCCACTCCAGGGCCTGGCCGGCGCCGATGAACTCGCCGGTCCACAGCAGCCGCAGCGCCTTGGAGCGGCCGACGATGCGCGGCAGGTAGTGGCAGCCGCCGTCGCCGGGGACCAGGCCCAGGCGGACGTAGCCCTCGGAGAGGCGGGCCGTGTCGGAGGCGATACGGTAGTCACACATCAGGGCCATGTCCATCCCGGCGCCGACCGCGACCCCATTGACGGCAGCGATCAGCGGTTTGGTGAGGTCCTCGGCGGCGCGGGCGACGGGATGCACGTGGTCGGTCATCAGCCGACGGGTGTCGAGCGGGGCGCTGGCCCGCGTGCTGAGCACGCCGAGGTCGACCCCCGCGCAGAAGGCGTCCCCGTTACCGGTGACGACGACTACGCGGACGTCGTCGTCGGTCTGGAACGCGCGGTACGCCTCCGCCCAGGCATGGAGTGTCTGTGTGGTGAAGGCGTTCTTGCGCTGCGGGCGGTCCAGGACGATCCAGCCGACATGGTCCTTGGCGTGGATCTGGAGCCCGGCGTCCGTTTCGGGCATGTGTGACTCCTCAGATTTGGGCGCGATGCGGTGGGGCGGCGCCGCGTGGTGGTGGGGAAACGCCTTCGACGGCGGTCTCGATATCGCCGGTGCGGCCCGCGGTGGCGCGGCCGCACCAGGGATGGCTCAGGTGGCCCAGGCGGGCCGGCGCCGCTCCAGGAACGACGCCGCTCCCTCGCGGGCCTCGTCGGTGCCGAGCAGCCATGCGGCGACTGCAGGCAAGGTGTCGGCATTCTGGTGGAAGGAGCGCAGCACGTCGGCAGTTGTGAGGCGCTTCGTTGCGGTGAGGGCGTTCGGGGCGGCGGCGCGCAGTCCGTCGAGGATGGGTGAGAGCGCCGCGTCCAGGTCTGTCTCGGTGGCGAGGGTGATCAGGCCGATGCGCGCGGCCTCCGTGGGGCTGAACCGTTCGCCGGTCAGGAAGTAGCGTGACGCGGCCCGCGGGTCCATCCGTGGCAGGACCGTTGTCGCCAGCACGGCGGGCGCGAGCCCGATCCGTACTTCTGTGAACGCGAAGCTCGCCTGCGGGCCGGCGGCCACGATGTCGCATACGCCGAGCAGCCCGACGCCCCCGGCGCGGGCGTGCCCGGCCACGCGGGCGACCACAGGCTTGGGCAACTCGACGACGGTACGCAGCAGTTGGATGATGCGCCGGGCTCCTGTGGCCGTGTCATGGCCCGGGTGGCGGGCCTCGTACAGGTCGATGCCCGCGCAGAATGTGGTCCCGGTATGGGTGAGAAGCACCGCCCGAACGTCAGGTTCCTGTGCTGCCCTGCCCAGCTGGTCGGTCAGTTCGCCGATGAGGCGTGCGGACAGCGCGTTGCGGTTGTGCGGCGAATCAAGGGTGAGCGTCATGATGCCGCCCTTGGTCGCGCAGCGGACCACTTTCGTCATGCTCCTACGGCTCTCTCGGGATGCGGGTTGTTTGTACCTGGGGATGCCCGGGTGCGGGTTCGGGGGCGGATATCACTCGGGCAATGGCGCGCCATGGGTCTCGCGGAGCGTGAGGACGGTGATCATCGTGATGGCAGTGCAGGCCACGATGTACCAGCCGAACCAGTCGGCATGCCCGGCCGACTGCAGGGCGGTGGCGATCAGCGGCGAGGTGCCGCCGAAGACGGCCACGGACAGCGAGTAGGGGAAGCCGATGCCGCTCACCCGGACCCGCGCCGGAAAGAGTTCCACGCTGACTGCTGCCGCGATGGCGGTCATGCAGGCGAGCAGGATCAGGCCCATGGCCTGGACCAGGATCAGGCTCTGGACCGTGCCGCCGATGGCTCCCAGCAGTGGCACGGTGCCCACGATGAAACCGATCCCGTAGATGAACATCAGCGGTTTGCGGCCGATCCGGTCGGAGACCATGCCGACCAGCGGCTGGACGATGGCGAATGCCACCGCCGACACCGCCGCCGCCGTCAGCGTCTGCCCCTTGTCAATCCCGCCGACGGTCACCGCGTACGTGGGGAGATAGGCAGTCCAGGCGTAGAAGGCCACCGCCGGGCCGAGCGTGATGCCGAAGATCTGGCAGGTCTTGGCGGGGTAGCGGCGGACGAACTCGAACACTCCCGGACGCTCGATCGTGCCCGCCCGGATGCACTCGGCCTGGGCGGAGGTCTCCGCGGCGCCGCGGCGGATCCACCAGCCGACCACGGAAAGCAGTGCGCCGGCGCCGAACAGGATCCGCCAGCCGTAATCCTCCATCGCCCGCTCGCCGAGAGTCGCGATGAGCAGACCGCCCGTACCCGTGAGCGCGACCTTTCCGATGTTCGATCCGACGTAGAGGAAGCTCGAGTAGAGCCCGCGATGGTTGGGCGGAGCCGACTCGACCATGAACGCCGACGCTGCGCCCCATTCGCCGCCGGCGGCCAGGCCTTGTACCAGCCGGGCGACGACGAGCAGAGCCGGTGCGAGCACGCCAATCTGGGCGTAGGTAGGGGCTAGGGCGATCAGCAGACTGCCGCCGCCCATCAGCGCGATGGACAGGGAAAGCCCGGCGCGGCGGCCGTAGCGGTCGCCGAACGCGCCCAGGACCAGTCCGCCGAAGGGCCGGGCGAGGAACCCGACGGCGAACACCCCGAAGGTGTCGAGCAGCGGCCCCAGGCTGGAGCCCGACTGCTTGGGGAAGAACTGGTCGGCGAAGAAGATCGCGAGGTAGGCGTATGCCGACCAGTCGAACCACTCGACGAGATGGCCGATGGTGCCGGCGATCAGCTGTCGCCTGCGGTTGGTCACCTTCGTCATCGAAAGGCTGCTCGGGGCAGCGGTCATGTCGGTCATGGGGAGCGGTCCCGTCTGTACGATATGCAGGTGCAGGGAGATGGGGAGACCTGCGATGGACATGGCGAACTGGCGTGGTGGCTGAGCTGAGGAGCAGGGTTCTGCGTTCTGCGGCAGCCGGGGCCCTGCCAGCCCCGGGGGAAGGGCCGGTGGGAGGGCTTTGGGCGGACCGACGGATCAGCCGGCCAGCAACGGTTCGGACGCCGGTATGAGCGACGCCGGGTCGAAACCCACCTCGGCGAGCACCTCTTCGGTGTGCTCGCCGAGGTGCGGGCAGTGCCGAAACAGCCGGCCGGGCGTGCGGGAGTAACGGACGGGCGGTGCGACGTACTGGTAGGCACCCTCGCTCGGGTGCTCGACGGTCTGCAGCAGCCCGCCCTGGCGGGCGTAGCTGCTCTCCGCGGCCTCCTGGAGGCTGTGCACGGGGTGGGCAGGGATGCTCACCCGGTCGCAGAAGTCCTGCCACTGGGCGTTGGTGAACTTCGGGGTCACTTCGCGTACGTACGCGTAGAGCTCGTCGGCGTGCGCGATCCGCTGGGGCATGGTCGTGAAGCGGGGGTCGGCGGCCAGGTCGGGGCGGCCGGCGTGGGTGAAGAAGTCGCGCCAGTTGCGGTCGTTGTAGGGCAGGATGCACATCCAGCCGTCGGCCGTCGGACACGGCTTGCGCTCCTTGCTGAGCACGCGCGTGTATCCGTAGCCAGGCTCCTGGACCGGCTCCAGCGACGCGCCGGACAGATGCTCGACCAGGTTGAAGGCGATCATGGTGTCGGCCATTGGGACCTCCACGTGCTGCCCGGCGCCGGTGCGGTCCCGGTGACGGAGCGCGGCCAGTACGGACTGCACGATCACCAGGCCGCAGACCTTGTCCGCCAGGACGGTCGGTACGTAGTGCGCCTCGCCGCTCACCTGCTCGTTGAGTGACACCAGTCCGGAGGCGGCCTGCAGGATGTCGTCGTAGGCGGCGTTGTTGCCCTGGGGCGAATCGCTGCGGAAACCCTGGGCGTTGGCATACACCAGGCCCGGATTTGCGGGGGCCACGTCCTCGTAGCACAGCCCGAGCCGCTGCAGGGCCTGGGGGCGGACGTTGGTGATGAAGGCGTCGGCGGTGGCCAGGAGCGCGAGGAGCGCGCCCCGCCCGGCCGGGGTCTTCAGGTCCAGCCGCACACTGCGTTTGTTGCGGTTGAGGTTGAGGGTGGCACCGGCCATGCCCTCGTGGCGCCGGGGCTTGATGTGGCGGGTGGGGTCCCCGCCGGGGGCCTCGATCTTGATGACGTCCGCGCCGAGGTCGCCCAGTTGGGCTCCCGCGTACGGACCCATGATCACGGTGGCCAGTTCGACGATCCGCAGGCCAGCCAGCGGCCCGCCATTCGCGTTCTCGTCCCCGGCTGCGTCGTTCCTGTGGTGCTGTGGCGACATGCCTTGCGCCTCCTGCGTCCCTTCAGAAGCCCGGCCCCGCCAGCTGGACCGGACTGTGCTTCGGGCCACAATTCAACGCAGGGTCATTCATTGATCTCCAATACTTCTTCTAGACTTATTCATATGGCAGAGAGTATGGATCTGACGCAGCGCGTCCTGGAGCAGTTCGTGGTCCTGGCGGAGGAGCGACACTTCGGGCGGGCCGCCGAGCGGCTGTCGATGAGCCAGCCGCCGCTCAGTCAGGCCATCCAGCGCCTGGAGCGGCGCATGGGAGTGAGGCTCGTCGAGCGCAGCACCCGCGCCGTCCGGCTCACCCCGGCCGGCCAGGCGTTCGCCCGCGATGCGCGGCACCTGCTGCAGGCGCAGCACGCCACGGTCGAGCGTGCCCGCAGGATCGCCCACGGCACCGAGGGCGAACTGCACCTCGGCTTCGTCGGCGGTCTCACCTATGCCTTCCTGCCTCGCGTGCTGCGCTCGGCTCGGGAGCGACTGCCCGGTATCCGGGTCCACTTGCACCAGGGTGTCTCCGCTGAGCTGGCCGCGATGGTTCGCTCCGGCCGCCTGGATATGGCCTTTGTCCGCGGGCCGCTCGCGGACGCCGACGCGCTCGACCTGCGCACGCTCGCGGACGAACGGCTGGCCGTGGCCCTGCCCGAAGGCCACACCTTCGCCGGCCGCGAGGCCCTGCACCTGCTCGACCTGGCGGAAGAGGGCTTCGCACTGCCCTCCCCGACGGCCCTCGCGGGCATGGCGGAACAGGTGACGTCGGCCTGCCTCGCGGCAGGGTTCGCCCCGCGCGACACGGCGCGGGCCAACAGCCTTCCCGGCCTGCTTGCTCATGTCGCGGCGGGGAATTGCGTCGGCCTCGTGCCGGAACAGGTACGTGCCAGCGCTGTGCCCGCCGTGGTCTTCCGGCCCCTGCGGGACACCTCCAGCCACCTCGCTCTCAGCATCCTCGCCGCCACCCGCACCGGACAGGAAGATCCAGCAGTGCGCCGCATCCTGGATCTCCTCAACCAGCAGAGCCGCGAGGGGTGACGGGCGGGGGAGCCGAGGCCCGGACGCCAGCGCCCGCCAGGTGGCGGCACACATGGACGGTGGCCCGCTGGAAGCGGGACCGCCCTGTGAGCGCAGCCGAGGAGGCGTGGTCAGCCTCGGTGGCCTGAGGCCGTGGTCCGGGCTGCCCCGGCGGGTGCGGAAGGTCGTGGGGCGGCGGATGGTGGCTTCTGGTCGTGGCGCAGCTTCATGGCGATCAGCACGGCGAGCAGGCAGAGGGCCGCGGAGAAGGACCAGATGGGACGTATCCCCCCTCGCTCGCGAGGCCGGCCGCGCGGGCTTCGGGAGTGTCGATCAGCATCCGGTTGAGGATGCTGCCGAACAGGGCTCCGCCGATGCCGCCGGCCAGGGATTTCAGTGTGTTGTACAGGCCCGTGCCGATGGCGGTCCGGTCCTCTGGCGTGCGGCGGAGGATCAGCGTCGGCAGGGCGCTCATGGCCAGGCCGGCGCTCAGTCCGCTGGCGAACAGGCCGAGGCCGAACTGCCAGGGGGACTCGCCGCTGCCCTGTGCTGCTACAAACGCCTCGTCCGCCTCACCACATAGGACACTGTCAAAAAGGCGAGTACGTCGAGGACGTTGGAGCGCGCGATCGTGCGCGAAGTCGCGACGACGGCATAGCCGAGCTTGCGGTACGCCGCGACCAGTCGACTCCCATACCTTGCGACGCGCCGGTGATGACAGCGACCTTCTGCGCAGCAGAACTCATAGTGGCCTTCTCGATGGGAGGGGACTGGGCTCGACCATAAATAGCCGACCGGTCGCCTAATTGACGGTAAGCGGCCGGGTCCGCCCACGTCAAAGGGCCGTCCCGGCTGATGCGGAGCCGTCCACCGCCACTACCTGCGGGGGAAGCCTGCACCTATCGGAAGGGAGAAAGGCGGTCCTGGCGAGCACAGTGCGGCGGGCGCACGGTGAGCGCGAAAGCACCACATCCAGGCGCCCTTCTTCGGGGCGGGAACGCTCCAGGGCCGTGCCCTGCTGCTGTCCGGGGATCTGGGCGCAGCCTCAACTGCCCGCGTACAGGCTGCAGGCACGTCTGCACAGGTGATGGAGGGAAGCAACGACACCCCTATCCGCGCGACGGGAACCCTATTAACCGTGTCGTTTCTGCCGCTGACGTGGTGACGGGCTGTCACCGTACGTTCGTTGTGCGCCGGGAGTCCGGCAGTTCGTGAGCGAGGAGTGGTCACATGAAGGTCGGCCTGTTGGTACGCATCGAGGCGAAGCCGGAGTACGCCGACGAGGTGGAGGCCATGCTGCGCGGCGCGCAGGAGTTGGCCGAGCAGGAGCAGGGCACGGTGACGTGGTTCTCGTTCCGGGAGAACGCCACCACCTTCGGGGTGTTCGACACCTTCGAGGACGAGCAGGGACGTCAGGCGCACCTGACGGGCCGGATCGCCGCCGCACTGGGCGAGGCCGCACAGACGAAGCTCAGCGCGCCCCCGGTGGTCGCCCCGGTCGACCTGCTGGGGACCAAGGTACCGCCGGGGCGTTCGCCGTCATCGAAGCCGATCCCACAACCCTGACTTCATCGATCCAGCGCGAGAAAACTGAATCCACCCAGTGATATAGCGTTGCCCCCGTCCGGGAGGCGGCCTCCGGCAGTAGGCGGCGGCCGCCTCCCGGACAGTGCGATGCCTTCGAGGTATGTGCAGTTCAAAACATCAGGGAGAAAGGAATCCCCGCCATGCAAGTAGCAGTCGTCGTCTATGACGGGGTCTTCGACTCCGGACTCGCAGCGATCCTCGACGTACTGAGCAACGCCAACGCGCTGGGCGGGCAGATCCACCAACCGCCGACCTGGAACGTGACCATGGTCGGCGCCGGCCCGTCCGTGCGGACCGGGGCCGGGCTCCTCGTGGCGCCCAGACCACTCGCGCACGCGGACACGGCGGACCTGCTGGTCGTGCCGGCGCCGACGTTTAGCGATCCTTCGGCGCTGCTCGACCATGTCGGCGGCGACGAGTCCCTGCCCGTCCGCGACCTGATCGGCAGAACCCGTGCCCGCGGTACGACCATCGCCTCCGCGTGCTCGGGTACCTTCCTCCTGGCCGAGGCGGGAGTGCTCGATGGACTGCGCGCCACGACCACCTGGTGGCTGTCGCCGGCATTCCGCAACAGGTATCCCAAGGTCCATCTGGATCACAGCCAGATGGTCATCGGCAGCGAGGGCATCACCACCGCCGGAGCGGCCTTCGGTCACGTCGACCTCGCACTGGCGATCGTCCGGGCTGGTAGCCCCGCGCTCTCCGACATCGTCGCCCGCTACCTCGTGATCGACGAATGCCCGTCACAGGCGGCGTACACCATCCCCAGCGCTCTGGCCCAGAGCGACCCCACCGTCGCCGCCTTCGAACTCTGGACCCGCGAGCATCTGGCCGATCCCATCAGCATCCCCGAAGCGGCCAAAGCCATCGGCGTCAGCGAGCGGACCCTGCAGCGCGCCGTGCATCGCACCATCGGGACATCTCCCATCCGGTTCGTCCAGGACCTGAGAATCGAACGCGCTTCCCACCTGCTGCGGTCCACCGACATGTCTCTCGAGACCATCGCCCGGAAGGTCGGCTACGAACACCCCAACACCCTGCGGGTGCTCCTCCGCGAACGCACCGGCAAGACCACATCCGCCCTGCGCAGCAAGTAATTCCTTTCTTGGGTACGTCTCGCGCCGCTCCTCAGCCGATCCTCAGGAAGTTCCACGTCTGACGCCGCCAGCACGTCATCCCCGAGCCGAAGCCCAGTTCATGAGGCAGGAACTCCCAGGGAATGCCGGTGTACAGCACGAACAGGATGCCTGACAGCACCTTGCGGTCGGCCGGTGGAGAGCTGCACGAGGTGGAGGTTGCGGGCGTCGGCGGGTGACACCGATGTTCTCCAGGGCAATCGAACGGCGTCCTCGACGGGGGGCTCGGCGAGCGGGATCACGGCGGGCAGAAGCTGGGGAGTGCGGGAGACGTTCTCGTTGCGGCGACGGCGCGGGGTGAAGGAGAACTGTGCGGTGATGGCGTCGGGCCCGGTCGTATAGGAGTCGGCGATCAGGCGCTGTTGTTTGGTGTGCAGCAGGTGGGCGAAGCGCCCGAGCATGCTGCTTCCAGGGCAGGGTACGCCGGTGATTTCGAGGCTGAATTCGCCTCGAGCCAGGGCGTCTGTCGAAGGAGCGTGGACCTCGAAGCCGAGTTCGCAGCGGTCTGCGTACAGCGGATCTTCGACTACAACGGGCGGCTGCAGCGGTACGCCGACGACGGCATCCTCCGCCGCGCGTATGGGCCCAGGATGCGGAACTGGGGTGGGGAGGTCGACCAGCTCCACCGCGTCGTGGAGATCCTCAAGGACGACCCCGACTCCCGGCGGGCGACCATTCAGCTCTACGACCCTGCTCGCGACACCGCCGGCCACAAAGACGTCCCCTGCACACTCGGCTTCCGCTTCCACCTGCGTGGCGGACGACTGCACATGTCGACCACGATGCGCGGCCAGGACGTGTGGATCGGCATGCCGTACGACCTGTTCTTCTTCACCACGCTCCACGAACTCGTCGCCGGCTGGCTGGACGTCGACCTGGGGGAGTACCACCACCACGTCGACTCCCTCCACATCTACGAGCGCGACATCGAGAAGGCCGACGCGTTGACCGATGTGGCAGCGAGTCCGGTGATGCCTGAACTGTCTACGCCTTGGGAGGGGTTCGAGAAGCTCCTCGACCGGGTTCAAGCCGGTGGCGAGACAGGGCACCCGGGCTGCGATGCCATGGCTGAGACGATGCGCAGCTACCGGCTGTGGAAGGGCGGAGAGCGCGAGCAGGCGTGGCGTATCGCTGACGCCATCGAGGGGCCGCTCGGCGAGGCCCTGACCGGCTGGTACGGCGAGCTGAATCGTCGAGTTGGCGGCACGCCGCCTTCCGCACCGATGGGGACGAGGTGACCACCGCCGTGGACCACGTTCCGTCCGTCGTTCTGGGTGTGTGCTCCTTCACCCACGACTCCGCCGCAGCTCTCCTCATCGACGGCGAGCTGGTGGGCTTTGTCGAAGAGGAGCGCTTGTCCCAGCAGAAACACACCCGTGAGTACCCGCGTCAGGCCATCGGGTGGCTGCTGGGGGAGGCGGGCATCACGCCTGGTGACGTCGATGCCGTCGCGTACAACTTCCAACCCATCCGCTACCTCGCCGAGACTCCTGCTGCCCTGCGGATGGCTCTGTCGGGCACGACCCGCTCACGGGCCATACCGCGTGCGGCAGGGTTCGCCAAGGTCGCCGTGCGTACCCGGCGTCGCTTGCGGCTCCTCGCTCAGGACTTCCCCGACGCCCGCGTCACCCCTGTACTGCACCACCGCGCGCATCAACTGGCCGCGTTCACCGCGTCGGGCTGGGATGAGGCGGCTGTTCTCGTCGTAGACAGCCTCGGCGAGCGGCACAGGGCTACCCCTCGGTAGAGGCCACGCTGGCTGGGCAGGGCTCAGTGGCTGAGGAAGGGCACCGGGGCCGCGTGAGCCAACCTAGGGCGCTAATTTAGTTGGCGCTGCTTCAGGTGAACTCCCCCTGAAGCAGCGCCAGTTGGCGGCATCGTCGGACTCTTTAGTACGGGTAGAACCCCGACCCCGACTTCCGGCCCAGCCGCCCCGCGTCCACCATGCGCAGCAGCAGCGGGGGAGCGGCGTACAGCGGCTCCTTGTACTCGGAGTACATCGAGTCGGCGATGGCCGCGATGGTGTCCAGACCGATCAGATCGGACAGCTTGAGCGGGCCCATCGGATGGGCGCAGCCCATCTCCATGCCGTTGTCGATGTCCTCCCGGCTGGCGATCCCGGACTCGAACATCCGGATCGCGGAGAGCAGATACGGGATGAGCAGCGCGTTGACCACAAATCCGGAGCGGTCCTGGGCCCGGATGGCGTGCTTGCCCAGAACATCGTGCACCAGCGCCTCGGCGCGCTTGATGGTCTCGTCGCCGGTGGTCAGCGCCGGGACCAGTTCGACCAGCGCCTGCACCGGGGCCGGATTGAAGAAGTGGATACCGATGACCTGGTCCGGCCGCGAGGTGGCCACGGCCAGCTTGACCAGCGGAATGGAGGAGGTGTTGGAGGCCAGGATCGCGTCCGGGCGGGTCACCACCTGGTCGAGCACCTGGAAGATCTCGGTCTTGACCTGCTCGTTCTCCACGACGGCCTCGATGACCAGATCGCGGTCGGCGAATTCCCCCAGGTCCGTGGTGAAGCTCAGCCGCTCCAGCGTCGCGTCCCGCTCCTCCTCGGTGATCTTGCCGCGTTCGGCGGCCTTGCCGAGGGAGTTGGTCAAGCGGGTCCGGCCGATCTCCAGGGCCTCGCCGGTGGTCTCCGCGACCATGACGTCCAGGCCGGAACGGGCGCACACCTCCGCGATGCCCGCGCCCATCTGGCCGCAGCCCACCACTCCGACGCGTTCGATGTCGGTCACATCGTGCCTTTCGCTGATCACTGATCTGTCTGCCGGCTGTGTCGTCCCCCTGCCGCCCCAGACGTTACCTGCCGGTTATGGGCAAGGGACGGGTCGGGGCCGGATTCACCCGGCGCGCTCCGCCCGCTGTCACTGCTTCGTCACCACCCGTTTCCGCGTGGACGCGCGCGCCCGGACGCCCGCGCGGGAAGAGTGAAGTCACCGGGGTTCGGCGGCCGGCGGGGCCGACCGTCGCGGGAACCGCGGCAAGCATTGCCGGACGCGCCCAAGAGCCGCATCATCAGCGGGAGTTGTGGGCTACAGCGGGAGTCATCGGCACGCGGCGAGTGAGGAGTCGGCATGGGACAGATCACGCGCAGAAGTCTGACGGTGGCGGCCGCCGGGGCGCTGGCGGGCGCCGCCACGGCGGGCGAGGCGGCGGCGGCCGGACGGGAGACGCGTCGGCGCCCCGAGTTCCGCGGGATGTGGCTGGCCACCGTGGCCAACCGGGACTGGCCCTCCCGGCCCGGTCTCCCCGCCGAGCAGCAGCGGGCCGAACTGCTCGCAGCCTTCGACACCGCCGTCATGCGCAGGCTCAACGCGGTGATCTTCCAGGTGCGGCCGACCGCCGACGCGCTGTGGCCCTCGCCGTACGAGCCGTGGGCGGAGTACCTCACCGGCGCGCAGGGGCGGGACCCGGGCTGGGATCCGCTGGGCACCGCCGTACGGGAGGCGCACCGGCGCGGCCTGGAGCTGCACGCCTGGTTCAACCCCTACCGCGTCGCCAATCACACCGATCCCGGCAGGCTGGTCCCCGCCCACCCCGCTCGCCGCCACCCCGAGTGGATCGTGAGGTACGGCGGAAAGCTCTACTACAACCCCGGGCTGCCCGAGGTCCGCCGCTTCGTCCAGGACGCGATGCTGGACGCCGTCGTCCACTACGACGTCGACGCCGTCCACTGGGACGACTACTTCTACCCCTATCCGGTGGCGGGCCAGGTCTTCGACGACAACGACGCCTACGCCCGCTACGGCGCGGGCTTCCCCGACCGGGCGGCCTGGCGCCGGGACAACATCGACCGCCTGGTGCGCGAGACGGCCGTACGGATCAAGCGGCTCAAGCCGGGGGTGCGCTTCGGCATCAGCCCGTTCGCCGTATGGCGCAACGCGGCCACCGATCCGCGCGGCTCACGGACCACCGCCGGGGTGCAGACCTACGACGACCTGTACGCGGACACCCGCGGCTGGGTGCGGCGGGGCTGGCTGGACTACATCGTTCCGCAGGTGTACTGGAACATCGGATTCGCCGCCGCCGACTACGCCGAACTGGTGCCGTGGTGGGCGGACACGGTGCGTGGCACCGGGGCGCGGCTGTACATCGGTGAGGCGCTGTACAAGGCGGGCGATCCGGCGCAGCCCGCCCCCTGGCAGGACCACGCCGAGCTGTCCCGCCATCTCACCTTCGACCGGGACTACCCCCAGGTCAGGGGAAACGTCTTCTTCTCCGCAAAGGAAGTGGCCGCCGACCGCAACGGCGCCATGGCGCGTGTGGTCGCCGACCACTACGAGTGCTGGGTGCGTCCGCCCCGCTGAGCCGGATCGGCGGCGCGCTAGCGCCGCTTGCCGGTGGGCAGGTGGCGGACGACCGAGTCGGGACCGGGAGAGAACAGGCACTCGTGGCCGTCGTCCTCATAGCGGACGCGGTAGGGCGGTTCGCCGTGGTCCCCGAGCACTTCGATGATTTCCGCGGTCCGGTCGTGAATGCCGACAACCCTGCCGTGCACCAGCAGCTTGTCGCCTACGGTCGCCTCCATCTACATGACCTCCTACGGATTTCCTCCAGGACAATCCTTGAGGCCAGTTTATGGCCGGTTCTCCATGTTTGCGCCTGCCGGGATGCGGGTCCGTTCCGGCTTTTCCGGCATCCGGGCACGCTGGGTCACCCCGATGCACACCAGGACCGCGACCGCGGCTGCCGGGGCGGCGGGGGAGAGGTCCTCGTTCAGCAGCAGCACCGACCACACCAGTGTCAGCAGCGGCTGGGCCAGCTGGAGCTGGCTGGCCCGAGCCACCCCGATGGCCGCCATCCCGCGGTACCAGACCAGCAGCCCCAGGAACTGCGAGCCCACCGCCAGCCACAGCAGACCGGCGACCGCGTGGCCGCCGAGGTGCACCGGCTCGTACCGCAGTGCCAGCGCCGCGCCCGCCGCGGCGACCGGCAGACACCCCACCAGGGCCCAGCCGATCACCTGCCACCCCGGCATATGGGCGGCCAGCCGTCCGCCCTCGGTGTAGCCCGCGGCACACACCAGCAGCGCGGCGAACAGATACAGATCACCGGTGGTCGGGGCGCCGCCGCTCTGCTGCACCGCGAAGGCGATCACCACCGCGGCCCCGGCCAGCGCCGCCGCCCAGAACGCCGGGGACGGCCGTACGCCGGTGCGCACCGCGGAGAAGGCGGCGGTGGTCAGCGGCAGCAGCCCGACCACCACGGCCGCGTGCGAGGTGGTGGAGGTCTGGAGGGCGAGCGTGGTCAGCAGCGGAAAGCCCACCACCACCCCGGCGGCCACCACCAGCAGTCCGGGCCAGTGGCGGCGGTGCGGCGGCCGAACCCGCAGCGCCGCCAGCGCCCCGCCCGCGACCAGCGCGGCGAGCACCATCCGGCAGGTGGTCACCGACCAGGGGCCGAACCCCTCCAGACCCCAGGCGGTGGCGGGGAAGGTGAGCGAGAAGGCGGCCACGCCCAGCGCGGCCTGAAGGGTGCCGGTCGTCCCGGAGCTCTCGGCGCGCGCGGTGCCGCCGCCGCTGTTCACCGCTATCGTGCAGGGCTCGGTAGCGCTATCATCTACTGTCATGCATGAGCGTAGCAGTGTGGCTGAGTTGGCCGAAAGCCTGCGGAATGAGCTGAACCGCTACTCACCGGGTGAGAAGCTGCCATCCAGTCGGGCTCTGGTCGAGCGCCACCGGGTGAGCCCGGTGACCGTCTCCCGCGCACTGGCCGTCCTCGCCGCCGAGGGGCTGGTGGTCACCCGCCCCGGCGCGGGTGCCTTCCGCGCCGTCCGCTCCCGCCCCGAGGCGTCCCGGCCGGGCGACACCTCCTGGCAGGAGGTCGCGCTCAGCGTGGAGACGGCGGGCGAGGCCGTGCCGCGTTCGGTCGACGCCTCGGGGGTGCTGGCCACGCTTGCCGCCCCGCCGCCCGGCACCCTGGAGCTCAACGGCGGCTATCTCCACCCCTCCCTCCAGCCCGAACGCGCTCTGGCCGCCGCGCTGGCCCGCGCCGGGAGGCGGCCCGGCGCCTGGGGCCGCCCGCCCATGGAAGGGCTCACCGAGCTCCGCGAGTGGTTCGCCCGGGAGATCGGCGGCCCGGCCGGAACCCTCGCCGCCGCCGATGTCCTGGTCACCGCGGGCGGCCAGGCCGCGCTCACCTGCGCGCTGCGCTCCCTCGCCCCGCCCGGCGCCCCGGTGCTCGTCGAATCCCCCACCTACCCCGGGATGCTGGCCGCCGCCCGCGCCTCCGGGGTGCGCCCGGTCCCGGTCCCGGTGGACACCGACGGAGTGCGCACCGATCTGTTCGACGAGGCGCTGCGCGCGAGCGGCGCCCGCGTCTTCGTCTGCCAGCCGCTCTTCCAGAACCCGACCGGCGCGAGCCTGGCCGCCGAGCGGCGCCGCGAGGTGCTGCGGATCGCCCGCGCGGCGGGCGCCTTCGTGGTGGAGGACGACTTCGCCCGCCGTCTCGTCCACGAGGACTCCCCGCCGCTGCCCGCCCCGCTCGCCGCGGACGACCCGGACGGGGTCGTGGTCCACGTCTGCTCGCTCACCAAGGCCACCTCGCCCAGCCTGCGGGTCGGCGCGCTCGCCGCCCGCGGCCCCGCCTTCGAGCGGTTGCGCGCGATCCAGGTCGTCGACAGCTTCTTCGTCCCCCGGCCGTTGCAGGAGGCCGCCCTGGAACTGGTCGGCGCCCCCGCCTGGCCCCGCCATCTGCGCACCGTCGCGGCCGAGTTGCGCGCCCGCCGCCAGGCCATGGTCACCGCCGTCCGGCAGGAGCTGCCCGGTCTGGACCTGCCGCATGTGCCGCTCGGCGGCTACCACCTGTGGCTGCGGCTGCCCCAGCGCACCGACGAAGCCGCACTGGCCTCCGCCGCGCTGCGCGCCGGGGTCGCCGTCGCCCACGGCCGTCCGTACTTCTGCGCCGAGCCGCCCGCGCCGCACGTACGGCTGAGCTTCGCCTCGGTGGCCGGGGCCGGTGAGCTCGCCGAGGGTGTCCGCCGGCTCCGTACCGCCTGTGCCGAGGTGCTGGGCTGAATGGGACGAGGAGCCCTCGGCCGCGGGGGAAATCGCTGCCCTGTCGACGGGGCTTCCCCGGTCACGGGGGCAATGCGTCGGTCCCGCCGGCAGGCGGCTGGGCTGAGCTTCGCCTCGGTGGCCGGGGCCGGTGAGCTCGCCGAGGGTGTCCGCCGGCTCCGTACCGCCTGTGCCGAGGTGCTGGGCTGAATGGGACGAGGAGCCCTCGGCCGCGGGGGAAATCGCTGCCCTGTCGACGGGGCTTCCCCGGTCACGGGGGCAATGCGTCGGTCCCGCCGGCAGGCGGCTGGGCTGAGCTTCGCCTCGGTGGCCGGGGCCGGTGAGCTCGCCGAGGGTGTCCGCCGGCTCCGTACCGCCTGTGCCGAGGTGCTGGGCTGAATGGGACGAACGCCGCCGGTCACAGGGGAAACCGGTCGTCCCGCCGACGGGTGGCTGATAGGAACACCCCCATGACCGACGGCTTCGAGATATCCACCGACCCGGCGCGGCTCGACCCGGCCCGTATCCACCACTGGCTGTCCACCGACGCCTACTGGGCCCTCGGCCGCACCCGGGAGAAGCAGGACCGGGCGATCGCCTCCTCGCTCAACTTCGGCGTGTACGACACCGCTTCGGGCGCCCAGGTCGCCTACGCCCGCGTCCTCACCGACTACGCCACCTTCTCCTGGCTGTGCGACGTCTACGTCGACCGCTCCGTCCGCGGCAGGGGTCTGGGCACCGAGCTGGTCACCGCCGTCCGCGACCATCTCGCGCCGTACGGGCTGCGTCGCATCCTGCTGGCCACCGAGGACGCCCACGACGTCTACCGGAAGGTGGGCTTCGAGCCGCTGGACGTCCCGTCCCAGTGGATGCACCTTCTCTTCGCCCGGCAGTCGTCCGCCCGCGGCGAGGGGTGAATACCATGCCGGGATGACGTTCCGGTTCACGCTGGTCGCCGCCGCCCGCAGCTCCTCCCGGCTCGGCGAGCGGTTCGACGACGAACGACCTCTGGACATGGCGGGCCGCATCGCCGTGGAGCGGGCCGCGCCCGCCCTGCTTCCGCTGGCCGCGGCGGAGCTGCGCTACTGCTCGCCGTCGCCGCGCAGCCGGGAGACCGGTGGCGCCCTCGGCTTCACCCCCCTCGCCCAACTCGCCCTGCGCGACTGCGACATGGGCCGCTGGCGGGGCCGTACCCTGGCGGATGTGATGGCGCGCGAACCGGCGACCGTGGACGCCTGGCTCGCCGATCCGCGTTCCGCGCCGCACGGCGGTGAATGCCTGCTGGACTTCATCACCCGCGTCGGCGGCTGGCTGGATACCCGCCCGGCCGAGCACCCCTCCAAGATGCTCGCCGTCGCCGACCCCGGGGTGATACGCGCGGCCATGATGTACGCGCTCAAGGCACCCCCGCACTGCTACTGGAACGTGGACATCCAGCCGCTGTCCACCGTCACCCTCACCGGTCGGCCGGGGCAGTGGCGGCTGCGGATGGACGGTGACGCGCTCCGCTGACCGGGGATGCGCCGGGGGTTCGTCGGGGGTTCGTCGGGGGTGCGCCGGGGGTGCGCCGGGGATGCGCCGCACCGCCGCGCTGCGCCGTCCGGGGGCGGTCGTTCACCTGGATGATCTTGTCCGGTCGCCGTGGTGCGCGGCTCCGATGAGGCTGACTCCGGAGCGTTCATGGCATGACACAGGGTCAGGCCGGGCGGCTCCACAGAACCTCGGGAGACGTACGATGCCCCGCTTTGCCCCCCTCGCGCTGAGCGCCGCCGCTCTGGCCACCACCCTCGTCTGGGCCTCCCCGGCGGTGGCGGCCGCGCCGGTTCCCCTCGGTGGACACTCCGCGAACACCAGCCGCGAGCAAGTCCTCGAACTGGTCGCGCGGCAGACCCAGATCAACTTCATCGACAACGATGGCCCCGGCACCAGCCAGGGGGACGAACTCGTCCTGGCCGGGGATCTGTTGCGGGGCTCCGCCGTGGTGGGGAGCTTCGACGAGGTCTGCACCCTGACCCGGGTCGGCCCCGCTCCCGACACCTTCAGCCAGCAGTGCGTGGGCACGCTCAGCCTTGCCGACGGGGACCTCACCATCCAGGGGGTGGTCAGGGTCACCGCGGGCGGTCCTGGTGAGGTGACGGTCGCGATCACCGGAGGCACCGGGCGCTATCGCACGGCCCACGGGTACATCAACGCCGTCAACACCAGCGACACCGAGACCGAGCTCACCCTCCACATCATCCGCTGAGTGCGATAGGCGGGAGGGGAGCCAGGAATCCCGGACGACCGCCCGTCCCGCGTCAGGGCGCGGAGGTGAAGACCAGCGAGGCGTTGTGGCCGCCGAACCCGAAGGAGTTCGCCAGCGCGGCCGTCAGCGGGCCGCGCCGGGGGTCGCCGGTCACAACGTCGAGCTTCACCTCCGGGTCGAGGGTGTCCAGATTGCGGGTCGGCGGGATGACGCCGTCGCGTACCGCGAGAATCGCGGACAGCGCGCCGACGGCTCCCGCCGCCCCGAAGAGATGGCCGGTCATCGACTTGGTCGCGGTGACGGCCGGATGCAGCCCGATGGCCTCGGCGATCGACCGGGCCTCGACCAGATCGCCCTGGGGGGTCGAGGTGGCGTGGGCGTGGATGTGCCCGACCGCGAGCGGGGACAGCCCCGCCGAGGCCAGCGCCCTCCGCATCGCGCGGACCTGACCCTCGGGATGGCCCGCGGTGATGTGGTACGCGTCGGAGGTGACCCCCGCGCCCGCGAGCGCCGCATGGGCCCGTGCCGCCCGCGCCGCGGCGAACCCGGCGCGCTCCAGCACCACCACCGCCGCGCCCTCCCCGATGACAAAGCCGTCGCGGTCCACATCGAACGGGCGGGAGGCCAGGGCGGGTTCGTCATTGCGCGTCGAATGCGCCCTGGCCTGGGCGAACCCGGCCAGCGGCAGTGCGCAGACACAGGCTTCGGTGCCGCCCGCCACCACCACATCGGCCCGGCCCAGCCGGATCAGATCCAGGCCCATCGCGATGGCCTCGGCTCCCGACGCACAGGCGCTGACCGGGGTGTGGGCGCCGCCGCGCGCGCCGAGCTCGATGCTGACCCAAGCCGCGGGCCCGTTCGCCATCAGCATCGGCACGGTGTGCGGCGACACCCGCCGCACCCCCGACCTCTCCAGGACATCGTCCTGGCCCAGCATGGTCAGTGCCCCGCCGGTGCCGGTCCCGATCACCACGGCCAGCCGCTCCGGGTCGACGCCGGGCGTCCCCGCGTCCGCCCATGCCTCCCGCGCGGCGATCAGCGCGATCTGCTCACAGCGGTCCAGCCGCCGCGCCTGGACCCGGTCCATCACCTCGGTGGGCTCGACGGCGAGCCGGCCCGCGATCCGCACCGGCAGCCCGGCCGCCCATTCCTCCTCGATCGGGCCGATCCCGGACCGCCCGGCCAGCATCGCCTCCCAGGTCGAAGCCACGTCCCCGCCCAGCGGTGTGGTGGCCCCGAGCCCGGTGACCAGCACCGGTTCGGCCACCGGGCCGGGATGGGTGTGCGCTGTGGACATTCAACAACCCCCTTTGTCGTAGTGATACAACCCCTCCCATGGGTCGGAGCGGGCGGGGTTGTCTCTCGATGGCCAATCTGCCAGGGGTGTTGAGCGTGATCGCATGTTGTCCGGTGTCGAGAGTAGCGCCGGAGAATTGTAGGGATCCCTTATGGCGGGGTGTGGATCTCTCCGGTCGGAGCGCTCTCTGTGGACCGGCTGCCGCAGCGAGCGCCGGTGCGCGGCCGCGACCATGCCCAGCGTCACACGGCCGATTCCCGAGGGCTCTTTCGAGAGGGGCCCGAACACGAGATATCTTGATGTCGAGCAATGTTGCAGACGTGGAGGAGCGGAGCACCCGGTGACTGACTCGACGATCATCTACACGCACACCGACGAGGCCCCGGCCCTCGCGACGTATTCCTTCCTCCCCGTGATCGAGGCGTACGCCTCGACCGCCGGGGTGACCGTCGAGCGCCGGGACATCTCCCTGGCCGGACGGATCATCGCTCAGTTCCCCGAGCGTCTCGAGGAGGGCCAGCGGATCCCCGACGCCCTCGCCGAGCTGGGCGAGCTCGCCAAGACCCCCGAGGCGAACATCATCAAGCTGCCGAACATCTCGGCGTCGATCCCGCAGCTGAAGGCCGCGGTCGCCGAGCTCCAGCAGCAGGGCTACGCGCTCCCGGACTACCCGGACGACCCGAAGACCGACGAGGAGCGCGACATCCGCGCCCGCTACGACAAGGTCAAGGGCAGCGCCGTCAACCCGGTGCTGCGCGAGGGCAACTCCGACCGCCGCGCCCCCGCCTCGGTCAAGAACTACGCCAAGGCGCACCCGCACCGCATGGGCGCCTGGACGGCCGACTCCAAGACCAACGTCGTCCACATGACCGGCGACGACTTCCGCTCCACCGAGAAGTCCGCGGTCATCGCCGAGGACGGCACCCTGCGTATCGAGCTGGCCGGTGACGACGGCTCCACCACGGTGCTGCGCGAGTCGGTACCGGTGCTCGCGGGCGAGGTCGTGGACGCGTCCGTGATGCGCGTGGCCGTGCTGCGGGAGTTCCTCGCCGCGCAGGTCGCCCGCGCCAAGTCCGAGGGTGTGCTGTACTCGCTGCACCTGAAGGCCACGATGATGAAGGTCTCCGACCCGATCGTCTTCGGCCACGCGGTGCGCGCGTTCTTCCCGAAGACCTTCGCCGCCCACGGTGAGACCCTGGCCGCGGCCGGTCTGACCCCGAACGACGGCCTCGGCGGCATCCTCAAGGGCCTGGAGTCCCTCCCCGAGGGCCCGGCGATCAAGGCGTCCTTCGACGCCGAGCTGGCCGAGGGGCCGGAGCTGGCCATGGTCGACTCCGACCGCGGCATCACCAACCTGCACGTCCCGAGCGATGTCATCGTGGACGCCTCCATGCCCGCCATGATCCGTACCTCCGGCCACATGTGGGGCCCGGACGGCGAGGAGGCGGACACCCTCGCGGTCATCCCGGACAGCAGCTACGCCGGGATCTACCAGGTCGTCATCGACGACTGCCGCGCCAACGGCGCCTTCGACCCGGCCACCATGGGCTCGGTGCCCAACGTCGGTCTGATGGCGCAGAAGGCCGAGGAGTACGGCAGCCACGACAAGACCTTCGAGATCCCCACCACCGGCACCGTGCGCGTCCTGGACGCCTCCGGCGCCGTGGTGCTGGAGCAGGTCGTCAGCACCGGTGACATCTTCCGGATGTGCCAGACCAAGGACGTGCCGATCCGCGACTGGGTCAAGCTGGCCGTCACCCGCGCCCGCGCCACCGGCGACCCGGCCGTCTTCTGGCTCGACGAGGGCCGTGCCCACGACGCCAACCTCATCGAGAAGGTCACGGCGTACCTGCCCGAGCACGACACCGAGGGCCTCGAGATCAAGGTCCTGTCGCCGGTCGAGGCGATCAAGTTCTCCCTGGAGCGGATCCGCCGCGGCGAGAACACCATCTCGGTCACCGGTAACGTCCTGCGTGACTACCTGACCGACCTGTTCCCGATCCTCGAGCTCGGCACCAGCGCCAAGATGCTCTCCGTCGTCCCGCTGATCAACGGCGGCGGGCTGTTCGAGACGGGCGCGGGCGGCTCCGCCCCCAAGCACGTCCAGCAGCTGGTCAAGGAGAACTACCTGCGCTGGGACAGCCTGGGTGAGTTCCTGGCCCTCGCGGTCAGCTTCGAGCACCTCGCGCAGAAGACGGGCAACGCGCGCGCCCAGATCCTCGCGGACACCCTGGACCGCGCCACCGGCAGCTTCCTCAACGAGAACAAGTCGCCGAGCCGTCGCGTGGGCGGGATCGACAACCGCGGCAGCCACTTCTACCTCGCCCTGTACTGGGCCCAGGAGCTGGCCAAGCAGACTGACGACGCCGAGCTCGCGGGCGCGTTCGCGGCCCTGGCCAAGACGCTCACCGAGCAGGAGCAGACCATCGTCGACGAGCTGATCGCCGTCCAGGGCTCGCCCGCCGACATCGGTGGCTACTACCAGCCCGACGCGGCCAAGGCGTCGGCGGTCATGCGGCCGTCGGCCACCCTCAACCAGGCCCTCGCCACCCTCGGCTGACGCCGACGACGCGAGCGCCCGGCGCCGTCTCCTCCGTACCGCCCCGGCCGGCATCCGCCCGGCCGGGGCGGTCGTGGTTCACCGGTGCGCTGAAGAAGCGCAGTTGGCTGCCGAAGCCCCGGCTGCCGAAGCTCAGTTGGACAGCAGCCCGCCGGTGTACGGATCCTCGGCCAGCATCCGCCAGGAGTGCGCGGAGGTCCGGAACGCCTCCGGGTCCACCGCCTCCACCAACGCGTCGACCCGGCTGCTCAGCAGGGCGAACGGATCGAACACCCGCCAGGTGTCCGCGGCGGCCCCGTTGTCCCAGTGGTGCCACTCGTCGCGCAGCCGCTCGTAGATCCACCAGGCGTACAGCAGCGCCGACAGATCCCGGTTCAGATAGGCCGCGGGCTCGTCCTCCCCGTACCAGTCCGGCAGTTCCAGCCGTCCGGTGGCACCGTCGAGGGCGACCGAGAGGTCGTGCGGCCACCATCCGATGGCGAGGAAGTCGCGCTGGTGGCTCCGGCCCGTGGCCGTGCCGGAGCCGTCGTGGTCCGCCCCCGGCTCTCCTGTCCCCGCGAAGGTGTCGGGGTGGGCCTCCGCCATGGTGCGCAGCGGCTCGTCGCCGACGCCGAACAGCTCACCGTCGAGCGGCAGTCCGATCTCGGTGAGCAGCCGCCGGGTCGGTTCATGGCTCAGCCGGTCCGGCAGCTCCTCCGGGCGGTAGTGGCGCACCCGGCCCTCGCCGTCCAGCCGCGCGAGGTCCCGCACCAGGTCCGGACCGAAGAGATAGGCCGGCCCGTCCGCCGGACCGGGCCGGGCGCCCCAGGCCAGGGAACGCACCAGCAGACAGGTGCGCCAATGCGCGGGAGCGGCCTCGGTGCCGAACAGCTCCGGGTCGGCGGCGCGCAGCCGCCCCGCGGCGGCCTCGATCACCTCGGCCATGACACCCGGGCCGCGGCGCCCGTCGTAGGCGTCGGCCCGCAGCGCGGACTCCGACACCCACTCACAGGTGTCGATCAGCTCCGCGAGGGCGGGCAGTGAGGAGGCCAGCGGATCGTGGACCGGCTCCGCTCCTGCCGAGCCGCGGGAGGCGGCCCCGGCCCACCCGGCCAGCACCACCGCACCGGTGGCGCCGTCGAGCACCACCCGGCTGCCGCAGTAGTCGGTCGTGCCGAGCACCAACAGCCGTCCGTCGCCGATGAGTTGGCCGCCACGCGTGGTGAGGGGCGCCGGCCCCTGCCCGCGCAGCGCGGTGAAGTCGAGGTCGGCGGCGGCCTCGGGCAGCCCGCACTCGACCAGGAACTCCCGGCTCGGCCCGTGGGTCAGCCCTTCCGGCAGTGCCTCCACGGCCAGTGGGCACCCATTTCTCGCCGTCGGTCCGGTGTCCATACTTCGCCTCCCCCGCGATAGCGAGCTGCCAGTATGACGCCATGTCGAACTCGCGAGCGATGCCTGAGGGAGAGCGGACCGTTCGCACGCTGTGCGGCCTCGCGGCCAACCCCGCCCTGCCGCCGGAGCTGATCGACCGACTGATCGCACTCACGGACATCGCGGACCTGACGGACAGGGTGGACAGGGCGGCGGAGGCCGGGGACGCCTCGTTCGCCGACCTCGCCGACAGCCTGGCGGGCCGCGCGGACCTCAGCCGTCCGCAGGCGCTGGCCCTGGCCGCGCGGTCGGAAGGGGCCGCCGTATCGCTCGCGTACGAGGGGAAGCTGACCGCCGGTGACGTGGACCCCGTGACCCGGCCGCGGGCCGCCCTCGCGCTGCTCGACCAGGGGGCCGGACGGCCCGAATGGGCCCGCCGGTTCGCGGTGGACCCGGACGCCGGGCACAGGGTGACGCTGGCGGGCTGCCCCGGCCTGCCGCCCGATGTGGTGGAGACACTGGCCGCCGACCCCGACACCGAGGTGGTGGCGGAGCTCGCGCTCTTCGCCCCTCCGGAGGTGGCCGCCCGGCTCGCGGCACATCCGCACACCGCGGTCCGCTGCGCGGTGGCGGCGAACAAGGCGACACCACCGGCCGTACTGGCCGCCCTCCTCACCGGCGACGGGCTGCCGCCCGCGCGATGGTGCCCGGAGTGTGCCCCCGAACCCGGTGGTTCCGCGCCGCCGGACGCCCGGCGCGGTGGGGACCATGAGGCCGGCATGCAGACCATCCGTCAGCTGGCCCTGCGGAATCCGGCCACCCCCACCGAGGCCGTCATCGCCTTCGCCGACGACCCGTCCCCCCTCCTGCGCTGGGAGTTGGCCGCGCGCCCCGATCTGCCGCCCGGGACCGGCGCCCGGCTCGCCACCGACCCCCTCCCCGGCGTCCGCGGCGACCTCGCCGCCAATCCCGCCATCGACGAGGTCCTGATCCGTACGCTCGCCACCGACCGCGACGACACCGTACGGCGCGACCTCGCACACCATCCGCGGGTGCCGCTGGACGTCCTCGCGGAGCTGGCCCGCACCACCCGCATCGGCCCCACCCTGCTGCCGCGTATCGCCGCGGCGTCGCCCGCGGAGGTCACCGCCCTGGCCGCTTCACCGCATCCCGCCGTCCGGATGCTGCTGGCCCTACGCCGCGATCTGCCGCCCGCGGTCCGGGACGCCCTGGCCACCGACCCTGACGCCAAGGTCCTCGCCGCCATCGCGCCCCATCCGGGGCTGCCGGACGCCCTGTTGCGCACCATGGCCGACCGCCACGGGGTCCGGGTCGCCGGGAAGGTGGCGGCCAACCCCGACGCCTCACCGGCCCTGCTGGAGGAGTTGTCCCGCCGTGAACCGCCCGTGCGCAAGGCCCTCCGCGAGATCGCCCGGCACCCCCACGCCACACCCCGGGCCCTCGCCGTCTGCCTCACCGACCCCCGCGCCCGCCCCCTGGCCGCCGCCCATCCCGCCCTGCCGCCCCACCTCGCCACCGACCTGCTCACCGACCCCGACGACGAGGTGGCCGAAGCGGCGGCCACCCACCCCGCCCTGCCCCGCGCCGCCATGGAGCAACTGATCGCCCGGGGCGAAGCGGCTCACGCGGCCGCCGCGAGCAGCGCGTCAACCGCCGCGCGGAGGGACTCGTCCTCGGTGAACGCCCGCCACCCGGCGGAGGAGTGAAGACGACGATCGTCGGCCGGTACCTCGCGCAGCAGGCGCGCGGCGGGCCGGGCGGCGGGGCCCATACGGGTCAGGTGCCGGACCGCGGCGAGGGTGACCGGCAGGTATCTGCCGTCCGCCAGCGGCCGCACGGCCGTCAGCAGGGCGGGGACGGTGTGTTCGGTGTCGCCCGTCGCGGCCCACAGGGCGTGGGCGGCCTCGACCCCGGTCCAGTCGCCGACCGCGATCAGGGTCCGCAGCCGGTCCGCGTAGCGGGCGGCGTACGGGCCGAGCTCCGCCAGTCCGCGCAGGGCGGCACCGGGGTACGCACCGTCGGTGGCGGCGGGCCCCAGCACCGCCAGGGCCACATCGGGTTCACCGCCGGTCTTCCAGTACGCCCACGCGGCGAGTTGCACATCGGCGCCACCGTCGAGCACCCGGGCCCGCAGCAGTTCACCTGCGGCGCGGTCCGTCACCCCGATCCCCGCCAGGGCCGTCGCCGCCGCCGTCCACCGCCGGTCGTCCGCCAGCAGCGGCACCAGCCGCGGAACGGCCGGCTCGGCAGCGGTTCCCCAGGTGGCGAGCGCCGTGCCGAGTGCGGCGCGCAGATCGTCCTCCGCGGCGGTGGCGAGCCGGTCGCAGATCACCGGCAGCAACTGTTCGGCGTGGTCCGGAAGGCGCGCGAGGACCTCATGGAGCCCGGCCAACGCGGGGTAGTGAACGCCTCCGCGTGCGCTGCTGTACGGCGAGACCCAGGTGAAACCGGGGCGGGCCCCCGTCAGCAGCTCGATCACGGCCGGTACACAGCGCGGGTCGTTCATCCGGGCCAGCGCCCACAGCGCCGCGTCGCCGACCGTGCCGTCCCGGTGTGCCGCCGGGAGCCCGGGGTCGTCCAGCAGCCCGGCGACCGCGTCCGCGTGGGCAGCGGCCGATGGTCCGAGGCACGCCAGCAGCTCCGTCGCCAGATACCGTGCCTCGGCGGCCGGGTCGTCCAGCCGCGCCGCCAGGGCGGGCAGCAAGGCGGCGGTGGGTGACCGCCACTCCACCAGCAGCCCGCCCGCCCGTTCCAGCGCGCCGATCCGCTGCGCCTGGTCGGGGTGGTCGGCCAGCAGGCCCAGGACGAAGGCCGGGGACGGGCCCGTGAGCAGGGCGGCCGTCATCGCCTGGGCGCCCCTGGCCCCGCCGTTGTCCACCATGCTGGTGCCCTGCCACTCGGCCACGCTCGGATGCCGGATCGCCGCCAGGACGAGGTCCAGCTCTCGCGCCGGACGGCCGGGATCGGTCGGCGCCAGGGCGTGCCACGCCGCCAGCCGCACCTGCGGCTCCGGGCCGTACAGCAGCCCGCGCAGCAGATCGTGCACCCGGGCCGCCTCCGGACCGGTCGGTTCACGCAGGGCCGCCCGGCCGAGTGCGAGGACCAGGTCCAGCCGGGTCTTCGGCTCCTCCTCGGTCTCCCAGCACCGCAGCAGCGCGGGCAGGACAACCTCTCCGGGACTCTGGCAGACACCGAGGATCTCGGCCGCGGCCCGTCGGATCTCCGCCGCCGGGTCGGTCAACAGGGCCACGACGTCCGGCAGTACGCCTGCCCATGAGGGCGCCCACCCGGGATCCAGGAACCGTTCGGCGACCTGCCCGGCCTCGTACGCCAGCATCGCCACCAGGTCCAGTACCGCGCGACGGCTCGGCACCTCCGGCCGCGCGGCCAGCCGCAGCAGAAAGGGGAGCGCGGCCGAGGCGGCCGGGCAGATCCAACCGCCCTGGTGGTAAAGGAGATTGAGCAGATCGTCCGCCGCGTCGTCGGCCTCCTCCGGATCCGGCCCGACACAGCGGCGCAGCAGGTCCGGTACGGCCTCGGCGGATCCGCAGCCGTGGCTCAGCCCCGCCCAGCCGACCGCGTCCAGCCCCTCCCACATATGCGGGACCGTACCGCACTCAGACGGTGGCGGCCGGTCGGCGGATACCGACGAGCGCGCGCAGCATGCCGATGCCCGCCACCACGGCGGCGCCGTGCAGAACGAGGGCGACAGCAGGGTTCTCCGGCAGGGTGGCATCGGCAGGGTGGGCGAGCGCCACGAACAGGGTGAAGGGCAGTTTCCAGCCGCTCCAGGCGAAGAGCGAACCCGAGCCGAGCCAGCAGAGCGCGAGCAGCAGCCGGTGGGGCGGCCGTGGCCGATGCGGGCGGGTGAGCAGGAAGAGGGCGGCGGCCCCCGCGAGTGCCCAGAGAGCGCCCAGACCGGTCAGCACGGAACCGTCGGTGGTCCGCCGCCCGGGGTGCGCGATGCCGAGGGTGCCGCCAGCCGCCCAGTACAGCCAGCCCATCCCGACCACGGCCGCGATCGCCGCCGCCCAGGGCGCCGGGGCGTAGCCTTCCGCCCGCCGGGTGAAGGCGTCCGGCCAGCGCCGCCGCAGATAGGCGGGCAGGGCGACGGCCAGACCGGCCCCCATCCCCACAAAGCCGAACTGGACCAGGAACGCCTCCCACCCGGGCATCCCGGGCCCATCGTCTCCCTGGTCACCGCCACCGGAGTCCACCAGCGCGGTGAGCACGGCATACGGCAGCACCGACACCAGAAAGCCCGACCCCACCCAGGCACAGAACACCACCGGCCGCCCCGGGAGTTGCATCCCCCACGGCCGCACCAGGGCGAGCGCCAGCGCGATCCCGATCGCCGCCATGCCGACGGTCACCGTGTTGAGGACCACCCACCCGGTCAGGTCGAAGCCCTCTCCGATCGGCAGCAGCCCCAGCAGCGAGCCCACCACCCAGGACGCTTTGATCAGCGCATACGGCGTCAGTGCCACCGCCGCCCCGTACGCGGCCCAGCGCCCCGCCCGGTCCCACCGTTCCATCTGGATCCCCCTCGTCGGGATCCACTCTCGGGCCTCCGCGCGCCCACCGCGTCCACCGCCGGTCCGGTTCACCTCCGCCGCCCGGCGGAACCCGGCTCTCCTCCTCCCGGCCGAGCACACACCCGTGACCGAGTGCTTCAGCTGCCTGGCCTGGGGACGGGGCCACCGGGCCGGAACCGCTCGACCCCGACGATGTGCCGCACCTTGACCGGGCGCACGATCACCGCGACCCGCTGCTCTCCCGGCATGATCCACTCGAAGCGCTCGCTGCCCAGATACTTGCGGGCCAGCCGGTCCATCCGGTCGTGCGCCTCCTGGCCCTCGATGAAGCGGGTCACCACACCACTGATCTGTACGCGGTCGAAGGGATCGATGGCGTCCGCGTGCGAGAGATAGACGCGGGGGTCATGGCGCAGGTTCTCCTCCTTCACCCGGCCCACCGAGGTGTTGAACATCAGCTCCCCCTCTCCCTCCAGATCCACCCACATCGGGCTGACCTGCGGTGCTCCATCGGCGAACACGGTGCCGACGTACCAGATGTTGGGGGCTCGCAGCCGGGCGCGGACGGCTTCGTCGAAGATCACAGTCATCCCGGGAGGCTACCAACCTGAGACTCTGCGGCCGATCTGGCGGACTGAGCGGCCGATCTGGCGGATTGAGCAGCTGACTTGGCGAGGCTGATCTCGCCCGTTGGCGCCGCCGATGGCCCGCTGAGCCATGATGGGCTTGCCTGTCCAGACGGTCGATTCCAAGGGGGCCTGATGAGCGGAGCCAGGTTCATGCGCGGCCCGCCGGTCATGCGCGCACTGACGGCCTACGACCACTGAACCCCTTGGAATCGATCATCGAGGGAACCGGAAGGCGCTCTACCGGCGGACCGCCGAGATCAGTCCGCCGGGCCGTTCCTCGCGCTGCGGCGGGGTGCTGATCGGACGGCCGTAGGCGGCAGCGCACTCGTGCAGGGTGTGGCTGCTGGCCTCCCAGCCGTGCCCGGCCAGCCAGCCCACCGGGTCGTCGGGCATCTCCGAGACCCACATGGATGCCGCCGATCCCGGCGCGGCGTCCGCGCCGAAGCGCTCGATCACGCCGCGCGAGCCCAATGTCAGCCCCATCCGACTGCCTGCCGCCGACTGCGCGCTGATCCGGGCCAGCAGCAGCTCCACCGCGTCCTCGGGCAGATAGATCAGCAGTCCTTCGGCGATCCACGCGGTCGGTACGGCCGGGTCGTGCCCTGCGGCGGCCAGCGCGCCTGGCCAGTCCTCACGCAGATCCACCGCGACGGTGATCCGCTCGCAGCGTGCGACGGCCCGCTCCTGGCGCAGCACCGAAGCCTTGAAGTCCAGTGGCGCGGCGGTGTCGACCTCGAACAGCCGGGTGCCCTCGGGCCAGTTCATCCGGAAGGCCCGGCTGTCCATGCCGGCGCCGAGCAGCACGACCTGCCGGACCCCGGACGCGGCGGCCTGCCGCACCAGGTCGTCGAGGAACTTCGTCCTGATGACGATGGAGTACGACACGGCCCGTCGGCGGCGTCGCGCGGCCTCGTCATCGGGCAGCGGCGGCGAGGAGGGCCACAGGCCGCCGGCGGTGGCGAAGGCCTGTGCCAGTGGGTCGCGGAACAGCGCGTTCTCCCGCTCGGTCTCCAGCGCCCGCACCCTGGCCACCCCCACCGCCGTGGCCCACACTCCCGACGGCTGCACCCGCTCCTGCTCATCAGTCACCGCGCCACCCTAGGTGATCGATTCCAAGGGGGCTTGTGGGGCCAGGTTCATGCGGAGCGAAGAGGTGCTCGCCATGCGTGATGAGTGTCCAGATGAACACTGAGGCATCCTGGCGCTTGCGGTCATCGACCACGGGACGGATCGGGCCGGGGATGCGTGGGAGTTCGCTGACCAGCGCATCCCAGGTCCATCGATCGAGCGCCCAGTGTCGAAGGGCGTGTCGTCGGCGCTGGTAGTCGATAAGCGGTCGTGGATGCATCCGCAACTCTGAGGCGAGCTCACGGAGGGCTGCCTCGAATTCGATGGGATCACATCGCGTCGTTCCCAAAAATGAGCGAGATGGCGTTGATGCCATTCCGACTCCAGGAGCGCCGGGATGTGCTCGGGTCGGTAGTCATCGAGCATCGGTGCCCGGGTGCCCCGTTGGCCGCCAACCCTACAGGCCTCGGCGGCGCCAGGCGGTCGTGGCGCTGGCTGGCCGCACCCACCTGGTAGTGCCCTCGCGCTCCGTAGGGAGCGCGAGGGCACTACCGGTCAGGTGGTCAGCACTTCGGCATGTGGACCACGGAGTCGAAGTGGTCCGCTTCGGCCCAGATGGGATCCTGGCTCGCGTCAGGGATCTTGTACCACCCAGTCGTGGACATGCAGATGACCGGGGCGCTCTCGCCCTTGCGTATGCCCCTGCCCACCTTCGGGGAATGGGTGGTGGCCTCCTCGTAGGTCGGGGCATTCTCGAAGGCGTGCACCCAGATCTGCCCCTGCGCCTTGGGGGCCGGGGCCTGGCCGGCCGCATAGGCCACCGGCGACAGCACCGCCGCCAGCGCGAACCCCGCGCCTGCCACTACCGCGCTCCGCGCGAACTTCCTCATAGTCACACTCCTTGAAGGTCCGAAGGCCGTCGGTCTGGACACAGGTGGTTGTTCGCGGGCCGGACCTCTCTCAGGCACCGTGATCACCTGCGCCCTCCACCCTGTTGCCCCAGGATTCCGGTTTGCCGAGGCCAGGTCGTTAGCGCTGAGTGCACAGCCGCATTGGAGATGAGTCCACTCAAAGGGGAACTGGCGGCCTTCATCCTCGGGAAGCGGGCCAGCGAGGGTGCGGTGACAGACGGCGCGACCAGATGACAGCTATCTCGACCAGTCACAACAACGCAGCGCTTTGCATAAAACTGCCATCGATCGTATAGTCATGCCATACCTGAGGAGGACAGCGATGGCGGTACGTGCTGCGGTGGCAGGGGCGAGCGGATACGCGGGCGGCGAGCTGCTGCGTCTGCTGCTGGCCCACCCCGAGGTGGAGATCGGCACCCTGACCGGCAACTCCAACGCCGGACAGCCGCTCGCCGCCCTCCAGCCGCATCTGCTCCCACTCGCCGACCGCGTACTCGAGCCCACCAGCGCGGACGCCCTGGCCGGGCATGACGTGGTCTTCCTGGCGCTGCCGCACGGGCAGTCCGCCGCCGTCGCCGAGCAGCTCGGCGACCAGGTCCTGGTCATCGACTGCGGCGCCGACTTCCGGCTGACGGACGCGGCGGACTGGGAGCGGTTCTACGGTTCGCCGCACGCCGGTACCTGGCCCTACGGCCTCCCCGAGCTGCCCGGGGCCCGCGCCGCGCTGGAGGGGTCCAAGCGCATCGCGGTTCCGGGCTGCTATCCGACCGCCGTCTCGCTCGCGCTCTTCCCCGCCTACGCGGCGGGCCTCCTCGAGCCCGAGGCCGTGATCGTCGCCGCCTCCGGCACCTCCGGCGCGGGCAAGGCGCCCAAACCGCATCTGCTGGGCAGCGAGGTCATGGGCGCCATGAGCCCGTACGGCGTGGGCGGCGGCCACCGCCACACCCCCGAGATGATCCAGAACCTCTCGGCCGCGGCGGGCGAGCGCGTCTCCGTCTCCTTCACCCCGACCCTCGCGCCCATGCCCCGCGGCATCCTGGCCACCTCCAGCGCCAAGGTCAGGCCCGGGGTGACGGGGGAGGCGCTGCGCGCCGCGTACGACAAAGCGCTGCGGGACGAACCGTTCGTCCGGCTGCTGCCCGAGGGCCAGTGGCCCTCCACCGCCGCCGTCCACGGATCCAACACCGCGCTGCTCCAGGTCGCCCTCGACGAGGCGGCCGGCCGCGCCATCGTGATCAGCGCCATCGACAACCTCACCAAGGGCACCGCGGGTGGCGCGGTGCAGAGCATGAACATCGCCCTCGGCCTCCCCGAGGAGCTGGGACTTTCCACGATCGGAGTCGCTCCATGAGCGTTACGGCCGCCAAGGGCTTCACCGCCTCCGGCGTCGCGGCAGGGATCAAGGAGAACGGAGGCCCCGATCTCGCCCTCGTCGTCAACAATGGGCCGCGCCTCGCCGCCGCGGGCGTCTTCACCTCCAACCGCGTCAAGGCCGCCCCGGTGCTCTGGTCCGAGCAGGTGCTGGGGGGCGGACAGATCTCCGCGGTGGTCCTCAACTCCGGTGGCGCCAACGCCTGCACCGGTCCGCTCGGCTTCCAGGACACCCACGCCACCGCCGAGAAGGTCGCGGACGTCCTCGGGCACAACGCGGGCGAGGTGGCCGTCGCTTCCACCGGGCTCATCGGCATCCGGCTGCCGATGGACGCCCTGCTGCCCGGTGTGGAGAAGGCCGCCGCCGCCCTCTCCCCGCACGGTGGCGAGAAGGCCGCCATCGCCATCAAGACCACCGACACCGTGCACAAGACGGCCGTCGTGCAGAGCCCGGACGGCGCCTGGACGGTCGGCGGTATGGCCAAGGGCGCGGGCATGCTCGCCCCCGGCCTCGCCACCATGCTCGTCGTCCTCACCACCGACGCCGAGGTGGACACCCCCGCCCTCGACACCGCCCTGCGCGCCGCCACCCGCACCACCTTCGACCGGGTGGACTCCGACGGCTGTATGTCCACCAACGACACCGTGCTGCTGCTGGCCTCCGGCGCCTCCAAAGTCGCCCCCGGCCAGGCCGAGTTCGCCGAGGCCGTCCGCGCGGTCTGCGACGACCTGGCCCGCCAGCTGATCGGGGACGCCGAGGGCGCCTCCAAGGACATCCGGATCGAGGTCATCGGCGCGGCCACCGAGGACGACGCCGTGGAGGTGGGCCGCTCCATCGCCCGGAACAACCTCCTCAAGTGCGCCATCCACGGCGAGGACCCCAACTGGGGCCGGGTGCTCTCCGCGATCGGCACCACCTCCGCCGCCTTCGAACCCGACCAGCTCAACGTCGCCATCAACGACGTATGGGTCTGCAAGAACGGCTCGGTCGGCGAGGACCGCGAGCTGGTCGACATGCGCTACCGCGAAGTGCGGATCACCGCCGATCTGTCCGCGGGCAGCGCCTCGGCCGTCATCTGGGCCAACGACCTGACCGCCGACTACGTCCACGAGAACAGCGCCTACTCCTCATGACGCAGACCACTCCCGCCACCCCTGACCCCAACGCCCGGCCCGCCGCCCGTAAACACACCGCGCTGCCCAAGGCCCGCATCCTCATCGAGGCGCTGCCCTGGCTGACCCGTCACCACGGCAAGACCGTCGTGATCAAGTTCGGCGGCAACGCGATGGTCGACGAGGAGCTGAAGGCCGCCTTCGCCCAGGACGTGGTCTTCCTCCGGCACGCCGGACTGCGCCCCGTCGTGGTCCACGGCGGCGGCCCGCAGATCAGCGCCCAGCTCGACAAGCTGGGCCTGGTCTCGGAGTTCAAGGCCGGTCTGCGGGTCACCTCGCCCGAGGCCATGGACGTCGTCCGGATGGTGCTGGCCGGACAGGTCCAGCGTGAGCTGGTCGGTCTGCTCAACCAGCACGGCCCGCTCGCCGTCGGCCTGACCGGCGAGGACGCCCACACCATGACCGCCACCAAGCGCTGGGCCGACATCGACGGCGAACGCGTGGACATCGGCCGGGTCGGCGAGATCACCGAGATCGACCCGGGCGCGGTCCGGGCGCTGCTGGACGACGGCCGGATCCCGGTGGTCTCCTCCATCGCCCGCAGCGCCGACGACGGCCATGTCTACAACATCAACGCCGACACCGCGGCCGCCGCGCTCGCCGCCGCCCTGGGCGCCGAGACGCTGATGGTTCTCACCGATGTCGAGGGGCTGTACGCGGACTGGCCCAACAGCGACGAGGTGATCAGCCAGCTCACCGCGAGCGAGCTGGAGAAGCTGCTGCCGGAGCTGGCCAGCGGGATGGTGCCCAAGATGGAGGGCTGTCTGCACGCCGTACGCAACGGCGTCCACACCGCCCGGGTGCTCGACGGCCGGGTCCAGCACTCCATCCTGCTGGAGATCTTCACCGATGAGGGCATCGGCACCATGATCCTGCCGGACCCGGAGGGCACGGCCGACGACGACAAGGGGGAGGACCAGTGAGCAACACCGCACTCGCACAGCGCTGGCAGGGGGCGCTGATGGAGAACTACGGCACCCCCCGCCTCGCCCTCACCCACGGCGAGGGCGCCCGGCTGTGGGACGCCGACGGCAAGGAGTACCTGGACTTCGTCGGCGGTATCGCCGTCAACGCCCTCGGCCACGCCCACCCCGCTGTCGTCCGGGCGGTGTCCGACCAGATCGCCACTCTCGGCCATGTCTCCAACCTGTTCATGGCCGAACCGCCGGTGGCGCTCGCCGAGCGGCTGCTCCAGCGCTTCGGCCGCGCCGGGCGGGTCTACTTCTCCAACTCCGGCGCGGAGGCGGTCGAGGCCGCGTTCAAGATCGGGCGGCGGACCGGCCGTACCCATATGGTGGCCACCACCGGCGGCTTCCACGGCCGCACCATGGGCGCCCTCGCGCTGACCGGCCAGCCCACCAAGCAGGAACCCTTCCTTCCGCTGCCCGGTGACGTCACCCACGTCCCCTACGGCGACACCGAGGCGCTGCGCGCGGCCGTCACCACCGACACCGCCCTCGTCATCGTCGAACCGATCCAGGGCGAGAACGGCGTTGTGGTGCCCCCCGCGGGCTATCTGGCCGCGGCCCGCGAGATCACCCGGGCCACCGGCACCCTGCTGGTGATCGACGAGATCCAGACCGGTATCGGCCGCACCGGCCACTGGTTCGAGCACCAGGCGCAGGGCGTGGAGCCCGATGTGGTCACCCTCGCCAAGGGGCTCGGCGGCGGTCTGCCGATCGGCGCGACCGTCGCCTTCGGGCCCGCCGCCGAGCTGCTGACCCCAGGTCAGCACGGTTCCACCTTCGGCGGGAACCCCGTGGCGTGCGCCGCCGCCGTCGCCGTGCTGGACACCCTGGAAGCCGACGGGATCCTCGACCGCGTCAAGCGCGCGGGGGAGCGGCTGCGTGACGGAATCGAGTCACTCGGCCACCCGCTGATCGGGCAGGTCCGTGGCGCCGGGCTGCTGCTGGGTATCGTGCTCACAGAGTCCCTCGCGCCACAGGTGCAGCAGGCGGCTCAGGACGCGGGACTCCTGGTGAACGCGGTCGCTCCGGACGTGGTCCGGCTGGCCCCGCCGCTCGTCGTCGCCGACGGAGAGGTGGACACCCTCCTCCGGGAGCTGCCCGCCGTCCTGGACGCCGCACGCGGGGGCCACGGGGAACGACGATCCGGAGAATGACGAGACGATGACCGAGGCGCAGCACACCGAGGCCCAGGACGCCGGGACGAACCACAACGGACCGTCCGTGCCGCAGACCCGCACCGCGCGCCACCGCCGGATCGTGGACATCCTGAACCGGCAGCCGGTCCGCTCCCAGAGCCAGCTCGCGAAGCTGCTCGCCGACGACGGACTCTCCGTCACACAGGCGACGCTCTCCCGCGACCTGGACGAACTGGGCGCGGTGAAGATCCGCAACACCGGCGGCGAACTGATCTACGCGGTGCCCAGCGAGGGCGGCGACCGCACCCCGCGCGCCCCGCTCGGCGAATCGGCGAGCGAGGCGCGGATGGCGCGGCTCGCGGGTGAACTCCTCATCTCCGCCGAGGCGTCGGCCAACCTCGTGGTGCTGCGCACCCCGCCCGGTGCCGCCCAGTTCCTGGCCTCGGCCATCGACTCGGCGGAGCTGCACGCCATCCTCGGCACCATCGCGGGCGATGACACGGTGCTGCTGATCAGCCGTGACCCGGCGGGCGGCCAGGCGCTCGCCGACCATCTGCTGCGACTGGCCCAGAAGGCGCGCTAGCTGGTACGGGTACGGAGCCGGGGCCGCCGATCGCTCAGGCCGGGCTCGGCGGCAGGGGCAGCGGCAGCCCCGGCAGCCCGTCGATGCTGTGCCCGATGTGCTCCTTCTTCTCGAAGTAGCGGCCGAGCGAGGCGTCGTCCTCCCGCCGGAAGCGGTCGCCGTGCAGGGTGCGCTCCTCGCGGTAATCCAGATACGGAACGGCGTAGCCACAGGTGTCCCGGATCAGCTCGGCCGTCACCACGATGACCGCCCGCAGCCCGTGCGCGTCGAGGTCCACCCCGGGAAAGTGCTCCAGCAGCGCGGTGAACCGCGGATCGTCACGGAACACCGGCTCCCCGCGGCCGTGCACCCGCACGATGTTCGGCGGGCCGTCGAAGGCGCACCACATCAGCGTGATGCGCCCGTTCTCCCGCAGATGGGCGATGGTCTCGGCGTTGCTCCCGGCGAAGTCCAGGTACGCCACGGTCCGTTCGTCGAGCACGGCGAAGGAACCGGCCAGCCCCTTCGGGGAGAGATTCACCGTGCCGTCGCCGGCCAGCGGGGCGGTGGCGGTGAAAAAGATCTTCTGCTGTTCGATGAAAGTCCGCAGCCTGCCGTCGATCCGTTCGTACACCTTTCCCATATGGCGCATTATCCGCCGGGGTCCCGGCCGCGGAGATGGTTCCATAGGTGATATGGCCGACAGAAAACGGCCCGGCATCCGTGTCCGCCGGGTGTACGAGGCGCCGGAGCCGGACGATGGCACCCGCGTCCTGGTGGACCGTATCTGGCCACGGGGCCTGGCCAAGGACGACGCCGAGCTGGACGACTGGGCCAAGGCCGCGGCCCCCTCGACCGAGCTGCGCCGCTGGTACGGCCACGAGCCCGAGCGCTATGCCGAGTTCGCCCGGCGCTACCGCGCCGAACTGGCCGAACCGGAGCGGGCCGAGGCCGTGGACCGGCTGCGGGAACGCGCCGAGGCCGGGCCGCTCACCCTCCTCACCGCCACCAAGGACCTCGACCACTCCCACGCCCCGCTGCTCGCGGACGCCGTCCGCGGCCACCGCTGACCGCGGGCGGTCCCCGCTCTACACTCCGCACAAGTCCGCCACATACCGGGCGAAGCCGGAGGTGTGCCAGGTGGCGCCGTCCGCCGTCACCACGAACGCCTCGGCGCCCGCGAGCCGTTGCAGCCACGGGCGGGCCCGTTCCGCGCCCATCGCGCAGGCCGCGGTCGCCCAGGCGTCCGCGTCGGCCAGGCTGGTGGCGATCACGGTGACCGAGGCGAGGCCCTGCGCCGGGGGAAGTCCGGTGCGCGGGTCCAGGATGTGACAGCCCCGCTCGGCCGGGCCCGAGGTCGCCACCCCCAGCTCGCCCTGTGCCTCCACGACGGTGATCAGCTCACCGCGCCGGTGCGGATCGGCCACCCCCACCCGCCACGGCCCGCCGTGCACCTGGACATCCCCGCCGCCGTTGACACATACCGATCCGGCGCCCGCCGAGACCAGCATCCGCGCCGCGCGCTCCACCGCCCACCCCTTGACCAGACCGGTCGGATCCAGCTGCCCTCCGGCAAAGCGGGCGCTGAACCAGCCGCCGCTGCGGTACTCGGCGTCCTCGCACATCCGCAGCACATCCCGGACGTCCGGATCGCACTGCGCGAGTGTCAGCTCACCCCGGGCCAGCCGGCTGATCTGGCTCTCCGGCCGGTACGGGGAGAACAGCTCGTCCACCCGGTGCAGTCCGACCACGGCCCCGTCCAGCGCGGCCTGCACCCGCGGCCGGGCCGCGTCGGGGACCTCGCGCACATCGAAGGAGAAGACGGTGCCCATGACATGTTCGACATGGCGCAGCGGTTCGTGTTCACGGCTCATCGGGATTCCTCCGTGGATACCCTGGCCTTCAGGCCGGGGAGGAAACGGACTTCTGCGGAGCAGGGCAGGGAAAGCCGAGTCGCCGTCAGGGCGATTCGGCGTGTGCCGACCAGCGACCGAAACCCTTCAATCACATAGGAATTGATAGAGTGTGAGGCATGACGCGGCAGGTGAAGCGGGCGTTCAAGTACCGCTTCTGTCCCACGGGCGAGCAGGCGGCGGAGCTGTCGCGTACGTTCGGCTGCGTGCGTCTCGTCTACAACCGGGCGCTGGAGGAGCGCACCCGTGCCTGGTACGGCGAGCAGCGCCGCGTCTCCTACGTCCAGTCCTCCGCCGCGCTGACGGAGTGGAAGAAGACCGAGGAACTCGCCTTCCTGAACGAGGTGTCCTCCGTTCCGCTCCAGCAGGGGTTGCGCCACCTTCAGGCGGCGTTCGGGAACTTCTTCGCCAAGCGGGCCAAGTACCCCCGGTACAAGAGCCGGAAGAAGTCTCGCGCGAGTGCGGAGTACACCCGCTCCGCCTTCAAGTGGCGTGACGGGCGCCTGACGTTGGCGAAGATGACGGCGCCGCTGGACATTCGCTGGTCGCGCCCGCTCCCGGAGGGGGCGGAGCCGACCACGGTGACCGTCTCCCGTGACGCCGCGGGGCGCTGGTTCGTATCCCTGCTGTGCGAGGACACCATCGCCCCTGCCCCGGCCACGGACGCGGCGGTCGGTATCGACGCCGGGATCAGCTCGCTGGTGACCCTGTCCACCGGGGAGAAGATCACCAACCCCAGGCACGAGCGCCGCGACCGGACCCGGCTTGCGAAGGCTCAGCGGGAGCTGTCCCGCAAGGCCAAGGGCTCGAACAACCGAGAGAAGGCCCGCCGGAAGGCCGCCAGGGTCCATGCTCGGATCGCCGACCGCCGCCGGGACTTCCTGCACAAACTCACCACTCGGCTCGTCCGTGAGAACCAAACGGTCGTGATCGAGGACCTCACCGTCCGCAACCTGCTGAAGAATCACACCCTGGCGCGTGCGATCTCGGACGCGTCGTGGACGGAACTGCGCTCCATGCTGGAGTACAAGTGCGCCTGGTACGGGCGCGAACTCGTGGTGATCGACCGCTGGTTCCCCAGCTCGAAGCTGTGCGGGGCCTGCGGCACGGTCCGCGAGAAGCTGCCGCTGAACGTCCGTGAGTGGACGTGCGACTGCGGCACCGTGCATGACCGTGACGTGAACGCGGCACGCAACATCCTGGCCGCCGGGCTGGCGGCGTCTGCCTGTGGAGACGGTGTAAGACCTCAACGGGAGTCCTCCCGGACGGGGCGGTCGTCGGTGAAACAGGAACCCCAGCGGGTGACCGCTGGAATCCCCCGCCTTTAGGCGGGGGAGGAAGTCAATTGACACCTGCCTTGTCGAGTGCGCTCTGAAGCGAGGTGGCGTACCCCTGACTGGTGTAGGTGGCACCGGAGACGGTGTCCACCTTCGCCGCGGTCACCGCCTGCTGGTTCAGCTTGGGTACGGCGTTCTTGGCGATCTGTACGCTCTGCGGCTCGGAGTCGGGGGTCTTGACCGCCTGCGCTGCGGTGATCTTCGTCCCGCTGAGGGTGAGGCTCACCTGCACCGGCCCGTACTGGGTCCGGGCCTCGTCCCCGGTGACGGTCCGGGTGCCCGCGCCACCGCCGCCCGCCCTCCCGCCGCCCGCGCCACCGCCGTCCGCCGGTGCGGTGGCGGCGGCCGGTGGCGCCTGCCCCGCTCCGGGCTGGGCGACGGTCTCCCCGCCCGAACCGGGCTGCTTCAGGGCGAGCAGCGCCACCACACCGGCGACGGTCGCGGCCGTGCCCAGGATGATGCGGCGCAGCGGATGCTTCCTCTTCATGGCTTCACCTCGGCGTTGGTCACAGCGTTCGGAACGTCAGAGCTCGAAGGATTCGTGGTGGATACGGCGGTCCGGCACCCCGGCCTCGTGCAGCGCCTCATACGCGTGCTCGGCAAGACCCGGCGGTCCGCACAGATAGACGTCGTGGTCCTCGACATCGGGCAGCAGCGACCGCAGCCGCTCCGCGGTGATCTCCGGACGGGCGCCGTCCGGGCCGTTCACCGCGTACAGCAGGTGGGCCCCGCGTTCGTTCGCGATCTGCTTCAACTCGTCCCACAGCGCCAGATCGTCCACGCTCCGGGCGCGGTACAGCAGGGTGAGATCGCTGCCCCGGCCCGGCAGCGTCTCGAACAGCGCCCGGATCGGGGTGATCCCGGCCCCACCGGCGATCATCAGCACCTTGCCGCGGCTGCGCCGCGCCGCGGTCATCGCCCCGTACGGCCCCTCCGCCCACACCCGCGTACCGGGCTCCAGCGAGGCCAGCCCGGAGCTGTGCCCGCCCACCGCCTTCACGGTGATCCGCAGCAGCTCGGGCCGGGGCGGCGCGGACAGCGAGTACGGATGCGAGCCCCAGCGCAGGCCCGGCGCCAGGAAGCGCCACCGGAAGAACTGCCCCGCCTCGGCGCCGAGTCGGTGCAGGCGATGCCCCTTGATCAGCACCGACACCATCCCGGGCGCCTCCGGCACCACGGCCTCCACCCGCATCCGGTGCATCAGGTTCAGCTTCAGCGGCATCAGCAGCCGGTACCAGACGACCAGCGCGGTGACCGTGCCGTACAGCGCGTACCACGCGGTCCGGGCCATCTCGTCGCCGACGAACTCCGCACCGGTGGAGAGCTGGTGCCAGAACGTCAGGAACACCGCGGCGTAGGTGAGCAGATGCAGGTAGTACCAGAACTCGTAGGAGACCCGGCGCCGCACCATCCCCGCCGAGACCAGCCCGATCACCACCAGGGTCACGGTGCCGATGACGGCCTCGATCATGTCGGGGAAGTCCGTCACCACGGTCACGGCCTGCTCGACCAGCCCGGTGCCCGCCTGCTCGGCGTACCCGGCGACGATCAGCCCCACATGGGCCAGGATCAGGCACAGCGCATACCGCCCGCTCATCGCGTGCCACCGCGCCACCCGGTCCGACCCCACCCGCCGCTCCAAGGCGGGTACGCGTGCCATCAGCAGCACCACCAGCGCCAGTACGTACCCCGCGAGCAGCCCGCTGAGCCGCCCGGCCCCGGTGAGCCACTGGGTGGTGCCCTCGACGTTGGGGGTGTTCTGCCACCACAACGACAGCACCGCCGCGGCCCCCACCCAGCTCAGCACGAGCAGCGGCACGGCGGGCGAACGGCGCGGCTGGATCCGGCGCATCGCCTGCCGCCGCCCGGCCCGGCTGTTGAGTAGCGTCGTCACGGCCTGTCCCCTTCGCATAAGAGCTCCGGCGAAGGGGGATACGGCTGGGGGAGCGGACTGTCTCAATGACCGCCGAGATTCACCGGGTCGGGCCCGCTGCTTTCCTGGCCCGAGCCCTGCCGAGGAACCACGCGATCAGGCCCGTCAGCACGGCAACCCCGACCGCGTAGACCGGCAGCCACCGGGTCGTCGTGGCAGCCAGGCAGTCGGTCACGGCGTCATGGCCCTGGGCTCCCGCTCGGTTGGACCTTACGGGACTTACGAAACGCAGGAGGAGACGAACGCCGTCCAGGCGGTGGGGGAGAAGGCGAGCTGGGGTCCCTGCGTGTCTTTGGAGTCGCGTACGTGGACGGTGTGGGGGCAGGTGGCGACCTCGACGCAGTCGTCGCCGTCGCCTCCGCTGTGCGTGGATTTGCGCCAGGAGAGCGCGACTTCAACGCAGCTGTCGCCGTCGCCTCCGCTGTAGCTGCTCTTGAACCAGGCAAGCTCGGTGGTGGTCATAGCGCCCCTCGGATCTGCTTCAACAGGCTCGCGGAGTCCTCGGCGGTGAGAGCCTGTGAGCGCAGTTTGGCATACCGCATCTGGAGCACACTTACTTCTTTCCGGTCAGTGACCAACTGGCCGCTGCGTTGCACTTCGCAATACCCCAGCCATCGGTGGTCTGGGGTCTCCAGCAGTTGCATGGGCCCTTCCAGCCCGGCGTGATGCTCTTGTGCGAGCGGCATGATCTGCAACTCGACGTTGCGTAGCTCGGCGTGCTCCAGCACATGCCCGATGAGCTCTCGCATCGTGTCAGCGCCCCCTGTGCGACGCTGGAAGAGCGCCTCCTCGATGATGAAACTGAACGCCGTGTTGGGCCTGTCCCTGAGCAGGCGCTGCCGCTCTTGTCGGGCGGCGAGCTGAGTCTCGATCTGCTCGTCGGCCAGTGGCGGCACCCTGTTGTGGAACACCGCCCGCGCATACGCCTCCGTCTGCAACAGGCCCGGCACGACCCGGCACTCATACGTGCAGAGGCTGATCGCCTGCTCCTCCAGCCCCGCCCACTGCCGGAACCAGGACGCCAAGCCCTTCCGCCGCGCCAAGTGCTTCGCCGCCGCCCGCAGCACACCGAACGCGTCGAGCACATCCTCCGCCCGCTCGACGAAGTCCTGCTGCGGAAACCGCCGCCCCTGCTCGATCGAGGCGACGGTCTGCGCCGAATACTGCACCAGCGGGGCCAGTTCCTCCTGGGTAAGGCCCGCCCGTTCTCGGAAGACCTTGACCACGGCCCCGAATGCCCGCAGGCCGTCCGAAGGCTCCGGTTCGCTGTTGTTCGCGCTTTCCGCCATCTCGGCCACCTCCGGTGCGCGCTGTCCTGAGCCTGACTATCTGCTCAACGCGCCCAGGGGCGGGGTCGGTTACGCGTACAGTCGGATCAGCCGTACCCGTACGGCCCCTTCCCGTACGCGCCGCTGACCTGGTTCGACCCGTCGGGCAACCGGCCGTCCCGGACGGCCGCCGCCGCGATCGTCGCTGAGCGGCGTGGGCCGGGAAAAACGGTCTGGGCCGAGATCGGCTGCTGACCGCGAACGTCAGCCCCGGCGCTTGAACTCGGCCGTGGGGATCTCGACCGTGCTGCCATCCGTCAGATGGAGGGTGACGGTCTCGCCGTAGGCGTATTCATCACGTGACGCGTAGCTGTCGTCCTTGGGGCGGGTCAGCAGGATGCACTGGCCGAGGAACGGGTCGATGATCAGGTAGATCGGAACGCCGAACCGTGCGTACTGCCGCACCTTGACCGCGTAATCGTTGCCGTCGTTCTTCGCGGAGACGATCTCGACGGCGGCCAGGATGTCCTCGTACGAGTAGGGCTCGGTCGCGCCTTCCTCGAGGATCGTCACATCTGGTACTCGGGGGGATTCCCCCGGGAACTGGATCAGTACGTCGGACAGCAGGCGGGACTTGTCGATGCCCGCTGCCATTGCGGCCATCTGAACGTCGAGAATGGTCCAGCTCTGGATGCTGCTCTGCGGCGTCATGACGATCCGGCCCCCCACTACCTCGATCTTGAAGCCTTCGAACTCCGCCGCAGCGTGCTCGGCTGCCTGCCAGAGGATGTCGTCTTGCACGCTCATGCTGGCTACCTCCCCTTCAGGGCACCTGATAGCCGCATCGTAGCGCCGCCCGCCGACAGGCCCGTCCGGGCCGCGTTGACGAACCATACGGTCCAGTGCATACTTATGCCAGTCAGTGCATGGACCGTAAGGAGAAACCCGTGACCGAGCGCGTCGTACTCGCCTACTCGGGCGGCCTGGACACCTCCGTCGCCATCGGCTGGATCGCCGAGGAGACGAACGCCGAGGTCATCGCCGTCGCCGTGGATGTCGGCCAGGGAGGCGAGGACCTGGATGTCATCCGTAAGCGCGCGCTCGCCTGTGGGGCTGTCGAGGCCGAGGTCGCGGATGCCAAGGACGAGTTCGCCGATGAGTACTGCCTCCCGGCGATCAAGGCCAACGCACTGTACATGGACCGCTACCCGCTGGTGTCGGCGCTCTCCCGGCCGACGATCGTGAAGCACCTGGTCGCGGCGGCCAAGAAGCACGGTGCCAGCACCGTGGCTCACGGCTGCACCGGCAAGGGCAACGACCAGGTGCGGTTCGAGGCGGGCATCTCCTCCCTCGCCCCGGAGCTGAAGTGCATCGCGCCGGTCCGGGACTACGCCATGACCCGGGACAAGTGCATCGCCTTCTGCGAGGCGAAGGACCTGCCGATCGCCACCACCAAGAAGTCCCCCTACTCGATCGACCAGAACGTCTTCGGGCGGGCCGTGGAGACCGGCTTCCTGGAGGACATCTGGAACGCGCCGATCGAGGACGTCTACGAGTACACCTCGAACCCGGCCGACCCGCGGGAGGCCGACGAGGTCGTCATCACCTTCAAGGAGGGCGTGCCGGTCGCCATCGACGGCAAGCCGGTGACCGTTCTCCAGGCGATCCAGCAGCTCAATGAGCGGGCGGGGCTCCAGGGCGTCGGCCGGATCGACATGGTCGAGGACCGGCTCGTGGGCATCAAGTCCCGGGAGGTCTACGAGGCCCCGGGCGCCATCGCGCTGATCACCGCCCACCAGGAGCTGGAGAACGTCACCGTCGAGCGGGAGCTCGCCCGGTACAAGCGGCAGGTCGAGCAGCGCTGGGGCGAGCTGGTCTACGACGGCCTGTGGTTCTCGCCGCTGAAGCGGGCCCTGGAGGGCTTCATCAACGAGGCCAACCAGCAGGTCTCCGGTGACATCCGGATGACCCTGCACGGCGGGCGGGCCGTGGTCACCGGCCGGCGGTCCGAGCAGTCGCTGTACGACTTCAACCTGGCGACCTACGACACCGGCGACACCTTCGACCAGTCGCTCTCCAAGGGCTTCATCGAGATCTTCGGCATGTCCAGCAAGATCGCCGCCAAGCGGGACCTCCAGCAGTAGCCTCGGACCCGAGACGGTCGGACTACAGCGACAGTCGGACCCGAGACAGACCGCATGAGCCGCCTCCCCGCCCCGTCCGCGGGGAGGCGGTCGCACACCCACAGCCTTGAGGAGCAACAGCGTGAGCAACGGCAACAGCGGCGACGTCCGGCTCTGGGGCGGCCGCTTCGCCGACGGGCCGTCCGAGGCACTGGAGAAGCTCAGCGCCTCCGTGCACTTCGACTGGCGTCTGGCGCCGTACGACATCGCCGGGTCCCGCGCCCACGCCCGGGTGCTGCACACCGCCGGGCTGCTCACCGCGGACGAGCTGGCGCGGATGCTCGAGGGGCTCGACCGGCTGGAGGCTGACGTCGCCTCCGGCGACTTCACCGGCACCATCGCCGACGAGGACGTGCACACCGCCTTGGAGCGCGGACTGCTGGAGCGGCTGGGCCCCGACCTCGGCGGCAAGCTGCGCGCCGGACGGTCCCGCAACGACCAGATCGCCACCCTCTTCCGGATGTATCTGCGTGATCACGCCCGGATCATCGGCGGGCTGATCGCCGATCTCCAGAGCGCCCTGGTCGGGCTGGCCGAGGCACACCCGGATGTGGCGATGCCCGGCCGTACCCACCTCCAGCACGCGCAGCCGGTGCTCTTCGCCCACCATGTCCTCGCGCATGTCCAGGCGCTGTCGCGGAACGCCGAGCGACTGCGGCAGTGGGACGAGCGGACCGCCGTCTCGCCCTACGGCTCGGGCGCGTTGGCGGGGTCCTCGCTCGGGCTGGACCCGGAGGCCGTCGCCGCCGACCTCGGTTTCGAGCACGGCTCGTCCGCCAACTCGCTGGACGGCACCGCCTCCCGTGACTTCGTCGCCGAGTTCGCGTTCATCACCGCGATGATCGGCGTCGATCTGTCGCGGATCGCGGAGGAGATCATCATCTGGAACACGAAGGAGTTCTCCTTCGTGACCCTCCACGACGCCTTCTCCACCGGCTCGTCGATCATGCCGCAGAAGAAGAACCCGGACATCGCCGAGCTGGCGCGCGGTAAGTCCGGCCGGCTGATCGGCAACCTCACCGGGCTGCTGGCCACCCTCAAGGCGCTGCCGCTGGCGTACAACCGCGACCTCCAGGAGGACAAGGAGCCGGTCTTCGACTCCTGCGACCAGCTGGAGGTGCTGCTCCCGGCCTTCACCGGCATGATGGCCACGCTCACCGTCAACCGGGAGCGGATGGAGGAGCTGGCCCCGGCCGGGTTCTCGCTCGCCACCGACATCGCCGAATGGCTGGTCCGGCAGGGTGTGCCGTTCCGGGTGGCGCACGAGGTCGCGGGCGCCTGCGTCAAGGAGTGCGAGCTGACCGGTATCGAGCTGGACCAGCTGACCGACGAGCAGTTCGCCAAGATCTCCCCGCACCTGACGCCCGAGGTCCGCTCGGTGCTCAATGTGCCGGGCGCGCTCGCCTCGCGCAGCGGCCGCGGCGGCACCGCCCCCTCGGCGGTGGCCGTACAGCTGGCGGAGGTCAAGACGGACCTGGCCGCCCAGTACGAGTGGGCCAACGCCAAGGCTGCCGACGCCAAGGCTTAAGCGCACAATGGGCCCCATGGGCTTCTCGCGTCTCGCGGAGACCACCGCTCCCGCGGCCAGGATCGGACTCGGCCTGGCCGCGGTCGGCCGTCCCGCCTACATCACCCTCGGCCGGGACCGGGACCTCCCGGCAGAACGCACCGTCGAGGCGATGCGGCGGCGCAGCCAGGAACTGCTGGACACCGCCTACGTCCACGGAGTGCGCTATCTGGACGCCGCGCGCTCCTACGGCCGGGCGGAGGAGTTCCTCGCCGACTGGCTGGCGGACCACCCGGAGGTCCGGGACGTGGTGGTGGGCAGCAAATGGGGCTACACCTATGTCGCGGACTGGCGCACCGACGCCACCACCCACGAGGTCAAGGACCACACCACCGCCGCCTACGAACGGCAGCGCGGGCTGACCGACGCCCTGCTCGGCGACCGGCTCGACCTCTACCAGATCCACTCGCTCACCCCCGACAGCCCCGCCCTCACCGACCGCGCGCTCCACGAGCGGCTGGCCGCGCTCGCCGCCGAGGGCGTCACGATCGGGGTGTCCACCAGCGGACCGCACCAGGCCGACGCCATCCGCGCCGCGCTCGCCGTCGAGACCGATGGCGCGCCGCTGTTCCGCACCTTCCAGACCACCTACAACCTGCTGGAGCCCTCGGCCGGGGCCGCGCTCGTCGAGGCACGGGACGCGGGACGGTCGGTCATCATCAAGGAGGCCGTGGCCAACGGCCGGCTCGCCGCGCCCGAGGCGGCGCCGCCCGCGGTGCGGCAGGTCGCCGAGGAGACCGGGGTCACTCCGGACGCCGTCGCGCTCGCCGCGGTGCTGCACCGGCCGTGGGCGGATGTGGTCCTGTCCGGCGCGGCCACCATCCCCCAGCTGCGTTCCAACCTCGCCGCGGCCACCCTGCGGCTGAACGAACGCCAGCTCGCCCTGCTGGACGGGCTCGTGGAGGAGCCGGAGGCGTACTGGCGCCACCGCGCGGAGCTGCCCTGGGCCTGACCGCCCTGCTGCAAAGCCCGCCCGGCCCGGACTGCGGGGCGGCTAGGTCCTGTCCTGTCGATCTTCGTGGATCAGGCCGCGGCGTCTGGTGCCGTGGATCGCAAGGCGGAGGGTCCGTCCTCGTCCTGGGCGTACTCGGACGATCCCGACAACGCGGCGAGGCGCGGTGCCAGGCGTCGCGGGCCCGCGAAGATCGACAGGACAGGGCCTAGAGGGTGTTGAGGAAGGTGCCCACCGCGCGGGCGTACGCGCGCGGCGCGTCGTCGTGGATCCAGTGGCCGCACCCCCCGAACTCCCGCAGCCTGGTGTGCGGACGGCGGTCCGCCATCTCCCGGGCGTGACCGGGCGGCAGCAGCGGGCTGTGCTCACCGCGCATCAACAGCGCGGGACATGTCGAACCCAGCCATTCGTCCCAGAAGTCACCGCACAGGGCCCGCTGGGACTCCATCATGTGGGCCGGCTGGAACAGCAGCCGCCAGCCGCCCGCCGCGCGGTCCGGCTCCGCGCTGTCGACGAAGTACGTGGCGTCGGGGATGCCCCGGGCCTCGATCGCGGCCCGCAGCGCGTCCCGGTCCACCGCCCAGGTCGGCCACGCGGACACATCGAGCACCGGATGGGTGACCACCGGGCGGTCCGTCACCGCGCCGATGTCCTCGACGATCAGTGCGGACACCAGCTCCGGATGGCGGGCGGCCAGCGCGTAGGCCGCGACCGCGCCGGTGGAGTGGGCGACCACCGGGACGGGTCCGAGATCCAGCTCGGCCAGCAGCGCCGCGGCGTCGGCCACGTACTCGTCCAGGGTGAACGGACCACCGCCCCCGGTGAGCCCGTGCCCCCGCTGGTCGAGCGCGATCACCCGGCGGGCGGGGGCGAGCGCGGCGGCCAGCGGTGCGTACATCCGGCCGCGGCCGAAGTGGCCGTGGAGCGCGAGGACCGGGGTGCCCGGCCCGCCGAAATCGGTCACGGCGAAGCGCCGGCCCCGCAGCCGGACAAAGGCAGGGGAGGGCACGGTGGAGGTGGTCATCGGCGCACCCTAGTGGCCGTACCCGGCCGGTGGCCAGGGGGTTTGCCCTGGGGTGAAACAGGGATCCGCAGCCGTCAGGCGGCGGCCTTCGCCTTGGTGGCGTACATGTCCACATACTCCTGGCCGGAGAGCCGCATGACCTCGCTCATCACCTCGTCGGTCACCGCCCGCAGCACATACCGGTCGCGGTCCATGCCCTCGTAGCGGGTGAACTCCAGCGGCTCGCCGAAGCGCACCCCCACCCGGCCCGGCCGCGGCAGCCCCTTGCCGCCCGGCTGGATCCGGTCGGTGCCGATCATCGCGAACGGCACCACGGGGGCGCCGGTCATCAGCGCGAGCCGGGCGATACCGGTCCGGCCCCGGTAGAGACGGCCGTCGGGGGAGCGGGTGCCCTCGGGGTAGATACCGAAGACCTTGCCCTCGTCCAGCACCCGGCGGCCGGTCATCAGTGCCGCCACGCCGCCGCGACCGCCGTCCCGGTCCACCGGGATCATGCCGACACCGGTGAAGAACCAGGCCATCAGACGGCCCTTGAGCCCCTTGCCCGTCACATACTCGTCCTTGCCGATGAAGAAGACCTGACGGTCACAGACCAGCGGCAGGATCATCGAGTCGATGAAGGTGAGATGGTTCCCGGCGAGGATCACCGGGCCCGAGCCGGGAATGCGCTGTGCCCCCTCGACCCGCGGGCGGAACATCAGGCGCATCAGCGGACCGAGTACTGCCTTCAGAAACGCAAATCGGGACAACGGGTCCTCCGGTCGGGGTCATGGTCTGGTGCGTGAGGTGTACGGTCCGTCAACCCGGAACCGGACACCTGCGCCGCTTCAGGACGATACTCGCCGGTCGTACCCCGGCGCACACCGGGTTCACCCACCTGATACGCAGTGTTGACACGCGTTTCCGCTGCGTTTCCGCTGACGTCTCCCGTACATAAGGCGCTCCCGCCTACCATCGGCCCGTTCTCTGACGGTCGTTGACAGGTGTTACGGACACCAGAGCGAGGAGTGCTCATGGAGCGGGAGCAACAGCCCGGACGGCGCGCCCTCCTGGGGGCCGCGGCCCTCGGCGCGGGAGCGATGGCGCTCGGTGGCGCGGGCACGGCCGCGGCGGCCGGAACCTCCGGCGAGGCGGGTACGGCCACGGCGGGCGCGGCGAACTCCGGCGGGGTGTACGGGCTGCCGGTGCCCACCGTCATCGGCCACCGCGGGGCCAGCGGCTACCGGCCGGAACACACCCTCGGCTCGTACCAGCTCGCTCTCGACCTGGGCGCGGACGTCATCGAGCAGGACCTCGTCCCCACCAAGGACGGCCATCTGGTCTGCCGTCATGAAAACGACATCACGGCCACCACGGACGTCTCGGACCACCCCGAGTTCGCCGACCGCAAGACCACCAAGACCGTGGACGGGACCAATCTCACCGGCTGGTTCACCGAGGACTTCACCCTCGCCGAGCTGAAGACGCTGCGCGCCAAGGAGCGCATCCCGGGCACCCGCCAGCGCAACACGCTCTACGACGGCCGCTGGGAGGTGCCCAGCTTCGAAGAGGTGCTCCAGTGGGCCGAGCGGGAGGGCCGCAAGCGCGGCCGCCGGGTCTGGCTGCACGTCGAGACCAAGCACCCCACCTACTTCCGCAAGCTGGGTCTCGGCCTGGAGGAGCGGGTCGCCAAGCTGCTGCGCCGGTACGGCCGTCACAAGAAGGACTCCCCGACGTTCCTCCAGTCCTTCGAGCCCAGCAGCATCCAGCGGCTGCGCAAGCTGGTCGAAGCCCCCTCGGTGGTGCTGCTGTCCACGGTCACCAGCCGCCCCTGGGACTTCGTCGAGGCGGGCGACCCGCGCACGGTGGCCGACCTGGTCAAGCCCGAGGGGCTGAAGTGGATTGCGGGCTTCGCCCAGGGCATCGGCCCTGATCTGTCGGTGATCATCCCACGCACCCCCGACGGCAAGCTGGGTACGCCCACCAGCGTGGTCAAGGACGCGCATGCGGCGGGGCTGTTCCTGCACCCGTACACCATGCGCAACGAGAACAGCTTCCTGCCCGCCGACTTCCGCCGGGGCACGGACCCCAACGCCTACGGTGACGCCTTCGGCGCGTTCAAGGTGTACTTCGCCACCGGAATCGACGGCATCTTCTCCGACAACGCCGACACCGCCCTCCTCGCGCGGGCGGATTTCCTCGAGAAGCACTGAGCGAGCACTGAGAGAGCGCTGAGGGAGCACTGAGCGGTCCCGTACGACGGCCGCCGGGACACAGGCGTCAAGCCCCGTCCCGGCGGCCACCCGGTCGGGTGAGACGGCGGCGCAGCGGCAACCACGCCGCGACCGGCCCACGTCCCGCCCGGCATGGACCGCATAGACCTCGTGGAGGAACTGCGCCCGCTGCTGGCCGCCGAGGCGGCGGCCGAGGCGTACGCCGCCGGTGTCGAGCCCGCCGAACTGGAACAGGCCGTCTGGCTGCGGCTGCTGGAGCGCACCCAGAACACCGGCCCGCCATCGGAACCCGCCCGCTGGCTGCGCGGCGCCGTCCGCGCCGAGGTGCGCGGCGCCCGCCGCCGGGCCCGCCGCGAAGTGCCGTACGACCCGGTGGACGACGGACCGCCGGAGGGCCCCGAGCCCCGTCCCGCCGAAGAGGCCGTACTGACCGCTGAGACCCGGCGGGTACTGCGCGCGGCGGTGCGCAGGCTGCCCGGCCGCTGCCCCCGGCTGCTGGGCGCGATGCTGTCCCGTTCGGACCCGACATACCGGGAGATCGCGGGCGCGTTGGAAATGTCACAGGGCAGTCTGGGGCCGGTACGTTCCCGATGTCTGGGTTGCCTGCGCAGAATGCTCCAGGCGGAGATTGCGGCTCCTGAACCTTGGGGAAAGGAGCGTTAGACAATCGGCGCCCGGAGGCGACCGCGAACCACGCGGCGCTTCCGATCCCAGGGCCATCAACCCCGGTCGCACCCTCACCCTCACCGCGGCCGGAGGACCGAGAAAAGGGGAGGCATGCGCACATGGGCATGAGCGTGACCATCTCCGCGGCGACCGCGGACGACGCCGAGCAGATCCTCAAGCTCCAGTATCTGTGCTACCAGGGCGAGGCCGAGCTGTACGGGGACTACTCCATCGAGCCGCTGACGCAGTCGCTGGACGATCTGCGCGCCGAACTCGGTAAGGGATGCGTGCTCGTGGCCCGGCTCGGCGCGGAGGTCGTCGGCTCGGTGCGCGGTGCGGTCGACGACAAGGGCACCGCCGCCATCGGCAAGCTCATCGTCCACCCCCGGATGCAGCGCCACGGTCTGGGCGGGCGGCTGCTCGCGGCGATCGAGGCGCGGCTGAGCGAGGAGCGGGCCGCCAAGCGCTACCGCCTCTTCACCGGTCACCGCAGCGACGGCAATCTGCGGCTGTACCGCCGTAACGGCTACGCCCAGGTGGGCACCGAGGAGGTCAACCGCCGGCTGAGTGTGGTCACGCTGGAGAAGGACGCCTCGGCATCCACCTTCGCGGCCAGCGCATAGCGCTCCGCGGGACGTGCCGCGAGGCGCCGTCGTTCGTCCGCGGCCGCGTCGGATGAGACGAGGCACTGCCGGACGGGCCGGGCGGGATACCGCTCAGTCCGTCCGGCGCAGCCAGAGCAGACCGGTGACCGGCAGGAAGATCGGGATGAAGAGATAGCCCATCCCGTAGTCCGACCACACCGTCTGGTCGGGGAAGGCGGAGGGGTCGGCCAGTGTCCAGGTGCCGATGGTCAGCACCCCCACCAGCTCCGCCGCACAGCACACCATCGCCGCCCGGCGTGCCCCCTCGCCACCGCGCACCAGCGAGACGGTGATGAACGCGTAGACCGCGGCGGAGACCGCCGAGAGGATGTAGGCGAGCGGGGCCTCGTGGTACTGGGCGATCAGCTGGTAGATCGAGCGGGACGCCGCCGCGACGGTGAACACTCCGTAGAGCAGCACCAGCAGCCGCCCCGGCCCCTGGCCGAGACCGGTCCGCCGAGCCGTGGATCCCGCCGTCCGCGATGGTTCCGTGGACTCAGACGCTTCCGTGGACTCAGCCACCGATGCCTCCCCAGATGTCGTACAGCCGCACCTCGAGCACGGCCAGCACCACGGCTGCCGCCGCGACCGTCGCCGAACCCCACCGGGTCCGCTCGGCCAGCGACATGAACGCCGCGATCGGCACGGCGAGGGCGGAACCGATCAGATACGCCACGAAGATCGCCACACCCTGATCGGGCTTGTCCCCGCCCGCCAGCCGGACGATTCCGACGACCAGCTGGACGATCGCCAGCAGGGCCACCACGGCCATGCCGATGAAGTGCCAGTCCTTGGTGGGCTGGTCGCGATAGGTGGCGTAGCCGCACCAGGCGGCGAGCAAGAGCGCGGTCACACCGAGCGCGACCGTCAGCGCTGCGATCAACGGGACCTCCGTGCGGTGCGATGGCGCACACAGGGGGTGACAAGCATGGGACGACTGTAATCGCCCCTGATGACCGCGTTGTCATCGGCCCCGGGCCCGGGGCGGCCGCCGGGCCGTGGCGTTGACCACAACGGTGTCCCGTGCGGAGCGGATCGCCGATTGGGTGGTGGAGGGCCTCCCGGCCGTGTCGGCACAGGCCACCGACGGGGGAGTGGAGCTCACCGTACGGGCCTGAACGACCCCTTCCGGTTGTCCACGGGCCGGACGGCGATGTCCGCAATACGGACTCGGTTGATCGGTCGGTTCCGCTTTCTGTTTTACTTGCGGCCATGACCACGACGAGCATCCGCATCCCCGCGACCGAGGCGTTCACCACGCCCGGTGCTCGTTGTCGGTGTCGAATGTGTGACTGCTGAGGGCCCTTGTCCGAGCCTCGCGCCCCGAAGCGAGACCGCTGAGCCGGATTCCGCGCGCCAGTAACGCGCCGGACCGAGCCGCCCCGCGTCACCGGAACCCGTAGCCGCGCCGCGCGACCTCATGCCGTCGTGTCCGCTCGGCTCCCCCTGCCGCGTTCCGCAATGAACGAACCGTGCCCGGCGGCACCCCGCCGTGCACTCAACAGTGACGGAAACCCTGTGATCACCACCACGGACCTGACCAAGGTCTACCGCTCACGAGGCCGCGAGGTCACCGCCCTCGACGGCGTCGATCTGCATGTCCGCGAGGGTGAGGTGTACGGCGTCGTCGGCCAGAGCGGCGCCGGGAAGTCCACCCTCATCCGCTGCGTCAACCTCCTGGAGCGCCCCACCTCCGGCACCATCACCGTCGCCGGTCAGGACCTCACCGCGCTCGCCGGGCGCGGCCCGCGCGCCGGATCCGCGCTGCGCCAGGCGCGCAGCCGCATCGGCATGGTCTTCCAGCACTTCAACCTGCTCTCCTCGCGCACCGTGCGGGACAACGTCGAACTGCCGCTGGAGATCCTCGGCGTCTCTGGCAGGGAGCGCACCCGCAAGGCCCTGGAACTGCTCGAACTGGTCGGCCTCGGCGACAAGGCGAAGGCGTACCCCGCCCAGCTCTCCGGTGGCCAGAAGCAGCGGGTCGGTATCGCCCGCGCGCTCGCGGGCGACCCCAAGGTGCTGCTGTCGGACGAGGCGACCTCCGCGCTCGACCCCGAGACCACCCGCTCGATCCTCCAGCTGCTGCGCGATCTCAACCGTCAGCTGGGCCTGACCGTGCTGCTGATCACCCATGAGATGGACGTGGTCAAGACGATCTGCGACTCGGCCGCGCTGATGCGCGGCGGGCGGATCGTGGAGTCCGGCCGGGTCAGCGATCTGCTGGCCACTCCGGGCTCCGAGCTGGCCCATGAGCTGTTCCCGGTCGGCGGGGTGCCCTCGGCCGAGGACCGCACGGTCGTGGACGTCACCTTCCAGGGCGAGGCCGCCACCAAGCCGGTCATCTCCCAGCTGTCCCGTACCTACAACATCGACATCTCGATCCTCGGCGCCGCGATGGACACCGTCGGCGGCAACCAGGTCGGCCGGATGCGTATCGAACTGCCCGGCCGGTTCGAGGAGAACGTCGTCCCGATCGGCTTTCTGCGCGAGCAGGGGCTCCAGGTCGACGTGGCGGCGATCGCCGACGGTCCGAACACGAACACGGCCGCATCCACCCGCCAGTTGCTCAAGGAGGGCACCAAGTGACCTGGTCCGAGATGGAGCCCCTGCTGGAGCAGGCATGTTGGGACACCCTGTACATGGTCGGCTGGTCGGCGCTGATCGCGGTCGTCGGCGGACTGCCGATCGGTGTGCTGCTGGTCCTCACCGACCGGGGCGGTGTTCTTCAGAACGTGGTCGTCAACAAGGTTCTCGGCCAGATCGTGAATATCGCCCGCTCGATGCCGTTCATCATCCTGATGGTGGCCCTGATCTCCTTCACCCGCTGGATCGTGGGCACCACCATCGGGCCCGAGGCCGCGATCGTGCCCCTGGCGATCGGCGCCGTCCCCTTCTTCGCCCGGCTGGTGGAGACCTCGGTGCGCGAGGTGGACGGCGGTCTGGTCGAGGCCGTGCAGTCGATGGGCGGCTCCACCTGGACCGTTGTCCGCAAAGTGCTGCTGCCCGAGGCGCTGCCCTCGCTGATCTCCAGCGCGACCACCACCGTCGTGGCACTGCTCGGCTACTCGGCGATGGCCGGTACGGTCGGCGCCGGCGGACTGGGCGACCTCGCCATCCGCTACGGCTACCAGCGGTTCGAGACCGAGCTGATGTGGATCACGGTCGGCATCCTCGCCGTGGTGATCGCCATCGTCCAGTTCGCGGGTGATCTCGCCGCGCGCTCGCTGTCGCACCGCGGCCGCTCCTCGGCCGTCCCCCGGCTGGTACTGCCGCGCCCCGCCCGGAGCGCCCGGTCCGTTCCGACACCCGCCGCGACCGACCGAGCGACCGGCGGATCGGTCAGCGCCGAGCCCGCGGACATCGAACCCGCCAAGATCCCCTGAGCCAACTCCACCCCCACATCCCCCCACAGCCCCACCCCTCGCACCGTGCCTCCGCACCCGCGGCGGTTCCGTGCGCCCCAGAAGAAAGGCACTTTTCGTGCGTAACACCACCAAGACCGTCACCACCGCCCTCGCCGCCGGAACTCTCGCCCTCGGCCTGGCCGCCTGCGGACCGGACTCCGCCGAGAGCAAGGACGGCCCGCTCGTCGTCGCCGCGAGCCCCGTCCCGCACGCCGAGATACTCACCTACGTCAAGGACTACCTGGCCCAGAAGTCCGGCCTCAAGCTGGAGGTCAGGGAGTTCACCGACTACAACACCCCGAACCTGTCCACTCAGGACGGATCGGTCGGCGCCAACTACTTCCAGAACCAGCCATTCCTGGACGACTTCAACAAGAAGAAGGGCACCGACATCGTGCCCGTCGTCACGGTCCACCTGGAGCCGCTCGGCCTGTACTCGCACAAGGTGAAGAAGGCGGGCGACCTGAAGCAGGGCGCCACCGTCGGCCTCCCGAACGACACGGTCAACGAGGCCCGCGCGCTGAAGCTGCTGGCCGACCACAAGATCATCAAGCTCAAGGACGGCGTCGGCAACGAGGCCACCCCGAAGGACATCGCCGCCAACCCCAAGGGCCTGAAGTTCAAGGAACTGGAGGCCGCGCAGCTGCCGCGCACCCTTGACGACGTGGACGCCGCGGTCATCAACGGCAACTACGCCATCGAAGGCCACCTCAAGCCCGCCAAGGACGCCCTGGTCCTGGAGTCGCCCAAGAACAACCCCTACGGCAACTTCCTCGCCGTCAAGAAGGGCAACGAGAACGACCCGCGGGTCAAGAAGCTGGCCAAGCTGCTCACCTCGCCCGAGGTGAAGAAGTTCATCAAGGACAAGTACGCCGGCTCCGTCCTGCCCTCGTTCTGACCCAGCCCGCGTTCCGATCCCTTCCGCGTTCCGACTCCGTCCGCGTTCTGACTCCGTCCGCGTTCTGACTCCGTCCGCGCGATATCCGCGTCGAGGGAAGCGGCTCGGCTCCGCATTCCGGCCACACAACCGGATGCGGAGCCTTCCGCTTGCCACCCCGTGCTGCGATTCGCAGCGGCGATGCTGCATGCTGGGCTCTCTTGACGGCTACGGAAAATGACCCCCGATTACGGAGCGGCGCATGACATCCACCTTCCCGGACATCTCCATCAGCACCGAACGCCTGGTGCTGCGCCCGTTCGAGGAAGCGGACATACCCCCGCTCGCGGAGATGATGACCGACGAGCTGGTGGTCGCCTGGGCCAGGGCGCCCCATCCGTACACCCCGCGCGACGCCCGTGACCAGGCGCTGCGGCTCGCCCCGGCCGAACGCACCACCGGCCGCGGAATAGTCTTCGCCGTCGCCGAATTCCTCACCCAGCGACTGGTGGGAATCGTGCATCTGCGCAATACGGACTGGCGCGTTCTGGGCACCGAGGTCAGCTATATCACCGCCCCCTGGGCGCGCGGTGAGGGCTATGCCTCGGAGTCCGTGCTGGCCGTCGCCCGCTGGCTCTTCCAGGACCAGAAGTTCGAGCGACTGGAACTGCGCACCGCCGCCGACAACACCGCCGCCCAGCAGGTGGCCCAGAAGATCGGCTGTATCAGCGAGGGCGTGCTGCGCAACGCCGGGATAGCCCGCACCCAGACGGAGGACGGCGGCTGGACCGATCTGCGGACCGACCTCATCGTCTGGAGCCTGCTCGCCGAGGACCTCGACGGGGTCCCCGAATCCCTGGCCGGATCCGACGGTTTCGGCGGCTATCCCACCTACTCCGACTGGGGCTGACCCGCGCGCGGCGCGCCGGACGGCGCCCCCGGCGCACCACCCCGGCCCGTCCCCCCGCTCCAGCGGTCCGGACCAGGCGGGGTAACCTGCCCAGGCCCGTGTACCCACGTACCGGCCCGCCGAGCCGCACACCACGCCACCCCGGCGTCCGCGTCCGCGGTCGGCCGCGAACTCGCGAGCACACCCCGCGGCACCCGCCGCACCCGCCACACCCGCGGTACCCCGCACGGCGACCCGACCCACCCACACCACACCCCGGGGAGACAGACGACGATGGCCGACCGCGTCACGGTGATCGGCTGGGACGGCTCACCGCTCACGGACGTGGCCCGCTCCGCCCTCGGCGCGGCCACCCTCGTGGCCGGTGCCGCTCACCACCTGGCGCTGCCCGAAGTACCACCGGGCGCCGAACGGATCCGGCTGGGCAGTGTGGACCTCGCCGCCCGCCGTATCGCCCAGCACCGCGGCTCGCCCGTGGTACTCGCCGACGGCGACCCCGGGTTCTTCGGTGTTGTACGGGCCCTGCGCGCTCCCGAGCACGGCCTCGAGGTCGAGGTCGTGCCCGCCGTCTCCTCCGTCGCCACCGCCTTCGCCCGCGCCGGGATGCCCTGGGACGACGCCCAGGTCGTCGTGGTCGCCCACAGCCGCGATCTGCGCCGCGCCGTCAATGTCTGCCGCGCCCACACCAAGGTCGCCGTCCTCACCTCGCCCGGCGCCGGGCCCGCCGAACTGGCGCTGCTCCTCGGCCCGGTGCACCGCACCTTCGTCATCTGCGAGGGCCTGGGCACCGAGCGCGAGCAGGTGACCGTCCTGACCTCCGACAAGGTCGCCGACCACGCCTGGCGCGACCCCAATGTCGTCATCGTCATCGGCGGCTCCGGTGTCACCGCCCCGCCCGCCCGCCGGACCACCGGTGCCGCGCACGGCTCCCTCCACGGCGGCGGCTGGATCGCCGGACGCGACCCCGGCTTCCCCGGCGCCGTCCGCGGCTGGGCGCTGCCCGGCCCCGCCTACGCGACCGTGCTGGGCGAGAACGAGTCCCCGCAGCTGCGTGCCCTTCAACTCGCCCGGATCGGACCCCGGGTGGGCGACCTCGTCTGGGACATCGGCGCGGGCAGCGGCGCGGCGGCGGTGGAGACCGCGGGGTTCGGCGCCGCCGTCATCGCCGTCGACCGGGACGCGGATGCCTGTGAGCGCACCGCCACCCTCGCCCGCCGGTTCGGCGTCCAACTCCAGGTCGTCCACGGCACCGCTCCCGAGGTCCTCGAGGACCTGCCGGAGCCGGATGTGGTGCGGGTGGGCGGCGGGGGCGCGTCCGTGGTCGAAGCGTGCGCCGCGCGCCGCCCCGAACGCATCGTCACCCACGCCGCGACCCGGGACGAGGCGGAAGCCGTCGGACGGGCGTTGGAGGACGGCGGCTATGCCGTGGAGTGCGTCCTGCTCCAGTCGGTCGAGTTGGACACGCGAGGGTGGACCGAGCGCGAGCGCGCCGTCGCCTTCCTGGTCTGCGGCCACCGCCCGCACCAGTGATTTTGGCCTTGTGACGTTCGCCCCGAGCTTCGCCCTGGTGACCTTCCGCGGGCATCGCGCGGGGTAGGCTGGCGGACCGTTGTACTGCCTGTGCCGCTGCCCGGCGTTCGGTGCTTTATCGGTCAATGACCGGAATGTGCGCCTCCCTTGGCGGGGCCCGGTAGGCAAGCCACGGGCGTGCTACGTGCCGCGCACGGCGCACGCTCGTTCTTGCTCAGGGGGCTTGCTCTCGGCGGTAGGCGGTTGGAAGGAGCACTAGCGATGGGCGAGGGGTACGCATGACCGACACCGGCCAGATCCCGGGTGAGGGACAGCCGGAGAACGCAGGCGGACGACTCGGACACCCGCACCCGGCGGATGTCCATACCCCGCCCGCCGACGCCGGTTTCATCGAGCAGCCGCCACCCGGCGCCGCTCCCTACCCCTACCTCGACCCGCACGAGACCGGCGGCGAGGAGGACGATCTGCTGCTGATGCCAGGTGCCCAGGGCGCCTGGAGCGAGCAGCAGGCCCAGTACCAGCAGCCGTCGGCCGGCTTGCCGCCGCACGGGACGCACGGGACGCACGGGACGTACGAGGGCGGTGTGCCGGTTCCGGCGGCGGCCGAGTACGCCGGTGCGCAGCTGCCCGAACACCCGGGCGTGGCGCCGCAGGCCGCCGAACCGCAGCCCCAGCCTCAGTCCCCTGGGCAGCCGTTGGGTCGGCCCCAGCCGGTCCAGCAGTCCCAGCCGCAGCCCGCCGCCGTGCGGCGACCGCTGCACATGGGCCCGCCGGTGCCCGAATCGTCCAACGGCGTGGTGCGTTCACTCGCCGACCGTGGCCCGGCGGCCGCCCGGCACGGCGGCGGGTCCGCTCCGCACGTCGAGCCGCCCGTTACCGAGCCCGAGCCCGAGCCGGAGCTCCAGCCCGAGTACCCCATGGCGTCGGAGCAGCCGGCGAGCGGCGAGTTCATGGTGGGTGCGGCGGCGGACTACGCCAACGCACCCGAGTATGCGGCGGGGCCGCAGTACTTCGCGGTCCAGCCGGAGGAGCCCCCGCTTCCCGGGCCGCAGCTCGCGGACATTCCGCAGCCGGGGGAGGCGTGGAACTCCGCTCCGCCGCCCGCGCCGCAGCAGCTCCAGCCCGAGGTCCAGCCGGAGCCGATGCCCGCTCCCGCGCCGGAGCCCGTGCACGCAGAAACGGTCGGCCTTGAGGAGGAGGCCCCGGCGCCGGAGAGCGCCGAGGCACCCGAGGCGCCCGATTCGGCGCAGGGCGCGGAGATGCCCCCGGCCCCGATGCCCGCGGAGTACGCCGGGCCATCGCAGGGCGTCGCGCCGGAGTCCGCGGACACACCTCCGGCGGGCGCGGCCATCCCGGCCCAGGGCGGCGCCCCCGTGATGGAGCCCGCGCATGTGCCCGCGCCCCACACCGTGGCGCAGGGTGCGGACGCGGCCATGGCCGAGGAGCCGGTCGTCGGTATCCCGGCCCAGATCCAGCCCGGTCTGGCCCCCGAACAGCTCGACGCGCAGCCCGACCCGGCCCCGGACGCTGTACCGGGAATCCCGGCGCAGATGGCGCATGAGGCCCTGACCACAACGGCCGAACCGGCCCCGGCGGCGGAACCGGCCCCGGTGGCGGAGCAGGTCCCGGTGGAGCAGGCCCCGGTCGCCGATGAGGCCACGACGTCGGCGGAGGAGACGCCGCGGCCCGTCGCGGAGCAGCCCGCGGACACCGCGGAGCCGGTCGCGGTCGACCCCGGTCACTCGATAGTCACTGACGATCAGCCCCAGCCCGCCGAGGCGACCGAGGTCGCCGAGGAGCCCGCTGTCGGGGACGCGGTCGCGGAGTCGGAGGCCGGTACCCCGGCGTCCGAGGCGGACGTCGTGGAGGAGGCCCCGCAGCAGGAGCAGGCCGAACTCCCGCAGGCGGAGGCCGCCCCGGAGGAGGCCCCGCAGCCGGAGTCCGCCCCGGAGGAGTCCGTGGACGTGGAGACAGCCGCGGTCGAGCCGACGCCGGAGCCGGAGCACCAGCCCGAGCCCGAGCCCGTCGTGGAGGAGGCCCCCGAGGCCACCGCTGAGGAGGTCGCCGTGACTCCCGCCGACGCGACCGAGGCACCCGCGACCGAGGCACCCGCGACCGAGGCACCCGAGCCCGCAGTGGAAGAGGCCGTGGCCCCGGAGGCAGCGGGTTCTGAAGCCGAGCTTCCTGAAGCCGAGACTCCTGAAGCCGTGGTGCCCGAAGCCGAGGTGCCCGAAGCCGGGCCCGAGAAGACCCCGCAGCCCGCCGAGAGCACACCGGCCGAAGCCGAAGCCGAGGCCGACGCCGACGGGACGGGCGACGCCGACGGGACGGCCGAAGCCGGACCCGGCGCCCAGCCCGAAGCGGCGGCCCGAGCCGAGGAGCCCGCTCCCGGCACCGACAACAACATGGCCGTCGACGACGCCGAAGACACCGCCGACCCCACGACCGCGGAAGACGAGATCGCGGACGGCGAGCCGGAAGCGCCACTCGAGCCCCTCGGCCCTCCCGCCGAGGGATACGCCGAGGCCGAGCGCGCCGCCGTCCACCGCGTGATGCGCGAACGCCGCGACATCCGCAACGGCTTCCGGTCCGACGCCATCCCGCACGAGGTGCTGCTGCGGGTGCTCGAAGCCGCGCACACCGCGCCCAGCGTCGGCCACTCCCAGCCGTGGGACTTCGTGGTCATCCGCTCCGAGGAGACCCGGCGCACCATGCACGAGCTGGCCATGCGTCAGCGCGAGGCGTACGCCAAGTCCCTCCCCAAGGGGCGGGCCAAGCAGTTCAAGGAACTGAAGATCGAGGCGATCCTCGAGACTCCGGTCAACATCGTCGTCACGGCCGACCCGACCCGCGGCGGCCGTCACACCCTGGGCCGTCACACCCAGCCCCAGATGGCGCCGTACTCCTCCGCGCTCGCCGTGGAGAACCTCTGGCTCGCGGCCCGCGCCGAGGGCCTGGGCGTCGGCTGGGTCAGCTTCTTCGACGAGCGCGAGATGGTGCGGGCGCTCGGGCTGCCGGAGCATCTGGAAGTCGTGGCGTATCTGTGCGTCGGATACGTCGACGAGTTCCCGGACGAGCCGGAGTTGATGCGGTCCGGGTGGTCCAAGCGCCGCCCGCTGTCCTGGGTCGTCCACGAGGAGACGTACGGACGCCGTGCGCTGCCCGGCGAGGATCCGCACAATCTGCTCCAGGAGACCCTCCAGGGCATCCGCCCGCTGGACGCCAAGGCGCTCGGCGAGGCGTGGGAGCGGCAGAAGCGGATGACCAAGCCGTCCGGCGCGCTCGGCATGCTGGAGATCATCTCCGCGCAGCTGAGCGGGCTCTCGCGGCAGTGCCCGCCGCCGATCCCGGAGCCCGCGGCCGTGGCGATCTTCGCGGGCGACCACGGAGTGCACGCCCAGGGCGTCACCGCCTGGCCGCAGGAGGTCACCGGCCAGATGGTGGCCAACTTCCTGGGTGGCGGCGCGGTGTGCAACGCCTTCGCCAGCCAGGTCGGCGCCGAGGTGTGCGTGGTGGACGTGGGGGTGGCGAGCGATCTGCCGAGTACCCCCGGTCTGCTGCCGCGCAAGGTGCGGGCGGGTACCGGCGACTTCACCACCGGCCCCGCGCTGAGCCGCGAAGAGGTGCTGCGCGCCCTGGAGGTGGGCATCGAGACCGCCCGCGACCTGGTGGCCGCCGGGAACAAGGCACTGCTCACCGGTGAGATGGGCATCGCCAACACCACCGTCTCGGCCGCCCTGATCGCGGTGTACACGGGTGTGGGCCCGGCCGAGGTGACCGGGCGCGGCACCGGTATCAACGACGAGATGCACGCCCGCAAGATCGATGTCGTACGGCGTGGTCTGGAGCTGCACCAGCCCGACCCGGCGGACCCGATCGGGGTGCTGTCCGCGTTCGGCGGGCTGGAGCACGCCGCGATGGCGGGACTGCTGCTGGGCGGCGCCTCGCTCCGTACGCCCGTGATCCTGGACGGGGTGAGCGCGGGGGCGGCGGCCCTGGTGGCGCGGGCCATCGCGCCCGAGGTGCTGGCCGCCTGCATCGCCGGACACCGCAGCGCGGAGCCCGGCCATGTCGCCGCCCTCAACAAGCTGGGGCTGCGGCCGCTGGTCGATCTCGATCTGCGGCTCGGTGAGGGGACCGGCGCGCTGCTCGCCCTCCCGGTGGTGCAGAGCGCGGCGCGCGCGATGCACGAGGTGGCCACGTTCGACTCCGCCGGGGTCACGGAGAAGAACTGAGGCGCGCCCCCGCGACGTAGGGTGTCCGCGGGGGCCACGTCCCACTGTTGATCAGCCGCTCCAGTGCCGCAGCGGCAGGCATTCGCATGAGGAGAGCCGCACCGCCATGTCCGAGAACTTCGCCTACCCCGTCGGACTGCGCCTTGCCGGGCGGCGCGTTGTTGTGCTCGGAGCGGGCCAGGTCGCCCAGCGCCGGCTGCCCGCGCTGATCGCGGCGGGTGCGGACATCCTGCTGATCTCCCCGTCCGCCACCGCCTCGGTCGAGGCGATGGCGGAGGCGGGCGAGGTGCGCTGGGAGCGCCGCCGCTACCGCGCGGGTGACTTCGAGGGCGCCTGGTACGCCCTGATCACCACGGACGACCCGGAGGCAAACGCCGCCGCGTCCGCGGAGGCCGAGGAGCGCCGGGTGTGGTGCGTGCGCAGCGACGATGCCTCGGCCGCCTCGGCCTGGACCCCGGCCACCGGACGCAGCGAGGGCGTCACCGTCGCCGTGCTCACCGGGCAGGACCCGCGGCGTTCGGCCGCGGTGCGCGACGCGGTGGTCGAGGGACTGCGCGACGGCACGCTCGCCGCGCCCCGCCACCGGGCCCGCGGCCCGCGGGTGTCCCTGGTGGGCGGCGGCCCCGGCGATCCGGACCTGATCACCGTGCGCGGCCGTCGGCTGCTCGCCGAGGCGGACGTGGTGGTGGCCGACCGGCTGGGCCCCCGCGATCTGCTCGATGAACTTCCGCCGCATGTCGAGGTGATCGACGCCGCGAAGATTCCGTACGGCCGCTTCATGGCCCAGGAGGCGATCAACAACGCGCTGATCGAGCACGCCAAGGCGGGCAAGGCGGTGGTCCGGCTCAAGGGCGGCGATCCGTTCGTCTTCGGCCGTGGGATGGAGGAGGCGCAGGCCCTGGCCGAGGCCGGGATCCCCTGCACCGTGGTGCCCGGGGTGACCAGCGCCATCAGCGTGCCGGGCGTGGCCGGGATCCCCGTGACCCACCGTGGGGTGGCCCATGAGTTCACCGTGGTCAGCGGACATGTGGCACCGGACGACCCCAGCTCCCTGGTGGACTGGTCCGCGCTCGCCCGGCTGCGTGGCACGCTGGTGCTGCTGATGGCCGTCGAGAAGATAGGCGTCATCGCCACCGCGCTCATCGGGCACGGCAGGGCCGCGGACACCCCGGTCGCCGTGATCCAGGAGGGCACCACCGCCGCCCAGCGCCGGGTGGACGCCACCCTCGCCACGGTGGCGGAGGCGGTGGCGGCCGAGGGTGTGCGGCCTCCCGCGATCGTCGTGATCGGCGACGTCGTCGCGGTCGCCTCTCCCGACCACCGCTGACCCGGCCACCCGCCGCGTAACCGCCGGTAACGTTAATCGCGTCTGCCGCATTGGCACCGCAACCAGGACAAGGCAGTATCACCCTGTGGCTGATCTCATCACCGTCGATGATCCCGACGACCCGCGGCTGCGCGACTACACGGGTCTGACCGATGTGGAGCTACGGCGTAAGCGGGAGCCTGCCGAGGGCCTGTTCATCGCCGAGGGCGAGAAGGTGATCCGCCGCGCCCGGCAGGCCGGTTACGAGATGCGCTCGATGCTGCTGTCGTCGAAGTGGGTCGACGTCATGCGCGATGTCATCGAGGACGTCCCAGCGCCGGTCTACGCGGTCAGCCCCGAGCTGGCCGAGCGGGTGACGGGCTATCACGTCCACCGCGGCGCCCTCGCCTCCATGCAGCGCAAACCGCTGCCGGAGGCCGGGGAACTGCTCGCCGGAGCCCGCCGCGTCGCCATCATGGAGTCCGTCAACGACCACACCAACATAGGCGCGATCTTCCGCAGCGCGGCCGCCCTCGGCATGGACGCGGTACTGCTCTCCCCGGACTGCGCCGATCCGCTCTACCGGCGCTCGGTCAAGGTCTCGATGGGCGCCGTCTTCTCCGTTCCGTACGCCCGGCTGGAGAGCTGGCCGCGCGGGCTGGAGACGGTCCGTGACGCGGGCTTCGGCATCCTCGCCCTGACCCCCGACGAGAAGGCCACCAGCATCGACGACGCGGCCCCGCACCGGATGGACCGTGTCGCCCTGATGCTGGGCGCCGAGGGCGACGGCCTCTCCGCGCAGGCGCTGATGGCCGCGGACGAGTGGGTCCGTATCCCGATGGCGCACGGCGTCGACTCCCTCAACGTGGGCGCCGCGGCGGCGGTGGCCTTCTACGCGGTGACCGCGGGCCGCCCCCAGACCTGATCCACCGGACCCAACGGGACCGGAGCGACCGGGCGCAAGGCCCCGGACAGGGCCCAGGCCCTGTTCTGCCGATCTTCGCGGGCCCGCGACGCCTGGCACCGTGCCTCGCCGCGTTGTCGGGGTCTTCCGAGTACGCCCAGTACGAGGGCGACCCTCCCCCGGCTACTGCTTGGGAGGTGCCCCCTCACCAGACGCCGCGGGCTGATCCACGAAGATCGACAGGACAGGACCTAACGCAACGAGCCGTCGTGCCCGGCCGGGGCCGTGGACGAGACGCCGGCGGGTGACGACGGTGGGATGCCGAGGCCGTTCGCCGGGCCCTCACAGCCCTGCGCCGCGGCGATCCCCAGCGCCACCAGCAGCGTCACCACCACGAACACGGTCAGCCGCTGCCGCATCAGCCGCGGGTTGGGGCCGCCGGGCCGCCGCCCGTTCGGCGTCGTCCGCACGGTGCGGGCGGGTGGACCCGGACGGCGGCGCGGTGCGCCCGGACGCGCCGGGGTGTTGCGCCCCGTCGAACGGCCCGCGCCGGTCCCGGCCCCCGGCCGGGCCGAGGAGCTCCGCGACGCGGGACCGCGGGACGACTGCGCCCCTCGGGGTGCCGGGGTGTTCCCCGGCCGCCGCTCGGTGTGCTGCTCCGCGTACTGGTCGGCGCGCCGCCCGGCGGGCCGGGTATCGGCCGCGCCGTACGACCCGCCGGGTCCGGACCCGCCGCCGTACGCCTGCCCATGGCCGTCGCCATGGCCATGTGCCTCGCGCGCCGCGATCTCCTTCAGCCGCAGCGACAGTTGCAGGGTGCTGGGCCGGTCCTCCGGATCCTTCGCCAGACAGGCGTGGAGCAGCGGTGCCAGCGCGTCCGGAACCCCGATCAGCTGGGGCTCCTCGTGCACCACCCGGTACAGCATCACCTCGGAACTCCCGTGCCCGAAGGGGGAGTCGGCCGTCGAGGCGTACGCGAGCGTCGCGCCCAGTGCGAAGACGTCGGTCGCGGGGGTCACCGTCGCGCCCCGCACCTGCTCGGGCGCGAGGAAGCCGGGCGAGCCGACCGCCGTGCCGACATGGGTCAGGGTGCTGGCCCCGGTCGCCCAGGCGATACCGAAGTCGATGATCCGCGGACCCTTGGGGGACAGCAGGATGTTCGACGGTTTGAGGTCGCGGTGGACCACCCCGGCCTCATGAACCGCCAACAGCCCCTCGGCCAGCGCCGACCCGATCGAGGCGACCTGCGCCGCGGGCAGCGGGCCGTCCTCGTTCACTTTGTCGTGCAAGGACGGGCCCGGTACGTACTGGGTGGCGAACCACGGGCGGTCGGCCTCGAGGTCGGCGGCCACCAGCCGCGCCGTACAGCCGCCGCGGATCCGCCGGGCGGCCGACACCTCACGGGCGAACCGGGACCGGAACTCCCGGTCCTCCGCCAGATCCGGCCGGATCACCTTCAGCGCCACGCGCTGCCCGCGACGGTCGGATCCGAGGTAGACCACCCCCATACCGCCCGCGCCGAGCCGCCGGTGAAGGCGGAAGGAACCGACGACACGCGGGTCCTCGCGCCGGAGCCGCATCATCGCCATGTCCGTCCCCTGCCTCCGGGTGGGGCGGGCCCTTCCGGGCCCTGGTGTGAGCCCTGGAGGGGAGCCCCATCCGCTGCCGTCCACTGCTGTCCGTCTGACGTGCACAGCTTACGGATTGACGGCCCCGCGCGCTGAGAGGCGGCGCATGCGTCGGCCGACGGATTGTCAGTGCCCCCTGAGATCCTGGAGAAGTGGGCCGGAAACGTGGCAATCCGTGCTCGTGCTCACGTGTGCGTGATCTCAAGCAGCCGTCTCAGAAGGGGGATTGGGACCGTGAAGGGTGACCGTGTGGAGATAGTCGTGGACGCAGGGGACACGACCCGGACGTATGAAGTCACGGCGAGCAGGGCGGGCCGCCGGGTGGAGACAGCGGTCCGGCGCGGGGTGGTGGAAGTGAGCGAAGTCACCCGTAATGGGTCCGTAGTGCGCACCGCGCGCTTCATGTCCACCCGGGTGTTGGCGCTCGTGGAGCAGCCGTTGCCGCGGAGTGGTGGAGAAGAGGGGGAGGACGAGGAGGCGTAGCGGGCGGAGGCCGCCGGGGGAGGGGCCGGGGTAGCGGTCCGGGGCAAGCTCCGGGATGACCCCAATACCGGAGGGTGTATCTCCACCCAGGGGAGTAGTCAAAGCTCTCCGGGGTCATCCTCGGGGAGGCCCGGCAAGCGGTACGAAGGCATGACGCCGAGCCCCTGGGTGCGGGCCTAATGTTGTCGTCAAGCGGCGGGCGCAGCACTCGTCCCCCGAGGTCAGACGCTCGCCGCCCCCAGATGCGCAGCAAGGAGGGACGATGGCTGACACGGCTGGAGGTTCGGTCGTCCGGGCGCGGCGTCGCCAGGTCGTCGACGCGTTCCGTGGCCCGAGGTCGGGCACCCGCCATCCCTTGGTCGCGGTTGCCATGGTGCTTCCGCTGGCCGTCCTGCTGAGCATCGCCTTCGGCGGCTGGGAAGCCGTCGTCACACAAGCGTCGTCCGTGGCGGGAATGCTGGGGCGCTGAGCGCCCCAGGTCCAGGAGAGCGGCCTGGGCCGGGGACATCCTGCCATCAACCCCGTGGGGACGGGGGTGCGGCGGACGGCACGAATGCCCGGACAGCTGGGGAGCTGTCCGGGCATCGCGCCGTCCGGGGCCGTTGCGCGCCGCGGGGGCGGCCGTTGGGCGAACCGTGTGGGTCGTGCTCCGGCGTCGGCTGCCGATTCGAGTCGCCGCCGCGCCGCATGGGGACCCCGGCGGAGAGAGTGCGGCGCGGCCCGGCTGTCCGCTCCGGGCTGGCGGTCGCGTCGTAGAGATTGCCGCGAAGGTGTTGGCGTCCGTCGCGCGGGCCTCGTCTGCCCGCGCCGGTGCGTGCTCCAGGCCCGGCCGCTGGCCGAGAGCGGCGGTGGTTAGGATCCGGACGACGTCGTCCGACAGGGGGAGCCGTGAGCACAATGCGGGCGCAGTTGGCCGACGCCGTCAGCAGAATCCGACCCGGGGCCGGCGACGAGGCGGCCGTTCTGGCCGACCGGGCCGATGGAACCGTCGTCCGCTGTGGTGCGGTCGTCGCCAAGGCACATGCGCCGGACGCCGATCCGGTCGCGCTGGTCGCCCGGTTGCGGGTCGCCGCACATCACCGCTGTGCCGGGATTCTGCTCGCACCGCTGGCGGAGGCCGACACCCTGGCCGACGGGCGGCAGATCACCCTGTGGCCGTACGGGGAGCCCGTGGCGCCCGACGAGCCCGAGGCCGCGCCCTGGGTGGAGGCCGGGGTGCTGCTCGCGCGGCTGCACACCGTCCCGCCCACCGCGCTGCCCGGCCCGCTGCCGCCGATGCGCGGGCCCGCCAAGGCGGCCCGCGCCGCCGCCCGGCTCCGGGCGGCGGTCACCGACGCTACGGACACCGGCCCGGCAGCCGCCGAAGCGGGCGCCGGTACCGAGGCGAGCGCCGCCACCACTGCCACCCCCCGCTCACAGCTGGCCGCCGCCGCGCGGGAGGTGGGGCGGGCCTGGGCCGGGCTGCCCGGGTGGGCGCGCGGGGAGGGCCGCGCCGGAGCCGGTTCCGGCGCGCTCTGCCACGGCGATTTCCACCTCGGCCAGCTCGTCCGGCACCACGGCCGCTGGCTGTTGATCGACGTCGACGACCTCGGACTGGGCGACCCGGCCTGGGATCTGGCGCGCCCCGCGGCCTGGTACGCCGCCGGACTGCTCGCGCCCGAAGACTGGGCGCGGTTCCTCGGCGCGTACCGCGCCGAGGGCGGCCCGGCGGCGGGGCCGGACGACCCGTGGCCTCGGCTCGACGTACCGGCCCGCGCGCTCACCGTGCAGACCGCCGCGCTGGCCCTCGCCAAGGCGGCTGCCGCGCGGCGGGCGTTGGACGAGGCGGAGGAGGCCATGGTCGACGCCTGCGTTCGCATCGCGCGGCTCAGCGAGGCCGTAAGGTGAACCCACCGCGGCCGGGCGGATGTTCCGGCGGCGTTCTATCCGGAATTGACCGGAGTTGAGGAGTTGAACGCACCATGCAGTGTCCCAAGTGTCATGCGCCGATGCACACGTACAACCGCAACGGCGTGCAGATTGAGCAGTGCAGTGGCTGCCGGGGGATCTTTCTGGACTACGGGGAGCTTGAGTCGCTGACCCGCCTGGAATCGCAGTGGAACCAGCAGGTGCCGCCCGCGCCCCCGGCCCCGCCCGCCCCCGGCGCCCCGCAGGCGTATCCGGCCGCGCCCGCGTGGGGTGCTCAGCACGGCGGTCACCATGGTCATCACGGCCACCACAAGCATCACCGGGGCTTCGGGCACATGCTCTTCTCCTCCTGAAACTCCTCCTGAAATGACAAACGGCAGAGGGCCGGAGCTGATCGCTCCGGCCCTCTGCCGATCGGTGTGGACGATACTGGGATTGAACCAGTGACCTCTTCCGTGTCAGGGAAGCGCTCTCCCGCTGAGCTAATCGTCCTCGGGACTGCGTGCGCGATACTGGGATTGAACCAGTGACCTCTTCCGTGTCAGGGAAGCGCTCTCCCGCTGAGCTAATCGCGCGAGAGGGCCCGTATGAGGGCCCCAGTGGACGATACTGGGATTGAACCAGTGACCTCTTCCGTGTCAGGGAAGCGCTCTCCCGCTGAGCTAATCGTCCGAGGTGGAGACGGGATTTGAACCCGTGTAGACGGCTTTGCAGGCCGTTGCCTCGCCTCTCGGCCACTCCACCAAGCGCGGGGGCGTGAAGCCCCCACTCCGAGCGGACGACGAGATTCGAACTCGCGACCCTCACCTTGGCAAGGTGATGCTCTACCAACTGAGCCACGTCCGCAGGTGTCGTTTCCCCGGGGCGCTTCCGCGTCCCGGCGACGTGTTGAACTCTAGCGGATTCCCCGGCCAGCTCAAATTCCGTTTCCGCAGCGTGCTGCCCTGCTCGCGCGGCGCGGTCCCGCCCCAGGTCCCGCCACCGTTCCCTTTGAAGTTCCTGTGACCAGGGCGTCATAGACTCGCAGCCGTGTACGACCTGCCCCCTCTCGCCCGCTTCGGCGGCCTGCTCGCCACTGATCTTCGTGATGTGACCAGTGACCCCTCGGCCCTGGACTCCCGGGGTTTCTGGGCTGTTGTCGCGGATTTCGAGGGGCGTACGGTCTGTGCCCGTTTCGGTGACGTACGGTCCGCACCCGTGCCCGCCCCGGTGCCGGGCGCCTGGCGCGGCCCCGAGCCGGGGGACTGGACCTCCTCGCTGGACCGGGCCGCGTACACCGAGGGCGTACGGCGGATACGGCGCCATATCGCCGCCGGTGAGGTCTACCAGGTCAATCTGTGCCGGGTGATGTCCGCGCCGCTGCCCGACCCGGCCGCGGCCGATGTGGACGCGCTGACCGCCCAGCTGGCCCTGGGCAACCCCGCTCCGTACGCGGGCACGGTCCGGCTGCCCGCCCATGGGGTGGAGGTGGCCACCGCCTCGCCCGAGCTGTTCCTGCGCCGCTCCGGCCGCACCGTGGAGTCCGGCCCGATCAAGGGCACCGGCCGGAGCCCGGAGGAACTGCTGGAGAAGGATCACGCCGAGAACGTGATGATCGTGGACCTGGTCCGCAATGACCTGGGGCGGGTCTGCGGCACCGGCTCGGTCACGGTCCCCGCGCTGTGCGCGATCGAACCGCATCCCGGTCTGGTCCACCTCGTCTCCACGGTCCGCGGTGAGCTGGTCCCCGGCGCGGGCTGGCCGGAGCTGTTCGCCGCGGCCTTTCCGCCCGGCTCGGTGACCGGCGCGCCCAAGTCCAGCGCGCTGCGGATCATCGAGCAGCTGGAAACGGCCCCCCGCGGCCCGTACTGCGGCGCGGTGGGCTGGGTGGACGCCGACCGGGGCACCGCCGAGCTGGCCGTCGGGATCCGGACGTTCTGGATAGACCGGGCGCCGCCCGGTCCGGCCGGTGGCGGCGCCGTGCTGCGGTTCGGGACCGGAGCCGGGATCACCTGGGGCTCCGACCCGGAGGACGAATGGGAGGAAACGGAACTCAAGGCCGCCCGGCTGCTCGCGGTAGCGTCGGATGTACAGCAGCCGATGGGAAGGGCGACACGATGACGACGCTCACGCTCTGGCTCGACGGAACCCTGCACGAGGCCGACACCGCCCAGGTGTCGGTGTTCGACCACGGACTGACGGTCGGCGACGGTGTCTTCGAGACGATCAAGGCCGTCGACGGACGTCCCTTCGCGCTCACCCGCCATCTGCGGCGGCTGGCTCGCTCCGCGCACGGTCTGGGCCTGCCGGAGCCGGACGAGGACGAGGTACGGCACGCCTGCGAGGCCGTTCTGAAGGCCAACCCCATGGCGCTCGGCCGGCTGCGGATCACCTACACCGGCGGCTTCTCCCCGCTCGGCTCGGACCGGGGCACCCAGGGCCCCACGCTGGTGGTCGCGGTCGTCGAGGCCCAGCGGCGCCCCGACACCACAGCCGTGGTCACCGTGCCCTGGCCGCGCAATGAGCGCGGGGCACTCACCGGCCTGAAGACCACCTCCTACGGCGAGAACGTGGTCGCCCTCGCCCGCGCCCGGGAACACGGCGCCGACGAGGCGCTGTTCGGCAACACGGTCGGCGCCCTGTGCGAGGGCACCGGCTCCAACGTCTTCGTGGTTCTCGACGGCGAGCTGTACACCCCGCCGCTCGCCTCCGGCTGCCTCGCGGGCATCACCCGCGCCCTGGTCCTGGAGTGGGTGGGCGCGAAGGAGGCCGATCTTCCGCTGGATGTGCTGGAGCGGGCCGAGGAGATCTTCCTGACCTCCACCACGCGCGATGCGCAGGCGGTCCACCGGGTGGACGACCGGGCCCTGCCCGGCGCGCCCGGCCCGGTCACCGCCAAGGCCATGCGGATCTTCACCGAGCGGGCGGCGGCGGACATCGACCCGTGAGATCCGCCGAAATACTGATGACGGGCGCGCACCGGGCCGGTAGAACACCAACGTGACCACCACCCTGCGGCCCACCGGGCCCGAACAGCGCACCGAGGGCGGCGGGCGTGCCCGCTCGTACGAGGTGTGCGTCAACAGCCGCCCCGTCGGCACCATCCGCCTCGCCACGGACGCCCGGCTGGGCCCGGCGGCCGGGCGTATCGAGCACCTCCGTGTCGACGAGGCGGACCGCCACCGCGGCCGCGGTACGGTCGCCGCCCTCGCCGCCGAGGAGGTGCTGCGCGCCTGGGGCTGCGCCCAGCTGGAGGCGAGTGTGCCCGCGTCGGCCACCACCGCCCTGGGGCTGGCCACCGCCCTCGGCTACCAGGAGCGCGGACGCAACATGGTCAAGCGGCTCACCGAACCGCCCGCGCTCCCCACGGGCAGCGCGATCCGGCCGCTGACCGAGGCCGAATACCCGGGCTGGTACACCCATCAGCGGGCCGACTACATCAAGGATCTGCTCGAACGCGGAGTGAGCGAGCGGCAGGCCGAGGCCAAGGCGGACCACGACTGCGCGACGCTGCTGCCGCGCGGCCAGGACACCCCGGGCACCTCTCTGCGCGTCCTCGCCCACGACGGCGCCGATGTGGGCACCCTGTGGGTCGCGCTGCGCGAAGGGCGGCCGGATGCCGCGGAGACGGGGGAGGCGTACGTCTACGCGGTCGAGGTGGCCGAGGAGCACCGCGGGCGCGGCCACGGCCGCACGCTGCTGCTGGCCGCCGAGCGCGAGGCGCTGGCGGCCGGGGCGCACAGCCTGGGACTGCATGTCTTCGGCGGCAACACCCCGGCGCTGCGGCTCTACGAGTCCCTCGGCTACCAGGTGATCGAGTACCAGCTGTTCAAACCGCTGCTGTAGGACGGCCGCCGGGGCGGCCGCGCCCCGTCAGGAACGCCCCTCCAGCAGCCGGGCGGCGATCTCCTCGATCCGCTCCCGCAGCCCCTCCTGGCTCTTGCCGCCGTCGAGCCGCTCGCCGCCGATCACATACGTGGGGGTGCCGGTCACTCCGATCGCCTTGCCCTCGGCCTGGTCCGCGTCCACGATCAGGATGTGCCGCCCGTCGATCAGCGCGGTGTCCATCTCCTCGGCGTCCAGGCCCAGTTCGCGGGCGATCTCGACGAGCAGCAGCTCACCCCGCTCGGCCAGTTCCCCGGTGCGCGCCAGCACGGCTTCGGTGTACGGCCAGCCCTGCCCCTGCGCGAGGGCTTCCTCTGCCGCCTGGGCGGCGGCGTGGGCGTGGCGGTGCCGCTCGAGCGGAAAGTGCCGCAGCCGGATGTCCAAGGCGTCCCCGAAGCGGTCGCGCAGCGCGCGCAGGTCCGTCAGCGCGGTATGGCAGTCGGGGCACTGCAATTCGCACCACACATCGAGTACGGGGCGTGCGGGGTCGGTGTCGCTCATGGGGCCAGTCTTCCAGCCCACCGCCGCGGTACGGCACCCGGAGGGCGCTCGGCCCCGGGGAGGAGGGTTCTCCCGGAGATGACCCTGATCCTGTGCCCCGGCCGTGGCCCGTTCCGCTCCCGGGGGTGCACGATGGTGGTACCGGGCATCCGTCCCGGTACCACCGGCAGGAGGATGCGATGCTGACCGACACCGTCTGCGCAGCGCTCTCCGCGGCCGGTCTGGGAATCGCCGGTGTGACCGCGTACCGCAAGCGTTTCCTGGCCGCGGCCCGGATCGCCGCCTATGCGCTGCTGCCGCTGGGCCTTGCGATGACCGGCATCCTGGACTGGATCGCCGATCTGGTCTTCAAGCCGACCGTCTGGGCGGGCTTCGCCGTGCTGGGGCTCTCCTGGGCGCTGTTCATGGTCACCCGGGCCGTCGAGCGCCGCCGGGAAGGCACTGGCGAGCGGGGCGGCGCGGTGGACCCGGCGACCTCCCGGCCCGCCCTCGGCACGCCGGACACCAAGGCAACAACCAAGGCAACCAAGGCGGCCGGACGGTCCAAGAGCAAGGCCGGAAGCAGCTCGGACACAGAAGACTTCGCAGACATCGAAGCGATTCTCAAAAAGCACGGGATCTGACGAACTACCGGTCAAAATCGGCACGATGTCGCAGCTGGGGTTGGCGCTGCGCCATGATCTGCCGCGAGATGCTGCAAACACCCGGGGAGCAGTCCCCCATCGAAGGCCCCCCTGTGCCCCCGAGCGAGGAGCCGCGTGGCTGTCTCTTCGCCCTCTCCCAGCCGCCGCTGATGCTCTTCCTGGCGGTCATAGGCACCCTGCTGGTCGTCACCGCCGTGCACGACCTCTACCGGTGGTGAGACGCCGCTCAGGCGCTCAGCCCGCGGCCTCCCGCCGACGCGCCCGGTAGGCGGCGACATGCAGCCGGTTGCCGCAGGTGCGGCTGTCGCAGTAGCGGCGGGAGCGATTGCGCGACAGGTCCACGAACGCATGGCCGCAGTCCGGGGCCTCACAGCGCCGCAGCCGCTCGCGCTCGCCCGCCACCACCAGGAACGCCAGCGCCATACCGCCGTCGGCCGCGAGATGGTCGGCGACGGACGCGCCCGGCGCGAAGTAGTGCACATGCCAGTCGTAGCCGTCGTGATCGGTGAGCCGGGGCGTGGTGCCGGCCGCGGCGATCATCGCGTTGAGCAGTTCGGACGCGCGCTTGGTGCCACCGGCGTCCTCGGCCGCGGCGAACACCTCGGAGAACCGGGCCCGCACGGTCCGTACGGCGGCAAGATCACGGTCACCGAGCGTGCCGATGTCGCTGATCGCGTGGCGCTCGACAAATCCGCGCAGGGCCTCGACATCGGCGAGGCCGTCCGTGTCCGTGCCCTCGGACGCGGTGTTCACCAGAGCGACGACCACGTCGAGCGCGCACCGCGTGTCGTGATTGATCAGCACCATTGGCTCCCTGACCGGCCGGGTCGGAGGCTGCTTCTGCACCGCCCCTCGGACCTGACCGACTCTAGCGGCGTGCGGCGCCCGGTGTGACACCGCGTGCCGTCGCGGGGTCACACACGGTGGTGCCGTCGCCGCGGGCGGTCCCGCGGCGACGGCACCGTCGCCTGCGCTGTGTCGTGTCGGAATGCCATGGTCGGGATGTCACTACCGGAAATGTCGTCTCCCGGCTCGCGCCGTCTCCCCGAGTCGGACGGCCGCGCGCTCAGCTCTCGCCGGGTCTCAGCTCTCCGCCAGGATGTGGGAGAGCTCTGTGTCGAGATCGAAATGGCGGTGTTCGGTGCCGGGTGGCACCGCGGCGTCGGTCCGCTTCAGGAACGACTCCAGGGCCCGCGCCGGGGCCTCGAGCAGGGCCTCTCCCTCCGGTGAGCTCAGGGCGATGCAGACGACGCCCTGACCGTGGCTGCGGGACGGCCACACCCGGACGTCGCCGGTGCCGGTGGGCCGGTGCAGGCCCTCGGCGAGAAGGTCGCGGGCGAACACCCATTCGACCGTCTCTTCGGCTCCGGTGTGGAAGGTGGCGTGCACGGCGTAAGGGTCGGCCGTGTCATACCGCAGTCCCGCGGGTACAGGCAGTGAGGACTCGCTCGACACAACGAGGCGCAGGTGCAGCTCGCAGCTGACCGTGGTGTTCATAAGCGCCAGGGCCTTTCGCTCAGTGTGCGCTCGGGGATTCGCACGTCGGCGAAATCGACATGCCACCTACGGTGCCGTTGTAAACCCCTCTGACCGTTTTGCGGCTCTTCTGGTAGCTCGGGCGGCCCAGCTGCCAGGCGGTCTGTGCCGCCATTCCGGTGACCGAAAACGATCAGGTAAGTTGGTCCACATGAATGCGGAGAGTGACGAGCGGCAGGGGGGCGTCGCACCTGCGACGGCCGATGTCGCCACGGGGGACAATGCGCAGGACAAGGAGCCGGGTTTCGGCTCCCGGGCGCCGCAGTTCATTCAGCGGTCCCGCACGCTGCACGTCAGCTGGCAGGTCGGCGTCTTCATCGTGGGCCTCGCGGTCGTGGTCGCGGGGATCATCATGCTGCCGCTGCCCGGCCCCGGCTGGTTGGTGATCTTCGGCGGTATGGCGATCTGGGCGACCGAGTTCGTCTGGGCGCAGCTGGTGCTGCGCTGGACCAAGCGCAAGGTCACCGAGGCCGCCCAGCGCGCCCTGGATCCGAAGGTGCGCAAGCGCAATCTCATCCTCACCACCATCGCCGTGATCATCTGCGCCGCGGCGATCACGGTGTACGTGTGGAAGTTCGGCGTCGTCATGCCCTGGAAGATCAAGGAATGACGCCTGGGCCGGTCACCGGCCGGCCGTTCCCGGGGACTGGTCATGAGCACGGTCCGGCATGCGCTAATGTTGGCCGTGCGCCAGGGCGATTAGCTCAGTGGGAGAGCGCTTCGTTCACACCGAAGAGGTCACTGGTTCGAACCCAGTATCGCCCACCCTGGACCGAGGGCCCGTACGGCAGACCGCCGTGCGGGCCCTCGGCGTTGTGCGCCCCGGGTCCCCAACCGGCGGGCCGCGGCGGTCCCTTGGGGCGGGAGCGCACCGGCGGGTGGGGGTGTGCGCCGACCGCGTCCGGCGCAGACTGGCCCCATGGACTGGTGCCGTTACCGCTTCCGCAGCCGATGGGACCTCGACGCTCCGCCCGCCGCCGTCTATGCGGTGCTGGCCGACGGCGACACCTATCCGCGGTGGTGGCCGCAGGTCCGGGAGGTGCGGCGGATCGACGAACGGACCGGTGCCGCCCGCTTCCGTTCCCTCGTCCCGTACGACCTCGAGATCACCGTCAGTGAGGCGCGCCAGGATCCGGCCGCCGGAGTCCTGGAGATCATGCTCTCCGGCGACTTGGAGGGCTGGGTGCGCTGGACGGTCACTGCCTGTGACACCGGTACCCGCGCCTTGTACGAGCAGGAGGTGGTGGCCCGCAAGCCCCTGCTGCGTCGGCTCGCCCTCCCCGGGCGGCCCGTCTTCCGCCTCAACCACGCGTTGATGATGCGCGCCGGGCACCGGGGGCTGCGGGCGTATCTGGACGCCGTACGGGCCGGGCGGGCCGGGGCGCCACCTGCCGCCGGCGGGAATCCGGTTTGAACCAAACCCTTCGCGACCTGTATTGTTCAGGTCGTTCCACCGGGGGAGACCCCAACCGGACACCCCGGGCGATTAGCTCAGTGGGAGAGCGCTTCGTTCACACCGAAGAGGTCACTGGTTCGAACCCAGTATCGCCCACCCCGTGAGGCCGGGCCGCCACAGGCGGCCCGGCCTCAACTGTGTGCGCTCGCGCATACCCGCGGCCGCGTGAACCCGCAGCCCCCGCGGGGCCGTGGGGAGCTCAGGCCGCGGCCGGCAGATCGGGCCGCAGCGGCCAGGCCGGATCGCACACCTCGTCCGAGCCGTTGAGCGCGAACCACGCCTGGAGGCCGCGCGCCTGCGCCGCGTACCAGACGGTCTGCCGGGCGTGCAGCTCGGCGGTGCTCAGCGTCTCCAGCCGGGAGGCGAACCGGCGGCCCACCGCCCGCACCACCTCCAGCGCGGCCATCGCGTCCGCCGCCGCGTCATGCGCCCCGGTCAGCTCCACGCCGTAATGCGCGCACAGATCGGTGAGCGTACGGCGCCCTTTGCGATAGCGGTCCAGATGCTTGTCCAGCACCCGGGGGTCGAGCACACACAGCGAACGCAGCGACAGATAGCCGGACAGGCTGGAATTGCGGTGCCGCTTCAACTCGCGGTCCAGCAGCGTGAGATCGAACGGGGCGTTCATCACCACCAGCGGGGTGCCCCGCGCGCTCTGCTCCGCGATACCCCGCGCCAACTCCTCCATCACCGGCGCGGGCCAGCGGCCGTGGTGCTGGAGATGATCATCCGTCAGCCCGTGTATCTCAGTGGCAGCGGGCGGCACCGGTATCCCCGGACTCACCAGCCAGCGACGGACTTCCGGCAGACTTCCGGCCCCACGCTGGACGACAAGAGCGGCCGACACGATCCGGTCATCCTCGACATCGACACCGGTGGTCTCGGTGTCGAACGCGGCGAGCGGCCCCTCGAACCAGGACGGCATGGCCTCAACTCCTCGTGCATGATCGTGCGATGACACCTGCAACCCGCTCCGACCAGGTGATACCCGGAGGGAGATGGCCGAACCGCCGCTGTTTGCCACGGACCTGACGGGGAGACAACACAGGTGTACGGACCCCGGCGACGACCGGAAGGCGTCAACAGCCATGGCGCTCGCTCAGCCCGACCCGGCCCCGGCGGTGAGCGGTCTGCTGTCCGAACGGATCGCACCCCTGCGTGGCCATATCGCCACCACCGCCTGTATGGAGACCCTTCAGGTGGGCTATCTGCACGCCGTCGCGGCGGCCGCCGGCTGCTCACTGGCGCAGCCCTTCCCCGACCACGGCATCGACTGGCACGTCAGCCACAGCGCGCCCGGCCACGCGGTGGACGACGAGGTCACCATCAAGGTGCAGTTGAAGGCCACGTACCAACTGCCGCCGCGGCCGCGCGGACCGACCTTCGCCTTCACCCTGGACAACGACCATCTGGCGAAACTGGCCCGCACCCCGGTCTGCGTGCACAAGATCCTCGTCGTGATGATCGTGCCGCGCAGCCAGGACGACTGGCTGCGCGCCGGGCACGACCGACTCGCCCTGCGGCACTGCTGTTACTGGACCAATCTGGCGGGACACCCGGTCACGGGCCGCCGCCGGACCACCGTGCGGATCCCGACCTCGCGGGTCTTCGACGACCGCGCGCTCTGCGAGATCATGACCCGGGTCGGGGCGGGAGGGAGACCGTGATGGACCGGTACCGGCCCGGGGGCGAGCCCGCCCCGGACCCCGCCACCCCGCACCCCGACGAGGTCGACCCGGCCGTCCTCGGCGCCCTGCTCACCCGGCACGGCTGGCGCCGCCGCGGCGGCGCCCCGGGGCGGTACGCCCGCTGGTCCCCGCCGGGCCGGCCCGCGGGCGGCACCAGTCTGCTGGTGCCCGAGACCCGGGCCTTCCCCGACAGCGGCGATCTGCTCGCCGAGGCGCTGATGGCGCTGGCCCGCAGCGCCGCCCCGTCCGCCCGCGACGTGCTCACCGGCCTCGCCGTGCCCAGCGATGAGATCCGCTGGCGGCGCGAGGTCCCCGAGTCCCGTGGCGGCACCGCCGCCTGGACCGCCCAGGAGCGGCTGCGCACCGCCGCCCGCGGCATGCTGCTGGCCGGTGCGCTCGCCGCCCGCGGCCGCGCGGGCTATTACGGCGCGCGGCACCGCCGCGCGGCCGAGGAGTTCATGGAGCGGGTGCTCACCGGCCCGGCCGGACCGGCCTCCGGCGGCCGGGCGCTGACCGTCTTCGTCCCCGTCGAGGACGGCCGCGCGGCCACCGCCACGCTGCTCCGCGCGCTGCACGCCCTCCGGGACGCCATCGACTACCAGCGCGCCACCGGCGGGATGGAAGCCTTCGACGCGGCCGTCCAGGCGGGCGTGAGCCGGGAGCTGACCGAGGCCGTCGTGGCGCTGGTCCAGGGCACCGAGGGGGCGCGGGTGGCGCTGGAGTGGTCTCCGGCCGCCGGTGCGCCACCGGGCTTCGCGCCCCGCCCCGAGCCGGTGGAGTTCTCGCCGGGCGACCTCCCGGGGCTCCGCGAGGCGGGGGCGCGCTATGTACGGGACGAGCCGTCGGTGGCCGTGCGGCTCACCGGAGCGGTGGTCCGGCTGCGCCGTACCGGCCCCGGCGGCCCCGGTACGGTCCGGCTGCGGGTGCTGGCCGGGGCCGATGTGGCGCAGGTGCGCATCGTGCTGGAGGAGGACGACTACCGCGTGGCCGGTCATGCCCATCTGGTGGGGCTGCCGATCCGGGTCAGCGGGCGGCTGGAGAGCCGGGGCGGCTTCCGGCGGCTGACCGGGGCCGGCGGCGTCACCCCGGTACAGGTCGACGAGGCGGAGCGGGACCGGCTGCTCAAATCGCTCCAGGAGCACCTGGACTTCTTCGAGGAGGCGTGCGGCGGGCCCTGACCGCCGAACGCGGGTCGGTTCATGGGCGGGCGGTGAGCGGGCTCCCCGCCGTTTCGCGGTCGGACCGGTCGGCTCGGTACGATTCACGCTGCGCGGCATTCGCCGCGGTGAGCCACCCATCAGTCAGGAGAGACCGGTGTCAGACGTCCGTGTGATCATCCAGCGCGATTCCGAGCGGGAAGAACGCGTGGTGGCCACGGGCACTACGGCCGCGGACCTCTTCGCCGGCGACCGCTCGATCGTTGCCGCGCGCGTCGGCGGCGAGCTGAAGGACCTGGCCTACGCACCGGCCGACGGCGAGGAGATCGAGCCGGTCGAGATCACCAGCCAGGACGGTCTGGACATCCTGCGCCACTCCACCGCGCATGTCATGGCGCAGGCCGTGCAGGAGCTGTTCCCGGAGGCCAAGCTGGGCATCGGTCCGCCGATCAAGGACGGCTTCTACTACGACTTCGACGTCGAGACCCCGTTCCACCCGGACGATCTCAAGCGCATCGAGAAGAAGATGCAGGAGATCCAGAAGCGGGGACAGAAGTTCTCCCGCCGCGCGGTGACCGACGAGGCCGCGCGCGAGGAGCTGGCGGGCGAGCCGTACAAGCTGGAGCTGATCGGGCTCAAGGGCTCCGCCGCGGACGCCGCCGAGGGCGCGTCGGCCGAGGTCGGCGCGGGCGAGCTGACCATCTACGACAACCTCGACGCCAAGACCGGCGAGCTGTGCTGGAAGGACCTCTGCCGCGGTCCGCACCTGCCCAGCACCCGGAACATCCCGGCCTTCAAGCTGATGCGCAGCGCCGCCGCGTACTGGCGGGGCAGTGAGAAGAATCCCCAGCTCCAGCGGATCTACGGCACCGCCTGGCCGACCAAGGACGAGCTGAAGGCCCATCTGGACTTCCTCGCCGAGGCCGAGAAGCGCGACCACCGCAAGCTGGGCTCCGAGCTGGACCTGTTCTCCTTCCCTGACGAGCTGGGCTCCGGCCTCGCGGTGTTCCACCCCAAGGGCGGGGTGATCCGCAAGGAGATGGAGGAGTACTCGCGCAAGCGCCATGAAGAGGCGGACTACGAGTTCGTCAACACCCCGCACATCACCAAGGCGCGCCTCTTCGAGACCTCCGGCCACCTCCCGCACTACATGGACGGCATGTTCCCGCCCATGGAGTTCGAGGGCCAGGACTACTACCTCAAGGCCATGAACTGCCCGATGCACAACCTGGTGTTCCGGGCGCGCGGGCGGTCCTACCGCGAGCTGCCCTTGCGGTTGTTCGAGTTCGGCACGGTCTACCGCTATGAGAAGTCCGGTGTGGTCCACGGTCTGACCCGGGCCCGGGGCTTCACCCAGGACGACTCGCACATCTACTGCACCAAGGAGCAGATGGCGGATGAGCTCGACAATCTGCTGACCTTCGTGCTGAATCTGCTCCGGGACTACGGTCTGAGCGACTTCTATCTGGAGCTGTCCACGCGGGACGACTCCGACAAGTTCATGGGCAGCGACGATCAGTGGGAAGAAGCCACCGAGGAGCTGCGCAAGGCCGCCGAGAAGCAGGGTCTGGACCTGGTCATGGACCCGGGTGGCGCCGCCTTCTACGGTCCGAAGATCTCCGTGCAGGCCAAGGACGCCATCGGCCGTACCTGGCAGATGTCGACGATCCAGGTCGACTTCAACCAGCCCGCCCGGTTCGCGCTGGAGTACACGGCGGCGGACGGCTCGCGCCAGCAGCCGGTCATGATCCACCGGGCGCTGTTCGGGTCGATCGAGCGCTTCTTCGCGGTGCTGCTGGAGCACTACGCGGGCGCCTTCCCGGTGTGGCTGGCCCCGGTGCAGGCGGTCGGCATCCCGATCGGTGACACCCATGTGCCGTACCTGGAGGAGTTCGCGGCCAAGGCCAAGGCCAAGGGGCTGCGGATGGAGGTCGACTCCTCCTCGGACCGGATGCAGAAGAAGATCCGCAACGCTCAGAAGGCCAAGGTGCCGTTCATGATCATCGTCGGGGACGACGATGTGACGGCCGGAGCGGTCAGCTTCCGCTACCGCGACGGTTCGCAGAAGAACGGCATCCCGGTCGACGAGGCGCTGGCCGAGATCGTGGACGCGGTGGAGCGTCGCGTCCAGGTGTGATCCGGTCCCCGCGTGAGCGGGGATGATCCGAAGATTCGGAAGGCGCACAAGTCGAAGGTGCCGTTATCCCCGCGCACGCGGGGGTGTGAGGGGCGGTCCCAGCCGGGGCCGCCCCTCACCGCTTCCCCAGCCTTCCTGGGCGAATATGCTGGCCCGCATGACGAGTGAGCCGGAGCAGCAGTTCGGAGTGGGGACGCCCGATGCGTTCCAGCGCCTGTGGACGCCCCATCGGATGGCGTACATCCAGGGGGAGAACAAGCCCACCGGCCCGGGGGCCGGTGATGGCTGCCCGTTCTGCACCATCCCGGAGAAGTCCGACGAGGACGGCCTGATCATCGCGCGGGGGGAGCACGTCTACGCCGTGCTCAATCTGTACCCGTACAACGGCGGCCACCTCATGGTCGTGCCGTTCCGGCACATCGCCGACTACACCGAACTGGACGCTGGGGAGACGGTGGAGCTGGCCGAGTTCACCAAGGCAGCCATGACCACGCTGCGTACCGCCTCCGGTGCGCACGGTTTCAACATCGGGCTCAACCAGGGCTCCGTGGCGGGCGCCGGGATCGCCGCCCATCTGCATCAGCATGTGGTGCCGCGCTGGGGCGGCGACACCAACTTCATGCCGGTGATCGGCAACACCAAGGTGCTGCCCCAACTGCTCGCCGACACCCGCCGGATGCTCGCCGCCGCCTGGCCCAAGGCGTAGCTCGCGATCGTGGGCCCCGGGCTGTGGGCCCTGCGGCCCCGGCCCGGGTCCCGCCCGGCCGGGGCACGGCTGACCCCGGCCCTCAGGCGTCGTACAGATCGGCCTTCTTGGGGGACGCCTCCTGGACCTGGCCACTGAGCGCCAGCGAGCGGTTGCCGAAGCGCTCGGTGTCCACGCCGTGGTGCTTGAGCACACCGATCGCCGCCTCGTGGACCACCCGCAGCACCGGGGTGGCCGCCCGCAACGCGTCGTCCGCCATGAAGCGGTGGCGCCAGGGCTTGTCCGCCCAGGCGTGGCGCAAGCCGAACGGCTCGGGCAGCACCAGCTTGCCGCCCAGGTAGTCCAGTATCGGCGGGTACCAGGTGAAGGGGGCGCGCGCGGCCAGGCGCACCACCTCCTTCGCATCCACCAGCGGCAGCGGAACCGACTTGGTCTCCCAGAACCGGAAGGTCTTGCTCACGGTTTTGGACGGCGCCGACGGCTTGCTGGTGAACAGCGGGTGCACCGGCCCCAGGGCGTGTCCGGTGACCTCGATCCGCAGCGTCTTGTGCAGCAGGGTCACCGTGATCAACAGCGTGATCACCAACTGGCCGTCCCACAGCACGAACTGCACACCCAGGTAGTGCCGGTCACCGGCGCCGAACTGCTGCTGGTCGCAGATCCGCTGGAGCTCGACGCCCTTTATCTGGAAGCCCTCCTCCTCGGAGGTGCCGCCGCGCTCGACCGCCTTGGCCCCTTCGCCGATGGGCGAGACCACCCAGTGGCGCACCGAGGGGGTGGGGAAGCCGCCGGTGTGCAGCGGAGTGCGCTCCAGCATCCGCAGCTGGTCGTGGACCGCCCGTATCACGTCCCAGCTGCGGAACGGGTCGATCTCCTTGTCCGGGTCGGCGGAGACCAGGTCCTCGGCCAGCTGCCAGCTTCCCCAGCGGGTGCCCATGCCCAATATGCCCTTGGGCCCGGCGTAGAAGACCACATTGCTGTACTGCTCGGCGGTGAGCTTGTGCAGCGCCTTGCGCAGCACTTCGGCGGAGGTCTGGCCGGGGTGGTTGGGCACCGTCTCGGGCACCTTGGCACCCACTCCGCCGCCCGCGAGCAGACCGCCCCAGCAGTCCCTGAGGTCCTTGGCGGTGCGCTCGCAGATCTGCTTGGCGATGTACCAGCCGATCACCGGGGCCACTACCACCCCGCGCAGATAGATGCCCCAGAAGCCGCCGAACGGCAGCTTGATCAGGAAGATGAGGGTGATCACGGTGAGCGCGACCAGCAGCGCCGTGCCGAGCGCTCCCATCCGCTTGTCCTGGGAACCGGCGACCGAGCGCCGCAGCTGGAAGGCGCCGAGCCACAGCAGCACCCCGGGGAGGAAGAGCAGCCCGAAGACGACCATGACGGCGGTGAGCCGGGCGTCCCGGGTCTTGCGGATGCGATTGGCCGCGAGGCAGTGCTCGACGACCGTCTGCGGCTCGGTGCCGAAGGACTGGATCACCTGGCCGCGGCCGCCGCCGAGCATCCGCAGCTGGACGGCGCGGGAGAACGCCTCGCCCAGATTCGGCTCGAACAGCGACAGCTTCGGCGCCTTGACCTCCGAGACCGTCCACTCCGAGTTGGCGTCCAGCAGCTTGGCCACGGGGCCGTCACGGTAGGCGGCCGAGGCGAGTGCCTGCGTCGCCGCCGTCTGCCCCGCAGCCCCCGACAGGGGCACCTGTGCCCCGGGACTGAAATCGAATCCGTCCGTCACCAACGCCCCCAATACCGCACGCCGCTTGCGCTGCGACCTCAGCGTATCGGGGGTGTGCACCACCTGTCGCCAGGGCGTGGTGGCCTGTGGAAAACCGCTCCCGCCAACAGCCGCCCGCTCCGGTGGAGTCGGGGCGTCCGGTGCGCCAACCAGGCCCTGTCCAGCGGGTCTTATCGGGCTCTCAAAGACTCACCGGACAGGACCTACGCGTCCGCACCTACGCGTCCGCGTATACCCCTTCGCGGATCCGTTCGGCCAGCTGCTGCGGCATCGCCTCGTGCCGGGCGTAGGAGCGGCTGAACCGCCCGGTGCCGTGCGACAGCGAGCGCAGATCGACGGCGTACCGCCCGATCTCGATCTCCGGCACATCCGCCTTGATCAAGGTCTGGCCGCCGCCCGACTGCTCGGTGCCCACCACCCGGCCGCGGCGGCCGGACAGATCGCTCATCACCGCGCCCACATAGTCGTCCGAGACCAAGACCGACACCTCGACCACCGGTTCCAGCAGATCGATCCGGGCGTCGGCGGCCGCCTCGCGCAGCGCGAGCGCGCCCGCCGTCTGGAACGCGGCGTCCGAGGAGTCCACCGAGTGCGCTTTGCCGTCCAGCAGCGTGATCCGCACATCGACCAGCGGGTAGCCCGCGGCGACGCCGCGCGACGCCTGGCTGCGTACCCCCTTCTCGACGGACGGGATGAACTGCCGCGGTACTGCCCCGCCGACGACCTTGTCCACGAACTCGATGCCCGAGCCGCCCGGCAGCGGTTCCACCTCGATCTCGCAGATCGCGTACTGGCCGTGTCCGCCGGACTGTTTGACATGTCGTCCGCGTCCGCCGGCCTTGCCGCGGAAGGTCTCCCGCAGCGAGACCTTGTACGGCACCGCGTCCACCTGTACGCCGTACCGGCTGCGCAGCCGTTCCAGCGCGACGTCCATATGGGCCTCGCCCAGACACCACAGCACCACCTGGTGGGTGTCCGGATTCTGCTCGAGACGCATCGTCGGATCCTCGGCGACCAGCCGGGACAGCCCCAGCGACAGCTTGTCCTCGTCCGGTTTGCTGTGCGCCTGGATGGCGACGGGCAGCAGCGGATCGGGCATCTCCCACGGCGCCATGAGCAGCGGGGCGTCCTTGGCGGACAGGGTGTCGCCGGTCTCGGCGCGGGTCAGCTTGGCCACACAGGCCAGATCTCCCGCGATGGCCTGGGGGAGCATCCGCTGCTGTTTGCCGAACGGCGAGGAGAGGGCGCCCACCCGCTCGTCCACGTCGTGGTCCTCATGGCCGCGGTCCTCCAGGCCGTGCCCCGACACATGCACCGTCTCGTCCGGCCGTAGCGTCCCGGAGAAGACCCGTACCAGGGAGATCCTGCCGACGTACGGATCGGAGGAGGTCTTGACCACCTCGGCGGCCAGCGGGCCGTCCGGATCGCAGGCGAGCGCCGGACGCGGAACGCCCTCGGGGGTGGTGACCGCGGGCGCCTCGCGCTCCAGCGGGGTGGGGAAGCCGCCGGTGATCAGCTCCAGCAGCTCGGTGGTGCCCAGGCCCTGCTTGGAACCCTCGGCGGCCGGGGCCGCGGCCAGCACCGGGTGGAAGCTGCCGCGCGCGACGGCCTTCTCCAGGTCCTGGATGAGCGTCTTGACGTCGATCTCCTCACCGCCGAGATAGCGGTCCATCAGGGTCTCGTCCTCGCTCTCGGCGATGATCCCCTCGATGAGCCGATTGCGGGCCTCCTCGATCAGCGGGAGCTGGTCCGGGTCGGGCGGCGTCTCGGTCCTGACCCCCGAGGAGTAGTCGTAGACCCGCTGGGAGAGCAGCCCTATCAGCCCGGTGACCGGAGCGTGGCCGTCCGGCGCCGGTTCGCCGCGCAGCGGGAGGTACAGCGGGAGCACCGCGTCCGGGTCGTCGCCGCCGAAGGACTCCCGGCACAGCTCGGTCATCTCCTCGAAGCTGGCGCGGGCGGCCTCCAGGTGTGTGATCACGATCGCGCGCGGCATACCGACGGCCGCGCACTCGTCCCAGACCATCTGGGTCGCCCCGGCGATGCCCAGCGCGTCCTGGGCCGCGGAGACAACAAAAAGGGCCGCGTCCGCTGCCCGCAGACCGGCCCTGAGCTCCCCGACGAAATCGGCGTACCCCGGGGTGTCCAGGAGATTGATCTTCATCCCGCCCCATTCGACGGGGACCAGGGACAGCTGCACCGAGCGCTGCTGCCGGTGCTCGATCTCGTCGTAGTCCGAAAGGCAGCCGCCGTCCTCGACTCTGCCCGCCCGGTTGACCGCGCCCGTCGCCAGTGCGAGGGCTTCCACCAAAGTCGTCTTGCCCGTCCCGCTGTGGCCGACCAGCACCACGTTCCTCAGGGAGCTGGGCCGGTCGGCCGCCATAGCCCTTCCGGCGGCCCCTGGGTGCGTATTCGTTTTGTCGCCCATGTGTCTCGCCTCCCGGTCGACACCTCGCGATACTTCGAGCTTTCCACCGAGGTAACGGCGCGTCCATACGTCACACGTCCGGGCGTACCCCGAGGCCGGTGCGGGAGCCGTCCGACGGGTGCGCGGCGCCCCGTCAGGGCGTGGCTACGATGGGCCCGCCGGGGGCCGTTTGACCATCCGGCCCATTACGACCCACCGGGAAGGCCATGCTGAACAAGTACGCGCGTGCATTCTTCACGCGTGTTCTCACACCGTTCGCCGCCCTGCTCATCCGTCTCGGGGTCAGCCCAGACGCGGTGACCCTCGTCGGAACGGGTGGTGTGATCACGGGCGCACTGGTCTTCTACCCCCGGGGGGAGTTCTTCTGGGGGACGGTGGTCATCACCCTCTTCGTCTTCTCCGACCTGATCGACGGCAATATGGCCCGGCAGCTGGGCCGCTCCAGCCGCTGGGGCGCGTTCCTGGACTCCACCCTCGACCGGGTCGCCGACGGCGCGATCTTCGGTGGCCTGGCGTTGTGGTACGCCGGGACGGGCGACGACAATGTGCTGTGTGCGGTGACGATCTTCTGTCTCGCCAGCGGCCAGGTGGTCTCGTACACCAAGGCGCGCGGCGAGAGCATCGGCCTGCCGGTGAACGTCAACGGGCTTGTGGAGCGTGCCGAACGACTGGTGATCTCACTGGTCGCCTGCGGCTTCTCCGGACTGCACAAGTTCGGGGTGCCGCATGTCGACATCCTGCTGCCGATCGCGCTGTGGATCGTCGCCGTGGGCAGCGCGGTGACCCTGGTGCAGCGGGTGGTGACGGTGCGCCGCGAGGCCGCCGAGGCGGACGCGGAGGAGCCGACGGTACCCCAGGGGGGCGAGGCCCGGTGAAGGATCGGCTGACCGATGCGCTCTACGGACTGGGCTGGAGCACGGTCAAGAAGTTGCCCGAACCGGTCGCCACGGGGCTCGGGCAGCGCATAGCCGATCAGGCGTGGAAGCGGCGCGGTAAGGGCGTGCTGCGGCTGGAGGCCAATCTTGCCCGGGTCGTACCCGAGGCCTCCGCGCGGCGGCTCGCGGAGCTGTCCCGTGCCGGGATGCGCTCCTACATGCGCTACTGGATGGAGTCCTTCCGGCTTCCGGCCTGGAGCCCGGAGCGGATCCGCACCGGCTTCGACATCGAGGACGTGCACCAGCTGACGGACGGGCTGGCCAGTGGCCGGGGCGTGGTCCTCGCCCTGCCCCATATGGCCAACTACGACCTCGCCGGGGCCTGGGTCACCACCCGGCTCGGCGTGCCCTTCACCACCGTCGCCGAGCGGCTGAAGCCGGAGGCGCTGTACGACCGCTTCGTGGCCTACCGCGAGGGCCTGGGCATGGAGGTGCTGCCCCACCAGGGCGGCAGTGCCTTCGGAACGCTGGCACGGCGGCTGCGCGCGGGTGGTCTGGTGTGCCTGGTCGCCGACCGCGACCTGTCCGCCTCGGGCGTGGAGGTCGAGTTCTTCGGCGAACGGGCCAAGATGCCGGCCGGGCCCGCCCGGCTGGCGGCCCAGACGGGCGCCCTGCTGCTGCCGGTCACCCTCTGGTACGACACGACCCCGGTCATGCGGGGGAGGGTGCACCCGCCGGTCGAGGTCCCCGCGTCCGGTACCCGCGACGAACAGGTCGCCGCGATGACCCAGGAGGTCGCCGACGCCTTCGCGGCGGGGATCGCCGAGCACCCCGAGGACTGGCATATGCTCCAGCGCCTGTGGCTCGCGGACCTGGAGCCGCGACCGGCGGCCGGTGCGGCCGCCCGCCCGGTGACGGGGGCCTCCGACGGCTCCGGAACGGAGAAACCGTGAGGATCGGCATCGTCTGCCCGTACTCCTGGGACGTCCCGGGAGGCGTGCAGTTCCACATCCGCGATCTGGCCGATCACCTGATCCGACGCGGCCACCATGTCTCGGTGCTGGCCCCCGCGGACGACGAAACCCCGCTGCCGCCCTATGTCGTCTCCGCAGGACGCGCCGTCCCGGTGCCGTACAACGGCTCGGTGGCCCGGCTCAACTTCGGCTTCCTGTCCGCCGCGCGGGTGCGCCGCTGGCTGCACGACGGGGCCTTCGACGTCATCCACATCCACGAGCCGACCTCGCCCTCGCTCGGCCTGCTCGCCTGCTGGGCGGCGCAGGGACCCATCGTCGCCACCTTCCACACCTCCAACCCCCGCTCCCGCGCCATGATCGCCGCGTATCCGATCCTCCAGCCCGCGCTGGAGAAGATCAGCGCGCGGATCGCGGTGAGCGAGTACGCCCGGCGCACGCTGGTCGAGCATCTGGGCGGCGACGCGGTGGTCATCCCCAACGGTGTCGACGTGGACTTCTTCGCCGACGCCGAGCCCAAGGAGGAATGGCGGGGGGACACGATCGGTTTCATCGGCCGGATCGACGAGCCCCGCAAGGGCCTTCCGGTGCTGATGCGCGCACTGCCGAAGATCTTCGAATCACGGCCGGGGGCCCGGCTGCTGGTCGCCGGGCGCGGCGACGAGAAGGAGGCGGTCGCCGGGCTTCCGGCGGAGATGCGGGAGCGCGTGGAGTTCCTGGGCATGGTCAGCGACGAGGACAAGGCGCGGCTGCTGCGCAGCGTCGATGTCTACATCGCGCCCAACACCGGCGGTGAGAGCTTCGGGATCATCCTGGTCGAGGCGATGTCGGCCGGGGCCGCGGTCCTGGCCAGCGATCTGGACGCGTTCGCGCAGGTCCTGGACGGGGGAGCGGCGGGAGAGCTGTTCGCTGGCGGGGACGCCGACGCGCTCGCCGCGGCCGCCGTGCGGCTGCTGGAGAACCCCGAGCGGGTGGCCGAGCTGCGGGAGCGGGGCCGCCGCCATGTCCGCCGCTTCGACTGGTCCACCGTCGGCGCGGACATCCTCGCGGTGTACGAGACGGTCACCGACGGCGCGGCCTCCGTAGGCGCCGACGACCGCGCGGGCCTGCGCGCGCGACTGGGCCTCGCCCGCGACTAGGTCCTGTCCCGTCGATCTTCGTGGATCAGCCCGCGGTGTCTGGTGAGGGGGCACCTCCCAGCGGTAGCTGGGGGAGGAGCGCAGGAGGGTCGTCCGCGTACTGGGCGTACTCGGAAGATCCCGACAACGCGGTGAGGCGCGGTGCCAGGCGTCGCGGGCCCGCGGAGATCGGCAGGACAGCTAGCCTTCGGGCGCGCGCCGTATTCGGGCGTGCGCCGGGGTGCGCGTTCGTGAGCAGGGCGTGCGGCCGGCGCTGGGATCTCGCTGCGTCCTCGAGTCGGCGTGCGCCTGAGGCCGCGCCTGTGCCCGCGCGGCGGGCATCCACCGGCGTCGGTACCGTCGTGGGTCCGGGGTGCGCCCCAGGGCGGCTGAGGCGTCGGGCCGCGGGGGACAGACGGTAGCGTGGCGCGTCGTGAGCACATTGATCTGGATCGCGGTCGCGCTCGTCGTCATCGCCGTCTACCTGAGCTGGACCGCGGGGCGTCTCGACCGGCTGCACAGCCGGCTGGACGCGGCACGGGCGGCCCTGGACGCGCAGTTGCTGCGCCGCGCCTCGGTCGCCCAGGAGCTGGCCACCGCCGGAGTGCTCGACCCCGCCGCCTCGATGGTGCTGTACCAGGCCGCCCACGCCGCCCGGCAGTCCGAGGAGGAGCACCGGGAGGTCGCCGAGAGCGAGTTGAGCCAGGCGCTGCGGGCCGTCTTCGAGGAGAGCGCGACGGTCGACGCGGTACGGGAGGCGCCGGGTGGCGAGGAGGCGGTGGGCGAGCTGACCGAGGCGGTACGGCGGGTGCCGATGGCCCGGCGGTTCCACAACGACGCGGTACGCGCGGCCCGGGCGCTGCGCCGCCACCGCAAGGTGCGCTTGTTCCGGCTGGCCGGGCACGCCGCGTTCCCGCTGACCTTCGAGATGGACGACGAGCCGCCGTCCGCCCTCGCCGCCCGCGCCGGGCACTGACCCGGCTCACCGTCCCGGCCACCGTCGTCCCGGGCCGCCGATGCCGTGGGCTCCGGACGCGGCTCCGGATGTGGCCGCCTTCGAGCCACCGGCCGCCGATTGGCCCTTGCCGGGCGTGGTGCCCAGCCGCTTTTGTCATCCCTGTAGCACAGGCGCCGTCGACCTGGACCGAATGGCCGGGTCATGAACGCGTGTCGAACGGCCCTACGATGGGCTCATCGCACTTTTCATCATCGAGTGAGGTCAAACCGTGTCCAGCACGCCCGCCAGCACGTCCGCTTCCGAGACTCCCGCGACCGGCACCGCCCGCGTCAAGCGCGGTATGGCCGAGCAGCTCAAGGGTGGCGTGATCATGGACGTCGTCACCCCGGAGGAAGCCAAGATCGCCGAGGACGCCGGTGCCGTCGCGGTCATGGCCCTCGAGCGGGTTCCGGCCGATATCCGCAAGGACGGCGGAGTGGCCCGGATGTCCGACCCGGACATGATCGACGGGATCATCAACGCGGTCTCCATCCCGGTCATGGCCAAGTCCCGGATCGGCCACTTCGTCGAGGCCCAGGTGCTCCAGTCCCTCGGCGTCGACTACATCGACGAGTCCGAGGTCCTCACCCCGGCCGACGAGGTCAACCACAGCGACAAGTGGTCCTTCACCACGCCGTTCGTCTGCGGTGCCACCAACCTGGGCGAGGCCCTGCGCCGGATCGCCGAGGGCGCGGCCATGATCCGCTCCAAGGGCGAGGCCGGCACCGGCAACGTGGTCGAGGCCGTGCGCCACCTGCGTCAGATCAAGGGCGAGATCGCCCGGCTGCGCGGACTGGACAACCACGAGCTCTACGCGGCGGCCAAGGAGCTGCGCGCCCCGTACGAGCTGGTCCAGGAGGTCGCCGCGGTCGGCAAGCTGCCGGTCGTGCTGTTCTCCGCGGGCGGCGTGGCCACCCCGGCCGACGCCGCGCTGATGCGCCAGCTCGGCGCGGAGGGCGTGTTCGTCGGCTCCGGCATCTTCAAGTCCGGCGACCCGGCCAAGCGCGCCGCCGCGATCGTGAAGGCCACCACCTTCTACGACGACCCGAAGGTCATCGCGGATGTGTCCCGCGACCTCGGTGAGGCCATGGTCGGCATCAACTGCGACACCCTCCCCGAGAGCGAGCGTTACGCCCAGCGCGGCTGGTAACCCGGCTGGTCATCGACCACCGCACCGGCACCACCCGGCACCACGCGTCCCGGCGGACGCGTGGTGCCCCTGACGTCCCGAGAGGTCTTCGCTCCGTGTCTTCCTCGACTCCCGCGTCCCCGACTCCCGCGTCCGCGCCGTCGGCGCCGTCCACGGCCGATGACGCCCCCGTGATCGGCGTGCTCGCCCTCCAGGGCGACGTCCGTGAACATCTCGCCGCGCTCGCCGCGGCCGGGGCTCCGGCCCGGCCCGTCCGCCGTCCCGAGGAGCTCGCCGAGGTCGCCGGACTGGTGATCCCCGGTGGCGAGTCGACCACCATGTCCAAGCTGACGGTGATCTTCGGGCTGCTGGAGCCGCTGCGCGAGCGGGTGCGCGCGGGCATGCCGGTGTACGGCACCTGCGCGGGCATGATCATGGTCGCGGACAAGATCCTCGACGGCCGTGACGACCAGGAGACCATCGGCGGTATCGACATGATCGTCCGCCGTAACGCCTTCGGCCGTCAGAACGAGTCCTTCGAGGCCGGGATCGAGGTCAAGGGCATCGACGGCGGCCCGGTCGAGGGTATCTTCATCCGCGCGCCGTGGGTGGAGTCCGTGGGCGCCGCCGCCGAGGTGCTGGCGACGTTCGACGGCCACACCGTCGCGGTCCGCCAGGGCCACGTGCTGGCGACGTCCTTCCACCCCGAGCTGACCGGCGACCACCGCGTCCACGCGCTCTTCGTGGAGATGGTGCGGCAGTCCGCGCGGGGCTGAGCCCGGTAGGATCGCAGGCGTTCGTACAGCACTGGGTTACGCGAAGGAGACAGGCGGATGTCCGGCCACTCTAAATGGGCTACGACGAAGCACAAGAAGGCCGTGATCGATGCCAAGCGCGGCAAGCTCTTCGCGAAGCTGATCAAGAACATCGAGGTTGCGGCCCGGACCGGCGGTGCTGACCCGGACGGAAACCCGACGCTCTTCGACGCCATCCAGAAGGCCAAGAAGAGTTCCGTTCCGAACAAGAACATCGACAGCGCCGTCAAGCGCGGTGCCGGCCTGGAAGCGGGCGGCGCCGACTACGAGACGATCATGTACGAGGGCTACGGTCCGAACGGTGTCGCGGTGCTCATCGAGTGCCTCACCGACAACCGCAACCGCGCCGCCTCCGACGTACGCGTCGCGATGACCCGCAACGGCGGCTCGATGGCCGACCCGGGTTCGGTCTCCTACCTGTTCAACCGCAAGGGCGTGGTGATCGTCCCCAAGGGTGAGCTGAGCGAGGACGACGTGCTCGGCGCGGTCTTGGACGCGGGCGCCGAGGAGGTCAACGACCTCGGTGAGTCCTTCGAGGTCATCAGCGAGGCCACCGACCTGGTCGCGGTCCGCAGCGCGCTCCAGGAGCAGGACATCGACTACGACTCGGCCGAGGCCAACTTCGTGCCCACCATGCAGGTGCAGCTCGAAGAGGACGGCGCGCGCAAGATCTTCAAGCTGATCGACGCGCTCGAGGACAGCGACGACGTGCAGAACGTCTTCGCCAACTTCGATGTCTCCGATGAGGTCATGGCCAACGTGGACGCCTGAGGGCCCATCAGTACACGCGAATTGGGCGGGTCGGCGGGGACACACCCCACCGGCCCGTCGGCGTTGTCGGTGGCAGCCGCTAGCCTGCGTCAGCAGCTGATCGAAGCGGCGGTGAGGGGAGGAGCGTCGTGCGGGTGCTGGGCGTGGACCCGGGGCTGACCCGGTGCGGCATCGGCGTGGTCGAGGGGGTCGCGGGACGTCCCCTGCGGATGCTGGGCGTTGGCGTCGTGCGCACCCCGGCGGACAGCGAGATCGCCGATCGCCTCGTCCTGATCGAGCGCGGCATCGAGGAGTGGCTCGACGCCCACCGGCCCGAATTCGTCGCCGTGGAGCGGGTGTTCAGCCAGCACAATGTGCGCACCGTCATGGGCACCGCCCAGGCGAGCGCCGTCGCGATGCTCTGTGCGGCCCGTCGCGGGCTGCCGGTCGCGCTGCACACCCCCAGCGAGGTCAAGGCGGCCATCACCGGATCGGGACGGGCGGACAAGGCCCAGGTCGGCGCCATGGTCACCCGCCTGCTGCGGCTCGACGCACCCCCCAAGCCGGCCGACGCCGCCGACGCCCTGGCGCTCGCCATCTGCCACATCTGGCGGGCACCCGCGGTCAACCGCCTCCAGCGGGCCGTCGCCGCCCACCGCACCACGAAAGGCCGTCTCCCATGATCGCGTTCGTCTCCGGCCCGGTCGCGTCCCTCGCCCCGGACTCCGCCGTCGTCGAGGTCGGCGGCGTCGGCCTGGCGCTCCAGTGCACCCCGGGCACCCTGTCCGGGCTGCGGCTCGGCGAGCAGACCCGGCTCGCCACCTCCCTGGTCGTCCGCGAGGACTCCCTCACCCTCTACGGCTTCGCGGACGACGACGAGCGCCAGGTCTTCGAGCTGCTCCAGACCGCCAGCGGGGTCGGCCCCCGGCTCGCCCAGGCCATGCTGGCCGTCCACACCCCGGACGCGCTGCGGATCGCCGTCTCCACCGGGGACGAGAAGGCGCTCACGGCCGTCCCCGGCATCGGCAAGAAGGGCGCCCAGAAGCTGCTGCTGGAGCTCAGGGACCGGCTCGGCGAGCCGGTCGGCTCCGCCGTGCCCGGCGCCCGCCCCGCCCCCTCCACGGGCTGGAGCGATCAGCTGCACACCGCCCTGGTGGGCCTCGGCTACGCCCCGCGTGAGGCGGACGAGGCGGTTGCCGCCGTCACCCCGCAGGCCGAGGCCCTCGCCGGCCCGCCCCAGGTGGCCCAGCTGCTGCGGGCCGCCCTCCAGACCCTGAACCGCACACGGTGACCGGCCGTCGTCGCGCCGGGGCGCGACCGGTGGCACCGCTTGACACGACATCGCGAGGCGAAACGCAGTGAACTGGGACGAGACCGCACCGGACACCGCCGAGGAACTGTCCGCCGGAGCGGGCGGACGGCTGGTGGGCGCCGACGCCGATGGCGATGACCAGGCGGTGGAGGCCGCGCTGCGGCCCAAGGACCTCGGTGAGTTCGTCGGCCAGGAGCGGGTGCGCGAGCAGTTGGACCTGGTGCTCAAGGCGGCCCGGCAGCGCGGCGCCACCGCCGACCACGTCCTGCTCTCCGGCGCCCCCGGGCTCGGCAAGACCACCCTCTCGATGATCATCGCCGCCGAGATGAGCGCCCCGATCCGCATCACCTCCGGCCCCGCCATCCAGCACGCGGGCGATCTCGCCGCGATCCTGTCCTCGCTCACCGAGGGCGAGGTGCTGTTCCTGGACGAGATCCACCGCATGTCCCGGCCCGCCGAGGAGATGCTCTACATGGCGATGGAGGACTTCCGGGTCGATGTGATCGTCGGCAAGGGTCCCGGCGCCACCGCCATCCCCCTGGAGCTTCCGCCGTTCACCCTGGTCGGGGCGACCACCCGGGCCGGGCTGCTGCCGCCCCCGCTGCGCGACCGCTTCGGCTTCACCGGCCATATGGAGTTCTACGCCCCGGCCGAGCTGGAGCGCGTCATCCACCGCTCCGCCGGGCTGCTCGACGTCATCATCGCGCCCGAGGGCGCCGCCGAGATCGCCGGGCGGTCCCGCGGCACCCCCCGGATCGCCAACCGTCTGCTGCGCCGGGTGCGTGACTACGCCCAGGTCAAGGCCGACGGTGTGATCACTCGCGAGATCGCCGCCAGTGCCCTGGCCGTCTACGACGTGGACGGACGCGGGCTGGACCGGCTGGACCGCGCGGTGCTCAGCGCCCTGCTCAAGCTGTTCGGCGGCGGCCCGGTCGGGCTGTCCACCCTGGCGGTCGCCGTGGGGGAGGAGCGCGAGACGGTCGAGGAGGTCGCCGAGCCCTTTCTGGTGCGGGAGGGGCTGCTGGCCCGTACGCCCCGGGGGCGCGTCGGCACGCCCGCGGCCTGGGCCCATATGGGCCTCACCCCGCCCCAGCAGACCGGCGCGGGCGGCCAGACGGGTCTCTTCGAGGCATGAAGGCGCGGTTCTCCTGCATCATGGCGTGAAGAGCGAATAATGACGGCGTCAGGAACCCCGACGCCATGCCGGGCGTTGTTCCATTGGCGCGGGCTCGCTTAGACTCCGCCGATGCCGTCCGTATGCCGTCCGGGAACCGTGCGGCGTATCCCATCCCCGAAAACCAGGCCGCTCCCCGCGGTCGTGTGAAGGAATTTCCGTCCCGTGAATATCGTGTCTCTCCTGCCGTTCATCGTGCTCATCGGGGCTATGTTCCTGGTGACCCGATCGGCCAAGAACAAGCAGCGCCAGGCCGCGCAGATGCGCGATGACCTCCAGCCGGGCACCGGCGTGCGGACCATCGGTGGCATGTACGCCACGGTCAAGGAGATCAACGACGACACGGTCCTCCTCGAGGTGGCCCCTGGCGTGCACGCGATCTTCGCGAAGAACGCCGTGGGCGCGGTCCTGCCGGATGAGGAGTACAACCGCATCGTCCACGGCATCGACCCCGAGACCGACGGCCACAGCCCTGTCGTTCCCGACGACGCCTCCTCCCTGACCGGTGCGGCCCCCGCCGATGGATCCGACGACGTCCCGGCCGATGAGGCCGTCGAGGACGACGTCAAGAAGATCGACCTCGGCAAGGACGACGCCGACACGGCCGACGCGTCCAACGGCGACAAGCGGGACGACAGCACCGACGCGAAGTAGACACGTACTGGGAACCGCGGCGCCCACCGCTCGGCGTGCCGCGGTTCCCGGACGGTTAGGGCCTCGCAAGGGCCGTCCCCCACAAGACTTCGTGGCCGCTTGGCGCACCCCGGGTGCGGGGCGGTTGGACAGGGAGATACGACAAGGTGGCAGCACCGAAGAAGGGCCGCAGGTCACCCGGGTCACAGGGCAGGCCCGGACGCGCCCTGGCCGTGATCCTGATCGCCATCGTGGCGCTCACCGGGGGGATGTTCCTCTCCGGTCACACCACGCCGCGGCTGGGCATCGACCTCGCGGGCGGCACCAGCTTCACGCTGGAGGCCAAGAACCAGCCGGGCAAGCCCAACGCGATCAACACGGACAACATGAACACCGCCGTCAGCATCATCGAGCGGCGTGTCAACGGTCTGGGCGTGACCGAGTCCGAGGTCCAGACGCAGGGCGACAAGCACATCATCGTGAACATCCCCAAGGGGATGAACGCGAAGCAGGCCCGGCAGCAGGTCGGCACCACCGCCCAGCTCTACTTCCGGCCGGTGACCGCCTCCACCGCCTCCGGCGGGAAGACCCCCGAGCCCACCCCGACCCCCACCGCCAGCGGCAAGGGTGACAAGGGCAAGCAGGGCGACAAGAAGGGCGAGGAGAGCGGTAAGCCCTCGACCACTCCGTCCTCGAGCGCCAGCACCCAGGGCCGTGCCGTCCCGGGCGCGCTGAAGGCGGACAAGACGCCGACGGCCGACCCGTCGAAGTCCCCCAAGGGTGGCGAGACCAAGAAGCCCTCGGCCCCGGACAACCAGAACAACCTGGCCAAGGAATTCGCCGCGCTGGACTGCACCACCAAGAAGGGCCGTGCCGCGGCGGCCGAGAAGGCGGCCAACGCCAAGCCCAGCGACTCCATCATCGCCTGTGGCCAGAAGGGCGACGCCAAGTACGTGCTGGGCCCCTCCAAGGTCGAGGGCACCGATGTCGACGACGCCTCGTCCGTCTTCGAGAGCCAGAACGCCTCGGGCTGGATCGTGCAGCTCGACTTCAACAACAAGGGCGCCAAGAAGTTCGCCGATGTGACCGGCGAGCTGGCGGCCAAGCAGGACCCGCAGAACCGCTTCGCGATCACCCTCGACGGCGAGGTCGTCTCCGCCCCCTCGGTCAGCCAGTCGATCACCGGTGGCCGCGCCACCATCTCCGGCGGCTTCACCCAGCAGAGCTCCGAGGACCTGGCCAACGTCCTGTCCTACGGTGCGCTGCCGCTGTCCTTCGACATCGCGGACGAGACCACCGTCTCCGCCGCCCTCGGCGGTGAGCAGCTCCAGGCGGGCCTGATCGCCGGTGCCATCGGTATGGCCCTGGTCGTGCTCTACCTGGTCATCTACTACCGCGGTCTGGCCCTGGTGGCCATGGCCAGCCTCGGGGTCTCCGCGATCCTCACGTACACGATCATGGTGCTGCTCGGCCCCGGTATCGGCTTCGCGCTGAACCTCCCGGCCGTCTGCGGCGCGATCGTGGCCATCGGTATCACCGCGGACTCGTTCATCGTCTACTTCGAACGCATCCGTGACGAGATCCGGGAAGGCCGCTCGCTGCGTCCCGCCGTCGAGCGCGGCTGGCCGCGGGCCCGGCGCACCATCCTGGTCTCCGACTTCGTGTCGTTCCTGGCCGCCGCGGTGCTCTACATCGTCACCGTCGGCAAGGTGCAGGGCTTCGCCTTCACCCTGGGTCTGACCACGCTGCTCGATGTCGCGGTGGTGTTCCTGTTCACCAAGCCGCTGATGTCGATCCTCGCTCGCCGCCCGTTCTTCGGTAACGGCCACCCGTGGTCCGGTCTGGACCCCGAGCGCCTGGGAGCCAAACCGCCCCTGCGCCGGCGCCGTTCCGCCGCCCCCGCCGACACGAAGGAGGCGTGAGATGTCGCGACTCGGCACTCTCGGCGCCAGGCTCTACCGAGGCGACGTCGGTTACGACTTCGTCGGCAAGCGCAAGATCTGGTACGCCGTCTCGATACTGATCACCATCACGGCCATCGTCGGCCTGGCGGTGCGCGGCCTCAACATGGGCATCGAGTTCTCCGGCGGCGCCGTCTTCACCACGCCCAACACCAGCGTCTCGACCTCCGAGATCCGGCACACCGCCGAGCAGGCGGCCAATGACCACACCGTGGTCGTCCAGGAGCTCGGCCGCGGGGGCCTGCGGATCCAGATCAGCGAGCTGGGCACCAAGGAGGCGCTGCCGGTCCAGGAGGCGCTGTCCAAGAAGCTCGACGTCTCGACCAGCAAGATCGACACCCAGCTGGTCGGCCCGAGCTGGGGCGAGCAGATCGCCAGCAAGGCATGGCAGGGTCTGGCGATCTTCATGGTGCTGGTGGTGATCTATCTCGCCATCGCCTTCGAATGGCGGATGGCCATCGCCGCCCTGATCGCGCTGATCCACGACATCACCATCACCGTCGGGGTCTACGCGCTGGTCGGCTTCGAAGTCACCCCCGGTACCGTGATCGGTCTGCTCACGATCCTCGGTTATTCGCTCTACGACACCGTCGTGGTCTTCGACGGCCTCAAGGAAGCGTCGAAGGACCTCACCAAACAGAACCGCTTCACCTACAGCGAGGTCGCCAACCGCAGCCTCAACTCAACCCTGGTGCGGTCCATCAACACCACGGTCGTGGCGCTGCTGCCGGTCGGTGCGCTGCTGTTCATCGGTGGCGGTCTGCTCGGCGCGGGCATGCTCAACGACATCTCGCTGTCGCTGTTCGTCGGCCTGGCCGCCGGTGCCTACTCCTCGATCTTCATCGCCACTCCGCTCGTCGCCGATCTGAAGGAGCGCGACCCGCGGATGAAGGCCCTGGCCAAGCGGGTGCGCGCCAAGCGCGCCGCGGCCGCCAAGGCCGACGCCGCCGGCGACCGGTCGGCAGAAGAGGGCGATGACGGTCCGGACCTCGAGGACGCCGCGGCGGCTTCCGCCGGTGTCGTCGGCCAGCGTCGTCAGCCCGCCTCGCGCAACCGGGGCCGCGGCCGACCGTCGGGCAAGCGCCGATGAGCGCCGGGACGACGAGCGCCGCGACCGGTGAGCCGGGCGGCGCGGACGGATTCGGCGGCCATGCCGCCGAGGAGCTGCGCGGACTGCTGCTCAGCCGGATCCAGGACGTGCCGGACTATCCGAAGCCGGGAGTGATGTTCAAGGACATCACCCCGCTGCTGGCGGACCCCGCCGCGTTCACCGCGCTGACCGACGCACTGGCCACGCTGGCCACCCGGCACCGGGCGGACAAGGTCGTGGGCCTGGAGGCGCGGGGCTTCATCCTCGGCGCCCCGGCCGCCGTCCGCGCCGGAGTCGGCTTCGTCCCCGTGCGCAAGGCCGGGAAGCTCCCCGGGGCGACCCTGGGCCAGTCGTACGAGCTGGAGTACGGCACCGCGGAGATCGAGATACACGCCGACGCCCTCGCCCCGGGCGACCGGGTCCTGGTCATCGACGACGTGCTGGCCACCGGTGGCACCGCCGAGGCGTCCCTCCAGCTGATCCGACGGGCCGGCGCCCAGGTCGCTGGGGTCGCCGTCCTGCTGGAGCTCGGCTTCCTCCAAGGCCGCGGCCGACTGCTGGGCTCGCTCGACAGCGCCCCGCTGGAGGCTCTCATCACCATCTGAGCGGTATCGGCCCGATACCGCCGCCGGAGGGCGGGGACCTGCGATCATTCCGGGTCCCCGCCCTCCGTCATGCCCGGCACCGCCTGGTCCGCCCGACCGACAGGCAAGCGGAGTGGCGGGATCGATACCATGGCAGTCCGACCTCTTGAGGTCCGGACCGCTTGAGGAGTGCTCTTGCCAGACGAGGCCCAGCCGCTCTCGCCCCCCGTCCGTCCGGGAGAATCCCGCTCCGCGAAGCCGGACGCACCGACCGCCGCCCAGCCGACGGCGGCCTCCGGCACGCCCCGGAACAGCGGTGACAGCCCGGCGGCGAGCGGCACCGAGCAGAAGAGCCCGCGGCCCGCCGCGAGCCGCGGGAACGGCCTGCCGTCCACGGCCGCCCGCCCGACGCCCGGCCCCGCGCCCCGCTCGGGCTCCTCCAACCGCGTCCGGGCCCGGCTGGCCCGCCTCGGCGTCCAGCGCTCCAGCCCGTACAACCCGGTGCTGGAGCCCCTGCTGCGCATCGTCCGCGGCAACGACCCCAAGGCCGACGCCGGGACGCTGCGCCAGATCGAGCGCGCGTACCAGGTGGCCGAGCGCTGGCACCGCGGCCAGAAGCGCAAGAGCGGCGATCCGTACATCACCCACCCCCTCGCGGTCACCACGATCCTCGCCGAGCTGGGTATGGATCCGGCCACGTTGATGGCCGGGCTGCTGCACGACACCGTCGAGGACACCGAGTACGGCCTGGACACCCTGCGCCGTGACTTCGGCGACCAGGTCGCCCTGCTCGTCGACGGCGTCACCAAGCTGGACAAGGTCAAGTTCGGCGAGGCGGCCCAGGCCGAGACGGTGCGCAAGATGGTCGTCGCCATGGCCAAGGACCCCCGGGTCCTGGTCATCAAGCTGGCCGACCGGCTGCACAACATGCGCACCATGCGCTACCTCAAGCGGGAGAAGCAGGAGAAGAAGGCCCGCGAGACCCTGGAGATCTACGCCCCGCTCGCCCACCGCCTGGGCATGAACACCATCAAGTGGGAGCTGGAGGACCTCGCCTTCGCGATCCTCTACCCCAAGATGTACGACGAGATCGTGCGGCTGGTCGCGGAGCGGGCGCCCAAGCGCGATGAGTACCTGGCCGTCGTCACCGACCAGGTCCAGGGCGATCTGCGGGCCGCGCGCATCAAGGCCACCGTCACCGGGCGGCCCAAGCACTACTACTCCGTCTACCAGAAGATGATCGTGCGCGGCCGCGACTTCGCCGAGATCTACGACCTGGTGGGTATTCGCGTCCTCGTCGACACCGTCCGCGACTGCTACGCGGCGCTCGGGACCATCCACGCGCGGTGGAACCCGGTGCCCGGGCGGTTCAAGGACTACATCGCGATGCCCAAGTTCAACATGTACCAGTCGCTGCACACGACGGTCATCGGGCCCAGCGGCAAGCCGGTCGAGCTCCAGATCCGCACCTTCGACATGCACCGCCGCGCCGAGTACGGCATCGCCGCGCACTGGAAGTACAAGCAGGAGGCCGTCGCGGGCGCCTCCAAGGTGCGCACCGACGTGCCCCGCAAGGCCGGCAAGGACGACGCCATCAACGACATGGCGTGGCTGCGGCAGCTCCTGGACTGGCAGAAGGAGACCGAGGACCCCGGCGAGTTCCTGGAGTCCCTGCGCTTCGACCTCTCGCGCAACGAGGTCTTCGTCTTCACGCCCAAGGGCGATGTCATAGCGCTGCCGGCCGGGGCCACCCCGGTGGACTTCGCCTACGCCGTGCACACCGAGGTCGGCCACCGCACCATCGGGGCCCGGGTCAACGGCCGTCTGGTGCCGCTGGAGTCCACCCTCGACAACGGCGATCTCGTCGAGGTCTTCACCTCCAAGGCGGCCGGCGCCGGGCCCTCCCGCGACTGGCTGGGCTTTGTGAAGTCCCCGCGCGCCCGGAACAAGATCCGCGCCTGGTTCTCCAAGGAGCGCCGCGACGAGGCGATCGAGCAGGGCAAGGACGCGATCGTCCGGGCCATGCGCAAGCAGAACCTGCCCATCCAGCGCATCCTCACCGGTGACTCACTGGTCACCCTGGCCCATGAGATGCGCTACCCCGACATCTCCTCGCTCTACGCGGCCATCGGCGAGAGCCATGTCTCCGCGCAGAACGTGGTCAACAAGCTGGTCCAGGCCCTCGGCGGCGAGGAGGCCGCCAACGAGGACATCGCCGAGACCACCCCGCCCATCCGCCGCTCCAAGCGCCGCTCCAGCGCCGACCCCGGTGTGGTGGTCAAGGGCGTCGAGGACGTCTGGGTCAAGCTGGCCCGCTGCTGTACGCCGGTGCCGGGCGACCCCATCATCGGCTTCGTCACCCGCGGCAGCGGCGTCTCGGTGCACCGCGCCGACTGCGTCAACGTGGACTCGCTCTCCCAGCAGCCCGAGCGCATCCTCGACGTCGAATGGGCGCCCACCCAGTCGTCGGTCTTCCTGGTCGCCATCCAGGTCGAGGCGCTGGACCGGTCCCGGCTGCTGTCGGACGTCACCCGCGTCCTGTCCGACCAGCACGTCAACATCCTGTCCGCGGCCGTGCAGACCTCCCGTGACCGGGTGGCCACCTCGCGCTTCACCTTCGAGATGGGCGACCCCAAGCACCTGGGGCACGTCCTGAAGGCCGTACGCGGCGTCGAGGGCGTCTACGACGTGTACCGGGTCACCTCGGCCCGCCAGCGCTGAGTCCGGGCCCACAGACGGCGTACAGCACCGACAACGGCGGCCCCGGTGATCCGGGGCCGCCGTTGTCGTGGGTACGGGGCTCGTCAGCCGCCGAACTCCTCCAGGCCCTTGAGCGCCTGGTCCAGCAGCGCCTGCCGCCCCTCCAGCTCCTTGGCCAGCTTGTCGGCCTTGGCGTTGTTCCCCGCCGCGCGGGCCGCGTCGATCTGCCCGCGCAGCCTGTCCACCGCGTCCTGGAGCTGGCCGGTCAGCCCCGCGGCACGCGCCCGCGCCTCGGGGTTGGTCCGCCGCCACTCCACGTCCTCGGCGTCCTGGAGGGCGCGCTCGACCGCGTGCAGCCGTCCCTCGATCCGCGCCCGGGAGTCCCGCGGCACATGGCCGATGGACTCCCACCGCTCGTTGACCGACCGGAAGGCCGCACGGGCCGCCTTCAGATCGGAGATCGGCAGCAGCTTCTCCGCCTCGACGACCAGCTCCTCCTTGCGGGTCAGGTTCTCCCGCTGCTCGGCGTCGCGCTCGGCGAAGACCTCGCCGCGGGCCTGGAAGAAGATGTCCTGCGCCCCGCGGAAGCGGTTCCACAGGTCGTCCTCGGCCTCGCGCTGCGCACGGCCCGCGGCCTTCCAGTCCGACATCAGCTCGCGGTACCGGGCGGCCGTGGGCCCCCAGTCGGTGGAGCCGGACAGCGCCTCGGCCTCGGCGACCAACTTCTCCTTGGTCTGCCGGGCCTCCTCGCGCTGTGCGTCCAGCGACGCGAAGTGCGCCTTGCGCCGCTTGGAGAAGGCCGAGCGGGCGTGCGAGAAGCGGTGCCACAGCTCGTCGTCGGTCTTGCGGTCGAGCCGCGGCAGGCCCTTCCAGGTGTCGACCAGGGCGCGCAGCCGCTCCCCGGCGGCCCGCCACTGCTCGCTGGCGGCCAGCTCCTCGGCCTCGGCGACCAGCGCCTCCTTGGACCTGCGGGCCTCCTCGGTCTGGTGGGCCTTGGCCGCCTTGCGCTGCTCACGGCGCTTCTCGACATCCTCGGCGAGCTTGTCGAGCCGCTTCCTGAGCGCGTCCAGATCCCCGACCACATGGTGCTCGTCGACCTGCTGCCGGATGTGCTCGAGGGCGGTCGTCGCGTCCTTGGCGGACAGATCGGTGTTCTTCACCCGGCGCTCGAGGAGGCCGATCTCGACGACCAGGCCGTCGTACTTGCGCTCGAAGTAGGCGAGGGCCTCGTCCGGAGATCCCGCCTGCCACGACCCGACGACCTGCTCGCCGTCGGCCGTACGCACGTACACGGTCCCCGCCTCGTCGACGCGGCCCCAAGGCTCGCTGCTCACAGCGCCTCCTCCACATGATGCCGGGGCGGGCGCGCGGCCCGCCGGCATCGTCCACAGTTTCTTCCGGCCGGGAAACGCCCGAGCCGGTCTCACAGCAGGGTGGCAGCCATCGGGACGGGCACCCTACACAACGCCAACATAGGCGAACGGTGCCCCGGCTGTCCGTATCCTGCGCGACCGAAATTTCGCAGTACGCACGTCAGGGGCCTCAGGACGAGGCGACCGTCGCCTTGTTGATCTTCACGGTGGCGTTCGGGGCGGTGTTCCCCATCTGGTCCGGCGGGGCGGCGCCCGCCTTGCTGATCTTCTTCAGGACCTTCATCCCGTCCTTGGTCAGCGTGCCGAAGGGGGTGTAGTCCGGCGGCAGCTGGCTGTCCTGGTAGACGAGGAAGAACTGGCTGCCGCCGCTGTTCCGGCCCTTCTTGGCCTGGGCGTTGTACTGGTTGGCCATCGCGACCGTGCCCGCCGGGTAGACGTTCCCCTTGAGCGAGGGGTCCTTCAGGTTCTCGTCCGGGATGGTGTAGCCCGGGTCGCCGGCACCGGTGCCCTGCGGATCGCCGCACTGGAGGACATAGATGCCCTGGTTGGTCAGCCGGTGGCACTTCGTGTGGTCGAAGTAGCCCTTCTTCGCCAGGAAGTTGAAGGAGTTGACCGTGTGCGGCGCCTTGTCCGCCTTCATATCGATGGAGATGTCCCCACAGGTCGTCTCCAGCTTCATGGTGTACGAGGCCGCCTTGTCGATGGTGACCGCGGGCTCCTTCTTCCAGGTCATCTTCTTCGGCTTCTCGCCCTCGACCTTCTTCGCCCCCGCGGCGCAGGGGTCCGGCCCCTTCTTCGTCGGCTGTGGCGTGGGCGGCGTCGCGGCGGAGTCGTCCTTCTTGTTGTCGTCGCCGCCCCCGGACAGCGCGCCCACGGTCGCCACCGCACCGCCCGCCGCCAGCACCACGGCCAGCGTCGAGGCGATCACCGTGTTGCGGCGGCGCGCTTTGTCCCGGGCCTGCTGGCGCCGGGCCTGCTGCCGAAGGTACTTCTCCCGGGCGAGTTGCCGCCGCCGCTGCTCGTTACTGACCACCGGGTCGTCTCCTCATGGCGTATGCCGTCGGTCTCATGACTGATCGCTCGGCCGTACCGTATACGGGTTAGCTGTGGCAGGGCCGCCGCCGGTAGGCTCTGGAGCTGCCGACATTCTTCTGCCGGACGACTCTTAAGGACGATCGTGCTCATTGCCGGGTTCCCCGCCGGGGCCTGGGGGACCAACTGCTACCTGGTCGCCCCCGCCGCCGGCGAGGAGTGCGTCATCATCGACCCGGGCCATCAGGCGGCCCAAGGAGTCGAGGAGGCGGTCGCCAAGCATCGGCTCAAGCCCGTCGCCGTCGTCCTCACCCACGGCCACCTCGACCACGTCGCCTCGGTGGTCCCGGTCTGCGGCGCCCATGACGTACCGGCCTGGATCCACCCGGCGGACCGCTTCATGATGAGCGACCCCGAGAAGGCCCTCGGCCGCTCCATCGGACTGCCGCTGCTGGGCGAGCTGACCGTGGGCGAACCGGACGACGTTAAGGAGCTGGCCGACGGCGCCGAGCTGAAGCTCGCCGGGCTGGAGCTGACCGTCGCGCACGCGCCGGGCCATACCAAGGGGTCGGTGACCTTCCGGATGCCCGAGCAGGCGGACATCCCGTCCGTCTTCTTCTCGGGCGACCTGTTGTTCGCCGGCTCCATCGGACGCACCGATCTGCCCGGCGGCGACCACGCCGAGATCCTCGAGTCGCTGGCCCGTGTGGTCCTGCCGCTCGACGACTCGACCGTGGTGCTGTCCGGCCACGGCCCCCAGACCAGCATCGGCCGCGAGCGCGCCACCAACCCCTTTCTGCGGGAGGTGGCCGCCGGCCTCGGAGGCGGCACCCAGGAGCCGGCTCCGCGACGAGGAATGTGACGAGAGACGTACCGTGAGCACCTTCAAGGCCCCCCGGGGCACCTATGACCTGATTCCGCCGGTCTCCGCGACCTATCTCGCGGTGCGCGAGGCCATCGCGGCTCCGCTGCGGCGGTCCGGCTACGGCTATGTCGAGACCCCCGGCTTCGAGAACGTGGAGCTCTTCGCGCGCGGTGTCGGGGAGTCCACCGACATCGTGACCAAGGAGATGTACACCCTCACCACCAAGGGCGGCGACGAGCTCGCGCTGCGCCCCGAGGGCACCGCCTCGGTGCTGCGCGCCGCCCTGGAGGCCAATCTGCACAAGGCCGGATCCCTGCCGGTCAAGCTCTGGTACTCCGGCTCGTACTACCGCTACGAGCGCCCGCAGAAGGGCCGTTACCGCCACTTCTCCCAGGTCGGCGCCGAGGCGATCGGCGCCGAGGACCCGGCGCTCGACGCCGAGCTGATCTTGCTGGCCCACGACGCCTACCGCTCGCTGGGACTGCGCGACTTCCGCATCCTGCTGAACTCACTGGGCGACTCCGAGTGCCGCCCCGTCTACCGGGCCGCCCTCCAGGAGTTCCTGCGCGGCCTGGACCTCGACGAGGACACCCGCCGCCGGATCGAGATCAACCCGCTGCGGGTGCTGGACGACAAGCGCGACGCCGTCCAGAAGCAGCTCACCGGCGTCCCCCTGCTGCGCGACCACCTGTGCGAAGCGTGCCGCGCCTACCACGCCGAGGTGCGCGAGCTGATCAGCGCACAGGGCGTGACCTTCGAGGACGACCCCAAGCTGGTCCGCGGTCTGGACTACTACACCCGCACCACCTTCGAGTTCGTCCACGACGGCCTCGGCTCGCAGTCCGCGGTCGGCGGCGGCGGCCGCTACGACGGCCTCTCCGAGATGATCGGCGGCCCCGCGCTGCCCTCGGTCGGCTGGGCGCTCGGCGTGGACCGCACGGTGCTGGCCCTGGAGGCCGAGGGCATCGCACTGGATCTGCCCGACGCCACCAGCGTCTTCGCCGTGCCGCTCGGCGAGGAGGCCCGGAAGATCCTCTTCGGTGTGGTGGCCGAGCTCCGCGCGGCGGGCATCGCCACGGACTTCGCCTACGGCGGCAAGGGTCTCAAGGCCGCCATGAAGGCCGCCAACCGCAGCGGCGCCCGCTACGCGATCGTCGCCGGTGAGCGTGACTTCGCCGAGGGCGTGGTCCAGCTCAAGGACATGGAGTCCGGCGAGCAGACCCCGGTCCCCCTCGACAAGGTCGTCCCCACCCTCCGCACCAAACTCGCCTGACCGCTGACCGTGCCCCGTCACCCATGGCCGGTGTGACGGGGCACGGTGCGCCGGTGTGACGGGGCACGGCTCTCACAGCAGCCCCAGCCGCATCGCGCTCGTGACCGCGGCCGTACGGTCGTCCACGCCGAGCTTGGTGAAGGACCGCAGCAGATGCGTCTTCACCGTGGACTCGCCGATGTACAGCCGACGGCCGATCTCCGCGTTGGTACAGCCCTCGGCGACCAGCCGCAGCACGGCCGTCTCGCGCTCCGACAGCCGCGGCCGCTCGGGCCGGTCCCGGAGCCGGTCCACCAGCCGGGCGGCGACGGACGGGGCCAGCACCGTCTCCCCGCGGGCGGCCGAGCGGATCGCCTCGGCCAGTTCGGCGCGGGGCATGTCTTTGAGCAGGTAGCCCGCCGCCCCGGCCTCCACCGCGCGCAGGATGTCGCCGTCCGTCTCGTACGTGGTCAGGACGATCACCCGGCAGGGCAGTCGGGCCGCGGTCATCCGGGCGATCGAGTCCACCCCGTCGCCGTCCGGCATCCGCAGGTCCATCAGCACCACATCGGGCAGCAGCGAGGCGCTGAGCGCCTCCGCGCGCGGCCCGCTGGCCGCCTCGCCGACAACCTCCAGACCGGGTTCGGCGCTGAGCATCCCGCGCAGCCCCTCCCGTACCACCGGGTGGTCGTCCGCGATCAGTATCCGGATCACCGTGTGCTTCCCTTCCCCGCGGGCGCCGCTGCGGGCGCCCGTACCGGCAGTTCGACCGCCACCGTCGTGCCCGCGCCCGGTACGCCCCGCACCTCGGCCGTGCCGCCCGCCTCCCGGGCGCGGGCGCGCAGCCCCGTGAGGCCGTATCCGCCGTGCGGGACCGCAGGGTCGAAGCCGCGCCCGGTGTCCCGGATCCGCACCCGCAGCACCTCCTCGCCGTAGTCCAGCTCCAGCGCGACCGCGGCGCGGGGACCGGCGTGCCGACGGACGTTGGCCAGCGCCTCCTGGCACGAGCGCAGCGCCACCACCTCCACCCCGGCGGACAGCGGACGGACCGCCCCCGACACCTCGACCCGGGCGGGGGCGCTTGTCTCCTCCTCGTGCCGCGCGGCCAGCCGCCGCACCGCGTCGGGCAGCGAGCTGCCGTCCAGTCCGGCCGGGCCCGCCCCGGCGACCAGGGCGCGCGCCTCGGCCAGATTCTCGCGCGCGGTACGGGCCATCAGATCCAGATGGCGGCGGGCCAGCGGCACATCGCGTTCGACCTCCGACTCCACGGCCTGAACGAGCATCAGCAGACTGGTGAAGCCCTGGGCGAGGGTGTCGTGGATCTCCCGGGACAGCCGCTCCCGCTCGGCGAGGGCGCCGTGCGCCGCGGACAGCCGCGCCACCTCCTCCCGGCTCGCCTCCAGTTCGGCGATGAGCGCGGCGCGTTCCCCGCTCTGGTCGACGACCATGATGATCCAGCTTCCGAGGACCGCCGAGAACGCCAGGGTGACCACGGCGAACAGCGAGTTGAGGAACAGAGCGTTCGCATCGGGCCGGCGCACCAGCGCCCAGGCCACCACCGGCAGGAGGTTGAGGGAGGCCACGGCGGCCAGCGCCCAGCGCAGCCGCAGCAGGATGAAGCACTGCGGCGCCAGGGCGAACAGGGCGATCCGGGTCTCGCCGATGAACGCCGAGGGCAGCAGAAAGAACACGGCGAGCCCCACGAGATAGAGCACCCCGCGGCGCCGGTCCTCCTCCGCGTCCAGCAGAACCCGCCGGCCGACCAGCACGTACCAAGGCGCGCCCGCGGCGAAGAGCGCCGCCGCGGCCGCGCGGGCGCCGGGATCCGGATCGGACCCGAACACGATGAACAGCAGGGTCGCGATGAACACGATCGCGTAATAGGCGTCCCAGCGGCGGTGGAGGCGGGAGAACACATCGGTGTCGCGGGGACCGGTCATCCGTCGCGGCGGCTTTTCCAGCGGAACGTGAGCAGGCACAGCACCAATCCTCCGACGCACCAGGCGCCCAGCACCAGCGCGATCCGCCCGTACTCCCAGGAGCCCGTCTGCTCCAGCACCGCCGCCGACTCGGGCAGGAAGACCCCGCGGAATCCCTGGCACATCCACTTCAGCGGGAAGAGGGCGCCCACATTGAGCATCCAGTCCGGCAGGGTGTCGAAGGAGATGTAGACACCGGAGATGAACTGGAGCACCAGGAACGGCAGGACGACCACCGAGGTGGCGCTCTTGCCCGAGCGCGGCACACTGCTGATGGCGATGCCCAGCAGCGCGCAGCCGGTCAGCCCGAGGGCGAAGACCCAGCCGAATGTCAGCCATTTGTCCGCGCTCGTGGGCAGATCCAGATCGAACAGGGTCGCCCCGACGAGCAGCAGCAGGCCGGTCTCCACGATCCCGGTGACCAGCACCAGCCACAGCTTGCCGAGGAAGTACGCGGCCGGGGGCATCGGGGTGCCGCGCAAACGCCGCAGCACCTTCTCATCGCGTTCGACCGCGATGGAGACGCCCAGCGACTGGAAGCTCGTCGACATCACGCCCGCGGCGATCATGGCCGCCACATAGAGCTGTGAGGCGGTGACGCCCGCACCCTTCACATCGTCGCTGAAGATCGAGGCGAACAGGGCCAGGATGACCACGGGGAAGGCGAAGGTGAAGACCACCTGTTCGCGCTGGCGGAAGAACTGCCGCAGCTCGATGGCGCCACGGTGCAGTCCGACGCTCCAGGCGCCGGGCAGCGGGCGGGACGCGGCGGCGCCGCGGGTACGGATCGTGGTCATCGCGCGTTCTCCTCGTCCGCCGCCGCGCCGCCGAACTGGCCGCTGAGCCGCAGATAGACGTCCTCCAGAGTGGGGCGGGCGATCCGCAGCCCCGGTATCTCGCCGTCGAAGCGGCGCATCAGCGCGGCGACGGTACGGGTCGGGGTGGCGGTCTCCTCGCTGCACGGCCCGGTGCCGGGATCGGTCCAGTGGACCGTCGCCAACGATCCGTACCGGTCCCGGAGTTCGGCGGGGGTGCCCTCGGCGGCCACCTGGCCCGCGGCGATGACCGCGAGGCGGTCCGCCAGTTCCTCCGCCTCCTCCAGATAGTGCGTGGTCAGCACGATCGTGGTGCCCTCCGCGGCCAACTTCCGGATCAGCTCCCAGAACTGACGTCGCGCCACCGGGTCGAAACCGGTGGTCGGCTCGTCCAGGAGCAGCAGCTCCGGATCGCCGATCACCCCGAGCGCCACATCCAGCCGCCGCCGCTGGCCGCCCGACAGCGCCTTGACCCGGCTGCGCGCCTTGGCCTCCAGCCCGACCAGCCCGATGACCTCGTCGGGGTCGCGCGGCCGGGGGTAGTAGCGGGCGAAATGGCGCACCGTCTCCTCCACCGTCAACTCGGCGGGGGCCGATTCATCCTGCCAAACGATGCCGATCCGGGAACGCCAGTCCCGTCCCGCCGAGCCGGGATCCTGACCCAGCACGTTGACGTCTCCCGTATCCCGGTCGCGATGGCCCTGGAGGATCTCCACCGTCGTGCTCTTACCCGCCCCGTTGGGCCCCAGGATCCCGAACACCTCGCCCTGCTGGATGTCCAGGTCAACGCCGTCCAGCGCGGTGATCGCGCCGTATCTCTTGCGGAGTCCGCGGACCCGTACCGCTTGATGTGTCATGGTCACGAGACTGGCGCCCCGGGCGGCTTCCGGGGACGACCGGGCGGCCGACCTTATGTCCGTCGAACGGGGGACACGCGATGATGGCCGAGCTGTGGTAACCGGGCCGTACGGCGATGCCCGGTGCGGCACAATGGCCGTGCCCGGCGGGGGACTGGACACTCTGGACTCGGTGGAGAGCGACGGACGGCGATATGGCGACGACAGTGGTGGACGACGTGGAGACCGGCGAGGCACGGAAGAGCGTGCGGACCGGGACCGGAGGCGGTCGCGCCTTCTCCCTGCTGCTCGTGATCACCGGAGCGCTGGGGCTGCTCGCCGCCTGGGTCATCACGATCGACAAGAACAAGATCCTCGAGGCCAAGGCCGCGGGGAAGACCTACACCCCCGGGTGCAGCCTCAACCCCATCGTCTCCTGCGGCAACATCATGGAGAGCCACCAGGCCCAGGCGTTCGGCTTCCCGAACCCGATGCTGGGGCTCGTCGCCTACGGGATCGTCATCTGCGTGGGCATGTCCCTGCTGACCGGGGCCCGCTTCCCGCGCTGGTACTGGCTCACCTTCAACGCGGGCACGCTTTTCGGCGTCGCGTTCTGCACCTGGCTCCAGTACCAGTCGCTGTACGTCATCGGCTCGCTGTGCCTGTGGTGCTGCCTGGCCTGGGTCGCGACCATCGTGATGTTCTGCTACGTCACCGGCTACAACATCAAGCACGGCTACCTTCCGGCGCCCGAGGGGCTCAGGCGCGGGCTGCTGGAGTTCCACTGGGTGGTACCGGTGCTGTGGGTCGGGATCCTCGGCATGATGGTCCTCACCCGCTGGTGGGACTTCTGGACCGGCGCCCAGGGCTGAGGGTGCCGCTCGTTGAGCGGTACTGGGGTCCAGCGGCGAGTGAGCCGAAGGGGCGCGCCGCTGTCGAAAGGGAGAGCGCGCGGAGGCCCTGAGGAACGAAGGGCCGAGCACGGTCGACCGTCGTCAGTGGCTGAGGCGCCCCGGAGGTGAACCGAGCCCCCATAAAGAAGGCAAGCCCTGTCAGTGGGGTGTCATAGGCTTCCCGCGTGGAGCCAGACCTGTTCACCGCCGCCGCTGAGGAACGCCAGGAGAAGGACCCCGCCAGCAGTCCGCTGGCGGTGCGGATGCGCCCGCGCACCCTGGACGAGGTCGTGGGGCAGCAGCATCTGCTGCGGCCCGGATCTCCGCTGCGGAGGCTGGTCGGCGAGGGCAATGGGGGACCGGCCGGACCGTCGTCGGTGCTGCTGTGGGGGCCGCCGGGCATCGGCAAGACGACGCTGGCGTATGTGGTCAGCCAGGCCACCCAGAAGCGCTTTGTGGAGCTGTCGGCGATCACCGCGGGGGTCAAGGAGGTGCGGGCCGTCATCGACGGTGCGCGCCGTTCCTCCGGGGCGTACGGCCGGGAGACGGTGCTCTTCCTCGACGAGATCCACCGCTTCAGCAAGGCCCAGCAGGACTCGCTGCTGCCCGCCGTCGAGAACCGCTGGGTGACGCTGATCGCGGCCACCACCGAGAATCCGTACTTCTCGGTGATCTCCCCGCTGCTGTCCCGTTCGCTGCTGCTCACCCTCGAGTCGTTGACCGACGACGATCTGCGCGGGCTGGTGAGCCGGGCGCTGGCCGACGAGCGCGGGCTCGGCGGCGCGGTCACCCTGCCCGAGGAGGCCGAGGCGCATCTGCTGCGGATCGCGGGCGGTGACGCCCGGCGCGCGCTGACCGCGTTGGAGGCGGGGGCGGGCTCGGCGATAGCCAAGGGCGAGGCCGAGATCACGCTGACCACGCTGGAGGAGGCGGTTGACCGCGCCGCGGTGAAGTACGACCGCGCGGGCGATCAGCATTACGACGTGGCGAGCGCGCTCATCAAGTCCATCCGCGGCTCGGACGTGGACGCGGCGCTGCACTATCTGGCGCGGATGATCGAGGCGGGGGAGGATCCGCGGTTCATCGCCCGGCGGCTGATGATCTCGGCGAGCGAGGACATCGGTCTTGCCGATCCCACCGCACTGCCCACCGCGGTGGCCGCGGCGCAGGCGGTCGCGCTGATCGGTTTCCCCGAGGCCGCGCTCACCCTCAGCCACGCCACCATCGCGCTGGCCCTCGCGCCCAAGTCCAACGCGGCCACCACGGCGATCGGCGCGGCGCTGGCGGATGTACGGGCGGGGCTGGCCGGGCCGGTGCCGCCGCATCTGCGCGACGGTCACTACAAGGGCGCCGAGAAGCTCGGGCACGCCCAGGGCTATCTCTATCCGCACGACCTCCCGGGCGGGATCGCCGCGCAGCAGTACGCCCCCGACAAGATCCACGGCAAGCGGTACTACGAGCCGACGCGTTACGGGGCGGAGGCGCGTTACGCCGATGTGGTCGAGCGCGTGCGCGCCCGGCTGCGCGGCGACGCGCCCCCCGCACCGGACGCGTCGTAGGAACCGGGCACTCCCGCCGTCAGATTCATCCGGCTCAGATTCATCCGGCCGCGGCGTCGAAGAGCAGATGCATCGCCCGCCGCAGTTCGGACACACTGCCCACCGGCTCGGGGAAGTCGAAGCGCGCGTCGAAGGGTTGGCCCGAGCCATCGGTGAAGCGGACCCGCAGCCCGAAGCGGTCCAGGGCCACCGGGATCGCCGCACCGCGGGTGCACACCAGCGACGAGCGGTCGCCGAGCAGTGCGCACAGCCCGCGTACCTGGTCGCTGTGGGCCGCGTGCAGATGCTGGAGCAGATCGGCCTCGTGCGGGGCCAGCGGATCGGGGTCGGCGAGCGCGAACTCCTCCGGCTCGACGTCGTCGGCGCCCCACAGGTCGTCCACACCCGCCTCGGCGACCTCCAGCCGCAGCAGCGCCCAGGACGTCCGCGGGGAGGGGCCGTTGCCGGAGTCGGGCAGCAGTGCCTCCCGCAGCCCGAGCAGTTCCCCAACCGGGTGACGTTCGGCCATCAGTGCCGCCCCGGCCGCTCGCTCTCCGTTGCGTACCGGAGTGAGCCAGCCGGAGATCCAGGCGCGGCCGCGGATCCGGTGGGGCATCGCGACGGGGGCGACGTCCGTGATCTCCATCACGCAGGCCAGGTCGTCGTGCTGGGCGTAGGCGGCGGCGCGGGCCGCCGGGGAGCCGCCGGGGACCAGCAGCAGCACGTCCCCGTCGGGGGCCACCGTACGGGCCGCCGGTTCATGCGCTCCGAGATCGTCCGGGGCCTCGATTCCAGGAATTGTCAAAGACGCCGTAGCCTTGGCATCCACGAGAGTACGTATGCGCTCCGCCGCCGTCGGCCGCAGAGCGCCGTCCATGGGACGCGGCTGACCCTTCTCGGCGCTCTGACCAGTGCTGGGCAGGGGGATCCCAGGTCGAAACATGCGTCCTCCTCGGCTAAGGTAAGGCTAACCTAACGTACATGGAGGTTCGTTCCACGTGAACCAGTCGCGTCCCAAGGTCAAGAAGTCGCGAGCGCTCGGCATCGCGCTGACCCCGAAGGCCGTCAAGTACTTCGAAGCCCGCCCGTACCCGCCGGGTGAGCACGGCCGTGGCCGCAAGCAGACCAGTGACTACAAGGTCCGTCTGCTGGAGAAGCAGCGTCTGCGCGCTCAGTACGACATCAGTGAGCGCCAGATGGTCCGTGCCTACGACCGCGCTCGGAAGGTCGAAGGCAAGACGGGCGAAGCCCTGATCGTCGAGCTTGAGCGCCGTCTGGACGCGCTCGTCCTGCGGAGCGGTATCGCCCGCACGATCTACCAGGCCCGCCAGATGGTGGTCCACGGTCACATCGAGGTCAACGGCCGCAAGGTCGACAAGCCCTCCTTCCGCGTCCGCCCGGACGATGTGGTGATGGTCCGCGAGCGCAGCCGCGAGAAGCACCCCTTCCAGGTGGCCCGTGAGGGTGGCTACGCCCCCGATGGCGAGACCCCGCGCTACCTTCAGGTCAACCTGAAGGCGCTCGCCTTCCGCCTGGACCGGGACCCCAACCGCAAGGAGATCCCGGTGATCTGCGACGAGCAGCTCGTCGTCGAGTACTACGCCCGCTGATCCAGCGGACACCGCGTACTCACCCGGCCCGCGGGTTCCCTCGACACCGGTCGACGGGGGCCCGCGGGCCGTTTGGTCCCGCCTGCCCGGTCCGCCCCTGTCCGGCCGCGAGCGCGGGACCTCTTATGCGTTTCAGCCCGGCCCACGCGGCGCGATAAGGTCGATACCTGCCGCCCGCGCCCGGACGACCGCCCGAGAGCGGCGGGCGACGGACAACCGATACGACGACGACCGACGACGAGCGGCAGCAGGGGAGCGGTGCAACGTGTCCGGTGGAGAGGTGGCCGGGATCCTCGTGGCCGTCTTCTGGGCGATCCTCGTGTCCTTCCTCGCCTTCGCGCTGGTGAGGCTCGCGCAGACGCTCAAGGCGACCACCAGGCTGGTGGACGAGGTCACCGAGCAGGCCGTACCGCTGCTCAGTGAGGCGTCCGCGACCGTCCGTTCGGCCAACACCCAGCTCGCGCGGGTGGACTCGATCGCGGCCGATGTCCAGGAGGTCACCTCCAACGCCTCCGCGCTCTCCTCGACCGTCTCCACCGCCTTCGGCGGACCGCTGGTCAAGGTGGCCGCGTTCGGCTACGGCGTACGCCGCGCGATCGGCCGCAAGGGGCGCCCGGACGAGCGGCCCGCGCGCACCGTCGTCGTCGGCAAGACCCTGCCGTCCGCCCGCTGGGGCGGCCGCCGCAACCGTGGATCGAAGGGCTGACAGACCGGATGTTCCGCCGCACGTTCTGGTTCACCACCGGCGTCGCCGCCGGCGTATGGGCCACCACCAAGGTCAACCGCAAGCTCAACCAGCTCACCCCGGAGAGCCTGGCGGCGCAGGCCGCCGACCGGGCGGTGCTCGCGGGCCGGCGGATCAAGGTCTTCGCGCTCGACGTGCGGGACGGCATGGCCGACCGCGAGGCGGCGCTCAAGGACGCGCTCGGCCTGACCACGGCACCCGCCGACGACATCCGGCAGCTGCCCGCCCAGCGCAGCCGCGCCCAACTCACCCACCCCCACCACCACACACCCGCCGGAAATGAGGACCACTGATGGAGTCGGCTGAAATCCGCCGCCGCTGGCTGCGCTTCTTCGAAGAGCGCGGGCACACCGTCGTGCCGTCGGCGTCCCTCATCGCGGACGACCCGACGCTGCTCCTGGTTCCCGCGGGCATGGTCCCTTTCAAGCCGTACTTCCTCGGCGAGGTCAAGCCGCCCTTCGACCGGGCCGTCAGCGTGCAGAAGTGCGTCCGTACCCCGGACATCGAAGAGGTCGGCAAGACCACCCGGCACGGCACCTTCTTCCAGATGTGCGGCAACTTCTCCTTCGGTGACTACTTCAAAGAAGGTGCCATCCGCTACGCCTGGGAGCTGCTGACCGCCTCCGTCGAGGACGGCGGGTACGGTCTGGAGCCCGAGCGGCTGTGGATCACCGTCTACGAGCAGGACGACGAGGCCGAGCGCATCTGGCGCGAGGTCATCGGCATCCCCGCCGAGCGCATCCAGCGCCTGGGCATGGGCCCCAACTACTGGTCCATGGGCGTCCCCGGCCCCTGCGGCCCCTGCTCCGAGATCAACTACGACCGCGGTCCGGAGTTCGGCGAGGAGGGCGGCCCGGCCGTCAACGACGAGCGCTACGTGGAGATCTGGAACCTGGTCTTCATGCAGTACGAGCGCGGTCCGGGCGAGGGCAAGGAGAACTTCCCGATCCTCGGCGAGCTCCCCTCCAAGAACATCGACACCGGTCTCGGCCTCGAGCGGCTCGCCATGATCCTCCAGGGCGTGCACAACATGTACGAGACCGACACCCTGCGCGTGGTCATGGACAAGGCCACCGAGCTGACCGGGGTCGCCTACGGCGCCACCCAGGACAGCGATGTCTCGCTGCGCGTGGTCGCCGACCACATGCGGACCTCCGTCATGCTCATCGGCGACGGCGTCACCCCCGGCAACGAGGGCCGCGGCTATGTGCTGCGCCGCATCATGCGCCGCGCCATCCGCAATATGCGCATCCTCGGAGCCACCGGACCGGTCGTCGGCGAGCTGGTCGATGTTGTCCTGAAGACGATGGGTCAGCAGTACCCGGAGCTGCTCACCGACCGCAAGCGCATCGAGACCGTCGCCCTCGCCGAGGAGTCGGCCTTCCTCAAGACGCTGAAGGCCGGTACCAACATCCTGGACACGGCCGTCACCGACACCAAGGCCGCCGGTGGCACCGTCCTCCCCGGCGACAAGGCGTTCCTGCTCCATGACACCTGGGGCTTCCCGATCGACCTCACCCTCGAGATGGCCGCCGAACAGGGCCTGAGCGTGGACGAGGACGGCTTCCGCCGCCTGATGAAGGAGCAGCGGGAGCGCGCCAAGGCCGACGCCAAGGCCAAGAAAACCGGCCACGCCGATATGTCCGCCTACCGCGAGGTGGCCGACGCCTCCGGCTCCACCGTCTTCACCGGTTACAGCGACACCGAGGGCGAGTCCACCGTCGTCGGACTGCTGGTCGACGGGGTGTCCTCGCCCGCCGCCTCCGAGGGCGACGAGGTCGAGGTCGTCCTGGACCGCACCCCGTTCTACGCCGAGGGCGGCGGCCAGCTCGCCGACATGGGCCGGATCAAGCTGGACTCCGGCGCCGTGGTCGAGGTGCGGGACGTCCAGCAGCCGGTGCCCGGTGTCAGCGTGCACAAGGGCGTTGTGCAGGTCGGTGAGGTGACGGTCGGCTCCGGCGCCTACGCCCAGATCGACGTCACCCGCCGACGCGCCATCGCCCGCGCCCACAGCGCCACCCACCTCACCCACCAGGCGCTGCGCGACGCCCTCGGCCCGACCGCCGCCCAGGCCGGTTCGGAGAACTCGCCGGGCCGCTTCCGCTTCGACTTCGGCTCGCCGGCCGCCGTGCCCGGCACGGTGCTCACCGATGTCGAGCAGAAGATCAACGAGGTCCTCTCCCGTGAACTCGACGTCACCGCCGAGGTGATGAGCATGGACGAGGCCAAGAAGCAGGGCGCCATCGCCGAGTTCGGCGAGAAGTACGGCGACCGGGTGCGCGTGGTGACCATCGGCGACTTCTCCAAGGAGCTCTGTGGTGGCACGCATGTGCACAACACCGCCCAGCTGGGCCTGGTGAAGCTGCTCGGCGAGTCCTCCATCGGCTCCGGGGTGCGCCGGGTCGAGGCCCTGGTGGGCGTGGACGCCTACAACTTCCTCGCCCGTGAGCACACGGTCGTCTCCCGGCTGACCGAGCTGGTCAAGGGCCGCCCGGAGGAGCTCCCGGAGAAGATCTCCGGCATGCTCAGCAAGCTCAAGGAGGCCGAGAAGGAGATCGAGCGGTTCCGCGCCGAGAAGGTGCTCCAGGCCGCCGCCGGTCTCGTCGCGGGCGCCAAGGACGTCCGGGGCGTGGCCCTGGTCGCCGCTCAGGTGCCGGACGGCACCTCCGCCGACGATCTGCGCAAGCTGGTGCTGGACGTCCGAGGACGTATCCCTGGCGACCGCCCGGCCGTCACCGCCCTGTTCACGGTGGCGGGTGGCCGTCCGCTGACCGTCATCGCCACCAACGAGGCCGCCCGTGAGCGCGGTCTGAAGGCCGGTGACCTGGTCCGCGCCGCCGCCAAGACGCTCGGCGGCGGAGGCGGCGGCAAGCCGGACGTCGCCCAGGGCGGCGGCCAGAACCCGGACGCCGTCGCGGAGGCCATCGAGGCCGTCGAGCGGCTTGTCGCGGAATCGGCCTGACCGCGGTGCGGCGCGGCAGGCGGATCGCCATCGACGTCGGGGACGCCCGGATCGGGGTCGCCTCGTGCGACCCCGACGGGATCCTCGCCACCCCCGTGGAGACCGTGCCGGGGCGCGACATCCCGGCCGCTCACAAGCGGCTGGTGGCGATCGTCGAGGAGTACGAACCCATCGAGGTGGTGGTCGGCCTGCCGCGTTCGCTCAGCGGACGCGAGGGGCCGGCCGCGGCCAAGGTACGCACCTTCGCGCGGGAATTGGCCCGGCGGGTACAACCCGTTTCGGTGCGGCTGATCGACGAGCGTATGACCACTGTCACAGCGTCCCAGGGGCTGCGCGCGTCCGGTGTGACGTCCAAGAAGGGCCGTTCGGTGGTTGACCAGGCAGCGGCCGTGGTCATCCTGCAAAGCGCGCTGGAGGCGGAGCGTACCTCGGGACGGCCTCCGGGTGAGGTCGTCGAAGTGGTCATCTGATCGCGATACGGTAACGTTCCGCGCGACATGGCAGCCGCACACCGTGCCACGAGCACCCACCGCGGCTGCCACCACCGTCGCTAGGGGTTCGATGACTGAGTACGGCCGGGGATCCGGCTCCCAACCGTGGCATCCCGAGGACCCGCTGTACGGGGACCAGGGATGGGGACACCAGGCGGTTACGGGTCAGGATTCCCACTCCCAGGACCCTTACGCCCAGGATCCGTACGGCGGTTACGGTCACGACACCTACGGGCAGGATCCCTACGGGCACCAGCGCGATCCCCACGGATATGCGCGGGACCCGCAGCAGTTCCAGCAGCAGCCGCAGTGGAACGGCCAGGGCAACGGCCAGGGCAACGGTCATCCGCAAACGCAGGGTCAGGGACAGGGCCAGGGTCAGGGGCAGCCGTACCAGGGCGGCGGCTGGGACGGCGGCTACGGCGGCGGCCAGGATCCGTACGACCCCTACGCCCGGCCCGCCGATCCGTACGGCGGAGGCCAGGGTGTTCCGGCACCGGGCGACCACTACGCCCAGGACGGCTATCAGCAGCAGGTCCCGCAGGCGGCGCCGCAGACGCAGGCGATGCCGCGGATGCGGCAGCAGGCCCCGCAGACGCGGCAGATGCCGCGGGTGCCCCAGGAGCCCGCACCGGACGAGCCGGCCGCCGAAGAGCCCGCCGAGCGCGAGGACGACCACCCGTTCTTCCAGGACGGCAAGGGCAGCCGCGGCCGGATCGCCTCCGACGACATGGAGGACGAGGAGACCGAGGGCGATGAGCGGCGCGGCAAGAAGGGCGGATCGGGCAAACCCGCCAAACGCCGCAACGGTACCGCCTGTCTGTTCGTCAGCGTCGCCCTGGTGGGTGTGGTCGGCGGAGGCGGCTACTTCGCCTACGACTTCTGGCAGACCCGCTTCGGCCCGGCGCCGGACTACTCCGGTTCGGGCACCGGCTCGGTCACCGTCGAGATCCCCGACGGCTCCGGCGGCGCCGCGATCGGCGACATCCTCACCAACAAGGGTGTGGTCAAGAGCAGCCGGGCCTTTGTGAAGGCGGTGGACGACAGCGGCAAGGTCATCCAGCCCGGTACGTACACCCTGCGCAAGGAGATGTCCGGCGCGTCCGTGGTCAAGATGATGACCGACGGGTCGGCCAGCAACGCGCTCATGGTCACCGAGGGCATGCGCAACGCCATGGTCTACGCGGCCATGGACAAGAAGATCGGCCTCAAGTCCGGTACCACCGCGGGTATCGCCAAGAAGGAGGCCAAGAACCTCGGCCTGCCCTCCTGGGCCAACGACAACGCCAAGATCAAGGATCCGCTGGAAGGATTCCTCTACCCATCCCGCTACAGCGTGGGCAAGGGCGCCAAGCCTGAGGACGTCCTGCGCAAGATGGTCACCCTGGCCAAGCAGAACTACGCCAAGCAGGACCTGGAGGGCAAGGCGAAGGAGCTGGGTCTGAAGTCGCCGCTCCAGCTGATCACCGTGGCCAGCCTGGTGCAGGCGGAAGGCGTCACCCACAGCGACTTCCGCAAGATGTCCGAAGTGGTCTACAACCGGCTGAAACCGGGCAACACCGAGACCAATGGCAAGCTGGAGTTCGACTCCACGTACAACTACATCAAGAACCAGAGCAAGATCGACATCCCGATCAACGAGATCAAGAAGTACAACAACCCGTACAACACGTACTTCTACGCCGGTCTGACGCCCGGCCCGATCGGCAACCCGGGCGAGGACGCGCTCAAGGCGGCCATGAACCCGACCGACGACGGCTGGTACTACTTCATCTCGCTCGACGGCAAGACCAGCCAGTTCTCCAAGACCTACGCCGAACACCAGCGTTGGGTCGACAAGTTCAACAGGCAGCGCAGGAACAACGGCTGAGGAAAGATGTCGGAAAACCGCAGGGCCGCGGTGCTCGGTTCGCCCATCGCCCACTCCCTGTCACCGGTGCTGCACCGGACCGCCTACCGCGAACTGGGCCTGGACGGCTGGGTCTACGACCGCTTCGAGGTGGACGAGGCCGCACTGCCGGGCTTCTTCGCGCGGCTCGGCGAGGACGAGGGGCCCGCGTGGGCCGGGCTCTCCCTGACCATGCCGCTCAAGCGCGCCGTCATCCCTCTGCTGGATCGGATCAGCGACACCGCGGCGTCGGTGGAGGCCGTCAACACGGTGGTCTTCACCGACGACGGCGAACGGGTCGGGGACAACACGGATATCCCGGGCATGCTGGCCGCCCTGCGTGAGCGCGGCGTGGAGCGGGTGGAGCGCGCCGCGGTGCTGGGCGCCGGAGCCACCGCCTCCTCGGCGCTGGCCGCGCTCGCCCGGATCTGCGACGGCGAGGTCACCGCGTATGTCCGCAGCGAGGCCCGCGCGGCCGAGATGCGGCAGTGGGGCGAGCGGCTCGGGGTGGCGGTGCGTACGGCCGACTGGGCCGACGCGGCCACGGCCTTCGACGCGCCCCTGGTGATCGCCACCACCCCGGCGGGCACCACCGACGCGCTCGCCGGGTCCGTCCCGGACCACCCCGGCGCGCTCTTCGACGTCCTCTACGACCCCTGGCCGACCCCGCTCGCCGCCGCCTGGTCGGCGCGCGGCGGCGCGGTCGTCGGGGGTCTCGACCTGCTGGTGCACCAGGCGGTTCTCCAGGTCGAGCAGATGACCGGACGGACCCCGGCACCACTGGCCGCGATGCGCGCGGCGGGCGAGGCCGCGCTGGCGGCGCGCTCCCGCTGACCCGCTGCCATCCGGGTTGGTGCGGTCCGCCAGCTGGACCGGAGCCCCGGGCGCCCCCGCGGACGTGGGAGGATCGGAGGTGGCGGGCCAGGGCCGCGTACCCCCAGCCACCGCTGGGAGGTGTCCCCAGGCCGCGCCGCACGACGTCGAGGCGCGAAGCATGAGGGAGCACCGTTGAGCAGGTTGCGTTGGCTGACCGCGGGGGAGTCGCACGGCCCCGCACTCGTGGCGACGCTGGAGGGGCTGCCCGCCGGTGTACCGATCACCACTGACATGGTGGCGGACGCCCTGGCACGGCGGCGGCTCGGCTACGGCCGCGGTGCCCGGATGAAGTTCGAGCGTGACGAGGTCACCTTCCTCGGCGGCGTACGCCACGGTCTGACCATCGGCTCCCCGGTCGCCATCATGGTCGGCAATACGGAATGGCCGAAGTGGGAGCAGGTCATGGCGGCCGACCCGGTGGACGAGGAGATCCTGGCGGGCCTGGCCCGTAACGCGCCGCTCACCCGCCCCCGCCCGGGCCACGCCGACCTTGCCGGGATGCAGAAGTACGGCTTCGACGAGGCACGGCCGATCCTGGAGCGCGCCAGCGCCCGGGAGACCGCGGCCCGGGTCGCGCTCGGCACCGTCGCTCGCTCCTACCTCAAGGAGACGGCCGGGATCGAGATCGTCTCCCATGTGGTGGAGCTGGCCGCCGCCAAGGCCCCCTACGGCGTCTACCCCCAGCCCTCCGACGTCGAGAAGCTGGACGCCGACCCGGTGCGCTGCCTGGACGCCGACGCGAGCAAGGCGATGGTGGCCGAGATCGACCAGGCCCACAAGGACGGCGACACCCTCGGCGGTGTGGTCGAGGTGCTGGCCTACGGCGTGCCGGTGGGCCTCGGCTCGCATGTGCACTGGGACCGGCGGCTCGACGCCCGGCTGGCGGCCGCGCTCATGGGCATCCAGGCCATCAAGGGCGTCGAGGTCGGCGACGGCTTCGACCTCGCCCGGGTGCCCGGCTCCAAGGCGCATGACGAGATCCTGCCGAGCGACGACGGCATCAAGCGCGCCTCCGGCCGCTCCGGCGGCACCGAGGGCGGGCTGACCACCGGCGAGCTGCTGCGCGTCCGGGCCGCGATGAAGCCGATCGCGACCGTGCCGCGCGCCCTGGCCACGGTCGATGTCACCACCGGCGAGCCGACCAAGGCCCATCACCAGCGCTCCGACGTCTGCGCGGTCCCGGCGGCCGGGATCGTCGCCGAGGCGATGGTCGCGCTGGTGCTTGCGGACGCGGTCGCGGAGAAGTTCGGCGGTGACTCGATCACCGAGACCCGCCGCAATGTGCGGAGCTTCCTCGAGAACCTGGCCATCCGGTGAGCGCCGTGAGCGGGCCGGACGGGCCCGCGGTGATCCTGGTCGGGCCCATGGGCGTCGGCAAGACGACCGTCGGGCAGGTGCTCGCGGACCGGCTGGGCACCACCTTCCGCGACACCGACGCCGATATCGTCGCCACCTCGGGCAAGGAGATCTCGGAGATCTTCATCGACCTGGGCGAGCCGCACTTCCGCGAGCTGGAGCGGCAGGCGGTGCGGACCGCGGTCGCCGAGCACAGCGGCGTGCTCGCCCTGGGCGGCGGCGCGGTCATGGACGAGGGCACCCGCGCCCTGCTGGCCGGGCTGCCGGTCGTCTTCCTCGAGATGGGCGTCGCCGAGGCCGTCCGGCGCACCGGCCTGGACGCCCCGCGTCCGCTGCTCGCCGTCAATCCGCGGCAGCGCTGGCGTGAGCTGATGGAACAGCGCCGCCCGCTGTACACCGAGGTCGCCCGTGCCGTGGTGGCGACCGAGGGCCGTACCCCCGAAGACGTCGCCGACGCCGTCCTGGACGCACTGGAGCTGAAGAAGGCATGACCACCGATACCCCCACGCGCATCCACGTCGCCGGTACCGCGGGGACCGCGTCGTACGAGGTCCTGGTCGGACGGCAGCTGCTGGGTGAGCTCCCCGGGCTGATCGGCACGGCGGCCAAGCGCGTCGCCGTGCTGCATCCGGAGGCGCTGGACGAGACCGGTGAGGCCATCCGCCAGGACCTCGCCGACCAGGGCTACGAGGCCATCGCCATCCAGCTGCCGAACGCGGAGGAGGCCAAGACCGCCGAGGTCGCCGCGTACTGCTGGAAGGCGCTCGGCCAGACCGGCTTCACCCGCACCGATGTGATCGTCGGTGTCGGCGGCGGCGCCACCACCGATATCGCGGGCTTCGTGGCCGCCACCTGGCTGCGCGGAGTGCGCTGGATCGCCGTGCCGACCACCGTGCTGGGCATGGTGGACGCGGCGGTCGGCGGCAAGACCGGGATCAACACGGCCGAGGGCAAGAACCTCGTCGGCGCCTTCCACCCGCCGGCCGGAGTGCTGTGCGACCTGGCCGCGCTGGACTCGCTGCCAGTCAACGACTACGTCAGCGGTCTTGCCGAGATCATCAAGGCGGGCTTCATCGCCGATCCGGAGATCCTGGAGCTCATCGAGCGGGATCCGGCCGCGGCCCGCACCCCCACGGGTCCGCACACCGCCGAGCTGATCGAGCGCTCGATCCGGGTCAAGGCCGAGGTCGTCTCCAGCGACCTCAAGGAGTCCGGACTGCGCGAGATCCTCAACTACGGGCACACCCTCGCGCACGCCATCGAGAAGAACGAGCGCTACAACTGGCGGCACGGCGCCGCGGTGTCCGTCGGCATGGTCTTCGCGGCCGAACTCGGCCGTCTCGCGGGCCGTTTGGACGACGCCACCGCCGACCGGCACCGCACCGTGCTGGAGGCCGTGGGCCTGCCGCTGACCTACCGCGGCGACCAGTGGCCCCGGCTGCTGGAGACCATGAAGGTCGACAAGAAGTCCCGCGGTGACCTGCTGCGCTTCATCGTCCTCGACGGTCTCGCCAAGCCGTCGGTCCTGGAGGGGCCGGACCCGGCCGTGCTGCTCGCGGCGTACGGCGAGATCTCGGCCTGAGCGAGGCCGCTGTCCGATGGCGGACCACCGGTCGTATGGCCGGATTCCGTCACAACTCCGTCATCGCCGCCGGGGCCCGCGGTACCACCGCGGGCCCCGGCAAAACCGCTCCGGGAGCTGGCATCCGCAGCCCTGCGGCGAGGAATTGCCTGGCTGACGCGGTGTACCGGGCACGCAACAGGTTTCTCTGCCGTTCACACAGCGGACGTCCGGGCAGGTACCGTTCGGTACGAGCGGCCTCACCGCCGCCTCGCTGTGCGACAGTTGCCGTAACTTGCCTGTACGAGACGGAGTGCCACCGGATGCAGCACGCAGTGGGAGCTCCGCTGCCACCGCCCCACGGGCCGGGGCAGGGGCCCGGACCGCAGGGCGCAGGCTGGGCCCAAGGCGCAAGCCACCACCCGGGCCCGCACCCGAACCCTCCCGTTCCGCCCGTGCCCCCGGCGCCCGCCCATCCGGTCCCGCCCCCGCATCAGGCCCCGCCCCCGCACCTGCCTCCGCCCGTACCCCAGGCATCGGTTCCCTCCGTGGCGCCGCCGCCCGCCGAGACGGTGGGTGTCACCGGCCATGTCCAGCTGCCGCCCGGCGGCCCGGTGCCGCTGCCGCACCCCTCGCCGGACCAGGCGATGCCCGACGCCTCGCAGACCGCGGTGGCGGTGCTGCTGATCGGCCCGGCCGGGGCGGGCAAGACCACGGTCGCCCGCCACTGGGCCGACCGCCGGCGGGTGCCCACCGCCCACATCAGCCTGGATGACGTCCGCGAATGGGTCAGATCCGGTTTCGCCAACCCCCAGTCGGGGTGGAACGAGAACTCCGAAGCGCAGTACCGGCTGGCCCGCCGCACCTGCGGCTTCGCCGCCCGTAACTTCCTGGCCAACGGCATCTCCTGCATCCTCGACGACGCGGTCTTCCCGGACCGCCCGGTGGTCGGGCTCGGTGGCTGGAAGCGCCATGTCGGCCCCGGGCTGCTGCCCGTCGTGGTGCTGCCCGGTCTGGAGATCGTGCTGGAGCGGAACGCGGAGCGCAGCGGCACCCGCCGCCTCAGCGATGAGGAAGTGGCCCGGATCCACGGCCGGATGGCCGGGTGGTACGGCTCCGGGCTGCCGATCATCGACAACTCCACCCAGGATGTGGAGACCACCGCGCGGATGCTGGACGAGGTCGTCGCCCGCTCCATCGCGAGCCCGCCCACCTGGTAGTTCCCGAGGTCCGTCGCACGGGCCCGCCCATACGGACCCGCTCGACCGGCCGCCGGGCGTGACCCTGCGTACGCTCGGGGTCATGTCCGAGGTGTACGCCGTTCGCCGGGCCCGCCTGCGCGACCAGTGCGCCACGGCCGGGAACGGCGCCGCGCTGGTCTCCCGGCCGACCAATGTGCGCTATCTGTGCGGTGTCGCGCCGCCCGGCGCCGTACTGCTCCTCGGTCCGGCACAGGATGTGCTGGTGGCGGCCGAGACTCCGGCGGCACCGACCTGGGGGCTGGGGTCTCCGTCGCACCCCGAGGATCTGCGGCTGCTGATGCTGCCCGGCCCCGATGGCGATCCGGCCGTGGCCGCCGCCGACCTGGCCGCGGCCGACGGCGCCGAGTCACTGGCGGTCGAGGAGCACGATCTGACCGTCGCCCGGCACCGGGCGCTCGGCTGTGCCGCTCCCAAGCTGCTGCTGGCCGACCTCGGCCGGGCGGTGGAACAGCTGCGGCTGATCAAGGACGACGAGGAGATCTCCCGGCTGCGGATCGCCGGGGAGCTGGCCGATCAGGCCCTCGGTGAGCTGCTGGAATCGATCCTGGTGGGCCGGACCGAACGCCATCTGGCGCTGGAGCTGGAGCGTCGGCTGGTGGATCATGGCGCGGACGGACCGGCCTTCCCCACCGTGGTGGCCGCCGGGCCGAACGCCGGACGGGCCGGGCATCTGCCCACCGACCGCCGGGTCGAGGAGGGGGATTTCCTCACCATCTGTATGGGCGCGGAGTACCGCGGCTACCGCTGCCAGGTGGGGCGGACGTTTGTGATCGGCCCCTCGCCCGCGGACTGGCAGGTCGAGCTGTACGACCTGGTCTTCGCCGCTCAGCGGGCCGGACGGGAGGCCCTGGTGCCCGGAACCGGGTACCGGGACGTGGACCGGGTGACCCGTCAGGTGCTGGACGCGGCGGGCTACGGAGACGGGCTGGAACCCCGTACCGGACACGGTGTGGGCCTGGAAATCGACGAGGACCCTCGGCTCGCACCGTCGGCCATGGGTAAACTGGACGCTTGTGTGCCGGTCACCGTCGAGCCGGGGGTCCACCTCCCGGGCCGGGGCGGTGTCCGGATCGACGACACGCTCGTCGTCCGCCCCGAGGCGGATGGCGGACCCGAGCTACTCACCATCACGACCAAAGAGCTGCTCGCGCTCTAGCTTTGGCTTCGGCCGACAAACGGCGCGCCGCATCTTTCTGGTCTCCATCAGCTGCCAGTCCAGGAGATCCCGCAACCGTGGCATCCACGAACGACCTCAAGAACGGCATGGTGCTCAAGCTCGAAGGCGGCCAGCTCTGGTCCGTCGTCGAGTTCCAGCACGTCAAGCCCGGCAAGGGCCCTGCTTTCGTGCGCACCAAGCTCAAGAACGTGCTGTCCGGCAAGGTGGTCGACAAGACCTTCAACGCCGGCGTGAAGGTCGAGACGGCCAATGTCGACAAGCGCGGCATGCAGTTCTCGTACAAGGACGGCGAGAGCTTTGTGTTCATGGACATGGACACGTTCGACCAGATCTACATCACCCCCGAGGTCGTCGGCGACAACGCCCGCTACCTGCTCGAGGGGTTCGAGGCGGTCGTCGCGATGTACGAGGGCAACCCGCTCTACGTCGAGCTGCCCGCGGCCGTCGAGCTCGTGATCGAGTACACCGAGCCGGGCGTCCAGGGCGACCGCTCCACCGGTGGCACCAAGCCGGCCAAGCTGGAGACCGGCTATGAGATCGGTGTGCCGCTCTTCATCACCACCGGTGAAAAGATCAAGGTTGACACCCGTTCCGGTGAGTACCTCGGTCGGGTGAACAACTAACCGTGGCTGCCCGCAACAAGGCCCGTAAGCGTGCCTTTCAGATTCTCTTCGAGGCCGATCAGCGTGGCAGCTCCGTGCAGACCGTCCTCGCGGACTGGATACGGCACGCCCGGACCGACGACCGGCAGCCTCCGGTCAGCGAGTACACGATGCAGCTGGTCGAGGGGTACGCGCAGCACACCGCCCGGATCGACGAGCTGATCGCCACCTATGCGGTGGGCTGGACGCTGGACCGGATGCCGGTCGTCGACCGGAACATCCTGCGGCTCGGCGCGTACGAGCTGGTGTGGGAGGACGCGACCCCGGACGCGGTGGTGATCGACGAGGCGGTGCAGCTCGCCAAGGAGTTCTCCACCGATGACTCGCCGGCCTTTGTCAACGGCCTGCTGGGCCGCTTCAAGGAGCTGAAGCCGAGTCTGCGCCGGGATCTCGAGCACCCGGCATGATGCGCTGCCGCTGAGGCCGGACCTCATACGGAAGCCGCCGGGGGCGGTGGAGGACCTCAATGAGGTCCTCCACCGCCCCCGGCGGCACGTTTCTGCTGGTTGTGGACAGAAAGACGACCGAAGGCGTCCGAAAGCGTCTGAGGCGGCTCAGGCCGCCGCTCAGACGTCCTCGTGCTGGACGGCGCGACGAGCGTCGGCGCCCAGCACACCCCAGCTGATCAACTGCTCGGTCAGCACGGAGGGCGACTGGTCGTAGATAACGGCGAGGGTGCGCAGATCGTCCTGGCGGATCGAGAGCACCTTGCCGTTGTAGTCACCACGCTGGCTCTGGATCGTCGCGGCATACCGCTGGAGCGGGCCCGCCTTCTCGACCGGCACATGGGCCAGCCGCTCCAGGTCCAGTACCAGCTTCGGCGGCGGCTCGGCAGCGCCGGCCGGGCTTGTGCCCGGAAGCAGCTCCTGCACCGGGACACCGTAGAAGTCGGCCAGCTCGGCGAGACGCTGTACGGTCACGGCACGGTCGCCGCGCTCGTACGATCCCACCACGACGGCCTTCCAACGGCCCTGTGACTTCTCCTCGACACCGTGGAGGGAGAGGCCCTGCTGGGTGCGGATGGCGCGGAGCTTGGCCCCGAGCTGTTTGGCGTATTCGCTGGACATAAAGCTCCCCGGACGAAGACTGGTAACTCACTGTGAGGTTACGCAGCGTAATCTCGGTTCGTCAAGCCGAACGGGGCGGAGGGGCTCCCGCCAGGGGTGTTGGCGGACGACCCGCACGCCCCTGCTACTGTGAATGGCGCAAATCCGACGTCCTTTAAGGTCCGTCCCGTGAGGCGGAGAAGGAGGTCCGTTTCGTATGGACGCACACACCTCGAACGCCGCGCGCTCGGTGCTGGAAGCACCCGATATCGCGCGCGTCCTCACCCGCATCGCCCACGAGATCGTCGAGCGCGCCAAGGGCGCCGACGATGTGGTGCTGCTCGGTATCCCCACCCGCGGTGTCCATCTCGCCCGGCGGCTGGCCGCCCGGCTGGAGGAGATCACCGACCGGGCGCCCGGTGAGGTCCCCGTCGGCTCGCTCGACATCACCATGTACCGCGACGACCTGCGGCTGCGCCCAGCCCGCGCGCTCGCCCGCACCGAGATCCCCGGCGACGGCATCGACGGCCGCCTGGTGGTCCTGGTCGACGATGTGCTCTTCTCGGGCCGCACCATCCGCGCCGCGCTCGACGCCCTGGGTGACATCGGGCGCCCCCGCGCGGTCCAGCTGGCGGTCCTCGTCGACCGCGGCCACCGGGAACTGCCGATCCGCGCCGACTACGTCGGCAAGAACCTCCCGACGTCGCTGCGGGAGACGGTCAAGGTTCAGCTCACCGAGGAGGACGGCCGCGACAGCGTCCTCCTCGGCCTGCGCGAGACCACCCCCGCGGACGGGCAGTAGCGCCTGCCCGACGGCACGGCACCCGGCGATCCCGGGGACCGGCCGCCGGACGCCCCGGTGCCGCCCTGCCGCCACCGGGCCGCGCCTGCCCGCCCGTACGCCCGCTCACCTCCTTCACCCACGGAGCATCCGGATGAAGCGCCACCTCATCTCGGCCGCCGACCTCTCGCGCGATGACGCCGTCCTGATCCTCGACACCGCCGAGGAGCTGGCCCGGCTCGCCGACCGGCCGATCAAGAAGCTGCCGACCCTGCGCGGCCGTACCGTCGTCAACCTCTTCTTCGAGGACTCCACCCGCACCCGCATCTCCTTCGAGGCGGCCGCCAAGCGGCTGTCCGCCGACGTCATCAACTTCTCCGCCAAGGGCTCCTCGGTCTCCAAGGGCGAGTCCCTGAAGGACACCGCGCTCACCCTGGAGGCGATGGGCGCCGACGCGGTGGTCATCCGCCATCACGCCTCCGGCGCCCCACACCGGCTCGCCACCTCCGGCTGGATCGGCGGCTCCGTCGTCAACGCCGGGGACGGCACCCATGAGCACCCCACCCAGGCGCTGCTCGACGCCTTCACCATGCGCCGCCATCTGACCTCCGGCACCGGCCAGGACCTCAGCGGCCGCCGGATCACCATCGTCGGCGACATCCTGCACAGCCGAGTGGCCCGCTCCAACGTCCATCTGCTGTCCACCCTGGGCGCCGAAGTCACCCTGGTCGCCCCGCCGACCCTGGTGCCCTTCGGCGTCGAGAACTGGCCTTGCGAGGTCGCCTACGACCTGGACGCGGTGGTCGGCAAGTCCGACGCCGTGATGATGCTGCGCGTCCAGCGCGAGCGGATGAACGCCGCCTTCTTCCCGACCGAGCGTGAGTACGCGCGCCGCTACGGCCTGGACGGCGACCGGATGGCCCGGATGCCGGAGCACGCCATCGTCATGCACCCCGGCCCGATGAACCGCGGCATGGAGATCACCGCCGAGGTCGCCGACTCCGACCGCTGCACCGCCGTGGAGCAGGTCACCAACGGCGTCTCCATCCGCATGGCCGTCCTGTATCTGCTGCTCGGCGGGAACGAGTCCGCCGTCGCCGCCGCCCGCACCGAGGAGAGCAAGTAACCATGAGCGACACGAACACGACGCTGCTGCGCGGCGCGAAGGTGCTCGGCGGCGAGCCGCAGGACGTGCTGATCGAGGGCGAGCGCATCGCCGCCGTCGGCACCGGCCTGGACGCCCCCGCCGGCGCCACCGTGATCGAGGCCGCCGGACAGATCCTGCTGCCCGGCCTGGTCGACCTGCACACCCATCTGCGCGAGCCCGGCCGCGAGGACTCCGAGACCGTCCTCACCGGCACCAAGGCCGCCGCCGTCGGCGGGTTCACCGCCGTCCACGCCATGGCCAACACCTTCCCGGTCGCCGACACCGCGGGCGTCGTCGAGCAGGTCTGGCGGCTCGGCAGGGAGTCCGGCTACTGCGACGTCCAGCCGGTGGGCGCCGTCACCGTCGGCCTGGAGGGCAAGAAGCTCGCCGAGCTGGGCGCGATGCACGAATCCGCCGCCGGGGTGCGGGTCTTCTCCGACGACGGCAAGTGCGTCGACGACGCCGTGATCATGCGCCGTGCCCTGGAGTATGTGAAGGCGTTCGACGGTGTGATCGCCCAGCACGCCCAGGAGCCCCGGCTCACCGAGGGCGCCCAGATGAACGAGGGCGTCGTCTCCGCCGAGCTCGGCCTCGGCGGCTGGCCCGCCGTCGCGGAGGAGTCGATCATCGCCCGCGATGTGCTGCTCGCCGCGCACGTCGGCTCCCGGGTGCACATCTGCCATCTGTCCACCGCGGGTTCCGTCGAGATCGTCCGCTGGGCCAAGTCCAAGGGCTGGAACGTCACCGCCGAGGTCACCCCGCACCACCTGCTCCTCACCGACGAGCTGGTCCGGTCCTACAACCCCGTCTACAAGGTGAACCCGCCGCTGCGCACCGAGGCCGACGTCATGGCGCTGCGCGAGGCGCTGGCCGACGGCACCATCGACTGCGTCGCCACCGACCACGCCCCGCATCCGCACGAGGACAAGGACTGCGAGTGGGGCGCGGCGGCCATGGGCATGGTGGGCCTGGAGACCGCGCTGTCGGTGGTGCAGCACACGATGGTGGACACCGGGCTGCTGGACTGGGCGGGCGTCGCCGACCGGATGTCCCACCGCCCCTCGGTGATCGGCCGCCTCACTGGCCAGGGCCGTCCCATCGCCGCCGGGGAGCCCGCCAACCTCACCCTGCTCGACTCCGCTTACCGTGGTGTGGTGAACCCCGCGGGCTTCGCCTCCCGCAGCCGCAACACCCCCTACGAGGGCCGCGAACTGCCGGGCCGCGTGACGCACACCTTCCTGCGGGGCCGGGCGACGGTCGTGGACGGGAAGCTGGCGTGACACCTCTGAGTAATCCGGCGGCGGGCCTCGCGGTCCTGGCCGCCGAGCAGAAGTCGCAGGATGTGACGGACTGGGCCGCGCGGATCGGCTGGGTCGTCGGACTGCTGCTGGTCATCGGGCTCGTCTACTGGCTGATGCGCGAGGGCTGGAAGTGGCGCGGCACCCTCCAGGGCGATCTGCCCGAGCTGCCCCAGGCCCCCGCCGAGCCCGGCGAGCCCACATACACGATGACCGGCCGCTACCACGGCTCCACCACCGCGGGGCAGTGGCTGGACCGGATCGTGGCCCGTGGCCTCGGCACCCGCAGCCGCGTCGAACTGACCCTCACCGACCAGGGCGTGAACGTCGTACGGCCCGGGGCCCAGGACTTCTTCATCCCGGCCGGCAGCCTGCTCGGCGCCCGGCTCGACAAGGGCATCGCGGGCAAGGTCCTCGCCGAGGGCGGGCTGCTGATCATCACCTGGCGGCTCGGCGAGCGGGAGATCGACTCCGGTTTCCGCTCCGACCACGCCGCCGAACACGCGGCCTGGGTCGACGCCCTGGCCGTCAAGAACACCGAGCACAACCAGGAAGGCGCACGATGACGACCTCCACCCGGGGGGCCAAGACCCCCGCCGTACTCGTCCTGGAGGACGGCCGCACGTTCCGTGGCCGTGCCTACGGGGCCGTGGGGGAGACCTTCGGCGAGGCGGTGTTCTCCACCGGGATGACCGGCTACCAGGAGACCCTGACCGACCCGTCCTACCACCGCCAGGTCGTCGTCATGACCGCGCCGCACATCGGGAACACCGGCGTCAACGACGAGGACCCCGAGTCGAAGCGCATCTGGGTCTCCGGCTATGTGGTGCGCGACCCCGCCCGTACGCCCTCCAACTGGCGCTCCCGCCGCTCCCTCGACGAGGAGCTGACCGCCCAGGGCGTCGTCGGCATCAGCGGTATCGACACCCGCGCCCTCACCCGCCACCTGCGCGAGCGCGGTGCGATGCGGGTGGGCATCTTCTCCGGTGAGGCGATCGCCGACGAGGCCGCGCTGCTGGCCAAGGTGCAGGCCACCCCGCAGATGAAGGGCGCGGACCTCAGCGGCGAGGTCGCCACCGACGCGACCTATGTCGTCCCGGCGATCGGCACCAAGCGGTTCACCGTGGCCGCGATCGACCTCGGCATCAAGGGCATGACCCCGCACCGGATGGCCGAGCGCGGTATCGAGGTGCACGTCCTGCCCGCCACCGCCACCCTGGAGGACATCTACGCCGTCGGTCCGGACGGGGTGTTCTTCTCCAACGGACCGGGCGACCCGGCCACCGCCGATCACCCGGTCTCGCTGATGCGCGGCGTGCTGGAGCGCTCCACCCCGCTGTTCGGCATCTGCTTCGGCAACCAGATCCTCGGCCGGGCCCTGGGCTTCGGCACCTACAAGCTGAAGTACGGCCACCGCGGGATCAACCAGCCGGTGCAGGACCGTTCCACCGGCAAGGTCGAGGTCACCGCGCACAACCACGGCTTCGCCGTCGACGCCCCGCTCGACGCGCCCTCCGACACCCCCTACGGGCGGGCCGAGGTCTCCCATGTCTGCCTGAACGACAACGTGGTCGAGGGGCTGCGACTCCTCGACCGCCCCGCCTTCAGCGTCCAGTACCACCCCGAAGCCGCCGCAGGTCCGCACGACGCCGCGTACCTGTTCGACCGCTTCGTCACCCTGATGGAGGGCCAGCGTGCCTAAGCGCACCGACATCCAGTCCGTTCTGGTCATCGGCTCCGGCCCGATCGTCATCGGCCAGGCCGCCGAGTTCGACTACTCCGGCACCCAGGCCTGCCGTGTCCTCAAGGCCGAGGGGCTGCGGGTCATCCTGGTCAACTCCAACCCGGCCACGATCATGACCGACCCGGAGATCGCCGACGCCACCTACGTCGAGCCGATCACCCCCGAATACGTCGAGAAGATCATCGCCAAGGAGCGCCCCGACGCGCTGCTGCCCACCCTGGGCGGGCAGACCGCCCTCAACACGGCGATCTCCCTCCATGAGGCGGGCACCCTCACCGAGTACGGCGTCGAGCTGATCGGCGCCAATGTCGAGGCCATCCACAAGGGCGAGGACCGCGACCGGTTCAAGGAGGTCGTCGAGGCGGTCAACGCCAAGATCGGCCACGGTGAGTCCGCCCGCTCGGTCATCTGCCACTCCATGGACGACGTCCTCGCCGGAGTCGAGGAGCTCGGCGGCTACCCGGTCGTCGTCCGCCCCTCCTTCACCATGGGCGGCGCCGGTTCCGGCTTCGCCCACGACGAGGACGAGCTGCGCCGGATCGCGGGCCAGGGCCTGACCCTCTCGCCGACCACCGAGGTGCTCCTGGAGGAGTCCATCCTCGGCTGGAAGGAGTACGAGCTGGAGCTGATGCGCGACAAGCACGACAACGTCGTGGTCGTCTGCTCCATCGAGAACTTCGACCCCATGGGCGTGCACACCGGTGACTCCATCACCGTCGCCCCGGCGATGACGCTCACCGACCGCGAGTACCAGATCCTGCGCGACATCGGCATCGCCGTGATCCGCGAGGTCGGGGTGGACACCGGCGGCTGCAACATCCAGTTCGCGGTCAACCCCGAGGACGGCCGGGTCATCGTCATCGAGATGAACCCGCGCGTCTCCCGCTCCTCGGCGCTGGCCTCCAAGGCGACCGGCTTCCCCATCGCCAAGATCGCCGCCCGGCTGGCCGTGGGCTACACCCTCGACGAGATCCCCAACGACATCACCGAGCAGACCCCGGCGTCCTTCGAGCCCACGCTCGACTACGTCGTGGTCAAGGTGCCGCGGTTCGCCTTCGAGAAGTTCCCGGCCGCCGACGCCCGGCTGACCACCACCATGAAGTCGGTCGGCGAGGCCATGGCCATCGGCCGCAACTTCACCGAGGCCCTCCAGAAGGCGCTGCGCTCGCTGGAGAAGAAGGGCAGCCAGTTCGACTTCACCGGTGAGCCCGGGAAGAAGGCCGAGCTCCTCCAGCGGGCCGTGATCCCCACCGACGGCCGGATCAACACCGTCATGGCGGCCATCCGCGCCGGGGCCACTCCGGAGGAGGTCTTCGACGCCACGAAGATCGACCCGTGGTTCGTGGACCAGCTGTTCCTGATCAAGGAAATCGCGGACGAGCTGGCCGCCGCCGACTTGCTGGGCCCGGAGCTGCTCGCCGAGGCCAAGCGGCACGGCTTCTCCGACGCCCAGATCGCCGGGATCCGCTCGCTGCGCGAGGACGTGGTCCGCGAGGTGCGGCACGCCCTCGGCGTCCGGCCCGTCTACAAGACGGTCGACACCTGCGCCGCCGAATTCGCCGCGCGGACCCCGTACTTCTACTCCTCCTACGACGAGGAGTCCGAGGTCGCCCCGCGCGAGACCCCCGCGGTGATCATCCTCGGCTCGGGCCCCAACCGCATCGGCCAGGGCATCGAGTTCGACTACTCCTGCGTCCACGCCTCCTTCGCGCTGCACGACGCCGGCTACGAGACCGTCATGGTCAACTGCAACCCGGAGACCGTCTCCACCGACTACGACACCTCCGACCGGCTCTACTTCGAGCCGCTCACCCTGGAGGACGTGCTGGAGATCGTCCACGCCGAACAGCAGGCGGGCCCGGTCGCCGGAGTGATCGTCCAGCTCGGCGGCCAGACCCCGCTGGGCCTGGCCCAGGCGCTCAAGGACAACGGTGTGCCGATCGTCGGCACCTCGCCCGAGGCGATCAACCTCGCCGAGGAGCGCGGCGCCTTCGGCCGGGTGCTCACCGAGGCCGGGCTGCCCGCGCCCAAGTACGGCACCGCCTTCTCCTTCGAGCAGGCCAAGGGCATCGCCGCCGAGATCGGCTACCCGGTCATGGTCCGCCCGTCCTACGTACTGGGCGGCCGTGGCATGGAGATCGTCTACGACGAGCCCTCGCTCGCCGCGTACCTGGAGCGGCACGCGGGTCTGATCTCCGAGCACCCGGTGCTCATCGACCGGTTCCTCGACGACGCCATAGAGATCGACGTGGACGCGCTCTACGACGGCCACGAGCTCTATCTCGGCGGCGTCATGGAGCACATCGAGGAAGCCGGTATCCACTCCGGCGACTCGGCGTGCGCCCTGCCCCCGATCACCCTCGGTGGCTTCGACATCAAGCGGCTGCGGGCCTCCACCGAGGCCATCGCGCGCGGCGTCGGGGTGCGCGGCCTGATCAACATCCAGTTCGCGATGGCCGGGGATATTCTCTACGTCTTGGAGGCGAACCCGCGCGCCTCCCGTACGGTGCCCTTCACCTCCAAGGCCACCGCGGTACCGCTGGCCAAGGCCGCCGCCCGGATCTCGCTGGGCGCGACCATCGCCGAACTGCGCGCCGAGGGGCTGCTCCCGGCGGCCGGGGACGGCGGCACCCTGCCCCTGGACGCCCCGATCTCCGTCAAGGAGGCTGTGATGCCCTGGAGCCGGTTCCGCGACTCCTCCGGGCGCGGTGTGGACACCATCCTCGGCCCGGAGATGCGCTCCACCGGCGAGGTCATGGGCATCGACTCGGTCTTCGGCTCGGCGTACGCCAAGTCGCAGGCCGGGGCGTACGGCGCGCTGCCGACCAAGGGGCGCGCGTTCGTCTCGGTGGCCAACCGCGACAAGCGCTCGATGATCTTCCCGGCCCGTGAACTGGTGGGCCTCGGCTTCGAGCTCATGGCCACCTCGGGCACCGCGGAGGTCCTCAAGCGCAACGGCATCAACGCCACCGTGGTGCGCAAGCAGAGCGAGGGTGAGGGTCCGGACGGCGAGAAGACCATCGTCCAGCTGATCCACGACGGCCAGGTCGACCTGATCATCAACACCCCGTACGGCACCGGCGGCCGCCTCGACGGCTACGACATCCGTACGGCCGCCGTCGCCCGCGGCGTCCCCTGCCTGACCACGGTCCAGGCGCTGGCCGCCGCCGTACAGGGCATCGAGGCGCTGGGCCGGGGCACGGTCGGCGTCCGGTCGCTCCAGGAACACGCGGAACATCTGACCGCCGCCCGCGAGGAGTGAGGCGAGGGAGGGGGACACCGGCCGGTGTCCCCCTCTTCATGATCCCTCCCGCCGTTCCCCTCCCAGAAAGAGACCATGTACCAGCTCCTGTTCCGTCTGGTCTTCCGGCGCATGGACCCGGAGAAGGCCCACCACCTGGCCTTCGGCTGGATCCGGCTCGCCGCCCGCATCCCCGTGCTGCGTACCTTCGCCGCCGCCGTCCTCGCCCCCCGCCACAAGGGCTTGCGCACCGAGGCGCTGGGGCTGCGGATGCACGGCCCGTTCGGGCTCGCCGCCGGGTTCGACAAGAACGCCGCCGCCATCGACGGCATGGCCATGCTCGGCTTCGACCATGTCGAGATCGGCACCGTCACCGCCCAGCCGCAGCCCGGCAACCCCAAGCAGCGGCTCTTCCGGCTGATCGCCGACCGCGCCCTGATCAACCGCATGGGCTTCAACAACGATGGCTCGGCCGCGGTCGCCGCCCGGCTCGCCGCCCGCCGCGCGGTCTTCCGTACGACGGTGGGCGTCAACATCGGCAAGACCAAGGTCGTCCCGGAGGCGGAAGCCGTCGGCGACTATGTGACGTCCACCGAGCGGCTGGCCGCCCACGCCGACTACCTCGTCGTCAACGTCTCCTCGCCCAACACCCCCGGACTGAGGAACCTCCAGGCCGTGGACCATCTGCGGCCGCTGCTGACCGCCGTCCGCGAGGCCGCCGACCGCACCGTCACCGGCCGCCGGGTGCCGCTGCTGGTCAAGATCGCGCCGGATCTCGCCGACGAGGACGTGGACGCGGTCGCCGACCTCGCCGTCGATCTGGGCCTGGACGGCATCATCGCCACCAACACCACCATCGCCCGCGAGGGTTTGAACCTGCGCTCGGGCGCGGAGCTCACCGGCGAGACCGGCGGACTGTCCGGCGCGCCGCTGAAGGCCCGCTCCCTAGAGGTGCTGCGGCGGCTGTACGCGCGCGTGGGGGACCGGATCACCCTCGTCGGCGTCGGCGGGATCGAGACCGCGGACGACGTCTGGGAGCGCATCCTCGCCGGGGCCACGCTGGTCCAGGGCTACAGCGCGTTCATCTACCGGGGCCCGTTCTGGTGCCGGGAGATCCACCGCGGCCTCGCCGACCGGCTGGCCGCCTCGCCCTACGCCACCCTCGCCGACGCCGTCGGCGCCGACGCCCGTCAGGAGACCGCATGACCACCGCCCCGTTCGGCGCCCGGCTGCGCGCCGCCATGGACACCCGCGGCCCGCTGTGCGTCGGCATCGACCCGCACGCCTCCCTGCTCACCGAATGGGGGCTCGGGGACGATGTGGCGGGCCTGGAGCGGTTCACCCGCACCGTCGTGGACGCCCTCGCCGAGCGGGTCGCCGTCCTCAAGCCGCAGTCGGCCTTCTTCGAGCGCTTCGGCTCGCGCGGTATCGCCGTCCTGGAGCGGGCCGTGGCCGACGCCCGCGCGGCCGGAGCGCTGGTCCTCATGGACGCCAAGCGCGGGGACATCGGCTCCACCATGGGGGCGTACGCCGCGGCCTATCTGGACCCCGGCAGCCCGCTGTTCTCCGACGCGGTCACCGTCAGCCCCTACCTCGGCTTCGGCTCGCTGCGCCCGGCGCTGGACGCGGCGCGGGCGAACGGGGCGGGGGTGTTCGTACTGGCGCTGACCTCCAACCCGGAGGGCGCCGAGGTGCAGCACGCGGTGCGCGCGGACGGCACCTCCGTCGCCGCCTCGGTGCTGGCGTCCCTGAAGGCCGAGAACGCCGCGGAGGCGGCCGAGGGGCGGCTCGGCTCCTTCGGCGCGGTCGTCGGCGCGACCCTCGGCACCGCGGCGTCCCGGGCGGGCGCCGAGCTGACGGTCGACGGTCCGCTGCTCGCCCCCGGCATCGGCGCCCAGGGGGCGACCCCGGCCGACCTCCCCGGGGTCTTCGGCGCGGCGGTCCGGAACGTCGTCCCGAGTGTGAGCCGAGGGGTGCTCCGGTACGGTCCGGACGCGGCTTCGCTGGTCGAGGCGGCGGCACGAATGGCCGACGAGGTACGCGCTGTGGCTGAATAACCAGGTTATTTTGTCCAGAAATGTACCGGTCGAGCGAGTCTGACCAGGACTTTTCGTCTGTTCTCGCTGACTGGAGCGGGATGGGCCGCTAGTCTCCGACGAGAGCGAACGTGCGCTTGCGTTGCGCGTTGCTCCCCAGGTGAGGGCCGACTAGGTTCCTCACCGGTCCATATCCGACAGTTCGATATCCGAGGTGACGAAGGCGTGGCTCTTCCGCCCCTTACCCCTGAACAGCGCGCAGCCGCGCTCGAAAAGGCCGCCGCGGCTCGCCGGGAGCGCGCCGAGGTCAAGAATCGGCTCAAGCATTCCGGCGCCTCCCTGCACGAGGTCATCAAGCAGGGCCAGGAGAACGATGTCATCGGCAAGATGAAGGTCTCGGCTCTCCTCGAGTCCCTGCCCGGCGTCGGCAAGGTCCGCGCCAAGCAGATCATGGAGCGCCTCGGCATCTCCGAGAGCCGCCGCGTGCGGGGTCTCGGCTCCAACCAGATCGCATCTCTCGAGCGTGAGTTCGGCGGCGCCGCCGGCTGACGTTTCCAGGCACCTCCGGGAACCTGGATAATCGCTGCATGGCAGCACACTCCGCACGTCCGCGACTGACCGTGCTCTCCGGCCCCTCCGGGGTCGGCAAGAGCACGGTCGTCGCCCATCTGCGTACAGAACACCCCGCGGTCTGGCTCTCGGTCTCCGCCACGACCCGCAAGCCCCGCCCCGGCGAGCAGCACGGCGTCCAGTACTTCTTCGTGGACGACGGGGAGTTCGACAAGCTCATCGCCAACGGTGAGCTGCTGGAGTGGGCCGAGTTCGCGGGCAACCGCTACGGCACCCCGCGGCAGGCCGTCCTCGACCGCCTCGAAGCGGGCGAGCCGGTGCTCCTGGAGATCGACCTCCAGGGCGCCCGCCAGGTCCGCGAGTCCATGCCCGAGGCGCAGCTCGTCTTCCTCGCCCCGCCCAGCTGGGAGGAGCTGGTGCGCCGGCTCACCGGCCGGGGCACCGAGGCGCCGGAGGTCATCGAACGGCGGCTGGAGGCCGCCAGAACCGAGCTGGCCGCGGAGTCCGAGTTCGACCGGACCCTGGTCAATACCTCCGTCGAGGACGTGTCGCGCGAGCTGCTAGCCTTGATGAAGGTTCTATAGATCTTTTTCCCCCTTTCGGAAGGTAGAGCGTGTCCTCTTCCATCACCGCGCCCGAGGGCATCATCAACCCGCCGATCGACGAGCTGCTCGAGGCCACTGACTCGAAGTACAGCCTCGTGATCTACGCGGCCAAGCGTGCGCGTCAGATCAACGCGTACTACTCCCAGCTCGGCGAGGGCCTGCTCGAGTACGTCGGCCCCCTGGTGGACACCCACGTCCACGAGAAGCCGCTCTCGATCGCGCTCCGCGAGATCAACGCGGGTCTGCTGACCTCCGAGGCCATCGAAGGCCCGGCGCAGTAGTCTCAGATCGCTCATCACCGGCCCGGCACGGGGCACCTTCCAGCGGAGGCTGAAGGTCCTTCAGCGCCGGGCTCGTGGTGTGTCATGGGTGGGTACGAGGGCGTACACGGCGGGGAGAGGCAAGCGATGACCACGGCGGACAGGCCCAGGGTCGTGCTGGGCGTCAGCGGCGGGATCGCCGCGTACAAGGCGTGTGAGCTGCTGCGGCGCCTCACCGAGTCGGGGCATGACGTCCGTGTGGTGCCCACCGCCTCGGCGCTGCACTTCGTCGGCGAGGCCACCTGGTCGGCGCTGTCCGGACAGCCCGCGGGGACCGAGGTGTGGGAGTCGGTCCACGAGGTCCCGCACGTCCGCATCGGCCAGTCCGCTGACCTTGTCGTGGTCGCCCCCGCCACCGCCGACCTCCTCGCCAAAGCCGCCCACGGCCTCGCCGACGACCTGCTGACCAATACGCTGCTCACCGCGCGGTGTCCGGTCGTCTTCGCCCCCGCCATGCACACCGAGATGTGGGAGCACCCCGCCACCCGGGAGAACGTGGCCACCCTGCGCCGCCGGGGCGCGCTGGTCATCGAGCCCGCCGTCGGCCGGCTGACCGGGGTGGACACCGGCAAGGGCCGGCTGCCCGACCCCGAGCAGATCTTCGAGGTCTGCCGCCGGGTGCTGGCCCGCGGTGAGCGCGCCGGTGAGCAGGACCTCGCCGGACGCCATGTGGTGATCAGCGCGGGCGGCACCCGTGAGCCGCTGGACCCGGTGCGCTTCCTCGGCAACCGCTCCACCGGCCGCCAGGGCTACGCCCTCGCCCGCGCCGCCGTCGCCCGGGGCGCCCGGGTGACCCTGGTCTCGGCCAACAGCGAGCTGGCCGACCCGGCCGGTGCCGATGTGGTGCGCGCGGGCACCGCCGCCCAACTGCGGGAGGCGGTCCTGAAGGCCGCCGCGGACGCCGACGCCGTGGTGATGGCCGCCGCCGTCGCCGACTTCCGGCCCGCCCACTACGCCCAGGGCAAGATCAAGAAGCAGGAGGGGGCCGAGCCCGAGCCGCTCGCCCTAGTGCGAAATCCAGACATTCTCGCGGAGATCTCCGCGGATCGCGCCCGCCCCGGCCAGATCGTCGTGGGCTTCGCCGCCGAAACCGACGATGTGCTGGCCAACGGCCGCGCCAAGCTGGCCCGCAAGGGCTGCGATCTGCTCGTGGTGAACGAGGTGGGGGAGCACAAGACGTTTGGCTCCGAGGCCAATGAGGCCGTTGTGCTCGCGGCCGACGGCACCGAGACCCCCATTCCGTACGGCCCCAAGGACGCCCTGGCCGACACCGTCTGGGATCTTGTGGCGGCCCGGCTGCGCTGACCGGCCCGGCCCGTGGCCGGAGCGCCTCCGATCGGGCCATGACACCTTCCTGCATGGTGGCCCCTGCTGTTTTTCCGCTCCCGGCGAGGTATGTTCCAGGTCACGGCCTGCCCGTTCTGTGGGACGGGGATGCTCGACCGGCCCACCCGCCGGATAAACTGGCCGAGGAACCGCACCGGGCGCAGCCCCCGAGCGGTCCCGCCAATGATCAGCCAGCAGCCGCTGCAACCCCAGGGAGCGATGTGTCCCGCCGCCTGTTCACCTCGGAATCTGTGACCGAGGGCCACCCTGACAAGATCGCTGACCAGATCAGCGACACCATTCTCGATGCCCTCCTCAAGGAGGACCCGACCTCCCGGGTCGCGGTCGAGACCCTGATCACCACCGGCCTGGTGCATGTGGCCGGCGAGGTGACCACCAAGGCGTACGCCCCGATCGCGACGCTCGTCCGTAACAAGATCCTCGAGATCGGCTACGACTCGTCGAAGAAGGGCTTCGACGGCGCCTCCTGCGGTGTCTCGGTGTCGATCGGCTCACAGTCCCCGGACATCGCCCAGGGCGTCGACTCCGCCTATGAGCTCCGGGTCGAGGGCGACGAGGACGAGCTGGACAAGCAGGGCGCCGGTGACCAGGGCCTGATGTTCGGCTACGCATGCGACGAGACCCCCGAGCTGATGCCGCTGCCGATCAACCTGGCGCACCGGCTCTCCCGCCGGCTGTCCGACGTCCGCAAGAACGGGACCATCCCCTACCTGCGCCCGGACGGCAAGACCCAGGTCACCATCGAGTACGACGGCAACAAGGCGGTCCGGCTGGACACCGTCGTCGTCTCCTCGCAGCACGCCTCCGACATCGACCTGGACTCGCTGCTCGCCCCCGACATCCGGGAATTCGTCGTCGAGCATGTGCTGAACGAGCTGGTCGAGGACGGCATCAAGCTCGACACCGAGGGCTACCGCCTGCTGGTCAACCCCACCGGCCGCTTCGAGATCGGCGGCCCGATGGGTGACGCCGGTCTCACCGGCCGCAAGATCATCATCGACACCTACGGCGGGATGTCCCGCCACGGTGGCGGCGCCTTCTCCGGCAAGGACCCGTCCAAGGTCGACCGCTCCGCCGCCTACGCGATGCGCTGGGTCGCCAAGAACGTCGTCGCCGCCGGGCTCGCCCAGCGCTGCGAGGTCCAGGTCGCGTACGCCATCGGCAAGGCCGAGCCGGTCGGTCTCTTCGTCGAGACCTTCGGCACCGCCACCATCGACCACGAGAAGATCGAGAAGGCCATCTCCGAGGTCTTCGACCTGCGCCCGGCCGCGATCATCCGCGATCTCGACCTGCTGCGCCCGATCTACGCCCAGACCGCGGCCTACGGTCACTTCGGCCGTGAGCTGTCGGACTTCACCTGGGAGCGCACCGACCGCGTGGACGCGCTCCGCGCCGCCGCGGGTCTGTAAGCCCCCTCGGCCCATCGGAAGGCCCGGCACCCCGGCAGGGGTGGCCGGGCCTTCGGACGTCCGGCGGCCGGTGACGCGCTCCGGTGTCCGCGCCGTCTGCTAAGACTTGAGCTGTGAGCAGCGAGAACGAGCGGTCGAAGCGGGACGCCGAGGCGCGGCCGCCCGCCGGGGAGCAGCTCGCGCTCATCCGGGACACCGTGCGCAAGGCCAAGGTGCCGCGGGCCAAGCCGCGCACCTGGCGGGGGGCGGCGCTGGCCGCGGAGCTGCCGGTGGCCAAGGTCCTCGTCGATAAGGGGCCGGTGCACCTGGACAAGCTGTGGGACTACGCCGTTCCGGCCGAGATGGACGCCGAGGCCCGGCCCGGGGTGCGGGTGCGGGTGCGGTTCGGAGCCGGTACGGGCAAGGTGCGCGAAGGCCGCCGGGAGGGCGGCGGACTGCTCGACGGCTACATCATCGAGCGGGTCGCCGAATCCGACTTCCGCGGCCCGCTGGCCGCGGTGGCCCAGGTGGTCTCCCCGGAGCCGGTGCTCGCCCCCGGGCTGCTGGCGCTGTGCCGGGCGGTCGCCGACCGCTATGCCGGATCGCTCGCCGATGTGCTCCAGCTCGCCCTGCCCCGGCGCAGCGCGCGCGCCGAGGCCGAACCGTCCCCGCCGCCGCTGCCGCCCCCTCCGCCTCCCGCGCCCGGCACCTGGGCGCGCTATCCGGCCGGGCCCGGGTTTCTGGAGGCGCTCGCGCGCGGCGACCGGCCGCGCGCCGTATGGACCGCCCTGCCCGGACCGCACTGGCCCGGCGAATGGGCCGCCGCCATGGCCGCCACCCTCGCTTCCGGGCGCGGGGCCCTGGTCGTGGTGCCCGACGGGAAGAAGGCCGCCCGGGTGGACGAGGCACTCACCCGCGCGCTCGGTGGCCCGGGGCGGCATGTGCTGCTCACCGCCGAGCTCGGGCCCGAGGAGCGCTACCGCCGGTGGCTGGCGGTCAGCCGCGGCGCGGTACGGGCCGTGGTGGGCACCCGGGCGGCGATGTTCGCCCCCGTCCGGGAATTGGGCCTGGTGGGGATCTGGGACGACGGGGACCAGAGCCACAGCGATGACCATCTGCCGCGTCCGCACGCCCGCGATGTGCTGCTGCTGCGCGCGGTCCAGGAGCGGACCGGCTTTCTGCTGGGTGACCTCGGCCGCACCGTGGAGGCCGCCCAGCTGGTGGAGAACGGCTGGGCGCGGCCCCTGGAGGCCGGTCGTGACCAGGTCCGCGCCGCCGCGCCGCTGATCCGTACGGTCGACGAGGGCGAGGTGGCCCGGGACGCCGAGGCCCGTGCCGCCCGGCTGCCCACGCTCGCCTGGCAGACGGTGCGCGAGGCGCTGACCCGCGGCCCGGTGCTGGTGCAGGTGCCGCGCCGGGGCTATGTGCCCCGGCTGGCCTGTGAGCGCTGCCGGGAGCCCGCGCGCTGCGCCCACTGCTCGGGCCCGCTGGAGGCGCGGGACGCCGACCGTCTGGGGTGCGGCTGGTGCGGACGGCCCGAGACGGGCTGGCACTGCGCGGCCTGCGGGGGAGCGCGACTGCGGGCGAGCGTGGTGGGCGCCCGGCGCACCGCCGAGGAGCTGGGCCGGGCCTTCCCGGCCGTGCCCATCCGGACCTCCGGCCGGGACCATGTGCTGAGCACGGTGCCCGACCGCCCGGCGCTGGTGGTCAGCACCCCGGGCGCCGAGCCGGTCGCCGAGGGCGGCTATGCGGCGGCGCTGCTGCTGGACGGCTGGGCCCTGCTGGGCCGTCCCGATCTACGGGCGGGCGAGGACGCGCTGCGCCACTGGCTGGAGGCGGCGTCCCTGGTCCGCGGCCATGGCGAGGGCGGCGGTGCGGCCGGTGGCGGCGCGGACGGCGGCGGCACGGTGGTGGTGATCGCGGAGCCCACGCTGCGCCCCGTCCAGGCGCTGGTGCGCTGGGACCCGGCCGGTTACGCGGCCCGGGAGCTGGCCGAGCGGGCCCAGTTGGGCTTTCCGCCGGTCTCGCGGATGGCGGCGGTGTCCGGTCCCGCGGAGGCGGTGGCCGAGCTGATCGCATCGGCGGGGCTGCCGGAGGGCGCGGAAACCCTCGGGCCCGTACCGCTGCCGGTCACCGAGCCGGGCCGCCCCCGCCGCCCCGGCGATCCACCGCCGGGCGAGCAATGGGAGCGTGCGCTGATCCGCGTCCGCCCCGGCCAGGGCAGCGCGCTGGCCGCGGCCCTGAAGGAGGCGAAGGCGCGCCGTCTGGCCCGGGGCGAGAAGGACCCGGCGGTCCGGGTGGATCCGCTCGAGATCGGTTGAGGCGGTGGCCCGTCCGCGGTTGTCGGCGATCCGCGGAGTCCGGCCATGCCGGGGAGAGGACCTCGGGTCAGCCGTTGCGCGGGCTGGGGAAGGCGCTCGGGCGGGCTTCTTCCCGCAAGGGAGCGGGCTGCGGAGGGCCGGACCGGGCGGCGGGGACCGACGGCAGGGTGGGCGAGGGCAGCGCGGTCGGCCCGTCCGGACGGGCCGCCGGGGCCTCGCCGCCCTCGCCCGTGGTCTGCGCCGCGGCCCGCCGGGCGCCGTAACGGCGGTGCACCGCCTGCTTGGTGACGCCCAGTGCGGAACCCACCGCGTCCCAGGAGAAGCCGAGCGAGCGGTCGAAGTCCACCGCCGCCGTGACCAGTGTCTCGACGCTGTCCCGCAGTTCCTGGGCCAGCCGCACGGTGGGGGCCGGGGCGCGACCGTAGACCACGAAGCCGGCGGACGGGCCGGTGCGTCGCGGACGGTAGACATTGCCGAGCTGGGCGGTGAGCGTACGCAGCGCGTCCACCTGTCGGCGGACCCGCTCGATGTCCCGGACCAGGAGGTGCAGGCTGGCCCGTGCCTGGGCGTCGTGGGTTGCGTGGTCGGCCATGAACAAGCCTCTCGAACCGGCGTGGAAGGGAAACGGAGATGGGGGGTTGGGGGACTGGGGGGATGGGGGAGCGGGGAGGGTCGGGGGAGTCCGGAGATGACGATGGGTCGGGGAGACAGATCGGGCCGCTTGGCGCGGCCCGATGGGGTCAATCTCTCTTGACCAACGCGGCACCCGCCCGTCGGTCACGGTCCGGGGCGTGCGGGGGTCGGGCCGTACGCCCCCTGGATGGCGGACCATAGACTGAGGCGCCGTTTCCGCTGTGTGTGAGAGGTAGTTCACCACCCATGAGGCTCGTCTTCGCCGGTACCCCCGAGGTCGCACTGCCCGCCCTGGACGCGCTGATCGCGTCGGACCGGCACGAGGTGGTGGCCGTGGTGACCCGTCCCGACGCACCCGCGGGGCGCGGCCGCCGGCTGGTGGCCAGCCCGGTCGCGGAGCGGGCCGAGGAGGCGGGGATCGAGGTGCTCAAGCCCGCCAAGCCGCGGGACCCGGAGTTCCTGGCGCGGCTGGGCGAGATCGCACCGGACTGCTGTCCGGTGGTGGCGTACGGGGCGCTGCTGCCCAAGGCGGCGCTGGAGATCCCGGCGCATGGCTGGGTCAATCTGCACTTCTCGCTGCTCCCCGCCTGGCGCGGTGCGGCACCGGTACAGCACGCGGTGCTCGCGGGTGACGAGGTGACCGGGGCGTCCACCTTCCAGATCGAGGAGGGTCTTGACTCCGGCCCGGTGTACGGGGTGGTCACCGAGGACGTCCGGGCCACCGACACCAGCGGCGATCTGCTGACCCGGCTGGCCTTCGCCGGGGCCGGGCTGCTCGCGGCGACGATGGACGGCATCGAGGACGGCACGCTGCGCGCCGTACCGCAGCCCGCCGAGGGCATCTCGCTCGCTCCGAAGATCAATGTGGAGGACGCGGAGATCGACTGGGCCGCGCCCGCGCTGCGCGTGGACCGGGTGGTGCGGGCGTGCGCCCCGGCGCCCGGTGCGTGGACGACCTTCCGCGGTGAGCGGCTGAAGGTGGTGTCCGCGGCACAGGTGCCGGACCGCACGGACCTGGAGCCGGGTGCGATGGCGGTGACCAAGAAGGCGGTCTACGTGGGCACCGGCAGCCATGCGGTGGAGCTGAGCTGGGTCCGTCCGCAGGGCAAGAAGCCGATGCTCGCCGCCGACTGGGCCCGCGGGGTGCGGATCGCCGAGGGGGAGCGTTTGGGAGCGTCGTAGGACGCGACGCATCCGGCGAACGCGCCGGGCGGCGCCGGGGGCGTGCCCAGGTGAACGACACGCCCCGGGCGCGCCCCGACGCACCCGCGTCATCCGCGGGCCGCTTGACTTCAACCTTGCTTGAAGTCTTAGCGTCCCTGGTGTGCCGCTGGTCCGGATCGGCCGGTCTCATTGGGGGCGGCACCCCGGACCTCGGAGGTGCGCGATGGACATGGAAGTCACCGCCTGGCATTCCCTGCACCACGCCTCGAACGCCAGCGATGACCGCCGTCCCTTCTCCCGCGCGACGCTGCGCCGTATCGGCGCGTTCGCCCGGCCCCACCGCCGTCCGCTGCTGCTGTTTCTGCTGCTGAGCACGGTCACGGCGGCGCTCGCGGTGGCGACGCCGCTGCTGGCGGGCCGGGTGGTGGACGCGATCATCCACCGTTCGGGACAGGGCACTGTCCTCGGGCTGGCCGCGCTCATCGCCCTGATCGCGGTGGCCGAGGCGGCCCTCGGACTGCTGACGCGATGGCTGTCCTCGAACATCGGCGAGGGGCTGATCCTCGATCTGCGCACCGCGGTCTTCGACCACGTCCAGCGGATGCCGGTGGCCTTCTTCACCCGCACCCGCACCGGTGCGCTGGTCAGCCGGCTCAACAACGATGTCATCGGCGCGCAGCGGGCGTTCAGCGACACCCTCTCCGGTGTGGTGAGCAACCTGGTGACCCTGCTGCTCACCCTGGTGGTGATGATCGGCATCTCCTGGCAGGTCACCCTGGTGGCACTGCTGCTCCTGCCGCTGTTCCTGCTGCCCGCCCGCCGGGTCGGCGGCAGGCTCGCCGGACTGCGGCGCGAGGCGGCGGCCCACAACGCCGCCATGAGCACCCAGATGACCGAGCGGTTCTCCGCCCCCGGCGCGACCCTCGTCAAGCTCTTCGGACGCCCCGCCGAGGAGTCCCGGGAGTTCGCCGCGCGGGCCCGGCGGGTGCGGGACATCGGGGTGCGCACCGCGATGGTCCAGGTCTCCTTCGTCACCGCCCTGACCCTGGTCTCCGCACTGGCCCTGGCCCTGGTCTACGGCCTCGGCGGCTGGTTCGCGCTGAACGGCCGGCTGGACCCCGGCGCGGTCGTCTCGCTCGCGCTGCTGCTCACCCGGCTCTACGCCCCGCTGACATCGCTCGCCGGGGCGCGGGTGGAGGTCATGAGCGCGCTCGTCAGCTTCGAGCGGGTCTTCGAAGTGCTCGATCTCAAGCCGCTGATCAGCGAGAAGCCGGACGCCCAGGAGGTCCCGGACGGCCCGGTGTCCGTCGAGTTCGACCGCGTCGGCTTCGGCTACCCGGCCGCCGACAAGGTGTCCCTCGCCTCCCTGGAGGAGGTCGCGAACCTCGACACCCGCGGCGGCGTCCAGGTGCTGCACGAGGTGTCCTTCCGCGCCGAACCGGGCCAGATGGTCGCCCTCGTCGGCTCCTCCGGCGCGGGCAAGTCGACCATCGCCCAACTGCTGCCCCGGCTCTACGACACCGACAGCGGCGCGGTGCGGCTGTCCGGTGTGGACGTCCGCGACCTCACCGCCGAATCCCTGCGCAGCACGCTCGGCATGGTCACCCAGGACGGCCATCTCTTCCACGAGACCATCCGCGCCAACCTGCTGCTGGCCCGCCCCGGGGCCACCGACGAGGAGCTGTGGGAAGTGCTGCGCCGGGCCCGTCTCGAGGGCATGATCGCGGCGCTGCCGGACGGTCTGGACACCGTCGTAGGGGAGCGCGGCTACCGGCTCTCCGGCGGTGAGCGCCAGCGGCTGACCATCGCCCGGCTGCTGCTGGCCCGCCCCCGGGTGGTGATCCTCGACGAGGCCACCGCACATCTGGACTCCACCTCCGAGGCGGCCGTGCAGGAGGCGCTCGCCGAGGCCCTGGACGGACGCACCGCGGTGGTCATCGCCCACCGGCTGTCCACCGTGCGGGCCGCGGACCTCATCCTCGTCGTCGAGGACGGACGGATCGTGGAGCGCGGTACGCACCCCGAACTGCTCGCCGTCGAGGGGCGTTACGCGCAGCTGTACCGGACCCAGTTCGAGCGGCCGGGCACCGAGACGGCCGGACCGGCCGCTGACGGCGCGCGGACCGTGCCCACCCCGGCCGCGTAGGCTGGCCTTTTCAGCCCGATCCTGCACCGGAGCACATTCCCCGTGACCGACCAGCCCCCTCGTCGCCCCCGCCGTTCCGCCGCGCCCGGAAACCCCGGCAAGGGGGGCACATCCGGTCGGCCCTACCGGCGGCCGAAGAAGGACCCCGTGCGGATCCTCGCCTTCGAGGCGCTGCGGGCCGTCGACGAACGGGACGCGTACGCCAACCTCGTCCTCCCGCCGCTGCTCCGCAAGGCACGGGAGGACGAGGGCTTCGACGCCCGGGACGCGGCGCTCACCACCGAGCTGGTCTACGGCACCCTGCGCCACCAGGGCACCTACGACGCGATCATCGCCGCCTGTGTGGACCGTCCGCTGCGCGAGGTCGACCCGCCCGTGCTGGACGTCCTCAGCCTCGGTGCCCACCAGCTGCTGGGCACCCGTATCCCCACCCACGCCGCGGTCTCCGCCAGTGTCGAACTGGCCCGGGTGGTGCTCGGCGACGGGCGCGCCAAGTTCGTCAACGCGGTGCTGCGCCGGATCGCCTCCGACGACCTCGACGGCTGGCTGGAGCGGGTCGCCCCGCCGTACGACGAAGACCCCGAGGACCACCTCGCCGTCGTCCACTCCCATCCGCGCTGGATCGTCTCCGCGCTGTGGGACGCGCTCGGCGGCGGCAGAGCCGGGATCGAGGACCTGCTCGCGGCCGACAACGAACGACCCGAGGTCACCCTCGTCGCCCGCCCCGGCCGCGCCACCCCGGACGAACTGCTGGCCGCGGTCGGAGACCAGGCCGCGGCGCCGGGCCGCTGGTCGCCGTACGCGGTGCGGCTCACCGAGGGCGGGGAGCCCGCGGCGCTGGAGGCCGTACGCGAGGGGCACGCCGGGGTCCAGGACGAGGGCAGCCAGCTGGTGGCCCTCGCACTCGCGGCCGCCCCGCTGGACGGGCCGGACCGGCGCTGGCTGGACGGCTGCGCCGGCCCCGGCGGCAAGGCCGCGCTGCTCGCCGCGCTCGCCGCCCAGCGTGGCGCCTCGCTGCTCGCCGCGGAGAAGCAGCCGCACCGCGCCCGGCTGGTCGGCCGGGCCCTCGCGGGCAACCCCGGCCCGTACCAGGTGATCGCCGCGGACGGCACCCGGCCGCCGTGGCGGCCGGGTACCTTCGACCGGGTGCTGGTCGACGTCCCGTGCACCGGGCTCGGCGCGCTGCGCCGCCGTCCCGAGGCGCGCTGGCGGCGCAGCCCCGAGGACCTGGCCGGATTCGCCCCGCTCCAGCGCGGGCTGTTGCGCGAGGCGCTCGCGGCGGTACGGATCGGCGGCGTGGTCGGCTACGCCACCTGCTCACCGCACCCGGCCGAGACCCGGGCCGTGGTCGAGGACGTCCTCAAGGGCCGGGGCGGTCCCGCGGCCACAGCGGAGTGGATCGACGCCCGCCCGCTGATGCCCGGTGTCCCCGCGCTCGGCGACGGCCCCGACGTCCAGCTGTGGCCGCATCTGCACGGTACGGACGCGATGTATCTGGCCCTGCTGCGCCGTACCGGCTGACCTCACTTGCCCGGCACCGCCGGAAGCGTCTCCTGCGGGCTGCCGGTCGGCAGGTAGAGCTTGGCGTCGTGGGTGCCCGGGTTGAGATCCCGGTGCACCGCGCGGGAGACCGCCTCGATGGTGGAGACCCCGGTCTCCATCGCGGAGTTGTCCTGGGTGAGCACCGTGATCGTGTAGTTGTGTCCGCCGCCGGTGAACGCCCCGACGCTGTGCACCCGCCAGCCGTGGGTGTCCCGCTCCAGCCAGCCGTTCTTCACCTGGATCCGCACCCCGGCCGGCGCTCCGGCCGGGGTGCCCCAGCGCTGGGAGGGGACGACCTTGCCCATCAGCTCGAGCATGGAGGCACGGGAGGCGTCGCTGAGCACCCGGTTGTGGCGGGTCACCAGCGTCAGCAGCTTCTCCTCGTCGTTGGCGGTGATCTGGGTGAGCCCCCAGTAGCCGTCGTGGCCGGGCACGGTGTGGCGCATCCCGGCGGCCCGGACGAACGCGCAGACCTTCTCCCGGCCCAGCTGCCGCCAGAGCTTGGTGGTGGCGTCGTTGTCCGACTTGGTGATCATCTTGGTGGCGAGCGTGGACTCGCGGCCGGTCAGCTGCCGGTGGTGCTTGCCGGCGTCCCACAGCAGGGTGGCCAGCACCGTCACCTTGACCACGCTCGCGGAGTCGAACTTCTGGTCCGCGCGCAGGGTGCAGACGGTTCCCGTGGTGCGGTCGCGGAGGCTGACCGCGGTGCTCGCGGACTTCCCGCGCAGCGCCGCGGTGATGTCCCTGGAGAGCTTGCCGGCCAGTCCGGCCCGGTCGGAGGTGCAGACCGCCTGCGGCGCCGCGGCCGCCGCCGACCCCGCCCCGGCCACCGGAGGCGCGAGCACGGCCGCGGCCAGTGCCACGGACAGTGCGGCGCGGGGGCGCCGGGGTGTTCGGTGTCGCGTCATCGTCGTATGCCCGTTTCCCTTGTCATGTCGCGGGTGCGTCATGGGGTGTGTCATCTCTGTCCCGAGCGCACATCGGGTGCGCTCGACTGACACGACCCCCATGCGACAGCCAAGGGTTGCCTCTCAGTGTCCATAATTTCCCCAGGACAGGATTTCGCACGTCGTGAGCGGCCGCGATCATCCCGGCTCCCTGGACCGGCGCCGGCCATGGGAGGCTGGGGGCATGGCCGCGCAGATCAATCCCAGCATCCTGTCCGCCGACTTCTCCCGCCTGGCGGATGAGGCGAAGGCCGTCGAAGGCGCCGATTGGCTCCATGTCGACGTGATGGACAACCACTTCGTCCCCAATCTGACCCTCGGTGTGCCGGTGGTCGAAGCCCTGGGGAAGGCCACGGACACCCCGCTGGACTGCCATCTGATGATCGAGGACCCGGACCGCTGGGCCCCGCAGTACGTCGAGGCCGGAGCCGGTTCGGTCACCTTCCACGTGGAGGCCGCGGCCGCGCCGGTACGGCTGGCGCGCGAGATCCGGGCCAAGGGCGCGCGGGCGTCGATGGCGCTCAAGCCCGCGACCCCGATCGAGCCCTACGAGGACCTGCTGCCCGAGCTGGACATGCTGCTGGTGATGACCGTGGAGCCCGGTTTCGGCGGGCAGGCGTTCCTCGACATCATGCTTCCCAAGATCCGCCGCACCCGCGAACTGATCGCCAAGCACGGCCTTGAACTGTGGCTCCAGGTGGACGGCGGGGTCTCCGCCTCGACCATCGAGCGCTGCGCCGAGGCGGGCGCCGATGTGTTCGTGGCCGGTTCCGCGGTCTACGGTGCCGAGGACCCGGCCAAGGCCGTCCAGGAGCTGCGCGCGCTGGCAGAGAAGGCGACGGGCACCACCGGACTGTGCGGCCACTCCGCTACGGGGCGGTGAACTGAACGGTAAAGGCCGGACCAACTCCACCGTTTCTGACAGGATGAACGGTGAGTCCAGAACATTGACAAGTGAGGAGACCGCGGTGTCGACGGGCCGTTCAGCCACGCGGATGGGACCCGCCGAACTGGTGCAGGCGGCAGCCATGGCGCGCCGCTTCTACCTCGAGGGCAAGTCCAAGATCCAGATCGCCGAGGAGTTCGGGGTCAGCCGCTTCAAGGTCGCGCGCGTACTGGAGACCGCGCTCGAGCGCGACCTGGTGCGTATCGAGATCCGGGTTCCCGCCGAGCTCGACGCGGAGCGTTCCGACGCGCTGCGCGCCCGCTACGGCCTGCGGCACGCGGTGGTCGTCGAGTCACCGGCCGACGCCGAGGCCGACACCCCCGACCCGGAGAACCTGGGCGAGGTCGCCGCCGATCTGCTGGGCGAGCTGGTCAACGAGGGGGATGTGCTGGGGCTGGCCTGGGGGCGGTCCACGATCCACATGGCGGCCGCGCTGCACCGGCTCCCGCCCTGCACCGTCGTCCAGCTCACCGGTGTGTACGACGCGGGCACCGCCGAGCGCGGCTCGGTGGAGGCGGTCCGCCGCGCCGCCGCCGTCTCCGGCGGCGAGGCGCACCCCATCTACGCCCCGATGCTGCTGCCCGACACGGCCACCGCGGACGCGCTGCGCGGCCAGACCGGGATCGCCCGGGCCTTCGAGTACTTCGACAAGGTCACCGTCGCGGCCGTCTCCATCGGCTCGTGGGAGGCCGGTATCTCGACCGTCTACGACATGCTCAGCGAGGAGGAGCGGGCCCACTACGCCGGGCTCGGCGCCGCCGCCGAGATGTCCGCCCACCTCTTCGACACCGAGGGCCGCCGGATCGGCCGCGACCTCGGCGAGCGCTGCATCACCGTCGAGGCCGACCGGCTGCGCCGGATCCCCGAGGTGGTGGCCATCGCGGGCGGTGGCCGCAAGGCCGCGGCGATCGGCGCGGTGCTGCGGTCCGGCCTGGTCACCAGCCTGGTGACGGATACGGCCGCGGCCGACCATCTGCTGCTGGAGACCGGCCCCGGACCGCGTCCGGCGCTGGACCGCGCCGATCCCGACGGTTCGTAGCGCCGCCCTCGCCCCGGCGTCCCGTCCCGTTGCGGATTTGGACGATCCGACCACCGGGCCCGGCGCGGACTGGATGATCGTCCGGGCCCCCGCGGCGGGGGTGGCATGGGAGAATGAAGTACGTGCGTTTTCCTCGGCTTCCTGCGTCGAGGGCTGATTCCGAACGACTGGGAAGTTGAGCACGTGCGTTTCCTGAATGATCAGAAGCCCCCGTACGACCTGACCTACGACGATGTGTTCATGGTGCCGAGCCGCTCCGCGGTCGGCTCCCGTCAGGGGGTGGATCTGAGCTCGCCCGACGGCAGCGGCACCACCATCCCCCTCGTCGTCGCCAACATGACCGCGATCGCGGGCCGCCGGATGGCGGAGACGGTCGCGCGCCGCGGCGGGCTCGTCGTCATCCCGCAGGACATCCCGATCGACGTGGTCACCGATGTGGTGCGCTGGGTCAAGGCGCGTCATCTGGTGCTGGACACCCCGATCGTGCTCGCGCCCACCGGGACCGTCGCCGACGCGCTGTCCCTGCTGCCCAAGCGGGCCCATGGCGCGGGTGTGGTGGTCGAGGACGGGCGCCCGGTGGGCGTGGTCACCGAGTCCGACCTCACCGGTGTCGACCGCTTCGCCCAGCTCTCCGAGGTCATGTCCCGGGAGCTGCTGGTCCTCGACGCGGACATCGACCCGCGCGACGCGTTCACCCGCCTCGACGGCGCCCACCGCAAGCTGGCCCCCGCCGTCGACGCCGACGGCCGTCTGGCCGGCATCCTGACCCGCAAGGGCGCGCTGCGCGCGACCCTCTACCAGCCCGCCGTGGACGCGGCGGGCAGGCTGCGGATCGCCGTCGCCGTGGGGGTCAACGGCGATGTGGAGGGCCGCGCCAAGGCCCTGCTGGACGCCGGAGTGGACACCCTCGTGGTGGACACCGCCCATGGCCACCAGGAGTCGATGATCGGCGCGCTCAGGGCCGTTCGCGGCCTCGCCCCCCGGGTGCCGGTGGTGGCGGGCAACGTGGTCGCCGCCGAGGGGGTGCGCGACCTCATCGAGGCCGGTGCCGACATCGTCAAGGTCGGCGTCGGACCGGGCGCGATGTGCACCACCCGGATGATGACCGGTGTGGGCCGCCCGCAGTTCTCCGCGGTGCTCGAATGCGCCGCCGAGGCACGGAAGTTCGGCAAGCACGTCTGGGCTGACGGCGGCATCCGTCACCCGCGTGATGTCGCCATGGCGCTGGCCGCCGGGGCGTCCAACGTGATGGTCGGCTCCTGGTTCGCGGGCACGTACGAGTCGCCGGGGGACCTCCAGCACACCGCCGACGGGCGGCCGTACAAGGAGAGCTTCGGCATGGCCTCCGCGCGGGCGGTGCGCAACCGCACCAGCGAGGAGTCGGCCTACGACCGCGCCCGCAAGGGGCTGTTCGAGGAGGGCATCTCCACCTCGCGGATGTTCCTGGACCCGGCCCGCCCGGGTGTCGAGGACCTGATCGACTCGATCATCGCGGGCGTCCGCAGCTCCTGCACCTACGCGGGCGCGGGCTCCCTGGAGGAGTTCCACGAGCGCGCCGTGGTGGGGGTGCAGAGCGCCGCGGGCTACGCGGAGGGCAAGCCCCTGCACGCCAGTTGGGACTAGGTCCTGTCCGGTGGGTCTTTGAGGAGCAGCCCGCGGCGTCTGGTGCCGTGCATCGCAAGGCGGAGGATCGCCCTCGTACTGGGCGTACTCGGGCGACTTTCGACAACGCGGCGAGGTGCGGTGCCAGGCGTCGCGGGCCCGATAAGACCCACCGGACAGGGCCTAGCCCCCTCTTTTAGGGGCTCGGTTCGCCTCCGGGGCGCCTCGGCCCCTGTCGACGGTCGACCGTGCGCGGCCGCCCGCGCGGCGGAGCCGCATATCGACAACAGCCTCGCGGCCTCCGCGCGCTCGTGAGCCGACCGCATGGCTGTGGCCCCCACTCGGCTCGGGTGAGTGGGGGCCACAGCAGTGTGCCCTGGTGCCGGCCTTCAACTGCCCCGTGTCACCGCTGCATTCCGCGCTGCTCACCGCGCGTGCGGGGCAGGGCGTGACGCGGCGGGTTGTTGAGCGTGATCTGCCGTACCAACTGGTGGAACGAGACCAGCGCGGCGACCGGTGGCAGACCGGCGACCGCCATGCTGGGCGCGTCCTTGGGAGAGTGGGCGACACACAGGAAGACCGCGATGGTGGAGAAGAGCACCACCACGGCCCAGGAGTGCGCGGCGCCCCGCCGGTGCAGCGCGGCCCGCAGCACCGACAGCGAGGCGACCAGCCACGGCCCGTAGACCAGCAGCGGCCACCATGCGGCCATGGACTCCGAGGTGCTGGGGGAGGCCAGATAGCGCAGCGGGGGATAGGAGATCATCCCGCCCAGCACACTCAGCATGGCGACGATGACCGTCGTGACCGCCGCGAACAGCAGGCTGGTCAGCTGGAGCCAGGGCATCGTCGGCACCCGGAAGCGCACCCGGCGCCGCTTGCCGCGGCCACCGCGGACCTGGGCGTGGGAGGGGGAGCGGATGGAGTCGGTGGGGTGCTGCGGCGGTTCCTCGGGGGAGGTCGTCTGGAGCAGCCGTGCCAGATCCCCTTCCAGGTCCCAACGGCCCTCGATGCTCTCGGGGTCCGGGAGAGGGAAAGGATTCACGTCGTAGTCGACGCCCGCGTCGAACCGCTCTCCGGGGCCGGGAGCGTGGGCGGGTCGATGGCCGGTGGGTGGGGGCCCGTAGCCGCCCGGCCTCGGCTCGGTGTACGTCATGCCTTGACGCCCGGTTCCGTGGTGCCGGAGCGCTGGAGGAAGTCGGCTTCGATCCGGTTGAGCGCCCGGAGGAAGTCCTCCCACACCCGCGAACAGTATTCGAGCGGGTAGCGTTCGTCCTCACCCCCGTGGTCCCGGGCCCGGAACACGGGTTCGGTACGGAGCGCTGAGTGTTCGGGTGGTTGCAGGCTGTCAGTGGTCACGTCCCCACCAACGACCGCTAAAATGGTGCAGTATCGCGGCATTCGGGTGAATCGCGCGCTCACTCTTGCAGTGGGCCGCAACAATTCCCCGCCGCACGCCCCCGCGCGCAACGTTCATCCGCCCATGCGCAAGAGTGGTGCATTACGGCCGTGGGCGGACGGCTCATAGGGTCTTGCGCTGACGTGGAGTGGCGGGGACCGACTGCTCGGCGATTCCCACCTGCGGGTTTGTCTACGGGCAGCCGCATGTCCGCCGTCGGTCGTCGTCACCCCTGACCGGCAGTGAAAAAGGAGCCACCTAAGTGTTGGAGCACGGCGCAGCCCCGCCCACGACCCCGCGCACGGAGCAAGAGCCTCCGGCGACCGGGTTCGGCGCCCGGCTGATGCGGCGTAAGCCCGTGGAGCAACTGGTCGCCGAGGGCGGTCAGGGCGCGGGCGGAACCCTGCGGCGTTCGCTCGGAATGTGGCAGCTCACCATGATCAGCATCGGTGCCACCCTGGGCACCGGCATCTTCGTGGTGCTCGGCGAGGCCGTCCCGGATGCGGGACCCGCGGTCATTGTGTCGTTTGTCATAGCCGGGCTCACGGCCCTGTTCTCGGCGCTGTCCTACGCGGAACTCGCGGGCACCATCCCGGTCTCCGGGTCCTCGTACTCGTACGCCTACGCCACCATGGGCGAGCTGATCGCCTGGGTGTGCGGCTGGTGCCTGATCCTGGAGTACGGCGTCTCGGTGGCGGCGGTCGCCGTCGGCTGGGGCGACTACCTCAACGAACTGCTCGACGGCACGCTCGGCATCACCATCCCGGACGCGCTGTCCGCCCCGCCCGGCGACGGCGGAATCTTCAACCTGCCCGCGCTGCTGGTGGTGTTGCTGTCCATGGCGTTCCTGCTGGGCGGCGCCAAGGAGAGCGCGCGGGCCAACACCATCATGGTCGGGGTGAAGATCGCTGCCCTGGTCCTCTTCTGCGCCGTCGCCTTCACCGGCATCCGGGCGGGCAACTACACCCCGTTCATGCCGCTGGGCATGGCGGGCGTCAGTGCCGCCGGTGCCACCCTGTTCTTCTCCTACATCGGTTTCGACGCCGCCTCCACCGCCGGTGAGGAGGCCAAGAACCCGCAGCGTGACCTGCCCCGCGCGATCATGCTCTCGCTGGTCATCGTCACCGCGCTGTACTGCCTGGTCGCGGCGGTGGCCGTGGGTGCGCTGCCGTGGAAGAAGTTCTCCGGCACGGAGGCCGCGCTCGCCGGGATCATGGAGGACGTCACCGGTCAGAGCTTCTGGGCCGTCCTGCTGGCGGCCGGCGCGGTCGTCGCCATCGCCTCCGTGGTGCTGACCGTGCTCTACGGCCAGACCCGCATCCTCTTCGCGATGTCCCGCGACGGCCTGGTGCCCAAGGTGTTCTCCACCGTCCACCCCACGACGGGTGTGCCGCGCGCCAACACCGTGATCGTCTCGCTGTTCTGCGGCGTCCTGGCCGCCGCCATTCCGCTGGGCCAGCTCGCCGACGCCACCAGCATCGGCACCCTCTTCGCCTTCGCGCTGGTCAACATCGCGGTGATCGTGCTGCGCCGGACCCGGCCCACCATGGAGCGCACCTTCCGGGTGCTTCTCTCGCCGCTGTTCCCGCTGATCGGCTTCGGGCTCTGCCTGTGGATGATGACCAGTCTGGAAGTTGTGACCTGGGTGGTCTTCGGTGTCTGGATGGCCGTCGGGCTTGTGCTGTACTTCGGATACGGCATGCGCCGATCCCGACTGGCCACAGCAGAAAAGTGACTCCCCCGCAGTGCGACTGAACGACCTCGACGAACGCATCGTCCACGCCCTCGCCGAAGACGCCCGCCGCAGTTACGCCGATATCGGCGATCTGATCGGCCTGTCCGCCCCCGCCGTCAAGCGGCGGGTGGACCGTCTCCGGTCCGAGGGGGCCATCACCGGCTTCACGGTGCGGGTGGACCCGGCGGCGCTGGGGTGGGAGACCGAGGGCTTCATCGAGCTCTTCTGCCGCCACAACACGTCTCCCGACGACATCCGCCGGGGTCTGTCGCGCTATCCCGAGGTGGTGTCCGCGTCGACCGTCACCGGCGACGCGGACGCCGTCGTCCAGGTCTTCGCCTCCGATATGCGCCACTTCGAACGGGTGCTGGAGCGCATCGCGGGCGAGCCGTTCGTGGAGCGCACCAAGTCCGTGCTGGTGCTCTCGCCGCTGCTACGGCGCTTCACCTCCGGCGCTCCGGCCTGATCCGGACGGGGTATCCAGCCGTTTCCGGCCCGTGCGCAACGAATCGCTGCCACGGGCCGGAAACGCGTAATGAATCGACGGCGGATGCGCAACGGTCGCGCCTTGTCGGTGGTTCTCGGCCACACGTACCTTTTGGGTGTCGTTTCCTCCCCCTCCTGGATTCCCCAAGGTCTGCCCATGCCGCCGCTGCGCACCGCCCTGCTCCAGAGCTCCGGTCACCCCGGCGACCCCGCCCGTAACCTCACGGTCCTCGACGCGGCCGCCGAGCGTGCCGCGGCCGACGGGGCCGGGCTGCTGATCGCCCCGGAGATGTTCCTCACGGGCTACGCCATCGGCGACGGCGTCCAGGAGCTGGCCGAGCCCGCCGACGGGCCCGGCGGGCAGGCGGTGGCCGCCATCGCCGCCGCGCACGGCCTCGCCGTCCTCTACGGCTACCCCGAGCGCGACCGGACGCGCGCGGAGGTCGTCTACAACTCCGCGCGGCTGGTCGGCCCCGACGGCACCGAGCTCGCCAACTACCGCAAGACCCATCTCTTCGGCTGCTTCGAGCGCGACGCGTTCACCCCCGGTGACGCCCCCGTCGTCCAGGCCGAACTGGGCGGGCTCACCGTCGGCATCCTGATCTGCTACGACGTGGAGTTCCCGGAGAACGTCCGGGCCCACGCGCTGGCCGGAACCGATCTGCTGGTGGTGCCCACCGCACAGATGCACCCCTTCCAGTTCGTGGCCGAATCCCTGGTCCCGGTGCGGGCCTTCGAGAGCCAGATGTACATCGCGTACGTCAACCGCACCGGCCCGGAGGGCGAGTTCGACTTCGTGGGGCTGAGCTGTCTGGCGAGCCCCGACGGCACCACCCGGACCCGGGCGGGCCGGGGTGAGGAGCTGGTCATCGGCGACGCCGACCCCGAGCTGCTCGCCGCCTCGCGCACCACCAACCCCTATCTGCGCGACCGCCGCCCCGGGCTGTACGGGTCGCTGACCTGAGCCCCGGCGCCCGTTCCCCCTCCCTCACGCGCACACCCCCGCACGACCGCAAGGAGTCCGTACCGATGACGTCCATGCCCACCGCCGTGCCCGGCGAGCACGAGCCGCAGCAGGCCGACGCCCTCCCGCCCATCACGATGTTCGGGCCGGACTTCCCCTACGCCTACGACGACTTCCTGGCCCACCCGGCGGGCCTGGGCCAGATCCCGGCCACCGAGCACGGCGCCGAGGTCGCGGTCATCGGCGGCGGTCTGTCCGGCATCATCACCGCGTACGAGCTGATGAAGATGGGCCTGAAGCCCGTCGTCTACGAGGCCGACCGGATCGGCGGACGGCTGCGCACCATCGGCTTCGAGGGCTGCGACGAGTCGCTGACCGCCGAGATGGGCGCGATGCGCTTCCCGCCGTCCTCCACCGCGCTCCAGCACTACATCGACCTGGTGGGCCTGAAGACCCAGCCCTTCCCGAACCCGCTGGCCGAGTCGACCCCGTCGACCGTGGTCGACCTCAAGGGCGAGTCGCACTACGCCGAGACCATCGACGACCTGCCCCAGGTGTACCGGGACGTCGCCGACGCCTGGAACAAGTGCCTCGAAGAGGGCGCGGACTTCTCCGACATGAACCGCGCCATCCGCGAACGGGATGTGCCGCGCATCCGCGAGATCTGGTCGCGGCTGGTGGAGAAGCTGGACAACCAGACGTTCTACGGCTTCCTCTGCGACTCCTCGGCCTTCACCTCCTTCCGGCACCGGGAGATCTTCGGCCAGGTCGGCTTCGGCACCGGCGGCTGGGACACCGACTTCCCCAACTCCATCCTGGAGATCCTGCGCGTCGTCTACACCGAGGCCGACGACCACCACCGCGGCATCGTCGGCGGCAGCCAGCAGCTTCCGCTGCGGCTGTGGGAGCGCGAGCCCCAGAAGATCGTCCACTGGCCGCACGGCACCTCGCTGTCGTCCCTGCACGGCGGCGATCCGCGCCCGGCCGTGACCCGGTTGCACCGTGCCGCGGGCGACCGCATCGTGGTCACCGACGCGGACGGGGACATCCGCTCGTACCGGGCGGTCGTCTTCACCGCGCAGTCCTGGATGCTGCTCTCCAAGATCGACTGCGATGACTCGCTCTTCCCGATCGACCACTGGACGGCGATCGAGCGCACCCACTACATGGAGTCCAGCAAGCTCTTCATCCCCGTGGACCGCCCGTTCTGGCTGGACAAGGACGAGACCACCGGGCGCGACACCATGAGCATGACGCTCACCGACCGGATGACCCGCGGCACCTACCTGCTGGACGACGGCCCGGACCGCCCGGCCGTCATCTGCCTCTCCTACACCTGGTGCGACGACAGCCTCAAGTGGCTGCCGCTGTCGGCGAACGAGCGGATGGAGGTCATGCTCAAGTCGCTTGCGGAGATCTATCCGAACGTGGACATCCGCAAGCACATCATCGGCAGCCCGGTCACCGTCTCCTGGGAGAACGAGCCCTACTTCATGGGCGCGTTCAAGGCCAACCTGCCCGGCCACTACCGCTACCAGCGGCGGCTGTTCACCCACTTCATGCAGGACCGGCTGCCCGCGGACCAGCGCGGCATCTTCCTCGCGGGCGACGACATCTCCTGGACCGCCGGGTGGGCCGAGGGCGCCGTACAGACCGCGCTCAACGCGGTGTGGGGCGTCATGCACCAGTTCGGCGGCGCCACCGACGCCACGAACCCGGGGCCGGGCGACCGTTACGACGAGATCGCGCCGGTGGAACTGCCGGAGGACTGAGCCGGGCCGGGCTCCGGCCGTCCGCATCGCGCGTCGATCAGGACGGCAGGGGAGTGAGCAGAAAGCGCCCGACCAGGCCCACACTCGCATCGACGCGCTCGGTGAACTCCTCGGCCAGCTCGGGGAGTCGGCGCAGCCCCCACAGGGCGCGGAACGCCGCCCACGCGGCGTCCCGCGCCCGGTCCAGGCTCCAGGAACCCACCAGATGGGTCAGCGGATCGGCCACGTCGAGCAGATCGGGGCCGGGCATCAGCTCCTCCCGGATCCGCTCCTCAAGACCGGTGAGCAGGACGCCGACCCGGTCGAAGTCGCCCTCCAGCGCGGCCGGTTCCACGTCCCGGGCCTGGCAGGTGTCCACCAGCGCGAGCGCCAGGTCATGGCCGATATGGGCGTTGATCCCGGCGAGCGCGAACTGCACCGGACGCACCTCCGGATGGCACCGCAGCTCGAACAGCGGCCGCCAGCAGGCGGGCGGCCGGTGCCCCGCCGCCACCGCCTCCACGGCCGCCAGATAGCGCCCGGCGAAGCGCACATCCAGCTCCTCGGTGGCGGCCGGGTCGTGGAAGTACCCGGCCGCGAGCCCCCGGCCGACCTCCTCGGTGACCGACAGATACACCTGGTTGAAGACCGCCACCCCGTCCCCGGGCGGCAGCTCCGCGCCGAGCGCGCGCATCCGCGCCACGACGCTCCTCACACTCCGCGGCGGTGCGGGCCGCGCGCCGGTCGGCATCGTCATGGACGCAAGCGTGGCAGCCCGGCCCCGTCCCGTCCGGCCGAGCGCCCTCGCTTCCCCGTATCGGCCTAACGCCCGTCAACAACGCACTTGGCATCCCATCATGGGACCGGCACAACCTGGATACGCGTCCGGGACGCGGTGACGATGGAGGCGTGCACCGATCGGAATTCGCGGACTTCCTGCGCCGCCGCCGTGCCCGGCTCGCCCCCGCCGATGTCGGGCTGACCCCCGGCCCGCGGCGCCGTACCCCCGGACTGCGCCGGGAGGAGGTGGCCCGGCTCACCGGGATGTCGGCGGACTACTACACCCGGCTGGAACAGGCCCGCGGCCCGCACCCCTCCCGCCGGATGCTCACCGCGCTGGCCCGTGCGCTACGGCTCACCGACGCCGAGCGCGACCATCTCTTCCGGCTGGCGGGGGAGGAGCCACCGCACGATCCGGCCACCGCCGGGCATATCCGCCCCGGGCTGCTGCGGGTCCTGGACCGGCTGTACGACACCCCGGCGCAGGTGGTCACCGACGGGGGTGAGGTGCTGGCCCGGAACACCATGGCGACGGCCCTGTTCGGTGACCTGACGGCGAGGCCGCCGGGCGAACGCGAGGAGCGTGCCGAAGGGCGTTCCCCGGTGCGGCGGTTGCGGCATCCGGTAGTGGGGGAACTGGAGCTGGAGTGCGAGGTGCTGCTGAGCGCGGACCACGGCCAGCGGCTGATCGTGTACACCGCCCGCCCCGGCAGCGACTCCGCCGAACGGCTGGAACTGCTCCGGGTCGTGGGCCTCCAGGACCTCGCCCCGAGCGGATGAGATCCCGGTTTGCGTCCCGGTTGCGTCCCGGTTGTGTCGCTCCTTATACGCGCGCTTCTGTGCAGAAGTCGGACAGCGACGCTGCCTCCGCATAGCTGGCAAGCGCGGTGCGGGAGTTGTCCGGGTGGGCCGCCTCCGGGTGGGCGATGGACCAGGCCAGCTCGACGGCGCTGTGCAGTGCGGCGCGGAAGAGCAGCGAACCGCAGCTGATCCGCCGTACGCCCAGCTCGGCCAGGCGCTCATAGGTGTGATGGCCGGGGGAGAAGAGGACGTTGAGCGGGGTGTCGCCGAGGTCGTCCGCGAACGCGGCGATGTGGTGCTCGTCGGTGAGCGCGGGGACGAAGACACCGTCGGCGCCCGCCTGGACATACGCCGCGAGGCGCTCGGCGGTCACCGACAGCCGGGGCGCGTCCGCGAATCCGATGGCGGCGAGCCAGTGGGTGTCGGTGCGCGCGTTGACGAACAGCCGGGGGACCCGCTCCTTGATCGCCGCGATCACCGCGCACTGGTGCGCGAGCGGGGCGAGGGTGCCGTCGGGGCGTCCGTCCTCGATGTTCACCCCGACGACCCCGGCCGCGTCCAACTCGGCCGCGAGCGCGGCGATCTCCTCGGGCCGCTCGCTGAACCCGCCCTCGATGTCCACGCTCACCAGCGCGGGAAGGCGGGCCAGCCCGCGTGCGAGGGTGAGCGTCTCCGCGCGGGTGGCGCCCGCCGCGTCCGGCAGCCCGGCCGCGACGGCGACCCCCAGGCTGGTGGTGCCGATGGCGGGGAAGCCGCGGCGGACGAGGGCGGCGGCGGAGGCGTGGTCCCAGGCGTTGGGGAGCAGCAGCGGGCGTTCGGTGTGATGGAGCCGGTGAAAGGCGGCGTGGCCGGTGGAGCCTGTGCGTTCTGTATGACCGTCGGCCCGCGGTGTCGGTGCGGGGTTCTGGTGATCGCTCATGGTTCCGACGGTAGGTCCGTATCGCTTCGGTCCCCGCCGAACCGTCGCGGGGGCTCAGGCCAGGGCGGTGACGCCGAGCAGGTCGCGCAGGGCCCGTTCGCCGTCGGGGCTGACGCGCAGCGCGCGTCCGCTGCCGATACGTACGCACCAGCCGGTGTCCAGCGCGTGCCGGCACAGCGCGGCCCCGGCCACCCCGGCCAGATGCGGCCGCCGCTCGGTCCAGTCCAGACAGCTGCGGGCCATCGGCCGCCGCCTGCGCGAGGCGGCATCCGGCAGATCGATGCCCAGCTCCCGGAACCAGTCCATCCCGCTGCCGGTCAACGCGAACCCCGTCGCCCCCTGGAGCAGCCCGCGCTCCAGCATCGCGTCGGTGATCGCGGTGCCCAGCCGCCCGGCCAGATGGTCGTAACAGGTCCGCGCCCGCGCCAGCGCGGCGCTCGCGCTGGAGGCGCGCAGCGTACGCGGCGGGGCCGGTGGCGCGGCATATGCGGACAGATCCTCGATCAGCTGCGCCACCTGCGGACCGGCCAGCCGCACGTAGCGATGCCGGCCCTGGCGCTCCTGGGCCAGGAGATCGCCGTCGATCAGCTTGTTCAGATGCTCGGTGGCGGTCGAGGCGGCCACCCCGGCGTACCGCGCCAGCTCCCCCGCGGTCCACGCCCGCCCGTCGAGCAGCGCCAGACACATGGCGGCGCGCGTCTCGTCGGCGAGCAGCGCGGCCAGCCGCGCGAGTTGCGGACCGCTGTGCGGGGACTGCGTCATGCCTCCATGGTGCGCCCCCGACCTTTCGGCGGTCCCCGAAGGGCCGGGGGCTCGCGGTTCTGTCGGGGTGCGCGGTCGCCGCGGCGCGGGCCGGGTCAGCCGGAGGTGGTGCGCTGTGCGGTGTTGCCGTCGTGGGGCGCGGCGCCCGGCGTGTGGGGGGTCTCGTGGGCCGCGCCGCGGAGGACGCCCGCGCCTGCGACCAGGCCCAGTGCGAGGACTGTGACCAGGCAGAACGACACCGTCAGTGAGGTCATGTCCGCGATCGAGCCCATCGCCGCGGGGGCGATCAACCCCGAGGTGTAGGTGATCGTGGCCACGCCCGCGATGGCCTGGCTGGGGGCCGGGCCGCTGCGGCCCGCGGCGGCGAACGCCAGCGGCACCACGACCGCGATGCCCAGCCCGATGAGGGCGAAGCCCGCGATGGCGAGGGCCGCGTTCGGCGCCGTGACGACCCCGAGGCCGCCGAGCGTGGCGAGCGCCCCGCCCGCCCGTACCGTCCGTACCGGGCCGAACCGGCCCACCACCGCGTCGCCCGCCAGCCGGGCCGCGGCCATGGTGCAGGAGAAGGCCGTGGTGCAGGCGGCGGCGACCCCGGGGGAGGAGTCCATGACGTCCCGCAGATAGACCGCCGACCAGTCAAGGCTCGCCCCCTCGGCGAACACCGCGCAGAACCCCACCGCGCCGACGATCAGCGCGGAGCGCGGCGGAAGCGCGAAACGTGGCGGCGGGTGCTCCTCGGCCGCGCTGCGCAGATCCAGGACCCAGTGACAGGCGATCGCGCCCAGCACCGTCAGGGCCCCGGCCGCGATGGCCAGATGCAGCCGGGCGTCCGCCTCCGCGTGGGCCGCGACCGTGCCCGCCGCCGAGCCGATGAGCGCGCCCGCGCTCCACATCCCGTGCAGTCCGGACATGATGGGGCGGCCCAGCCGGGTCTCTATCTCCACGCCGAGGGCGTTCATGGCGACGTCGGACATCCCGGCGGTCGCGCCGAACACGAACAGCGCGCCGCACAGCCAGACCAGGCCGGGGACGAGCGGGGGGACCGCGAGCCACAGGCACCACAGGGCCAGCAGTCCGCGCAGCGCCGCGCGGGCGCCGAAGCGGTGGCTGATCCGCCCCGCGAGCGGCATCGCGAAGGAGGCCCCGATCGCGGGGAAGGCGAGCGCCAGGCCGAGTTGGCCCGCGCTGATGTCCAACCGCTCCTGGATCCAGGGGATGCGGGTGGCGAAGTTCCCGGTGACCGCGCCGTGGACCGCGAAGACCGCCGCGACGGCCATCCGCGCCCGCCGTACCGGGATCATCCGGAGCGCCCCGGATTCCGTACCACTGCTCATGACGGTCGCTCCCTCCCCGACGCACGGCAGCACGGCCCGTCCCCGTCTGATGCCGGTGGGAAGCTATCAGGGAGCCTGCCTGGTGGATAGGCGATTTCTCCGGCCGGCGCCGGCGTCGGCGTCTGCACCACATCGGTGTCGGCGCGCCCGGTCTGGTGGACCCCGCCACCGGTGGGCTCAACTCCCCGGCCGGGCTGCCCTCCTGGCACCGCGAACCGGCCGCCGCGCCGCACACCGGGCTGGCGGCGCCGGTGCCTGGAGAACGAGGTCAACCTCGCCGTGGTCGCCGAGCAGCGGCTCGGCGTGGTGCGCGACCGGGACACCTCCGTCCTGCTGTGGCCGGGCCACGGGGTGGGCGCGGCCGTGGTGCTGGACGGGGTGCTGCGCCGCGGCGCCTCGGGCGGCACCGGCGAGATCGGCTTCCTGCCGCTGCCGGGGACCACCGCGGTGAGCGCGGTGCTCGACCCGGGCTGTGCGGTCCTCGGCGGCGAGGTCGGTCGTGCCGGGGGTACGGCCCTCGCCCACCGCGTCGAAGCGCATGTCGCCCGAATGTCCCCGCTGCGCACCGAGGTCCGACCCGGAGCAGTCGGCGGCGGCGCGGTCCTCCGCGGCGCGGTGCTCACAGCGACGGACGCGGCCCAGAACGACCTGTTCGGCGCGGGCTGGCCGAGTCCGGCCGACCCCATCCGGGGCCCCATTCCCGCAGGCTCCCGGGGCTGATTCCCGCCCCGTGGGTGAGAGAAGCCACAGGGGGTGGGGCTCCATGTCCGCTGATCGTCATGGCACACTGGGCCCGTACCAGTGACGTCAGCGCACTCCGGGGTCGGTGAAAATCCGAACCGGCGGTTACAGTCCGCGACCCGTCCGCCGCCAGCGGCCGGTTGACCAGGTGAAATTCCTGGACCGACGGTGAAAGTCCGGATGGGAGGCAGTGCGCGGCGAATGCGACATCACCGGTGCGCCGCTATCGGCGGTCCGCGCTGTTCTCGTGCGGGCCCGTCCGCCGATCCCGGCGCGTCGGCGGCGCCGTCGTTCGTTCGTGTCGTTTCCGACAGCCCCGGAGTCCGTGCCCGAAGAGGCAGGAGGACCCGGTGGCCACCACAGCCGAAGCCGACGCGATGCGCCATGCCGTCGCGCTCGCAGCCCGCGGCCTCGGCCACACCAGCCCCAACCCCGTCGTCGGCTGCGTCATCCTCGACGCCCAGGGCCGCACCGTCGGTGAGGGCTGGCACCAGCGGGCCGGTGGCCCGCATGCCGAGGTCCACGCGCTGCGCGCCGCGGGTGAACGGGCCCGTGGCGGGACCGCGCTGGTCACCCTCGAACCCTGCAACCACACCGGCCGCACCGGACCCTGCGCCCAGGCGCTCATCGACGCCGGGGTGGCCCGCGTCCGCTACGCCGTCGCCGACCCCACCGCCGAGGCCCGGGGTGGCGCCGCCACCCTCGCGGCCGCCGGGATCGATGTCGCGGCCGGACCGCTGACCGACGAGGCCGAAGCGGTCAACGAAGCCTGGCTGACCTCGATGCGGCGCGGCCGCCCCTTCGTGCTGTGGAAGTACGCCGCCACCCTCGACGGGCGCAGCGCCGCGGCCGACGGCACCAGCCGCTGGATCACCTCCGCCGCCTCCCGCGCCGATGTGCACCGGCTGCGCGCCGAGGCGGACGCCGTGGTCGTCGGCTCCGGCACGCTGCGCGCCGACGACCCCCACCTGGCCGTACGCGACCGGGACGGGGCGACCCAGCCGCTGCGCGTCGTCGTCGACACCCGCGCGACCATCACCCCCGGCGCCCGGGTCCTGGACGACGTGGCGCCCACGCTGATCGCCGTCGCCGAGGACGCCGACACCGGCCATCTGCCGGGCGTGGAGACCGTACGGCTGCCCCGCTCCGCCGACGCCGAGGGGCTCGACATCGGCGCGCTGCTGACCGCGTTGCACCACCGCGGGGTGCGCTCCGTACTGCTGGAGGGCGGGCCCACGCTCGCCGGGGCGTTCCTCGCCGCCGGAGCCGTCGACAAGGTCGTCGGCTATCTGGCCCCCGTTCTGCTCGGCGCGGGCCCGGCGGCCCTCGCCGACGCCGGAATCACCACCATCGCGCAGGCGTTGCGCCTCGAGCCGGCCGATGTCACCCGGCTCGGGCCCGATCTGCGCGTCACCGCTGTTCCCGCAGCCACCCTCGCCGAGGAGAACTGAAGTGTTCACCGGAATTGTCGAAGAACTGGGTGAGATCGTCGCCATCGAGAACCTGGGCGACGCCTCCCGCTTCCAGGTGCGCGGCCCCGTCGTCACCGACGGTGCGAAGCACGGCGACTCCATCGCGGTCAACGGCGTCTGTCTCACCGTCGTGGACCGCGAAGAGGGCCCCGCGGGCGGCGAGTTCAGTGCCGATGTGATGGCCGAGACCCTGAACCGCTCCAGCCTCGGCGCGCTCGCCGTGGGCTCCCGGGTCAACCTGGAGCGCCCCATGGCGCTCGGCGGGCGGCTCGGTGGCCACCTCGTCCAGGGCCATGTCGACGGCACCGGCACCATCGTCGAGCGCAAGCCCTCCGAGCACTGGGAGATCGTCAAGATCTCGCTCCCCGCCGACCTCAGCCGCTATGTCGTGGAGAAGGGCTCCATCACCGTCGACGGCATCAGCCTGACCGTCGTGGACGCGGGCCCCGACTACTTCACCGTGAGCCTGATCCCGACGACGCTCGCCCTCACCACCCTCGGCGTCAAGGAGACCGGAGACCCGGTCAACCTCGAGGTGGACGTGGTCGCCAAGTACGTCGAGCGAATGCTCGGGGACCGCGCCCACGGCCCCGCCGCCACCCCCGCTTCCGGAACCACCCATGGGGAGGCCGTCTCATGACCGCCCTCGACCGTCTGGGCACCGTCCCCGGACAGATCCACCGCGAGGCCGCCAGCGCGCCCGTCCTTGGAAGGAGTGTCATGAGCGAGGCATACGCGGAGACCGCGCAGCAGACCGCCGAGCCGCAGCCGACGACCCCCGCCCCCCTGCGCACCGCGCGCACCGCCGAGGAATGGCCCGACGAGCTGGCGCTGGACTCCGTCGAACGGGCCATCGACGAGATCGCCGCGGGCCGCCCCGTCGTGGTCGTGGACGACGAGGACCGGGAGAACGAGGGCGATCTCATCGTCGCCGCCGAGAAGGTCACCCCCGAGATCGTCGCGTTCATGATGTCCGAGTGCCGCGGGCTGATCTGCGCCACGCTGGACGGCTCCGATCTCGACCGGCTGGAGCTGCCCCAGATGGTGGAGCAGAACTCCGAGTCCATGCGCACCGCCTTCACCGTCTCGGTCGACGCCACCGCCGAGCACGGCGTCAGCACCGGTATCTCCGCCGCCGACCGGGCCACCACCCTGCGGCTGCTGGCCGATCCGCACAGCGTCCCCGGTGACTTCGCGCGACCCGGCCATATCTTCCCGCTGCGTGCCCGCCACGGCGGAGTGCTCGCCCGGGACGGCCACACCGAGGCCGGGGTCGATCTGGCCCGGCTCGCGGGGCTGCGGCCGGCCGCCGCGATCGTCGAGATCGCGGGCGAGGACGGCGCCATGCTGCGCCTGCCGGACCTGGTCGCCTTCGCCCGTAAGCACGATCTGGCGATCATCTCCATCGAGGACCTGATCGCCCACCGCAAGGCGCTGGAGCCCAGCGTGCGGCGCGAGGCCCAGACCCGGCTGCCCACCGCCTTCGGGGACTTCCAGGCGTACGGCTACCGCTCCACCGCCGACGGCGTCGAGCACATCGCGCTCGTCCAGGGCGAGATCGGCGACGGCGAGGACGTGCTGGTGCGCGTCCACTCCGAATGCCTCACCGGCGATGTGTTCCACTCGCTGCGCTGCGACTGCGGCCCCCAGCTGCACGCCTCGCTGGAGCGGGTGGCCGCCGAGGGCCGCGGCGTGGTGCTCTATCTGCGCGGCCACGAGGGGCGCGGTATCGGGCTGCTGTCCAAGCTGCGCGCGTACCAGCTCCAGGAGCTGGGACGGGACACCCTGGACGCCAATCTGGAGCTGGGGCTGCCCGCCGACGCACGGGACTACGCCGCGGGCGCGGACATCCTCACCGACCTCGGTGTGCGCTCGCTGCGGCTGATGACCAACAACCCCGAGAAGACCACGGCCCTGGTCCGCCACGGACTGCGGGTGCTCGGCCGGGAGCCGATGCCGGTCAAGGCCGGGGAACACAATCTGCGGTATCTGCGGACCAAGCGGGACCGGATGGGGCATGAGCTGCCCTGGCTGGACGGCGACCAGGCCGAACCCGTGTCCGCCTGCGGCAACCAGTAGCCGCGCCGGTCACCGGCACCGCGTACATCCGAACCACCAGAACCACCAGAACCACCAGAACCACCAGAACCACCAGAACCACCAGAACCACCAGAACCACCAGAACGACCTGAACGATCCGAACGACCCGTACGGAACCCGTACGAGGGCACAGACGCACCGAGGAGAGACGTGAGCGGTAAGGGCGCCCCCGAACTGTCCGTGAAGAACTGCGGCGACCTGCGCGTGGCCGTCATCGCCGCACAGTGGCACGAGAAGGTGATGGACGGGCTGGTCGACGGCGCGCTGCGCGCCCTCGGCGAACTCGGCATCTCCGAGCCCACTGTGCTGCGGGTGCCCGGCAGCTTCGAGCTGCCGGTGGTCGCCAAGGTCCTGGCGGGCCGCGGCTACGACGCGGTCGTGGCCCTCGGCGTGGTCATCCGCGGTGGCACCCCCCACTTCGACTATGTGTGCCAAGGCGTCACCCAGGGCCTCACCCAGGTCAGCGTGGACACCGGGGTCCCCATCGGCTTCGGCGTGCTGACCTGCGACACCGAGGAGCAGGCACTCGACCGGGCCGGGATCGCCGGATCCAGCGAGGACAAGGGCCACGAGGCGGTCACCGCCGCCGTCGCCACCGCCGCCACCCTGCGCTCGGTCGCCGAACCCTGGCGCTGAGCCGGGTCGGCCCGCACCAGTAGGATGACGGGCATCATGGCCAACAAGACGTTCGAGGAGCTCTTCACCGAGCTCCAGCAGAAGGCCGCCACGGCCGATCCCGCCACCTCCCGCACCGCCGAGCTGCTCCAGTCCGGTGTGCACGCCATCGGCAAGAAGGTGGTGGAGGAAGCCGCCGAGGTGTGGATGGCCGCCGAGTACGAGAGCGACGCGGCGACCGCCGAGGAGATCTCACAGCTCCTCTATCACCTTCAGGTGATGATGGTCGCCAAGGGCCTCTCCCTCGACGACGTCTACGCTCATCTCTGAGCCCTGTGCCGTCGGGTCCCCGAGCCGCCGCGCCTGTCGAGTTCACCGAGCTCCACGCCACCCCCTCGCAAACCGCATCGCAATCGAAGGAAAGAACGCTCATGCTGCGCATCGCCGTCCCCAACAAGGGTTCACTGTCCGAGCCTGCGGCGGCGATGCTCCATGAGGCGGGCTACCGGCAGCGCAAGGACCGCAAGGAACTCGTCCTCGTCGACTCCGACAACGACGTGGAGTTCTTCTTCCTGCGCCCCCGTGACATCGCCGTCTACGTCGGCTCCGGCCGGCTGGACATCGGTATCACCGGCCGCGATCTGCTGCTGGACTCCGGCTCGAAGGCCGAGGAGATCATGCAGCTCGGCTTCGCCGGGTCCACCTTCCGCTACGCCACCCTCCCCGGCACCGCCAAGGACGTCAGCGAGTTCGGCGGGAAGACCGTGGCCACCTCCTTCGCCGGACTGGTCACCAAGCACCTGGCCGACCACGGGGTGGACGCCGATGTGGTCCACCTCGACGGGGCCGTCGAGACCGCCATCCAGCTCGGGGTCGCCGAGATCATCGCGGATGTCGTGGAGACCGGCACCACCCTGCGCAACGCCGGACTGGAGATCATCGGCGAGCCGATCCTGCACTCCGAGGCCGTGGTGATCCGCCGCACCGGCGCCCCCACCGACGACCCCAAGGTGCAGCAGTTCCTCCGCCGGATGCAGGGCGTCCTGGTGGCCCGGCGCTACGTGATGATGGACTACGACATCCGCGTCGAGCACGTCGAGCGCGCCGTGGCGCTCACCCCTGGCCTGGAGTCGCCCACCGTCTCCCCGCTGCACCACGAGGGCTGGGTCGCGGTCCGTTCCATGGTCCCGTCCAAGGACGCCCAGCGGATCATGGACGAGCTGTACGACCTGGGGGCTCGGGCGATCCTGACCACCGGGATCCACGCCTGTCGGCTCTGACCCACGGCCGCCACGGCCATCCCGCCCACCCGCCTCCCACGAGAGACCGACCACGTGTCCGCCGCCGCGCCCCTGCCCGCCCTGCCCGTCACCTTCCGGCCGACCAGGACCCGGGCGGTCCTGATGACCGTCGGCACCGCCGTGGTCATCGTGCTCACCGCGGTCGGGCTGCTCCTGGATCGCCTGAGCCCTGGGGAAAAGGCCAGCTTCATCATCACCGGCCTGATCTTCTTCGGGGTGCTGGTGCTGCTCAGCCGCCCCAAGGTGGTGGCCGACGCGGACGGGGTGACCGTGGTGAACCTCACCACCAAGCGCCGCCTGGCGTGGGCCGAGGTGCTCCGGGTCAATCTGCGGCCCGGCGATCCCTGGGTCTTCCTGGACCTCGCCGACGGCACCAGCCTGCCCGCCATGGGCATCCAGCCGGGCATCGCCAAGGAGCGGGCCATCAACGACGCGCGGGCGCTGCGGGCCCTGGCCGAGAAGCACGGCACGGGCGGTGAATCGGTATGAACCGGGCCTTCGCGGCCGGTCCGCGGAGGCCGGGCGGCACTCCATCGGCCCGAGGGGCCTGCCCGTGACGCCCCATCCTTGATTACCCTGTTGCCGGGGCCGAACGGTGCCCCGCCCCGCCTTCTTCTGTTCGCGTGCCCCCCGCGCGGCCGGCGGGCTCCCCTGCGACCCGAGGAGTGACTCCCTCCGCAGATGGACGGATCGTCCTGTAGTACCTGCGCCGCCGCCGACCCCAAGGCGGCGGCATGAGCACCACCCTGTCCCTTCTGCTGCTCTCCGCGGCACTTGTTCTCATCCTTGCCAACGGCTTCTTCGTGGCGGCGGAATTCGGCCTCATCACCGTCGAGCGGCCGGACGCCGAGCGCGCCGCCGACGAGGGCGACCGACGCGCCCGCACCGTGGTCGAGGCGCTGCGCGAACTGTCCTTCCAGCTCTCCGGCACCCAGCTGGGCATCACCATCACCTCGCTGGTGGTCGGCATGCTCGCCGAGCCCGCGCTCGGCCATCTGCTGACCGCGCCGCTGGAGGCCGCCGGGCTGCCGCACGGAGCCGTGTCCGGCGTCGCCGTGGTGATCGGCATGCTGGTGGCGTCCGCCGTGCAGATGGTCATCGGTGAGCTGGTGCCCAAGAACTGGGCCGTCTCCCGGCCGCTCCAGGTCGCCCGGTTCGTCGCGGGCCCGCAGTACGCCTTCGCCCGCTTCTTCCGGCCGGTCATCGCCTTGCTCAACACGGTCGCCAACCGGCTGGTGCGGATGCTGGGCGTGGAGCCCACCGAGGAGCTGGCCTCCGCCCGTACCCCCGGTGAGCTGGTCTCGCTCGCCCGCCACTCGGCACGCGCGGGCGCCATCGAGCAGGACACCGCCGATCTGTTCGTACGGACCCTCTCCCTGGGCGATCTCACCGCCCAGCATGTGATGACACCGCGGGTCAGGGTCAGCGCTCTCCAGTCCACGGCCACCGCCGAGGACGTCCTCAACCTCACCCGGGCCACCGGGCTCTCCCGCTTCCCGGTCTACCGCGACCGCCTGGACGAGGTCATCGGGATGGTGCACCTCAAGGACGCCCTCGCGGTGTCGGCGCCCGACCGGCTGCGCACCCCCGTCGGCCGGATCGCCCAGCCCCCGGTGCTCGTCCCCGAGACCCTGCCGGTCCAGCCGCTGCTGGAGCAGCTCCGCAGCGAGCAGCCGATAGCCGTGGTCGTCGACGAGTACGGCGGCACGGCGGGCGTGGTCACCCTGGAGGACATCGTTGAGGAACTGGTCGGCGAGGTCCGCGACGAACACGATGACGAAGCCGCCGAAATGCCTGATCTGACCCAGATCGTCACCGAGGATGGCCGCCACGCCTGGGATGTCGACGGCGGCTGCCGCGTCGACACCCTGCGCCGGATCGGCCTCGAGGCGCCCGACGGGCCGTACGACACCGTCGCCGGACTCGTCGCCGACCTGCTGGCGCGGATCCCCGTACCCGGCGACACCGCCGAGCTGCCCGGCTGGAAACTGGCCGTCCGGCAGGTCGGCCACCACCGGGCGGAGCTGGTACGCATCGTCCGCGCCAAGACGGGTACGCCGGTGGGACAGGCGGGCACCGCCGCCGCCACCTGCCCGGCTGCCAGTACGGCCGCCGGTACGGCCGCCGGGAAGGGGACCGAGCGATGAGTCTCGTCCAACTGCTCTTCGCCGCCCTGCTGGTGCTCGCCAACGGCTTCTTCGTGGGCGCCGAGTTCGCCCTCGTCTCGGTGCGCCGCAGCCAGATCGAGCCGCGTGCGGCCGAGGGCTCCGGCCGCGCCCGTACGGTGCTCACCGGTCTGGAGAACCTGCCGCAGATGATGGCGGCCGCCCAGTTCGGCATCACCGTCTGCTCGCTGACCCTCGGCGCGGTCGCCGAGCCGACCGTGGCCCATCTGCTGGAGCCGGTCTTCCACGCCGTCCATCTCCCCGCCGGGCTGGTCCACCCCCTCGGCTACGCCATAGCGCTCGCCGCCGTGGTCTTCCTGCACCTGGTCATCGGTGAGATGGTGCCGAAGAACCTGGCCATGGCGGCGCCGGAGAAGACCGCGCTGTGGCTCGGCCCCGGACTGGTCGGCTTCGCCCGGCTGTGCCGCCCGGTCACCGCGGCGCTCGGGGCCAGTGCCCGGGTGGTGCTGCGGCTGTTCCGGGTCGAGCCCAAGGACGAGGTCGAGGCGGTCTTCACCAGCGAGCAGCTGACCCACTTGGTGGAGGACTCCCGACAGGCCGGACTGTTGGAGCCCGGTGAGCACGAGCGGCTCGCCGACGCCCTGGAGCTGGGCAGCCGCCCGGTCACCGATGTGCTGCTCGACCCGGCGGGCCTGGTCACCGTCGACCCCTCGGTCACCCCGCGGCAGATCGAGGAACTGACCGTACGGACCGGCTACTCACGCTTTCCGGTGTGCGGCCCCGGCGGCGCCTTCATGGGCTATCTCCATGTGAAGGACGTCCTGGATCTGGAGCACCCGGAGCGTGCCGTACCGCAAGCCGTCTGGCGGCCGATCGAGACCCTGGGCGCGGAACTGCCGCTGGACGACGCGCTCACGGTGATGCGCCGTGCCGCCTCCCATCTGGCGGCGGTCGCCGACGCCTCGGGGAAGGTGCTGGGCCTGGTGGCCCTGGAGGACGTCCTGGAGATCCTGGTCGGCGAGGTCAGGGACCCCGCCCACCGGGCCGGGGGGCGCCGCCGGGTGGCCGAGCCGCGCGGTGCCGTGGCGGAGCCGTCCGGACGGGAGCCCGCGCAGCCGAACGGAACGGAACCGGCGGAGCAGCCCGCGATGGTGGCGCGCTAGCGGGGAGGTCAGCTCAGTGGGTCCTGCGGGTCGCGGTACATCGGACCGCGGCCCGACAGGACCTCCCCGTACGCCTGCATCAGATCCGGCAGCCGCAGCGTGGCCAGATCGTCACGGGTCGGCGTGCCCGTCCACCCGGACAGCCGCAGATCCCGGTAGGCACAGCTCTTCTCGTACAGCGTGCGCAGAAAGCGGCCGTTGCCCAGCTCGTCGATCCAGCCCTGGTCCACCACATGGCCGCTGATGCTGCGCAGCTCCTCCACGGCCTCCTCGTCCCACCCATCGCCGTTTTCGGCGGCCAGCACCTCGCCGATGCGGGTCAGTTCGAGCGGACGGTAGCTGGGGAAGTCCACCCGGGTGGTGAAGCGCGAGCCGAGGCCGGGGTTGGCGGCCAGCAGCCGGTCCATGCCCTCCGGATAGCCCGCCAGGATCACCACCAGCCGGTCGCGGTTGTCCTCGGCGCGCTTGAGCAGCACCTGGAGCGCCTCGTCGCCATACGCGTCGCCCTTGCTGTAGCCGGAGTTGGACAGGCTGTACGCCTCGTCTACGAAGAGCACCCCGCCCAGCGCCGAGTCGATCAGCTCATTGGCCTTCACCGCCGTCTGGCCCAGATACTCGCCGACCAGATCGGCCCGCCCGGCCTCCACCAGATGGTCCCCGGCCAGCAGTCCGAGCGCGTAGAAGACCCGGCCGAGGATGCGGGCCACGGTCGTCTTGCCGGTGCCCGACGGGCCGGAGAAGACGAAGTGCCGCTTGGGGGGCTGGACCGGCAGGCCCTGACCGGCGCGCAGCCGCGCCATATGGAGCTGTGCGGACAGCGCCCGCACCTGCCGCTTGACCGGCTCCAGGCCGACCATGCGCTCCAGCTCCTGCAACGCGCTCTCCAGCAGCACCGGATCGGAGGGGCCGGGCTGGGCGGGCGCCCCGGACCGCTCACGGGTGTCGCCGGAGCCCACCACGGCGGAGCCGAGCAGGGCCGCGCCACCGGGACCGGTCTCACCGCCCGGCCGCAGCTCACGGCCGTCGCCCGGGTCGGCGGCGGGCAGCGGGTCGGGGTCGGTGGCCGTGCCGTCGCGGATATCGCCCGCGTCCTGGCCGCCGACACCGGCCAGCGAGACGGCCGCCAGGTCCGCCGGCTCGTCAAGGCCGTCGGACTGGGCTATCGCCGCCAGTCGTGCCGAGGTGTCCATGAAGGTGGGATCGATCCGGTGCACCGCGCGGTACAGGGGGAGCGCGGCGGCGCTGCGCCCGGTTCCCTCATGGGCGCGGGCGAGCCAGTAGCGCAGCTCCTTGCGCTGGGGCTGTTCGCTGCGGCAGCGCATCAGGGCGGCGGCGAGCAGCGGTTCGGCCTGGCCGAACATCTCCAGCCGGACCCGGGCCATCCCGCCGAAGAGCCCCGCCTCGATACCGAGGAGCGGATCGTCCAGCAGCGGTTCGGTGTGCCGCACCAACTGCTCCCAGTCCTTGACCAGATAGGCGCGGCAGGCGTGCAGAAAACGGGCCTGGGGGTCCGCCTCCACCGGCGGGCATCCGGCCAACGCCCGGTCCAGCTCGGGGACATGGCGGCCGTCGAGCCAGTGGGAGGCGTGGGCGAGCAGCAGATCGCGGCTGGTCTCCAGCACCGGCTGGACCCACCAGCCCAGCCAGTACCAGGAGTTGAGGGTTCGGCGGTGCCGGGCGCGCTGCTCGCCGAAGCGGTCACGATGGCGGTACATCCGCAGCAGCGCGGTGGCGGTGTCGGCGCGCAGCGCGTGCAGACCGAGCCAGGCGTCGGCCATCCCGGGGTCGTGTCGCACGGCGGCCCGGAACTCCTCCTCGGCCTGTGCGTAGGCGCCCATCGTGTAGGCGTCGACAGCTCGCAGCCAGGCGAGGTCGGCCGGGGCGTGCGATCCTTGCGTGCCGAAATCCATCACGTCCCCCACAACCCCTGCCCCCGTGGATGCCGCAGGGGCGACTGCCCCTTGGGCATCGTACCTGCGCAGGCGGCACCGGCCGAGGGTGCCGCACTGTTGTTCGTCGCAATCGCACAATGCGGAGCGGGTGTGCGCGGGAGGCGTATACGGGGCGCGAGCCGCGCTGTCCGCCGCGGAGCCCATGGTCACTGAGGGTGAGGCGTGCGGTGCGCAGCGCATCGGGAAAACGGCTCAAGACAGGACGAAGCCCCCGATCACGGGGGAACAACCGGGGGCTTCGCGTTGTGGGGCGACTCGTACGAGTCGCACATTGAGAACGTAAGACCTGTATGGCCCCCAGGTCAAGCCGAGTTGGGGCACGCGTTACACCTCGGGCACCGGGGTGCGGACTGGTCGGCCACGCTAGCTCACGCTGTGTGAGACGGGGGACCGTTTCGGTCGACCGCCGCCGGTCCCGGCAGCAACATGTACCCCTGGTTTCCCTGCCCCACCAGCGTGTCGGCATGCGGGCGCGAGGGGTCGGCGGCGAAGTGCAAACGTTCGGCATGTCGCCAGCCGTCCCAGAATGCGGACAGTTCCGGTCCATCGCGGAGCTCGCCCCGCCGCCAGGCGAGATGGTCGGGCAGATCCATCCACAACAGATGGGACAGATACGGGCGTACGGCGCGACGGCCGCTGCCCACCCCCTCCAGCAGGACGACCGGCGCGGGGTCCAGCCGCAGCCGCTGCGCCGCGAAGCGGCGCGCCACCCAGTCGTACGGGGCGTACCGGGCGGCGGTGCCGCGGGCGAGGGGCTCCAGGACATCCCGGCGCAGTCGCCCCGCCCAGCCGAACAGCTCGTCATGGGTGGCGAGGTCGTCGGTGTGCAGCACCGGGGCGTCGCCGAGCGCCGCCGCCAGCCGCCCCGCGAAGGTGGTCTTCCCCGAACCGGCGTGACCGTCCACGGCGACGACGCGGACCGTGCCGCAGGAGGGCGGCAGGGAGCGCAGCCGCCGCGCGAGCGCGGCGAGAGTGCCGGGAGTGCCGGGAGTGCCGGGAGCGCCGGGAGCGCCGTCCGGGGTGGTTGGTTCGGGTGAGTACATCGCCGCCCAGCCTACGGCTCCCGCCCCTCCGTTCACTCCACTGGTCCACACCAATATTGATGAGCGGACCGGGCGGGAATCACTGGTCCGAGACCATCCGCAGCGGCCATAGTTGGGCGACCGTCACACACCCGCCGCCCCCTTGGACGACTGCACGACTTGGACGACCTGGACGACTGGACGACGACTGGGGGAACCCTCGTATGAGCAGATCCGGATCCACACCCCGCCGTTCCGTGCTCGCCGCCGCGCTCGGTGTCGCGGGCGCGGCCGCCGTCTCCACCACCGCGGCCTCCGCCGCCGGTACGGCCCGCCCGGCCGGGGCGCCGCGGGCCGGGACGGTGGCCGGCGAGCCGAAGGGCCGCAAGGCCGCGGCGCTCGCGGAGTACTACGGCTGGAGCAGCAGCGCCGACTGGAAGGCCGGAACCGCCAAGGGCGTCCGCGCCCAGGGCGGTACCCGCCCCGGCATCGTGATCGCCACCCCCGCGGGCAGCACGGACTACACCGATCCGCACACCGGCACCAAGGCCACATGGGAGTACGCGACCTGGACCTCCCCGGTGCGCAAGCTCTCGGTCCCCGCGACCGAGGCCATCGTCTCCTGGAACGCCCGTACCCCGGCCGGCACCTGGATCCAGGTCGAGCTGAAGGGCACCTACTCCGACGCCACCAGCACACCCTGGTATGTGATGGGCCGCTGGGCCTCCGACGACGGCACCACCTCCATCCGGCGCACCTCGGTGGACGACCAGAGCGACAACAAGAGCTCGGTGTGGACCGACACCCTCTCCGTCGACGCCCCGGCGAGTGGGCTGCGGCTGGTCTCCTACCGGATCCGGCTCACCCTCCACCGCAGGCCCGGCACCACGCTCACCCCCACCGTGTGGCGGGTCGGCGCGATGGGCTCGGACGTACCCGACCGCTTCGAGGTGCCCGCCTCCGAGCCCAGCCTGGGCAAAGGCAGTGAACTCACCGTCCCGCGCTATTCGCAGGAGATCCACAAGGGCCAGTACCCCGAGTACGACAACGGCGGCGAGGCGTGGTGCAGCCCCACCTCCTCGCAGATGATCATCGAGTACTGGGGCCGCAAGCCCACCGCCGACGATCTGGCCTGGGTCAACCCCGACTACGCCGACCCCCAGGTCTGCCACGCCGCCCGCGCCACCTTCGACTACCAGTACGACGGCTGCGGCAACTGGCCCTTCAACGCCGCCTACGCCGCCACCTACCGCGACCTTCAGGGTGTGGTCACCCGGCTCGGCTCGCTCACCGATGCCGAGAAGCTGATCAGCGTCGGCATTCCGCTGATCACCTCGCAGTCCTTCCTCAAGACCGAGCTGGACGGGGCGGGATACGGCACCGCGGGCCATCTGATGACCGTCATCGGCTTCACCGCCGACGGTGATGTCATCGCCAACGACCCGGCCTCGCCCGGCAACGACGCCGTCCGCCGCATCTACAAGCGTCGGCAGTGGGAGAACATCTGGTTGCGGACCAAGCGCTATGACGCGAACGGCCAGGTCAAGGGTGGTTCGGGCGGAGTGTGCTACCTCTACTTCCCCGCCAAGCCCACCGCCGCCCAGCGCAAGGTGCTGGAGGAGCTCGGCATCCGCTGAGCGCCCCTTCCCTCCCGGCGGGCCGCGGCGTGCCCCTCACTCGGGACCGGTTTCCCTCACTCGGGACGGGGTTTCCTCACTCGGGACCGGGTTTCCCTCACTCGGGACCGGTTCGGGTGATCTTCCATATCCGGGTGGCCACCTGGAGGTTGAGCCTGCTCTCCGCATCCGCGAGATCCATCCCGGTGATCTCGCGGATGCGCCGCAGCCGGTAGCGCAGGGTGGAGCGGTGGATGACCAGCACCGCCGCGGCCTCGCTGTAGTGGCCCCCGCAGTCGAAGTACCGGGACAGGGTCTCCACCAGGGCGCCGTGGTGCCGGGCGTCGTAGTCCAGCAGCGGACCCAGCCACTCCCGGACGAAGCGGTCCACCTCCCGGTGGTCACCGCCGGGCGGCAGGATCCGGTACAACCCCAGGTCGTCGAAGAACGTCATCCCGTGCGCGGGGTGCGAACGGCTGCGCACCTCCAGTGCCCGCAGCGCCTCCTGGTAGGAGCGCGGCACCTCGTGCGGGCCCTCGCAGCGCCCGCCCACACCGATCACCCCGGCCTCGCTGCCGACCTCCCGGCTCAGCGCCCGGTACAGCGATCGCTCGCCCGGCGCGCCCCGGGCCACCAGCACCGCCGTACCGTCGCGCCGGGTGGACAGCACCGGCAGACCCAGGCCCGCGGCCGCCCGGCCGACCGCTTCGAGGAGCGCGTCGTCCGCTGTCCGGCCGGACCAGCGCACCGCGATCACGTGGTGCGGACCGTGCAGATCGTGGCCCACTGCCTCGGCACGGGCATGGGCGCCGTGGACATCGGCGCCCGTGAGCAGATCGTCGACCAGTTCATGCCGCAGCCGCAGCTCCACCTCGGCCAGTTCGCGCAGGTGCGCCAGCTCCAGGGCGAGCGAGGCCGCGGCGTGGTCCAGGGCCCGTACCGTCCGCTCGCCCGCCCGGCCCCCGGGGTCGACCAGCGACAAGACACCCAGCACCTCACCGCGCGGGGCGGCCACCGCCACCAGCCGGTCCCTGGTCCGCACCGGTCGCGGCCGCCGGGCGGCGTCGCGCAGCAGCTCCTCGCGGTGGACCGGATCGGGCTTGGGATACGGATCCGGGCGCCCCGGGCCCGCCCAGGCCCGCAGATTGCCGAACCGGTCCTCGATCGCCGCGGGCAGACCGGTGACCCGGTGCAGCGCCCGGACGATGCCCTCCTCACCGTCGCCCCGGGCGACCGCGCGGGCCAGGGCGTCATGGAACGTACGCAGATGCCCCAGGTCGGACAGGGAGGAGTGGAGTCGCCGCCGGATCGCCTCCCGTTCGTCCCGGGCCCGGCGCGCCTCCGCGGCATGGGCCCGCTCCCGGCGGTGCGCGGCGGCGATGGACAGCGCCGCGGCCGTCTGCCGCACCAGCACCGCGAGCAGAAACCGTTCGTCGTCACCGGGCCGGTCGCGTGAGCTGACCACCAGCGCGCCGCGCAGCCCGCCCGGCTCACGCAGTCCGAACGCCCAGCCCCAGTCGCGCCGGGGGAACCGCACCGGTCCGTCCCGTCCCGCCAGCTCCCGCACCTGGGCGTCGAGGGCCGCGGTGGCCCGCGGCCCGTCGTGCGGACAGCGGACCAGGGCATCGCCGAGCAGCAGATAGCCCGCTTCGGCACGGCCCGGCCCGACCGCGCTGACCTGCGCCATCGCCCGGCGCAGTATCTCGGCCTCATCCCGGCTGTCGAACATCGTCAGACAGCGCGACAGCAGATCGTGTATGACGCCTGAAGGTGCCATAGCGGGCGGAGTACCCATTTCCTGATGAACCACCCCATGCGGCGGTGATTCCTCTGTATCCGCAGGGTGACTCCCGCGGTGCACTCTCGACCCGCCAGGAGCAGGACCATCGGCCGCTGTCTTGTCACTCTGGTCACTGTGGTGTCACCAGTGGTTCTACCGGTGGCGACGGCCGCGGTTCCGGCGGGCGGCGAAGGGCGAGGCGATGGCCATCGAAGCGGATCCGCATCTGGCGATGGTGCGGGAGGTCACCCCGCGCACCCTCGAGGGGTGCGAGGAGTGTCTGCGTATGGGGTCCCTCTGGGTCCAGCTGCGGCTCTGTCTGACCTGCGGGCATGTGGGCTGCTGCGACTCCTCGCCGCTGAAGCACGCGCGTGTCCACGCCGCCGATCAGAGGCATCCGGTTGTGGCGCCTTTGGAGCCGGGGGAGGACTGGCGGTGGTGCTATGTGCACGAGGCGCCGGTCTGAGCCGGGGGTGACCGCGCGGTGACGTCAGACCGCGCGGTGACGTCGGTCCGTGTGGTGACGTCGGTCCGCGCGGTGACGTCGGGGCGCCGAGGGGCGTGAGGTGGCACCGGGGCGCGAGACGGCGCGCCGCTGTGAGACAGTGCGCCGATGGGAGTCGCCCAACGCCCCTGCGCGCTCCCCCAGATGGGGGACGATGAGCACACTTCCCCCTGAGGCGGGGCGGATTGGCGGACAGTGTGCTCAGCATCACCGTCCTTGTTCCGGGCGGCCGAACCCCGCCGGATCGCGCCCGCGGGCCCTCTCGGGCGCCGTGGACGCGGACCCCGGGTGTACGCCCCGTGAGCGGCCCGGCGCCGCCCCCCGCGGAACCGCCCCATTCCCGCGCCGTCCTGCGGCGGGACCCGTTCCGGGGGGTGCATGATGGCGCGATCCGGACGGTGGCAGGTGCCGCTGACAGGTGCCCGGCTTCTCCCGGCTTCTCCCTTCTCCCCGGGCTGGATGTGGACTGTCGATTTCCGTTTTTCCTTTCCCTATCGAACGGTTGATCAGTAATCTCGCCTCAGCAGCGGGTTGCCCTGCCGCTCATCGTCGTGCTCCACTTCCCCGAGGACGCGGACGACCCGAGGGCGGCCCCGGAAGCCGGAAGAGGGCGAAGGAAGTGCAGGACGTGGACTGGCGGCCGGAGGGAACGTACGCCGCGGGCAAGGACGGAACGGTCCAGGAGGGTCATTCCGCGGAGCATGCGAAATGACGTCGGAACCGGGCGGGCCGAGACGTGACGGCGGTGCTGGACAGACCGCCAACGACACCGTCGAGGACCGTACCGAAGACACCGTCGGCGACGCCGCCCGCGACACCGCCCGCGCGGAGGACCCCGGGCTGAAACAGTTCGCGGCCCTGTGGAGCCGCGCCGTCCACCCGGTCGCGGCCACGACCATGACCCTCGAGGAGTTCGAGGGCCATCTGCTGCCGCTGGCCCGTGAGTTGGCTACCGCGCTGCACACCCATCCCTTCGACACCACGGCGGCCTACGAGGTCGGGGCCGCCCTGGTGGACGCCGAGTGCACCGAACCCGAGGCACTGCCCGCCGTCCTGGGCACCGTCGACACCCACCTGGTGGACCACTGCCCGCCGGACCCGGCGAGCGGCGCGCCCGATGGGCGGGGCCGACTCGACCAGAATGAAGCGCGCGCCCGCTGCGCCCGGTTGCAGCACGCGCTGGCCGCCGGGTTCGTCCGCGAGCTGCGCGCCCGCGAGCGCGACGCCCAGCGGGCCATCTCCCGGGCCGCGCTGGCCGCCCGCACCGAGGCCGAGAAGGCGTTGCACGCCAGCGAGGCCAAGTTCCGCGCGGTGTTCGAGGGCGCCGTCATCGGCGTCGGCATCGCCGCGCTCGACGGCGAGATCCTCGTCGTCAACGACCCCATGGCCGCCATGTTCGGCGGCCGCGACCTCTTCCGGCCCGGCCGCAACGTCAGCGAGTTCGTCCACCCCCAGGACACCCCGCCGGGCTCCCAGGAGCTCTACCGCCAGCTGGTGAACGGCGAGCGCGACCACTTCCGCATCGAGAAGCCGCACCACCGCCACGACGGCAGCGTGCTGTGGACCAATCTGACGGTCACCCTGCTCCGCGACTCCACCGGCGCCCCGCAGTACCAGCTCACCCTGGCCGAGGACATCACCGAGCACCGCGAACTCCAGGAGCGGCTGCGCTACGAGGCCACCCACGACGAGCTGACCGGACTGCCCAACCGCGCCCAGTTCCTGGAACGACTCGACCAGGTGCTCGCCGCCGGCGCGGACGCCGAGCGGTTCGGTGTCTGCTATCTGGACCTCGACGGCTTCAAGGCCGTCAACGACAGCCTCGGCCACTCCGCCGGGGACCGGATGCTCCTGGCCGTCGCCGAGCGGCTGCGCGCCTGTCTCACCACTCCCGACGAAGTCATCGCCCGCGTCGGCGGCGACGAGTTCATGGCGCTGGTCACCGGCCCCTCGGCGCAGGCCGACGGCACCGAACTGGCCCGCCGGATGCTCGCCGCACTCGCCGAGCCCGTCCGCGTCGAGGGCCGCGAACTCCAGGTGCGGGTGAGCATCGGCGTCGTCGACGGACGGGCCGGTGAGATCGGCCGGGCCGAGGTGCTGCGCAGCGCCGACATCACCATGTACCGGGCCAAGGCCGCGGGCGGCAACCGCTACGAACTCGCCGACGCCGACTCCAACGCCCGGGTGATCGCCCGGCACAGCCTCACCAACCGGCTGCCCGCCGCCCTGGAGAAGGGCGAGTTCTTCATCGAGTACCAGCCCCTGGTGCGGCTCGCCGACGGCACCGTACGCGGCGCCGAGGCGCTCGTCCGCTGGCTGCACCCGGTGCACGGGGTCCTCGGCCCCGACCAGTTCATCCCGCTGGCCGAGGACACCGGACTGATCGTGCCGCTCGGCCGCTGGGTGCTGGAGCAGGCCGCCCGGCAGGCCCGGAAGTGGCGGGACGGCGCCGAGGACAACAGCGAGCCGCTGCGCGTCAACGTCAACCTCTCGCCCTGCCAGCTCAGCCACGCCACCCTGGTCTCCGACACCGTGGCGGTGCTGGAGAACGCCGGGCTCTGCCCCAGCACCCTGTGCCTGGAGGTCACCGAGAACGACCTCATCGGCGCCGACGAGGACGCCCTGCGGCCGCTGCGCCAACTCGCCGACCTGGGCGTGGACATCGCCCTGGACGACTTCGGCACCGGCTACTCCAACCTCTCCTACCTGCGGCGGCTGCCGGTCAGCCAGCTCAAACTGGACCGCTCCTTCACCCGCGGAATGCAGCGCGCCCCGGCCGACCCCGTCGACGTCAAGATCGTCGAGGGCATCGTCTCGCTCGCCCACACCCTCGATCTCGCGGTGACCGTGGAGGGCGTGGAGACCGCGGTGCAGGCCGACCATCTGCGGATGCTCGGCTGCGACACCGCGCAGGGCTGGTACTACGCCCGCCCCGGCCCGCCGGAGCGGCTGCACACCCTGGCGCTGGCCGACGCCAGCTGAGACACCGTCCGCGCCCCTTCGGCTCACTCGCCCAGGGTGCGCTATCCGGCGTCCAGCAGCCGTGAGCGGATCAGGAAGCGCACGCCCTCCGGCGCCTCCAGCGAGAAACCGCTGCCCCGCCCCGGCACCACATCCACCGTCAAATGGGTGTGCCGCCACCGCTCGAACTGCGACGCCGACATCCAGAAGCCCACCGGCCGCTCGACCCCGTCCACCGCAAGCTCCCCGAGCAGCACATCGGACCCGCCGGTACGGAACTCACCCAGCGGATAGCACATCGGCGCACTGCCGTCGCAGCAGCCGCCCGACTGGTGGAACATCAGCGGCCCGTGGGCCGCGCTCAGCCGGCGGATCAGATCGGCGGCGGCCGGGGTCAGCGCGATCCGCGACACCTCGGACATCCTGCGACTCCTCTCCTGGCCGTGATCCCACGGTACCGAGCCAGCCAACCCGCTTTCACGTTGCGAGATGGTTGCACGGGCGCGTACCCGGGCGCGCGGTGCGCACCGCCGAGCGCCGCACATCATGAGGACAGCAACTGCCGCAGATGTCGTCGGTCGGTGGCACCGATCTTCTGGTAGATCCGGTACAGGGTGTTGCTTACGGTCCGTGGTGAGATCACCAGTTGGCCTGCGATCTCCTTGTCCGTCAGCCCCTGCGCGGCCAGCCGCGCCACCGTACGCTCGCGCGCCGACAGCGGCACGCTCTCCCCGAGGAAGTCCAGCGGCGGGGTCACTATGTCGTCGCAGCGCTTGAGCAGCGTACGGGCCTGCGCCGTCGCCGCGGTCGCGGCCCGGTCGCGCCCCGCCCGGCGGTGCAGCCGCGCGAGTTCGGCGTAGCCCTCGGCCGCGTACAGATGGGCCCCGGTCTCGGCCAGTGTCCTGGCCGCCTGCCCCAGGAGCTTGGCGTCCCCGTCGGCCACCGCGCGGGCGTAGAGCAGCCGGGCGCGCAGCAGCTGCCCCTGGACGGGGTGTTCGCGGTGCACCGCGGGGTGCTGCTCCAGGCCCAGACGCGCGCGGTCGCCACCAAGGTCTTCAAGCCCGCCTTCGCCAGCAAGAAGCCCTGGGTGGGGAAGCTGAAGGCGAACACCACCGCGGGCCCGCGCAAGGACGGCCGCGGGACGATCCTCGGCGGCACGGGAGAGTTCGCGGGCATCCGCGGCAGCGGTGTCGAGATCGCCGACCTCAAGCGCTTCGACCCGGCTACCGGCGGCCTCGAGGGTGTCTTCGAACTTCGTTTCCGCTACCAGCTGCCCCGTCGGTGACCCGTCCGGCCGCCACGGCTATCGGCTCAAAAAATAGTGTGCCAAGCTGACACGCCTTCCGCTGGAATGCGTCGGGGCGAAACGGCGCCTGACGGGCAAGAGCCCGAGTCAGGCGCCCTTCCGTGCACCTCTCCGCGCCTCTAGAAGAAGCCCAGCTTCTTGGGCGAGTACGACACCAAGAGGTTCTTGGTCTGCTGGTAGTGATCCAGCATCATCTTGTGGGTCTCGCGGCCGATTCCGGACTGCTTGTAGCCGCCGAAGGCGGCGTGGGCCGGGTAGGCGTGGTAGCAGTTCGTCCAGACGCGGCCCGCCTGGATGGCGCGTCCCGCGCGGTAGGCCGTGGAGCCGTCGCGGGTCCAGACGCCCGCGCCCAGGCCGTAGAGCGTGTCGTTGGCGATCTCGATGGCGTCGTTGAAGTCGGCGAACGTGGCGACCGCCACCACCGGGCCGAAGATCTCCTCCTGGAAGACCCGCATGTGGTTGGCGCCTTCGAAGATCGTGGGCCGGACGTAGTAGCCGTCCTCCAGCTCACCGCCGAGCTCCGCGCGGGTGCCGCCGGTGAGGATGCGGGCGTCCTCCTGCTTGCCGATGTCCAGGTACGAAAGGATCTTCTCCAGCTGGTCGTTGGACGCCTGGGCGCCGATCATGGTCTCGGTGTCGAGGGGGTGCCCCTGCACGATCTTCTCGGTGCGGGCCACGGCCGCGTCCATGAAGTCCTGGTAGTGGCCGCTCTGGACCAGCGCCCGCGACGGACAGGTGCACACCTCGCCCTGGTTGAGGGCGAACATGGTGAACCCCTCCAGCGCCTTGTCCCGGAAGTCGTCGTCGGCCGCCCAGACGTCGTCGAAGAAGATGTTCGGGCTCTTGCCGCCCAGTTCCAGCGTGACCGGCTTCAGGTTCTCGCTCGCGTACTGCATGATCAGGCGGCCGGTGGTGGTCTCACCGGTGAAGGCCACCTTCGCCACCCGAGGGCTGGACGCCAGCGGCTTCCCGGCCTCCACGCCGAAGCCGTTGACGATGTTGACCACACCCGGCGGCAGAAGATCGGCGATCAGGCTCATCCACACATGGATCGAGGCGGGCGTCTGCTCGGCGGGCTTGAGGACCACCGCGTTGCCCGCGGCCAGCGCCGGGGCCAGCTTCCAGGCGGCCATCAGGATCGGGAAGTTCCAGGGGATGATCTGCGCGACCACTCCCAGCGGTTCGTGGAAGTGGTACGCCACCGTGTCGTCGTCGATCTCGGAGAGACTGCCCTCCTGGGCCCGGATCGCCCCCGCGAAGTAGCGGAAGTGGTCGATGGCCAGCGGGATATCGGCGGCCAGCGTCTCGCGCACCGGCTTTCCGTTCTCCCAGCTCTCGGCGACCGCCAGCTCCTCGAGGTGCTGTTCCATCCGGTCGGCGATCTTCAGCAGGACGGCGGACCGGTCCCCGGGCGCGGTACGGCCCCAGGCGGGGGCGGCGGCGTGCGCGGCGTCCAGGGCGCGTTCCACGTCCTCGGCCGTTCCCCGGGCGATCTCGGTGAACGTCTTCCCGTTCACCGGACTCGGGTTCTCGAAGTACTGCCCCTGGGCGGGCGGTACGTACTCCCCGCCGATCCAGTGGTCATAGCGTGACTGGTAGGTGACGACCGAACCCTCGGAGCCCGGGGTTGCGTATCGCGTCATGGGGCGGCCCTCCCGTGGTGGTTCCTCTTCTCGGCCGCTCACCCCGGGAACCTCAGCCCCTCGGCGGCGCTCCTCGCGGCGGCGGCACTCCTCGTCGAAGACGGAACGACGCTAGGCACCGGGACGTTGCGCGGACGTTGCGCCCCGACGGCCGATTCAAGCCAGCGGTTGCGGTAGGGGATGCGAGCCGGGCCGCCGGCTCACGCCAGTCCGTACACCTCGCGCAGCCGCCGCACCCGCGCCGCCGGAACCGCCCGGCCCGCGGCACCCTCCGGCACCGCCGCCACCAGCGCCTCCGCCACCTCCAGGTCGTCCTCGCCCCACGGCGTCTGCGCCCACCGCCGCAGCAGTTCCGGATCGCCGTGGGACAGTACGGCACGCCGCAGCCCGTCCTCCAGCACCTGCCGCATCCGGCACACCCCCGGAGCGTCCGACAGCGGCAGCAGCGGCCCCGGATAGGCCCCGAGCGCCGCCCTCGTATCGCCCGCCGCCAGCGCGTCGGCCGCCACCGCCACATCGCTGCGCACGGGCGCGCACAGCCGGTACGGACGTGACCCCAGCAACGGCCCCACCAGCCGGCGCAGCCGGGACAGCTCCGCGCGCAGCGTCACCGGGGACTGCCGGTCGGCCCGCTGCCCGTACAGCTCCAGCGCCAGCCGGTCGCCGCTCAGCCCCTCGGGGTGGCCCGCCAGCAGCACCATGATCTCGCTGTGCCGCCGCCCCAGCCGCAGCCGTCGACCGTCGGTCACCAGCAGCGCCTCGTCCCGGCCCAGCGCCGACAGGCTGATCCGCGGTCCGCGCGGACGCGGCGCGGTGGCGGCGAGTTGTGCCTCGGCGGCGCGGGCGGTCGCCTGCACCAGGGCCAGGCTGTGCGGTGCGGCCAGATGGTCCCCGCCGGTGATGTCCACCGTGCCCAGCAGCCGCCCGGTGTGCGGATCGTGGACCGGGGCCGCGGCACAGGTCCATGGCTGCACGGTGCGGTTGAAGTGCTCGGTGGCGAAGATCTGCACCGCGTGGTCGATGCTGAGCGCCGTGCCGGGCGCGTTGGTGCCCGCGTGGCGCTCGTCCCAGCGCGCCCCGGCCACGAAGTTCATCCGCTCGGCCCGGTCCCGTACGCCCGTGTGTCCCTCCACCCACAGCAGCCGCCCCTGCTCGTCGCAGACCGCCATCAGATGGGCGCCGTCGTAGGCGATCGTGCCCAGCAGCTCCCGGAACAGCGGCATCACCCGCGCCAGCGGATGGTCGGCCCGGTACGCCTCCAGCGCGTCGTCCGTCAGCTCGATCGGCGCCACGCACTCCTGGGCCACCCGGGCGTCGGCCGAGCGCCGCCACGAATCCGCCACCACCGCACGGACGGCCGGATCCACGGCTCCCTCCGTCAGGAACTCCTCATGGGCGCGGCGCACGGCGCGGGTGCGCTCCGCCGGGTTCGTACCGGGTGCCATCGCCAGCCAGGGGTTGACCACGGGGGCCTCACTCAGCAGTACGGACGGGTGGGTCGGGGTGGACGGTTCAGGTGGGGAGGGATGGGGCGGGGGCGACGCCGGGCGGTGAGGCATAGCCGCAGGAGTGACAGATCTTCCACCCGTCCTGGTTGACCGCGAGGTGGCCGCCGCAGTTCGGGCACTGCTCGGAGCTCATGATCGATCCTTTGGTTCACACACGGGGCGGTGGGGGCCGCCCGCGTTCAGATTTCCTTGTGAGGCGGATGCCCCGCAATAGTCAGAACAAGTCGCGTTCAGGTACGGCGTCGCGCCTCTCCGCGTTCATACGGTGGTGCGGTGCGTCAGCGCGCCCCCGGCGTGGGCGCGGATGCCGCGAATGCGACGATGAGGGCGTCATGGAAGCGGGGTACGGGCTACGGGCGTTGCGGGCAACGGTGTTCGCGGCGGTCTGTGTGCTGCTCGCCGCGCTCGGCCACGCGGTGATGTCCGGTACCGGGGTCCCGTGGTGGGCCATCGCGGTGGCCACTCTGGCCACGGGCGCCGCAGCGTGGGCGGTGGCGGGGAAGGAGCGCGGCCCGCTGCTGGTCACGGCCGCGACGGTGGGGGTGCAGTCGGCGCTGCACCTGGGTTTCAATCTCGCGCAGGAGCTGACGGTGGGGGCGGCCGACGCGGTGTCCCGGGCATCGGTGTCCGGGTCGTCGATGTCTCCGTCGTGGGTGTCCGGGGCCGGACATGACCACCGCGCGGCGCACATGCTCCATACCCACGCCCATGACGCCATGGACACCATGCCCATGGACGGTGTGGCCCCGCACGGCGCCATGGGCCACGGCGCGCTCGGCATGTGGTCCGCCCACGTCCTCGTCGCTCTGGTGTGCGGTATGTGGCTCTCGGGTGGCGAACAGGCCGCGTTCCGGCTCTTCCGGCTGGTCCGCACCCTGGCCACCCGGCTCTTCGCCCCGCTGCTGGCCCTGCCCCTCGGCACCTCGCCGCCACCAGGCCCAGCGCGCCCGCGCGCCGCGCGCGAGGGCACCGCACAGCGGCTGCGCCGACTGCTGCTCGTCCATGTCATCGCCACCCGTGGTCCGCCGGTGCGGTCCGCCGTCCCCGCCCGCTGACGGGCGTCCCACGACGGCACGCGCACCGAACCATGTCACCGGACCGACCGCCCAGCGGAGGTGTCCGGACTCCAGGAAGGACCGCAGGCGATGACCCCTGTCCGCAGCCGTCCGGCCGTGCCACGACGGCACCCGGCCCCGGCCACTCCACCTGTGCCACCGGATCAGGCCGTGCCACCGGCCCCGGGGCGCTCACGTCCCGTCGAGGCGCGTGTCATGGAGCCGCTCGTCATCGAGGTGGGCCGCCAACTTCCGCAGTTCCCGGGCCTGTTGACCCCAGTTACGACACTCCGGACACACCCGCAGATGGGCGTCGAGCGCCCCCTCGGACACCTCCGGCGGGAGCTCCTCGCCGTCGATACGAGCGGAAAGGGCGATACGGAACGCTGCGCAGCTCACACCCTCATCGTCCCCGATGGTGTCCGCCGCATGACCGGAGGTGGCCGTGCCGGAGCGTGATGACGAGACCGTGACGGACTGGGCGCTCGCCGCGCGTGGTGGCGACCCCGATGCCGTCGACCGCTTCATCCGTGCCACCCAGCGCGATGTGTGGCGCTATGTGTCACGGCTGAGCGACCCGCAGTCGGCCGACGACCTCGTCCAGGAGACGTATCTACGCGCGCTGCGCGGTCTGCCGCGGTTCGAGGCGAGGTCCTCCGCGCGCACCTGGCTGCTGTCGATCGCCCGCCGCGCGGTCGTCGACCGGCTGCGCCGCAACGCGGCCCGCCCGCGGCTGTCGGACACCGACGACTGGCAGGCGGCGGCCGAACGCACCCAGAGCCGGGGGCTGCCGGTCGTCGGCTTCGACGAGGGTGTGGCGTTGACGCAACTGCTGGCGCTGCTGCCGTACGAGCGCCGCGAGGCGTTTGTGCTCACTCAGATGCTGGGCCTGCCGTACGCCGAGGCGGCCGTCGTCGCGGGCTGCCCGGTGGGCACGGTCCGCTCCCGCGTGGCCCGTGCCCGCGAGGCCCTGATCGGGCAACTGACGGCGCCGGACCAGCCCGACGCGGTCCCGTCGCCCCTGCCCGAACCCGTATTGGCGGGCACCGGGTAGGACATGCCCGGCCGGTCACGCGTGGCTCGCGTGACCGGCCGGGGCTGGGGCAGCAGCGCCTGGCGCCCGGTGGCGCGCGGTGCTGACGGCGCGTTGTGCGGGAGACGGCGGCATCGTCCGCGCGGCGGGCGGTCCGGTGCCCGGGGCGGGCGCCGCGCAGGTCTCGGCAATGCCGGTCTCGGCAATGCCGGTGTCAGCATGAATGCCGGTGCCGACAAGGGGGAGAGGCCGGTGCGGACCGCGCGGGTGCCGCACCGGCAAGAGTGATCACGGGTTGCCCGGCCGGACGACAACCGCCTCCACCCGCACCCGCCCGCTCTCGCGGAAGTGCAGGACCAACGGCACCCGGTCACCGGCCCGCAGCCGCCTCGGCGCGGGCCGGAGCATCACATCCAGCTCCTCCGCCGACATCCGCAGCGTGCTATGCGCGGCGATACGCGCCGAGGACACCATCCGCATCGAGCCCGCGCCACGCCGTACGACCCGGCGGCTGAGCATGGCGCGGTCGGCCGACGGCGTGGTGACCCGCAGGAGCTCGTCCGCCGCGCCGCCGGTATTGCGGAGGTCGAAGAAGGCGGCGGTGGCATCGGGGTTCGAGGGCAGCAGCACACGGGCGCGGGTGACCTCGACCTCGGCGGGGGAGCCCGCGGCACCGGCCGCGGTCCAGGCGACGAGCCCGGCGAGGGTGAGCACACACGCCACGACGGGCGCCAGCGCGGCGCGCAGCAGAGAAGTCATCACCGGCCGGACCTCTCCAGCGAGCCGCGTGCACCGGACGGCTCCCAGCCGCGCAACCGCAGGCTGTTGCCGACCACCACGACCGAACTCACGGACATCGCGGCGGCCGCCACCATCGGACCGAGCCGCCCGACGGCCGCCAGTGGCAAGGTGACGAGGTTGTAGCCGAACGCCCAGAGGAGATTGGCCCGTACGGTGCCCAGGGTGCGGCGGGCCAGTCGTACCGCGTCGGCGAGGGCGTGGATGTCCTCGCGCACCAGCGTCACATCGGCCGCGCCGATCGCCGCGTCGGTACCGCTGCCCATGGCGATGCCGAGGTCGGCGTGGGCGAGGGCGGCGGTGTCGTTCACACCGTCCCCGACAACCGCGACGCGGTGTCCGCGCGCCTGCAACTCCCGTACCAGTTCGGCCTTGCCCTCGGGCGTCATCCGGGCGTGCACCTCGTCGATGCCGAGTTGGCCGGCGGCGGAGCGGGCGGCGGCCTCGCTGTCGCCCGTGGCGAGGACGGGCCGCACCCCGAGTCGCTTGAGGTGGTCGACGGCGCGGTAGCCCCCGGAGCGCAGACCGTCCCCGAGCGCGACCACGGCCGTGTCCCGGCCGTCCACGCGCACCAGTACGGCGGTACGGCCGTCCCGTTCGGCGGTCCGGACGGCTTCGCCGAGCGGGTGCGGCAACGGCCGTCCGCCGTCGGCCGGGGTGGAACCGGCGGACGGCTTGTCCGCCGAGGATGTGTCCGCTGAAGCAGCCTCCGCCGAGACCGCGTTCGCCGGGTTCGTAGCGTGCGCCCGCCCCGTGGGGCGGGGCACGTTCTTCATGGCATCCGCCCGGGTCACCTCCACCCGGTGTCCTTCCACCACCCCCACGACGCCACGCCCCGCCGTGCCCGCGAAGTCCGTCACGGCGGGCAGCCCGGCGCCCGGCGCGAGCGCGGCACGGGCGTACGCGGCGAGCGCGCGGCCCACCGGATGTTCGGAGCCGTGTTCCACGGCGCCCGCCAGACGGATCACCTCTTCCTGACCGAGGCCGTCCGGGCGGGTCGTCACCTCGGCCACCTCCATCACACCGTGGGTCAGCGTGCCCGTCTTGTCGAGGACCACGATGTCCACCCGCCGCAGCCGCTCCAGCGCGCGCGGACCGCTGACCAGGATGCCCAGTTGGGCGCCGCGGCCGGTGGCGGCCAGCAGTGCGGTGGGGGTTGCCAGACCCAGCGCGCAGGGGCAGGCCACGACCAGGACGGCCACGGCCGCCGTGATGGCCGCCTCGGGGGCCGCGCCCGCGCCCAGCCAGAAGCCGAGCACGCTGACGGCGACCGCGAGTACGGCCGGTACGAAGACGGCGGCGATGGCGTCCGCGAGCCGCTGCGCGCGGGCCTTGCCGGACTGGGCCTCGGCCACCAGCCGGGTGATACGGGCCAGTTGGGTGTCGGCCCCGACCGCCCCGGCCCGCACCTCGAGCAGTCCGCCGGAGTTGACCGCGCCACCCACGACGGGCGACCCCGGAGCCACCTCGACCGGTGCGCTCTCGCCCGTCACCAGCGACAGATCGAGGGCCGAACCGCCCGCCGTCACCACACCGTCGGTGGCCACACGCTCCCCGGGACGTACCACGAACCGGTCGCCGACGCGCAACTCGCCGATGGGCACCCGGCGTTCGGGGGTGTCCCCGTCCGCCGCGAGGACGACGTCCTTGACGGTCATCGAGGCCAGGGCGCGCAGCGCGGAGCCGGTGCCGCGCCGGGCGCGCGCCTCCAGCAGCCGTCCGGTGAGGACGAACAGCGGGACACCGACGGCCGCCTCCAGATACACATGCGGTGTGCCGCCCGGAGCGCTCGGCAGCAGTGAGAACGGCATCCGCATCGACGGTTCCCCGGCGCCGCCGAGGAACAGGGCGTACGTGGACCACGAGAACGAGGCGAGGACGCCCAGCGAGACCAGCGTGTCCATCGTGGCCGCGCCGTGCCGCAGTCCGCGCAGCGCACGGGTGTGGAACGGCCAGGAGCTCCACACCACCACCGGGGCGGCCAGTACGAAGCACAGCCACTGCCAGTTGCGGAACTGGAGGGCCGGGACCATGGACAGCACCAGGACCGGCACCGAGAGCAGTGCGGTGACCAGTACGCGGTGCCGGTCGGCCGCGTCGTCCGCAGCCGCGGCCGTCTCCACGGCCGTCTCCGCGGCCGTCTCCGCGGCTGTCCCGTCCCGGCCGCGTTCCGTGGGCTTCTCCGTGGGCTTGTCAGGGGGCGGAACCGGATGGGCGGTGAATCCCGCGCCCTCTACGGCGGCCACCAGTTCGGCGGTCCGCACGGCGGCCGGGTGGATCACCCGGGCCCGTCCCGTGGCCAGGTTGACGCTCGCCTCGACACCCTCGACCCGGCCGAGCCGCTTCTCGACCCGGCGCACACACGCCGCACAGGTCATCCCGCTCACCACCAGCTCGGTGGTGACGACGGCGGCTCCGGTGGCCGCGGGGGCGCTCATCGGGCTTCCCCCATGCCGTGCATCCCGCCCATGTCACCGCTGTCCGCGGCACCGCCGTCGTGCCCCGTACCGCCGTCGCCCGGACCGGTTCCGGAACCGCCGCCGTCGTGCATTCCGGGGGCGACGGGGCCCACCGCCGCCCCGGCGGCGTACGCCGCGCCGAACATCGCGGCGAGCAGCAGGACGAAGGCGGTCAGGAGCACGAACGGACTGTGCTGACGTGGGGTCATCGCCGCATCGTGGCACGGCCGGAGCCGCCCCGGCCGCCCTCCGGGCCCCCGCCGCGGGGTGACATTCCTCCTGTGCGTTCCGGGGAACCGGAGCCCTCCCACGGACGACGCGGACGACGCGGTGTGCCTTACGGGCGGGGAGCCGCGGTCCGGCTCCCCGCCTCAAGAGTGGTGCGGACGGTCAGCTGATGGATTTGATCAGCTCACCGTTGGTGGTGTCTCCGCTGAGCTCCCAGAAGAAGGTGCCGCCCAGCCCCTGCTGCTGCTTGTAGGTCATCTTTCCGGCGATGGTGGCGGGGGTGTCATAGCTCCACCACTGGTTGCCGCAGTGGGCGTAGGCCGTACCCGCGACGGTGCCGTTGGCCGGGCAGGAGCTCTTGAGCACCTTGTAGTCCTCGATGCCCGCCTCGTAGGTGCCGGGGGCGGGACCGGTCGCGGTGCCACCGGGGGCGCTCTGGGTGACGCCCGTCCATCCGCGGCCGTAGAAGCCGATGCCCAGGAGCAGCTTGGAGGCCGGGACACCGAGCCCCTTGAGCTTCTTGATGGCGGCGTCGGTGTTGAAGCCCTGCTGCGGGATGCCGCTGTAGGAGGTGAGCGGGGAGTGCGGGGCGGTCGGGCCCTGAGCCGCCCAGGCGCCGAAGAAGTCGTAGGTCATCGGGTTGTACCAGTCGACGTACTGGGCGGCGCCCGCGTAGTCAGCGGCGTCGATCTTGCCGCCGGACGAGGCGTCCGCGGTGATGGCCGCGGTCACCAGGTTGTTCTGCCCGAACTTGGCGCGCAGCGCGGACATCAGCTTGGGGAAGGCGTCCTTGCCGCTGGTGTCACAGGTGTTGCCGCAGGCGTTGGGGTACTCCCAGTCGATGTCGATGCCGTCGAAGACATCGGCCCAGCGCGGGTCCTCGACCAGGTCGTAGCAGGACTGGGCGAACGCGGCGGGGTTCTTCGCGGCCTCGCCGAACCCGGCCGACCAGGTCCAGCCGCCGAAGGACCACAGCACCTTGAGGTCCGGGTGCAGCTTCTTGAGCTTGCGGAGCTGGTTGAAGTTGCCGCGCAGCGCACCCGCGTCCCAGGTGTCGGCCTTGCCGTCGACGCTGGTCCCCGCGTCGTATGCCTTGTCGTAGTCGGCGTAGGAATCGCCGATGGCGCATTTGCCGCCCGTGACGTTGCCGAAGGCGTAGTTGATGTGGGTCAGCTTGGCGGCCGAGCCCGAGGTCTCGATGTTCTTCACGTGGTAGTTGCGCTGGTATATGCCCCATTCGGTGAAGTAGCCGACGACCTTGTTTCCGGCGGCTTTCCCGGCGGCCTTTCCCGCGACTTTGTTTCCGGCGGCCTTTCCCGCGGCCTTGTTTCCGGCGGCCTGGGCGGCGGAGGTTCCGGCCGTGTCACGCTTGGTGGTGGAGCCCGCGTCGGCCACGGCCGAACCCGCGAGCAGGGTGGCGGCCAACACCGCCGTACAGAGCGCCGCGAGAGCGGCGAGCAGTCCGCGTGGTCTGAGCATGGAATCTCCTCGGTGGGGGGTGAGGGGAGAGTGGAGTGCCCGACGACCTGCAAAAATCTTGACATGCACGCGCAGGGCGCGGTGCTGAAACGGTAGAAGGACTAGACCAGTGGGGTCAATGGTCTGGGCCAATGCTCTTTCGGTGCCGCCGACGGCCCTGTCCCCGCGCCCAGCCCGGCACCTCGCCCGGCATGCCGTCCCGCACCCCGTCCGGGAAGCTGTCCGAGAAGGTGGCTGAAGATCGATCGACCGGTGACGGACCGCTGCCGATCGGGCATACTCCAACCGCCGCGGTGCAGGTCATCACCCGTTCGAGACCCGACGGGAACCGACCGGCCAGCGGTGACAACGGCGGCGCCGCCCCACCCCTGGCCGCCCGCCGCCGCCGCGCCCGACAGGGAGAGGAGAGCGCCGCCATGACCGACCACGGCCCGCAGCCGGTGGAACGCGAACTGCCCACCGAGGAGGCCCGCGATCTGATCGCGCTCGTACGTGAGCTGATCGACCGCGAGATCAGGCCCCATGCCGCCGAGGAGGAAGCGGCCGGCCGCTTCCCCCGCGAGCTGTTCACCCTGCTGTCCGAGTCCGGGCTGCTGGGGCTGGTCCACCCCGAGGAGTTCGGTGGCGGCGACCAGCCGTACGAGGTCTACCTCCAGGTGCTCGAGGAGCTGGCCGCGGCCCGGCTCACCGTCGGTCTCGGCGTCAGCGTGCACACCCTCGCCTGCCACGCCCTCGCCGCGTTCGGCAGCAAGCAGCAGCTGGCCGAGCATCTGCCCGCGATGCTGGGCGGCGGACTGCTCGGCGCGTACTGCCTGTCCGAGCCCTCCTCCGGCTCCGACGCCGCCGCCCTCACCACCCGCGCCACCCGCGACGGCGACACCTGGACGCTGGAGGGCACCAAGGCGTGGACCACCCACGGAGGCATCGCCGACTTCTACACGGTGCTCGCCCGCACCGGCCCCGAGCGCACCCGCGGGATCAGCGCCTTCCTCGTCCCCGGTGACGCCCCCGGGCTCAGTGCCGCCGCGCCCGAGCGCAAGATGGGCATGAACGGTTCGCCCACCGCGCAGATCCACTTCGACGGCGTACGGATCCCCGACGCACGCCGTATCGGTGACGAGGGCCAGGGCTTCGCCATCGCCCTGTCCGCCCTCGACGCGGGACGGCTGGGTATCGCGGCCTGTGCGACCGGCGTCGCCCAGGCCGCCCTGGACGAGGCGCTCGCGTACACCGCGCAGCGCCGCCAGTTCGACCGGCCGATAGCCGACTTCCAGGGGCTGCGCTTCATGCTGGCCGACATGGCGACCCAGATCGAGGCCGGACGCGCGCTCTATCTGACCGCCGCGCGGCTGCGGGACGCGGGCCGTCCGTTCTCCAAGCAGGCGGCCATGGCCAAGCTGTTCTGTACCGACACCGCGATGCGCGTCACCACCGACGCGGTCCAACTGCTCGGCGGATACGGCTACACGGCGGACTTCCCCGTGGAGCGCTACATGCGCGAGGCCAAGGTCCTTCAGATCGTGGAAGGCACCAACCAGATCCAGCGGGTCGTCATCGCCCGTGCCCTGGCGGGCCCGGAGAGCCGCTGAGCGGGTCGCGGGTCCGGGGGCGCGGCGACGCCGGGCCCCCGCCGCCGGCCGATGGGCGCGAGGTGCTGCGCGGGCAGTGTGCCCGGCCCGCTATACGCGGGGCGCCACGCCCCGCCGCAGGAACGGCATGCTGACCGGGCGCGACCCGGGGCCGCCGATGTGCGAGAACGGCTGCATACGCCAGTCCAGGCCCTCCGGCAGCGTCAGCAGCAGCGCCGCGTCCTGCTCCTGGGCGTCGAGCGACGCGTCGGCGGGGGAGGCGTCGGCCACCCCGCGCCCCGTACCGGCGCACACCGTGAGCCCGAACGGGTCCCACGGGGACGGGCACAGCGCGTGCTCCGGGAGGACGTCTTCGTCCGCGAGCAGGGCGATGGGCCGCGCGCAGTCCGGGCAGACGACCCGGAACATCTCGTAGGTCTCGGTCTCGTGGGATTCGATGTCGCCTTCGGCGAGGCGCTCAACGTAGGGCATGAGTTTCCCCCTCGGGTGGGCTGGCCAGGCGCTCCGGCCTCGACCACAGCAAGCATTTCCCGCACCGCCCGGGAGGTAATCTCCGCACTTCCGCGGACGCCCCCGACAGGATGTGGCGTTCGTCACACGCTCTGCTCGGCCGCGGGGGGCAAGGGCCGTCCGGTCCCTTGCTCCGGGCCGGTGCACCCGCTGTGCCGGAACGCCCGCGACCACATAAGGTGATCGACTGTGGAGGAGTTGGACAGACAAATCGTGGAGCTGCTCGTCAAGGACGGCCGGATGAGCTACACGGACCTGGGCAAGGCCACCGGCCTGTCCACCTCGGCCGTGCATCAGCGGGTCCGCCGCCTCGAGCAGCGTGGAGTGATCCGCGGCTATGCCGCCGTGGTGGACCCGGAGGCCGTGGGCTTGCCGCTGACCGCCTTCATCTCGGTCAAACCCTTCGACCCCAGCGCACCGGACGACATCTCCGAGCGGCTGGCCGAGGTGCCCGAGATCGAGGCGTGCCACAGTGTCGCGGGGGACGAGAACTACATCCTCAAGGTGCGGGTCGCCACGCCGTTGGAGCTGGAGCACTTGCTCAGCCGGATCCGCTCGCTGGCCGGCGTCTCCACCCGCACCACCGTGGTCCTCTCCACCCCCTACGAAGCGCGCCCGCCGCGCGTCTGACCCGCCCCGGGCGCGCGCCGCGCGCCCGACCCGACAGGACGCGCCCGACGCGCGTTATTCGAGAACCGATCCCACTTCGAGAACCGACCCCACGAGGCAGCCCGCCGTGAACGAGCCCACCCCTGACCGGACCGCCGAGGGCCGCACCGTGCTGCTGCGCGGCGGCGAGGTCCACAGCCCCGCCGATCCGTTCGCGACCGCGATGGTCGTCGAGCGGGGCGCCATCGCCTGGGTGGGCTCCGAGGGCGCCGCCGACAGCTTCGCCGATGGGGTCGACGAGGTGATCCAGCTGGACGGGGCGCTGGTGACGCCCGCGTTCACCGATGCGCATGTGCACACCACCGCCACCGGGCTCGCCCTCACCGGACTGGACCTCGCGGGCGCCCGTTCGCTCGCCGACGCCCTGGCGCGGGTCCGTGCCCACGCCGCCGCCCGCCCTGAGGACCGGGTGCTTCTCGGCCACGGCTGGGACGCCAGCGGCTGGCCCGAGGGCCGCCCGCCGACCCGGGCCGAGCTCGACGAGGCCGGCGGCGGCCGCCCCGTCTATCTGACCCGCGTCGATGTGCACTCCGCGGTCGTCACCACCGCCCTGCTCGATCTGGTGCCGGGCGTGTCCGGTCTGGCGGGCTACCACCCCGACGCGCCGCTGACCAGCGCCGCCCACCACGCCGTACGCGCCACCGCCCAGGCGAGCGTGACCGCGCGGCAGCGCGCCGACGCCCAGCGCGCCGCCCTCGCCCGCGCCGCCTCCCTGGGCATCGGCTCCCTCCACGAGTGCGCGGGCCCCGAGATCTCCGGCGAGGCCGACTTCACCGGACTGCTGAAGCTGGCCGCCGAGGAGCCGGGGCCGCGGGTGTTCGGCTACTGGGCCGAGGCCGCGGAGCGCGCCGCCGACCTGGAGAAGGTACGTGCCCTGGGCGCCCTCGGCGCCGCCGGTGACCTCTTCGTGGACGGCTCGCTCGGCTCCCACACCGCGTGTCTCCACCAGACCTACACCGACACATCGCACACCGGCACCGCCTATCTGGACCGGGCGGCCGTCGCCGCCCATGTCGCCGCCTGCACCGAGGCCGGGATGCAGGCCGGATTCCACGCCATCGGCGACGCCGCCGTCACCGACGTCGTCGAGGGCGTACGGGCCGCCGCCGAGCGGGTCGGACTGGCCAGGGTGCGCGCCGCCCGCCACCGCGTGGAACACGCCGAGATGATGACCCCCGAGACCATCGCGGCCTTCGCCGAACTCGGCCTCACCGCCTCCGTGCAGCCCGCCTTCGACGCCGCCTGGGGCGGCGAGGACGGTATGTACGCCCAGCGCCTGGGTGCTGAACGGGCCCGGACCCTCAACCCCTTCGCGGCCATGCTGCGTGCCGGAGTGCCCCTCGCGCTCGGTTCCGACAGTCCGGTCACCCCGCTCGATCCGTGGGGCACCGTGCGCGCCGCCGCCTTCCACCGCACCCCCGAGCACCGCGTGTCGGTCCGCGCCGCCTTCACCGCCCATACGCGCGGCGGCTGGCGCGCGATCGGCCGCGACGACGCGGGCGTTCTGGTGCCCGGCGCGCCCGCGGACTACGCGGTCTGGCGCGCCGGTGAGTTGGTCGTGCAGGTTCCCGACACGCGTGTCGCCGATTGGTCGACCGATCCGCGCTCGGGCACGCCCGGCCTCCCCGACCTCACCCCGGGCGGTCAACTGCCCGTGTGTGTGCGCACGGTGGTCGGCGGACGCGCCGTGCACCTCCGGCCGGACGAGTGACGCACGGGCGCCCCGTACCGCCGAACGATGTCCCCCCGGCCTGTCGCGGCATCTGAACACCGTCCGTACTGACCTGGTCATTTGAGGAAACGGCGCAGGTCATGCGGCTGTTGACAGGGTGCGGTCGGTGGCCGGTAGGTTCGGCCGAGTCCACCACTGGACGCCCGACCGGGGAATCTTCACGCAGTCGTCGAACGCCGCTGGGCCAGAGGGAGACGCACCGCACCGGTGCGCCACCACTGGGAGCCAGGTCCAGCGCACGGGGGCGAGGGAGGGATCGCCGGGTCGGCAGGTGCGACCCGGGAGGGGCCCGGACGCTCAGTAGACAACGGCTCTCGGTCGACCCGCAGCCAGCGGGTCCCAGGTCGGCCCGAAGGGCGTCGGGCCCCCATCCGCACGCGCACACGGCGGACCGCCCCCGGCCGCGGGGGCGGCGCCGCCGAGCCCCGGGAACCCCGGCCGTGGCCTAGGCCCTGGCCTGCCGATCTTCGCGGGCCCGCGACGCCTGGCACCGCGCCTCGCCGCGTTGTCGGGATCTTCCGAGTACGCCCAGTACGAGGACGACCCTCCTGCGATCCTCCCCCAGCTACCGCTGGGAGGTGCCCCCTCACCAGACGCCGCGGGCTGAGCCACGAAGATCGACAGGATAGGACCTAAGCGTTCCGTACCCCAGGAGCACATTTCGTACCTCGGGACCACTTCCGCGCGCCCGCGTTATACGGTCACCTCACCACAGCACGCATTGCAGGAAGGCCGCACCGTGCCCTCGGGTTCCGACACCACCGCCGAAGCCGCCTCGTCCGGCCCGGCCGCAGACCGACCGGGCGAGACGCCCAGTCCCGCCGCCGCGCCGCCCCCCGGCGACGGCGAGGCCGGAGTGCCCGTGCCCGCCGCCGGGGACCGGCCGGGCCGGTTCCGCCGTCTGGGGCGGCTGGCCCGCCGTGAGGCGGTCCGCAGCCTGCTCGCGGCCGTGAGCGGCCTTGCGCTCGGCTTCGCCTTCCCGCCGTTCGGCGTGTGGCCGCTGTCCCTGCTGGCGGTGGCCGCCCTGGCGCTGCTCACCCATGGCCGCACGGCCCGCCAGGGCGCCTGGACGGGCTTCGCCTTCGGGCTGCCGTTCTTCGTGCTGCTGCTGAAGTGGCTCAGCGTGGTCGGCTGGGACGCGGCGGTGGGGCTGTCGGTCATCGAGGCGGCCTTCATGGCGCTGCTGGGCGCCGGGCTCGCCCTGGTCTCCCGGCTTCCGGTGCCGGCCCTGTGGCCGCTGTGGACGTCCTGTCTGTGGGTCGCCGAGGAGTGGGCCCGCGACCGGACGCCGTTCGGGGGCTTCCCCTGGGGGCGGCTGGCCTTCGCCAACACCGGCTCGCCCTTCACCCCGCTCGCCGCGCTGGGCGGCGCCCCGCTGGTCACCTTCGGGGTGGCGCTGGCCGGTGGGCTGCTGGCCGCCGCGGCGCTCGCCCTGTGGCGGCTGCGCGGTGCCTTCTCCCCGCGTGCCGTGCTGCCCGCCGCTGCCTCCCTGGTGGTCGCCGGGGCGGTGACCGCGGCCGGGGCCGCGGTGCCCATCCCGACCGCCGCCGCGAAGTCGGTCGACATCGCGGTCGTCCAGGGCAATGTGCAGCAGCCCGGAATGGACTTCCTGGGCCGCCCGATGAAGATCCTCAACAACCATGTCGAGGCCACCCTCGCACTGGCCAAGGACGTCAAGGCCGGCCGGATGCAGAAGCCGGACCTGGTGATCTGGCCGGAAAACGCCTCCGACCTCGATCCTTTCCAGTACAGGGAGGCATACGCTCAGATCGACAAGGCCGTGAAGGCGATCGATGTCCCGGTGCTGGTCGGCGCCCTGGTGGACCACCCCACCAAGGAGGGCTATGTGGAGAACCAGGGCATCGTCTGGGACCCGAAGAAGGGCCCCGGCGCCTCGTACACCAAGCAGCACCCGGTGCCCTTCGGTGAGTACGTGCCCTTCCGCCAGCAGCTCAGCAAGGTCATCACCCGGCTCCAGCGGGTGCCCCGCGACTTCTACCCCGGTGACCACACCGGTGTGCTCCAGGTCGGCCCGGCCCGGCTCGGCGATGTGATCTGCTTCGAGGTGGCGTATGACGAGATCGTCCGCGACACGGTCAACGCGGGGGCCCGCGCGATCGTCGTACAGACCAACAACGCCACCTACGGCCGCAGCGGACAGCCCGATCAGCAGCTGGTCATGTCCCGGCTGCGGGCCATCGAGCACGGCCGTCCGGTGATCACGGCGGCCACGAGCGGGATCAGTGCCGTGGTCTCCCCGGATGGCACGATCGAGCAGCGGACGAAAGAATTCACGCAAGATGTGCTCACCGCGCGCATCCCGTTGCGTGACGGCAAGACCCTCGCCGACCGCGTCGGTGCGACCCCGGAGTGGGTGCTCGCTATGGTGGGCCTTCTGTCCTGCGCGGCCGCGATCATGATTGGCCGTCGGGGACGTACGGACGAGAAGGGGCAGTAGCCGTGAGCGACGCACGCGAGGCCGACGAGCCGCGAAACAAGGCCGACGAGCCGCGCACCGAGGCGGATGAACCGCGTACCGAGGCCGATGAGCCGCGTACCGGGGCGGAGGAACAGGTCACCGAGGCCGAGGAGCGGCCGGGTACCGGGGACGTGGCCGTGGAGCCGCGCCGCACCCCCCAGGACGACGGCGGCCGCCGGAAGTACGGCCCGCTCGGCAGCACCTTGGTGATCATCCCGACCTACAACGAGGCGGAGAACATCAAGCCCATCGTCGCCCGGGTCCGTGAGTCCGTGCCCGACGCGCACATCCTCGTCGCCGACGACAACAGCCCGGACGGCACCGGCAAGGTCGCCGATGAACTCGCGGCCGAGGACGACCATGTGCGGGTGCTGCACCGCAAGGGCAAGGAGGGCCTGGGCGCCGCCTATCTGGCCGGGTTCCGCTGGGGCATCGAGCACGGCTACGGCGTCCTGGTGGAGATGGACGCCGACGGCTCCCACCAGCCCGAGGAACTGCCCCGGCTGCTCACCGCGCTCAAGGGCGCCGACCTGGTCATCGGCTCGCGCTGGGTGCCGGGCGGGCGGATCGTCAACTGGCCCAAGTCGCGCGAGTTCATCTCCCGCGGCGGCAGCACCTACTCCCGTCTGCTGCTCGACGTACCCATCCGCGACATGACCGCCGGTTTCCGCGCCTTCCGCAAGGAGACCCTGGAGGGCCTCGGCATGGAGGAGGTCGCCTCCCAGGGCTACTGCTTCCAGATCGACCTGGCCTGGCGAGCGGTCAAGGCGGGTTTCCATGTCATCGAGGTCCCGGTCACCTTCATCGAACGCGAGCGCGGCGAGAGCAAGATGAGCAAGGACATCGTCACCGAGGCGGCGTGGCGGGTGATGACTTGGGGCGTGACCACCCGGGTCAACAAGCTGCTGGGCCGCAAGAACGCCTAGGTCCTGTCCTGTCGATCTTCGTGGCTCGGCCCGCGGCGTCTGGTGAGGGGGCACCTCCCAGCGGTAGTTGGGGGAGGATCGCAGGAGGGTCGTCCTCGTACTGGGCGTACTCGGAGGATCCCGACAACGCGGCGAGGTGCGGTGCCAGGCGTCGCGGGCCCGCGAAGATCGGCAGGACAGGGCCTACGCGCTCTGCGGGAAGTGCCGCGAGGTGCCGTCGTTCGTCTGCGGCCGCGTCGTGGTCGGCTGCGCCCACGCGGCGGAGCCGCACATCGCCACAGCCCCGCGCCCCTTCGGGGCGCACCCGAACCGCACCGGACTTCAGCGAGTCCGCTCAGCCACCGCCTGCCCCTACCGCTCGGAGTAGTCCCACGGGCATCCGGCCGCCCCGTCCCCGAGACTTGAGGCGGAAGGAGGCGGAACATGCCTAAAACGACCATGAAGAGCAGCAAGAGCACATCGCGCCGGTCGATGCCCCGCCGGGGCACCAAGTCCGGCACGATGGAGTCGCAGACCAAGGAAGAGCTCTACCGCAAGGCCAAGAAGGCCGGTATCGAGGGCAGGTCGCAGATGTCGAAGAGCGAGCTCATCTCGGCACTGCGGCATCGCTGACCCGGCCGCGGGCGGTTCCCCTGCCCCTGCCCCCCGCCCGTGGGAGGGGCGGGGGGCAGGGGACCATCCATGTCGTGGCGTCCGCTGTCGTGGCGTCCACCGGGATCCCGGAGGGATCTTCGGCCCCGGGACCCGAGTTCCCCGGGGGGCCGGGCACACTGGAGGGCATGACGACCGGCGCATCGCAGCAGAGCGACCCGACCCGCCCGAAGCGCTCGCGCGCCCGCACCTTCGTCCCGCTGGGGGTCGCCGCCTGGCTGGTGCTGGAGATCTGGCTGCTGACCGTGGTGGCGGACGCCGCGGGCGGGCTGACCGTCTTCCTGCTGCTGGTGGCGGGAGTGGTGGTGGGCGCGGCCGTGGTCAAGCGCGGCGGGCGCCGGGCCTGGCAGAGCCTGACCCAGTCCATGCAGCCCGGCGCCGACCCGTCGAAGCCCGCGGCGCGGCCCGGGTCCTCGTTCACGATGCTGGGCGGGCTGCTGCTGATGATGCCGGGGCTGCTCTCCGACGTGGCCGCGCTGGTGTGTCTGTTCCCGCCGACCCGGGCGCTGCTGCGGCGCCGCGCGGAGGGGGCGCTCTCGCGCCGGATGGGGTACGTCCCGGGGGCGCCCGGAGATCCGTTCCGCCAGGACCGTCAGGGCCGGGAGCGGCCGGGCCAGGGCGGCCAGGGCGGCACGGTCATCCAGGGCGAAGTGATCCGCGACGAGGAGCGTGCCGGCAGCCCCGACGCCGCTCGTGACGGCAGCCGCGACACCATCCGGGGTGAGATCCGGGGCGACGAGGGCGGTCCGCACTCCGCGCGGCGCGACTGAGGCGCACCAGACTGCGGCACACCAAGGGGTTTGTGGACGCACGAGGGCCGGGGCCACCGCTCGGCGGTGGCCCCGGCCCTCGTGCGTCAGTGCTTCCGCAGGTCTGCGGGTCAAGCAGACTTGCGCGTATCCCGCGGATGCACGGCGATGTTCATGGCGCCGGAGCGCAGGACCGCCAGCCGCTCGGCCAGCACCTCCTCCAGCTCCTCGCGGGTGCGCCGCTCCATGAGCATGTCCCAGTGCGTGCGCGCGGGCTTGCCCTTCTTCTCCTCAGGACCGTCGCCGTCCACCAGGAGTGCCATGGCGCCGCACGCCTTGCACTCCCACTCCGGCGGGATCTCCGCCTCTACCGAGAACGGCATCTCGAATCGATGTCCGTTCTGGCATGCGTACTCCACCGCCTGGCGCGGGGCCAGATCGATGCCGCGGTCGGTCTCGTAGCTGGTCACCACGAGTCGCGTGCCGCGGAGAGCTCGCTCACTCATGAATCGTGCCTCCCGGGCTTGTCGCCCACAGGACAGGTGTCGCTGTCGTCGTCATCCGGTCAACGTCCGGTCGGCGGTGAAGATTCCCGTGTTGGGACATGCGTCGCCCGTCGTGCCGCCCCGTTGTTCTACCCACAGGCGCCCGGTTTGTCACATCTGGCAGCAGATGTCACCCAGCGTTTCTGGTACTTTAGCGCGCAGTAACGGTCCGCCTGGTGGGCCAAGGGCGTACACTACCGCTCCACTGCCTCGACCTCGAAATCAGGTCCCCGTTCTGTCCGGGATCCGACCCTCGGCGCTGCCCCGTGCGACCACCTCGCAGCACTCCGTGCCCGGGGTGGGGATCGCGAAGAGCCGCAGGAAGAACTGTGACAGCGGCCCGATGGCCAGCGCGAAGAGTACCGTGCCCGCGCCCACGGACCCGCCCAGCGCGAACCCCGTCACCAGCACCGCCACCTCGATCCCGGTCCGCACCAGACGGACCGAACGGCCGGTGCGTTTGTGCAGTCCGGTCATCAGCCCGTCCCGCGGCCCCGGTCCGAAGCGCGCCGAGATGTACAGCCCGGTGGCCGCGCCGCACAGCACGATCGAGAACACCAGCAGCGGAATGCGCACCGCCAGTGCCTCGGGGGTGGGTACCAGCCACAGCGTGGCGTCCGCCGCCGGTCCGATCACCAGCACATTGGACACCGTCCCCAGTCCGGGCCGCTGCCGCAGCGGTATCCACAGCAGCAGGACGGCGGCGCCCACGACGATCGTCACCGTGCCGAACGAGAGCGGGATCCGCTTGGCGATGCCCTGGTGGAGGACGTCCCACGGGTCGAGGCCGAGCGAGGCCCGCAACTGGAGCCCCATCGACACGCCGTACAGCGCGAGCCCGATGTAGAGCTGAACGAGACGGCGGACGAGGCGGCGCCCCGGTGGATCTGAGGGCAACGCGTCCTCGTTCTTCCTTTTCATGCCTCTTCCTTCATGGGTCGTCCCGCCCTGGTTGCGGTGGGCGGTGGCATGACACTCTGTGGTCCGGAGCCAGTCCGGTTCCATGGCCAATCCGGGAAAGGTGGACCGCTTGCGATGAGTCCGTGGACCTCCGCGGTGGGGGCACCGCAACTGGCGCGGCTGCTCGGATCACAGCACACCCGCGAACATGTGCCCGCGGGCGCGACCGCCTCCCTCAACGGCGGCCGCAGGGTGCCCGCCTACCGCGCCCTGGCCGGCGGGGTGCGGCTGCTCATCCTGGAGGGCCGGGTTCCGGTCGCCGCCCGGCTCCCCGCCGAGCGCGAACTGGCCGCCGCGCTCGCGGTCAGCCGTACCACCGTGGCCACCGCCTACGAGGCACTGCGCGGTGAAGGGTTCCTGGAGTCGCGGCGCGGCGCCGGGAGTTGGACCGCGATGCCCGCCGGGAGCCCGCTGCCCACCCGGGGGCTCGACCCGCTGCCGCCGGAGGACGCCGCCTCCGTGATCGACCTCGGCTGTGCCGCGCTGCCCGCCCCCGAGCCCTGGCTCACCCGCGCCATGCGCGGCGCCCTGGACGATCTCCCGCCCCACGCCGGCACCCACGGCGACTACCCCGCCGGGCTGCCCGCCCTGCGCCAGGCGCTCGCCGACCGCTACACCGCGCGCGGCATCCCGACCATGCCCGAGCAGATCATGGTCACCACCGGTGCCATGGGCGCGGTGGCCGCCGCCTCCCGGCTGCTGGTACGCCCCGGTGAGCGGGTCGCCGTCGAATCCCCGTCGTACGCCAACATCCTCCAGCTGATGCGGGAGGCGGGCACCCGGCTCGTCCCCGTCGCGATGGCCGACCGGCTCGGCGGCTGGGACATCCCGTCCTGGCGCCAGGTGCTGAGCGCCGCCGCGCCCCGTATGGCCTATGTGGTCGCCGACTTCCACAACCCCACCGGCGCGCTCGCGACCGAGGAGCAGCGCCGCCGGCTGGTGGACGCCGCCCGGTCGGCGGGGACCGTGCTGGTCGCCGACGAGTCCATGGCCGAACTGTGCCTCGACGAGGACGTGGAACTGCCGCCTCCGCTCTGTGCCTTCGACCCCGCGGGCAGCACCGTGATCACCGTCGGCTCGGCGAGCAAGAGCTTCTGGGCCGGGCTGCGCATCGGATGGGTGCGTGCCACTCCCGAGGTGATCCGCAGTCTCGTCGCCGCCCGCGCCTACGCCGATCTGAGCACCCCCGTCATCGAACAGCTCGCCGTCACCTGGCTGCTGAACACCGGCGGCTGGGAAGAGGCCGTCGCGGTCCGCCGCGAGCTGGCGCGCGGCCACCGCGACGCGCTGGTCGGCGCCCTGCGCCGGCACCTCCCCGACTGGGAGTTCACCGTGCCGCACGGCGGGCTCGCGCTGTGGGTCCGCACCGGCGGCCTCTCCGGGTCGCGGATCGCGGAGGCGGGCGAACGGCTGGGGGTACGGGTGCCGTCCGGGCCGCGGTTCGGGGTGGATGGGGCCTTCGAGGGCTATGTGCGGCTGCCGTTCACCGTCGGCGGCGCGGTCGCCGAGCAGGCCGCCACCCGGCTGGCCGCCGCGGCCGAACTGGTCGCCACCGGCGCCGTCACCGAGGCCGAGGCCCCGCGGACGTACGTCGCCTGAGCCCGGGGCGTCGGCCGCTGTCACGCCCCGGCGACGGCTCAGGCGCCGGACGGAGCCGAGGTCCGGGGCTGTTCCACCGGCGGGACCTCCGGCCGCGGCAGCAGCCTGAGCACCGCCTGCCGCTGTGCCTCGCTCGTCGCGTCGTCGTACGGATCCGGGGTGGCGGGCACCTGGAGCCGGTGCACCGGGCCGGTGCCGAGCCGGGCGTAACCGCGGCCCGCTGGCATCTCCTGGGTGGGCGTGGTGTGCGGGGGGATACCGAGGACTGCGGCGGCCTGGTCGAACGAGGCCGGGCCCAGCACCACCCGGGCCCGGGTGTGGGTCCGTACGGCCTCGGAGAGCCCGTCGGCCGCGTCGAGCTGGTCGGCCACCACGACCCGTACGTTCGCCGCCCGGCCGTACCGCAGCGGTACGGCCAGCAGCTCCTGTGGATCGGGGCGGCCGTCGGCGGCGGCCAGATGGCTGAGCACCGACGGGCGGTCCAGCAGGATCCACAGTGGACGCTGGATGTCGTCCGGCAGCGGATGGCCCAGCTGCCGTGCGCGGTTGGCGGCGATCAGCCGCCGCTCGGTCTCGTGCCCCGCCCACTCCAGCGTCGCCAGCGTCCCCGCAAGACCGCACTCCACCGCCAGCACGCCGGCCCGTCCGCCCAGACACGCGTACTCGCTGGTGCCGCTGCCGTCCACCACCAGGACGTCCCCGTGGTGCAGTGCCTGGAGCGCGATGGAGCGCAGCAGGGTCGTGGTGCCGCTGCCGGGCTGGCCCAGCGCAAGCAGATGCGGTTCGGTGGAGCGCGGTCCGGTGCGCCAGACCACCGGCGGGACATCGCGGGTCGCGGGCGCGGCGGGCGTGCCGCCGCCCCGGCCGCCCCCGGAGCCGCTGCCGCCGTCCACGGCCGGGCTCGCACCGCCCTCACCGGTGGCCGCACCTTCGCCTTCGAGCACCGGAAGGGTGCGCTGCACGGACGAGTCGTCGGTGAAGCCGAGCACGGTCTCGCCGGGGGTGGTGACAAAGCGCTGGGCGCAGATCGTGGTGGACAGCGGGGGCAGCACCGTCAGGGTCAGCCGGTTGGCCTCCTCGTCCCATGCGAAGAGGTACTCCCGGCCGCGTCCGGACTTGGCGTGCAGCAGCTGCTCGATCCGGGCCCGGGAGCCGGGCTCGGCGTCGGTGAAGTACGCGGGGTAGCGCAACTGGAGCCGGGACAGCCGCCCGCCCTCGTCGAACGCGTAGGACTCGAAGGCGCTCTCCCAGTCCCCGCCGTGGGCGTACAGCGGACTGGGGTCCTCCGGTGCCGAGAAGTACGGCACCAGCGCCTCGTAGAGGGTGCGCAGCCGCTCGGTACCGTCCGGGCCGAGGCCACCGCCCGGGGCGGCGGTGGCGCGCTCCCGGCCCGCCCAGCACGCCCCTCCCAACACGCAGACCACCGCCACCAGCGGCCCGTACGGCAGCAGGAAGACGCCGAGCACGGCCGCTGCCGCGAGGAACAGCGCGGGGCCGCGGCGCTCGCCCGGCAGCTCCACCCACGTCCGCCGCACGGCGGAGGCCATCACCCGCAGCCCCCGGGTGAGCGCGATCAGCGGGTGGAGCACATCGGCGGCGCTGTCGGCCGCCGTGCGGGCGAAGTCGCGGCCGCGCAGCAGCGGGGCCGGGGCACTGCCGAGACGGAGTCGGGGGAGCGGTCGCCGAGTCACGTCAGATCTTGATTCCGCCCAGCAGGCTGGCCAGGCTCGCGCCGCCCGCCTTGATGCTCGGGGCGATCGCGGTGCTCGCCAGATAGAAGCCGAAGAGGGCGCAGACGACGGCGTGGGACCCCTTGAGGCCGTCCTTGCGGAAGAACACGAAGACGACGATGCCGAGCAGTACGACACCGGAAATGGAGAGGATCATCACGGTCTCCTGGCTGGTGGGGGACGGTCACCATGAGTGGTTCCAGGCTCACAGCATGTATCCATCTAGGGAAAGGTGCAAATGGGTGGATTATCGGTGTAATCATCACAATGGGTGTGCAGTGGGGTGTGCAGTGGGGTTCCATGGCGGGCCGGTACGGCTCCGGCGCGGGGTCCGCTCCGGAGCCCCGCCCTCCTTAGGGTGTACGTGATCAGGGTGTACGTGATCGCGTAGAAGTGATCACGTACACGGACAAGGACACGTACACGGACAAGCCGGAAGCCGAGCCGGAGGCGAGACGCCATGAGCGAACCGAACCCCGAGACCGAGCCCGCCCACGACCCTGAGGTGCTGCAACTGGCCGCCAAGGTCTTCGACCTGGCCCGGCACGGCGACACGGACACCCTCGCCGCCTACGTGGACGCGGGCGTCCCGGCCAACCTCACCAACGACAAGGGCGATTCACTGCTCATGCTGGCGGCCTACTACGGCCACCCCGCGGCCGTATCGGCCCTGCTGGAGCGCGGCGCCGACCCCAACCGGGTCAATGAGCGGGGGCAGACCCCCATCGCCGGGGCCGCCTTCAAGGGTGAGGAGGAGGTGCTGCGGGTGCTGCTGGCCGGCGGCGCCGATCCACGGGCCGGGTCGCCCTCGGCGGTCGAGACGGCGCGGATGTTCGGGCGGGAGGACCTGCTCACCCTGTTCGGGGCGCCGGAGTGACCCCCGGTCCTCCGGGGCCCGGGGCCGGTAGATTCGGGCCGGGGGAAGGAGCCCGATGGCCGAGAACCGGTGGACCGTACATGACCTGAGGCGCGGCAACCGCTCGACGCTGCTGCGCGCACTGTACTTCCGGGGTCCGGTGAGCCGTCGGGAACTGGGGGCGCTCACCGGGCTCAGCGCGGGCTCGGTCAGCAATGTTGTCGCCGAGTTGTGCGCCGACGGACTGGTGGAGGACGCCGGTTCGGTGGACTCCGACGGCGGGCGCCCCCGGACGCTGCTGCGGGTCGCCCCCGGCAGCGGCCACCTCATCGGGGTCGACGTCGGTGAAACCCACGTCCGGGTGGAGCTGTTCGACCTCGGGTTGACCGAACTCGCCCGATGGGAGCATCCGCTGCTCCCTCATCGCTATGAGATCGGACCGATCGTCGATCACATCCTGACCGGACTCGAGATGGTCCTGACCAAGGCCGAGGTGGCGCCGGAAGCGGTCATCGGCGTGGGGGTCGGAGTGCCCGGCATCGTCGAGCGGGGGCCCGAGGCCGTTGTCCACGGCCAGACGTTCGGCTGGGAGGCGGTGCCGTTGGAGCGGCTGCTGCGTGCGGGCACCGCGCTGCCGCTGTTCGTCGACAACGGTGCTACGGCGCAGGGCCAGGCCGAGATGTGGTTCGGTGCCGGGCGCGGTGCGGACACCGCGGTGATCGCGCTGATCGGCTCGGGCGTCGGCGCGAGCATCGTGACCGGCGGGGCGCCGTACCGCGGTGCCACCAGCAGCGCGGGGGAGTGGGGCCACACCGTTGTCCAGGTCGGCGGGCGCACCTGCCGGTGCGGGGCGGTCGGCTGCCTGGAGGCGTACATCGGCGCACAGGCGGTGCTGGACCGGTACCGGGACAGAGGTCGGTGCGGCGGCGGTATCGCGCCGGCCGGGAGCTCCGGCGACGACCGCGGGTCCAGCGCCGCCCCGGTGCCCGCCGCCGGACAGCAGGAGGCGTTCGCCGCGCTGCTGCGGGCCGCCGACGGAACCGACCCCCGGGCGCGCGAGGCACTGGAGGAGACCGTCGGCTACCTCGGCGCGGGCATCGCCGACCTGATCAACCTCTTCAATCCCGAGCGGATCATCCTCGGCGGCTGGGCCGGACTGCTGCTGGGCGCCCACGCCCTCCCCCTGATCCGGGAGGCCACCGCCTCCTATGCCCTGCGCCGCCCGCTGGCCCGGACCGAGATCGAGCCGGCCGCGCTCGGGCCGGATGGCGTGGCGCTGGGTGCGGCCACCCTTCCGCTGGCCCACTTCCTCGCCACCGGTGGGGACGTCTGACGTTCCGCTGGTTCGGTGGGTTCGACTTCTGTCCGTTTCAAGGGAGTTGAGGCCCGTGTCGTCTCAAGTTCTTTGAAACAAGAAGGTCCAGACCTGTTGACATGTCCTGAATCCGGCTGGACATTATGACTCCCCGGGAGGTGATGTATGACGGTCCAGACAGCCCAGCTCCACCCGCGCACCACCGCGCATGACGCCCGGCGTGACGTCCGCTCCTCGGTCCTGTGGGCGCTGTACTTCAACTCCCCGCTCAGCAGAGACCAACTCGCCCTGCGTACGGGCCTTGACGTCGGCGCTGTGGACACGGCTGTCGGTGAACTGCTCACCGAGGGCGTCCTCATCGAGCCGGACACGGACCCGCCGCGGCTCCGGCTGGTCCGTGCACACCGGTACGTCATCGGCGTCGACATCGGTGAAACCCGGGTGCGTATCGCGCTGTTCGACCTGGCCCTGAACCAGCGGGCCACCGCCGACTATGCGCTGTGCGTCGGACGGCACGACGCCGACATCGTTGTCGGCCACATCCTGGCCGGCCTCGACACCGTCATCGACAGCGCCGGTGTGCCACCGTCCGCGATCCTCGGCGTCGGCATCGGCGTCTCCGGCGTGGTGGAGCGCGGACCCGACCCCCTCGTCCACGGCCAGTCCTTCGGCTGGGAGGCGGTGCCGTTGGAGCGGCTGCTGCGTGCGGGCACCGCGCTGCCGCTGTTCGTCGACAACGGTGCTACGGCGCAGGGCCAGGCCGAGATGTGGTTCGGTGCCGCGCGTGGCGCGGACACCGCGGTGATCGCGCTGATCGGCTCGGGCGTCGGCGCGAGCATCGTGACCGGCGGGGCGCCGTACCGCGGCGCGACCAGCAGCGCGGGCGAGTGGGGCCACACCACCGTCCAGGCCGGGGGCCGCCGTTGCCGGTGCGGCGCCCGTGGCTGTCTGGAGGCGTATGTGGGCGCCGAAGCCGTCCTGGAACGCTTCCGCCAGGCCCGGCGCGGCCGTCCGGTTCCTGGGGGGGACGAGGAGTCCGCGTTCACCGCGCTGCTGGCCGCGGCCGGCACCTCACCCGCCGCACAGCGTGTCCTGGAGGAGGCGGCGGTGTACCTCGGTGCCGGGATCGCCAACCTGGTGAACCTCTTCAACCCGCAGCGCGTCATCCTCGGGGGCTGGGCCGGGCTGCTGTTCGGCGCCCGGATGCTGCCCAGGATCCGGGAGTCGGTGGCCGCGCAGGCGCTGCGCCGGCCGTACGCCCACACCACCATCGCGCTGGGGCGGCTGGGACCGGGCGGTGTCGCACTCGGCGCCGCGACCCTCCCGGTGCGCCGCTTCCTCGCCGACGGCGCGCATCCGGACCGGACTCCCGTGCCCCAGCGGTCCGTTCGGCCCGTTGGGCCTGTTCGGTCCGCGCGACCCGTCCGGGCCGAAATCACTCCCCCTGGATGTCCCACCGGACCGATGTTCCACCGGCCGTGACGGCACCGGCCGCAGCACCTTCCCCGGACCGGCGACCACCGGCCCACCCCCCACAGGAAGGCACCACGGTTCCATGCGAACGCCCCTGCGCACCACCGTGATCGGCCTGCTCTCGGCCACCGCGCTGGCCGCCATCCCCTGGTTCACCGCCCCGGCCAACGCCACCGGGCCGCACACGGAGAAGACCACTACCGCCTCCGCCGCCACTTTCACCGAGAACTTCGACGGCCCCGCGGGCAGCGCCGTGGACAGCTCCCGCTGGGGCTACGAGACCGGTGACAACGTCAACAACCACGAGCGGCAGTACTACACCGACGGCACCAAGAACGCCGCGCTCGACGGCCAGGGCAACCTGGTCATCACCGCACGCAAGGAGAACCCGGCCGACTACAACTGCTGGTACGGCCGGTGCGAGTACACCTCCGCCCGGCTCTCCACCGCCCGCACCTTCTCCACCGCCTACGGCCATGTGGAGACCCGGCTGAAGGTGCCGCGCGGCCAGGGCATGTGGCCCGCGTTCTGGATGCTGGGCACGGACATCGGCAGCGCGGGCTGGCCCGACTGCGGTGAGATCGACGTGATGGAGAACGTCGGCTTCGAGCCGGGCACCGTCCACGGCACCATCCACGGCCCCGGCTACTCCGGTTCGGGCGGGATCGGCGCCGGTTACACCCTCCCGGATGGAGCCGCGTTCGCCGACGACTTCCACACCTTCGCCGTCGACTGGTCCCCCGACAAGATCACCTGGTCTGTCGACGGACAGGTCTACCAGACCCGCACCCCCGCCGATCTGGGCGGCAAACGCTGGGTCTTCGACCACCCCTTCTATCTCATCCTCAACCTCGCCGTCGGCGGCGACTGGCCCGGTGACCCGGACGGCGGCACCACCTTCCCGCAGTCGCTCGTCGTCGACTACGTCAAGGTGACCGGCGTCAACTGAGCCACCCCGTACCGCACCTCACCCCCCACACCCGGCCGCGGCCCCGCACCCCGCGGGGCCGCGGCCGGGATCACGATCCCGACCGCGTGGAACGGGCCGTCCGGGCGGCGAGTAGCGTGCTCCCATGGACATCGGTGATGTGGTCGAGGACTTCGAACTTCCCGACGAGACCGGCACGGCCCGTACGCTGAGCGGACTGCTCGCGGACGGGCCGGTGGTGCTCTTCTTCTACCCCGCGGCGATGACTCCCGGCTGCACCAAGGAGGCGTGCCACTTCCGCGATATCGCCGCGGAGTTCAGGGCGCTGGGCGCACAGCCGGTGGGCATCAGCGCCGACTCGGTGGAGCGGCAGGCGGAGTTCGCCGACCGCCACTCCTTCGGCTATCCGCTGCTCTCCGACCCGGAGGGCACCGTACGGGAGCGGTTCGGCGTCAAGCGCGGACTCGCGGCCGTACCGACCAAACGGGTCACCTTTGTGATCGGTACCGATCGCCGGGTGCTGGAGATCGTCAAGAGTGAGTTCCGGATGACGGTGCACGCGGACAAGGCGCTCGATGCGCTGCGGAGCGCGGGGAGCTAGACCCTGTCGGGTCAGCGAGCCCGCTGCGAGCGTACGGACCCATCGGCGGGCCGCGCGGTGCGGCCCGCCGAGGGGCGGTCGGCGCTCACTCCAGCAGGCAGAAGGCAAAGGTGAATTCCGCCGGTGCGGCCATGAGGCGGTACGGCTCGAGCACCCCGGGCCCGCACGACAGACTGCCGATGCCCTGCTGACCGTGGTCGAGGTTGACCCACACCGTGTCCTCCGACGCCACCAGATCCGGGGTGTGCGTGGCGGCGGCGAGCTGCTCACCGGTCCAGCGGCGCGCGGTGAACCAGAACGGCGGGGCGCCCTCGATCCGCACCCCCCGTCCGTCGGGCGCGGACAGCCGCGCCCAGCGGACATCCGGCCGCGCCCCGTTCTCCTGCGGCCGGACGTACGGCGTCTGCATCGCGTCGACCGGCATGGCCCAGCGCCCCAGCCGGCACGCCGCCCTGGTGTCCGGGTATCCCTCGCCGGGGCCGCCGCCGAACCACTCGGCATGGCCCAGCGCGGCCGGGACCTCAAGCCGCAGCCCCAGCCGCGGCAGCGGACAGCTCCACTCACCGCGCGGGGTGACCGAGACCGCCAGCCGGAGCCGGTCCCCGGCGGCGGTCCAGCGGTAGACCGTTTCCAGGGCGAGATCGGTCGCCGCGGCGGCCACCCGCACCCGCACCGTCAGCCCGGTGGCGTCCGGCTCCACCGCGTCCACCCGGTGCTTCATCCGGTGCAGCCCCAGCTCCCGCCAGATCAGCCCGTAGCGCTCATCGGGTTGCCAGGACGCGCCGTTGTCGTTGTCGGTGGGCGCCCGCCAGACGTCCAGCCGCGGCCCGCCGACCGCGAGCGCGCCGAGCGCCGTGAGCTCACCGGTGGTGGCGTCGAAGACGCCCGGACCGAGCACGATCCGCCCGATGTCGCGGCGCGGCGCCTCCTGCGGGGCGGTGGGGTGCGGCTGCTCGGTCCGCACCCGGGCCGGGAGTTGGCCCCAGGCCACCGGATGGCCCGCCCCCGCCCACCCCGTGGTGGCGGCGAGCCGCGCCTCCACGGTCCACCGGGTCTCCTGGCCGGGCTCGGTCTCCGGCGGCGTGGGCAGTTTGAGCTCGGCGGCGAGCCCCGGGCCGAGCGGGGGAACCGCCAGCTCGCCGGTGGCCAGCACATCGCCCTCGGCCTCGTACGCCCAGGAGAAGGCCAGATGGGACAGATCGGCGAAGTCATGGTGATTGGCGATCCGTACCGTGCCCGCTGCGCCATCGCCGTCGATCCGGACCGGCTCGATGACCTTCTTGTACTCGGTCAGTCCTGGCGAGGGGGTGCGATCGGGGAAGACCAGACCGTCGCAGACGAAGTTGCCGTTGTGCAGCTCCTCGCCGAAGTCCCCGCCGTACGCGAAGTACGGTGTGCCGTCGGCGGTGCGCTTGGCCAGACCGTGATCGATCCACTCCCAGACAAAGCCGCCCTGGCAGCGTTCATGGGTGTCGAACGACCGCTGGTACTCGCTGAGTCCGCCCGGTCCGTTGCCCATGGCGTGCGCGTACTCGCACTGGATGAACGGCAACCGGCGGCGCTTGGCGTCCAGCTCCGGATCGCCCAACGGCGGTTCGACGCGCCGCCCGATCTGCTCGACCTCATCGTGCGGCGCGTACATCCGCGAGTAGATGTCGGTGTCCGCGCAGGACAGATCGCCCTCGTAGTGGATCACCCGGGACGGGTCGCGCTCGCGGATCCAGTCGGCCATCGCGGACAGCCCGCGGCCGGTGCCGCACTCGTTGCCCAGCGACCACATCACGATGGACGGATGGTTCTTGTCGCGTTCGACCATGCGGGCGGCGCGGTCGATCAGCGCCGGGGTCCAGCGGCTGTCGTCCACCGGATTGCCCCGCCAGTCCATCTCGACAAAGCCATGAGTCTCCAGATCGCATTCGTCGATCACCCACAGCCCCAGCTCGTCACAGAGCCCGAAGAAGGCCGGATGGGGTGGATAGTGGCTGGTGCGCACGGCGTTGATGTTGTGCTGCTTCATGAGCGTCAGATCGGCGCGCATGGTCTCCAGGTCCACCGCGCGGCCGGACTCCGGGTGGAACTCATGCCGGTTGACCCCGCGGAACAGCACCCGCCTGCCGTTGACCTTCAGTACCCCCTCCTCGACCACGACGGTGCGGAAGCCGATCCGCAGTGGAACACTCTCGCCCACCGTGGTCAGCCAAGCCTCGTACAGCCGCGGGGTCTCCGCCGTCCACGGCTCCACGGGCACGCTGACGCTCTCCCCGGTGGCCAGGTCCAGGCCCAGTTCGGGCACGGTCACCCGGCCACCGGGATCGGCGTCGATCCGGAGGGTGCCCGCACCGCGTACGTGGTCGTACGAGGCGTGGACGAAGTAGTCCTCGACACAGCCCTCGGGGCGGTGCTCCAGTGTGACCTCGCGGAAGATCCCCGGCAGCCACCACTGATCCTGGTCCTCCAGATAGCTGCCGGAGGACCACTGGTGCACCCGCACCGCCAGCACATTGCCGCGCGGGCGCAACAGCCCCCCGACGGCGAACTCGTGCGGCAGCCGGCTGCCCTTGAACGTGCCCAGCTCCTCCCCGTTGAGCCAGACCCGGGCACAGGACTCGACGCCCTCGAAACGCAGCACCGCGTCGCCGCCGTCCGGCCACCCCGGGGGCAGGTCGAAGCCGCGCAGATGGTCACCTGTGGGGTTCTCGGTGGGCACCCTCGGCGGGTCCACCGGGAACGGATAGAGGTGGTTGGTGTAGATCGGCGCGCCGTGGCCGTGCAGCACCCAGTGCGCGGGCACCGGGACCTCGTCCCACCCCGAGGCGTCGTAGCCGGGGCGGGCGAAGGAGTCGTCCTCGGCGGTGGCGGTCGGCGACAGCCGGAAGGCCCAGGTGCCGTTCAGGCTCAGCCGCGCCGCGTCGGTGTCGGCGGACCAGGCACGGGGCGGCAGCGCTCCGCTGCCGGGCGAGACGTCCTCGTAGTACGGAAGCGGCGGGTGCGGCGGGTGCGGTGGGTGCTGCGTGTGTGACGTATGCGGCGTGTGCTGCGTGGAGCTCATCGTTCTCCTCGGTCAGCCTTCGGTCAGCCTTCGATCAGCCTTCGATCAGCCTTTGGTCGGGTCAGTCGTGGCCACGCTGGTCGAGCACGTAGGTGGTGATGGAACGGCCCGGCAGCGAGGCCGAGACCGTGCCGCCGGACACGGCGGGCCGCTGAGCCCCGGCCCAGTTCTCGGTGGCCGAGGTCCGTACCGCGGAAACGGCGGACAGACGCTGTCCGGCCCCGAGGTCCAGCTTCAGCCCCGCGGTACCGTCGCGGTGGTTGTTGACCACCAGGATCCAGCGGCTCCGCTGCCGGAAGGCGGTGACCTCGACATCGCTCGGCGCGCCGGTCACCTCGTGCAGGACGGCACCGGGGCGTACGAACTTGCTGTACTGCCCGAGCGCGTAATAGCGCTTGGTGGGGTAGAGCTTCTGATTGCCGTTGGCGGCGTACTCCGGGTCGTAGTAGATCAGCCCGTCGTTCCAGCCCTGGTCGTTCTTGGCACCGGCACCGGTCTCCGGATCGGCGCCCATCTTGTTGGACAGCGCCGTCCACCACTGGAACGCCGCGTCATGGGCCACGGTGAAGTCCTTGTGGATGATCCGCGACATCGACAAGGCGTTGTCGATGGTGGGGTCGTACTCCTGGGCCCAGTCCGTACCGCCCTTGCCGAAGCAGCAGATCTCGGTGGACCAGGACGTCTTTCCCAGTGCCTTGGCCGTCCTTGCCACCTCGGCGCGGGCGGTGTCGCTCGGGTTGTTGTACGTGTGATGCGCCAGCTTGGCGACGTAGCGGGCGGTGCCCGGGGTGTTCAGCCACTGCGGGACCTGGGTGACGAAGTCCTCGGTACTGCTGGACTCGTCGGAGGTGATGCCGACGCGGGAGCGGCGCGCGTCCAGCGCGGCGCCGAGTGCCCGGACGATGTCGTCGCGCTGATCGACCCCGACCAGCATGCCTTCCTGGCCGCATTCGGCGAAGCTGTTCGTCGGCTCGTTGAAGGGGCTGATGTAGTCCAGGGCCATGCCCTTCTTCGCGAAGTGGTCCGTCACATCGGCGAGGTAGCGGGCGAATCTCTTCTCGTCGGCGGATTCGAGATACCCGCCGCAGCTCTTCCCATTCGTCTTCCAGCGGGCCGGGGCGCTGTTGACAAAGCCGATCAGATCCTTGACGCCATAGCGGGCGGCGTAGCGGAGGAAGGCACGGCCGCCGGGGTCCCTGGACCAGTCGTAGCCGCCGTCTGCCTTGCCGTCGCCTGCCTTGCCGCCGTCTGCCTTCAGGAAATCGTCGGGGGCGCGCTCGGGCGTGGTCACACCGGTGCCACCACCGCCGATGTTGTAGCGGTAGGCGGACAGGGCGAGCCCGTCGCGGCCGAACAGCATCCGGGCGGCCTCGGCCTTGCCGGAGGGGGAGAAAGCAGCCAGGTCATTGACCCACCAGGCGCCGGAGGCACCGATGTTGTCGATGGTCTGGGCGGGGGCGGAGGAGACGTGGGCGGTGGCTGCGTTCTCCGCGTTGGCGGGGGCGGCGGGGGAGAGGGAAGCGACGAGGGCGAGCGCGGTGGCTCCGCCCGAGAGGAGTGCGCGTTTCCGGGTGCGGCTGTGTGGGGTGCGGCCGTGTGGGGTGCGGCTGTGTGGGGTGCGGGTCGCTGGCGTGCGGGTCGATGGCATGGCAACCCTTCCGTCGTCACGAGGATGTGCTGCGGATCGTTGCTGCGGCAGTGGTGCTGGTGTTTGTGCGGCTCTTGCGCCCGGTCGACGCGAGCCAGCCCTCCAGAGCGAAGGTGGCCGCGCCGAGGCTCACGGGGTTGGTCGGTATCGGGGACAGAACGATCTCGGTGCCCACGAGTGGACGGCGCAGCGCACGCCCCGCCACGGCGGCGCGCACCTCGGTGAGCAGCGGTTCACCGAGTCCGGCCGCCACCCAGCTGCTGAGCACGAGCACTTCGGGGTTGAGCAGATTGACCAGGTCGGACAGGCCCGCGCCGAGATAGCGGGCGGTGTCCTGCACCGTCTTCACGGCCACCGGGTCGCCGTCGGCGAGCGCGCGGCCGAGCGCCTCGACGGTGGCTGTCTGGTCGTCGGGGTGCAGCAGCGGGCTGCCGGGGCTCAGCTCGCGCAGATTCTGCATGATGCCGGGGGCGCCGACGTAGGACTCCACACAGCCGTGGGCGCCGCAGTGGCACAGCCGTCCGTCCAGCACCAGGGTGGTGTGCCCCCATTCGCCCGCGCTGTTGCTCGCCCCGCGGTGCAGGGTGCCGCCGAGGGCGAGCCCGGCCCCCACGCCCGTACCGAGGTTGACCACCACCGCGTGCTCCCGCCCGCGGGCCGCCCCGAACCACAGCTCGGCCACAGTGCAGGCGCGTAGCGGATTGTCCAGGTGGAGGGGGTAGCGGAGATGTCCGGACAGCAGGTCCAGTACGGGGACGTCGTGCCAGTCCCAGTTGGGCGCGAAGACCGACACCCCGCCCTCGCGGTCCACCTGCCCCGGCATGCTGACGCCGACCCCCAGCACCTGGTCGTCGGGGATCGCCGCCGCCTCGACGACCGCCCGTACGGCGGCGGCGATCCGTGCGATCACCTGGCGCGGTTCGCGTTCCCCGGGGCGCTCGGGGCGCAACTCCTCGTCGGCGCGGGCCAGCACGGTGAGCGAGAGGTCGAACACCTCGACATGGATGTACGTTTCCGCGACATCCACCCCGATCAGCGCGCCGCCTCGGGCGTTGACGGCCACCAGTCCGCGCGGCCGTCCGCCGTCGGAGTCCTCGAAGCCGACCTCGGAGATCGCCCCCAGGTGCAGCAGCTCACCGACGAGCGTGGCGACGGTGGCCAGGCTGAGTCCGGTCGCCGAGGCCAGGTGCTGCCGGGACACGGCGGGGGACTCGGCGATGACATGGCGCAGCACTTCATAGCGGTTCACGGTACGGATGTCCCGGGAGGTGCGCTTCACTTCTTGATCGTCTCCGAAGGACGGGAGTTGGCCGGGGGTTGGCCGGGACCGGCCGGGTGGGCGTTGGCCGGTGACGCGTCAGCGTAGGGGCGCGGATCCGGCTTGAACAACCCCTTTGCACAACCCCTGTAGGAAGTCCGGGAGAGGAACCTCGCGGTGACGACCGACCGCGGTCGGTCGTGGCCGGTCGCGATCGGTCGCGGTCGGTCGCGGCTCAGCGAGCGGTGAGGACCTCACGGACGACGGGGCCCGCGGCGTCGCCGCCGTGGCCGCCCTGGGTGACCACGGCGGCCGCGGCCATGTCGTCGCGGTAGGCGGTGAACCAGGCGTTGGTCTTCGGTTGGCCGTCGATCTCGGCCGAGCCGGTCTTGGCACCGATGTCGCCGGTCAGCCCGGACATCGCCCGTGCGGCGGTGCCACTGGTCGCCGTCAGCCGCATCATGCCCTTCAGCTGCTGGACGACGGCCGGGCTCAGCGCTCGGTCGCTGGTGGCGAGCTGCTGGTGGCCCACCGAACGCGGCACCAGCACCGGCTGTTTGAACGCGCCCGTCCGGGCGGTGGCGGCCACGGAGGCCATGGTGAGCGGATTCATCTGCACCGTGCCCTGGCCGATGACGGCCGCGGCCAACCACGCGTTCGTACGGCCCGGCGAGCCGAACCTCATGACGGGCGGGTACGGCATCAGCCACTCGGAGGTCTCCACCCCGCGAACCACCGTCCTGCACGGCGTACAGCTGTGGGTGGCCCTGCCCGAAGCACACCACGACGCCGACCGCGACTTCCAGCACCACGTCCCCGGCCCGGTACGGCTCGACGGTGCCGAAGCGAGGGTTTTCCTGGGCTCTCTCGCCGGGGAGGTCTCCCCGGCGCGAACCTTCCGCTCCTCCTCGGGCCGAACTTGTCCTCGTACCCCCCACCACGGTCACCCTCGCCGTGGAGCCCGGCTGAGCCTCTGAGAGCTCTCGCGTGGCCGGTGATCCACGCGCCATGGTGATCGACCGAGCTGCCGCGACTGGCGCCGCCCGCATCGGGCGTGTCCCCCGCTGCTGACAGCCAAGATCTTCGTGCGGAGCGGGCAGTGCTCGCCGCCGTGGCAGGACGTGGGGTGCGCGGGCTGCCTTCGCCGCCGGGCTCTTCCTGCTTCCGCTTCGCTGCCTGGTGGAGAGACCCTCCTGGCCGGCCCCCCCGGCGGCCGACTCGTGGACGCCGCACGCAACCTGCGGAAGACGTACGGGATCGACGCCGCGGCCGGACAGCCGCATCAGGGCGTACCACCGAGCGTGGACGGTCCCCCTCGGTCGGCAACCGCGGAAAAATAAGGGCAGCTCATCAAAATAGCCGGAGAGTTCGGTCCCGCACGTTGAGACCACCTTTGATACTGATCGCGCATCATGTGCTTGCTGATATTCACTCCTCGTCAGGAAAATTGGCTCACCGTGATGTTGCATGGGCTTGTGGACATAAGCGGCGTGAGTTCTGTTCTCCTGCCGCGCTCAGAGCGGTTCGCCGAGCGAGGGCCTAGGAGTACGCACCGCCACGGCCCTGGCCACCGAAGAGACCAAGTTTTTCGAAGGGATAGGGCCGATGGGTAAGTTTGAGAAAGGGAAAGGGCTGTCCGGCAGCACCTTCAGTGGCCCCCAGCCCGAGCCATCGGAGGCGTGGACCGCGCCACCTGAGGGGGTGCCGGACGACCTCGTGCAGGCCCGTGCCGCCGTGGCGGAGGCGATCCGGAAAGCCCGTATCGAACACCCCGGAAGGTACGACAACCTCCGTGGCGTCGCTATTGGGGCCACGGACTCCGCCCGGCCACTCAGCGGCGATAACGCGTCGCTATGCCTGCTCGTAGCCGACTCGATGTCTGACGAGAAGGTGCGTTCCTGGCTGACGCGGCTTCTCGGCGATGCCCTGAACGGCATTCCGCTCAGCGTCCGGGTCGTGGGCGACCTCCACACCTTCCAGAACGCGCACCAGCAGCGCAGCAGGCCGGCGCCGCTCGGCGTCTCCGTGAGCCGGACCGGCCCCGCCGCGGTGCCCGTGGGCACCTTGGGCATGCTGGGCGTCGGCCGCGGCGGAGAGCGAGCAGAATGGCTGCTCATGGTCAGCTGCAACCACGTTCTGGCCAACTGCAATATGAGCCAGCAATGGGATCCCATTGTGCAGCCGGGAATGGGCGAGGACGGCCCCAGCGGCGACCCCATCGCCTTTCTGGAACAGGCTGTCCGCCTCGATTTCCGCCCGGGCAGCGTCAACTACGTTGATGCGGCCACTGCCCGGTGCCTTCCTGAGGACTGGGTCAGCTCCTGGGTACTGAACACCACGGTGAATCCGCCCAACCTTCTTCAGTTGGGGGACCGGGTGATCCCACCGGCCGCGATGCCAGGGCAGGTGGTCGCAAAGTCCGGCCGCACGACGGGCCTCAGCCGTGGGACGGTCACTGCCATCATGGCTCACGTCGAAGTGACAACGCCTGTGGGTAACGCATGGTTCGACCACCAGATCTTCGTCTCTTCCACCTTCGGCACGCTGTTTGCGGCGCCGGGTGACTCCGGGGCATGCGTGGTAACGGCCGAAGGGCTGTACCCCGTCGGCATGTGCATCTCCGGCAACGTCACTACCGGCGTCTGCGTTGTCACCCCCATGCAGGCGATCCAGGACAGCGTGCTCGATTTCTCCCTCGTTCGGGACTGGAACCCGCCCGTCTCGGACGCCTCCCTCGGCGCTGCGCAGCGGCAGGTACCACCCGCGTAGCCCTGGCGGCGGCATGGGTGATCGGCGAGGTTGGACATGGCCGTCGGGCCCATGGCCAGGTTGTGGACCGGGGGGCGAGGGCAGCCGTGGCGGCACGGCCGGTGACGTGCGCTTCATACGCAGTCATGCGGCGCATCAACGTCTGCCGGGCCTTCGCCGCTGAGGACTGAAGTTCCCTTCACTCGCGAACAATGCTGGCTTCGGAAAGCGAGAATCGAGATGAGTTCGCCGCGCGGCACCCGTCGAGTGAGTGGGGATGAGTGAGACGGCGTGCTGGGATCGACTGGCCGGTGCCCCCGCGCAGAACTGCTCAAGTCGAAGCGGCTGGCCGAGCTTACGCGTTGTTAAGTTGCGATGAGCCGCCACCAGAGTGCGTAGGGTGGTAGGCAGACCGATAGCTGGTGTTCTTCCGCGGTGATTTCGGCGACGGCCGCAGCCGGTGGTGACCCAGAGGCTGTCGGAAGGAGGACCGCTGCGCTTTCCCGTCGTCAGTCTCCGGCGGGTGCCGAGCCAGCGGGCGAGGACGCTGCTCGTGAATACGTCGAGGGGATACCACTCGCCACCGACGTGGACGCGTGGCAGTCTGTACTGCAAATCCACGTCCTTCAATCGCATGACGTGCAGGTCTGACAGGCCATGGCCCGTGCATACAGCAAGGGCGACGATGGCAACCGAACGTTCCCACGTAGCCGGGTTCATTCGCGACGGTGGGTTTTGGGCGAGCAGATGGGCAGTGCGGTGGGCTTCCACGGGTGTGAGACGTTGAGCCGAATTGAGCTTTGGGCGGGGCAGCTTCAATGGCCTTCCACAGAATCTGGAGAAAGTGTTGATGGTTGTGATACGGGCGGCCATTGAATTAGGGGCAGCCATAGCACGGGACCCCTGAGACCCGGTGCGGCGGCGGGTAGCGCCTTGACGGGCAGCGGTCAGCCAGGCTTCGACGTTCCTCTGGTCGAGGAAAGTGTTGGTGTCTAGTTCCCCGATGTCGCACGGGAGAGCGGATCCAAGGTAGTCGAGGTATTCATGAAGGTAAGTTCGACGCTGTGCACGTGTACTGCCGGAGAGCCCTCTGAGGAACACCTCAACTGCGGAGTGTGCGGAGCCTGAAGCAGCGGTCATGGTCCCGAGTATGGAATTCCCAAGACACCTGACTATGGTAAAGTTGCTGCCGTGTCAAAATAACAGCAGCTCGTTGCATTGGGCTGCTGAATAAGGGCCGAGGGAATAACGATCTTCATGACCGCAAATGACTTCCAATGCGGTTGCTGTTATTTCCTCCTGGCGATATCCGATTGCCGTAACGTACTGAAAACATTCTTCTTTGCATACCTGGATCCCAGCCGCGGGCGGACAATGGCTCGGCCGCCGTTTCGCGCCGAATCCGGTACGTGCGGACGAAGGCGCGGCCGAGGTTGGTCCCGACCCGGGTGGAGCAGGCGACGGCCATCACCGAGCCGATGCCGGGTGCTTCGCGGTACGGGTGGAGAGCCGCCGCACGCCCGCGCGGGCCCGACCTTCTGCTCAGCCGGTCTCGTCCACGGCCAGAATGCCACCGAGGATGCCGAGGTGGTCGGCGGCGTGACGCGGATGCCCTTACGGACGACATGGGCGTCCCAGCGGGCCGGAGGTACGGCCTGCTCGGCCCGTTGCGGGCGGTTCTTGCGTTCGACGTTCGGCAGCAGCCCGAGCAGACAGGCGGGCGGTGGCCCGGAACTCGAAACGGCCCGCGATCCAGGCCATGCTCAGGTCGGACCTCGGCTCGGACCTCGCTCACCGCCGGACAGGGGCTGCGCTATGGCCTGCGGCCCCGCACGTTGTTCAGGAGTCCACAACCTCCGGTGATCCCGTGGCGGCCGTACGCTTCCCACCCGGGGGCGCCGCACGATGCGAAAATCGCCTGGAGTATCAGCCTGTGAAATCATTTTGGTGGGTCTCCCACCAATCCTGAAGCCGCATGCTCGCTGCGGCTCTCCGCAGAGCTTCGTTCCCCTCGATGCCACGAGTGGAGAACTCATCTCGAGCCTCTAGGAGCAGCCAATGGCCGAACTGGTCCGGAATTTCTTCCCCATGGGGAGGCGGAAGAGCTCGGGGCGCCGTTTGGCTCCCGGTATCGATGATCTCTTGTCTGGCCCGCTCGTATCGATGGCGTTCCATCCTCGCTCCTTACAGAGCAAAAGCTGATCAGCTGATCGCTGATCTGCTGACGTGTCCTTCGGCCGCCGCCAGGAAGTTCTCCAGCACGTCCCCGAGAAGGGTGATCACATCGTCACGCGGAATGGCGGCATTGAGGTAGGCATACATACCGGCCGTTTCTTTCATCATGCCCATATCTGCCCAAAGGGAGCGCAGGCAATCATCGCGCGGGCGTCCATTACTCGCAGGAATCGGCTTTATACTCGAGGCGAGGGCGAGTAGCTGAGCCATCTTGTCCCTGAGCCCGTCGAGTTGTGTGTCGATGTCCACCACTACGCTCTGGAGAGTTTTCTCGATCCGGCTCACAACTATGGCGGCAGTCGCACGTTGAGCCTGGCGGCTGCTGGTTGACATCGAATCAGTCTCACGTTGACGATAGCCGTCTCTTGCGGCCAGCACTTCACTGCGGCAGGCCGCGACCATGCCGGTAAGCGGATGCCGGAGCCGGAGGAGTGTACGCTCCACCGATGTCATCCACGATAAACTGTCGTCAACGAATCCGGCATCGCGCGCGGCATATCGGTCGATGAGAGCCGGGAGCTCCATCAGATGCTGGTTGAGCATATGGCGGGTCAGGAACAGCATGACCGTTCTCCGTGCTTGGCATGATCGGGGGCCCGCTCGCCAGAGAGTCACTCGGGACCGAGCCGCCGTCTCATGGCTCCGTCTTCAGTCCGTGTGATTTCCCATTCGAGCCCTTCTTCCTTGATGGCCAGGCTCAGTCGTGCGACGACCGCGGGGGAAACGCGTTCCTTGACCTCGGCTGAGACCACGTTCACACGGATACCGGGCGGATGGCCGGGTGCCATTTCGGCTGTCTCGTCAACTCGGCGCCGCACCGTGTCCAGGATCCCTCGCATCCTGTCCGCGTCAAGGTGTTCCGCGAGAGGCGAGGCCTGGAGCATGTCGCGGCTTGTCGTCACCGTCTGACGGCTGACGGCTTCCGTTTGAAGGTGGCCGCCGGGCTTGGTCGTCACGCCGCGCAGGTCGGCACGCAAGCGGCTGAGCAGCCGTTTCCTGACCTCGGCCGGTAGCTCGATGCCCCAGGCGGCAAGTTTCTCGGTGATGGCTGACACTGCCTCATGGGCGATGACTTTCGGTTCCTGGAATTGGATGGGGCTCCCCGCGGCACCTCCTTCGATGATGACCGGTAGGTCGACCCGAAGTTCGGGAAGCCGTACACGCGGTACGCTCAGTCCCTCGAGCAGTGGGTTGGCCCGGTACTGCTCCGCGATAGTAGCCGTCTGAAGGTCTGTCATGTGCCGTGCTTTGGCCACGCTCGACAAGAGCGTGCCGAGCAGTTCCGAGAGTTCTGTCACGTCGTCCCCTACCCTCAACCCGAGGCGCTGTCATGGAATGGCCATGTGTACTGATATCCATGAAGGGGACGGTGTTCCCTGCCACATGGCACGGAACACCGTCACCGCTGGAGAGCGAGATCCAAGCGTGTTTACTCGTCACCGCTCCACGGTCTACTGCTTTGCCGGGACTGCCGGTTGACTTGTTTGGCCGGCAGGAGCTTCTTGGATACTGCGCTCGAGTATGCCCAGGAGTCGCTCGGTGCCGGCGGGAAGTTCATCCTGCACGGCCTTCACCGCGACTGCCATGGAGTAGGAGCGCTCGACCTTGGAGCCCGAAGTTGTCGACTGCTGATGAGCGTAGTTCACCTTCAGCTGGGCAGAGAACGGGCCCCAGCCCACTGAAGCATCGAGCGATGCGTGCAAGTCGTCGGACGAGGCCGTCGTCGACTCTTGGATCGAATTGATCTTGGCATTGAACTCGATGGTTGTCTCCGCGACCCTGATGAACGGAACTGGCAGCATCGTCAGGATCGGGACGGTCAGCTTGTACGGCTGGTGTTCGACGCCTGTGACCACACCGTGCTCATTCTTCCGCTCCACCGGCTTGTCGTACGAGAAGCTCACAAGGGTGGGACTGCCGTCCTGGCCGAACCCCACCGACTTGATGTAGTCGACCGACGACTGCGCCGACTGTGCCTGAGCTTTGACCACTGCCGACAGTGGTCCCCCGATCATCGCTGAGAAATCGAGGCTGGAGAGTTCGTCGCCAACGCTCATCACGATCACTCCTTCATCGCAAAAATTCGGGAACGACGGGACAACCGGTCGATTACTCGGAACAACCACCGAGTAACCTTGCGGCAATTCCCAGTCTGCCCCACCGCCAACTGGACCGAAAGTCGACAGAACAGTGGTGTGCTTCATAACAGCAAATCTTCATCCAGCGCACCCACTTCTGATGTACCCGCGCACGAGTCGGTTTCCGCGATGAGCCCGCATCAGGTACGTGCTGTTATTGGTCATAAATATCTCGTCATTCGGCCCCGTCAGGGCGTTCGTGCTGAGGAGAGCACTCGATGGCCAGGTAATCCCGGCGGAGTTGCTGATGCGGATCGGTCACCGCTTCGCGTGCCGGTCACCGCACCCCTGCGGGTTGCAACCTGCCCGGCCGGGGGCGCGCATGCCTTCTGCACCCTCCAGCGCATATCCCGGTCCCCGAAAGGGCAAGGGCGCGACGTCACGGGCGGCGGGAGTAGCCCCGGCGGTCCCGCCGTGCGGGGGGTGCTGGGCAAACGCTCGAACCAGTCACGGCCGCCGCCGGCTATCGATCCTGCTGACCGCCTTGGTCGCGGCCCCTGCGCCGTCATGCCGCATGCGGCTCTACCTGCTTTCGGACGGCCCGGTCGTTCGCGACGATGGGGTCGCGCGAGCGAGGCAGGGATGGATTTCACACTGGCTGCCGTCGATGGCTCAGATGACTGTTCCCCCTGCCCGGCCACCTTTTCCGCACTGCTGATCAGGCTCTGCGGACCATCGCTTGGTAGGGCGAGGACAGGCGGAAGAGGTCGCGCCGTACCGTGCACGGCAAGGGGAGCGTCATGTCCGCCCCCGCGGGAATCGACATCGCCGAGGAGTTCCACTGGCTGGCCGTCGTCGACGACCGAGGTCGGCCGCTGTTGCACCACCGCGTTGATAACGATCCCAATTGCGAACTGCGCACTGCCGCTTGCGAGGAACTGCTCGATAGTGGTGTGGGCCGCTCGTGCGGGTGTTGGCCATGGGTCGAGACGTGCCACATCAACATCGGCTATGCCGTATCGAAATAACAGCAAGTGCCAGGGGCTCTCTGGCCCTGGGACCATCGATCGTTATCGATTGCTGAGGCGGTCTCTGCGGCCAAGCCGCTTGGCTTGTCGCTTGCTTCTTATGTCCGAACCGTCAGGGGAGTCGGGCCTCGAACCATGGCCGACTCGCCGTCGAGGTTTCCGATTGGACGGATTTTGAGTCCGTCGAGGTGCGCTTCCTCAGCACACAGGGAACGATTGCAGTGAGTCATTCCTGAGTTTGCTGGGGAACGCGCTGAAAGCGTGACAGCGTCGACTCCGGCGACTCGAGCACGCAGGGGTTAACACCTCTCCTCATATGTGGAAGGAGGCACGTAGGGTCGTGAGGCCCGTTAAGGCTAACGGGTCTCACAGTTTGCCCGATTCTCGGGCTGTCTGCGGGGTGCGCAGTTCGGCCGGGCTGAAGCCCAACTGAACTGCGCATCTGCCCTCGAGAGGACGGCCTCATCAATGGGGGTAGGAAGAGAGCCCGAACCCAAGAGGCAGAACCCAGGGACAGTCGGACTCAACCGAACATGACCCGCCTTGCTTGCTCCACAACAGCGTTTTGCTGCTGCTGTGTCCAGCCCAGGGCCTGGAGTTCTCTGCGTGCCTCGCTCAGTAGCTGGTAGCCCCAGTGATCCGGGACTGCGTCGTCGTGCGACTGGATGACGTGCGACCGGCCGGCTTGAGTGCTGCCAGCCAGGGTCAGCAGCACCTTGGCCTGGTTGTACCTGCGAGGTGCGATCGGCATCGTTCACTCCTCTGAGAGGTGCCAGCCACGCGGGAGGTTTTGGCGTGGCATCTTTCACGTCAACGGTACGGCCTGACCAATTCGGTGACATGTAATGCCGAAATAAGAGCGAAACGTGACGCTTCCTGCCGGGCGAGTCTGTTCCGAATATATGCCGGACTTTGGGTGCAGCATCCGGGATTCGGCGCCTGCTCTTATTTTGCCTCGCGTACCACCGGTGACTTCCAGCCCGGCTGCTGGTTCAACCTTCGGCCCCAGCCCTAGTCGAACTCAGAGCCACCCGCCGGCGCTGTGCGAGGTGACCGGTGTCGCACTGGACCCGGATCACGACTGGGTCCTGAACCTTGACCAAATCAAGGCGGCAATGCGGCCGAACTCTCGCGTGATGTCGGTGAATTTACCCCAACAACCCCACCGGCACGGTCATCAGCGCCGCCGAGTTCACCGCTGCAACGCCGCGTTGAACTCGCCCTGGTCGGAGTTGGCCACCGCCAGGATCTCGCCGGTGCTGGGCTTGAGTGCCACCACGGACGCGCCGACCCGGTTGGCCACGGCCTTCTCGGCGCTCTTCTGTACGGTCGCGTCGAGGGTGGTGCGCAGGGTGCCCCGCTTGCCTTTCGTCACCACATGCAGGGTGTCCCCGGCCGACCCGTCGGACCGCACCACCCACACCTCGACCTGCGCCGTACCGCCCACATCGTCCCCGTACCGCGCCCGGAGCGAGGTCAGCAGCGGATCGAGCGAGGGATAGCGCCCCTGCCGCAGCTCCTTGCCCTGCCGGTCCAGCACCTGGATCGGCGGATTCTCCGCCAGGTCCGTGCGGATCGTCTGGCCCTTCGCCAGCTTGGGATGGATGACCGAGGGCGCCCAGTCGACCAGTGGCTTGTTGGTCGTCCGGCCGCGCACCACGGTCAGCCGCGAGTCATAGCTCCAGGTCGAACGGGTCTTGCCGTAATGGATCTCCGCCTTGACCCGGAACGGCACCGTGGTGCCCTTCGCCTCGCCCGGCGTCAGCGTCACCTTCTTCACCCGGGCTTCGTCCCGGAACCCGCCCAGCGCGCCGAGGGCTGACTCCGCGTCGTTAGTGAAGTCGGACGCCAGCATGTCGTTGCCGTCCGCCCACGCATCGAGGAAGTGGTCCGCGGTATCCCGGACCTCGGACGCGGTCACCGGTCCGTCATGCGTCGTCGTAGTGCTGCCGCCGGTCACCCCGTTGTAGAGGTTGTACGCCCCGAACCCGGCTCCGCCCACCAACGCGACCACGGCCGCCCCCACAACGACCTTTCCCACTGCGCGCACCGTTGCCGCCCCCGCCCCCCAGATCTGATGGGCGCCGGCCCCTCCGGCGCCCCTCACTCAGGCAGCCTTCTCCATCTCCCCACGCAACGCCCGCGTATACACACGCAACAACCGCCCGTACTCAGCCCGCTCCGCCGGACGCAACGCCCGCCCGGCACGCGCCCGCAGAAACACGCGGATGGCCTCGTTGGCCTGGTCAGTGGAGAGGGGCATGGACGTTAAGGCGGGCTGACGAGGAGTAGGAGTCGGACACATGACCCCCACAATAGAGGCAGCCACTGACACCGCGCACTGGGTCTAAACCTCTCCGCGGCTCTCAACTGGCCTGATGAGGCGGTGATGTGAGCAACACCGCACCCTCGGCAGGGGGGTTCAGATCTGGGGCCTGGTGGCATATGCCCTGCTGTCGCTGCCATGCAAGGGCTGGGACACGGCGTCGGACGCCCAGGCGATCTCCCGCAGCTTCCTGATCGCCGCGCGCAACCCTTGGTGATGTTCTCCAACGCGCCCTTGTCCAGCGCCAGATAGGGTTCTTGCCGCTTCCGCTCATCGGGCACCCTCCCCGCCCGGAGTCATCGCGGTCTCCTGCGTACGTCCACCACCACCGCGTCCGGCACGATCCCCCGCGCCGAGGGGAAGAGCATCGATGCCTCCCGGGCGGCCACAACCACCGCGCCCCCGGCCGGGCCCTCCAGCGCCGGGATCACCGCGTCCAGCAACCGCGCCCGAATACGCGCTCGTCGTCCACGGCTCGTCGGGAGCCGAGCCCCGCGCCAGCGAGGCTTCATCGGTGAACGTGGAGATCCAGCGGATCTCTTGGTAATGGGCCGACATCAACACATCGTCGCCAACGGGCACCATCACCGCCGTGCGCCGGAACTTCCCCAACAGCGCGAGGGGATCCCCCTCCGCTGCCCGTATTCGCTCGATCTCCTCCCACAGTCCCATGTCGGCGCACCGCACCCTGTGCGCTCGCCCCCAGGTCGTGGTGCCCGGTACGCCTACCGTGTGCGCCTGTCGTCTGTGGCCCGGTGCGCACTCAAGCCGAGGGGGACCGGTGTCGGGTGGGTCTGGAATGAGTGCGTGGCCCGCTCGAGAAGGCATACCGCGAGGGTGAGAAGGCCGGTCCGGCCGCGCTGGACAAGATGCTGACCGCGAGGTCGGCGGATGACGACCTGGCTGCGCGAGAGCTCCAGCGTTCCTCAGCAGCAGCTCATACGCGATTTCGGCAAGTCCCGCGCGAAGGCCCTGAAGGACATCAAGGAAGGCCTCCCTCAGCACCGTCGCGCGGGAAGAGGCGGCGTGAGTCCGGCGCCCTCCGGTGAAGTAGCGGTGGGCGGGCCCCGTATGTTGCGTTGTTGCTTACCGACGAAATTCCGTGACGCCACAGGAGCCGGATTCCGTCGCGGTGGAGAGTGACGGATTTTCTGGGCTGCCGCCGACCATCAGCGACTGGTCATCGGTGGGTTCATCGAATCCCAGCGAAATCTGCGGGAAACGTACGCCGTCCGCGTCCTCTTCGACCGAGTACACCCAGGTCCCGGGACCATTGATGAGACGCGCCTTCCCGGTGAAGTCGGGCTCGACTTCACCGTCGCTGTTGAGATCAGAGAGGTGGAGTGGCCAGTTCTCCACGCGCAGGCTGTTGTCTTGGGGCAGTGCGTCCGGCTTGGGTGGAGCCAGTTCGATCTTCATCCCGTGCGGGCCTTTGTAGGTGCCGTACAGATTCGACTCGGACACATCGAGGTTGTGATTCTCACATGTTGAAAACTGATGCAGGATCGCTGAACAGTCCACCGGAAGAAGGACGCACAGCGCCATGACGAAGGCGATTCTCCTCGGCCACGTACTGAGGAACAGACGAAGCAGGCGGAATCGCTTGGTTTTCGCCGTCATCATGATGGTCCCTGTGACCAGTCGTTCGGGTTGACGCGCTCGGTCCAGGTCATCGTCTCGTGGATGTCGCTCGTCGGCGTTCCGTCGTCGTGATTCAACCCTTTTTGCCACTTGCCGTAAGTAGGCGCGAAGGACTCCATGTCCGTGTCGTTCTTCAATGTGTATTGCACGATGAGCGCGCCATCAGGGTCCTCGCCCTTGACCTCGTAATGCACCACATAGGACCCCAGCATGGACTGCGCCTCGTTGGTTTTCCCGTCCACAGGTTGTCGATGGCGAACAGGCCCGCCATGTCCTTGGCGTAAATTCCTGCCTGCTCGATCAATGACTTACCGTCGATCTTGTGTCGGGCAACCCCCTGTGGCGATCCCTTATACCATCCGGTGACGACCTGATCGCGGATCGTCTTCATGCTCTCGCTCTCTCTGAGCTGCTCGATGAACTTGTCACCCTGCGACCATTCGCGATTCTCGGATCCTGTTCCAGCCAGCCAGTCGAGCACGACCTCACGAGGTGTTTCATTGTTTTTATCCGGATAGGGGTCCTTGCCCCGCATAGCCCGGTCAAGAGCATCGAAACGGTCGGTGCTAATGGTGCTGGTGCCGTTGATATCGGTCCGCAGATGCTTGGTGTTGAACCAATCAAGGCCGATGTTCTCCATCAGCGTGAACGACAGGTTCTGGTCGACCTGGAACGCCTCGCGGATGAGGTCGTTGAGCTCCCGCTGTGCTTCGGCCGCCTTGCGGTTCTCGTCTTTGGAGGGGTTGGTGTGGAGCATCGTCCAGGCCGTCACCTTGCCATCGGATTGCACGCTCAGGTTCTGTTCGCCGAACCTTCTCACCGCGTCGTCGAACTTCGTCTGGACGGCCTTGAGTTCACCGGCACCGTCCTCGATGGTCTTCTTCACAGCCTGTGCGACCTTGGCGGCCGCAGTTACCTGCCGCTGGATGTCATCGATCTGGGCCCATGCGTACGGAGCCGCCTGACCTTCCCAGTACCCATTGTCCTTGAGCGGCCTGAGCACCTCGTCGCGTATGTCGTCATCGAGATCCTTGATGGCGTCGTAGACGCTCTGCCACTTGGTGGCCAATGTCTCCAGGCCGCTGAAGTTCGCTTCCCTGAAGCGCTGGTAGAAGTAGAAGCTCACTGGACCCCCCACTTCTTGTACAGGTCGGACACCGACGGCTGGCCGGATGTCGCAGGGGCGTCCGTGGAGTCGGGGTAGTACTTGAGATACGGATTGTCGGTGTCTTTGTCCCAGGTGAAGGAATCCCGTACCCCTTGGTCGTTCTTCGTGTGCGTGTCGGCGGCCAGGCGCAGACTGTTGGAGATGTGGGCGAGCCAAGCGGCCACGACACCGGCTTGCCGCTCCCAGTTCTTGTGTGAAGCGGTCAGTGCGGACGGAGTCTGCGGGGAGTCCTCCTCTTTTGCCGGGCCCAGGCCCTTGGCGGCAGTTTCCGTGGACTCCTCCAATGAGGCTGCCGCCTTGTAGAACGCGTTGTACACGCGGTCCACCTTGCCGGCAGCCTTCTTCAGCACATGGGATGAGATCCGCAGGTTCGGTGCCACTGGCCCCTGGGTGCCCGGAGGAAAGTAAGGGCGCTCCGGGACCTGTGAACCGGGAGCGTAGATGTTGTCCTGGTTCGGGAGGGCGTTCAGTCCTGGCGGGACCTTTAACTCATTGATATTGAACGGGTGGTCGGGCGGAGTGGGTATCTCGCTGTTGTCGGGCTCAGGCAGTTTGTCGTGTGTCTCCGGCTTGTGCTGGCTCATTTCATCCCCCCTGAACGTACGACTCGTGTGCCCGGTAAATGGGCACTACAGTACGGTATGACGCTGCGCCACCTGAGGTGACTCTGGGTGAGGGGGTGTCGCTGTGGCGATGGTCACGTGTTCGGGTTGAGTGGTAGGAATCGGCCGTGGCCGGTGGTGAATGCCGCGCTTCGGACCGGAGCGTCAGTCCTCCGTGACGAGGACGACCTCCAGGGTGCGGGGGCCGTGGACGCCCTCGACTCGGTCGAGTTCGATGTCGCTGGTGGCGGAGGGGCCGGAGATCCAGGTTTGGGGGCGGGCGGGGTCGAGGCGTTCGAGGGCCTCGGGGACGGAGTCCACGACCTGGGTGGGGACGCGGATGACGCAGATGTGGTGGTCGGGGACCAGGGTGATACGGCGGCGGCCCTGGTCGGGGGAGGCGTCCAGGACGACCGTGCCGGTTTCGGCGATGGCCACCGCGCAGCCGGTGACCACGCTGGACACCGCGTCCAGGTCGTGCGGGGTCAGGTCGGCGGTGTCCGGGACCCGGTGGATGTCGGTGGCGGAGAGCCAGTCCACGGGGAGGCCCGGCGGGACGACCACCGTGGTGGCGTTGCGGGCCGTCAGCAGGCGGGCGATCAGGGCCGGGAGGGCGGCGGCGTGGGTGCGGTGGACGACGGCGCGGTAGTCGGCGAGGTTCTCGGCCAGGAGATCGGCGGTCTCGGCCGGGGTGCGGTCGCCGTGGCGGCGGGCATACGTACGCTCGACCGCCACCTCCGACGGGGTCTCGGCACGCGGGACATCGGCCAGCGCGCGGCGGACCCTCGCCATGACGAGGTCGCGTGAACTCATGGGGTGCTCCTGTCGTTCGTGGCGCGGGTCCGCTGCCACCAGTCGCGGAAGGACTCCGCGGGCACCGTGGGCAGTTCTCGGGTGTCGCTCCAGGCGCGCCCCGGGCCGGGCAGCCGGCGCGGGTGGAAACGGCGGGTGCGGGAGGCGAGGCGCTGCCCGGTGCGCAGCACCCCGGGGTGGTCCAGCGCCCAGCGCGCCGCCCGCATCGCGGCGCGCTCGGCGGCGTGGCCCTTGGCGGGTTTGATGACCGTACGGGTGCCGCGAACGGAGACCGGGCCGCCCTCGACGACGCGTTCGCGCAGATGGACCAGGACCTCGGGGATGTCGATGGCGACCGGACACACCTCGTAGCACGCCCCGCACAGCGACGACGCGTACGGCAGTGAGGCGTCCAACTCGCTCTGGGTGCCGCGTAGTTGTGGGGTGAGGATCGCGCCGATCGGGCCCGGGTAGGCCGAGCCGTACGCATGGCCGCCCGCGCGCTCGTACACCGGGCACACATTGAGACACGCCGAACAGCGAATACAGCGCAGCGCCTGGCGGCCCACGGTGTCGGCGAGGGTGTCGGTACGGCCGTTGTCGAGCAGGACGAGGTGGAAGGTGCGCGGGCCGTCGTCGCCCGTGGTGCCGGTCCAGGTCGAGGTGTACGGGTTCATCCGCTCGGCGGTCGAGGAGCGGGGGAGGAGCTGGAGGAACACCTCCAGGTCCTGGAACGTGGGCACCACCTTCTCGATGCCCACCACCGAGATCAGCGTCTCGGGGAGGGTCAGACACATCCGTCCGTTGCCCTCGGACTCGACCACCACCAGCGTGCCCGTCTCCGCCACCATGAAGTTCGCGCCCGAGACGCCCACCTTGGCGTTCAGGAACTTCTCGCGGAGGTGGCGACGGGCCGCCTCCGCCAGGTCGGCGGGCGCGTCGCTGAGGTTGTCCGGGGCGGGGCGGCCCCATCGCGCCATCTTCGTCGCGAAGATGTCCCGGATCTCGGCGCGGTTGCGGTGGATCGCAGGCACCAGGATGTGGGACGGCAGATCGTCGCCGAGTTGCACGATCAGCTCGGCGAGGTCCGTCTCGTACGCCGTGATGCCCGCCTCGGCGAGCGCGTGGTTCAGCCCGATCTCCTGCGTGGCCATCGACTTGACCTTGACGACCTCCCGTTCGCCCGTCGCCCGCACCAGCTCGGTGACGATCCGGTTCGCCTCGTCCGCGTCCGCCGCCCAGTGCACCTGGCCACCGGCCGCCGTGACGGAGCGCTCCAACTGCTCCAGGTAGTGGTCGAGATGGCGCAGCGTACGGTCCTTGATGGCCGCGCCAGCCGCGCGCAGCTTCCCCCAGTCGTCCAGTTCGGCCACCGCGGTGGCGCGCTTGGCGCGGATGGTGTGGGTGGCGTGGCGGAGGTTGGCACGCAGCTGGGTGTCACGGGTGGAGGTGTCGGCCGCCTTCGGGAACGCGGGCATCCCCAGGTAGGTGGCGTGGCCGGATCCGCTCACCGGGGGTCTCCTTTCACCGGAGTGGCCTTTCCTCGCGGGTTTCTCGCCGAGTGGCCTCTCGTATGGGGTGTTCTCTCGTGTCGGGCGCTCATGTGTGGTGTTCGTGTTGGGCGCTTGTGTGTGGTGTTCGTGTGTGGTGTTCGCTCACCACACATGTCCTTCCGTACTGGCCAGGATCTCCGCGATATGCACCGGGCGCACCGTCGAGCCCTGCCGGGCGAGCGTGCCGCCGATGTGCATCTGGCACGAGTTGTCCACCGTGCACACCGCCTCCGCGCCCGTCGCCGTGATGTTGCGCGCCTTGTCCGCGCCCATCGCCGCCGACACGGCCGCGTTCTTGACGGCGAACGTACCGCCGAAGCCACAGCACTCCTCCGCGCCCGGCAACTCCACCAGGTCCAGGCCCCGGACGGCGTCGAGCAGCGCCCGCGGGCGGTCGCCGAGGTGGAGCATCCGCAGCCCGTGGCAGGTGGGGTGGTACGTCACGGTGTGCGGGTAGTACGCGCCGACGTCGGTCACCTTCAGCACATCCGTCAGGAACTCCGTCAGCTCGTACGTCCTGGGGACAACGGCGGCCGCGGCCTCCGAGAGCTCCGGGCCACGGCCCTCCACGGCGGCCTTCGCACCGATGCGCGGGTAGTTGTCCCGCACCATCGCGGCACAGGAGCCGGACGGGGCCACGATGTAGTCGTAGTCCCGGAAGGCGGTGGCATAGCGGCGTACCAGCGGCTCGGTCTCATGGCGGTAGCCCGTGTTGAACTGCGGCTGGCCGCAGCAGCTCTGCTCGGTGGGGAAGCCGACCTCGACACCGAGCCGTTCGAGGAGCGTGACCACGGCCTGTCCGGTGCGCGGGTAGAGGGTGTCGTTGACGCATGTGATGAAGAGCCCTACGCGCACGTTTCCTCCTCCGGCCGGGCAGCGGCCCGGTCCCAGGCCGAATGATCACCTGGGGGCTCATACTGCCGCAGCGGCTGGGTGCTGTGAAGGAGCGCGCGTCCTCGGACGGTCGGCGTGCGGGCGAGGGCGCCTTCAGACGACGGCCGGGACCGTGTCCAGCAGCGCCTGGATCTCCCGTACCGCGGCCCGCCCCGCGCGGTTGGCGCCGACCGTGCTCGCCGAGGGCCCGTAGCCGACCAGATGGATCCGGGGGTCCCGGACGGCACGGGTGCCCTCCAGGGCGATACCACCGCCCGGCTCGCGCAGCCTCAGCGGTGCCAGATGGTCGATCGCGGCGCGGAAGCCGGTGGCCCAGAGGATGGTGTCCGCGTCCACGGCCCGGCCGTCGTCCCAGCTCACCCCGGTCGGGGTGATCCGGTCGAACATCGGCAGCCGGTCGAGGACACCCTTCTCCCGGGCCCGCAGCATCGCCTCCGTCATGGGCAGACCGGTCACCGACACCACGCTCTGCGGCGGCAGCCCGCGCCGCACCCGCTCCTCGACCATGGCGACGGCCGCACGTCCCCGGATCTCGTCGAACCGCCCCTCACGGAAGACCGGCGGCCGCCGGGTCACCCAGGTCGTCTCCGCCGCCACCTCGGCGATCTCCAGCAGATGCTGCACCCCGGAGGTGCCACCGCCCACGACGATCACCCGCTGCCCCGTGAACGCCTCGGGGCCGGGGTACTGCGCGGTGTGCAGCTGACGCCCCCGGAAGGTCTCCTGCCCGGGGTAGCGCGGCCAGAACGGCCGGTCCCAGGTGCCGGTGGCATTGATCAGGGCCCGCGTGGACCAGCTCCCGGCCGAGGTCTCCACCACCAGCCGTCCGCCGTCCCCCTCACGGACGGCGGTGACATGGACGGGCCGTACGATCCGGAGGCCGAAGGTGTGCTCGTAGCGGTCGAAGTACGCGGACACCACCTCGGACGACGGCCGCTCGGCGTCGGCGTCGTCGCTGGTCAGCCGCATACCCGGCAGGTCGTACATCCCGTGCACCTTGCCGTACGTCAGCGAGGGCCAACGGAACTGCCACGCGCCGCCCGGCCCGGGGGAGTGGTCGAGCACCACAAACCCGCTGCCCGGCTCGTACTCCGCCCGCCGCAGGTGGTACGCGGCGGACAGCCCCGCCTGCCCGGCACCCACGACCACCACATCCACGTTGTTCATGTTTCCACCAACCCGGATCGGCCGCGGGATCTTCCCGGCCGGGCGATAGGGTCCACTGGCCAGGGGCGGGGGACGCAGACGGGGAGGGCACCAACAGTGGCGAAGTGTGTACGCGGCACGGCGGTGGCACTGCTGATCGCGGCGGTGGCGGGCTGCGGGGCCGGAGGCGGCTCCACGGATCACACACCACCCCAGGGAGCCCTGGAGGCGCCCCCGCTGCCGCTCGACCGGTACCAGCGCGACGACGACTTCGAGCACTACGGCGACGCGCGCGACCTCTTGGTGCAACGCTGCATGGTGCGCCTGGGGTTCACCGGCTTCCCCCGCCATCCGCAGCCCGTGAGCATGGGTACGCGGTATTCCAGCGTGGTGGCGGTGTCGGACGCCAGCCCCTACGGCGAACTCGACCTCGACCACGCCCGCCGCTGGGGCTACGGCTGGGATCCCAAGAAGAAGAACCGCCTGCGACCGGAGGGCCGCCCCATGACGGAGCGGGAGTACGCCGCGGTGCAGGGCGAAGCGCCCCACAAGGGCCCCAAGGGCGGCTGCAACGGTGAGGCGGACCGCCGGCTGTACCGCGGTGTCGAGGACGAGCAGCGCATGTGGAGCTTTCTCATCGGGCGCGAGACGCGGGTGGAGAAGGCCGCACGGCGGGACCCGCGGGTGCGGCGGGCGCTGAAGACCTGGTCCCGGTGTGTCGAGGACAAGGGCTTCAAGCGGTACGCGTCTCCCCGAGCCGCCTTCTCCGACAAGAAGTGGGCCCGCGGCTCGGACGGCAACACCACCCACAGCAAGCGCGAAGTGGGCACGGCCGTGGCCGACATCGCGTGCAAGGGAGAACACCACACCGTGAAGGTGTGGTCGTCCGTACTCGCCGAGCGCCAGCGGGCCGATATCGCCCGCCACCGGGCCACGTACGAGGCGGTACGGCGCGATTTGAAGACGATGCGGTCCAACGCACGGTCGGCGCTGGGTACGAAGATGGGGGCATGACCTTCCGTACCCATGTCCTCGAGATCACCACCGGCTCCCGCGAGACCGTCGCCGACCTCACCGCCGACTGCGCGGCCTATCTGCGGGAAGTGGCGGACGGGCGCGACGGACTGCTCAATGTGTTTGTGCCGCATGCCACCGCCGGTGTGGCGATCCTGGAGACCGGCGCGGGCAGTGACACCGATCTGCTCGCCGCGCTCCACGATCTGCTGCCCGCCGACGACCGGTGGCGGCACCGCCACGGGAGCCCCGGCCACGGCCGGGACCATGTGCTGCCCGCCATCATCCCGCCGCATGCCACGCTGCCGGTCATCGGCGGACAACTCGCCCTCGGCACCTGGCAGTCGGTGTGCCTTGTCGACACCAATGTCGACAACCCCCGCCGTCAGGTGCGGCTGAGCTTCCTCGGCTGATGCGCGTGATGTGATGCGTATGACGTGATCAGCCGTCCTGCCGCGCCGCGTTCTTCTCCTTGATCCGCGCCGCTTCCTTGCGCACCTCGGCCTGGGTGGCGCGCTCCTTCTCCAGCCACTCGGGCCGGTCCTGCTTCAGGGCGTCGATCTGCTCGGTGGTGAGGGGTTCGGTGACTCCGCCGCGCGCGAGACCCGCGATGGAGATGCCCAGCTTCACCGCGACCACGGGGCGGGGGTGCGGGCCGTTGCGGCGCAGTTCCCGCAGCCACTCGGGCGGATCGGCCTGGAGCGCGTTCAGCTCGGCGCGCGAGACGACACCCTCCTGGAACTCGGAGGGGGTGGCCTGGAGGTACACGCCCAGCTTCTTCGCCGCCGTCGCGGGCTTCATCGTCTGGGAGGTCTGGTGCGACTTCATGGACTCCAGCGTATCGAGCGTGTGTGCGTGCCTCCGACCACGGCCGGTAGCCTGGCGGGGTGACCAGCTCGGATGTATCCCCGTCGTTCCGGCTCGCCTACGTCCCCGGGGTGACGCCTTCCAAGTGGGTGCGGATCTGGAACGAGCGGCTGCCCGACGTGCCACTGACCCTCGTCCCGGTGTCCACCGCCGAAGCGTCCGGTGTGTTGCGGGACGGCGCCGCCGACGCGGGCTTCGTGCGCTTGCCGGTCGACCGGACGGTGTTCAGCGCCATCCCCCTCTACACCGAGACGACGGTCGTGGTGGTGCCCAAGGACCACCTCATCGCCGCCGTCGACGAGGTGTCCGCCGGGGATCTGGCCGATGACATCGTGCTGCACCCTCTCGATGACGTGCTCGACTGGGAGCGTCCGCCTGGACGGCCCGCGATCGAGCGCCCCGCCACGACGGCGGACGCCATCGCGCTGGTGGCGGCCGGAGTGGGACTGCTGGTGGTGCCGCAGTCCCTCGCCCGCCTGCACCACCGCAGGGACCTCACCTACCGTCCGGTCACCGACGCCCCGGAGTCACGGGTCGCGCTGTCGTGGCCGGAGGACGCGACCACCGACCTGGTGGAGGACCTCATCGGGATCGTCCGCGGGCGGACCGTCAACAGCTCACGGGGCCGCAAGCCGGCCCCGGCCACCCCGGCGCAGCCGGGGCGCAAGCGCCCGGACACTGGTGGCGCACGGGGGAAGCCCACAGCGGGCAGGGCGACCCGCACCAGTTCGCGGAGTGGTTCCGGCGGCCCCAAGGGCGGCAAGGGCGGCAAGCGCGGCAAGCCGCGCCGCCGGTCGTAGCCCCCGCCGCCCGGTCGGCATGGCTCCGTCGACGGCGTTGCCGAGGCCCCCGTATCCGTCGTCCACCGTGAGCATCACCGGGCTGTCCGCGATCAGCCGTGACGCGACGGCCTCCACCTCCTCGACGGTGGTCTTGCGCCCGGCGCCGGGCACCGTGGCGACACAGGCACTTTCGGCGATCTCTCGGCTGCCTGGGGTTGTCTTCGCGGAGGTTGGCGGACACCAATGTCGACAACCCCCGCCGCCAGGTGCGGATGAGCTTCCTGGGCTGACCAAGATCGTCCTGGGGGTGGCCGCGAATTCTTCCGTCGATGGCGTCGAAGCTGGTCCACGATCGTTCGCAGCCACCCACATCTGGACCGCACGACGATCCGAAAGAGACGGCCTAGTCGTGGAAGGCCGTGGTCGCCTCGAGCGCGGCGCGCCCAGTCGTCACCCGGTTCACTGGCGCGGTCTCATCGGCATAGCCGAAGGAGATGCCCACGAGCAGCTTTCCTCCGGTGACGCCGAGCTCGCCTCGGACCGTGTCGGCGTAGAAGCTGAGCAGCCCCTGCGGGCAACTGTCCACGCCGTACGCGGTCATGGCCAGGAGAAGGGTCTGCATGTAGCCGCCGACGTCAGCGGCCAGCCGTGGCCCGCCGTCACCGTTGACGAACAGGAACGCCGCGTGTGGCGCGCCGTAGAAACGCAAGCTCTCCGCGTCGTAGGCCGCACGTGCCGCATGGTCGTCAGGGTCGATGCCCAGCGCTCCGTACAGCTCGGCTCCGAATGCGGCCCGGCGAACCTGCTGCGCCTGCGCGTACATGTCCTCGGAATACAGGAGCTCCGCCGAGGTGCGCTTCTCGGCGTGGGCCGCCTGTAAAGCGCGCGCCAGGCGCTCACGCGTCGCGCCGCTCACCACCTCCACCTGCCAGGGCTGCGCATTGGAGTTGGACGGCGCGGCGCCCGCCAGGGAGAAGATCGCGCGCATCGTGTCCGCCGGCACGACCTCCGGACGGAACGCACGCGTCGCGTGACGGTCGCGTATCAGCTTCTCCGCGCAGCCACTCAGCTCGGTGGGGTCGGCGGGACCGGTGGGGACTGGCCTGTTCATGGAACACTCCTCAGGGACAGCACATGTAAACGGAAGTGTTTACTTGGAGGCAACCCTACCGAGCCGACCCTGCCGAAGTAAACGCCTACGTATACTTGCCGCATGGGTACGACCACTACCGCACCTCGACGAGGGGGGCGTGGAGGCCGGGAGCGCATCTTGGCTGCCGCCGCCCAGCTGTTCGCGGCCCAGGGGATCAACGCGACCGGCATGGAACAGGTCGCGGAGGAAGCACCGGTGTCCAAGCGCACGCTCTACGCGCACTTTCGGACCAAGAGCGACCTGGTCATCGCCCACCTGAAGGACCTCGCGTCGTCGGGCGCGACCCTGGAGAGCGTGCTGACCCGCGAGGACATCCCCCCAAGGGAGCGGATCCTCGGGCTGTTCGACCAACCCGCGGCGGACGCGGCTCCGGTGCGCGGATGCCCGTTCATCGATGCCGCCGCGGAGTTCCCCGACCCGAAGAGTGCGGTCCATTCCCACGCCCGCGAACAGAAACTGCGGATGACCGAGCTGGTCACTTCCTTGGTGAGGGAGCTGGGCTGCCGGGAACCCGTCGCACTCGCCGAACAACTGGTCACCCTCGCGGACGGTGCGGCCAGTCGCGCCATGGTGCTGGGCGAAGCGGACTACGGCCGGCACGCGCGAGCAGCAGCCGAGGTCCTCCTCGAACGCGCTCTACCGGGCACGAACCGTGCCGTTTGATCTCGGCCGGGACCAACCCCGCGGGCGTGGGGACGACCCGGCGCACAACAACACCGCGGGTGTCAGCGGCGGCTGTGTTCGTTCGGCGGGTCGGTCAGGCGGTCACCGTCGACTCGGGTTCCGGCCTGCTTGATCTGGCGGAAGATGGGGCTGATCTCCATGCCTTCGACACCGGGCAGGGTTCCGACGCGGTCGGTGGTGAACTCGAAGAGCTCGTCGAGATCGTGGCACTGTACGACGGCATGGAGGTTGTACGGTCCGGATACCGCGGCCGCGAATCCCACCTCGGGCATCCGCGCCATGGCCCGCCCGACAGCCTTGATCTTGCCTGGTTGGGCTCGCAGCCACAGGTTCGCTCGGGCTCGGTATCCCAGGGCCATCGGTGCGATCTCCACATCGATGTGGACCACTCCGCCGGAAAGCAGCGCGTGCAGACGCCGTGACACTCGGCCCGGTGTGAGGTCGGCCGCGGCTGCGAGGTGGACGAGACTGGCCCGTCCGTCGGCGGCGAGGGCCGCGAGCAGCTTCTCGTCCTGGGGGCCGAGTTGCGATGGCTGACTCCGTACGACCGGCCGTTCGGTGAACGGGTTGTCGCCGGCCCCCAGGGCGGACTCCTGCTCGGGGGTCAGGGTTCCGGCGAGTGCGGCCCAGTAGTGCCCGCGTCCGCCGACGAACTGGCGGAGCAGCACCGACGCTTGTAGGTCGAGCACGGCGGCGGTGCGGGGGAGCCGGCGGCCGAGCAGATCGTCGCGTTGTTCCTGTGACCGCGAGCGCACGGCGCAGGTGACCTCGGAGCCGGCAGCGTTCAGGGCGACCCAGCTGACGTCGTCGCGTTGCGCGAGTGCCTCAGCGATGGCCGTGGCGCTGCCGGGCCGGCAGCCGCCGCACTTCGCGACGCGTCCTACCGAGGCTTCGACCCGATGACAGACCTCGCGCTGGCCACCTTCGGCTGGGGATGGCATCTCGACGCCGCGGCAGCCGCGCTGCGACTGATCCTGCGGGGAACCTTCGACCGGCACCCCGACCTACAGGTCGTACTCGGACACTGGGGCGAAATGCTGCTGTTCTGGCTGGACCGGGCCGACAGCCTTTCCCGCGTCTCCGGCTTGCAACGACCGGTGTCGGATTACATACGGTCGAACTTCTTCATCACCGCCTCCGGCATGCTCAATCCGGCGCTCGTTCACCACACCCTCTCGGTGACGACCGTGGACCGCTTGCTGTTCTCCACCGATTACCCCTTCCAGCGTCCGACCCGCGAGGACATCGCGACCTTCCTCGGCCATTTCGCATCCGATGCGGACCGCGAGAAGTTCTCGTCGGCCAACGCGGCAGCCTTGTACGGCCTCGGCACCGCTGGTTCGATGAAATCTCGCCACGAGGGTGCGAAATCCAGTCGCCGGGTGAAAAGTAAAACATCGGCCCGAGCTGGCCCGGACGGACGGCCTAAGCGTGATCGATGAGCGCCCCGGGCAATTCCACCCGTCCGCGGATACCGAGCTTGCGATAGGCGCTGCTCAAGTGCAGCTCCACTGTGCGCCGTACGACGAAGAGGCGTTCGGAGATCTCCCGGTTGCTCAGCCCCCCGGCCGCCAGGGACGCCACCCGGCGCTCGGTCGGGGTGAGGGAGGCGACCCCGCAGTGGGCCCCGCTCCGGGACCGGGCGCCGGCCGCGACGAGCTCGGCGCGGGCCAGGCGCATCAACGTCAACCCACCGCACTGCTCCGCCAACGTCGCGGCCTGACGCAGATGGTGACGAGCGTCCGCGAGCTGGTTGGTCTTGCGCAGCGCGGTGCCGAGGTCGGCGAGGGAACGCGCATGTTCCAGGGACGCACCGGAGCGTGCCAGCGTGTCGACGGCCTCGCGCAGCAACTCAACCCCGGCACTTCCCTTCGCCGCTCTGCCCGCCGCCCGTAATGCCGTGCCGATGGCCGGCTCGCTCCCCCACTGACGCGCCAGGGTCAGTTCCTGCTCGACGAGTTCACGGGCCGCCGCGTTCTTCCCCACGGCCGCGTACCCCATCCCGGCCAGGGACCGCCACGGAAGCATCGCGGGATTGGCCACGTGCAGGGACTCCAGCCGGCGCCCCGTTTCCAGCAGGTCGTCCATCCCCGCCCGGGTCTCGCCCTTGGCCAGGTGCAACCGCCCCCGGCTGGTGAGCAGCCACATGCCGAGCAGATTCGCGGGCACGGCTGCTCCCTCCAGCACGTCGCCGATCACCCGCCCGGCCCGGTCCAGGTCACCGCTGTCGGCCAGGGTGTCCGCCAGTCGCGCGGCCGCGGCCATGGCCAGCCCGTCCGCCCGCCGCGAGCCGAATCGGGCGAGCGTGTCCAGACAGGCACGAGCGTCGTTCTGGCAGTCGTGCAGCCGGCCCAGCCGGTAGTTGACCTCGCTGCGTACGGCGAGCGCACGGGCGCCACCCAGTGCGGAACGGGTACGGCGGGCATGCCCGACGGCCTGGTCGGCGTGGTGCAGGGCGAGGTGGAGTTCACCGGCCACCGCGAGCGTCAGTACGCTCACCGGGTGCTGGAGGGACGCCTCATCCATCTGCGCGAGGCCGTGGTCGAGGGCGCGTGAGGCCAGCCGGATCACATGCCGCCGCTCTCGGCCCGATGCCATGGCGCGGACCGACCGGAAGATGCCCAGCGCGTCGTTCTCCGGCGCCCCGTCGAGGCCGTCGAGGCCGTCGCGGTGGTCGATGTCGGCGAGGCCGGTGCGGCCCGCGCGGTCACAGAGCCGGGTCAACGCCGGGTCGGGGGAGGGCAGATGCAACATGCCCAGCAGCGCCTCCTCGACCTCCAGGCTCACCGCCATCTCGGGAGAGAGGTCATGCGCCGGCTCGGCCGCGTTCCGCAGCACCCGCATACCCTCCCGGTGCCGCTCGCTCACACACAGCAGACCGGCCAACCGCCGCGCCGCACCGGCCCGGACGGAGACGTCCGGGGCGATATCCAGGGCCCGGCGCAGATAGCCGACGGCCGAGGCGATATCGGCCGGTGGCTGCACCGACCCCATGTGCACCATCAGCTCCGAACGTCTCTGAGCGCTCATCGGCTCCCGCAGCGCCGACCGCAGATGGTCCAGGGCACGGTCGGTGTCGCCCTCCGCCGTGGCCTGCGCGGCCACCGTGCACAGCACATCGGCCGCCCATGGCTCGCCGAGCGGACCGGACCGCAGCAGATGCGCCGCGATATCGACGGCGGGCGCCCCTCGGGAGTGCAGCAGCCGTGCCGCCCTGGCACGCAGCGCCTGGCCGGCGCCCGGTGCGAGGCCGGCCAGCGCGGCCGCTCGGACCAGCGGCGGCCGCAGCGACACCCGGTCGCGGCACCGGCCCAGCAGCCGCGCGGCCACCAGCGCGTCGGTCAGCGGTGCCACCCGTACGGTGGCCAGTTCGGCGGTGGCGACCGCGAGGTCCAGTTCGACCGGTTCGCCGAGCGCCGTGAGCACCTCGACCAACGCGCGGGCACCGGAACCACACGTCGCCAGCGTTTCCCGTAGCCAGGTCAGCACCTCCGGTGGCGGGCTCGCCAGCACCTCACCCAGGACCGCACAACTCACCGGCCGCCCCGAGTCCCGCACCGCGCGCAGCACCGCGCGCACCAGCACCGGGGTGCCATCGGTGGCCTGTTGGCACGCCCTGCCGAATTCCTTCTCGACCGGGGCGTCCAGCACCTCCCCCGCGAGGTCGACGATGGCCTCGGCGCACAGTCCGTCCAGCATGATGTGGTGGTCGAAACGGCTCAGCAGACCGGCATCGATGATGTCCGCAGGCAGGCTCGTTGTCGCGAGGACGAGAACACGACGGTGACCGATCCTGCGCAGCAGATACGCGAGCCACCGTGCCGAGGCGTCGTCGATCCACCGCAGCTCGTCCACCGCGATGACCAGCGGTCGGCCCGCCTCGAGTGCCATCGTCCGGTCGTACAGCTCCTCCGGGCCGGACGCGGAGCCGAACGCGGAGCCGGACGCGGAACAGGTTTCCTCCAGACCCACGAACAACTGCCGGACGACGCCCAGCGGACAGTCGGCCTCCCAACGGTCCGCCTGGGCTTCGACGACGAGCGCTCCCGCGCTCCGGGCCCGCTCGCACGCCGCGCGAAGCAACGCCGTTTTGCCCACCCCCGCCGCGCCCTGAACGAGCACTCCCGTGCCGTGTCCGCCCAGAGCCGCACCGAGTAATGCGTCGATGGCGCCCAATTGGCCCTCGCGACCCGCGAGGTACCCGGTTTCCCCTGTGTGGCTACTCAATTAACTGGCCCTGCCCTGAAAGCAATTTCCGGAGGTTCCTATTTGGGATGGATGCGCCGGGAGAATGCTGCGTTGATCCAACTCGGCAGTAGCTATTGTGACCTATCTCACGGGGGCATTATGGAACCCTCGCGGCCTTTCGCTCCGAACGACTCGTGGCGGACAAATACTTCGGTACCCGCCGAGAGGCACCGAAGGTCCGCGGCGGCAACGCTGATGGTGCGGAGGTATTCCGCCTTTCCGGGCGGCGAATCACTTGTCGCCGCTTATCCGTTGCTTATCTCATCGAGGTGATCAGGTGGCAGGCTCGGCGTTGAAACTCATGGCCCCCAGTGGAGACAGACTGGCACTGCGTCTCGCCGACGACGCGCGTGTGCAGGCGGTCACGACCAACGTGCGGTTCGTCGGCGGCGCCTACAGCCGCGCGTTCCAGATCGGTTCTCGCGGCTATCACGACTTCGTGCGCACGCACATGATCAAAGCGGCTCCGACGGACCGGTTCGTCGTCAAGGGGCGGGAGACCGCGGTCGCCGCCACCGCGGACGGAAGCATGACGATCGTCACCCTGAAGGAGCGGTACCACGAGCTGATGACGTTCTTCACCGGCCCGCCACCGAGCCGGAAGAAGCTGATCGGCCTGTTCGACACCCTGGAGATCCAGGACCACCCGCGCGGCATGCGGGTGCGCCCGGAACGCTTCACCCAGGGGGACACCGCGACGGAGCAGGTGGCGGTCATGGTGGCCGACCGGGGCACGATCGTCGTTCCCGGGCAGAAGCAGGCCCGGAACCTCGTGCCCAAGCACCGCGGCAAGTCCACCCGGCGCGGGGGAGAGATGTGGCGGGTGCCGCTTCCCGGGCGCGCCGGCTCCACCAGCGAGCACGACTATCTGTACGTCGTGGCCGGAGCGAAGGGCGCCGCCGAGGTGCGGATCGCCCAGGGCGGCGGGCTCGACACCGGGGCCCTGCTGGACTGGGTGGACGGGATCGACGTCGCCTGGAACGAGGCCTGAGGCGAGCGCGCGATCCATGTCTGCCACCCTCGCCCTGGTGATCCTCAGCTGGATCGCCATCGTCATTCTCTATCTCGCCCTCGCCGCGGTGCTGCGGGAAGTGCGGATGCTGCGCAGACGGCTCGACGAGCGGGCCGCCACCGCGGCACCCCCCGCCGAACTGGTGCTTCCCCCGTCGTTCGTGCAACGCGTCGCGGAGCCGGGGCGGGAGCGAACCGTATTGGTCGCCGACGCGACCTGCCCGCTGTGCCGACACGCCGCCGCGGTCCTCGCGGAACGGGCCACATCGGACTTCCGGCCGGTGCTGCTCACCTATGAGCCGCCGGAGCGGTGGTCGTCGCTGCCCGACGGGGTGGAACTCGTCCAGGACAGCGACGCATGGTCGTCACTGGCCCATCTGACGCCGCCCGTCATCCTGACCGTCGGCGCCGACGGCACCGTCGGTTCACTGCACCTTCCGAGCAGCGAACGCGATGTCGCCGGCGCGCTCGCTGCCACCAACTCCGCCCCTCTGATGGAAAGGACGTCGTGATGACATCACAACTGGCCGACATCCCTTTGGTCAACCAGAGCCACGACGGTGAGCTGCGGCCCACCGCGGCGCTGCGCGCCCTGAAGAAGCCCGCCTCCCGCCGGAGTGTGCTGCGGGGTGTGGCCGCGTCCGCGCTCACCGTGGGGGCGCTCTCCCTCACCTGGGGCAACAGCGGACGGGCCTTCGCCGAGGAGAGCCCGAGCGGGCTCGCGGGGTGGGACCGGAATGACTGCAAGGACGCCTACCCGAGCGGTTATGAGGAGGAGAAGGACGTAGGCGGTCAGTTCAAGAACGCCGCCGGAGCGTGCTACGGCGGCCCGATCTCCAGCGACTACTGCGACGCCGACGGCTGGTTCCGCTCCGGCACCGGGAAGGAGAACGGCGTGGATTACACCTACGAGCCGACCTCCTCGGCGTGCGGTGAGGGCGAGCCCAAGAACGCGTGGCGGTGGACGACTCCGGACGGCAAGGTCTACCGCTGCTCCGACGGGTACCGGTGGGTGACCGCCGAAGGTCAGGGCGCGGGCGTCCTCAGCATGTGCCGGGCCCAGGTGTCATGAGACTGGCTCGTCGTCTGACGTGGCACCCGGCGACCGTCGCGGCCGTGATCGTGATCGCCGCGGTCGCCGGAGTGGCCATGTCGCTGCCGCTGTCCACCGGTGGGACGGACGCGGTCTGGCCCTGGGCGCTGATCGGCGCCGCGGCGGGGTTCGCGACCAGCGGCTCCACTTGAAGCCGCAACTCAGCCTCCGTGCTGGGCTCGTCGGTCTGGCGAGGTCTGCCCCCTTACGCGTTTTCGCTCGGCTTGGTGCTGGGCGGAGTGATCAGTGGCCTTGGTGTGATGCTGGTCGGTTCCGTGCTGCGCGCGGTGCTGCCGGTGACCGCCGTGGCCGTGGCCACCGTCGTGGTGCTGCTGGTACTGGCCGCCCGGGAGTTCGGGTGGCCGCGGTTCTCCCTGCCGCAGAACGCACGGCTGGTTCCGGAGACCGTGTTCCGGCACGGCCGCTTCTTCGGTCCGCTTCAGTTCGGGATCGAGATGGGCACCGGCATGCGTACCTACGTACCGTCCGGCCTTCCCTACGCGGCTCTGGTGCTTGTGGCGGGTCTCGCCGGGCCCCTCACGGCGCTTGCGGCAGGTGCCGCGTTCGGTCTCGGCCGGGCCGCGATGACCATCGGTTCGCAGTACTACGGCGCCGGCGGTGACTGGGATCTGGCCTGGGCCACCTGGGAGAAGTGGCTGAAGGGCACCCTGGTGCTGGCCTTCGCCGCAGGGCAGGCCGTGCTGGTGCTGCCACTGCTGGGCTGACCGTCACATTGACCGTCACATCCACCGTCACATTGACCGTCCAAGGAGATCACGGACGATGAACTGGACGCTGCTCGGCGCCGTCGGCGCCCTCGGCAGCGGGTTCGTCCTGCTGAACGCCGGGTGGTGGAAACTGCGCCACCGCCCGGCGTTCACGCTGGTGCTGAGCGAGCAGGGGCGCCCGGTGGCCGCCCATGCCGCCTGGCTGGCGTGGGCGTTGCCGGTGGCCGAACTCGCCGTGGCCCTGGGAGCGATGGCGTTTGTGCTGCCGCCGTCGGCTCGCGCCGGACTTGCGTTGCCACCGATGTGGCTGCCGATGCTCGGTATGACCCTGCTGGGTGGGATCTTCACCTGCTACGCGGGTGCGCAACTCACCCGCGGCAGGCGTCCGCGCTGCGGCTGCCTGAACAGCCATGACCGGTTCGGCGCGCACACCGTGGTGCGCGCGCTGGCGACCGGCCTCGGCGGGGTCGGCGGCTGGTGCACCGCCGCCACCGGCACCGACCCGCTGCCACCGCCCTTGTGGATGGCGGCCGTTGTGGCGGGCGGGCTGATGGTGGCCGTTGTCCTCCTGGTCGGACTGCCTCTGCTCGCCGACCTTGGAGGATCAGCGAACGGTGATCGGGACCGGCCCGGCGGGCACCAACTCGCCGATCACCGGCGCGCCCGGCACCTCCCCGGCGACCAGCAGCCCCCCTGATGTCTGCGCGTCGGCCAGCAGCAGCCGGTCGATCTCGCCCAGGGTCCCGAAGTCGACATGGGGCTCCACCCAGGCGAGGTTGCGCCGGGTGCCGCCGCTGACGAAGCCGTCCTTCGCCGCTTCCCGCGCCCCCTCCAGATACTCGACCGCGTCGGCGTGCAGCACCGCCGAAACCCCACTCGCCCGGACCAGTTTGTAGAGATGACCCAGCAGACCAAATCCCGTGACATCGGTGGCACACCGCACCTCTGCCGCAACGGCGGCCGCGCTCGCGCGGTCGTTCAGTTCCGTCATCGCCGCTATCGCCTGGGGAAAGACCTCTCCGGTGGCCTTGTGCCGGGAGTTGAGCACCCCGATGCCGAGCGGTTTGGTCAGCGAGAGCGGCAGACCGGGGCGGCCGGTGTCGTTGCGCAGCAAGCGGTCGAGGTCCACCACGCCGGTCACGGCCATGCCGTACTTGGGTTCCGGGTCGTCCACGCTGTGCCCGCCGCCGACCGGGCAGCCCGCGGCGCGAGCGGTGTCGGTCCCGCCGCGCAGCACTTCGGCGGCCAGCTCCATGGGAAGTGTCTCCCGGGGCCAGCACAGCAGGTTGACCGCCACCACCGGCCGGCCGCCCATGGCGTACACATCGGAGAGAGCGTTGGCCGCCGCGATCCGGCCCCAGGTGTAGGCATCGTCCACAACGGGCGTGAAGAAGTCGGTGGTTGCCACCACGCCGCGCGAGGAGTCGATGGCCACCACGGCCGCGTCGTCCCCGTGCTCCGCGCCGACCACCAACTGCTCCGAAGGCTGGTCGAGACCGGCGAGCACCTCTTCCAGTTCCCCCGGCGGGATCTTGCAGGCGCAGCCACCGCCGCGCGTGTACTGTGTGAGACGGTAGTTGGCGCTGTCCACGTGATCCATGGCTTCAGCCAACCACACGTTCTCCGCACCGAGGGCACACCTCGGCCTGGAGGCGTCCGGCGCCTGGTGGCGCCCGCGGTCTTCAAAACCGACGTGGCCGGGACTCCCGGCCAGGCGGGTTCGATTCCCGTCCGCCTCCGCCAGACTTCCATCCGGGGTGTGCACCATGGCTGATCCAAGGCGCCACGTTCCGCGCACCGATGTCCTGCTCGCGGCGCCCGAACTCCGTTCTGGTATCGCCCACTTGGGACGCACAGTGGTCAAGGGTGTCATCCGGGCCGCACAAGAGCGGGCCCGACGTGGCGAGATCGCCCCGGGGGAGGTGCTCGCCGAGGTCCGGCGGACCCTGCCGGGAACCGCGAGCAGCCTCCAGCCAGTGATCAACGCAACCGGCATCATCGTGCACACCAACCTCGGCCGTGCCCCGCTGTCGGCCGCGGCCGTCGACGCCGTCGTCACGGCCGCCGGAAACACCGACGTCGAGTTCGACCTCTCCTCCGGCACCCGGGCACACCGTGGCCGCGGGGCGCGAGAGGCGCTTCTGGCGGCCGTGCCCGAAGCCGGCGACGCTCATGTGGTGAACAACAACGCCGCGGCACTGGCGCTGGCGGCGCTCGCCCTCGCCCAGGGGCGGGAGATCGTGATCAGCAGGGGTGAGCTGGTGGCCATCGGCGACGGCTTCCGGCTGCCCGAGTTGATGGAGAGCACCGGCGCCCGGCTCCGCGAGGTCGGAACGACGAACCGGACCACGCTGGACGACTACGCCTCGGCGGTGGGTGAGGACACCGCGTTTGTGCTGAAGGTGCACCCGTCCAACTTCGCGGTGACCGGTTTTGTGCAGTCGGTCGACGCCGCCGCCCTGTCCGCGCTGGACGTTCCGCTCGTCGTCGACGTCGGCTCCGGGCTGCTGCGACACGACTCCGCACTGCCGAGGGAACCCGATGTACGCAGCACCCTGCGAGCCGGTGCGGCACTGGTGACCGCCAGCGGCGACAAGCTCCTGGGCGGCCCACAGGCCGGCCTGATCTTCGGCGACGCCGAACTGGTCCGGCGGCTGGCCCGGCACCCCCTGGCGCGCGCGCTCCGCACCGACAAGCTGACGCTGGCCGCGCTCGAAGCGACCGTATGCGGCCCCTGCCCACCCGTACCGCAGGCGCTGCACGTCCAGTTGGCCGACCTCCGGGCACGCGCCGACGACATGGCGGCTCAACTGCGCGAAGCGGAGCCGCATGTCGGTGTGGTGGACTCGACGGCCATGGTGGGGGGTGGCGGTGCGCCGGAGGAGGTGCTGCCCAGCCTGGCGCTCAGCCTGCCCGAACGGTACGGCCCGGCGCTGCGCCGGGGGACACCGCCGATCGTGGGCCGGGTGAGCGACGGCCGTTGTTTGCTCGACCTCCGTACGATCGACCCGCTCCGGGACCACCAAGTCGTCCACGCCGTACGGGGTGCGTCATGATCGTCGCAGCCACCGCGGGCCATGTCGACCACGGCAAGACATCCCTGATCCATGCGCTGACCGGCCGCGACCCGGACCGGCTCGCCGAGGAGCGCCGCCGCGGCCTCACCCTGGACCTCGGGTTCGCCTGGTGCGATCTGCCGAGCGGGCGGCGGGCCGCCTTCGTCGACGTACCCGGACATGAGCGCTATCTGCACACCATGCTGGCCGGTCTCGGCCCCGTCCGTACGGCGCTTCTGGTGGTGGCGGCGGATCAGGGCTGGTCCGCACAGAGTGCCGAACACGCCGACGCACTGGCGGCCTTCGCCGTGCCGGAGATCCTCCTCGTGATCACTCGCTGCGACCTGGCCGATCCGGAACCCGCGGCGGCCACCGCCCGGCGCGAACTGCTCGCGCGCGGTCTGCGGACCCCTGCCCCGGTCGCGGTGAGCGCGCACACCGGCCAGGGTCTCGACGCCCTGCGCACCGCGCTCGACCAGCTCGCGCCGGACCGCTCACCCGGTACGGAGCCGGTCCGGCTGTGGGCCGACCGGGCCTTCACCGTCTCCGGCGCGGGCACCGTGGTGACCGGCACCCTGCTCGGCGGAACGCTGCGCGTCGGGGACCGGGTCGAGCTGTGCGCCTCCGGCGTACCGGGATCCGCCGCCACCGTCCGCGGGCTTCAGGTGTGCGAGCGCGACGTGCCCTCGGCTTCGGGGCCCACCCGCCTCGCGGTCAACCTGCGGCGCATCCCGGTCGACGCGGTGCCCCGCGGCACCGCCCTGCTCACTCCGGACGCATGGGTCATCGGCACGCTGGTCGATCTCCGGCTGCACACCGGTGATGCGGGTCCGGCGCCGCTGCCCGGCGAGGTCATGTGCCATCTCGGCACCGCCCGTCGCCCGGCGCGGCTGCGAAGGCTCTCCGACCACCTCGCCCAGCTCCGGCTGTCCGCACCGCTGCCGCTGCACGTGGGCGACCGGCTCGTGCTGCGCGACCCCGGAACGCGCCGGTTGCTCGGCGCGACCGTGCTGGACCCGATGGCCGAGCGCATCACCGGCCGGGGCGCCGCCGGGCGGCGCGGGGCCGCCCTGGCGTCCGCGACCGGGAGGCCGCACCTGGCCGCCGAGCTCGCCCGCCGCGGGCTGGTCCGCACGGCGGATCTGCGCCGTCTCGGCGTGCCCGTGCCCGCCGCCCGTGCCGAGCACGGCTGGCTGATCGACCCCGAACACCACCGGCATCTCGCGGAACGCTTGCTGCACCTGGTACGGACCCACCAGGAACGGTTCCCCACCGCACCGGAACTCACCAGGGACCGGATACGCGACGCACTCGGCCTCCCCGACACCCGGGTGGTCGACCTCATCATCCCGCCCGAGCTGAGGGAACGGCAGGGGCGTATCGGCATGGCCGCCGCCGCGCTGCCGGACGCACTGCGCCCGGCAGCCGACATCGCCCAGCGGGAACTGGCCTCGGCGCGCTGGCGAGCACCGACCGCCCAGCGATGGCGCGAACTCGGGGTCGGCCCGGCCCAACTCCAGGCGCTCACCCGGCACGGTGTGCTCGTACGCCTCGCGTCGGACGTCTACCTCACCCCCTCGGCCGTCGTGGAAGCCACCGTCGTACTCGAGAGCCTGCGCGCGCCCTTCCCCGTCAGCCACGCACGCACCGCCCTGTCCGCGCCGAGACGCGTCGTGGTTCCTCTGCTGGAACACCTCGACCGTCAGGGCATCACCGAGAAGGTCACCGACGACGGCCACCGGCGACTGCGTTGACGGACAGGCCGCTGCCGTCCCACAGGATGGGGCTGTGGGAGCCGACGAGGGCGCCGATCTTGGCCAGGACCTCGTCGGCGGGGTGCGGGTCGAGGCGGCGGCCGTCCCGCAGACGCAGGCTGATGTGCTTGTCGGCGGCTTCCTTGGCACCGATGACGGCCTGGTAGGGGACGAGGCGGCCGGCCCGGATCCGGGCGCCGAGACTGCCGCGCTCCGGCCCCGCCACCTCGGCGCGCAGCCCGAGTCCGGCGCACCGCAGGGCGAACTCCTCGGCGTACCGCAGTTGGTCCTCGTGTACCGGCAGAACGGCCAGCTGGGTGGGGGCCAGCCAGGCGGGGAACGCACCGCCGTAGGTCTCGATGAGATGGGCCACCGCGCGTTCCACACTGCCGATGATGCTGCGGTGGACCATGACCGGCCGGTGCTTCGCCCCGTCCGCGCCGATGTAGTGCAGATCGAACCGCTCGGGCTGGTGGAAGTCGATCTGCACGGTGGACAGGGTGAACTCCCGTCCGGCGCCGTCGGCCAGCTGGACATCGATCTTGGGCCCGTAGAACGCGGCCTCGCCCTCGGCCGCCTCGTAGGGCAGCCCGCATCGCTCCAGGACCTCGGTCAGCAGCGCGGTCGCGCGCTGCCACATCTCCGGGGCGGCCACGTACTTCCCGCCGGGGCCGGGAAGGGAGAGCCGGTAGCGGACCGGGCTGATGCCGAGTGCCGCGTAGGCCTCCTGGATCAGCTCCAGCGCGGCCCGCGCCTCGTCGGCCACCTGGTCCAGGGTGCAGAAGACATGTGCGTCGTTGAGCTGGATCGCCCGGACCCGGGTCAGTCCGCCGAGCACACCCGAGAGTTCGGAGCGATGCATGCCCCCCAACTCGGCCATGCGCAGGGGAAGTTCGCGGTAGCTGTGGGAACGGGAGCGGTAGATCAGCGCATGGTGGGGACACAGGCTCGGCCGCAGCACCACCTGCTCACCGCCCATGTCCATCGGGGGGTACATGTCGTCGCTGTAGTGCGCCCAGTGCCCCGAGATCTCGTACAACTCCCGTTTGCCGAGCACCGGGGAGTACACATGGCGGTAGCCCGCCCGCCGCTCGACGGCGCGGATGTACTCCTCCAGGGAGTGCCGCACCGCGGCCCCGTCGGGCAGCCAGTACGGCAGCCCCGCGCCGATCAGCGGGTCGGTGTCGAACAGGTCGAGTTCACGGCCGAGTCTGCGGTGGTCGGGTGCACCGTGGTGCTGCACACTGCGGTCGTTCAGGGGGGCGTCGTTCAGAGGGCGGTCGTTCATGGTGGTCTCCTCGCGGACGGCGGGCGAGTGACCACAGCGCGAAGCCCCGGGGCACTCGCCCCGGGGCTTCGGATCAGGACATCGATCAGCGCGCCGGGACTTGGTCCGGCGTCGTCGTCATCGCGATCGCGGCACGCTGCATAGTGGCAAGCGTATCAGCGCCGGTCAGTCCTGCGGGGTGCCCGCGGGCAGCTTGCGCCAGGTCACCTGGGTGCGGGTGTGGTACGCCCAGTCGAGCATCTTCGTGGCGTCCGGGTACCGCTTGGCGTCGTTCAGCACCACACCGATGACCGTGCGGCCGCCGCGCTTCGCCGCGAAGACGACGCACTTGCCCGCCTGGCTGCCGGTGCCGGTCTTGATGCCGATCGCGCCGTTGTACGAGCCCAGCAGCTTGTTGGTGCTGGACCAGTAGTAGGTGCGGGTGCGGCCGTTGGCCGCCGGGGCCTTCTGCTCGGTGTCCTTCGACTTCACCACCGTGCGGAAGGTGGCGTTGCCGAGCGCGTGATGTGCCAGCTTCGCCAGGTCCCGGGCGGTGGTGTAGTTGGCGTTGTGGTCCGAGATGCCGTCGAACGAGTCGTAGTGGGTCTTCGACATCCCCAGCGCGTCGGCCTTCTTGTTCATCTTGGCGATGAACGACGCGGTGCGCTTGGCGGTGGTGTTCCCGGTGCCGAAGGTGTCGGCCAGGGCCATCGCCGCGTCGCATCCCGACGGCAGGAGCATCCCGTAGAGGAGCTGGCGGACCGTGAGCTTGTCGCCCTTCTTCAGATCGGCCGCGCTGCCGCCACTGCGCTCGAGGTAGTCCAGGTACGCCTGCCGGACGGTGACCTTCTTGTCGAGGTTCACCCCGCGGGTGTCCAGCACCACCACGGCCGTCATCATCTTGGTGATGCTGGCCATCTGGCGCTTGGTGTCGGCGCCCTTGGCCCACAGCTGCCGGTTGGGCCCGTTGTCCAGCAGATACGCGCTCTTGGCCTGGATCCCCGACGGTCCGGCCGCGGCCGTCCGCGTGGTGGCCTGTGCGGTGGCCGTCGGTACCGCGACCGACAGCGCCGCCGTGGACGCGATGACCGCCGCTCCCCAGCGGCGCACCGCCTTACCCCCAAGTCGTCCCATACGCCCTCCATCTCCTCAGGTGACTGTTCGGGCGCGCGTATCCTCTCACCAAGGGTCAGGTGAGGACATGTCGGGGTGTCAGCCGCCGCCGACGGTCCACGCGTAGGCGGTCTCCGCGTCGAACTCGCCCTGGCCGCCGAGGAAGACAAGCCCCGCGGAGGCGAACGCCGACGGGTCCGGACCGCCCCGTCCGGTGTCCGCGGCGTACGGGACGGCGATACAGCGCATCCCCGCCCGCCGAGCCGCCTCCACGCCGGGGGCGGCGTCCTCGACCACCACACAGTCGGCCGGATCGGTGTCCAGCAGCCGCGCGGCGGCCAGGAACACATCCGGCTCGGGCTTGCCGCGGCCGACCTCCTCCGCGGACACGGCGACGGGCAGCAGCGCGTTCAGCCCGCTGGCGGTGAGCGCGGCCTCGATCGCGGTGCGGGAGGAGCCGGAGGCGACGGCCAGCCGGTGTCCGGCCGCATGCAGCCGCTCGACGAAGGAGCGCATTCCGGGGAAGACATAGGTGGCGGTGCCGGCCAGTTCCCGATAGTGCCGGTTCTTGACGGCCAGCAGCTCGTCCACGGACGCTTCGATGGCGTAGCGGTCGCGCAGGGTCCGGAGCGTCTCGCGGGTGCCCGTGCCGATGAACTGGGAGTGCTCCTCCCAGGTGAACCCGGTGACGCCGTAGGCCTCGAGGGTGCGCTTCCCGGCCTCGTAGTAGTGCGGCTCGCTGTCCACGAGGGTGCCGTCCAGATCGAAGATCACAGCGGGGGTGCGCGGCGGGGCCGGGGGCGGCGTCGGGCTGCTGCTCATGGCCATCAGCTTGCCAAGCGGGTGTTCAGGGCCGGCGCCGGGGCGGCTCCTGGACGCGGGCCGCCGGTGCCGCCCGGCCCACCGCCTCCACCAGCGGCAGCGTCCGATAGCGCACCCGCTCGCGGAGGGCCATCTCGGTACGCGTCCGGACCACGCCGGGCATCCGGATCAGCTGCTGGACGACGTCCTCCAGATGCGCGTTGTCCCGCGCCACCACCCGGGTGAACAGATCCCCGCCACCGGTGATGGAGAACGCCTCGATGATCTCCGGCAGCGCGGCCAGCGCGTCGCCGACCTCGTCCAGATGGCCCTGGGTGACCTCGATGTGGACGAACGCCAGGACGGGGTGGCCGAGCGCGGCGGGCGACAGCGAAGGACCGTAGGCCGTGATGACCCCGTCCCGCTCCAGCCGGTCCAGCCGCGCCTGCACCGTGCCCCGGGCGACGCCCAGCATCCGCGCGTACTCCCGGACGCTGGTGCGCGGCTGCTCCAGCAGCAGTCGCAGGATCTTCGCGTCGAGCGCGTCCACCGCTGTTGCCATCGGCCGCCGGCTCCTCATGTGCTGTGTCGTACCCGGGGTGCCTGTGTCGCTCTGCGGCGCAGCCCCGTCGCTCCACGATACTCACGGCTGTGAGCGGCGCTATCAGCATCGGACAGGCCACGGTTCTCGGCGTGGTGGAAGGGGTGACCGAGTTCCTCCCGGTCTCCTCCACCGGACATCTGAAGATCACCGAAGGACTGATGGGCATCCCGGTGGACCACCGGTCCGTCGTCGCCTTCACCGCGGTGATCCAGGTCGGGGCCATCGCGGCGGCCCTGGTCTACTTCTCCCAGGACATCATGCGCATCGCCGGGGCCTGGGCCCGCGGTCTGGTCCGCCCGGAGGAGCGCTACCGCCACGACTACCGGTTCGGCTGGTGGGCCATCGTCGCCACTCTCCCCGTCGTGGCCGTCGGGCTGGCGGCGAAACCGCTGATCGAGGGCCCGCTCGCCTCGCTGTGGGTGGTGGCCGGGTCGCTGATCGCGGGCAGCGGCGTGATGTGGGCCGCGGACCGCTGGGGCCGCCACAAGCGGGGCGAGGACGACACCGGATTCCGGGACGCCCTGCTCGTCGGCAGCTCACAGATCCTGGCGCTGCTCTTCCCCGGCTTCTCCCGCTCCGGCGCGACCATGTCCACCGCGCTGCTGCTGGGCCTGGACCGGGTGGCGGCCACCCGGCTGTCGTTCTTCCTGGGGATCCCGGCCCTGACCGGCGCGGGTCTGTACGAGCTGAAGGACGCGGTGGGCGCCGGGGCGGCCGTGGCCCCCCTCGCCGTCGGCACCGTGGTGTCGTTCGCGGTCGCCTACGCCTCGATCGCCTGGCTGCTGAAGTATGTCGCCCAGCACTCCTTCAACGCCTTCGTGGTCTACCGGATCGTCGTAGGCGTGCTGCTGTTCGGGCTGCTGGGCGGCGGTGTGCTGCACGCATGAGCCGCGGTCGGCAGCCGGTCCCCGGACAGGTGTGTCGTGCGGACGTGGTCCAATGGCCCGCCCCGGCCGTCCCGATCCGCCGGTGGCTGGGCCAATGGCCCAGTGAATCCGGGCTCTGTTGAGCCAGGGGCCCTCCGGGTGCTGTGATGGATCCGTCGATGGCGCTGCGGACCCCCGCGGCGCCTTTTTCATGCGGTTTTCACGCGGTGACAGTGCGCCGCGGCGCGAGGGCAGGGGAAGGGGACGCAGTGCTGAAGAGGATGTTCATGGCGCCCGATCCGGGGCTCTCGCGGCTGCGTGTCTCGACCCGGGCCGTCCTCGGTGTCGGGCTCGCCGCCGCGGCCACCGCGGTGGCCGGGCTTCCGCTGCCCGCCGTGATCGCGGCCGGGCTCGCCGCGCTGCTCGCGCTCTTCACCGTGGCCGATCCGACCGTGCGGCGGCAGGCCGTCACCACTGCCGCGCTCCCGGCCGTCGGTCTGCCGGTGCTCGCCCTCGCCGCCGAGCTGCACGGGCGGCCGGGGCCACGGGACGCGGCCTTCCTCGCCGTCGTCTTCTGCGGGGTGGCCGCCCGGCGCTGGGGAGCGCGAGGCAACGCCCTGGGGATCTTCGCGTTCATGATGTTCTTCGCGGCGCAGTTCCTGCACGCGCTGCCCGCTGAACTGCCGGTGCTGACCGCGGCGGTGCTGACCGGTGTGCTGGCGGCGGCCCTCGTACGGTTCGCCGTATGGCCGCTGGAGCGGCGCGATCCGCCGCCCGCGGCCCCCGCGCCGCCGGGCGGACGCCGCCTGGCCCGGCCCGCCACCCGGCAGGCGTTCCAGGCGGTCGTCGCCTGCGGCTTCGCGCTCGCCGTTGGCCAGGCCGTCTCCGGCGAGCGCTGGTACTGGGCCGTCGGCACCGCCTGGTGGATCTTCGTCAACACCGCCTCGCGCGGCGAGACGCTGGTCCGCGGCTTCCGCCGGGTGCTGGGCACCGGCTGCGGGATCGCGGCCGGACTGGTGGTGGCCGTACCGCTGCACGGCGCTCCCGCGCCCACCGCCGCCCTCGTCGCCGTCTGCGTCTTCGGCATCTTCTACACCGGCCCGCTGTCCTACAGCTGGATGATGGTGTGCGTGACCCTCATGGCCGGGCTGCTGTACGGGCTGCTCGGTGTGCTCCACCCCGGGCTGCTCACCCTGCGGCTGGAGCAGACCGCCGTGGGCGCGATGGGCGCGGCGCTCGCCGTCGCCGTTGTCCTCCCGGTCACCACCCACGCCGCCAGCGACACCTGGGTGCGCGGCGCCCTGGAGTGCGTACGGCAGTGTGCCGCCGCGTCCGCGCGGCGGCTCGCGGGGGACCCGGCCGCGGACCCCGCACCGCATGTGGCCGAGCTGGAGGTGGTGCTCGGGCGGCTGCGGATGTCGGTCGCCCCGCTGCTGCATCCCCTCAGCCCGCTGCGCGCCCGCCGGGCTCGCGCCCGGCAGATCATGGTCGGGCTCGACGACTGCGCACGACAGGTCCGCGGACTCGCCGAGCTGGCCGCCGACCCGGACGCGTCCCACGACGCGCGGCTGATCGCCGCCTGCCGCCGGGTGGAGACCGCGGTGGGACGGCTGATGAGCACCGGCCCCGCCGCCGAGCCGACCGCCGAGCCCGCCGCCGTCACGGCCCACCCCGCCCCGCAGCCGGGCGTGGACCGGGCCCTGGCCCATCTGCACGACCTCGAGCGGTCGTTGGCCACGCTCGCGGCGCCGCTGCGCGGTCAGACCCCGGCGCCCGCCCGGGTCTGACCGCGCAGCGGCGCCGGGGGCCGGTGCGGCGAGGTGTCCGGACACGACCCACCGGACTGGTCTGGTCTAGACCTTGCTGCTACCGTCGGCCCGGCAGCACAGTCGGCGGAAGGGCGGCGCGATGGCCGGAACGGACATGGGGCAGCGGGCGTACATCGGGTCGTTCACCTCGGCGGGCGGTGCCGGGATCACCGTGGCCTCGCTCGACGCGGAGTCGGGGGCGCTGCGCCCCCGGCACACCACGGACGCGGTCGCCAACCCCTCGTATCTCGCCCTCGCGCCCGGCGGGGACCTCCTCTACGCGGTGCGCGAGACCGACGACGGCGCCGTCGCGGCCCTCACGGTCGCCGACCCCGGCAGACCGCCCGCGCTGCTGGCCGGGCCGGTGTCCGTACGCGGCGCCGGGCCCACCCATCTCGTGGTCGCGGCCGGGCAGTTGTTCACCGCCAACTATGTGTCCGGCAGCGTCACCGCGCTCCCGGTGCTCGACGGCGGTGTGCTCGGGGAACCCACGGCTGTGTTCCAGGGCGAGGGCGGCGGGCCCCACCCGGAGCGGCAGCGCGGCCCGCATGCGCACGCCGTACGGCCCGATCCCTCGGGGCGCTGGCTGCTCAGCGTCGACCTGGGCACCGACAGCGTACGGATCCATCGCCTGTCCGGACTCCGGCCGCACGGCGCGGTCCGTATGCGGCCCGGCAGCGGTCCGCGCCATCTCACCTTCCATCCGCGCGGTGAACGCGCGTATGTGATCAACGAGTTGAGGCCGACGATCACCACCTGCCGATGGGACGCGGCGAGCGGCACGCTCGAACCGCTCGGTGAGACGCCGGTGCTCCCGGAGGGCGGGGCGGGCGGAGAGGGCTTTGCGGGGGAGAGCCTCCCCTCTGAGGTGGTGGTCTCGGGGGACGGCCGGTTCATCTGGGCCGCGGCCCGCGGCGCCGACACCATCACCACTTTCGAGCTCGACGCCTCAGGTGACCGTCCGGAGCCGGTCACCACGACCCCCTGCGGCGGCAGTTGGCCCCGGGACCTCGTACTCGGTCCCTCGGGACGGCATCTGTACGTGGCCAACGAACGCTCGGGCGACGTCACCTGGTTCACCGTCGACCCCGCGACGGGCGTGCCCAGCCGGGCCGGGTCCATCGAGGCGCCCGCGGCCTCCTGTGTGGTGTTCGGCTGACGTGGACGCGGTGGGGCGGCGGCCCGGTTTCCTCCGGACCGCCGCCCTAGCGTGTGTGATCGGGTCGCGTCAGCGCACCGAGGCGCCCGGGAGCGTGATGCCCAGCGACGCCGCGTACTTCGCCAGCACCAGCTTGCCGACGGCCGGGTAGGCGCCGAGCGCCTCGGCCGCGGCGCAGCCCGCCTCCTCGGCCGCCGCGCCGATCAGCCCGGCGGAGATCTCCGGGCCGACGAGGTACGGCGCGAGCGCGAGCCGGGCGGAACCGGCCGAGCGCAGCTGCTCGGCGACGCGGACGACCGCGCCGTCCTCGTCCAGTGCCGCGGCCATCACCGGTACGGCGAGGCGCGCGGAGAGCAGCATGCCGGTGATGCCACCGGCCTGGGCCGCCTCCTCACCGCCGACCGTGGCCAGGATGATGCCGTCCGCCGCGGTCGCGACCGTGAACAGCCGGGCGCGGTCGGCGCGGGCCAGCCCCGCTTCCGACAGCCGTACGTGCAGACCCTCGGCGAGCAGCGGGTGCGGGCCGAGGACATCGGTGAGTTCGGCGGCGGAGCCGCTGCCCATGACGGCCTGGCGTATCCGGCGCAGCAGCGCGTTGTCCGGGCCCGCGAGCAGCGGGACCACGACGGCGGCGGGGCCGTCGGTGGGGATGGCGGGCTCCGGCGGCTGCGGCGGGATCTCCTCGCCCGCGGCCTCGGCGGCGGCGATGGCCTCCGCGGTGGCGGCAGCGGCGGCCTTGGCGGCCTCGGTCGCCTGGCGGACGCGCTCGGCGCGGTCCTGGGCGGCCAGTGTCAGCACGCTCTCGAGCTGCGGGAACTCCTCGCCGTCACCGTCCAGGTAACCGATGTGGGCGTCGAGGCCGGGCAGTTCGGAGCGCGCTATGCTCACGACCTCCTCGGCCAGGCTCCGGGTGGCCGCCTCCGGGGTGCCCGGGACGGCCAGCACCAGCGGAGGCGCGCCGAGGGGTGCGGCGGCGGGCTCCGGTCGGCGGTGCCGTCCGGGCTGGCGGGGACGCGGCATTCGTACTGGCAGGCCGGACGCGGGCCCAGTGGGGGAGCTCATGGCGCCGCATGTTAGTCGCTTCATGGGCTCGGCTGTTCGGGAGGGGTGCTACCAGGCGTTATCTGTCCCCTTTTGCCGAGCAGCTTTGTTCATTGATGTGCGCTGAGCGGTCGGAGATGTACGGAGAACGGCGCTGATGTCCGGAATGTGGAGCGGTAGCCCCGGATGCCGGACGGATCGTACTGTGCGGCAGCCCGTTGCGAAGGGCCTTCCGGCCGCCGCGCGGGATGCCATGACCGAACCGCCGCGTGCTCAGCCGAGGTCGACGATATGCAGCAGTGCCGCGTCCCGCGGCAGCCGCAGGTCGTTCCTCGCCAGCGCCGACGCCACGCACAGGGCGCCGTCCAGCGGGTCTCCGGTCGCCTCCGACACCCGGGCCTCCGGCAGCCGGGTCGTCAACTCCTCGTACAGGGGGGTCAGCAGGGGAGCGCCCATACGGAACAAGCCGCCGGTGAGAGCCACTTCGGTGGCTTCCTCGGTGGCTGCCACCGGCGGGCACACCGCCTCCGCCGCCTGTGCGATATGACAGGCCGCGTCCCGCAGGATTGCGTTCGCGACCGGGTCGGCGTCGGCCAGCCGGCCGACCTCGGGGGCGAAGGAGGCCAGGACAGCGGGGCGGTCCGGTCGCGGATACAGCTGCCCCGGCAGCTGTGCCGCGGGCCCGAGTACCGCCTCCGCCCGCTCCAGCAGGGGCCGCGATCCGCCCTCGCGGCCGTCGTACGCGCGCATCGCCGCCTCCAGGCCCGCGCGGCCGATCCACGCCCCGCCGCCGCAGTCGCCCAGCAGATGGCCCCAGCCGTCGGCCCGCCGCCAGCCGCCAGGGTGCCCGTCCGTGCCCCGGCCCTCCGGCAGCGCGCCGAGCGCGATCATGCCGGTGCCCGCGGCTACCACCGCGCCTGGCCGCTGGTCCAGAGCCCCGGCGTACGCGGTCACCGCGTCGGCCGCCAGGGCCAGTTGGCGGGCGCCGAACGCGTCGGCGAGCGCGTCCGGCAGGGTGGCGCGCAGATCGTCACCCAGCGAGGCCATGCCAGCCGCGCCGACACACACCGCGTCCACCCGCGCCACCCCGGCCCCGCGCAGCAGCTCCCGGGCAGCGGGCAGTACGCGGGACAGCAGTCCGGCCGCGTCGATCCCGTGTTCGCCCACGGCGGCCGGAGTGGGCGAGGACCAGGTCAGCGGCTTCTCCGCGGAGCCATCGGACACCGGGGCGACGCACGCCACACCCACGCGTACGCCGGACCCTCCGGAGTCGATGCCGAGCACATACGCGTCGGCCACCGGCTCAGCCGAACCCTCGGGCGTCCTGCTTGAGCGCGGTGTCCACGGTCAGCGCGGTGGCCACCACCAGGCTCAGCAGCGGGTCGGGGAGCTGGCGGTGGATCTGGAGGACGTAGTTGTCCGCCGTGGTGAACATGGTCTTCGCCAGGCCCTCCCAGGTCTTGGTGATCCTGGCGATCTCGGCGTCCGTGTGGTCGACGATGGCGAAGTTCCAGGCCCGCCAGTTCTCGGCCTTGATGGCGCCGATCTGCTGGCCGTTGGCATGGATGCCAAAGTTGATCTTGCCGATGGCGTTCTGCTGGACGATCTCGCCGACCGGCTGACCGTCCGGGCGGGTCACCAGCACCTTGGACTTGATGAACTTCGCGGGGCGGGTGAGCACCAGGTGCGGCTGCCCGTTCGCGTCCCGGATCTCCAGCGTGTGGGTCATGAACTGGTCGAAGCTGGAGACGAACCGCGCGACCTTCTTCAGCGTGCTCTGGCCGACCTGCACCACCGAGCCGATGGTGCGGCCGTGCTGGTCGAAGACGCTGTACTCATTGGTGAGCTCGATCAGCTTGGCCTTCTGGTTGACCACGAGCACCGGCTCGGTGAACAGTGTGCCGCTGCCGCCCGCGGTCGGGGCGACATGCGCCTGGTGCTGCACCTGGTGCTGGACCTTGGCCGGATTGGGGTGGGGCTGCGCCTGCTGCGTCGGTACCTGGCCGGGCTGCCCGGTGTGGGTGTGCTCGGTCCACTGTGCGCCGTCCCACCAGCGCAGCTGGTTGGGAGTGCCCTGCGGGTCGGCGTACCAGCCCGCAGGGGTGTTCGGATATGTCGTCATGGCGGGCAGACTACCTTTCGGCCACTATGACCGAAGTCATCAGGGAAGGCGCCAGTCCACGGGTTGCGCTCCCTGCTGTGCCAGGAGGTCATTGGCGCGGCTGAACGGCCGCGAACCGAAGAAGCCCCGGTCGGCCGACATGGGGGAGGGGTGGGCGGACTCGACCGCCGGAAGGCTGCCCAGCAGCGGGCGCACCGCGCGGGCGTCCCGGCCCCACAGGATGGACACCAGGGGACGGCCGCGCGTGGCGAGTGCCCGGATGGCCTGCTCGGTGACCTCCTCCCAGCCCTTGCCGCGATGGGCGGCGGGACGGCGCGGCGCCGTGGTGAGCGCCTTGTTGAGCAGCAGTACGCCCTGCTGCGTCCAGGGCGTCAGATCGCCGTTGGACGGACGGGCCATCCCGAGGTCGGTGTGCAGCTCCCGGAAGATGTTCTCCAGACTGCCGGGCAGCGGCCGGACCTCCGGTGCCACGGAGAAGCTGAGCCCCACCGCGTGACCGGGGGTCGGATACGGGTCCTGACCGACGATCAGCACCTTCACCTCGTCGAAGGGCTGCTGGAACGCGCGCAGGACGTTGGCTCCGGCGGGGAGATAGGTGCGGCCCGCCGCGATCTCGGCCCGCAGGAAGTCGCCCATCGCCGCGATGCGCTCTTCGACGGGCTCAAGTGCCTTGGCCCAGCCCGCTTCGACAATTTCATTCAAGGGTCGCGCTGCCACACCGCGTCACTCTAGTGGCTCAGCGCGTGGTCGTGTGCCGCTCTGTGGATCACTGCCGGGCGGGCGCGCGGCCGGTCCCGCGCGACCGGTGCCGCTGATGGCTCCCCGCGCCCGTCCCGGTCCCGCTCAGCCGATGACGGCGGCCCGGACGCACAGCACATCCGGCAGATGGCGGGCGATCTGCCGCCAGCTCTCGCCTTCGTCGGCGCTGGCGTACACCTCGCCGTTGCGATTGCCGAAGTAGACCCCGGCCGGGTCGGCGTCATCGGTGCGCAGCGCGTCCCGCAGCACCACTCCGTAGTGGTGTTCGCCGGGCAGCCCGGTGGACCGCTCGGTCCAGGACGCGCCCGCGTCGTCGGTGCGGTACACCCGGCAGCGGTAGTCGGGCGGATAGCGGTCCCCGCCGTCGATGACCGGGAAGACATAGGCGACCCCGCCGCGCCGCGGATGGGCGGCGATCGCGAAGCCGAAGTCGGCCGGGAGCCCCTTGCCGATCTCGGTCCAGTGTGCCCCGCCGTCGTCGCTGCGGTAGACCCCGCCGTGGTTCTGGAGATAGAGCCGGTCCGGGTCGACCGCGTCCTGGGCGATCTTGTGCACACACTGACCGAACTCCGGATAGGGGTCGGGCAGGAACTCCGCCTTGAGCCCGTTGTTGGACGGCGCCCAGCTCGCCCCGCCGTCCGTGGTGCGGTACACCCCGCCCGAGGAGACCGCGACCACCACCGCGTCCGCGTCGCGCGGATCGGTGACCACGGTGTGCACCGCCTGGCCGCCGAACCCCGCACCCCACTGCGGCCGCTGCGGGTGGTCCCACAGCGCGCGGACGAAGTCGAAGCTCTCCCCGCCGTCCGCGGAGCGGAACAGCGCGCCCGGCTCGGTGCCCGCCCACACCACCTCGGGCGCCGCGGGGCCCGCCGGATGCAGCTGCCACACCCGCTCCAGCGAGGTGTCGGTGCCCTCGGGGAACCGCACCGCGGGCCGGGCCGGCTCGTGCCAGCTCTGCCCGAGGTCGTCGGAGCGGAAGACCGAGGGGCCCCAGTGGGAGCTGTCGGCGCCGACCAGCAGCCGGGGGCGGTCGCGGCGGGTGTCGATACCGACGGAGTACACCGCCTGCATCGGGAAGTGCGGGCCGGTGAACTCCCAGTCCCCGCCGGAGGATCCGGTCCGGCGGGCGAGAAAGAGGCCCTTGCGGGTGCCGATGGCGAGCAGGACGTCGTCCATGACGGCTCACTCCTTGCGGTGCGAGAGGTGCGGAGAGGTGCGGGTGAAGGGACGAGGCGGATGTGTCCGTCACCACAGAGTCTGCACCCCGCCACCGCCATCGGCGCCCCGGAGGGAGCCATGAATCGACGGTGTCGGGCGCCCGGAAGCGCGGTACGAGGGGCCTCGTTGTACGACAGGCGTCGTTATACGAGGAGCTTCGTAATTTGATGGATGTCGTAATACGATGAGTCTCGTACTAGCGTGGTCGGTCCGGTCCGGCCGTGCGAGGTCGATTGGAGACGTTGTATGAGTGCCCTCTTCGAGCCCGTCACCCTGCGGTCGCTGACCATCCCCAACCGCGTCTGGATGGCACCGATGTGCCAGTACAGCGCGGACAGCGGCGAGTGCGCGGGAATCCCGAACGACTGGCACTTCGCGCACTACGCCGCCCGCGCCACCGGCGGCACCGGACTGATCCTCGTCGAGGCCACCGCGGTCTCGCCCGAGGGCCGGATCACCCCCGGCGACCTCGGCCTCTGGAACGACCAGCAGGTCGGGGCCTTCCGCCGGATCACCGGATTCCTCAAGCGCCACGGCACCGTCCCGGGCATCCAGCTCGCCCACGCCGGGCGCAAGGCCGGCACCGACGCCCCCTGGCGGGGCGGCGCCCCGCTCGGCCCGGAGGAGCAGGGCTGGCAGCCGCTCGGCCCGAGCCCGATCGCCTACGACGAGCGCCACCCGGTGCCCGACGAACTCACCGAGGAGCAGATCGGCGAGGTCGTCGAGCAGTTCGCGGCCGCCGCCCGGCGCGCCCTCGCCGCCGGGTTCGAGGTCGCCGAGATCCACGGCGCCCACGGCTATCTGATCGGCGAGTTCCTCTCCCCGCACAGCAACCACCGCACCGACCGCTACGGCGGCTCCCTGGAGAACCGCGTCCGCTTCGCCCTCGAGGTCGTCGATGCCGTCCGCGCGGTGTGGCCGGAGGAGCTTCCGCTGTTCTTCCGCGTCTCGGCCACCGACTGGCTGGAGCGCGACGGCTGGACGCCGGACGACACCGTGGCGCTCACCGCGCGGCTCAAGGACCACGGCGTGGATCTGCTCGACGTCTCCACCGGCGGCAACGCGGCCGGGGTGCGCATCCCCGTCGAGCCCGGCTACCAGGTGCCGTTCGCCGCCCGGGTGCGCCGGGAGACCGGGCTGCCGGTCGCCGCCGTCGGGCTGATCACCGAGGTCGGACAGGCCGAGAAGATCGTCGCCAACGGCGAGGCGGACGCCGTGCTGCTCGGCCGCGAGCTGCTGCGCAACCCGTCCTTCGCCCGCCACGCCGCACAGGAGCTCGGCGGCCGGGTGCACGCGCCCGAGCCGTACGGGTACGCGATCGGCTGATCCGCGGGTCGCGGCGGTACGGCTCAGCCCGCCGCGCCGGGTCCCGGGGAGCCTTCGCCGGCCGGGCGGCCGGGGAGGGAGCGGAACTCCCCGTCCACGAAGAGCAGCGGCTCCGCCGCCGACGGTGCCTCGCACTCCGCCACCGAACCGATGACGATCGTGTGGTCACCCGCCTCGACCAGCCGCACCATGCGGCAGACGAAGTGCCCGACCGCGCCCACGATCCGCACCCCGCCCGCCGCCGGGGCCCCGGCCGTCTCGACGGCGAGGAAGCTGTCCGCCCCGGTGGGCCGGTCACGGTCGGCGAACCGCCCGGCGAGCCCGGCCTGTTCGGCGGCCAGCACATTGACCGTGAATCCGCCGGTGCGCTCGATGAGCCCCCTGATGCGGGCGGTGTGCCGCACCGAGAACGACACCAGGGGCGGCGTCAGCGACAGCGTGGTGAAGGAGTTCACCGTCATCCCGTGGGTCTCACCGCCCCGTCCGCTGGTGACCACGGTGACCCCCGTCGGCAGTCGGCGGGCCACGGCCCGCAGCTCCGAGGGGGTCACCTGGCGGGCGTCCGTGGCGTGGCCGGTCAGGGTGCTCCCCCCTCGAGCCGGGGGAGCGGGCGGGCGTCCAGCAGCACCGCCGCCAGGTGGGAGATTCCGGCGCCCAGCAGCACCAGCCGCTCCGGATCGGCCGCCTGCCCCGTGGCCGCCCATTCCCTGCCGGAGGGTTCTGGCCCGTCCGGCAGATCGGCCAGGGCGATCAGCGGATCGCTGCCCTGACAGTGCGCCAGCCGCCCCACCCCCTCCAGCGCGATCCGGTCCGCCGGGAACCCGACCTCCGCGAGATACATCCGCATCACATGGCGGGCGAAGTGGCTGGGCAGCACCAACGAGGCGGCAGGGCGTACCGGATGGCGCGCCGCCAGCCGGTCGAACAGTTCGCGATGGGCCCGGATCCGGGACGCCAGCGCCTGCGAGGGCGCGCCGCCGCCCCACTCCTGCTCCGGATCGGCGTGGTGGGCCCAGGCCAGCACCGGACGACCCGGTGCGTCCGCCGACACCAGGGCGGAGGCCGCCCCGTCGCTGGCGATCGCCGCGCCGCCCGCCACCACCCGCTGCCCCCCGGTGGACAGATCGGCCAGATCCCCGCTGACCACCATGACCTGGCGGGCGGTGCCGTCCCGGACCAGCGAGGCCGCCGTGCCCACCGCGGCCATCGCGGTGGCGCAGTCCATCAGACCGAGCGTGGCCACCGTGGCCCGGGACATCCCGGTCTCCTGGAGGAGTTCGGCGACGTCGCGATGGGCGGCACGCCCGGCGGGCAGCGAGTCGGTGGCCAGCAGCACCATGTCGATCTCGGCGCCCGGCACCCCGGTCGCCGCCAGGGTGCGCTGGACCGCGGCGGTCATCAGCTCGGTCACCGCTGCCTCGGACCACCGGTAGCTGACGAACCCCGCGGCGGGGGAGGTCAGATCGGCCGCGATCCGCGGTGCCGCCTGGAGCTCGGGCAGTTCGCTCACGGGGTCGCCGTACTCACCCAGTTCGTAGGCGGGACCGCAGAGCCGTGGGGTGATCACCGCGGGGCCTCCCGGGACATCCGATCGGCCGCGGCGGTGAACCGCTCGGCCAGCCCGCGCGCCGTGGCCCCGTCGTACAGACCGGTGTCGTACTCCAGCCAGCCGGACACCCCGTCCGCTCCCGGATAGACCGCGAGCGTCAGGTCGTAGCGGGCCACGCCCTTGTCCAGGTCGGCCGTGGACACCTCGGCGCCCTGCACCGTACGGGCGCTCTCGCCCAGGTTGTCGAAGACGAACACCGCGTCGAGCAGCGGATGGGTGCCCGCCACCCGGCGCGGGGCGTCGATCAGCTCGCCCGGATACGCGGCGTGCCGCAGCCCGGCCCGAGAGACCTCACGTGCGGCCCGGATCCGCGCGGCGGGGCTGCCGTCGCCCGGGTCGCGCAACCGCACCGGCAGCACATTGAGCAGATAGCCCACGGCCGCCTCGGCACCCGGCCGGTCCCGCCCCGCCGTGAACGTGCCCAGCAGCACATCGGACGAGCCGCCGAACTCCTCGAACGCGGCCCACGCCACGGCCAGCCAGCCCGCGTAGGCGGTGGCCGCCTCGTGCTGGGCCGCCGCCGTGATGCCCTTGGCCACCGCGGCGGGCAGGGTGAACTCCACCCGGCCACCCTCGCGCCGGGTCGCCCCGTCCCGCGGCCGGTCGGTGGGCAGCGGCGGGGGCGGATCCGCGACCTCGGCCGCCCAGTACGCCGCCGCCGCGCGCCCGGCCTCGCTCTCCACCCACGCGGCCTGCTCATGCGCCGGCCGGCTGAAGGGCACCGCCTCGGGCTCCGCGTCCCCCGGCGCACGGCCGAGTTCGTCCAGCAGCAGCTCGAACGACCAGGCGTCGAAGACCAGATTGTGGACGACCACCAGCAGCCACGCCTCGTCATCGGACGGCCCCTCGGCCAGCGCCACCCGCAGCAGCGGACCGGCCGCCAGGTCGAACGGCTCGTGCGCCAGCTCCCGGGCGAGCGCGTACGCCGCCTTCGCGTCCGCGCACGAGGTGCGCAGCAACCGGGGCGGCAACTCCTCGTGCACCACCGGCCGGACAGCGTCGTCGGTCTCCTCGAAGGTGGTGCGCAGCGCCTCGTGGCGCCGGACGAACCCCTCGATCCGCTCCGCCGTCAGATCCGGATCGACCCGCGCCCCGGTCAGCCGGACGGCCTGGCACACCACGTCCACCGGGCGGCCGCCGGTGGCCCGGTGGGCCTCCCACAGCCTGCGCTGGCCAGGTGTCAGGGCCCGCTGCCGGGGGCGTCGTTCACGGCGCACCCGGTCCCGCAGCCGGGCACGCTGCTCCGGGGTGAGGGCCGCCAGCCGGGCGGCCAGATCCGCCGGTACGGACGGGCCTGTCATGCGTACCGCCTCCTCAGTTCGTCCAGCTGGCTGAGGCTGCGGACCACCAGCTCCTCGTCGACGCCGAAGTCGATGAGACAGGCGATCTCGGTGACCCCCATGCCCTTGAACCGGTCGACCACGGCCACACACGAGTCCGGGGTGCCCAGCAGCGCGCCCTTCTCGAAGTACTTGTCGAAGGCGAACTTGATCAGCTGATCGGTGTCCCCCTCGGACATGTCGCGCACCCCCGCGCCCGGCGCGAGGTTCTTCTTCTGCGAGTCGATGACGGTGAGGAAGGACCGCAGATACTCGGTGAACGGCGGCCACACCGTCTCCCGCACCTCCTCCAGATCGGTGCCGATGAAGGTGTGCAGCATCAGCGTGACCGTGACGTCCTCGCGATCGTGACCGTGCTCGTCCAGCGCCTTGAAGTAGATCTCGAGCTTCTCCTCGAGCTCCTCGTTGGTCATGTCGATCAGCGCGGTCAGGACGTTGCAGCCCAGCCGCCCGGCCGTCTCGAAGGTCTCCGGGCTCTTGGTGCAGGTGAGCCAGATCGGCAGCTCGGGCTGGACGGGCTGTGGGTGCAGCTCCACTTCGACGTGGTTGCCGAGGCCGTCCCGCACGAACACCGGTGCGCCCTCCCACAGTTCGCGGATCTGGGTCACCGCGTCGAAGGTGCGCGCACGGCGGTCCTCCCAGCCGGAGGGCATGATGGCGAAGTCCACCGGGCTGAATCCGGTGGCCAGCGCGATCCCGGCGCGGCCCTGGGAGAGGTTGTCCACCACCGCCCACTCCTCGGCCACCCGGATCGGGCTGTGCAGCGGCAGGATGACGCTGCCCGCGCGGATCTGGAGCCGCTGGGTGGCGTTCGCCAGCGCGGCGCCGAGGACCGACGGGTTGGGGTAGAGCCCGCCGAAGCGGTGGAAGTGGCGCTCCGGGGTCCAGATGGCGGTGAAGCCGTTCTCGTCGGCGAACCGGGCGGCGTCGAAGACGAAGCGGTACTTGTTCTTCTCGTCGCCGGAGAAGAAGATCAGGCTGAAGTCCACAGGTCAGCTCTCCTTGGGCTGTTCTTCCAGGGCCGCCTCGGACAGCAGCCGTTCGGTGACGTCGGGGTCGAGCGCGGCCAACTCGGCGGCGAGTGCGCCGAGTTCATCGCTCTCGCCGCCCCCGCCGGACCGTTCGTCCTCGTCACGGGCGTCCAGCCGCCGCTGGATGAGCGCCGCCAGCGCGGCCGGGGTCGGTTCGGCGAGCACATCGGCCAGCGGCACCTCGACGGAGAAGAACTCCCGCACGTCCGACAGCAGCCGGACGATCAGCAGCGAGTCCCCGCCGAACTCGAAGATGTCCCCGTCCACGGGCATGTCCTCAGCTCCCAGCGCGTCCCGCACCAGCCGGGCCACCTGCTCGGTGAGCCCACCGGACTCCGGGTCCACCGCCTCCTCGCCGAGCGCCGCGGCCCCCGCGCTCGGGCGGACGATCCGCTCGTCGCGCACCCACTGGTCAAGACGGTGGGCGATGTCCCAGGTGGAGACCGCCACATGGGAGACATCGCGCAGCGACAGCAGTCTGCGGATGGCCTCCAAGCCCTCCTCGGGCTGGATCGCCTTGTCGTCCATGCTGCGGCCGATCGCCGAGATGGCTCGCTTCTCGTCCTGGTGGTGCTGCCACACGTCCCAGGCCGCGCTGATCCACACGGTGCGGTCCAGGCCCCGGTTGGCCCGTTCGGCGGCGGCGTCCATGAAGTGGTTGGCCGCGCCGTACGCCAGCAGCCGCAAGCCCCCCAGCACCCCGGCCAGCGAGGAGAGCATCAGACAGAAGTCCACCGGGTGGTCGGCGAGCACCTCCTCCAGCGCGATCTGGCCATGGGCCTTGGGCACGTAGTGCCACTGGCACTGCTCCACACTGGCGCTGGTCAGCGCGCGGTCCCACTGCTCGCTGGGCAGACCCGCGGCATGGACCACGCCGTGCAGCGCACCGTAGTGCTCCGCGACCCGCTCCACCGCCGCCCGCAGCCCGGCCGCGTCGGCCACATCGGTGTGCACCAGGAGGGTTTCGGCGCCCGCCGCCTCCAGCTCCCGCAACCTCGTGATGCGCAGCGAGGTCTCGTCGTCGTCCTCGTGGCTCTCCAGCCAGGCGTCCCACTCCTCGCGACCGGGCAGCGCCTCACGGGTCAGCAGCGCCAGCCGGGCCCGGGTCTGGCCGTGCAGCCAGCGCGCGATCAGCGAACCGATCTCGCCGAGGCCACCGGTGATGAGGTAGACGCCCTCCTCGCGCAGCCGGGAGCGGGCCTCGGCGGTCCAGTCGGCGCGTACCGGCTCCAGGTCGGCGACCCACCGGCCGCCGCCGCGCAGGGTGACGGCCAGCTCCGGCGGCCGGGCGGAGGTCAGTTCGGCCGCCAGGGTGCGCAGCGAGCGCTCGTCCACGGCCGCGGGCAGATCGATGTGGCGGGCGCCGATGTTGCCGTGCTCCTGGCCGATGACGCGCGCGGCCACCGCCAACGTCACCAGTTCGGCGGCCGGTTCGGGTTCGGCCGGGCTGATGGCGTACGCCCCGGCGCTGATCAGGTCCAGCTGGAGCGATCGGGTCACATCGTGTTTGCTCAACGCCTTGACCAGGGCGATCAGACTGTAGACACCGCGGCGCTGGGCCACTTCGAAGCGTTCGGTGCCACGCTCGGCAGGAAGCGGATCGGTGGACCAGGCGTGCAGTATCCGGCCCGGCAGCCGGTTCTCCGCGAGCAGTTCGCCGATCAGCCGGCTGTGGTCCTCCTCGGAGTCGGGACGCAGGGTGAAGGTGTCCCCCTCCCGTCCGTACGCCTCGCCCGCGACCACGGTCAGCACCTCGCCGGCGACGGTGTGTCCGGCGATCCGGGCGGCGGTGCCCCCGGCGTCGGCGAACAGCAGCACCGGTTCGGCGATCCGGGTCACCTCGGTGTCGAGCGTGCCCACCGCGGGCCGCCACGCCGGTACCGAGAACCACGCGTCCAGCGGCAGTTTGCCCACCCCGCCGGAGCCGGTACCGCCGCCCGCCCCGGTCAGCGTCCCCGATCCGGGCTCGACCCAGTAGCGGGTGGCCTCGAAGGGATAGGTGGGCAGCGGTGCCTTGCGGCGTCCGCGGCCCGCGTAGTAGCCCGCCCAGTCGGGGGTGAGCCCCATCGCCCACAGCCGGCCGAGCGCGGCGGTCAGCGCGGTGAGGTCGGCAGCCGGGTCCTTGGTGCGCGCGGTGGAGGTGACCACCGGGACACCGGTCTGCCGGTCCTGGTGGCGCCGGGTGAAGGTGGCCAGCGTGTGGCCGGGGCCGACCTCGATGAACACCTGGTCGCCCTGGGCCAGCGCGGTGGCCACGTCGTCGGCGAACCGCACGGTGTCCCGCAGATGGGCGCCCCAGTACGCGGGGTCGACGGCCTCCTCGTCGCGGATCCAGGTGCCGGTGCGGTTGGACAGGAACGGGATCCGCGGACGGCTCAGTTCGACCCCGCGCACCACCTCGGTCAGCGGCTCCACGGCCGGGTCCATCATCGCCGAGTGGAAGGCGTGCGAGGTGGACACCTTGCGATGCGGCACACCGTCGGCGGTCAGCCGGTCCGTCAGCTTCCGGACGGCCTCGCGCGGGCCGGCGACGGTGCACACCGCGGGCTCGTTCACCGCGGCCAGCTCCACGCCCTCGCCCAGATACGGCGCCAGCTCCTCGGGGGTGGTCATCACGGACCGCATCACCCCGGCGGGCAGCCCGTCCACCAGCCGTCCGCGCTCGGCGATCACCCGGAGCGCGTCGGGCAGCCGGAACACCCCGGCCAAGGTTGCCGCCACGTACTCGCCGACGCTGTGGCCGATGAGCGCGGCCGGGTGGATGCCCCAGGCCATCCACTGCTGTGCGAGCGCGAACTCCACCGTGAACAGGGCGGGCTGGGTGAGCCGGGTACGGCCCAGGTCATGACGTTCGCCTTGGTAGCCGCGGAGCGCGGGGTAGAGGGCGTCCCGCAGATCGAGGCCGAGATGGGGTTCGAGCAGTGCGGCGCACTCGTCCACCGTGTCGCGGAAGACCGGCAGATGTGCGTACCAGTCCTGGCCCATGGCGGGGTACTGGGCGCCCTGGCCGGGGAGGAGGAAGGTGACCGGGCGGTCGGCGGGGTGGCCGGAATCCTGGAAGACGAACCGCGGATCGGCGGTGCGCAGCGCCTGGACGGCACTCGCCCGGTCCGGCGCGGTGACGACGGCCCGGTAGTCGAAGGTGTGGCGGGTGGTGGCCTGGGTGTAGGCAACGTCGTCCAGCCGGAGGTCGCCGAGTGCGTGACCGGTGTCCTCGGGGGCGGTCTCCTCCAGGGCATCGGCGAGTGCCAGTCGCGCGGTCTCCAGCGCCGCTGGCGACTTGGCGGACACCGGGAGCAGCACCACCGGCGGTGCGGGAGCGGCCCCGTCCGTCGACGCGGCCGCTTCCGGCGCCTCCTCCAGGACGACATGGGCGGTGGTGCCGCCCATCCCGGTGGAGGTGACGGCGCACCGCAACGGACCGTCCCCGCGCCGCCACGGCTCCACCGCCGTGCCCATCCGGAAACGGGTCTCCTCGACCCGGCACTCCGGGTTCCACTCGGTGAAGTGCGGGGTCGGCACCAGCGTCCGGTGGTGCAGCATCAGCACACACTTGATCAGCCCGGCGACACCGGCGGCCGTGCTCAGATGCCCGATGTTGGCCTTGACCGAGCCCAGGGTGAGCGGGGGAGCGCCGTCCACTTGGTAGACCTGCGCGGCGGCGGCGAGTTCGATCGGGTCGCCGATCCGGGTCCCGGTGCCATGCGCCTCCAGATAGCTGACCGAGGCCGGGTCCACCCCGGCCACCCCGAGCGCCTCGCCGAGCACGGCGGCCTGGCCGGAGACACCGGGCGCGGTGAACCCGGCGCGGTCGTTGCCGTCGTTGCCGACCGCCGAACCGCGCAGCACCGCCCAGACGGTGTCCCCGTCGGCGAGCGCGTCCTCCAGCCGCTTGAGCACCACCACCCCGACGCCGTTGCCGAACACGGTGCCGTCCGCGCCCGCGTCGAACGGCCGGACGGTGCCCTGCGCCGAGGCGATGCCGTCGGTCTCGTGGACGTACCCGGCCTCCTGCGGGAAGCGCAGCGCCACCCCGCCGGCCAGCGCCACATCGCACTCCTCCGCCAGCAGGCTCTGTGCCGCCACATGCACCGCCACCAGCGAGGTGGAACAGGCCGTCTGCACCGAGAAGCTGGGGCCGGTGACCTTCAGGTGGTACGAGGCACGGGTGGTGAGGTAGTTGGGGTCGTTGCCCATCAGCGTGGCCATGTCCTGCTGCAACCGGGGCAGCGAACCATTGAAGCCGCGCTCCCCGGTCAGGACGTTGTTCAGCAGGTAGGTGCTGGTCAGCGAACCGGCGAAGATACCGATCCGCCCCGGGTAGACCTCCGAGTCATGGCCGCTGTGCTCCAGCGCCGCCCAGGAAGTCTGGAGGAACAGCCGCAGCTGCGGGTCCATCCGCTCGGCCTCGCGGGAGCTGAGGAAGAAGAAGGACGCGTCGAAGGTGTCCGCGTCCTCCACCAGCGCGGCCCGGCGCACATAGCGGTCACCGGTGAACGTCTGCTCCGCTACCCCGGCGCGGCGCAGTTGCTCCTCGTCGAGGTCGGTGAGGTGGTCGGTGCCCGCGAGGAGGTTGCGCCAGTACTCGGTGTGGTTGCGGGCGCCGGGGAACCGGCAGTCCATGCCGACGACGGCGATCCGCCCGGACAGGGGGGAATCCTCCAGTTGCTCAGTCACGTATGCCTCCTGGGGCAGGGTCGCGGGTCTCACCGAGGTCGCGGGTCCCGCCGTACGGCGGGTGGGGGGAGGGCGGGGCGATCCGGGCACGGACCTCCGAACGGCGGGCGGAGCGTGCGCCGCGGCGGCGCTCACCGCGGTCCCGCCCCGGCGCGGCAGCGCCGGTCGGGGGCGCCGGGGCCGTCCCCGGGCGGGCCGTGGCCCGGTCGATCAGCCGGGCCAGGGCCCGGACGGTCGGCGCCCGGTACAGATCGGTCATGCGCAGCGCGGGAGCCACGGTGCGGGTCAGCCGCTCGTGCACGGCGGCCATCCGCAGCGAGGTGCCGCCCAGATCGAAGAAGTTGTCGTCCGGGCCGGGCCGGGCCACCCCCAGCACCTCCCGCCACGCTGCGCGCACCGCCCGTTCGGCGGGGCTGCCGACGGGCGGTTCGCCGGCTCCGGTGTCCGCCGAGGCGGGCGGGAGCGGAGGGGGGAGCGCCGCCCGGTCGATCTTGTGATTGGCGGTCAGCGGCAGCTCGTCCAAGGGGACGTAGACGGTGGGCACCGCATGGTCGGGCAGAGTGGTCCGCAGGGCCGCGCGCAACGCGGCGGGCTCGGCCCGTGCCCCGTCGGCCGCCACCACGTACGCGGCGAGCTGCCGTTCGCCCAGACCGTCGGTGAAGGGCATCACCACCGCCTCGCGGATCTGCGGCAGTTGCTTGAGCGCGCTCTCCACCTCACCGGTCTCCACCCGGATGCCCGAGATCTTGACCTGGAAGTCACGGCGCCCGATGAGCAGCAGGGTGCCGTCGTCCAGCCGCCGGGCGAGATCGCCGGTGCGGAAGGTCCGCCCGTCCGGCGCCGAACCCGGTGCGAGATACCGGCTGACCACCACGATCTCGCCCTCGCCCGGCCCCTCGACGGTACGGCCCTGGGCGTCCTCCAGCCGCACCTCGGTCTCCGGCACCGGGTCGCCCAGCGGGAACACCCCGGTCGGAGGCCGGTATCCGGGCCCCGCGACCCGCAGCAGCGCACAGGAGCACTCGGTGGACCCGTACGCCCCGGCCACCTGGCACCGCGGCTCGAAGTGGCGCCGGGCGGCGTCCAGATCGGCCAGATGCAGGGTGTCCCCGCCCAGCGCCAGCATCCGCATCGCGGGCAGCCGCACACCACGTCCCGCCATCGCCCGGACCAGCGCCCGGAACACCGGCAGCGTGGAGTGGTAGACCGTCAGCTCCTCGGCGGCCATCCACTCCAGCAGCCCGGTCACCCCGAGCGCCTTGAGGTCCACCGGATACAGGGCCGCGCCGGTCAGCAGGGCGGAGAAGGTGTCCTGGACGGCCGAGTCCCAGCTGTACGCGGACTGGAGCGTCAGCCGGTCCCGGGGGCCGATGGCCAGCCCGTCGGCCCAGGCGCGGGTGTGGTGCAGCACATTGCGGTGCACCTGTGACACCGGCTTGGGGCGCCCGGTGGAGCCGGAGGTGTAGAGGACGTACGCCTCCGCGTCCGGCGCCGCGTGGACCTCCGCCCCCGCCGCCGCGTCACCGCGTGCCACGTCCTCGTACGCCAGTACCGGGTACGCCCCGCTCACCAGCCGTTCCGCGAGCGCGGTGTGCGCGGCGCCGGTGACCAGAGCGCGGACCCCCGCGTCGGACGCCATGAAGCCGAGCCGCTCCCGCGGATACGCGCCGTCCAGCGGGACGTACGACAGCCCGGCGCGCAGGGCGCCCAGCAGCGCCGCGATCATCTCCGCGCCGTGCGAGAACAGCAGGCCGACGCGGTCCCCGGGGCGCAGCCCGGCGGCGCGGAGCGCTCCGCACACCCGGGCGGACCGCTCCTCCGTCTGCCGGTAGGTCCAGCGGACCTCGGGGGTGACCACGGCCGCGCGGCCGGGGTGGGTTCGGGCGACCTCCAGGAAGCGGTGGATCAGGGTCCCGGCGGCCTCGGCGGTGGGGAAGGGGCGGTGGCCGGTGTCCGCGCGGGGCGCGGCGGACGGGCTCGTCATACCGGGCTCCCCTCGTCTGTGCCGTCGTCTCCGTAGGTGAAGATCACGGCGGGGTGGGCGGGGCGCCCGTGCAGATCGGCGTAGACCTCCGCGGCCCGCTCCAGCGGCACCCGGGGCAGTCCCATCCGGGCCGGGCGGATGGCGCCGTCCTCGATCAGGTCCAGGGCGCGCTGGAGGTTCTCGGTGACGGTGCCCTCGCCTTCCGGCGCACCGGCCTCGGTCAGCCCGCGGGCGTAGGAAGGATCGCGGTAACCGGCGCCGCAGCGGGCGGCGTAGCGGATGTCCAGGTTGCCCAGCTCCACACTGAAGTCGATCCGCGCCGAGAAGCGGCCCACCCCCACCAGGCGGGGTCGGCCCGGTGCCCGGCCCGCCCAGCGGGCCGCGGCGGCGAGGGTTTCGCCGGCCTCCCCGGTGCCGCACAGGAACACGCAGCGGCCGCCCTCGGGCAGCTCCCCGGCCTGCTCGTCGCCGTCGAAGAAGTCGCGGCGGGAGTGGGCGGGGAGTCCCAACCCGGCCGCCGCGCGCGCCCGTTCCGGACGCAGGTCCAGCACGGTGGTGCGATGGCCCTGGGCGGCGGCGATCTGGGCCACCAGCAGTCCCACCATCCCCGCGCCGACCACCGCGGTCTCGTCGCCGGGGCGCAGCCCCGCCCGGTCCATGGCGTGCACGGCGGTGGCGGCCAGATTGGCCACCACCGCGTCGGCCAGGTCCATTCCGTCCGCGACCCGGCGGCACAGCCGGTAGGGCACCGTGACCACATCGCCGTGCACGGCCTCGCCCCAGCCCATCGCGGTCACCCGGTCCCCGACGGAGAACCCCGGCGCCCCCGGCCCGACGGCGTCCACCACACCGGCCGAGCAGTAGCCGAGCGGCAGCCCCTCTCCGGTGCCCGACCAGCGCTCCAGATAGTGCAGTTCGGTACCGGGGCTGACCAGGCTGTACCTGGCCCGGATGCGCAGCTCGCCGCGGCCGGGCGGACCGCTGCGCACCGTGACGGTGTCCGGCAGCGCCCGCTCTCCGGCCACCAGCCGCCGGGAGGTCAGCACCGGTACCGCGGTCGTGGGCGTCATCGGCCCTCACCCCGCTCCGCGGTGTCCCGCGCGGGCTGGTCCGGGGCGGCGATCCACCGCTCGTCGGGGATGATCTCCAGCTCCTCCCGGTGGTGCGGAATGGGCCCGGCCGGTATGGGCGCGCCGGAACGCTCGTACGACGCCCGCCGATTGCGCTTGCGCTCCAGCCCGAGGTTGAGCCCGCGCAGCTCCACCGGCCGGAACGAGAGCAACCCGTGGGAGTCGGCCGCGGCCACCGCCCTCGCGCCGCTCGTGGTGCGGACGAACACCCGCCCGTGTTTGGGCTGTTGGACGCCGTTGACACTGGCGGCGAAGATATTGGGGTCGCCGTCGCTGACACTCACATCCGCCAGCCCCGACATCCAGTCGCCGCAGGCCAGACAGCGGTGTGTCTTGTTGCCCGCGAAGTCGCGCACCGCCTGCCAGAACGGCACCTGGTGCGTCTCGCCGTCATCGGTGCGGATGGCGATCTCGCCGGGGTAGTCGCCCTCGCGGTAGCGCAGCCGGACCACCGAATCCACCGGAACGTGGGCGCGTTGCTCGATCACCGAGGCGGTGCCCTCGGGGCGGGTGTTGGAGGAGCAGGCGGGCTCCATCATCAGCACCACGTGGTCGCGGGCCCAGCGCCCCGCCGCGGTGTCCATCGCCTGGAGCTTGCGCATCGCCTGGATGTGACAGGCCACTCCGGTGAGCGCCACCATGGCGTCCGGCTCGGACTCCATGACCGTACGTAACGCCCCTAAATACGGCGCCAGTTGATAGGTCGACTGGGCGGTCTCGGTCAGCTCGGCGGGGTCCCGGACCAGCCGGGGGGCGGCCCGCCACGGCTGCTCCGGGTCACGTCCCATCGACAGCGCCACATCCGCGCCCAGCGCCACCAGCGCCGTCTGGAGCAGTGCGCTCAGGCTGCCGCCGCTCGCGGACGCCTCATACAGATCGGCGGAGAGCGCGTGTCCGGCCAGCACCTCCGAGAAGACGCCGGTCCAGCGCTCCTCGGGGGTACGGGTCCGGCCGAACAGCCGCTCCTCGGAAGGCGGGGTGGCCGGGTCGGCCCCGGGGCATACGGTGAGGCAGTCGTTGCAGGTGCCGCAGTCGGACGCGGTCCAGGCCGGTTCGGTGAGCACCGGCTCGAGACCGTCGAAGCCGATCACCCCAGGCGGACAGGCGAGTTGGCACGCCCCGCAGACGGTGCACAGGTCGGACTCGAGAACGTCCTTCGACAGCTGCGCGAAGGTCATGGCCGGTCCCCCTCCCCCTCGTCGGCCGCGGCGACCGCCGCCGCCAGCCCCTCGGCCAGGAACCGGTACTCGTGTTCCGCCAGCAGCACCGGGGGGACGATCTTGATGGTGGCGCCTTCGGGGCCACCGCCGAACAGCAGCAGCCGCCCGCGCAGCGCCGCGTCTCTGACGGCCTGCGCGAGCGCCGGATCAGGGCGGCCGTCCGGCACACAGTCGAAGGCCGCGAGTGCCCCGGCCGTGCGCACCGCGGCCATCCAGGGGAAGCGCACGGCCAGCTTCGCCAGGTCGGTGGCGAGCCGGTCACCCAACTCCCGTGCCCGGCTGGGTACGTCCTCCGTGATCACGGTCTCCAGCACCGCTTCGGCCGCGGCACAGCTGAGCGGTGAGCCGGAGAACGTGGAGGTCTGCACCCCGGCCGGAAGCGCGTCCAGCACCGCGCGCTCACCCACCACGGCGCCGATGGGGAACCCGTTGCCCAGCGTCTTGCCCACGAGGGTCAGATCGGGGGTCTCGGCCATCAGCTCGGCGGTGAACATCCGCCCCGCCCGGCCGAGTCCGGTGTAGATCTCGTCCAGCACCAGCAGAGCGCCCCGGGAGTGCGCGGCTCGGGCGATCTCGTCCAGCAGCGCCGGCGGAACGCTCAGCAGCCCCTCGGTGACCTGGATCGGCTCCAGGACCACGGCGGCGGTGCCGCCGAGGCGGTCCGTGGTGTCCAGCGCCTCGTCCAGGCTCGTCCGCAGGGCGGCCACCGCCTCGGGGCCGTCGGGCCGGGGGGCGCGCATATCGGGCAGGGTGGCGGTGACCACCGTGTTCGACGGCAGTGCGCTGTACTCCTTGAACTCCGCGCGCCAGGTGAGCCCGAGGGCCCCGGCGGTCTTGCCGTGGTAGCCGTGGGTGAAGCCGACCACCGCGCGATGGCCGGTGGCCGCGCGGGCGATCTTCAGGGCGCTCTCGACCGCCTCCGCTCCGGTCACCGTGGGCAGGACGGCCGGGGCCCGGTACGGGCTGAGCCCGCCCAGCCGCCGTACCATCCGGGTGCGTACGTCCGAGCCCAGCTTGCAGCCGGTGTGCACCAGCCGGTTCAGCTGGGCGGTGGTGGCCGCGACCACCGCGGGGTGCTGATGGCCGAGGGTGGCCGCGCCGCTTCCCGATGTGGCGTCGAACCACCGGGTGCTGTCCTCGGCGGTCAGCCAGGGTCCCTGGCCGGAGTGGAAGGCCGGGCCCAGGGTGGTGCCGGTCGACCGGGCCTCTTCCGCCGGTGTGTGCTGCGAGCTGTTCATACCGTGGCGACCTCGGTGATATCCGCGCCGACGGCGCGTTGCACCGCGGCGAAGTCGGGGAAGGACGTGCGGTGGCAGCCACCGCCGAGCACGGTGGTGCGCCCGGGGAGGCTCATGGCCAGGGTGGCGGCAGCCATGGCGATGCGGTGGTCCTCGAAGCCGGGGACCGCTCCCGCGCTCAGTGGCGCGCCGCCGGTCACCCGCAGTCCGTCGTCCGCCACCTCCACGCGGGCGTCGAACGCGGAGGCCATCCGCGCGGTGGTGGCCAGCCGGTCGGTCTCCTTGAACCGCAGTTCCTCGGCGCAGCCGATCCAGGAGGTGCCGGGCAGCCGGGCGGCCACCACGGCGAGCAGCGGGACCTCGTCGATCAGCGCGTGCAGGGTGGCGGGGTCCTCGACCCGTACCGCGGTGACCCCGTCGAGACCGCCGCGGGCCACGATGGTGCCGACCGTCTCCCCGCTGGAGCCGGGGCGGGTGTCCTCATAGGCGAGGTCCGCGCCCGCGCGGCGCAGCACCTCGAAGAAGCCGAGACGGGTGGGGTTGAGACAGACGCCCGGTATCCGCAGCTCACCGCCGCCGTGGCCGAGCAGGTGCGCGGCCACCGGATAGGCGGCCAGGGAGGGATCGGCGGGGATGTCCAGGACCGGCGGCACGGTGTACCCGTCGCCGTCGTAGCGCACCGCTCCGGGGGCTTCCGTCAGCCGGGCGCCGAAGGCGGTGAGCATCCGCTCGGTGTGGTCCCGGGAGCGCACCGGATGGCGGATCTCCACCGCGAGCCGCGCCGCCACCGCGGCCAGCAGAACACCGGAGCGGGCCTGTGCGCTGCCCACCGCGAGGTCCACCGCACCCGGACGCCGGACCGGTGCGCGGACGAGCACCGGAAGCTGCCCGGTCGCCGCCAAGTACCGTATGTCCGCGCCCAGTTGCACCAGGGGGGTGACCAGCCAGTCCATCGGCCGGTGGCGCAGCGTCCCGTCCCCGTCCACCACGGCGGTCCGCCCCGTTCCGGCGAGCAGTCCGATGAGCAGCCGGGCCGCCGCGCTGGAACCCCCGGTCTCCAGATACGGCACCTCCCGCGGCCAGATGGCCACCTCGGGGTGGGGGCGGACCGGCTGCGGCACGGGGGAGGCGCCGTGTTCCACGGTGAGGGTGTCGCCGTCGGTGTGTGTCCGCAGCCCCAGGGCCCGCAGCGCGGGGAGCAGGGCGCGGACGGCACCGCCGAGGTTGGCCCCGCGCAGGGCGAGCCGGGACGGGGCTCCGGGGAGCAGCGCGGCCAGCAGGGCGCGATGGCTCACCGACTTGTCGCCCGGCACTTCGACGGTGAGCGCGGCCGGGTGGGGGGAGGTCCGCGTCCCGTCCACGACGAGGTCCGCCGACAACGTTGTGGGCTGGTCGAAATCCTGCACCTCAGGCACCAAAGGACTCCAGCTCGCAGGGGGAAAGAGGGAAGCACTCTCGAAGGCTTGCGGAGTTACCCGCGCACAGCGGCACCAAACCGGTGGGCGGGACAGGTGAATTGGGGGGTATGTAGCCGGACGGTGAACCGGCTCTTGACGCACGACCTGCGTGCCAAAAATTTCTCTCATACGTTCTTGCGCCCGTCAACATCATTGGCCGGAAGCGCCCCGTTGTGTGGCAGGCTCACGCTATGCATGCAAAAGGGCGAGGTCAGGGCGCGAAAGACGGCTCCGGTGCGGCAACTCGGCGCTCTGGGTGCAGCGATCAAGGGTATGGCCATGTACCTCGTCCAGCGGGCCTGACTGGCCGAAATGCATAACCGTCGTGGCCCGTGGCAATAGCGGAATCCCTCATTACAGAAAACCGGAACTCTGGTGTGCATGCACCACGAACTGATCGCCAACCGGCCGGGTCACCAGACAGAATGAGCCATACATGTGAAGCGCCCAGAGACTCTTTCGCCGCTTCCGCTATGGAGCGGGTACTGTCGCCCCCATGGCTGATCCGGTCTCTGGCCCCATCCATGCCCTCTGCGACCGCTATGTCGACGACTACGCCGCGCTCGACCCCAATGCCGCGACCCACCTGGGCGTCCCCGGTCATGACGACCGGCTCACCGACTACTCACCCGAAGGCCACCGGGCGCGTGCCGAGCTCCATGCCGCGACCCTCCGCGCCATCCGGGCCGCCACGCCGCGGGACGACTCCGACGGCCGGGCCGTGGCGGGCAGGGCGCACGCGCCCGCGGCGATCCGAGTGGCCGAGCCGACCCGGGTGACGAGATAGCCGGCCCGCCCGGTCTCCACCGTTCCGGTATGACCTCATCGACGGACCCGCAGACCCCCGACACCGGCACCGCCGCCGTCGCCCGGCCGCGGCTGGTGACCCGGGCGCTGCTGCTGCGCTTTGTGACGGTGATCGGCGCCTCGGCGAGCTTCTTCCTGCTGCTGTCGGTCGTCCCGCTGTACGCCAAGGAGTCGTCCGGCGGCGGCAGCAACGCAGCGGGCCTGGCCACCGGCGCGCTGATGCTGGCCACGGTGGCCGGGGAGCTGATCACCCCGCGGTTCGTCACCCGCTACGGCTATCGCGTCTCGCTGGCGGTGGGTCTGGTGCTGCTCGGCGCGCCCGCGCTGGTGCTGACCGCGTTCGACAGCATCGGGTGGATCGTGGCGGTCTGTCTGCTGCGCGGATTCGGTTTCGCCCTGACGGTGGTGGCCGGCGGCGCGCTGACGGTGTCTCTGATCCCGCCCGAGCGGCGCGGCGAGGGGATGGCGCTGGCCGGCCTCGTGGCGGGGGTGCCCTCGCTGGTGGGGCTGCCCGCGGGGGTGTGGCTGGCCACTCACGTCGGCTACACCACGGTGGCCGTGACGGGGGCGGTGGTGGCGCTGGCCGCGATCGTCGTGGTGCCGGGGCTGCCCGCCCGGGAGCCGACGCCGGACCGTCCGCTGGGCATCGTCGCAGGGTTCCGTACGCCCGGACTGCTGCGGCCCACCCTGGTGTTCGCGACCACCGCGCTGGGCGCCGGGATCGTGGTCACCTTCCTGCCGCTGGCCGTTCCGTCGACGTACACCGGGCTGGTCGCGGTGGCGCTGTTCGTCCAGCCCGCGGCGTCGACCGCCGCCCGCTGGGCCGCGGGGCGCCACGGCGACCGGCACGGGCCCGCTGGACTGGTGGTGCCCGGTCTGCTCGCGTCGGCCGCCGGAATCCTCGTCACCGCGCTCACCGGCAACCCGGTGGCCGTGGTGGCCGGGGTGGCGCTGTTCGGCATCGGCTTCGGAGTCGCCCAGAACGCCACCATCACCCTGATGTACGCCCGGGTCACGGCCTCCGGGTACGGCACGGTCAGCGCCCTGTGGAACTTCGCCTACGACGCGGGGATGGGCGTGGGCGCCGTGGGCTTCGGGGCGCTGGCCGCTCCGGTCGGCTATCCGCGGGCCTTCGCCCTGACCGCGCTGCTGATGCTCATCGCCTTCCTGCCCGCGTGGCGGGACCGGGCGGTCGACCGCGCGGCCGGATGAGACCGCCCAACAGGGGTGATACGGCCCCGCCGCGGTGCGGCGGCCCGGTCCCGCCCCGGCCTCAGTCGAAGAGATCGGGCTCGCTTCTGACGATCTGGTCGCGCAGTGGCTGGAAGTTGGTCCACGCCATGTCGTCGGTGCCGATGTCCTTCTGGGTCATCAGGGCGGTGTCGTGGTCGATGTGCACGACCTCGCCCGCCGCCTTGGCGAGCAACTGCGCCTGACAGGACCGCTCCATGGTGATGAACCACCAGGCGGCGGCCTCCACATACCGCCCGACGGTGAGCAGTCCGTGGTTGCGCAGGATCACCGCCTTGTGCGGACCGAGGGCACGGGCGATGCGCCGCCCCTCCTCGAGGTCGTCCACCACGCCGTTGTACTCCTCGTAGAGCGCGTGGTCCTCGTAGAAGGCGCAGACGTCCTGGGTGATGGGCTCCAGACGCGCGCCGAGGGCGGAGAACGCCTTGCCGTGGAGGGAGTGGCTGTGGGCAGCGGCCACGACGTCGGGGCGGGCCGCGTGGATCCGGGAATGAATCGCGAACGCCGCCTCGTTGATGTCGTAGCGGCCGTGAACCACCTCGCCGCGGTGGTTCACCAGGCACAGATCGCTGACCCGGATGTGCTTGAAGGACATGCCGTACGGATTGACCCAGAAGTGGTCGGTGTGCTCCGGGTCGCGCGCTGTGATGTGACCGGCGATTCCCTCTTCGAAGCCGAACCGGCCGAACAAGCGGAATGCGATTACCAGGCTCTCCTGGCGGTGGCGCCGCTCTTCCTCGATGTCATCGAATACCTGCGGCAGCCGTAAGCTGAGCCGGTCCCTCGGTATGGGTTTGAGATCGGAAAGACTCACGCAATACTCCACTTCGAATCAAGCTGACGAGTGATGGAGACTCACGATTTTCTCGCACCCGCCGCCGTTCATGTCAAGCAACCCCCGTGACCAGCGGATATCACAGCGCGCCACCAGGACTGATCCCCCGTCGGGAGACCCGGGAGGGTATTGACTTCGATCAGTTCTGAGTTAGGATTCCTGTGACATTCCGTAACTTGGCGTGGAATTGATCCAACGGCACCTCTGAGAAGAGAGTGCCGCCTTGTGCGTGCACGTGTCCAAAAAATGAGGGGATAGTGCGTGTTACCGTCGTCCAAACCGCACCTCGTTCTGGTGGATGCGCCTCCCGGGCCCGGATTGCCGGATATCGTGTCCTCCTTGCGTGGTATGGCCACGTACACCGTTGTCACCCTGCGCTGGGGATCGGCGGCGGAGCAGGCGTTCCGTAATGAACGGCTCGGCGAGCTGGGCCCGGTGGAGACTGTCGACCGCCCCGACCAAGTGATCGACGAGGTGCTTCGGACGGCCGCCGGCGGGACACCGGTGGACGGTGTGCTGGCGCTCAGCGAGATGGTGAGTTATCACGCCTCGGTCGCCGCCGCCGCGCTCGGACTGCCGGGCAACTCCCCGCAGGCCGCGATCCGGCTGCGGCGCAAGGACCTCCAGCGGTCGGCCCTGAGCGCCGCGGGCGTCGGCTGCCCCGCGTTCGCCGTGGTGTCCGACGAGAGCGAGCTGAGGCGGGCCGCCGAGGAGCTGACGTTCCCGCTGATGCTCAAACCGGCCGTGGGCATGGGCAGTCTGTGTGTCACCCGCACCGAGAGCCCGGACGCCCTGGCGGCCGCGTACACGGGTGCCCTGGAGCGTTACGCCACCGATCGACGAGTGGTCGGATCCCGGCCGGTCTTCGTGGTCGAAGAGGTCATCGCCGGTCAGAACTGGCATGACGACGAGCGCATGGGCACTCGGGTCAGCGTCGAGTCCCTCGTGGCCGACGGTGTGATCCACCATCTCGCGGTCACCGACAAGCTGCCGCTGGCTCCCCCGTTCCGCGAGGTGGGGGATGTGATGCCGTCCGGGCTGCCGCAGCGGCGCGTGGACCGGATCCGCGAGGTCACCACGGACGCTCTGCGCGCGCTCGGCGTCACCTGGGGAGCGACCCACACCGAGCTGATGCTCACCCCTTCCGGCCCAGTGGTGATCGAGGTCAACGGCCGGATCGGCGGCGGAGTCGCCGAACTGCTGCGGGCGGCGGCCGGTTACGACGTGCTCCGGCAGCTGGGGCACGCGGCGCTCGGTCGGCGGATCGAGGAGTTCCCGGAGTTCACCGGCCACGCCTTCTACTACACCCCGCAGGCCCCGGAGGGCGAGTTCGAGATCACCAACATCGGGGGTGAGGAGGAACTCGCCGCGCTCCCGGGGGTGCTGGAGGTGGTCCGGGCCAAGTCGCGCGGCGACCGGATGGCGGCGGACGACGGAACGATCGCCCATCCGTTCCGGGTACTGGCCACCAGCCGGGACTTCGCCGATTTCTTCGCCCAGCTCAAGGCGATCGAGGACACCATCACCCTGGAGCTCGCCCCGGTTTCCCCCCACCGGGCCGCGTAGCCGGCGGAGTTCGCGGTGAGGCAGTATGCGGAACTCTTCCGCGTTCCCGGGGCGAAACCGGCCGAACTCTTCGCGCTGATCGGACGGTTCGGCTATGTCGCATGCGGGCTGAGCGTGCTCTTTCTGGGCACCGCGCGGCTGGGCATCGGCGTCGGCGGACTGGGCGCCAGCGGGCTCACCATCGGGGTGGCGCTGGGCAGCCCCGTCGCCGGGCGGCTCAGCTCGCGGTTCGGCACCTCCCTGGTGTACGCGGTGGGGGCGACCACCGGGGTGGCCGGCGCGGCGCTGGCGCTGTCCGGCGCCGAGGCCCGCTCCGTACCGGGGTTCCTCACCGGCGCGTGCGTCCTCGGCTTCACCACACCTCCGATCGGCGCGGCCATGCGGGCGCTGTGGCCGAGGACGGAGCTGCCGGAGCGGCTCCACGTCCCGGCCAACTCCTTCGAGTCCGTGGTCACCGAGCTGCTCTTCATCGCCGCACCGCCCGTGACCGGCGCCCTGGCCGCGCTCGACCCGCGGCTGGGCCTGGTGGTCGCGGACGGCTGTGTGGTGGTGGGCGGGGTGGGGTTCGCCTCGACCCGGCTCGTCCGCCGTCATCTGGGCGCGTCCGGCACGGCCGTACGCAGACGGGCGGCGCGCACGCTGTCACCGCCGGTGGTCTGGCTGCTGTGCGTGGCCGCGACCACCGCCGCGGTGGCGGGCGCGATGGATGTGGCCGTGGTGTCGGTGCTCGACGAGTCGGGCGCCGCGGAGTCCGCGGGCTACGTCCTGCTGGCGCCCGCCCTGGGGAGTGTGCTGGGTGGCGCCGTGTACGGACTGCTGCCCGCGGAGCGGATTCCCGGGCGCCGCTTCGGGCTGCTGCTGGCCGCCTGGCTGGTCCTGTTCACCCTGGTGTCCACCCAGTCCGGGCCCTGGGCGCTGGCGGGAGCGCTGTTCTTCGCGGGCATTCCCATGGCGGCCATCGGTATCGAGGAATTCACCTTGCTCGGCCGGGTGTGTGACGGGGAGGACCGGCTCCAGGAAGTGTTCACCTGGGCCGGTTCCAGCGCCAATGTCGGAGTGGCCGCCGGCAGCGCCGTGTGCGGATATGTGGCGGAGCATCAGGGCGGTTCTTCGGGCGGATGGATGCCCACGGCAGCGGTCGCCGTGGCAGGCGTCCTGTATTTCACCGGTTTCTCGCGCTTCAGACCCGCATCGGCTCCCGGGATCACCGGCCGGGCCGAAGCCCATCGTTGATGACTGTCTTTGGGGTAGACATGGCAATGCCGCACATCCTTGTCCTCGGCGGAATTCCCCGCATTCTCCAGAAGGCGTCCGCCCTGGGGCTGAGGATCACCAACTACGAGAAGCCCGGGGTTTTCGACCCGGCCATCATGGAGTACTGCGAGCGGGTCCATCTCTTCGACTACCAGGACATCGGACTGGTGACGGAGCTCACTCGGACCCTCCACGCCCATGACCCGTTCTCCCGGATCATCACCCAGAGTGAGATCGGCCAGGTGATCGCCGGGCATCTGAACACCGCCCTCGGTCTCCCCGGAAACAGCGCCGAGGTCACGGCCACCCTCCACGACAAGATGGCGCTGCGGGAACTGCTCAACGCCAAGGGCATCGGTCCTGTCCCGGCCGCCCGCAAAACCACCCACCAGGAGTTGCGCACCTTCGCCGCCGAACACGGCGGCGCGGTGGTGAAACCCGTCATGGGCTCCGGGAGTCTGGGCGTCCGCACCGTGCGTTCTCCCGAGGAGGTGGACGGGGCGTGGGAGTGGATCGACACCTATGGCGACGGTGACTTCATGGTCGAGGCGCTGCTCGAGGGCGAGGAGATCAGCGTCGAGACCTTCACCCTCGACGGTCGGCACACCGTGCTCGCGATCACCGGCAAGGAGACCGACGGCGGGGTGATCGAGCGCGGCCATGTCATACCGGCGGCGCTGTCCGCGCCGGACGCCGAGGCGGTCGCCGCGTTCACCCGGGAGGTGCTGGACGCGGTGGGCCTGGTGGACGGGGTGGCCCACACCGAGATCATGCTGACGGCCGCCGGGCCGCGGGTGGTGGAGTCCCACAGCCGCTGCGGCGGTGACCGGATCAGCAAACTGGTCGAGCTGGCCACCGGTGTCGATCTGGAGGACCTGCCCTTCCAACGCGAGGCTCGCGAGGACTTCACCGTGCCGCCCCCCGAGTCGCGGGGCGCGGCCGCGATCCGCTTCCTGAGGGTGGCGCCGGGGCGGGTCACCGAGGTGAGCGGGGTCGAGGAGGCGCGGGCCGCCGTGGGCGTGGCCGAGCTGAAGGTGTACGTGGACGTCGGGGACACGGTGCGGCCGGAGCAGTGGTCGGACGACCGGCGCGGCTATGTGCTGGTCCACGCGGCCACCCGGGAAGAGGCCGTGCGCCGGAGCCGGGAGCTGGCCGAGTCGATCGTCATCCGGACCGAGCCCGTCGAGGAGGCGCCCGCGGTGTCGATGCGGGATGTGCTCGCCCAGGCCCATGAAGTACTGGACCCGTTCGCATGAACTCCACCGACACCTCCGTGCTGGAGGAACAGCAGGCCATCGTCGACGAACTGGACCGCGCCATCGCCGCGCTGGTCCGGCAGCGCAGCGCGGCGGCGCGGCAGCTCGGCACGTTGCGCGGCGCCATGGGCGTACCCCGGTCCGAACTGGCCCGGGAGAACGGGCTCCTGCGCCACTACCACACCGAACTGGGGCCGCTGGGAAACCGGTTGGGGCTGCTGCTCCTGGAGATGGCACGGGACGTCTCGCGTGAGTGAGGCGCTGCCACCCGTCCGGCGTGACCGTCGCCGGGCGGCCCCGGTCACCTGCGAACCTCTCGTACGAAAAGTGTCAAACTACGATGGATCTCGTACGATGGGGCTGAACAGCCCAGGTGACGAGGAGCAGCAGTCGTGCAGACGCAGACCACGCCCCAGGCCCAGGTGACCGGCCGCTCGCTGGAGCACCCGCGGCGTGCGGAGATCCGTCTCGAGGACGTGCTGCACGCGCTGGCCGACCCGATGCGGATGCGGGTGGTGCGGACGCTGGCGGAGGAACCGGGCGAGGTGTCGTGCTCGGTCCTCGACCTGCCCGTCAGCAAGTCCACCACCACCCACCACTGCCGGGTGCTCCGCGAGGCCGGGGTGATCCACCAGATCTACCGGGGCACCGCCAAGATGAACGCCCTGCGCCGCGAGGACCTAGACGCGCTGTTCCCCGGCCTGCTCGACAGTGTGCTGGGCGCCGCCGCCCTTCAGGACGGACGCGTCGGCGGCGACCGGGGCTGAGTCGACGACCGGGGCTGAGCCGGAGGCCGGGGCTGAGTCGGCGGCCGGAGCCGGGCCCGTGGCCGCGGTCCGTCCGCCCGGCAGGTGGTTGAAGAGCATATTGAGCACGATGGCCGTCACACAGCCCGCGCTGATCCCGCTGTCCATCACCGTCTGGAACCAGTCGGGGAACTCCCGGTAGATCCCCGGCACTCCGACCGGCAGCAGCCCGATCCCGACCGACACCGCCACCACCGTGAGGTTGTGGTTGTCCCGGAAGTCGACGCCCGCCAGCGTCCGCAGCCCGCTCGCGGCGACCGTACCGAACATCACCAGCCCCGCCCCGCCCAGCACCGGGGCGGGGATCGCCGCCACGATCGCGCCCAGCTTCGGCACGAGCCCGAGCAGCACCAGAATTCCGCCCGCGGCGGCCACCACCCACCGGCTGCGTACCCGGGTCATCCCCACCAGGCCCACGTTCTGCGCGAAGGCGGTGTACGGGAAGGTGTTGAAGACACCGCCGAGCATCGTCGCCACGCCGTCCGCGCGGAGTCCGTCCGCCAGCCGCCGCCCGTCCACGGGGCGGTCGGTCATCTCGCCCACCGCGATGAAGTCACCCGTGGTCTCGGTCATCGTCACCACGGCGACGATCAGCATGGACACCACGGCCGCCGCCTCGAAGGTCGGCGTACCGAAGTGGAACGGGGTGGAGATGCCCACCCAGTGGGCGTCGCCCGCCCCGGAGAAGTCGGTGAACCCCAGTGGTACGGCGGCCGCGGTCCCGGCCACGATGCCGATCAGGACCGCGACCCGGCTGAGGAAACCGGGCCCGAAGCGCTGGATGGCGATCACGAGCACCAGTACCGCGGCGGCCAGCCCGATGTTCTTCGGCGCCCCGAAGTCCGGCGCGCCCTGGCCGCCCGCCGCCCAGTTGCCCGCGACCGGCAGCAGCGACAGCCCGATGACCAGGATCACCGTGCCGGTCACCAGCGGTGGGAAGAACCTCAGCAACCGTCCGAAGACCGGTGCCAGCAGCATCATCGCCAGTCCGGACACGATCACCGAACCGTAGATCGCGGGCAGCCCGCCGCCCTCGGTGCCGATGAGCACCATCGGGGTGACCGCGGCGAAGGTACAGCCCTGCATGATCGGCAGCCGGACACCGAACCGCCACAGCCCCACGCACTGGAGCACGGTCGCGATACCGCACAGCAGCAGATCGGCGTTGATGAGATAGGCCAGATCGGTGGGGGAGAGCTTCATCGCGCCACCGACGATCAGGGGCACGGCCACCGCCCCCGCGTACATGGCCAGCACATGCTGGAGGCCCAGGGCCGCGAGCCGGCCGGCCGGCGGTATCTCGTCCACGGGATGGCGTGCGGGGCGTTCGGCTGTCATGGCTGCTCCTTGCGCGGTACGGCGGGGGAGAGGGGGCCGGAAATCCCGGTCGCTGGGGTGGGGAGTGGCGGACTCGACGCAAAAGGATTCAACAATCTGTTGATTTCAGGGCCGTTGGCGACCGGTGTCAACCCCTGGGACCGGATCCGTGGCAGTGAACGCGGGATCCGCGACAGCCGGAAGTGGGGTTTGGGAGCGGTGAGTGCGCCGGGTCCGTGGCGGTGGGTGCGCTTGATTCATGGCAGGCGGAAGCCGGGTTTCGGAGCGGCGTGCATGCCAGGTCCGTGGCGGCGGGTGCGCCTGATTCGTGGCAGCCGGGAACCGGTTTCGGCGTGGCGGGTGCGTCCGATTCGTGGCAGCCAGGAGTCGGGTTTCGGAGCAGCGGGTGCGTCCGAGTCATGGCAGTGGGCGCGGCCCGATCCATGGCCGCGGGCGCGCCCGATCCGTGGTGACGGTCAGTCCCGTCCGTGCGCCGCGCCGAGGAGTCCCGTCCAGTCCGGGATCTTCACCGTCGGGCGCCCCAGCGTCTCCCCGAGCGCCGCCTCCGCCGCCTCGATCCGCAGCCACCCCGGCCACTGCACCGGCTCCAGCCCGGCCGCGCGCAGCTCCCGCAGCGGATCCTCGGCCACCGGGCGGGCCGCCAGCGTCTCCGCGTCGGCCAGCAGCGAGGCCACGGTCTCCTTGGCGCAGGGGCGGTTGGTGCCGATCACGCCGGTCGGTCCGCGCTTGATCCACCCCGCCACGTACTCACCGGTCGAGGGCGCCCCGTCGCGCAGCACCCGCCCCGCCGCGTTGGGCACCGTGCCGCGGTCGGCGTCGAACGGCAGTCCCGGCAGCGCCACGCCCCGGTAGCCCACCGACCGCAGTACCAGTTGGGCCTCGATCTCCTCGAACACCCCGGTGCCCGCCACCCCGCCCCCGGCGTCCGGGGCGGTCCGCTCGAAGCGCACGGCATGCACCGCGTGTTCGCCCAACAACTCCACCGGGCGCAGGAAGAAGCGCAGATGGATCCGGCGCGGACGGCCCAGCGGCTCCCGCTGTGCCCAAGCGCGCAGCACCTCGACATTGCGCCGGCTGTGCCCCGGGAGCCCCGACGGATCGCCGTACGCCGGGTCGAGCGCCAGCTCCTCGGGGCGCACCAGCACCTCCGCACCGGTCAGCGCGCCCAGCTCACGCAGTTCCTTGGTGGTGAACTTCGCCTGTGAGGGACCGCGTCTGCCGACCATGTGGACATCGGTCACCCGGCTGTCGGCGAGCGCCCCGAGCGCGGCGTGCGGTACATCGGTGGGGCGCAGCTCCTCCGCTCCCCGGGCCAGGATCCGCGCGACGTCCACCGCCACATTGCCGACCCCGATCACCACGGCGGAGCGGGCGCCGAGTGCGAAGGCGTCGCCCGGTCCGAAGGCGTCGCCGGGCGCGTCCGGGTGGGCGCTGTACCAGGAGACGAACTCGGTGGCCGAGGCGCTGCCCGCCAGATCCTCGCCGGGGACGCCGAGCCGGCGGTCGGTCGCCGCCCCGACGCAGTAGACCACCGCGTGGTAGAGCCCCAGCAGCCGCTCGGGCGTCAGCGGCGGCGGCCCCACCAGCACATGGCCGAGGAAGCGCACCCGGGGGTGTTCCAGCACGGCGCGCAGGGTGTTCTGGAGCGACTTGATCTTCTCGTGGTCCGGGGCGACGCCGTAGCGCACCAGTCCGTAGGGGCAGGGCAGCCGGTCCAGCACATCCACCGTCACCTCGGGGACAGATTCCCGCTGGACCAGCGACTGGGCCGTGTACACCCCGCTCGGCCCGGATCCGACGACCGCGACACGCAGCACGGAGGAGCTCCTTCCGGAGGATGTCTCCAGCATCCCACCGGGAGGGGGCCGCTGGGAGTTGCCTGTGCGCCGTTATGACCGGCACGGGTGACGGGGCACCGCCGGGCGGGCGCCCTCGGCTGACGGCCGGTGAGACGGCTCCGGCCCCCGGCGCCGCCCACCGGAGCGTCCGCCCGGAACGTCCGCCGCGAACTGGAACGTCCGCGGCCCACCCGAGCCATGCCCCCGCGGCCCCGGCCCCGGCCCCGGCCGCGCCGCGCCAGGCCGCCCGCCTCCGCGCTACGTCAGCCCCCGCATCCGCAGGATCTCGCTGCTCTGCTGCGCGATGACATCGCCCGCCATCTCCTCCACCCGGACGTTGTTGCCCGTGCCGAGTACATCGGTGGCCATGCTGACCGCGCCCCGGTGATGGGCGATCATCAGCTTCAGGAAGAGCCGGTCGAAATCGGCGCCCTTGGCGGCGCGCAGCGCGTCCAGCTGCTCCGGCGTGGCCATCCCGGGCATCGCGCCATGCTCTTCGTGTCCGCCCGTCCGGCCGCCCCCGTTGGTCTTCAGCCAGCCCTCCATCGCGTCGATCTCCGGCTGCTGACCGGAGGCGATACGCTCCGCGAACCGTCTGAGCTTGCCCGATCCGGCCCGGTCGGGCACCAGAGCGGTCATCACCAGGGCCTGCCGGTGGTGCTCGATCATCATGCGGACGTAGGCCCGGTCCGCCGAGTTGGGGGAGTCGTCGTCCCCCGCCTTCGCCGCCTCGTCGGCCGACAGGGTCCGGGCCGGTTCACCGGGTGCGCCCGGTGCGATGACCGCCGGGCCACCGTCCTTCCTCTTGCCCGTATCGGCCCTGTCCCCGCCCTGTCCGTCGCACCCCGCGAGGGCGAGTGTCAGGGCGGCGGTGACCGCCGCGAGCGTGAGGGACGCGGTGTGGAGCGACGTACGGCGGTGCGACACGTTGCCTCCCGGGGCGGTGGGCAATTCTTCTGACGATTATGGCCCTCACTATTGTTATGTACATGGAAGGCGCGATACTTCCCTCGTCCCCGAACCGTTCAACCCCGAACGGAGCCAGAGGACATGGGAGGCGCAGTGAAGCCCTGGGACAGATCCCCGCACCGGCGCAGATACCTCGGAGCGGCCTTCGCAGCCATCGGCCTGGTGGCCTCGTTGCTGGCGGCCGGACCGGCGGCCGCGACCCCCGACCCCGGTGACGCCCCGCGCAGCGAGCGGGTGACGAAGGGTCAGGCGAACGACACCCGGTCCGCCATCGAGAACGGCGGGATCCCCGGGGTGGACGAGATCGTCCACAGCGACAACGTCAGCCACCTCGCCAACATCCCCAAACAGGACCTCAAGGGAACCAACTCCGACCTGGCCTTCCAGGGCCGCTATGCCTTCGCGGGCAACTACGACGGCTTTGTCATCTACGACATCAGCCGGCCGAAGAGCCCGAAGGTCGTCAGCCAGGTGCTCTGCCCCGGTGCGCAGAACGACGTCTCGGTCTCCGGCGATCTGCTCTTCCTGTCGACCGACTCCTCGCGCAACGACAACTCCTGCGCCAGCACCACCCAGCCCGCGACCGAGAAGTCCTCCTGGGAGGGCATGAAGGTCTTCGACATCAGCGACATACGGAACCCCAAGTACGTCGCCGCGGTCGAGACCTCCTGCGGTTCACACACCCACACCCTGGTGCCCGAGCGCAGCAACGTCTACATCTACGTCTCCTCCTACTCGCCCAGCGAGACCTTCCCGGACTGCCGGCCGCCGCATGACGGCATCTCCGTGATCAAGGTGCCGCGCCAGGCCCCCGAGAAGGCCGCGGTGGTGGACTTCCCCGTGCTCTTCCCGGACGGCGGCAACCCCGGCGGCCCCACCAACCCCGGTGTCTCCCAGACCACCGGCTGCCATGACCTCACCACCTTCCCCGACCTGGAGCTGGCCGCGGGCGCGTGCATGGGCGACGGCATCCTCCTGGACATCGCCGACCCCGCCAAGCCCCGGGTGATCGACCGCGTCGAGGACAACGTCAACTTCGCCTTCTGGCACTCGGCGACCTTCAACGAACGCGGCACCAAGGTCGTGTTCACCGATGAGCTGGGCGGCGGCGGTGCCGCCACCTGCAACGACCGGATCGGTCCGAACCGCGGCGCCGACGGCATCTACGACATCACCGGCAAGGGCGACAAGCGCAAGCTGGTCTTCCGCGGCTACTACAAGATCCCGCGCCACCAGGCCGACACCGAGAACTGCGTCGCCCACAACGGCTCGCTGATTCCGGCCAAGGGTCGCGACATCATGGTCCAGGCGTGGTACCAGGGCGGCGTGTCCATCTGGGACTTCACCGACTCCAGCCACCCCGAGGAGATCGGCTACTTCGAGCGCGGCCCGCTCTCCGCCGACACCCTCATCGGCGGCGGCGCCTGGTCCGCGTACTACTACAACGGCCATATCTACTCCAACGACATCGTCAAGGGCCTCGATGTCCTGAAGATCGACGACAAGCGCACGGACAGCGCCCGGAGTGTCCGGCTGCCCCAGCTCAATGTGCAGACCCAGCCCGACTACCGCTGACGGTCGGCCCCGGAGGTCAGACCTGCCCGCCGGGCGGCTCCTCGCCCGGCGGGTCGCCGAGCTCCCAGTCCAGGCCGTAGCGGTGGAACAGCTCCGCCCGCAGCCGCCCCGGAGCCATCGGCGCGCCCGGCAGCAGCACGGCCACCACCGCGCCCATCAGCAGCGCGCGCAGCAGCCGGTAGTCCTCGTCGGGGTCCTCGGAGCCGTAGCGGACCACCACCTCCCGCAACAGCCCCGCCAGCCGCTGCTGTTCGGCGCACTGGATGAACCCTTCGGCCGCGAGGATCCCCGCCATATGCGTCCGCATCAGCCGTGGCCGGTCCCGGGCCAGGCCCAGGATCGCGTCGATCGCCCGCGCCATCAGCTCCCGGCCGGACCCCTCGCCCTCCGGGACCGGCTCCCGCTCCAGCGCCCCGGCCAGCTCCGTGTGCATCAGCCGGTGTACGGCGGTCTGGAACAGCTGCCGCTTGCCCGGGAAGTAGTACGACACGAGCCCCCGGGCCGCCCCGGCCCGGTCGGCGATGTCACCGAGCGTCGTCGCCTCGTACCCGCGCTCGCCGACCAGCTCGACCGTCGCCTCCAGCAGACGGGCCTGGGAACGGCGGCGCAACTCCTCATTGACCGATGCGCTGCGGGGGGACATGCTTACTCCTGCGTTGGCTGGCTCAGAGCCAATATACTCAGACCGGCATCCGGCTGTCCGGCGATCACTCGAGGATGGCTTGTTGCCTCCGTCGGTTCGGGCGACGCGGGGGATCGTCCGAACCGGCGGCTTCGCACCACGGCGCGACGCACTGCTCAGGGGGGTGTGGTGCGGTCCGGGAACAGCTCCAGGACCGCGCGCAAAGCGTCCGGCCGCCGGTCCACCGGCAGATGGTCGACCAGGTACACCCGGCACCCCACAGCCGCCGCACCGCCGTCGGCGCGCCGGTCGTCGCCCACCATCAGGGCCTCGTGCGGGGCCAGCGACAGCGCGTCGCAGGCCGCCCGGAACAGGCGGGGGTCGGGCTTCTGCGCCCTGTGCTCGTACGAGAGCGCATACGCGTCCACCAGGGGATCCAGGCCGTGGGCCCGGAAGACCGGGCGCAGATCCCAGCCGATGTTGCTGACCACCGCGATCCGTACCCCGCGCCGCCGCAGCTCACCGAGGACCCCGGCGGCATCGGGGTACGGCCGCCAGGCGGCGGGCTGCCGGTGGCGTGCGTACAGGGCGTCGTACAACTCGGAGTGGGGAAGCGGTACTTGGCGGGCCAGCCCCGTGAAGGCGGCGCGGTGCGACTCGGCCGTACGGTCCCGGGCGCTCCACACCTCCGCCAGCTCCAGCGGGACCGTGGCCGGCGGCGCGCCGCCCGGGAGCGCACCGGCCTCCTCCAGGGCGCGGGCGTACCGCGCCAACTGCTCCTCGGGCAGGACCGTCCCGGTCTCCTCCAGCGCCGCCCGCAGCCAGGACTCGGCGGACTCGATCCGGAACAGCGTCCCGGAGAAGTCGAACAGCACACCCCCGAGCGGCCCACTCCGCCCGTCGGCGCTCAGCGGTTCCATCACAACCACCCCTTGATCAACTATGCCATGGGGAAACGGAGTTGCGCGTCGGCGCCGTTCGCGGGCCGTAAGCCGTTTTGCCTGGATCAACCCGAAAAGGCCCTGCCGGGTCAGAGGCGCACCGGTCCCGGTTCAGACGCGGTCGCCGGTGACCGGCCACTGGACGGCGACGGTCTTGCCCTGCGCGGTGAGCGTGACCTCCATCCGCCGGGCCAGCCGGCTGATGATGTGCATCCCCCAGCCGCCGCTGCCGTCCGACACACCGGGACGCGGAACGGGCGGACTGCTGCTGCTGTCGTGGACGCCGACGACGAAGACGCCGTCGGCCAGCGTCGCGGTCAGCGACCAGGAGCCGGAGGTGTGCCGGATCGCGTTGGTGATCAGCTCGCTGATGACGGTCTTCACCACCGACGCGTCCACGGCCGGGCAGTGTTCGGCGAGGAACGCGCCGACGAGATCCCGGGCATCGGCAAGGGACACCTCGTCGGATCGCAGCGTCAGCATCGTGCCTCCCTGCCCTGCTCGTACAACCCTTGCTCGTACAACGTGCCGCCCACCGGACCGCGGTGGGGCCCGGGTCATCCGCCGCCGATCGCGGCCTGGGCGGTGCCGGGGCCGGACAGTGCGGCAGATACCTCTCGGTGCCCGTGACGGCGGGTAGTGGTGGGGCCCGCGCCGGCGCGGGGGCCCGTCAAGAATACGGGCGGGCCAGGGAGCGGCCTCCGGCCTCCCCGGTCACCGTTCGTCTCCTTCGGACCTGCCGCCGCGCACCGTGTACGGATACGCGGCGGCCGCGGCATACACCAGCGCGGCCCCCAGCAACCAGCCGCCCAGCACATCGCTGGGCCAATGCACCCCGAGATACAGCCGGGTGAAGCCCACGCCGCATACCGACACCGCACCGGCCACCGCCACGAGCCGCAGCCACCGGTCCCGCGCTCCGTGCAGCGTCATCACCCACAGCAGCAGACCGCAGGCCACGGTAGCGGTGAGCGCGTGGCCGGACGGGAAGGCGGCGTAGTGCGCGGAGTCCACCGGATCGGGCCAGTGCGGACGCTCCCGGCCGACGGCCGCCTTGATCCCTTGCTGGAGCAGGGTGCCCAGCGCCGCCGTGGCCGCGACCCATACGGCGAGCCGCCACTCCCGGCGCCACAGCAGCCACCCCACCACCAGCGCCAGCAGCGCACGCATCGTCCAGGGGTCCCAGACCCAGTCCGACAGCACCCGGGTGGTCTCGGTCCAGCCGTGGTGCGTCACGGCGGAGTGGTGCAGGGACACCGCGATGTCCCGGTCGGCGCGGTCCAGTGGCCCCCAGGAGGCGGCCACTGGCGCGAGCAGGAGCAGGAAGAGCGCGAGGAGCACGGCCGAGGTGCGACCGGGGTGGCGGAACGGCGGCTGCATGTCTCCGATGATCGCCGACGGGCCGGGCCGGGTGCCAGGAGGGTGGTGGCAGGCGGGCCGCGGCGGGGGAGTACGACCGGGCGGGCTCCCTCAGCCCAGCACCCGCAGCTCAGCCCAGCAGCGGGCTCTCTCAGCCCAGCACCCGCAGTGCCGGGACCAGCGTCACCAGCAGCGGTACGACCGGTACGAGCACCGCCGCTGCCGTCAGCCGCCAGCGGCGCCCCACCGGGAGGCGTGAGGCGGGCGCCAGCAGCCGGTCCACCCGCTGCGGCACCTGGGCGAGACCGCTGGGGCAGGGGCCGAACACCCCGCGGTCCTCATTGAGTTCGACCAGCGCCAGCGCGGTGGTGGTCCGCCCGAAGCGGCGCGAGGCGGAGTCGTCGGCGGCCAGCTCCACCAGCCGGTGCACCTCGTCACGGAACGCCGCGAAGACCGGCACCTGCGGAAAGCCGCCGGCCAGCGCTCCCGAGCAGTGCTGGAGCCAGTGGTGCCGGGCGCGCGCGTGGCCCTGCTCATGGGCGATGACGGCATCGAGCCGACGGCCTTCGAGGCGGCGCAGCGCGGCGGTGGTGATGACCAGTTGAGGAGTGGGGCCCGGCAGCAGCCAGGCGTCGGGCCGGTCGCTCTCGAGTACGACAAGACGGTCCCCGGAGGGCTCCTCACCGGGCAACACCGGTGAGCGGACGAGGAGTTCGGCCCGGTGCCGCTTGCGCGAGGCACGGGCGCGGCGGATCTCGCGGGTGAGCATCACCGCGCTCCACACCGCTCCGGAGGCGAGCGCGAGGGCCACCGGCGCGGCCCACGGCCCGTAGCCGCCGAGTGCGTATGCCTCCACCACGCCGTGGGGCGCGGCCGCGAAAACGTTCCCGCGTACGGCCTCCGAGGCGGCCGCGGCGGTGAGCGCCATGGTGAGCGCACAGCACAGCAGCACGGCGACGACGACGCACTGCCACACCCAGAGGGCGAGTATGGGTTCGCGGTCGACCCAGTCGGAGCGGGACATCAGGCGTGGCGCCATTGCCGCCGCCAGTGCGCCCAGGCCCATCAGTACGAGCGGGACCATCATGGCCGTCACCCTATGGGCGCGGGGTCGGGCCGGGGTACGGTCCCGCGGGCGAAGTGACGCACACCACGGCGCGTCCGCGCATGGTTCAGAGCGTGAGGAGCATGGCGAACATCCCGATCGCCATCGAGAGCCTGCACGCATGCCCCAGCTCGGGCCGCCGCGACCAGGCGACGGGGCGGGTGCCGCGGTGCGTCCCGCCGTCCGCGCCGCCGCCCGCGCCGCCGCCCGCGCCGCTGTCCGTGAGCGGTACCAGCCGCAGCCCGCAGCGCACCACATAGACGGCGAAGTAGGCGAGCAGCGCTCCGGTGAGCAGCGGTACGCCCGCCGCCATCCGCCCCTGCGCCAGGGCGCCGGAGTGCTCATGGCCGCCGGTGGTGCCCGGTGTCATGGCGAGCGCCGTATAGACCATCGCCAACGCCCCTATGGCGTGGTGCAGATGGTGTCCGCACCACCCCGCGCCCCCGCGCACCGGCAGCAGCACCCGCACCGCCGCGACACCGAAGACCACGGCGAAGGCGGGCGGCCCCCAGGGCCGCGGATCCAGCACGGCGGACGGCACCGCCATCACCGCCATCCCCCAGCCCATCAGCGCCTCGGCCCCCGCGGCTCGTCGCCTCGCGCCCGGTGGCTCGCCCCGCATCCGCACCAGGCAGTACGCACCGCTCGCCGCGCACAGCACGACCAACAGCCAGCCGACGAGCGGCGGTCCGTGCACGGCACACCTCCCGGGACGGATGTGTACCGGCAGGATTCCCCGGTCCACCCCGGACTACGGGAGCGCACAGGCGCAGTGGGGGAGCGCACCGAGGGTGTCCGGGCCACGCGCTACGGTGCGGCGGATGGAGAGGAGCCGCCGGGTGAGCCACCCCGTCCACCCCGACCACGACGTCCACCCCGTCCCCGACAACCACGACAACCACGACATCCACGACATCCACGACGAGATCGAGGCCCGTCTCGTCGCCCTGGTCGAGGGGCGGCTGAGCCGGGACGCCGCCGACCGGTGGGCCGCCCAGTGGCTCACCGATGACACGCTCGCCCTGGACGAGCCGAGCCGCTGGGCGCTGGAGCTGCTGTACGGGGTCGACCTTCCCGGGCCGGACGGCTGCCCGCTCCATGACGACGCGCAGATCCGGGGCTGGCTCGAGGAGTTCCGGCGGCGCCGGGGTGTGGCACGGTGAACACGCCGCCCATGGATCACCGAAGGAGAGCCCGTGTCGAACCCCCCGCTTCCCGAGGCCGCCGTCGCCATGCTGAAGAAGGTCAACAGCGCCGTCATCGCCACGCTGCGGCCCGACGGCCAGCCGGTGTCCACGGCCACCTGGTACCTGTGGGACGACGGCCGGATCCTGGTCAACATGGACGAGGGGCGCAAGCGGCTCCAGCACATCCGCGACGACCCCCGGGTGACCCTCACCGTGCTGGACGAGCACAACTGGTACACCCACATCAGCGTCATCGGTCGCGTTGTCGAGCTGCGCGAGGACACGGACCTGGCCGATATCGACCGGCTGGCCCGGCACTACATCGGCCAGGACTACCCGCAGCGGGACCGGGCCCGGGTCAGCGCCTGGATCGGCATCGACCGCTGGCACGGCTGGGGCGAGATGAAGGACAGCGGCCAGCCCGGCTGACCCGTACCCGTATCCGTACGCCCTGTCGCGGGCGCGGGCCCTCCCCTGCTGGGCGTCAGGGCCGGTAGCGCAGCGGATGGTCCTCCGGGACCTCCACGACCGCGATCCGCACGCCGTCCGGGTCCGCGATCCACATCTCGACCAGCCCCCACGGCTCCTGGACCGGCGGCCGCAGCACCTCCACGCCCCGCGCGGTCAGCTCCTCGTACGCCGCCGCCGCGTCCGCGACCTGGAGCCACAGCTGGAGGCCCGGCGCGGGCGGGGTGTCGGAGCGGCCGGAGAGCTCGAGGAAGCCGCCGCCGAGGAAGTAGACCGTGCCGCGCTCAGGTCCGGTCCCGAACTCGCGGTAGACCGCGAGCCCGAGCGCCTCGCCGTAGAACGCCCGGGAGCGCTCGGGGTCCGTCGGCCGCAGCAGTGTGCGGCTGCTCAGTACGTGCACCATGTCCGCGACCCTACGCACCCGATGCGGCGGTTCCGCGGGCCCGCGGCTCGTTTCACGCCGTGTAGCGCGCCGCCCGCCGGATCTCCGGGAAGTCGGTGGTGCCGCCGTCCAGGCCGAGCCCGCGGGCCAGCTTCAGATGGTCGGGGGTGTTCACCGTCCAGCCGATGACCTTGAGGTCGGCGGCATGGGCCCGCTCCACCAGCTCCAGGGTCAGCCTGCGGATGTTGAGCACCAGCATTCCGGCGCTCACCGTGCGTGCCCGGTCGATCACGTCCAGGCCGTAGCGGCTGGCGACGAGCGCGGTGCGCACCTCCGGCAGCAGGGTGCGGATCTCGGCGAGCGCCTCGTCGTGGAAGGAGATGACGTCCACCCGGTCCAGCAGATTGCGCCGGGTCAGGACCTCCGCCAGCGCCCGCGCGGCCGCCACGTCCTTGATCTCGGCCTGGAGGGGTGCCCGCACCGCGTCCACGACCTCCTCGAAGACCGGGATTCGCTCGCCCTGCCCGGCGTCCAGCTCGCGCAGCTCGGCGAGGGTGCGGTCGCTGATCGGCCCGGTGCCGTCGGTCGTCCGGTCCACCTCGGCGTCATGCATCACCACCAGCGCGCCGTCCTTGCTGAGGTGCAGGTCCAGCTCGATGACGTCCAGACCCTCGTGCTCGGCGCGAACGAACGAGCGCAGGGTGTTCTCCGGCTCGACGCCCATCACTCCACGGTGTCCGATGGTGAGAAAAGACAAGGCTGTCTCGCTGTTCTGTCGGCCGCCGACGGGGGTGGTGGCGGCGGGCTGCCCGGACGGGCGCACAGCCTAACGGCCGACCGTGACAGGAAGGCTGAAGCACGGCCGGGGCATGGGTTGGCCCGTATGGGGCAGGAAAAACAGCGGTACCGCGGGTGTGAGGCAGGACAATTTCCGGTAACGCCTCTTGAGCGAAAGAAGCGTCCATGGATACCGTGGGATCACGATAGTTTCTTCGGCGAAGGAGAGGTCATGACGGAAATCCTTTCGTCCGCCATAGCGGACGGTGGCGTTCTGCCTGCGGAGCGTGTTGTCGAGCGCCCGGCATGGCTGGCTCTGAAGGATGCTGTCGAAACGATTCGCCCGTGGCAGTCCAAGGACGGTTCGATCGACTTCGACGCCGAGGGCGCGCCCTCCCGTGCCACCGCGGCGGCTGCCGCCGATCGGGTGATCAAGGCGATCGAGGAGCTGGCTCCGCTGCTCCCGCACAACGCCGAGTACCACCGTGCGCTGGTCGCCGATCTGCGCCGCTGGGCCGACGGCGGTTTCGAGGTGCCCGACTTCCTGGACTCGCTGCTGGCCTTCCAGCCCGCCCAGGGGCGGACCGACGGCCGCCAGCACCTGGTCGTCTTCCCCATGTACACGCAGAACGGCAATCCGAACCGCAATCTGGAAGCCGTCGTGCTGCGCATGGTCTGGCCGGACTGGCTGGCCGAGCTGGAGCGCACCCGCTACGACAACCCGCTCTACCTCGGCCTCGCCTTCGAGGACTTCACCGCCGGGTACGACACCAACTCCGCGGTGCTCTTCCCGGAGACCATCGCCGTCCGTGAGGCCCCCGAGCGGTTCAGCTGGGGCGGGATCTTCTGCGACCGCGAGGCCGCCCGCTTCCGCCGGGTCAGCGAGGCCGCCGTCCGCGCCCTGGGCATCGAACTCCCCGAGGACATCGCGGAGATGCTGGCCGACCAGCACCGCTGCCAGGAGGCGTTCGCCCTGTGGGACATGGTCCACGACCGCACCCACAGCCACGGTGACCTGCCCTTCGACCCCTTCATGATCAAGCAGCGGCAGCCGTTCTGGATGTACGGCCTGGAGGAGCTGCGCTGTGACCTCACCGCCTTCAAGGAGGCCGTGAAGCTGGAGGCCGAGGGCGTCGCCCAGGCCCGCGACGTGCAGTACGCCGTGATCTTCGACCGGATGTTCCGCTTCCCGGTCACCGGCGACCGCGTCCGCAACTACGACGGCCTCGGCGGCCAGTTGCTCTTCGCCTACCTCCACCAGCACGACGTCGTACGCTGGACGGACAACACCCTGCACATCGACTGGTCCCGCGCCTCGCAGGTCACCAATCAGCTGTGCGGCGAGATCGAGAAGCTCTACCGCGACGGTATCGACCGCCCCAAGCTGGTCCACTGGTTCAAGGCGTACGAGCTGGTGTCCACCTATCTGGCACCGCACCCCGGCTCGGTGTGGGCCAAGGGCCCCGACGCCCTGGACCTGACCCAGCCGCCGCGCAAGCTCGTCGACGACGTGCTTCCCGACGAGTTTCCGCTGAGCATGTTCTACGAGGCCCTCGCCAAGAAGCTGCGTGACGTGGTTGCCTCCACCAAGGGGATCACGGCCGACGACGATGTGCGGGCGGCCGCATGAGCCCCGTCGACGGACAGACGGACGGACATGCGGCAGGGAACACCGAGGAGGCAACGAACATGACCACACCGACGTCGAGCCCGAGCCCCAACGAGCCGGGCGGCAAGGGCCCCCTCGAGGGCGCGGTCGTGGCGGTGGCGGGGGCGGCCGGCCCCGCGGGCCGCGCCACACTGCTCCGGCTCGCCGAGGCCGGAGCCACCGTCGTGGCCTCCGACGCCGACCCGGCCCGGCTGGCCGAGGCGGTGGACGCCGCGCGTTACGCCCATGGCGGCGCCACCGTCACCGGCGACACCGTGGACCTGCTGGACCTGGGGGCGACCCGGGAGTGGGCCGACCGCACCGAGAAGGAGTTCGGCCGGGTCGACGGCCTGGTGCACCTGGTCGGCGGCTGGCGCGGCAGCAAGACCTTCGCCGACGCCCCGCTCGCCGACTGGGACACCTTGCACAATCTGCTGATCCGCACCGCCCAGCACACCTCGCTCGCCTTCCACGACGCCCTCCAGCGCAGCGGCAAGGGCCGCTATGTGCTGGTCAGCGCGGCGGGCGCGTCCCAGCCCACCGCGGGCAACGCCGCGTACGCCGCGGCCAAGGCCGCCGCCGAGGCATGGACGCTCGCGCTCGGCGACTCCTTCCGCAAACTGGGGGGCGAGGGCGGGCCGTCGGCCGCCGCTGTCATCCTGGTGATCAAGGCGCTGGTGCACGACGCCATGCGCGCGGAACGCCCCAACGCGAAGTTCGCGGGCTTCACGGACGCCAAGGAGCTGGCCGAGGCCATCACCGGGGTCTGGGACCGGCCCGCCCAGGAAGTGAACGGAACCCGCCTGTGGCTGACCCCCAAGCCGTGAGGACCGACGCCCGTCGCCATCACGACCCCGAGATACGCGGATTCGCCAGCGACAACTACGCGGGGGCGCATCCGGAGATCCTCGCCGCGCTCGCCCTCGCCAACGAAGGCCACCAGGTCGCCTACGGTGAGGACGACTACACCGCGCACCTCCAGTTCATCATGCGCAGCCACTTCGGCCCCGACGCCCAGGCGTTCCCGGTCTTCAACGGCACCGGCTCCAATGTCGTCGCCCTTCAGGCCCTCACCGACCGCTGGGGCGCCGTCGTCTGCGCCGAGACCGCGCATATCAACGTCGACGAATGCGGCGCCCCCGAGCGCGTCGGCGGGCTCAAGCTGCTCACCGTGCCCACCGAGGACGGCAAGCTCACCCCCGACCTCATCGACCGCCAGGCGTGGGGCTGGGACGACGAGCACCGGGCGATGCCACAGGTCGTCTCGATCGCCCAGAACACCGAGCTGGGCACGGTCTACACGGTGGACGAGATCCGGGCCATCTGCGACCACGCCCATGAGCGGGGGATGAAGGTCCATCTGGACGGGGCCCGGATAGCCAACGCGGCCGCGTCCCTGGATGTGCCGATGCGGTCGTTCACCAATGTGGCGGGCGTGGACATCGTGTCGTTCGGCGGCACCAAGAACGGCATGCTGTTCGGCGAGGCCGTCGTGGTGCTCAACCCGGACGTCGGGCACGCCATGAAGCATCTGCGCAAGCTGTCCATGCAGCTCGCCTCCAAGATGCGGTTCGTCTCCGTCCAGCTCGAGGCGCTGCTCGCACGCGATCTGTGGCTGCGCAACGCCCGCCAGGCCAACGCCATGGCCCGGCGTCTTGCCGAGGGCGTGCGCGAGGTGGACGGGGTGAAGATCCTCTACCCGGTCCAGGCCAACGCGGTCTTCGCCCGGCTGCCGCACGATGTGAGCGAACGCCTCCAGAAGCGGTACCGCTTCTACTTCTGGGACGAGGCGGTCGGCGATGTGCGCTGGATGTGCTCCTACGACACCACCGAGGAGGACGTCGACGGCTTTGTCGCGGCGCTGAAGGAAGAGATGGGCAAGGCGTAGCGCCGGGCGATCGACGCGATCGACGCATGAGGGGCGGACCGCACAAGCGGCCCGCCCCTCATGTCGTGTCCGCGTCTCCGAGCGGACCCGCTGACGTCCGGTGCGGTTCGGTTGCGCCCCGAAGGGGCGCGGGGCTGTGCCGATGTGCGGCTCCGCCGCGTGGGCGCGACCAGCCACGAGGCAGCCGCGGACGAACGACGGCACCTCGCGGCACTTCCGGCGGAGCGCTCAGCGGCCGCGGTCCAGGGCCAGCGCCTCGGCCGGGGTGGGCGCCGTACCGCCGAGGTGGGCCGGGACCCACCAGGTGTCGTCCGGGTCCTTCGGCCGTACCGGATACGCCCGCTGCGCCGCCTCCAGCAGCTCCTGGACCCGGCCCCGCAGCCGCTCGGTCAGGGTGCCCGACGGCTCGCTGGGATCGGCCTCCATCGGCTCCCCGATCCGCATGGTGATCGGGAAGTGGTTGCGGCCCAGCGCCCGCTTGTGGCCCTTGGTCCACAGCCGCTGGGTGCCCCACAGCGCCATCGGCAGCAGCGGAACGCCCGCCTCCTGGGCCAGTCGTGCCGCGCCGGTCTTGAAGTTCTTCAGGGTGAACGAGCGCGAGATGGTCGCCTCCGGGAAGACCCCGATGATCTCGCCCGAGCGCAGCGCCTTCAGGGCGTGCTTGTACGCCTCCATACCCGCCGCCCGGTCCACCGGGATGTGCTTCATGGCGCGCATCAGCGGTCCGGACACCTTGTGCCGGAAGACCGACTCCTTCGCCATGAACCGCACCAGCCGCTTCGACGGACGGGCGGTCAGCCCGCAGAAGACGAAGTCGAGATAGCCGATGTGGTTGCTGACCAGAACCGCGCCGCCCCGCTGCGGGACATTCTCGGTGCCCTTGATGTCGAAGCGCAGATCCATCGCCTTGAACATCGTGTGGGCGACGCCGACGACCGGCGGGTAGACGAGCTCTGCCATAGAGGGACCCTTCGTCGATGTTCCGGGGAGGGCTCTCCCGGCGGAAGTTACGCGGCCGTAGGTTTGCGGCTTCTGCCAGATGCTGCCCGATGTCGGGTTCTGGGGCTACCGCACGGCACGGCCCTGCCGGGAGATCCTCATCACGTCCGGGAATCTCCACGGGCGCGGAAACGCTGCATGAGGGACGGCCCAAGGGTGGCCGACGAACGGGTGAAGGAAGGACGGCGAGGTGCGCGACGGGGACCGGAGCGGGCGGCTGAGCGCCGCCGAGCTGGGCGGAGAACTGGGACGGCGGGCGACGCTCGTCCAGTTCTCCAGCGCCTTCTGCCAGCCCTGCCGGGCCACCCGGCGGACGCTGGGCGAGGTCGCCGCGATGGTGGACGGCGTGGTCCACCTCGAGATCGACGCCGAGGCGCGGCTGGAGCTGGTGCGGGCACTGGACGTGGTCCGGACCCCCACCGTGCTGGTGCTGGACGCCTCCGGCCGGATCGTCCGCCGCGCCGCCGGACAGCCCCGCCGGGCCGATGTCATCGCCGCCTTGGGTGATGCGGTGTGACGACCCCCATCCCGGCCCGCACTTGACGGTGTGCTCCGGGCGTCGTCAGGGTGAACGTCATGCGGCCTGGACTCCTTCTCTACGGACGCGTGCACGTGGATCTGCTGCGGACCGCGAGCGCACGCTTTCCGGGCGGGTGAGCGACGACGAATCAACGGCTCCCCCCGCTCGTACTCTCCCGCAGAAGGGCACCTTCATGACGGCAACGCCCGAACTGGGCACGCCCCGGCTCGCCGCGTCCGAACCCACCTCCCACTTCTCCGCTGCCGTCGACCCCTCCACGCTGCTCCGCTCGGTCTTCCGGCGGCATGCGGCCGGGGTGGCCGTGATCACCGCGCGCGGCGAGAAGCCCGTGGGGTTCACCGCGACCTCGCTCGCCTCCGTGGCCGCTGAGCCCCCGCTGCTCTCCTTCGGCGTGGGCACCGCCTCCTCGAGCTGGCCGGTGATCGCCGAGGCCGGGCATGTCGGCGTGCACATCCTGGGGGAGCACCAGCGGGAGCTGGCCGAGACGTTCGCCCGCAGTGGTGCGGACCGCTTCGGGCCGGGCACCGGCTGGCGCCCGGGGCCGGAGGGGGTACCACTGCTGGACGGGGTACTGGGGTGGCTGGTGTGCCGGGTGGCGGCCCGGATACCCGCCGGTGACCACCATCTGGTCATCGGCGAGGTGACCGCCGGGGATCCGGCGGGGGCGGGCCGTCCGCTGCTGTACCACCAGGGTCGCTTCAACGCACTTCGGGACTGAGAAGTCCCGCTGATCGTCCGTTGGCAACGTCACAGTTCATACGGCTTGCGAACAGGGAATGAGCTGGCTGTACTGACGAGTAATATTTCGTTCGGTACGGGGGCCGCTTCGGCCGGGAACCGAACGGATACCGCCCCCGAAGGCGCCTATGCTGCCAGCACAAGGCAGCTCGGAAGAGACGATGCAGTAGGAGAGCCGGCGTGAGCTTGAGGATCGTTGTCTGTGTGAAGTACGTGCCCGACGCCACCGGCGACCGGCACTTCGCCGAAGACCTGACTGTCGACCGCGACGATGTGGACGGCCTGCTCTCGGAGCTGGATGAGTACGCGGTCGAGCAGGCGCTCCAGATCGCCGACGAGGCGGACGACGCGGAGATCACGGTGCTGACCGTGGGTCCGGAGGACGCCAAGGACGCGCTGCGCAAGGCGCTGTCCATGGGGGCGGACAAGGCCGTCCACGTCGAGGACGACGATCTGCACGGCACCGATGTGCTGGGCACCTCGCTGGTGCTGGCCAAGGCCGTCGAGAAGACCGGTTACGACCTGGTGATCTGCGGTATGGCGTCCACCGACGGCTCCATGGGTGTCCTTCCGGCGCTGCTGGCCGAGCGCCTGGGCGTTCCCCAGGTCACCCTGCTGTCGGAGGTCTCGGTCGAGGACGGCACCGTCAAGGGCCGCCGCGACGGCGACACGGCCACCGAGCAGCTCGAGGCGTCGCTCCCGGCCGTGGTGTCGGTGACCGACCAGTCGGGCGAGGCCCGCTACCCGTCCTTCAAGGGCATCATGGCCGCCAAGAAGAAGCCGGTGACCTCCTGGGACCTGGACGACCTGGAGATCGACGGGGACGAGGTCGGTCTGGACGGTGCCTGGACCGCGGTCGACTCCGCCACGGAGCGCCCGGCCCGCACCGCGGGCACGATCGTCAAGGACGAGGGCGAGGGCGGTAAGCAGCTCGCCGAGTTCCTGGCCGGCCAGAAGTTCATCTGAGCCGCGCCGTCCCACCGCCCCCGACATCTCGCATTTCGCAGGAGAGCGATTCCCATGGCTGAAGTCCTCGTCTATGTCGACCATGTGGACGGTGCCGTCCGCAAGCCCACCCTGGAGCTGCTGACCCTGGCCCGCCGTATCGGCGAGCCGGTGGCCGTGGCCCTCGGCGCCGGTGCCGAGGCCACCGCCGCCACCGCCGCCGAGTACGGCGCGGTCAAGGTCCTCACCGCCGACGCGCCCGAGTTCGCCGACTACCTGGTGGTCCCGAAGGTGGACGCGCTGGAGGCGGCGTACCAGGCTGTCTCCCCGGCCGCCGTGCTGGTGCCGTCCTCCGCGGAGGGCAAGGAGATCGCGGCCCGGCTCGCGCTCCGCATCGGCTCCGGCATCATCACCGACGCCGTCGACCTGGAGGCCGGTGACGAGGGCCCGGTGGCGAGCCAGTCGGTCTTCGCCGCCGCGTTCACCACCAAGTCCCGGGTCTCCAAGGGCACGCCGGTCATCACTGTCAAGCCCAACTCGGCCGCCCCGGAGGCCGCTCCGGCCGCGGGCACCGTGGAGCCGCTGAGCGTCTCCTTCGGTGACCAGGCCACCGGCACCAAGGTCGTCTCCCGCACCCCGCGCGAGTCGACCGGCCGTCCGGAGCTGACCGAGGCCGCGATCGTGGTCTCCGGTGGCCGTGGTGTGGGCGGCGCGGAGAACTTCCCCGTCGTCGAGGCGCTCGCCGACTCGCTGGGCGCCGCCGTGGGCGCCTCGCGCGCCGCGGTGGACGCGGGCTGGTACCCGCACACCAGCCAGGTGGGCCAGACCGGCAAGTCGGTCTCGCCACAGCTGTACATCGCGGCGGGCATCTCCGGCGCGATCCAGCACCGCGCCGGTATGCAGACCTCGAAGACCATCGTGGCCATCAACAAGGACGCCGAGGCCCCGATCTTCGACCTGGTCGACTACGGCGTGGTCGGTGACCTCTTCGAGGTCGTCCCGCAGCTCACCGAAGAGGTCAAGTCCCGCAAGGGCTGATCTCCGCCGAGCCCGCCCGTGGGGCCCCGTACGTCGCACACCGCGTACGGGGCCCCACGGCCGTCGTCGCGCGTTCCCGCCCGCCGGGCGCGGGTGTTGACCCGCTCCTGCCGCCCGGATACGTTCATTCAACGAATTGTTGAAAGCGTGGATCCGTGCGGTCGAGGCGTGGAGGTGCGGGAATGGTCCGGCGCGAAACGGTGGAGACCAGCCTTCCGGGTGCGGTACGCGAGGGCATCGCCGCCTCCCTCGCCGCCGTCGACGCCGAACTCGCCCGCCGCTACCCCGGCGATCCCGGCACCCGCCAGCCCGTCCACACCGTCTACGTCCCCGCCGACGCCTTCGCGGCCGACACCATCCGCTCCTGGGGCGACCAGGCGCTGGCCGCCCTCGACGAACACGCCCCCGACGCCGCCTCCCTCGCCGCCGTCCTCGGCATCCCCGGTGAACTCGCCGAGCCCGTGCACCGCCGGGTGCGCGCCAAGCTGGAGCGCGAACCGGTCGAGGATCTGCGCATCGACTTCGAGGACGGCTACGGCCCGCGCCCCGACGCCGAGGAGGACGCCGCGGCCGCCCGCGCCGCCTCCCTGGTCGCCGCCGCCCACGCCGACGGCACCGCGCCGCCGTACCTCGGTATCCGGATGAAGTGCCTGGAGGCCGCCGTCCGCGACCGTGGCATCCGCACCCTGGACATCTTCCTCACCGGGCTGATGAACTCCGGCGGGCTCCCCGACGGTCTGGTGCTCACCCTGCCCAAGGTCACCTATCCCGAGCAGATCACCGCGATGGCGCGGCTGTGCGAGGAGTTCGAGCGGGCCCGCGGACTGACCCCGGGCCGGATCGGCTTCGAGATCCAGATCGAGACCACCCAGGCCGTCCTCGGCCCCGACGGCCGCGCCACCGTCGCCAGGATGATCGACGCCGCCCAGGGGCGCGCCACCGGACTGCACTACGGCACCTTCGACTACAGCGCCGCCTGCGGGGTCAGCCCCGCCCACCAGTCCCTGGACCACCCCGTCGCCGACCACGCCAAGGCCGTGATGCAGGTGGCCGCCGCGGGCACCGGTGTCCGGCTCTCCGACGGCTCGACCAACGTCCTGCCCATCGGCCCGGCCGAGCGCGTCCACGACGCCTGGCGGCTCCACCACCGCCTCGTCCGGCGCTCCTTGGCCCGTGCGTACTACCAGGGCTGGGACATGCACCCCGGCCATCTCCCCACCCGCTACGCCGCCGTCTACGGCTTCTACCGCGAGGGCCTGGAGGCCGCCGCGGAGCGGCTGTCCGCCTATGTACGGCGCGCGGGCGGTGCCGTGATGGACGAACCCGCCACCGCCCGCGCGCTCAGCGGCCATCTGCTGCGCGGCCTGGACTGCGGGGCGCTGGACGCCGCCGAGGTCGAGCGGCTGACCGGACTGGCCCGCGCCGAGCTCGACGCGCTCGCCGGTCGCGCCCCGGGGACGTCCGCGGGCTGATCCCGGAACACCGCCGGCCACCCCTGGGCCCTGTCCGGCGGATCTTCGCGGGCCCGCGATGCCTGGCACGGCACCTCGCTGCGTTGTCGGGATCGTCCGAGTACGACCCGGTACGAGGACGACCCTCCGCCTTGCGATCCTCCCCCGGCTAACGCTGGGAGGTGCCCCCCTGCACCAGACGCCGCGGGCTGATCCGCGAAGATCCACCGGACAGGACCTGGCCCGTACCCCGTTCGCCCGTCATCCGGACGCATGACCCGCCCGGCCACATTTGCTCACCCGGACGTGTCACCCGGGATGCGGCACCGCCGGGGAGGGCCGGAGATGGTGGCATGGCGAGCGCCCATGACGACCCGCCGGGTACGCCCCCGCCGGAGCCGTCCGCCCCGGCCGGGCGGGACGGCGCCGGGGCGTGGCAGCGGGGGCCCGGACAGCTCGTCAGCAGGGCCGTCTCGGCCCTGCTGATCCTGCTGGCCTGTCTGCTCGTCCCGGCGTCGGTGCTGACCGTATGGGTCCACGACAACGTCCTGAACACCGACCGCTTCGTGGCGACCGTCGCCCCGCTCGCCACCGATCCGGCCATCCAGGACACCGCCGTGCGGCGGGTCGGCGAGGCAGTCGACATGCGCCGCGACAGCCAGGAGTTCACCGAGGACATCGCCGACTGGATGCGCGCCCAGGGCCTTCCGCCGAAGGCCGCCGACACCGTCGAGGGGCTGGCCCCGCAACTGGACTTCGCCCTCGACCAGGCGGTGCGGAGGGTCGCCGCGCACATCGTGCACAGCGAGCAGTTCGCCGCGGTGTGGACCGGTGCCAACCGGGCCGCCCACACCGCCGTCGTGGACGCCCTGACCGGCAAGCGCCACGGGCCGGTCGGCGTCGAGGGCGACACCGTCGTGCTCAACGTGGGCCCCGCCGTGGACCGGGTCAGACATCAACTGATGTCCGCCGGGTTCCCGTCCGCCGCGGGCATCCCCGACATCAACCAGAAGCTGATCCTCTTCCACTCCGACCAACTGGACACCATCAGACGTTCGGCCCGGCTGCTCGACCTGGCCGGGAACTGGCTCCCGCTGCTGACCTTCGCCCTCGGCGGCACCGGCGTACTGCTCGCCCACCGGCGCCGCCGCGCCCTGGCCCGCGCCGCCCTGGGCGCCGCGGCCGCCTCGCTCCTGCTGGTACTCGCCCTGGCCGTGGGCCGCCGCTACTACCTGGACCATGTACCGCCGAGCGTGCTCTCCCGGGCCGCCGCCTCGGCCATCTTCGACACCGTGGTGCACTTCCTGCGGGTCACCGTGGTCACCGTGCTGGTGCTCTGCCTCGTGGTCGCCCTCGGCGCGTATCTCGCCGGGCCCGGACGGCTGCCGCGCGCGGTGCGCGGCACCGCCGAGCATGCCGCCGACACCGCCGCGCGCTGGGGCGCCGCCCACGGGATGCGCACCGGACGGGCCGGGACCTGGACGGCGGACCACCGGCGGGGGCTGACCACCGGGGCCCTGCTGGGGCCGGTCGGGGTGTTCGCCCTGTGGAACCACCCCACCGTGCTCACCGTGGTGTTCCTGGTGCTGATCCTGCTGGCCGCGCTCGCGGTGATCGCCCTGCTGGCCGCGACCGGCCGCACCGGCGGTGCCGACCGCGGCCGTCTCAAGGGCTGAGGCGCTTAAGGCCCCACGAGGTCGGCTTCAGATGAGGATCAACACGATCCTCAGGTGAGGATCAGCACGATGAAGATCAGGCAGGCCGCGATATTGACCACCCAGCTGTGGCTGCTCAGCCGCTCCCGTAGCCGGGGCATGGCCTCCCGCGCCCGGTTGCCGAAGAGCAGATAGACCAGCAGCGGCTGCGCGGCGATCAGCACGGTGAGCCCGATGAACGGCAGCGCCTCCACCAGACCCGCGCCATACTGCTCCAGCGAGGCCCCCACGGTCAGCATGACCGCGATGTCGGACGGCATACAGAGGATGATCAGGAGCCCGGTGACAAACGCCTTGCCGGGATCCGCCTCCATCAGAGAGCCCAGCCACTTCGGCGGTTCCACGGTCTCGCGCTTCACGTAGTTCTTCACCGCGGCCGCCATCAGTAGCCCGACCAGCACCAGTTGGAGCACGGTGGCGGCCGACCCGGGCTGCTCGGGGCTGCCCGGGGACACCGCGTTGCCCAGCAGCGCGAAGATCCCCCGGGTGAGGGCGACTCCGGCCGTCGTCGCGATCGCCACGCCCAGCAGGAACGCCAGCGAGACACGTACCGGCCGCCGCGTGGTCACGAGGATCACAGCGGCCACGATCTGCGGACCCGCCATCATGGTGACGGCGAGCGGAAGGATCTGGAGGTCCATTGGCCGCCCTTCGTCTCTCCACTCCCATTCCCCCGCACCCGCGCCCGTCCGGCATCCGGGCTTGCGCCGACCGGGGCGGTCCGGTCAACGGACGTAGCCTGGAGATGTGGGCCCGGGTGGGGTCCTTGCGATCCCGCCGGGCGTGTCCGACGGGAGGCAGACGATGGACTACCCACTGCTGAATGTGTTCTGGACCACGATGTGGATCTTCCTTTGGGTCCTGTGGCTGATACTGCTGTTCCACGTCTTCGGCGACATCTTCCGTGATGACTCGCTGAGTGGCTGGGCCAAGGCCGGCTGGACGGTCTTCGTGGTGATCCTGCCCTTCCTCGGTGTCTTCGTGTATCTCATGGCCCGCGGCAAGGGCATGGGCGAGCGCCAGATGGCGCGGGCGGAGAAGGCCGACGAGGACTTCCGGGAGTTCGTGCGCACGACCGCCGGAACCGGCCGCGCCGCGGAGTTGTCACGGCTGGTGGAGCTGAAGGACCACGGTGACATCACCGCCGAGGAGTACGAGCGGGCCAAGGCCAAGGTGCTCGCCGCCTGAGCCGGGCAACGCTCGAGGAGCCGGGGGACGAGACGACGAGGAGCAGCGCAGCGAGGGGCGGTTCGATAAGGAGCCGCCCCGAACACCGGTACCGGCGCCGCGGCGCTCAGTAGCGCACCGCGGTGCCGACCTGTGCGGTGATCTTTCCGGAGAGCTTGCGGTGGCTGCGCGCGGTGACCTTCACGGGGGTGTGCGGCGCGGCCGAGGAGACGGTCACCACCACGGCGTCGACCAGGTCCTTGTCCGCGTTGCGGAAGTTGACCAGGACCGCGTAGGAGGCCGTCTGCTTCCCCGAGTTGGTGACGGTCAGCCGGGTCATCGCCCGCCCCTGTCCGTTGAACGACACCGGGGCCGCCCGCACATCGCGGGTGGCCTCGTGCCCGCCCTTGATCTTGTCCAGTTCGGCCTTGGCCGACGCGGTCGCCGACGCCACGGCGGCGGAGGCCCGGGACACCGCGGACGACGGGGTGCCACCCTCGTCCGAGCAGCCGACGGCGGCCGCCGCCAGCACGGCCATGAGGCTCACCGCGCAGATCGTCCGCGTTGGGCGCCCGCTCATCGTGTCTCCCTCGTCCCGGCGGCCGGGGGTCCCGGTCCTCCGCTCCCACCCTGCGGGCGGCCGGGGGACGGAGCAACCGGGGCGGGTCCGTTCAGGAGCGGGTCCGTTCAGGACGCGGACGGGGGCAGCTCGCCGGAGCCGCGGGGGATCAGCCGGGTCGGCAGGACGACCCGGCGGGGTTCGCCACCCGCGCCGTCCAGACGGCGGAAGAGCAGATCGGCGGCGGTACGGCCGAGCTGGGCGGCGTCCTGGGCGACCACGGTGACGGCGGGGGAGAGCAGATCGGCCAGCTCGAAGTCGTCGAAGCCGACGAGGGCCACCGGGGGCGCGGGCGCGGGCCGTTCGGCGAGCACCCGGACGACGGTGACCGTCACCCGGTTGTTGCCCGCGAAGAGCGCGGTGACCGGCTCGGCGCCCTCCAGCGCGGCGGTGGCCGCCGCCCGTACCCGCGCCGGATCGGTCGGGCCGAGGGAGACCCACGCGTCATGGACCGGCAGCCCGGCCTCGGCCATCGCGGCGCGATAGCCGCGCAGCCGCTCGGCGACGGTGTGGATGCCCGGCTGGTCGCCGAGGAAACCGATCCTGCGGTGGCCGTGGGCGATCAAGTGGGCGACGGCCTCCCGTGCCCCGCCGAAGCTGTCGGAGACCACCGCGTCGGCGTCGATGTGGCCCGCCGGGCGGTCGACGAAGACCGTGGCCACCCCCGCCGCTATCTCCGGGGCCAGATAACGGTGGTCGTGTCCGGCCGGGATGACCACCAGACCGTCCACCCGGCGGGCGCACAGGGCGAGCACCAACTCCTGCTCCCGCTCAGGGTCCTCGGCGCTGGAGCCGTTGATCAGCAGCGCGCCATGGGCACGGGCGACCTCCTCCACGGCGCGGCTGAGCGGACCGTAGAAGGGGTCGGCCAGATCCTCCAGGACCAGGCCGACGCTGGCGGTACGGCCCTTGCGCAGGATGCGCGCGCTGTCGTTGCGGCGGAAGCCGAGCGCGGTGATGGCCTCCTGGACCCGCCGCTCGGTGTCCGGGGTGACCCCCGGTTCGCCGTTGACCACGCGCGATACGGTTTTCAGCCCGACGCCGGCGCGGGCGGCGACGTCCTTCATCGTGGGCCGGGTGCCGTAGCGGTGGGGGGTGGTGCGGCCGGCGGAGCCCGGGGCGGTGTCGGTCACGGTGCGCTCGTCCCGTCGCGGTCGTGGTGGCGGAGGGTGTCGAGCATAGCCTCTGGACAACGTTGTCAGCGGCAGGGAAAACTGGTCCCGCACACCCTTGGCGCCGGGCCCACCAGGAGAGTCGACATCCATGCCACGTGACCTCATCGCCGCACTGGACATCGGTGGGACCAAGATCGCGGGCGCTCTGGTGGACGGAACCGGCACCCCGGTCGTACGGGCCCGCCGCGCCACCCCCGCGCGGGAGGACGGCGCCACGGTGATGCGGGAGGTCTCCGCGGTCCTGCGGGAGATGACGGCCACCGAGCACTGGGCGCGGGTGGCCGCCGTCGGGATCGGCAGCGCGGGCCCGCTGGACGCCTCCGTGGGCACCGTCAGCCCGGTCAACATCCCTGGCTGGCGTGACTTCCCGCTGGTCGCCGGGGTCCGGGAGATCAGCGGCGAACTGCCGGTCACCCTCGTCGGCGACGGGGTGGCGATGACCGCCGCCGAACACTGGCAGGGCGCGGCCCGCGGCCGGACCGGCGCGCTGTGCATGGTGGTGTCCACCGGTGTCGGAGGCGGACTGGTGCTGGGCGGCCGGGTACACCCCGGCCCCACCGGCAACGCTGGACACATCGGCCACATCAGCGTGGACCTCGACGGGGACCCGTGCCCCTGCGGGTCGCGCGGCTGTGTCGAGCGCATCGCCAGTGGCCCCAACATCGCCCGCCGGGCCCTGGACGGCGGCTGGCGACCGGGCCCGGACGGGGACACCACCGCCGAGGCCGTCGCGGTCGCCGCGCGGGCCGGGGACCCGGTCGCGCAGGGCTCGTTCGCCCGTGCGGCACAGGCGCTGGCCGCCGGGATCGCCGCGACCGCCGCACTGGTCGAGATCGAGGTCGCGGTGGTCGGCGGCGGGGTGGCGGGCGCGGGCGAGGTGCTCTTCGCGCCCCTGCGGCTCGCCCTGCGTTCCTACGCGACCCTGTCGTACGTCCAAGGGCTGGAGGTGGTTCCGGCGCAAATGGGCACCGACGCGGGACTGGTCGGCGCGGCCGCCGCGGCGGCGCAGGAACGGGGGCTGGACCGGTTCCGCGCCACGAGCACGCCCACGACCGGCGGCTGACCCCGGCTGTCCCCCGCTGCCCGTAGGCCCGGTCCGACGGATCTCATCGGGCCCGCGCGCCGCGGGCTGCTCCTCCGGCAGGTTGCGCCAGGGAGTGAACTCCTTCTGCGTCAAGGGCGGTGAGAAAGACGGGCCCCTTCCCGGGCTGCCCGTGTGCTGAGGCGGGGCAGGGGCGGGAAGGAGCCCGTCTCGGTGGGGGGTGACGTCAGCAGCTGAAGGTCGCGTCGGCCCAGTCGGCGTGGTCGCTGTCGTTGCCGTCACCGGCGTCGGTCGCCACAAGCCGTACGGTCTCGGCGCCGTCGACCGCGGCGGAGATCGCCTTGGCGGAGTCGGCGGTGGTCAGGGTGCCGGTCGAGGCCACCTTCTTGCCGTCGGCCCACACCTCGAAGGTGACGGTGCCATTCTGGATCTTCTCGTCGTCCACGCCCACCTGCGCGGAGAACGTCGAGCACCGGCCGCCGGTGTAGTACGTGATCTCGCTCGGCGCATGGGCGCCCAGGCCCTTGGCGTAGGTGGCGCCGCCGATGGTCAGCGGATGGCCGTCGCCCGCCTCGCTCTCACCGACACTGGTGTTCCGCTCCACCGGACCCCAGCCGTTGGCGGCGCTCACCCACGGCAGATCGCCCGCGGAGGAGCTCCCGGAGGGCGGTGCCACCACCACATGGGCCGTCGAGGACAGCTCCGTACGGCCCCGCGCGCCGGTCGGCGAGCGGTAGTCGGCCCGCACCTTCAGGTCGTACGCCCCGGGCTTGGCGCCGGCGGGCGGGGTGAGCCGCCAGTGCGTGGTCAGCGTCTTGCCGGAACCCAGCGAGCCGGCGCCGGACGGTGAGGTGGCCTTGGCGCTCCAGCCCTCCGGACCGGTGACTTTGACCGCGACCGAACGGGCGGCGGCCCGGCCGAGGTTGGTGAAGGTGGTGTCCAGCTTGGCCGGGGTCCCCGCCTCGGCCAGTGCGGTGCCCTTGAGGCCGAGGTCGGCGGCGGGCGGGTACGAGGCCCAGTTCTTGTCGGCGGAGACGCGGTAGAGCACGGTGCCATGGGCCGGGACGGTGGCCGACACGGTACCGGCGGTCTGGTAGGTCCGGTGCTGCCACAGATCGCGCAGCTTGTACGCGGGAGCCTGGGGCAGTCCGGCCTCGGCCGCCGTGGTGGCGATGTGCTGCGGCTGGTCGGTCTCGTTGAACAGGGCGATGGCGCGGCTGCCGTCTTTCATCTCCTTGGTGATGACCCAGCGCCCGTCCTGGGAGGAGAGCACCTTCCCCTGCTTGCCCAGCTGGTCCTGGTCGACGGCGATGACCTCGCTGTTGCCGAGGATCTCGTAGGTCTCGGGGGTGGCCTTGCGCAGATCGGTGCCGATCAGCAGCGGCGCGGCCATGATCGACCAGAGGGAGAAGTGGCTGCGGTACTCGGTGTCCGTCATCCCGCCGTTGCCGACCTCGAGCATGTCCGGGTCGTTCCAGTGGCCGGGGCCCGCGTACTCCGCGAGGGGCAGGTTCTGCTTGGCGATGCTCAGCATGCTGCCCCAGTTGTCACTGATGTCGCCGGTGGTGCGCCAGAGTTGGCCGACGTCCTTGGCCCACTCCCAGGGCTTGTTCTCGCCCCATTCGCAGATGCTGTAGACGATCTTGCGGCCGGTGGCCTCGGATGCCTTCTTCAGCGCTTCGCGCATGGCGCGGTAGCGCTGCTTGGCGTCGATGCCCCAGTTGTTGCAGTTGTCGTACTTGAGGTAGTCGACGCCCCAGTCGGCGAACTGCCGGGCGTCGGACTCCTCATGGCCGAGGCCGCCGGGGAAGCCGTGCTCGTTGCAGGTCTTGGTGCCCGCGCTGGTGTAGATGCCGAGCTTCAGCCCCTTTGAATGGACATAGTCGGCCACGCCCTTGATGCCGCTCGGGAAGCGCTTGGGGTCCGGCACCAGCTTGCCGTTGGCGTCGCGGTCGGGCAGTGCCCAGCAGTCGTCGAGGTTGACGTACTCATAACCGGCCTTTTTCAGTCCCTTGGAGACGAAGAGGTCGGCGATCCCCTTGATCATCTCCTCGTTGAACTCATCGCGGCAGTGGGTGGAGTTCCAGTTGTTGAAACCCATCGGAGGGGTGAGGGCGAGTCCGTCCTCGGCTGCTGCGGACGATGAGGTTTCCGAGGCGGACGTTGCCGCCGTGGCCTTGGTGGCAGGCGATGGATGGGCGGCGGCGGGGACGGACAGGCCCACCACGGCAAGGGTGGCTGCTCCTAGACATCCTATGAATCTTGAACGGATCGTAGAACGAGGCGAATGGCGCACCGTACGGCTCCTCTGCTCTCGGTGCCCGCTACGGCCTGTCATGGCCGCAACAGCTACGAGCGTTTACGGTAGAGCATGTTGGAGTCTGTTGGAAGCGAACTGATAACAGTTGCCCGATAGCTCGCCATACCCCTTGACGAGGGGGCTGTGGAGGGGTGTGATCCATTCACTCACGTTCGTTTGTGTTGGATTTAACCTCCGTGGAGGGGGACATGGCACAGTCATCGTCAGAACATCGGATCTCCCGCCGTGCGTTGCTTCGGGGTACCGCGGCTGGAGCCGGGGCGGTCGCCCTCCCGACGCTGCTCACCGCCTGCGGCGGTCCGAGCAAGGAAGTCAAGATCGGCTCCAACGCCTCGGACGCCGTTCCGCGCAAGGCGTTCGCCGAGGTGTTCAAGGCCTACGAGAAGAAGTCCGGCAAGAACGTCAAGGTCAACACCGTTGACCACGAGTCGTTCCAGGAGAACATCAACCGCTATCTCAAGGGCACACCGGACGACGTCTTCATGTGGTTCGCCGGATACCGCATGCAGTTCTTCGCCCAGCAGGGGCTGCTCGCAGACATCAGCGACCTCTGGGAGGACTTCGACGGATTCTCCGGAGCGCTCAAGGCGCAGTCCACGGGCAAGGACGGCAAGCAGTACTTCGTGCCGTACTACTACTACCCGTGGGCGGTCTTCTACCGGAAGAGCGTCTTCGAGCAGCACGGCTACGAGATACCCAAGACCTTCGACGAGTACCGGGCACTCGCCAAGCGCATGGACAAGGACGGCCTCGACGCCTTCGCCTTCGGCGACAAGGACGGCTGGCCGGCCATGGGAACCTTCGACTACCTCAACATGCGCGCCAATGGCTACGACTTCCATATCTCGCTGATGAGCGGAAAGGAGTCGTGGACCGATCCCAAGGTCAAAAACGTCTTCGACCTGTGGCGCGGTCTCATGCCGTACCACCAGAAGGGCGCCAACGGACGGACTTGGCAGGAGGCGGCGCAGAGCCTGGCGCAGAAGAAGTCCGGAATGGCGGTCTTCGGGCTGCCCCACCCGGGCCAGCAGTTCTCCGACGCCGACCGGTCCGACCTCGACTTCTTCCCCTTCCCGGAGATCGACTCCGCCTACGGCCAGGACGCGGTCGAGGCCCCCATCGACGGCTTCCTGCTGTCGAAGAAGTCCAAGCGGCAGAAGGAGGCCAAGGAGCTGCTGAAGTATCTCGCGACTCCGGCCGCCGAGGAGAAGTACCTGATGCGGGACCCGAACAATGTCGCGGTCCACAAGGAGGCGTCCACCTCCTCCTACAACGCGCTCCAGAAGAAGGCCGCCGAACTGGTCTCCGGCGCCAAGCAGATATCCCAGTTCATGGACCGTGACACCCGCCCCGACTTCGCCTCACAGGTCATGATCCGGGCCATCCAGCAGTTCATCAACAAGCCCGACGACATCGATGGTCTCACCAAGGACATCGAGTCCCAGAAGAAGACCATCTTCGCCGCCAGCTAGGAGAATCACGCAGTGCCGCTCAAGACCGCGCGGCGTGCCGGAGGACGGACGGGGCCGCGGAAGTTCACAGGCCGCGACCTCGCCGTCATCGGTGTGCTGCTGGGCATACCCGTCCTGATCGATCTGGTCCTCATCTGGGGCCCGACCCTGGCCTCCATCGGCCTGTCCTTCACCAGTTGGGACGGAATCGGCGACATCAAGTGGGTGGGCACGGACAATTACCAGGCCCTCTTCAACGACTATCCGCCGTTCTGGCCCGCCGTTCGTAACAATCTCCTCTGGCTGGCCTTCCTCGGTCTCGTCGCCACGCCCTTCGGGTTGCTGCTCGCGGTGCTCATCGACCGGGGCGTCCGCTTCAGCCGGTTCTACCAGTCCACCATCTATATGCCGGTGGTGCTCTCACTCGCCATCGTGGGCTTTATGGCGCAACTGGTCTTCTCCCGGGACCAGGGTGCGCTCAACGCCGTCCTCGGCAACAAGGACAATCCCGTGGACTGGCTCGGCGACCCCGACCTCAATATCTGGATGGTGCTGATCGCCGCGGCCTGGCGGCACACCGGGTATGTGATGATCCTCTATCTGGCCGGGCTGAAATCCGTGGATGCCTCACTCAAGGAAGCCGCGGCGATCGACGGGGCCGGCGAGGTGCAGACGTTCTTCCGGATCGTGCTGCCCACCCTGCGGCCGGTCAATGTGATCGTCCTGGTCATCACCGTCATCGAGGCGCTGCGCGCCTTCGACATCGTTTACGCCATCAATCACGGCCGCAATGGACTCGAACTCCTCTCCGTCCTGGTCACCGACAACATCATCGGTGAGGCCAGCAGAATCGGATTCGGATCCGCCGTCGCCGTCGTCCTGCTCACCGTGTCCCTGGGATTCATCGTGACCTATCTGGTCCAGGAACTGCGAGGGGAGAAGAAGGGATGACCGTCACCACGCCCACGGCCCCCGTGCGGGCCACCGCCCCCGCGGAACCGGCCAAGCGCAAGCGCCCCCGGGTGCGTCCCGGCAGGCTCGGCGTACACGCCTTCCTGATGACCGTCTCGCTGGCCTTCCTCGCCCCGCTGCTGCTCGCCGTCTACGCCTCGCTGCGCCCGTACGAGGAGACCGCCGAACACGGCTACTTCTCGCTGCCGCGCCATCTGTCGTTCGACTACTACAAGCAGGCGTTCAGCGACTCCGGTATGGGCAAGTACTTCGTCAACTCGCTCATCATCGCGGTGCCCGGGGTGCTGTTGACGCTGTTCCTGGCCTCGTTCGTGGCCTTCGCGGTCACCCGGCTCCAGATGCGCGGCGGACTGGTACTGCTGATGGTGTTCACGGCGGGCAATCTGCTGCCGCAGCAGGTGATCGTCACCCCGCTCTATGTGCTCTTCAACAAGATCGACCTGCCGTACTGGATGTCGGACTCGATGACGATGTACGACTCCTATTGGGCGGTGCTCGCCGTCCAGGTGGCCTTCCAGGTCGGCTTCTGCGTCTTTGTCCTCGCCAACTTCATGCGGACGCTGCCGATGGAGATCGTCGAGGCGGCCCGGGTGGACGGCGCGGGGGTGTGGACGCAGTACTGGCGGATCACCCTCCCGCTGTGCCGCCCGGCCCTGGCGGCCCTGGGGACGTTGCAGTTCACCTGGATGTACAACGACTTCCTGTGGGCGCTGGTCTTCATCTCCAACGGGGACAAACTCCCGGTCACCTCCGCCCTGAACAACCTGCGCGGGCAGTTCTTCACGGACTACAACCTGCTGGCGGCGGGTTCGGTGATCGTGGCGCTGCCGACGGTGCTGGTCTTCCTGGTTCTCCAGCGCCATTTCATCGCCGGACTCACCCTCGGGGCCAGCAAGGGCTGAGCGGGCCCCCTTCATCTCTTCACCTCCTTCGCCGCCTTCCCTTCTCGCCTGTTTGCGTCGCCTCGGTCACCGAGGCGACGCAAACGGGCGCGATCCGGCGCGATCCGGCGGGATCCGGCGGGATCCGGCACTCCGGTGCGATCGCGCGTTTCCGTGACAGGGTGATGCGGGCAACTGTCAGGGGGCGATGGATTAGGGGGAAATGTGATCGTCTGGCTGAACGGTGCGTTCGGCGCGGGCAAGACCGCAGCGGCCCGCGAGTTGGTGGACTTCATGCCCGGCAGCACGTTCTACGACCCGGAACTGGTCGGCAACGGTCTGCGGATGCTGCTGCCCCGCAAGCGCCTGGAGGAGGTGTCCGACTACCAGGACCTGCCCTCCTGGCGGCGGCTGGTCGTGGACACCGGAGCGGCCCTGATCGCGGAGGTCGGGGGTCCGCTTGTGGTCCCGATGACGGTCCTCAGACAGGAGTACCGGGATGAGATCTTCGGTGGCTTCGCCGCCCGTCGGATACCGGTCCGGCATGTCCTGCTGCACACCGATGAAACGATCCTTCGCGAGCGAATAGCCGAGCGCGAGGAGATCCCGGGCGACGCGGACGCCAGCGAGTCCGTCCGCCGCTGGTGTCTGGATCACCTCGCGCCCTACCGCGCGGCCCTGGGCTGGCTGACCACCGACGCCCATGTCGTGGACACCACCGGGCTCACCCCGCGTCAGACGGCCGCGCATATCGCGGACGCCGTGCGCGACGGCGCCGGGAACTGCGACATCGTGCAGACCCCCGAGCCGACGGCCGCCACCCTGGCGGCCGGGGTGCTGCTCTTCGACGAGGACGACCGGGTGCTGCTCGTCGACCCCACCTACAAGCCCGGATGGGAGTTCCCCGGCGGAGTGGTCGAGCCGGGCGAGCCCCCGATGTGCGCCGGGGTGCGCGAGGTCACCGAGGAACTCGGGGTCCGGCTCGACGCCCCGCTGCGGCTGCTGGTCGCCGACTGGGAGCGGCCCCAGCCGCCCGGCTTCGGCGGTCTGCGGCTGCTCTTCGACGGCGGCCGCCTCACCACGGAGGCCGCGCGCGAACTGCTGCTGCCCGGCGCGGAGTTGCGCGGCTGGCGCTTCGTGACCGAGAGCGAGGCCGCCGGGCTGCTGCCCCCGGTACGGCTGCACCGCCTGCGCTGGGCGCTGCGCGCCCGCGAACAGGGCCGCCCCCTCTACCTCGAGGCGGGCGTCCCCGCAGGCCGCCCCCTGGACGCGGCGGCCCTGGAAGCGACCTTGGCCGACTCGTCGGCCCATCCGCCGATCCACCCGTCGGCTGGTGCGCCGACCGGTCCGCCGACCGACCCGGTCGGAGTGCCGCGCCCGGCGGGTTGAGGGGTGGGGGGCTTGGACGGGCGGGCCGAAGGTGCCCCGGGCCGGACGGGGTTCGGCCGTGAGAGGCGAGATCTACTGAGTGCCCGCGAAGATCGGCCGACGGCACCAGGGGACGGGCTGACTGCGGCTGGCTGGGTGCCCGAGGGTGGGCGTGAGGTGGCCGGGCCGTGTGGGTGACCGGCGTGCCGCAAGTCTGCGCTCGCCCGGCGGACTCGACGGCGTACCCGGTGCACCCTCGCCGGTGAGCTGGGCCGCCACTCCGGCGGCCGGAGTGACGACCCGGCGCTGATGACCACTCCGCAGCCGAGCAGCTCGCCGCAGGCTCCCGCCCTCAAGTGGCCTGATACAGAGCCGGGTTGTGTCGTGGTGGCCGAATCGGGCCCGGCCTGGGCGTGGTTCCGGCCACCACGGCGGGCCGGCTCACGCCGTCCGGCCGGGCGGGTGGCCGGAACCGCCTGAGGTGGCCCGGGGCGGGCCAGCCGCCTGTGGGCCCAGGCCCTGTCCGGTGGGTCTTTGAGGAGCAGCCCGCGGCGTCTGGTGCAGCGGGTACCTCCCAGCGGTAGCTGGGGGAGGATCGCAAGGCGGAGGATCGTCCTCGTACTGGGCGTACTCGGGCGCCTTTCGACAACGCGGCCGGGGGCACTTCCCAGCGTTAGCTGGGGGCGCGGTGCCAGGTGTCGCGGGCCCCATAAGACCCCCGGACAGGGCCTAGCGCTTACCCGCCGCGTACGCCGTCAGGAACAGCGCTTCCGTGAGCGAGAGTTTCTCCAACTCCTCCGGCGACACGCTCTCGTTGACCGCGTGGATCTGCGCCTCGGGCTCGCTCAGCCCGATCAGCAGAATCTCCGCCTCCGGATAGAGCGAGGAGAGCGTGTTGCACAGCGGAATCGAGCCACCCTGACCCGCCGTCGCCATCTCCTGGCCGTCGTACGCCACACGCATCGCCGCCCGCATGGCCTCGTACGCCGGGCTGCTGGTGTCCGCGCGGAACGGCTGGCCCTCGCCGATCTGTTCCACCGAGACCCTGGCCCCCCACGGCGCCGCGGCCCGGAGGTGCTCGGACAGCAGTCGGCTCGCCTCGCCCGCTGCCACCCCCGGCGGCACCCGCAGGCTCACCAGCGCCCGCGCGCTCGCCTGCACCGAGGGGGTCGCGCCGATCACGGGCGGGCAGTCGATGCCCAGCACCGTGACGGCCGGGCGCACCCAGATGCGGTCGGCGACCGTGCCCGAGCCGATCAGCTCGACCCCGTCCAGCACCTTGGCGTCCCTGCGGAAGTCCTCCTCCTCATACGTCAGCCCCTCCCACACCGCGTCCGACGCCAGGCCCTCGACCGCCGTCGAACCGTCCTCGGTGCGCAGCGAGTCCAGCATCCGGATCAGGGCGGCGAGCGCGTCCGGGGCCGCCCCGCCGAACTGGCCGGAGTGCAGATTGCCTTCGAGGGTGTCCACCGACACCCGCAGCAGCGTCATCCCGCGCAACGTGGCCGTGACCGTCGGCAGCCCGACCCGGAAGTTCCCCGCGTCGCCGATCACGATTGTGTCAGCGGCCAGCAGTTCCGGATGCGCCTCCGCGTAGCGCTCCAGACCGCCGGTGCCCTGCTCCTCCGAACCCTCCACTATCACCTTGACGTTGACCGGGACACCGCCGTGCTCCTTGAGTGCGCGCAGGGCGGTGAGGTGCATGATCAAGCCACCTTTGCAGTCCGCCGCGCCGCGTCCGTACCAGCGGCCGTCGCGGTCGGTCAGCTCGAACGGCGGGGTGAGCCAGGCGTCCTCGTCCAGCGGTGGCTGCACGTCGTAATGCGCGTAGAGCAGCACGGTCGGCGCGTCCGCCGGGCCGGGCAGCAGGCCGTAGACGGACTGGGTGCCGTCGGGGGTGTCCAGCAGCGCCACGTCCTGGAAACCCTCTGCTTCCAGGGCCTCCACCACCCATCTCGCGGCGGCCTCGCACTCACTGCGCGGAAACTGCGCCGGGTCGGCGACCGACTTGAACGCCACCAATTCGGCCAGTTCCCGCCTGGCGCGCGGCTGGAGGGCGGCGACGGTCGCGGCGAGTGCGGTGTGGTCCGTGTGGTCCGCGGGGTGCGCGGCCGGAAGGTGTGGTGCCTGCTCCATGGGGGACACTCCTGTGCTGTGATGGGCACGTGTGTACGGCTTGATCCGGTGCCGCGATCATCCCACAGCGGGGTCACGCACCACCGCGCCGTAGGATGCGAACGGTGGGGGAACGCAGGGTGATCAGGTCGGCCGAGTGGGAGCGGAAGCACACGTGAGCAGCGACAACACGGACCGGAACGGGGAGTCCCCGGCAGAGCCTTCGGCAGCGCCAGGCGACGAGTCGGTGTGGGACGTAGTGGTGGTCGGCGCGGGCCCCGCGGGTGCCTCCGCCGCCTACGCCGCCGCCTGCGCGGGACGCCGGGTGCTGCTGCTGGAGAAGGCCGAACTACCCCGCTACAAGACCTGCGGCGGTGGCATCATCGGTCCGTCCCGCGAGGCCCTGCCGCCGGGCTTCGAACTGCCGCTGCGCGAGCGGGTGCACGCGGTGACCTTCTCGATGAACGGCAAGCTCTCCCGTACCCGCCGCTCCAAGCAGGCTCTCTTCGGCCTCATCAACCGGCCGGAGTTCGACGCCGCTCTGGTCGAGGCGGCGAAGGACGCGGGCGCCCGGGTGCGCACGGGTGCCGCCGTCACCCGCGTCGAACAGCACGGTCCCTCGGTGCCGGACCGCCGCACCGTCGCCGTGGTGCTCGCCGATGGCGAGACGCTGCTCGCGCGTGCCGTGGTGGGCGCGGACGGCAGCGCCAGCCGCATAGGAGCCCATGTCGGGGTGAAGCTGGACCAGGTGGACCTCGGTCTCGAGGCCGAGATCCAGGTCCCGCCGCCCGTCGCGGAGGACTGGGCCGGGCGGGTGCTGATCGACTGGGGCCCCATGCCCGGGAGTTACGGGTGGGTCTTCCCCAAGGGCGACACCCTGACCGTCGGCGTCATCTCCGCGCGCGGCGAAGGCGCCGGGACCAAGCGCTATCTCGAGGACTTCATCGCCCGGCTCGGCCTGGCCGGATTCGAACCGAGCATCTCCTCCGGCCATCTCACCCGCTGCCGCTCCGAAGACTCCCCGCTCTCCCGCGGCCGGGTGCTGGTGTGCGGGGACGCGGCCGGTCTGCTGGAGCCGTGGACCCGCGAGGGCATCTCCTTCGCCCTGCGTTCGGGGCGCCTCGCGGGTGAGTGGGCGGTCCGGATAGCGGAGGCCCACGACGCGGTCGACGCCCGCCGCCAGGCCCTGAACTACGCCTTCGCGATCAAGGCGGGGCTGGGTGTGGAGATGGGCGTCGGACGCCGGATGTACGCGGCCTTCGCCCGCCGCCCCGGGGTCTTCCACGCGGCGCTCACCGGATTCCGCCCGGCCTGGCGCGCGTTCACCAAGATCACGCGCGGCACCACGACCCTCGCCGAGCTCATCCGCACCCACCCGGCAGCGCGCCGCGCCCTGATGGCGATGGACCGCGGCTAACGGGTTTGCTTCCGCGTCGGGCGGCGCCAGGCGTCCGGGACGCCCGGTGCCTGTGTGCCGCGGGCCGCGCGGTACAGAAGCGGGGCGGTGCCGTCCGCCCGTCCCCCAGTCGGGCCCGCGGTGGCGCGTGATCACGGGTATGGGCTCCGGGCCTGCCTGAACGCGCGCGCTGACGCCCCCCCGTTCGGCCCGCGGCGGTCTGCGGGGGCCCATGGGGGTCTGTGGCGTACGGCTGCCGCGTCGGATTCGGGGGCTGTCTGTGCCTACGTGCTTCAGACGTGTGGGTGGTTCGTCCTCCGCACGGTGACTGCTGACTGCCGTTGGCGATACGCCGCGTGCGGTCCGGACGCTGTCGGCCGGGCGGCCTGGCCCGGACCGTGGCGGGTCGGCGGTCACCGACGCGTACGGGTGCCGCGTTGGCGCCGGGCGCCCGTGTCCGAACGCGGCCTGACGCGGAAGCGGTTGGCCGCCGTGCGCTGCTCGGGCCGTTCGTCCGGACGGGCGCAGCGCGCGTTTCCCCGGTGCCGAGGTCCGGCGGCGCGCAGGGACCGGGTTGCGCCGGGCCGGGGGCTACTCCCGGGGGAGTATGCCGGGCCACCGCGTCCGGCGGACGACGCGGCAGGTCGGGGCCGTCTAGCGTGGCGGTATGCACGATGCACCGGGGGAACGCGACCCGCGCCGCGGGTCGGCCGGAAAGCGGGACCACGACGGCGCCGCACCCGGCGGCGCGCGCCCTGACGAGACGGGCTATGGCGAGACCGGCCCTCGCGGGATCGGCCCTGGCGAGAGGGCCTCCCACGAGACCGACTCCCACGAGAACGGCCCTGACGAGACAGGCTTCCGTGAGACCGGCCCCCACCGGAGCGGCCCCGGTGGTCCCCGCCCGGCCGCCGCCGACCGTCCGCACGGCAGCCCGGCCGGGCCGGGGCGGCGGTGGCCGCCGTACGGCCATCGGCCCTTCGGACCGCCTTGGGTGCGCGGCCGGGCGCCGTGGTGGGCCGGGGAGGGGGAGGAGCCATCGGGCGGCGGGCGGCTGCCGTGGCGCTCCTCGGTCGCCGTCGCGGTCGTCCAACTCGTCGGCACCCGGTTCGCCGCGCACGATCAGCACGCCCGGCCGGACCTCGGTCCGTTCGCCTTCGCGCTGCTGCTCGCCGGGCCCGCGCTGCTGCTCGTACGCCATCGGCACCCGCGCCTGGCGGTGTTCGGCACGGCGGTGGTGACCCTGGTCTACCTCGGCGCCGGATATCCGTACGGCCCGGTGTTCCTCAGCGTGGTCATCGCCTGTCTGGCCGCGGTCGCCGCGGGGCGGCGGATCGCGGCCTGGAGTGCGCTGGGGCTGCTGTGGGCGGGCCATCTGCTGATCGGGCACTGGCTCTACCGCTGGCTGCCACCGGCCGGGGACGGTCCGGCCTCCTGGGGGCTGGAACTGGGGGTCGCGGCCTGGGCGACGGCGATCGTCGCCGCGTCCGAACTCCTCCGCGTACGGCGTGAGCAGTGGGCTCGGGCGCGGGCCGAGCGGGCGGCGGCGGCGCGCCGCCGGGCCGATGAGGAGCGGTTGCGGATCGCCCGTGAGCTGCATGACGTCCTCGCCCACAGCATCGCGGTCATCAATGTCCAGGCGGGGGTCGGCCTCGCCCTCCTCGACCAGGACCCCGAACAGGCCCGTACCGCGCTGACCACCATCAAGGCGGCCAGCAAGGAGGCGCTGGGCGAGGTCCGGCAGGTGCTGGACACTCTGCGGACCTCCGGCGCCGCGCCGCGTTCGCCCGCGCCCGGTCTGGACCGCCTCGGCGAGCTGACCGAACAGGCGGCGAGCGCGGGGCTGACGGTGGAGTTGGCGGAGGAGGGCCGACGCGCCGCGCTGCCGCCGGGCACCGATCTCGCCGCGTTCCGGATCGTCCAGGAGGCGCTGACCAATATCGTCCGCCACTCCGGCTCACGCACGGCCCGCGTCCGGCTCCGCTGGTCCCCGGACGAGCTGGAGTTGCGGGTGGACGACGACGGCCCGGCCACCACGGACGGTGCCGGGGAGGGAACGACGCGCGGTACGGCGGGCGGTGGCAACGGCCTGGTGGGCATGCGCGAGCGGGCCGCGGCCTTCGGCGGCACGGTTGAGGCGGGCCCGCGCCCGGACGGCGGCTTCCGCGTCCTCGCCCGCATCCCGCTGGCCCGCTCGGCCGGTACGGTGGCGGCCGCGCCGGAGGAGGAGGGCCCGTGAACGGGGTGAGCCACCGGAGCGGGGGCTTGCGGCCCGTCCCAGCCGCGTGGGGGAACAGGGAGCCCGACCCCGGCACCGTTCGCGGGGCGGCCACGGGCTCACACGGCCAGGACGGGAGTCTCAACACGGGGGAGCCGCACCTCCGGCACGCTGCGCCTGCTCCAACTCCCGCAACCGCGCCAGGTCCTCGGCGATTCGCTGGCGCGACACCTCCAGGTCTTCCGGCGAGTACCGGAGGGGAGGAGCGAGAAGCCACAGCGTGTCTAGCCGTCGGTACAACCCGCGTTGCGTCACATGGCGGCACTCATCGCCGCCCGGCCCGCCGTCGGCACCTCTGACGTGATCCGCCTACGCAACGGCATGGATGCCCTAACCACACTTGATCAGAGCAAGGGCGGACACGCCGCACTGGAGAAGTACGCGCTCGTTGGCGCGGCCGAAGCCGTCGGCCTGCAAGGCAAGGCCGCATCACAGCAGATCAGGCAGCGACTGTTCAGTGTCGCCGCCAACTACACCGCTACCGCCGCATGGTCCTGTATCGACGCTCGGCAGTTCGATCGCGCCCGCAACCACCTGAACGAGGCGCTACGGCTCGCCGGGATGGCACAGGACCCCTTGGCGCAGATGCGGGTATGGAACTCCACGGCCATCCTCGCCCACCAGCGCGGCGATGTCGGCGAGAGCATCGCCGCCGCCCAGGCCGCGCAGGCCACCGCGATCACCCGCCGTGACCCGCTGTTTGGTTCCCTCGCCCATGCCCGCACGGCTATCGGCCACGCCCGGCGAGGGGACCGGCAAGCGGCCGTCCGGTCCCTTGGATACGCCGAAGAAGCCTTGGGCAAGGCGGAGTCGCGGCCACGGCCGGGCTGGGTGGCCTTCTACGGGGCCGCAGAGCTTCACGCCCTTGCTGCGATCGTCCGGGAACAGCTCAGCGAACCGGCGGACGCTGAGGCCGCCTCGCACCGGGCTCTGGCCGCCTTGCCGAAGGAGTACCGGCGCAATCGCGCGATGGCCACCGTCCATCTCGCGCTCGCCCAGCTCCACCAGGGCGACGCCGAGCAGGCCTGCGCTACAACTCAGGACGCTTTCGCGCTCATGTCCGGAAGCCCCCTGCCTGGGCGGCTGAGGGTATTGCTCGGCGACTTCTACCGTGATCTGCTCACCCGCGCGCCGTCTGCTCAGGTGACGCGCGAGTGGGGCGACCGTTTCCGATCCGAATGGAACACCCCTTGACCACGGCAATCGAGCTGCGCCAGTACGGTCACGACGACCTCCCCGACATCCGGCAAACCCTTCTCGACGTGCACGCCGATGCCTACGCCGACCGGATTCATGAGGAGTTCGTGCAGCGTTTCCCGTGGTTCGTGGATCACTGGGGCGGCCGTGAGGGGTTCGCCTGCGTGATCGCCTACGAAGGCGGTGAGCCGGTGGGCTTCACCTACGGGTCCCCGTCCGAGCCGGGCCGGGAGTGGTGGCGCGAATACCTCGACCCTGCGCCGGCGGACGCCTCGACGTTCGCCGTGTCTGAGCTGATGGTGCGGCCGAAGTTGCGCAAGAAGGGCTTGGGCGAACGGCTGCACGCCGCCCTGTTCGATGGCCGTAGCGAGGCCATGGCCGTGCTCACCGTCGACACGAAGCGGCCCCGTCTGCAAGCCATGTATGAAAGGTGGGGTTACGGGAAGATCGGCGAACAACAACCGTTCCCCGACTCCCCCCGGTACGCGGTCATGCTCCGCGACCTACGTTGACCCTCCCCCGTACACGAAGGCCCGCTCTCTCCCTCGGGAGGTGGGCCGTTGGCGGTGGACCGGCTTCCTGGAAGTGGTGAAGGTCGGCGAACTCCCCTCAGTCCGAGGAGACCACTCAGCCCCGCGCCGAGATCATCAGAAGAAGCCCCTGACCCGTGCTTCAGTTCTCGTGGTCGTCGCAACACCCCAGCTCAAGGAGTGCGATGGATTTCGAGATCCGGGAGGACCGGACGGGCAGGGGGCGCCGTCTGTCGCGTGAGCGGGAGGCATACTTTCCAGCTCATGCGCCAGGGCTACAGCGCTGAGAAGCCAGCAGGATCGTGGGAGTCCCTCCCAACCCACCTCAAACGCTCCCTGACCTGGGACCAGGACTCCGAGATGGCCCATCACTGCGCCTTCTCAGAAGCTTCTGGAACGCCGGTCTACTTCTGCGAACCTCACAGCCCCTGGCAGCGCGGCACGAACGAGAACACCAATGGACTGTTGCACCAGTACTTTCCAAAGAGCGCAGACCTGTCCAAGTACACGCGCGAAGGCCTGCATGCAGTAGCTGCCGAGCTGAATTCCAGGCCCGGAAAGACGCTCGACTGAGCAAGCCCGGCCGAGCGCCTCTCAAAGTTCCACATGATCACTCACGGCGGTGGGGAACGGGAGAAAGCCAGTGGTGCGGCTGCCCTCCCCATGCTGGAGTGAGCGGATGAATCATGAAGAAATACTTGCCCTGTTCGACCGCCAGCTGAGGCGCGACGCGCAGGCCGACGGCCCCGGAACCCGCGTCGAGCGTGACGGCAACGTCGTGCGGCAGGTCGGCGCGGATCACGACTGGAACGGCGTCCTCTGGTCGGACCTCGACCAGACCACGGCGGATGTGGCGATCAGAGCCCAGACGCGATACTTCGCCACGCTTGGCCGCGAGTTCGAATGGAAGGCATATGCCCACGACCGACCCGGTGACCTCGGGAGGCGGCTGAAGTCGGCCGGGTTCACGCCCGAGCCGCAGGAGGCAGTAATGGTCGCGCCGGTCCGGGACCTGCCCACCGACACCGCACTGCCCGAAGACGTCCACCTGCGTCCGGTGACCGACACCGCCGGGGTGGACCTCGTGGCGGACGTCCACGAACAGGCCTTCGGCACCAGCAGCGACCGCCTGCGGCAGCGGCTGATCACCCAGCTCGCCCAGAACTCCGAAACGATCAGCATGGTCGTCGCGATGGCCGGCGACCGGCCCGTGTGCGCAGCGCGGATGGAACTGAACCCGGGCACCGACTTCGCCGGCCTTTGGGGCGGCGGCACCGTGGCTGCCTGGCGAGGCCAGGGTATCTACCGTGCTCTGGTCGCCCACCGCGCCCGGACCGCCGCCGACCTCGGCTACCGCTACCTTCAGGTCGACGCCACCGACCAAAGCCGCCCCATCCTGCAACGACTCGGGTTCACCGTTCTGAGCACCACGACTCCATACGTCTACGATCCCCACCGCGAGGCGTAACCCGATGACGCGGCTGCCAGGCGCACCCGGCGAACCTTCACGGCAGCACTAGACTGCTGCGCCTGATCACAAAAAGTCACCTGTTGCAACGTTCCATTGAATCCGCCTTGGACACGGGCGGGGCTTCCTGCTTGCGTACGCTGGGCGTATGACTGACGCGCCTGGTGAGTCCTCGGTAAGACGTGTAAGAGTCATTCTCGCCGACGACCAGGTGCTGGTCCGCGCGGGCTTCCGCGCCCTGCTGTCCGCGCAGCCGGACATCGAGGTGGTCGGCGAGGCCGCCGACGGGCAACAGGCGCTGGCGCTGGTACGCGAGCAGCGCCCCGACGTCGTCCTGATGGACATCCGGATGCCGCTGCTCGACGGGCTGGCCGCGACCCGCGGGATCACCGAGGACCCCGCGCTGGGGGAGGTGAAGGTGGTCATGCTGACCACCTTCGAACTCGACGAGTACGTCTTCGAGGCGATCCGCGCGGGCGCCTCCGGCTTCCTCGTCAAGGACATCGAACCGGATGAACTGCTCCGCGCCGTACGGGTCGTCGTCGAGGGCGATGCCCTGCTCTCGCCCGGGGTCACCCGCCGTCTGATCGCCGAGTTCGCGGCCCGTTCGAAGGCGCCCGCGCCCGCCTCGGTGCTCGCGGAGCTGACCGAGCGGGAGCGTGAGGTGATGGCCCTGGTCGGTATCGGGCTGTCCAACGAGGAGATCGCCCGCCGTCTGGTCGTCAGCCCGCTGACTGCCAAGACCCATGTGAGCCGCACGATGGTGAAGCTGGGCGCCCGCGACCGCGCCCAACTGGTCGTCCTCGCCTATGAGTCCGGCCTGGTCCGGCCGGGCTGGCTGGGCTGAACCCGCCCACGCGGCTGAACCCGCCCACTCGGCTGAGCCGGGCCGACTGAGCCGAGCCGGCCCGCGTCAGAACAGGGCGTCGGGGCCCGCGGGCTCCCGCTCCGGCGCGATCACCGGTGCCGTGGTCGCGGAGTGCGGCGGGGCGGAGGCGAGACGGCGACCCGCCAGGTGGCGGGCGTCCAGCAGCAGCGCGCGGCCGTCCGTCGCGGTCAGGTGGATATCGGGGCCCGCGACGGCGTCGATACGGCCCGCCACCGTGCTGTCGGCGGTGATCCGCAGTACACCGTCCAGCCGCCGTACCCGGTCCAGATGGAAGGCGGCGTCGTGGTGGACGGGGGCGAAGTCCACGACGGTGAGCGACTCCGGCAGACCGGGCAGCGCGCGGGCCCGGCCGTGCAGGCCGGCCAGCCCGGCAGCGCGCCGCTCCGGGGGCGGCGGTGTTTCGCGCGCGGCCCGCTTGGCGGCGTAGGGGAAGCGGTCCGGGACCCCGAGCGCGGCACCCAGCACGGCTTCCGCGCGGCGCGCGGCCATGAGCGGCCCGCGGCCGAGCAGGGCATAGGAGAGCGCCGCCTGCTCCAGCAGCCGTACGCCCTCGCGCTCGGCCGCGGTGATCCCGACCTTGATCAACTCCGGGCCGAACCAGGCGAGGTAGACGTCGTACGGGCGGGGATCATCGGTACGGGTGTCGGCGGCCACCGAGTACGAGCGGTCCAGCCGCGCGCACTCCGGGCACTGTGCCGAGACGGCCGACGCGGCCACCTCGGCACCGGCCGGGCAGGGGGTGTGCCGGGCGCCGCGGCGCACCCCGACGCAGCGGCGCCGGGCACCGGTGGTGAAGGCGAGCGGACGGTCCGGGCCCAGCGGGGAGATCCGCTCACCGCGGACCGGATGGCGCCACACCAGCGCGGGCCCGGAGCGGTCCCAGCGCGGTCCGGCGCAGCACCACCCCCGGTCCCGGTCCTCCTCGGTCATCCACGCCTCTTGTGGGGCTGCCACCACAGGACCTGGACGACGCGGAGGGCAAAACCGGCGGCGGCCACCACCCCGGCGGCCCGTACCCAGACCGCTTCATGGCCGTCGCCCAGCCCGCCGAAGAGCACGGGGCCCGCGAGGGCGAAGAACAGGACGATGGCCAGCAGACCGCCGGTGACCACGGCGAAGACGATCTCCACGGTGAGCGCGTCGCGGTCGCTCTGACGACGGGGTCCGGTCATCCAATCCTCGTTACGGTCGGTCGGGTGGCATCACGCGGTGCCGGTCGGATGCGTCTCATGACGCTTGCGGCGCACATAGAGCTGCTTGCGTACGCGTGCCACGACCGTACCGTCGGCGGCGACCACATCGTTCTCGAACCAGGGCAGCGCCTTGCCGCCGTCCGCCGTGGCGGCGCGGATCTCGTCGAGCCGGTCCTCGGTGAGCTTGAACTCGGCGAAGACGTCTCCGCGGCCCGGCGAGACGAACTCGATCTCCCCGGCCTTGTCCCAGACGATGTAGTCCCGCCCGAGGCGGTTCATCGTCAGCAGCATCCAGAAGGGGTCGCCCATCGCGAACAGCGAGCCGCCGAAGTGGGTGCCCACATAGTTGCGGTTGTGGCGGTGCAGCCGCAGCCGGACCCGTGCGTTGCTCCAGTCGTCGGCGAGGTGCAGCACCCGCACACCGGCGAAGAGGTAGGGCGGCCACACGTTCATTCCGTGGCGCAGGGTCCGTGCGGACAGCGATCGACGAGACATGGCTGGAAGCTAACATGTTTTGTTACTCACCGGTAACTCAATTTTCGATGGCGTCGCTCACCTTCAGATGACCCCGCGCTCCTGCCACAGCCGGGCCGGCTCCGGATCGCCGGTGGTGCTCAGCACGCTGAGCGGCAGCCGGTTCCACAGGGCGAAATAGAGTGTGGCGGCCGGCCCGGAGAGCTCGCAGTCCGCCACCCCGTCGTCATTGCGCTCGGTGCGGGGAACCTCGTCGGACAGCCGCACCGTCCACACCGCGTCCTGGTCGGTGGCCCGCAGCCGGAGGGTGCACGGGGAGTCCGTACGCAACCCGCTCCGCTCCCGGGCATGGAATCCGGCCAGCAGTTCGTCGAGTCCATCGGTGGCGAAGGCAGGGGTGACGGATGAGGGCTTCAGGCCGCGCGCCGATTCGGCGTCGGCCCGGTGGATCGCCGTCTCATGGGCCTGCCGCCGGGCCCAGAACGCCAGCGGGGAGGGCGCGGGCAGAAAGGTGAAGCACTTCAGCTGTGGATCGGCGGTGCGCAGCGCCTCGACCAGGGTGCGATGGCCGTCGCGGAACCACTCCAGCAACGCGTCGCCGTCCAGCTGTGGTTCGGGGGGAAACGTCAGCTGCGACGGCTCGGTCAGGCCCTCGGTGATGATCCCGGTCGCCCAGCGGTGCACCCGCCCCAGATGGCTCAGCAGGTCGCGGACGCGCCACTCGGGGCAGGTGGGCACCGGGGCGTCGGCCCCGGCCGCGGCGTCGGCCAGCAGTCGTCCCTCGCGGTCCAGGCTGTCGATCAGCTCAATGATGTCCATGTCGGGATTCTGCCAGCGGCCACTGACAACCGGGCCGCCCGGCAGATGTGTGCCGGACGGCGGACCGGAGGGGGCGGACACGGTGACGGTGGCTCAGCTCCCGTTCGTGCGGGTGGCGTTGCGCGTTCCGAAGGCGATGACGGCCGATACCGCCGCCAGCGCCGCGACCGTGGTGAGCGCGGCGGACAGGGAGAGCCAGTCCGCGAGGAAGCCGATCGTCGGCGGGCCGAGCAGCATGCCCACATAGCCGAGGGTGGAGGCCGCGGCGACGCCGCCCGGTCCGGTCAGCGCGCCCGCCCGCGCGATGGCGACCGGGAAGATGTTGGCCAGGCCGAGCCCGGTGATCGCGAAGCCGAGCAGGGCCGCCCAGATCGTCGGGGCGAGCGAGCCCAGCAGCATCCCGGCCGCCGCCGTGGACCCGCCCAGGACCAACGTCCGCGTGCCGCCGAGCCGTTCGACCAGCGCCGTGCCCGACAGCCGGCCGACGGTCATCGTCAGGGCGAACACCGAGTAGCCCGCCGCGGCGAGCCCCACGGAGGCGTCGAGGTCCTGGTGCAGATGGAGCGCGGCCCAGTCGGCCATCGCGCCCTCGCCGTACGCGGTGCACAGGGCCATCAGGCCGAAGACGGCGACGAGGCGGCGCGCCGCCTTCGGCCGCTCGGGCGAGGTCGATGGGGTTTCCGTCGTCGTCTGCTCCGTCGTCTTTTGCTTAGGCGACTTCTGCTTAGGCGACTTTTGCTTCGTCGTCTGCTCCGGCGCGGGCGCCGGGAGGGATATCAGCGTCCGCCCGGCGACCGCCGTGAGCATCAGCCCGACGGCCGCCAGCAGCGCCAAGTGACGGACGGGGGAGAGGTGGTCGGCGATCAGCCCGCCCAGTCCCGCTCCGATCACACCGCCGAGGCTGAAGGCGGCGTGGAAGCTGGGCATGATCGGACGGCGCAGTGCGGCGATGAGATCGACCGCCGCGCTGTTCATGGCGACGTTGAGCCCGCCGAACCCGGTGCCGAAGACGAGCAGCACCAGCCCCAGGGCGAGTACCGAGTGCGTCAGCGGCGGCAGTGCGACGCTCAGCGAGAAGAGGGCGGCCGCGGCGACCGTCGTGACATGGCTGCCGAAGCGGCGGCAGAGCCGCCCGGTGGCCATCATGGTGGCCGCGGCGCCCGCCGATACGCACAGCAGGGCCAGCCCGAGCGCGCCCTCCGACGCGCCGGTCTGTTCTTTGATCGCGGGAATCCGCGCCACCCATCCGGCGAACACGAAGCCGTCGAGGGCGAAGAACACGGTGAGGGCGGCCCGGAGTCGGGCGAGGTCACGATCCGTGGTGGCGGAAGGTGGCATCCCCGAAGCGGCCGTCCATGTTTTGTTTAGTGTCGGCACAAAGTGAGAATAGGACCGTGACCCAGACACGGACAAGGCTTGAGCGCGGCCGAAGCGCTCTTGGACCGGCGCTGGAGCTCGTCCACACCGGCCGCGCCCCCACCCGCGCGGTGCTCACGGCCGAGCTCGGGGTGACGCGCGCGACGGCGGGAGCCGTCGCGGCCGAACTGGAGGCGCTCGGACTGATCCAGGTCGACTCCCGCCCGCTCGGATCCGCCGGGGCGCAGGGACGGCCCTCGCACCGCCTCGAGATCGCCCCGCGCGGCCCCGTCGCGCTCGCCGCCCAGGTGCACGCCGACGGCTTCCGCGCGGCGCTCGTCGGACTCGGCGGCACGATCGTGGCCACCGCCCCGGGGTGTATGACCGTCCCCGCCGACCCGGCGCATGTCATCGACGCGGTGGTCGAGGCCGGGGCCGAGCTGCTGCGGGAATCCGGCCGCCGCTGTGTGGGCGCGGGGTTGGCCGTCCCGTCCGCGGTCGCCGAGCCGGAGGGCACCGCCCTCAACCCGCTGCACGTCGCCTGGCCCGCGGGCGCGCCGGTGCGCGAGCTGTTCACCCGCAGCCTGGCCGCGGTGGGTGTCACCAACCCCGCCGGGGAGCCGGTCGAGGGCCTGGCAGGCAACGATGTCAACCTCGCCGCCCTCGCCGAACACCGCCATGGCGCGGGCCGCGGCGCCGCTCATCTGCTGTGCGTCGGCACCGGTCACCGGGGCGTCGGCGGTGCGCTGGTCCTCGACGGACGGCTGCACACGGGCAGCGCGGGGCTCGCCCTCGAGGTCGGCCATCTGACCGTCAACCCCGAGGGGCAGCCCTGCCACTGCGGAAGCCGCGGCTGTCTGGACATCGAGGCCGACCCGCTCGCCTTCCTCACCGCGGCCGGGCGCGACCCGGGCCCCGAGGTCTCCCTGCTCCAGCAGGCCCGCGACCTGCTCCGGGACGGGTACGCCGACCCGTCCGTACGCGCCGCGGCCGAGCTGCTCATCGACCGCCTCGGCCTGGGCCTGGCCGGGCTCGTCAACATCCTGAACCCGGACCGCATCATCCTGGGCGGGCTGCACCGCGAACTCCTGGAGGCCGATCCGGAGCGGCTGCGGTCCATGGTGGCCGAGCGCAGCCTGTGGGGACGCAGCGGGAGCGTCCCGATCCTGCCGTGCACCCTGGACCACAACAGCCTGGTGGGCGCGGCGGAACTGGCCTGGCAGCAGGTCCTCGACGACCCGCTGGCGGCCTTGGGCGCGTAGCGGGTTCCGGGGCCCGGGTGCGAGGTGCGGCGTCCGGGGCCCGGGTGCGAGGTGCGGGTTCCGGGGCCCGGTGCGAGGTGCGGCGGCGCCGGGTGCGGATCAGGTGGGCCAGTTCACCGCCAGTGCGCGGCCCGGGTTCTCGGTGAGGATCCGGGCCATCACCTCTGCGCCGAGGGCCAGTTCGAGCCGGGGGCGCAGGCGGTGCAGCAGGTACGGCATACCGGGGCCGCCGTTCACCGAGCGCGCCCCGGCCGTCGTGGTGTCGCCGCCCAGCAGCAACTGCCCGGCGTGGCCCGCCGCGACGAGGGCGGTGAGCGCGTCGGGGAGCCGCCAGTCGGTGGTGTGGTGGGCGCGGGACGGTCCGTCGTAGACGAGGAAGGCGCCCGCGGCCGCCGCCTGCCGGTGGACCACCAGATCGGGCGAGCGGTTGAGATGGCCGAGCAGCACCCGGTGTGGCGGTACGGCCAACTCCCCGCACAGCAGGTCCAGGACGTCCAGCGCCGCCGTCCCCAGCTCCAGATGGACGGCGATCGGCGCGTCCGTGCGGTGATGGGCGTCGGCCGCGGCGGTCATCGTATGGCGGGCGTGGGTATCGAGGCCGTGGAAGCCCCCTGCGACCTTGATCAGACCGGCCCTGGGGCCGCTGCCGCCGATGCCCCGCGTCAGCTCCTCGACGAACAGCTCGGCGAGCCGTTCGCGGACGTCCTCGACCGTGCCCGGCCGGTAGTGCGCGGCCTGATGCATCCCGGTGGCGGCCACCAGCCGGACGCCGGTGGCCCGGGAAAGCGCGGGCAGGTGCCCGGCCCCCCGTCCCAGCCCGTAGGGCGTCCACTGCACCACCGTGCCGCCGCCCACCGCGCGGAAGGCACGCAGCTCGGCCTCGGCCGCGTTCGCGTCGTCCAGTTCCTGGCCGGGCAACTGCGTGCTGCGGATGAAGAGATGGTCGTGGGCGTCGCAGATCCCCAGCTCGGTGGCGGAGACATCGCCGAGAACCGTACGGACGGCGGTCACCACTGTCGCCCGTCGGGCAGCGTGTCCAGGCCGGGAGCCGAGAGGTGGAGCACCTGGTAGCGGTCACCGAGCGCCGAGGGCGGCGCGGAGTCCTCCCAGAGCGTGAAATGGACCAGCTCCCATCCGCGCGGGTCGATCGCGAGGGCCGTCGTGTGGACGCCGTCCGCGTCCGCCCGCCGCCGCAGCTCCGCGAGCGCGCCCTCGACGGCCGCGGCCGGGTCGGCACCGGCGGGGACCTGCTCGGTGTGCCGGGTGGCCGCCCGCGGTACGGCGGTCGCGGCCGGGCCCCGCGCGAAGGCGAGCCCCGCCCAGTGCTCGACCATCGGCCGCCCGAAGTCCTGGACCAGGCCCTGGAATCCGGGGGCCCACAGAAAGCGGTGCATGGCGTCGGAGGCGGCCCATAGATAGAACGGCGCGTAGGCGTTCACCGCCGCGCTGTCCACCCCGCGCTCGCTGATGGCGTACGCCTTCAGGCCGAGCCCGGGGAAGTCGTCCAGCAGCGGTCCCTTGGTCTCCACCCGGCGGCGGATGATCTTCATGTCGTAGTCGGCGGGCAGGGTGATCCGGTACTGCATGGCGTCCATGGGCGAACTCCTGTGGGCGAACTCCTGTGGGCGGGCGGAAGAAGGGGAGGACGGCCGGTCCGCCCAGGCGGCCGGGTACATGTCGTCGCCGACCCCTTCGTCTGCAGGCGGTGCGGCAGCCGGGCCGGCCGCTGTGAACAGCCGCCTCACGCGGGCGCTTTGAACGCCGCCATCAAGGTGAGCAGCCCCTCCACCGCGCTGTCGAAGGGCGCCGCCGATCCCGCCGCGCGGGCCAGCACATAGCCGCCCTGGACGGTCGCGACGACCGTCGCGGCGATCGGCTCCGGGGCGAGACCGGCCGTGAACTCCCCGCGCTCGCGCCCCTCGGCGAGCACCTCCGTCAGCCGCCCGCGCAGCCAGTCGAGGGTTTCGTCGACCGGCCTCCGCAGCTCGGGGTCGGCCATCACGTCCGGGTCCATCGTCAGCCGTCCGATCGGACAGCCGCGCAGCACCTCGCGCTCCCGCAGCAGATACGCGCGGACGCGGTCGTACGCGCCCCCAGGGCTGTCGAGACAGGACCCGGCGACGGCGCGCAGCTCCTCGGCGGTGCGGCGGATGGCGGTGAGCGCCAGATCCGGCTTACCGCTGAAGTGGTGGTACATGCTGCCCTGGCCGGCGCCCGCGCGCTGCTGGATGGCCTTGGGGCTGGTGCCCACGTAGCCGCGCTCCCAGAGGAGCTCCCGAGTGCTCTCGATCAGGCGTTCCGGAGTGGTCATACAGGCACTGTACACACTAGTAGGTACAGAACTCCAACGCCTAAACTCCGGGCGATGACACTCACACAGGACTCACTGGCGACCGGTCAGCGCTCACTCGGCGACGCCTCGGTCCGCTATCCGCTGCGGCCACCGCTGACCCGGGGCTGTCCGCGGACCGCCACCCCCGGCATGACCTATCCCGTCGAGGTCGACTACGCCTACGACGACGTGCCCGCCGGGCTCTTCGAGCGCACCGGACCGACGGCCGCGGGCCTGGACCGGTGGGCGCCCCTGCTGCCGCCGCTGGCCGCCCCAGGACTCGGCGAGGGCGGCACCCCGCTGCTCCCCATAGGCGACGACGTGTTCATCAAGGACGAGTCACGCAACCCGACTTGGAGCCACAAGGACCGGCTCAACCGCTGCACCACGAGCGCCGCCGTGGGCGTGGGCGCGGAGGGCGTGGTGGTCGCCTCCTCCGGCAACCACGGCGCCTCCGCCGCCGCGTACGCGGCCCGCGCCGGGCTGCGCTGTGTGGTGCTCGCCTCCGCCGAGGCGCCCCCGGCGGTGGTCTCCTTCCTGCGCGCCTACGGGGCCGTGGTGCTGCCCGTTCCGACTGCCGCGCGCTGGCCGCTGATGCGTCGGATCGTGGACCGGTACGGCTTCCACCCCGTCAGCAACCTCACCGACACCCACACCGGCCATGCCTTCGGCCCGGAGGGCTACAAGACGGTGGCGTACGAGATCTTCACCGAACTCGGCGTCCCGGCGGCCGTGTTCGTCCCGACCGGCTACGGCGAGCTGCTGTTCGGCATCTGGAAGGGGTTCGCCGAGCTCGAGCGGCTCGGCCTGGCCCCGCGTACCCCGCGGATCTTGAGCTGTGAGCCCTCCGTGGGCGGTCCGCTGGCCGCCGCCGTCCGCGAGGGCCGCCCGGCCGCGACCGTCGACGTGGGGCCGACCAAGGCGTACGGGATCGACTGCACCGTGGGCGGCCACCGCGGGGTACTCGCGGTGACGCGCAGCCGGGGTGACGCCCTGCTGGTCACCGATGAGGACATGGCGTCCGCGCGGGCCGAACTGGGCCGCCAGGGGCTGTGGGTGGAGCTCTCCGCCGCCGCCGGGCTCGCCGGGCTGCGCGGCCACCAGGCGCGCGGCGGCGACGCGTTCGACGGGCCCGTGGTCTGTGTCGCCACCTCCAGCGGCTTCAAGGACATCGACACCGGGACACATCCCACCGAGCCGGTCGAACCGGTCTGGGAGCAGGTGGAGGGGCGGCTGCGGGCGGCGGGCATCACGGCCTGAGCGAGGTGTGCCCCAGGCGAGGGCGCGGCGCGCGTCTACTCCCGGCGGGGTACGGCGGATGTCGTCGGCCGTACGACGACGCGGGCGCCGCGGAGGACGACCCTCGGAAGTGCCGACCGAAACACGGTCACGGACCACGGTCATGGACCGGGATCACGAACGGGGATCACGGACCGGGATCACGGACAACGGCCATGGACAACGTCACTTCCGAGGAGCGCGATCAGCATGAACACTTTGGCGCACGGCTTCGCCGACGGCGACGGACCCGGCCCCTGGATCCTCCTCTTCCCCTTGATGTGGGCGCTGGTCGTCGGCGGCGGGATCCTCCTGCTGCGGCGCACGGTCGGGCGGCGGCGCGCCCTGTGGCGGCAGGGCTCCCCGGGTGAGCACGGCGGGCGTTCCCCGGTCGCGCTGCTGGGCCGCCGCTTCGCGGCCGGTGAGATCGACGAGGAGGAGTACTGGCGGCGGCTGTCGGTCCTGGACGAGCGGTTCGGACCGCGGACCTAGGGTTGGCCTAGGGTCCGTCGTCACAAGGGGCGTCCGGCCGTGAGCGGTGTCTGTGCCGGGGCACCTCCCAGCGGTAGCTGGAGGCGCCGTGCCAGGCGTCGGGAGCAGGGCGGCCTCTGTGCGGACGGGCCCTGGGGCGGGGCGGGTTGACCGCGGCCCGGTGGGGCGCCGGTCCCGTCCGGCGGTCGCTCTCGGGTCCGTCCCGCTTCCCGAGCGGCGGGACGGATCGCTTCCTCAGTGGGATACGGCCGATCGGGCGGCGGGCGCACGCTCCCGCACCGCGGCCGCGGGTGCCGGCGCGGTGGCGGACGCGGGTGCCGGGGCCTGGGCCGGGGGAGCCTGGACGGGATCCGAGGCCGGTGCCGGGGCGCCGACCGGGGCCTGGACCGGCCGGGCGAGGTCCACCCCGCGTGGCGGCGCCGTACGGCCCGCTCCGTACACCGCGAACGGCGACGTGGCGGCAGTGGCGGGCTGCGGCACCGCGAGGGTGAACCACACGACCTTGCCGCTGCCGTCGTCGCGGGCGTGCATGCCCCAGCTCTGGCTCACCGCCGCGACCAAGGCCAGCCCCCTGCCGTGCGTGGAGACGGGGTCGATGGTGCGGAGGCGGGGCAGCCGGGGATCCTGGTCGCGGACCGAGACGGTGAGCCGGTCCAGCATCAGGACGATCTCCACCGTGCATTGTTTCTCCGGCTCGGCATGCCGGTGCACGTTGGTCAGCAGCTCGGTGACGCCGAGCGCGGCCGGGTCGATGAGCGGATCCAGATGCCAGTAGCGCAATTGCGCCGACACGATTCTGCGGACCTGACCGATCCGCGACGGCAGGGCTTGCAGCTCCACCGTGCAATGCCTGCTAGGACGACTGATCACGGCTGCGACTCCCTGAAGAAGTTGGGGCTAGCCTGATTCAGGTGCGGGCGACGAACACGTTCAGCAGTGGTGGCTGCTGCGCGCGACCGGTGGGCCGGTTCTCAGCGTCACCGCTTGTTGACCCTCAGTGATACTGATACTCGTCCAGGGTCGGCCCCCGCGCGCGCATGCGCAACTCGGCCGGTTCACTTCTCCCGGCCGTGCCCCCGGGCGGACCGCACCGCGTCCAGGAAGCGGCTGGCGGCGGCGGGGCCGGTGGATTTGGCGGCGGTGTCCTGCTCGCCGAGGGTGAGGCGGTAACGGGTGCCGTTCACGGTGGCCATGGCCTGGTCGCCGTCCACGAACCACGGCTTGCTCGCGCGGACCGACTGGACCGGGGCGCTGTCGATCTCGCTGCCGTAGCTGGTCAGCAGTTGGAGCCTGCCGTCCTTGATCAGGACCTGCCCGGCGCGCGTCACCGAGCGTAGGAACCGCTCGATCCGCACCCCTCTGGCATTGAACTCGGTATCGGCCATGACGACCGCCTCCCCGGTGGCTCCGACTGGCACGCGTGCCGCTGCCTCTCATTCTCCCTGTTGCGCAGTGTGCACGTGACCGGCCCGGCGCACCAGGGCGCACCAGGGTCCACTTAGGATCGAAGTGGCCCGATCGCGCGACCCGGGCCGGGCACCAGTACGAGGAGCAGCGTGGACAGCACAACACGGGGGGTCATCGACACGGTTGACGTGGACCGCAGCGACCACGGTTACCGGGAGTGGCTCAAGGAGGCCGTCCGTAAGGTGCAGGCCGACGCCCAGCGCTCCGCCGACACCCATCTGCTGAGTTTTCCGCTGCCCGAGCGGTGGGGGATCGACCTCTATCTGAAGGATGAGTCCACCCACCCCACCGGCAGCCTCAAGCACCGGCTGGCCCGCTCGCTGTTCCTGTACGGGCTGTGCAATGGCTGGATCCGGCCGGGCAAGCCGGTTATCGAGGCGTCCAGCGGCTCCACCGCCGTGTCCGAGGCGTACTTCGCGAAGCTGATCGGGGTGCCCTTCATCGCGGTGATGCCGCGCACGACCAGCCGGGAGAAGTGCCGACTGATCGAATTCCATGGCGGCCAGTGCCATTTCGTGGACGACCCGCGGACGATGTACGAGGCATCCGCCGCCCTCGCGGTGGAGACCGGCGGCCACTACATGGACCAGTTCACCTACGCCGAACGTGCCACGGACTGGCGCGGCAACAACAACATCGCCGAGTCGATCTACCAGCAGCTGCGGCTGGAGCGTTACCCCGAACCGGCCTGGGTGGTGGCCACCGCGGGCACCGGCGGCACCTCGGCGACCATCGCGCGCTACGTCCACTACATGAGCTACGACACCCGGGTGTGCGTCGCCGACCCGGAGAACTCCTGCTTCTTCGACGGCTGGGTGCACCAGGACGACCAGGCGTCCAGCGACCGCGGCTCACGGATCGAGGGCATCGGCCGTCCCCGGATGGAGCCCAGCTTCGTCCCCGGCGCGATCGACCGGATGATGAAGGTCCCGGACGCGGCGAGCGTCGCCGCGGTGCGCGCCCTGGAGCAGGCCATCGGGCGCAAGGCGGGCGGCTCCACCGGGACCGGGCTGTGGAGCGCGCTGCGGATCGTCGCGGAGATGGTCGAGGCCGGGCGCACCGGCAGTGTGGTGACCCTGCTGTGCGATCCGGGCGACCGCTATCTGGACAAGTACTACTCGGATGGGTGGCTGGCGGAACAGGGGCTCGACATCGAGCCCTATGCGAAGACGATCGATGTCTTCCTGACCACCGGCCGCTGGTCCGGCTAGGTCCTGTCCTGTCGATCTTCGTGGATCAGGCCGCGGCGTCTGGTGCCGTGGATCGCACGGCGGAGGGTCGTCCTCGTACTGGGCGTACTCGGAAGATCCCGACAACGCGGCGAGGCGCGGTGCCAGGCGTGGCCGGCCCGCGAAGATCGGCAGGACAGGGCCTAGCCGCCAGCCGCTACCCGTCGGCCAGGAGGCGGTCCAGGGTCCGGACCGCCTTGCGGAACGTCCGCCCCACCCCGGGGCGCGCCAGCCGCGCGGCGAGGCGCAGTGGCGGCGGGCCGTCCAGCGCGAAGACGTACCGCACCATGGTGCCGCCGCCGGAGGGGGCCAGGGTCCACTCCTCCAGCAGCGCCCGCAGCCCCGGGGCGTTGGTCTCGTCGATGCGGTAGGCGTAGCGCTTCGCCGGTTCCGCGGCCATCACCGTCTCGCGGAAGCGGACACCGCCCCGCAGCAGGATCTCACGGCCCTTGCCGCCGTCGGTGGGGTGGGCGGCGCTCACCTGGCGGAACCACCGGGGCCAGCCCTCGGTGTCGGCGAGGGCCGTGAACACCGCCCCGGGCGGGGCCTGGGCCTCGGCGACGAAGACCAGCCGCAGCGGGGCGGTCTCGGCGTACTCCAGCTCGACGGAACGCAGCCGGTGTGTCATGGACACACGATAGCTGACGACCCGTCAGATGTCTGCGGCCCCGGTCGCCTTGCCCGCCACCACCAGCTCCGGCAGATACTCCGCGATCTCCGCCCGCGCGTCCTCCGGCAGCCCTGAGTCCGTCACCAGGGCGTCCACCTGGTCCAGCGCGGCGAACGAGCTCAGCCCCACCATGCCCCACTTGGTGTGGTCGGCGATCACCACCACCCGCCGCGCGGCCCGTACGAAGTGCCGGTTGGTCTCCGCCTCGGCCAGGTTCGGCGTGGACAGCCCCGCCTCCACCGATATGCCGTGCACGCCCAGGAACAGCACATCGAAGTGGAGCGAGCGCACCGCGGCGTCGGCCACCGGCCCCGCCAGGATGTCCGACGGCGTCCGCACCCCGCCGGTGAGCACCACCGTGGCCGCGCCCGGACGCGGGCCGGGCCCACCGGCCGTCGCGGCCCGCTGCGCGTTGTAGAAGACATCGGCGACCCGCACCGAGTTGGTCACCACGGTCAGATCCGGGACGTCCAGCAGCTGCTGCGCCAGCGCGAAGGCCGTGGTGCCACCGGCGAGACCGATCGCGGTGCCCGGCGTGGCCATCGCGGCCGCCGCCTTCGCGATGTCCTCCTTGGCGCTCAGCTCCAGGCCCGACTTGGCCTCGAACCCCGGCTCGTAGGTGCTCGCCTCGGCGACCGGCACCGCGCCGCCGTGCACCTTCTCCACCACGCCCAACCGGGCAAGCGCGTCCAGATCACGACGGACCGTCATATCCGAGACATTGAGCTTGCGCGTCAGCTCGTTGACCCGCACCCCACCGCGCCGTCTGACCTCGTCCAGGATCAGGGCACGCCGCTGCTCCGCGAGGAGGTTCTGGTTGTCGCTCACCCTGCCTCGTCTCCTTCCCGTCGGCGCGCACGGCCCGCGGGCTCATCTTCGCATGAGCCTGGGACACCTGATCACCGGAGCGCACGAGCATTACGATTTCGCCACGCCCGGCCTGTCGGGGTCCGGTCCCCGGACCGCTGGGAAGAATCCTGAACGGGAACGAACGGCACCACACCGGGGTCGACCGCACCGGGATCGGGGGACACGGTGGCAGCACCGGAATCGGGGGGCGCGGTGGCATCGACCGTGGGCGGCAGCACACCGGACGGCGCGACGGACAAAGCTCAGGCGGACAAAGCTCAGGCGGACACGGCAGCGGCGGACACGGCTCAGGCCGCGGCCGCGGCCGAGCGGCTGGAGAGCGCCCGGGAGATCCGCGGCGCGGGACCGCCACCCGATCTGGAGCTGCTGGTCCACGGCGTCGGCGGCACCACCCCCCAGGAGATGCTGGGCGACCCGCGCACCGTCCTGGTCACCGGCGACGAGACCGCCGGAGTCCACCGCAGGACCGACGACGCCGACGCCGAGACACGCCCCCGGGAGGACCGTGAGAGCCCGGTCCGTGAGGCGTACGTCTGGTCCAATCTGACCTCCGGCAACAGCTCCCGCGCCCTGTGGCTGCTGTTACTGCCCTTCATGGTCGCCAACCTCGTCCACTGGATGCGCCCCGCCGCCGACCGGAGCGAGCGGACCGTACGCGGCTACGGCCTCCTGGTGCGGCTGGTCGCGCTCAGCCTCACCGTGATGCTGATCGCCGGGGTCTGCGAGGTGGCCCTCGACCTGGTCGCCTGGCAGTGCGGGGGTGCCGACGCCTGCGCCGGCACCAAGTCCTGGCTCGGCTTCACGGCGCCCGGGAACCACGGCTGGTGGAGCCAGCCCGGCCGCAGGCTCGCCCTCGCCGCCGCCTTCCCCACCGCCCTCACCGGGCTGCTGTGGTACCTGTCCAACCGCACCTGGAGCGCCTACGAGTCGCAAGCCCCGCTGGAGCACCCGGTCGACGAGTCCGCCCCCGAGGCGGGCAACCGCCCCGGGCTGTGTCTGCCCGGCTTCTGGTACGGCCGCAGGATCGTCGCCCGGCTGCGCGCCGCGCACACCGCCGCGGGCTTCCTCACCATCGCCGCCGCCCTGACCACCGCCGCCGCCACCCAGGACCGCAGGCCCGGCGGCAGCGGGCTGCTGGACGCCGCGGGCTGGGCGCTGCTGGCCCTGCTGACGGCGGCCGCGGTCGCCGTGGTGTTCGTGGTGTGCCACCGCGGCCGCAGCGAGAGCAAGGTCGACGACACACTGGACCGGATCACCATCACCGCGCTGCCCGGCACCGCGCTCGGGGTGCTCGTGCTCTCCTCGCTGTATGCCGGATGGTCCCGCCCCGGCTGGGTCTCCCACGGAAAGCTGCCGGGCAACCAGACCTTCTGCGTCATCGCGATCGGGCAGGGCCTGCTCATCCTCGCCATCGCAGGCTGCGCCCTCGCCCTCTACCGGGCCGCCCCCGCCGGGCGCACCCCGCTGTACGGGCTCGCCGGACCCGCCGTGGCCACCCTCGCCTGCGGACTCGGCGCCGTCCTGGCCGGAGGCGTCGCCCAGCGGATCGCCGACTGGCTGGACGGCGGCGCCACCCCGGGCATGGGCGGGCGGCCCGAAGTCGCCCCGCCCGTGCTGCTGTCCTGGCTGGCCACGGCCATACCGGTCCTGCTGCTCGCGCTGCTCATCCTGGTCCTGGTCTTCACCGTCCGGGTCTGGCGGGTACGCAAGGGGCTGCTCCCGACGATCATGGACGGTTATCCGGCGGAGCGGCCCGACGGGGTGCGCACCCGCCGGATCGCCGGAACCATCGCCCGCGCCGGGGTCACCGACTCCGCGCCCTGGATCGTCGGCCCGATCGCCCTGTGCACCCTGCTGGCCGGCGGCCTGGCCGTCACCGGAGCCTGGGTCACCGATGAGGTCCCCGGCCGGGCGGCCGACGGCACCCCCGGCCCGGTGGACGCCGCCGCCCAGACCTGCCAGGCGATCGGCTCCTGGATGATGGGGCTGGCCTTCCTGATGCTCGTCACCTGGGCCCGCCGCGCCTACCGCAGCCCCTCGGCCCGCCGCACCATCGGCATCCTGTGGGACGTCGGCACCTTCTGGCCGCGCGCCGCCCACCCCTTCGCGCCCCCCTGCTACGCCGAGCGCGCCGTCCCCGATCTGACCTGGCGGATGGAGACCTGGACCGGCACCTACGGCGGGCGGCTGGTCATCTCCGGCCACTCCCAGGGCAGTGTGCTGGCCGCCGCCGCGGTCTGGCAGCTGGACCCCCGCACCCGCGGCCAGGTCGCGCTGCTCACCTACGGCTCACCGCTGGAGCGGCTGTACGGCCGCTGGTTCCCCGCCTACTTCGGGCCCGCCCAACTGCTCTCGCTCCACGGCGAGGTGCGGTGCTGGCGCAATCTGTGGCGTTACACCGACCCCATCGGCGGGCCCATCCGGCTGCCCGACGGCCCCGGCCCGCAGGTCGACCGCGGTGCCCTGAAGGATCCGCTCGCCTACGGCCGTACCCCCGAACATCCGCTGCCCGCACCGATCCTGGGGCACTCGCAGTACCAGGCCGACCCCCTCTTCGACCGGGAGCGGGCCGGACTGCTGGCCCGGCTCCCGGAACAGAGCTGCTCCTCCCCCGGAGAACGCCGCTCGGAGGAGGACGCCGGTCAGAGCAGCTCCGGCAGATCCTCCGGATAGAGCAGGGTGAGATCGTCGGTGGTCGGGTCCGAGAGCTGGGCGACCCGGCCCGCATGCCGCTCCACCATCGCCTCGAAGGTCTGCCGGGCGGTGCGGCCGTTGCCGAACGCCGGGCCCTTGGGGATCGCCGTGAAGTACTTCAGCAGCCCCTCGGCCGCGCCTTCGCCGATCCGGTACTCATGCTCCTCGGCCTGCTGCTCCACGATCCGCAGCAGCTCCTCGGGGGCGTAGTCGCCGAAGGTGATGGTGCGGGAGAACCGGGACGCCACACCGGGGTTGACGGACAGGAAGCGCTCCATCTCCACGGTGTACCCGGCGACGATCACCACCACCGCCTCGCGGTGGTCCTCCATCAGCTTCACCAGGGTGTCTATGGCCTCCCGGCCGAAGTCCCGCCCGGAGTCCTCGGGGGAGAGGGCGTACGCCTCGTCGATGAACAGCACCCCGCCGCGCGCCCGGTCGAACGCCTCCTGGGTGCGGATCGCCGTCGAGCCGATGTGCTCACCGACCAGATCCACCCGGGAGACCTCCACCAGATGGCCGCGCTCCAGGACCCCGAGCGAGGCCAGGATCTCGCCGTAGAGCCGGGCGACCGTGGTCTTGCCGGTGCCGGGGGAGCCGGTGAAGACCAGATGGCGGCGGACGGAGGCGGCCTTGAGCCCGGCCTGCTGACGGCGCCGTCCGACCTCGATCATGTCGATGAGCGCCCGCACCTCGCGCTTGACGCTCTCCAGCCCCACCAGGGTGTCGAGTTCGCCCAGCACGGCCGTGGACGGGCGGACCTCGACCGGTGGTTCGGCGGCGGGTACGGCGGTCTGGGTGGGGCGCGGCGCGGGAACGCCCCCCAGCAGCCCGGCCGTGGAGGTGACGGTCTCCCGCGCGGGCGCGGTGGCCGGGGGCAGCGCCAGGGCGGCCGGGGCGGAGGGGAGCGCCTTGGTCGCGCTCTCGTCGCTGGTGCAGTCCTCGACGACCGGGCCCTCCTCGGAGAACTCGAAACCGCCGCGGGTACACCGCTCGGTGCGGCACCGGGTCAGGGTGGTGCGGCAGCCGTCGATGATGTGGAAGCCGTAGCCGCCGCTGCCCGTCACCCGGCAGCCGTTGAACGTGCCCCGGCCCTGGGCGGAGACGTAGAACCCGGCCTCGGTCGGCCCGGAGACGGTGGTGCGCTCCACGGTCGGATCGGCGCCCTTGGTGACGATCACCCCGGTCGAGGCGCCGTCGATGGTGCAGTTGGCGAGGGTGCCGCCGCTGCCGTGGTCGCGGAACCACGCGCCCGTGGCCGCCTCCCGGATCCGGCAGTCGTCCAGCTGGGCGGTGGCGCCGTCGCTCACCGACACCGCCGTGTTCCGCACCTGGGACAGATCGCTGTCCACGACGTCCACCCGGGAGCCGCGGTCCAGGACGAACAGCGCGTCCGGAACGTCGCGCAGCCGGCACGAGTCGAGTACGGCGGTGGCGCCGTCGCTCACCCACACCGCCGGATAGTCACCGGTGCTGTCGTGGAGCTCGCACTGGTTGGCGTCCACCCGGGTGCCCGGGTCCCACACCGAGAGGCCGTTGCGCCCGAACCGGCGCACCGTGGAGCGGGTGAGGGTGAGCACCGAACGCGACCGCAGGTCGACCGCGTTCTCCGGGATGTCATGGATCTCGCAGTCGGCGAGGGTCAGCACCGCGTCGGTGTCCAGGTTCACCCCGTCGGAGGTGGTGCGGTGCACCCGGCAGTCGGTGAGATGACCGGTCGCGCGCGAGGAGACCTGCACCCCAGCGCCCCGGATCTCGTACACCTCGCAGCCGACGGCCTCCAGTGAACTGCCCTCACCGGTCAGGGAGAGCCCGGCGCCCGAGGCGTGGTGGATCCGGCAGCGGTCCAGCCGGGGACGGCCGCCACCGCGCACCGCCACCCCGGACTGCCCGGCCGCCACCACCTCGCACTCCTCGAACACCCCGCCCGAGCCGTCCAGCACACTGACGCCGATGCCCGCGGGGTTGTCGACGGTGCAGCGGCGCACCGTGGGCCGGGCGCCGCCGCGTACCTCGATGCCGACCGCCGAGCGGGTCGCCACCCGCAGATCCATCAGCTCAGGAGTGCCGTCCTCGACCAGCAGCGCGGGGGCGGCGGCGTCCTGGCCCTCCACACACAGGTCCTGGACCACCGCGGAGGCCCCGATCGTCAGCGCGACGCCGTCGGCCGGGGCGATCCGCACCGATCCGCGCGAGGAGCCTTCGGGCCCGCGCAGCGTGACGGCCCGGCCCACCACCAGATTCTCGCGGTAGGTGCCGGGCGAGATGGAGAGCACATCGCCGTCGGCCGCGGCCTCCAGGGCCGCGGTGAGGGAGGCGTACTCTCCGGTGCGGCGCCGCCACCGCGACGTTCCGCTGTGTGTCACCTGGACGACCGAGCCCTGTGCCATGGTGCTGTTGTGCCCCCACCTCGTGGTCAAGCCGGATGTGCGCGACTCGCGACTGTGGCGCTGCGCATGTGAATGCCCCACCGTAGCGTGCGTGGAGCGCGATGAGTTGACCTCCCCATGAGGCCCGCGTGGACTTGGCGTCGGGATGACACATCGTCTACGCGCGGCACACGGCGACGCCGGGGGCGCGCGTAGGCCCTGTCCTGCCGATCTTCGCGGGCCCGCGACGCCTGGCACCGCGCCTCGCCGCGTTGTCGGGATCTTCCGAGTACGCCCAGTACGGGGACGACCCTCCTGCGATCCTCCCCCAGCTACCGCTGGGAGGGGCCCCTCACCAGACGCCGCGGGCTGATCCACGAAGATCGACAGGACAGGACCTAGCTGTCCGCGTCGGCCCGGCCCCAGTCCTGTCCGGCCCGAGCCCAGGCGGTGTCCCACTCCGCGTAACGCCGCCGCATCAGCCGCCATACGACCAGCCGCCGGGTGCCGTCCACCAGGCCGACGGTGACCGCGGCGGCGCCGATTCCGGCCAGCACCGCATGGGTGGCGGCGGTGGCCGTGTCCAGCGGGCGGCCGCGCGGACGGCCGTGCTCATCGGTCCACAGATGGAACCGCTCACCGGGGTCGGCACCGGGGTGGGTGCCCAGCGGGCCCCGGTGCCTGCTGCCGTCCGGGCCGGTCCACCGGGCGACGACGCGGCGGTGGGCGTCCCGCGCGGAGGAGGTCTCGGGGTCGGAGTCCACGGGGGGATGGGGGAGCACCTTGACGACGGTGGCCAGTATCAGATACCGCTGGGCGCGCTGCTCCCGCGCGGCCTTCACCAGGGCGTCATGGGCGATGGAGCCCGCCACGACACCCACGGTGGGGGCGACGGTCAGCATCAGCAGGACGGCGATCAGCGCGGCGGTGGCCTCCATGAGGTCGGTGGAACGGCGCAGCGGATTGTGGCGCCAGCGCCAGAGTCCCCGGATCATCCTCATAGGTCACACCCCCCTTCCCCGTCCGTAAATACCGTATGCCGGGCGGGATATGCGCGCATTCAGTGAAGAGAGAGCAATATCACGGGCTCATGGCTTCCGCTCCACCGGCGGGCCGTCGAGGGGCAGCGGAACCTGCCAGATCAGCCGGGTGCCGCCCGCCTCGGGGGCCTCGATCCGCAGGGTGCCGCCGAGCAGTTCGGCCCGGGAGCGCATATTGACCAGTCCGCCGCGGGGGGTGGCACCGCCCAGACCCACTCCGTTGTCGGTGATCATCAGGGTGATCCCGGTGTCGGTGCCAGTGTCTACGGTGAGCCGTACGTCCACCCGCTGGGCGTGGGAGTGCCGGACGGTGTTGCTCAGCGCCTCGGCCAGGACCGCGAGTAACTGGTCGCCGTGGTCGTCCGGCACATCGGTGTCGACCGGGCCGTCCATCAGCAGCGACGGCGCGAACCCCAGCGCGTCCGAGGCCGACCGGACGGCCTTGACCAGCCGCCGCCGCAGGGTGGCCGGTTCGCCGTTCTCGCTCCCGACCGTACGTAAGGCGAAGATCGTGGAGCGGATGATCTTGATGGTCTCGTCCAGGTCGTCCACCGCCCGGCCCACCCGCTCCGCCGCCTCCGGACGCTCGATCAGCCGGCCCGCGCTCTGGAGCGTGAGCCCGGTCGCGAACAGCCGCTGAATGGCCAGGTCATGGAGGTCACGGGCGATCCGGTCGCGGTCCTGGAGCAGCGCCATGTGCTCGGACTCCGCACGGTGCCGGGCCAGTTCGAGGGCGAGGGCCGCCTGCGCGGCGAACCCGGACAGCAGCTCGACCTCGTTGTCGTCGAAGGGCGGCCGCCCGGCCAGCCGGCACAGCCGCAGCGCGCCGGAGGAGCGCTCGTTCGCCACCAGCGGGACGGCCACCAACGGGCCGAACTCGCTCTCCTGGTCGGGCAGCGGCCAGGCCCGCGCCCGCGCGTCCACCCGGACGTCGGTGGCGACCGCCGGACGGCCGGTGCGCGCCGCGAGCCCGGCCAGCGAACCGTCGGCCGGGACCACAAGGCCCCCGACGCGCTCCGCGTCATGACCCTCGGCCACCTCCACCATCAGGCTGTCGGTCCCCGCGACGGGGAGCAGTACGGCCGCCGAGTCGGCCAGTGCCACCTGGAGGGCGAGCCGGGCGATCAGGCTCAGCACCTGGTTGGCCGGGGTGCCCGCCAGCAGCGTACGGGTTATCACCCCCAGCGCCTCGAGCCACTGTTCGCGCCGTCTGCTCTCGTGGTACAGCCGGGCGTTGTCGATGGCGACCCCGGCGGCCACCGACAGAGTGGTCAGCACCGCCTCGTCATCGGGGTCGAACTGGGCGCCGCCGCGCTTCTCGGTCAGATACAGATTGCCGAACACCTCGTCGCGGACGCGGATCGGCACCCCCAGGAACGAGCGCATCGGCGGATGGTGCTCGGGGAAGCCGTGGCTCGCCGGATGCTCCGACAGATCGGTCAGCCGCAGTGGCTGCGGATGGCGGATCAGCTCGCCGAGCAGACCGTGGCCGCTGGGTAACGGGCCGATCCGGTGGACCAGTTCCTCGGATATGCCCACCGGCAGGAACTGGGAGAGCCGGTGCCGGTCGACCACGCCCAGCGCGCCGTACTCGGCGTCGGCCAGTACCACGGCGGACTCCACGATCCGCCGCAGCACCTGCTCAAGGTCCAGTTCGCGGCCGACGCTGAGCACCGCCTCCAGCAGGCTGTGCATCCGCCCCTGGGTGGCCCGGGCGGCGTCCAGCCGCGCCTGGAGCTCGTCGAGGAGCTGATCGAGACGGAGTTGGGGCAGTGCCGGACGGCGCCCGTGATCCGCAGTGCCCGACACTTGGCCTCCATACCCCCATGAGCCGCTCACCAGCAGGATATCGGCGCCCGGTGCGGCTTCGGGCGGCGATCGGCGGAACTCGGCCACGGGGCCGGATGCGTGCCCCGGACACCTCGGGGCGCCGGGTGTCCGCGCGGCCCGCGCAGCGCGCGGGGCACGAGCACCTGGCACCGGGGCCCGCTGACGGACTGTCAGCTCCATGGATCGGGTGGTCAGCTCTGCGGAACCACCGCCACCGGGCAGTGTGCATGATGCAGTACGGCGTGGTTGACCGGACCGAGCTGCAACCCGAAGTGCCCCTGCCGCCGCCGGGCGCCCATGACCAGCAGATCGGCGCGGGCCGAAGCGTCCAGCAGCGCCTTGCGCGCCGGGGCCTCCACCGCGCGGTGGGTCACCGGCACCGGGAGCCGCGCGGCCGCGCCGCCCAGCGCCTCGGCCAGCAGACCGGTGGCGTGCCGGGCATGGTCCGCGCGCCCGTCGTGGCCGGCCCGCGCCGTATCGCGCTCCCGGCGCACGCCCTGGCCCTCGCGCTCCCCGTCGCGACCCGCGCGGTGTTCCGCGCTGCGCGCCGCGCGTGGGCCATGGTCGTCGGGGCCCGTGCAGCGCCAGGCGTGCACCGCCTCAAGCGCTCCGCCGCGCAGCCGCGCCTCGCGCAGTGCGAAGGCGACGGCGGGGGAGTGCGGCAGTACGCGTCCGGGCGTGCTCGGGGGCTCACGCTCGGCGATTCCCACCGCCACCCGGCGCACCGCGCCCCGTACGCTCTCCGCCCGGCCGCGCACCACGACCACCGGGCAGTGTGCGCGCGCCGCGATGCCCAGCCCCACCGAGCCCAGCAGCAGCGACGCCAACTCACCGCGTCCGCGCCATCCGACGACCATCGCCTCCGCGCTCTGCCCGGCCCGCAGCAGCGCGGTGACCGGGTCGTCGGTCACCAGGTCGGTCATCACCTTCAGCTCCGGTGCCCGGCGCCCGGCCCGCTCGGCCGCCGTGGCCAGCACCGTCTCACCGCGGAGCCGCTCGGCGGGCCGGTCGGCGGCCGACGCGGGCAGACAGCCCTCGTACCGCTCCCACAGCGAAGCGTGGACGATACGCAGCGGGGCCCCCCGCAGCGCGGCCATCCCGGCCGCCCAGTCCAACGCGCCGGAGGCGCTGTCCGAACCGTCGACCCCGACGACCACGGGAAGTTCCACCCGTGCCCACCGCCTCTCATGTCAGCACATGGATGAGTTCTTTCCCTCTTGTCCCTGGATAACGCGGGTAGCGGCGAAAAGCGTGCGAGCCCGGCCGCGGCGGTGCGGCGGAGGGGCCGGGTCCGCCCCAGCCGGGCTATCGCAGCCTCATCGCGAGGGTCACCACGGCGCCCACGGCCCCCGCGCTGACCGCGAGCCGGTCGGTGACCAGCCGGGTCAGCCACAGCCCGCGGCCGCTGGTCGCGCCGTCCAGTCCCGGGAGGATCTGCGGGATGACGTCCTCGGAGAAGCCTGGGCCGGAGTCGGAGATCCGGCACTCCAGCTCATCGCCCACCCGCCGCAGCAGCAGCGATCCGGTGCCGCCCGCGTGCTCGATGGCGTTGCTGGCGATCTCGTCGACGGCCAGGACGAAGTCTCCGCGCCGGGCCTCGCACAGCCCGGCCCAGGCCGCGCACTCCTCGACCTGCACCCGCAGCCGGGGCAGCTCGCCGGCGGTGAAACGGCGCTTCAGCAGGTGGTCTCCCGCTCGGTTGGCGGACCGACGACGAGGGTCGGCTAGCACCAGTGCCTCCCGTTTTGACGAGGACGAGCGACATCACAGGGTCGGTGAAGCAGCCGAGGGTAGGGCCGATGGGCCGCCCACACCGTCGCCGATCAAAAATGACGTGTCCTATCGGAAACCTGACCGGAAATGGGTATAGGTGAGTCGAAAGCCGTTCACCGGCATACCGATCTGGATCAGACACCTCGTATACGCACGGTCACCGCCGAGGCGCGAGGCGGAAGCGGAGACGGCAGGGTGAGGTCATGATGGGACTTCTCAGCGCGCTGAAGGCCGAGCACCGCGAGCGCGTCATGGCGCTCGCCCACGATGTGTCCTTCCCCTCGGGCGGCCGCATCTTCGAGGAGGGCCGCAAGGCCGACCGCTTCTGGATCATCCGCACCGGCGCGGTCACCCTCGATCTGCATGTCCCCGGACGTCGCGCCGCGGTGATCGAGACCCTCGGCCCCGGGGAGCTCATCGGCTGGTCATGGCTGTTCCCCCCGGACACCTGGCATCTGGGGGCGGAGGCGCTGAGCCCGGTGCGGGCACATGAGTTCGACGCGGAGGCGGTGCGCCGGCTGTGCGACGAGGACCCCGAGCTCGGCTACGCCCTCGCGCTGGCCTGCGCCCAGGTGATCGGCCGCCGGTTGCAGAGCGCCCGGACCCGGCTGCTGGACCTGTACGGACCGTACGCCGGGGGGACCCTGGGGTCTCTTTGACGACGGGCCACGGCAGCCGGAACCCCCGCCGGGCCCCCGGGCCGGGGCGTGCGAAGCTGATCACATGAGCATCCGTCACCTTCTGCGCCACGGGGTTCCCCTGCTGGCCGCGGCCCTGACCCTGTCCGCCTGCGGTGGCGGGGGCTCCGGCTCCACACCGTCCGGCTCCGCGGACAGCAGTGGGCTCAGCCGGATCTCCCCGGACGAGCGCAAGCCCCTCCGGCTGTCGGGCAGGACCCTGGAGGACAAACCACTGGACACCGCCGCTTACCGGGGCGAGGTCGTGGTGGTCAACATATGGGCCTCCCAGTGCGGGCCCTGCCGGGCCGAGGCGTCCGGCCTGGCCACGGTGGCGGAGGAGACCAGGGCCAAGGGGGTCCGCTTCGTGGGGATCAACACCCGCGACCCCAGCCGGGAGGCGGCCCGTGCCTTCGAGAAGAAGTACGACGTGCCATATCCCAGCTTCTACGACCGGATGGGCAAGCTGGTGCTCGGCTTCCCCCGGGGCAGCGTCAACCCGCAGGCCGTCCCCACGACGGTCTTCCTCGACCGGAAGGGACGGATCGCGGCCCGGGCGATGCGGCCGCTGGGCGAGGCCGAGCTGCGGAAGGTCATCACCCCGTTGGCGGCGGAGAAGAGGGCCTGAGGGCCGAACGGCCCTTACGCTTCCGCGCGTCAGGCCGTAAAGCTGGGCAGCTGGATCACGACCGGCGCCCCGTGTGCCATGTGAGGAGTGCAGTGCCCGAGACAGCCGACCCCACCGGCCCCGACGGCCCCGCCGCCACAGCCGCCGAGCCCATCGGGGTCTTTCTGCTCGACGACCACGAGGTGGTGCGGCGCGGACTGCGCGACCTCATCGACGCCGAGCCCGATCTGCGGGTGGTCGGCGAGGCGGCGAACGCCCGTGAGGCCATCGCCCGCGCCCCCGCCGTACGCCCCCGGGTCGCCGTGCTCGACGTACGGCTCGGCTCGTCGGGGGACGGCGGTGACCACGAAGGGATCGAGGTCTGCCGGGAGTTGCGGGCCCGGCTGCCCGGCCTCGCCTGTCTGATGCTCACGTCCTTCGACGACGACGAGGCGCTCTTCGACGCCATCATGGCCGGGGCCGCGGGCTATGTGCTCAAGCAGATCAACGGCTCCGACCTGATCTCGGCCGTCCGTACGGTGGCCGACGGCCGGTCCATGCTCGACCCGGGAGCCACCGCGCGGGTGATGGCCCGGCTGCGCGGACCGGAGCCCAGCGGACCCCCCGAGCTGGAACGGCTCTCACCGCGAGAGCGGGAGATCCTCGAGCTCATCGGTGACGGACTGACCAACCGGCAGATTGCCGAACGGCTGTTTCTGGCCGAAAAGACGGTGAAGAACCGGATCTCCTCGATCCTGTCGAAGCTGGGTGTGGGACGGCGGATCCAGGCCGCGGTCATCGCCGAGCGGATGAAGGAGCGCGGCACCGGGCAGTGAGACCCGGGCGGAATCCGGGGAGCCGCGGCGGCGCCGACTGCCGACCCTCGCGTGGGGCGTGAGGCAGGCTCCCCTCCTGCCGCGCGCCCCACGCGAAACGGGGGCGGCCGGTCGATGTCGCTCATCACCGCAGTGGGGTGAGAGCCCGGTCCGTCCCCGCATAGGGGGTGGCTCGTGGAACAGCCTGTCCAGGATCGTCGGGACCGGACCGATCCGGGAGGGGCCGAACGGCCCCCAGAACAGGGGCCGGACGGGGAATGCCCGTCCGGCCCGATCCTTCCCTCGGCCGGGCACCATGGCCCGGCCGCTCACCTCCCGAAGATGTTCAGTAGCCGCCTCCCGGCTGCGGCGGCCGGCCGCCCGGATACTGCTGCTGACGTCCGTACGGGTCGTCATACGGGGACTGCGCGGGGGCCGGACGCGGCGCGGGGCGCTGCATCGCCGGACGCATCGCGTCGTACCCCATCGGCGAGGGCGCCGCCGGGCGCTGGGGCTGCGCGCCCGGATAGCCGCGCGGACCCGCCTGCGGCGGGATGTACGGCGTCGGCGCCTGCTGCAACCCCATGGGCTGCGGCGCGGGCTGCTGGTAGCCGGGCGGTGGGGTGTGCTGCGAAGGACCGGCCGGCAGCGCGGGCAGCGCCGGGGGCAGTGCCGGAAGGTGACTTCCGGTGTCGTACGCGGACGGCACCCTGATGGGCGCGATCTGCGGTGTCCCCCGCTCCGCGACGAGGCTGTCGTAGATGGGGGTGTCCGGGAAGGACGGCGAGGAGTAGTAGCCGCCGCCGTAGGTACTGCGGAGGGAGGTCATAGCCCATAAGTTAAGCCCACGATGTGCTCATTGGGGAGTCCGGTAGGAGGGTTGTTTTCAGTGTTCGGAGGCGCCACGCCGCATCAATCATTGCTAACCCGGGAAAAACGGTCGCCGTGGTGCGTTGAGATCGTGTAAAGAGCGCGTTTTCAGCGGGTTACCCGCGGTCGGACGCCGGTGTCACACGGAAGAGTGGCGCAGGGCAGACTGACTCGCAGCTGTGTGAACAGAAAGGCAGGGGGACGACATGTCGATGCCCAAGGGCGGCAATACACCGGTGCCGGCGGCGTCGGTGCGGATCGAGCTCGGCTGGCGCACCGGCCCGGGTGTACCGGATGTGGACGCCTCGGCGCTGCTGCTGGTCTCCGGAAAGGTCCGCTCCGACGCGGACTTCGTGTTCTACAACCAGGCGACCCACTCCTCGGGCGCTGTCCGCCACGAGGGCAAGCGCACCGCCGGGGACACGGTGACCGACTCCCTCGCGGTCGATCTGTCCAGGGTCGAGCCCGAGATCGAGACCGTGGTGCTCGCGGGCTCCGCCGACGGCGGGAGCTTCGGCCGGGTGCCGGGCCTCAACATCCGGGTCCTCGACGCCTCGGGCGGCGCGGAGATCGCCCGCTTCGACAGCCAGGACGCCACCGTCGAGACGGCCTTCGTCCTCGGCGAGCTCTACCGGAGGCAGGGCGCCTGGAAGTTCCGTGCCGTGGGCCAGGGTTACGGCAGCGGGCTCGCCGGGCTCGCCACCGACTACGGGATCAGCGTCGACGAACCCCAGCAGACGGCCGCCCCGGCCCCTGCCGCGCCTCCGGCTCCCGCCTCGTCCCCGTACGCCGCCCCGGCGCCTTTGGCCCCGCCCGCGTCCCCGTACGCCGCGCCGCCGGTTCCGCCCACGACTCCCGCCCCGCCCGTCGGCGCCTACCCGCCCCCTCCGCCGCCGCCGATGGGCGGCGGTTCCGCGGCCTTCCCGCCGCCCGCGCCCCCGGCGCCGCCCGCCCCGGCCCCCGCGGCCCCCGGAGCGCCGGTGAACCTCAGCAAGGTCACGCTGACCAAGCAGGCCCCGGCCGTCTCGCTCACCAAGCAGGGCGGCACCTCCGGTGCGATGCGGGTCAACCTCAACTGGCAGATCCACAAGCAGTTCAAGGGGTGGGGCGCCAAGCTGGGCAAGGCCATGGCCATGCACAGCGACCTCGACCTCGACCTCGGCTGCCTCTTCGAGCTGTCCGACGGCAGCAAGGGCGTGGTGCAGGCACTCGGCAACTCTTTCGGCTCCCTGCACCAGCCGCCGTTCATCCAACTCGACGCGGACGACCGGACCGGCGCTCGGGCGCAGGGCGAGAACCTCACCATCAACCTCGACCACAAGGACGCGTTCCGCCGCATCCTGGTGTTCGTGACCATCTACGAGGGCGCGCGCAGCTTCGCCAACCTCAACGCCACGGTCACCCTCCAGCCGCAGTTCGGTGCGGCGGTGGACTTCTCGCTCGACGAGTGCACCGTTCCGTCCCCGGTCTGCGCCCTGGCGCTCATCACCAACAACGCCGGCGACCTCGTCGTCCAGCGCGAGGCCCGCTATCTGGTGCCGGAGCGCGGTGTCAGCCCGCAGCGCACCCTGGACTACGCCTACGGATGGGGGATGAACTGGACACCCGGCCGCAAATGAGCTCCCCGCGCGGCCAGTGGGGCCGTCAGGGCGGGGGCGGCGCTCAGGGCGCGGCGCTGGGGCGGGCGTAGGTGCGCCCCTTCCAGGCCGCGCCCCGCCCGCGGTAGTGCCGCAGCGCCGAGTCCACGGTCATCAGCAGATAGAGAAAGGCCGTCAGGGGCAGCAGCGGCGCCAGCCAGAGCGTCTGCCGGTAGTAGCGCAACATCGGGATGTACGTCCCGGCCATCAGCGCCCAGGCCGCCGCGCCCAGCACCAGGGGAACGGCGCTTCCGGTCAGCAGCCCGGCGCACACGGCGGCGGGCGGCGCGAGGTACACCACCGCGAGCCCCGCGACCGTCGCCGCCAGCAGCAGCGGATTGTGGCGCAGCTGGGCGTACGCGCTGCGCGCGACCATCCGCCAGAGGTCGCCAAGACCCGGGTACGGCCGGACACTGTCGACCCGTTCGGCAAGGCCCAGCCAGATCGCGCCGCCGGACCGCTTGACCGCGCGGGCCAGCGCCACGTCGTCGATGACCGCCTGCCGGATGGTCTCCGGGATCCCCGCCCGCTCGGCCGCCTCCCGGCGCAGCAGTACACAGCCGCCCGCGGCCGCCGCGGTGCGCGCCCGGGGCCGGTTGACCCACCGGAAGGGGTACAGCTGGCAGAAGAAGTAGACGAACGCGGGCACGATCAGCCGCTCCCAACCGGTCGCCACCCGCAACCGGGCCATCTGCGAGACCAGGTCGAGACGGGCCGCCGTGGCCGCCCGCACCAGCTTCCGCAGGGAATCCGGCTCATGGGCGATGTCCGCGTCCGTCAGCAGCAGATACTCGGCGGCACCGGCACCGGCACCGGCACCGGCACCGGCTTCCTCGCGCCGCGCGGCGAGCGCCATCCCGTGTCGTACCGCCCACAGCTTGCCGGTCCAGCCCGGCTGGGGTTCGCCGGGGGAGTCGACGGTGAGCGCCAGTCCGCCGCAGGAGTCGGCCAGTTCGCGGGCCAGCTTGCCGGTGCCGTCCGAACTGCCGTCGTCGATCAGGAAGATCTCGGCCCGTCCCGGGTAGTCCTGGGCGAGCAGCGAGGGCAGGCTCACCGGAAGCACGGCGGACTCGTCCCGCGCGGGCACCACCACGGCCACCGAGGGCCAGCAGCCGGGCTCGTCGTCGGCGCCGGACTCCGACGGGCCGGTGCGGGGCAGCCGGACGTCCGTACGCCAGAAGAACCCCTGGCCCAGCAGCAGCCACAGCCAAGCGGCCAGGGCCGCGGCGGCGATCCACGTCAGCTCGCTCACCCGCCGCAGTCTGCCTGAAGCGGCGCCCTGGCGCCGGGCCAACGGGGCCGATCCATTAAAGTGACCGGGTGAAGATCGCGCTCATGGACTCCGGACTCGGCCTGTTGGCCACTGCCGCCGCGGTGCACCGTCTGCGGCCCGACGCCGATCTCGTCCTCTCCTCCGACCCCGACGGCATGCCGTGGGGGCCGCGCACTCCCGAGGACGTCACCGAGCATGCGCTGGCCTGTGCCCGTGCCGCCGCCGCACATGACCCCGATGTGCTGATCGTCGCGTGCAACACCGCCACGGTCCACGCGCTTCCCACGCTGCGCGCCGAGCTGGAGCCCGCGCTGCCGGTCATCGGCACGGTGCCCGCCATCAAGCCCGCCGCCGCCGGGGCCGGCCCGATCGCCATCTGGGCCACGCCCGCCACCACCGGCAGCCCGTACCAGGAGAACCTGATCCGCGAGTTCGCGGCCGGCGTCGAGGTGACCCCGGTGGCCTGCCCGGGCCTCGCGGACGCCGTCCAGTACGCCGACTTCGACGCCATCGACCAGGCGGTGGCCGACGCCGCCGAGCGCACCCCGCGCGATGTGACGACCGTCGTCCTCGGCTGCACCCACTACGAGCTGGTCGCCGACCGTATCCGGACCGCCGTGCAGCAGCCGGACGCCCCCGCCCTCGTCCTGCTCGGATCCGCCGGGCCCGTCGCCGCCCAGGCGCTGCGCCGGATCGGTGCCGATCCGCTGCCGACCGACCGGGACGTTTCGGCGCGCGGCGGGCTCACGGTCATCCACAGCGGTCGCGAGGAGGAGCTGCCGCGGGCCGCGCTGGCGTATGCCGAGGGCACTCTGCTGGCACCCGTCAGCACCGTGCGCGGCTAGGTCCTGTCCTGTCGATCTTCGCGGGCCCGCGAAGATCGACAGGACAGGACCTCATCAAAAACCCGCTTCCACCGGCGGAAACGGTGTGATCTGGTGCCGTGATAGCGGAACGTGAGTACCCTGCCAACTATGAGGCACCACCACCAGCACGGGAAGCGGACCCCGGCCGGGGAGCCGCCCGCGGTCTGGACCGGGCATGCCCACAACCGTGGGCAGTGGGTGCTGGCCGCCGCGGGCGCCGCATGTCTGGCGCTCGGCATCGATCTCGCCGTCGCGTCCCCGTGGGGTTCCGGTATCGCCCCGCTTCTGATGTCGGTCATCGGCTGTGTCGCCGCCGGACTGCTGATGCTCTTCGGCACCATCGCCTTCGTCCATGTGGCGGTCCGGATCGACGCGGAGACCCTGGAGATCCGCTGCGGTCATATGGGGCTGCCGCGCCGCCGCATCCCGCTGAGGGAAGTGGTCGACGTCGATGTCGCCTCCCGGGTCACCCCCTGCCAGTGGGGCGGCTGGGGCTACCGCTGGCGGCCCGAGAAGGGCACGGCGGTGGTGGTGCGGCGCGGTGAGGGCCTGGTGGTCCGCCTCGGCGACGGACGCGTCTTCACGGTCACGGTGGACGACGCGGAGGCCGCGGTGTGGGTGATCCGCCAGCGGCTGCGGCTGATCGCGAAGCCCGCCTCACAGGTCTGACCGGCGCTCCGGCCTGCTACGGAGGCGGCGTCGGCGCATGCTCCGGACGGCTGGCCGTGGCGAGTCCGGCGAGCAGTCCCGCCCCCGCCGTCACCTGCGAAAAGCTCAGCGCGTTGCCCAAGGACGCCTCGACGGCCAGGGCCGTCAGCGTCGCCGCGGCCGTCAGCACGACCGGGGTGGACCGGGGTGAGCGCCACAGTGCGTAGAGCATCCAGCCGAAGGCCGCGCCCAGCAGGGCCACCCCCGGCACCCCCTCGCCGGCCGCCTGCTGCAACGGGGCCGAGTGCGGTGTGGTCCGCGGGTCCGGCGCCTCCATGGCGGTGGGGCTCAGCTCGGTGAAGCGGTCCGGGCCCGCCCCGCGCACCGGGTTCTCCCCGGCGATCCGGGCGGCGTCCTGCCACAGCCGTACCCGGTGCTCGGTCAGCTGCTGCCGCAGCGCGGACGGCAGTCCGCCCGGGACGGCGTTCGCCGCCACCGCCCAGCAGCCCCCGACGGTCACCGCGGCGATGAGCGTGAGTCCCGCCAGGCCCAGCAGCCGCTGCCGCAGCCGGGCGGCGGTGAACGAACACAGCAGTACGGCGGCGCTCGCCACCCCGCCCGCCGTCCCGCCGCCCACCGCGGCCGTGACCGCGATCGCCAGGGCCAGCAGCCACAGAGCGGAGCGCAGGAGGACCGGTCGCGCCGCCCATGCCGCACAGCAGGCCGCACCGGTGGCCAGGGTCCACTGCGCGGCGTCCACGCCCTCATGACCGGGCAGTCCCGCCGGTGTGACACAGGCCAGGCCGAACCCCGCGAGCGCGGCGGCCGTCGCGGCGGCGACCGGCAGCAGCGATCCGGCGATCCGGCCGCAGGCGTATCCGGCGGCCACCGCCAGTACGGCGAGCAGCACCCCCTCGGGGCGGGCCGTCCGTCCCACGGACGCGATGAGTGCCCATACCGCGCAGCCGCCCAGAACCGCCGCGCCCGCGATGTCGGGTGTGCTGCCGCGAGCCGGTCTGTGCTGTCCCTGCACGACCGGTCCCACCACTGATGACGTCATCCGTCGAACCCCCCGTCGCAACGGCACCGCGACCACGGCCGGAGACCGGGTGCGGGCCATGACACCGGGAACGGTAGCGCTTGTACTGAGGTATGTGTATATGGTGCGCGGAAACGATGTGTCAGTAGTGAAACGGACACTCTGTGCGCGGGCGTGACCGCCGGGGCGGGGCCATGGCCCGCCCGATACCCTCACCGCATGGCGATCCCCGACTTCATCCGTGACCTCAGGGCCACCGCGGGCCACCAGCTGCTGTATCTGCCGGGCGTGAGCGCGGTCGTCTTCGACGACGAGGGCCGGGTGCTGCTGGGCCGCCGCGCCGACACCGGCCGCTGGGTGATCATCTGCGGCATCCCCGAGCCCGGTGAACAGCCCGCCGAGGCCGTGGTACGCGAGGTGGAGGAGGAGACCGCGGTCCGCTGTGTGCCCGAGCGGATCATCCTCGTCCGCACCCTGGACCCGGTGACCTACCCCAACGGCGACCAGTGCCAGTTCGTGGATGTCTGCTTCCGCTGCCGGGCCGTGGGCGGCGAGGCGCGGGTGAACGACGACGAGTCGCTGGAGGTCGGCTGGTTCGCGCTCGACGCGCTGCCCGCGATGGAGGACTTCTCGCTGATCCGGATCAAGCAGGCGCTGGGCGACGGACCGACCTGGTTCGAGCCCGTCGGCGCGGAGTGACCGTCCATCACCGGGGACCGAAGTATGTGCCCCGGCCACATCGGTGCGGGCGCGGCCGCCGTCTAGTCTCCCGCTCATGAGCGCCGTCACCCCCTCGGGTCCCACCACTTCCGGCTCCGCCGCCCTCGATCTGACCGGCCGCACCGCACTGGTCACCGGTGCCGCCGGGGGCATCGGCCGGGCGTGCACCCTGCGGCTGGCCGCCGCGGGCGCCACCGTACGCGCCGTCGACCTGGATGCCGAGGGGCTGGCCCGGCTGGTGGCCGCCGGCCCCGCCGGGCCGGGCACCGTCGAGGCATGGGCCCTGGACCTGACCGACCTCGACGCCGCCGAACGGGCCGCCCAGGGCACCGACATCCTCGTCAACAACGCCGGGCTCCAGCTCGTCCGCCCCATCGAGGACTTCCCGCCCGAGGTCTTCTCCCGGGTGCTCACGGTGATGCTGGAGGCCCCGTTCCGGCTGGTGCGGGGTGCGTTGCCGCATATGTACGGACAGGGCTGGGGCCGGATCGTCAACATCTCCTCCGTGCACGGTCTGCGCGCCTCCCCCTACAAGGCGGCCTATGTGGCTGCCAAACACGGACTCGAGGGGCTGTCCAAGGTGGCCGCCCTGGAGGGCGCCGCCCACGGGGTGACCTCCAACTGCGTCAACCCCGGCTATGTGCGCACCCCACTCGTCGAACGGCAGATCGCCGACCAGGCCGAGGCCCACGGGATCTCCCCGGAGCGCGTCATCAGCGAGGTGATGCTCGCCGACGCGGCGGTCAAGCGGCTCGTGGAACCGGAGGAGGTCGCCGAGGCCGTCGCCTATCTGTGCGGTCCGCACACCTCCTTCATCACCGGCGCCTCGCTCACCATGGACGGCGGATGGACCGCCCACTGAACGGAAGCCCACGGAGCGGAGGCCCGCCGAGTGGACGCGCACCGAGCGGAAGCCCACCGAACGGACGCCCGCCCGGAGAGCTCCCCGTCGGCCCGCCGGACCGCCTTTCCGCACGTCCGACGGCTGGCGCCGCCGCACCCGGCGGGAGTATCCCTGGGACCATGGCCGACGATCAGCCGGAGACCCCGTACCTGGAACTGCTGGCGCGCGGCGCGCCCCCCGAGGCGTACGAACGCCCGGGGCTGCGCGCCCGCGCCGAAAAGGCCCCGGCCGGGCGGCTCGCGGCGCTGGACCGCGCCAAGCTGCTCGCCCTTCGCGTCCGCGGTGAGCTGGAGGGACGGCGGCGCCGCGAGGCCGAGCTGTCCGCGCTCTTCGAGACCGCGCACGACCTCGCCGGGCTGCGCGACCTGGACGCCGTACTCCAGGCCATCGTCCAGCGCGCCCGTTCCCTGCTGGGCACCGAGGTGGCCTATCTGACGCTCCACGACCCGACGGCCGGTGACACCTATATGCGGGTCACCGACGGCTCGGTCTCGGCCCGCTTCCAGCAGCTGCGGGTCGGCATGGGGGAGGGGCTCGGCGGGCTGGTGGCCCAGACCGCCCGCCCCTATGTGACCGACAGCTACTTCGACGACCCCCGCTTCCAGCACACCCACACCATCGACGCGGGCGTCCGGGACGAGGGACTGGTCGCCATCCTCGGGGTGCCGCTGCTCCTGGGCAGCGGTGTCATCGGGGTGCTGTTCGCCGCCGACCGCCGGGCCCGGGTCTTCGAACGGGAGCAGATCGCGCTGCTCGCCTCGTTCGCCGCCCACGCGGCCGTGGCGCTCGACACGGCCAACCTGCTTGCCGAGACCCGTACGGCGTTGGCCGAACTGGAGGCCGCCAACGAGATCATCCGGGACCGCAGCGGAGTCATCGAGCGCGCCTCCGACGTCCATGACCGGCTGACCGAACTGGTTCTGCGCGGTGGCGGGGTGCACGATGTCGCCGACGCGGTGGCCGAAGTGCTCAGCGGATCGGTGGAGTTCGTCGACGCCGACCGGGCGCCCGCGGCGGCCGTGGACCGCTCGCGGGCCGACGGCCACGCGGTCCGGCACGGTGAGGACTGGATCGCCGCCGTCTCCGCGGGCGGCGAACTGCTCGGCGCGCTGGTGCTGCACGGCCACCCCGGCCTCGACCCGGTGGACCAGCGCACCCTGGAGCGGGCCGCGATGGTCACCTCGCTGCTCCAGCTCGCCCGGCGCTCCGCGGGCGAGGCCGAACAGCGGGTGCGCGGCGAGCTGCTGGACGACCTCCTCGACACCCCCGACCGCGAGCCACGGCTGCTGCGCGAGCGCGCCGCCCGGCTGCGGGCGGACCTGGACGCGCCCCATGTGGTCCTCGCCGCGGGCCTCGAGCCCGCCACGGCGGGTACGGCCGGTGGGTCCGCCGCGGGTCCGAGTGGGGGCGCGCCCGCCGAGGAGGCCGCCGACCGGCAGCGCCTGTGGTCCGCCGCCTCCCATCTGGCCGCCACCGGGCACGGCCTCGCCGCCGCCCGCGACGGCGGCACCGTGCTGCTGCTGCCGCTGGCCGAGGGCGACACCGCCGACGCCCTGGCCCGGCGGACCGCCCGCCAGCTGGGCACCGCGCTGCGCGCGCCCGTCACCGTCGGTGCCTCCGCTCCGGTCCCCGAGCCCGCCGCCCGGCCCGGCGAGGTCGCCTTCGGCTACGCCGAGGCACGGCGCTGCCTGGCCGCGCTGCGGGTGCTCGGCCGGGCCGGACAGGGCGCGGCCGCCGAGGACTTCGGCTTTCTGGGGCTGCTGCTGGGCGCCACCCGCGACGGGGCGCCGGACGGCGCCCGGGTCCAGGACTTCGTCCACCGCACCATCGGGGCGGTCCTGGACTACGACGCCCGCCGCGGCACTGAGCTGGTGCGCACCTTGGACGCGTACTTCGCGAGCGGGATGAGCCCGGCCCGTACCAAGGACGAGCTCCACGTCCACGTCAACACGGTCGCCCAGCGGCTGGAGCGGGTCGGGCGACTGCTCGGCCCCGACTGGCAGTCGCCGTCCCGCTCCCTGGAGATCCAGCTCGCGCTGCGGCTGCACCGGCTGGCCTCGGCCCGCTGAATGCTGATACGGAGCACGGACATCACGACGCGGGCCCCGGACCGTCCGGGACCCGCGTCCGTACCCGTACGTGACCGGACGCGCGCGTTACGGGACCGAGGCCGAACGGGGCGCGCGCTCCGCCGAGTCCACCGCCCACGCGGCGGCGCGCTGTCCACCAACGCCGCCTGGAAGCTTGTGGATTCGTCTCTCTGTCGATGAATCACCGGTCACCACTTCCGTAACGGTCGGCGGGGACGTCGATGTGTCGCCACGCCGCAGGAAGGCAGGGATCAGCGGTGTATGTGGCGGGACACCACAGTTCGCTGCCGCGGAGTGCCCCCCGGCGGCCATGACACAGGCCCTTCGGTCGGCCGGACGGGCGCTAATGCTCGGTGCGCGCCTGGCGGGCGCGCCGGGGTCTGCCCAGGTGGCTTACGACGGTGGCGAATTGCTCCTCTGTGAGCGCCGGGGCCGGGAGCGGGCCCGCCGTCTCGGGGCGGAGGGCGTCGAGGAGCAGCGCCAGATAGCGACGCCAGGCCGAGGGGGACGCGGCCGCCGCGCCGGGCACCGTGCGGCCCAGCATGACCGTGAGGAAGAGGAAGTCCTCGGCGGTGATGTCGGTCCGGACCGCCCCCTCCTTCTGGGCGCGCCGGAGGAGGACATCGATGGTCTTGCGGTGTTCCGCCCGGAGGCTGTCGAGCGAGGGCACACCCTGGATGGCGGTGGTCATCAGGTCGTTGGTGCCCCGGTCGGTGGCGAGCAGGGTGAAGATACGCTCGAGGTAGGAGACGAGTCCGCCCCAGGCGTCGATGCTCTGCCGGGCCTCCAGCGCGGCCCGCAGAATGTCCTTGAGAGAATCGCCGAAGACGGCTTCGATGAGCTCGGCCCGGCCGGCGAACCGGCGGTAGAGGGTGGCGCTGCCGACTCCGGCACGCCGGGCTATGTCATCGAGCGGTGCGTCCACGCCCTGGTCGGCGTAGATTTCCCGGGCCGCTGCGATCAGCATCTCGCGGTTCCGCTGCGCATCGCGGCGCAACGGAGTCACCTTGTTCACACGGTCGCCCATGAGCGGAAACCCTAACACTAAACGGGGAATTCTCTCCGGTTCATGTTTGAAATCGCGGGACTGGGGAAAAGCCCCCATTTCCCGTGGTCGGAGAGGGATACGGACAGAGGCCGGGCCACGGCAGGGTGCCGCCGCGGCCCGTGAGGAGGCGTCAGCCGGGTTCTCAGCGCGGTATCGGCATCATCGCCAGCGGGCCGGAGGTGAGGCTCATCTGCGGCCGGGGACGGAGTCTGGTGCCGGGCACGGGGCGCAGCCGCCAGCGGCGGGCGACGGTGGCCAGCGCGAGGGTCGCCTCGGTCATGCCGAAGACATCGCCGACGCATTTCCGGCTTCCGGCGCCGAACGGCAGATAGGAGCCGCGCGTCACGTCCTTGGCCCGCTCCGGAAGCCAGCGGTCGGGGTCGAAGGACTCCGGCCGGGGGAACAGCCTGCCGTCGCGGTGCAGCATGTAGGGGCTGATCAGCACATCGGACCCCGGGGGCAGCCGGCGCCCGGCCAGCTCTGCGCTCTCGGTGGTGGTGCGGGTGATGATCCAGGCGGGCGGGAACAGCCGGAGCGCCTCGGTGAACACCCGCTGGGTGTGGGCGAGCCGGGGCACATCGGCGTGACCCGGGGTCCGGTCGCCCACCACCTGATCGACCTCGGTGTGCAGCGCGGCCTCGGCCGCCGGGTTCCGGCCCAGCAGAAACCAGGCCCAGGTCAGGGCGGCGGCGGTGGTCTCGATCCCGGCCAGCAGCAGGGTCAGCACCTGGTCGTGGACCTCGCGTTCCGACAGCCGCTCGCCGGTCTCCTCGTCCCGGGCGGCGAACAGCGCGGAGAGCAGATCGCCGCGGTCGCCGCCGGTGGCGCGGTAGTCGGCGATCAGTTGGTCGATGCGCCGGTGGAGCTGGGTCAGGGCCGTTGCGAAGGCGCGGTTGGCGTGCAGCGGAAGCCGGGAGACCAGTCCGGTGGGGTCGATCGCCCGGTGGTACGCGCCTTGGACGACGGTCCGCAGACAGCGCTGGACCTCGGCCACGGCGTGCGGCGCCATATCGGTGGTGAACAGTGCGCGGGCGGTGACCCGGGCGGTGAGCGTCTGCATCTCCCGGCTGACGTCGACCACATGGCCCGTGGACCACGATCCGGCCACCGCCTCGCACTCGTGCCGCATCACCTCGGCGTAGCCCTCCATCCGGGCGGTGTGGAAGGCGGGTTGCACCAGCTTCCGCTGCCGCCGGTGGTCCGCCCGTCCGGCGGTGATCAGGCCGTTGCCGAGGATCTGCCGGGCTTTGTCCTTCACCGGACCGCCGCTGTCGAAGACGCGTCCATTGAGCAGCACCTGCTGCACCAGCTCGGGATGGCAGGGCAGTTGGACCCGCTGCGGGCCCAGCCGGAGTTCGACCAGGTCACCGTGGGCGGGCAGGGAGGCCAGGAAGCCCAGGGGGCGCCGGGCCAGTTGCAGGGCGTGGCCGATCAGCGGGAGCCCGCCGGGGGCGGTGGCGACCTGCCAGTCGCGGGTGACCGTGCGCTGCGCGGTCCTCATGTGAAGAGTCCTTCCTCTGCTGGGCTCTACTGGATGCGCGAGTTGACGTGGTTCACGGCCGTCCGGTAGCGCTCGCTGCCGGTGGTCCAGATGAAGTTGCCGTACACCAGGTCCAGCAGGATGTCCCGGCTGACCTCATCGAACGCGTGGATGCACCGGATGTCCTCGGTGATGTCGTCCAGCCGGTCCTGGAAGAACTCCTTGAACGCGGCCTCGTCGGAGACGTCGCACAGCCGGAAGCAGTTGGTGATCTGCCCCAGCGAGACCTCGCGGTCGTAGGAGTAGAAGTCGTTGACGACAGCGAGACCCCGGGTGGTCATCCTGGCGGCCAGGCCCGTCTTGGCGTGCTCGGTGAACTCCCGGTGCCGGTAGACGGGATAGGACATCTTCATCCAGAAGTCGACGCCCACATCGGTGACCCGGAAGCGGAAGTACTGCTCCGGGGAGGTCCCGCAGAGCGCCGCCTTAAGCGGCGAGTCACGGAACATGTGGTCACTGGTGACGAAGGCGCGGGCGGCCTCGTACGCGAACCAGGCGTCCTCCTCGTCGTAGTAGCGCTCGCAGATCGCGCGCAGCTGGGGCAGGAACAGCTCGAAGTCGTGCAGGGCGGGATCCATGTCGTCCCAGACGAACGTCACGCAGTTGAGGACGCAGACGGCCTTGAACGCCTCCATGTCCCGTATGTGACGGGCGCTCTGGGACCAGCACACCACGTCCATATACGAGATCCAGCGCTCGTCGGAGACCGTCTTGCCCAGAGGTGCCACGGCCGCGTTGCACGCGGCGATGACCTCGCGCAGCTCGTCGGGGGCCAGGGTCCGGGGGACCGGCCGGTGGCCGATACGGCGGTCGAAGAGCTCGGCGAAATGGCGGGTGCACTCCTGCCGGTACGGGCGCAGGCTGGGCGTGCCGAGGCCGGCGGGCCCGGCCGCGAAGAGGTCGGTGGTCATGAGGTCCTCACCGTGGCCATCCGGGCCAGCCGACGCAGCGCGGTGACCGCGTCCGGGGTGAACGGGGCGGCGTCCAGCGCGTACAGGGCCCGCTGCCTGCGGTCCTCGATCATTTGCTCCACGCTCTCCCGGGCGCCGGTGGCCTCGAAGATCTCCCGGACGATGGCGGCCTGCTTCTCGTCCAGCAGCGGATCGCCGAGCAGTTCGCGCAGTTGGGCGTCCTGGACGGGGTCGGCGGCGCGCAGGGCCAGGGCGGTGAGGGTGGTGTTCTTGCCCGCGCGCAGATCGTCCAGCGGGGACTTGCCGGTGGACTCCGGGGTGCCGAAGACCCCTATCAGGTCGTCCCGGAGCTGGAACGCCTCGCCGAGCGGCAGGGCGTAGCGGGTGAGGGTGTCCATGGCCTCTGGCCCGGCGCCCGCCACGGCGGCGCCGATGTGCAGCGGGCGCTCCACGGTGTAGCCGGCGGTCTTGTAGCGGTTGACGGTGAGGGTTGACTCGACGTCGTCGGTGAGCGCGCCGGTGGCCTGTAGATCGAGGAACTGACCGAACATCACCTCGGTGCGCATGGTGGTGAGCGGTGTCAGCACCGCGGCCAGCTGCACCGGGGTGAGCCCCGCCGTGTGCAGGATCTCGTCCGACCACAGCAGCGCGAGATCGCCGAGCAGCACCGCGCCGCTGACCCCGGAGCGCTCGATGTGCTCCGGGCTCAGATGGGCGGCGCCCAGCCCGGCCAGGGTGCGATGCATCGTCGGACGACCACGGCGGACCGGGCTGTCGTCCATGACATCGTCATGGAGGAGCGCGAAGGCGTGGAACATCTCCAGAGCGGCCGCCACGCGTAACACCGGGCCCGGGTCGCCGCCGCCCCCGAGGGCCCGCCAGCCGGTGACGCACAGCAGCGGCCGAATCCGTTTTCCGCCCGCCAGGAAATCCCCTAGTAGTTCGGCGAGCGAGGGCAGCCGCGGAGGTGCGGGGCTACCGGACTTGGTGGCCAGAAACTCGTCGAGAACGCGCTCTACCGCACCGCGGATGGTGTCGGTATCCAAGAAGTGGGGGGTGAGCGTGGGTGTGGTCATGAGGCTCCTCCACGCCTGAATATGAAATCGGTTGAGTGAGTGCGGGGAAAACAGACATGCGGAAGCCGCGGAATCGTGCTGAATGGCGGATCGCCGGACCGTCGACCTCGGGCCCTGTTACGGGATGCGTTCCACAGGGCGGCCGACCATTGACCGAGACACCAAGTGCTGCTCGTGTACGCAGGTCAGGCGCACGATGAAGCAGATGGGCCGCCGTGGTCGGAACATTTCCGCGCATGGTGAGGGGGCCCACTGATATGCGCCCATGAATTCCCCTTGAGTGCCGCCAACCTGTCCCCCGCGGACGTGCGCATTCTAGCCACATCTTCGACAGAACCGGAAGAGTGTTCTGTCCGTTGGCGAACCGTCGTCGGTAAATCGGGGGAAAGTCCCCGGATATGGGGGCATGGAGAAAGGGGTCGGCGCGCAAAAGCGCACCTCTTTGTTGAAGAATGGAAGGGTCGGCCGTGTGCCGGGCGGTGCCCCGGGGTGCCGCGTACCCACCCGGAGGCCACCACCCGGTCTCGGTATCAGATCTTGCGGTAGTCGTACGCCTCCGAGGCCGCCTGGGCGACCGCGTCCACATCCGCACCGGTGGACGCGGTGACCACCGCCGCGACCGCCCCCTCCACCAGGGGCGCGTCCACCAGCCGTGCGCCCTCGGGCAGTTCGTCGCCCTCGGCCAGCAGCGATTTCACGGCCAGCACCGCGCTGCCGAGGTCGACCAGGACCGCCACACCCGCGCCCTGGTCCACCGCGTGGGCCGCCTCGCTGATCAGCTCCGGGCTGGTGCCAAGGCCGCCGTCCGGATTGCCTCCGGCGGCCCGGACCGGGGCGTCAGTGCCGCCCGCCAGCCCGGCCGCCATCTCCGCTATGGACTCCGCGACCGCCGCGCTGTGCGAGACCAGTACGATGCCGACCCGCTTCTCCTGGGTTTCTTCGCTCATCGGGCGGCCTCCGTGAGGGCCGCGACGATCAGCGCGGAGGAGGTGGCACCCGGGTCCTGGTGGCCGATGCTGCGCTCACCCAGATAGCTGGCCCTGCCCTTGCGGGCGAGCATCGGTGTGGTGGCCAGCGCGCCCTTCTCGGCGGCCTCGGCCGCCGCCGAGAACGACTCCCCGCCGGCCAGTGCCTCGACGGCGGGAAAGAGCGCGTCCAGCATCGTCTTGTCGCCGGGCGCGGCGCCGCCGAGCTGCGCCACCGCGTCCACCCCGGCCCGCAGCGCGTCCGTCAGCTGCTGGGCGGTGATCTCCTCGGCGTCGCCCAGGGCCTTGCCCGCGCGGCGCAGCAGCGTGCCGTACAGCGGTCCTGAGGCGCCGCCGACCTTGGAGATCAGCTGGCGTCCGGCCAGGATGAGGGCGGCCCCGGGGGAGTTTGGCCGCTCCTTGTCCAGCGCCTCCGCCACGGCGGCGAAGCCGCGCTGCATATTGGTGCCGTGGTCGGCGTCGCCGATCGCGGAGTCCAACTCGGTGAGCCGGGCCGCGTCGCGGGTCACGGACGCCGCCGCGGCGGTGAGCCAGCGGTGGAAGAAAGGGGTGTCGAGCACGTGTTCGACGGCGGGTTCACTGCTGGACACAGACGCCTCCTCGGTCGATAGCGAACGGCGACAGCGTACGTACGTACGGGGCCGGCCCGTCAGCAGCCCCACCGCAGCCCGGCGGTCCGTACGGGCGCGTCCCACAGCCGTAGGAGTTCCTCGTCGACTTGACAGAGCGTGACCGAGGTGCCTGCCATGTCGAGTGATGTGACGTAGTTGCCGACGAGCGTACGTGCCACCGCGATCCGGCGCTCGCCGAGCACCCGGTGCACCTCGGCGGCGAAGCCGTACAGCTCCAGCTGGGGGGTCGCCCCCATGCCGTTGACCAGTACCAGTACCGGGTTGTCCGGGGGCAGGTCCTCCAGTACCACGTTCACCGCGTAGTCGGCGATCTCGCGGGAGGTCATCATGGCCCTGCGCTCACGGCCCGGCTCACCGTGGATGCCCACGCCCAACTCCAGCTCGCCGGCCGGGAGATCGAAGGTGGGGCCGCCCTTGGCGGGGGTGGAGCAGGCGCTCAGCGCCACCCCGAAGCTGCGGGACAGCTCGTTGACCCGGCGGGCGATGGCCTCCACCCGCTCCAGCGGCATGCCCTCCTCGGCGGCGGCGCCCGCGATCTTCTCCACGAACAGGGTGGCGCCGGTGCCGCGGCGGCCCGCCGTGTACAGGCTGTCGGTCACCGCCGCGTCATCGTTGACCAGGACCTTGACCACCTGGATGCCCTCGTCCTCGGCGAGCTCGGCCGCCATGTCGAAGTTGAGGACGTCGCCGGTGTAGTTCTTCACGATGAACAACACGCCCTTGCCGCTGTCCACGGCGGCCGCGGCGCGCACCATCTGGTCGGGCACGGGGGAGGTGAAGACCTCACCGGGGCAGGCCGCGTCGAGCATGCCGCGCCCCACAAACCCGCCGTGCAGCGGCTCGTGCCCCGATCCGCCGCCGGAGACCAGTGCCACCTTGTCGGCCACCGGCGCGTCCCGCCGGACGATCACGCGGTTCTCGACGTCCACCGTCAGCTCGGGATGGGAGGCGGCCATTCCGCGCAGCGCGTCGGAAACCACCGATTCGGCGACGTTGATGAGCATCTTCATGGGTGTGTCCGTCCTCCGCCGGGTGGGGGCTGTTCACCGCTCAAACAGCCTACGGATCCGGTGCTGACATGGCACCCCTTGGACATTGAGCCGAACGGCCTAATAGGCCGGAAATGGTACATAGACATCATATGGTGCGCGCATGGAGAATACTGCCGCGCCGGCGGCCAATGCCGCGCGCCCACGCCCGCATACGCCTGAGCCGCCGCGGTACCGTCGCCCGGTGCCCTGGCTCGGCCTGGTGGCCCTCGGCTATGCCGTGGCCCAGTTCGCCGTGGTCATCCCGCACACCGGCCATGCGCTGGGCTGGGACGAGTCCGTCTACGTCTCCCAGGTGGACCCGCGCAATCCGCCCGCCTTCTTCAGCGCCCCCCGCTCGCGCGGCATCAGCCTGCTCGTCTCCCCCATCGTGGCCGCGACCTCCTCCATCCCGGTGCTCCGCGTACTCCTGACGGTGCTTTCCGCGCTCGCGCTCTACGCCTCCTTCCGGGTCTGGACCCGACTGCTGCCCCGGACCACGGTCGCGCTGGCCGCCCTGCTCTTCTCCGGGCTCTGGATCACGATGATCAGCGGGCCCGCGGTGATGCCGAACCTGTGGGTGGCGCTGGGCGGCGTGGCCGCCGTCGGGTGGTTCCTGCGTGTCCCCGCCGACCGCAACGCCCGCTGGTGGCTGGCCGCCGTCCTCGCGGGCGCCACCCTCGTCCGCACCCCCGACGGCGGCTGGCTCGGACTGCCCCTGCTCGTCTGGGCCATCGCCGTCCGCGCCTGGCGGCCCGCCCTGCCGGCCGTGGTCGGCGGACTGCTGCTCGGCGCCGCCCAGTGGATCGGCGAGGCGTACGAGCGCTTCGGGGGCATCGCCCAGCGGCTGGCGGATTCCAGCGATGTCGAGGGCGGGATGGGCCTCCACTTCGCCGTCGGCGCCGCACTGCGCAGCCTGAACGGGCCCCAGCTGTGCCGCCCCTGCGAAATGCCGCTGCGCCACCCGGAGCTGACCGTGTGGTGGCTCGCGCTGCCGCTGCTCACCGCCGCCGCCGTGATCGCCGCGCTACGGGAACACCAGCGGCAGCGCACCCGTGTCCGCGTCGGGCTGGGGCGGCCCGATCCCCGCCGCGTCCCGGGGCTGCCGACGACGCTGCTGCCCGTGATCTGCGCGGGCGCGCTCGCCTTGCCCTATCTGCTGCTCATCGACTACTCCGCTCCGCGCTTCCTGATGCCCTCCTACGCGCTGCTCGCGCTGCCCATCGCCGGGCTGGTGTTCCGCGTGGTGCGCATCGCGAAGTCGCCCCGGCACATGGCCGTCGCGCTCGGGGTGGTCATCGCCCTCCAACTGGTCAGCCAGTGCCTCGTACTCAGCCATGCCGCGGGCCAGTCCGACACCGTCACCGGGCGCTACCGCACGGCCGCCGACGCACTGGCCCGGCTGGGGCTGCGGCCGCCCTGTCTGCTGATCGGCGACCGCGCCCTGCCCGTCGCGTACCACGCGGGCTGCTCCTCCGCGCAGACCCGGGGCAACAACAAGTCCATCAGCACCCCCGCGCTGCTGCGCCGGGCCGCCCATGAACCCACCGCGCTGCTCACCAGGCGCAAGGGCGGCCGCCCCCCGTCCTACGCCCGCGACTGGGTCGCCTTTCCGCTGCCGGGTACCGAGTGGAACGCCCGTGTGCCGGTCGAGCAGGCGCGGAAGATGGCGTCCCGGAAATCCGGACAGGAGACGTCGGGTAAGCCCGGCAGCATGGGCCCCATGACATCCGACCCCACCATCAGCTGGTCCGGACTCCGGTCGGCGGAGCCTGAGTTCGCCGCCACCGTGCAGGACCGTTTCGGGCGGTACCGCCACCATGTGCTGGCCACCCTGCGCAAGGACGGCGCTCCGCGGCTGACCCCGCTCGAAGTGGCCTTCGGCGACGGCGAGATGTGGCTCGGCACGCTGCCGGAGTCGCGCAAGGCGCTGGATCTGCGCCGCGATCCGCGGTTCTCGCTCCAGGCCAACCCCGGTCCGGACGACGGGATGATCGACGGCGATGTACGGATCAGCGGGCGGGCGGTCGAGGTGACCGACCCCGAGGTCATGGCCCGCTACGCCGAGGCGGTCCACCCCCCGGAGCCCTTCCACCTCTTCCGTGCCGAGGTGGCCGAGGTGGTGTACACCTCCGTGGACAGCTCCGGACTGGTGCTGCGCACCTGGCGCCCGGGGCAGCCGGTGCGGATCGTGCGGCCGGGCGATGACGTCGCCCCGTCGCGGACCGAGACCCCGCCCGGCGCCCCGCGGACCGAGACCCCGCCCAGTGAGGCTGCTGTGCCGCCCAGCGAGGCGCCCGTGCCGCCCCGGGATGCCGCCGAGCCGCCCGAGGACACTCCTGTGTCGCCCGAGAACGCTCCCGAGCCGCCCGAGAACGCGCCCGTCCCACCCGAGAACGCTCCCGAGCCGCCCCGCGCGGACCAGGGCTGACCGTAGGCCATCGGGGACCTCACGGAGGAGGTGGGACAGAACCGGCGTCGCGCCGGCCGGCAGCGAACTGACGGACCGTCGGATCCTGTCGGCCCGGCCCCTTCCGTATTGGTGGAACACGTTCTACCGTGCCCCTCGATCCCAGGACACTCCCAGGCCGCCGTCGCGGCGCACGTGAGACTCGAGGAGGGGCCGTGGACCTCGAATTCACCCCTGAGCAGCGGCGGTTGCGCGCCGAACTGCGGACCTACTTCACCGAGCTGGTCCCCGACAACGCCTACGCCCGCTACGCCGACCCCGGCGGGCAGAAGCGGTTCTACCGCCAGACCATCCGGCGCCTGGGCGACGACCGCTGGCTGGGCGTCGGCTGGCCCCAGGAGTACGGCGGACGCGGCCTCGGCCCGGTCGAACAGTTCATCTTCTTCGACGAGGCGGCCCAGGCGGGCGTACCGCTGCCCCTCATGGCGCTCAACACCGTCGGGCCCACGCTGATGCGCTACGGCACCGAGGAGCAGAAGGCGTACTTCCTGCCGAAGATCCTCTCCGGCGAGATCGACTTCGCGATCGGCTACAGCGAGCCCGACTCCGGGACCGACCTGGCCTCGCTGAAGACCCGCGCGGTGCGCGAGGGCGACACCTACGTCGTCAACGGGCAGAAGACCTGGACCACCAACGGCGATACCGCCGACTGGGTCTGGCTCGCGGTCCGCACCGACCCCGAGGCCAAACCCCACAAGGGCATCAGCATCCTGCTGGTGCCGACCGACGACCCCGGCTACTCCTGCACCCCCATCACCACCCTCGCCTCCCACGACACCACCGCCAGCTACTACGAGAACATCCGGGTGCCGGTCGGCCACCGGGTCGGCGAGGAGAACGGGGGCTGGCGGATGATCACCACCCAGCTCAACTACGAACGCGTCACCCTCGCCGCCCACGGCACCATGGCCATCCGCGCCCTGCGCGGCGTCCAGCAGTGGGCGGCCGACACCAAACTCGCCGACGGCCGCCGGGTGATCGACCTCGGCTGGGTCCGCGCCCGGCTGGCCCGTACCCACGCCCGGCTGGACGCCATGAAGCTGCTCAACTGGCAGATGGTGGACGCCCTCCAGCGCGAGACCCTGACCCCGCAGGACGCCTCCGCCGTCAAGGTCTACGGCTCCGAGGCGCGCCGCGACGCCTACGCCTGGCTGATGGAGATCATCGGCTCGGCGGGTCCGCTCAAGGAGGGCTCGGCGGGCGCCGTGCTCCACGGCGAACTGGAACGCGGCTACCGCAGCAGCGTTGTCTTCACCTTCGGCGGCGGCAACAACGAGGTGCAGCGGGAGATCATCTCCTGGATCGGACTGGGGATGCCGCGGGTACGGCGCTGATCCGCCCTGATGGGGGGCCGAAGTCCGTCCCGTCGGCCGGGGATAGCCTGGCCGCAGGAGGTGGTGGTCATGGCGGCGGCCCCGCGGCCCGGCTCGTACAACACCGACGGCTCGTACGGCAACGGCGCCTTGCACGACGACGGCGCCTCGTACGGCAGCGACGCGGGGCTCTACGGCCCGCGGTCGGTCACCTGGCAGATGCACGGTGACCCGATGATGTGGGTCGCGGGAGTGCGCGCCCTGTATCTCCAGGCGCTGCACCCGCTCGCGGTCCGCGGTGTCACCCAGAACTCCGACTTCCGCGAGGACGCCTGGGGGCGGCTGATCCGCACCGCCCGCTTCGTCGCCACCATCACCTATGGGACCACCGAGGCCGCCGAGCGCGCCGGGGCCCGGGTCCGCGGCATCCACCGCAGGCTCTCCCTGACCGATCCCGCCACCGGCGCCCGGCACGGTGTCGACGAGCCCGATCTGCTGCTGTGGGTGCACTGCGCCGCGATCGACTCCTACCTCCATGTGGTGCGACGCTCCGGCTATCCGCTCACCGGCGCCCAGGCGGACGCCTATGTGGCGGAGAACACCGAAGCCGCCCGGCTGGTCGGCCTCGACCCCGCCGCCGTTCCCGCCGACACCGCGGAACTGGCCGCGTACTTCACCACGGTGCGCCCCCGGCTCACCGCCTCTCCCGAGGCCCGCGAGGTGGACGCCTTTTTGCGCAGGCCTCCGGTCCATGCCCTGCTGGTCCCGGCGCGTGAGGCGATCTGGGGGCGCTTCGCCGCGCTGGCCTATGCCTCCCTGCCCTCGTACGCCCACGCCCTGTACGGCCGTCCCGCGCCCGCTTCTGCCGTTGTCACCCGGCGGCTGAAGGTGACGGGCAGGGCGCTGCGCTGCATTCCGCCCCAGGCGCGCTGGCAGCTTCCGCCCAAACACATCCTGCGCGCGATGGAGCGGCTCGGCCCCGGCACCCGGCCCTCGCCCTACAAACTCCGCAGAAACGCGGCCATACTGGACGGCGGGGACGGGTCGGGCGCGGCACAACGCGCGGCCGGCTTCCACGGGGGCGGTGGAAGGGGGCACCTTCCGCCGAAGGCAGGGGGAGAATGGCGGACACCAGGCTGATCCAGGGCCGGTACCGATTGCTGGACCTGGTCGGGCGCGGGGGAATGGGCGAGGTGTGGCGGGCGCGGGACGAGGCGCTCGGCCGTCGTGTCGCCGTCAAATGCCTCAAACCGCTGGGGCCGCAGCACGACCAGGCGGTCACCGGTGTGCTGCGCGAGCGCTTCCGGCGCGAGGCGCGGGTCGCCGCGGCGCTTCAGCACCGCGGGGTGACCGTGGTCCATGACTTCGGTGAGGACGAGGGCGTGCTCTTCCTCGTCATGGAGTTACTGGAGGGCCGCAACCTCGGCCAGCTGCTGGACGACAACAAGCACCATCCGCTGCCGGTGCCGGATGTGCTGGACATCGCCGGTCAGGTCGCCGCCGCCCTCGCCTACACTCATCAACAGGGCATCGTGCACCGGGATTTGAAACCGGCCAACATCATGCGGCTCGCCGACGGCAGTGTGAAGCTCTGCGACTTCGGCATCGCCCGCCCCGGCCAGGACTACGGCCTCACCTCCCGGCTCACCGGCACCGGCGTTGCCATGGGCACACCGCACTACATGTCGCCCGAGCAGATCGTGGGCGGTGCCGTCGACCACCGCAGCGATCTGTACTCGCTGGGCTGTGTGCTCTACGAACTCGCCACCGGGGCACCGCCGTTCGACCTCGGCGACGCCTGGGCGATCCTGGTCGGCCACCGGGACACCCCGCCCGCACCGCCGAGACGCCACCGCCCCGAACTGCCCGAGCGGTTCGAGCGGGTGGTGCTCGATCTGCTCGCCAAGACCCCGGAGCGCCGCCCGCGCGACGCCTCCGACCTCGCCGAGCGGATCGCCGTGGCGCGGGCCGCCCGGTTTCCGGCGGTCGGTGGGGCCGTCGTCCGGGGGCCGGGGCCACGGCTTCCGGCCTGGGCCCTGAGGATGACCATCGGTTCGCGGGCGGGCAGCCCGGACGCGGCGCTGCCGACCCCGCCTGACCCGCCCGAGGCCCTCACCGGTGCGTGGACCGGCCCCCGGGCGGTACTGGCCGCGCGGCCGACACCTCCGCCGGGCCCGCTGGGTGCCGTTCCACCGGACGCGCCCGTTTCGCCTGACGGCTGTGGCGCGAGCTCGCGTGCTTGGGCGCAGGCCCCGCCGACGCCATCGCCCGCCGTGAGGCACGCCGTTCCCGACGACGGCCGTTGGGCGGGCCCGCCCGCGGTGGCGTATGCGGCGCCCCCGGTCCCGCCCGGCGACGTATACGGGCACGTGCCCGAGGCCGAACAGCTCGGTGAGCGGCACCAGGCCGGACTGCGGCTGGTGCAGCTCGGCCGTTGGCAGGAGGCGGCCGAGCTGCACCGCGCGGTCGCCGCCGAGCGTGCGCGGCTGCTCGGCCCCGACCACCGCGACACTCTCGCCAGCCGCTACGAGATGGCGTTCGCCCTGGGCGGTCTGGATCGCCCCGGCGAGGCGCTGCGCGCGTACGCCGAGGTCGCGGCGGCCCGCGAACGGGTGCTGGGCCCCGGCCATCCCGATACGCTCGCCGCCCGGCAGGAGACCGCGTTCACTCTCGGCCGACTCGGCCATCACACCGAGGCCCACGGGATCTACACCGCCGTCCTCGCCACCCGTGAGCGGACGATGGGCGCCGAACACCCCGACACCCTGCGCTGCCGCCACAACCTCGCCTTCAATCTGGGCCGTCTGGGCCGCCACCAGGAGGCCCACCGGATGGCATGCGAGGTGGCCGCCGCCCGGACCCGGGTGTTGGGCGCCGAGCACCCCGACACCCTGGTCACCCGCTCCGAGGTGGCGTACGCCCTCGGGCGGCTCGACCGCTGGGAGGAGGCGCTGAGCGGCTACCGCGAGGTGGCCGCGGCCCGCACCCGGACGCTCGGCCCGGACCACCCCGACACCTTCGCCGCCCGCTACGAGGTCGGGATCAGCCTGGGGCGTCTGCACCGTGCCCCGGAGGCGCTGATGGTCTACCGCGCCCTCGTCGCCGACCGCACCCGCGCCCAGGGCCCGTCACATCCGGAGACCCTGCGCGCCCGGCACGGCCTCGGCGTCAACCTCGGCCGACTCGGCCGTTGGGCGGAGGCGCTCGCCGAGGCGCGCGAGGTCTGTGCCCTGCGCGAGCGCGCCCTCGGCCCGGACCATCCGGACACCCTGGTCAGCGAGCGGGAGGTGGCCGTGGCACTCGGCTGGCTGGGCCGCTGGTCGGACGCGCTGGCCGGATACCGCCGGGTCGTCCGCGCCCGGACCCGTGTGCTGGGCCCGAGCCACCCCGACACGGTGGCCAGCCGTACCGACGAGGCCCACTGCCTGGAACAGCTCGACCGCCACCCCGCGGCCGCCGCGCCGCACCACCCCGCATGCGCGAAGCCCCGCGCCTACGGCTGACCCAACGCGGCGGTGGGCCCGCCGCCGCCCCCGGCCCCGTTCGGGCCACCGTCGTGGGGCGCGGGCCCGGCGGCCGGGCCCCGTCGCACCGGCCGTTGCCCGGTGGCAGCCCGGCCCTTGGAGGGGGCGGGCCCGCGCCGGTAGCGGCGGCTGCGGTTGGCCCCCGCGGCACGGCAGGTCACCCCGTGGCGGCCCGGCCACGCCCTGGCCACCGCCGTGGAGTGCGGGCCCGGCGGCCGGGCCCCGGCGTACCGGCGGTCTGGCCCTGGAGATCGTTGCGTGTTAGGCAGAGGGCATGCCTCACCACGATGCGTATCACGATGCGTATGACGTCGTCATCGTCGGCGGCGGTCACAACGGGCTGGTCGCCGCCGCCTATCTTGCTCGCGCCGGGCGCAGTGTGCTGGTGCTGGAGCGGCTTGGGCGGACGGGGGGAGCGGCGGTGTCCACGCGGCCGTTCGCCGGGGTGGACGCACAGCTCTCGCGCTACTCCTACCTCGTCAGCCTGTTGCCGCGGCGGATCGTGGAGGACCTGGGGCTGCGGTTCGCGGTGCGCAAGAGGGCGGTGTCGTCGTACACCCCGGCGGTGCGGGACGGGCGGCCGACCGGGCTGCTGGTGGACACCGCGGGCGGCGGGCGCACCCGGGAGGCGTTCGCGCGGCTGACCGGCTCCGAGCGCGAGTTCGCCGCCTGGCAGGGCTTCTACGGGATGACCCAGCGGGTCGCCGAACGGGTCTTCCCGACGCTGACCGAACCGCTGCCCACCCGGGAGGCGCTCAGGGCCCGGATCGGGGACGACCGGGCGTGGGAGGCGCTGTTCGAGCGGCCCGTGGGCGAGGCGATCGAGGCCGCGTTCGAGGACGACCTCGTCCGTGGTGTGGTCCTCACCGACGCGCTGATCGGCACGTTCGCCCATGCCCATGATCCGTCGCTGCGACAGAACCGCTGTTTCCTCTACCACGTGATCGGCGGCGGTACCGGCGACTGGGACGTTCCGGTCGGCGGGATGGGGGCGCTCACCGACGCGCTCGCGGACGCGGCCCGCGCGGCGGGCGCCCGGATCGAGACCGGACGTGAGGTGACCGCGATCGCCACCGACGGCACAGCGGCGGAGGTGAGTTACGCGGGCGATGCGGGCGAGGGTGTGGCCGCCGCCCGGTACGTACTGGTGGGGGCCGCGCCGCGGGAACTGGCCCGGCTGCTGGGCGAGCAGCCGCCCACCCCGCCCGCCGAGGGGGCGCAGCTGAAGGTGAACATGTTGCTGCGGCGGCTGCCCCGGCTGCGCGATCCGCGGACCGATCCGCGCGAGGCGTTCGCCGGGACATTCCACATCGCCGAGGGGTACGGCGCGCTGGAGGACGCCTACCGGCAGGCCGCCGCGGGGGAACTGCCGCACCGCCCGCCGTCGGAGATCTATTGCCACTCCCTCACCGATCCGTCGATCCTCGGCCCCGAACTCGCCGCGCAGGGCTACCAGACGCTGACCCTGTTCGGACTGCACACCCCCGCACGGCTGTTCACGGCGGACCATGACGCGGCCCGCACCGCGCTGCTGGAGGCCACCCTCGCGCAGCTCGACGCCCATCTCGCCGAGCCGCTGGCGGAGTGTCTGGCCACCGATGCCGACGGCAGGTCGTGTATCGAGGCGAAGAGCCCCCTGGACCTGGAACGTGAACTGCGGCTGCCCGGCGGCAATATCTTCCACCGGGATCTGGCCTTCCCCTACGCGCAGGAGGGGACGGGCCGCTGGGGCGTGGAGACCCGGCACCCCAATGTGCTGCTGTGCGGGGCGGGCGCGGTACGCGGCGGCGGAGTGAGCGGGATCCCCGGGCACAACGCGGCCATGGCCGTGCTCGAGCGCTGACACCCGGATTGGACGCCCGGATCCCATCGATCTGACGTTCCGTCAGAAAAACTCTTCCCTCGTCCGGCGCCCTGCGGCATCCTGCCGCCCATGAGAACGGAGCTGAGCACACGGCTGGGCGTGGAACACGCCATCTTCGGCTTCACACCGTTCCCCGCCGTCGCCGCGGCGATCACCCGGGCCGGTGGGTTCGGGGTGCTCGGCGCGGTGCGCTACGGCGCGGCCGAGGACCTGGCCCGCGATCTGGACTGGATGGAGCGGCACACCGGCGGACTGCCCTACGGCCTGGACGTGGTGATGCCCGCCCGCCAGGTGAAGGGGGTGACCGAGACCGATATCGAGGCGATGATCCCCGAGGGCCACCGCCGGTTCGTGGCGGACACGCTGTCCGCACACGGGGTGCCGGAGCTGGCCGAGGGCGAGGCGTCCGGCTGGCGGATCACCGGCTGGCTGGAGAAGGTGGCCCGCAGCCAGCTCGACGTGGCCTTCGACTATCCGGTCAAACTGCTGGCGAACGCGCTCGGTTCACCGCCCGCCGATGTGGTCGACCGCGCCCATGACCACGGCATCCTGGTGGCCGCGCTCGCGGGCAGCGCCCGGCACGCGCGCCGCCACCAGGAGGCGGGTCTCGATGTTGTGGTAGCCCAGGGCTACGAGGCGGGCGGCCACACCGGCGAGATCGCCACCATGGTGCTCACCCCCGAGGTGGTGGAGGCCGTGGACCCGCTGCCCGTGCTCGCCGCCGGAGGCATCGGCAGCGGTGAACAGATCGCCGCCGGGCTCGCACTCGGTGCCCAGGGCGTCTGGCTCGGCTCGGTCTGGCTCACCACCGAGGAGGCGGAACTGCACTCCGCCGCCCTCACCCGCAAACTGCTCGCGGCCGGATCCGGTGACACCGTGCGCTCCCGCGCCCTCACCGGCAAACCTGCCCGCCAGTTGCGCACCGCGTGGACGGATGCCTGGGAGAACCCGGACGGGCCGGATCCGCTGCCCATGCCGCTTCAGGGGCTGCTGGTCGCCGAGGCCGTCTCACGCATCCAGAAGTACGAGGTGGAACCGCTGCTCGGCACCCCGGTCGGCCAGATCGTCGGCCGGATGACCACCACCCGCAGTGTGCAGGCCGTCGTCGACGACCTGACCCGAGGATTCGAGCGTGCCATCGACCGCATCAACCGCATCGCCGGACGGGCGTGACCGGACGGCCGTGAGGAGGGCGAAGGACCGATGAGCGAGATCCCGCACGGCTTCTGGGCCCAGGCCACACAGGAGCCGGACCGTACCGTCCTGGTGGCCCCCGACGGCGAGGAGTGGACCGCGGGGCGGCTGCACACCGCGTGCAACCGCCTCGTCGGCGGACTGCGCGCCGCCGGGCTGCGGCGCGGCGACGCGTTCGCCGTCGTACTGCCCAACGGGCCCGAGTTCCTCACCGCCGCCCTCGCCGCCACCCAGGCCGGGCTGTATCTCGTCCCCGTCAACCACCATCTGGTCGGCCCCGAGATCGCCTGGATCGTGGCCGACTCCGGCGCCAAGGTGCTGATCGCCCATGAGCGGTACGCCGAACGCGCCACCGCCGCCGCGGACCAGGCCGGGATGCCCGCCGACCGCCGCTACGCCGTGGGCGACATCGAGGGATTCCGCCCGTACGCGGCCCTGCTCAACGGCCACCCCGGGGAGCCGCCCGCCGACCGCGAACTGGGCTGGGTGATGAACTACACCTCCGGCACCACCGGCCGCCCGCGCGGAATCCGGCGTCCGCTGACCGGAAAGCTCCCCGAGGAGAGCCATCTCGGCGGATTCCTCCGCTTCTTCGGTATCGCCCCCCGGGCCGAGGTGCCCGACCACGTCCATCTGGTGTGCTCACCGCTCTACCACACCGCCGTTCTCCAATTCGCGGCCTCCTCTCTGCACATCGGCCATCCCCTGGTGGTCATGGACCGCTGGACACCCGAGGAGATGCTGCGGCTCATCGACACCCACCGCTGCACCCACACCCATATGGTCCCCACCCAGTTCCACCGGCTGCTGGCCCTCCCCGAAGGGGTCCAGCGTTCCTACGACGTGTCCTCGATGCGCCACGCGATCCACGGGGCCGCGCCCTGCCCCGACCACATCAAGCGCGCGATGATCGACTGGTGGGGCCGCTGTGTCGAGGAGTACTACGCGGCGAGCGAGGGCGGCGGCGCCTTCGCCACCGCCGAGGACTGGCTCAAGAAGCCCGGCACGGTGGGCAGACCGTGGCCCATCAGCGAACTGGCCGTCTTCGACGACAGCGGCGAGCGGCTCCCGGCCGGCGAAGTCGGCACCGTGTACATGAAGATGAGCACCGGAGGCTTCTCCTACCACCAGGACGAGCACAAGACCCGTAAGAACCGCATCGGCGACTACTTCACCGTGGGCGACCTCGGGCTCCTCGACGAGGACGGCTATCTCTTCCTCCGCGACCGCAAGATCGACATGATCATCTCCGGCGGGGTCAACATCTACCCGGCTGAGATCGAGGCCGCGTTGCTCACCCACCCCGCCGTCGCCGACGCGGCCGTCTTCGGCGTACCGCACGACGACTGGGGCGAGCAGGTCAAGGCGATCGTGGAACCCGCTGAGGGACACGCGCCCGGACCCGTGCTCGCCGAAGAGCTCCTCACCCACTGCGCCCAGCGGCTCGCGGGCTTCAAACGCCCCAGGTCCGTGGAGTTCATCGCCGAGATGCCGCGCGACCCCAACGGCAAGCTCTACAAGCGGCGGCTGCGCGAACCGTACTGGGAAGGACAAGAGCGCCCCATGTGACCACGGGTAATCCGGCCGTATCCTCTGCCGTATGCACACACTTGACACGGTCGAGGTGGACGGGATCGAGCTGGCGTACCGGGTGTGGGGCGCCGCGGGGGACCCGGCCGTCCTGCTGTTGCACGGCCTCGGCGAGGGCGGGGTGGACTGGCTCACCGTCGCGCCGCGGCTCGCCTCGGGCCGCCGGGTGTACGCGCTCGATCTGCGCGGACACGGTACGAGCGACTGGCCGGGGGACTACGCCCTGGAGCCGGTGCGGGACGACGTCGCCGGATTCCTGGCGGCGCTCGGCCTGGACTCCGTCACCGTGATCGGCCATTCCTACGGCGGGGTGGTGGCCTATCTCCTCGCCCAGAGCCATCCGCACCTGGTGGAGCGGCTGGTGCTGGAGGACGCCCCGCCACTGCTGCCCCAGGACCCGCCGCTCCCGGTGCCCCCGCGGCCCGCGGGGCGGCTGGTCTTCGACTGGGCCGTCAAGACCCAGTTCACGCAGGCGCGCAACGCCCCCGACCCCGGCTGGACCGAAGGGCTCGCCGCCATCACCGCCCCGACGCTGGTGATCGGCGGCGGACCGGCCAGCCATATTCCGCAGCGGCTGCTGGCCGACATGGCAGAGCGGATACCCGACTGCCGTCTGGTCACCATCGACGCGGGCCATCTGGTCCACCAGCAGTGTCCGGAGGAGTTCCTGGCCGCCGTCGGCGCGTTCCTGGAACAGTAGGGGCCGGATCACCGAACGTCCGCCGAGAGAGGTTCACCCGTGCGACCGTCCCCGCGTGCCCCCCGTCGCCTGCTGATCGCGGCCCTCACCACCGCCGTGCTGGCCACCGGGGCGGCCGGAGCCGTCGCGGCCCCGGCCGCCACCGCGCCGGACCGTCCCGCCGCCACCGGGTCCCGGCTGCTGCCGCTGGCCGGACTGTCCGCCGAGCGGCTGCTGATCGCGGACGAGGTCGCCGCCGCCAAGTGGGGTACGGACAGTCCGATCGACGACCCCGCGCGGGAGAAGCAGGTGCTGGACTCGGTCGCCCGGCAGGCCACGGAGCTGGGTGCCGACCCGGCCGCGACCGTACGGATCTTCCGCGACCAGATCGAGGCGAGCAAGGTGGTGCAGCGCGGCCTCTACCGCCGCTGGGACGCCGATCCGTCGCAGGCGCCCACCGAGCGCCCCGATCTCTCCCAGGTCCGGCTGAAGATCAACCGGATCAACGGCGAACTGGTGGGGGCCATCGCCGACTCGGCCGCCGCGCGCACCGCTCCCTCCTGCGCGGGACGGCTGGCGGCCGGGGCGGTGTTCACGGTTCATGAACAGCGGCTGGACGCCCTGCACACGGCCGCCCTGGGGCGTTCGCTGCCGTCGGTGTGCGAGCGCGGGACGGCCACCACCGGCTGACGGAGCGCACCGCCCGCTGACGGGGCGGCCACCACCCGCTGACGGGGCGGCCACCGCCCGCTGAGAAGGGGGCCGTTCAGGCGTCGGCCGTCGTCGCGGCGCCCGCCGTGGCCCGCGCCCAGCGGTAGTCGGCCTTGCCGCTGGGGGAGCGCTGGATCCGGTCGGTGAAGACGACGGTACGGGGGATCTTGTAGCCCGCGAGCCGGGTGCGGCAGTGCTCCCTGACCGCGTCGGCGGTCAGCGACGTCACCCCGTCCCGGGGCTGGACGACGGCCGCGACCCGGTTGCCCCAGCGCTCGTCCGGGACCCCCGCCACCAGTGCGTCGTACACGTCCGGATGGGCCTTGAGGGCCTGCTCCACCTCTTCCGGATAGACCTTCTCACCACCGGTGTTGATGCACTGGGAGCCGCGTCCCAGGACCGTGACCACACCGTCCTCGTCGACCGTCGCCATGTCCCCGAGCAGCACCCAGCGTTCACCGCGTGCCGCGAAGAAGGTCTCGGCGGTCTTCTTCGGGTCGTTGTAGTAGCCGAGCGGCACATGGCCGTGCTGGGCGAGGCGCCCGGGCACACCGGGCGCGGCGGGCTCCAGCGTCACCGGATCGACCACGGTGGTACGGGTGTTGACTCGCAGCCGGAAGCCCTTTTCGGGGCCGGAGTCCTCGGTGGCCGTGCCATTGAAGCCGGACTCCGAGGAGCCGAAGTTGTTGAGCAGCATCGCGTGCGGCACCAGTTCGGCGAACCGGGCGCGGACGGTGTCCGACAGGATCGCGCCCGAACTGCTGACGGTGATCAGCGAGGAGCGGTCGATGCCCTTCAGCGGCCCGCTCAGCGCGTCGATCAGCGGGCGCAGCATCGCGTCACCGACCAGCGAGAGGCTGGTGACCCGCTCCTTCTCGACCGTCCTCAGCACCTCCTCGGGCGTGAACTTGCGGTGGAGGACCACCTTCTGCCCGTAGTGGAGGGCGACGAACGTGGTGAGGGTGGAGGTGCCGTGCATCAGCGGCGGGGCGGGGAAGAAGACCAGGCCCTCGCCGCCCGCCGCCACCCGCTCGGCCAGCTCCTCCGGGCGGCCGACGGGTTCACCGCTGGGCGCGCCGCCGCCGAGTCCGGAGAAGAACAGATCCTCCTGACGCCACATCACCCCCTTCGGCAGTCCGGTGGTGCCGCCGGTGTAGATGATGAAGCGGTCGTCCGCGGAGCGCGGTGCGAAACCGCGCGCGGCCGAACCCGCCGCCTCGGCCTCGGCGAACGGCACGGCCGACGCCGGACCCGGTCCGTCGCCCCCGCCGACCCGCAGCAGGTGGCGCAGGGTGTCGGCCCTCGGTACCGCGGCCGCCACCCGCTCGTCGAACTCGGCATCGAAGACCAGCGCGGCCAGGTCGGCATCACGGTAGAGATGGATCAACTCCTCTTCGGTATAGCGGTAGTTCACATTCACCGGCACCGCGCGGATCTTCAGGCAGGCCAGGGTGGTCTGGAGGTATTCCACACCGTTGTAGAGATGGAGCCCGACATGCTCACCGGGTCCGATCCCGCTGTCCAGGAGATGGTGGCCGATCCGGTTGGCCGCCTCGTCGAGCCCCGCGTAGTCGAGCCTCCGCTCCCGTCCGGTGCCGGGGTGGTCGAGGTACACCAGGGCCTCCCGGCCGGGCACCGTGTCGGCGATCGACTCGAACAGGTCGGCAAGGTTGTACTCCACGGTTCCTCCTGACCTGGTACCGGGCGGGCTCGGCGCTCATTACAGACCCGCGGGGGAGAGGTGGGAAGAGTCGCGGCCAAGAAATCTGACGAGACGTCAGCTAACTCTTGAAGTCGCTCCCCGCCTCCTGCAACCTGTTGGCGTCGAGACGGGAGGACTGCCGTGACAAGCGGGACCGAACACCTCGTGGTGGAGCGAGTCGGCGCCACCCTCGTACTCACCCTCAACCGACCCGAGGCGAAGAACGCCCTCTCGCTGCCGATGCTGGTCGGGCTGTACGACGGCTGGCTCGAGGCCGACGCGGACGACTCCGTACGCTCCGTGGTGCTCACCGGCGCGGGCGGCGTGTTCTGCGCCGGAATGGACCTCAAGGCACTCGCGGGCGGCGGCCGGATGGCCGGAGACCACTACCGCGACCGCCTCACGGAGGACCCGGACCTCCACTGGAAGGCCATGCTGCGCCACCACCGGCCGCGCAAACCGGTGATCGCCGGCGTCGAGGGCCACTGTGTCGCGGGCGGCACCGAGATCCTCCAGGGCACCGACATCCGGATCGCCGGGCGCGGCGCCACCTTCGGCCTCTACGAGGTGCGCCACGGACTCTTCCCCATCGGCGGCTCCACGGTGCGGCTGGCCCGGCAGGTGCCGCGCACCCACGCCCTGGAGATGCTGCTCACCGGGCGCCCCTACACCGCCGAGGAGGCCGCGCGGATCGGGCTGATCGGCCATGTCGTCGAGGACGGCGCGGCGCTGGACAAGGCGCTGGAGATCGCCGAGCTGATCAATGCCAACGGTCCGCTGGCCGTCGAGGCGGTCAAGGAGTCCGTCTACGAGACCGCCGAGATGACCGAGACCGAGGGGCTGCGGTCCGAACTCGCACGCGGCTGGCCGGTGTTCGGCACAGCCGACGCCAAGGAGGGCTCGAAGGCCTTCGCGGAGAAGCGGCCACCGGTCTACCGGCGAGCCTGACCAGCGGCTACGCGCTCCCGTGCGCGGCCGATGCGCATCCGACCGGTCCGGACCGCCGGACAGAAGGAGACCCACCCATGCCCCCGGCTCCCTCCTCCGAGGCCCTCCAGGCCCCCCTGGTCGTCGAGTTCCCCTTCACCCGCTCCCTCGGACCGGTCCAGAGCGCCTTCCTCACCGGGCTGCGCGAGCGCACCGTGCTCGGGGTCCGCACCACCGACGGCCGGGTGCTCGTACCGCCCGTCGAATACGATCCGGTCACCGCCGACGAGCTGCGCGACCTGGTCGAGGTCGCCCCCACCGGCACCGTCACCACCTGGGCCTGGAACCCGTCGCCGAGTCGCGGCCAGCCCCTGGACACCCCCTTCGCCTGGGCGCTGGTACGGCTCGACGGCGCCGACACCGCCCTGCTGCACGCCCTCGACGCACCCGGGCCGGAGGCCGTGCATACCGGGATGCGGGTACGGATCCGCTGGGCCCCGGAACGCACCGGCGCCATCACCGACATCGCCTGTTTCACACCGGACACGGGTGAGGCCGGGGTGAGTGAACCCGTCCCGCACAGCGGTGTGTTCACCGACCCCGTGCGCGGGATCGTGGCGCCCGCGCGGCTGGACTACACCTACGCGCCCGGCCGCGCCCAGTCCCGCTTCCTGGCCGCCCTCGCCGACCGCAGGACCGTCGGGGAGCGCTGCCCGTCCTGCCACAAGGTCTATGTGCCGCCCCGGGGCGCCTGCCCCACCTGCGGGGTCGCCACCGCCGAACAGGTGGAGGTCGGCCCGCACGGCACCGTCACCACCTTCTGCATCGTGAACATCAAGGCCAAGAACCTGGACATCGAGGTGCCGTACGTCTACGCGCACATCGCCCTGGACGGCGCCGGACTCGCCCTCCACGGCCGTATCGCGGGCATCCCCTACGACCAGGTGCGGATGGGGCTGCGGGTGGCGCCCGTATGGACCGAGGACGGCCGCTTCCCCGACCACTACCGGCCCACCGGCGAACCCGACGCCGACTACGACACCTACAAGGAGCTGTTGTAGATGCGAGAGGTTGCCATCGTCGCCTTCGCGCAGAGTGACCACCGCCCCGACACCACGGACATCTCCGAGGTCGAGATGCTGATGCCCGTCCTGCGCCGGGTGCTGGACGACGTCGGGCTCACCACCGGGGAGATCGGCTTCACCTGCTCCGGCTCCTCCGACTATCTGGCGGGCCGCGCCTTCTCGTTCACCATGGCCCTGGACGGCGTCGGCGCCTGGCCGCCGATCTCCGAGTCCCATGTCGAGATGGACGGCGCCTGGGCGCTGTACGAGGCATGGACCAAGCTGCTCACCGAAGAGGCCGACACCGCGCTCGTCTACTCCTACGGCAAGTCCTCGCCCGGTGATCTGCGCGAGGTGCTCACCCGTCAGCTCGACCCGTACTACCTGGCGCCCCTGTGGCCGGACTCGGTCTCGCTGGCCGCCCTCCAGGCCCAGGCGCTCATCGACGCGGGGGAGACCGACGAACGCGCGCTGGCCGGGGTCGCGGCCCGCACCCGCACCTCGGCCGAGGACAATCCCCATGCTCAGCAAGTCGGTTCGGCCGGGCCCGAGCGGCTGCTCGACACCCCGTATCTGGTGCGGCCGCTGCGCCGCCACGACTGCCCGCCGATCGTCGACGGCGCGGCCGCCGTCGTGCTCGCCGCCGGGGACACCGCCCGCCGGCTGTGCCGCCGCCCCGCCTGGATCCGAGGCATCGACCACCGCGTCGAACCGCACGCCCTGGGCGTACGCGACCTCACCCGCTCCCCCTCCACCCGGCTGGCCGCCGAGCGCGCGGGCGCCTTCGACGCGCCCGTGGACACCGCCGAACTGCACGCCCCGTTCACCTCGCAGGAGGTGATCCTCCGCCGTGAGCTGCGGCTCGGCGAGGACGTCCGCGTCAATCCGTCCGGCGGTGCGCTGGCCGCCAACCCCATGATGGCCGCCGGGCTGATCCGGCTCGGGGAGGCCGCCGCCGCCATCCACCGCGGCGGCTCCGACCGGGCCCTGGCCCACGCCACCTCGGGCCCCTGCCTCCAGCAGAACCTGGTGGCGGTCCTGGAAGGAGACCCGCAGTGAGCAAGGAGCCGGTGGCCGTCGTGGGAATCGGCCAGACCCAGCACACCGCCGCCCGCCGGGATGTGTCCCTCGCCGGACTGGTCCGCGAGGCGGCCCTGCGGGCCCTGGAGGACGCCGAGTTGACCTGGGCGGACATCGACGCCGTGGTCATCGGCAAGGCCCCGGACTTCTTCGAGGGCGTCATGATGCCCGAGCTGTACCTCGCCGACGCGCTCGGCGCGGTCGGCAAACCCCTGCTGCGTGTCCACACCGCGGGCTCGGTCGGCGGCTCCACCGCACTGGTCGCCGCCGCCCAGGTGGCCGCCCGGATCCACCGGACCGTGCTCACCCTCGCCTTCGAGAAGCAGTCCGAGTCCAACGCCATGTGGGGGCTGTCCCTGCCAGTGCCGTTCCAGCAGCCGCTGCTGGCCGGGGCGGGCGGCTTCTTCGCGCCCCATGTGCGGGCGTATATGCGGCGCACCGGGGCGCCCGCCGGGACCGGCGCGCTCGTCGCCTACAAGGACCGCCGCAACGCCCTGCGCAACCCCTACGCCCATCTGCACGAGCACGGGCTCACCCTGGAGAAGGTGCGGTCCTCCCCGATGCTGTGGGACCCCATCCGCTACTCCGAGACCTGCCCCTCCTCCGACGGCGCCTGCGCCATGGTGCTCACCGACCGCGCCGGGGCCGCCCGCGCCCCGCGTCCGCCCGCCTGGATGCACGGCGGCGCCATGCGCAGCGAGCCCACCCTGTTCGCGGGCAAGGACTGTGTCTCCCCGCGTGCGGGGCGGGACTGTGCGGCCGATGTCTACCGGCAGGCGGGGATCACCGATCCGCGCCGTCAGATCGACGCCGTGGAGATGTATGTGCCGTTCAGCTGGTACGAGCCGATGTGGCTGGAGAACCTGGGCTTCGCGGTCGAGGGGGAGGGCTGGAAGCTGGTGGAGTCCGGGGTGACCGAGCTGGACGGCGAGCTGCCGGTCAACCCCTCGGGCGGGGTGCTGTCCACCAACCCCATCGGGGCCTCCGGCATGATCCGCTTCGCCGAGGCCGCGCTCCAGGTGCGCGGCGAGGCGGGGGAGCACCAGGTCGAGGGGGCGCGCACGGCGCTCGGCCACGCCTACGGCGGAGGCTCCCAGTTCTTCTCCATGTGGGTGGTGGGGGACGCGCCGCCCACCGGTTGAGCGTACCTCTTTCGTGGCCTGTCCGGCACCGGCCCACGGTCGCTAGGGTGGGGCGCGGACGACGATCCGGGAGGAGCCAGGCGTGGCCGAGATCACCACCACCGAACACCCCCTCACCTCCGGCTGGGAGAAGCCGGACCTCGACCTCACGGGCGCCCAGTGGCGCTCCAGCAGCCAGGGCGTGGGCGATGTCGAGATCGCCTTCGTGGAGGGGTTCATCGCGATGCGCCACGGCCGGCGCCCCGAGGACCCGGCGCTGATCTTCACCCCGGCCGAGTGGCGGGCCTTCGTCCTGGGCGCGCGGGACGGCGAGTTCGACCTGACATAAGCCCCGAGCCCCGCCGTAACGGAGTTGCGCACCGCGGTGCGCGCCCGCGGTGCGCACGGCCTGCCGCCGTGCGCACCGTCCGTCCGTCCGTAGTCCGGTGGTGAGCGTCAGCCCGGTGTGCGCCCCGCGCGCACCAGCGCGTCCGATTCGGCCAGACCCGCCCACGGACGTTGCCGTCCCCGGCTCACCGCCTCGATGCCCCGCTCGTCGTAGCGGGCCGTCCGCAGCGACCACCCCAGATTGCCGTTCATCACGTTCCGCATGCCGTCCACATAGGACTGCACATTCCGGCGTACGTCCCGCTCTGCCCCGGCCCGGGAGAGCATCCTGGGCAGCCGGGCCGCGGTCTTCTCGAACCAGTGGTAGCGGGCGTTGGCGAGGTCGGCGATATGGCGCACCGCGTCCTCCAGATCGCCACCGGTCCGCTCCCGCCGGACGATCACGCTGTTGTGCACGTCCCCGGCCGCCAACTCCTTGTCCAGGGAGGCGATGTCGTTGGTAAACACCACCACGTCGTCGGTGGCTTCCCGCATCTTGGCGAGCGGATGGCCGCCGTGGAGTGTGCTGGGGAGGGTGTAGCCGCCGAAGGGCTCATTGAGGTCCAGACACGGCTGCACTCCTATGGAGTGGCGGCGTAACGCGAGCACGGCGTCCACCGAGCGCGGCATACCGCCACCGGAACCGGTGCGCTCCAGGGCCTCGCGGTGGTACGAGTGCAGATACTCCAGCCAGTGGTGGCGGAAACGCGCCCGCCACACCGGTGAGCGGCCGGAGTTGATCCGGCGCCACAGGTCGCGGAAGCCGGCCAGCAGCGGTCCGCCCGGCCCCTCGGAACCGTCCCCTTCGCCGTCCCCGGGCGCCTCCCGCGCGTCCGGGGTGGTGAGGGGCTCCTCGGTGATCCGGATGACATCGGCCACCAGCCGTGCCACCGCCTCCGGGCGGTGGCCCAGTTCACCGTCGAATTGGTCGTCGAAGACGAAGTACCAGCCGACCAGGTCATTGCCCAGATTGAGATCCGCGCCCCTGGCCTCGGGGTAGAACAGCCCCGTCAGCACGTCGAAGCGCAGCGCGTCGTACTCCGCGACGTCCTCAGCCCCCTCGAAGACACCGAACCGCGACAGCCACTGGACGGTGTGCAGTCTGGCGGCCTCCGCATCGGGGCTGAGGCCGTCGGAGGCCGGGAAGTCGAAAAGGGCCGCCCGCCGCAGCAGTGCCGACTGTCGGGCGTGAGACCGCGAAGTGCTTGTGGTCATGATGCGAAACCGCCCCCCTCCATGAAGTGGATCACCTGTGCCGCACATACCACAGGGCATCACGGCACCAAGGCAACCCGATGGATCCGGCCATCCTCGCCTGCGAAACGTGCCATCGATAGAGGACGAGTTGAAATGGTGCGTGCCCGTGGCAATGCCATGGGGAAAACGCCGGTGCGGGGGCTACGGAGCGTGCCATACACGCTACGCTCGGCGTTACCTGCCGGAGGGGAAGAACGTGGCGGAGGACATGAGCCGACAGAACCAGGCGCGCCTGACACTGCTGGAGCGGGAGAGCGAACTCGGCGCGGTGGACGAGGCGTTGACGGACCTGTGCGGTACGCGTCCCGAGGAGCACTGCGGAACACGCACCGGAGGTGTGATCGCCTTCGCGGGGCCGGGCGGCGTCGGCAAGACCGCGGTGCTCGCGGAGATGCGGCGCCGGGCGGTCGCCCGTGGTTGCACCGTACTGTCCGCGCGCGGCGGCGAACACGAACAGGGCGCGGCCTTCCATGTGGTGCGGCAGCTCTTCCAGCCCGTGCTGGCGGCCACCGGCGAGGAGGAGCACCGCCGGATCCTGGGCGGCTGGTACGACATCGTGGCGCCCGCGGTCGGTCTGGTGGTCTCCGAGGGCGGTGGCGCACCCGATCCGCAGGGCGTCCGCGACGGCCTCGACTGGCTGGTCACCCGCTTCGCGGTGGAATACGCCCCGGTCGTGCTGATCCTGGACGACGTCCACTGGGCCGACACCGAATCCCTGGACTGGCTCACCCGGTTCGCGCCGCGCGCCGTGGACCTGCCCCTGCTGCTCGCCGTCGGCTACCGCCCGGAGGACCTGTCCGCCGAAGCCGCCGGAGTCCGCGGTCTCACCGAGCGCCAGGGCTCACGGCCGCATGTGCTGGTGCCGCTCACCCCGAGCGGAGTCGGCAGGATCGTTCGCGATGTCCTCGGCGAGGAGGCCGACGACTCCTTCTGCCGCGAATGCTGGGCGATGACCGGTGGCAACCCGTTCGAAGTCATCGAGCTCACCGCCAAGATCCGCGACCGTGATCTGAAACCGCAGTCGGAGAATCTGCCCGCGCTGCGTGAACTGGTCTCCTCGGCCAAGGACAGCGGGCTCAACGACCGGCTGACCCGGCTCGGCACCGCCGCCGTACGCCTCGCCTGGGCCGTGGCCGTCCTCGGGATCGAGGCCACCCCCGGCCTGAGCGCCAGTGTCGCCGGGCTCAGCGAGACCGAGGCCGCCGATGTGGTGGGGCGGCTCGTCGACGCCCGTATCCTCGCCCCGCCGCGCGGCGGTCCGGGGAAGCAGCCCCTGGAATACCTCCACCCGCTCATCGCCACCGCCATCTACCAGGCGATCCCCGGCGCGCTGCGGGTGGCCATGCATGGCGAGGCCGCATCCGTCGTCCTCGGCGCCGGACTGGGATCCACCGCCGCCGGCCGCCATCTGCTGGAGATGCACCCCGAGAGCGACCCGTGGGTGGTGCGCCATCTGCGGACCGCGGCCCGTGAGTATCTGCGCGCCGGAGCGCCCGACGCCGGGCGGCGCTGCCTGGCCAGGGCGCTGCGGGAGCCGCCCGCCCCCGAGGAGCGCGCCGCCGTCCTCTACGAACTGGGCTGCTCCGCCCAGCTCACCGAGCCCTCCGTCACCGTCAACCATCTGCGGGCCGCGCTGGAGGAACCCGCGCTCGACACGGATCTGCGCGAGGCCATCACCTGCCGGCTGGCCCAGGCGTACGGCCACAGCGGCCGCATGGAGGAGGCCGCGCAGGTCGTCGCCGCGGAGGCCGGGCGGGCCACCAGCGCCCGCACCCGGCTGCGGATGCAGACCGAACAGTTCATGTGGAACATGTTCCGCGCGGACGAGAAGGAGTCGCCCGCCCGCTCCCGCAGACTCGCCCGGCTGGCCGACCACCTCACCGGCCGCGGTATGGCCGAGCGCTATCTGCTCGGACTGCGCGCCTGGGACGCGATGACCCGCGGCGAACCCGCCACCACCGCCCTGTACTACGCCGAGGAGGCCCTCGGCGACGGCCTCAGCTGGACCGATGAGGACTGGGGCTTCGAGGTCCCCATCCTGGTCGCGCTGATCTTCCTCCACTGCGACCAGCCGGGACGCGCGGAGGACCTGTTCAACAAGGGCATCGCGGAATGCGAGCGCAAGGGCTGGCGCGGCTCCCACCTGGCGTTCGGCATCACCCTCCTCGGCTACGCCCGCTACCGCCGCGGCGCGCTGAACGAGGCGGAGGAACTGGCCCGCGAGGGGATGCGGATCGCCGATCTGGTCGGCTCCTCGACACCCGCCCACTGGACCGCCGTCGGCACTCTCATCGAAACCCTGATCTGCCGCGGCCGGGTCCAGGAGGCGCAGGAGTTCGCGGCCGGACACGGCGGGGAGATCCTGCCGCAGGCCGTGCTCTGCCCCGATGTGCCCGCCGTCCGCGGTGAACTGCTGCTCGCCGCCAATATGCACCGCGAGGCCCGGCACCAGCTCACCGAGGTCGGCCGCCGGATGGATGGGCGCGGGATGCGCAACCCCGCCTGGTGCCCCTGGCAGCTGCACCTCTCCCAGGCCCTGGCGCTCACCGAACCGCGGGAGGCGGCCGAGGTCGCCGACGACGCGGTGCGCCGCGCCCGCCAGTTCGGCACCCACTCCGCCATCGGACGCGCCCTGCACACCGCGGCGGGGGTGGCCCACGGATCGGAGCGGATCAAACTGCTGGCCGAGGCCGTCGGCCATCTCGAGCGCTCACCGTCCGCCTACGACCTGGCCGTGGCGCTGGTCGACCACGGCGCCGCGCTGCGCCGTATCGGCCTGCCCCAGGAAGCGGGCGATCGGCTCTACCGCGGTCTGGAGGGCGCGGTCCAGTGCGGAGCGGAGGCGCTGGCCACCCGCGCCCGCGACGAGCTGTCCGCGGCGGGGCTGCGCCCCATGCAGCTCCGCGTCGACCACACCAGCCCGCTCACCTCCCAGGAGCAGGCCGTCGCCGAGCGGGCCGCCCAGGGCTGGACGGACGAGCGGATCTGTGAGGAGACGGGGCTGAACGACCGCGATGTGGCCCGGTTACTCTCCGGTGTCTACCGCAAGGTCGGCACCGACCGTACCGGGCTGGCCAAGCTCCTGGGCCTCGCCGCTGACCGGCCTCCGGCGCAGTGATCCGACCACTGACGGCCCGGCCGGGCCGGACCACCTGCGGTCACCGCGGCCGTGATCCGGCCCCCTGGCGGCTCCGCCCCGGTTCCGGCCACCGGGCCGCGCCGGGTCCGCGGTTGCCCCGTAGGCCGCGGGGGCGGTGATCCGACCGCTGTTCGCACCGCTGCCGGTCGGCACGGCCCGGCCGGGTCCGAGGACCGGTAGCGGCATCGGGCCCCGGTCCGGCGGGTGGTGGCCCCGCCGCTGCCCCGGGCCGGGTCGCTGGGCCGCGCCGGGTCCGCGGTTGCGCCGTAGGCCGCGGGGGCGGTGATCTGATCACTGTCCGCACCGCTGCCGGTCGGCAGGCCACCCGCAGGCTGTCCGCCGCCGGGCCGCGGGCCGACGCGGGCCGCCGCCCCCTGGCGGTCGGTTCGGCCGCCGGGCTGCACCCGGCCATCGATGGGCCCGCGGCCGTGCCCGGCCGCACGCGGCGGCTTCGGCCCGCAGGCCGGGGCTTGGGTGTCGTCGTCGCGGGGCTCCGGGACCGCTCAGCGGCCCCGAGGAGCTCCCGCGGGCGACGGGCCGCGCATCCGATTCGTAACTTCCCCGGCAGGGGGGACGTCGAGCGGGCACGTACCATATCCGCATGTCCTTCCTCCGCCGCCGCAGCGCCGCCACGCCCACCGGGCCGGACTTCGATGTCCTCGCCATGGATCCGGGGGACTGGCCCGGCGATCTCGGGGCGGGGCTGCTGCCCGCGCCGGACGGCAGCTGCCAGGGCGTCTTCCTCCGCTACGACCTGTTCGGCGGCCGCGGCCCGGCGATGATCATCGGCAATCTGCCCGAGGGCTCCCCGGCCCGCGAGGTCGAAGAGGGCCAGGTCCCCTTCGAGGTGACCCAGCTGCTCGCCGCCCTCGAGAACGAGGAGCCGGTGCATGTGGTCGACATCGAGGACAGCCCGGTGATGCACGAGGACAACCTGCTCATCGTGCGCCGGATCAAGGTCTCCGAGGGCCGGATCTCCTGTGCCCAGTTCGACCGCGACGACGGTGTGCTGGTCACCATCGCCAGCTGGGACCGCCCCATCACCGACGACCTCTACCGGCTGCTCAAGCCGCTGCCCGCGGAGATGTTCCAGCAGCGCTGACGAGACTGGCGCCGAGGGCGGACCTTGGCAGGCCCGGCACGGGGCGCCAGCCGCGTCTGACGCCCCGTCGGTCACACTTTCGGTCTCACTTCCCCGAACGGCGGACCGTGACATCGGCGGCGCGGACGAAGGCCACCCGGTGCCCGAACTGGATCTGGTAGTAGATGTCCTGACCGCGCACCACCTGGTGGCCCGCCGGATCGAAGGTGGTCGCCCACAGATACTCGCCCGGTGTCCTCAGCCCCAGCGGATACGACTGCCCGGCGAGCAGCTTGTACGGCAGTGGGGAAACCGCCTGCACCGGCACTCCCTCCGGATACGCCTCCTGCTCCGGATAGGCCCGGCCGTACACCGGAACCTCCGTGGCCCCCGCCCGGGGCGTGACGACCAGACCCTTGGCGTGCACCGCGGTGGGCTGTGGCTTGGGGTTGTGGAACCACGCCACCTGGCCCAGGTACCAGATCGCCGTCCAGTCGCCCTCCCGCCCGGCGACCGCGAACTGCTGGCCGGTGGTGGCGCGGGCGCCGGTGTCATTGACGCCCGTTGTGGAGTCGGAGCCGTCCGGACGCAGCCCGATGTCCTTGACCAGCGGCGCGTCATCGCTGGGCGCGGTGTGCAGCCGCACCGCGGAGGAACCGTGCGGGGCGCAGGGCTGCCCCGCCTTGTCACAGCCGGTGTACACCGGCTGATGGGTGTCGTAGTCCGGGCGGATGGTCACCAGCCCGCCCCAGGCACCCGCGGTGTGCCGGAAGGGCGCGCCGAGCAGGGTGAAGTAGTGGGCCCAGTCCCAGTAGGGGCCCGGGTCGGTGTGCATGCCCTTGATGGTGGCGGTGGTGGTCCCCGGGACATTGTCATGGCCCAGGATGTGCTGGCGGTCCAGCGGGATGTCGAACCGTCGCGCCAGATAGCGCACCAGACGGGCCGACGCGCGGTACATCGCCTCCGTGTACCAGGCGTCGGGGGCGGTCAGGAAGCCCTCGTGTTCCAGCCCGATCGACTTGGCGTTGACGTACCAGTTGCCCGCGTGCCAGGCGACGTCCTTGAGCGGCACATGCTGGGCGATATGGCCGTCGGAGGAGCGCAGGGTGTACTGCCAGGAGACATAGGTGGGGTCCTGGACCAGCTTGATGGTGGTGTCCCAGGGGCCCTCGGTGTCATGGATGACGATGTAGTCGATGCGCTGGGACTCGGGCCGGTTGCCCAGGTCGTGGTTGCCGTAGTCGTTGTCCCCGAACTGCTCGTACGGCGCCGGGATCCACTCGCAGGACACGTTCTTGGGCGCTTCGACCTGCGGATCGCGGGCGGGCGAGGGAAGCCCGAGGGTGCGCAACTGCCGTCTGTCGGGGGAGACTTCGGGGTGCGCGTCGAGTGCCACCCGCTCACCGTCGCCGGTCGTCCGCGTCGTACCGCCGCGGATCACCTCGTACACCTCGTCGGCGAAGGCTGCCGCCGCCGCGGTGTGGTCCGCGCCCGGGTACGCCGCCACCGCCGCGTACCAGTCGGCCGGGTCCTCACTCAGCGGCAGCCCGAGCCGTCTCTGTTCGGCGGCCAACAGGGCGGCGCCACCCCGTACATTGGCCGTGGCGTCGGTGCGCAGAGCCTCCGCGGACAGTCCGGTCAGCTTCGCCGCCCGGCCCAACGTGCGCAGCCGTGCGGGGAGTTGGCGCGGCTCGGGCACGGTGGTGCGGGGGACCCGCAACGGACGGGCGAGATCACCGCGCGCGTCCTCGGTGCCCGCACTGTGGTGCGGGGTACGGGCCAGCGCGGTGTGCGCGTCGGTGAGATGCATCGGGCCATAGCCACCGGTGACACTGGGCGCCCCGCCGTGGCCGTCCCAACGCGACTGGAGATACGCCACACCCAGCAGCACGCTCAGCGGAACGCCGTGCTCTTCGGCCGCCGCCGCGAAGGCCCGCTGGAGGCTGTCGCCGCCCCTCGGCCGCGGCTGATCGGCACGGGCGGCCGGGGTGGCGGAGACGAGGGGAAGCAGAAAGGCGGCGGACGCGGTGGCACCCGCGGCCCGTACGGTGGTTCGCCGGCTGGGGCCGGACGCCGGTCTGTTCGAGTCGTGGGCGCTGTCCTGTGCGGATCCTGGCATAGCAGCCTCCTCAAGGCGGGCCGAGCACGAGCCGGGCCACTCAGAGGTATCCGCTGCCAAGCCATCCGTCAATCAGATGCGCCCAGACGGGTGTTCGCACGTCAGCCGCCTGCGGCGCGTCACCGGTCCAGACCGGTGACGCGCCTCTAGGGCCCGTCGTCACAGGGGCCGTCCTGCTCCCGACGCCTGGCACGGCGCCCCCAGCTACCGCTGAGAGGTGCCCCCGGCCGCGTTGTCGAAAGGAGCCCGAGTACGCCCAGTACGAGGGCGATCCTCCGCCTTGCGAGCTACCGCAGACGCCGCTCGCGGCCGGACGCCCCCTGTGACGACGGACCCTGGCTCACCGCGTACCGACCGCGGCCCGTACCGCTCGCCGGGCCAGCGCACAGTCGTCGTGCAGCCGGCGCAGCAGCAGCCGCTGCTCCTCGCCCGCCGGGATCGCGCCGGGCGCCACGGGGGTGGGGTCGTGCATGGTGCGCTGCACGGCGGTCTCGTACTGGCGGATCTCCCGGGTCAGCACCAGCATCAGATTCACCAGGAAGGAGTCCCGCGCGGCCGGGCCGGCCGCCTGGGCCAGCTGGCTGATCTGCCGTCGGGCCACCGGGGCGTCGCCCAGCACCGTCCACAGCGTGGCCAGGTCATAGCCGGGCAGATACCAGCCCGCGTGGTCCCAGTCGAGCAGCACCGCGCCCGAGGGGGACAGCAGGACGTTGTTCAACAGGGCGTCGCCGTGGCAGAACTGTCCCTGCGCCTGCCGCCCGGGGGCGTGCGAAAGTCCCAGCAGCAGCTTCTGGAGGTCGCCCATGTCCCGGTCGGTCAGCAGCCCCAGCTCGTGGTAGCGCGACAGCCGGGCCGCGTAGTCGAGCGGGGCGTCGAACAGGTCCGCGGGCGGCCGCCATTGATTGATCCGGCAGATGGCGCTCAGCGCGGCCCGGATGTCGGCGCGCTGCGGCGGCTCCATGGGGTGGCGCTGCGAGGCGGCGACGCGACCGGGCATCCGCTCGATGACCAGTGCGCAGTTGTCCGGGTCGGCGGCGATCAGCCGGGGCACCCGTACGGGCGGCCGCTGGCGCACGAACGCCCGGTACATCGCTATCTCCCGGCGGAACCGCTCGGCCCACGCCGGGGAGTGGTCCAGCAGGCACTTGGCGACCGCGGTGGTGCGGCCGGTGGTGCCGACCAGGAGCACGCTCCGTCCGCTGCGCCGCAGCACCTGCACCGGATTGAACTCCGGACAGATGCGATGGACCGATGCGATCGCGGTGCGCAGCTGCGCACCCTGAGGACCGGACACGTCGAGTCTCCCGCGGGGCGGCACGTGGCCGAGGGCGGCGGACCGCCGGGCGCGGCCGCTGTGGGAGGGATCGAGGTACGGCCCAGTGCCGGGCAGCTGCCGCCGGTACGGCCGGGGTGGGACGGACACGGAGGACGATGCTGCGTACATGGGCGAGACAGATCCCTTCGTGTGCCGACGAATGCGTACGCTCCCGGCCCCGTGACGGGGCCGCACCCTGGGGAATGCGGTCGATTTCGCTCGAGCCGCCACCGGGCCGGGTAACGCGCTTCTACATCACACCCGCGCGCGGGTGGCACACCATCTGGCGGACCCTGGCGAACCCTGGCGAATAGTCGCACGGCCCGTGATGGGACCGTTACTGTCGAGCCAGCCGAGGAACCTGGGGGCTTGACGTGACGAGGGAACCCAACACCCGTCTTGCGGACCTGTTCGGCCTCGCCGGCTGGTCCAAGGGCGAGCTCGCGAGGCTCGTGAACCGGCGGGCGGCGGCCATGGGCCATCCGCAGCTGGCGACCGACACCTCGCGGGTGCGGCGTTGGATCGACACCGGCGAGACGCCGCGCGATCCCGTGCCCAAGGTGCTGGCGGCCCTGTTCACCGAGCGTCTCGGTCGTGTCGTGACCATCGAGGACCTCGGGTTCGGACGAGGGGGGCGGACGGGAAAGGGACAGTCCGCCGATGGGCTGTTCTGGCCCCCCGAGTCCACGGCCGCGGTCCTCACCGAATTCACGGGAATGGACCTTATGTTCAACCGACGCGGCTTGGTGGGTGCGGGCGCCGCGCTCGCCGCGGGATCCGCCATCACCGGTGCCATGAGCGACTGGCTGCTCTCCGACCCCACCCTCGCTTCCGACGCCCCCCGTACCGACCAGCCCCTGTCCGCCGAGCCGGCGGGCTTCGACCGCTATGAAGCCGCCCCCGTGGGCTCCCAGGAGATCGACGCGCTGGAGACCTCGGTGGAGGTCTTCCGCGCCTGGGACGCGGCGCGTGGTGGCGGACTCCAGCGCAAGGCCGTGGTGGGCCAGCTCAACGAGGTGGGCGGCATGCTCGCCTATCACCACCACCCCGAGCACCTCCAGCGCAGACTGTGGGGGGTGGCGGCCAATCTGGCCGTGCTGGCCGGCTGGATGTCCCATGACGTGGGCCTCGAACCCACCGCCCAGAAGTACTTCGTGATGGCGGCGCACGCGGCCCGGGAGGGCGGCGACCGCCCGCGCGCCAGTGAGGCGCTGTCCCGGGCCGCCCGTCAGATGGTGCACATCGGCCGCCCGCAGGACGCCCTGGAGCTGATGCAGCTGGCCAAGTCCGGTGCGGGCGACCGGGCGTTGCCCCGGACCCGCGCCATGTTCTGCACCATCGAGGCGTGGGCGCAGGCGTCGATGGGGCACGGCCAGGCGGTGCGCCGCACCCTGGGCGAGGCGGAGGAGCTGTTTGTCTCCGACCGGGACCGCGGGCCGTCGCCGAGCTGGATGCAGCTGTTCAACGAGGCGGATATGCACGGGATGCAGGGGCTGGTCTACCGCACCCTCGCCGAGCACGACCCCTCGGTCGCCTCGCTCTCCCAGCGCCATGCCAAGGAGGCGCTGCGGATGCGGGAGGGCGGCCGTCAGCGGTCGCAGATCTTCGACCACATCTCCATCGCCTCGGCCTGCTTCATCGGTGACGACCCGGCACAGGGCGACCGCCACGCACGGCAGGCGCTGGACACCATCGAGCAGAACTCCTCGCACCGCACCTGGGACCGGCTGCGCGAGATGTACGGGCTCACCGCCCCGTACGCCTCCTCCCGGCCGATCCGGGAGCTGCGGGAGGAGATCCAGCAGGCGCTGCCCAAGAGCATCGCCACCAAGGGAGCGAAGGGGGCGGGTCCTGGAGTGAAAGGGGCGGGCGGCACGGCCAGGAGCGCGGCGGTCTAGCGACCGCCGCGGCACCGCCCTGGAGGAGCAACGCCCTTCGCACCACGCGGAGTTGATTGCTAGGAGCCGACTTTGGCGATCAGTACGCAGGCGTCGCCCTCACGGCGCTCATCGCCGAATGCCTCGACGACTGTCCGTACGCAGTCCTGTGCGCCGCGGGCGGCGGCGAACCGTGGCGCGAGGGCGAGCAGCCGCTCGGTGGCGTCCTCGGCGTCCTGGGCGAGGCCGCCGGTGTGCAGCAGCAGGAGGTCGCCGGGGACCAGCCGTTCTTCGGCCTGGGCGTACGCGGCGCCGGTGGTGGCACCGAGCAGCACTCCGCCCGGCGGCGTCAGCGCGCGCCCCCTCCCGCCGCGGAAGAGCAGCGGGGCGGGGTGCGCGGCCTGCGCCCACACCAGGGTGCGGGTGCGCGGGTCGTACCGGCCGCAGACGGCACTGCCCAGCGCCGGCTGCGAGGAGACCCCGAGCAGCTGGTTGAGCCGCCCCATGAGCGGTCCCGGCTCGATTCCGGCGACCGCCATACCGCGGACGGCGCCGAGCAGCATCGCCATCCCCGAGGTCGCGGCGACCCCGTGGCCGGTGAGGTCACCGACGCTCAGCAGGGTCCGGCCGTCGGGCAGTTCGAGCGCGTCGTACCAGTCACCGCCGATCCGCGCGCTGGTCTCGGAGGGGAGGTAGTGCGCGGCCAAGTCGAGGCCGGGGTCCTGGGCCGGTGTCCCCGGGGCGGCGCTGTCCGGGAGGCGCAGTGAACCGCGCCAGGGCGGCAGCACGGCCTCCTGGAGCTCGACCGCCAGCCGGTGCTCGGTGCGGGCCGCGTACCGCTGGCGCTGGAGCGAGTCCTGGCTCTCGCGCACCGCCCGCTGGCTGCGGCGCAGTTCGCTGACGTCCCGGAGCACGGCCCACATGGACGCGGTGCTGCCGTCGGCGTCGAAGACGGGCTCGCCCGCCATATGGATGGTACGGACCGCGCCGTCCGCGCGCACCACGCGGAACTCCCCGTCGATCGGCTTTCCGTCCACCAGACAGTCCGTGACCATCGCGGTCAGCGCCTGCTGGTCCTCGGAGAAGACCCAGGAGGGCAGCTCGTCGAGGGTGAGTCCGCCGTCCTCGGGGGTGCGGCCGAAGATCCGGCACAGCTCGTCGGACCAGATCACCTCGTCGGTGAGCAGATTCCACTCGGCGCTGCCGACCCGGCTGAGCAGCGAACCGCGCGCGGCGGAGGTGACGGCCGGCTCCGCGGCGGCCTCGCCCGAGGCCCCGGTGCCGCTCTCCCCGGTGCGGGGCTCGGGTACGGTCCGCGCCCCGGGCTCCTCCGGCTGGTCCGCGGGCAGCCCCTCGCGCAGCTGGCCCAGATGCTGGCCGAGGTCGTCCAGATGGTGGACGGCGAGATCGCACAGCGCGCGCTGCCAGCGCAGCTGCGGGTCGTGGTCCCCGTCCAGATCGGCCGCGGTGTCTCTGCGGACGGCGTCGACCCTTCCACGGAGTCGCTCGGTCTGCGAGATGAGGGCCTCGACCGTGCCGCGCCGGGGCGGCTGGACTGAGGGCTGGTCCGCGGAGCGGGGGGGCGGCATGACGTTCTCCGATACGGGCGCGGCGCGGCCGGATTCATGGGGCTGGACCGGTTACGACTGTTGCACAGGCTGCGACGTACCGTAAGCGGTTTGGCAATACCCGATCCGGTGGTGCTTCTGGCATATGCCAGCGGCTGTCCTGGGATATTTCGCCCGCATCCGCCGGAGGAATTGGTTCCGGTAGGCTGCTGCGCTCGGGAATCCCTACAGTTCGGGCCTCCAGCAGGCATACCGCACCCGGACTCCGGCAAGAATGGCGGACGACGGAAATCCCGTTGCCAGCGAACCTCCCGCACCGGATGCTGACCTCATGTTCGATCCAGACATAGCGCCCAGCGGCACCCTGCTCGGCCTCCTTCAGAGAGGCCGCGGCGACGGGACCCTGCACGCCCTCGCGGCGCCGCGGGCCGAGGCGCTCGCGGCACTGCACCACTGCGTGCTGCGCGACCCCCGCCGTGACTGGCAGGTCGAGAACCGCTCCCTCTACTACGCCCGGCTCTGTCTCGACCTCGACGCCGACCTCGACGCGATCGAACAGCATCTCTTCCACCCCGACGACCTGCTCGACACCGACGAGCAGCGCACCGGGCTGGCCCTGGCCGTCCTCGGCCACCTCGCCTCCTACGACCGGCTCGACGCCCTGCGGCTGCTGCGCCGCTACGCCGCGGCCGGATCCAATTGGGAATGGGCCCTGGACGAGCTGGCCCTGCGCGACGACGACACCGGGCTGCGCGCCCTCGCCCCTGGGATCCTCGCCCGCTTCCCCGAGACCCCCGACGGCGACGCCGAACTGGCCGCCGCCATGCGCGGCGCCTATGAACCCCGGCCCTGGCGGCTGTGGGCCGACGACCCGCGGTACGGACAGCGGGTGCGCGCCGCGCAGGAGCGGGGCTCCTTCGACCGCTGGCAGCGCCAGCTGCGGCCCACGGGCCCGCGCCCCGGCTGGAGCGTCCATGACGTCCTCCGCTGGGCCCAGCAGGAACACGACCTGCGACCGAGCGCCCGTACCCCGGACGCGGCGGCCCGAATCCTCATCGCCGTCGCCGGTCCCGAGGACCGGCCCGAGCTGCTCGCCGCCGCCGCCTCCGCCCCGGACGCGGCCCGCGCGACGGCCCTGCGGCACCTCGCGGAGACCGGCGATCCCGAGGTGCTGGACCTGATCGAACTCGCCGTGACCGAGCCGGACGCCACCGAGCTGGTCTCCCAGGCGGCCCTCTCCGCCTTCGAGCGGATGCGCAGCATCACCGCCCTCGACCGCGCCCGCGTCTGGGCCCACCGCCCCGACGCCCTCGGCGACGCCGCCGCCGCGATGCTCGCCTGCCGCGGCGGCCAGTACGACGCCCCCCTCGTCCTCTCCGCCCTCCGCCGCACGGTTCGCGGCGACGGCCCCGACGCCCAGGCCCTGTGGACCCTCGTCGACGGCGCCGGACGCCTGGCGATCACCTGTGCCGCGCCCGTACTGCGCCACATCTACCGCGAAACCGCCTCGTCCCACCTCCGCGGCCGCGCCGCGCGGGCCCTCGCCGCCACCGATCCGTCATTCGCCGCGGGCTTCGCCGTCGAATGCCTCTGGGACTGCGAGGAGAGCACCCGCGAAGTCGCCGCCCACCACGCCGCCACCGCCGACGCCCGCGTCGTGGAGCAACTCCGCCGCCTGGCCACCGACCCCGCGGAGGAGGCGGACGTGCAAACCGCCGTCCGCAGCCGCATCGGCCCCGACGCGGCCGGCGTCTGACCGACGCCTGGGGCCTGCCCGCCCCGGACCCACCTCGCCCGCCGTCGTCGGCTCCGGCGTCACCTGGCGCGATCCCGGCGGGCCCTCCGGCTCGGACGTATGTCGGGCCGGGCAGGCAACCTCGTCGGCGGGCCGTGCGTCTTTCCTTGCGTCGTCACCATGTGTGCCCTCGCGATCCGCACATGTCATCTGCCCCGCCCCGGGAATCCGCGCACCGCGCGGCTCGGTTTCGGGTGGGTTCGTCCGGTGATGGCGGGGCATGACCGGGGCCACCGACCCCTTCCGCGGGCCCCGAGGGCCAACGCTCATGGGACGTTCCACGGCAGGAAACGTGCTCGATGCCAGGGCCACCCTTCGTACGCCGACAACACCGGTATGCGAGTCGCCATCGTCACCGAATCCTTCCCGCCCGACATCAACGGCGTCGCTCATTGCACGCTCCAGACCGCCGACCACCTCCACCGGCTCGGTCACGAGCCGATGGTCATCGCCCCCGCCGGTCCGCCCGGAGGGCAACCCGCCGTCTCCGGTGACGAGCCACCGGAGAGCCAGGGGGAGCTCGACCGGTCGCATCCGTACCCCGTCGTCCGTATCCCGTCCCTCCCGCTGCCCGGCTATCCGCAGGTGCGTGTCGCGCTCCCCAGCCGCCGCCTCGCCGCCGCGATCACCTCCCACGGCAGTGACCTCGTCCACCTCGCCAGCCCCTTCGTGCTCGGGGCGCGGGGGATGACGGCCGCGCTGCGGCTGCGGATACCCGCCGTCGCCGTCTACCAGACCGATCTGGGCGGTTACGCCCGTACCTACCTCGGAGCGGGGGAGAACGCGGCCTGGCGGCGGATCCGCGCGGTGCACACCGCGGCCGACCGGACCCTCGCCCCCTCCACCGCCGCCGCCCGCGACCTCGAGGAGCACGGGGTGCCGCGGATCCGGCTGTGGCCGCGCGGGGTGGACACCGAGCGGTTCCACCCGTCCCGCCGCGACCACGAGCTGCGCCGTGCCCTCGCGCCCGGCGGTGAGCTGATCGTCGGCTACGTCGGGCGTCTCGCCCCGGAGAAGAACGTCGAACTGCTCGCCCCGCTCTGCTCCCTCCCCGGTGTGCGGGTGGTCGTGGTCGGGGACGGGCCGAGCGAGCCCGCGCTGCGGGCCGCGATGCCCCAAGCCCGCTTCCTCGGCCGCCGCACCGGCGAGGAACTGGCCCGCGTCTTCGCGTCGCTGGACGTCTTCGCCCACACCGGACCTCAGGAGACCTTCTGCCAGACCGTGCAGGAGGCGCAGGCCAGCGGTGTCGCGGTGGTCGCGCCCGCCGCGGGCGGCCCGCTCGACCTCGTCGACCACGGACGGACCGGACTGCTGGTGCCGCCCGGCGACGCCACCGAGGTGCGGGACGCCGTCTCGCTGCTCGCGGCCGACGCCCGGCTGCGCGCCTCGCTCGGACGTACCGCCCGGGCCGCGGTCGAGGGCCGCACCTGGGGAGCCATCGTCGACCAGCTGGTCGACCACTACGCCGAGGTCCTGATGACCCGTACGGCGGTGGCGGCATGACCAGCGACCAGATCCAGCCCCGGACCCAGCGCCCGCTGCGCATCGTCCGGCTCGCCAACTTCGTCACCCCCGCCTCCGGCGGCCTCCGCACCGCGCTGCGCGAGTTGGGCGCGGGCTACCGGACCGCCGGTCATGAACCGGTGCTGGTGGTGCCGGGCGAGCGCGCCTCCGACGAAGAGACCCGCCAGGGACGGGTGATCACCCTCCCCGGGCCGTGCGTCCCCGGCACCGGCGGCTATCGCGTCCTCACCGACCGGCGGCGGCTGAGCGCCCTGCTGGAGTCGCTCGCCCCCGACCGGCTGGAGGTCTCCGACCGCACCACGCTGCGCTGGACGGGGGAGTGGGCGCGGCGCACCCGCGTTCCCGCCGTGATGGTCTCCCACGAGAGCGCGGACGCCGTGCTGCGCACCTGGGGTGTGCCGGAGGCGTTCGCCCAGGGCGCCGCCGACCGGCTCAACCGGCGGACCGCACGGGCGTATTCGCGGATCGTCTGTACGACGGAGTGGGCGGCGCGCGAATTTGTACGGATCGGCGCGCGGAATGTCGTACGCGCTCCCTTGGGTGTTGACCTGGAGCACTTCCACCCAGCCCACCATGACGCACGGCTGCGCGACCGCCACCGGGGCGATGCCGCGGTGCTGCTCCTGCTGGCCTCGCGCCTGTCACCGGAGAAGCGTCCGGGCCGCGCCCTCGACGCACTCGCCGAACTCCGGCGGCGCGGGATCCCGGCGGCGCTCGTGGTCGCGGGCGACGGTCCGCTCCGCGGACGGCTGGAGGCCCGCGCCCGTACCGAAGGGCTTCCGGCGTCCTTCCTCGGCCATGTCGCGGACCGTGCCGACCTCGCCGCGCTCCAGGCCAGCGCGGACGTCGTCCTGGCGCCTGGCCCGGCGGAGACCTTCGGACTGGCCGCGCTGGAGGCGCTGGCATGCGGTTCGCCCGTGGTGGTCAGTGAGCTCTCCGCGCTCCCGGCCATCGTCGGAGCGGCGGGTGAGACGGCGGCCGACAGAGGACCGGCGTTCGCGGACGCGGTGGAACGGATCCTGGACCGCCCGGAGCCGCTGCGCCGCGCCACGGCGCGGGCGCGGGCCGAGCGTTACGGCTGGCCCGCCGCGGTCGCCTCCTTCCTGGCCGCCCACGACGCACCGCTCGACGCCGCCCCGGTGGGGGAGGGCGAGCCGACGGCCGGCGTTTCGGCGCACCACCAGGTGTCCGACGGTGTCGCGTGCGACGGCGCCCCGGACCCGGCCGCGTCCCATCCGGACGCGCCCCGGCGCGGATACGGCCCGATGGCGCACTGCCCCACGGCCAACCGGCCCGCCCACAAGGCCATGGGCGGTGTGCGGTGAGCGCGGCCCGCGCCGCGCGGCGGCCGGACACCGGAGGGCCGACCGCCCCACCGGCCGCGCCCGTGACCGCCCCGACCACCCCGAAGCCCGTGTCGGCCCGCGCGGTCGCCACCGCGAGTACCCGGGCCCAGGCGACCGCACCCGTCCCCGACAACGAGCCCGGGACGGGCCCGGCCACCGTACGGCGTACGCCAACGCCTGCCGCCATGTCCGCGGCCCCCGCACTCGCCTCCGACGCGGCCCTCGCTCCCGGCGCCGGGTCCGCCTCGGCCGCGGAGTCCGGGACGGGGCCGGACGCCGCATGTGTGGCGGGTGCCGTGCCACCGGCGGTGTCCGCCGGGGACACCGCCGCCCGCGGGCCCGTGCGGTTCGCCGCGCTCGGGGATTCGCTGAGCGAGGGGCTCGGGGATCCGGCGGCCGGGGGCGGGTGGCGCGGGTGGGCCGCGTTGCTGGCGGCGGCGGCCGGGCCGCGGGGCGGGGCCGAGGTGGAGCTGGTCAATGTGTCCCGCAGTGGCGCGCTGGCCGCCGATGTCGCCGAGGAGCAGCTGCCCGCCGCCCGCCGGGCCCGTCCGCATCTGGCGTCCGTCGTGGTCGGCGGCAATGACACACTGCGCGACTCCTTCGACATCCACCGCGTGGCCCAGGCCCTCGACCGCACGATCGGCGCCCTCCGCGCGGACGGCGCCGTGGTGCTCACCGCCTGTCTGCCCGACCCGGGGCGGATGCTCGGGCTGCCGTCCGCGCTCGCCCGTCCGCTGGGGCGCCGGATGGGTGCCGTGAACACGGTGGTCCGTGCCCTGTCCGCGCGGTACGAGACGGTCCATGTGGAGCTGGGGGAGCACTCCTGGGTGACGGACCGGCGGGCGTGGAGCGTGGACCGGCTGCATCCCAGCGAGCTCGGCCACCGGCTGCTGGCCCGGGAGTTCCACACCGCGCTCACCGCCCGCGGCATCGCCATGGGCGAGCCGCCGTCGCTCGTCCTCGACGGCCCCGCCCCCTCGGCCGCCGCGGCCGCGTGGTGGATGGCGACTCGCGGCACGCGCTGGGTCGCGGACCGCTGCACCGATCTGCTGCCCGGACTGCTCGCCCTCGCGGCACTGGAGTGGCGGCATCGGCTGATGGGCACCGGACATCTCCTCGACAGCCGGGACGAACAGGCGGCCCTCGCCGCGCTCGCCGCCCTGGGCGGCGAACTGCGCCACACCGCGGTGAGCACCGCACCCGGCACCGCGTCCAGCACCGCACCCGTCTCCGCGTCCGGCACCGCGTCCAGCGCCGCACCGGCGCCCGGCCAACCCCTCCCCACCCCACCCCACGCTGCGACAATGGCAGGATGACGGGTCGCTGGGAGTTCTGGATCGACCGTGGCGGGACCTTTACGGACGTCGTCGGCAAACGCCCCGACGGCCGTCTGGTCACCCGCAAACTCCTGTCCCACCACCCCGAGCGCCACCAGGACGCCGCCGTCGCCGGAATCCGGCAGACCCTCGGGCTCACGGCCGGGGAGCCGGTCCCGGCCGACCGGATCGCCGTCGTCAAGATGGGCACCACGGTCGCCACCAACGCCCTGCTGGAGCGCACCGGCGAGCCGACGGTCCTCGTGGTCACCGAGGGGTTCCGGGACGCGCTGCGGATCGCGTACCAGAACCGCCCGCGGCTGTTCGACCGCCGGATCGTCCTGCCAGAGGCGCTCTACGACCGGGTGATCGAGATCCCCGAGCGGGTGGACGCCCACGGCGGCGTCGTACGGCCGCTCGACCTCGCCGCCGCCACCGAGGGCTTGCGCATCGCGTACCGCGACGGCTTCCGCAGCGCCGCCGTGGTGCTGCTGCACGGCTACCGCCACACCGCACACGAACAGGCGCTGGCCACCGCCGCCCGGGAGCTGGGTTTCACCCAGATCAGCTGCTCCCATGAGGTCAGCCCGCTGATGAAGCTGGTGTCGCGCGGCGACACCACCGTGGTCGACGCGTATCTCTCGCCGATCCTGCGCCGCTATGTCGAGGACGTGGCCACCGAACTGCGCGGAATCCGGCTGATGTTCATGCAGTCCAACGGCGGGCTGCGGGAGGCCGCGCACTTCCGTGGCAAGGACGCGGTGCTGTCCGGGCCCGCGGGCGGTGTGGTGGGGATGGCGCGATCGTCCGAGGAGGCCGGTCACGACCGGGTCATCGGCTTCGACATGGGCGGCACCTCGACCGATGTGTCGCACTACGCGGGCGAGTTCGAGCGGGTCTTCGGCACCGAGGTGGCCGGGGTACGGATGCGGGCACCCATGATGAACATCCACACCGTGGCGGCGGGCGGCGGTTCGGTGCTGCACTTCGACGGACGGCGCTACCGGGTGGGGCCGGACTCGGCCGGTGCCGTCCCCGGTCCCGCCTGCTACCGCCGCGGCGGCCCGCTGACCGTGACCGACGCCAATGTGATGCTGGGCCGGGTGCAGCCGGACCACTTCCCGGCGGTGTTCGGCCCGCACGCCGACCAGCCGCTGGACGCGGACACCGTCCGCGAGCGGTTCGCCCGGCTGGCCGAGGAGATCGCCGAGGCCACCGGCGACCGGCGCGGCCCGGAGGAAGTGGCGGCGGGTTTCCTGGACATCGCGGTCCTCAACATGGCCAACGCGGTCAAGAAGATCTCCGTACAGCGCGGCCACGACGTCACCCGCTACGCGCTCACCAGCTTCGGCGGCGCGGGCGGTCAGCACGCCTGCGCGGTGGCCGACGCGCTGGGCATCGGCACGGTGATCGTGCCGCCGCTGGCGGGTGTGCTCTCCGCGTACGGCATCGGGGTCGCGGATGCCACCGCCATGCGGGAACACGCCGTCGAGGCCGAGCTGTCCGAGGAATCGCTGCTACGGGTGCGCGAGCTGTGCACCCGGCTCGCCGAGCGGACCCGCGCCGAACTGCTCGCCGACGGTGTCCCGGAGGAGACCGTGACCACCGAGGCCCGGGTCCATCTGCGCTACGCGGGCACCGACTCCACGCTCCCCGTCCCTCTGGACACCATCCCGGTGATGGCTGGGGAGTTCGTCCGCGCCCACCGCACCCGCTACGCCTTCACCATGGACAAGCCACTGGTGGCCGAGGCGGTGTCGGTGGAGGCGACCGGCGCGGCCGGGCCCACCGGTGGCCATGCGGTGGAACAGCCGCCCCGGGAGGGCGAGGTGGCGCCCGTCGCCACCGTGCGGATGTTCACCGGGGGCAGCTGGCAGCGGACGGCGCTGTACGAACGCGCCCGGATGCGCCCGTCGGACCATGTCACCGGACCCGCGGTCATCGCCGAGGACGACGCCACCACCGTGGTCGACCCCGGCTGGCAGGCGGCCGTGGGCGAACGCGGCCATCTGCTGCTCACCCGGGTCCGGCCCCGTCCACGCACGGTGGCCGTGGGCACTGAGGTGGATCCGGTGATGCTGGAGGTGTTCAACAGCCTCTTCATGGCCATCGCCGAACAGATGGGTCTGCGCCTGGAGAACACCGCCCACTCCGTCAACATCAAGGAGCGGCTCGACTTCTCCTGTGCCCTGTTCGACGACGAGGGCAATCTCATCGCCAACGCCCCCCATATCCCGGTGCACCTGGGCTCCATGGGCGAGTCCATCAAGGAGGTGCTGCGCCGTAACGGGGACACGATGCGGCCGGGAGATGTGTACGCCATCAACGACCCGTACCACGGTGGCACCCATCTGCCGGACGTCACGGTGGTCACCCCGGTCTTCGACGAGGCGGGCACCGGTCTGCTCTTCCTCGTCGCCTCGCGCGGACACCACGCCGAGATCGGTGGGATCACCCCCGGCTCCATGCCCGCGTTCAGCCGGACCATCGAGGAGGAGGGGGTCCTCTTCGACAACTGGCTGCTGGTGCGCGACGGTGTGCTGCGCGAGCGGGAGACTCGTGAACTGCTGACCGGGGGGCCGTATCCGTCGCGCGCCCCGGACGCCAACCTCGCCGATCTGCGCGCCCAGATCGCCGCCAACGAGAAGGGCATCCAGGAACTGCGCCGGATGATCGGCCAGTTCGGCCTGGACGTGGTGCACGCCTACATGGGCCACGTCCAGGACAACGCGGAGGAGTCCGTCCGCCGGGTCGTCTCCGCCCTCGGCGACGGTGCGTACCGCTACGAGACAGACGGCGGCGCCGTCATCCGGGTCACCGTGACCGTGGACCGCGCGGCCCGGGGCGCCGTCCTGGACTTCACCGGCACCTCACCGCAGCGGCAGGGCAACGACAACGCGCCCAGCTCGGTGGTGATGGCCGCGGTGCTCTATGTGTTCCGCACCCTGGTGGCCGAGGACATCCCGCTCAACAGTGGCTGTCTCAAACCCCTCGACGTCCGGATCCCGGAGGGCTGCATGCTGGCGCCGGTCCATCCGGCCGCCACCGTCGCGGGCAATGTGGAGACCTCACAGGCCGTCACCGGAGCGCTCTACGCGGCCCTCGGGGTGCAGGCGGAGGGCTCGGGCACGATGAACAACGTGACCTTCGGCAATGACCGCGTCCAGTACTACGAGACCGTGGCCAGCGGCTCCGGCGCGGGCGACGGCTTCGACGGCGCGGACGCGGTGCAGACCCATATGACCAACTCCCGGCTGACCGACCCCGAAGTGCTGGAGTGGCGCTATCCGGTGCGGGTGGAGAGCTTCGGGATCCGCACCGGCAGCGGCGGCCGCGGCCGGTGGCGCGGCGGCCACGGCGTCACCCGCCGCCTCCGCTTCCTGGAGCCCATGACGGTGGCCCTGCTCACCGGCCACCGCCGGGTGGCCCCGTACGGGATGGCGGGCGGTGAGCCGGGCGGGCTCGGCGCCAATCTGATCGAGCGTGCGGACGGCTCCACCGAGCACCTCGACGGACGTGACACCGCGGACGTCGGCACCGGCGACATCCTCGTCGTCCGCACCCCGGGCGGCGGCGGATACGGGCCCCCGGTGGAGTGACGCCGCCTGGGGACGACGGTCGGTGGCGGATGCCGGAGTGGGCGCACGGGGGACCGCGAGAAGGTGGCGGCGCTGATCGCGGCCGGGCCGTCCGGCTGCCGGCGGAACCGCGCGACTGAGGTATCGCCCGAAGAATTGCCCGAAGAACTGCGTGACCGAGGGGTTGCGGTAGCGGGCGCCGTGAGTAGGTTGATTCCCCCGTTGTGACGTATGGCGCGTTCAAGACCGTTTGCGGTGGCGGCCATCGGTAACCCGAGACGTATCGAACCCGTCCGGATGCGCCCGCGTGAGCACGGGCGCCCGCCCCGCGGACAGTGCGCGGCGAGGCCGAGGACGGGCAGCCGGAACCGAATACACAGCACACGACCGAATTCACGGAAAAGGGGCAGCCATGGAGTGGTGGCGGAGCGCCGCATGCACGGACGAGGATCCCGAGCTGTTCTTCCCGGTCGGGGTCGCCGGTCCCGCCGCACAGCAGCAGGAGGCACGGGCCAAGCAGGTCTGCGGACACTGCCCGGTGACCCGGGTGTGCCTGGAGTACGCGCTCGAGACCGGGATGACCCACGGGGTGTGGGGCGGCACCGGTGAGGAGGAGCGCCGGGTGTTGCGCCGCCGGGGACAGCGCCGGGCCAGGAACGCCGAGCGGACCCGGGAGCGGGCCGTGGCACACGCCGGAGGCCGTCGCGCCGCCCGCTGAACGGTCGCGGCGGTCATGGGCGTTATGCGCGCTATGTGTGTTACGCCGGGTGCGGCCGCCCCCACGAGACCCGTCCCAGCGGGGTGAACCGCACCGGGGTGCCCGGCGCGGCCTGCGCCGCGGCGGCGAGCCACCGCTCCGGGACGACCCCCACGACCGGGTAGCCGCCGGTGGTCGGATGGTCGGCGAGGAAGAGCACCGGACGGCCGTCGGGCGGCACCTGGATGGCGCCGAGCGCCATGCCCTCACTGGGCAGTTCACCGTCCCGCGCCCGCTCCAGGGCGGGGCCCTCGGTCCGCAGCCCGATCCGGTTGCTGGCGGCCGAGACCCGGAAGTCGCCGGTGGTCAGCGTGTGCAGCCCCGCGCGGGTGAACCAGTCGTCGCGCGGGCCGAGCACCACCGGGAGCACCAACTCCGGCGGTACGCCCCGGTGGGGCACCCCGTCCGCCCCGGGCGGCGCCTCCCCGGCGGGCCCGAGGCCGAGCACCGCACCGTCCGCGAGCGGAGCCGGGCCGAGCCCGGAGAGCACATCGGTGGCGCGGCTGCCGAGCACCGGTTCGGCCCCGACCCCGCCGTCGAACGCCAGATAGCTGCGTACGCCATGGGTGGCGGCCCCGAGTTCCAGCAGCGCACCGGCCGGTACCCGCACGGGCGCGCCCCATGCGGCCGGGCGGCCGTCGACCGTGACCGGGCAGGGCGCGCCGGTGACGGCCACGGTCGCCGTGCGGCGCAGCCGTACCGCGCAGCCGGTCAGGGTGGTCTCCAGGGTGGCGGCCCCGTCGGCGTTCCCCACCAGGCGGTTGGCGAGCCGGTGGGCGGGCTGGTCGAGGGCGCCGGAGCGCGGCACACCGAGATGGGCGTGGCCGGTCCGGCCCAGGTCCTGCACGGTGGTCAGGGCGCCTGCCCGTGCCACCGCGAAGGCGCTGTCGGTCATGTGCCGCTCCCTTCGCCCGTCGTGGGCTCCCGAGGGACCGTCGTGGGCTCCCACGGGACGAAGCGGACGCGGGTGCCGGGCGTCAGCAGCGCCGCCGGTTCTCGTGCGGCGTCCCACAGCACGGTGTCCGTGGTGCCGATGAGCTGCCAGCCGCCGGGGGAGGAGCGCGGATAGACGCCGGTGTACGGGCCCGCCAGCGCGACCGAGCCCACCGGGACCTTCGTCCGCGGGGTAGCGCGGCGCGGTACCGCGAACCGCTCCGGCAGCCCGGTGAGATAGCCGAAGCCCGGCGCGAATCCGCAGAAGGCGACGCGGAACTCGGTACCGCTGTGGACGCGTACGGCCTCCTCGGGGGTGACCCCCCAGAGGCCGGCGACCTCGGGGAGGTCCGGGCCGTCGTAGCGCACCGGGACCTCAAGGATGGCGCCGTCATCGCGGGTGAGGGACGGTATGTCCCAGCCGGGCAGCTCGGCGGCGAGACGGCCGGGGTTCTCGAGGCCGTCGAGGTACACGGTGCGGGCGGCGGGCACGATCTCGCGCACCGCGGGCAGCCGTCCGTCGGCCACCCGGCGCAGCAGCTCGGCGTGGAGCGCCTCGGCCGCGTCGCCGCTGCCGAGTTCGACGAGGAGCCCGTGATCGCCGACGGGCAGGCTCCGGAGGGTCACGTGAACGCCGCCACGCGTACGCCCGCGGCCGTCAGTTCGCTCCGCACCCGGCGGGCGAGGTCGGCGGCGCCGGGGGTGTCGCCGTGGAGACACAGGGAGCCCACCTCCACCTCGATCCGCCAGCCGTCGACAGAGGTGACGGCGTTGTCGCGGGCGAAGCCCAGGGCGCGTTTGACCACCGTGCCGGGGTCGGAGACCACGGCGCCGGGCTCGGTCCGCGGCACCAGGGTGCCCGCCGCGGTGTACGCGCGGTCGGCGAAGGCCTCGGCGACCACCGGCAGTCCGGCCGCGCGGGCCGCCTCGTGCAGCCGGGAGCCGGGCAGACCCAGCACCGGCAGCGGTCCGCCCGCGGCGAGCCGTACGCCCTCGACGACGGCGGCGGCCTGCGCCTCGTCGTGCACACAGCGGTTGTACAGCGCGCCATGGGGTTTGACGTAGGACACCCGCGATCCGGCGGCGCGGGCGAAGATCTCCAACGCGCCGATCTGGTAGGTGATCTCATCGGCCAGTTCGCGCGGGGGGACGTCCATGGCGCGCCGTCCGAAGCCCGCCAGGTCCCGGTAGGAGACCTGGGCCCCGATGCGGACACCGCGCTCGGCCGCCAGCTCGCACACCCGGCGCATGGTCGACGGGTCTCCCGCGTGGAAGCCGCAGGCGACATTGGCGCTGGTGACGATGGACAGCAGGGCCTCGTCGTCGGTGAGCTGCCAGCGGCCGAAGCCTTCACCGAGGTCGGCGTTGAGATCGATCGACGGGTTCGCCAAGGGTGCGGTCATATCCGTCCGTTCGGGCGTGCGGATCGCGTACGGGTGGGGGAGAGTACGCGGGCGATGTGGTTGAGCGTCAAGGTAGGCGATCGTTGAACGATCCGACAAGAGTGTTGTTGTCCCGTTCTTCTTTCTGGGCTTGACTTCTCGCGATACGGAATGCGCGAAGCCGCGAAGAGGAGCAAAAGTGGCGAATGGGGACAACGGGTCCAACGGGACACAAGGCTTGCCGCCCGGCGCGGAGCGTCGGCTTGCGCAGGCGTCGGACGTCTCGGAGGGCTCCGGGGTCCCGGGACTGGAGGCCGACCGGGCGCTACTGGGTCGCACCAGTACCGCGGAGCGGGTCGCGGACATCCTCCGCGACCGCATCGCCGAGGGCTTCTTCCCGCCCGGCACCCGGCTGTCCGAGGACAGCGTCAAGGGCGCCCTGGGTGTCTCCCGCAACACCCTGCGCGAGGCGTTCCGGCTGCTCACCCATGAACGGCTGCTGGTGCACGAGCTCAACCGCGGGGTCTTCGTTAGGGTGGTGACCGTCGATGACCTCAACGATCTCTACCGGCTGCGCAGGCTGGTCGAATGCGCGACGCTGCGCGAGCTGGGGGAGCCGCCGTACCCGCTGGAGGCGGTCGAGGCGGCGGTGGTGGCCGGTGAGCGCGCCGTGCAGGACCGTTCCTGGCAGGACCTGTCCACCGCCAACATCCGCTTCCACCAGGCGATCGTCGGCCTCGCGGGCAGCCCGCGCGCCGACGAGCTGATGCGCGCCGTCCTGGCCGAGCTGCGGCTGGTCTTCCATGTGATGGCCGACCCCCGCCGCTTCCACGCGCCGTACCTGGTCCGCAACCGGCAAATCCTGGAGGTGCTCCAGGCCGGGGACGCGGTGGAGGCCGAGCGGCTGCTCGCCTCCTATCTGGACGACTCCCAGCGGCAGTTGGTCGAGGCCTACGCGCAGAAGGTGGCCCGCGCCTAGGGTCTGCGACGCGATGGACGATCCGACGGAACGAGAACAAGTTGGTTTCAGGCTCTTGTCGGATCGTTGAACGAACACCTAGCCTCCGGTGCATTCTCCTCACGCCGTCGTGCTCCGTACGCCGTCGTGGGGTCCTGCACGCGGAAGGCGGGACACATGATCGTTCTCCTTGGCGTTCTGGTGGTGATCCTCGGATTCGCCACCCGACGCAATCCCCTGCTGGTGGTCGGGGTCGCCGGCATCGTCACCGGGCTGCTGGGCAAGCTGTCGCCTCAGGAGGTCCTCGCGGCCTTCGGCAACGGCTTCGCCTCCAGCCGCTCGGTGACGATCTTCGTCATCACCCTCCCGGTCATCGGCCTCTTGGAGCGCCACGGGCTCCAGGAGCAGGCCCGGACCCTCATCGGCAAACTGGGCAAGCTCACCACCGGCCGGTTCCTCGCGCTCTACCTGGCCCTGCGCCAGCTGACCGCGGCCTTCGGCCTCACCAGTATCGGCGGCCCGGCCCAGAGCGTGCGTCCCATGGTCGCGCCGATGGCCGAAGGCGCCGCCGAGCGGCGCCACGGTCCGCTGCCGGAGAAGGTGCGGGAGCGGATCCGCTCCTACTCCGCCAGCTCCGACACCGTCGGGCTGTTCTTCGGCGAGGACTGCTTCCTGGCCATCGGCTCGATCCTGCTGATCACCGGCTTCGTCAACTCCACTTACCACACCCACCTGGAACCGTTGCAGCTCGCGCTGTGGGCCATCCCCACCGCCGTCTGCGCCTTCCTCATCCACGGCTTCCGGCTGCTGCGCCTGGACCGCTCGCTGGAGAGCCAGATCGCCGCCTCGGGCGGACCGTCCGCTGCCGTGGGCAGCCGCACCGTGGAGGAGGCCAAGTGATCAAGGCCGAGTGGTTCTTCTGGCTCGTCGGCGCCGTCTTCCTCGCGATGGCCACACAGATGGCCTTCGACCGCAGCAACCCCAAGCGCCATGGCTCCGCCGCCTTCTGGGGACTGCTGGGCGCCTGCTTCTTCTACAGCTCCTGGGTGACCGAGAAGAAGGCTCCCGCCGAGCCGCTGGGCGTCGCCGTCCTCGCCATGGTCTGCCTGGGCGGCTTCAACCTCACCGGGCGCGGGGTCCCGCGGACCACCACCACCGAACAGCGCGTCGCCTCCGCCGCCCGGCTCGGCAACCGGCTGTTCATCCCCGCGCTCACCATCCCGCTGGTCGCCGTCATCTGCGCCTCGGCCGTCAAGCACTGGCACATCGGCGGCACCCCGGTGCTCGAGACGGGCAGCGAGACCATCCTCGGCCTCGGCTTCGGCGCGATCGCGGGGCTGCTGGTCGCCATGGTCGTGGTCCGCGAGCGCAGGCCCGCCGTGCCGCTGCACGCCGGGCGGTCGCTGCTGGAGTCCATGGGCTGGGCGCTGCTGCTGCCCCAACTGCTCGCCGTACTCGGCTCCATCTTCCAGGTGGCCGGGGTCGGCGACCAGGTCGGCAAGATCACCGAACAGCTGCTGCCGGACGGCCAGAAGTACATCGCCGTGGCCGTCTACTGCGTCGGCATGGCCCTGTTCACCACCATCATGGGCAACGCCTTCGCGGCCTTCCCGGTGATGACCGCCGCCATCGGCTGGCCCGTACTCATCGAGCAGATGCACGGGGACGTGCCCGTGGTGCTCGCCGTCGGCATGCTCGCGGGCTTCTGCGGAACGCTGGTGACCCCCATGGCCGCCAACTTCAACCTGGTGCCCGCCGCACTGCTGGAACTCAAGGACCAGTACGGGCCCATCAAGGCGCAGATCCCCACCGCCGGCGCGCTGCTGGTCTGCAACATCGCCATCATCTCGCTCTTCGCCTTCTGACCGGTTCGCCTTCTGATCAGAGAGAGTTCCGATGACCCGGGTGCTGCTCACCGGTTTTGAACCCTTCGAGGGCGAGGAGGTCAACCCGTCGTGGGAGGCCGTCTCCCTCGCCGCGGCCGCCCCGCCGCCCGGCCTTGATCTCATCACCGCGCGGCTGAGCTGCGTCTTCGGCACCGCTCTCGAGGAGTTGGCCGCCGCGGTGGAGGCGGCCGACCCCGATCTGGTGCTGTGCGTCGGACAGGCGGGCGGCCGCTCCCGGATCACCGTCGAACGGGTCGCGATCAACGTCGACGACGCCCGCATACCCGACAACGCCGGACAGCAGCCGATCGACGAACCCGTCGTGGCGGGTGGCCCCGCCGCCTACTTCGCGCCACTGCCGGTCAAGGCGTGTGTCGCCGCCGTGCGGGCGGCCGGGATCCCGGCCGCCCTGTCGCAGACCGCGGGCACCTTTGTGTGCAATCACGTCTTCTACGGACTCGCCCATCTGATCGCCACCCGGCGGCCAGAGATGCGCGGCGGCTTCGTCCACCTCCCGTACGCCCCCGGACAGGTCGTGGACCGGGACCAGCCGTCGCTGCCCGTCGCCACGGCCGCCGAGGCGCTCCGCGTCATCGTCACCACGGCGGCGCACACCAGGACGGATCTGCGCATCGCGGAAGGAGCCACCCATTGAGCCCGCCGCGCTGCGCAGACTGTCCATGGACGGACCACCCGGTCACGGGGCCGTAGACTGACGGGCCGGTGAGTCGCGGGAGACGCGCCGGTGTCGCGCGCGTGGACGCGCGTATCAGCGCGCACCCGCGTACGCCCCGGCGGGGGATCTCCGCGTCATAGCGGGATCTCCGTGCCGTTTCGTCCGTTGTCGGTGCGACGGCCTACTCTGTGCGACGTGACATCTCCACCCCCCGGGGCCGCTGCGCCCCAGCTCAACGGCCATGCCGGGGCTGCTCGCCCGGCACCGGGCCCGGCCGCCGACGAGGGCCTGGCCCGGCGGCTGCGCGCGCTCGCGTGCACCGCGCCGCTGCATGACCTCGACGCGCGCAAGGTCAATCTGGCGGGGGAGTACGGGGTGTACGCGATGGCCGAGGTCGCCCTCGCCGCCATCGACCTCGTCACGCTCCACATGGACTTCGACACCGGAGCCGACCACGACGAGATAGTGGCCCGGCTGCTGCCCCGGATCGCCGCCCAGGCCCCCACACGCCCCGCCGCCGAGCATGAGCGCGTCGCCCGCTGGGTGCTGGACAACCTGATCAACGTCGGCAGTGTGGACCGCGGCTTCCGCGCGGTCTACGGCACTTTCGGCCCCGACGGCGCATATGTCCGGCGTGACTACGACTTCAAGCTGATCGAGGAGGTGCCGGGACCCGGCGGCACCGTCTATCTGCGCACCACCGACGAGGCGGTTAACGTCCTGGTCGGCGCCCTCGACACGGATGTCACCAGCGCCCAGATCGCCGCCGAGGTCAAGTTGGAGGTGCTGATCAGCCGCGGCCGTCTCGCCGACGCCCAACTCGCCGCCGAGCAGGCCCGCTACCGCACCGTCCAGTACTCGGAGACCCTGCGCCGCACCCTCGACGCCACCCGGCGCAACGTCCGCGCGGTCGACTGGCTGAGCACCGTCCCCGAGATGATCACCGAGGCGCTCGACCACGTCGCCGACCGCTACCGCCACGAGAACGCGATCCTCACCAACATCCGCAAGGCGCGCGACGAGGCCGAAGGCGCCGAGCACAAGCGGCGCGCCGCCGAGCTGGTCGACATCGTCAAGGACTGCATCCGCCGTCACACCCAGCTTCAGTCCCGGCTGCTGGAGGCCGGGCCGCTGTTCCGCGCCGAGCAGGACCGCCAGGCGTTCGCCACGCCCGCCGCCCGCGCCGGACTCGACCTCTACGGACAGCTGCTGTCCCCGCTGCTCCCGCTCCCGGTGGAGCGCGCGGGCCGGGTCACCGACGCCTTCTTCGCCCGCGGCGCGGGCCTGCGCACCCCGACCTCGGTACGGATGGGCGACCTGGTCGAGATGCTGCTCACCCCGCCGGTGGAGCGGGAGCACCTCGGCGCGGAGATGCCCGAGCCCGATCTGATCGCCACCCCCGACGACAGCCGCTTCAGCGAGGAACAGCTCGGGATGGCCATGGAGCTGCTCGACCTCCCGGCCGACGTCCCCCGACGCCTCTCGGGCCTCCTCGCCGACGCCCGCCGCCGCGACGCCGACCTCCCGTACCTCATCGCCCTCCTGGCCGTGCACGCCGCGAGCCCTCCGGTCGGCACCGCCTACCGCCAGGGCGAGCAGCGCCTGCTCTTCGCCGTCGACGACGGCACCGAGCTGGACGACCCGGAGTTCGGCGGCGCCGATCTGATCGTCGGCACGGCTCTGCTGGACGCCGTCGGCATGGCCGCGGACCGGGCGGAGGTGGCCTGATGCCGCGCGACGCCCGACCGGCCGCCGTGTCCTTCGTCAACCGTGAGTACGCCCCGCGCAAGGAGCTTCACCCGTGACCGAGTACGACGCCCTCGACGAGGCGACGCAGCCGGACCCCGCACCGGCGCCCGGCGGCGCACCGGGCGGGGTCACCCCCGCCGACGCGGCCGACGCCGCGCGGCTGGTGGCCTTCGGGCTCCAGCCCAAGCTGCTGCCCGCGCGTGACGTCGAGTACGCCGAGCTGCTCCGCCGCCACCGCGACGAACCGGCCTTCGCCCGGCTCACCGACGCCGTCGCCGCCGGGCTCGGTCTGATCGTGCTGGAGGTGTCCGCCCGCGCCGGGATGGCCGTCACCGCCGCCGAGGACTCCGTCTTCGCCGTCCGTATGGGCGACTACGCCCGCCGCGCCAACACCGACTCCGCCGACCGCTTTCTGCACGGCCTCGCGCATCTCGCCGTGGCCGCCCTGGCCTTCCCCCGCCCCGAGGACCTCGCCGATGACGGCTACATCGGCCGGATCACCGTCAACGGGGTCGACGCCTTCGTCCGCCAGGCGTGCCGCCGTCTGGAGGAGCGGGCCGGGGAGCAGGGCGACAACACCGATCCCGCCACCGACGCGCCTGGCCTGGAGGCCGCCTGGCGGGTGTACGCGCGACGCAGCGCCACCGGCGCCACCAAGGACGCGCGCAGACTGGCCGGTTCGACCACCGGCATCGTCGGCAAGGCCGTCGCCTTCCTCGTCGACTCCGGCTTCCTCCAGCGCACCGGGGACGACGCCGGGGGCGCGTACCGCACCACCGCCCGCTACCAGCTCCAAGTGCGCGACATGGCGGCCGGTGCCGCCATGACCGAGCTGCTGGAGCTGGGCGTCGTGCCCGTCGGCGACGGCAGTGCGACCCTGCTGCCGCCCGATGACACCGACGACCTCGACCTCGTCGCCGACGCCGGTCTGCCGTTCCACTCCTGACGACTGACGACTGACGACTGACGACCGAAGATCCACCCGCCACCCTGACGACAACGAGAGTCCTGCCGCCATGTACGAGCTGTCCCGGGTCCGCCTCTACTCCATCGGGCCGGCCGGTGCGCGCTATGCCGACACCGTGCTGGACCTGCGCGGAGTCGGCGAGCCGGTGCCCAGCCCCGCGCCCACCCAGGCGGAGTTCTTCGAGGAGGAGCCGGTCGGCCCGCCCCGGCGCCCGGCCCCCGCGGGCGTGCTCTTCCTGGAGAACGGCGGCGGCAAGTCCGTCCTGCTCAAGCTGATCTTCTCGGTGATGCTGCCGGGCCACCGCAACACCCTCGGCGGCGCCAGCTCCGGTGTGCTGCGGAAGTTCCTGCTCGCCGACGACTGCGGCCATGTCGCCCTGGAGTGGCAGCACACCGTCACCGGTGAGACCGTCGTGGTCGGCAAGGTCAGCGAGTGGCGCGGGCGTCAGGTCTCCAACGACCCGCGCAAGTTCGCCGAGGCGTGGTACTCCTTCCGCCCCGGCCCCGGGCTCAGCCTGGACTCGCTGCCCGTCGCCGAATCCGCCGCGGTACGGCCCGTCGCCGAGGGCGCCTCCACCGCCCGCGGCCGCCGCCGCACCATGAAGGGGTTCCGCGACGCGCTCACCGAGGCGGGCAAGGCGTATCCGCATCTGGACGTGGTGTGGGTGGAGATCCACGAGCGCTGGAACGAACACCTCGGCGACCTCGGTCTGGACCCCGAACTCTTCCGCTACCAGCGGGAGATGAACGCCGACGAGGGCGAGGCGGCCGGGCTCTTCGCCGTCAAGAACGACTCCGACTTCACCGATCTGCTGCTGCGCGCCGTCACCGACACCCGTGACACCGACGGGCTCGCCGATCTCGTCCACGGCTTCGCGCACAAGCTGGGCCGCCGCGCCGAGCTGACGGCCGAACGGGACTTCACCGCCGGTTCGCTGGATCTGCTCTCGCGGATCGCGGAGGCGGCAGACCGCCGTGAGCAGGCGCGCGGTGTGCACGCGGGCGCCGAGCGCCGCACCCGTACGCTCGCCCGGCGCCTCTCCGCGCGGGGAGCGGAGGAGCGTGGCCGCGCCGCCGAGCTGGCTCAGCAGGTGGCCTCGGCCGCACACGCCGTCACCGAGGCCGAGACGGCGCGCGGCCGCAGCGACCTCGTCGCGGCCGAACTCGCCTACCGCCACGCTTCGTTGGCCCTGGCCGCCGCCGAGAAGGGCGCCGCCGCGCAGCGCCGGGAGCTGAACGACGCCCGCACCCTGCACGCTGCCTGGCAGGCCGCCGAGACGGTGCTGCGCCATCGCGCCGCCGCCGACCGCTCCGCGCGCGTGGCCACCGCTATCCGCGAGGCCGAGCGGGACGCCGCCCCCGCCCTCGCGGCCCGCGCCAAGGCCGCGGCCGACCTCGTACGCGTCCTGCACGCGGCGGCCGAGGACGGCGAACGGGTGGCCAACGAGGAGGAGGAGCGCTCCGCCGCCCTCCAGGAGACCGGTGAGTCCGCCCACCGCGACGCCACCGCCGCCGCCACCGCGGCCCAGCGCGCCCGCAGCGACGCCGAGCATCTGCGGCAGCGGCTCGCCGAGGTCGAGCAGGAGACCGCCGAGGCCGTACGGGCCGGATGGCTCGACGACTCCGCCCCGGACGCCGACCCGGCCCGCGCCGCGCTCGCCGCGAGCGACGCGGAGAAGACCGCGGCCGCGGCCTGGGACGCCGCCCGTGAGACGGCCCGCCGCACCGCCGAATACGCCACGTCGGCCGCCGCCGAACAGGCCGGCGCCGAACTGGCCGCCGCCCGCGCGGCGGACGCCGCGCGGGCCGCGGAGTCCGCGTACGAGGGGGAGCGGCGTACGGCGGAGGCGCTCGGCGCCGAACAGCGCCTGGTCGAACTGCTCGGTCTGCCCCAGCCATCGGCCCCCGTCCCCGCACCCCGCGGCACCCACCGCCCGCTGGCCGCCGACTCCGGCCGGACCGGGTGGATCACGCTCCCGGTCGACGATTCCGACGCGGACGACATGCTGGGGCTCGCCCAACTCCCGGACGCCTTCCGCGCCGAGCCCCCGACCCGCCCGTTCGCACCCGAGCCCGACTCCCTGGGCGATCACGACCACGACCACGCCTACGCCTACGCCGAGGGCGAGGGCGAGGGCGAGGGCGGCGTGGAGGCGCCGGGGACGGGTGGGCCGACCGACCGTTGCGTGCGTCCGGACCGTGGCGTCCCCACCGCGACGGTGGACCCCATGGCTCCGGATCTGACCCCGGCCGGCGGACGGGACGTCGATGACCAGCACGCCGACGGCGGCAGTCGCACCCTGGCGGCGGAGTCCGTTCCGCCCGCGCGGGTGACCGTCCGGGTCGGGGACGAGGACGAGGCCGATGACGAGGGCGAGGACCGGGACGGGGGCGAGCAGCGCCGTCGCCGTCGTGCGGTGGCCGCCGAGTCGCGGCCGACGGGGCGGGTTTCGGCCGATGTCGAGGGCGGCACCGAGCGGCAGCCGTCCGACTCCGGCTCCGGCAACGCCGGTTCCGTTCCGTCGCCCGCATCCCGCGCCGACGGTCAGGAGTCCACCGACGCCGAGAACCCCGATACGCCCGACACCTCCGCCGACGACCCCGACTGCTGGGATCCCGAGCTGGGGGAGGACACCGCGGACGCTCCGCGCCCGCGCCAGGAGCGGCCCGCACCCCCGCGCCCCGAAGGGCCGCTGACCGCCGAGGAGCTGGACCGGAACGCCGAGGCGTTGCGCGAACTGCTCGACGACGGCGTCGCGTCCGCCGAGCGGCAGCTGTTCGAGCTGCGCACCGCCGCCGCCGATGACTCACGGATCCTCGCCGCACTCGGCGACGGCGGGTTGCTGCCGCCCAGCCCGGATGTGCTGGCGGCCGTCGAGTTCCTCGGTGAGCACGGCATTCCGGCGCTCCCCGGGTGGCGTTATCTCGCCCAGGCCGTCGACCCCGTCGACCACGCCGCCGTACTCGGGGCCCGCCCCGAGCTGGTGGACGGTGTGGTGATCACCGACCCCGACACCCACGCCCGCGCCCGCGAGGTGCTGGGGCAGGCGTCGCTGCTGCCGCGGTCCGCCGTGGCCGTCGGCACCGCCGCCGCGCTGCTCGCGCCGACGCCCGCGCCGGGGGCACAGGACAGCGGGGTCTTCCTGGTGCCGCCGAACCCGGCGATGCACGACGAGCGCGCCGCCGACGACGAGCGGCGGGAGCTGCGTACCCGCGCCACCGCGCGGGACGAGGAGATCCGGGCGCTCGCCGCCCGGCTGGCGGGCGACCGTGCGCTGTCGGCGCGGCTCGCGTCCTGGCGCACCGGCTGCCCGCGGGGGCGGCTCGCCGAGCTGGCCGCCGCGGCCGAGGAGGCGCGGGAGACCGCCGACACCGCACAGCGGGAGCTGGTGGAGCTACGGACGGCCCGCGCCGAGGCCGACGAGGCCGCCACCGAGGCGGCCCGGGTCCGCGACGAGCGGCAGGAGGCGGCCCAGCGCGCCCGCCGCGTGGCCGACGCGCTGGCCGGTCTGGCGCACCGGCTGCGTCGGCGTGCGGACTGGCAGACCCGGCTGCGCGAACTGGCCGACGAGGCCGCCGAGTCGGAGGAGCGGGCCGACACCTGTGTGGACCGCGCCCGCGCGGCCGACGAGGACCGGCGCGCGGCCCAGCGCGCGGCCGATGACGCACGCCGTACCGCCCGCGCCCTGCGCGCCGAGCGGGCCGAGATCGCGGGCGCGCCCGACGACCTCGGCGAGGACACCGAACCACCCACCGCCTCGCTGCCCGCGCTCCGCGAGGCGTACCGCGCCGCCTCCCAGGTGTACGAGAAGGTCGGCGTGGGCGCCGACCTCCGCGCCGAACAGGCCCGCGCCGAAAGCGACGAGAGCGCGGCACTCGCCGCCCTCGACCGGCTCACCAACAAGGTCCGCACCCGCGCCGCGCAGCTCCTGGAGGGCACCGACGGCGCCGACGGCCCCTCGCGCCAGGCCGCCGCGGCCCGCGCCGAATCGCTGGTCCAGATGCTGGAGACGCGCGCGTCGGCGGCGAGCGAGCAGCTGGGACGGCTGCGTGGCGAGGCCGAGCGGCTCGCCCCCGCCGACGACGGCGACGCGCACACCGAGCTGCCCGAGGAGATGGTCCCGGCCGACGCCGAGCGGGCCAAGGAGCTGCTGCGCACCGCCACCACCGAACTGGCCACCCGTACCGACGCGCTGGACACCGCCCGCACCGTCCACGCCGAGCTGCTGCGCTCCCACCGCGCCGCCGAGGACGCCGCGGGTGGCTTCGACGAGACCGCAGCGCTGCTGCGGGACCTGCTGCGCGATGGACCGGGCTCGGGCGAGGACGAGGCGGAGCGCCCCGAGCCGTACACCGGGGACCTCACCGAGGCCCGCCAGGCGGCGACCGAGACGCGCCGCTCACTCCGTGGCTGCGCGGCCGATCTCTCGCAGGCCGAGTCGGCCGTCCGGGAGGCGAGCGACGTCCTCGTCCGGCACGCCAACTCCACCCGCTACGAGCACGTGCGCACCCCGGCCCGCCAGCAGATCCGGGAACTGCCCGCGGCGGCTCTGCCCGAGCACGCCGCGGCCTGGGCCGAGGCGTTCGCGCCCCGGCTGCGGGTGCTGACCGATGAGCTGGAGCAGCTGGAGCGCAACCGCGGCAGCATCGTCGACCGGCTGCGCGGCCTGGTCGAATCCTGTCTGGCCACGCTGCGTTCGGCCCAGCGGCTCTCCCGGCTCCCGGAGGGCCTCGGCGAGTGGTCGGGCCAGGAGTTCCTGCGGATCCGCTTCGACGACCCGGACCAGGCGACGCTGACCGAGCGGCTGGGCGAGGTCATCGACGAGGCCACCAGCTCCGCCGTGAAGAAGAACTCCGATCTGCGCCGCGACGGAATGTCCCTCCTCCTGCGCGGAGTTCACGCCGCGCTCCAGCCGCGCGGTGTGGCGGTCGAGATCCTCAAGCCGGACGCGGTGCTGCGGGCCGAGCGGGTGCCGGTCGGGCAGATGGGCGATGTGTTCTCCGGCGGTCAGCTGCTGACCGCCGCGATCGCCCTGTACTGCACCATGGCCGCGCTGCGCAGCAATGACCGCGGCCGGGACAAGCACCGCCACGCGGGCACGCTCTTCCTCGACAATCCCATCGGCCGGGCCAACGCCACCTATCTGCTGGAGCTCCAGCGGGCGGTCGCGGACGCGCTGGGTGTACAGCTGCTGTACACCACGGGCCTGTTCGACACCACGGCGCTGGCCGAATTCCCGCTGGTGATCCGGTTGCGCAATGACGCGGATCTGCGGGCCGGGCTGAAGTACATCAGCGTCGAGGAGCATCTGCGGCCGGGGCTGCCCGAGCGTGACCCCGAGGGCGAGCAGGTGCACGGCCAGATCACGGCCACCCGGATGTACAAGCGGCCGGAGACCGCCGGGCCCGCGGACACCGCCGATCCGAAGGAATGAGCCGAAGCGGCGGCCCAGGCCCCACAGCCCAGCCCGCCGCTTCGGCCCCCCCGCTAGTTGGTCACCTGCTGTGTGGTGCTCCCCGCGGAGGCCGCGTAGTTGACGTCGCCGTTGTAGTTGGCGGTGACGGTGTGGGTTCCCTTCTGGAGCGGGTTGAACGTCCCGGAGGCCACGCCGTTGACCAGCGTCACGGTCTGCGGGGTACGCCCGGGAATCTGCGGCAGCGTCAGCTGGTAGGCCAGGGCCACCGCGGCCAGCGAGACGATCGAGGCGACCAGCATCATCCACCCGGCGAGCCAGCCCACATGCACGTTGCCCAGCCGCTTGGACCAGTTGTAGACCGAGCCCGCGACCGGATAGCGGGCGGCCAGCTCGGCAAGCAGAGCGCCACCATGAGCTGTCCGGCGAAGACCATCGGCCAGGACCACCAGTAGGCGGGCCCACCCTGGCTGTAGCCGAAGTAGAAGAGCTGGAAGGTGCCGGTGAGGATGGAGATGTAGCTGATCCCGGCGGCGAAGGTGTGGAAGGTGCCGAGCGTTCTCTTCAGTTCGGGACGGTAGCCGAACTCCGCGAGTTCGGCGTCGTCCTGGGAAGGGGACTTGACTTCCTCCCCCGCCTAAAGGCGGGGGATTCCAGCGGTCACCCGCTGGGGTTCCTGTTTCACCGACGACCGCCCCGTCCGGGAGGACTCCCGTTGAGGTCTTACACCGTCTCCACAGGCAGACGCCGCCAGCCCGGCGGCCAGGATGTTGCGTGCCGCGTTCACGTCACGGTCATGCACGGTGCCGCAGTCGCACGTCCACTCACGGACGTTCAGCGGCAGCTTCTCGCGGACCGTGCCGCAGGCCCCGCACAGCTTCGAGCTGGGGAACCAGCGGTCGATCACCACGAGTTCGCGCCCGTACCAGGCGCACTTGTACTCCAGCATGGAGCGCAGTTCCGTCCACGACGCGTCCGAGATCGCACGCGCCAGGGTGTGATTCTTCAGCAGGTTGCGGACGGTGAGGTCCTCGATCACGACCGTTTGGTTCTCACGGACGAGCCGAGTGGTGAGTTTGTGCAGGAAGTCCCGACGGCGGTCGGCGATCCGAGCATGGACCCTGGCGGCCTTCCGGCGGGCCTTCTCTCGGTTGTTCGAGCCCTTGGCCTTGCGGGACAGCTCCCGCTGAGCCTTCGCAAGCCGGGTCCGGTCGCGGCGCTCGTGCCTGGGGTTGGTGATCTTCTCCCCGGTGGACAGGGTCACCAGCGAGCTGATCCCGGCGTCGATACCGACCGCCGCGTCCGTGGCCGGGGCAGGGGCGATGGTGTCCTCGCACAGCAGGGATACGAACCAGCGCCCCGCGGCGTCACGGGAGACGGTCACCGTGGTCGGCTCCGCCCCCTCCGGGAGCGGGCGCGACCAGCGAAGGTCCAGCGGCGCCGTCATCTTCGCCAACGTCAGGCGCCCGTCACGCCACTTGAAGGCGGAGCGGGTGTACTCCGCACTCGCGCGAGACTTCTTCCGGCTCTTGTACCGGGGGTACTTGGCCCGCTTGGCGAAGAAGTTCCCGAACGCCGCCTGAAGGTGGCGCAACCCCTGCTGGAGCGGAACGGAGGACACCTCGTTCAGGAAGGCGAGTTCCTCGGTCTTCTTCCACTCCGTCAGCGCGGCGGAGGCCTGGACGTAGGAGACGCGGCGCTGCTCGCCGTACCAGGCACGGGTGCGCTCCTCCAGCGCCCGGTTGTAGACGAGACGCACGCAGCCGAACGTACGCGACAGCTCAGCCGCCTGCTCGCCCGTCGGATAGAAGCGGTACTTGAACGCCCGCTTCACCTGCTGCGCCATGCCTCACACTCTATCAATTCCTATGTGATTGAAGGGTTTCGGTCGCTGGTCGGCACACGCCGAATCGCCCTGACGGCGACTCGGCTTTCCCTGCCCTGCTCCGCAGGAGTCCGTTTCCTCCCCGGCCTGAAGGCCGGGGTATCCACGGAGGAATCCCGATGAACGGACTCCAATGTCAGGCGAACCAGCCCTGGGGACGGGGACGGGTATTGCGCCAGATGTGCTTGGTCTCGCGGTACTCCGCGAGACCGCTGGGCCCCAGCTCCCGTCCGGTCCCGGACTGTTTGAACCCGCCCCACTCCGCCTGCGGCAGATAGGGGTGGTAGTCGTTGATCCATACGGTGCCCAGCCGCAGCCGGGACGCGACCCGCTGGGCCCGCCCCTCGTCACCGGACCACACCGCCCCCGCGAGTCCGTAGATGGTGTCGTTGGCCAGCCGCACCGCCTCGTCCTCGGAGGCGAAACGTTCCACCGTGAGCACCGGCCCGAAGGACTCGTCGGCCAGCACCGACATACCGCTGTGGCATTGGTCCAGCACGGTCGGCAGATAGTAGAAGCCGTCCGCCAGGGCGGGATCCTCCGGCCGGGCCCCACCGCAGCGCAGCCGCGCCCCCTCCGCGATCCCGGCCGCCACATACGCCTCGACCTTGGCCCGGTGCGCGGCCGAGATCAGCGGACCGGTCCGGGCCTCCGCGTCGAACGGACCGCCCAGTCGGATCGCCTTCGCCCGGCGCACCACCTCGTCGACGAAGGCATCGTGCAGCGAGTCCTCCACCAGCAGCCGGGCACCGGCCGAGCAGACCTGTCCGGAGTGCAGGAAGACCGCGGTGAGCGCGTAGTCCACAGCCGTCTCGAAGTCCGCGTCGGCGAAGACCACATTGGGGTTCTTGCCGCCCAGCTCCAGCGAGGTCCGTTTCACCGTGCCGGACGCGGCGGCCATGATCCGCCGCCCGGTTCGCAGCCCCCCGGTGAAGGACACCATGTCCACATCGGGGTTGTCGGTCAGCGGCGCCCCCGCCTCGGCCCCCGGGCCCAGCACCAGATTGGCCACCCCGCCCGGGAGTCCCGCCTCCTGAAGCAGCCGTATCAGGGCGATGGCCGTACTCGGCGTCAGCTCACTGGGCTTGAGGACGAAGGTGTTGCCCGCCGCGAGCGCGGGCGCCACCTTCCACGAGGTCTGCAACAGCGGATAGTTCCACGGGGTGATCAGGGCGCAGACCCCGACCGGCTCATGGACCACCCGGCTGACGGCGTCCTCCAGACCGGTGTCCACCTCCCGGTCCACCTCGGTGCGCACCAGCGTGCCGAAGTAGCGGAAGCACGCGGCGACATCGTCGATGTCGATCTCGCTCTCCGCCAGCCGTTTGCCGGTGTCCAGGGACTCGGCGCGGGCGAGTCCGGCCTTGTCCCGCTCGAGCAGATCCGCCACACGCAGCAGCAGATCGCCGCGGGTGGCCGCCGGGGTGTGGGGCCACGGCCCCTGGTCGAACGCCTGCCGGGCGGCGGCCACCGCCTCAGCCGCGTCCTTGGCACCGCCCTCGTCGACGACCGCGACCAGCGAGCCGTCGGCGGGGCACCGGATCTCCCGGGTGCGCTGGTCGATCGCTTCGGTCCACTGGCCACCGATGAAGAGATCAGTCACGGGCATTCCTCCGCTGTCGGGGTCGGGACATGCTCGGTCACCCACTGGTGGAACGCGCCGATGTGGTGCTCGCTGGGGACGAGCACTCCGCCGCGCCGGTACGCCCGCGAGTCCATGGCCGGCTGGGTGCGCTCACAGGCGTCGAAGTCCTGGGTGTTGACGCGGTGAAACAGCTCGACCGACTTCGACAGATCCTGGTCGGAGGCGGAGGCCACGACGTCCGGTGCGTACAGCCAGTCGCACTCCACCAGGGTGCGATCGGCGGCGAGCGGGAACATCCGGTGGACGATCACATGGTCGGGCACCAGGTTGATGAACACCTGCGGGCGCACCGTGATCGCGTAGTAGCGGCGGTCCTGCTCCTCGGCGATCCCGGTGAACCGGTCGAAGCCCGCGCTGCCGTCCACCGTGAAGCCCTCGGCCTCCGCGGCGAACTCCGCGCCGTGGCCGACGAAGTACTGCGCGGCCAGACCGTCGGCGAACTCCGGGAGCACCTCGGTCAGTTCCGGGTGGATCGTCGCGCAGTGGTAGCACTCCATGAAGTTCTCGACGATCAGTTTCCAGTTGGCCCGGATGTCATAGCTGATCCGGCGGCCCAGGGCCAGCGCCGCCACGTCGTAGCGCTCCACTGCCTCGGCGTCGCCGAGGCGTTCGGCCACTGATCCGATCACCGTCTCCTCGAAGGAGGGCGGTTCGTCGGCCAGGCACACCCAGGCGTAGCCGAGCCATTCGCGCAGGGTCACCGGGATCAGCCCGCGCTCGACCCGGTCGATGTCGGGCATCTTCTGGAGGTTGGGGGCGGCGGTGAGTCTGCCGTCCAGATCGTAGGTCCAGGCGTGGTACGGGCACTGGAGCGAGCGCCGCACGGTGCCGGACTCCTCGGTGCACAGCCGGGCGCCGCGATGGCGGCAGATATTGAGGAACGCGCGCAGTTCACCACGGCGGTTCCGGGTGATCAGCACGCTCTCCCGGCCGACCTGCACGGTGCGGAACGCTCCGGGCCGGTCCAGCTCGGCGCTGCGCACGGCGCAGTACCACAGGGCCTCGAACAGGTGCTCCTGCTCCTGACGGAAGATGCCTGGAGAGGTGTACCAGTGGCCGGGGAGAGTGGTGATCAGACTGGGGGATGTGGCGGCGGGGGATTCGGGAGCCACAGTCATGGGTTCTCCTCAGGCGTGCGCGGCGGTCGGCCGCGGGGTCGAAGAGGTCGATGGGACATGGAACGCCCGGAGGTCAGCGGCGGATCCGCGCCATCCGCGGGTCGAAGAGGGGCTCGGCGGTGACGGTCGCGGGGACCTTCTCGCCGAAGTACTCGATGTGCACGGCGGTGCCGGGCACGGCGGCCGCGGCGGGCAGCCAGGCGTAGGCGACCGTGCGGCCGACGGTGTAGCCGTAGGCGGCGCTGGTCACATAGCCGGCGGGCGCGCCGTCGACGAACACCGGCTCGCTGCCCATGACCAGGGCGGCCGGATCGTCCAGAGTGAGACAGGTCAGCCTGCGCCGCGCGGTCTCCTCGGAGCGGCCCTCGAGTGCGGCCCGCCCGATGAAGTCGCCCTTGTCCATCCGGACGGCGAAGCCGACCCCGGCCTCGTACGGGTCGTGCTCGGTGGTCATGTCGTGGCCCCAGGCGCGGTACCCCTTCTCCAGCCGCAGGCTGTTGAAGGCGGAGCGCCCGGCGGCGATCACCTCGTGCTCCTGTCCCGCCTCCCAGAGGGTGTCCCACAGCCGCAGGCCCATATCGGCGGTGGTGTACAGCTCCCAGCCCAGTTCGCCGACATAGCTCAGCCGCATCGCGGTGACCGGGACATGGCCGAGGTAGGTCTGCCGGGCCTTGAAGTAGCCGAACGCGCCGTGCGAGAAGTCATCGCGGGTGAGCGGCTGGACCAGGTCCCGGGCGAGCGGGCCCCACACCCCGATACAGCAGGTGCCGGGGGTGATATCGGCGATGTGCACGTCGTCCGGGGCGTGGCGCAGCAGCCAGTCCAGGTCAAGACCGCCGTTGGCGCCCACCTGGAAGCGGTTCTCCGCCAGCCGCGCGACGGTCAGATCGCTGCGCACACCTCCGGCCTCGTCCAGCAGCAGGGTGTAGGTGACCGAACCGGGCTTCTTCGCCAGCTGGTTGGTGGTCATCCGCTGGAGGAAGGCGAGCGCGCCGCGTCCACTGACCTCCAGCCGCTTGAGCGGGGTCATGTCGTACAGCGCGACCCGCTCCCGGGTGGCCCTGGCCTCGGCGGCGGCGATCGGCGACCAGTAGCGGGCCGACCAGGCGTCGCGCGGGGGCAGTTCGATGCCCTCGGCGAGTGGGGCGTTGGCCGCGTACCAGTGCGGACGCTCCCAGCCGCCGCCCTCCAGGAAGGAGGCGCCCAGCTCCCGCTGGCGCACATGGAAGGGGCTGACCCGCAGCGGGCGGGGCCACTCCATGGGTTGCAGCGGGTGGATGACGTCGTAGACCTCGACGAAGTTCTGGGCGCCGCGCTCGGCCACATAGGCGGGGGAGCGCTGGGCGTCCTCGAAGCGGTACAGATCGCAGCCGTGGACATCGGTGGACGGCCGCCCGTCGGTCATCCACTCGGCGACGGCCTTGGCGACGCCCGCGGAGTGGGTGACCCACACCGCCTCGGCCAGCCAGAAGCCGCGCACCTCACGGGATTCGCCGAGCACCGGCATCCCGTCCGGGGTGAAGGAGAAGACGCCGTTGAAGCCCTCCTCGACCCGGCTCGCGCCGAGCGCGGGGAGCAGTCCGACGCTGTCCTCCCAGCTGGGCGCGAAGTCCTCCTCGGTGAACGGCAGCGAGGACGGCATCACCGGGGCGTCGTCGTAGGCGGGCACCTCGGCGGCGTCGACCGGCATCGGCCGGTGGGCGTAGGAGCCGATGCCGAGGCGGTCGGTGTGCTCGCGGTAGTACAGATCGCGGTCCTGGAAGCGCAGGATCGGCCGGTTCGCCTCGGTGCGCGGGTCATTGAGCCCCGCCAGCTCCGGCAGCGGCGCGGTCTTGGCGTACTGGTGGGCCAGCGGCAGCAGCGGAACCGGCACCCCGGCCATCGCACCGATCAGCGGGCCCCAGAATCCGGCGGCGGACACCACGAGGTCGGCGGTGAAGCGGCCCCGGTCGGTGACCACACCGGTGACCCGGCCGTCCTCCTGCTCGATCCCGGTCACGGTGTGCCGGTCCAGGAAGCGGGCGCCGCGCTCGGTGGCCCGCTCCATCTGGGCGCGGGAGGCGAGCAGGGCGCGGGCGAGTCCGTCGTCCGGGGTGTGCAGACCGCCGAGGATCCTGTCCTGGTCCAGCAGGGGCCACAGCTCCACGCAGCGGGCGGGGCCGATCAGTTCGGCCCGCACCCCCCAGGAGGTGGCGAGCCCGGCCTTGCGGTGCAGATCGGCCCAGCGCTCCTCGCTGGTGGCGATCTCCAGTCCGCCCACCGGGTTGAAACAGGACAGCCCGTCCACCTCGAGGGCGGAGAACTTCTCCACGGTGTAGGCGGCGAAGTCGGTGAGGGTCTTGGAGGGGCTGGTCTGGAAGACCAGTCCGGGCGCGTGCGAGGTCGAACCACCGGGGGCCAGCAGCGGCCCCTGCTCCAGGACGGTGACCTCGCTCCAGCCGCGGGCGGTCAGCTCGTCGGCCAGTGAGCAGCCGACGATACCGGCGCCGACGATGACCACGCGCCGCTGCCTGTTGCGGGCCTCCCCGTTCACAGGACCACCACCGACCGCAGCACCTCGCCGCGCTGCATCTTGGCGAACGCCGGCTCCACCTCGTCCAGCGCGATCATCTCGCTGATGAACGCCTCCAGGTCCAGCTTGCGGCTGAGGTGGAGGTCGACCAGGACGGGGAAGTCCCGGCTGGGCAGACAGTCGCCGTACCAGGACGACTTGAGGGCGCCGCCGCGGGAGAACAGGTCGATCAGAGGCAGATCGATCCGCATCTCCGGGTCCGGCACACCGACCTGCACCAGCACCCCGGCGTGGTCGCGCATATAGAAGCCCTGCCGGTAGGTCTCGGGGCGGCCCACCGCGTCGATGACGACATCGGCGCCGAAGCCGCCGGTCAGTTCGCGCACCGCCTCGACCGGGTCGGTGCCACGGGAGTTGACGGTGTCGGTGGCGCCGAAGCGGGTGGCCGCGTCCAGCTTCTTGTCGTCGATGTCGACCGCGATCACCCGGCGCGCCCCGGCCAGCGAGGCCCCGGTGATGGCCGCGTTGCCGACCCCGCCGCAGCCGATGACGGCCACCGTGTCCCCGTTGGAGACCTGGCCGGTGTGCACGGCCGCGCCGTACCCGGCCATCACCCCGCAGCCGATCAGGCCCGCCGCCTCGGGGCGCGCGGACGGGTCGATCTTGACCGCTTGGCCCGCCGCGACCAGCGTCTTCTCGGCGAACGCCCCGATGCCCAGGGCAGGGCTGAGCGGGGTGCCGTCGGCGAGCGTCATCGGCTGGGCGGCGTTGCGGCTGTCGAAGCAGTACCAGGGACGGCCCCGGCGGCAGGAGCGGCAGCCGCCGCAGGGAGCGCGCCAGGCCAGGACGACGTAGTCGCCGGGGGCGAGCCCGGTGACGCCCGGACCCACGGCCTCGATGGTCCCCGCCGCCTCGTGCCCGAGCAGATACGGGAACTCGTCACCGATCGCGCCTTCCCGGTAGTGCAGATCGGTGTGGCACACCCCGCACGCCTGGACGGCCACGAGCACCTCACCGGGGCCGGGATCGGGCACGATGATCGGCACCACCTCCACGGGGGCGCCCTTTTTGACCGCGACGACGGCGCGGGCTTCTTGCGGCATGGCTCACTCCTCTGTTCTCCTGCGCTCGCAGGGACCGGGCGTGGGGAGCTGACATGGCGGACTCGATATGGGGGGAAACCGACCGGTTCAACGGCTCTTGGTTACCCTCGAGTTGCGTATAGCGCGGCGTGTTGCGCGATGGGGGACATCCTGAAAGTGGTTCCCCCGCGCGGTCAAGAGGTACGCGCAATCGAGCTGTAGCGAAGCGTCGACCCGGGAGGGCGTGGCCGCGGACGGGCGCTCCCGGCGGGGCGTTCCGCGAAGACGACGAGGGGGCCGGACGGATCCGGCCCCCTCGTGCGGGTGGTGGTTCTTTCTCGCCTGCTCAGCCGGGGAAGCCCATCCTCCGGGACAGTTCCTCGGCCGTCTTCACGGCGTACTCGGCCAGGTCGGGCAGCCGGCTCTGAGCCATCCGGTAGGCCGGGCCCGAGACGCCGATCGCCCCGATGACCGCGCCGTCGTGGCCGCGCACCGGGGCGGCGACCGCGTTCAGCCCGATCTCCAGCTCCTCGCAGGAGTAGGCGAAGCCGCGCTCGGCGGCCGTCTCCAGCTGCTGCCGCAGCTCGGCGGAGGTGGTGAGGGTGTGCTCGGTGAACCGCGGCAGCTTCCGTGTCACCAGCCGCTCCCGCCGCTCGCCGGTCAGATGGGCGAGCAGCACCTTGCCGCTCGCGGTCGCGTGCAGCGCGGTCCGGCGGCCCAGCCAGTTGAAGGCGGTGACCGCCGCGGCGCCGCGCGCCTGCATGATGTTGACCGCCGCGTCCCCGTCCAGCACGGCGATATTGGCCGTCTCCCCGGTCTCGTCGGCCAGCGCCCGGCACACCGGGGCGCCCTCCTGCGAGATGTCCAGGCGGATGGCGGCGGCGCCCGCGAGTCTGAGCACCCCCGCGCCCAGGTAGTACTTCCCCCGTTCTCGCTCCTGGCCGACCAGCCCGCGGTTCTCCAGCACGCCGAGCAGCCGGAAGGCGGTCGACTTGTGCACCCCCAGCTCCTCGGCGATCTCGGTCACTCCGGCCTCGCCCAGCTTGGCGAGGATCTCCAGGACGCTGACCGCCCTGTCCACCGACTGCACTGACCCGGCGGCCCCCCGCTTCTCCTCGGCCCGGTCCTCGGTCGTGTTCGTCATGGGTCTGATCTCACCATCCGGCGGCTTCGCGTGGGGCCCCTCGACGGGGAACTCTTGACGACTGCCTTCCTGATCTGGATTCTGTTGCGCATCGCGCTATTCGATGCGCCATTCAGAACGCATGATACCGATCAACGTGAGGGGGGCCAATGATTCCCGTCTGCCGTATCGAGGACCTGCCGGAGGGCGAGTCGGTGCGTGTCGAGGCCGGTGAGACCGGCGGGCCGATCGCCGTATTCCACTCCGAGGGCGCGTTCTACGCCATCGACGACACCTGTAGCCACCAGGACGCCTCCCTCTCGGAAGGCTGGCTGGAGGGCTGCTATGTCGAATGCCCGCTGCACGCCGCGCTGTTCGATCTGCGTTCCGGCGAGCCCACCTGCCTGCCCGCCCGCAAGCCCGTACGGACCCACGCTGTCACGGTCGTCGACGGAATGCTCTATGTCCACCCCACGGTGCACACCGTTCCCGGCGAGCCCGTCCGCGCGGTCCAGGAAGAAGCCGTCGCATGAGGACGGTCACCGTCGTCGGCGCCTCGCTCGCCGGACTGCACGCGGCGCGGGGCCTGCGCTCCCACGGCTTCGACGGGCGGCTGATCATCGTCGGTGAGGAGCGCCACCGCCCCTACGACCGCCCGCCCCTGTCCAAGGAATTCCTCACCCGCCCCGGCGGCCCGGACGGCGATCCCGGTCCGCTCGCCCTGACCGACCCTGAGGACGAGGCCGAGCTCGACGCCGAGTGGCTGCTCGGCGTCCGGGCCGAGGTGCTGGACCCCGCCGCGGGCGAGGTCCGCCTCGCGGACGGCCGCACCATCGGCACCGACGGGGTGGTGATCGCCACCGGTGCCGCGCCCCGCACCCTGCGCGCCACCGCTCTCCCCGGGGTGCACACCCTGCGCACCCTCGACGACGCCGCCCGGCTCCGCGCCGAGCTGCACGCGGGCGCCGGCCGCGCGGTGGTGATCGGCGCCGGGTTCATCGGCGCCGAGGTCGCCTCCTCCTGCGCCGCCCTCGGACTGGACGTCACCGTGGTCGAGGCCGCCCCGCTGCCGCTGGTGCCCCAGCTCGGCGAGGAGCTGGCCGGGGTCTGCGCCGCGCTCCACCGGAACAGCGGGGTGGACCTGCTGTGCGGCACCCAGGTGGCCACCCTGCGCGGCACCGGCCGGGTCACCGGTGTGGAGCTCGCCGACGGCCGGGTGCTCCCCGCCGATGTGGTGATCGTCGGGATCGGGGTGCGACCCGTCACCGGCTGGCTGGAGGGCTCGGGCCTGAAGCTCGACGACGGGGTGCTGTGCGACGAGGGCTGTGTCACCGCGCTGCCCAATGTGGTGGCCGTCGGGGACGTGGCCCGGCTCGCCCGGCCCGGCACCGGACGCACCGTCCGCGCCGAGCACTGGACCAGCGGAATGGAACAGGGCGGGGTGGCCGCCCGCAATCTGCTCGCCGGATCCACCGTCGAGCCGTACACCGCGCTGCCCTACTTCTGGTCCGACCAGTACGGCGCCCGGATCCAGTACGCGGGACGGCGCGAACCCGGGGACACCGTCCGCATCGACGAGGGCGACCCCGCCGACCCCGGCGCCGGACTCCTGGCCGTCTATGAACGGGACGGCAACACCACCGCCGTCCTCGCTATCAACCGGCCCCGGCCCTTCATGCGGCTGCGCCGCGAGCTCGCCCGCGCTCCCCGGCCGGCCGGGAGGTGACCCGCTCCGCCCTGCGGGCCTCCCGGCGCTGACGGCGCAGCTCCCGCGCCGTGCTGCTGGGCCGGGAGACCACCCCGTAGCGCTGGTTCCAGACCTGGCGGGTCACCCACACATCCAGCACACCCCAGGTGGCCACCACCGTGCTCGCCACCGTGGCGAGCACGGCGGGGAAGGCGAACCACGACCCCGCGAAGGTGCACAGCACGGCCACCATCGCCTGCACCAGCGTCACCGCCACGATGATCACCGCCCGCACCGCCGCCGTACGAACGGGGTCGGGCAGCCGCCTCCGGCGGGCCGGTTCCTCGGTCCACAGTGGCCGGACCGCCCGCGCCGGGATGTCGCGATCCTTGTCCATCGCGCCGTGCATGGCGTCCATGACGCTCTCACCCCTTTCCTGCGGCCGCCCCGCCCCGCCGTCCAGATAGCGGTACTTGGGACGTATGCCCCGTTGATGTCCCCCATAACGTCACGAACGGCGGACACCGGAAGTTCCCCTCCGCGGACCGTGGGGAGAGGAAAACCGGCCAAGCCTCATGTGCCAGGGGCACTCGATGATCGGCAGGTCGGTGCCAAGCCCCGGGGGGTAAGTCGGACAATGGCCCGACAACTCCTGATCATCAGGGGTGGGGGGATCACTGCATCTACCGGACAGCTCTTCGAGGCCGCCGTATTCCAGTAGTAGGCTCGCGCCCGCTCGTTGTCGGAACATCGAACACCGCCCCCGCGCAAGGGGGTTGACGTTGGGGAGGCCATGCGCTTTCGCGGGAAGTCCATCCGCCGGAAGATCGTGGCGCTGTTGCTGGTGCCGCTTGTCTCACTGACGGCAATCTGGGCCTTCGCTACAGTGATCACCGGTCGTGAGGCGATGCAGCTGCTGGACGCGTCCGACATCATCGACAAGGCGGGCCAGCCGGCGGAGGACGCGGTGCACGCCGTCCAGAAGGAACGGCGGCAGACCCTCATCCTGCTCGCGGATCCCCGCCGGTCGGACGCGCTCCCCGTGCTCCACACCCAGCAGCGCAAGACCGACCAGGTCATCAACACCCTGCGGGACGCTGCCACGGACGGCGATGTGCGCGACCTGATGAATGGCGACTCCCGGGACCAGCTCGGCGGGATCCTCAAGGCGGCCGACGGCCTCGACAGTCTGCGCCGGAAGGTCGAGGACAACGACATCACCCGGACCGCAGCATATGAGTACTACAACAAACTCGTCGACCTCTGCTACAACTTCCGCAGTTCGCTGCATGCCGTGCCCGACACCGACCTGGACAAGCAGGGCCGGGCACTGGTCGCGATGATCCGCGCCCGGGAGGCCCTCTCCCGGGAGGACGCCCTGTACGTCTCCTCCCTGACGGCGCGCAAGATGAGCCTGGCCGACCTCAAGGCCATCTCCGACCTCATCGCCGAGCGCACCTTGCTCTACGACACCAACCTCCCGGTCCTGCCCGCCTCGGAGCAGAAGATCTTCGCCGACTACCGGCGCACCAAATCCGCCCCCGCCGCGCTGCGGGTCGCCGAGGGGAAGCTGCTGTCCTCGATGGACCCCAAGGCGGCCATCAAGGCCCTGGACCAGGAGCACTGGGAGGCCGCCGCGGGACCGGTGCTCAATGACTACGACCGACTGGGCGAAGAGGCCACCGACCGGCTCCAGGACCGTATCGACCCGGTCGCCGACAACGTGCTGCTCAAGGCCGGCGTGGCCGGCATCCTCGGTCTGCTGGCCCTGGTCGTCTCGGTCTTCGTCTCCTTCCGGATCGGCCGCACCCTGGTCCGCGACCTGTCCGGGCTCCGCAAGGACGCCCAGGAGGTCGCCAGCGTCCGGCTGCCCGGTGTGATGCGCCGCCTCGGCGCCGGGGACAAGGTCGACATCGAGACCGAGGCGCCCCGGCTCGACTACGGCCCCGATGAGATCGGCCAGGTCGGCCAGGCCGTCAACACCCTCCAGCGGGCCGCCGTCGAGGCCGCCGTCAAACAGGCCGAGCTCCGCCAGGGCGTCTCCGAGGTCTTCGTCAACCTCGCCCGCCGCAGCCAGGTGCTGCTGCACCGCCAGCTCACCCTGCTCGACGCCATGGAACGGCGCACCGAGGACACCGACGAACTCGCCGATCTGTTCCGCCTGGACCATATGACCACCCGTATGCGGCGGCACGCCGAGGGCCTGGTCATCCTCTCCGGCGCCGCGCCCTCCCGGCAGTGGCGCAAGCCGATCCAGCTGATGGACGTGGTGCGCGCCGCCGTCGCCGAGGTCGAGGACTACGAGCGGATCGAGGTCCGCCGGATGCCGCGGCTCGCGGTCAACGGCCCGGCCGTCGGCGACCTCACCCATCTGATCGCCGAACTGCTGGAGAACGCCACCGTGTTCTCCCCGCCGCACACCGCCGTCCAGGTGCACGGCGAGCGGGTCGCCAAGGGCTTCACCCTGGAGATCCACGACCGCGGTCTGGGGATGACGTCCGAGGCGCTCATGGAGGCCAACCTCCGGCTCGCCGAGACCGCCGAATTCGAGCTGTCCGACACCGACCGGCTCGGTCTGTTCGTGGTCAGTCGGCTCGCCCAGCGCCAGGGCGTCCGCGTCTCGCTCCAGCCCTCGCCGTACGGCGGCACCACCGCCGTCGTCCTCATCCCCGGCAGGCTGCTCAGCGAGAACGACGCCGATGACGACGCCGACGACCGCGGCCGCGGCCAGGGTTACGACCGGCTGGGCCCCCAGAGCAGGCTCCAGGCGGTCCAGCAGCGGACCGCGCCGTTGGAGGACCCCTCCGCGGTCTTCCGGGAGCTCACGGCGCCGACCGGGCCGACGCGGGGTGGACCCGCCCAACTCGAGGCGCCGGTATCGCGGTTCCCGGCCGGGCCTGCCGGGGCGACCGGGGCGAACGACGAGACCGAGGAGGACGAGGAGCTGGGCGGGATCTTCCGGGCCCGCGGACTGCCCAGCCAGCGCCCCGCCCCCGACGTCGAGCGGCACCAGCCCGCTGCCGCACCGCCGCCTGCCCAGGGCGGTGGCCCCGCCCCGCTGCCCCGCCGTGTCCCGCCGGTGCTGGTCTCCGACCACGGCCGCCCGGTCGACGGCACCCCGGGCGGCCGGCACGCCCGTCCGTACAGCGCCGATCAGCCCTCCCGGGCCGAACGGCCGGGCCCGGACAGGGGACCGGGTTCGGACAGCGGAACGGCCCCGGTCGCACGGGGACAGGCACCGGAGCCGGGACAGGGGCCGGGACAGGGATACGGATCAGGGCACATCCCGGGGCAGGGCCAGGACCGCGCCCCGTCCTGGGCGGGGGAGCGGACGCCCGAACGCCCGGCACCGCCGCGGCGTTCGGCATCCGGGCTGCCCAAGCGCGTCCGGCAGGCCAACCTGGCTCCGCAGCTGAGGAACGACCCCACGCCGCGCGATGAGGCGGAAAGGTACCCTTCGGACACCGATCCCGAGCGGGAGGCCGAACAGGCACGGGCCACCATGGCCTCCCTCCAGCGGGGTTGGCAGCGTGGTCGGCGTCAGACGGGCAGCGGTTCCGGCGCGCAGGACACAGCACCAGGAATGACATATGAGGGGGACGGTCGATGACCGCATCGAACGCCGCAGCAGGGAACGCCTCGGCACGGACGTCGGGCGAACTCAATTGGCTGCTTGACGAACTGGTCGGACGGGTGGGCAGCATCCGCAAGGCGCTGGTGCTCTCCGGGGACGGCCTGCCCACCGGCGGCTCACACGATCTGTCCCGGGAGGACGGCGAGCATCTGGCCGCCGTGGCCTCCGGATTCCACAGCCTCGCCAAGGGCGTCGGCCGCCACTTCGACGCCGGCCGGGTGCGGCAGACCATCGTCGAACTCGACGACGCCTTCCTGTTCGTCACCGCCGCGGGCGACGGCAGCTGCCTGGCGGTGCTCGCCGACGCCGACTCCGATGTCGGTCAAGTGGCCTACGAGATGACGCTGCTGGTGAAGCGGGTGGGCGCCCATCTGGGCTCCGCTCCGCGATCCGGCGGGTGACGGAGGCCGGGGGACATGACCCGAGGCGGGGAACAGACCGGCCGCTGGTTCGACGACGCGGCAGGGCCGGTGGTCCGGCCCTATGCGATGACACGGGGGCGCACCCGCAGCGCCGCGGAGGGAAAGCTCGATCTGATCGCGGTCGTCGTCGCCGACGCTGTGAGCCAACGGACCGTCACTGACCAGACGCTGTCCCCGGAGCACATCGACATCGTCGAAATGAGCCGCGACACCCCACAGTCCGTCGCCGAGCTGGCGGCCGAACTCGACCTTCCGGTCGGGGTGGTCCGTGTACTCATCGGTGACCTGCTCCACGCGGCACTCGTCCGAGTGTCCCGGCCCGTACCTCCGGCGGAACTGCCGGACGAGAGGATTCTGCGCGAGGTGATCAATGGTCTACGGGCACTCTGACCTAGGCCGCTCTCCCATCGTCGAACCGGTCACGCTGAAGATACTTGTGGCGGGCGGATTCGGCGCGGGCAAGACGACCCTGGTGGGCGCGGTCAGCGAGATCAAACCGCTGCGCACCGAGGAACTCCTCACCGAGGCCGGCCGTCCGGTCGACGACATCGCGGGGGTGGAGGCCAAGACAACCACCACCGTCGCCATGGACTTCGGGCGTATCACCCTCCGCGAGGACCTCGTCCTCTACCTCTTCGGCACCCCCGGACAGGACCGCTTCTGGTTCCTGTGGGACGAACTGGCCACCGGCGCGCTGGGCGCGGTGGTGCTGGCCGACACCCGGCGGCTGGAGGACTGCTTCGCCGCCATCGACTACTTCGAACGGCGCGGTATCGCTTTCACGGTGGCCGTCAACTGCTTCGAGGGCGCCGAGCGCTACCCCGAGGAGTCGGTGCGCGACGCGCTCGACCTCGACCCCGGCACCCCGGTCATCCTGTGCGACGCCCGCGAGCGGGAGTCCGCCAAAGACGTACTCATCTCGGTCGTCGAGCACGCGATGCTGGCCTCGGCCACAAGGCGCTAGCCGGACCTCCGCGCGGCGCAGGAGCGACCCGGCCCGTACCCCGCTCTCCGGGGTACGGGCCGTCGCCGTACGGCGCTGCGGGGAACTACGCTTCGGCGTCCCGGTCCTCCTTGTGCCACCCGAAGCTGCGCTCCACCGCCATGCGCCAGTTGCCGTACTCGCGCTCCCGCTCCTCCGCGCCCATCCGCGGGGACCACTCGGTGTCCCGCTGCCAGTGGGAGCGCAGTTCGTCCAGGTCCTGCCAGACCCCGGTGGCCAGCCCGGCCGCGTACGCCGCGCCCAGACAGGTGGTTTCGGAGACCACTGGACGGATCACCGGGACGCCGAGCACATCGGCCTGGTGCTGCATCAGCAGCCCGTTCGCGGTCATCCCGCCGTCGACCTTGAGGGTGGTGATGCGCACCCCGGAGTCCTGGTACATCGCGTCGACCACTTCGCGCGTCTGCCAGCTGGTGGCCTCCAGTACGGCACGTGCCAGATGTGCCTTGGTGACGTACCGGGTGAGACCGGTGACCACCCCGCGCGCGTCGGAGCGCCAGTACGGGGCGAACAGCCCGGAGAACGCCGGGACGATATACGCCCCGCCGTTGTCGGACACGCTCGCGGCCAGCGGCTCGATCTCGTCGGCCGAGCGGATGATGCCCAACTGGTCGCGGAACCACTGCACCAGCGCCCCGGTGATGGCGATCGAACCTTCCAGGCAGTAGACGGGCCGCTCACCCCCGAGCCGGTAGCCCATCGTGGTCAGCAGTCCGCTCTTGGCGGGCACCGGGCGGTCGCCGGTGTTCAGCAGCAGGAAACTCCCGGTGCCATAGGTGTTTTTGGCCTCGCCGACGCCGTAGCAGGTCTGGCCGAACACCGCGGCCTGCTGGTCACCGAGGGCGGAGGCCACCGGCACCCCGGCGAGCTGGCCCACCGCCGTGCCGTACACCTCGGCCGAGGACCTGATCTCCGGGAGCATCGCCTCGGGGATGTTCATCGCCGCCAGGATCGCGCTGTCCCACTGGAGGGTTTCCAGGTCCATCAGCAGGGTGCGCCCGGCGTTGGTGACATCGGTGACATGCACTCCGCCGTCGGTGCCGCCGGTGAGGTTCCAGATCAGCCAGGAGTCGATGGTGCCGAACGCGATCTCGCCGAGCTCGGCGCGGCGGCGCAGCCCGGGTACGTGTTCCAGCAGCCAGGCGGCCTTGGGCCCGGAGAAGTAGCTGGCCAGCGGGAGCCCGGTGGTGCCCCGGAAGCGGTCCTGGCCGTGTTCGCCGCCGAGTTCGGCGCACAGGGCGGAGGTGCGGGTGTCCTGCCAGACGATCGCGTTGTGCACCGGTTTGCCGGTGGCGCGGTCCCACAGCACGGTCGTCTCGCGCTGGTTGGTGATGCCCAGCGCGGTCAGCTGGTCGGCGCGCAGCCCGGCCTTGGCGAGTGAGCCCGCCACCACGGCCTGCACCTTGGCCCAGATCTCGGTGGCGTCATGCTCCACCCAGCCCGGTTTGGGGAAGATCTGGCGGTGTTCACGCTGGTCGACGGCGACGATCCGGCCGCCTTGGTCGAAGATGATGCAGCGGCTGGAGGTGGTGCCCTGGTCGATCGCGGCGACATAGGTGTCCGAGCGGTTCGGCATGGCGTCTCCTTCGGTCAGAAGGCTGCGTTGAAGACAAGACCCGCGAGCACGGCCCCGATCAGCGGACCCACCACCGGGATCCAGGCGTAACCCCAGTCCGAGGTCCCCTTGTTGGGGATGGGCAGCAGGGCGTGGGCCAGGCGCGGGCCGAGGTCGCGCGCCGGGTTGATGGCGTAGCCGGTCGGCCCGCCCAGGGACAGGCCGATCCCGACCACCAGGAAGGAGACGAGCAGGATGGAAATACCGGATCCGTAGATCACCGTGCTGTCGCCGCCTCTGCCGGACACCGGGCCGATGCCGATCCCGTCGACCTTGCCGAAGGCGAGCAGCGGAAGCACCAGGGCCGCGGTGGCGATGATCTCGGTGACCAGGTTGGCCACCGGATTGCGAATCTCGGGGATGGTGGCGAAGACACCCAGCGTGGGCTGAGCGTTCTTCTCCTCGGCGTTGGCGGCGAACTGGGCGTAGTAGAGCAGCCAGGCGAGCACCGCGCCGATGGCGGCGCCGATCAACTGGCCGCTGATGTAGAGCGGCACCTTGTCCCAGTCGCCGGTGTCGACGGCGACGCCCACGGTCACGGCCGGGTTGAGATGGGCGCCGGAGAGCGGCGCCGCGGTGTAGGCCCCGGCCAGGACACCGAAGCCCCAGCCGAAGGCGATGACGATCCACCCGGCGGCCTTGGCCTTGGAGTGGTTCAGGGTGACGGCGGCACAGACGCCGGCTCCGAAGAGAATCAGTATCGCGGTGCCGATGACCTCACCGGTGAAGATGTCCCCATTGCTCATGGCGGCTCCTAGGTCCTGTCCTGTCGATCTTCGTGGATCAGCCCGCGGCGTCTGGTGCCGTGGAACGCACGGCGGAGGGTCGTCCTCGTACTGGGCGTACTCGGAAGATCCCGACAACGCGGCGAGGCGCGGTGCCAGGCGTCGCGGGCCCGCGAAGATCGGCAGGACAGGGCCTAGGACCTCGCCCGGGACGCGGTGCCCCGGTCCTCCGTGCTGGGTCGTTTCGAGCGTGCGGATGCATCGGAATCGCCCATGGGGGGTGAGCGTGGTGGAGCCTGCGCGCGGCGACGCCGACGGACACCGCAGAAGTGTTGCTCCGAGGCCATGTGGCGTCAAGGTGATGAACGGCAACGGTGTCCGTCACGGCCGGACGCCGGACGCCTGCGCCCCACGGTCCCTCAGCACACCGCGATCACCGACGAGCCGTGCCCGAACAGCCCCTGGTTCGCGGTGATTCCGGCGCGCGCCTCCGCCACCTGGCGGTCTCCCGCGGTGCCGCGCAACTGCCAGGTGAGCTCACACACCTGGGCGATGGCCTGGGCCGGGACCGCCTCCCCGAAGGACGCGAGACCGCCGCTGGGATTGACCGGGATCCGTCCGCCCAGCGCCGTGACCCCCTCGCGCAGCAGCTTCGCCCCCTCCCCGGTGCCGCACAGCCCCAGGTCCTCGTACCACTCCAACTCCAGTGCCGTGGACAGGTCGTACACCTCGGCCAGCGACAGATCCTCCGGACCGAGCCCGGCCTCCTCGTAGGCCGCCCGCGCGATGGACGGACGGAACGGATCGGGTCCCGGGCCGGCCGTCGGAGCGGAGTCGGTGGCGATGTCCGGCAGATCGAGCGCGGTCCGCGGATAGCGCGGCGAGACCGACGACACCGCGCGGATCCGCACCGGCCGCCGTGCCCCGCGCCGCCGCGCCGTCTCCATGCTGCCGAGCACCAGCGCCGCCGCCCCGTCGGAGGTGGCACAGATGTCCAGCAGCCGCAGCGGATCGGCGACCACCGCGGACGCGGCCACCTCCTCGGCGGTCACGGGGGAGCGGTAGCGGGCGTAACGGTTGAGGGCCCCGGCGGCCGCGTTCTTCACCTTGACCCGTGCGAAGTCCTCGGGCGTATCGCCGTACACCGCCATCCGGCGGCGTGCCCACAGCCCGAAATAGGCGGGGTTGGTGGCGCCCAGCACCCGGAAGCGCAGCCAGTCCGGGTCATCGGGGCGCTCACCGCCCGCGGGTGCGAAGAAGCCCTTGGGCGCCGCGTCCGCGCCCACCACCAGAACGGTGTCCGCCATCCCGGACAGGATCTGGGCGCGGGCGGTGTCGATCGCCCGCGCACCGGACGCACACGCCGCGTACACACTGGTGACCTTGGCGCCCTGCCAGCCAAGCGCACGGGCGAAGGTCGCGCCCGCCACCTGTCCGGGATAGCCGCAGCGCAGGGTGTTCGCCCCGACCACGGACTGGATCGCGGACCACTCGAGTCCGGCGTCCTCGAGCGCGGCGCGGGCGGCCGCCGTCCCGTACTCGGTGAAGTCACGGCCCCATTTGCCCCATGGGTGCATTCCGGCGCCCAGCACCGCCACATCGCCCGTCATGACGCCTCCTCGGGAACCGGCCGCCAGTGCCAGGTGGTCAGGGTCCGCCCGTCCTCCTCGGCCAGCACCCCGGGTACCACCTCGACCTCCATGCCCACGGCCAGATCGGCCACGGTCACCCCGGGCGCGCCCTGTCCCAGCACCACCATCCCCTCGGCCGCGAGCTCCACGGCGATCAGGGTGTACGGCTGCCAGGGGCGGTCGGGGTCCGAGGGATACGGGGCGGGCGGCCGGTAGCGGCCGTCGGTGTACGACCAGATCCGGCCCCGCGGGGACAGCGGCACCTCGTCCAGTGCGGTGCCCGGACAGCCGGGGGCGCGGCAGAAGGCGTCCTCGCGCGGGAAGTACACGGTGCGGCACCGGCGGCAGCGGGTGCCCAGCAGCCGGAATGCGGTGGTGTCGTCCGGGGTGAACCACCCCGTGACCACCGGTGTTCGGGTATGGGACACGGCCCCTCCCGGCAGACGGTCCAGTGGACAGTGGTGCAACTCGAACTGACGGTACGTCAGAAGTGTGCCACGGGGAACCTCGGACGCGTCACGTGCCGGAAGAGACCGGGACCGTCGGCGGCCGGTCAGTGGCCGGTCAGCGACCGGCGCGCCACCGGGAAGTCGAAGTAGGTGTCCGGGAACAGCTCCGGCTTGTAGGTGTAGTGCCACCACTCCTCGGCCAGATTGACGAAGCCCAGCTTCTCCATGGTGTTCTTCAGCAGCATCCGGTTCGCCCGCTGGGTCCCGGTGATCCGCGGATCCATGGTGTGCGAGAGGGTGTCGAAGCAGTCGTATCCGGTGCCCATGTCCACCGAGTTGTCCGGGAACCGCTCCTTCCGCGGCCCGTAACAGGGCGTGAGCTGCTCGCCGGGCTCATACGGCCGGGTGGGCTTCGCGGGCAGCTTCACGATCGTCAGATCCAGCGTGCTGCCCCGGCTGTGCCCGGACTTCTCGGCGATATAACCGTCCTCGAACAACCGGGTCTTGTCGACCCGCGGATAGAACTCACCCTTCATCCGCTGGTCGTCGAGGTCCTTCGCCCACTCCACGAAGTTGTCCACGGCGCGCTGCGGGCGGTAGCAGTCGTACACCTTCAGCGTGTCACCGCGCTTCAGCAGCCGTGTCTGCGCCCGGTGGAGCGCCTCGGCCGCCGGACGGGTCAGGATGCACATCGGGCGGCGATAGCCGTCGACCGGATCACCGGTGAAGTTGTGCGGTGTGAGATACCGGATCTCCTGGAGGATCGTCGGATCCACATCACTCAGCGCCACGAACTCCTCGGGGGCCTTCGGATCGGGTTTCGCCCGCGCCGGGCCGGAGGAGGCCAGGGCCATCAGGGCGGCGAGGGGCAGGGCGAGGGCGCGCAGCGCGGCAGCACATTTCGGCATGGCCATCCTCTACCAGCCGCCCACGCCCCGGACAACCCCGGCCGCCGCGCGCCCCGTTGAGCGCTCAGTGGCGCCCCCGGCCCCCGCTCCGAGGTGCGTGGCCGCGTACCCGCACCGGATGGACCACCTCGGCCCCGTCCTCCCGCTCCACGCGCACCTCGCCCGCGCGCAGCCGGGTGGAGAACCGCACCACCTCGGTCTTCTCCCAGCCGTCGCCCCGGTCCTCGACCAGCACCCCGCCGCCGCCCTTGCGCCCCGGACACGGTGTCCACACCTCCAGCTCCACCCCGCCGTCGGCACCCGCCACCGGCACCACGGAGCCCGCCCGTGCCAGCACCGGGATCCGCGACAACGGGGCATCCAGCACCGCCTTGCCCGGCCCCTCGTACGCCACCCCGGTCACCGTGTCGTACCAGCGGCCGCGTGGCAACCGCACCGTACGCTGCTCCGCCCCCTCCTCCAGCACCGGCGCCACCAGCAGCGCGTCCCCCAGCAGAAAGGCGTCGTCACAGTCGCGCAGCGCCCGGTCCTTGGGTGTGCGCCACCACACCGGCCGCACATAGGGCGCACCGGTACGCCCCGCCAGCTGGGCGAGGGTCAGGAAGTACGGGTGCAGCCGCTGCCGTTCGGCCAGCGCCGCCGTCGCGAACCGAAGGACCCGCGGCCCGAACTCCCACGGCTCCCGGCGCCCCGCCGAAATGGCCGAATGCGTGCGGAACAGCGGCAGATACGCGCCCAGCTGGAACCAGCGCAGATACAGCTCGGGCGACGGAGAGCCGGTGAACCCGCCGATGTCCGGCCCCGAGTACGGCACACCCGACAGACCGAGCCCCAGCACCAGGGCCAGCGAGGCACGCAGCCCCGGCCAGCCGGTGGCCACGTCCCCCGACCAACTGCCCCCGTAGCGCTGCAACCCCGCCCAGCCGGAGCGTGAGAAGAGGAACGGCCGCTCCTCCGGCCGCAGTTCGCGCAGACCTTCGTAACCGGCCCGTGCCATGGTCAGACCGTAGACGTTGTGCGCCTCCCGGTGGTCGCCACCGCGGCCCTCCAGCGTGTGCCGGGCCGAGCGCGGCAGCGTCGTCCCGCCGAAGGCGCCGAACGACACCGGCTCGTTCATGTCGTGCCACACCCCGGAGAACCCCTGCGCCAGCCGCTCCGCGTACAGCGCGCCCCACCATTTGCGCACCCGCGGATCGGTGAAGTCCGGGAACACCGACTCACCCGGCCACACCTCACCGCGCACCTCCAGGCCCAGGGCGTCGCGTACGAACACATCGGCCGCCGAGCCGCTGTCGTACACCGCGTCACCCGGCTCCGCCTTCACCGCCGGATCGACGATCGACACCAGCCGTACGCCCTCGCCCCGCAGCTCGGCGGCGAGACCGGGCAGATCGGGGAAGCGCTCGGTGTCCACCGTGAACACCCGGTTCCCCGCGTAGTGGTCGATGTCCAGATGCAGCGCGGACAGCGGCAGCCCGCGCTCCCGGTAGCCGGCCACCACCCGGCGTACCTCGTCCGCGTCGCCGAAGCCCCACCGGGCGTGCTGATGGCCGAGCGCCCAGGCGGGCGGGACCGCCGGGGCGCCGGTCAGCGACGCCCAGCTGTGCATCACCCGCGCCGGGGTGCCCACGATCACCCAGTAGCGCAGCGGGCCGCCCTCCATCCGCGTCCAGCAGCCGCCCGGACGGTCATGGCCGGAACCCTGGCCCTCCTCACCCTCCCGCAGGGTGACCGAGCCGTCCCACGAGTTGTCGTGGAACACCAGATGGGTGCCCGCGTCCGCCACCACCAGCTGCAACGGCACGGTGAGCGAGAGCGGATCGTCACCCGGCCGGAAGGCGCCCCCCGGGTCGGTGTTCCACAGCCGGTACCGGCCGTCCCGCAGCCGTGGCCCCGACGACCGCCCGCCGAGCCCGAAGAACCGGGCGTCCGCCGCCACCTCGGACCGCTGCTGCCAGCGGGCGCCCTCGCCGAGCGGCCGCTCCCCGTCGGGCCCGCCCCCGTCCCGCTCCTGCTGTGCCGAATCCTCCTGTGCCGAGTCCTCCTGTGCCGATCCGGCCACTGCGGCGGCCGGTTCCCACCAGCGCGGCGGAAGATCGCGGCGGAGCAGCACCCCGCCCGGCGTCCGCACCTCCACCGCGCCCAGCCGGGAGACCGCCACCGTGACCCGCTCGGACACCACCCGCCAGCCGCCGACCGTGTCCGGTTCCAGCACCGCCCGGTCATCCACCTCCGGGCAGCCCCGGACCAGCGCGTACGACGGTTCCGGCGTCGCCCCGTCCCAGCCGCAGAACACCGCGCCGCCCGTCGTCACCCGCACCCGCAGCGACGACCGCGCGAACCGCACCATGCCGCCGCCGGGCTGCGGATCCGCCCCGGTCACCACACCCGGCACCCGGGCCAGCTCCGGGCCCCGCCGCGGCAGCCCCGCCGCGTCCGAACGCCGCCGCAGCCACGCCGCCCGCAGAGACCGCAGCCCCCGCGCCGTACCGACCGCCTTCACCGACCGAACCAGCTTCCCCGACCGCACCAGGTCACGCGCATCCATACTGCTCACCCTGCCACTGACGGAGCCGGTGCAGACCACAGTTCAACTGCCGTTCACCCGTGGTCCGGCCACACTCCTTCCCGGCCGGATGTGGAGTGGCGCCCCTGGTGCGGAGATCGATCACATGGCATCGTCCTGCACGGACACCGACGAGCCGACCCAGATCGCACAGAGCGTACACACCGTACACATCGCCTGCACGAATCAGACCGGACCAGACCAGACCAGACCAGACCGCCACGACGCCGTCGCACAGTTGACGCGGACGACGTGGGCAGCGTGGCCCACGCCGACAGCCCGGGAGCCGACACACATGAACACCTCAGCGCACTCCGAACCTCTGCCCAGGCCCCTGTGGCAGCCCGGAGCGGACCGGATCGCCCGGTCCCAGCTGACCCGCTTCCACACCTGGGCCGCCGAGCGGCACGGCGCGCCCGCCGCGACCCCGGACGACCCGGCCGCGAGCTACGCCACGCTGCACCGCTGGTCCGTGGCGGAGCTGGCGACCTTCTGGGCGGCCGTCGCCGAGTGGTTCGAGGTGCGCTTCACCACCCCGTACGAGACGGTGCTCGCGGACCCCGCCATGCCCGGCGCCCGCTGGTTCCCCGGCGCCACCCTCAACTACGCCGAGCATGCGCTGCGCGCGGGGGAGGACCCGGCCCGTGCCGACGCCCCCGCCCTTCTCCACGTCGACGAGACGCAGGAGGTCACCCCCATGACCTGGGCGGAGCTGCGCGGCCAGGTCGGCGCGGTCGCCGCCGAGCTGCGCCGCCTCGGCGTACGCCCCGGTGACCGGGTCAGCGGTTATCTCCCCAACATCCCCCAGGCCACGATCGCCCTCCTCGCCACCGCCGCCGTCGGGGCCGTATGGACCTCCTGCGCCCCCGACTTCGGCGCCCGCAGTGTTCTGGACCGCTTCCAGCAGGTCGAGCCGGTGGTCCTGTTCACGGTCGACGGCTACCGCTACGGCGGCAAGACACACGACCGCGCCGAGACCGTGGCCGAGTTGCGCCGCGAGCTGCCCACCCTGCGCGCCGTCGTGCACATCCCGCTGCTGGGCACCCCGGCCCCCGAGGGCGCGCTCGACTGGGACGCGGTGGTGAGCGAAGCGGTCGAGCCGGTCTTCGCACCGCTGCCCTTCGACCATCCGCTGTGGGTGCTCTACTCCTCCGGCACCACCGGACTGCCCAAGGCGATCGTGCAGTCCCAGGGCGGCATCCTGCTGGAGCACCTCAAGCAGGTGGGCCTGCACTGCGACCTCGGGCCCGCCGACCGCTTCTTCTGGTACACCTCCACCGGCTGGATGATGTGGAACTTCCTGGTGTCCGGCCTGCTGGTGGGCGCCACGGTGGTCCTCTACGACGGCAGCCCCGGCTACCCGGACACCGCCGCCCAGTGGCGGGTGGCCGAGCGCACCGGCACCACGCTCTACGGCACCTCCGCCGCGTACGTCATGGCCTGCCGCAAGGCCGGGGTCCACCCGGGCCGCGACTTCGACCTCTCGCGTGTGCAGTGCGTCGCCACCACCGGATCCCCGCTGCCGCCCGACGGTTTCCGCTGGATCCACGACGAGGTGGCGGAGGACATGTGGATCGCCTCGGTCAGCGGTGGCACCGATGTGTGCAGCTGCTTCGCCGGGGCCGTACCCACCCTCCCGGTGTACATCGGTGAACTCCAGGCCCCGAGCCTGGGCACCGACCTCCAGGCGTGGGACGCACAGGGCAAGCCGGTGGTCGACGAGGTCGGCGAGCTGATCGTCGCCCAGCCCATGCCGTCGATGCCGGTGCGCTTCTGGAACGACCCCGACGGCAGCCGCTACCGCGACAGTTACTTCGAGATGTTCCCCGGCGCCTGGCGGCACGGGGACTGGATCACCCTCACCGACCGCGGCACCGTGGTCATCCACGGCCGCTCGGACTCCACGCTCAACCGGCAGGGCGTGCGGATGGGTTCGGCCGACATCTACGAGGCGGTCGAGCGGCTGCCCGAGATCCGCGAGTCCCTGGTGATCGGTGTCGAGCAGCCCGACGGCGGCTACTGGATGCCGCTGTTCGTCCATCTCGCGCCGGGGGCGACGCTGGACGAGGGGCTGCGCGACCGCATCAAGCGGACGATCCGTGAGAACCTCTCCCCGCGCCATGTCCCCGACGAGATCATCGAGGTGCCGGGCGTACCGCACACCCTCACCGGCAAGCGCATCGAGGTCCCGGTCAAGCGCCTCCTCCAGGGCACCCCGATGGACAAGGCGGTCAACCCCGGCTCGGTGGACAACGCGGAACTGCTGCACTTCTACGAGCGGCTGGCCCGGGAGAAGCGGACACAGACCGGCTGACAACCGCGTTCCCGGCGGCCGGCCCGACAGGACAGGGCGACGTACGGCGGTCAGGGGCGACGTACGGCGGGCAGGGTGGCGTACGGCGGACAGGGGCAGACGTACGGCGGACAGGAGTGGCGTACGGCGGATCTATCCGCCGTACGTCACCTGTGACTCACCCAGCACCGCCGCCAGATCCGCCGCCAGCGGCCCCGCGTCGGCGGCCGCGAGACCCGCCGTCGTGATCCGTACGCCCGGCGCGGACGCCAGCCGGAACCGGGCCCCCGCGGCCACCCACCAGCCGTGTGTCCGCAGCCCGTTGACCACGGCCGCCTCGTCCCGGACCGGCACCCACACATTCATGCCGCTGGCTCCGTGCGCGGCGATCCCACGGGCCGACAGCTCGGTGAGCAGGGCCTCGCGCCGCAGCGCGCAGGCGGTGCGCGCGCTGTCGACCAGGGCCCGGGTCTCCGGGTCGGTCATCAGCCGGGTCACCGTCTCCTGGAGGACATGGCTGACCCAGCCCGAGGTCAGCAGCAGCCGTCCGTCGTGGCGTGCCAGCGTCGTCCGGTCGCAGGCGAGCGCGCCCCAGCGCAGATCCGTTCCCAGGTGCTTGGAGACCGTACGCACCTGGGCCCAGCGCGCCAGCCCCCCGGTGGTCAGGCTGTGCAGCGGCACCCCGGCGATGTCCGCGGCGTGGTCGTCCTCGATGACCAGCACCTCGGGCGCGCCGTCCAGCACCTCGAGCAGCGCCGCCCGGCGCTCCTCCGTGAACCAGCCGCCGTACGGATTCTGCGAGCGCGGACTGCATACGACGGCGCGCACCCCCGAGCGCAGTGCCGCCCGTAGCGCGTCGGGCCGAATCCCCTCGTCGTCCACCGCCACCGGCACGGTGCGCAGCCCCAACGCCGGGACCAGATCGAGCAGATGGTGATAGCCGGGGTCCTCCATGGCTACCGCGTCACCGGGGGTGAGCTCGACCGACAGCAGCCGCGCGATGCAGTCCAGCGCGCCCTGGGCGAAGGTGATGTGCTCGCTCGGTACGCCGTCACGCTCGTACCAGGCGCCGGCCAGCTCTTCCAGTCCGGCCAGCCGGGGCCGGGCGCGGTGCGACCGGATGCCGGGGGAGAGCCGCGCGGACGGCAGCGCGGCGGGCAGGAACGCGGGATCGGGATGACCGCCCGCCAGATCGAGCACTCCGTCGGGCACCGGCGGCGGACGGCGTGAGGCGACCGCGGGAGCCTCGGCGATCACCGTGCCGCCCCGCCCGTGCGTCATCACGATCCCGCGGCGGCGCAGCTCCTTGTAGGTCGTCGCGACCGTGCCGGGACTGACGCCGAGCCGCTCGGCCAGGCGGCGCACCGGAGGCAGCGCGGTGCCGGGCGCCAACGCCCCGTCCATGACGCCCTGTTCGATCGATGAGGCGATTCCCTTGGCCGTGGTGCCAGTGATCTCATATTGTGTCGCCACAGAAAATATTCTGTACCAACACAAAATAACGTGTCAACTCGTGCAACCGCGTGAGTACGGGTCAACTCGCATCAGGGGGAAACCAGGTGAGCAAGCCATGGAGGCGCACCGCACCCGCCGAGCGCATCCCGCTCGGCAAGCGCATCCCCGGTGGCCGGGACGGCCGCCGGATGCTGGTCGTCAGCTTCGTCGACCGGGTCGGCTCGGGACTGTGGGGCGCCACCGCCGCCCTCTACTTCACCTACGCCGCCGGGCTCACCACCACCGAAATCGGCCTGCTGCTCGGCGTGTCCGGCGCCGTCGGCATCGCGGGACCGCCCCTCGGCGGCGTGCTCGCCGATCGCGTCCCGCTGCGCCCGTTGCTGATCGCCGTCCAACTCGTGCGCGCCGTCGCCTCGCTGGCCCTCCTCAGCACCACCGATCTGCGCCTGCTGCTCGCCATCGCCTCCCTGGGCAGCGTCGGTGACCGCGCCTCCGCCGTCCTCACCAAGCTCTACGCGACCCGTGTCGCGGGCTCCGACCGCGCCCGCTACCAGGCCATCAACCGCACCGCCGCCAACACCGGCTGGGCCGTCGGCGGACTCATCGCGGCCGCGGCGCTCACCGGTGGCTCCCTCGCCGTCTACCGCTGGCTCCTCATCGGCGACGCCCTCTCCTTCGTCGCCGCCGCCCTGATCACCTTCGGCTGCGCCGAACCGCCCTCGGCCACACGCGTCGTGGCCTCGTCCGACCCTCGAAGCGAACAGAACAAGCACCAGACGCCGCGGCGGACCGCACCCGCCGCCGCACCCCCCAACCCCTGGCGCGATCGCGGCTATCTCACCTTCACCGCCACCGAGGCCGTCCTCTTCCTCGATGACTCCGTCTTCAAGATCGGCCTGCCGCTGTGGGCCGCGACCGCCACCAACGCACCCCATGAGCTGGTGCCCCTGCTGCTGGTCCTCAACAACGTGCTCGTGGTGCTCTTCCAGGTCCCGCTGGCGCGGTTCGGGGCCACCCCGCACACCGCCCGCGCCACACTGTGGCCGCTGGCGGGCGCCTTCCTCCTCGGCGGCGCCGCGCTGGCCGCCTCGACCGTCGGCGCGACCTGGCTCGCGGTCGCCGCGCTGGTGCTCGCCGCGACCGCCTTCACCGTCGCGGAGATGCTGCACGCCACGATCTCCTGGGAGCTGTCCGTCGCCCTCGCCCCGCCCGGCGCACAGGGCGCCTACCTCGGAGTGCACGGTCTGGCCCAGGCCGTGCAGCGCAGCGTGGGCCCCTTCGCGGTGACTGCCGCGATCGCCGCGGGCCCCCTCGGCTGGCTCGGCTTCGGCGCCGGGCTGGCCGCGATGTGCGGCGCCCAGCGCCACCTGGTCCGCGACCGCGGCGACGGAGCGTTGTCAGTGGCCCCGGTTACGGTGAGTGAGCATTGACCCACGGGCGCTGAGGGGGAGTCATGGCGCACACCAGGCACGGCGGCAGGAAGCGGAGCGGACGGGGCAGGCACCGGGCCGGGCCCGGCGGCGGCCGGGGGAGGACGAAGCGGCTCACCGCGCGGCGGGCCCTGCGGAGAGAAGTGCCCAGCACCGTGGCGCTGTTGGCGGACGAGCGGGACTTCACGGCCATGCGGCGCTATGCGTCGTTCACCTTCGACGACCACACCCACTATCTGCGGCAGATGGAGGGGCTGCTGCGCGCGCTCGCCGCACAGGGCGTACACACGGCGGTCGCCCTCTTCGACCCGGACGGCTACGCGGAGTTCTGCGCGGACGCCCGGCTCGACCCCGACACCCCCGCCGCCCGCACCCGTTACACGGCGGAGACGGCCGCCGCGGGCGGCACCGTGACCTACGACGGAGAGCCGATGGACCGTCTGGTGCCGCGCCTGATCGGCGCGGCCGAGGAGCGGGCCACCCTGGAGTACGCCACGGCCCTGCTCTCCCGGGCGGGCGCCGGTGACGGCATCGCCGGCGCGGCGGCCGAGCGTGCCGCCGCCGCGCTGCGCGCGGTGCTGGAGGCGGCGGGGCCCGGTGTGCACCATCTGGTGTGCAGCGTCCCGGCGGGCGGCACCTCGTTGATCGCGGTGGTGCACGCCGAGGCGCGGGGAGAGCGCCCGGCGCGCGCGGCCGAGCCCGGCGCCCAGGTCTTCCGCACCGTGCTGGCCTGCGGCATCGCCACCCGGAGCCCAGGGGGCATCGTGCTGCGCAGCTCCCTGCCCGGGGCGCGGGACCGGGTGCGCGGCTGGGCACTGCACGACGGCTGGCTCCGGCCGCTGAGCGAGGCGGAGGTGTTCACCGCGTACTGCACCGACGCGGAGACCGGCGAGCCGATCCCGCCGGAGCACGGCGTCGAGTACCGGGCGGGCATCCCACTCACCCGGCCCGCCGAGGACACCCGGCCCGAGGAGGGGTGATCACAGCACAAGGCCCGTTCCCCGCCGCGATTGTCGCGGCGGGGAACGGGCCCTGGTGACACCCGGGTTGCGCGGCCCTCCGGCTCATTCGCCGGACAGCACCGCCTGCGCGGCGCGGCGGGCGTCCTCGGCGGTGTCGGCGGCGCGTGCTGCGGCGGCGGCGCGTTCGCACTGGGCGAGGGTGTGTTTGGCGAGGGTGGCGCGTACGTAGGGGAGGGATGCGGCGCCCATGGAGAGGCTGGTGACGCCCAGGCCGGTCAGGACGCAGGCCAGCAGCGGGTCGGCGGCGGCTTCGCCGCATACGCCGCAGCTCTTGCCTTCGGCCCTGGCGGCTTCGGCGGATGCCGCGACCAGGTCCAGGAGTGCGGGCTGCCAGGGGTCCTGGAGCCGGGAGACGGCGCCGACCTGGCGGTCGGCGGCGAAGGTGTACTGCGCGAGATCGTTGGTGCCCAGCGAGAGGAACTCGACCTCCTGGAGGATCGAGCGTGCTCGCAGGGCGGCGGAGGGGATCTCCACCATCGCGCCGAACTTGGCCTGAAGGCCCGCCTGGCGGCAGGCGTCGGCGAATGCCTTCGCGTCGGTCCGGTCGGCCACCATCGGGGCCATCACCTCGAGATAGACCGGTAGTCCCTCGGCCGCCTTGGCCAGTGCCGTCAGCTGGGTGCGCAGCACATCCGGGTGGTCCAGCAGGGTGCGCAGACCGCGTACGCCCAGTGCCGGGTTGGGCTCTTCGGCGGGGGTGAGGAAGTCCAGCGGCTTGTCCGCGCCCGCGTCCAGCACCCGTACCACCACACGGCCCTCGGGGAACGCCTCCAGTACCTGCCGGTACGCCTCGGTCTGCTTCTCCTCCGACGGCGCCTTGGCGCTGTCGTCCAGGAACAGGAACTCGGTACGGAACAGCCCCACCCCCTCCGCACCCGCCTCGACCGCCGCCGGCACATCCGCCGGACCCCCCACATTCGCCAGCAACGGCACCTTGTGGCCGTCGGACGTCGCGCCCGGACCGGAGGACGCGGCCAGCGCGGCCCGGCGCTCCTCGGCCGCCCGGGTCAGCTCGGCCCGCTTCTCCTCGTTCGGCGCCACGAAGATCTCACCCGTACTGCCGTCCACGGCGATCACGGTGCCCTCGATCAGCTCCCCGGCACCCGGCAGCGCGACCACGGCCGGAACTCCCAGGGCGCGGGCGAGGATCGCGCTGTGGCTGGTCGGCCCGCCCTCCTCGGTGACAAAGCCCAGGACCAGCGTCGGGTCGAGCAGCGCGGTGTCCGCCGGTGCCAGATCACGGGCGATCAGCACATACGGCTCATCGCTGTCCGGCACCCCCGGCATCGGCACACCCAGCAACCGCGCCACGATCCGATTCCGTACGTCATCCAGGTCGGCCACCCGGCCCGCCAGATACTCACCGGCCCCCGCCAGCAGCGCCCGGTACGCGGCGAACGCGTCGTAGACCGCGCGCTCGGCCGTGCTGCCCACCGCGATACGCCGCTCGACATCGGCCATCAGCTCGGGGTCCTGCGCCATCATGGCCTGCGCCTCGAGCACGGCCTGCGCCTCGCCGCCCGCCAGATTGCCGCGCGCGATCAGATCGGCGGACACGGCCTCGACGGCCTGACGGGCACGACCCTGCTCACGCGGTGCGTCGTCGGCCGGAATCTGCTTGGCCGGCGGTTCCAGCACCGCCGTGCCCATGTGCCGCACCTGGCCGATCGCCACCCCGTGGCTCACACCGACGCCTCGCAGCGTTGTCTCCATGTCACCCGTCCCCGGTCGATACGGCGGAACCCCGCCATGGTGGATGTCGTACTCGCCGCGATCGCGCCCGGTCCGGCCCCGCCGGCGCCGGGCTCACATCCGGCTCAGGTCCATGTGAAGAGTGCGTCGCCCGTCTTCACCTCAGTGTCGCCGTCGCTGACGGCGGCCAGGTTGTCCGCGGCGGCCTCCAGGGCCACAACGGGACAGATCGGCGACTTCCCCGCGGCCACGGCGACGTTCGGGTCCCAGCGCACGATCGCGTCCCCGCGCCGGACGGTGTCCCCCTTGTTGATGAGCACCTCGAAGCCCTCACCGTTCAGCTGCACCGTGTCGATCCCCAGGTGGGTGAGCACACCGTGCCCCTCGACGTCCACGACCACAAACGCGTGCGGGTGCAGGGAGACGACGATGCCGTCGACCGGGGCCACGGCCACGCACGGTTCCAGCACCGGATCGACCGCTGTACCCGGACCGACCATGGCGCCGGAGAACACCGGGTCGGGGACCGCAGCGAGACCGATCGCACGCCCGGCGAGGGGGGACGTCACGGTGGTCATGGGAAGCCTCCCAGGGGCGAAGATTCATCACGCGCCGTCACCGCCTGTACCGGACAGCGCACTGCGCAGAAGCGTAAGTCATAGGAACTTTGGATTCCGCACGCGCGGCGCATGCCGGAGAGCGTCCGGGGGCGACGAATCGATTTGCCATGGCTGTGCGGGGACCTGTACTGTCGTATGCCTGCCCACCGGATGAAGCATCGCAGTCAACTGCGAGCGCGTCCAGGTCAAGGGCGGCACCTTCAGTTACTAGATCCAATTCTCGGATCCGCTTTCGCATGCCGTGCGAGGGACACCGGTTCGAGACACGGAAATGGTCTGATAGCGTGTGAAACACCGAAGGGAAGCGCCCGGAGAAACCGGTGAAACGGTTTCGAAGGAAGCGTCCGTTCCTTGAGAACTCAACAGCGTGCCAAAAGTCAACGCCAGATATGTTGATACCCCGTCCACTCGTGGACGAGGTTCCTTTGAAAAACACACAGCGAGGACGCTGTGAACCATCGGACTATTCCTCCGGTGGTTCCGCTCTCGTGCAGTGTTGCCGGGATATCCCGGAAGCATTCACGGAGAGTTTGATCCTGGCTCAGGACGAACGCTGGCGGCGTGCTTAACACATGCAAGTCGAACGATGAACCGGTTTCGGCCGGGGATTAGTGGCGAACGGGTGAGTAACACGTGGGCAATCTGCCCTGCACTCTGGGACAAGCCCTGGAAACGGGGTCTAATACCGGATATGACCACCGACCGCATGGTCTGGTGGTGGAAAGCTCCGGCGGTGCAGGATGAGCCCGCGGCCTATCAGCTTGTTGGTGGGGTGATGGCCTACCAAGGCGACGACGGGTAGCCGGCCTGAGAGGGCGACCGGCCACACTGGGACTGAGACACGGCCCAGACTCCTACGGGAGGCAGCAGTGGGGAATATTGCACAATGGGCGAAAGCCTGATGCAGCGACGCCGCGTGAGGGATGACGGCCTTCGGGTTGTAAACCTCTTTCAGCAGGGAAGAAGCGCAAGTGACGGTACCTGCAGAAGAAGCGCCGGCTAACTACGTGCCAGCAGCCGCGGTAATACGTAGGGCGCGAGCGTTGTCCGGAATTATTGGGCGTAAAGAGCTCGTAGGCGGCTTGTCGCGTCGGATGTGAAAGCCCGGGGCTTAACCCCGGGTCTGCATTCGATACGGGCAGGCTAGAGTTCGGTAGGGGAGATCGGAATTCCTGGTGTAGCGGTGAAATGCGCAGATATCAGGAGGAACACCGGTGGCGAAGGCGGATCTCTGGGCCGATACTGACGCTGAGGAGCGAAAGCGTGGGGAGCGAACAGGATTAGATACCCTGGTAGTCCACGCCGTAAACGTTGGGAACTAGGTGTGGGCGACATTCCACGTTGTCCGTGCCGCAGCTAACGCATTAAGTTCCCCGCCTGGGGAGTACGGCCGCAAGGCTAAAACTCAAAGGAATTGACGGGGGCCCGCACAAGCGGCGGAGCATGTGGCTTAATTCGACGCAACGCGAAGAACCTTACCAAGGCTTGACATACACCGGAAACATCCAGAGATGGGTGCCCCCTTGTGGTCGGTGTACAGGTGGTGCATGGCTGTCGTCAGCTCGTGTCGTGAGATGTTGGGTTAAGTCCCGCAACGAGCGCAACCCTTGTTCTGTGTTGCCAGCATGCCCTTCGGGGTGATGGGGACTCACAGGAGACTGCCGGGGTCAACTCGGAGGAAGGTGGGGACGACGTCAAGTCATCATGCCCCTTATGTCTTGGGCTGCACACGTGCTACAATGGCCGGTACAATGAGCTGCGAAGCCGCGAGGTGGAGCGAATCTCAAAAAGCCGGTCTCAGTTCGGATTGGGGTCTGCAACTCGACCCCATGAAGTCGGAGTCGCTAGTAATCGCAGATCAGCATTGCTGCGGTGAATACGTTCCCGGGCCTTGTACACACCGCCCGTCACGTCACGAAAGTCGGTAACACCCGAAGCCGGTGGCCCAACCCCTTGTGGGAGGGAATCGTCGAAGGTGGGACTGGCGATTGGGACGAAGTCGTAACAAGGTAGCCGTACCGGAAGGTGCGGCTGGATCACCTCCTTTCTAAGGAGCACATAGCCGACTGCAAGCAAGTGTCTTGCACGGTTGCTCATGGGTGGAACGTTGACTACTCGGCATTGTTTCGGAAGCTGTCTGCTAGTACTGCCTCTTCGGGGGCGTGGAACGCGGGGTCAAGCTGACGGGGCGGTGTCGGGCACGCTGTTGGGTGTCTGAGGGTACGGACTCGTATGGGTTTGTCCTTCGGCCGGTCCCGGTGTTCCATGCCGTGTGGTGTGGGTGACGGGTCACGGGTCGTTATTTGAGAACTGCACAGTGGACGCGAGCATCTGTGGCCAAGTTTTTAAGGGCGCACGGTGGATGCCTTGGCACCAGGAACCGATGAAGGACGTGGGAGGCCGCGATAGGCCCCGGGGAGCTGTCAACCGAGCTTTGATCCGGGGGTGTCCGAATGGGGAAACCCGGCAGTCGTCATGGGCTGTCACCCGCTGCTGAACACATAGGCAGTGTGGAGGGAACGCGGGGAAGTGAAACATCTCAGTACCCGCAGGAAGAGAAAACAACCGTGATTCCGGGAGTAGTGGCGAGCGAAACTGGATGAGGCCAAACCGTATGTGTGTGATACCCGGCAGGGGTTGCGCATGCGGGGTTGTGGGAGTTCTCTTGATCGGTCTGCCGGCCGGTCGGTGAGTCAGAAATTGTTGATGTAGGCGAAGGGCATGCGAAAGGCCCGGCGTAGAGGGTAAGACCCCCGTAGCTGAAATGTCGGCAACTTGCTTGAGAACCACCCAAGTAGCACGGGGCCCGAGAAATCCCGTGTGAATCTGGCGGGACCACCCGCTAAGCCTAAATATTCCCTGGTGACCGATAGCGGATAGTACCGTGAGGGAATGGTGAAAAGTACCGCGGGAGCGGAGTGAAATAGTACCTGAAACCGTGTGCCTACAAGCCGTGGGAGCGTCGCCGTGTTCTTCGGAGCACGGTCGTGACTGCGTGCCTTTTGAAGAATGAGCCTGCGAGTTTGCGGTGTGTTGCGAGGTTAACCCGTGTGGGGAAGCCGTAGCGAAAGCGAGTCCGAATAGGGCGGTTGAGTAGCACGCTCAAGACCCGAAGCGGAGTGATCTAGCCATGGGCAGGTTGAAGCGGAGGTAAGACTTCGTGGAGGACCGAACCCACCAGGGTTGAAAACCTGGGGGATGACCTGTGGTTAGGGGTGAAAGGCCAATCAAACTCCGTGATAGCTGGTTCTCCCCGAAATGCATTTAGGTGCAGCGTCGTGTGTTTCTTGCCGGAGGTAGAGCACTGGATAGGCGATGGGCCCTACCGGGTTACTGACCTTAGCCAAACTCCGAATGCCGGTAAGTGAGAGCGCGGCAGTGAGACTGTGGGGGATAAGCTCCATGGTCGAGAGGGAAACAGCCCAGAGCATCGACTAAGGCCCCTAAGCGTATGCTAAGTGGGAAAGGATGTGGAGTCGCAGAGACAACCAGGAGGTTGGCTTAGAAGCAGCCATCCTTGAAAGAGTGCGTAATAGCTCACTGGTCAAGTGATTCCGCGCCGACAATGTAGCGGGGCTCAAGTATACCGCCGAAGTCGTGTCAATCCAGCATGTACCCCTAACGGGGGCTGGGTTGGGTAGGGGAGCGTCGTGTGCCGGGTGAAGCAGCCGTGTAAGCGAGTTGTGGATGGTTCACGAGTGAGAATGCAGGCATGAGTAGCGATACACACGTGGGAAACGTGTGCGCCGATTGACTAAGGGTTCCTGGGTCAAGCTGATCTGCCCAGGGTAAGTCGGGACCTAAGGCGAGGCCGACAGGCGTAGTCGATGGACAACCGGTTGATATTCCGGTACCCGCTTTGAAGCGCCCAATATCGAATCCTCTGATGCTAAGGCCGTGAAGCCGCCTCTGATCTCTTCGGAGTGAGGGGGAGTGGTGGAGCCGCTGACCCTAGGTGGTAGTAGGTAAGTGATGGGGTGACGCAGGAAGGTAGTCCAGCCCGGGCGGTGGTTGTCCCGGGGTAAGGGTGTAGGCCGTGCGGTAGGTAAATCCGTCGCACATATAGGGCTGAGACCTGATGCCGAGCCGATTGTGGTGAAGTGGATGATCCTATGCTGTCGAGAAAAGCCTCTAGCGAGTTTCATGGCGGCCCGTACCCTAAACCGACTCAGGTGGTCAGGTAGAGAATACCGAGGCGTTCGGGTGAACTATGGTTAAGGAACTCGGCAAAATGCCCCCGTAACTTCGGGAGAAGGGGGGCCATTGCTGGTGATGGAGTTTACCTCCGGAGCTGGTGGTGGCCGCAGAGACCAGCGAGAAGCGACTGTTTACTAAAAACACAGGTCCGTGCGAAGCCGTAAGGCAATGTATACGGACTGACGCCTGCCCGGTGCTGGAACGTTAAGGGGACCGGTTAGTCGACCTTCGGGTTGGCGAAGCTGAGAACTTAAGCGCCAGTAAACGGCGGTGGTAACTATAACCATCCTAAGGTAGCGAAATTCCTTGTCGGGTAAGTTCCGACCTGCACGAATGGCGTAACGACTTCTCGACTGTCTCAACCATAGGCCCGGTGAAATTGCATTACGAGTAAAGATGCTCGTTTCGCGCAGCAGGACGGAAAGACCCCGGGACCTTTACTATAGCTTGATATTGGTGTTCGGTTCGGCTTGTGTAGGATAGGTGGGAGACTGTGAAGCGCTGACGCCAGTCAGTGTGGAGTCGTTGTTGAAATACCACTCTGGTCGTGCTGGATGTCTAACCTGGGTCCGTGATCCGGATCAGGGACAGTGTCTGGTGGGTAGTTTAACTGGGGCGGTTGCCTCCTAAAGGGTAACGGAGGCGCCCAAAGGTTCCCTCAGCCTGGTTGGCAATCAGGTGTTGAGTGTAAGTGCACAAGGGAGCTTGACTGTGAGACTGACGGGTCGAGCAGGGACGAAAGTCGGGACTAGTGATCCGGCGGTGGCTTGTGGAAGCGCCGTCGCTCAACGGATAAAAGGTACCCCGGGGATAACAGGCTGATCTTCCCCAAGAGTCCATATCGACGGGATGGTTTGGCACCTCGATGTCGGCTCGTCGCATCCTGGGGCTGGAGTCGGTCCCAAGGGTTGGGCTGTTCGCCCATTAAAGCGGTACGCGAGCTGGGTTTAGAACGTCGTGAGACAGTTCGGTCCCTATCCGCTGTGCGCGTAGGAGTCTTGAGAAGGGCTGTCCCTAGTACGAGAGGACCGGGACGGACGAACCTCTGGTGTGCCAGTTGTCCTGCCAAGGGCATGGCTGGTTGGCTACGTTCGGGAGGGATAACCGCTGAAAGCATCTAAGCGGGAAGCCTGCTTCGAGATGAGGGCTCCCACCTCCTTGAGAGGGTAAGGCTCCCAGTAGACGACTGGGTTGATAGGCCAGATATGGAAGCCGGGTGACCGGTGGAGTTGACTGGTACTAATAGGCCGAGGGCTTGTCCTCAGTTGCTCGCGTCCACTGTGTTGGTTCTGAAGTAATGAACCGTGTCGAATTTTCCGGTTCAACTTTATAGTGTTTCGGTGGTCATTGCGTTAGGGAAACGCCCGGTTACATTCCGAACCCGGAAGCTAAGCCTTTCAGCGCCGATGGTACTGCAGGGGGGACCCTGTGGGAGAGTAGGACGCCGCCGAACAAATTCTGCAAAAGCCCCCGAAGGGAACAATATTTCCCTTCGGGGGCTTTTTGTTGTCTCTGTCGTCCCGCCCCGGTGCGAGGGCGGTCCGTCCCTACCGGTAGGGTCATGAGGCATCATCGGAACGTTCTCGCAGGAGGCTCCCGGGTGGAGGTTCAGGAGACACGCGTTCAGACGGACCGTGTACTCACGATCCCGAACATCCTCAGCGCCGCGCGCCTCGTCGGCGTGCCGCTTTTCCTGTGGCTGATCCTCCGGCCCGAGTTCGGCGGGCCCAACAGTGATGGCTGGGCCCTGTTGCTCCTGGCGCTCAGCGGTGTGAGCGACTATCTCGACGGCAAGTTGGCCCGTCGCTGGAACCAGATCTCCAGCCTTGGCCGGATCCTCGATCCGGCGGCCGACCGCCTCTACATTCTGTCTACACTCGTCGGCCTCACCTGGCGCGAGATCCTGCCCATCTGGCTCACCGCGGCACTCCTCGCCCGGGAGTTGGTACTGCTTGTGATGGTGTGGATCCTCCGCCGCCACGGTTATCCGCCACCGCAGGTGAACTTCCTCGGTAAGGCGGCCACCTTCAACCTGATGTACGCCTTCCCCTTGCTCCTTCTGAGTGATGGAAGCGGCTGGCTTCACACGACCGCCGCAATTTTCGGATGGGCGTTCGCCGGATGGGGTACAACACTCTATTGGTGGGCAGGAGTCCTCTACGTGGTTCAGGTCCGCCGACTTGTCAGGGCGGACGCCGCGGCCGACTGAGCTCGCCGTAGCGGCAGCCTGTTGAGGCCGGGTGCCCGAAGCACGTTTCAGGGCCATCGGGCGTGCAGGGTCGGCATGACCGTCGTCTCTTCAAGGAGGACGCTTCCGACATGAAGGCCGTCGTGATGGCGGGAGGCGAGGGAACTCGTCTGCGCCCGATGACCTCGACCATGCCCAAACCGCTGCTGCCCGTGGCGAACCGGCCCATCATGGAGCATGTGCTGCGGCTGCTGAAGCGGCATGGGCTGTCCGAGACCGTGGTGACCGTCCAGTTCCTCGCCTCCCTGGTGAAGAACTACTTCGGTGATGGCGAGGAGCTCGGCATGGAGCTCACCTACGCCAACGAGGAGAAGCCACTCGGAACCGCCGGCAGTGTCAAGAACGCGGAGGAGGCACTCAAGGACGATGCCTTTCTGGTCATCTCCGGTGATGCTCTGACTGATTTCGACCTCACCGAGCTGATCGATTTCCACAAGGAAAAGGGCGCGCTCGTCACCGTCTGCCTGACCCGCGTCCCCAATCCGCTTGAATTCGGTATCACCATCGTCGACGAGGGCGGAAAGGTCGAGCGCTTCCTCGAGAAGCCCACCTGGGGCCAGGTCTTCTCCGACACGGTCAACACCGGCATCTACGTCATGGAGCCGGAGGTCTTCGACTACGTCGAGCCCGATGTCCCGGTGGACTGGTCCGGCGATGTCTTCCCGCAGCTCATGAAGGAGGGCAAGCTCATCTGCGGCTATGTCGCCGAGGGCTACTGGGAGGACGTCGGCACCCATGAGAGCTATGTGAAGGCGCAGGCCGATGTCCTCGAGGGCAAGGTCGACGTCGAAATCGACGGCTTCGAGATCTCGCCCGGCGTCTGGGTCGCCGAAGGTGCCGAGGTCCATCCCGACGCCGTGCTCCGCGGCCCGCTCTACATCGGGGACTACGCCAAGGTCGAGGCGGACGCCGAGATCCGTGAGCACACCGTCGTGGGGTCGAACGTCGTCGTGAAGAGCGGGGCCTTCCTTCACAAGGCCGTGGTGCACGACAACGTGTATGTCGGCCAGCAGAGCAATCTGCGTGGCTGTGTCATCGGAAAGAACACCGACATCATGCGTGCCGCCCGGATCGAGGACGGCGCGGTCATCGGGGACGAATGCCTGATCGGCGAGGAGTCGATCGTCCAGGGCAATGTGCGCGTCTATCCGTTCAAGACCATCGAGGCGGGCGCGTTCGTCAACACCTCGGTCATCTGGGAGTCCCGCGGACAGGCCCATCTGTTCGGCACCCGCGGTGTCTCCGGGATCCTGAATGTGGAGATCACCCCGGAGCTCGCCGTGCGGCTCGCCGGGGCGTACGCCACCACCCTCAAGAAGGGATCCACCGTCACCACGGCACGTGACCACTCCCGTGGTGCGCGCGCCCTGAAGCGGGCCGTGATCTCCGCCCTCCAGACCAGTGCCATCGATGTGCGGGATCTGGAGAATGTACCGCTGCCGGTGGCCCGTCAGCAGACCGCGCGCGGCAGCGCCGGCGGCATCATGATCCGTACCTCGCCCGGGGTGCCGGACTCGGTCGACATCATGTTCTTTGACGAACGCGGCGCGGATCTTTCCGCGGCCCGCCAGCGGAAGCTGGACCGGGTCTACGCACGTCAGGAGTACCGCCGGGCGTTCCCCGGGGAGATCGGCGACCTCAGCTTCCCGTCGAGCGTCTATGACTCGTACACCGGATCGCTGTTGCGGGCCGTGGATATCAGCGGGATCGCCGAGTCCGGGCTCAAGGTCGTCGTGGACGCTTCGAACGGAAGCGCCGGTCTGGTGCTCCCGAGTCTGCTCGGCCGGCTGGGGGTGGACGCCCTGACGATCAACCCCGGTCTCAATGAGTCGCGTCCCACGGAGACCGCGGACGCCCGCCGCTCGGGTCTGGCCCGGCTCGGTGAGATCGTCGCCTCGGCCCGCGCAGCCTTCGGGGTGCGTTTCGACCCTGTCGGCGAGCGGCTCTCGCTCGTGGACGAGCGGGGCCGCATCGTGGAGGACGACCGGGCGCTGCTGGTCATGCTGGACCTGGTGGCCGCCGAGCGGCGCAGCGGGCGGGTGGCGCTTCCGGTGACCACGACCCGTATCGCCGAGCAGGTCGCGGCGTACCACGGCACCCAGGTGGAGTGGACGACCACGGCCGCGGACGACCTCACCCGGGTCGCCCGCTCGGAGACCACCGTTTTCGGCGGCGATGGCCGTGGTGGCTTCATCATTCCCGAGTTCAGCAGTGTCTTCGACGGCTCGGCGGCCTTCGTCCGGCTGATCGGCCTGGTGGCGCGTACCCAGTTGACGTTGAGTCAGATCGACGCCAGGATTCCGCGGGCGCATGTGCAGCGTCGTGATCTGGCCACCCCATGGGCGGTCAAGGGTCTGGTGATGCGGCATGTGGTGGAGGCCGCGGGTGACCGCTCCGTGGACACCACCGACGGGGTCCGCGTCGTGGAGACCGATGGGCGCTGGGTGATGGTGCTCCCGGATCCGGCCGAGGCCGTCACCCATCTGTGGGCGGAGGGCCCGGACGACGCTTCCGCGCAGGCCCTGCTGGACGAGTGGTCCGGCGTCGTGGACAGCGCGGGGCGCTGACCCGGCGGTCGTTCCGGCGCTTTTGTGCGCGTCGGGGCGCCACCTCCCGGCCCCGGAACCGGCACGCCGATGGGGCCATTGGGTGACGGCGCCCCCGACGTGCGACGATGTGCGGCATGTCGCAGCAGCCCCCCGTTCGGAGCACAGAAACGCCGAGCCCACGCCCGCGTCTCGACGCGTCGATGTCGCTGCTGACCAATGTGATGGACCACAGCCTCGACGACGGTTACGCGGAGGCGGCCGCTCGGCGCGGGGAGACTGGGCGGTCGGGGCTGCCCCGGACCCTGCGCGCCAAGCTGGGGCTGGCCCTCGGCCTGGTCCTGGTGGGGGTCGTGGTGACCATCGGTGCCGCCGAAGCACGGATATCGGCGCCCACACTGGCCAAGGAGCGGGGAGAACTCATCGACCGCATCGAGCGGGGGAACTCGAACGCGGACGAGCTCGCCAAGAGCGTGGACAAGCTCCGCGGCGAGGTCGGGGAGAAGCAGCGGCAGGCGCTGGAGAAGCACGGCGGGGCCAGGGGCGATCTGGTCGCACTGCTCGCGGGGGCGACCGAGGTCACCGGTCCCGGTCTGAAGCTGGTCGTCAATGACGCCAAGCACGCCGAGAGCAGCGGCGGGGGACCGCGGGAGAGGGCCGACTTCTCCGACACCGGGAGGGTGCGCGACCACGATATGCAACGCGTGGTCAACGGTCTGTGGGAGGCGGGGGCCGAGGCCGTCTCGATCAATGGACAGCGGCTGACCGCACTGTCGGCGATCAGGGCCGCGGGCGACGCCATACTGGTCGACAACAAGCCGCTGGCGCCGCCGTATACGGTGCTCGCGGTGGGGGACGGCCAGCGGCTGAGCACCCGCTTCCAGGACAGTGCCGACGGACAGTATCTCCACGTCCTCAAGGAGAACTACAACATCCGCACCAGCATTTCCGCCCAGGACAAGGTCCGGCTTCCGGCCGCGCCGAGTCTGATCGTACGTACCGCAGAGCCGATAGCCGGGGGCGCAGGCAAGGGTGGCGCCGACACCGCCGACACAGGGAAGGGCACATCGTGATCGCCGTATTGGGCCTCATCGTGGGAGTCGTGGTCGGACTTGTGGTCCGACCCGTGGTGCCGACGGTGGTCGAGCCCTATCTGCCGATCGCCGTCGTCGCGGCACTCGACGCGGTGTTCGGTGGCTTCCGCGCGATGCTGGACGGGATCTTCGATGACAAGGTCTTCGTTGTCTCGTTCCTCTCCAATGTGGTGGTGGCCGCCCTGATCGTGTTCCTGGGCGACAAGCTGGGCGTCGGCGCCCAGCTGTCCACGGGGGTCGTGGTGGTGCTCGGTATCCGGATCTTCTCCAACGCCGCCGCCATCCGGCGCCATGTGTTCCGGGCGTGAGGCCGATGACGACTGACGACACCCCTGAGAAGCCGGAGCGGTCGGAGCGGTCGGAGGAGCGCGGTACGCCGGAGCGTTCCGCCCGTCCCGAGCGGCCTGGGCGTCCCGAGGCGGAGGCCGGGAAGGACGAGCGGCCGGAGCGGAACGGTAAGCCCCGGCAGCAACACGTGCCCCAGCCGTCCCAGCGGCAGTCCGAGCGGCCGGACAGACCGGACCGGTCGGCCAGGTCCGCGGCCGGACGCCCCCTGCCGCTGGAGCAGCCGCGCGGTGAGCGCGGAGCCGCCGAGTCCGGTGGAGCTCAGCGGCCTCACCCCCGGCCCGCCGACGGAGCCAAGCCGTCCGTTAGCAAGCCGTCCGGAAGCAAGCCGTTTGGCGCTCGGCCCTCCGGACCGGAGCGTGCCGGAGGCGGGGCTTCGGCCGCCGAGCCCGGAGGAAGGCCGCAGAAGGGTTCCCACGACGCCGCGGGGCCCGCGCCGGAGGGCCAGGACGGTACGGTCGAGGACGCGGCCGAGAAGCCGCTCACCGGCCGTCAGCGTCTGGTGAAGGGCCTGTGGCCGCCGCGGATGACCCGTGCCCAGCTGATCGTCGCCTTGTTGCTGTTCGGCCTCGGCCTCGGTCTGGCCATCCAGGTGCGCTCGACCAACGAGAACAGCGTGCTGCGCGGCGCCCGCCAGGAGGACCTGGTACGGATCCTGGACGAGCTGGACGACCGGACCCAGCGGCTCCAGGACGAGAAGCGCCGTCTCGAGGGCCAGCGGACCGAGCTGGAGAACAGCTCGGACCGGGCCGAGGAGGCCCGTAAGCAGACGCTCCAGAAGGAGCAGCAGCTCGGGGTGCTCGCCGGTACGGTCGGGGCGCAGGGGCCCGGTATCACGATGAAGATCAGCGACTCGCGGGGCGCTGTGGAGGCCGACATGCTGTTGGACACCGTCCAGGAGCTGCGGGCGGCGGGCGCCGAGGCGATCCAGATCGGCAAGGTGCGGGTGGTCGCCAATACCTACTTCGCCGACGCCGGCGGAGGGGTCGAGATCGACGGACGCAGGGTGACGCGCCCGTACGTCGTCAAGGTGATCGGCAAGCCGGAGGATCTGGAGCCGGCGCTCAACATTCCGGGCGGTGTGGTGCAGAGTCTGGAGAAGGAGCAGGCCACTGTGTCCATCGTGCGGGAGAAGAAGATCGTTGTGGATGCCTTGCGGTCCACGAAGCGGCCTGACTACGCTCGGTCGTCATCACGGTGAGGCGGTTCGAAATGAGGGTCTCTCGGGGAGACCATATGGACGCGGGGGGTCAACGCACCGGAAGAGTCCCGCGTGATGGAAACTGTCTGGTGGTCACGGACGTTGTGAGGATGTCCGGACCGTCCGGTGTGTGCATCGAGGGTTTGTCCTGCCCCACGGGCGGGTCTGTTTCAGTCAAGGGGAATCGCCCGTGAAGTTGTTCGGGAAGTTGTTCGGGAAGAGTGCACGCCAGGACGGCGGCAGCAGCACCGCTCGCCACCGTGCCCCGCGTGCCGCGGAAGAGAGTGGAGGGGGGAGCGAGGAGCGCCCGCTGTTCCGGGATCAGGTCGGTGGTGCGCAGGGTGGCGACATTTCGGGTGGTCGGGGCGCGTCTTCTGTTGACCCCTCGGCGGCCGGACGCATAGGTTTCGAAGAACCATCGACCTCGAGTGGTGGAGGGTTCGGCTTGCCTGTTTGTACGAGGTGCGGGCATCGGAATGCCGAGGCCAGCCGGTTCTGCTCGAACTGCGGCGCGCCGCTGCGGGGCGGTGCGCCCTCCGAGCGCGCCTCCGAGACCACCTCTACCATTTCGATCTCCGGCCTCGAGGCGTATGACTCGGAGGTCACCGGGCAGACGCAGCTGCCCTCGCTCAGCCCCGAGGCCCAGGCCGCCGTCGAGGCGCTGCCCCTGGGATCGGCGCTGCTGGTGGTCCGCCGCGGGCCCAATTCCGGCAGCCGGTTCCTGCTGGACAGCGATGTGACCACGGCCGGCCGTCACCCGCAGAGCGACATCTTCCTGGATGACGTCACGGTCTCCCGCCGCCATGTGGAGTTCCGGCGCGGCCAGGACGGCAGCTTCACCGTCGTGGATGTCGGCAGCCTCAACGGGACGTATGTCAACCGCGAGCAGATCGATGCGCCGGTGGTCCTGACCAGCGGCGACGAGGTGCAGATCGGGAAGTACCGGCTGGTCTTCTACCCGAGCCAGCGGGGCGTCGGCATCTGACCCGTCAGGGGAGGTCCATGCTTCAGACACCGTCGGGCGGTGCCGATACCGGCACCGCCTCCGCGGGCAGCCGGACGATGAGCATCGGCACCGTGCTGAATCTGCTGCGTGAGGAGTTCCCCGAGGTCACCCTCTCCAAGATCCGCTTCTTGGAGGCGGAGGGGTTGGTGGAGCCGCGGCGCACCCCGTCCGGCTACCGCAAATTCAGCCAGGGGGATGTGGAGCGGCTGGCTCTGATCCTCCGGATGCAGCGGGACCACTATCTGCCGCTCAAGGTCATCCGGGAGCATCTGGAGGCCCTGGAGCGCGGTGAGCGGCCGCAGCTGCCCGGCCCGCAGGGGGAGCGGCAGCGTGAGCTGCTGGACCCCTCCGCCGAGGCCCCCCAGGACGGCCCCACGGCCGCCCGGGTGGGCCGTGTCGAGCTGCTGGCGGCGGCCGAGGTCAGCGAGGCGGAGCTGGCCGAATGGGAGTCGTACGGGCTGATCGCGGCGGCCAGGGACGGCGGATATGACAGCGAGGCCGTCACCGTGGCCCGGCTCATCGCCGAGCTGGGCCGTTTCGGTCTGGAGCCACGTCATCTGCGGATCATGAAAGCGTCCGCCGAGCGGGAGGCCGGGCTGGTCGAGCAGGTGGTCGCGCCGCTGCGATTGCATCGAAATCCGCAGACCAGGGCCCATGCGGAGGCCAGTGCGCGGGAGCTGGCCAGCCTCTCCGTACGGCTTCACGCGGCCCTGGTGCAGACGGCTCTGCGGGCCCAGGCGCACTGAGCGGCCGGGCCCCGACTATCCAAACCGGCCGCGCACGTCCTAGGGTTGCTGTGTGAACGAGCTCGACGTCGTGGGTGTCCGGGTGGAAATGCCCTCCAACCAACCGATCGTGCTCCTGCGCGAGGTGGGAGGCGACCGCTACCTCCCGATCTGGATCGGACCAGGGGAGGCGACGGCCATTGCCTTCGCCCAGCAGGGCATGGCACCGGCGCGCCCGCTGACCCACGACCTCTTCAAGGACGTGCTGGAGGCGGTCGGCCAGCAGCTCACCGAGGTCCGGATCACGGATCTGCGCGAGGGGGTCTTCTACGCGGAGCTGGTGTTCGCCAGCGGTGTCGAGGTCAGCGCACGGCCCTCCGACGCCATAGCGCTCGCCCTGCGTACCGGGACGCCGATCTACGGCAGCGACGGCGTGCTGGACGACGCCGGAATCGCGATCCCGGACGAGCAGGAGGACGAGGTGGAGAAGTTCCGCGAATTCCTCGACCAGATCTCGCCGGAGGACTTCGGCACCAGCAGCCAGTGACCAGTGGCCAGTAACCGACGGTCGGCAGCGGCCATCGGTGAAGTCTGCCCGTCCTCGCTAGAGCATTCGAGTAGCCTTTCCCGGAAGAGGGACACGGGAAACCACCCTTAGGGTGATTATCACTCGGCGTGGCGAGTGTGGCGATCGTTGACGCACCCCGGGTGACTGCCTACCTTCAAGATGGCAGGTCGAGGACGGAGGTCGGCGTGAGAATCACCGGCGACGGCACGGCGGCCGGCGGTCCGTTTGCGCTCCAGGGGGGCGCACCGGCCGAACCGGCACTCAAGGCTCGGGTCACGGCACAGATCGCGCCGCCGGGCGCGGAGCCCGCCACAGGGGGGACGGAGCGGATCGGATACCGCGGACCGACAGCGTGCGCGGCCGCGGGCATCACCTACCGCCAGCTGGACTACTGGGCCCGTACCGGTCTGGTGGAGCCCAGCGTACGGCCCGCCTACGGCTCGGGGAGCCAGCGGCTGTACAGCTTCCGGGACGTTGTCGTCCTGAAGATCGTCAAGCGGCTGCTGGACACCGGTGTGTCCTTGCAGAACATCCGGGCCGCCGTCCAGCATCTGCGCGCCCGCGGGCTGGACGACCTCGCCCAGATGACCCTGATGAGTGACGGCGCCACCGTCTACGAATGCACCTCGCCGGATGAGGTCGTCGACCTCCTCCAGGGCGGCCAGGGCGTTTTCGGGATCGCCGTGGGCGTGGTGTGGCGGGATGTCGAGAGCGCGCTGTCCCAGCTGCACGGCGAGCGGGTGGACACCGGCGAGACGCTGATCGGCCAGAACCCCGCCGACGAGCTCGCCCGGCGCCGCAACAGGGCGGGCTGACCGCCCGGGGCTCCCCGCGCCCGGCGAGTGAGCCGAAGGGGCTTTGGCGTCGGCGGCGGACCGAGCGGTAAGGGAATGTCAGTGGCGTGCGGCAGCATCGGTAGATGTGAGGGGTGCGCCGACGATTCTGCATCTGGACATGGACGCCTTCTTCGCCGCGGCGGAGCAGGCGGCCAAGCCCAGCCTGCGCGGGAAGCCGGTGATCGTGGGCGGCCTCGGCCCGCGGGGCGTGGTCGCCACCGCGTCCTACGAGGCGCGGGTGTTCGGGGTGCATTCGGCGATGGCGATGGCGCAGGCCCGTCGGCTGTGTCCGAACGCCGCGTACCTCACCCCCCGCTTCGCCTTGTACCGCCAGGTCAGCGAAGCCGTGATGGCGCTGCTGCACACCCTGTCGCCGCTGGTGGAGCCGCTCAGTCTGGACGAGGCGTTCGTGGACCTGGAGGCGGGCGGCACCGAGCCCGCCGTCGGCGCGGCGCGGGCGGTGGGGGAGCGCCTGCGGGCCGATATCCGGGCGGTGACCGGGCTGACCGGCTCGGTGGGTCTGGCCGGGTCCAAGATGCTCGCCAAGATCGCCTCGGAGCAGGCCAAGCCCGACGGTCTGGTGGTCATCGAGCCCGGTACGGAGCGGGACCTGCTCGGTCCGATGCCGGTGCGCACGCTTCCGGGCGTCGGCCCGGCCACCGCCGAGGCGCTGCGCCGCGCCGGGATCCACACCGTGGCGGAGACCCGGGAGGCGGGCGAGGCGGAGCTGGTGCGGCTGCTGGGCCGGGCCCATGGGGCGTCGCTGTATCTGATGGCCTGCGGGCGGGACGAGCGTCCGGTGGTCGCCGAGCGTGACACCAAATCCGTGTCGGTGGAGGACACCTTCGACGTCGATCTGACCGACCGCACCCGGGTGCAGCTGGAGGTCGCGCGGCTCGCCGACCGCTGTGTGGGGCGGCTGCGCGCGGCGGGCCACTCGGGGCGCACGATCGTGCTCAAGGTCCGGCGGTACGACTTCTCGACGATGACCCGCTCGGAGACCCTGCGGGGGCCCACGGACGACCCCGCGGTGGTGCGGGAGGCGGCGGCCCGGCTGTTGGAGGGCGTGGACACCACGGCGGGTGTGCGGCTGCTGGGAGTGGGTGTGAGCGGCCTGGCGGACTTCACCCAGGAGGATCTGTTCGCCCAGGCCGCGCAGGCCGCTCACGAGGCGCTGGAGGACGCGCAGGCGGCGGGCGGTGAGGCATCCGAGCCCGCGGGGCCGGGCGCGGAGGAGGCCGCCGAGCCCACCGGGGCACCGCGGCGCTGGCTGCCGGGGCTGGATGTGCGGCACAGCGAGTTCGGCGCGGGCTGGGTGCAGGGCAGCGGGGTGGGCCGGGTGACGGTGCGTTTTGAGACACCCTGGTCGGCGGAGCCGGGCCGGGTGCGTACGTTCTCCGTGGACGACCCCGCGCTGGAGCCGGGTGAGCCGCTGCCGCTGCTGGCGCCCGCGGAGAAGCCGGAGTCGGGTCCCGGCCCGCACGACGGTCCTGGCACCGCCACGGCCCCGGGCCAGGGCTCCGGCCACGGTCAGCCGGTGACGTCCAGTCCGTAGTGGTGGTAGAGCTGGAGCTCCTGCTCGGGCGAGAGATGGCGGCCGACCCCTAAGTCCGGGGCGCCCTTGATCAGCGCCCGGTCGTAGGGCACCCGCAGGGTGTCGCCGACAACCTCGCTCGGTTCCAGGGGTACGAACACATCCCGGCTGAACAGTCCGGTGCGTACCGCCGCCCACTCGGGTTCGCCGGTCGCGTCGTCGAGATAGACCTCGTCCACGGTGCCGATCTTGGCGCCCTCGCGGTCGAATGCCTTGCGGCCGATCAGGGTCCGCGGGTCGATATCGGTCTGCACGCTCTCTCCCACAGGTGGCAATTGTCCAGTGATAACTACAAAAAGCCACATCGCCGCGCGCGGCCACTCGAGCGGTCGGCGCCCCCACCATGCGACAGATGCGCTGGTACGCTGGCTGTGGCTGTAGACCCCGTGCGGGAGAGTTCTCCGTCGATTTCTGTCGGAGGCGCCGAAGGAGCAAATCCTCCCCGGAATCTCTCAGGCACACGTACCGTGCGGGTGAGGTCACTCTGGAAAGCAGGGTGGGCCGCGGGCGGGCGTCGCTCCGAACCCCTCCTCACCGACGGTGAAAGCCGGTCGCATGCGGGCCGGTGAAGCTCTCAGGTTGATGACAGAGGGGGAGGCCGTCCGGGCACCCGCGCCGTGGTGCCCCTCGTCGGTCGTACAGACCAGGAGGCCCCCGCAGATGACCGCCAACCACATCACGCTCTCCGAACTGGAGCGCGGTACGCCGTTCGAGCAGCGCCACATCGGTCCCGACAGCGAGGCACAGGCCAAGATGCTCGCGCAGGTCGGCTTCGGCTCGCTCGACGAGCTGACCGAGACAGCCGTACCGGATGTCATCAAGAGCACCGAGGCGCTGGACCTGCCCCCGGCCCGCAGCGAGGCGGAGGTGCTCGCCGAACTGCGCGGTCTGGCCGACCGCAACCAGGTGCTGCCGTCCATGATCGGCCTTGGCTACTACGGCACCTTCACCCCGCCGGTGATCCTGCGCAATGTGATGGAGAACCCGGCCTGGTACACCGCCTACACGCCGTACCAGCCGGAGATCTCCCAGGGCCGTCTGGAGGCTCTGCTCAACTTCCAGACCGTCGTCTCCGACCTGACCGGGCTGCCCACCTCCGGTTCCTCGCTGCTCGACGAGGGCACCGCCGCCGCCGAGGCGATGGCGCTCTCGCGCCGGGTCGGCAAGGTCAAGGAGGGCGTCTTTCTGATCGACGCCGACTGTCTGCCGCAGACCGTCGCGGTCATCCAGACCCGGGCCGAGCCCACCGGCGTCGAGATCGTCGTCGCCGATCTGTCTCAGGGCATCCCGGACGAGATCGCCGAGCGCGGTGTCTTCGGTGTGCTGCTCCAGTACCCGGGCGCCTCCGGTGAGGTGCGCGACCCCCGTCCGGTCATCGAGCGGGCGCATGAACTCGGCGCGATCGTCACTGTCGCCACCGATCTGCTCGCGCTCACCCTGCTCACCTCGCCCGGTGAGCTGGGCGCGGACATCGCGGTCGGCAGCAGCCAGCGCTTCGGTGTGCCGATGGGCTTCGGCGGCCCGCACGCCGGATTCATGGCCGTCCGGGACGCCTTCGCCCGCAGCCTGCCGGGCCGGCTCGTGGGTGTCTCGGTCGACGCCGACGGCGACAAGGCGTACCGGCTGGCCCTCCAGACGCGTGAGCAGCACATCCGCCGGGAGAAGGCCACCAGCAACATCTGCACCGCCCAGGTCCTGCTGGCCGTGATGGCCGGGATGTACGCGGTCTACCACGGCCCGGACGGGCTCGCGGCCATCGCCCGGCGTACCCACCGCTACGCCACCGTCCTCGCCGAGGGGCTGCGGGCGGGCGGTGTCGAGATCGTGCACGGCGCCTACTTCGACACCCTCACCGCGCGGGTGCCCGGCCGTGCCGCCGATGTGGTCGCCGCCGCCCGCGAGGCCGGGGTCAATCTGCGGCTGACCGACGCCGACCACGTCGGCATCGCCTGTGACGAGACCACCGGGCGCGCCCAGCTCGCCGCCGTCTGGTCCGCCTTCGGCGTCGACGGTGGCAGCGGCGAGGGCACCGCGATCCCCACGGTCGACGAGCTGGACGCCGCCGCGGGTGAGGCGCTGCCCCAGGAGCTGCTGCGCGACGACACCTATCTGACCCACCCGGTCTTCCACCAGCACCGCTCCGAGACCGCGATGCTGCGCTATCTGCGCCGGCTGTCCGACCGGGACTACGCCCTGGACCGGGGCATGATCCCGCTCGGCTCCTGCACCATGAAGCTCAACGCCACGACCGAGATGGAGCCGGTCACCTGGCCCGAGTTCGGTGCCCTGCACCCGTTCGCGCCCGCCGAGCAGGCCCACGGCTATCTGACGCTCATCCGCGAGCTGGAGGAACGGCTGGCCGCCGTCACCGGCTACGACAAGGTCTCCCTCCAGCCCAACGCCGGTTCACAGGGCGAGCTGTCCGGGCTGCTGGCAGTACGCGCCTACCACCGGGCCAACGGCGACACCCAGCGCACCGTCTGCCTGATCCCGTCCTCCGCGCACGGCACCAACGCGGCCAGCGCCGTGATGGCGGGCATGAAGGTCGTCGTGGTGAAGACCGGCGAGGACGGCGAGGTGGACACCGACGACCTGCGCGCCAAGATCGAGAAGTATGGCGACCAGCTGGCCGTCCTGATGGTCACCTACCCCTCCACCCATGGGGTGTTCGAGGAGCACATCACCGAGATCTGCGCCGCCGTGCACGACGCGGGCGGCCAGGTCTACGTGGACGGCGCGAACCTCAACGCGCTGGTCGGGCTCGCCGAGCCGGGCCGGTTCGGCGGCGATGTCTCCCACCTCAACCTGCACAAGACCTTCTGCATCCCGCACGGCGGCGGCGGACCGGGCGTCGGCCCGGTCGCGGTGCGCGAGCACCTGGCCCCCTACCTCCCCAACCACCCGTTGCAGCCCGCCGCGGGCCCGGCCACCGGCGTCGGCCCGGTCTCGGCCGCGCCGTGGGGCTCCGCGGGCATCCTGCCGATCTCCTGGGCGTACGTCCGGCTGATGGGCGCCGAGGGGCTGCGCCGCGCCACCCAGGTCGCGGTGCTGGGCGCCAACTACATCGCCAAGCGCCTGGAGCCGCACTACCCGGTGCTCTACACCGGCCCCGGCGGTCTGGTGGCCCACGAGTGCATCGTCGATCTGCGCCCGCTCACCAAGGCGACCGGGGTGACCGTCGACGACGTGGCCAAGCGGCTGATCGACTACGGCTTCCACGCGCCGACGATGTCGTTCCCGGTGGCCGGGACGCTGATGATCGAGCCGACGGAGAGCGAGGACCTGGCGGAGCTGGACCGCTTCTGCGAGGCGATGATCGCGATCCGCGCGGAGATCGAGAAGGTCGCCTCGGGCGCCTGGGCCAAGGAGGACAACCCGCTGCGGAACGCACCGCACACCGCGGCCTCGCTCGGCGGGGAGTGGGACCACCCGTACACCCGGGAGGAAGCCGTCTTCCCGGCCGGGGTCTCGGCGGCCGACAAGTACTGGCCGCCGGTGCGGCGGATCGACGGGGCCTACGGGGACCGCAACCTCGTCTGCTCCTGCCCGCCGCTGGAGTCCTACGAGGGCTAGGCAGCGGGCTGGACATGCGAACGGGGTGCCGTCAGGCACCCCGGGGATGTGGGGCCGGTTCGGCGAAGGCGCCGGGCCGGCCCCAGTCTGTCTCCGCCCTTCCGGCCGCGGGGGCCCGAACGGCGGTGGGACAGGGCCTAGGCGGCGGTCACGATGTGCTCGGAACCCCGCGGTCGGCACGGGGCGATGACCCGCCCGTCCGGCAGCAGCTCACCGGTGTCCTCGAAGAGCAGGACGCCGTTGCACAGCAGGCTCCAGCCCTGCTCGGGGTGGTGCGCCACGAGATGGGCGGCCTCCCGGTCGGCGGAGTCGGCTGACGGGCAAGGTGGTTGATGCTGGCACATGGCAGGGATCTTTCGCTGCGGTGTGGTGAAGGTGCTGCGGTTCTTCGCGGCTTTCATGGCCGCCCCCCGTGGTGAGTTGGTCGGTTGCTCCCAGTGTTGCCCTACGGGCGGGATTCCGCAGGGATTTCGCGGTACCGGTCTCGCTAGATAATGACGCATCACCCGTCCGGACGGTTCATCGCGGCGGGACTGTTACCAGGACGCAGCGGAGCGCCCTGTGACCCGGTGGTCACAGGGCGCTCCGCTCCTGGTGAAGGCGCTGGTCAGGCGGGTGAGCCCAAGAGTGGTGCCGGGGTCAGCCGCAGGGTGAGCACCGGCAGCAGATCCGCCGCGCGGTGCGCCCGGTGGGCCGCGATCCCGGGCGGGGCCGGGGCCAGTGGCACCAGCAGATCGCCCGCGCCCAGACTGCCGTCGACCGCGTCCGCCGCGGGGTTCTCGTGCAGCCACAGCGTCACCATGTACATCTCCGGGATCGACAGCAGCCGCGGCTGGTACGCCGCGGGCAGCGACTGCGCCTCGCGCAGGGCCAGTTCGGCCGACGCTACGTACGGCCCCTCGGAGAAGTGCGAGAACGCCCAGCCGTCGGCGGTGAGCCGCGCCTCCGCGGCGGCCACCGTACGGCCCTCGTCGTGGAGTACGAAGCGCCATCCGTGGAGCCGGGTCCGCGGCGATCCGGCGGGTGTGTTGATGGTGTCCAGGACATGGACGGGCAGCGGGAGTTCGGGTTCGAAGGGGCCCGTGAGGGCGGTGAGTCCCGGGGTGCGGACCTCATGGACGGCGGTGGGGGAACCGAGGGCCGTGAGGACGCTGCGCAGGGCGGGCGCGGGTGCCGGGGGCGCGTGCAGCGGCATGGTGGGTGGCCTCTCACTCAGGAGACACGGTGAAGCGGCAGCAAAGCCGAGGGTCGACAACGCTGTCGGTGTGCGAGGGTCATACGCGGGTCAGAGGGGGCCGGGACAATCTGTCCGGGCGTTATCTCTCCGCCTCGTTAACCGAGTTTATACGTACTGTGTTCCCGGCATGTTTCCGCTAGCTGTGCGCGGTATTGCCGACAAGAGGTATTCAGGACCGCGCAGGCGTGGGGATTTTCCCCGATTCTGTGCCAGATGCACGGATATGACCTGGCTTTTTGTCGTCATCGCGGTAGGCTGGATCTCGCCGGTGCATTTCCCGGCCCATTGCGCAGTAGTTGAGAGCGTACCGGCTGGGCGGTCCGCATGGGGCGTTATCGATCACATTGGTGGGCATCATCGAGCGTGGTGTACGCGGCTGACGCCGGTGATCCACTCGAGGAAGGACGCTTCGATGGGGGAGAAGGTCGTAGCCGGTGAGTTCGACCCGTCCGGTCGGCAGCGGCAGCGCGGTCGGCTCCGGCAGTGCCTGGACGGGCTCGGCCGGCTCCTGGCGGAGAAGCGATTCGACCGCCCACGGAATCTCATGGGGCTGGAGATCGAACTCAATCTCGCCGGTGCCGACGGCATGCCCAGGATGATGAACGCGGAGGTTCTGGAACGTATCGCGAGCCATGATTTCCAGACCGAACTCGGGCAGTGCAATCTTGAAGTGAACATCGTGCCGCACCGTTTGCACGGACGTGTTCTCGACCAGCTCTCCGAGGAGCTTCGAACCGGGTTGTCATATGCCGACCGCAAGGCGCGGGAAGTCTCCTCCGAGATCGTGATGATCGGAATTCTCCCGACCCTTGCCGCCCGCGACCTGGGATCGGCGAACCTCTCCTACGACGACCGCTACAAACTCCTCAACGAACAGATGCTGGCCGCCCGCGGCGAGGATTTCCTCATCGACATCGAGGGCCAGGAGCGCTTCACCTACGCCAGCGCCACCATCGCCCCCGAGGCCGCCTGCACCTCCGTGCAGCTCCATCTCCAGGTCACCCCGGGGCGGTTCGCGGCGGTGTGGAACGCGGCGCAGGCGGTGGCCGCCGTGCAGATCGCGGTGGGTGCCAACTCCCCCTTCGTCTTCGGGCGGGAGGCGTGGCGGGAGTCCAGACCGCCGCTGTTCCTCCAGGCCACCGATGTCCGTTCGCCGGAGTACGCCGCTCAGGGCGTCCGGCCGCGCACCTGGTTCGGCGAGCGCTGGATCAGCGACGCCTACGAGCTGTTCGAGGAGAATCTGCGCTACTTCCCCCCGCTGCTGTCGGCCGGTCAGGACGAGGACCCGCTGCGGGTGCTGGAGGACGGCGGGGTGCCCGCCTTCCATGAACTGGTGCTGCACAACGGCACGATCTACCGCTGGAACCGGCCCGTCTACGACGTCGCGGGCGGGGTGCCGCATCTGCGGGTGGAGAACCGGGTGCTGCCCGCGGGCCCCACCGTCACCGATGTCATCGCCAACGCGGCGTTCTACTACGGACTGGTCCGGGCGCTGGCGGAGGAGCCCCGCCCGGTGTGGTCCCGGCTGCCGTTCAGCGCCGCCGCGAACAACTTCGACGCGGCCTGCCGCCATGGCATCGACGCGGTCCTCCAGTGGCCCAGGACCGGCCGCTCGACCTCCCTGGTGCGTACGCCCGCGGTCCGGCTGGTACGCGAGGAGCTGCTGCCGCTGGCCGCGGCCGGGCTGGACGGCTGGGGGGTCGAGCCCGCCGACCGCGACCGCTATCTCGGCGTGATCGAGGAGCGCTGCAAGCTGCGGACCAACGGGGCGTCCTGGCAGGCCGCGACCTATCACCGGGCGCTGGGCAGCGGGCTGGGGCGGGACGCGGCGCTGGCCGCCATGACCCGCCGCTACTGTGCCCTGATGCGCACCGACGCACCGGTGCACACCTGGCCGACCGACCTCTCCGGCTGATCCCGGGCCCGCCGCACGTCCACCCTGGCGACCACGTATTGTCCGGTCGGGAAGGGCCTTCAGGGGCCGGAGTGACCGGAGTCGTCCAGGTCGCCGGACCGGTGCGGCGCCCCGGACGGAGTGGAGGCAGGAGTGCGGTCACAGGCGCGCGGCGCGGAGCTGCCCGTGTACGAGAGCGGGCTCTCGCGGCGGACCCTGCGCAACGAGACGGTGCTGGTGCTGGCGCTGTCGCTGGGTGCGAGCGCGCTGTCCGCGCTGATCAACTTTGTGGGCTCGGTGACCCGGCCCGGTGGGCTGAAGGACCAGGCCGCCACGCTCAACGCCTCCGAGGCCCCGGGGCGGCCCTGGCTCGACCTCATCTGGCAGCTCTTCGGGATCACCACCGCTCTGGTCCCGGTCGTGCTGGTGGCCCATCTGCTGCTGCGGGAGGGTGCGGGGCTGCGCGCGATCGGATTCGACCGGACCCGGCCGCGTTTCGATCTGGGCTGGGGAGCGGTGGTCGCCGCCTGCATCGGCGGCACCGGGCTGCTGCTCTACCTGGGCGCGCGGGCGGCCGGGGGCAATCTGACGGTGGTGCCCGAGGCGCTGCCCGATGTCTGGTGGAAGATCCCGGTCCTGATCGCCTCCGCGGTGCAGAACGCCGTGCTGGAGGAGGTGATCGTGGTCGGCTATCTGCTGCGCAGGCTCGGGCAGTTGGGGTGGACCCCGATGGCCGCGCTGCTGGCCAGTTCGGTGCTGCGCGGCTCGTACCACCTCTACCAGGGGCTCGGCGGCTTCTTCGGCAATATGGCGATGGGCGCGATCTTCGTCCTGCTCTACCGCCGGTGGGGGCGGGTCGGGCCGCTGGTGGCCGCCCATGCGCTGATCGACATCGTGGCGTTCGTCGGCTACGCCCTGCTGGCGGGCCGGGTGGACTGGCTGCCCACCGCCTGACCGAGCCCCTCGGTGGGCTGGGGGCTCAGACCAGCAGTTCTCCGTCGATGACGGTGACCGCGCCGCCGGTCAGCAGGGTGCGGTCACCGCGCAGCGCGGTACGCACCAGTCCGGTACGGGCGGACGCCTGGAGCCCGGTGAGTTCGGTGCGGCCGAGCCGGGCGGACCAGAAGGGGGCGAGCGCGGTGTGCGCGCTGCCGGTCACCGGGTCCTCGTCGATACCGACAGCCGGTGCGAAGACCCGTGAGACGAAGTCGTAGCCGCGGGACGGGTCCTCGGCCGGCGCGGTCACGATCACGGCCCGTCCGGCCAGATGGGCCAGCGGCGCCAGATCGGGTGTGAGGGCGCGCACGGTCTTCTCGTCGGCCACCTCCACCAGGATGTCGCCGACGTGCGGTCCGGTGTCCCGGGCGGAGAGGACCTTCACCCCGAGTGCGTCGGCCAGGGCGCCCGGCACCTGCATTTCGGTCAGTTCGGCCGTCGGGAAGTCCAGGGTGATGGTGCCGCTGTCCTCGGCGGTCGCGGACAGCACCCCGCTGCGCGTGGCAAAGCGGACGGTGCCGGTCGCGGTGCCCGTGGTGCGCAGGATGTGGGCCGTGGCGAGGGTGGCGTGACCGCACATGCTGACCTCGGTGGTCGGCGTGAACCAGCGCAGTGCCCAGTCGGCCTCGGCCGCCTCGGGCAAGGGGCGGGCGAACGCGGTCTCGGACAGGTTGACCTCGGCGGCGATCCGCTGGAGCCGGTCGTCGTCCGGGAAGGTGGCCGTGTCGAAGAGCACGACTCCCGCCGGGTTCCCGGCGAAGGGGCGGTCGGTGAACGCGTCGACGATTCGTATGCGCATGTCTCGACCGTAGGCGGCCTCCGGCGGTGTTGACCATGGCCAATTCTCGCGGTGTGGCCCGGCCGGGCTATATCGGGGGCTTGTCGTTCGATCGGTTCCGATATATCGTTGAAGCATCGTGATGGATCGCCGATAGAAAGGAGCATCACGATGCGTTCCCAAGGACACCGACATGGACACTGCGGACCGGGCCACCGGGGCCGGGGCGACGGCGAGGAGCGGCGCGCGGCCTTCGGCCCGTTCGGGCCGCCCTTCGGCGGGCCTCCGTTCGGGGGCCGCGGCCGGGGCGGGCCCGGCGGCAGGGGCCCTCGGGGCCGGGCGCGGCGCGGCGATGTGCGCGCCTCGATCCTCGCCCTGCTCAAGGACCGCCCGATGCACGGCTACGAGATGATCCAGGAGATCGCCGAGCGCAGCGAAGGAGCGTGGAAGCCGAGCCCCGGTTCGGTCTACCCGACCCTTCAGCTGCTGGAGGACGAAGGGCTCATCAGTAGCGAGAGCGAGGGCGGCAAGAAGCTGTTCGCGCTCACCGAGGAGGGCCGTACCGAGGCCGACGCCGGAGCGCAGGCCCCCTGGGAGGAGGCCGGGCGCGGCATCGACTGGGAGGCGATGCAGGAGATCCGGCAGGCCGGGTTCGGCCTGATGGAGGCGTTCGGGCAGGTCTGGAAGACCGGTACGCCCGAGCAGCGCAAGAAGGCCATCGCCGTCATCAATGAGTCGCGCAAGCGGATGTATCTGATCCTCGCCGAGCAGGACGACGAGAGCGGCGAGAGTGGCGAGGGCGGCGACGGCGCCGCGAGCGGTGAGCGCTGATGCCGTAGGGGGGCACAGCACGGAAAGGGCGGGGGCCGGGGCCGATGGGCTTCGGCCCCCGTCTGCGAGTGGTGGGTCTCAGCCGACGAGCGCGCCCAGCCTGCGCAGTGACTCCTCGAGCGCGCTGGTCGCCGACTCCTTGAGTTTCGCGGCCATCAGGGTCACCGCGCCCCCGGTGAACTGCCCGTCGATCCGGACCGTCGTGGCATCGCCGTCCGGGGTGAGTGTGTAGCGCATCCCGAGGCTGACCCCCATCGGGCCCTTGCCCCGGGTGGCCAGCAGCCGGGCCGGTTCACAGCGCTCCACGGTCCAGTTCACCTCGGCGGGAAAGCCCATGAGCTTCATGTTCTCCGAGTAGGTGGTCGCCGTATCGACGCGTTCGGGGCAGCCCTGGGGAAAGCCGGTGTGGGTGGCGTTCCAGTCCCCGTACGAGGAGGGGTCGGTGAGGGTGGCCCAGATCCGCTCGGCCGGTGCTTCGATCCGTGCCTGCGCGCTGGCCTCGGCCATGGGGGATCCCTTCCGTGGGCGGTACGGCAGCTACGCCGGGCGCCGTGGCTCGGGTGCCCCGGCGGCATCGCGCACCGTAGTCCCGGGGGCCTCAACCCTCAAGCCTGACGGTGCATCAGATCCGGACGTCCTGGCGGCGGCTGAGCGGCGCGGCGGCAGTGGGAGCCGGCGCCGTGCGGGCGGGCGCTCCAGCAGCCGGTCGACATGGTGGCGGCGCAGCCCGCGCCCCGGTTCCACCGGTACCAGCAACTGATCCCGCCGCCAGCGGGAGCGGCGCACCAGCCGCTCGGGCATGACGTCGTCCACCCAGGCGAACGGGCGGCCCGCCGCATGCCGCAGGATCGGCGCCCACTTCCGGCCGGTCAGCAGCTCCAGGAGGGGCAGCTTGGGGTCGCCCGGCTGTTCCTGGTAGCCGCTGAACTCGACGACCGGCAGCGGCGGCAGTTCAAGGAGTGGCGCGATATGGCGGTTGGCCTCGTGCTCCCAGGTCGTCGCCCACACCAGTTCATAGCGCTCCGACAGCTCGCGCAGCCAGTCGGCGTGGGTCGCCGAGAGCAGCACGGTGAAGTCGAGGATGGTGTACCCGGTGAACCCCTCGGCGGGCAGCACCGGGTTGAGTACACCGTCGATGTCCAGGAACAACAGCGGCCGGTCGGTCATCGGACTCCTTTGCTGCGGCGTCGCGTGGCGGAAGGCGCGGTTGCCAGTGAGGGACGTCCGGTGGAGGGGCGGCGGTTGCAGTACCCCGCACGCCGTTGTCATCGAACCCCTCCTCCCCGAGGAGGAGATCCGGCCATCGGCACCCAACTACGGTGGGATGCGCACATGCTTCCCGACGGGGATGCTCCGACCCCATCGGGACTGATGGGGTAAGAGTGTGCGAAGTCGTACCCTTTCCACCGGCGCGGCCGCCGCCGGATTCGACGACCGGCTCGGCGGGTGCCTGACCGCCGTGGTCGCGGGTGCCCGCAGACGTGCGTTCCGCGACGGGGACAAGCACATCGACACCGCCCATCTGCTGCACTCCCTGGTGGAGTCGGACCCACGGGTGCGGGACGCGTGTCCGGGCGGCCCGTCGCAGGTGGTGCGGCTGCTCGGCTATCTGGTGCAGCGCACCATCGGCTACGGCCTCCGGTGGAGCGGCGCGGTCGAGGAGTCCGGCGCGGGGCCGGCGGTGGTGGCGGCGGGGACGGGGACGGGGGTGCGGGACGGCGACAGTGCGCCGGCGGTGACCGGGGGGCGGAACCGTCCCGGGTGGCCGGGCTGGGCCGCGCCCGGCTGGTCACCGGCCGCGGCGGTCACCCTGGAGGCGGCGGTCCGGCGGGCCGCGGCCCGCGGTGTGGCGTACGCCGACGGCCCCGATCTGTTCGCCGCGCTGCTCCGCGACCGGGGCTGCCGGGCCGTGGAGGTGCTGCGCCGGGCGGGGATCGATGTGGAGGTCCTGGTCATGACCGTGGACGGAGAGATCTGCCAGCAGTCAACGGGATGACGGTCCTGACCAGAGCTGACATGATGTCCCGGTGCACATATCGCAAGGTCAGAGTGGACGTCAGGAACGGAACGCGGCGCTGGGGCTCGCCCTGGTGTCGGCTCTCGCGTTCGGCGGATCGGGGGTCGCCGCCAAGCCGCTGATCGAGGCGGGGCTCGAACCGCTCCAGGTCACCTGGTTGCGGGTGATGGGCGCGGCCCTCGTCATGCTGCCCGTGGCCTGGTACCACCGCCGTCTGCTCACCCGGCGCCCAGCCCTGCTGGTCGGATTCGGACTGCTGGCCGTCGCGGGTGTACAGGCGTGCTACTTCGCCGCGCTCTCGCGTATCCCCGTCGGCGTCGCCCTGCTCGTCGAATACCTCGCGCCCGCTCTGGTGCTGGGGTGGGTCCGGTTCGTCCAGCGGCGTCCGGTCAGCTGGGCCGCGGCGGTCGGTGTGGTGCTGGCGGTCGGCGGACTCGCCTGTGTGGTGGAGGTGTGGTCCGGGCTGCGCTTCGACGCCGTCGGACTGCTGCTCGCCCTCGGCGCGGCCTGCTGCCAGGTCGGCTACTTCGTCCTCTCCGACCACGGCAGCGACGGCCAGGACCAGGCCGACCCTCTGGGTGTCATCGCCTACGGCCTCCTCATCGGCGCCGCGATGCTGACCGTCGTGGGCCGCCCCTGGCAGATGGACTGGTCGGTACTGACCGGCCGGGCCGAACTGGGCGGCCTGGGCGGCGCCCGGGTGCCCGCGATACTGCTGCTCGCCTGGATCGTGCTGGTAGCCACGGTGGTCGCCTATCTCACCGGAGTCCTCTCGGTACGCCGGCTCTCCCCGCAGGTGGCCGGGGTGGTCGCCTGTCTGGAGGCGGTCATCGCGACCGTGCTCGCCTGGGTGCTGCTGGACGAACACCTCGGGGCCGTCCAGGTCGTGGGCGGTGTGGTGGTGCTGGCGGGCGCGCTGATCGCGCAGACCTCGGCGCCGAAGGCGGCGTCCGGTGAACCGGTCGCGGCGTCCGGCGCGATACCGGAACCGGCCCCGGCGGACGCCGACCGGCGGCTGTCCGCGGAGGACCCGACCCCGCGCTGAGGCGTTCGGCCACGGTCCTCCGCCATCCACGACGTGGCCTGGCCGGACGGGTGTTGGGAGCCCGGGACAGCATCCGGGCATGCGACTGACTGTGCCGCCCGGGGCGACTAGGCCCTGTCCGGTGGGTCTTTGAGGAGCAGCCCGCGGCGTCTGGTGAGGGGGCACCTCCCAGCGTTGGCTGGGGGCGCGCTGTCAGGCGTCGCGAGCCCGATAAGACCCGCCGGACAGGGCCTGGCCCATCGGAGGAGCTCCGGTGGGCTACTCGCCCCGGGGCGTCAGGTGAGCCTCGCGGCGGTGCGCCGACGCGCCGACTCCGGTTTGTGGCGTTCTTCCCGGACCGGTCAGTGCCCGGTGAGATAGCCGGGCACGGGTGTGCCGGGCGCCAGATCGTCGGCGGGAACCGGCGCGCCGTAGGTGCGGGCGACGGGCAACACTCCGCTCCAGTAGGGGAGTTCCAAGTCCTCGGGGTCGTCGTTGGGCCCGCCGGAGCGGATCTTGGCGGAGACCTCGGCGAGATCGAGGCGCAGTACGGCGGTGGCGGCCAGCTCCTTGGCGTTGGCGCGGCGGGAGTCGGCGGCGCGGCCGGGCACTACGTGGTCCACCAGCGCGTCGAGGGCGGCGGCGCGCTCGACCGGGTCGAGGACCGGCCGGGCGGTGCCGTGCACCACCACCGAGCGGTAGTTGATGGAGTGGTGGAACGCCGAGCGGGCCAGCACCAGGCCGTCCACATGGGTCACGGTGAGACACACCTCCAGCCCCGGCTCCTCGTCCCCGGGCCGCTCGGCGGCCGCGGTACGCAGCGGACGGGAGCCGGTCGAGCCGTGGACGTAGAGGCTCTCACCGACCCGTCCGTACAGGGTCGGCAGCACGACGGGCGCGCCGTCGCGTATGAAGCCCAGGTGGCAGACGTAGCCCTCGTCGAGGATCGCGTGCACCACCTCGCGGTCGTACGTGGCGCGTTCGCGGGCGCGGGTCGGCACGGTCCGGTCGGTGGCCGCGTAGGCGTCCGGAGAGGCGGGCGCGGTCATTTGCGTCCTCCATTGCACTAGTGCAAAATAGGGTTTGTGCTAGGAGAATATCCGATCGAGGGTCGGCGCGCAGCCGAGATCGCGGGCAGTGTGGAGCGCGCGGTCGGTGCCGGTGCGCTGCCGCCGGGCCAACTGCTCCCGCCGCTGCGGGAGTTGGCGGAGCGGCTGGGGGTCAATCCCAATACCGTCGCGGCCGCCTATCGTGTGCTGCGCGACCGGGGTGTGATCGAGACGGCGGGTCGGCGGGGGAGCCGGGTGCGCCCGCGCCCGGCCAGCACGCCCCGTGAGTGGATCCGGGTCGAGGCCGCGGACGCGCGCGACCTGGGTACGGGCAACCCCGACCCGGCACTGCTGCCCCCGCTCGGCGAGGCGCTCGCGGCGGCCGCGGCGCGCGCCGCCGAACGTCCGACGCTCTACGGTGCGCCGGATGTCGCCCCCGGACTGGCCGAACTGGCCCGTGCCGCCCTCGACGCCGACGGCGTACCGAGTGGGCCCGTCGCCGTCACCTCCGGCTCGCTCGACGCCATCGAGCGGGTGCTCACCGCGCATCTGAGGCCCGGTGACGCGGTCGCGGTCGAGGACCCCGGCTGGGGCAGTCTGCTCGACATCATCCCGGCGCTCGGACTGCGCCCCGTCCCCGTCGGGGTCGACGACGACGGACCGCTGCCCGAACGGGTCGAGCGGGCGCTGCGCCAGGGGGCGCGGGCGCTGGTGGTCACCGACCGGGCGCAGAACCCGACCGGCGCGGCGATCGGCGCCGCGCGCGCCCGTGAGCTGCGGGACGTCCTCGCCGGTCACCCCCAGGTGCTGCTGATCGAGGACGACCACGGCCACGGCATCGTGGATCTGCCGCTGCACCCCCTCGCGGGCGGCACCGAGCACTGGGTGCTGGTGCGCTCCACCGCCAAGGCGTACGGCCCCGATCTGCGGCTCGCCGTGCTGACCGGTGACGACGTCACCCTGGACCGGGTGCGCGGCCGTCAGCGGCTGGGCCCCGGCTGGGTCAGCCATCTGCTCCAGGAGGCGGTGGTCGAGCTGTGGCGCGGTGGCGCGGTGGATCCCAGGGCGGTGGCGGCCTCGTACGGCGAGCGGCGCGGAGCGCTGGTGCGGGCCCTGCGGGAGCGGGGCATCGCCGCCCACGGCCGCAGCGGGATGAATGTGTGGGTGCCGGTCGCCGACGAGACCGGCGCGGTGACCCGGCTGCTTCAGGCGGGCTGGGCGGTCGCGCCCGGGGCGCGCTTCCGGGTGGCGTCGCCGCAGGGGGTGCGGCTGACGGTCTCGGCGCTGAGCATGCGGGACATCGGTCCCGTCGCGGGCGCGCTGGCGGCGGCGACGGGACCGGCCCCGGCGGGGCGCTTCGACTGAGCGGGCGGCGGCACGGCCGCCGGGCTCACGCCTTCGCGGTTGTCGCGGTTGTCGCAGTAGTCGCGGTCTTCGGGCGCGGCTCGCGCGGTCCCCGCGGTCCGCTCTGGGTCAGCGCGGCGCCCGCGAGTACCACCAGCGCGCCCACCGGCGTGTTCCAGGTGAGGTGCTCACCGAGGATCGCCACGCCGGCGGCGGTCGCGATCACCGGGATGAAGTAGGTCACCATCATGGCGGTCGTCGGGCCGACCTCCGCCACCAGGCCGTACTGGATCAGGAACGCCACCCCGGTGCCCAGCGCGCCGAGGGCGAGCACCGACAGCAGCGGCAGTGCCGGGAACGAGTGGGGCGTCGACGCGAACACCGGTGTCACCACGGCGAGTTGCGCCGTGCCCAGCAGCAACTGGGTGCCGGCCATCGACAGATGGGAGGCGCCGGCGCCGGTGAGCGTGCGCCGGACGTACTGCCAGCCCACCGCGTAGCTCGCGGAGGCGACGAGCGCCAGCACGGTGCCCAGCGGGTCCTGCCCGGAGAAGCCCTGCCAGGCGCCGAGTACGATCAAGACGCCGATGAAGCCGAGGCCCAGGCCCGCGACCCGTCGGCGGGTCGGCCGGTCGTCGGAGACCACCACCACGGCGAGCAGCATGGCCCACAGGGGAGATGTCGCGTTGCAGATGCCCGCGAGGGTCGAGGGGATGGTCAGCTCGGCGTAGGCGAACAGCGAGAACGGAAGGGCGTTGAGAAAGAAGGCGGACACCGCCAGATGCCCCCACATCCGCGCCCCGCGCGGCAGCCGCTCCCGCTTCACCGCCAGGACCGTGAACAGCACGGCCGTCCCGAACAGCATCCGCCCCAGGGTGACGTAGAGCGGTGCGAACGCCTCGTTGCCAACCTTGATGAACAGAAAGCTGAAGCCCCAGATCAGGGAGAGCAGCCCGAACCGGATCCGCCAGTCGAGCACCGGTCGGCGCGGCGCGGGGGAGGCGTCCGGGACCACCGGGGCGGGGGCGGTCGTCGGGGTGGGAGCTGTGGTCATGGCAACACTGTGCGGCGCGAGAACCTCTTAGGACAAGCGATATTTCATACCAGGCATCGCGTAGGATTGCTTACATGTTGAACCTGGATCGCCTACGGACCCTCCACGCCGTGGCCCGCCACGGCTCCGTGAGCGGCGCGGCCGAAGGGCTGCACGTCACCACCTCCGCCGTCTCCCAGCAGCTGTCGAAGTTGGAGCGGGAGACCGGACAGCAGCTCCTCGCCAAGAACGGCCGCGGAGTGCGCCTCACCGACGCCGGAAGACTTCTCTCCGACCATGCGGCCCGCATCCTCTCCCAGGTGGAGCTGGCCCAGTCGGATCTCGAGGCACAGCGCGGACACGCGGTGGGCGAGCTGCTGCTCGGCGCCTTCCCCACCGCCGTCCGCGGCCTCTTCCCCGAGGCGCTGGCTCGGATGCGCACCGAGCACCCCCAGCTGCGCGCCCGGTTGCAGGAGATGGAGCCGGACGAGTCGGTGCCCGCGGTGGTGCGGGGCGACATCGACGTCGCCGTGGTCCTGGACTGGTACAACAAGCCGCTGCCGATGCCCGACGGGCTGGTGAAGGCACCGCTGATGGACGACCCGGTGGATGTGGCGATGCCCGCGGACCACCCCTTCGCCGACCGGTTCGCGGTCGAGCCGGAGGACTTCGTCGAGGACGAGTGGATCTCCTGGCCGCAGGGCGGGTTCTGCTACGACTGGCTGATGGTGACCCTGCGCAGCAAGGGCATCGAGCCCCGGGTCCGGCACACTGCGCGGGAGCACCACACCCAGCTCGCGCTGATCGCCGCCGGGCTCGGGGTCGCCGTGGTGCCGCGGCTGGGCCGTGGCCCGGTGCCGCCGGGGGTGCGGATGGTGCCGGTCAGCCCGCCCACCATGCTGCGGCACATCTACGCGATCTGGCGTGCCGACGCCGATCGGCGGCCCTCGATCCGCGCGGCCGTGGAGGTGCTGCGTTCGGTGGGAGAGAAGATCGGCGACTAGGCCCTGTCACCTAGGCCCTGTCCTGCCGTGCGGCGGGCCGCTCACCCTCCGCCGTCCGGCCGGTTCCCGGGGAGCTTGCGGAAGTCCCAGGAGACGATCGTGTCCGGGATCAGCCGCAGCCAAGCGTGGCGGCCGTCGTACGGCATGGCGTCCAGCCCGAAGTACTTCGCGGCGAACAGCCGCTCCGGCGTGTCGAGTTCAGGACACGGCGCGCCGGAGCGTGGGGCCTCGCCCACGGCCACCGCCGCCCCGGACAGCTCCACGCCGCGCAGCTCGCCGTACTCGTGCCCGTCATCGACGACCACGGCGATCCGCGGCTCGCGGCTCGCGTGGGCCCAGCGGCGGCTGCGGTTGAGCGAGTACAGCCACAGCGCGGTGCCGTCCCAGCCGAACCACAGCGGGCTCACATGCGGCCGCCCGTCCGCGCCCACCGTCGCCACCCGGCACACGCGCTGCTCGGCGAGGAAGGTGTCCAGCTCGTCCCGGGTCATCATGATGCGGCGGCCCCGCCGCTGGGTGACGGCCATGCCTTCCGGCACCTCCCTGGCTGAAGTGGTGCGCCACAGGATGGAGGCTCTTCCTTCCACAAGCAAGGGCCGCTAGCCTCCCGCGCCGTGACCACACCCCCATCCGAACCACCCCGAAAAGCAACCGGGTTGAGCGATCTCCTGGCACCCGGGCACTGCGCACTGCTGACCGTCGAATGCCAGCGCGGTGTGGTGGGCCCGGACAGCGCCCTGCCCGAACTGGCCGCCGCGGCACGGGAATCCGGAGCGCTCGGGCGTGTCGCCCGGCTGGTGTCGGCCGCCCACGACTCGGGCGTACAGGTGCTGCACGCGGTGGCCGAGCGGCGCGTCGACGGACGGGCCGCGAGCCGTAACGCACGGCTGTTCCGGGCCGCCGAGCGGATGCCGGTCCAGCAGCTCGCCGGAAGCGACGCGGTGCGCGTCGCCGAACCGGTCCCGGTGGCGGCCGAGGATCTGGTGGTACGGCGGCTGCACGGGCTGTCGCCGATCGCCGGGACCGAGGTGGACGCGCTGCTGCGCAATCTGGGCTGCCGCACCCTGGTCATCTGCGGGGTGTCGGCCAACGTCGCCATTCCCAACGCCGTCTTCGACGCGGTCAACCTGGGCTATACGGCGGTGGTGCCCGAGGACGCGATCGCCGGGGTGCCCGCCTCGTACACCCCGGCGATGGTCCGCCACACCCTCTCCCTCGTCGCCGCCGTCACCACGGCCGACGAGGTGATCTCGAGCTGGGGCGGGTGATGCCGTCCGGCGGGTGAGCCGTCAGGCCATCCAGATGGCGCTGCCCTGCACCTTGATCTGCGCGCCGGGCAGGGGCTTGGTGGCCGGACCGCCCTTCACACTGCCGTCGGTGATGTCGAACTTGCTCTGGTGGCACGGGCAGTTGATGGTTCCGCCGGTCACATCGCCGACCGAGCAGCCCGCATGGGTGCAGATCGAGGAGAACGCCTTGAACTCCCCGGCCTTGGGCTGGGTCACCACCACCTTGTGGTCCTTGAAGACCATGCCCCCGCCCTCGGGAGTCTGGGAGGTCTTGGCCAGCTCCGTACTCCCGCCTCCGCCGGAGTCGCCGGCCCCGCCGGAGGCGCTGTCTCCGCCGGAGTCGCCCGCTCCGCCGCTGTCACCGGCGCCGGCCTGGCCGCCCTGCGACGGCTGTCCGGAGCCCGCGTCCTGAACACTGCCCCCGCCCTGCGTGCCCGACCCGCTGTCGTCGCTGCCGCACGCGGTGAGCGCTGCGGCGAGTCCGGCGGCTCCGGCGGCGGAGACGACGGCACGACGGGTGGAACCCCGCCCGGTGATGGCCGGCTGCGTCATGGTGGTGCCTCCCTGTCATGGGGACGATTCGCCCTTTCATACGGAAAGGGCGGTCCCTTTGTTCAGAGGGCGCTCGGGACGCGCGCGGACGGCACCCGGAAGGCGCTCAGACCGCGAGCGCCTTCCGGAGGAAGTCCAGCTGGAAGCGGAGGAGGTTTTCGGTGACCGCCTCGTCCGTCGGCAGATGGGACGAGGCGGGCAGCGGCAGCACGGTGTGCGGACGCCCGGCGGCGAGCAGCTCCGCGGAGAACCGCAGCATATGGGCGGGGGCCACATTGTCGTCCGCGAGCCCGTGGATCAGCAGCAGCGGGCGGCGCAGCTTGTGGGCGTGGCCGAGCAGGGAGTTGCGCGTGTAGTTCTCCGGTTCCTCGTCCGGGTGGCCGAGGAAGCGCTCCTCCCAGTGCGTGTCGTACAGCCGCCGGTCGGTCGGCGCGGCGCCCGCGACGGCGGCGTGCACGATGTCCGGATGGTGCAGTACGGCCGCCGCGGCCAGCGCGCCGCCGAAGGACCAGCCGCGCATCGCGACCCGCTCGAGGTCCAGGTCCGGACAGTGCCGGGCGGCCGCGCGCAGCGCGTCGAACTGGTCCTGGAGCACCGGGCCGAACCGGTCGCCCCGGATCGCCTTCTCCCACGCCGGACCGCGCCCCGGAGTGCCGCGGCCGTCGGTGACCAGCACCGCGAAGCCGTGCTCGGCGAACCACTGCGACACACACGCCCACCAGCCGCGGGCGCGTACCGCCTGCTGGACCCCCGCCCCGGCGTACGGATCGAGCAGCACCGGCAGCTTCCCCGCGCCCGGTTCGTACCAGGACGGCAGATACAGCGCGGCGCGCAGGGCGCGCTCACCGAGCCGCAGATGCTCGGGTGCGACCGTGAGCCCAGGCTCCTCGGCGAGCGAGGCGATCCGGCCGGCGGGCGCGCCGTTCCGTAGCACGGTCACCGACCCGCCGTCCGGGGTGAGGCTCGCCAGCACCGTCGTCGGCCCGCCCGCCGCGCCGTGGTGCACCCCCGGCTCCTGGCTGAGCCGGACGAAGCCCGCGCCCGGTGCGTAGGACCACACATGGTGCTCGGACGGCTCCTCGCTCGCGGTGAACAGCACCCGCTCCCCGTCCACCCCCAGCACCTCGTGCACCTGGAGGCCCGGCGGGGACAGCGCCTCGCCGATCCGCACACCCCGCGTGTCGTCCCGCTCCGCCACCCCGACCGACACGCCGGAGGCGGTACGGGCCGGGGTGCCGGGCACCAGATGCACCCACGCCGGATCGCGCCGCTCGTCCAGGAGCCGGGTCGCCCCGGTGGCGGGGTCCACCGCCAGGGTGCGCACCGCGCGCTGGTCCCGGCTCTGCACGGTGACCATCGGACCATGGGCGTCCCAGCGCGCGTCCACGACGTACTCGAACGCCGTGCGGTCCCAGTCGACCTCGGTCCGCCGCCCGTCGACCGTCACCAGATGCAGCGACACCTCGGCGTTGGCGGTGCCCGCCGCCGGATAGCGCAGCGCGCGCGGCTTCCGGGACGGATCCGACGGATCGGTGAGATAGCGGATCCCCACCGCTCTCGGATCGGTCCGGGCGACGAGCAGGGCGCTGCCGTCCGGCGCCCACCAGTGGCCGCGCAGCCGCCCGATGGACTCGGCCGAGACGTAGTCGGACAGCCCGTAGGTCACCTCGGGCTCCTCCGGCACGGCCAGCGGGCGGTCCCCGGCGCCGTCGAGGCCGACGACGTGCAGCGCGCCGCCCGTCACATAGGCGATCAGCCGTCCGTCGGGGGAGGGGCGGGGATCGGTCACCGGGCCCGCCGCCGTCACCGGGAACGGGGCGCCGCCGTCGGTGCGCACCGCCCACAGTGCCCCGCCCAACGCGAACACCGCGACCCGCAGTTCACGGTCGGCCGCATAGCCGACCACGCCCTCGGAGAGCTCCCGGGTCCGCTCGCGCCGGGCGCGTTCGGCCGCCGGGACCGCGCCGCCGCCCGCCAGCCGCCGTGGATCCGCCAGCAGCCGCTCCGCCCCGTCCGGACCGCCACCGCCGCCGGTCTCGTACAGCCACAGCAGGCTGATCGGATCGGTGCCACCACCGGTGCGGACGAACAGCACGCGCTCCCCGTCCGGCGAGACACTGAACTGCCGTGGCACACCGAGGGCGAAGCGGCGGGTGCGGGCCAGCCGGCGCGGAAAGCCGCGTACGGCGGCGGAGACTTGGGAGGCATCCATGCGGGGGACTATGCCATGCCGGATTTCCCTTGAGCGTGGACAGGACAGCCCTGACCATCGTTCCGGGGATCCGAGAGGGGAAGTCCAGGTGGGACGTCCGTCACGCCAGGGCCACAGGGGTCTGCGCGGATACGGTGGGTGTTGATCTCCCCGCGGCAGCACGGCTCACGTCTCGTCGCCCGCGCGACGACGCCTGCGCCACCAGCGTATTCCAAGCGCTCCGGCTCCGACGTGCCAGACAAGCCCGAACGCCGCCACACCCAGACCCGCCTTGGAACCGAGCCATAGGTGGAGTGCGAGGCCGATGGGCAGGAGCGCGAGCGCCGCGGCACGGAGCAACCGTCCCGGCGTCATGCGGCATCCGCCGGTTTCCCGGCCTGGACATAGTGGATCCACGGCCGGAGGTCACCGGTGACCACGTCGACGAAGCCGGCATCGCGGACCAGGCCCTGGAGTAGATGGACGGGGTTGCGTTCCATCGCCGGGCCGGTGACAGCGCCGATCAGGTGGCGGCCGACGTGTCCGGACGGGGGGCGGAAATCGGCGACCAGGACGCGCCCGCCAGGGCGCAGTACCCGGATCATCTCGGCGATCGCACGGCCGCGCAACCGTTCGGGCAGGTGATGGATCATCAGGCTAGTGGTCACGACGTCGTACGAACCGTCGGACGCGTCGAGTTGCTCGGCGATCCCGTCCGCGTAGGTGCAGTGAGCCTGACGGGTCAGGCGGCGGGCGTGGGCGACGACGCCGGGTGAGGGATCGATGCCCAGGACGGTGCCGGAGGGACCGACGACGTCGGCCATGAGCCGGCTGAGGTAGCCGGTACCGCAGCCGACATCGAGCACACGATCACCGGGCTGGGCCCCGCTGAGCCGCGCCAGCCGCTGGAAGACGCCACGTCGTCGGCCCGCGAAGAACACCGAACTGAAGATCTCGTATCCGCGTCCGTGCGCGATGGTCAGACCAGAGGTCCGCGCGTCCGCGCGGCCGTGCAGAAAGCGTGCGAGCTCCATGGCCCACCTTTCCCTGTCGTCACTGGATCCCACTGGGTAACGACTTCGGCCGAGTCGATGTCACCGCCCGCCAAGCCGCACACGCCTGAGCGTGGCCGATCCCGCAACTCGATCACGGCCGACACGCCCCGTCGGCTCCGGTGACGCGACGCGGCGCGGAAAGAGGCGTGCCCGAATCCCGGGAGAGCTCTAGGGTTGCGGCCTCTGACGGTTCTTGGGGGGAGTCGACGATGGCGCGGCGGAGAGAAGACACAAGCGCCGGGATCCGGGTGGTCGCAGGACTCTTCCGCCTGACCACTCGGGCGCTCGCTCGCGTGAGCCCTGGAGTGACCGGCGAGATCCCGTTACGCGGCCCAGCCCTGGTCGTCCTGAATCACTGCTCCCATCTGGATCCCCTGTACGACGCGATCTTCGTCTATCAGGCGGGCCGGATGCCGCGGTTCTTCGCCAAGCACACGCTGTGGAGACGCCCCGTCGTCCGCCGTCTGCTGGAGTCGACAGGCCAGATTCCGGTGTCCCGGGGCTCGGCGGGGGCCGTGGAGAGCCTCCGCGTCGCGGCTCAGGTCATCGGGGACGGGAAAGTGGTTCTCATCTATCCGGAGGGAACGCTGACCCGCGATCCCGAGGGCTGGCCGATGCGGTCGTACACCGGGGTCGCCCGGCTGGCTCTCGAACACGACATACCCGTGATCCCGGTGGCCCGCTGGGGGACGCGAGACATCTACGACCAGTACCGACGGAAGTTCCGCCCTTTTCCGCGGAAACGGGTGGTCTACCGCGTCGGGGACGCGATCGATCTGAGCCCCTACCGCGACAGGCCCGCCGACCGGGACACCCTGCGCGATGTCACCGACCTGATCATGGGCAGGGTGCGGGATCTGCTGGGCGAGATCCGGGGGCAGGAACCGCCGAGTTCGTTCGCGCCACGCGTGCCGCGCTCATCCGCTGAGCCGCGCCGAAAGGAGGGTGACCTCAGCCGCCGTCGTCGGCAGGCTCGGTGACTCCGGCGATGAGGGTGCGGACCAGGCGGTCGACCAGCTCGTACACGGAGGCTTCTCCCGTGTGGCCGGTGAGCAGCAGATGGTGCACCGTTCCGATCAGCGCCAGGGAGATCGCCTGGGAGTCGGCCCGGGGAGCCACCCTGCCGCCGCGCTTCTCAGCATCCAGATAGGCGGCGATCGAGGTGGTCACCTCCGGGAGGCCAGGAGCCCCCGACGCCAGCGCGGCTTCGACGCGTGGACGGAGGCTGGGCCTGGCGATGACCAGGTTCGCGATCGCCAGGGTCGTCGATTCGAACAGCGACATCGCGGCGCCGGTCAGATTCCCCATGACGGTGCCGCTCCCGGCCCGGGCCGGGAGCCCGGCGGCTGTCTCCGCCTGGACGCGGAACTGCCGGACGACCAGTTCGGCGAGGAACTCCTCAAGATCGCCGAAGTGGTTGTAGAGAAGGCCGGTCGCGCAGCCGGCCTCACGGGTGATCGCGCGTCCGGTCAACGCTTGGGGCCCCTCCCGCACCAGGACCTGTTCGGCAGCGCGGAAGAGGTGGTCACGAAGCTCTGGTATGGCCACACCACGGGGAGACACAGATGCAGCGTAACGCAGGCCGGGCCGCGTGGACGCGGCGCGGAGGGAAGATCACTTGACAGGTATGAGCAACCGTTCATACCCTCGATGAGCACATGCTCATACTAGCCGGGAGTATCCCAATGGAATCGCTTCACCTAGGCATCGCGATCGTCGGGATCATCGTTCTGCTCGCATTCGGCGCCAAGCACCTGACGAGCAAGAAGCGCAACGGTGTCGGCCACGGGCCCCGTTCGGACTCCGATCGGTGACGGTCCACCACGACCCACCGGCACCGGGCGCCGGACCCACCGCACCACCCGGTGACTCGGTCCCCGGTCGTCGCGTTCCCTGGACGCTGCTGTTCCTCCTCGCCGGCGCCCAGGCCATGGTCGCGCTCGATGTCACCGTCGTGAATGTCGCGCTTCCGGCCATCGGGGGCGATCTGCGTTTCGGCGCTGGTGACCTGCAGTGGGTCGTCTCCATCTACGTGCTGATCACGGGTGGCCTGCTGCTGCTCGGAGGGCGGCTCTCGGATCTGCTGGGGCCGCAGCCGACGTTCTTCGCCGGGCTGTCGCTGTTCACCATCGCCTCACTCACCAGCGGCCTTGCCCAGACCTCAGTGGTGCTGGTCATCTCCCGTGCCGCGCAGGGGGTGGGGGCCGCGCTGCTCTCGCCCGCCGCTCTTTCGCTGATCACCAGGACCTATACCGGACCTCAACGGGCCAAGGCCCTCGGTGCGTGGGGAGCCATCGCCAGTGGCGGCGCCGCCGCCGGACTGCTGGTGGGCGGCGCGCTGACCACCTGGCTCGACTGGCGGTGGGCATTCCTCATCAACCTTCCGATCGGAATCGTCGTCCTCGTGGCGGGCGTATGGCTCGTGCCCCGCGGCGGCCGGGCCCTTCAGCGGCAGCAACTGGACATCCTGGGCGCGGTGACCGGGACCGCCGCCTTCGCGGTCATCATCTACGGCATCAGCGGTGCTGCCCAGCACGGCTGGGGGTCGGTTCGTACGACGACGCTGCTGGCGGCCGGTGCGGCGCTGCTTCTCGCGTTCGCCGCTGTCGAACGGCACACGTCCCGTCCCCTGGTGCCGCCGGCGCTCTGGCGCGAGCGGTCCCTGGCCGCCGGCACCGTGGGCATCTTCGGCGCGACGATCACTCTCGTCGGGGCCCTGTTCCTCGGCACCTTCCTCCTCGAGACGACGATCGGGTCGTCCCCCCTGGAGACGGGGGTCTCACTGCTGCCCATGGTGCTGGCCATCGCCCTGGCCGCTCACGTCGGCGGGGCGATCCTCAACCACTTGGGCGCGAAGTGGGCCTGCGTCATCGGGCTCGTGGTAGCGGCCGTCGGCGCCCTCCACCTGGCGACGGTGCCTCGGACCGCCGACTACGCCTTCGACCTGCTGCCGGGATTCGGGCTGCTCGGCTTCGGGCTCGGTCTCACCTTCGTCGTCCTGTCGGTCACCTCCATGGCCGACATAGACCCGGACCGTGCGGGCAGCGCCTCCGGGCTGTACATGACCGCCCATGACATCGGCGGTGCGTTCGGCGTAGCTGTGCTCTCGACCGCGTCCGCCGCAGCCACAGCCGACAGCGAGGCGCTCCAGTCCCTGGCGGGGCAGCACCGCGGCTTTCTCGTCGCGGCTGCCGTCACGCTCGGCTTCGCGCTTCTCGCCGCGGTGACCATGCCGAATTACCGGCCCCCCGTCGACCCCACCGGTACGCGGAAGCGCCGGAGCGGACACGGGCACTTCCATGGCTGACCATCGGAAAGGGTTATGCGAACAACCAAGGAACTCCAGGGCGTTGACGGTGTCCTCGGCGACGGGCCGGGCATCGCATGTCGACAGTTGACCAAGAGGTTCGGCGAGCTCTACGCGGTCAGGGACCTGACGTTCGAGGCGCCGATGGGGGCGGTCACCGGCTTCGTCGGAGCGAACGGCGCCGGCAAGACCACCACGATGCGGATGCTGCTGGGGCTGATCGAACCGACCTCGGGGACGGCACTGGTCGGCGGTCGCCGGCTCCGTGACATCCCCAATCCCCGGTCGGTGGTGGGCGTGGCACTGGACAGCCCCGGTGCGCACCCGGGTCATACGGCGCGAGCCCATCTGGGCATTCTGGCCGCCGCCTCGGGTATCGCGCCGCGGCGGATCGACGAGGTCCTGGAACTGGTGAATCTCGCTTACGCCGCCAACCGGCGTGTCGGCGGTTTCTCCCTGGGCATGAATCAACGGCTCTCGCTGGCGGCGGCGCTGCTCGGTGACCCGCCGGTCCTCATGCTCGACGAGCCAGCCAAGGGGCTGGATCCTCCGGGCATGCTCTGGCTGCGCGACTTCCTGCGCGCTCTGGCGGACCGCGGCCGATGCGTCTTTCTCTCCAGCCACCATCTGGCCGAGCTCGACGCCATCGCCGACGGTGTGGTGGTGCTGCACCGCGGCCGGCTCGTCGCACAGGGCAGCCTGGCCGAACTCGTGAGCCACCGCGCCCGGACCGTACTGGTCAAGAGCCCGCAGCCGGAGGATCTCGCCGACGCTGTCCGCGCCGCGGGAGGCCGGGCCGCCGCGCTGCCCGATGGCGGAGGGCTGCGGGTCGACGGCCTGGGCGCGGCCGAGGTCGGGGAACTCGCCCAGGCGGCCGGGGTCGCCCTGCACCACTTGGCCGAGGAGCAGGCGGAGCTCGAGGACATCTTCCTGGAGCTGACCGCGTCGGGCGTGGACACCACGCAGTAGAGGAAACAGTGAATGAATCGCCTGATCGCAAGTGAAATCCGGAAGCTGCGCGCGATGCCGACGATGTGGTGGCTGTTGGGAGGGACGACGCTGCTGGCCATCGCGGCCACCATCGGTGCCATCGTCCTGTCGAACGCCCGGGATATCTCCCTGGTGAGCGAAGAGGCGCTGCGCGGAGATCTGCATGCCGTCGGCAGCGGATCCATCCTGGTGGCCGTCGCCGGAATCATCGGTATGGCCGGCGAGTTCCGCTTCGGGCAGTCGGACCAGACCTTCATCTCGGAGCCGAGGCGCGGCAGAGTGCTCGGTGTGAAACTGGCCGTGTTCTCGGTGGTGGGCGCCGTGTTCGGCGTCGTCGCCTCACTGGGCACCTTGGCCACCATGTGGATATGGCTGGCCACTGACGGAGAGACGCTCCCGCTCGGCCGGACGTTCATCTGGACAACTTTGGGCGGCGCCGTCGCCTCCGCTGCCATTTTCGGCGTACTGGGAGTCGCCATTGGCACGGTGGCCCGTAATCAGGTCGTGGCCATCGTGAGTGCGCTCGGCTGGCTGATTGTCTTCGAACCGATTGTCTTCGAGGCGTCGACGTCGGTCGGCCAGTGGCTTCCGGGCGAAGCCGCCCAAGCGCTCCGTCAGATTCCCGAGGACGGCCTGCTGTCGGCAGGCCAGGGCGCCGCCGTGTTCGGGGTCTGGACCCTTGCCGTCCTTGTGTACGCCTACGGGAGGTCGATGCGGAACGATCTCACCTGACCTCGACTGCCGGCTGTTGTCGGCAGCGTGGCGCGACGCTCGGCCGGGGTTTCCCGGCCGAGCGTTTTGCATGGAAGGGCTTTACCGGTGCAACGGATTCCTTTTCTTTGAATGCTGTTATTGCAATGGACTGGCAATTGGCGTGATCGTAGAGAAAAGCGCTTGACATTGCCCAGGGGTGCCTGGCAGGGTGGAATTTGCTAAACGGGGGAAGGGGATATGTTTATCATGCTTGCATGCAACGGGGAGATGTGGTCCGGCGCATCGCCGACCTAAATATATTCGGACGCGCTTATTCCGCATATCTTGGCCTGTGATCGGGCTCTTCTGGGTGATATTGCGTTGAATTAAGCGGCCCTTGTCCGGCCTTTGGCGGCGGCCCTTCCGAAATTTTTTGAATGATTCGGGCAAACGCTGAATGAAACCGCCAGCTGCTTCTTGCTTCTGGGGATTCATGTATTCCGTTTGAGTTCGCGAGGAAAAGCGCAGCCAAGCTCTCGGGGAGTCACGGGGAACACGTGGCCGGGCAGGAGGAAGCATGGCAACGAATCATCACGTGTGGGATGTCGAATCGGTAGTCGAAGCGGCACAGGACCACGCGCGTAGCCTGCCCGACAAGGCGGCGATTGTCTTTCTGGACGAGGGCGAGCGCGAAGCGGAGACGGTCACCTTCGCCCAGCTCGACCACCGTGCCCGCGGCTTCGCCGCCCGCCTCCAGGCCGAGGGGCTCGCAGGCGAGCGCGTCCTGATCCTGCTCCCCCAGGGCGTCGAGTACGCCGTGGCCTTTCTGGGATGTCTGTACGCCAACGCCATCGCGGTCCCCGCCTTCCCTCCCAACAAGAGCAGGCATGGCGCCCGGGTGGAGGGGATCGTGGCCGATTGCGCCCCGAAGCTCGCCGTGGTGGCCGGGCAGCGCGCCACGGCCCTGCGCGCAGAACTTCCCGCGGACTGCGCGGTGGTACCCGTGGAAGAGTTCGCCACGTCGGACCCCACACAGTGGGCAAGGCCCGCTCTCGCCCCCGACGCCATCGCCTATCTCCAGTACACCTCCGGCTCCACCAGCGCCCCGCGCGGTGTCATGGTGACCCAGGCGAATGTGATCCATCAGCTGCGACTGCTCAATGAATCGCTGGAGCTCTCCGGTGACGAGACATCACTGTCCTGGTTGCCGATGTTCCATGACTTCGGCCTGGTCGCCGGCCTGCTCTATCCACTCACCCTCGGTTCCACGAACGTGATGATGGCGCCGGTCGCCTTTGTCCAGCGCCCGCTGCGCTGGCTCACGGCGATCACGCGTTACCGGCCCGCCATCACCTTCGGCCCGAACTTCGCCCTGGACATGTGCTGTGACCGCGTCCGCCCCGAGGAGCGGGCCGGCCTCGACCTGTCGAGCCTGCGACTGTTCATGATCGGGGCCGAGCCGGTGCGCCCGCAGTCGATGGAGCGGTTCGGGGCCGAGTTCGGCCCGTTCGGGTTCAGCGCCGAACGGTTCAACCTGGCCTATGGTCTGGCCGAGTCGACGCTCGCGGTGACCGTCCGCGGCCGGCGGGATCCGCTGACCATCACCTCCTTCGACATCGACGCACTGGGCCAGGGACGGTTGGAGACAGTGCCCGACGGTTCCGCCGGGAGCCGACGGCTCCCGAGCAATGGCGATGTGTCGCTCGACACCGAGCTGGTGATCGTCGACCCGGACACCTGCGAGCCGTGCCCAGAGGGCACCTCCGGTGAGATCTGGCTCGCGGGCAGGACGGTCACCCCTGGCTACTGGGAACGGCCGGAGGAGACGGAGCGGACGTTCGGCGCACGGCTCGCCGACGGCCGCGGTCCCTATCTGCGTACAGGCGACCTGGGAGCGCGCCTCGGCGCGCACGTCTACATCACGGGCCGCCGCAAGGATCTTGTCATCATCCGCGGTACGAACCACTACCCGCACGACATAGAACTGACCGTCGCGGACGCACACCCCGCGCTCACCCGGGACAAGGGCGTCGTGTTCTCCGTGGACACGGACGGAGAAGAGCGTCTGGTCGTCGTCAGCGAGCTGTCGCGGTCGCACTTCCGGGACGCCGACCCGGAGGAGGTCGCGCGCGCCATGCGGCTCGCGATCGCCGAGGAACACGAGTTGGTGGCTGAGACGATCGTCCTGCTGCGCCCGGCTCAGCTCCCGCTGACCTCCAGTGGAAAGGTGCGCCGCCAGACCACGAAACAACTGCATCTGACGGGTGAGTTGCGTCCTGTCCATACCTCCCCGGCACCCGGTGGGCCCGCTCGTACCTCCGCACGGCCGCGGCGGACCGATGCCCCGGCGCTCTCCCGGCCGACCCTGATCGCCTGGCTGGCGGGGCGGATCGCCGAGCTGAAGAGGATCGGACCGGCAGATGTCCCGGTCACCGCCCCGTTCGGCGCGATCGGCCTCGACTCGGTGTCGCTGGTCGGACTCTCCGGTGAGCTGTCCGAGCTCCTCGGCCGGCCGGTGGACCCGGGCGAGATGTACAACCACCCCACCATCGCGCGGCTTGCGGACGCGCTCGCTCCGGACGCGCCGGAGTCGACCGCGGTGGCCGGCGCCGTCGCGACCGTACGGGATTCGTCCCCCGTCGCCGAACCGACGGCCATCATCGGCATGGCGTGCCGGGTGCCGGGCGCGGATTCGCCGGAGGAGTTCTGGGCGCTGCTGGTCGAGGGCCGTGACGCGGTGCGTGAGACACCCGCGCGGCGTGCGCGGCTCGGATACCGCTTCGACGACGGCGAGCCCCGCTGGGGCGGCTTCATCGACGGCGTCGACGAGTTCGACGCGCGGTTCTTCGGGATCTCGCGCGCCGAGGCCGAGAGCATGGATCCGCAGCAGCGCCTTCTGCTCACCACCGTGTGGCGAGCGCTGGAAGACGCGGGCGTGGCCCCGGACAGCCTCGCCGGCAGCCGCACCGGAGTATTCATCGGGATCAGCACCAACGACTACCGGCAACTCCAGGCCCGTGACGGCGCCGACGGCGGCGCCCACGACGGTACGGGCACCGCCCTGAGCATCGCCGCCAACCGCGTCTCCTACTTCCTCGATCTGCGCGGTCCGAGCCAGGCCGTCGACACGGCCTGCTCGTCCTCCCTGGTCGCCCTGCACCAGGCATGCGGCAGCCTTCGTCACGGCGAATGCGACATCGCGATCGTCGCGGGGGTCAATCTGCTGCTCGACCCCGCGGCGACCGCCGTGTTCGCCGAGGCCGGGATGATGGCGCCCGACGGGCGATGTAAGACCTTCGATGCCCACGCGGACGGCTATGTCCGCGGCGAAGGCTGCGGTGTTGTCGTTCTCCGGCGTCACAGCGATGCCCTCCAGCTCCGAGACCGAACCCATGCGCTGATACGCGGATCCGCCGTCAACTCCGACGGCCGGAGCAACACACTCACCGCACCGAATGGACCGGCCCAGCAAGAGGTGATCCGGGCCGCGCTCACCGCGGCCGGCACACCACCGGAGCGCATCGGCTATGTCGAGGCCCACGGCACCGGCACCCGTCTCGGTGATCCGATCGAGACGGCAGCACTGCGCACGGTCTACGGGGCGGCCACGGGCACTCCCCTGTGGCTGGGATCGGTGAAGACCAACATCGGGCACCTGGAGGCGGCGGCCGGGATCATCGGCCTGATCAAAACCGCGCTGTGCCTGCGGCACCGGGAAATCCCCGCGTCCTTGCACTTCAGCCGGCTCAACCCGTACATCGACCTGGCCGGTTCGCGCTGCCGGATCCCCACCGCCACCACACCGTGGCCGGACAGCGGGACTGAGCGGACCGCCGCCGTCAGCTCTTTCGGATTCGGCGGCACCAACGCCCATGTGATCCTCTCCGAGTCCCCGCGCCAGGAGACCCCGGTGGCCCTCGGCGGGGACACGGCGTGGTCGCCACTGCCGATCTCGGCCAAGAGCCATGCCGCTCTGCGGCAGCTCGCCGAGAGCTATGTGGACCTCCTCACCGCCGGGCGTGCCTGTGACCTGCCACTGCCGGCGCTCACCCACACCGCCGGGGCACGTCGTGCCCATCACGACCACAGGCTGGCCGTACTCGCCCGGTCCGCCGAGGAGGCCGCGGAGGTGCTGGCGTGCCATGGACGCGGTGAGACGTCTCCCGAGCTGGTCGCCGGGATCGCCGACCGGCGGGGCGGCGGCCCCGTGGCCTTCCTGTTCACCGGACAGGGCGCGCAGTACCGCGGTATGGCCAAGGCGCTGTACTTCCGGCACGCCGCCTTCCGCGAGGCCGTCGACCGTTGCGACGCGGTCGTTCGCGCCGAACTCGGCTCCTCGCTGCTGCCGACGCTGTGCGATGCCCCGGGCGAGCAGGTCGACCTCGATCCGACGCTGTACGCACAGCCCGCGATGTTCATCGTCGACTACGCGCTCGCGTCCATGTGGCAGGTGTGTGGCCTGCGTCCCGACTACGTGCTCGGGCACAGTCTCGGCGAATATGTAGCGGCCTGTGTGGCGGGGGCCGTGAGCCTCGACGACGCCCTGCGGCTGGTCGTCAAACGGGCCCGCTGCATGCAGGACTTGGCCTCCCCGGGCTCGATGTACGCCGTGCACGGCGACGAAAAGCTGGTCACGGAACTGCTGCGGGACCTGTCACCCGGACGGGGCATCACGGTCGCGGCCTACAACGGGCCCGAGGACGCCGTGGTGTCCGGGGGCGAGGCCGAGTGCGCCGAAGCCGCCGAACGGTGGCGGGAGCGCGGCGCACGGGTCACCCGGCTGACCGGCACCCGGGCCTTCCACTCACCGCTGATGGCCGACGCGATCGGCGAGTTCGAGCGGTTTGCCGCCACGGTCACCTTCCGGCCGCCGCGGATTCCGCTGCTGTCCAATCTGACCGGCGAACCGGTGGAGACGCTCTCCGCCCGCTACCTCGCCCGCCACTCCCTGGAGCCGGTGCGGTTCGCGGACGCGCTCGGTGCCCTTGCCCGGCTCGGCTGCGCCACGATCGTGGAGTGCGGGCCGCATCCGGTGCTCAGCCCGCTCGCCGGACGCATGCTGCCCGGCTCCGTCTGCCTGCCCAGTCTGCACCGCGACGACCTCGACGACCTGACGTTCCAGCGCGGACTGGCCGAGTGGTACGTACGGGGCGGGTCCGTCGACTGGGCCGGCGTACTGCGGGAACGGCTCGGTGACCGCGTATCCCCGCCCACGCCGGTGTCCCTCCCCCCGTACCCGCTGGCCACCGACCGCTACTGGTACACCAGGCGGGGGAGTACGGGTCACCCGCTCGTGGGCGCTTCCGTCGACCTGGCCGGAACGGAAGGCCGCTGGTTCACGGGGAATCTGGACGCCGGGCGACCGTGGTTCCTCGACCAGCACCGGGTCTGGGGCACACCGGTGCTGCCCGCGGCGGCGATGGCCGAGGGGGCGCTCGCGGTGCTCAGCGAGGTCGCGGGGGCCGGGTCCTGGACACTGGAGCACCTCACCTTCAACAGGCTCGTGCCGTTCCAGGACACCACGCGGGTCGACGTCCAGACCCTTGTCGAAGAGGGTGCGGGCAGTCACCGGGTCCGCTGCTTCCACCGTGCGGAGCACGCGCAGGGCTGGACCGAGCACGCCACGGTGGACTCGGCGACGCCCGCGAGGGGCCCGCGCCCCGACCCGGTCGCTCTGGACGAGCTGCGGCGGCGGATGACCGAGCGGAGCCCCGGGGCGCTGTACGACGTGCTGCGCGAGCGCGGGCTCGAGTACGGGCCGACCTTCCGGGCGGTCCGACGGCTCTGGCAGGGAGAGGGCGTGGCGCTCGGCGAGATCCGGGCCGATGACGCGGGCACGGACGGTGACGCGTACGGGCTGCACCCCGTGGTCTTCGACGCCTGTTTCCATGTGGCCGCTGCCCTCATGGAGGGCGACCAAGAACTTCTGCTCCCAGTCGCCCTCGACCGGATCACCGTCCACGGCCGGCTCCCGGCTCAGGTGTGGTCCCATGCGCGCCGGAGCACCGTCGATGGCTCGGGCGACCTGCTGCTCGACCTGGACATAGTTTCCGAGCAGGGCGTGCCGCTGGCGCTGATCGAGGGAATGCGACTGCGGCCGGTCACCGCCGACGCGCTCGCACGTCCGGCCGGTCCGCCGCTGCCCCGGTACACGAGCACCTGGCTTCCGCTCAGCGAGCGTGCACCGGAGACGGACGCCGCCCCGCGACGGGGCACCTGGCTGGTGTGCGGGGCCGATCAGCGGGCGCTACGGGGCTGGTGCGACGAGCTGGCCGGTGTCGGCATTCCCGCCGTCGGCCTGGTCGTGGGCCCCGACGAGCCCGCTCAGCCCGGCCTGCGCCACGCCGATCAGGACCGCCCCGAGGACATCGCTCGGCTGTTCGCCACACTGCGCGGGGAAACGGACGGCATCGCCGGGCTGATCCTGCACGGCGGACCGGCCACGGGCTCCGGATCCCCGGTTGAGGACACCTATGTCCTCGCGCGGCGCGGCTTCGGCGTGCTGCAGTCCTTCCTCCGCGAGTTCGCGGCGGGCCGTCCCGAGGTGCTCGTCTGTTCGGCGGGCGCGATGGCGGTAACCGATGGCGGGACAGCGGTAGTTCTCCCGCAGACCGCGCTCACCGGCCTGGCCCGGGCCGTCGTCGCCGAATACCCGGACCTGAAATGCGTCCAGGTCGATCTCGATCCGGCGGGCACGCAGCCGCTGAGCGAGGTCCTCGGCCGGGCAGCCGGCCTGCCCGGCCGCGGCCATCTCGCGGTGCGCGGCGGCCGATGGTACGAGGCACGGATCCGGGAGACGTCCGCCGCACGGCCGACGGAGCCGGTCCGTATCCGGGAGGACGCCACCTATCTGGTCACCGGAGGATGCGGCGGCCTGGGCCTGGCCGTCGCGACCTGGCTGGCCGGTCAGGGCGCTCGCCATCTGCTGCTGACCGGCCGCACCCCGCCCTCCGGGCAGCCCGCCGCGGTCACCGCTCTGCGCGCCCGGGGTGTCCGGGTGGAGGTGTGGCAGGCTGACGTCGCCGATGCCGACGCCGTACGGGAGCTTCTCGGCCGGGCCCGCCGTGAACTGCCGCTGCTGCGCGGCGTCGTGCACGCGGCGGGCGTCGGTGACGACGCCTCCCTGGAGCAACTCGACTGGGCGCGGTTCGCCCGGGTGCTGGATCCCAAGGTACGCGGTGCCTGGAATCTGCACCGCTCGACCGAGGACCTCGACCTCGATCTGTTCGTGCTGTTCTCCTCGCTCGCGTCGCTCATCGGATCGCCGGGACAGTCCAACTACGTGACCGCCAACGCCTTTCTGGACGGACTGGCCCAGCTCCGGCACGATCAGGGGAAGCCGGCGCTCAGTGTCAACTGGGGCCCCTGGTCCGAGACCGGGATGGCGGCTCGCCCCGCACTCCTGGCGCGGCTCGCGCAGCGGGGGATCACAGGCATCCGCACGGACCGGGCGCTGGCCGCGCTTGACGCGCTGATCTCCGACAGCGCCACCTCGGCCGGCGTGGCGGAAGTGGACTGGCCCCGATGGGCGAACTCCGTGACCGAGCGGCTGCCGTACACGCTGCTCGGCGACCTGGTGCGGGAACCTGCGGCCGAGCGCGTGGCGACCCGCCATGAGGGACAGGAGGCCGCGGAGGACGTGGCGTCCGCACCCGTGCTCGATCTACGGAATCCGGCCGCCGCGCGGAAGGCCGTACTCGGTGAACTGCTGCAGCGGGTCGGGGAGTTGCTCGGCCTCAGCTCCGCTGATCGTGAAGAGCTGCGGCCGACGTTCTCCCGGGTACGTCTCAACGAGCTGGGTCTCGACTCGCTCATGGCGGTCAGGCTCCGGAACCGGTTGCTGTCGGACTTCGCCACCGACGTACCGCCGCACTTCCTCTTCGGCGGCAGCACGGTCACGGACGTGGTGGAGCTGATCTGGCGGCAGCTCACCGTCCGAAGCGTCGTCGCGACCGACGACGGCGCGGCGGAGGACGCCGAGGGTCTCGAGGTCCTGACACTCTGACGTCGCCCGGACGATCTTCCGCATACCGCACCGACACAGCACCACACGTCCTCGGGCACTCCCCTGTGCCTGTCTCTTCCCGATCCGATTCCAAGAGATGACGAGGTGTCGCAGTGAACACGCGAGTCGACGAACTGGTGAGCAAGTTCGAGGAGATGAACTCCGAGCTGATCGAGTTCGTCTCCGGACTGACGGAGACCGAGCTGTCGGCCTCCGGCGGGGACGAGGGCGGCGCGACAGTCGGCGAGGTCGTGGCGCACCTCGGTGAGGGCGCGCCCCAGGTGCTGGCCTGGCTCGCCGGCACGACGAACACCCCGGCTCCCGCACATGACCACCACGACCACGGCCACGGCCACGGGCACACGCATCAGCACAGCGGCCGGCAGGACCTTGTCGACGGACTGCGCGACTCCCTGGCCAGGGTGGTCGACCTGCTGCGGACCCTCGACGACAAGCAGCTCGACAGCAAGCCGGCCGCCGCGCCCGGCATCACCGACGGCAGAAAGTCCCTCTTCGAGGTGGTCGACCTCATGATTGACCACCAGGCGGACCACCTCGCCCACATGCGCACCTCGGTCTCCTTCCAGGCGGATGGACGGACGGGGCAGGGTGCCACATGAGTGATCTGGACACGATGCTCGCCGACATCCCCGCGGACCCGTATCCGCTGTACGACACGCTCCGCTCCCGCGACCGCATGCTCTGGAGGGAAGGCGCCGACCGCTGGCTGGTCACAGGGCACGGTGAGGCGCTCGCGGTCCTCCGTCACGAAAAGGTGTCCAGCGATCGCACCCGATGGGACGGATACCGGCCGCCGACCGGTTACGACCGCGGAGTCGGCATGTCCACGATGGATCCGCCCCATCACACCCGGCTGCGCGGGCTCGTCCAGCGCGCCTTCACTCCACGCGTCGTCCAACAGCTGCGGCCACGCATCGAGGAGCTGGTGGACGACCTGCTGACGGCCGCCGCCGAGCGCGGCACGATCGATCTGATGACCGACCTCGCCGGGCCGCTGCCGGCGACCGTACTCGCCGAACTGCTCGGCATCCCCGCAGCGGACCAGGAGAACTTCCACCAGTGGGCGACCACAATGATCGCCGCGATCGATCCCGCCTCCCACGCCGTCTCGGCCGACCGAGCCGAGGCCGGACAGCGGGCGGACACCAAGATGTCCGGCTACCTCACCGAGATCATCGGACGCCGTCGCGACGAGCCGCGCGAGGATCTGATCAGCGCTCTGGTGCGGGCCGAGGAGGACGGCGAGCGGCTGACCGGTGACGAACTGCTGGACATGTGCATCCTGCTGACCGTCGCCGGGCTGGAGACCACCGTCCATCTCATCGGCAACGGGGTCAACGCCTTGCTGGAACACCCCGACCAGCTCGCCGGGCTGCGCTCGGATCCCGCACCGACCGCGAGTGCGATCGAGGAACTGCTCCGCTACGCCGCCCCGATCCAGGCCGAGCGCCGGAACACCCCGCATGTCCGCGGTTTCGTCTCGCTGCCGGTCGCCCTCGACTGATGGAGTTCTGGGAAGTGACCACATCCCGAGAAAAGGATGGAGCCGCGCTGCTGGTTCGGCTCGCCGAGAGCGGCGTCACGGTCAAGCTGCTCGACGACGAAAAGATCGAGGTGACCGCCCCCCGAGGGAGGCTCTCCGACGATCTGCGCGAACAGATCAGGCGCCGGAAACCGGAATTGATCGAGTGGCTCGTCCAGGAGCGCGAAGCCGCGCGGCAGGACACCGGGCTGCCGGTGCTGACGCCCGATACGGCCGGCCTGCACGAGCCCTTCCCGCCGTCCGACCTGCAGATGTCCTTCCTCGTCGGCGGCCGGGAGGAGTTCGAGTACCACGTACGTCCGCATCAGTACATGGAGATGGACTTCGACGGACTGGACCCGGTGCGCTTCGAGAAGGCACTCCGCCGTGTGCTGCGCCGGCAGCGCAAGAGCATCGTCGTGGTCCGCGACGACCTCCGGCTGGAGACGGTTCGCGACCCGGCACCCGTCCGGGTTCCGGTCGAGGATCTGCGCAAGTGCGGTGAGGAGGAAGCGCAGGCCGGCATCGAGCGAGTGCGTGCCGAGATGCGGGCCCGGGAGCTTCCCCTCGACCGGTGGCCATGGATGGACGTGCGGATCACCCTGTACGGCGAGGGCCGCGCCCGCTTGCACTACAACAACAACAACTTCTTCAGCGACGGCCCGGGTACCGGCCGTTTCCTCGACAGCGTCCTGCGGTGCTACCGCGATCCGCACGAGGTCCTGCCCGAACTGGAGTTGGGCTACCGCGACTGCGTTCTGGCGCTGGCGGCGCTGGAGAAGTCGCCCCTGGGCGAGGCGTCCAGGTCGTACTGGTGCGACCGGATGGCCGACTGGCCGACAGCCCCGGAACTGCCGCTCGTCGCGGGAGCCGAACCCCGGACGCGGGCCCGGCTGGAGCGCCGGGAGTTCGTTCTCCCCGCCGAGCGGTGGGCCCGGTTCAAGCAGAAGGCCGCCCTCCACGGGCTGACACCGACCAACGCGGTGTACGGCGCGTACGCCGAAGTGGTCGCCTACTGGAGTGGGTCCCGGCACTTCCTGCTGAACAACATGATGACGCACCGTCTTCCGCTGCATCCGCAGATCGGCGACGTCGTCGGCAACTTCGCCTCGCTCTACCCGCTGGAGGTGGACTGGCGGCACGAAGAGACCTTCAAGGAACGCTGTCGCCGGCTCCAGTCGCGGGTCATGGCGGACATGGAACACACCTACTGGAGCGGGGTGAAGGTCCTCCAGACCCTCAATCAGGTCCGGCGCACACCGGGACGGGCCGTCTGCCCCTTCGTGGTCGGCAGCGGACTGTTCATGGGCCATATGGACCGTCCCGTCTTCAGCCACCTCGAAACCCCTCAGGTCCTGCTGGACAACCAGTTCTGGCAGCAGAGCGACGGCAGCCTGTGGGTGGTGTGGGACCTGGTGGAGGCGATGTTCCCGGCCGGCCTGATCGATGCCATGCACCACGCGTACCGCGCCCTGCTCGCCACGCTCGCGGACGAGGACGCGGCGTGGGACCGTATCGCCTTCGATCTGCTCCCCGCCGAGCAGCGCAAGCGCCGCGCCCGCGTCAATCGCACCGCCCAGGACCTGCCCGGTGGCCTGCTGCACTCCGCGCTGCCCCGACGCGCCGCCGACATGGGCGACCGCCCGGCGGTCATCGCCTCGGACACCTCGCTGACCTACGCCGAACTGGACGCGCGCGCCCGCCGGCTCGCCGAGATGCTCGGCGCCCATGGCGTCCGCCGAGGGGACATGGTCGCCGTGGCGGCTCCGAAGGGCGGTGCACAGATCACCGCCGTGTACGGCGCCCTTGCCGCGACGGCCGCCTACGTACCCATCGATCCCGGCTGGCCGCGCGAACGCGTCCGGTATCTGCTCGACGAGATCCGTGCCACGGCCGTGCTGACCACCGGTGACCTGCGCACGAGGCTGTTCGCGGACGCCGTCTGCCCGGTGCTCGCCGTGGACGGACCGGAGGCGGCGTGGCAGCCGAGGACGGCGCTGCCCGGTACCGGGAAACCGGCGGACGTGGCATACGTGATCTACACCTCCGGCTCCAGCGGCAGGCCGAAGGGCGCGATCCTGGACCACGGCGGCCCGATGAACACCATCACCGAGATCAACCGCCGCTTCGGCATCGGTCCGGACGACGTGGTCTTCGGTGTGTCGTCCCTCTGCTTCGACCTGTCCGTGTACGACGTCTTCGGCTCCGCAGCCGCCGGGGCCACCCTCGTGCTGCCGCCCACCGGGCAGGCCGACCCAGAGGAGTGGATCGACACGGTGCTCGGCCAGGGCGTCACGGTATGGAACTCGGTGCCCGCGATCATGGAGCTGTTCGTGGAGGCCGCGGAGGCCGCCGGGGTGTGCTTCCCGGCCCTGCGCACTGTTCTGCTGAGCGGTGACTGGATTCCGGTCCAGCTTCCCGCGCGGATCCGCGCGGTGGCGCCCCACGCCCGGGTGATCAGTCTCGGGGGAGCGACAGAGGCGTCCATCTGGTCCATCCACTACCCGGTCGACGAGCAGGACCCCTCCTGGGTGAGCATCCCTTACGGCACACCGCTGGCCAACCAGAGCTGGCGAGTACGGGACTCGGTGGGCCGGGACGCCCCCGACTGGGTCGCCGGTGAGCTGTACATCGGTGGCGCCGGCGTCGCCCGGGGCTACCTGGGCGACCCGGAGCGGACCGCGGCGTCGTTCGTCACCGATACGGGTAACCGGACGCTCTACCGCACCGGCGACCTGGGACGCTACCTGCCCAGCGGGGACATCGAGTTCCTGGGACGCGCGGACTTCCAGGTGAAGATCCAGGGGTTCCGGGTGGAACCGGGCGAGATCGAGCACGCGCTGTGCACACACCGGGACGTACGGCACGCCGCCGTCGTCGCCCGGACGCCGGGCGCCGGCAAGCAACTCGCCGCCTTCGTGGTCGGAGAGGACGGCGCACCGCCTCCCGAGCCCGGCACACTGCTGGACCACCTTTCCGAGCGGCTGCCCGGGTATATGGTCCCCAGCTTCGTCACCGTGCTCGACCGGTTGCCGCTCACCGGTAACGGCAAGGTCGACCGCAAGGCGCTGGAGGCCATGGGCCCCGCCCCGGATGTCCAGAAGCGTCCGTACACACCACCCCGCACCCCCACCGAGACAGTGCTCACCGACATCTGGACGTCCATCCTGGAGACCGGTCCGGTCGGGGTGTTCGACGACTTCTTCGAGCTCGGCGGCCAGTCCTTCGCGGCGTTGCGCGTTCTCGGCCAGGTGAAGCAGCGGCTGGGACGGCAGATCCCGCTCGGGGCGCTGCTGGAGCGCCGGACGATCGCGGCCCTCGCCGAACTGCTGGACGCGCCCGGCCAGGGCTGGTCGCCGCTGGTCACTCTCCAGGACACGGGCGAGGGCGAGCCCTGGTTCCTGGTCCATCCCGCGGGCGGCAATGTGCTCTGCTACCGCTCGCTCGCCGATCGGCTCAACGGCCCCTGCTACGCCCTGCAGGCACCCGGTCCCGCCGTCGGCCGCGAACCCCTGGAGTCAGTGTTGGAGCTGGCCGCCCTCTACACCGAAGCGCTGCTGGCGGCACGGCCCCACGGCCCGTACCGGATCGGTGGCTGGTCCTCCGGCTCGGTGATCGCCTTCGAGATGGCGCACCTGCTGGAGCGGCGCGGCGAGCACGTCGAACGGGTCGTGGTGATCGACTCTCCGGCCCCGGTCGAGCCCGGCGCCACCGACGAGACGACCATGACGCTCTGGTTCCTGGAGGACCTGGCCGTCGGATTCGAACCGGCCATGGTGAGCGCGGACGAGACACGGGAGCTGGCCGCGCTGCCCGACGGTGACCGGCTGGCCCGCGCGGTGGCGCTCGCCCGGCGCCAGAACCTCCCCGACGCCGTCCTCGACCCGGCCGTCCTGGCCCTGAGCTGGCCGGTGTTCCGGGGGATCATCCTCGCCTGCCACGGCTACCGCGCACCCGTGATCGATGCCGATCTCACCGTCGTGCGGGCGGCGCGAGACCGGGTGAGCGAGTTCGCCGGCCATCCGCACGCGGACGCGGCCGACTGGGGATGGAGCGCTCTGACCCGGGGCGAGGTCACCGCGACCGTGGTCGAAGGCACCCACCACACGCTGCTCACCGGCAGCCATGTCGCCGCGGTCGCCGCTGTGATCACGGGCTGTCCGGCCCACCACTGACCTTCGGGAGGACATCCGCGATGGAGCAGGACCTGGTCATGGAGCTTCACCGGCTCGGCATCAAGCTACGGCTGACGGACGGTCGGCTGGACGTGGTCGCCCCGGCCGGCTCGCTCACGCCGCGGCTGCGGGAGGAGCTGCGGGAGCGGCGCGAGGAGCTGATCGCGCTGCTGTCCCGGACGGAGACGGGCCAGGGGGAGTACCGGCTCGTGCCGCGTCCCGAGGAGCGCCATGAGCCGTTCGCACTGACCGACATTCAGCACGCCTACTGGATCGGGCACAACCGTGCCTTCGAGCTGGGAGGGGTGGCCACCCATTTCTACTTCGAGCTCGAACGCGAGGGGCTGGACGTCTCACGCCTCGAACGGAGTCTGCGCAAGGTGATCGACCGGCACGACATGCTGCGCGCGCTGATCGAGCCGGACGGCAGGCAGCGCGTGCTGCCCGAGGTGCCCGCCTACGAGCTGCGCTGCGCCGATCACAGCGGGGCGACCCACGACGCGTACGAGGCCCAAATCGCCGCCGTCCGCGCCGAGATGGGGCACCAGGTACTGCCCCCGGACCGGTGGCCGCTGTTCGACATCCGGGCCACGCGGCGTGATCGGCGACTGCGGCTGCACGTCAGCCTCGACCTGCTGATCCTGGACGCCTTCAGCATCGATGTGTTCTTCCGGGATTGGCAGCGGTTCTACGAGGATGAGAGCCACCTCCCCGGACCGCTGGACATCACCTACCGCGACCACGTCCTCGCGGAGGAGTCCCAGCGGGGAGGGGCCCGCCACCGGGCGGCCGAGGAGTACTGGACCGGGCGGCTCGACTCGCTGCCCGCCGCTCCCGAACTGCCCCTGGCGCGTCAGCCTTCCCAACTGGAGCGCACCGCCTTCGTCCGGCGCCGGGCGAGCCTGCCTCGCGTGCAGTGGGACGCCCTCAAGCGCAGGGCCCGTGAGCACGGGGTGACCCCTTCGTCGGTCCTCCTGACGGCCTTCTCCGACGTGGTGCGCCTGTGGTCCAAGCAGCCCGACTTCACCCTCAACCTCACCCTGTTCAACCGGCCCTCGGCGCCCGAACGGATCAGCGAGGTCATCGGCGACTTCACCTCGCTGACCCTGCTGGAGGTGCATGGCGGGCAGGAACCGTTCGCCCGGCGGGCGGACCGGCTCCAGCAGCAGCTCATGCGCGATCTCGAGCATCTGTCCTACAGCGGTGTGCGGGTACTGCGTGAGCGGTCCCGGCGGTCGGGCGGGGGCGCCGGCGGGGCGATGCCGATCGTGTTCACCAGTGCGCTGGGCTTCGCCACCGAGGCCGACACGATGGACGGGATGTCCTTCTTCGGGACATACGTCTACGGGATCAGCCAGACGCCGCAGGTCTGGCTGGACCATCAGGTGATGGAGGAACAGGGCTCGCTCGTCTTCAACTGGGACGCGGTGGAGTCGCTGTTCCCCGACGGACTGCTCGACGACATGTTCGTCGTCTACCGCGGCCTGCTGGACCGGCTCAGCAGCGACGAACGCGCGTGGCGCACGGCCGCCCCGCTGATCTCGCCGCCACCGTGGCAGCTCGTCGAACGGGCCCGCGCCAACGACACCGCCACCGCCCTGCCGGACTCCACGCTCATCGGCGTCGTCGCGGAGCGGGCGGCCCGGCAGCCCGACGCGGTGGCCGTGGTGTGCGACGACGCCCAGTACACCTACGGCGAGGTCATCGAACGGGCGTACCGGCTCGCCCACCGGCTGACCGCCCTCGGTGCGCGCACCGGGCATCTCGTCGCGGTGGTCCTGGAGAAGTGCCTGGACCAGATTCCCGCCGTGCTGGGCGTGGTGGCCTCCGGCGCCGCCTATCTGCCCATCGATCCGCAGTGGCCCGACGCGCGGCGCGACCGGCTCCTGGAGTCGGGACGCGTCCGGATCGTGGTCACCACTTCGGGGCTGCGGGACACGTTGTCCTGGCCGGAGGACGTCCGGGTGGTCACCTTCTCCGATACCGAGGTGGCGGAGGCGGACCCGACGCCGCCCGCCACCACCCCGGCGCCGGAGGACCTCGCCTATGTCATCTTCACCTCCGGCTCGACCGGCAGGCCCAAGGGCGTGATGATCGACCACCGGGGCGCGCTCAACACCCTGCACGACATCAACCGGCGCTTTGGCATCGGCCCGTCCGACCGTGTACTGGCCCTGTCCGCCCTGAGCTTCGACCTCTCGGTCTACGACATCTTCGGCACGCTCGCGGCCGGCGCCACCGTTGTGATGCCCGCCGCGTCCCGTTCGCAGGAGCCGGCGTACTGGTCGGAGCTGGCCGAACGGCACGGTGTCACCGTATGGAACTCCGTCCCCGCCCTGATGCAGCTCTGGACGGACGCCACGCGGCCGGGGGAGCGTCCCGCAGTATCGCCCCTGCGCCTGGTCCTGCTCAGCGGGGACTGGATACCCGTGGCGCTGCCCGGCGCGGTGCGCGCCAGGCACCCCCGCGCCGAGGTGGTCGGCCTGGGCGGCGCCACCGAGGCGTCCATCTGGTCGGTGTGCTTCCCCATCGGGGAGGTGCCGGCCACGTGGACCCGTATTCCGTACGGCAAGCCGCTGGCCAACCAGACCCTGCACGTCTACGACCAGGACTTGAGGGAGTGCCCCGTCTGGACGGTCGGCGAGATATACATCGGCGGAACCGGTGTGGCGACAGGCTACTGGGCCGATCCGGAACGTACGGCCGAGCGGTTCGTCCACCACGGAGAGACCGGCGAAACGCTGTACCGGACCGGAGACCTGGGCCGCCGGCTGCCCGATGGCAACATCGAGTTCCTGGGCCGGGAGGACTTCCAGGTCAAGCTCAACGGCTACCGCATCGAACTGGGCGAGATCGCCGCCGCGCTGAACCAGCAGCCCGGCGTGGAGAAGGCGATCGTCAGCGTGGACATCAACCCCGGCACCGGGCGGCGCCAGCTCGTCGCCCATGTGGTCCCCACCGGCGACCGGACCGTCCAGGGAAGCCAGGCGTCCCTCGTCGGCGACGCCTGGCCCGCCCTCCTCGCGGCGGGGAACGGGGCGTTGCGACAGGGCCTGGCCGATCTGGAGGAGGAGCTGGCCGACTACCGCGGCGCCTGGCAGGCCCTCGAAGAGGCATGTGTGCCGATCATGGCGCGGACGCTCGCCCGGCTGGGCGTCTTCACCAGTCCCGGCGACACCGCGACGGCCGAGGAGATCGCCGAGCGCGCCGGGGCCAAAGCCGGGTACCAAGGGCTCATCCACCACTGGCTGGACGCGCTCACCGCCCATGGGCTGCTGTGCCCGGCCGACCGCCACGGGGCCTATCGCTGCGCCGACGTCCTGGACGCCACCGCACTCGACACCCGGGTACGGGCCGTGCTGCGCACCGTCCGGGCGACCGGTCCCGGCCGGGTGTTCGCCGACTATCTGGCGAACTGCGCCGAGCATCAGGTCGATCTGCTGCGAGGCAGGGTCAATCCGCTCCAGTTGCTGATGCCGGACGGCAGTCGGCATGTCACCGACATGCTGTACGCCGAGAACCCGGTCTCCGCGCTCCAGAACCGCATCGCCGCCGAGGTGGTGGCCGAGCGGGTCGCGTGCCACCGCGGCGACGGCCCGGTACGCATCCTTGAACTCGGCGCCGGCACCGGGGCAACCACGGCCCAGGTTCTCCCTCGTCTGCCCGCCGAACGGGTGCGCTACCGCTTCACCGATGTGTCGACCTTTTTCACCGAGCGCGCCCGGCATGCCTTCGCCGGCTACGACTTCGTCGACTACGGTGTTTGCGACATCGACCGTGACTTCACCCCGCAAGGGTACGAACCAGGGTCCGCCGACATCGTGGTGGCCGCGAACGTGCTGCACGACGCCACAGACCTGGGCGCCTGCCTCGGCCATGTCCGGCAGGTGCTGGCGCCGGGCGGGGCGCTCGTACTCATCGAGGGCACGGAGAACTCGGTGATCCAGATGGTCACGGTCGGCTTCATCGAGGGCTTCTCGCACCACCAGGGACGGCGCGACCTGCCGCTGCTGCGCGTCGACGAGTGGCGGGGGGTGCTCAAGGCGGCGTCCTTCGAACGCGCCACCGCGATCCCCGAGGCCGACGCGGCCACCGACATGATGGTCCAGCACGTGCTGCTCGCCGAGTCCGCAGTCGGTGCCGCCCGGCCCGACCCCGCGGAACTGCGCGGCGCTCTGGCGGGACTGTTGCCGGACTACATGGTTCCGCATCACTACCTCTTCATCGACCGGATACCGCTGAGCGCCAACGGCAAGGTGGATGTGTCCGCCCTGCCGACCCCCTGGGACGAGGAGAGCGAGGAGTCCCGGGTGGCGCCGCGCGACGACACCGAATCCGCGCTGCTCGCCGTCTGGCAGGACGTGCTGGGGAACGAGGAGTTCGGTGTCGAGAGCAACTTCTTCGAACTCGGCGGTGATTCACTGCACGCGGTACACGTTCTCGCCCGGCTGCGCGAGGACTACCCGCTCGGCGATGACGCCGACGACGAACTGCGGCTCCTCTTCGAGAATCCGACGGTCGCGTCACTGGCGGCGGCCCTCACCGCACGGGCCGAGGGGAGGACACCGTGACCGGCCGGGCGGACACCGGGACCGGCACGGTGGCGTACGAAGACTCCGGCGGCTGGGACGACATCATCGTCGGCGCGGGTTCGGCGGGCGCGGTCCTGGCCGCGCGGCTCTCCGAGCGCGGCGCCCGCAGGGTCCTGCTCATCGAAGCCGGCGTGGGCCCCGCCCCGGACAGCGCGGCGGGCCGACACGCGCGGGCGGGCGTGCCCGTGCTCCGCGGACACAACTGGGACCACACCGCCCTGCTCGGCCCGGCCGGCGGGCGAAGCTTCCCCTACCCCCTGGGCAAGGGGCTCGGCGGTTCGTCCGCGGTCAACGGCGCCCTCGCGTTGCGCGGTCTGCGTCATGACTTCGACGGCTGGGCCGCCGAGGGAAACCCGGAGTGGGCCTGGGAGCAGGTCCTGCCGTACTTCATCGCGGTCGAGGCCGACCAGGACCGAAAGGACTCACACCACGGCGCGCATGGTCCGGTCCCGGTCAGGCGTCCGTCGGTCGAGTCATTGGGCGCCGCCGGTACGGCCTTCCTGCGATCCTGCCGGCAGCTCGGCCTCCCCGCACTCGACGACCTCAACACCGGCCAGGGGCCGGGAGCAGGTCTCATGCCCGCCAACGCGCTCGGAGAGCGGCGCGTGTCCACGGCCGACAGCCATCTGACGGCCGCACGCGCCCGGCCGAACCTCACCGTCTGGGAGAACAGCACCGTGGTCGGGCTGCTCTGGGGCGGCGGCGACCGGGTGACCGGTGTGCAAGTGCACCGGGCGGGCCGCACGCACCAGGTGACCGCGCGACGGGTGACCCTGTCCGCCGGAGCGGTCGGCACACCCACGCTCCTCCAGCGCTCGGGCATCGGCGATCCGCGGCTGCTGTCCGCCGCCGGTGTCCGCCCGCGCGTCGCCCTTCCGGGGGTGGGGAAGAACCTCACCGATCACGCCGCGGTGGTGCTGTGGGCACAGCCGAAGCCGGGTGTGTGCCGGGCGGGGCACACCTGGCACGAGGTGATGGCGCGGCTGTCCAGCGGAACCGGCGGGGCCGACCACCCGGAAGACGCCGCCGACCTCGCGCTCTTCCTGGTGGACAACGTACCGACCGCCGAGATGCCCTTCATCGCGGGAAAGCTGGGCGCCGAGCTGGCCGTGGGGGTGTCGGCGATGCTGCTCAGGCCCGCCTCCCGCGGCTCGGTCACGATCCGTGACGCGGCGCACGACACCGCGCCCGAGATCGTGCTGGGGCTGGCCTCCGATGCCTTGGACGTCGAACGGCTCATGGTCGGCGTCCGCTCGGCCTGGTCCGTGCTGACCTGCCCGCCGCTGGCCGGTCTGCTGGAGCGGGTGTTCGTGTGGACCGGCCGGATGGTGCGGGACGAGAAGGTGCTGCGCCGCGCCGTCACCGGCTTCGTCTCCCCGACCTGGCATCCGGTCGGCACCGCCCGGATGGGGCCGGACGGTGTTCCGCTGGCCGTGGTGGACCAGTACTGCCGGGTCCATGGGGTGGAGGGCCTCCGCGTCGTCGACGCCTCGGTGATGCCGTCCATCCCCAGCGCCCCGCCCAATCTGACCTGCGTCGCACTCACCGAACGGGTCGCCCGATGGATGGACTGACGCGCCCGGCCGTCTCGCCGACGACCGGCCCGACCCCGTGGTGCGTGCGCCGGCGACGAGCCCCGCAAGCCGCGCTGCGCCTCTTCTGCCTGCCCCACGCGGGCGGGGGCGCCGCGACCTTCCGGCGCTGGCCGGGCCTGCTCGGACCCGACATCGAGGTGGTCGCGATCCGCTTGCCCGGCCGGGAGACACGGTTTCGCGAAGCACCGTACGACCGGCTGGACCGTCTGGTGTCCGCGCTCGTACGCGACATCGAACCCCTGCTGGACCGTCCGCACGCCTGGTTCGGCCACAGCATGGGGGCCGGTATCGCGTTCGAAGCCTGCCGGCTCATGCGCCGCCTCGACATCCCCGAACCGGCCAGGCTGCTGGTCGCCGCATCCCCGGCCCCCCACCTGCCGCGTCGTGAACGTCCCGTCCACGACGCCCCCGCCGCGGACCTGGTGGAGCGACTGGGCGAGCTGAACGGAACCTCATCCGAACTGCTGCGGAACAACGCCGTACTGGCCGCGCTGCTGCCCACCCTGCGGGCCGACTTCTCGGTGGCCGAGACCCATCGCCACCGCCAGGAACGCCCGCTGAACTGCCCGATCTCGGTGTACGGCGGCACCGATGACGCGTCGGCCCGCCCGGAGGACCTCCACGCCTGGCGTGAACACTCCACCGCCGAGGTCTCCGTCCGCCTGTTCACCGGGAGCCATTTCTTCCCGCACGAGAGCGTGGACCGCTTTCTGCCCGTCCTGGCCGCCGACCTGCTGGGCGGGCCGACCGCGGCTGCCACTGACCGGACCTTGGGAGACCACCATGCGATGTTCTGACGATTCCTCGGTCGGCTGTCGCTCCCGTGCGTGCCGCCGCCCTACCCTCGCCGCCTCGACCGCCCTCCTCACGCTGGTGGGGATGGCCACAACGGCCTCCTGCACCACCGATTCCTCAGCCTCCCCCTCCGGAAAGCTGCGCGTGGTGACCACGGTCGCGCCGCTCACCAGCATCGTCGCCGGCGTCGGCGGCGACCGGATCGAGTTGACGGGGCTGGTCCCGGAAGGCACCAACAGCCACACCTTCGAGCCGGCGCCCTCCGCCGGCAAGGCGCTGAGCAAGGCCGACCTCATCTTCATGAACGGACTGCACCTCGAAGAGCCCACCAAGGAGCTGGCGGAGCGCACCAAGCGTTCCGGCACCCGCGTGGTGGAGCTGGGTACCCAGGCCCTGCCCGAGTCCGACTACATCTACGACTTCTCCTTCCCGAAGAAGGACGGCAAACCGAATCCCCATCTGTGGACAGACCCCACGCACGCCATCAAGTACGCCGAGGGCGTCCGCGACGCGCTCGGCGAGAAGGATCCGGACAACGCGGGGGCCTACCGCAAGAACGCGGCCACCTTCATACGCAAGGCCACCGCACTCTCCGACGCGCTGCGCGCCGATCAGAAGTCGCTGCCGAAGGACCAGCGGAAGCTGCTCACCTACCACGACGCCTACGCCTATTTCGCCCGTACCTACGGCTGGCGTGTCGTCGGCGCGATGCAGCCGCGGAACTTCGAGGATCCGCCGCCGAAGGACATCGCCAGGCTGATCGACCAGGTCAAGCGGGAGAAGGTCGCCGCGATCTTCGGGTCCGAGGTGTTCCCGTCGAAAGTGCTGGAGCAGATCGGGAAGGCGACCGGCGCCCGGTACGTGGATGTGCTCCGCGACGACGACCTGCCGGGAAAGCCGGGCGATCCGGAACACTCCTGGGCCGGTCTCATGCGCTTCGACTACGTGACCATCATCGAGGCGCTGGGCGGCTCGGCCCCGTCCCTCAAAGCCCTCGACACCCATCAGGAGGGAGTGACTGATGCCTCCTACGCCCAGTGAGCCCCTCACTGGCGGGCGGCTCGCACGGCTGCGCGACGTCGACGCGGGCTACGACCGTCACCAGGCGCTGCGCGGTGTCGACCTGACGCTGACCGAGCACTCGTTCGTCGGTGTGGTGGGCCCGTCCGGATCGGGCAAGACCACGCTGCTGCGCCTGTTGCTGGACACCATGGCTCCCACCCGTGGCCGGGTGGAACGGGCCCCCGGCCTGACCGTGGGGTATGTCCCGCAGCTCGTGAACGTCGACTGGGACTTCCCCATCACCGTCCGCGAGTGCGTGCTGGCCGCCAGGCGGCAGACCCGGTTCCTGCCCCGGCCGACCCGCGCGGAGCGCGCCGACGTGGACGAGGTCCTGGACCGGCTGGACATCGCGCACGTGGGCGACCGGAAGATCCGGGAACTCTCCGGGGGCCAGCAACAGCGCATGTTCCTGGCACGGGCGCTGCTCCAGCGACCGCGACTGCTGCTCCTGGACGAGCCGACGAGCGGCCTGGATGTCGCCACCCGGCACGACATCCTGCATCTGCTCGGCGCACTCAACCAGGAAGGGCTCGCGATCCTGCTCACCACGCACGACCTCAACGGCATCGCCAACCATCTGCCGCATGTGGTGTGTCTACGCGGAGAGGTGGTCGCCACCGGCTCTCCCGCCGAGGTGATCACCCCGGACGTACTGGAGCGTACCTTCGGGGCGCGCATGGACGTGCTCGAGCACCTGGGCATGCTCGTCGTCGTCGATCAGGGCTCGCCGGCACTCGGAGCGGGCCGACTCGAAACGGGCGAGGAGGTGGCGCGGTGAGCGCTCTGTCCACCCTCGTCGACCCGTTCGAGTACGCCTTCTTCGTCAACGGCTGCATCGTGGCCACCGTCGCCGGTGCGCTCTGCGGCATGACCGGCGTGTTCATCACCCTGCGCGGCATGTCCTACATCGGACACGGCCTGTCCCACTCCGTGTTCGGAGGATTCGCCGCCGCGTCGATCATCGAGTTCAACTACTATCTCGGCGCGGGACTCTGGGGCCTCGTCAGCGCGCTGCTGATCAACCGCGTGGCGCGGGCCCGCTCGATCGGTTCGGACGCCGCCATCGGGGTCGTCACCACCGCCTCCTTCGCGCTCGGGGTCGCCCTTCTGACCTTCTTCGGCAGCCGGGGCCCCTCATTCGACGCCGCGCTGTTCGGATCGATCGTCGGAGTGCGCGCCGTCGACGTCTGGATCGTCGCCGGTGTCACCCTGCTGACCGCGATCGTGCTGGTGGTCCGCTACCGAGCCCTGCTGTTCACCACCTTCGACCCGGATGTGGCCGCCGCGACCGGGGTCAGAGTGGGCCGTGTCGACGCGCTGCTGATGTCCATCCTGTCGCTGGCCATCCTCTCGACCCTGACCGTGATCGGGGTGACCCTCGTCGCCGCGACCCTTGTCGTGCCCGCCGTGATCGCTCGCATGATCGCCCCCACCTTCGGGCACATGCTGCCGCTGGCAGCCGTCATCGGAGCGGTCTCCGGATTCTGCGGCATGAACCTCAGCTACCACGCCAACGTGCCCAGCGGGACGATGATCGTGCTGGTCGGAGCGGTCATCTTCACCCTCGTCTACATGTTCACCGGCCGTCCTGCCTGGGCACGACGGCGCCGTGTCACAGCCGGCTGAACAGCCGTCGGTCAACGGCTCCGCGGGCTCCCCGGCGGAGGACCCCCAGATTCTCCCCAGGGCTGTTCATGGACGGTTCCCCGGGGTGTGCGCGTCTGGGGTCGGTCGGGGATTGCAGGGCCAAGAAGGCACGTAGCCTGGGGAAATGCTTCCTGAAGTCACCGCCGTCCGCTATGTCACGCCCTTGCGTGAGGGCGGGTCGCTCCCCGGCATCGTCGAGGCCGACGATCTCGGCACCTATGTCATGAAGTTCACCGGCGCGGGGCAGGGCCGCAAGACCCTCGTGGCCGAGGTCGTCTGCGGTCAGCTGGGCCGCCGTCTGGGCTTGCGCGTCCCGGACCTGGTACGGATCCAGCTGGACCCGGTGATCGGGCTGAGCGAACCGGACCAGGAGGTGCAGGAGCTGCTCAAGGCCAGCGGCGGGCTCAATCTGGGCATGGACTACCTCCCCGGTTCGCTCGGCTTCGACCCGCTGGCCTTCGAGGTGGGCCCGGCCGAGGCGGGCCACGTGGTGTGGTTCGACGCGCTCATCGGCAATGTGGACCGGTCCTGGCGCAACCCCAACCTGCTGGTCTGGCACGGCAGGCTGTGGCTCATCGACCACGGCGCCACCATGATCTGGCACCACAGCTGGCGCGGTCTCGAGGCGGCCGCGGCCAAGCCCTACGACGCCTCCGAGCACGCCCTGGCCCCCTTCGCGCCGGATGTCGCCGCGGCCGCCGAGGCGCTGGCCCCGCGGATCACCGAGGAGCTGCTCACCGAGGTGGTGGCCGACATTCCCGACGAATGGCTGGTCGACGAGCCCGGTTTCGACGGCCCCGCCGCGGTGCGCCGCGCCTATGTCGAGGTGCTGCTGGAGCGCGCCGCGACCGTGGGCGAGAAGATCACCGTTGGCGAACGCGCCGGGACGGGGCCCTCCCGGGCCCCGCACTGGCTGCGGGTGTGGGTCGACGGAAAGGCGGGCACGTGAGCGGGCTGCACAACGGCCGGGATGTCTTCGAGTACGCGGTGGTGCGGGTGGTGCCCCGGGTCGAGCGCGGTGAGCTGATCAACGCGGGGGTGGTCGTCTACTGCCGCGCGCGGTCCTTCGTCACCGCGCGGATCCATCTGGACGAGGCCCGGCTGCTGGCGCTCGACCCTTCGGCGGACGTGCCGGGGGTACGGGCCGCGCTGGGCGCCGTGGAGGGCGTGTGCAGCGGGGGAGAGCGGGCCGGGCAGGCGGCGGGCGACGACGCGGGACGGCGGTTCCGCTGGCTGGTGGCCCCGCGCTCCACGGTCGTCCAGCCGGGCCCGGTGCACACCGGTCTGACGACGGACCCGGAGGCGGAGGCCGACCGGCTGCTCGAGCTGCTGGTGCGCTGAGCGGCGCACCGGCCCGCCCGGAGATGAGCGAGCGCATCCGAGGGGGTCGTTGACAGGCGGGGGCGGTCCTCATAGCGTCTCGTCTGCTGAAGCGACTAAGCGGTTGCTCACCGCCGGGACGGGGTGGTGAGCCGCTACCGAGGCGAGGAGAACCCGCATGTCCACCACCGAGCAGCGCGTCGCCATCGTGACGGGCGCGGCCCGCGGCATCGGCGCGGCGACCGCCGTGCGTCTGGCCGAGGAGGGTCGCGCCGTCGCCGTGCTCGACCTCGACGAGGCGTCCTGCGCGGGCACCGTGGCGCAGATCACCGAGGCGGGCGGCAAGGCCATCGCCGTGGGCTGCGACGTGTCCGACGCCGCGCAGGTGGAGTCGGCGGTCGGGCGGGTCGCCGAGGAGCTCGGCGCGCCGACCATCCTGGTCAACAACGCCGGGGTGCTCCGCGACAACCTGCTGTTCAAGATGAGCGACACCGACTGGGACACGGTCATGAACGTCCATCTGCGGGGTGCGTTCCTGATGTCGCGGGCCTGCCAGAAGCACATGGTGGACGCCGAGTTCGGCCGGATCGTCAACCTCTCCAGCAGCTCGGCGCTCGGCAACCGCGGTCAGGTCAACTACTCCGCCGCCAAGGCCGGTCTCCAGGGCTTCACCAAGACCCTCGCCATCGAGCTCGGCAAGTTCGGGGTCACCGCCAACGCCGTGGCGCCCGGTTTCATCGCCACCGACATGACCGCCGCCACCGCCGAGCGCGTCGGCATGGGCTTCGAGGACTTCCAGAAGGCCGCCGCCAGCCAGATCCCGGTGGCCCGGGTCGGACGCCCGGAGGACATCGCCAACGCGATCGCCTTCTTCACCGGTGACGCCGCCGGATTCGTCTCCGGCCAGGTCATGTACGTGGCCGGCGGCCCGCTCAACTGACGGGAGCCGTGGACCACATGACCGCAGAGATCAAGGACAGCGGCCGGGCGGCACTCGTCACCGGGGCCAGCCGCGGTATCGGATACGCCATCGCCGAGGCGCTGGTGGCGCGCGGGGACCGGGTGTGCATCACCGGCCGCAACGAGGACTCGCTCAAGGAGGCGGTGGAGCGGCTCGGCGCCGACCGGGTCATCGCCGTCCCCGGAAAGGCCCATGACGAGGCGCACCAGGCGGTGGCCGTCGAGCGTGCGATGGAGGCGTTCGGCCGGATCGACTACCTCGTCAACAACGCCGGGACCAACCCGGTCTACGCACCGCTGGCCGAACTCGACCTCGGGGTGATACGCAAGGTCTTCGAGACCAACGTGGTCTCGGCGCTCGGCTTCGCCCAGCAGACCTGGAAGGCATGGCAGCGGGAGAACGGCGGCGCGATCGTCAACATCGCCTCGGTCGCCGGTCTTTCACCCTCGCCGTTCGTCGCGGCGTACGGGGTGAGCAAGGCCGCCATGATCAACCTCACGGTGCAGCTCGCCCATGAGTTCGCGCCCGGGGTGCGGGTCAACTCCATCGCCCCCGCCGTGGTCAAGACCAAGTTCGCCACCGCGCTCTACGAGGGGCGCGAGGAGCAGGTCACCGCCCAGTACCCGTTGGGACGGCTCGGGATGCCCGAGGACATCGGTGGCGCGGCCGCCTTCCTCGTCTCCGACCAGGCGGCCTGGATCACCGGCCAGACACTGGTGGTGGATGGCGGGATCTACCTCAACGCCGGAGCGGGCTGACCGCGCGGTGGGCTCCCGGCCGCCGCGCGGCGGCCGCGAGCCCACTCCGGATGAGGTGTTGAGTTCCTAACGGACGTCAAGTAGCTCATGGTGTTCTTGAGGGTTGGTTCGTAGGGTGGTTGTCGACGGGCCGGTTGCCGGAGCACTTCGTGACTCCTTCTCGCGCCGGCTCGTCGTTGGGTTCTTCAGCTGCTGGGATCGGCGTCGGACGTGGACCTTCGCTCGGGCGGCCTTGTCGACCTTGTAGCGGGTCGCGCAGATCTGTCGTCCCTCGGCCTCGGTGATCTCGCGGCCGTCAGTGTCGCGGAGCTCGTAGAGGGTGCCGTTGCGCCAGCAGGCGGCCAGGCGGGTGATCAGTGCGGCGGCCAGTGTGCACAGGGCGGAGTTGTGGTGTTTGCCCTTGTTGGCGACGAGATCGTGGTAGCGGGCGGCCAGGGTGGGATCGACGTGCCGGGCGATATCCGCGGCCTTGAACAGGGTCTCGCGTAGTCCGGGATCTCCTTGGCGGGTGGGCGGTCCGTTGCGGCCGGTCAGTCCGGACTGGCTGACACGGGGGACCAGGCCGGTGAAGGCGCGGATGCCGGCCAGGCTGGCGAAGCGGTTCGGATCTCCGAGCCTGCCCAGGATGCCCGCGGCCGTGGTCACGCCGAAGCCGGGCCCGGAGGCGATGACCTGGCCTGGGTCGGCTTCTTCGTAGAGGACGGCGATCCGGTCCTCCAGGGTGGTGATCTGCGTGTTCAGGTGAGCGGCCATATGGGCCTCGCCGGCGATGTCCTCGGCGAGTTCGGCGAAATCCAGGGCGTCGTCGGGCCAGAGCTTGAGGGTCTGCTGGGCGGCGTTGACGATCTGTTCGGCGTGCTCCTCGCGCCACTGTCCGCGGCTGTGCCGGATCAGCATGGCGGCCAGTCGTTTTCGGCCCAGCCGCCGGATGGCGTGGGGGTCGGCGCCGGTCTTCGCCAGCACGGCCAGAGCCGCTTTGGAGTAGGCACCGGTGCCCAGGGCATCGGCCCAGGCGGGTCCGAGCAGCTCCAGCAGGGCATCGAGCCGGTAGAAGGTGGCGGTGCGGCGTTCGACCAGCGTGCTGCGGCGGCGGACGGCTCGTCGCAGTGCGTTGGCGGGACCTGTGTCCGACAGCTCCCGCAGCCCTTCGGGGTGCAGCAGCGGAAGCCGCGCCAGGACCCGGGAGTCGAGGCGGTCGTTCTTGGTGTGCTTGGAGTAGTAGTCGCGCAGGTCCGCCGACTGTTCCGGTGGCACCAGGACGACCTTGGCGCCGCGGTGCTGGAACCACGCGGCCAGTGGGGCCCAGGCGTTGCGGGTCGGCTCCATGATGACGACGACGTCGTCGGTGCCGGGCAGTCCGTCCCATAACCGTTCGAGGTCTTCGGGCGTGGTCGTGAAGCGCCGTCCGGAGAACTGGATCTCTCCGGTGGCGTCGGTGCAGGTGGCCCGGTGCGAGGCCCGGCAGGCCACATCGATTCCCAGGTGCAGTCTCAACAGGCTTCCCGTCTGGTGCAGCGGCAGGCTGACGCTTGTCCAGCCCCTCCACCACGACCCGCGTGGCACGTGTTCCGCAGGGTTGTGCTGACCGGACATTCGGTAGCAGCGGTCCGCGCTCGCCGCGGCCACGAGTTCCCAACAGGGACGCACGTGCGTCGGGAGGTTCAACCAGCCGTCGATCAACGTTGAGAAGTCGCCTGCAAGCAGACGCTTCGGTCAGTGATCCAGCCGTGCCGGAAGAACCGGACCCGACGCACCCTACGCAGCCCCCGAAGATCCCGGAGGGCCATCTCCAAAGCTAAATGTCAGTGTCCGCCGGTAGGTTCTGTGCCCGTAAACGGAACACCGACCGGAGGTTGTTGACGTGCCCTACGAGCTGCCCGAGTCCTGGCGCGGCGTCCTCGGCGAGGAGCTGGAGAAGCCCTACTTCAAGGAGCTCACCGAGTTCGTCGAGGAGGAGCGGGCCAGGGGCCCGGTCTACCCGCCGCGCGAGGAGGTCTTCGCCGCCTTGGAGGCCACTCCGTACGACCAGGTGAAGGTGCTGGTCCTCGGGCAGGACCCATACCACGGCGAGGGCCAGGGGCACGGTCTGTGCTTCTCGGTGCGGCCCGGGGTGAAGACCCCGCCGTCGCTGCGGAACATCTACAAGGAGATGAAGGAGGAGCTGGGCCATCCCATCCCGGACAACGGCTATCTGATGCCGTGGGCCCGGCAGGGTGTGCTGCTGCTCAACGCGGTGCTGACGGTCCGCGCCGGTGAGGCCAACTCCCACAAGAGCAAGGGCTGGGAGAAGTTCACGGACGCGGTGATCCGCGCGGTGGCCTCCCGCCCCGACCCGGCCGTCTTCGTCCTGTGGGGCAACTACGCCCAGAAGAAGCTGCCGCTGATCGACGAGGAGCGCCATGTGGTGGTGAAGGGGGCGCACCCCTCCCCGCTGTCGGCGAAGAAGTTCTTCGGCTCGCGTCCCTTCACCCGGATCGACGAGGCGGTGAAGGCCCAGGGACACACCCCGATCGACTGGCGCATCCCCGACCTGGCCGCCCAGGGCTGATCCCGGCTGAGCCCGGTCAGTCCGCGAGCTCGTAGTCGAGGGTGTACCCGATCTCCTTGACGCCCTGCGGGGCGGTGAAGGAGCCCCGGCCGGTGAGCGTGGCCAGCTCACCGCTGCCGGAGCCGGGCACCACCTCGAACGAGCAGTGCACGGTTCCGTCCGCGCCGAAGCTGCCGCGCTGCGCCAGGACAAACCCGCCCCGGCGGCCGTCGAGCTCGCCGTCCATCAGCTCATGGCCGGTGAAGGAGCCGGTCTTGTCGGTGGTGTAGACGATCGAGTACTGGCATACGGTGTCCGGCGCCGTGATGGCGCCCGTCCAGCCGTTGGTGACCTGGGCGCGGGCGATCCTCGCACCGTCCGCGGCCTGCCCCGCCTCGGTCTCCTGCCAGTCGGCGAAGGTGAAGTGGCCGGTGGCGTGTGTGGTCATGGTGGGTCCTTTCGGCGGGGCCTCGCCCCGCGGATGGTGCGGGCTGTGACGACCACGATCTCCGTCGTACCTGACATCTTTTGTCAGGTACGACGGCACAATGGCAGCCATGCGCGCCGACCGTCTGCTCTCCCTGCTCCTGCTGCTCCAGCACCGGGGCCGGATGACCGCCCCGGAGATCGCGGCCGAGCTGGAAGTGTCGGTCCGCACCGTCTACCGCGATGTGGAGGCGCTGAGCGCCAGCGGGGTGCCCGTCTACGCCGACCGCGGCCCGGCCGGGGGCTACCGGCTGCTCGACGGCTACCGCACCCGGCTCACCGGGCTCACCGGTGACGAGGCCGACTCGCTCTTCCTGGCCGGGATGCCAGGCCCGGCCGCCGAACTGGGGCTGGGCGCCGACCTCGCCACCGCCCAGCTCAAGCTGCGCGCCGCGCTCCCGGCCGGTCTGGAGGAGCGGTCGCGCCGCATCCAGGAGCGGTTCCACCTCGACGCCCCCGGCTGGTTCCGCGACGCCGAACCGGTGCCCCACCTCGCCGCGGCCGCCGAGGCGGTATGGGAGCGGCGGGTGCTGCGGGTGCACTACCGGCGTTGGCGCGGTGAGGTGCGGCGCGATCTGCACGGCCTGGGCCTCGTCCTCAAGGGCGGCATCTGGTACCTGGTGGCACGGGCGGACGACAGCGTGCGCAGCTACCGGGTCTCGCGCATCCTGGACGCCGAGCTGCTGGACGAACACTTCGAGCGCCCGGCCGGATTCGATCTCGCGGCCCACTGGCAGGAGGTGTCCCGGCGGCTGGAAACGTCCCGCTTCCAGGGCGAGGCGGAACTGCTGCTGACCGAGCGCGGGCGGAAGTTGCTGCCGATGCAGTTCGGCGCGATCGGTGCGATGGCGGCGGCCGGGGCGGGCCCGCCGGACGAGGAGGGACGGGCGCGGGTGACGCTGCCGGTGGAGTCGCTGCCCGTGGCCGTCCACGACATACTGCGGCTGGGCACCGAGGCCGAGGTGCTGGACCCGCCGGAGCTGCGGGAGGCGGTGGCGCGTGCCGTCACCGAACTGGCCCACCGCTATCAGCGGTCGGACTGACCCCGCCGCACGCACGGCCGGCGCGTCGACCACCCGGCCGGACCGCGACACACCGGCCGCGCCCGCACGGGCGGTTAGCGTCGACGTGAGCACGTGAGCACGTGAGCGCGACTGGGGAGCGGAGGACGCGATGACCGAAGCGCAGCGGACGGCGCCGGAGGGCGACGCCGTACTGACCCGGATCGCGCAGACGGTGATGCTCCACCGGGGCGGCGACCGGGAGGAGGCGCGCAACCGGTTCGCCCTGCTGTGGCAGGAGCTCGGACGGGGCGGGCAGCCGTTCCACCGCTGTGCCCTCGCCCACTACATGGCCGACACCCAGGACGACCCGGCCGATGAGCTGATCTGGGACCTGCTGGCGCTCGCCGCCGCCGACGGACTCACCGGCGGGCGGGACCCCGACGGCGAGGCGGGGGAGCGGCGCCCCGGCACGGCCGAGGTGCGCGCCCTCTACCCCTCGCTCCACCTCAACCTCGCGGCCGACTACGTGAAGCTGGGCCGGGAGGACACGGCCCGCGGCCAGTTGGCCCTGGCCCGCGCCAGCGCGGACGCGCTCGGGGAGGATCCGCACGGCGACGGCGTACGGGCCGCGATCGCCCGGCTGACCCTCCGGCTGGAGGGGCCGGAACGCGGTTAGGCCCTGTCGTGCCGATCTTCGCGGGCCCGCGACGCCTGGCACCGCGCCTCGCCGCGTTGTCGGGGTCTTCCGAGTACGCCCAGTACGAGGACGACCCTCCGCCTTGCGATCCACGGCACCAGACGCCGCGGGCTGATCCACGAAGATCAACAGGACAGGACCTAGTCGCCGGTCACCCCGTCGATCCTGCGCTCGCTTGATCTCATGCCGGGATCATGACCTGGTGTTCTCTGTGCCGCCAGACGCTCTCGGCATCATGCCGCGCAGCAACTCCTCGAATCCGGCCCGCAGTTCCGCGCGTCCGGGTACATCGGCGTGGTCCGCTCCCGCTGCGCAGCTGAACATCAGCCCCTCGCACCAGGCGGTCAACGAGCGGGCGTGGCGGCGTGGTTCGGTGGAGCCCGCCGACGCCATCATGCCCTCCAGAAGCCGCCGGAAGCCGCGGCCCGCCGCGTCGTAGTGCTCCCGCAGCTCCGGCCGCCGGGTCGCCTCGAGTGCCAGCTCGTAGCGGGCGATCAGCAGATCGCGCTGCATGGTCAGTGAGCGGTGCAGGGCGAGGGCGAGGGTGTCGGCCAGTGCCCCGAGCGGATCCGCCGCCGCTGCGCCGTGCACGTCGTCCGCGCCGTGCGCGTCGTCCGGGCCGCCCGACGACGGAGGCATCTCCTCGGGGACGAGCACCCGCGCCTCCCGCTCCGCGAGTCGCCGCACCGCCGCCTGAAGCAGCGCGGCGCGGGTGCGGGCGTGGTTGGAGGTCGAGCCCAGCGGTAGTCCGGCCGCCTCGTCCACCGCGCGGTGTGTCAGTCCCCGCATACCGCGTTCGGCCAGCAGCGCGAGTGCGGTGTCGGCGATCAGCTCGGCACGGGACCGGGCGGGGGCGGCGGGTCGATCAGCGGTCATGGGGCCAACCTACCTCCCGCACTACAGGTGTAGTAGCTTGGGCATCACTACATCCGTAGTGTTCTGGAGGAGCCATGCACCACCCCCGTGCCGTTGTCATCGGCGCCGGAATCGGCGGCCTCACCGCCGCCGCGGCGCTGCACCGCCGTGGCTGGTCCGTCACCGTCCTGGAGCGTGCGGCCACCCTCGAACCGGTCGGCGCCGGGATCTCGCTCGCCCCCAACGCCCAGCGCGCCCTGGACACGCTCGGCATCGGCGACGACATCCGCGCGCTCGCCGCCTGGCAGGGCGACGGCGGACTGCGCGCCCCCGGCGGCCGCTGGCTCTCCCGGACCGACAGTGCCGCGATGGCCGAGCGGTTCGGCGGCCCGATGGTCCTCCTCCACCGGGCCACCCTCGTCGATCTGCTGGTCTCCCGGCTGCCCGAGCGCCGCGTACGCACCGGGACCGCCGCCCAGCTGGCCGACCCCGGCACCTCCGGCCGCCCCGCCCTGGTCAGCACCGGGGACGGCGTGCTGGAGGCCGAGCTCGTCATCGCTGCCGACGGTGTCCACTCGGACGTCCGGCGCACCCTCTTCCCCCGCCACCCCGGGCCCGAGTACGCCGGATTCACCGCCTGGCGCATGGTCATACCCGCGCCCGAGCGCACCTTCGCACCCCATGAGACCTGGGGGAGGGGACGGCTGTGGGGCACCCAGCCGCTGAAGGACGGCCGGGTCTATGTCTACGCCGGAGCCGTCACCCCGCCCGACGGCCGTGCCCCGGACGACGAACGGGCCGAGCTGATCCGGCTGTTCGGCGACTGGCACCGGCCGGTCCCCGAGATCCTGGCGGCCGTCGCCCCGCACGACATCCTCCGCCATGACATCCGGCAGATGACCCATCCGCTGCCCGCCTACCACCGCGGCCGGGTCGCCCTGCTCGGCGACGCCGCCCATGCGATGGCCCCCACCATGGGGCAGGGCGGCAACCAGGCCATCGAGGACGCCGTGGTCCTCGCCCACCACCTCGCGCCCGACAGCGCGGACCCCTCGACCGGCCTGGCCGCCTACACGGCCGACCGGCTGCCCCGCACCATGGACGTGGTGCGCCGCTCCGACCGCGCCGCGCGCATGATCACCCTCACCGGCGGGGCCGCCGTGGCCCTGCGCAACTCCGCCGTCATGGCCGTCAGCAGGCTGCTGCCGCACCTGGCGCTGCGCGCCTTCGACGGCATCGCCGACTGGCGGCCTCCGGAGCCCGCGTATCCTTCGGGGGCAGGCGCGGGGACACCTGCGGTGGCACACCGTCCCCGGGTCGCGCGACCGGACGGCGGGACGGACCAGGAGGCACTGTGAGGGTCGGCTGCATCGGGCTCGGCGACATCGCGCAGAAGGGCTACCTGCCCGTACTGATGGCCCGTCCCGGTATCGAACCGCATCTGCACACCCGCACCGCCGCCACCCTGGAGCGGGTCGGTGACGCACACCGCGTACCCGAGGCCCAGCGCCACACCGACCTGGACACACTCCTCGCGGCGGACCTCGACGCGGCGTTCGTGCACGCCCCCACCGCCGCCCACGCCGATCTCGTGACCCGGCTGATCGAGGCCGGGGTGCCCACCTACGTCGACAAGCCGCTCGCCTACCACCTCGCCGACAGCGAGCGGGTGGTGCGGCTCGCCGAGGATCGCGGGGTGAGCCTGATGGTGGGCTTCAACCGGCGCTACGCCCCCGGCTACGTCCAGTGCCTGGACCATCCGCGCGATCTGATCCTGATACAGAAGAACCGTGTCGGACTCGCCGAGGATCCGCGCACCCTGGTCCTGGACGACTTCATCCATGTCGTCGACACCCTGCGCTTCCTCGCGCCAGGACCGGCCGACCACATCGACGTCCGGGCCAGGATCCGCGACGGGCTGATGCACCATGTGGTGCTCCAGCTGTCCGGCGACGGATTCACCGCGCTCGGCGTGATGAACCGGATGAGCGGTTCCACCGAAGAGGTCCTGGAGGTCTCCGGCCAGGACACCAAGCGCCAGGTGCACAATCTCGCCGAGGTCATCGACCACAAGGGCCAGCCGACTGCGCGCCGCCGCGGCGACTGGGTGCCGGTCGCCCGGCAGCGCGGTATCGAGCAGATCACCGACGCCTTCCTCGACGCCGTGCGCGGCGGCCGCCTGCTCACCGCCGAAGACGCCCTGCGCACCCATGAGCTGTTCGAACGAGTCGTCAGGGACGCGGTGGAAGTCGCCGGCCCGACATCCTCCTGAGCGCCCGCACCCCCTCGTACCCGCCGTACACGAGCAGCGCGGCCATCGACCCGTACACGATCCACGGTCCGGTGCGGACATACGGGCTGGTGCCCTGCCCCAGCGGCACCTCGTAGACCGTCGCCGCGCTCGCGTCGGTCCCCATCCGGCCGCCGACCGGCTCACCGTGCGGCCCGAACACCGCGCTCACCCCGGTCAGTGTGGCGTGCACCATCGGCCGCCAGGTCTCCGCGGCCCGCAGCGCGGCCAGCGAAGCGTGCTGCTCGGGCGCCCAGCTGTGCTGGAACGTCGAGGTGGCCGACTGCACCACCAGCACCTGGGCGCCGTCCCGCGCCAGGGAGCGGCTCATATCGGGGAACGCGGACTCGAAGCACACCAACGGGCCGATCCGCAAGGCCTCCGGCAGCCGCATCACCACCTGCTCGGTGCCGCGCCTGCGGTCCTCCCCCGCGGCCTTGCCCACCGAGGTGGCCCAGCCCAGCAGCGGCCGCGCCGGGATGTACTCGCCGAACGGCACCAGCCGCATCTTGTCGTAGCGTTCGCCGGTGGGGCCCTTGGGGCCGATCAGCACCGAGCTCTTGTAGATGCCGGGCCGGTCGCTGCGCCGCGCGTCCACGTTCACCAGCAGATCGGCGTGCACCGCGCGGGAGAGCGCGGCCAGTTCGCGGCTCAGCTTCGGCCGCTGCCCCAGATCCTCGCCGACACTGCTCTCGCCCCACACCACGAGGTCCACATCGCGTCCGGCCAACTGCCGGGTCAGCTCCGCGCTCCGGTCGAAGCGGGGCAGCGGACCGCGGATCACCCCCGGCTGCACCACCGCGATCCGCGCCGTACCGGACTCCTTCGCCACCGGCCCCCAGGCCCACACCGCACCCGCCGCGGCCGCGCACGCGGTGATCCCGGCCACCGCCACGGTGCGCGCCCGCGGGACCGCGATCAGCACCGTCAGCGCCACGTTCACCAGCACCAGCAGATAGCCGATCAGCCAGACCCCGCCCACCGAGGCCAGCCGCAGCGCGGCCGGGACCTGCCACTGGCTCGCGCCGAGCAGCCCCCATGGCCCGCCCAGGTACTGCCAGGACCGTACGAGCTCGACCATCAGCCACGCCGCCGGCACCAGCACCAGCGCCGCCGCCACCCGGCCGGGACCCGGTCGCCCGTGCAGCAGCCGGTGCGTCAGCCAGCCCCACGGCCCCCACAACAGCCCCAGCAGCGCGGCCAGCACCACGATGAACACATGCAGACTCGGCATCAGCCAGTGGTGCACCGCGAGCAGAAAACCGGTCCCGCCCAGCCAGCCGTCCAGCAGCGCCCGGCGGCCGGTGGGGGCTGAGCGGACCAGCAGCAGCCACGGCACCAGCGCGGCGTACGCCAGCCACCACAGCGACGGCGCGGGGAACGCGAGTGCGGGCAGCGCCCCCGCCGCCACGGCCATCGCGCCCCGCCACCACCGCGAGGCGAGCCGACGCTTCCACCGGTCCCCGCCGTCGACCGACCACCGCACCCCGGACGCCCCCCTCTTCACGGACTTCCTCCTGCCAGCGGACCAGGCAGACGACCAGTGTGCGACAGGAACCCGATCATCAACAGGGCACGGCCTCGGCCGAGTGGAACGCCTGGCCTTCATACCGCTTCCGGGAGGTCTTGTTCGGCCCAGATCAGCTTGCCGCCCTCGGTGTAGCGGGTGCCCCAGCGGCGGGTCAGCTGCGCGACGAGGAACAGGCCGCGGCCGCCCTCGTCGGTGGTGCGGGCGTGCCGCAGCCGCGGGGAGGTGTTGCTGGTGTCCGCCACCTCGCAGATCAGCATGTCGTGCCGGATCATCCGCAGCCGGATGGGACCGGCGCCGTGCCGGATGGCGTTGGTGACCAGTTCGCTGACGATCAGCTCGGTGGTGGGCACCAGGGCGTCCAGCCGCCATTCGGCGAGCTGGCGCACCGCGAGCGAACGGGCGCTGGCGACCACGGCCGGGTCCGTGGGCAGATCCCAGGAGACGACATGGCCCGGCCCCAGCGTGCGGGTACGGGCCAGCAGCAGCGCCACATCGTCGCTCTGCCGCCCGGTCATCAGGGCGTCCACCACCGTCGAGCACAGCTCCTCAAGCGGCAGACCGGGCTGGGCGAGGGTGTTGCTCAGCCGCCCGAGCCCCACATCGATGTCCTGGTCACAGGTCTCGATCAGCCCGTCGGTGTAGAGCGCGATCAGGCTTCCCGCGGGCAGCTCCAGTTCCGCCGACTCGAACGGCAGCGAGCCCAGGCCCAGCGGGGGACCGGCGGGCAGCGGCGGGAAGGACACCTCGCCGCCGGGGTCCACCACCGCCGGGGAGGGGTGGCCCGCCCGCGCCATCGTGCAGCGCCCGGTGACCGGGTCGTAGACCGCGTACAGGCAGGTGGCGCCCAGCACCGCGGCGGCGATGGCCTCCTGCCCGGCGTCGCCCGCCCGTTCGGCCTCCTCCTCGGTGAGCCGGATGACCAGGTCGTCCAGATGGGCCAGCAACTCCTCGGGGGGCAGGTCCATATCGGCGAGGGTGTGTACGGCGGTGCGCAGCCGCCCCATCGTGGCCGCCGCGTTGATGCCGTGCCCGACCACATCGCCGACCACCAGCGCCACCCGCGCCCCGGACAGCGGGATCACATCGAACCAGTCGCCGCCGACGCCGTTGCGCGCGTCCGTCGGCAGATAGCGCGAGGCCACCTCGAGGGCCTGACCGCCGGTCAGGGCGTGCGGCATCAGACTGCGCTGGAGCGCCAGCGCGGTGGCGTGCTCACGGGTGTACCGCCGCGCGTTGTCCACGCACAGCGCCGCCCGCGCCACCAACTCCTCGGCGAGCAGCAGATCGTCCTCCTCGAAGGGCACCGGATGCCGGGAGCGGATGAACGAGGCCACGCCCAGGACGGAGCCGCGGGCGCCGATCGGCGCCACCATCAGGGAACGCATCCCGAACTCGCGGACCTTCGCGGTACGGGCCGGGTCGTCCCCGCTCCATGCCCCGATGGAGGCGTCCATCGCCGGGTCCAGCAGCGCCTCACCGGAGAAGAAGCAGCAGGCGAACGGGGAGGCGGGGGAGATCGCCACGGCGTCCCCGGGCTCCGCGATGGACTCCGGGCACCCCTCGCGGATGGAGCTCTGCCCCGCGCGGCGGAAGGCGGGCAGGGTCTCACCCAGTGCCGGCATGGCCTCCTCGCCGCGCAGCACCGACTCCAGCAGATCGACGGTGACGAAGTCGGCCAGGGACGGCACCGCGAACTCGGCCAGCTCCTGGGCGGTGCGCATCACATCCAGGGTGCTGCCGATCCGCGCGCTCGCCTCGTTGAGCAGTGCCAGCCGCTCGCGGGCCTGCCAGCGGTCGGTGACGTCCATGCCCATGTAGCACACGCCCACCGCGTTGCCGTCCGCGCCGTCGAGACGGAAGAAGGACGTGGAGTACGCGTGCTCGCTGTGCGGCTCGGCCAGGGTCCAGCCCTGGTACTCGTAGTCGACCACCGGGTCGCCGGTCTTGAGCACCTGCCGCATCTGCGCCTCGATCGCGTCGGTGTCCAGGCCGGGGAGCATGTTGCCGCCGAACCGGCGGCCCAGCCGCTCGGCGCGCGGCACCCCGCCGTAACGCTCCAGGGTGTCGTTGATCCACACGTAGCGCAGATCGGGGCTGAGTACGGCCATGCCGATCGGGGCGCGGGTGAGGAACGCGGTGAGCAGTGAGCCGCTCACCGCCCAGGTCGGGATCTTCCCCATGTCGATCGCGGAGACCAGCCAGCACTGCCCGCCGTCCGGTGCCAGCATCGAGCAGACCCGGAGCCCCACATCGATCCGGCGGCCGTCCCGGTGGCGGACCTCCTCCATACCGCCCCAGCTGCCGTGGGTACGGCACCGGTCGGCGATGGCCAGGGCCTTGGCCGTGTCGTCCGGTGTCGCCAGCAGTGTGGTGGCCGGCCGCTCCATCACCTCGGCCGACGGATAGCCGAGCAGCTCCTCCGCCGCGGCGGTCCAGCCGATGACGGACCCCGTCGCGTCGATCAGCGCCGTCGCCGCATCCGCCATGTCGAAGGGGACATGCGTCTCGGTCGGCGCGATTCCCTCGGGGATGGCCATCGGACCCGTCCCATCTGCGGATACATTTCCCTTAATACTATGACTTCTGCCCCTTCTGGCCCCCGCGTCACCCGTGATGGCGCGGGCGAGCTTGCGGAACCAGGCCCTGTCCTGTCGATCTTCGGCAGAAGTCAGGTAAGGCTGCCCTGAGCCGCTGCATGGAATCTCATACTCCGGAATCTCTTGACAACGTTCAGGTGTGCGACTGACTATCGGCGCGTGAACCTGTCAGACAGCCAGACAGGTGATGCCTCGCTCCGCCGCGTCAGCGCGATGGAAGCGGTGCTCACCCATCTCCGGAGCGCCATCGAGCGCGGCGACTACGCGGTGGGGGACAAACTCCCCTCCGAGGCGGAGCTGTGCCGTCGTCTGGAGGTGAGCCGTCCGGTGCTCCGCGAGGCGCTGCGGGCCCTCCAGACCATGGGCCTCACCGCGTCCCGCACCGGCAAGGGCACCTTCGTCATCTCCAGCGGCCCGGTGGAGGACCCCACCTTTGGTGACTACGCCGCCAGCGACCTGATGGAGGTACGCCGCCACATCGAGATCCCGGTGGCCGGATACGCGGCGCTGCGCCGCTCCTCCGAGGACCTCGACCACCTCTGGCATCTGCTGGAGCGGATGGAGCGGGAGACCGACACCACCGCCTGGGTGGCGATGGACACCCTCTTCCACCTCGCCGTGGCCCAGGCAGCCCGCAACCCGGTCTTCCGCAGGGTCATCGAGGAGATCCGCGACGCCCTGGCCCGCCAGTCGGCGTTCCTCAACGAACTCGGCGGCCGCCGTGATCAGTCGAACCGGGAACACCGGGCGATCATCGAGGCGCTCGCCGACGGTTCCGAACACGACGCGGTGGAGGCCATGTCCCACCACCTCGAACGGGTCGAGACCACCCTGAGCTCCATCGTGCGGTCCACCGCGGCGGACGGCCCCCCGGCCCCCGGTACGGCCTAGGCCCCCATTCCCCCATCCCCATAAGCCCCGAGCCCCGCAGGCCCCCGAGCCCCGGGCTCCCGACCCCCCATGCACTCAACGCACCACACGGACCACGTACCGAACGCACCAAGCGCACCAACGGAAGGCGGACAGCAGGCGTGAGCGAGCAGTCCCTCCGGCAAGAAGTACGCCACCAGCCCCCCACCGACCCGCCCCAGCAGCACATCGACGCGGGCGACGCCGGGTACAGCAAGTCCCTCAAGGCCCGGCATGTCAACATGATCGCCATCGGCGGCGCCATCGGCACCGGGCTCTTCCTCGGCGCGGGCGGACGGCTCAAGGACGCCGGCCCGTCCCTCGCCGTGGCCTACGCGATCTGCGGCATCTTCGCCTTCCTGGTGGTGCGGGCCCTGGGTGAGCTGGTGCTGCACCGGCCGTCCTCCGGCGCGTTCGTCTCCTACGCCCGTGAATTCCTCGGTGAGAAGGGCGCCTTCGTCGCCGGATGGATGTACTTCCTGAACTGGGCCACCACCGGCATCGCCGATATCACCGCCGTCGCCACCTACACCCACTACTGGGGCATGTTCACCGACATTCCCCAGTGGGTGATCGCCCTCATCGCGCTCGCGGTCGTGCTCTCGGTCAACCTCATCTCCGTGAAGTTCTTCGGTGAGATGGAGTTCTGGTTCGCCATCATCAAGGTCGGCGCGCTGGTCGCCTTCATGGCCATCGGCATCTTCCTGCTGGTCACCCGGGAGCAGGTGGCCGGTCACAGCACCGGCCCGAGCCTGATCACCGAGCACGGCGGGGTGTTCCCGCACGGTGCGCTCCCGATGCTGCTGGTCATCCAGGGCGTGGTCTTCGCCTACGCCTCCGTCGAACTCGTGGGCGTCGCCGCGGGCGAGACCCAGAACCCCGAGAAGATCATGCCCAAGGCGATCAACTCCATCATGTGGCGGGTCGCCCTGTTCTACGTCGGCTCCGTGGTGCTGCTCTCCCTGCTGATGCCCGCCGGCTCCTACTCCGCCGACGAGAGCCCGTTCGTCACCGTACTGTCCAAGCTGGGTGTACCGGCGGCCGGCGGAGTGATGAACCTCGTGGTGCTCACCGCCGCCATGTCCAGCCTCAACTCCGGTCTCTACTCCACCGGCCGGATTCTGCGCTCGATGGCCATGTCCGGTTCCGCGCCCAAGTTCACCGGCGCGATGAGCCGCACCCACGTCCCCTATGGCGGCATCCTCCTCACCGCCTTCTTCTGTGTGCTGGGCGTCGGCCTCAACTACGTGGTGCCCAGCGACGCGTTCGAGATCGTGCTCAACTTCGCCGCCATCGGCATCCTCGCCACCTGGGGCATGATCATGCTCTGCCATCTGCTGTTCTGGCGGCGCACCCGGTCCGGTCAACTGGCCCGGCCCGGCTACCAGCTGCCCGGCTCCCCGTACACCGAGATCGTCACCCTGGGCTTCCTCGCCTCCGTCCTGGTCCTGATGTGGGCGGACGGCGGACCCAGCCGGATCACCGTCATGGCGCTTCCGGCGATCGTGGCGGCCCTGATCATCGGCTGGTTCACGGTACGTGGCCGGGTGCGCGGCTCCCGGTGAACCACTCCTGTCAGAACCTGGAGCTCCCCGGCCGGACCACCCGGCCGGGGATCCTCCGGTCAGTCACCCCTCCGAACACGAAAGCACCGTGATGACGACCCCCCTCGGGCTGTCGACCGACACCGCCCGCCGTACCCCCGCCGAGCCCCCCGCCGTCCGTGAGCCCCGTCATGTGCCGCTGGCGCACCTCGTCCGCGGCGGAATCATCGAGGGTGTGCACCACGGCTCGGCGGTGGTCCTGGGACCCGACGGCCGGATCGCGTTCGCGACCGGTGACCCCGAGGTGGCGTTCTATCCGCGCTCCGCGCTCAAGCCCGTCCAGGCCGTCGCGCTGACCCGGGCCGGACTGCCGCTGGACGGCGAACTGCTCGCGCTCACCGCCGCCAGCCACTCCGGCCAGGAGTGCCATCAGACCGCGGCACTGCGGATCCTGGCGTGGGCCGGACTGACCGAGGACGCGCTGCGCAACGTCCCCGATCTGCCCTACGGCGCGGCCGAGCGCGAGGCATGGCTGCGCGCCGGACACGGGCCCACCCGGCTCGCCCAGAACTGCTCCGGCAAGCACGCGGCGATGCTGCTCACCGCGCGGCTCAACGACTGGCCCCTGGAGAGCTATCTCGATCCGGCCCACCCCCTCCAGCGGCTGATCGCCGACACCGTGGCGGACCTGACCGGACAGCGGGTCGCCGGGGTCACGCTCGACGGCTGCGGGGCACCGCTGTTCGCCGTCTCCCTCCACGGGCTCGCGCGGGCCGCCGCGCGGATCGCCACCGCCGCCGCGGACACCCCCGAAGGCCGGGTCGCCGCCGCCCTGCGGGCCCACCCCGAGACGCTGTCCGGCACCGGACGCGATGTCGCCCGGCTGATGAGCGCCGTGCCCGGACTGATCGCCAAGGACGGCTTCGAGGGCGTCCAGGTGGCCGCGCTGCCCGACGGCCACGCCATCGCCGTGAAGATATCCGACGGCGCCGACCGGGCCCGGATGCCGGTCACCGCGGCGCTCCTCGCCCGCTGTGGCATCGCCCCCGAGACGCTCGCCGAGTTCGCCACCGCCCCGGTGATCGGCGGCGGTACCACCGTCGGCGAGCTGCGCGCCGTCGACGCCCTCACCGCGTCGCCCGTCTGATCCGCCCCGCCGCCGCCCCGTTCCACCCCACGCCCCACCGCCACACGAGGAAGCACCGCACCGACATGACCTCCACCGTCGGCCACCGCCGCGAACACGACCTGCTGGGCGACCGCGAGGTCCCCGCCGACGCGTACTGGGGCATCCACACCCTGCGCGCCTCGGAGAACTTCCCCATCACCGGCACCCCGATCGCCGCCTATCCGCACCTCGTCAGCGCCCTGGCCGCCGTCAAGGAGGCCGCCGCCCGCGCCAACGAGGACCTCGGACTGCTCCCCCCGGCCAAGGCCGACGCCATCGCCGCCGCGTGCGAGGAGATACGCCGGGGGCTGCTGCACGACCAGTTCACCGTCGATGTGATCCAGGGCGGCGCCGGTACCTCGACCAACATGAACGCCAACGAGGTGATCGCCAACCGGGCCCTGGAACTCCTCGGCCACGCCAAGGGCGACTACCGCCACCTTCACCCCAACGAGGACGTCAACCTCAGCCAGTCCACCAACGACGTCTACCCGACCGCCGTCAAGGTCGCCACCATCATCGCGGTGCGCGAACTCCACACCGCCATGGAGACGTTGCGCGGAGCGTTCGCCGCCAAGGCCGAGGAGTTCCGCGACATCCTCAAGATGGGGCGCACCCAGTTGCAGGACGCGGTGCCGATGACCCTCGGCCAGGAGTTCTCCGCCTACGCGGTGATGCTGGAGGAGGACCAGAGCCGGCTGCTGGAGGCCGTCGGTCTGGTGCACGAGATCAACCTCGGCGCGACCGCGATCGGCACCGGTCTCAACGCGCCCGCGGGCTACGCCGAGGCGGCCCGCGGCCACCTGGCGGACATCACCGGACTGCCCCTGGTCACCGCCGCCAACCTGGTGGAGGCCACCCAGGACTGCGGCGCCTTCGTCCAGCTGTCCGGTGTCCTCAAGCGCATCGCCGTCAAGCTCTCCAAGAGCTGCAACGATCTGCGGCTGCTCTCCTCCGGACCACGCGCCGGTCTTGGCGAGATCAACCTGCCCCCGATGCAGGCCGGTTCCAGCATCATGCCCGGCAAGGTCAACCCGGTCATCCCCGAGGTCGTCAACCAGGTCGCCTTCGAGGTGATCGGCAACGACGTGGCCATCACCATGGCCGCCGAGGCCGGACAACTCCAGCTCAACGCCTTCGAGCCGATCATCCTGCACTCCCTCTCGGAGAGCATCACCCATCTGCGCGCGGCCTGCCTGGTCCTCGCCGAGCGCTGCGTCGTGGGCATCACCGCCAACACCGACCAGCTGCGCGCCACCGTCGAGAACTCCATCGGCCTGGTCACCGCGCTCAACCCGCACATCGGCTACAGCGCCGCCACCAGCATCGCCAAGGAGGCCCTGGCCACCGGCCGCGGTGTCGCCGAACTCGTCCTGGAGAAGGGCCTGCTGCCCCCGGACCGGCTCGCCGCCGTCCTGCGCCCGGAGGAGGTCGCCGGACAGCGCTGAGGCGCGTCAAGTCCCGGTGTCACTCCCTGCCGCCCCGCAGCCGGACCACCGCCGGGGCCGCGCTGAGCGGCAGCAGATCCCGGGGCCGGTCCGGCCGGGTCACCTCCAGGAGGATCCCGTCGGCGATGCGGTACGGGCGGTGCGCCAGCACCGCCCCCAGCCCGCGGCGCAGCCGGGACATCGCGGCCCGTACGGTCACCGTGCGCGTCGGATCGCCGAACAGGTCCTGGGCGAGCTGCGCCGCCGTACGCCCCTCGGGGTGTGCGGCCAGGACCAACAGCACTTCGGCGTGGCGGGGGCTGAGCTGATGGGTCCAGGCGCCCGCCGGGCCCGCGAACGTCAGCGACCAGTGGTGCGGATGGCGTACGTCCAGCAGCAGACGGCCGGCGCCCGCCGGGGTGCCGTCCTCGCCGTACTCGCCCTCCAGGACCCGCAACAGATGCCCGCCCGGGAGCGGTTCGACCGCGCAGGTGCCCAGCGCGGGCAGCCACACCGCACCGTCGGCCGCCGCCTTCGGCAGCAGCAGCCGGCGGTCCTGCGGGTTCACCCCGGTGACCCCGGCGACCCAGCCGTGCGGATCGACCGCGACGGCCTTGCCCTGGAGTCGGGCGAGCACCGGCGCGGCGACCGCGCGGAGCCGGTCCAGCTCCCGGCTGTGGGCCAGCCGCAGTTCGCCCTCGGCCCACCGGGCGGTCGCGGTGACCAGGGAGAGCACGGTCGGATGTGCGGTGGGGGCCGGTCCGCTGATGTCGATGACTCCCAGCAGCCGGCCGTCCCGGGGGTCGCGCACCGGGGCGGCGGCGCAGCTCCAGGTGTGGAAGGCGCGGACGAAGTGCTCCGCCGAGTGCACCCGGACCGGGGCGCGGACGGCGAGCGCGGTGCCGATCCCGGTCGTCCCGGTGACCTCCTCGGCCCACTGCGAACCCTCGATCAGCGCGATGCCGTCGGCGTGGCGGCGGATTCCGCGGTGGCCGTCGATCCACAGGATCCGCCCCTCCGCATCGGCGATGATCATGAGATGGCCGGCCGCCTCCGCCGCCTCCAGCAGCCCGCTGTGCAGTGTGGGCAGCACATCGGCGAGCCGGGTCTGCTGCCGCCGCCGCTCCAGCTCGTCCAGGCTCAGCGGACGCGGGGTGCCCCCGCGGTCCGGATCGAGCCCCAGCCGGAGCATCCGGTCCCAGGACTCGCCGATCACCGGGCGTGCGGGCAGCGGGAGTTGGCCACGGCTCAGGGCGGTGTCACGCATGACCGCCATCAGCCGGGCCGATTCGGCCGGACTCAGCGCGGCCAGGGGATCGGCGTGGCGCGGGTGCTGGATTCGCATGGGTTGCGGCCTTTCGTCACACCGCGGCCCGCCACGGCGGCGGGCGGGGTGTCCGCCTGCCGCCGGGTGTCGTGGTGCAGCCTCGAATCCGTGCTGAACAGGGCTTCGTTCTCTCCGCGATTGTAAGGTGGCCGCCGCCGCGGAGCGCACCGCGCGCCGCCCGGATCCGGCCCGGTCATGGGACCGCGCGGCCGCGGACCGCCCGGACCGGTGCACAAGATCGACCGGATGGGTGACCGGACCGGCGTACGGGAGCGAACCGGGAACGTCCCGGGGGCAACCGCCGTTCAGGGGGGGGTGCGGACCGGCGCCGATCCCGTCATGTGGACAGATGGCAACCACGGGGTGACGCGTCGTAAGCTGTCCGTCATCGGCAGCTGGTGGGAGGTCATGTTGTCGCAAGGGGGGCCTGCTCGGGCCACGCTCACCGCCCTGCTGGCGAAGCTCTATCCGGAGGCACGATCGGTGCGGCGGGTGCTGGACGCCGCCGACATCCCGGCCGGAATGGTGGACTTCGGCGGGGGCGCGCTCGACATGTGGCACGCGGTGCTGCGCGAGGCGGACAACCGGAGCAGGCTCGAGGGCCTGTTGACGGTCGCCGTCAGTGAGTTCCCGGAGAACGCCGAGCTGCGTGCGGCGCTGGCCGGCCGGCTCGGCCGGTCCGCCGCGCCCGCCGCGTCGGACCTGGGCGCCCCGGTCACGGCCACCCACGCCGAGAAGCTGATGGGAAGCCAGAGCACGCTGCTGCCGCTGGCCTTCCTGGAGCACGGGGTGCGGGCCGCCCGCTGTGTCGGACTGCTGCGCGGACCGGTGGAGGCCCTGGGCACCGGCTTCCTCGTGGCCGGAGACTTCGTGGTCACCAACCACCATGTGCTGCCGGACGCGGAGACGGCCGCCACCGCCCGGATCGTCCTCGGCTACCAGGAGCGGCCGGACGGCGAGATCGACGGGGGCCGGAGCTTCGCCCTCGACCCCGGCCTCGGCTTCGCCACCTCCGAGGACCACGATCTGACCGTGGTGCGCTCCCGCGACCCGCTGAACGCCGAATGGGGCGCCCTGGAGCTCGCCCCCTCCGGCGCCGGGACCCCTCACCGGCTCAATATCGTCCAGCACCCCGCGGGCGGTCCCAAGAAGGTCGCGCTGTACCACAACGTGGTCAGCCACAGCGATGAGAACCGCCTGCTGTACTTCACCGACACCCTGCCCGGCTCCTCCGGCTCCCCGGCCTTCGACGACCAGTGGCGGGTCGCCGCCGTCCACCGCGCGGGTGGCCATCTCCGGTCCCCGGACGGCACCGGCCACGTCTACAGCAACGAGGGCGTACCGGTGCGCAGGCTGGTCGAACTGCTCGCCACCGCCGCCTCCTGAGAGCACATGCCCGTGGCGACCCCGATCGAACGCGTCCCATCGAACGTGGCCGGTCTCGTGGCCGAAGCGGCGCGTACCCGCTGGTGTGGTCGCTTCGCCAAGGAGCTGGCCGAGCGCTTCGGCACCGCCGCCGAGGCCGAATTCGTGCTCGCCCAGGCCGGATTCGAGGTGGTGTGGCCCGCCGGGGGGCCCGGTCCGCTCCAGGCGGCGCTGGACCGAGTGCTGCGGCGCCATGTGCACAACCCCGATGCCATGGAGCGGCTGTTCGCCGCGCTGGAGTTCCAGTACGGCGAGCAGCGCTGGCACACCACGCAACGGCAGCGCTACCAGGCGATCCAGGCCGAGCGCTGGGGCCTGCTCCCGGCCGTCGCCCCCGGGCTGCTCGACGCGCGGGAGCGCGCCGACCTGGACACCTTGCTGGGCGACCCGGGGTGTCCCACCGAGCCCGGCGAGCTGTGCGAGGTGCTGTGGGCGGCGGCCTCCTCCCTGGGGCTCCCGGCCGCCCGGGACGGGCTGCTGACCGCGGAGCAGACCGGGACGGTGACCGCGCTGGTCGAGGAGCTGGACACGCGCAACAGCCCGGCCGGACGAGTGCCCCCGCTGCTGGTCTTCCTCGAACATCTCGCTGCTCGCGCCGAGGACATGGCCCGCGACGATCTGCGGGTCTGGATCGACGCCGTGGCCCACGCCCGCGCCGACCGGGTGCCCAAGGGCCGGCTCGCCGAGGAGCGTGCCGCGGCCGACGCGGCGGCCTCGGTGTCCGACTCCTGCCATGCCTCCCTGACCAGCTGTCTGATCCGGGTCGAGGGCTCAGGCCCGGGAGCCGGCCGGTACCGGCTCGCCGCCTGGCTCTACCGCCGGGGCCGCTGCCTGGGCATCAAGGTCCAGGACGACACCGTGTACACCGCGGCCGAGATCCCCGGCGGCGCCGAGGAGTTGATCGCCCGGCTCCAGCCGTATGTCCAGCATCTCGACCCCGAGACCCTCACCTTCGAGTTCCTGCTGCCCTGGGAGGCGCTCGGCTGGCCGGTGGACGAGTGGAATCTGCGCGGCGGCGGACCGCTGGCCGTGGCGCGTCCCATCGGCCGCTACGGCCTGGTGGTCGTCCGCTCCCTGGACCGGCTGCGTGACGGCTGGTCCACCTCCCAGTGGACGGCGCGCTGGGAGCGGCTGGACGGGCGGTCCGCCGCCGACGACCCACCGCCCCGGGCCTGTTGGCTGGACGGCGACGGCACCCCGGCGGACGAGGCCGACGACCGGCCCGAGGACGACTCCCGCCCGCTGGTGGCGGACATGGCGTCGCCCCAGGCGCTGGCGGCCGAGGTCGCCTCCCGCAAGGACATCAGCTGTCTGATCGTGACCTACCCCTATCCACATCCGGCCACCGCGGTACCGGACGCCCTGCTGTCCGCCATTCAGGAGGGCGTACCGGCCGCCGTGTGGTGGCGCGGCCACCGGGACGACAGCGTCCCGCCCGGCCGCGCCCGGCGCGTCGCCGCGCTGGCCGAGGCGGGCGCGGGTCTGTCCGGTCTGCCCGCCACGGTGCTGACGTTGCGCCAGGAAGCCGCCCGGTGTGGCGACGGGGGCCACGACGGCACCGGCATCGCGGTGTTGTGGGACAACCCGGGCTGGCATCCCGAACGGCTCAGAAGACTCGGCGGCCCCAGGGCCCACAGAGGAGGCAACGGATGATCCCCGAAGACCAGCAGTCGCCCGCCGAGGCGCCCGGGACGGGGGCCGTGGTACCTCCGGCACGAGCCGGGACGGACCAGGTGGCGGCGGTGCCGAGCTGGTGGATCTACTACGGCGACGGCGTCCGCCGCACCGGCTGGACCCCGCCCGCGGCACCGCCCTGGCGCCGCTTCGACGGCAAACGGCCGGTACCCGACGAGGAGGCCGTGGACGCCGCCGCGGACTCCGCCGCCCGCGGCGAGGAACCGGCGGTGGACAGCTGCGCCCGCCACCGCGAGGAGAGCCCCGGCTCGGCCGACATCGTCACCACCTACCGCGCGGAGCCCCAGGAGGCCCGTATGGTCAACGCCGCGCTCCATCTGCGCCGTCCGCTCCTGGTCACCGGCAAACCAGGGACCGGCAAGTCCAGCCTCGCCCGCGGCATCGCCCATGAACTGGACCTCGGCCGGGTGCTGCGCTGGTCGGTCACCAGCCGTACGACGCTCCTGGACGGGCTGTACGCGTATGACGCCATCGGCCGCCTCCAGGACGAGAAGCACCAGGGGAAGCGGCCCGACGACATCGGCAGGTACGTACGCCTCGGACCGCTCGGCACCGCCCTGCTGCCCTCCGACCGCCCCCGTGTGCTGCTCATCGACGAGCTGGACAAGGGCGATGTCGATCTGCCCAACGACCTTCTCTCGGTGCTGGAGGAGGGGGAGTTCCCCATCCCCGAACTCCAGCGGTACCCCCAGTGCGACGTCCGGGTGATGACCGACGACGGGTGCCGGGAGCCGGTCCGGCACGGGAAGGTGCGCTGCGCGGAGTTCCCCGTGGTGGTGCTCACCAGCAACGGCGAGCGGGAGTTCCCGCCCGCGTTCGTCCGCCGCTGCGTCCGGCTGGACATCGCTCCCCCCTCCCGGAAGAAGCTGGAACGCATCGTCGAGGCCCACCTCGGCCCGGAGGTGCTGCGCGCCTCGGCCGGACGTCTCGAGGAGTTCGCGGACGACCTCGAAAAGGGCCGGAAGCTGCTGGCCACCGACCAACTGCTCAACACCCTCCAGATGGAGAGCGCCACCGAGCACACCGACGACCCCGAGTGGCCCGCCGTGCTGGCGGCACTCCTCCGTCCGCTGAACGACACGGCATGACCGACCTCATCCATCTCCTCGCGCTGGCACGGGAGTTGAGCGGCGACGAGGACCTGACCGCCCGCGAGCTGGCCGAACTGCTCTGGCTGGCGGAGGAGGTCCGGGCCACCCGGCAGCCTGCCGCGGAACCGGTGGACCCGCCGCCCGGCGAGCCGCCCGCACCACCACCTCCGCCACCGGCCCCGCCACCGGTGGCCGAGGAGCCGTCCGAGGAAGCCACGGAGGACGTCACACCGGAGGAGGAACCCGCCGAGCCGCTCCGGCCGTCCGCCACCCCGCTCCACAGCCCCGCCGCGTCCGGGCCCACGGGCGCGAGCGAGCACGGCGGCGGCGCGAAGGCCACGCCCCTTCCGCTGCGTCAGCCCTCCGCGCTTCCGCACCGGCTGGAGCTGGCCCGTTCCCTGCGTCCGCTCAAGCGGCGGGTGCCCGCCCCCGGCCGCCGGGTTCTGGACGAGCCCCTGACCGCGGACCGCTCCGCCCGCGCCCGCCGCCCGCTCCCGGCGCTGTGCCACGCCTCCGAACGCTGGCTGGAGCTGGCCCTGGTGGTGGACGAGAGCGTGTCCATGTCCGTGTGGCGCCGTACGGTGGACGACTTCCGCGCGCTCGTCGAGGGACACGGAGCCTTCCGGGACGTACGGATGTGGCGCTTCGACGCCGACGAGCCCGAGCTCGTCCTCCGCTACGGCCCGTGCGGAGGCGACGGACACACCACCCCGGGGGCCGAGGGGCGCAAACCGGCCGAGCTCCACGACCCCGCGCACCGCCGTCTGATCCTCGTCGTCACCGACGGCCTGGGGGAGTTGTGGGGCACCCCGGCCATGACCCGGACCTTACGGCAGTGGGCGCGCCGGGCCTCCCTGACCGTGGTGCAGGTGCTGCCCCCCGAACTGTGGCACCGCACCTGGCTGCCACCGGTCCGCGCCGCGCTGCGCGCCACCGGACCGGCTCGGCTGACCGTACGTCCCCTGGGCCCCGGCGGCACCCTCGGCTCGGGCGGCGGCCGCTCCGCACCGGACCTGGTGCCGCTGGTCACCCTGGACCCGGAGTGGCTGCGTCCCTGGGCCCAGGCGGTGTCCGGCAGCCGCACCACCTGGCGCCCCGGGTCCGCGGTGGACCTCGCCAAGACCCCGTCGCACGGCGAGCCCGATCCGGTGACCCATCCGGTTCCGGACCACGAGACGTCGGCGGCCGCACGGGTGGAGGACTTCCGCACCTGGGCGACGCCCGGCGCGATGGAGCTGGCGTTCCTGCTCTCCGCGGCCCCGCTGACCCTGCCGCTGATGCGCTGGCTCCAGCAGACCCTGCTGCCCGCCACCGGCCCGGCGCAGCTCGCCGAGGTCTTCCTCTCCGGTCTGCTGGTCCGCAACGCCGAGCGCCACCGGGGCGAGAACCCCGACCGGGTGGTGTACGAATACCGTGCCGGGGTTCGCGACGAACTGGCCTCCGGGCTCACCCGCACCCGTGCCTACCAGGTGCTCACCACCCTCATCCGGGCCCCCGAGGCGCTGGCCGAACCCTTCGGCGGCTCACTGGACTTCCGTGTCCTGGCCGCCGACCCCACCGGCTCGCTCGAACTCGCCGACGGCCGGGTGTTCGCCACTGTGGCCGCCTCGGTGCTCGGCGGCCTCGGCGGTGAACTCACCGCCTACGCGCAGCGGATCGACACCGCGCTGCGGGACGTCGAGACGCCGCAGGAGCCCGAGCCCGCCGACGACGAGCCGCGCGGACGGGTCTGTGTGGCCGCCGCCCAGGTGGACGGGGGCGATGTGGCGGTCACCTCCGCGGGCGGCGAGCTGTGGATCTGGGACCTGACCACCGGCCGGGGCCGGTTGGCCGCCCACGGCGGAGAGACGGCCGTCACCGCCCTGGTGTGCGCCTGCACGGCGACGGGACGGGCGATGGCGGTGGTGCTGTACGCGGATGGTGTCCTGGCCGCGGTGGACCTCACCGCCCAGATGGGGCGGGAAGCGTGGCGGCGGGGGGCGGGCGCCCGGCCCGGGGTGCTGGCCTGCGGTGAGGTCGCGGGCCAGCGGATCGTGGCCGTGGCCGGGCCCGACGGGATCGATCTGTACGACCTGGCCAGCGGGGTGCCGTTCCTGCCCACCGTGCCGGTCGCGGAGGACGTCCGGGCGCTGGCGGTGCTGACGGCTGACGGCCGTTCCCAGCTGTTCACCGGGGACACCGAGGGTGTGGTGCGGGACCGTTTCCTGAGGCCGGGCGGCATGGGGGTGTCCCCTGCGGTGAGCGGCCCGGTGGGGCGGCGCCACTTCCTCAGCTTCGCCCCCGGGACCTCGGAGGACGAATCCACCGCCGCCGCCCGCCGCGAACTCGCTGCGGCCTTCCGGGAGTTCGGCTGTCACACCCACGTCGTCACCGATGTGCCGGAGCGGGAATTCCCGAGGATGATCGACGAGATCACCTCGGGGTTCGGCGAAGCGGACGTCGTGATCGTCCATATCGCGGGCCATCTGGCGGCGGACACCGACGGGCTGCTGGGGCTCGTAGGCCCGGACCGGGGCGGCGGGCGGTGGATACTGATCGCCGACGGCTGCCAGGAGGTCGCCGAAGACCGTTTCCCCGTCCTCGACGTCGACACCCTCATGGTCCCCGCGCCGGGGGTTGGTACGGGGAGGCTCACCCGTGTGCTCACCGAGGCACTGCGCCTTCTCGCGTCCGGACGCCGGAGAGCGCCGCGTGACGAGCCGTACATCCCGCTCAGGGATGTGGTGGAGGTCATGAATCTGCTGACCGAGGACGGCCCCTCGCCCGGTCCGGTGCTGCGTCTGCGGTACACCCGCGGACTGCCCGACGCGTTCCTGCCCAACCCCGGCTATGAACCGTCGGCGGAGACGGATGTCCCCGACCGCACCTTGTGGAGGTATCCGCGGGACGCGCCCACGTTCCGGACCCTGACCGGATGGGTCGGCAACCCCGCCGTCTATCCACGGATGGCACTGGTGCTCGGCCCCGCGGCCAGTGGCAAGACCACCTTGGTGGCCACGGTGATGAGCTGGGTGCGGGAGAGCCCCGGCTGCCCCGCGGCCTTCATGGTGTCGGCCTGGGGGGCCACCAGCACGGCTCTGACGGAGCTGCTGGCCGCGCACTTCGGCGCGACGGACGAATCGCCCTGCGGGGTGGACCAGTTGGTGGCGCGCCTCCGCCACCGAGGGGACCAGCCCCTCGTCGTGGTGGACGCCCTGGACGAGACGCCGTACGCCCGCGCCATCGTGCGGGAACTGCTGCTGCCGCTGCTCGACTCCGGTGTGTGCCGACTGCTCGTCGCGTCCCGCGCGGGTCGCCACACCAGGGAGCTGACGGAGAACGACCGGCCGGTGCTCACCGTCCGCCTCACCGCCACCCGTGATATGCGGCGTCGTGCGCTGCGCAATGTGTGTGAGGAGATGCTCGGTTCGGCCTCCTTCTACCGCCGCCGGGACGACGCGCCCGTGCGCCGGGCGTTCAGCGAGGCCGTGGCCACCACCCTGGTCGAGCGGAGCGCCCCCACGGAACAGATCGTCGTCGCGCGCGCCTTCGCCGGTTTCATCGCCTCCCGGGGCGAGCCGCTGGAGGATGCCACCGAGGCGGAGTGGGTCGGATCCGGGGTGCCGAGGACCCTGTCCGACGTGGTGCAACTGCTGCTCGCCGACGCCCGCAGCCCCTGGACCAGGCTGGTGCTCAAAATCCTGGCGGAGAGCAAGAGCGGGGGACTGGCCGACACCGAGATCCAGCGCCGCTGCGCGGCGTTCGGCGGCGCACCGCCCTCGCTCTACGAGGTGCGGGAGGCGCTGGTGCCGATCCGGGGACTGGTCAACACCACCGTGGACGCACACGGAACCGCCCGGTACCGCGTGGTCAATGTCGCCGTCGCGAACCGCGTACGCACCGCGCGGACCGCCGATCCCGACCTGGCGTGCGATCCGTTCCCGGTGCGCCCCTGGTCCGCACCGTCCACGCTGGCCCGGCAGCCGGGCGCTGCCCTCACCCTGGCGGTCGACGATCGGTCTCCCGCCACGCTGGTGTTCACCGGACCCGGAGGGCCGTTCCTGTCCTACCAGGTCGGCCGGGGAGGGGATCGGCTGCGTTCTGTGCACCTCACGCCTGGTGAGGAATTCCTTCCCCATCTGGGGTTCGTGGAGTGGTCCGGGGTCAGGGCGGCGGTTCTGGGGTCCCGGTCGGGGCTGTCCATCGTCCCGCTGGACGGCCCGCGCGTCATCGTCTCCCGCGCTCCCGAAGGGCTCGGCGCCATCGAGGCGTTCACCGCCACCACCAGTGCCGCCGGACGGCCCGCGGCCATCACGGTGGACGGCGCGGGGATCCCGCGGGCATGGCATCTGGACAACGGCATGCCCCTGGGACGACCCTGCGCCGCCGTGCCCCGGGTGCTGTTCCTCCACCCGTCCGAGCTGGACCCCTGGACCGCCGGGCTGAGCGACGGCCTGGCCAAGGCCGGTCTCCGGCTCCCCGCGGACGATGTGGATCTGCGGACGCTGCCCTATCTGCCCGTGCTGCAACCAACCCCGGGCGAGGCCGAATCGGACACCGAGGTCCAGGCCGCGTTGTCCGCCGCGCAGCAGCAGCTGCCGGAAGGAGCCACCAGGAGCAGATTCTCGTTCCGCGGGCTGCTGAACTCCCTGACGCGGCGACTCGGTGTGTTCCCGGACTGGCTGCCCGCCGTCACCCAGGAGTTCATCACCTACCTGAACGACGACGCGTGCCGGGCGGCGGTCCGGCGCATGCTCGCCGAGGCGGTCGCCGCACAGCGGCCCCAGGTCCTGATCGCGCATGGGATGGGCTCCGTCATCGCCTACGAGGCACTGTGGGAGCGGCCCGAGCTGTCCGTGGAGCTCCTGGTCACCATGGGGACTCCGATCGGCCTGGACGCGATCTTCTCCCGGCTCGAACCCGCGCCCGTGGACGGCCGGGGGCGCAGGCCACCGGGAGTGCGGCGCTGGGTGAACCTCGACGGCCGGCTGGACCCCCTGTCCTACCGGCCGCTGACCGCGAGGTTCGACGGCGTCGCACGGGACATCTCCTGCGACGCAGCCGGGGCGCCGCTGGGCGGAGGCCGCAGGAGCTATCTGAACCACCCGGCCCTGGCGGAGGTGCTGGCCGAGGTGCTGGCCCCCTACCTCACCCCTGCCTCCCTCACCCCTGCGACAGAGAGGAACCCATGACGGACGAACAGCACCGCCCGGAACCCGAGGGGGATGTGGCGGCGCATGAATCCCACGGCGCCGGCGGCCCGTTGCTGCCGCTGCCCGGACGCTCCACCGAGTACGAGGTCTATCTCTTCCGGTGCGGGGTGTGCGGCGAGGAGAGCACGATGATGTTCATGGACGCGGGGGAGACACCCCTGTGCGGCAGGGATCCGGACCACGGGGCGACCACATGGGTGAGATGAGCCGAGCGGCACACGGTACGGCGCGAGGGCGCCGGTGAAGCTCGACAGCGTGGCGAAGCCCCTGTCGCCAGCACTCTCCGGCCGGTTCTTCCTCGTCTCGACGCTGCCCACCGCCGCGGGCGCCGTGTTCGTCCTGGTGCTGCTGTGGGCGGGCGCCCCCGATCCGGTGCGGTTCGAGCGGGCGTGGCGGACCGCGGCCGGGCTGAAGGCGGGCGAGGTGCTGCTGCTGGTGCTGAGCCTCACCCTCGTCGGCGTCATCACCATGCCGCTGCAACTCTCTCTGGTGCGCTGGCTCGAGGGGTACTGGCCGCGCTGGCTCGCCCGGCCCGCCGCTTGGTGCACGGCGTGGCAGAAGCGGCGGCGCGGTCCGCTCGGCTGGCCGCACGGCAGCGCCGTACCGTCCGCCGCCCTCGTACAGCGCGCGGGGGAGCGCGGCGCCTGGCAGCGCAGCCGTTTCCCGGCGGAGGACCACCTGCTGCGCCCCACCGGGCTCGGCAACGCCCTTACGGCCGCCGAGCGCCGTGCCGGGCGGCTGTACGGACTGGACGCGGTGGTGGTGTGGACCCGTCTGGAGCCGGTGCTGAGCGACCGGGTGCGCGCCGCGGTGGCCGAGGGCCGAGACGCGCTCGACGCCGCGGCCCGCCTGTCTGTCACCGCGGGTGCCGTCGTCCCCGTCTCCGCGGCCCTGCTGTGGCGGTCGCAGTGGTGGCAGCTTCTGGCGCTGGCCCCGGCCGTCATCTGCTGGGCCGCCTACGCCGCCGCGGTGCACGCGGCGGTGGCATACGGCGAGGTGCTGGCGGTCGCCTTCGATCTGCACCGCTTCGACCTGCTGACGGCGCTTCATCTGCCGCTGCCCGACGACCGCGCGGCCGAACGTACGGCCAACGCCGAGCTCAGCAGGCTGTGGCGGCAGGGCGCGGGAAGCCCGGCCGGGATGGTGTACGACCATCCCGCGCCGCCCGCCGAACCGGCCTCGCCTCCACAACCGCCCCAGCCCACGGGCACCCCCGGCACCGGGCCCTGAACTCCCACCCATCGAGGCTTAGTCGGACGGTCATGTGGGCCCTGCTCCGGGGGCCGGTTCGGGGCGGGGTTCTGGGGTGCGGCCGGGGGAGATGAGCGCCGAGACGGCGCGGGCGTGCAGGGAGTCCAGGGTCGCCAGCTGCTGCCCCGCCGCGTCCAGCAACTCCGCGAGATGGCCGGTCTCCAAGCGGGAGTCGTGCACGGCGGCGGCGAGCAGGGTGCGCCACAGCAGGGCCTTGCCCGCCACACCCAGCCGCATCGCCTCCAGCTCCAGCACTGTGTTCAGCCCCGAGCGGCGGCGCATCCGGCCCCTGGGCCGCAGCCGGGTGAGCCGTTCACCCGCCCACGCCCCGTAGATCTTGTAGCGGCGGGTGGGCACATCGAGCGCGGCCATGCACCACAGCAGTGCCTTGCGGTCGCGGGCGATCTCCGTCTTGAGCCGCGTCAGCTCGCCGCTGTATGCCGAGTGCCGGTGCTCACGGGCCATCCGGCGGGCGAGGCCGACACCGGCCGTAGCACCGGCCAGGTGGTCGTTGAGGTAGATCTGGAGCATCCGCGGCGCGGAGGCGCTGCCGGAGCGGGCGAGGGCCGGTACCACCATGATCGTCCTCCCGAACGCTGGGGCCCCGGGGGACCCGTTCACGCCCAGGGGTACCCGTCCGGACCCCGCGCCAACGCCCTTCTCACCCGTGCGGGGGGCCGGAGGAGGCGGACGGCGCACCCCGGTCGCGGGTGGCCCGCTGATGCAGATGTTCCAGGGCGTCCCGGAGGACGGTGCTCTCGTGCCACTCCAGCCAGGCTCCCCCCTGCGCGGCGAGCTGGGCGAGGATCCGCTCCTCGCCCGCGGTCAGGTGCCGACCGGCTCTGGCCACATGGAGCGAGAACACTCCGACGACCCGGCCCGAACCGCCGGTCATCGGGATGCTGTGCACGGTGCGGGAGCCCGTGGAGAGGATGAGTCCGCGGGCGGTGTCGGAGAACACCTGGTCGGTGGCGACGTCCGACATGACGGGACGGCCGTGCTCGGCCGCCAGGGCGCAGGTGGTCTCGCCCTCGCCGACGACGTTGAAGAAGTCGATGAACTCCTGGTCGAAGCCGTGGTGCTGTTCCATCCGCAGCCGCCGTGCCGAGTCGATGAGCTGGAGGTCCCCCATCTCGCAGCCCACCGTCTCCAGGGCCTGGTGCAGCACTCGCTTCACCACCGCGCCGCGGTTGGCGCCGCGGTGGTGTGCCTCCGGCAGCAGCGGCAGCGGGGGCGCCGGACGACGGACGCGGCCCGGGAACCACAGTGCGCTGCCGGGTGCGGGGCGCGGGACGTCCATGAGCGCCGCGGCCAGGGTGCGCAGCTTGACGTTGTACGCCTGTGAGCTCTCCTTCAGAAGGGTGAACGCCGTCTCCGGGCCGGCCAGTCGGTACCGCTCCAGCAGGATGCCCTGCGCCTGTGCGATCAGCGGATGCGAGCGCAGCTTTCCCCGCAGATCCGCGGTTTCCCGCCGCAGCCGCTCCAGCTCCGCCTCCCGCGCGACGGCCGTCTCGCGTTCCGTGCCGGTGCCGGTGCCGGTGCCGGTGCCGGTGCCGGGGGCGGGGGCGGCCGGGGCTTCGGGTGCCATCGCCCGCTGCGCCTCCGCCACGGTGGGGAACAGCCGCACGCCGGAGTCGACCAGCGTCAGCCGCAGCAGCCGCGCCACGGCCTCGGAGGCCGCGGCAAGGAGCAGCGTGCCGCCGGTCGCGTGCAGCGAACGCACACAGTCGAGCAGCCCGCGCATACCGTCCGCCGTGACCGTACGGACCCGGGACAGGTCCACGACCACCGCGCCGGTCCGCCCTCGCAGCCCGGCCCGCAGCACCGCGGAGAACAGCGGATGGTCCGGTCGGTCCAGGTCGCCGTCCGGGCGCAGCGTTCTCCCGGGACCGCTCGTCTGGTACATCTCAGCCCTCGTTCCCTCCGGGGATTCTCAAGGGGGACTGTGCCCCGGGATCCGCCCACCATGGTCGGGCCGGGGGCCGGGAGTCAACGTCGGCCCCGGCCGCGCGGGCGCCGGGGAGACGGGAGTACGAAGGGTCCCCGCCTTCTGGTGGACGGGGGTGCGGGCCCGGCGCGCGGAACCGGCGTCCGCGCAACGGCGGTGGCGATCAGCATGCGGCACCCCATGGCAGAAAAGGTGGGAAGCGCGTCATTGCTGCCATCGCCCACGGCGGCCAGCATGGACCGTATGGAACGGCGCACCGTCCTCATCGCCCTCTACGACGGCGTACAGAGTCTGGACTTCACGGGGCCGCTGGAGGTGTTCTCCGGCGCGGCCGGTGTGGTGCCGGGCGCGTACGAGGTCAGGACCGCAAGCCTCGACGGCTCACCGGTGCGCACGTCCAGCGGGCTGACGGTCGTCCCGGACCTCGCGCTGCGCGGCGCCCCCGCCCCGCACACCCTCCTCGTCCCGGGCGGTGAGGGCACCCGGTTGTTACATCCCGGCGTGGTGGAGTGGCTGCGCGAGAACGCCCCGGCGGCGCGGCGTCTGGTGTCGGTGTGCACCGGGGCCCATGCGCTGGCCGCCGCCGGACTGCTGGACGGACGCCGGGTGACGACCCATTGGGCGTTCGCCGAGGGGCTGGCCGAGCGGTTCGCCGCGGTGGAGGTGGACCCGGACCCCATCTTCATCCGCGACGGGGCGGTGTCCACCTCCGCCGGGGTCACCAGTGGCATCGATCTCGCGCTCGCACTCGTGGAGGAGGACCTCGGCCGTGACGTGGCGCTCGCCATCGCACGCTACCTGGTCGTCTTCCTCCGCCGCCCCGGCAATCAGCGGCAGTTCAGCGTCCAGCTCGAGGCACAGAGCGCACAGCGCCGCCCGCTGCGCGACATCCAGCAGTACATCTCGGAACACCCCGGCGCGGATCTGTCCGTCGCCGCCCTGGCCGAGCGTGCCCATCTCTCCCCCCGCCACTTCGCCCGCGCCTTCCGGGACGAGATCGGCACCTCGCCCGGCCGGTATGTGGATCAGGTGCGGCTCGAAGCGGCCAGGCGGCTGCTGGAGGACACCGACGGCGGGGTCGAGGAGGTGTCCCGGGCCTGCGGCTACGGCACGCCGGAGGCCATGCGCCGCGCCTTCGTCCGTGACCTGGGCGCCGCGCCCGCCGAGTACCGGCGCCGGTTCCACCCCTGAAAGCCCGTTCTCCCACGACCACGACCACGACCGCGTCCTGGCCTACCGCCATGACGCCATCACCACCGACCGAAAGGCCATGCTGTGCAGATCGCGATCCTGCTCCACGAGAACTTCACCGCTCTCGACGCCGTCGGCCCGTACGAGACCCTGGCCGGACTGCCGGGTGCCCAGCCGGTGTTCGTCTCCGAGCGCCGCGGTCCCGTACGCAATGACAGCGGCAGCCTCAAGCTGGTGGCCGAAGCCACGCTGGAGGAGGTGGAGCGGCCGGACGTCGTTCTGGTGCCCGGCGGCCCCTTTACGGTCGAGCAGCAGAAGAACCCGGTGGTGCTCGAGTGGCTGCGGGCCGTGGACGCCACCACGACCTGGACGGCCTCGGTGTGCACGGGTTCGATGATCCTCGCCGCGGCCGGGCTGCTCACCGGCCGCCGCGCCACCACCCACTGGACCGCCATGGAGGGCCTCCGGGCTCTGGAGGTGGACGCCGTGGACGAGCGCTATGTGTTCGACGGCAAGTACGTCACCGCGGCGGGAGTTTCGGCCGGGATCGACATGGGGCTGGCCCTGGCCGGGCGGATCGCCGGGGACACCGTGGCGCAGGGCGTGCAGCTGATGCTCCAGTACGACCCGCAGCCGCCCTACGACAGCGGTTCCCCGAGCAAGGCCCCGGCCGAGCTCACCGCCCGGATGCGCAAGGAGGCCACCGGACAGTAGCCCTGTCACGGGGGAGGGGGCGGCGGGTGCGGGGAGCCGCCGCCCCCGCTACCGCCGCGGGACCGAAAACGGCTGACCCGCGCGGGCAGCGCGCGTTGCCTTGTCCGCCACGGTCGCCGTTACGGCAGCAGGCCCCGGCGGCGGGCGATGACCACGGCCTCGAAACGGGTCCGGGCGTCCAACTTGCGCATGGCGCCGCGCAGATACGCCTTGACGGTCTCGGGGCGCAGCGAGAGACGATCGGCGGCCTCGGCGTTGGTGCAGCCCAGCGCGATCTGGGCGAGGACGTCGAGCTCCCGCGGAGAGAGCGGAACGGCGGTTTCGGGGGCGGTGGAGCCGAGTCCGGCGAGACGGCGGGAGGCCGCGCAGAGCCGGGCGCGCAGTGCCTCGTCCCCCACGGCCTGGGCGATCACCCGTAGCTCGGCGTGGAGTTCACGGATCCCCTCGACCGTGAACCGCTCGTCCGGGGCGGGTTCGGCCTCCGCCGCGCGCCGGAGCCGCAGCCGCCGGTCGACCTCGTCCCGGACCGCGAGCTCCCCGGCCAGCTGCCGCGAGGCGTCGACCACCGTGTCCGTCACCCGGTCCCCGAGGCGGATGACGCTACGGCTCGCGCCGTACAGCACCCCGCGCACCGTGCCGGTGACGACCACGGGCACGGCGACCACGGAACGGATGCCCTCCGCGGACACCGGGCCGTCGTAGTCATGGGTGATCGACCGGGCCGCCTCGTAGTCGGCCACGGAGGCGGGCCGCGCACTGGCCAGAACGCGGCCGCCGAGGCCGGTCGAGGTTCTGATGCCGAGCCCGCGCAGCGCCGCCGTCCGCACCCCGGCGAACTGCGACAGCCGGAGCACGCCCTCGCACACCTGGCCGCCGAAGACGACCGGGAGGCGTGAGCGTTTCTGGACCGACCGGAGCGCCTGCCGGAAGGCGTCCCCGTCGTCGGGCCGCAGGGAGAGGTCCGTACTCGATTGCATTGCCCCTGCCCCTTTCCGGGGGTAGCCGGCGTTGTGCGTATCGCGCAGCATAAGAGGCCTAACCCCGCGGCAAAAGGCCCTGTACCGGAAAAGGAGGGGAGTTGTCGAGGCCGGAATGTCAATCGGTGGAGCCCCCGGGAGAAACGGGAATGTTTCCCCTCTTCCGTTCTCCGGCCGCCCGTACCGTGGAATTCCCCTGGGCGTGAACTCGCCCAGGTCAGGCGTGCGATGCCCGCTGTTAAGGTGAACGCGGCGGTTCTGAGGTCCACACGCCCGGACACCGCGGAAAACCCGCACATGACAGGGGGCGATCCGTGCCGACGGCGGATGAATTGCTGGGAGCCGAGGTGGTGGTGGATCTCGCCGCCCGGATGGCGGCCGTGGACCCCGGCCAACCGCTCACCGCCGTCACACGAACCGTGAACGCGCTGGACTGACTCGGGCCGCCGACGGGCGCTGAGCGCCTGTCCGGGAAAGGACGTCTCAAGACAGCGGCCACTCATGACATGGGTCAGCGTCCGGATATCCGGTCGGCGAGCAGGGCGATGGGCGAGGTGGTGGTCCGTCCGGCGGCCTCGGAGCGGTCGGCCGCGCGATAGGCGGCGTACATCCCGTGCACCCCGAGCCAGCGCAGCGGTTCCGGTTCCCATTTACGGGTGCGGTGGCCGACCCACGGGAGGGCGGTCAGCTCGGTGGAACGGCCCAGCAGCAGATCGCACAGGGTGCGTCCGGCCAGGTTGGTGGCGGCCACACCGTGGCCGACGTAGCCTCCGGCGAAGCCCATACCGGTGGCCGGGTCGAAGTCGATCGAGGCGCACCAGTCACGGGGCACGGCCAGCACACCCGACCAGGCGTGGTCGATCGCGATATCGGCGGTGTCCGGGAAGAGTGAGGTCAGGATGCGCCTCAGGGCGCGCACGGTGTCGGCGGAGGTCTGCCCCGCCCGGTCGGTGCGTGACCCGAAGCGATACGGCACCCCCCGGCCGCCGATCGCGATCCGCCCGTCGGGGGTGCGCTGTCCGTAGGTGTACGCATGGGTGGCGTCGCTCAGCAGCTCCTGCCCCTCCCAGCCGAGCCGCTGCCACAGCCGGTCGGGGAGCGGTTCGGTGACGATCATCGAGGAGTTCATCGGCAGCCAGGTGCGCCGCTCGCCCTCCAGCACACTGGTGAAGCCCTCGGTGGCGCGTACGATCCGGTCGGCGCGGATGGTGCCGAACGGTGTGCTGACCCGGCCCGGCGCCAGCGCGGTCACCGGAGTGGACTCCAGGATCCGCACCCCGCGCGCCGCCACCGCCTCCGCCAGCCCGCGTACCAGCTTGGCCGGGTGGACCCGGGCGCAGTGCGGATTGTGGAAGCCGGCCAGCGCCCCGTCCAGCCGCAGCCGCGCGGTGACCTCCGGGGCGCTCAGCCACGCCAGATCCGCCGCCCCCCAGTGGCGCTCCTGCTCGTACGCCGCCCGCAGCCGGGGCAGTTGGGCCGCTCCGTGGGCGACAAGGAGATAGCCGCTGCGGACGATATCGGCCTCGATGCCCTCGGCCTCCGCCACCGCGATCACCTCGTCGACGGTGTCGACCATCTGCCGCTGGAAGGCGATCACCGCCTCGCGGCCCCGGCGCTCGGCGTAGGTGGCGGGCGATCCGGCGATCTTGCTGCTCAGCCAGCCCGCGTTCCGCCCCGACGCCCCGAATCCGGCGAACTCCCGCTCCACGACGGTGATATCGAGCTCGGGCGCGGCCCGCTTGAGGTAATACGCGGTCCACAGCCCCGTGAAGCCCCCGCCCACCACGCACACATCGGTGGTGAGATCGCCGTCCAGTGGCGGCCGTCGTTCGGGGAAGCCGGTCTGGCGGTACCAGAAGGACACATTTCCGTTCAGCACTGCGGCACTCAGCCAATCGTGTAGTCCGGCCGCCGGCCGGGCGGTTATCGGGTCAGTAACTGGGCGGGCTGATCACCCACAGCACACGCGCACCGGCCCCGGCCGTCTCGCACAGCCGGTGCGGTACGGCGGAGGAGTAGCGGATGCTGTCGCCGGCGCCGAGGGTGAAACCGCGCTCGCCCAGGTGGAGCCGGACCGTGCCCTCGAGGACGTACAGGAACTCCTCCGAATCGCCGTGGCTGTACGGGGTCTCGCCTGTGGAGCCACCGGCGTCGAACTCCCCGAGGAACACCTCGAGATGGTGCTGCGGCCCCGGCGTCAGCCGGAACTTGCGTCCGCCGAGCACCCCGAGCGCCAGCCGCGGCGCCTCGTCGGCCCGCAGCACACTCGGCCCGCTGGTGAAGTCGTCGCCGAACAGATCGGCCACCTTGAGCCCGAGCGCGGAGGAGATCTGCTGGAGGGTGGCGATGCTCGGATTGGCCTGACCGCGCTCTATCTGGCTCAGATAGCCCTCGCTGATCCCGGCGGACCCGGCGACGGCCTTGAGCGTCAGGCGGCGCGCCTTGCGCAGGGTGCGCAGCCGCTCGCCCACGGACTCGTCGTCGCCCCCGGACCGCTGGGCGGGGCGTTCATGTTCCATGGCGGGCCACGGTAGAGACGACTGCGTGGTCGGCACAAGAGTCTGTGGCGAGAACTCAGAAATCTTTACTCGACATCCGGTGCTCTTGAGAGGGACGTCAGCGAGGTGGCGGGGCTCCGAACACGGTGCGGTGCCGTGGTCGGTGTCACCTTGTAGCGTGCGTTCCGTGAGCGATGTGTACGAACTGACCCTGGCCATGGATCTGTGCGACGACCTGTCCGAGGAGGAGATCGCCGAGCTCCGCTGGCATCTGGGCCTCGGCCCCCAGCCGGAGCGGCTGAGCATCCTCTCCTCGTTCCCGGTCGTCGTGGAGGACGAGTCCGGTGAGCCACGGGTGGAGGACCACCCGGAGGCGCTGCTGAGCCAGCACGGCGCGGCCTGGCGGGTGGGTGGTGTGGTCTCCTCCGAGCTGATCAGGCGCAATGGACGGGGGCGGCAGGGCTGGGCCATGACCTCCCGTCAGGAACTCCACCCCGACCTCTTCGGCCCCGTCGGAGTGCTGCTGAGCTGGCTGGCCGGCAAGGCCGTTCCGCTGCACGCCCACGAGGACGGCGCCGTCCACGTGGGATGCCTGCGCTTTCTCGAGGACCTCGGCCCCCGACCGCTGATGGTCCGGAACGGTACGGTCGGCTGGCCGGAGTGACGCCGTGGCGAGGGGGCCGGTCGCGCCGTGCACCGGCCCCCTCGCCGTCCGGGCGTGCCTCAGGAAGCCGCCTGGTCCATGCGCTCCCGCAGACTGCGCGGCCGCATATCGGTCCAGACCTCGTCGACATGGGCCGAGCACTCCTCCTTCGTGCCCTCCTTGCCGACCGGCTGCCAGCCGTCGGGCACTTCGAGATCGGCGAGCCACAGCGAGTACTGGTCCTCGTCGTTGCGCAGCACCTGGTAGCGGGCGTTGTCGTCCATGGTGTTCTCCTCTTCGATCCGCTGTGCGTGTTCGTACGCGGGGTCGGTGGGTCGGTGGGTCCGTGGGTCGGAAGTCCGGTGTCAGCTCTCCTCGGGCGGCTCCTCCTCCGGGCGGTCCCGGGGCAGTCCGCGCAGGGTGGGGCCCGCGGTGGCCAGGACGGCCGCGACGGTGATACCGGCCGAGCACACCAGGATCGCCCCGTCGCCCGGCAGGACTTCGGTGAGCAGACCGCCCAGCGCGGGCCCCGCCGCCCCCGCCGCTCCGCACGCGAGCACCAGCACACTGGTGAGCCGCCCGCGTAGGCCGTCGGGGGTGCGCAGCAACTGGTCGGTCATGATGGCGGTGTTCGCCGTCGGCGGGCACAGTGCCATCAGCGCGAACAGCACCCCGGTGAGATAGCCGTCGTGCACCAGCACGGCCACCGGGGTGAGCAGGGCCAGCGCCCAGAACACCGCCACGATGGCGCGGTACGGGCCGAGTCGGCGGTGCCAGACGGGCGCCACCAGCGCACCCACCAGACCGCCCGCCCCCAGCATGGCCGCCATGACACCGACCTCTCCGGAGGGCACCCCCCGGGTCCCGGCGAGCACCACCACCACGATGTAGAAGGCGCTGAAGAACAGGTTCAGCACGATGGCGCAGGCGACGGTCACCCGGATCGGGCGCTCCCGCCACACCCACCGCAGCCCGTCCAGCACCTCCCGGCCCGGATGCGGCGCCGGGCCCGTGGGGCGCTCACGCCGCGGCAGCCGCAGGAAGAGCAGGGCGGTGAACGACACCGCGTGGGTCACGGCGTCCGCGAGAAACGGTACAAAGCGCCCCGCGGCGAACAGGAATCCACCGGTGGCGGTGCCCGAGAGCTGGCCCATCGAGGCGCGGGCGGTGTTCATCGCGACGGCCGTGGGCAGTTGGGCGTCGGTCACCAGCGCGGGCAGGGAGGCGCTCTCGGCCGGTTCGAAGAGGGCGGCGCAGGCTCCGAACACCGCGGCGACGGCCACCATGTGCGCCACGGTGGCCGTGTCCGTCCACACCGCCACCGCCAGGCTGACGGCGGACACCGTCTGGGCCGCCTCGCACACCAGCATGATGGCCTTGCGGTCGTAGCGGTCCGCCAGCACACCGGCGGGCAGCCCGGCCACCATCTGGGCGGCGGCGATGGTGCCCATGACGAGCCCGGAGGCGGCGCCGGAGCCGGTGAGCGCCAGCACCAGCAGCGGGAACGCGATCATCGTCGCGTGGAAACCGAACTCCGAGAGTGCCTGACTGCCCCACAGCAGCCGGTAGTCGCGGTTGCGGGACAGCGGCGCCTCCGGGACGGCCCGTTCCCCGGTCGTGACACCGGACTCGTCCGGCGCCATGGCCCTCCGCTCCCCGGTCATCCCTCGCCCCGGCAGTCCCGGGCGATCCGGCGCAGCGCGTCCGCGAAGTCCGCGGCCACCGCCTCCACCGTGGACCGCTCGTGCACATCGGGGTGGTAGTACCAGGTGAAGGCCAGCCGTCCGTCCTGCACCGCGCCCACGACCTCCAGCAGATGGGAACCGCCCTGGCCCGGGTCGTGGTCCTGGCCGAAGGAACCGTGCTCGGCGTGGAACAGTCCGCCCTGGGCCTGTGAGGAGCGGGCGTCCCACTGGCCCAGGTAGTTGAAGACGATCTGCGGGCCCGCACCGGTGCCGGTCAGCCGCTCCCGTACTTCGGGCGCCCCGAAGGTCCGCAGCGCGCCGAAGCCGAAGCCATTGCCGGGCACGGTACGCAACTGCCGCCGGACCGACTTGACCAGCGCCCGCCAGTCGGTCGCCGCGAGGTCATCGCTCTCCGGCCGGCCGGGCACCTCGAAGGAGACGGGGTACATCGTGGTGAACCAGCCGACCGTACGGGACAGATCGGCGCCCTCGACCACGTCCTCCCGGCCGTGGCCCTCGAGTTCGACGGAGACCCGGCCGTGTCCGGTCCAGCGGGCGAGTGCCAGTGCGAGGGCGGCCAGCAGCACATCGTTGATCCGGGTGCGGTACGCGGTGGGGGCCGAGCGCAGCAGGGCCTCGGTGTCCGTCGCGTCGACCTCGACCGGCACGGTGTCCGTCTCCGCGCCCGGGGTGTCGACGGTGTGGTCGACGGGAAGCGGCCGGGCCTCCAGCGCGGTGGCCCAGTGGTCGGCCTCGTGGTCCAGTCCGCCGTCGGCGACATGGGCGGCGAGCCCGGTGGCCCAGTCGCGGAACGAGGTGGTCTTGGGACCGAGGTCGACGGGTTCGCCCCGGAGGCTCTGCTGATACGCGGTGTCCAGGTCGTCCAGCACGATCCGCCAGGACACCCCGTCGATGACCAGGTGATGGGCGGTCAGAAAGAGAAATGGACGACGGGTGTGCCCGCGCCGGAACAGCACCGCCTTCAGCAGCGGGCCCCGGTCCAGCGCGAAGCTCGCGTGCGCTGCGTCGGCCGCCTCCGCCATCGCCGTGTCCGCCTCGGCCGGTGCCAGTCCGGACAGATCGTGCCGGGTCAGCACGGTGGCCGCGGGATCGGGCCCCGCGTTCTCCTGCCGCCACTCCTCCCCGTCCCGGGTGAACCGCATCCGCAGGCCGTCATGGTGCACCAGCAGTGCGGCGAGGGCCTTCTCGAGCGCGGTCTCGTCCGGCTCCTGGTGCAGCTCCAGCAGCGCGGACTGGTTGAAGTGATGCGGATTGACGGTGTGGGTGGCGAAGAACCAGCGCTGGATCGGAGTGAGCGGAAGGGATCCGGTGACCGGCTCCGACCGGGTCCGGTCCCGCTCGGCCGTCACCACCTCCGCCAGCGCGGCCACCGACTGGTGGGTGAACAGATCCTTGGTGGACATGTGCAGCCCGGCCTGCCGGGCCCGTGACACCACCTGGATGGAGAGGATGGAGTCCCCGCCGAGGTCGAAGAAGTTGTCGTGCGCGCCGACCCGTTCAAGACCCAGGACATCCGCCCAGATCGCCGCGATCCGGCTCTCCAGCGGGGTGCGCGGCGCCACATGTCCGGTGCCGGAGGAGGCCGGTGCCGGATCGGGGTCGGGCAGCGCACGCCGGTCCACCTTGCCGTTCGGGGTGAGCGGCAGGGCGTCCAGGGTGGCGTACGCCGACGGCACCATGTGGTCCGGGAGGATCCGGCCCAGGAAGTCGCGCAGCGACGCGGCGGTGGGGGACGCACCGGGGGCCGGGATCACATAGCCGACCAGCCGCTTCAGCCCTGACGACGGCTCGGGCGCGGACGCGGTGTCCCGGACGGCGACCACCGCGTCGCGCACCTCGGGGCTGCACCGCAACGCGGCCTCCACCTCACCGGGTTCGATACGGAACCCGCGTACCTTGACCTGGTCGTCGGCCCGGCCGAGGAACCGCAGGGTGCCGTCCGCGTCCCAGCGCACCACATCGCCCGTGCGGTACATCCGCCCGCCCGCCGGGCCGAACGGATCGGCCAGGAATCGCGCGGCGGTCAGCCCCGCCCGGCCGTGATAGCCGCGCGCCAGCCCCGGACCCGCCACATACAGCTCCCCGGCCACCCCGACCGGCACCGGACGCAAGCCCTCGTCCAGCACATAGGCGCGGCTGCCCGGGATCGGGCGGCCGATCGGCGGAGCCGCGGATCCGGCGGTGAGCGGTTCCGACCAGGTGCTCACCACCGTGGCCTCGGTCGGGCCATAGGAGTTGATCATTCGGCGGCCGGGAGCCCAGCGGTCCACCAGGGCGGCGGTGCAGGCGTCACCGCCGACGATCAGGGTGCGCAGCCGGGGGAGTCCGGTCTCCGGAACGGTGGCCAGCGCCGCCGGGGGGATCAGGGCATGGCTGATCCGCTCCTGGTGCAGCACCTCCGCGAGCCGTTCGCCCAAGCGCGGCCCCTCGTCCGCGACCACCAGGGTGGCCCCGCCGGCCAGCGCGGCGCACAGCTCCAGGACGGAGGCGTCGAAGCTGGGGGAGGCGAACTGGAGCACCCGGTCCCCGGCACGGACGTCGTAGTGCGCGGCACACGCGGCCGCGAAGTTCGCCAGTCCCGCGTGGCTGACCACCACACCCTTGGGGACCCCGGTGGAACCGGAGGTGTAGATGACATACGCCGGGTGGTCCGGCACCAGTTCCGGTACGTCCGGCGGTCCCTCGGGGCCCTCGTCGACCCAGACGGACGCCGGGTCGTCGACCACCACCGCGGGCCCGGCGTCCTTGAGCATGAACGCCTTCCGCTCCTCGGGATAGGCCGGATCGACGGGCAGGAACGCACCGCCCGCCTTCACCACGGCCAGCTGTGCCACCACCATCTCCACCGACCGCGGCAGAATCAGCGCCACCAGCCGCTCCGGACCCGCGCCCCGCCCGGCCAGCCGGCGGGCCAGCCGGTTCGCCGCCATGTCCAGTGCGGCGTAGGTGAGTTCACCCGCCGGGTGCCGGACGGCCGTGGTGTCCGGTGCCGCCGCCACCTGCCGTGCGAACAGCTCGGGCAGGGTGGCGGGCGCCACCGGCCGACCGGTGGCGTTCCACTCCACCAGGGTGCGCCGCAGCTCCTCCGGAGTGGTCAGGGGCAGGGCGCCCACCGGTCGGTCCGGGTCCTCGGCGATACCGGTGAGCAGGGCCTTCAGGGCGCCGCCCAGCCGCTCGGCGGTCGAGGCGTCGAACAGATCGGTGTTGTAGCCGATCAGCCCGCGCAGGGCGCCGTCCCCGTCCTCGGCGAATTCCAGGGTGAGGTCGAAACTCGCGGTCCGGACGTCGAGTTCGATGTCCTCCAGCACCAGACCGGGCAGCTCCATCGCCGGTGCGGGGATGTTCTGGAGCACGACCATCGCCTGGAACAGCGGTGTCCGGCTGGTGTCCCGCGCGGGCTGCACCTCGTCCACCACCCGCTCGAACGGCACGCTCTGGTGGGCGAAGGCGTCCAGTACGGTGCCGCGCACCTCGGCGAGGAAGTCGGTGAAGCCACGCCGGGGATCCACCGAGGAGCGCAGTACCAGGGTGTTGACGAAGAACCCGACCAGCCGCTCCACCTCGGTACGGTCCCGGCCCGAGGTCACCGTGCCGACCGCGATGTCCCGCCGGCCCGACAGCCGGGACAGCAGGATCTGGGACGCCGCCACCAGCGTCATGAACAGTGTGGTGCCCCGGGTCCGGCCACGGTCCTTCAGCCGTTCGGCCACATCCGCGGGCAGGGCGAACTCCACGGTGGCGCCGTTGCGGGTCTGCACCGGCGGACGGGGCCGGTCGGTGGGCAGCTCCAGCGGTGGCACCCCGGCCAACTGATTTTTCCAGTAGGCGAGTTGTTCCTCGGCGTGCGGACCGGACAGCTCGGCGCGCTGCCAGGCCGCGTAGTCCGCGTACCCGACCGGCAGCGGGGGCAGATCGGGTGTCCCGCCGCTCAGCTCCGCCCGGTACAGCTCCCGCAGATCACCGGTGAGCACCCCGGTGGACCAGCCGTCGGTGATGATGTGGTGCAGCGTCAGGCCGAGCACATGGTCCCGGGCGTCCATCCGGATCAGCGCGGTGCGCAGCAGCGGGCCGCGCCGCAGATCGAACGGGCGGGCCCGCTCGTACCCCAGCAGCTCCGCCAGTTCGGCTTCCCGCTCCCCGGCGGACAGCGCCGACAGATCGGTGGGGGTGAGCCGGACCTCGGCGGGCGGACGCACGATCTGCACACCCCGGCCGTCCACCGTGTCGAAGGTGGTCCGCAGTGACTCGTGGCGGGCCACCAGCGCGGTCAGCGCCCTGCTCAGCGCCTCGACGTCGAGATCCCCGCGCATCCGCAGCGCCAGCGGGGTGATGTACTCCGTGCTGTCCGGTTCGAAGGAGTCCAGGAACCAAAGACGTTGCTGGGCATACGACAGCGGCAGCTCCGCGTCCCGGCTCACCCGCGCGATCGGGGTGAGCCGCGGCCCGGTACGGCCCTCCGGCGCGCCGAGGGCCGCGGCGAGCGCGGCGACGGTCGGATGGGTGAACACCATCCGGGGCGACAGCTCCCGGCCGAACGCCTCCCGCAGCCGCGAGGTGAGCCGGATGCTGAGGATCGAATCGCCGCCCAGCGCGAAGAAGTTGTCCTCGGCGCCGACCTGTTCCACCTCCAGCACCTCGGCCCAGATCGCCGCCGTCAGCCGCTCCGCCTCGCCGCGCGGCGGCCGTGCGGGCGCCCGCTCCGCGGCCGGGGCCGGGGCGGGCAGCGCGGTACGGTCCACCTTGCCGTTGCGGCTCAGCGGCAGCGCGGCGAGCGCCATTACGGCCGACGGCACCATGTAGTCGGGCAACCGGTCCGCCGCGTGCGAGCGCAGGCGCTCACCGTCCACCGGCGCCCCGTCCGCGGCCACCACATACGCCACCAGCCGCTTGGCTCCCGGACGGTCCTCCCGGGCCACCACCGCCACATCGACGACCGACGGATGCGCGGCGAGCACCCGCTCCACCTCGCCCGGCTCGATCCGGAAACCACGCACCTTCACCTGGTCGTCGGCGCGCCCGGCGAACTCCACCGTGCCGTCCGGCCGCCGCCGCGCCAGATCCCCGGTGCGGTACATCCGCCCCCCGGGCGGGCCGTACGGATCGGCCAGGAACGAGGCCGCGGTCGGGCCGGGTCGGCCCAGATAGCCGCGTGCCACGCCCTCCCCGGCGACGTACAGCTCCCCGGCCACACCCGGGGGCACGATCCGCAGCCGCGCGTCCAGGACGTACACCCGGGTGTGGTCCAGCGGGCGGCCGATCGGCACCGTCTCCGGCACCCCGTGCGCCCCGGACATCGCGAAGCACGTGGCGAACGTCGTCGTCTCCGTCGGACCGTAGCCGTCCACGACGGTCAGCCCGGGGCAGTGTGCCAGCACCCGGCGCACCGAGGCCGCGGGCACCACATCACCACCGGTCCACACCTCGCGCAGCCCCGCGAAACAGTCCGGGGCGTCCTGGGCCAGCAGCCGGAACAGCCCGGCGGTCAGCCACACGCCCGTCAGCCGGTGCTCCGCCACCAGCGCCCGCAGCGCCCCGGTGTCCAGCTCGCCCGGCGGCGCCACCACCACCTGTCCGCCGCGCAGCAGCGGCACCCACACCTCGTAGGTGGCGGCGTCGAACGCCACCGGCGAGTGCAGCGGCACCCGTTCGTGTCCGCCGCCGTCGAAGCCCCGGTGCTGGGCGAGCGCCACCACATCGCGGTGGCGTACCCCCACCGCCTTCGGCTCCCCGGTCGACCCGGACGTGAACATCACATACGCCAGCTGATCCCGGTGCGTCGCCGGGACCGGCGGCGGGGTCCGCCCGGCGTCGCGCGCGGCCGCCACCTCGGCGGCCGTCAGCGTCACCGCTGCGCCCACCTGCTCCAGCAGCGTCGCCCGCCGCTCGCCCGGGGCGCGTACGTCCACCGGTACGTACACCCCACCGGCCTTGACCACCGCCAGCTGCGCCACGACCAGTTCGGCCGACCGGTCCATCAGCAGCCCGACCCGGTCCTCGGTCCGCACCCCGGACCGCACGAGCACCCCCGCCAGCCGGTCCGACCAGGCGTCGAGCGCGCGGTAGTCGAGCACGGTGGCACCGTCGGTGACGGCCACCGCCTCCGGGGTACGCGCGGCCCGCTCGGCGAACAGCTCGGCGAGCGAACCGGTGGGCAGCGGCGGGGCGGTGGTGTGCCACTCCGCGACGGCCGCCCGGCGCTCCGGCGCGGTCAGCAGCTCCAGGTCGTCCAGGGTGCCCCCGGCGCCGTCGGCGATACCGGTCAGCAGGGTCCGCAGATGCCCGGCGGCCCGCTCGGCCGTGGCCGCGTCGAACAGCGCCGGGTCGTAGGCGATGTCGAACCCGAGCGTCTCGCCCAGATAGGCGCGCAGGCACAGCGGGAAGCTGGTGGAGTCCTCGGCCCGCACCTCGTGGACGACGATCCCGGCACCGGCCGTGGAGGATTCGTCGAAGGGGTAGTTCTCGAAGACCACCATGCTGTCGAAGAGCGCCTCACCGGGTGGCAGCGCGCTCAGCCCCTGGATCCGGGGCAGGGACACGAAGTCGAAGCGGCGGGAGTCGCTCTGGTGCTCCTGGAGCTCCCGCAGCCACTCGGCCACTTCACGGCCGCCCTCGACCACGGCCCTGGTCGGGACCGTGTTGATGAACATGCCGACCATCGTCTCCACACCGGGCAGTTCGGCCGGGCGGCCCGAGACGGTGGTGCCGAACACCACGTCGGACACCCCGCCGTAGCGGGACAGCAGCAGCGCCCACGCGCCCTGCACCACCGTGTTCACGGTCAGCCCGTGGCCGCGCGCGGTCTCCCGCAGCCGCGCGGACACCTCCCGGTCCAGCTCCAGCCGGGTCAGCGCGGCCGAGTCGGCGCGGTGTGCCTCCGTGGGCGGCCGGTCGTACGGCAGCGGGGTGCGGGCGGTGAACCCGGCCAGCGCCTCGCGCCACCAGCCCTCGGCCCGCTCCTGGTCCTGTGCGCGCAGCCAGCGCAGGAAGTCCCGGAACGGGCGGCGCGCGGGCGGCTGGGGGGTGCGGCCCTCGACGAGCGCCGCATAGCCCTCGCACACCTCGGCGAAGACCTGGCCGGTGCTCCAGCCGTCCAGCATCACATGGTGTGAGGTCCACACCAGGGTGATCTCGTCGTCGGAGAGCCGGACCAGCGCGATCCGGCTCAGCGGAGCCGCCGTCAGCTCCATTCCGGCCGCCCGGTCCTCGGCCAGCAGCCGGCGCAGCGCCGCCTCCCGCGCGGCCGCGGACAGTTCCCGCCAGTCGTGGTGGCTCACCGGCAGCACCGCCTCGCGGTACACCACCTGCACCGGTGCGGCCAGCCCCTGCCAGCGCACCGCGCCGCGCAGCGCCGGTGTCCGGTCCACCACGGCCTGCCAGGCGGTGGCGAAGGCGTCCGGGTCGGTGACCCCGCCGATGCGCAGCGCCATCTGGTCGACATAGGCGCCGCCACCGTCGCCGGTGCCGGTCTCCACCAGCCCGTGGAAGAGCATCCCGGTCTGCAACGGGGTCAGCGGGCAGATGTCCTCCACCTCGCCGCCGTCGCCCGCGACCAGATCCACCTGGCGCTGGTCCAGCCCGGCCAGCGGGAAGTCGGAGGGAGTACGGCCGCCCGCCCCGGGTGTGGCGCAGTGCTCGACGATCTCCCGCAGCGCGGCCATCACACCGTCGGCCAGCCCGCGCACCGTCGCCTCGTCGTACATCCGGGCCGGGTAGGTCCAGCCCAGCTCGAGACGCCCGTCCTGGACCGCGCCGGTGATCTCCAGCAGACAGCCGCGGGTCTCTCCGGGGGGCGCGTCCTGTCCGGTCACCGGCAGTGGCTCGCGGACGAGGGCGGACGCGGTGCCGCCGTCGGCCACGTCCCACTGGCCGTGGTAGTTGAAGGAGATCTGTGGGACGGGACCGGCGCGCAGCGCCTCGGCCGCGGATCCGTCCGGGGCGAGATGGCGCAGCGCGCCATAGCCCAGGCCACGGTGGGGTACGGCCCGCAGCTGCTCCTTGACCGACCGCAGGGCGTCGCGCCACCCCGCGTCCGCCGCCACCGTCAGCGCGAGCGGGAACTCGGCGGTGAACCAGCCGGCCGTACGCGACAGGTCGATGTCCTCGAACAGGTCCTCGCGGCCGTGGCCCTCCACCCCGATGAGCACGGTGTCCCCGCCGGTCCACCGGGTCAGGGTCCGGCCGAGGGCGCTCAGCAGGACGTCGTTGATCCGGGTGCGGTACACCCCGGGGACGTCGCGGAGCAGCGCGCCGGTCGCGGCGCGGTCGAGGACGGCGGTCACCGTGGCGGCCGTCTCCTGAATGTTGACGCCCTCGCGGTCCACCGGCAGCGCGGTGGCCGGTGTCCGCGCGGTACGCGTCCAGTAGGCCAGCTCGCCGTCGAAGCCGCCGGAGCGCACATGGTCCGCCAGCCGGGCCGCCCACTGGGCGCAGCCGCTGCTCACCGGGGGGAGTTGGGGGGTGCGTCCGTCGGCGGCCTGCCGGTACGCGGTCTCCAGGTCGCCCAGGAGAATGCGCCAGGACACCCCGTCCACCACCAGATGGTGTGCGGTGAGCAGGAGTTCCGGCGGCTGCCGGTGGCCGGAGGTGAACAGCAGGGCGCGCACCACCGCCCCCTCGGCGATGTCCAGACCGGTCTGGGCGCGGACGGTGGCCTCCCGCACCGCCTCCGCCCATGCGTCCTCGCCGAGCCCCGACAGGTCGTAGCGATCGAAGACCCCGGCGGGTGCCGTGGGCAGCACCTCCTGCCGCCACTGCCCGCCGGAGACGGTGAACCGGGTGCGCAGCGCCGGGTGGTGGGCCACCACGGCACGTATCGCGTACCGCAGCGCGGCCACATCGAGCTCGTCGGTGAGCCGCAGCCGGTGGGTCATGGTGAAGTGGTGTGCCTCGCCGGGCCGCCGCCCTTCCAGATACGCCTGCTGGATCGGGGTGAGTGGCGCCGGACCGGACGGTGCCGGGGCGGACACCGGCCGCGGGGCGGCCAGGGGGACGGCGCCCACGGCGAGTTCGGCGATGGTCTGGTGGCGGAAGATGTCCTTGGAGGTGAGCCGCAGCCCGGCCTGGCGGGCGCGGGAGACGATCTGGATGCTGAGGATCGAATCGCCGCCCAGGGCGAAGAAGTTGTCCTCCACGCCGACCCGGGGGAGGCCCAGCACCTCCGACCAGATCCGGGCCAGTGTGGTTTCGGCCGGGGTGCGCGGTGCGGTGTACGCCTCCGCGTCGGACCGGGCGGGCGGCGCGGGCAGCGCCCGCCGGTCCACCTTCCCGCTGTCGGAGCGCGGGATCCGCTCCAGGGTGACGAAGGCGGCCGGGACCATGTAGTCCGGCAGGGTCCGCTTGAGCCAGGCGCGCAGCTCCACCGGATCGCGTAGCGACCCGGGCTGCCCGGCCACCAGATAGGCCACCAGCCGCCGGTGGCCGGTGTCCTCCCGGACCACCACCACGGTGTCCTCGACCGCCGGATGGTCGCGCAGCGCCGCCTCGATCTCACCGGGCTCGATCCGGAAACCACGGATCTTCACCTGGTCGTCGGTGCGGCCCAGGAACTCCAGCGCCCCGTCCGCCGTCCAGCGCGCCCGGTCGCCGGTGCGGTACATCCGGGTCCCGGGGGGACCGTACGGATCGGCCACGAAGCGCTCCGCGGTGAGCCCGGGGCGGCCGCGGTAGCCGCGGGCGATCTGGGCACCGGCCAGATGCAGTTCACCCGGCACCCCGGGCGGCACCGGCCGCAGCGCGGCGTCCAGCACATAGGCGCGCAGATTCCGCCCGGGACGGCCGATGAGCGGCCGTTCGCCGAGCTCGGCCAGCCCCCCGTACACCGCGTCCACGGTGCACTCGGTGGGCCCGTAGAAGTTGTACGCGGCCGTCTGGGGCAGGGCGCGCAGCTCCCGCCACAGCGCCGGGTCCAGGGCCTCGCCGCCCACCATCACGATCCGCGGATGGTGACGGCCCGGGGCGAACAGCCCGGCGGCGGTCAGCTCGTGGAGATAGGAGGGGGTGAGATCGAGGAAGTCAAGACCGCGGGTGCGGATCAGCTCCACCAAGGTGGCCGGGTCCAGCCGTTCGCTGTCGCCGATCAGATGGACCTCCTGCCCCAGGGCCAGCATCAGCGGCCCCTCCCACGAGGTGTCGAAGGAGAACGCGGCGGTCAGCGCGGTACGCAGCGGACGGCCCGCCGCGGCCGTGTGCGGCTCGACCAGCGCCGCCCGGTGGTCATGGCAGAGGTTGACCAGCTGGCGGTGCTCGACGGCCACGCCCTTGGGGCGGCCGGTGGACCCCGAGGTGTAGTTGAGATATGCGGTGTGCTCCGGGCGCAGCGGGGCCCGCCGGTCGCCGTCGTCCGGATCGGTGGCGGACAGCCCGTCGAGCGGCGCGGCGGCCAGGGCCTCCGGGGTGAGGATCACCTCCGGCGCCGCGTCCTGAAGCAGGAACCGCAGCCGCTCCTCGGGCAGTTCGGGGTCGAGATGCAGAGAGGTACCGCCTGCCTTCAGGACGGCCAGCAGCGCCACCAGCAGCGCGGAGGTGCGCGGCAACCGGACCGCCACCACCGCCTCGGGGGCGACCCCGAGGCCGATCAGATGGCGGGCCAGCCGGTTGGCGCGGGCGTTGAGCTCCGCGAAGTCGTAGCAGGCGTCCCCGGCCACCAGCGCGGTGGCGTGCGGGGTCCGGGCCGCCTGCTCCTCGAAGAGCCGTGGGAAGGTGGCCTCCGGCACCGCGAGCGCGGTGGCGTTCCACTCCTCCAGGACCGTGTGGCGTTCGGCGTCCGAGAGCAGCGGCAGCTCGCCCACGGTGCGCTCCGGGTCCCGCGCCACCGCCGCCAGCAGCAGCCGCAGCTGCCGGGCCATCCGCTCCACGGTCGCCGTGTCGAACAGATCGGTGCTGTACTCCACGAACGCGGTGAGCGTGTCCCCGTGTTCCACGAAGTCGATCCCGAGGTCGAAGCCCGTGGTGCGGCCCGGCATCCGCACCGCCTCCACCGTCAGACCGGGCAGCCGGGGCACCTCGCCACCCAGGTTGTGCAGCGCCACCATCACCTGGAACAGCGGGCTGCGGCTGGTGTCCCGCTCCGGCTGGAGCTCGTCCACGATCCGCTCGAACGGCACGTCCTGGTGGGCGAAGGCGTCCAGCACGGTGGTGCGTACCTCGGACAGCAGCTCCCGGAACGGGCGGTCGGCGCGCACCCGGTTCCGCAGCACCAGCGTGTGCACGAACATGCCCACCAGATGCTCCAGTTCGGGGCGCTCCCGCCCGGAGGTCACCGTGCCCACCGCGATGTCCTCCTGCCCCGACCAGCGGGCGAACAGCACCTGGCAGGTGGCGAGGAGAGCGGTGAACAGGGTGCCGTCGGCGCGGCGGCCGGTCTCCCGGAGCCGGGCCACCAGTTCCGCGTCGAGGGAGAACTCCAGCAGTGCGCCGTTCCGGCTCTGCACCGGCGGCCTCGGCCGGTCGGTCGGCAGCTCCAGCGGGACCAGCCCCGCCAGCCGCTCCCGCCAGTGGTCCAGCTGCGCTTCCACCGCCGCCGCCCCGCCGCGCGGATCGCGCTGCCAGGCCGCGTAATCGGCGTAGCCGATGGGCAGTTCGGGCAGTTCAGGGCCGCGTCCGGTCACGGCCGCCGTGTACAGCTCGGTCAGATCGGTGCTGATGACGGCGGTGGACCAGCCGTCCGTGACGATGTGGTGCAGGGTCAGCGTGACGATGTGATCGGTGTCCGCCAGCCGGATCAGGGACGTCCGCAGCGGCGGCCCGGTGCGCAGATCGACAGGGGTGGCGGTCTCCCGCGCCAGCAGCCGGTCCAGCTCCCGCGCGCGCTCGGGCTCGGGCAGCCCGCTCAGGTCGTGGACCGGAAGCCGCACCCGGTACGGCTCCCGCACCCGCTGCACACCCCGCCCGTCCACCTCGGCGAAGGTGGTGCGCAGCGACTCGTGCCGGGCCACAAGACCGTCCAGCGCGGCGCCGAGGGCGGCGGTGTCCAGCCGTCCGCGCAGCCGCAGTGCGAAGGGGGTGAGGTACTCGGTGCCGTCGTCGTCGAAGGAGTCCAGGAACCACAGCCGCTGCTGGGGGTACGACAGGGGCAGATCCCCGCCGCGCGGCAGGGACGGGATGGTGTTCCGGGCCGCCGTCGCTCCGGCCGGTGCGGTGAGCTCGGCGGCCAGCGCCGCCACCGTGGCATGGGTGAACAGCAGGCGCGGGGACACCTCCGCGCCGAACGCCGCCCGCAGCCGGGAGGCCACCCGGATGGCCAGGATCGAATCCCCGCCCAGCGCGAAGAAGTTGTCCTCCGCGCCGACCTCCCCGGCCCCCAGCACCTCGGCCCACACCCCGGCCACGGTCCGCTCCGCCGGGGTGCGCGGGGCGATCCGCTCACCGCTGGTGGCGAAGCCGTCCGCGCCGGGGGCGGGCAGCGCCCTCCGGTCCAGCTTGCCGTTGGCGGTCAGCGGCAGCGCGTCCAGCGGGACATACGCGGCGGGGACCATATGCGCGGGCAGGACGCGCTCCAGCGTTTCGCGGAGCGCGGTGGCGGACGGCGGCGCGGACGCCTCGGCGGCCACCGTGTACGCCACCAGCCGCCGTACCCCCGGCTGGTCCTCGCGTACGGTCACCACCGCGTCGGCCACCTCCGGATGGGCGGTCAGCGCCGCCTCGATCTCACCGGGCTCGATCCGGAAGCCCCGGATCTTCACCTGGTGGTCGGCGCGGCCCAGATACTCCAGGGTGCCGTCCGCGGTCCACCGCGCCCGGTCGCCGGTGCGGTACATCCGGCCGCCCGCCGGGCCGAACGGGTCCGCGACAAAGCGGGACGCGGTCAGCCCCGGGCGGCGCAGATAGCCGCGGGCCAGCCCCGCCCCGGCCACGTACAGCTCACCGACCGCGCCCGGCGGCAGCGGCTGAAGGCCGTCGTCGAGTACGTACACCCGCAGATCGGGGATACCGGTGCCGATCCCGCTGCCGGTGGCGCGGGCCGCGCCCGCCCGGTCCAGCGCGGCGTAGGTGACATGCACGGTGGTCTCGGTGATGCCGTACATGTTGACCAGGAGCGGCGCGGTGTCCTGGTGGCGCGCGTACCAGCCCGCCAGCCGCCGCGGATCCAGCGCCTCACCGCCGAACACCACGGTGCGCAGGGCCAGTTCGGTACCGGGACTCTCCTCGTCGGCGCGCATCAGCGCGGCGAACGCCGAGGGCGTCTGGCTGAGCACCGTCACCCGCTCCTCCGCCAGCAGCCGCAGGAACTCCTCCGGGGAGCGCGAGACGGCGTACGGCACCACCACGAGCCGCCCGCCGTGCAGCAGCGGCCCCCAGATCTCCCACACCGAGAAGTCGAAGGCGTAGGAGTGGAACATCGTCCACACCTCGTCCGGGCCGAAGCCGAACCAGGGGGCGGTGGTGGTGAACAGCCGCACCACATTGCGGTGCGGCACCACCACACCCTTGGGCAGCCCGGTCGAGCCCGAGGTGTAGATGGCGTAGGCGGGGCTGTCCGGCAGCGGTTCGGACCCGGCCGGGACGGTGGCGGGGCGGCCGGCCAGATCGGCGGCCACCTCCGGGTCGTCCAGACACAGCGGAGCCACGTCCCCGGCGCAGCGCGGTGCCAATTCAACGGTGGTCACCACAGCCACCGGTGCGGCATCGGCCAGCAGATGTGCGATCCGGGCGGCGGGCAGATCCGGGTCAATCGGCAGATACGCCGCGCCCGTCTTCAGCACCGCTACGATCGCCACGACCATGTCCAGCGAGCGGGGGAGCGCGAGCGCCACATACCGCTCCCGCCCGGCGCCCTCGGCGGCCAGCCGGTGGGCCAGCCGCCCGGCCCGCGCGTCGAGTTCGGCGTAGGTCAGCGACGCGCCCGCGCACCCGACGGCGGTGGCGTCGGGGGTGCGAGCCACCTGCGCGGCGAACACCTCCACCACGGTCCGCTCGGGCGACGGCCACCGTGCGGCATCCCGTCCGGCCCACTCCCCGAGCAGCCGGGCGCGCTCCGTGTCGGTGGTCCACGGCAGGGCCCGCAAGGGGCGGGCCGGGTCCGCCGCCATCTGCCGCAGCAGCAGACACAGCCGGTCAGCGAGGGCGGCCGCGGTCCGCTCGTCGAACAGACCGGGGTCGTAGCCGAGGTCGAAACCGAGCCGGTCGGACAGATGCGCCCGCAGGCTCAGCGGGAAGTTGGTGGCATCGGTGGACCGCACCTCGACGATCCGCAGGCCCGCCTCGCGCGCCGAGGAGTCGTCGAAGGGGTAGTTCTCGAAGGCCACCATGCTGTCGAAGAGCGCGGTGCCCGCCGGGACCTCGCTCCAGCCGGTCAGCTGGGCCAGCGAGACCGTCTCGAAACGCCGCGCCCCGGCCTGTGCCATCTGGAGCTCCCGCAGCCACTCCACGGTGTCGCGGGCGCCGTCCACCCGTACCCGGGTGGGCAGGGTGTTGATGAACATGCCCACCATCGACTCCACCCCGGCCAGTTCGGCCGGGCGGCCCGAGACGGTGGTGCCGAAGACCACGTCCCGCTCACCGCTGTACCGCGCGAGGAGCAGCGCCCAGGCGCCCTGCACCAGGGTGTTGACGGTGAGCCCGTGGCGCTGTGCGGTACGCCGCAGCTCGTCCGAGGCGTCCCGGCCGAGCGCCACCGACAGGGTGGCGGAGGACCGGGCCCGGTGCGATGCGAGGGGCCCGCGGTCCCAGGGCAGCGGGGTGGGCGCGGTGAAACCGGCGAGCAGCGACCGCCAGTGCTCCCGCGCCTCCGTGTCGTCCTGGCCGTCCAGCCACTGGAGATAGTCGCGGAACGGGCGGCGGGCGGGCAGAACGGGACGGTCGCCCCGGGCCACCGCGGCGTAGCGCTCGCACACCTCGGTGAACACCTGCGCCAGGCTCCAGCCGTCCAGGACCAGATGGTGCGAGGTCCAGATCAGCGCCAGCCGGTCGCCGGTCAGCCGGGCCAGGGTGAGCCGCATCAGCGGCGGTGCGCTCAGATCGACACCGCGCGCCAGATCCTCCGCCCGGACCCGCTCCAGCTCGGCCTCCCGGCGCTCCGCGGGCAGTTCGCGCCAGTCCAGCTGGGTCACCGGTACGTCCACCTGCCGGTGGACGAGCTGCACCGGCCGTTCGACGTCCTGCCACACCACCGCGCCGCGCAGCACGGGGGTGCGGTCCACCGTCTCCTGCCAGGCGTCGGCGAACGCCCGCGGATCGCCCACTCCCTCCAGGATCAGGGTGGCCTGGTCGAGGTAGACGTCCTCCTCGCCGCCCACCAGCCGGTGGAAGAGCATGCCCTCCTGAAGCGGTGTCAGCGGAAGGATGTCCTCGATGTCCCGGCCGTTCCCGGCCAGCCGGTCCACCCCTGCCTGGTCCAGCCGGGCGAGCGGGAAGTCCGAGGGGGTACGGCCTCCGGTGTCCGGCCGCCCGCAGTGCCACACGATCTCCCGCAGCGCGCCGAGCATGGCGTCGGCCAGCCGCCGCACCGTGGAACCGTGGTGCACCTGGTCGGAGTAGAGCCAGGTCAGCTCCAGTTCGCCAGCGGCCACCAGCCCGGACACATCGAGCACGTAGGTGGACGGCTCCTCGGCGGCGAGGTCCCGGCCCAGGCTCTCACCGGTGAGGGTGAATCCGCTCTCGTCGCCCGAAGTCTCCCACTGGCCGTGGTAGTTGAAGCACACCCCGGGCAGCGGCAGCTCGCGCAAGCGTCGGGCGGCGGAGTCCGGTGCGCTGAGATGTGCCAGCGCCTCGAAGCTCAGACCCCGGTGCGGCAGGGCGCGCAACTGCTCCTTCACGGACTTCAGCACCGCGCCCCAGTCGTGTCCGGGCAGGGTGAGCGCCACCGGGTACTGGGTGGTGAACCAGCCGACGGTACGCGACAGATCGGCCGTCTCGTCGATCTCCTCCCGGCCGTGGCCCTCCATGGCCACCAGCACCCGGTCGCTCCGCGTCCAGTCGGCCAGCACTCGTCCGAGCGCGCTCATCAGCACGTCGTTGACCTGGGTGCGGTACACCCCGGGCACCCGGCGCAGCAGTGCGTCGGTGGTGTCCCGGTCAAGACGCACCCGGACGGTACGGGTGGAGCCCGCGGTCGCCCGGCCCGGGAGGTCCACCGGGAGCGGGGCGCCACCGGTCCGTCCCACGCCCTCCCAGTACGGCAGATCGCCGTCCAGACCGCCGCCGCGCACCAGGGCGTTCAGCCGGTGGGCCCAGCGGGTGAACGGGGTTCCCGCCGGTTCCAGCCGCACCGGCTCCCCGGCGACGGACTGGCGGTAGGCGCTTTCCAGATCGCCGAGCAGAATGCGCCACGAGACGCTGTCCACGGCCAGATGGTGTGCGGTGAGGAACAGCCGCGGCCGGGCCCCGGCTCCGCGTACCAGCAGCGCGGCGCGCAGCAACGCGCCGCCCTCCAGGTCGAGTTCGGCGCGGGCGGCGTCGGCCGCCGCCTCCGCCGCGGCGCGCTCCTCCTCGGCGCGCAGCGCCGACAGGTCGTGGCGGCGCAGCACCCGTCCGGCCACGGCGCCGTCGGTCCGCTGCCGCCACCCGTCGCCATTGGCGGTGAACCGGGTGCGCAGGGCCGGGTGATGGGCGGCCACGGCCTCCAGGGCGGCCGCGAGCGCGGTCTCGTCCAGGTCGTGGGGGAGGTCGGCCACCATCGACATGGTGAAGTGGCGCAGCGGGCCGTGGGTGGCGAAGAACCAGTGCTGGATCGGGGTCAGCGGCGCCGGACCGGTGTCGTCCGGTCGCTCGGCCGCGGTGTCGGGCGCGGTCCGCTCGGCCACCGCCGCGGCCAGGTCGGCCACGGTCTGGTGGAGGAAGATGTCCCGGGAGGTGAGCCGCAGTCCGGCCTGGCGGGCGCGGGAGACGGTCTGGATGCCGAGGATCGAATCGCCGCCGAGTTCGAAGAAGTTGTCCGTGGCGCCGACCGACCCGGCGCCGAGCACCTCGGCCCAGATCCGCGCGAGCTCCTTCTCCACCGGGGTGCGCGGCGGCACATAGGTGTGCTCCCGCCGGTCCGCCTCGGTCCGCGGGGCCGGCAGCGCCCGCCGGTCCAGTTTGCCGCTCGTGGTCAGTGGCATGGTGGCCAGCGCGGTGAACACCGCCGGGACCATATGGCCCGGCAGGGTCCGCCCCAGGGCGGCCCGCAACTCTGCGGCCGCCGGGGGCTCGAGCCCGGCGGCCGGTACGTAGTACGCGGCCAGCCGGGCGTGGCCGCGGTCGTCGGCCACCGCGATGACGGCGGCCTCGGCGACGGACGGCAGATCGAGCAACGCGGCCTCGATCTCGCCCGGTTCGATTCGATGGCCACGGACCTTCACCTGGTCATCCACCCGGCCGAGGTAGTCAAGATCCCCGTCGGCGGTCCAGCGCGCCAGATCGCCGGTGCGGTACATCCGGCTGCCCGGCGGGCCGTAGGGGTCGGCCACAAAGCGTTCCGCGGTCAGCCCGGGGCGGCGTACATAGCCGCGCGCGAGCTGTGCACCGGACAGATACAGCTCCCCCGCCACGCCCACCGGCACCGGCCGCAGCCGGGCGTCCAGCACTTGGGCGCGCAGATTGCCCAGGGGCCGCCCCACCACCGGCCGCCCGGCCCCGGTGATCCGAGCGGAGAGCGCGTCGACCGCGCACTCGGTCGGACCGTAGAAGTTGTACGCGGTGGTGCCGTCCACCCCGGCCAGCTCCCGCCACAGCGTCTGGCCGACCGGCTCACCGCCCAGCATCAGCACCCGGGGGCGGTGGCGGGAGTCGGTGAGCAGCCCGGCCGGAAGGAGCTGCCGCAGATAGGAGGGGGTGAGATCGAGGAAGTCGATCCGGTGCTCGATGACATGGCCGACCAGGGCGGCCGGGTCCAGCCGGGTGGCCTCGTCGATGAGGTGCAGCTCATGGCCGTCGGCCATCAGCAGCACCCCCTCCAGCGAGGTGTCGAAGGAGAACGAGGCGGTCAGCGCGGCGCGCAGCCGTCCGCCACCGGCCTGGGCCACCAGCCCGTGCCGGTGGTTGACCAGCAGGTTCACCATCGCACGGTGGGACACGGCCACGCCCTTGGGGCGACCGGTCGAACCGGAGGTGTAGATGACATAGGCCGCGCCGTCCGGGGCCGGGGCGGCGGTCCGGCCGGTGTCCATGGCATCGGACACCGCTTCACCGGCGGACAGCTCCCGCAGCACCGCCTCGTCGAGCACCAGCGCCGGTTCCGCGTCGGCCACCAGGAACGCCAGCCGCTCATCGGGGAGTTCGGGGTCGAGCGGCAGATAGACCCCACCGGCCTTGAGTACGGCCAGGATCGCCACCACCATGTCGGCGGTGCGCGGCAGCCGCACCCCCACCACCCGTTCGGGACCCACTCCGCGCGCGATCAGTCGGCGCGCCAGCCGGTCGGCGGCGGCGTTCAGCTCCGCGAAGGTGTACGCCGTGTCCCCGGCGACCAGCGCGATGGCCTCCGGGGTCCGGGCCGTCTGCGCCTCGAACACCGCCGGGAACGTGGCCGGTCGCACCGCGCGGACGGGGCCGCGCCCGGCCTCCGTCACCCGCCACCGCTCCTCACCGGTCAGCAGCGCCACCTCCCGCAGGGGCCGCTCCGGCTCGGCCGTCACCCCGTCGAGGAGGGCCAGCAGATGCCCCGCCATCCGCTCGATGGTCCCCGCGTCGAACAGCTCGGTGCTGTACTCCAGCAGTCCCCGCAGCTCCGCCCCGTCCGCCACGAACTCCACACTGAGGTCGAACGTCGAGGACCTGCGGGGGACATCGACGCTCTCCGCTGTCAGCCCGGCCGGACGGGGCGTGCCGCGCGGGGTGCTGTGCAGCAGCACCATCACGTCGAACAGCGGATTGCGGCCCGCGTCCCGGCGCGCCCCCACCGCCTCCACCAGCCGCTCGAACGGTGTCTCGTCGTGGGCGAAGGCGTCCAGCACCAGGGCGCCCGCGTGGTCGAGGAGCTCATGGAACGAGCGCGCGGTGTCCACCGCCGACCGCAGTACCACCGTGTTGACGAAGAAGCCGACGGCGCGCTCCAGTTCGGTACGGCTCCGCCCCGAGGTGACCGTGCCGATCGCGATGTCGTCCTGCCCCGTCCAGCGGGCGAACAGCCCCTGGCAGACCGCCACCAGTGCGCTGAAGAGGGTGGTGCGGTGTTCGGTGGCCAGCTCCCGGAGCCGGGACGCGGTGGCCGCGGAGACGGTGAAGGTGTGCACCGCGCCCGCCGAGGTGCGCAACCTGGGCCGCGGCCGGTCGGTGGGCAGCTCCAGCGGCACGGTGTCCTTCAGCCGCTCCGTCCAGTAGCCGAGCTGACGCTCCAGGGCCGCCCCGGACAGCCGCTCCCGCTGCCACACCGCGAAGTCCGGGTACTGCACCGGCACCGGCGGCAGCGGGTCCGGCGCTTCGGGCGTGGCCGCGGCGCCGTACAGGGCACACAGCTCATCGGTGAGCACACCCATCGACCAGCCGTCGGTGACGATGTGATGTGCCGTCAGCAACAGCACGTGCTCCTCGTCCGCCACCCGTATCAGCAACGCGCGCAGCAGCGGCCCGGTCCGCAGATCGAACGGGCGGGCGTAGCTCTGGAGCAGCAGCCGGTCCAGCTCCGCCGCACTGTCCTGAGCGTCGTCGCCGAGGTCCGCGACCGGCAGTGGGAGCGGGGCGGGCGGCGACACCACCTGTACGGGACGGCCGCCGGTGTCCTCGAACGTGGTCCGCAGCGCCTCGTGCCGCGCCACCAGACCGTCCAGCGCCCGGGAGAGCGCCGGACGGTCCAGGGCACCGGTCAGCCGCAGTGCCACCGCGCTGTTGTAGCCCGCCTCGTCCGGCTGGAGGGTGTGCAGGAACCACAGGCGGGTCTGCGCGAACGACAGCGGAAGCGGCCGGGTGCGGTCCGCCCGGGGGATCGCCTCGGTGCGTCCGGCCCCGCCCGCCAGCCGACGGCGCAGCGCCTCCCGCAGCTCCTCGGGCAGGGCGGCGGCGCGGCTCTTCCTCGAAGACGTCATCGTCTGTTGTGTCCTCTACCGTTCGTCGTGGTCGCCGCCCGCGGCGGCGTCTTCGAGTTCGCGCAGGATGTACTCCTCGACCAGGTCGGCGAGGCCGGAGACGGTGCGCGCGGTCAGGATGTCCCGCGGGGTCAGCTCGAGGCCGAAGGACTCCTTCGCCCGGGAGGCGATCAGCAGACTCCGCACCGAGTCACCGCCCAGCGCGAAGAACTCGTCCTCCGCGCCGACCCGTTCCACCCCCAGCACCTCCGCCCAGATCTCCGCGACGACCTCCTCGGTGGGGGTACGCGGCGGGACGAAGCGGACCGCGGGCGCGGTGGCGGGGGCGGGCGCGGGCAGCGCCGCGCGGTCGGTCTTGCCGTTCTCCGTGAGCGGCAGCCGGTCCAGTACGGCGAAGGCCGACGGGATCATGTGGCCGGGCAGCGTCCGGCCCAGCAGGGCACAAAGTTCGGCACCGTCCGGGGCGGTGGCACCGGCGGCGGGGACCACATGGGCCACCAGACGGTGCGTCCCGGGCTCGTCCTCCCGGACCGTCACCACCGCCTCGGCGAGGGCGGGATGGCCGCACAGGGCGGTCTCCACCTCCCCGGCCTCGATGCGGTAGCCGCGCAGTGTGAGCTGGTGGTCGGTGCGTCCCAGGTGGTGGATCCGGCCCGTGGCGTCATAGCGGGCCAGGTCGCCGGTGCGGTACATCCGGCTCCCCGGCGGGCCGAAGGGATCGGCCAGGAAGCGTTCGGCGGTCAGCCCCGGGCGGCCCAGATAGCCACGGGCGAGCGACGGACCGGAGATCCACAGCTCCCCGGGCACCCCCGGCGGCACCGGACGGAGCCGCCCGTCCAGCACATACACCCGGGTGCCCGGCACCGGCCGTCCGATCGGTGGTGGGGTGCCCTCGTCGGTGAGCGGACCGGACCAGGTGGCGACCACGGTGGCCTCGGTGGGCCCATAGGAGTTGATCATGCGGTGGTGCGGGGCCCACCGGGCCGCCATCTCCGTACCGCAGGCGTCCCCACCGACGATCAGCGTCCGCAGGGCGGGCAGTTCCTCCTCGGTGCCCGGCGGCAGGGTGGCCAGGGCCGCGGGCGGGATGAGGGTGTGGGTGATCCGCCGGTCCCGCAGCACCCGGGCCAGCCGACCGCCCAGCAGCGGACCGGGCTCGGGTACCACCAGCGCGGCCCCGGTGGGCAGCGACATGCACAGCTCCAGTACGGAGGCGTCGAAGCTGGGCGAGGCGCATTGCAGCACCCGGTCGCCCGGCCGCACCTGATAGTGCTCGGCCTCCGCGGCGGCGAAGCCGCCGAGCCCGCGGTGGGTGACCACCACCCCCTTGGGGGTCCCGGTGGAACCCGAGGTGTAGATGACGTACGCCGCGTCGTCCGGGCCGACGGGCCCGTGCCGGTCCGCCTCGCCGGGGCGGTGGTCCGGCCCGTCGGGCACCTCCACCGCGTCCGGCCCTTCCAAGGTGACCAGCGGAGCGGCGTCCTGGAGCATCAGGGCGATCCGCCCGGCCGGGTACTCGGGGTCGACGGGCAGATAGGCGCCCCCGGCCTTCGCCACCGCGAGCTGGGCCACCACGATCTCGACCGAGCGCGGCAGGACCAGGGCCACGATCCTGCCCGGACCGACCCCCTGGGCGATGAGGCGGTGGGCGAGCCGGTTGGCCCGCCGCTCCAGTTCGGCGTAGGACAGCTCGACGTCGGCGGAGACCACCGCGGGCGCGTCGGGCCATCGGTCCGCCGCCGCCTCGAACAACTCGGCCAGGGTGGCGAGCGGCGCCTCGTGGGCGGTGCCGTTCCACTCGGTCAGGATCCGCCGGCGCAGCTCCGGGGGCAGGATGTCGATCCGGTCCAGCGGCAGTTCGTCGGGGGCGGCGGCGAGGGCACCGAGCACATGGGTCAGCTGGGCCGCCAGCCGCTCCGCGGTGATCTCGTCGAACAGCCGTGGATCCCAGCCGAGTTCCACCGCCAGTTCGGTACCGGGGGAGACGACCACGGTGAGCGCGTAGTTGGTGCTCTCCAGCGCATGGAGGTCGCGCACCGCCAGACCGTGTTCCGCGGCCGCGGAGCTGTTGATCGGGTAGTTCTCGAACACCACCAGGCTCTCGAAGAGATTGCTCCCGCCCGGCACCCCGCTCCAGCCCTGGATCCGGGAGAGCGGCACATGGCCGAAGCCGCGCGCCTCCGCCTGCCGGGTCTGGAGCGTCCGCAGCCAGGCCGCGGTGGCCGCCCCGCCGTCCACCTCGGTGCGCACCGGCAGGGTATTGATGAAGATGCCGGTGATGCTGTCGGCGCCGGGCAGCTCGGTGGGCCGCCCGGAGACGGTGGCCCCGAAGCACACGTCCGTCTCACCGCTCCAGCGTGACACCAGCAGCGCCCAGGCCCCCTGGACCACGGTGTTGAGGGTGAGCCGGTGGCGCCGGGCGAAGTCCTGGAGCGCCGCGGTCTCCGGCTCGCCGAGCCGCCGCGAGAGCCAGCGCGAGGAGCGGGTCGGGGTGTGCGGCGTGGCCTTGCGGTCGTAGGGCAGCGGAGTGGCCGCTTCGAACCCCGCCATCGCCGTGCGCCAGTGCTCCTCGGCCCGGGAGCGGTCCTGGCGGCCGAGCCAGGCCACATAGTCCGCGAACGGCCTGCGGGACGGCAGTTGCGGTGTCTTTCCCCCGGCCAGCGCGGCGTGTGCGGCGAAGACGTCCGACAGCACCTGGAAGACACTCCACCCGTCGAGCAGCACATGGTGGAACGTCCACAGCACCCGCACCTCGGTGGGGGAGAGCCGGGCCAGGGCGACCCGCAGCAGGGGCGCCGCGGTGAGGTCGAGACCCCGGGCGCGGTCCTCCTCCAGCAGCCGGTCCAGGGCGGCGGCGCGACCGTCCTCGTCCAGCCCGCTCCAGTCGTGTTCCTCGATCGGCACGGCCGCGGCGGGCCGCACGATCTGGAGCGGTTCGGGCACCCCGCGCACCACCACCTCGCTGCGCAGCACCGGGGTGCGGTCGACGACATGCTGCCAGGCGGCGGCGAGTACGGCGGTGTCCCGGACCCCGTCCAGTACGAAGGTCGCCTGCTCCACATAGAGCCCCTGGCCCTGCTGGGCAAGGCCGTGGAAGACCAGCCCGGACTGGGTCGGGGTCAGCGGATAGAGGTCCGCCACGTTCCGTCCGTCGCCCGCCAGCCGGTCCACGGCCTCCTGGTCCAGGGCGGCCAGCGGGAAGTCCGACGGCGTCCGGCCCCCCGCGCCCGGCGCGGCGCACAGCGCGACGATCGCCCGCAGCTCCTGGGCCATCTCCTCGGCGAGCCGGAGCACGGTGGCGCGCCGGTGCAGACCGCGCGCGTACGACCAGGCCAGCTCCAGCTCGCCGCCCGCCACCCGGCCGACCACATCGATCAGATGCGGCCGGGGCGCGTCCGCGCTCATCCCGCCGTCCAGAGCGTCGCGCAGCGTGTGCAGCAGTCCGCTGTCCTGGCCCGCCCCGGGGAGCGTTCCGTCCTGCTGCCCCAGGTAGTTGAAGCTGATCCGCGGCGGCGCGGCCGGGAGGTCCGGCGCCGCGCCGGGCAGCAGATGGCGCAGCGCGCCGTAGCCGAGACCGCCCCGCGGCACCGCCCGCAGCCGCTCCTTGACGGCCTTGAGCGTCTCCGCGAGACCGCTTGCCGGGGAACCCTCCAGCGCGATGGGGAACATACTGGTGAACCAGCCGACGGTACGGGAGAGATCGACCCCTTCGAAGATCTCCTCGCGGCCGTGCGCCTCCAGGTCCACCAGCACCCGGTCCCGGCCGGTCCAGCGGCCGAGCACCCGCCCCAGCGCACACAGCAGCACATCGTTGATCCGGGTCCGGTAGGCACCGGGTACGTCCTGGAGCAGGGCGCGGGTGGTGCCGGTGTCCAGCCGGACGGTCACGGACTCCTCGAAGGCCACGGTGTTGGGCCCCTCACTGTCCGTGGGCAGCTCGGCGCAGCCGTCCAGTGCCGCCCAGTGGTCCTGTTCGGCGGCGAAGCCCCCCGCCGCGGCATGGTCGCGCAGCCGCAGCGACCACTCCCGGAACGACGTGGTCTTCGGGCCGAGTTCGGCCGTACGGCCCTTGGCCAGCGCGCGGTAGGCGGTGTCCAGGTCCTCTAGCAGAATGCGCCAGGAGACGGCGTCCACCACCAGGTGGTGGGCGGTGAGCAGCAGGACGGGGCGCTGCCCCTCGCCCCGGGTGAACAGGGCGGCCCGCAGCAACGGCCCCCGGGCCAGGTCGAATCCGGCCTCGATCCGGGCCGCGGCCTCCCGCAGCGCCGCCTCCCGCCGCGCGGGCGCGTGGCCGGACAGATCGACCACCTCGAGCGCCGGCTCCTCCCCGGGCGGGGCGCTGTGCTGCCGCCACGGGCCGTCCCCGGTGCGCTCGAACCGCATCCGCAGGGCGTCGTGGTGGTCCATCAGGACCGCCAGCGCCGCGCCCAGCGCGGTGATGTCCACCGGTCCGGTCAGCTCGGCGGAGAGCGACTGGGTGAAGTGCCAGGGGCTCTCCGGCAGGCTCTCGAACAGCCAGTGCTGGATCGGGGTGAGCGGCACCTCGCCCAGGACCGGCCCCTGTTCAGCGGTGGCCGCCGAGGACACCGCGCCCTCCGCGGCGGCGGCCAGGGCCGACACGGTCTGGTGGACGAAGAGATGACGTGGTGTCAGCTCGATCCCGGCGCGGCGGGCCGAGGAGACGATCTGGATGCTCAGGATGGAATCGCCGCCGAGGGCGAAGTAGTTGTCCTCGACGCCGACCGACTCCACCCCCAGGACCTCGGCCCAGATCCCGGCTAGCGCCTTCTCGGTCTCCGTACGCGGTGCGACCCGGTTCGCCGTGGGGGCGGCCCAGTCCGGCGCGGGCAGCGCCCGCCGGTCGAGTTTGCCGCTCGTCCCCAGCGGCAGCCGCTCCAGGGGGACCACGGCCGCCGGGATCATGTGATCGGGCAGACTGCGGGCGAGGAACGACCGCAGCGCGGCCGGATCCACCGACGCCCCCGGGGCCGGGACCACATACCCGGCCAGCCGCTTGTGGCCCGCGGTGTCCACCACGGCCGCCGCGGCCCCGGCCACGTCCGGATGGCGTGCCAGCGCGGCCTCTACCTCGCCCAGCTCGATCCGGAAACCCCGCACCTTGACCTGGTCGTCGGTCCTGCCCAGGTACTCCAGCTGCCCGTCGGCGTCCCAGCGCACCAGATCCCCGGTGCGGTACATCCGGCCACCCGCGGGCCCGAAGGGGTCGGCGGTGAACCGGTCCGCGGTCAGCCCCGGACGCCCCGCGTACCCCCGGGCCAGTCCGGCCCCGGCGAGGTACAGCTCCCCGGGCACCCCGACCGGCACCGGGCGCAGCCGGGCGTCCAGGACGTACGCCCGGGTGGCGGCGACCGGGGACCCGATGGGCGGGGTCCGGCCGGGGTCCGCCGGGTCGCAGGTCCACGCGGTGGCGTAGACGGTGGCCTCGGTGGGGCCGTAGATGTTCGCCACCCGGCAGCCCGGGATCGCCGCGCGCACCTCCTGGACCGTGCGGGCGGCCAGCCCCTCACCCGCCAGCACCACGGTGTCCGCGGTGACCGACACCGCGCCCTTGCCGAGCACTTGCCCCAGCGCGGACGGCACCGCGCTGAGCAGACTGGCCGACCACGGTCCGGTCCGCTCGGCCAGGGTGAGCAGATCGCGGACGATCTCCAGCGAGCCACCGGCCAGCAGCGGGCACAGGATCTCGAAGACCGACACATCGAAGTTGAGCGAGGTGGCGGCCACCACATGGGCCAGCCCCTCCGCGCCGAACTCCGCCTCGGCCCACGCCGCGAGCGCCGCCACACTCGCGTGGGTGACCACCACACCCTTGGGGGTGCCGGTCGAGCCCGAGGTGTGGATGACATAGGCGGGATGGCCGGGGTTCAGCGGGTGGCGCCGTTCGGCGTCGGTGATGTCGCGGGTGACCTCCCTGGCCAGCCGCTCGGCGAACTCCGCTTCGTCCAAGGCGAGATGGGCCGCCTTCCCGGCCGGGATGCGCACCCCTGTCTCCGCGGTGGTCAGCACGATGTCCGGGGCGATGTCCTCGAGCATGAACGCGATGCGCTCCGCCGGATACGCCGGGTCCACCGGCAGATATCCGGCCCCCGACTTCAGCACCGCCAGCAGTGCCACCACCAGATCCGGGGTGCGCGGCAGCGCGAGCGCCACAAACCGTTCGGGGCCCGCGCCCGAGGCGATCAGCAGCCGGGCCAGCCGGTTGGCGCGCTCGTTCACCTCCCGGTAGCTGAGCGATCCGTGCTCTCCCCGTACCGCCACCGCGTCCGGGGTCCGGGCCGCCCGCGCCTGGAACAGCTCCGGCAGCACCACCCGCGACGCAGGGGCCACCGGCCCGCTGAACTCCTCCAGGATCCGCCGGGTCTCCACCGCGCCCGCCGGCGGCAGCTCCGCCACCCGGCGGGCCGGATCGGCGGCCATCTCCTCCAGCAGCCCGCGCAAGCAGGCGCCCAGCCGCTCGACGGTCGGCGCGTCGAACGCGGCCGGGTCGTAGTCCAGCGAGATCGACAGCCGCTCCTCGGGCGCCACCACCACGCTCAGTGCGTAGTTCGTCGGTTCGAGATCCCGCTCCTGCCGGATACCCAGACCGTGTGCCGCGATGGCCTCGCTGTCGAAGGGGTAGTTCTCGAACACCACGATGCTGTCGAAGAGGTTCATCCCCCCGGGCACCTCGCTCCAGCTCCGCAACTGCGCCAGGGACACGAAGTCGAAGCGCCGGGACTCCGACTGGGCCGCCTGGAGCTCCCGCAGCCAGACCGGCAGCGGTGTGCCGCCGTCCACCCGCACCCGGGTGGGCACCGTGTTGATGAACACCCCGACCATCGACTCCACACCCGCGAGCGACGCCGGACGCCCGGAGACCGTGGTGCCGAACACCACGTCGTCCGTACCGCTGTAGCGCGCCAGCAGCAGTGCCCACGCTCCCTGCACCACCGTGTTCATGGTCAGCCCGGCGCGCTGGGCCGTGGTCCGCAGCCGGGCCGACTCCTCGGCCCCCAGGGTGACCTTGTGGGTACCCGAGGACGCCGTGCGGTGCGCCTCCACCGCGGGCCGGTCACGGGGCAGTTCGGTCGGCGAGGTGAAGCCCGCCAGCGCCCCGCGCCAGAACCGCTCGGCCTCCGCGGTGTCCTGCTCGGCCAGCCAGCCCAGATAGCCGCGGAAGGGGCGGCGGGACGGCACCGCCGCGGCGCGCCCGGTGGTGAGTGCCGTATAGCGCTCGCAGATCTCGTCGAACACCTGCGCCGCGCTCCAGCCGTCCAGCAGGCAGTGGTGGAACGTCCAGAGCAGCCGGACCTCGTCCGCCGACAGCCGGATCAGGGCCAGCCGCATCAGCGGCGCGGTGCCCAGGTCGATGCCCTCGGCCCGGTCCTCGGCGAGCAGCCGGTCCAGTTCGGCGTCCCGCCACCGCTCCGGCCGCCCGGTCCAGTCATGGTGGACGATCCGTATCGCGGCCCGCCGCCGGACGACCTGGAGCGGTTCGGGGGTGTCCGCCCACACCAGATGGGTGCGCAGGATCGGATTGGCGTCCGCGGTCCGCTGCCACGCGGTGGCCAGCGCCTCCGGGTCGCCCACCCCGGTCATCGTCAGCTGCACCTGGTTGACGTAGGCGTCCGAGGCCGGGTCCACGAGATGGTGGAACAGCATGCCCGCCTGCATGGGGGTCAGCGGATAGATGTCCGTCACCTCGCGGCCGTCCCCGGCGATCCGGTCCACCGCGGCCTGGTCCAGCCGGGCCAGCGGGAAGTCCGACGGGGTACGGCCCCCGGCACCGGGCTCGGCGCAGTGGCCGGCGATCTCCTCCAGGGCCCGCACCATCTCCCGGGCCAGCCGGGTCACCGTCTCCTCGGTGTGCGTGGCCGTGCCGTAGTACCAGGTGAGTTCCAGGCACCGGTGCTCCACCCGGCCCACCACGTCCAGCAGATGGGCCCGTGCCGACTCCGGCGCGGCGTCACCGCCCAGTCCGCCCCGCACACCGCGCACCAGCGACGCGGTGTCCGGTGCGGTGTCCGCACCGGGGGCCGACCAGTCGAACCGGCCCAGGTAGTTGAAGCTGATCCGGGGCTCCGGGGCGGTCCGCAGCGCCGCGGCCCCCGGGTGGTCCGCTGGGGCGAGATGACGCAGCGCCCCGTAGCCGATGCCCCGCGCGGGGACGGCCCGCAGCCGCTCCTTGACGGACTTCAGCGTCTCGCCCCAGCCGCCCGCCGGAAGGTCCAGGGCCACCGGGAACATGGTGGTGAACCAGCCGACGGTACGCGACAGATCCACCCCGTCGAGCAGATGCTCCTCCCGGCCGTGGCCCTCCAGGTCCACGGTGACCCGGCGGCGTCCGGTCCAGTCGGCCAGCACCCGGCCCAGCGCCGCGAGCAGGACGTCGTCGACCCGGGTGCGGTAGACCCCCGGCACCCGCTGGAGCAGCGCGGTGGTCAGCTCGCGGTCCAGCCGTACGGTGACCGACTCCATGGCCGCCACGGTGTTCTCCCCGGCGCCGTCCACCGGCAGCCCGGTGTCACACTGCGCCGCCACCGCGGTCCAGTGGGGCAGTTCGGCGTCGAAGCCGCCCGCGGCGGTGTGTTCGGCCAGCCGCCGGGACCAGTCCCGCAGCGAGGTGGTCCGCGCTCCCAGCACGATCGGCTCGCCCCGGAGCGCCTGGCGGTAGGCGGTGTCCAGGTCCTCCAGCAGCACCCGCCAGGACACTCCGTCCACCACCAGGTGATGCACGGTCAGGAAGAGCGCCGGTGGCTCCCCTGGTGCTCCGCGCAGCAGCCGCGCGGCCAGCAACGGCCCGCGCTCCAGGGTGAATCCGGCGTTCGCCTCGGCCATGGCCGCGTCCCTAGCGGCCCGCCGCTCCGCCGCGTCCCGACCCGACAGATCCACCTCCCGCAGCGGCACCGGGTCCTCCGGGTCCGGCGGCGGGCAGTACTGCCGTACGGCGTCGTCCGCCCCCCGCTCGTAGCGCATCCGCAGCGCGTCGTGGTGGACCAGCAGCGCGGCCAGCGCCGCACGCAGTGCGGGGAGGTCAAGATCCGGGCCGAGTTCGGCCAGTACGGACTGGTTGAAGTGGCCGGGCCGGGTGGTGTGGGTGGTGAAGAACCAGCGCTGGATCGGGGTGAGCGGCAACTCCCCGGAGACCGGGCCGGTGTCGCCCGCGGGACGGGCGTCGGTCCGCGCCACGGTGGCCAGCGACGCGATGGTGGGGTGCCGGAACAGCTCCCGGGGCGTCAGCGTCAGCCCGGCCTGGCGGGCGCGGGAGGCCACCTGGATGCTGAGGATCGAATCCCCGCCCAGCATGAAGAAGTTGTCCTCGACCCCGATCCGGTCCCGGCCCAGCAGCGCGCCCCAGATCTCCGCGAGCGCCCGCTCGGCGTCGGTGCGGGGTGCCACGTGTCCGGTGCCGGTCGCCGCCGTCCAGTCCGGTGCGGGCAGCCGTCGGCGGTCCACCTTGCCGTTGGCGGTGAGCGGCAGTTCGTCCAGGGCCGTGAACACCGCGGGCACCATGTAGTCGGGCAGTGTGGCGCCGAGGAGGGAGCGCAGCTCCTCGGCCCCGGGCAGGGCGCCGCCGCGCACCGGGACCACGTAGCCGGTCAGCAGGGTGCGCTCCCCGTCCCGGGCGAGGGTCACCACCGCCTCCGCCACGGCCTCGTGGCGGACGAGCGCGGCCTCGATCTCCCCCGGTTCGATCCGGAAACCCCGGATCTTCAGCTGGTCGTCGGCCCGGCCCACGAAGGTGAGTTCACCGTCGTCGGTCCAGGCCACGATGTCCCCGGTGCGGTACATCCGGGACCCGGGCGGTCCGAACGGATCGGCCACATACCGCTCGGCCGTGGCACCCGGACGGTTCCGGTAGCCGCGCGCGAGACCCGCGCCCGCGATGTACAACTCTCCCGGGATACCCGGTGGTTGGGGCTGGAGAGCGGCGTCCAGGACATGGGCCCGGGTGTTGTCCATGGGCCGTCCGATGGGCAGCGCGCGCGGCAGTTCCTCCCCGGCGCGGAAAGCCCGCCGGGTGGCGAAGGTGGTGGTCTCGGTGGGCCCGTAGCCGTCGACGACCGTCAGCCCCGGGCAGGCGTCCAGCACCCGGCGCACCGCCGCCGCGGGCACCACGTCACCGCCGGTCCACACCTCCCGTGCGCCGCGCAGACACTCCGGCGTGTCCTGCGCGAGCAGCCGGAACAGTCCGGCGGTCAGCCACAGACACCCCACCCCGTGGGTGTCGATCGCCCGGCGCACGGTGTCCGCGTCCACGTCCCCCTCGGGCGCGAGGACGGCGGTGCCGCCGCGCAGCAGCGGCACCCACACCTCGTAGGTGGAGGCGTCGAACGCCTGCGGGGAGTGCACCAGCACCCGGTCGTGCCCGGCGAAGGCGCGGTCGGCGGCGAGCATGGCCACATCGCGGTGGCGCACCGCGACCCCCTTGGGCCGCCCGGTGGAGCCGGAGGTGAACATCACATACGCGGTGGAGTCGGGGAAGACCGCCACCCGCGGCGGATCACCGGGACCGCTCCCGTCCTCGCCGGGCGCCACCACCACGGTCCGCCCGCCGTGCGGTACGTCCGCGGCGGTGCGCTCCCAGGCCCGGTCGGTCAGCAGGACGTCCGCCGACGCCTCGGCCAGCACCGTGCGCAGCCGGTCCCCGGGCGCCCGTACGTCCAGCGGGACATACACCCCGCCCGCCTTGACGATGGCGAGCTGCGCCACGAGCAGCTCCGCCGAACGGTCCATCAGCACCGCCACCGGGTGCTCGGGCCGGACACCGAGCCCGATCAGCCGGTGGGCCAGCCGGTTGGCGCGGATGTCCAGCTCCCGGTAGCTCACCGGGCCGCACGCGCCGTCCAGCGCGATGGCGTCCGGGGCCTTGTGGACCTGCGCGGCGAACAGTTCGGGCAGGGTGCTCATCGCCACCGGCGCGGCGGTGTCGTTCCACCGGTCGAGCACCCGGCGGCGCTCGGGGGTGAGCATCGGCAGCCGGGCCGGTGCCCGGTCCGGGCTCTCCGCCATGGTGGCGAGCAGCACCGACAGATACTCCGCCATCCGTTCCACGGTGGCCGCGTCGAACAGCGCCGGGTCGTAGCCGAGCCGCAGGGTCAGCTCCTCGCCCGGGTAGACCACCAGGCTCAGCGGGTAGTTGGTGGTCTCGATCCCGTCGAGCTCCCGCAGTGCCAGTCCGTGTGCGGCGGCGAGGTCACCGCCCACGGGATAGTTCTCGAACACCACGATGCTGTCGAAGAGGTTGACCCGCTCGGCGAGCCCGGTCCACGACCGCAGCCGGGGCAGGGGGACGAAGTCGAACCGCCGGTCCTCGGTCTGCGCCGACTGCACCTCCCGCAGCCAGCTCAGCAGGGTGGAGCCGGACGGCACCCGCACCCGGGTCGGCAGGGTGGCGATGAACAGCCCGTTCATGTCCGGCGCGCCGGGGAGTTCGGCAGGGCGCCCGGACACCGTCGTACCGAACACCACGTCCGGGCGGCCGGTCTGCCGGGACAGCAGTAGCGCCCACGCCCCCTGGAGGAGGGTGTTCACCGTCAGCCCCTCGTCCCGGGCCAGCTCCGCAAGACGGCGGGAGGTGTCGGCGGGCACGGTCACCCGCACCGCCTCGGTGGACTCGGCGTGATGGGTCTCGGTGGGCTCCCGGTCGTAGGGCAGCGCGGTGGGCTCCGTGAGCCCCGCGAGCCGGACCCGCCAGTGTTCCTCGGCCCGCGCCCCGTCGCGCTCCCGCAGCCAGGCCACATAGTCGCGGAACGGACGGCGGCTGGGCAGCCCGTCGGCCAGGGCGGCGCCGGTCGCGCCCTCGCGTGCCCGCGCATGGCAGTGGAAGACGTCCGACAGCACCTGGAACAGGCTCCAGCCGTCCAGGATCAGATGGTCGAAGGTCCACACCACCTGGACCTCGGTGGCCGACAGCCGGGCGAGCGCCAGCCGGCTCAGCGGCGCGGTGCCCGGGTCCAGACCGCGTTCCCGGTCCTCGGCGAGGAACCGCCGCAAGTGCTCCCGGCGTTCGTCCTCGGCCAGTCCCCGCCAGTCGAGGTGGGTGACGGGCAGCCGCACCGCGCGCTCCACCACCTGGAGCGGTTCGGCCACCCCGTCCCACACCGCGCGGGTGCGCAAGCCCGGCGTACGGTCGGCCACCCGCTGCCAGGCGGCGGCCAGCGCCTCCGGGTCGGGCACCCCGTCGAGCACAAAGGCCAACTGCTGGAAGTAGACGCGCCGGTCGTCCTGGGACAGCCGGTGGAACAGCATGCCCGCCTGGGTGGGGGTGAGCGGGTAGATGTCCTCCACCGCGGCGCCGTCGCCCGCCAGCCGGTCCACGGTGGCCTGGTCGAGTGTGGCGAGCGGGAAGTCGGACGGGGTACGGCCCCCGGCGCCGGGCGCGCTGCCGTACCGGGCGATCTCCACCAGCGCCCGGCGGAACTCCTCCGCCAGGCGGGCCACGGTCTCCTCGTGGTGCAGCTGGGCCGAGTAGAACCAGGTGAACTCCAGGGTCCGCCTCTCGACCCGGCCGACCACCTCCAGCGGATGCGGCCGCGGGCTCTCGGGGTCGGCGTCCAGGGAGAGTTCGCGGTGGGTGTCCCGGAACAGCCCGTCGCCCTCACCCGGCAGTGCGAACTGGCCCAGGTAGTTGAAGCTGATCCCCGCCGTGGGGCCGTCCGGGAAGCCCTCGGGGCGGAGCAGATGGCGCCGCACCCCGTAGCCCAGACCGCGCCGCGGCACCGCCCGCAGCTGCTCCTTGACGGACTTGAGCACCACGCCCCAGTCGCCGTCGGGCAGCTCGAGCGCCACCGGGAAACGGGTGGTGAACCACCCGGCCGTACGGGACAGATCCACGTCCTCGAAGAGCTCCTCGCGGCCGTGTCCCTCCAGGTCCACCGGGACCCGGGCCCGTCCGGTCCACCTGGTCAGCACCCCCGCCAGCGCGCTCAGCAGCACATCGTTGACCTGCGTCCGGTACACCTCGGGCAGCGTCTGGAGCAGGGCGGCGGTCTCGTCCTCGCCGAGCCGGACGGTGACCGAGCGCGCCGAGGCGTAGGTGTTGGCCCCCTGGCGGTCCGTCGGCAGCGCCGGATCGCACCCGGCGGCCACCTCGGTCCAGTACGCCGTCTCGTCGTCGAACCCTCCGGCCTCCGCGTGCCGGGTCAGCCGCAGCGCCCAGTGGCGCAGCGAGGACGACTTCGCGGGCAGCCGGACCGGGCCGCCCCCGGCCAGGGCGCGGTAGGCGGTGTCCAGGTCCTCCAGCAGGACGCGCCAGGAGACACCGTCCACCACGGCGTGGTGCACGGTGAGGTGCAGCACCGGACGCCGTCCGTCGCCGCCCTCCTCGAACACCGCGCGCAGCGGCGGTTCCGCCGCCAGATCGAAGCCGCCGAGATGGGCGGCGCCGTCGCCGGTGGCATGGCGCAGCACCTCCATGGAGCCGACACCGTCGATCCACTGGTCGCGGCCGGGCCCGCCGCCGTGCAGCGGGAAGCGGGAGCGCAGCGCGTCATGGTGGGCCAACAGCTCCGCCAGGGCACCGCGCAGCGCCTCCTCGTCCACGTCCTCGGCCAGGACCATGGACACCGTCTGGTTGAAGTGCCCGGCCCGCTCCGGGTCGTGCTCGAACAGCCACCGCTGAATGGGCGTCAGGGGCAGTTCCCCGGTGGCCTCCTGGTCCCCGGACACCACCGGCCGCTCGGCCGGGGCGGAGGTGTCCAGATGCAGGGCCAGCGCCGCGATCGTCTGATGGCGGTAGACATCGCGCGAGGTGAGCGGAAGTCCGGCCTGCCGCGCCTGGGACACCAGCTGGATGCTGAGGATCGAATCGCCGCCGAGGGAGAAGAAGTTGTCCTCCACCCCGACCCGCTCCATCCGCAGGATCCCCGCCCACACCGCCGCGAGGGTCCGCTCGGTGGCGGTGCGCGGTGCCACATAGCCATGGGCCGCGGTGGCGCTCCAGTCCGGGTCGGGCAGCCGGTTCCGGTCCAGCTTGCCGTTGGGGTTGAGCGGCATCCGGTCCAGCACCAGGACGGTGGCGGGCACCATGTAGTCGGGCAGTGCGCGCCGCAGGAACCGGCGCAGCCCGGCCGGATCCGGGGAGACCCCCGGCGCCGCCACCACATAGGCGATCAGCCGCTTGAGGTCGCCGGACTCCTTGGCGACGGCCGCGGCCCCGGCCACCTCGGGGTGGCGCAGCAGCGCCGTCTCCACCTCGCCCAGCTCGATCCGGAAACCGCGGATCTTGACCTGGTCGTCCGCTCTGCCCATGTACTCCAGCCGGCCGTCGCCGTTCCACCGCACCAGATCACCGGTGCGGTACATCCGGCCGCCGGGCGTGCCGAAGGGGTCCGCCACAAAGCGCCGGGCGGTCAGCGCGGGCCGGTTGAGATAGCCGCGGGCCAGCCCCTGGCCACCGAGGTACAGCTCCCCGGTCACCCCGGGAGGCACCAGTCGCAGGGTGGGGTCCAGGACGTAGGCGCGGGTGGCGGCCACCGGACGTCCGATCGGCGGGGCCTGCTCGGGCGCCGCGCCGTCGCAGAACCACGCGGTGGCGTACACCGTGGCCTCGGTCGGCCCGTACAGATTCGCGATCCGGCACGACGGCATGGCCGCGCGGACGTCCCGTACGGTCTTGGCGGACAGCGCCTCGCCCGCCAGCACCACCGTTCCGGCCTGCAACGCCACCGTGTCCCCGGCCAGGATCCGGTCGAACACCGAGGGCACCGCGCTGATCAGCCCGGGGGTGCGCGGCCGCTCCCGCGGATCGAGCAGCGCGGGCAGCTCCCGGACCACCTCGACACTGCCCCCGGCCAGCAGCGGGCACAGGAGCTCGAACACCGACACATCGAAGTTGAGCGAGGTGGCGGCCACCACATCGGTCAGCCGGCTCCGCCCCAACTCCGCCTCGGCCCAGGCCGCGAGAGCCGCCACACTGCGGTGGGTGACCACCACGCCCTTGGGCCTGCCGGTCGATCCGGAGGTGTAGATGACATACGCGGGGTGGGCCGGGTCCAGCGGCATGGTCCGCTCGGCGTCGGTGATGTCGCCGTCCGCGCGCGAGGCCAGATCGGAGCGGACCGCGGTGTCGTCCAGGACCAGGATCTCCGCGCCCGGGGGCAGACATCCGGCCGTCTCACCGGTGGTCAGCACCACCGCGGGCGTAGCGTCACCCAGCATCAGCGCGATGCGCCGGGCCGGATAGCCCGGGTCCAGCGGCAGATAGCCCGCGCCCGCCTTGAGCACCGCCAGCACCACCACGACCAGGTCGGCGGTGCGCGGCAGCGCCAGCGCCACCAGGCGCTCCGGGCCGATACCACGGTCGATCAGCAGCCGGGCCAGCCGGTTGGCACGTCGGTTCAGCTCGCCGTAGGACAGCCGGACATCCCCGTGGGCCACCGCGGGAGCCGAGGGGCGGCCGGCCGCCTGTGCCTCGAACAGCGCGGGCAGCGTGGTGTCCGGGGCCGGGCGCCCCGGCCCGTTCCAGGAGTCGAGCATCGTATGCCACTCGGCGTCGGTGAGCATCTGGAGTTCGATCAGGGGGGTTTCGGGAGCCGTCGCCATGCCCGTCAGCAGCCGGTGCAGATGGGTGGCCATCCGCTCCATCGTCCCGGCGTCGAACAGATCGGAGTTGTACTCCACCGTCAGACCCAGCGAACCGCTCTCCCGCGGCAGGAACTCCAGCACCAGGTCGAACCGCGCGGCGGGCCGCGGCAGGGCGTGCTCGGTGATCCGCAGCTCCCCGGCCTCCCGGGTCGGCACCATCGCGCTCTGCTGGACGACCAGCGCCTGCACCAGCGGATTGCGGCTGGGATCGCGCTGCGGGGCCAGCTCCTCCACCACACGCTCGAACGGCAGCTCGTCATGGCCGAACGCGTCCAGCACCGTTTCACGCATGGTGTCGAGGAACTGCCCGACCGTGGTGTCCCCGTCCACCTCGGAGCGCAGCACCAGGGTGTTGACGAAGAACCCGGCGACGGACTCCAGTTCGCTGCGGTTCCGTCCGTTGGTGACGGTGCCGAAGGAGATGTCCCGCTGCCCCGAATAGCGCGCGAACAGCACCGACACCGCCGCCGCCAGCAGGGTGAACAGGGTGGTGCCGCGCTCCCGGCCCAATCGGGCGAGATCCGCCACCAGATCGGCGGGCAGCTCATGACGGTGGACCGCGCCCGCGGTGGTGCGCACCGGCGGCCGGGGCCGGTCGGTGGGCAGCTCCAGTGTCTGCATCCCGGCGAGCTTGGTCCGCCAGTACTTCAGATCCGTCTCCTGCCGCGGCGGAGCCGGACGGCTCCGCTCCCACACGGCGTAGTCCGGGTACTGGAGGGGCAGCGGCGGCAGTCCGGCGTCCGTGCCCGCCACCCGCGCCCCGTAGAGCGCGGCCAGTTCACGCACCAGCACACCGACGGACCAGCCGTCGGTGACGATGTGGTGCTGGGCGAGCAGCAGGATGTGCTCGTCGTCGGCGAGCCGGATCAGCAGCGCCCGGGTCAGCGGCCCCCGCTCCAGGTCGTAGCTGCGGCTCAACTCCTCGGTCAGAGCTGCGTCGACGGCCCCGGCCCGCTCGGCGGCGGGCAGCCCGCTCAGATCGGTGCGCTCCAGAGGTACGGTGCCCCGCTCGGCCACCCGCTGCACCCCGTGGCCGTCCACGGTGGCGAAGGTGGTGCGCAGCGCGTCATGGCGGGCGGCCAGTCCGTCCAGCGCGCGGCGCAGCGCCTCGGCGTCCAGCGGGCCGCTCAGCCGCAGCCCGGCCCCGGTGTTGTACTCGGTCCCGCCGGAGGTCAGATCGTCCAGGAACCACAGCCGCCGCTGGGCCGCGGACAGTGGCAGCGGGCGGTCGCGCGGCGCGGGCGGGATCGGCGGATCCACGGCCACGGGCTCGGCGGGCAGCGCCCGCGCCAGCCGTGCCACGGTCCCGGCGTCCAGGAGTTCACGGAGCGTCAGTTCAGCCCCCAGCTCCGCCCGCACCCGGGACAGCAGCCGGATCCCCAGGACCGAGTCGCCGCCGAGCCCGAGGAAGTCGTCCTCGACGCCCACGGTGTCCACCGGCATTACCTCGGCCCAGATCCGGGCCAGGGCGGCTTCGGCCGGGGTGCGCGGAGCGATGTGGCGGGCGTCCCCGTCGGGGGCGGAGCGCGGCGCGGGCAGCGCCGCGCGGTCGATCTTCCGGTGCGGGGTGAGGGGCAAGGCGTCCAGCACGACATAGGCGGACGGCACCATGTGCGCGGGCAGCACCCGGCTCACCGCGGCCCGCAGTCCGGCGGCCCCCGGCGGTGTCCCGCCACCGGCGGGCACCACGTACGCCACCAGCCGCCGCAGCCCCGGCTCGTCCTCCCGCACGGTGACAACGGCGGCCCCGACCTCCGGATGGCGGGCGAGCGCGGCCTCCACCTCGCCCAGCTCGATACGGAACCCCCGCACCTTGACCTGGTGATCGGTGCGGCCGAGGAACTCCAGCTCCCCGTCGGCCGTCCAGCGCGCCAGATCGCCGGTGCGGTACATCCGGCCGCCCGGTGGACCGAAGGGGGCGGCGACAAAGCGCTCCGCCGTGAGCCCCGGCCGGTCCAGATAGCCGCGGGCCACCCCCGCGCCGCTGATGTACAGCTCACCGGTGGTGCCGACCGGCACCTGCCGCATCGCCCCGTCCAGTACGTACACCCGGGTGTTGGGCAGCGGACGGCCGATCGGCGGGGTGCCGGAGCCCGCGCGCAGCGCACCGGTCCAGGTGGCCACGACGGTGGCCTCCGTCGGACCGTAGGAGTTGACCAGCCGCCGGTCCGGCGCCCACAGATCCACCAGACCGGCCGGGCACGCCTCGGCGCCCACGATCAGTGTGCGCAGGTCCTCCAGCCCCCGGCGGGCCTCCTCGGCGGGCACCGTCGCCAGCGCCGCCGGGGGGATCAGGGCGTGGGTCACCGCGTGGTCCCGCAGTACGGCGGACAACTCGGCGCCCAGCAGCGGCCCTTCCGGAGGCACCACCAGCGCGGCGCCCGCGAGCAGCGAGGAGCACAGCTCCAGCACCGAGGCGTCGAAACTGGGCGAGGAGAACTGCAACCACCGGTCGCCCGGCCGTACGGCGTAGTGTTCGGCGGCCGCGGCCGAGAAGTTTCCCAGGCCGCCGTGGGCCACCATCACCCCCTTGGGGACACCGGTGGACCCCGAGGTGTAGATGACGTATGCCGGATGCTCCGGCAGCAGCGGGGCGAGCCGGTCCGTGTCACCGGGGGCACGGCCGGGGCCGGTCACGGTGCGGATATCCGCCGGATCGTCCAGCACCACGACGGGCCGGGCGTCGGCCAGCATCATGGCCCGGCGCTCCTCGGGGTGGGCCGGGTCCACCGGGAGGAAGGCACCTCCGGCTTTTGCCACCGCCAGCTCCGCCACCACCAGTTCGGCCGAGCGCGGCAGTACCAGGGCCACGACGCGCTCCGGTCCCACCCCACGCCCGATCAGCCGGTGCGCCAGCCGGTTGGCCCACTCCTCGACCTCGCCGAAGGACCACGTCCGGTCCTGCGCCACCAGCGCCGGAGCGTCCGGAGTGCGCGCCGCCCACACGGCGAACAGCGCGTCCAGCGGGGCGTGGGAAGCGTCACGGCCGGTGGCGTTCCACTCCGCCGGAGGCAGGCCCGGTGCCACCTGGGGTGCGGCAGCCGTACGGGCGGTCGGCTGGCCGGATGACATCTCATGGCGGTCGTTCATGGTGGGTCGGCCCTTCGGAGCGGGTGTTCGGGCGGGGACAGGGGGACGGTGCGCCGCGTGGCCTGACGGTGAGCGTGGGGGAGTCCGCCGCGGTGGGGAGGTCCGGTCTGGGGAGGACCGGTGTGGGGAGGACCGGTCGCGGCTGTCAGACCAGGGCGCTCTTGCGGGCCATCCGGCCCGAGAGCTGAATGCGGTCGACCGCGCCGGTCCGCGGATCGCGCACGAAGCGGCCACCGGGGATCCGGCGTCCGGAGGACGGGTCCACCAGGTCGCAGGTGAGGTCCTCGTGACAGACCAGGGGCGCGGGCAGATCGCCGTCCACGGACAGGGCGAGATTGCCGCTGTCGCTCATCGTCACCTGGTACTCGATGTCACCGTTCAGATAGACCCCGGTGCACTGGGCGGTCGCGGCCATGGGGGTGGCCGGGGCGGGGCGGGCCGGGGTCGCGGGCACCCGGATCCCGGTGATGTCCTCGAGCGCGTCGGCCAGTTCGTGCCACATCCCGGTGCCGGCGCTCGCGTTGCTGGTGAAGGCGACCACGGCACCGCTGACCGGATCCGCCCGCAGATGGCAGGAGGTTCCCTGGGCGTTGCCGTCGTGGCCGAACCACAGGATGTCGTCCCGCCGGAAGAGTGCGACCCCCAGGCCCCAGCCGTCGGCGAGCACACCGGGATCGGCGCCGGGCACCGGACGGCGCGCCCGTGCCGCGAGCTCCGCGGGCAGCAGCCCCGGAGGCCCGTCGCCGGTGTGCGCCCGCGCCAGCGCCACCAGATCGAGCGCACTGACCGCGAGGGCTCCGGCCGCGGCCTCCGCCGGGGCGAGGTTCTGGCGCACCGGCCGGGTTCTGCCGGTGGCCGTGTTGCCCGCGTGGCCGTGCGCCAGCGGGCGGCGCGCGGTTCCGGTGGCGCCCACGAAGCAGGGCACGCTACCCAGCGGTTCCAGCAGCACCGACCGTACGGCCTCCGCCCAGCTCATTCCGGTGACCGTCTCGATGAGCCGGCCCGCGGCCACATAACCGGCGTTGGAATAGGAGAAGTCGGTGCCCGGCGCCATCACCAGGCTGCGGTCGGTGCAGTGGTCCAGCAGATAGCGCGCGGCGGTCAGCGCGGCCACCTGGTCGGAGTCGGGGCCCGACGGCAGCCCCGCGGTGTGGCTGAGCACCTGGCGCACCGTGCACGGCGTGCCGGACCGCCGCAGCTCCGGTACGTGGTCGCCGAGCTGGTCGTCGAGTGCCACGTCCCCGTCGGCCACCAGCAGCAGCACCAGCGTCGCGGTGTAGCACTTGGTGATCGAGCCGATGGGCACCGCGGTTTCGGCGGTGAACGGCTCCGCGGTGTCCGCGTCCAGCACACCGGTCTCCACGGTGAGGGTGGATCCGCCGGTGTGCACGGCGAGTTGGGCGCCCGGCACCCGGTGGGCGCGGGCCAGTGCGGTCAGACGGTCTTCGAGGAGGCGGCGCTCCTTGGGGCGCCGCTCGTCTCTGGAAGCGGTCTCGGACCCGTGGTACACGGTGTACTCCTTGGCGCACGAGGGGACGGACGGCCTGCCGGGGGTCACGGCAGCCGGCTGGTGGCGGTCACATCGCGGGGGACGATCCGGAAGCCCTGCCAGTGCGTGGGCATGGGGTCCTCGTCCTCGTCCCGGGGCACATGGTGGAAGTCGACACTGACCCAGGCCACCGGGTCGGTGAGCTTCTCGCCGTTGACGTATTTGTCCACCGAGGCGGCGCAGCCGGACGCGGCGGTGCCGTACGCGTTGGCCTTGTTGCCGTACGCCAGCCGCTCGCACGTCCGGTACTGCGTGAAGTACATGTCGTGGTGGGTGAAGTCCTCGGTGTGGTCCGGCCCGCGGTACTGGTCGCTCTCGTGGTTGTCGATCTCCCATGACTTCGGGTGGCCGTCGGCGTTCTCGGCGGCCCGGTTCACCACCCGCCAGAAGCGGCTGGGGGCGATGTCCGCCGCCGTCTCCTGGGAGAGCACGGTGCGCTTGGTGGTGCGCTTCGCGGTGCCGCTGCCGGGGAAGTCGTACTGCTCGACGGCGTTCTTCTTCTCCCCGTCGACGTCGAAGTCCAGCCGCCAGAAGATGTTGTGGCTGTGGTTCTCGCTGAACCGGGTGGAGCCCACCCCGGTCGGCCAGCCACGGGTCGCGTCGGCGAACTGGAACGGCGACAGGGAGCCGGTGGCGCCCGCCCTCGGGGTGATCGAGCCGTCGTCGGCGAAGTGCCACTCGACGATGTAGTCGTACCAGCCGATCTCCGAGACCGAGAAGACGGTCAGATCACTGCCGTGCAGCACCCCCTTCTCCACCGCGCTCTTGTAGGCGAAGGGCCTCGGCTGCTCCTCGCCGCACAGCACGGCGGTGCCGCGGAAGCTGCCGAGCCGCCCCGCCGGGCAGTCCTTCTTCGTCAGCTTGGTGAGGGTGCCCTGCTCCAGGTCGCCGAAGCCGATGGCGGACACATCGTAGAAACGCGGCTCGCCACTGTCGTAGGGCACATGCACCTCGGCGAGTGACGCGCTCTTCAGCACCCGGGTCGCGGTGCCGCGCAGCGGGGTGTACGTCACATCGCTCAGCACCACACCGGTGTTGCGGTCGACGTCCCAGCACATCCGCCAACGGGCGCCGTTCTTCAGGGCCTTGTCGATGCGGTTGGCCGCGGGGCAGTCGGCGGTCGCCGAGGGCTCCCGCGGAGCGGCGGACGCCGGACCCGGCATGCCTAAGCCCAGCAGAACCGCCGCGGCCACGAGCACACGGGCACGCCACAGGACACGGAACACGAACGGGACTCCCCTCAGAGGCCGATGACGGCGGCGCGCCGGGCCGACAGATCGATGACGATGCGACTGGTGTCGATCCACCTGCCACCGTCGCGGCCCTGTGTGCCAGGAACGCGGATGAAGAGCTGCACACATCGATGGGCACCGCACCGGGACACCTGCCGGGCTCCCTTGACGCCGTCGGCGCGGGCGGCCAGGAACGCCATTCCCTGGAGCCGCAGTTGAGCGGGTGAGGTCAGCTTCTTGTGCGTCGCGGACGCGTACGACGCGCGCATCCCCGGACCGAGGCGGCGGTCGGCGAGGAGGATCCGCACCGCCTGCCGGGCCTCCGCGAGACTGGGCGGCGGCTGCACACCGTGCCGGCGGCCGGAGGCCAGCACCTTCCCGGAGCGCAGATCGACCCGGCGGGTGATCAGGCTGTCCGAGGCGTAGTCGTAGAGCTGGACCTCGGCCTCACCGTCCGGCGCCGCGGACTTCGACGGGGACCGCGGCGGGCGATGGGTGTCCAGCGGCTCGGCCCCGGCCGCGCCCGCGGCGTTCCGCTCACGGCCGGTGGCGATGTCTCCCCGGCGGGAGGTGGGGTGGCCGATGGCGATCCGGGTGGCCTTGCGGGATTCCTCCGAGGTCAGCGGAGCGTTGTGGGAGGCGATCACGGCGGCGGGGGTGGTGCCGGGCGCGGCTGACCCGGTGGCCTTCAGCGCCACCGTCCCCGCGGCGGCCAGCAGGGCCGACAGACCCAGGGCCACGGGTATGCGCCATCGTCGTGTCCGGCCGCCCTTCGCATCGGCCGCACCGTTGTTGGTGGCGTTGCTTCTCATCACCCAGCCGTTCCCGTTGTCGGTCGGTCGAGCCTCGGTGGGGGGCTCAGGAGGACAGCACGGCGATCGCCGTCCCACCGGCGCGATTCGAGACGCTTCCGGCGGCTCGCCCGGACACATCCGAGGCTCTCCGCTGTCCACTGTCGGCACACGTTTTCACCACTCCGGGCGGCGTAACAGTTGCTTTTGTAATCAAGCGACTGTGAGAAACACATGTTCTGGATGGAATGCGTCCTGGACGGGGGAGACTGCAAAGCGACTACGAAGAAGGCCCGTTGGCGACCCGTCTGCCATCATGCGCACATGAGCCATTGGATCATCATTCGATGTGACCTCTGTGGCGCCACTCATTCATCCCACGCGGCCGAGAGCGCAAGCGCGGTACGGGAAGCCATGGCCCCAATGAGCTGGGCAATAGCGCGACAGGACGGCCGAATGATCGATGTGTGCTCCGCGTGCACCACCCCGCAGAACACGCCGGAGAACCCCGGTGGGAAATCCCGCTGTTCATGCGAGGGCGGTGAACTCTTCGATGTGCTCGGCCACGACAGAATCGGGCATCGCCTCGCCAATACCCTGCTGCGGGCGGGCATCGACAATCTCGAACTCCTCGCCAGTTTGTCGGCGCGCCAACTCCTCAGCCTGGAGGGGATCGGAACCGCCGGAGCCCATCACGCACTCAGCCGTCTGCGTCCCGAACCGGAGCGGGACGCAACGCGCTGAGGTGTTTCGCGACCACCCCCGCGACCACGCCCGCGAACACACCCGCGACCCCGCGACCACGCCCGCGACCACGCCCGCGAACACGCCCACGAACACGCCCACGAACCCCACGCGCCGCGTTCCGGCCCGGCCGGGACACGGTGGGCCCGACGGCCGAGAGGTGACCCATGACCGATGTCCCCGCCCACCCGACCGCCGCCTTCTACGCCACCCGCCGGACCCGGGCGCTGTGGGTGCTGGGCGTGGTGTTCTCCGCCGGGCTGCTGGGCCCGCCGCTGTTCCTCGCCGCCGCCCGGAAGGGTGTCGTCCGGCAGGCCGTCCCCGCGGTGTACGCGGCGATCGTCTACCCGGTCGCGCTGGGACGGACCTGGCTGCCCAACCCCGGCAACTGGATCCCCTGGGTGCTCGCGGCCGCGGTGCTGACCGCGGCGGCCCACGCGGCGCTGCTGGAAGCGGGCGAACGGCGGGGGTGAGAAGCCGCCGGGAGCAGGGCCGGACCCCATGGCCGCGAGGTGGCCCATACTGAGCCCATGAGCACCCGCGAGTTCGTGCGGGCCACTCCCGGGCTCGACGGCATGGTCGTGTCGGCGGTCGGCTACCGCACCGCCGGAGTCCTCCCGGCGCTGCACCGCGGGCTGCCCTCGCCGTATCTGACGCTGATCTTCTCCCTCGAGGGCCCGGTCGTCACCGGCCGCACCCCCGAGCAGGCGTACGGGGCCGACGCCGCACGGACCGACATCGTGATCGCCGGACTGCACCAGGACCCCGCGTATGTGGCCCAGGACAGCCACGAGGCCGGTGTCCAGCTGGCGCTGCACCCCCTGGCCGCCCGTGCGCTCCTCGGGCTGCCCGCCGGTGAACTCACCTCCCAGCTGGTCGTGTCCGGGACGGAGGTGTTCGGCGCGCGGGCCGCCGAGGTGCGCGAGCGGATGTGCGCCCAGGACACCTGGGACGAGCGCTTCGCCACCCTCGCCGGATATCTGCGGCAGCGCGCCGCGTCGGCCCGGCACACCGCGGTGCGCCCCGAGGTTGCCAAGGCATGGGCCTGGCTGGCCCGCCACCGCGGCACCGGCACGCTCTCCGGCCTGGCGGAGCATGTGGCACTCAGTCCGCGCCGGCTGACCACCCTGTTCCGCTTCGAAACGGGTCTGGGCCCCAAGCAGGCCGCCCGGCTGATGCGCTTCCAGCACGCCAGGTCCGCGGTGGCCCGCGCCGTCGCCGCGGACCGCTCGCCGGAGCTGTCCCGTATCGCCGCCGTATGCGGCTACTACGACCACTCCCACCTCGTCCGCGACTTCCGGCAGTACACCGGCGTCAGCCCGACGGCCTGGCTCGCCGAAGAGTGCCGGAATATCCAAGCCGGGGGCCACCGCAACGGCGAAGAGTAGGGCGCATGAACACCACGCACACCACCGAGAAGCAGCAGCTCCGCGCCCCCGATGTGTGGCCCACCTGCCAGGCCCACGACGCCCTCGCCCTGATCGGCTTCCTGGTCGACACGGTCGGCTTTGAGCGTACGGCCGTCTACCGGGACGGTGACCGCGTCGCCCACGCCCAGCTCGACTGGCCCGAGGGCGGCGGCATCATGCTCGGCTCCTACGATCCGTCCGGCGAGAAGGGCTGCCTCCAGCCGGGCAGCTCCGGCGCGTACATCGTCACCGCACACGTCGACGCGCTCTACGAGCGGCTGACGGCGGCCCGGGTGACGATCGTCCGCGCCATCGAGGACCAGCCCTATGGAAGCCGCGAGTTCGCGATCGCGGACCCGGAGGGCAACACCTGGTCGTTCGGCACCTATCCCGGAGAGCCGCGCGGCCAGGACTGACGGACAGCTGACGTCCGGACCCCGTCGGCGCGGTCCCAGCGCCCTTCAGCACGAGCGCTGGTAGGCCAGATGCGGGAACAACTCCTTCCACTTCGTCTTCCCGATGGTCGGCGGGTGGGTCCGGCACAGCCTTCGGTGTACGGCATCAGGCTCGAGGTCCAGAAGAAACGTCCGTTCCTCCCCGGTGGATCCCCCCGGAGCATCGGGGCCGGCCTCCGGGTTGACAAGGAGGTGCGTGCGTTCACCCGGCAGGAATCCCGCCTGTGCGGCGAACGTCAGATCGGCGAACGCCGGAGTCTTCCACCGGCCGGTGCCGCGGGCCTCCCAGAGCCGGTACGGCTTCCCGGTCACCACCCACCCGCCATCCGGACTGGCACGGACCGATGAGACATCCCTGTCCAGCCGCAGACCGTCCAGACGGCGGACGTTCCGTGGGTCCGTGACATCCCAGACGAGCACCTGTCCACTGGGCAGCGCGGTGGCCAGCTCGCGCCGTTTCAGCTGGAAGTACTGGGTCGGGGCGGCAGGCAGGCGATCACCTTTGACAGGGTGCTTCCTGTCGGACATGTCCCACAACCGGATCCGGCCCCCCGGCTCCTCGGTCATCAGGAGGTGCGCGGAGCGGACATAGGCCGCTCCCGCGTGGCTGTAGGCACCCTTGATCCGGGCGGCCTTCACCGGCCGTGCCGGGTCGCCGACGTCCCACAGCCGCAGGTCGTCGTTCTCCCGCGTCGCCAGTGTCCGCTCGTCCAGCCACCACAGGCCCGGTTCGAACACTCTGAGCGGCGCCGTCATCTCGCCGCGCTTTCGCGGCCGGTGGATATCGCGGATGTCCCACAACTCGACATCGCCACGGGGGCTGCCGAGAGCCAGCAGCCTGCCGTCGGAACTGGCCGTGGCCAGCGCGGTGGAATCTCCGAACCGGAACTCCTTCCCCGGGACCGGCGCGGAGCGCGGCGCGGAGCCGAACTCCCACAGCCGGAAGGCACTGAAGCCCTGGCTCTCGTTCCACCGGCGGCTCAGCAGGACCGGCCGGGCCCGGCCGGGGAGGAACTGCTTGGCCACCCACGGCCCCGGCACCGCGAAGCGCTTGCGCGGTCCGCTCGGATCTGCCACGTCCCAGACCGTCGCGTGTTCGGTTTCGTCCGTGTCGCGTGTGGTGGTGAGGAGGAGCTTTCCGTTGTCGCTGACCGAGTCGCCCTCGTCCAGGCCGGGCGCTGTCCCCGGCACACTGGGGGCGTCGAATCGGTCCGGCCACAGTCTGACCTCACCACGGGAGTCCCCGGCGGCGAGCACGGTGCCGTCCGGGCTCCAGGCCACGGACCGCACCGGTCCGGAGGCGGGATACGGAGACAGGGGCGCACCGGATGACTTCAGATCGGACACCGCGCCCGCTTTCGCGCGCAGCACGGAACCGTGCGCGGAGCCGTCGGCCGCCGCCACCTCCCTGCCGTCCGGCCGGAAGGCCAGGGACTGCTGACCGCCGTTCCACCAGGAGCTCTGCTCGGTCGCCGTGAGTTTTCCCTTCGGGCCGACCGACCACCAGAACGGGCCGTAGGCCCCCGAGGCCATGAGTAGATCCCGTTTGGGGTGGAAGGCGATGGCCGTCACCGAGTCGAAGGTGGTGGTGTCACGCAGCGCCGGGCGTGCCGGATCGTGGACGTTCCACAGCCGCACCTCGCCCCGGGGGCTCGCAATCCGCTTCTCCGCCTTCCCCGCGATCCGGATTCCCGCGGCGAGGTACCGGCCGTCGTGGCTGAAGGCCACGGACAGCACGTCCTGCTCCGCCGTCTTCTTCTCCCAGCGGGAGACGGGACGGGCCGGGTCGGCCATGTCCCACAGGTGCACCCTGCCGCCCTTCTCTCCGGCGGCCAGACCGCGTCCGTCGGGGCTGAACGCCAGGGAGACGGCGGCGTGCGAGACGGGCCGCTCCGCCAGTTTCCCGGGTTCTTCCGGATCGGAGACATCCCACACGGTGAGCCGCCTGGCGTTCGCCACCGCGAGCAGGGGCTTGTGGGGATGGTAGGCCAGCGCCGCGTCGCCGTCGGCGTAGCCACCGAACGGTACGACGGCCGCCGGTCGCGGACCGGACGCGGCGCCGAGGTTCCACAACGCCAGCTGCCCGGCCCGCTCGCCCTTCCCTCCCTCCTCCTCCCGCTCCTCCCCTCGCTCCACCGTCGCCGCCAGGACCCGCCCGTCCGGGCTGAACGCGAGATGGCGCACGGCACGCGGAGCGGTCTGGAGAACGGTGGGCCTCCGGGTGACATACGACGCGTAGAGGGCGGCGCGCGTCTCCGGAACCTCTGCCAGCCGGTAGGCCGCCAGACTGAGTTGCAGCGCCGTCAGCGGGTCCTGTCCGCGCAATTCGTCGGCGCGGGCCGCCATTTCCTGCGCGGTCTCCACGGCCTTCCTGCGCTCCGCGTCGTCCGAGGCATGACCGGCCCGCACGATCGCCACGCCGACCACCAGCACCATCGCGATCAGCAGCGACACCCCGGTGCGGAAGCGCAGTTTTCCGCGCCGTTGCACCAGGGCGCCGGCGGCGAGGAACTCCCGATCCACCCGGCGCAGTTCCAGAATCTGTTCACCGTCGTCGAGTCGGTCCCGTACGGCCGTCAGATGCCTGCCGGTGTACAAGCCGCTGGGCGGCCTGCCGGCCTCGTCCCAGGAGTCGGCCGCCTCCGCCAGGCTCCGGTGGGCGAGCAGCACTTCCAGGTTCTCGTTGATCCAGGCCCGCAGCGCGGGCCAGCCGTACAGCAGTGAGTCATGGCACAGCTGGGCGCGGTCGTCGTCGACCACGACCAGGCGCGCCTCGACGAGCCTGCCCAGAAGGACCACGTTGCGCTGCCGCTCGCGTTCGCCCGACGCGGCGACCAGGTCCTCGGTGCGCACCCGTCGGCGCACCGCCTTGCCTTCCGCTCCGACCAGATACACCAGACGCAGCAGCAGCGCACGCAGCGCGGTTCGGTCGGCGGGCGCCAAGGAGGCGTGGACCCGTTCGGCGGTCAGGGCCACTGAGCCGCGGATGCCGCCGGTGGCGTGGTAGCCGGAGACCGTCATGCGGCCGTGCCGGCGTCTCGCCCAGGTCTCCTGGAGCGCATGGGCGAGGAAGGGCAGCGCGATGGAGTCACCGCCGGTGCCGGTGTCCTGCTCACGCAGCTCCCTCAGGAGGAGTTCGGCGAGGCCGTCCTCGAGCCGGAGACCAGCGTGCTCGGCGGGGCCGCGGATGACGGACAGCATGTTGTCGTCGGTCATCGGCGCCACGGTGAAGTGGCCGTCCCTCATGACCCGGGACAGCCGGGGGTCGCGCAGGACATGTCCGTAGTAGTCAGCACGCAGACCCATGACGAGGCGGGGCCGGGGATCCTGCCCGGCGGACGGCCGGGCGTGCTGTTCGGCGGTCACGGCGCGGATGAAGAGATCCCGTTCCTCCGGGTCCTCGCACTGTGTGAAGATCTCCTCCAACTGGTCGATGATCAGAACGCCGGGTGCCCGGCGTCCGCCGTCCGCCGGGGCGGGGAACCGCCCGGCCCCCAACGCGGCGGCGATCTCACCGAACGGCCGACCGACCGCCCCCGCCCAGCAGGCGACCAGTTCCCGGAACGGCGTCGGCCCCGGCGCCGGGAGCAGGCTCACCGAGCCATGGACGTCCGGGGCGGCTCCCAGACCGGCCCTGAGCAGAGAGGACTTGCCCACCCCCGAGGGGCCGACGAGCACCACCGGGCCGGTCGGCGCAGTGGGCGCGACCCGGTCGAGCAGCGAGCGGATCAGCTCGGCGCGGCCGAAGAAAAGGTGCCGCTCCTCGGACAGGAAGGGCCGCATACCCGGATACGGGCAGACACCGTCATCGCCGCGCTCGGAGGATGCGGGCCCGGGTCCGGGCGCGGGCACGTACCGGCGGTTGGGGGCGATGACGAGGTCACCCACGCGCCCCACACCGTCGGCGTGCGGGCGCGCCGGGCCGCTCTGGAATCTGTGATCGAGATGCCGGTAGACATCGGCGAGCGTGAAGTGTCGCGGACCCGCCGTGTCCCCTTCGGTGAGCAGCCGCAGCAGCTCACCGCTGAACAGCGTGTACATCGCGCCATCGGGAGCGAAGGACGCGGAGTAGTACGTCGCGGACGTCAGCAGGAAGCTGCCGGCCGGGCGTGCGGAGAGGTAGGGATCGCGCCGCGCCCCCTGGGAAGCTGCCTCGGCCAGCCCGGAGAAGCAGCAGTCGAGAATGACCACCGGGCTCGCGCGGGCGACGCTCAGCCGGTTTTTCACCTCCTCGTACGGGACGGCGTACGCGGTGCTGTCCGCGGACCCGCTCGCCGCCGTGGCCAGATACAGCCGATCCTCGGGGCCGAGGAGACCGTGGCCGACGAAGCAGAAGACGACGATCCCGTCCTCCGGCGCCCGGGTCGCCACCCGTTCGACAGCGGCCAGCACATCCGTCGGCCCGGCCGGGTCGGTCATGAGGTGGATGTGGCCGGGTCGCATTCCGCACACCGCGTGCAGTGCCTCGGCCAGGGCGGCGGCGGACCGCGTGGCGCCGGGAAGGTCCGATAACCCGGCGCCCTCGGGGTGCCGTCCGGTGCCGACGACGACGGCGTACGCGTGGGGCCCGGCCAGACCGGTGATGTTCGGCTCCTCCCGCGGACTCATCCTCGGTCCCGGTCACCGGTGGGGAGCGGCCCCTGGCCCGGAGCGGACCCCGGCCGATGCTCCGGTCCCGTCTCCGGTACCTCTTCCGACGGGGGCTGCTGGAGTGCGTCGGCGACGCGCTGGGCGAGGTCGCCGGTCCCTTCTGAGGTCAAGCCGCGCACCCGCTCCGAGGTGACAGTGATCTGCGTACCGTCGGGCCGGACGATGGTGACGGTCTGATTGCCGTGGCGGTTCTGGAGCCAGGCCACGACCGCTGCCGCGAGCGCGGCCGTCAGCCCGCCGGGGGCGAGCAGTACGGGCAGCAGCTCGGCCGTCCCGCCCATCGTCCCCGCCGCGGGTTCCGCCGCGGGCTCCCTCCCTACCCGGCCCCGCAGCCGGGGGTCGCGGGTGATCCATCGCCGCAGATCGCCGGCAGCCCCGCTCCCACCGGTGACCGACACGATAACTCTCATGCTGCTCCCCCCGCCGAGTTACCCCGATGTCACTCAGGCGAGCGTAACGGCCGGCCGCCTCATGGACCACTGAGCGTGGCACGGTGAACTCGCTCCGTTCATGGGTGAGTTGCTGCCAGCCCCCGGTTCGGGTCCGGCCCATGGTTGGGGTCCGGGGCGCGGGCGCGGATACTGGGCGGCATGCGTATCGACTTTGATCCCGAGGCCATGGACCGGACCCCCTTCTACAAGCTGCTGACCTCGGTCGTGGTGCCCCGGCCGATCGCCTGGGTGTCGACGATGTCGGCGGACGGGACGGCCAACCTGGCGCCGCACTCGTTCTACTCCGTCTCGTGTGTGTCCCCGCCGATCGTGCAGTTCACCTCCGTCGGCCGGAAGGACTCGCTGCGCAATGTCGAGGAGACCGGGGAGTTCGTGGTGAACTTCGCCCCCGAGCAGCTCTTCGAGGAGGTCAACGCGACCGCGACGGACTTTCCGCACGGGGTCAGCGAGTTCGAGAAGGTGGGGATCGAGCAGGAGACGAGCCTGCGGGTGAAGCCGCCGCGGGTGGCCGCGTCGCCGGTGGCGCTCGAGTGTGTGCTGCACGGCACGCTGGGTCTCGGCGATTCCACGGTGGTCTTCGGGCGGGTGGTGCACGCCGTGGTCGACGACGCGGTGATGGCCGACGGCCACCCCGAGATCGACCGGCTCAAGCCCCTGGCCCGGCTGGGCAAGAACGAGTGGGGAACCACCGGCGAGATCCTGGACCGCGCCCGGATCCGGTACGCGGACTGGGAGGCCGGCCGGAGCGAAGCCCGGGGCTGACGGAGCGCCCCCCGGGGCGGGAGGGCCGTGGGCCCGTAGGGTGCTGCCGGTGATGGAGACCTTCGTGTTCGACGTCGGCTCGACCCTCATCCGCGAGGACCGCCACTGGGCCGCGTGGGCCGACTGGCTCGGTGTCCCGCGGCACACCCTCTCCGCCCTGGTGGGAGCCGTTGTCGCACAGGGTCGTCCGGACACCGACGCGCTCCGCCTGGCGCGGCCGGGGATGGACATCGCCGCCGAGTGGCGGGCACGCGAGGCGGCCGGGCGCGGGGAGCGGCTGGACGAGGAGGATCTGTATCCGGACGTCCGCGGCGCGCTCGGCCGGTTGCGCGGCACCGGGACGCGGATCGTTGTCGCCGGGAACCAGACGGTCCGCATGGGCGAGCTGCTGCGGGCGCTGGAGCTGCCGGTCGACGCCGTCGCCACGTCCGGCGCATGGGGCGTCGCCAAGCCCGCGGCCGGATTCTTCCGGCGGGTGCGGGAACTCGCGGACAGCGCGCCGGACCGCACCGTGTACGTGGGGGACTATCCGGCGTTCGACATCCGTCCGGCGAAGGCCGCCGGGCTGCGGGCCGCGCATATCCGGCGCGGGCCATGGGGGCATCTCTGGGCCGGTACGGCCGACGCGGCCCTGGCGGACTGGCGGATCGACTCGCTGGACGAGCTGGTCGGCGTCGCCACCGGATGAGCGCGAGGGCGGAGTGCCGGAGCGGCCCGCGCAGTGGAAGGCCGCAGTTCAGGGCAGGAATTCACGGTGTGTGATGCATTCACACCCCGTGTGACGAGAGTGCTTGCATATATCTACCGCACACCCTTCCCGGCCCGTGCCACGGGGCGATTGACTCTTCCCATGCCGCTCAGGGGGCGCCAGACCTGAGCGAAGGGGCCGCCGGACTCCTCCCTCCTCGGCCGGCGGCCCATCTCCCTGCCCCTGTCGGCAGCGTCCTCGAGGATGTCCTCGGGCGCGTCCTCGGGGGGCGTCAGGAACGTCAGCCCGCCGACTCGGCCGCGTGCGCGCTCAGCACACCGAAGCCGACCAGGGCGAAGAGGACCAGACCCAGCAGGATCCGGTAGATCACGAACGGCATGAAGCTCTTGCTGGAGATGAACTTCATGAACCACGCGATAACCGCATATCCGACAACAAAGGCGATAACGGTTGCGAAGATCGTGGGGCCCCAGGAGGTGTGCCCCTCGGACGCGTCCTTCAGCTCGAAGAGCCCGGACGCCAGGACCGCCGGAACGGCGAGGAGGAAGGAGTAGCGGGCGGCGGCCTCGCGGGTGTAGCCCATCAGCAGACCGCCGCTGATGGTCGCTCCCGACCGGGAGACACCCGGGACCAGGGCCATCGCCTGGCAGACGCCGAATATGAGCCCGTCCTTGACCCCGAGCTCCTGGAGCGTCTTGCGCTGCTTGGCGACACGGTGCTTCCCGCCCGTCTCGTCGCGCGCCGCCTGCCGGTCCGCGAAGCCCAGCACCACACCCATGACCACGAGGGTGGTGGCGATCAGCCGCAGATCGCGGAACGGTCCCTCGATCTGGTCCTGGAGCGTGATGCCGAGCACGCCGATGGGTATGGAGCCGACGATCACCAGCCAGCCCATCTGGGCGTCATGGTCGGAGCGCCACTCCTTGCTGTAGAGCGAGCGGAACCAGGCCGAGACGATCCGGGCGATGTCCTTGCGGAAGTAGATGAGCACCGCGAGCTCGGTACCGATCTGGGTGATCGCGGTGAAGGCTGGTCCCGGGTCGTTCCAACCCGCGAAGGCGGCCGTGAGCCGCAGATGGGCACTGGAGGAAATCGGAAGGAACTCGGTCAGCCCCTGGACAAGCCCGAGGATGAAAGATTCGAACCACGACATTGCGTCTACGTATCCAAAGGCTGATCATGCGCTGACCGGCGCATATGGGGCACGACCGGGTCAGGCGGGGGTGGCCGACGGGAAGAAGCCGGTGGTCGACGATCAACCACCGGGTTCGTGGGGCAGCGTAGCGTCCCCGGGTAAGAGACGACCAAGGGCCCGGTCCGCTCACCCGTTAAGCGCATTGATCATGGGGTACCCGGCGGCTCGGCACACCGCGTTCGCACACCGCGTTCGCGATGCCGACGATCTGCCGAGGAGCCGAGCCGTATGACTGGGACCGGGCATGGATCAGCAGAGGGCGGGAACGGCCGCGCGGCGGCCGGGACCATCACGACCGAAGTTCCGGCGCGGCTGGACCGGCTGCCCTGGTCTCGCTGGCACTGGATGATCGTCATCGGGCTCGGCACCGTATGGATCCTCGACGGCCTGGAAGTGACCGTCGTCGGCAATATCGCCAGCCGGCTCTCCGAGCCCGGCAGCGGGCTGACCATCACCGATGCCCAGGTCACCGGGACGGCCGCGGCCCTCTATGTCGCCGGAGCCTGCTGCGGAGCCCTGTTCTTCGGCTGGCTGACCGACCGGTACGGCCGCAAGAGGCTCTTCATGATCACGCTCGCGATCGGTCGGCCGCAGACCGATGATCGCGGGGACATATGTCCTGTCCGGGGCGCTGCTGTTCCTCACCGCCTGGTTCTTCGGTCAGGGCTTCCTCACCGCGACGACGATGACCGCATGCTGGTGCGGGGTCCTCTTCTTCGCCTCGGCCGGGGCCAGCTCCGCCTATCTGACGGTGAGCGAGGTCTTCCCGATGGAGACCCGTGCCCTGGCCATCGCGTTCTTCTACGCGATCGGTACGGCGGCCGGAGGGATCACCGGCCCGCTGATCTTCGCGGACCTCACACAGAGCGGTGTGGTCGCCGACACCGTGCTGGCCTTCTCCATCGGGGCATCGCTGATGGTGGTGTCCGGGCTGATCGCCGCGTTCCTCGCCGTACCGGCCGAACGCCGCTCCCTCGAGGACATCGCCGAGCCGCTGTCCGCCCGCGCCGCGGCGGCGTCCTCGGCCCCCGGGACGAGTGCCACGAGCGGCTGACCGTCCGGCTCGGCGGTACGGGTCAGGCGTGCGGCGTGGCGCTCCCGGCGGTGCGCGGGATCCGCGGTCCGCCGCGCTTGCGCCATGCCACGACCACACCGGCCAGCGCGGGAACGGCGATGCACGCCATCGCGATGAGGAAGACGGGGGAGGTGGGGGTGGTCGCATGGCTGCCCGCCACGACATACGCGGCGGTGTTCGGCACACTGCCGAGGCCGGTCGCCAGGAGGAACGACAGCCACCCCATCCGGGACACCGCGGCGCAGTAGTTCGCGGCGGCGAACGGTATGCCGGGGAAGAGCCGGATCGCGAGCATCGACCGGAAGCCATGACGGCTCAGCTGGTGGTCGGCCGAGGTCAGCCAGCGGCCCCGTAGCAGCGGGCGCAGCGCGTCCTGGCCCAGCAGCCGGCCCAGACCGAAGGCGATTCCGGCGCCGATCACCGTCCCGGCGACGGCCGCGGCCAGTGCGGCCTGCCAGCCGAAGAGCGCACCCGCCGCCAGATTCAGCAGTGGCCGCGGCACCAGTGCGGCGGTGCACAGCCCGTACGCGACGGTGAACAGGACCACGGCCGCCGGGCCGGACAGCTGGGGCGGCCAGCCGTGCGCCAGTAGCCGGTGCGGCTGCCACATCCAGACCGAGGCCGCCGAACCCACCAGCAGCGCGGCGAGCAGCGCAAGCCGCGACCACGGCGACAGCAGTACCGCGCGGGCGCGGCGCACGGCCGGTTTCGGGGAGGGGACGGCGACATCGAGCATCGGGGGAGCCTAACCGACCGGATGAGGCGGACGCTGTGATGTCGTCCTCTCGTCGGAGGACTGTCGGTCGATCGTCGGCCGGCCGTTGGCCGTTCGTCGGCTGTTGGTGGCCTTCGTCGCCTTCGTCGGCTGTTCGTGAGGTGTTCGTGGGTCGTGCGTGAGGCGTTCGGCGGTCGTGCGTGAGGCGTCCGTCGCGCGTGTCCGGTCGCCGGTCATGACCGGCACAACGAACTCCACAGCACCGGAAGTTGATTTCCGGCACACCGTTCCCACGCGCCCCGAAAACCATTCGACGCGGATCGTACGGTGCGCAATGATCAACGACATGTTCCGGTACGCCTTCCTCCCGCCGACGTCCGCCCTCGCGGACGCGCCGAAGGCTGCCGCTGTTCCTCCGCCCGTGAGCACGGCCGCCGCCATGGCGGCCATCGCCGCAGTGGCCCTCGCCCTTGTCACGACTCCCGCCTGCCTCGACGGCGCACGAAGCTGACCCTCCTCGGACAACTCCGACGGATCCCGCAAGGGGAGGGTCGGACAGGCCCTGGGGTCCGCGTTTCCACTGCTGTTCCGAGGAGGAACTGCCCGCATGTCCAAGCAGACGTATGTGCGCACCAAGCCGCATCTGAACATCGGCACCATGGGCCATGTCGACCACGGCAAGACCACCCTGACCGCCGCCATCACCAAGGTGCTCAGCGAGCGCGGCTCCGGCGGCACCTATGTGCCGTTCGACCGCATCGACCGGGCGCCGGAGGAGGCCGAGCGCGGTATCACCATCAACATCGCCCACGTCGAGTACGAGACCGAGACCCGGCACTACGCCCATGTCGACATGCCCGGCCATGCCGACTTCATCAAGAACATGGTGACCGGTGCGGCCCAGCTCGACGGCGCGATCCTCGTGGTCTCCGCGCTCGACGGTGTCATGCCGCAGACCGCCGAGCACGTACTGCTCGCCCGCCAGGTGGGCGTCGACCACATCGTGGTCGCCCTCAACAAGGCCGACGCGGGCGACCCCGAGCTCACCGACCTGGTCGAGCTCGAGGTGCGCGACCTGTTGTCGGCGCACGGCTACCCCGGTGAGAGCACCCCCGTCGTACGGGTCTCCGGACTGTGGGCGCTGGACGGCGACCCGCGCTGGACCGGCGCGATCGAGGCGCTCCTGGACGCCGTGGACTTCTATGTGCCGACGCCGGTGCGCTACACCGACGCCCCGTTCCTGCTCCCGGTGGAGAACGTGCTGACCATCACCGGGCGCGGCACAGTGGTCACCGGTGCCATCGAGCGCGGCACGGTGCGCGTGGGCGACCGGGTCGAGGTGCTCGGCGCGGAGGTGGCGACCGTCGTCACGGGCGTCGAGACCTTCGGCAAACCGATGGAGGTCGCGGAGGCGGGCGACAATGTCGCGCTGCTGCTGCGCGGTGTGCCGCGCGACGCGGTGCGCCGTGGCCATGTGGTCGCGGCGCCCGGCAGCGTGGTGCCCCGGCGGCACTTCACCGCGCGGGTCTACGTCCTGTCGACGGACGAGGGCGGGCGGCGTACGCCGGTGTCCACCGGCTATCGGCCGCAGTTCTACATCCGTACGGCGGATGTGGTCGGCGATGTGGACCTCGGGCTCACGGGTGTGGCGCGCCCCGGAGACACCGTCACCATGGCGGTCGAGCTCGGCCGTGCCCTGCCGCTGGAGCCGGGGCTGGGCTTCGCGATCCGCGAGGGCGGCCGCACGGTGGGCGCGGGGACCGTGACCACGGTCTCCGACCGGCCGTGACGCACCGGTGAGGGATCCGCCCGCGCCCCGCGCGATGACGGGGGCGCGGGCGGATCAGCCGCGGGCAGGAACGAAGGGAAACGGTCGAGAGCCGAGAGGAGGCCGAGCGAGAACGGGCCAGAACAGGTAGGAGCGAGCAGGAGCGGGCAGGAGCGAGCGGGAACGGGCCGAGGCGAGCCGAGCGGATGGCCGCCGGGCCGCGGCAGGGCATCCGGCCCGGCACAATGAGAGCGTGGACGAGCCCATACCCGTGATCCGCGCCGTGGACGGCGGCACCGCCAAGCTGATGCCGGACCTCGACCGGCCGCACGCCTGGCTGCTCACGGTGGACGACGCCCCGCAGTCCTATGTCGACCTGGACGACCCCACACACCTCGAGTTCGAGTACGCGCAACGGCTGGCGCACGTTCTCGACGAGACGGCCGACCCCGGCACCCCGCTCGATGTCCTGCACCTCGGCGGCGGGGCGCTCACCCTGCCGCGCTATCTGGCCGCGACCCGTCCCGGTTCGCGTCAGGAAGTGATCGAGGCCGACCGCGGGCTGCTGGAACTGGTCGACGAACATCTGCCGTTGCCGCCCGCGTCGGGGATCACGGTGCGCCGCGCGGACGCGCGGACCGCCCTGGAGGCCGCGCCCGAGGCCTCCGCCGACGTCATCATCGCCGATGTCTTCGGCGGTTCCCGGGTGCCCGCGCATCTCACCTCGGTCGAGTACGCCCACGCGGCCGCCCGGGTGCTGCGGCGGGGCGGCCGGTACACGGCGAATCTGGCCGACGGAGCGCCCTTCGGCTTCCTCCGCTCCCAACTGGCCTCGCTGCGGGTGGTGTTCCCGCATCTGTGCCTGATCGCCGAGCCCGCGGTGCTGCGCGGCCGGCGGTTCGGCAACACCGTGCTGGTGGCCTCCCGCAGTGAGCTGCCGGTCGCCGTGCTGGCCCGCCGCACCGCCGCCGACGCCTTTCCGGCCCGTGTGGAGTACGGGGAGGCGCTGGAGCGTTTCACGGGCGGGGCGGCCCCGGTGGCGGACGCCGAGGCGGTGCCGTCGCCCGAACCACCGGGCGGTGCCTTCAGCGTGGGCTGATCCTCGCGGACTGTTCCTTCCGTTCTTTCCGTTCCGTCCGTCGGCGAAAGCCGCCGCATCACGTCGGGCGCTGTCCGAGGCGCTACCTAAGTCGCTTTCCGGGAGGGCGGGTTCATACCTCCGTCGCCGGGGCGCAGACCTTTGGCCGACGACAGCGCGTACCGCCGATTGCCAGAGTGGAGTCATGCCGCGGCGCCGAGGACGCCGCGGTGGATGGACGACATGAACGGCACAGCGAACGGCATGCGGGGGAGCGATGATGGGCGGCAAGGAGATCAGCAGGGCCGGATTTCTGGCCAGGGCGGGAGCGGTCGGTGTCGCGGGAGCGATGGGGCCGCTGCTGACGGGAGGCGGGGCGAGGGCGGCCGGGGCGCCCGAAGCGGCCGGGGCCTCGGCCCCGGGACCGGCGCCGGGCGGGACGAGCGGCCGGCGGGGGCTGACGTATCGCGGGGTGTCCTACGAAATCATCGACGGAGAGACACCGTTCACGGGGTGGAATGCCACGCGGATGCGCCATGACCTGCGGGCGATCAGGGACCAGCTCCACGCGAGCTCGGTCTCGGTCTTCGGCACCGGTGTCGAGCGGCTCGCCGCCACATCGTCGGAGGCCGCGGAGCGCGGGCTGCATGTGTGGCTCCAGCCGCGGCTGGCGGATGTTCCGCAGCGGGAGATCCTTGACCATCTGGCCGAAACGGGCCGACATGCCGAGCGGTTGAGGCGCCAGGGGGCCGAGGTTCATCTCAGCGTCGGGGCTGAGTTCATGCTCTTCGTGCCGGGCATTGTTCCCGGTGCCAATGCCGTGGAGCGCATCAAGAACCTGACGAGCGGAAACGTCGACCTGAAGAAGATGATGCGGGAGCTGCGCTCGTTCACCGAGCGGGCGGCGAAGGTCGGCAGGTCCGTCTTCCACGGCAAGCTGACATACGGCGCGGCGCAGGACGAAGAGGTGGACTGGGATCTGTTCGACCTGGTCAGCGTCAACTACTACGCGTCCTTCGCCCGGCGGGACGATCATGTCCGGGAGCTGGCGAAGTACCGGCGGTGGGGCAAGCCGGTGGTCGTCTCGGAGTTCGGCACCTGCACCTTCCAAGGAGCCCCGGAAAAGGGCGGTATGGGATGGGACGTGGTCGACTACGACAAGGAGCCCCCCGAGATCATCGGCGACCTGGTCCGCAGCGAGCGCACCCAGGCCGCCTATCTCACCGATCTGGTCGATGTCTTCGAATCGATGAATCTGTATGCGGCGCTGGTGTACCAATTTGTCACCCCGGACGCCCCGCACCGGCATCAGCCGCGTTACGACCTCGACATGGCCAGTTACAGCCTCGTGAAGGCGATCTGGAAGACAGCTGAGGAGCCGACCGCCCACTGGCACTGGGAGCCGAAGGAGGCCTTCCACGCACTGGCGCGGCACTACGGCAGGGTGCGGTGCTGACCCTCGGCCGCCGCGGGGCCGGGGGCGAGCGGCCCCTCGGCGGCGGTCTCTTCGGCGGCGGGCGCCTCGGTAACGGCTCCCTGGGCGACGGGCTCCGATTCACGCCGCCGCAGTCGGCGGATGTCCGGCACGGTCAGCACCGCCAGGGTCAGCAGCAGGATCAGTGCCGCGCAGCCCCACAGCGAGGCCGTCCGGCCAAAGGCGTTCTCCGCCGGGCCGGCGAGGGCCATGGCCACAGGGAGGAAGGCGATCGAGCCCAGCATGTCGTAGGCCGAGACCCGCGAGAGTTTGTGCTCGGGGATCTCCTGGTGCAGCGCGGTCATCCAGGACACACCGAACACCTCGATCGACGCCCCGCTGATGAACATGACCACCGCCAGCACCGGCACCGGAAGCGGGATGGCGAGCGCGGCGGACGGCATGGCGAGGGGCAGGACACACAGGGTGCCCGCGAGCAGCAGACGGCGCGGACGCCAGCGCGTCATCAGCACTCCGCCGAGTACGGTGCCCGCGCCGAACGCCGCCAGGGCGAAGCCCCAGGGCCGGGCGCCGCCCAGATGCTCTTCGGCGACCAGCGGACCGTAGACCGCGTCGGCCGCGCCCACCACGGCGTTGACCACGGAGAATTGCAGCACGATGCTCCACAGCCAGGGCCGGGTGGCGAACTCCCGCCATCCATCGCGCAGATCGGCCAGCATCCCGCTCCCGGACTCCCGCGGGGGGACTCCACTGACATCGAGGAAGGCGCGCAGCGAGCCCGCGACGGCGAAGGCGGCGGCGTCCACGACCAGCATCCAGCCGGGGCCCACGATGGCGATGAGCGCGCCACCGAGAGCGGCGCCACCGATCTGCGCGCCGTTCACCCCTATCCGGAAGAACGCGAAGGCACGGCCCGCCTGTTCGCTGGTGACGCTGGACAGCAGCATGCCCTCGGCGGCGGGGGAGAAGAAGGCGTGGCCGGTGCCGCCGATCGCGGAGAGCAGGGCCATCTGCCACAGCTGTGCCTCACCGGACAGCACCAGGGCCGCGAAGGCCGCCTGGGACAGGCAGTTGAGGGCGTTGGCCGCGACCATCACCCGGTGCCGGGGCAACCGGTCCGCCAGCGCCCCGCCGATCAGCAGGAACACCACGAGCGGCACCGTGCGGGCAGCGGCCACCAGACCGACGTCGCCGCTGTCCCCACCGGCGTCGAGCACCGCGAACGCCGCCGCGATGAGGGCCCCGGCGTTTCCGAGGCCCGTCGCTACGGCGGCGGCGGTCAGCAGTGTGTAGTTGCGTCCGGCCCACTGGGGGCGGCGGGATGGGGAGCGCGGGGCCGGGGGAGTGGTCACGAGCGGACTATCCCTGGGGGCAGGCCCCGGCGTCCAACCGAGATTCGGCCAGGGCGATCAAAAGCCGGTCTCGGACTTCAGCGGACGCAGGCTGCTCATGATCTTCTTGATGGTCGCGTCCGGTACCTCGTTCTTGGTGCCCTTGACGGAGTAGAGCACCCAGGTCGCGAAGTCACCATTGGTGTCGGTGTAGCTGACGGTCACCGACTTTCCGTCCGTGCTGCACTTGTCGGTCTTCTTCACCCCGGTGACCGTGGCCGAGGCGGTGTAGCCCTTGAGTCCGTGCTCGCTGGTGAACTTCCTGGCCTTGCTGACCTTGAGGGTGCCGGTCTTCTCCTGGTCGAAGGCGGAGAAGACCCAGTTGCCCGCCTCGATCCGGGCGGCGGACGCCTCGCTCTTGGCTCCCTGGGCGCCCTTGGAGCCCGCCGCGGCGGCATCGGGCTTGTTCTCGTAGCCGCCCTCACGCTTGACCGTGCAGTAGTCCTTCTTGTAAATGCCCGGGGCGGACATGGCGACAAGCGGCTTGCCCTTGTCGTCCTCGAAACCGATGCTCAGCCCGGAAGACTGGACCCCCCAATTCGCGGGCACGTCGAAGGCGTTGTGCCGCTTGGCGCTGACCACCGTCTTCCAGCCGGGTATGACGGGCTTGACGCTGCCGCCGTCGCGCGGATTGTCGTCCTCCTGTCCCGCTCCGGGGTCCTCGGTGGGGTCCGACGAGGCCGGGGCGGACGAGGAGGCGGGCTTCTTGGCGCTCTCGTTGGACTGGTCGTCCTTGCTGTCGTTCTTGTTCAGCACCAGCACAGCGGCGACCGTGGCGGCGGCCACGACCGCCACCGCCGTGACGATCGCGATGGTGGCCGAGCGCTTCTTGCGCGGCGGCTCAGGTGCCCCGGGCGGTGCGGAGGGGGCGCCCCAGCCCTGCGGCTGCTGCTGCGGCCCGCCGTAGCCCGGCTGCTGCTGCTGACCGGGCTGACCGGGCTGGCCCGGTTGGGGCTGCTGCGGCGGTTGCTGATACGGATTCGGCTGTTGGTAGCCGGGCTGCTGATACGGGTTGGGCTGGTGATACCCCGGCTGGTGGTACGGGTTCTGGTCGTGCGGGTTCTGCTCGCCCCCGGGCGGCTGCTGTCCTGGCCACATGGGCAGTAACCATAAAGGTGGGTGCCGACAGGGGCTACGGCTGCCCCTTTCCTCGCTTTGCTACCGAGTGGTAACTTCCGGGGTATGTCACAGACCACGCCGTCCATCGGCGAGATGCTCGCTGCCACCGTGCCCATGGTGCGCACCCTGAACCTGGAGATCGTCGAGGCGACGGCCGAAGGTGCCGTACTGCGCCTGCCGGACCAGCCGGACTTCCACAACCACGTCGGCGGGCCGCATGCGGGTGCGATGTTCACCCTCGCCGAGTCCGCGAGCGGTGCGATCGTGCTGGCCGCCTTCGGTGACCAGCTCGCCCGCGCCGTACCGCTGGCCGTGCGCTCCGAGATCTCCTTCAAGAAGCTGGCCATGGGCCCCGTCACCGCGACGGCCCGGCTCGGCCGCCCGGTCGCCGATGTGATCGCCGAGCTGGACGCCGGAGAGCGTCCCGAATTCCCGGTGAACGTCGAGATCACTCGTGAGGACGGGGCGGTGACCGGCGAGATGTCGATCACGTGGACCCTGCGGCCGCAGTCCTGACGCGCCCCTCGGCAAGCGTCCGTCAGCCATACGTCAAGCCCGTCCTCAGCAGTAGGCAAACGCGCCCCGGACCACGACCTGGGGATGATGGCGACCGCGCGCTCATTGAGTAGGCTTCCCGGGCGTGCGCCGAAAATCGGTGCGCGCCCGGTATGGATCGGCACACGGGGAGGAACCGGCGTTGCACATCGAGGAATGGCTCGAGAGCGTACCCGCGATCAGCGTCTATCTTCTTGTGGGCTTGGTCATCGGCCTGGAGAGCCTGGGCATCCCGCTTCCGGGGGAGATCATCCTCGTCAGCGCGACGCTGCTGGCGGCCTCCCAGGACCACATCAACCCCTACATCCTCGGATCCTGCGCCATCGCCGGGGCTGTGATCGGCGACTCCATCGGCTATCTGATCGGCCGGAAGGGCGGCGAACCACTCCTGGCGTGGCTGGGGCGCAAATTCCCCAAGCACTTCAGCGCCGAGCATGTGGCCACCGCCGAGCGCTCCTTCCACAAGTGGGGCATGTGGGCGGTCTTCTTCGGCCGCTTCATCGCCCTGCTGCGGATCTTCGCGGGCCCGCTCGCCGGTGTGCTGCGCATGCCGTACTGGAAGTTCCTCATCGCCAATGTGCTCGGCGGCATCATCTGGGCGGGCGGCACCACCGCGGTCATATACTCCGTCGGCAAGGTCGCGGAGGACTGGCTCAAGCGCTTCTCCTGGCTCGGTCTGGTGGCCGCCCTGCTCTTCGGCCTCTGCTCGATGCTCGTCATGAAGTGGCGGTCGAAGAAGACCAAGGCGACGGCGGTCACCGAGGCCGGGCCCGAGGCGGCCGAGCCGAAGCCCGTCCCGGCCGCCGACTGAGGCCGACGACCGGGGCCAGATGGCCTCAGGGCCGCCCGGCCCCGGGGCCGCCCTCTCTCACCGGCCTTCCTGCCGTGCCCGCTCCTCAGCGGCCGCGCGGTGCTGATGGGCCAGCTCGACATAGCCCGTCGCGTTGAGCCGGATCGACTCGCGCTCCTCCTCGGTGAGCTCCCGCCGGACCTTCGCCGGAACCCCTGCCACCAGTGAGTTCGGTGGCACCCGCATTCCCTGTGGCACCAGCGCCTGCGCGGCCACCAGCGAGCCCGCTCCGATATGCGCGCCATTGAGGACGGTCGCGCCCATCCCGATCAGCACATCGTCCTCGACGGTGCAGCCGTGCAGCACCGCGTTGTGGCCCACCGACACCCGCTCTCCGACAGTGGCCGGGAACCCGGGGTCGGCGTGCACGGTGCAGTTGTCCTGGATATTGCTCTGCGCCCCCACGCTGATCGGCGTGGTGTCCCCGCGGAGCACGGCGTGGTACCAGATGCTCGCCTCCGGGCCCACCGACACCTCACCGATCACCACGGAGGTCGGGGCGATGAACGCCTCCGGGTCGACCTTCGGCTCCCTGCCGCCCACACCAGCGATCAACGCCCGCTCCGTCACAGCATGTCCCCTCGGTCCGTCTGAGCATCTCCCCGGCACGGTACCCCCGTCCCGGACCACCGGAACCGCCGGAACCAGGGCGGAACCACGGCGGAACCGAGGCGGAACCAGGGCAATCGATCATGCGTCCTCCTGTCCATGGAGACACCGGGCGCGGTAGCACAGGGACAGGACCGACGGCAGATACCGGGGCAGGAGGACCACACCGCCCCGCGGCGGTTCTTCCTGGAGGGCGACGGCGAGAGGCTCGGCTGCGCCGCCTTCGAGCCCACCGCCCCCGCGGTGGGTGCCACCGCGGTGGTGCTGCACGGCGCCGGGACCAGTGACAAGGAGCGGATGCTCGGCCTGATGCGAGAGCTGGCCGCCCATGGCCGTCGCGCCGTGGCCTGTGACTTCTCCGGACATGGCGAAAGCTCCGGCGAACTGGGCGAATTGAGCCTGAAGCGGCGGTGCGCCCAGGCCCGTGCCCTGATCGACCAGGGCGTACCCGCCACCGATGAGCTGGTCCTCATCGGGTTCAGCATGAGCGGTCAGACGGTCGCCGATCTGCTGGCCCACTACGGTCCCCGGGTGAGGGCGATCGGCCTGTGCGCTCCGGCCCTCTACGCCCGCGACGCCTGGCCGGTGCCGTTCCGCGCCGGGTCCGGCTTCACCGAGACCATCCGCACCCCGGGCAGTTGGCGCTCCTCCGCGGCCCTCGACATCTTCCGCGCGTACCGCGCGCGGGCGGTTCTCGCGGTGCCCGCGCGGGACGAGATCATCCCACCGGAGGTGACCGAGGCCGTCACGGGCGCGCTGGCCGAGCGCTCCGACCTCACCCGCCTCGTCCTGCCCGACGCCGAGCACTGGCTCGGCGCCTGGTTCCGTGACCACGCCGAGGACCGCGGCCGGTTCGTCCGGGCACTGGTGGGGTGAGTAAGGCCAGGATAAGGACCGGGAGTTGAGGCTCGGGAGCCGGTGACATCGGCGCCCCCGGGGGCTGGTGAGGCGCTGGTGAGTCGGTGAACCCCGGGTCAGCCCGTCGCCAGCAGCAGCGTTCCGACCAGGGCCAGTCCGGCTCCGCCGGCCTGTACGGCACGCAGCCGCTCATTGAGCAGACCGCGGGCCGCGAGCGCGGTCACCACGGGGTAGAGGGAGGCGAGTACGGCGGCCACGGCGACCGGGCCGTGGTGGGCGGCCAGGTTGTAGGTGCCGTTCGCGGCGACATCGGACAGACCCACGAAGGCGAGCGCCGGAAGCGACGCCCCCACCACGCCGAGTCCCGCTTCGGGCAGCGCGGGGTTTCCGCGCCGGACGGCGGCGTACAGCGCGGTGCCGCCGACCACCACATTGCACACCCGCTGGACGAACAGGGCGAGGAAGAGCCCGGTGAGGGTGGCGGACGCCTCCGCGATCAGCGCCATCACCGAGCCGAAGCCGAGCGCGGCGACCAGCGTGAGCAGCAGGGTCTGCCGCTGGACGGGCGCACCGCCGGTCTGCGGTCCGCTCGCCAGGACAACTCCGGCCACCGCCACCACGATCCCGGCGATCTGGAGCACCCCCGGCCGCTCGCCGAGCACCAGCGCCACGCCCAGCGGCACCGCCACCGCGCCCAGCGCCCCGAGCGGGGAGACCACGCCCATCGGGCCGAGCGCGAGGGCTCGGTAGAAGCAGAGCATCGCGGCCGGTCCGACCACACCCGCCGCGGCCGCGAACCACAGCTGCGGCCCGGCCTCGGACCAGCCGCCGGTGGCCACCACGATGGCGCCCAGGACCGCCACCGCGATGGTTTGCGAGACCACGACCACGGTGAGCGCGGGCATCCGTCGGGTGAGCAGCCCTCCGCCGAAGTCGGCCAGCCCCCAGAGCAGACTGGTGGCAAGAGCGAAGAGTGCGGACATGGTGGAACCTCGCCGTACAGTGTGATGGACGTGGGAGTACACCTCACCGTAGTTCAACGCGCTCGACTACGCCATTCAAAATATTGGACGGACATCCGGACCGTGACGGACCTCGATCAGCTCACGCAGTCGCTCGCCCGCAATCTCAAGCGCTGGCGCAATGAACGCGGCTACACCCTCGACGCCCTCGCCGCCCGCGCCGGGGTCAGCCGAGGCATGATCATCCAGATTGAGCAGGCCCGTACCAACCCCAGTGTCGGCACCACCGTGAAGCTGGCCGACGCCCTCGGGGTGAGCATCACCACCCTGCTCGACTACGAGCAGGGGTCACAGGTGAACCTCGTCCCCGCCGACCAGGCGGTGCGGATGTGGGCCACCGACGGGGGCAGCTACACCGCGCTGCTCATCGGCACCGAGGCGCGCGGGCCGCTGGAGCTGTGGGAGTGGCGGCTGATGCCCGGCGAGGGCAGCGACTCCGATCCGCACCCCGCGGGCACCTTCGAACTGCTGCATGTGACGGCGGGGGTGCTGACCCTGGTGGCGGGCGGCGCGGAGCACACCGTTCCGGCCGGGACCTCGGCGGCCTTCGAGGCGAACACCCCGCACACCTACCGCAACGACGGCGAGGTCCCGGTGGCGATGACCATGGCGGTGTCGGTCCCGCCCGCCCGCTGAGACCGGGGCTCCGCTGCCCGCCTCCGGCTGTTAGCTTGACCGCATGAGCACGCCGATGGATGCCTTCGACGACGTCCGCCCCGCCGTCGAGTGCCTGGACCTGCTGACCGCCCCCGTCGCCGCCGCCCTGCGCGACTGGCGCGGCACCGAGCCGGTGGACCGGGTGGCTTATGTGGACACGGACCCGGACCGGGCCGACACCGCCGTACTCGTTGAGACCTACGGCTCATGGCTGCTGGAGCAGTCCGCCAACTGCGTGGTCGTGGCGGGCAAACGGGGCGGCGCCGTCACCCTCGCCGCCGCTCTGGTGCTGGCCCACACCCGCGCGGACGTCAATGGTGTGGTCCGCCGTCATCTCGGTGCCCGGAAGGCGTCGTTCGCCCCGATCGAGACGGCGACCGGGGAGAGCGGGATGGAGTTCGGCGGCATCACCCCCATCGGTCTGCCCGCCGACTGGCCGCTGCTGGTGGACGCCGCCGTCGCCGACATCCCCTACGCCGTCATCGGGAGCGGCAGCCGCCGCGGCAAGCTCATCGTGCCGGGCAAGCTGCTCGCCGGGCTGCCGGGCGCGGTGGTGCTGGAGGGGCTCGGCCTCTGAGCCGTCCACCCGCTCCGGCTGAGTCGCCGGGGTTCAGTCCAGCCGGGGGATCTCGATGGCCGGGCAGCGGTCCATGATCATCTCCAGACCGGCGGCCCGGGTGCGCTCGTACGCGTCCGGATCGATCACACCCAGCTGGAACCAGACGGCCTTGGCCCCGATGGTCACCGCCTCGTCCGCGATGCCGCCCGCCAGCCCGGAGTTCACGAACACATCGACCACATCGACCGGGAAGGGGATCTCGCCGAGCGAGGCGTAGCCCCGCTCGCCGTGCACCGTCTCGGCCTTGGGGTGCACCGGCACGATCCGCTTGCCGAAGCGCTGGAGGATCCCGGCGACCCCGTAGGCCGCGCGCTCCTGGTTGGCGGAGAGCCCCACCACGGCCCAGGTGTCACCCAGCTCCGTGAGGATCCTGCGGACCGTCGCCGGGTCGCCGTACATACGTGCCTCCTGGAGTGGGGTGCTGAGTGGGGTGCTGGAACGGCCTGTTCCAACAGCTCTTCGCACGTCAACGGCGCCCGGCGCCCGGAGATTCCCCGGCGGGCAGGTCAGGAGCGGTAGCGGTGGCCCAGGCGCGGGGCCGGCTACGCGTTCGGTGGGCGGTCCCCGGGCGCCGCTCCCCGGTGCGCATAGGGTGGACGGATGCAGGAGCGGTACCGGACGGTCGCCCGCGCGGGCGCGCATGAGATCGAGATCAACAAGTCACGCTTCATCTGCTCGCTCGCGCCCGCCGCGAACGAGCAGGAGGCGCAGGACGTCATCCAGCGCGTCCGGAAGGAGCACCCCACCGCCACGCACAACTGCTTCGCCTATGTCATCGGCGCCGACGGCGGGGTGCAGAAGGCGAGTGACGACGGCGAGCCGGGTGGCACGGCGGGCGTCCCAATGCTCCAGATGCTGGTGCGCCGGGAGGCGCGCTATGTGGTGGCCGTCGTCACCCGCTACTACGGTGGTGTGAAGCTGGGCGCGGGCGGGCTGATCCGCGCCTACGGCGGAGCGGTCGGCGAGGCGCTGGACGCGCTGGGCACCGTTGTCCGGCAGCGCTTCCGGCTGGTTACCGTCACCGTCGACCACCAGCGGGCGGGAAAGCTGGAGAACGATCTGCGCGCCACCGGGCGGGCGGTGCGCGATGTGCGCTATGCCGAGGACGTGACGATCGAGGTGGGCCTGCCCGAGGCGGAGGTGGAGACCTTCCGCGCCTGGCTGGCGGACACCACCGCCGGGACCGCCGTCATGGTGCTGGGCGGCGAGGCGTACCAGGACGCGTAGGGCCGGGGCGGCATACGGGTGCGCGTCGTCCGCGCCCGCCCATTTTTGTAACGTTCCGAGCGCGGCCGCGAATTGCTGAACGCGCGCTTCATGGAGCGGCCTGGAAAAGCGTCGATCGGCAATTGCCCCGGGCGCATTTCCCTCGCCCCCCAATCCCCCTCCGGCTGACGGCTCCCCACGGATCCCCACGGCTCCCCACGGCGACACGGGCGGGAAAGGTGCGGACCCCGTTACCGACGGGGAGCCGATCGTGGATACGGTGGTCGTTGCCCGTACCGCGCAGTCGGTGCGGGCGTGATCGTGACCGAGGCCAATGGGGCGGGGGAAGGGCAAAACGTGCGGGGCGGGGATGAACAGTGAGAATTCTGCACACCTCCGACTGGCATCTCGGGCGGTCCTTTCACCGGGTGAACCTGCTCGCCGCACAGCGCGAGTTCATCGACCACCTGGTCACCACCGTGCGGGAGCGACAGGTCGACGCCGTTCTCGTCGCGGGTGATATCTACGACCGCGCGGTGCCGCCGCTCGCCGCCGTCGAACTCTTCGACGACGCCCTGCACCGTCTCGCGGAGCTCGGTGTGCCCACCGTCATGATCTCCGGCAACCATGACTCCGCCCGTCGGCTCGGCGTCGGCGCCGGGCTGATCGAGCGTGCCGGTATCCATCTGCGGACCGATCCCACCGGCTGCGCCACCCCCGTCGTCCTCGGTGACGACCACGGCGAGGTGGCCTTCTACGGTCTGCCCTATCTGGAACCCCGCCTGGTGCGCGAGGCGTTGGACGCCCCGGCCGCCGGACACACCGCGGTGCTGGAGGCCGCCATGCGCCGGGTGCGGGCCGATCTCGCCGGGCGGCCCCCCGGTACCCGCTCCGTTGTCCTCGCCCATGCCTTCGTCACGGGGGGCGCGGTGAGCGACAGCGAGCGGGACATCACCGTCGGGGGTGTCGCCTCCGTCCCCGCCGAGGTCTTCGACGGCGTCGACTACGTGGCGCTCGGGCATCTGCACGGCTGTCAGGCCATCACGGAGCGGATCCGCTACTCGGGCTCACCGCTCGCGTACTCCTTCTCCGAGACCACCCACCGCAAGTCCATGTGGCTGGTGGAACTAGGCCCTGTCCTGCCGATCTTCGCGGGCCCGCGGCGCCTGGCACCGCGCCTCGCCGCGTTGTCGGGATCTTCTGAGTGCGCCCAGTACGAGGACGACCCTCCGCCTTGCGATCCACGGCACCAGACGCCGCGGCCTGATCCACGAAGATCGACAGGACAGGACCTGGGCGCCGGGGGAGCGGCGAACCCGGCCGCTCCGGGGGGCGCCGCGCTGTCCGCCGAGCGCGTGGACTGCCCCGTACCCCGGCCGCTGGCCCGGATCCGCGGCCGTATCGAGGACCTGCTCGCCGACCCCGGCCTCGCCCGGCACGAGCACGCCTGGGTCGAGGCGACGCTCACCGACGCCGTCCGTCCGCAGGAGCCGATGGCCCGGCTGACGCGGCGTTTCCCGCATATCCTCGCCCTCGCCTTCGACCCCGAGCGGTCCCCCGAGGACCCGCTCGCCTCCTACGCCGGGCGACTGCGCGGCCGCGGCGACCAGCAGATCGCCGAGGACTTCGTGGCCCATGTGCGCGGTGGACGCGGCCCGGACGCGGCGGAGCGCACGGTGCTCGGCGACGCGCTCGAAGCCGTACGGACCGAAGAGAGCGGCGCCGGACGGGGCACCGGGCGCGGTGGCGCGGAGGTGGCGCGATGAGGCTGCACCGGCTGTCCGTCACCGCCTTCGGCCCCTTCGGCGGCACCCAGGAGGTCGACTTCGGCGAACTGTCCGCCGCCGGGCTGTTCCTGCTCCACGGCCCGACCGGCGCGGGCAAGACCTCGGTCCTGGACGCGGTCTGCTACGCCCTGTACGGGCAGGTTCCCGGGGCCCGGCAGGGCAGCGGGCCGTCCCTGCGCAGCGACCACGCCGATCCGTTCACCCCGACCGAGGTCGTCCTCGAACTCACCGTCGCCGAACGGCGCCTGGAGATCACCCGGAGCCCTGAGCAGCCCCGCCCCAAGAAACGGGGCACCGGCACCACACGGAGCAAGGCACAGAGCCTGTTGCGCGAGTACGTGCCCGGGACGGGGCCCGGCGGGGGTACGGGGGAGTGGAAGGCGCTCAGCCGTTCGCACCAGGAGATCGGCGAGGAGATCGGGCAGCTGCTCGGTATGAGCCGGGAGCAGTTCTGCCAGGTGGTGCTGTTGCCGCAGGGCGATTTCGCGCGCTTTCTGCGCGCGGACGAGATGGCGCGCGGCAAGCTGCTGGGCAGGCTGTTCGACACCGGCCGCTTCGCCGCCGTCGAGGAACGGCTCGCGGAGCTGCGGCGGGCCGCCGAGAAGCGGGTCATCGGCGGTGACGAACGGCTTCTCGCGCTCGCCCACCGGATGGCACAGGCGGCGGGCGCCGCCCCCGACCTCGAGCGCCGGCCGCTCCCCGAACTCGCCCCCGGCGCACCGGGGCTGGCCGACGCGGTCCTGGAGTGGGCCGCCCTCGCCCGCACCGGCGCGCGCGAGCAGCGCGACATCGCGCTCGCCGCGGTGCGGGCCGCCGAGGACGCCCATGACGCGGCTCAGCGCGCGGCCGACGCCGAGCGCGAACGAGCCCAGTTGCAGCACCGCCACGCCGAGGCCCGGCACCGCGCGGACGACCTCGAACGACAGCGGGCCGAGCGCGACATGGTGCACCAGCGGCTGGAGCGGGCCCGCGCGGCCGACGCGGTCGCCCCCGCCCTCGAGCTGCGCACCGCCGCCGAACACGAGCACCGCGCCGCCGCCTCCGCCGAACGCGCCGCCCGCGCCCACCTCGCCGCCGAGCCGGACCTCGACGCCCTGACGGCGACACTCCGCCGCTCCGCCACCCCCGAGATCCCCGGCCAACGCCCGCCGGGCGAGGGTGAGTTCCCGGCCGAGGCGGTGGCCAGCCCCGACGGATCGCGGCGCATCGCGGACGCGCCGGAGAGCCATGCGGCTGGTACGGCGCACCCCGGGGGCGGTACCGGGACGAGTCCGGAAGACGCCGATCGACCATCCCCGTCCGCCCCGGCCGACCACCACCGCGTCCCCTCCCCCCTCTCCGAGGCCGACGCCGCCTCATTGGCACGGGTGGAGCGGCGGCTGCGCGAAGAGCTCGGGTCCCTGGCCGCCGCGCGGCGCGGTGAGCGGCGGGCCGAGGCCGTGGCCGACGAGATCGCCGCGCTCGACCGGGAGGCGCGCGCCGACGACGAGGCGCTCGCCGAGGCCGCCGACTGGCTCGCCGGGTGGGAGACGGCCCGCGCGGCGCATCAGCGGCGTATCGACACCGCCCAGGAAGCCGCCACCCGGGCCGAACAGCTCCGTGGCCAGATCGAGCCCGCCGAGCGGCGGTTGGAGGCGGCCCGGCAGCGGGACCGGCTCACCGGGGAGGCCGAGGAGGCGCGGGAGAACCGGCTCCGGTCCCGGGAGCGCGCCACCGCCGCGCAGCGGACCTGGCTCGACCTCAAGGAGCGGCGACTGCGCGGAATCGCCGCCGAACTCGCCGCCGGGCTACGGGCGGGGGAGCCCTGTGCGGTGTGCGGATCGGCCGAACACCCGGACCCGGCGCGCCCGGGGGACGGACATGTCGACCGGGCCGCCGAGGAAACCGCGCTGGAGGAGTACCAGCGGGCCGAGGCGCACCGCGAGGAGGCCGAGCGCGTTCTCCACGGGCTGTGCGAAACCCTCGCGGGCGCCGAGGCGACCGCGGAGGGCGGCGAGGCCGGTGAACTCGCCCGCGCCGTCACCGAGGTGCGGTCGGCGTTCGCCGGGGCCCGCGACGCGGCGGCGGACGGCCACCCCGCCCGGGAGGCCCTGGACCGGGCCGAGCGCGAGTACGAACGGCGGCTCGACCAGCGGCAGGAGGCCGAGCGCCGGGCCTCCGCGCGCACCTCGCACCGTGAAGCGCTGCTCCGTGAACGCGCCGTGCTGCTCACCGAGTTGGAGCAGGCCCGGGACGGTGCCGCCACCGTGGCGGAACGCGCCGGGCGGCTGGAGCGGCAGGCCGGGCTGCTCGCACGCGCCGCCGAGGCGGCGCTCGCTGCCGAATCCGCCGCGCGCAGGCTGAAGGAGGCCGACGCCCGGCTCGCCGACGCCGCCTACCGCGCGGGTTTCGACACCCCCCAGGCCGCCGCGAGCGCCGTCCTGTCGCCCGAGCGGCAGCGCGAGGCGCGGCTGCGTATCGAGCGGTGGCAGACGGAGTCCGCGGCCGTCGCGGCGGAACTGGCCGACGAACGGGTGCTGGCCGCCGCGCGGACGCCCCCCGCCGACCCGGCGTCGGCACGCGCCGCCGCGGAGGCGGCCACCCAGGCGCTGCGCGATGTCTCGGCCGCGGACGCCGCGGCCCGCGCCCGCTGTGTGGACCTGGACGCGCTGTCGGAACAGGCGGTCACCGACGCCCGCCGGATCGCCCCGCTGCGCGAGGAGTACGACCGCGTCGCCCGCCTCGCCACGCTCACGGCGGGCACCGCCGCCGACAACGAGCGCAAGATGCGGCTCGAGGCGTATGTGCTCGCCGCCCGCCTGGAGCAGGTCGCGGCGGCGGCGAGCGTACGCCTGGCACGGATGTCCGCCGGGCGCTACACCCTGGTCCACTCCGACGCCCGCTCCAGCGGCCGTGGCAGGTCCGGCCTCGGTCTGCACGTCATCGACGCCTGGACGGGCCGGGAACGGGACACCGCCACCCTCTCGGGCGGAGAGACCTTCTTCGCCTCGCTCGCGCTGGCGCTGGGGCTGTCCGACGTCGTCACGGACGAGGCGGGCGGGGTCCGCCTGGACACCCTCTTCATCGACGAGGGCTTCGGCAGCCTGGACGAGCAGACCCTCGACGAGGTCCTGGACGTCCTGGACTCGCTTCGCGAGCGCGACCGCACGGTCGGCATCGTCAGCCATGTCGCGGATCTGCGCGGGCGGATCCCGGCGCGGCTGGAGATCGTCAAGGGCCGTCGCGGATCGGCCGTGCGCCACCACACGGCGGCGGGCGTCTGAGCACGACGCGGTCCACCGGTGCCGAGCCGCCCCGGCGCACAGCTCACGCCGTGCGAGATCCGTCGTGATGAAGCGGCAGCCCGACTCCCTGACCGCCGGAGAAGAGGAAGACGGGGCCATGCGACGGACCCTGGGAAGAGGGACGGCCGGGCCACAAACCGTTTCCGGCCGGGCCGTCCCTTCCCGCTACGCGTACCGCCCGGACGTCACAGCGCCGACAGCTCCTCGACCAGGTCGTCCAGCCCCAGCGATCCCTGCGACAGCGCCGCCATGTGCCACTTCTTGGCGTCGAAGGCGTCGCCGTGGGCCTTGCGGGCCGCCTCGCGCCCCGTCAGCCAGGCGCGCTCGCCCAACTTGTAGCCGATGGCCTGGCCCGGCATACCGAGGTAGCGCACCAGCTCACTGTCGAGGAATTCGGCGGGGCGGCCGCAGTGCAGACCGAAGAACTCCCGTGCCAGCTCCGGGGTCCACCGCTCGCCGGGGTGGAAGGGGGAGTCGGCGGGGATCTCCATCTCCAGATGCATCCCGATGTCGACGATCACCCGCAGCGCCCGCATCATCTGCGCGTCCAGGTAGCCCAGCCGCCGCTCCGCGTCGGAGAGGAAGCCCAGCTCGTCCATCAGCCGCTCCGCGTACAGCGCCCAGCCCTCGGCGTTGGCGCTGACCATGCCGACGGTGGCCTGGTAGCGGGAGAGCTGGTCGGCGACGTGGGTCCACTGGGCGAGCTGGAGGTGGTGGCCCGGGACGCCCTCGTGGTACCAGGTGGAGACCAGGTCGTAGACCGGGAAGCGGGTCTCGCCCATGGTGGGCAGCCAGGTCCGGCCGGGGCGGGAGAAGTCCACCGACGGCTGGGTGTAGTACGGGGCCGCGGCACCGCCGGGCGGGGCGATCATCGACTCGACCCGCTTGACCCGTTCGGCCAGGTCGAAGTGGGTGCCGTCCAGTTTCTCGATGGCCTCGTCCATCAGCTCCTGGAGCCAGACCCGGGTCTCCTCGACGCCCTCGATATGGGTGCCGTGCTCATCGAGGTGGCGCAGCGCCTCCCACGGGGTGGCGCCGGGGAGGATCTTCTCGGCCTCGGTGCGCATCTCGGCGTGGATGCGGTGGAACTCCGACCAGCCGTAGGCATACGCCTCGTCCAGGTCGAGGTCGGTGCCGTTCCACATCCGGACCCAGCGGCGGTAGCGCTCGCGCCCGACGACGTCCGGGGCGCCCTCGACGGCCGGGGCGTACCCATCGCGCAGCCAGTCGCGGAAGGTGACCAGCGCGCCGGTGGCCACCGCCGCCGCCTCGTCCAGTTCCTCGCGCAGCTCCTTCGGACCGCCCGCGGTGAACTCCGCGAACCAGCCGCCGTCGGTGCCGATCCACTCCGTCAGCTGCTCCAGCACGGTGGCCACCTGCCGGGGCCCGGCGGGCAGCTCCCGGCGCAGCCCCTCGGCGAGCGAGGCGCGGTAGCCCTCGAGCGCGGCCGGTACGGCGCGCAGCCGGGCCGCGATGGCCGCCCAGTCGTCCTCGGTCCCGGTGGGCATCACGGTGAAGATGCCGCGCACCGAGTGGAGCGGGGAGTGCAGATTGCTGACGGCCCGCAGTTCCTCATGGGCGTCGTGGACCGCGAGCTCCGCGGTCAGCCGCTCCCGCAGCAGCCGGGCGCAGCGCCGCTCGGCGTCGCTGTCCGCGCCGGGCCGCGCCTCGGCCTCGGTCAGCCGGTCCAGCGTGGTGCGGGCCAACTCGGCGAGGGCCTCGGCGCCGGCCGGGGAGAAGTCCGGGAGGCGGCGGGAGCTCTCGGGAACGCCCATGTAGGTGCCGGTGATCGGGTCGAGTTCGATGAGGGCGTCGACATACGCGTCGGCGACGTCACGGGGCAGCGGAGCGCTCTTGGTATCGGACATGCGGCCATCCTCGTACGAGCGGGGCCACGGCGTCAGCAGCATTATCCGTGACATACCTGAACCCGCCGGTCCAGGTGGCCGGATGGGGCGCTAGGCCGATGGGCCACCGGGGGCCGGGGGCAACATCGGTCCGCACTCCCACTGCTGGAAGATCAGCCGGGTCTCCACCCGGGTCACCTCACGGCGTGAGGTGAACTCGTCCAGCACCAGCCGCTGGAGATCGGCGGTGTCGGCGACCGCGACATGCACCAGGTAGTCGTCGGGCCCGGCGAGGTGGAACAGCGCCCGGGACTCGGGCAGCGCCCGGATCCGTTCGACGAACGGTCCGACCAGCTCACGGCGGTGCGGTCGCAGCTGTACGGAGAGCAGCGCCTCCAGGCCGCGCCCCAGCTTGGCGGGGTCGAGCCGGAGCTCATGGCCGAGAATGACTCCTGACCGTCGCAGCCGGGTGACCCGGTCCAGACAGGTCGAGGGGGCGACACCCACCTGTGCTGCGAGGTCGCGATAGGTGGTCCGGGCGTCGTTCTGCAAGAGCCGCAGAATCTGGAGATCCACCGGATCGAGAGCGACAGTTTCGGCCATCGGCCGAACGTAGCACGAACATCAGTCGGATTGAATCGGCGTTTGTTCACTCTTCACCCATGGACTTCACGGAGACCACGGAGAGCATGCGGAACGGTGGGAGCCACGCACTCGCCACCGAGGCCGTCCACGCCGGCCGCGAGGATCTCGCGGCCATGGGACTGCACGCCGTGCCGCTGGACCTGTCGACAACCTACCCCTCGTACGACAGCCGCCATGAGGCCGCCCGGATCGACGACTTCGCCACCACCGGCGCCCGGCCGGACGGTCCGCCCGTCTACGCCCGGCTCGACAACCCGACCGTCGCCCGTTTCGAGACCGCCCTCGCCCGGCTGGAGGGCACCGAGAGCGCCGTCGCGTTCGCCAGCGGGATGGCGGCGCTCAGCGCCTGTCTGCTGGTGCGGGTGGCACAGGGGCTGCGACATGTGATCGCGGTCCGTCCGCTGTACGGATGCAGTGACCACCTCCTGGACGCCGGGCTGCTGGGCACCGAGGTGACCTGGGTGGATCCGGCCGGAGTGGCCGAGGCCATCCGCCCGGACACCGGTCTGGTGGTGGTCGAGTCCCCGGCCAACCCGACCCTGCGCGAGCTCGATCTGCGGGCCATCGCCCACTCCTGCGGCACGGTGCCGCTGCTCGCCGACAACACCTTCGCCACCCCGGTCCTCCAGCGCCCGGCCGAACAGGGCGCGAACGTGGTCCTGCACAGCGCCACGAAGTACCTCGGCGGGCACGGCGATGTGCTCGGCGGGGTCATCGCCTGTGACGAGCAGTTCGCGCGGTCGCTGCGCCAGGTGCGGTTCGCGACCGGCGGGGTGCTCCATCCGCTCGCGGGCTATCTGCTGCTGCGCGGTCTGTCCACGCTGCCGGTGCGGATGCGGGCGGCCTCGGCGACCGCCGAGGAGCTGGCGCGGCGGCTGGCCGCCGACCCGCGGGTGGAGCGGGTCCACTATCCGCGGCTGGGCGGCGCGATGGTGGCCTTCGAGACCCACGGCGACCCGCACGAGGTGATCGCCGGGGTCCGGCTGATCACCCCGGCGGTCAGCCTCGGCAGTGTCGACACCCTGATCCAGCACCCCGGCTCCATCAGCCACCGCATCGTGGCCGAGGGGGACCGGCACTCGAACGGGATCAGCGACCGGCTGCTGCGGATGTCGGTCGGCCTGGAGGACGTCGAGGACCTGTGGGCCGATCTGGACCGGGCGCTCAGTGGCCGTGCGGCCGGGCGGGCGCCGGAAGCGGCGTCGGAGCCGGAGCGGGCGCCGGTACCGGGCGGAGCCGGGCGGTGATCACCAGGATGCCCTGCTCGATCTGGTAGTCCAGCGGCAGTTCCAGGGAGCGCATGGCCGCCACCATGCCGGTGTTGGCGGACTGGGTGACGGCGTAGACGCTCTCGCATCCGGTCTCGGCGGCCATCGCCACCAGGCGTCGCAGCAGTCGGCCGCCGACACCACGCCGCTGCCAGTCGTCCTCGACGATCAGCGCGACCTCGGTCTCGTCCCCGTCCCACAGCAGATGGCCGAGGGCCACCAGCCGCCCGGAGGCGGTGTAGGCGGCCAGCGTCCGGCCGAAGCGGGGGCTGAGCAGATGGGTCAGATAGCGGTCGGCGTCGCCGATCGGGCCGTGGTAGCGACGACCGAGCGTCGCGGAGGAGCAGCGGCCGTGCATCGCGCGGGCAGCGGGCAGATCGCCGGTGTCCGCGCGGCGCACGGTGATCTCGTTGCCCTCGGGCAGGGTCAGCACATCGCTGCGGTGCGGGACGCGCGGGCCGAGCCGGGCGTCCAGCTCCACCAGGGCGCGGGCCCGGGCGAACTCCGTCGGGGTGAACGGCAGATACGGCCGCTCGATGGTGATCGCGCCACCGGACGGATCGCGCAGCCGCATCACGGTCTCCTCCAGCGCCCCCTCGACCGGCGGGGTGCCGTCCAGACGGCGGCCGGTGAGGGATTTGGCGGGCAGAGAGTGGATGGTGCAGCGGCCCAGCAACTGCCGTAGGGCCAGCGGGAGTTCCGCGCCATCCAGCGCGGTGCGGGTGGCCAGGGTCAGTACCCGGGTGGGGGCGTCCACGAGATCGTGGGTGTCGGCCCGTTCGATCCAGGTGTCGCTGCCGCCCCCGGCCGTGACCGCGCGGGTCAACTCGGCGGCGGGCAGGGCCTCGGGGGAGCGCAGCAGGAGTTCGTCCACCGTTCCGTCGCCGAGCGGATGGGTCTGGAGCGCGAGGATGTCGACCCGGTGCCTGGCCAGCGCCGCGCACAGCGCGGCCAGGGTGCCGGGCTCGTCCTGGACGGTGGTGCGCATCCGCCACAGCGCGGTGGTCTCCGGCCGTTCGGTCTCCGGGGTGGCCGCGGGGGCGGCGGTCGGTGCGCTGTCGGTGGGCGAGGGTGAGTCGTCCGGTGGCGTATGGCCATGGCGTCGTGACCACCATAGGTGGAAGGCGGTCATGGCGAGCAGGGTCACGGATGACGTGATGAGCAGCAGCGCCCCGTCCGGGCCGTGGACGACCGTGCCGGCCGCGGCGTCGGCGACCGCCACCGCGGTGAACAAGGCGGCCAGCGCCACCAGTTCACGCCGCCAGTGACGGAGGTGGCGGGAGGGGCGGCGGGAGGGGCGGCGGGAAGGGCGTGGGACGTTCGCTCGAGAGGTCATGGAAAACACCTTCGCGCAAGGGTGTTGCCTGATCACGAACACGATGTGTCCGGAGGGTTAAGCGATGGTCTGAGGTGAGAAGGTTGTTTTGTCCGAAATCAAACCTTTGAAGGTGGTAGTTCCGCTTACGCGGCTGCCAGTCGCCGCAGCACCAGGCCACAGCGCCGTGCGTACGCCCGCTGGAAGACGGGCACCAGCGGACCCGCCATCCGCGAGTACCACGCCGCCGGGCGGCTGAACGCCGTCACCGTCAGCACCACCGAATCGTCCGATTCCAGACCCACGACGAACGACTCCTCACCGCATTCCGGATGGCCCGGCAGCGTGCCGTAGCCGAAGCCGGTCCGCGACCCGTCCGCGACCGTCCACACCACCTCGCAGGGCGCTCGCAGCCGAAGCCGCCCCACGCCCAGGCCCACCACGACCGGCCGCCCCGGGGTGGCGACCGGCTCCGAGGAGCGGATGGAGACCCCGACCGCCCGGTGCATCCGCCAGTCCAGCACCGCCCGCCCGGCCCGCTCGAACACCGCGGGCCCGTGGCCGACGGCGGTGCGCACCCGCAGTTGGTGATAGCCGCCCGGCAACGGCCACCGCCGGGTGGCGCCCACCTCCGGATAGGTGAGCCGGGAGGCGGGAGTGTCCGGGTCGCCGGTGGACGTCATGTCCGTACCGTACGCCGCGCGGCGGGCGCACCGCGCGGCATACCGCGGGGAGAGCTACTGACCGACCAGGCCCGGCCGCAACACCTTGGTGAACAGCACCTGTCCGCCGTCCTCGCGCAGCCGGACGGTCATCTCCCCGCTGTCCCCGTCGATGTCCACCTCGCCGTAGAACTGGAAGCCCTCGGCGGGGCTGACATTCGCCCGGGTCGGCGCCTTGACGAAGGGCTGCTCGGGTCCGAAGGTGCCGTCCAGTTTCACCGCGGGGAAGGCGCCCGCGTTCAGCGGTCCGGAGACGAACTCCCAGAACGGGGCGAAGTCCTTGAACGCCGCCCGCGAGGGGTCGTAGTGCTGAGCCGAGGTGTAGTGGACGTCGGCCGTCAGCCACACCGTGCCGGTGATCTTCCGGTGCTTGATATGCCGCAGCAATTCGGCCAGCTGGAGTTCACGGCCCAGCGGCGCGCCCGGGTCGCCCTGCGCCACGGCCTCGATGTCGGTGCTTCCGTCCGGCACCACCAGGCCCAGCGGCATATCGCAGGCGATCACCTTCCATACCGCCCGTGACCGCGACAGCTCCCGCTTGAGCCAGGCCAGTTGCTCCGCGCCCAGGGCTCCCTGGGTGTCCTCCGGCTGGCGGCCGGGCGAGTTGGCGTTGCGGTAGGTGCGCAGGTCCAGGACGAAGACATCCAGCAGCGGGCCGTGGTGCAGCACCCGGTAGACCCGGCCCTCGCCGTCGGGGCGCAGGGTGCCGATGGGGAAGTACTCGGCGAACGCCTGCCGGGCGCGCGCCGCCAGCACGTCCACGTTCTTCTCGGTGTAGCGCGCGTCGGTGAGGATCTCGCCCGGGTACCAGTTGTTGAGCACCTCGTGGTCGTCCCACTGGGTGATCGTCGGCACCTGGGCGTGGAACCGGCGCAGAGCGGTGTCCAGCAGGTTGTAGCGGAAGGCGCCGCGGAACTCGTCCAGGGATTCGGCCACCTTGGTCTTCTCCGGAGTGACCACATTCCGCCAGGTGGAACCGTCGGGCAGGGTGACGCTCTCGGTCAACGGGCCGTCGGCGTAGATGTTGTCGCCGCTGCACAGGAAGAAGTCGGGGTTCCGGCGGCGCATCTCCTCGAAGATGCGGAAGCCGCCGTGGTCGGGGTTGATGCCCCAGCCCTGACCGGCCAGGTCGCCGGACCAGACGAAGCGCACCCCGTCGCGGCGGCTCGCGGAGACGGTGCGGAATGTGCCGTACACCGGCTCCCCGGTGCGGCGCGGATCGTCGGGGTCGGCGAGCAGCACCCGGTAGTGCACCTGGCTGCCGGACGGCAACCCGCGCAGCGCCGTCCGGCCGGTGAAGTCGGTGCCGGGGCCGACCAGCGGGCCCTGCCAGCGCCGGGGCCGGGTGAAGGACTCGGTCGCGGAGGTCTCGACGATCATCCGGGCCGGGCGGTCGGAGCGCACCCACACCAGTCCGGACGACATCGTCACATCGCCCACCTGGACGCCCCACCGGGCGTTCGGCCGTCCGGACAGCGCCTGGGCGGGCGCGGCCGGTGCCACGGTGGGCAGGGTGAGCGCGGCCGAGGCGGCCGCCGAACCCCGCAGTACCGCCCGTCGCCCCATCCGCCCGCCGGAATCCCGCACCATGTGGAACCTCCCGTGTGATTCGAAGAGCCGCTGTGCCGTGCGTTGCCACTGTGCCGCTGTGCCACTCTCGTTGCTATCGGTGCGAGGTGCCCGGTGCCCGAACGGACAGTGAACAACCGGCCCGCGTGCCGGGGGAAGTGGGCGCCGCCGGAGGATCCCCCTTGCGGCGTTCGGTCAGCGGCCATCGCCCGGCGGCCGGCGGCCTGCGGTCAGCGGCTGCCGTCCAGGATCACCCGGGCCACCAGTGCCGGGTCGTCGCTCATCGGGACATGTCCGCAGCCGGGCAGCCGCACCAGCCGCGCCCCCGGGATCACTCGCTTGGCGCGCACCCCCTGACGGCGCAGCAGCAGCCGGTCGCGCGACCCCCACCCGATGGTGACGGGCACATCGGCCACATCCCCGGTGAACAGCCCGGCGCCCCCGGCCGCGAGCGTCGCCTCGAAGCCCACCGCCTCGCGCATCGCTCGGGTCTCGGCCACCACCGCCTCGGGGGAACGCCGCCCGGGGCGGGCGTAGATGGTGCCGGTGAGCGCCGCCCGCCCGGCCGCGCTGCGGGCCAGCCGGTCCACCAGCGGGGGCGGCAGTCGCCGCGCGCCCATCCGCATCGCGCTCAGCACCCCGAAGGCATAGCGGCGCTCGGCCTCGTTCCAGAACCGCGCCGGGGAGAGCGCGGTGACGGACCGTACGAGACCGACCCGGCCCAGCTCCAGGGCGAGCAGCCCGCCGAGTGAGTTCCCGGCGACATCGGGGCGGTCGACGCCCAGCGCCTCGAAGAGCGCCCCCAGCACCGGCACCACGCCCTCCAGGCTGTACGGAACCCCGTCCGGCAGCGCGGGAGAGGCGCCGAAACCGGGCAGGTCGACGGCGATGGCATCGCGCTCCACCGCGAGGATGTCCAATACCGGTTCCCACGCCTGCCAGTGGTGGCCGATGCCGTGCAGCAGCACCAGCGGGCGCCCGGTGCCCCGCCGCTCGTGGACCACCCGGGCGGTGCGGGGGCCGCCGGGGGTGTCGACGGGGAAGGAGAGGGTCGCGGCCATGGAGGGCTCCTCGGGTCGGCGCGTCATGATCTGCCGGGCAGGCGTATGAGACAGCATGTCAGTACGAGTTACCGTCGGGTAGACCCAGTGGACGGCGGTGATCGATCCGCCTGGACAACCCGCGCCGCGTCGGGTGGGATGGGACCGTGGCCACCGACACCGCGACCGACGACTTCGAAGCGCACCGTTCCGTTCTGACCGGAGTGGCCTACCGCATGCTCGGTCGCGTCGCCGACGCCGAGGACGTCGTCCAGGAGACCTGGCTGCGCTGGTCCGGCACCGACCGCGAGCAGGTCCGCGATCCGCGTGCCTTCCTGGTGCGGATCACCACCCGGCTCGCCATCGACCGGCTGCGCCAGATCACCTCCCGCCGGGAGTCCTACGTCGGCCCGTGGCTGCCCGAACCGATGGCCACCGATCTCGGGCACACCGCCCCGGACGCGGCCGAGCGCACCCTGCTCTCGGAGACGGTCTCGCTCGCGGTGCTGGTCGTCCTGGAGTCGCTGTCGCCCCTGGAGCGCGCGGTGTTCGTCCTGCGCGAGGCGTTCGGCTTTCCGTACGGCGAGATCGCCGAGACGCTGGACCGCAGCGAGGCGGCGGTACGCCAGCTGTCCGGCCGAGCCCGGCGCCATGTGGACGAGCGCAGACCGCGCTTCGAGGTGAACCCGGAGCAACAGCGGGAGCTGACCGAGAAGTTCCTGGCCGCCGCCACCGGCGGGGACATCGAACAGCTCCTCGCGCTGCTCGCCCCCGACGCCCGGCTGGTCGGCGACAGCGGCGGCAAGGCCAAGGCGCCGCTGCGGGTGCTGGAGACGGCCGACAAGATCGGGCGCTTCCTGCTCGGCGTGGCCCAGCGACCCATCGAGGAGCCGGAGTTGGTCATCACGGAGATCAACGGCGGGCCGGGGGTGCTGCTGCTCTCGCGCGGTGTGCCGGACTCGGTGTGGAGCCTCGATGTGGCCGACGGCCGGATCCAGTCCGTCTACATCGTGCGCAACCCCGACAAGCTGGCCGCGTTCGCCCGCTGAGCGCGGTCGGATGACGAAATCCCGTCCGTCCGACGGGATCCGTCCGTCCGACGGTATCCGTCCGTCACATCCCGCCCGCGACCCGCAGTATCGCGCCGGTGGTGTACGACGCCTCCGGCGAGAGCAGCCAGGCCACCGCGCCCGCGATCTCCTCCGGTTCACCGGGCCGCCCCATCGGCACCCGGCCCGCGCCCTTCCACGGCCGCTCCGGGTCGCCCATCTGCGCGTGGATATCGGTCAGCGTCATTCCGGGCTGGACCGAGTTGACCCGGATGCCCTCCCCGGCCAGCTCCTTGGACAGCCCCACGGTCATGGTGTCCACCGCCGCCTTGCTGGCCGCGTAGTGGACGTACTCCCCGGGGCTGCCGGTGGTCGCCGCGCCCGAGGAGATGTTGACGATGGCGCCGCCCTGGCCGCCGAGGCGGGTGGACATCTCGCGGGCCGCCCGCCGTGCGCACAGCAGCGCACCGGTCACATTGACGTCCACCACCCGGCGCATGACCTCGGGCGATGTCTCGGTGAACCGGCCCAGAGGCCCGGTGATCCCGGCGTTGTTGACCAGCCCGGTGATCGGGCCCAGTTCCTTCCGGGCGGTGTCGAACAGCGCCTCGACCTGGTCCTCGACGCTGGTGTCCAGCTGGACGACCACCGCGGAGACCCCCTCGGCCCGCACCGCCGCCGCGCTGCGCTCGGCCGCGTCCCGCGCGCGCTCGTAGCCGATGGCGATGTGGTGCCCGGCGCGGGCGAGCCGTACGGCCACCGCCGCCCCGATTCCACGGCTGCCGCCGGTGACCACCGTGACCTGGTCCATCGTCCCACTCCCGCCCCGTGTTCTGCCCTGGTCCGGCTGTCGGATCCAGCGATCATCGAGCCTAGCTGATCGCGGATTGGTCTTGACCAAGTACGCAGGCCGCTTTATGGTCGCATTGATACTGCAACAACCTTTAATAAAGAAGCACGCATAAACCGGTGAGCACGCACAAGCCGGTGCGGAGAACAGGGGGACAGGGTGGGGACCACGGACCTGGAATCGGTGCCGGAGCCCAAGTACTGGCACCTGAAGACCGTGCTGAGCGACGCGCTTGACACCGAGTTCGCCGTCGGGGAGATCCTGCCCAACGAGCGTGAGCTCGCGGCCCGTTTCGGAGTCGCCCGCGCCACCCTCCGCCAGGCCCTGGAACAGCTCGAGCTGGAAGGCAGGCTCCAGCGGCGCCGCGGCGTCGGCACCACCGTCGCCCCGCCCCGGGTGGGCGTGGCCGTCGGTGACTCCACCCACGGCTGGACCGACGGCGGGGCCGACGCCTGGAGTTGCGTCGACAGCGTCGAGGCGGTGCCCCCGGCCGCCGTCGCCCGGCTGCTCGAGACCGACCCCGACACCCCCGTGCACCGCGTCCGGCGCACCCGGATCGGCCAGGGGCTGCCGCTCGCCGCCGAGCTGCTCTACGTCCCGGCCGAGTCCGTGCCCGGCCTCGCCGCCATCGACACCCCCAGCGGGCTGGCCCGCGCCCGCGCCGTGCTGCGCGAGCTGCGCCGGCTGGAGCTGGAGGGACGGGAGCGGTCCGTCGAACTCGGCTCGGCCCGCGCGGACGACGCCAAGGAGCTGGACCGGCTGCCCGGCGCCCCCGTGCTCGTGGTCACCACCCGCTATGTCGCGGCCGGGCGCACCGTCGCCGTCGCCGTGGCCACCTACCGGGCCGACACCTGCCGGCTCACCTTCGGCGATCCGCACGACTCCGAGGAACTGCTGGCGGGCTGAGCACCCGCCACCCGCCGCCGGTCAGGGACCGGCGCGGCGGGCCGTGACCGTACCCTCCACCGCGAACAGCTCCGCCTCCACATGGTCCAGGGCCAGCCGCAGCGCGCCCGTGCTCACCGCCGCCTCACCCAGCAGCGACAGCGCCACCTGCGGCGGCCGCAGACAGTAGCGGGCCAGCTCCTCGCGCAGCGGCTCCAGCATTCCGTCAAGCCCCGCGGCCCAGCCGCCCACCACCACGACCTCGGGGTCCAGCGCCAGCACCAGCGCCGCCACATCGTGCACCAGTCGCCGGACGAACCGGTCCACGGCGGCGCGCGCCCGCACGTCCCCTTCCCGGGCCCGTGCGAAGACCCCGGCCACCTGCGCCTCGTCCAGCGGGTTCAGCGGCTCCCCGGTGGTGGACAGCACCACCTCCGGGGTCGCCTCCCGGCCCAGCAGATGCAGCGCGCCGATCTCCCCGGCCGCGCCCCCGAACCCCCGGTGCAGCCGCCCCCCGATCAGCGATCCGGCGCCCGGACTCAGCCCGGCCAGCACGAACACCACATCGTCCGAGCCCAGCGCCGCGCCCTTCCAGTGCTCGGCCACGGCCGCCGCGTTGGCGTCGTTCTCCACCAGCACCGGACAGCGGAAGGACCGCCGCAGCCGCTCCCCGAGCCGCAGTCCGGTCCACCCCGGGAGGGCGGTGCACAGATGCACCGAGCCGTCGGCCTCGACCACCCCCGGGCTGCCCACCCCGACCGCGCGCAGCGAATGGCGCGCCACCCCGGCCCGCCGCAGCAGATCCGCGACGGAGCCGCGCACCCGCTCCAGCCGCTCGTCCACCGGCGCTTTCTCGGAGACCTCCCGCACCGTCGAGCCGAGCGCCCGCCCGTCGAGGTCCGACAGCTGCGCGGCGATGCGGTGCGCCCCTATCTCGATGCCCAGCAGATGTCCGGCCTCGGCCCGGAACCGGAACCGGCGCGCGGGACGCCCCTGGCGACGCGCCCCGCCCTCCTCGGCGGGGACGTCCACCGCGAGCCCGCTGCCGATCAGCCCGTCGATCACCCCCTCGACGGTGGGCCGGGACAGTCCGGTGACCCGGGTGAGATCGGTGAGGGTCGCGGCCCCGGGCGTACGGGCGGCGGAACCGGCCGCCGTCGCCGCGCGCAGCGCGTGCAGCACCACCGCGGAGTTGATGCGCCGCAGCAGGGACGGGTCCCCGCCGGTGAGCCGCCCCACGTCGTCGGCCTCCCTCGCTGTCCGTGTCTGCCGGATCGTAGCCGCTGGGGGCCAAGGCGGCGAGTGGCCCCCGTTTCGGGAGCGGGCGAATCGGCTCCTCCGCGCGGCGGAGCGTGAGCCGGCGCCGGACGCCCGGACCCTGACGGAGGGCCACATGTCCGACCCGCGTTGTTTACTGACAGCATGACCAGCAGCACCACCGCCCGGTATCTGGCCACGATCGACCGGCTGCGCGCCGACGCCCTGCCCGCGCAGCGCGGTTCGGGATGCCGTGTTGCCGATCTCCGGGTGAGCGAGGAGTTCTGGGAGGCGGACGCGGTCCGGGTGCGGGAGGCGGAGGAGGAGTTCGAGGCCGAGCTACGGGCGCTCGTCCAGGTGCTGTCCTTACGGTGGGGAGCCCCCGACGTGCTGGACCTCACCGGGTATCTGGAGCGCTCGGCCATGGGCGAGCCGGTGCCGCCCCCGCTGGATGTGCTGTGCCGCCATGTCCCCGAGCTGTGCGTCTGGCGGGCGGACGGGCGCTGGGTCGCGCTGGGGGTGGGGCAGGCGGGCCGGGAGCTGCCGTTCCAGCTGGTGGTGGCCATAGCCGAGGATCTGGACCTCGGCGCGGCCGGGCACTGAGCGCTCCGCGGGACCTGCCGCGAGGCGCCGTTACCGGCCTGCGGGGCCGCGCCCCTGGGGGACGCTCAGCCCTCCGCTTCCTCCGCCGCCGCACGGAGCCTGCCGAACTCCTCCGCCATCGTCGCGAGCGTCCAGTGCGCGTTGAGCCCGCTCGGATTGGGCAGGGCCCAGATCCGGGTGTCGCCGATGGTCCTGGTCTGCGGGCCTATCGCCGCGTGCTTGTCCCCGAAGGCGATCCGGTAGGCGGTCACCCCGGCCACGGCCAGCCACCGGGGCCGCAGCCGCAGCACCTTCTCCTCCAGGATCCGGCCGCCCTCCCGGTACTCCGTCTCGCTCAGCTCCGACGCCCGCGCGCTGGCACGGGCCACGACATTGGTGATGCCGAGTCCGTAGTCCACCAGCTCCGCCTGCTCGGACGGGTCCAGACGGCGCGGGGTGAAGCCCGAGGCGTGGAGCACGGGCCAGAAGCGATTGCCGGGACGGGCGAAGTGGTGGCCCGTCGCGGCCGTCATCAGCCCCGGATTGATACCGCAGAAGAGCACCCGCAGACCGTCCGCGATCACATCCGGCACCAGACGGTCGCGGGCGGCCTCCAGCTCCTCGGGCGTCAGTGAGGGAGACACCGGCTCGCCGCCGGGGTCAGAGGATCGACCCGGGCGTGTACGCCGCGGCCTCGGGGTGCCGCTTGGCGATCTCCTCGATCCGGGCCACCACGGCGCCGACCTGGTCGGCGGCGGCGCCGGTGAAGGACAGCTTGTCCGCCATCAGCTCCTCAAGCGCGGCCCGGTCCAGCGGGATCCGCTCATCGCCGGCGAGGGAGTCCAGCAGTTCATTGCGCTCGGCGCCGCGCTCGCGCATCGCCAGCGCCGCGGCGACCGCGTGCTCCTTGATCGCCTCATGCGCCACCTCGCGGCCCACCCCGGCCCGCACGGCGCCCATCAGCACCTTCGTCGTCGCGAGGAACGGCAGATAGCGGTCCAGCTCACGGGCGACCACGGCGGGGAAGGCGCCGAACTCGTCGAGCACCGTCAGGAAGGTCTCCAGCAGCCCGTCGAAGGCGAAGAACGCGTCCGGCAGCGCGACCCGGCGCACCACCGAGCAGGACACATCGCCCTCGTTCCACTGGTCGCCCGCCAGTTCCCCGGCCATCGAGGCATAGCCGCGCAGGATCACCGCGAGGCCGTTGACGCGCTCGCAGGAGCGGGTGTTCATCTTGTGCGGCATCGCGGACGAGCCGACCTGGCCGGGCTTGAAGCCCTCGGTCACCAGCTCGTGCCCGGCCATCAGCCGGATCGTCTTGGCCAGCGAGGACGGGGCCGCGGCCAGCTGCACCAGCGCGGTGACCACGTCGTAGTCCAGGGACCGCGGATAGACCTGGCCGACCGAGGTGAAGGCCTGCGCGAAGCCCAGGTGGCCGGCGATCCGCTGCTCCAGCTCGGCCAGCTTCCGCGCGTCCCCGCCCAGCAGGTCGAGCATGTCCTGCGAGGTGCCCACCGGGCCCTTGATGCCGCGCAGCGGATAGCGGCCGAGCAGCTCCTCCAGCCGTCCGTAGGCCACCAGCAGCTCGTCCGCCGCGGTCGCGAACCGCTTGCCGAGCGTTGTGGCCTGCGCCGCGACATTGTGCGAACGGCCCGCCATCACCAGCTCGGCGTGGTCGGCGGCCAGCTTCCCCAGCCGGGCCAGTACGGCCACCGAGCGGTCCCGCACCAGCTCCAGGGAGAGCCGGATCTGGAGCTGCTCCACGTTCTCGGTGAGGTCGCGGGAGGTCATGCCCTTGTGCACATGCTCATGACCGGCGAGGGCGTTGAACTCCTCGATCCGGGCCTTCACATCGTGGCGGGTGACCTTCTCGCGCTCGGCGATCGAGGCCAGGTCCACGTTCTCCAGGACCCGCTCGTAGTCGGCGAGGGCGGCGTCCGGCACCTCGATCCCGAGGTCCTTCTGGGCGCGGAGCACGGCGAGCCACAGCCGCCGCTCCAGCGTCACCTTGTACTCGGGGGACCACAGGACGGCCAGCTCCGCCGAGGCGTAGCGGCCGGCCAGGACGTTCGGGATGCGCGGCTTAGCAGTCACGTGCACAGAGTCTACTGGCCGAACGCGCAGGCCAGACCGGCCCCCGTCGGCGCCGGTCTCAGCCCTTGCCCGGCGCCGGGTACGGCAGCAGCTCGGCGCGCTTGGGAGCGCGCCCGTCGCCCGAGGAACGGCCCGTCAGTCGCCGCACGATCCAGGGTCCGAGATGTTCCCGGGCGAACCGTGCGTCGGAGGTGCGCCGGGCGACCCAGCCGGGCCGGACCGGCGGTGGCAGCGGGGCGTCCCAGTCGGCCTCCGGCTCGTGCCCCAGCGCCTGCCACACCGCCTCGGCGACCCGGCGGTGCCCCTCGGCGTTCAGATGCAGCCGGTCGTCGGCCCACAGCCGGGGGTCGCCCAGCGCCTCGGAGGCGTACAGGTCCACCACCGTCGCGTCATGGCGCGCGGCCAGCTCGTCGATGAAGGAGAACAGCTGCTCCATACGCGGTTGGAACCGCACCAGCACCGGACCGCGCCGCCCCGGGCTGCGCATCAGCACAAGACGCCCACAGCTCGGCGCCAGCCGCTCCGCGGCCTCCTCCAGCAGGGCGCACACCCGGCCGACGTCACACTTCGGCCGCAGTACGTCGTTCAGTCCGCCCACCAGCGTCACCAGGTCGGCGCCCATCGCCGCCGCCGGACCGGTCTGCTCGTCGACGATCTGGCCGATCAGCTTGCCGCGCACCGCGAGGTTGGCGTAGCGGAAGCCGGGGGTGCGGGCGGCGAGCCGCCCGGCGAGGAGATCCGCCCAGCCGCGGTAGCCGCCGCCCGGGAGCTCATCGGACATGCCCTCGGTGAAGGAGTCGCCCAGGGCGGCGAAGCTGGTGTAGGTGATGTTCGTCTGCATGGCGCGGACGATCCTATCCCGGACTCCAGACCGCCCGGTCGGTATTTCCACCTCATCGCCACCCCGCGCGGGTGTTCCCGTGCCGGTGTGCTGCGCGGGCCGCCGGTCGCGAGCATGATGAGCCGCATGGCGATGACCCACATCTACTTCGAGGGCGGCGCGCGGAACGGGACGACCGTCAGCTGGAATGTGGCGCCCGGCGCGGACATCTTCGACGACAACATCTTCCGGCCGCCGGAGCTCTACCGCCGTACGACCAGGGTCAAGGTGATCGGCCGGATCGAGTACGTCGTCTTCCGCTACGACCCCTCGGCGACCCGGCCGGGGCCGCGTGCCCAGGGGTGATAGTCCGGTTGGACCGTGCCGGGTTCCCTCCGGGTCCGGCGGGGCAGTGTGCTCGGCGTGGATGCCTTTGAATGCGACCGAACGACCATGGCCATCGTCGCCGCCGCGCTCGCGGACGACGGAGAGGGCGCGGCGGCCCTGCTGGAGCCGCTGGAGACGCGCGATGTGTGCCGGGTCGCGGTCCGGCTCGCCGCGATGGCCGCCGACGCGCTGCTGGCCGTCGCCGAGGAGAGTGGCGGCGGCCGGGCCGAGGCGCTGGCGCACTGGCAGGCGTGCATCATCGCCCATGAGTCCAGACGGGCCGAGGAGTGAGGGGCGGGGCGGCCCTCGCCGGGACCGCCCCGGCGCGGGCTCAGGCGACCAGCTCGCGCAGCACGTCCTCCATGGTCACCAGCCCCTCCAGCCGCTCCTCCGCGCCGATCACCGCCGCGAGGTGGGTACGGCTGTCGCGCATCGCGGTGAGCACGTCGTCCAGCGGTGTCCGGGACCGCACCTGGGGAATCGGCCGCAGCTGGTCCGGGCGGAAGGGCACATCGCGCGGCCGGTCGGCGCCCAGCGCGTCCTTCACATGCAGATAGCCCGTGATCCGCCCGGAGTCGTCGACCACCGGGAACCGGGAGAAGCCCGACCTGGCCGACAGCTCCTCCAGCTCCTCGGGGGTCACACCGAGCTGTGCGGAGACCACCCGCTCCATGGGCAGCACCACGTCCCGCACCCGGCGGCGGCCCAGCTCCAGCGCCTCCCGCAGCCGATCGGTGGCCCGGTCGTCCAGCAGCCCGGCCTCACTGGAGTCCGAGACCATACGGGCCAGTTCATCGTCCGAGAAGGTGGCCGCCACCTCGCCCTTGGGCTCCACCCGCAACAGCTTCAGCAGACCGTTGGCGAAGGCGTTGATGGCGAAGATCACCGGACGCAGCGCACGGGCCAGCCCGACCAGCGGCGGGCCGAGCATCAGCGCGGTGCGCACCGGCTCGGCCAGCGCCACGTTCTTCGGCACCATCTCGCCGAAGAGCATGTGCAGATAGGTCGCCAGGCTCAGCGCGATCACGAACGACACGGGGTGGACCAGCCCCAGCGGCAGCCCGACCGCGTGGAAGACCGGCTCCATCAGATGCGCGATGGCCGGTTCCGCGACGGCGCCCAGCACCAGGGTGCACAGGGTGATGCCCAGCTGTGCGGCGGCCAGCAGCGCGGAGACATGCTCCAGGCCCCACAGCACCGCGCGCGCCCGCCGGTCGCCCCGCTCGGCATGGGGCTCGATCTGGCTGCGCCGGACCGAGATCAGGGCGAACTCGGCGCCCACGAAGAACGCGTTGACGACCAGCGTCAGCAGACCGATCATCAGCTGCACCGCGGTCATCGGCCCGCCCCCTTGTCACCCTTGGTGCGACCGGAGCCCTTGCGGCCCCGGCCGGTGGCCCTGCCACCGCTGTTGTCCTCGGCGGTCTCGGCGCCCTCGTCCGCACCGGGCAGCGGGGCCCGCAGCCGGACCCGGGCGGCCCGGTGGCCCGCCGCGTTCACCACCTCCAGCCGCCAGCCCGCCGGCTCGACGATGTCCCCGACGGTGGGGATACGGCCCAGCTCGGTCGCGAGCAGCCCGGCCAGCGTCTCGTACGGGCCTGGGGGCACCCGCAGCCCGACCTGCTCCAGCTGGTCGACGCGGACCGAGCCGTCCGCGTCGTACAGCGCGTGGCCCTCCGCGTCCTCGCCCGCCGGGGCCAGATCAGGGGTTTCATGCGGATCGTGCTCGTCGCGGACCTCGCCGACCACCTCCTCGACGATGTCCTCCAGGGTGACCACCCCGGCCGTACCGCCGTACTCGTCGATGACCACGGCCATGCTGCGCTTGGCGGACAGCCGGTCCAGCAGCCGGTCCACGGTGAGCGACTCGGGGACGAACAGCGGTTCGCGCGCCAGCCAGGACACCGGGTGGCGCAACCGCTCCTCGGCGGGGATCGCCAGAACGTCCTTGATGTGGACGAGACCGGCGACGGCGTCCAGGCTGCCGCGGTAGACGGGGAAGCGGGACAGTCCGGTGGCGCGGGTCGCGTTGGCCACGTCTTCGGCGGTGGCCCGTTCGTCCAGCGCGATGACCTGCACCCGCGGGGTCATGACGCTCTGCGCGGTGAGCCCGGCCAGGTTGAGGGTGCGGACGAACAGCTCGGCGGTGTCCTTCTCCAGCGCCCCTTCCTTGGCGGAGTGCCGGGCCAGCGCGATCAGCTCCTGCGGTCCGCGCGCGGAGGCCAGCTCCTCGGCGGGCTCAAGACCCATCCGGCGCACGGTGCGGTTGGCGGTGTTGTTGAGATGGGTGATCAGCGGGCGGAACACGGCGCTGAAGACGCGCTGCGGGGTGGCGACGGCCTTGGCGACGGGCAGCGGCCGGGAGATCGCCCAGTTCTTCGGGACCAGCTCACCGACCACCATCAGCACCACGGTGGACAGCGCGGTCCCGGTCACCAGGGCGACCGAGGGGACGGCGGAGGCCGGGACGCCGATCGCGGTGAGCGGCCCGGCCAGCAGGGCGGCCACCGACGGCTCGGCGAGCATGCCGACGATCAGGTTGGTGACGGTGATACCGAGCTGTGCGCCGGAGAGCTGGTAGGTCAGGCTCCGCACGGCCTTCAGAGCGCTCGCCGCGCCCCGCTCCCCGCGCTCCGCCGCCCGCTCGAGCTCGCTGCGCTCGACCGTGGTCAGCGAGAACTCCGCCGCGACGAAGGCGCCACAGGCCAGCGCCAGCAGGAGCGACACGGCCAGGAGGAGGACTTCGGTCATCGGTTCACCTCCGTCCCATGATCCAGCAGGGACGGAAGGAACGCGCGATGTCGGCTCCGGGTACTACTGGGAGGCTCGCCCATGGGCGGACGCTCACACCTTTCGACTGAAGGCTGAAGGGTCGACAAGATCACGGCGCATCGAAGCACCATGTTCTGCGTCCATGGTAAAGGACGAGCAAAGTACCGAGGTTGGGCGGGCGAGGCGTCAGGAGCCGAGGGGTTTGACCCAGCGGCTCCACTGCGGCTCGGGGGCGTAGCCCGCCGCGCTCCACGCGTGCTGGGCGAGCGCGTTCTCCTTGAGCACCATGGCGTCCCCGCGGCGTCCGCCGAGTGCGACGAACCGCTCCTCGGCCGCCTTCAGCAGCGCGGTCGCCACCCCGCGCCGCCGCCAACCGGGGTGGACGGCCAGCCGGTACAGATGGCAGCGCCAGCCGTCGAAGCCCGCGATCACGGTTCCGGCGAGCACGCCGTCCAGCTCGGCCAGCAGCAGCGACTCCGGGTCCCGGGCGAGCAGCCGGGTCACCCCGTCCCGGTCGTCGCTGATGCTCGTCCCCTCGGCCGCCCGCTTCCAGAAGGCGAGCACGGCATCGAGGTCGTCGGGTGTCGCGGCCCGTATCCGAAAATCGTTCACAGCGGGCATCCCATCATCGGACGGGCCGCGGCGTCGACGGACTTTTCCCCGTGGAGCAGGCCGGCCTCAGCTGCCGTGCAACTCCTCGATCACCGGCGCGAACACCTCCATGTTCGGCTCCAGCACGGTGAAGTACGAGAAGCCGAACCGCTCACGGTGCGTCCTCAGCTGGTCGGCCATCTCCTGGGGGCTGCCCAGCAGCAGGGCGGGGTGGGCCAGCAGCTCCTCCTCGCTGAGCTCCGGCCCGTAGCGACCCAGGTCGCGGGCGGTGGCGCGGCGGTTGCCGCTGTCCGCGACCACCTGGAGCAGATAGTTGAGCTCGGCGCCGTCGGCGGGCCTGCCCGCCTCCGCGGCGAAGCCCCGGTAGGCCGCCACCCGCTCCTCCAGCGCCTCCGGGCTGATCAGGTGCATGGTTCCCGGCGGCTGTCCCGGCGCCTGTGCCGCCCCGGTGAAGGCCGCGATGTCCGCGTGGCGCGCGGCCAGTCGCAGCAGCCGGTTGCCGTTGCCGCCCAGCAGCAGCGGCGGGCGCGGTGTCTGCGCGGGCCGCGGCTGCTGCTCGGGGTCGCCGAACAGCCGCTCCAACTCGCCCACGGTGTGCGCCAGATGGTCCACCCGCTCCTTCGGCGAGCCGAACGGCAGCCCGGCGCTGTCGTGTTCGGTCTTGACGTAGCCGGTGCCCAGCCCCAGCTCCAGCCGACCGCCGGTGAGCGTGTCGCAGGTGGCCACCTCACGGGCGAGCAGCGCGGGGTTCCAGAACCCCAGGTTGAGCACGAAGGTGCCGAGCCGCGGCCGCTCGGTGACCTCGGCGGCGGCCACCAGGGCCGGGAACGGCGCGGGCATTCCGAGGTGGTCGGGCACCATCAGCACGTCGTAGCCGAGCTGTTCGGCCCGGCGGCACTTCGTCCGCCATGCCTCACCCGACTCCAGCGCGAGCAGATTGACGCCAAAACGGAATGGCCTGGTCATAAATCCCCCTCCAGGATCACGGTGGTGATCAACGTACCGGAGACCGGCTCCGGTTGGTGTGGCGAGGGCCCAGTTCGGGTTCAGCCCAGCGGATCCGATCCGGCCTCGGAGGCGGAGGTCTGGGAGAAGATCTGCATCCGCTCCAGCACCGCTTCGGCGGTGGGCCGCTCCATCCGGTCCACGATCCGGCCGTCGCTGAGAAAGATCACCAGATCGGAGTGGGCGGTGGCGCTCGGGTCATGGGTCACCATCACCACCGTTTGCCCGAGTTCGTCGACCGCCTCCCGCAGGAAGCCCAGCACATCGAGACCCGACCGCGAGTCCAGATTGCCGGTCGGTTCGTCCGCGAAGATCAGGTCGGGGCGCGAGGCCAGCGCCCGGGCGCAGGCCACCCGCTGCTGCTGGCCGCCGGACAGCTGGGCGGGCCGGTGCTTCAGCCGGTCCCGCAGCCCGAGGGTGTCGATGACCCGGTCCAGCCACGCTGGATCGGGCTGCCGGCCCGCGATGTCCATGGGCAGCGTGATGTTCTCGGCCGCGTTCAGCGTGGGCAGCAGATTGAACGACTGGAACACAAAGCCCACCCGGTCCCGGCGCAGCTGGGTCAGCTGCCGGTCGTCGAGGCCCGTGATCTCGGTGTCGCCCAGCCACACCTGGCCCGAGGAGACCGTGTCCAGCCCCGCCAGACAGTGCATCAGGGTGGACTTGCCGGATCCGGACGGGCCCATCACCGCCGTGAATCGGCCCTGTTCGATCTCCACGTCCACCGCGTCCAGGGCGATCACGGCCGTCTCGCCGACGCCGTACGCCTTGGTGAGGGAGCGTGCGCGGGCCGCCGCGCGGGCTCCGCCCTCCGCGAATCCGTCCTTCTTCGTCGCCGCCGGTGTGGACACCCTGCCTCCCCGTTTCGGAACGGTTTCAGACCTCGATGGTAAGGATCCGGCCGCTATGGCGCGCCCTTGAAGGCGCTAGCAAATATGCGCTAGCGTGGCCGTGTGGCGAAGACACAGCTGAACGTACGGGTCGACGAGGCCACCGCCGAGGTGGCCCGGGAGCGTGCTCTCCAGCGGGGGATCAGTATGAACCGCTATATCGAGGAGCTGGTCCGCCAGGACGCGGGCGAGGCGGGCCACACCTTCGTGGCGGCCGCCGCCGACTTCATGAAGCAGTACCGCGCCGTCTTCGACGAGGAGTTCGGCAAGGAGGGCGAGCCCCGCCCTTGACCGTGCGTATCGATCTCGCCTGGCTGCTGATGATCGCCGAACACCACACCCCCGGGGATCCGCGCGTCACCGACTACGGCGCGCTGGTGGCTGCCGTGAGCCGCCATGAGGCGGAGATATTCGGCACCCCCGTCTACACCGACCCCCAGGAGCGGGCCGCCGCGCTGCTGCAACTGCTGCTCCTGGTCCCGGCCCTGGAGCGGGGCAACGCGCTGTTCGCCTCCGCCGTCGCCTACGCCTATCTCGTGGCGAGCGGGCTGAAGATCGCCACCTCGCCGGAGCGGGTGCGGGATCTGGCCCGGCTGGTCAAGGACGGCACCGCCGATGTCCGTACCATCGCCGACGAGCTGCGCAGCTGGAGCGTGTAGCGCCCAGGGCCCGTCGTCACAGGAGCCGCCCCGCTCCCGACACCCTAGGTCCTGTCCGGTGGATCTTCGTGGATCAGCCCGCGGTGTCTGGTGCGGTGGATCGCAAGGCGGGGGGGTCGTCCTTGTACTGGGCGTACTCGGACGATCCCGACAACGCGGCGAGGTGCCGTGCCAGGCGTCGCGGGCCCGCGAAGATCCGCCGGACAGGGCCTACGCGCCCGGAAGCGCCGGGCGGCGGACCGTCCCCAGCACGCAGGACGACGTCGGCAGCGGCACACCCCGCTCCGGAACCCGCAGGCGCCGGTGCCCGGCCGGTTCGAAACCGGCCGCCGCCAGCTCCGCCCGGACCTCCCGCGCGGTGTGACAACCGCCGAACATCAGCGGCCACACCGTACGGTCCAGCACCCGCTGCGTCGTGGCCATCACCCGGCCGTCCGCCCGGCCGTGCTCCAGGAAGCGCAGCTCCCCGCCGGGCTTGAGCACCCGCATCAGCTCGGCCAGGGCGCGCGGCACATCGCGTACCGAACACAGCACCAGACACGCCACCGCCGCGTCGAACGCCTCGCTCTTGACCGGCAGCGCCTCCGCCACCCCCGGCACCACATCCACCGGGACCGCCGCCCGCAGCCCCGCCCGCGCGGCCAGCCGCCGCAGATGGCGCTCCGGTTCGATGGCGACGACCTCGGAGACGGTCTCGGGGTAGTGCGGGAAGTTCCGGCCGTTGCCCGCTCCGATCTCGATGACCCGGCCGGACAGCCCGGACAGCAGCTCACTGCGCAGCTCCGCCACCCCGCCCCGCTCGTCGGCCACGACGCTGAGCCGGTCCCAGCAGCGGGCGAAGAGCGGGTGGTGCAAGGTGTCGGGCGGTGCGGTGCGGCGGCGGATGGGCATCGGGATCCCCCTTTTTTCCAGCGGAACGGTCGAGGACCGGTAGGGGGATTCTGCCCAGGACGGGGGTGAGGCTACGCCGTGAACGCCGCCGGGTTCCAGGTGCCGTCGAGCTGCGGGGCCAGCCAGCCGGGCGCCGCGGCGCGGAAGTCGGCGGGATCGAGCGCGGCGGCCCGCTCCGGCAGGACGCCGAGCAGGGGTACGCCCGCCGACGCGGGCAGGTCGGTCACATTGCAGCGGGAGGCGAGATCGGCGTCGGCGGGCCAGCTGCCGATGACGAGCCCCGGGCAGTCAAGCCCCCGGGCGGTCAGCGCTTCCGTGGTCAGCGTGGCCACATTGAGCGTGCCGAGGCCGGGATGCGCGACGATCAGGACGGGAGCGGCCAGCAGCCGGGCCGCGTCGGCGAGCGTCGAGCCCTCCTCGTCGAAGCGTACGAGCAGTCCGCCCGCGCCCTCGAGGAGCACCAGATCGTGGTCGGCGGCCAGCTTCTCGGCCGCCTCCGCCACCTCATGGGGACGGACCGCCGGAAGTCCGGAGCGGCGCGCCGCGGTGTCCGGGGCCAGCGGCTCGGGGTAGCGGGCGAGTTCGAGGGTGGTGACCTGCCCGGCGAGCCGGGCCACCTCGGCGACGTCGCCCCGCTCGTCCGCGCCGACCCCGGTCTGCGCGGGCTTGAGCACCGCCACCGACCGGCCGCGGGCCAGGGCCGCGGCGGCGACGGCCGCTGTGGTGACGGTCTTGCCGATCTCGGTGCCGGTGCCCGAGACGACCAGTACTGACATCTGTCCGTGCCTTTCGCTGAGATCCGCGCCCCGCCGTCCGGCGGAGGAGATCCGCCGGACGGCGGGACGCGGCTGTCCGTTCGTCAGCCCGCCGCGGTCGCGGCCGCCCGTACCGCGGCGCAGATCCGGGCCAGGTCGTCGTCGCCGGTGATGTACGGCGGCATGGTGTACAGCAGATCGCGGAACGGTCGCAGCCAGACGCCCTCGCGGACCGCGGCCCGGGACGCCGCGGCCATGCCCGCCGCGTCGAGCGGACGGTCCAGCTGGACCACGCCGATCGCGCCGAGTACCCGTACGTCCCGGACGCCCGGCAGTTCGCGCGTGTCCGTGAGCCCGTCGCGCAGTCCCGCCTCGATCCGCTTGACCTCCTGCCGCCAGTCGTGGCCGAGTAGCAGGTCGATCGAGGCGTTGGCGACGGCCGCGGCCAGCGGATTGCCCATGAAGGTCGGGCCGTGGGCGAGCACCGGCACCTCACCGCGCGAAATGCCCTCCGCCACCCGCGCGGTGCACAAGGTGGCGGCCATGGTGAGATAGCCGCCGGTCAGCGCCTTGCCCAGACACATCACATCGGGGCTCACCGCCGCGTGATCGGCCGCGAAGAGCGCGCCCGACCGGCCGAAGCCGGTGGCGATCTCGTCGAACACCAGCAGGACGTCGTGTTCGTCGCACACCTCGCGCAGCAGTCGCAGCAGCGCGGGGGAGTGGAAGCGCATCCCGCCCGCGCCCTGGACCACCGGCTCCACGATCACCCCGGCCAGCTCATGGGCGTGCCGGGCCACCAGGTCGCGCAGCTGGGCCTGGTAGGCAGGGTCCGGGTCGGCGTCGAAACCGGGCGGCGGGGCGTCCGCGAAGATCTGCTCGGGCAGCACCCCCGACCACAGCCGGTGCATCCCGCCGTCCGGGTCGCACACCGCCATCGGCTGCCAGGTGTCGCCGTGGTAGCCGCCGCGCCAGGTCAGCATCCGCCGCTTCTCCGGACGGCCGAGCGACCGCCAGTACTGGAGGCACATCTTGACCGCGACCTCGACCGACACCGAACCGGAGTCGGCGAGGAAGACATGGCGCAGCGGCTCGGGGGTGATCTCCACCAGCCGGGTGGCCAGCCGGACGGCGGGCTCATGGGTGAGCCCGCCGAACATCACATGGCTCATCCGCCCCAGCTGGCCGCGCGCGGCCTCGTTGAGCACCGGGTGGTTGTAGCCGTGGATGGCCGACCACCACGACGACATCCCGTCCACCAGCTCACCGACGCCCTCGACCGGTTCGGCCAGCCGCAGCCGGACCCCGGACGCGGACTCCACCACCAGCGGATCCTCACGGCCGGGCATCGGGCCGTACGGGTGCCAGACGTGCTCCCGGTCCAGCTCCCGGAGCTCACCGGCCGACAGCGGCTCAGGCATTGGGCGGCAGATCCGTGCCCACGCCCCGGCGGCGCACCGCGACCAGATCGGCGTGGGACTCCTCGCGCGCCGCCACCGCGGCGGGCTCGGCCTCGGGCTCGGACGCGGGGTCACCGCACGGACCGCAGCCCCCGCCCTCGGTGCTGTGCGAACCGCAGCCCCCGCCCTCGGTGCTGTGCGAACCGCAGCCCCCGCCCTCGGCGCCGTGCGAACCGCAGCCCCCGGCCGCCCCGGCGTGCGAGCCGCAGCCTCCGGCGGCCGCCGCGAGCGCGTCGGCGCGGTGCTCGGGCAGGGTGGTGGTGTCGGTGCCCTCCACCTCGAAGCCCGCGTCGGCGATCATCGCCAGGTCTTCCTTGCCGGTCTGGCCCTCGGTGGTCAGATAGTCGCCGAGGAAGATCGAGTTCGCCAGGTTCAGGGCCAGCGGCTGGAGGCTGCGCAGATGGATCTCGCGTCCGCCCGCGAGCCGCACCTCCACATCCGGGCAGACGAACCGCACCATGGCCAGGATCCGCAGACAGCGCTGCGGGGAGAGGTTCCAGTCCCCGGCCAGCGGGGTGCCCTCGATCGGAATGAGGAAGTTGACCGGCACCGAGTCCGGGTCCAGCTCGCGCAGCGAGAAGACCACGTCGACCAGGTCCTCGTCCGTCTCGCCCATGCCCGCGATCAGCCCGGAGCAGGCGGACATACCGGCCGCCTGGGCCTGCTGCACCGTCGAGACCCGGTCGGCGTAGGTGTGGGTGGTGGTGATGTCGCCGTAGGTGGCCTCGGAGGTGTTGAGGTTGTGGTTGTAGGCGTTGGCACCGGCCTCCCGCAGCCGCTCCGCCTGGCCGTCCGACAGCAGCCCGAGGCAGGCGCAGATCTCCACGTCCTGGTGCTGGTCCTTGATGGCGGCGATGGTCTGCGAGACCCGGTCCACATCCCGGTCCGTCGGCCCGCGGCCGCTGGCGACCAGGCACACCCGCTTGGCGCCGCCCGCGACTCCCGCGGTCGCCGCGGCCGCCGCCTGGTCCGGCTTCAGCCAGGTGTACTTGAGGATCTCCGAGGTCGAGCCGAGCCGCTGCGAACAGTACGAGCAGTCCTCAGGGCACAGGCCCGACTTGAGGTTGACCAGATAGTTGAGCTTCACCCGCCGCCCGAACCAGTGGCGGCGCACCTTGCCCGCGGCGGCCACCACATCGAGCACATCGTCATCGGAGGTCGCCAGCACGGCGAGCGCCTCTTCGCGGGTCGGCGATTCGCGCCGCAGCCCCTTGTCCACCAGCGTGTTCAGCAGGTCCATGGCGCCGATCCTGTCCTACGCCACCGCTCCCGGCAAAGGAGGATCTGTACAAGACCGCGAGTTGGGGGTGTGGGTATTGCCACACCGTGACCACGCATGGAGAGGACTACGTTCTATCCGGACCCCACAGTTGGTGCCCCGTGGAAGGCGAGGACAGCGTATGGCCGAGGACCGGCAGGACGACCCGTTCGAGTGGATCGACGCGCAAGCCGAGCGGCGCGCCCGCGCCGGACTGGTCCGCCGTCTGAACCCTCGCCCCGCCGACTCCCCGCTGCTGGACCTGGCGAGCAACGACTATCTGGGGCTGGCCCGGCATCCGGAGGTCACGGCCGCCGCGGCGGAGGCGGCGCGGCACTGGGGCGCGGGGTCCACCGGGTCACGGCTGGTCACCGGATCCACCGAGCTGCACGCCGCGCTGGAGGAGGAACTCGCGGAGTTCTGCGGCTTCGAGGCGGCTTTGGTGTTCTCATCCGGATATGCCGCGAATCTGGCCGCCGTCTCCGCACTCAGCGACCGTGCCGCGCTGGTGGTCTCCGACGCGGGCAACCACGCCTCGCTCATCGACGGCTGCCGGCTCTCCCGCGCCGAGGTCGAGGTGGTGCCGCACGCCGACCCCGCAGCCGTACACAAGGTGCTGGACGCCGAGCGCCACGAGGCGGGCGGGGGACGGGGCCGCCGGGCGCTCGTGGTCACCGACTCGGTCTTCTCCGTCGACGGCGACGCCACCCCGCTGCCCGCGCTGGCCGCGGCCTGCCGGTCGCACGGCGCGGCGCTGGTGGTGGACGACGCCCACGGGCTGGGGGTGCTCGGTGAGGGCGGGCGAGGGGCGGTGCACGCGGCCGGACTCGCGGGCGCGCCGCAGGTGGTGGTCACCGCCACCCTGTCGAAGTCGCTGGGCAGCCAGGGCGGGGCGGTTCTGGGGCCGGCCCGGGTGATCGAGCATCTGGTCAACGCCGCCCGTACCTTCATCTTCGACACCGGTCTGAACCCGGCGGCGGCGGGCGCGGCGCTGGCGAGTCTGCGGCTGCTGGCCCGGGAGCCGGAACGGGCCGCCCGCGCGCGTACGGTCGCCACCGCGCTGCACGGACGGCTGACCGCCGCGGGTCTTGCCGCGGTGCGGCCGGACGCCGCGGTGGTGTCGGTGCGGGCTCCGTCGCCGGAGCAGGCCGTGCGATGGGCCGCGGACTGCCGTGCGGCCCGGCTGCTGGTGGGCTGCTTCCGCCCGCCGTCGGTCCCCGACGGCATCTCCCGGCTGCGGCTGACCGCCCGCGCGGATCTGACGGACGAGCAGATCGAGCAGGCGGTCGGCGTGATCCTGGAGACCGCACCGACCGCCTGACGGATCAGCTCCCGGCGGCGTGGGAAAGGCCGGGGCCGAAATCGCCGCCGGACAGGCCCTCGAGGAACGAGGTCCAGCTCGACGGGGTGAACAGCAGGGCGGGGCCTGCCGTGTTCTTCGAGTCGCGTACGGCGAGCAGTCCGGAACCGAGCCGGGCCGTCTCGACGCAGTTGTTCATGCCGACGCTGTAGCTGCTGCGCAGCCAGCCGCCGGGGTCGACGGATGTGGCGGATGTGGCGGACAGTGCGGACATGGAGCCCCCTCAGGCGCCGCCCCCGATTTTGCTGATGAAGGTGAGTGATTCCTCAGGTGCCAGGGCGTGGGTGCGCAGGACATCGAACGCCGCGCTGTACGCCCGGAGGTCTTCTTTCCGCTCCAGATAGAGGCTACTCGTCAGGTGGTCGAGAACTACCACGTCGAGGTCAGTAATGTGCGGAAAAGAGAAAATAATGAAAGGACTGGTAATGCCAATGGGCATTCCAGCGGAATATGGCAGCACTTGTACACACACCTGAGGCAGCTCCGCCAGCGTGGTCAGATGCCGCAGTTGGGCCGCCATCACCTCCGGCCCGCCGACCACGCGGCGCAGCACCGCCTCGTCCAGCACCGCGTGCAGGCGCAGCGGTTCGGTGCCGTACAGCACCGACTGACGGGCGATCCGCACCTCCACCAGCGCGTCCAACTGCCGCCGCGGCAGATCCGGCAGTGCCGCCCGGGTGACCGTCCGGGCGTAGTCCGGGGTCTGGAGCAGTCCGGGCACCACCGTGGTCTCCAGGGTGTACGCCTGTGACGCCTCGGCCTCCAGGCTGATGAAGTCCCGGTAGGCGGGCGGCAGAAGATCGCGGTAGGCGTGCCACCAGCCGCGCCGTGACTCGTGCGGATCCGAGGAGCCCCCGCCGCACAGCGCCTCCAGCAGCGCCCGCAGATCCGGATCACCGACCCCGTACAGATCCAGCAGCCGTGCCACATCCGCGGGTTTGGCACCGCTGTGGCCGGTCTCGATCCGGCTCACCTTCGACTGGTGCCAGCCCAGCAGCCGCGCTGTCTCCCCACTGGTGAGACCGGCCAGATCGCGCTGGCGGCGGAGCTCCGCGCCCAGCTTGCGGCGGCGCACCGCCGGGCCGTACCGCATGAGTTCTCCCTCCCGCCCGCGCCCCTGTACCGCCTTTCGCTCCCCAGTCTGCCGCCCAAATCCGGTCTTCCGTAGCAGAGTTCACCGCTTCGAGCGACAGATATATGCATAACCCGGTGGATCGCCCCCGTTACGGAGGGCATCGATGGCACTCTGACGCGTAAGCACGCCGAAGCCACCCGGAACGCCCCGGCTTCGTCGGCACCACCCGACGCGTCCGCGCCGCGCCCCCGGCGGAAAGGGACAGGCCGCCATGGCAGACCATCAGGAAGCATCCCTCACTCTGCCGAGCGCCCCCGCCTCGGTCCCCGCGGCCCGCGCCTATGTGACGGACGTACTGGCCGAATGGGGGCTCGGAGCGGGCGCGGAGGCCGCCGACACCGTCCGGCTCATCGTCTCCGAGCTGGCCACCAACGCGGTCCAGCACACCGTGGGCCGGTCACCCACCTTCACCGTCGACCTCCGGCTCGACCACACCCGGCGGCTGGAGATCGGCGTCACCGACAGCCATCCCCGGTGGCCGGGACGGCTGCCCGCCGCCACCCCGCAGGACCACGGCCGGGACCATGGCCGCGGCCTGGTCATCATCCACTCCCTGGCCGCCGAATCGGGCGGCGACGTCTTCATCACGCCCACCGACGACGGTGGCAAGACCGTCTGGATCGCGCTGCCCTGGACCGTAGCGGTCAACTGAGCTGCGCCCCTGGCTACAACACCCGCTCGACCCGCCCCGTCCCCGAACGCGCCTCGGTCAGCTCCCGGATACGGGTGAAGACCCGCCCGGCGGCCGGGCCGATCAGATAGTGCGGCATATCGCCGCGCTCGATCACCCCGTACGGACTCGCGCCCATGAGGTACGAGGAGTACAGGATCAGCCCGTCCGGGCGGCCCACGTCGATCCCGAGCGCCGAGAACCCCGGGAAGCCGTCCGTCTGGTAGACCCGCAAGCCCTCCGCCTCGGCGCCGTAACGCTCCTTGAACCGGCCGAACCGCTCCAGCGAATCCTTGATCTTCCGCGCCATGTCCTCCTCGTACTGGCGCGCCAGCGTGTCCGCCGCCTCCGAGGACGGGTCCAGCAGATAACCGCGGTAGGTGCCGCCGCGGCGTAACAGCCCCAGCACCGCGTCCCGATAGCGGGCCGGGCGCTCGGTGGTCACCAGACGGCTGGAGGAGGTGCGCAGCGCCGTCCCCATGTCGAGGACCTCGTCCGACGCCGCGTCCAGCAGCCGCGCCTTCTGATGTGAACTCGGCCGCTCGGGATAGGCGTACACCGGTGTGCCGTCGGCCAGCCCCCGGCCCGCGAGCCACGCCTTGGCCGCCGCGCCCGGCCCGCCGTCGCCCGCCATCAGATAGACGTCCTTGCCCTCATGGCTGCCCACGGGCGTGAACAGCTCCGCGAACGGACCGGCGGTGCGGTACACATCCTCCGACACCGCCAGACAGTCCGGCGGAGTCACCTTCTCCAGATGCGCGGCGAGATTGATGTCGGGGGAGTGGATCGCGCCCGTCCGGCCCTCCGCGCTGTGCCGGATCGCCCCCTTGTGCACCGCCATCCGCACATGCAGCTCACCGTCCACCCCGGCCTGCGCGAACTCGTCCCGTAAATGGCGCAGATCGAGGGTGAGAAAGGTCCGCGCCGCCTCCAGCGCGACATCGCGGGCCACGCTCTCGCACTCGTCGTGGACCGCGAAGAACCCGCCGTCGCCGCGCCAGCTCCAGACATCGCTGCGCGCACAGCGGTACTGCGCGGAGAGCTGGGCGATCCGGCCCCGCATCCGTTCCCGCAGCAGATCGAAGGCCTGGGCGGCCCGGTCCCTGGGGTTGGAGCGGACGATCGTCGAATACCCGGAGGTGTCGACGAAGACGAGATACACCTGGTCGTAGGTCCGGTCCGGCTGGAACTGCTCGGTCACCACGCGCCCCCTCCCGGTGCCGGCCGGTGCACGGCCGGCACCGGCTCACGCTAGCGGCTCGCCCCGACCCGCTCCAGGTGGCCGACCGCCGGACAGTGTTCAGGACTCCACCAGACCGCGCTCCACCGCGCTGCGCTCCACACAGAACTCATTGCCCTCGAGGTCGGACATGACCACCCAGCCCATCCCGTCGTCCGTACGCCGGTCGTCGACGACCTTCGCGCCGAGTCCGACGAGCCGGTCCACCTCGGCGTCCCGCGTGCCCGAAGGCGGCTGGATGTCGAGGTGGACACGGTTCTTGACGGTCTTGGTGTCCGGCACCCGCAGGAACAGCAGGCCGGGGACCCCGGGTTGGTCCGGCGTGATCAGCACGTCGTCATCGCCCGGATCCGAGTCCTCCAGCGGGTATCCGGTCAGCTGTGACCAGAACTGCGCCAGCCGGTACGGATCATGGGCGTCGAAGGTGATGTGCCGGACCGGGTTGAGGTAGGACATGCGGGTCTCCGAGGGTCGACGGGGTGGTGCCGCAACCCCGTCAACCTACCTCCGGCCTCTGACAAAGCGGCCCCGGCAACTCCGCCCGGATCAGCGGACCTTGCCGTAGGAGACGTGGCGGGTCCAGATCCGCTCCAGCCGTACCACGGTGCCGGTCTTGGGCGCATGCCAGATCCGGCCGTCGCCCGCGTAGAGGCCGACGTGGTAGACACCGCGGTTGCCGTGGAAGAACACCAGGTCACCACGGGTGCGCGAGGCGGCCGTTATCGGGCGCGTCCGGTTGTACTGTGCCGCCGCGGTACGCGGCAGAGGCTTCCCGGCCCCCTTGTACGCGTACTGCGTCAGCCCCGAGCAGTCGAAGCGGTGCGGCCCCGCCGCGCCGTACACATAGGGCGCGCCCTTCTGCGACGCGGCGATCCGGAGCGCCTTGAAGGCGACGGTCGTCGACGCCGCCTTCGCCTCCGGCGGCGACTCCGGCACCGCGATGGTGCCGCCGACGGCGGCGACGGTGAGAGCGGAGACGGCACTCGCTCGGGAGACCATCCTGGGGATCCGAATGTGCGCAGTCATCGCGCACCCCCTTCATGAGCGGACCCCACCCCGGTACTCCGGCGGGGTCTGTTGTCCCAGTGATGGTCACGCATCCCGGCCGCTGGTTCCGCAGCGACACACCCCTGTGTGATGGTGCTCACGGATGGCCCGTTCGAGTGACCGCCCCTCCCCCTCGCCACCCTCCTGACCAGTGACGATCTCTGCTTCGCCGAGGGGCGGCAGCACTGGGCGCAAGCGGGCGGCGATTCTTCCCCGGGATTTCCGGCTACGCCGATCGGGCGACCGCTTCAGCTCCCCCGGGCCGGGGGCAGTGTGACCCGCCCGGTACGCCGCTCCCCGTCCAGCACCCGCAGCGCCCGCGCCAGGGTGGCGGTGTGCAGGGCGCTCTCCCCGCGCTGGTGCATCAGCTCCAGTGCGTCACGCAGTGCGACGGCCCTGCCGACCAGCGCCTGGGCGGCACGCAGACTCGCATAGGTGTCCCGGGCGCGGGCCGGGTTGACCCGCCCGAGCAGATCGACCGTCTCCAGATAGGCATCGAGGAGGTTCCCCTCCGCGCGGGTCAGCGCGGGCAGCGGCGGCAGCTCCGGTGGAAGCATCCCCTGCTCACCTCGCTCCGGTGGCCGCGTCCGGCCCGCCGCGACGCTCGGTGAGCCGGTCCACCAGCCCGTACGCCACCGCGGCCGGAGCGTCGAAGATCCGCTCGCGGTCGATATCGGTGCGGATCTCCTCGGCGCTCCGGCCGGTGTGGCGGGCCAGCATCTCCTCGAGCAGCGCCTCGCTGCGCAGCAACTCCGCCGCCTGGATCGCCAGATCGGAGGTGCTGCCCTCGATCGGCTCGCTGATGGCGGCCTGGTGCAGCAGGACCCGTGCGCCGGGCAGCGCCAGCCGCTTGCCCGGCGTACCCGCGGCGAGCAGTACGGCGGCGGACGAGGCGGCTTGACCCAGGCAGACCGTCTGGATGTCGCAGGTGACGTACCGCATCGTGTCGTAGACCGCGGTCATGGCGGCGAATGAGCCGCCGGGGGAGTTGATGTAGAGCGAGATGTCCTGGCCGGGGGCGGCGTGCTCGAGGTGGACGAGCTGGGCGATCACATCGTTGGCCGAGGTGTCGTCGACCGGGGTGCCGAGGAAGACGATCCGCTCTGCGAGGAGCTTGGCGTACGGGTCCATGGTGCGGGCGCCCGAGCTGGTGCGCTCGGTGAACTCGGGCAGGACATGGCGCGCGGTCGGTCGTTCCATGGCGTCACCTCTCGGCGGCTCGCAAGGCGCTCTGTATGGCGCTCTCTCTGCATGGCGCTCTCTATAAAATGTACAGGACGTACATTTCGTTATGATGGTGAGCATGGCCTATGAGATTCCGGTGACGCAAGCCCGTGCGGAGCTCGCGGAGCTGATCAACCGCGTGGTGTACGGCGGGGAGAGGGTGGTCGTCACCCGCCACGGAAAGCCGCTTGTCGCTCTGGTCTCCGCGGCTGACCTGGAACGACTCGAGCGGAACGGGACGGAGGCGGAGGAGTCGGTGATCCGTACCGTCTCCAGCGTGCGGTCCTCGTCGTCCGCTCCGGGCGAACGGCGCCGCTTCGGCATCGCCGCCGAACACCGCGGCCCGGCCGCCGGGGATCGGCGACCGGGCCAGAAGGAGTGAGGCGCGGGGCCGGCGCTCGGCCGGCCCCGCCAGGTCCTAGGAGCTGAGCGTCCAGATCGCGTTGGCAATCGCGTCGGTGTTCAGATCCAGTGCCTTGTCGTCGATGTTCGACGTCTTGTCGCATGCGGAGTGGTAGCACGGGTCGAACGGCTCGCCCGCCTTGCCGCCCCACTTGTCCGCCTGCTCCTGGCTCTTGGTGGCCTCGGCGCCGGTGAACAGACCGCCGACCCGCACGCCCGCCTCCTTGAACGGCGCGTGGTCCGAGCGGCCGTCGCCCTCGGTCTCCGGGTCGGTCTTGATCTGCTTGGCCGCGAACCAGTCCGTGAAGACCTTCTCCAGCTCGGTGTCATCGTCGTAGACGAAGTACCCCGGGTTGGGGGAGCCGAGCATGTCGAAGTTCAGATACGAGTCGATCTTCGACTTGTCGCCGGACGCCAGGCTGTCCACGTAGTGCGTGGAGCCGACCATGCCGTCCTCCTCGTCGCCCCACCAGGCGAACCGCAGGTGCTTGGTGGGCTTGAGGTCGGCCTTGGCCGCGGCGAGCGCGACCTCCAGGATCGCGGCGGAGCCCGATCCGTTGTCGTTGATTCCGGGGCCCGCGGAGACCGAGTCCAGATGCGACCCGGCCATGACGACCTTGTCCTCGCTGCCGCCCGGCCAGTCGGCGATGAGGTTGTAGCCCTTCTCCCCGCCGCTGTCGAACTCCTGGATGGTGGTCTTGAACCCGGCCTCGTCCAGCTTCTTCTTGATGAAGTCCACGGACGCCTTGTAGCCGGGCTGGCCGTGGGCGCGGTTGCCGCCGTTGCTGTCCGCGATGGACTGAAGTTCCTTCAGGTCTCCCTTGACGGCCTCGACATCAATGTCGGGGGCCGCCGCGGCGGAGGAGTCGGAGATGCTTGCCTGGGCCATCGACGCGCCGGACAGCAGGGCGGCGGCGAGGGCGGCACTGGCTCCGGCCGCGAGCACTCCACGGCGGATCGGCATTATTCGCTTCACAGTTGGGCTCCGTTGTGATGTGGGGGGATGTTGCGGAGCGGTGGATCATTTGTGCGCACATGAGAATCGACGGTCAACAGGGCCTCCGTCAAGGGCAAATATCGGACGGCATGTCCCGCCGACCGGAGCCATCCGCCCCCGACCTGCGAGAACTGGCCGCTACAGTGGTGTTGACAGCCAGGGAACGCCATGCGGCGGGACCCCCTACGCCGTTGGGCTGATGTTCACGTGTTGATAAAGAAATGACGGTTTGCCCTGTACTCGGCGGTAAGCCAGCCACAAGAATCCTCCTGACACTCTGTGATCATCGCCGTCACGAGCGGCGCAACCATGCAGGGGGATAACTACGTGAGACGCACAGCACTCTTCGGCGTGGCCGGTGGTGTGATGACCGGTGCGCTGATAACTGCGGCGCTGGCCGCTCCCACCGCGGGTGCCTCCGAGCGGACGCCGGGCGGCGCCGCCGAGGCCCGTGGTGTTGCCATCGCCGCGGCCAAGGCCGCGAAGAAAGGCATCGACTGGCAGGACTGCCCGGCCGACTGGGGCCTGGCCAAGCCCATTCAGTGCGGCTACGTCACCGTGCCGCTGGACTACGCCAAGCCCGACGGCCGCAAGATCAAGATTGCGGTGGACCGGATCGGCAACACCGGCTCCGCCTCCGAGCGCCAGGGCTCGCTGGTCTACAACCCGGGTGGTCCGGGCGGTTCGGGCATGCGCTTCCCGACCCGGGTCACCAACAAGAACCCGGTGTGGGCGAAGGCCGCGAAGGCATATGACTTCGTCGGCTTCGACCCGCGCGGTGTCGGCCACTCCGCTCCCATCTCCTGCGTCGACCCGCAGGAGTTCGTCAAGGCGCCCAAGCTGGACCCGGTGCCCGACAGCGAGGCGGACAAGCGCGTCCAGCGCAAGCTGGCCAAGAAGTACGCGCGGGGCTGCAAGGAGCGCAGCGGCCGGATGCTGCCCCATATGACGACGCCGAACACCGCGCGTGACATCGACGTCATCCGGGCCGCGCTCGGCGACAAGAAGCTCAACTACCTCGGCGTGTCCTACGGAACGTACATCGGTGGTGTCTACGCCACGCTGTTCCCGAACCACGTGCGCCGGCTGATCGTCGACAGCGTGGTCAACCCCTCGCGGGAGAAGATCTGGTACCAGGCCAACCTGGACCAGGACGTCGCCTTCGAGATGCGCTGGAACGACTGGAAGGCGTGGGTCGCCAAGAACGACGCCGCCTACCACATCGGCAACACCCCGGACGCGGTCCAGAAGCAGTGGGACACCCTGCGCGCGACCGCCAAGAAGAGCCCCATCGGCGGGGTCGTGGGCCCGGCCGAACTGCTCGCCTTCTTCCAGAGCGCTCCGTACTACGACTCCGCGTGGACCCAGGTCGCGGAGGTGTGGAGCGCCTACCTCGCCGGTGACGACAAGCCGCTGATCGAGGCCGCGGGCCCGGACATGTCCGACACCGCGGGCAACATCGCCTCGGAGAACAGCAACGCGGTCTACACCGCCGTGGAGTGCGCCGACACCAAGTGGCCGACCAGCTGGGCCAAGTGGGACCGGGACAACACCCGGCTGCACCGGGACTACCCCTTCCTGACCTGGTCCAACGCCTGGATGAACCTGCCGTGCGCCACCTGGGGCGCCAAGCAGCACACCCCGCTGGAGGTGGGCGCCGCCAAGGGCCTGCCCAAGACCCTCATCGTGCAGAGCACCCGCGACGCCGCGACCCCGTACGACGGCGCCGTGGAGCTGCACAAGAGGCTCAAGGGCTCGCGTCTGATCACCGAGAAGGACGCGGGTTCGCACGGCGTGACCGGCCTGGTCAACGCCTGCATCAACGACCGGGTGGACGCCTACCTGCTCAAGGGCACGGTGGACGCCGCGGACGTGACGTGCGGTCCGCACGCCACGCCGGTGCCCGCGAAGTCCGACTCGGCCGCCAAGGCGGCCAAGGCGGCGAAGGTCTCCAAGGCCACCGCCGTCAAGTAACCACCACCGGGCCCGGTTCCGTACGTGTCGGCGCGTACGGAACCGGGCCCGGCCCTTTCCGGCGAGGTGGATCAGACGGCCCGGCCGCGGCTGCCCAGCCAGGCGTCCTCGGCCGCGTAGTCGAACAGATCGATCTTCGGGCCGTAGGCCGCGGCCATCTCCGGGAACGCGGCGGGCCAGCCCCCGCCGTCGGTGAGCCGCCGGGCCAGCCACTCCACCGTCTCCGGCAGCGACTCGGCGTAGTCGGTGACCGGGCGGTAGCCCAACTCCCGCTCCGCCGCCGTCATGTCGAAGATCACGGGGTGCGGGAGGCTCCACGGGGTGACGCCCACGTGCGCAAGCGGTGGCCCGCCGTCGATCAGTACCAGTTCACTCCGCGCCCCCATCACGGCGTCCACCGCGGCGGCGATATCGGCCACCGTCGGCGCCTGTGGATCGCCCGCGTTGAGCACCCGCGACCCGGGCCGGTGGGCGGCCAGCCGTATCAGCTCCGCGAGATTGTCCACATGCACCGGGTGGAAGCGGCTGCGGCCGCCGTACGCCAGTACGCGCACCGGTCGCCCGTCGAGCACCCGCTTGACGAAGAACAGCTCGCGCGGGGTGCGGCAGTGGGGGCCGTGGATCGCTCCGGCCCGCAGCAGGGTTACCGGCAGCCGGTCGCCCGCGGCCAGCAACTCCCGCTCCAGGGCGACCTTGCGGTTCCCGGCGGTGTCCCCCGGGGGCACGGTGCGCTGGGATTCCAGGATCGGCACCGGGTACACCGGGGCGCCGTCCGGCCGGTCCTGGGTGCCGAAGCCGCGGCCCCGGTCGTCCTGGTACACCATGACGCTGGAGATCACCACCGCCGAGCCGATCCGGTCCGCCAGGCCCAGCAACTGCCTTGCGTGCGCGCGGCCGTAGGCGACACAGTCGACCAGCACCTCGCAGCCGTCCCCGACGAGGGCGGCCACCGCCGCGTCGTCCTCCCGGTCCAGGGCCACGCTCTCCACGTCCCCGGGCCAGCGCTCATCACGGCCCCCGCTCCGGGAGGCCGCCCGCACCCGCCGGCCCTCCTCGGCCAGCGCGCGCACCGCCGCCCGTCCGATCTGCCCGGTCGCCCCGATCACGCATACATCTGCTGTGGTCATGCCGGGACGCTACGGTCCACCGTTCAGGCACGCCCAGGGCAATCGGCTGGTGGCAGATTCGCCGTCAGCGTAACGGTCCGGGACGGTGCCGGGACCGCTCGGCCTGCCGTCCGTCGTGCGAGCGGGGTGCCCTCCGGATAGATGCCCAGCAACCGGCCCTTGCGCAGCACCGCGAGTCCCGAGCGCAGCGCCGCCCCGGCCGCCTCGCGCCCGCGCGGTCCACCGGAATCTGACCGGCGCCGCGGAAGAACGCCGCGGTCAGCCGCCTTTGAGGCCCGGTCCGGTGAAGTACTCCGCCTTGGCGAGAAAGGTGATGCGGCGCGGCACGATCGCGGGCATCAGAAAATGATCGGAGAACGACAGGTGATTCCCGGCGACGATGGCGGCGCCCTCGGCCGGGATGTGCTCGATCCCCTCGACCCGGGGCCGGAAGAGAAGCCTCAGCAATGGCCCCAACAGCACGTATTTGAGCACCTGTAGAACACGCGACCGCCCTCCACACCTGTGTGGCCAACCGACAGACTCTACAACCAGGTTGCCCCTGCGGAGAGTCACCGCGCAATGTCCGTAATCACCTGGAATGAGCGGCCTTTGATAGGTGTGGGGTTTCGAGATGCAGGAGAATGTGAATGAATTTGATCGATTCTTTGCTCTGAATGAATTCGCTCTTCAGTGCAATTCCGAGAAAAAAGCATCTTCGTCTCGGTGCCTGATGAAAGCGCTATGCTCCTGGGCCCATAGCGAGCTCCTCGCACGCATTTTCTTCCGCTCTTCCTAAGGAAGCCAATGGTTTTCGCTGGCGCCTCACCCGGAGGCCGACGGCCCGCCTCCACGCTCGTATGGGTCCTTCCCCCCGCCGCGACGGCGGTCTGCGCGGCGCTCGCCGTGATCGCGGTCCCGGCCGGGGCACGGACGGCGGTCGCCTGGTGCGGGGTGGTGGCGACGCTGGTGGTGGCCCTGGCGGCGGCCGAGTCGATGCGCCGTGGCCGTCTGATCGCCACCCTGCGCGAACGGTTCGCCGCCCAGGAGGACGGACTCCGCCGGCGGCTGGTGGAGCAGGAGGAGGAGATCCGGCGGCTGACTCGCGATCTGCTGCCCGCCGCGGTGGACCGGCTGCGGCGCGGCAGCATGGTCGACGACGTCATGAAGGAGATCGACCACGCACCCGGCCTCGACCGGGACTTCGAATCCGCGCACCGGGCGCTGCTGCGCGCGATGCTGGAGACGGTGCGGGCGGAGGAGGACCTGCGCGACGCGGCACAGCGGGCGTTCGTCAACATCGCCCGCCGGGTGCAGGCCATCGTCCACCAACAGGCCCAAGATCTGCGGGAGCTGGAGGACAAGCACGGCGCGGACCCCGAGGTCTTCGAGGACCTGCTCCATATCGACCACGGCAACGCCCTGGTCGGCAGGCTGGCGGACAGTATCGCGGTGCTGGGCGGCTCCCGCCCGGGGCGTCAGTGGCAAAAGGAGGTGCCGCTGTTCAACGTGCTCCGCGGCGCCATGTCGCGCATCCTCGAGTACCAGCGGGTGGATCTGCACTCGGTGGCGGATGTCGCCATCGTCGGACCCTCGGTGGAGCCGCTGATCCACGCCCTGGCCGAACTGCTGGACAATGCCACCCGCTATTCACCGCCCAAGACCCGGGTGCATCTCACCGCGATCGAGGTCCAGTCCGGGATCGCGGTCGAGATCGAGGACGCCGGGGTCGGACTGTCCGCGGAGGCGCGGCGCCGCACCGAACTGGTGCTGGCCCAGGCGTCCACCGGACTGGATCTCAACGACCTGGGCGAGACACCACGGCTGGGCCTCGCCGTGGTCGGACGGCTCGCGCTGAAGTACCGGTTCCAGATCTCGCTGCGGCCCTCCGCGTACGGCGGGGTGCGCGCCGTGCTGGTCGTACCACAGGACATCACCTGTCCCACTCCCGCGCCCGGCGGAGCCATCGCCCGCGCCGCCAAGCTGCCGCCGCCCAAGCCGGTCAAGCGCGCGACACCGACGCCGATGCCCGCGCGGGTCGCCAAACCCGCTCCGGGCCACCCGGGGTTCCGCCAGAACGGCGCCGGACTGCCGCAGCGCCGCCGCCGGATGCCGGTGGTGACCCCGCCCATCCGGGTCGACGCAGAGCCGCCCGCCCCGGCCGCCGACCGGCCCGCCGAACCGGCCGCGCCGCGGGTGCAGCCCGGGATGTGGCTGGCCGCGTTCCACAAGGGCCTCTCCGGGGAGCCCTCGGACGCCACGGACGACGCGGAAGCCGCGGAAGCCACGGACACCGCGTCAATCCCCTCGGACTTCACAGACCCCACAGACCCCTCGAACAAGGATGAATAGCCAAGTGAGGCAAGCGCGGTTCAACATGGACTGGATGCTCCGGGACCTGGCGTCCAGCGTTCCCCAGACCCGCCACGTGGTCCTGCTCTCCTCGGACGGTCTGTGCATGGCACAGGTCGGGACCGACGAGGACACCGCCGACCGGCTGGCCGCCGCCTGCGCGGGATTGCAGAGCCTGTCGACCGCGATCGCCGCCGAATTCCCCGAAGGTGACGGGCGGATGAGACTGGTGGTCATCGAGGTCGTCGGCGGATTCTTCTATCTGATGGCGGCCGGAGTCAGTTCGTATCTGGCGGTTCTCGCCGAGGAGAGCGTGGACGCGGGGCTGATGGGCCAGTGCATGCGGGACCTGGTCGCCCGGCTCGGAGAACATCTGAGCAGCCCGCCCCGTGTCGACGGACTGGCATGAGCCGGCCGGACAGGGGCGGGACCGGCAAGGACTGGGACGAGGGCGGCCCCGAGCGGCTGTACACCGTCACCCGTGGCCGTGTGCAGTCCGACCGGACCTCCGTCGAACTGGTCAGCCTGATCGTGGCGCGGACCGAACCGGAACCGGGGATGCAGCCCGAGATCGCCGCTGTGCTGAGGATGTGTCAGTTCCCCCTCTCCGTGGCGGAGATCTCCGCGTATCTGGTGCTGCCCGTCTCCACCGTCTCCGTGATCCTCGCGGGGCTGCTCAAGGACCACCGAGTGGAAGCGCGGGCGCCGGTCCCCGCCGCCGTGCTGCCCGACCCCGAACTGCTCCAGGCGGTGATGCATGGACTACAGAATCTCTGACGGCAACGGCAACGGCAACGGCAACGGCAACGGCAACGGCAACGGCAACGGCAACGGCAACGGCAACGGCAACGGCAACGGCAGCGATGGCGGCAATGACGGGCTTGTCGGGCTTGTCGGGCCGCGCAGCGAGGACATCCTCCCCGCCTCCGCCGCGGCGGCCGTCAAGGTGGTGATCGTCGGAGGGTTCGGCGTCGGCAAGACGACCATGGTTGGCTCCGTCAGCGAGATCCGCCCGCTGACCACCGAGGAGACCATGACCCAGGCCGGAGTCGGCGTCGACGACCTCGCCGGGGTGGAGCGCAAGACCGAGACCACCGTGGCCATGGACTTCGGCCGGATCAGCCTCAACGAACGGCTGGTGCTCTATCTCTTCGGCACTCCGGGCCAGGAACGCTTCTGGTTCCTGTGGAACGGCCTCTTCGAGGGCGCGCTCGGTGCCGTGGTTCTGCTCGACACCCGCAGACTCGAGGTCAGCTTCGATGTGGTCGGCCGGCTCGAGGAGCGCGGAGTGCCCTTCGTGGTGGCGGTCAACGCCTTCCCCGAGGCGCCCGTGTACCCCATGGCAGACCTGCGCGCGGCCATGGATCTGCCCGACGCCGTCCCGATGATCGACTGCGATGCCCGCGACCGCCGTTCCAGCCGCGACACCCTCATCACCCTCGTGAGCTATCTGCAAGCCCTCACCACCATGACCCCGGAGACACCGTGACCCCTCCCTCCGACCACCGCGGCACCGGCACCGGGCACCCGGCCGCGCCACCCGTCGAATGCCCCGCCCACGCCCTGATGTCCGAGGGCGCCACGACGGATCTCTTCGGACCGGAGAACGCGAAGGACCCGATGGCCCTGTACGAGCGGCTGCGCGCCGAGCACGGGGCGGTGGCCCCGATCCGGCTCGACGGCGACGTACCGGCCTGGCTGCTGCTCGGCTACCGCGAGAACCTGGAGGTGACCCGCACTCCCTCCCGCTTCTCCCGCGACTCCCGGCACTGGTACGCCTGGAAGGAGGGCACCCTGCCCCCCGACTCCCCGCTGCTGCCCGTGGTCGGGTGGCAGCCCATGTGCACCTTCGCCGACGGCGATGAGCACGAGCGGCTGCGGGCGGCGCTCACCGAGTCCATGGGCCGCCTCGACCGGCGCGGGATCCGCCGCCACATCACCCGCTTCACCCACCAGTTGGTCAACGACTTCTGCGCGGACGGCGAGGCCGATCTGGTGGCGGGCTTCGCCCAGCAGCTGCCCATGCTGGTCCTCACCCATCTGCTCGGTATGCCCGACGAGTACGGCCCACGGCTGGTCGCCGCCACCCGGGACCTGATGCAGGGCACCGACACCGCGCTGCGCAGCGACGCCTACGTCACCGAGGCCATCCAGAGCCTGGTGGACCGCAGACGGACCGCGCCCGCCGAGGACCTGGCGTCCTGGCTGCTGGACCACCCCTCGGAGCTCACCGAGGAGGAGGTCGTCCAGCATCTGCGGCTGGTACTGCTCACCGGGAACGAGACCACCACCAATCTGATGGCCAACACCCTGCGCATGGTCCTCACCGATCCGCGCTTCCGCGCCTCGCTCGCCGGTGGCCATATGACCTTGCCGGACGCCATCGAGCATGTGCTGTGGAACGAACCGCCGCTCACGGTCATCCCCGGCCGCTGGGCCACCGGGGACACCGAGTTGGGCGGTCAGCAGATCAAGGCGGGGGACATGCTGCTGCTCGGGCTGGCCGCCGGGAACGTCGACCCGGCCATCCGCCCCGACATCGGCGCCCCCATGTACGGCAACCGCTCCCATCTGTCCTTCAGCGGCGGCCCCCATGAGTGCCCCGGACAGGACATCGGCCGTGCCATCACCGACACCGCCATCGACACGCTGCTGCTGCGGTTGCCCGATCTCCGGCTGGCCGTCCCGGAATCCGAGCTGAGCTGGCATGCCACCTGGATCTCCCGGCGGCTGGAGGCGCTGCCCGCCGAATTCTCCCCGCGCCGCGCCCAGCCCGACATCGTGGAGGACACCTCGGGCACCACGCTCTCGCCCGAGAGCCGGGCGCGCCGGGTGCCCGAGGAGGAACCGCCCGCGGCCCCGCGGCCGCCGGTGGTGGTCTCCGAGACACCGCCGTCGGTGCCGTGGTGGCGCGCGCTGTGGCGGCGGCTGCTGGGCCGCGCGGCGGCCCCGGCGCGGCAAGCGGACTCCGGCGGCCGGGACTGACCTCTGGGGCCCGCCGTTCGCCTCAGGAGCGCGCCAGCACCACCCCCACGGTCAGCAGGCCGAGCACCACCCAGCTGAACCAGAGCCATCCATTGCTGCCCAGGGCCACGGTGTAGGCCGTCACCATCACCAGGCCCCCCACCGTGCACACCGTCATCGCCTTCGTGGATCCGGGCATCCCCGACCTCCTCACGGCGGTTCTGACGACCTATCGCCAGAACCACGGCCCCACCACGGGCCGGGGCATATCGTCTCGCGGCCGGGGCCCGGCCGCCAGCGCCTCCCAGGGCCTAGGTGTTCTGTCCACAGAGGTTGGTGATGGACGGCACGGCTTGGTGGTCTTGAACGAGTGAGGGCCTTCCGGCTTCGGTGTGGATTGCGACATCTCCACCGAGCACCGAGAAGGCCCTCTTGCCCCACCGTAATGCACCCCTGACTGAGACCGGCCGTCTTCGCCTCGCCCGCTGTGTGGTCGAGGACGGCTGGACCCTGCGCCGTGCCGCCGAACGTTTCCAGGTCTCACCGACCACAGCCCAGCGATGGGCGGACCGCTACTGTCTGCTCGGCGAGACAGGTATGACCGACCGGTCCTCCCGGCCACACACGAGCCCACGACGTACCCCGACCCGCACCGAACGCCGGATCATCAAGGTCCGCCTCCAGCGCCGGTGGGGCCCGGCCCGCATCGCCCACCTGCTGGGCCTGGTGCCTTCGACCGTGCACCGCGTGCTGACCCGCTACCGGCTGGCCCGGCTCACACACCTGGACCGGGCCACCGGACACGTCATACGCCGCTACGAACGCGACCGGCCGGGCGAACTGATCCACGTGGACATCAAGAAGCTCGGCAACATCCCCGACGGTGGCGGCCACAAGATGCTGGGCCGCCAAGCGGGGCGCAAGACCCGCAAGAACGCCGGCTACAGCTACATCCACACCGCCGTCGACGACCACTCCCGCCTGGCCTACAGCGAGATCCTCGGCAACGAGAAGAAGGAGACCGCGACGGCCTTCTGGACCCGGGCCCAGGCATTCTTCACCTCGTGCGGGATCACCGTCGAGCGGGTTCTGACCGACAACGGCGCCTGCTACCGCTCACGCGACTGGCGCGAAGCCCTCGCGGCGGCTGGGATCACCCACAAGCGAACCCGGCCTTACCGCCCCCAGACCAATGGCAAGGTCGAACGCCTCAACCGCACCCTGCTCGACGAATGGGCCTACGCCCGCCCCTACCGATCAGAGACCGAGCGACGCGAAGCCTTCCCCGGCTGGCTGCACACCTACAATCACCACCGCGGACACACCGCGCTGAAGGGCCAACCACCCGCCAGCCGCGTCCCCAACCTCACAGGGCAAGACACCTAGGTCCTGTCCTGTCGATCTTCGTGGATCAGCCCACGGTGTCTGGTGCCGTGGATCGCAAGGCGGAGGGTCGTCCTCGTACTGGGCGTACTCGGATGATCCCGACAACGCGGCGAGGTGCGGTGCCAGGCGTCGCGGGCCCGCGAAGATCGGCAGGACAGGGCCTAGCGGCCGCGGCTCTGGAGCGAGGCGAGATAGGCGTTGTACGCCTCGAGCTCCTGGTCGCCGTCCCGGTCCGCGGTGCGGTCCGCCCGCCGCGCCTGGCGCTGATCGGACTTGTACCACTGGTAGACCAGCGCCACCAGGACGATCACCGACGGGATCTCGCTGAACGCCCAGGCGATACCGCCCGCCGCGTTCTGGTCCGACAGCGCGTCGATGCCCAGCGAGGCGGGCGGGTGCTCATAGGTGCCGATCATGGGCTCGGTCGCCATCATCAGCGCGATCCCGAAGAACGCGTGGAACGGCATGCCCGCGAACAGCTCCAGCATCCGCATCACATAGCCCGGCCGGTGCGGACCCGGGTCCACGCCCATGATCGGCCAGAAGAACACCAGGCCCACCGCGAGGAAGTGGACCATCATCGCCAGGTGTCCGGGCTTGCTCTCCATGAGGAAGTCGAAGAGCGGGGTGAAGTAGAGCGCGTACAGGCTCGCGATGAACAGCGGGATCGTGAACACCGGATGGGTGATCACCCGCATATAGCGGCTGTGCAGCAGTGCCACCAGCAGCTCCCGCGGCCCCTTGCGGCCGCGCCCGGCCGCGGGCAGGGCGCGCAGGGCCAGGGTCACCGGCGCGCCCAGCAGCAGCAGGATCGGCGAGACCATGCTGATGATCATGTGCTGCACCATATGGACGCTGAACATGACCATGCCGTAGTCGTTCAGCTTGGTGCACATCGCGATCACGATGGTCAGCACGCCGAGGGTGAACGAGACCAGCCGCCCCACCGGCCAGGAGTCACCGCGCCGCCACAGCCGCGCGGCGCCCCAGCCGTACAGGCCGAGCGCCACCAGGGAGCCGACCAGGAAGAGCGGATCGCCGCCGAACTCCAGCCCTCGCGACAAGGTGAACGGCGGCAGATCCATGTCCATGCCGTGCCCGCCGTGATCCATTGACTCTCCCCGGCCTTCCCTGTTCTCCCGCTGTGCACCGATGTGCCCGCACCAGCGTAGAACCGGTCAGCTCAGAGCACGCACTCGGCCTCGGCATAGCGCTCGTCCGGGACGGTCTTGAGCCGCTCCACGGCCTCCGCCAGCGGCACCAGCGTGATCTCCGTACCGCGCAGCGCCGTCATCCGGCCGAAGTCGCCCCGGTGCGCCGCCTCGACCGCGTGCCAGCCGAAGCGGGTGGCCAGCACCCGGTCGTACGCCGTGGGCGTACCGCCGCGCTGCACATGGCCCAGGATCACCGGCCGCGCCTCCTTGCCGAGCCGCTGCTCCAGCTCGACGGAGAGCTGACGGGCGATACCGGCGAACCGCTCATGCCCGTAGACGTCCTTGCCGCCCGATTCGTAGGCCATCGTGCCCTCGACCGGTTTGGCGCCCTCCGCCGCGACCACGATCGCGAACTTCTTGCCCGCCTCGAAGCGCTGCCCGACCGTCCGCGTCAGCTCGTCGATGTGGAACGGACGCTCCGGCACCACGATCGCGTGGGCGCCCGCGGCCATCCCCGAGTGCAGTGCGATCCAGCCGGTGTGGCGGCCCATGACCTCGACGATCAGCACCCGCTGATGTGATTCGGCGGTGGTCTTCAGCCGGTCCAGGGCCTCGGTGGCGACCCCGACCGCGGTGTCGAAGCCGAAGGTCACATCGGTCGAGGCGATGTCGTTGTCGATGGTCTTGGGCACCCCGACGATCGGCAGCCCGGCGTCGGAGAGCAGCCGTGCCGCCTTCAGGGTGCCCTCCCCGCCGATCGGGATGACCGCGTCCAGGCCCAGATCGGCGACATGGCCCTTGGCCCGCTCCACACCGTCGCGCAGATGGGCGGGCTGCACCCGGGTGGAGCCCAGGATGGTGCCGCCGCGGGCCAGGATGCCGCCGACGGCGTCCAGGTCCAGCTTGCGGTAGTCGCCCTCCAGTAGACCCTTCCACCCGTCGTGGAAGCCGATCACGTCATCGCCGTGATCGACGACGGCGCGGTGGACGACAGACCTGATGACGGCGTTCAGACCGGGGCAGTCGCCGCCGGACGTGAGCACACCAATGCGCATGGCACGGATTCCTCTGTGTACGAGGGGGCCGGAGACCGGACCGCGCTGTCCGGCGGGAGACCCCGCCACCCTACAAGCGCGGGGGTGGCGGGGTCGTGGCCGTGCGCCATGTGTCCAGCATCCGGGCACATTCCGTGCCGGAGCGGCTCATCTGGGCCGGAGGCGGCTCAGGCGGGTTGGCTGGCCGCCGCGATCCGCTCGTTGCGCAGCGCCTCGTACCACTGGTCGTCGACCGGCGGCAGCGCGTTCACATCGAGCGCCAACTTCAGCAGCAGATCGGCGATATGCGGATTGCGCGCCATCACCGGGCCGTGCATGTAGGTGCCGAAGACGGTCTCGTTGTACGCGCCCTCGAAGCCGTCGCCCGTGCCGTTGCCGTTGCCGAACCGGACCCGCGCGAACGGGCGCGCGGTCGGGCCCAGATGGGTGACGCCCTGGTGGTTCTCGAAACCGGTCAGCGGCGGCAGCCCCAGCCGCTCGTCGATGTCGCCCAGTACGTCCCCGACGCAGCGCGCGCCCTCGCCACGGGTGCTGATCACATCCAGCAGCCCCAGACCGGGCTGGCGCTGGCCGAGGTCGTTGACGAACTCATGGCCGAGGATCTGGTAGCCCGCGCACACCGAGAAGACGATCGCCCCGTTGGCGACCGCGCGGTTCAGTCCGCCGTCCCGGGTCAGCCGCTCGGCGGCGAGCCGCTGCGGGCGGTCCTCACCGCCGCCGATCAGGTAGATGTCCCCGGAGGTGGGGATCTGCTGGTCGGAGCGGACGTCCAGTCGGGAGACATCCAGCCCGCGCTGGCGCGCCCGGCGCTCCACCACCAGCGCATTGCCCTGATCGCCGTACGTGCTCAGCAGGTCGGGGTAGACCCAGACCAGGCGCAGGCCGTTCTGGCTGTTGCTACGCATGTCGTGTGCCTCTCGTACGGGGTCAGTTGCCGACGCGGCGGCGCAGGTCCTGGAAAGCGGTGTAGTTGGCGATGGTCTCGATCTGCCCCGGGGGAGCGATCCGCACCGCCTCGTCCACATCGGCGCAGACCCGGAAGTCCAGCCCGGCGACCTCGAGACGGACCGCCAGGTCCAGCTTGCGGTCACCGATCACACAGATCGGGTGCCCGGCGAGCCGGGTGTAGTCCACGTCCCACAGCCAGGAGGTGTCGGTGCCGTCCGCCCCGCGCGCGTTCACCGAGAGGATCACCGGGGTGGGCGGCGGGTTGATCAGCGAGAAGGTCTCCAGCCAGCCGGCCGGGTTCTTCGCCAGTAGCAGCCGCAGCTGACGCTCCTCGAAGGTGACCACGTCATAGCGTCCGGCGACCGCCTGGACCTGGTACATCCGCTCCAGCGCGACCTGCGGGGGCACTCCGAACGTCGCCGCGACCGCCGCCGAGGTGGCCGCGTTGGCCTTGTTGGCGCGGCCGGGCAGCTGGAGGTGGATCGGCCACGCGGCGCCCTGCGGGTCGAGGACGTAGTCGCCGTTCAGCGCCCAGCTGGGCATCGGACGCCGGAAGCCGCACTCGGCGCAGACCCAGTCGTCGCCGGGGCGCTGGAGCACCCCGCCGCACGACGGGCAGGACCACGCGTCGTCCTTCCACTCCTGGCCCGCCGCGACCCAGACCACATTGGGGCTGGAGGAGGCGGCCCAGACGATCAGCGGATCGTCGGCGTTGGCGATCACCACGGCCTTGCTGCCGGTCAGCCCCTCCCGCCACTTCTCCGCGAGCATGCGGGTCTCGGCGGCGCGGTCGAGCTGGTCGCGCGAGAGGTTGAGCAGCGCGATGGCCTTGGGCTCGGTGTCCCGGGCCACCCCGGCGAGGTACTTCTCGTCGACCTCGATGACCCCGTAGCGGGCGTCCGAGCCGCCCGCCAGGGCCGAGGTGATACCCGCCGGCATATTGGCGCCCAGCGCGTTGGAGACGACCGGTCCGGCCGCCCGCAGCGCCTCGGCGATCAGCCGGGTGGTCGTGGTCTTGCCATTGGTCGCCGACACCAGGATCACGTCCAGGTGCTGTGCCAGCCTGCCCAGCAGGTCGGGGTCGAGCCGCAGGGCCACCTTGCCGCCGATCACCGATCCGCTGCCGCGGCCCGCCGCCCGCGACACCGCTGCCGCGGCCTTGCCCGCCGTCACGGCCAGTTTGGCTCGCGGCGACAGCGGCTCCGAGTTGCCTGCCATCGTGTTTCGATCCTCCTCGCATACCGGTGCCGCTTCTGCCCCCCGAGCACCGGTGGTACGCCCCCTCCGAGCCGGATCTCCAGCCGGGAGGCCACGGTCGGGGATCAGCCTATCGAGATCCGGCCGCCGACCCGAATTCCGTGACCCCCACAAGTGCCGACCGGGTGGCCCGTACCCTTGGCTCTCATGCGAAACGGCGTGATCCCCGGCAGCAGTGGAGCGGTACGGCCGATGAGCCTGTTCGGCGATCCGGTGCTCGGCGCGCCCTGCGCGGAGGTCACCGAGTTCGGCCCGGAGCTCGGCCGTCTGGTCGAGGACATGTACGCCACCATGTACGCGGCGCAGGGGGTCGGCCTTGCCGCCAACCAGATCGGGGTGGCCCTCCGGGTCTTCGTCTACGACTGCCCGGACGACGAGGACCGCCGTCATCTGGGCCATGTGGTCAATCCCCGGCTGGCGGAGACCGACGGGGTCGTGGTGCGCGGCCCGGAGGGCTGTCTGTCGCTGCCGGGCATCGAGGCGGGCACCCCGCGCCACGACCGCGCGGTGGTGGAGGGGGTGACCCTGGCCGGGGAGCCGGTGCGGATCGAGGGCACCGGTTTCTTCGCGCGCTGTCTCCAGCACGAGTGCGACCACCTGGACGGGGAGCTGTTCACCGACCGGCTCGGCGGGCTGCGGCGGCGCCGGGCGCTGCGCGCGGCCCGGCGGGCGCCCTGGGCCCGCGGCGGGGTGTGACGCTACGCACGCCGCCGGAAGGCCCGGTCCGCGAGGGGCCCGGATCAGAACGCGGGGCCGCCGTCGCGGTCGTCCGCCACCGCCAGCCGACCCCACAGCAGCTCGGCGAGATGCTGCACCAACTGCTCGCGTGAACAGGGGCGTTCCCGCAGCCACCAGTCACCGGCGGCATGCATCATGCCGACGATCCCATGGCCCCAGACCCGCGCCTGCTCCTCGCCCCCGGGGCCCAGTTCGACCCGTTCGGCGATCACCATCGCCAGCTCCTCGCCGAGGCGGCGGAGCAGCGGCGCGGAGTGATGGCCCACATCGAAGCCCTGCTCCTGCTGCTGGCCCTGGTCGGAGGGGTGCATCAGAAAGCGGTACACCTGCGGCCGGGCCTCGATCGCCGCCAGATAGGTGTCGAGGGTGGCCTCCACCCGGTGGCGCCGGTCGGGGGCTGGGGCGCCGAGGGCGGTCCGCAGCGAGGACAGCAGCGCGTCGGTGTGGCGCTTGGCGAGCGCGCGGTACAGCCCTCCCTTGTCGCCGAAGTGGCGGTACAGAATGGGCTTGGTGATGCCCGCCTCGGCGGCGATGGCGTTCATCGAGGCTTCCGGGCCGTCGCGGAGCACCACGCGGTCGGCGGCCTCGAGCAACTCCCTGCGCCGCCGCTCGGCCGCTTGCCGCTGGTCTTCCCGCTGGCTGGTCCCGGTCTCCATCGCGCTTCCTCCCCGCCCCCTGACGTCCGCATACGTCCAGGCCGTCTGTGCTCTGCGCAACGTAACACCCGGGTGGTGCGTCCGGCGCGGGCGGCCAGGGGAGTTGACATCGCCTACTCGTGAGTAACACACTCTTGTTACCGCAGGTAACAAGCAGGTGGAGGGGCCATGGCGGAGTTCTCGTTCGAACTCGACGACGAGCAGAAGGCAGTGCGGGACTGGATTCACGGGTTCGCCGCGGATGTGATGCGCCCGGCCGCCGCGGAATGGGACGAGCGCGAGGAGACCCCCTGGCCGATTATCCAGGAGGCCGCCAAGATAGGGCTGTACTCCCTGGATTTCTACGCCCAGCAGTACTTCGACCCGACCGGTCTCGGCGTCCCCATGGCCATGGAGGAGCTGTTCTGGGGCGACGCGGGCATCGCCCTGTCCATCGTCGGCACCGGTCTGGCCGCCGTCGGCGTCCTCGCCAACGGCACCGAGGAGCAGATCGGCACCTGGGTCCCGCAGATGTACGGTGACGCGAACGACGTGAAGGTCGCCGCCTTCTGCTCCTCCGAGCCCGACGCGGGCTCCGACGTCGGCTCGATGCGCACCCGCGCCGTCTACGACGAGGCCAAGGACGAGTGGGTGATCAACGGCACCAAGACCTGGGCCACCAACGGGGGGATCGCAGGCGTCCACGTGGTGGTCGCGGTGGTCGATCCCGAGCTCGGCTCCAAGGGCCACGCCTCGTTCATCATCCCGCCGGACACCCCCGGCCTGTCCCAGGGGCAGAAGTTCAAGAAGCACGGCATCCGCGCCTCGCACACCGCCGAGGTGGTCCTGGACCACGTCCGTGTCCCCGGCCACTGTCTGCTCGGCGGCAAGGAGAAGCTGGACGAACGCCTCGCGCGCGCCCGCGAGAGGGCCAAGGACGGCGGGGAGCGGCTGAAGAACGCCGCGATGGCCACCTTCGAGGCATCCCGCCCGGCCGTCGGCGCCATGGCGGTCGGCACCGCCCGCGCCGCGTACGAGGTCGCGCTCGACTACGCCAGGACCCGGCAGCAGTTCGGCCGCCCCATCATCGACAACCAGGGCGTCGCCTTCCAGCTCTCGGACATGCGCACCCAGATCGACGCCGCGCGGCTGCTGGTGTGGCGCGCGTCGTGGATGGCCGTGAGCGGCAAGCCCTTCGAGTCGGCCGAGGGCTCGATGTCCAAGCTGTTCGCCAGTGAGACCGCCAAGAAGGTCACCGCCCAGGCGGTGCAGATCCTCGGCGGCAACGGCTTCACCCGCGAGTACCCGGTCGAGCGGATGCACCGCGACGCGGCGATCTACACCATCTTCGAAGGCACCAGCGAGATCCAGCGGTTGGTGATCGCCCGCACTCTGTCCGGGATGCCGATCCGCTGAACCCGCCGCGCCGCAGTCGGTGAGCCGCGCCGGACAGGGCCCAGGGGCGGGTCACCCCACGCCCGCTCCGAAGCGCCGCTTGCGGGTGGCGAACGCGTCCAGCAGCGCCCGCAGTTCCTCACCGGTGAAGTCGGGCCAGAGCGTGTCGACGAAGAACAGCTCGGCGTAAGCCGCCCGCCAGAGCATGAAGTTGGAGATGCGCTGCTCCCCGGAGGTGCGCACCAGCATGTCCAGGTCCGGCAGATCGGCATGCGGCAGATGACGGGTGAACAGGGCCTCGTCGATCAGGCCGGGGTCCAGTGCGCCGTCCGCGGAGGCGCGGGCCAGGGAGGTCGCGGTGCGGGCGATCTCCTCCCGGCCGCCGTGGTTGAAGCAGAACGCCAGCGTCATCGCGCGGTTGTCGCGGGTCTCGGCCTCCGCCCGGCGCAGGGCGGCCAGGGTGGACGCGGGCAGCCGCGCCTCCGAGCCCAGCCAGCGCAGCCGCACCCCGCGCTCGCCGTAGCCCCGGAAGACATCGGCGAGCTGGCCGGTCAGCCGCATCAGGGCGGCCACCTCGCGGCGCGGCCGGTTCCAGTTCTCGGTGGAGAAGAAGAACAGCGACAGATGCTCGATGCTCTCCTCCAGCGCGGTGTCCACCACGCGGGGCAGGGCCCGGATCCCGGCTTCATGGCCCCGGGTGCGGGACAGCCCGCGGGCGGCCGCCCATCGCCCGTTGCCGTCCATGATGATGCCCACATGCCGGGGCCGGTCCGGGCCGTCCGCTACGTCCCGCAGGCCGCGGCGCTGCCGGACGACCGCGGGCGCCTCACCGGGCGGACGCTCCGTTCCGCGCAGCAGGCGCTTGACGGAGGGCACTCTCCAGGCTCCGACCTCGAACACCCTGCGTTCCTCCGCCCTCGCCCTCGGCTCTCCGGCGCTGTGTCTGACGAGGCGGCGGGGGCGGGGGTTACCTGCCCGGTGGCCGAACCATTCGTTATGGCTACCGCCAGTCGGGGCAGTGGGCGCCGGGTCGAGCGTCAGGGTTTGCGCGCCACACCGCCGTGGACATCGGTGGTCTCGATGGCGGTCTCGGTGGGTCCGGGCCGCCACAGCGGACAGGACACGATACCGGGTTCGATCACCTCCAGTCCCTCGTAGAGGCGGGTGATCTGCTCGTAGCTGCGCAGTACGTACGGCACCGCGCCGGTGTCGTCGTAGCCCTCCTGAGCCTTCTTCAGCGCCTGGTCGGTGTCGGTGCTGTCGTAGTGCACGAAGTAGCTGCCGGAGGGCAGCGCGTCCTGGAGCCGACGGGTGATCGACACCGCCTCCTCGAAGTCCTGGATGTGACCCAGGATGCCCATCAGCATCAGGGCGATGGGCTTCTCGAAGTCCAGGATCCTGGCCGCGGCCTCCAGGATCCGGTCCGGGTCGTGCAGATCGGCGTCGATGTAGTCGGTCACCCCCTCGGGGGTGCTGGTCAGCAGGGCCTGGGCGTGGCGCAGCACCAGGGGGTCGTTGTCGACGTAGACGATGCGGGCCTCGGGTGCCACCCGCTGGGCGACCTGGTGGGTGTTGTCGTAGGTGGGCAGCCCGGTGCCGATGTCGAGGAACTGGCGGATCCCGCACTCACCCGCCACATGGTTGACGGTGCGGATCAGATAGGCGCGCGAGGCGCGCGCCATGACCTCGATGTTCGGGGCGATCTCGCGGTACTGGTCCCCGGCCACCCGGTCGACCTCGTAGTTGTCCTTGCCGCCCATCCAGTAGTTCCAGATACGGGCCGAATGCGGCACGGAGGTGTCGATTTTCGTTAATGCCTGCTGGCCGGGGGTGGATGCTGCGTCTGCCATGAGGTTCTCCTGCCGTACGACTGCCTGTGCGGGCACCAACGTAGCGTCGCTGCCCGGGAGTTCAGCGAGGTTGGGCGACGAGGGGGACCGGAGAACGGATCCGCGGAAGGCGCCGGGCCGACGGGCTCACCGGCAGCGCGACGGTGCGGTCGGGCGGTCCGGCGCCGGGGCCGGTCAGCGGATTCTCGTCGACCGTGACCACCGGGGCGTGCTGGGCGAGGGTGCGGAACGCGCCCTCGAAGGCGGCCACCGCGGCGGCGATCTCCGGAAGGTCCACCGCCGGACCGCCGCGCGCGGCCATCCGCTCCTCGAGCACCGCGACCGGCGTCCTGACGTGGACGAAGGCGCCGCTGCGCTCGGCCAGCGCATCGGCGAAGTCGAACGCCTGGATCCAGGTCACCCGGGAATGGCCGCGCCGCAGCGGTCCGTAGACCAGCTCTCCGACCAGATGGGCGTCGACGGCGAGCGCCCCGCCCTGCTGGAGGATCTCGCGGTAGGGCCGGACCGGGTCGATATGCGGCAGCTCCCGGGGCGCGCGGCCGACGGTGTATCCGTGGCTCTCGGCGAGTCCGGTCAGCAGCCGGTCTCTGATGACACCGTCGCAGCCCTCGACGACGAGAGTGCGGCGCTGTGCGGCCAACTGGTGAAGGTTCATCCTGTCGTCCCGTCGTCCCATGTGTCCCGTACTCGGTTCAGGGGGACGACACCGCCGCCCGCCACGGCACCTCCAGTGTGCGTGGCGTAACGCCAGGGGTGGGAGTGAACTGCGAGTTGTGCGGTTGTGCGGGCGTAGTGGTTTCCGGTGACAGCCGCAACGGACGCGTAGGGGACGACGCCGGACAGGCCTAGGCGATCAAGAAGTCCGCTTCGCCCGCCTTCGCGGCCTCCAGGAAGGAGGCGACCTCGGAGCGGGTGTATATCAGCGCGGGCCCGGAGGGATCGGTGGACTGGCGCAGCGCGACCCGGCCGTCGGGGAGCCGCTTCGCCTCGATGCAGGTGCCTCCGTTGGTTCCGCTCCAGGGCTTCTGCCAGCCCTCCGTGCCCAGGTCTGTGGCCGGCATACCGCTGTAGACGGGATCGGTCATGTCAGAACTCCTTACGCAGTTCGGCCAGGACAGTGCTGGTGTCGGCGATGGGTTCCGCCTGGACGGCCATCCGGTCCAGGACCTCCAGATAGGCGACCACCTCGGCGGGCTGGTCCACATAGACCGCGCCGGTGAGGCTCTCCGTGTAGACCACGTCCGGCAGCTCGGAGAACCCGAAGCGGAAGTAGTGGAAGGGGCCGAAGGCCCCCGGGTGCGGTCCCGTGGCGAACCGCATCACCTGGAGCCGGACCTTGGGTCGCTCCAGCGCGGCGATCAGATGGTCGATCTGCTCACGCATCACCCGGTGGCCGCCGACCGGGCGCCGCAGCACCGTCTCGTCGAGGATGGCCCATATGGTCGGCGCGTCCGGTTTGGTGAGCAGGCTCTGCCGCTGGACGCGCAGGGCGATCCGGCGGTCCAACTCCTCCTCGGTGTCGTTGGGGAAGCCGGTGCGCAGCACCGCTCGGGCGTACTCCTCGGTCTGGAGCAGCCCGGGTACGTAGTGCGGCTCATACGCGCGGATGACGGTCGCCTCGCTCTCGAGGCTGACATACGCACTGAACCAGTCGGGCAGGACATCCCGGAACTGGTGCCACCAGCCGGGCTGGTTGGCCTCCCGGGCCAGGGCGAGGAAGTCCTCGATCTCCGGTCCCCGGACGCCGTAGTTGCGCAACAGCTCCTTGACGTACGGGATTTTGAGGCCGACCTCCGCCTTCTCCATCCTGCGGACGGTCAGTGGGGTGACCTCGATGGCCTTGGCGGCCTCCTCGAAGGAGACCTTGGCCCGTTCGCGCAGCTGTCGCAGGCGTTTGCCCAGCACTCGGCGCAATACGGTGGGAGCGGCTCCGGCCGGCCGTGCCTCGCTCACGTCCCGCCTCCCGAAATGGCCGTCATATGCCTGCACAGTGTGCCACGCCTCGCGGCGACATATACAGCACGAGCGGATCGTTCTGAAATTATCAGAACGATGGTTGCGGGCTGAGTGTGTCACGGCTCATAGTGAGCACGTGACCCATCTCACCCTCCGTGGCGAGGGCTCCCAACCACCTTTGTCCACAACGCCGTTGAGGTGCCCGGCCGCACGGTCGGTACCCCGCGGCGGGGATCCCGCAGATCGCCGTGGCCCGAGCTCGGGACGGTCACGGTGACGCACGACGCACACTCCACGGGCGTACGCCGGAGCGCCGCCACCAACAGCGCGTTGGCCGCCGCCCTGAAGGAATCCGGGTGCTCCTACGCCTCGTTGGCCCACCGGGTCAACGAGCTGGGCCGCCGGCAGGGACACGAGTCGAACTACGACAAGGCGTCCGTGACCCGCTGGCTCCAGGGCGGACAGCCGCGCGGCAGTACCCCGGAGCTGATCGCCGCCGTGCTCTCCCACCGGCTCGGCAGGCCGGTGCGCCCCGCCGAGCTCGGCTTCATAGCCGACCGACAACGCCCGGTGGTCGCCAGGGCGTTGGCCTACCGGGAGGACGTAAGCGAAACCTTGCACACGCTCGCCGAACTCGGCTCCACCGATATCTCCCGCCGCAGCCTGCTGGGTGCGGTGCCCTTCGTCGCCGGCGCGCTGGTGACCCCACAGCGCGAATGGCTGCTGTGGCTGGTCGAGAACCAGGACTCCGCCCGTCTGGCCGCCGCGGCCGACGGTGGACGCGTCGAGCAGGTCCACGCCGCCATCAGCATGTTCGACGAGATGGACAACCGGTTCGGCGGCGGCCAGGTCCGCGCCAGCATCGTGCTCTATCTGTCGACCGAGGTCGTGCCCATGCTCCAGCAGCGCGGTGCGCCTCCGCACGAGCGGCGCCAGTTGTTCACCGCGGCCGCCAAACTGGCCGCCATGGCCGGCTGGAGCAGCTATGACAACGCTGAATACGGCCTGGCCCAGCGCTATATGACACAGGCGCTGCGGCTGTGCGCCGAAGGCGGCGACCGCGTGCTCGGCGGTCAGATCCTCGCCGGGCTCTCCCATCTGTCCACCAATCTGGGTCAGCCCGAGGCGGGGGTCGAGCTGGCCCGGGTGGGGGTGGCCACCGCGAAACACGCGGGCAGCCCGCTCGGACTGATGCGGCTGCACGCCATGGCCGCCCGCGGATACGCCGCTCTGGACCAGCCCCGCGAGGCGTCCAAGTCGCTGCGCGCGGCCGACGCCCAGCTGGAGGCGAGCCGCGGCGCCGAACAGGAGTCGCCCTGGGTGCGCTTCCTCGACCACCACTATCTGGCGGCCGAGGCCGCACTGTGCTTCCGCGATCTGGGCAACTCCGCGGAGGCCGAGCACGCGGCCGCCGAGTCGGTGCGCGCCAATGCCGACCGGCGCCGCCGCCAGGCCATCAGCCGGTCCGTCCTGGCCACCGCCTTTCTCCAGCAGAACCGGCTGGACGAGGCGGTCGGGACCGCGAACGAGGCGCTGGACACCCTCAGCGGGGTGCACAGCGAGCGCTCGATCCAGGCGTTGCGCGACTTCCGGGCACGGCTTCGGCCACGCCAGAAGGAGCCTCTGGTCAGGGAGTTCGAGCGGCGGTCACGGGCCGTGCTCGGTGCCGCCGCCTGACCGGTGGCGTTCGGCGACGCCCCTTCGGGGGAGCGCCGGGTGGCTAGTAGCCCCCCGGCGTAGGGGCGTTCTGAGCGCGGTCGACGGGCAGGTGTGCGCCGGAGACACCGCTCGAGGCATCCGAGAGCAGAAACGCGACGACTCGGGCGACCTCTTGCGGCGCCACCAGCTCGCCGTGCGGGAACTCCGCCGCGAACCGCGCGAACGCCTCGGGCTCCTCGGTGCGCATCCGGTCCCAGCGCTTCCCGGGGATGAGCATCGACCCCGGTGAGACGGCGTTGACCCGGATCCCGTCCGGCCCCAGTTCACGGGCGAGCGAGCCCGCCAGATGGATCTGGGCCGCCTTGGCGGCCCCATACTGGGCCTGCGGCCCCGGCTTCCATCCGGAGATGGAGGCGATCACCACCACCGAGCCGCCGCCCGCCCGCCGCAGATGCGGCACCGCGGCCTTCACCAACCGCGCGGTGTGACCGACATTCATCTCCCAGGTCAGGGACCAGTCCCGGGCGTCGGCCTCGTCCAGCCCGCGGCCCCGCGCTCCGCCCGCGCAGGCCACCACGCCGTCCAGTCCGCTGAAACGTTCCGCCGCGGCAAGGACGAACTCCTCCAGCCGGTCCGGCTCGGTGATGTCCAGAGCGCGCGTGAACAGCGGGCCATATCCCTCCGCGGCCAGTGACGCCGTAAGTCCCCGCAGGTCATCCGCCGTGCGCGCACAGGTGGCCAGCCGCGCTCCCTCCGCGGCCAGCAGCCGAACGATCTGTTCGCCCAGCCCCCGGGTGCCCCCGGTGACCAGAACGCGCTTGCCCTCCACACCGGACCGGCCCCCCGGGCGGAACTGCCCGCTCCGGTTCCCACTCATACGTGCCACGCCGGGACCGTACAGCCCGAACCACTACGCCCGTACAACCGGACAACCCCCATGCCCTCTCGCCCGCCGGTCGGTCCAACCGTTTGTCTACATGAACGGCGGCCGTTGACGCTGTGCGCTGCCTTCGAAGGAGGAATCATGCCGGTACCCGGCACTCACCGCGACCGGGCCCGCTCCGTCCATGGCAGCCGGTCCAGGCGGGTCGGGCAGGGCGCGCCCCCCACCCTTCACCAGCACAGATGCGGCGTGGTCGGTCGCCAGCATGCGCTTACCCGCTCCCCAGGACGTCAACCACGCCATGTGCACGTATGCCATCAGAGCCGACAGACCGAAGAGGACCGTGAGGACCGACACCGTGAGCCGATCCTTCCCAGGGCCGCCGAAGCGGCCGGCGTCGGCCGATGAGGGAGGTGAACCAACCATGTCACCGTCCACGACCACCGCACTCGCGCCGTCCACGGACCGCCCCCACGCCGAGCCGGCCGCCGGGCAGCGTGCTGTCCCCTGTCGGCGAGGGGGGAGACCGATGATGTCCGTGGACACCTGCCGTCTCTTCCGCGCCGAATTCCCCGCGCTGGCCGACCGTGCCTCCGCGGTACGCCGTATGGTCACCGGGCATCTGCGCGAATGGCGGCTCGGCGCGCTGGTGGACTCCGCCGTCCTCGCCACCAACGAACTGTTCGCCAACGCCGTGGAGCACGGCAGCTCCGGCGCCGCCGACACCGTCACCATCACCGTCTCCCTCCAGAACCGTGGCCATGAGCTGCGGGTCGAGGTGGCCGACGGCTCGCCCGTCGTCCCCCGCATCCGGGAGGCGGCACCGACCGCCGAGTCCGGACGGGGGCTGGCCATCGTGGACGGCCTGGCCGGTGACTGGGGCACCGAGCCGCCCGACCCCGGGAGCGTGGGCAAGAAGGTGTGGTTCACCCTGCCGCTCGAGCCCGTCGAGAGCCTGTCATGACGGCGGGGGAGCGGCGGACACGGCTGACCGTGGAGGGTGACGCCGCCGACTGGCTGCTGTCCGCCAGCGAGGACCCCGGCCGGGTGCGGCTTCAGTGGGCCAGCGGCAGCGGTCTCGCCGACCTGCCGGTGGGCCCGGTCTTCGACCTGGTCAGAATGGCCGACGAGATCGGTTCCGCGGTGATCCAGGCCCTCCAGCGGCGGGACGCGGCCACCGGCCCGGTGATGCTGGCCACCGCCAGCCATGTGCTCTCGTTCCTCGTACCGCCCGGCTCCGCGGCCGAGTGGAAGGCATGGCTCGCCGGAACGCCGTACGCCCGGCGGCGCTCGGTGGCCGCGGCCGGACCGGGCCGGACCCTGCGCTGCCCCCGGCCCGGGTGCGTACGGCAGGGCCATGTCTGGCTGATCCGCCCCGGCGGCGGGCTCGTCGACAGCCGCGTCCTGCGGGCCGCGCTGGAGGAGGCCGCCGACCGGCCCGCCGACCGCCTCGCGGGCGCGCTGTTCCGCTGAGCGTTCCGCGGGACGTGCGAGCGTTCCGCGGGACGTGCCGTGAGGTGCCCGTCGCGTCTGCGGCTGCGCCGTGGCTGGTCGCGCCCACGCGGCGGAGCCGCATATCGACACAGCCCCGTGCCCCTTCGGGGCGCAACCCGAACCGCACCGGACTTCAGCGAGGCCGCTTTAGAACGGTCGCAGAGTCTCCGGGACCTCCACCACGATCGTGGCCCGCTTCTCCCCGGGCGTGGTGCCTTCCCGCCGGGCCCAGGGCTCGGCGGAGCGCATCCACGCGGGCAGCCCCGCGGGCAGATCGGCCTCGGGGATGGGGGCGAGATCGGCCGGGGTGAAGCCGGTGCCGCCGTACGGGACCGGGGGCCGTTCGTGGTCGGGGTGGGTGATCGCGCCGTGCAGCGCCTCCAGGGCGGTGTTCCAGTCGGCGAGCAGCTTCGCCATCGCGGTGGCCAGGGTTGTGCTGCCGGAGGAGGATGCGCTCTCGGGGTAGGTGGGGTGCAGCATGTGCTGGTAGGCGCCCTTGTAGCGGCGCCCCGCCGGGGTCGCGTGCCAGGTGCGGAACGCGGTGTCGGCCAGCCCGCCGAAGGCGAGGACCGCCTCCACCGCGTTGTGCTCCATCAGTGCGTCCAGCCAGGCGTGGCGGTAGTCGGCGATGGCCGGGTCCTGGGCGTGGGCGGTGCCGCCGCCCTGCCCGTACACGCTGTAGAGGAACGTGTTGACCATGACATAACCGGTGTCGATGCCCAGTTTGGCCAGGAAGCCCTGGACACGGCGGCCCGCGGTGCCCACCAGGATCCGCCGGGTGACCGCTTCGTGCGCGGCCGGGTCCTGTCCGATGACCAGGACCCGGGCGCTTCCGTCGAGCCGCCCGCGGTGGAAGACCGGGCCCCACTCGACGCGGAAGTCCTCCGGTGGATAGATCTCGGGGCCGGGGTGGGAGCGGACCAGGGTGGCGTAGGGCTCATGGACGTACCCGGGATCGAAGTCGTGCACCGCGGACTCCTCACGTGGGGGCTGCCGGTCTCTCCTCCGGATGGGGCCGAAGAACAGGGCATAACTGGATAAGTCACATCATCATCGCTTAATGGGGCGGCGGTCGCCCGTGGACGGCCGCCGGTCCGGGAGCGAGGTGAAGGGACGCGCCATGCCACCTCCGGTGGATGCCGAAGAGCAGCCGCGCTTCGCGCTGCGCGGCCGGATCGTCACCATGGACCCGCATGACACCGTGCTCGACGACGGTGTGCTCTACATCGCGCGGGGCCTGGTCGACGCGGTGCTGCCGGTCGGTGCCCCACGGCCCCCGGGCCATGAGGACACCCCGGTGGTCCGCACCGGCGGCACCGTCTACCCCGGTCTGATCGAGCTGCACAACCATCTGCCCTACGACGTGCTGCCGCTGTGGCGGATCCCCGAGCGCTACGGCAACCGCTCCGACTGGGGCGGACGGCGCAACCCGGCCTACCGCCCCCTGGTCACCGGGCCGATGACGGTGCTCGGCGAGGATCCGGAGCTGATGCCCGCCGTGGTGCGCTACGTGGAGGCCAAGGCCCTGGTCAACGGCACCACCACCAGCCAGGGCATCGCACTGTTCAGCAACACCGGCTCCCGCCGGATGTACCGCGGCATCGTCCGCAACGTCGAGGCCACCGACGACCCCGCGCTGCCCGAGGCCGCCTCCCGGATCGCCGATGTCGAGGCGGCGGACGCCGCCCGGTTCCTCACCCGGCTCCAGCAGCCCCACCGGCTGCTGCTGCACCTGGCCGAGGGCACCGACCAGGACGCGCGCGACCACTTCCAGGCCCTGGAGATCGAGCGCGGGCGGTGGGCGATCACCGACAACCTCGTCGGTATCCACTGCACCGCGCTCACCCCCGAGGACTTCACCGTGCTGGCCGGGCACGGCGGCTCCATGGTGTGGTCCCCGCTGTCGAACCTGCTGCTGTACGGCCGCACCGCGGACATCGCCGCCGCCCGTCGCACCGGCATGCTCATCGGACTCGGCTCGGACTGGTCGGTCTCCGGCAGCAAGGGTCTGCTGGGCGAACTCAAGGCGGCCCGGCTGGCCTCCGACGTGGCGGGCGGGGTGTTCAGCGACCGCGACCTGGTCGCCATGGCCACCCGTGACGCGGCCGCCATCCTGCGCTGGGAGCGCACCCTGGGCTCGCTGCGGCCCGGGATGCGCGCCGATCTGATCGCCGTCGCCGGAGCCGACGGCGATCCGTACACCGCCCTGATCGACGCCCGCGACCGCGACATCACCCTCGTCGCCATCGACGGCACCCCCCGCTACGGCACCACCGCCCTGATGCGGAAGCTCACCCCCGACCCGGCCGAGCTGGAGCCGCTCGACCACGGGGCGTCCGCGCGGCGCAGCGTCCGGCTCCGCCAGACCTCCGCCGACCCGGTCGTCGGCGGTCTGACCCTCACCGAGGCCGCCGACCGGCTCAGCCGCGCCCTCGCCGATCTGCCCGGCCACGCCGAACGAGCCGCGCGGCGCGCCCCGCCCCGGGCGGACGAGGGCCCGCGGTGGCGGCTCGCCCTGGACGAGATCGAGCCGAACGGCACCGAGCTGCGCCCCCGGCTGGCGCCGGCCGGAGCGCCCCTGCGGGCCAGGCCGGGCCGCAGCGGCCCCGAGATCGCGCCGCCCGGCATCAGCCCGGCCGCGCTCACCGCCCTGGCCTTGGACGGCCTGACGGCCGGGGCCGACCCCGCGTTCCTGGCGAGCCTGGCCGCCGAGCCCAATCTGCCCCCGGACTACGCCGCCGAGCTGTCCGACCTGCTGACCTGACCGTTCCCCACCCCACCCGAGGAGTTCTCATGGCAACCGGTATCTCCGTCCACATCGGACTCAACCAGGTCGACCCCGCGGCCTACGACGGCTGGAGCGGTGAGCTGAACGCATGTGAGCAGGACGCCACGGACATGGCGGGCCTCGCCGACAACGCGGGGTTCGACGTCACCGATCCGCTGATCACCGCCGAGGCCACCGCCGAGGCGGTCACCTCCGCACTGGAGGCCGCGGCCGGGCGGCTGGCGGGCGGCGACATGCTCTTCCTCACCTACTCGGGCCACGGTGGCCAGGTGCCCGACCTCAACCACGACGAGACCGGCGACCGGCTGGACGAGACCTGGGTGCTGTACGACCGGCAGCTGGTCGACGACGAACTGTTCGAGCTGTTCGGCAAGTTCGCCAAGGGGGTGCGGATCTGGATGCTCTCCGACAGCTGCCACAGCGGCACCGTGGCCCGCCAACTGCCGGATGTCCTCAGCCCCCGCGAGCTGGACCGGCGGTTCAACACCGACGACCCCGATGAGATCGGCCGGAAGATCAGGGCGATGCCCGAGACGGTGCAGGCCGCGGTCTACCGGCGGGACCGCGAGTTCTACGACCGGATCCAGAAGGCGCACACCGCCAAGGACCTCGTCAAGATCGAGGCCAGCGTGCTGGAGATCTCCGGCTGCCAGGACAACCAGACCTCCTCGGACGGCGTCGTCAACGGCCTGTTCACCGGAACCCTGCTGGAGGTCTGGCGCGGCGGCGCCTTCGCGGGCAGCTACCGGGGGCTGCACCGGGAGATCGTCAAGCGGATGCCCCCGGACCAGACCCCCAACCTGTTCCTGGCCGGGGCGCGGAACCCGACCTTCGCCCGTCAGCGTCCGTTCACCATCTGATGACGCGGGCGTATCCCACTGGTGTGCGGGGGTCCGCCCGGCGAGGTATGACAGAAGAAGCGCACACGAGCCGGTGAGGTGCCGGTATGACCAGGCATGACCGTCTTGACCAGGACGGCGAGGCGGGCAGGAGCGGCCTGACCGCCGCCCCGGGAGGGGTGCTCGACCTGTTGCAGGTCGCCGCCGTGGTGCTGGACGGCGACGGCCGCATCGTGCTGTGGAGCCCCGAGGCGGAACAACTGTTCGGATACCGTGCCGCCGATGCGCTGGGCTGCCGCGCGGACCGGCTGCTGGTCCCCCCCGACGACCGCCGGTCGGCCGTGGAACTCTTCGCGCGGGTGCGGGCGGGTGACACCTGGGCGGGCGTCTTCCCGGTGCGCCACCAGGACGGCCGTACCCTTCAGGTCGAATTCCGCACCATGGGCCTGCGCGATGTGCACGGCGACGCCTACGCCCTCGGGCTCGCCGCCGACGAGGGGACCGTACGGCGGCTGGAGACCGATCTCGCCGTCTCCGGCTTCCTCATCAAACAGTCGCCGGTGGGCCTGGCGGTCTTCGACACCCAGCTGCGCTGGATGCGCGCCAATCCGTCCCTTCAGCAGATGCACGGGGTGACCGAGAACGAGGTGCGCGGCCGCCGGATCGCCGAGGTGCTGCCGGGGCTGGACACCGTGGCCATGGAGACCGCGATGCGGCACGTCCTGGAGTCCGGTGAACCCCTGCTGGACCAGCAGAGCGTCGGCCGCACCCCCGCCGACCCCGACCACGACCACGCCTGGTCGGACTCCTACTACCGGCTGGAGGACCCCAGCGGCCGGGTCCTGGGCGTCGCCGTCTCGGTCATCGACGTCTCCAAGCGCCACCGGGCGGCGAGCGAGGTCGCCGAGGCACGTGAGCGGCTGGCCGTCATCGCCGACGCGGGGGTCCGTATCGGCACCACCCTGGACCTGCGGCAGACCGCCCAGGAGCTGGCCGATGTGACCGTGCCCCGGCTCGCCGACCTCGCGGCCGTCGATGTACTCGACGCCGTGGTGCACCGCGAGGCCACGGCCCGGGTGCGCACCGACGGCTCGACCCGCTTCCGGGCGCTGGCCGTGGCCGCCGGCTATCCCACCGAGGCGGTGCACGCGGCCGACCCGGTCGGCGAGATCGCCCGCTACGGCCCCACCCGCCTGATCACCAAATGTGTGCGCGACGCCCAGCCGATCTTCGTTCCGCACGTCACCGAGCAGGACGTCCGCCGGATCGCGCGCGATGAGTCCGCCGCCGCGGTCCTCCAGCGGGAGGGCGTCCACTCCTATCTCGCGGCCCCGCTGATCGCCCGCGGCAGTGTGCTGGGCACCCTCAGCCTGCACCGCACGGTCAACCCCCGGCCGTTCGACGAACAGGACCTCACCCTCGCCTGCGAACTGGCCATCCGCGCCGCGCTGTGCATCGACAACGCCCGGCTCTACGGGCGGGAGCGCGACGCCGCGCTCACCCTCCAGCGCAGTCTGCTGTCCCAGCAGCCCCGGGACCTGGACGGACTGGAGATCGCCTCACGCTATCTGCCCGCCGTCAGCGCCGCGGGCGGCGACTGGTTCGACGTACTGCCCCTCCAGGACGGCCGGGTCGGCCTGGTGGTCGGGGACGTCATGGGCAAGGGCATCCACGCCGCGGCCATCATGGGCCAACTGCGCACCGCCACCCGGGCCTTCTCCCAGCTCGACCTGGACCCCGTGGAACTGCTGCGCCACCTCGACGAGATCACCCTCAGCCTCGGCGAATCCATCGCCACCTGCCTCTACGCGGTCTGTGACCCGCGCACCGGGCGGTGCGAGCTGTCCACCGCCGGCCATCTGCCCCCGGTTCTGGTGCATCCCGGCGGTGACGCCGAGCTGATCGACATCCCCACCGGAGCGCCACTGGGCGTGGGTGGTGTCCCCTTCGCCGCGGTCCACTGCGAACTGGCCGAGGGCGCGCTGCTCGCCCTGTTCACCGACGGGCTGGTGGAAAAGCGCCACCAGTCGCTGGACGTCGGACTGCACACCCTGGTCCAGCTGCTGCGCCGGCACCACGGTTCCCTGGAGCGGATCTGCGACCAGGTGCTGGCGGCGCTGCACGGCGCGCCCGACGACGATGTGGCGCTGCTGCTGGCCCGGTTGCGTACGCCGTCGGGGTCCGACGGCGACGGCGGTCACGGTGCCGCGGTGCCGCGGAAGGTGGACCGGTAGGCGCTGGGGGAGACACCGAGCGCGGTGTGCAGATGCTGTCGCAGTGACGCGGCCGTCCCGAACCCCGCGTCCGCCGCGATCCGGTCCACCGGCAGATCGGTCTCCTCCAGCAGCTGCCGGGCGCGCTCCACCCGGGCGTGCGTCAGCCACTGCACCGGGGTCATCCCGACCTCCTCGCGGAACCGCCGGGAGAAGGTCCGTACGCTCATCGACTCCCGATCCGCCAGCTCCCGCAGGCTCACCGGCCGGTCCAGCCGGGTCAGCGCCCAGGCGCGGGCCGTGCCGGTGGACGAGCCGCGCCGCTCGGGGACCGGCCGCCGGATGAACTGGGCCTGGCCGCCGTCCCGGTGCGGGGCCACCACCGCGCCGCGGGCGACCTCGCCCGCCACCGCCGCTCCGTGGTCGCGCCGGATCATATGGAGGATCAGATCGATACCGGAGGCGTCCCCGGCCGAGGTGAGGACCGAGCCCTGGTCGGTGTAGAGGACGTCCGGGTCCAGCTCCACGGCGGGGAACAGCCCCCGGAAGCGGTCGGCGGCCTGCCAGTGGGTGGTCGCCCGGCGGCCGTCGAGCAGCCCGGCGGCCGCCAGGACAAAGGCGCCGGTGCAGATCGAGGCGATACGGGTGCCGGGGCGGATCACCTCGAACGCGGCGCCGAGCGCGGCGCCGAGACGGCCCTCGGTCTGCGGTGGGTCCTGCTCGTTGGCGGCCGGGACGATCACGGTGTCGGCCTCGGCCAGCGCGTCCGGCCCATGGCGGACGTTCACGCTGACATCGGAGTCGGTACGCACCTCACCGGGGATCAGGGCGCATGTCACCACCTCGTACAGCGGCTCGCCCGCCCCCGATCGGGCCCGGCCGAACAGCCGGTGCGCCATGCCCAGTTCGAACGGCAGCAGCCCGTGCCGGACCAGCACCGCGACCCGGTGGCGGTCGGTGTGCGCGAAGTGCGGGGCGGCAGACATGGCGCAATGTTTGCACAGCATGCCGATCCGGCCAGGGGGTGGCTCAGTCCTCGGTCTTCGCCCGGCTCGGCTGCACCCGCTTCGGCTCGCCCTTCATCTTGGGATGCTCCGGCGGATAGGGCAGATCGCCCAGACCGTGTTCCTTCTCGTCCCGGTCGGCCAGCTCCAGCGCGCTGTCCAGCCGGAAGGCGTGCCCGTCCATATCGGCGTGCACATCGCCCAGTTCGCGGTAGCGCACCGGCATGGTCGCCAGATCGAAGTCCTGCGGCCGGGCGTCGGGCACCTCCTCCCAGCGCAGCGGCGCGGAGACCGGGGCGTCCGGCCGGGGGCGGACCGAATACGCGCTGGCGATGGTGCGATCGCGGGCGGTCTGGTTGTAGTCCACGAAGATCTTGCTCCCGCGCTCCTCCTTCCACCACGCGGTGGTGATCCGCTCCGGCGCCCGCCGCTCCAGCTCCCGCGCGACGGCGATCGCGGACCGTCGTACCTGGGTGAAGGTCCACCGCGGCTCGATCGGGACGAAGACGTGCAGCCCCCGGCCGCCCGAGGTCTTGGGCCAGCCGCGCAGCCCCAGCTCGTCCAGCACCTCGCGCAGCTCGCCCGCCGCGCGCACCGCGTCCCAGTAGTCGGTGCCCGGCTGCGGGTCGAGGTCGATCCGCAGCTCGTCGGGGTGCTCGGTGTCCTCGCACCGCACCGGCCAGGGATGGAACGTCAGACAGCCCAGGTTGGCCGCCCACACCACCGCCGCCACCTCGGTCGGGCAGATCTCGTCCGCGTGCCGCCCGCTGGGGAAGGAGATACGGCCGGTGGGGATCCAGTCGGGCAGGTTCTTGGGCGCCCGCTTCTGGAAGAACGACTCCCCCTCTACGCCGTCCGGGTAGCGCTCCAGCGTCGTCGGCCGGTTCCGCAGCGCCCGCAGCACACCGTCGCCGACCGCCAGGTAGTAGCGGGCGAGGTCCAGCTTGGTGAAGCCGCGCCCCGGGAAGTACACCTTCCCGGGGTTGGACAGCCGCACCGTACGCTCACCGACCGTGAGCTCCACCGTCTCTCCCATACCGTCACGCTAGGCCCGACCGCCCAAGGTCACCTCCCGGCGGGCGCCCGGCCCTCGACGGACGCACAATCGGACACCATGGACCTTCCGGTGATGCCCCCCGTCGCGCCGATGCTGGCCAAGTCCGCGGCCACCATCCCCGCGGGGATGCGCTACGAGGCCAAGTGGGACGGTTTCCGGGCCATCGTCTTCCGCGACGGCGACGAGCTGGAGATCGGCAGCCGCACCGGCAAACCGCTCACCCGCTACTTCCCCGAACTGGCCGAGGCCCTGCTCGCCCAGCTCCCGCCGCGCTGTGTGCTGGACGGCGAGATCGTCATCGTGCGCGGCGGACGGCTGGACTTCGACGCCCTGCTGGAGCGCATCCACCCCGCCGACTCCCGGGTCCGGATGCTGGCCGGGACCACCCCCGCGAGCTTCGTCGCCTTCGACCTCCTCGCCCTTGGCGACGCCTCGCTGATGGACACCCCGCTGCGGGAGCGCCGGGACGCCCTCACCGAGGCGCTGCGCGCGACCACCGACCCGGTCTTCACCGCCCCCTGGACCGACGACCAGCAGGTGGCCCGGCAGTGGTTCGAGCAATACGAGGGCGCGGGGCTGGACGGAGTCGTCGCCAAACCCTTCGACCTCGGCTACCGGCCGGGCGAACGCGTCATGGTCAAGGTCAAGCACGAGCGCACCGCCGACTGCGTCGTCGCCGGACTGCGCCACCACAAGTCCGGCCCGGTCGTCGGCTCACTGCTGCTCGGCCTGTACGACACCACCGGCCGCCTCCAGCACGTCGGGGTGTCCGCCGCCTTCCCCATGCGCCGGCGCCAGGAGCTGATGACCGAGCTGGAACCGCTGCGCATGCCCACCGTCGAGGGCCACCCCTGGGCGGAGTGGGCCCGCGAGGAGGCACACGCACAGTCCCGGATGCCGGGCGCGCCCAGCCGCTGGACCGGCGTCAAGGATCTGTCCTGGGTGCCGCTGCGCCCCGAGCGGGTCTGTGAGGTGGCGTACGACCACATGCAGGGCGACCGCTTCCGGCACACCGCCCGGTTCCGCCGCTGGCGCCCCGACCGCGATCCGCGCGACTGCACCTACGCCCAGCTCGAGGAGCCGGTCTCCTACGACCTGCGGCAGGTGCTGGGCAGCACCTAGGCCCTGTCCTGCCGATCTTCGCGGGTCCGCGACGCCTGGTACCGCGCCTCGCCGCGTTGTCGGGATCTTCCGAGTACGCCCAGTACGAGGACGACCCTCCGCCTTGCGATCCACGGCACCAGACGCCGCGGGCTGATCCACGAAGATCGACAGGACAGGACCTAAGCGCTCCGCGGGAAGTGCCGAGAGGTGCGGTCGTTCGTCCGCGGCCGCGTCGTGGCCGGTCGCCCACGCGGCGGAGCCGCACATCGACACAGCCGCGGCGGAGCCGCACATCGACACAGCCCCGCGCTCCTTCGGGCCGCAACCCGAACCGCACCGGACTTCAGCGAGGCCGCTTAGCTGTGGTCAGTGCCGGGCGCCGCGGGCCGGACGGCGGGACATCCGCGCGAACCAGTCGCGTGCCGCCTCGGCCGCCTGCTCCAGGGTTCCGGGCTCCTCGAACAGATGGGTCGCGCCGGGCACCACATGGACCTCGTGCGGCGCGGCGAGCATGGCGGCGGCCTGCTCGTTCAGCCGCAGCACCTCATGGTCGTCCCCGCCCACCACCAGCAGTACCGGAGCGCGCACCCGGTTCAGCGCCCCGCCCGCGAGATCCGGGCGCCCGCCGCGCGAGACCACGGCCCGCACCCGGTCCGGCCGCTCCGCCGCGGCGGTCAGCGCCGCCGCGGCGCCAGTGCTGGCGCCGAACAGACCGACCGGCAGGTCGCTGGTGGCCGGATGCCCGGCGAGCCAGTCCACCGCCCCCACCAGCCGCCGCCCCAGCAGCGGAATATCGAAGCGGTGCTCGGCGGTGACCGCGTCCACCCGCTCCTCGGCCTCGGTGAGCAGATCGAACAGCAAGGTGGCGAGGTCCGCCCGCTGGAGCACCTGGGCCACCGCGCGATTGCGCGGGCTGTGCCGGGAGCTGCCGCTGCCGTGTGCGAAGGCCACCACGCCGATGGGGTGTTCGGGCAGGGCGAGATCTCCCACCAGCAGGGCGTCGTCCGCGGCGATACGGGCGGTCTCGGAGCGCATCGGCACCTCCTGCCGGGGGTCGGAACTCTTCACTGTTCTTGGTCTTGCGGGCGGTCAGGCGTAGGCCATCAGCCCTTGGCGCAGCTCGCTGTAGAGCCGGGAGAGCCTGCGGGATATGTGCATCTGCGAGAAGCCGAGGATCTCGCCGATCTGGCTCTGCGAGAGCCCGGCGAAGAACCGCAGGTACAGCACATAGCGGTCCTGTTCCGAGAGATGCGAGATCAGGACCCGCAGCGCCTCCCGGTTGACGACGCGTTCGATCGCGGCGTCGTCGGCGCCCACCGTCTCGGCGAGCAGCCGCTCCTCGGCGCCCTGCACGGCGGCGTTGAGGGACAGCGGGGTGCAGGAGGCGCTGGCCTCGAGGCCGGCTTTCACATCCTCCTGCGGCATCCCGGTGCGCAGACAGATCTCGGTGACGGTGGGGGTACGCCCGCCCAGCTCCTGTTCCAGCGCGTCGCGGGCGGAGCGGGTGCGGGAGCGCACCTCCTGGATGTTGCGGGGGATGTGCAGCGTCCACAGATAGTCGCGGAAGTGCCGCTTGAGCTCACCGGTGATGACCGGGATCGCATAGGAGGGGAAGGCGTGCCCGAGGTTCGGGTCATAGCGGTCGACGGCCTTCACCAGGGCCAGCGAGGCCACCTGGGTGAGGTCCTCCATGTTCTCGCCCTTGTTGCGGAAGCGCAGCGCCAGCCGCTTCGCGACCGGCAGCCAGGCGCAGATGATGGCCTCGCGCAGGGCGTCGCGCTCGGGTCCGGAGGGCAGTCGGGACAGACGCTGGAAGGCACCGCCGGTGTCGGGCGTGTCGTCATGGCGTCGTCGGCGAGTCGCGGTTGCTGACATGGTCACTCGCCTCCGTGGTCCGATGTCACGGCGGTCCCCACCACAGTCGCATGATCCTTAACCCCTCGCAATTCGGCCATATTGGTTTATGTTTATGCGCTTTTGGGGGGAATGTTGAGGATCCGGAGTTCAGGGCGGAGGCCCCGGGTACAGTGCGGGGATGGACGTCACCGTGCGACTCGCCCAGCAGCCCGAGGCCGACGCCCTGCTCGGGCGCAGCCCGCTGGCCCTCATGATCGGGATGCTGCTCGATCAGCAGGTCCCCATGGAGTGGGCGTTCTCCGGCCCGTACACCATCGCGCAGCGCATGGGGTCGGACGATCTGGACGCACAGGAGATCGCCGCGTACGACCCCGAGCGGTTCGCGGAGCTGCTGTCGCAGAAGCCCGCCGTGCACCGCTACCCCGGGGCGATGGCCAAGCGGGTCCATCAGCTGTGCCAGTACCTCGTCGAAACCTACGACGGTGACGCGGAGGCCGTGTGGCGCGATGTGGGCAGCGGCGCCGAGCTGCTCCGGCGGCTGACCGACCTGCCCGGTTTCGGCAAGCAGAAGTCCCAGATCTTTCTGGCGCTCCTCGGCAAGCGGGTAGGGGCCGGGCCCGAGGGGTGGCGTGAGGCCGCCGGGGCCTACGGCGAGGAGGGCTCGTACCGCTCGGTGGCCGACATCACCGGCCCCGAGTCGCTGGACAAGGTCCGCGCCCACAAGCAGGAGGTCAAGCGGCAGGCGAAGCGCGCCGCGGGGAAGTGAGCCCCGTGAGCCCCGGGGGCCGGTTCAGCCGGTGCGCAGTGCGCCGCGCAGGGTGTCCACGGCCAGGGTGAGCGCGGCGCGCGCGGCCTGGGTGTCGCGGAGCGCGTCGAGCATGAGGAAGTCGTGGATGATGCCCTGCATCCGCACGGCGGTGACCGGTACCCCGGCCGCCCGCAGCTTGTCCGCGTAGGCCTCTCCCTCGTCCCGCAGCACATCGGCCTCGCCGGTGATCACCAGGGCCGGAGGCAGCCCGGCGAGCTGGGCGACATCGGCGCGCAGCGGGGAGGCGGTGATCTCGGCGCGCTGGGCCGGGTCGGTCGTGTACTGGTCCCAGAACCACCGCATCCCCTCGCGGGTGAGGTAGTAGCCGTCGGCGAACTGCTGGTAGGAGCCGGTGTCGAAGGCGGCGTCGGTGACGGGGTAGAACAACACCTGCTGGACCAGGGAGAGATCACCGCGCTCCTTGGCCAGCAGGGTGAGGGCGGCGGACATGTTGCCGCCCACCGAGTCGCCGGTCACCGCGATCCGCGCGGGGTCGAGACCCGCCCCCTCGCCATGCGCCACGATCCACTGCCCGACCGCGTAGCTCTGTTCCAGGGCCACCGGGTAGTGGACCTCGGGGGAGAGGTCGTACTCGGGGAAGACCACGGCGGCGCCGACCCGGACGGCCAGCTCCCGGACCAGCCGGTCATGGGTGTGGGCGTTGCCGAAAACCCAGCCCGCGCCGTGGATGTAGAGGATCACCGGCAGGGTGCCGCCCATCCCCGGCGGACGGAGGATCCGCGCCTTGACGCCACCCTCGGGGATCCCGGTGACGCTGATCCACTCCTCGTCCACCTCCGGTTTGGGCACCGGACCCGACTGCACCTCGTCCACCGTTCTGCGGCCCTCGGCGGGCGACATCTGGTACAGGAACGGCGGCTTGGCACTGGCTTCGGCGAACTCCGCGGCGGCGGGCTCCAGTACGGGGCGAGCCGGGGCGGTGCCGGGGGACATCTGCTTCTCCATCGCCTCTCCTCGACATGCGGTGGCAGCGCCGCCGCCCGCCCCGCCTGGAGTCACACCGCGATGCGGCGCTCCTCGGCGGTGATGGGCAGGTCGTTGATGCTGGCGTAGCGCTTGCGCATCAAGCCGTTCTCGTCGAACTCCCAGTTCTCGTTGCCGTAGGCGCGGAACCACCGGCCCTCGGTGTTGTGGTACTCGTACTCGAAGCGGACGGCTATCCGGTTGCCGGTGAAGGCCCACAGCTCCTTGCGCAGCCGGTAGTCGAGTTCGCGCTCCCACTTGGCGGTCAGGAATTCGACGATCTCACTCCGGCCGCGCAGGAACACATCGCGGTTACGCCACTCGGAGTCCTCGGTGTACGCGAGGGCGACCCGGGCGGGGTCCTTGGTGTTCCACGCGTCCTCGGCGAGCTGGACCTTCAGACGTGCGGTCTCCTCGGTGAAGGGCGGCAGCGGGGGCTTCTGGTCGGCCATGGCGGAATCTCCTTGAGCGTTGGCACGGTGGAAACGGTGGAGAACGATCGTTCTCTCCGCTGGTTCACCACCGTAGGAGAACGTTGGTTCTCGCGCAAGTGTGCACCGGTGCCGGTGCCGGCGCCGCGCCCCGCCGTGCGATCGGGGCACGACGGGGCGCGAGGGCGGTACGGCTCAGGTGAGCGGCCCCGGGGCCGGTGATGGATCCGGGACCGGGTCGGGGCCCGGCGGTCTGGGCACCGGATCCGGGGACGGGCCCGGCGGCGGCCCCGGTGTGGGGCTCGGCGGCGGGCTGGGCGGCGGGCTGGGCGGGGGAGTGGGCACCGGGTCGGGCGGCGGTCCCGGCGGCGGGCCGGGCACCGGTCCCGGTGTGGGACCCGGCTCCGGGCCGCCCGGACCGGGTGACGGTGCGGGCGACGGCGGCCCGGGGTCACACAGTGCCGGGTGCGGGGGAATCGGGTCGGTCTGCCGTGCCACGGTGTCCTCCCGGAGTTCGTACGACGGTGGCCACGTCATCTGGGGGCGAGTGCCCCGCCCCCTGTCGTCCACGCATGGCCCCAGGGCGTGCGCGGGAAAAACACCCGCGCGATGGACCCGGTGTCACTGGCATCGTCGTCGCCATGCGACGCTTCCCCGATCCGGATACCGGATCTCCGGACCTGCGCTCTCCTACATCCTATCTGTTATGGCTTGCCGCTGATCAGAGGAATTCGCTCTGCTTAGGCGTTCTTTACGGCATTGTCCATGTGCTGTCCCAGGCGCTGGTACCCGCCGTGATCGGCCGGGCCATCGACACCGGAATCATCGCGGAGAACCAGCGGGCGCTGCTGCTGTGGGGCGGGGCGGTGGTGGCCCTCGGGGTGATCCAGGCCGCCGCGGGCATCCTGCGCGACCGCGCCGCCCTCACCACCCGGCTCGGCGCCTCCTACCGCACGGCTCAGCACATCACTCGTCAGGCGGCCGGGCTCGGTGCCTCGTTACGGGGGCGGGCGACCAAGGGCGAGGTGGTGAACGCGGGGGTGGCCGACCTCTCCCAGCTCGGCGACGCGCTCGCCGAGACCGTCCGGGGCGGCGGCGCCGTCGTCGCCGTGGGTGTGGTGGCCGCGATCCTGCTGACCACCTCCTGGCAGCTGGGCCTGGTGGTGCTGATCGGCGTGCCGCTCATGGCGGGGGCGATCGCGCTGCTGATCCGTCCGCTCCACCGCCGACGGCAGCGGCTGCGCGAGCAGCAGGCCGAACTGACCGGCCGCGCGGTCGACATCGTCGGCGGACTGCGCGTCCTGCGCGGGATCGGTGGTGAGGAGGCCGTCGCCGCCCGCTACCGCGCGGACTCCCAGCGGGTGCGCGCCGCCGGAGTGGCGGTGGCCCGGGTGGAGGCCCTGTTCGACGCCGCGAAGGTGCTGCTCCCGGGGCTGCTCACCACGGTTGTCGTCTGGCTCGGCGCGCACTACGTGGCCACCGGCCGGATCGGCGCCGGCCAGCTCGTGGCGTTCTACGGCTACGCCGTCTACCTCACCGACCCGCTGCGCCGGATCACGGGTGCCGTCAGCAAGCTCACCGGCGGCCATGTCGCCGCCCGCCGGGTCGTCCGCTTCCTCGCGCTCCGGCCCACGCTGGAGTCCGGCTCCGCCGCCCCGGGCCCGGACGGCGGACCCGCCGCCCTGGCCGACCCCGCGTCCGGGCTCACGGTGGCACCGGGCCGTCTCACGGCCGTGGTCTGCGCCTCCTCCGCCGATGCCACCACCCTCGCCGAGCGGCTCGGCCGCTACACCGACTCCGCGGTCACCCTCGGCGATCTCCCGCTGAGCGATCTGCCCCTCGCCGAGGTGCGCCGCCGCATCCTCGTCGCCGACAACGCCGACCGGCTCTTCGCCGGGCCGCTGCGTGCCGAACTGCGCGGTGAGCACGGCTCGGACGACCTGCTGGAGCGGGCCGTCGACGCCGCGTCCGCACAGGACATCGTGACCGCGCTGCCCCACGGGCTCGATGACACCGTCACCGTGTCCGGGGGCACCTTCTCCGGCGGACAGCAGCAGCGGCTCCGGCTGGTCCGCGCCCTCGTGGCCGACCCCGAGCTGTTGATCCTGGTCGAGCCCACCAGCGCGGTCGACGCCCACACCGAGGCCCGGATCGCCCATGGGCTGTCCGCCCTGCGCGCCGGGCGGACCACGCTCGTCTTCACCAGCAGTCCCGTCGTCCTCGACCGGGCCGACCACGTCGTCCACATCGAGAGCGGCAAGGCCGTCGCCCAGGGGTCGCACGCCCAACTCCTCGCCGACAGCCGCTACCGGGCCGTCGTGGCCAGGGAGGACGCCCTATGAGCGCCAGTGCGACACTGCCGGTGGCTTCGGCCCGGCGGACCCGTGCCCATGCCCGCCGGATCGCGCTGCGCCATCGGCGTGAGCTGTGCGGTGTGCTCGCCCTCCACATACTCGCCGCCGGCTGCGGTCTGGTGGGGCCCTGGCTGCTGGGCGGACTGGTCGAGGACACCCGTGGCTGGGGCGGTGCCATCGCCCGTACCGCCCTGCTGATCTGCGTCTTCATCGTCGCCCAGGCGCTGTTGACCCACGCCGCCCAGTACGCCTCGGCGCGCCTGGGCGAAAAGGTCCTGGCCGCACTGCGCGAACGGTTCGTCGACGAGGTGCTCGCGCTGTCACCGGCCACCGTCGAACGGGCGGGCACCGGCGAGCTGGTCACCCGCACCACCCGCGATGTGGAGCGGCTCTCCAGCGCGGTGCGCACCGCGCTCCCGTCCGCCATGACCGCCCTCGTCACCATCGGCGTCACCCTGGGCGCGCTGTTCGTGGTCGGCCCGCTGCTGGCCCTTCCCTGTCTGATCGCGGTGCCCTTCCTCTGGGGCGCGGGGCGGTGGTTCTTCCGCCGGTGGCGGGTGGCGTTCCTGGAACAGAGCGCCTCCTACGCCGCGATCACCGAGGGGCTGACCGAGACCGTCGAAGGCGCCCGCACCGTCGAGGCGCTGGGCCTGGCGCGGCGCCGGGCCGAGCGCGCCGACCGCGATATCGCCGGGTCCTACGCGGCCGAGCGCCGCACCATCGGACTGCTCACCGTCTTTCTGCCGGTCATCGACACCGCCTATGTGCTGCCGGTGGCCGCGACCCTGGTCATCGGTGGTGCGTTCGCCCTCCACGGCATGGTTTCGCTGGCCGCGGTCACCGCCGCCACCCTGTACGTCCAACAACTGCTGGGCCCGGTCGACCTGCTGCTGTACTCCCTGGGCGACCTCCAAGCCGGTGCCGCCTCGCTGGCCCGGCTGCTCGGCGTCCACCGCGGCCCCGAGCCCGCCGCGGGGCATGCCACCGCGTCCGTTCCCCGGCACCGGGCGCTCGCCCTGCGCCAGGTGACCTACGCCTATCCCGGCGGGGAGGATGTGCTGCGCGGCATCGACCTGGACATCGAGCCCGGTGAACGGCTGGCCGTCGTCGGGCCGTCCGGTGCGGGGAAGTCCACCCTGGGCAGACTGCTCGCCGGGATCGAGGCGCCGCGCACCGGTGCGGTCACCGTCGGCGGTGTCCCCCTCACCGGGCTTCCGCCGGACGAACTGCGCGGTCAGGTCGCCCTGGTGACCCAGGAGAGCTATGTCTTCCGCGGCACCCTGCGGGAGAATCTGCTCCTCGCCCGGCCCGGTGCCGATGACCGTGCGCTGGAACGGGCCCTGGACGTGGTGGGCGCCCTGGGATGGGCCCAGGAGACGGGCCTCGACACCCGAGTGGGGGCGGGCGGCACCGCCCTGCCGCCGGATCGGGTCCAGCAGCTGTCGCTCGCCCGGCTGGTGCTGGCCGATCCGCACACCCTGGTGCTGGACGAGGCCACCTCGCTGCTCGATCCGCGCACGGCCCGCCGTCTGGAGCGTTCGATGGCCGCCGTTCTCCAGGGGCGCACCGTCATCGCGATCGCCCACCGGCTGCACACCGCGCATGACGCCGACCGGGTCGCCGTCATGGAGCGGGGCCGGATCACCGAACTGGGCCCGCACAAGGAGCTGGTGGGCCGGGAGGGGACCTACGCCGCGCTCTGGGAGTCCTGGCACGGCCGATCCTGATCGGTGGCTCGAAAGACCCCGTTGACTTCTCCCATTCGGTCATGGCCCTGACACCGAACCTCCGCAGATTGTTCACCATCGGACGATCATGTGTCTGACACGCTTTCGGGGATCGAACAACGGTCGTAAATCGGGGAAAGGACCACCTGTGCACGTCACCCGTGTCAACCGCTGGAAATCCCTGGCCCTGCTGGCCGGCGTCGCCACCATCGCCGTCACGGCACAGGCCCCGGCAACCGCCGAGGTCACGGCCACCTCCACGCCGTACGACGACACCTACTACAAGGACGCGATCGGCAAGACCGGTGAGCCTCTGAAGGACGCGCTGCACACGATCATCAGCACCGACGTCACCAAGCTGTCGTACGACGAGGTCTGGGACGCCCTCAAGAAGACCGACGAGGACCCGGACAACCCGTCGAATGTGATCCTGCTCTACAGCGGGACGTCACAGAGCAAGGACGCGAACGGTTCCGGACCCGACCAGTGGAACCGTGAGCACGTCTGGGCCAAGTCGCACGGCGACTTCGGCACCGCGACCGGCCCCGGGACCGATGTCCATCATCTGCGTCCGGCCAATGTGACGGTCAACAGCATCCGCGGCAACAAGGACTTCGACGAGGGCGGATCCGAGGTCGAAGGAGCGCCGGGCAACCGCACCGACGACGACTCCTTCGAGCCGCGGGACCAGGTCAAGGGTGATGTGGCCCGGATGGTCCTCTACATGTCCGTGCGCTACGAGGGCGACGACGACTTCCCCGACCTGGAGGTCAACGACAAGGTGGACAACGGCACCCAGCCCAACCTCGGGCGGCTGTCCGTGCTGAAGAAGTGGAACGACGAGGACCCGCCGGACGCCTTCGAGAAGCACCGCAACGACGTCATCTACGACACCATCCAGCACAACCGGAACCCGTTTGTCGACCACCCGGAATGGGTCGGCGAGATCTGGAAGTAGGTCCTGCCCAGGGCCTGGGCCCCGCTCACGCCTCGTCCGCGCCGACGGCCCGGCCGTCGGCGCGCAGCGGTACCGGGTCCGTGCTCCGGGCCGCCGCCAGCAGTTCGGCGGCGGTGCCGGGGCGGGCCTGGAGCGAGGGCAGCAGCAGCGTCCACAGATCGGTCAGATGGTCCTCGACCAGCCGTCGTCCGTCGAGCGCCTCCGAGACGGTGTGCAGACCGAAGAAGGCGCACACCACGGTCCGGGCCGCGGCCTGCGGATCGACGTGGGCGGCGAGCTCGTCCTCGGCCTGGGCCTTCTCCAGCATCTTTGCCACCGCGTCGATCCAGCCCACGAAGGGCGGCGGAAACTGCGCGTCGATCAAGGTGCGCTCGGTCCACAGCCGGGCCCCCGCCCGTACCACGATGTCATCGCGGAAGGCGCGGGCCACCGCATAGCTGAGCCGGACCAGTTGCTCCAGCGCGGGGGTGTCGATGGCGGTGTGCTGCTCGATCAGCGGGGGCCAGGTGGCGAAGTGCTCCTCCACCACGGCGAGCGCGAGCCTTTCCTTGCTCGTGTAGTGGAAATACATGGCGCCGCTGGTGTGCCCGGACCGATGAGTGATGTCGCTGATGCTCGTTCCGGCGTATCCGCGTTCGTCGAAGAGGGATGCGGCCGCTTCCAGAAGGGATCGGCGCGTTTGTTCGGCCCGCTCTTGCACGTGTTCGCCGTCCTTCATCAGCCGCTTTGTGTACGCAGCGAACTTAGCGGAATTCCGCCCCCTCATGGAGATGAGGCGAGACAGGTCAAACATTATTAGTATTTTATAGTGATCGTTCGTGAGGCTTGCGGCCTTTCGGAGTCCTCCGGTCCCACCGGGCGGCCGCTCAGTTGGTCCCGCACGGTGGAGCGCGAGGCGGTGCACCGGGTCTCGGTGGCCGAGGTGCTGCTCACCGATGTCCGTACGCTGGGTGACGACCGCTTCGAGGCCGCCGCCCAGTGGCCCCGCTCCCATCCGACCTTCCCGCACGGCGGGGACGGCAGACACCATCCGCTGATGATCGCGGAAACCCTGCGTGAACTGGGCATCTACATCCCCACCCGGTACTACGCGGTGCCCGCGGGCGCACACTTCCTGATCCGCGACCTGTTCTACCGGCTCGACCCCGAGGCCGAGCCGCGCGCGCCGCACGGCGCCACCGACATCACCTGCCACGCTGCCGTGACGGACCTCCACACCACGCCCTCCGGGCGCTTCGTCTCGGGGATGCGGCTTGACATCGCCCTCTCGGCGGGCGGCAGACGGTTCGCCTGGGCCGGAGGCACCGCGCGATTCCTCGACGGCACCTCCTACGCGGAGACCCGCTCGGCCGCCTCGGGGCAGACCGCACGGCGCAGACTGCGCGCCGCGGTCCGCCCCTCACCCGGGCAACTGGCCGTTCCCGCAGCCCGGGACGTGCTGGTGGTACGGGACGGGGGAGTGGTGTACCTCGATCCGGCCGACCCCCGCCACCCATTCTTCTACGACCACTGGAGCGACCATGTCCCCGGTCTGGTGCTGCTGGAGAGCGCCCGGCAGGCCGCGGCGCTGGCCACCGACGGGTCGCTGACCCGGCCTGTCGCCTGCCGGCTGAAGGCGATCCGCTTCACCGAGTCGTATCCGCCCGCCGTGGTCGAGTGCACCTCCCACGGCAGGACGTGTGTCTTCCGGCTGCGGCAGGCGGAGATCTGTACGGCGGTCGGGGTGCTCCAATACCTCTGACCGCACTTCTGACCGTCAAACACACTGTACGACGGACGCATTGAGCGACGAACGCGCGCAGCGGTGAACAAATCGCCGACATTGCGTGACGACTTGCTTACTCCGGGTCATCCAATTAACGTAGTGATCGTTATGTTTCGGGCAGGCGGATTCTCCGTCTGTACCGCCTCCCATGTCGCGCACGCGAATAGGCGCTCGCGCATCGGACAGCAGCGGTCAACGCATTCGCGTACCGAGCCGCCAGGAAATCCACTGTGCTGCTCCCCGCAGGTACAGGCACCCCCTGCGCCGATTCCCCCACCTCCCATGGAACGGCAGGCAGATGACAGCCGAAAAGCTCCTCGCATGGACCCCAGCCGCCATCGTCTTCGACTGCGACGGCACCCTCATGGATTCCGAACGGCACTGGGAGGAGGCGCGTGAAATGGTGCTGAGAGAGCACGGCACCGCCCCCACCGAAGAGTTCGCCCAGCGCACCAAGGGACTTCACTACAGCGAATGCGGCCGTCTGCTGGCCGAATTCGCCGGGCACCCCGAACTCGCCGAGCAGATGACCGGGCAACTGCTCGACGCCTTCCGCACCCTGGTGGCCGAGAACCCGGTCACCATGCCCGGGGCGCCGGAACTGGTGGAGAAGGCCGCGGTGTTCGCACCGCTGGCCATCGCGAGCAACTGCCCGCGGGACGTGGTCGAGGACGGGCTCGCCAAGGCGGGGCTGCTGCGGCACTTCGGTCATGTGCTGGTCCCCGAAGGGGAGATGCGGCCCAAACCGTATCCCGATGTCTATCTGGAGGCCGCCCGTCTGTGCGGTGCGGCCCCCGGCGACGCCCTCGCGGTCGAGGACTCCCACTGCGGGTTTCTCTCCGCCTCACGTGCCGGGCTGAGAGTGCTCGGTGTCGGCCCGCGGAAACCGGTGGACGAACGCCCCCCGGTGGACCTGTGGGTCGACACCCTCGCCGACCCCGATCTGGTCAGGTGGGCCGAGACCAGGGTGGCATGACCGGCTGACACGCTTCGCCGCCCGGTCGGCGGCGCGGCTCACATCCCGTCCATCCCGTCGTGCGAGCCGGAGCCGTGCGAGCCGGACCCGCCCTTCGGGTCGGAGCCTCCGTGGGATCCGGAGCCGCCGTGGGACATGGACCCGTGCTCGATGTCCCCGCCGATCTTCTCCCGCAGGGGTGTGAGCGAGCCGGTGGACAAGCCCGTCACCGACCAGCGCTTGCCGACCAGGTAGGTGCCCCCGTAGTCCTTGGACGTCGACAGCCAGGCGTGCTGGCCCTTCTCGGTGGCGAAGGTCAGCATCGTGTACCGGTTCTTGCCGGAGGTGCAGGCGCCCTGCCGCAGCTCCTCCACCTCGGTGATGACCTTCGCCTTGCAGCCGATGGCATCGGCGATCCCGGTCAGCGAGGCGGGTTTGCCGGGTTTGCCGAACTCCTTGGCGGAAGGTGCCGCCTTCTCCTCCGGATGTTTCGCGGCGTCGTGCGCCTTGCTGTTCCCGGCGCAGCCGCTCAGGAACAGCAACGCCGCGCAGAGCGCGGTGGCACGGAGTGCGGGTGACACTACAACCTCCCGTTGAGAGTCCGTCGGGGAGGCCCGGGTCCTCTGCGGCCTCGGGCCTCCCGCTGCGGTGACCGTGTTGGTGCGGCTACTGCGCCGCGGCGACGCCCGCCTTCTTGCCCTTGTCGGTGACCGCGAACCACTGGCCCGCCTTGCCCTGGCCGTTGGTGTCGCCGGGCTTGGTGTCCCCGGTGAAGGTGTAGAGCAGCCAGCAGTCGAAGGCGGCCTGCTTGGTGCCGTCGGGACGGGTGAAGGAGGTGACCTTCGAGGCGTCGAGACCGGCGACCTTGGAGGTGTTCACGGCCTTGAGCGGCTTCCAGGTGTCCAGGCAGGCGCCGAGGCAGCCGGTCTTCATCGGCCACGCGCTGTCCTTGTTGAACCGGTAGACCGTCATGCCCTTGCCATCCACGATGATCTTGCCGAGCTTGGCGTTGCTGTTCACCATCAGCTGGAGGCTCTCGTCCGTACCGGCGGCCTTCTTGCCGGCCGGCTTGCCGTCGGGCGCCAGCGCGTTCCAGGTGCCGCCCACGCCATGGCCCTTGGTGTCGCCCGCCTTGGTGTCACCCGCGTAACGGTAGACCGGCCAGCCCTCGAGTGTCAGCTGCTTGGTGCCGTCGGAGCGGGTGACCGAGCCCAGCTTGGACTTGTCGACACCGGTTCCGGCGGCGGCGTCGTCGGCGGGCACCGGCGGCCACTTGGTGGCGCAGGCGTCGTTGCAGTTGGACTTGGCCGGCTTGGGGGTGTCCTCGTCGAACCGGTAGAGCGTCCAGCCCTTGGCGTCGGTCACGATCTCGCCCAGCTTGGCGTCCTTCTTGACGGTCACTTCCTTGGCCGGGCCGGACTTCCCGGTGTCACCGGAACCCGCCGCGGCGCCCGTGTCCCCGCCCGCCTGGTAGCCACCGGCCGCACCGGAGGAGGCGGCGCTCGAGCCGGCGCCCGCGCTCGATCCCACGTTCTGGGCACCGCCGGCGGGCTGGACATTGGAGCTCTGACCGGAGGAGTCGTCCTTGCTGCTGCCACACGCCGCCGTCAGCAGAACCATCGCGACGGACACTCCGGCGAATGCGATCTGACGCCGCTTCTCCATGACCATTCCTCTGCAATCTCTCTTGGTCCGGCGGTGTTTGCGCCGACGTCATGTGCATACGGAGCCGGTGCCGGGCGACGTTCAGCGGGCCCGGATTTTGTCATCCGACGCAAAAAACGCGGGATCCTTGAGCGCACAGCAGTCGACGGCCGTTCTTGGCGGCCGTCGTGGGTGACGCGGGGTACGGGAGGGCGGCTACTCCTCGATGCGCAGCGCCAGCGCCGGACAGCGCCGCACCGCGCGGACCGCCTGGGCTCGCAGCTGACGTGGCACATCCATCTTCGCCGAGGCCGGATAGCCGTCGATGCCCAGCTGGAGCACATCGGGGATGATGTCCGCGCACAGCCCGTGGCCCTGGCACAGCGACCAGTCCACGATGAGCTGCTCCATCCGTGCCCGCGGCTCCCGTTCCCGCCGGGGCTCGGCCGCCGACGGTCCCGGGGGCAGCGCGAGTGGCTGGGAGTCCTCGGGCAGCGGCAGCACACCGAGGGTGGGCCGGCCGCAGCCCAGGCCCAGCGCATGGGCCTCGATCTCCTCCGGGAAGGCGTCCAGCGCGGTGGTCACAAAACCGGCCGTACCGTCGGGGTGGCTGCATGCCCCGCGCTTCTTCACGGAGTTGATGTACGCCCGCACCGTGTCGACGGCGCTCTGGCCGCCACCGCGCTCCACCTGACCCAGCGCGTCCGCGAGCGCGGGCAGCCCGATGAAACACGGTCCGCACTGACCGGCCGTCTCCGCGGCCAGCCAGCGTGTCACCCGCGCGGTCTCACCGAGCGGGCAGGTGTCCTCGGGGATCGGCAGCACCGCCCCGGCGCCCAGCCGGGCGCCGTACTTCTTCATGGACTCACGGGAGATGGTGGTGGCGTGGATGCTGTTCGGGTCCAGCCACTTGCCGTGGTACCCACCGACCAGAACGCCCTGGCCGGGGGTGAGGTTGCACAGATCCAGGATGTAGGTCAGCGGGACCCCGGTCGGGGTCTCCATCACGAACTTGCCCGCCACCGTCAGCAGGGTGGTGCCCGGTTCGGTGGGCAGCCCCACCGAGCGGTACGGCAGGGCGCCCATCCGCGCCGCCACGGCGAGCTGAGCGAAGGTCTCGGTGTTGGACAGCAGGGTGGGCAGCCCCCCGAGCCCGCTGTCACTGGTCCGGATCTTCCGGCCGTTGGGGATGGCCGGGGCGCCGCTGATGCCGTTGATGACGGCACCGCCCTCACCGGCGACGAAGCGGTCCGGAGTGCGGGAGACCCGCAGCCGGGGCCCGCTCGGGGCGCGTTCGGCGATGGCGGCGGCGATCGACTCCTCGACATCCGGCCGGTGCACCGCGATGCACACGTCCTCCGCACCGAGCGCCTCGGCGGCCAGCATCGCGCCGTCGATCACCAGATGCGGAGTGTGCAGCAGCAGTGCGGTGTCCTTCAGACAGCTGGGCTCGCCCTCACTGCCGTTGACCACCACGGCGCAGCGGCCGTCCCGCCGCGCCGCCGACTCGATGACGGAGGTGAGTTTTTTGGCGAACGGGAACCCGGCGCCACCACGGCCGCGCAGGTCGATGTTCTCCGCGAGGGCCACCAGTTCATCGGCGCGCAAAGCGGGCATCTGCCCGTGCACCGTCAGATGGCCGACACGGTCCAGCCGGTACGCCTCGTCCAGTCCAGCCAGCAGCCGGGGCGGATCAATGCAGGCCAGCCGGGGCTTTGCTGTGATCACCGGCCCCACCCGCGGGAGGCGCCGAGCGGCTCGGTGTCACGCCGGTCGGGCTCCGCGGAGCGCGGACGGGGGACGCTCGGTGCGGCCCGTCCGGTCCTGCTTTCCTGCCGACCGCGAGCGGGGGGATTCCTCACCTCGATGCCGTCCGTCCTCTCGCCCTGCGCCCGCCGGGAAGCGAGCCGTATCCACAACGCGACCGCCACACCAGCCAGGGCCATGACATATCCGGCCGTGGCCCAGTCCTTCGCCGGACGGCCTGCCTTGAGGCCGTGGATCAGCGCGGCACACCACGCCGGATACGCGGCCACATGCAGGGCCCGCCACCAACGGTAGCGCCAGCGGGACTTGCCGGTTGAGGCGAATGCACTGCGCACCGCTCCGGTGACCGCCGCCATGGTGAAGAGGTACCCGGCGATGGTCCCAAGGCCGATGAGCACAGGCTGATTTGCGTCAGCGAACGGTACCACGATGGCCGCGGCGCTCGTGTGGCTCTCCGCCACCTTCACCCAGACATGCAGCGCGAGGAAGCACAACCCCCCGACGGCGGCGGCCCGGTGGACACCCTGGGCGATCAGCCGGTGGTTGGTGTGCAGCACCAGTTGGTCGGTGGCCGCGAGCCCCCACAGCACCGCCGAAGTGAGAGACACCAGGGCGAGGACACCGGCGCCGAAGTCCAGAAAAGCCCAGGTCTTGGTGAATGCGCCCACGTTGTTGGCCACAATGAGGGACAACACCACCGCCGCACCGATAGCGTAGAGGCGAAGGTGTCGGGCCTGGCTGCTGCCAGGCCGGGCACGTGCCCGAGGCCGGCGGGCGGCTCGTCGGCTGCCGGGTACTCCGAGGGCTCCAGCGGGAACCGATCCGGTGTGGCGTCCCCTGCGGTGCGGCCCCTGGGAGCGGGGAGTCGGCATCTGGGACATGGACATGGAGCCTCCCGATCGCGCGGATTCGCGCGGGTGACGAGATACGTCAAAGTCGTCTTGGGAGCAGCAGCTTCTCGGAACTACACGTGATCTCCATAAGATTTGTCGTAACGTGACAACTTCTTGTGGAGAAACGGTGCCCACACCGTCTCCTACCGATCCGTTGCCATCTCGATGGCAAAGAAACGGCAAAATGCCGGGACCGGTAGGGGTGGGGGTCCTCTATGACGTAGCGGAGGACCCTCGACTCCCTTTCCGGACTGGACGAACCGGAGACGGAGGCAACCTCCACGGGCCTGACCGACCCCCCAACGGCCAGGCCTCCCCCCGGCAAGAACGAGGTAATGATGGGCGAACTCGTGAACCGCATGTGGTCCCGCCCCCGTGGCGAGTGGACCCGCGTTCTGCGCAATGAACTCCCGTCGGTAGCCGACGAGGTGGTTGAGACCCTTCGGCGCAGACTCCCGGGATTCTCCGAACTCCTGGAGGACTCTGAGCGAGAGAAGGTCCGATGCGGAGTCGAGCAGGCTCTCCTGACCGCACTGGGCTACCGGAAGCAGGGCGAGGAAGGGGCCGGGGAACCGGCCGCCTCCCCGCCGGCCCGCTCCGGTGGCGAACGGATGACGGAGGTACCGCCCGAGCGGGCCCGCCGCGAGCTGTTCGAAGCCCTCACCGGCGAAGTGGCGGTCTCCGAACGGACCCTGGCGGAGCTTTCACGGGCCGCCCGCTGGCCCCTTCCCGAAACCGTCCAGGCCGTCGCCCTGCCCACCCCGGGCGAGGCGCCGCAACTGGCCGCGGTGCTGGGAGACACCCTCATCGGCGCGGTCGGCGACGAGCTGTGCCTGCTGATCCCGGACCCCGACGCGGACGGCGATCCCGCACCGGTCACCACCGCCGAACGGGCGCCGGACGGCGAGCGGGACCCGGACCGGGAACCGCCCGTGGACGCCGGTACCCGTGGCGCGCTGGAAACCGCGCTGCGGGGCCGCACCGCCGCGGTCGGCCATGTGGTGCCGCTCAACGACGCGGCGTCCTCGGTGCGCTGGGCGCGGAAGCTGCTGACGATGGCTCCCGCGCGCAGCGGCCCCGAGGCCCGGGTGCTCTTCGTCGACGACCACCTGTCGATGCTGCTGCTGCTCCAGGACGAGTCACTGGTCCGGGCCCTGGCCTCCCGGTGGCTCAAACCGCTGGTCGGGCTGACACCCCGGCAGAGCGAACGGCTCCAGATGACACTGCTGGCATGGCTGGAGGGCGGTGGCGCCCCGGAGGCGGCGAAGGCGCTCAAGGTGCATCCGCAGACCGTGCGGTACCGATTGCGGCAGATAGAGAAGCTCTTCGGGCCGGGCCTGCGGGACCCGCGCATACGCTTCGAGTTGGAGATGGCGCTGCGCGGGCGGCGGCTGATGGCACAGATGGACCGGATACGCCGCCACGCGTCACGGGTGGGCCGCAGGGCCCGTACCGGAACGGCCCCCGGAATCCGGCCGCTCGGGATCGCCCGGGAGGCCCGCGTCAACGGACTGTGAGACAGGTCGGCGCACCGCGCTGACCACCACCAACGGAACTGCCGGCCGCGTCACGCGGTCGGCAGTTTTGTGTGGGGAAGTGGGTGTTGCGGGGGTACGGCCGGGTCAGCGACCCGCGCCCACGGGCACCTGGGCCGGTGCGACGGTGCGCATCGCGGCGTTGAGCCCGAGCAGTTCGTGGTAGGCGTGGGCGCAGAACGCGCACGAGGCCAGATGGCGCCCGAGCGCATGGCCACGGACCCCGCCACGCCGCACCGAGGCGCCCAGCATGGCGCTGAAGTGGCGGCACCGGTCGTCCCGCGCGGACTCCAGATGCGCCTGGAGGTACGACTCGCGCAATCCCTCCCTGGCCCGGAAGGCGAGCGAGGTGACACCACTGGGAGAGATCCCCAGAACGGTGGCCACCTGGTGCGGAGGGGCGTCCTCGACGAGGGTCAGCCACAGCACGGTCTGCCAGCGTTCGGGCAGTCCGCGGAAGCTGCGGATGAGCAGCCGGCGGTTCTCCCTGGCCACCAGGTGTTGCTGGGGGTCGGCCGTGGGCGCGAGCTGCCGCCAGGGCTCGAAGTCGGCCGTGAGCAGGATCTGCCGTTCCCCGGCGCTCCATTCGACCGCGGTGTGGCGCACCACGGTCAGCAGATACGGCCGCCAGGGCCCGCGCGGCCCGCCACCGGCGCGCACCGCCTGGAAGGTGCGGATGAACGCCTCGGAGGCCAGATCCTCCGCGTCCTGAAGGGCGCGGCAGCAGGTCCGGGCGTACGAGAGCGTGGCCGCGTGGTGGCGGCGGTAGAGGATCTCGCCCGCGGCCGGGCTGGTGGTGCCCGAGCGGTAGCCCTCCAGGAGCAGCCGGGTCAGTTCCGGGTCCGAGAGGGAGCGGACCGGTCGGTCGGTATGTCCGGGGCCCACCGCTTCGGGATGTTCCGCGGCGGGAGGGTCCCAGGGCTCGTCGGCCGTCTCATGGGTGGTGGCAGCGCGGCGCGCGCCGGCCTGATGGCCGACGCGCGCCTGGAGAGTCTTGTCCATCAATTGCACTTTTGGCCGTTGTTGATGCAGTCCACGGCCTTGTTCATCAGGTCTTCCGGCATCACGTTGATGAAGTCGTCGTGGTCGGTGATGGGCTTGTGCAACTGCTCGGGGAAGCCGTCCACGGCGAACGGGGTGTTGGGCGGCACATCGTAGGTGATGGTGTTCACCAGCTTGGGGATGGCCTGGAAGCCGTTGGGGCAGGAGCCGTCCTGGTTGGGGAAGGCCATGTGGTCACGGTGGTTGGCGCTGTCGATGTTCTTGCCGTCCCAGCAGCTCTGGAAGTCGAACGTGCGCGTCACCGAGCTGCCCTCGGGGCAGAGCGGGTACTTGTCGGTCAGCTGCCGGTCCTCGAAACCGGTGCAGCTCCAGGAGGCGTTGGCGTTCTTGTCGCCGTTGGTGAACGCCTTGGCGTCACCGGTGATGATCCGCAGGAACTTCGGCATCGCCACGACCTTGTTCTGCGGGTTGCCCTGGAACTCGATGGTGGAGCTCTTGGGCGTCAGGATGGTGCCGACGTTGCCTTCCTGGCCGCCGCCGAGGTCGTTGGCGTCCGCTTCGTCCTTACCGTCCTGGGCGCGCACCACAGGCCAGTAATAGGTCGACTTGTCGCCGTTGTTGCAGGAAGTCCCGGCCTGCTCGAAGGTCTGGTTGTTGGCGAAGGCGTCGTTGCTGTCGTTGCCCACGTAGTCGTGCATGTGGTGGGCACCGTTGCCCACACCGGGCGCGACGATCACGTTGTCGCTGTTGCGGAGCTGCGGGTCGCCGACGCCGCACTCCGAGGTGAACGTGCCGTTGGAACCGCCCTGCTGCGCCTGGGGCGGGTTCTGGACGTTCGGCTGCACCTGCTTGATGTCGACGAAGTCGCCCTGCGACGGGCCGTTGCCCGCCTGGCCGCCGGCGTTGCCGGGCACCTCCTTGGCGCCCTCGCCACCTTGCTGCTGACCGCCGTCCTGCTGCTGACCCCCGGCCTGTTGCTGGCCGCCGTCCTGCTGCTGCGCGCCATCCTGCTGGTTGGCCTGGCCGCCGTCGTTGCTGACCTGCTGCATCTGGCAGTTGCTCATCGAGTTGAGGTCGTCAGGGCTCTGGCCCTGCTCGTCGATGGCGTTGCCGATGTTGTCGAGGGTTTCCCCACGCTGCTTCTCCAGCGAGGAGAGCACCGAGTCCCTGGAGGCCCCGCTGTCGGACATCCGCTGGTACGCCTTGGCCACCTGGGAGTCGAGTTCGGCGAGGTTCTTGTCGACCTCGGGGCGCGCCTGGCGCGGCACGGACGACAGCTGTTGGCCCACATCGGGGCAGCGGATCGTCCATGATCCGGCGGACACCGTGCGATTCTGGCCGGAGTCGGTGTTGTCGCCGCTGGCGGACGCGTTCGCCGCGATGATCGCGGCCCCGCCGCCGCCCAGAGCCAGTGCGGCGACGATGGCGACGGTTTTGTTCGAGAACCTGCCGCGCTTGTGGGTCTGTTGCCTCATGAGATCACTTCACTTAGTTGTTGAGGGCGTCGAAGTCGACGAGCCCGGTGTTCTCGAGCACCGTGATGTGGTCGAGAACGATGGTGTTGGCCCGGGTGGCCAGTGATCGCACCATGGAGTTCCGGCTCTGTGCCCGGATCTGGGCGACGAGCGAGAACACCTTCCCGTGTGCCGCGCGGAGCCGGTTGGCGAAGATGCGTTCGAACTCGGCGCTGCTGGACGCGTTGTTCATCTCATTGAGCCAGCCCTGCTGCTGCTCGTTCGGCTGAGTGGGCAGATCGACCCCCAGCGCCCGGCCCACCTCGTTCACCCGGCGGTCGAGCTCGGTGTGGCCCTCGATGAGGTGCTCACCAGCGGTCTTCACCGAGTCCCGAGTGCCACGCTCCTGGGCCTCCCGGCCCGAGGGAAGCTCCCAGAGCCCGGCGAGCTTCACCTTGCGGACGAAGTCCCGGTCCAGAGCGGTCAGCGGCCCGTACTGGGTGCTGACCGTGCCCTTGCCGTCGTCGATGACGCCGGGGGGCAGCGATGACGCGGCGCTGCTCTCGCCGAACAGCTGGACGGGGATGAGGATCGCCGCGAGGGTCATGGCGAGTGCCCCAATGATGAGGCCGGTGCCGATGGTACGGCTGGATGCGATGGATCTGCTGACGATTGCTGATCGCACAGCGCCCTCCTTGCTTCGGAGTGACACCGGACGCTAGTACCTGGTGTGGCCCGGACGTGGAGACCTCATCACTAACGAATAAAGCCGGGACAACCATCGTTACCGACTGGTACCATACGCGGCCATCTTTCGGCCGCACCCTCCGCGGGGGCGGTCGCAAGTTTTTTCCCGCGCGTTGAGCACATCGCGGGTGCCGTCCGTACGACAGGGAGAACCATCCCCGCGCGAAGGGCATCTGTGATGCGAACAGCGGCATGGAGCTCCGAACTGTTACCCCGGCGGACCGGGGTTCGCTCCGCCCCGGCCCGCCATACCCTTCCGCCGCCGTCATCCTTCGGCGGTTGAACTCCTCGAGGACGGCCAGAACCTGCCGCCAGGTGTCCAGGGCGAAGTCCCGCTCGCCCAGGGCGTACTGGCTGTCCCCTTATCTGTGTGAGGGCGTGCCCTGTCCCCTATATAGGCATCAGTAGAAACGACGAAGAACGACAGCAGGAAACAGAAGGAAGGAGAGCGGCGGGGCCGGTGCGGCCCGCGCTGTCACCACCCGACCCGGACCCGGTGGCGCGTCAGGAGGCGTTGGCGTCCGGCACCCCCGTCGAAGTGGTCACCCAGCACCCGGCGTTCCACGGACTCAGTGCCCGGGGCGCCCGGAGGAGCGGGCCGCCCGGCTGTCCGGGCCTTCCTGACCCCGGGAGCGGGGCGGGGAGCGGCGATCGCCGTGTCCGTTTTCCGCCAGCGCCCCGGCCCGGACCGGAGCACAGTGGACACCGTGATGACGGAGGACGGTAAGTACGAGGCGGTGCGTGGCCGGGACGCGCGGTTCGACGGTGAGTTCTTCTTCGCCGTGGCCACGACCGGTATTTACTGCCGGCCGAGCTGTCCGGCGACGACGCCCCGGCGGAAGAACGTGCGGTTCTTCCCCACCGCGGCGGCGGCGCAGGGCGAGGGGTTCCGGGCGTGCCGTCGCTGCCGCCCGGACGCGGTGCCCGGTTCGGCCGCGTGGAACACCCGCGCCGATGTGGTCGGGCGCGCGATGCGGATGATCGGCGACGGGGTGGTGGACCGCGAGGGTGTGGCGGGGCTGGCCCACCGGCTGGGCTACAGCCCGCGTCAGGTACAGAGGCAGCTCAACGCCGAACTGGGTGCGGGGCCCATCGCCCTCGCCCGCGCCCAGCGCGCCCACACCGCCCGCATCCTCCTCCAGACCACGCAGATGCAGGCCGCGGAGATCGCGTTCGCCGCGGGGTTCGCCAGTGTGCGGCAGTTCAACGACACCATCAAGGAGATCTACGCCATCACCCCGACCGGGCTGCGCGACGCCCGGCCCGGCCGCTCCTCGCGCTTCGGCCCGGTCGCGCCGCGTTCGTTCTACGGCGGGGTGCCCCTGCGGCTGGCCTGTCGCGGACCGTATGCCGCGGCCGAGTTGTTCGACCAGCTCGCCCGTCACACCGTCCCCGGTGTGGAGGAGATGATCGGCGAACGCGGGGCCCGCACCTACCGGCGTACCCTGCGGCTGCCGCACGGCCATGGCATCGCCGAGGTCGACGAACGGCCCGGCGACGGCGGCTGGCTGGAGTGCCGGCTGTGTCTGGGGGAGCTGCGCGATCTGACGACGGCCACCCAGCGGATGCGGCGGCTGTTCGACCTCGACGCCGATCCGTACGCGGTCGCCGAACACCTCGGCGCCGACCCGCTGCTGGCGCCGTTGGTGGCCGCGCGCCCCGGGCTTCGCTCCCCGGGCGCCACCGATCCGCAGGAACTGGCCGTCCGCGCCGTCCTCGGCAGACGGCTCTCACCCGATGAGGCGCGGGCCCAAGGTGCCGCGCTGGTCAGCGCGTACGGGCGGCCGCTGGCGGCCCCGAGCGGCGGACTCACCCATCTCTTTCCCCGCGCCGACACCCTGGCCGGGGCCTCGCTGGAGGAGTTGGACCTGCCCGCGCCGCGGCGTACGGCGCTGCGCGCGCTGGCCACCGCCCTCGCCGACGGCACCGTACCGCTGGACGCCGGGGCCGACCGGGACCAGGCGGAGAAGGAACTGCTCAACCTCGACGGCATCGGACCACGCACCGCCGGATACATCCGGATGCGTGCGCTGGGCGATCCCGATGTCCTGCTCCTCCCGTCCGGAACATCCGTTGCGCCGGAGACGGCCGTCGGCTGGCGGCCCTGGCGCTCGTACGCCACCCAGTATCTGTGGGCCGCGGCGCGCGATTAGTCTCCGCCTTGGGTTCCGCCGTGTGACGTGGTGTCCTCGATGGTGCCGCCGAATCGTTCGCGCACCTCCGTCATGTTCTTCCGCGGGGACGACGACAGCACCCAGCGATCGCCGATGAGATACACCCCGCCGTACATCTGTGCTGTCTCCAGCCAGTCGCGCTGCCCCTTGGCCTTGACGAAGTCCAGGAGGAGGAACTTGCCCCGGGAGTTCTTGCACACCGCTTGGCGGTAGTCGTCGACATCCACGGTGAACTTCGGCTTGCAGCCGACCGCCGCGGCCAGTTGCTCGACCGTCGCCGGTCTGGGAGTGGCTCTCGCCCCGGCGCTCGGCCGGTCCGCGCCATGCCGTCCGGTCTCCGCCGTGGCATTCCCCGCACCGCCGTCGCCGCCGCAGCCCGCGACGGTGAGCAGTCCGCAGACGGCCGCCATCACCGGGGTCAGACGCGCGCCGCGGCGAGGTGGGGTGCGTTCGGCGGTGCGCTCCGGGTGCGGGGATGCGTCCATGAGGGGCCCTCTCGTGGCGTGTCCGGTGGCGGCTGCACCCATGGATACGGACGCGTGGGACGGATTGTTCACGGCCTCCGGTGGCGCCCGTCGCAAGCGGACGGCGCGATGTGCAAACCCTTGACAGCCAGGGCGGATGCTGGATTACTGGACCGCACTCCAATAGAGACCGAATGTTCGGTCGGGTCTCGAGGGCGGTGGAAAACAGGTGGCAGGCTCCAGAAACGCGGCCGTCGGTCCGGTGGAGGAGATGTTCGCCGCGGACCAGGCGTCACGCGGACTGGGCATCGAGCTGCTGAAGACCGGGGACGGTTCGGCGGTGCTCCGGATGGCCGTGACGGCCTCGATGGTGAACGGGCACGGGATCGCCCACGGCGGCTATGTCTTTCTGTTCGCGGACACGGCGTTCGCCTGTGCGTGCAACGGCCACGGCCCGGTGACCCTCGCCGCCGGTGCCGACATCACCTTCGTCGCCCCCGCCCGGGAGGGCGATGTGCTCGAGGCGACCGCCGAGGAGCGGACCCGGTACGGACGCAGCGGTGTCTACGACGTGACGGTGCGCCGCGGCGACGAGGTGATCGCGGAGTTCCGCGGGCGCAGCCGCGCTCTCGGCCGCCGCGCCGCCGAAGCGAAGGAGAGATCGTGACCGGCACACCGCCACCCGAGGAAATCCTGGACGCCGCCGAGCGGATGAGCCGGGATGAGCTGAGGGATCTCCAACTCACCCGGCTGCGCGCCACCTTGCGCCATGCATACGACCATGTGGAGCTGTATCGCGCGAAGTTCCGCGAGGCCGGAGTGGTCCCGGAGGACTGCCGCACCCTGGAGGACCTGGCCCGCTTCCCCTTCACCACCAAGGCCGATCTGCGGGACACCTATCCCTTCGGGATGTTCGCCGTGGACCAGAGCGAGGTGCGGCGCATCCATGCCTCCAGCGGCACCACCGGCAGACCCACCGTCGTCGGCTACACCGAGAACGATTTGTCGATGTGGGCGGATGTGGTGGCCCGTTCGCTGCGCGCGGCGGGCGGCCGTCCCGGCCACAAGGTCCATGTCTCCTACGGCTACGGCCTGTTCACCGGCGGTCTCGGCGCCCACTTCGGGGCCGAGCGGCTCGGCTGCACCGTCATTCCCGCCTCCGGCGGTATGACCGCGCGTCAGGTGCAGATCATCCAGGACTTCAAGCCCGAGATCATCATGATCACCCCCTCCTACATGCTCACGCTGCTCGATGAGTTCGAGCGCCAGGGTGTGGATCCGCGCACCACCTCCCTCCAGGTCGGTGTCTTCGGCGCCGAGCCGTGGACCGAGGAGATGCGCCGGGAGATCGAGGACCGCATGGACATCCACGCGGTGGACATATACGGGCTCTCCGAGGTGATCGGGCCCGGGGTGGCACAGGAGTGTGTGGAGACCAAGGACGGTCTGCATGTGTGGGAGGACCACTTCTACCCGGAGGTCGTCGACCCGCTCACCGACGAGGTGATGGCCGACGGCGAGGAGGGTGAACTCACCTTCACCACCCTCACCAAGGAGGCCCTGCCGGTCATCCGCTACCGCACCCGGGATCTGACCCGGCTGCTGCCCGGCACCGCCCGTCCCGCGTTCCGCCGTATCCAGAAGATCACCGGCCGCTGCGACGACATGCTCATCGTGCGCGGGGTGAATGTCTTCCCCAGCCAGATCGAGGAGATCGTGCTGAGGGTTCCGGCGGTGGCGCCGCACTTCCAGGTGGAGCTGACCCGGGCCGGTCGGATGGACCGTATGACGGTCCGCGTCGAGGCCCGCCCGGGAGCCGACGGCGGGCAGCGCGAGGCCGCCGCGGCGGTGATCGCCCGGGGGATCAAGGACGGGGTGGGGGTCACGGCCGAGGTGGCGGTGGTGGATCCGGAGACCCTGGAGCGCTCGGTGGGCAAGATCCGCCGGGTCAGGGACCTGCGCGAGGGGTGAGACGGGCCGGTCCGGGGTGGGCGGTACCGTAGGAGAACGACTGTTCTCAGGTGAGGGTGACCGTGATGGACCAGGAACCGATCAGGACCCGTGTGCTCGACGCCGCGGAGGGGCTGTTCTACGGCCGCGGGGTGCAGAGCGTGGGCATGGATGAGATCCGGACCGCCTCGCAGGTCTCCCTCAAACGCCTCTATCAGCTCTTTCCGTCCAAGGGTGAGCTGGTCGAGGCGTATCTGGAGCGGCGCGACATCCGGTGGCGGGAGGCGCTGGCCCGCCATGTGGAGGCCGAGGAGGACCCCGTGGCGCGTGTCCTGGCCGTCTTCGACTGGCTGCACGGCTGGTTCATCGAGCCGGACTTCCGGGGGTGCGGATTCATCAACTCCTTCGGTGAGCTGGGGGCCACCACCCCCGCGGTGGCGGACGCCGTCCGTGCGCACAAGGAGGCGTTCCGGGCGTATCTGGGTCGGCTGGTGGCCGACGCCGGGCGGCCCGCCGCGCTCGCCGGGCAGCTGGCGCTGCTCGCCGAGGGGGCCATGACCACGGCGGCCATCCGCGGGTCGGCCGAGTCTGCCCGGCAGGCCCAGGATGCCGCGCGGGTCCTGCTGGGGGCGTCGGCCGGAGCCTCCCGGGCCGGCTCCCCGGGGTGATCCCGGCTTCCTCGAAGTGATCTCGGCGGGCGGGAATGAAGCCATGTAGTTCACTGTTCAACCAGATGTCTTCAGGGTCGGCCGTCCTGGCCGGCCGACCGCCGTCCGCGAACGAGGAGAGCGTCATGCCCGCCGTGACCGTCGACAGCACACTGGAACTGCCCCGCGTCCCCACCCCCGATCCCCAGACCGCCCCGGCGCGCCCGGTCCGCTCGGTAACCGGCGCTCCGCAGGGGTTCGAGGGGGAGGGGTTCCCGGTGTACCGGGCCTTCGCGGGCGCCTCGCTGCGCGATCTCGACCCCTTTGTCCATATGGACCAGATGGGCGAGGTCGACTACGCGCCGGGTGAGCCCAAGGGCACCCCCTGGCATCCCCACCGCGGCTTCGAGACTGTCACCTACATGATCGACGGCGAGATGCAGCACCAGGACTCCAACGGCGGCGGTGGGCTGATCTCCGACGGCGCCACCCAGTGGATGACCGCCGGTGGCGGCATCCTGCACATCGAGACGCCGCCGGAGCACCTGGTGGTCTCGGGCGGGCTGTTCCACGGCATCCAGCTGTGGGTGAACCTGCCGCGCGCCAACAAGTGGAATCCGCCGAAGTACCAGAGCATCGAGGGCCGCGAGGCCGCGCTGCTGTCCTCGCCCGACGGCGGCGCCCTGGTGCGGGTCATCGCAGGGGAGATCGCGGGCCATCAGGGGCCGGGTGGCACCTTCACCCCGATCACCATGATCCATGCGACGCTCAGCCCCGGTGCCCGGCTCGATCTGCCCTGGCGCCCCGACTTCAACGCGCTGGTCTACGCCCTGTCCGGACGTGGCACCGTCGGCGCCGAGAACCGTCCGCTGGACGCGCATCAGCTCGCCGTCCTCGGGCAGGGCGGAGCCCTGAGCGTGGCCGCCACCGACCGTCCGGACACCCGCACCCCCCAGCTCGACGTACTGATCCTCGGCGGGCGGCCGATCCGGGAGCCCGTCGCGCACTACGGACCTTTCGTGATGAACACCAAGGCGGAGATCGCCCAGGCCATCGACGACTTCCAGAGCGGCCGTCTCGGGGTCGTCCCCGCCGAGCACATGCCGCACACCGCAGCCGGAGAGGAGGACGCATGACCGCGTACATCCCCGAGGAGACCCTGGCCGAGCGCTGGGAGCGCGCCGGGCTCTTCTTCGAGGCGAAGGACTACGCCGAGGCCGCCCGCATCCTCGCCACCGTGGTCGAGGACGAGCCGGAGCAGATCGCCCCGCGGCTGCTGCTGGCCCGCGCCTACTACCACTCCGCCCAGCTGCGGCGCGCCGAGGAACAGCTGCGCGAGGTGATCGCCCGCGATCCGGTCGAGGCGTACGCCCATCTGATGCTCGGGCGCACCCTGCAACGCCAGGGGCGGGACCGGGAAGCGGCCGGTGCGCTGCGAGTGGCGGACGCGCTTCGCGGGGCGTTCGCCACGACCGCGGCGGACTGACCCGTCACACCCGTCCCCCGGCTGGGGGACGGGTGGTCAGCCGTGCAGGGGGAGTTGGGCACCGCACACGGTGGCCTGTGCCCGCGCGGCGAGCATACGGCGGTCCTCCCTCCCCGGCGCGGGCAGCAGCGGCCGGTGGTTGCGCACCCGGATGGTCAGCCCGTCGGCGCGCAGAACCCGGCGCAGCGAGCTGCCGAAGTCGTCCTCGCCGACGAAGGCGGCCACCGTGGTGGGGGCGCCGTGCTGGAGGTATTCCAGGGCCACCGGGCGCACCGGAGCGCCCGCGTCGAGCGCCGCCTGGAACGTCGCCCGCCGGAAGTGTCCTCCCGTCCCGGCACACCAGGTGATGCCCTGCGGGAAGACCACCAGCGAACGGCCGTCGCGCAGCAGCGCCGACATCTCCCTTACCGTGTCGGGCAGTTGGCGCAGACTGGCGCGGTCGATGAACATCGTCCCGGCTCGCTTCGTCAGCGGGCCGACCACGGGCCAGCTCCCCACCTCCCGCTTCGCCAGCATGACCACCGGCTCGACGGCCAGCAGTGCCACGATGTCCAGCCAGGAGATGTGGTTGGCCACCACGAGGGTGCCGGTGGTGCCCGGTGCGCTGAGTGTGGCGTCGCCCGCCACCTCCAGCCGGATGCCCAGCGCGGTCAGCAGCTCCGCGGCACGGGAGCGCAGGGTCTCCGGCTCGGCGATCCGCTCGCCCCGCACCAGCGCGCCGACCAGCGCCCGGCCGAAGGCGGCGGACCGCCGCAGGGTCCGCGTGGCGGGGACCCGGTCGGCGGCGTGGGCGACGCAGTCCGGGTCGCACGGGGACCACGCGGCCCACGCGTGTGCCGGCGGATCCAGGGGGGCCGATACGGTCACTTGGTCTCGCCCAGGAAGTAGCGGCGGTAGCGGTCGTTCATCCGCTCGGTGTCCAGCAGGACGAAGAAGTCGGCGTCGTCGAAGCTCCGGTCGTGCTGCGGGGAGCCGCACATCCAGGCGCCGACCCGCAGATAGCCGCGGAGCAGCGGCGGCAGTTCGGCATAGCTCGGCTCGGCGTCCAGCGTCCGCGTCGGTATCCAGGGGTCGAGCGGGTGCACCCGCAGCCCGGAGGGGGCGGCGTGCCGGGTGGTGCCCAGCAGCCAGGCGTTGGCCGCGGCCTGTCCGCCGTCGGCCAGCGGGACCGAGGCGCAGCCCGCGAGATAGCGGTGGCCGGACAGCAGGACATAGCGGGCCAGTCCGGCCCACATCAGATTGATCACCGCGCCCGAGCGGTGGTCGGGGTGCACACACGCCCGCCCCGCCTCGACCATGGAGGAACGGACCTCCTCGGGAAGGCCGCGCAGATCGAACTCGGTCTCCGAGTAGAGCCGTTCACTGCGGCCCGGGGGGAGCAGCCGGTAGGTGCCGACCACGGTGCCCGTCGTCGTGTCCGTGACGATCAGGTGGTCCATCACGGCGTCGAACTCGTCCACGTCGCGCCCGGCGAAGGGCGAGGACAACCGGCCTCCCCTCTCCTCTCCGAACACCTGGTAGCGCAGCCGCTGCGCGGCGTGGATCTGCTCCTCGGTGTGGGCGATGGAGGTGACGTACGAGCTGGTGGACGCCGGTACCGGGGGCGTCGTGAGCACGGACATTCCTGTTCTCCTTCCGGGGAAGTCAGGAGCGACGGGGATGAGGGAAGGGGCGGGCGGGGAGAGATACCCGCACGCCGGCGCGGTGCGCGAAGAGCGGCGCACACCGCTTGCGTTCACCCCAGTCTTGCCGTGACGGCGAACGCCACAGTGTCCGCGTGGTGTTTCGACGACTGCCAGCCGATGACAAACGCATGCCGTGGTGACGCGGGCGATCGGCCCGGTGACACGGAGCGGCGAGAGGTGGTGACGTGCCCCGGTGTCAGGGTGCGCCGGTGCCGTGCAGCGGGAAGCCGAGGGACCGGGCCGCGACGGCGGGCGTGGGCTGGGACCAGTAGTCGGTGACGGCCTGCGCGGAGGCCAGCGAGCGGGTCTCGGCACGGTCCAGATACAGCACACCGTCGACATGGTCGGTCTCGTGCTGGACGATCCGGGCGGGCCAGCCGGTGAACTCCTCGTTCACCTCCCGCCCCGTCTCGTCCTGTCCGCGCAGCCGGATCCGCTCGGGGCGGCTGACCACCGCCTGCCAGCCGGGAACGCTCAGACACCCTTCGAAGAACGCCGCTCGGCCGTCGCCCACGGTCTCGTACGACGGGTTGACCAGGACGCGGTACGGCTGTGGCACCCGGCCGCGCGCCTCGCGCACCTCGGCTGTCACCTCCGCCGGATCCTCGATCACCGCGAGCCGCAGCGGTACGCCGATCTGCGGGGCGGCCAGGCCCACCCCGGGCGCGGCGTGCATGGTGTCCCGCATCGCCCGCAGCAGCCGGTCGAGCTGGTCCGTGGACAGCTGGCCCTCGTAGGGGACGGCCGGTTGCCGCAGGACGGGGACGCCCGCGGAGATGATCGGCAGCGGGTGGGTGCCGGAGAGCAGTTCGTCGACGAGTTCGGACAGGCTGGAGGTCGGCATGGGGACAGCCTGGCAAGCCGGTCAGGCCGCGGCAATCCATGGGACGGGGCTGCTGTCCGGAGCCGGGCGTGCCCGTGTCCGCCCCCGGTGAACGGGATGCGGATGTGGTCCGTACTCACCCATGAGCCGCCGGGGAATCCCACGCCCCGAGGCTCACCCGGGTCCTCCCGGCTCGGGACGCCGCCGCTCCGCGGTGCTTTCCCCGTTGTGCACGCGGGGTGGCGGCTCCTGGGGCCCGTCTTCGAGGACGGCCCCCAGCGTCCGGGAGGCGGAGGGAGCCGGTGCTCACGGGGCGGCCGGCTCCTGGGCGGCCGCCTCCCGGACATCGCTCAGATCGCGTACATACGCCTGCGCGGGGCGCCTGCCGAGGGTGATCTCGCCGCCGGTGGGGACGAAGCCGGTGCGGGCCAGTACGGCGCGTGACCCGGCGTTGTCGAGCGTGGTCTCGGCGCGCAGCGCGGTCAGACCGTACTCGGTGGCGGCCAGGAGGCAGACCCGCCGGACGGCGCGGGTGGCGAGGCCCTGCCGGGTGGCCCGCTCGGCGATCCGGTATCCCAGCGCCGCCGTGCCGTCGGCCACATCGACCAGATTGACCCGTCCCAGCACCTGGCCGTCGGCGTCCACGATGAGATGGAAGTGGTGGAGTCCGGCGTCCTGTTCGGCGAGCCGCTCGGTGTGGCGCGCGTCGAAGTCGGTGAAGTAGTCGTCACCTCGGTCGGGAACCGTCTGCGCGAAGTAGGCGCGATTCTCCCGCTCGAAAGTGAGCAGGGCCGCGGCGTGATCGCGTCGGAGGCGCTGGAGTTCGGGCATGACTGCACGGTACGCCGCGACCGGCCGGAACGATCACTGGTTTTCGCGGTCCGCGGATCCGGAGGCCCCGCTGCCGCCTCCTGTCCCGTCGTCGAGATCGGTCCGGTCCCCGACATCGGTCCGGTCGTCGAGGTCGGCCCGCGCCTCCGGGAGCAGGGCGCGGATATCGCTCGGCAGCACCCCGTACACCTTCTCCATCAGCTCCGGGTCCACGGCGGCGTCCAGCACCTCGAAGAAGGCGCTCGCCTCGCGCAGCGCCTCCTCCTCGGTGTGCTCGGTGCGCCAGGCGATCCGGCCCGCGAAACCGGTCAGGTCGAACCGCTCGCCGTGGTCGCGCCGGTAGGACCGCTCCTCCGGCGAGCCCCGGTGGGAGGCGGCCACCCGGCGCATCGGCTCCGCCGCATCGGTGGGCAGCTGGGCCGCCAGATGGTCCGCGAGTCCGTCGGGAATCCGCTCGGCGAGGGTTTCGAGTGTCGCCCGGACGGCCCGCTCGGCCGAACGCCGGTCCGGCAGCTGGGCCCGCACCTGGACCTGGCCCGTCAGTTCTTCGTAGCGCATCGTGGATCAGCGCTCCCTGGATCGGTGCCCACGCTCGTCCGCCGAGTGCCCAGCGGCACCGCCCCGAAGCGTCCGCCCCGGCCCCGATCGGCGCCCACCCCGATACCCACCCTCCGGCACCGTCCGGCCGAACGGAGCGCGGTGTGGCCATCACGGCCGCACACTGGGCACTGTGGCGGAGAAGCGCACCGAGAAGAGCACGGGGAAGCGTACGGAGCGGCGCACCGAGAAGCGCAGCGCCGGAATCCTGCTGTTCCACGGCACCGGACCGGCCACCGAGGTGCTGCTCGGCCATATGGGAGGCCCGTTCTGGGCCGCCAGGGACGAGCGGGCGTGGTCCGTGCCCAAGGGCGAGTACACCGAGGGGGAGACCCCCGAGGCCGCCGCGCGCCGGGAGTTCGAGGAGGAGCTCGGACTGCCGCCGCCCGACGGCGAGTTGCTGCCGCTGGGCTCGGTCCGGCAGACCGGCGGCAAACTGGTGACGGTCTGGGCCCTGCCGGGCGAGCTCGATCCGGCGGAGGTCAGGCCCGGCACCTTCACCATGGAGTGGCCCCGGGGATCCGGCCGGATGCGGGAGTTCCCCGAGCTCGACCGGGTGCGGTGGCTGGATCTGCCACGGGCCCGTACGAGGATCGTGGCCAAACAGGAGCTCTTCCTCGACCGGCTCGACGCGCTGCTCAACGGGGCGCCGCTACCGTGAAGAGGGAGACCGTGCGGTATGCCACGACGCGCGCTGAAGCCGACGGAGGCACGGTGGGCATGGAGAGCGCGAGGAGTTCGGAGTACCTGCCCCGACTGCGGCTGGACGAGCTGCTGGAGGAGTTGCAGGTCCGCATCGACGCGGTGCGCGGCACCCAGGACCGGGTGCACAGCCTGCTGGAAGCCGTGCTCTCGGTCGGCCGTGAGCTGGATCTCCCCCATGTGCTGCGGCGGATCGTAGAGGCCGCGGTGGTCCTGGTGGATGCCGAGTACGGGGCGCTCGGTGTCATCGGCGAGGATCAGCGGCTCGCCGAGTTCCTGCCGGTGGGCGTCGACAAGGAGCGGATCGAGAGGATCGGGGACCTGCCGTCCGGCCACGGCATCCTCGGCGAGCTGATCCGCCACCCCGAGCCGCTGCGGCTGGCCGAGCTGTCGGAGCACCCCGCCTCGTACGGGTTTCCGCCGGGCCATCCGCCGATGCACTCGTTCCTCGGGGTGCCCATCCGGGTGCGGGACGAGGTCTTCGGCAATCTCTATCTCACCGAGAAACGCGGCGGGAAGGAGTTCGACGGGGAGGACGAGACCGTGCTGTCCACCCTCGCCGTGGCCGCGGGCGTGGCCATCGAGAACGCCCGGCTCTACGAGGACGCCCGGCACCGCCAGCACTGGCTGGAGGCGAACGCGGAGGTCACCAACAGCCTGCTGTCGGGTGTGGACGAGACCAGCGTGCTGGAGCTGATCGTCGACCACGCCCGCCGGATCCTCTCCGCCGATCTCGGAGTGCTGATGCTGCCCGTCGCCGGAAGCGGCGATCTCGAGGTCGCGCTCGCGGCGGGCACCGACGCCGAGGCCCACCGCGGTCTGGTGCTGCCCTGCCGGGGCACCTTCGCCGGTGCCGCCTTCACCGCCTCCGCGCCGGTCACCAGCACCGACGTCAAGAACGATCCACGGATCACGGTGGGCCCCCAGCGCTGGGAAGGGCTCGGCCCGGCCGTCGCGGTGCCGATGCGCACCAGCGACGGAGTGGGCGGGGTGCTGTCGCTGGCCCGCTCGGTGTCCAGCGCCCCCTTCACCCAGATCGAGACCGACACCCTGCTCGGCTTCGCGGGCCAGGCGGCGATCGCCATGAAACTGGCCGAGCGGCGCCGCGACGCCGAACAGCTCGCCCTGCTCGAGGACCGCGACCGGATCGCCCGCGATCTGCACGACCTGGCCATCCAGCGGCTGTTCGCCGCGGGGATGACCCTCCAGAGCACCATGCGGTTCGTCCAGCACCCGGAGGGTTCCGAGCGGCTGCTGCGAGTGGTGGACGATCTCGACGACACCATCAAGATCATTCGGTCCACGATCTTCGGGCTGCGGGCCCATGAGGGCGGCCCCGCCCTCCAGGGGCTGCGCGTCCGCACCGCCAAGACCATCGAGGAGGCCGTGCCCGCGCTCGGCTTCACCCCCTCGCTCCGCACCGAGGGCCTGGTCGACACGGATGTGCCGCGCCCCGTCGCGGACGACATGGTCGCGGTCCTCGCCGAGTCGCTGTCGAACACCGCCCGGCACGCGGAGGCGGACGCCGCGGAGATCTCCCTCGTCGTCGCCTCGGGACGGCTGACCCTGACCGTCACCGACAACGGCGTCGGCATCCCGGAGGGCGGACGCCGCAGCGGACTGCGCAACCTGGCGGAACGCGCCGAGAAGTACGGTGGTGAACTGGCCCTCCAGGTGCCACCGGGCGGCGGGACCCGGCTGGTGTGGGGCGTACCGCTGCGCAGTCCCTGAGCCCTCGGCGTACGCCGACCCCCGGTGGTCAGCCGCCGGTCAGCGGCTCAGATCGCCGGGTCGCTGTCCAGCACGTCATGGGCACCGCTGCGCGGAGTCGCCGAGCCCGGCGGCCCGTACCCGAGCCGGATCAGCATCTGCACATGGCCCGGTACCTGGCGGGCGTCGCTGAGCGCCCACCGCAGATCCGACCACTCCAGCGCCTGGTGCAGCAGCGAGGCCCGCACCGCGCGCGAGGTCGCCAGCAGCAGGACGTGCTCCAGCGCCTGCCCGGCCCGCAGCCAGTCCGCCCGGCGGTCGTGGCCGGTGGTCAGCACCGCGATCGTGGGACGGCTCTCGAACATCGCGGTGGGCTGCTGTCCGGCGCCGCGGAAGTCCCGCATCGGCATCCGCGACGCGGTGTCCCGGGGGCCGATGGCCGCCGTGGGGATCCCGTACGGACCGCTTTCGCGGATCCACTCCCGGCTCTCCGCGGCCCGCCGCGGGTCATGGACGTTGCGCTGTTCGGCCTCGGCGGTCAGCCGCAGCAGATGGGAGGTCTCCTCCGGGCCCGCGAGATGCAGGGTGGCCCCGTCCTCGTGGGCGGCGTCGGCCAGCTGGTACATCAGCTGATGCGGCAGCCGGTGCGCCGAGTAGGGCATACGGCTGCTGTGCCGCCGCCAGATCACGTCGTACAGCTCGTCGTGCGCGGCGCGGGCCCGGCCGCGGGGCGACGCGGCCAGCCGCACCGTGGCCAGCAGATCCGGCTGGGAGCGGTACGGCAGCAGCCGGACCACCGGCTCCCAGCCGAAGTGGGCCACGGCCACGCGCAGATTGAACACGGCGGCCCCGGCGGAGACGCTCAGGGCCCGTCCCATCGGGTCGGCGTGGCGCAGGGCGCGTTCCGGGGCGGCCCGGACCTCCAGCGTGACGGTGTCGGGGTTCAGCCGGTACCGCCACGGCTGGGTGTTGTGCATCGACGGAGCGGCCACGGCCGCGGAGATCAGTTTCTCCAGGATCGCCGCGTCGAGTGCTGCGGGCTGCATGGTGTTCTCCTCGCCGGTGGGCGCGGGCGGTTCCCCGCGCAGTCAGCGTGCGGCTCCGGAAAGCGGGACGGGCAGGGGCCGTTGGTCCCCGGGGAGGGACCGGTTGGTACGCGTCGGCCCTCAGCGGTGGGGCGCATGGGGCGCCTGGGGCGCGGGGCGCGCCGGGTGGTCGTCGGGGGAGGCCGGGGAGGAGTGGGTCGCCAGCACCGCCGCCTGGATACGGCGCTCGACGCCCAGCTTGGCCAGCAGCCGGGAGATGTGGTTCTTGACCGTCTTCTCGGAGAGGAACAGTCGCTTGCCGATCTGCCGGTTGGTCAGCCCCTCGCCGATCAGCGCCAGGATCTCCCGCTCCCGTGGCGACAGCCCGGCCAGCACCTCGTCCCTCGGTTCCTGCGGGGTGGTGTCCCCGCGCAGGGTGCTCATCAGCCGGGCGGTGGTCGCCGGGTCGAGCATCGACTGCCCGGAAGCGACCGTACGGACCGCGGAGACCAGGTCGGAGCCCTTGATCTGCTTGAGCACATAGCCCGCGGCCCCGGCCATGATCGCGTCCAGCAGGGCATCGTCGTCGTCGAACGAGGTGAGCATCAGACAGGCCAGATCCGGCATCCGGGAGCGCAGCTCACGGCAGACCGTGATGCCGTCCCCGTCCGGCAGCCGGACGTCCAGGATGGCCACGTCGGGCCGGAGCGCGGGGCCCCGCGCCAGCGCGTGGTCCACGGTCCCGGCGTCCCCGACCACCTCGATATCGGGCTCGGCGTCCAGCAGGTCGTGCAGCCCGCGCCGGACCACCTCGTGGTCGTCGAGCAGGAACACCCTGATGGGGTGCGATGTCGGCGGGGATTCCCGTGTCTCGGTCATGGCGCTCCTCGCACCGCTGGTCTGTGTCCGCCCGTTGTCCGTGTCCGCCCGGCCCGTGGGCCCGCCCGGCTCCCTCGCTGAAGCCCCGCCCCTCGCTGACGAGGGTGGCGCATCCGGCGAGGGCCGCACCAGGGCCGAACGGGCCCCCGCGGGGCCGCGACGGGACCGAAAGGCCCCCGGCACAGGGGTCTGCCCGGCCCTCGCCACGGGCGCCCCCGCGTGCGACGGTCGCGGCATGGGCACGAACGTGCGGGTGCGGTGGCTGTGGCGCTGGCGGCGCAGTCCGCTCAGACGCCGCTCCGACGTGACCGAGGCATGGGTGGTGCTGGTGACCGCCCTGGTGATGGCGGTCGGCGGCCCGGCCGCGGGCGTCATCGCGGGCAGCGCCGTGGACGAGGCGCTGCGGCAGGAGCGTGCCGAGCGGTTCCGGGTGCCCGCGGTGCTGCTGGAACAGGCTCCCGTCGTGCCGCCCACGGGCGACGGCACCGACACCGACCAGGTGCGCGCCCCCGTACGGTGGACCGCTCCCGACGGCGTCGTGCAGACCGGCTCCGCTCTGGTCCACGAGGGGCGGCGGGCCGGTACGACCACGCCGGTGTGGGTCGACGGCCGAGGCCGTCTCGTCCCCGCCCCGCCCACCACGGAGCAGGTCGCGACCCGGGCCTCGCTGGCCGGTGCGTCGGCGGCGGCGGGGGTGGCCGCGGTGGCGCTGACCGGGCGCGGTGTGGTGCGGTGGCGGCTGGACCGCGGCCGGGCCCGGGAGTGGGAGCGTGCCTGGGCCGAGGTGGAGCCGCGCTGGAGCCGCCATCTGTGAGAGCTCATCTGTGAGAGCTGGAGCCGCCATCTGTGAGAGCTGGAGCCGCACTGTGAGATGTGAGACTCACAGTGCGGTTGTGTGCTCTACGACCGGTGTGCTGCGGGCGGAGCCGTCGTCAGCTGGTTGTCGAAGTCCACGACGCCCTCGACCGCCCGGATCAGCCGGGCAGCCGCCGGAACCAGAACGGCGTCCCGGATCCGTCCGGTGAGGGTGACCACGCCCTCGCTCACACTGACCTGGACCGTCTGCCCCGGGGCCGGGAAGAGATGGGTCACCACCTCGCGGCGTACCTCCTCCGCGATGTCCTCGTCCGGCCGCAGAAAGACCTTCAGCAGATCGGCGCGGCTGACGATGCCCTCCAGACGGCCCTCCTCGTCGACCACCGGCAGCCGCTTGACGCGCTTGTGCGTCATGATGCGCGCGGCCTCGGCCAGCGTCGCGCGCGCGTGCACCGTGATGGCGGGGGACGTCATCAGCTCCTCGGCGGTCACCGCGCCCGCCTTGGCCATCTCCGGCAGCTCGCGCAGCTGGGGTATCCGGGCCGGATCGCTGTCCCGGAACTCCTCCTTGGGCAGCAGATCCGCCTCGGAGACCACACCGACGACCCGGCCCTCGCCCTCCAGCACCGGCAGCGCGCTGACCCGCCACTGCTCCAGCGTTCTGACGATCTCCTTGAACGGCGCCTCGCGGCCGACGGCCACCACCGTATGCGTCATCACATCACTGACGATGTGCGAGGTCCGTTGCACGGGTCCTCCTCCGTTCAGCGTGAGGTCAGCCCCTCGGCTCCTCCGCCCTTCAGCCGTCGAAAGCGGCGCTGTAGGGTCCGTAGAGGTCCAGCAGTCGGCTGCGGGTCGACCGCAGTCGCCGCCCGACGACCCCCGCGACATACGTGGCCAGGGCGCTGCCCAGCACCGGGTCCGCACGGCACAGCGCACGCACCGTGGCCGCGTCGAACTCCTCGGCGCGCACCGGGCTGACGGCCTCCGCGCCCAGATGCCACCGGCACGGCGGGATCAGCCATGACCAGCCCAGCAGATCGCCGGGGCCGAGCGTGTCCACAGTGGGTGCCTGCCGCCCCGGCACATGCACATCGAGGGACACTCCGCCGCTGCTGATGATCCAGAAACGGTCGGCCAGGCCCCCTTCCTCGAAGATGCGGGTGCCCATCGGGAACGACACCTCGTGGGCGAGTCGGACGAACTGGTCGCGGTGGTCCGGCGGTACGGCGGCCACCACCCCGTTTCTGGTGATCATCGAGGGCCCCTTCTCCACAGATGCAACGCGTCATGGGTGGCGGGCATCGGCGTCGCCGACGCCGTCATGTCCATCGTGCGGGTGTGCCACCGGCGTGAGGCATGGGCCGAGCGGCCCCCGACCTGGTCCGCTCGGCTCCGGGGCCCGGCCGGTCGACTCCTTGGCCCGGCCTGTCGGCCTCGTGCTCCCCCGGGAGGAGCCGGTGCTCGATCTGGTGGCGCACCCGGCCCGCCAGCCGGGCCAGCGGCGCTGAGGTCGCCGCTCGGGGCGGTATGGGGTCCCGGATCCGGCGCGCCTGGGGCGGCAGCCCGGCAAGATCGGCGGTGAGGCGTTCACGCGCCCGGCCCAGGGTGTCGGGCTCCCCCGTCCGCCGGCCGCCCCGCATTACCGTCTCCAGCAGCGGGGTGCCACCGCGCGGCGGCAGTTCGTCCTGTTCGCCGATCACATCGGCGAAGCCCGGCCGCCGCCACACCTGCTTGGCGCCGGGGGCCGTGACCTTCGCCGAGGACAGCTTCATCACCGGCCGCCCGTCATAGGCGACCAGCTTGTACGCCGAGTCGAGATACGCCGAGTCGGCCGAGACCCCGACTCGGGTGCCCACGGCGAACACATCGATCGGCGCCCCGTCGCGCACCAGGTCCCGCACGGCGTACTCGTCCAGACCGCCACTGGCCACGATCCCCACCTGCGGCAGCCCCGCATCGTCGAGGAGCCGCCGCGCTCGCACCGCGAGCGCGCCGAGGTCGCCGCTGTCCAGGCGGATGGCACAGCCGGTCCCCAGACCCAGATCGCGCAGCACCCGCGCGGCGGTGGCCACACCCGTCAGGGTGTCGTAGGTGTCGACCAGGAAGGTCACCGGACCGGGGTGGGTGCGGGCGAACGCCCGGAACGCGGTCTCCTCGTCCGCGAACGCCTCGATGTACGAATGCGCCATCGTGCCGCTGGCCGCGATCCCGTAGGTGGTGGCGGCCTCCACATTGCTCGTCCCCACGAACCCGGCCAGGGCGCCCAGCCGCGCCGCCTGCATCCCGGCCTGCGGGCCGTGGGTGCGGCGCAGCGAGAAGTCCAGCACCGGGCGGCCGTCGGCGGCCATCACACACCGCACGGCCTTGGAGGCGATGGTGGTCTGGTGGCTGAGCTGCCCCAGCAGATACGTCTCGACCAGCTGGGCCTGCGGCAGCGGCGCCGTCAGCTCCAGCAGCGGTTCCCCGGCCAGGACGATCCGGCCCTCGGGCACCGCTCGCACCTCACCCTCGAATCCCAGGCCCAGCAGGGGTTCCAGATCGTCGTAGGAGCGGTGCAGCACGGTGGCGAACGCCTCGACGTCGTCCGGCCCGACCCGGAAGCCGGACAGATAGTCCAGCGCCGGTTCCAGGCCCGCGGCGACCAGGAAGCCGCGCTCGGGCGGGAGGTCGCGGACATACAGATCGAAGGTGGCCGGGGCGGTCATACCCTCCCTCAGGTACGACAGAGCCATGGTCGCCTCGTAGAGATCGGTGGTCATCGCGTTCGACATCGTCGTTGTCTCCCTGTCTCCCTCTGTCTCCCTCTGTCTCCCTTGTGCTCTCCTCAACTCCTCGTCCGCCGAGGCGCGTTGAACGGTTCCCGCCGTCCGCGTCAGCCGGACGGCACCACCGCCACCGGACACGGTGCGTGGTGCACCGCGGCGTGTGTCACGGAGCCCACCCGCGGTACGGCACCGTGCTCGTCACGGCCCAGTACGAGCAGCCCGGAGCCCGCGGCGGCGTGCACCACGGCGCGCCCCGGGCGCTCCGCGATGATGCCCTCGGCCACGGGCACCCCCGGGTACTTCTCCTGCCATGGCCGCAGCGCCGCGTCGAGCGCCGCCCCGGCGTCGGCGTCCGCCCGCCGGGCGCCCGCGTGCACCGCGCGCAGTGCGCCGCCGCGCCGCGCGGCCTCGTCGAAGGCGAACGCGAGCACGTCGTCGGACGGCCGCCGCAGCTCCAGGCCCACGGTCACGTCCGGGCTTCGGCCGGGGTCGTCCACGTGCACCAGCACCATCGGCCGCACACCGCGGGCGAGGAGCTGCCGTCCGGTGGAACCGAGCAGAAACGCGGCGAGAGTGCCGCGTCCGCGCGAGCCGAGCACCAGCATCTCGGCGTCGGCGCACGCGGCCAGCAGCGCGGGTACCGCGTCCCGCGGCACCAGCTCGGCGGTGACGTTCAGCCCCGGATGCGCGTCGCGCAACTCGTGCACCGTGTCACTCAGCAGACGCCGCGCCCAGTAGTTCTGGTCCATCCCGCGCGAGAAGTGCTCCTCGGACAGCACGTCCGTGTCCGTGGGCGAGAGCAGGACCCAGGCGTGCACCAGCCGCAGCGGCAGATCGCGCAGCAGCGCCTCATGTGCCGCCCAGTGCGCGGCATACGGACTCTCGGGAAAACCGTCGATGCCGACGGTGATGGGCGGTCGCACGACCGTCACCTCCATCAATCTCTTCCGGCCGGGAGGAGTTGGTGTTCCGTTGTGCCCCGGAGCGTGGTGTACGGCCGCGGCCGGTGTGCCGGTGTGCAGGGTCAGCGCGCCCGGATCCGGCGGCCGGTGACGCTGGTGGGTTCGATGCGCAGCCACAGCTCGCGGCTGCCGCCCGGCCAGGGGGCCGAGTACGCCGCGGTGGTCAGCCGCCGCACCCTCTCCGGGTCGGTGACCCGCTGTGCGCGTCCGACCACGAGGACGCTCCAGCCCTCGCTGAGCGCCTCGTCGATGTGGTCCACCTCGAAGGCCACTTCGGTGCCCGCGGCCGCCGCGGGGGTGGCGTCGGGCGCGGTCCGGAAGACCACGGCATCGTCCACCACGCTGTAGTTGACCGGGACGACGGCGGGGCCGCGCGCGGTGGTCACCGAGACCCGGCCCACTCCGTGTCCGGCGAGCCGGTCCCGGCACTCCGCGGCGTCCAGTTCCAGCAGATCGGGGTGGGGCCCCGCCTGTCCGCGACCGGGTGGCCGTTCGGCGCCACCGCCGCGCAGCTCCGCCGCGCTGGTGTCCAGTGCCGCCGCGATCCGCAGCAGCGCCCCGGCTCCCGGATCGGCCGGATACTCCTCGAGATAGCGCACATAGCCGGGCGAGGTGCCCGCCCGTTCCGCCAACTCCGCACGGGTCAGGCCGAGTTGCGCGCGGCGCTCGGACACCCGGCGCCCGATGTCGCCTCCGCCGGCCACCGGCTGTGCGGCTGCCGGACCCGGCTGTACCATGTCGCACATCGCCTTCACTCCTCTCGGGTCGCCAGGGGCCGGGTGGGACCCCCGAGCGCGATTTTGATCGCGCCGGTGTCGGTGGCCCGCGAGAAGACGTCGTACGCCTCCTCCATCTGGTCCAGCTCGAAGACATGGGTGATGAGCAGGGACGCGGGCAGCCGTCCGGCGGCCAGCATGGACAGCAGCGTGGGTGTGGAGGACGTGTTGACCAGCCCGGTGGTGATCGTCACGTTCTTGATCCACAGCTCTTCCAGATGCAGTGTGGCGGGCTTGGCGTGCACCCCGACATTGGCGATCCGGCCGCCGGGCCGCACCATGCGGGTGCAGGTCTCGAAGCTCTGCGGTGTGCCCACCGCCTCGATCACCACATCGGCGCCCAGCCCGTCGGTGAGGTCGGCGACCAGTCGCTCCGGGTCCTCGTCCGCGGAGGCCACCGCGTCGGCGCCGATCCGCTTGGCGGCGTCCAGCCGCGTGGTGGCGTAGTCGACGGCGATGATCCGGCCGGGGGAGAAGAACTCCGCGGTCGCGATCGCGGCCAGTCCGACCGGCCCGGCCCCCACCACCGCGACCGTGTCCCCGGGGCCCACCCGGCCGTTGAGGACACCCACCTCATAGGCGGTCGGGAAGATGTCCGCCAGCAGGACCGCCTCATGGCCCTCGGCCGTGCCGGGCAGCGGATGCGTCGACAGATCGGCGAACGGCACCCGCACATACTCGGCCTGTGTGCCGTTGACCGTGCGCCCCAGGATCCAGCCCCCACCCCCGCGGCACTGCCCGTACGCACGCTCCCGGCAGAACCGGCAGTGGCCGCACGCCGAGATGCAGGAGATCAGCACCCGGTCCCCGGGGCGTACCCCCCGTACCTCCTCCCCGGTCTCCACCACCTCGCCCAGGGCCTCGTGGCCGAGCACCGTACCGGGCCTGACGTCCGGTACGTCGCCGTTCAGGATGTGCAGGTCGGTGCCGCAGATGGTGACCGTGTCGACCCGCACGATCGCGTCGGTGACCTCCTCGAGGTCGGGGTCGGGCACCTTCTGCCAGGAGATCCGCCCCGGCTCGTGGAAGACGAGTGCTTTCATGGCCGTTTCCTCTCCGCGCCTCGTGGCATGCGTGATGTCGGTTCTGGTCAGCTTTGGGGGACGACGGCGACCGGACACGCGGCGTGGTGCGCCACGGCCTGGGCGACGGGCCCGAGCCGCGGTCCGAGGCCCGTCCGGCGCGGACCGCGTCCCACGACCATCAGCGCCACCCCCGCCGCGGCGGCCACCAGCCGCCGGGCCGGGCTGTCCGACGCGGTCTCCTCGACGACCCGCACCCCGGCGAACTTGTCCCGCCACGGCGCCAGCGCCTCGCTCAGCGCGTACTCCGCCTCTTTGTGGGCATCGGTCAGCCCGACGTCCACGACCCAGGGCGCGGAGCCCCGTATCGCGGGAACCCTGTTGGCGTACACACACCGCAGCCCCGCACCGCGCCGGGCGGCGGTGTCGAACGCGAACTCCAGCACGTCATGGCACGACCTGCGTGGATCCACCCCCGCCAGCACATCGGCGTTCCGGGTGTCCGGGGTGTCCGCCCGCACCAGGACGACGGGGGTGGCGGCGCGGGCGGCCAGCTCCAGACCGACCGAGCCCAGGAAGAATCCGGCGACCGTGCCGAGCGAGCGGGACCCGACCACCAGCAACTGGGCCCGCTCCGCCTCGGCCAGCAGCACGGGCCCGGGAGAGCCGCGAATCTGGTCGGTCAGGATCGGCATCTCCGGGTGTTCGGCGTCCAGTTCGGCCCGCGCGGACCGCAGCGCGCGCTCGGCCCAGTAGTGCCAGGCGGCCTTCCGGCCCGGGGTGAGCTCCAACTGCTCGGGCCCCGGCCAGGCGTTGACCAGCCGCAGCGGAGCGTCGCGCAGGATCGCCTCGCGCGCCGCCCAGTCGGCGGCGGCCAGGCTCTCGGGGGACCCGTCCAGGCCCGCGGTGACGGGGCGCACCATCGCTGCCCTCCTCTCCGGCGTGGCGCGGTGCGGTGCGGCGTCGTGGGCGCCGGGACTCCTGCGGCCGTATCGGCTCCGGGACGCCTGCCGGACCATGTCTTTGTTGACCGGCGTCTTTGTTGACCGGCGCGCCGACGGGGCGGAGTACGGCCCACCCGGGCCTCGCCCGGTACGACCTGTCGGCCGCCGCCGCGGCACACCCGCGGCGCCGGGGGCCGCCCGCTTCTCGCGGGCCCTGATTGCGCGGTGCGCGGTAGCCGGTGACACACGTCAGCGGGTCCGCCGGTCCGCTTCTCCGCGTCTGCTGGACGCCCCCGGTGCCACTTTCCAGGGCACCACGTCCGGGTGGCCCGCGCCAGGGCCGACCGGTCCCGGCCCACCCCCGCCCCCAGGACAACCGGCCCATCCACCCCGAGTCCCCGGCCCCGTCGGCCCGCCTGCCCCCGCGTCCCGCCGGGCCGCGACATCCGGCCGCCGTGTGCATCCGTGCGCCGCTCGGCACCGTGCCGATCGTGCGTGCCCACGACGGGGAAGGTCTGCGGGCCCCTCCGCTACGCCCCTCCGCCGTGGGCCGGGCCGGGCCGGGGCCGAACGAGGGCGCCCCGGGCCCAGCCCGGAGCCACCCCGCGGTATCCGCTCGTCGCGCCGCGGGGAACGCTCAGCCGACCGGGACCAGGACGACCGGGCAGTGGGCGTGATGGAGGACCGCGTGGGTGACGGGGCCGAGCTGGAGGCCGAGCCGGGCGGTGCGGCGGTGGACGGCCAGGACCAGGACGTCCGCCGCGCGGGACGCCTCCACCAGGGCCTGCGCGGGGGCGCTGTGGACCGTGTCCTCGCGGACGCCCACCTGGCCGAACTCCTCGCGCAGCGCGGCCACCACGCGGTACGTCTCCGCCTGTGCGCGCTCCGCCCGCAGGGCCACGACCTCCCTCGAGGGCAGGGTGTGGTCGCCGCTGAAGGTCCGGGGGTGGGTCCATGGGTACAGCACCCGCAGCCGCGCGCCGCGCCGGATGGCCTCCTCGAAGGCGAACCGGGCCGCCGCCTCGTCCGCGCCGCCCTCGACCCCGACCAGCACCTTGCCGTGGCCCTCGGGCCCGTACGCGGCCGGCACATCGCCGCGTACCACCAGCAGCGGGCGGTGGGTGTGGGCGGCCAGCCGCAGTCCGACCGAGCCCAGCAGCAGCCCGGTGAAGCCTCCCAGACCACGCGTGCCGATGACGATCAGCGAGGCGCCCTGGCCGATCCGCAGCAGCTCCGGCACCGCGTCCTGCGCGGTGAGGGTGGGGACGATCCGCAGCTCCGGGTCCTTCTCGGCGGCCCGCGCCACGGCGAGCCGCAGCACCGTGCGGGCGATCTCGACCGGGGGCCGCTGGGGTTCGCTGTCCATGTCGAAGGCGAGCGGATCGGTACGGGCCCATGGCCAGGCGTGCACGATCTCCAGCGTGGCATCGCGCCGCCGGGCCTCGGCGACGGCCCTGTCCAGCGCGGCCCAGGCGCTGTCGGAGCCGTCGAGGCCCACCACGACCCGGCCGTCCTGGGCCGGCTTGTCGGCAGCCGTCATGACGCGGCACCTCCCTGGCCGGGGGAGTCGTCGACGCGATAGGTGAGCCGGTCGACCACCGCCACCACCCCGTCCACCTGTCCGGCCATCCGCACCGCGATGGGGATCTCGCTGTGCCGGTCGAGGCGGCCCTCCAGCCGCACCACCCCGTCGGTCACGGTGACCGCGACGGTGTGCGGCAGCAGCCACAGCGAGCGCACCAGCACCTCGTCGATCACTTCCGCGCGGATCTCGTCGTCCGGGCGGAGGAAGACCCGCAGCAGATCACGGCGGGTGACGATGCCGATCAGCCGGTCCTCCTCGTCCACGACGGGGAGCCGTTCGATCCGATGGCGGTCCATGGAGCGCGCGGCGTCCACGATGGTGTCCTGCGGGTGCACGGTGACGGCGGGCCGTGACATCAGCTGCCAGGCGGTGCGTCCGTCGGGGGACTGCCGTGGTACTCCGTCGGCCCGTCCGCCCCCCTGGTGACCGTTGTCCTGGCGGCCCGTCAGCTCGCTGAGATCGGTACCGCTGATCACGCCGACCACCTTGTCGTCGTCGTCCACCACCGGCAGACCGTTGATGCGGTGCCGGGCCAACAGCTGGCTGACCTCCTCGAACGAGGCCCCGTGGCCCACCCGGACAACATCGTCGGTCATCACGTTGCCGATCTTGCGGTGCTTCATTTCCTGCCTCCCCGGATCCTGTCTCCAGCCTCCAACGGCCCCCCTTCGCCCTCATGGGCTGCCCGGGGTCCGCTCGGGGCCGACCGGCCCGACCCGGCGGTCTGGGCCGAACGACCCCCGCCGGGGCCGAATCGCCCCTCGCGCCCGGGGCCGGACGGCGGGAGGGTGGGGACATCGGACAGCGAAGGCCACTGCGAAGGACGGTGGATACGGTGGTGCTCCCCCTGGTTGTGGGTGTCGACGGCTCACAGTCCAGCCTCAACGCGGTGGACTGGGCGGTGGACGCGGCGGCCCGGCACCGGGTGCCGCTGCGCCTGGTGCACGGCTCGCTGTGGGAGCGCTATGAGTACATCAGGCCCGCCACCGACCCCGAGCGCCCCTGGGACCGGGTGCTGTCCGAGCAGATCACCGACACCGCGGCCGAGCGCGCGCGACGCCGCGGCCCCGATGTGAAGATCTCCACCGAGGTGCTGCCGGAGGACCCGGTGTCCGTGCTGCTGCGCGCGGGCCAGGAGGCGTTCGGCGTGGTCACCGGAGCGCGCGGCCGGGGCGAACTCTCCGGACTGCTCCTCGGATCGGTCGCCCTGACGGTCGCCGCCCGTGCCCCCTGCCCGGTCACCGTCGTCCGGGGCGGGACGCCCAACCGGCGCGGTTCCTTCGGCCGGATCGTGCTCGGCGTGGACGAGCCCGGCGGTGAGGCGGCGCCCGCCCTGCGGTACGCCTTCCGCGAGGCCGAGGCGGGCGGCCGCGAGCTGGCCGCCGTACGGGCCTGGCGGTGCCCGGCCGGTGAGGTCACGGACGACCTGATGATCTACGGCGATCCGGTCCGCGCCCACTGGGCCCGCGCCGAGCGGGCACTCGACGACGCCCTGCGGGTCCCCGAACGGGACCACCCCAAGGTCGTCGTCCGCCGCGAGACCGTCGAAGGACCGGCCCGCAAGGCGCTGCTGCACGCGGCGGCCACCGCCGATCTGCTGGTCGTCGGCGCCTGCCGGCGCCACGGCCACATCGCGGGGCTCCAGCTCGGACTGGTCGCCCACACGGCGCTGCACCACGCGCCGTGTCCGGTGGCGGTCGTCCCCGACCGGACATGACGTTCCGCGCGCAAGGAACACGGACGCGCGCAAGGAACACGGACGCGCGCATGGAACACGGACGCGAGGGTGGAACACGGACGCGGCGCGTGGAACACGGACGAAGGGCACACCCGGCCGCAGCACGAGCGGCGGCCCGGCAGCGGGTACCCATCCGGAAACCCTACGAGGGAGAGAGGTCCATGCCAGATGTACCGACCTCGGCGGCGAGCGGGCTCGCCGCCGACGAACTGCACGCCCTGGACGCCCACTGGAGGGCCGCGAACTACCTCGCGGTCGGCCAGATCTATCTGCTGGCCAACCCGCTGCTGACCGAGCCGCTGCGCCCCGACCACATCAAGCCCCGGCTGCTGGGCCACTGGGGCACCTCACCCGGGCTCAACCTCGTCCACACCCACCTCAACCGGGTCATCAAGGCGCGCGACCTGGACGCCATCTGCGTATGGGGACCGGGGCACGGCGGCCCGGCGGTGCTCGCGGGCACCTGGCTGGACGGCAGCTACGCCGAGGTCTACCCCGACGTCGGCCGGGACGCGGCGGGTATGGCTCGCCTCTTCCGTCAGTTCTCCTTCCCCGGCGGGGTGCCCAGCCATGTCGCGCCCGAGACCCCCGGCTCCATTCACGAGGGCGGTGAGCTCGGCTACTCGCTCGCCCACGCCTACGGCGCGGCCCTGGACAACCCCGGCCTCCTCGTCGCCTGCGTCATCGGCGACGGCGAGGCCGAGACCGGACCGCTGGCCGCCTCCTGGCACGCGAACAAGTTCCTCGACCCGGTTCACGACGGCGCCGTACTGCCCATCCTCCACCTCAACGGCTACAAGATCGCCAACCCCACGGTGCTCGCCCGCCTCCCCGGGCCCGAACTGGACGATCTGCTGCGGGGATACGGCCATGAGCCGATCGAGGTGTCCGGCGACGAACCGCTCCAGGTCCACCGGGACCTGGCCCGCGCCATGGACCAGGCCCTCGACCGGATCGCCGTGCTCCAGCGCACCGCCCGGGAGGAGGGCGTCGGCGAACGTCCGCGCTGGCCGGTGATCGTGCTGCGTACCCCCAAGGGCTGGACCGGGCCCGCCGAGGTCGACGGCGTCCCGGTGGAGGGCACCTGGCGCTCACACCAGGTCCCGCTGCCGGGTGTACGGGAGAACCCGGAGCATCTGCGGCAGCTGGAGCGGTGGTTGCGCTCCTACCGGCCCGGGGAACTCTTCGACGAGGACGGGCGGCCCCGGCCGGAGGTGCTGGCCTGCGTCCCCGAGGGTCGGCGACGGCTGGGCGCCAATCCGCACGCCAACGGCGGACTGCTGGTGCGCGATCTGCCCCTGCCCGACCTGGAGCGGTACGCGGTCCCCGCCGAGAAGCCCGGGGTGACGCTGCACGAGCCCACCCGAGTGCTCGGCGACTTCCTGGAGCGGGTCATGGAGGACAGCGGCGACCGCCGCGACTTCCGGGTCGTCGGCCCGGACGAGACCGCCTCCAACCGGCTCCAGGCTCTCTTCCGGGCCACCGGAAAAGCGTGGCAGGAAGAGACCCTGACCACCGATGAGCATCTGAACCGGCACGGCCGGGTCATGGAGATCCTCTCCGAACACGTCTGCCAGGGATGGCTGGAGGGCTATCTGCTCACCGGACGGCACGGGCTGTTCTCCTGCTACGAGGCGTTCGTGCACATCGTCGACTCCATGGTCAACCAGCACATCAAGTGGCTGAAGGTGTCCCGGGCGCTGCCGTGGCGGCGCCCGGTGGCCTCCCTCAACTACCTGTTGACCTCGCATGTCTGGCGGCAGGACCACAACGGCTTCTCGCACCAGGACCCCGGCTTCGTGGACCATGTGCTCAACAAGAGCCCCGAGGTGGTGCGGGTCTATCTGCCGCCGGACGCCAACACCCTGCTCTGTGTGGCCGACCATGTGCTGCGCAGTCGGGACTACGTCAATGTCGTCGTCGCGGGCAAACAGCCCTGTTTCGACTGGCTGGACCTCGACCAGGCCCGCGCCCACTGCGCCCGTGGCGCCGGAATCTGGGACTGGGCGGGCACCGAGAACGGCACCGGCGAACCCGATGTGGTGCTGGCCTGCGCGGGCGACGTCCCCACCCAGGAGGTCCTGGCCGCCGCCGGGATCCTCCGCCGCCATCTGCCCGATGTGGCGGTGCGCGTGGTCAACGTCGTCGACATGACCCGGCTGCTGCCCCGGAAGGAACATCCGCACGGGATGCCGGACGCCGAGTTCGACGCCCTCTTCACCCGCGACCGGCCCGTCATCTTCGCCTACCACGGCTATCCGTGGCTGGTGCACCGGCTGGCCTACCGCCGGACCGTCCACCCGGAGCTGCATGTGCGCGGCTATCTGGAGTCGGGCACCACCACCACGCCCTTCGACATGGTCGTCCGCAACGACCTGGACCGCTACCGGCTGGTGATGGACGTCATCGACCGCACCCCGGGCCTCGCGGTGCGCGCCGCCACCGTACGCCAGCGGATGCAGGACGCGCGCACCCGCCACCACGCGTGGATCCGCGAACACGGCACCGACATGCCCGAAGTGGCGGAGTGGTCCTGGAGCGGCTGAGCCACCGCGCGGGGGCACCGGGAGCCGCACCGGCCCCGGTGCCCCATGCCCCGTACGGCCCAGCAGAAAGAGCCGTACCGCCCGCGCCGCGCACACCATGGGCCCATGACGGAGGAGAAGGAGCAGGGCCGGCGCTCGGGACTGATCGGCGAACTCTCCGCGGAGTTCGCCGGGACGATGGTGCTGATCCTCTTCGGATGCGGTGTGGTGGCGCAGGTGGTGGCGGCCGGCGCGCTCACCAAACCACCGGGCGCGCTCGGCGACCACGACTCCATCGCCTGGGGCTGGGGACTCGGCGTCACCCTGGGCGTCTATGTCGCCGCACGGCTCAGCGGCGCGCATATCAACCCGGCGGTCACTCTCTCCCTCGCGGCCTTCAAGGGCTTCCCTTGGAGCAAGGTGCTGCCCTACACCCTGGCCCAGACGCTCGGTGCGTTCGTCGCCGCGCTGCTGGTGCGCTGGAACTACACCGAGGTGCTGGCGGGCGCCGACCCGGGGCACACCTTCAAGACGCAGTTCGTGTTCTCCACCCTGCCGGGCAACGGCTCGCTCCCGGTGAGCGAATGGGGCGCGCTGCGCGACCAGATCATCGGCACCGCGATTCTGGTACTGCTGATCTTCGCCCTCACCGATGTCCTGAACGACCCGCCAAAGGCCAACCTGGCGCCGTTCATCATCGGCCTGGTCGTGGTCGCGATCGGCATGGCGTGGGGCGCCGACGCCGGATACGCCATCAACCCGGCCCGCGACTTCGGCCCCCGGCTCGCCAGCTTCATCACCGGCTACGGCACCGCCTGGCGGGACCAGTACGGGAATTTCTACTTCTGGGTGCCCATCGTCGGCCCGCTGATCGGCGGGCTCGTCGGCGCCGCCCTCTACAAGCTCCTGGTCAGCCGCTTCCTCCTGACGGCCGGACCACAGGAAGTGGGACGCATTCCGGCCCCCGAGGGTCCCGAGAGCTGAGGAGGCCGCATGCCGGACTTCGTCGGTGCCGTGGACCAGGGGACCACCAGCACCCGCTTCATGATCTTCGACCACGACGGCGGCGAAGTGGCGAGGTACCAGCTGGAGCACCACCAGATCCTGCCGCGCTCGGGGTGGGTCGAACACGACCCGGTGGAGATCTGGGAACGCACCAACTCCGTGATGCAGAACGCCATCCGCGCCGGCGATCTCTCACCCGCCGACCTGGCCGCCATCGGCATCACCAACCAGCGCGAGACCACCGTCATCTGGGATCCGCGCAACGGCCGGCCGTACCACAACGCCATCGTCTGGCAGGACACCCGCACCGACACCATCGCCGCCGCCCTCGAACGGGACGGCCACGGCGAGGTCATCCGCCGCAAGGCCGGACTGCCCCCCGCCACCTACTTCTCCGGCGGCAAGATCAAGTGGATTCTGGACAACGTCGAGGGCGTCCGCGAGGCGGCCGAACGCGGCCACGCGCTCTTCGGCAACACCGACGCCTGGGTGCTGTGGAACCTCACCGGCGGCCCCGGCGGCGGAATCCACGCCACCGATGTCACCAACGCCAGCCGCACCATGCTGATGAACCTGGAGACGCTGGACTGGGACGACGAACTGCTGGAGATCTTCGGCATTCCACGGGCCATGCTGCCGACCATCAACCCCTCCTCCCACGCCGAGGCGTACGGCCAGGCACGTACCACCCGCCCGCTGCGCACCGCGACCCCCATCACCGGGGTCCTCGGTGACCAGCAGGCGGCCACCGTCGGCCAGGTGTGCTTCAGCCCCGGCGAGGCGAAGAACACCTACGGCACCGGCAACTTCCTGGTCCTCAACACCGGTACGGAACTGGTGCGTTCGACCAGCGGACTGCTCACCACGGTGGCGTACCAGTTCGACGGCGAACCCGTCGTCTACGCCCTGGAGGGCTCCATCGCGGTGACCGGCTCGGCCGTGCAGTGGCTGCGCGACCAGATGAAGATCATCGAGGACGCCCCCGCCAGCGAGCGGCTGGCCCGCAGCGTCGAGGACAACGGCGGGGTGTACTTCGTCCCCGCGTTCTCCGGCCTGTTCGCCCCGTACTGGCGCTCCGACGCACGCGGCGCGATCGTCGGCCTCACCCGCTACAACACCAATGGCCATCTCGCCCGCGCCACCCTGGAGGCCATCTGCTACCAGAGCCGGGACGTGGTGGAGGCCATGGAGAAGGACGCGGGAACCCATCTCGATGTGCTCCGGGTGGACGGTGGGGTCACCGACAACGACCTGTGCATGCAGATCCAGGCCGATGTGCTGGGGGTGCCGGTCAGCCGTCCGGTGGTGGCCGAGACCACCGCACTGGGCGCCGCCTATGCCGCCGGTCTCGCCACCGGTTTCTGGCGGGACACCGATGAGCTGCGCTCCCACTGGAGCGAGTCCAAGCGCTGGGAGCCGGAGTGGAGCGAGGAGCGGCGCGAGGAGGGCTACGCGGGCTGGAAGAGGGCCGTGCAGCGCACCCTGGACTGGGTCGACGTCGGCTAGGCCCTGTCCTGCCGATCGTCGCGGGCCCGCGACGCCTGGCGCCGCGCCTCGCCGCGTTGTCGGGGTCTTCCGAGTACGCCCAGTACGCGGACGACCCTCCTGCGATCCTCCCCCAGCTACCGCTGGGAGGTGCCCCCTCACCAGACGCCGCGGGCTGATCCACGAAGATCGACAGGACAGGACCTGGTACGCGGTGTGTCCGACGCGTCACCCAGCTGAAGTTCACCGGTGGTACGACGGCGACCCGCGGCTCGTCGCCGCATGGCTGCCCACCCTGCGCCCCCGCATCGCGGCCTTCGCCGGCACCCCCGCTGCAAGAACGCATCCGACGCGCTGATCGGGATCGACGCGCTCGAGGCCGGCACCTGGGGTCCCTGGCTCTACCCCTACGACATGCGCAGGCTCAGCGGCCCTGCGCTCATCCACCAGGGCTGAGGAGCCGAGTTTCGACAGCCGCGTGAGTTCCTCGTACTGATCACGCATGACGTCGGGGCCGCCGATGGTGTACCTCAGGCCCGCTTCGCCGAGGATTGCCCACAGTTTGACCGGGTCCGGGTCGCGCTCCAGGACGCGCTGCTTGCGTTCCATACGGAGTCCGCCTGCCTGAAGGCGTTGTGCCGCCGCTACGCGGGCCGGCCCTTCGGCGACTGCTTGACCGATCGCCTCCCGCGAGGGAGGGCGGGTCCCCGGCCTGGTGGGGGCCGCGGTTGCGGGCCCCGGCGGACGGCGGTTACCTGGGAACGTATCCGGCGGTGAAGTGTGATCGCACCGGGGCCACGGCGTGACCGGGGCCCGGACCGGTCCCGTGTCTTCGGCGCCCGCCTTGTCCGCCGCCGCCGGTCCGCAGGTGACCGACGCGGAGGTGGTCGAGGTGAAAGCCGTTGTCTACGAAGAGCCTTTCACCGTGGCCGTGCGGGATGTCGACGATCCCCGGATCGAGCATCCCAACGATGTGCTCGTACGGATCACCTCCAGTGCGATCTGCGGCGCGGACCTGCATATGTACGAGGGGCGTATGGCGGCCCGGCCGGGCATCGTCTTCGGACACGAGAACATGGGCATCGTCGAGGAAACCGGCTCCGGCGTCACCTCGCTGTCCACGGGGGACCGCGTGGTCATGCCGTTCAACGTGGCGTGTGGATTCTGCAAGAACTGCCTCGTCGGCAACACCGGCTTCTGTCTGACCGTCAACCCCGGCTTCGCGGGCGGGGCCTACGGCTATGTGGCGATGGGGCCGTACACCGGTGGCCAGGCGGAACATCTGCGGGTGCCCTACGCCGACTTCAACTGTCTGAAGCTGCCCGAAGGCGATGAGTTCGAGACCGACTTCGTTCTGCTCGCCGATATCTTCCCGACCGGCTACCACGGTTGCGAGCTGGCACAGGTCTCCCTGGGCGAGAGCGTGGTCGTCTACGGCGCCGGGCCGGTGGGGCTGATGGCCGCCTACTCGGCCCTGTTGCGCGGTGCCGCCAAGGTGTTCGTGGTGGACCGGGTGCCCGAACGGCTCGCCAAGGCCGAGGAGATCGGGGCGATTCCCATCGACTTCACCAAGGGCGACCCGGCGGAGCAGATCAAGGACCGGACCGGTGGGGAGGGCACCGACAAGGGGGTGGACGCGGTGGGGTACCAGGCCCAGTCCCGCGACGCCGGCCACGAGGAGCCCGCGATCGTCCTCAACGGGCTGGTGGACACCGTACGGCCGACCGGGATGCTCGGGGTGCCGGGCCTGTATGTGCCCTCCGACCCCGGCGGCCCCGACGAGCACGCCAGACACGGTGAGCTCCTCCTTTCCATCGGCCGGATGTTTGAGAAGGGGCAGCGGATCGGCACCGGCCAGTGCAACGTCAAGCGGTACAACCGCCAGCTGCGCGACATGATCATCGCCCGTCGCGCCACACCGAGCTTCGTGGTCTCGCATGAACTCCCGCTGGACCAGGCGCCGTCGGCGTACGAGAAGTTCGATCAGCGGATCGAGGGCTACACCAAGGTGGTGCTGCACCCGGCGCTGGCGGCCTGACCGCGGAACTCCAGGATCCGCGGAATCTCGGGAATCCCCGGAATTCGCAAATAGGGTGAATGCGACATACTCGAAGTGGAGGCCCGTGTAGGGGGCTCTTCGAGCGGCGGCCGTACTCCGGCGGCGGTGAGGAGGACCGATTATGAAGAGCGAGGCGGCGCTGGCCTTCGCCAGTGGTTACCTCTTCGGGCGCCGTCACAGGGTGCGATGGGCCGTCGCGCTCGCCGGCATGGCGGCGGGCAAGCGACTCGCATCCCGCCATGCCCCGGGTGTCGATGCGCTGCCCACCTCGGACATCGGCAAGCTGGGCCGCGATGTCCGCGGCCAGGTGGCGTCCGCGGGACGGTCGGCCGTCGTGTCGGCGGCCAGTCATCGTATAGACGCTCTGAGTGACCGGCTGGAGCGCCGGGCGAGCACCCTGCGCGGCCGGGACACCTCCGAGAAGCCGGATACGTCCGAGGAGCCGGACACATCCGAGAAGCGGAAGACCTCCGGCGAGCGGGCGGCGAAGGGTAGGGCGCGGGAGCGCAAGAGCACGTCCGCCGCGCGGTCCGCCGAGCGCGGCCGGAGCGGGGAGCGGACGCGGGGCGCGGAGCGGAGCCGGAGCGAGGACCGGCGGCGGAAACCGGCCGCCGACCGCCCGGCGAAGACCCGGAAGCGAAGCGAGTCCGGAGGGTCCGGACGGCGGAGTCAGGGGTGAGGGCCTATGGCGCGGAAGGCGGATGAACGAGGCTCGGGAGCGCTCGGCGCGCTCGTCCAGGAACTGCCCACTGAGCGTCTGAAGAAGGAGGCGCGGAACCTCGTGGGCGCCCTGGGGCAGAAGGCCGTGTCATCGGTGACCGAGCGCGGCAAGAAGGCCGTGGGCAAGGCCGGAGGCGGTCTGGACGTACCCGTGAAGCCGCTGGTGAAGGCGGGGTTGGAGACCGTCAAGGACAAGGCGGTGGACACGGTCGAGGAAGTGGTCCCGGGCCTGGGCGGCGGCAAGGGGGGTGGGCGGGACAAGTCGCTGAAGGTCACCAATATCGTCGAGCAGATCGATGTCGGGGCGCCCCTCTCGCTCACCTATGACCTGTGGACGCAGTTCGAGGACTTCCCCAGCTATATGAAGAAGGTCGAGGACGTCTCACAGGAGTCCGACACCGAACTGGACTGGAAGGCGCAGGTCTTCTGGTCGCACCGCAAGTGGCACTCCGAGATCGTCGAGCAGGTGCCGGACAAGCGCATCATCTGGACTTCACGGGCCGAGAAGGGCCATGTGAACGGCGCGGTCACCTTCCATGAGATCGCCCCCGAGCTCACCCGGATCATGGTGGTCCTCCAGTACTACCCGCAGGGCTTCTTCGAGCGCACCGGAAACATCTGGCGGGCTCAGGGCCGCCGGGTGCGCCTGGAGCTGAAGCACTTCCGCCGCCATCTGATGGCCGAAGTGCTGCTCAACCCCGACGAGATCGAGGGCTGGCGCGGCGAGATCCGCGAGGGCGAGGTCGTGGACGAAGAGGAGTACGACGAGGGCGAAGAAGAGTACGAGGGCGAAGAAGAGGACGAGGGCGAGGGGTACGACGAGGAGGAAGAGGAGGAAGAGGAGGAAGGCGAAGAAGAGGAGGAAGAGGCGCCGCGGCGGCGCTCGCCCCGCCGCTGACCGTCCCTCGGGCCCGTCAGACCTCGCCCAAATACGCGTAGACCGTGCGGAGTTGACGCTTGAGGATCTTCCCGCTGGGGTTCTTCGGCAAGGATTCGGCGAGCGCCACGTACTTGGGCACCTTGTAACTCGCGAGCCGGGAGCGGCAGTGGTCCAGGATGTCCTGGACGTCCACCGTCTCACCCGGCCGTGGCACCACCACCGCCGTCACCGCCTCGATCCAGTACGGATGCGGCACCCCGAACACCGCGGCCTCGGTGACCGCCGGATGGCTGTGGATGACCTCCTCCACCTCGCGCCCGGACACGTTCTCCCCGCCGGTGTTCACCATGTCCTTCTTGCGGTCGACGACGGTCAGATAGCCCTCGTTGTCCATCACCCCCAGATCGCCGCTGTGGAACCAGCCGCCACGGAACGCCTCCGCGGTGCGCTCGGGGTCCCGCCAGTAGCCGAGCATGGTGTGCGGGCCCCGGTGCACGATCTCGCCGATCGTGCCTGGCGGCACCGGACGGTCGTCCTCGTCCACCACCAGCGTTTCGACGTTGAGCGCGGCCCGCCCCGCGGATCCGGCCTTGCGCTCCTGGTCGTCCGGGCCCAGCACGGTGGCGATCGGGGACATCTCGGTCTGGCCGTAGAGGTTGTACAGCGCCAGCCCCGGCAGCCGGTGACGCAGCTCGGCCAGTACGGCCACCGGCATCGACGCCGCGCCGTAGTAGCCCTTGCGCAGCGACGACAGATCGCGGGTGCCGAACTCCGGATGGCGCAGCAGCGCGATCCACACCGTCGGCGGCGCGAACAGTTTGGTCACCCGCTCCGCCTCGATGGTGGCCAGCAGGGTCGCCGGATCCGGGCCGGGCAGCACCAGGGAGGTGGCGCCCAGATAGATGTCCGGGGTGAGACACGCGTGCAACTGGGCGCAGTGGTACAGCGGCATCGCGTGGATCTCGACGTCATCGGCCGACAGATCGCCGACCACGATCGCCGTCAGATACTGGGAGATCAGATTACGGCTGGTCATGATGGCGCCCTTGGGCCGGGACTCGGTCCCCGAGGTGTACATCAGCTGCACCGGATCGTCGTCCGTCAGTGCGGGGTCGGGCACCCGGTGCCCGTCCTCCTCGCCGAGCGCCGCGAGGTCCTCCCACTCGCCGCGCCCGCCGCCGATCGCCGCCCGCACCACGAGGCGTGGCGGTGCCGCCTCCGCCAGCGCGGCGTCGGCGGCGTCGAGCAGATCCACGCCCGCGATGATGCCCACGGCTCCCGAATGGTCCAGCACATAGGCGACTTCGGGCGGGGTCAGCATGAAGTTGACCGGGACCGACACCGCGCCCAGCCGGGCGAGCGCGAAGTAGGCCACCACAAAGCCGTGTGCGTTGCGCGCGTACAGCACCACCCGGTCGCCCCGGGCCACCCCGCGCGCGGCCAGCGCGCCCGCGGTCCGGTCCACCACCGCGTCGAGTTCGGCGAACGTCTGCCGCAGCGGACCGTCGACCACGGCGGTCTTGTGCGGCAGCCGCAGCGCGGTGCGCGACAGCAGATCGGCGATGCCGTGGCGGCGGGCGCGCACGATGTCCACGGGCAGCGAGGATGCGGTCACCGGTGTCTCCCGAGGTGGCGGGGTGGAGGGACGGATCGCCACGCTGACACGGCCGGGGACGGGCTTCAAGAGTGACCGCGTCAACGTAACCGCCGCGCCGCGGTCCCCCCGCCCGGTCCGGCCCGCCACCGCCCATACCGCACCCCACCGGACCAGGGGCCGGACGGCCCCGCATCAAGGGCCGCGCAGCCCTGCCGCCGGGGCTCCCGGCGGGCCACTCTGGTGCTCCACACAAAGTGGGGGGAAGACGGACGGGCGGCCGCACCGAAGGAGTCATCTCGATGACTCCAAACCATCTTCGGGCGCGGCCGTCCGTCCGTCCTGTGCCATCACGCTCATCACGCACCACACGCAAGGGGGAGACGTATGTCCCGAACTGCCGCCCGCACCGGCGCCCTGCTCGCCGTCGGCTGCGCCGCCGCGCTGCTGTACCCCGCGGCGCCCGCCGGAGCCGCGGGCTCGGTCCACCTGTCCAAGATCTACTACGACTCTCCCGGCAGCGACAACCGCAGCAACTCCAGCCTCAACGCCGAATACGTCCAGATCAAGAACTCCACCTCACACGGGGTCAGCCTCAAGGGCTGGGTGCTGGCGGACGCGAGCAACCACAGGTACACCTTCCCGAGCTATACCCTCGGCGCGGGCAAGACCGTGACCGTGCGCACCGGCACCGGTTCGGACACCTCCGCCACCAGGTACCAGGACCGCCGGGCCTACGTCTGGAACAACACCAGTGACAAGGCCACGCTGCGCAAGAGCGGCGGATCCACCGTCGACACCTGCTCGTACAACAGCGGCCGCGTCGACTACAAGATCTGCTGACCACCCCGGTGGCGCCATCCGACCGGTGAACCCCTCCGCCCCCGACGACAATGGGAGTGTCGAGGAGCGAGAGCCGGTGAGCGGCCGTGTCGGACTGGGTGTGGGAGTACCAGGGCTACGTGCCCGCGGAGGAGCGGCTGCGGGAGTCGCTGTGCACCCTGGGCAACGGCTACCTGGCCACTCGGGGGGCGGCCTCCGAGACCGCGGCCGACGAGGTGCACTACCCGGGCACCTATGCCGCGGGCTGCTACAACCGGCTGGTGTCGGAGATCGCCGGAGGTCAGGTCGAGAACGAGGACCTGGTCAACCTGCCGGACTGGCTCCCGCTGCGCTACCGGCTCTCCGGGCCGGACCCCGCCGTGCCCGGCCCCGGGCCCTGGCTCACACCCGACGGGGAGGAACTGACCGAGTACCGGCAGACCCTCGATATGCGGCACGGCACGCTCACCCGGCGGCTGCGGTTCACCGACCGCCACCGTCGGGTGCTCGTCGTGGAGCAGCGGCGGCTGGTCCACATGGGCGATCCGCATCTGGCGGCACAGCGGACCACCTTCACCGCCGTGGGCTGGTCGGGCACGGTCGAGATCGAGTCCGGGCTCGACGGTGCCGTGGCCAACGCGGGGGTGGCCCGCTACCGCGATCTGGCCGGGCACCATCTGACCGAGCTGCGCACCGGGGTCGCCGCGGCCGACACGGTGTGGCTGAGCTGCCGTACCTCGGCCTCCGACGTACGGGTGGCCATGGCCGCGCGCACCCGGGTGACCGAGGGCGTGGCCGTCACCACCGGACAGCGCCTCACCGGGACCGGGGCCGTCCGGGGGCTGACCCTACCGATCACCTCCAAGGCGCCCGTCACGGTGGAGAAAACCGTGGCGGTGCACACCTCCAGGGACGCGGCGATCGCCGATCCGCTGTGCGCCGCCGTCGACCGCGTGGAGCGCGCCCCGGATTTCGCCGGGCTGCTGGCCTCGCACCACACCGCCTGGAAACACCTGTGGCGCGAGGGCGCGTTGGAGGTGCCGGGCGAGGCGGGCCGCATCCTGCGGCTGCATCTGTTCCATGTCTTCCAGACGCTCTCCCCGCACACCGCCGAGCTGGACGTGGGCGTACCCGCGCGCGGACTGCACGGTGAGGCGTACCGCGGCCATGTGTTCTGGGACGAGCTGTTCGTCCTGCCGTATCTGAATCTGCACTTCCCCGAGGTGTCCCGGGCCCTGCTGCACTACCGGCACCGCCGGCTGCCCCAGGCGTGCCACGCGGCGGCGGACGCCGGGCGGGCCGGTGCGATGTACCCGTGGCAGAGCGGCAGCGACGGCCGCGAGGAGACCCAGATCCTCCATGTGAACCCGCGCTCGGGCCGCTGGCTGCCCGACTACTCGCGGTTGCAGCACCACGTCGGCTCGGCCGTGGCGTACAACGTGTGGCAGTACGGTCAGGCCACCGGTGACACCGACTTCCTGCACACCAAGGGCGCGGAGATGCTGGTGCAGATCGCCCGGTTCTGGGCGGACGCCGCCGTCCTCGACCCGGATCACGGCCGGTACCGCATCCGCGGGGTGGTCGGCCCCGACGAGTACCACGACGGCTACCCCGGCGCCCAGCAGCCCGGCCTCGACGACAACGCGTACACCAATGTCACCGCCGCCTGGGTGCTCAGCCGCGCCCTGGAGCTGACCCGCACCCTGCCCGAGCCGCGGCGGAGCGAACTGTTCGAGCGCATCGGCCTGGACCGCGCCGAACCGGAGCACTGGGAGGATGTCTCCCGGCGGCTGCGCATCCCCTTCCACCAGGGCGTCATCAGCCAGTTCGACGGCTACCAGGACCTGGCCGAGCTGGACTGGGACGGCTATCGCGCACGCTACGGCGACATCCGCCGCCTGGACCGGATCCTGGAGTCCGAGGGCGACACCGTCAACCGCTACCAGGCGTCCAAACAGGCCGACGCGCTGATGCTCGGCTACCTCTTCTCTCCCGCCGAACTGGCCGAGCTCTTCCATCAGCTCGGCTACGGCCTCGACGACGAGACCTGGCACGCCACGGTCGCGTACTACCTGCGCCGCACCAGCCACGGTTCGACCCTCAGCGGGCTGGTGCACGGCTGGGTACTGGCGCGGGCCCGCCGTGCCGAGGCATGGCGGTACTGCCAGGAGGCGCTGGCCGGTGATGTGGCCGACATCCAGGGCGGTACCACCGCGGAAGGCATCCACCTCGGCGCCATGGGCGGCACCCTCGATCTGGTGCAGCGCGGCCTCACCGGTCTGGAGACCCGTGAGGACGCCCTGTGGCTGGACCCGGTGCCGCTGCCGGAGCTCTCGGAGTACGCGGTGTCCGTGCGCTACCGCGGCCACTGGGGGATCGTGCTGCGACTGCGCTCCGGACGGCTGTGGATCAGGGTGCCGGACTCGGAGGAGCCGCCCATCGAGCTGCGGCTCCCGGACCGCACCCTGACCGTCGCGCCCGGCGAGTCCATCTGGCTGCCGCTGCCGCCCGGCTGAGCGCCGCGACGCCGCCGTACCAGCCCCGGTCGCTACTCCGTCAGGGCGTCCAGGACCTGCTGTCCGTACTTGGCCAGCTTGTTCTCCCCGACACCGTTCACCGTGGCCAGCGCCTCCAGGGTTGTGGGACGCTCGGTGGCGATCTGCCGCAGGGTGGCGTCATGGAAGATCACATACGCCGGGACCCCCTGCTCCTTCGCGGAGGCGGCGCGCCAGGCGCGCAGCCGCTCGAAGACCGGCACCGCCTCCTCGGGCAGTTCGGCGGACGCCTCCGCGCTCTTGGGCCTGGCCGCCTTGGCGGACTTCGCCGCGCGGGCGGCCTTCTCCGGCTCCCGCCGCAGTCTGACCTCGCGCTGCCGGTTCAGCACCGTGGCGCTGCCCTCGGTGAGCACCAGCGTGCCGTAGTCGCCCTCGACGCCGATCAGCCCCTGTGACAGCAACTGCCGTACCACACCGCGCCATTCGGCCTCGCGCAGCTCGGTGCCGATGCCGAACACCGACAGCGCGTCATGGTCGAACTGGATGACCTTCGCCGTCTTCTTGCCGAGCAGGATGTCGATGATCTGGCCCGCGCCGAACTTCTGGTTCCGTTCCCGCTTCAGCCGGACCACCGTGGACAGCAGCTTCTGCGCGGGGATGGTGCCGTCCCAGGACTCCGGCGGGGTCAGACAGGTGTCGCAGTTGCCGCACGGACCGCTTTGCTGCCCGAAGTAGTCCAGCAGCTGGACCCGGCGGCACTCGACGGTCTCGCACAGCGCCAGCATGGCGTCCAGATGAGCGCCCAGCCGCCGCCGGTGGGCCTCGTCGCCCTCCGAGGTGTCGATCATCTTCCGCTGCTGGATGACGTCCTGGAGCCCGTACGCCAGCCAGGCGGTGGACGGCAGACCGTCCCGCCCCGCGCGGCCGGTCTCCTGGTAGTAGCCCTCGACGGACTTGGGCAGGTCCAGATGGGCCACGAACCGCACATCCGGTTTGTCGATGCCCATACCGAAGGCGATGGTCGCCACCACCACCAGACCGTCTTCGCGCAGGAACCGCGCCTGGTGCTCGGCACGGGTGAGCGCGTCAAGACCCGCGTGGTAGGGCAGCGCCTCGATCCCGTTGCTCACCAGGAAGTCGGCGGTCTTCTCCACCGAGGAGCGGGACAGGCAGTAGACGATGCCCGCGTCGCCCGTGTGCTCGGTGCGCAGCAGTTCCAGCAGCTGCCGCTTGGGGTCGTTCTTGGGGGCGATCCGGTACTGGATGTTGGGGCGGTCGAAGCTGGCCACGTACTGGTGGGCGTCCTGGAGCTTCAGCCGTGAGGCGATCTCGGAGTGGGTGGCCTCGGTGGCGGTCGCCGTGAGCGCGATCCGGGGCACGCCGGGCCAGCGTTCGTGCAGCTCGGACAGGGCCAGGTAGTCGGGCCGGAAGTCATGGCCCCACTGGGCCACGCAGTGCGCCTCGTCGATGGCGAACAGCGACACCGTGCCCCGCTCCAGCAGCCGCAACGTGGACTCCAGACGCAGCCGCTCCGGCGCCAGATACAGCAGATCCAGCTCGCCCGCGACGAACTCGGCCTCGACCAGCCGCCGCTCGTCCGGATCCTGGGTGGAGTTGAGGAAACCGGCCCGCACCCCGAGGTTGCGCAGGGCGTCCACCTGGTCCTGCATCAGCGCGATGAGCGGCGAGACCACCACCCCCACGCCCTTACGGACCAACGCGGGGATCTGGTAGCACAGCGACTTGCCGCCGCCGGTCGGCATCAGGACCAGCGCGTCACCACCGGCCACCACATGCTCGATGATCTCCCGCTGACCTCCGCGGAACGCGTCGTAGCCGAAGACGCGGCGCAGTACGCGCTCCGCCTCGCTGCCGTCGGGACCGTTGCCGGGTTCGGGACCGTTTTCCGGGAGAGCCATCCGGCGATTCTAGGGGGCCGCGCCGGGGCCCACGAAACGTGTGCGCCCCGGGCGCGGACAGGGCCTAATGGCGGGTGAACCCGGCGACGACGGACACGGTGGCCGCGCCCGTCATCATGCCGCCGGGGTTCGCGGTCATCCCGAAGTCGTGGCGGTCGATCACGACCTCCGCGGTGAGGATGGCGGTGTCCTTGGCCGCCTCGTCGAGCCGGGCGGTGAACGTCATCGGGTGGCTGCGGCCGACGATGGTCAGCACACCGTTGACCCGCACCGCGCCGCTGCCCTCGGGGGACGCGTCGGTCACGGTGAAGACGATCCGCGGATGGTTCTCCACGTCGAAGAACTCCGGGCCGCGCAGGTGGGTGTCGCGTTTGCGGTTGCCGGTGTCCAGCGAGGCGGCGTCGATGGCCAGGTTGCCGTGGGCGGAGCCGTCGGGCCTCACCTCGCCGTCGCCCTCCATCCGGGTGAAGGCGCCCTTGACATTGACCAGTCCCCACATGGTCCGGTGCCGGAGACGGACCGAGGACCGGTCGGCGTCCAGGCGCCAGTGGCCGGCGGCGGGGGAGGCGGGGGAGGGGGTGTTGGTGTCGGTGGTGTCCGTCATGGCGCTCACGTCCTTCACAGACGGCATATGTCCCTGAAGGCTAAACAGCCCACGGCCCTCTGTCGCGGCGGCGTTCCCCCGCCCGGGGCACGGCCCGCGCGGCGGCCCGGACGGAACCCTGGGCCGAACGGGTGGCCACCACCGCACAAACCGGAGGCGGGACTGCCGGTTGATTGGGGCCCGGGGTGGGCATGGTGGCCGATGAGCATGGCGGTGCATCATGTTCACGTCCAGACGCCCAAAAGGTTCCTTCCCCCACAGGAGGCCGATCGTGACATCCAGAAGGCTTGTGCGTGCCTTACCAGCCGCCGTGGCGGCGACCCTCGCCCTGGCGGGCGGACAGGCCGTGGCCGCCCCCGCCGCAGGCTCGCAGGCCGGACACGCCGCAGCCCGGGTGGTGACCTACGACGCCTCCGGGGCAGCCGAGTTCAAGGACGCGGTCGCCAAGGGCGTGGCCGTGTGGAACGAGAGTGTCACCAACGTCCAGCTCAAGCCCGCCACCTCCGGTCAGCGGGCGAACGTCCGTATCGTCGCGGACGACGGCTGGCCCCGCGCCGCTGTCGAAGGACTGGGCAGCGGCACCGTCTACTTCGGCCGCCAGGCCGTCGACCAGGGCTACAACACCGTGCGGATCTCCTCCCACGAACTCGGCCACATCCTGGGGCTGCCCGACAAGAAGCCGGGCCCGTGCTCCAGCCTGATGTCCGGCTCCACGGCCGGGACGTCCTGTGCCAACCCCAACCCCGACGCCTCCGAGAAGGCCGAGGTCGAGGACAACTTCGGCGGCGCGGCGGCTACTTCGCGCACGGCACGGACCACCGTCTACGCGGACTGATCCGGAGCACAGGAGCGAGCTGAGCGAACGCGCGACGGGGCGGGCCGGAGAACCCCACAGCCCCCGCCCCTACCGCACCGCCTCCTCGACCCGCAGCGGCGGCGTCGGAAGCCCCCCACGGCGCGGCAGAAGTACCGTCCGCAGTGCGACGGCGGGGGAGAGCAGCCGGGACGTGGGCGCGGCCAGATGCGTGATGTCGCGGAAGGCCGCACCCACCACCGGGTCGATCGTCGCCCGCGCGACCAGCCGGTCGAAGTACCAGGTCTGGATCCGCTCGGCGGCACCCGGCGGGGTCGCGTCCCCGGCCGCGGCGTACGGCCGGTCGGCGCCCACGGCGGTCAGCCACGCGGTGTCGCCTGCTCGGGCCACCGCCCGCTGCGTCGCGGCCGCGAAACCCGGCCGCAGACCTCCCTTGACCAGGCAGTCGCGCAGGGCGAGACCGCTCAGCGCGGCCACCGACATGCCCTGGCCGTAGATGGGGTTGAAGGTGCACGCGGCGTCCGAGACCGCGATGAAGCCCTCGGGCACACCGCCCCGGGCGTGGTAGTAGCGGCGGCGGTTGGCGGTGTCCCGGTAGCCGAACGGCGGGGACACCGGTGTGCAGCCGGTCACGTGCTCGTGCAGATGCGGTTCGTCGAGCGAGGCGATGAAGTCCAGCACCTCCGCGCTTTGGGTCGGCGGATGGTGGCCGCGCACTCCGGTCATGGTCAGCAGCCAGTTGCCGTTCTCGACGGGCGACCACGCGGCGCCGCGCGGGCAGTCGGGCCGCGGCTCGACGACCATCACCATCTCCAGGGGCTCGGCGGGCCGCAGCATCTGGGTGGAGTAGCCCAGCCCGGCGTCGACCACCTCCTCGCGCGGCGCGGGGCGGCCGAGTTCCCCGAACCACTGGGGAGCGCGCGAGGAGCGCCCGGAGGCATCGACGACCAGATCGGCGCGGATCTCGCGCTCGGCGCGCTCCGCGTCGCGCGCCCGCACCCGTACACCGGTCACCCGGTCCGCCGTACCCAGCAGCCCGATGGCCTCGGTCGCCTCCAGCACCTCCACCCGGGTGCCGGAGCGGGCCGCCTCGGCGAGCACCCGGGCCCGTACGGTGGCGTCGAACAGCGGGCGGGTACAGCTGAGCACGGCGTGCCGGCCCTCGTGGAAACGGCGATGCCAGCCGCTGGCGGTCCTGGTGATCACATCGCGCGGCATCTCCATCCGGTGCGCGCCCGCCGCCTCCAACTCCGCGAGGGTGCCCGGGAGAAGCGTCTCCAGGGCGCGCTGACCGCCGCTGAGGAAGACATGGAGATGGCGTCCCTGGGGCACGCCCTTGCGGAACACCGGATCCTCTGGATAGCGGTCCCGCTCGATGACGGTGACCGTGCCGACGTGCCCGATCAGAGCGCCTAGTGCCAGTGTCCCCGCCAGCCCTCCGCCCACCACTACCGCCGCGTCGTTCATCCCGTACCCTCCCTGGCCCGAGATCGCATCGGCCCAAGCCTGGGGCCCGGGGGAGGGGGCGTCAACTACGCCGGTGGGGAGGGCGCATGCCCTCCCCACCGGCGCGCCGTGCGCGCCGGAGCTTGGGCCCGTCTTCACAGGGGCCGCCCTGCTCCCGACGCCTGGCACGGCACCTCGCCGCGTTGTCGAAAGTCGCCCGAGTACGCCCAGTACGAGGGCGATCCTCCGCCTTGCGAGTCACCGCACCAGACGCCGCTCGCGGCCGGACGCCCCCTTTGAAGACGGACCCTACGGCACCACCACGATCTTGCGCCCCTGGCCGGACGCGAACTGCTCGAGCGCCGAGGGGTACTCCTCGAGCGGCAGCCGGTGGCTGATGAAGATCTCCGGGTCCAGAACGCCGGAGGCGAACAGTCCGGCGGCGCGCTCGTAGCTGTGCAGCACGGCCATCGAACCGGTGATGGTGATCTCCTGGTTGTAGATCTTGTACGGCTCGACGGTGGCCCGCGTCGCGTAGTCGGAGACACCGAACTGGAGAAACGTTCCGGCCTTGGCCACCCGGCTCAGCCCGTCCTGAATGGCGGCCTGGTTGCCGGTGGCGTCGATGACCACGTCCCAGCCGCGCGGCTGCTCCAGCTCCTCTGCCGAGCCGGCGGACCGGGAGCAGCCCAGCGTGCCTGCGGTGGCCAGCCGTTCGGGGTTGATGTCCACCATGTCCACCGTGGTGGCGCCGGTCCGCTTGGCCAGCTCCAGCATCATCAGGCCCATGGTGCCCGAGCCGTAGATGAGCACCTCCGCGCCCAGATTGCCGTTCAGGACGTCATAGCCGCGCACCGCGCAGGACAGCGGCTCGATGAGGGCCGCGTCCGCCGTCGCCACGTGCTCCGGCAGCTTGACGCAGTTGGCCACCGGGGCGACGGCGAACTCGGCGGCGCCGCCGGGGACACTCACCCCGATGGCGTTCCAGTTGTCGCACAGATTGCCCCGCCCGATCCGGCAGTAGCGGCACTCGTGGCAGTGCAGGGACGGATCCACCGCGACCCGGTCGCCCACCGCCAGCTCGGTGACACCGCTGCCGACGCCCACCACCTGCCCGGCGAACTCATGCCCCGGGACGATCGGCAGGGTGGGGGCGAACTCGCCCTGGAGAATATGCAGATCGGTGCCGCACAGACCGCACGCCGCCACATCGACCACCACCTCGCGGGGTCCCGGCGTGGGGTCCGGAACGGTTTCGACGGTGACCTTGCCGGGGGCTTCGATGACGGCGGCCCTCATTTGACTGCTCCTAGAGACAGGCCCTGGACCAGTTTGTCCTGGGCGGCGAAGCCGGCGGCCAGCACCGGCAGGGAAATCACGACGGACGCGGCACACACCTGGGCGAGGAACAGCCCCTGGCTGGTGACGAAGCCGGTCAGGAAGGCCGGGGCGGTCTGGGCGACCACACCGGTGAGCACCTGGGCGAAGAGCATCTCGTTCCAGCTGAAGATGAAGCAGATCAGCGAGGTGGCGGCGATCCCCGGACCGGCGATCGGGGCGATCACCCGCACCAGGACGGTGGGCAGCCGCGCCCCGTCCATCTGCGCGGCCTCGATCACCGACACCGGGATGTCGGCGAGGAAGGACTGCATCATCCACACCGCGATCGGCAGATTCATCGAGGTGTAGAGGATGACCAGCAGCCAGATGTTGTCCAGGAAGCCGGTGTCCTTGGCGAACAGGAACACCGGGAGCAGACCGGCCACCACCGGCAGCATCTTCGTGGACAGGAAGAAGAACATCACATCCGTCCACTTGCGCACCCGCCGGATGGACAGCGCGTACGCCGCCGGAAGCGCCAGCACCAGGACCAAGAGGGTGGAGAACACGCTCGCGCCCAGGGAGTTGAGCAGCGGCGGCCAGGGGCTCGCCCCACCGTCCGCCCCGAAGAACTCGCGGTAGCCGTCCAGGGTGAGCGGCGCGGTCACCGACGGCGGGTTGGTGGCGGCGTTCGACTCGGAGTGGAAGGAGGTCAGCACCATCCACAGCACCGGCAGGACGAACACGATCCCGGTGAACCAGGCCAGCAGTCCGAGCGCGGCACCGCGGCGTCTGGCCCGGCGGGTGGACGGGGGAACGGCGGTGACGGCCGCTTGGGCGGTCGACGCGGTCATGCGCGGGACACCTCCTCACGGAACAGGGACGACACCACGCGCAGCGCGAAGGTGGCGATGACGATCGTGCCGATCACCACCAGCACGCCGGCCGCGGATGCCAGCCCGTACTCATGAGCGTTGTAGAAGGTCTCGTAGATGGTGTACGGGAGGTTGGCGGTGTCCAGACCCCCACGGGTCAGGGTGAACACCGCGTCGAAGTTCTGCACGATGTAGATCGACCCCAGCAGAGTGCCCAGCTCCAGATAGCGGCGCAGATGCGGCAGGGTGAGATAGCGGAAGATCTGCCAACTGCCCGCGCCGTCCAGCCGGGCCGCCTCGATCATGTCCAGGGGGCGGCTCTGAAGCCCGGCCAGCAGGATCAGCATCATGAACGGTGTCCACTGCCACACCAGGGACATCTCGACGGCCAGCAGTGGCATATCGGAGATCCAGTCCGGCTGGGGCCCGCCCAGCCAGTTGAGTACCCCGTTGAACAGACCGTACTCAGGGTTGTACAGCGCATGCTTCCACAGCAGCGCGGAGGCCACCGGGACCAGCAGAAACGGTGCGATCAGCATCGTGCGCACCAGCCCGCGGCCACGGAACTTCCGGTCCAGCAGCAGCGCCAGCAGCAGCCCCAGCACCACGCTGATGATCACCACACTGGCGGTCAGCACCACCGTGGTCAGGATGGATTCGCGCAAGCCCTCGTCATTGACCACGGTCCGGTAGTTGTCCAGACCGGTGAATTCGCGATGGTCGGGCCGGAAGGCGTTCCAGTCGAAGAACGAGATCACCAGTGTGGCCACGAACGGCAGTTGGGTGACCACGATCAGGAAGATCAGCGCGGGCATCAGCGGTGCTCGGGTGGCCCATTCGCGGGCGCGGTTGCGGGGCACCTTGGCGGTGGGCCGCGAAGCGGTGGTCACGGCCGGCGGACGCGGGTCGCGTACGGGGGCGGCAGTCGTGGGATTACTCATCTCGGTACTCCTCGCCGACCTTCTCGGCCAGCTTCTGCGACTTCTTCAACGCCTCGTCGACGGACTGCTTTCCGGCGATCGCGGCACTGATCTCCTGTGCGACCTTGGTGCCGAGATCCGAGAACTCCGGGATGTCGACGAACTGGATGCCGATGGTCGGCCGCTGCTGCACACCCGGGTCACGCGGCCGGGCGCTGGTGATGGCCTCGCGGGTGACCTCCGAGAAGGTGCCGGCGGCCTTGCGGTAGTCGGGGTTCGCGTAGGTGGAAGCCCGTTTGCCCGCCGGGACGTTGGCCCAGCCGAAGGTCTTGCCCACCAGACGCTCGTACTGCTTGCTGGAGGCCCAGCGGACGAACTTCCACGCGTTGTCGTGGGCACGGGACGCCTTCTGGATGCCCCACGCCCAGGTGTAGAGCCAGCCGGAGCTCTTGGTCTTCTCCACCGGCGCCTGGGCATAGCCGATCTTGCCCTTGACGGGGGAGTCGGCGGCCTCCAGCGATCCGGCGGCCGAGGTGGCGTCGTACCACATGGCGCTCTTGCCCTGGGTGAGGTTGTTCAGGCATTCGGCGAAACCGGACTGCGCCGCACCCGCCTCACCGTGTTTGCGCACCAGGTCGACGTAGAACTTGGTCGCCTCTTTGAACCCGGGGGAGGTGAGCTGCGCCTTCCAGTCCTTGGTGAACCAGGTGCCGCCGAAGGTGTTGGCGACGGTGGTGAGCGGTGCCATCAGTTCGCCCCAGCCGGGCAGTCCGCGCAGACAGATGCCCTTCATCCCGGTGCGCGCGCCGTCGGCCTTGGCCGCCAGCTCGGCCACCTGCTTCCAGGTGGGCCGCTTGGGCATGGTCAGATGTTTCTCGGCGAACACATCCTTGCGGTACATCAGGAAGGACGACTCACCGTAGAACGGCTCGGCGTACAGCCGGCCGTTGTCGGCGGTCAGCGACTGACGCATCGGGGGCAGGATGTCCTTCTGGTCGAAGGCCCGGTCGTGCGCCACCCGGTCGTCCAGCGGCAGCAGCCAGTCGTTCTTGGCGTAGAACGGGACCTCGAAGTTGCTGATGGTGGCCACGTCGTACTGACCGGCCTGATTGGCGAAGTCCTGACTGATCTTGTCGCGGACATCGTTCTCCGGCAGCACCGTGAAGTTCACCTTGATGCCGGTTTCCTTGGTGAAGTGTTTCGCGGTGAGCTTCTGCAACTCCATCATCTGGGGGTTGTTGACCATCAGGACGTTGATGCTCTTGCCGGAGCCACCGCCCCCCATTCCGGCGCACCCGGCGAGGAGCGCTCCCGCGGTCAGGGCCACCAGCGGTATCCGGGCAGCACGAAGAGTCAGGACGGGCATGACTGGTCCAATCGAAGGGACGTGTGGGGGGAGAGCGGAGTAACAGCGGGGCGGGGCAGGCCGTGTGACGGTCCGTCAGGCGCGGATGATCTGCGGGCCCAGCAGGGAGTAGCGGTGTGCCTCGGTCAGCGGGAGCCCGGTGTCCGTCACGATCGCCTCGAAGTCGGACACTTCGGCGAACCGGCAGAAGCTGACGGCACCGAACTTGGTGTGCACCCCGGAGAAGATCTTCCGCCGGGACACCCGGACCACCTGCGCCTTGACCTCGCTGACGGCCGGATCGGGGGTGGTGAGGCCGTACTGCCGGGAGATGCCGTTGGCGCCGATGAAGGCCAGGTCGATGACAAAGCCGGAGAGCATATGGGTCGCCCAGTGGTCCACGGTGGCCATGGTGCCGCCGCGCACCCGGCCGCCGAGCAGCAGCACGGTGGTGTTCTCCCGCTCGGCGAGGCCACCGGCGGTGGTGAGGGAGGCGGTGATCACGGTGAGCGGACGGTCCTGGGGCAGCGCCTCCGCGATCAGCTGCGGGGTGAACCCCTCGTCCACGAAGACCGTCTCGGCGTCGCCCAGGAGCCCGGCCGCCGCCTCCGCGATCCGCTGCTTCTCGGGGACGTGCATGGTGGTGCGGAAGGCCAGGGTCGTCTCGAACCCCGCGCTCTCCACGGGATAGGCGCCGCCGTGTGTGCGGCGCACCAGACCGTGTCGCTCCAGCACACTCAGATCGCGACGTACGGTCTCCTTGGAGACACCGAGGTCCGCGGCGAGCTTGCCGACATCGACGGCTCCGGCACGGCGGGCCGTCTCGAGGATCTCCCGACGGCGTTCCTCCGCGTCCATACCGCACCTCTCTGTGTCGATCTCCTGGCTTGCGTGGAAGTTTTACAAGCCCGTCATCACGTGGCCAGCCTTCGGGATGAAGAGATCGTGACCGTATATGCCCGTTTCATGAACGTTATCTCAGCAGGTCAGCACGTGTGAAGCGATGACGGGTGTGGATGGCGGATGGCCGGTTTTCCCTCTTGCGGGCCTGTTTGGTGCCCGTCTTCTCGACGGGGGGCGGAATATGGGCCCGACCGGGCGCGTCCGGGCGCGACCGACGACGGGTTCCTGCCCGTTCGGACATGTGCTAGGCGACTGCGTCGCGGGTGAGCGCCCCCGAGGCGTCGAGGATCCGGGCCGCGACACTGACCGAGTCCACCAGCGGATGGAGGGCGAGGGCTCGCAGGGCCGCGCCGCGGGCGCCGCGCGTACGGGCGCCCGCTCCGGTCGCCGCCGAAGCCGCCGCCTCGATGGTCGAGCGCTCCACCGCCTTCAGCGAGAGCATCAGCCCCAGCTGGTCCGGGGCCACCGCGCCGGCCGCCAGCGGGCGCGCCCCGCCCGCGTCCACCAGGCACGGCACCTCCACCACGGCCTCGGCGTCCAGCCCCGGGACCGCGGTGCGGTTGCGGACGTTGAGGATCAGCGTGGCGCGCTCGTCGCGGGCGATGGCGCGCATGATGGCCAGCGCGATCCGGTCGTAGCCGCCGCCGTCGAGATCGCAGGTGTCGCGCTGCCAGCCGCCGGTGGCCGCACGGCTCTCCGCCATGTACGTGGCCTCCCGCTCCAGCCGGGTCCGCTCCCAGAGCTCCAGAGCTCCCACGCCCTCGGTGGCCGCCGACGCGTAGAAGCGCGCCTGCTGTTCCCGGAGGAACTCACCGCGGGTGGCCGGGGCCTGCCGGATCGACGCCACCGCCTCGCGGTTGAAGTAGTAGTAGTGCAGATACTCGTTGGGCAGGGCGCCCAGCGCCCGCAGCCATGCGGCGCCGAACAGCCTGCCCTCCTCGAAGGACTCCAACAGGTCGGTGTCCGCGAGGAGTTCGGGCAACCGGTCCCGGCCGTCCACCACCACCCGGCGCAGCCATCCGAGGTGGTTGAGTCCGACGTAGTCGTAGGAGGCCCGGTCCGGGTCGGCACCCAGCGCCCGCGCGGCCCTGCGGCACAGCCCCACCGGGGAATCGCAGATGCCGATCACCCGGTCGCCCAGCACCCGCTGCATCGCCTCGGTGACCATGCCCGCGGGGTTGGTGAAGTTGATGACCCAGGCGTCCGGGGCCACCGCCGCGATCCGCTCGGCGATCCGGACCGCCACCGGCAGGGTGCGCAGCCCGTAGAGCACCCCGCCCGCCCCGACGGTCTCCTGGCCGAGCACCCCCTCGGCCAGCGGGATCCGCTCGTCGCGCGCACGCCCCTCCAGACCGCCGACGCGGATGGCGGAGAACACGAAGTCGGCGCCGCGCAGCGCCTCGTCGAGGTCGGTGGTGGCCCGTACGGCGGGGGCGGTGGCACGGCCCGCCGCCTGCTCGGCCAGGACCGCGCCGATGGCGTCGAGCCGGGTGGCGTCGGTGTCGTACAGCACCAGCTCGGTGCAGCGCCCGGCCGCGTCACCGCTGTCGTCCAGCAGCGCGCGGTACACCAGGGGCATACGGAAACCGCCGCCGCCCAGCACAGTCAGCCTCATACGGTCAGTACCTCCACATCGGCCTCGCGGAACACGGCGAGCGTCGCCGGATCGGATGCCGCGTTGGTGATCAGGGTGTCGATCTGCCCGGGCCCGCAGATCCGGGCGAGACCGGTCTCGCCGGGGAACTTGCCCGAGGTGACCAGCAGCACCACCTCACGGGTGGCCTCGAGCATGGCCCGCTTCACCGGCACCTCCACATGGGTGCTGTCCAGCACGCTGCCGTCCGGCAGCACCCCGCTCGCGCCGAGGAAGAGCCGACCCACATGCAGCTGGCGGATGTTGGACTCGGTGAGAAAGCCCACCATCGACCGGTAGTTGGCGCGCACCTGCCCGCCGAGCAGGATCAGCGTCACCCGCGGGTCGTCGCGCAGTTCGTCGTAGATCGCGAGGTTGCTGGTCACGATGGTGACCGGCCGTCCGCGCAGCTGCTTGGCGAGCTGGAGGGTGGTGGTGCCGATGTCCAGCAGCAGGACTTCGCCGTCCGCGACCAGCTCCGCGGCCCGGCGGGCGACGGCCTGCTTCTCGGCCAGGTCGTCGACCTCCACCTCGTTGAACGGGCGCTCCTCGCCCGGGGTGGGGGCGGCCACCGCGCCGCCGTAGATCCGGGTGAGCCGCCCGGCCCGGCCCAGCTCGGTGATGTCCCGGCGGGCGGTGGCCTCGCTGATGCCCAGACGCGTGGCGATCTCCCCGATGGGGAGCACACCCTCCTGCCCGAGGATGCTCAGCAGCTTCTCGTGGCGGGTCTCTCGCAGCATGGGGGCAACCTACTCCTCTTGAGCGAGTGTGCGCGAGTATGACCGATGTCTTGCATTGAGCGTCAAGCAGGTGCAGGGTGTCGCTCACGCTCATGACACCCCTGTTCCGCCGGTGCCATGGCGCACCGACCGGAGAAGGGGGCGCGGGTGAGCGTCACTGGAATTCCCGGAGGATGCCCCGGCCTTCAGGCCGGGGAGGAATCCGGATTCCCGCGGCGCGGGGCAGGAGAAGCCGGATCGCCGTCGGGCGATCCGGCGTCCGCCCGGGGAGTGGCGAGGGCGACGACCTCCAAGAGGTGTGGTGGTTCCTTCGCAGTTGAGGGACCGCCGGTCCGCAGCGGTTTGGGCGGTCACCCGTTCGAGTAGGTCTGCCGGAATCCGGAGTGAGAGCCGAAGGATGACGCTACGTTGGCGGCATGACGACGCCAAGTGAAGCAAACGAGGCCGGGTATGCCCGGTACACGTACCGGCTTCGCGTGTCGTCGACCTCTCGTGCGGCGCTGTTGGCGGAGTGGAACCGGTGCCGGTGGATCTGGAACGAATGCGTCGCCAAGTCCTCGATGGCGCGCAAGGCGGCGGACGCCGCGATCAGCGCCACGAAGAAGGCCCTGATCGAGATGGGCCACAAACACGGGCGGGACATCCGTCTGGTGCATCCCGCGCACACCACCATGGACTGCGCATCGTGCGGAGCGAGAACCAAGCACGCACTCCCGCTGTCCGAGCGCACCTACACCTGCGCCGCGTGCGGAGCCGTCTCCCCCAGAGACAAGAACTCCGCCCGCGTGATGCCCACCGGGCAGGTCTGAACCCGGCTGGCGCCGAGGGCACAAGACCTCCGGGAGCGCTGCTCCCGGAGGCAGCCTGAGCCAGGAATCCCCTCCCTCCAGGGAGGGGAGTAGTCAATGCTGCGTGAAGGAGATGTCCATGGGAATCCCCGGCACCGGGGCGCGCCGACGGCACACCAGAACCGCGCCCACCGTGCTCACCGCCGCTCTCGTCCTGCTCGCCACGGGCTGTGTGCCCGGGACCGACGGCTCGGGGGCCGCCGGTCCCGGCACCGGGGCGGCCACCGCCGTACCGGATCCGGCGAAGGCCGGGAAGGTCACGCTGACCGTGTGGGACCAGGAGATCCGCGGCGGTACCAACGGCGAACTGACGCAGCTCAACAAGGAGTTCCAGCGGAAGTACCCCAACGTGCGGATCAAGCGGGTGGCGCGTAGCTTCGCCGATCTGAAGACCACGCTCAAGCTGGCCGTCTCCGGGAACAACCCGCCGGATGTCATCCAGGCCAACCAGGGCTATCCCGACATGGTCTCCTTCGTCCGAGCCGGACTGCTCACCCCGCTCGACAACTACGCCGGGATCTACGACTGGAACACCCGCTACCCGAACACCCTGCTCAATCTCAACCGGGTCTCCGCCGACGGCACCGACTTCGGCACCGGGCGGCTGTACGGCATATCCCAGACCGGTGAGTACATCGGTCTCTACTACAACAAGGCGCTGCTGCGGAAGGCGGGCCTCGAACCTCCCAGCACCTGGCGGGAGTTCACCGACGGCCTGGCGAAGCTCAAGGACCGCGGCGAACTGCCCGTGCAGTTCGGCAACCTGGACAAGTACCCCGCCATTCACACCTTCGGTGTGCTCCAGGACCAGCTCGACGCCACCGGCACCCGGGACACCGTCCTCGGCCGCGGCGACGGCTTCGAGACCGCCGCCACCAAGGACGCCGCGGCCACCCTCACCGACTGGACGAAGCGCGGCTATCTGCCCAAGGGCGCCAACGGGCTCGGCTACGACGACGCGGCCAAGAAGTTCGCCTCCGGCGACGGCGCCTATCTGCTCACCGGCACCTGGCAGCTGGCCGATCTGAAGAAGACCATGGGCAACACGCTGGGTCTGATGCCACCGCCACCTGCGAAGGCCGGTGGCGACCCCGTCACCACCGGCGGCCAGGGCCTCGCCTGGTCCATCACCTCCCGCTCCCGCCACCCCGAAGTGGCCGCCGCCTACCTGGACTTCCTCACCGACGCCCACGCCGCGGACGTCATGACCCGCCACGGTGTGCTGCCCGCCGTACCCGGCAGGGCCGCGGCCGCGGTCGAACCGGAGACCGTCGACGGCCAGATGATCGACGGCTGGAAGCGGCTCAGCGCCGCCGACGGCCTCGTGCCGTACCTGGACTACGCCACCCCCACCTTCTACGACACCCTCTCGGCCGCCCTCCAGGGCGTCGTCAGCGGCAAGACCTCACCCGGGAAGCTGGCCACCACGCTCCAGCGGGACTACCACCGCTTCATGGCGGAACAGCGGAAACGCCATGCGGCGAAGCCGGACCCGGCGGGCACCCGATGAGGGCCCGTCCCGCCGCGCTGAAGAGCGGCTACCGGCGCCGGGCGCCCGGTGAGCCCCGCGCCATCGGCTATCTCTACGTCCTGCCCGCGCTCGCGGTGTACGCCGTCTTCCTGCTCTACCCCTTCGGCCAGTCGGTGTGGCTGTCCTTCGTGCACTGGGACGGGCTGACCGTGGCCACCCCGGCAGGGTTCGACAACTACCGCGATCTGTTCAGCGATCCCTCGCTGCGCGCCCCGTTCGCCCACGCACTGCTGCTGCTCGTGTTCTACTCCGCCCTGCCGGTGGCCATCGGACTGCTGCTGGCCGCGGTGATGTCCCGGGTCCGGGTGCGCGGGATGACCTTCTTCCGCACCGTGCTGTTCCTGCCCCAGGTGCTGGCGCTGATCGTGGTCGGGGTGGCCTGGCGTTCCATCCTCGCCCCGGACGGACTGCTCAACGACACCCTCCGGGCCGTCGGCCTCGGCTCACTGGCCCGCCCCTGGCTCGGCGACTACACCTGGGCGCTGCCCGCGGTCGGTGTGGTCGGCACCTGGGTCGGCACCGGCCTGTGCATGGTCCTCTTCCTCGCCGGGGCCCAGCGGATCCCGCGCGAGCTGTACGAGGCGGCGCGGATGGACGGCGCCGGGCCGGTGCGGGAGTTCCTCACCGTCACCCTGCCCGGCCTCCGGCCGCAGATCGCGGTGGCGCTGACCCTGACCATCATCGCGGGGCTGCGCAACTTCGACCTGATCTACATCACCACCAGCGGCGGCCCCGGAAACGCCACCTCCGTACCGGCCTACGAGGTCTACCACCGCGCCTTCGAGACCGGCCAGGCCGGCTCGGCCGCCGCCGTCGGAGTGGCCCTCACGGTGCTGATCTTCGTCCTGACCGTCACGGTCTCCCGGCTCGTCGAAGGGCGGCGGTCATGACCACACGTCTGGAACGCGGTGTCACCTACGGCATCCTCACCCTGTTCGCCGTCATCGCCCTCACCCCGGTGATCGGCATCCTCTCCACGGCCTTCGGCTCACAGGACTCCCTGGACACCGGGTTCTCGCTGCCCGAGGACGGACCGCACTGGAGCAACTTCACCGACGCCTGGAGCCGTGGCCACTTCGGCACCTACCTCGGCAACTCGCTGCTGGTCACCGCGGTCGTCGTGGCGGTCACGACGGTGCTGGCCGTCCTGGCCGCGTACGCCTTCGGCGTGATGCGCTTCCCCGGCTCCACCGTGCTGTTCCACCTCTTCGTCATCGGGCTCACCCTGCCGCAGGAGGCCCTGGTCGTCCCGCTCTACTTCGATCTGCGCTGGGCCGGACTCACCGACACCTACTGGGCGTTGATCCTGCCGCAGACCGCGCAGTCCCTGGCCTTCGGCGTGTTCTGGATGCGCACCTACTTCCGGGGCAGCGCACGGGCGGTGATCGAGGCGGCCCGGATCGACGGCGCGGACACCTGGACCACCCTGTGGCGGGTGCTCGTCCCGATGGGCCGCCCGGCGATCTCCACCATGGTGGTCATCACCTTCATGTGGACCTGGAACGAGTTCCTGATGGCACTGGTGATGGTCAGCGACGAGGCCCATCGCACCGTCCCGCTGGGCCTCGCCTTCTTCCAGGGACAGCACAGCTCCGACGCGGCCCTGCTCGCGGCGGCCTCGGTGCTCATCGCGCTGCCGGTGGTGGTGGTCTACGTGGCGCTCCAGCGCCGCTTCATCGAAGGGATGCTCGGCGGCGCGGTCAAGGAGTGAGCCCGGCCACCGGCAGCGTGGAGGGCGTACGGCTGACCTCCCGGCCCAGCTTGGACAGCGACCGGGCGAAGGCGGCGGCGTCGTGCACCGCCGCCCCGCCCGTGTCGTTGTTGAAGTACGCGTACACCGCGGCACCGCCCGGCCAGGTCTCGTCCACCCGGTGCGCCCAGGTGGCCAGCGCCTGGGCGCCGTAGCGCGGGGCCGGGTGGGCGCGGCCGCCGTGGAAGCGCAGATAGCCCCACCCGGCGGTGCGCCACAGCGGGGCGGCCGGTCGCGATCCGGCGTCCGCCCAGCACAGCGCGGCGCCGTGCCGCTCCAGCACCGCGCGCACCTCATCGGTCCACCAGGACGTGTGGCGCGGTTCGACGGCCACCCGGCTCCCGGCGGGGAAGCAGCCCAGAGCGGTGTCCAGCAGCGCGGGATCGGCGCGCAGGGTGGGCGGGAGCTGGAGCAGGACGGGGCCGAGCCGGTCGCCGAGGCCCTGTGCGTGCGACATCAGCCGCTCCACCGGCTCCCGCGGGTCGCGCAGCCGCTTGATGTGGGTGAGATAGCGGCTGGCCTTGAGCGCCATCACAAAGCCGTCGGGGGTGCGGTTCCGCCAGGTGACGAACTGGTCGTGGTCGGGCAGCCGGTAGAAGGCGTTGTTGCTCTCGACGGTGGCGAAGGCACACGCGTACTCCTCCAGCCACAGCCGCTGTGGGCAGTCGGCCGGATAGAGATCGCCCCGCCAGTCCTTGTACTGCCAGCCCGACGTGCCGATCAGGACGGTCATGCCTCGCCCGGGTGCCAGGCCGGCCACTGCCCCGGCCGGTCGGCCCAGTGGACCTGCTCCGGATCGTCGAAGTCGATGTCCGGGAAGGCCCGGCGGACGGTCGGCTCGAACTCCTCCCGTTCGAGGGGTTCACAGCCGAGGCCGCGCAGCCTCACCCGCCGGTAGCGGGTGTCGGCGTCGAAGGGCTCGACGAAGACGGGGTATCCGGACGTGCCCGGATGCGTCGTGTTCCTCATACCTCCAGGGTGCCTCCGGGGCGCGGAATACGCCCTGGAAGCCCGCGCGGCCGGTGCCGCCCGTTTGCGGCCCGGGGCAATGTCGGCTTGATTCGAAGGAGAGCCTTTGTGCCGGGGGTGAGCGATGATCTTCAGCGACCGCGTGGACGCCGGGCGGCGCCTCGCCGAGGCGCTGCGGCCGCTGCGCGACGAGCGGCCCGTGGTACTGGGGCTGCCCCGGGGCGGGGTGCCGGTGGCTTTCGAGGTCGCCCAGGCTCTCGGGGCCCCGCTGGACGTGATCATCGTCCGCAAGCTCGGCGTCCCCTACCACCGTGAGCTGGGCTTCGGCGCCATCGGCGAGGGCGGTGTGCGGGTGGTGCACGAGGCGATCATCCGGATGAGCCGGATCGGTGAGGAGGACCTCCAGGAGGTGGAGCGGACCGAGCAGGCGGAGCTGGTCCGCCAGGCCCGGCGGTTCCGCCGGGGGCGGCCGCGGATAGCGGTCGAGGGCCGGACGGTGATCGTCGTGGACGACGGGATCGCGACCGGGGCCACCGCGCGCGCGGCCTGCCGGGTGGCACGGGCGCAGGGGGCGGCCCGGGTCGTCCTGGCCGTCCCGGTGGCGCCGCCGGACGCGGTCGCGTCGCTGCGCGAGGACGCGGACGAGGTGGTGTGCCTGTCCACACCGCCGGAGTTCTCCGCGGTCGGCGAGTGGTACCAGGACTTCTCGCAGACCGGGGACGCCGAGGTCGTGGAGCTGCTGTCCCACTCGACCGGAGAGACCGGGGAGGCGCATCCTGGAGGGTGAGGTAGGAGGTGATCGCGATGGAGACGATCGTGGGATGCGACGTACAGATGGAATTCCGTGAGGTCGGCCCGCTGACCGAGGCGGTGGTCCGGCTGAGGATGCACGACGGCACCGAGATGCTGGCCCAGGGCCGCGCCAACCGCAACCCCGACGACCCGGCACAGCCGAGGGTCGGCGAGGAGATCGCGGCGGCGAGGGCGCTGAGCAACCTCGCCCACCGGCTGATCGGCAAGGCGGGCGGCGACATCGAGGAAGTCACACACACCAAGGCTCATCTGACGATGTAGGCCGCGGGGAAGCGGTGCCGTGGGGGAGATGCTGGGCTGCCCGGGCGGTGCACCGCCCGGGCAACCCGCTCGGCATGTGCCGGGCCGGTCAGATGGAGGCGCCCTTCTCAGATGGAGACGCCCTTCGACCGCAGATAGCTCAGCGGATTGACGTCCGAACCGTAGTCGGGACCGGTGCGCACCTCGAAGTGCACATGCGGTCCCGTGCTGTTGCCGGTCGAACCGGAGCTGCCTATCTTCTGGCCGCCCTTGACCGACTGGCCGACGTGGACCGAGAGCGCCGACATGTGCGCGTACTGGCTGTACATGCCGTCGGAGTGGCGCAGGACGACCTGGTAGCCGTACGCCCCGCCCCAGCCCGCCGCGACCACCTCGGCCGGGCCCACCGCCCGCACCTGGGTGCCCGCCGGCACGGGGAAGTCGGCGCCGGTGTGGTGGCCGCTGGACCAGTTGCCGGGCACCCCGTAGGCGGTGCCCACGTGGGTGCTGGCGACCGGTGTGGTGAAGGAGGAGGAACGGGTGGCGGTGTCCTGCCGCCCCTGCCCGGTGCCGGGGCTGGTGGCCCGCTGGGCGTCGGCGCCCGTCCTCGGCTTGGCCTGCGGGGCCCGGTCCTGTCCGCCCTGGGCATCGGTGTCGAGGGTGAGCCGCTGGCCGGGGAGGATCAGATTGGGGTCGTCGCCGATGGTCCGGCGGTTGGCGTCGTAGAGCGCCGACCATCCGCCGTCGACGTGCTCGGCACCGGCGATCCGGGAGAGGGTGTCACCCCCGGCCACGGTGTACGAGTCCGACCGCGGTGTGGCCTTGGTGGTGGCCTTGGGCGCGGCCTTCGGGGCAGCCTCGGGGGTGGCCTTCGGCGTCGACTTGGGCGCCGCCTTCGGGGTCTGCGCTCCGGAACCGCTGGAGCCGCCGGAGCCGGTCGAGACGTCCGGGGCCGGTCCGCCGCGCGTCAGCCCGGCCTTCACCGAGCAGACCGGCCAGGCGGTGGGGCCTTGGCTCGCGAGGACCTTCTGGGCCACGGTGATCTGCTCGGCCTTGGTGGCCAGGTCGGCCCGCGCGGCGTAGGAGCCGCCGCCGTATGCCTGCCAGGTGCTCTGGGAGAACTGGAGACCGCCGTAGTAGCCGTTTCCGGTGTTGATGCTCCAGTTGTTGCCGGACTCGCACTCCGCCACTTTGTCCCAGGTGTCGACGGAGGCGGCGTTCGCCTGGCCGACGCCGATGAGCGGCAGGGCCACTCCGGCGCCGCCCGCGGTGAACGCGAGTTGGGCGCGGGAGACGCGGCGAGGCTTAGGCCGGCGGTGACGTCCGCGTGCAGCCATTGAGCTCTTCCTCTCCTACGCCTGCGAGGTGAGCTGTCGGGTTCGGGCTGGAGTTGCCCGGCCGCACGCACGCGGCGCCATGGCCCCGTGGTGCGTCTTCACCCCAAGCCGTACCGCGTGGTCGCGCGGTACGGCGCCTACCTGGTTCCCCCGCTCCTGCCGTGACAGGTCGTCGTGTCACCCCTCAGCCGACGGCAGGACTCGGCGCTCCGGCGGAGGAGGCCCGCGCATGGAATGCGACGAGAGCCGCACAGTAAACACATCGATTTGGTCACGACAAGGTCTCGGTGTGTTGAGCAGGGCACCGGCCTCCGGACCCCTCACCCGGTGTCACTCTGTGCGTCGGATCTCCTTCGGAGAGCGAGACCGTTTTTTTCCGAATGAGTGTCAGAAACGTTACGACACCAAGGAATCCGTTGCCGTTGGTGATCTTTCCCTGGAAATCGATCAATTGGCGGATTCTGCTGTGACCTGCGTCACTGCATTTCCGATTCGACCGATTATGGCGAGATGTGCGCTATGCGGAATTTCTTGAAGAATGCAGCCAATGTGCCGGGTGACATAACGGAGTCAAAGCGGGGAAGGGTGAGCCAAGGGGGATGGACGGGAAGCATCGGGGCACGCGCCCTCGCGGTCGGTGCCCCGCCGATGGCTGACCTGGGGAGGTCACTCATGGCACAACGGCACGGCACGGCAGCACGGCGTACCACCACGGCCCGCTCCCGGCCACTGGTCCTGTCCGCGCTGCTCATGGGCGCGCTGGCCACGGCCACGGGGTGCGGCACCGACTCCGGCGCGGGGGCCTGGGCAGGCTCCGACGCCTCCGGTGCCGCCCGCACGTCGGACGCGGCGGGCGCCCCGCGTTCCTCGGACGCGTCGCGCGCCCCGCGTTCCTCGGACGGGTCCCAGGGCGCCGCCGCTCCGCGTGACCGCTCCGCGCCGTCCCGCGCCCGGTCCGCCACGGACGCCGACGCCCCGGCCGTGCGCCGCATCTGCTCCACACAAGCGCTGAAGCTGACCGTGGGCCGCAAGGACGTGGGCGCGGGCAATGTGTATCTGCCGCTGGTCCTGACCAACACCTCGACCTCGGCCTGCACCCTCACCGGATTCCCCGGGGTGTCCCTGCTCGACGCCGACGGCGCCCGCATAGGCGCCCCCGCCGTCCGGCGGGGCCCCTCGCACTCCACCGTCTCCCTGCCGCCGGGCGGCAGCGCCTCGGCGGTCCTGCACACCCTCAACGAGGGCGTGAACGACACCCCGTGCCGGAAGCCCGCCGCGACCATCCGGGCCTATCCGCCGGACTCCTTCCGGGCCATGACGACCGCGGCGCACTCCTTCCGCGTCTGCGGAGGGGTCTTCGATGTCGAAGCGGTCCGTTCCGGAGCGGGCACCTGACATCTGACAGCGGCATACCGGACCGATGTCACCTCGCGTAGAGGTGTCCGAAAATCTTGACAAGCCAGGCGCCGACTGGCTGTGTTCACCCTTTCGCAATCAAAATAGGTAGGTCACCATGAGGGGTGCCTCACGTGAGCCGGTGTGTAGCGTCCGGAGGGGGACGGTGTCATGGAGCGAGCCGCGACCGGGGTCGAGACGGAGCTGCTGGACCTTTCGGGAGCGACCCTCGAAGACCTTGACCGGAGCGATGGGCTTTCTTCGGTGACCCGGCGATTGCTCGACGCGGTCCAATTTCCACCGACCCTGGTGAACTCCTCCAGTTCCGGACAGAATTGCGGGAGCAAGGGAACCGCGGAATAGTGCCGCATCCCTCGCTTTCCGGAACAAGGTGGCCATGACGGCTGAGCGCTCCTTTCATCGCCTTTCGGAGCGGTGCTTCACCGAGTTGGGCCGGGGTTCGGGCGGTGTGTCGTCGGTGGCCGAGCTGCGATCCGGGCAGCGCAGCCGGACCATGCTCCTACTGCGCGCCCTGGTCGGCATCTGCGCCGACCACTCCGCGTTACCGGGCCCGCTCCCCGACGCCCGGGAGCCGTGGCGCCTTCTGATCCGGGCGGAGCGTGCGGCCCCGGCCGCCGTGGAGCGGGTCTTGCTGCACCCCCAGGCGGGCACCTGGCTCAACCGCTGTCTGCGCGGGCTGCGCGGCCGGGAACCGGTGAAAACGCCACTGTGGACCGAAATCGGCTATCTCCATGCCATGGCCGCTTCGGCCGCACTTCTCGCGGGAATCGACTTCCGTACCACGGTGGCGGTGCGCGAGGGCGGGGTGATCCTACCCGCCCTCGGTTTCGCCCGCCTCCCGGACCGGACGGCGGAAACCGCCGAGGTCGTCCGCGCCCCGGACGGGAAGACCACGCTGACCGCCGGACCGCATACGGTCCCGCTGCCTTTCGACCTCACCCGGAATGCGCCGGGATGGTACGGCCTCCGGCGATTGCGCGGCGAACACCAGGGGCATATCTGCGAGCCCTTCCTCGACGATGTCGACCCCTATCGCGATTTCCTGCGCACCACCCCGCCGGAAAGACTCACCGACGACGAGTGGAAGCACTGGCAGGGGTGTTTCGACACCGCATGGCGGCTGGTCGCGGAGCAGTCGCAGGTGGATCCTGGGGGGATCGCCGCATGTCTGGGCTCCCTCGTCCCCGTGCCCTACACCGCCCATCCCGATCTGTTCAGCGCCTCCTCCCCGGAAGCCCACGGATGTGTGCTGCTCGGCCGCCCCGACGACCCACTCGCGCTGGCCGCGTCGCTGGTGCACGAGGCGCAGCACATCAAGCTCAGCGCACTGATGGATCTGGTGCCGCTGATCGAAGGGGGCCTGGAGGAGGTCCACTACGCGCCCTGGCGGCTGGACCCCCGACCGCTGCGGGGTCTGCTGCACGGGGTGTACGCGTTCCTCGGTGTCACGGGGTTCTGGCGGGACCGGTGGCACCGCGCCGAGGACGGGCCCGCCCGGGACATCGCCGCGTTCGAGTTCGCCCTGCGCCGTGCGCAGACCGCGCGGGGGCTGCGGACACTCCTCGCCCACGCCCGGCTCACACCGCTCGGTGAAAGGTTCCTCCAGCTGGTGGAGGAGCGGCTCGCCGCGTGGTCGGCCGAGCCCGTCCCGCCGCTGCCGCGGCGCTGGGCGACGGATGTGCTCATCGACGCCGAACTCCTCTACCGGCTGCGCCACCTCAGGCCCGACCCCGCGCAGACCACCCGCTGGGCGCGGGCCTGGCGGGCGGGCAACGCCCCGCCGCGGGACCTGCCCGCCACCGCGGTCCGGCCGGCTCCCACCGGGATCCCGGCGCGCCCCGCGCTCGTCCGCCACCGGCTCATGGACCCGGCGGCGTTCGCCCGCCTCGACACGGACCGGAACGCAACGCTCCCCGACGGCACCACACCCGCCGGGGCCGATCTCGACTGGGCCGCGGACCGGGCCGCGGCCGCGCTGCGCGGCTACCGGGCCCGGCTGGCGACGGCCCCGGACGATCTGAGTGCCTGGGCGGGGCTCGCCCTCAGCATGCCGGACAGCACCGCGCGACAGGCGCTGCTGAGCCGCCCCGAGCTGGTGCTCGCCGTCCACCGGGCGTTATGCGGCACGGGGACGGAACGGACGGCCGGTCCCGGTCCGGGGCCTGATCCGATCGCCCTCGCGCGGTGGATCGGAACCCATGGCCGCTGACCGCTCCCCGCGGCCGGTTCAGAAGGCCATGGCCTCCACATCGCAGTCCGCGCGGATGCCCCGGGCCGCCGCCACCGTGGCCGGATGGCCGGCGGACAGCACCTGCCGCATCCGGGTGAGCGCGTCATGGTGCAGTTCCTCCGCCGATCTGCCCTCGCCCAGCGCCCGCAGATCACCGGAGAGATTGAGCGCACAGGCGAGGGTGGTGGGATGGTCCTCGCCCAGCCGGGTCCGGCAGGCCGCCAGGGTCTCGGTGTCCAGCCGCCGGGCCTCCTCGTAGTCGGCCAGTGTGAAGTGATCGCTGGCGAGGTTGATCGCGCAGGCCAGCGAGACCGGGTGGTCGGCCGCCAGCCGCTCGACGAGCAGCGGCAGCGTCCGCTCGTTCAGCCGGAGCGCCTCCTCCGTCTCGCCCAGCAGCCGCAGGGTGATGGCGAGGTCGAGCGCCGCGCTCAGCGTCACCGGGTGGCGCGGCCCCAGCGCGTCCCGCATGTCCTCCACACACTTCAGGCCGAGTTCACGGGCGCCGTCGAGATCGGCCGTCTGCCGCAAGTCCATCGACAGGTTGAGCGCGGTCGTGGAGATGTTGAGATTGGGCTCGGCGTAGCGCAGCCGGTAGCGCTCCAGGACCTCCTGGCTGATCTCGAGCGCGCCTTCGTGGTCGCCCGCCTTGCGGCGCGCCACGGCGAGATTGCGCAGGGCGTAGACACCGATGGGCGCGTTCTGCGGAAGCACTCTGCGGATCCGCGTGCAGGTCTGCTCCAGCATGCCGCGGGCGGTCATGTAGTCACCGCATTCGCGGACGTCGATGCTGACGTTGGTCTCCAGCAGGATGGTCAGCAGATTGTCCTCGCCGAGGATGACCTCCGCGATGTTGTGGGCGCTCTCGTCCACCTCCCGGGCGCGCGCGTAGTCCCCGGCCGCCCGCAGCCCCAGGGCGTAGTCGTTGGCCGCCGCGATGGTGTACGGGTCCTCGTCGCCGAACAGCCGCCGGGTCCTGCTCCAGCGGTCCCGCTCCAGCTCCAGCGAGCGGGCGAAGTCGCCCTGGAAACGCGCGTCGCTGGCCACCGCGCCCAGGGTGACGAGCGTGTTCTCGTGGTCGTCGCCGTCGGCGGCGCGCTGGAGCTCCAGGGTGCGGCTGTTGAGCTCCCGTGCCTGCTCGAAGTAGCCGAGGACGGTGAGGACATGGCCCAGGGTCCGGGAGACCGCCAGTGACTCCGGGCTGTCCTCGCCGAGCGTCTCGAGCCACTTCTCCCGTACCTGACGGCCCAGTTCGAGCGCGCCCTCGTGGTCGCCCCACACATAGAGGAAGCGCACCAGGTTGCGCACCATCTGCCGCACCCACTTGTCGTCGCACTCCATGGCCCGGGAGGCGCGGACATGCGACAGTAGATCGGCGTATCGGCCCCAGTTGGGCGGTGCCACATCATTGGGATCCCCGTAGGCGAGCAGCACATGGGCGCTGTGCTTCATATCCGCCTGCTGCTGCGGGGACATCTGGCCGATCAGCACCGCCTGCACCAGCCGGTGCATTTCGATGGTGTTGCTGCGGTGATTGATTTTGATCAGGGCGTAGCGATTGATCTCACGGATGGCATGGCCCAGTTTGATGGGGTCCTGGAGCACCTCCGACAGCTCGGGGGAGAGGGAAACCCCCCGGACCCCGGAGAACAGCCGCCGCGAAATCGGCTCGGGAGCGAAGAAGGAGCACATCTGGAGCAGTTGCAGCGCGCCGGGATGGGTCTCGGCCAGCCGCCGCAGCGACATGTTCCAGGCGGCGGCCACCGGTTCGGGATAGTCGACCGGCACCCCCGCCGCGAGCAGTTCGCTGCGACGGGTGGAGACATCGGACCGTTCGTCCTCGAACACCTGGAGGTACTCATTGACCGGCATGCCGGTCTCGGTCAGCCAGGCCGCCGCCTGCTCGATGGCCAGCGGCAGATCCCCGAGCGCGTCGGCCACCCGGTCCGCCTGGTCCCGCGGCAGCTCCGGCCCCCGCCGCAGCAGCAGCTCGATGCTCTCCTCGCGCTCGAAGACATCCACCTCGACGGTGCGGGCGGCCCGCGACCACTGGGCGTTGCGCGAGGTGACCAGGATGCGGCCGGGGCCGCCCGCGGGGAAGAACGGCCGGACCGTCTCCAGCTCCTCGGCATTGTCGAAGACCAGCAGCCAGTTGCGACAGGGCCGCCCGGTGCGCAGCGCGTCCAGCACGGTCGGCACGGCCGTGTTGGCCTCCATACCCGCCTGGAGACCGAGCCGGTCGGCGAGCTGGACCAGCGCCTGGCGGATCTGCTCGGTGCGCTCGGCCGGGATCCACCACACCGCGTCGTAGTCCGCGGCGTGCTGATGGACGTACTCCAGGGCGATCTGGGACTTGCCGACCCCGCCGAGGCCGTGCAGCGCCTCCGGCAGCACGGCCGCCGTGCCCTCACTGCGCAGCCGCTCGTGGAGCACGTCGAGCAGCGTCTGCCGTCCGGTGAAGTTGTTGTTCCGGGGCGGCACATTGCCCCAGATGGACGGGGGATCCCCGGCACGGCGCTCCTCCACGGCGGGCAGGGACCGAGCAGCGGTCACGGACACAAAACTTCCTCTCAGGTGCTCTCCCGCCGCACCCGGCGCGCGGTGCGACGGCGGGGCGGGTGAATCGTCGGCATGGGAACGCGCGGTGGATCGGGGAGTGGTGGAGTCAGTCACGGCAACCGCCTCAGCCGCATCGGGGACCACATTTTTTCCCCTGCCGGACCCGTCATCAACTGGATCCGGGGGGTGTTCGCCCGTAGGGGCGACCGTCTGATGGGCGAGGACAAGAGCGCGAAAAGAGCGCGCGCCTTCGAGATACGGCCCCGACAGCGCCTGGTAGACCTGCTCCTGGAGTCTGAGGTACGGCACCAGCCGCTCGGTGGTGGGCAGATCCCGCACCGGCCCCGAAGGGTGGTTGAGCAGATCGCGCAGCAGATGCAGCGGCTGCCAGCGCTTTCCCAGCCGGTCCAGAACGCTGCGCAGGATGTACAGCGACTCGTCCCGCATCCCGGCCGACAGCAGCAGCTCCCGCACCCCGCTGTGGAATTCGTAGCCGATGCCCGTCTCGTCCATGGGGTCGGCCGTCCCCACCTTGCGCAGCAGCCCGCCCAGCAGGATCTCCGCCAGATCGCCGGGGCTGCCCTCCGGGTGGTGGATCCCCTGTACAAACTCCATCACCGGAATGTTCAACGGGGCCGCCGCCAGCCGGGACGCCAGCCGGAAGGCGCTGGGCGAGGCCGTCGTACGGAACCGGAAGACCCGGTCCAGGGCGCTCGGTTCCGGCTCGCGCTCCCAGCGCTCGGCCGGTACGCCGGGCAGCAGGGCCAGCGTCTCCTGGCCGCGGGCCGAGGGCCGGGCCACCAGCTGCGCCCAGCCGGCCAGCCACCGCGCGTCCAGCTCCAGCACCGGCACCGGCGGCTCGCCCCCGGGCCAGGAGCCGCCATCGGCCGGGGCCCAGGTGGCGTTGGGGGCGCCCGGCCCAGGGGCGCGCACCCGCACCCGCTCCGGTGCCACCCCGGTGTGCGCCCAGCGGCCCTGGTGCAGTACGTGCAAGATGGCCACCGACGCACTCCGCGCCCAGCGGGCCAGCGCGCGCTGGGCGCTCTCGTCGGCCCAGGCCGCGCCGATGCCGTCGGTGAGCACCAGCACCGCCCGCTTGTCCCGCGGCGACATTCCGGCCACCGGCGAACCCGGCCCCGGACGGTCCCCGCGCCCGGCCGGACCGCCCTCCCCGTCGTCGGGTAACAGGCGGTCGCTGTCGATCCGGTGCACCCGTACGTCCCGGAAGGCGCCGGTGCGTTGCAACACGGTGACCAGCCGGGTCGCCGTCCGGCGCCAGACCACCATCGACCGTCCGCAGTCCACCACGAGGACCGCGTCCATCCAGCGCTCCCGCACCGGAACGCACTCGGGCACCCACAGCCCCTCGCGCGCCGCGCGCTCGGCCGTGGCCTCCTCGTCGACCTCCAGTGCGACCGGGGAGGGCGTGGTGCGCTTGAGCGGGCGCAGCGCCCGGGACAGCGCACGCTCGGCGATCATCGGCCCGGGGACGGAGCACCGCGGGGCGGGCAGGACAACATCGGTGGCCAGGGCCGGTTCCGCCGCGGCGGCCGGATGGTCCCCGGCCGCGGCGACTTCGGCGGGCAGCGGCGTGGAGACGGTCAGATCGGGCTCGGGAGCCCGCTCCTCCTCCGGCTCGCGCTCCGACGGCGGTTCGCCGGACGGGCGGTCATCCGGCGGCGGTGCGTCCACCTCCGGGGGCCGGGTGAGCGGATCGGGGCCGGTCCGGTCCGGTCCGCGGTCCGTCTCGGCCTTGCAGACGGCCAGCCATACGGCGTCGGCGATCTGCTGCCAGTCCAGGCCCCGTGGGCCGTGCCCGGGGGACCCGCCGCCTGGGTCGTGTGTCATGTCGGGCCCGCTGCGTCCAGCCGGTGCCAGACGGAGTGCAGGAGCTCCTCCCACTCGGGACCGGGCACCTGGGACTGGGACGTCACCAGGTACACCGCGTTGAGCAACTGGTCGGCGGCGAGCCCTCCTTCGAGCTCACTGCGCTCCAGGAACATGTGGATGAGCTCCTGGGCGCGCGGGTCGTCGGCCCGCCCCAGATGAGCGGCCACGATCGCGGCGAGCCGGTCCGCGTCCGGGTCGGGCAGCCGCAGCTGGAGGCAGCGGCGCAGGAACGCGGGCGGGAACTCCCGCTCACCGTTGCTGGTGATGACCACGACCGGGAAGGCACGGCAGCGCACCCGGCCCGAAGCGATGACGGTACTGCGGTCCGGGTCGTCGGTGAGGACCGAAACGGCCGGCCGGCGCCTGCGGACGCGCACCAGCTCGGGGATGGCGTACTCACCGGCTTCGAAGATGTCGAGCAGGTCATTGGGCAGATCGATATCGCTCTTGTCGAATTCGTCGATGAGCAGCACACGGGGGAGGCGGTACGGCAGCATCGCCGTGCCCAGCGGCCCGAGTTGGAGGAAGTCCCCGATGTCCTCGGGGCCCGGCTCCGGGGTGTCCCGCTCCGCCGCCTGCCCGGCCGCGGCCGCGTGCACCCGGCCGACGGCGTCATAGCCGTACAGCCCGGACCGCAGGGTGGTGCGGGTGGTGATCGGCCAGCGCAGCACCCGGCCGAGGCCCAGTTCGCGGCTGATGCGGTAGGCCAGGGTGGACTTGCCCGTACCGGGGCGCCCGGTCACCAGCAGCGGACGCCTGAGGATGAGCGCCGCGTTGACGACGTCGGCCTCCTCGGCGCCGGCCCGCAGGCCCAGCGGGGTGGCTCCCAGCCGCCGGGCCGCGTCCTGCTCCTCCTCCGGCGGTGCCGGGGGCTCGGTCGGTGTCCCGTCCCGGTCTGCTAACGCGCCCGCCTCGGCGTCCGGAGGGCAGGCTGAGACCCCGCCGAAGGTACGCCAGGGAGGCGGCGGCGGAAGGATCTCTTCCAGATCGACGTCGTGCAGCGGGCGGCCGGTGCCCTGGTAGATCCACCAGGGGCGTGGCACACCGGACGGCAGCGGATTCGCGGTGGACCCCGGGTCGTTGTGGACCCGCCCGTTGTGCCGTCGCGCGGACTCCGCCTCGCTCATCGGCTCCCCACCCCCTCGTCCGGCCCCGTCAACCGCCCCACCGGCTCCACGGGACGGGTCGGGTCGTCCCAGACGAGCATCACATGCTGCCCCGGGTGATGCTCCCGCTCCGCGGAGTCGATCGTATGGGCGTCCAGACGTAACTCTGTCACGGCTTCGCGGAGCCGTGCCAGGTTCCCGCTGGCCTCGGCCGGTTTTTGTCTCAGCCAATGGACCAGGTCGGGGGCGCGGTTGTGGCGGCGGTCCCAGGTCACCACGGGGATCCCGGCCCGCCACGCCGCGAGCGCCTCGTTCGTGCCTTCGGAGGTGGCCCCCGGGGGCGAGTTCAGGACCAGCGCGACCACATACGGATCGGCCTTGAGCCGGGCCAGCAGCCCGCCGGCGTCCCCCGCGGACGGGCTGTCCGGGTCCGGGCCGTCAACCACCAGCTGCTTGGAACGCAGGGGCTGATCGGCGAAGACCTGCCAGCGCTGCTTCCACGACCGGTGCCAGCGGCGGGTCTGGCAGCGCTCCAGACTCCGTATCACCACGGGGTAGTCCATGCACAGCGGAGTGGCCAGATCGCTGTCCAGCTCCTGTCGCCACAGATGCACCGGAAGGTTCAGGTCATCGGGGCCCAGCATGAACTCCACATGGATGGACCGGGCGTCGTCCCACTCCTCCGCCGCGGCGTACACCAGGTCCTGGACGGCCCGCTCGGCGGTGGCCGAGGTGACCTGGGTGACCGGGCCCCGGGCCGGATGCCAGCCGGTGGGGTCGTACTGATGCCAGGACGAGAGCTCATAGCGGCCCGGCTCCTGCTGCCGCAGCAGCCGGATCACCAGATAGGCATCGACGGGCTCGGCCGGGGCGGCATGGCCCACCTGCTGGCGCAGCGATCTCAGCTGCGAGGTCAGGGACAGCTCCCGGGCCCGCTCATCGGCCCACGCCCGCAGCGCGTCCGCCGTGCGCAACGGCTGCGCCGACGCGGCCAGATACTCCACCAGGGCGAGCCCCGGCGGCAGACTCCCCGGCTGGGCGTTCATCCGGCTCAGCACCTCGAAGGCGTGCCAGGGGCCGGTGACCGGGGGAACGTCCTGGAGTGGGCCTGCCGCCGCCCGGCACAGCTGCCCCAGATGCCCGATCTCCAGCTCCTCCAGCAGCGACCGCAGCTCCGCGGTGGCGGGCACCGGCAGCGCCGGACGGGCCGTCATCTGCGCCATGACCGCGTCGAGCTGGTGCATCGCGTCCGCGTCCGAGGCCATCACCGCCAGCGACGCGCGCAGCGCCCGCATCACCCGCACATTGTCCAGACACTCCCGGGCCAGCTCGACCAGGAAGTAGTCGGTCACCCGGTGGCTGCGGACCGGTACGGCCGATTCCAGCTCCATGGCGACCAATTCCAGACACAGCGCACGGGAGTCCGGATCCGTCAGACACCGGAATTCCTTGAGCGCCGTGACCAGATGGGTGACCGATGCCAGGCCGCCTTCCCCCATGGCCGCCATGCCGTGCCCTCCCCAGAGCCCGTATCACCGGTCCCCGCCGCCGATGATCCCCCGCCGGAGACCCTGCCATATCGCGGGCGCCGCCCGCCCGGACTCCGGACAACTGATATGCCCTGCACGCCTCCGGCGACACTCCCCGGCGCTGCCCGGTGCGTGCCGTGCGTGCCCGCGTCCGCGCGGTCACGCACGGCCCAGCTCCGCTATGCGCCGGGCCAGTTCGGCCGTTGCCGGGGTGTCCGGCGCGAGCACGGACACCACCTCCACCAGCTCCTTCAGCGCGCCGTACGCCTCACAGGTCCGCAGCAGGGCCAGCGCCTCCGCCCGGCTCGCCGACTGCCGGCCGACCGCGGTGCCGACGGTGGGCAGCTCATCGAGCAGCTGCTGCCAGCGGGCGGGCGAGGTCATCCCGGGGATGTCGAGCAAGGCATCGGCCATGGCGCCCAACTGATGAATGGTCAGCTTCTGTCGACGGCGCGCGGAGGGGGAGACGGCGTGCGCCGCGGGCGCGGGGCGCGCCGCGCCCGCCTCCTCGGGCAGCCGCCCGATCAGCTCGAACGCGAAGGCGGCGGCGTTCCGGGACGCCACGGGCTGCCAGCGCTCGTCATGGGCCTCGCCCTTGTCGCCCAGCAGATCCGAGATACCCCGGATCACCAGGGCGTCCAGATGCTGATTGAGATAGGCGCCCGCCAGGAAGCCGAAGCCCTCCATGTCCACCGCGACGGCGTCTCCCGCGGCCGCCGCCAATCTGCGCCCGGTGTCCGAGCGATGGTGTGCCACCACCCGTCCGCCCGCCGCGATCGGTTTGACATGGGCGCGGGGGATCGGGGAGCCGTCGGACGGGTGGATCCGCCGCTGCCAGGTATCGCCCGCGGTGACGATCCGGGCCAACTGCACCAGCCCGTAAGCCGACTGGTGGGTCTTCTGCCGGGGCAGAAAGCCCTGCTCGGTGTCCTTGCCGGTCTCGTAGTCGTACACCGCGTCGGCGGCCACCACATCGCCCAGCACCACGTCCTTGCGCCCGCCCGCCACCCCGACGAACAGCAGCGCGCGGGGTGCGAACAGCGCCGCGGCCCGCTCGACCGCGGCCGCCGCGCCCGGATTGCCGGGGCCGGTCATATGGGTCGCCACCCGCCGTTCGACGGACCCCGTACGGAAGGTGCCCACCTCGAACAGGGCACCCCGCTCGGCCCGCACCGGGCGCAACTCCTGAAGATGGGCGCACACCGCCCGGTACTCCACCTCCAGCGCGGTGAGCACCACCACATCCGCTCGCGCGGAGCCCCCGTTGTCGCCAGCCGTCACCGTTTTCCCCCTCGGCGCTGTTCCGACCCGAACCCACCATGCTGCGCCACCGCGGGAGCGGCGTCGATGTACGTGTTCACATCACGGGCGGTGAAGATCTGCGTAGCGCACGATCTCCACGGTGACCACGGCGACCAGCGCCACTTCGGCCACCGATACCGCCAGCAGCCACGGAGGCAGCGGCTCCGAGGACCAGCACACGATCAGGGCGGCCATCGGCGCCACCGAGAACAGCAGCAGATCCGCGGCGAGTTGGAGCCGCTTCCGGGAGACCCTGCGGTGGTCGTCGCGATGGGCCGTCTCCCAGCCGAACACCCGCGTTGACCCCGGCGCCAGGGCCGCCAGCCGCGGCCCCAGATCCCCGCGCACATAGCGCCCGATGGCCGAGATCTTTTCGTCGTTGACCAGATACGCCCATCCCAGCACCACCGACGCTGGCGGCAGCAGCAGAAGCAGCTCGGGCTGACCGCCGTTCTGGAAGGAGAAGGTGATGATCGCCGCCATCGAGGCGAGTGTGGCGTAGAGCAGGTTGTCCCGGAACCCGATCCGCGCCCGCTGCTCCTCCTTCACCTGCTCGTACTCCACGATGAGCAGCCTGTTCGTCAGATTCTCCGCATCGCCGTTCCCGTCCCGCGCCACCGCGCCCCCCTCCGCGCTCCGTCACGAACGATAGGCCGTTCGCCGTCCGCGCGGTGGTGGGACGGGCCTTTCAGATCCGGCTGCCCGTCGCGGTGTCCGACGACAGCCGCTGGGCGAGGTAGATGGGGATGACCGACAACAGGACGAGGACGGCGGCGACGACGTTGACCACCGGGGCCTGCTGGGGGCGGGCCATATTGGAGAAGATCCAGATCGGCAGGGTCTGGATACCGGGGCCCGCGGTGAAGGTCGTCACCACGATCTCGTCGAAGGACAGCGCGAAGGCGAGCAGTCCGCCCGCCACCAGGGCCGAGCGCACCAGTGGGAAGGTGATGTCCACGAAGGCCCGGAAGGTGTTCGCGCCCAGATCCATGGCGGCCTGTTCATAGGATCCGGCCATCCGGCGCAGCCGGGCGATCACATTGTTGAAGACGACCACGATGCAGAAGGTGGCGTGGCCGACCACCACGGTGAACATGCCCAGGCCCACCCCGAGCGGTTCGAGGACCGTACGGAAGGCGGTGTTGAGGGCGACACCGGTGACGATGCCGGGCAGCGCGATCGGCAGGACGACCAGGAAGGAGAGGGTCTCCCTGCCGAAGAAGCGGAAGCGCTGCACGGCGAAGGCGATGAGGGTGCCGAGGACCAGGGCGATCGCGGTGGCGCCGAGACCGGCCTTGACCGAGGTCCACAGCGCGTCGCGGGCGCCGGTGCTGTGCCAGGCGTCGGCCCACCAGTGCAGGGTGAGTCCGGGCGGTGGCCAGCCGGAACTGCGGTCGGGGTTGAGGGAGTTGACCAGGACCAGCAGCAGCGGCACATAGATGACCGCGAAGCCGAGCCCGGCGGCGATGCGCAGGGTGATGCGCGCGGGGCGGGAGAGATTCATCGAAGCGCCTTCGGTGTGCGGGCCGTCAGAGGCTGCTGAGAGCACCGGTGCGGCGGACCGCGAGCAGATAGCCCACGATGATCACCACCGGTACGGTGCCCAGCGCCGCGGCGAGCGGCAGATCGAGGGTGATGTTGGAGTAGATGAGGTTGCCGATCAGCTGGGTCTTGCCGCCGACGATCTGCACGGCGATGTAGTCGCCGAGGCTGAGCGAGAAGGTGAAGACCGACCCGGCCGCGATGGACGGCAGCAGCATCGGCAGCACCACCGAACGGAAGGTCCGGCCGGTGCGGGCCCCGAGGTCGGCGGAGGCGTCCAGCAGATTGTCCGGCAGCTGTTCGAGCCCGGCGTGGATCGGCAGGATCATGTACGGCAGCCACAGATACGTCAGCACCAGCACGGTGGCGGTCAGCCCGTAACCGGGTCCGTCGAGCCCGAGCGGACCGAGCAGCCAGTCCAGCAGACCGCCCTCGGCGAGGATGAGCCGCCAGGCGTACGCCTTGACCAGATAGCTGGCCCACAGCGGGGTGAGGATCGCCACCACCAGCAGCGGCCGCCAGCGCGGCTTGGCGATCCGCGCGGTGTAGAAGGCTACGGGGAAGGCGATCACGGCGCACAGCGCGGTGACCGCCAGCGCCACGCCGACGCTGCGCAGGGCGACCTGGCGGTAGACGTCGCTCTCGAAAAGCGTGGTGAAGTTGTCGGTGTTCCAGACCTTCACCACGCTCGAGGTGAAGGAGTCCGTCGTCCAGAACGCGGACAGGAACAGCGCGCTGAGCGAGCCGAGATAGGCCAGGACAAGCCAGGTCAGCGGCGCGGTGAGCAGCAGGGACAGCTGGAGCCGGGGGCGGCGGTGCAGGGTCCCGGCGAGCCGCCGGACGAATCCGGCGGCCGGCGCGGTCTTGGTCATATCAGGCTCAGCCCTTGATCTCGGTCCATGCCTGGACCCACTTGGCGTACGGCACGCACGTGGCGTCCTTGCGGCCGTCGAGGCACTGGGCGACCGGCGTGGTCCAGAAGTGGACCTTCTTCCAGTACGGTTCGTCGGCCGCGTGGAAGATGTCGCAGTGGTTCTTGGTCGCGGTCAGGGCACAGGCCTTCTCGTTGGCCGGGGCTTCGCCGAAGTACTCGGCCACCTGCGCGTTGACCTTGGGGGAGACGATCCAGTCCATCCACTTGTAGGCGCAGTTGGGGTGCTTGGCCTTGGCCGAGATCATCCAGGTGTCGGACCAGCCGGTGGCGCCCTCCTTGGGCAGCACCGCCTTGACCGGGGCCTTCTCGGCCTGCGCGGCGTTGACGATCACCTGCCAGGAGGTGCCGACCACGGAGTTGCCGCTCTTGAAGGCGGAGATCTCCTTGAGGTAGTCGCTCCAGTACTCGCCGATGTCGCGGTTCTGGTCCTTGAGCAGATCCACGGCCGCGTCGAACTGCTTCTGGTCCAGCGCGTAGGGGTTCTTGATGCCCAGCGAGGGCTTGCTCTTCATCAGGTAGAGCGCGGCGTCGGCGATGTAGATCGGTGAGTCGTACGCGGTGACCTTGCCCTTGTGGGCGGACGCCTGGTCGAAGACGGCGGACCAGGAGTCGGGGGCGGGGGAGACCTTCTTGGTGTTGTACATCAGGAGGTTGGCGCCGCGGCCGTGCGGGATGCCGTAGGGGACACCGTCGACCGAGTTCCAGTCCTTCTTCTTCAGACCCGCGAAGACGTCCTTGTAGTGGGGGACCAGCTTGGTGTTGACGGGTGCGGCGTCACCGGAGGCGATCAGGCGCAGCGAGGCGTCGCCGGAGGCGGAGACCGCGTCGTACTGACCGGTCTTCATCAGGCTGACCATCTCGTCGGAGCTGGCCGCGGTCTTGGAACTGACCTGGCAGCCGGTCTGCTTCTCGAAGTCGCTGACCCAGTCGACCTTCGGGTCGTTGCTGCCGTCCTCGACATAGCCGGCCCAGGCGATGAGGTTCACCTTGCCCTCGGTCTTGCCGAGCTGCTTGCGCGGCTTGAGGTCCGGTGGGTCGAAGCCGCCGGCTGACGAGGACGTACCGGACGAGCCGCAGGCGGTGGCGAGGAGCAGGACTCCGGCCGCCGCGGCGGCCTTGAGCGAATGGGGCATGCGCACGACAAATCTCCACGGGGTGGGGGGCGACGGAGGGATGAAGGTGAGGTGGGCAGGGTGCGCCGGGGGCTCAGCCGGCGTCCGGGACCCGGACGGTGTGGCGCGGCTGCCACTGGAGCCTGACCCGTGAGCCGCGGTAGCCCGCGACGTCCTCGGAGGAGGTCTCCAGGTTCTGCTGGAGGGCGGTGAGCCGCCCCCCGGCGTCGAGGTCGACGAGGAAACGGGTCGCGTCCCCGAGATAGACGACCTCGGCGACGGTGCCGACGGCGCCGGCGCAGTCCGGCGTACCGCTGTCCCGGTCCTCCTTCAGCACCCGGATCTTCTCCGGGCGGATGCTGAAGGTGCCGGTCTCGCCCACCACCTGCTCCGCGGCCGGACCGGTGAGCAGATTGGAGGTGCCGACAAAACCGGCGACGAAGGGGGTGGCGGGGCGTTCGTAGATCTCGGCGGGGGTGCCCACCTGCTCCACCCGGCCCCGGTTGAAGACCGCGATGCGGTCGCTCATGGTCAGCGCCTCGTCCTGGTCGTGGGTGACGAAGACGAAGGTGATGCCGACCTCGCGCTGGAGCTCCTTGAGTTCGATCTGCATCTGCTCGCGCAGCTTGAGGTCGAGGGCGCCCAGCGGTTCGTCGAGCAGCAGCACCCTGGGGCGGCTGACCAGGGCTCGGGCGAGCGCCACCCGCTGCCGCTGGCCTCCGGAGAGCTGGGAGGGCCTGCGATCGCCGAGTCCTTCGAGCCGGACGTCGGCCAGGGCCGCACGGGACCGGCGCAGCCGTTCGGCCTTCGGGACCTTCCGGATCTTCAGTCCGTAGGCGACGTTCTGCTCGATCGTCATATGCGGGAAGAGCGCGTAGTCCTGGAAGACGGTGTGCACATCCCGCTCGAACGGGGCGAGCCGGGTGACGTCCCGCCCGGCCAGTTCGATGGTGCCGCCGGTGGGCGGTTCGAAGCCCGCGATCATCCGGAGCACCGTGGTCTTGCCGGATCCGGAGGGCCCCAGCATCGAGAAGAACTCGCCGTCCGCTATCTCCAGGTCGACTCCTGCGACCGCCTCCGTCTTCCCGAAGGACTTGCGCAGGCTCCGTAGCCGGATGGCTTTTCCTTCCATGGGCGGGAACCTTTCTGACGCCGCTGGACGTTGGTCCGTAAAACTATGAAGCCATAGGTCTAATTACAAGACCCCGTTAAGGTAAAGCCTGAGTCAATGGACAGGGGGTGAGGGTGGTGACACGAGACTTCGGCGGTGTCCGGCAGGGCGTCTTCGCGCCCGTCGACAGCCAGGCCAGGGTGGACGTTGTGGTGCGTCGGCTGGGGGACGCCATAGAGCTCGGACTGCTGGCGGACGGGGAGCAGCTGCCCGGTGAGTCCGATCTCGCGGCGCGGCTCGGCGTCTCCACCGTTACCCTCCGTGAAGCACTCATGGCCCTGCGTCAGCAGGGGTTGGTCACCACCCGCAGGGGCCGCGGCGGGGGCAGCTTTGTCACCGTCCCCGAAGGCCCCGCCGAGGAGCGGCTGCGCGGGCTGCTCCTCGGCTGGAGCACCGAGGAGCTCCGTGACCTCGGCGACCACTGGGCCGCCGTCTCCGGGGCCGCCGCCCGGCTGGCCGCCCACCGCACCGAGCCCGGCGATCTGCTCCAACTCAGTCGCTCCGTCGACCAGTTGGCCGAAGCGCCCGACCCCCCGGCGCGCAGCCGGGTGCACGGCCGCTTCCATGTGGAGCTGGCCGCCGCCGCCCAGTCCGCGCGGCTGACCCGCGAGGAGATAGCCATCCAGACGGAAGTGGGCGCGCTGCTCTCCCTGGTGCTCGCGGACGACGAGTATCTGAAGGACGTGTGCGATCGTCACCGCGCTGTGATCTGCGCCCTGCAAGATGATGCGGACGAGCAGGCCAGAGCCCTGGCCGAGGCGTGCGTCCAGCGGTGCATGGCGCGCTTGGTCGAACTCCGCCTCGCCACGCCCGGCTCCGCCGACGGACCCCCTCCCTAGGAGAACACCTATGGGTAGCAGCCCCCGACCCGCGGGTGCCGGGCCGGACCTCCTGGACGACAAGGTGACGGCCGCCGATGTCGCGGTCCGTGTCCGCGACACCCTGGAGGGCGTGTTCGACGCCGTCCGCGAGATCCGTGACGACGCGGCCGAGCTGCTCACCTCCGTCTCGGCGAGCGGACGGCAGCCCGTCACCACCGATCTGGCCGAGCTCCGCCCCGGGCTGCACACCCGGCTCACCCGGCTCGAACTGGTCTCCGGCGCGGGGTTCGTGGCCGCTCCGGAACTGCTCGCCGATGCACCGGCCTGGCTGGAGTGGTGGCAGATCGGCGCGGGCGGCGAGGTGCGCCCGTTGCTGCTCGACCTGGACCCGGAGCACTCGGCGTACTCCGACTACACCCACTGGGACTGGTTCGCGCTGGCCCGGGACACCGGCCGCCGCGCGGTCGCCGGACCCTATGTGGACTACCTCTGCTCCGACGAGTACAGCCTCACCCTCTCCGTGCCGGTGACCGTCGACAGCCGCTTCATGGGCGTGGCGGCGGCGGATGTGTATCTCTCACACTTCGAGGCCGCCGTGATGCCGGTGCTGCAGCGGCTGCCCGGCCCCGCCTTCCTCGTCAACGCGCGCGGCCGGGTCGCCGCCTCCACCTGCGCCGACCACCTCACCGGCTCGCTCTTCAAGGGCCCGGACTTCGGGGCGGTCCCGGCCGGTCCCGTGGACGGTGTCGAGTACGGCCGACGGCGGCTGCGGCCGTGCGGCGACATCCCGCTCATCCTGGTCACCTAGGCCCTGTCCTAGATTGTGCGTACCGGAAGTAACGACAAAGGTGGTTGACCCGTGAGCCTGTACGACATTCCGTTGCACACCCTGTCCGGCGAGCCCACCACGCTCGGCGCGCACCAGGACACCGCGGTGCTGCTGGTCAATGTGGCGTCCAAGTGCGGCCTCACCCCGCAGTACGAGGGTCTGGAGCGGTTGCAGCAGCGCTACGCCGGGCGTGGTTTCACCGTGCTGGGCGTGCCCTGCAACCAGTTCGCGGGGCAGGAGCCGGGTACCAGTGAGGAGATTCAGACCTTCTGCGCCACGACCTACGGCGTCACCTTCCCGCTGCTGGAGAAGGCCGATGTCAACGGCGAGCAGCGGCACCCGCTCTACGCCGAGCTGACCAAGGTCGCGGACGCGGCCGGGGAGGCCGGGGACGTGCAGTGGAACTTCGAGAAGTTCCTGATCTCGCCGAGCGGTGAGGTCGTGGGCCGGTTCCGGCCGCGCACCGAGCCGGAGGCGCCGGAGCTGGTCGCCGCGATCGAGACCCAGTTGCCCGGCTGACCAGCGGAACGCACGGACGGGGTGGGTGCCGCACACCGGCACCCACCCCGTCGGGGTGTCAGCCCCGCTCGGCGGCGAAGGCGACCAGCCAGGCCAGCGGCGCGTTCCAGTTGATGGCCACCTCGTTGGTGGAGTACGAGCCGATGTCATCGACATAGCAGCGGGCGGGCGCACAGCCCCGCAGCTTCTCCCGCGCCACCGGATCCTCCAGGGACTGGTTGGGGCCGCCCGCGAGAGTACCGGCGGGCGGCTCCGGCAGCGCGGCGTCATAGCTGTGCGCCCAGAAGCGGTGGTGCTGGTGGTGTGACGCCCGGGTGCCGTGGCCGGTGATGAACGACTGGCCGAGCGCGTTGCGGCCCAGCAGATAGTCGAGCGCTTCGATCGCCCCCGTGCGGTAGCGCCGCTCCCCGGTCAGTGCGTACGCCACGGCGATCACCGTCGCGTTGTTGGCCACCTGACCGTTGGAGCCCCACACATAGCCGTCCGCGGGCAGCGGGACGGCGTATCCCTGGCGGTTCATCGCCGCCAGACAGTCGTCGGCGGCGGTGACCAACGAGCCCCGGATGCGGGTGAGTTCGGCGGCGGGCAGCCCGGTCGGGACGGTGGCCAGGGTGATCCGGCCGAGGGCCGCGGTGTCCTGCCAGGAGAAGCCGACCGGGGTGAACACCTCCTCGTCCGCGGTGTGGAAGCGCGAGGCGGTGACCGCGTCCCGGTACTCCGCCTCACCGGTGGTGGCGTACAGCTCGGCCGCGGCCCAGTAGAACTCGTCGCCGACCTCGGTGTCGTCGTACGGCCCGCCGCCGGTGCTGTCCGAAACCGGCGCCGACAGGCCGGGGTTGGCTCGTGCGGCGTTCCAGGCGCGGCGTGCGGAGGCCAGGCAGCGGGTGGCGAAGAGCGGGTCGTACGGCGCGAAGACCCGGGCACACTGCGCGGCGGCCGCGGCCAGGTTGAGGGTGGCCGCGGTCGACGGCGGGTGCAGCTCTCGCGGCTCGGCGTCCTGGTCGGGCCGGGTGGGCAGCGCGGTCCAGGCGGCGTCATGGATCTTGTGGAGCGCCATACCCGCCCGCGGCTGTCCCTCCGGGATCTGCATCCGCATCAGGAACTCCAGCTCCCAGCGCGCCTCGTCGAGCACATCGGGCACACCGTTGCTCCGCTCGGGCAGCCGCAGTGTGCCGTCGCCCAGCGCCGCCTGACGGCCCGCCCGCTGGGCGCGCTCGAAGGAGTTCACCAGCTGCCAGGCGGCGATTCCGCCGTTGACCACGTACTTGCCCTGGTCCCCCGCGTCGTACCAGCCGCCGCGCACATCCCGGACCCCGTCGCACACCCCGCTGACGCACGGGACGGCGGTGTCACCGGTGTTGGGGGCGATCCCGAGGTGTCCGGCCGGCCGCGCGTAGGCGGCCCCGGCGAGCGACGCCTCGATGGGGATCCCGCTGCGCTGCTGGTAGAAGAAGGACATCGCGTCCGCGCGCAAGGTGTCGTAGAGGTCGGCGCGGATGGCGAACGGAGGGCTGGTCCGCCCCTCGACGGTGAGGGTGTAGCCGGAGCCCGTGCCCCGGAACGAGGAGAAGTCCACCACCTGCGTCGGATCGCCGGAGGCGGGGTCGGTGCCGCGCGCGGTGGTGGTGCCCGAGGCGGCCAACATGCCGTGGGCGTCGTGGAGTTGCCAGGCTAATCCGGTGGCGCTCGCGCTCACGACGGTGGCGCGTTTGGGGCCGTCGGGCAGATAGCCGAGCTGGTTGACATGGACCGCGGACGGGGAGACGGCCGCGGCGGCGGACGGTGCCGCGGGGACGGCGGGGGCCGCCGCCGGGGCGGCGGCCAGCACCAGCGTGCCGGTGAGCACGACGGCGGCCGTCCGTGCGCCACGCGGCCGCAGGGAGTGGGACATGGGGACCCTTCTGTCGCGGCACGGCGGATGCGCGCACCGCGCTCGTGGAACACAGGTGTTGGGAGCGCTCCCACGTTATGGGGACGGGACGGTGCTGGGTAGGCCCGTACGGGCGAACGCGGGCGGCGGCCCCGGCTGTCACATCCGGGCGGCCGCATCCGTCAGACAGATGACGCGCGCGACATCCGCGTGGCATCCGCGACGAGGAGAATAGACCGATGGACCGGCACCACATTCTGGCGGAGAGCTTCGAGACCCACCGCGGCCGACTGCGGGCGGTGGCCTACCGCATGCTCGGCTCGCTGAGCGAAGCGGATGACGCGGTCCAGGAGACCTGGTTGCGGCTGAGCCGTTCGGACGCCGAGGCGGTACGGAATCTGGGGGGCTGGCTGACCACGGTGGTGGGCCGGGTCTGTCTGGACCTGCTGCGTTCGCGTCACCAGCGGCGTGAGGAGCCGCTGGAGGTGCGGGTGCCCGACCTGATCCTCAGCGGGGAGCGCGGGGCCGACCCGGAGGACCAGGCGCTGATCGCCGACTCGGTCGGCCTCGCCCTGCTCGTCGTCCTGGAGACACTCACCCCGGCCGAACGGCTGGCCTTTGTGCTGCACGATCTCTTCGGGGTGCCCTTCGACGAGATCGCGCCTCTCGTCGACCGCAGCCCGGCGGCGGCCCGGCAGCTCGCCAGCCGCGCCCGGCGCCGGGTCCGGGGAGCGGCCCCGGCGCCCGATCCGGATCTCACCCGGCAGCGCGAGGTCGTCGACGCGTTTCTCGCCGCCGCGCGCGGGGGCGACTTCGAGGGGCTGATCGCCCTGCTCGACCCCGAGGTGGTGCTGCGCGCCGACTACGGCGCGGCGTCCGTCCCGGCCTCGCGCGAGGTGCGCGGCGCCACGGCAGTGGCGAACCAGGCGCTCACCTTCTCGCGCCTGGGCGGATCGGGCGCGGTGTCCCGGCCGGCCCTGGTGAACGGGGCGGTGGGGGTGGTCAGTTCACGCGAGGGCCGTCCGTTCTCGGTGCTGGGCTTCACGGTCACCGGCGGGCGGATCGCCGCGATCGACATCCTGGCCGACCCCGAGCGGCTGAGCGCCCTCGATCTGACGGTGCTGGACTGAACGCGGGTGGGGGCGTGGGCGTGCCGCACCGTCACACCGGCACAGCCACCGGCGTGCCCGCGTCCTTGCCGGTCCGGCCCTTGCGGTACAGGGCCGCCGTCAGCACCACCCCCGCGACGAAGATGCCCGCCGACCACCAGTAGGCGACCTCGTAGCTGTGCAGCTGGGCCCGTGCCGCGGTGACCGGGCCCGGCCGGTGCTCCGCCAGATAGTCGGCCGCGGCGTCGGCGGCCAGGGTGTTGAGCAGGGCGGTGCCGATGGAGCCGCCGATCTGCTGCATCGTGTTGACGGCGGCGGAGGCGACCCCGGCGTCGTCCTCGTCGATCCGGTCGGTGGCCATCGCCATCGCCGGGGGCATCACCAGACCGAGCCCGATCCCGGACAGCAGCAGCGGCGGCAGCACGGTCGTGGCGTAGTGGCTGTCCAGCCCGAGACCGGTCAGCCAGACCATGGAGATGGCGGTCAGCCCCATCCCGAGCGGCACCACCGCCTTGGGGCCCAGTCGGGGCACCAGGACACCGGTGGAGAGCTGCGCGCTGACCATCAGTCCGCCGATCATCGGCAGAAACGCAAGGCCGGTCTGGACGGGGCTGAACCGCAGGCCGCCCTGGAGGTAGTAGGTGAGGAAGAGAAAGACACCGAACATGCCCGCGCCGGAGAGTCCGATGGCCAGGAAGGAGGCGCCGCGGTCGCGGTCCAGCAGTACCCGGGGCGGCAGCAGCGGATGGGCCGTACGGGTCTGCCGGCGGGCGAAGGCGATCAGCAGCACGGTCCCGGCGGCCAGGAACCCCCAGGTGAGCGGGGAGGACCAGGAGTGGCTCCCGGCGTTGGAGAAGCCGTAGACCAGCCCGAAGAGACCCGCGGTGACCACAACGGTGCCGGGGATGTCGAGTTGGGGCCGGTCCGCGGGGGCGCCGCGGCGGAGGAACGCCACTCCGCCGGCCAGCGCGAGAGCGGCGAAGCCGAGATTGACGTAGAGGGTCCACCGCCAGCTCAGATGCTCGGTGAGCAGTCCGCCCAGCAGCAGTCCGATACCGCCGCCCGACACGGCGATGGCCCCGTACGCGCCGAACGCCTTCGCCCGCTCCCTGGCGTCGGTGAAGGTGGTGTTGAGCAGGGACAGCGTGGCGGGGGCGAGCAGCGCGGCGAAGAGACCTTGCAGGGCCCGGCCGGTGACCAGCAGTCCGAAGCCGCTTGCCGCCCCCGCCAGCGCCGAGGCCGCTGCGAACCCGGCCACACCGATGAGGAAGACCGCCCTGCGGCCGAAGAGGTCGGCCAGCCGTCCGCCGAGGAGCAGCAGACTGCCGAAGGGCAGGGAGTAGGCGGTGACGATCCACTGGCGGTTGGCGTCGGAGAAGCCGAGGTCGTGCTGTGCCGAGGGCAGGGCGATGTTCACGACGGTGGCGTCGAGGACCACCATCAGCTGGGCGATGCCGATGGCGGCGAGGATCCACCAGCGGTGCCGGACCGCGTCGGCCGGCGGGGAGATCGGAGTGGTCGGGCCGGTCGAGGTGCGGGTGGTGGTCTGGCGCATGGCGGTGCCCTCCAGGCTGGGGGCTGAACGATTCCGTAAGAGTACGAAACCGTTTCGTACTCTATGAAGGTAGCCCGCACCTCATCGAAACGCAAAAGTTTCGGTTACGCGTGTCGAGCGTGGTCATCCGGCGTACCGCCGCCGCCGTCCGCGGGTGTTGCTGCCGGTCAGCGCTTCCGGGGCGGGCGGCCCGGTTCGATCACGGTGACCCCGCCCTTCGCTCCCGCTGTCATCGCGGACAGTGCCTCGGGTGCCTCGTCCAGCCCGATGACATCGGTGACCAGCAGATCGGGCCGCAGCGATCCGGCCTCCACCATCTCCATCATCGGTCGGTAGGCGTGGGCGGCCATGCCATGGCTGCCGAGCAGGTGCAGTTCGAGCGCGATCACCTGGTCCATGGGGAGCATCGGGGTGCCGGCGGCCGGGGGCAGCAGTCCGACCTGGACATGGCGGCCATGGCGGCGGAGGGACTTGATGGACGCCGCACAGGTGCGCGGGGAGCCCAGCGCGTCCAGTGAGACATGGGCCCCGCCCCCCGTCGCGTCCGCGACCGCCTCCGCCACCGACCCCAGGGTGGACGCCGCGTCCACACACACCTCCGCCCCGAACCGGGCGGCCAGGGCGAGCGCGCGCGGTGCGATGTCCACCGCGACCACCCGTGCCCCGGCGGCCGCGGCGATCATGACCGCGGACAGCCCCACTCCGCCGCAGCCGTGCACCGCGACCCATTCCCCCGGGGCGACCCGGCCCTGTGCGACCACGGCGCGGAACGCGGTGGCGAAGCGGCAGCCGAGACTCGCGGCCGTGGTGAACGACAACTCATTGCGGATACCGACCAGATTCACATCGGCGTTCTCGATCGCCACGAACTCCGCGAAGGACCCCCAGTGGGTGAACCCCGGCTGGGTCTGTCTCTCGCACACCTGCTGGGCGCCCTCCGCGCAGGCGGCACAGCGCCCGCACGCGCACACGAAGGGGACGGTGACTCGGTGTCCCGGGCTCCAGTTGAGGACGTCCGGGCCCACCTCCTCCACCACACCGGCCAGTTCATGACCGGGTACATGCGGCAGCCGTATGTCCGGGTCGTGCCCCATCCAGCCGTGCCAGTCGCTGCGGCACAGCCCGGTCGCCTCGACCCGGATCACCACACCGCTCCGGGAGGGGGCGGGGTCGTCGACGATCCGGACCCCGGGCCTGTGCCCGAAGTCATCGAACACCACAGCGCGCATCGACCCGCTCCCTCGCTCGAACACCCGGTGGGGGCGCTCGAACCTACACCACAACCGGCGGGTACGAGCGTGGGTGTGCGGTGCCCGACGAGGGCTGCCGCGCGCCGGGGTGGCGCGAAAGGCGGGCGGCTGTCCTCCGCGCACCCGTGGCTCAGCGCTTGTCGCGCTGTCCTTCGGCGAGTTGGCCGGCGGTCCGGTCGGCCCCGGCCCGCCGCTGGGCCCGCTCGGCCAGGCTCGGGAACAGTCCGCCGAGGGCGCTGCCGAAGCGCAGCTCCACCGGGGCGACGTTCACCTCGGCCCGGTTGCGCTCGATGGCGCGGATGGTCGCCACCGCCACCTGGCGGGTGGAGACGGTCCGTACCCCGGCGGGTGGAGTGGCGCCGGAGTCGGCGAACATCCCCGCGTCGCCCACGAATCCGGGCTGCACCAGCGACACCCCGACTCCCGTGCCGTGCAGATCCTGCCGCAGCCCGAGGGTGAAGCCGCGCAGCCCGAACTTGGACGCGTTGTAGAGCGCGGCACCGGGGGAGGCGGTACGGCCCGACAGCGAGCCGATCATCACCAGATGGCCGGAACCCTCGGCCACCATCCTGGGGGCCAGCAGCCGGGACAGCAGCAGCGGAGCGCGCAGATTGACATCGAGGGCGCGGTCGATCTGGTCGGTCTCGTAGTCGAGAACCTGCCCGCTGGAGGGCAGCGCGGCGTTGGCGATGAGGATACGGGCGTCCGACGCCTCCTCGGCGAGCCGCTCGAGGTCCTTGCGGTCGGCCAGATCGGCCACCAGCGCCCGCCCGCCGAGCCGGTCGGCCAGCGGCCGCAGCACCTCCTCGCGCCGCCCGGTGAGCAGGAGGTCGGCGCCCTTGGCGGCGAGCGCGCGGGCCAGTGTCTGGCCGATGCCTCCGGTGGCCCCGGTGAGCAGGACGGTCGTACCGCTGATCCGCATGCGATCTCCTCCGGTTACTGACGGGTTTGTTGGGGCACCGTACTGCCCGTACCCGCTGCCCGCGCCACCGGGGGAGCGAGAGGTTCCCCCTCGGCCGCCCGGACCGTCCCGACCACCCGGTGTGGAGGGATCAGGCGTCGCGGCCGGACGCGACTCCCAGGCCGTACACCCGCCGGGCGTTGTCCGCGGCGAGGAGCGCCGCCACCCGGTGGGCGTCCCGGCGCGACCAGGCTCCCGCCGCCACCCAGCCGTTCACCAGCGCGGCCAGCGCCTCCCGGAACAGCCGGGCCCCCACCACATACAGCTCGGGCAGACCGTAGGCGTCCGTCGAGAACAGCACCTTGCCGAAGGGGGCGAGCTCCAGCATCTCGGCCAGCACGGCCCCGGCCCGCGCTCCGGTGTGCGCCAGGGCCAGCCCCACATCGGCGTAGACATGGGGGAAGACGGCGGCCAGATAGCCCGCGCCGCGATGGTACGGATAGCCGTGCAGCAGGATCAGCGTGCAGCCGGTGGGCCGTACCGCGCGGATGAAGTCGGTGAGCGCGAGCGGATCGCAGCGGTCCAGCCGCAGATCCGGATCCCCGAACCCGGTGTGCAGCTGGAGCGGCAGCCCGGTGTACGCGGCCGACCACAGCAGATGGCGCAGCAGTATGGGATCGGTGACCCGAGCCGCGGCCCCGGGATCGTCGGCCCGGTGGGCGAGCCAGCGCTCGGCCGCGGTGTGGACGGCGGCCGGGGCCGGGGGTTCCGGGGCGAAGTCCAGCCCGTAGCGGTACGCGGCCACCGACTTGAACCCCGCCGCCGTACGGGCCGCCTCGCGCACCCCGTCCGCAAGACCGGTCAGAAAGTCGTCCGCGGTCAGCGCGGTGTCGGCGGTCCGCTCCGCCAGGTGCTCCAGGCGGACGATCTCATGGGCCGTACCGCCCGACGCCGTGGCCAGCTCCCGCGGGGTGGTGAGATCCCCGGGCAGCCCCGTGTCCACCAGGAACTCACCGATGCCGGACGCCGCCAGCAGCCGCCGGGTCACCTCCCGCACCCCCATCTCGCGCCGCCGGGCGAGATAATGAGCGGGCGGGCAGTGCGGTTCCAGGCCGAGCAGCGGCGGACACCAGCGGCGCACCGCGAAGCCCAGCTGGCTGTCGAAGAACGTGGTGCCGAGCGCCGCGGGGGCGTCGGACTCGGTCAGGAACGCCTCGAACGCGGCCGAGTCCAGCTCGGAGCGGACCACCCCGTGGCAGTGGTGGTCCACCAGGGGCGGCAGCGGAAGTTCGGCCGGGTCCGGCCTCTCGGCGGCGGGCACGGTTCAGTACCGCCCGCGGGTCGCGGTCGCGATCTCCTGGGGGCTCGCCTTCGCGAACAGCTCGGACTCCGCCCGGCGTACCGCCGCGATGGACTCGAAGAGCGGATCGCCCATCGCCTCCCGGAGCACCGCGGACTCCTCGAACCGCTCCAGCGCCTCCGGCAGCGAAGTGGGCAGCCGCCGCTCCCGCCCCTGGACCACCGGGTCACCGGCCACCGGTGCGGGCAGCGTCAGACCGGCGTCGAGACCGGCCAGCCCGGCGGCGATGACCGAGCCGGTCACCAGATACGGATTGGCCGCCGGGTCAAAGCATTTGACCTCGGCGTTGGCCGCGGCCGGGTCGTCCGGCGCGCCGGTGATGAAGCGCAGCGCGGCCTCCCGGTTCTCAAGACCCCAGCACTGGTACGCCCCGGCCCAGCGGGAGGGCTCGAGCCGCAGATAGCTCGCGGGGGAGGGGGCGCCGACCGCGAGCAGGGCGGGCAGCGCCCGCAGCACCCCGGCGAGGAACGCCTCGCTCGTGGCCGTCATCCCATGGGGGCCGTCGCCGTCCCGGCACAGATTGCGGTCCTCCTGCCACAGGCTCAGATGGAGATGGCCGCCGTTGCCCACCCCGCCCGCCTCCACCACCGGGCCGAACAGCGGGTGCAGCCCGGCCCGCCCCGACACCGCCCGGATCGTCTCCCGCACCAGGACGGCCTGGTCGGCGGCGCCGACCGGGTCCGCGGGGGCCACGGACACCTCGAACTGCCCCGGGGAGTACTCCGGGTGGAGCTGGAGCACCTCGACCTGCTGGGCGTGCAGGGCGCCGAGCAGATCGGCGAGATATCCGGAGAGGTCGACCACCCGCGCCATCCCGTACGCGGGGCCCGTGGTGGGGTAGCGCGGCTTCTCCTCGGACGGCTCGTCGGAGGTGACGACCCACTCCGTCTCGAACCCCATGCGCAGGGTGAGCCCCCGCTCCCGGGCCCGCTCCGTCATCCGCCGCGCGAACAGCCGCTGGCAGGTGGGGTGCACCGCCCCCGCCTGGTCGTACCGGTCGGCCGGTGCCCAGGCCCAGCCGGGCTGCGCGGCCAGCGGGGTGAGCCGGTCGAGGTCGGGGAAGAGCCGCAGATCGCCGTCGGGGCCGCCGATATGGGGGCTCGTGGTCATGGAGTCGTCCACCAGATAGACGTCGAAGACCGGGGACATACCGACGCCACGGCGCACGGCCTGCGGAAGCCGTGTGGTGGGCACGGTCTTCACCCGGGTGAGGCCCGCATTGTCCACCCAGGTCAGCGCGATTCCGCCGACCCCGTCCGCGGCCAGCCGCTCGGCCTCCTGGCGAGCCCGCGCATACGCCCGCTCGCTGTCGCCCGTCGCCATGCACTTCCTCCTCTGTCGCCGCCTATGCCCCGAGAGTATTGCCTCGAACCCGCCGTGCGGTGACGGAACGTCCCGATCAGGGAGGGTGGGTGACGGACAGTCATGTCTGCCCCAAGGGGACGCGCCCGCCGCCACGGGGGCGTCCCCGGACCTTGCCGGGGGCGCCGGGCGCCATCGGCAGCCCTGCCGCTCCAGCGGTGTGCTCCGGCGTACCCACCCCGTGGGCACGGCCCGCCCGGAGCCCACGTCCGGCGCGCCGCTGTCCGCTGCCGGGTGCGACTCGGCGCGACACCTCCCGCTCTGCGGCGCGGCCCGCCCTGCCCGCCCGTGGGGCACAGTGCTCCTCGGGTCATGCCATGGCCCCGCCGCCTGTGGGGTGCCGTCCATTCGGACTTCGTGATGCGGGCGCCGGCCACGAATCCGGCCGCCGCACCGCCTTCGCGGCGTGGAGAACCCGCCGCGGTGACCACCCCCGCTCGGCCCGGGATTGGCGCATCCGGCCCCGCTTTCGTACAGTTCCGCCGTTACCCAGGGAAAACGGCGATACCAGAAAGCGGCAGCGGCGATGACGGTGACTGACGACGGCCGGGCCGGGACGACGGGTGTCGATCCCATGACAACGGGCGTCGATCCCATGACAGCGGAGACCGGCGAGACGGGACCGGCGGCCGGGGCCCCCGCCGAGGCACCCGGGCTCGACCCCGAGCGGATGGCGATCTGCCTGAGCGTGCTCGCGGAGCTCGACCGGCTGCCGCTCGACCACCCCGACGCGATCGCCGTGCGCCGCGCCACCGCCGGGATCTACCGCACCGTGAAGCAGCGTCGCCGCCAGGAGCGGCGGGCCGCGAAGACCGCCAACGACAAGGCCGTGACCGAGGCCACCGCCACCGGGGCCGCCGACCGGATCGACGACGAGACACTCGGCCGGGCCCTCACCAGCTCGGTGACCACGGAGATCGCGGGCATCCTGGAGCGCGCCCGCTCCTGCTACGTGTGCAAGACCCGCTATGTCGAGGTCGACGCGTTCTACCACCAGCTCTGCCGCGAGTGCGCCGCCGAGAACCGGGCCCGCCGGGACGCCCGTACCGATCTCACCGGACGGCGTGCGCTGCTCACCGGTGGTCGCGCGAAGATCGGGATGTATATCGCGCTGCGGCTGCTGCGCGACGGCGCGCACACCACCATCACCACCCGCTTCCCCAACGACGCCATCCGCCGCTTCAAGGCGATGCCCGACAGCGGTGAGTGGCTGCACCGACTGAAGATCGTCGGCATTGATCTGCGGGACCCCGCCCAGGTCATCGGACTGGCCGACACGGTGAGCGCCGCCGGTCCGCTGGACATCCTGATCAACAACGCCGCGCAGACGGTCCGCCGCTCGCCCCAGGCGTACGCGGAGCTGATAGCGGGCGAGTCGGCGCCGCTGCCCGCCGGGGAGCTGCCCGAGGCCACGGTCCTCGGCGCGTTCGGCAGCGGGTCCCAGACGGCGCTGCCGGGACCGCGCCGGCCGCGGGACGGGGCGCTGTCCCCGCAGGACCTCACCGCCCTCGCCCTCACCAGCGGCTCCGCCTCACCCGCCCGGATCGAGGCCGGTACCGCGATCGACGCGGGCGGGCTCATACCGGACCTGGACGCGACCAATACCTGGATCCAGCGGGTCCACGAGGTCGATCCCGTCGAGATGCTCGAAGTACAGCTCTGCAACGAGACGGCGCCCTTCATCCTGGTGAGCCGACTGCGCCCGGCGATGGCCGCCTCGCCCGCCCGGCGCACGTACGTGGTGAACGTGTCCGCGATGGAGGGCAAGTTCGGCCGCGGTTACAAGGGCGCCGGGCATCCGCACACCAATATGGCCAAGGCCGCGCTCAACATGCTCACCCGCACCAGCGCGCGCGAGATGTTCGAGTCCGACGCCATCCTGATGACCAGCGTCGACACCGGCTGGATCACCGACGAGCGGCCGCACCCGGACAAGATGCGGCTGGCCGCCGAGGGCTTCCACGCCCCGCTCGACCTCGTCGACGGCGCGGCCCGGGTCTACGACCCGATCGTCCGGGGTGAGCAGGGCGAGGACCTCTTCGGCTGCTTCCTCAAGGACTACGCGCCGACGACCTGGTAGCCGGCCGTCGGCGCGGCGACGCGCCCCTCAGCGCCCCTTACCGGCCCGCCGCCGTCCCCGGACGGCGGCGGAACACCGCTGTGCAGCGGCGCACCAGTCGGCGGGCGCGGGACCGCAGCGCGGCCCGGGTACGCGCACGGCGGCGAGCGCCGCGGGTGGCGGCCAGCTCCTCGAAGAGCCGCTCGTAGCGCCAGGAGATCGTCGCCGGGTCGTACGTCCGCGCGGACTCCAGCGCCGCGGCCCCCATGGCCCGCCGGGCCGGGGCGTCGTCGATCAGCTCCAGCAGGGCACCGGCGAGCGCGTGCTTGTCCCCGGTCGGCACCAGCCGCCCGGTGGCGCCGTCCTGGATGATCTCGGCTGGCCCGAGCGGGCAGTCGGTGCTCACCACCGGCACCCCGCAGCGCATCGCCTCCACGATCGTCATGCCGAACGACTCGGCGTCCGAGGCCACCGCGACCAGCGACGCCCTGGCGAACTCCGCCTCGATCGGGGAGTGCGGCCCCATCAGCTCGGCGCTGCCGGTCAGCCCCTGCCGGCTGATGCGCTCGCTCAGCCGGTCCTTCTCCGCTCCGCCGCCGTAGATCCGCAGCCGCCATTCGGGATGCTTGTCCACCACCTCGGCGAAGGCGTCGATCAGCAGGTCGAAGCGTTTGCCGCGGACCAGTCGGCCGGCCGCCGCGATCACCGGCTCGGTGCCCTCGGAAGGCCGGACGTCCGGTTCCGGGACGCTGTTGGGTATCGCCAGGATCCGCGCTCCCGGCAGCGGCAGCCGCTTCCGGTAGACCGCGGAGTCGGCCTCGGTCGTGGTGACCACGGCGTCGAGCCTGCGGTAGTGCGGTGCGAGCTCCGCCCGCAGCCGCTTGCTGTGCGCCTCGAAGCGCAGATGCTCCTGGGCGATGCGCAGCGCGCCGCGCGGGCCGAAGCGGGCGAGATAGACATTGACGCCCGGCCGGGTGCCCACGATCACATCGGCGTCGCAGCCGCGCAGATACTCGGCCACCCGCTCGTCGATCAGCCTGCTGTACTGCTCGTAGCGCTTCTCGTGGACCGGGAAGTCCCGGGCCGGCTCGGCGAATCGGGGATCCCGTGCGTCGGCGCCGTCCGGTCGCGTGTCCACCAGCGGGATCAGCCGTACCCGGGGGTCCACGGTGAAACGCGGCGTCTCGCGGTGCCGCTGCATCGAGGCGATCTCCACCTCGTGGCGATCGGCCAGCGCCGCGGCGAGATTCAGCGTGGTCCGAATCGTTCCGCCGATCCCGTAGGCGTTGTGCAGCAGGAATGCGATCTTCATACGGTGATTTTCTCCGGCCCGTAGCATCGCCGGGGCGGGTTTCCCCGGAACGTATCCGACACCTTCTCCGGATTCGGTAAGCCGGTCGCGAGAACAAGGTGAGAGCCGGGTAAGAAGCGCGGCCCGGGAGGGGGTGGATCCGGCGCCCGGCGGATCTTGGCAGACTCGGGGAGTGATGAATACCGTGCTGCTCGCCGAGGACGACCGCGCCATCCGCCATGCCCTGGAGCGCGCCCTGACCCTGGAGGGATACCGGGTCACCGCGGTCTCCGACGGCATCGAGGCGCTGGCCGCCGTGCATCGCGAGCATCCGGACATGATCGTGCTCGATGTGATGATGCCGGGGGTGGACGGACTCCAGGTGTGCCGGGTGCTGCGTGCCGAGGGGGACCGTACACCCATCCTGATGCTCACCGCGAGGGTCGAGACCGCCGACCGGATCGAGGGCTTGGACGCGGGGGCGGACGACTATGTGGCCAAGCCCTTCGAGGTCGAGGAGGTCTTTGCCCGGCTGCGGGCCCTGCTGCGCCGTGCCGCCCCCGCCCCCGCCCCCGCGGTGCCCGGTGAACCGGCCGTGGACGGAGTGGTCGAGGTCGCGGATCTGCGACTGGACCCCTGGGCGCGGCGGGTCTGGCGCGGCGGTACGGAACTGGAGCTGACCCGCACCGAGTTCGACCTGCTGGAACTGCTGGCGCGCAACGCGGGTATCGTCCTGGACCACGCCACCATCTACGCCCGCATCTGGGGCTATGACTTCGGCCCCGGATCGAAGAACCTCGCCGTCTACATCGGCTATCTGCGCCGGAAGGTCGACCAGGAAGGCGCCGAGCCCCTCATCCACACCGTGCGCGGTGTCGGCTACACCCTGCGGGAGGAGTGAGAACGTGCGCCGTCCCCGCCGGTTCCGCGGTCCGCGACCCAGTCTGCGGACCACCTTCGCGCTGTCCTTCGCGGCCGTGGCCTCCGTGGTCACCCTGCTGGTCGGCGGCCTCAGTTACGACGCCGCGGCCGGTCTGGTGCGGGTGGACCAGCAGTCGGCCTTCGACGACGTCGTCCGCGAACTGCGGACCGAGGTCCAGGGAGAGAAGGTGGTGCTCAGTCAGTACCCCTCCGATGGGCCGGTCCCCTACGAGCTGCGGGGCGATCTGCGCCGGATCAGTCGGCTGGACGTCCAGGTGATCAATGGCCGGGGCACCGTCTACGACCCGGGCAGACCCGTGCTGCCGGTCGGCCCCGAGGACCGGGCGGCCGCGGCGTCCGGTACGGCCGGGGCCGTGGTGCGGCGCAACATCGGCATCGGCGACGAGCAGTACCGGATGGCCACCGTGGCCGTGGGCGACGGCACCGGGGCTATCCAAGTGGCCCAGCAGCTCAGTGACACCGAGGATCTGCTGCAAGAACTCCAGAAGCGCACCGCGCTGTTCATCGCCGCCGTCATCGCGGCCGCCGGACTGGCCGGATGGTGGCTGGCGGGGCGGATCACCCGGCGGCTGGTGCGGCTGACCCGGGTCGCCGAGAGCGTGGCGGCGACGGGCCGGATGGAGGTGGCGGTCCCGGTCACCGGACAGGACGAAGTGGGCCGTCTGGGCCGGGCGTTCGACGGCATGCTGGGTCAGTTGGCCCGTTCCAAGGACGACCAGCGGCGGCTGGTCCAGGACGCGGGACACGAGCTGCGCACCCCGCTCACCTCGCTGCGCACCAATGTCTCGCTGCTGCGCCGCTTCGAGGAACTGCCGCCCTCCGCGCGCGAGGACCTGCTCGCCGATCTGGCGGGGGAGACCCGGGAACTGACCGATCTGGTCAATGAACTGGTGGAGCTGGCGGCCGGCCAGAAGGACGACGAACCGCGCACCCCGGTGTCGCTGGAAGCGGTGGCCACCACTGCCGCGACCCTCGCCCGCCGCCGGACCGGCCGCGAGATCACCGTACGGGCACAAGGCGATACCCGGGTCGAGGGCGGCCCGGCCGCCCTGCAACGGGCGATCTCCAACCTGGTGGAGAACGCCGCCAAGTTCGACCAGGAGGGCACCGAACCGGTCGAGGTGGTGATCACCGGCCGCCGGGTGGAGGTCCGCGACCGCGGCCCCGGGATCGACGAGGAGGACCGCGAGCGGGTCTTCGACCGCTTCTACCGGGCGCCCGGCGCCCGCAGTCTGCCCGGCTCCGGGCTCGGTCTGGCCATTGTGCGCGAGATCGCCCTCGCGCACGGCGGCACGGTCTTCGCCCAGCCGCGGCCGGGCGGTGGCGCGGTGCTGGGCTTCACGGTGGGCGATCGCCCCGTGAAGCCCTGACCCCGTTCAGATCCCCCGTCGTTCAGGTCCCCCGTCGCACCCGTTGTTCCCTCGTACTTCCCCCGTTGTCCCCCGCTCCGCTGTCGAGCGCCGCCGTCCTGATCCCCGTCCAGGACACGCGATGGGCTTAACGGCTCAGGGCTTGCGGGCCACACCACACCACAGCGAGACGTCCGCGCTGCTGAGGGCGGACACCTCCCCGTCCGGCTTCCACCGGTGCGGCTCCTCGACGCCCGGCGCGACGAGCTCGAGCCCCTCGAAGAACCGCTCGACCTCGGCCTTGGACCGCACCTGCGCCGGGATACCGCCCTGGCGATAGATCGCGGCGACCTTCTCCCAGGTCTCCGGGTCGAAGTCCGGGGTGCAGTGCGAAAGCACCAGATAACTGCCCGAGGGCAGGGCCTCGACGAACTGCCGGACCAGTTCGTACGGCTGGTACTCGTCCGGGACGAAGTGGAACAGCGCGTTGAACGACAGCGCTATCGGCTGGTTCAGATCGAGCGTCTCGTGCAGCTCGGGTGCTGTGAGGATCCGCTCGGGTTCGCGTACATCGGCCTGGAGGTAGGCGGTGCGGCCCTCCGGCGTTCCCTGCAGCAGCGCCTGGGCGTACGCCAGCACGATCGGGTCGTTGTCCGCGTACACGATCCGGGCGTCCGGGGCGACGTCCTGCGCGACCTGGTGGAGATTGGGCTTGGTGGGAATTCCGGTGCCGATGTCCAGGAACTGCCGGATCCCGGCCTCTTTCGCGAGCCAGCGCGTGGCGCGGTGCATAAAGGTCCGGTTGGTCCGGGCACAGGTCTTGATCCCCGGATAGATCGCGATGACATTCGCCGCGGCCTGCTCGTCCACCTCGTAGTGGTCCTTGCCACCGAGGTAGTAGTCGTACATCCGCGCCGAATGCGGCTTGGTGGTGTCGATATTCATGATGTGGGTGCCGCTCCTGCCCTCTTCGCTAGGTCCGCGCTGTGGATGTCGCTGGTCATGCGGCCCTCCGTTTCGCGCCGTTCCCCTTCGGCGAGGTCAGATGGGGATCCGGCCGCACCAGCAGGAAGTCCGCGGCACCGGCCTTGGCCCCCTGGATGAACGTTTCGATCTCATGATGGGTGTAGATCAGAGCGGGTCCGTCGGGGTCGGTCGACTGGCGCAGCGCCACCCGTCCGTCCTTCAGCTTCAGCGCTTCGACGCAGGCGCCTCCGTTGGGGCCGCTCCAGGGCTTGTGCCAGCCTTCCACCCCCAGTTGCTTGGCCGGCATGCCGTTGTACACGTTGTCGACGTGTTCCACTGTCAGAGCTCCTTGCGCATCTCACGGAGGAAGCCCTCCGTGCGCCGCGCCGATGTGGCCTGGGTGCCCATACGGTCAAGAGCCTCCAGGTAGGTGGCCACATCCGCGCGTTGGTCGAGATAGCCGGCGCCGGTCAGGGCCTCGGCGTAGACGATGTCCGGAAGTTCCGGGATCTGGAACCGGAAGAGCTGGAAGGGGCCGCCCATGCCCACGTGCGGGCCCGTGGCGAACGGCATCACCTGAAGGGTGACGTTCGGCATCCGGGTGGCCTCGATGAGCCGGTCGATCTGGGCCCGCATCACCTCTCGCCCGCCGATACCGAGACGGAGCACCGTCTCGTCCATGACGGCCCACAGATGCGGGCCGTCCGGGCGGGTGAGCAGCTCCTGACGCTCCATCCGCAGAGCGACCCGGCGGTCGATCTCCCGGTCGCTGCCGTTCGGAAAGCCGATGCTCAGCAGCGCGCGGGCGTAGGCCTCGGTCTGGAGCAGACCGGGTACGAAGTGCGGCTCGTACGCGCGGATCCGGCTGGCCGCGCCCTCCAGGCTCACATAGAGGCTGAACCAGTCCGGCAGCACATCGCGGAACCGATGCCACCAGCCGGGTCTGTTGGCGTCCTCGGCGAGCGCGAGGAAGGCGTCGATCTCCTCCTGATCGGCCCCATAGGTCTGCAACAGCTTCTCGACATACGGGAGTTTCAGGCCGACCTCGGCCTTCTCCATCCTGCGGACCGTGGTCTGGTTGACGTGCAGCGCCCTGGCGGCTTCCTCATAGCTGACGTCGGCCTTCTCGCGAAGGTCCCGCAGTCGCATGCCGAGGACCATCTGCCCGACGGTCGGGGCAGACCGCGCTTCACCCACGTCGTACCTCCTCGGACGGTCATTGTCGAGAGTCAGTGTGCCATGTGCGTGATGGGTGGAACAGACTGCTCTGGCTATTCTGCATTTTGCAGAACGCCTCTTGCCAACTGATGTGTACAGCCGGAATAGTGGCGTAGCGTCCGGGCCAACAGGGTGGCCCAAAAGCGGACTTGTGCTCTTCTGAGCCCCCCACAGCGAGACGGAAGGCGAATGGCCGTGGCATTGCGTCAACGCCCGACGATGGCCCCCCTCGTGAGCGCCGAGTGCTATGACGCCGCCCTTCGCCAGGAGATCTTCCGGCTGCCCGCCCGTGGCGCCTCCGTCGCCGCCGCCCGTCTCCGGGTCCGCGCCCAACTGCCCCTCTGGGGCTTCCATGAGGATGTGTGCGACGCCGCCGAACTGGTGATGTCCGAGCTGTTCACCAACGCGCTGGTGCACACCGGAAGCGAACAGATCCTGTGCGTGCTGCGCGCCCATGAGCGCCGCTCGCTGTATATCGAGGTCACCGACCAGGGTGGTGGCCCCCTCGGCCCCACCCCGCGGGACGCGGGCGTGGAGGACGAGAGCGGCCGCGGCCTCGCCCTGGTCCGCGCCCTCACCGACGCCTGGGGCGACCGCCCGGCCGCGGACGGCGGCCGCGTCGTCTGGGCCCAACTGAGCGCCACCGCGATCTGACGCGCGTCGGCGCCACCCGTCTGTTGCCGGGCCCCGCGTGGCCGCCCGCACCTTCCGCAACCTGTTGAGTACGCGGGCCGCGCGTCCGCGCCCCCTGTCGCTCCGCTTGTGGCACCCGCGCGCCTTGGGCCCGGCGGCGGGCATGTGATCGTCGGCGTCTGCCCGTTGGGTTCGGGGGGCTTGCGTGCGCGGGGCGGAGCGTCCGTGGCGGGCGGTCCGGTGGTGTCGTGACGGGCGCCGGGCCGCTCGGCGGTGCAGCCATGGCCGAGGCGGGCTAGGGGCGGTCGTATGTCCGCGCCTCGGGTGGCGCCGGCCGCAGCCCGCGGCGGCCCAGCTGCGGGCTTCGGGTGTTTCGCCACCCCGGCGCACCCGTGGCCGCGCATTCTGGGCATTTCGCCGCTCGCATGCGTGCGCCCTACCCGCCGGGCCCCGGTATCGGGCACGTGATCGGCGTCTGCCCGTTGGGCACGCGCATCCGCTCCGCCGGGCCCGGCACCCATGCCCCCTCGGCTGCCCCCATCCCACCCGTGCGGTGCGCAGCACCGTACGGGTTAGCATCGGCGGGTGGTGCAGGCCGTTTCTCGCCGGGTGTTCGTGGCGCTCGCGGCGGTCGGGCTGGTCGGCTGCGAGGATGCCGGGCCGTCCGGCCGGGTCAGGCTGGCCACCGGGCCGCAGGGCGGGCCGTACAAGATCTTCGGTGGTCGGCTGGCGGACGAGGTGCACGCGGCACATCCGCGGATCGACATCCGGGTGCTCACCACCGCGGCAAGCGTGGAGAACCTCCGGATGCTCGGCGACGGGCGTGCCGATATGGCGCTCTCCCTCGCCGACAGCGCGGCCGACGCCGCCAAGGGCCGGGGCTCCTTCCGGCAGCCGGTGCCGGTCGCCGCGCTCGCCCGGCTGTATCTCAACTATCTGCATCTGGTGGTGCCCGCGGACTCGTCGATCCGGAACCCCTCCGACCTCACCGGGCGGACCGTCTCTCTCGGCGCCGCCGAGTCCGGTACCTCGGTGACCGCGGCCCGGGTGCTCGAGACGGCCGGGGTGAGCACCGTCCGGACGGTATGGCTCGGGCTCGGCGAATCCGCCGACGCGCTCGCCGCGGCCGAGGTGGACGCGTTCTTCTGGTCCGGTGGCGCACCGACCCGGACCATCTCCGAGCTCGCCAAGCGCCGACCCGTGCGGCTCATTCCGCTCGAGGGCCTGGTGGCGCAGCTCCGCCACAGCCACGGGGCCGTCTACCAGAGCGCGTCCATCCCCGCCGGGATCTACGGGCTGCACGGCCCGACCGCCACTGTGGGCACGCCCAGCTATCTCGTCTGCCGCTCCGATCTCGCGACGGCCACGGCCCGCGCCGTCACCGCCGTGCTGTTCGAGCGGCGGGACCGGCTGCCGGTGCCGGACGCGCCCGGCAGCCGTCTCGACGAGCGGTACGCCATCGGCACCGGCACCGTGCCGCTGCACCGGGGCGCGGCGGCGTACTACCGCGCGGTCTACGGCTGAGGGCGGGGCCCCGGGAGCGGGCCGGGTGCGTTGTCGGGCAGCCGCAGCTCGACCACCAGCCCGTGCGGCTCCGCGGGCCGCAGCACCAGCGTGCAGCCCGCCGCGCGGGCCAGCTCGGCGGCGATCGCAAGACCCAGACCGCTGCCAGGGATGTTTCCGTGGCTGGGGGAGCGCCAGAAGCGACCGGACGCCGCCGTCAGGTGTTCCGGTGCGAGCCCGGGGCCGTCGTCGGCGATCCGGAGCGCCCCGGCGTTCAGGGAGACGGTCACGGTGCCGCCCGGCGGTACGAACTTCGCCGCGTTGTCCAGCGCGATATCGGCGATCCGCCCGGCCGCCGTGGGCAGCGAGGTCTCCTCGCCCGCCGCGCCGCCTTCGATGTCCACCGCGAGCGTCAGCTCCCGCGCCGCGTACACCTCGCGCCAGGTGGCCAGCCGGGTGGCGAGCGCCGCGGGCGCGATCGGTTCGGGCGCCGTCGCGCCCGCCTCCACCCGGGCCAGCTCCAGCAGGTCCTCCAGTAGCTGGGCCAGCCGGTCGACCTCGGCGAGGGCCTCGCCGAACTCCTCGTCGCCGGTCTTCTTCAGATGCGGCTCCAGGTTCTCCAGCCGCAGCGACAGCACGGTCAGCGGGGTGCGCAGCTCGTGCGAGGCGTCCGCGACAAAGGCTCGCTGCCGCTCCAGGGCGGCCGAGACCGCGTCGGCCATGGCGTTGAACCGCAGCTCCAGCAGCCGCAGCTCGGCCGGGCCCCGCTCGACCGCCGCGATCCGGGCGTCCATCCGGCCCTCGGCGATCGCGCGGGTGGTGATATCCAGTTCGGTCACCGGATGGAGGATCCACCGGGCCAGCCGGCGCGCCGCGATCAGCGCGCAGAGCACCGCGACCACCGAGCCCGCCGCCACCGCGGCCCAGACCAGGGTGACGTCGCGCCGGGCCGCGTTCGTGGACGCCCGCATCACCACCACCCCGAAGACCTGGGCGTCCCGGCCGACCGGCTCGGCGATCACCGCCGAATCCGGGCCGAACGGGGTGATCAGCGGCAGGCTGTCCGTGGTGCGGCCGGACATCGCCCGTTCGGCCTGGCCGTGGTCCCAGGCGCCGCCGCCCGCGACCCGCGCGCCGTCCCGGTCGCGGATCTCCACGGCGGTGCCGTACAGCGCGTGGTAGCGGGACACCTCCTGGGCGAGCCCCGCGGTGTCGCCGTCGCGGATCGCCTGGTCGGCCAGTTCCGCGAAGCGGGTGGCGTCCGCCCGCCGCTCCAGCAGCAGCTTCCCGGTGCGGTGCGAGGAGTACGCCAGGGAGAACGGCACCGCGAGCGCCATCACCAGGCAGGCGATCAGGACGGTGTAGACGGTCAGGATCCGGAGGTGCATGTGCCGGTTCCCAGCCGGTAGCCGGTGCCGCGCAGCGTCTCCACCAGCCCCGGGCGGCCGGTCTTGGCGCGGATCCCGGCGATGTGCACATCGAGGGACCGGGACGCGGACAGCAGCAGATCGCCCCACACCTCGTCGAGGATCTCCTCGCGGCTGCGGACCACGCCGGGTTCACGGGCGAGCAGGGCCAGTACGTCGAACTCCCGGCGGGTGAGGGTGACGGGCCTCCCGTCCACCTCCAGCCGCCGGGTGGCCAGATCGATACGCACACCGTCCGCCGCCACCACCGGGCCCGCGGCGGTGAGCGGCCGGGTACCGCGCCGGATCACGGCCTCCATGCGGGCGATCAGCTCGGCGGTGCGGAACGGTTTGACCAGATAGTCGTCGGCCCCGCCGCGCAGCCCCCGCAGCACGTCCCGCTCCTCGGAGCGGGCGGTGACCACGATGACCGGGACGGCGGAGGCGCGGCGCAGCCTGCGCAGCGCCTCCAGTCCGTCCATATCGGGCAGTCCGAGGTCGAGCAGGACGAAGTCGGCTCCGTCCTTGAGCCGCAGTGCGTCATCCGCGCGTCCGGCGCGGACGACCTGGTGGCCCAGACGGGCCAGCGCGGCGGTCAGGGCGGCCGCCAGCCGGTTGTCGTCTTCGACCAGGAGAACGTGCATGGGCGTAAGGGTAAGCGCCGGGCCGAGGGGTCACACAGAGGTCGGCTGTGGCTTCCCGGAGGCGGTCGTAGGGTCCTCGGTCCGGCCCCGGGTGAGCATGGTGTCCCGGGTTTCCCGCATGGTCAGGTAGACGATGAGCGAGACAGCGGCACAAGCCGAGACATACCAGTAGAAACCGTACTCCATCCCGCCTTGCTTGAACCACAGCGCCACATACTCCGCGGTGCCCCCGAACAGCGCGTTGGCCAGGGCGTACGGCAGGGCCACGCCCAGTGCCCGGACATGGGTGGGGAAGAGCTCGGCCTTCACCACGGCGTTGATGGAGGTGTAGCCGGTGATGATGACCAGCGCCACCAGCGACAGCAGCAGCGCGCCGCCGAAGGTGTCGGTGTGCGACAGCGCGGTCATCAGCGGAACGGTGCCCACCATCGAACCGATCCCAAAACTGATCAGCAGTGGCCGTCGGCCGATCCGGTCCGAGAGCGCCCCGGCCACCGGCTGAAGCAGCATGAACAGAAACAGGGCACAGAAGCTCACCAGCGAGGCGTCGGACTTGCTCAGCCCGGCGGTGTTCGACAGGTACTTGGTGAGATAGGTCGTGTAGGTGTAGTACGCGACCGTGCCGCCCATGGTCAGCGCGATGACCAGCGCGGCCTCCTTGCGGTGGCGCAGCAGCTCGCCGATGGTCCCGCGGCGCTCGCTGCTCCGGTGGGTGTCCTCCTCGGCGTACGCGTCGGTCTCCAGCAGATTGCGCCGCAGCCAGAAGACCACGGCCGCGGCCACGGCGCCGACGATGAACGGGATCCGCCAGCCCCAGGAGTGCAGCGCGTCGTCGGACATGGTGCGCTGGAGCACGATCTGGAGGCCGAGGCCGATCAGCTGTCCCATCGTCATCGACACGTACTGGAAGCTGGAGACGAAGCCCCGGCGGCCGGGCTGGGACGCCTCGGTCAGATACGTGGCGCTGGCCGCGTACTCACCGCCGACCGACAGCCCTTGCAGCAGCCGCGCCACCAGCAGCACCCCAGCGCCGAGGTAGCCGACCTGGTCGTAGGTGGGCGCGACGGCGATGAGCAGGGCGCTGGCCGACATCAGGGTCACGGTGAGGGTCAGCGCGGCCTTGCGCCCGCGCCGGTCGGCGAACCGGCCCAGCAGCCAGCCGCCGACGGGGCGCATGAAGAAGCCGACGGCGAAGATACCGGCGGTGTTGAGGAGTTGGGCGGTCTCATTGCCTTGAGGGAAGAAGGCACCGGCGAAATAGGTGGCGAAGCTGGCGTAGACGAACCAGTCGAACCACTCGACGAGATTGCCGATCGAACCGCCGATGACGGCACGCCAGGGTGTGCGGGCATGCTGCCGGGGAGCGCTGTCGGACATAGGGCCTCCTGGTGAGCGGTGTCCGGCGGGGCCCGGGGATGGGCGACGCCGCCGCTCGTAGCGTCGACCGAGGCGGCCGCGGGGTACAGCGCCGGCACCGAGAGCTAACCTGCGGTTAACACTGGGGGCGATTCCTCTCTCCAGGAGACCGGCAGGGCTCAAGACTCTCGGGCGGGTCTCAGGAGGTGCGAACGCGCCCCGCAGGGAGCGTTCGCCCAGGTGACAGCGGTGCGCTGATGCGCCTGTGCTGGGAGGGCGTCCGATCGGGCAAGCCCCTTCGGCAAGATCGCGCACGCCGGGGAAGCTTCGCCGGGCCCCGTTCGCCCCGGTTGGAACCGGACTGAGCCGGACCTTAAGGGCTGTCCCGTAAATGATCTTTAGCGCGGGAGAGCGGCACTGGCGCGGGCTCAACCCAGTGAACGGGGCTATCCAGGACCTCCGGCGCCGTGATCACACCAGCCACACCGTGATCATCCCACTGCGGCTGATCCCTCCGGGCGGGCGAAGGCGAGGATGTCGGGGACTGCTTCACACAGGCTCCCGAAGTGACGGTGTACGCCGTCCACCGCAACCACAGCGTTGACCCCCCACACCGTCATGCCGGCCCGCAGCCCTGCCTCGACTCCGGACGGGGCGTCCTCAATGACCAGGCAGTCCTCGGGCTTGGCGCCGAGTTGCTCGGCGGCCAGCAGGTAGGGCACGGGCGACGGTTTGCCCTCCTCTACCGCGGCGGCGTCAACTATGACGCGCGGGAGTGGCAGGCCCGTCCGGGCAAATCGCCCGCGCACCCGGTGCTCGTAGTTCGAGGTCACCAGCGCCCACGACGACGCCGGCAGGGTGCCCAGAAGCTCCGGCGCACCGTCGAAGGCCGCATAGACGCCGGACTGGACGTCCTCGTCCTCCAGTTCATGCAGCGCAGCCAGGCACTCCGTTGGATCCTGGTCCGGAGCTACCTGCGCGAAGGTCTCCGTCGGCCGCGTCCGCAGCGCCACCCGATAGACCTCATCCGCGTCCAGCCGGTATCGCCCCGCCCACATTTCCCAGACCCGGCGTTGGTTGTCCACGGCGTCGATCAACGTCCCGTCGACATCGAAGAGTACGTACGTCCTGGGGCTGGGCTGCACAAGCTCACGGGTCACGTCGTGATCATGCCAGGAAGCTCTGAAGATCATTTACGGGGACGGCCCTTGGACGACGGACCCAAGCGACATGCACTCTCTTGGTGAGCGACTCATTCGGCTCGGTCGTCGGCCTGTCGGCGCGCGAGAATGATCCCCCCGAGCTTGCTTTCGGCTGAGGTGAGAGTTCTGTATTCCTCGACGGAGAAGCCGGCGTCGTTGAGCCACGCAATCATCTGGCCGTGCTGCCGACGGTGGACATAGACGTTCATCGGGTGCCCGCCATAGCCCTCGGTCTTCAATCGCGACTCGTCGCCGACATGGAAGCTGAGCAGCAGCGGCCCACCGGGCCGAACCACTCGCCGGAAGTGCCCGAAGACCGAGCCGATCTCGTCATCGGGGACGTGGATCAGCGAGTACCAGGCGACCAGGCCAGCCATCGAGCCGTCGGCGAGGTCGAGGTCCGTCATGGAGCCGAGATCGAACCGGAGACCAGGGTGATCGCTCCGGGCCACCTCGATCATCCCGGGCGACAGGTCGATCCCGAACGCGTCCATGCCCAGCTGACACAGGTGAGCCGTGATCCTTCCCGTCCCGCATCCCACGTCAGCAACCGGCCCCCCGCCTTGGGTACTCACCAGGTCGGCGAAAAGCGCCAGGACCGCGCGCTCTTCGGGCGTTTCGTCCAGGAGGTGACGCGTCAGGTCGGCATAACTAGCAGCGACGGTGTCATAAGACGTCCGCGTGTCTTCCATCCAGCCGTCATTTTTCAGCCCCATTTCCACGGCCGCAGGCTACCCAACAGCCCAAGTGGGACGACCTGTTGGTTCAGAGGAGCTTGTGAGATGCTCGCTCCTCCGACCAGATCCGGCCCAACGGGCACGTCTCGTCGAGATCCGCATACCGGTCCAGGCCTCACCACGAGGACGAACCGACAGATTGATCACGACCCGATACGCGCCCTGGCTAGCCGTTGCTCCAGCGCTGCCTGGTGTCGGTGGTGAGCGGGGCGAAGGAGAGGAAGCCGGCCGCCTTGTCGCTGGGGACGACGGCGTGGTCGGAGGCGAGCTGGGGGCGCAGCCGCCCCCGCTCGTCGAAGAAGAACAGCAGATCGAGGGTGCGTTCGCAGGTCCGGATGCCGATGCCCTTGGTGATCCGGCCCCGGGTGTCCAGGCAGAAGCCGGGGTTGGCGCTGTTGCGCAGCAGCCCGTCCGGGTCGAGCCGCCACTTCTGGGTGGCGGCGCCGGAGCGGCAGGCCCCGGTGATGACGTCGGCACCGTTGAAGAACGCTCCCTGGACATCCAGACACTGTCCCGTCGCCGCGTTGACCACGGTCGTGAAGGGGCCGGTCGGGGTGGAGGAGGGAGGTTCGGCCGTGGCGTCGGACGGGGGAGCCGTCGTGGGTGTCCGGCTGGGGCTCGGCGACGCGGATGCGGATGCGGACGGGGAGGAGGCCGGGGCCGACGGGAACGGGGTGGCGGTCGCGACGCCCCGGGCCCGTCCCACGTCTCCGTTGCCCTGGGTGGCGGCGGCGATCCCGGTGATGGCCGCCACCATGACCACTGCGCTGGACAGGATCAGCGAGGCGGCGCGGGTGTACGGGGGCTGGAACACTCGCCGGGCCGGGGCGGGCGGCGGGGCCGCGGACCGCGCCGGCTCCACGGCTCCGGTGGCCACCGGGGCCAGGGCGGTGGTGGCGGAAGCCGAGGTGTCCGGGAGATAGCGGTCCGCGGCCCACCCGAGCAGGGCGGCGGCCACCAGCGGGCCGGGCCGCTTCTCCAGCTCGATCAGGGCCGAGAGCATGGCGGCACAGCCGGAACAGTCCGTGAGATGGCCGGGCAGCTCCGTGGTGTGCGGGGTGTCCGCGCGGCGGGCGGCCACTTCCAGGATCCGTCCGAAGCCCCGGCACTCCTCGTCGGCGTCGCGCTCCAGATAGCCGCGCAGGCACAGCTCGCGGTAGGTCTCCCGGGCCCGGTCGGTCAGGCGGGGGAGGTCCGCGGGCCGCCGTCCGGTGTACCGGGCCACCGTGGCGTCGGATTCCCCCTCGACCAGGGTGTGCCACAGCAGGGTCCGGGTGGCGGGCGGGAGCGCGGCGAAACCGTGCACCAGGGGGAGGCGGTCGGGCTCAGCGCCGTTGCCTTCGTCGAGGTGGGCCGCGTACGCGGTCTCGAGCCGGTCGCGGGAGCGGTTGGTGGCCCAGTCGGCGGCGGCCTCGTGGACCAGGGCCAGCATCCGGTGGCGCCATGGAGCGCCGGGTTCCTCGGTCTGGAAGATCTGGCGTAACGCCAACGTGAAGGCTTTTGCGGCCAGTTGGTCGGCTGACCACTCGTCGCGGGCGCAGAGGCGGGCGTAGTCCAGCACCCGGGGCAGATGGCGGCGGCGCAGTTCCTGCGCCGCCGGATGGGGTGAGGGCGCACCGGCCCGGATGAACTCGACGAGCCGGGCGTCGGACAACTCGGCGTAGACAGGGGGGTGTTCGGATGAGGGCAAGGGGGATCACCGGATGCATCGATCACGGGCAGTGTGGGGGCGCCCTCATCGTGATCGATGGCCACGGTGATCAACAGTGTGTCTGCCGGTAACTCATGAAATTGCGCGGAATGCCACACAACCGGACCAGACCAACCCGTGCCGCCTCAGCCGTGTGGCTGGAGCATGGCCTTGCCGCAGTCCGGCCGGCCCGGCGACCCGCCCTGCCCACCGGAGGACTGATGGGGGATCCGGTCCGTGAGACGGAGGGGAACACCGGGAGTGCCGGGCGCCCCGACGGCCCCGATCGCCAGGGCCGGGTCGGCCGTCCCGACCGCCGTGGTGTCCTCGGCCGCCCCGACCGGTTCGGCGGTCCGTACGTCTTCGGCGGTCCGTACGTCTTCGGTGGTCCCGTCCGTCTCCACCGTGTCCGTCAGCTCGGCGGTCACCGGTTCCCCGGTCACCTCGGTCGTACCAACTGCCCCGTTCTTCCAGGCCCGTTCCGCTTCCGCCTCCGCGCCGTGCACCGTCAGCATCACCAGACCGGCGCTCGCGACGACCGCCGCCACCAGGGCCAGCAGGGCGCCCGGCGTACCGAACCGGAAGTGCTCGCCCAGTGCGGCGATGCCCACGGCCGTGGCGACCACCGGATTGACCACGGTCGCCGTCGCCAGTGGTGCGGCCAGCCCGGCGCCACGGTAGGACGCCTGGGACAGCAGCACACCGCCGGACGCCAGCAGACCGATCATGACGAAGCTGGGCAGGGCGTCGCCCAGCGCGTCCCAATTCCACTCCACCGCGACGTTCTTGGTGAACACCGAGGAGATACCGAAGGCCGTGCCCGCCGCCGTGGCCAGCAGCACACTGCGGACACCGGGCAGCCTGATCCACCGCGCGGTCCCGGCCAGCAGTGCGATGGTGCCGACCGTCGCCACGGTCACGGCGATCCGCTCCTGTTCCGCCAGCGCCTGCGCCTCCCGCGAGGGACCGGTCAGTGAGAGCAGCCCGGCCAGCCCGACGGTCGCCAGCACCGCGCCCCGCCAGCCCGCGGCCCCCACCCGGCGGCGTACGAACAGGGCCGCCATCGGCAGCGCGAAGACGATGGTGAGGGCGCCCAGCGGCTGCACCACGCTCAACGGCCCGTAGGCCAGGGCGATCACATGGAGGACCGCACCCGTCCCGTTCAGGGTCACCGCGGCCCACCAACTCCCGTGCCGCAGGGGGGCGGAGGGGTAACGCGGCGTCGTGGCCGCGACATGCTCCTGGAGTATGGCTCCGGCGGCGTAGCACACCGCGGAGGCCAGGGCCAGCAGCACAGACAGCGCAAGGGAGGTCACGTCGTGGCCCCCTGGGCCGATCGGTCGTCGTCCATACCCTCCACCTTGGCGGGTGGAGGCGGCTCCGTCGTCGTCCTAGAGCACCGAATTCCATGTACTACTTGCGTAGTACGGAGCGCCACCAGTGGGGGACTTGCGCGGCCGCCGTACGCGCCCTTTGGAGGAGTTCGTTCTGCGGTTCGGCGGGGCGGTAGACGGTGAGTGCCCCGGGCCGCTTGTCCAGCAGCAGCGCCTCGCCCGGGGTGGCGGTCACCTCGCCGTCGTAGGCGAGGGAGTCCACATCGTCCAGACCCGACAACCGCAGCGTGCGCATCCGGCTCGTGGAGTAGACGTGGGAGCGGCCCAGGGTGCCGGTGAGCGCGGCGATCAGCAGCCGGGTACGGGCCAGCCGCTGGTTCCCGTCGATCGCCCGGACGTCCAGCAGCCCGTCGTCGAGCTGATCGCGGTAGGCGGGCGCGAACCCGTCGGGGGAGTAGCCGCCGTTGCCGACGAACAGCACCCACAGCCGTCGCTTGCGCCCATTGACCTCGATCTCCATCGGCTCCGCGGTACGCAGCACCCGGGTCAGCGCGACGGCGGCCGCGGGCCATTTGCCCAGCCGGTCCTGGAGGCTCTCCCGGATCCGCACCAGCTCGGGGTAGAAGCCGATGCTGAAGGTGTTGACGAAGTGCTGACTCTTGCCGTCGCCGCTGAGCGGTGTGGCGCGGGCGAGGTCCACGGCCACGGCATCGCCCTCGGTCACCGCGTGCGCGGTGTCCTCGAACGCCGGTACGCCCACGTCCAGAGCGAAGTGGTCCAGGGTGCCGCCCGCGAACACCGCCAGCGGAAGTCCGCGTTCGGCGGCGAGCGTGGCCGCCGCGTTGACACTGCCGTCGCCACCACAGATGCCCAGCGCCCCGGCCCGCTCGGCGGCCCGCCGCCCGGCCTGCTGGAGCAGTGTCATGAAGTGGTCCTCGGGGCCGCATTCCAGGATCTCGGCAGCGGGCAGCAGCACCCGCAGCTGATCGGCCACGGAGAGCCCGCCCGCCGCGGAGGCCGCGCCCGCCCGCTGGTTGACCAGAAGGACCAGCCCCTCGCCCTTGGGCAGCGCGGGGGCGGAGACCCGGGGCCGGGCCTGCGCCGGGATCTCCGGGCGCGGCGGCCAGTAGCGGCAGGTGAACGCGGCGGCGCCGGCCCCGATCGCGAGACCCGCCAGCACATCGCTCGGGTAGTGCACACCCACGTACACCCGGGAGGCGGCGACCGCGGCGGCCAGCGGGGCGACCAGCATGCCGTACCGGGAGGACTCGATGGCCACTCCGGTGGCGAACGCGGCGGCCGAGGCCGAGTGGCCCGAGGGAAAGGAACTCGTCCACGGCTGCTTGTGCAGCCGCCGCACCAGGGGGACGCCGTCCAGCACCGGACGGCGCCGTTCCACGGTCCACTTGACCACCAGGTTCGTGGCCAGCGATGCCGCGGCGAGCGAGCCGACCCCGCGCAGCGCGGCCCGCCGCGCGGTGCGTCCGCCGACCGCCGCCAGCACACCGGCGGTACCGAACCACAGCCGTCCGTGGTCGGCCGCCCGGCTGAGCCGGGGCAGTGTGGGGTGCGCGCCGCGCAGCCGTCCGGACGCGACCCGGGCGAACAGCCGGCGGTCGAGTTCGCTGATGTGTCTCATGCGTCATGGGTATCCCGGAACCGCCGTCTGCACGCGCGATCGGTCTCCGCGTGTGATCAGCGTCGCCGTCGGGCGGGCTACCGGGTCGGGCCCATCAGGTCGGGTCTACCGGGTCCGGCTTACCAGGTCGGAGCTACCGGGTCCGGCCGCTGACGATGAGGTCGGCGCCGTGTCCGAAGCGGTCCTCGAAGTCGCCGAAGTGCGGAACGGCCGTGGCGAGCGCGGGATAGCGCTCGGCGGTGACCGCGCTCCGCAGCCGCTCCGGGCTTCCGGTGCCGTCGGCGGCCTGTTCCTCCTGGACCAGACCGAGGGTGAAGTACACCAGTGCCCAGGTCCGCCACGCCGCCTCCGCCGGACCGTGGCCCCCGGCCAGGAACGCGCCCGTCAGCGCGTCGGCGAAGCGGAGGGTGTTGTCCTCGGCCACATCGGTACCGGCCACCACCCGCGCCCCGTCCCGGCGGGCGAGCAGCGCCGCGCGATAGCGGTCGGCCAGGGTGCGGGCCCGCTCCTCCCAGAGCTCCGGAAGCGGGTCGTCCGCACAGCCGTGGAGCATCGCGTCGGCCATCAGCTCCAGCAGCCGCGGCTTGCTGGAGGCGTGCCAGTACACGGTGTTGAGCTGGACGCCCAGCCGCTCGGCCACCTTGCGCATCGTGAGCTTGTCCAGCCCTGTCTCGTCCAGCAGCTCCAGCGCCGCCGTCACCACGGCCGTGCGGTCCAGGCCCATGTGCCCCGTCTCCCTCCACTTGCCTCTTGATCCGGGATCAAGTCTACTGGGGAGGCGCTGTTGATCCAGGATCAAGACCGGTTCTGGCGCACCGGCGTATCAGCCCTGCGATGAGAAGTGACATAGAACCGAGGGAGACGCTGTGGTGGACCATGTGGTGGTGGTGGGGGCCGGGCCGACCGGACTGCTGCTCGCCACCGAACTACGGCTCGCGGGGGTGCCCGTCACCGTCGTCGAGCGCGCGGCCGAGCGCAGCCCGCACTCCAAGGCGCTCACGCTCCATCCGCGCACGCTGGAAGTGTTCGCCCTGCGCGGGATCGCCGAGCGGTTCACCGCCGAGGGCGCCCGGCTCCCCGTCGCCCACTACGCGGGGCTGCCCACCCGGCTGGACCTTTCCGTGCTCGACACCCGCTTCCCCTTCACCCTGATCCTTCCTCAGCTGCGGACCGAACAACTGCTGGAGGAGCGGCTGCGGGAGCTGGGCGGAGAAGTCAGGTGGGGCCACCGGGTGCTCGCGGTGCGCCAGTCCGCTGACGGCGCCGGCGCCGGCGTCGAGGTGGAGGTGGCGGGCCCGGACGGGACCGGCACCCTGCGGGCGGCCTGGGTGGTGGGCTGCGACGGCGCCGGGAGCACGGTGCGATCCTCGGCGGGCATCGACTTCCCCGGCACCCCGACCACCCTCACCGGCTTCCTCGGCGACGTCCTGCTCGACGCGCCGCCGACGGCGGAGGGCGCGCCCTCGTACGACAACGCCCACGGCGGCATCATGGTCGTCCCGCTGGAGGCCGGATACCACCGCATCGTCGGTTCCGCCCGGGGAACCTCCGCCGCCCCCTCCTCGCGGCCCTTCACCTTCGAGGAGCTGCGCACCGCCGTGCGCGAGGTGGCGGGCACCGACTTCGGGATGCATACGCCCCGGTGGCTGTCGCGCTTCGGCAACGCGGCGCGGCAGGCCGCCCGTTACCGCGAAGGGCGGGTGCTGCTGGCCGGGGACGCGGCGCATATGCATATGCCGTTCGGTGGGCAGGGGCTCAACGTGGGTGTCCAGGACGCCTTCAACCTCGGATGGAAACTGGCCTCCGTATGCCATGGCCGCGCCCCCGCCGCCCTGTTGGACACCTACCACGACGAACGGCACCCGGTCGGCGCCGCCCTGCTGGAGAACACCCGGGCCCAGACGGTCATCGGCACCGCGCACACCGCGGACACCCCGGCGCTGCGCCGTGTTCTCAGCGGGATCCTGGCCGACCACCCCGATGTCAACCGGCGGCTGGCCGGGCAGATCTCCGCGCTGGACGTCGCCTATCCCGACCCGGGCGGTGCGTTGCTGGTCGGTGAGCGCGTGCCCGATGTGGGGCTGGACGGGGCGGCCGAGCCGAGTCTGTACCCGCTGCTGGCCGACGGGCGGTTCGTCCTGCTCCACCTCAGGGGCACCGCGGCCGGAGCGGACGGCATCGCCACGGCCGCCGCGCTCGCCGGGGGTGAGGACCGGATCAGGACCGTGGCCGCACGCCCGACCACCGTCCACCAGGGCTGGGACGGCCTGGCCACCGTCCTGGTGCGGCCGGACGGGCATATCGCTTGGGCGCGCCACGCGGTGGACGGCGGCGCGGACGGTCCGGAGCCGGCCACGGGGCAGCGCCGCCCGGTGACCGGGAACGGCGACGGAGGTGCCGCGCCGCTGCCGGGGCGGCCTGACCCGGCCGGTTCCTGTGCGTTCGCCCGGCCGTGGCACCGGAGTGCGGTGCCCGGCCGGGCGGTGTAGCGTCCGCCGCACCGCGGCCGGGAGATGTTCCGGTGCGCGGAACGATGTTGTCGATCTTCGTGGCCAGAGCGCGGGGTCGGGCCGTGCGCACGCCCCGCCGAGGGCCCGGCCGGCCGCCGTTGTCCCGGGTTCGCGCCCGGGGGTCCGTCACCCGTTCGGCGGTCCGGTGTCCGGCCCCCTGGCATCCAGCTCAGCACGATTGGCATCCCGCGGCCACCGGACGTACGGCTCCTGAGGGGTGGTGTCCATTCCGTGTCCACTCCTTGGAAATCGACGCGCGGACCGTTCCCTTGCTGGTTAACCTGGCGACAGATCCCGGTTCAGCCGACACAGGGAGTGTGCGGTGACCCCCGAACAGACACAGAGCGACGAGTCGCACGCAGGCGATGACGGGCGGTGCGCAGAGCCCTCGGAAGTGGGCAGTCTGGAGGTGTGGGCACGCTCCGCGCCGATCCGCCTCGCCGGTTACGAGGACGACCTGGCCGAGCCGCACATCCTCCAGAGCGTGGATTGAGAGCGTCGCGGTCAATCGCTTCCATGTCGAACATTTCGGACGGCCATCATTCAGCCGAATTCGGCACGATCGAAGAGGGTGGCTCCAGCGAGCCACCCTGCCGAAGGAAGAGCTCGCCCTAGTGGTGTAAACCAATGATGTAACAGGTCGCAGCGGGGTGTCCGATCGTTAATCGGCCACGGCCAGTCCGCTCCACGGCGGGCCCGGAGGGCACGGTCCGGGTCGGCGATCTGTCCGCGCACCGCGACTTCGTCGACGTACGCGATGTGGCGCGGGCCGCCGGGCTCGCCGCCGCCACCCCCGGCGAACATCCACGCGTGCTCAACATCGCCAGCGGTACGGCCCGTCCGGTGCGGGCGGGCACCGAGGGGATGGTGCGGGTCGGCGGCTTTTGCGGGCGGCTCGAGGTGCGCGACGGCGGGTCGGACCGCTCGTCCGCCGTCTCCTGGCAACAAGCTGACATCGCCTACGTCGACACCGCGTACGGCCACCGCCGGACCGGGCCGGCGCCCGCCGATTTCCGCCGGTGCCGCCGCTGGTACGGCGTGGACGGGGTGTTCCTGGACCGGACCGCGTCCCACGCCGCCCGCCCGTGGACTTCAGGACGTGCCCGGCCATGACCCCGACCTGAGGGAGGGGGAAGCCGGCACCAGCCAACTGGCGGTTAAGTCGGGGGTTCCCGCACAGTGGGGGGCGGACTGGTGCGTCAGACAACCTCCATGGCAGGATGGCCGCGCGGCGTTGTTCGCCTTAACCAACCGTGAGGGCGTACCGCCGTGAACTGCCACAAAAACAAGGGGGAGCGGATGGCCGTCGGGGCCGACAGGTCACCGGATGACGCCGGCAGTCGGCTGGCGGACCGGCTCAACTACCTGTTCGCCACCATGCACCCGCCGGGCGCCCCCTACACCAACGCCCATGTCGCCGAGGAGATCAGCGGAAGCGAGGAGTACGGCAAGGCGGGTCTGACCGAGCAGTATCTGTCGATGCTGCGCAACGGGAAGCGCACCAACCCGAGCCCGGACCTGCTGCGCGCACTGGCCAAGTTCTTCGCCGTGCCCGTCGGTTATCTGCTCGGCGACCTCTCGCCGTCGCAGGCGGAGCGGGTGGAGGAAGAGGTGCGGTTCCTGGTCGCGATGCGCGACAAGCGGGTCCGCGGCATCGCGCTGCGTTCCGTGGGCCTCCCCCCGGAGGTCCAGGACAGCCTCACCGCCATCATCTCCCAGTTCCGGCAGCAGATGAACCTTCCGCCGGAGCCGGGCGGACCGGAGGGATCCGCCGAACCGGACGGCGAGGCACCCCGTGGGCTGCGGTGAGGTGCGGTCACTGTTCCGCTCCTGGTGCCGGACCGGAATCGAGGGTGGTACAGGCATGCGAGTGCGCCGGATACGACGGCGGTGCAAGCAGCTCATCAAAGAGCTCGGGCTGCCCGCCTCGACCGATCTGCCGCGCCTGTGCGCCATCGTGGCCGAGCGGGTCGGACGCCCCGTCCATCTGGTGCCGATGAGCCTGGGCGGTGTGGTCTCCGGCATGACGGCCAGTACCGACGAGGGATTCTGGATCTTCTACGAGCTCCGCACGTCCCCCTGGCACCAGATCCACATCGTGCTGCACGAGATCGGTCATCTGCTGCTGGGACATGACCAGGACCCGGCCGTCACCGAGGACGCGCTGCGCATGTGGGCCCCGTCCGTCGATGTCACCACCGCCATGCGGCGACTCGGCATGACCCCGGGCTTCGCCCGCCACCACTGCTACGACAACCTCACCGAGCGGGAAACCGAGGTCCTGGGCACTCTGCTGATGGAGCGTGTGGTGCCCGGCTCGTACGACCACGGGCTGCCGCTGCGGGGGCGGGCCGCCGAACTGGCCGCCGCCCTCGGCCCGGCGCTGCGCCATGTGCGCGACGCGGACACCGCCCGTCCCCCTGGGGACGCTCCCGGCACCGGCGGTGGTGAGGCCCATGTTTGACCTGGTGTACCTGTGCTTCGGCGCTGCCGCCTGGGCCCTGGCGGGATACAAGGCCCGCGCCTGGTTCCGTGACCGCGGCAACGCCGATCTGGGGCTCGCCTGTCTGATGACCGGTGCCGTGGCCAATGTGTTCCTGCTCTCGGCGCCCAGCGTCTACCGCTGGTTCGACCGGCTGGTGGGCGTGGCCAACCTGGCCATGGTCTTCCTCTACTCCTCAGTGGTGGTGTTCGCCACCGGCGCCCTGGTGCTGCTGCTGCGCTGGACGGGCTCGGCGATCCGGCCGCGCGTCGTGGTGGCCGCCGTGGGCGTGGTGTGGACGGTGGCGGTCACGGGCTTCGCCGTCGGCCGTCCGGACGCCGTGGAGCACCCCCGGGACTTCAGCACCGCCTATGCCGATGAGCCCGGAGTGGTCCTCTTCCTGGTGCTGTATCTGGCCATTTTCGGAAGCGGACTCGCGGGTCTTGGCGTCCTGTGCCCGCGCTATGCCGCGACCCTGCGCGGCTCCTGGCTCGCCCGGGGCCTGCGACTGCTCGCCGCCGGGTGCTGGCTGGGCCTGGGGTACTGCGCCTGCAAGCTGATCGGCTTTGTCTTCTCCTGGTCCGGCCGGGAGCTGTACTGGCTCTCCAACGGCGTGGCCCCGCTGGCCGCTTCGGTCGCCGCCCTGCTCGTCCTGGCCGGGTTCGCCCTTCCGGCCGGTGGCCCGCGCGCCTCCGCGTGGCGCAGGTTCCGGCGGCTGCGGCCGCTGTGGCGGGAAGTCACCGCTCAGGCGCCCGAAGTGGCCATGGGACAGGCGCGCTGGACCGCCTGGTGGCCGCTGGCCGATCTGGAGTGGCGGGCCAACCGGCAGATGGCGGAGATCCGTGACGTCCAGCGCGGTGTGCGGCGTCATGTGGAGGCCGATGTCCTCGAGATCGCACGTGTCAAGGCCCAGGCCGCACGGTTGGACGATTGGCAACTTGCTGCCGTAGTGGAAGCAGCGGCACTGCGACGCGGTTTGCTGAATCAAGCACGTGGACACCTGCCGGACGCCGCAGCGGACAGCGTGGTGGTGACGACGCGGACCGAACTGGCCGACGAGCACGAGCACTTGGCCCGGGTCGCCGATGTCTACCGGCTGCCGCTGGTGGACGAGGTGCTCGCGGAGCTGGGGGAGGGGACCGCCGCAACGCGGCGGTGACTCAGGGGGGATCGAAGACGAGGTGGCCCTGGACGGGGGTCGGGGCCGCCCGTGGCGCAGGCGGCGCCGGGAGGATTCAGTCCCGGCGCCGCCTTCCGGCCAGCGCCGCACCGCACCACACACCTTCCCCACCGGCTCCCACCGGACGGACCGCGCCGTGGACTTCGGCCCGCACCGGACGATCTGGAGACGATCTAGAGTCGGGAGCCATGACCGCGAACTCCACCCCCCGCGACACCACCGGGCTGCTGACCGATCCCTACGCCACCTACGCCGCCCTCCGGGAGGAGGGCCCGGTCCACCGGATCACCGGACCCGACGGCAACCCGGCCTGGCTGGTCACCCGTTACGAGGACGTCCGGCGGGCGTTCGCCGACCCCCGGCTCTCCCTGGACAAGAGCAACGCCCTCCCCGGCAACTTCCGTGGCTTCTCGCTGCCGCCCGCCCTCGACGCCAACCTCCTCAACATGGACCCGCCGGACCACACCCGGGTCCGCCGTCTGGTGGTGAAGGCGTTCACCGCGGGCCGGGTCGAGGCGATGCGAGCGGGGGTACGGCGGCTGGCGGACGGATTGCTGGACGCCATGGAGTCCGCCGGACGTGCCGATCTGATCGCGGACTACGCCGGGCCGCTCCCCATCGCGGTGATCTGCGATCTCCTCGGTGTTCCGCACAGCGACCGGCAGGACTTCCTCGCCTGGTCGGACGCCCTGATCACGCCCGATCCCCACCGTCCGGAGCAGGCGAAGGAGGCGATCGGCAGCATGCTGCGCTTCTACACCGGACTGATCGCCGCCAAGCGCGAGGAGCCCGGGGACGATCTGCTCTCCGCTCTGATCGCGGCCCGCGACGACGGCGAGAGCGGCCCCGGCGGGACGGACCGGCTCAGCGAGGACGAACTGACCTCACTCGCCTTTCTGCTCCTCTTCGCCGGATACGAAAATGTGGTCCATCTCATCGGGAATTCTGTATCCGGTCTGCTCGACCGCCCCGAACTGCTGCGTGCGCTGCGCGAGAAACCCGACGGGATCCCGGCCGTGGTCGAGGAATTCGCCCGCCATGACGGACCGACTCCGCTCTCGATCCGCCGCTTCCCGCTCGAGGACATCGAGATCGGTGGCGTGACGGTTCCCGCCGGGGAGACGGTGCTGCTCTCGATCGCCGCCGCCAATCGTGATCCCCACCACTTCGAGGATCCGGACCACTTCAATCCACATGTTGTCCGGTCCGGGCACCTTGCGTTCGGTCATGGCATCCACTATTGCCTCGGTGTCCCGCTGGCCAGGATGGAGGTAGAAGTGGCGCTGGAGGCCCTGTTCAGCCGCTTTCCGGGGGTGCGACTCGCTGTTTCGAAGGACGAGCTGCGGTGGCGGCCATCGATTCGTGCGCGTGGCCTGATCTCGCTCCCCATCGCATGGTGATCGGAAAAACGAACACGTTTGTGATGCATAACCCGGTCCCGATGCGGTAAAAAGGTCATCGAGCCCGCCCGGTGTGCATCCCCCGTCGCACCGGGCGGGCCTCCGTTCGCGCGGAACCGTCCCGCGGTGGACTGGATACAGAGAGCAAGCTCACATCCGATTCCTCTGCTCCGGCTTAAGAAGATCGCACTAGCCTCCTGCGTTATGACGGTCCTGCCTGACGGCCTTCCCCTCGCCGACGAATTCCCGGATGTGACGCGTGACCAATGGCGCCACCTCGTCGAAGGAGTGCTGCGTAAAAGCGGCACCTCGGACGCCGTAGGCGAACAGGCCGAAGCGGCCCTCGCGACCGCACTCGAGGACGGCATCTCCGTCCGCCCCCTCTACACCGCCGAGGACGCCCCGCAGGACGCGGGACTCCCCGGCTTCGCCCCGTTCGTCCGCGGCGGACGGCCCGAGGGCTCCACGGTCTCCGGCTGGGACGTACGCCAGCGCCACGCCCACCCCGACCCGGCCCGCATCAACCAGGCAGTCCTGACCGACCTGGAGAACGGCGTCAGCTCGGTGTGGCTGGCGGTCGGCGAGGGCGGAGTGCCCGTTGACGCCCTGCCCCAGGCGCTGAACGGTGTCTATCTCGACCTCGCCCCCGTCGTCCTCGACGCGGGCGCCGACTTCGAGGCCGCCGCCCGTGCCCTGCTGCGGCTCTACGGCGAGCGTGAGGTGCCCTCGCACGCGGCGCTCGGCAACCTCGGCGCCGACCCGCTGGGCCTGGTGGCCCGCACCGGCCGGGACGAGGACCTGCCGGGGCAACTGGCCGCCGCCGCCCAGCTGGCGGCCCTCAGCCACCGCGACTACCCCGGCGTCCGGACCCTCACCGTGGACGGCCTGCCGTACCACGAGGCCGGTGGCTCGGCCGCCCAGGAGCTCGGCTGCTCGCTCGCCGCGGGTGTGGCCTATCTGCGGACGCTGACCGACGCCGGGCTCAGCGCCGAAGCCGCCTGCGGCGAGTTGGAGTTCCGCTACGCGGCCACCGCCGACCAGTTCCTGACCATCGCCAAACTGCGCGCCGCCCGGCGGCTGTGGGCCCGGGTCGCCCAGGTGTGCGGCGCCGCCCCCGAAGCGGGCGCCCAGCGCCAGCACGCGGTGACCTCCCCGGTGATGATGACCCGGCGCGACCCCTGGGTGAACATGCTCCGCACCACCGTGGCGAGCCTGGCCGCCGGGGTCGGCGGCGCCGACGCCGTCACCGTGCTGCCCTTCGACAGCGCCCTCGGCCGGCCCGACGACTTCGCTCTCCGCGTGGCCCGCAACACCTCCACCATCCTGCTCGAGGAGTCGCACCTCGCCCGGGTGATCGACCCCGGGGGCGGCTCCTGGTACATCGAGCGGCTCACCGACGACGTGGCCCGCGCCGGGTGGGCCTGGTTCCAGGAGATCGAGCGCGCCGGCGGCCTCGCCGCCGCCCTCGCCTCCGGCCTGGTCCGCGACCGGCTGGCCGACACCTGGGCCCGCCGCTCCCGCGATCTGGCCCGCCGCAAGGAGCCGATCACCGGCGTCAGCGAGTTCCCGAACCTGGCCGAACAGCCCGTGGAGCGCGAGACCGCGCCCCCGCCGCCCGGCGGCGGACTGCCCCGGGTACGCCGCGACGAGGCGTACGAGGCGCTGCGCGCCCGCTCCGACGCCCACCAGGCCGCCGAGGGCACCCGGCCCCGCGTCTTCCTGGCCGCGCTCGGCCCCGCGGCCGCGCACACCGCGCGCGCCACCTTCGCCGCCAACCTCTTCCAGGCGGGCGGTATCGAGGCGGTGCACGAGCCGGTCACCGTGACCGCCGGGACCGTGGCCGACGCCTTCGCCGCCAGTGGCGCCCGCGTGGCGTGTCTGTGCTCCAGCGACACGCTGTACGCGGAGGAGGCCACGGCCGTCGCCGAGCGCCTGAAGGGCGCCGGCGCACTCCAGGTGTATCTGGCCGGCCGGCCAGGAGATCGACAGGACGAGTACGAGCAGGCCGGAGTGGACGGATTCGTCTTCGCGGGCTGCAACGCGGTCGAGGTTCTCTCCTCGGCCCTGGACATCATGGGGGTGGCGTGATGGCGGGCGGTCCGCAGGACGCCGGAAGGATTCCGGACTTCTCGGGAATCGAGCTCGAGGCGCCCGGGGAGCAGCCCACGGCCACAGCCGCCGACTGGGCCACCGGCTTGAGCGAGAACGTCGGCAAGGGCGTCGAGGACCTGGTGTGGGACACCCCCGAAGGCATCGGGGTCAAACCGCTCTACACCGCCGAGGACTTGACGGACCTGGACTTCCTGGGCACCTACCCCGGCGCCGCGCCCTATCTGCGCGGCCCGTACCCGACGATGTACGTCAACCAGCCCTGGACGATCCGGCAGTACGCGGGCTTCTCCACCGCCGAGGAGTCCAACGCCTTCTACCGCCGCAACCTCGCGGCCGGTCAGAAGGGCCTGTCGGTGGCGTTCGACCTGCCCACCCACCGCGGCTACGACAGCGACCACCCCCGGGTGACCGGCGACGTCGGCATGGCGGGCGTGGCCATCGACTCCATCTACGACATGCGTCAGCTCTTCGACGGCATCCCGCTGGACCGGATGAGTGTGTCGATGACGATGAACGGCGCGGTGCTGCCGGTGCTCGCGCTGTACATCGTTGCCGCCGAGGAGCAGGGGGTGCCCCCGGAGAAGCTGGCGGGGACCATCCAGAACGACATCCTCAAAGAGTTCATGGTCCGCAACACCTACATCTATCCGCCGCAGCCGTCGATGCGGATCATCTCCGACATCTTCGCGTTCACCTCGCAGAAGATGCCCCGCTACAACTCCATCTCCATCTCCGGCTACCACATCCAGGAGGCCGGGGCCACGGCCGACCTGGAGTTGGCGTACACGCTGGCCGACGGGGTGGAGTATCTGCGCGCCGGACTGGACGCCGGGATGGACGTGGACGCGTTCGCGCCGCGGCTGTCGTTCTTCTGGGCCATCGGCATGAACTTCTTCATGGAGATCGCCAAGTTGCGGGCGGCCCGGCTGCTGTGGGCCAAGCTGGTCAAGCAGTTCGACCCCAAGAACCCCAAGTCGCTCAGTCTGCGCACCCATTCGCAGACCTCCGGCTGGTCGCTCACCGCCCAGGACGTGTTCAACAACGTGGCGCGCACCTGTATCGAGGCGATGGCGGCCACCCAGGGCCACACCCAGTCGCTGCACACCAACGCGCTGGACGAGGCGCTGGCGCTGCCCACCGACTTCTCCGCGCGTATCGCCCGCAACACCCAGATCCTGCTCCAGCAGGAGTCGGGCACCTGCCGGGTGATCGACCCCTGGGGCGGCAGCGCCTACGTCGAGAAGCTCACCCACGACCTGGCGCGGCGGGCCTGGCAGCACATCGAGGAGGTCGAGGCGGCCGGCGGTATGGCCAAGGCCATCGACGCGGGCATCCCCAAGATGCGTGTCGAGGAGGCCGCGGCCCGCACCCAGGCGCGTATCGACTCCGGCCGCCAGCCGGTGATCGGCGTCAACAAATACCGGGTGGACAGCGATGAGCAGATCGAGGTCCTCAAGGTCGACAACAGCTCGGTCCGCGCCCAGCAGATCGAGAAGCTGCGGCGGCTGCGCGCCGAGCGGGACGAGGCGGTGTGTCAGGACGCGCTGCGCCGGCTGACCGCCGCCGCGGAGTCCGGCCCCGGCACCGGCCTGGAGGGCAATCTACTGGCCCTCGCCGTGGACGCGGCCCGCGCCAAGGCCACCGTGGGCGAGATCTCCGACGCACTCGAGAAGGTGTACGGGCGCCACTCCGGCCAGATCCGTACGATCTCCGGTGTGTACCGAGAAGAGGCCGGACCGTCGTCCGGTGTGGACCGCACCCGCGCCCTGGTCGAGAGGTTCGAGGAGGCCGAGGGCCGCCGCCCCCGCATCCTGGTCGCCAAGATGGGCCAGGACGGGCACGACCGCGGCCAGAAGGTGATCGCCACCGCCTTCGCCGACCTGGGCTTCGACGTGGACGTCGGCCCGCTGTTCCAGACCCCGGAGGAGGTCGCCCGGCAGGCGGTGGAGGCCGATGTGCACATCGTCGGCGTCTCCTCGCTCGCGGCCGGCCACCTCACCCTGGTGCCCGCGCTGCGCGAGCAACTGGCCGAGGCGGGGCGCGAGGACATCACCATCGTCGTAGGCGGGGTCATCCCGCCGCAGGACGTCCAGACCCTGCACGAGGCCGGTGCCGCCGCCGTCTTCCTGCCGGGCACGGTCATCCCCGACGCCGCCCACGACTTGGTCAGGTCGCTTGCCGTCGGCCTCGGCCACGAGCTGTAGGCCCATGCGGCCGGCCAAGCGACCGTCCATCGACATCGACACCTACGCCAAGGGTGTGCTCGACGGATCGCGCGCGTACATCGCCCGCGCGATCACCCTCGTCGAGTCCACCCGGCCCGACCACCGCGACCTCGCCCAGCGGCTGCTGATCGAGCTGCTGCCGCACACCGGCGGGGCGCGGCGGGTCGGCATCAGCGGTGTGCCCGGGGTGGGCAAGTCCACCTTCATCGACGCCCTGGGCACCCTGCTCACCGGGCTCGGCCACCGGGTCGCGGTGCTCGCCGTCGACCCGTCCTCCAGCCGCACCGGCGGCTCCATCCTGGGCGACAAGACCCGGATGGAGCGGCTGTCCGTCGACCCGAACGCCTTCGTCCGCCCCTCGCCGAGCGCCGGAACGCTCGGCGGGGTCGCCCGCGCCACCCGCGAGTCCATGGTCGTCATGGAGGCCGCGGGCTATGACGTGGTGCTGGTGGAGACGGTCGGGGTCGGCCAGTCCGAGACCGCCGTGGCCAATATGGTCGACTCCTTCCTGCTGCTCTCCCTGGCCCGCACCGGCGACCAGCTCCAGGGCATCAAGAAGGGCGTCCTGGAGCTGGCCGACGTGGTCACCATCAACAAGGCCGACGGACCGCACGCCCGTGACGCCAAGTCCGCGGCCCGGGAACTGGCGGGCGCGCTACGGCTGTTGCAGCCGCCGGACGCCCCCTGGAACCCGCCCGTCCTCACGTGCAGCGCCCGCGAGGGCAGCGGTCTGGACGTGGTGTGGGAGCGCCTGGAGCAGCACCGCCGGGTGCTGGAGGCCACCGGCGCGCTGGACACCAAGCGCCGCGACCAGCAGGTCGACTGGACCTGGTCGATGGTGCGCGACCAGCTGCTGGCCCGGCTGCACGCACACTCCGAGGTACGGCGCCTGGGACCGCTGCTGGAAGAGCAGGTCCGCGAGGGCACGCTGACAGCGACGCTGGCCGCGGACCGGCTGCTGGACGCGTTCCGGACGACGGACGACCATTGACCCGTGGACGGCGAAGACACCCCTGCGCACGGTGACAGCACAGCGGCGATGCTGCGTGAGGCCGTCGCGGTGGGCCCGTTCTTCGCTCTGCGCACCGGGGGCGCGGGACCGCGCGCCGAGGGGTATGTCCCCCTCGGCGCGGTCTACCGGACCGTCGACGGCCGGGCCGCGCCCCCGCTGCTCGCCCGTATCGACACCGTCGCCGCGACCCTGCGCACCGACGAGCGCCGGGTCGCGGCGTCTCTTGTCTTCCAGGGGCTCGCGGCCCGGCTGTGGTCCCTCGCGCTCGCCCCGGCCGCGCTCCACGACCGGGTGCCGGAGCTGCGCCCCGACCGTCTGTGGTGGAACCCGGCCCGGATGGCCCCCGACGATCTGTGGCACCCCGACCCCGTGCGTGTCCACGGCGAACCCGTTGGGCTCGCCGGACAGTTGGGACAGACCGCGTACGTCCATCTGCGGCCGCTGCACCAGGCCGTCCGCGCCGCCTGCCCGGTCTCCGGACGGCTGCTGTGGGGCAACGCGGCCTCGGCGCTGGCCGGTTCACTGCGGGTGCTGTACGACTGGTGCCGGGCACAAAGCCGGGGGGACGCGGCGGACCGCGCCACCGCGCTCGTCCGCACTCTGCTCCGAACCCTGCCCCTGAGTGACACCGGCACCCTGACCACCGCGCCGCTCTCCTTCCGCCGCCGCACCTGCTGTCTCTACTACCGGGTGCCGGGCGGTGGGCTGTGCGGCGACTGCGCGCTCAGCCGGACCCCTCGCACCGAACGCGGCGCAGGTCACAGCGGTGGGGGCTGATCCCGTGACGGCCCGGTCGGTACGGTGTGCGGGTGCCGATGAACGAGAACCTGTTCTCATCCTGGGCGGCCTGGCGCCGCCGCACCGCGTCCCGCCTGGTGCACCGCGGATCGCGCTGGGTGCGGCAGGCCGGTGCGGTGACCCGGGAGCGCCCCGGCCCCTACCGCTTCGGTGCCATCGGTGTCGGCACCCGGCTGGCCTTCCCCCAGGGCACCGTCTTCGGAGAGCCGTGGATCCACCTCGGCGACCACTGCGTCATCGGCGAGCAGGTGACCCTGACCGCGGGCATGATGCCCAGCCTCGACCTCGGCCCGGATCCCGTACTGCGCCTGGGCAACGGGGTGGTGCTGGGCCGGGGCAGCCATGTGATCGCCTCCCGGACCGTGGAGTTCGGCGACGATGTGTTCTGCGGTCCGTACGTCTACGTGACCAGCGACAACCACTCCTATGACGACCCCGAGCAGCCCATCGGCCGGCAGTGGCCGCGCTCCGCGCCGGTGTCCATCGGCTCCGGAAGCTGGCTGGGCGCCGGGGCGGTGATCCTGCCGGGCGCACGGCTCGGCCGCAATGTGGTGGTGGCCGCGGGCGCGATCGTCCGCGGCGAGGTGCCCGACCACGCGGTGGTCGCCGGAGCGCCCGCCCGGATCATCCGGCGCTGGGCCCCCGACGCGGGCTGGCAGCCGCCGCTGCGGACACCTCCGCCGAAGCCGATCCCCGCGGGGATGACGGCCGAGCAGTTGATGGCGCTCGCCGAACTGGAGCCTGACGACGGTCCGGTGCGGGAGCAGGAGGGGGAGCGGCCGGAGCAGGTGCCGGGGCCCCGGGTGGCGGACGGCTGACCGGCCCCGGGGCGGGGTGTGTCGTAGCAGGTCAGTAGAGTTCCGCTGTGCGCCGTTCCACCGCACATCTCGCCGTCCGTCCCCTTCCGAACTCCTCGATCTCTCCGAACGACGTGAGGTAGCGCCGTGAGCCCCGCCCGACATCCCGTGACCGTCGTCGGTATCGGCGCCGACGGCTGGAACGGCCTCGCGGCCACGGGGCAGGAGGCGCTGCGGTCGGCCGAGGTGGTCATCGGCGGCCCGCGTCAGCTGGCGCTGCTGCCCCCGGAGTGCCGCGGTGAGCGGTTGCCCTGGCCGTCGCCGCTGCGCCCCGCCGTCCCCGGGCTGTTCGCCGGACTCACCGGGCGCCAGGTCTGTGTACTGGCCAGCGGCGACCCGATGTTCTTCGGGATCGGCCGCACCCTGGCCGAGGAACTCGGCGCCGAACGGCTGCGGGTGCTGCCCCATCCGTCGTCCGTCTCCTACGCGTGCGCCCGGCTCGGCCGCCCGCTGGAGGAGATCGAGGTGATCAGCCTCGTGGGCCGCCCGTTGGCCGCCCTGGCCCGGTCCCTGTACCCGGGGCGGCAGTTGCTGGTGCTCAGCGCGGGCGCGGACACCCCGGCCGAGGTCGCCGGGCTGCTGCGGGACCGCGGCTTCGGCCCGAGCCGGATGCGGGTGCTGGAACAGCTCGGTGGCGAGCGCGAGCGCACCGTGGACGGCACGGCCGACACCTGGGCCCATCCGCCCGGCGACCCCCTCAACGTCATTGCCGTCGACTGCGTCCCCGCGGACGGGACGCCACGGCTCCCGGTGACCCCGGGACTGCCGGACGCGGCGTACGAACACGACGGCCAGCTGACGAAGCGTCATGTGCGGGCGGCCACGCTCGCCGCGCTCGCCCCCGCCCCCGGTGAACTGCTGTGGGACATCGGCAGCGGCTCAGGCTCCATCGCCGTGGAGTGGATGCGCGCCCATCGCACCTGCCGGGCCGTCTCCGTCGAACGCGACCCGGTGCGGGCCGAGCGCATCGGCCGCAACGCCGCCGCGCTCGGAGTGCCGGGCCTCGGCGTCATCACCGGCGCGGCACCCGGTGCGCTGGCCGGACTGCCCACCCCCGACGCGGTGTTCATCGGCGGCGGAGCCACCGCGCCCGGACTGCTGGAGACCTGCTGGTCGGCGCTGCTACCGGGCGGGCGGCTCGTCGTCAACACCGTGACGCTCGAATCCGAGGCGCTGCTCGCCGACTGGTACCGCCGCCACGGCGGTGAACTGGTCCGGATCGCCGTCGCCCACGCCGCCCCGGTCGGCGGCTTCACCGGATGGCGGCAAGCCATGCCGGTCACCCAGTGGTCCGTGGTCAAACCGGTCGGCCGGTCGGCCCAACCCGTTCCAGGAGAAACACGATGACGGTGTACTTCATCGGCGCGGGCCCCGGCGCCGCCGACCTGATCACGGTGCGCGGCGCCCGGACCCTCGCCCGCTGCCGGGTGTGTCTGTACGCGGGCAGCCTCGTACCCCGCGAACTGCTGGCCGAATGCCCGCCGGACGCCCGGCTCGTCGACACCGCCCGGCTCGATCTGGACCGGATCACCGCCGAGTTGGTGGCGGCCCATGAGGCGGGCGAGGACGTGGCCCGGCTGCACTCTGGTGATCCGTCGGTCTTCAGCGCCGTGGCCGAGCAGATGCGCCGGCTCGACGCGGCGGGTGTGCCGTATGAGGTGGTGCCCGGTGTGCCCGCCTTCGCGGCGGCCGCCGCCGCGCTGGGGCGCGAGCTGACCGTCCCCACGGTCGGTCAGACCGTCATTCTCACCCGGATCGCCCAGCAGGCCACGCCCATGCCGGACGGGGAGGACCTCGCGACCCTCGGCCGCAGCCGCGCCCTGCTGGTGCTGCACCTCGCCGCCCGTTATGTGGACCGGGTGGTGGCCGAACTCCTTCCGCACTACGGCGCCGACTGCCCGGCGGCGGTGGTGGCCATGGCCAGCCGCCCGGACGAGCTGGTGCTGCGCGGCACGCTGGATGAGATCGCCGAGCAGGTGAAGGCCGCGGGCGTGGTCCGCACAGCCGTCATCATGGTGGGCCGCACGCTGGGCGCCGAGCAGTTCCGCGACAGCCACCTCTACTCCAGCGAGCGTGAGCGCCCGCCTGAGCCGTGCGGCAACGAGGCCGGTTGAGACCCGGTTGAGGGACTTCGCCCCGCACCGATGAGTTCCGCACGGCCGGGCGGTCTCCCTTTCCGTAGCCTCAAGGCGAGGCGAGGCGAGGCGAGGAAGAGGAGCGGCCCCATGCGTATCGCGATCACCGCATTCATGAGTCTGGACGGCGTCGTACAGGCGCCCGGCGGCCCCGACGAGGACACCGACGGCGGTTTCGCCCATGGCGGCTGGACGCATCCGTACTTCGACGAAGAGGTGGTCGGCGGTGCCTTCGACGAGGCGCTGGGCAAGGCCCAGGCGCTGCTGTTCGGCCGCCGCACCTGGCAGGTGATGGCCGCCGCGTGGCCCGAGCGGGCCGGTGACCCGTTCGCCGACCGGATGAACACGATTCCGAAGTACGTGGTGTCCACCACCCTCGGGGACGACGAGCTGACGTGGCAGAACACCACCCTTGTCCCCGGTGACGAGGCGGTGGCGCGCCTCCGTGAGCTGCGCGCGAGCGAGGGCGGCGATCTGCTGCTGATGGGAAGCTCCGCGCTCGCCCGCACCCTGCTGCACGAGGACATGGTCGATGAGCTCCGGCTCATCCTCATGCCGGTGATCCTCGGCGGCGGTAAGACGATCTTCCCCGGCGACGGTGCCCGGCGCGGGTTCGAACTGGTCTCCACGGTCACCAGCGCCAAGGGCGTGCAGGTGTGCACCTTCCGGCCCGCCGGTCGATCGGAGTAGCGGCTGCTCGGCATCGCGAGAGCGCCTGGGAACGCGCCGACCGATGGCGGTACCGTTCCGGCTCAGCCGTCGCGTGGGCCGCGTTCGGCGGCGCGGCCCACGACCGTGCCCGCGCGGTCGATGCAGATGACGTCCACCGCGACCGGCGCGCCGCGCAGTACGCCGAGCGCGGTGTCGCGGGCCGCCGCGGCCACCAGATCGCCGAGCGGCACAGCGCGCGCCGCGCACAACTGGAGCGCTTCCAGACCGGTGTTGGCCATGGCCACCGCCGCCACCAGCTCCTCGTCCGCGCCGCCCCGGCGGGCCAGCTCCGCCAGGAAACCCTTGTCCACCTGGGAGCGCGAGGAGTGCAGATCCAGGTGGCCCGCCGCCAGTTTGGAGAGCTTGGCGAAGCCACCCGCGACCGTCAGCCGGTCCACCGGGTGACGGCGCAGATACTTGAGCACGGCCCCGGCGAAGTCACCCATGTCCAGCAGCGCGTCCTCCGGCAGCCCGTGCACGGCCACCGCCACCTTCTCCGAGGTCGAGCCGGTGCAGCCGGCCACATGCCGGCGCCCCGCCGCCCTGGCGACATCCACCCCGCGCCGAATGCTGTCGATCCACGCGGAGCAGGAGTACGGCACCACGATGCCCGTCGTGCCGAGGATGGACAGACCGCCGAGGATGCCGAGACGGGGATTCCACGTACTGCGGGCGATCTCCTCGCCGTGGTCCACCGAGATCTCCACCTCGACATCGGCCGTCCCGCCGTGGCGGGCCGCGACCGAGGCGATGTGGTCGCGCATCATCTGGCGCGGCACCGGGTTGATGGCCGGTTCGCCGACCTCGAGCGGCAGTCCGGGGCGGGTGACGGTACCCACCCCCGGACCGGCCCGGAAGACCACTCCGGCACCCGGTGGCAGCGTCCGTACCGTGGCCCGGACCAGCGCGCCGTGGGTCACATCGGGATCGTCCCCGGCGTCCTTCACCACCGCGGCCATCGCCCGCCCCCCGGACAACTCCTCGGCCGCCAGCGCGAACGCGGGCCGCTGCCCCTTCGGCAGCTCGATCGTCACCGGGTCCGGGAACTCACCGGTCAGCAGCGCGGTGTACGCGGCTGTGGTGGCGGCCGTCGCACAGGCGCCGGTGGTCCAGCCGTGGCGCAGCCCGGTCCGCTCCAGCTGGGCGCCGCGGCCACCGGCCTGCCGGGCCTCAGCCACGGCCCACCCGCCGCGCATACGATGACGGGCGCACCCACGACGGTCGGCACGGCCCCGCGGACGACCTCGCGCAGGACGGAAGGCACCCGATGAACAGCGCTCTGGCGCGCCATGTACTCATCCTCGGCGGCACCACAGAGGCCCGCCGCCTCGCCGCCGAGCTGGACGGCGACCCCGCGCTGCGCGTCACCAGCTCCCTCGCCGGGCGGGTCGCCGAGCCGCGGCTGCCCGCGGGACAGGTGCGGATCGGCGGGTTCGGGGGTGCCGAGGGCATGGCCCACTGGCTCCGTGAGCACCAGGTGGACGCGCTCATCGACGCCACCCATCCTTTCGCCGACACCATCAGTCTCAACGCGGCCCGAGCCGCCGCGTCCGTCCATGTTCCCCTGCTCGCGCTGCGCCGTCCCGGCTGGGTGGCGGGCCCGGGGGACCGCTGGCACCCGGCCGCGTCCCTGGCCGAGGCCGCGCGGCTGCTGCCCGGACTGGGCGAGCGGGTCTTCCTCACCACCGGACGGATGGGTCTTGCCGCCTTCGCCCAGCTGTCCGGGCAGTGGTTCCTGATCCGCTCGGTCGACGCCCCGGAGCCGCCGGTCCCGCCGCGCGCGGAGGTGATCCTCGACCGCGGGCCCTTCACGCTCGAGAGCGAGGCGGAGCTGCTGCGCCGCCACCGTATCGATGTCGTGGTGACCAAGGACAGCGGGGGCGGCGCCACCGCCGCCAAGCTCACGGCGGCGCGCGAGGCGGGACTTCCGGTAGTCGTGGTGCGCCGTCCGCCGCCCCCGGAGGGCGTCGCGACGGCCGGGGCGCCGGACGAGGCTGTCGCCTGGCTGCGTACGACCCTCAACAGGCAGGCCGGGGCCGCTGACGGTCAGCCCTCCGGGTAGCGCCTCGGGGTCCAGACGATCTCGGTGCCGTCGCCGCGGCGCACCGTGCGGGTCTGGGACGAGCCGATCAGCAGGATGGTGCGCATGTCCACCTGGGCCGGGTCCAGATCGGCCAGGCGCACGATGCGGACCCGCTCCTCCGGGCCGCCCACGTCCCGGCCCATCACCACCGGAGTGTCGGGTGCGCGGTGCTCCAGGAGGAGTTCGCGCGCCTTGCCGACCTGCCACACCCGGCTGCGCGAGCCGGGGTTGTACAGGGCGAGCACCAGGTCGGCCGCGGCCGCGGCGCGCAGCCGCTCGGCGATGACCTCCCACGGCTTGAGCCGGTCGGACAGGGAGACCACCGCGTAGTCGTGGCCGAGCGGGGCGCCCGCGCGGGCGGCGGCCGCGTGGGCGGCCGTCATGCCGGGGAGCACCCGCACCGGCACCTCGCGGTAGGGGTCCTCGGACGCGGCTTCCAGTACGGCGGTGGCCATGGCGAACACACCGGGGTCGCCGGAGGAGACGACGGCGACCCGCCGCCCGCGCCGGGCCAGCTCCAGGGCGAATTCGGCGCGTTCGGCCTCCACCTTGTTGTCGGAGGGGTGCCGCCGCTGGCCCGGCCGCCGCGGCACCCGGTCCAGATAGGTGGTGTAGCCGACCAGGTCCTCGGCGGCGGCCAGCTCGCCGCGGGCCTCCGGGGTGAGCCAGAGCGGACCGGCCGGGCCGAGGCCGACGACCACGACCTCACCCGGGCCCGCCTCACCCGGGCCCGCCGAGTCCCGCGTGCCCCGCGTGTCCGTCTCGTCCGCCGCAGCCGGTGCCGCCGCTGCCGTGCCGACCCGGCTCGGCAGCACCGCCACCGAGAAGTACGGCACCGTCGCGGGGTCGACCTCGGCCAGCGGCGCGGTGCGCTCCGCGCCCATCGTGGCGCGCTCGACGTACCGTGCGTCCGCCAGCCGCCCCGAGCGCTCCAGGGCCCGCCGTACCGTCGGGAAGGTCCGGCCGAGCTTCATCACGGCCGCGGCGTCCGCCGAGGCGAGCCGCGCCGTCAACTCCTCCTCCGGCAGGGTGCCGGGAAGGACCGTCAGCACCTCCTCGCCCTCCACCAGCGGCGCCCCGATCCGCGCGGCCGCGGCGCTCACCGAGGTGACCCCGGGGATCACCTCGGTGGGATAGCGGTCGGCCAGCCGCTTGTGCATATGCATGTAGGAGCCGTAGAAGAGCGGATCGCCCTCCGCGAGCACCGCGACCGTGCGCCCCGCGTCCAGATGGGCCGCGAGCCGGGCGGCCGCGTCGGCGTAGAACTCCTCCATCGCGCCCCGGTAGCCGCCGGGGTGGTCGGTGGACTCGGTGGTCACCGGGTAGACCAGCCGCTCCTCGATATGGTCGGGCCGCAGATGCCGCTCGGCGATGGAACGCGCGATGCTCCGGCCGTGCCGGGCACTGTGGTACGCGATGACATCGGCCTCGGCGATGACCTCCACGGCCCGTACCGTCATCAGGGACGGGTCGCCGGGGCCGAGCCCCACACCGTAGAGCCGGCCCTGCTGCTGCTCGCTCACTCTGCCTCGCTCGCTATCGCGTTGACCGCGGCCGCGGCCATGGCGCTGCCGCCGCGTCGGCCGCGCACCACCAGATGGTCAAGCGCCGCCGGATGTCCGGCCAGCGCCTCCTTGGACTCGGCGGCGCCGATGAAACCGACCGGCACCCCGATGACGGCGGCCGGGCGCGGCGCGCCTTCCTCGATCATCTCCAGCAGCCGGAAGAGCGCGGTGGGAGCGTTGCCGACCGCCACCACCGAACCCTCCAGCCGGTCCCGCCACAGCTCCAGCGCGGCGGCGCTGCGCGTGGTGCCCATCCGCCGTGCCAGCTCCGGCACCTCAGGGTCCGACAGGGTGCACACCACGTCGTTGCCGGCGGGCAGCCGCTTGCGGGTGACACCACTGGCGACCATCTGTGCGTCGCACAGGATGGGCGCGCCGGAGCGCAGCGCGGCACGGGCGCGCGAGACCACCTCGGATGAGTACCCGAGGTCCTGGACCAGGTCGACCATGCCGCAGGCGTGGATCATCCGCACCGCGACCTGGCTGACGTCGGCGGGGAGGCCGCCGAGATCCGCCTCGGCGCGGATGGTGGCAAAGGAGGCGCGGTAGATGGCCGCCCCGTCCTTCTCGTAGTCGAACACTGTGCCCTCGATCATCTCGTTCCGCGGGCCGCCGCCACGGCGTCGGCCACCTGCTCTGCTGTCACGTCCACACCGTCCGGGTCCTCGGGCGCCCCCGCCGTGCCCGGTGCGCCCCGTACGGTGATCCGGTAGCCCCCGTCGGTCGCCAGCGCGTCCACCCAGCGGCCGCCGGGGTGGCCGCAGCGCCGTTCACAGCCGGAGAAGTACACCGGCAGCGGATCGGTACGGGGCTCGCCGCCCGTCACCGTGCCCGCCACCGTCCGCCCGGCGTCGGTACGCACATCGGCCAGCGACTTGGCACATCCGGGCAGCCCGGTGCAGGCGCCGACGCCCAGCCAGGGTGAGCGGGCATCGGTCACCAGCCCGGCCGCGGCCAGTTCGGCCGCCGCGGTCCGGCCGCCCTCCGGGGTGAACCCCGGGAGCACCACGCCGCGCCAGGGTGTCACACGCAGTTCGTCCGTCCCGTCCCGGGAGGCGAGCGCGGCGAGCAGCCGCCACTGCGCGGCGCTCATCCGGCCGAGCGGGACGGCCACGGACACCGCGTGGCACCCGTCCGGCCCGGCCACCGGCCCGGGTGCGGGCCCGGTTGCTCGGTGCGCCCCGTCCGGTCCGCGTGCGATGTCCGGGTCCGAGCCGAGGGCGATGCCCGCCTCGGTGAGCCGTGCCGCCAACCCCTGGGCCGTCACGGCGTGTTGCGGAGGAAGGTCCCGAACCCGCCAGGCCCGGATGCCGCTTTCCTCCGCTCTCGTCAGGAATTCCAGGGCCGCCAGCGCGGCGGCGCGCGGCGCGTCCCCGGCCGCCGTGACACACAGGACGGGGCCGGTCGCACCCTCCGATCCGGCCGAGCCCATCCGCAGCGCGGCCCCGCCGCCAGGTGTTGCGAGCAATGTCACATCAGCGCCCAAGGTGGCCACATCGCCCCGCCCGTCGTCCAGCGCGAACAGAAAACGCCCTGACAACCCCGACAAACCCGTCAACTCACCGGACCCGGCCGTACAGAGCAGCGTGTCCAACTCCCGTGCCCAGGCGGGTGCGTCGGTGTGTCCGGCGCCGTCCAGGCCGCTCAGCGGTGATGCCACGATGTTGCGCACTCGGTCGTGTGCGTCCGACGGCAGCAGCCCGGCCGTCCGCAACCGGTCCGCCAGCCGTGCCCCGCACCCCTCGGCCAGGCCGCGTAGCTGGAGATTGCCCCGGGAGGTGAGATCCACCCGGCCGTCGCCCAGTTCTTCCGTCACCTCCGCCAGTGCCCTCGCCTGACGTCCCGTCAACAACCCGCCGGGCAGCCGGATACGAGCCAGTGCGCCGTCGTGCGCCGGGTGCAGCCGCAGTGCGCCGGGGCATGCGTCATCGCGCCCACCGCGATCCGCGGCGACCGTCCGGTCCCCGGCGGAGCGGGCCCGGACACCGGCGGCGGGCGTTGGATCCCCGGGCGGGACGGTTGTCGGGGGGAGGGGCATGGCGGCGAGCATACCGACGATTTCCCGGCCCTCTCCGTCCCGTGGCAGGTCAGCAACGCTTACTATGCTCAGCGGCGGGCCGACCCGGCCCGCCGGACGCAACAAGACGGCGTCAGGGGAGGAAGCCGGTGTGATTCCGGCGCGGTCCCGCCACTGTGAGCACGGCAGCAGCCGCGCGAGCCAGGAACTCCCGCCGTCTTCAACCCGCCCGGGGCGCGGACCCCGAGGAAGGCGCTGAGCCATGATCCTGCTGCTGTCGACGTCCGACACCGACCTGCTCAGTGCCCGTGCCGCCACGGGCCCGGTGCCGTACCGCCTGGCCAACCCGGCCCGGCTCGCACTCGACGACCTCCCCGGCCTGCTCGAGGGCGCCGACCTCGTCGTCGTACGGCTGCTCGGCGGTCTCCGCGCCTGGCAGGAAGGGCTGGACATCCTGCTCGCGGGCGATCGCCCGGTGGTGGTCCTCACCGGCGAACAGGCCCCGGACGCCCAGCTCATGGAGGCGTCCACGGTCCCGGTCGGCATCGCCGCCGAGGCCCACGCCTACCTCGCCCACGGCGGCCCCGGAAACCTGGCCCAGCTGGCCCGCTTCCTCTCCGACACCGTGCTGCTCACCGGCCACGGCTTCGAACCGCCCGCGCCCGCCCCCACCTGGGGCCCGCTGGAGCGCACCGCGCGCACCGGTACCGGCCCCACCGTCGCGGTGCTCTACTACCGCGCCCACCACATGAGCGGCAACACAGCCTTCGTCGAGGCCCTGTGCCGGGCCGTGGAGGACGCCGGAGGCCGCCCGCTCCCGCTGTTCGTCGCCTCGCTGCGCGCCCCCGAGGCCGAGCTCATCGAAGCCCTCGGCGCGGCCGACGCGGTCGTCACCACCGTGCTCGCCGCCGGTGGCACCCGGCCCGCCGACGCCTCCGCGGGCGGTGACGACGAGGCGTGGGACGCGGGCGCGCTCGCCCGGCTCGACGTCCCCGTGCTCCAGGCGCTGTGCCTGACCGGTTCGCGCACCGCCTGGGAGGAGAACGACGAGGGGCTCTCCCCGCTGGACGCCGCGACCCAGGTCGCCGTCCCCGAGTTCGACGGCCGCCTCATCACCGTGCCGTTCTCCTTCAAGGAGGTCGACGAGGACGGTCTGCCCGTCTACGTCGCCGACCCCGAGCGCGCCGCGCGGGTCGCCGGGATCGCGGTACGACACGCCCGGCTGCGCCACATACCCGCCGCCGACAAGCGCCTCGCGCTGGTGCTCTCCGCCTACCCGACCAAGCACTCCCGGATCGGCAACGCCGTTGGCCTCGACACCCCCGCCAGCGCCGTCGCCCTGCTGCGCCGGCTGCGCGCTTCAGGCTACGACCTCGGCCCCGAGGACGGGCCGGACGCGGTCCCGGGCCTGGTCTCCGGCGACGGCGACGAACTGATCCGCGCCCTGATCGACGCGGGCGGCCACGACCAGGAGTGGCTGACCGAGGAGCAGCTCGCCGCCAACCCGGTCCGGGTCCCCGCCGCCGACTATCGCCGCTGGTACGCCACCCTGCCCGAGGAACTGCGCGAGGCGGTCGAGGAGCACTGGGGCCCGCCGCCCGGCGAGATGTTCGTCGACACCAGCCGCAACCCGGACGGCGACATCGTCCTGGCCGCGCTGCGCCACGGCAACCTCCTGATCGTCATCCAGCCGCCGCGCGGCTTCGGCGAGAACCCCATCGCCATCTACCACGACCCCGATCTGCCGCCCTCCCACCACTACCTGGCGGCCTACCGCTGGATGGCCACCCCGCGGGCCGACGGCGGCTTCGGCGCCGACGCCATGGTGCACTTGGGCAAGCACGGCAATCTGGAGTGGCTGCCGGGCAAGAACGCGGGCCTGTCCGCCGCCTGCGGTCCCGACGCCGCGCTCGGCGATCTGCCGCTGATCTATCCGTTCCTGGTGAACGACCCGGGCGAGGGCACCCAGGCCAAGCGCCGCGTCCACGCCACCCTGGTCGACCACTTGGTGCCGCCGATGGCCCGCGCCGACTCCTACGGCGACATCGCGCGCCTGGAGCAGCTGCTCGACGAGTACGCCGCCATCTCCTCGATGGACCCGGCCAAACTGCCCGCCATCCGCGCCCAGATCTGGACCCTGATCCAGGCCGCCAGGCTGGACCACGACCTCGGTCTCGAGGCCCGCCCCGACGACGACGGCTTCGACGACTTCCTGCTCCATGTCGACGGCTGGCTGTGCGAGGTCAAGGACGCCCAGATCCGCGACGGTCTGCATGTCCTCGGCGCCGCCCCGACCGGCCCGGCACGCGTCAACCTGGTGCTGGCCATCCTGCGCGCCCGCCAGATCTGGGGCGGCACCACCGCGCTCCCCGGACTGCGCGAGGCGCTCGGACTGGACGAGTCGGCCGCCACCCGCACCGGCGCCGACGAGGCCGAGGAGCGCGCCCGCGCCCTGGTCCAGGCGATGGAGGACGCGGACTGGGCCCCAAAGGCGGTCGAGAAGGCCGTCCTCACCCTGCCCGACGAGCAGCGTGCCGCGGTCACCCCGATCCTCGACTTCGCCGCCCGCGAGGTGGTGCCGCGGCTGGCCGCCACCACCGACGAGATCGATCACGCCGTGCACGCGCTCGGCGGCGGCTTCGTCCCGGCGGGCCCGTCCGGCTCCCCGCTGCGCGGCCTGGTCAACGTGCTGCCCACCGGCCGCAACTTCTACTCCGTCGACCCCAAGGCCGTGCCCAGCCGGCTGGCCTGGGAGACCGGTCAGGCGCTCGCCGACTCGCTCCTGGAGCGCTACCGCGCCGACAACGACGGCCGGTGGCCGACCTCCGTCGGTCTTTCGCTGTGGGGCACCAGCGCGATGCGCACCTCCGGCGACGACGTGGCCGAGGCGCTGGCGCTGCTGGGCATCCGCCCGGTGTGGGACGACGCCTCGCGGCGGGTGACCGGGCTCGAGCCCGTCGCCCTCGAGCAGCTGGGCCGCCCGCGCATCGATGTCACCCTGCGCATCAGCGGTTTCTTCCGGGACGCCTTCCCGCATGTCGTCGGGCTGCTGGACGACGCCGTACGGCTCGCCGCCTCGCTCGACGAGGCCGACGAGGACAACTACGTACGGGCGCACACCCGGGTCGACCTCGCCGCCCATGGCGATGAGCGCCGCGCCACCACCCGTATCTTCGGCTCCCGCCCGGGCACCTACGGCGCCGGGCTGCTCCAGCTGATCGACAGCCGGGACTGGCGCACCGACGCCGATCTCGCCGAGGTGTACACGGTCTGGGGCGGCTACGCCTACGGGCGCGGTCTCGAGGGGCGTCCGGCCCGCGAGGAGATGGAGAGCGCCTACCGGCGGATCGCGGTCGCGGCGAAGAACACCGACACCCGTGAGCACGACATCGCCGACTCGGACGACTACTTCCAGTACCACGGCGGCATGGTGGCCACTGTGCGCGCGCTGAAGGGCACCGCGCCCGCCGCGTACATCGGCGACTCCACCCGCCCCGAGACGGTCCGCACCCGCACCCTCCACGAGGAGACGTCCCGGGTCTTCCGCGCCCGGGTGGTCAACCCCCGCTGGATCGAGGCGATGCGCCGCCACGGCTACAAGGGCGCGTTCGAGCTGGCCGCGACGGTGGACTACCTCTTCGGCTACGACGCCACCACCGGTGTGGTCGCCGACTGGATGTACGACAAGCTGGCGCAGAGCTATCTGCTCGACCCGGAGAACCGCGCGTTCCTGGAGGAGGTCAACCCCTGGGCGCTGCACGGCATGGCCGAGCGGCTGCTGGAGGCCGAGAGCCGGGGGCTGTGGGCGGAGCCCGACCCGGAGGTGCTGGAGCGGGTGCGGGAGCTCTACCTCGAGGCCGAGGGCGGTCTCGAGGGCGGCGACGACTGAGCCGTACGCGCGCCGTACGCGCCACCGGGGGACCGGCGACGCGGCGGGGGCCGGTTCACGGGGACCGGCCCCCGCCGCGCTGCGGTGGTCCGGGCGCGGAGCGCCCGGCGTGGCTCAGTTGCCCGACGGCCGGGCGGCCGCGCGGACCCGGTCCGGCCAGGGCGGGCAGTTCACCAACTCGGCCCACTCGCGGTCGTAGCGCCCGGGGATCGCGCGGCCCGCGGACGCCCAGCGCTCGACCAGGGCCGCATAGATCGGTACGGATGTTGACTGGTGAACGGTCTGATGAACCGTTCCGCCGCCTTCGGTGCTCCGGTCCAGCGCTCTGCTCGGCTGCGAGAGAGAACGGCGTCGCATCGTCGTCGTCATATTCGGCCAACGCGCCACATCCCGTCAGGTCACCTCCCCGGGGCTGAGCTCACCCGCACCGGCGTGGCTTCGCACACCCGTCCGGCGGTGTCCACATTTCGGTATGGCAATGAAAAGCGTTGCCGCATTCAAAAAGAGAGAATTGATGAGCCATAAACTCTCTTGATAACCGTGTCCATTGCAGCCTTTGGTGAATTCACCTCCGGGCTGTTTCAATTGCGCTGTCCCGAAGGCGATCCGAAGGAGGAGCGGGTGGGCGCTCATACGCACGGGCACGGCGAGGGCCACGACGGACACGCACATGGGGTGGCGGAGAACGCCGACCGCCGGTGGCTGTCCCTGGCGCTGGCGCTGATCACCTCATTTATGCTGGTGGAAGTGGTGATCGGGGTGATAGCGCGCTCGGTGGCGCTGCTCTCCGACGCCGCCCATATGCTCACCGACGCCGCCGCCATCGTGCTCGCGCTCATCGCGATCCGCCTCTCCGCCCGGCCCGCGCGCGGCGGTTACACCTATGGTCTCAAGCGGGCGGAAATCCTTTCCGCGCAGGCGAATGGACTTTCGCTGTTGCTGTTCGGTCTGCTGCTGGGATATGAGGCGGTGGAACGGCTTGTCGATCCGCCCGAGGTGACCGGCGGGCTCACCCTGATCACCGCACTGGTCGGGGTCGCGGTGAACATCGCGGCGACCTGGTGCATGTCGAAGGCGAACCGCTCCTCGCTCAATGTGGAGGGCGCCTTCCAGCATGTGCTGAACGACCTGTACGCCTTCATCGCCACCGCCATCTCCGGACTTGTCGTGGTGACGACCGGCTTCGCCCGCGCCGACGCGATCGCCGCGCTCGTCGCGATCGCCCTGATGCTCAAGGCCGGGGTGCAGCTGGTACGGGCCTCCGGCCGGGTGCTGCTGGAGGCGGCGCCCGCCGGGGTCGAGCCGGACGAGGTGGGCAACCGGCTGGTGTCCCATGACGAGGTGGTCGAGGTGCACGATCTGCACGTCTGGCAGATCACCTCGGGGGAGGTCTCGCTCTCCGCCCATGTGCTGGTGGCCCCGCTCGGCGACTGCCACGCGGTGCGGCAGGGTCTCGAAGAGGTGCTGGAGCGGGAGTACGGCATCACCCACACCACCCTCCAGGTCGACCATGCCGACGAGCACACCTCGCCGCCGCAGGGCCTCGGCGGCCACTACGACGCCGGGGCCCCGCGCGCGGAGCACTGTCTCACCGCCCACGGCCCGGTGCACCGGGCCGCGCCTGACGACCACTGACCGTACGGGGGTCAGCGGTGGGGGCGGTCGGCCGGGTCCACGTTCTCCAGCCGGACCGGTGGCAGGAACTCGGTCAACAGGGTGCGGTGCCACCAAGCCCCACTGGCGCGCCGCTCCTGCCGGGTGGTGAAGCGGTACAGATACAGCCGGGCCCGTACATGCGAGGGCGGGGCGTCGGGGAACGGGCACACTCGCAGCAGCTTCAGTGTCGCCCGGTCGTTCAGCAGCAGCTTGGCCACCAGCGGCGAGAACCACGACCCCGCGTAGGCCGGTGAGATCCCGGCGAACCACATCATCCAGTCCAGCCGCAGATGGTACGGGGCGAACTGGCGCGGCATCCGCCGTACATCGCCCGGTTTGCCGCGGAACTCGTACTCCTTCCACACCGTGGCCGGGGTGATCACCGGTTCGTCGGTGCCCTCGATCACCACCTCCTGGCGGCTGCGGTTCACACTGCCGAAGGCCCCGTAGGTGTTGACCAGGTGGAGCGGGTTGAAGGAGTAGTTCATCAGCTGACGGCCGGACAGCAGATTGCGGGCCGGCCAGTAGCTGAGCACCAGCACCAGCGCGGTGGCGGCCAGCACCACCCCCTGGTACCAGACCGGGGGAGCGGCCGGGTGGGGCGGTTCGGGCAGCGGAAGCACCCCGGCCGCGAGCCGTCCGTCGACCGCGGACAGGGCCAGCAGGATCGTCAGCCAGTTCAGCCAGGAGAAGTTTCCGGAAGCCACCAGCCACAGCTGGGTCACCACAATGATTCCGGCGGCCACACTGGCGACGGGTTGCGGGGTGAACAGCGCCACCGGCACCACCAGCTGCGCCACATGGTTGGCCGCCACCTCCGCCCGGTGCAGGCGCTTCGGCAGATGGTGGAAGTACCAGCTCAGCGGACCGGGCATGGGCTGGGTCTCATGGTGGTAGTACAGACAGGTCAGCTGCCGCCAGCACCGGTCGCCCCGGATCTTGATCAGCCCGGCGCCGAACTCCACCCGGAACAGCAGCCAGCGCAGCAGCCACAGGACGAGCACGGGCGGTGCGGTATCCGCGTTGCCCAGGAAGACGGCGAGGAACCCCGTCTCCAGCAGCAGCGACTCCCAGCCGAAGCCGTACCACACCTGACCCACGTTGACGATGGACAGATACAGCAGCCACAGCACCAGCCAGGCCGCCATCGCCGCCCCCAGCGGTACCCGGTCCGCGGCCCCGGCCAGCAATGCCGCCGAGAGCGCCACGCCCAGCAGGCCGCAGACGCCGAAGAACCGGTCGGAGTAGTGCAGATGGAAGAGGCTGGGCGACTCCCGGAACGGCACCCGGGCCACGAACCGCGGCACCGGTGTCAGCCCCCGCGCGCCGATCAGCGCAGGTCCCTGGCCGACCGCCACCAGAAAGGCGATCAGGTAGACGGCGGCCAGCCCCCGCTGGAAGACCAGACGGCTCAGCCAGTAGCCGTTTGCGGTGAACCACTCCATGAGGGCCGCTCCTCGGGCCTGTCGCTGCCTCGTCGGCCGGAGGACGGTACCACCGGCCGCCAGGGCGCGAACGGGCTCGCGCCACGCGGCAGCAGCCCCGCCAGCTCCGGGCAGTGCCGCAGGATCACCGAACTCATGCTCCCCCTCTCCACCCAGTCCAGCCCCAGGGGCGTGTACACCTCGGGCCGGAAGTCCGCGGTGAGGAAGCGGTCGCTCTGGATCCGCCGGGTGGCCATGAGCAGGAAGATACGGAACGCGGTGTCGCTGAAGCCGAAGCCCTCGGGTGGGTTCTCCGCGAACAGCCCCACCATGGTGTCGATCGCGTCGACCGAACCGTAGACGTCCTCGAGCCGGGCGGCGGTGTCGGGGTCGGCGGCCAGTTCCCCGAAGGAGCGGATCCGCGGTTTGTGCAGCCCGGTCCGGAAGTCGTTGTACCGCGGCACCCCCCGGCGCCGGGTGCGCACCAGATCGACCACCGACAGATCGATGATCTCGCCGTCCCGCTCGAAGCGGCGCAGCGCGCGGGGGAAGTTGTTGAGGGTGATCGCGCCGGGGTGGGCGATACCGAACGAGTACAGGCTGCTCGCCAGTCCCGTCCTGCGCAGCACCACCTCCGCCGCCGGGCCCCGCACCTGGTGGAAGTCCAGCGACTCCAGCCGCTGCCCGGAGCGGTGGTCGCACAGTTCGACGTCGTCCGGGAGCAGCGGATGCATCCGGTAGACGGTCACGAAGTCCTCCGTGAGCGCGTACGGGACGCCGTGGTGTTCCGGCACGGTGCGGGGGATACCGTGCAGCGCGTTCGCCTCGACCAGCCACAGCCCGAGTTTGCTCAGCCAGCGGTCGGGCGGGCCCTGCCAGTTGGTCTTGAGCCCGATGTCGATGACCTCGGTGGCGAGGATGGCCGGGGTCCACTCCACCGTATGGATCTTGGCGATGAGCGCGGAGACCACCAGACGGGCGGTGTGGTACACCGCCTCCTCGCTCATCGCCGGATAGGTGCGGCGCAGCGCCTCGCAGACCGCGTTGTGCTCACGGGCGAAGAGGGTGTGCAGCACGCTCAGGCCCAGCCACCAGTTCTGGGTGAAGCCGGTCAGCGGCACCCCGCCCGCGCCGAGCGGCAGATGGCCGTCCTCCAGGCGCAGCGCCGCGCCACCGCCAGGCTCGCGCAGCGAGGTCGCGGTCCGCTCGTCCCCGCCGTACACCTCCGAGCCGTCCCACCAGTGGGAGGCGGTGTTGGGGAAGAGGATCGGCGGCCGGTCGCCGGGCAGGTCGATGCCCTCGTTCTCGGCGAACCGCATCACCTTCTCGGCCGGTCCGCCGGGGGTGTTGTGCCAGGTGGCGCCCGGTGGCAGCGGGACCTCGACCGTTCTGCCACCGGCCGGACAGCGGCGGTGGTCCACCCAGTCGTGCACCTGGAACTGGATCCACCCGGCGGCCAGGACGTTGAGCGAGGTGGCCGGGATGAAGCGCTCCCGGGCCAGCAGGGTGTCGCTGACGGTGACCGGGTTCGGGACGTTGAACAGATCCGGCCGGTACACCGGCGGGAGGTTGCGGCCGAACGCGGCGCCCACCGCGCCCATGTCCGGGGCTGACAGATCGTTGTACGAGCCGTCGTAGGAGCGTCGGGTACGCAGCTTCTCATCAAGCTGCGCGGGCGCCGGGTCGGGGTGCGGCGGGGCCTGGCGCACCTCGGGGTCGATGAGGTTGAACCGGCGCAGGGTCTGCCGCAGCGCCACCAGGTTGAGCAGACCCAGCGGGACCGGCAGCCGGTGCCAGGGCACATAGCGGTTGACCAGTCCGAAGGCCGCCCGCATCGGCACTCCCAGCAGGGTGTTGTGCCAGGGCTCGGGGCTGGTGAAGCGCAGTCCGAGGCGGTGTGCGGCGGCGGCCTCGTACGCGGCCTTGCGGGCCCGGTTGAGATTGCCCAGCGGCCGGAACTCCTCGGTGGTGTGCCAGGGGTTGAACGCCAGCTGCTCGACCCGGCGGGCGGCGGAGCGGGCGTCGGCGGAGTCCAGGTCCTGGCGCTCCACGGTCAGCAGGGCGACCGGCACCACGGGGGCGTCGCTCTCCAGCCACTCCACCGATCCGTCCTCGACCGGTGTGCGGCGCTCGTCCCGGTAGCGCTGTACGCACAGCTCGAAGGCGATATCACCGGTGGCGAGCCGGAGCGCCAGCTCATGGCGGAGATAGTCGGGGTCACCGCGGTCGGGCGGGGGAGCGGGGGTGCCGCCGGGCGCGGGGCGCAGCTGATAGCGGACCGGCCCCGCGTCGCCCCACAGGATCGCGCCCCGGCTCCAGAAGGTCTCCCGGGCCAGTGAGCCGACGGTGTGCCGGGTGGCGGTGCGCACATTGCGGCGCATCCGGTCCGCGGTGCCCCAGCCCACCGCCAGCGGCAGCCGGACGAAGAGCCCGAAAGCCTGCTCGACGCTGTTGGTCGCGCCCGCCATGGCCTTGGCGAACGCCACGAACTCCCGGGCGTCGGCGGCATGGGACACCGGGAAGCTGGTGGCCAGCAGATCGTGGGTCTCCTCGGGCCCGGCCTGCACCCGGACCGCCATCCCGCGCAGATCGGGCGAGGCGTCGTGGCGCTCGGTGCCGCCGGCGTTGGACAGCCGCACCACGGCCGGGTACTCGGCGCCCGGCCGGGCGTAGCCCACGCACAGGTCGGGCGGGAGGTCGTCGTGGAACCGCAGCCGGGCGTTCTCCACGCCGAGCGCCGCCTTGGCGTGGAAGGTGCGCAGCAGCTGGGGGGCGCCCGCGGTGTCCCGATGGGTGCGCTGCACCCGCATCAGCTCGTTCGCCAGCTTGTCGAAGAGCACCCGTTCGGCCTCCGGACTGCCGCCCTCGTATGCCTCGTAGTGCCCGGGTGCCGGAGGTGCCGCCGCGTCGTGCCCGTGACTCCGTACGGACTGCTCCTGCTGTCCGGTGTCGACCATGGGAACCTCTCCGTGCGGGGACAAACACGACAAAGGGAACAAAAGGAGACAGTAAGGGAGGGAGTCCCAGAACGCAGCCCGGAGCGGTTGCGGGGGTGGCCGCACCTTGAGGCGGCGCGACCGGCGTGGCCCTGCGGCACACTGGGGGCATGCCGGAACTGCCCGAGGTGGAGGCCCTCGCCGGGATGCTGGCCGAGCGCGCCGTCGGCCGGGAGATCGACCGTGTGCTCCCCGTCGCGGTGAGCGTGCTCAAGACCTACGATCCGCCGCTGACCGCCCTCGAGGGCCGGACCGTCACGGCGGTGCGGCGCCACGGCAAATTCCTGGACCTGGCCACCGACGGACCCCATCTGGTCGTCCATCTCGCCCGCGCGGGCTGGCTGCGCTGGAAGGACGGCCTGCCCGAGGCCCCGCCGCGCCCCGGCAAGGGCCCGCTGGCGCTGCGGCTGGTCCTGGCCGGTCCGGAGCGCTCCGGCTTCGACCTCACCGAGGCCGGATCGCGCAAGGGGCTGGCGGTGTACTGCGTACGCTCCCCCGAGGATGTCCCGGGGATCGCCCGGCTCGGCCCGGACCCGCTGGACGGCTCCTTCAACCCCGAGGCGTTCGCCGGACTGCTGCGCGGCGTACGCCACCGGATCAAGGGGGTGCTGCGCGACCAGAGCGTCATCGCCGGAATCGGCAACGCCTACTCGGACGAGATCCTGCACGCCGCGAAGATGTCGCCCTACCGGCTGGCCTCCGATCTCGGCGAGGAGGAGATCGCCGCCCTGTACGAGGCGATGGACACCACGCTGCGCTCGGCCGTCGAGCGGTCCCGCGGACTGGCCGCCGGCGACCTCAAGGCGGAGAAGCGCAGCGGGATGCGGGTGCACGGGCGCACCGGCGAGCCGTGCCCGGTGTGCGGGGACACGGTCCGCGAGGTGTCCTTCAAGGACTCCTCGCTCCAGTACTGCCCCACCTGCCAGACCGACGGCAGACCACTTGCCGACCGCAGAATGTCCCGCCTGCTCAAATAGCTCACAAGAGCGGTCAGTTGACAACACTCTCTTGACCTGGGCGAGTCAACCCCGCCATATGGTGGCCATGACCACAGCCCTGATCATCGGTGGCGGCATCGCCGGCACGGTGACCGCGATGGCCCTGCACAAGGCCGGGATCGACGCGGTCGTCCACGAGGCATACCCTGAAGACGTTATCGACATGGGCGCGTTCCTCGTCGTCGCGGCCAACGGCCTGGAGGCGCTGCGCACGATCGACGCCCACCAACCCGTGCTGGACCACTCCTTCGCGGCCGGCCATGTCGACTTCATCAGCGACACCGGCAAACGGCTCGGCCGCAAGCCGATGTCCGGCTCGGAGGACGGCGGTCTCGGGGGCCGCACCATCAAACGTGCCACCCTGGTCCGGGTGCTGCGCGAGGAGGCGGTGCGCCGCGGGGTGCGCATCGCCTACGGCAAACGGCTGCTCGCCGCGCACACCAGCCCCGACGGTACGGTCGTCGGCTCCTTCGCCGACGGCGGCCGGGCGGTGGCCGATGTGCTCATCGGCGCCGACGGCATCCACTCCCTGATCCGCCGGACCATCGACGCCGGCTCGCCCCGGCCGCGCTACACCGGACAGCAGACCGTGTGCGGTTACGCACGTGACGTCCCCGCGCCCCCGGACCCCGACACCTACACCATGATCTTCGGCAAACAGGCGTTCTTCGGCTGCACCACCGCGCCGGACGGCGAGATCTGGTGGTTCACCAACGCCCCCGCCCCCGAGCTGCCGCAGGAGGAACTGGCCGCTGTCACCCCCGGGCAGTGGCGCGAACGGCTCACCGGGCTGTTCACGGCGGACCAGACCGCGGCCGCCGGGATCATCGGCGCCACCGGCGAGAACATCATCGCCACCGGCGCCTACGACATCGTCTCCACTCCCACCTGGTCCTCGGACGGGATGGTCATCGTGGGGGACGCGGCACACGCCTGCGCTCCCAACGCCGCACAGGGCGCCTCCCTCGCCATCGAGGATGGGGTGGTGCTCGCCAAGTGCCTGCGCGATCTGCGCCGCCCACGCGCCGCCTTCGCCGCCTACGAGGCGCTGCGCCGCGAGCGCGTCGAGAAGGTGGCCCAGTCCAGCGCGGGCATGGCCCGCCGCACCGCCCCCGGCCCGGTCAAACGCGCCCTGCGCGACGCCACACTGCCCCGACGGCTGGACCGGGCGGGCGGCGCGGCCACCACCGACTGGGTGACCGGCTACCGCATCGACTGGGACGAGCCGGTCGACGGGGAGACGGCGGCCCGCAAACGCCGCTGACCCCAGCGCTCGCTCCGGGGGCGACCGGACACCGCCGGTCATTGTCCCCGCGGCCGGGGCCACCCGCCAGGCAGGTTTGGCCCCGGTCCGCACGGGCACTTGGAGCCCTCTGGTTCCGTCCTGTCCGGGAGTCCCCGTGAGCCCAGTACGCATCGTGATCGTCGGTGCCGGATTCGCCGGCTACCAGGCCGCCCGTAGGCTCTCCCGCACCCTGCGCGACGCGGCGGAGATCGTCCTGATCAACCCCAATGACTACTTTCTGTATCTTCCGCTGCTGCCCGAGGTGGCCGCCGGACTTCTCGAACCCCGACGGGTCTCGGTCTCCCTCACCGGCACCCTGCCGCATGTCCGGCTGGTGCTCGGCGAGGTGCACTCGGTGGACCTCGCGGGCCGCCGGGTCGTGTGGGAGGACCCGGAGGGCAACCGCGGCGAGATGGGCTACGACCGGCTCGTCCTCTCCGTCGGCAGCGTCAACAAGCTGCTGCCGATCCCCGGCGTGGCCGAGCACGCCCACGGCTTCCGCGGAATGCCCGAGGCCCTCTATCTGCGCGACCATGTGACCCGCCAGATCGAGATGGCGGGCACCACCGAGGACCCCCGGGAGCGCGCCGCCCGCCGCACCTTCGTAGTGGTCGGCGCCGGCTACACCGGCACCGAGGTGGCCGCCCACGGAGTGCTGTTCACCGACGCGCTGGCCCGGAAGAACACCGCGCTGCGCGATGCGCCCCCGCCCCGCTGGGTGCTGGTCGACATCGCCCCCCGGGTCCTGCCGGAACTGGACGAACGGCTGTCCCGCACGGCCGACCGGGTGCTGCGCAAACGCGGGGTCGAGGTCCGCACCCGCACCACCGTGAAGGAGGCCACCTCCGAGGGGGTGCTGCTGGACGACGGCGAGTTCATCGACACCCGCTCCCTGATCTGGTGCGTCGGGGTGCGCCCCGATCCGCTGGTGGAGGACCTGGGTCTGCCCACCGAACGCGGACGGCTGCGGGTGGACCAGTACCTCGCCGTACCCGGCCATCCCGAGGTGCTGGCCTGCGGCGACGCCGCCGCGGTGCCCGATCTGACCCGGCCGGGCGAGTTCACCCCGATGACCGCGCAGCACGCCCAGCGCCAGGGCAGGACCGCGGCCCACAACATCCTGGCCTCCCTCGGCCACGGCACGCGCCTGCCCTACAAACACCACGACCTGGGGTTCACGGTGGACCTCGGCGGAGTGCGGGGGGCCGCCGACCCGCTGCACATCCCGCTGGCCGGGCCGGTCGCCAACGCCGTCACCCGCGGCTACCACCTGATGGCCATGCCCGGCAACCGTGTCCGGGTGGCCGCCGACTGGCTGCTCGACGCGGCGCTGCCACGCCAGGCGGTGCAACTCGGCATGGTGCCCTCCTGGGCGGTTCCGCTGGACGCCGAGTCCCCCGAGACCGCCCGGACGACCCGCACGTCCGGCCGCTGACCGCCCCGACGCCGACAGGGGCCGACAGGGAAGGAGAACCATGCGACACGAACAGCTCAGCGAGCTCGGGCAGCAGCTCCGCGTGGACTCGGTGCGCGCCGCGGCGGCCGCCGGATCCGGCCATCCGACGTCCTCGATGTCGGCCGCGGACCTGATGGCCGTCCTCATGGGAAACCATCTGCGCTACGACTTCGAAAAACCCGACCACCCCGGCAATGACCACCTGGTCTTCTCCAAGGGCCATGCCTCCCTGCTGCTGTACTCGGTCTACAAGGCCGCGGGCGCCATCAGCGACGAGGAACTGCTCACCTTCCGCACCTTCGGCAGCAGGCTGGAGGGCCACCCCACACCCCGGCTGCCGTGGGTGGACGTGGCCACCGGCTCACTGGGGCAGGGCCTGCCCTACGGTGTCGGCATGGCGCTGGCCGCCAAACGGCTGGACCATGTGGCCGGCCGGGTCTGGGTGCTCATCGGCGACAGCGAGATGGCCGAGGGGTCGGAGTGGGAGGCGTTCGAGCAGGCCGGATTCGACCGGCTGGACAACCTCACCGCCGTCATCGACGTCAACCGGCTCGGCCAGCGCGGCCCCACCCGCCACGCATGGGACCTGGACGCCTACGCCCGGCGCATCCGCGCCTTCGACTGGCACACCATCGAGATCGACGGCCATGACATCGCCGCCATCGACCGCGCGTACGGCGAGGCGATGTCCACCATCGGCCGCCCCACCGCCATCATCGCCCGCACGCTCAAGGGCCGCGGAGTGGCCTCGGTGGAGAACCGGGAGGGGATGCACGGCAAACCGCTGAAGGACCCCGAGGAGGCCATCACCGAACTCGGCGGGGTACGGAACCTGGCGGTGCCGGTGCTCGGCCCGCCCACGGTCACGCCCACCCGCCCCGCCTCCGAGGGCCCGCTGCGCCTGCCGCGGTTCAACCCCGGCGACACCGTCCCCACCCGGGACGCGTTCGGCGAGGCCGTGGCCGCCGTCGGCACCTCCCGCGGCGATGTGGTGGCGCTCGACGGCGAGGTGGGCGACTCGACCCGGCTGGAGTACTTCCAGAAGGAGCACCCCGAGCGCTACTTCGAGTTCTACATCGCCGAACAGCAGTTGGTGGCCGCCGCCGTCGGGATGCAGACCCGCGGCTGGACCCCGTACGTCTCCACGTTCGCGGCGTTCTTCACCCGTGCCCACGACTTCATCCGCATGGCTGCGATCAGCCGCGCCGACCTCAACCTCATCGGCTCCCACGCCGGGGTGGCCATCGGCGAGGACGGCCCCTCCCAGATGGGCCTGGAAGACCTGGCCGCCCTGCGGGCGGTGCACGGCAGCACGGTGCTCTACCCCTGCGACGCCAACCAGACCGCCCAGCTGACCGCCGCCATGGCACGGGAGTCGGGCATCCGCTATCTGCGCACCACCCGCGGCGGAACGCCGGTGATCTACCCGCCCACCGAAGAGTTCCCGGTCGGCGGCAGCAAGGTCCTGCGCGCCACCGAGGACGACCGTGTCACCCTCGTGGCGGCCGGAGTCACCGTGCCCGAGGCCCTCGCCGCCGCCGACCGGCTCGCCGAGGCGTCCATCCCGGCACGGGTCATCGACCTCTACTCGGTCAAGCCCGTGGACGCCGAGGCGCTGCGCACCGCCGCCGAGGCGACCGGCCGACTGATCACGGTGGAGGACCACCACCCCGAAGGCGGGCTGGGCGACGCGGTCGTGGACGCCTTCACCGACGGCCGCCCGGTACCCCGGCTGATCCGGCTCGCCGTACGCACGATGCCGGTTTCGGCGACCCCGGCCGAGCAACTGCGCGAGGCCGGAATCGACGCGGACGCCATCGTGGCCGCGGCCCGCGAACTCGTCGGCGGAGCCGCCTGACTCCATGTGATCCGCACCACCTGAGACGGGCCCAGGGCGCCACCGCCCCGGGCCCGTCCCTCTGCGCGCACCCCGCCTCTCGTACGCCGCGAGACGACTCCCGTACGCTACTGCCCAGTTGTGTACGGGATGTCGACAAGGGGCGGGGACCATGGGGCACTTGGGCAGAGGTGCGGGCGAGAGGGCCCGGCGCACGGGCACGGTGGCGGTCGTCGCGGCGGCCGCCGCACTGTGTCTGGCGGCACCGGCGGGCGCGGCGCCCGCCGACACCCCGGACGATCCGCCTTACTCCGCCACCACGGCGGTGGGTGTGCACAACGCGTACGAGAAGGACAAGTACCCGTACTTCGCCGACGCGCTCGACTCCGGCGCCTCCCTGCTCGAACTCGACGTGTGGACCAACGCGTTCGGCTCCGGCTGGCGGGTCTCGCACAGCAACCCGTTCGGCAACAACAACAACTGCGCCAACGCCGGATCCGCGGCCGAACTGCGCACCAACTCCCGTAACCAGAGCCTGGCCGGATGTCTGGCCGATCTCAAGGCATGGCACGACGCCCACCCGGGACACCGCCCCATCGTCATCAAGACCGAACTGAAGGACGGCTTCAACGGCAAGGGCGGCCGCGGCCCGGCCGAGCTGGACGCCCTGCTGACCAGCACCCTGGGCGACGCCCTGCTGCGCCCCGCCGATGTGACCGGCGGCCACGCCACCCTCGACGAGGCCGTCCGGGCCGACGGCTGGCCCGCCCGCTCCGCCCTCGCGGGCAAGTTCGTCTTCGAGCTGATCCCGGGCACGGTCGAGCAGAACAACCCCCTCGACCACCTGTGGACCGACCGTGAGTACGCCACCCATCTCCGCGACCTCGCCGCCGCCGGAAACCTGAAGCAGGCCGCAGCCTTCCCCGCGGTCCTCAACGCCGCCGCGGGTGATCCGCGCACCCGCTACACCGACGCCGCGATCCGCCCCTGGTTCGTGTTCTTCGACGGGGACGCGGCCACCTATGTGAACAGCGGGATCGACACCGCCTGGTACGACGACCGTCACTACCTACTGATCATGACCGACGCGCAGAGCGTGCCCCCGGCCATCGACGGCACCCACCCCACCGAGGAGCAGGCCAAGGCCCGGGTAGCCGAACTCGCCACCCGGCACGCCAGCTTCGCGACCGCCGACTGGTACCCCCTGCCGTCGGTGCTGTCCTCGGTACTGCCCCGCGGCTGACACGACGCCGCGGGCGGCCGGCAGATCGTATGCGGTCATGCGCTCGGTCGGACCGGCCCCTGCCTAGGCTTTGCGGGCGAGCAGTTGAACCTCCTGGAACTGCCGTCGGTCGGTGGGCTGAGGCTCGCGAACCATCCGGGCGACCTCGGCCAACCCGGACGTGCGCAGCATCGCGGCGAGGTGATCCGGCGACCACCGATAGGCCGGCGCGACTGCGTGATCGAAGACCTGCGTCGGGTGAGACGGACCATCGCTGGCCGAAAAGCCGATGAGAAGGTGCCCGCCAGGTGCCAGCACACGGTGGAACTCCGCCAAGATGACGGGGAGTTCTTGCGGCGGAGTGTGGATGATGGACCAACGTGAGAGTACGCCGTCCAGCACGCCGTCAGCGATGTCCAACGCGGTCATCGAGCCCACCTCGAACCGCAGTCCCGGATAAGCCTGTCGAGCCAACTTGATCATCGCAGGAGAGGCATCAACGCCGAACGCCGCCACCCCCAACCCGTCCAGATGGGCAGTGATATGGCCAGGTCCACACCCCAGGTCCGCGACCTGACCGTCCCCACCCGCGCTGACAGCCTCGGCGAAGGCACTCAAGATCGCGCGGTCCAGGGGCCTGTCACGCAGCTCGCCGCGGAACAGCTGCGCATACGTGAGGGCAGCAGCGTCGTAGGCATCGCGGGTGGCACTGAGGGCATCGTGTTCGACCATGCTCGCGACAGTAGCTCCTGGCGCTGAGACGAACCGGGAGAATCACGATCGCACCCGCGTGTACCGCAAGGGCTCGACGTGTCGGCGGGCGGGCCCGGATGGCGTTGTAAAGTCGCGGAGTCGGGCTACGGGGTGCACGGTGGAGGGGGGTGGCCACGTTCGTGTTGAGGGGAGAGACGTATGTCCTGCCACACGTACCGGGTGACGGAGATCGTGGGTTCGTCCGCCGACAGCGTCGACGACGCCATCAGGAGCGGCATCGACCGGGCTTCCAAGACTCTCCGAGAACTGGACTGGTTCGAGGTTACGGAGATCCGCGGGCACCTCGAAGGCGGGCGCATCGCGCATTACCAGGTGGGGCTGAAAGTCGGCTTCCGGCTGGAGGACACGACCACCTGACCTGCCTCGAAATCGCTTCTCCCACCGTGCCTCACCCCGACGCCGGCCGCGAGCCGGACGGTCGGGGTCCGGCCTCAGGGAACCACCGTCACCGGCCAGCGCCCCGCCTTCACCAGCCGGACCGCCACCGAGCCGACGATACGGTGCCCGGCCTGCTCGGACGCGCCGACCACCACCGCGTCCGCGGTGAGCTCGTCCGCCGCCCGCACCAGACCGCTGTAGGGGTCGCCGGGAAAGGTGTGGAACTCCCAGCGCACGTCGAACACCCCGCGCAGCCGCTCGGCGGCCTCCCTGATCTCCCGGAGCAGCTCCTCGGCGACCTCGCCCGTGGTGTCGGCCACCGCCGCGCCGAGGGCCGCGCCCACGGGCACCACGGGCTGCACATAGACCACGGCCAGCAGCGCGTTCTGCCGTCTGGCCAGGCCGGCGGCGTACGCCGCGGCACGCCAGGAGGAATCGGAGCCGTCCACTCCGGCCACGATGACCTTCGGCCCGTCGGTGCCACGCTCAAAAGACTCGGGGAGTTTGTCCACCACATCTGCGAGGCTAGCGCCAGGGACGGACCGGCGATCACCGGGCCCGTACCCGGGCACCACCGCGCCAAAGCACCATGACCGCCACCGTACGACAGGAGAAACAATGGGCGGCACGCACCGAGGCGAGCTTCTCGCCATCAGTGACCTGCACGTGGCCTACGAGGAGAACCGGGCGATCGTGGAGCGGCTGCGGCCGGGCTCCGAGGACGACTGGCTGATCGTCGCCGGGGACGTCGGCGAGGTGTTCTCCGAGATCGAGGAGACGCTGGGGCTGCTGAGCGAGCGCTTCGCCAAGGTCATCTGGTCGCCGGGCAACCACGAACTGTGGACCCACCCCAAGGACCCGCTGGAGGCCCGTGGCGTGGCGCGCTACGAGGCGCTGGTGGAGATGTGCCGGGCAAAAGGGATCGTGACGCCCGAGGACCCCTACCCCCTCTGGGAGGGCATCGGCGGACCGCTGACCATCGCCCCGCTGTTCCTGCTCTACGACTACACCTTCCGCCTCGACGGCATCACCACCAAGGAAGCCGCCCTGGCCCATGCCCATGACGCCGGAGTGGTCTGCACCGACGAGCACTTCCTGCACCCCGACCCGTACCCCACCCGCGACGCCTGGTGCCGCGCCCGGGTGGCCGAGACCGAGGCGAAGCTCGCCGCGTGCGACCCCACCGTGCAGACCGTGCTCATCAACCACTGGCCGCTGACCCGGCTGCCCACCCGGGTGCTGCGCTACCCCGACTTCGCCCTGTGGTGCGGCACCGAGCTGACCGCCGACTGGCACGTCCGGTTCCGCGCCGCGACCGTGGTCTACGGCCATCTGCACATCCCCCGCACCACGGTGGAGGACGGGGTGACGTTCCGGGAGGTGTCGGTGGGCTATCCGCGCGAGTGGAAGGCGCACGGCCTGCTGCCCGAGGACCCGCTGCGCCGGGTGCTGCCGGTGCCGGTCGCGTGACGACGCCCCGACGCCCGTTCGGTGTCGGCATTCTGACGGGCCCGTCGGCATCTTGACGGACCCGGCGGGTGGCGCCGTACGGTCTCGGCTGTGAACCCTGTCGAGGCGTTCCTTCCCGAGACCTATGCCACCGGCGTCCCCTACGCGCTCTTCCGTGAACTGCGCGCCACCCGCCCCGTCTGCCGGATCGAGGAACCCGCGGTCGGGGCGTGGCCCGCGGGCCCCGGCTTCTGGGCGGTGTTCCGGCACGCCGACGTCAAACAGGTGCTGCGCACGCCCGAGACCTTCTCCTCATGGCTCGGCGCCACTCAGATCCGTGACCCCGACACCCCGGCCGACCTCGACTTCGTCCGGGCGATGATGCTCAACCAGGATCCGCCCGACCACTCCCGGACCCGGCGGATCGTCGCCGCCGCCCTTAACCCCAGGGCGGTACGGGAGCTGGAAGCGGTCATCGAGGAGCGCGCGGCGGCGCTCATCGACTCCGTGGCCGACCGGGGCGAGGCCGACTTCGCCGAACTCGCGGCCGATCTGCCGGTGTGGACCCTGGCCCAGGTGATGGGCGTCCCCGAGAACGACCGGCGGCTGCTGTTCGACTGGTCGAACCGGGTCATCGGGTACCAGGACACGGACTACGCCGGGTCCGGCACCGCGGACCCGGCGGAGCTGAGCCCCATGGGACGCGCCGCCCTCGCCCTCCGGCCTGCCTCGGCGGTCCGCCCGGACGGACGGCCGATGAACCCGCGCTCCCGCGAGGCCCTGGCCGATATGTTCGGCTACGCCCATGCGCTGGCCGAACGCCCCCGGCCCGGCAGTGTGATGGCGCGGATGCGGGAAGGGGGCCTCAGCCGCGAGGAGTTCGAGAACATGTTCTTCCTGTTCGCGGTGGCGGGCAACGAGACGCTGCGCAACGGCATCCCCGGCGGGCTGCTCACCCTCCTCGACCACCCCGACAGCCACCGGCTGTTGCGCGACCGGCCCGAACTCACGGGCTCCGCGGTGGAGGAGATGCTGCGCTTCTGGCCGCCGGTCATGAATATCCGCCGCACCGCCACCCGCGAGGTGGAACTGGGCGGACAGTTGATCCGGCGCGGTGAGAAGGTCGTGGTCTTCCATGCCTCCGCCAACCGCGACGAGACGGTCTTCCCCGACCCCGACCGCTTCGACCCCGCCCGCTCACCCAACGATCACGTCAGCTTCGGCTACGGCCCGCACTTCTGCATGGGCGCCCATCTGGCCCGCGTCCAGATGCGGGCCATGCTGCGCGGCGCGCTCGACCGGCTGCCCGGACTGCGCCTCGCCGGGGAGCCGGTGCGGCTCACCTCCAACTTCCAGAACGGACTCAAACACCTGCCCGTGCGCTGGGAAACAGATCGGTGAACGGCGCGGTCGTGTCGCCGACCGAGCGTCCGAACGGATCGTCGAAGTCCCAGACCAGGAAGAGCAGAAAGACGATCAGGCTGGTGAACATCACGGACAGCATCAACTCCCGTGGTGAGCGGCGGATCTGCAAGGTGAAGATCAGCCCGATGACCAGCGCGGCACCCAGCGCCAGCCCGATCCAGACCACCGGGGGCATGGTCGGCCCCGCGTTCTGCTGCCGGGCGGTCCGGGCCGCGTCGGCCGCCGCCACCTCGTCCACCATCGGCTGATACGCCTGTGACTGGAGCGCGGTGTGCGGCCGGGCGTGGGTGACCTCGTGGCGCACGGCGTTCAGCAGCGCCGTGCCGCGCTCGGTCAGCTCACCCTTGTCGATCATCACCTGCCACTCCTTGGACACCACATGGTCCACATACGCGTCGATGTCCTCATCGATCCGGTCGCGTACGGACCGCGGGTAGACGCTCGCCCGTTCGCTCACCTCGTGGAGTGCCTGTGCCTCCGTCCGCACCCCGTCCTGGGCGGCGCCGCGCGCCTCCCAGACCCCGGCGATGGCCAGGCCCAGCACGATCGCGTAGACCACGCCGATCATCATGATCATGTAGTCGAGGACATCGGGGGTCTCGCTCGGGTCGTCGTCCCCGCCGAGACGGCGGGCGTTGATGACGGCGGCCAGCACAACGGCCGTGCAGACCCCGGCCATCAGAAGAGTCAGAATCAGCCATTCGGGCATGGGCAACCTCCGGAGCGGGTCGGCAGGGCGGATCAGCCGCGCCGCCCGCCGCGCGAGGCGGAGCGCGAACGCGGGCGGAGAGCGGCGGCCGCGAGCACCGCGGGCGCCGTGAGCAGCAGGGTGAAGGTGACCAACGAGGTCCCGTCGGGGGGCGCTTCGCGGCTGGGCGGGCGATACGTCTGCGCCTGGACCGGGCGCGCCCGCGTCGGTGCGGGCGTCGGCTCGGAGGACGGCGACGGGGGTTCACCGGGGGAGGGCTCCGCCGGTCGCGGAGGGGTGGGCCGGGGCGCGGGGCGCTCCGGCGCGGGCGCCGTGGCCGGGGCCTCCGAGGTCCGCGGGGGACTGGGTGTTGGCGTCGGGGAAGGGGTGGGGGTGGGCGTGGGTGTAGGCGTCAGTGTCGGTGTCGGTGTCGGTGTGGGGGTGGGGGTGGGGGTGGGTGTAGGCGTTGGTGACGGGGTGGGTGTCGGGGTCGGCGTGGGGCAGTGTCCGTACTGGGCGGACGCTCCGTCCCTCCCGGCTGAGGCGATGGCGTACACACAGAATCCGGGGCGGACTTCGACCCGCGCGGCCGCGTACGCCCCCTCGTCCGTCACTCCCGCGCGGACCCGGACGTCGACCGTCCGCCGGGGAGCGGGGGTGGCGGACGCGGAGCCGCCGCTTCCACCGGTTCCATCGGCCGCGGCTGTCGCCCCCGCCGAGGCGCACACCAGGGCCGCGACGAGGACCCCTGAACGCCATGCGCGATGCCATCGGTTCACGAGGAGGATCTTTGGCACGCCCGGACCGGAACCAGCCGTACGGCCCTGTGATTTCCCCCGAATAGGGGACGTCGTACGGCAGTTCATCGCGCCGAGGTTGACGTCAGGGGCGGCTGCGCCCCCGACGTACCGGTGTGCGGAGCCCGCGTCTCACAGCTCGTCGAAGCTGCCGTGCCGTCCCGCGCCCGCCGCGAAGCGCGCCGCGCCGTCCAGCCCCTCCGCCAGCGTGGCTCGGCCATGGCGCAGTTCCCGCGCCATCGCCTCCTCCTCCGGCAGTCCCTCCTGCTCGAGCAGCGCGGCGCGGTCGCCGCGCAGACACGTCTGCGGGAAGCGGGCGATATCGGCGGCCAGCCGCTCCGCCTCCGCGCGGGCCTCTCCCGGTGGCACCAGCCGGTTGGCCAGCCCGATGTCGTACGCCTCCCGGGCCGGTACCGCACGCCCCGTCAGCACCAGGTCCATCGCCCGGCTCGCGCCGATCAGCCGGGGGAGCCGTACGGTGCCGCCGTCGATCAGCGGTACGCCCCAGCGGCGGCAGAACACCCCGAGGACCGCGTCCTCCTCCACCACCCGCAGATCGCACCACAGGGCCAACTCCAGCCCGCCCGCGACCGCATGGCCGCTGATCGCCGCGATCACCGGTTTGGACAGCCGCATCCGGGTGGGCCCCATCGGCCCGTCGCCGTCCTCGGCCACGCGGTTGCCGCGCTCGGTGCCGACCGCCTTGAGGTCGGCGCCGGAGCAGAAGGTGCCGCCCTCGCCCCACAGCACCGCGATCCGCGCGCCGGGGGCGGCGTCGAACGCGCGGAAGGCGTCGGCGAGCGCGGTGGCCGTCGCCCCGTCCACCGCGTTGCGGACCTCGGGGCGGGCGAGCACCACGGTGGTGACCGGACCCGCCCGCTCGGTACGGACCGCCGCCGTGCCGTCCGCCGATGTCACCGCAGGTCCTTGGGTCGGGCCCGCTCCAGGATCGGTCCGGTGTCGGTCCCCGGCGGCAGGGTGCCGAACGCGTGCCCCCAGTCGCCGTCCAGCCGCGAGGCGCAGAACGCGTCGGCCACCGCCGGATGGCTGTACCGCACCAGCAGACTGCCCTGGAGCACCAGCGTCATCTGCTCGGCCAGACGGCGCGCCAGCACCTGGGCCCGCTGCGGATCGCCGAGCTGGGGCAGCAGCGCGCGCAGCCGGGCCACGGCCGCGTCCAGCCGCGTGTCGGCCCCCGCCGCGGTCTCGACCTCGGCGAGGAAGGCGTCGAGCGCGCCCTGCTCACGGCCGAGCGCCCGCAGCACATCGAGCGCGGCCACATTGCCCGAGCCCTCCCAGATGGACAGCAGGGGTGCCTCGCGGTAGAGCCGGGGCATCCCCGAGTCCTCCACGTAGCCATTGCCGCCCAGGCACTCCAGGGCCTCCGCGGCATGGGCCGAACCGCGCTTGCACACCCAGTACTTGCTGACCGCGAGTCCGAGCCGGCGCAGCGCCGCCTCCGACGCGTCCCCGGCCTCCGACCGGTCCAGGGCCGCCGCCAGTCGCATCGCGAGGGTGGTGGCCGCCTCCGACTCCACCGCCAGATCCGCCAGCACATGGCGCATCAGCGGCTGGTCGATCAGCTCGGCGCCGAACGCCCGGCGGTGCTCGGCGTGGTGCAGCGCCTGCCGCAGTCCGGCGCGCATGCCCGCCGCCGAGCCGATGACACAGTCCAGCCGGGTCATGTTCACCATCTCGACGATGGTGCGCACCCCGCGGCCCGGTTCGCCGACCCGCCAGGCCACGGCCTGCTCGTACTCGATCTCCGATGAGGCGTTGGAGTGGTTGCCCAGCTTGTTCTTCAGCCGCTGCAACCGCAGCGCGTTACGGGTGCCGTCCGGCAGGACCCGCGGCACCAGGAAGCAGGTCAGCCCCTCGTCGGCCTGGGCCAGCGTCAGGAAGACATCGCTCATCGGCGCGGAGGTGAACCACTTGTGGCCGGTGAGCACATAGGTGCCGTCGTCGGTGGGGACGGCCCGGGTGGTGTTGGCGCGGACGTCGGAGCCGCCCTGCTTCTCCGTCATCGACATGCCCGCGATCAGGCCGCGCTTGCCGAGCGGCGCACGCAGCCCGAAGTCGTACTCCCGGGCGGCCAGCAGCGGTTCGTACGCGGCGGCCAGCTCCGGTTCGGCGCGCAGCGCCGGGACCGCGGCGTACGTCATGGAGATCGGGCAGCCGTGTCCGGCCTCGGCCTGCGCGAAGGTGTAGAACTTGGCCGCGCGCACCAGATGGGCGCCGGAGCGGCTCTCGCTCCACGCCGCCGCGTGCTGGCCGCTCGCCACGGCCTCCGCCATCAGCTGGTGGTAGGCCGGGTGGTACTCGACCTCGTCGATGCGGTGCCCGTACCGGTCGTGGGTGTGCAGCACCGGCGGGTGCTCCTCGGCCATCCGCGCCCGGTCCTGGACCTCGGCGGAGCCGGCCCGCGCGCCCAGCTCCCGGACCTCCGGCTCGCCCCAGGCGCCGCCGTCCCGCCGCAGCGCCTCCAGCAGGGCGGGGTCGTCCGCCGTGGTGAAGCCGACGAGCGGCGGGGCCTGGTTGAGGACTTCATGCGTCGGGCTCATGGCGGGCAACTCCTCGGTCGCGGCGGTCTCACCGGTCTCACCCGGGCCGGTCTTACACTTCCATCATGTGCGATGAAGAACTGTAATGGATAGGGTGCCCAGCAGCATGGACGACACCGGAACCCTCACGCTGCGGCCGCTGACCGCGCGCTCGATCGTGCTCAGCACCCTGCTCGGCCATCATCCGCCCCGGCTGCCCGCCCGCACCCTGGTGCGCGTCGGCGCGCTCTTCGGCGCCGCCGAGGGCACCGTCCGGGTCGCGCTCACCCGCATGGTGGCCGCCGGTGACCTGGAGCAGCGCGACGGCGACTACGGCCTCACCGACCGGCTGCTGGCCCGCCAGGCCCGCCAGGACGACAGCCGCGCCCCGCGCACCCGGCGCTGGGACGGCGGCTGGGAGATCGCCGTCGTCACCTCCGACCGGCGCGCTGCGGCCGAGCGCGCCGCACTGCGCCAGACCATGGCCACCCTTCGGCTGGCCGAGCTCCGCGAGGGCACCTGGCTGCGCCCCGCCAACTTGGTGCGCCCCCGGCCGGCCGTCGCCGCCGGGCAGTGCAGCTGGTTCACCGGCGCACCACAGGACGATCCGGCCGCGCTCGCGGCGCGGCTGTGGGACCTGGACGGCTGGGCCCGCCAGGCCCGGCTGCTGGGGGAGGCGCTGGACCGCGCGGAGGGCCCCGCCCAGCGCTTTACCGTCGCCGCCGCCGCGCTGCGGCATCTGCTCACCGACCCCGTGCTGCCCGCCCGGCTGCTGCCCGACGACTGGCCGGGCACCGGGCTGCGGCGCCGCTACGACGCGTTCGAGCGCGAGTTCCGCACCCTGCTCTTCCAGCACACCGGCGGTTGAGCGGGGCGCCGGTGCGGGCGGGCGGTACGGTCACCCCGAGTCACGCACCACCAGCTCGGTCGGCAGGATGAGCGCGGGTTCGACGCGCTCCCCGGCCGCCAGCCGCAGCACCTGAGCAGCCATCCTGCGGCCGATCTCGGCGATGGGCTGGCGCACCGTGGTCAGCGGTGGCTCGGTGTAGCGGGCGGGCTCGATGTCGTCGAAACCCACCACGGCCACATCGTCCGGCACCCGCCGCCCAGCCTGCCGCAGCGTCCGCAGCGCCCCGACGGCCATCAGGTCCGACGCCACGAACACCGCGTCCAGTCCCGGCTGCCGCTCCAGCAGCTCCCGCATCGCCACCACGCCGGACTCCCGGGTGAAGTCGCCGACCGCCACCGCCGGCTCCTGGTCCGCGTCCCGCAGCGCCGCCCGATAGCCCGCCAGCCGGTCGATCCCGGCCACCATGTCCTGCGGCCCCGCCACGGTGCCGATCCGGGTACGGCCGGAGGCGGCCAGATGCCGGACGGCGCGCGCCGCGCCCGCCGCGTTGTCGACCCCGACGTACGGCAGCGCCGTCGCGCCCAGCGCCCGCTCGTTGCAGACCACCGGGATCCCCATCCGGGCCAGGGAGCCGGGCAGCGGATCGGCGCCGTGAATGGACGCCACCATGACGCCGTCGACATGGCGCGCCAGCGCGAACCGCTCGATCCGGTCCCGGCTGGCGGCGGAGCGGGCCATCATCAGCACCAGCTGCTTGTCGGCCTCCTCCAGCTCCTGGCTCACCCCGCGCACCACACCGGGGAAGAACTGGTCGTCGGAGAAGACCCGGCCCGGCTCCTCCGGCAGCACCAGCGCGAAGGAGTCCGTGCGCTGGGTGACCAGGCTGCGCGCCGCCTGGTTGGGGATGTAGCCGAGTTCCTGGATGGCTCGCAGCACCGCCTCCCGGCTGTCCTCGCCCACCGTGGTGGAGCCGTTGACAACACGGGACACGGTCGCGCGGGAGACACCCGCGTGCCGCGCCACGTTCTCCAGGGTGGGCCGGGGCCGGTGCATCTGTGCCATCCCTCGCTGTTCACTGGGTTCGCTCGCCGGTGGTCGCTCCAGCATGGATCAGATACCCAAGTGGGGAACACTCTTCGGCGCGGCGGACCCCACGGCGTGCCGTCCGCGACGCCGTTCAGCCCGCCAGGACGCGGGCGCGGCAGACGGACGGCGTGCCCCATGCGGAGCGCAGCGCGCGGGCCCTGCGGATCCACAGCGACAGGTCGAACTCGTCCGTGTAGCCGATCGCGCCGTGCAGTTGGAGGGCGGTTCGGGCCGCCGCGTAACCCGCCTCACCCGCGGCCACCTTGGCGGCAGCGACCTCCGCGCGGGTGCTCACGGCGCCCGACGCGAGCGCCACCGCCGCCCCGTACAGCAGCGGCCGGGCGAACTCCAGCCCGATGAGCACATCCGCCAGCCGGTGCTTCACCGCCTGGAACGAACCGACCGCACGGCCGAACTGCCGCCGCGCCTTCACATACGCCACCGTCCCCTCCAGGAGCGCCAGTCCGGTGCCCAGGGACTGCGCGGCCGTGGCGAACGCGGCCCAGTCCGCGGCCCGTTCGGCGGCCTCGGCCACCGCCGGGCCCCTGGCCAGCAGCTCACCGCCGGACAGCGGCCGGGCCAGCCGCCGGGCCGGGTCGAACGAGGGCTGTACGGGGCCGTGGCCCGGGGCGAGCCACAACTCCTCGCCCACGACGGTGAACACGGCGTCGGCGGCGTCCGCGTCCAGCGCGTACGGCCCGCCGTCGGCCGCCGCCAGCGTGACCAGGGCCTGCCCGGAGGCGATCCGGGGCAGCCAGCGCCGGGCGGCCGGGTCGGCGGTGGCCGAGAGCAGGACCGCCAACGCGGCGGTCTCGGCCAGCGGTCCCGGTACCGCGTGCCGCCCCGACTCCACGTACGCCACGGCCAGTTCCACCGGCAGCGGTCCGACACCGTCGTAGGTCTCGGGGACGGCCAGCGCGGTCACCCCGACCCCGCCGAGCCGCTCCCACAACGCCCGCCCCGGCTCGTGGTCCCCCCGCGCCCACGCCCGGACCGCCTCCGCCGTACGAGCCCCACCGAGCATCCGGTCCACGCTGCGCCCGAACTCACCCTGCGCCCGGTCCAGCAGGAATTCCATCCACGTACTCCTCTCCGACATGCCGCCCGTTTCTGCCCCAAGCCCCCACAGGCGGCCCACCGTTCCGCACGGCGATCCCGCCCCCGCGAGTCGGCTGTATGCCGCGTCGTGGGATCCGATGTGCGCGGTCGGCGTAGGCGGCAGTCCCGCCGTCGGCCGCCGGCTGCGCGTGGTGTGAACCGACCTGGCCGGAAGCAGTGGTTGCGGCGCCCGCCGGGGCGGCGGGCGCCCGCGCGGGGACCGCGTCGCGTGCGGGCCGCACGAAAGGGGAGCCCCGCGCCCCGCCCCAGCGCCGCGAGTCGGCTGCCGACCGCGCGGGGGGAGCCGATGCGCGCGGTCGGCCCCCGCGCGGCTGCCCCGTCGGGCCGGCGGCCGGTTGCGCGTCGTGCGACCGGTCCGGCCGGAGGCGGCCGTTGCCGCGCCCGGCCGGGGCGGCGGGCGCCCGCGCGGGGACCGCGTCGCGTTCACCCTGGGCCCAGGGACGGATGCCCTGGTTCGGGAAGGGGCGGGATTGGGGAGAGGGCACCCTCAGCGCCGTTCCCTCGGCAGCCCCAGCAGCCGTTCGGCGATCAGATCGCGCTGGATCTCATTGGTGCCCGCGTAGATCGGCCCCGCCAGGGCGAAGGTGTAGCCGTCCGCCCAGCCGCCGCCCCCGGCCGCCTCGGCCGCGCCGTCGGCCAGTTCGCCGACCGGGCCGAGCAGGTCCAGGGCCGTTTCGTGGAGGGCGATGTCCAGCTCGGACCAGAACACCTTGTTGAGGCTCGACTCGGCCCCGGTGGCCGCCCCCGCGCTCCCCGCCTCCGGTTGTGACGCGCTCGCGTACGCGAACAGCTCGTACGCGCGGGCGCCGATCACCGCGTCGGCGACCCGGTCCCGCAGCCCGGCGTCGTCGCGCCCGACTTCATCACGGGCACCATCACGACCAGCGTCATCGCCCGCACCGCCATCCGCCGCCCGCTCGCGCCACAGCGCCACCAGCCGCCGGGACGCCGCCGTGAAGCGGCCCGGGCTGCGCAGGGTCAGTCCGCGCTCGTTGCCCGCCGTGCTCATCGCCACCCGCCAGCCCTGCCCCGGCTCGCCGATGACGTCCTCGTCGGGCACGAACACCTCGTCGAGGAAGAGCTCGGCGAAGGCGGGCTTGCCGTCCAGGCGGCCGATCGGACGGACGGTCACACCCGGTGCGCCGAGCGGGACCATCAGATACGTCAGCCCGCGGTGTGGCGGCGCGCCATCGTCCCGGTGGCTGCGGAAGAGCCCGAAGGCACGGTCGGCGAAGGCCGCCCGGGACGACCAGGTCTTCTGGCCGGTCAGCAGCCAGCCGCCGTCCGTCCGGCGGGCCGTGGAGCGCAGTGAGGCCAGGTCCGAGCCGGACTCCGGCTCGGACCACGCCTGCGCCCAGATCACCTCGCCGCGTGCCATCGGCGGCAGGACCCGGGCGCGCTGCGCCGCGGTGCCGTGTGCGAAGAGGGTGGGGGCCAGCAGGCTGATCCCGTTCTGGCTCACCCGGCCCGGTGCGCCCGCCGCGTAGTACTCCTCCTCGAACAGCAGCCACTCCACCAGCGACGCCCCCCGGCCGCCGTACTCCTCGGGCCAGGTCACCGCCGACCAGCGGCCCTCGGCGAGCGTCCGCTCCCAGGCGCGGTGGGCGGTGAACCCCTCGGCGGTCTCCAGGGACGGCAGCGGGACGGCGGGGACATGCGCCGCGAGCCAGCGGCGGGCCTCGTCCCGGAACGCCCGCTGCCGCTCGGTGAGTTCGAGGTCCACCCGTGCCGCCTCCGTTCGCGTCTCGGTGCGCATGCGTTCCCTAACAAGTGTTTGGTAGGTTACCGTGGCAGGGTGACGGACAACAAGGCGCCGTATGTCTCCGGCCACGGCCTGCTCACCGGCCGCACGGCCGTCATCACCGCCGCCGCGGGCTCCGGTATCGGCGGGGCCACCGCCCGCCGCTTCCTGGAGGAGGGGGCGCGGATCGTGGTCGGCGACGCCCATGAGCGCAGGCTCAAGGAGACGGCCGCCGCTCTCGCCGCCGAGTTCGGTACCGAACGGGTCGCCGGGCACGTCTGCGATGTCACCGACGAGGACCAGGTGGCGGCGCTCTACGACCTCGCCGAGGAGCGCCACGGACGGCTGGACGCGGTGGTCAACAACGCCGGTCTCGGTGGCACCGCCCTGCTGACCGAGATGACCGACGCCCAGTGGGACCGGGTCATCGACGTCACGCTCAACGGCACCTTCCGCTGCACCCGCGCCGCCCTGCGCCGGATGAAGGCGGACGGACACGGCGGAGTCGTCGTCAACAACGCGTCGGTCGTCGGCTGGCGCGCCCAGGCCGGACAGGCCCACTACGCGGCGGCCAAGGCGGGCGTCATGGCGCTCACCCGCTGCGCCGCCGTCGAGGCCGCCGGATACGGGGTGCGGGTGAACGCGGTCTCGCCGAGTCTGGCCATGCATCCGCACCTGGTGAAGGTGACCACCCCCGAGCTGCTGGCCGAGCTGACCGAACGGGAGGCGTTCGGCCGGTACGCCGAGCCCTGGGAGGTGGCCAACGTGATCGTCTTCCTGGCCAGCGGCTACTCCTCGTACATGACCGGGGAGACGGTGTCCGTCAGCAGCCAGCACGCATGAGGCGACAATGACCCCGTGCCGAACTCCAGCCAGAACCGCACCCGGAACAGCGAGAAGAAGACGACCGTGAGCCCGTCCCCCGAAAGACGCCGCGAACTGCTCACCACGGCGGCGGAGGTGTTCGCCGCCCAGGGGTACAACGCGACCACCGTCCGCCGGATCGCGGACGCGGCGGGGATGCTCGCGGGCAGCCTGTACTACCACTTCGACTCCAAGGAGTCGATGATCGACGAGATCCTCGCGACCTTCCTCGACGAGCTGTGGGCCGGGTACGAGGAGGTGCTCGGCGCCGGACTCGGCCCGAGGGAGACCATCGAGGCGCTCGTCACCGAGTCCTTCCGGGAGATCGACCGGCACCACGCCGCCGTGGCGATCTACCAGAAGGAGGCCCGGCAGCTGGCCGCCCAGCCCCGCTTCGGCTATCTCGCCGAGTCACAGCGGAAGTTCGAACGGGCCTGGCTGGGCACCCTGGAGCGGGGGGTGGCCGAGGGGGTCTTCCGCGCCGACGTCGACATCCGGCTGGCGTACCGCTTTCTGCGCGACACCGTGTGGGTGGCCGCGTCGTGGTACCGGCCGGGCGGACACCACAGCCCCGAGGAGATCGCCCGTCAGTATCTGTCGATGGTTCTGGACGGCATCACCCCGCGGGAATGACCACCAGCGAAGAAGGAGCGACAGCGGTCATGGCCGAGGCATACATCGTCGAAGCGGTACGTACCCCCGTCGGCAAGCGGAACGGCGGACTGGCCTCCGTCCACCCGGCCGACCTCGGCGCCCATGTCCTGCGGGCGCTGATGGAGCGCTCGGGCGCCGACCCGGCCGCCGTCGAGGACGTGGTCCTCGGCTGTCTGGACACGGTCGGACCGCAGGCCGGGGACATCGCGCGCACCTGCTGGCTGGCCGCCGGACTGCCGGAGGAGGTGCCGGGAGTGACGGTCGACCGGCAGTGCGGTTCCTCCCAGCAGGCGATCCACTTCGCGGCGCAGGCGGTGCTCTCCGGCACCCAGGACCTGGTGGTCGCGGGCGGGGTGCAGAACATGTCGATGGTGCCGATCGCCTTCGCCAGCCGTCAGGCGGCCGTACCGCTCGGGATGTCCGAGGGCCCCTTCGCGGGCTCCGAGGGCTGGCGGAAGCGGTACGGCGACCGGCCGGTCAACCAGTTCTACGGCGCCGAGCTGATCGCCGAGAAGTGGGGCATCAGCCGCGAGGCGATGGAGGAGTTCGCGCTGCGCTCGCACCAGCGGGCGATACGCGCCATGGACGAGGGCCGCTTCGAGCGCGAGCTCGTGCCGTACGGGGAGGTCACCGCCGACGAGGGGCCGCGCCGGGACACCAGCCTGGTGAAGATGGCCGCCCTCAAGCCGGTCATGGAGGGCGGCCGGATCACCGCCGCGCTGTCCTCCCAGGTCTCCGACGGGGCCGCGGTCATGCTGATCGCCTCTGAACGGGCGGTGCGCGACCACGGGCTGACCCCGCGCGCCCGGATCCATCACCTCTCGGTACGCGGTGAGGACCCGATCCGGATGCTGTCCGCGCCCATCCCCGCGACCGAGCACGCACTGCGGAAGACCGGAATGGCCATCGCCGATATCGACCTGGTGGAGATCAACGAGGCGTTCGCGCCCGTGGTGCTCGCCTGGCTGAAGGAGACCGGCGCCGACCCGGAGCGGGTCAATGTCAACGGCGGGGCCATCGCGCTCGGCCACCCCCTCGGCGCCACCGGCACCAAGCTGATGACCACCCTGCTGCATGAACTCGAGCGCACCGGCGGCCGTTACGGCCTCCAGACCATGTGCGAGGGCGGCGGCCAGGCCAATGTCACCATCCTCGAACGGCTCTGAGCGGGGTTCACCGCCGGATCGGACGTCCCCGCGTGGCGGGCCCTCGCGGCCCCGCGCATGATGACCACATGGCGTGCGGATCGACCAGTCTCTGGAACGGCGAGGCCACCTGGTTCTGCTGTGGCAACGCCTGGGGCCCGTGTGCCACCGCGGGCGGCGGGGCGTGTGACACCTGCAAGTCCAGCAAGTTGCAGGCCGCCTGGCCCAACGCCTCCAAGGCGTGCTGGGACATCACCCGGCCGGATCTGTGCGGGGAGAAGCTGCCACGGCGTGGCTGCGGTTCGGTGATGAAGGTGCGCCACCAGTGCTCCGGCGTCAGTGTGTGCGTCACGGTCAGCGACTGTGGTCCACGTACCCGGAGCTTCTGTTCCGAGTCCAGTTGCTGTGACGGCACCTGCCGCACCAACCGGGTCATCGACCTCACCCCGGCCGCCTTTTCCGCGATCGGCAGTCTGAGCTCCGGCATCCTGCCGGTGGTCATCTTCGAATGAGGCGGGCGGACATGAGCGCGTACCGGACCGGCAGCCCCCTGGACCGTCGGCGCTTTCTGACCGCCGCCGCCCTCCGCGGCGCCACCGTCGTCGGCAGCGGTGTGGTCGGGGCCACCGCCCTGGGCGCCGTGGACGCCGAGGCCGCCTTCGCCGCGCCCTTGCGCTCCCTGGACCCCGCGGCCGCCGACGGCTCGTTCGTGGAGGGGCGGATCACCTGGATCGACGGCGGGCTGCTGGAGGTCGCGGGCTCCTGGGGCGAGTACGCCCGGGTCCAGGTCACCGGCGCCACCAGCGTCTGGAAGGTGCGCGCCACGACCGCCGCCGCCATCGAGACCGGCGACGGCCTCTACGCCCGCGGTGTGCCGATGCCCGACGGGACCCTGGCCGCCGACGCGGTGTGGGTCAACATCGTCAACCTCCACACCACGGTCCGCGGGATCGAGAAGACCCGACTGCATCTCGCCCATGGCTCCCACGAGATCGTCGGCCATGTGCTCGCCGACACCACCAGCGTCTCCTACTCCGGTGCCGCTCCCACCGCCGATCTCTCCCGGCTGCGCATCGGGCAGGACGCCCAGGTGCTCGGCGCCTGGCGGCCGTCCGACAACTCCGTGGAGCTGGTGCGGCTGTCGGTCGGGCCGGGGGCGGGACACCGCCGGTGACCACCGCCGCCACCGTGGCCGTGGACCTGGCCGCACCGCTGCTCGCCGGGGTGCTGGGGACGGCCGGTGCGGGCAAGCTCTTCGGCCGGAGGGCCGGGACGTCGGCGTCCCGTACCGCGCTGGCCCGGCTGGTACGCGGCGGCCACCGGGCGGCCCGCGTCCTGCGCGGTCTCGGCGCGCTCGAACTGCTGCTGTGCGCGGCGCTGCTGGCGCTGCCGCCGTCGGCGGCCACGGGCGGGGCGGCCATCGCCCTCGGCGCGGGTTTCCTCGGCTATCTCGGCTACGCCCGGTACGCCGCGCCCGGGTCCTCCTGCGGCTGTACGGCCGGGGACGACGGACCGGTCGGGGTCCGCGCGTTCGCCCGCGCCGCCGTGGTCCTGGTGGGCGGGGTGGCCGTCACTATGGCCGGGCACCCCTGGTGGGCCACGGCCCCGCGCCAGCCGGCCGCCGCCGCGGGCGCCGTCCTCACGGCGGTGGCCGTGGCGCTGGTCCTCGCGCCCGACCACCGGCGGCAGCCGTGGCGCGTACTGCGGCTGCGGTTGACCGGGCATCCGCTCGACGGGACGCGTGCGGTCACCCGGGTGCCGGTGGCCGCCACGGTCGAACTGCTGGAACGCTCACTGGCCTGGCAACGCGCCGCGCCCCTGGTGCGCTCCGCGCTGCTGGACCACTGGGACGACGGCGGCTGGCGCATCCTCCAGTACGCCGGGGTGCACGCGGGAGACGGAGCCGTACGGCCGGTGGTGGTGCTCTTCGCCCTCGACGCGGCGGCCGGCCGCGACCCGGTGCGTGAGCCCGCGGTACGGGTGAGTGTCCTGGACGCGGACACGGGTGAGGCCGTGGCGGTGACCGCGTAGCCGACGGGCAGGGCCGCGCGGCGGACCCTAGGCGGTGAGCCCGAAGAGGACGACGAGCAGCCCGTAGCACAGGGCGACCAGTACGGCACCCGCCACATGGACCCGCAGGGTGCGTGCCCGGCCGGGCAGCAGCCAGAAGGCGAGTGCCCGGTTCACCAGGGGCATCGCCAGCCAGGTCAGGATGGAGACGCTCAGGACGTTGCCGATGAACAGGGCGGCGTAGCCCGGCACACCCGCCTCGTCGAGGCCGTAGCCCGCCGTCAGGTTGAGGATCATCACCGTCGGATAGAGGGCCAGTACCACGGACATGGCCTGTTTCCAGTTCGGCGGGATGCCCTGGTCCGCCCCCTCCCCGAAGCGGAACCAGCCGCTGAACGGTGAGCCGATCTTCCGCACGTCGTAGTGCGTGAAGTACTTCTCGCCCTCCTTCAGCAGCTTCTTCCGGGTGTCGGACTCCAGCCATGCGTCGAGGTGTTCACGGGAGTCGAAGCGGAAGGCCACCACCCAGTGGTCCTGGATCCCCGGTACCGGGCGGAACAGCTCCGACCCCATGAAGCCGGGGAACTTCTCCTGGGCCTTGAGCGCCTTGTCCTGCCAGTGCAGGAAGGGCTGTTCGCTTCCGGGGCGGATCTCATGGGAGATGACCGCCGTGACGACCTCCGGCTCCTCCGCGGGCGTTCCGCCGCTGAGCACCTCCTGGGTGGGCGGTGCCTCGAACAGCGGGCGTGCCTCGTCCAGGAGCTCCTGACGGGCCGTGGACCGCAGCCAGCTGGTGAGCTGATCGATCCGGGAGAACCGGAAGACCACCACCCACTCGTTCTCCTGGCCGGGGCCCGGCGGATACAGCTCGGTGCCCTCGAAGCCGTCGAATCCGCGCGCTGTCCGGTTGGTCTTCTCCTGCCAGCGCTTGTAGTCCTCGTCGCGTCCTGGGCGGACCTTCTGCGAGGTCACCACCGTTGCCCCGGCTCCGGTGGAGCCGTGGGTTGCACGGGCATCCATGCCGAGTAGTCTAGATCAAACGGAATTTATGGGACAAACCGAGCGTTCCGCAGGGGTGCCGACACCGGCGCGCAGAGCCGAGCGGAGGTTTGACATGGCGAAGCAGGAGTTCCTGGCCGAAGCGGTGCGGCTGGCCACCGAATCCGTGGAAAACGGCTGGGGCGGTCCGTTCGGCGCCGTGATCAGCCGCAATGGCGAGATCATCGCCCGTGGACAGAACCGTGTGCTCCTGACCGGCGATCCCACCGCCCACGCCGAGATCGAGACCATCCACAAGGCGATCCAGGTGCTCAACCCCGAAGCGCCCAGCATCGACGGGGAGCATGTCAACGAGAGCACACTCGAACTCGTGCCACGGCCCGAGGGATCGCCCGACCCGGTGCCGGAGCGCGCCCGGATGCTCCAGGGCTGCGCGATATACATCAGCGGCGCACCGTGCCCGATGTGCATGAGCGCCATCTACTGGTCGCGTATCGACGCCGTCTACTTCAGCTGTGACCTGGCCGCCACCGCGAAGATCGGCTTCGATGACGCCTTCCAGTACGAGGACTTCCAGAAACCGCTGGACCAGCGCAGGATCCTGATCGAGCAGATCCACCCCGAGCTCGGCGCCGAGGCGTACAAGGCATGGATGGAAAAGGCCGACCGACACCCGTACTGAGGGGGACTCGTGGTGCGCGCGCCATCCGGCGCGCGTTTCCGCGTGCCCGGGTCCGAGCCTTCGGTGCGGACAGGGAAGTGGCGATGTCCGAGAATTCTTCCGGATCCCCGGGGCGTGGACACGAGCACGAGCATGAGCACAAGCCCGGCCAGGAGCACCGGCATCGGCACGGCTCACCGTTCGAGCGGCTGCACCACCTGTTCCACCGCTCCCCGGCGGGCCGCGGCTGGCGGCGGGGCAGTGAGTTCGAGCTGCTGCACCGGGCGTTGGGCTTCGCCGCGCTCGGCTTTCTCACCCTGGTGCCGCTGCTCATCGTGGTCGCCGCCGCCGACCCGGTGAACCGCCATGGCTTCGCCCAGTGGCTGGCCGAGGGGCTGGGAGTGTCCGGCTCCTCGCAGGACGAGGTGAAGCAGCTGTTCGCCCCGCCGAAACGGGCACTGGAGACCACCACGGCGTTCGGTCTGGCGACCCTGGCCATCTTCGGACTGAGCTTCGGCGCGGCGGTGCAGACCGGCTACGAGAAGGTGTGGGAACTGCCCCCCGGGCGCTGGCACAACGTCTGGCGCCATCTGGTGTGGCTCGTGGTGCTCATCGCCTATCTGCTGCTGTCCTCGCATCTGGGCCCCGGTGTCAGCCGGGTGCTCATCGCCGTGGTGAGCACCGTGCTGTTCTTCTGGTGGTCGCAGCGGCTGCTGCTGGGCGGGCGGATCAGCTGGGGCGCCCTGCTGCCCGGCGCGCTGGCGACGGGCGTCGGGCTGTTCGGGCTGCGGGTCTTCTCCCAGCTGGTGTTCTCCCCGCTGATCGCCTCCAGCGCGGTCTCCTACGGCCCGGTCGGCACCGTGCTGGTCGTCCAGTCCTGGCTGGTGGGCGTCGGATACGTGGTCTTCGGCGGGGCGCTGCTGGGCCGGGTGCTGCACGAGGAGTATCTGCGGCTGGTCGCCTGGCGCCGTCAGCGGCGCAAGAGCGCACGAGCCCGGCCCTGACCTGCCCACGGCCGACAGCGCTCCGCCATGAGCGCGGTGTGCTCCCCGGCCGGAGCCGGAACGAAACCGCATTCACTCATTCGCCCCCGTCAAGCACCGAAACGACGCGCCGGTGATGCGCCCGTGCGGGCCGTGGTCAGCATGGTGCACAGGGAGACCGCGGACAACAAGTCCGCGGCACCATGCCGTCGATGCAGATGGAGGACGCCGGGAGATGAAAGCCCAAGACAACGACCATGTGCCCGTGCTGATCGTGGGGGGATCGCTCGTCGGCCTGTCTGCATCCGTGTTTCTCGGACGCCTCGGCGTCGAACACACTCTGATCGAGCGCCACTCGGCCACCTCGGCCCATCCGCGTGGCCGCGGCAACAACATGCGGACGATGGAGTTGTACCGCACCGCGGGCCTGGAGCCGGACATCAGGAAAGCGGCGGCGATCCTGTCCAAGAACGACGGGATCCTCCAGGTGGACATCCTGTCCGGGGGCAAGCGGCGATGGATCTACCCGCGGATCACCGGCAAGCCGCCGGAGGCCGAGAAGAGCTCGACCTTCCGGTGCGCATGCAGCCAGAACGACCTGGAGCCGGTCCTTCTGGACCACGCCCGCCAACTGGGCGGCGATGTGCGTTTCAGTACGGAGCTGGTGTCCTTCACGCAGGACGAGCGCGCGGTGCAGGCCGTGTTGCGCTCCCGGGACTCCGGTGAGACGTACACGGTCCGCACCGACTACCTGCTGGCCGCCGACGGACCGCGCAGCCCCGCACGCGAACGCCTCGGGATCGGGCACACCGGACGCGGGGACCTCTTCCACAACATCAGCGTCACCTTCCGCAGCAAGGCGCTCCGCGATGTGGCGGGTGACCAGCCCTTCGTGGTGTGTTACATCACCGATCCGGCCGGGGAGGGTGTGCTGCTGCCCGTCGACAACAAGGAGCAGTGGGTCTTCCATATGCCCTGGAAGCCCGAAAGCGGGGAAACCATCGAGGACTTCACGGAAGACCGGTGCGTCGAGCACATCCGGGCCGGTGCGGGCGTCCCCGACCTGGATGTGGAGGTCACCGGGAAGGCGCCCTGGCACGCGGCGGACCGGGTGGCCGACAGCTACCGCACCGGGCGGGTGTTCCTCATGGGCGACTCGGTGCACGAGATGCCGCCCACCGGCGCGTTCGGCTCCAACACCGGTATCCAGGACGCCCACAACCTGGCCTGGAAGGTGGCCGCGGTGCTCCGCGGCTGGGCGGCCCCCGAACTGCTGGACACCTACGAGGTGGAACGCCGACCGGTGGCGGAGGCCACCAGCGCGCGGGCCACGCTCCAGGCCTCCCTGGAACAACACCCGGGGTACTCCGCCTCCCAGTCGGCGAAGACCGGTACCGACCTGGTGACCACGGCCCTGTGCTACCGCTACCAGTCCAGCGCGGTCGTCGGCGGGGACCCGGAGGCCCCCATCGTGCCGGACACCTTCGAGTTGCGCGGTGACCCCGGCACCCGCGCACCCCATATGTGGCTCACCCGCGATGGCGCGGAGGTCTCCACCATCGATCTGTACGAACGCTCCTTCGTCCTGCTCTGCGGAGAGGCCGGGGCGGACTGGCGGGCCGTCGCCCGTACGGTGGCGGAGAAGCTCGACGTCCCGATGGACGCCTACCTCGTCGGCTCCTCCGCCGACGCCGACCTCACGGTCCGGGGCGGTGCGGACTGGGCGGAGATCCATGGCACCACACGGGAGGGGGCGGTGCTGGTGCGGCCGGACGGGTTTGTGGCCTGGCGGGCCCAGAGCATGCCGGTCAACGCGGAACAGGAGCTGGCGGATGCGCTCCTGGAGGTCCTCGGGCGTGGCTCGGGCCGCTGAACACCCGCCCGGCACCGTTCCGTTCACCCCTGACGTTCCCGAGGAGTCCGATGTCACCGCTCAACACCTCAGACACAGCACTCACCGATGACTCCGTCCCGGCGGATCGCTCCAGCACACCGCCGGGGGATGACGCACGGCGGTCACGGGTGGACGTCCACCACCACTACACCGCGCCGGAATGGCTCACCTGGGCCGAGAGCAAGGGAGTCGTCCAGCGCGGCAGGCTTCCGTGGTGGACACAGTGGGACCTGGACAGCGCGCTCACCCTGATGGACGGGGCGGGCATCCGCACCAGTGTGCTCACCGTCGCGATGCTGGGGCGTCTGCGGGAGCCCCGGCTGCGCAAGGAGAGCGCCCGTGTCGCACTGCGCTCCGCGGGCGATCTCGTCAGTGCCCATCCCGAGCGCTTCGCCTTCTTCGCTCCGATCTTCCTGGACAGTATGGAGCTGTCGCGCTGGTCCGTGGCCTACGGCATGGACGAGCTCGGCGCGGTCGGGGTGAGCACGCGCACCAGTGTCCGCGGGACCTTCCTCGGCGATCCGTCCCATGACGCGCTGCTGGCGGAGCTCGATGAACGCTCCGCCGTCATCAGCACCCACCCCATGGAACTGCCCGGCGACGAGGCCGGGTTGCCGGGAGTGCCGCCGTTCCTGTGCGACTTCCTGATGGACACCACCCGTGCCGCCATCAGCCTCATCGTCAACGGAACACTGGACCGCTACCCGAACCTCACCTTCATCCTGCCGCACGGCGGTGGCTTCCTGCCGTATCTCGCAAGCCGCCTGGAGACCTTCAGCGATCAGCTCACCCCGAAGGTGGAGGGCTCCCGGGTCCGCGACTATCTGCATCGCTTCTACTACGACACCGCGGGCCCCATGTCCCCCTACGCCACCCCCAGTCTGCTGTCAGCCGTGGACGCTTCCCGGATCCTCTACGGGAGCGACTGGCCGCCGACCCCGACCCGCGTCGTCACGGATGTCACGGCGCCCGCTCTCGACAACGACCCGGCGCTCAACGGGATCCAGCGGCGCGGTATCAACAGGGACAACGCCTACCGTCTGCTGCCCGCGCTGTCGCCGGCCACGGTGCGCGACTGACGGCTAACCGCGCGCCGGAGCGCTGAGCAGGCGCAGCACGAGCAGCCCGCCGATGCCCGGATCAGGGTAGAGCAGCTTCGCCTGCCCGCCCGCTCCCGGGCGTCGGACGGCCGCCGACGTCAGCCCTGGTACGCGATCATGAGCAGTGGCGTGATTGCCATGCTTCAACGGATTCTCGCCAGCTGCGGATCCTGCTCCGCCGCGGGCCCGTACCGGGCGGCATAAGTGATCGCGTCCGCGCCCGTGCGCCTGGCATGCTGGCGGTGTGAACGGACCGGAGATCCACCTCAGCCTCGCCCCCGAACTGCGGTTTTTCGCCGTCCCCGAGCGGCGCCGCGCACGGACGGCCCTCGTCACCGACGGAGCCTCCACCCTCGGGCATGTGATCGAGTCGGTCGGGGTCCCGCTCACCGAGGTCGGCACCCTGCTCGTGGACGGCCGGGAGACCCCGGTGTCGCATGTGCCGCGCGCGGGGGAGACCGTCGAGGTGCGCCCGGTGGTCCGGCCGCAGCGGGTGCCGGGCGCCCCGCTGCGCTTTCTGCTCGATGTGCACCTGGGCACGCTCGCACGGCGGCTGCGGCTGCTGGGCGTGGACGCCGCGTACGAGAGCGAGGACATCGGCGACCCGGCGCTCGCCGCGCTCTCCGCCTCCCAGCGCCGGGTGATGCTCTCCCGCGACCGGGGGCTGCTGCGGAGGCGCGAGCTGTGGGCGGGGGCGTACGTCTACAGCGACCGCCCCCATGAGCAACTGCGCGATGTGCTCGGCCGGTTCACTCCGCCCCTGGCGCCGTGGACCCGCTGCACCGCCTGCAACGGACCGCTGGAGGACGCCGACAAGGAGGCGGTCCGGGAACAGCTGGAGCACGGCACCCGGCGCACCTACGACGTCTTCGCCCGCTGCACCGCCTGTGAGCGCGTCTACTGGCGCGGCGCCCACCACGCCCGGCTGGAGGCCATCGTCGCGGGCGCGGTCGAGGAGTTCGGCGGCGCGGCACCCGCGCTGTCCGAGGCCCCGGCCCCTTGAGAGTCACGGCGTCCGCTGTCCCCGGTCGCTGACCGGGGACAGGGGCGCGCACATGCGCGCCCCGCGGCCCGAACGTAGTCTGGCGCTATGCCCGAGCTGCCTGATGTCGAGGGGTTCCGGCGCACGCTGGCCTCCTGCACACAGGGCCGCCGCGTCGAGCGGGTCGACGTGGCCGACCCGGGCGTGCTGCACGGCGTGACACCGGGGCGGCTGCGGCGCGAACTGGAAGGCCGCCGCTTCGCCGCGCCCCGGCGGCACGGCAAGTGGCTGATCGCCCCCACCGACGGACCCTCGCTGCTGCTGCACTTCGGGATGACCGGACGGCTGGTCTGCGCCGAGGAGGGGGCGGAGCCCGGCCGGTTCGAGCGGGTGGCCCTCACCCTCGACGACGGCCACCGCCTCGGCTACGAGGACCAGCGCAAGCTGCGCGGCATCTGGCTCGCCGCCACCGACACCGACATCGACCGCATCCTCGGCCCCCAGGGACCCGACGCGCTCACCCTGGACCGGGCCGGACTCGACGAACGGCTGGCGGACCGGCGCGGGGGTGTCAAGGCCACCCTGATCGACCAGTCCGTCGTCGCCGGACTCGGCAATCTGCTCGGCGACGAGATCCTGTGGCGGGCCCGGATCCATCCCCAACACCGCGCGGACACACTGGAACCGGACGAGCGCCGACGGCTGCACACCGCGATGCGCCAGGTGCTGCGCACCTCCGTACGGGCGGGACAGGTGCCCGCCCGGTCCGGCTGGCTCACCGGCCACCGCGACGACCCCGATCCGCACTGTCCCCGCTGTGGCCGCCCGCTGCGCCGCGGCCGGATCGCGGGGCGTACCAGCACCTGGTGCCCACACTGCCAGCCGGACGGCTCCTGATCCCCGCCCGCGCCGGGACGGGCTCCGGTCACCCCCGCCAGGCGGTGTAGAAGAGCACATCGCCCGCCTTGAGCCGGTATTCGGGTTCGGCCCGGGTGGCCGTCAGCTCGAGGTCCAGCAGCCGTCCGTCGTCCGGGTCGAGGATGACCAGATACCGGCCCCCGCTCTCGGTGGACAACCGGAACCCCTGCCCCTCCCGCCCCAGCCGGTCGGTGACCCGGCCCGCCGGGCGCATCCCCTCGACCTGGGACAGCAGGGTGGCGACGTCCGCGATCTGGCGCGGGCCCAATGTCCACACCGACTGGAACGACTGGACGGCCGAGAGCAGCGACGCCGGGTCCTTGTCCGCGCCGGGCAGCCACGCCGCGAGATAGGAGCGCAACTCGGCGACACCGGCCGGAGGGGCCTCGAAGTAGTCCTGGTTGGCTCCGTAGGTGCCCTTCGGGTATTTCTCCCGGCGCAGCACCTTGCCGTCGTGGACGGTACGGGGCGGCGTACTGTCGTCGATGACCGGACGGCCCGGATAGCGCGGATCGGTGGCCACTTCGAGCACGGAGCCGCTCCCGTCCTCGTTCCAGCGGGTCAGCGACTCCACGGGTGTCGTCACCGTGTCCTTCCCCTCCTCCATCCCCATCGACCAGCTCTGCACATGGCTGCCCATCACACTCTTGCCCGGGGTCGCCTTTGCCGCCGCACGCGCCCGCCGGGCGATCTCCGCCAGCGGTACATCGGCGCGGGAGGCATGTGCCACCAGCGGTCGGGGCGCGGCCACCAGGTCGGCGGCGGTGGCCGCCGGGGCGCTGCCGCCCGGGACGGTCAGCGCGAGGGCGAGGACGGCGGCCGCCGCCACGCCCTCGACGGCGAGCAGCCTGAGCCGGACAGTACGGCGCCGCCGCTGGAGGCCCAGCCTCCGCAGCAGGAGTTCGGCGCGTGCGTCCAGCGGGCGGTCCCGCCAGGGCCCGGTCTCGGCGGACACGGGATCGGCGTCGCGCAGGAGTTCCAGTTCATCGGTCATGGTCGCCCGTCCTTGTCGCTCGCCGTGTTGCCTGTCGTCCCGCTCGCGCACCCCAGCGCGACCGGATCCGTACGCCGCAGCCGATCGATCTCCGTCCGCAGCCGCCGCCGTGCCCGGTGCAGCCGCATGGCCGCCGCCGACCGGCCGCATCCCAGCACCGTGCTCACCTCGTCGACGGACAGCTCCTCCCAGGCCGTCAGCCGCAGCACCTCCTGGTCGGCTTCGCCGAGCCGGGCCAGCGCCTCCAGCACCCAGGAGCCCGGCCGCTCCGCGTCGGGGGCCGGCACCGTGCGCGGGCCGCGGGTCATCTCGTGATGCCCCAGTCTGGCCAGCAGTCTGCGATAGCGGCCCCGGCCGCGCACGGTGTTGGCCAGACAGTGCCGGGCCACGCCGTACAGCCACGGCAGCGGTGGCTCGGGCAGTTCGGCACGGCGCCGCCAGGCCACCGCGAAGACCTCGGCGACCACCTCCTCGACATCCGCCGTCTGATCGCCGAGGCGTCGTGCCACGAAGCGGCTGACCGCCCAGTAATGCTCGCGATAGGCGGCATCGAAGGCTTCGTCGGTGCTCATGATCCGTAGGTGTCCGGCACAGCGCCGATCATCACACCTGTCGAGAAGAAAGATTTCAGCGGCCTGCCTGTGGCGATCCGCGGGGTGCCGGACACCTACCGGACATGAGTCACAACAGTGTTGTCGCGGCACCGCCGGAGGCCCTTCCGGCCCGCCGCACCCGACCCGGGTCCACGGTCGTCCGGTGGCTGACCACCACCGACCACAAGACGATCGGCACCCTCTACCTCGTCACATCGTTCGCGTTCTTCTGCATCGGCGGGGTCATGGCGCTGCTGATGCGCGCCGAGTTGGCCCGCCCCGGTCTGCAACTGATGTCGAACGAGCAGTTCAACCAGGCGTTCACCATGCATGGCACGATCATGCTGCTGATGTTCGCCACCCCGCTGTTCGCGGGCTTCGCCAACTGGATCATGCCGTTGCAGATCGGTGCGCCCGATGTGGCGTTCCCGCGGCTGAACATGTTCGCGTACTGGCTGTACCTCTTCGGCTCGCTGATCGCGGTGGGTGGTTTCCTCACTCCGCAGGGCGCGGCCGACTTCGGCTGGTTCGCCTACTCCCCGCTGTCGGACGCGGTCCGTTCACCGGGTGTGGGCGCGGACATGTGGATCATGGGTCTGGCCTTCTCCGGCTTCGGCACGATCCTCGGTGCGGTCAACTTCATCACCACCATCATCTGCATGCGCGCTCCGGGCATGACGATGTTCCGGATGCCGATCTTCGTCTGGAACGTCCTGCTCACCGGCGTGCTGGTGCTGCTGGCCTTCCCGGTGCTGGCCGCCGCACTGTTCGCCCTGGAGGCGGACCGCAAATTCGGGGCGCACATCTTCGACGCGGCCAACGGCGGGGCGCTGCTCTGGCAACACCTCTTCTGGTTCTTCGGCCATCCAGAGGTGTACATCATCGCGCTGCCGTTCTTCGGGATCATTTCCGAGGTCATCCCGGTCTTCTCCCGCAAGCCGATGTTCGGTTACATCTCGCTGATCGCCGCGACGATATCCATCGCCGGTCTGTCGGTCACGGTCTGGGCACACCACATGTATGTGACGGGCGGCGTACTGTTGCCCTTCTTCTCCTTCATGACACTGCTGATCGCGGTTCCGACCGGTATCAAGTTCTTCAACTGGATCGGCACCATGTGGAAGGGGTCGCTGAGCTTCGAGACACCCATGCTGTGGGCCATGGGCTTCCTCATCACCTTTGTCTTCGGCGGACTCACTGGTGTCATCCTGGCCTCGGCACCCCTGGACTTCCACGTCTCCGACACCTACTTCGTGGTCGCCCACTTCCACTACGTCATCTTCGGCACCGTGGTGTTCGCGATGTTCGCCGGCTTCCACTTCTGGTGGCCGAAGTTCACCGGCAAGATGCTGGACGAGCGGCTCGGGAAAATCACCTTCTGGACGCTCTTCCTCGGCTTCCACGGCACCTTCCTGGTCCAGCACTGGCTGGGCGCGGAAGGCATGCTCCGCAGGATCCCCGACTACCTGGCCGCCGACGGCTTCACGACCCTCAACACCCTCTCCACCGTCAGCTCCTTCGTGCTGGGCCTGTCGATCCTGCCGTTCTTCTACAACGTCTGGAAGACGGCCAAGTACGGCGAGAAGGTCGACACCGACGATCCGTGGGGCTACGGCCGTTCGCTGGAGTGGGCGACCTCCTGCCCGCCGCCGCGCCACAACTTCACCGTGCTGCCGAAGATCCGCTCCGAATCCCCCGCCTTCGACCTCCACCACCCCGATCCCGTGCCCGACGCCGAGCGGAAGGAGACCGTGGCGTGAGCGCCGCCGGAGCCACCGGGTCCGGGGGCGTCGCCGCCGGAATCAACCGCATCGAGGGCTATCTGCTGCTCCACCGGGAACGCGACACCGCCCGGGAGCGGGCACGCCGCTTCACCGGGCGGATGGAATGGCTGACCTCCGCCCAGCGGGCGGAGATCGAACGCCTCTACGTCCAGGACCAGTTGACCGTCACCGAGCAGAACCTGCGGCAGGTGGCGCGGCGCTGCGAAGACCTCCGGGCCGAGTACCAGGAGATCTATCGCGCGCTGCGCCGCCGTCTGCTGGTGGGCTCACTACTGGGCGGGCTTGTCCTTCTTCTCGCGGTCATCGCTCCCGGGCTGGCCGGGCGGTAGTCCGGTGTTCCTCGGCCCCGGGGACAGCAGCTCCCCCTTCCCCGTCCCGGGTTCGATGTCGAATCCGGACGGGGGAGTGTCGCGCAGCGCCTGGTTGGTGTAGGCGTTCCACAGCGAGGCCAGCCGGCGGTTACCGGCCTGCGGCAGCCTGATCGGCTTCTTGGTCTTGGCGTTCTCGCCGAACAGGGCCATGGAGGTGACCAGTTCGGGGGTGTAGCCGATGTACCAGGACGCCTTCTTGTCGTCGGAGACCCCGCCCTTGCTCGCGACGGGTCGCTGGACGGACCCTGCCGCGGGCGGGCGGTCGGGGAGCATCGTGCGGGTGACCATGTCGGCCGTGCTCCGCCCGATCGCCTGGTCGCCCACCGCCTGCGGCAGCCGCGCCGTCTCGTCGCCGCGTTCGGCCGACTTCACCAGGGACGGGGTGACCTTCTTGCCGTGCTGGGCGAACGAGGCGTAGACCCCGGCCATCCGCAGCGGACTGGACCCCATCAGCCCCAGCCGCACCGACTCCCAGGACCGGAAGCCGTCTCCCTCGGTGTCCATGCCGAGCTTGCCAGCAGTGCGGCGCGCCGAGGCCGGCACTTCGGCCTTGCCGCTGTGCTCCAGTTTGCTGTCCATCGCCGAGGCGAAGGAGACCGGTTCGAAGACCGGACCCACCTGGTAGTCGCCGCGGGTGGCGTTGTTGAGGTAGTGCTTGGTGTAGTCCCGGCCGCCGTAGAGCGCGAGGACCCGGCCGCTTCTCGGGTCCACCGAGACCGCGCCGCCCTGGATGTTCTTCGTGTCCCCGCCCGACTTACTCTCGGCGCCGGGCTTCCCGAGCGCCAGCGCCATGGAGTCCTCCAGAGCCCGCTGCTTGGCGGGATCGACATGGAGCGTGATCGTCCAGCCTCCGGCGGCGAGTTCCTGCTCGCTGACGCCCGAGGCGATCAGCTCATTGCGGGCCGCGTCGACCAGATATCCGGCCCGGCCGCCGAGGCCGGGGGCGGGCTTGGGCGCTACGGGCGCGGGGAAGCGCATCTTCTGCCGTTCCGCCCGGTCCAGCCAGCCCATTTCGACCATGTTGTTCAGCACATAGTTCCAGCGCTGCATGACCATCCGTTTGCCCGTCGGACTCGCCACCGCCAAGTCGTACTGGCTGGGGGCCTGCACCAGCGCCGCCAGATAGGCGCCTTCCTCGACCGTGAGGTCACCGACCTCCTTGTCGTAGTAGGCGCGGGCCGCGGCCTGGATACCGTAGGCCACCCGCCCGAAGTAACTGGTGTTCAGATATCCGGCGAGGATGTCGTCCTTGGAGTTGCGCTGGTCGACCTTGAGCGAGATCACCAGCTCCTTGATCTTGCGGGTGACCGTCTGTTCCTGGCTCAGGTAGTAGTTCTTGACGTACTGCTGGGTGATGGTCGAACCGCCCTGTGCGCCCTTCCCGGACGCGGTGTTGACCAAGCCGCGCAGCACACCCATCGGATCGACGCCCGAGTCCTGGTAGAAGGACTTGTTCTCGGCGGCGACGAAGGCGCGCTGCACCGGCTTGGGCACCTTGCTGATGGGCACCGACTCACGGTTGATATCGCCCGTGCGGGCCAGGATCGTACCGTCGCTGAACTTGTACACATTGCTCTCAGCCTTCGCCTGGGCATTGGCCTTGGGGATGTCGATGGCGTAGTAGAGCACCATGAACGCCCCGATGAGCAGGGTGAACAGGGAGAGGACGTAGATCAGCAACTTCCGCCAGGTGAAGAAGCGGCGTATCCCGGTCCGCTGGGCCGGCCGCTTCCGCCGCCGTCTGGAGCGCCCGGCATCTTCCGCCCGCTTCTCCTCGCGCGCCTCCGCCTGATCCGGCGAGCGCCGTGCGCGTAGAGCCGTGAGCGGACCTGTCATACCGGGAGCACCTCCGTCGACCCCGCCGTGCGGGGTGCGCGGCGGGCCGCGGCCATCCTCCGGAAGGCAGATCTTCGGATCCACACCACGAGGTCTCGGCTCGGAAACGGTAAACGCTCAGCTTCCGCTCGATTGTGTATCAGTCGTGTATCGGTCCGCGGACCGGGCCCTTGGGAAGCCGGAGCGTGGCCACCGCGCCGCCGTCCGGCGCGTTGCCGAACTCCAGCGCCGCGCCGATCACCCGCGCCTGACCGACCGCGATGGTCAGCCCCAGGCCATGGCCGCGACCGCGCTCACGGACGCCGGTACGGAACCGCTGGGGACCCTCCTCCAGCAGATCGTCCGGGTAGCCGGAGCCGTGATCCCGTACGGTCACCGTCCTGCCGTCCTCGGCCACCGTCACCTCGACCGGCTCCTGGCCGTGCCGATGGGCGTTGACCACCAGATTGGCCACGATGCGCTCCAGACGGCGGGGATCGGTGCACACCGTCGCGTGGTGCTCCGGGGCGCTCGCCGGGGTGCGCAACCGGACGGAGAGCCCCGTACGGGCGATCGCCTCCTCCAGTACGGGCCCGAGGGGGCAGGGCGACAGATCGGCCTCCTCCGCCCCCGCGTCCAGCCGGGATATCTCGAGCAGATCCTCGACCAGGGTGTTCAGCACCCGCACCCGGTCCCGTACATAACCGGCTGCCTCACCGGACGGCAGCAGTTCGGCCGAGGTGACCAGGCCCATCAGCGGGGTACGCAGCTCATGCGCCACATCGGCGGTGAACCGCTGCTCGCCGCGCAGCCGTTCCTGGAGCGCCGCCGCCATCGAGTCCACGGCCCCGGAGATCTCGGCGATCTCGTCGTGGGGACGCCGGTCGGCCGAGATCCGGGCGTCCAGATCACCGGCGGCGATCCGGCGCGCGGTGGCCGCCGCGGTCCGCAATCTGCGGCTCATCCGCCCGGCGGTCACCACCCCCAGCGGCAGCACCACGGCGGTGGTCACCAGACCGGCCAGGATGATGTTGCCGTCCAGCGCGCCGATGTCCCGCATAGGGATGGTCATATCGATGTGCACGGAGAGCACATGGCCGTCCGGGGCGGGCCGGGCCGCCCACATCGCGGGCCCCTCGGGGCCGTTGGTGAACTGGGTGCCCTGATGGCGCCGTTCGACCAGCCGCCGCAGACCGTCGGGTATCCCCGGCGCGTCCATGGTGGCGCCGGAGCCCTGGACACCGCCGGTGCGGGCGTAGACGAGCGCGGCCCGGTCGAGGGTGGTCCGGGCGGTGTCGCGCGCCTGGGACAGCTCGCGGTCCCGTGAGGCCTGGTGCACCAGTACCCCGACCGCCGCCGCCACGGCGCAGGTGGCCGCCGCCACCAGTGCGGCGATACGCCAACGCAGAGCCATGGTCAGCGCCGCAGCTTGTAGCCGAAGCCACGGACGGTTTCGATCCGTTCGGCGCCGATCTTCGCCCGCAGCCGCTGCACATGGAGGTCCACCACCCGGGTGTCGCCCTGCCACGCGTGGTCCCAGACCCGGTTGAGCAGCGTCCGGCGCTCCAGCACAACACCCGGTGAACCCGCGAACTCCAGCAGCATCCGCAGCTCGGTGGGGGTCAGCGCGAGCGGCTGTCCTGCGCGCCGCACCTCCATGCCCCGGGTGTCGATGGTCAGATCGCCGAAGACCAGGGTGTCCGGCTCCGCCACCGGGTCGGCATCGTCCGCCCGGACCGGCGGGCCGGCGCGGGTGACCGGGGTGAACGAGGCGCGGCGCAGCAGTGAACGGATCCGGGCCACCAGGACGGCGCTCTCGCACGGCTTGACCACATAGTCGTCGGCGCCCGCCTCCAGGCCGGAGACGACGTCCAGGGAGTCGCCCCGGGCGGACATGATCAGGATCGGGGCGAGGCTGAACTCCCGGACCCTGCGGCACAGTCCGATGCCGTCCAGCTCGGGCAGCATGATGTCCAGCAGCAGCAGATCGGGCCGCGCCTCGCGGAACACCTCAAGACCGGTGAGGCCGTCACCCGCGGTGTGCACGGTGAAGCCGTACCGCTCCAGGGACATCCGCACCGTGTTGCGGATGACCTCGTCGTCCTCGACGAGCAGGAGGCGTGCCTCCGTCGCGGACCCGGGTACGGCGGCGGAGCCGGGCGGGGGGAAGGCGGGGGTCATGACGTCGTCCTCGTATCCGTGCTCGTGCCGGTGGGGGTGCTGGTGTCCGGGGTCAGTTCGGGGTCAGGGACCAGCTCCGCGTCGGGTCCCAGGCCGTCAGGGACCAGTCCTTCCGGCGGGCCGGTGGCGCCGTCGGGTGTGACGGCCGCCATCACCTTGCCGTTCCAGCGGAAGCGGGTGGTGTAGCGGCCCGCGTCGCCGGTCGCGGTGACGAGCAGATCGCGACCGTAGGTGTCACCGTTCAGCCCCAACGGGCCCCAGAAGACCAGGATCGGCCGGACCGTCCGCCCCGATGTCCAGTAGACCTGCAACAACGTCCGGTCGAACTTGGGCAGATCGACCGCCACCACCTTCTCGTCCCGCCCGTCCCCGGTGAGATCGCGGTGCACGGCTTTGCGCATCGGGCAGTTGGCCCCCGGACACGGCCTGAGCGAGTACTGCACGAGGGCGGGCACGTTGGGGTCGCGCTCCAGCAGCGTCTGCGCCGACAGTGCGGTCACCCCGGCCTTGGGCACCCGGATCTTCTCGATGGGCAGATAGCGGACATAGGTGCGGGTGGGTCTGCCGGACTCGGGTCCGGGCGAGGGGTTGAAGCCGGGCCACAGCGGGGAGGCACTGATGGGTGCGGACAGCGTGGGGGCCGCACCGTCGTCATGCGGCCCGGCCTGGGGCGCGCAGCCGGCCACGCCCAGGGCCACGCCGACCGCCACCAGAGCGGAGAGGACACCATGCGCGAACCGGGGCCGGGGGTGTCGCCGGGCCGCGGGCCGCTCGGAGGGGGAGAAGTGCATCGCCGGGTCAGCCTACTGAGCGCCCGTCGGCAACCGGGACGTCGGGGGGAACGGCGGATGGCCGACGGGCAGCATGCCCGCCGGCCACCGGAACCTTGCCCGGATCGTGCCCGAATCATCCCTCGGACCGTGCCCGAATCGCGCCCGTAACGCCATGCGTGGAGGCCCTACTTGACGAAATCCGGCAACACCTTGGCGGGCCACGTGCCCACCGACAGCATCCCCGCCGCATACGCGCGTGAGACCAGGGCGGCGCGGTTGGGCGCCTTCAGCTTCCGCAGCATCGACCCCACGTGGTACTCCACGCCCTGTCGGCTCAGATAGAGCTTCCCGGCCATCTCCTGCGTCGACGCGCCGGTGGCCACGCCCTCGAGTATCCGGGCCTCCAGGGGCGACAGCAGGGTGCGCTTGACGGGCTGTCCGTCCTCGCTCCGGGCTTCCTCGCTCCGGGCGTCATCCGGTTTGATCAGCACGACGATGGCCGACAGCCGGTGGGAACGGCCCTGGATCGCGGTGCCCGTCAGCCGGCCCGAGAACACCCGGTCCCGCGCGCGGTATCCCATGACGCGCTCGGTGAAGCGGGTGCGCCGCCCGTCGTGCAGCCGTGAGAAGTGCTCCCGCAGCACGGCCGGTGCGCTGGGGTGCAGCAACTCGAAGAGATGGCGGCCGCACAGCTCGGCCGAGGAGCCCCCGAAGTGGTGGAAGAAGTCATGGTCTCCGGCCAGCACTTGGAGGCCGGGAGCGAGGGTGGCCATTCCAGTCGCATGCCGTCGGGCGACGGAGCCCGCTGCTGATCCGGATGACCGGGAGACGACCCGGGGGCTGTGGGGGAGAGCCAACGGATTCACCACTTCCTGGGGAGTTGGCGTGACGGGTGTTAGTTGAGCTTCTCGGTGTATACCAGTGATCTGGGGTCTTTCTGTTGACCGCTTGCCCGGGAACGGTGACCGTTTCTGCCCGAACGTTCTGTGCCGGGCGGTGCGCAGATGCACCGCCCGGCACGGAAGTTGGGACAGACCGGCGTGCGCCGGTGTACGGAAGGGGCTGTTGTCAGGCCGCGGCCTTGCGGGTCTCGGCGGGCGAGGCCATCGCGCCACCGCGGCGCAGTACGGCGTAGCCGACGCCGATACCGACGGCCACCGGCCACTCGAGCACCTCCGTGGCGCCGAGTACTCCGAGCCCCGCGTACAGGGGCAGTCCGCCCTTGGCGGGCAGCACTCGGCGGGCGACCGTGAAGGGCATCATGGCCGCGTGCGCCGCGCCGCTGGCCGCGTGGGTGGTGGCGTGGCCCATGGTCTTGAGTGTCGGCACGGTGACGGTGACGCTGCGCTGGCCGTTGCTGCGCTCGGTCGTCATCCCCTTGGCCGCCTTGGCCGTCTGCGAGCGTTTCGCGGTCTTCTCGGCCTTGCCCTTGGCTGCCTTGGCTGCCTTGGCTGCCTTGGCCGGCTGGGCGCTCTTCTTGCCTGCCGCGGCCGTTGTGGTCCTGGCCCGGCCGCCGCCGGTGGCGGACTTCGCCGTGGTGCCGGTCCTGGTGGCGGTACTGGCGGACCTGGTCTGCGTCGACTGGGGTGCGGCCCGGGCCTTCGTCGGTGTACCGCCGGTGCCCGCCGCCGCCTTCGCCGGGGAACCGCCCCGGCGGGAACTGGTGGGAGTAGTCACTGATCTCACGTCCACACGTGATGAGTGTCGGAATCTTCTTCCCTTTTCAGGGGTTTCCCTTTTCAGGGTAATAGGGATGAACCGGGCATGTTGCCCGGAGAGCGGAGGTCTCGCCGATGTCACCGCTGTCTGGGCTGCATCTGCCCGTGTCCTCGCTGCTGTCACCCATCACGGAGAGCATGTCCGCCGGGGCGCGGGCCGCCTCGGCCGTCGGACGTCTGGTCCGGTCCACGGACCGCGGCGTCTGGTCCTACCCGGGGCGCTACTACATCGAGGTGCACGGAGTGCACGGCATCGGCGGCGAGCAGGTGGCACGCCAGGTGGAGCGGGCCCTGGAAGAGCATCCGCGGGTGCAGTGGGCGCGGGTGAACGCGCCCTCCGAGCGGGTCGTCGTGGCCGTGGCCTCCCCGCCCCCGTCCGAGCTGGAGCTGATGGCCCTGGTCCAGCGGGCGGAATCGCAGGAGCCCGCGGCCCCCAGCGAGGAATTCGACGAATGGGCGCCGGAGCCCCGCCACCCCTCGGGAGGGCCGCGGGAGGCCCAGTCCCTGCCCGTCCTGGCCGCGGATGTGGTGGGTCTGAGCGTGGCCACCGCACTGCGTCTGGTGCCCTGGCTGAAGCTGCCCACCGAGGTGGGCGCGACCATGTCCGCGATCCAGAACCATCCGCGGCTGCGGCGGCTGGCCCTCGCCCTCACCCGCAGGGAGCCCACCAAGGCCACCCTGCCCGTGCTCAGCGCGCTGACCCAGGGCGTCGCCACCCGGGGCGGAGGGCTCGCCCTCGACCTCATGGAGCGCATGGCGCTGTGGCGGGAGGCGAGCGCGGAGGGCGAGGCATGGGCGGCGATGGAGCCGCAGCTGGTGCACGGGCCGCAGGACGTGGTGGCCGAACCGATCGTGGTCGAACGGCCGGGGGACACTCCGCGGGACCGGATGGAGGTCTTCGCGGAGCGCTCCATGGCCGCCGGAGCGCTGGCCGGGGCCGCCAGTGTGCCCTTCGCCGGACCCCGCCGCGGGCTGGCCGTCGGGTTCTCGTCCATCCCCAAGGCTCCCGGGGCCGGACGGGAGGGGTTCGCGACCAGCCTCGGCCGGTTCCTGGCACTGCGCGGTGTGCTGGCCATGGACCGCAGCTCCCTGCGGCGGCTGGGACAGGTCGACACCGTCGTCCTGGACGAAGCCGCGCTGCGCGGTGACCGCTACGAACCCATCGACCTGGAACTCCTCGGCGGCGCGGACCCGGAACGCACCACCGAGCGGCTCTTCGACCTCTTCGATCCCGACGGGCCCCTGGAGGTCCGCCGGGACCACAGCTGGGTGCTCGGCCCGCTGGACCGGCTCGAGCTGACCGGACGCAGCGGCCAAAGGGCCGCGGGAAAGCTGCGCCGCAAGGGCAGCGAGCGCGTGCTCGGGCTGGCCAGGGGGCGCAGCCTCCAGGCGGTCGCGGGGCTGGCCGCCCAGACGGTCCCGGGCGCCGAGGCGGTGGCCGCCGCCGCCCGCCGGGCGGGTGCCCGGATCGTACTGGCCACCGACCGTCCGCATTCGACGGCCTTCGCCTTCGCCGACGCGGTGACCCCGGCCGGCCGCCGCCTCGTGGCCTCCGTACGCGCCCTCCAGGCCGACGGCGCGATCGTCCTGCTGCTCTCGGGCAACCGCCGGGCCCTGGGGGCCGCCGACTGCGGGGTCGGGGTGCACCGCGAGGGCGAGCCCCCGGCCTGGGGCGCCCATCTGCTGGTCGGCGCGGACCTGGAGTCGGCCGGGCTCATCGTGGACGCCGTGGGGGTGGCCGCACGGGTCGACCGGGAGAGCGCCCTGCTCTCCGGGGGCGGCAGCGGCATCGGAGCCGTGGCCGCCCTCAAGGCCCCGCCGAGCCAGGCGGCGGCCCGCGGCGCGAGCGCGGGCACCGCCGCCGGAACCATGGCCTTCTGTCTGGCCACCTGGCGCGCCCGGCAGCTGCTCGCCCGCCCCATGGTGCCGCCGGTGACCACCACCCCCTGGCATCTGATGCCCGTACCCCGGGTACTGGAGCGTCTGCGCACCGGTACCGACGGGCTGACCACGGAGGAGGCCGCCGTCCGCGCGGGGGTCAGCCCGCGCACCGGTGAGCCGACCGGCACCAGCCTGCCGTCCGCGTTCATCGAGGAGCTGTCCAACCCGCTGACCCCCGTCCTCGCCGCCGGGGCCGCGCTCGCGGCCGCCGTGGGATCGCGCACCGACGCCGCGCTGGTGGCCGCCATCACCGGCACCTCCGCCCTCGTCGGCGGCTTCCAGCGGGTCAGGACCGAAAAGGCGCTGGCGGAGCTGTTCGCCCGCTCCGCGGTCGGCGCGCGGGTACGCCGCGGTGGTACCGAACGCCTGGTCACGGCCGGGGCCCTGGTCCCCGGGGACATCATCCTGCTGGGCCCGGAGGACGTGGTGCCCGCCGACTGCCGGCTGCTGGAGAGCGACGGTCTGGAGGTCGACGAATCGTCGCTCACCGGGGAGTCCCTGCCGGTGGCCAAGGATCCGGCGCCAGTGGTCGCGGCGCATCTCACCGAGCGTGCCTCGATGGTCTACGAGGGCACCACCGTCTCGGCCGGGCGGGCGCAGGCGGTCGTGGTGGCCACCGGACCCTCCACCGAGGTGGGCCGGAGCCTCGCCACCGCCCGCCAGGCCGCCCCCGTGACCGGCGTTGAGGCCCGGCTGAGCGCGTTCACCCGGGCCAGCCTGCCCATCGCCCTCGGATCCGCCGCCGCCGTCTCCGGCGCCGGGCTGCTGCACGGGCACCCGCTCACCGAGAACCTCGCCTCGGCGGTCAACCTCGCCGTCGCCTCCGTCCCGGAAGGGCTTCCGTTCCTGGTCAACGCCGCCCAGCTGGCCGCCGCCCGCCGACTGGCCGACCTCGGCGCGCTGGTCCGCAACCCCCGCACCATCGAGGCGCTGGGCCGGGCCGAGGTCCTGTGCTTCGACAAGACCGGCACCCTGACCGAAGGCACCCTCCAGCTCGCCGCCGTCAGCGACGGCGACGGCCCGCTCCCCGCCGACCGGCTCGACTCCCCCCGCAAGGCCGTACTCGCCGCCGCCCTGCGCGCCACCCCGCCCGCCCGGCAGTCGGAGCCGATGGCGCACCAGACCGACCGCGCGGTCATCGCCGGGGCCCGCCGGAGTGGGGTCGCGGTACGCCGGGGAGCGCCCCGCTGGCGGCGCACCGACTCCCTGCCCTTCGAGCCCTCCCGCGCGTACCACGCCACCGCCGGAAACACCTCCCGCGGCGCCCTGCTCAGCGTGAAGGGGGCGCCGGAAGGGGTCCTCGACCGCTGTGTCCGCCGGCAGACCCCGGGCGCGCCCGCCACCACCGCACTGGACGACGCCGCCGTAGGCGAGCTGACCGCGGCCGCCGAAGAGCTGGCCGGTGCCGGCCGCCGGGTGCTGGCGGTGGCCGAACGCCCCATGCGCGCGGGCGAGGAGCTGACCGACGCATCCGTGGGCGACCTGGTCTTCCTCGGGTTCATCGCGCTCGCCGACCCGGTCCGCACCAGCGCCGCCCCGGCCACCGCGCGGCTGCGCGAGGCCGGTGTGCAGACCGTGATGCTCACCGGGGACCACCCGGCCACCGCGGACGCCATCGCCGCCACCGTTATCGACACCCCCGAGCCGAAGGTGTGCACCGGGCCCGAGTTGGACGAGATGGACGACACCGCGCTCGACGCGCTGCTGCCCACCGTGGATGTCATCGCCCGGTGCAGCCCGCACCACAAGGTCCGGATCGTCCAGGCGTACCAGCGGCTGGGCCGGGTCGTGGCGATGACCGGCGACGGCGCCAACGACGCCCCCGCCATCCGGCTCGCGGACGTCGGCATCGCCCTGGGGCGGCGCGGCACCCCCGCCGCGACCGCCGCCGCGGACCTGGTTGTCACCGACGACCGGCTGGAGACGATCGTGTCCGCCCTGATGGAGGGGCGGGCCATGTGGGCGTCGGTGCGGGCCGCGCTCGCCATCCTCATCGGCGGCAACTTCGGCGAAGTCACCTTCAGCGTGCTCGCCTCCGCGCTCACCGGCACCACCCCCTTGAGCGCCCGGCAGATCATGCTGGTCAACCTGCTGACGGATCTCGCCCCGGCACTGGCCATCGCGGTCCGCGAACCCACCGGCCACACCGGCGAACGGCTGCTCAAGGAGGGGCCGAGCCGCTCCCTGGGCACGGCGCTGACCAAGGAGATGCTGCTGCGCGGTCTCATCACCGCCGCCGGTGCCGGGGTGGCGTGGACCGGTGCCCGGCTCACCGGACGCAGCCGCCGTGCTCGTACGGTGGCGCTGGCCGCGCTGGTCGGCACCCAGCTGGCGCAGACCCTGGCCACCGGCGGGCTGGACCGGCACGTCCTGATCGCGGGCCTGGGCTCCGCCGCGGTCCTCGCCGCCATCGTCCAGACACCGGGCGTCAGCCACTTCTTCGGCTGCACCCCGCTCGGCCCGCTGGCCTGGGGCATCACCCTCGGTTCGATCGCGACCGCCACCATCTTCGGGTCGGCGCTGACGCCGTTCGTCCGTGAACTGGCCGTCCCGCAGCTCGGGGCCGGGGGTGACAAGGAGGAGCAAACTGTCGACGACGAGCAACTCGGCGACGAGCGACACCCTCAGCGGGGCAGATACGAGGGGAACACCCCGTCGGGGTCGTAGCGTGCCCGCAGCTCCGCCAGCCGCCGCCAGCCGTCCGGGGTGAACGACCGCTCCGCGCGCGAGAGCCCGGCCGGGAGATCGGCCTCGGCGATGTAGTGGCCGGTGCCCAGCGGTTCCAGCATGTCCATCGTCCGCCGCAGCCAGCGCAGTTGGGCGCCGTCCTCGGCGGGGTCGTCCCAGACGGCGTACGGCACCAGGTAGTTGCTGCCCAGCACGGAGAACGCCATGTCGCGCAAGTGCTCCGGATTCCGGGAGGCGGGCGCCAGCGGCACCAGGAACAGGGACTTCTCGGACGGGCACATCGCCATCGACTCGGCGCACAGCGCCATCAGGGTGCCCAGGTCCTCGTCCGACCACAGGGTGTCCACCGCATAGCGGTGCTCCCGGGGCCATACCGCGCCGCAGCCCTCGTACAGCGCCTCCAGGGACGTCGGTTCGTCCTCCCGCCGGACCAGGGCGCGTGCGGCGAACGGGCAGTCCCGGAGCGGGGCGAGCGACCGTACGGCCTCCTGCCGTGAGTCCGCGAACGCGGTGGCCGTCACCGACACCACCTTGGGCCGCGGCGAGGCGGTGGAGACCTCCGGTCCCAGGGTGCCCAGCGTCAGTCCCGTCTCCACGCTCGGGGCCAGCCCCTCGGCCACCCCCTCGGCCACCCCGGAGATCCAGCGCGCCACGGGTTCGGCGTCCGTCAGCGGAAAGGAGTACGTGGTGGCCGTGATCGCCGACGGCAGCGGGTACAGCCGCAGCCGGAACCGGGTCACCACGGCGAAGAAGCCGGGCCCGGCGCCACGTGCCGCCCAGAACAGCCCGGGATGCTCTCCGGTGTCACAGTGGACCACCTCACCGTCCGCCGTGACCGCCTCCATCCCCACCACGCTGGCGCACGCGGGGCCGAACACCCCCGGGTTCCAGCCGAGTCCACCGCTGAGCAGATAGCCGCCGACGGCCACCGACGGGCAGTGTCCGGAGGGGAAGACCAGTCCGTACCGGCCCAGCTCCGCGGCGAGTTCACCTCCGGTGACCCCGGGCTGCACCTCCGCGGTGCGGCTGTCCGGATCGATGGCGAGACCGCGCAGCTGTGACAGATCGAGCAGCAGAGTGCCCTCGCGCAGGGGTGAGGCACACCAACTGTGGCCGCCCGACCGCACACTGACCCGCAGCGAACGGGAGCGGGCGAGCCGGATCGCCCGGGGGACGTCCCGTTCCGAGGCGGCCGAGACGATCACTTCGGGGAACCGCGCGGGTTTCAGCCCGTTCCACACCATGCGCGCCCACAGGCGCGCGTACTCCGGGTCGCCACGCTCGACGAGCGTGCCCTCCAGCCGCGCGGCGTGCGCGTCCGTGCCCATGGCCACACCACCTCCCTGCCGGTGCCCGGGAGGGCGGGAGTTGTTCCTCCTCACCGTAAGGGGCGGGGGACACGCGGCGCGCGTCAGCGCTCGGAGGGGCGCCGGAGCGGATACGCGATGGGTCCGGCCGGGTGCGGGGCGTGGTGCCCGCACAGCGGCACGGACGTCTTCCGCCGTGGCATATCCGGGCAAAAGCCATGATCAGGGCCGTGTGGTCTTGCGGGGCCGGAGGCGTTCGATAGTGTTGAATGTCCCGGTTTGTAAGCCAGGGGGCACCTTGGCGCGGGAGGAGGGCGTCATGGGGCGTCAGGAGAGATATGAACTGGTCTTCGTCGACCTCGGCGATCTGACCTCGCAGGACACCGCGGGCGAGGACGTCGTCGTGGTGCACCGCACGGACAGCAGCGGACCCGGTGGACACCCTGTGTACGCGGATGACACCGGGATCGTACGGGCGGAGATCAGCGACCGTGCCGAGGTGCGGATGATCGCCAGCGGCGGGCACCAGGTGCACTCCTCCGCCGTGACCGCCCGTCCGGTGGCCTGACGAGCCCGGCGGCGAGGGCCCGGCGGCGAGGGCCTGGCGGCGAGGGCCTGGCGGCGAGGGCCTGGCGGCGAGGAGTCCGGCGGCGGGGTGGGGACAGCGTGCCGCCACCACGGCGTGACTCGCCCGTCATGTCCTGTGTTTCCGCAGGTCGGGTGGGATTGTCAGACCCGCCCTATACGGTGCACTCACCGAAACCGGAGAACGATCGGCGGTGCGGTGGTCAGGTGTGGCGCCGCGCGGCAGGGAGCCTTCCATGAGTGATGTCGCCGCGGTGGACAGCACGGCCGGTGCCGAGCTCCAGCTGGAGCCGTTCCGAGTGCAGCTCACCGGATACTGCTACCGGATGCTGGGGTCGGCGTTCGAGGCCGAGGACGCCGTCCAGGAGACGATGGTGCGCGCCTGGCGGGGCCTGGACCGCTTCGAGGGCCGTTCGGCCCTGCGCTCCTGGCTGTACCGCATCGCCACCAACGTCTGTCTGGACATGCTGAACGGGAGCAAGCGCCGCGCCCGCCCCATGGATCTGACCTCCGCGGCCACCCCGTACCCGACCACCCTCACCGAGCAGCCGGAGGCCACCTGGATCGGCCCCGTCCCGGACGGCCAGGTGCTGGCCGACGGGGGAGACCCCGCCGAGGTGGCGGCCCAGCGGGATGCGGTGCGGCTGGCGTTCATCGCCGCCCTACAGCACCTGGCGCCCCGGCAGCGCGCGGTGCTGATCCTGCGCGAGGTGCTGGCCTGGAAGGCCGCGGAGGTCGCCGAGCTGCTGGGCACCACCGTCGCCTCGGTCAACAGCGCGTTGCAGCGGGCCCGTGCCACCCTCGCCGCGAGCGAGATCAGCGCCGGCGACCCGGTCAAGCCGCTGGACGAGGAGCAGCGCGCGCTGCTCGCCCGCTATGTGGACGCGTTCGAGCGCTACGACCTGGACTCCCTCACCGTGCTGCTGCACGAGGACGCCACCCTGTCCATGCCGCCGTACGAGCTGTGGCTGCGTGGCCATGAGCACATCCGCCAGTGGCTGGTGGGTCATGGCGCCGGATGCCGGGGCTCCCGGCTGGTCCCCACGGTGGCGAACGGTATGCCCGCGTTCGGCCAGTACCGCCCGGCTGCCGACGGCGGTCATGAGCCCTGGGCGCTTCAGGTGCTGGAGATATCAGACGGGCGGATCATCGGGCTCAACTCCTTCCTGGACACCCAGAGCCTGTTCCCCCTCTTCGGACTCCCCGAGCGGCTCGACCCGTAGCGCTCCGCGGCAGGATCCGGGCCGGGCGGCACCGCCCGCTCCGGACCCGGGGTCGCGCCCACCCGTCAGAGCGTCCTCGAGACCGGCCCAGGCCAGCAGCTTCCGCAGCTCGCCACCGGCGTTCCGCAGCCGCATCCCGCGTCCCAGCCGCCGGGCGGTGAGCCGCAGCCGGGCCAGGGCCTCGACCACGGCCAGGTCCGGCCGGCCCACCGCGCCCACGTCCACGGTCACCGGTCCCGGCGCGCTGCCGTGCGCCAGCTCCCCGAGGCGCTCGCACAGCAGCGGCACCTCCGCGCGCCCGACCGGACCGTCCAGCACCAGGAGGGCCGGGGGCCGGGGCGGCGGGACCGGCGGCCCGCCGGGCGGTTCGCAGGCGTCCGCGCGGCGCGTCGGCGTGTTCTCGGGACCGGCCAACATCCACCTCCTGTTGTGGTGTTCATCAGCAAGGACCCGTGGCGCGGGAGAAAGTCATCGGTCCACGGTCCCCGGCCCGATCGTCCCCGCGATCTCCCGGACACAGTCGCGCAGCCAGGTATGGGCGGGGTCCGCGTCGTACCGGGGATGCCACATCTGACCCATCGGCAGCCTCGGCAGCTCCAGCGGAATCTCGAACGTGGCCAGGCCCAGCCGCTCGATATGCGACCGGGCCAGCGACCTCCCGACCCGCGTGACCAGATCGCTGTCCGCCGTCACCAGCAGGGCCGAGGCGAAGGTCGGCACCGAGGCCACCACCCGCCGCCGCAGCCCCAGTTCGCCCAGTGCTTCGTCGATCGGGCCGTACAACAGCCCCCGGCGGGAGGCCGACAGATGGTCGGCCGCGGCATAGCGCTCGGGGGTGACGGGCCCGGAGAGCAGCGGATGGCCGCTCCGCACCACCCCGATGTTGTCATCGGTGATCAGATGCTCCACGCGGGTCCCGGGTGACGGCTCGTGGAACACCCCCAGTTCCAGATCGGCGCGGCGCTCCCGCAGTACGGACGAGTCCCCGGGCCCCTCCGGGATCAGCCGCAGACTGACACCCGGCGCCTCCCGCCGGACCCGCTCCAGCAGCCCGGTCCCGATGAGGGTGAGCAGCCCGTCGTCGGCCAGCAGGGTGAAGGTGCGCTCCAGCGTGGCCAGTTGCAGTTCACCGGCCGGTGTGAACACGGCCTGCGCCCGCTCCACGATCTGCCGCACCTCCTCGCGGAGCGCGAGCGCCCGCGGCGTCGGCACCATCCGCCGTCCCGAGCGCACCAGCACCGGATCGCCGAGCGCCGTGCGAATCCGGGCGAGGGTGCGGCTCATGGCCGGGCTCGACAGATGGAGCCGCTGGGCCGCGCCGCTCACACTCTCCTCCGCCAGCAGGGCGTCGAGCGCGATCACCAGATTGAGATCCAACTTTGATTGCGTCACGTGCACTTATTCCTTGCATACGTTGCATTTGAAGTTATGTCTCGGGGGCGCCTACGTTACAAGCGACGGTCGGCCGCCCGTATCACCCGCATCGGTTCCTCTCACTCGCCTTTCGTTTCCTTCCTCTTCGCTTTACGAGGTTCCCCATGACCGTCACCACCGCACGCCCCGCGCCGCCGAGGCGGACCGCGCCACGCTCCGGCGGCCTCCTGGCCCTGATGTCGGCCTGCGTGATCCTGACCGTCGCGCTCGTCGCCGCCATCAACCTGGCCATCCCCAAGCTGAACGACGGCTCCCTGCACCCCAGCTCCCCCCAACTGCTGTGGATCGTCGACGCGTACGTCATCGTCTTCGCCTGTCTGCTGATACCGGCCGGAGCGCTGGGCGACCGGTACGGACGCAAGGGCGCGCTGCTGAGCGGGCTCGCGCTGTTCACCGTGGGATGTCTGGGCTCCGCGCTCGCTCCCGACGCCACGTTCCTCATCGCCGCCCGCGCGGTCACCGGCGCCGGAGCCGCGCTGATCATGCCCGCAACCCTTTCCCTGGCCCTCCAGGCCGCCCCGCCCGAGCGGCGGCCGCACACCATCGCCGTCTGGACCGCGGCCACCGGCGCCGCCGGAATGGTCGGCAACCTCGGCGGCGGCCTGGCCCTCCAATACCTGCCCTGGCAGGGGCTGTTCTGGTGCGTGGCCCCGATCGCGCTGGTGCTGCTCGCCCTCACCGCCCGCTACGCACCGCGCGGTGCACGCCACTCGGCCGACTCGGACGCCGTGGGCACCGTCCTGCTGGTCCTCGGCTTCGTGGCCCTGCTCTACGGTGTCATCGAAGGCCCCGAACGCGGCTGGACCTCCACCACCGTCCTCGGCGCCTTCGCCGCCGCCGCTGTCGTCCTCACCGGCTTTGTGCTGTACGCGCTGCGCGCCGCGCACCCGCTGATCGATCCGAGGGTGTTCGCCGTACCCCGGCTGCGGGCGGGTGTGCTCGGGGTGGCCCTCACCTTCTTCGGGCTCTTCGCGCTGTTCTTCGTCAACGCCCAGTACCTCCAGTACGCCAAGGGCTACTCTCCCGCCCTCACCGGACTGGCGATCGGGCCCCTGGCGATCGGCATGCTGGTGGTCTCCCGGCGCAGCATCCCGCTCGGCCAACGGGTCGGCGCACGCCGCCTCATCACGGTGGGCCTGGTGATCCTGGCCGCCGGCCTGGTCCTGCTGTCCTTCGCGGCCGCCGACACCCCGTATCCGCTGTTGGCCGTGGTGTTCCTGGTCACGGCGACCGGGATGGGGCTGTCCATGCCGATGCTGTCCGCCTCGATCCTCGGTGCCCTGCCGCACAGCCGGGCCGGGCTCGGCTCGGGGCTGGGCAGCGCTGCCCGTGAGGTCGGCAGCGCGCTCGGAGTGGCCGTCATGGGCACCGTGCTGACCGGCCGTTTCACCCACCGGCTGCCGGACTCCCTTCGCGGGCACGGTGATTCGACGGGTGAGGCGATGGCGGCCGCGCGGGCCCTGGGCCCGGAGGAGCACGCCCGCGTCGTCACCGCCTTCACCGACGCCATGGCGGTCGGCTTCCGGGTGGTCGCCGCGGTCGTGGCCGTCCTGGCCGTCGTGGTCGTCGTCTGGTTCCGCGAGGAGGAGCGTTGAACCTGCTCGAACGTTTTCTGGTCCGTGGCACGGCCGAGTACGCGGGTGTGGCCGCCGGGCGTCTACGACGGGTCAGGATCGCCTGCCGCGCACCGTCATGGACCCCGGCCGGCAGGTACGTCTCCATCTGAGCGGACTGCGCGGCCCGCGCCGTACCTACTCGGTGTGGGATCTCGACGGCCGGGCCATGGAGTTGCGGATGCTCGACCACGGTGGCGACGGTCCCGGTGCCCGGTGGGCGCGCACCGTACGCCCCGGCGAGCAGGTGCTGTTCGGCCGCCCCGAGGGCGGATTCATCACCCGGCCCGCGCCGTACCACCTGTTCGTCGGGGAGGAGACCGTGACGGCCGCCTTCGGGCCCATGATGGCCGCGCTGCCCCGTCCGCGACGGTGTACGGCCTGGTCGAGGTGGACACCGAGAACGACCGGCTCCCGCTGCCCAGGGAGGTGTGCTGGCGGTTCAGACACGGCGCGCCGGCCGCGTCCTCACCCGTCCTGACGGCCGCCCTGCGGGACCTCGACATCCCCGGGCGGCCGGGCGTCGCCTATGTCGCGGGCGAGGCGCGCACCGTCCAGGCGGTCCGGAAGCATCTGGTGAACGACCGTGGCTGGCCCCGCCGTTCAGTGATCACCAAGCCGTTCTGCACCCCGGGGAGGACGGGCATGGAGTGATGGCTGATGCGCGGCCGGGGCCCGGATCCCGGCCACGCATCCGCCGTCAGGCAGCGGCGCGCACCAGCTTCAGCAGCCGCGCCACCTCGCGGGCCACCGCGTCGCGCGCCGCGGCGACATAGCGGCGCGGATCCACCACCTCGGGGTGTTCATCGAGATGGTCACGGATCGCCCGGGTGTAGGCCACATTGAGATGGGTGGCGATGTTGACCTTTGTCAGCCCCGCCTCCACCACCCGGGTCAGATCCGCCTCGGGCACTCCGGAGGAGCCGTGCAGCACCAGCGGAACGGGCACCGCCGCGCGCAACGCCGCCACCAGGTCCAGATCGACCACCGCCTCCTTGACCACCATGGCGTGCGAGGTGCCGACCGCGACCGCGAGCGCGTCCACACCCGTGGCCGCCACATAGGCGGCGGCCTCGGCCGGATCGGTTCTGGCGCCGGGTGCGTGCACCCCGTCCTTGCCGCCCACCTCGCCCAACTCCGCCTCGACCCACACCCCCTGGGCGTGGCAGTCGGCCACCACCGCGGCGGTGGCCGCCACATTGGCGCCGTAATCGAGGCTCGACGCGTCGAACATGACCGAGCCGAAGCCGAGACCGATCGCCTCCCGCACCAACGCGGGCCCGGTGGCATGGTCCAGATGGACCGCGACCGGCACCCGCGCCGCACGGGCGACCTCCACCGTCGCCCGGCCGATGGCGGCCAGGGCGCCGTGGTAGCGCACCGCGTTCTCGCTGATCTGAAGGATCACCGGGGTGCCGGCCGCCTCCGCTCCGGCCACGATCGCCTGGGCGTGCTCGATCTGGATCACATTGAACGCGCCCGCGCCGAGCCCGGCCCGGACGGCCGACCCGACGATGTCACCCGTGGCGGCCAGCGGCATGGCCCCGCTCCCTTCGTCCGCTCCTCCGGGGACCCCCGCCTGTCCGTACCCCGTCCGGTCGCCCGCTCACGGGAGGATCACCGACCGGGTGAGATTGCGGGGGCGGTCCGGGTCGAGCCCGCGCGCCGTCGCGATCGCCACCGCGAGCCGCTGCACCACGACCAGTTCGGCCAGCGGATCACGGCCGTAACCGGCGAGCCGGCCACCGGGCCCGGTGACCTCCGCGTCCGCAAGGCCCGAGGGCCCCTCGCCGAGCCACCACACCACGCTTCCCGGCCCGGTGACACTGATCGGCCCATGGCGGTACTCCATCACCGGGTACGCCTCGCTCCACGCTCCCGCGGCCTCCCGCATCTTCAGCGCGGCCTCCAGCGCGACCCCGTACGACCAGCCCCGCCCCAGGAAGGTGAACTGCCCGCCCGCCACCAGGGCCTCGGGCAGCGGTTCGGCCAGCGCCGCCTTGCCCTCCGCCTCCAGCCCGTCCAGTGGCTCGCCCAGATGGGCGCGGAGCAGGGCGAGTTCGCTGGTCGCCCAGCGCGTCTGCACCACCGACTCCTCGTCCGCGAAGTCCAGGACGACCGCGGCGTCGGCCGCGGCGACCGCGGGGGAGCCGGGTACCGCGGTGATCACGGTGGTGGGCACGGTACCGCGCAGATCGCCCAGCAGCTCCAGCACCTCGGTCGTGGTGCCGGACCGGGACAGGGCGACCACCCGGTCGTAGGAGCGGCCCACCGGCATCTCCGACGCCGCGAACGCGTCCGTCTCACCCCGACCGGCACGCTCGCGCAGCGCCGCGTACGACTGGGCGATGAACCACGAGGTGCCGCATCCGACGACGGCGACCCGCTCACCCGCCCGGGGCAGCGCCTCCCGTACCGGACCCTCCGGATCCCGGGCCAGGGCGATCGCGCGCCGCCAGCAGTCGGGCTGGCTGGCTATCTCGGCCTCGGTGTAGCTCATGGGGCTCCTCTGCGTGCTCAGAGATGCAACTTCTGAGCCGATAATGCGCAGGATCTTGCAGAGAAGTCCAGTGCGGAGGATGGAGGGGTAGGGTGAGCTGCGACGATCGCGGGATGTTCGCGCAGACGGCATGAAACGCACCGCATGAACACACCGCAGGAAACGCACCGCACGAAACACACCCCATGGAGCATCCGCTTGGACATTCCGTGCAGGATGTCCGTGCGGATGGACACGAGACAGGGCTGAGGAGACGGCGTGAAGCGGCCCGAGCGCTGGAACGCCCTGCTGGAACTGCTGGCCAGGGACGGCAGGATCGAGGTCGACGAGGCGGCCGCCGAGCTGACGGTCTCCGCCGCCACGATCCGGCGGGACCTGGACGAGCTGGCGCAGCAGCAGATGCTCACCCGCACCCGTGGCGGCGCGGTCGCGCACAACCTCTCGTACGACCTTCCGCTGCGCTACAAGACCGCCCGGCGCGCCTCGGAGAAGCTGCGGATCGGGGCGGCCGCCGCCCGTCTGGTCGAACCCGGCTCGATCGTCGGCCTCAACGGGGGGACCACCACCACCGAGGCCGCCCGTGCCATCGCCACCCGCGGTGAGCTGACCGCCTCCGGCGGCGGTCCGGGCGTCACGATCGTGACAAACGCACTGAACATCGCCAGTGAGCTGGCGGTGCGCCCTCAGGTCAAGATCGTGCTCACCGGCGGGGTCGCCCGCCCCCAGTCGTTCGAGCTCATGGGGCCGCTGGCCAACGGGGTGCTCACCGAGGTCTCGCTCGATCTGGCCATCCTCGGGGTGGATGCCCTGGATGCCGCCCAGGGGGCCACCGCCCACCACGAGGGGGAGGCCAGCATCAACCATCTGATGGCCGCCCGCGCCGCGCGGGTGGCGGTCGTGGCGGACAGCTCCAAGCTGGGCCGACGGGCGTTCGCCCGGATCTGCGCGCTCGACGCGATCGATGTGCTGGTCACGGACACCGGCGCCGACGACGAACGGATCGCGCCCTACGCCGAGGCCGGAGTCCGCGTCATCAGAGCCTGATGTGTCATCAGGACCTGGTGCGTCGTCGGGGCTTTACGACGACGCCTTGGCGGCGGCGAGCAGCACGGCCGCCCGCTCCACCGCGAAGGCGTAGCCCTGGATGCCGCAACCGGCGATCACACCGTCGGCGAGCTCGGAGACATAGGAGTGGTGCCGGAACGCCTCACGCCGGTGGATGTTGGAGATATGCACCTCGAGGATCGGCATCCCGTCGCAGGTCGCCAGGGCGTCCCGCAGGGCGACGGAGGTGTGGGAGTATCCGGCGGGGTTGATGATGACGGCCGCGTGCCGCTCCCGCGCCTCATGCACCCAGTCGATCAGCTGCCCCTCGTGGTTGCTCTGGCGGCAGTCGGTGGTCAGACCGTGCGGCGCGGCGGTCTCCGCGACCAGCTTCTCGACATCGGCCAGGCTGTCCGTGCCGTAGATCTCGGGCTGACGGCGCCCCAGGAGATTCAGGTTCGGCCCGTTGAGGACCATGATCGTGGAGCGTTCGCGCACGGGGGTGATGGCCATGGCGGAGGTCCTTCCTTGGGCGTTCCGGTCTTGCATCGTAGAGCGCCGCACAGGAGTTCCGGCCATGGGACCCGTCCCGGCGGTGCGCCCGGCGCGAGAAGCCGGGACGCCACCGCCGTCGGGTTCCTCCGGGGGGCCGGGGGACGTGTCAGCCGACCGGTGGCATCTCCGTGGCGCGCGAGTCAAGACCCGCGCGGTGGTTGACCCACAGACCACGGGTGAAGTCCGGCATCGCCACCGGGCGCCCGCCCGCCGCCAGGGAGGTGACGCTCAGCGGCACGGGTGAGCACCAGGCCGCCGAGTCGTACACATCGATGTCCGGCACCAGTCCGGCGCGCATCTGCTGGACGGTGCGCCACTGAAGGATGTAGTCCATGCCGTCGTGGCCGCCGTTGGCGGCGTCGTCGGCGAGCTTCTTCCACAGCCAGTGGTCGAATTCCTTGCGGTAGGACTCGAAGTCGTGCCAGGTGTGACCGCTGTGGTCCGGCTCCAGGTATACCCGCCCGCCGGTCTTCGAGGTGCCCGTGTAGTCCTCGAAGATGCCCCGGCTGCCCGCGAGGCTGTTGATCCGGCTGTACGGGCGCGGCGAGCTGACATCGTGCTCGGCCCGTATGACACGGCCGTGTGCCGTGTCGATCAGGCAGGTGACCAGGTCACCGTTGACGTAGGTCTCCTTCCACGACGGATGCGACCGCGGGACGAACCGCTTGCGGTAGTCCGCGAGACCCCTGGGCTCGGTGGAGGTGGCCCGCAGTACGGTCATCCGGTCCCCGCGGTTGATGTCCATGGCCGCGGCGATGGGGGCCAGACCGTGCATCGCGTAGAAGGACGCGGTGCTGCGCGTATGCCACAGCCGCCGCCAGGCGTCGGTGTAGTACGTGTCCGAGAACAGCAGCTCGCGCAGATCGTGCAGATAGCCGCCGTGGCCGTTGGTGACCTCCCCGAACACACCCTCGTGCGCCATTCTGAGCATGGCGAGCTCGTTCCGTCCGTAGCAGCAGTTCTCGGACAGCATCAGATGCCGGCGGGTGCGCTCGGAGGTGTCGACGAGGTCCCACAGCTCGTCCAGTCCGGTGGCGATGGGCAGTTCGACGATGACGTGCTTGCCGGCCAGCAGGGCGGCTCTGCCGTGCTCGTAGTGGAACTCCCACGGAGTGGCGATGAAGACGAGGTCGATGGTGTCGCGCTTCAGCATCTCGGCGTACGACTGATCGGAGCCGCCGAACTCGGCGGGGCGCGGTTTGCCGAGTTCGACCAGCCGGTCGGCGGTGCGCTTGGCGCGATCGGCGCGGATGTCGCAGACGGCGGTGACCGTACAGCCGGGGATGGCGGACCAGCCCGCGGACATCTCGTGGCCGCGGTTGCCGAGCCCGATCACCGCGGTTCGGACCGTCCGGTGCGGGTCATAGGGCACGCCGATCATGGACTTCTGGCCGGGCTTCCGCTTTGGAGCGGCGGACACCATCGCCGGGGAGGCGGGTTGGGCGGACGCGGCCGTCGCCTGTGCGGTGCCCGCCGCCAGCGCACCCCCCGTGGCCAGTGCGCCACCTAAGACCAATCGACGTGAGACTGCGGGGATGTCGGGCATCAGGCATCACTCCTGGCTCTCCGTATCCGGTTGGCAGCGGGGATGACTCTGATGGTGGCGACAACGGTCTGTCAAGAGTTGCTAATTACGCGGCTCTTCCAAACAGAAACAATCATCAGGATGATCGGAACCATCATGGGTCGATCGTCGAGAGGGAGGAAGCTCGATGCGCGTGGCGTTGCACTCGGTGCTCAAAGAAGGTCGGGAAGCGGGCTACGAGGAGGTGCACGCCACGGTTCCCGCGGATCTGCTGGAGGCGCTGCGCCGGGCCGGGATCGACAACTGGCGGATCTGGCGCAGCGGACGCCATCTGTTCCACCTCGTGGACTGCGAGGACTTCGCCGCCGCGATGACGGCCCTGGACCGCGACCCGGTCAACCACCGCTGGCAGGAGTTCATCGGTCGGTACGTCGACCACTTCGAGACCACCGACGGCTCCCCGGCCGCGGCGTCGGACCGGATGGCGCTCGGCGAGGTGTGGGAGCTGCGGGCCCAGGCGGCGGCCGACGAGGCAGCCGGGGACGAGCGCGCCGGGGGAGCGGACTAGAGCGACCGGCGCGGGGAAGCGGCGGAGCTTACTCATATCGATCGCCCCCGCGCAGCGTTTCATCACAGTGTGAGTGGTGGTGAGAACGGAGTAAACGCGTCCGCGTACGACGTGGTGGCCCCGCGCGGGGGCGTGGAGGAACGCGGTCAAGCGCCTTCCTCACACGCTCGCCGCGCTCCCCCTACCGGAGGTCACTGAGTTGAGCCACCGACGTGTGAACAAGCGCAACGTTGTCGTCGCCGGAGCTGCCATCGCCGCGCTCGGGGCGGCGGTCGTCCTGCTGCCCAACGCCAATGCGAGCCCGGACAAGTCGTCGGAGGCCAAGACCTTCTCCTCCACCGCGGCGGTGAAACTCGCCCGGTCCCTCGCCACGGACCTCGGCGACAACGGCGCGGGCTGGTACTACGACAACGGCAGCCGCAAGCTCGTCATGAATGTGATGGACGAGGACTCGGCCCAGGATGTCCGCGCCAAGGGTGCCGTAGCCAAGATCGTCAAGAACAGCATGGCGGAACTGAAGGGTGCCACCAAGACACTGAGCAGTGACGCCTCCGTGGCGGGCACGGCATGGTCGATCGACCCGGTGACCAACCAGGTCAGGGTGACCGCGGACCGCACGGTGACCGGCACCAAATGGGCCACTCTGACCAAGGCCACCGACAGCATGGACGGCCTGGTCAGCGTGAAGCGGACCAAGGGTGAGTTCAAGCGCTTCGACGGCGAGGAACCGACCCAGCCGGGTGCCAACGGCGGTGCGGCCGGTGACGCCGGTGCCGGGGACGCCGGAGCGGGTGACGCGGGCGCGGGTGGCGCCGGAGGCGCTGGTGGTGCAGGTGACGCGGGCGCCGGTGGCGCGGGTGGTGCGGGTGACGCGGGCGCTGGTGGCGCGGGTGGTGCGGGTGGCGACGACGGTGCGGGTGGTGCAGGTGGCGGTGGTGACGCCGCGGGTGGTCTCGACGGCGGTGACGCCATCTTCGGTGGTGGCGCGCGGTGTTCACTCGGTTTCAACGTCACCGTGGACGGCGCCCCGGGCTTCCTGACCGCGGGCCACTGCGGCAACGCCTCGCAGACCTGGGCCTCGGACGAGGCGGGCGCCAAGCAGGTGGGCACCGTGAAGGACTCCAAGTTCCCCGAGAACGACTTCGCGCTCGTCATGTACGACGACGCCAAGACCCAGGCGTCCAGCACGGTCGACCTCCAGAACGGCAGCACCCAGAAGATCGGGCGTGCGGTCGAGGCGAGCGTCGGCCTGAAGGTGCAGCGCTCCGGCAGCACCACCGGCCTCTCCGACGGCACGGTCACCGGTCTCAACGCCACGGTGAACTACGGCAACGGCGACATCGTCAACGGCCTCATCCAGACCGATGTGTGCGCCGAGCCCGGTGACAGCGGCGGCGCCATGTTCGCCGAGGACGCGGCGGTCGGTCTGACCTCCGGCGGCAGCGGCGACTGCACCCAGGGCGGCGAGACCTTCTTCCAGCCGGTGACCGGTGCGCTCGAGGCCACCGGTGCCGTCATCGGCGACGACGCCGGTGGTGGCGGTGACGCGGGCGGCGCCGGTGGCGCCGGTGGCGCGGGTGACGACGGCGGTGCCGCGGGCGGTGCCGGTGACGCGGGCGGCCAGGGTGGCGCCGGCGGTGCGGGCGGTGCTGGTGGCGCCGGTGCCGAGGCCAACGGCGGCGCCGGTGGCGACGCGGGCGCGGGTGCCGACGGCGGAGCCGCCAACGCGGGTGCTGGTGGCGACGCGGGTGCCGGTGACGCCGGTGCCGGTGACACGGGCGCCGGACTCAACTGAGCGCGGGCGTCCCCCTGAACGAGGCCCCGGGCGCCCTCCTGCCCCAGTGCCCGGGGCCTCCCCACCGCACGTCCATCGGAACCGCCCGTAGCCTCAGTCCGCACCGGACACCGGCAGCCCGGCCGCCTCCGCGGCCGCGCGGAGCACCTCGGCCAGCATGTCCGGGGTGAGCCGTCCGGTGAAGGTGTTCTGCTGGCTCACGTGATAGCAGCCGAACAACCCCAGGGACGGGCCCCCGTCGGCCGCTCGCAGTGTTGTCCGCGCCCCGTGTACGAACACGGGGCGCGGCCGTGGCACCCGCCACCCGGCGGCGGCCAGCGCGGGCAGTACGGCCTGCCAGCCGAACGCGCCGAGCACCACAACCGAGCGCAATGTCGGCCGAAGCAGGGTGAGTTCGCGAGCCAGCCACGGGCGGCAGGTGTCCCGCTCCCCGGGGGTCGGCCGGTTGGCGGGCGGCGCGCAGTGCACCGGCGCCGTGATCCGTACGCCGCGCAGCTCGAGACCGTCCCCGCGATGGGTGGCGGTGGGCTGGCTGGCCAGACCGACGGCGTACAGCGCCGCGTACAGAAAGTCCCCGGAGCGGTCGCCGGTGAACATCCGGCCCGTGCGGTTGGCACCGTGTGCGGCCGGAGCGAGACCGACGATGGCCATCGCGGCGTCCGGCGGTCCGAATCCCGGCACCGGCCGGGCCCAGTAGTCCCAGTCGGTGAAGGCCCGGCGCTTGGTGCGGGCGGCCTCCTCCCGCCACTCCACCAGCCGTGGACAGGCCCGGCAGCGGCAGATCCGCGCGTCCAGTCCGGCGAGGTCACGGGCGCCGGGTGCCTGCCGGGCGGGCCAGGTGCCCGGATCGCCGCCGCTGCCGGCAGCGGAGTCGGTGTCACGTTCGGGATGAGCCATACGGTTTCCTGGCTGACGGTGGTGACGGACGGTCCCCGTCCGATGATGACCCCTCGCAACGCGCGGAGCACAGCGGGGAGGAAGAATGAGCCACGGCGACCATGACGACGGAAGAGGGTGACACGGGCGATGCGAGTGGGCCTGTTGCGGACGGTCGGTGCGGCCACGGCGCTCTACGGAGTGGCGGTGACGGCCTGGCCCGCGCTGCTCGCCAGACCGTCCGGGCTGGTGGACGAGCAGGGCCGTACGGAGCCCGCCACGCGTGTCTCGCTGCGCCCGCTCGGCCTGCGGGACGCGGCCAGTGGTCTCGCCATGGCCGTGGCGCCGCGCGGCCCCGCGCTGACCGCGGCCACGGTGCTGCGGATCGCCGCGGACCTCGGTGACGCCGGGCTGCTGGGCCGGACGCTGCCCGGACGTGAGCGGCGCGCGGCGGCCGTCGTCGTCTCGGTGGGCTGGGCCGCGCTGTCCGTGGCCGGTCTGCTGGCACCCGACCGCGACACCCGCCCCTGACCCGGAACCGCACCTCGGCCCGGGTCAACGGCCCGCATCGGCACGTTTCTTGCGCAGAAAGCGCCGCAGCCGGGTGAGCGACCAGGTGTTGATGACATCGTCCGTGGTGAGCCAGCCGCGCTGGGCCATGCCCACCCCGTAGCGCATATGGTCCAGATCGCGGGTGGAGTGCGCATCGCTGTCCAGCGCGAACACCACACCGTGCGACTTCGCCCGCAGGATGTTCTCGTCCGACAGATCCAGCCGGTCCGGATGGGCGTTGATCTCCAGCGCGGTGCCGGTACGGGCACAGGCGGCGAACACCTCGTCCAAGTCGGCGTCCACGCCCGGCCGTTTGCCGATCAGCCGGGTGGTGGGATGGCCGATGATGTTCACATGGGGGTTCTCACAGGCCCGTACCAGCCGCCGGGTCATGGTGTCCCGGTCCTGGCCGAACTGCGAGTGCACCGAGGCCACGCACATGTCGAAGCCCTCGAGGAAGTCGCCCGGCCAGTCCACCTCGCCGTCGGCGTCGATGTTCAGCTCCACGCCGTGCAGCAGCCGGGTGTCCCGGTGACCGCGACCCCGGTCGAGCGCGCGCAGCCGCTCCCGCTGGGCCAGCATCTTCTCCTCGGTCATCTGCTGCATGTACAGCTTCGGGGCGTGATCGGTGACGGCGTAGTAGGCGTAGCCGCGCCGCTCCGCCTTGGCGATCATGTTCTCCAGCGGTTCCAGGCCGTCGGTCAGATCGGTGTGGGTGTGCAGATCGCCGCGCAGGTCGGACTCATGGAGCAGTGCGGGCAGACTGCCCTCGAGCGCCGCCTTCACCTCGCCGCGGTCCTCGCGCAGCGTCGGCGGGATCCAGTCCATGCCCAGCCGCGCGTAGACGTCCTCCTCGCTGCGTGAGGCGATCTTCTTTCCGCTCTTGGCGTCGAAGAGGCCGTATTCGGAGAGCTTGAGACCGTGGCGGACGGCGATGGCGCGAACCCGGATGTTGTGGGCCTTGGAGCCGGTGAAGTACAGCATCCCCGCGCCCCAGGAATCCAGCGGCAGCACTCGCAGATCCACCTGGAGCCCCTTGGTGGTGCGGATCGAGGTCTTCTTCAGCCCGTGGGCGATGACCTCGGCGGTGTACGGCAGCCCGGTGAACGCGTCCATGAACGGGGCCGAATCCTCCGCCGCCACCAGGATGTCGACATCGCCGACGGTCTCCTTCATCCGCCGCAGCGACCCCGCGTACGCACACCTCTGGCAGCCGGGCACCTCCGACAGGGCGGCCACGATGTCATCGGCGACATCCATGGCATCGTGCAGCGGAATCCGGTTTCCGACGGCCCGCAGCAGCCCGATGCCATGCAGGATGTTCTCCTCGGACTTCGGCCCGAACCCCTTCAGATCGCGCAGCCTGTGCTCCTCGATCGCCTGCGCCAGCTGGTCGACCGAGGAGATCCGCAGCTCCTCGTACAGCAACATGGCCTTCTTGGGGCCGAGGGCGGGGATGGCGGTCAGCTCCCGGACCCCCGCCGGGATCGCGGCCCGTGCCTCCTCGACGGCGGGCATGGTGCCGGTCCGCAGGAATTCCACGACCTTGTCGGCGATGGACTTGCCGACATTGGGGATCTCCCGCAATCCCTTCGCGTCGAGCCGCGCCACATCGACGGGATGGCCGCCGATGGCCCGCGCGGCCTTCTCGTAGGCGCGCGCCCGGAACGCGTCCCCGCCCGTGATCAGCAGGAGATCCGCGTACTCGCGCAGGAGGGCTTCGACCTCCTCGTTGGAGCGAGCCATGAGGCGATTCTAGTCGGGTCTGGCGATCCCGGTGCGGTGGAGGGATCCTGGTGTGCAGGAATGGGACCGCGATCCGGAGGGCTTACGGGTTGGAGGTTCCGGCCGTGTGTTTCCCCGGGTTGGGGGAGGTCATGGATGTTGGTTTCCTGAAGCCGTTGTTCGATCGTCCCGGTCCGTGGGCCTGTGTCTACATGGACACCTCGCGGACGACGGAGGACGCGCTCCGGCGGCGCAAGCTGCGGGAGCGGTATGTGGCCGATCAGCTGACCGGCCAGGGCGCCGACGCCGCCACCTGCGAGGCGCTGATCGGCAGACTCGCCGGAGAGCGGGTGGGCAGGCGGTCCGCGGGCCGGGCGCTGTTCGCCGCGGACGGTGAGGTGGTGCTCGATATGCCGCTGGCCGTGTCGCCGGGCGATGTGGCCACCTCGTGGACCGCGCTGCCGAGGGTGGCGCCGCTGGCCGCCCTGCGCGGCGAGTGGCCGTCCTGCCTGCTGGCCCACGTCGACCGGGCGGGCGCCGATCTGGAGTTGCGGGACGCCGGTGGCACCCATCCGGTGTGCCACACCGCGGGCGGGGCCCCGCAGGGCCGGGGACACCGGTCCGTACCCGCCGACCGCTACGAGTGGCACTATCGCAACCGGATGGAGAACACCTGGGACCATGCCGCGGACCAGGTCGCCGAAGAGCTGATCCACCGCTGGTCGGACAGTCCCGCGCAGCTGCTGATCCTCACCGGCGACCCCCGCGAGCGCCGGGCGGTGCGCGACCGGCTGCCCGAACCGTTGCGGGAGCGGGCGGTGGAGGTGCAGCGCGGCAGCCGTGCCGCCGGAAGCTCGCGTGAGCTCCTGGAGGCGGAGATCGACCACGCCCGCGCCGAGCACGCCCGCGCCCACCTGGAGTCCGTCCTCGACGCCTTCCGCGCCGGACGCGGCCGCCCCGGCGGGCCGAGCGGCCACGACGGCAGCGCTCCCAGCGGAGCGGCGGAGGGCGTGCCCGCGGTGGTGGAGGCGATGCGCAGCCACCAGGCGGCCACGTTGCTGCTGGGGCAAGCGGGCGGCGATATGCGCCACGAGGTGTGGGTCGGCCCCGCGGCCGATCAGGTGGCGGTGCAGCGCGCCCAGGCGCGGGCGCTCGGGGTGCGCACCCCTGAGCCCGCGCGCGCGGACGACGCGCTGATGCGTTCGGCCGCGGTGGCCGACACCGAGGTGCTGCTGGTGCCCGAGGGGGTGCCCGGCCCGGCCGGTGGCCTGGGCGCGGTACTGCGCTGGCACGGCGCCTGAGCACACGAAGCCCCCCGCCGCGAAGCGATCGCGGCGGGGGGCTCAGCGACGTTCCGGCGGCATGTCATCGGCGGCCAATTCCCGCTGGCCGCCCTGTTCTGACATTCGGTCGGAATTCTCTTTTCCCGGCGAGTCCGTTACCTGAGGGAAGTTCACACTTTTGTATGCTTTCTTCAGCGCGTCGTTCCCCCGTTCACGAAAGGGGCTCCACATGCACACGATGGAGGTTCGCCCACCCGTACCCAGTCGTTCCAGCAGCAGATGGCGTCGATACGGCAGGCTCGCCGCGGCGCATTTCGTCCGCGGCGCGTCGTACGCATGCGGCACCGCGGCCATTGGCCTGATGGCGTGGTGGGTGCAGACCCACTAGCTTCCCCGCCGACGCGTCACCCGACGCGTCACCCGACGCGTCACCCGGCGCGGCGCCCCGACGCCAGGACGCTGACCGCGTTGCTCACCACGACGGCGGCGATGGCCGCCCAGGAGCTCCACGTCAGTGACTCGCCCAGCACGACCAGCCCCACCACGGCGGCCAGCACCGGGTTGACGCTCATGAAGATCCCGAAGAACCGCGCGGGCACCCGCCGCAGAGCCTGCACATCGCTGAGGAACGGCACGGCGGAGGACAGCACCCCCGCGACGGCCGCGCAGGCCAGCGCCGGTCCGGTCGGCGGATGGCGGAGCAGGACCACGATGCCGACGGGCAGGAACAGCAGCCCCGAAAGACCGGCCGCGGCCGCCGAGCCCTCGGCTCCCGGCAGTCTGCGCCCGATCGTCCCGTTCAGCAGGATGTAGGACGCCCAGCACACGGCGGCCAGCAGTCCGAGGCCGATACCCAGGTAGTCCGTGGACGGCTGCGGCCGGGTCAGGGTCACCACTCCGGCCGCGGCGATCAGCGCACACCCCAGGTCCACCGCCTGGCGGGAACCGGCCAGCGCCACCGCCAGCGGGCCGAGGAACTCCAGCGTCACCGCGAGTCCCAGGCCCACCCGGTCGATCGCGCTGTACAGCGACAGATTCATCGTGGCGAACACCGCCGCCAGCAGCAGCACCGGCCGCCACTGCCGGGCGGTGAACGACCGGAGGCGCGGCCGTCCGACGGCCAGCAGCACCACCGCCGCCACCCACTGCCGTACCGCCACCACACCGGCCGGGCCGATCACCGGGAAGGCCAGCGCGCCGATGGCGGCACCGGTCTGGTTGGACAGCCCGCTGCCGCACATCATCGCGATCCCCGCGAGGCGGCGGCCCCCCTCGCCCCCGTCGCCCCCGGTGGAATCCGTCGTCCCGGCTCCCTCGAGCCCGTTCCCGACCCCGGCCCGGGGGTCGGCCTGAACCGTTCGTCGCCCGCGCGTCATCGTCCGCATGTGCCGAGCGTGGGACCGCACCGTCCTTTCGCATAATGCATGAGACGCGCTGTTCATACGCTTGGGTTATGCATCTCGAACTACGCCAGCTCCGCTGCCTCGTCGCGATCGTGGACGCGGGCAGCTTCACTGACGCCGCCATCGACCTGGGCGTCTCCCAGGCCGCCGTCTCCCGTACCCTCGCCTCGCTCGAGGCCGTGCTCGGCGTACGGCTGCTGCGCCGCACCAGCCGGGAGGTGGTGCCCACCGCGGCCGGTACCCAGGTGCTCTCCCGGGCCCGTCGGCTGCTGGCCGAGGCCGACGACCTGGTGCGGGAGGCCGCCACCGGGCACAGACGACTGCGGATCGGCCACGCCTGGTCGGCCATGGGCCGCCACACCCTGGAGTTCCAGCGCCGCTGGCCCACCGCGCGCCCCGACGTCGAACTGCACCTGGTGCGCACCAACTCCGCGACGGGCGGGCTGGCCGAGGGCGCCTGCGACATCGCCGTGGTGCGCACCGAGCCCGAGGACCGGCGGATCGAGAGTGTGGTGGTCGGGCTCGAACGGCGCTACTGCACGATGGCGGCGGACGACCCGTGGGCGCGCCGCCGTTCCATCCGGCTCGCCGAGACCGGTGAACGCACCCTGGTCGTCGACCGGCGCACCGGCACCACCACCGCCGATCTGTGGCCGCCGGACCGCCGTCCGGCCATGGAGTACACCCAGGACGTCGACGACTGGCTCTCCGTCATCGGGACCGGCCGCTGCATCGGGATCACGGCCGAGTCCACCGTCACCCAGTACCCGCGGGCCGGGATCGTGTTCCGGCCGCTGCGGGACGCCGCGCCCATCCCGGTGCGGCTCATCTGGTGGCGGGACGACCCCCATCCGGCCGCCCCCGCCGCCGTGGCGCTGCTGACCGACCTCTACCGCCGGGAGGGCTGAGCCGCCCGGTACGCGCCTCTTGACGGGCTGCCTTCGCCCATGGACCATCTTTCCGTCAAGCAAAATTGAGATTCCGCGATACGGAATTCGATGCGGAATATGTGCGAAGAACCGGTCCGACCCCAGGAGCAACCTCATGGCGCGCATGACCGCGGCTCGGGCAGCGGTGGAGATCCTGAAGCGTGAAGGCATCACCCACGTCTTCGGCCTCCCCGGTGCGGCGATCAACCCCTTCTACGCCGCGATGCGCGGCGACGGCGGCCTGACCCACATCCTCGCCCGGCATGTCGAGGGCGCCTCGCACATGGCCGAGGGCTACACCCGTGCCAGGGCCGGGAACATCGGGGTGTGCGTGGGCACCAGCGGACCGGCCGGGACCGACATGATCACCGGGCTGTACTCGGCGGGCGCCGACTCGATCCCGATCCTGTGCATCACCGGCCAGGCACCGGTGGCCGCCCTGCACAAAGAGGACTTCCAGGCGGTCGACATCGCCTCGGTCGCCGGGCCGCTGACCAAGATGGCGATGACCGTCCTCGAACCCGCCCAGGTGCCGGGCGCGTTCCAGCAGGCGTTCCACCTCATGCGTTCCGGACGGCCCGGTCCGGTGCTCATCGATCTGCCCATCGACGTCCAGATGGCCGAGATCGAGTTCGACCCGGACACCTACGCGCCGCTGCCCGTCTACCGGCCATCGGCGACCCGGGCCCAGATCGACAAGGCCCTGCGGATGCTCCAGTCCGCCGAGCGGCCGCTGATCGTCGCGGGCGGCGGGGTGGTGGGCGCCGACGCGTCCGCACACCTGGTCGAGTTCGCGGAGCTGACCGGGGTCCCGGTGGTGCCCACCCTGATGGGCTGGGGATCCATCCCCGACGACCATCCGCTGATGGCCGGCATGGTCGGCCTCCAGACCTCCCAGCGGTACGGCAACGCCACCCTGCTGGAGTCCGACTTCGTGCTGGGCATCGGCAACCGCTGGGCCAACCGCCACACCGGTGGCATCGACACCTACACCCGGGGCCGGACCTTCGTCCATGTGGACATCGAACCCACCCAGATCGGCCGGGTGTTCGCGCCCGACCTCGGGATCGTCTCCGACGCCGGGGCCGCCCTGGAGCTGTTCGTCACCGCCGCCCGTGAGCTCCGGCGCACCGGCGCGCTCAAGGACCGTTCCGCCTGGGCCGGTAGCTGTTTGCGGCGCAAGGGCTCCCTGCTGCGCAGAACCCACTTCGACGATGTGCCGGTCAAACCGCAGCGTGTCTACGAGGAGATGAACCGGGCCTTCGGCCGCGAGACCCGCTATGTCAGCACCATCGGCCTCTCCCAGATCCAGGCCGCCCAACTGCTGCATGTCTACCGCCCGCGGCACTGGATCAACGCCGGTCAGGCCGGTCCGCTGGGCTGGACCGCCCCGGCCGCGCTCGGGGTGGCGACGGCCGATCCGGACGCCACCGTGGTGGCGCTCTCCGGCGACTACGACTTCCAGTTCATGATCGAGGAACTGGCCGTGGGGGCGCAGTTCCGCATCCCGTACATCCATGTGGTCGTCAACAACGCCTATCTGGGCCTGATCCGCCAGGCCCAGCGCGGCTTCGACATGGACTTCTGCGTCCAGCTCTCCTTCGACAACGTCAACGCCCCCGAGCTGGGCGGCTATGGCGTCGACCATGTGAAGGTCGTCGAGGGGCTTGGCTGCAAGGCCATCAGGGTCCATGAGCCGCAGGACATCCTCCCCGCGCTGGAGGAGGCCGAGAAGCTGATGGCCGAGTACCGGGTGCCGGTGATGGTGGAGATCATCCTCGAACGTGTCACCAACGTGGCCATGGGCACCGAACTGGACAACGTCATCGAGTTCGAGGAACCGGCCACCACCCCCGGCCACGCTCCGACCGCCGTGCACACCGCCCTCGGCTGAACCGGGCGCGGCGCGGTGGTGTTCCGTCAGCCGCCCGTCGCGAAACCCGGGAAAAGGGTCATCCCGCCGTCCACGTAGAGGGTGGTGCCCACGACGTAGTCGCACAGGTCCGAGGCGAGCAACACCACCGCGTTGGCGATGTCGTCCGGGACGCCGACCCGTCCGTAGGGGATGAGGGCCAGCAGATCGGTCAGCGCCTCCGGGGTCTCCCACGCGTCGCGGTTGATGGGGGTCTTGATGGCACCGGGCGCCACCGCGTTCACCCGGATCCGCTGTGGGGCGAGCTCCTGGGCCAGGGTCTGCATCATCATCGACACACCCCCCTTCGACGCCGTGTAGTTCACATGTCCGGCCCACGGGATGATCTGGTGGACCGAGCTCATACAGACGATCTTCCCGGCCGCGCGTGACACCTCCGGCACCACCCCGCGCCGCAGAAACTCCTTGATCGCCTCCCGGGCGCAGAGGAACTGGCCGGTGAGATTGACCTCCAGGACCTGTCGCCACTCCGCCAGCGTCATCTCCACCGTCGCGGCGTCCCGCTGGAGCCCGGCGTTCGGCACCAGGATGTCGATGGTGCCGAACCGGTCGACCATGGTTTTGACCATGTCGACCACCTGGTCCTCCTGGGACACATCCGCCTGGTGGGCGTAGCCCCGCACGCCCTGGCCCTCGATCTCCTTGACCACCGCCTCGGCCGAGGGGCGGTCGGTGACGTAGTTGACGACCACATCGGCGCCCGCGCGGCCCAGGGCGAGCGCCGTGGCCTTGCCGATACCCGAGTTGGCCCCGGTCACCAGGGCCTTCTGGCCGGTGAGCAGCGGTGGCAGCGGGAGCGGACGGAGCTGGTCGGCACTGGCGTTCACTGGCTCTCCTTCGCGGTGACGTCCCGGTAGGCGCAATGACCCTCGCAGTCCCGGAAGGCGTCGTCACTCCCGACGGAGCCACGGTCACCCACTGGGCCGATGCACATCGTTCCAGCGGCGCAACGCGGGGTGAGCGCCGGTCGGCGCGCGGGACCGGGCACGCGGTGCGACGATAGTGCGTGAGCTGAGCTCAGGAGGGCGCATCCGGTGGGAGGACCCCACGATGGACACCTATCCGAACATCAGTGACCACGGCCTCATCGGAGATCTCCAGACCGCGGCGCTGGTGGCCACCGACGGCACGATCGACTGGTTCTGCGGTCCACGGTTCGACTCCCCGAGCATCTTCGCCGCCCTGCTCGACCAGCGGCGCGGTGGACACTTCCGGGTCACCCCCGGACGTCCGGACTACATCACCAAACAGCTCTATCTCCCGGACACCGCCATTCTCATCACCCGGTTCATGACCCCGGACGGGGTCGGCGAGGTGTACGACTTCATGCCGGTGGCCCCGGGCCCCGCCACCGACCGCCACCGGCTGGTCCGGCTGATCCGTGTGGTGCGCGGCCGGATGCGGTTCGACCTGGACTGCCGCCCCCGGCCGGGCTACGGACGCGAACGCCACAGCCTGGAGATCCACGACGAGGGAGCCGTCTTCCACGGCGACACGGTCGACATCACCCTGCACCCCGCCGGTGAACGGTTCGGAGAGCACGCCGAGATCCACGCCACTGAGGGGGACGTCCGAGCCACCCTCGACCTGGCCGCGGGCCAGACCGCGGGCGTCGTCCTGGACACCGCGGAGGCGGGCCACGCGGTCGCCCCCCGGCGGGTGCCCGAGGAGGAGGCGGTGCGGATGCTGGACACCACCACCCGCTTCTGGCGCCGCTGGACCCGCGGCTCGCGCTACACCGGACGCTGGCGGGAGACGGTGGCCCGGTCCGCCATCACCCTCAAGCTGATGACCTACGCCCCCACCGGCGCCCTGGTGGCCGCCCCGACCGCGGCGCTCCCCGAACAGATCGGCGGGGAGCGCAACTGGGACTACCGCTACACCTGGATCAGGGACGCCTCGTTCTCCGTCTACGCCCTGCTCGGGCTGGGCCTCACCGCCGAGGCCGAGGCGTTCGTCACCTGGCTGCGCGACCGCGTGGTGGAGCAGGCGGGCGACGGTTCGGGACCGTTGAAGATCATGTACCGGGTGGACGGCAGCTCCGACCTCGTGGAGGAGACCCTCGACCACTTCGAGGGCTACCGCGGCTCCGCCCCGGTCCGGATCGGCAACGGCGCCGCCGACCAGCTCCAACTGGACATCTACGGCGAGATGATGGACTCGCTCTTCCACGCCGACACCCACGGGATCACCATCGGCCACCGCGGCTGGGCCGAGATGTCCCGGGTTGTCGACTGGCTCTGCGACCACTGGGACCGCGCCGAGGAAGGCATCTGGGAGACCCGCGGCGGCCGCCAGGACTTCACCTACGGCCGCATGATGTCCTGGGTCGCCCTGGACCGCGCCGTGCGGCTCGCCGAGAGCCGTGGCCGCCCCAGCCACCAGAGCATGTGGCGGATCACCCGGGACTCCGTCTACCAGCAGGTCATGGACCGCGGCTGGAACCGGGATCGCAAGGCGTTCATCCAGCACTACGGCTCGCCCGTGCTCGATGCCTCACTGCTGCTGATGCCGCTCATCGGCTTTGTCGAACCCCGCGATCCCATGTGGCTGTCCACCCTCGACGCGATGGACCAGGAACTGGTGTCCGACAGCCTCGTCTACCGGTACGACCCCGCCGCCTCACCCGACGGGCTGAAGGGCTCGGAGGGCACCTTCTCCATGTGCACCTTCTGGTACGTGGACGCGCTCGCCCGCTCCGGACGGCTGGAGTACGCCCGGCTGACGTTCGAGAAGATGCTCACCTACACCAACCACCTGGGCCTGTTCTCCGAGGAGATCGGGCTCACCGGTGAGCAACTGGGCAACTTCCCTCAGGCGTTCAGCCATCTCGCCCTGGTCAACGCCGCCGTCAACCTCGACTACCAGCTCGACCACGGCTCCGGATGGGTGGGACCCGTCCTGGGCCTGAGCACCGCATGAACACCGCCGCCCAGCACGTCCGCACCGCGCCCGCGCACTCCCGCGACTACTCCGGCGCGGTCTACGGTGCGCTGCTCGCCGCCTCCGTGGTGGCCGGGACCGGAACCCCCGGTCCCTATCCCCGGGTCCAGCTGGTCGCGCTGCTGCTCATCACCGGGCTGGTGTTCTGGGCGGCGCATGTCTACGCCCGGCTCGCGGGTCAGCGGCTGGGCCAACGGCCGCTGAACGGACGGGAGGTGCGCCGGGTCGCCCTCCATGAGTGGCCCATCGTGCAGGCCGCCGTACCACCCGCCGTCGCCGTGGCCATCAGCCCGCTGCTGGGGCTGGGCCTGGAGGGGGCGTCCTGGCTGGCGCTCGGTGTCGCGGTGGCCGAACAGGTCGGCTGGGCGAGCGTGGCCGTACGGCGCGCCGGGGCCTCCCTGCGGCTGACGCTGGTGGCCGGGGCGGGCAATCTGCTGCTCGGCCTGGTCATCGTGACCGCCAAGGCGACGCTGACCCACTAGGACTTGTCCTGGGCGCCGTCATCCGGGGCGCGGACGGTGCCTAGACCGTCCCGGCGAGCGCCTGGTCGCGCAGGGTCGAGCAGGTGTGGTGGAGCAGCCGGGAGACATGCATCTGGGAGATGCCCAGTTGCTCGGCGATCCGGCTCTGCGTCATATCGCAGAAGAACCGCAGGTAGAGGATCTGCCGCTGCCGGTCGGGCAGCCGGGTCAGCCCCGGGCGTACGGCCTCGCGGTCCACCACCCGGTCGTACGCGGGCTCCTGGGCGCCGAGCGTGTCCACCAGGGAGTAGCCGTCGTCCGCGCCCGTCAGCTGTGCGTCCAGGGACAGCGGGGTGAAGCTGCCCAGGGCCTCCATCCCGGTGCGCACCTCCTTCTCGGTGAGGCCGGTGCGCGCGGCGATTTCGTCGGTGCGCGGCGGGCGGTCGTCGAGGGAGTGGGAGAGTTCGCGGTGTGCGGCCCGTACCCGGTTGCGCAGGTCCTGGACCCGGCGCGGGACGTGCAGAACCCACAGGTGGTCCCGGAAGTGGCGCTTGATCTCCCCGACGATGGTGGGCACCGCGAACCCCGCGAAGGCCGTGCCGTGTTCGGGGTCGTAGCGCTTGACGGCCTTCACCAGACCGAGCGCGGCCACCTGTTGGAGGTCCTCCAGGCACTCGCCGCGATTGCGGTACTGGCGGGCCAGCCGCTCGGCCATCGGCATCCACGCCTCCACGACCCGCTGCCGCAGCGCCTCCTTCCCGGGCCCGTCGGGCAGACGGGCGATCTCCTCGAATTCCGCACGGGTGTCAGGTGCGTCGTCGTGCGAGTGCTTCGTGGAGAGGGTCTGGACGGTCTGGGGCCGTGCCATGTTCTGCTGCGCTGCGGTCGTCACGGAACACACCTCCTGCGATGACTGACGGGGCTGCCGGGACCGAAGGGGACCCGCATCGCGGAAGCGTGCGCAGGACAGGTGGGGGCCGCGTCCTGCGGGATGGCAGTCACACTGCTCCCGCGGCGCGTGCCTCCGGTCCGAAGCACGAGATACCGCCTGCCCTGGCGGCCTGGGGGTAAACCACCGATTCTCCGGGCACGCGCGGGCAGTTGCCACGGGCCCCTGCGGCGGCGCGGACGCGCCCCGGTCTCACCCCAGCAGGGCCGTCACCGTTATCAGGACGGGCGCCGCGAGGAGCGTGGACAGCAGGATCGACTCACGGGCCAGCACGGTGCCCGTCTGGTAGCGCGTGGCATAGGTGAAGAGGTTCTGTGCCGCCGGAAGCGCGGAGGTGACGACGGCCGCGAAGAGCGCGGGCCCGCCGAGTCCGAACACTCCGGCCGCGATGGCCCACGCCACCACCGGCTGGGCGAACGACTTCAGCGCCACCGACAGCAGCACCGGCCCGCGCTCCGCGCCCCTGCCGGGCAGCGCGGTGCCCGGCAGGGAGAGGCCGAAGGCCAGCAGGACGGCGGGCACGGCCATCCCGCCCAGCAGGGACAGCGGTTCCAGCACCGGCCCCGGGATCCGCCACCCGGTCGCCGACACCGCGACACCGCACAGTGAGCCGACGACGATGGGGTTGCGGAACGGCGTGGTCAGCCGGCGCACGAGCGAGGGGCGCACATCGGGGCGGCTGAGGTCGATGACGGTGAGCGCGATCGGTGCCATGACGAGTTGCTGGAAGAGCAGTACGGGAGCGATCACCCCGGCGTCGCCGAGGACGTACATGGCGATGGGGATGCCGAGGTTGCCCGCGTTCACATAGCTGGCGCACAGCGCGCCGATCGTGGTGCGCCCGACGCTCCACCCGCGTAAGGCGCCGACGGCCACGAACACCCCGGCGACCACACAGGTGCTCAGGGCGGTGACGAGCAGGGGAGTGGAGACCACGACGGAGAGGTCGGCCCGGGAGAGTGTGGTGAACAGCAGCGCGGGGGACGCCACATCGAAGGACAGCCGGGTGAGCACCTCCCGGCCGTGGCCGCCCAGGGAGCCGCGTCGGCCGAGCACATAGCCGGTGACGACGATGCTCGCGATGACACCGAAGCCCGTGATCACACCGCCCACGACACCCCCGCCGGACGGGGAGCGGGCCAACGGGGGCAGGGTGCGGCGGCGGTCATGGAGGTGGTCTCCGTCGGACGAGGCGGTCAGCATGCACCCTACAACTAGGCCCTGTCCGGGAGGGACAGCGCGCCGGGGCCGGTGCGGAACCGCCCCGGCGCACACCGAGCGGAATACCTCAGACGATGGTGAGGGTCCGCTCGCCCCTGGCCAGGGAGCTGTTGCCCGCGTAGAGCCGGATCTCGCCCTTCTCCACCACGAACGTCCCCGCGGGGTCATGGGTCCAGAAACCCAGGTGTTCCGCGCTCAGCCGGAAGCGCACGGTGGTGGACTTCCCGGCGTCGAGGGTGACCCGGCGGAAACCGCAGAGCCTGCGCACCGGTTGCACGATGCTCGCCACCGGATCGCGCAGATAGAGCTGGACGACCTCATCGCCGGTGCGCCGCCCGGTGTTGCGCACCGTCACCGCCACGTCGACGGTGTCGCCCTTGCGCAGCGCGTCGGCCCCGATCCGGGTCACCGACAGCCTGGGTTCGCCGATGTTGAAGGTGGTGTAGCTCAGCCCGAATCCGAAGGCGAACTGCGGGCCGTCGGGCAGATCGAGGTACTTGGAGGTGTACTTGTTGTCCGGGTCGTAGGGGCGGCCGGTGTTCTCGTGGTTGTAGTAGATCGGCACCTGGCCGACCGCGCGCGGAAAGGACACCGGCAGCTTGCCACCGGGGTTGACCTTGCCGAACAGCACATCCGCGATGGCGTGTCCGCCCTCGAGTCCTGGATGCCATGCCTCCAGGACGGCGGGGGCCGACTCCAGCCAGCCGCCGACCGTCAGCGGACGCCCGTTGACCAGCACCACCACAAACGGCTTGCCGGTCCCGGCGATGGCCTCGATCAGCTTCTCCTGTGCGCCGGGCAGGCTGATGTCACTGCGCGCGCTCGCCTCGCCGCTGAGCGCGGACGCCTCTCCGACCACCACGACGGTCGCCTCGGCGGCCCTGGCCGCGGCCACCGCCGTGGCGATGCCACCGGTGTCCTCGCCGCCGGCGTCCACCCCCTTGGCGTAGCTCACCTCGGCCTTCGGCACGGCGTCCTTGACCGCGTCGAGGACCGTGACCGCGGGGAACGACTCGCCCCAGGGACCGGCCCAGGTACCGAGGAGGTCGGTGGAGTCGCCGAACGGGCCGACCACCGCGAGGGAACGGGCCGATGTGCTCAAGGGGAGCGCCGACTTCTCGTTCCGGAGCAGTACCATGCACCGCGCGGCCGTCTCGCGGGCGGCGGAGCGGGCATCCTTGCCGGGCTTGCTGATGGCCGCGTCCTCGTCCACATAGGGGTGGTTGAAGAGGTCCAGCCGGAACTTCAGCCGCAGGACGCGCGCCACCGCGTCGTCCAGCCGCTCGGCGGAGATCTTCCCCTCCTTCAGCAGCCGTTTGCCGTGGTCGACGAGGTTGGTGCTGACCATCTCCATGTCGACACCGGCGCCCAGTGCCAGCCGCGCCGCGTCGGCGCCGTCGGCGGCGAAGCCGTGGGCGATCATTTCCTGAACGCCGGTGTAGTCGCTGACGACAAAGCCGTCGAAGTCCCACTCCCGCTTGAGGATGTCGGTGAGGGTGTGGGTGTTGCCGTGGGCCGGCACTCCGCTGATGGTGTTGAAGCTCGCCATGACGGTGGCGATCCCGGCCTTCACGGCCGCCCGGAACGGCCCGAGGTAGTGATTGCGCAGCCGTGCCTCGGACACGTCCACGGTGTTGTAGTCGCGGCCGCCCTCGGCGCCCCCGTAGGCCACGAAGTGCTTGGCGCATGCCGCGAGCCGGTCCTTGGCGGCCAGGTCGCGGCCCTGGTAGGCGCGGGTCTTGGCCGCCGCGAACGCGGCCGTGAGATACGGGTCCTCGCCGTTGCCCTCGGCGATGCGCCCCCAGCGCGGCTCGTGGGTGACGTCCATCATCGGGGAGAAGGTCCAGTGCACCCCGTTGGAACGGGCCTCCTTGGCGGACACCTCGGCGTCCCGCTCGGCCACCGCGGGGTCGAACGCGGCCCCCTGGGCGAGGGGGATCGGGAAGGTGGTCCAGAAGCCGTGGATCACATCGAGCCCGAAGAGCAGCGGGATACCGAGGCGGGACTCCTCGACCGCGATCCGCTGGAGGGCGTTGGTGTACTTCGCCCCGTAGATGTTGAGCACGGATCCGAGCCTGCCCTTGCGGGCCGCCTCCTCCGCGGCCTCGGTCTGGCCCCCGCCGGGGCCGGTGTTCCCGGCCCAGGTCAACTGCTGGAGCTGGCCGAGCTTCTCCTCGACCGTCATCCGCCCCAGCAGGGCCTGGACCTTGGCCTCATCAGGGCCCGTGCGGGATGTGCCGTGGGGGCCGGAGCCCAATGGCTTCGGCTGGAGGACCTTCGCGCCGGGGGATTCACCGGCGCGGGCGGTGCCGGTCGCGGCCCCGCCCGCGACAGCCGTACCACCGACCGCTGTGAGCACCGTACGTCTACGCACACCATTCATGGCCTTCGCCCCTTGAAGAGCAGTGAGTGCTGTCGACGGGTGGATCTTCAAAAGTTGAATCGAAGTTACGGACCCGATGAGGGAGCGTCAAGGGCCGGCGCGACGGCGGTTCATGATGGCGTTGATCGTTCCCATGGCCGGTTCCGACCGGGCCACGGCACACACGCGGCCCGGTCCGATATGCGCTGTGCCTCCGGGACGGCCAGTGCGCGCAGCGCGTCGGTGGCGGTGCTCATAGGGCGCCGCTGAGCAGCCGCCCCGCGTCCGGTACCACCGTCGGCAGACCGAGCGCGTCGAGCACCTGGAAGGTGGTGGCGGTCGCGGCCGACAGCACCGGCAGTCCGGCCTCGTCCTCGACCGCCTGGATCGCCGCGAGGGACGGCATCTGCACACACGCCGACAGCACCAGCGCGTCCGCGCCGTCCAGCCGCAGCCGCTTCCAGTGCTGGCGCAGATCCGCCGGATCGAGCCGGGCGACCGCCAGGTTGTCGGACACCTCCAGGCTCAGCGCGTCGACCACCTCGACCCCCGCGGCCTCGATGCATCCGGCCACCAGACAGGTCAGCTGCTTCATGTACGGGGTCACGATGGCCACCCGTCGGGCGCCGAGCGCCGCGATCCCGCTGAGCAGGGCGCCCGCGCTGGAGACCACCGGCGCCTTCGCCCCCTGGCCGTCGAGGACCGCGGCGATCTCCGCCTCCGCCACTTCGTGATGGCCGGGCCCCTGCGCCATCAGGGCCACCAGACAGGCCGAGGCGACCACATCGGGCCGGGCGTCGGCCAGTTCGAGGGCGGCCCGCTCCGTCTGCGCGTTCATCTCCCGCAGCTGCTCGGGCGTGACATGCCGCATCCGCATCCGGCTGCTGTGGAACACAAAGCGGTCCTCGGGGGCCACGCGCTCGCGGGCGCGCAGCATCCGCGGCAGCTCGGTCTCCATCGTCAGGTTCGAGCTGGGCACGATCAGCCCTATGTGATGATCCGGCATGGGGTCCTCCACAGAATTCGTAACGGGGGAGCCGTCACACCCCATGCCGTGGTGGCGAGCGGTGTTACGGCTCCTCGGTCAGCCCCTCCCAGTGATCGGCGAGGGACGTCAGCAGGTGCATGAGTTCTTCGCGCCGCTCCGGTCCGTACTGCTCCATCAGCCGCTCGTCGAGGGCGCGGGCGCGTTCATTGGCCGCCCGGAGGGTCCGTTCGCCCTCCTCCGTCAGAAAGAGCAGCTTGCGGCGGGCGTCCTCGGCGGCGGTCCGCCGGGTGAGCAGCCCCCGGTTCTCCAGCCGCCGGGCCACATCCGCCATGGTCGAGGTGTCCAGGGCCACCGCCGACGCCATCGACCGCTGGTCGCGGCCCGGCGCCGCGTCCACCGCCGTGAGCACCGCGAACTGCGGACCGGTCAGCGTCGGGTCGACCGCGCGCACCCACACCGCCAGATACGCCTGGTACAGACGGCGGACCTGATAGCCGGGGGCGGCGGTCAGGGCGGCGGGAGCTATCGGCGAAGAGGACCCGGCAGGTGTGGTTTCGTCAGACATGACCTCACTCAATCACGGCTGGTGATCCGGCTCCGACCCGTGTCGCGTTCTTCTCCCGGCGCGTACCGCGCCCTCACGCCAGCATGGGGCGCAGAGCCTCGCGGACGGCCGTGATCGCGGCGGCCGGGCTGTCCCAGAACACCATGTGGCCCGCTCCGGGAACCGCCGTCAGACGCGCCGGAGGATTCATCCGGGCGGCCTCCTCCACGTCCCTCGCCGTGACCACGGGGCTCTCCGCGCCGTGGAGCAGCGCCGTGGGACCGGGCACCGAGGGCCACCAGTCGAAGAAGTCCTCGGTCTCGAAACCGCGGTGGGTGGCGGCGATCGCCTCCCGGGCGCAGCTCGACAGCCAGCGGGCCCGCAGCTCCTGCTCCCGCCGCGGCCACCGCGGCCAGGCACGGGCCACCTCGTCCGCGTCGGTGCCGCGCAGCGCCTGGTCCAGCTGGCCGAGGAAGGTCTCCAGAGTCGTCGGATACGGCCCCCGGCCCGGCCCGCTCATCGGTGGATCCACCAGGACGGTGCCCCGGAGCGCCACCTTGCCGCGGGCCGCGACCACCGCCGCGATCCGCGCGCCCATGGAGTGGCCGAGCAGCAGCGGACGGTCAAGGCCCAGCCCGAGCGCCACCGCCTCGGTGTCCTCGGCGTACTCCTCCAGGCCGTACCCGCCGCCCGCGTCGGACAGCCCCCGCCCGCGGACGTCGACCACCAACGGGCGTACCGTGCCCATGAGTTCACGGGCGACGAAGTCCATGGTGATGGCGGGTGAGGTGATTCCGGGCAGCACGATCAGCGGCACCCCCGAACCGCCGTAGTCGAGCACATGCAGCCGCGTCCGGCCGGAGCGGACCCACCGCCCGGTGGCGGGCACATCGGCCAGATCGGCGAGGGCGGACTGAAGCACGGACCGTTCGGGCACGGGCACCTCCTGGGGACGGCCGGTCACGAAACCGGGGCGGGACGGGCGGCGGGCAGCCGGCCGAGATAGCCGGTGGCCTCCGCGAGATCGATGACATCGCCGTACTTGGCCTGGATGTCGAAGAGAGCGGCGTCGTGCGGACCGGCCGCGCGGTCCCCGGCACACTCGCGGGGCACCAGCACATCGAAGCCGGACTGCACCGCGTCGACCGCGGTGGCCCGGACGCAGCCGCTCGTGGTCGCCCCGCACACCAGGACGGTGTCGCGGCCCAGACCGGTCAGCATCGCGGCGAGCGAGGTGCCGAAGAACGCCGAGGCGCCCTTCTTCACCACCAGGTGATCCCCCTCCCGCCGCGGCAGCCGGGGGTCGAGCGCCACCGCGCCACTGCCCTCCGTCATCGCCCGCATCCCCGGTGCCTTGCGCAGCCAGGCGACCGCGTCTCCGGCGGCCTCCGCCGGAGAGTAGGCGATGGCGGTGAAGAACACCGGCACGGCGGCCGGACGGGCCGCCTCGATCAGCGCCGAGGTGGCGGCCACCGTCTCCGTCAGATCGGCCCCCGTGGGGAAGGTGTCCTCGGTGAAGCCACGGGTGAGATCCACGACCACCACGGCGGGGCGGCTGCCGCGGCGCACGGACGCGCCGAATCCGGCCCGCTCGTAGGTGCGGTCGGTCTCCTCGCCGTAGGTGCTTGCGCTCATCGGATCCTCCCCGCCGCGCGCAACTGCTTCTCCTGGGTGGTCAGCCGTCCCAGCAGCCAGCCCTCGAACAGGCCGAAGGCGAACGCCGCGGCCAGCGGCCCGTACTTGGCGAGCACCGGACCGACGATCAGCGACAGCCCGTCGAGCTCGGCGTCCGCGGCGGGCGCGGGCGGATGGGACACGGGGGCGGACGCGGCGGTGCCGGACGTGGCGGCGGGGGCCGGGGCCCCCGGTGCGGCGGCGGCCCGGTCCTGGTCCAGCAGCCCGCCCAGATTCTGTGCGAACTGCTGGAGGATCCGGTCGGAGACCGCCCCGATCGCGCCCTTGCCGAACTGGGCGATCTTGCCGCGGATGACGAGGTCGGTGGAGATGTCCAGCCGGGCCCCCTCGGCGGCCTGCGCCACTTCCAGGGTGACTTCGGCCTCCGCGTCGCCATTGCCGTGCTCGTCCGCGCCCTGCGCCTGCACCCGCAGCCGACGCCGCTCGGTGTCGACCTCCAGGAAGCGGACCGTGCCCGCGTAGGCGGCCGTGATGGGGCCGACCCTGACCTTCACCCGGCCGTGCCAGGTGTCGCCGTCACGGCCGTCGAGGGTGGCGCCCGGCATACAGGAGGCGACCCGCTCCACGTCGTTGACGAGGGCGAACACCGCCTCCGGCGGCGCCGCGACCGGGACCGTGTTGGACAGCTGCATCTACATCTCCTTCCGGCGCCGGGCGGCGCAGTCGTCGATCGCCTCGACGATGGTCTGATAGCCGGTGCAACGGCACAGATTGGATGCCACGACCTCGCGGATCTCCTCCTTGGTCGCCTCCGGACGCTCGGCGAGAAAACCCTCGGCGAGCATCAGGAATCCGGGGGTGCAGAAACCGCACTGCAACCCGTGGTGTTGGGTGAACGCCCTTTGCAGATCGTTGAGTTCGCCTTGGTCGTCCAGGGATTCGACCGTGCGGATCTGGGCTCCCTCGGCCTGGGCGGCGAACATCAGACAGGCGCGGGCCGGGCGTCCGTCGACCAGGACGGTGCAGGCGCCGCAGATGCCGTGTTCGCATCCGACGTGGGTGCCGGTCAGCAGCAGATCGTGGCGGAGGGCGTCGACGAGGGTGCGGCGCGGCTCGATCAGCAGCTCATGGCGCTCGCCGTTGACGTCGAGCGTGATGAGCTGCCGCTCCCGCGGGGCGGTGTCGGTCATGAGGTGTGCTCCACGGTCCGGCCGAAGGCGCGCTGTACGGTCTCCGGGGTGATGGGGGTGGTGTCGAGTTCGGTTCCGGTGGACCGCAGGGCGTCGTTGACCGCGTTGAGTACGGCCGCGGGCGCCCCGATCGTGCCGCCCTCGCCGGTGCCCTTGGCCCCGGTCTCGGTGAAGGCGCACGGTGTCTCGAGATGGCGGATCAGCACATCCGGGATCTCGTATGCGGTGGGGACCTTGTAGTCCATGAAACTGGTGGCCGACGGCTCGCCCTGCTCGTCATAGGTGATCTGCTCGAACAGGGCGCCCGCGATGCCCTGGGCGATACCGCCGCGGCACTGGCCCTCGACCACCTGGGGGTTGATCGCCACCCCGCAGTCCTCGACGCACACATACGCCAGGATCTCCACCTGCCCGGTGCCCGGATGCAGCTCCACCACCACCCCGTGGGTGGAGTTGGAGAACGTGCCGTCGTTGAACACATCGAAGGTGGCGGTGGCGGACAGCCCCGGCTCCACATCCTTCGGCAGCAGATGCGCCTTGAGATAGGCGATGTCCGCCAGTTCCTCGAACCCCAGGATCTCGCCCGCTCCGTCCCGTCTGCGGACCCCGCCGGACACCAGCTCCACCGCGTCGGGGGACAGCTCCCAGCGGGCCGCGGCGATCCGGCACAGCTTCTCGCCCAGCTTGGCCGCGGCCAGCCGGACCGCGCTGCCGCCCACCGCGATGGACCGGGAGGCGAAGGTGCCCCAGCCGTAGGTGATGCGGTCGGTGTCGCCCTGGTGGATCCGGACCTTGGCGATGTCCAGACCGAGTTCGTCGGCCACGATCTGGGCCATCGTGGTCTCGTGGCTCTGCCCGTGGCTCATCGTCCCGGTGGTCACCACCACCGCGCCACTGGTGTCCATCCGGATCTCGGATATGTCGAAGCCCGGGACCACCTCCATCTTGCGCTGGGCGAAGGCCGCGGAGCCATAGCCGGTGCGCTCGCTGAAACACGTGTAGCCGATGCCGAGATGGCGTCCTTCGGCCGCCGCCTCCTCCCGGGCCGTGTACCAGCCCTCGTCCTTGACCACCTGCTCGCACAGGTCCAGCGACTCCTGGTAGGAGCCGGGGTCGTAGGTGATGCCGTTGACGCCCGTGTAGGGGAAGTCGGTGATGACGTTGCGCCGCCGGATCTCCACCGGGTCCATCCCCAGCTCCCGGGCGGCGCGCTCGAAGAGCCGCTCCACCACCATCACATACTGCGGTCGGCTGACCCCGCGGTACGGCGCGGTCGGCGCCTTGTTGGTGGTCACCGCCCGACCGCGCACCCGGTACGCGGGGACCTTGTACACCCCGGGCATCTCGGCGGAGGCCATCAGCGGCTCGATCCCGGCGGTGAACGGATAGCACGAGTACGCGCCCATGTCGCACACGATGTCGGCGTCCAGCGCGAGGATCCGGCCGTCCGCGTCGAAGGCCGCCCGCGCGTCGTAGTGCTGCTCCCGGGCGAGGAACGACGCCGTCAGGGCGTCCTTGCGGTCCTCGATCCACTTGACCGGGCGGCGCAGGCGCAGCGCGGCCGCCGCCACCGCGATCTCCTCGCGTCCCACCACGCACTTGAGGCCGAAGCCACCGCCCATGTCGGGGACGACCACCCGCACCGCCCGCTCGTCCAGCCGCAGACAGCGCGCGGCCACCGTGCGGACCTGGTGCGGCACCTGGGTGCAGGTGTGCAGCAGCAGTTGGTCCTCCTTGGCGTCCCAGCTCGCCACCGCGCCCCGGGTCTCCAGCGGCAGCGCGTTCTGCCGTCCGGTCCTGGCCCGCACCCGCACCACGTGCGGGGCGCTGTCGAAGACGGCGTCGATCCCCTCGGTGGCGAACATCGACACATCCAGCAGGGTGTTGTGCGGTGCCTCGTCATGGACCAGGGCTGCGCCGGGGGTGAGGGCCCGTTCGGCCGAGACCACCGGCGGGCGGGGCTCGTAGGACACCTTCGCCGCCTCCAGGCCGTCCTCCGCGGCGTACGCGTCGCGGGCCACCACGACGGCCAGTGGCTCGCCGACGAAGCGGACCCGGTCCCGGGCCAACACCGGCATGGCGGTGGCGACGAATTCGGAGGCCGGACGCCCCAGCCGGGCCGTGATGTCACCGAGCTCCAGGTCCTCGGCGGTGAACGCGGCCACCACACCGGGGACATCGCGCACCGCCGACAGATCGATCCCGGTGACGGTCGCGTGGGCGACGGTGGCACGGACGAACTGTGCGTGCAGCATCCCCGGCAACTGGATGTCATCGGTGAACCGGCCGCGGCCGGTGAGCAGCCGGGGATCCTCCCGGCGGCCGACCGAGGAGCCGATCCACGCTCCGCCCGGGGCGGGTGCCCGGCCGTGCCCCGTGGCCCGCCGCTGTGCGTCAGTGGTGTCGTTCACCGGGAAACCGCCTCCTCGCAGGCGCGCCGGACCAGTTCGCGGATGAGGGCCGTGCGGTAGGCGGGGTCGCCGTTCGCGTCGCCCGGGGGATCGGCCGCCGCCGCGGCGGCCTCGGCACACGCGGTGAACAGCTCCGGACCGGCGGGGCCGCCACGGGCCAGTACCGCTTCCGCCTCCGGGGACCGCACCGGCAGCGGCGCGACACCGCCCAGCGCCACCCGGCCACCGTGCACCGCGCCGTCCCGCAGGTCGAGCGCCACCACGGTGGACACGATCGCGAAGTCCCCGCGCCGCTCGGCGAATTCGGTGAGCGCCGCGTACGGTGCCGGACGGGGGAAGACCACCTCGACCAGCAGTTCATCCGGGTCGAGTGCGGTGGTGTAGTAGCCCTGGAAGAAGTCGGCGGCCGGGATCCGGCGCTCACCGCGCGGCCCCAGGGCTACCATCTCGGCGTCCAGCGCCACCGCGAGCAGACACCACTCGGCGGTGGCGTCGGCGTGTGCGATGCTGCCGCCGACGGTGCCGCGGGTGCGGATCGGCAGATGGCCCACCCACTCCATCGCCGCCCGCAGCACCGCGAACCCGCTGCCGAGCCGCTCGTCGGACGCGGTCTCCACCGTGTGATGGGTGGTCAGCGCCCCGATGTGCAGGGCCCCGTCGGGGCCCGTGCGCAGATGGTCGAGCTCCTTCAAGCCGCCGACGTCGACCAGATGGCGGGGCCGGGCGAGCCGGAAGTTCATCATCGCGACCAGACTCTGGCCACCCGCGATGACCTTCGACTCATCACCGAGCTCGCTCAGCAGCCGGGTGGCGCCGACGGCGTCACGGGCCCGGTGGTAGACGAACGGGGCGGGCTTCATCTCTCTCCTGTCGTGTCGTGGGGTCCCTCGCCGGTCAGGCGCGGACCGCCTTCCCAGGGGCCGGCCGCACCGGGGCGGCGGTCGCCTCACCGGTCTCGTCCAGCGCCCGTCCACGGGTCTCCGGGGCGGCCACGGCCATCCACACCATCGCGGCCAGGACGGCCAGTCCCAGTACTCCGAAGGTCAGCGGCAGTCCGAGCACGGGCCACATCAGCGAGCCGAACAGCAGCGGCGCGAAGCCGGTGAGCACCCGGCTGACCGAGGAGGCCCAGCCGAAGCCACTCGCCCGCAGCGGGGTCGGGTACAGCTCGGATACATAGGCGTACATGGCGGGGATGGTCAGCTGCATCAGGAAGCCGAACACCGCGATGGCGACCAGAGGCGCCGTCGGCATCTTCATCACCAGCGCGAACGCTACAAGCGCCAGCGTGGCCAGCGGCGCGGTGACACCGATGAGCCATTTGCGGCCGACGATGTCCACCAGGACGGTCGAGACCAGTACCCCCACGATGCCGACTCCGCTCATCAGCGTGGTGCCGAAGAAGGCGGCGGTGTCGCCCTGGCCCTCCTGCTTGAGGATGGTCGGCATCCAGCTCAGCGCCGCGTAGTAGACCAGCATCACGGTGGCGAACACCAGCCAGGCGGCCGAGGTGATCCGCGGGCTGAACCGCCAGACGCCCCGCAGCTGTTCGACGGCGGCGGCCAGTCCCCGGGCCCGGTCGTCGCGCTCGGCGGGGGACGGGATCACATACGGCTCCACGGTCGCGCCGGTCCGGGCCACCAGGTCGTCGATGACCTCCCGCGCCTCGGCCTCCCGGCCCTTCTCGGCGAGGTAGACGGGCGACTCGGGGATACCGCGCCGCACCCAGAACAGCAGCAGGGCGGGCAGCGTCATGGTGGCCAGCATCCAGCGCCAGTTGCCGTCCAGCGGCAGCATCGCGGTGGAGACCAGCCCGCACAGCGTGACCCCGACCGGCCACCACACATCGAGCGCGGTGAGCACCCGCCCCCGGTACTTCCTCGGTGAGAACTCGCCCACCAGCGCGTAGTCCACCGGGATACAGCCGCCCAGGCCGACCCCCGCGAGGAAGCGGAGCGCCAGGAAGAGCCAGTAGGTGGGGGAGAACGCGGCCAGCACCGAGAACACCGCGAAGATCAGCAATGTGACGCTGAACGCCCGCTTGCGCCCGATCCGGTCCGCGATCGCGCCCCAGACGATGGCGCCGACGGCCATGCCGACGAGGTTGGCGGTGGCCACCAGCCCGCTCTGGGAGAGCGAGAGGCCGAACTCCTTGCCCAGCAGCGGCATCAGAAAGCCGTTGAGGGCGATGTCATAGGCGTCGAACAGATAGCCGAGGCCACCGATGATGAATATCTTGCCCTGGACTCCCCATCTCCAGGGGAGTTCCTGAACGATCTGACTTCCCGTCTTCACGTGTGCTCCATGGTGTCGTTCGAGTTGAGCACGTGCCGCACCATGGCGGACGTGATCCGGACGCGGACCGCGGTGGGCGGCCGGTTCAGCGGGCGAACTGGTAGGAGAAGGCCCCCAGATCGGGGTCGTTGAGCGGAGTGCCGCCCCACAGCCAGTCGTAGGAGAGATCGGACTCCCCGTCGAAGCCGCGGCGCAGCTTCTCGTCCCGGGCCCGCTGTTCCGGCCCGTCGGGGAGGTGGTAGAGGGTCTTGTTGCGCAGCGACGCCTCCTGGACCATGCCGGCGTGCTTGGCCCGCCGGTCGGCGTAGCGGCGCAGCGCCGCGGTGGCGCCGTCGGCGGTGACCGCGCCCAGTTCCTCGGCCAGCACCGCGGCGTCCTCCATGGCCTGCGAGGCGCCCTGAGCCTGGTAGGGGAGCATGGCGTGGCAGGCGTCACCGAGCAGGGCCACCCGGCCATCGGTCCACACCGGGTCCCGGCGGCGGTAGTACAGGGCGAAGCAGGTGACATCGTCCTTGGCCTTGGACAGCATGGCCGGGACCCGGTCGTCCCAGCCGGGGAAGGCGTCCACCAGCTCCCTGGCGGAGGAGGCCGCGGTCCAGCGCTCGGCCACTTCCTCGGTGCATGGCACACACGCCACGACGTTGAGGTATTCGCCACCGCGGATCATGTAGTGCACCAGATGCCGGTCCGGGCCGTACCAGATGGTGCTCTGGAAGCGGTCCACCAGCCAGCGGGTCGCCGGATCGGCGGCGATCAACTCACCCGGGATCAGGGTGCGGAAGGCCATCTCGCCGGAGAACACCAGGGTGTCCGGCGCGCCCATCAGATCGCGCACCCGGGACCGCACCCCGTCCGCGCCGATCAGCACGTCCGAGGGGAACCGTCGGCCGTCCTCGGTGATGGCCACCGGCCGCCGCGGATCGGTGGTGTCAAGACCGGACACCTGGCTGTCCGTGTGCAGCGCCACCACCGGGCCGGGGCCCGCTGGGTCCACACAGGCGTCCATGATGACCCGGTGCAGATCGGCCCGGTGGTAGTGCCAGTACGGGGCGTTGTACCCGCTGGTGCAGCGCTCGCCCAGCGGGGTCAGCCCGATAACACTGCCGTCCTGCCACCGCCGCCGCACCTGGTCCAGGGGCTCGGTGTGAATGGCCTCCAGTTGACGCCGCAGGCCCAGCCCCAGCAGCACCCGGCTGGCGTTGGGCGCGGTCTGGATGCCCGCGCCGACCTCGCCGAGCTCGGGCGCCTGCTCCAGTACGGTGACCCGCAGCCCGCGGTGGCGCAGTGCGAGCGCCGCGGTGAGCCCCCCGAGCCCGCCGCCCACGATGGTGACTTCGTACGACTGAGTGGACGCCACTTCTCCTCCAGCTTCCGAATGCGGTCCGTTCGGCCACGGTCACGGCCACGGACGCGGTGCGATGCGTATATGCGGGTCAGCGATCCTGGAGGGCGCCGTCCACCACGACGTCGGTGCCGTCGACGGAGACCGTGCAGCCGCGCATGGCGATGTCCAGGTGGGCGTAGGATTCGCGGCCCAGGACCGGATGCGGGCCGGTGGACCACAGGAAGTTGCCCGCGAACGCCCGGGCGTCCATACCCATCAGATCGCCCTTGCCGTACATGGCGGTGGCGAACCAGTCGGCGGTGCGCATCAGGCCCCAGCCCATGTGCGACAGGCTGCGCGCCCACTGGTCCTGTGCGTCGTCGAAGAAGGTGGTGAGCAGTTCGGCCTCGGCGCCACCGGACACCTTCGCGATGTGCCCGCCCTCGACCTGGAGGGTGACGGGGTCCCGGACGTACTCCTTGAACGGCAGCAGGATGTCTCCGGGGGCCAGCACGATCCGGCCGTCGGAGATCTCCGGCCAGCAGAGCACCATGGTGCTGGGCCAGTGGTCCCAGCGGCCCGGATCGTCGGCGAACCCACACTGGAACTCGGGCTTGGCGCCACTCAGCCGGACGGTCAGATCGGTGCCCGCGGCGGAGGTGACCCGCATGACCTCCGACCGCTCCAGCAGTCCGACCCCCTCGAGGACCTCGTCCTTGTCCTCGGGGCGCGGCAGATTGCGGATGAGCACGTCGGGGGCGTCGCAGACGAAGATGATGCGAGTACCGGCCCGGAGGATCTCCTGCTGGACGGGGGCGTGGATAAAGCCCTCCTGGGTGAGGTCGACCACCAGATCGGCCGACTTCAGCAGGTCCTGCGCGGTGGTGTCGGTGAGCACGGAGGTCAGACCGGGCCCGGCGCCGGTGTGGGTGCTGGGCATGGGGGCGGGGCTGCCGCCGGGGACCGTGGCGGCGATGACATGGGCGCCGCACGCCTTCGCGGCGCCGAAGGCGGCCGCGACGTAGTCGCCGCGGCTCGCGGGCTCCGCGAGGACGACCACATGCTCCCCTTCGCGGAGCTTGCACAGCTCCAGCTCACGGGTGAAGGCGTCGAGGAGGTCGACGGAGGAAAGATCGAACACGGGGGTCCCTCCAAGGACTGATGGGTGGTACCAGACAGCGCCGGGGCGGCTGTCCCGGTCGGTGCGGGAGGTAGGGGCCGCGGAGCGCGAGGGAGGAGGATTCCGGGAAAGAGCGAGGAGGATTCCGGGAAGTGGGCAGGAGGATTCCGGGAAAGGGGGGATGGACGGGCAGAGGCAGCGAGTCGATATGTCAGCACACCGACATATCGGCCGGACAGACCGGACTCGACCCGTGGTACCGGGTCTGAGCAGCGGTTTCGCAAGGGCCGTCGGGGCCCGATGGAGATAATCCGAACACGTACGATCTGGGTTTGGCAAGGGGTCGTACCTGGAGTCGGTGCCGTTATTTCCTGAGTGGCCATCAGCTTCGGGGGGTTTCCCGAGGTCGTCTCAGGGTCTGTGGAGGGGTGTCTTCCGCTGTTTCCCGTCCGGTGGCGGGGGCACCCGCCGTGCGGCCGGAGGAGTGCCGATGGCAGATGCGACCGAGGGGATGTCCACACCGGGCGGACGGCCGGGCGGAAGGCCGGGCGGAGGGTTGGGCGGACGGCGCCGGGGCCGGGCCCACAGGGCGGGCGGACTGACCGCCGCGGTGGCGCTGACGGTGGCCACCGGCGCGATGGACGCGATCAGCTTCCTGGCGCTGGGCGGTGTGTTCACCAGCGTCATGACCGCGAATCTCTCCCTGCTCGGCCTCTCGACCGGCGCCCGTGATCCGTATCTGGCCCGGGACGCCGCGGTGGCGCTGTGCGGCTATGTCATCGGCGCGCTGATGAGCGGCCGGATCGTCCGGGGCCGCCGTACGGCCGTGCGAGCCCGCTGGGCACTCGCGGTGGAACTGCTGGCCCTCGGTGTGCTGTGGGTGGTGTGGGACGCCGCCGGGGGCCACCCCGCGGGCGGCCGTCAGCTGGGGCTGCTCGCGGTGGCCGCACTGGCCATGGGCGGCCAGAGCGGGCTGGTGCGCGCCGTCTGCCCGCCCGGGTTCTCCACCACCTATCTCACCGGTGTCCTCACCGCACTACTGGTCGAGGCGGCCCGCAACCGCCGGGTGCGGTGGACGGACCTGTCGCTGCTGGCGGCCCTGGTCGCGGGCGCGGCCTGCGGTGGACTGTTGGTGGCCCATGCCGCATGGGCCGCGCCTGCCCTGCCCACCGGGCTGGTCGCGCTGGTCCTGCTGGCCTCCCTCACCTCGCTGGCCAGGGACGCCGACGGCAGGCTCTGGCCCCGACCGGCCTGATCCGCCGCGGCGTCCTACCGCGGGAGCGGCGCTCCGGCGCGCTTGACGGTACGGATGACCGGTGCCGTCTCCAGGGCGCGGATGGCGTCCAGTGAGGCGATCCGCTCGGTGAGATAGCGCGAAAGATGCAGCGTGTCACGGCAGTTGACGGCCGCCAGGAGATTGGTCGGGCCGGTGGTCATGGCCACCAGGGATACTTCGGGGTGCTCGGCCATCGCCGACGCCACGGCGGTCAGCCGCGAGGGCCGCACCGACATCCACAACCGCGCCTCGGCCCGGAAACCCAGCGCGGCGGGCGGGATGTCGACCAGGAAGGCCAGCACCCCGTACCTGCGCAGCACGGTGAGCCTGCGGCGCACGGTGGAGTCTGACCAGCCTGTGGCGGCGGCCAGTTCCGCGTAGCTCGCCCGGCCGTCGCGCGCCAGTACGGCGAAGAGCGCCTGGTCACCCTCGCCCAGCACCGGCGGCTCCTCGGGCTCGGTGGCCCCGGCCGTGTTTCCGGTGGCGTTTCCGGTGGCATCTCCGATGGCGCTCGGGTCCGGGGTCGGGGTGAGCAGTGCGATCTGCTCCGCGGTGAGCCGGTCCGGCCCCGCCCAACTGCTGGGCAGTGCGTACTGGCCGAGCAGCAGATGGGCGGAGACCGAGGTGATACGGCCGGTGCGGGGCAGCTTGTGCAGCAGCAGCGCGTCGCTCTCATCGCCGGATCGGGTCTGCGCGGAACACGAGATCTCCGTGCCGCCCGACAGCAGATGGACGTAGGAGGTGTCGGAGCGGGCGGCGAGCGCCGTGGCCAGCGCAACCGCCGCGTCCGGGGTGCACCGCAACCGGATGGTCCAGGCGCTGTAGCCGAGCCGGGAGCCGTTCAGGGTGCCCACCACCCGCAGAATCCCGGCCGAGCGCAGCCGTCGGTACCGGCGGGCCACGGTGTTTTCCGAGACTCCGAGCGCCTCCCCGAGGGTGCGCAGCGGGGCGCGGCCGTCGATCCGCAGCGCATGCACCAGGCGATGGTCGGTCTCATCAAGCTTGACGGTATTCGATGACATCGCGGCTCAGCCTGCCAGTATCCGTCACCGTTTGCCATCTGGCTGGTGGTACCGGGCGGGCAGGGCGGAATGTGTGGGTGTTCCCGCGCTCTTCGCGCTTCCGCCTTCCGTCTTCCGTCTTCCGCAAGGACCTCAGATGCGCATGTGGTGGCCCCTGGTGGCCGTTTGCCTCGGCACCTTCCTGTTCCTGCTCGACACGACCGTCCTGACCGTCGCCCTCCCGGACATCGGCGGCGATCTGTCCGCCTCACTGTCCGGACTCCAGTGGGTGGCGAACATCTACACCCTCGTCCTCGCCGTCCTGATGCTCACCATGGGTGCGCTCACCGACCGGTTCGGCGCCCGCACCGTGTACATCGCCGGGCTCGCCGTCTTCGGACTCGCCTCGATGGGCTGTGGTCTGGCCCCCACCACCGGGGTGCTGATCGCCGCGCGCGGACTCCAGGGTGTCGGTGGCGCGGCCATAGCGGTGACCACCTTCGCGCTCATCGGCTCCGTCTACCGCGGCCCGGACATGGGCCGGGCGATGGGCGTGTTCGGCGCGGTGACCGGACTGGGGGCGGCGGCCGGGCCGATGGCGGGTGGTGTGCTCACCCAGTGGCTGAGCTGGCGGGCGGCCTTCTTCGTCAACGTCCCGCTGGTTCTGCTCACCCTCGCGCTGACCACGCGGCTCCCCGCCCCCGAGCGGCGTCCGGCTCCGGAGCGCCGCGCGGCGGCCGCACGGCTCGATCTGCCCGGAACGGCGGCCTTCGCGCTGTGCGCCGGATCGCTCACCTACGCGCTGACCACGGCGGGCGAGGCGCATCGCTCCCCGGCCGCGGTGGCGCTCTGGGCGGCGCTTGCCGCGTTCGGTCTCGCCGCCTTCGTACACGCCGAACGGCGTTGTCCCGCACCGCTGTTGGACATCCGGCTCTTCACTCGCGCCGCCTTCTCCGCCGTGGTGATGTGCGTGGTGGCCTCGACCGCCGCCTTCGCCGCGCTCGTCTACACCTCGGTGTGGCTTCAGTCGGGGCTCGGCCTCGGCCCGGTGCGCGCCGGTCTGGCCCTGATGCCGCTCGCCCTGGCGTCCTTCGCCACCTCACTGCTCAGCGGACGTGCGCTGCACGGCAGGTCGCCACGTGCCGTGCTCGGCACCGGTCTGCTGCTCAGCGGGGTCGGCTGTGCGCTCCAGTCCGGGCTGGACGCCGGGTCCTCGGCCGGGTCGGTGACCCTCGGCCTGGCCGTCACCGGTGTCGGCGTCGGGCTGATGGGCCCGGCGATGGGCGCCGCTGTGTTCGCGGCGCTGCCGCCCGAGCGCGGCGGGATGGCGGCCGGGGCCATGACCACCTTCCGGCAGCTGGGGCAGACGCTGGGCGTCGCGGCGTTCGGGGTGCTGTTCCGGCAGGGTGCCACTCCGGCGCAGGGGCTGGACCGGGTGCTGATGGCCGCGGCGGCGGCCGGGCTCGCCGGTGCGGTGCTGGCGTACGTCTTCGTGCCGACAGCGGCGCCCAAGGGCGGGGCCACCGAGGGCCGGTCGCGCCGGGGCCAGGACCGCACAATGGACGTGGCCCCATGAGTGTCCCGTCAAGTCCCTTGAGTCCACGAGAAGTTGGGTAGATGCCGCCCTTCCGGGCCGGTGTTCCCGGTGTCAGACTCCGTGCGTGACCGACTTTGACATGCTTTGTGATCGGGTCCGGCCCCGGCGGCCAGAAAGCTGCCCTCGCAGCTGCCGAACTGGGTCGCCGGGTGGCGGTCATCGACCGTCCGGACCGGGTGGGCGGGGTCGTGGCCGTGACCGATCCCGAGGGCTGGGAACAGCTGCGCGGCCTGGCCGTCACCTTCCGCTTCGGGGGGACGGTCGCCGCGGTCGAGCGGCATCCGCGCGGGCCCTGGCCGTCCTGGAGAGCGGGAAGAAGATCCCCGCCGAGGCGGTGATGTACTCCGCGGGCTGCCAGGGACTCACCGATGGGCTCGATCTGGAGCGGGCCGGTCTGACGGCCGACCGGCGGGCCGGATCATCGACCACCTGCGGGAGTGACCGCGTCGCCCGGCGATCCCGCCCGGCCCGGTCCATGGATCAAGCCTGGAAAATACCTTTTGGGATACTTGAGGCAGATCGGGAGGAGGGCTGAGATGACCCGCGCAGTCGGTATCGACCTGGGAACGACGAACTCGGTGGTGTCCGTCCTGGAGGGCGGTGAGCCGACCGTCATCACCAACACCGAGGGCGCCCGGACCACCCCCTCGGTGGTGGCGTTCGCCAAGAACGGCGAGGTGCTGGTGGGTGAGGTCGCCAAGCGCCAGGCCGTGACCAATGTGGAGCGCACCGCGCGCTCGGTCAAACGTCACATGGAGGACGCGGGGTGGCGGTTCCCGGCCACCGGTGACATCGACGGCAAGCGCTACACCGCCCAGGAGATCTCCGCCCGGGTGCTCCAGAAGCTCAAGCGCGACGCGGAGGCGTACCTCGGTGACGAGGTCACGGACGCCGTCATCACCGTCCCGGCGTACTTCAACGACACCCAGCGCACCGCCACCAAGGAGGCGGGGGAAATCGCCGGGCTGAAGGTGCTGCGGATCATCAACGAGCCCACGGCCGCCGCGCTGGCGTACGGACTGGACAAGGAGAACGACCAGACCATCCTGGTCTTCGACCTCGGCGGCGGCACCTTTGACGTCTCCCTGCTGGAGATCGGCGAGGGCGTGGTCGAGGTCAAGGCCACCAACGGCGACACCCACCTCGGCGGCGATGACTGGGACCAGCGGATCGTCGACCATCTGATCAAGCAGTTCAAGAACGGGTACGGGGTGGATCTGTCCAAGGACAAGATGGCGGTCCAGCGGCTGCGCGAGGCCGCCGAGAAGGCCAAGATCGAACTGTCCGCGGCCAGCGAGACCGCGATCAACCTGCCCTACATCACCGCCTCGGACGAGGGCCCGCTGCATCTGGACGAGAAGCTCACCCGCTCGCAGTTCCAGCAGCTCACCGAGGACCTCCTGGAGCGCTGCAAGGCCCCCTTCCACCAGGCGGTCAAGGACGCCGGGACCAAGACCTCCGACATCGACCATGTGATCATGGTCGGCGGCTCGACCCGGATGCCCGCCGTGACCGGCCTGGTCAAGGAGCTGACCGGCAAGGAGCCGCACAAGGGTGTGAACCCGGACGAGGTCGTGGCCATCGGTGCGTCCCTCCAGGCCGGTGTGCTCAAGGGTGAGGTCAAGGACGTCCTGCTGCTGGACGTCACCCCGCTGTCCCTCGGCATCGAGACCAAGGGCGGGATCATGACCAAGCTGATCGAGCGCAACACCACGATCCCGACCAAGCGCTCCGAGGTGTTCACCACGGCCGAGGACAACCAGCCCTCGGTGCAGATCCAGGTCTTCCAGGGGGAGCGGGAGATCGCGGCGTACAACAAGAAGCTGGGGATGTTCGAGCTGACCGGTCTGCCGCCGGCCCCGCGCGGGGTGCCGCAGATCGAGGTGGCCTTCGACATCGACGCCAACGGCATCATGCATGTCTCCGCCAAGGATCTGGGCACCGGCAAGGAGCAGCGGATGACCGTCACCGGCGGCTCCGCGCTGCCGAAGGACGACATCGACCGGATGATGCGCGAGGCCGAGCAGTACGCGGAGGATGACCACAGGCGCCGCGAGGCCGCCGAGACCCGCAACCAGGCCGAGCAGCTCGTCTACCAGACCGAGAAGCTGCTGCGCGACCAGGCGGACAAGGTGCCGGGGGACGTCCGGGCAGAGGCCGAGGCGGCGGTCGCGGACCTGAAGGAGAAGCTGAAGGGCGAGGACACCACCGCTATCCGGGAGGCCACCGAGCGCACCGCGGCGGTCGGACAGAAGATCGGCTCCGCGATCTACGCACAGGCGCAGCCGCCGTCCGGCGGCGGGGGAGGGGCGTCCGGTGACGGCGAGAGCCGGGCCGGTGCGGACGACGAGGAGGTCGTCGACGCCGAGATCGTCGATGAGGAGAAGCCGAAGGGGGATGGCGACTGACCGCGCACGGCCTGGGAGAGCGTGATCCGGTCCGCGGTTCCGCCCGCGATCGGGTCGTAGCGCAAAACGGGACCATTATGAAAATATTGGGTACCGAGTACCTCAAGGATGTAGGCGTGAGCAACGGGACCAGCGAGACCGGCTACGAGGACATACGGCTCGACCGCACGGGTCAGGCCGAGGCATTCGATGCCATAGGCGCCCGCTACGACGAGGCGTTCCCGCACAAGGACGGGCAGCTCGTCGCCGGTGAGTGGCTGATCGGCAGGCTCCCGGCCGGATCCCGGGTGCTGGACCTGGGCTGCGGCACCGGGCTGCCGACCGCGCGCCAGCTGACGGACGCGGGGCTGCGCGTCGTCGGCGTCGATCTCTCCGCCGGAATGGTGCGGCTGGCCAGGGAGTATGTCCCCGGCGCGGTCTTCCACCGGCTGGACATCGCCGATCTGCGTCCCGGCGGCTCCCATGACCTCGGCACGTTCGACGCGGTCACCGCCTTCTTCTCGCTGCTGATGCTGCCGCGGGCCGAGATCCCCTACGCCCTCGGAACCATCCGCCGCCTGCTGGTCCCCGGCGGGCTGTTCGCCCTGTCGATGGTGGAGGCCGACGTGGACGACTTCGCGATCCCGTTTCTGCACCACACCATCCGGGTCTCCGGCTATCTGCGGGACGAGCTGCTCCAGGTCGTCGAAACCGCCGGTTTCGAGATCCTCGGGGAGACCTCCTACAGCTACGCCCCGGCGACCTCGGACGTGCCGCCCGAGGAACAGATCTTCCTTCATTGCGAACGCGGCGGCTGAGGCCGCGCGGCCGCCGTGCCCCCTCCGGACGGAACGACTCGTGTGATGGCGCACCCCCCTCCCCCCGAAGGCCCGGACCACCCCACCGGCCGGGCCCAGGGGTGGGCCGCGCTCCGGGGCCGCGGCGCACAGCCCCCGGCCGCCGGGCCGGGCGATCCGCAGCCGCCGCAGCCACCGCCGCAGCCCCCGCCTCAGCGTGGCCGCGGCGGTGGCGATCCGCCGCCCCCCGAGGCCACCGTCGAGCAGCTCCGGGACGAGGCGCCGCACGGGCCCGAGGCACAGACCGACCGGCTGCGCTACCTCGACACCGCGACCCGGCAGATCGCCCACGGTATGGACCTCGACGAGACCCTTCGCGAGCTGTGCCGGGCGGCCGTCCCCGCCTTCGCCGATGTCGCCGTTGTCCATCTGCGCGACCCGCTGCCCGCCGGGGACGAGGAATCACCCGGTCCACTCGTCCTGCGCCCGCACACCACCGGCCCGGTCGGCGGCGGCGACCCGGACGACCCCGCGCCCTGCGGCACCCCCGGCGTGATCACGGCCGCCACCGGGCTGCCCCCCGACGGGCCCGCGCCCCCCGACTCCACCCGGCGGACGATCAGCGGCAGCCTCGCCGACCTGCTGAACGGCGGACGGCCCGCCTTCTGCGACAACCCCGGTGTGGCCGCCGCGGCGGCCGAGCTGCTGGGCGGGGACGAGGGCGGCCCCGGCTCCGTACCGCCCGGCCGACGGCTGATCATCGCCCCGCTGCGCGGGCGCCGCCATGTGCTGGGCGCCGCCGTCCTGCTGCGCAACGCCGACCGTCCGGCCTTCACCGGGGACGATCTGCTCGTCGCCTCCCAGCTCGCCACCCACACCGCCCTGGGCATGAACAAGGCGGTGCTCTACGGACGCGAGGCATCCGTCGCGGACGCCCTCCAGCGCACCATGCTCCCCTCCTCCCTGCCTGAGCCCATGGGCGTACGGCTGGCCAGCCGGTATCTGCCCTCCTCGAAAACGGCCCGGATCGGCGGCGACTGGTATGACGCGATTCCGCTCCCCGGGAACCGCGTCGCGCTCGTGATCGGCGATGTGATGGGCCACTCCATGACCTCGGCCGCGATCATGGGCCAGCTGCGCACCACCGTGCAGACCCTCGCCGGACTCGACCTGACCCCCGACGAGGTCCTGCACCACCTCGACGAGCAGGCCCAGCGCCTGGGCAGTCAGCACATGGCGACCTGTCTCTACGCCATCTACGATCCCATCGCGCACCGGCTCCAGGTGGCCAACGCGGGCCATCCACCACCCGTGCTGCTGCACCCCGAGGGGCGCGGGGAGGTGCTGAGGGTGCCGCCCGGCGCGCCGATCGGTGTGGGCGGGGTCGGCTTCGAGACGGTGGAGATGTACGCGCCCACCGGAGCCACCCTGCTGCTCTACACCGATGGGCTGGTGGAGTCCCGGGACACCGATGTGTGGACCGGGGTGGAACTGCTGCGCGACCGGCTGCACGCCACCGCCCATGTGCTCACCCCGCCACCGCTGGAGCTGCTGTGCGACGCGGTGGTCGGCGGTGTCGGACCCAGTGAACGGGACGACGACATCGCCCTGCTCGCCGCCCGCTTCCACGGCATCCCCTCGTACAACGTGGCGTACTGGTTCCTGGATCCGGAGGCGCAGACCCCCGGCCGGGCCCGGCGGCTGACCCGCAGAACACTCCAGCGCTGGCGGCTGGAATCCCTGCTGGAGACCACCGAGCTCATGGTCAGTGAGGTGGTCACCAACGCTGTGCGCTACGCCAGCCGTCCGCTGTCGCTGCGGCTGCTGCGCACCGATGTGCTCCGCTGCGAGGTGGGTGACGACTCGCCCTTCGTGCCCCGGATGCTGCACGCCCGGCCCGGCGACGAGGGCGGCCGCGGACTGTTCCTGGTCAACCAGTTCGCCCAGCGCTGGGGCGCCACCCGGCTGAGCACGGGCAAGGTGGTCTGGTTCGAGCAGCAACTGCCCAAGGGCCGCCGGACGGAGATGCCGGACGACTAGGCCCTGGCACACCCGGCGATCCGGGGGTGTCACTGTTTGCGCGGTGGCTCCCCGCGCGGCGCCGACACCCCCACCAGCTCCGACCGGCCGGTCCGGGACAGATGCAGGATCGGCACCGCCTTGTTCCGCGGATCCCCGTCGTTCTGGAAGGAGATGAAACCGCTCGCCCCCGCCACCTGCTGACGCCCTTCCATCTGATGGAACATCCGGGCCACCGCGTCCCCGGTCACCTCACCCTGCCAGCCCGCCGCCATCTGGATCCCGTGGGCGGCGGTGAGCACCGCGTCATGCGCCATGATGGCCTGGCCGTCGTAGCGGGGGTCGTTGGGGAACCAGCGGTCCAGCGAGCCGTTCGCCTGGAAGTGGCGGGCCGAAGGGCCGGACACATGGAGCGGATCCTGACGCCACATGTCCGGGTGGGCCAGCCCCGTGTACAGCACCCGCACCCCGCTCTCGGCCGCGTGCGCCAGCTGCCGCGGGGTGAGGTTGGAGGTGTCGTCCCCCGCGATGACGGTGAACTTCCGCTCCTGGCAAGGGCGGTTGGCCAGCGAGTCCAGGAAACGTGTCAGATGACGGCCCCGGCCCGCGAAATACACCACCTGTGGCTTCTGGTCGCACAGCTGGCCGGGCATATAGCGCAGCTCGTTCTGCCAGGCGCTGCGCACCGAGGAGTCATAGGTCATCCGGTCCGCCACCAGCCGGTGGCCCTTGGTGTCCTGGAAGACATCGGTGAAGGCGTCGCCCAGCGTCTTGGCGTAGTAGTTGCTCCGCGCGTCGTCCTGCACCACCACCGCGGTACGGACCTTCTCCTGCTTCAGATAGGCCGAAGCGGCCTGCGCCTCGTCCACGTTGGTCGGTGAGACCCGCACGAACCCCTTGATGCCCTTGATGTTGGTGGCCGTCATGGTGCTGGTCACCAGGGCCAGGCCGCGGTCGGAGAGCCGACGCAGCGCCTCCAGTGTCCGGCTGGTGCTCGGACCGAGCCCGGTCACCGCCACCAGATGGTCGGACGGGCCGATGCGGTCGATCAGCTCGTCGACGGTGTGCTCCCAGTGCGCCGCGTTGCTCCCCAGGTTGCCGATCACCAGCCTGATCTTGGGCGTGGAGGACAGATCGCCGCGGTTGTGCCGGTACTGCGCGAGATAGGCGCCCTCCAACTCGTGCCGGACCGACTCCTCGGAGTTGCTGTCGTCGTCGGTCAGGGTGAAGGAGGTCATATAGGCGACGCTGACGTACGGATCCTTGTCGGCGTTTGCCGTCACCCGGTCGTTCTCCGCCTTGATCTTCTTCTCCACCGCGGCGAGATGACCGGCGAAGTGGTACGAGCCGTCGGTGACCCCCACGCACTCGCCCCCGTCACCCAGTTTCACCACACCCGCGCCGCAGCGCGCCCGCCGCTCCTGGATCCAGTGCACGGTGAGCGGCACCGCCACCGCCAGTACGGCGATGACCACCACCCCCGCCACCACCCGGCGCACGATGTGCAGCGGCCACTCCAGTCTGGCCACCGGGCTCACCCCTCACCGGTGGCGGTCAGCGGATGGCGCCAGTGGCGGTATCGCTCCGCCTCGTTGAACAGGGCCACGATGTCGTTCCTCCTCAGCCGGGACAGCTGGTTGAAGCCGTCGGCGAGCACATCGCCCAGCCGTCGGCCCGGGTCGGCGAGCGGATCGCTCCACACCCAGCGCGCGGTGATCAGCTCCCGGATCACCGACGCGGCGGTGACCGCCTCCGGGGGCTCCTCCGGGGCCAGCCCGCCGAGCAGATCGAGCGACCCACCCGCCGCGGGGAAGCGGCCCGGCGCGGCCGTGATCAGGTTGAACTCGCTGATCCACTGGGCCGCGGGCACCACCGGGAAGCGGGCCACCAGATACTCCGTCACCTCGTCGAGCCGCTCCGCCGCCAGCCGGTGGTACATCTCCTGGACCGGGCGCCCCTCGGCCCGGAAGTGCTCGGCCAGCAGCTCGTGCACCGCGTCCCAGTCCTCCGGGCGCCCGGCCAGCCGCCACAACAGCAGCCGCCGCAGCCACGGGTGGAGCACCGGGGTCACCATGCCCGGGCTCAGCAGCAGCCACCGGTCGCGGATCTCACCGAACAGCGACTCGCCCGAACCGAGCAGCCGGGTGCCGACGGACAGATCGCGGGCGGCCGCGCATTCGGCGAGGGTGGCCCGCTGCGCCGCGTCGAAGCCCTTCAGCAGATGGCCCAGGGCCGCCTCGGCGAGCGAGCGGGTGTCCTCGCCGCCCCGCAGCGCCCGATCGGGCAGCGTACGCAGCCAGCGGTCCTGCTCGAAGCCGTCCTCCGTGGGCAGATCCGACTGCCGGAACACCTCGAGCACCTGCGATACGGCCCGGGGGAGCCCCGCGGTCAGCCGGTGGACGAAGGGCGCGAGCCGGGTGAAGGGCGCGAGATCGGGGTGGTGGCGCAGCTCCAGCTCCATCCGGATGCGCACCTCGTCCAGATTGAGGTCGCGCAGCCGCAGCGGATACCACCAGGTGTCGTCGCTGTCGCGGGTGGGCCGGTGCTCCTGCCAGTCGGCGAGCGAGGCCCGGTCGGGGCCGCGCAGCTGCCACGGCCACTGGTCGCCGGTGGCCGGACCCCAGCGCGGCAGCCAGCGGTTGGAACTGGCCACCACGGTGAGCGGATCGCAGACGGTGCCCGCCACCACGGCGTCGTCATGGCGCGAGCGGATCAGCAGATCGAGGAAGCGACGCCCGTACTCCGTATGGGAGTTGTCCAGCAGCAGCAGATACGAGCGCGGCATGAACGAGCGGGCCGCGTTGGAGCGCAGGTCCTCCAGGAAGGCGGAGAACAGCACCCGGTCCAGCCGCTCCAGGTCGTGGGCGTCTCCCTCGTGGCGCCATAAGTTGAGCTCGACCAGCGCCTCCCACGGGTCCCGGCTGCGCAGCAGCCGATGGCCCCCGTACCAGGTGGCGCTGCCGGTGAACTTGCGCCCCGGCAGCCGCCTGCGACCGCGCCGCAGCGCGTCCCGCAGCAGTGCCAGCGCGGCGGTCGAGGCCCCGTCGGGGGCGCCCACCGCCCCGCCGGCCACCTCGAAGAAGGCGGCCAGATAGTCGCCGTAGCGCGCCTCGGCCTGCTCCTGGAAGGCGTCCAGCTCGCGCCGGATGGTGCGCCGCCCCTCCGCCAGACTGGTCATGCGCAACTGGTGGTCGGAGGCGAGCAGACCCAGGGTGAGCCGGGGGAAGTGGGAGCGGCGGTACCGCGGCAGCTTGCGCTCCAACTGGCGGGCGAGCAGCGCCAGAGCGTAGCGCGGCAGCAGCGACTGATCCCCGCCGAGATTGACGTAGGCGAACGGATTCTCGGGGCCGAACCGCTCCATCAGCGCGCTGTGCGCCTCACTGGCCCCGCTGCCGCGCGGGCCGAGGAGCGTGATCACCGGCCGCTCGGCCTCCGGTGGCAGCCGCAGACACTCCTCGGCCAGACTGATGATCCCGCTGCGGCCTCTGAGGCCGACACCCATCCCGGACTCCCCCATGTCCTCGCCCCCCGTCAACTACGCTGAGTTTACCCGCGTTCACCCATTCTGGTCCGGTCTGTGCTTCAGGACATCCGGCTTCCGGAATTCAGCGCCGGAAGATCTCCAGCCGGGACGGCGCGCTGCGCCCCGGCTCGGGCAGCCGCAGCGGCCTCTGCCCCGGGGTGAGCGAGCCGAGCACGCTCGGGTGGTGCGCTCCGGTACAGCTCGGTGCGGTGCCCGCCAGCCCATGAGCGGTCAGGTAGCCCAGCACGGCGAAGGCGTACGCCTCCTTCGCGGCGGCCGGAAGGCCGAGTTCGTCGGAGGTCCGCAGCGCGATCCCGGCCAGGGCCCGGCCGAGCGCCGCCATCAGCACCGGGTTGCGCAGGCCACCGCCCGAGGCGATCACCTCGGTGGCATGCACCGAGCGGGCCGCGTCCGCCACCGTACGGGCCGTCAGCTCCGTGACGGTGGCCAGCACATCGTCCGGCGCGACCGGTCCGGCCTCGGCCAGGGCGGCTCGCAGATACGCCGGATGGAACAGCTCCTTCCCGGTGGTCTTGGGCGCGGGCCGGGCGTAGTACGGCTCGGTCAGCAGCCGGTCGAGCAGCCCTGGATGGACCGTGCCGCGTGCCGCCATCGCCCCGTCCGCGTCGTAGCCGAGCCGTCCGTCCGTGAGCTCGGCCGCCGCCGCGTCGATGAGGGCGTTCCCCGGGCCGGTGTCGAAGGCCAGCGGAGCGCCGCCCTTCGGCACGGCGGTCAGGTTGGCGATGCCGCCGAGGTTCAGCGCGGCGCACACACCGGGCCGTCCGTTCAGCCACAGCGTGTCCACCAGGCTCACCAGCGGGGCGCCCTGGCCGCCCGCGGCGATGTCCCGGGAGCGCAGATCGGACACCACCGGGACACCCGTGGCCTCGGCGATCCAGGCGGGCTGTCCCAGTTGCAGGGAGCCGTGCACCCGGCCGTCCTCGGCCCAGTGGTACACGGTCTGGCCGTGGGAGGCGATGAGATCGGCCCGTCCGCCGCACAGCTCCCGGTCGGCCCGTACGGCGAGGGCGGCGAACGCCTGGCCGATCCGGGTGTCGAGCGCGCACACCTCCTTCAGCGTGGTCGCCGACGGTGGCAACGCGGCCCGCAGCGCACCGCGCAGTGTCTCCGGATAGAGGTCGCTGACCAGTCCCAGCGGGGCCAGGATCAGGGTGTCGCCATCGAGGACCAGATCGGCGGCCGCGGCGTCGATCGCGTCATGGGAGGTCCCCGACATCAGTCCGATCACCCGCATGACGTCTCCTTCCGTGGGGTGGTGTTCCGGGGTTGGTCGGTGTTCCGGTGGTTTCGCGCAGTGCGCCGCGGTGATGGTTGCCGCGCAGGGTGAGCAGGGCGAGCAGACTGACGGCGCAGGTGACCGTCACGTAGTACGCGGGGATGTCGGGGTCGCCGGTTCTCTTGATGGCCTCGGTGATGATGAGCCCGGCGCATCCGGAGAACACCGCGTTCGACAGCGCGTACGCCAGCCCCAGCCCGGTGCAGCGGACCCGGGTGGGGAACATCTCGGCGAGCATCGCCGGACCGGGCCCGGCCATCAGCCCCACGACGGAACCCGCCACGAACACGGCCACCCCCTGGGCCAGGGCCGAACTCCCGGGATCCCGCACCAAGTTGAGCAGTGGAAAGGCGAGCACGGCCACCAGCGCCGCCCCGGTGAGCATCACCGGGCGCCGTCCGATCCGGTCGCTGAGCGCACCTGCCGGGAGGATGGACAGGGCGAACCCCAGATTGGCCACCACGGTGGCGATCAGCGCCTGCCGGAACGAGGCGCCCAGGGTGCTCTGGAGATACGACGGCATGACGACCAGGAAGGTGTAACCGGCCGCCGCCCAGCCCATGATGCGCCCGGCCCCGAGCACGACGGCCCGCGCCACCTCACCCCGGTCCGCCGTTTCCGCCGCCCGCTCCACCGGAGGCGCCGCGCGGAAGGACGGGGTCTCCTCCAGTCTCAGCCGCAGCCACAGCGCGGCCAGCCCGAGCGGCAGGGTGAGCAGGAACGGCACCCGCCACCCCCAGTCGTGCAGTGCCCGCTCGCTCAGGCAGGTGGCCAGGACCGCCGCCGCCCCGGCGCCCGTGAGCAGCCCCAGCGCCACCGTGAACGACTGCCACGCCCCGTACAGTCCGCGGCGGCCCGGGGGAGCGAACTCCGTCATCAGCGACACCGCGCCCCCGAACTCCCCGCCCGCGGACAGCCCCTGGAGCACCCGCAGCAGCGTCAGCAGCCAGGGGGCCGCGGCACCCAGCGTGGCGTAGGTGGGCAGCAGCCCGATCAGCGTGGTGGCGCCGGTCATCATCAGCAGCACCAGGATCAGCGTCGGACGGCGGCCGATCCGGTCGCCGACCCGTCCGAAGACGGCGGCGCCGATGGGACGGAAGAAGAAGGCGAGCCCGAACGAGGCATAGGTCTTGATCAGCCCCTCGAGCTCGCTTCCGCCCTCCGGGGTGAAGAAGTTGGCGGCGATGACGGTCGCGAAGAAGCCGTAGACGCCGAACTCGTACCACTCGATGAAATTGCCGACCGAACCGGCGACCAGCGCACGGCGCGGAGCGGGCGCGACCGGCGGCCGGGCGTGCCCGGCCCGGTGCGGGAGGGAGTCGGCCGGGTCGGGGAGGGGGGTGGTCACATCGGGCCCTTTCAGCCGTACACCGCCGGGAAGGGGAATGTGATGTGGGTACCCCGTGGCGGCGGTGATTACGGCTCAGGGCTCTCCAGCGGCTGTTCCGCCCAGACGGTTTTGCGGTCCCCGGCGTACCGGGTGCCCCACCGCCTGCTGAGCTGGGCGATGAGGAACAGACCGCGGCCGCCCTCGTCCAGCCGGCCGGCCCGGCGCAGATGTGGGGCGGCGGCGCTGCTGTCGGAGACCTCGCAGATCAGCGACTCGTTGCGGACCAGCCGCAGTTGGATCGGGCCGTCGGCGTGCAGGATCGCGTTGGTCACCAGTTCGCTGACCACCAGCTGGGTGGTGGCCGCCAGATGGCCCAGCTTCCACCGGGACAGCTGCCGTGTCACGAAGGCGCGGGCCCGGGAGACGACCGCGGGCTGCGGGGGCAGCTCCCACGAGGCGCAGCGGTCGTCGTCCAGTGCCCGGGTACGAGCCACCAGCAGGGCCACATCGTCGGGCGGATGCTCCGGCAGCAGTTCCTGCACCACGGAGTCGCACACCGAGTCGAGCGAGAGTTCACGGCAGCCGTCGTCCAGGGCGCGGCGCAGCCGCTCCAGACCGGCGTCGATGTCATGGTCCCGGGACTCCACCAGACCGTCGGTGTAGAGCACGAGCATGCTGTTGTCGGGCAGTTCGACCTCCGCCTTCTCGAACGGATGCCCGCCCACCCCCAGCGGTGGACCTCCGGCGGAATCGAGGAACCGGGTCCGGCCGTCCGGCAGGACCACGGCGGGCGGTGGATGCCCGGCGCGGGCGAACGTACAACGCCGGGTGACCGGGTCGTAGACCGCGTAGACGCAGGTGGCCCCGAACGCCCAGGTGTCGATGGCCGGTTCGGCGGGCGGCGGCCCCGATTCGGCCACGTCGTGGCGCTCATCGGCCTGTTCGTCGATCAGGCGCCGCACATGGGCGTCGACATGGGTGAGCAGATCGTCCGGCGGGAGATCGAGATCGGCCAGGGTGCGGACGGCGGTGCGCAGCCGTCCCATGGTGACGGCCGCCTTCATCCCGTGTCCCACCACGTCCCCGACCACCAGCGCCACCCGGGCGCCGGACAGCGCGATCACATCGAACCAGTCGCCGCCCACCCCCATCCGGCCGCTCGCGGGCAGATAGCGCGAAGCCGCCTCCACGGCGGCCTGGTCGGGCAGCCGCTGGGGGAGCAGACTGCGCTGGAGGGCGAGGGCCGTACCGCGCTCCCGGGTGTAGCGGCGGGCGTTGTCGATGCACACCGCGGCCCGTGCCACGATCTCGTCGGCCAGCAGCAGATCGTCCTCCTCGAACGGCTCGGGGCGCTCACGGCGCAGGAACACCGCCACCCCGAGCGTGCTGCCGCGCGCCCGTACCGGCACCACCATCCAGGAGTGAATGCCCCACACCTGGATGCCCGCGGCCCGCGCCGGGTCGTCGGCCAGCCAGGCGGGGGGCGGCCCCGGGCCGTTCGCCGACTCCAGCACCGGGCGGCCGGTGGCGAGGGCGCGGGCGAAGGGGGAGTTGGGGGCGGAGGCGTGGACGTCCACGTCCTCCACTTCGGTCACCGCCTCCGGGGAGCCGGGCAGGATGGAGCGGTGCGCGGCGCGGCGGAAGGCGGTTGCGCGGGTCACCGGGCCGGACGGCGGCTCCTCGCCCTCGAAGACCGAGTCGATCAGGTCCACACAGGCGAAGTCGGCGAGCCGGGGAACGGCCACGTCCGTCAGCTCCTGCGCGGTGTGCAACAGGTCCAGGGTGCTGCCGATACTGGCGCTTGCGTCGTTGAGCACCGCCAGCCGCTCCCGGGCGCGGTGCTGCGGGGTCACATCGACCACCGCGTGGCAGACGGCGAAGATGTCCCCGGAGCGGTCCTTCAGCGGGAAGGCCGAATTGCACCAGGCGTGCTCCCGGCCGGGGTCGGCCGGTACCCGGCCGCGGACCTCCACGTCCCCCACCGGGCTGCCGCCCCCGAGTACCCGCCGCTGGACGGCCTCCATCTCCGTGACCTCCAGCTCCGGCAGCGACTCCCGGAGGGTCCGCCCCATGCGCTCCTCGTCGGTCAGGCCGGTCAGCCGCCGCAGTGCGGCGTTCTGCATCAGACAGCGGCAGTCGGTGTCGTAGACGCTCATGGCGACGGGCGCCTCCGAGCCCAGGCTGTCCAGCAGCGCCCGCCCGACGTCCTGCCGCCGTATCGCCTCCTCGCGGGTGGCCTGCACCAGCCAGTGGCGTTCCCCGTCACCGGGCGCCCACGGCTGCGCCCACAGCACGACGGCTATCTCACCGCCGTCCCGGTGGCGCAGGACGGCCGGTCTTCCCCCGGGGATGGCGTACGCCGCGATCCCGTGCGGCGGCCCGGCGCCGTCCGCGAGCAGCCCGGTCGCGGGCCGTCCGACGGCCTCTTCCGCGGGAATGCCGAGCAGCCGGTGCGCCCCGAGGCTCCAGCCGGCGACGACACCCCCCGCATCGACCACGGCGACGGCCTCGGAGACCGGATCGGGAAGGTGGTGGGGCCACCCGCGGAAGGTGCTGTCGCCCATCAGATCCGCTTTCGCTCTGCCTCCAGCACGTGAAGCGCAATGTTACTCGCACCTGCCACATTAAGCGGAAATAAATGGATATGCCGGACGGCTATGCGGTCGGTCGCCCGCGGCGACGCCCACGACCCGGTACCCAGCCACCGCCGGGTGCTTTTAGGCCGTACGGGACCGGGACGCGCCCCGCGCCGAACGGGCCATGCTCGATCTGCTCGCCAAGGCGGCCGGGGACCTCGGGACGGCGACGGCCCAGCGGGCCTGAGCGTCGGGCGCTCCGTGTCTCGATCTCGATCTCAAGCGATATCTCAGGCGATCCAGCCGTATCCCGGGCGCGGGCGCGGCGACGCCGGGGGTGCGCCCACCCGCTCGATGTCGTGCTCGGCCGCACGCACCAGCTGGTCCGCGAGGTCGTGCAGCGCCCGGCCCGCGGCCAGCTCATCACCGATCACCGGTACGTCCTCGTCGTCGGGGTTGCAGCGCGCATGGCCCCGCCCGGTGAGCGCCGACTTCCCGGTGTCCAATTCCACCCGTGCCTTGGTCCTGCCCTCGTCCTCGAAGAGATAGAGGTAGACCTTCCACTCCACTGTGTGCGACATCGTCCGCTCCTCACCTTCCGTATCCGCGCGGACACCGACCGGACACGCGGCCGGACCGGGCCGGGACCCGGATCAGCGACGGTTCCTGCCGGACCACGCGGGTTCCACCACCTTCCACTCTGCCTCCCATCGTGCGTACCGGGCGCGGTCCAGCGCCCGCCGGGCCCGGGACCGGGCCGCGCAGGCGAGGGTGACCACCGCCACCGCGGTCAGAGAGCCGGTGAACCAGCCCACCGTCCGCGCGGTCGAGGGGGAGGCCGGTGCCCGCACCAGCGCCCCGGCGCGGTCCACCCACACCCGTACCGCGTCCCCCGCCTCGGTACCGCCCGTCACCATGGTCAGGCCCGAGTGGCGCTCGCCATCCGCGCCGGTCCAGCGGACCCGCGCCTGCCGGGGCGACCGCTCCTCCACGGCGCGCGGCCCGCCCGGCGGGGTCTCGGCCAGCCGCGCGGTGATCCGGTGGCGCCCGGCCTCCTCGGCGCGCACCACCCGCAGCTGCGAGCCGTACGCCGCGTGGGCCGCGCCCAGCGCGGCGGCCGGGAGTCCGCACACCAGCGTCAGCAGGAACAGCACGGTGCACCAGGACTGGATCCGGTCCGACCGGCGCCGCAGCGGATTCCGGCCGCGGGCCGGAGCCCGCAGCCGGGGCTGATGCGTTCCGAACACACGTCGCGGTCCATGGGTGTTCATGGTCTGGCCTCCAGCGGGTGCCGGGGTACGGTCGGGGCCGCCGCCTCGCGGGCCGCGGGGGCGCCCGTCATCGGTGGACTCCGTTCGTCGTCACGAACGGTTCGGCGCTGCCGTCCAGCCAGGTCTGCCAGCCGGCGGCGCGCAGCGCCGGGCCCGCACGCAGCGGACGGCCCAGCCACGCGGTGACCGGGCGGATCCCGTGCAGGGCGTTGACCAGCCACACCTCCCGGCCGTCCAGCTCGTGCGGAGCACATCTGCGGTGCTCGAGGCGGAGGCCCAGCTCCGCCGCGCGCTCCTCGATCAGCGCCGAGGTGACACCCGCGAGCAGCGGCAGCTCCGGGTCCGGCAGACACAGCACATCGTCCTCCCACCACATGACGTTCGCGCTGGTGCCCTCCAGCACCAGCCCCGTGTCCGTGGTGAGCAGCAGCTCCTGCGCGCCGCGCGCGGCCGCCCGCTCGCGCAGATGCGCCAGCAGCGAGAGATCCGGGCCCTTGCGGCGCGGAGCCGCCCGTGGATCGAACTCCTCGGTCAGACACACCGTCACATTGGCCGTACGGGGCGGCGCGGGACGGATCCGCAGAAACAGCCGGGCCGGTTCCGGGCCCGCCAGTTCCACCCGGGGGAACCAGCGGTCCGTCCGCGGCACCATCGCCATCGCGTCCCGCCAGAAGCTCTCGATCCGCGCGGGCGAGTCCCCGGTGGCCTCGGTGCACGCGGCGATGAACCGGCGGCGGTGGCGGTCCAGCGCCCGCACCCGCCCGTCGTCCACCAGCCAGGAGTCGGCGGCCAGCACCGCGCTGTCGGGCACCGCGCGCGAGGGCATCAGCCCGCCGTCCTCACGCCACATCAGCGTCCACTGCTTCTGGTCGGGCCGGTAGTCCTCGAGCCCGCCCCAGCCCCGCCCATGCTCACCCATGGGCCGACGCCCCGCTCACACCCGGCAGTTCATCCGCGGCCAGCAGATACAGCGCGCCCCACCGGTCCCGGTAGCCGGTGTCGCCCATCCGCCACCACCCCCGGTCCACCTGCCGGGCGTAACTCTCCGGCGCGCCCAGATAGGTGAGGATCCGGCCCCGGGTACGGGCCTCGACCGCTCCTGGCGCACCGGGCGGACAGGGGCGGCCGCGCTCGTCGACCACCCGGATCCGGGTGAAGCCGGGGATCCCGGTGCCCACCCGGCGGCCGTGCGCCCCGTCCACACCCCGCCGGGTGTACCAGCCGAAGGCGATCGGACCCGTCTCGCCCTGTCCGTACAGCTGCACCAGCCGGGGGTCCCGGCGCCGGGACGCGTCCAGCAGCCGCCGCACGGTGCGCGGAGGGAGGGTGCCGAAGGGACTGCCGTACGACCGGACCCGGGACAGCGGGCCGCCGGGGGCGTCGGCCAGCTCCTCCCACAGCGTGAGGGTGTGCGGATCCGTCTCGACGATGCCGGGCCGGTGCGCCGCCAGCAGCGGCCCCGCCTGTGCCGGGTCCGGGTCGGTGAGCAGCAGCAGCGGACTGCCGAAGTGCAGGAGTACGGCCAGCAGTTGATGGATCCGGCAGGGGGTGAACGGCAGGTGCAGCGCGGCCGGTTCACCGCGGGTGGCCCGGCCCAGCGCCTGCTGCGGCACCAGCCGGTTCCACAGGGTGTGCGGGGAGTGCACCTCCAGACGGGGCATCCCGGCGGTTCCCGGACCATGGGTGATCAGGGAGGGCTCATGGGGGTGCAGCCGGATCACCGGACGGCGCGGCACACCGGCGAGGCCCGCCAGCGCGAGGATCTTCCCCGGCGCCTCGTCCACCGTCAGGACACCCCGGGCGAGCGTGGTGTCCACACCGCTCAGCGTGGACATCAGCGTCTCCCGGTCGGTGATCAGCCAGGGCGCGTGCAGCCGGTCCAGCAGCCCCGCCACCACACCACCCTCCAGGGCGGGGGACAGCAGCGCCGGGACCGCCCCGATCCGGGACGCGGCACACGCCAGTAACACGACGTCCGCGTTGTCGCGCTTGAGGATCGCCACATGCTCGCTCGGCCGGACCCCCGCCGACCACAGCCGTCCGGCCATGTCGTTTACGAGGTCCGCCAGTTCGGGGTAGTCGAGGTCGGTACCGGCCTCGGGCGCGATGTCCAGGGGACGGTCGAGGGTGACCGGCACCCCGCCGTGGCGGACCGCGGCCTCCTGGAACATCAGCCCCGGATAGAACCCGCGCTCGGGAAGCAGCCGTTGCAACATGTCCAGGTCCTCAACCTTCGACGTCGGTCGCGGAGGTGGCTGCCGCGGAGGTGGCCGCGCTGCCCACGAGCAGGCCGCCGGGGGCTCCGTACGACCCTGACCGCACGGCGTCATGGGCACGCATCGTGGCGGCCGTCTTGAGCAGCATCTCCTCGTACTCCTCGGCCGGATCGGAGCCGACGACGATCGACCCGCCCGCGCCGATGTGCATCCGGCCACCGGTGAACACGGCCGTGCGGATGACCACGTTGAGGTCGGCCGCGCCATTGCAGCTGAGGAAGCCGATGGCCCCGGAGTAGACCCCGCGGGCCTCGGTCTCCAGGGCGTCGATGATCTCCAGGGTGCGTGGCTTGGGGGCGCCGGTCATGGAACCGGCCGGGAAGCAGGACCGTACGCAGTCGACCGCGGAGGTGCCCCGGCGCAGCCGTCCGCGCACCGTGGAGACCAGATGGTGCACGGTGGCGTAGGTCTCGGTGTTCATCAGCCGCGGTACATACACACTGCCCGGCCGGCTGACCCTGCCGAGGTCGCTGCGGAGCAGGTCCACGATCATCAGGTTCTCGGCGCGGGGCTTGGGGCTGGTGCCCAGGGCCGCCAGGGCCCGCGCGTCCTGTTCGGCGTCCCGACCGCGGCCGACGGTGCCCTTGACCGGCTTGGCCTCGGCGAGACCGTCGGGGGTGACGCGCAGAAAGCGCTCGGGGGAGGCACAGGCCACATCCGTACCGCCGAACCGCAGATAGGCGGCGTACGGCGCCGGATCGGACCGGCGCAGCGCCCGGTAGAAGGTGTAGGAGTCGCTGGGCGCGGGCAGCCAGGCGGAGTCGGTCAGGCAGATCTCGTAGCTCACCCCGGCGCGCAGTTCGCGCAGCGCGGCCCCGACCGCGGCCGCGTGGCTCTCGCGGTCCCGGACCAGCCAGGGTTCCACGGCGGTGGTGGAGGTGAGCGGTGGCGGCTGGGGGGCCGGTCCGGCGGGTGCCGGCACTCCGGTGAGCACGGTGACGGTCGCGTCCAGCCAGTCCTTCGCCCCCTGGTGGCCGTCGGGGGTGTCCTCGGCGAGCGCGCACACATAGGTGACGCCCTCCTGGTGGTCGACCGCGACGAACCGGTCGGCGAACAGCCAGCAGGCGTCCGGGGTGGTGGCCCGGTGGCGGTTGGGGGAGCCGCAGTCGGCCTTGAGTTCATAGCCGAAGTACCCGACGTAGCCGCCGGTGAAGTCGAAGGGGAGGTCGGGTGCGTCCACCTGGCGACGGGCCAGTTCCCGGTCCAGATAGTCGAAGACACTTCCCTCGAACCGGGCGCCGGGCCGCCCCGTCCGCTCGATCTCGCAGACGCCCCGGGTGACGTCGTAGCGGACGAACTCGGCCAGCGGGCCCCGGCTGTCGCCGAGGAAGGAGAAGCGTGCCTCACCGGACTCGGTGCGCGCGCTGTCCAGCCAGAAAGCGCCCGGGGCGTCCGCGTACAGCCGGGTGAAGGCCGCCTCGGTGTCGGTGGCGTCGGCCAGCCACCGGGCGTGCAGCCGGTAGCGGCGCTCCGGGACCGGCTCCGTGTCCGTGCGGCGGGCGGTCGCCGGGGCCTTGCGGGCGGTCGCGGGGGCTGTGCGGGCGGGAGCGCTCGCCGCGGGCGGCGGGGTCCGCTCCGGTGCCGGCCCGGGGGCCGGTACGCCTGCCGGACGGGCGCGACGGGGATCGGTGATGGAGGTGACCGATTCCCCGTTGGCGTGCTCGACGGTCAGATCGCGGAAGTTGACCAGCATGCGGTAGCCGAATCCGGTGAGCACCGACTCCGGATGGAACTGCACGCCCCACAGCGGGCGGGCGCGGTGCCGCAGCCCCATCAGCACACCGTCCTCGGACCAGGCGATGCCCTGGAGGCCCAGCGGCAACGGCTCGGCCACACACAGCGAATGGGAGCGGACGGCCGTGAACTCCGGCGGAAGGCCACGGAAGAGTCCGCGGCCCCCGTGGCTGATCCGGGACAGATGTCCGTGCCGGGGCTCTGGCGCGGGCACCACCCGCGCCTGCGCGCCGAGCGCGATGCCCTGGTGGCCGAGACCCACTCCCAGCACCGGGACGGGGGAGCGGTCGATCAGCCGGGTGGTGGTGCCGAAGTCCCGGCCGTCGGCCGGATGACCCGGGCCGGGGGACACCACGATGTTGTCGAACTCCGCAAGGTCGATGTCCGCGCATTCCGGTGCGTCGTTGAGAAGCACCTCCGGTTCCTCGCCGTTGACCTCGGTCAGCAGATGAAAGAGGTTGTACGTGTACGAGTCATAATTATCGATGAGGAGCGTCCTCAGCGATTCCATCCGGATTGCCTCCTTGCATTCCAGCTGTCCGGACATCGCTCTCCCCGGACAGGCGCCCCAAGGACCGCTCGCCTGATGCCGAGGGCGGGGACCTCTCCACCGCGTTCGACCCGCGAGGGCTTCCGGCTTTCCAGCAGGTCGGCCGGTGAAGACGAAAAGAAGTGTTCCACAAGGGATGGTTGGCGCCGATGGAATGCTCAACAACGTACATAAATTCCCGGACAGGTGGCCGTGACCTGGGCGTTATCTTAGGTTCCGGTTGCCTGTCCGGAGGGTGCGGCAAAAAACTCCGCCGGAAGGTGAACACAACGAAGCGCCGGGCCGTATAAGACTGAATGCGGCCCGGCGCTTGCGCGCTGTCGGTGGTGCGGGGTCGGTCAGCCGAGCACCTTCTCCAGGGCGGCCAGCGACGTCTGGAGTTCCTCACGGGTGATGGTCAGCGGCGGAGCCAGCCGGATCGTCGAACCATGGGTGTCCTTGACCAGGATCCCCTCGGCCATGAGGCGTTCGCTCACCTCGCGGCCGGTGCCCAGTGCGGGGTCCACATCGACACCCGCCCACAGGCCGCGGCAGCGGTATCCCACGACGCCCTTGCCGCTGAGCGCCGCCAGACCGTCCTTCAACACCTCGCCCAGTTCGGCCGCGCGGCGCTGGTACTCGCCCGTGCGCAGCAGGTCCACCACGGCCGTGCCGACCGCCGCGGACAGCGGATTGCCGCCGAACGTCGAACCGTGCTCACCCGGGCGCAGCACCCCGAGCACCTCACGGTCGGCGACCACCGCGGAGACCGGGACGATACCGCCGCCGAGGGCCTTGCCGAGCGTCAGCACATCGGGCCGCACCGACTCGTGGTCGACGGCGAGTGTGGTGCCGGTGCGCCCCAGACCCGACTGGATCTCGTCGGCGATGAACAGCACCCCGGTCCGCCGGGTGAGTTCACGCACCCCGCGCAGATAGCCGTCGTCGGGGATGAGTACGCCCGCCTCGCCCTGGATGGGCTCGATCAGCACGGCGGCCGTGGTCTCGTCGATGGCCGCCTCCATGGCGGCGAGGTCGTTGTAGGGCACGACCCGGAAGCCGGGTGCGAACGGGCCGAACCCCTCGCGGGCGGTGGGGTCGCTGGAGAAGCTGACGATCGTGGTCGTCCGGCCGTGGAAGTTGTCCGCCGCCACCACGATGGTGGCCTGGTCCCGGGCCACGCCCTTGACCTCGTACGCCCACTTGCGGGCCACCTTGATGGCGCTCTCCACCGCCTCGGCGCCGGTGTTCATCGGCAGGACCATGTCCAGGCCGGTCAGCTCCGCGAGGCCCTCGGCGAATCCGGCGAGCTTGTCGTTGTGGAACGCCCGTGAGGTGAGGGTGAGTTCATCGAGCTGCCGGTGGGCGGCGGCGATGAGCTCCGGGTGGCGGTGGCCGAAGTTGAGGGCCGAGTATCCGGCCAGCATGTCGAGGTAGCGGCGGCCCTCGACGTCCTCCACCCAGACACCCTCGGCGCGGGCGACGACCACCGGCAGCGGGTGGTAGTTGTGGGCGAGCGAGGACTCCTCGGCGTGGATCAGCTCCTGCGACGACCGCGCGGAACGGGAGTCGTGGTGCGGGGCGGTACGCGTAGGGGCGGTCATCAGCGGATCTCCTGTGTGCAGCACTTGATGCCCCCGCCGGCCTTGTGCAGTTCCGACAGGTCGACGGGGACGGGGACGTAACCGCGCTCGGTGAGCCGGTCGATGAGGCCGGTCGCCTGGGGGGCGACGAAGACATGGCGTCCGTCGGAGACGGAGTTGAGTCCGAAGGCCATGGCGTCCTCCCGGGTGGCGAGCAGCGCGTCCGGGAAGAGCCGCTCCAGCACCTCACGGCTGCCGGGGGAGAACGCCTCCGGGTAGTAGGCGATGTTCTCGTCATCGAGGGTGAACAGCGCGGTGTCCAGGTGGTAGAAGTACGGGTCCACCAGCAGCAGGCTGATGGTGGGCACCCCGAAGAACTCCTGCACTTCCTGATGGGCGGTCCGGGTGGTGCGGAAACCGGTGCCCGCCAGGATGAACCGGCCCGCGGGCACCAGGTCGCCCTCGCCCTCGCACACCGACTCCGGCGGGTGGACGTCGTATCCGGCCGCCTTGAACCAGGTCTCGTAGGCCAGCTGTTCCGGGCGCCGCTGCGGGGCGTGGAAGCGGGAGCCGAACACCCGGCCCTCCAGGACCAGGGCGGAGTTGGCCGCGAAGACCATGTCCGGCAGCCCCGCCACCGGCTCGATGGTCTCCACTTGATGGCCGTGGTCGCGGTAGACGCGGATCAGCGTCTCCCACTGCGAGCGGGCGAGGTCGGTGTCGACCTCCGCGTCCTCGCGCATCCAGGGATTGATGGCATAGCGCACGTCGAAATATCTGGGAGGACAGGTCAGATAGCGCCGGGGGCGCGGCACGCGCTCATCAGGCACGGAGGTTTCCTCTCGCTTCCGCAGGCGACCGGGGATGAATCAAAGGTAGAAAGCGGAGGAGACCCGGGACAAGAAAGGAGAGCTGCGTGTAGGCGCATCGATGCTGCGTGATGCGGCTGGTCGGCGCCGGATCATTGCGTCGGGGGTGTGACGGGGGTCGCACCGGCCTCCGGGCTGCCCGTGAGCAGGTGTGACAGCACCATGTAACTGATCGTTTTGCGGATGAAGGGCTCGGCCCGGATGCGCTCCAGCACCTCCTCGAAATGGTCCACATCGGTCGCCCTCACATGCAGCAGGGCGTCGGCCCCGCCGGTCACCGTCATCGCCGCGATGATCTCCGGATAGTCGCGCACCACCTCCGCGATCCGCCGGGGCGGCGCCGCGCTGTCGCAGTAGACCTCCACATACGCCTCCGTCCGCCAGCCCAGGGCGGCCGGCCGCACGGTGGTGGTGAAACCGGTGATCACGTCGTTGTCCCGCATCCGGTCCACCCGGCGCTTGACCGCCGAGGCGGACAGGCCGATCGCGGCTCCGATCTCGGTGAAGCTCGCCCTGGCGTTCGCGACCAGCGCCGCAACGATCTTGCGATCCAGGTCATCGAACGGCACGGACTGATTTGCCATATTTTGCAATCCTTTGCGGTCGACTGCCGAGGGGCCCGGGAAGGGAACTCTTCCACGCGCGCAAACCGTCCAATGGTACCCGTACCGGAAACAACAGGTGATGAACTGCCAAGACGACGTGCCGATGAGATGCCCGCGATGTACGGCGTTCCGTAAGCGGTTCCGCAAAGGCGCGAATTTTCCGTCCGTTTTCTGTCCGCTTACCGGAAGTTTCCGTAAGAGGGGGCGTGAGGAAGAGGCCGGGCCGCATTTCCCGCTCGGTGGCGTGTGGTGGGCGCCGGGCGTGCACAACAGGGTGCCGAACTATTCGCAGCCGCCTCGGTGATTCAACACCACCTGTCGGTAGGCCCTCTTGACGGCGTAGCGTCAGTAAATCCACACATCGTTCCGAGCGACGATCTGCTCCTGATCCACCGAGGGTCCCTCCATGTCTCAACCGGCATTCGTCCTCCTGGTCGACGGACCGCCCGGAACTCCCCAGGTATGGGCCGCTCCCGCTGTCGCGGGGCTGGAGCGGGTCAAGATCCAGCGGGGCAACGGTTATGAACATTTCGAATCCGCGGGCGAGTGCGCCGAATTCGAGGGTGAGCTGATCCCTGTCTACCGGTGGTGCTACCGCACATTCATAGCAGAGTAGGGCCCGCCGCGCAGCGGTGCGTCCGCGGTCTGCTAAAAGGGGAAAGGGATCGCCATGATGAAAGGCGGCGTAAATGCGCGCGACGCGGTGGTCACCGGCTTGGGTTTCTGTCTGCCCGGCGGTGCGGAACCCGTCTTCACCGCCGGGCAGGTTTGGGAGATCGCCGCACAGGGGCGCTCCGCACTCGTCCAGCACGACATCTACTACGGCTCGGTGAACCTCACCGACGAACAGTTCGAGCAACGTCTCCCCGACATCCCGGAGTTCTTCTCCCGCCACTACACGGGCGCCCACCGGCTCGGCCTGGTCTCCCTGGTGGAGGCATGCGCCGACGCCGAACTGGACTTCCGCGCCGGTGATCTGCGCGCATCGGCGATCCTCGTCGGCCGCGGCAGCGTGGACGCCAATGTGGACAGCTATCTCTCCCTGCTCAACATCGACCCCGACGGCACCGCCACGCTGGACGCCCTGGAGATGTTCGTCGCCGCCGAACAGGCGGTGTCCCCCTCCGATGTGGCCGTCGTCCAAGGCGCCCTCACCCGGACCGTAGGCCCCTGCTACACCGTCTCCTGCGGCTGCTCCTCCGCCGCCGTCCAGATCGGCAACGCCCGCCGGCTGATCGCCGCCGGCGAGACCGACATCGCCGTCGTCACCGGCGTCGATGTCTTCAACCTCGGCCTGATACAGAAGGGACAGCGGCTGCTGCGCGGCGCCCAGCACGCCTACGACAGCATGGACGCCGCCGGTATGCCGGACCTCCTCCCGTCCTTCGACTCCCTGATGCGCCCCTACGACCGGCGGGCGGACTGCATCAACCACGGCGAGGGGGCCGCCACCGTCATCCTGGAGAGCCGGGAACACGCCGTCCGCCGCGGCGCCCACCTCTACGGCCAGGTGCTCGCCACCGCCATGACCCGCGACGGCCTCGCCAACCCCCTGGCCGCCGACCACACCGGCGCCCAGCTCGTCCGCGCCGTCCGCGCCTGCCTCGGCGACCGGTGGCGGATCGACCAGGTGCCCTACGTCAACGGCGCGAGCGACGGCGGCGCCGCCGTCACCGCCATGGAAGCCGGCACCATCCGGGAGCTCTACGGCCCGGACAGCTCCGTGCTGATGTCCTCCCAGGAGGGCTGTTTCGGCCATCACGGCTCACCCGCCGGCTGCCTCGGCGCCGCCCTCACGCTGATGATGATGGAACTCGGCGAGGTGTGCCCCACCGCCAACTGCGAACAGCCCTCGGACGGCCTCCCCTTCGACCCCGTCCCCGGACACCGCACCCGCCCGCTCGACTTCGACTACGCGCTGAGCTTCAACTACCAGATCGGTGGTGTGAAGCACGTGATGCTGCTGGGCAGCCCGGACGCCACCTGAGTCCGGAACCCGGCTCCGTACCACTCACCACTCCCACGGGCACCTCCCCCACAGCACCACCCTCCCCACCGCTCACACGGCCCACCCCGGCCGAGCACCACCCCACGGAGTTCCCGATGCGTCATGACATATCCGCACCCAGCCGTATAGCGGTCGTCGGCATGGGCTGCCGACTCCCCGGTGACATCGACTCGCCCGCCGCCCTGTGGCATCTGCTGACCGAAGGCCGCGACGCGGTCGGCGAACCCCCCACCGAGCGGCGGGAGTTGTGGCCGGACGACCCGTCCGCCCACACCGGCCTCCCCACCCACGGCGGCTATCTGCGCGACGTCTCCCGCTTCGACGCCGACTTCTTCGGCGTCTCCGGCCGTGAGGCCGATGTCCTCGACCCCCAGCACCGGCTGCTCCTCGAAGTGTCCTGGGAAGCCCTGGAACACGCCGGAATGCCGCCCGACCGGCTCGGTGGCACCGCCACCGGCGTCTTCACCGGCCTCAGCTACAACGACTACATGGACCGCCTCGAGCGGCACCCCGGGGTGAACGAGGGCTCCGCCCTGTCCAACTCCCACTGCGTCGCCGCCGGACGGATCTCGTATCTGCTCGGCCTGCACGGCCCCTGTGTGGCGCTCGACACCGCCTGCTCCTCTTCCCTGGTCGCCGTGCACCTCGCGGCCCAGGCCCTGCGCGCGGGTGAGTGCGACCTCGCCCTCGCCGGCGGAGTGACGCTCATGTTCGAGCCCAGGACCACCCGTTCGTTCGTCCGCATGGGCATGCTGTCGCACACCGGCCACTGCCACGCCTTCGACGCCGCCGCCGACGGCTTCGTCCGCGGTGAGGGCTGCGGCATCGTCGTCCTCAAACGCCTGGAGGACGCCGAACGCGACCGGGACCGGGTCCTCGCCGTACTGCGCGGCTCCGCCGTCAACCAGGACGGCCGCTCCGACGGTCTCGCGGCGCCTTCCGCCACCGCCCAGCGCGCCCTGTACGAGGAGGCGCTGCGCCGCGCCGGGATCGACGCCGCCGACGTGGGGATGGTCGAGACCCATGGCACCGGCACCCCGGTCGGCGACCCGGTGGAGTTCACCAGCCTCGCGCAGGTCTACGGCACCGGCCGCGACCGCTGCGCCCTGGCCTCGGTGAAGACCAACCTCGGCCATCTGGAGCCCGCCGCCGGGGTCACCGGCATGATCAAGGCGATCCTCTGCCTGGGCCACGGCCGGATCCCGCCCAATCTGCACTTCACCCGCTGGAACCCGGCCATCGACGCCGACAGCACCCGCTTCTTCATCCCCCGGGAGCTCACCCCCTGGCCGGTGCGGACCGGCCCCCGGCTGGCCGCCGTCTCCTCCTTCGGCTTCTCCGGCACCAACGCCCATGTGCTGCTGGAGCAGCCACCCGCCGCCCCCGCCCCCGACGAGGCCCCCCGCCTCCGGCTCGCCACCCGGTCCGTCCCGCAGGTGTTCCTCGTTCCCGCGGGATCGCCCGCCGCGCTGCCCGCCGCGGCCCACCGCATGGCCGACTGGCTGGAGGGCGACGGAGCCGGGGTGCCGCTGCGCGACATCGCCCACACCCTCGCCCTGCGCCGCTCCGGCGGGCGCGGCCGCCTCGGCGTCACCGTCGGCACCCGGGGTGAACTCGTCCACGCGCTACGGGCGTTCGCCGCCGGGCAGGCCCACCCCGATGTGGTGACCGGTTCCGTCGGCGCCGCCGTCTCCCGGCGGCCGGTGTGGGTGTTCTCCGGGCAGGGCTCGCAGTGGCCCGGTATGGGACGTGAACTGCTCGAGCGGGACCCGGCCTTCGCCGCCGCCCTCACCGAGGCCGATGAACTCATCGCCGCCGAAGCCGGGTTCTCGGTGCTCGGCATCGTCCGCGCGGGCGAGCCGGTCACCGGCTGCGCCCGGGTACAGCCGGTGCTGTTCGCCCTCCAGACCGCGCTGGCCGCCACCTGGCGCGCCCACGGTGTCGAACCGGCCGGTGTCATCGGCCACTCCATGGGTGAGGTCGCCGCGGCCGTCGTGGCCGGAGCGCTCTCCCTCGCCGACGGCGCGGCCGTGATCTGCCGCCGCTCCGCGCTGCTCGCCCGGGTCGCGGGCCGGGGCGCCATGGCCACCGTGGGCCTGTCCGCCGCCGAGGCACAGTCCGCGATCGAGGCCGCCGCTGCCGACGGCACCGTCACCGTGGCCGTGATGGCCGCGCCCGGTTCCACCGTCGTCGCCGGGGACACCGCCACCGTCGAGCGGCTGGTCGCCGACTGGGAGCGCCGCGGTGTCCCCGCCGCCCTCGTCGCTGTCGATGTCGCCTCGCACTCCCCGCAGATGGACCCGCTCCTGGCCGATCTGCGCACCGCGCTGGCCGATCTGAGACCCCGGCGGCCACGGGTGCCCTTCTACACCACCGTCCTCGACGACAGCCGCGCCGTCCCCGCCTTCGACGCCGACTACTGGTGCGCCAATCTGCGGCGCCCGGTGCGGTTCTCCGCCGCCGTGGCCGCCGCCGCGGCCGACCGCCACCTGGTGTACACCGAGATCTCCCCGCACCCCGTGGTCACCCACCCCGTGGCCCGCAGCCTGGCCGGACTCGTCGACGACCCGGTCGTCCTGCCCACCCTGCGCCGCGACACCGACGAGACCGCCACCTTCCGCACTCATCTCGCCGCGCTGCACTGCGCCGGTGTCCCGGTGGACTGGACCCGGCTGTACGGCGGTGCCGCCCTCGCCGACGTGCCCCCCATCACCTTCGACCGCACCCACCACTGGGCCGACATCCCCCTCTCCGACACTCCCGGCGGATCCGCGGAACTCCGCGCGGCCGGTGAACTCCCCGGCGTCCACACCGAAGTGCCCGGACAGCCGCCCCGCCACTCCTGGCGCGCCACCACCGGCACCGCGGCCCTGCCCTGGCTGGACGACCACCGGGTGCACGGCACCCCCGTCCTGCCCGGCGCCGCGTACTACGCCCTCGCCCTCACCACCGCCTGCGAGGTCTTCGACACCACGCCCACCGAGGTCGAGGTCACCGATCTGCGCTTCCGTGAACTGCTGCGGCTCACCGACCGCACCGACCTCAGCACCACCGTGACCCTGGCCGCCCCCGACCGCGCCGAGTGCGAGATCTACGGCCGGGGTGAGGACGGCACCTGGGTGCTCCAGGCCACCGCCGCCCTCCGCAGACTCGCCGTACCGCCGCGCTCCCGCCCCGCCTCCGTCCAGACCCTGGCCCTGCGTCACCCGATCTCCGTCGAACCCACCGCCCTGTACGGCAACATGCGGGCCCGCGGCCTGGAACACGGCGCGGCGTTCAGCGGTATCACCGAGGTCCACGCCTCCCGCTACGGCAACAGCTTCTGGGCCCGGATCGAACTCCCGGAAGCCTCCCGCACCCCCGGACACGGACTGCGTGTCCACCCCGTCCTGGTCGACCTGTGCGCCCAACTCCTCGTCGCCGGCATGCTCGAGGACGGCGACGACCCGGGACTGGTGCTGCCCGTACGGGTGCAGAGCGCACGGGTCCTCGGCGACCCCGCCACCGCCGTCCACTGCCACGCGCGGATGGCCGAGGCCACCCCGGAGAGCGTCGTCGGACACATCCGGCTGCTCGACGCGGAGGGGAGACCCGTGCTCGCCCTCGACGGACTGCGGCTGGCCCGCCGGACCGTGCCCAAGAGCGCCACCGAGGTCGACCGGTGGTTCCTCGAGGTCGGCTGGGAGCGTGCGATACGGCCCGCCGCGCCCGCCACCCTGCGGCCCGGACGGTGGCTGGTCGTCGGTGAGGCCGACGGCGGCGCCCGTACCCTCGCCTACGCGCTGCGCTCCGCCGGAGCCGAGGCCCGGGTCTGGGACACCGCCCTGACCGACGAGAGTCTCGACGCCTTCCGGGACGCCCTCACCGGGCGGCTCGCGGGCCCCGGCGGCGCACTGCGGGGCGTGGTGCTGCTGTGCGCCCCGCCGCCCGCCGGGCACCACACCCCCGGCCCCGCCACCGGCGGCGTCGCAGTGCCCGGCGCGGACGCCCTGTCCCGCACCCGGCGGCTGCTCGCCGCCGCCCAGGTCCTCACCGCCCGTATCCCCGACCCGCCCCGGTTGTACGCCGTCACCCGCGGCGCCCGCGCCCTGGCACCCGGCGAACCGGCCGACCCCGGACAGAGCGCTCTGCGCGGTGTGGTGCGCGTCCTCGCCTACGAACACCCCGAACTGCGCGCCACGTTGGTGGACACCGCCCCGGGCGGCACCGGCGACCTGGTGGCCGAACTCCTCGCCGACGCCGCCGAGGACGAGATCGCCCTGCGCGACGGCGACCGCCACGTCGCCCGGCTGGCCTACGCCCCCGTCACCGACGAGGAGCGCACCGAGGCCGCCACCCGTACCGTTCGCTGCGGCACCGACGGCTTCCGGCTGCGCGCCGGGCGCCTCGGCGACCTGGAAACCCTGGAGTTCGCCGCCACCCGGCGCCGACCGCCGGGCCCGGGGGAGGTGGAACTGCGGGTCCTCGCCGCGGGGCTGAACTTCCGTGACGTGCTCACCAGCATGGGTCTGCTCCCCGGCGACGCGGACGACATCCGCTACCGGATCGGTTTCGAATGCGCGGGTGAGGTCACCGCGGTCGGCCCCGGTGTGGACCATCTGCGCACCGGTGAACGGGTGGTCGCGGTCGACGTACGCGGTGGCGCCTTCGGCTCGTTCGCCGTCGTCCCCGCGGACTGCGCCGGACCGATCCCCGAGGGCCTGGACCCAGCCACCGCGGCCGGGCTGCCCATCGCGTTCCTCACCGCCTGGTACGCACTGCGCCACATCGGCCGCCTCACCGCGGGGGAGCGGGTGCTGATCCACTCGGCCACCGGTGGCACCGGACTCGCGGCCATCGCCGTGGCCCGGCTGCTCGGCGCCGAGGTGCTGGCCACCGCGGGCAGCGAGGAGAAGCGACGGTATCTGCGCGGTATGGGGATCGCCCAGGTGATGGACTCCCGGTCGCTGGACTTCCGGGACGAGGTGAAGGAGGCCACCGGCGGCGAAGGGGTGGACATCGTCCTCAACTCGCTGTCCGGGGCGGCCATCCGCGCCGGACTGGAATGTCTGCGCCCGTTCGGCCGCTTCCTCGAACTCGGCGTCCGCGACATCCTCTCCGACGCCCCGCTCGGACTGTCCCCCCTCCAGCACAACATCACCTTCAGCACGGTGGACCTCAGGGAAGTCCAGGCCGCCCGGCCCGCGGTGATGGCCGCCCTGCTGCGCGAGGTGCTGGCCGAGTTCACCGCCGGCCGGCTGAAGCCGCTGCGCTGTACGGCGGTCCCGCTCGCCGAGGCCACCGACGCCTTCCGGCAGATGGCGGGCGCCCGCCATATCGGCAAACTGGTGCTGACCGTCCCGCAGGACGGCGAGATCCGGGCCGTGCTGCCCGACGGTCCGCTCCCGGTCCGCGAGGACGGCACCTACATCATCACCGGCGGGCTGCGCGGTCTCGGCCTCGCCACCGCGAGCTGGCTGGCCGCCCAGGGCGCACACCATCTGGTGCTCAACGGCCGTACCGCGCCGACCGCCACCACCGCCCGGACCCTCGCCGAGCTGTCGGCCGCCGGGACCCGGGTGACGGTGATCCTCGGTGACATCGGCCGCCCCGGGACGGCCGACCGGCTGGTGGCCGCGGCCACCGCCGACAACGGCGCCCCGTTGCGCGGCGTCGTCCACTGCGCCATGGTGCTGGACGACGCGGCGATCACCACCATCCGCGAGGACCAGCTGCACCGGGTGTGGACACCGAAGGTCACCGGGGCCTGGCGGCTGCACCACGCCACCGCCGGACAGCCGCTCGACTGGTTCACGGTGTTCTCCTCCATGGCCTCCCTGCTCGGCAACCCCGGACAGGGTGCCTACGCGGCCGCCAACGCCTGGCTGGACGCCTTCGCCGCCTGGCGTACCGCCCGTGGTGCCCCCACCCTCGCGGTCAACTGGGGCGCGTGGGGCGAGACCGGTGTCGCCACCGGCTTCGCCGACCGCGGCTACGAGACCATCCCCACCGACGACGGTCTGCGGGCGCTCGGCACCCTGCTGGCGCACGGCCGGGTGCAGACCGGTGTGATTCCCGGAGAGCCGGACAGCTGGATCCCCGTCACCGGGCGCCACTCGTCGCTGTTCGCCCGGCTCACCGCCGACGACGAGCACACCGCGGACACCAACCCGGAGAGCACCGACGGCATCCGCACCCGGCTCACCGCCCTCCCGGTGGGACTCGCCCGCCGGGCGGCGCTCGAGGCGTATCTCAGCGAGCACATCCGTGCCGTGCTCCGGCTGAGCAGTACCACCCTCGACCCCCAGACCCCGCTGAAATCCCTGGGATTCGACTCCCTGCTCGCCATGGAGCTGCGGGTCCGGCTGGAATCGGGGCTGAGCGTCGAACTGGCGGGCAACTTCGTCTGGCAGCACCCGACCGTCGCGGCCCTCGCCGCCGGGCTCGCCCGGCACATGGGCCTGGAACTGGACGCCGGAGTGGGCGTGTCCGGTCCGCTCGCCGAGGAGGGCCCGCCGCTCGGCGCCACGGGCTGACCGGCGGGTCCGGGCCCTGCACCACGGCCGTCCGGCCCTCGGATGCGACACCTCCGGCCCCGGGGGACAATCGAGGGTGGCCGGTGCACCGGACGGGAGGAGGTGGCGCGCGATGACCTCTCCCGCCCCGCGGGAGGTGATCCCGCAGCCGGTGCTCTCCCCGCTGACCAGCGCGGCCATCTTCCTGGTGGTGACCGTGGACCCGGGTGGTGAACCCCGCACCCGTGATCTGCTCTCGGATGTCCCCGCGCTCCAGCGGGCGGTCGGCTTCCGTGCCCCCAACGGCGCGCTGAGCTGCGTCGTCGGCATCGGCTCCGATGTGTGGGACCGGTTGTTCGACGGGCCGCGCCCGGCCGAACTGCATCCGTTGCGCGAACTGGCCGGTGCCCGCCACCGCGCCGTGGCCACCCCCGGGGATCTGCTCTTCCACATCCGGGCCACCCGGCTCGACCTGTGCTTCGGGCTGGCCACCGAGATCATGGACCGGCTGCGCGAGGTGGTCACCGTCCGCGACGAGACCCACGGCTTCAAGTACTTCGACGTACGCGATCTGCTGGGCTTCGTGGACGGCACCGAGAACCCGGATGGACCAGCGGCGAGCGCGGCGGTTCTCATCGGCGACGAGGACGCGGAGTTCGCGGGCGGCAGTTATGTGATCGTGCAGAAGTACCTGCACGATCTGCGGGCGTGGAACGCAACTCCGGTCGAGGCTCAGGAGAAGGTGATCGGCCGGACCAAACTGTCCGACATCGAACTGGACGACGCGGTCAAGCCGGACGACTCGCATGTCGCCCTGACCACCATCGTCGATCCCGATGGCACCGAGCGGCAGATCCTCCGCGACAACATGCCCTTCGGCAGCGCCGGGCAGGGCGAGTTCGGCACCTACTTCATCGGCTACGCCCGCACCCCATCCGTCACCGAACGGATGCTGGAGAACATGTTCCTGGGCAGCCCTCGGGCCACCCACGACCGGATCCTGGACTTCTCCACGGCCGTGACCGGCACGCTGTTCTTCGTGCCCAGCGCCGATTTCCTGGAGGACCTGCCCGATCCGCCCGCCGCTGCCGCCGAGTCCACCGCCGACACCGGCGACACGGCGCCACCGCTTCCCGGGATCCGGTGCACCGCACCGTCCGGCACACCGGCACACGACGGTTCCCTGGGGATCGGCGATGTGAAGAGGAGCGCCCGCGATGAAGAACCTGCACCGTGAACTGGCGCCCGTCTCCGACGCGGCATGGGCGGATCTGGAGGAGGAGGCGCGGCGCACCTTCACCCGCCATCTGGCGGGCCGCCGGATCGTCGATGTGCCCGAACCGGCGGGCCTGGAGCTCGCGGCGGTGGGCACCGGGCATCTGACGGCCATCGATCCACCGGCCAAGGGTGTGGTCGCGCACACCCGCAGGTCCGAGCCGGTGGTCGAACTGCGGGTCCCCTTCACGGTCGACCGCCGTCAGGTCGACTCCGTCGAACGCGGTGCCAAGGACGCGGACTGGCAGCCGGTCAAGGACGCCGCACGCAAGATCGCGTTCGCCGAGGACCGGGCGGTGTTCGAGGGCTACCCCGCGGCGGGCATCACCGGAATCCGGCGCAGCAGCTCCAACCCCGAGCTGACCCTGCCGGCGGAGGTCCGCGACTACCCCAACGCCATCAGTCAGGCGGTGACCACCTTGCGGCTGGCGGGTGTCGACGGCGCGTACACCCTCGCGCTGAGCGCCGAGGCGTACACCGCCGTGAACGAGACCTCCGACCACGGCTATCCGATCCACAAGCACATCGACCGGGTGTTGGACGGCGACATCATCTGGGCACCCGCCATCGACGGCGCCTTTCTGCTGTCCACCCGTGGCGGCGACTTCGCACTCCACATCGGCCAGGACGTGTCCATCGGCTATCTCGCCCACGACGAGAACCGGATCCGGCTGTACTTCCAGGAGACGCTGACCTTTCTGATGTACACGAGCGAGGCCGCGGTGGCGCTCGCGCCCGCACCCGGCAGACGGCGGAAGTGACAGCGGGTCATACCGCCGGACCGGAGGCGGTGGCGGAGGGCGCGGTGACGGTCAGCGGCTTGGCGTAGCAGCGGCTGAGTTCGTCGAAGCGGTAGGGCCCGAACCGCGCGCAGGGCTCATAACCGCTGGAGGTGTAGAGCGAGATGGCCTCGGGCAGTTTGATCCCGGTCTCCAGGACCATCCGGGTGCGTCCCGCGGCACGCGCGTCGTCCTCCAGCGCCGCGAGCACCAGCCGGGACAGTCCGTGGCCGCGCGCCTCCGGGATCACATACATCCGCTTGATCTCCGCGTCGCCGTCCGCGTAGCCCTCGTCGTTGGTGTCCTGGGTGCGCCAGCCACCGCTGGCGACCGGGGTGCCCCGATCGTCGTAGACGATCAGGAACAGACCCCGCGGCGGTGCGAACATCGCCGGGTCCAGCGGCGTGATGTCCCCGTTGTCCCCGTAGCGCTCGGCGTATTCGCGCTGCACGCGGGCGTTGAGCCGGATGGCGTCGGGGTGGCCGAAGGACACGTTGTGAATATTCATGCAGTACATCGTACTTCTATGCGTCAGCGCTGTCCTCTGCCTTTTCCGGATTCCGGCGAACGGCGCCTTGTGCAAGGATGAGATGTGGATTTTTCCCCCGATGGGGCGTTTCGTGGACGTGGCCGCGCGGGCCGCTTCGGGACCGTCCGGTCGGCATCGCACCCTCTCACTCACGGGAGGACGATGGGCTATGACCGACATCGAGGACGCGCTGGATGACGTCATGCGTGTCGAGGGCGCGCTGGCGGCCTCGCTCGTGGACTATCTCAGCCGGATCACCCTGGGAGCCGTGCAGAGCGCCCAGGGTCCGGACCTGGAGAAGGTGGCGTACGGCGACACCGATGTGCTGCGCGCCAAGCTTTCCACCCTCGAACTGCTCGGTTACACCCCCGACCGGCTCGAAGACATCGTGGTCACCCTGGACACCGAGTACCACGTGATCCGGCCGCTCAGCCAGCGCACCCGGCAGGGTGTCTTCATGTATCTGGTGGCCGACCGCGGCCGTGTCGACCTGGACGCGGCCCGCGCGACGATGTCCGAGGTGGCGCTGCGCCTCGATGTCTGACGCCTCCGCGTCCCCGCACGGAGGCGTGGTCACGAGAGCGGATCACTGGACGGCGTGGACGGCGGGGCGGGGCGGGGAGTCAGCACCAGGATCGCCATGTCGTCCTGCCGCTGGCCGCCGGTCCAGGCGGTGACATCCGCGACGAGCGTGTCCACCAGCTGCGACGCCGCGTGGAAATCGCGGCCGGACAGCCCGGTGCCCGGTTCGTAGTAGGTGCCCTTCTCGTCCCGGGCCTCGGTGACCCCGTCCGTCACCAGCAGTAGAAAGTCGCCCCGGTGGAAGGCGAAGGTGTCGGTGCCGGGCGGCACCTCGCTCTCGCTCAGCCCCAGCCCCAGCGGCAGCCCCGCCACCGCGGGCTCCAGCGCCCGTACCTCACCGTCCCGGATCAGATAGGGCGGCGGATGACCCCGGTTGCACACCCGCAGCGCGCCCTCCTCCACGCGGATCTCCACCAGCACCGCGGTGGCGAACCCCTCCAGCGCGTCCGGGGTGTCCCCGGTGTCCGCCGCGTACCGGGCCAGTGCGTGGTCCAGGTGGTCCGCCAGCGCCCGCAGCGACGGCACCCGCCCGGCCGCCTCCCGGAAGGTGCTGGTCGCCACGGCCATCGTGGACACCGCGGGCAACCCCTTGCCGCGTACGTCCCCGATCAACGCCCGGACCCCGAACGGCGAGGACTGTACCGCGTAGAAGTCCCCGCCGATCTGGGCCTCCGCGTACGCGCACTCGTAGCGGGTGGCCACCGACACCGGCCCCACCTGGGCGGGCAGCGGCGGCAGCACCGCACGCTGGGCCACTTCGGCGACTGCCTGCACCGCGGCGAACCGTTGCCCCTGGCGGCGCACCACCCACTTCAGCCACAGCGCGATCGCGCTGATCACCGCCACATCCAGCAGATCCACCACCAGCGCCAGCACTGGACGGTGCACCACCAGATCCGTGCCCACCGACACCACGCATGCGCACACCGCGGTGATCACGGCACCCCTGAACGGCAGCACCATGCACCCCACCAGCGGGGCGGCGGCCAGCAGCGGCAGTCCCGAGTACGGCACCGGGCCGAATACATCGGCCAGCACACCGCAGACCAGGAGCAGGCCGGGGACCAGGGCGAGCAGTCCCGCCCGGCCCTGGCGCTCCTTCATCAGGCCCTCGGCGGTTCCGGGCCGACTCGCGGCCTCCTGGAGCCGTCGGGACCACCGGTTCCGGGCCATCACCTCGTGTGCACCCACGCCTCCTGTGTCCGGTGTGCGGCGGGAGCCCGCTCCCGTCCCACGACCACCGTCCTCCTCTCCAGCGTGGCCCAGGGCGCCGCGCACCGCCCTGTGTCACCCCCGGTCGGTGGCGCGGTGGCGCGGTGGCGCGGTGGCGCGGAGGCCGGTCAGCCGCGGGGCAGCCGCCCCTTGCTGCGCATCGCGGCGCGCACCCGCTCCTCGGCCAGGCCGCGGCCCGCGGTGTGCGGGGTGGCCGACCGGCGGCGCGCCTCCTCCAGGACGGTCACCGTGTTGGCCCGCAGCCGTGCCGAGACCGTCTCGAAGATGGCGCCCGTGTCGGGCCGGAAGCCGGAGTAGCGGGCGTCCATGGCGAAGGCCGCGGCCACCACACCCCCGGCGTTGGCCACGAAGTCGGGGATCACGGTGATGCCCCGCTCCGCGAGGATGCCCTGCGCCTCCTCGGAGGTGGGCAGGTTGGCGCCCTCCACCACCACCTTGGCCTTGATCTGCCCGGCGGTGTCCCGGCTGATGACGTCCTGGAGCGCGGCCGGGACCAGGACGTCGCAGTCGGCGGTGAGCTCGGCGCCGGGCGGCAGCGCGGTGCCCTGGCGGTGGCGGGTGACGAAGTGGTCGCCGTGCTCGTCGCGGGCCGTCAGCAGTTCCCGCACATCAAGACCGCTGGGGTCGTGCACGGAGCCGTGGGCGGTGGAGACCGCCACCACCCCGGCACCCAGCTCGGCGAAGCGGCGCGCGGCCGCGCTGCCCACCGCGCCGAACCCCTGGATCGCCACCCGGGCCCCCGCCAGCGGCAGCCCCAGGCTCCGCACCGCCGCGTCGGTGGCCTCGGCCACTCCGTAGCCGGTGACGCCGAGCTTGTCGTACGCCACACCGCCGAGGTGTTCCGGAGTGCCGACGGCGGCGCCGCGGTCGCCCAGCTCGTCCTGGATGATGGCCGCGTCGCACTCGGTGAGCCCCATGTCCAGGCCCATCACATACTCGCGCGGCACCTCGTTGGACAGGGCCCGGGCGAAGGCGCGCAGCACGGCCTCCTTGTCGGGGGAGGCGGGATCGGCCACGATGCCCGCCTTCGCGCCCCCGTAGAACAGGTCCACGCTCGCCCACTTCCAGGTCATCACCCGGGCCAGGCGCGCCACTTCCTCGACGGTCACTCCGGGGCTCATCCGGGTACCGCCCTTCCCGGTACCGCGGGCGGTGTTGTCGATGACCAGCACGCCCTTCATGCCGGTGCGCCGGTGGGAGACGACCACAACTTTCTCGGGGCCCCAGTCGTCGATGAGCGAGAGTGCGTCAGTCACGGGTGTCTTCCTGTCGTGTGGAGGCGTGTTCCCGGACGGTGTCCGGGGTCTGTGCGGTGGGCAGGGCCATCGCGATGAGCTGGGCCAGATGGACCCCGCGACGGTCGGTGTGCTGAGCGATCTGGGTGCGGCAGCTGAAGCCGTCGGCGAGGACGGCCGTGTCGGCGGAGGCCGCGCGCACCGCGGGCAGCAGCACCTGCTCCCCGGCGGCCACGGACACCTCGTAGTGGCCGCGCTCGAAGCCGAAGTTGCCCGCCAGCCCGCAACAGCCGGAGTCGAGCGCGGTGTTGTCCACGCCCATCCGGCGCAGCAGCGCGCTGTCCGCGCCGAAGCCCGAGGTGGCGTGCTGATGACAGTGGGTCTGGCTGATGGCGCGGGACCCGACCGCCGGGGGCCGCCAGTCGGGGGCGTCCTCGACGAGGAGTTCGGCGAGGGTGACGGTGGCCCGGCCGACGGCGGCGGCGTTCTGGTCGCCGTCCAGCAGCTCCGGCAGATCGCCCCGCAGCGCCGCCGTACAGCTCGGCTCCAGACCCACCACCGGCACCCCGGCACGGGCCGCGGGACCGAGCGCGGCCGCTGTGCGTCCGGCGATCCGGCGTGCCACCCCCAGCTGCCCGGTGGTGATCCAGGTCAGCCCGCAGCACTGGGTGCCGTCGGGCACCCGCACCCGGTATCCGGCGTTCTCCAGGACGGCCACGCCCGCGCGCAGCACCTCGGGGGAGAAGTGGTTGTTGAACGAGTCGACCCACAGCACCACCGGGCCGCGCCGTCCGTCGCCCTGTGGTGTCCGGTGGCGGAACCACTCCAGGAAGGTGTGCTCGGCGAAGCGCGGGATCTCCCGTTGTGGGGCGATCCCGCCGAGCCGTTTGAGCAGCGGGGCGAGCCGGGAGGCGGTGAGCGCGTTGACCACTCGCGGCATCCGGGCGGCGACCCGCGAGAGCAGCGGGAGCCAGCCCATGGAGTAGTGCGACGCCGGGCGCGGCCGCCCCCGGTAGTGGTGGTGCAGGAACTCCGACTTGTAGGTCGCCATGTCCACCCCGACGGGGCAGTCGCTGCTGCACCCCTTGCAGGACAGACACAGATCGAGGGCGTCCCGCACCTCGGTGGACCGCCAGCCGTCGGTGATGACCTCGCCCTGGGTCATCTCGTACAGCAGCCGTGCCCGGCCCCGGGTGGAGTCCTTCTCGTCCCGTGTCACCCGGTAGCTCGGACACATCACATCGCCGCGCTGGGTGGCCGAGCGGCACTTCCCGACACCCACACAGCGGCGGGTGGCCTTGGCGAAGTCACCGCCGTCGGCGTGGAAGGGGAAGACGGTGGCCAGCGGCAGCGGGGTGCGGTGGTGGGCGACCCGCAGATTGCCGTCCACCGGCAGCGGCCGGGTGATGATGCCCGGGTTGAGCCCGTGGTCGGGGTCCCAGATGTTCTTGAACTCCTCGAACAGGGCGATGATCTCGGGCCCGTACATCAGCGGCAGCAGCTCCGAACGCGCCTGGCCGTCCCCGTGCTCACCCGAGAGCGAGCCGCCGTGGTCCGCCGTCAGCGCGGCGGCGTCGGTGACGAACGCGCGGAAGACCGCGGTGCCCTTCTCGGTGCCGAAGTCGAAGTCGATCCGCACATGCAGACAGCCCTCGCCGAAGTGTCCGTACACCGCTCCGCGCAGCCCGTGCCGGTCCAGCAGCTCGGTGAACCCGCGCAGATAGGAGCCGAGCCGCTCCGGGGGTACGGCGGCGTCCTCCCAGCCGGGCCACGCCTCGGAGCCGTCCGGCAGCCGGGTGGCGAGCCCGGCTCCGTCCTCGCGGATCCGCCACAGCCGCCGGGCCCGCCCGGAGTCGGTGACGACCTCGCTGCCGGTGAACCCGGCGGTGCCCCGGGCCGCGGCGCTCAGAGCCTCCGCCCGCCGGGTCAACTCCTCTTCGGTGCCGCCGAGTTCGGCGAACAGCCAGGCCCGGGAGCCGGACGGCAGGGAGTCGACGGCCGCCCGGGTCTCCGGCCGGGTGACGATGTCGGTCAGTGCGTGGTCCAGCCCCTCCAGGGCCAGCGGCCGGTGTTCCAGCAGGGCGGGCACCGCGTCCGCCGCCGCGCACGCGTCCCGGAAACCGAGGACCACCAGCGCCCGCGCCGGGGGAGGGGCGATGAGCGTCACGGTGGCGGAGAGCACCACGGCCAGGGTGCCCTCGCTGCCGACCAGCGCCCGCGCGAGGTTGAACCGGTGCTCGGGCAGCAGATGTTCCAGCGCATAGCCCGACACCTGGCGGGGGAACCGGCCCAGTTCGGTGCGGAGCGGCCCCAGGTTGCGCCGGGCCAGGGTGTCCAGCGCACCGATCAGCCGCCCGCGGTCGTCGTCTGCGGCCACCGCCTCGTCGATCTCGGCGCGGGTCATCGGACCGAGCCGGACCACCGTGCCGCGATACGTCACCACCTCCAGTTCGACCACGTTGTCGGCGGTGCGGCCCCAGGCCACCGAATGCGATCCGCACGCGTTGTTGCCGATCATCCCGCCCAGGGTGCAGCGGCTGTGGGTGGAGGGATCGGCGCCGAACAGCAGCCCGTGCCCGGCGGCCGCCGCCTGGAGCTCGTCCAGCACGATCCCCGGCTGCACGGTGGCGGTGCGCGCCACCGGGTCGAGGGAGAGCAGCCGGTTGAAGTGGCGGGAGAGGTCCAGCACCACCCCGGATCCGACGGCCTGGCCGGAGGTGCTGGTGCCCGCCCCGCGTACGGTGATCGGCACTCCCAGACGCCGGCAGGCCGCCACCGCACGCAGCACCTGCTCGCGGTTGCGCGGAAAGACCACCGCCAGTGGGATCCGCCGGTAGTTGGAGGCGTCGGCGGAGTACTGCGCACGGCATCCGGCGTCCCCGGCCACCTCACCGCAGTCCGCCCGGTCCAGGGCTTCGGCCACCGCCGCCGCCTCGGGAGTCCGGGCGGTTTCCTGCGCTGACGTCGTCACTGTGCTCGCTCCTGTCGAAATGCGCACCGGGCCGTGTGGCGTCCGGCCCGGCCACGGCCGTGAACCGGGCCCGGTCCCGACCACGATCCGCGCCGGGTCCCGGGCGCCACAAGGGTCAGCAGCGCGAAAGAAATGACGTTCCAGCACCAGAAACGCTGATGCTGCGCGGAGGGCGCTTATGCTCGGTCCCCCTGTCATCAGGACCGCCATCAGGAGCCGGAATGCTCAAGCCTCTGCATCTGATCACCCTGAAGGCCGTCGTCCGCAGCGGATCGTTCGCCATCGCCGCCCGCGACCTCGGCTACACCGCGTCGGCCATCTCGCAGCAGATCTCCGCGCTGGAGAGGGAGACCGGCCTGGTGCTGTTCGAGCGTGAGGCCCACGGCATCCGCGCCACCACCGCCGCCCACCGGCTGGTCGACCTCAGCGCACGGGTCCTGGCCGCCATGGACGACCTGGACCATCAGGTGCGGGAGCTGGCCACCGGCACCGTGGGCCGACTGCGTCTTGGCACCTTCCCCACCGCCGGTGTCCGGCTGGTGCCGACCGCGCTGTCGGCGGCGGTGGCCGCCCTGCCCCGGGCGCAGATCCAGCTCGAGGAGGGCGAACCGGACGAGCTGATCGCCCTGCTCACCCAGGGCGATCTGGACATCGCCCTGATCTACGAGTACGGGCTCAGCCCGCGGCACTGGCCCGACGGGCTCACCCGCCATCCCCTGCTCGGCGAGGACCTGGTCCTGCTGCGCGCCCGCGGCAGCGGGTTGAGCGCCGACCTTCCCCAGCTGGCCCGCGCCCACTGGATCACCAGCCGGGAGGGCACCGCGGGGGCGCTGTCACTGACCCGGCTGTGCGCCGCGGCCGGCTTCGACGCCGATGTGGTCTTCCGCAGCAACAACTACGACGTGGTACGGGAGTTGGTGTCCAGCGGCCTCGGGGTGGCCGTGGTCCCGGCCCTCGGCCACAAGGACAGCGACCTCATCGAGGCCACCCGGCTCACCCGGCGCTCGGCCCACCGCACCGTGTTCGCCCTGCACCGCGACGAGAACAGCAACCCGCTGCTCGGTACGGTGCTGGAGGCGCTGCGGCGCGCGGTGCCCCGCGGCGAGCCGTATCTGCGGCCCAGCGGCGCCGCGTAGGCCCGTGGGAACGGGCCCGGCGGCGTTCCGCCGGGCCCGCCGTCCCGCCGCGCACGAGCGGCCCCGCCGAAGTCCGGTGCGGTTCGGTTGCGCCCCGAAGGGGTGCGGGGCTGTGTCGATGTGCGGCTCCGCCGCGTGGGCGCGGCCAACCACGACGAAGCCGCGGACGGACGACGGCACCTCGCGGCCTTCCCGCGGAGCCCCTACCGCGCCGTGGCGGGTGCCGTGTCATCGCCTCCGCCGGCACCGTCCGTGTCGGACATCCCCTCCAGCGCGTCCAGGTCCACCGACCCGCCCGGCATCACCTCACGGGTGCGCCGGTATCCGTAGCCGGCGTACAGCACCAGCCCCACGACCAGCCAGGAGCCCAGCCGCACCCAGGTCTCCCACTGGAGGAAGGACATCAGCCAGACCGAGAACACAATGCCCAGCACCGGGACCACCGGCATTCCCGGACACCGGAAGGCGCGGGTGAGATGAGGCTTGCGGTAGCGCAGGATCAGCACCGAGGCGGACACCACCACAAAGGCCAGCAGCACCCCGATGTTGGTCAGTTCGGCCACCGCGTTGATGGGCAGCAGCCCCGCCAGCACGGCGGACACGATGCCGATCAGCCAGGTGGCACGGTGCGGCACCTTGCGCTTGGGGTGGATGGCGCCGAACCACGCGGGCATCAGCCCGTCCCGGCTGAGCGCGTACCACAGCCGGGAGGCGCCCATCATGAACGAGAACGTCACCGTGACGATGCCGATCACCGCGCCGACCGCGATGACATTGGCCAGCCCGCTCAGCCCCACGCTCTGGAAGGCGCTGGAGATACCACTGTTCGGATTGAGCTCGCTGTAGTGCTGCATACCGGTGAGCACGATGCACACCAGTACGTACAGCACCATCGAGATGGCCAGCGACAGCATCATCGCCTTCGGCAGCTTGCTGCGGGCCTCCACCGACTCCTCCGCGGCCGTGCTCAGCGCGTCATAGCCGAACACCGCGAAGAACACCGTCGCCGCGCCGGTGAACGCCCCGCCGTAGCCGAAGGGGGTGAACGGATGCAGATTGCCGGAGTCCACCTTGGTGAACCCGACCACGATCACCACCAGCACGATGGCGATCTTCACGATGGTCAGCACCGTCTCCACCCGGGCCGAGGTACGGGTGCCACGGGTCAGCAGCCAGGCCACGCCCAGACAGATCGCCACCGCCAGGAGGTCGATCCGGTGTCCCGATCCGGTGCCGGGCGCGCCCAGGGCCCAGGTCGGCAGATGGATACCAACCGCGTCCAGCAGGAACCCCAGATAGCCCGACATCCCGATGGCCACCACCGCGACGATGGCCGTGTACTCCAGCAGCAGGTCCCAGCCCACGATCCAGCCCACGACCTCCCCCAGGACCGCGGCGCAGTACGTGTAGGACGAGCCGGCCTTGGGCACCATCCCCGCGAACTCGGCGTAGGCGAACGCCGCGCACAGCGACGCCGCACCCGCCACCAGGAACGAGATCAGCACGGCCGGACCGGCCACATCACGGGCCACGGCCGCGGCCAGGCTGAAGATCCCGGCCCCGATGATGGCGCCGATGCCGATCATCGTCAGCTGGGTGAGGCCCAGGGTGCGCACCATGCGTTCCCCGGCGGGCTGTTCCGAGGGGAGAGTGCGCCGGAAGATTCCCTGCGGTCCGCTGCCCAGCAGCGCGGACCGCGGCGGCTTCGGTGTGTTGGCGGGGGACATGGTTCGCTCCCTGTCAGGCAACGACGGGCACGACGGCCCGGCGTCGTGGCGTGGGTCACCACTGGCTCGGAACCATCGCCCACGATCCGCCGCCCGCAAAAGACATGGCAGCGCGACACCTTGCGGCCCTGAGACCAAGGGGTCCTGATGCACCGGCCGCGCGCGGCGGCCCGGGGGCCGGGGCGCGCGGTACGGCTCTTGGGCTCACCTCCCGGCGCCGTCCCGGTCGGCGGCCACCGCCCGCAACACCTCGACCAGCGCCGACACCGTGGGGCGGCGTTCGGCCGAGGACCGGAACACCACCACGATGTGCCGCTCGACCCGCTCCCGCAGCTGCACCACATCGAAGCGCGAGGCTCGCAGCCCGAGCATCAGGTCCGTCACCGTGCTCACCCCGATGCCCGCCTCCACCAGGGCCAGCGTGGCCGCGGTGTCCGTCACCACATGGCGCACATCGGGCTCGATCCCCGCGCGGCGGCACGCGGTCCGCACCGCGCGCCCGTAGTAGCTCTCCGCCGACGGCAGGATCCAGCCACGATCCCGGGTGTCCGCCAGACTCACCACCGTGCGGTCGGGCATCGTCCCGGTGGGCACCGCGAGCGAGAACCGCTCCCGGTACAACTGCATCACCCGCAGCGCCGGATCGCGGGGGATCGGCACATCCGGATAATCCAGGCCGAGCGCCAGATCCACCCCGCCGGTGGCGACCGCGTCGTACACCTCGTCCACGTCCATGTCGCGGCTGTGCACCGTCAGCTCCGGATGGCTCAGCCGCGCCCGCCGCAGCGCCAGCGGCAGGATCTCGGCCGCCGCCGTGGCGAACAGGCCCACCTCCAGCACGCCGGACACCTCGTTGCGCGAGCGCTCCAGCGCCTCGACCGCCTCCGCCTCCGTGGCCAGGATCCGCTCGGCATGGCGGGCCAGCGTCACCCCCGCGTCGGTCAGCTCCACCCGCCGCCCCACCCGGTGCAGCAGCTCCATCCCGGTGGCCCGCTCCAGCGCGGCGATCTGCTGGGACACCCCGCCGGGTGTGTATCCCAGCGCGTCCGCGACCGCGGTGATGGTGCCGCGTCTGGTCAGTTCCACCAGTGAGCGCAACTGGGCACTCGTCCAATCCATATACGGATCCTAAAAGAAAAGCCGCACTCATCGTTCATGGACGTCAACGGTTGGGGTGGGTCACGATGACGGGCAGACAGCTGATCAGCCCGTCGCGTACCGCACCCACAGCCCCGCCCCACCCCGCACGGACACCGTCCGCGGGTACCGGCACCGGACTTTGGAGGGATCGGCCCTTGTCCATCTCACCCACCCGCGGCACCGTTCCGACCACCGCCGACGTCGTGATCATCGGCGGCGGTGTCATGGGCGCCTCCGTCGCCTTCCACCTCGCCGAAGCGGGAGTGCGGCGCATCGTTGTCATCGAACGCGCCGAGCTGGCGAGCGGCAGCTCGGGCAAACCGATCGGCGGGGTCCGCGCCCAGTTCTCCGACCCCCTCAACATCGAACTGGGCAGCCGCAGCCTGCGCGCCTACCAGGACTTCCCCCGCCGCCCCGGCGCCGACATCCGGCTCGACACCGTCGGCTATCTCTTCCTGCTCACCGATGAGCGCCATGTGGCGGACTTCGAGAACAGCGTCGCGGTCCAGAACGCGCTGGGCGTTCCCAGCCGCATGATCAGCCCCACCGAGGCCCGTCGGCTGTGCCCCTACGTGACCACCGACCGTGTACTGTCCGCCGTCCACTCACCGACCGACGGCCATGCCCGCCCCGGTCTGGTCGTCCACGGCTACGCCACGGCCGCCGCCCGCGCGGGCGTCACCTTCGCCACCCACACCACCGTCACCGGGATGGACACCACCGGCGACCGGGTCACCGCCGTGCACACCGACCGCGGCACCATCTCCTGCGCCACCGTGGTGTGCGCCGCGGGTGCCTGGTCCGCCGGGATCGGCGACATGATCGGCGTCAGCCTTCCGGTGCGCCCGGTCCGCCGCCAGCTCGCCTTCACCGCCCCGCTCGAGGCCCCCCGTATCCCGTTCACCATCGACTTCTCCTCCTCGGCGTACTTCCACAACAGCGACGACGGGCTGCTCCTCGGCCTCGCCGACCCCGACCAGCCCGACGGTTTCGACACCACCTGGACCCCCGAGTGGCTGGAGCTGTTCCGGGCCCGCGCCCGCCTCCTCGCCCCGGAGCTGGCCGAGATGGAGATCGCCGGGGGATGGGCCGGGCTCTACGAGGTGACGCCGGACCACAACGCGCTCATCGGCCGCTCCACCGCGTATCCCAACTTCCTGTACGCCACCGGGTTCTCCGGCCACGGCTTCCTCCAGGCGCCCGCCGTCGGCGAGATCATGCGCGATCTGCATCTGGAGCGGGAACCCTGCGTGGATATCGCCCCGTTCGGCGCCGAACGCTGCACCAGCGGCGTCGAGACCCGCCCCGAAGCCCACGTGGTGTGAACTCCGCGCCACCGGGCACCCCGACCCGGACCGACCCCACCGAAAGGCAGCCCCGCACATGATCAGCCAGTGGCAGCTGCGAGCCGCGTTCGCGAGGCGGCTCTCGGACATGTACGGCCGCGAAGTCCCCGCCTACACCACCCTCGTGGATGTCTCCCACGAGGTGAACGAGGACGTCCTGCGCGCCGAAGGCGCCAACGCCGAACGGCTCGGCACCATCAGCCGTGTCACCGCCGAACGCCATGGCGCCATCCGGGTCGGCACCCCGCGGGAGCTGGCACAGGTCGCCCGGATCTTCGGCGCGCTCGGTATGCATCCCGTCGGCTTCTACGATCTGCGCGAAGCCGCCGCCAGCGCCGTCCCCGTCGTCTCCACCGCCTTCCGCCCCATCGACGGCGAGGAACTGGCGCGCAACCCCTTCCGGGTCTTCACCTCCATGCTCACCCCCGCCGACCCCCGGTTCTTCGACGCCGATCTGCGGGCCCGGCTGGACACCTTCCTCGCCTCCCGCCGGCTCTTCCCGCCCGAGCTGCTCACCCTCGCCGACCGGGCCGGGGCCGACCGCGGACTGCCCGACGAGGACGCGACACGCTTCCTCCAACTCGCCGTGGAATCCTTCGAGTTGTCCCGTGAACCCATCGACCGGAGCTGGTACGCGACCCTGGAGAAGGTGTCCGCCGTCGCCGCCGACATCGGAGGTGTCCGCAGCACTCACATCAACCACCTCACCCCCCGGGTGCTGGACATCGACGAGCTGTACCGGCGGATGACCGAGCGCGGGATCGAGATGATCGACACCATCCAGGGCCCCCCGCGCTGGAGCGGACCCGATGTCCTGCTGCGCCAGACCTCCTTCCGCGCCCTGGCCGAACCCCGCGCCCTGCGCGCGCCCGACGGCAGTGTGAGCAGCGGCGCCCTGCGCGTGCGGTTCGGCGAGGTCGAAGCCCGCGGTATCGCCCTCACCCGGGAGGGCCGCGCCCGTTACGACACCCTGCTGGCCCGGGTCGACGAACAGGCGGCCCAGCACCCCACCGCCGACCGCGCCGAGCTGGCCCGCACCCTGTGGGCCGAGGGCTTCCCCGGCAGCGAACACGAACTGGCCCGGCGGGGCCTCGGCTACTTCACCTACCACGCGGCCGCGGACCGGCCGCTCGGCGCCCCGCCCACCACCCTCGGCGAACTGCTGGACCAGGGCTGGGTGCGTGCCGAACCCATCGTCTACGAGGACTTCCTGCCCCGCTCCGCGGCCGGGATCTTCCAGTCCAACCTCAGCGGCGAAGGCTCCAAGAACACCGACCACGAGGGCGCCGCCTACGACAGCGGCTGGCTCTCCGACGCCATCGGACGCGAGGTTCTCGACCCCTTCGCCCTCTACGAGCGGCAGCAGAACAAATCGCTCGACCACGTCGCCCGGGATCTGGACCTGTCCACCGCACCCCGCTGACGGCCACCGGCCGCGCACCTCCGCGGCCCCGCACCTCCGGCCGCGCGACCACCGACACCACCCACGCCACCACCGACACCATCAGGGAGCCCCATGACCACCCCCGCCCTTCCCACCACCGAGGCCCTCCGCGACCGCGCCCTCGACAGCCTCCGCCGGGTCGGCGTCACCCCCGACCGGGGCGATGACTTCCACGCCCGTACCCCCATCACCGGCGAGGACCTCTTCGGCCTCGCCGCCGCCACCGAGGCCGAGACCGAGGAGGCGCTCGAGGCCGCCCGCCGCGCCTTCCTCACCTGGCGCAGCACCCCCGCCCCGCGCCGCGGTGAACTCGTCCGCCGCCTCGGTGAGCTGCTGCGCGACCACAAGAGCGACCTGGCCGACCTCATCACCATCGAAGCGGGCAAGATCCGCTCCGAGGCCCTGGGTGAGGTCCAGGAGATGATCGACATCTGTGACTTCGCGGTCGGTCTGTCCCGCCAGCTCTACGGCCGCACCATCGCCTCCGAGCGCCCCGGACACCGGCTCGCCGAGACCTGGCACCCGCTCGGCGTGGTCGGTGTCATCTCCGCGTTCAACTTCCCCGCCGCCGTCTGGTCCTGGAACACCGCCGTCGCCCTGGCCTGCGGTGACACCGTGGTCTGGAAGCCCTCCGAGCTCACCCCGCTGATCTCGCTGGCCTGCGACCGGTTGCTGGCGCGGGCCGCCGAGGACACCGGCGCCCCGCGCGATGTGCACCGGCTGCTGCTCGGCGACCGCGCCATCGGCGAGCGGCTGGTCGACGACCCGCGGGTCGCGCTCGTCAGCGCCACCGGCTCGACCCGTATGGGCCGTGAGGTCGGCCCCCGGGTGGCCGCCCGCTTCGGCCGCAGCCTGCTGGAACTGGGTGGCAACAACGCGGCCGTCGTCGCACCCTCCGCCGACCTCGACCTCGCCGTCCAGGGCATCGTCTTCGCCGCCGCGGGCACCGCCGGACAGCGCTGCACCACGCTGCGGCGGCTCATCGTCCACCGCGACATCGCCGACACCCTCGTGGACCGGCTGACCGCCGCCTACCGCAAGCTGCCCATCGGTGACCCCTTCGACGAGGGCACCCTCGTCGGCCCGCTGATCTCCGCCCAGGCCCTCGACACCATGCGGGGCGCCCTCGACCGCGCCCGCACCGAAGGCGGCACCGTCCTCGTCGGCGGTGAGCGCCGGCTGGCCGACACCGCGCCCCGGGCCGGTTACGCCGAGCCCGCGATCGTCCGCGTCGACGCGCAGACCCCCGTCGTCCGCGAGGAGACCTTCGCGCCCATCCTCTACGTCCTCACCTACGACACCCTCGAGGAGGCCATCGCCCTCCACAACGATGTGCCCCAGGGGCTGTCCTCCAGCATCTTCACCCGCGACCAGCAGGAGGCCGAGTACTTCCTGTCCGCGGAGGGCTCCGACTGCGGTATCGCCAATGTCAACATCGGCACCTCCGGAGCGGAGATCGGCGGCGCCTTCGGCGGTGAGAAGGAAACCGGTGGCGGCCGCGAGTCCGGCTCCGACGCCTGGCGCGCCTATATGCGCCCGGCCACCAACACCATCAACTACTCCAGCAGCCTCGCCCTCGCCCAGAACGTCAGCTTCCTCTGACCGACCCCTTGACGCGCCACGTCAGTGCGCGGACACTCAGCGCCACCGGGTCCCGTCCGCGGGCCCCGGTGGGCGCACACTCACCGCACGGGGACGAACGCGCCCTGTGAACGAAGCGTCTCGCGGACCGGACCGAAGGCGATCCGACTCCCCGAACTCCCCCGAACCACTCACCTCCCGCGGGAGGAAGTGTTAGGAATAGGGGGTGATCGGATTTTTCGGTCGATCGAGGCGTTCCGTGCATATCCCCTCCCGGCGGCGCCTCCGCTCCCTGCTGGGCATGCGCAGCATCGCCGGGCAGGTCTTCGCCGTACAAGTGGTGCTCGTCGTCGTGCTCATCGTCGTCGCGACGATGGCGCTGGTCTTCCAGGCGCGCAACGACAGCGAGACGGAAGCCATCAACCGGTCCACCGCCGTCGCCCACACCTTCGCCAGCTCGCCCGGCACCGAGGCGGCCATGCGCTCCAGCAACCCCAGCAAGGTGCTCCAGCCCCGGGCCGAACTGGCCCGCAAACGGGCGGGCCTGGACTTCGTCGTAGTGACGAACACCAGGGGCATCCGCTACACCCACCCCCTGCCGCAGTACATCGGCAAGGAGGTCGTCGCCAACTGGCGGCCCGCCGTCAAGGGCAAGGTGGTCACCGAGACGGTGAACGGCCCCCTCGGCAAGGAGGTGCAGGCCACCCTTCCGATCCGGAACTCTCACGGACGAGTCATCGGCCTGGTGTGCGCCGGGATGACGGCCAAGGACGTCACCGGCCGGGTCAAGCACCAGCTGCCGCTGGTGTTCGGCACCGCCGCGGGCGCACTGGCCCTCGCCACCGGAGGTACCGCGCTGGTGGGCGGGCGGCTGCGGCGTCAGACCCGCGGACTGGGCCCGGCTCAGATGATGCGGATGTACGAGCACCACGACGCGGTGCTCCACTCCGTGCGCGAAGGTGTGCTCATCGTCGACGACCAGGGGCGACTGGTGCTGGCCAACGACGAGGCCCGGCGGCTGCTCGACCTCTCCCCGGACTCCGAGGGCCGCCATGTCTCCGAGCTGGGCCTCGATCCGCGTACCGAGGAGCTGCTCACCTCCGGACGGCTGGCCACCGACGAGGTGCATCTGGCCGGGGACCGGCTGCTGGCCGTCAACCAGCGCCCCACCGGCTGGGACGGCGGACAGCCCGGCAGCGTCACCACCGTGCGCGACACCACCGAACTGCGCGATCTCTCGGGCAAGGCCGAGGTGGCCGAGAAGCGGCTGCGGCTGCTGTACGACTCCGGCTCGAAGATCGGCAGCACCCTCGACATCGTCCGAACCGCCGAGGAGCTCGTCGAATTCGCGGTCCCGTGGTTCGCCGACTACGCCACCGTCGACCTGGTGGAACCCGTGATGCGCGGCAATGAACCCGCGGGCAGCGCGATGCGCCGCACTGCCACCACCGGGATCCGTCCCGACCACCCGCTGTGGCGCATCGGCAAGCTGATCACCTATGTCAGCGCCGCGCCCCAGGCGTTCGGCTTCGGCGCCGGACGGCCGGTGCTCGAGCCGGATCTGCGCTCCTTCGGGGGCTGGGCGGAGCAGGACCCGGAGCAGGCCGCGCGGATCGTGAACTACGGCATCCACTCGATGATCACCGTTCCGCTGCGGGCCCGTGATGTCACCCTGGGCCTGGCCACCTTCTGGCGCTCCGAGAAGCCCGAGCCCTTCGACGAGGAGGACGTGGCCCTCACCGAGGAGCTCGTCGCCCGCGCCGCCGTGGCCATCGACAACGCCCGCCGCTACACGCGCGAGCACGCCATGGCCGTCACCCTCCAGCGCAGCATGCTGCCCCAGGGCCTGCCCGAGCAGGACGCCCTGGAGGTGGCCCACCGCTATCTGCCCGCCCAGGCCGGGGTGGGCGGCGACTGGTTCGACGTCATCCCGCTGCCCGGCGCCCGCGTCGCCCTCGTCGTCGGCGATGTGGTCGGACACGGTCTGCACGCCGCCGCCACCATGGGGCGGCTGCGTACCGCCGTCCACAACTTCTCCGCCCTCGACCTGCCGCCGGACGAGCTGGTCGGCCACCTCGACGAGCTGGTGACCCGCTTCGACCAGGACCAGGCCGCGGAGGACCACGACGCCCCGGCCATCACCGGAGCCACCTGTCTGTACGCCATCTACGATCCGGTCACCGGACGCTGCACCATGGCCAGGGCGGGCCACCCCGGCCCGGCCGTGGCGCACCCCGACGGCACCGTGACCTTCCCCGAGGTGCCCCTCGCCCCGCCGCTCGGCCTGGGCGGCGAGCCCGTCGAGACCGCCGAGCTGCGGCTGCCCGAGGCCACCCGGCTGGTGCTCTACACCGACGGCCTGATCGAGGACCGTGGCCGGGATGTCGACGCCGGGCTCGACATGCTCAAGGCCACCCTGGCCGGACACCCCGAACGCGACCCCGAGCGGACCTGCCGGGCGGTCTTCGAGACCATGGCCTCCCCGCACCCCAGCGATGACATCGCCCTGCTCGTCGCCCGCACCCGGCTGCTGGCCCCCGACGCGGTGGCCGACTGGGACATTCCCTCCGACCCCGCCGCCGTCGCCCGCATCCGCACCGAGGCCGACCGGCTGCTCGCCGGATGGGGACTGGACGAGGTCGGGTTCACCACCGAGCTGATCCTCAGCGAACTGGTCACCAACGCCATCCGCTACGGCTCCGAACCCATCCGGGTCCGCCTGCTGTGCGGCCGCAGCCTCATCGTCGAAGTGTCCGACAGCAGCAGCACCTCGCCCCATCTGCGCCGCGCGGCCACCACCGACGAGGGCGGGCGGGGTCTGTTCCTGGTGGCCCAGTTCGCCCAGCGCTGGGGCACCCGCTACACCCCCAACGGCAAGATCATCTGGGCCGAGCTGCCGCTGACCGGTGTCGCCTCCCCATCCCTGCGCACCGACGAGGATCTGCTCGACCAGTGGGACGACGTCCCAAGCTGACCGGGGTGCGGCCGGACCCCGGCCGGTTCCGAACGGTCCAGCCGGTCAGGAGCGGCCCGGTGCCACCAGCTGATCGGCGAGCAGATCCATCAGCAACCCGTCGCGCAGGGTGCCGTCCGGGCGCCGCTCGTACCGCCGCATGATGCCCACCGGACGGAAACCGAGCCGCCGGTACAGCCGGACCGCCCCCGTGTTGTCCACCGCGGGGTCGAGGGTCAGCCGGTGGTGTCCGGCCACCTCGAACGCAGCCGAACGGCGCGCCCCTCGATCACCGCGTCCGCGGCCTCCCGGGGAACGGTGTCGAAGGGAACGTCCACGGCCCGCGCCACGATCTCGATCTCATCGCCCAGCGCCCATTCGGCCGCCCGCGACGCCATCGCCGCCGGAACCGTCGCACTGATGCCCTCCGCCGCCGGAACGTCGTACGTGGCATGGGCGTCGTGGGGCATGACCACCCGGTAGTCCAGCTCCAGCGCGGTGCGAGCCGTCGCGCTCACACACATCTCGGACATCACCCCGCACACCGCGAGCGCCCGCACCCCCGCCCCGGTCAGCAGCTCCGCCAGTGCTGTCCCATGGAAACCGTCGTCCTCCGTCTTGCGGATCACGACCTCCCGCGGCCCCTCCACCACCGGCAGGTACAGCTCCCAGCCCGGTGTCCCCGGCTCGTCCGGCTCCCCTTCCGGTGCGTCGTTCTGAAGGTGGACAACCAGCGCCCCGGCCGTACGGGCCCGGTCCAGCAGGTCCTTGGTGCGCTCGAGCACCCTCGCCGCGTCCGGTACGGCCTGTGGACCGGAGACGAAGGCTGTCTGCATATCGACAACGAGCAGGGCGTGTACGGGGGATACGAGGTCACTCATGGCGCGATTATCCGCGCCTCCGACCGGATGCTCCGGTCATTTTCCGTTGCGCGGTGGCTGCGCCTCCCGGGGCCGTTTTCGGGGCCGGGCAAGCAACTGCGCGTAGGGTAGGGGAATGCTTTGACGCCTGCCCGAGCCACGGGCACCCCCAAGAACTCCTTCGTCCGTCGTATCCCGGCTCCCGGCAACCCGGACCCGGGCTCCGGAACCCACGAAGGAGACCTTTCCATGACCACGTCGACGCGCTTCGACGTTCCCGAGACCTTCGCCCTGTCGTACGGCGCGCACGGCGCCGAGGAGCGCGCTTGGCTCGCCCAACTGCCCCGTATCGGTGATGACTTCCTCGACCGCTGGGCGCTGCGGCCCGACGGTCCGCCCGCGCACGGCATGGCCTCGCTGGTCCTGCCCGTCCGCCGGGCGGACGGCACACCGGCCGCTCTCAAGCTCCAGCGGCCCCGGGAGGAGACCGCCGGTGTCGCCGCCGGGCTGCGCGCCTGGCACGGTCAGGGCATGGTGTGTCTGCTCGACCACGACGAGGAGAGCGGCACCCAGTTGCTGGAACGGCTGGACGCCGGGCGACCGCTGTCCGCGGTGCCCGACGACCACGAGGCCCTGCGGATCCTGGCCGCACTGCTGGCCCGTCTGGTCGCCGTACCGGCCCCCGAGGGGGTGCGCGGGCTCTCCGGCATCGCCACCGCCATGCTCGACCAGGCCCCAGAGGCGATTCCGGCCCTGCGTGACCCCGCCGAACAGCGGCTGGTGCGCAACTGCGCTTCGGCCGTCGCCGAGTTGACCGATGAGCCCGGCGACCGGCTGCTGCACTGGGATCTGCACTACGACAATGTGCTGGCGGGGGAGCGGGAACCCTGGCTCGCCATCGACCCCGAACCACTGGCCGGAGACCCCGGGTTCGAGCTGCTGCCCGCACTGGACAACCGATGGGACGAGGTGGTGGCCACCGGTGATGTGCCGCGTGCGGTGCTCCGCCGCTTCGACCTGCTGACCGAGGCCGTCGGCGCGGACCGGCGGCGGGCGGTCGGCTGGACACTCGGCCGGGTGCTCCAGAACGCCCTGTGGGACATCGAGGACGGCAAAACCGCCCTCGATCCCGTCCAAGTGGCCATCGCTACCGCCGTGTTGAAGCGTTCGGCGTAGCGCCACCTGCGCCGGTGATCCACCCCTGACGGTGGCGGTCTCACGGTGACGACGTGTCCCCGGGGGCCGCCACCGGCAGCAGCTCCGGACGCTTGGCAACGCGATTGTCGCCCGAGGAGCGGCCCCGCAGCCGTCTGCCGAGCCAGGGGCCGAGAAACGATCCGGCCCAGCGCAGTTCCGTTCCCACCGCGCGCCACCCCACCGGGACGGGTGTGTCCGGAGGGGGCAGCGGAAGCGCCCAGGAGCCGTCGCTGCCCGGGAGCCGGAGGGCCTCGGCCACGGCGGCGGCGATCCGTTCGTGACCGAGCGGCGCGGCGTGCAGCCGGTCCGGACTCCACAGCCGCTGATCGGTGACGACCCGGTGGTGCGCGGTCTCGGCGACCACCACGCCATGGCGTTCGGCCGCGGCGCGGATCCGCCGGTTGAGGGCGTCGACACGGGGGCTCAGCGGGCGCGCGAGCGGGGTGATCCGTGCGACGTCGGGAAAGGTGAGGGTGGCCACGCGGGCCCCCGCTGCGGTGAGTTCGGCGAACATCGCCTCCAGATGGCCCGCCGTCTCGTCCGCGTCGAACCGGGGCCGCAGCAGATCGTTCATCCCGGCGACGACGGTGGCCAGATCGGGGCGCAGGGCGAGTGCGGGGCGGAGCTGCTGGGTGTGCACATCGGCCGCGAGACGGCCCCGTACCGCCAGGTTGGCGTAGTGCAGACCGGCGTGGTGGACCGCGATCCGCTCCGCGAGCCGGTCGGCCCAACCCCGCGGCACGCCGGTGTTGTCACCGTCGCCGAGCCCTTCGGTCTGACTGTCGCCGAGGGCGACATACCGCAGATACTCAACCCCGGGCACGGGCCGCCCGCCTCTCCTCGAGGACCGCCGCACCGCGCAGACACCAGTCCCGGTTGCCCTCCTCGAAGGCCAGCCCGCGCAGACAGGTCAGATACGGTCCGATCCGGTCGCCATGGCGCAGGAACTCCTCCTCGTCGCGGTCACCGCGCATGGTGCGCAGCAGTGAGCCGAACAGCTCGACCTTGGCCTCGGCGAAGGTGGCCCGCTCCCGCAGCTGCTGCGGCAGGGCGTGCCAGAAGTTCGCCACCCCGGTGTCGAACGCCTTGGCCAGCTGATAGCCACTCAACTCCTCGTGCAGCAGTGCCGCCAGTACGGCATGACGCAAGGCCATCGGGCCGTTCTCCTCCCTCGCCGCTCCCGCTCTGTTCGCCGGACCGCACCGCATGATACTCAAGAAAATGACTAATCACCTTCATGAGTCGCTGCCCGAGCGTGCTGCCTGAGCGGCCTCATGAGCAGGAGGAGGTACGCCATGACGACCGCAGACCGCTTCCGGGCCGCCGTCGAGAACGGTGACCGGGCCGCCCTCGAGGACCTGTTCACCGACGACATCCGCTTCTACAGCCCGGTGAAGTTCACCCCGTTCGAGGGCAAACCCATGGTGACGGGCCTCTTCGGTGTCCTGCTGCGTACCTTCGAGGGCTTCCGCTACCTCGGACACTTCGACGGCGCGGCGGAGACCAGCTCCGACGGCGCCATGACCCCGTCGGCCGTGCTGCCCTTCCGTGCCACGGTGAACGGCAAGGAGATCCATGGCATCGACCTCCTCCAGTTCGACGAGGCGGGCAGGATCCGGGAGTTCACCGTGATGGTCCGCCCGCAGTCGGCGGTGCGTGTGCTGGGCGAGGCGGTGTACGCCGGGCTGGTGGCCGACGGCCTCGTCACCGCCCCGGACACGGGGAAACCGGCCGGCACACCGGCCTGAGTACCACAGGGCCCGGGTCCGCACCGGGGGAGCGGTGCGGACCCGGGCGGTCTGGACAACCGGTCAGGCGCGGGCGCCCGCCGGGTCTGTCTCGGGCGACAGCCGCCGGTGTATCAGCGTGGCGGCCGCGACGGTGGCCAGCACCCCGCCGAGCGCGTAGGCGACGAGCACCGCCAGATTCCCGGTGATCCCGTGGCCGGAGAAGTACACGAGGTGGCGTACGGCATGGGTGGCCGCGCCGTTGGGCAGTGCGGAGCCGATCGCGTGCCAGAACGGGGGCAGCAGATCGGAGCCGTACGCCCCGCCCGCGCTGGGGTTGCCCAGCACCACGAACAGCAGCACCGTCACGCCGATTCCCAGCACACCGAAGAGCACCTGGAAGGCGATCGTGACGGCCGCCGCGCCGAAGACCACCAGCGCGCCCAGCGCCGACAGGGCGAGGAAGTGGTCGTTGAGGGCACCGAGTACGGGACCCACGATCGCCGCACCGCCCAGACCGGAGACGACCGCGTACGGCACCGCCGCCAGCAGCCGCGCCGCGGCACGCCGGACGGAGGCGGGACGTGCGCCCTTGGACACACCCAGCAGCGCGGCGAAGAGATAGCCGCCGACCGTCCACCCCACCACGAGGTAGAAACTGCTCAGCCCGCGGGCGTCTCCCGGCTGGGCCGGGACCGCGTCGACCACCGAGACCGTGCGCTTCTGGCTCTGCTCGGCCTGAGTGATCACCGATTCCACCGCGGTCGCGGTGGACGCGCCCCCGGCCCCGGCCACCAGCAGCCGGTCGTTCCGCGACTTGGGGTTCACGATCAGCGCGCCACTGGTGTTCCCCTCGCGCAACTGCGCTCGGGCCGCCCGTTCATCGGCGGCGGCGGTCGCCTTCAGCGGGTGACCCGGTATCGCGTTGATCTTCTGCACCACCTGCTGGGCCGTCCGCTCCGGCGCCACGACCGCGATCGGGACCCGGTGCGGCTGGGGGTGGTGGAACGCGCCCACGTAGGACAGCACAAAGCCCAGCTGCAGCAGCAGCGCGCCCGCGATCATCGCCGTCATCCGCGGGGTGACCGCGGTGCGCAGTTCGGCCCAGAAGCCGACCGGGGCCTTGGTGCCGGGGCGCGGCTCCTCGGCCGGCCGCTGCGCGGTCTCCTGGCGCTCTTCCTGATCTCCGCGCTCTGCCCCGTGGTCTTCCTGATCCTCGCGCGCTTCCTGATCTCCGCGCTCGCGATCCTCGCGGTCGGTGTCCGCCTGACTCACTCGACTGCACTTCCTCACTGCGTTCGAAAGGTCTCCCCGTTTCGATACATGAGTGTATCGGATGCATTCATGTATCGAACGCTAGGATGGGCGCATGGCTGACGTCAGTAACAGCGCACTGGACCGGCGGGCGCTGCGCACCGGCCTCCGGGCGGACGGCACTCCCGCGCGCGTCACCCGGCGGCGTGCCGAAACCCGGGAGCGCCTGCTCTCCGCCGCACTCTCGGTCTTCGCCGAGCGTGGCTTCGGCCGCGCGGGGATCGAGGAGATCTGTGAGGCGGCCGGATACACCCGCGGCGCCTTCTACTCCAACTTCGACAGCCTCGACGAGCTGTTCTTCGCGCTCTATGAGCAGCAGGCCGCGCACACCATGACCCAGGTGCACGCCGCGCTGGCCGGAGCCACCCCCGACGAGGGGCTGCCGTCCCTGCTGGACCGGGTCATCAACGCCCTGCTCATCGACCGGACCTGGGTCCTGGTGCGCACCGACTTCCTGCTGCACGCCGCCCGCAACCCCGAGACCGCGGCCGCCCTGATCCGGCACCGCGAAGCGATCCGCGAGACGCTGCAACCGGTCGTCGTGGGCGCGGTGGACCTGGCTGCCATGCCGCATGCGCTGCGCGACCCCGAGGCCCTCACCAGCGCGGTCATCACCATCCATGACGCGGCGGCGACCAGGCTGCTGCTCGATCCGGATCTCGCGACCCTGCGGCCCTGGCTGCGGGACATGCTCACCGCGCTGCTCAGCCCCCGCGCGTAGCGGCCGGTCGCACATCCCTCTGGGCTGATCCGGCGGCTGGGCGGGAACCGTTCGCCCACAGCGGCCAACGGTATGATCCCTTACCCAGGAAACGTGGCGCGTTCCACGGCGTGGAGGTGGGGGGCCGAGATGTTCACCGACCGATTGCTCGAGTTCGGCGCGATGTCACTGCTGGTGATCGTGATCCCGGGCCCCAGTGTGCTCTTCATGATCGGCAGGGCGCTGGCCCACGGCCGCCGCACCGTCATGGCGACCGTGCTGGGAAACACGCTCGGCTCCTATCTCCTCGTCATCGCCGTCGCGTTCGGTCTCGGTTCGCTGGTCGAACGCTCCGCGGCCGTCTTCATGGCCGTGAAGCTGGCCGGCGCGGCCTATCTGATCCACCTCGGCGTGCAGGCGTTCCGGCGCCGCAAGGACATGAAGCTGGTCACGGTGGACACGCCCGCGCAGCCCGCCCGCGGCGATCTGCGCACGGTCGCCGACGGCTTCATGGTGGGTGTCACCAACCCCAAGGGCCTGGTCTTCTTCGCCGCCACCCTCCCGCAGTTCGTGGACCACTCGGCCGGTGCGCTGCCCAGCCAGATGCTGGTCCTCGGCCTGGTTCCGATCTGCATCGGCCTGGTCACCGACACCCTCTGGGGACTGACGGCCTCGGCGGCCCGCACCTGGTTCGGCCGCTCCGAGCGCCGCTTGTCGATGATCGGGGGAGCGGGCGGATTCGCCATGGTCGGTCTGGGAGTGACGGTGGCGGCCACCGGCCGCCCGGACTGAGCCCCCACCGCGCGGCACGCCACGGCCCGCCCGCTCAGGCGGTGCGCGTCCAGGAACCCAGCACCATCAGCGTCTTGGTGCCGGTGACCTGCCCGGCCCGGCGCAGTCCGTCGATGATCTGCTGAAGGTGCTCGATGTCCCGTACCCGCACATGCACCAGCGCGTCCGGGTCACCGGCGATGGTGAACACCGCCTGCACCTCAGGGACCTCGTACGCGGTGCGGACGATCTCCCCGACCGGGGTGGTGCCGGTGTACGACAGCTCCACGAACGCCTCGATGCCCCAGCCCAGCTTGGTGTGGTCGATCTGCACCGTGAACCCGGTGATCACCCCGCTCTCCCGCAGCCGGTCCACCCGGCGCTTGACCGCGGCCACCGACAGCCCCACCTCGGGTGCCATTTCGGAGAACGTACGGCGCCCGTCCTCGCGGAGCATGCGCAGCAGTTGGCGGTCCACCTGGTCTATCTCGGTCATCGGCACACCCTCCACGGCCCCGGTCGGACGCAACTAATTTTACTCGGCGCCGGGTATTCAAGGAATGCTTTGCGTCTCTGATCGAATCTCTCACAACTTACTTGTGCCCCAGGGGTAGGTGTTGCTGTCCTGAACGCTCGAACCCCACGACGACGAGGAGGCTCGAGTGACCACCGACCTTGCTGCGGTATCGCTGCACGACAAGTACACGGCCCGCGGCGGGCGGGTGCTGATCTCGGGCATCCAGGCACTGGTCCGGCTGACGTTGGAACAGCGCCGCCTCGATGAGGAGCGCGGGCTGAACACCCGCGCGTTCGTCAGTGGCTATCAGGGGTCGCCGCTCGGCGGAGTCGACCTGGAGATGGGCCGCGCCCACCGCTTCCTCGACCCCGCCGGAGTGGTGTTCCAGGCGGGTCTGAACGAGGAGCTGGCCGCGACCGCGGTGGCGGGCACCCAGCTGCTGGACCAGGTCCCCGGCAGTCGCCACGACGGCGTCACCGGATTCTGGTACGGCAAGAACCCCGGCCTGGACCGGGCGGCCGACGCCATCCGCCATGCCACGGTGGCCGGTACGGCCCCGCTCGGCGGCGCCGTGGCCTGGATCGGCGACGACCCGGCGAGCAAGTCGTCCACCGTGCCCAGCTCCTGTGAGCCGATGTGCCAGAGCCTGGCGATGCCGCTGCTCGCCCCCGGCTCCGTCGCCGAGATCATCGAGTTCGGGCTGCACGCCGTGGCTCTGTCCCGCGCCAGCGGCCTCTGGGCCGGGCTGAAGATCGTCGCCGATATCGCGGACGCCTCGGCCACCGTCGACCTGGACGGGGTCGTCCCGGACATCCCCGCCCCGCGCCGTACCACCCGCGGCACCCTCCCCACCCTCGTCGGCCCCGCGTCCCTGGACGCCGAGCACGACATGCTCACCCGCCGCCTCGACCTCGCCCGCGCCTACGCCCGCGACACCAGCCTGAACCGGATCACCTACAGCGCCCCCCGCGCCACCCTCGGTGTGGTGGCCTCCGGCACCTCCTACGCCGTGGTCCAGCGCGCCCTGGCCGACCTCGGCATCGACGAGGCCGCCATGGAGACGCTCGGACTCCGGCTGATCCGGCTGGGGATGCCGTATCCGCTGTACGCCGAGGACCTGGTCGCCATGACCGGTGACCTCGAGCAGGTCCTCGTCGTCGAGGACAAGGTGCCCTTCCTCGAAGGACATCTGAAGGAAGCCCTCTACGGCACCAAGGACGCCCCGGTCGTGGTGGGCCGCCATCGCGAGGACGGCCGCCCGCTGCTCACCGCGCGCGGCACCCTCGAGGCCGAACACATCGCCACCGCCCTGGCCGACCGCATCGGGACGGAGCGGCTGCCGCACACCGCCACCGCCCATCTGACCTCCCTCGCCCCGAAGACCCCGGCCCGTATCGCCCTGCCGACCGTGTCGGCCCGCACCCCGTACTTCTGCTCCGGCTGTCCGCATTCCGCCTCGACCCGCACCGACAGCGACACCCTCGTCGGCGCGGGCATCGGCTGCCACGTGATGATCGCCCTGGACGGCGCGGGCCGCGGCCATCAGATCGGTCTGACCCAGATGGGCGGCGAGGGCGCGCAGTGGATCGGTCTGGCGCCCTTCACCGACGACCGCCACTTCGTCCAGAACCTCGGCGACGGCACCTTCCACCACTCCGGATCCCTCGCCATCCGGGCCGCGGTGGCCGCGGGCGTCACCATGACCTACAAGCTGCTCTACAACGACGCGGTGGCGATGACCGGTGGCCAGCGCGCCGAAGGCCGCCTGGACGTACCCGCCCTGACCCGCTGGCTCGCCCTCGAAGGGGTGCGCAAGGTCGTCGTCACCACAGCTCAGCCCGAGGACTACCGCGGTGTCCGGCTGGACCCGATCGCCACCGTGCGCCACCGCGACGACCTGCCCGAGGCCGAGAAGTCCCTCGCCGCCACCGAAGGCGTCACGGTCCTCATCCACGACGACCGGTGCGCCGCCGAGGAACGCAGACTCCGCAAGCGTGGTCAACTACCCACCCCCGCCGAGAAGGTGGTCATCAACGAGCGGGTCTGCGAGGGCTGCGGCGACTGCGGCGATGTGTCGACCTGTCTGTCGGTCCACCCCGTCGACACCGAGTTCGGCCGCAAGACCCGTATCCACCAGCCGTCCTGCAACTCCGACTTCAGCTGTCTGAAGGGCGACTGCCCGTCCTTCCTGCTCGTCGAGCCCAAGGCCGGGGCCGAGGGGCCGGCCACCAAGCGGCGGCGCGCCGTTCCGCCGCTGCCGGTGGAGCTGACCGACCCCGTCCCGGCGGTCACCGGGGACAGCACCCTGGTGCGGATGCCCGGCATCGGTGGCACCGGTGTGGTGACCGTCTCCCAGATCCTCCAGATGGCCGCCCATCTCGACGGCCGCTACGCCGCGGGGCTCGACCAGACCGGACTGGCCCAGAAGGGCGGCCCCGTCGTCAGCGACGTACGCATCTCGACCACGCCGGTGACCGGCGCGCTGCGCGCCTCCCGCGCCACCGCCGACGTCCTGCTCGGCTTCGACCTGCTCGGCGCCGCCGCCGACAGCAACCTCAACGTCGCCCGCCCCGGACACACCATCGCGATCGTCAACACCGCCATCGTGCCCACCGCCGCCATGGTGACCAACCGGGTCGTCCTCCCCGGCTCCCCGGACGACTCACTGGAGCGCATCGCCTCCGCCACCCGCCCCGAGGCCAATGTCCACCTCGACGCCCAGGGCCTGTCCGAGGCGGTCTTCGGCGACCATATGCCGACCAACACCCTGCTCATCGGAGCCGCCTTCCAGAGCGGCTGTCTGCCGCTGTCCGCGCGCGCCATCGAGGACGCCATCCGCCTCAACGGCGCCGCCGTGGACACCAACCTGGCGGCGTTCGCATGGGGACGTGCCGCCGTCATCGACCCCGAGGCCGTCCGGCGCGCCACCACCACCCCCGAGCGGCCCGTCGTGGACATCACCCCCGCCGCCCGCACCCTCGCCTCCGCCGTCGCCGCCGACGGACGGCTCCAGGACACGGTGGCGCTGCGCAGCGCCGACCTGGTGGCTTATCAGAACGAGGCGTACGCCCGGCAGTACACCACCGATGTCCGGGAGGTGGCCGCCACCGCCCGGGAGCGGGTGGGTGAGGAGAACGGCGAGCGCATCGCCCTGGCCTACGCCCAGGGCCTGCACAAGCTCATGGCCTACAAGGACGAGTACGACGTGGCAAGGCTGCATCTGGACAGCGTCGAACGCGCCAAAATCACCGAGGAGTTCGGCCCCGGCGCCACGGTTTCCGTCATGCTGCACCCGCCCGCCCTGCGCGCGCTGGGCATGAAGCGCAAGATGCGGCTGCGGCGCACCGCCCCCGCCGTCTTCCGCACCCTGTACGCTCTGCGGAGGGTGCGCGGCACCCGGCTGGACATCTTCGGCTACGCGCGGGTCCGCCGCGAGGAGCGCGCCCTGATCGAGGAGTACCGCCACCTGGTCCGGGACGCACTGACCCAGCTGACCGCGGACAACACCGCTGAGGTCGAGGAGTTGGTGCGGCTCGCCGAGGGCATCCGCGGCTACGAGGACATCAAGCTGGCCCGTATCGCGGAGTTCCGCGACCGCGCCCGCGCCGCCCTCGCCGAACTGAGCACCCCCACGGCCGTTTCCGCCTGATCCGCCAGCCCCAGACCAGGAGCCGCCATGCCCGTCGACCGTCTGCTGCCCACCGGGGAAGCCGAGGATCTGATCGACCTCGTCCGGGACATCGCCGACAAGGAACTCGTCCCGCGCGTCGAGGAACACGAACGTGCCGAACGCTATCCCGAAGGGCTGTTCCGACTGCTCGGCGAGGCCGGTCTGCTGAGCCTGCCCTGCTCGGAGGAGTACGGCGGCGGCGACCAGCCCTACGAGGTCTACCTCCAGGTGCTGGAGGAACTGGCCGCGCGGTGGGCGGCCGTGGCCGTGGCCGTCAGCGTGCACACCCTCGCCTCCTTCCCGCTGCTCACCTTCGGCACCGAGGCGCAGCGCGCCACCTGGGCGGAAGACGTGCTGGCAGGCCGTCTCGTCGGTGGCTACAGCCTCTCCGAGCCCCAGGCCGGATCCGATGCGGCCGCGCTGACCTGCCGCGCCGACAAGGGCCCGGACGGGTACCGGATCAACGGCGCCAAGGCGTGGATCACCCACGGCGGCAAGGCCGACTTCTACGCCCTCTTCGCCCGCACCGGCTCCGGCAGCGACGGCATCTCCTGCTTCTTCGCCCCCGGACAGGCCGACGGCCTCACCTTCGGCCGCCCCGAGGAGAAGATGGGGCTGCACGCCATCCCCACCACCGCCGCCTTCTGGGACGGCGCTCTCCTCGGACCCGAGCGGCTCATCGGCAGCGAGGGCCAGGGGTTGCACATCGCGCTCAGCGCCCTGGACTCCGGCCGTCTGGGCATCGCCGCGTGCGCCACCGGACTGGCCCAGGCCGCCCTGGACGCCGCGGTCGACTACGCCCATGAACGCACCACCTTCGGGCGCAAGATCATCGACCATCAGGGGCTCGGTTTCCTGCTGGCCGACATGGCCGCGGCCGTCGACTCTGCCCGCGCCGCCTACCTCGATGCCGCCCGCCGCCGTGACCGGGGACGTCCGTACGGGCGCCAGGCCAGCGTGGCCAAACTCGTGGCCACCGACGCCGCGATGAAGGTCACCACCGACGCGGTCCAGGTCTTCGGCGGCTACGGCTACACCCGTGACTACCCCGTCGGGCGCTATATGCGCGAGGCGAAGATCATGCAGATCTTCGAGGGGACCAATCAGATCCAGCGGCTGGTCATCAGCCGTCATCTCGCCCGCTGACCCGCTGACCCGCTGACCCGCTGACCCGCTGACCCGCGTACCCGCCGAAGCCGTCGAACCGGCGACACGCACCGGCACCCTGCCGCCCGGGAGCACCGGAAGAACACCGGTGTGCCCCGGGCCGCCGCGGACCGTACCGCACCCCCAACCCCCGCCTGGCCACAGGCCCGAGTGCTTGCGAGGACGCAGCGTGACACCACCTCACCTCACTTTCGAGCGGCGCCCCCACCCCTCGCCCCGGCCCGCCGCGGAGCGGGAGGCGATCCTCGCCGCGCCCGGTTTCGGCCGCCACTTCACCGACCACATGGTGACGATCGCCTGGACCGAGGACCGCGGCTGGCACAACGCCCGGCTGGAACCGTACGCGCCGATCCCCATGGACCCCTCGAACATGACCCTGCACTACGGGCAGGCGATCTTCGAAGGGCTCAAGGCGTACGCCCAGCCGGACAAGACCGCGGCCATGTTCCGCCCCGAGGTCAACGCCCGCCGGTTCCAGCTCAGCGCCCGTCGGCTGGCCATGCCCGAACTGCCGGTGGACGCCTTCGTCGAGGCATGCGAACTGCTGGTCCGCGAGGACGCGGCGTGGATCCCGCAGGAGCCCGAACACACCCTGTATCTGCGGCCGTTCATGATTGCCTCGGAGAACTCACTGGGTGTCCGGCCCGCCGCGAGCTATCTTTTCGCGGTCATCGCCACCCCCGCCGGTGCCTACTTCCCCGGCGGGGTCGAGCCGGTGTCCGTATGGGTGTCCCAGAGTTACGTCCGCGCCGCCCCCGGTGGCACCGGCGCCGCCAAGTGCGCGGGAAACTACGCCGCTTCACTCCTCGCCCAGGCCGAGGCGGCGCAGCAGGGCTGCGACCAGGTGGTCTGGCTCGACGCGGTGGAGCGCCGCTGGATCGAGGAGGTGGGCGTGATGAACCTGTGCTTCGTCTACGGCACGGGCTCCGATGGCACCATCGTCACCCCGCGGCTGACCGACACCCTGCTGGCCGGTGTCACCCGTGACTCCCTCCTGTCACTCGCCCATGAACTGGGCTATGCCACCCGCGAGACCCGGATCAGCGTCGAGGACTGGCAGACCGGCTGCGCCGACGGCTCCATCAGCGAGGTGTTCGCCTGTGGCACCGCGGCCGTCATCACCCCGGTCGGACAGGCCAGGACCGCGGACGCGTCGTGGACGATCGCCGACGGGCGGCCCGGCCCGGTCTCCCTGCGGCTGCGCGAGGCACTGCTGCGGCGGCAGGCCGGTGCGGACGCCGATCCGCACGGCTGGTTGCACCCCTGCACCTGACCGGGCGGGGCGCCGGTCACCGCCCGGTGTCCCGCTCGCCCGCGCACTCGTCCACCGTGCGGATGACACTGTTCGGGCAGCGCCGTTCGGCGAGGCGGGCCTTGTGGTGGAGCGCCGGCGGCGGCTGTTCGTCGACCACCACGACCAGGCCGTCGTCCTCGGACTGGTCGAACAGCTCCGGCGCGGACAGCACACACTGACCGGCGCCGCGGCAGCGGCCGCGGTCCACCTGGATCCGCATCGCGCTCACCGGTCGTCCCAGGTGACCGGGAGCCGGTGGACCCCGTAGACGAGCATGTCGTGCCGCAGCGGCACCTGGTCGGGCGGCACCGCGAGACGGAGCGTGGGAAAGCGCCGGAGCAGCGCCGGAAAGGCCGTTCGCATCTCCATCCGGGCCAGATGCTGACCCAGACACTGGTGCATCCCGTGGCCGAAGGCGAGGTGCTGCCCGGCGTCGCGGGTGACGTCCAGGTCGTCGGGTGCGGGGAAGAGCGAGGGGTCCCGGTTGGCCGCGGCCAGCGACGCGACCACCGTCTCACCGGCGCGCACCCGCACCCCGGCGATCTCGACGTCCTCCCGGGCCGTGCGGACGGTGCCGAACTGGACGATGGTCAGATAACGCAGCAACTCCTCGACCGCGTGGTCGGCCAGCTCCGGCCGCTCGCGCACCAGCGCCGCCTGCCCGGGGTGGCTCAGCAGGGCGTAGGTGCCCAGGCCCAGCATGTTCGCGGTGGTCTCGTGTCCCGCGACGAGCAGCAGCAGCCCCACACCGGTCAGCTCCTGGTCGGTCAGCGGACGCTCGCCGTCCGCGGCGGTGTCCGCACCCTGCACCAGCCCGGACAGCAACGCCTCGTCCGGCTGCCGCCGTTTGGCCGCCACCAGACGCCGCATGTAGTCCCACAGCGCGTCCCGGGCGGCGAAGAGCTCCGCCTCCTCCCGGTCGAGCCCGAACAGGGTGAACGTCCACCGCTGGAAATCGGCCCGGTCCTCGTACGGCACCCCCAGCAGCTGACAGATCACCAGCGAGGGGACCGGGCGGGCGAACGCCGCCACCAGATCGGTGGGCGGGCCGGTGTGTTCCATCGCGTCCAGGTGGCCGGTGACGACCTCCTCGATGTCCGGCAGCAGTCCGCGCAGCCGCCGGACCGTGAACCACCGGGCCAGCAGCCGTCGGTAGCGCGTGTGCTCGGGCGGATCCATCTCGATGAACGACCCCACCCGCCGGGAGTCGTTCGCCCGGACGGGGAGCGCGCGGACGGGGGAGGAGGCCCGCTCCCGGTCCGAGCTGAACCGGTCGTCCGCCAGCATGGTGTGGACATCCTCATAGCGGGTGAGCAGCCAACCGACGTTGCCGTCGGGAAAGGCCAGTCTGCCGGCCCGCCCCTCCTCGCGCAGTTCTCCGTAGCCGTCGGGCGGATCGAACGGACAGCTGCGATGGCGGGGCAGGGAGACCGGAGACGATCTGGACGAAGCGACCGACACGGGAGCGCCTCCCTTCCGGGTGACCGGATCCTCCTTTTCGAGCGTAATGCGGGTGCGCGGGCATCGCTTCCGATGTCCGGTCCGGCCTGCGACGAGCTTGGAAATAGTGTGCCAAGCGGCCACGTCTGGCGGCGAGGCGGGGGCGAGGTGCCCCGCGCGACGGCGTCCGGGGCTCGGCCGTGGCGTAACGCAATGACCCTGGAAAACTCGGCCGGTCCGCGCCGTTGACCGGCCTGCGCGCTGCTGTAAGACTCTCGAGGCAGCCCAGTGGTTTAGACCACTTGTGGTGCTCTGTGTCCCGCCCCGCCGCAGTCCCGGCCCCGCACGACCCCGGCCGGAACCTCCCCGCGTGAGCATTGGAGACCTGACCTCGTGAGAAGACGCCTGATCGGGCTCGGCGCCCCGCTCGCCGCCTTCGCCACCATCGCCGTCACCGGGCTGAGCGCCCCGCCACCGTCCTCCGCGGCCCAGCCCGCCGCCGCGGCGTTGCCCGCCATCTCTCCCACTCCCCAGTCCCTCGTCCGCGACGGTGCCGACGTGTCCGTTCCGCGCCGGGTCGTCCTGGTCGTGGATCAGCGCACGGACGCCGCGGCCAAGGACCGCCTCATCGCGTTCCTCACCGCACACGGCGTGGACCGTGTCGAGGTCACCGGCCCCGACGACCCGCCCCCGGCCTCCGGACGCGGCCTGACCGTGCTGCTCGGATCCGACTCCCGGCCGGATATCGCCGACGCCCTGGGCGGCACCGCCGCTCCCGGGCGCGCGGAGGGCTATGCGTTGCGCGTAGGCCATCACCGCCACGGACCCTCCGTCGTGGCACTCGGTGGCCACGACGGCGCCGGGCAGTTCTACGCCGTCCAGACCCTGCGCCAGCTCTTCCGCCCCACCGGCGGCGACCGCTGGTCGGTGTACGGGGTCCGGGTCAGCGACCATCCCTCGATGGCCCTGCGCGGCACGATCGAGGGCTTCTACGGCACGCCGTGGACCCATCAGGAACGCCTGGACCAGATGGACTTCTACGGCGATGTGAAGGCCAACACCTACATCTACGCGCCCAAGGACGACCCCTACCACCGGGGCAAGTGGCGGGATCCCTACCCGGCCGACAAGCTGGAGGAGTTGGGCGAGCTCGTCCGTCGTGCGACCGCCAACCACGTCCGCTTCACCTTCGCGGTCTCTCCCGGCGGATCCATCTGCTATTCCGACCCCGCCGACCGCCGCGCCCTGAAGGCCAAGCTCCAGGCCCTGTACGACCAGGGCACCCGGGCCTTCTCCATCCCGCTGGACGACATCAGCTACACCAAGTGGAACTGTGACGGTGATCGCGCGGCCTACGGCGCCCCCGGACGTGGCGCGGCCGCCGCGGCCCAGGTCGATCTGCTCAATGACATCCAGAAGGACTTCATCGCCACCCATGAGGGCGCCCGGCCCCTCCAGATGGTCCCCACCGAGTACGGCGATCTGACCGACACCGCGTACAAGCAGAAGCTCCGGAGCGCACTCGACCCGGCGGTCGAGGTGATGTGGACGGGCACGGACGTCGTCCCGCCCAGCATCACCACCGCCCAGGCGGACGCGGCCTCGGAGCTCTTCGGACGGAAGGTCTTCGTCTGGGACAACTATCCGGTCAACGACTACGGGAACACCAGCGGCCGGCTGCTGCTCGCTCCGTACGACAAGCGCGAGCCCGGCCTGTCCGAGCACCTGAGCGGGCTGGTGGCCAACCCGATGAACCAGCCCTACGCCAGCAAGGTCGCGGTGTTCGGCGCCGCCGACTTCGGCTGGAACGACCGTGCCTACCGGGCCGGGGCGAGCGGGCGGCGCGCCATGTCGTATCTCGCCGGTGGCGATCGCCGGGCCACCGGTGCCCTGCTGGTCTTCGGCGACCTCGAGCATCTGGCCCCCACGTTCGGGGACACCCCCTGGCAGAGCCAGGCGCCTGTGCTGACCGCCCGGATCTCCCGGTTCTGGACCGCCTGGGACGGTGACGGCGCCGACCGCGACACGGCGCTCCGGGAACTGCGTGCCTATCTGCGCGGCATCCGGGAGGCACCGGCCGTCATCCGCGGTGGTGCGGTGCAGAAGGGCTTCACCACCGACGCCGCCGCCTGGCTGGACGCCACCGAACTGTGGGGCGCGGCGGCGGTGAAGATGGCCGACGCGCTCGCCGCGTGGCACCGGGGCGACCAGGGCCGGGCCGATGCGCTGGTTGCCGCCTCCCGTGAACTCCGGGGCGAGGCCGAGGCGGTGCGCACCACTCCCGCCCGCAACACCTGGGGCGAGGTACGGCCCAAGGTGGGCGACGGCGTCCTGGACACCTTCCTGGCCCAGGCCGCCGAGCGCATCGACTAGCCAGGTGTTCGGCGGGGTCAAGTGGGGGCGGCCCCGGTGTGCCACGTCCGAGGACATGGCGCACCGGGGCCGCCGTGGTGTGCCGGCTCAGCCGGGCTCAGCGGTGGTGGCGGTAGGTGCCGTGACGGCCCCAGGACTTGGCGTCCACGACACGACCGAGGTCGTTGCGCAGGATCGCGGTGTCCCCGTCGTTGTTCCAGATGTAGGTGCGCGAGCCTTGGTAGACGTCGCGCTCGGTGTCGCGGCCGGAGCCGGTGCGGACCCGCACGGACTCGTAGCCGCGCAGCGTCAGGTCCTCGAAGCGGTAGACATGGCGGGCGGTGTCGGCGAGGGTCCAGCCGCTGAGGTCGACGCGCCGGCGGCCGGTGTTGGTGATGGTGACCCACTCCGCGGCGAGGCTCCGACGAGAGTAGTCGTCGCTACCGGGGCTGTTGTGCTGAACCTTTCCGATGACTACGCGCCAGTCGTGGTGCATCCCGGTGTGGGCATCGGCCGGAAGTGCGGCGGTGCCGAGCAGAGCGGTGGCGGCGAGGCTGCCTGCGGCAAGGCGGGTGAGTCGAGTCATGGTGACCCCTAGGTGTGCGGGGACGGCTGTGCGCCGTCCCGTTGATCGAGTCCCGGCGATGGCCGGGGAGATCACTGTGCCGTGCCGAATGCCGCAAAGCCGGGCGAAACACCCATCTATTACACAATACGGACAAATTTTGCCTTGCTCATAGCAAGGGCGGACTTTCCGACGGTGTGGTGGGCAGGACGGCAGCCGCTCCGGGCGTTGGCGCAGTCCGTCGAAATCCGGTGGTACGCACCGCCAGGGCCCCTGCACACTCCCTCTCATGCCGACAACAGCGTCCACCGGCCCGCTCTGCACCCGGGATTCACTCGCCGCCGAACTGCGTGATCTCGGACTGCGCCCGGGGGAGACCCTCCTGGTCCACTCCTCCCTCAGCGCACTGGGCTGGGTCTGCGGGGGCGCGGGCACGGTCGTGCAGGCGTTGCTCGACGTCCTGGGCCCGGACGGAACGCTGGTGGTGCCGACGCACTCCGGCGACAACTCGGATCCGGCCGGCTGGTGCAATCCGCCGGTGCCCGAGTCCTGGTGGGCCGAGATCCGTGCCGCGATGCCGGGCTACGATCCGCGCACCACACCCACCTGCGGCGTCGGCCGGATCCCCGAGACCCTCCGCACCTGGCCCGGCGCCCTGCGCAGTGCCCATCCGCAGACCTCCTTCGCGGCCCTCGGGGCGCGCGCCTCCGCGATTGTGGACGGTCATGCCCTGGATTGCCGACTGGGCGAACGCAGTCCGCTCGCCCGGCTGGAGGAAGCGGCGGCGCGGATCCTGCTGCTGGGTGCGGGCTTCGGCTCCTGCACTGCCTTCCACCTCGCCGAGTACCGGATTCATGCGCCGCAGGCCGATAACTCCTTCGCCGTCATGACCCCACGCGGCCGCCGCTGGCACACCGTTCGCGACACCTCCATCACCGAGGAGCGCTTCGCGGAGCTGGGGGCGGACTTCGCGAGGGAACGGCCGGTGATACGCGGCCGGGTGGGCGCGGCCGATGTGCGGCTGTTCGCCCTGCCCGACGCGGTCGCGTACGCCGAGGTCTGGCTTGCCGAACACCGCCCGCGCCCGGTCCGATGAGGTGTCCCGGGTCGTCGGTCCGGTCCGTGGCCGTCGCCCAACCATGCGGGGAATTACGGTGATTCACATCCCTTGCGGAGGGTCAGCAGGTGAGGATGGGGAGATGACCACTGCCTCGCGTGCACACTCCTTCAACATGGCCGCCGCCCAGTACGCCGCGAGCCGCCCCTCCTATCCACCCGCCCTCTTCGACGCTGTCGAAGAGCTCATAGGACGTTCCCTCACGGGTGCCCGAGTCGCCGATGTCGGGGCGGGCACCGGGATCGCCACCGCTCTGCTGCGCGAGCGCGGCGCCGATGTGATCGCCGTCGAGCCCGGCGACGGGATGGCCGCCGAGTTCCGTGCCGCCCTTCCCGATGTGCCGCTCGTACGGGGCGACGGCAACGCGCTGCCGCTCGCCGATGCCTCCCTCGACCTCCTCACCTACGCGCAGTCGTGGCACTGGACCGACTCCGGCCGCTCCGTTCCCGAGGCGCTGCGTGTGCTGCGTCCGGGAGGTGCGCTCGCCCTGTGGTGGAACATCTCCGCCCCCGATGTGCCGTGGATCTCCGCGCAGCACGAGCGCATCGCACACCACTGCGGAGTGACACCACCTCCCGCGGCACGCCACGACAACAGCCAGGCCACTCGGCTCGCGGGGCTCGAAGGGCTGCGCCCGACACGGCGCCAGGTGCGCTGGAGCCGTACGGTCTCCCTCGATCTGCATCTGTCCAACATCGCCACTCATTCGGCGTTCCTCGTGCTCGGCGAAACCGGCGCACAGGCGTTCCTCGCCGAGGAGCGCGCCCATCTGCGGGAGATCTTCCCGGACGAGAGGGTGGAGGAGGCTTACGAGGTGGACCTTCTGGTGGCCATGCGCTGACGCCGCCGCCTGCTCATGGCAGGCGCCGGAGGGCAGCGGTGAGGGCGTTCAGATGGCGGGAGACCGGCCCCAGGGTCAGCAGCCCACTGCCAGCCCCGGCCAACTCCGCCGCTGCCGGGGCGAGTTCACGATGTGCCCGCTCCATCGTCTCCCGGTCGCCGATGGCGACGGCCGCATGGGCCAGCAGACACCACAGAAACTCGAACAGCAGGTCGTGCGGCGGCTCCGGGGCTTCGCTCAGCGCCACGGCGGCCTCATCGTGGCGGCCTTGGGCCAGCAGTACCAACGGTCGGGTCCACGGCGCGTAAGGACCCCAGTCGATGTGTTCGTCGACCGGGGCGGGACAGCCCCCGCACAGCCGCACGGACAGCAGCGCGAGCGGCAGCAGACCCCGCTCCAGGCCGAGCATGCCCGCGCCGTCCAGACGGGCGGCGGCGTCTCGGTAGGCCGACTCCACCTCATCGTCCGGTGCGCCGCCGGTCGCGGCGAGCCGCAGCACCCGGTACCACCGGGTGAACACGGCCACCAACGGCAGCTCATGACGCTCCGCCAGACGGTCTGCGGCGTGCGCGTGGCCGTCGGCCCCGGCGAAGTCGCCCAGCGCGCCGCGCGCCTGGAGGCGGATGAGGTGGCCGAGCACCTCGAAGGTGGCCAGACCGTGCCGGGCGGACAGGGCGACCAGTTCGGCGCCGATCCCGTCCCGGCGCGGCGCCAGTCCAGCGCGGTAACAGCCCTGCATGAACGAGCCGTTGAGGGCGAAGGCCAGCAGTGCGGGGTCGTCCAGCTCGCGGGCGATCCGCTCCGCCTGCCCGGCGGCCCGGCGGCCGCGCGCCGCACGGGTGCCCCGCGACTCCAGGGCGATCGTGGCCAGCAACCGGGCACGCGCGGACGGATGGCTGTCCGAGGGCAGGGCGGTCAGCGTACGCTCGGCCGCCGCGACCACCCACGCGGCTTGGTGTGGATCGTCCGAGCGCGTCCAGATCGCCGGGACGTCGTACGCGCCGATCACGCGGGCGGTCAGCTCCGTGTCGCCCAGTTCCTCGGCCGCCGCGATGGCCGCCACCCGGTGTTCCCGAGCGGCCACCAGACCACCGCCCCCGGTCACCGCGAGGTGGCGCAGCAGGTCGACCGTCGACTCCAGCCGGGTCCGCGCACCGGATGCCACGGCGCGGTCGTACGCGGCGGTGGCCCGGGCCCACACCCGCTCGGCCGCCGCACCCGCCCCGTCGGCGGACGCGGGGTCTCCGGTGGTTTCCAGGTGGCCGGAGTGACCTTCCAGATGGTCGGCGTGATCGAGGATGTCCGCCTCCAGACGGCGCAGCCCCGGCCCTGGATCCACCCCCAACTGCTCGATCAGCAGGGTGCGTGCCCGCCGCAGCACCGCCAGCGCGTCGCCCTGCCGGCCAGTGCGGTACAGCGCCAGGGCCAGCAGCCGCCAGGCGTCCTCGCGCCACGGATGCTCCACGACATGCGCGTCCAGATCGGGCACCACCTCACCGGCGCGCCCCAGGGCGAGGCGGGCTTCGGCCCGGCGTTCGACGGCGTGCAGCCGTAGCTCCGCGAGGCGTGAGCGCTCCGCGCGTGCCCAGAGCTCTTCGGCGAACTCCGCGTAGGCGGGGCCGCGCCACCGCCCCAGCCCGGAGTGCAGCCGCATGAGCGCGCCGTCGGGTGGGAGCGTGGCGGCCGCGGACACCTCGTCTTCAAAGGACCATGCGTCCACCGTGTCCGGCTCCGCGCGCAACGCGTACCCCGGGCCCTCCGTCACCAGCAGTTGGGCCGGGGCGCGGGGCGGGCGCTGCGGTTCCAGCGCACGGCGCAGTGCGGCCACGAAGGTGCGCACCGCGCCCACCGCACCCGCGGGCGGGGCCGGCCACAGATCCTCCGCCAGGCGGTCCACCGGTACGACGCGCCCGCGGGCCACGATCAGCCGGGCCAGCACGGCACGGTGGCGTGGTCCCTTCAGGGCGATCGTGTTTCCGGCGCCGTCCCAGGCCGTCACCGGACCCAGCACCCCGAAGACGACCCGCACCCCGGCCACCTCCTCCTTCGCGCCCGTTACCCCGGGACACTCCAGGTCACCGTCGGCGGTGCCCACGCTAGCGTGCTCATCGGATGCTCATCCGGGCCCGGCAGGCTGATGGCACCCGGTCATCCACGGAAAAGAGAACGACCACCATGACGTCCGCCACCGCCACCGCCACCGCCATCGCCGGTTTCGAGTATCTGCGTGTTCCCGTCACCGACGGGGTGTCCCTGAACGTGGCTGTCGCGGGCTCGGGTCCGGCGATCGTGCTGCTGCACGGCTTTCCCCAGACCCATGTGATGTGGCGGCATGTCGCCGCCGACCTGGTGGCCGACCACACGGTCATCTGCCCTGACCTGCGCGGATACGGTGCCAGCGATAAACCCGAGGCCACTGACGCGACCACCTATGCCAAGCGGACGATGGCCGCCGACATCGTCGCTCTGGCCCGTGCCCTGGGACATGAGCGCGTCGCGCTGGCCGGGCACGACCGCGGTGCGCTGGTGGCCTTCCGTGCCGGACTCGACCACCCGGCGGTCATTACTCAGCTGGCCTGTCTCGATGTGCTGCCGACGCTGGACATGTGGGAGGTGATGCACGGGACCGCTGCCGCCGTCGGTTTCCATCTGTATCTGATGGCGCAGCCCCCGGGGTTGCCCGAGCGGCTGATCAGCGGCTGTCCGAACGCCTTCTTCGGCCACTTCCTCGACAGCTGGACCCATGACCCGCGGGCCATCCCCGCTGAGGTGCGCGCCGCCTATCTCGGCGCGTGCCGCTCGGCCGTGCCCTCGATCGTCGCCGACTATCGTGCCTCCGCGGGAATCGACCTCGAGCACGACCAGGCGGACCGGGACGCCGGTCACCGGCTGCGGATGCCGGTGACCGTGCTCCAGCAGGACTGGGGTGCGGCCCTCGGCTTCGACGCGGAGGGACGGTGGCGTACGTGGGCGCCCGATCTGCGTCACACCACCGTCACCAGCGGACACTTCATGGCCGAGGAGACACCCGCGGAGGTCACCAAGGCCCTCAGGGATCTGCTGGCCCGATGAGAAACGTGTGACTACAGCCCGTAGCGAACCATCCACTCCTCGTCGTTGTAGGCGTCCCGTGCCGGGTCCGGTGCCACGGCCGGGCGCTCTTCGACCATCTCCTCGGGGCGGACGCGCTCCGGCAGTGCGCCGAAGCGAGCACGGCGCACTTCCTCGGCGGCATCCTGGAGCTGCTTCCGATTGTTCTCCGCGTGAGTCATCGTCGCCTCCTTCGACCGGGGAACGTCATGGGCGGGGGAGTTGTTCCCTCCGCTTCGCCCGGCGGCGGTCCGGTGCCGAACGGTGGGCCAGGTGGCCGGGGCGGCGCGGGCCGCGGACGTCACGCGGCCCGCGCACAGCGCGCTCGCCATCGTTCATCAGGGCTACTCAGAGGTAAATGCGGTGTTGGCGAAGCACAGATGTTTCAAAACGAAATTACTTTCTCGGTCGTACTTCTCGCTCGTGCCTTTCAATGCCGAAACCATACTGGCGAGTTGGGAAAGTTTCTTGGTGGGCGGGTGAAAAGAACGACGTGTGGCGCATAAGATACGCGTGTTCCTGGACGACCACGCACCCCCAGAACCCCCACGATCGGACCGGCAGTTGGCTGCCCCAGCCGCCGTCGTCCACGCCGCGCTCACACCGACGTGAGGCGGTCCGCATCGGACCGGAAGCCATGCGCCGACGTTGTACGCGAAATGACCACCCGACTCGCGCATGGACACCCAGCGAAATCGTGGCAGGCGGGCACTGCGAAGAACTGACACCATCGGGGTTGAACCATGCCATTGCTCGCCTGGAAGGCCATGAAAGACACCCTCATAGGACGGGTTTCCCCGAAGTGTGCGTTAGCGGGCCGAGCGCCGCTCCCGGTGGCCGGTGACGGTACCGGCTCCGGCCCGGCCGCGAGGGGAACGAGGGGTGGCGGACGATGAACCGGCCGTCGATGGCGTCGCTGGTCCGTGAGTCCGCGGACGGCGACATGGCGGCGCTCCGGGCGGTACGGCGGGGTCGTACCTCGCTGTTCAGGGAGGTGTACGACCGCCATCACGCGGCGGTCCACGCCTATGCGCTGACCTGCACCACATCACCGGGGCTCGCGGCCAAACTGGTGTCGGTGGCCTTCACCAGGCTGGGGGAGCGGGTGGCCTCATCGCATCCGCTGGACCGCGGTCGCCACGCGGGATGTGTGCGATTGCAGCTTCTGGAGTCCACCCGGCTGGCCGCGGTGGCCGACGCACTGAAGCAACCGCACGCCTTCTCGTCCGGTTTCATGGCATGGATCGCCAGCGGCTCGGTGTGGCCGATGCACGACGACGGCCAGTTGCAGGTGGCGTACGACGGGCTGAGTCCGCTGGAGCAGTGCCTGTTGTGGCACACCCTGGTCGAACAGGACGACTTGACGGCCGTGGCCGACATCACCGGTCTTGCGGGCCGACAGCTGCGGGAGTGTCTTGCCACGGCCGACCGTGGTCTGCGGCGCTCGCGGATGGAGTTGTACCTCGAGCGGGCCGACAGCGAGGACTGCGTCAAGGTTCTCGGCGGCAACGGCGGACTTCTCTACAGCCCGCCGGGACCTGAGGTCACGGCACATCTGGCCGCGTGCCCCCGGTGCCGTGCCCGCTACGAGGATCTGGTGCGGCTCGACGCCCGCGCGGCACGGCATCTGCCACTGCGGTTGCTGGGGTGGTGGCAGGCGGACGAGTACCGGCGGAACAAGGAGGCCACCGCCCGTACGCCACCGAGGGACCGGCCGGTTCGCGCCGCGTCGGCCGCCCGTCCCCCGGGTGCGGGCCGCCGCCGGCGCCGCGGTGTCGGGCCGGTGCGGAAGGCGATGGCATGGCTGCGCGGAACACGTCACCGGACAACGGTCTTTGCGGCGGTGAGCATCACCGTGGCCACGGCGCTTGTCGGCACCCTGGCGATGCGGTGGATGGACTCGTCCGAACCGGCCACCTGCGGACCGGGCGGTCAGGACCCTGGCGTGACGGCTCCTCCGGACGGTGGCCCCTCCCTCTCCGTGCGCCTGCGGGTGAACGCCGACGCGTACACCGCACAGAAGGGGACCGCCGGGTCCAAGTCCGGCTACCGACCAGCGCGCTCCCTGAGCGAAGGGGACCAACTCCGCTACGACCGCGTCGACTTCGGCAGGAAAGGGGACGGCCGTCTGGTCACCCGGGTGTCCAACGGCAGCGAGAGCGGAGCGCGGCTGGAGTTCCGGCTCGACTGCCTGGACAGTCAGCCGTGGGCCACCATCACCGTCCCCGCGGACGGGGAGCAGGAGGATGTCACTGCCGAGATCCAGGCCGTCCAGGGCCGACACAGGGTGTTCATCACCGCGGTCTGTGACACCCGCGAGCCATGCGGGGATCTCCACTGGTTCGGTACGGTGGCCTACTGACGAGCGCCTCGAAATGCCTTGAGCCTGACAACGCCCGCGAGGCGCGGACCCGCCTCGCGGGCGAGGTGAACGCACGGTGTGCTGGCAGGACAGGGCCTGGCTCACTCGGCGGTCGCGAACAGCTCTTCCGCCGCGTCGACCGCCTTCGCCAGGGCCGCGGGCTCCGGCCGCAGCCCCGCCACGATCGTGTCGATGCCGCGCAATCCCGCCCGTCGGAGGAGCCGTTTCTCGTTGGTGACCCATTCACCGCGCGCCGCCAGCACGGCATGTCCCGTCTGGAGCGCGGCGGTGGCCAGCGCTCCGGCGACCTCCGTGGCCTGCCCGCGCGGTGTGTACGCCGCCCTGGCGTACTGGAGCGTCAGGGCCGCCCGGCTTCGCCACTCCGGTGGGGCCGCCGCGCGCAGCGCTTCAGGGAACGCGGGACGGGGCAGGGAGCCGCGCAGCACCGTGTTCAGGGCGAGTTCGGCGACCAGCAGATAGCTCGGGATGCCCGCGAGATGGAACATGAGCGGCTCCCAGTGGAAGCGGCCCTGCCGGGACTCGGTGAGTTCGTGTTCGACGACGTCGAGGTCGCGGTAGTGGACATCGACGCGCTGCCCGTCGATGGTCAGCCAGGCACCCCCGTTGAACACCCCGCCGCCCCAGGCGCCGAGGTCGGACACCTCACCGTCCCAGCCGACGGCCCGCAAGGCATCCGGATCGAAGGCGCCCTGGTAGTACACGGCCAGGTCCCAGTCGCTGTCCGGGGTGTGGTTGCCCTCAGCCCGTGAGCCGCCAAGGGTCACCGCGCACACCGTCGGCAGGGCCGCGAGCCGGTCGGCGATGGGATGGAGAAACGCGTCGTCCGTCGTGCCGATCATGACGGCAAGGCTATCGCCGCAGTGGTGTGCGCGGGCACGGGACGGTGCCGTCGCCCCGGCCGTGGCTGGAGCGACGGCGCCGTGTCACACGGCTACGGCGCGGAGTCTGGAGCAGTCCGCGACGGCACGCCGGCGGTCAGCCCCGGCCGGGGGCGTGTGCGGTGAGACGGAAACGGGCGGGCGGTCCCTCGCCACCGGTCACCAGGTCCGCCGTCAGTTCACCGATGAGCGGGGCGAACTTCGCCCCGTGTCCCGAGCAGGGTGAGCACACGATGAGCGATCCGACCCGGTCCAGGAGGAAGTCCTCGCTCGGGGTGGTGGTGTACAGACAGGTCGTCTCGGTCCGCGGCGCGGGATCCAGTCCCGGAAGCCACCGCTTGACGTACTCGATCACGCGTTGGCGTGTGGCGGGAGTGACGATGCCGTCCCGGCCGTCGGCGGTGGTCCGGCGGCCGCCGTAGTGTTCACCGATCTTGCGGTCGTCCCCCGGTCCGCCGTCGCGGCCCCCGGCCAGATGGTAGATCGTGTTGCGGTGTTCGTGGATGACGCTGGGCCAGGCGTCGGCGGCCTGGTCGAGACGGGGGAAGTGGAAGGCGTCCTGCTGGGTGACGGTCAGGGCGGGCAGCGGGAGATGCTCGCCCAGGAGCCCTGCGGCCCATCCCCCGGCCGCGACCACCACCTGCTCGGCCATCACCGTCTCAGCGTCGTCGAGGACGATGCGGACACCGCTGGGACCTTCCTCGAGGGAGCGGGCCGCGGTGCGGAAGCGGATGGTGGCGGCGCGTCGTTCGGCGCCGTCCAGGAAGGCGGTCAGGGCCGCCGCCGCGTCGACCGTTCCGGCCTGCGGGTGGTGGATGACCTGCCCCTCGAAGGCCATCCCCGGCCAGCGGCGCTCCGCTTCGCGCGCGTCCATCACCTCGTGTTCCACCGTGGCGGCGGAGAGTTGTGCGGCGACGGCGTCGACGTAGGAGCGGTCCCCGAAGTCCACCCCGCCCAGCATCCGCAGCAGCCGCACACCGCTGTCGCGTTCCAGTTCGCGCCATAACTCGAAGGCGCGCCCGGTGAGCCGGGTGTACATCGGGTCGCCGTAGGCGCGGCGAACGATCCGCGCGCTGCCGTGCGAGCTGCCGTTGTGGTGGTCCGCGTCGAACTGCTCCAGGAGCAGGACCGACAGCCCACGGCGGGCGGCCGCCCAGGCGGTTGCCGCCCCCATCAATCCCCCGCCGATCACGGCCAGTTCAACGTGTTCCGGCATGGCTGCCTCCAGCAGGGGTCGGATCGGCCGGGGTGGTGCCGGGGCCGAAGCGGGTGTCAATGGCGGCGATCTTGTCCGCGACGACGCCGAGCGCGGCGTCGCGCGGGGTGATGTCGTACCGCTGGGCATCGGTGAGCATGTCGGAGGTGATCCGGCGCATGGACTCGCGGACTTTGCGCTCGGCCTGGTCGGCGTCGGCGCCGATGTCGCCGAAGAGGGTCCACCACCACCATGCGTTCGTGGCCGAGTTGGCGACGAAGTCCGGTATCACCCGCACACCACGTGCGTGCAGCGCGGCCTCCGCCTGCGGAAGGGTGGGCATGTTGGCGGCCTCGGCGATGACACGCGCGCTGATCCGGGCCTGGTTGACCGCGTCGATGCAGTAGGAGACCGCGGCGGGCACCAGGACATCGCAGTCGATGCCGAGCCAGGAGTCGCCGTCGGCTTCGCGGTCCCCGGGCCGCAGCTGGGTGCGGTCGATCCCGCCGAGGGGGTCACGGGTGCGCAGCAGGTGTTCGACGTCCAGACCGTCCGGGTTGGCGATGACACCGTGTGCGTCGGCCACCGCGACCACCGTGACACCCGCTCGGGCCAGATAGCGGGCGGTCGCACCGCCCATCGAGCCGAATCCCTGGACGACCGCGCGTGCCGCACCGTGGGCGACGGCGATCAGATCCAGTGCGGTGAGGGCCGATTCGGTCACCCCCAGGCCGCCGACCAGTTCGGGCAGTGGCACCCCGTCGACCTCGATGGCGAAGGCGTCCGCCAGCCGCTGCCGTGCCTGGGCCGCGTCGTCCAGCAGGGGGTAGATGGCCTGGATGGAACTGGCCAGCCCGACCTCGGCGATGGCGTCGTCGATGGTGTCCTGACGCAGCCCGAGGTCCTCACCGGTGGTCCAGTGGTGTTCCAGCACGCAGCGCACGGCCTCCAGGAAGCGGGCGAGGACCGCGCGGGCCCGCGGATCGTGCGGACTACAGTCGATACCGCCCTTGGCCCCGCCGAGCGGGACGTAGCGGCTGTCCGGGTCGTAGTGGAGTGCTTCCTTGCGGGTCATCCCGGCCGCCAGGCCGCGCACTTCGTCCAGGGTGCAGCCCTCGCGCATCCGCAGTCCGCCACTGGCCACGCCGCGGATCAGTCGGTCGATGACAACGAAGCCGCGCCGCCCGGTGACCGGGTCGGTCCAGATCAGCTGGAGATGCGGCTGTGCGGTACCGGCGAGGGGAGGCGTGCTCAAGGGGGTCGCTGTCATGGCTTCTGTCCACTACGGGCACCTCATCACTGAATGCGTGTTCAGTGTGGGTCGGGGTACGGGGATCGGTCTTTCGACGGGGGAGTCGCGGTGGGGGGAGCAGGAGCTCGGGAACTACATGTGGTGAGGAGCGAAGACTTGGCGGCCGGGGCGCGGGATGCCCCTGCCGCGTGGCCCGCGGGCCTATCGGTTACTGAATGACCATGTAGTACGCGTTCCGCCCTTGTCAATGCCATCCGGTCGTGCGACGTGTGTGCCGCGCAGGGAGAAGGCCGCGCCGGCACACCGGAGTTACCGCGGTCCGCGCCGGTGGCTACCGAGTCCCGACCGCTCAGCCGTGCTCCAGGTCGGTGTTCTTGAGTCCCAGCTCACGGGCGACGATCTGGCGTGACCAGTCGGCCGCCTGTTTACGGTCCTGGGTGTCGCGGTGAACGATGGTCTGCACGGCCACCCCGTCCAGCAGGGCGGTGATCCGCCACACCGCGCCCCGCGGATCGTCGGTGGTGAACTCCCCGCTGTCCACGCCGTCCTGGATGATCGCGGTCAGCGCCTCTTTCCAGCGCAGATCCAGTTCCCGTCCGACCTTGCGCAGGGCCGGCTCGCGCAGTGCTCCCGCCCAGCCCTCGATCCACAGGATCCAGCCCTTGGCCTGCCCGGTCGGCGCGTACCAGTCCAGGGCCGTGCGCAGCCGTTCCAGCGCGGTGGGCAGTCCGGCGGTGAGGTGGTCCAGATGGTCCAGCTCGCGCTGTACGGCCCAGGCGAAGGCTTCGGCGATGAGGGTTTCCTTGTTCTGGAAGTGGTAGATCACCAGGGCCGGGCTCACCGACAGTTCGTGTGCCACGTCGGAGATGCGCAGCGGATGGATGCCCTGCTTCTTGATCTGGGAGACGGTGGCGCGAAGGATCTCGCCCCGGCGCAGACTCGGGTCCTTGCGGCTGCGTGTCACGCCATGAGGATAGGACATGCCCCCGCCGCACCGGACGGACCGGACGGCGGTGGGGAACCGCCCCGGCCACGGCGCGGACGTGGCCATCGACGCCGTCGGTCGACCCGAGACCCATGAACGGGCCACCCCGCGTAGGCATCCGACGCCGTGCTGTGTGTATCGGGCCCCTGGTCAGCGGGCGGCCCCTGGAATTGCGCGGCCCCGCGGCCGACGCGATCCTGGAAGTGTCAGCCCTGCGGCGTGCGCTTGCCCGTCGGGCCGCTGACGGGTGTCTGAGCGCCGGCGCACAACCAGGAGATCGCCATGGACGCCGGAACTCTGGAAGCGATGCGGACCACCTTGCGCGGGCCGGTGATCGGCCCGCAGGACGCCGGGTACGACCGGACCCGCCAGGTGTACAACGCCATGATCGACCGACACCCGGCCGCCTTCGTGTCCTGCGCGGACGCCGCCGATGTGATGGCCGCGGTCACCTTCATCCGCGACAACGGACTGGAACTCGCCGTCCGGGGCGGCGGACACAGCGGGCCCGGTCTCTGTCTCGTGGACGACGGTGTCACCATCGATCTGTCGCCGATGGCGGGGGTACGGGTCGACCCCGTCGCCAGGACCGCCCAGGTCGGCGGTGGCAGCCACCTCGGCGACCTCGACCACGCCACCCATGCCTTCGGACTCGCCACCCCCACCGGCATCATCTCCATGACCGGTGTCGGCGGTCTGACCCTCGGCGGTGGCCACGGCTACCTCACCCGCAGGTACGGCCTCACCGCGGACAATCTGCTGTCCGCCGACGTCGTTCTGGCCGACGGCAGCTTCGTCACGGCCGGCGAGTCCGAACACCCCGATCTGTTCTGGGCGTTGCGCGGTGGCGGCGGCAACTTCGGCATCGTGACCTCCTTCACCTACCGGCTCCACCCGGTGGACACCGTCGGGGTGGCCATCACCGTCTGGCCGGTCGACCGCACCCGCGACGTACTCACCTGGTACCGCGAGTTCCTGCCGCAGGCGCCGGATGACGTGTACGGCTTCTTCGCCCTCATCTCCATTCCGCCCGGCCCGCCGTTCCCCGAGGAGATCCACGGACAGAAGATGTGCGGTGTGGTGTGGTGTCACACCGGGGATCTGGACCACTTCGAGGAGGCGTTCACCTCGGTGCGGGAGCCCGGCCCCCCGGCCTTCCACTTCACGGCACCGATGCCCTACACCGCGTTGCAGAGCATGCTCGACGTGGTGATCCCCAGCGGGTACCAGTGGTACTGGCGCGGCGACTTCTTCGACGACATCCCGGACGCCGCCATGGATGTGCACCAGAAGTACGGCGAGAACCTCCCCACACCGCTCTCGCTGATGCACCTCTATCCGGTCGACGCCGTCGCCCACCAGCCCGGCCCGGACGACACGGCCTGGAGCTACCGCGACGCCGTCTGGTCCGGTGTCTTCGCCGGTGTCGACCCCGACCCGGCCAACGCCGGGACCATCAGGCAGTGGTGCGTCGACTACTGGGAGGAGATGCACCCGTACTCGATGGGGGGTTCGTATGTGAACTTCATGGGCGCGGGGGAGGGGCAGGAGCGGGTCCGCGCCACCTACCGCGACCACTACGACCGCCTCGCCCGCATCAAGCGCGCCTACGATCCCGACAACCTCTTCCACGCCAACCAGAACATCAAGCCCGCCGCGGCGGTATGACACCGCCGGCCCCCGCTCCTGACGCGTGAGAGCCCCCGGCCTCAGGTCGACTTCCGGCCAACGAAGGCCCGGCGTAGTCACGTTGGGTTGTCGATCAGTGGCACCGGGTAGCTGTCTGGTCGCTCGGGGCGGACAGATCACCCCGGGTCGAGCCGTGCGGGGCAGGGCCGTCCGCGTACGGGGCGCGCCCTTGGCATTCGGCCCTGGAGCTGTATGTCCGAGAGCACCACCCTCAACGTCGAGACCGTATACGGCACAGTGTCCGGCCTCGTCGAGAACGGGATCGCCCGTTTCCTCGGCATCCCGTACGCCGCTGCGCCGCAAGGTGTCAAGCGGTTCGCGGCACCCGAGCCACCCGCGTCGTGGACCGGTGTGCGGGCCGCCCACACGTTCGGTGCCACCGCACCTCAGCTGCCGCTGAAGGGGAAGCTGGGCGAGCTCTTCCCCAACCCGGTCGTCGTGGGCGAGGAGTATCTCAACCTCAACGTGTGGACACCCGACCCCCGCGCGAACTGCGGCGCCGGTGCGCCGGTGCTGGTGTGGATCCACGGTGGCGGTTTCACCACCGGATCCAACGCCGTGACCGGCTACAACGGCGCCACCTTCGCCCGCGACGGCGTGGTCTGCGTGAACGTCAACTACCGCCTCGGCGTCGAGGGGTTCGGCTATGTCGCGGATGCCCCCGTACCCGCCAACCGCGGGCTGCTCGATCAGATCGCCGCTCTGGAATGGGTGCGGGACAACATCGCGGCATTCGGCGGTGACCCCGACAACATCACGGTCGCGGGCGAGTCCGCCGGGGGGATGAGCGTGCTCACCCTGCTCTCCTTGGGTACCGGCCTCTTTCACAAGGCCATCGTCGAGAGCGGTTCGGCCCATATCGCGCAGACCCGCGAGGACGCCGCCCTGGTCGCTGCCGAGGTCGCCGAGCGGCTGCGGATCGAGCCGACCGCCGAGGCCCTGGCCGCCGTACCGGTCGACGACCTCCTCCTCGCCCAGGAGGCCGTCAGCGAGGACATCGCCGCCACCACCGACGCCGAGCGGTTCGGCGCGTCCACCATCGCCTCCTGCGGGCTGGGCTTCATGCCCGTCATCGACGGCGAACTCCTCCACCGCGCGCCGATCGACGCGCTCGCCGGAGGGGCCGGAGGTGAGGTTCCCCTGCTCATGGGGACCACCACCGAAGAGTTCCGCATCTTCGTGGTGCCCACCTCGCTGGTGTCATGGCCCGATGAGAAACCGTTCCGCGACCGCCTGGCGGCGTACGGCGTTCCGGGCGACTTCTACGACCGCTACGCCGAGACCAGCGTCCAGCCCTTCGTACGCAACATGCCCTCGGGTATCGCCTGCGCGGTGCTCACCGACCGGATGTTCCGCATCCCCACGATCCGGGCCGCGGAAGCCCGAGCCGACGCCTCCGCCGCCACGTATCTCTTCGAGTTCGGCTGGCGCACTGACACCGCGCCCAATCTGGTCGGGGTCAAGCTCGGTGCCTGCCACAGCCTGCCGCTGCCGTTCGCCTGGGACACACCCGACAACCCCGACAGTGCGATGTTCACCGGTGACAGCCCGCCCCAGGAGCTCGCCGACGCACTGCACGGACGCTGGGTGGAGTTCGCACGGAGCGGCGAGCCGGCCGCCTGGGCACCGTACGACACCGTCCAGCGGCCCGTCATGGTCTTCGAGCACAACAACGAGCCGTCGATCGAAGTCGTCAACGACCCGCGCGGCACCGAGCGCGAACTGTGGAAGGACCATCTCCAGCCGACGTCCGACAACCAGCGCTGAGCAGCCCCGAACACGCGGCCGGGGGCAGGGCGAAGGCCCCTGCCGCGCCCCGCCTTCAGCCCAGTGCCACCCGGCGCGCCTCGCCACCGGTGACCGGTTCACCGGAGGTGGCGGAGTGCAGCACATGGGCCAGGACCTCGGCGCCGCGCACCACACGCGGCCCCGGCCGGTTGAAGTACGCCGGGCCGTCCACCACCCACACCTCCCCCGCGCCCACGGCGGGCAGCTCGTCCCAGCCGGGCAGCCGGAACAGCAACTCCCGCTCGGCTTCAGTGCGTTCGGGGCTGAAGCCGCATGGCATCAGCACGATGACCTCCGGCCTCGCGGCCCGTACCGTCTCCCACTCCACCGGCGCGGTGTGCTCGCCCGCCGCCGCGAGCAGTGGCTCGCCGCCGGCGTACCGGATCTGGTCGGGGACCCAGTGGCCCGCGGGCCACAGCGGGTCCAGCCATTCGATGGCGGCCACCCGGCGGCGCGGGCGCCCCGCGGTGGCCCGCTCCACCGCGGTCAGCCGGTCCCGCAGCACACGGCACCGTGCCTCCGCGACGTCCGGAACACCCAGCTCCCGCCCGACCCGGAGCAGGCAGTCCAGGACGTCGTCCAGTGTGCGCGGCTCCAGGCTGAGCACCCGCGGACCGCCCTCGAGCACCCGCAGGGCCCGCGACACGGTCTCGTAGGAGACCGCGCACACCTCGCACAGATCCTGGGTGAGCACCACATCCGGGGCCAGGCCGGCGAGTGCCCCGGTGTCCAGGGTGTACAGCGACGAGCCCCGGTGGGTGGCGCCGCCGACCGCATCGGAGATCTCACGGCTCGTCATGGCGTCGGTGGTCAGTTCGGCCGCGGTGATCACGGGTACCCGGTCGATCTCGCTCTCGGGCCAGTCGCACTCGTGGGTACGGCCCACCAGGTCCGGGAGCAGACCGAGCTCGGCCACGATGTCGGTGGCGGCCGGAAGCAGGGAGACGATGCGCATACTCCGAGCTTACGAGCGTGCCCGCCCCGACGCCGATCAGCGGGCCCGACGACGCTCGGCATCCACGGACAGGTGACGCGCGGCCCACACCGCCACGGACACCGGCCGCCACCCCCTGAGCGGCTGATCTCCCCCGGAAGAGCCAGAGCGCTATCCCTATCCAGAGGGTGCGCACTTCACTCTCCACAGCGATGTGCGGACCGGCCCCGGCTGCGAACGTGACACACGACCGTCCCGCGCTCCGCGGGCGCGCGATCGAACCATAAATCGAACCATCAGTCGCGATCCAAGCATCAGTACGGAGAGGCAGTCGTGAAGCCGACGTTCGTATCGACCCCCGGGACCCGTGGGAAACTGGCCGCCAGAATCGGCGCCGCCGCCTGGATCCTGAACGCGGCACAGTTCCTGGTCGTCCAGCTGATCGTGGGATCCCGCTGGCACACGCCCTACAGCTGGAAGAGCAACAACATCAGTGATCTGGGCAATGTCCACTGCCGGGTATGGGACGAGTCCCGTCCCCGCTACGTCTGCTCACCCCTGCACGGCCTCATGAACACCTCGTTCGCCGTCCAGGGCGTCCTGCTGCTCATCGGAGTACTGCTGACCGGATTCGCCTGGGGCCGCGGAGCGATGGCGTTAACCGCACGGATCCTGTTCGTCATCTGCGCCGGAGGCTGGGTCCTGGTGGGAATGGTGCCCGCCGACGTCAATGAGGATCTGCACGTCCTGGGCGCGCTCCTCATCATGGGCCTCGGCAACATCGGGCTCCTGTGCGCCGGATGCGTCCGCGAGAACTCCCCGCTCGGGCGGATGCGGGCCGTGACCCTCGCCATCGCCGCCACCGCCCTGACCGGGGCCTGGATGTTCTGCGGCCAGCACGACCCCGGTATCGGTCTCGGTGGTATGGAGCGGGTCGCGGCGTTCGCGCCCCAGGTCTGGACAGTCGTCATGGCGTTCGCCGTGTTCCGTGCGGCCGCACCCGGCATGCCCCGGGTGGCCGGGGCCGCGGTGCGCAACGCTGCTCCGGCCGCAGGGCGAACTGAGTAGCCCTCAGCCCGCGTAGACGTCCTCGACGTACCGGCCCTGGACCGTCAACTCCCGCCACCAGTCGCGGGCTTCGTCTTCCCCGGCGCCCGGAGTGTGGCGCGTGTACAGCGCCCGGAACGCGTCGCGCACACCCGGTGCCATACGGCCGCCGTCACCGCACACATAGACCGTCGCCCCCGCGGTCAGCAGCCGCCACACCTCCTCACCCTCGGCGGCGATCCGGTCCTGGACGAACCGCAACCCGTCGACCGGTGCCGCACTGAAGACGGGTCGCAGTGAGACGGCACCGGCCCGCTCCGCGGTGCGCAGCTCCTCGGCGTGCAGGAAGTCGGCGTCCGGAGCGTCACAGCCGAAGTAGCACAGCGCCGGAGCGAGTTCGGCACCGGTCGCCACCAGGGCGTGGCGGTCGGCGATGGCGCCGCGGAACGGGGCCAGTCCGGTGCCCGCCGCGATCATGAGGACGGGGGTCTTTGTGCCGGGGCGGATCCGGAACGCCTCACGGCACGGCTGGACACGGGCCAGCACGGTGTCGCCGGGGCGCACGGAGGCCAGGTAGCCGGAGCCGGTGCCCTGGAAGGTGCCGCGGCCGGAGCGCGCGGGTGCCCGGAGCACCGAGACCATCAGGTCGACACCGTCCGGGTCCACGGCGGGGGAGGAGGAGATGGAGTAGTGGCGGGGCCGGATCGCCGGCAGCAGTTCCAGTGCCACCGGCAGGGTGAGGGCCTCTCGCAGGGCCGGGTGGTCCTCGATCAGATCCAGCACGGTGCGGTGGTCGGCGGAGCGCGCCGCCGTGTCCTCGGCCAGCCTCAGCAACTCCTTCCGTTCCGGCGGGCAGGGGTTGAGGTCGGCCAGTGTGGCGAGCTGGTCGGCGGTGGGGCGGTCCTGGAGTTCGACATGGCGGGTGAGCAGCTCGCGGACGGTGAGCGGCCGGTCGATGGCGAGTCCGTCGTGGCGCGCACGGCGCGGAGTGATGTGGACGACCGTGTCCGGGCCGATGCCCAGGACCCGGGCGGCGCGTGCCACGAGGTCGGGGGCGTTGGCCGGGAGTACCGTCAGATGGTCCGCGGTGCGGTAGGCCATACCGTCCGGAAGAGCCAGCCGGACCAGCCGTTTCACACGTGGGTACGCGGGGTCGCTGAGGCTGCCCGCGCCGGTGACCGTCAGCTCCGCCATCCCGTGCCGGGCGGCCAGCGCGTCCAGCGGACCGCCGGTCACCTCGGTGACCGTGTAGCCGGGGCCGTCGTCGGCCGGCTCCTTGTCCGGGCTGCCGACGGTGGCCGGATCCCCGGAGCGTTCCAGCAGGGCCGTGCGCAGCGCGTCGGTGAACTCCTTCACCGATCCGCCCAGATCACCCGAGGCATCGGCCTCGGCACGCGCCAGCAGGCGGCTGCCGCCGAGGGCCGCGAGCCGTTCGTCGATCAGGGTGGGGATCCGCTGGTAGGTGGCGGACCAGTTGCGGTCGCCGACTCCCAGGACGGCGTAGGTGACACCGTCGGCAGCGCCGGGCGAGGCGTTCTCCAGCCACCGCACGAAGGCGGAGGCGTCGTCCGTGGGCTGCCCGTTGTAGGAGGCGGCGGTGATGACCACGGGCCGGTCGGTGGGCAGTGCGCCGGTGTGGGTGTCCAGCGGAGCGGACGCCGTATCGCAGCCGAGTTCTGCGGCGGTGTCGGCGAGCCGGGCCGAAAAATCGTGGCAGGTTCCGTAGTTGGAGCCGTGGAGCAGCAGCAGTCCGGTGTCCGGCCGTACGCGGGTGGGCAGCGAACCGTCGGCCGCGGGGCCGATGTGCGGGGCGGTGGCGGTGGGAAGCCCGGTGCCACCATGGGCGCGCTCGGCGGCGGTACGCGGTACGAGGGTCAGGGTGAGGCCCTCGGGTTTGATGGTGAGAGTCTGCTTGATGCGCAGCCGATAGTTGTCGTGGTCGATCAGCCGATAGCGGTGGGCGAGCATGCCGAGCAGCATGGTTGCCTCGTGGAGGGCGAACTGCCGTCCGATACAGGCACGTTCACCGGTGCCGAACGGCTTGAACGCATGCGGTGAACGCGCGGCCTCCGCCTCGGGGGAGAACCGGGAGGGGTCGAACAGCTCAGGGTTGTCGCCCCAGACCGGATCGCGGTGCAGCATCGGGGTGAGCACCCGGACGTCTTGTCCGGCGCGCACCGGGATCCGGCCGCCCAGCAGGGTGTCCTGGTGTGGTGTGCGGTTGAACGAGGGGGCGGTGGGCCACAGCCGCAGCGACTCGTTGAGCACCTGCCGGGTGTAGCGCAGCCTGCCGATGTCCTCAAAGGTCGGCTCGGGGTCGGCAGTGGCGCCCCACAGCCCGTCCACCTCGCGCCGTACCAGGTCCAGCACGGTCGGGTGCTTGGCCAGGTAGTGGAGGGCGAACGCCAGGGTGCCGGAGGTCGTCTCGTGCCCCGCGATCAGGAAGGTGATGATCTGGTTGCGGATGTTCTCCTCGTCCAGGGTGGTGCCGTCGGCGGGGTGCGAGGCCCGGAGCATCAGCCCCAGCAGGTCATCGGGGTCCTCGTCCGGTGCGCCGCCCTGGTGGTTGCGGGCGGCGATCACCTCGTCCACCACCGAGGCGAGGTAACGGGCGTCCAGGCGGAACGCCTCGTCGCGCTCGCTGTAGTCGACGCCCGGTTTCCGGCTCAGCCCGGCCATCGACCAGGCCAGACAGCGCACCATGGCCTCGACGAAGGGATGTGGCTCCTCGCTGTCGAACGAGCCGAAGTCGAACCCGAATCCGGCCAGGCCGATGGTGTCCAGTGTCATCCGGGTCATATCGCCCGGCACGTCCACGGGGGTGCCGGTGGCGGCGCGCCGGTCCCAGGTGGCGATCAGCCGGCGGGCGACGCGCAGCATCACCGGGTGGTAGGTGCGCATCGAGCCCAGCGCGAAGGCGGGCATGAGGATGTCATGTGCCTTGGCCCAGTTGGGCTCGTCGTTGAAGGCCGTGAACAGCCCGTCGCCGGTGAACTCGCGCACATAGCGCAGCCCCAGGCCGACCGCCTTGCTGAACCGCTGCTCGTCGGCCAGCTCGGTGACCAGCTCCAGGCTGCTGACGAAGAGGGTGTCGTTGCCGTGTATGCGCTGGACGAAGGCGGGTCCGTGGCGCCGCGCCTGGTCCATGGCGAGCAGGGTGGGGGTGGCGGTCATACCGGTGACGGAGATGTCGACGACGGGAACGCCGGGGTGGGTGCCGCCGTGCGGAGGGAGGATGACCTCGGTCATGGAGAGCCTTTCGCCGGAAGCCGGAAACTGCCGTGCGGATGGATGCCGTTGGTACGGCATTTCCTCCAGCGTGCGGCCCATGACATGCCGTCTGCACACTCGCTCCTACCGGAATGTGTAGTGACCCGGGCGTCCTGACTCTTGCCCCGCGGCGGATGCCGCTGTATCCCCGCGCGGAGACCTGTGAGCCCGCCGCGCAGGTTTCACGGTCGGCGGTCGTCCGGACGGCGCCACTCAGCACGGGGTGGCGCTGCCGTCGGGGGCCAGACGGCGGGATCCAGGACGCCCAGGACATAGGCGCGGGCCACCAGCGCCGTACGGTTGGCCACGCCCCAGCGGCGGGAGAGCCGGGTGATGTGGTAGCTGACCCCGTCCGTGGTCAGGCCCACCGCACGGGCGATCTGGGCGGTGGTGGCGCCGCCCGCCGCGAGCGCCAGGACGGCCCGCTCCATGGCGGTGACCTTCTCGGTCGGCGGTGGTGGAGGCTCTTCGCCTGTGTCGCGGGTGCCGAGCACTCGCAGGAGCACCAGCAGCCACAGCGGTGCCGTGGGTGTGTCGCTCACGGTGTCCGCGGTCAGCTCCCCGTACCGCTCGCGCCCGTCGGGTCCGGACCACTGCACCAGGATCGGATACCGGGAGCGATGCCCATGGTGGATCGCCTCGACGACGCGCTGGACCTGCTCCACCGAACGGGGGTGGAACAGCTCCAGCACATCACGGCCCCGGAGCCGCTCCGGGGTGGTACGCCACTCGGCGCCCATGGCGGCATTCGCCAGCAGGACGGTTCCGTCGGTACGGCACACGGCGGCCGGGATCGGTACGCGGTCGAAGAGGAGCAGCGCGCGATTGCGCCACGCCGGTACGTCCGAGTTGCCGAAGATCTCTTCCGGAGAGACGTCCATCGTCCTAGCGAAACATTCCGCCGTCCGGCGCGGTATGCGTGTGTTCAGTGCTCGGCGGCTTCGCCACGTAGATCAGGTCCGGGCCGTCCTCCCCGGCGTCGTCGAGGTGCTCCGCCCGGGTCAGCCCGGCACGGAGCGCCACCCGCTGGGACGCGATGTTGGCGGGCCGGACACGGGCGATCACCGGGAGTTCGGGCACCTGGCGGGATGCCCACTCGGTGACCGCGGGGGCGGCCTCTCCGGCGAAGCCCTGACCCCATGTCGAAGTGGCGAAGCGGTAGAAGAGATTGAGGACGCGCATGCCGTGCAGTTCCATGGGCTTGATGCCGCAGAAGCCCAGTTGCTCGTCGGAGTCGTGACGCCGGACGACCCAGTAGCCGTATCCGCACCGCTGCCACTGGTCGTCCCAGCGCCGGTACAGCGCCTCGGCCTCCTCGCGCCGGACGAGTGCGTCGGAGGGGTTGTGCAGGCAGGTCGCGGGGTCGTGGTAGATCGCGAAGATCGCGTCGACATCGGTCTCGGCCGGACGCCGCAGCGACAGGCGTGCGGTCCTCAATTCCTCGGCTGCCGGGGTCAATTCACTCATGCGAAGATCGTAGATCCCGGTCGGACGTGGTGTCCGGACGCGCGCCGTGGAACGAACGGCGGCCCACGGCAAGGAAACCGTGTGCCGGCAGTCGGCCTCAGGCGCCGAGTCGGCTGCCGGTCAGCCGTGCCAGAGGGCGGCGTCGACGAGCGGCACGGCGGCGGAGGACAACCACCGCGGCGGCCGTCGCGGCGGCCCCGGCACCGGTGGCGGCGGTCAGGACCTTCCGCGCCTTCACCACCATCCAGGCGGAACCGGCCGCTGCGGCGGCCTTCTTGGGTGCCTCGACCGCCACGGTACGGCTGGTGGCGACGGCTTTTTCGGCAGCGGTGTGTGCCTTGTCCGCGGCGGCGTGTGTGGCGCGACTCGCGGTCCGTGCGGTCGCGTTTCCTGCCTCCTTCGCGGTGTCCTTGGCCTTGTTCGTCGCCTCCTTGGCCTGGGAGGCGGTCGTCTCCTTGGCCTTGGCGGCGGTGGCCTTCGCGTGTGCGGTGGCGTTCCGGGCAGTGGTGCGTGTGTTCTTCGTTTCGGCCATGGTCTCCGCGTTACCAGTTGGCCCGGTAGCAAACGTCGCCGCGTGTTGCGGCCGGGCGCACGCCGGTGTGCGGATGTCGGGCGAGGGCAACCAGCGGTGCGCCGGTGGGTTTCGACCGCTCGCAGCGTCCGGGGGGGCGAATGGCGTCTAGGCTGACCCCGTGGACGAAGAGGGTGACAGGGGCCGCATGGCCGGGTTTCTCGAGGAAGAACGCCGTATGACGCGGCGGCTCGAGGGTTTGGCTCCGGCGGGCCGGGCGGCGCTGGCGGCGTCGGTGGCCCACCGTCTGCTTCCGCACTTCCGGGTGTTCCATGAACGGACCGGGCGTGGGGATCCACCGGTGCTGCACAGCGCCCTGGACGGTGTCTGGGACCTGCTGGGCCACGGAACCGCCTTCGACATCGTCACCATGGGCACGGCCTGCCTGGATCAGGCGTTCGTCGCCGTCGACTACGGCCATCGGCTCGCGGGTACCTCGGCGGGGGAGACCTGGCGAGTGGCGAACGGCGCCGCCACGCCGCTGGTGGAGAACGCCGTCCATGCCGCATGGGCCGTGGCCAATGCCTGCCATGTCGCCGTCCACGGTGGGGTTCTGGAAGCACACCACTGTCTGCGTTACGGCCGGGACACCGCGCTGGCATCCGCCCACCACCGCCCGTCCGCCACCACCCACCCGGCGCCGGACGCGCACACCGATCCCCTGGTCGACCGGGAAACGAGCCGTCAGCTGCGCGATCTGGCGCTGTTGGAACACTCCGGCCCCACGGCGGATGTGCTCACCGCCCTGCGGCAGCCGGTCTAGGTCCTCGCTCGCAGCCGTGGGTGCCGCCGCCGGGGACGAACTCACAGCCAGCCGAGCGCCCCGAACACGGTCAGCGCGACCGCGTCCACACCGAGGATGGCCGTGACCGCGATGGCCTTGCCGCGCACCGTGCGCATGTCGTGGACGGCGAAGCAGGCGATGAAGAAGGGCACATAGCCCAGGAGGAACACGAACAGCGGAAAGCTCGCCTGCCACCAGGACCAGTCCCAGGTCAGGACGCCCGCCCGGTTCAGCAGGACCTCGACACCCACCGCCGCGGCGGAGTTCACCGCGATCAGGACCGGGCGATTGGGCATGCCCAGGATGCGCACCTCTCGGGGTGGCAGAAACTTGGCCGCCACCACGCCCATGATGGCGAACATGAGGCAGATCTCGATGTTGAGGCCGATGAGGATCTGATACGCGGTTTCCCCGCGGGCTCCCCACATGGGGGCGCGGTCGGTGAAGTGGAAGACCAGTGAGTTCCAGATCTCGTTGAACCAGTCCATGCCCCACAGGGCGAGACCGGCGAACAGCACGTTCCAGTTCTTGCGTTCCACCTCGACCGCGTACACGTACAGGACAACCAGGAGCAGCGGTATCACATACCACTCGAAGTGGCTCGCCTCGCGGAGCTGGCCGAGCGCAGCTCGGGCGTCGTCCGTCACCGTCCACCTTCCCGTTCTGTGGGGTCCGCGGTGTGCCGGTCCGCGCCACATACCGCCGCACGTCCGCCTTACCAGTGGGTAACTATGGGGGTGGCCCCCGCCGCGGTCAAGAGCGGCGCATACTCCAACGGGCCGTTGGCCGGCCCGCTGTCCGTGCCCTCCTGGTCTGACGCGGGCGCGCCCGGCGCCGCACCCGTACGGCGTCGGGGCGGAGGTGTGGCGCCACACGGGGCCGGGTGCTGGCAGTATCGGCGTATGGCTGAACAGATCATCGCCGCGTGTGACGGGGCATCGAAGGGAAACCCCGGGCCCGCGGCCTGGGCATGGGTCATCGCGGACAGTGACGGCTCGGTGGCGCGCTGGGAGGCGGGGCCACTCGGCACCGCCACCAACAACGTGGCCGAACTGACCGCCTTGCAGAGGCTGTTGGAGACCACCGACGCGGACCAGCCCCTGCAAGTGCGGATGGATTCCCAGTACGCGATGAAGGCGGTCACCACCTGGCTGCCCGGATGGCGCAGGAAGGGATGGAAGACCGCCTCGGGCTCACCGGTGGCCAACCGAGAGCTCGTGATGCGGATCGACGAACTCCTGGACGGCCGGTCGGTGGAGTTCGTCTACGTGCCCGCACACCAGGTCGACGGCGACCCGTTCAACGCGGCCGCGGACCAGGCGGCCAGCCACACGGCCCGCACCCAGCAGCCCGCGGGCACCTCCCTCGGATCCGCCCTGCCGCCGCCGGAGGCCCCGTCGGCGTCGCGCTCGGGGCGCACCGGCGCCGCGCGCCCGCGCACGACAGCGGCACAGCGGGGGAGCGGCGCCCGCTCGAAGGCATCCGTCAAGGCGAAGTTCCCCGGCCGGTGCCGCTGCGGTACGCCCTACGGCAAGGGCGAGACGATCATGAAGAACTCCGACGGCTGGGGCCACCCCTCCTGCGCCACCGAAGCCACGGCGGCCGATTAGCTTTTGCTTCCGCGTTCGCCCACCCGGCCGGGGCCTGCGACCCCGGCCGGGTGGTCACCGTCGGCAGAGGAGGCCGGGGAGTTCGCGCATGTCGTGGAATCGTGAGCGACATTTCTCATCGCTTCAGAAGCAATCATCCGTAGCGGAAGGTCTTGCCGTCCGTCGTGTTCTGATCCCGGAATAATGGGTTGGGGCCGGCCGATACCCTCACTACGATCGCCGTATGGTATCTCCTGATCGTCTGGCTGTTTTCGCGGCCGCATCATTTCTGCTCATCATTGTTCCCGGGCCCAGTGTCCTCTTTGTGATCGGACGGGCATTGGCGCAGGGCCGCCGTGCCGCGCTCACCACGGTCGCCGGGAACACAGTGGGGGCGTATGTGCTGGTGATAGCCGTGGCGCTTGGTGTGGGAACGGTGGTCGAGGAGTCGGTCATCGTTTTCACCGCGCTCAAACTGTGCGGCGCCGCCTATTTGATCTATTTGGGGATCAAGGCGGTGCGGCAGCGGAAGTCGATGCTCTCGGCTTTCCGGTCATCCGATGGTGCCGCCCAGGGAAGTCGGCGCACCTTCTGGGAGGGATTCGCGGTCGGCGTCACCAACCCCAAGACCATCATTTTCTTCGCCGCTGTTCTTCCGCAGTTCGTCGACCGCGGCGAGGGCGATGTGGCCGCGCAGATGCTGCTGCTCGGCCTGGTTTTCAACCTCATCGCGCTGGTCTGCGACAGCGTATGGGGACTGGTGGCGGGCACCACACGGGATTGGTTCGCTCGCTCCCCGCGGCGGCTGTCGATGGTGGGCGGCGCCGGTGGGCTCACCATGATCGGTCTTGGGCTCGGTGTGGCCGTGACGGGCCGCAAGGACTGAGGGTTTCTGTCACAGCGCAACACCCGAACCCGCCGCGCACCTCAGGCCCCGTCCAGCGCCGCGAGCAGCGCCCTGGCTTCGGAGTGCAGACGGCCGACGTCAGCGTCGTCGCAGCAGACATCCACCCCCAGGGCGTTGAGATCGGGGCGGTCGGGGAACACGTAGTACGACTGGTAGGCGAGGTAGGGGCGGTATCCGCGGGCGGCGTCCCGGCCGACGGTCAGGGTGGCGGTACACAGCCCGTGGGCCGCCTCCGCCTCCGTCTCCTCCTCCGCGAGGTCCACGTCCCGCTCGTACGGCTCGGCCGTCACCGGAAGGTCCAGCAGGGCCTGGGCGAACTCCCTCACATGCGCGACGTCGTCGAAGGGGACGAACTCCCGGAAGACCGGTGGCCCGGCCCACAGCAGCCACCGCCGCCCGGTCGCCGTCGGCTCGTACACCACGGACAGCAGCGAGGGGATCTGCTCCTGCGGGTCGTCCGGCCAGGCGTGGATGAAGACCTGCTCGAAATCCGGCAGGGAAGTGATCATCGTGGTGTGGCCTTTCTCCGTTGTCCCGCTCGGGCCATCATGGTGCCTCGTCGGAGGCCAGGGTGGCCTTCGCCTGACGGCGGGTGAGCCGCCAGATCTGATCCTCGCCGGTCTCGGCCGGAGCGAGGCGCTCGGCTGGGCGACGGCTGTGTTCGACGAAGCCAAGTCGGGCCGGAATGGCGCCACTTGCGACTTTGGCCGGGTCGTGGACGATCTCGACAAAGTCGATACCGGGGAGGCGGAAGGCCTGTTCGACCACGGCGCGGGCGGTCCGGGTGGCCACACCGCGTCCGGTGGCGGCGGGGTGCAGCCAGTAGCCGAGCTCGTAGCTGTTGGCCGGAGTGTCATCGTGCCGGAACAGCCCGCAGACGCCGACGATCGCCCCGTCGAGCACGATCGCGTAGGAGAAATCGTCCCCGTCCGCCCAGCGCTGGGCGCGGCGGGCCAGAAAGGTGGCCGTCCTGGCCAGGCTGTGCTCAGGGATCCAGCGCACCCATGGGCGCAGGTGCTCCAGCGACTCCTCGATGACCCGGAAGAGCTCCGGAAGGTCCGCCTCGCCGTTGAAGCTGCGCGGTGTCAGGTCGCCCAGCTCGATCACCTGCGGTGGAAGGTCCATTCCAGAAGGATTGTCTGCGGCTGCTCCGGCGGGCAACGGGATTTCGCAGCACGCCCCGCTCGTACTTACCGGTCTCGGCGAGGACCGGGGCCAGATGCCGCTGCCGAACAAGGCATTGCTTGGGGTGGGTGCAGAACGTCACGCACGAGGTTCCGCGGGCGGCGGCCTCCGTGCTACAACTGGTCTACACCACTGAGCGGCGCACCTCATGCGCCGCTCAGCACCCCCATGGATCAGGCAACGGGCGCTTGCCGCGTTGTTCAGGAGGGCCATCGTGACCCGTGTGACGTCACCGCTTGCCGGGCGGGCCGTCGGCTTGGCGGCAGTGCCGGACCCCGTCTTCTCGGCGGCGATGGTCGGTCCGGGCACCGCCATCGATCCGGTCAGGGAGCCGCAGGAGGCGGTCGCGCCCCTGGCTGGCGTTGTGCTGTCCCTGCACCACCACGCCTTCGTCGTGGTCGACGACGAAGGACACGGTGTGCTCACCCATCTCGGCATCGACACCGTGCAGTTGGGCGGCGCGGGCTTCGAGCTCCTGGTCGGCAAGGGCGACACGGTGATCCGCGGCCAGGGTGTGGTGCGCTGGGACCCCGCCGCCGTCGAGGCCGCGGGCAAGTCACCGATGTCCCCGGTCGTGGCGATCGAGGCCGACTCCCTTTCCGATGTCCGTGCCGATGGTGAGGTGAAGCCCGGCGACGGTCTCTTCCTCTGGACGTGACGCCGCTGCCGTCAGCACGGCGGCGCGCAGGACAACCAGACCCGCGGCGCGGACGCCGCACGACCGGAGACAGGTGAGATGGGAACAACGCTGCGAGGCGTCGGTGTGAGCCACGGAGTGGCGATCGGCGAGGTACGCCGCATGGGCACCGCGGTGCTGGAACCGCCGGCCGAGCGGATAACCGAAGGGGAGGCGCCTCGCGAGCAGGGCCGGGCGCGGCAGGCGGTGGAGGCGGTGGCCGCCGACCTCGTCACTCGTGGCCACCTCGCCGGTGGCGAGGCTCGGGCGGTCCTCGAGGCGCAGGCCATGATGGCGCGGGACCCGGAACTGCTGGCCGACGTCGACCGCCGGATCGTCGCCGGAAGCACGGCCGAGCGCGCCGTGTACGACTCCTTCGCCGCCTACCGCGCGCTCCTCGCGGCCGCCGGTGAGTATCTGGCGGGCCGGGTGGCCGACCTGGATGACGTACGGAATCGGATCGTGGCGCGGTTGCTGGGTGTGCCGATGCCGGGGGTGCCGGACAGCGATGAGCCGTATGTGCTGATCGCCCGTGATCTGGCACCGGCGGACACCGCGCTGCTCGACCCGACGCTGGTCCTGGGCTTCGTCACCGAGGAGGGCGGGCCGACCAGCCACAGCGCGATCCTCGCCCGCGCCCTGGGAGTTCCGGCCGTGGTCGCGCTGCCGGACGCGGCCGGGCTCGCCGACGGCGTTGTTGTCGCCGTGGACGGGAGCACCGGTGAGGTCGTCCTCGGACCGAGCGCGGACGAGCGCGCCGAGCTCGAGCGGGCCGCGGCCAAGCGCACGGCGGCACTCGCGACGGTGTCCGGTCCGGGCGCGACGTCCGACGGCCACAAGGTGCCGTTGCTGGCGAATGTGGGGGGTCCGGCGGATGTGCCGGCGGCGGTCGAGGCGGGTGCGGAGGGGGTGGGGCTGTTCCGTACCGAGTTCCTGTTCCTGGACGACAGCGCCAAGGCGCCGTCGGAGGAGAAGCAGACCGAGGCGTACCGGCAGGTACTGGAGGCGTTCCCCGAGGGCCGTGTGGTGGTACGGGTGCTGGACGCGGGCGCGGACAAGCCGCTGGACTTCCTCACCCCCGCCGAAGAGCCCAACCCGGCACTGGGCGTACGCGGTCTGCGCACCCTGCTGGACCACCCGGATGTGCTGCGCACCCAGCTGACGGCACTGGCCAAGGCGGCCGAGGGACTGCCGGTCTATCTCGAGGTGATGGCCCCGATGGTGGCCGACCGGACCGACGCGAAGGCATTCGCCGACGCCTGCCGCCAGGCGGGCCTTCAGGCCAAGTTCGGCGCGATGGTGGAGATCCCCTCCGCCGCCCTGCGAGCACGCTCGATCCTCCAGGAGGTCGAGTTCCTCTCGCTGGGCACCAACGATCTCGCGCAGTACACCTTCGCCGCCGACCGCCAGGTCGGCGCCGTCTCCCGGCTCCAGGACCCCTGGCAGCCCGCACTCCTGGACCTGGTCGCGGCATCCGCCGAAGCCGCCAGGGCCGAAGGCAAGAGCTGCGGCGTATGCGGCGAAGCAGCCGCCGACCCGCTGCTGGCCTGCGTCCTGACCGGCCTGGGCGTCACCAGCCTCTCCATGGGCGCCGCATCCCTCCCCTACGTACGCGCCACCCTCGCCAAACACACCCTCGCCCAGTGCGAACGCGCCGCCGCCGCAGCACGCGCCGCCGACACCGCCGAAGAGGCACGACAGGCTGTGCAGGCGGTGCTGTCCGGCGAGGGTGAGCAGAAGATGCCGTAACCACTGCCGTAACCACACCACCGGGAGATCCACCCCATGACCACCCCGCGTCCGCTCCGGCCGGACACCCAGCCCGGCCGGATCATGACCCGCGAAATGGCCCAGCAGCCCGAGGTGTTGCGGCGGATCCTGGACGAGGGCGCTCCGAGGATCCGGCGGATCGCGGACGCCATCGCCGCACGCGATCCGCGCTTCGTCCTGCTGACCGCCCGTGGCACCTCCGACAACGCCGCGCTCTACGCGAAGTATCTGATCGAGGTTCTGCTCGGCAAGCCCGCCGGACTGACCTCGATGTCCACCACCACCGCGTACGGGGCCCGTCCGGACCTGACCGATGTGCTGGTCATCACCGTGAGCCAGTCGGGCGGCTCGCCCGATCTGGTGGCCTCCACCCGCACCGCACGGGAGGCCGGTGCGATCACACTGGCCGTGACCAACAACGCGGATTCCCCCCTCGCCGACGTCTCCGAGTTCCATATCGACGTCCTGGCAGGACCGGAGAGAGCACTGCCCGCCACCAAGACCTACACCGCGGAACTCCTCGCGCTCTTCCTGCTCGTCGAGGGACTGCGCGGCGGCGACGGCTCCGCGGCCAAGGCGCTGCCGGAACTGGCCGAGCGGATCCTCGCGCGACAGCCGGAGGTCAGGACACTGGCGGCGCGCTACCGCTTCGCCGAGCGGCTGGTGCTCACCTCACGCGGCTACGGCTACCCGACCGCGAAGGAAGCCGCGCTGAAGCTGATGGAGACCAGCTACATCCCCGCGCTGTCCTTCTCCGGCGCGGATCTCCTGCACGGACCGCTCGCGATGGTGGACAACGTCTCACCGGTCATCGCGATCGTTCCCGAGGGGAAGGGCGGCGTGGCACTCCAGCCGGTGCTGGACCGGCTGCGCGGCCGGGGCGCCGATCTGGTCGTCATCGGCAGTGAACGCGAAGTGCGGCAGGCGTCAGTGGGCTTCGTCCTGCCGACCGCCGATGTGGCCGAGGAGGTGCAGCCGATCCTGGAGATCATCCCGCTCCAGCTGCTGGCCTACGAGATCACCATCGCCCGCGGCCAGGACCCGGACGCGCCGCGCGCACTGGCGAAGGTGACGGAAACCCGCTGACGCAGACCCGAGCCGACTCCGATGACGCGGGTGGCGACCCTGGCAGCCTCAGGAGATTCCGGGAGTTCCCAGGACCTCCAGGGCCTGGCGGAAGTCATCGAGGGCCGCCTCGAACTCCTTGCACGCGGTTCGGAACGTTGATCGGTCGGTCAGGGCCGTGGCCAGGATCGCAGCGCCCTCACCCGTGTTGTGCTCGTACAGCCGACGGGCCAGATCCACACCTTCGTCGAACAGATGCCGCACCTCGTCCGCGAAGAGATGGGTGCGCTTCTCCCAGTAGACGGCCGAACGGATCGTGAGGGCGCGGTGCAGCCGTATCAGCTCCGGCAGATGCCGCCACGGATCCTCGGCGGCCCGCGCCTCGAGGTCGCGCAACTCCTCCGTCAGGTCGTCACATTCATGGAAATGGCGCTGCCTGACGCCAGGGGCCCAGTCCATGGGCGTGGCACCCAAGGGTGGCCGCGGCTCGGACGATGCCACCGACCGCTCGCTGTCCGAGCCGGACAGCGAGAGCAGGACCGCCCAGAATGTGGCCTGGTATCCGCTCCAGGACTTCCGCTCGCCGGTAGCGGCCAGCTCCGTGAGCAACGCCAGTGCCTCGTGCCGAACGACAGTGGCCTCACCACGCCGCCCACGGATGTCGAGCATGTGCGCGTACCGGATCAGCGCATAGAGGTGGCAGGCCATCGGCCCACGGTCGTTCGCGGCGTCGGCCGCTTCCAGCCTCACCAGTTCCTCGAAGGCGGCGAGCGCTTCCCCGGACCGCCCGGCGGGATCGAGAGCTCCGACCCACTCCAGCAGCGACCAGGCGTAAGCGCCACTCCTGGAACCCTTGGGCCGGAGCGCCGCGACCCACTCCGTCAGAGCGTCCGCGGCCTCCGAGTAACGGCCCTCCTCACACAGACCCGCGGCCCAGACGGACAGACCCTTCACCGCGCGATCGCCGGATGCCGCCGCCTGTTCCCGTCCGACCGCCACCATCTCCGCCCGCACGGCCAGCCCTTCGGCACGTCGCCCCAGCATGTACAGCTGCCCCTGGTAGGCATCCAGCGCCCGGTAGAGCACATCCGGGCGTACGGGCTCGGCGGGATCGATCGCCCGCGCGGCGGCCACGGCCTCCTCGAGGAGCGCAAGGCGCTCTTGAAGCCGGGTGTCGTACAGGCGGTCATAGCTCAGCTGGTGCAGGGCGCTGACCAGGCGGGGGAGATAGGCTGCGGGGTTGACCCGGGCGAGGATCCGGTAGGCGTCGGCTTCTTCGCGCGGCGTACGTCGTCCGGATGCCAGAAGTACGTTCCGCGCCCTGAGGATGTCGTCGCGATCGACCGTCACCGTGTTGTCCATGTCGGCGATTCTGGGAGTCGTGGACAGGCCCCGACAAGGCTGATGAGGTGTGCCATCCGCCCTACGAAAAGCGCCTCTGAGCTGTCATGATGGATATGTCATCGCTCGTCGGCGGTCAGGCCGCCCGGGTGGCGATGGCATCTGACACCCTCCCCGCATGACGACTCCGATCGTCGAGATCGACACCGAGTCCACCAACCAGGCATGAGTGGCCGCACTCTCACCGAGGCGCGTGCAGCCGATCTCGCCTCCTACGAGGACGACCCGGCAGCGGAGTTCGCACGGCTGGCCGACCGGCTCACTCCAGGAGACGCCCTTCCCTCAGTCACCCGGTGGTCACGTTGAACCAGCCGCCGACGGAGTCGCGCAGAGCCGCCTCGCGCCTGGTGCCGGAGGCGGATGCGGACGGGGCCACGTCCACGGACCCGCCCGCCGCGCGGGCAGCGGCCACGGCGGCATCCACATCGGCCACGTGGAAGTGCACACACCAACGGGGCCGCACCTGCGGGTCAGGCGCCGTTTCGACGGCGCCACCGCGGATCGCCACGGCCCTGCGGCCCGCCTCGCACACGACCACCTCCCCGTCCTCGTACTCCACCGTGCAGGCGCTGTCCTCCGTGGTCCAGCCGAAGATCTCGCCGTAGAACAGCGCGGCGGCGAAGGTGTCGCGGGTGCGCAACTCCAGCCAGGCGGGTGCACGGTCCTGGTCCCTTGGCCAGCCGGGGAACACCGATCCCTCCCAGAAGCCGAAGACCGCCCCGTGGGCGTCCGAGGCCAGTGCGATCCGGCCCGTACCGAAGGACAACGGACCGACCCCGACCGTTCCACCGCGCTCACGGATCCGCGCCGCGATGTCATCCGCGCCGCTGGTGGCGAAGAAGGGTGTCCAGTGGGCGGCGGCACGGAGTCCGGACCCCGGTTCGCCGATACTGGCCATGGGGTCTCCGCCACTCAGGGCGATCAAGAGATCCTCGGCCGCTTCGCCGGGGCGCCAGCTCCATCCGAGGACGGCGCTGTAGAAGTCCCGCGTCTTCCGGAGGCTCGGGGTGGTGAGGCTGACCCAGCAGGGTGTGCACGGCCGCTCATGGCCGCCAGATGTCATCACACCGACCTCCGCCTTCGCGAGCTTCGCCATTCCGGCCGGAATCGGTGCCTTGCGGGGCTCGGCGCCGCGGAACGCGCGCTCAACGCCGGAACATGTCCTTGATCTTCTCTCCGACCTGCTTGGCGCCGCCCTTGGCCTGGTGGCCGTGGCCCTCGGCTTCGACCTTACGGTTCCCGGTGGCCCGCCCGAACACCTTCTGGGCTTGGCCCTTGAGTTCCTCAGCCTTGTGGGCCATCTTCTTCCCGACGTTCATCGGTGGTCGCCTCCCGTCGTGATCCGTTGCGTTGCTCGTCCCTCGCGGAGCGTGAGGCTCGGGTCGCACCCCTTCCATGGAAATCCCGGATCACATCAGTGTCAACGCGAGTTGCGCCGCACGGGCCCGTGACCGACCGCCATCGGGCCGGGGAGCCGGCCGGGCAGCGAGGCGATCAGCCCGTGCGGGAAGATCCGCGGCGCGGGCGGATCGGGGTTCATCTCGCACCTTGACCGTTGCCTCCCGCGTCGCGCGCCCCGGGGGCGTGGTCCTCGGGCCGCTTCAGCGGGCGTACCGCCGGGCCCTGAAGCACACTGCCGTCAACGGCGAACCGCGAGCCGTGGCACGGGCATTCCCAGGTCCGCTCGGCGTCGTTGAACCGCACCAGACAGCCCAGGTGGGTGCAGCGGGCGGTCAGCGTGTGCAAGGTGCCCTGCTCATCGCGGTACACCGCCCGCTGCCGTCCACCGAGCCGGACGACCGCCCCGCCACCGGGCGGGATGTCCCGTACCGCGTCCGCGCCGTCCCCGGACAGCCGGTCGCCGATGAAGTGGCGCGCGGCGGTGGCCTGGACCCGCAAGAGCGCCGGGGCCTCGCGCACCGGGTTCAGCCGCCGCGGATCGTACACCCGCTCCCACGGGACGGGCTGTCCCGTGAACCGCGCGGCCAGCAGCCTGCCGGTGAGTACGCCACCGGTCATACCCCACCCGGCGAACCCCGTGGCCACGAAGGCATGGCGGGAGGCGGGGTGCAGCGGGCCCACATAGGGCACATGATCAGTGGTCCAGTTGTCCTGTGCCGCCCAGCGGAAGGCGGGTTCGGCGCCGGGGAAGCGGTCATGTGTCCAGTCGATCAGGCGCTCGTAGCGCCGCTCGACGTCACCGACGCCAGGGGTGAACTTCTCCCCGGTGACGATGAGCAACCGCTGTTCCTGCCGGTAGGGCGTGGTGCGCACCGAGCGGGTGCCGTCTTCCGGCGTGAGATACATCCCGCGCGGGGCGCGGTCGGACGGGAGCACGGCGGCAACGACGAGCTCCCGTTTCACCTCCAGACGAGGGAAGAGGAGGGCTCGGTCGAAGATGGGGTAGGCCGTGGCCACCACCACGTCGCGGGCCCGCAACCGTGCTCCGCGGTCGGTGGTGAGGTGGCACGGATGGCCCTCGCTGAGGTTCACCACGCGTGAGTGCTCGAAGATCAGCCCTCCCCGCGCGACCAGGTCCTCCACCAGGGCCAGCAGATACTTCCGGGGGTGGAACTGCGCCTGCCCCGCCACCTCCACCGCCCCCGCCACCGGGAAGGGCAGATCGGTCCCGGTCGTGAATGAGGCGTCCAGCCCGGCCGCCGATGCGGCCTCCGCCTCGGCGCTCACCTTTTCCAGGGTTTCCTTGCCTTCGGCATAGGTAAAGGCGGGGCACTCCTCCAGATCGCAGTCGATTCCGAGCTCGGCGGTCACCTGCCGCACCCGGTCCACGGCGTCGGTCTGCGAGGTGGCGTAGAGCCGGGCGGCTTCCTCGCCCCGGGTGGCACGGATGTCCTGGTAGGCCAGTCCCTGGAGGGCGGAGAGCTTGGCTGTGGTGTGGCCCGTGGCCCCGGCGGCGAGCCGGTCCGACTCCACCAGCGCCACCCGGCGTCCGGTGCGGGTCAGCTCCCAGGCCGTGCAGATGCCCGCGATGCCCCCGCCGACCACGGCGACCTCGACATCAGGAGCGCTGCCCTCCCAGCCCGGCTCCAGGGCTGGGTAGGAGGGTCCCGGCGCCGATGCCATCCAGTAGGACGAGGGCGCGTACCCGGTGGGAAGACTCGTCATCACCAGCTCCTCTCCCGGTTCGATTCCGGCCGCGGTCCTGCCCCCGGGTGCCCGTGAGACCGGCCCTGACACGTGGGCCCGGGACGGTGCCGGCCACCCCGCAGACGCCCCTACGCGGCCCGACCGGAACGCGGGCGCCGCACGGCCCGCCGGCCGGCTGCGCCGGGCGTTGGCTTTCGCGCTGAACGCCCACGGACCGAGCGCCCGGAGTCGGGCTAGGCCGGGCGCCGGTGCCGCTCAGGCCGCTCTCAGCGGCCTGAGAATCGGTCCACCAGGAGGTCGAGCCGGCGCGAGGCGTCGTCCCGGGGGAGCCGGCTCGAGCGGGTGAGCGCGACCAGGCCGTGCAGGGCGGACCAGAACACCTCGACGAACAGGGCGGGTTCGGTGTCGCCCGCGACATCGCCGAGGGTGTCCAGCAGTGTCCCGAACGCCTCGCGCAGTGGCGCGGGGGTGGCCTCGTCGGCGAAGGCGAGGCCGGTGTCGAGGAGGAACATCGCGTCGTAGAGCGCGGGGTTGCGCTCGGCGAAGTCCACGTACGCGCCCGCGAGCGCGGCCACCGCCGCTCGCCCGGCCGGACCGTCGGCCACCGCGTGCCGCATGGCCACGGTCAGTTCGGTGAATCCCTCCAGGGCTACGGCCCCGACGATCTCGCGCTTGCCGCGGAAGTGGCTGTACAGCACGGGCTGGCTGTACTCGATGCGCTCCGACAGCCGACGTGTGGTCACCGCGTCCCAGCCCTGGGACTCGGCGAGTTCGCGGGCTGTCGCGACGATCAGCTGGTGGCGGTGTGCTCGCTCGCGCTCCTTGCGCTCCTTTACCGACATAGGTGAATTCTAGCATCGCTAGACATCCGAGCGATGCGTGGTCTAGCATCGCATCAGAACCTAGCGGCGCTAGAAGTTGCGCCGGGAGCCTCGGGAGGGGACATGCAGAACACACTCGCCGTCGTCACGGTTGTGGTCGTCGGCCTCATGGTGGGCGTGGAGTTCGCGGTGGGGGTCTTTCTCAACCCGATCTTCAATCAGCTGCCGAACAACGGCGGCCTCGTGGCCCGCAGTGCCGGAGCCCGGATCCTGGGCAGGGTAATGCCCTTCTGGTACATCGGCTCGGTTGTGCTGGGCGCGGTCTGGTCGGTGCTGGCCTGGGGCGAGACCGGGGCGGGACTGGTCGCCACGGCCACGGCCCTGCTCGTGCTGAGCGTGCTGATGTCCATCGCCCTGCTGGTCCCGATCAACTCCCGCGTCGCCCAGTGGACGACGGACAGCCTCCCGGCGGACTGGAAGGAGCAGCTCGGCAGTTGGGACCGGTTCCACTACGTGCGCATCGGTGTCATCGTCACGGCGTTCGTCCTGCTGGTCCTCGCCATCGCGTGACCCGCTCCGGAATCCGCGGAACCCGGGCTCCGTCCGCCCACACACTCCCGTTCCTCCACGACGCTACCTTCGCGCGGCGCGCTCCCCGGTCCGCTCACGGGCCCGGGGAGCGCGCCGTGTCCGCTGCGTCTTCCACGTGGTCGGCCTCAGGCCGATGCCATACGAGCGTGTAGCGCCAGAACAGCCGACGGCGGAGCCGGGCGCCGGGCAGGATGTCACGAGCCTGGCGGACGATGTCGGGGAAGCTCATATCCGCCGGTCGGGTCCGGGCGGTCATCGAGGGTGGCCGGGGTGCGTGGCGGCCCTTGTTCTTGATCCAGCCCGTGGCGGCGTTGAGCGGGATGGCCGCGGCTCCGAGCAGATGGTCGACGGGAGTTGTCGGGCGGGCAAGCCCGACCACCGCCAGGATCCCGCCGGGTGCCAGGTGGCCGCGGAAGACGGTGAGCGCGTCGGTGAAGGGCAGATGGTGGATCGTGGCGACGCAGGTGATGATGTCGTAAGAGCCGTCGGGGATCCCGGTCAGCGCGTCCGCGACCGTGAACGTGACGGGTGTTGCCGGATCGGTCAACTCCCGGGCGCGGGCAGTGATCGCCGGATCGGAGTCGATTCCCCGCACCGTGGCGGCGCGCGTGGCCAGGAGTCTGGCCAGATCACCACTCCCGGAGCCGATATCCAGGGCACTGCCGGGGCGTCGAGGGAGTTGCCGCAGGATCCACCGGTGGTAGTGGGCGTTGTGGTCCCAGGGGTGGGCGGCGTTGAACTGGTCAAGCGCCCGCAGGACGCGGTCTGGGAGTGGTGTCATGCCGTCCAGTCCACCAAACCTCCCTAGGTTCCGCACAAGGACTTGTCCGGCCGGTCAGGGGAGTGGCAGGGCCCGTCCGGCGAATCGAGTGACCAGCCCGCCCGAACCGGCGCCGTCACGCTCGATGTTCCGATTTTCGCGTGGCTGCACGCCACGATCGTTCCCTAGGGCGCGGGCCGCGGAGCCCGTGTGGGGTCGACCGCCACCCACGGTGAGATCCGGGCGGAAATGCCGTCGGCAGTCCAGGATTTGGGGTCCACGGACGGCATCGTGGTGGACGGACAGCACCCTCTTCGCGCTACGTTCCCCGAACACGTGGCAGGAGCCCGCACCGCACTGCGTCTCCCAGGCCCGGAGGGGGGCGGGGTTTCCGTGCCGTGTTCCCGTACGCCCACGGACGAGAGGAACGTCGCATGGCGAAACGCAGCGTGAAGTGGTGGAGGAAGTATCCGGTCCGCCGGGCCGGGACGCGCAGGGAGACGGCGTTCGACCCGCTCCCGGCCGAGTTCCTGCGGGGCGTGGCCCACAGGCTCGGCAGTGGCGCGGTGACTCTGCTCATTCTGTGGTGGGAGACCCGCCACTGACCCGGTCTGTGGTCAGTCGGTGGAGTGCATGAACTCCAGCATCCTGCGGTTGACTTCCTCCGCGTGGTCGATCTGCGGTCCGTGGCCGGTGTTGGAGACGATTTCGGCCCGGGCTCCGGGGATCACCCGCGGGACGCGCTCGACCTGCCGCTGCGGGTGGACCAGGAGGCTTCGCTTGCCGAGGACCAGGTAGAGGGGCGTGCGGATGGTGGCCAGTTCGTCCTCGGTCAGGGGCAGCGGTGCCGGGCGGCGTATGCGATAGGAGCGAACGCCCAGATGGATCATGGCGCGCAGCTGCGGTACGACAAGGACGGGCTGTTCCAACCAGGCCGCCAGGCGCGGGCGCAGTGCCTTGGGCGCGAAGGTCGCGAAGAGGCTGACGAAGATCCATGCGAAGAAGCGCAGTCCCACCTTCTTGAGACCGCCGGGGTCGAGAAGGGTGACCGAGGCGAGGCGGTCTGCGCTGCGGTGTGCCTGGTTGAGGGCGAGCCATCCGCCGTAGGAGGAGCCGACGAGGTGGACGCGGTCGAGGCCGAGTCCGGCGAGTGTCTCCTCCAGCCACTGTGCGGCCCGTTCGGGCTGGTGGATGGCTTCGCGCTGCACACTGCGGCCAGGGTCGCCGGGGGTGTCGATGGCGTAGACGGGGCGTTCGGCGCTGAGTGCGGGGGTGTTGGGATACCACATCGCGGAGCAGCTTCCGGCGCCGTGCACCATGACGACCGGGGTGCGCGAGTCGCCGGAGGGGTTGTCGGGTCCGTACCGGTAGACGTGTGTGGTCCCGAAGCTGGTCTCCACCTCCATCTCCGCGACGGCCGGCGCGCCCATGGCGTAGAGGGCGTCGCATGCGGCGAAGTAGCGCTCGCGCAGGTCGTCGTTCACATAGCGCCCGACATCGCGCCGGGCACGGTCGCGGGTTGTGGTTCTGGGCACGGGTGGCCACCTCCGGGTGTGATCCCCTTGTTCGTGGTACGACCGTATCACCAACGTGGTACGGCTGTACCATGACGGTGTTCCGGCCCGGTGCGGGCACGTCAGTACAACCGATGAGCGGAGAGCGGCCGATGCCGAAGCGTGTGGACCACGCGGAGCGGCGTACCGAGATCGCCGAGGCACTTCTGCGGGTTGCGGGGCGACGCGGGCTGCATGCGGTGGGGATGCGGGATGTGGCGGCGGAGGCCGGTGTGTCGCTGCGGCTGGTGCAGTACTACTTCCAGACCAAGGAGAAGTTGCTCTTCTACGGACTGGAGTATCTGGTCGCGAGGTTCCAGGAGCGGGTCGCCGCCCGGATCCGTGCCGCCGGGGACGGCCCTGGCCCGCGCGCGACGGTCGAGGCGCTGCTGATGGCGTCCTTGCCGACCGACGAGGAGAGCCGTGTCTTCCACCTCGTCTACACGTCCTACACCATCCTGGCCGTGACCGACCAGGCGCTCGCCGCTCAGCCCTTCATGAGCAACCCTGACGCGGCCGAGGACAGCGTGACCGGCCTGCTGGCGCAGGCCCAGGAGGCGGGTCTGACCCGGCCCGGTGTGGACGCGCGGCTGGAAGCCGTCAGTCTGCTCGCGATGTCCGCGGGACTGGGCACCAGCGTCCTCGCCGGGCAGCGCTGTGCGCGGTCCGCCGCGGCGGTTCTGGAAGCCCACCTCGACCGGATCTTCCGGGACGGCGGGGCGGGTTCACCCGCGCGGTCCGCGCGGGAGTGATGTCACCGCGCCGCCGCAAGTCCGCGGCCGGGTCAGATCCCGCCCCGGGGCGTCCCGCGACCGCTCGCCACCAGGGCGTACACGAGCAGGCCGAACGACGCGGTGGAGATGACCGCGCGGACCACTCAGCGCGCCGCCGCCCGTCCGGGGTGTTCGGGTCGGCCCACGGGGTGCTGCTAGCTGTGGAAGCGGGTGGTTTCCGCCAGTTCCGCGCGGGGCATCCGGTCCTGGTTCCTGGGGGATGACTCGTCGGCGTAGCCGAACGAGATCCCGAAGATCAGCTTGTTGTCGCTGATGCCGAGCGTGGCGCGGATGGTGTCGCAGAAGAAGCCCAACGATCCCTGCGGACAACTGGCGACGCCATGGGCGGTCATGGCCAGCATCAGGGTCTGTGCGTACAGCCCGGTGTCATTGGCCATCCGCTCTTCCGCGTTGGGCGGCATGAACATCAGCGCCACATGCGGGGCGCCGAAGAACCGCAGGTTGTCGCGGAGGATGACATGCCGTCCCTCGTGGTCGTCCCGTGCGATGCCCATGGCGCTGTACATCCGCGCGCCCATCTCCTGGCGCCACCGGGTGCTGTTGCCCGCGTACATGTCGTCGCTGTAGGGGTAGTCGAAGGTGAACGCGTTCTCCTCCTTCGCGGCGAGAAGGGCCTTGCTCAGCCGGTCACGGGTACCGCCGCTGACCACCTCGACCAAGCCAGGGCTGGGTATTGGACGAGGAGGGTGCCGCACCGGCCAGCGTGAAGATGTCATGCAGTGTTTTCTCCGGGACGGGGTCCGGGAGGAACGCCCGGGTGGCGCGCCGGCCGCGGATGAGCCGCTCGGCACATTCGGGCATGAGGGTGGTGGACATGCACATCGCTTCCTTGAGGTGTCACGACGGGGGAGGAGCGGGGCGGCACGCCCATGCCGTGGGAGAAAACGCTGTGCCGGACGCCGTCCCCCGTGGTCTCCTCGGCTCCTGCCCGCAGCAACTTTCGCGTCGCTCCGACCCCGCCCGATGAGTAATTTCTACTCGGTCGGAGGCGGCGGCCCGATCAGCGAGCCCTCGGTCGGCAGTGAGTAATCGCTACTCGTCTTCCGTCGCACCACCCTCGCTCTTGGTTCCGCTTCGGTGTCGACCGGCTACGTTGTGTGAGGAGAACGCCTCGAGCAGACAGGACTTTCGTCTCCGGGCCTTTCGGAACAGGGGTGCTGGTGTGGGAATCGAAGAGAGTCTCCCGAGCGGTTTTGCCCTCACGACCGTTGAACTCCTCGCGGGAGCGGCACGCAAGTCGTCGAGGCCCGCTTCAGCGCCTACGCGCCGTTGGCCTGACGTACCGAGTACGACCTGGAAGGGTGCCGGGCCATCCTCACCCGGGAGTACGACCGCGCGACCGACCCCTGGCACCCGGACGCCAGCCGGCTCGCCATCGCCGCCACCGCGGCCGTGGGCGACCTTGTGCCCAGGTTGCGCGCGTTGGCCGTACCGACACTGGTCATCCATGGGGCGGACGACCCGATCATCCCCGCCGAGCACGGCCGGGCACTGGCCGAGACCATCCCCGGAGCCGCGGGGCTGTTCATCGACGGCCACGGCCACGTCTGCCCCAACGCCGCGGTCATCGAACAGCTCCGCGCGGCCATCGTCGACATCACCAGCGGGAGCTGAACCACTCAGCCCGCCTGCCCGGTCCTGGGTGCGTCCGCCCGGACACGCCCCGCGCCTGCCGTTGGGGTGGATGCGGGGTGGGCCGGTGGCGTGGTGCGGACGGGGGCGGGCCGCGGGTTCCTAGGGTCGATCGTCCGTCCAGAACAGATGGGTGTGTCATGACCCGCTTCCCCACAAGACACCGACTGACCGCGCTGTCAGGAATTCTGGCGCTGTGTACGGCAGGCATCGCACCGGCGACCATGGCCACGGCCGTGCCTCCCGCCTCCGGCCGGCGTACCGTCCCCCTCTACGTCTCCGAGTACACCGACAACACCGTTCTGAAGGTGGCCACCGATGGCAGCGGCCAGACCACCGTTCCGGCCACCGGCCTCACCCGCCCCACCGGTCTCGCGCTCGACACCGACAACAACCTCTTCATCTCCGATACGGGCAACAACCGGGTGGTGGAGGTCCCGGCGAACGGCAGTGGCCAGACCACTGTTCCGACCACCGACCTCAACCGCCCGATCGGGCTGGACCTCAACCGCGGCGGCGACCTCTTCATCTCGGACAGCTTCAACGACCGGGTGGTGAAGGTCCCCGCGAACGGCAGTGGCCAGACCACCGTTCCGACCACCGGACTGCTCCACCCGGACGGCCTGGCGCTCAACGCCGACGGTGACCTGTTCGTCGCCGACTTCATCAACGACCGCGTTGTGGAGGTGCCCGCCGACGGCGGCCCCCAGACCACCGTGCCCCTCATCGGCCTCTCCCAGCCCACCGGGCTCGCGTTCGACCGGGCCGGAAACCTCTACGTGTCCGACTCGGGCAACAACCGGGTGATCAAGCTACCTGCCCGCGGTGGCTCTCAGTGGACCGTCCCGACGACCGGGCTGAACAGCCCGCAGGGGCTGGCCCTCGACGCACACGGCAACCTGTTCATCGCCGACTTCGGCAACGACCGGGTGGTGGAGGTCCTCGCGGACGGCGGCGCCCAGACCACGGTCCCCATCACCGGGCTGCACACGCCCGTCGGACTCGCCATCCCGACCGCGACACACACCAAGTCCACCCGTCTCACAGCGGCCCCGGCCACCGTGCAACGGCATCTGACACCCCCGTACCTGAAGGTCAGGGGGCTGTCCGCCACCCTGACCACGGCACAGGGCACCCCGCTGCGCGGTCAGACCATCCGGTTCACCGACGCCTCCGGTACCCGGAAGCTGTGCACAGCGGTGACCGGCGCCCGGGGTACGGCACGGTGTGACGCGACCCTCCACAGCGGCAGACGTGCCGGCTACGACGACTTGCGCCGCCACGGCTACCGCGCCGGTTACGCGGGCGTCTCCCCGTACAAGCCCAGTTCGGCCACCGCACCCGTACGGTCCGGACGCGGTCGCTGAGGACACCATCAGCCGGATCCGCCTGCTCCCGCTCCCGCCGGGGGCAGGCGGATTCCTGTTTTCTGGGTGATGCGCCAGAGACGGCGGGGGAGATCGCCTTCCTCGAAAGCGTGGACCTCGTCGAGTGTCCAGCCCACGGCGAGGTCGTCGACGAGATGGCGGGTCGCGCCCGGCGCGCGGTGAGGTCGCCTTTCGTGGCGGGGCGGCGATGGCCGGTTGACGAACACCTCGGGATCGTTCGACTAGGGCCTAGGCCGGTGCCGCGGGTCCGGGCGGCGGGGAATCCGCGCTCTCGTCGAGGGCGCCGACATGCTCGGCGGCCCAGCGGGCCCACTCCTCGTGCATGACGGACTGTCGCGCGCCGTACTCCAGGACGATCCGGCCGTAGACCGACAGCGGGCCGTCGTCCCAGTCGATGGACTCCTCCATCTCCTGGTAGGCGGTGCGGCGCGCGGCGGCGCGTGATGCCTCGGCCTCCAGGTAGGTGACGGCCTCCAACCGGGTGAGCCGACCGAGGAAGAACACGCGCAGCAGGGTGTCGCTGCGGCGGGTCGTGGTGGGTGGTGTGCCGGTCAGCCAGCGCCGCAGCTCGGCCTTGCCGTCCTCGGTGATGGCGTACTCCTTGCGGCCGCGCGGGCCTTGGGCCGTCACCGCCACCAGGCCCGCGTCGGAGAGTTTGCCCAGCTCCCCGTAGACCTGGCTCTGGGTGGCCGCCCACACGTTCGACAGCGAGGTCTCGAACAGCTTCATCAGGTCATAGCCGCTGGCCGGGTGGTCGGCCAGTAGCCCCAGTACGGCATGGCGAAGACTCATGACCTCCACTTTACCTTCCACTGTTGACACGTCAATGCGGGACCTTCTACTTTTGACATGTCGGAATGAGAACGTCGCCGCGAGGGGACGAGAGGGCCGCACGGCCCACAGAGGAGCGGATATGAACTACCTGCGCGGCTTCATCCCGTGGATCGCCTTCGCGGTCGTGTCCTCACTGGGCTGGCAGTGGGGTGCGCTGGCGGGCCTGATGATCGGGGCTGGGCTGCTGGTGCAGCAGCGCAGATCGGGCGTGGAGGCGGACGCCCTGGTGCTGGAGGGCAGCACGGTCGTCTTCTTCGCGAGCCTGACCGCGCTCGCCTTCGCCCGTCCGCACAGCGCCCTCGAGTCCTATGGCGGAGCGCTCGCGCTGGGCTGGCTGGCCGTCACCGCATGGGTGACGGTCGCCGTGGGGCGGCCCTTCACCACGGGCATAGCCCGCCGCCAGGCGCCGCGAGAGGTGTGGAGCACCCCGCTGTTCCGCCGGATCAACGTGGTGATCACAGCCGCCTGGGCCACCGCCTTCACCCTCTCCGCCGCGGCCCTGGTCGCGGTCCACGCCGAGGATCTAGGTGATACAGCCTCAACGGCGGTCCAGGTGGCCGGGTTTGTCCTGCCCGCCATGTTCACCGCCCGCTACCCCGAGCGCGCCCGTGCCCGCGCCCTCCAGCAGAACGCACCGGGGACCTGAGCGGGCGCGGCGCGCCGCGATGAGGGGGCGCCGCTGGGATGATGCCGCCGTTCCCGGCGCGCTGGGCCAAGGTGTGGCCCAACGCGCCGGGAATGAGCCGTTGCCAGGCGTCGGCACCGGACGCGGCCCGGCAGCCGTCCGTGCCCTTGCGCTGCCGGGGCCTCATGGCAGGCTGGGGACCATGGGCGGACCGCAGCCTTCAGAATGGGCGGGGATCCGCCCGGTCAGCACACCTCATACGCGCACAACAGCAGGATGCGTGTCACCTCCGGCAGCAGGGCGGGGAAGGAGAAGGTGCCGAGGTCGCCTTCTCCGGTGCGGACCAGCGGACCGAAACCGGGGTCCTGGAGGACCCCGTGGAAGAGGCCCGGCCAGTCGGCGCCCGCCACACAGCGCACCTCGGTGGCGGGGCACCGGTCGTCGGAGTGATGTCCGTGGGGGCGGGCGGGGGTGAAGCGCAGCAGGCGGTGTTCGCTGGGCACCGCGTCGGCCGTCTCGAAGAACAGCTCCAGACGGCTGACGCGTACGTCCGGGCCACCCGGCAGGAAGGGGAACATCCCCCGCCCGAGCCTCAGCGTCAGTTCGTGGTGCCGGTCCTCACCGTGCGGGCGCTGGAAGGCGTGCCAGGCCGATGTCATGTCGTGCCGTACGTCGAAGTACCGCAACCCGGAGCCGGGCAGATGGCGATCCGTGATCTCCTCCGCCGCGTGGCGTAGGGCATCCCCGCCCTCGCGCGCCGTGTAGTTGAGATGGAGCAGGACGTCCGCCACCGTGTCCAGGTCGAACTGGTTGTTCCGCGGGCGCATTTCGATGCGCCACCGGCTCACCGCACCACGGAATTCGAAGGGCAGCTTTCGCTCGTCCCGGAAGTTGAGCTCGAACATGCCCGTGTCGTTCTGCCCGGTGGAGGTGGCGATGGCTTCGGTGGCGAGATATTCGTTGACGACGCGCGGATCGTCCGGCAGGGCCGGATAGCCGTTGTCCGGTCCCTCCTCCCCGCAGCACCCGGCCGGTGGCACGGTCAGCTCGGGGCTGATCCTGGTACTGCTGCTGAGCAGTGTCAGCCGACAGTGCACCCCCGCGTACGGGCCGACCACACAGGGGATGGTGAGGCCGACGTTCCTGATCCGCCTCAGGTAGTGGCCGTAGTCCTGGTCGAACATCCACTCCGCGAGCTCGAATTCGCACTCACCGGTGGCCTGGAGCAGCAGGAACTGGAGGGGGAAGTCCCGTCGCAGCGAGAAGTGCTTGGTCAGTTCGTACTCGCGGAGATTCTCGTCGAGGTAGGAGTGTTCCATCTGCCGCAGGGCGAGCTGGAGCCGCTCCCCGGCGAGGAGCCTCTCGCGCAGATCGTAGCCGTCCTCCACCGGCAGGAAGTCGCGCACGGTGTGTCCCCGCTCGATGTTGAACGCCCGCTGCGCCTGCCGGGTCGCGTGCACGGCCAGCTCGTACAGCTGGTCGTACAGCGCCGCCGTCTCCTGCTGGAGGTACAGATAGAGGTCATGGCTGGTGAACTTGGAGCGCAGGAAGTCCTGGACATCGACGGAGTGTTCCAGCTGCCGCTGATGGCTCTCCAGCTCGCGCAGCGCGATGCCCCGACGGCGCTCGGCCGCGAGGATCTGCCGCTCCACCTGCTCCAGTTCGATGTCCAGGACCTCCACCTGGTGGCGCCACTCCTCCTCGCGCCGCTCCCAGCCCGCCTGGGTCAGCCGCAGCCCCGCCGTGGTGTTCGCGATCTCGGCGAGGCCGTTGGTGATCCGGGCCGCTGCCGAGAACACGCCGCCCAGCTTGGAGCCCACCGGCGGCTGGATCTGGTTGCAGGGGAACCCCACGAACATGTCCGGGATCAGTCCCATGATCTGCGCGATGCCCTCGGTGACATTGCTCGCCGTACGCAGCGCGAGGCCCGTACCGGTGAGGTTCTCGTACTCGATCTCCTTGCTGATCAGACCGTGTTCGACCAGCGCGGCGTAGTAGTTGCGGCGGGTCTGTGTCATCTCCTTGGTCTTGCGCAGTGCCTGGAGCTGCCAGTCGGCCTCCCGCCACTGCTGCTGCCGGACCTGCGAGGCGAGGGCCAGCAGCTGGCTCTCCTGGGTGGCGCGCAGCGAGGCGAGGTACTCGGCGTCGCCCTTCTCGTACGCGGTGAGCAGCGCGGTGCCGAGCGTGCGCACCTCACCGGTCAGCTCCACGGCCTTCTGTACCAGGAAGACAAAGCGGTACGGGCTGGGCGGCGCACACCAGTCCGCGTCGTCCGGGCAGGGCCGCGCGGATGCCCTTCCCGCGTCCGGCCACGCACCTGGGTAGGGCAGGGCCGGTCGGCGCAGCCGATGGGCGTCGAGACAGGCCCGGATCAGGCCCTGACGGTCGGCGGTGCGGTCGTAGAGCGCGACGAGCCGGGGATTGAGCGGCGGGGCGAGCGGAACAAAATCCGCGACGGTGTCCGGTTCGCGGCCCGCTTCCGCCCGGATCGTACGGGGCCGGGCGCCGAGCAGCCTGGCCGCGGTGTCGAACAACAGCCGGGCGTGGCCGAACGCTTCGGGCGTACCCCGCTGGAGCGCCGCATCGCCCCACTGGAGAAGTGTCTCGGTGTAGTGCAGGACGATCGACCGCTGCCTGGCGTCGTCCCCGGCCCCGTACAGCCAGTCGGAGTCCGAGGACAGTGGCGCGAAGGCCAGTTCGTACCACTTGAGGGCGGCCTCGAACCGGCAGCGGGCCCGCAGTGTCCCGGCGACCGTCACGGCCGGGGCGAAAGGCGAGGCGGGCACCAGTGGAGTGCCCGGCGCATGGTAGGCGAAGTACGGGTACGCGGGCAGCGCCCCCGGGTAACGGGGCGTGTCGCCTGTAGCCGGCTCCACCACCAGCGGCAGTGGAACGGCGGCATCCGTAGGGAGGTCGTAACGGAAACCGGCCGTGGCACCCAGATGCGGTGGTGGCGCGATACCACCGGTCACCCGGAACGTCAGCGAGTCCGCGGTGCGGCCGACGAATTCCAGATCGCCGCTGTCGTCCCCGTCGCCGATCCGGACGGCCTCGGCCGACCTCCGTGGTTGCAGGAACCGGCCGTTGTGGACCCGGCACCATGCCAGGCGCACGGCGCGCCCGCTGTCCCAGTGCAGCAGCCGGGGCAGTTCGCCCGGCTGGTGCCAGGGCCATTCCGCCTGCTGTTCCTGCTCCTCGTAGTGCCGGACGTCGACCGTCCAGAAGTAGTACTCGTCGACCACCGCCGACGGCGGGGCGCCACAGTCGGCGCAGCAGATCTCCGCGCCATCCGCCGGGCGGGGAGCGAACCCCATGGCCGCGGGCGGCTCGCAGGCCGCGGCCACCCGGATGAACCGGGTGCCCAGGCGCACGGCGGCCTGGATCCACAGGGAGATGTCCGCATCGGCCCCGCCGGACTCCCCGCGCGCCGTCAGCCGCGGCCCGTCGCCGTCCTGACCGCCCTCGTTGTCCCCGTTTCCGCTGCCGCCTCCATCACCGGCGGAGAGCCCCACGGCTGCCAGCCATGACGGTGTGGCGGACCACTCCGGTGTGCCCAGCAGATCGAGACCCTCCCTGGCCGGGTCGAGTCCCTGGATCCCGGCGGGCCGGTCCGCCTGGAGCGGCGTCAGACCCGGGTGGACGGGTGGCCGCCCTCCGCTCCAGTGCTCCAGACCGCCGGGCAGCGGCACGGTGAGCGTGGCGCCCCGCAGTTCGGCTTCCAGGAGACGGAACCCTTCGCCGCGCCGGGCCTCTTCCAGCTCCTCCCAGTCGATCCAGTTCTCCCGGTAGAGCTCCCGCCGGGTGCAGGTCTCCCACCGCCGGTAGTCGGCGAAACGCCGCTCCCACAGCAGGGAGAAGGCGGGCGTCACGGTGAACCGGGGCTCCAGGCCGAGCTGGGCGCGCCGGATGAACAGCTGGACGGCGCCGATCGCCTCCTCGATCCGGGTCGTCCGCTCGCACAGCCCGGCCTCGACATCGAGCAGCAGCACCTCACTGAGCTGCCCCGGCTCGGAGACCGACGCGCCGTCGGGCAGCGGCACCCGGTCCATCGCGCACAGATAGGCGTGCAGTGCGGCTCTGGCCCGCTCCCGCAGCCCGTCGTTGAGCCGTTTGACGTCCTCGTACCGACGCGGCTGACCGTTTTCGAAGCAGCCTTCGCGGACGAACCGGGTGAGGTTCTGATTGCCGGTGACGGTCTCTCCGGCCGGGAGCGCACCTGGGTCGTCGGAGGCCCACAGATCGGGTCGGGCGCTCTGGAGGTCCTTGACCAGGAAGTGGCGGCGCAGCGCGCGGATCCAGGTGTCGGCGTGCCAGACGCGGATGGCCCAGCGCTCGTCCTCCAGGTCGGCGCTGGACACCTGATGACCGGGGAAGTAGCGGAGGACGAGGGGAGTGTGCAGCAGATCCACCCCCATATGCCGGAGCAGATGGGCCGGATCGTCCGGGTGGTTCTCGGCGGCCTCGTGGAACAGGAGCCACAGTGGACGCTCGGGCGCCGTGACCGCGTCGCGGCGCACGACGGTGTAGTCAAAGATCCGCTCCCACCAGTCGAAGAGCGCCTGCCGACGGCGGGGCGAAGGGTTCATCCGGCGGTCCTGGGCGGGAGCCGGGGGGCGGTAATTGTCCTTCAAGGGAAGGAAGTTGACGTCCAGGAAGGCGCGGTGCACCCGGAAGCCGCCGCCGTGGCGGTAGTACGAGGTGCCGGTGAAGTCCTCGGCGTGGGCGAGCAGATAGCCCAGCTCGGACTGTCCGTCGTCGGCGGCGGGACGCGCGGACAGCTCGAATCGGCTGGTGAACAGCAGGGCCTTGAAGGCCCGCTGATAGGTGCGGCGGATATCGCGCAGGGTGCTGGTGAACCGGCCGCGCAGAAAGCTCCGGGCGGCGCCCCGCACACACAGCCCCTCGTCGAGCGGCCCGTCCTTGCGGTCGTGGAACAGCCGCTCATAGGGGAGCGTGACCAGCTCGCCTCCGCTGTCGGGCCCCGCGTACGCGACCTCGAACCCGCCGGTGGCCGGGCAGACGTCCTCCGGGCGCGCGAACTCCGGCCGTGGCTGCGCCAGTTCGACGACCAGCTGGTACACGCCACGGCGCAGCGTCAGCGGGGCGGAGCAGTCCGGCGGCGCGGTCTCGTCCGGCCAGTCGTGGCTCAGCAGCACCCAGCTGCGCTGCCCGCGCCGCAGGGACACCCGCCAGCGCTTGCGGTGCGCGGCCGCGGCGTCGGGCGGCTGTCCCACGGGGGCCGGGGCTCCCGCCCGGAAGGTGTAACCGCCCTCCTCATCGATCAGCAGCGCCCCGCTCCACCGCGCGGTCCAGCCTTGCGCACTGCCCAGCGGCCGGCCGTCAGGGTTGGCGAGCGCCAGGCCGTTACGGACGCTGACGAAGCGCTTCTGCGCTTCGCTCAACGTCACGTCGAGGCCAGGCAGTACGGTCGGGAGCTGCACCCCCGCGGCGTCCACCTCCGGTCCGAAGGCGGACATCGGCCCGCGGAGCTCGCGCCAGACGGTCGGGCCGCCCTCCGGCGCGAGTTCACCCAGCAGCCCGGTGCCGGTGAGACCGAGCAGGGCCGCGAAGGCGCCGCCGGTCGGCTGGTCCGGCCAGGTGACGGCGGGCCGCTCGCCCGAGTCGGACTCCCATGGGCCGAGGGCGCGGTTCTCATCGGCGTACAGATGCCCGAGCAGCGTCCAGGCCAGATCCGCCGCGCCGCAGTCGTCGCCACCGTTGTCCCCGGGGCGTCCGATCCACTCGGCCACATGTCCGGCCAGGTGCTCGGCGATGATCCGGCAGCGGGCGTGAGTGCGGGCGAACGAGCGCTGGAAATACGCCCAGCGGTGGCCTTCGTCGGGCTCCTGGAGCAGCCGCTCCTCGGCGTCCGCGAGGTTGCCGAAGAGGAAGGCGAAGGGCGCGAGATCGGCGCGTGGCAGGAAGTACAGCTCCCGTACCGCGGTCTGCTCCGCGGGCTTCAGCTGGCGGACCCGGCCGAGTTTCGCGATCACCGCCTCATCGGTCAGCGGCAGTTGGGTCCACAGCTGTTCGGCCGCGGTGTCGTAGCGGAACGGACCGTCGGGCGGGGTGTTCCACATCAGCGGGGCGGTGTCCGCCGATGGCAGCCCGGTCCGGTACTGCCGGTCGGCGATCGGCACCGGAAGCCCGCAGGTCTCCAGCACCGAGGGGAAGAAGTGTGTACCGAGGGACAGCAGCGGATCCGGGGACCCGCTGGGTGGTGTGAAGCCGAACTCCCCGCGCAGGGTGGTGGAGATACGGTCCCAGGACCAGGCGGCGGCGTCCTCGTCGGACACCTCCACGGCGAGCAGCGCCCGGCGCAGATCCCACAGCGAGAAGCGCGTCTCGTCGTCGGGCAGGCCGAGGGGCGAGTCGAGCGCCTCGTTCCCCGGCTGGAGCGGGAACGGATCGTCGCCGTCCAAGTGATCATCGGTGGTGAACAGGAACAGGATTTCTCCGATGCCGAAGTCGGAGGCGTAGATCTTGCCCAGGACCTCGGCGAACCGCAGGGTGTGCGTCGGGCGCGCGGACCAGGTGTCGGCCGCTGACCCGGGATCGAAACCGGCCAGCCGGGAGAGCGGGCCGAGGTTCTCGGCGAGCAGCTTGCGGAATTCCGGTGGGCGGCAGCCGCAGCCGTGCCGGGCTCGCGCATGCCACTGGACCTGGTCCAGCAGCTCGTCGACGGCCCAGTCCCAGTGGGTGGCGTCCGGCCCTACCCACAGCGCCAGCAGATGCGTCCGCCGCTCACCGGTCTCGCCGGGCGCGGGCGGACTGCCGTCGGTGAGGGCGATCCGGAAGTCGTCGCGCAGGAGCTGGAAGGCGGCGAGCTGCCGGAGGAAGCCCGGGGCGACGGTCCCCTCGGCGCCGAACAGTCCCAGCACCTCGCAGATGTCCCGGAGTTCGGCGAATCGATACCCGCCGCCGGGCAAGGCGCGCAGGGTGCGCCACAGCCGGATGAACACCGCCAGCCGACGGAGCGCCTGCTCAGGGTCCTGGGGATCGGTGAACCGGATGCGGTAGTCGGTGAGATGGCAGGGCTCGCAGTCGGGGAACGGCAGGCAATCGTCGACGTCGTCCCGGACAGCGGCGTCGTCCCGCACACCGCTGGCGTCCCCGTTGGTGTCCCGCGCGTCACTCGGCAGATAGGCGCAGAACCGCACGTACGCGGACCGCCACAGCTCCAGGAACGCGCAGTAGCTCAGCCCGGTGCGCGCCAGGAACTCCGGAAGCCGTACGACGATCCGGGTCCAGGGCCGGTCACCGACCGTCTCCGCCGGAAAACCGTACAACTCCCACAGCGGGAGCTCACCCGTGCCGTAGAGCAGCTCGGCTTCCTCGGGAGTGATCCCGAGGTACTCATGGGCGAGTTCGGCGCGCACCGGGTAGCGCCACAGATGGCGCTGGAAGCCCGCGGGCTCGGCTGCCGGGTCGAGGACCAGCTCGGTGATGTCCGCGCGGAAGCGGCGCATGGTGGCGTATCGGCTGGTGCGCAGATGTCGGAGATAACCGCGGTTGATGTCGAGGGCCTGTGCGTACGGCAGCGCCGGGGCGGAGAAGTCCTTGCGCAGGATCTCGTAGGCACCGGGTTCGGCGACCGGGGTCGCGGGGGTGGAGTGCTCGGGCAGCGCGGCGAACAGGGTGGGCGGGTCATGCGGCGATCCCAGGGTGTGGCCGCCCAGCTCCGTGCCACTGGTGTTGTACACCGCGCCCACCGGGTCGCCCGGATGGGTCGCGACGGCCTCCAGGCACTCGTTGACGAGGTCGATCACCGGCAGCGGAGTGGACAGATTGGCCTCGGACGCCAGGAGTTCGCCCGCCGGGCCGCGGCGGGCCGCGAGCAGATCGCCCACATCGCTGAAGTCACCGCTCGGTGTGGGGTCCTCACACGTCGAGCGGGTACTGAGCCGGAGCAGTTGCTGTAAGTAGGCCATCGGTCCCAGCGGTGAGAGATGGTCCGGCGGCCGGCAGTCGACGAGCCGTCCGCCCGGATTGACGGGCACGAAGCAGCCCGGCTCATCGTCCCCCGCTCCGTCTCCCCCCTCCGCGACAGCGGTCGCCGCCGCGTGGAGGAGCGGGGCATCCTGGTGGACTACGGTGCCGGTGAGCGCGCGGGTGAACTCCTCGAGCGACAGCTCCCGCACCTGGGCACGGCTGGTGAAACCGCGTGCGTAGAGCGCTTCCATCGCGGAGAACCGCCGGTCCCCCGCCGGGATCGCCTGGGCGAGCAGGGTGAGTTCGTCCACGGCCCGGATCAGCTGTTCCAGCCAGGCGCGTGCGTCGTGGTCATCGGGGAACACATCGGTGACGGCACCGTGCATCCGGTCCTCGTCCCAGGGCTCACCGAAGGTGAAGTCCGGGCCGTAGAAGCCGGTGAAGGCGGTCAGCGGATCCCGGTGGAGCTCCCGGAACCGTGGGGGCAGCTCCGGCTCGGGAGCCTCCCGGTCGCCGGTCTCGGTGGTGAGGGCGAAGAACTTGGCGACGTGCCGGATGAACGCGTTCACCCGGTCCTGTGGGCTCCCCGCGATGATGAACGGCGGCAGCAGCGTGTCGTCGATGCCACCGTCCGGTGTGCGGAACAGGGCGCGCCAGTCCTCGGCCTTCTTCTGGGCCAGCTCCGCCGCCGAGCCGACGGCGAACGAGGTCCTGATCCTCTCGACCAGCGTGTCATGGCCGCCGGTGAGGGCACGCAGCACCAGCTCCAGATGGGCGGCCAGATCGGCCGCGGAGGTCAGCCCGCCCCAGAAGGCGGCGATGTCCTCGCCCTTGAACGCCAGATGGCTCTCGAGCAGCGTCCGCACATGGTCGGCTGTGAGAGGCGTGGCCGGGCCCGTGGCTGCGCCCAGCGCGCGCAGCCGTCGCGCGGCCTGGTTGATGTTCGTGTGCGTGGTGGCCAGGGGCGGTTCGAACCCCACACCGTCCTGGTCGGCGGCCTCCTCGAGCACCCCGAGTGTGATGGCGGTCCGTAAAGTGTCGCGGGTGTGCTTTTCGTCCGCGAGGACGGCCAGTTCGTACCGCCGGTCGGCGGCCACGGAGGTGGGCATGGTCGCCGACAGGACGTAGAAATACGCGGCCGGTACGCCGAACCGGGGCTCGGGCAGCGCTCCGAGGCCATTGAGGATGACCTTGGCCTCCCGGTATCGGGCTCCGGTGCCGGTCGGGGGAGCGGTGAGCTGGACCGGGAAGTCCAGCCCGGCCCGGTCGGCCTGCCGACTGCGCGCCTCGGCCGCGACCGCGCCGCTCAGCGCGAACACAAACCCGGCCAGCCGCTCGGCCTCCGCGTTCCCCTTCGCGTAGTACGCCTGCCGCTCGCCCTCGAAGCGGCGGCGGGCCTGTTCGCTCGGGTCGTCGTCGCCCTTCTTGCCGGTGTACATCGCTTCGAGGGAGCGCGTGGACTGGTTCGGGACGGCCGGGTTGTAGGGATCGGGTACCGGCAGCGGGCGCAGCGCGTTGTTCCAGACGATCTCGTAGGCGACATGCCTGGCCTGCTGCGGGGTGAGGGTGGGCAGGGCGTCGGTGTCCCCCGGATCGTGCCCGAGCACATCGGTGACGGCCCTGCGCAGGTCCGCGAAGCGCGGCGGGGTGCCGTCGGCGGGCAGCTCCAGGGGGTTCTGACTGTCGAGAGCGGCGGCGGGCAGCGGCAGGAACAGGCTCGGGCCGAGGAGGGGATACGCGGCCAGGGGCAGCGGCCCGTCGTGCTGCTGCTCCGGCACGTTGAAGTACACCTGGCGGTGGACGATCTGCTTCCCGGCCCGGGTGATCTCCAGCCGCAGATCGCGCGTCCCGTGCTCGGGGTGGTCCGGTGGGTCGGGCACCTTGATCACCGCGGTGGCCACGGCCAGCGGTTCGGCCGGGACGGGCGGCAGCCCTCCGCCGGGCGGACTGTAGTGCTGCACGATCGTGGTGCTCGTGTCCGGCGGGGGCTTGTAGGTGGCGGTGCCGACGAGGATCCCGTCCAGCGGTGTGCTGAAGGTCAGATCCCATGCGGTGATGCTGAGCCCGGTCAGATAGCTGGTGAAGTCCTCTCCCGCGACCGGTTCGACCGGATGCAGCCGCAGCACGATGATGGACGCCATGGAATTCAACCCCCCTGTCAGCGGTCCCGCGACGATTGCGAGGCCGTGAGGCCAATGGTGAGGTTCCGGTACAGCTGGTGTGTCGCGGGTTGCGTGTCCGGAACGAAGGTCGTGGGCGTCGCGGGAACCACCGTGCTTCCGTGCAGCGTGCTCGGGTTCATGTAGTCGGTGGTCATCAGTGTCGGTTCGGTGAACGCGGTGACGGTGCGTTCGGTGCTCTCCGCCAGACTCCTGAGCGCAGCCGGATCCTGTGCGACCTCACACGCCCGGATGGTCACAAGGCGACTGGGATTGGCCTCGATGAGCGGCGCCAGATCTCCGATCGGCTGCATCGTGCCGTTGATCTCCACACGGCCCGGCTCGCCGTGCGAGTTGAATACCTGCCGGTTGTTCGGGATCGAGCGGTCCAACTCCGAAGCTTCAAAGGCGTTCGCCTGGATATCGACGTCATCGGACAGCGCGGTGACCCGCCCTCGGGTCAGTGCGCCCCGCGCCGAGCGGACTCCCGCCACACCCAGGGGCACGGCACCGCCCAGAGCGGCACCCAGGCCACTCGCGGCCCCGATCTTCCCCAGGTCCGTGTCCTCACCGCGCAGCTTCTGCCGGGTGAACTCCGACGCTCCCGCACCCACGCCTCCGCTCACCGCGCCGATCCCCACATTCCTGGCCACACGTCCGGCCTGAATCGCGGTCGACGTGGCACGGGAGACAGCGGGGACGGCGGGGTTGCCCGAGGCGACCGCGTGGGTCGCCAGGCGCGCTCCCAGCGCACCGCCACGCGCGGCCTGGGTGAGGCCACCGGCCAGCCCTCCCGTCACCGCGCCACCGATGGCCCCCGTGATCAGTCCCTCCCCACCGGCCCGGGCGATGGCTTTGCCGCTGAACTCCTCGTTGCCCAGGCCCAGCGCACGGCTGTTGACCGTTTGCCGGGTGGTCTCACCGACCAGGCCGGATGCCAGCCCCCCGGCGGCCCCGGCGGTGGCGCCGACGGCCACTCCGCTCACCACCGCCGCACCCGTGGCGCCGAGGCCGACGGAACCCGCCGCGGCCGTCGCCGCGGCGGCGACGGCTGGCCCGGCGACACCCGCGGTCACCACCGTGACCGCCACACCGACCACCACCACAGCGGTGACCACGGCGACCGTGCGCCAACTCGGCATCTCCCACATGCCGGTGGGGTCCTTGCTGCCGACCGGTCTGTCACCGACGTAGAGATAGAGGTTGTGCGCATCCTCGATGCCGATGGGGTCGCAGCTGGTCCACCGTCCGAGCCATGGGGCGTAGTAGCGGAGGCCGTGGTAATAGAGGCCGGATTCCTCGTCGCGCTCCTCGCCGGTACAGCGATAGCGCTTGGGCGCCTCGACGCCGCTGCGCACGGCTTGGTAGGAGGTGGACCCGTAGGGGTAGTACTCCTCGTAGGAGATCACCGCGCCGGTGGCATCCAGTTCCAGGGCCACCGAGCCCAGATGATTACCCAGTTGGAAGCGGACCAGCCGGTGCGGAGCGGGATCGATGCCCTCGGTCCGGGTCTCGACCAGTGCGATGCGCCGCTTGTCGTCGAGGATGTGCAGGGTCTCGCGTTCCAGTGAGACGGCGCCCCCCGTGCCGTATTCACGGTAGATCTCGAACGCGCTGAGATAGATCCGCTCATGCGTCCGGACACCGGCCGGTCCGTCGGTGACCTTCCGCACGCGCTGCCCGGTGGCGTCGTAGACGTAGTACGTGGTTTCCGGGCTGTCCCCGCTCTTCACCACCTGACGTGCGCTCGCACACAGCTGATCCTTGAAATCCCAGCACATGAGGGGGAGTTCGGGCAGTGCGGTGATGTTGCCGTGTGTGTCGTAGCCGAACCGCTGGAGGGCCTCGTCCGGATCCGCCGTGGTGCCGGTCAGGCGGTTGCTGGAGTGCTGCGGCTCCAGCTGACTGGGTTCCGCGTAGCGGTAGGCGCGCGTCCAGCCGGGCCGGGACGGGTCGTCTCCCCGGTGAGCCATCGAGAGGATGTTGCCGACGGCGTCGTAGACATAGCGCTGGACGTAACGGCCCAGGGCGCGACCGTCGCCCGGGTGCGCCAGGCGCACCCGCGGGGTGTCGTCCTGGCTGGTGGGGACCGGAGCGCCGGCCGCCTGGCCCAGATGCTCACGGCCGGTGGCCTCGGTCAGCCGGTACAGCGCGTCGTAGGTGTAGTCCGCGCTGGGGTCCACACGGCGGTTACGGAAGAAGACGGTCTGCTGGGCGGTGTCCTCGATGCGGGTGATGTTTCCGGCTGGGTCGTAGGTGTAGCCGAGGTCCTGGAGCGCCGTGCCGCCGCGTGTGGTGCGCAGCCGGGCCAGCCGGAAGGTCAGCGGATCCCAGGCGTAGTCGGTGCGTACGCCGTTGCCGTAGGTGATCGAGGTCCGCTGGCCGCGAGCGTTGTAGTCGATGCCGGAGACGAACACGGTCGGTTCCGGTGCGCCCCGCAGCCGGGTGGCGAGGTGTTCTAGGAGGTTGGCCTCGTTGTACAACGGGCGGGTCACACTGCCGTCCGGACCGGTCAGTTCCACCGGGCGGTTCAGGGCGTCATAGCGTGTGGCACTGGTGTACTCCCGGTCCTCCAGCTCCACATCGCCCGCCCAGTCGGGGGACCGGCGGTATGCCACCGTCAGCCGCCGCCCGGCCTCGAGCAGATTGCCCTTGAAGTCGTAGGCCGCGCTCGTGGCGACGCCGGCGCCGTCATACGAACGGAACACACGGCCGCGCAGATTGAGGTGCGGTGCGTCCGGGACGCCCTCGCCGTACTCGGTGATCTCGTGCAGGATTTCGCCGGGCAGGTCGCCGCCCCCCACAAAGCTGCGGACCGGGCGGCGCAGCGCGTCGTACTCGGTGCGGAACCGAAAGCCCCTGCCGTTCCAGGAGTACACCGGTTTGCCGGTGACATCGTTGAGCACCAGACGCTCTCCGGCCTCCATACTCGCCTGGCGCACCCGCCCACCCGGCATCGCATAGGCGTACCGCATCACCGCCCGTCCCAGCGCGTCGATCACCTCGCGTTCATTGCCCTCGATGTCGAGCCGGGTGCGCGTCAGGTACCAGGCGGAGCCCTGGTCCGCCAGGGCGAGGAAGGTGCGGCCGAGGGTGTCTGCCCAGGTGCGGGTCGGCGTCCCGGCGTGCGCCGCGGCCTTGTGGGCCGCCGTACGCTCGGCGGGACCGAGATCACCTTCGGCGCGACGGTCGTACCAGCTTCGCCAGCCGTGGCCGCGGGCCAGGAAGCGGTGTACATAGCCGCCGATGTCCCGGTCCTGGCGAGGGTCGGCCAGCACCGTGTCGTTGACGTCCCAGTCCGCCCGGCCCCAGGGGTCGAAGACCGTCTTCTCCCAGGTGTCATCGGGGTGCAGGGTGGCCACCACCCGGCCGAGCGGGTCATAGAACAGCACCGGGCTGATACCTGCCATGACCGCGAACTCGAAGGTGTGCGTGGCGGAGAAGAACGGCTCGTACTTGCGGATCGGTTGGCCCTTGTTGTTGAACACCGTCCAGCCGGTACCGACCCAGCGTGGTGCGATGTCCGGGCCGCTGTCGATCAGCGGGCCGGGTTCGGCCTGCACCTTCTTCTGGATCTCCCGGCCGAATCCGTCGGAGTAGGACAGGCTGTGCTGGATCCGGGTCCGCTCGCCGTCCGCGAGGTCGGAGACGTGGGTCTCACGGGCCAGGGTGGCCACCGCCGGGCAGCCGGGGCGCTCGTGGTCGCGGGTGCGGACGTAGCCGAACAGATCGTAGAGCAGGCGGGTGGTGGCGCCGCCGAGCAGCGGGTGCGCATCGCTCAGCGGGTCATGGAAGTAGGCGGTGACGGTTGCCTCGTCCGGGTCGGGGTCGAAGGCGTCGAGCGTGTCGCCCAGGCGCTCCTCCGGTTTGCCCCGGACCGCGGTGCCGACCACCATGCCGAGCGCGTCGAAGACGGCCTCCGAGCGGTTGCGGTTGGGGTCCATCACCATGCGCGGCTGGAGTACGCGGTAGTCGTTCCCCTTGCGCAGGAGGCGGTCCTCGGGGTCACGCTCACCTGCCGTGACCACATTGCCCACCGCGTCCCGCACCTGCTGGACCAGTAGGTCGTACGGGTCGTAGGCCACCTCGGTGACCGCGCCGAACGGATCCTGGAAGCGGTGGGGGAGGAAGAAGTGCCGCCGGGCGTGGTCGAGTTCATCGACGCCGACCGAGGAGTAGAAGACCCGGCCGGACGAGATCCACCAGCCGTCATGGCCCTCCAGCCGCACATAGCCGCCGGTGCCGGAGACCACGGTCTCGTCCACCCGGTCGCCGTACAGCTCGGCCAGCAGCCCAGGAGTGAAGGCCAGCCGATACCCGGCGTACGGCAGCGCTTTCGGCTCCAGTGTGCCGAGCGGCAGCGGCCCGGTGAGGTCATCACGCCGGAACAGCGTGCGGCTGAGCTCGATCAGCCGCCGCGCCGGCTCGCGCGGGCCGGCGTCCCACTCCTCGTACGGCAGTTCACGGGTGGTCGTGGCGAGCGCACTGTCCAGCTCGTCCGGGGCGAACAGGGGGCCGTCCGGGCTCAGGGCCAGCAGCTCCCACGCCCGGGTCTCGCAGCGCACCGGCGTACGGTACGCGTCCGGCTGGTCCAGCGCATGGGTGTAGCCGTGCTCGGTGTGCACCACATGGCGCCGGTGCTGCTGTACCCGATCCTCGGAAGTGAGCGCCGGGTCCGGGTCGGGATGGCGACGGCCGTATCCGACCGACGCCGAGCGCAGCACATTGCCGAAGTCGTCCACGGCCAGCACCAGTTCATGGCTGAGCCGGGGGTCAGCACTCGGTCGTCCTTCGACGTCGTACAGCTTTCGCTCGTGGTGTGCGGTGAGGGTTTCGCGCGGGTGGGCGAAGAACACCGCGTACGGCGGTTCAGCACCGGGCGGTTGCTCCCCGTGGGCGTGGCGCAGCAGTCTGACCGTGTAGTTGCGCTCGATCACGCTGTACGGCCGCGACTCCGCTTCCGTGCCGTCGAGCGCGTACACCTCCTGGCGCAGCATCGAGCCCTTGAGCGCGCGGTACGCCTGCCGCTCCTCGTCGGGGGTGAGCGGCACCGGGGGCAGGGTGGTGCGGGGGAGCAGCGGGTGCCCGGAGTACTCGCGCGCGAACTGCCGGGCCAGGCCACCATCTTGATCGACCGCGCCGGTGTGGAACCAGGTCCGGGTCAGAGCGGGCGGGACGTGGTGTGCCTCGTCGGCGTTGCCGGCGCCGGACGCGGCCAGCGCGGCGAAGCTCTCGGTGTCCCACTGCTCCACCATCCCGAAGCCCCGGAACTCGCGCTCCGCCCCGTCGAAATGGCCGTGGTGGTAGGCGTACCGCGTGACAAAGCGGTTTCCACTGATCCGGTCCAGGGTCTCGACCCGCTCGACCACCTGGACCGGAAACGGCAGCCGGGTGAGCCACGGCCTGCCCGCGGCCTTGTCCTCAAGGTGGAACCGGGTCGACGGCGCGTAGCTGACGCGGGTCTCGGCCCCCAGGTTGTTGCGCACCTCCACCAGGAGATGCGGTTTGTGGCCGCCCATCAGGTCGATATAGCGGACATGGCGCCCCGCGTCGCCCGGCAGGGGAGAGGACCACACCAGACAGGCCGTGCCGCTGCCGAGTAGATCCACCACCGAGACCTGGGAGACGCTGTCCGCCCGTGGGAAGGAGACCGGCAGTTCATGGACCGGGGCCCAGGAGTTCCCCGAGCGGTTGGCGTAGAGACGGACCGCTGAGCGGTGGAGGTAGATGAGGTCGGTGGTGCCCGAGCCGTCGATATCGGCCAGCCTGATCCGCCGAGGGTCGAACTGATCCGGCTCGTCCAACCATGGTGCGCCGTCCATGTCGACCTTGGCTCCGAACCGGCCGTAGCCAAGACTGGGCCAGTAGCACACCTCGCCATTGCGGATCCGGACCAGATCGGACAGTCCGTCGCCGGACATGTCCGCCAGGTGGATCGACTGCTCGGCGTCGGCGAGCACCACGCGGGGTCCGTGCTCCTCGTCCAGGGGCGGACAGGTGCGCCGTGCGGGCCCGAATCCCTCCTCGGCCAGTGAGGAGTGCCAACTGAGCACGTCCTCCTCGGTGATCAGCACATCGGCACGGCCGTCGCCCGTCAGGTCCACCAGGCGCAGTTGGGGATCGCGCCAGTCCACGGTGGGCAGCGCGGAGAACGGCCGGAAACGCGACCAGTCCCGCTCCTCCGTGCGCTCGTGGAAGCCGGGTGCGGTGCCGCCGAAGTCGACGAGGTCCAGGCGCCCGTCTCCGGCGAGGTCGACGAGCTGGGGGCGCACCCCGCCCCGTGCCCCGGTGGACGGCCGGGTGGCGACTTCCCGCAGGGGGCCGTACCGGCCGCCGCCCAGAGCCGATGCGTAGAACCAGCCGCCGCCCTGCTCGGTGAGGACGCCCGCGATGCCCTCTCCGTCGAGATCGACCCACTGGTACCCCGGTCCGTCCGGCCCGGCCGGAAGGTGCTCCAGACTCTCCGGGGGCAGTGCACGCGGCCGAGTGTCGACGACGGCCTCGCTGTAGCGCAGCTCCAGCGGGGGCATCGGCTTCCGCAGCAGGCCGCCCCCGTCCCGGCGCCGGTACCCGGCCTGGGTCACCGATACGAGGAACGAGGCCGTCGGGTCCTCGCGGTAGGAGAGGTCGGTGGAACGGACCAGACAGTCCTGGCCGACCCCCGGTTCGCCGGGGAAATGATGGAACATCAGCACCCGGCGGCACAGCCGGTGGGTACGGATCTCAAAGCCCGCGCGGTGGCTGGAGAACGCGTCCTCGCGGCACCTCCAGGGGCTGGTGCCGACCGGGCGGGGATCGTCCCCGTCATGCTCGCCGTAGTCGAGGACGAGCTCGAACATCCACCTGGCCCGGGACAGATCCGGGTCGATCAGCCGTGAGGGACGATTGCCGTACGTCACCCGCTTCAGATATCGGTTGGCCGCACGGTCCCTCGGCGAGCGGTGCCGTTCATGCGCGAGCCAGGGATCGATTCCCTCGGAGTCCTCCGGCTTGTACTCGTAGACCACGGCATTGCCGGTGTCGTCATAGCTCTCACAGATCAGCCAGCTGAAGACACGGCCGCTGTCCGCCGGATCGGCGATCCGGCTGTCGGCCGTGCGGCCGTAGACGGTGGTGACGTTGCCGGGTGAGACCGAGCGCCAGTGGGTCTCGCCCGAGGCCGCGTCCGTCCATCTCTCGATCCTGGCGAACAGCCCCTCGATGCGCGGGCGGTACCGCCACACCTCGTAACCGCGCCCGGCTTCCACACGGGACAGCGGCTCGGGCTCGGGGACCAGGTCCTCCGCCCCGGACAACGTGAACACGTCCTCGGCGGTGGAGCGGGAGACGTACTGCGGCAAGCCCTTGTCCGTCTTGCGCGTGATCGCAGGCAGGGATAATCGCCAGCCGAATCCGAACGGGCCGTTGCCCGCCCCGGAGTCGTACCGCAGGGTGAACGACGGCCCGAATCCCGCTCGCCCGGGGCTGGTGGACAGGGGCACGGTCAGGGTGCCGGTGCCATTGACCGCGTTGCTCTCGAACTTCTCCCCGATCCCGCGAACGGCCCCGCCCGCCTTGGGCAGTGACACGGTCGGTGGCTGGAACGCGCCCGCACCCGTGCCCGGTGTCGTGTCGAGCGCGGCGGTAGCGCTATCTGCTGGTGATGGGCGTGACGAAGCAACGGCGTCCCACATGGTGATCCCCCCGAACCCCTGCGTGCATATCGCATATGCCTGTACAGCCCGCGACAAAGATGACTGTAGCTTTGCGATAAATGCGAACCAATACCCTGTTCGGGTGAACTGTGATGGGGGCCGGGTCGGTGGTCTCGGGCGGGGCCGGCGCCCCGTCCGAGACCACGGATCACACTCAGCTGCGGAACGGTCCGGTCACTTCGTAGGTGATGCCGCCCGAGGAACTGCCGGTGGTCCCCCGCTGCGAGGAGAAGTACAGGCGGTCGCCGCCCGGCGAGAAGGCGGGACCGGTGATCTCGGAGCTGGACTGCCCCGTGATGCGGAGGAACGGCGCGACCACATCATCCGGGGTGATGATGCAGATCTCCATGTTTCCGCCGTCCTCGGCGACGAAGAGGTCGCCGGAGGAGGAGCCGGTGACGTTGTCCACCCCGGTCAGCGGCGCGCCGCCGCCGGTGACGAGGGAGTCGTCGTAGGCCAGCTCATAGGTGTTGTTGGTGAGATTGAGCTGCCACACGCGGTTGTCGCCCTTGGTGGTGAACCAGACGGTGTCGTTCGCGTAGTGGCAGCCTTCCCCGCCGTTGAACCGCTTGGCGCCGGAGACCTGGTTGCGGGTGACGGTGGGGGAGCCGTCGGGGTCGGGGACGTTGGCCCAGGAGAACGAACCGGAGGTAGCCGTACCGGCCTTGAGGACCTGGAGCGTGCCGGACGAGAGATTGCCCCAGGTGGTGGGGAGGAAGCGGTAGAGGCAGCCGTCGGTCTCGTCCTCGGTCAGGTAGATGGCGTGGCGGACCGGGTCGGCCGCGGCGGCCTCGTGCTTGAACCTGCCCATGGCATCGCGTCGGGTGGCGGCGTTCACGCCCCACGGGTCGGTTTCGTAGACGTAGCCGAGGCTGACCTCCTCGCAGGACAGCCAGGTGTTCCAGGGGGTTCTGCCACCCGCGCAGTTCTGGCGGGTGTTGGACAGGACACGGTGGGCGCCGGTGATAGTGCCCGAGGAGTTGAACTTCACGGCCCCGACGCCGCCGCCGGGGTTGATCTCGGAGTTGGAGACGTAGATCCATCCACTGCCGTCGGCGAAGCAGGCTCCGCCGTCGGGAGCGTTGTGCCAGGTGTACGACGAGCCCGCGACCGTCTGTCCGGACCGGGCTATGACGCGGCTGCTGAAGCCGCTGGGCAGCTGAATGCCATTGGCGTCGGCGGATCCCAGCGCTCCGTATGGGCCGGGACCCGGCTGGGCCGGGGCGGCGTATGCCGCCCCGTGCATGAGGGTGCCACCGAAGGCGGCGGCCGACGTGCCGATGGCTGCTCCGCGCAGAAAATTGCGACGTTTCACACTGACTCCACGGGGTGACGAAATCCCGCCGCTCCGGGGCGGACGGCGGGGTTCGCGGAGGACAGTAGGGGAGGGCGGTCACGGAGAGCAGTTGACGGCACATCAACACTTGATGAATCACGGCCGGTACTGGTCGGTCCTGCCGTTGCCCTGCGTTTTCGTTCCGGCGGGCCGGGTGGCGGCGCGCGGGCTAAAGGGAAGCCACGACGTCGCCGGCCAGGATCTCAGGAGGGTTGGGGAGCAGCGACGTGAGGTTGTTGTCCCGCACGAAGTCCGCCGCCTTCTCGACCGATTCCTGGGCCCCTGCCTCGTTTTCGAAGACGCTGGTCGAGACCATGACCCCGTTCCCGGCGTCGACCCAGTAGTAGGCCAGGTGGCCAGGGATCTGTCGGATGAGCGGCACAAACCCCTCATTCACCCGACGCCCTGCCTCGGCCGGATCGGTCACCCCTGTGTACCGTCTGACGGCTGCGTACACGGCTGATCTCCTCACGAGTCGGCGGCATCTGCTGCGGAAACGCCGTACCCCCGCGAGGTGTGCTCCGCTCGCGAGTCGTCCGGCAATCACCGGAAGGGGCCGACCGGTGGTCCGAATGGCGGCCCCGCAGACACGCTCGTGGCCGGTGGCGAGTGGCCGGACAGTGGCCCGGGACGGTCGAGGGCGACGTTCCCCCGGGGCTGGTGCCGGTGGTGACCGTGGCCGAGCCCGAGGGCCTGACCCTGGTCGTCCCCGTGGAAGCCGCGGACGCGGCCGGGCTGTCGTACGACTACGTGGCGGGCTGGATCACCCTGCGCGTCCACTCCGCGCTCGACGCGGTCGGCCTCACCGCCGCGGTCGCCCGGGTACTGGCTGAGGCGGGTCTGAGCTGCAACGTCGTCGCCGGGTTTCACCACGACCACCTGTTCGTACCGCATGAGCACGCCGGGCGGGCGCTGGCCCTTCTGGAGGACCTGGCACGGCGCTCGCCCTGGGCCCCCGCAGTGGTCGGGCGTGGCAATGATGCCGGACGCGCGACCGGGAACGCCGCCATCGATCTGGCCGGTGGCGGCGTTCTCGTCCTCACCGCCGTCCGCGAGGCCGACCGGACCGGCCGCCTCTACGGCAACGCTCCCATCGCCCCGGACCATCGCACGTCCGGGGACGCCGATGCGCTCACCGACGACGTGGCGTGGCCACGGTCCATCGGCGTGCCACCCCGCGGGGGACACCGAGCGGACGGCTGAGGGCCGTAGGGGGCCGTGCGTTGGCGTGTGTGCCGGTGCTGGTCATGACGGGGGTCCTTATGAGTGGAGCGAGGTGGCGGGGGTCAGGTGATCAGTTCGGCGGCGGCCAGGTAGCCGGCGAGCATGGCGTGGGCGACATCCCGTATCCGCTCGTCCGCCGGCAGGAAGGTGGGCGAATGGAGCTGTTCGGAGCCACCGTGGGTGCCCACGAACATCATCAGCGAGGGCAGATGTTCGCAGAAGAAGGAGAAGTCGTCCGAGCCCGCGGAACGCAAGTCGTCACCGGCGCGCAGGTAGAGACTGCCGAGCAGGGGCCGGGTGGCGGCGGTCAGCGACTCGTCGTTGTGGAGGACGGGCTCTCCGTGGTCGATGGTCACCTCTGCGGTGCAGCCGTGGGTCTGTGCCACCAGCTCCGCGACCTCGACCAGCCGGGAGTGCAGGATGTCGCGGTCACGACCGTCCAGCGCTCGCAGTGTGCCGCGGGCTTCGGCGGTGCCGGGGATGACGTTGGCAGCGGTGCCTGCTGTGAGGGTGCCGATGCTGAGGACGACATGTGCCATGGGGTCGGTGCCGCGGCTGACCAGGCTCTGGAGGGCGACGACAACATGTGCCAGGGCGACGACGGGGTCGCGGGTGAGGTGCGGGTAGGCGGCGTGGCCGCCGCGGCCCCGTACGCTGATCGTGAACTCGTCGGCCGAGGCGTTGACACCACCGGGGGTGCAGGCGACGGTGCCGACGGGCAGCAGGGGTTGGACATGTGCCCCGATCACGGCCCGGCAGCCTTCGCGCTCGAGGATGCCGTCTTCGACGATGCTCCGGGCGCCGGAAGGATAGGTTTCCTCCCTCGGTTGCAGAACCGCCAGCAGCGGGGCGGGGCCACCACTCCGGTCGACGGCGCGGGCCAGCGCGGTGAGCGCGGCCAGATGTACGTCGTGGCCGCAGGCGTGCATGATCCCCGGGTGCTCGGATGTCCAGGGTGCGCCCGTGGTCTCCTGCACGGCGAGTGCGTCGAGTTCGCCGCGGACCGCGACCGCGGGCCCGGGGCCACCGACCCGCACCACGGCCCCGGTGTCGGCGACCTTGGTGGTGGGGCCGGTGGGCAGCGCGGCGAGCAGCAGATCGCGGGTGGGGGCTTCGGCACCGGACAGGCAGGGACGTGCGTGAATGCGGTGGCGCAGTGCCACGGCGGCCGGCAGTTCCTCCTCCAGCGCGGCGGACAGCGTGGCGAGGTGGTGGTGTTGGTTCATTCCGCGGTCTCCAGCCGGTAGACCCGACGGGCGTTGTCGCGGCCGGTCATGCGCACCACTGTGAGGGCGTCGTCCACGTTCCATTCCCCGCTGTCGGTCCAGGCGCTGATGGCTCTGGCCATACCGCGGCGCCACAACAGGGCGCCGAGATAGTGGAGTTCGGGCGGCCCCCATGCGTCGGAAGAGAAGAGGATCTTGGCGAAGGGAGCGAGTTCCAGCGATTCGGCGATGACGGCGTCGGAACGCACACCGGTGTAGTTGATGCCGAGGCCGACATCGAAGTACACATGCGGGAACACCTGGGCCAGATAGCCCGCGTTGCGCTGGAAGGGGTAGCAGTGCAGCAGCAGCAGGTCGGTGCCGTGCGGCTCGACGTTCTTGATGAACCGGGTGAGCAGCAGCGGGTCGCACCGATGGAGTTCGACATCCGGGTCGCCGTACCCGGCGTGCAGTTGGATCGGCAGCCCCCGGTCGACCCCGCACCACAGGGCGAAGCGCAGCAGAACCGGGTCGTCGACGCGGATGGTGCCGGTGTCTTCACACGCTCTGAGCCAGGTGTCCGCCGCGGCGGACACCTCGCGGTCATGGGGGCGTGCGGGGTCGAAGTCGAAGCCGTGACGGTAGGCGATGATGCTCTTGAGGCCGACCGCGGTGGCCGTGCGGGCGGCCAGGGTCTCGCGGAACCGGTCGGGAAGGGCGGTGGCGGTGACACCGGTGCGCACCATGTCTTCCAGTACGGTCTCCAGGCGCACCACTTCGTCGACACGGCGGCTGGAGGCGGCGGCCATGCCCTGGAGGCCGAGGATGTCCTCGCCCTTGTAGCCGGTCTCCAGCAGATAGTGGCCGATGCCGGAGGCCTTCAGCAGTCTGCGGTTGACCTCCTCGGTGCCGAGTTCGTGGCGGCGGGCCAGGTATGTTTCGGGATCGGCGTGGGGTGCGAGGCCGAGGACGGGGGCGCACCAGCGGCGGACGGCGAAGCCGATCTGTGAGTCGAACTGGGTCATCCACGACGGGATCGGGCGGTCGGACTCGGTGAGCATCTCTTCCAGCGCGGCACGGTCGGCGTCATGGCGCAGGGCGCCGTGCACATGATGATCCACGAGAGGGAGCCGCTCGATCTCGGCGGCGAGCCGGTCAGTAGACATTCCGCACCCTCCGGATGCGCTCCGCGTCGTCCAGGCCGTCGAGCTGGGCGAGTTCGGACCGTTTGACGGACAGGTGGGTGGCCAGGAGCCGCGGGTCGAACCAGGACCGGACGGTGTGGTCCTTCTCCAGGGCGTCCAGGGCCTCGTCGAGGCTCGCGGGCAGGGGCGGGGCCTGGGCCAGTACGGACTCGTCGGTCTCCTCCGGCCACACGGTGGGCTCGTCGTAGTTCCGGGTGAGGCCGGCCAGACCGGCGCGGATCAAGGCGGCCAGCGCGAGCCAGGGATTGGCCGTGGCGTCGGCGGCGCGGTACTCCAGGTTGAACTGTTCGGCGGGGTCCGAGCCGCCCAGTGCGCTGGTGGGACAGATACGCAGCAGGGCCTCGCGGTTGCGCTCGGCCAGGAACGCCCCGCCGCTGCTCCAGCGGTGCGGTGTCAGGCGCAGGAAGGACACCGGACTCGGCGCGGTCAGGCTGGTGAGCGCGGCGGTGTGGGCGAGGATGCCGGCGCTGAACCGGGCCCCGGTGGAGGAGAGCCGCCCGGGGCGCTGCGGGTCGTACAGAGCGGGGCGGCCGTCCGCGTCGCGCAGACTCAGGTGGATGTGCACACCGTTGCCGACGCCGGTGGTGGCGAGGAGCGGGGAGAAGGTGACGGGCAGACCACGGCGCCGCGCCAGATCACGGACGAGTTCCTTGAGGAGCACGGCACGGTCGGCCGCGGCCAGGGCCTCGGCGGGGCGCAGGGTGACCTCGAACTGGCCGTCGCCGTACTCGGGAATCCAGGTCTCCGGCTCAAGACCGGCGTGTTCCAGCAGCCGTACCAGATCCGTGCCGAAGGGTTCCGCGTCCCGGAAGCGCCGCAGCGAGAACGGGGCGCTCTCGGGCAGCCCGTCGACGACGAATTCGTGCTCGAAGGCCGCGACAACCTCCAGCCCGGTCTGTTCGCGCAGCTCCGTCAAGGTGTCGCGCAGGAAGGTACGCGGGCAGCAGGCCCAGGGCTGCCCGTCCGGCAGCGTCTGGTCGGCGAGGTAGAGCAGCATTCCGGGTGCGGTGCTGTCGGCGGGAATGCCGACCGCGGTGGCGGCGTCGGGGACCAGCCGGATGTCGCCCCGGGAACCGAAGACGTTGTCGGGGGCGATCGGCCCGAACGAGGAGATCGCGAGGTTCGCGGGGACCCAGCCGGTGCCGCTGCGCAGTACCGAGTCGTGTGCGGCGGAGGGCACTGACCGGCCTCGCACCAGGCCGGCCAGATCGCAGGTGGCGACGAAGACGGTGGTGGAGCCGTCGGCGAGGGGTGTCATGAAACCACCTTGATGTTGTCAGCGGTCGGCTCGGGGCCCTGCTGCTGTTCGTCGCCGGTGTCCCCGTTCAGCTCACTGGTGAGGCGGGTGCCGATGCGCTGTGCGAGCGAGGGAGCCAGCAGGATGATGGCGACGCCGGTCAGGCACCAGGCCGCGGCGATCCAGGGAAAGTAGGTGTAGGGCGCGCTGAGCCCTACGGCCTGCTTGAAGAAGACGAAGCAGAGGTAGCCCAACCCGATGAGGGGGATGGGGAGTTCGCGGCGGGGGATGCTGCCGCGGCCGGAGAGGGTGAAGACGATCACGCCGGCTCCGGCGAGGGCGTAGACCACCAGGACGCACAGCACGCCGATGGTCGCGTACCAGTAATAGGTGTCGAACGCGGAGGTGCCCAGGCCGTACATCACCAGGGTGAAGGTGATTCCCACGCCACCGCACAGCCACAGGGCCCTGGTGGGGGCGCCGGTCGTGGGATCGGTCCGGGCGAGCGCCGGCGGACCGAAGCCGTCGCGGGCCAGGGCGAACACCATGCGGGATGCCGCGGCGGAGGAGGACAGCGCGGCGGCGAAGGCGGAGGCCACCGCGGTGAAGGCGACGACGAGCGAGAACCAGGTGCCCAGATAGCTCTCGGAGAGCGTCACCAGCGCTGATTCCGCACCGGCGAACGCGCTCACCCCTTTGTCGTCGGTGCCGAAGCCGATGGTCTGGACGAACATCATCAGGATGTACAGAACACCGGTGAGAAACACACTGCCCACCAGGGCGCGCGGGATGTTGCGCCGGGGGTCATCGGTCTCCTCGCCCAGGGACGCGCAGGCCTCGAACCCGGCCCAGGACAGGAAGGCGAAGACCGTCGCGGTCATCACGGCGCTGTAGGTGGCGGCGCCGGGTGTGAACACCGACAGGTCGAACGACTGGTGGCGAGGGGCCGACCCGGTGCTGGTGCGCCCGATCACGACCGCCGCGAGCAGCAGCATGGCCACGATGCCGATGCCTTCGACGATCAGCAGGGTACGGGCGGTGATCCGGGTGTCACGCGAGTTGAGCGCGGTGACACCCAGGCCGGCGGCGATCGCCACGGCGACCCAGGGGCCTGTGGACGTCATACCGAAGGCGTGAAGGAACGCGTGGGCGAAGACACCCGTCGCGGCGAGGGTGCAGACGAGGAAGGCCAGGTAGGTGCCCAGCAGGGCGAAGCCGCCGAAGAAACCGGCGCGGGGCCCGATGGTCGCCCCGGCCAGGGCGTAGACGGATCCGGCGTGGTGGAAGTGCTGGGTCAGCCGCCAGAAGCCGTAGCCGACGACGGCGACACCGAGGAGCCCGAGCAGGAAGACGAGGGGCACCGCCTTGCCCACGGTGGCCGCGACCCCGGCACCGTTGAGACCCATGGCCAGGGTGGGACCCATGAGGCCGACGGAGAGAGCCAGCGCCTCCCAGAGGCGCAGTTTGCGTGGCGTATGAGGATGATCGGGCACGACGTACTCCCGAGCAGAAGGGGGCCGCGTGACCGCGACCCGGGGACCCCCTCATGAAATATTCATTACATGTGGCAAGTCAACGGTGATGCTGAAACAAAATTTTCATGAGTCCTGGGTTCCGCCCCGCAAGGTGCCCTCCGCCGCCCGCATCCGCTCCTCGGCTGCCGGGCCCAGGCGTGCGTGCACAGCGGCGACCAGGGTTTCCACCAGTGCCACGGGGGCCACGATGCTGTCGAACGGACTGGGCGCCTCGACCCGCGCGGGGAGCACCACATCGGCGAACTCGGCCGCGGGTGACAGCCACGGGTCCGTGAACAGCACGATCTTCGCCCCTCGCGCATGGGCGTGCCGGGCCAGCTCCACGGTGTCGTCCTGATAGCGGCGGAAGTCGAAGACCACACACACGTCCCGGCGGCCCACATCCACCCGGAACCCCGCGTCCCGCCCCGGGGTGGGGGTGTGCACGATCGTTCCCGGACGCAGCACCCGAAGGTGCAGATCGAGGTATTCGGCGAGGAGTTGGGAGAAACGGCCGCCGAAGCATGCGATCCGTTTGGTCGGGTCGCAGATCAGCTCCACCGCGCGATCGAATTCCTGCTCGGGAAGGGCGGCGAAGGTCTGCCCCAGCGTGGTCGTGCCCACCTGCCGTGCCGCCTCCACCAGCTCGGAGGTCGGTGAATCGGCGCCGATCACCGGTGCCAACGTCAGCGGCGACGCCTGGCGCGCCTGCACCTCCTCGCGCAGCGACTGCTGGAACTGCCGGTATCCGTCGAACCCGAGCCGTGCGACAAAACGCACGACGGTGGGCGCGCTGACTCCGGCCTGGGAGGCGAGCCCCGACGCGGAGTTCAGCCCGGCGGCCGGATAGTTGGCGGTCAGCTCGCGGGCGATCTTCATCTCGGCCCGGGAGAGGCCGCCCTGTACGCGGCGTAGCCGTTCGGCCACGGTGACGCCCAGGCCGGCGGGCTCCTCCGCACCGCTCACCGGCTCCGTGCCCCCCAGGAGGCGGTTCGCATGATCGCTTCGGTCTCCGGCCCGGTCGGCCATGGGCTTCCCCTCTCCACGCTGTGTGCCGCGACGATCGTTCCACACGCGCGGGGGGCCGAGGAGGTACGCGAGACCTCGCGGTAAGTGCCCCGGCGTCCGCGCGCCGGACCTGGGAGGTCGGGTGTCGGTGGCGCTGGAATGCGCGCCTCCTCGGACGCGCCGGGACACGGTGCGCGCACCTGGCGGCACGGCGAACGCCGCACACGGTGAATCTTCGCGCACCACATGATGAGCGCGTCACCGTGGCGCGAGGTGCCGACATGCCGCCAACCGCCCATCGGCGGCCCGCTGTTACCTCGCCATCATGTGGCCACCAAGGCACCATCACATGGGGCCGCGATCCTGACGGGCATGAAAGATTCGAATGATCGTGCCGGAGCGCATGAGGCGGGTCCGGTGGCATCCTCGCGCAGGCGGCGCACGGTCCGCCTTACCCATGCGTCGGCGGCCGGGGTCCTCGCCACATCACTTCTGGTGATCCCGCAGTTCGCGTGGTCGAGCCCGAGTGACAAGCCGAACGCGGACCCCGCGTCGCCGACGATCCACTGGTCGGCCTGTCCGAAGGCCGAGCCGCCCATGCCCGATCCGAGCAGGCGAGCGGAGTGCGGCACGGTGCGGGTGCCGGTCGACTGGGCGCGTCCGGACGGACCGACGATGAAGATCGCGGTCGCCCGCCAGAAGGCCACCGACCCCAGCAAGCGGATCGGGGCGCTGCTGTCCAATCCGGGCGGGCCCGGAAGCACGGGTCTGGACGACGCCTATTACGCCGACACCCCGGTCGAGGGCTACCGCAAGAGCATCAGAGAGCGGTTTGACATCATCGGCTTCGACCCGCGCGGTATCGGCCGCAGCGGAGAGCTGCGGTGCGATGACCGGCTCGCCGAGAAGATTCCCACCCGTCCGAAGAACGCCTCCGAGTTCCAGCGCATGCGCGTCCTGAACAAACGGCTCGCGGACAGCTGCCGCGAGCGCAGCGGCCCGATCGTCGGCCATATGGACAGCGAAAGCGTTGCCCGCGACATGGACGCGATCCGTGCGGCTCTCGGCGAACGGAAGATCAGCTTCCTTGGCCACTCGTACGGTACGCGCATCGGCGAGCGCTATGCACGCCTCTTCCCGCAGAACCTCCGGGCGCTGGCCCTCGACAGCGCCATGGACCCCTCCCGTCCCGGTGCTGAGCGTTTCCTCATGGACGGCACCGCCGCCGCCGACAACGCGGTGCGGCAACTGGCGAAGTGGTGCGACAAGGATGCCTCGTGTGCCCTGAAGGGCAAGGACGTGGAGGCCGTTGTCCGCGGGCTCTTCGCCCGTGCGGACGCGGGCACGCTGTTCGAGCCCGGGCCGCACGGCCCCACGCGGAAGAAGGTCACCGCCCACCAGCTGTCCGGCTTCCTCACCGACTACCTGAGCAAGTGGAATCCACAGACCACCGCTGAGCAACTTGCCGCACTGCACAGCGGCAAGGGGAAGGTGTCCTGGATCGACCAAACCTCCCCGGAGCTCGCCTGGCGCTCGGTGATCTGCCGCGACGACGACCTCCGGCTGCGTGACTACGCCCACTATCGCGCCCTGCTCCACCGAGCCGCCGCCGAACACCCCAACACCCGCTACAACGCCCAGGCCCTGGACATGGTCCTCGGCTGCCAGGGGTGGCCGGTGGCAACCAAGCCGCAGCCGACGCAGAACAAGGGCGCCCTCCCGCCGGTCCTGGTCGTGAACGCCACACACGATCTCGCGACGCCACTGGCGGGCGCACAGCGCATGGCACGGGAGTTCCCGAAGGGAAGGCTCGCCGTCCTTGATTCGGTGGGCCACTGGCTCTACCGCAAGTGCGAGTCGCCCCTCCCGGCACGGGCGATCGACACCTATCTGCGGACGCTCAAGACCCCGCCCCCCGGCACGGTCTACCACCCCTGAGAAGGCTCCGCCGCGCATACGGCGCCGGGCACTTCTGGTTGCCGCATCCCCTCGGCCGACGCCACCGGCCGAGGGGATGCGGTACGCGGGCATCGGCGTGAACCTGAACTCTCAACGGGCGTTCGCCCGCACCACTTCGGAGGCTCTGAGGACCTTCCCGGCCGCGTCCAGTGCCTTCACCTGGAAGTAGGGGCCCCTGGCGCGGGTCGTGACCGCCGTCTCGAATCCGCCACGGGGAGCGGCCCGACCACCACGGAGAGGGAGCGGGGGGCCGGTCCGGCGAGCACCTGCCAGGCTCGTGTCCGCGTCGAGCCGTTCCACGACGCGTAGACCACGCGATGGCCGTCCCGCGTCCGTACGGCCGCCTTCGGCGGGTAGTACGGGGTGCCCACCCACGCCTGGCGAAAGGCCCGGTAGGAGATGTCCGAGCCCGGCATCCTGGCGTCGTAGAGCAGGTTCCGCGAGGGAGTGTTCTCGGTGTTCCCGGCCTCGGCGTACTCCGAGTAGTAGGACTCCTGGCCCCATCCGATGAACTGGTTGCCGCCCGGGAGCGCCTGGGTGTTGCCGCGACGCCGCGAACAGCGCTGATACGAGCCCGTAATTTCCGCTCAGCCATTGTCGTCTCCTTCAGCCGGGCATCCCGGTCCGGCCCATGTGTACGTGCGGCGCTTTCTGATGACGCCAGACAATACGTCCGGCCGCTTCTTTCCCCTTGACCGCTTGGGTAGGCCGTTTCGGGCGGTTTTGCCGCGCTCACCGAATACCTGGGAATCCCCATGGCTCACCGGAGGCATACGGCGGCGGGCGCGGGGCTCCGCGCATTCCGGAGAGCTGTCCGGTGGAGGAGATCCGCCGCCGTACTGCCGTTGGCCGCACTCCTGGCGGCGGGTGTTGTCCTGAAGCGGGCGGCGGCGGGATGAGTTCCAGCACTTCGACGGCGTGTCCGAGCCCGGATCTCATCAGGTGTCGAGCGACAGTTCCCACACTTCCTCCGGAGGCTGGAAACCGGAGCGCCGGTAGAGGGAACTGCTGCGCTCTGAGGGCCAGACGATCAGGGTGTCGTAGTCAGCGCCGCGCGAGTGCTGTGTGAGTGCTTCGAGGAGGGCCGCACCAACACCCTTGTTCCGTCGGGATGGTGTGACGTAGAAGTTCGTCACATAGCCGATCGGGTTGTTGTCGCCGTACGGCTCCGGCATCCGCTCCACCAGGTTGAGGAAGACATGGCCACAGATCTCGTTTCCGGTCTCCGCGACCCAGGCGAGCCACCGGCCTTCGCCGAGCCGGTCGCGGATCCAGCGCTCGGTCTCTTCCAGCGACCGGTCCGCAACCGGGTTTTTTCGACGGGCCCGCGCCCATGCGTCGATGGCCGCGATGAGGACGGTGGCCGGACGCCCTGACCGGTGGGCGTCCGGCCCACGGGTCACACCTGCGCCGGACTCCAGTCCGGGCGACGGCCGAGGTAACGCAGCAGTGCCGCCACGTCGTCGTCGCCCTTCTCGGCAGGGAGCTCCGGACCGAAGGCGAAGCCACGCAGTGGCTCGACGAGTTGCCGTGCCGCGGCGAGCAGCGGGCGGGCGAGGTCGGCGGTGAGCGGCGACGGCTGTCCGGCGGCTATGGCGATGTCCCAGCCGTGGACGGCCGCGTCCAACGCGCAGGCGGCAGCGCCCAGTTCGGCCGACATCTTCTGCGGCGGAATCGGGACGGGCACCTCGGCGGTGTCGCGTTGCACCCCCGCCCATGCCTTCGCGGCACTGGAAAGCGCCGGCTCCAGCACATCCTCCGGCGCTCCCTCGAAGGCCGTGGCGGGCTCGAAGGGGTTGTACGCCGGTCCCGGCTCGCCGGTCAGAAACGCCGCGTACGCCTGCTGGTCTCCGGCCGCGTGCAGCAGCACCTGCGCGATGTTCCAGCCGTCGCACGGAGTCGGCTTTGCCCAGTCGGCGATGGGAATCTCTCGTACCGCACTGCGCAGCGCCCGGTGCGCCGCCTCCAGTAGCGGCCAGTCCGTGTGTGCCGCCTCAGCCCCGTTGGTCATGCTGCCCTCCTGATCTGCGGAGAAGCGCGTTGTGCACTTCTTCGCGTCAACCTGGCACACGCTCTGGCGCGTTGTCCGACGTTTACGCGATCCTGTTCGATCACGTGCTCGGCTCGTCCAGGGCTCCAGGGCTCCAGGGCTCCAGGGCGTCCCCTCAGTGGCGGCGTCGGTCACTCATACTTCGATTTCGGACAGCCGCTGAATCAGGTGGTCGGCGAAGGAGCTCACCACCTCCGGAAGCCGACGGCCCACCATGGCCTGGATCTGAAGGGTACGCAGGTGCATTTCCGGGTTGAGGAGGGCGATGGCCTTCAGCCCCTCCATGCGCAGGCGTTCATGCACGCTGATGTGACCGATCAATGACACGGCGTTCGCCTCTTTGACGAACGTCGCCAGCGTGGTGGAGCTGGAACTGACCAGCAAGGGTTCGAAGGAAATGCCCTCGATCGAGCAGCACAGGTCGAAGAGACGTCTGTTCGTCGTGCCTTCCTCGGTGAGGGCGACCGGATAGGGCAGAAGGTCGTGCAGGCGGATTTTGTCGTGCTGGGCGAGCGGGTGATCGGACCTGACCATGGCCTGGATCGGGGCGCGCTGGGCGTGTACGACCCGGACATCGGGAGTGGGCGCCAGGCTGAATGTGACGGCCAGGTCGGCCGAGCCGTCCTGGACCATCCGGGTGGCCTGCGAGGGGGACACCACGGGCAGTTGGAAAGTGGTCTCCGGATGGTCCTCGCGAAAGGACGCCATGGCATGCGGAAGGAATTCCTGTGCGGCACCCTGTGAACTGGCCACGCGAACGGTGGACCCCATGTGACCGCGACCGCGGATCTCCGTGAGGACCTGATCGGTTTCCAGTGCGGCCCGGCGCGCATAGGCGGCCAGGAGCGTGCCGGCCTCGCTCGGCACCATTCCGCGTGGTCGGCGCTCGAAGAGCGCCACCCCGATTTCCTGCTCGAGTTTGCCGATCTGCCGGCTGATGGCCGAGCCCGCGACCATCAGCCGCCTCGATGCCTCATTGACCGAACCGGTGCGGACCACTTCCAGAAAGTATTCAAGAGCCGGACTGTTCAGCATGCCCTCAGCATAGATATGCGTTGCCGTTCCGGCAATGAGGTGTTCGATAAGTTGCGATTGTGTGAACGCCCCGACGGCTCTAGCGTCATCGCCCAACGAGCTCACGGATTCATCCGCCGCTCCGGACTCGTTCATCGGCGGTTCCACCCTGCGCGACAGTTCCCCTGCTCGACCTGAGGGAGTGACACTCATGAAAACCGCTGGAGAGACACGGATGGACACGAAGGACCCTGTCAGCAGACGTCGTACGCGCCGTGCCGTCCTCGCGGCCACGGCCGGAAACACCCTTGAGTGGTACGACCTCACCACCTACGGATTCTTCGCGGTCCCGATCTCCAAGGCGTTCTTCCCGTCCGGCGATCCGACGGTCTCCCTCATGCTCGCGTTCGGCACCTTCGGAGTGTCGTACCTGGTCAGGCCCCTGGGCGCGCTGGTGCTGGGAACGTACGCGGATCGCACCGGACGCAAGGCCGCGCTGCTGCTGACCATACGGCTGATGCTGATCGGCACCCTGCTGATCGCTCTGATGCCCACCTACGCGTCCATCGGCATCGCCGCACCGGTTCTGATTCTGCTGGCCCGGCTGATACAGGGTTTCTCCGCGGGCGGAGAGTTCGGCAGTGCCACCGCGTTCCTGGCCGAGCAGACACCCGACCGGCGCGGATTCATGGCGAGCTGGCAGTTCGCCTCGCAAGGTTTCGCGACGCTGCTGGCCGCGACATTCGGCACCGTGCTGACCATGAGTCTGTCCGGGGACCAGCTGGATTCCTGGGGCTGGCGCATTCCGTTCCTGTTCGGTCTGCTGATCGGCCCCGTCGGATACCTGATTCGCCGCAACCTTCCGGAAACCCCCGAATTTGTCGAGGCGTCCGACACGGGCGATGTCACCACGACCCCGGTCCGGCGCGTACTGCGGGACCAGAAACTGCCGGTGCTCCTCATGATCGGCGCACTGGTGATGTCCACCGCGGTGACCTACGTGATCGTCTATATGCCGACCTACGCGGAGAACGTCCTCGGCCTGCCGTCCTCCGCGGGCTTCATCGGGGCGGTGGCATCCGGTGTGGCACTGACCACCGTGACCCCGCTGGCCGGCCATCTGTCCGACCGGTTCGGCCGCGTCCGCGTCATGCTGATCGCCGCGGCCGCGATGATGGTCAGCGTCTACCCGCTGTTCCTGCTGCTCACCGGCAATCCGTCGCTGCTGGTCATGGGCGTGGTGATGTTCCTGATCGGTCTGCTGAAGGCCTGCTACTTCGGTGCCTTGCCCGCCCTGATGTCCGAAGCCTTCCCGACCGCGACCCGCAGCACCGGGCTGTCCCTGAGCTACAACATCGGCGTGATGTCCTTCGGCGGCTTCGCTCCCGTGATCATCACCTGGATGATCAGCGCCACCGGCAACCGCCTCTCGCCCGGCTTCTACATCCTGGCGACCGGCGCGCTGAGCATCTCCGCCCTGCTGGCCGGCCGCCGCCTCCTCGCCCTGCGCTGACGCAAGCCCCCACAAGACACCGACCACAGAACGAGGTCACACGATGACGGACGCCGCCACCCTGCGCGCCCAGCTCCCCGGCACACCCCACGCACTCGTGCATGAGCGCCAGGACGAACTCCTCGCCGGACTGATGGAGTACCTCAGCCAACCCAGTGTGAGCGCGACCGGCGAAGGCTTTCCGGACGCGACCGACCGCGCGCTCGAGGAGGTCAAGCGGGCCGGTCTGACCCCGTCGGTACTCGACGGCGGGGGCCGTCCGCTGGTGGTCGGCCACCGGGCCGGGCCCGAAGGGGCGCCGCATGTCCTGATCTACGGCCACTACGACGTACAGCCCACCGGACCACGGGAGTTGTGGGACTCGGACCCCTTCGTGCCCGTGCTGCGCGACGGGCGGATCTGGGGGCGCGGCACCGGCGACAACAAGGGCCAGCACTACGCGCACCTTCAGGCGCTGCGCCTGTTCGACACATACGCCGGCGGACTTCCCTGTACGGTCACGGTCCTCCTGGACGGTGAGGAGGAGATCGGCAGCCCCACGCTGGCGGACACCCTGAGCGCACACCGTGAGCGCTTCGACTGCGATCTTGTCGTCTGGAGCGACCGTTCGGTGCACGAATCCGGAGAATGGTGCGTCTCGCACGGTGTCCGTGGCATGCTGCGGCTCCGCCTGCGCGCCACCGGCCCCAGCCGTCCTCTGCACTCCGGCAACTTCGGCAATGTTGCGCCCAACCCGGCATGGCGGCTGGTCCAGGCGCTGGCCAGTCTGAAGGACCCCAGCGGCCGGGTCCTGGTGGAGGGCTTCGACGACGGCCGTGAACCGCTGTCCGACGCTGACCGCGCCGCCTTCGCCGCACTCCCGCTGGACCTGCCCGAGGTGCTCGGCGACATCGGGCTGACCGAGATGGACCCCGCCTTCGACGGACTGTCCTTCTATGAGCGCCTGGCCGACCGTCCCACCTTGACGATCAACGGGATCACCTCGGGCGATACGTCCCGGACCATCATCCCGGACACCGCGGAGGCGGGAATCGACATCCGGCTCACGGCCGGACACGACCCGCAGGCCGTATTCGAGCGGGTGGCCGCACACCTGCGGACCCACGCACCCGATGTGACGCTCACCAAGCTCGGTGGCGTACCGGCGTCACGGACCCCGATCGACAACCCCCACACACCCAAAGTGGCACGGGCCATCTCCCGGGTCACCGGGCGCGATCCGCTGCTGATTCCCGCGTACGGCGGCACCCTTCCCGACTGGATCTTCACCGGGATCCTCGGTGTGCCCAGCATCGGCCTCCCGCTGGCCAACCATGACCAGGCCAACCACGCGCCCAACGAGAACCTGCGCGTCGACTACTTCCTCGACGCCACCGCCATCTGCATGGAACTGCTCCTCGAACTGGGCTCCTGACCCTCCGGTCCCGGTGACCCACGGGAAGAAAGGCGCAACACCACGATGCGCAACGCACCACACCACCGGTCCTGGCTCGTCCACGACGGTGTACTCGCCGGACTGAAGGTCCTGGACCTGTCCCGCATCCTCTCCGGTCCGTTCTGCACCATGATCCTTTCCGATCTGGGCGCGGATGTGATCAAGGTCGAGGACACCGTCTCCGGCGATGACACCCGTGTTTGGGGCCCGCCCTTCCAGGGCGAGGACGCGGCGTACTTCCACAGTGTCAACCGCAACAAGCGGGGCATCGCGGTCGACCTCAAAGACCCCGACTGTCTGCGCCTGATACGAGAGCTGGCCGCCACCGCCGACGTGGTCGTGGAGAACTTCCGGCCCGGCACCGCGGCCCGCCTCGGTCTGGGGTACCAGGACGTCCGCGAGACCAACTCCGGCGTTGTGTACGCCTCGATCAGCGGCTACGGGCAGACCGGCCCGTACCACGGCGAGCCGGGCTACGACGCGATCGCACAGGCCGTCAGCGGCGTGATGAGCGTGACCGGTGAACCCACCGGACCACCGGTGCGCTTCGGGGTGTCACCCGCCGACCTCGCCGCCGGGATGTGGGCCGCCATCGGCATCCTCGCCGCTCTCCGCAACCGCGAGCACACCGGCACAGGGGAATGGGTCGATGTCTCGCTGCTGGACGGGCAGGTGGCCTGGCTCAGCTATGTCGCCAGTGGCTACTTCGCCTCGGGCGACACCCCGCGGCGCCACGGTTCGGCCCACCCGGCGATCGTGCCCTACCAGGCGTTCCCCACCGCAGAGGGACACCTCATGGTCGCCGCCGGCAACGACGGGCTGTGGCGGCGCTTTGCCACCGCGATCGGCCTCGCCGGACTCGTCGACGACCCGCGGTTCGCCACCAACCCCGACCGGGTCCGCCACCGCGCGGAGCTGCTTCCGCTGATCGAACGCGCACTGCTGGAACGCGGCGCAAAGGAATGGGCCGTGCTCCTCACCGAGGCGGGGGTACCAGTCGGACCGATCAACACCGTCGAGGAGGCCCTCAGACATCCCCAGGTACTCGCGCGCTCCATGGTCACCTCGATCGATCACCCCAGTGCCGGGCCGCTGCGCACCATCGCCTCGCCCATCAAGCTGGCCGACCACCCGGCGACCGTGCGCACACCGCCTCCCCGGCACGGCGAGCACACCGAGCACATCCTGACCGCCCTCGGCGTCGACCCGCGTCAACTGGCCGGTCTCCGTGCGCGAGGGGCCGTGAAGTGAACTCCTCGCCCGCGTCCGGACTCGCCGTCGCCACATCCGGGTCCGGGGCGGTCGCCGAGATCCGGGTCGGCGACGGGACCCGCCGCAACGCCCTGCCCGGCTGGGCCTGGCAGCGCCTGGCCGCCCAGGTCGAGGAGCTCGGAGCCGCCCCGTCGCTGCGGGTGCTGGTGATCCGCGGAGAAGGCGACACTTTCTGCGCCGGCTCCGACATGAGCGACTGGGCGGACGCCGGCACCGGGTACGTCGAAGAGTCCTTCGCCCACATGGAGCGGGCGTTCAGGGCGATCGAGGAGTGTCCTGTCCCGGTGATCGCCGAGATCCGTGGCGCGGCCGCCGGTGCCGGATGCCAGCTCGCCCTTGCCTGCGACCTGAGGCTCATGGCGGACAGCGCACGGATCGGCATGCCCATCGCACGGCTCGGCATCCTCGCCAGCCCGGCCTTCGCCGCGCGCATGGTCGCCGTGGCCGGGCCGGCCGCGGCACGGGAGCTGCTCTACACCGGGCGGCTCATCGACGCCTGTACCGCGGTGGCGCTCGGGCTGGCCGACCACACCGTGACAGAGGCCCAACTCACTGCCCACACCGGTCGATTGGCCGCGGACATCGCAGAGCATCCGCCGTCGGCGATCCGGGCCGCCAAACTGGCGGTCACCGCCGCGCTGGAACCCCAGCGGAGGGCCACCGCCATCAACCCACGGCCGGCGGTGGCACGCCCCCACTTCGACCGGGCGATCGCGGCGTTCCTCGGTCGGTCCTCGGCAGCGGTACCGGCTCCGGCAGATCGTCGGCGGCTGTAGACCCGGGGAGGTACGCGCTCCCGCCGGTTGCCACCCCGGGGCTGATGGTCGCGATCGGACATCGATCCAAGGCCGCTCATGGGACGCGTTCTTCGGGCCTGCGTGGCCGTCGTCGTGCGGTCGCGGGCACGCCGCGGTTATGTCGTCGCGGGCATCGGCCACAACTATGAGGCCGCCGGTACCACCTTCCCCGGTGACCGGACGACTCCCTGTGTGGCGTGTGAGGACCGGACTATCCGAAGGTCGGAGCCGTTCGGGCCCAGGACGCCTCCTTCGTCCTGGACGAACTCACGGGCGCACACCCGGTGTGGAAGGGCATCCGCATCAACTCCGACCGCGTCGCCATGGTGGGCCACTCGGCCAGTGGTTTCAGCACCGTCCCCGCCATGGTGCGAGCGACTCGGCGTCCCCCTCCAGCACCTCGACGGCGACCGCTGCGACCGCGCGGTGCGGGCGTACGTGGCGGCGTTCCTCGATACGCGCCTGCGCGGGCGGCCCGATCCGTTGCTGAACGGGCCGCCCGCGTGATACCCGGAAGTGAGGTTCCATCAGCGGTAGCCGCTCAACTCCTGCTGTCCCGCGGCAGCAACGCCCTGGCCACCACCGAGGTGACGCAGAGCAGCACCCCCACCGCCACCAGACCCACCCGCATTCCCGGGAGCGAGAACGCCTCGTCTCCGGAGGTGGCGAGCAACGACCCGAAGAAGGCGACAACAAGCGCGCCGCCGGTCTGCCGCAGGGCGTTGAGCAGGCCCGACGCCGTCCCCGCCCGCTCACCCGGCACACTGTCCATCAGCAGGGCGGTCAGCGCGGGCACCGCGAGTGCCCCACCGATGCCGGTCGGCGCGAGCAGCAGCAGGACCAGCCACAGCGGTGTGTCCGCGGTGAGCGGCAGCAGGGCGAACATCGCCACGGCCAGGATCACTTGGCCCGTGACGATGACGGGCCGACGACCGATGCGTTCGGCCAGCCGCGGGGAGAGCAGGTTCGTGGTGGTGATGAGCGCGGACAGCGGGACGAACATCAGCCCCGTCGCGAGCCCGGACATCCCCCGCAACTCCTGGCAGTAGAGGCCGAGCAGAAAGACCACACCGTAGAATCCGGCGTTCATGGCGAAGCCCACGGCGAGCGACACGGACACCTCACGGCGCCGGAGCATGGCCGGTGGCACCATCGGCGCCCGGTGGCGTCGCTCCACCCACGGGAAGGCCAGGGCCCCGACGGCCGCGGCGGCGAACCCGCCCAGGGCCACCGCGCTGGTCCACCCCTCGTGTCCGCCCTCGATCACACCGAGGGCGAGACCGGCGAGCGCCACCACCGCGGTGATCTGGCCCGGCAGATCCAGCGGAGCGAGCCTGCGCGGTGAGCGCGCCACCCAGGTGAGCAGCAGCAGGATCACCGCCCCCACCGGCAGGTTCAGCAGGAACACCGAACGCCAGCCGGCGGCCTGGGTGAGAACCCCGCCCAGCACCGGACCGGCCGCCATCGCGACCGAGCCGCCGACCGTCCACAGGGCGATGGCGCGGGCGCGGTGCCGGGCGTCCGGGTACGCCTGCCGGATCAGGGCGAGCGAGGCGGGCAGGACGATGGCCGCCGCGCCGCCCTGGAGGACCCGGGCCGCCACCAGGGTGCCGATGTCCGGGGCGAGGGCGCAGCCCAGCGAGGCCAGCGTGAACAGCGACACCCCCCAGCCGTACGCGCGCCGCGCCCCGGCCCGGTCGGCGAGGGCGCCAGCGGACAGCAATAGGGCGGCGAACATCAGGGTGTAGGCGTCCACCACCCACTGGAGGCCGGACATCCCGGCGTGGAGGCGGTCGCGGATGGCGGGCAGGGCGAGGTTCACGGCGGACACGTCGACGGTGATGACGGTGAAGCCGAGGAGGGCGGCGATCAGCGTGACCCCGGGGCGGCCGCCGATGGCGTCACGTCCGCCATCGGCCGTGCCGGCGTCTGTGGCGCCGGGCGGCGCGGGAGGCGCCGGCAACGGGTCCGGTGCGGGGGACGGCACGCGGTCGTGCCCGGCGGTGACGCTCACAGATGACTCCTCAGTGAGAAGGGCGGGCGCGAAGAGGGCTTCGGACCGGCCCGTCCCGACCGGGAACCGGACCGCCCCGGACAGCACTTCGCGGAAACGGCGCGGCGGAACGGACACCGCCCCCACGTCCGCGGTCCGGTGCCGTGCACCCCCTGGGACCGCGGGGACGGGCCGTTCCGCGACACCGCCCACTCTGCCGCCGGGCCGGGTGGCGCGGCAGGCCGCCGTTCGCCGGGGCGCCCCGTTCCAGGTCCTGCCACGGCCCCCCAGCAGCCCCGGCCTCCTGAGACAATGCTCGGATGAGCGACGGCAACGGTGGTACGGAACTGGGCAGATACCTCAGGGCGCGGCGCGCGCTGGTGAGCCCCGAGGAGGCGGGGCTGCCGCCCGGCGCGGGCATCCGCCGCACCCCCGGCCTCCGCCGCGAGGAACTGGCCACGCTCGCCGGTGTGAGCGTCGACTACTACACCCGCCTGGAGCGCGGGCGCGAGACCAACCCCTCCACCGCCGTCATCGACGCCATCAGCCGTGCCCTGAGGCTGTGCGCCGACGCCCATGAGCGGCTGCACGACCTGGCGGAGCTGGCCTCAGGGCGGTTCACCGACCCCCGGCCCGTCGGCGACGACACCGTGCGCACGTCGGTTCACCAGATGCTGGAGCGGCTGCGGCCGATGCCCGCGTACATCGTCGACCCGTACAACTACGTCCTGGCCGCGAACGCGCCCGGCCGGCGTCTCATGCCGGGTCTGTGGGACTGGCCGCCGGAGCAGCGCAATCTGACCCGGTACGTCTTTCTGCACCCCGTCGGCCGCGCCCTGTGGGTCCCCTGGAAGGAGTCGGTCACCGAGTCGGTGGCCGGTCTGCGGGCGGTCGGGGGCGCCGACCCCGATGTGCCGCGCCTGGCCGGTCTCGTCGGTGAACTGCTGCTGAAATCACCCGAGTTCGCCGAGCTGTGGAACCGGTACGAAGTCCGGGAGCGCGGCGGCGGTACGAAGTCCTTCCAGCACCCCAAGGTGGGCGCGATGACGCTGACGTTCGAGGTGATGACCCTGGCCCGCAGCGGCGGTCTGCGCATGGTCGTCTACCAGGCTCCGGCGGGCTCCCCCGACGAGGAGGCGATGCTCCGCCTGGACCCGGCTGGCCGCCCCTCACCCCGGTGAGCGGTCCGCCCCCGGGTGAGGGAGTGGCTCACAGCATCAGATGCTTGGGCTGGGTGTAGTCGAGCAGCCCGCCCAGCGACAGATCGCTCCCGTAGCCGGACTGCCCGACACCGCCGTGCGGCAGCTCGGAGACCGTGGTGCCATGGGTGTTGACCCAGACGATCCCCGTGCGCAGGGCCCGGCCCGCGCGCATGGCGCGGTCGTGGTCCCGCGTCCACACACTGGCGGCGAGCCCCTGGGGCACCGCGTTGGCCAGGCGCAGCCCCGTTGCCTCGTCGGCGAACGGCTGGACGGTCACCACCGGGCCGAACACCTCGCTCTGGACGATGTCGTCGCTCTGGCGCACGCCCGTCACCACGGTCGCCTCGTGGAAGAAGCCGGGACGGTCCAGGGCTGAGCCGCCCGCCACCACCTCGGCGTGGGGCGGGAGCCGGTCCAGCGCGCCGCGTACCGTGCGCAGATGGTCATCGCTGTTGAGCGGCCCGAAGTCGGCGCCCGGGTCATCGGGGCCGCCGGGGCGCTGCCGTGAGGCCGCGCGGGCGAAAGCGTCCACGAAGGCATCGTGGACCCGCTCGTGCACCAGGATCCTGGTGGCGGCCGTGCAGTCCTGTCCGGCGTTGTAGAAGGAGAGCGACGACAACTGCCCGACGGCGTCGTCGAGAGCGGCGTCCTCGTGTATCAGGACCGGTGCGTTGCCGCCGAGCTCCAGATGGAGCCGCTCGAGGTCGGCGGCCGCGGCGGCGGCGATCTCCCGCCCGGCGCGGGCGCTGCCGGTGAGGGCGACCAGCCGCACCGCGGGGTGCGCGACCAGTGCCTGTCCCGTGTCGCGGTCGCCGCACACCACGTTCAGCACACCCGGCGGCAGATGCTCCGCGGCGAGCCGCGCGAGCGCCACCGTGGACCGCGGAGTGGTGTCGGAGGGTTTGAGCACCACGGTGTTGCCCGCCGCCAGCGCCGGGGCGATCTTCCACACCGCCATCATCAGCGGGTGGTTCCACGGTGTGATCTGCGCGCACACCCCGACGGGTTCACGGCGCAGGACCGAGGTGCGGTCCGGTGTGTACTCGGCCGCCGCGACACCGGGCAGGTTGCGGGCGGCACCCGCGAAATAGCGCAGGACGTCGATGGTCGGGGGCAGTTCGTCGTGCCGGAAGGCGGCGTACGGTTTGCCGGTGTCGGCGACATCCGCCTCCACCAGCGCGTCCGCGTGCCGCTCCATGGCGTCGGCGATCCGCAGCAGCGCGGTCTGCCGCTCCAGCGGTGTGCTGAGCGACCATGTCTCGAAGGCATCGCGCGCCACCCGGCACGCCGCGTCCACATCCGCCGGGCCGGACAGCGGAGCCGTGCCACCGGCCGCGCCCGTCGCAGGGTTCACCAGCCGCATCGTCGCACCGGACACGGCCGCCGCATCGGCGCCGCCGATGTGGTTGACGACAGAGGAGGCCCTGTGGTCAGCCACGGCGGAGCACCTCCCGGGCCGTGGCGCGGCCGGTGCGCACCGCGCCCTCCATATAGCCCGCCACCCACTGGTCGGAGCCGCAGACATAGAACGGCGGTTCGTGTGTGCCGTGCAGCGGTCCCACGGCCATGACCTCGCCCGGCGGCCACTGGGTGACATATCCCTGGGTCCAGGGGTCGGTGCCCCACAGCCGCAGATGGCAGGCGAGCGGTGGACGGGCGCGGTCGCCGAACATTCCGGCCATCTCCGCCAGCAGTTCGGGGGCGCGCAGCCGCGGCGGTGTGCCCAGCAGCACCCCGTAGCGCTCGGGAGGGACGAGAGCCGACAGCACACCGCTGCTCTGCGGCCAGGTCGAACCGAGCACACCTTCGCACTCCGACAGTCCGCTGAGACCGGCGTCGCGCCAGAACGGCTCGTCGTAGACGGCGGTGAACTTCGCCGCCACCGCCTGGCGCTGGCGGTGCAGCGAGGCGAGCCGGGGCGCACTGACATTTAGCTTTGGAGATGGCCCTCCGGGATCTTCGGGGGCTGCGTAGGGTGCGTCGGGTCCGGTTCTTCCGGCACGGCTGGATCACTGACCGAAGCGTCTGCTTGCAGGCGACTTCTCAACGTTGATCGACGGCTGGTTGAACCTCCCGACGCACGTGCGTCCCTGTTGGGAACTCGTGGCCGCGGCGAGCGCGGACCGCTGCTACCGAATGTCCGGTCAGCACAACCCTGCGGAACACGTGCCACGCGGGTCGTGGTGGAGGGGCTGGACAAGCGTCAGCCTGCCGCTGCACCAGACGGGAAGCCTGTTGAGACTGCACCTGGGAATCGATGTGGCCTGCCGGGCCTCGCACCGGGCCACCTGCACCGACGCCACCGGAGAGATCCAGTTCTCCGGACGGCGCTTCACGACCACGCCCGAAGACCTCGAACGGTTATGGGACGGACTGCCCGGCACCGACGACGTCGTCGTCATCATGGAGCCGACCCGCAACGCCTGGGCCCCACTGGCCGCGTGGTTCCAGCACCGCGGCGCCAAGGTCGTCCTGGTGCCACCGGAACAGTCGGCGGACCTGCGCGACTACTACTCCAAGCACACCAAGAACGACCGCCTCGACTCCCGGGTCCTGGCGCGGCTTCCGCTGCTGCACCCCGAAGGGCTGCGGGAGCTGTCGGACACAGGTCCCGCCAACGCACTGCGACGAGCCGTCCGCCGCCGCAGCACGCTGGTCGAACGCCGCACCGCCACCTTCTACCGGCTCGATGCCCTGCTGGAGCTGCTCGGACCCGCCTGGGCCGATGCCCTGGGCACCGGTGCCTACTCCAAAGCGGCTCTGGCCGTGCTGGCGAAGACCGGCGCCGACCCCCACGCCATCCGGCGGCTGGGCCGAAAACGACTGGCCGCCATGCTGATCCGGCACAGCCGCGGACAGTGGCGCGAGGAGCACGCCGAACAGATCGTCAACGCCGCCCAGCAGACCCTCAAGCTCTGGCCCGACGACGCCCTGGATTTCGCCGAACTCGCCGAGGACATCGCCGGCGAGGCCCATATGGCCGCTCACCTGAACACGCAGATCACCACCCTGGAGGACCGGATCGCCGTCCTCTACGAAGAAGCCGACCCAGGCCAGGTCATCGCCTCCGGGCCCGGCTTCGGCGTGACCACGGCCGCGGGCATCCTGGGCAGGCTCGGAGATCCGAACCGCTTCGCCAGCCTGGCCGGCATCCGCGCCTTCACCGGCCTGGTCCCCCGTGTCAGCCAGTCCGGACTGACCGGCCGCAACGGACCGCCCACCCGCCAAGGAGATCCCGGACTACGCGAGACCCTGTTCAAGGCCGCGGATATCGCCCGGCACGTCGATCCCACCCTGGCCGCCCGCTACCACGATCTCGTCGCCAACAAGGGCAAACACCACAACTCCGCCCTGTGCACACTGGCCGCCGCACTGATCACCCGCCTGGCCGCCTGCTGGCGCAACGGCACCCTCTACGAGCTCCGCGACACTGACGGCCGCGAGATCACCGAGGCCGAGGGACGACAGATCTGCGCGACCCGCTACAAGGTCGACAAGGCCGCCCGAGCGAAGGTCCACGTCCGACGCCGATCCCAGCAGCTGAAGAACCCAACGACGAGCCGGCGCGAGAAGGAGTCACGAAGTGCTCCGGCAACCGGCCCGTCGACAACCACCCTACGAACCAACCCTCAAGAACACCATGAGCTACTTGACGTCCGTTAGGAACTCACCGGTGATCGCGACCGAACGCAGCGGGCCCACCGGCAGGGCTCTGACCACGGCCCTCGCGGTGAGGGTCTCGCCGGTCGCCAGGTGTACGGCGCAGCGGCCGGGGGCGACCTCCAGCGCGGCCACCGGTGACCTGAGGCGGATACGTCCACCCAGTTCGCGCCCCATGACCTCGGCGAGGGTGGCGGACCCGTCGGCCGCCCGGAGCCCTTCCCAGTCCTCGTAGTCGTAGTGGCCACTGCTCGGTACCGCGGCGTTCTTGCGGAGCGCCGCCATCAGCGAGGTCCGTTCGCAGGACCCGTCGGCCAGGGCGAGTTGGCCGATCTCCCACAGCCGGACGACGGCGGGGGAGGCGTGCCGGGACCGCAGCCAGCCGCCCACCGAGAGCCGGTCCAGGGCGGCGGCCTCCGGGTGCGCCCAGGGTGCGTCCGGGGCGACGCCCGCCGCCAGGGCCACGAACTCCGCGCTGAGCCACTTGTGTTGGGCCAGGTCGCCGGGGCCGAACCAGTGTGGCGGATCCCTGGCGGACCGGCCCTCCGGAGTGGCCCGGATGATCTCGCCGGGCTCGTCGACATAGCTGGGGACCAGCGCCAGGCCCAGCTTCTCGGCGAGCGCCAGATACGCGGTGTGGGCGCGGCCCACCACTTCGCCGCCCAGCTGGACGGTGCGGCCGTCCGGCAGCCGGGTCTGCTCGACCCGGCCGCCGATCCGGTCCCTGGCCTCCAGGACCAGGACATCGGCGCCACCGGCCGCGGCGGACTCACCCCCGCCCTCCGCGACGAAGCCCTGGCACTGATCACCGTCACCGACGACCTGGACGCACTGCACGACCGTGATCTGGTCGTCGAGGCCGTGGCCGAGGACGAACAGGTCAAGCTCGATGTGTTCACCCGCCTGGATGCCATCCTCACCTCCGGCGACTGCATCCTGGCCACCAACACCTCCGCCATCCCCGTCATCCGCCTGGCCACCGCCACCTCGCGCCCCGGCCATGTGATCGGGGTGCACTTCTTCAACCCGGTACCCGTACTGCGGCTGGTGGAGCTGGTGCCCTCCCTGCTCACCTCGGCCGACACCCTCGAGCGGGCTGAGACCTTCACCACCGGCACGCTCGGCAAGGAGGTCGTCCGCGCCCCCGACCGCGCCGGATTCGTGGTGAACGCCCTGCTCGTCCCGTATCTGCTCGCCGCCATCCGCATGGTCGAATCCGGCATCGCCACCGCCCAGGACATCGACCGCGGCATGGTCCTGGGCTGCGCCCACCCGCTGGGCCCGCTCGCCCTGGCCGATCTCATCGGCCTGGACACCACCCACGCCATCGCCGACTCCCTCTACGACGAGTTCAGGGAACCGCACTACTCGCCGCCACCGCTGCTGGCCCGCAGGGTCGACGCCGGTCTGCTCGGCCGGAAGTCGGGGCAGGGCTTCCACAGTTACCCGGACCGCACACCCACACCCGGCACGGCGGTTCCGCGGCCGGAGCTGTGGGTCCGGTCGCTGCGCGACGAGAAGACGCGGCTGTTCGCCGTCGATCTGTACGCCCAGCTCCACGCATGGGTCGGCGGAGCGATCGAGCAGGGTGTGGCCTCCGGCGAATTCCGGTCGGCGGACGTCGACCGCCTCAGCACCCTGGTGCTCGCGCTGAGTGACGGCTACGGCATCCGGCTGATGCTCGGCGATCCCACGGCCGACGTGGACGATGTGCTGGCCGCCATCTGGCGGCCGGTCGCGGAGGAGCTCGGCCTGCCGCCGGACTTCCCCGAGGTCTGACCCGCGGCCGCGGCCCCGCCCGTGGAGCGGGCCGCCGCACCGGAGTTGGGCGGCATCCGGTGCGGCGGCGGTTCGGGAGAGGGGAGGGGCGGGTCAGCCGACCCGGACGGTCCTGGACGTTCCGGGGGCCACGGAGACAACGGCGTAGGTGTAGGTCACGCCGTCCACCGTCTTGGTGCGTACCGGGCGCTTCTTCCCGTCGACCGTGATCCGGCTGTGCTTGCCGGAGAATCGGGCCTCCCAGGTGTAGGCGGCGGCTCCGGAGGTGTGGGCGAGGGTGGACGAGGCGGTGCCGTCGTGACGCAGGCTGAAGGTGTTCTTGCCGATGCGCAGATCGTCCAGCTTCAGCCAGTCCATCCCGCTGGGCAGCCGTGACTGGGTGGTCAGGGAGCGGCGGGGCGCGTCGGGCGCGACGCCCATCAGCCCCTGGACCGTCTGGCTCAGGAGGGTGAAGGACACCTCGGGGTAGTCCCCGTTGGGGCCCTGACGGCTGACGGTGTGCTGGGTGTTCCGCTGGTCGTAGATGTGGCGCATCCACTTCCAGGCCGTGTCCGCGCGGTTGTTCCGGAAGAAGGTGTCGGGGAGGTAGGTGAGGGCCTCGATGTTCCCGGGCCTGCCCGAGCCGCTCGCCTGCTCGTCGATGTAGTCGAGGTAGGCGTCGTTGCGGGGGCCGGGGTCGATGATGCCCTTCATCGGCATGAACCAGCTGTTCTCCTTGCCCCAGCCGGTGACCGCCGTGCCATCGGTGCGGTAGGCGCGCACCATGGACGCGCCCGATCCGTCGCCGCTCCAGGTGGTGTTGAAGTACTCCTTGAGCTGCTTGGCCCGTGCGGCGGACGCGGCCTCGAGGGCGCGGTCGCCCTTGTCGTGTGCGAGCTCCGCCAGCGCGCGGTACGCCTGGTACTGCGCCGCGATGCCGTCGCCGGCCTCGGCGAGGTGTTCGTTGCCCTCCTCGTTGTAGCTGGCGGCCCCGGCGAAGATGCCCTTCCCGGTGCCTTCGGCCACCTTGACCTTCCCGTTGTCCTTGGTGCCGTTGTGGAGGTCGACGAACTCCTCGGTCGCGTGGCGGTAGTAGTCCCAGAAGGCGGTGTCGTCGAGATAGGCGCGGTCGCCGCTCCAGCGGTAGGCCTCATTCGCCTTCTCCACCAGTTCGAAGGTGGCGGGCACTTCGCGGACGAAGTCGTCGGGGCCGTGGTAGTCGATCGCGTGCGCGGTGGTGGTGTCGAAGTTGAGCGCCCAGACCGGGTAGTAGCGGTGCTCGGCCGTGGCGGTAGCGGCGTAGGAGCGGAGCATCGCCTTGTTCTCGGCGCCGAGCCCGAGGACGGCGGCTCCGCCGAGCTGGTGGGCGAAGTCGCGCGAGTAGTACGCGCTGCGGTGGGCGTAACCCGCCCAGTAGGCGGGGCCGTAGGTACCGGTGCCGGTTCCCGACCGGTTGTTCTCGTCGACGTTCAACGGGCCGGTGGTGCCGGGGAGTTGCACCCAGCTGTTGGCCTTCCGCTTCGACCAGGTGAACATCTCCACGATCCTCGGGTCCGAGGAGCTGATGGTGGGGTCCACCGGGGATGACGGCGACACCATGACGTCGTCGGCGTTGACCCAGCCGTCGCCGGACTCGAAGGCGATCTCCAACGTGTCGTCGGGCTTCAGAGCGACCCGGCTGATGGTGTAGCGGGCGTACGTCGGGCGGCTGGGCAGCGCGACGGAGTCCATGACCTTCCCGTTCACCCGCGCCGTGAAGTGGGCTCCGGGCCCTCCGGTGGCGATCCACGCGGAGAAGTCATAGGTGCCGGACCGGCGGGCCGTGATGGTCTGGGACGCCTTCTTGTCCGGACCCCCGTCGAGGTAGAGCAGCCGGTTGCCGCCGTGGGGCAGGTTGGTGGCGGTGCCCGCGCCGGAGGTGAGGGTCCAGCCCGTGCCCTCCTGCTCGAAGCCGGGGTCGGTGACGGTCAGCGGAGCCGGTGGGGTGGCCGCGGCGGACGCCCCTCCCGTCGGCAGAAGCGTTACGGCGAGCACGCTGAGCGTGGACAGCGCGGACAGCACGGACAGGCGGGAAGGTCTCATCTCTTTCTCCCGGTCGTCATCGGCGTGGACGGGAGCCGGGCGGCCCTTGGGGCGGTGACGCTAGCAATCGGCCATCAGCCTTGCAATGTGCGTGCGCATGCTTTCTTTAGTGACCTCAAGGAACAAAATAAAGTGTGCAGAAAGATTGCAGTGAATCCTTGCAAGTACTACGTTCCTGGCGTCACCCCTCGTGCCACGGCGCGGCTGTGCGCGCAGCCGCAGACAGGGATCAGCCATGAACGTCTCTCCCGTGAACACCCCCCTCGGTATCGACCGCCGAAGACTCCTCCAGCTCGGCGGCGCGCTCGCCGCCGCCACCTCGCTCTCCGCTTGTTCCGGCTCCGGCTCCGCCGGGACCGGCGGCGCGGGCGACAAGAACAAGGGCTCCATCACCGTCTGGAGCTGGCAGGAACCGGCCAAGGCGCTGAGGGCGCTGGTGCCGGAGTTCCGCAAGAAGCACCCGGGTATCAAGGTGACCGTCCAGGACATCGGGAACCCGGCCATCTGGGACAAGATCACCACCGCCATGGCGGCCGGAGGCGAGGGGCTCGCCGATGTGCTGCACATCGGCGTCGACTACCTCCCCGGCTACACCGAGAAGTTCCCGGACGGACTCGCCGACCTGGGCGAGCTGGGCGCCACCAAGTACCGCGGAGCCTTTGCCCCGGGCCTGTGGCGCACCGTCTCCCCGGACGGCAAACGGGTCAACGCCCTTCCCTGGGAGGCCAATTCGGCGGGCTTCTGGTACCGCGCGGACCTCTTCGAGAAGGCGGGTGTCGATGCGGGCGCCCTGGCCACCTGGGACGACACCATCGAGGCCGGAAAGAAGATCAAGGCCAAGACCGGCACCCGCCTGATCGGCATAGACAAGCCCGCTTCCCAGGCCGACGCCGCCAACTTCTTCCAGATGCTCCTCCAGCTCCAGGGCACCTTCTACTTCAACGCCGACGGTGACATCACGCTCGACTCCCCGGAGGCGGTGCGTGCCATGAAGATCATCAAGCGGCTGAACGACGCCGGGCTGGTCAGCGACTTCTCCGGCGGCTGGAACACCATGGTGCGATCGCTGAAGAAGAGCACCGTCGCCGTGCAGCCCTCGCCCACCTGGTTCGGCGGTGTCATCGAGCGCGAGGTGCCCCAGCAGAAGGGCAAGTGGCGCGTCCAGCTACCCCCGGCCGTCCGCCCCGGCGGCTCCCGTTCGGCCACCGTCAACTCCACCCACCTCGCCGTCGCGGGCAGCAGCCCCCACCAGGCCGCCGCCTGGTCCTTCGTCGAGTACGTCCTCACCCGCCCGGCCTCACAGGCGAAGATCTACCGGAGCGCGGCCATCGCCCCGGCCCTGATGAAGGCGTACGACGACGCCGCCTTCCACGAGCCGTCGTCCTACTTCGGCGGACAGAAGCGAGGAGAGGTCTTCCTCAAGGCGCTCAAGGCGCCCTCCCCGGCGTTCAACTACTCCGCCGACTACGCCCGTGCGCTCAAGGTGGTCACCGACGCCCAGACCAAGGTGCTGCTCAAGGGTGCCGACCCGGCCGACGTGCTGGGCGATGCCGCCGACCAGCTCGGCAAGCAGACCGGACGGAAGATCGTCCGATGAGTGCGGTCCTCCACAAGGCGCCGGCGGCAACCGCCCCCGCCAGAGCGGCCGGAGCGAGGAGGAACCGACCACGCGGGCGCCTCGCCCCCTACCTCTTCATCCTGCCCGCCCTCGCCCTCTTCGCGGCGTTCAAGCTCTACCCCATCGGCTGGTCCTTCGTGCTCAGCCTCCACAAGTCGGTGGGCGGCGTCGACACCTTCGTGGGCGGCGACAACTACCGGCGGCTGATCGACGATCCGCTGTTCTGGACCGCGCTGAAGAACACCGCCGTGGTCCTCGCCGTCCAGGTCCCGGTGATGCTGGCACTCGCCACCGGACTCGCCGTCGCGCTCAACTCCACTCTGCTGCACGGGCGTTCGGTCTTCCGGCTGGGCTTCTTCCTGCCGATGGTGACCGGTCTGGTGGCCTATGGCATCGTCTTCTCCGTCCTCCTCCACCAGGAGTACGGCCTGGTCAACTGGTTCCTGGAACTCTTCGGCGCCGACGGCGTCCCCTGGCTGACCGACCCCCTCTGGGCGAAGATCTCCATCGGCCTCGCGCTGACCTGGCACTACACCGGCTACAACGCGGTGATCCTGCTGGCCCGGCTGCAAACCGTACCGAAGGAGCTCTACGACGCGGCCGCCGTGGACGGAGCGGGACCCTGGCACACCTTCCGCCATGTGACTCTGCCGGGGCTCCGCCCCGCACTGCTGCTCACCACGGTCCTCTCCACCATCGGCACCCTGCAACTCTTCGACGAGCCGTACATCCTCACCGGAGGCGGCCCGGACAACGCCACCCTGACCATCGGCGTGTACCTCTACCAGACCGCCTTCAAGTACTTCGACTTCGGCTACGCCTCGGCCATCGCCTACGCGCTCGCCGTCCTCATCGGAATCCTCGGACTGATCCAGTTCCGGGTGCTGGGAGACAAGTCGTGAGACCCGCACAGCGCCGCAACGGCATCCTGCTGACCTCCTCGCTCGCCATCACCCTGGCCGCGGTGGTCATCCCCCTCTACTGGCTGATCATCGCCAGTACCCACAGCAGCAACGAGATCTTCGACAGCCCCCCGCCCCTGCTGCCCGGCGGCCACCTCCCGGAGAACCTCGACACCCTCCAGCGGACCGCGTCCTTCGGCCGCGTGGTGCTCAACTCCACGCTGATCGCGGCGATTTACACCCTGTGCGCCGGCGCGGTGTGCACTCTCGCCGGATACGGCTTCGCCAAGTACCGCTTCAAGGGCCGCGAAGCGCTGTTCGGACTGCTGATGCTCGGACTGGTGATCCCGGTCCAGGTGACCCTGATCCCGCTGTTCAAACTGATGGCGCAGCTGGAGTGGCTGAACACCTACCAGGCCGTGATCATGCCGAATCTCGCCCTGCCGTTCGGCATCTTCCTGATGCGCCAGTCGATGGCCGCCCTCCCCGACGAGCTGCTCGACTCGGCCCGGATGGACGGCTGCGGCGAGCTGCGACTGTTCTGGAAGGTGGTCCTCCCGCCGATGAAACCCGCCCTCGCGGCGCTCGCCATCTTCCTCTTCCTCTACCAGTGGAACGACTTCATCTGGCCGCTGGTCGTGCTGCGCGACAGCCAGTCGTTCACCATCCCCGTGGCCCTCGCCGCCCTCCAGGGGCTCAACAACACCGACTACGGGGCCATCCTCACCGGTACCGCCGTCGCCGCGGTGCCCATGGCCGTCGTCTTCCTCGTGCTGCAACGCCACTTTGTCTCCGGCCTGCTGGCCGGCGCCGTGAAGGAGTGACCATGTCCCACGCGACCCACCAGGCCGTCACCACCGCGGAGCTGGCTCCCGCGGCCTGTGAGCCGCTGCTCGACGGAGTGAGCATCGCCGTGTTGGCCCCCGGCGCGGACGTCTCCTGGGACCTTGTCGAAGAGCCCGGGGGGCCCAGCACCCTGTGGCTGCGGGCCGACGGCGCCCCCGTCGAGGTGCGGTTCTCCGTACCGCTCGGGGACGCCGCCGGGTACTGGCATCCGCGCGTCGGATGGCATCGCACCCTGCTCGCCGACTGGGAGGGGCGGTCGGTGGCCTCCCTGGTCGACGGACACGCCGCCGGGTGCCTCTACGACCACTCCGGCGCCACGCTGCTGACCTTCGCGGCCGTCGATCCGGTCCCGGAGACCACGCTGCGGTTCGGGGTGTCGGAGGAGAACGACACCTATGTCGTCCATCTCCATCTGCCCGCGTCGGACGGCCCGCACCGGTTGCTGCTTGTACCGCGCGCGGAGTCGGTCGCCGCGGCGCTGCGCGTCCTGCGCGCCTGGTTCACCGCCGAGGTGGCGGCGCTGCCGGTGCCCGACAGCGCCCGCACACCCGTCTACTCCACCTGGTACGCCTTCAACCAGCAGGTGGACGCGGTATCCCTGGAGACCCAGGCCCGCCTGGCCGCCGAACTCGGCTGCGGAGTGCTGATCCTGGACGACGGGTGGCAACGCCACGGCCACGGGCGCGGCTACGCGGGCTGCGGCGACTGGGAGCCGGACGAGGCCAAGTTCCCCGACTTCACCGCACATGTCGCCCGGGTGCGCGGCCACGGACTGCGTTACATGGTCTGGATCGCCCCGCTCCTGCTGGGCCCACGGGCCGCCTGCCACCGGGTGTGGGCACCGTACGCCACGCGCCCCGCCACGTCCCCCGGCGCCGCCGTCCTGGACCCCCGCCACCCGGAGGTGCGCTCCCGGATCGTCGAGCAGTGCGTACGCCTGGTGCGCGACCACGGACTCGACGGTCTGAAGGTGGACTTCCTCGACCAGGCCATGGTGTACGCGGGCGACGGCGCCGGGGACGTCGGCGCTGCCATGGCCCTCCTCCTCGCCGACCTGCGGTGCGCGCTCCAGGCCGTCCGCCCCGATGTGCTGCTGGAACTGCGCCAGCCGTACACCGGTCCCGGTATGGCCCCGTACGGCAATATGATGCGCTCCTTCGACTGCCCGGCGGACGCCACCGCCAACCGGGTCCGCACCATCGACACCTCACTGCTCACCGTCGGCGGCGCGGTCCACTCCGACATGCTGCTGTGGGATCCGGCCGCCCCGGTCGAGGCCGCGGTGCGCCAGCTCATCGGCACCTTCCACGCCGTTCCGCAGCTCTCGGTGCGGCTGGACCGGCTCCCCGCGGCCCACCGTGAGGCGATCGCGTTCTGGCTCGCCGAATGGAGCCGTCTGCGTCCGCAACTGCTGGACGGAACAGTCGAACCCGGGCGACCCGACGAGCTCTACACGCTGGTCCGTTCGACCGCCGACGGCGTGTGCGTCATCGATGTGCACAGCGATCGCGTGGTGCCGCTGCGGCCCGCCGGGCAGTACGAGATCGTGCTGGTCAACGGAACCCCGGCGGACCGGCTCACCGTGGCGGCGGGCGAGGACTCCCGCACCGTGGACATCACGGTGCACGACCCCCGTGGCCGTATCATCGACCGGTGCCGGCGGGTGCTCACACCCGGCGTGCACACGGTCCCCGTACCGAGCATGGGACTGGCCACACTCCGGATCAGGGAAGGCGGCACACAGTGAAGGTGGGGATCACCGAGGTCGCCACGCGGGCAGGGGTCAGCGAAGCGACCGTCAGCCGTGTGATCAACCGGCGGCAGGGCGTCTCCAAGAAGACCCGCGACACCGTCGAGCAGGCCATGGCCGAGCTCGGCTACGAACGCCCGACCCAGGGCCAGTTGGTCGCCCTGCTCACCGAGCATGTGTCCAATCCGTTCTTCGCGGACGTGGCCGAGCGGATCGAGTCCTCACTCGCGCCCCACGGACTGAAGTCGGTGGTGTGTCCCGCGTTCCCCGGCGGTGTCCAGGAGCGCGACTTCATCTCCTCCCTGGTGGACAAGGGCATCGCGGCGGTGGTGTTCCTCTCCGCGTCGAACACCGTCGAGGGAGCGGACGTCGAGACCTACGAGATGCTGCGCACGCGCCGTATTCCGTACGTGGCCATCAACGGGGAGTTCGCGGACGGTGTGCCCGCGCCCGTGTTCTCCACCGATGACGTCCTGGCCGCCGAACTGGCCGTCGACCACCTCCACCGGCTCGGACACCGCAGGATCGGCATGGCCTCCGGCCCGGTGGGCAACCACCCGGCCGACAAGCGGGTCGAGGGTTTCCGCACGGCCATGGCGAAGCGCGGCATCGAGGACCCCGAGCGCTGGGTGATCCGGCAGTCGTACACCGTCGAGGGCGGCCAGTCGGCCGCCACCACCCTGCTCGGCCTCGGTGCCACCGCGATCGTCGCGGCGAGTGACTACATGGCGCTCGGCGCCATCCGCGGGGTGCGGCGCCAGGGACGCTCGGTGCCCGGGGACATCTCGGTGGTGGGCTACGACGGGACGATGATCACCGAGTTTGTGGACCCTCCGCTCACCACGGTGCGTCAGCCCGCCGACCGGCTCGCGCTGGAAGTCGGCCGTACGGTGCTGGCCCTGGTCAGCAATCGCGATGTGCCCACCGGGGAGCTGCTGTTCGACCCCGAGCTGGTGATCCGGGCCAGCACGGGCCCGGCCCCCTCCTGACCGCGTCCATGGCGCGTTGGACGGTCGGGGTGCCAGGAGGGGGAGAGGTGTAGCCAGCCCCCCTGAGGAACCCGGGGCTGGCCCCCATGCGGTCGGGGTGGTGCCGCCATAGCGCCGACCGGTCGTCGGTCCGTACGTTCTTGCAGGTCAGAACGTTGCGACCGATACACGACCGGAGCCCTTCATGCCTCAGGCCACCGTGCCGTCCGAGCCCCGCGCACTCGACCGCGGCACCGCGCTGCCGGGGAGCGAGTTCGCTCCCCTCCTGAGGGAGGTCAGGAGACAGGGGCTGCTGGAGCGCCGCAGGGGCTGGTACACCCGGATGATCACCGTGAACCTCCTCGCCCTGGCCGCAGTGGTGACGGCGATCGCCCTCGCCGGGAACACCTGGTGGTCGCTGCTGCTCGCCCCGCCGCTCGCCGTCCTGTCGGCCCGCACCGCCTTCGTCGGCCACGACGCCGGACACGCCCAGATCGCCGCCGGCCGCCGAGCCAACCGGGCCCTCGGGCTCCTCCACGGCAATCTGCTCCTGGGGATGAGCTACGCCTGGTGGAACGACAAGCACAACCGCCACCACGCCAACCCCAACCACATCGAGAAGGACCCCGATGTCGGCGTCGGCGCACTCGTATGGACCGCGGAGCAAGCCGCTGAACGCCGCGGTTTCGCCGGCTGGGTGACCCGTCATCAGGCCCGGTTGTTCTTCCCGATGCTGCTCCTCGAGGGCATCGCTCTGAAGGTGAGCAGTGTCCGGGACCTGCGACGGCAGCCCGTTCGCGAACGGGCCGTCGAAGGCGCTCTCCTGGCGCTGCACGCGATCGGCTACGCAGCCCTGCTGCTCACCATTCTGCCGGTGGGCAAAGCCATCGCGTTCGCCCTGCTCCACCAGGCGCTCTTCGGGCTCCATCTGGGTATGGCCTTCGCCCCCAACCACAAGGGCATGGAGATGCCCGACCCGGCGGGCGAGCGCTGGGGCCATCTGCGCCGACAGGTTCTGACCTCGCGCAACGTGCGCGGCGGTGCGGTCACGGACTGGCTGCTCGGCGGGCTGAACTACCAGATCGAGCACCACCTCTTCCCGAACATGCCCAGGCCCCACCTCAGGCTCGTACAGCCGCTGGTGCGACAGCACTGCGGGCTCCTGGGCCTGCCGTACGCCGAGACGGGGCTGCTCGACTCCTATCGACAGGGGCTGCGGCACATGCACACGGTCGGCGCTGCGGCCCGGCCCGAGCAGGCCCAGGTGGTCGACACATCCGCCACCGCGCTGGACGAGACGTAGGCGCACCCGTGAACACGATGCGGGCGCGCGGTCGTCAGGCGCCGACGTAGGCCGCGAGGTGTTCGGCGGTGAGGGTGGAGCGGGCGGTGACGAGGTCGGCGGGTGTGCCCTCGAAGACGATCCGGCCGCCGTCGTGGCCGGCGCCGGGGCCGAGGTCGATGATCCAGTCGGCGTGCGCCATGACCGCCTGGTGGTGTTCCACGACGATGACCGACTTACCGGAGTCGACGAGCCGGTCGAGCAGGCCGAGCAGCTGCTCGACGTCGGCGAGATGCAGGCCGGTCGTCGGCTCGTCGAGGATGTAGACGCCGCCCTTCTCGGCCATGTGGGTGGCCAGCTTGAGGCGTTGCCGCTCGCCGCCGGACAGCGTGGTGAGCGGCTGGCCGAGGCTGAGGTAGCCGAGCCCGACGTCGGCCAGCCGCCCCAGGATCCGGTGGGCCGCGGGTGTGCGCGCCTCACCGGCGGCGAAGAACTCCTCGGCCTCGGCCACCGACATCGCCAGCACCTCGCTGATGTCGCGGCCACCGAGGTGGTGGTCGAGCACCGCTGCCTGGTACCGCTTCCCCTCGCACTCCTCGCAGGTGGTGGCGACGCCCGCCATCATCGCCAGGTCGGTGTAGATGACCCCGGCGCCCTTGCAGCCGGGGCAGGCGCCCTCGGAGTTGGCACTGAACAGCGCCGGCTTCACGCCGTTGACCTTCGCGAACGCCTTGCGTATCGGCTCGAGCAATCCGGTGTACGTCGCCGGGTTGCTCCGCCGGGAGCCGCGGATCGCGCCCTGGTCGACCGACACCACACCCGCGCCGGCGGGGATCGATCCGTGCACGAGGGAGCTCTTGCCGGAGCCGGCGACGCCGGTGACGACGACCAGCACCCCGAGCGGGATGTCGACGTCGACCTCGCGCAGGTTGTGTGCGGTCGCGCCACGGATTTCCAGTGTGCCGGTGGGCTTCCGCACCGTCTCCTTGAGAGCGGCCCGGTCGTCGAAATGGCGGCCGGTGACGGTGCCGCCTGCCCGCAGCCCCTCAACGGTGCCCTCGAAGCAGACGGTGCCGCCCGCCGTACCGGCGCCCGGCCCGAGGTCGACGACATGGTCGGCGATCATGATCGTCTCCGGCTTGTGCTCCACGACGAGCACCGTGTTTCCCTTGTCCCGCAGCCGCAGCAGCAGGTTGTTCATCCGCTGGATGTCATGGGGGTGCAGGCCCGCGGTGGGCTCGTCGAAGATGTAGGTGACATCGGTGAGCGAGGAGCCGAGGTGGCGGATCATCTTGACGCGCTGCGCCTCACCGCCCGACAGTGTGCCCGACGGCCGGTCGAGCGAGAGGTAGCCGAGCCCGATCTCCACGAACGAGTCGAGGGTCTGCCGCAGCGTCGTGAGCAGCGGCGCCACCGAGGGCTCGTCGAGGCCGCCGACCCACGCGGCCAGATCGCTGATCTGCATCGCGCAGGCGTCGGCGATGTTGATTCCCTTGAACTTCGACGACCGGGCTCCCTCGCTGAGCCGGGTGCCCTCACACTCCGGGCAGGTGGTGAAGGTGACCGCCCGGTCCACGAACTCCCGGATGTGCGGCTGCATCGCCTCCCGGTCCTTGGAGAGCATCGACTTCTGGATCCGTGGGATCAGCCCCTCGTAGGTCATGTTGATGCCCGCGATCTTCATCCTGGTCGGCTCGCGGTGGAGGAAGTCGTGCAGCTCCCGCTTGGTGTACGTGCGGATCGGCTGGTCCGGGTCGTAGAAGCCCGACTCGCTGTAGAGCCGGTAGTTCCAGCCGCCCGTCTTGTAGCCGGGGACGTTGATCGCGCCGTCGGTGAGCGACTTGGAGTCGTCGTAGAGCTGGGTGAGGTCGAGATCGGTGACCGTGCCCCGGCCCTCGCAGCGCGGACACATACCGCCGGTGCGGTTGAAGGTCGCCTTCTCGGTCTTGCGGTCACCGCGCTCGACGGTGATCGCGCCGCTCGCCCGGACCGTGGGGACGTTGAAGGCGAACGCGCTGGGCGGGCCGATATGCGGCTTCCCCAGCCGGCTGAAGAGGATGCGCAGCATCGCGTTGGCATCGGTGGCGGTGCCGACCGTGGAGCGGGGGTCGCCCCCCATCTGCCGCTGATCGACGGTGATCGCGGTCGTCAGGCCGTCGAGGACATCGACCTCGGGCCGTGCCAACGTCGGCATGAAGCCCTGCACGAACGCGCTGTAGGTCTCGTTGATCAGCCGCTGTGACTCCGCGGCGATGGTGTTGAACACCAGCGAGCTCTTGCCCGAGCCGGAGACGCCGGTGAACACCGTCAGCCGGCGCTTCGGGATCTCGATGCTGACGTCCTTGAGGTTGTTCTCGCGTGCACCGTGCACGCGGATCAGATCGTGGCTGTCGGCAGCGTGCGGCGCGGGCGACGGCGTGTCCGTCCTCGTGGTCATGCTCATCGTGTCTCCATGTGTCGGACGGAGCCCCCCGGGGCGGTCTCCGTCGGCGTCGCTTGGCTGCGTCCGACCAGCCTCGAGCAGTATGTCTGGTGTTCCTTGGTCGGCACGGTCGCGGCAACCGATCGCTTTTCTACCTGATCGGGGCGCGATGGGGGAGGTGTGGAAACCAGTAGTCCGGTGTGCGGGACGAACCCGGTTCAGTACCGCTCGTTGAAACGGACCTCGAAGCCGAGGGTGTCGCGATGGAAGGCCAGGGAGGCGTCCGGGTCGTCATGCGGAAGGAAGGTCCTGTGAATGGTGATGTCCATGGCGATGACGCTAGCCATGGCCGCGTGACCGGCGCTTCTCCATTCCTGACCGGTCCGGACACCGCACCGCCACGGGGCGTGGGCGGTGCCACGGATCCACGGCGGCGGCCTCGGCCGCTGTGGGAAACTGCTCAGGTGAAACGGCAGAACCTCGACGACCTCGTCCGGCTGCGGCGGGCCCGCGACCGGATGGACCGTGACTATGCCGAGCCGCTGGACGTCCCGGCGCTGGCGCGTGACGCCCTGATGTCGGCGGGCCACTTCTCCCGCAGCTTCCGCGCCGCTTTCGGCGAGACGCCGTACAGCTACCTGATGACCCGCCGCATCGAGCGGGCCAAGGCGCTGCTGCGGCGCGGCGACCTCTCGGTGACCGAGGTCTGCTTCGCGGTCGGCTGTACCTCCCTGGGGTCGTTCAGCTCGCGCTTCACCCAGTTGGTCGGCGAGAGCCCGAGCGCCTACCGGGCCCGGAGTCATGATCACGGCGCTGGCATCCCGGCATGCATGGCCAAGATTCACACGAGACCGGTCAGGAATGGAGAAGCGGGCAGGACCGCTCGGCCGTAGCGTGAGCGTCATGGAAATCAAGCTTTCGCAATGCTTCATCGCCGTCGACGACCACGACAAGGCGATCGCCTTCTACCGCGATGTACTCGGCCTCGAGGTACGCAATGACGTCGGATTCGAGGGGATGCGCTGGGTGACCGTCGGGGCGCCCTCGCAGCCGGACGTGAACATCGTCCTGGAACCGCCCGCCGCGGACCCGAACACCTCGCCCGCCGACAAACAGGCCATGGCGGAGCTGATGGCCAAGGGTCTGCTGCGCGGCGTCATCTTCGCGACGGACGACTGCGACGCCACCTTCGAGCGCGTCAGCGCCGCGGGCGGCGAGGTGCTCCAGGAGCCCATGGACCAGCACTACGGTGTCCGCGACTGCGCGTTCCGCGACCCGGCCGGCAACCTGTTGCGCTTCACCCAGCCCCTCGGGAAGTGAGCCCTTGGCGGGAGCCGCGCGGGTCGCTCGGCAGGATCCGCGCGGTGGTGGCGGCGATCGGCCACTGCCCGAGCCCCGGACGTGGGGTTGTCAGTGGCGAGGGCCAGGATGGCCCACATGACGACGACCTCGCGCCCGGCAACCACGTTCGACACCCTGCGCTCGCTCGCCCGCACTCACCTGTCCTCGCAGGACGCCGAGCGCTGGACGGGCCTGCTCCGGCCGGGTGTCCGGCTGCGCAGAGCCGAGGCCGGTGAGCCCGTCGTCGGACAGCTCGGCGGAGTTCCCCGGCTGCCTGAGGACGTGGCGTGGCCCGTGTGGGAGGAGGAGGGATGCGCGATGTCCTTCGTGGCGATGCTCAACTGCGCGGCCCTGCGCGCCATCGCCGCCGCACAAGGCTGCGAACTCCCCCTGGCCACCGATGGCCGGCTCGCCTTCTTCACCGGTTTCGACGAGGCGGAGGGCCGGGTCGTCGATGCCTACGACCGTGACACCTGGGCCGGTGCGCGTGTGCTGCATCTGCCGCCCGAGGAGCCGTCGGCCGTCGAACGCCCGGCTCCCGAGGATGTGGAACCCTATGCCGCCGTGCCTCTCACCGCCGTGCCGGGCCCGAGCATCCCGGGCAGCGACTCTCCCGCGTCGGCCTCCGCCTTCGGCTTCGAACGCTGGCAGGACCAGTACCAACACCCGGCCACCAGCGGCCCGTTCAGGCGCGCCCTGGAACCGCATGAGCAGCACAACGGGCACCAGGGTCTCGGCCACCCGCAGAGCATCCAGGGCGCCGTCGAGGTGGAGGTGGCTCAGGGCGTCCTGGGCGGCCGACTGCGCCGGGACGACCCGCAGATCGTGGCCGAGGCCGCACGCTGGACGCTGCTCGCCCAGTTCGACAGCGACGATGACGCGGGAATGTTGTGGGGCGACTGCGGCGTGCTGTACTGGCTGATCCGTTCCGAGCATCTCGCGGCGAACCGCTTCGACCAGGCCGTCCTGACCATGCAGTGCGGCTGAGGGGGCCGCCATGCCGAGGGACGGCGCATGATGCGCGGCTACTCGGGCCCCTCGGGTGAACTGCGCGTGTTCGGCGAGAACGCCCTTCCGGCGGAGCTGAAGCCGGCGCGGCCACAGCGGCGGCCGACCGCGGAGGTACTCGGTCTCATCGACAGCGGGTGACGACCGCACCGGCGCTGGCGGGCGGCGGCGGAACTCTCGGGGAGCACGCGGCTCTTCCGGTAGGGTCCGGCCTATGAGTGCGGTTGATCCCCGTGTGTGGGCAGTGGATGCGCTCCGGCGCATACAGGCAGACGGTGCGCGGATCACCCCCACTCCGCTTCGCCCACTTCGTATGCCCGCGCTCGACGGGATCGACATCTACCTCAAGGACGAGTCGGCACTCCCTTCCGGCAGCATGAAGTACCGCTTGGTGCGTGCCATGTTCTGCAAGGCGGTCGCCGGCGGAGAAGTCGGCGAGAACACACCGGTGTTCGCGGCGACGGGCGGGGCGGTCGCGGTCGTCGGTGCCCGCTTCGCGAAGCTGCTGGGCCTGCCCTTCACGGCCGTCGTGCCGACGAAAACGCCGACCCATCTCCTGGACCGGATCGAGCGTGAGGGCGGGCGGTGGCAGGTGGGGGAGCGGCCACCGGCCGCGGTGCAGGAGGAAGCCCGTACGTTGGCCGAGCGCCATCGTGGCTACGTCCTGGACCACTTCGCCGACGCGGAACGAGCGGTGGCCGCCTGCGGCGGACCGACGATCGCCGACGAGATCTTCGGTCAGATGCGAGGACAACCGCACCCGGTCCCGGAGTGGATCGTGACCGGCGCCGGAACGGGCGCCACATCGGCGACGATCGGGCGGCACCTGCGGCGGCACAGCCATGCGACCCGGCTGGCCGTGGTGGATCCGGAGCACTCGGCCTATTTCCCCGCGTGGACGAGCGGATGCGACGACTACACCACGGGGATGCCGTCGCGTATCCCCGGCATCGGCCGTCCTCGCGTCGGACCCGGATTCACACCGGACGTGATCGACCTGGTGATCCCGGTGCCGGACGCGGCGTCCATCGCGGCGATGCGCTGGCTGCACACCGTGGCCGACATCAAGGCCGGACCGGCGACCGGTACCCATCTGTGGGGGGTCTGCCACCTGGTGGCGCGGATGCGCGCGGCGGGAATACAGGGCAGTGTCATCACCCTCGTCGGCGACAGCGCCGAGCCCTACCGGACCACTCACCTCAGCGCGGAGTGGGTTCACGCCCAAGGTCTCGACCCCGCGCCGTACGAGGCCGATCTCGAGCGCTTCGCCCGCACCGGGAAGTGGCCGCCGGGGCACGACGCGACCCGTGCGTGATCCATCGCGTTTCGTGCCACGCTGCTCACAGGTCGATGGGCAGGGAAGCGAAGGAGGCCGACGGTACCCACCGCTCGCCGCCGTACTCGGAGAGAGCTTCCATCAGGTCCGCCCGCTGTCGCTCCGTCATCGGCCCGAGGACACAGATGGGGGTCCTCCCGTTCGGGCGGGCGCTGAACGTGCTCGGCTCGGCGTAGATCCATCCTGCCGGTCGCAGCGTCGTCGGCCGCCTGGCGCCGGACGCGAAGTCGATATGAACTCCGGTGAACTGATAGGGCAGTGCGCCCGGGATCTCTTCGATGGCGACCCTCTTGATCCGGTCCCAGGGAAACTCCTGCCGTCCCGCGACGCTGTGGGTCACGATGCCGTGGGGACCGACGTGCAGCGCCCACTGAGCTCTCTTCTTGCGTCGGCGTGCGTGCGCCACGTCGTGGAGGGAGGAGGCGCATGCCGTGGTGAACGCGAGGAACGCGGCAGCGGCGATGATGCCACCGAGAATGAGAAAACCGGTCCAGTCGCTCTGGTTGAAGTCGGAATCCGAGTTCAGGTGCCCCGTACGGAACGGGTAGTCGATGAGCCATGCCGCCACGAGCGACAAGCCCACCGCCAAGCACCAGAACCGGAGTGGGCTCGATCTGGCCGTGTAGGTGGACAACGGCTCCTCACCTGTCCAGGTTCCCTGGAACGGTGGAGCGGAGCTGGGCAGACGCCGCGTCCGCGTTGATGTAAGCCCGGGCGGCCGCTCGGACCGGAGGACGTCCCTGAGTGGCGACCTCGCGATGACTTCCGCGCCCGCGAGCACCGCCCTCATCGCCCCGGCCGTCCTGGCCAGCAGCACCTTGCGGGCCTCGGCCGGACCGAACTCCGTGGTCCGGTCACCGGTGGCGAGGGCGGTCCGGAGGCGGCCGATGCGTTCGAGGACCAGTCGTGCCGACGCGGGGCGGTGCCGAGGCTCACGAGCCAGGAGTTCGGCGACCAGAGCCATCAGCGCGGGCGGCACGTCCGGGCGGAGCGAGGCAAGCGGGGGTGCGTCCTCGTCCACTTTGCGGCGCACGATCGCCAGGGCGTTGTGCCCGGTGAACGGCGGCCGCCCGGTGAGCATGGCGAACAGCACCCCGCCGAACGCGTACAGGTCCGAACGCTCATCGCCGCGTTCGGTGAGGAACTGCTCGGGCGCGCCGTATTCGGGGGTGCCGGCCGGGGTCAGCTGGGAGGAACCGGCCACGGTGACCATGGTCTGGATGAACCCGGCGATGCCGAAGTCGACGACCTTCACCTGCCCGTCGGGAGTGATCATCACGTTGTGCGGCTTGATGTCGTAATGGATGACACCGGCCTGATGCGCGGCGACCAGTGCCGCGCAGATCCCATGGGCGATCTCCAGCGCCCGGCCGGGGGACAAGGGACTCTCCTCACGGATGTGCTCCGCGAGCGTTGCGCCCTGGACCTTCTCCATGATCAGGAACAGTGCGTCCTCATGAACGCCGCGGTCGTGGAGTGCGACCACGTTGGGGTGGTTGACCTGCGCGGCAGCCACCGCCTCGCGCTCGAACCGCAGGGCGAGCTCCGGGTCAGGGGCATCGTGGAGGGCGAGCAGCTTGACCGCGACATCGCGGCGCAGACCGCGGTCCCTTCCGGCCCACACCTCGCCCATACCGCCACGGCCGAGCCGTTTGATCAGCTCGTACCGACCTGCGATCAACTCCCCGCGTTCCAACGGTCCCCCTTGGGCCTGAGCATGCTGGAGTCAGGATACGAGCGATGCGGCCCAACAGAACGTGAAATGAGCACTCCCCTCTGTGATGACTCGTGAACGTATCGCATGAGACATCCACGTCTCACATGGGTTACTCTTGTCTCATGTCCGTTGATCGTGAACACGTCCTGAGTGCCGCCGCCGATCTGCTCGCCCGCAAGGCCACGGCTTCCATGGACGAGATCGCCAAGTCCGCCGGAATCAGCCGTGCCACCCTGCACCGGCACTTCGCCGGACGGGACGCGCTCGTCCAGGCGCTCGGCCTGCTCGGCGTCCAGCTCGTCGAGGAACGGCTCGCGGTTGCGCGAATCGACGAGGGGGACCCCGTGGACGCGGTGCGTCGGCTGGTCACCGAGGCCCTGCCGGTGTCGGGCTTCCTGGCCTTCCTCTACGGCGAGAACCAGCTGTTCGAGTCCGACGCCATGAACGAGGGCTGGGAGCGCATCGACGAACAGGTGGGCGCGCTGTTCCGGCGGGGCCAGGAGCAGGGGCTGATCCGGCTGGACCTGACACCGGCCTGGCTGACCGAGGCGCTGTACTCCCTCATCGCCGCCTCGGCCTGGAGTGCCCAGGAGGGCAGGATCGCGTCCAAGGACGCGGGTTACATGGTCTCCGAGCTGCTGCTCGGAGGGATTATTCGGAGTGTGGAGAAGTGAATGGCAAGACCCCCGAGCGCCTGACCGGTTCGGGCCGCACCGCGCCGCGGCCCGGCTCGGCCAAGGGGATACCGGGCCGCTGGCTCGCCCTGTCGGTGCTCATCCTGGCCGTGTTGCTCGTGGCCGTCGACGCGACCGTCCTCGGCCTGGCCACGCCGTACCTCAGCGAGGACCTGGAGCCGACCGGCAACCAGCTGCTGTGGATAGGCGATGTCTACTCGTTCGTCATCGCCGGCCTGCTGGTGTCGATGGGCAGTCTCGGTGACCGCATCGGCCGCAAGAAACTGCTCCTCATCGGCGCCACCGCCTTCGGCGGGCTGTCGGTGCTGGCCGCGTACGCCACCTCGCCCGAGACGCTGATCGCGGCCCGTGCGCTACTCGGAGTGGCGGGCGCGACACTGATGCCGTCGACCCTCGCCCTCATCCGCAACCTCTTCCCCGATCCGAGGGAGCGCAGTGTCGCCATCGGCGTCTGGGGCGCCGCGGCATCGGCGGGTGCGGCGGTCGGACCGGTCGTCGGCGGATTCCTGCTGGGGCACTTCTGGTGGGGATCGGTGTTCCTCATCAACCTGCCCGTGATGGCCGTCCTCGTCCTTGTCGGCGTCAGACTGCTGCCGGAGTCGAAGAACCCCGACCCCGGCCCCTGGGATCTGCCCAGCGTGGGCCTGTCCCTCGTCGGCATGATCGGCGTTGTCTACTGCGTCAAGGAGCTGGCCTCGCACAACACCGGAGGGGTGGCGATCGCGGCCGGTATCGTCGGTGCCCTGTCGCTGCTGGCGTTCGTCAGGCGCCAACTCACCCTCCGGACACCGCTGCTGGACATGCGGCTGTTCCAGCACCGCGGCTTCTCCGGCGCGGTGCTGGCTGACCTGCTCACCATCCTGGGCCTGTCCGGTCTGGTCTTCTTCCTGTCGCAGTTCCTGCAACTGGTCCAGGGGCGGACACCGCTTCAGGCAGGTCTCGCCGAACTGCCCGCGGCCATCGGCGCCGTGGCGGCGGGGCTGGTCGCGGGTGCGGCGGCCCGGCGCTATTCCGTCCGCGTGATCGTGGCCGGAGGGCTCGCGGCTATCGGCGTGGCACTCGCCGCGCTGGTCTTCCTGGACGCGCACACCGGTTTCCCGGTGCTGGGCGCGGTGTTGCTGGTGGTCGGCGTCGGCGCGGGCTTCTCGTTCACGGTCACCGCGGATGTGATCCTCTCCAGTGTCCCCAAGGAGCAGGCGGGCGGCGCGTCCGCCGTTTCCGAGACGGCCTACGAGCTCGGCGCGGCACTCGGTATCGCCCTCCTCGGCTCCGTGGTCACCGGTGTTTACCGGGGCTTCGACACACCCTCGGGCGTACCGGCGGATGTGGCCGCAGCGGCCCACGAGTCGCTGGGCGGCGCGGCGGAATCGGCCGCCGATCTGCCGTCCGGCCCCGCCTCCGCGCTCCTGGCCTCGGCGCAGGAGTCCTTCGTGGACGGTCTGCGGATCGCCTGCGGTGTGGGTGCGGTGGTGCTGCTCGCGACGGCGGTCGGGGCGTGGTTCCTGCTGCGCGGGCAGACGCTCCAGGACGGCATCGACGAGAGCGAGGCCGGGCAACTCGCGAGCGACGACGGGCTCATGGGTGGTGACACCGACGGTGACCACCGCGGTGGCGATGGCGACTCCCGTGGCCGACGAGCTCAGGGCGCTTGCGACGTCCGGCCGGAGAGCGCGGCCGAACCCGCCATCCGCCGCTGAACAGGCCCCAACGCCCGCGGCGTCGGCGCGATCCGGGTGGCCGGGCCAGGATCTCTTGAGCGAACAGTTCATCCTCCGACGGGCTTTGAGGCCCGGACGTCCTGGGGGCGCTGACTTCCGGTCCGGTGGCACACCCACCGGACCGGAAGTCAGCGCCCCCGATCACTGTCCTGTGCGGACCTACTTCTGCGGGATCCCCTGACTCGGTACAGTCCATGATCCACGCCGAGACGATGGTCCCTGTCTTCGGCGACGCACGCGCTCGTACCCCCAGGAGGCCCCATGCTCCGTAAGCAGGTTCTCAGGCCGGCGATGACGTGTCTGGCATTCGCGCTTGCCGCCACCCTCAGCGCCCCGATGACCGCCACGGCCCGTGACACGTCGGCCCCCCGGGCGTCGCGTACCGAGTGCCCGCAGCTCAGCAAGGATCTGCCGTGGTACGGCAACAACCGCGCCAGACTGCAGCGCATGATCGACGAACGTGGCATCTGCGGCCAGGGTTCCCGCACCGGTGCGCCGAGGCCGGTGGCCGCGTTCGACTGGGACAACACCGTCGTCAAGAACGACATCTCCGACGCCACGCTCGCGTGGATGCTCAAGCACGACAAGATCCTCCAGCCCACCAGCTGGCGTGCCACCAACAAGTGGATGACCGACGCCGCCCACCGCGCCCTCACCCGCGCCTGCGGCACCTCCGTACCGGCGGGCCGTCCGCTGCCGACCTCGACGGACACCGACTGCACCGACGAGATCCTCGACGTCTACGCGGACGAGAAGACATCGGCCGGGGACACCGCCTTCAGCGGCGTGTGGAATCACCGCAGGACCGTTCCCTCGTATGTCTGGATCACCCAGCTGTTCGCCGGGCACACCCCCGAGCAGCTCACCGCCTTCGCCCGTAAGGCGCGCGCCGAGAACCTCGCCGCACCGATCGGCACGGAGCAGACGGTCGGTACGCACAGCTGGGCCGGTTATGTGCGCTACTACGAGCAGCAGCTCGACCTCATCCGCACCCTCCGGAAAGCCGGATTCGACGTCTGGGTGGTGTCCGCCTCCGCCGAGCCGATCGTCCGGGCCTGGGCCCCGGGCGCCGGATTCCCGGACGACCGTATCGTCGGTATCCGCAATGTCGTCAAGGACGGCAAGCTCACCACCGGTGTGCAGGGGTGCGGCGACGTCGCGGACAACACCGGCGGTGACGCGCTGACGTACATGGACGGCAAACGCTGCTGGATCAACAAGGGCATCTACGGCATCAAGGGCGCCGAGGCATGGCGGAAGCAGGACCCCGCGCACCGTATCGCCTTCGGCGCGGGCGACGCGGAAACCGATGTCACCTTCGTCAATGACGCCACGGCCGGGCATCTGGCCATCAATCGCAACAAGACCGAACTCATGTGCCGCGCCTACGACAACGCCGACCGGCGGTGGGTCGTGAATCCCATGTTCATCGAGCCGAAGGCGCGTCAGAAGACCCCCTACCCCTGCGCCACCAAGGGGCATATGAACACCGATGGTGTCCAGGGTCCGCTGCGGCGCCCCGACGGCTCCGTCGTCCCGGACCAGGAGGACCGGGTGTACTGAGGCACACCCTGAGCCTTGGCCAGTGACGATCATTGAGTAGCGGAACGGGGCATTGCGGGCGGGCTCGGTCACCGGGCCCGCCCGCTGCTGGTGTGCGGTGGGGCGCCGCCGGGGCGGGTGAGGAGTGGGCGGCGTTGCGGATGTGCGCCAATTGGCTGCAAGTGGGGCTCTGAGACGGCTGATCCCTGCGACGCTGTCTGAATGAGGACTCTTTACAGAAGACTGCTCCATGTGCTTCCCCGGCTCGGGGTGCATGTGCTCGATCTCGGCTCGGGTACGGCCGTGCTGTCCCGGCGGGGTGAACGCGTGCGTGTTCCCGTGGGCCGGGAAGCCGATCTGGTGACCCGCGGCAGCGGCCGGTACACGGTGGCGCGGATGCGCGGGGGCATGTGGGTGGTCGCCCGCGGCCGTGGCGATCCGTCCGGAAAGTTGACAAATGTTCCGCTCGGTGACACCGGGGCCCAACTCCTTGTCGACGAGAGTGGTTCCGCCGATGAACGCTCGCTCCAGCTGGCGGCGGCCTCGTATCTGTGCGCTCACCATGTGGCCGGACTGCTGGAGAAATACGGTGTGAACTGCGTCTTCGACGTCGGTGCCAATGCCGGTCAGTACGCGAAGCGCCTGCGTCGGCTCGGTTACTCCGGCAGAATCGTTTCCTTCGAGCCCACCAAGGACACGTTCGCCACGTTGCAGCAGGCCGCGGAGGCTGATCCGGACTGGTGGGTGTATCCCTTCGGTCTGGGGCGCGAGGATGCCACCGCAACCATCCACGCGGACTGGAACACCATGAACTCGCTGCTTCCGCCCAGCGATTACGGCAGGGACCGCTATCGGCGGTTCGCGAAGACGCGCACCGAGGAGATCGAGATCCGCAGGCTGGACGGTGTGATGGACGAAGCGCTGGCCGGTCTGGCCGAGCCCCGGCCCTATCTCAAGATGGACACCCAGGGGTACGACCTGGAGGTGTTCGCGGGCGCCGGGGACCGGATCGGCGACTTCGTGGGGATGCAGTCGGAGGTGGCGGTGCTGCGGCTCTACGAGGGGAGCCCGCAGATGAGCGAGGCCATCGCCGTGTACGAGGGCAGCGGGTTCGAGATCACGGGCATGTACCCGGTGACCCGCGAGGAGACCACGGGCCGGGTGGTGGAGTTCGACTGCGTCATGATGCGCGCGGCCGCCGCCCCTGGCTGAGCCGACGGCGTTTTTCTGCCGAGCCCCGGACCGCAACGGAACAGCATCCGCAACGGTCCGGGGCTCGGTCCGTTCCCGGCCGCGAAGGTGAACCACGCCTCATTCCGAGCGGTGTTCTTGCTATGCAACGAGTTGCATAGCAACATCGAGGCATGGCGCTCGAACACGCGATCCTCGTTTCCCTGCTGGAGAAGGCGGGCTCCGGCTATGAGCTGGCCCGGCGGTTCGAGCGGTCCATCGGTTACTTCTGGACCGCCAGCCATCAGCAGATCTACCGCGTCCTCAAGCGCATGGAGAACGATGGCTGGATCGAGGCCCGCGAGGTGTCGCAGCAGGCCCGGCCGGACAAGAAGGAGTACTCCGTCGCCGAGCCCGGCCGGGCCGCCCTGTCCCAGTGGCTGCACGAGCCGATCGAACCCGAGAGTGTGCGGCACGACCTCGCCGTGAAGATCCGCGGCGCGGCCTTCGACGATCCGGCCGCGCTGATCAGCGAGGTCGAACGGCACCGTGAGGCGCACAGCGACCGGCTCACCCGCTATCTCGCGGGTGAACAGCGGGACTTCACCGGTCCTGAGGCGCCCGCGACCCTCACCGCCGGGGAGTCGCTCCAGCATGTCGTCCTGCGCGGCGGTATCGCGTACGAGCAGATGACACTCGCCTGGCTGGACGACGTACTCGCCACGCTCCACCAGCTCCGTACCGAGCGCTGAACCCCGGGCGGCCGAGACACCCGCCGCCGTGCGGTCCGCACCGCCCGCCCGCACCCGCCGCAACCCGCGGCCGCTCCACCCACCCCCGCAACCCTCAAGCCGGAAAGGCGACCTTCCGTGGCCGACGCAACTCTGTTCAACCCGCGCACCTACGACCCGGCGCACTTCGACCCCGAGACCCGCAGGCTGTTGCGCGCCACCGTCGACTGGTTCGAAGACCGCGGTAAGCGCCGGCTGATCGAGGACTACCGCACCCGTGCGTGGCTGGTGGACTTCCTCGCGTTCTCCGCCAAGGAAGGGCTCTTCGCGACCTTCCTGACTCCGGCCTCCGCCTCCGCCGAGGGGGAGGAGGACAAGCGCTGGGACACCGCCCGGATAGCCGCCCTCAACGAGATCTTCGGCTTCTACGGGCTGGACTACTGGTACGCCTGGCAGGTCACCATCCTCGGACTCGGCCCCGTCTGGCAGAGCGAGAACACCACCGCTCGCGCCCGCGCGGCCGAACTCCTCTCCCAGGGCGAGGTGTTCGCCTTCGGTCTGTCCGAGAAGGCGCACGGCGCCGACATCTACTCCACCGACATGCTGCTGGAGCCGGACGGTGACGGCGGCTTCCTGGCCAGCGGCTCCAAGTACTACATCGGTAACGGCAACGCCGCCGGGCTCGTCTCCGTCTTCGGTCGGCGCACCGATGTCGAGGGTCCTGACGGCTATGTGTTCTTCGCCGCCGACAGCCGCCACCCGGCGTACCACCTGGTGAAGAACGTGGTCGACTCCTCGAAGTACGTCAGTGAGTTCCGCCTCGAGAACTACCCCGTCGGCCCCGATGACGTACTGCACACCGGCCGTGCCGCCTTCGACGCCGCCCTCAACACCGTCAACGTCGGCAAGTTCAACCTCTGCACCGCCTCGGTCGGCATCTGCGAACACGCGATGTACGAGGCCGTCACCCACGCGCACCACCGCATCCTCTACGGCCGTCCCGTCACCGCCTTCCCGCATGTGCGTCGCGAACTGGCCGACGCGTACGTCCGTCTGGTCGGGATGAAGCTGTTCAGCGACCGGGCCGTGGACTACTTCCGCACCGCGGGGCCCGACGACCGCCGCTATCTCCTCTTCAACCCGATGACGAAGATGAAGGTGACCACCGAGGGCGAGAAGGTCATCGACCTGATGTGGGACGTCATCGCCGCGAAGGGCTTCGAGAAGGACACCTACTTCTCGCAGGCCGCGACCGAGATCCGGGGCCTGCCCAAGCTGGAGGGCACCGTCCACGTCAACCTCGCCCTGATCCTGAAGTTCATGGGCAACCACCTGCTGGCCCCGGCCGAGTACGAGCCCGTGCCGACCCGCCTGGACGCGGCCGACGACGCGTTCCTCTTCCGGCAGGGTCCGGCGCGTGGCCTGGGCTCCATCCGCTTCCACGACTGGCGCGCCGCCTACGACGCCTACGCCCACATCCCCAACGTCGGCCGCTTCCGGGAGCAGGCGGACGCCCTGTGCGAGTTCGTCATGACCGCCGCCCCCGATGAGGGGCAGAGCAAGGACCTGGACTTCCTCCTCGCCGTCGGCCAGCTGTTCGCGCTGGTGGTGTACGGCCAGCTGATCCTGGAGCAGGGGCGTCTGACCGGTATCGAGGAGAACGTCCTCGACGAGCTGTTCGCGGTCTTCGTACGCGACTTCTCCGCCTACGCCGTCGAACTGCACGGCAAGGACTCCGCCACGGCGGAGCAGCAGCGCTGGGCACTGGGCGCGGTCCGGCGCCCGGTCGTCGACGAGGCCCGCTCGGCCCGCGTCTGGGAGCGGGTCGAGGCGTTGGCCGGAGCCTACGAGATGGCTCCCTGACCGGAGTCGTTCCGAGGGCCCGCCCCCGGCCCCCCGCCCGTGCGGTAGGCGTGAGGTGACCTTTCCGCAGGGCGGGGCGGGGCGGGGACGGCGAAGGCGCCTGCACCGGGTGGTACCGGGCAGGCGCCTTCGGTCTGGCGGGGTGCGGCCCCCGCCGGTTCAGGCCGGGGGCAGCTTTCCGCGCCCGAAGAGCTTCCGCTCGTCGTGCAGGGCGAACGGTGTGGTTCTCAGGTCGGCGATGGTGATGCCGAAGATCTTCAGCTGGAGCATCAGCTCGGTCTTCAGGTCGTAGCCCGCGCTGAGCGCCCACGCCGGGGTGCTGCCGCCGGTGGCCGCCGCCGCGCGTCCGGTGAGGTACACGGACAGATCCCCGCCCACGCCCGCGGTGTCGTACAGGAACACCTGGGCGCGTACGCCGACCCGGGCCGTCGCGGTGGCCGCGCCGCGGACCTGGGGTGCGCCGCCCTTGGTCTGCTGGTGCGCCTCATGGAGCGGCTGCCAGCCGTCCTCGCGGTCGTACCGGGCGCCGACGGCGAACGAACCGGTGGTGCGCTGGTCCGCGTCGAGCACGATGCGTCCGCCCGCGGTGAAGCGATAGGTGAAGGTCACCTCGGTGCTGACCACGACCGGCACCGGGCCTATCCAGAAGACGTGGCGGCCGGTGACCGCCGCCAGCGGCACCGCGACCTGTCCGGTGTCGGCGGTGTGCCGCACCTTCCCGTGCACCTGCCAGCCGTAACTGTAGGAGCCGCCGAGGCCGACGGCCGCGCGCTGCGGCAGCAGACTGTGCCCGGCACGCCGGTCGTACTGGAAGATCAGCTCAGGCCGGAAGGCGATGTCACCGGCCAGCCGCGCGGGAGACTTCCCCGTCGCCTCCACGCCCTTGGGCAGGGGCACATCGACGCCCAGCCGCAGGGCGTCCATACCCTTCGCCGCGCTCGACGGCAGCGGACCGCGCGGGGTGGCACCGGCCGCGTGGTGGCCGAGCTGGGTGTGCGCTCCTCCGGCGTCGGAGGCCGACGGGGTCGGTGACGCGCCGTCAGGAGTCCCTTCGCCCGTCCCCGCGGAAGCGCTCGCCCCGTCGGACGGCACCGGGCTCGCCCCCTGCGACGGCGTCGCGGAACCGCCACCGCCGTCCGCGCCGGACTCTCCGCCGTCGGACGGCTTCCGCACGGTGACGCCGGAGGAGAGCGGCTTGACGCTGAGTTCGCCCGCGCGCAACGCCGCACGCTGGTTCACCTTCTGATCGCCGAGCAGCTCCGAGAGGGTGGCGGGCGCGGTGGTGACCCGCGTCTCGCCGTCCTGGGAACCGGAGACGGTGCGCACCTTGAACAGCGCGCCCGCCGGGGCCTTGCGGCTCGGCGCCGCGGCGATGACATCACCCGGGCGTACGGACTTGCCGGCGGACGGCTTGAGCACCGCCCGCTTGCCGGGAGCGTCGTACGACGACAGCTTCACCGCGACCGAGCGTCCCGAACCGCTGGGCGTGACCGAGGGCTTGGCGGCGACGGCACCGCCGTCCGCGCCGGGGGCCGCGTCATCGGTGCCCGGTACGGTGTCCGGGCTCGGGGAGCCCGCGGCTCGGGTACCGGCCGGGGAGGTGCCGGAGTCCGGGGAGTCCGAGAGCAGTGCGTAGCCGCCGAGGGCGGCGGGGACCAGTACGCCGAGCGCAGCGGCGGGCACCACGATGCGGCGCCAGGAAACAGCCATGGGATTCCTTGGGGGTGACCGAGAGGGAACAGCAAGCCCGCGCACCCCACCACGACGGATCCTGATAACAGCTCAGAAATTATCAAGGATCGAACATCTGTAGGGGTTCGGGCGGCTTCCTCGTAGCATGGCGGCGAATGATCACTTTCGCCATGGAGAAAGACACCGAGTCGGGAGGGGACGGGTGGGGGGTTCCACAACGGTGCCGGAGGCCGTCACCGCGCTGCACGATCGCATCGGCGCGCTCACCGATGAGGTCATCGCCGCCCTCCGGGGCCAACTCTCCTCCTACGCGGCACAGTCGCCGGACAGCGTCCGGCCGGGCGTGAGGGCCGCGGTGCGCAACGGCCTGACGGTGGTGCAGCGTTGGTCCGTCGAGGAATACCGTGTGCCGCGGAGCGGCGGGCGCGATCCCGGCCACTCCTACGACCTGCCCGCCGGATTTCTCGACGAGGTCGCCGCCCTGGCCCGGGTGTTGCCCGTCGAGGACATCATCTCGGCGTACCGCATCGGATCGGACGTCGTCTGGCGGCGCTTCGGTGAGGAGATGGCGGCCCGGAACGCCACCGCCGAGGAACTGCTGCCGATCGCCGAGACGCTGCGGGCCTGGACGAACGCCACCACACTGCGCATCGTCCGCAGCTGTCACGCCGCGGCCCGGCAGGAGGTGCCGACCGAAGGCCGGAACGCCGTACTGGTCCGTGCGCTGCTGCTCGGCGAGGCGCGCTGGGACGACCCGGACAACGGGGACGCGGACGCCGTCTGGGACCGGAGCGCGCTGCGCCTCCCTTTCCGCGCACGTCTGCCCCTCACCGGCCCCGACTCAGCCCGTGCCGCCCGGCCCGCCCCCGGCGCGGACCCGGGGAAGGAGGCCCTGTCCCGCGCCCTCGACCTCCTGCGTCCCTGGCTCGCCCGGGACGCGGTGGGCAGCCCCTTGGCGACCACGGTGGACGGGGACGCGGCCGGGCTGCTGGCCGCACGCCCGAGCGGGCTGTGCCACGGCCTGGTGGTGGGCCTGGGCGCCCCGGCCGCCCGGTCCGCTCTCGCCACCGAATTCGCCCGCGCCACCCAGGCGCTGCGCGCCGCGGTCGACTCCGGGTTCGCCGGGGTCTTCACCCGCGAGGAGCTGGGGTTGCGGGCGACGGTGGTGGCCATGCCCGCGGTGGGTGAGCAGCTGGTGCGGCTGCGTCTGGAACCTCTGGCCGAACGGGGCGAGGACGGCTTCCAGTTGGAGGAGGCGGCCGCCGCCTACCTCCGCCAGGGCATGCGCCTGGAAGCGGCCGCACGCAGTCTCTACGTTCACCCCAACACGTTGCGCAACCGGCTACGCCGCTTCGAGGAGCTCACCGGGACCAATCTGCGCGATCCGGCGGATCTGGCCGAGGTGTGGTGGGCGCTGGCCCACCGCCGTATCCACGGCCCGGCGAGCTGAGGTACAACGCGGCGGCCGAGAGGGGGCGTCAGGGCGCCGCCGAGATACGGATGCCGACCGTGCCCTCCTTGCCGCGCCGCAGCCGGCTGCCGAAGAGGGTGAGGCGCCCCAGAAGACCGTACTTGCGTGCCACGAGCCCGCGGTAGCGCTCGGTAGTGGCCGCGTCGCATACCTCCGCGACGGCCGGCCGCTGCTCGCCCGTGGGGTTGCCCCGCATGTCACAGGGGCCCACCAGCACATCACCGCGGTTGCGGATCCGCTTCACCTTCCACGAGTCGGCAGCCGTCCACACCCCGAGCGCCACTCCGTCGGACACCACCCACACCGGGGTGGCAACAGCCGAGCCGTCCTTGCGGTAGCTGGTGACGAGCAGATATTTACCGGTACCGAGCCGTTCCAGCCACGTCTCTTCCATACCGGAAGTCTAGGTCTACCGCCCTGGCGCAGGGCGGCCACACGGTACCCGCCCAGTGCGGGATCGCGGCCGGCTCGGGCAGCGTCTGATGGGACCGATCGAGCGTTGTTCCCGCGCGGGGGTACGGGGGCGGACTGCCCGATGAACAGGGCAGGCCGAGCGCGCCACTGGTGCCGGACCGGAGGCCCTGGACGGCGCGATGTCCCGTTGGCAACGAGCTACGTGATCGGCCGGAAACACCCCCGGGTGAGGAAGGTCGCGACGGTCCGGGTGAAGCGGACGGGGTCGTCAAGCCATGGGTAGTGGCCGGCGCCCGGCTGGACCGCCAGTTCGGCGCGGGGGAACAACTTCGCGATGTCGGCGGCGACATGGGGGCGCGGGCCGCTGTCCAGTTCACCCGCGAGGACCAGCACCGGCGCGTCCAAACAGGAGATGGCGGCGCGGGTTGCGACGGAGTCGAAGGCGCCGGACGACGCATAGACGTCCGCTGCCGGCTCGTTGGTCTGTTCGGCGTCGGCTGCGGCATGTGCTTGGGCGGTGGCGTCCCAGCGGCCGTAGAAGAACGGGGCAGCAGCGTCGAAGTCGGCGTCGGTGGGGGATCCGGACCAGATGGCTTCATAGGCATCGCGAGCCGCCTCGTACCACGGTTCGGCCGCGCGCAACGCCACGACCTCCCGCCGGTGCTCTGCGGTGAAGTCGACACCGAGGGCGCGAGCGCGGGCTGTGATCAAGCTGAGCGTGCGGATGCGCCGCGGGTAGCGGGCCGCGTAGCGGATGGCCAGATCGCCGCTCGCCGAGTGCGCGAGAACATCGACGCTGTCCCACCCGAAGTGGTCCCGGAGGGCCTCGACGTCGTCGACCTGCCGGTCACAGCGGTATGTGGCCGGATCGCGAGGGATGTGGGAGTCACCGGTGCCCCGCGGGTCGAGCATGACCAACTGCCGTCGCCTCGACAGTCCACCGAGGTCTCCGAGGTAGGCGGACGCACGCATCGGTCCACCGGGCAGGCAGAGCAGCGGCTTGCCTTCCCCGGTGATGTGATAGGCGAGCTCGGTCCCGTCGGCAGCGGTGAGCGTAGGAATGGCGCCATCCTCATTACCGGGAAGGATCACAGCAAGCAGTTTGTTGCGCCCGTGCCGACGTACCGGCACCGTTGAACGTCCCCTTCAGCTCAGGCGATTGCCTCAGCTACGTGCCTTTGTGCATCAGCGGATGACCCCGCCGGAACCGTTCCTCCTCGCGCGGCTCCCGCAACATCCGGCCCACCTCGATGAATCCAGCCTTGCCCGCCAGCCCCGCGAGGTCGTCGATCGGCCACCGGTAGGCCATCGTCACCTTGTGGTCGAACGCCGTAACCGGCTCACCCTGCGGCGAGCACCGCGCGATCCAGCGGAAAAGCGTGCGGATCAGCACCGCAGGGCCCGCTCCGGACGGCAGATGTCGCACATCGCCACGTCCTCGGCGCCCGCGCACAGCTCGACTGCCTGCTCGGTGGTGATGCGGGTGTGGCTGTCCCGGGCCTGCCAGCAGTCGCGGCGGTGCAGGCGGCGGGCGGGGGCTTCCTCGCTGTACTGGTGGAGCTTTTCGACGACCCACTGCCGCCCCGCCACCGCTCCGACCGTCGGCAGCCGGCTGTAGTTCTCGCCGGGGATCGGGGTGATCCGCTCGGCGGGGACGCTGATGGGGGTGGGGGCACCCATGACGGTGGTGCTGCCGTCGGCGTGCTCGTGTCTGGCCGGGAGGATGGCCTCCGCCTCGAACCACCAGGCGCCGTCGGCCGTGCGGGTACGGGCGGTGACGATGACGTCCAGCTCCTGGCCGTCCGGGAGCTCGGCCCTGGCCCACGGCCCGGCCTTCGACCGCCACTCGTCCACACTCACCATTCGATCCTACGTTCGAATGCTGGTGCGGGGTGACCAGGAGCGTGATGTGCGGACCTCACCTACGCTGGACACTCCCAGGGGGGTGCCTGTGGAGGTAGCCATGCGCCCCGTATGGTCCGGTGCCGTGTCGTTCGGGCTCGTCACGATCCCGATCAAGGTGCTGCCCGCCACCGAGGACCACTCGGTGTCCTTCCGGCAGATCCACACCGCCGACGGCGGGCGGATCCGGTACCGCAAGGTCTGCGAGCTCGACGACAAGGTCCTGAGCCAGGACGAGATCGGCCGGGCCTACGAGGAGAGCAAGGACAACCTCGTGCCCATCGCGGACGAGGAGCTCGACCAGCTGCCACTGCCGACCGCGAAGGCGATCGACGTGCAGGCATTCGTTCCCGCCGATTCCCTGGATCCGATCCGCTTCGGACGCCCCTACTATCTGCAAGGCGACGGAGCCGTCGCGGCCAAGCCGTACACGCTGCTGCGAGAAGCGCTTGAGCGCAGCGACAAGGTGGCCATCGCCAAGTTCGCGTGGCACAACCGTGAGCGGCTCGGCGCGTTGCGCGTTGTCGGCGATGCCATCGTCCTCCAGGCGCTCCACTGGCCGGACGAGATCCGCTCCAGCGAAGGGCTCGCGCCGAAGGACGTAGACCTCTCCGACTCCGAGGTCGACGAAGCCATCACCCTGATGGACGCCATCGGAGGGGCGGAGGTCAGCCAGTACCGCGACCAGTACCGGGAAGCCGTCGAAGCCGTCATCGAGGCGAAGGCGGCAGGCGTGGCGCCTCCGGAGATGGAGGCGCCGGTCGGGCCCGAAGGAAAGGTCGTGGACCTGATGGCCGCCCTGAAGGACAGCGTGAAGGCAGCCAAGGAGGCTCGCGGCGAGACCGGCGGCAAGGGTGAGGTGCGCGCGATGCCGTCCACGAAGAAGGCGGCGGGCAAGAAGACCGCCAAGAAGACCGCCAAGAAGGCTCCGGCGAAGAAGGCGGCCAGGAAGCGGACCGCGTCCTGACGGCGCGCACCTCCGTCAGCCGGGCAGGAACGCGGTCGGCCGCGCCGGGTGTGTGGAGGGTGGGTTCCAATGACGTCCGAGGTGGCTGAGCCGGACCGTGCGGTGCTGGTGGTGGGAGGCATGACGGCAAAGCGCCGCCCGGCCGACGCCTGGCACCTCAGAGCGCGAACGGCTGGTATCTCAGGGCTTCATCGACGATCTCCTCCGCAGCTGCGTCCTGGAAGTCGCCCGAGCGATGGAAGATCAGGTCACTGACCCGGGGATGCGACACGTTCGCTTCGAGGAGTCGCAGGTAGTAGTCGCTCTCCGGGGGCGCAATCAGGACTCTGCGGACGATCTCGACGAGTTCGTCCCGCGATATATCCGCAACCCGCGGCCGAGCGGGCCTGGCCGCCTCCTTGGCGAACTCCTCAACAGACCTGCTGCCGTGGTACTCGACGAAGTCGAGCGCCGCATAGTCGTGGCCCGTCCTCGCGTTGAAGGACCGGATCGCCTCGTCAGCGGCCGTGGAACGGCTCGCCACCAGGTCGGCGATCCGGTCGATCTCGTAGCTCAGCTCATCGAGCTGTTGCCGGCTCACCGGCGGGGGCAGAAGCTCCGGTCTCAGGTCCACAGCCCGAATGATGTCCCACCGACGCCGACACGCCGGAGCAGGGTTCTCTCAGCGCTGCCAGTTCCCATCAACGGAGCCGAGAACCGGCCATCGCCGCCGCCGGGTCACGGCAGCAGCCGCTGTTCCTTGGCGACCGCCACCGCGCCCGCGCGGGTGTCCACTCCCAACTTGCTGTAGATCCGGCCCAGATGGGTCTTGACCGTGGCGTCGCTGATGAACAGGGCACGGGCGATCTCCCGGTTGCCCAGCCCGCGGGCGAGCTGGCCGAGGATGTCGAGCTCCCGGTCGGTGAGGGTGGGGCGCGGCCGCCGCATCTGCGCCATGACCCGGTGGGCAACGGGCGGGGACAGCGCTGTACGGCCCGCCGCGGCGGCCCGGATCGCGGCGAACAACTCCTCGGGCCGCTCGGCCTTGAGGAGATAGCCGGTGGCCCCGGCCTCGATGGCACGGGTGATGTCGGCGTCCGTGTCGTAGGTGGTGAGTACCAGGACGTGCGGGGCGCCGGGCCCGGCCGCGGCGATCCTGCGAGTGGCCTCGATCCCGTTGATCCCGGCACCGAGCTGAAGATCCATGAGGACCACGTCGGGCCGCAGGACGGCGGCCATGGTGACCGCCTCCTCGCCGTGGCCGGCCTCGCCGACGACCTCGATCCCGTGCGCGCTGCCGAGCAGGGCCCGCAGCCCCGCCCGTACCACGGCGTGGTCGTCGCAGAGCAGGATCCGGACGGGGCCGGACGGGGGCGTCGGGCAGGTGCCCGAGGGGGAGGCGGTCATGGGGTGGTCTCCAGGGGGACGGCGGCGGACAGGACGGTGCCCTCGCCGGGCGCGGATTCGATGGTGAGGGCGCCGCCGAGCTGGGCCGCACGGGCGCGCATCGCGGGCAGACCGTGGCCCCGGTCCGCGACGGGGCGCACTGCCCCGGCCGGGAGGGTCTCCGCGACCGGCCGGCCGGCGGCCGCGTCGAAGCCCCGTCCGTCGTCGGCAATGTCGAGCACCACCTGATCGCCCAGGAAGCTCAGCGTCACGGCGGCGGTCACCGCGCCGGAGTGCTCGCGGATGTTGGCCAACGCGCCCTGGGCGATGCGCAGCAGTGCGGACTGCACCCGGTCCGGCAGCGGGGCCGGGTCGCCGTCGAGATGGAACCGGACCTCCAGTCCGGGGCTCTGCTCGCGCGCGGCGAGCAGCCGCAGCGCCTCGTGCAGCGGCACACCGTCCGCCAGCTCCGCCGGAGCCAGGTCATGCACAAAACGGCGTGCCTCGGCCAGGTTGCGGGCGGCGATCTCGGCCGCCGTACGGACGTGGCGGCGGGCGGTCTCCGAGTCGTCGGCCCAGGTACGGTCAGCGGCCTGGAGCAGCATCTGCTGGCTGGACAACCCCTGTGCCAGGGTGTCGTGGATCTCCATGGACAGCCGCTGCCGCTCGGTGAGCGTCCCCTCGCGCCGCTCGGTGGCGGCCAGCTCCTCACGGGTACGGATCAGGTCGTCGATCAGTGTGCGCTGCCGGGCGGCCTGCCGCTCCATGTGCAGGAAGACCGCCGTGGCGATGGCGGCCACGGCGGGCGGGGCCAGCAGCAGATAGGGATCGAAGCCGCCCGCGAGCCGCAGTTGGGCGGCGACGATGAACGCCGTCAGGAGCGCGACGAGCAGCAGGGCCGCCCGCACGGGCAGGGTGCGCAGCCCGGTGTAGAACAGCGGGACGGCGCACCAGGCGAAACTCGGCGCGAGCAGCACCAGGACCACCCAGATCACGACGACCGCGCCGAACCGGCCCAGGAGCGGTGTCCGCCCGGTGCGCGACGGGGAGGGGGACGACGACGCATCCCGGAGCGGGGTGGAACCGGACCGGGCGGGCCCGCCGTGCGGCCCGCGATCCGGCGGCCGGGGGCCGAGGACCGGCCCCAGCGCGTACAGCGTCAGCAGCGCCGCGCCGAGCAGAAGGTGTCCGTCGCGGTGGTCGACCGCAACGGCAACACGGTGGTCACGCTGCGTGGCGACGGCGTGGGCCCGCAGTCGTACGCCTCGGCCGAGCGGAAGGCGTTCACCGCCGTCTCCTGGAACGCCCCGACCTCCGAGCTGGTCAAGCGCCTGGAGACGGCACCGCAGCTCAAGGACATCCCCGGCACCCTCTTCCTGGGAGGCGGCGCCCCGGTCAAGGCGGCCGACGCCCCCATCGCGGGTATCGGCGTCGCCGGGGCACCGAGCGGTGACCTGGACGAGAAGTACGCCCGTGCGGGCGTGGCGGCCGTCTCCGACTGACCGCTGAACCTTGAGGGCCCGCGGACCGGGACCGGGCCCGTGCGCCCTCGTCCGAGCCCCAATCCGTCTCCCTCCGCGCGTGGTTGGTCCAGGACGTGCGCGAGGAGAGCGAGGGCCGAGCCACCGTGATCCCGTCGGGGTAGGTTCGGGCCATGACAGGCGACTGGCGGACAGATCGAATCGGGGCTGCTCTGCGTGGCGAGAACCCGACCGTGCTGCGACGGCTCGAATCCGGTTTCGCCGGGATCGGCGACGTTCAGTTCCTGCCGGGCTACTCGGTTCTGCTCGTCGACGACCCGAGCGTCGAGAGGCTGTCCGACCTGCCGAAGGCCAAGCGGCTGTCGTTTCTGTCCGACATGGACCGACTCGGAGAAGCGGTTGAGCGGGTCTGTGGGCGCCTGGACCCCGATTTCCGCCGGGTCAACCTGGAGATCCTTGGAAACAAGGACCCGTTCCTGCATGTCCACGTCTGGCCGCGGTTCGCATGGGAGCCGCCCGAGCTGGTGGGCGTGCCGGTGTGGCTGTATCCGCGTGATCGGTGGAGTGATGAGCGGTTCAGGCTCGGCCCGCAGCATGATGTGTTGCGGGCCGCGATCGGGAGCGAACTGGATCAGTTGCGTTCGATGGCATGACGGCGCCGCGCGTCGTCCCTGGCTCCGTGACCCTGGGCCCGCCGGCCTTACGATCGGCGGGCCCAGGAGCGGATTTGGCGCTACCGCTCGGCGGTGTTCTGTTGTTCCTCGGGTCGGCGGCGTCGTCGGGGGACGGGGGTACTGCCGGTCCGGCACCACGGCTTGCCTTACGTGGCGCCGCAGTTGCGGCACTCGGCGCGGAAGAACACGGCGGCCGGGTCGTTGAAGCTGCTCTCCGCCGCATAATCGATGTCCATGCGAGACGTCAGGCTGTCGGAGCCGCCAGAGCCGACCGAGCACTACATCTTCAACGACAGCCAGACGATCGTGCTGGAGTGCGGATTCCAGTGGGAATCCATGGCCGACCGGAATCCCCTCGGGCTGGAGCGAATCGGGCTGGAGCGAACAACCGCTCACCGCGCTGTCCGAGCCCTGACCGAGCTGTGCGAGGGGCTCATCAGGCCCACGACGTTCGGTGTGACCAGAAACTGGGTGGACGAGTACAACTGGCCAGCCTGCGGCAATCCGCCGCGATGGAACTGGTTGCTGAAGACGCCGCAGTCGCCGCCTGACGCACACTCACTTTATGCGGACCCGCACGTCATGGAGACACCGACACTGGACGAGCGGTCGATGCTCACCGCTGTCGACCGCGTACTCGACGACCCGTGCGAGGTGCCCGAAGGTATGCGCCTGGCGTGGTCGGAGATGCACGTGGACCACACCTGGGCCCGGCTGCCCGCACCCGACCGGCACATCGAGAACGATGAACTGCGCATCGACGATCACGACAACAAGCTGCGTCGCGTTCTGGTCCCTCTTGAACACATGCACGGCCGCACCTGGGTGACCGTGCCCGAGCCCAGTGTGTGGTATCCGTTCCTGCTGAGGGTGAACAAGTCCTCGGGCACGGTGTACCCGGACGGGCTCGAGTACGACGAGTTCATCGAGATGACGATCGATGTCAACTGGTCATTTTGGTGGCATCCGGGGGAGGGACGAGCCATGCTCGAGCAAGCGGTGGACCGCCTCCTTCGGCAAGGATGGCGTGACGCAAAACCGCAATCCAGAACCCGGCAATCCAGAACCCGCCAGCAGTGATCAACGCCTGCCCCGCCTCGGCCCAGTCGAGATGACTCTCAGCGCCGGCATCTCGGTTACTTCCCGGACACGGATACCACCTGTTTGCCGACCACACCGCCTCGCTCGAAGCCCTGATGCGCCGAGGCGATGTCCGCCAGCGGATACACGCTGTCAATCACCGGCCGCAGTCCACCGGAGGTCACGTACGTGGCCAGGTCACGCAGGACGGCGGTATCCGGGTTGGAGCTCAACGTGCGGATGCGGCGGACGCCGTGCACACTCGACGCGGCGATCGCGGCCACCGAGGATGCCGACAGCGCGATGGTGGCCATCCTGCCTTCGCGGGTCAGCCGACGCCGGTAGCCGTGCAGTTCCGATCCGACCGTGTCCAGGATGACATCGAATGGTCCGAGCTGTTCCGCCGCGTGAATCATTCGGCGTGTGTGATTTCTTTGTATCACCCGCAAGCGCATCCCACCCCGCCTCCTCGGCTGCCGATTACGGGAGCTTCGGTGAGACGACCGACCCTGTCGTGCTCGCCGAGCGCCTGGACGAAGGCCTGGAACTGCTGGAGCGCTTCTGGTCGGGTGAGCCCGTGAACCATCACGGCCGGCACTACGAGGTCCGGGATGTAACGCTGTTGCCGGCCACGGTGCAGCGTCCCCGGCCGCCAGTCTGGATCGCCGGATTCTGGCCGCACCGTCGGCCCATGCGCCGGGCCGCCCGCTGGGACGGCGTGGTCCCGTTGTTCACCTCCGCCAGACATGGGCACGTCCCGCCTGTTGACGAGGTCCGTGAGCTGGTCGCCTACGTTCGTCGGCACCGGAGCGACCAGCAGCGGGGTCCCTTCGAGGTCGTCCTCGGCGGGGTCAGCCCTGGCGACAGGGCCAAGGCGCGCGACGTGATCGGGCCGCTCGTCGACGCTGGTGCCACCTGGTGGGATGAACGACAGTTCCAAGGCGGCGACGAACTCGATCGGCTCGCGCCCGTGCTGCGACGCATCGAACAGGGCCCGCCGATGTTCTGACAGTTCGTCACTCGTTTGGTCACTCGCGTCTTCATCACCTCGCCGCGCAAGGCGTGGTCTGGGCGGAACTCGTCCTGTCCCTCGCCTGCGGCCCACGGATCCAGTGGCCCAGAGGCATCAGCGCACCGCGCCACAGTCGGCCTGCCTCCCCGGCGTGCGGCAGCACGCCCGGCCCGGGAACCCAGCCCGGGACCGGGCGCGGTTGCGCTCAACTGCCGCTCTGGCGTCCCTGAATGGCCCTGCCGTGGGTCAGCGCGCGACCCGCCAGCTGCTGGTCTCCGTCAGCAGCGCGCGCAACCGGGGGTCGCGCACGGCGTCCGTTGGGTCGGTGGCGCGTACGGAGACGGTATGCGTGCGGCCGTCGGCGGGGACACCCAGGGCGCGCGGGGTCGGAGAGTCGGCATCGCGCGCCGCGACCGTCACCGGACGGCCGTCGACGGACCAGCGCAGTCGCACGCCGTGAGCCGCCTCGACGCTGATGCGCTGGTCCTTGCCGAGGGCGCGATCCGTGGGAGTGGTACCGGCGAGGACGGGCGCGTGCCGGTGGAAGCCAGCGATCATCGCCTCGCGTCCGGGCAGGTTGAACTCACGGCCCAGCGTGCGCATGATCGAGTTCTCGGTGGGGCGGTTGAGGCCGTGCGCGTAGTAGCCGCCGCCTTCGTACGCGTCGACGGTCCCGCCGTCCGGGGAGGTCTGGCCGAGCCAGCGGTACCACTTCGTCTGCTGGGCGCCCATGTCGGCGGCCGACAGCGTGCTGAGGTTGGAGCCGCCGGGCTCATCGCCCTCGTAGGTGCTCGACTCGTCGTACCAGTACTCGTCGGCGAGCTTGCCGAGCGAGTGGCCGGTCTCGTGGACGGCGACCTGGTCGGAGTCGGGGTGGTCGGAGGAGGCGGTGGCGATGCCGTCGTAGCCGGAAGGGGAGGTGATGTCGTTGTAGCCCGCGCCGCCGTACTTGGTGGAGTTGGCCAGGACGATCACGAGGTCGGGGTCTTCGGCCTTGCTCGCGTACGACTCGACCTTGTTGGTGTCGACGCAGAGCAGCCGCTCGGTGTTGGAGCAGAAGAACGACGAGCCGAGGGCGGTGTTCTTGACGACGTCGGCCGTCGGGTCGCCGGAGACTCCGGAGTCCTGGGAGACGGCGTCGACCGCCCAGACGTTGAAGAGGTCCTTGTACGAGGCGTACGGCTCGACGGCGGAGATCTTCGACCACTTGGCGCGCACGTCGGCGTGGAAGTCCTCCTGCTGGGCGGCGGTGTAGCCGTCGCCGATGAACACCACGTCGAGCTTGGACTCGACCGGTCCGTTCTGCACGATGGAGGTGACGTCGCCGTCGCCCTGGATCGTCGACCTCTCCTTCGTGGAGAGCGGGGCGGAGGCCGGGACCTCGGTGTGGCGGGGGTGGCCGTTCGGGCCGGTGAAGTACTCGACCCGCTGCGTGGGTTCGGGGCTCGCGGCCTGGTGCGGGTCGGCCGCGTTCGCGCCGCCCGCGGCGGCAAGGGCCGCGGCGGCGGTGACGCCAGTGGCCAGGGCGATACGGATGTGGTGCGTGCGGGTGGCCGTGCCGATTCTGGATATGCGTCTGCGCATGGGGGTGCGCCTCCCGAAGTGGGGTGTGCAAGTGGGGGGTTAAGCCGAGTTAAGGCCTGATTCAACGTAGAGACTCGCGGGGCGCTTGGCAATGGCCATGCCACATATGACGTTGTGGGGTGGCGGCGACTGGACGGGCCTGCCTCGGAGTGGTTCTGGCGACCCATCAGTATCGCCGCGTCTCAACAGGAGTATGCGCACCAGGGGTTCCAGGGCCATGTGAAATGTGCAATGGTACATGTCACGTACTCCCCGTGGGCATGTCAGTCGGGGAGGCTTGAACTCCCGCTGGTACCACGGTCTGCACACCCCCCACTGCCGTGCCCCGCACGGCTGCCGACCGGCCCGGAGGCCACCTTGATACGCAGATCCCCCACACGGAAACATCTCGCTCAGTTCGTGATGACGGCCCTGGTCATTTGTCTGGGGCTCGTCCTGGTCGCCGTCAACCCCGGCCAGGGGAACGCGGCCACCACCGCTGCCGCCCCTCAGGTCAAGGAGCCCAAACCGGGCTCGGGCCCTGCCCCGCAGGCCGCCACCCCCCGCACGGCCGCTGACCTGCGCGACCTCAAGGCCGAGCACGAGGCCATGGCGACCAAGGACCCCTCCCGGCGTGCCCCGTTGAGCAGCGACAAGCCCGCGCCCCGCAAGGCGAAGGGCAAGGGCCCCAAGGCGGCGTGCAACATCTCCGACTTCACCTCGAAGACCGGCGACGCCCTGGTCGAGCAGATCAAGAAGTCGGAAGTCGACTGTGTCAACTCGCTGTTTACGGTGACTGGTCAGGACGCCAAGGCGCTGTTCCGCGAGGAGCAGATGGTCACGGTGGCGAACGCGCTGCGCGCCAACGGCTCCAACTACCCGGGTGACAACACCACCTCGACCCACCAGGTGGTGCTGTACCTGCGCGCCGGCTACTACGTCCAGTACGGTCACCCGGACGATGTCGGCCCCTACGGCTCCGCGTTGAAGAGCGCCATCCAGGGCGGTCTGGACGCCTTCTTCGGCTCCTCCCACGCCTTCGACGTCACCGAGGCAAACGGCGAGACCCTGGCCGAGACGGTCACCCTGATCGACAGCGCCGGCGAGAACGTCCGCTACCTCGACAGTGTGGTCAAGAGGCTGCTCAAGGGCTACGACTCCTCGTACGACCCCATCTGGGGCATGCTCGCGGCCGTCAACAACTCCTACCGCATACTGTTTCGAGGGCATTACCTGCCCGAGTTCGTCTCTGCGGTGGAGTCCGACCCGAGCGTGCTCACCGTACTGCGCGACTTCGCCGTGGCCCACGACGATCTGCTCGGCACCGACAAGGCGTATCTGACCTACAACGCCGGTCGGGAAATGGGCCGTTTTCTCCAGCACGACTCGCTCAAGGAAACCGTCAGCCCGCTGGCCAAGGAGCTGCTCGACCGCAGCGACCTCAACGGCCGGACGGCCGCCCTGTGGGTCGGTGTGGCCGAGATGACCAATGAGTATGCGAAGGACAAGTGCTCCTTCTACGGCACCTGCGACCTCCAGAAGCGGGTGTACGAGGCGATCCTGAAGGCCAAGCACACCTGTGGTCCGAGCGTGCAAATCGTGGCTCAGCAGATGACCGATGCCGAGTTCACGGCCTCGTGCGAGAGCCTGCTCAACCAGGACCAGTTCTTCCACAAGGTGGTCAAGGACAACGGGCCGGTCAAGGACGATCACAACACCACCATCGAAGTGAACGTCTTCAACTCCTCCACCGACTACCAGACCTTCGCCGGGGTCATCTTCGGCATCGACACCAACAACGGCGGCATGTACCTGGAGGGCGACCCCTCCAAGGAAGGGAACGTGCCGCACTTCATCGCCTACGAGCAGCCGGACGGTGACAAGTTCCAGATCTGGAACCTCAACCACGAGTACACCCACTACCTCGACGGCCGCTTCGACATGTACGGCGACTTCGCGGCCGGACAGACCACCCCGACCGTGATGTGGGTAGAGGGCTTCGCCGAGTACATCTCCTACTCGTACCGCGATGTCACATACGACCAGGCGATCGAAGAGGCGGGCAAGAACACCTACTCGCTCAGCACCCTTTTCGACACCACCTACGAAAACACCAACACCACCCGCACCTATCCGTGGGGCTACCTGGCCGTCCGCTACCTGCTCCAGTCCCACCCGCAGGACGTGGACACGCTGCTCGGCCACTACCGCACGGGCGACTGGGCCGGTGCCCGCGCCTTCCTCACGAACACCATCGGCAACCGCTACGACGCCGACTTCGCCGCCTGGCTGAGCAAGTGCTCCGCCGGTGACTGTGGCAGCACCGGACATGCCAAGGCCTGACCGGCCTGACCGTCCGTTCCTCCGATGGGGCTCCGGAGCGGAGCCTCATCGGAGGAAGGGCATGGAAACCCCTGCGGGGGCCTCCGCAGGCGGATAGCGTCATGATTCACCGTGAAGAAGGGCTGTGATCATGGCAGAACGCGCGGTTCCGCCCCGCGTGGCGGTCGCGGAGCGTGGCGCCTCCGAGGCGGGGTTCAAGAAGAGCTGTATCCCTGAGGTGGGCAGGTTACTCAGCCTGGCCGCCGCTGCGAAGCCCCACGGGGTCATCGCTGAGAGCGGCACCGGCTCGGGAGTGGGCACCGCCTGGTTGCACAGTGGCCTTGGTGCCGGCGCGCGCCTGGTTACCGTAGAGCGTGACGAGGCGCTGGCTCGTCGAGCGGCCGGTGTCTTCGCGGACGACAGCCGCGTCAGCGTTCTCACGGGGGACTGGCGACTGCTTGAGCAGCATGCCCCCTTCGACGTCTTCTTCTGCGACGGCGGAGGCAAGCGTGACGACCCCCAGGGGGTCGTCGAGCTGCTTGCTCCCGGTGGCCTTCTCATCCTGGACGACTTCACCCCATCGCCCCATTGGCCGCCTCGTTTCGACGATGAAGTGGATGAGCTCCGCATGTTCTACCTCACTCATCCGGCCCTGGACGCTACCGAGGTCCTCACAACGCCAGCCAGTTCGGCGGTTGTTGGGGCACGTCGCCTGTAGCCGTGCGGACGCGCTGCCGACGGCCGCCGCGCCCACGGCCTCGAGGTGGAGGCGGCCGGGGACTGTCAGTGGCTGGTGGCAGGATCGCTGGTATGGGCTTTGTTCGTACCACTCCGCCGCGGCCGGTCGACGTCGCCGCGGTCTTTCCCGAGTTGGCTCCGTTGGCGCGGGCGGCGATTCGGTTGCATCCTCGCGCCGGGACGCCCTCGGTGTTCGAGAGTTCAGTGGGGGGTCCGTTGCTGTGGCCCGTTGAGGAGCCATGGCCGCACTGCGAAAGCTCGCACCGGGGCAGTGGGGTGTGCCAGTCACCGGCAGAAGTGCGGCTCGAGAGGCGCGTGCGAGCCCGGCGGCACCGTGATTCCCATGGTCCTGGGTACACGCCCGAGGAGGAGGCGATCAAGGAGCGGAACGACGCGGCGTTCATGGAGCGACTCGACGCCGGCCCCCCATGGCCCGCGGAGAGCCCGGTCCCCATGCTGCCCGTGGCCCAGCTTTATCTGCGCGACATACCCCTGTTGCGGCCGCCCGGCCAGGCCGATCTGCTCCAGGTGCTGTGGTGCCCTTACGACCACGAACCGTATGCCAAGCCTTCGACCGCACTGTTCTGGCGGTCCGCCGCGGAGGTCGGCGATGTCCTCGCCGTGCCGCCGGAGCCGTATGAGGCGGACTGGGAAGGCTATGTGCCGGAGCCGTGTCTGCTGGCACCGGAACAGATCACCGAGTACCCCAACAGCCTCGATCTGAGCGCGGAGGTGCGGCAGCTGCTGGGGGACTGGAGTCGATGGCAGGCAGCCGGCGTCGGTGTGGACAGCTCGTACGCGGACTATCCGGTGGAGTTCTATGACGGTGAGCTGGCTGACGCTCCCGGCTGGAAGGTCGGCGGCTGGCCCCCGTGGGGCCGCACCGACCCGTATCCCCGATTCTGCGCTGTCTGCGACGCTCAGATGGTCCCGCTGCTGACCATCGCCTCCTTCGAATGGGACAGTGGTACGCGCGGCTGGGCGCCGTACGAGGATCGAGCCGCCGCGTTTGCCGCCGGTCATGTCGCCGGCCAGGACCCCGCGCAGCCGACCGCGGTCGAAGTCGGCAGCACTGACAATCTGCAGCTCTATGTCTGCCCGGCATCTCCGGAGCATCCGCACACCGACCTGATCCAGTGAGCTGTCACTGAGTCCTCTTTCGCGAGGCCACACACACCGCAACAGCCTGGATGACTCATCAGATTCTCGCGCCACGCAACCCACTTCGATGCCCTGACGTCCAACTCCACGACGAACGACTGCGATCACGCGGGAGAGCACGTGGCGAAGAAGGACCGGACGGCGGACGCGGCGAGGGAGAAGGACCGCGAAAAGTGGATGGCGCGTTTCCAGGTACGGCTGGTCATGCAGCCGGGCGTGGACCGGGCAGTCGTGGTTCAGGCGGTCAAGGATGTCACGGCCCACTGCGCGGATACGGGAGAGCACCCGCGGACTGCCTTCGGCGACCCGGACGCCTACGCCGTGCAGGCCGCCGCGCGGCTGGTGCCGGCGGACCGGGCGGCGCGTGCGAGGCGGCACAACGGCGTGGTGGACGCGCTCGACTCGGTGTTCAAGGGGGCCAGGGACGTCGCCGGTCTGTGACAACCATCGTGCTTCGCCCGGTCGAAGCGGCAGGTCGGCCGAGGCCGAAGGGGACACCTACCGTGCTTCGGCTCAGGCGTTGCCGGGGGCGCCCGCCCACACGGTGGGGGTGCGCTGTGCCCACGGGGCGGCTTGTTCCAGCTGTCCGGCGAGGCGGAAGAGAACGTCCTCGCGTCCGTAACCCGCGGCGAACTGGATGCCGATGGGGAGCCCGGTGGCGGGGTCGGTCTCCAGGGGGACGGACATGGCGGGGGTGCCCGCGATGTTGAACACGGCGGTGAAGGGGGAGCGGTGGAAGAGCTGCTTGAGCCAGCCGAGGCCATCGGCGCCTTCGGCGCCCTTGGCGTAAGTGCCCAGGGGGACGGGCAGTTCGGGCAGGGTCGGGGTCAGCAGCAGGTCATGGCCGGTGAAGTAGCGGCCGATCGCCCGCGCGACGCTGTTGCGCATCGCGAGCGCGTGGACGAACTCGGCCCCGGTGACCCGCTGTCCGTAGGCGTAACTCACCAGTGTCTCGGGTTCGACGGTGGTGGCGTCGATGGGCCGGTCGAAGGCCGCGGCGAAGCCGTCGATCCAGGTCACCAGGTTGGCGGTCCAGAGGCGGGCGTTGGCCACGGCGAATTCCTCCCAGCCGACGCCGAGATCGACCTCGACCTCTTCCACCTGGTGCCCCAGTGACTCGGCGAGCCGTGCGGAGCGGAGTGTGGCGTCGATGATGGCGCTGTCGACGGCCCGCCCGCCCCATGGCCGCGTGAGGAGGCCGATCCGCAGCCGGCCCGGGGAGCGGGTGACTTCCTGCGCGTAGGGGCGCTCCGGCTGTTGGGCGGCGTACGGGTCGCCGGTCTCGGGGCCCCGGATGAGGTCCAGCAGCGCGGCGCTGTCGCGTACCGAGCGGCTGAGGGCGCCGTGGACGGCGAGCCCGTTGAAGACCTCGTCCGCGTCGGGGCCCATGGACACCCGGCCGCGGGTCGGTTTCAGTCCGAACAGGCCGTTGGCGGCGGCGGGAACGCGGATGGAGCCGGCGGCGTCGGTCGCGTGCGCGATCGGGACGATGCCCGCGGCGACGGCGGCGCCCGAACCGCCGCTGGAGCCGCCGGGACTGCGGGTCGGGTCCCAGGGGTTGCGGGTGGCGCCGTACAGGACGCCTTCCGTCGTGGTGCTGTACGCGAACTCCGGCGTCGCGGTGCGGCCGAGCGTCATCAGACCGGCGCGGCGGAAGCGCGTCATGAGGTATGAGTCGGTCCCGGAGATGTTTCCCGCGGCGAGACGGCTGCCCAGCTCCATGCGCTTGCCGGCCATCGCGACGGCCAGGTCCTTGATAAGGAAGGGCACGCCCGCCAGGGGTGTGCTGCCCGGGGTCGGTGTGTCCTGCGCGGGCCAGGTTTCGACGACGGCGTTGATGCGCGGGTTGACCGCATCGGACGCCCGTTGGGCGAGCGAGGCGAGTTCGGCGGGGGCCACTTCGCCACGAGCGACCAGGTCGGCCAGGCCGACGCCGTCGTAGGTGACGTACTCCGAGAGCTTCATTTTCCGTCCTTGCGGGGGAGTGTTGATACTCGCGAGTCTCGATCGATACCGATCGGTATCGCGTGAGACTGCTCGGTAACGTAACATGGGGGTTGGGGTGGTGCAACGCCCGAACGGATTGATGAAGGGCCCGCGTGATGAGCAGTCAGAGAGCCAGCAGGCACAGCAGGGTGGCCACATTGCCGCCCCGGGAACGGATCCTCGACGCGGCCGAGGAGCTCTTCTCCCGTGAGGGGATCAAGGGGGTGGGGGTACAGGCGATCGCCGACCGGGCCGAGACCACCAAGATGGCGCTGTACCGCCATTTCGCGACAAAAGATGCTCTGGTGGAGGAGTGGCTCCGGATCGTCGCCGCCGACTACACGGCCATGTTCGACCGGCTGGAGGCCGCACACCCCGACGACCCCCGGGCGCAGATCCTGGGCGTGGCACGGTCCATCGCCGCCGGACTGCCCGAAATCTCCTACCGGGGTTGTCCGTTCGTCAACTCCATCGCGGAACTGCCCGACCCCACCCACCCGGCACGCCTGCTGATCGCCGCCCACAAGGCGGGCCAGGCACGCCGGATGGCTGACCTGTGTGCCCGAGCCGGACTGTCCGATCCGGACGACGCGGCCGCGGAGATCACCTTCGCTCTCGAAGGGGCCCAGGTGACCGCCCAGAACGGATGCATCGAGCAGGTGGGCGAGCGACTTATGAGGATCGTCGAGGCCGTCCTGAACCGCCGAACGGCCCTCGGTGGCACGGACAGGGCCTAAGGCCGCGGGTCAGGTGACCGTGGCCCGTTGACGGAAGCGGTCCGCGCGGTGCTCACCGCCGCCCGCCACATCACGCAGATGCCTCATCGCCGTGAGCACATCGCCGTGCGAGAGGTAGAGCGCGTTGACGCCGAAGCGCAGCAGGTCGGGCGCGCGCATATCGCCGATGACGCCGCGCGCGGCGAGCGCCTGGATCATCCCGTACGCCTCGGGGTGACGCAGTACCGCCTGGCTGCCGCGCCGCTCCGGCTCGCGCGGGGTGACGGGCGTGAAGCCGAGCCCGTCGAGCAGGGTCGCGGCGCAGTCGAGCAGGAAGCCCGTCAGGGAAAGACTCTTGGCGCGCACCTGTTCCATCTCCACGCCGTCGTACGCGGTGAGCGCGGCCTCCAGGGCGAGCAGCGAGAGCATCGGCGGGGTGCCGATACGGGCCCGGCCGATGCCCTCCGACGGGACGTAGCCGCCGCTGAGGGCGAAGGGGTCCGCGTGCCCGTTCCATCCGGTCAGGGGATGGTCGAAGGCCGCCTGATGGCGGGCGGCGACGTAGAGGAAGGCGGGGGCGCCGGGGCCGCCGTTGAGGAACTTGTAGCAGCAGCCCACCGCGAAGTCGGCGCCCATCGCGTCGAGGCGCACCGGCAGCGCCCCGGCGGCGTGGCACAGATCCCACAGCATCAGCGCACCGGCGTCCCGCACGGCGCGGGTGATCGCCGCCATGTCGTGCAGCTCGCCCGTGCGGTAGTCGACGGGCCCATATCCGGCGACGGCCACCCGGCCGCCCTCCTCGGCGAGGAACCCGGACAGCTCCCGGGCCGGGACACGGCGCAGCTCCAGACCGAGCAGGCGGGCCACGGAGGCGGCGATGTACTGGTCGGTGGGGAAGTGGTCCGGGTCGGTCACCAGCAGGGGGCGGTCCGGGCGCGAACGGGCTGCGGCGGTCAGGGCGTTGAAAAGATGGATGCTGGTGGAGTCCCCGGCCACGGTCTGGCCCGGTGCCGCGCCGACGAGCCGTCCGATGGCGTCGCCCACCCGTAGGGGGGCCTGCCACCAGGCGTTGTCGTTCCAGGAGCGGATCAGGTCCGTGCCCCACTGCCGGTGTACGGCGTCCTCCAGGGCGGCCGGTACGGCGGCCGGCAGCGGGCCGAGGGAGTTGCCGTCCAGGTAGACGACGCCCTCGGGCAGCAGGAAGCGGTGCCTCAGCGGGGCGAGCGGATCGGCGGCGTCGAGCGCGGCAGCCCGCGCCGCCAGGCTCTCCGGCGCCTCGGTGAGCGGGGACGGTCCGGTGGGCACGGCGGATCCAGTGGGCATGGCGGGGCTCTCCTCCCGGTCGGGGTGCGGTGGCCTCATGGGTGAATCCGGTGCGCGAGACCGCCCAGTTCCTCGATGACCGCTCGACTCGCCCCGGAGCCCGGCTCGATGAGGGTGTAGTGGCCCGTCCCGGGCAGCGTCACAAGCTCCGCGTCCCGGTGCACGGCGGTGTAGGCGGTGAACTGCTCATGCGGCAGCTCCTCGTCCACCTCGCCGTGCAGCACCACGGTCGGTACGCCCGTGCTGCCCGCGTCGCGCAGCAGCGTGACCGGGTCCACCAGTGGCAGCAGCGGCTCCAGCCGGTCCGCCCCGCCCAGCAGTTGGTGTACCGCGTCGTCGCTGAGCCGCTCCCGTGCGCAGGCCGCCAGATCGGTGATCGGGGCCAGCGCGAGCACCGCCGACGGCAGTCGTGTGCCGTGCCAGGGCGCGTCCTCGGGCAGCAGGGCGCGCGCGGCCGCCCACAGCGCGAGATGACCGCCCGAGCAGTGGCCGGCCAGTACATACGGTCGCCCGTCCGGGATGGTGTCCAGCGCCAGCGCGATGTCGTCGAACGTCTCCGGAAAGCCGCCCGCGCCGCCGGAGCGGCGGAACCCCGGCAGGACGACGGTGAGTCCGGTTGCCGCCAGATGCGCCGCGAACGGGGTGAGATGCATCCGGTCGTAGCGCCAGTAGCCGCCGTGGAGCAGCACCACCATCGGAGCGTTCGCGTCCGTCCCCGGCCACATGTCGTACACCTGGTGGGGGTGTGTGCCATAGCTGCGGTGGACCGGTGCCAGTACGGGCCTCAGACCCAGCACCCGGCGCTCCTCCTCGGCATGGGCCGCGGAAACCTCCCTAGACATGGCCACGTGCGCTCCAGAGCTCGGGGAACACCGGACGTTCGGCGCGCTTCTCCAGCCACGACAGCCCGGAGGAACCACCGCTGCCCCGCTTGCCGCCCATCGCCCGGCGCACGGCGAGTAGATGGTCGGCACGCCAGCGCAGGACCAGTTCGGCGGTGTCGGTGAGCATCTCGCCCAGCGACACCAGCGGATCGTGCCGGGGCCCGGCGTAGATCCGCCGCCAGGACTCCTCCACTCCCGGGTCGGGCCGGTACTCCTCGGTCATGTCCCGCAGCAGGACATGCTCGGGGACGGGCAGCCCCCGCCGGTTCAGAAAGCCCAGTACCTCGTCGTACAGCGACGGCTGGGCCAGCGACTCCTGGAGTTCCGCGTAGACCACCGCATGCCCCCGGTGGGGCTGGATCAGCGAACGGGACTTGTCGCCGAGCAGGAACTCCATATGCCGGTACATCGCGGACTGGAACCCGGAGGCCTGTCCGAAAGCGGCACGGAAGCCGTTGAACTGAACTGGCGTCAGCCGGGCTATCGGGTACAGCGAGGCGTTGAGGGACCGGTGCGCGTCGCGACCGCGGCTCAGGGCGTCCATGGCCTCGTCGAGGTCGTCCTTCATCAGCGCGTCGCGCGCGGCCCGCCACTCGTGGACGATCAGCGTGAACCACAGCTCCATCACCTGCGTGGTGACGAGGAACCCCATCTCCTCGGGGGCTTGGGTGAGCGGCTGCTGGAGCGAGGACAGCACGGAGGCGTGGACGTAGTCGTCGTAGGGTGTCGACTCCTGGAAGCCGAGGAACGGGGCGTCCTCGACCAGGGCGGTTCCGATGGTGGGTTCGTCGGTCATGACATCTCCTGTCAGGCGTCGAAGTCGAATCAGGCGTCGAAGTCGAACTCGATGTCGTCCGATTCCGGCCGGGCGCGGCAGGCCAGGGTGTAGCCGGCCGCCAGTTCGTCCGCGCCCAGGGCGTACTGGCGGCCGAGGGTGACGCGGCCGGCGGTCACTTTGGCGCGGCAGGAGCCGCACAGGCCGTCGCGGCAGGAATACGGGGTCTCGGGGCGGGCGCGCAGCAGGGCGTCCAGCACCGCCCGGTCCCCGGGCTCCATGGTGGTCACGGTGGTGTGGCCGCCCAGCCGTGCGGTGATCCGTCCAGTGGTTCCCGCGGACCGGGGTGCGGGATCGTCCGGCCCCTCCTCTGGGAAGGCCGTTCCGGTGGAGAACAGTTCGAACCGCACGCGCTCCGGGTCGGCGCCCCATGCGGCGAGCGCCGCGCGCCCCTCCTCCACAAGACCCCACGGGCCGCACAGATAGAAGTGCGTATCGTCGTCGGGTTCGGCGCCCAGCAGCGCCAGCAGTCTCGGCAGCCGGTCGGCGTCGACGCGCCCGGACAGCAGATCGGTCTCCCGCTTCTCCCGGGAGAGTACGTGCAGGACGAAGAACCGCCCCGGGTGGGCGTCCTTGAGGTCCGCCAACTCGTCCGCGAGCAGCACCGACCGCGCGGTGCGGTTGGCGTGGACGAGCGACACCCGGCACGCCCGGTCGTCGCGCAGCGCCGCCTGCGCCATGCTCAGCAGTGGGGTGATGCCGCTGCCCGCGGCGATCAGTACATGGTGTGTGCCGGGCCGCGTGGCCAGCTGGAAGTCACCGGTGGGCGGGGCGAGTTCCAGCACATCCCCGGCGGCCAGGTCACGTGTGGCGTACTCGGCGAACCCGCCCGGCCCCAGTCGTTTGACCACCAGCCGCAGCCCATCGCACGCGCCGGGCGGGGGCGGCGGGCAGACCGAGTAGCTGCGGCGCAGCTCCCGCCCGTGCAGGACATGCCGGACGGTCACATGCTGGCCGGCCCGGTAGGCGAAAACGCCCGCGAGCGCCTCCGGCACCTCCAGGGACACCGCCACGGCGTCGTCCGTCAGCGGCTCCACCGAGCCCACCCGGAGCCGGTGCCAGCCCGTGGCCCGGCGCGTCATGTTCGTCACGGCGCCTCACATCGCTTTCAGCTGCGCGAAGGTCTCGCGGCACGCCGTACACACCAGCACGGCCTGGCAGCGGGTCGCGCCGAACGGGCTCTGCGGACGGGTCGCGGCCGAGCCGCAGTGCGGGCAGGGCACGCCGAGACCGAGCCGCACCGGCAGCGGGCCCGTGGCGGGTCCCGGCGGGGCGATGCCGTGCTCGGCGAGCTTCCGCCGGCCTTCGGCACTGATCCAGTCGGACGTCCAGGCGGGCGCGAGCTCCTGCCGCACCCGTCCCTCCGGGTGGCCGCACGCGGCCAGCACCTCCCGGATGGCGGCCTCGATCGACGGCATGGCCGGACAGCCCAGGAACGTAGGGGTGATGACGACTTCCAGCACTCCGTCCGGCGCCGGTTCCACGGCGCGGAGCACGCCCAGATCGGCCAGGGTGACCATCGGCAGCTCCGGATCCGGTACGGCCGCCACCCGAGCCCGTACCTCCCCGGCGGCCATCGGCGGTGCGGTGCTCACCAGGTGCCTCCCGGGTACTGGCGGCGGACCGACTGGAACTCCGCCAGCAGCGGGCCGAACGCCTCCGTGTGCAGCCCCGAGCGGCCGCCCGTCGCCACCCACGCTCCCGGCGGCACCTCCAGACCGGCTTCCGCCAGCACGGCGGCCGTCTCCCGCTCCCACGGCTCCCGCAGCCGTGCCGGATCCACCCCGGTACCGGAGGCGTCGAGCCGCCGGGTCAGCTCGTCGCTCTCGAACAGCTCGGCCGCGTACGGCCATACATGCGCCAGGCCCGCCCGCATCCGCCGACGGCTCTCCTCGGTGCCCCGGCCCAGCCGGACCGTCCACTGCGCGGCGTGCATCCGGTGGTACGCCACCTCCTTGGCCGCCCGCACGGCGAATGCCGCCAGTCCGGGATCGGCCGAGCGCTCCAGCTCCGTCCAGAGCAGCCGGCAGTGGACCGAGTACGCCAGCTGCCGGGCGATCGTCACGGCGAAGTCCCCGCCCGGCAGCTCCACCAACAACACATTGCGGAACTCCCGCTCCGTCCGGCCGTACGCCAGGTCGTCGTCGGTGCGGTCCGTGCCGTCCAGTTGCCCGGCGTGGGACAGCAGGGTACGGGCGTGGCCGAGCAGATCCAGGGCGATGTTGGACAGCGCCAGGTCCTCTTCGATCGTCGGCGCGCGGGTGATCCAGGAGCACAGCCGCTGGCAGAGGATCAGCGCATCGTCGCCGAGCCGCAGCGCGTACGCGGCCGTGTCGAGCTCATCCCGGGGGATCTCGCTAACCGTCATGGCCGTCCGTCTCGTTGAGGGGGACGTAGTGGTCCGGGTGCCGGAACGGCTTGTGCTCGGCGTTGGCGAACAGCGGGCCCTTCTCGTCCGGCGCGGAGGCCCGGATGTGGTCGGAGCGCACCACCCACAGGGAGACCGTCTCGCCCCGCCGGGTGTACAGATCCCGGGCGTTGGCGAGCGCCATGTCGGCGTCGGCGCCGTGCACCGACCCCACGTGCTGGTGCGCCAGCCCCCGGCGGGGGCGGATGAACACCTCCCACGGGATCCGGTTGCGTACGGTCTCCTCGCTCATGCCGCCTCCCCGTTTGCCGCCCGCTCCCCGTGTTCCGCCTGCCGGTCCGCGTAGGCGTCGACCGCCTCGCGCACCCAGGCGCCGTCCTCGTGCGCCGCCACCCGGTGGGCCAGCCGCTGCCGGGCGCACGCCGAACCGTCGCCGAGCACATCGCGGAACTGCTGCCAGTCCACCGGGGTGAAGTCGTAGTGGCCGCGCTCCTCGTTCCAGCGGATCGCCGGGTCGGGCAGGGTGACGCCCAGCCGCTCGGCCTGCGGTACGCAGTTGTCGACGAACCGCTGCCGCAGCTCGTCGTTGGTGTGCCGTTTGATGCCCCAGGCCATCGACCGCCGGGTGACCGACGCGCCCATGGCCGCCGTCCGCGCGTCGGCGCCGCCCGCCACCGTGTCCGGCGGCCCGAACATCAGAGCCACCGCCGGAAGCCACCACCGGTCCACCGCGTCCTGCGCCATCCGTTTCTGCTCCGGCGTGCCCCGGCACAGCGACCACAGCACGTCGTAGCCCTGTCGGACATGGAAGGCCTCCTCCTGGCAGACCCGCCGCATGGCCCGCGCGTAGGGCCCGTACGAGGTCTGGCACAGCGGCACTTGGTTGACCACGGCCGCGCCGTCCGTCAGCCAGGCGATCGCGCCGGTGTCGGCCCAGGTCAGCGCCGGGTGGTTGAACGTGGCCGCGTACCTCTGGTGGCCCCGGTGCAGCGCGTCCAGCAGCTCTGTCCGGTCCACGCCGAGCGTCTCGGCGGCCGCGTAGAGATACAACCCGTGCCCGGCCTCGTCCTGCACCTTCGCCAGCAGACTCGCCTTGCGGTGCAGTGAGGGCGCGCGGGTCAGCCACGCGCCCTCCGGCTGCATGCCGATGATCTCCGAATGGGCGTGCTGGGCGATCTGCCGCAGCACCATCCGCCGGTAGCCGTCGGGCATCCGGTCGCCCGGCTCGATCTGTTCGCCGGCGGCCAGCAGCGCTTCGAACCGCTCCTCGGGACACCCTTCACGCGTCTTTGGCACTTCACGCGTCTCTGGCACTGTCTCACTCCCTCGGTCACGGCGGCGCCTCGTGCGATGCGGCGCTTTGTGACATAAGGAGTGCGGGATGCCCGCCGGCAATCCCGTGACGAAGGACACGCGGGGAACCTGCCGGGGCGAGGGATTGTGCCGTGCCTTCGGTGCCTCTCTCCCCAATGCGGTCAATTGCCGTAGCTGTACGACCAGGGAAGGGCAACGCATGGGCACCGTACGGGAGATGCTTGTCGAACTCACCGGCACACCGGAGTTCGCCGAGGGCGTCGAGGACAACACCGACCTCAGCGCCAGCGGCATCGACTCCGGCGACCTGGTGCGCCTGGTGCTGCTCATCGAGCAGCGCACCGGCGTGGAGGTCACCGCCGAGGACATGGAGGGCCTGATCACCCTCGCCGACTACGAGCGGTTCGTGGCCGAGCGCACCGGCGCCGCACAGCCCGGCGGCGCCTGATGTGGCTCACCCAGCTGATGGAGCGCAACCGGCAGTGCTTCCCGGACCGCGCGGCCTTCATCGACGAGCGCCGTTCGGTCACCTGGGCCGGGCTCCACGACCGGACGGCGCGGCTGGCACGCGGGTTCGCCGCGCGGGGCGTACGGCCCGGCGACCGCGTGGCGGTGCTCTCGCTCGACCGGGTCGAGGTCCTGGAGACCTACTTCGCGCTCGCCCGGCTCGGCGCGCTGTTCGTCCCGCTCAACCACAGTCTGATGCCCGACGAGGTGACGGGCATCGCCGAGCGCACCGAACCGGCCGCGGTGGTCGGTGAGGCCGAACTCCTCGCCCGCCACCCGGACCTGCCCGCGCGCCTGCGGATCGCCCTGGACGGCGAGGAGTTCGCCGCGCTTGCCGAGGGAGACGGTGAGGGGAGGGAGGTGGAGCTGCCGGACGTCGCCGACGACGCACCGGCCGCGATCCTGCACACCTCCGCCACCACCGGCCGGGCCAAGGGCGTCACCGTCGACCACGCCTCCTTCCGGGCCATCGCCCTCGGCTGGCTCGCATCGGCCCGTCCCGCCGACGACATGGTGCTGCTCAACTGCTGTCCCCTCTACCACGGCAGCATGGTGGTGTCGCTGACCTACATGGCGGCCGGTGCCACCGTTGTCCTGCTGCCGGGCTTCAAGCCGCAGACGGCGCTGGCCGCGATCGAGGAGCACCGCGCCACGCACATCTGGCTCGTTCCGCAGATGCTGCGCTTCCTGCTCCAGGCCAAGGCCGCCGAGACGGCCGACCTGTCCTCGCTGCGCGAGGTGCTCTACGGCGCCGCGCCCATGCCCGTCGACCTCTACGCGACGGCCGTGTCCCGGCTGGGCTGCGGCTTCCGGCAGGTCTACGGCATGACCGAGGTCGGCGGCCCGTTCGTCACCCTCGGCCCCGAGGAGCACCCCGCGCCGGACGCCGTGGCCGAGCGCCTCCCCAGCGGCCGGGTCATCCCCGGCATGTCCGTGCGCGTCCTCGACACGGAGGGCCGTGCGGCCGAGCGGGGCGCCATCGGGGAGATCTGCGTACGCGGGCCCGGCGTCATGCGCGGCTACTGGCGCGACGAGCAGGCCACCGCCGAGATCACGGTGAACGGCTGGACCCGCACCGGCGACCTCGGCTTCCTCGACGCGGAGGGCCGCATCCACCTCGTCGACCGCAGCAAGGATCTGATCATCCGCGCCGGGCTGAACGTCTACCCCACGGAGATCGAACAGGCCCTGCGCGCACACCCGGCCGTGCGCGACGCCGCCGTGGTCGGCATCCCGGACGACGACTACGGCGAAGTGCCGCTGGCGTACGTCGTCGCCGACGAGGGGACGAGCGCCGCCGAACTGCTGCGGCACACCGCCGGGCAACTCGCCCCGTACAAGCGCCCCCGCCGCGTCGAGTTCATCGACCAGGTGCCGAGGAACCCCGCCGGAAAGATCCTCAAGAAGCTGCTGCGGGCCTGACCGTTGCCCAGCGCGAAGCCGTCGGGAAGCGACCGGATACGCACCGCCGTCGCTCTCCTCGCCCTCCGGTCGGCCCTCGCCGCCGATGGGGTCGGCCTCGGCATCGCCGCCGTCGGCGACCCCGCGGCACGCCCGGCCGGGCCGGACGAGCGGCGGCGGGCGGACACCATGCCGCCGGCCCGCCGCCGCGACTTCCTGGCCGGACGCCACGCCGCCCGCCGCGCCCTGGCCGCCGCCGGACAGCCGACGGGAGACATCGGCTGTGCCGGCCGGCGTCCCGTGCCGCCCGCCGGAACCACCGTCTCCATCAGCCACTCCGGCGGCCTGGCCGTGGCCCTGGCGGCCCCCGCGTCGCCGGGCCGTGCCCTCGGCTGCGACCTGGAACTGCGCGGTCTGCCGCTCCCGGCCGCGCATCTTGTGCTGCATCCCGATGAGGAGAGCTGGGTAGGTGCCGCGGGCGGTCCGGCGGCGGCCGAGGCCCGTCTGCTCGCCCTCTTCTCTGCCAAGGAGGCGGCGTTCAAGGCGTTCGGCGTGCTGCTGCCCGCCGAACGCGCGCCCACGACCCTGCTGGGCATCACCGCCGCGCCGGTGCCGGGCGGTTTCCTCGCCCGGCACCGGCCTGGTCGGCGGGAGGCAGCCGGTCAGGCGCTCCGGATCGGTGTGGTCCCGGCGGGGCCGGGCGTGTTCACCTGGACGGCCGGGGCCACGGAGCGGACCGCCGAGACGATCCGGCCGACCAGCGGCGCCGGGTCCGGCTGGAAGTAGAAGTGACCACCCGTCAGCACCTGGGCGCCGCAGAAGCGGATGCTCCGCTCGGCCCAGGTGTGCATCAGGTGCCAGGGCGCGATCGGGTCGGCGTCCCCGGCGAAGACCGACAGCGGCACCGTCAGCGGGCCCGTGCCGTACCGGGGCTCCCAGCGCTCCGCGATACGCAGGTCCGCGCGGAGGACGGGCTCGATCAGCGCCCACATCTCCGGGTCCTCCAGCACCTCGCGCGCGGTGCCGCCCATGACGGCCAGCCACGCGCGCAGTTCGTCCTCGGGCAGGTCGAAGTGCGGCTCCGCACGCGGGTGGTGCTCGGGCGGGCTGACGGCCGACAGGCCCAGCCAGCGGGGCAGCGGTAGCCCGCGGTCGCGCAGCGCGAGGGTCAGCTCATAGCCGGCGACGGCGCCCATGCTGTGCCCGAACAGGGCGTACGGCCGGTCGGCCCAGGGCTGGACGTCGGCCACGTACGCCTCGGCCAGTTCGGCCGCCGTCTCGCGGAGCGGACCGGGGCGGCCGCCCCGGCCCGGCGCCTCGACCAGGCACAGCTCCCAGTCCGCCGGCAGATGGGCGGCCCAGGGGCGGTACGGGACATGTGAAGCGCCGGAGTGGTGCAGGACGAACAGCCGCAGCGACGGCGCGTCCACGGGCCGGGGACGGATGATGGACACAGGGCTCACCGGGTGCGGCTTCCTTCGGGGCGGGCTTCCGGGGACGCTTCCGCGCTGCCGGATCCTTCGGGGCGGGACGTCGCCCACGCGTCGAGCACCGCCAGCTCCCGGGCCCGGTCCAGTGCCGGGGCGGGCTGGTCCGGGCGCTGCGGCGGGTCGGTCAGCGGGCGGAGCCAGCGCCAGGTGTCGGCGGCGGTCTCGTGCGCCGGGCGGCAGACGAGCCCGGCGCCCCGGGCCCGCTCGGTGGAGAATCCCCACACCGAGCGCTCCGGGACGCCCCCGGGCGCCCACAACGGCAGGTCCAGCCACGGCCGCAGCCCCTGGGCGAGCAGGAAGTCGTCCGGCACCCACACCGTTTCCCCGCCGCCGGTGGCATCACGGCAGGCGGTCAGCCAGGCACCGTAGTCCAGGCCCCGCGGCCCGGCCACGTTCCACGCGCCGCCCTCGGCGGCGCCCTTGACCAGGGTCAGGCCGAAGCGCGCCACGTCGCGCGCGTCGACCAGCGGCAGCGGGGCCCGGGGGCTGCCCGGGGCCAGCACCGGCCCGCCGTCCGCGAACCGGCGCAGCCAGTAGGCGCTCATCCCGGTGTCCTCGTGCGGGCCGACCACCGCCCCCGGGCGCAGCAGCTGCGTCCGGCCGGCGAAGTGCCGCCGGACGGCGCGTTCGCAGCCCGCCTTGAGCACCCCGTAGTGCCCGCCGTCGGGACCCGCGTCGTCCGGGCAGTCGTGCAGGGGCGCGCTCTCGTCGCCGTCCAGCGGGTCGAAGGGGCCGTTCCGCCGGTAGGCGGCGACGCTGGAGACGAACAGATACGTGTCCGCGAGTCCGGACAGGGCCGCCGCCGAGGCGCCCACCACCCGCGGGACGTAGCCGCAGGTGTCGACGACCGTGTCCCAACTCCCGCCCGCCGCCAGCGCGGACAGGTCGGCGGCCACCGTGCGGTCGCCGCGCACGCTCTCGACGCCGGGTATGTCCGGCCCGGTGCGGCCCCGGTTGAAGGTGGTGACGGTGTGCCCCGCGGCGAGCGCCTCGGTGGCGAAGGCGCGGCCGAGGAACGCGGTTCCGCCGAGGATCAGAAGCCTCATGCCGCCTCCCCTCGCGAACCGGGGGCGGTGTGCGCGGTGCGCCGGCCGCCCGGCACGGGCGTGAGGCCCGGCCGGGGACAGGGCTGTCCGCGGCCGTCGGCCAGGAACCGGACCTCGGGGTCCGTCCCGTCGTTCCGGTCCATGGGACTGTTCCGGTCCATGATGATGGGGGTCACGAAGATCGCCCTTCCCTGGTGGTGGGTGAGCCGCCGCCCGGGGCGAGCCGGGCGTTGAGCGGCGCGGCGATGAACGGAAGCTGCGCGGGGCGCAGGATCTCCTGGTGGAGAGAGTCCAGAACGTGGTCGGTCACCTCGCCGGTCATATGCGGCCGCCAGCGCTCGGCGGGCGGCGGCGCGTCCGCGGCGTGGCTGCGGCGCGCGGTGAAAACCAGCAGGTCGCCGTCGACCGTGCCGGGCGTGTGCCCGGCGACCAGCCCGGTGTTGTGCCGCATGACGTCCACCATGCGGCCGAGTTGGGCCTCGTCGATTCCGGCCAGGGCGCTGCCGCTGCTCCGCAGTGCGGCCACCGCGGCGGCCCGGTCCGGCGGGGCCACGCCAGGGGCGGGAGCCACCCCCGCGCCGTCCAGCAGCAGACCCAGCAGGATGCCCTCCAGTTCCTCGGGCGCGGGCAGCGACCCCAGGTCCTCCTGCCGCAGCGGGAAGCTGTCGAGGACGGCGAGGAGTTCGACGCGCTCTCCCACCCGCTGGAGCCGTTCGGCCACCGCGTGCGCGACGAACCCGCCGAGCGACCAGCCGAGCAGCGCATACGGCCCGGACGGGCGCAGCTCACGGATCCGCCGCGTGTAGTCGTCGGCCATCTCCTCGATGGAGCCCGGCAGCGCCGCCGGGTCCGTGAGGCCCGGCGACTGCACGCCGTGCACCGGAACCGCCCCGTCGAGGTGGGCGAGCAGCGGGGCGAAGGGCCAGCAGATGCCTCCGCCGGGGTGGAAGCAGAACAGCGGAGTGGCGCTGCCCTCGGGCCGCAGCGGCAGATGCGGGGCGAACGGGGACGCGCCGGTCGACCGTCCCTCCAGATGCGCCGCGAGCCCCGCCACCGTGGGGTGTTCGAAGAGGGCGGCGACGCCGACGGGGTGGCCGAGCACCGTACGGATCCGGCTGACCAGGCGGGTCGCCAGCAGTGAACGCCCGCCCAGGTCGAAGAAGTTGTCGTGGCGGCCGACCCGGTCGACGTCGAGCACGGAGCACCACAGGTCGGCGAGCGCCCGCTCGGTCCCGTCGCGCGGGGGCTCCCCGCCGCGAGCCGCGCCGCCGGGGGCCATGACGCCACCGGCCCCGGCCCGGCGCAGCCGTTCGCGGTCCACATCGCCGTCCGCGGTGAGCGGCAGGGTCTCGTGGTGCACCCGGACGCAGGAGGCGGGCGTGCCGAAGACATCCGCCGGGCCCGGCCGGTCCGCCCCCTGCCGCCCGCCCCCGGGAGCCGGTACCAGATAGGCGGTGAGGCGGTGCAGCGGATGCGCGGGACCCGTGAGATGGCTGCCCACCCAAGGGGCGCCGCCGTCCAGGCCGATCAGCAGGTGCGGCTCGTCGTGGCGGAGGGCGACGTCCAGGGAACGGACGGCCTCCCGGGGGCCGAGCGGCAGATAACCGCGGGCCCGGGTCAGCGGTTTGAGGGCGTAGCCACGGCTCATACCGCGCTCGTCCCACATGCTCCAGGCCAGGCTCACCGTCGGCATCCCGGCGTCCCGCCGCCCGGCGACAAGCGCGTCCAGGTGGGCGTTGGCGGCCGCGTAGGCGGCCGCTCCGGCGCCCCCGAAGTGGCCGTTGACGGAGGAGTAGGCGACGAACAGCGCGCCGGGCCGGTCGCCGAGCGCCTCCAGGAGGTGTTCCGTGCCCGTGGTCTTCGCGGCCAGGACACGCTCCCAGTGGTCCGCGTCCGCCTCGCCCAGAGGGCGTTCCTCCAGCACACCGGCGAGGTGGAACACCCCGTCCAGCGTCCCGCCGTGACACCCGGCCGCCTCCCGCAGCACCCGGTGGACCGCCGCGCGGTCGGTGACGTCGGCGACGGCGTACCGTACGTCGCCCAGCGCCCGCAGTTCCTCCAGCGCGGCCGCCCGGCCGGGATCCCGGCCCGGGTCGCCGCGCCCGACCAGGGTCACGGCGGCGCCGTACGCGGTGAGCAGGTGGCGGGCGGTGTCCACGCCGAGCCCGCCGAGCCCGCCGGTGAGCAGATAGTGCCCGCCCTCGCGCAGCGGCGACGCGTATCCGGGAGCGGGCAGCTGTTCCAGCCGCTGCACGTACCGGACGCCGTCCTGGTAGGCGATGTCCCCGTCGGTGACGGGGGACCGGCTCTCCGCCCACAGCAGGGCCGCGAGCCTCTCGGGTCCGCCGGCGGTGTCCACGTCGATCCACCGGCCGGTCAGCCACGGCCACTCCTGCACGGCGCTCTTGAGCACGGGAACGGCCGCGGCCCGCCCCGGCACGACAGGGCCCCGCCCGGCGAGCCCCGCCCGGCTGGAGGTGGCCACGACGTCCAGGACGAGCGCCCGTCCGGTCGCCTCCCGTACGGCGGACTGGGCGCGCAACAGGGCGGTCAGCGCGGCGAGCGGCTCCGGCTCCCGCGCGGGCGCGTCGAGCAGCCGCAGATCCAGCACGCGGTCGGCCCGGTCGAGCGCGTCGTCCCCCGTCGCCCCCGGGCCGAGGACGGTGCACCGGCCGCCCGCCGCCCGCACCAGCCCGCAGAGGGCGTCCGCCACCGCCCCGCCGGGGTCGGCGAGTACCACCGTGTGGGCCCGGTCGACGGCGGCGAGCGGTGTGCGCGGGGCTTCGGCGCGCCGCCAGACGGGCCGGTGGAACCGGTTGACGATCGTCCGCTCGTTGCCCAGCAGCAGATCGGTCCGGCGCAGCGCCGCGTCGAACTCGCCTGCCGCCAGACGCTGTTGCAGCGCCGATCGCTGGATCTTGCCGATCTCCGTCTTGGGAATGGCGGCGGGTTCGGTGAACACCAGGAACGAGGGGGACACCCCCGTCTCACGGGTGACCCGGCCGGTGATCTCGACGGCCAGCCGCCGTTCGTCGGCACCGGGCTGCGGACAGCAGAAAAGGGCGAGCCGGTCGGTGGTGTCCCCCGGTGCGCGGGCCGCGACGGCGGCGGTGAAGGAGCGCTCCACGCCGGGGACGTCCTCGGCCACGGCCTCGATGTCGTGGGACTGGAGATTGACGCCGTTGACGATGATCGTGTCCTTGGCCCGCCCGGCGAGATACAGCTCGCCGTCGCGCAGGAACGCCAGGTCGCCGGTCTCGAACCAGCCGTCCGCCGTGAAGGATTCGGCGTTCTTCGCCGGTTCCCGGTGGTAGCCGTCGGTCACGGCGGCGCCGTGCACCTGGAGCCGGCCGACGGCGCCCTCCGGCACCGGCAGTCCGTCCTCGCCCGCCACACGGACGGAGAACCCGGGGAGCGGGCGGCCGCAGCTGACGAACGTGTCGTCGTCCGTGCTGTTCTCCAGCGTCAGCACGCTATCGGCCTCGAGGGAGCAGGTCTCCGACATGCCCCAGGCAGGGTGCACGGCCGTGCCGGAGAGCCCGTACGGCGCGAGCGCGGCCAGGAAGCGGCGCACCACCCGGGCGATCACCGCCTCGCCGCCGTTGATCGCGAATCGCAGGCAGGAGAGGTCCCAGCCGCGGCCGGGTTCCTCGGCGAGCCGCTCGCCCACCAGCCCGTAGGCGAAGTTCGGCGCCCAGGTGGTGGTGGCGCGGTACCGGTCGATGCCGTCCAGCCAGCGCAGCGGGTCCTCCAGCACCCAGGACGTGGGTGCGATCACTTGCGAGGCGCCCGCCACCAGATCGCGCACATGCGTCATGAGGAGGCCGCCGACGTGGTCCAGCGGCATCCAGTTGTACGACCGGTCGGCCGGGCCGATGCCGTGCCGCTGATGGACGGCGGCGACCTGGGTGAGGATATTGCGGTGCCGCTGCTCGACGGCCTTGGGGCGTCCGGTGCTGCCCGAGGTGAGCAGCAGCAGGACGAGGTCGTCGGGCGAGGGCCGGTACCAGTCCTGGTCCTGGCCGCCCGTCAGCAGCTCGTCGACACAGGCCACGCGGGCCGTGCCGCGCCCCTGCCGGGCCAGCAGCCCCGTGATCCCGTCACGGGCCGTGGACGGTGCGAGGATCCACGGCTCGCCGAGGGTGTCCCAGGCGTCGGCCAGCCGTGCCGCCTGGGCGCTGTCCACGCCGTAGCCGCCGGGCGGGGCCGCCAGTGGCACGGCGGCGAACCCGCCGATGACACAGGCCCAGAAACCGGTCACGAAGTCCCGGGTGTCCGGCAGTTGGAGGAGCACCGGGTCGCCCGGCCGGGCGCCCAGCTGCCGCAGACCGCCCAGCACCCGGGAGGCGTCCTCGGCGAGCGCGGCGTACGACTGCTGTTCCTGCGGGCCGTCGGCCCGCAGATGTGTCATGCCGCCGTCCCCGGCCGCGGTACGGCGCAGCGCGGCCGCCAGGTCCGCCACGGGCAGCGGGTGCAGCTCGGGGCCGGTGGAGACGGAGGGCGGGGCGTCGGCCTTCGCGGGTTCCCGGGACCGCGCGGATTCCCGGTCCCTACCGGCCTGTTCGGTGCCGTGGCCGGACCCGCGGGGGCCGAGGTCGCGTGTGCCGAGGTGCAGCCGTTCGGGCTCCGGCGGCGGATCGTCGGTGATCAGCACGACGGCGGACCCGCCGTCGGCCTCGGTCGTGAGGTGCCGCTCCCAGGCGGCGGCGAGCTCCTCGTCCACCACCGGCAGCCGGTCCAGGACCGCGACGTCCACGCCCCCGTCGGTGGTGCGCGGCAGGACGGAGACGGCCACCACTCGCGCGGGCGGGGCACCGGCAGGCAGCGCGGTGCGCGCGGCGGCGGTGAGCCGTTCCCGGTCCACGGCGGCGGACGGCACCACGAACGCGACCGCTTCCAGGGCACAGTCGAGCCGTCGACGGAACGTCACCCGGCAGTCGCGGACGGCGTCGAGCGCCAGCAGCGCCCGCTCGACGCAGCCCGGGTCCACCCACTGCCCGCCCAGCACGGCGCCCTCCGCGCCACCGCCGTCCGCCGTCAGACGTCCGCCGGGGACGATCCGGCCGGTGTGGCCGACGGGCTGGAGGAGCAGCCCCGCGCCGAACGGGTCCTTGCGCTCAGGGAGTCCGGCGACCGTACCGCCGCCCGGGGCGGCCCAGACGCCGCCCGGCACCCCCCACGGGGTATGCGGCCCCTCCCCGTCCAGCACGCACACGGGAAGCAGCGGGCCGAAGTCCGCCCGCCCTTCGAGCGCCAGGGCGTACGGGCCGACGCCCGGGGCCAGCGCGACCCGGTCGGCCGCGGTCCGCGGGCCCGGTGCGGGCGGGGCGAGCAGCACGGTCCGCGCACCGGGCACGGACGTCGGCCGGTCGGCGGTGAGTACCACGGTGGGCGCGGCCATCCGGCCGCCCTGTTCGTCCTGGCCGCCCCGTTCGTCGTTGCCACCGAGCAGCAGGCGGGCGCCGGACGCGAGCGCGGCCAGCACGCCCCGCACGAAGGCCGGGGAGCCGGGCGGTGCGGCCACCGCCACCCGGTCGTCCGGGCGCAGCCCCGCGGCGTCGGCCAGCAGAGCCGTCTGCGCGGCGAGAGCGGAGGAGCCGACGCCCAGCAGGCCGTGGTCCGACCACTCCAGCAGCACCGGGCCGCCGTCGCGTACCGGCGCGGGGGGAACGTCCCCCGCGTCCGGTACGGTGCCCCCGAGCGGGATACGGGGCACGCCCCACACGCCCTCGGCGTCGGTGAGCACGGCGTGCGCCCCGCCGCGGTGGACGAGGTCCCGGTTGCGCTCCGGCGGGTCGGCCGGGTCGAGAACGACCACCGCCGCCCCGGTGCGCAGGGCGGCGAGCAGCGCCGTCACGCCGGACGCGTCCGCTCCGGCCGCGACGGCCAGTCGGCTGCCCGGGGCCGTACCGGCGGCCGCGAGCCGCGCCGTCAGCCGCGCGGCCCTGCCGTCCAGCTCCCGCCAGGTCAGCTCGTCCGGGCCGGCGACGACGGCCACGTCACCGGGACGCTCGGCGGCCGCCCGCGCGAAACGCTCCGGCAGTGCGACCGGCTCCGTCGCCTCCACGGCCTCGGCCGGGCGGGCCTGCCGCGTCAACTCGGCAGCCAGGGCGGTGTGTTCCTCCTCGGTGAGCAGGTCCAAGGCGGTCACCGGCGTGAGCGGGGCCGCCACCGCCGCCTGGAGCAGGCGGACCCAGCGCTGTGCCATCCGCCGCACGGTCGGCTCGTCGAACAGATCCGTGCCGTAGACGACCAGGACCCGCAGTGCGCCGCCGTCGTCCTGGACATGGAACTCCAGGTCGTGCCGGGTGGACTGGGCGTCGACGAGGAAGTGCGCGGCCTTCAGCCCGGCGAGTTCCGGCTCGGGGAGGGCGAAGTCCTGAAGCGCGAAGACCGCCTGGACGAGAGTGGCGCGGTCGCCCGTCCGCTCCGGGGCGACCTCCGCGACGATCTGCTCCAGCCGCGTCCGGTCGTGGGCGCGGGCGCCGAGCACGGTCTCTCCGGCCCGCGCGACGAGCTCGGTGAACGACGGAGCGCCGGTCAGCGACAGCCGCATGGGCAGTACGTTCGCGAAGTAGCCGACGACCGGCTGAACTTGGGGCTCGTCCCGGTTGGCGAACGGGGTGCCCACGATGATGTCGTCGCCGCCGGTGTGCCGGGACAGGAACGCGGCGTACCCGGCCAGGAGGGCGGTGTAGAGCGTCACCCCGCGCTCCCGGCAGAACGCGCGCAGCGCCGAGGTGAGCGGCGCGGGCAGCTGGAGCTCGCACTGCGCGCCCGCGTACGAAGGCCGGGCCGGGCGGGGGCGGTCGGCGGGCAGCTCCAGGACCGGCAGCTCGCCCGAGAGGCGTTCCCGCCAGTAGGCGAGCCCGGCCCGTGCGTCCTCGGTGTCCTGCCGCTCGCGCTGCCACTCGGACCAGTCGGCGTACTGGATGGACAGCTCGGGCAGTTCGGGGGCGCGGCCCGTGCACCGGGCCGCGTACGCGACGCCCAGTTCGCGTACCAGGATGCCGAGTGCCCAGCCGTCGACGACGATGTGGTGGACGCACAGGACGAGGATGTGCTCGTCGTCGGCCAGCCGCAGCAGCCCCGCGCGGACCGGCGGTTCGGCCGTCAGATCGAAGGGGCGCCGGGCCAGGGCGTCGAGTGCCGTGCGCAGGGCCGCACCGTGCTCCGGGGCGTCCTCGCCGGGCAGTGCGGTCACGGTGAGCGGCACCTCGGCGCGGTCCAGGACGACCTGGTGCAGCTCGTCGCCGGAGTCGTCGAAGACCGTCCGCAGCGTCTCGTGCCGGTCCACCAGGTCCGCGACGGCCGCCGCGAGCGCGTCACGGTCCAGTGTGCCGGTCAGGCGCAGGGACAGCGGGACGTTGTAATACGGGTTGTCCGGGGCGAGTTGCTGGAGGAACCACATCTGCTCCTGGGCGGAGGAGGCGGGGAAGGCCAGCCGGCCGGGCTCCTCGGAGCGGGGCGCGGGAGAGGTCTCGACAGCGGTCGCGGAGACGGGACCGTCCGCGGCGGTTGCGGGCATACGGGACTCCTGGACAGGGCGGTGCGGGCGGCTGGGGTCCGTCGTCAAAGGGGGCCCTGGGCCGACCGCACCGCCGGACGGGGGGTTCAGCCCTGCTGGCGGGCAGCGTCGCGGCGCGCGCTGCGACGGATCACGGCCGGGCCTTCGTCGGACCGGGACGACCCGGCCTCGATGTCCTGCGCGACGGCGGCCACGGTCAGCCGCTCCAGCAGCCGCTTGACCGACAGCTCCACCTTCAGCTCGTCGCGCAGCCGGGTGACCAGTTGCAGAGCCAGCAGCGAGTCGCCGCCGAGGTCGAAGAAGCCGTCCTCGACGCCCACCGGTTCGACGCCCAGCACCTCCTGCCAGTGCTCGGCGACCCGCCGCTCCAGGTCGGTGCGCGGCTCGACGTACGGCTTGGCCAGCGCCGGGCGGCGGTTGAACGTCTTCCCGGCGGACCCGGACCCGGACCCGGACCCGGCGGCCGGAGCCGGGCTCGCCGGGACCGGGTCCTGATCGGCGGGCCGCTGGCCGACGATCAGCGCGTGCGCCGTGAAGGACTTCTCCTGCGGCACCTCGGGGTAGGAGGCGACGTTGCCGAATCCGGTCTCGGCCAGCAGGCCGCGCCAGACGTCGGGCGTGACGAGCGGGGTGTGCTCGCGCAGCCCGTCCTCGAAGTACCACCAGCCCTCGAACAGACCCGCCGTGGCCACCGCGAACCGCGGTTCGCGGCTGGCCTCCAGCAGGAACAGCGCGCCACCCGGCGCGAGCAGCCCGTGCACGTTCCGCAGCGTCGCCCGCAGCTCGGGCGTGGCATGCAGCACGTTGTAGGCGATCACCATGTCCCAGGCGCCGGTCTCGATGTCCTGCCCGGCGGGGTCCCGGGAGATGTCCAGGGTGGAGAAGGACATGTGGTGCAGCCCTTCCTGCTCGGCGCGGCGCTGCGCGCCCAGGACGAAGGCGCGGCCGAGGTCGGTGAAGCGGTACTCGACCTGTGGCACGTCCTGGAGCGCTCCGGCCACGGTCCAGGTCACGCCGCCCTGCCCGCCGCCGACCTCCAGGATCCGCACCGGACGGCCGGAGACCCGCGCGGCGAGCCGCGCGACGGTCTCGGCGATCAGATCGCGGTAGACCCCGATGTCGCTGGCCTCCACCCACTTCTCGGCGACCGGCCGGCTGATGTCGGAGCGCCCGTCGGGCAGCAGCACTTCGGTGCCCGCGAGCTCCCCGCTGACCACCTGCCCGTAGCGGGCCCGGCAGTGCTCGATCAGGTCCAGTTCGGCGAGGTACTCGGGGTGGTTCTCGCGGATCGTCCGCTCGACCTTGGCGATCTCCTCGTCGTCGCCCGCGTCACCGGTGAAGCGCAGCCGGTCGCCCTCGCTCTCGGCGATGCCGTCCACCTCGAGGATGTGCAGCAGGGCTTCGACGAACTTGCGGTAGGCGGGCACCGTCCGCAGCGTCCGATGGATATCGGCGCGCTCATGGACGGCGTCGGGCTCGGTGGAGACACCCTGCGAGCGCAGATAGGCCGTCACATGCAGGGCGCACAGCCGGTCGAGGAGTTCGCGGACGTCCACGGGCACCGCGTCGACCGGCATGCTCGCGCGCAGGCGCTCCTCGGCGGCGCGCAGCTGGGCGTCCTCGGCCGCGAGGTTCACGGGGAAGACCCGCGGGGCCGGCGGTGCGGCCGCGGGCTCGGCCGTGCCCCGGGCCGCGCGCTCGATCCAGTGCCGGGTGCGGGCGAAGGGGTAGCCGGGCAGCGGCACCCGCCGGGCGTCGTCCGGGGACGTGCTCGGCCCGGCCGCGACGCCGAGCGCCCACAGTCCGCCGACCGCCTCCAACAGCGCTTGCTCATCGTCCACTTGGGCCGCCTTGGCATGCCGCATCGCGGGCACGACGGTGGCGGGGGCGCCGGGCCGGGCCACCGCGTAGCCGGCCAGGGTACGGCCGGGGCCGCATTCGAGCAGCACGGGGTCGCCCGCCTCGGCGAGGGCGGCCAGACCGTCGGTGAACCGGACGGTGCCGCGCATGTGCCGCACCCAGTAGGCGGGGTCGGTCGCCTGCTCCGCGGTGATCCAGGTGCCGGTGAGGTTGGAGACGTACGGGATGGCGGGGGCGTTGAGGGTGACCGCGCGGACCGCCGTGGCGAACTCCTCCAGCACCGGGTCGAGCAGCCGCGAATGCGGTGCGGCGGCCAGCCGGACCCGGGAGCACTCCACACCGTCGGCGGTCAGCCGCCGTTCCATCTCGCCCACGGCGTCCTCGGTGCCGGACACCGTGCACGCGCCGGGGGAGTTGACCGTCGCCAGGTCCAGGGCGAGCCCGTCGGCGAGATACGGGCGCAGCGCGGCCTCGCCGAGCCAGACGCTCAGCGTGGCGCCACCGGCCCGCAGCATCAGCCGCTCCCGCAGGCTCACCAGGCCGAGCGCGTCCTCCAGGGACATCACTCCGGCCAGTACGGCGGCGGTGTACTCGCCGAGCGAGAACCCGAGCAGCGCGGAGGGCCGTACGCCCCGCTCGGCGAGGAGCGCGGCCAGCGCGTGTTCGACCGCGACCAGCGCGGGGAAGTCGAAGGGGACGTCGCTCGGGAGGTCCGCCGGGTCCCGGTGGTAGAGCAGATCGGTCAGTTCATGGCCGAGCAGGGGCCGCAAACCGGCGGAGGCGCGGTCCATGGCGTCCCGGAACACCGGCTCCGAGCGGTAGAGCCCCGCGCCCATGCCGGGGTACTGCGCACCGCCGCCGGGCAGCAGGAAGGCAAGCTGCCGACCCTCGGCCGGGACCGGGCCCGCGACCCCGCCCGGGTGCCGCAGCGCCTCGGCGGCCTCGGCCGTCTCGTTGCACACCACGGTGCGGCGGTAGGGAAGTTCACGGCGTCCGGTCCGCAGCGTGTGCGCGACGTCGGCGAGCGGCGGCGCCTGCTCGGCGGCCAACTGGCCCGCCAGACCGGCGGAGAGCTGGTCCAGCGCCTCGGGGGTCCGGGCCGACAACCGCAGCAGCTGCCAGGAGCCGTCGTCCCCGGCGCGCGGCGCGGACCGCGGCGGTTCCTCGACGATCACATGGGCGTTGGTGCCGCCCACGCCGAAGGCGCTGATCCCGGCGCGCAGCGGGGCGTCCTGGGGCGGCTCCCAGTCGATGGTCTCGCCGTGCACACGGAACGGCGTGGCGGGAAAGTCGATGGCGGGGTTGGGCGTGCGGAACCCCACGGTGCCGGGTATCCGGCGGTTCCGCATCGACAGCACCACTTTGATCAGCCCGGTGACACCGGCGGCCGTGTCGGTGTGGCCCACGTTGGACTTCACCGAGCCCAGGGCGCAGAACCCGGTGCGGTCGGTCTTCTCCCGGAAGGCCGCCGTCAGCGCCGCGACCTCGATGGGGTCGCCGACCGGTGTGCCGGTGCCGTGGGCCTCCACATAGGTGATGGTGTCCGCGGGGACGTCCGCGGCCGCGATCGCCTCCCTGATGACCTCCGTCTGGCCCTGTGGGCTGGGGGCGCTGAACGCGGGTTTGCGTGTGCCGTCGTTGTTGATCGCCGAGCCCTTGATGACGGCCCAGATCCGGTCGCCGTCGGCGAGCGCGTCCTCCAGCCGGCGCAGCACGACGGCCGCGACGGCGTCGCCGCGGATGGTGCCCCGGGCGTCCGCGTCGAAGGCGCGGGTGTGACCGTCGGGGGAGAGGATGCCCTGCTCGACATAGCGATAGCCGCGGTACGCCACCGGGTTGAGCGAGGAGCCGCCCGCCAGGGCGGTGTCGCAGCGGAAGTTCAGCAGCTCCTGGCAGGCCATGTGCACGGCCACCAGCGAGGTGGAGCAGGTGGTCTGCACGCATACGCTCGGCCCGGTCAGGCCCAGCTTGTACGACACGCGCATGGTCAGGGCGTCGGGCACGTTGCCGGCCTTGGCGGCGAGCAGCTCCAGGGAGCCGGGGGTGTCGCCGTAGCGGGGGTGGATGTGGTCGAGGAAGTACTCGCTCTGGCTGACGCCCGCGTACACACCGATCTGCCCGCCGCCGCGCGCCGGGTCGTAACCGGCGTTCTCCAGGGCGTGGTGGCACACCTCCAGGAACATACGCTGCTGGGGGTCGACGAGCTGGGCCTCGCCCGGCACATAGCCGAAGAAGTCCGCGTCGAACAGCTCGATGTCGTCGATGGTGGACGCGAGGCGGATGCGGTTCGGGTCGGTCAGCCCGGCCTCGTCGCCGCCCGCCGCGCGGTACTTGTCGTCCGGGATGGGTTTGGTGCTGTGGTGCCCGGCGGCCACATTGCGCCAGAACGTCTCGATGTCGGGCGCGTCGGGCCACCGCCCGGCCATGCCGACGATCGCTATGCTGCCGAACTCGTCCGCCTCGCCGGGGGTCTGCGGGTCGATGGGCTCAGCCATGGTCAGGGGTGTCCTTCCGGATCGAGGCGGCCCGGCGGCGGGCCTGGTGCTCACGCCGCTGCCGGGTGCGCTGATCGGCTTCCGATGAGGTGGCCGCGGTGCGCTCCCGGCCCGCCAGATGGGCGGCCAGGGCGGCGGGGGTGGGGTGGGTGAACAGGTCGGCGATCTCCGGCTGGTGGCCCAGCCGGCGTTCGATGAGGGTGCGCAGGGTGACCAGGAGGATGGAGTGCCCGCCGCGCGCGAAGAAGTCGTCGTGCGGTCCGAGGCCGTCGGTCTCCAGGACCTCGCCCCACAGGGCGACGAGCGCGGGTACGAGCTCTGCCCCCGCCCCGCCGGGCCGTGTTCCGTTCGCATCGCCGAGCGCCGCCGCGGTGGTGCTCGAGGCCGTCTCCGCGCCGTCGCCGGGCAGTGCCTCCACGGGTACGACCGTGCAGGGTACGGGGGTGCCGAAGCGGTCCGGCAGGCTGTCCGGCCGGGTCCCGGCCGGATGCGGTGCGGCGTCCTCGCGCGGTGTGGTGTAACCCGTGAGCCGCAGCAGCGGCCGGACGGGGGCGGCCAGCCGGGCCCGGACGAAGGGCGCCGCCGGGTCCAGGCCCACGAGCGTATGCGGCTCGGCGAGACTGAGCGCCACCGGCAGGGAGCCGAGGGCCTCGCGCGGCGCGAGCGGGCGGTAGCCCTTCGCGGCGGTGAGCGCCTTGAGGGGGTAGTTGTGGCTGATGCCGGTGTTGTCCCACATGCTCCAGGCGATGGTGTGGGCGTGGAGGCCGAGTTGGCGTTGGTGGGTGGTGAGGGTGTCGAGGTAGGCGTTGGCGGCGGAGTAGGCGGCGGCCATGGCGCCGCCGAAGTGTCCGTTGACGGAGGAGAAGGTGATGAAGAGGGTGCCGGGTCGGTCGCGGAGGGCGTCGGTGAGGATGGTGGCGCCGGTGGTCTTGGCGGCGAGCACCTCCGCCCACTGCCGCTCCGTCGTCCCGGCCACCGGCAGGTCGGCGCTACGCCCCGCCAGATGCCAGACGCCGTCCACCGGCCCCGCCTCCGCCAGCGCGCCGCGCACCGCTTCCGGGTCGGTGACGTCCACGACGCGGTACCGCACCTCGCCCAGCGCCGCCAGTTCCCGGAGCACCGCGGCGCGGGCGGGGTCGTCCGCCACCGGCGTCCGGCCGAACAGGGTGAGCCGGGCCCGGTGACGGGTCAGCAGATGCCGGGCCAGCTCGGCGCCGACCCCGCCCAGACCGCCGGTGACCAGATGGTGCCCGCCCTCGCGGACGGGCGGCTCGACCGCCGCGCCGCCCCGCGCGGGAGGCTCCGCCTCCGCCAGGCGGCGAACGTGGCGCTCACCGCCGCGCAGTACGACGTCGGACTCCGCCGACACCGTGGACAGCTCCCGGAACAGCGCCTCGGCCATGCCGTCGCCGGGCCCGACGTCCGTCCATCGCGCGGTCAGCCAGGGGAGTTCCTGGGCCGCGCTGCGCAGCACCGCGGCGGCCGCGGCGCCGCACGGGGCGGCGGGCTCCTCTCCGGACAGGGCCGCACTGCCGGTCGCGACGATCTCCAGCTCCACCGGGCTGTTGGTTTCGTGCCGGGCGGCCAGCGCGCTCACCAGGTCGCCCACGGCGCGGACCTGACGGAGCGCAGCCCCGGCGTCCAGCGGATCCGCGGGTGCGGCACCGACCCGGGTGAGGTCGACGACCCGGCGCACCGCGCCGGCGGCCGCCGCGAACAGCGCGGGGTCCTCCAGGACCGTGCACCGGCCCCCGGCCCCGGTGATCAGGGCGGCGAGCCGGCCCGCCACGGAGCGGCCGGGGTCGGCGAGCACCAGGGTGTGACCCTCGGCGAACCGGTCCGGGTCCCCGGCCGGGGCACCGGCCCGCTGCCAGACCGGCTGGTGGAACCAGTGGGGCACCGTCCGCTCGTTGCCCAGCAGCAGATCGGTCTCCCGGATCACCTCCGCGTACGCCCCGGCGGCGAAGCGGGAACGCAGCGCCGCCCGCTGGATCTTGCCGATCTCGGTCTTGGGGATGTCGCCGGAGGCCACCGGCACGAGATGGCCGGGCCGCACTCCGGTCTGCGCGGTGACCTTCCCCGCGATCTCCGCCAGGGTCCCGGCCCGGTCGGTGCCGGGCCGCAGCGAGAGGAAGATCGCGAGCCGGTCGGTGGTGTCGGCCGGGGTGCGCACGGCGACGGCGGCGGTGAACGAGCGCTCCACGGCGGGGTGTTCCTCGACCACCGCCTCGATGTCGTGCGGGTGCAGATTGTGGCCGTTGACGATGATGGTGTCCTTGGCCCGCCCGGTCAGCGTCAGCTCACCGCCGCGCAGGAAGCCCAGATCGCCGGAGTCGTACCAGCCGTCCTCGGTGAACGCCTCGGCGTTGTGCTCGGGAGCGCGGTGGTAGCCGTCGGTGACGGCGGGGCCGCGCAGCTGGAAATGGCCGACCGTGCCCTCGGGTACGACGCGGCCGTCCTCGCCGGTGATCCGGATGGAGCAGCCGGGGTAGGGACGGCCGAGGTTGACCAGGGTGTCGTCGTCCGTGGTGTTCTCCATGGTCAGGACGGCGTGGGTCTGACCGGAGCAGGTCTCCGCCGCTCCCCACACCGGCTGCACGGCGTCGCCGTGGAGTCCGTGCGGTGCGAGGGCCGTCAGGAAGCGCCGCACGACGCGCGGCACCACGGCCTCTCCCGCGTTGAGGCACATCCGCAGCCGTGACAGGTCCCAGGCGCGGTCCGGGGCCGCGGCGGCGAGGTGGTCCACGACCAGCCCGTAGGCGAAGTTCGGCGCCCAGGTGGAAGCCGCGCGGTAGCGGGAGAGGGCGTCGAGCCAGCGCAGCGGGTCCTCCAGGACCCAGGGCGTCGGGGCATGCACCTGACGGGCGCCCAGTACCAGATCCCGGATGTGTACGTGCACCACGCCGCCGACGTGGTCCAGGGGCATCCAGTTGAACGACGGGTCCTCCGCCGTGAGCCCGTTGAGGTCGATCACCCCGGCGGTGCGGGCCAGGATGTTGCGGTGCCGGAGCTCGACGGCCTTGGGCTGCCCGGTGCTGCCGGAGGTGAGCATGAGCAGGACCAGCTCGTCCGGGTCGGCGGTGTGCCAGTCCTCGTCGGCGGGGCCGTCCAGCAGCGTGCCCAACTCGGCCACCCGGTCCGTGCCGAGCAGCCCGGCGATGGCATCGCCGGAACCTGTGGAGCCCAGCACCAGCGGCCGGCCGAGGGCCTCCCAGGCACCGGCCAGCCGGGTGGCCTGGGCGCTGCCCGGGGTGTGGCCGCCCGGTGGCACGGCGAGCGGCACCGCGACCATGCCGCCCAGCGCGCAGGCCCAGAATCCGGTCACGAAGTCGCGGGTGGAGGCCAGTTGCAGGACGACCTTGTCGCCCGTGCCCAGGCCCAGGGCCCGCAGCCCGTGCAGGCCGCGCGAGGCCTCGCGCGCCAGCTCCGCGTACGTCTGCCGGTCCTCGGAGCCGTCGGCCCGCAGGTGCAGCAGGTCGCCCGGTCCGGCGGCGGCCCGCCGCATGGCGGTCACCAGGTCCGTCACGTCCAGGGGGACGAGCTCGGGCCCGTGCACGATCGAGGGCGTGCCCGCGGCCGGTTGGCCGGTGTCCGCCGCCGCGTCCGTCCCGGACGCCCCGGTGGGCACCGAACCGGCGGCCAGCCCGCCGGGGATGTCGCCCAGATGCACCCGGCGCGGTGCCGGGGCCGGGGCGTCCTCGATCCGTACGGCCACCTCTCCCACCCGCGGATCGGCGGTGAGCCGGGCCTGCCAGGCGGCAGCGGCCTCCTCGTCGAGCACCGGAAGGGACTCCAGGACGGCCGTGTCCACCGCGCCCTCTGCCGTGCGCGGCAGGACGGACACCAGCACGGTGTGCACTGGCAGCGCAGCCGGGACGGCCCGCCGCGCCGCCTCCGTCACCTGCCGGTCCGTCAATGGCCCCTCGGGCACGACACACACCATCAGACCGCTGTCACGGACGAGCACGGCGCAGTCGTGCACCGAGCCCAGCGCCCGTACCGCCGTCTCGGCACGCGCCGCCGCCTGCCCGGCGCGGGCGGAGCCGCCGCCCAGGGCGGACAGCCGCAGTTCCGGGCCGTCCGCCGCGGACTCGGCGATCCGGCACATCAGATCGGCGAGATCTTCCGCCGTCCCCGCGTCGAACAGGTCCGTGCTGTACTCCAGGGCGACGTCCAGCCCGCCGGGAGCGCCGTCCGGCTCCTGCCGCTCGGAGACGTTGAGGATCAGGTCGAACTTGGCGGCGCCGGCGTGCGGCCGCTCGGGCAGCACCTCCTCGCCACCCATCCGCACCGCCGCGCCCGCCGCACCCTGGAGGGCCATCGCCACCTGGAACAGCGGGTGACGGCCCGCGGCCCGGGGCGGGTTGAGGTGCTCCACGACCCGGTCGAACGGCACGTCCTGGTGGGCCTGGGCGGCGACGTCCGTCTCCCGGACGCGGTCGAGCAGTTCGGTGAAGGCGGGGTCGCCGGAGGTGTCGGTGCGCAGCACCAGGGTGTTGACGAAGAAGCCGACCAGATCCGCCAGGGCCTCGTCGTCCCGGCCCGCCCAGGGCGTGCCGAGCGGGATGTCCGTACCGGCCCCGGCCCGGGTCAGCGCGGCGGCCCAGGCGGCCTGGAGCGCCATGAACAGCGTCGCGCCGCGCTGCCGCGCCAGATCGGTCAGCGCCCGGTGCGTATCGGCGCCGAGTCGGCGGTGCACCAGCCGTCCCTCGCCGCTGGGCTGGGTGGGGCGGGGGTGGTCGTAGGGGAGGGGGAGTTGGTCGGGGAGGCTTGTGAGGGTGGTGTGCCAGTAGTGGAGTTGGCGGGCGGTGGTGCTGGTGGGGTCGTTTTCGTCGCCGAGGAGGGCGCGCTGCCAGAGGGTGTAATCGGGGTATTGGACGGGGAGCGGGGTCCAGTTCGGGCTGTGGCCGTCTGCGCGGGTGGTGTAGGCGTGGGCGAGATCGCGGCCGAGGGGGGTGAGGGACCAGCCGTCGGCGGCGATGTGGTGGACGACCAGGACGAGCACGCTACCGGCGTCGGTCAGGTGGAACAGGTGGGCACGCAGCGGCAGTTCCGCGCCCAGGTCGAACCCGATGCGGGAGGCCGAGCGGATCTGCTCCTCCAGCCAGCGGGCCGGGATCTCGGAGGTGAGCAGGTCCGGCCGGGCCTGCCCGGTCTCCATCACCTGCTGGCGCGGACGGCCCTCGTCGTCGGGGAAGAGCGTGCGCAGTGCCTCATGCCGGGCGGCGACGTCGGCGAGCGCCGCGCGCAGCACCTCCGCGTCGAGCCGCCCCTCGAAACGGAGCACCAGCGGGATGTTGTAGGTGGGGCTCGGCCCCTCCATCCGGTTGAGGAACCACATCCGGGACTGGGCCAGGGACAGCGGAACGGACTCCGGCCGCTCGACGGGCACCAGCGGCGGCCGTGCGGGGATGTCGTCCTCGGCCTGTGCGCCCTGCCGTTTGGCGCGTGCGGCCAGACCGGCCACCGTCGGCGCGGTGAACAGGTCCGAGACGGCGAGCTCCAGGCCGAGGACGGAGCGCAGCCGCCCCACGAGCCGGGTGGCCAGCAGCGAGTGGCCGCCCAGGGCGAAGAAGTCGTCGTCGCGGCCGACGCCGTCGACGCCGAGGACCTTGCACCAGACACCGGCGATCGCCTGCTCGGTTTCCGTCGCGGGGCGCTCACCGGCCCCGGCACCGGTCCGGAAGCGGCCCGCGAGCCGTTCCCGGTCGGGCCGTCCGTCCGGGGTGAGCGGCAGCGCGTCCAGGGTCTCCACGGCGCAGGGCACCGGTGTGCCGAAGCGGTCCGGCAGAGCGTCCGGCAGGGCCGTGTCCGGGCTACCGCTCGTGTCCGGCGTACCGGCGGTCACGTGGTAGCCGGTCAGCTGCTGGAGAGGCTCGGCCGGGGCGGCGAGGTGGCTGCGCACCCAGGGCGCGGTGGGGTCCAGCCCGACCAGCACGTGGGGCAGCCCGTGGCGCAGCGCGAGCGCCAGCGAGCGCACGCCGTGCCGACGGCCCAGGATCCGGAAGCCCCGGGCGCGGGTGAGCGCCTGGTGCGGGTAGTTGTGGCTGATGCCGGTGTTGTCCCACATGCTCCAGGCGATGGTGTGGGCGTGGAGGCCGAGTTGGCGTTGGTGGGTGGTGAGGGTGTCGAGGTAGGCGTTGGCGGCGGAGTAGGCGGCGGCCATGGCGCCGCCGAAGTGTCCGTTGACGGAGGAGAAGGCGATGAAGAGGGTGCCGGGTCGGTCGCGGAGGGCGTCGGTGAGGATGGTGGCGCCGGTGGTCTTGGCGGCGAGCACCTCCGCCCACTGCCGCTGTGTCGTCTCGGTGAGCGGGCTCTCGACGAAGCGCCCGGCCAGGTGCAGGACACCCGCGAGTTCGCCGTACGCCGTCCGCGCCTCGTCCAGCGCGCGGCGTACGGCCTCCGGGTCGGTGATGTCGGCGACGGCGTACCGCACGTCCCCGAGCGCGCCCAGTTCGCGCATCACGGCGGCGCGGGCGGGGTCGTCCGCCACCGGCGTACGGCCGAGCAGGGTGAGCCGGGCACCGCACTCGCCCAGCAGATGGCGGGCCAGCTCGGTGCCGATACCGCCCAGACCACCCGTCAGCAGATAGTGGCCGCCCGGGGTGAACACCGGTGCGTCCGGGCCGTCCCCGGCCTCGGGCGCGGGCAGCGGGGCGAGCCGGCGGATCCAGCGCGCCCCGTCCCGCAGGGCCACTTCCGGGTCGGTGGCCGGGCGGGCGATCTCGGCGTACAGGCTCCGGGCCGTCCGGGCGGCGTCCTCCGGGACGTCCGCCGCTTCGTCCGCGGGACCGAGGTCGGTCCAGCGCCCGTCGAGCCACGGCAGCTCCTGCACCGCGCTCTTGAGCACGGCGAGCGCCGCCCCCCGCTCCGGGCGCACCGGCTCGCCGTCGTGGACCGCGGCGCTGTGCCGGGCGACGACCTCGACGGACACCCGCCGCTCCTCGTCGGCGCGGGGAGCGAGGGCCGCGACGATCCCCGCCAGGCGGGAGACGGCCGCCGTCGTCCCGTCGGGACGCGGCAGCTCACCGCCGTCGGCCGGGACGTCGAGCAGGCTCAGGTCGATGACCCGGTCGACCACCCGGTCCGACTGCCCGGCGCCGAGGTCCTCCGGCCCGGCGGTCACGGTGACGTGGCAGCCGTCCGTGGTGAGCAGCGCCTCCAGTCCCTTGGCGACCGTGCCGTCCGCGTCGGCCAGGACCACGGTGTGCCCGCCCGCCGGCGCGGCGGCGTGGACGGCGTCCTCCCGCTGCCAGACCGGCCGGTGGAACCAGTCCGGGATGGTGCGGTCGCCGCCCAGCAGCAGATCGGTGCGGCGGATGACGTCGTTGAACCGCCCTTCCTCCAGCCGCTGCCGCAGCAGCGTCCGCTGCACCTTGCCGATCTCGGTCTTGGGGATGTCGGCGGGGGCGACCGGCAGGACGAAGGAGGGGGCGGCGCCGAACTCGCGTGTCACCCGCCCCGCGATCTCCGTGAGCAGCTGCCGCTCGTCGGCCCCCGGCGCCGGGCAGAAGATCACCGCGATGTCGTCCGTCCCGGCCGCCGCCGATGTGCGGACCGCGACGGCCGCCGTGTACGAGCGCCGCACCCCCGCGGTCTCCTCCACCACGGCCTCGATCTCGTGGCTGGGGTGGTTGACGCCGTTGACGATGATGACGTCCTTGGCCCGCCCGGTCAGGTACAGCTCGCCGTCGCGCAGGAACGCGAGGTCTCCGGTGCGGAACCAGCCGTCCTCGGTGAAGGACTCGGCGTTCTTCTCCGGGGCGTTGTGGTAGCCGGGCGTCACGGAGGGGCCGCGCACCTGGAAGTGGCCCACATGTCCCTCGGGTACCACCCGGTCCCGGTCGTCCACCACGCGGATCGAGAACCCGGGGTAGGGCTTGCCGCAGCTCACGTACACGTCCTCGGCGCCCGCCGCGGCCGAGAAGGCGGTGTCGGTGACCGCCGATGAGGTCTCCGACATGCCCCAGGCGGGGTGCATCACGTCCGGGCGGACACCGAACGGCTCCAGCTGGGCGAGCCACTGGCGCGCCACCCGGGGCACGACGGCCTCGCCCGCGTTCATGGCGAGCTTGAGCGCCGACAGATCCCAGGAGCGCTCCGTTTCCTCGGCCACCCGCGCGCGCACCAGCCCGTAGGCGAAGTTCGGCGCCCAGGTGACCGTCACCCGGTTCCGGTCCATCACATCGAGCCAGCGCAGCGGCTCCTCGGTGACCCACGAGGGAAGGGCGTGGATCTGACGGCAGCCCAGGAACACATCCCTGATGTGGAACATCACCACCCCGCCGACGTGGTCCAGCGGCATCCAGTTGAAGCTGGTCTCCCGCTCGGTGAGCCCGTTGTGCTGCGCGGTGCCCGCCGCGCGGCTCAGCACCATCCGGTGGGTGACGGGCACGGCCTTGGGCAGCCCGGTGCTGCCGGAGGTCAGCATCATCAGCGCTGCCTCGCCGGGGTCCGGCTGGTGCCAGTCCGTGGCGGCCGGGGCATCGCGCAACTCGTCGACGGGGAGCACCTCCAGCCCGGACCAGCCCTCGTGGGCGGCCCGTTCCCGCAGTTCCGCGGCCGGGCGGGGCCCGGCGGCGATCCGGGGACGGCCGAGCGCCCGCCAGACGTTCGCCAGCTTCTCCAGTTGCGGTGAGGCATCCCGGTACGAGCCGGGCACGCTCATCGGCACCACGGTGACGCCGCCCGCGACGCAGCCCCACAGCGCGGTCAGGAAGTCCTCGGTGGCATCGAACTGGAAGATCACCGTCTCCCCGGGCCGGACCCCGTGCGCCCGCAGCCCGCCGAGGACCCGCGACGCCTCCTCGGCCAGCGCGGTGTACGACTGCCGGTGCTCGGAGCCGTCCTCGCGGATGTGGACGATCTCGCCGTCACCCTGCGCGGCGGCCCGCAGAGCCTCGCCGAGACGGGCGTACGGCGGCGGGTCCAGCCGTGGGCCCTCGCTCACCGAGGGAACCGCACCGGGCAGGTCCGCGCCGTCCGGAACGGTCTGCGACTCCTCCTCCCGCGGCTCTTCTTCGGGGACGGGGGTCCCGGCGGCCGGTCCGGCACCGGGCAGGCCCCCGAGGTGCAGATGGCCCACGGCCGGCGGTGCGGTGTCGCGCACGACGACAGCCGCGGCGGTGGTGTCGAGAGCCTGGCCCAGGGCCCGTTCCCAGGTGGCGGCCAGCCCCTCGTCGAGCACCGGAAGGCGGTCCAGCGCCCCGGTGTCCAGCGCGCCGCCGGGCGTCCGCGGCAGCGACGCGACCAGGACGACGTGGAGCGGGCCCGCGGCGCGGGGCAGCGCGGGCCGCGCGGCGGCCGCCAGACGGCCGTGGTCCACGGCAGCGCCCGGCACGACGTGGGCGACCGCCTCCAGAGCACCGGCGACCGAACGGCGCACCCGTACCACGCAGTCGCGCACTCCGTCGGCGGCGAGCAGGGCCCGCTCCACGGCGGGCGCGCACGCCTCCCACTCGGCCTCCTCGGCCGCGTCCAGCAGGGGCAGCCGGGACAGCGGCTGCTCCGGTGCCCGCACCGCACCGGTGAGCAGCCGCACCAGCCGCGCGACCAGCCGCTCGACGGTGCTCCGCTCGAACAGCTCGGTGCTGTACTCCACCGTTCCCTCGAGTCCGTCGGCCGCGCCGTCCGGCGTCCACCGCTCGGTGAGGGACACCATCAGGTCGAACCGGGCGGTGCCGATGCCCCCGGGATCCAGGCGCACCCGGCTGCCCGCCATCTCCACCTCGGTGTGCGCGTCCTCGGCGTTCTGGAGCGCGAGCATCACCTGGAACAGCGGATGACGCCCCACGGCGCGGGGCGGGTTGAGGTGCTCCACGACCCGGTCGAACGGCAGTCGGCTGTGCGCATGCGCCGCCAGGTCCGTGTCCCGGACGCGGTCGAGCAGTTCGGCGAAGGCGGGGTCGCCGGAGGTGTCGGTGCGCAGTACCAGGGTGTTGACGAAGTATCCGACGAGGTCGGTCAGCGCCTCGTCCTCGCGGCCCGCCGTGGGCGTGCCGAGGGGGATGTCCGTGCCCGCGCCGCAGCGGGTGAGGGTGGCGGCCCAGGCGGCCTGGAGCACCATGAACGGCGTCGCCCTGTGCTGCTGGGCCAGCTCCGCGAGGCGACGGTGGAGTGCGGCGTCGATGCGGAAGTGGGCGGTGTCCCCGGCATGACCGGGCTGGGTGGGGCGGGGGTGGTCGTAGGGGAGGGGGAGTTGGTCGGGGAGGTGTGCGAGGGTGGTGTGCCAGTAGTGGAGTTGGCGGGCGGTGGTGCTGGTGGGGTCGTTTTCGTTGCCGAGGAGGGTGTGCTGCCAGAGGGTGTAGTCGGGGTATTGGACGGGGAGCGGGGTCCAGTTGGGGGTGTGGCCGTCGGTGCGGGTGGTGTAGGCGTGGGCGAGGTCGCGGCCGAGGGGGGTGAGGGACCAGCCGTCGGCGGCGATGTGGTGGACGACCAGGACGAGCACGCTGCCTGCATCGGCGTCGGCATCGGTGAGGTGGAACAGGTGGGCGCGCAGCGGCAGTTCGGAGACCAGGTCGAAGGCGTACCGGACGGCCTCCTGCCGTAGCCGGGGCAGGTCCGCCTCGGTGGCCTCCGCCACGTGCAGGACGGGCCGGGCGGCCGGAGCGTCCGCGGCCAGCACCTCCTGGCGCGGCTCGCCGTCCTCGTGCGGGAAGAGGGTGCGCAGCGCCTCGTGCCGGGCGACGACGTCGGCGAGCGCCGCGCGCAGTGCCTCCGCGTCGACCGGCCCGGCGAAGCGCATCACCAGCGGGATGTTGTAGGTGGGGCTCGGGCCTTCCAGCCGGTTGAGGAACCACAGACCGGCCTGGGAGGGGGTGAGTGGGATGCGCGTGGGCCGCCGCTCGGGCGGCACGGCGACGAGCGCCGGACGGTCCGCCGTCCCCGGGGCGCTCTCCGGCAGGAGCGCGGCGATCTCCGCCGGGGTGGGCGTGGTGAAGACGGCGGCCATCGGCACATCGGCGCCGGTGGCCGCGCGCAGCCGGGTCAGCAGCCGGGTGGCGAGCAGCGAGTGGCCACCGAGGGCGAAGAAGTCGTCGTGGGCGCCGACCGTCCCCTCCGGCAGCCGCAGCACCTCCTCGTAGAGCCGGCACAGGAGGGCCTGGGCCTCGGTGACCGGGGCGTGGCCGTGCGCGGCGGCGGCGAAGTCCGGTGCGGGCAGTGCCTCGGCGTCCAGCTTGCCGTTGGCGGTCAGCGGCAGGGCATCCAGGAGGACGCAGGCACCGGGCACCATGTGCGCGGGCAGCCGCTCGGCCAGATACGCGCGCAGATCCGACGGATCAGGGGCGCTGCCCGGTGCGGGCACGGCGTAGGCGACGAGCATCCGCTCACCGTCACCGGCGGGCCGGGCGACGACGGCGGCGCGGGCGACATCCCCGAGCCCGGTCAGCGCCGCCTCGATCTCGCCCGGCTCGATCCGGAAGCCGCGGATCTTCACCTGCTGGTCGGCGCGCCCGGCGTACTCCAGCGTGCCGTCCGGCAGCCGCCGGGCCAGGTCGCCGGTGCGGTACATGCGCATGCCGTCCGGGCCGAACGGGTCGGCCACGAACCGCTCGTCCGTCAGATCAGGCCGGCCCAGATAGCCGTCCGCCAGACCGGGCCCGGAGACGTACATCTCGCCCGTCCAGCCGGGCGGGACCGGCCGCAGGGAGTGGTCGAGGAGGTAGACGCGCAGATCCGGCAGGGGGGTGCCGATGATGCTGCGCGGCCGGTCCTCCCCGATGAGCGCGAGGGTGACGCGCTGGAAGGTGACATGCACGGTCGTCTCGGTGATGCCGTACATGTTGACCAGCACCGGCGCCTCGTCGCCGTACCGCTCGGCCCACGGGCGCAGTTGGGCGGGCTCCAGTGCCTCGCCGCCGAAGACGACATACCGCAGGGCGAGGGGTTCCCCCGGGGCCTCGCGGTCGGCCTGGATCAGCTGCTGGAAGGCGGACGGAGTCTGGTTGAGGACGGTGACACGCTCACGGCGCAGCAGCGAGAGGAACTCGTCCGGCGCGCGGGTGACCGGTTGCGGGACGACGACCAACCGGCCGCCGTGCAGCAGTGGACCCCAGATCTCCCAGACGGAGAAGTCGAAGGCGTAGGAGTGGAACAGCGTCCACACGTCGTCCGGGCCGAAGGAGAACAGCCCGGCGGAGGTCTCGAAGAGCCGGATGACATTGGCATGCGGGATCACCACGCCCTTCGGGCGGCCGGTGGAGCCCGAGGTGTGGATGATGTACGCGGTGTCGTGCGGGGTCAGCGGGGCGCGGAGGTCGCCGTCGGCGAGATCGGCGGGTGAGTGGCCGGCGAGGTCCCGTTCGGTGTCCGGGTCGCCGAGGACGATCGTGTCGGCAGCGGTGTCCGGCAGCGCGGACGCGGTTCCGGCATCCGTCACCAGCAGCGCCGGTCGTGCGTCCTCGGTCACGGTGCGGATCCGCTCGGCGGGGTAGCCGGGGTCCAACGGCAGGTAGGCGGCGCCTGACTTGAGGACGGCCAGCAGGGCGGTGACCAGCTCGGCGGAGCGCGGCAGGGCCAGGGCCACCACACCGCCCGGCCCGGCACCGCGCGCCACCAGAAGCCGGGCGATGCGGTTGGCGCGGGCGTTCAGCTCGGCGTACGTCAGGGCGGTGCCCTCGTAGGTGACGGCGGTCGCGCCGGGCGTCCGGGCCGCCTGGGCCTCGAACCGTGCGGGGAGGGTCGCGTCGCGCGCGGGGGAGGGGTCCGGGGCGGCGGCGTACCCCGGGTCCTCGCCGGGCAGCAGCAGGGAGAGACCGGCGACGTCGGGCTCAGGAGCCGTGCCTTCGGCGTCCTGGGCCATGCCCGCGGCATCGGTGAACTGCCGCAGCAGGGAGAGGAATCGGGCCTGGTGCCCGGCGAGCTCCTCCGCGGTGTAGAGCCTCGGGTTCGCGGCGAAGGCGATATGCAGTCCGCTGCCACCGCGGCCCGGCCGCAGGGTGACGGTCAGGTCCTCGACCGGGCCGCCGGACAGGTGGTGGAAGGTCGAGCGGTACGCGCCGAAGTGCGGTTCGTTGTCGAACGGCACGAGGTTGACGACCGGCCCGTACAGCCGCCGGTCGCCCCTCAGTAGATTCAGATCGCGGCGCAGTTCCTCCGCCCGGTAGCGCTGATGCGCGCGGACGGCGCGCAACTCGGCGGCCACGTCCCCGATGAGCCGCGCGAGGCTCGTACCGGGCCGCACGGTCACGCGCAGCGGCAGCACGTTGGAGACCACGCCGGGTGTCCGCAGCGCCGCCGAGCCGGACCGGTTCATGCAGGGCACGCCGAGCACGATGTCCTCGGCACCGGTGACCCGGTGGACATACGCGGCGGCCGCGGCGAGGAACAGCTCGGCCCGGCCGGCGCCCAGTTGGGCCGCGGTGGCCGCGAGCCGTTCGGCGTCGGCCGCGGAGAGGGCGGTGGCGCCGCGCAGGGCGGCGTCCGATGGCGGCGCGGTGCCCTCGGTCAGGCTCACGGGCCGGGGGGCGTCCTTGAACCGTGCGGTCCAGAAGGCACGGTCCGCCGTGAGCCGCCCGGAGTCGCGGTAGGCGGTCTCCTCCTTCAACAGCCGGTTCAGCGAGGGGAATCCGCGCCCGGGGTCCTGCCCGGCCTCCAGCGCGCTGTAGATCTCGGCGACGCGCCGGGCGACGAGGGTGTAGCCGTAGCCGTCGAGCAGGATGTGGTGCGCCCGCTGATACCACAGGAGCCGGTCAGGCGCAATGGTGAAGAGGGCCTCGGTGAACAATGGTCCCTCGGTGAGACCGATGGGGGTGGTGAGATCGGCGCGCATCCACGCCTCGGCCGCGGCGCGGGGGTCCGGTTCCGCGCTGACGTCCACGCGGTGCAGTGGCCAGATATGGCCGTCCGAGCCCGCGTCGCGGTCGCTCGCGGGGGCGAGGTGGGCGCGGGGCCCCTCCTCGGTCTCGGTGAAGCGCAGACCGAAGGTCTCCGCCTCCGCTATCGCGCGCCGCAGTGCGGTCTCGAACAGCGCGGTGTCCACGGGACCGTGTATCTCCGTGTACTCACCGGTGTTGTAGGCCGCGTTCGCGGGGTCGAGCCGCTGGGCGAACCAGATGCCCTCCTGCGCACCCGACAGCGGACGGACGGAGTCCTCGGGAACAGACATGTCACCAACCCTCAATAGGCGGGGAAATGTTCACATCAAACTCCGGTTCGAACGAGAGCCGGAGAAGTACAAAGGAAGTCGGGAGACGTTTTTCGAGGGCGGCTTCACGAGTGCCGCCGTGACGGGGTGATCCGTCCACGGCTAACCCTGCATGAGGGGAACTCGGGCAGTCAAGCGCAAACTTGCTCGCCGCGCGCCCTTACGCTGCGCCTACTTCCTTGAATGCAGCTTGAATCCAAGTCATCAGCCGAAGCACGTCCGAGGCACACTGCGTTCCTCTTGAAAGCACGCACCATTCCGGCTTCACTGAAAGCGCGATTCCGCTTCAATGCTGTGCCGGTCCTCCGGCGCATCCATGTTTTTGGCCACCACCGATCCGTCCGAGCAGGGTGCATGACTGAGTTCGAAGCCGCAGCGCATCGGCATCACGGCCCTCCGACTACAGGAGTGCCAACACCGTGAGAACAGCGAACGAACCCTGCCTTCCCACCGTTTCGGCTCTGCTGCCGCGCGCCCAGGCCGGTGACCGCCGGGCCATGAACGACCTGCTCCTGCACATCGCGCCCTTCGTCCGCCGACTGTGCTTCTCGATCTCCCGGTGGCACGGTTCCGACGCCGCGCAGGAGGCGATGCTAGCCATATACCGCGGCGTCGCGGGGCTGCGCGAGCCGTCCGCGTTCTACGGTTGGGTACGGGCCGTCACGGTGCGGGAGGCGGTACGCACATCCAAGCGGCTGGGCCAGGGCCCGGCCGGTGAACTACCCGAACTCGCCCAGGACGGCAACCCGTTGGCGGTTGTCCACATCTCCGATGTGATGGATCGGCTGCCCAACCAGCACCGCCAGATCCTCACCCTGCGCGCCGTCTACGGCCTGAATGAACAGGAGATGGCGGACACGCTCTCGGTGCCGGTCGGCACCGTCCGGTCCCGGCTGTACCGTGCCCGCCGCCATTTCCAGGACGCCTGGCATCAGCGGTCCGCCTGACCATCAGGTCCTTACGCGGCCGGTATGAGACGTTATCTACAGTTTTCACTAGGGCGGCGGACACCACACTCATGATCATTAGGCGATAAGGAGGTTGCTCCATGGCACGGCCCCGGCATCCCCTGACCCTGCTGCGCGCCATGACCGGTGACACCCAGCTTTCCTACGCGGAACTGGTGGCCGACACCCACGAGGCCCTGGGATTCGGGAAACTGCAAAGGCGCCGCGAGAAGGTGTCCCGTTGGGAAACGCAGGGTATTCCGCCCGACCACAGCACGCAGCTCGCCATCGCCCATATCCACCATGTGCCCGAGGAAGAGGTGCAGCGCCTGGGATGGCCCCACTGGCTGCGTCTCGGCAAACCCGCCGCACCGCGCGCCACACGCGCGGGCTTACGTGAGGAAAGCCGCGGAGGGGCGGGTGCCGCGAGCGGCAACAGGAAACGCCCCGGCTTTTATCCTGGCCAGTCCCGCATCGCCGTCTCCGGAACGGCACTCGATTCCTTCGTGCGGGAAACGCTGGCGATGGTCTCTGCGCCACCGGTGCCGGGCAGTGTACGTGCCCACAGCGTCACCCCGGAAACCGCCGACCTGTTGGAGAGACGCACGGTCTCGCTCAACACATTGTTTTCGGCCATCAATCCCGTCACCCTGTACCGGGTGGCTCGTGCCGAATTCGATTTGGCCCGAACATTGCTGACGGACAACGGATACGACTCCGCGACCGGATCGCGGATCTTCCTCGTCGTCGCCCGCCTCGGACAACTGTGCGGGCTCGTCGGCAAGGCCACTGGGGACGACGCGCGGGCCGAGCGCTACTACCTCGCCGCCGTCCGCGCCGCCGCCCGGGCGGGCGACCGCCTCACGACAGCCGTCTATCTGGCGGATCTGGCCTGGTGCCATATCGAAGCGGGCGACCCCGCCGATGTGCTCTCCCTCGTCAGCGCCGCACGCTCACTCACCCCCGAGCCCCCACCCTCGGTCACCGTCGTCCTGCACAGCAGAGAGGCCCGCGCCCACGCCCGGCGCGGTGAGCTCATCTCCAGCGCCCGGGCCCTGGACCGCACCACCGGACTCCTGGCCCGAAGCACGCAAGGCGGCTCCGGCGCCGCGGACCCCTACCGGAACGTCGGGGACGCATGGCTGTCCATAGCCACCGCCCGTGCCTGGCTCGACGCGGGCCAGCCCAAACGGGCCCTGGAACACTTCACCCCTTTACTGCCGGGCGCGCGGTGGACGCCGCCACGGGACGGCGGCGGCGACCCGGAGCAGCCGCCGCTGCTGGTCGCCCGCGACCTGCTGGCCGTGGCCGACGCGCAGTTGGCGCTCCGGGACATCGACGCGGCCGTGGACAGCGCCCGCCGGGCCGTGTCCCAGTTCGACCGGGTCCCCGCCGGTATCCTCGGCCGCTGCCGCGGCGCCTTCACCTCCCACACGGGCACCCCGGCGGTGCGGGACCTCCTCGACTTCCTCGCGGAGACCCCGGCGGCCTGAACGGCCGACGGACCGCATGTCCGGTCGCCTCCGTGCCTCACTCGATTCTTCTTCCGCAACTCCCTTTGCTGTGACACAGTGTGACGGTGAAGCGCCACACTGTGGGCGACGGGGGACGCACAGGGGGAGTAGTGATGCCGCATGGCCGGGATGAAGCTCTATTCGCTGGACTCCGGTGATCCCAGGCAGCTCGGCCCTTACCGGCTGCTGCGACGCATCGCCACCGGTGGAATGGGCCGGATCTATCTCGCGCGGCGGGAGGCACCGGGGAGCCCCGCGAGCGCCGCCGGGCCCACCGGGACGGTGGTGGACCCCGGGATCGTCGCGGTCAAGACGCTGCTCGCACAGGGCTTTGTGAGCAGGCCGGACCGGGCTCGGTTCGCCCGCGAGGTGGAGTTGGCGGGGCGGGTCGACAGCGAGTACACCGCCACGGTGCTCGAAGCCGACGCGAAAGCCGAGCGGCCGTGGCTCGCCATCGAGTTCATTCCCGCGCCCAGTCTGGCCGACCTCGTCGACGCCGCCGGGACGTTGCCCGCGGACGGGGTGCGGTGGGTCGCGGCCGGGGCCGCGCGGGCGCTGGTCGAGCTGCACGCCCTGGGGGTTGTGCACCGGGACATCAAACCGCTGAACGTCCTGCTGCCCCACGAGGGCCCCCGCCTCATCGACTTCGGCATCTCGCACGCCCACGATCACACCAGTTCGACGACGACCATCGGCACCTTCGCGTTCACCTCGCCGGAGCAGGCGAGCGGCAGGAAGTCCACCGCCGCCTCCGACATGTACTCGCTGGGCGCCACGCTCTTCTTCCTCGCGGTCGGCCGCCCGCCGTACGAGCAGACCGACCACTCCATCGGGGTCCTCGCCCTCGTCCAGCGCGGTGAGACCGACACGAGCGGGCTCCCGCCGGAACTGACGCCGCTGATCCTGCCGCTCCTTGAACCCGACCCCGAGCGGCGGCCTGCCCCGTCCGACGTACTGCGGGACTGTCTCGACCGCCTCGACGGCCTCGACAGCCTCGACGGGGAGAGGACGGCCCGCGACGTGGGGCGGTGGCTGCCCGAGCGGTGGACGGAGCTCATCGGCGCGTACGCGGAGCAGGGGCGGCAACTCGTCGACGGCTCACTGGACTTGGCCGCCGCCGAGGCGCTGACGGAGGTACGGTCCGAGTCCGGTGAGGAGGGCGCGGACGAGGCGCTCAGTGAGATGCGCGAGCAGCTGGAGGCCCTGCGGTTGCAGCGGGACGCCCTGGTGCGGGCGCAGGCCGAGGAGCGGGCGGAGGCCGAGGCGCGGGATCGGGCGCGCCAGGAGGAAGAGGAGCGCAAGCGCCGGGAACGGGCGAGGAAAGAGGAGGCGGAGCGGAGGGAGCGGGAGCGGAAGGAACAGGCCCGGCTGGAACGGGAGCGCAAGGAAGGCGAACGCAAGGAGAAGGCGCGGAAGGAAGCGGAGCTCAAGGAGAAGCAGCGCAGGGAGCGCGAGCGCCTGGCGCGGGAGAAGACCGCGACCGCCGGCAAGAGCGCCGGTACGACCTCCACCCCCAAGTCGACGGCGTCCGGCGCGGCCACGTCCGGCGCGGCCAAGAAGCGTCCCGCGAAGAAGTCGGACCCCATGGAGAGCTGGGGCGGCCTCCTCGTGGGGGCGCTCGTCATCGGGCTCCTGATCTGGCAGCCGTGGAACAAGAAGGACGACAACAGTCCGTCCAGCAGCCCTACCCCGCGCTACAGTCAGCCCTTGTCCAGCGGCGACGGCGGCACCGGTGGGCTCGATGACGACGAAAGCCTCGGTGGCGGTGACAGTGACACGTCCTCCGGCTTGTCCAGCTCCTCCAGCGGCGGCTCCGAGCCCGACCCGGAAACCAGCTCCCCCGAGCCCGATCCCACCGAAGAGGCGTTCAAGGCGGTCTCGCACGGGGAGTGCCTGGACGTCGTCGACACCGGGTACGGCGGCCAGTCCACATACGACTGGAGCGAGGAGAAGCCGAACACCACCTCTTGCAGTGTCGCGCGGGTGAGGGTCACCAGCACGACCGGGGACTGCACGAAGCGCAACGACCAGACGTCGTGGTCGTACTACTCCGCCAGCAGCGGTGAGCGCACCGAGCTCTGCCTCACCGGCGAGTACCACGTGGGGGACTGCGTGCTCGCCAACCGCCAGGGCGACAGCGCCTCCGTGGCGCTGCTGTCTTCCGTGAACTGCACGGACCGGAAGGTTCCCAGCGGGTACAACGACATCTTCGTCATCACGGCCATCTACTCCGGCTCTTCCAACTGTTCCGCCGGACAGTACGACTCGAACACGTACTGGTCCTGGAAGGTGGGCGGCGGGTCGACGCAGCTGTGCATGAGGGCGTACGACTGACCCGGTTCCGGAGCGGGGATGGTTACGCGGGGGCGGCAAGCTTCGTGCACATGAATGGTTCGTCGATCCAGTAGGTGTCGTGCTGCTCGTCGTAGACGATCGGGTACCGCGTGTTCGGGTCGCAGAGTTTCTCGATCTGGGCTCGATCAGCCGAACTGATGGTGAACCAGTACGTGTTGGTGTCCCGGGCAATCCGCTGGCATCTGTAGAAGAACCCCTTCACGCCCGGACCGAACACATCGCTGCGGAAATCGGCGGCCAGTTTCTTGTTGAGGTTGATGTTCTCGCAGTCGGCCTTCATGCCCTCGACGTTGGTGGTCTCCGCCGCCTCGGTCGTATATCCCTTGGCGGTGTGGGTTCCCCACACCGTCCAGGTCCGCTTCGGCAGGGCGACCTGTTCGGCGACCTCGGCGAGGAACGGGCTGCGGGGTGCGGGCTTCTCGGAGGGTGTGGTGGCGGCGCCCACCTGCGCGGAGCCTCCGGCCACGGTGATGCCCAGCGCCGCGAGCAGAAGAAGGGAGGTCCGGATTCGGTTGCGGGTCGTGGACGAAGAAGACATGGTGCGCTCCATTCCGGTCCGGTCCAGCGGGCCGACTGGCGTCTGACGGCCGGATCGCACGCTAACGGCTCGGACGAGTGATCCACGGGATCGACAGGGCCGTCCGAAGCTCTTCGCCCCCACTTCCGACCGGACAGACGTTGTTCAGCCGAAGGTCGCGCGCATCCAGTCCCGTATCAGGGCCGCGGTGTGCGGGGCGTGCTCCTCCAGCATGGTGAAGTGGTTGCCGCGGGTGGTGACGGCAGTGTGGTCGCACGGCCAGATGGGTTCCCAGTCCGCGGGCCAGCCCTCCAGCGGCATCCCCGCGCGCACGAACAGCTCAGGGACCGGCAGATCAGTGGGCGTCCAGTCGAATGTCCCGTAGCGCGTCATGGCGGTGATCCAGCCGTTGTCACCGGGCGTCGCGTAGTCCGGGTCGTCCAGCCGTTGCTCCATTTCGCCGCTCAGACCTTGGATCAGCTGCTTCAGCCGTCCGTACTGGCTGGGGGCATAGGTGTCCAGCAGGACAACACCGGCCGGTGGGGTGCCCTGCTCGCAGAGGTGCCGGGCGAGCGTATGAGCGACCAGGCCGCCGGAGGAGGAGCCGGCGAGGACGAAGGGCTGGTTCCCGAGTGCCGTGCCCAGACCGGCCGCATGCGTCTGAAGCAGCACATCCCGCGTGTCGGGGAGGGCGTCGCGCTGACGGAAACCCGGCTGTCGGAGTGCCCAGACGTCCCGTTCGCCCTGGAAGGGCTTCGCCAGGCGAGCGTATTGCACCGGATCGGACATGCCTACGACCGCGGTGACGCACACCAGGGCCGGTCCTTCCGGGCCACGGGCCAGCCGGATCGGCTGGGGGATCTGCGGCAGCTCGTCCACTGAGGCGTAGGAGCTGCGTTCCTTCTCCCATTCGTTGGCCCTTGCCTCGACGACCAGTTGGCTGACGGTCCGGGTGCCGTCCTCCGGGGCCGGTTCGTCCTCGCCCTGGGCCAGCAGCTCCTTCAGCCTCCGGAGCAGCAACGGCGGTGTCGGATGGTCGAAGACGACGGTCGGCCGCAGCCGTAGGCCGAGTGCTTCACCGAGGTGGTTGCGGATACGGACCGCGGCCAGTGAGTCGACCCCCATCTCCAGGAACCCGGCCTGCGGGCTGAGTTCGCCCGTGCCGTCGTGCCCGAGGGTCACCGCGGTCTTTTCGAGGATCAGGTCGAGCAGTGCCTGTTCGAGTTCCGGCTCGTCCAGGAGGTCGAGCCGCTGACGCGGATTCCCCTCCGGGGTCTGCGGCCGGCGCACCAGTTCCCGCAGCAGGGGGCTCTTTCCGTGCAGGTCGAGCCGGGTGGGCACCAATACCGGGTCGGGGAGCGCGACCGCGGCGTCGAACAGCGCCAGCGCCTCCAGCGTGGACAGCGATTCGGCCGTCGAGTCGAGATGGCGGGTCATGTCACTGCGTTCCGCCCACTGGCCCCAGGCGAGCGAGAGCGCGGGAAGTCCTCGCGCGCGCCGGTGCTGGGCCAGCGCGTCGAGCACGGCGTTCGCGGCGGCGTAGTTCGACTGGCCCGCGCTGCCCATGGTGGCGGCAGCCGAGGAGAACAGCACGAACGACTTCAGCGGCAGGTGCTGCGTCAGCTCGTGCAGGACGAGCGCGGCCTCCGCCTTCGGTCGCAGGACGGTATCGAGGCGGTCCTCGGTCATGGCCATCACCACGCCGTCGTCGAGCACCCCGGCCGCGTGGACGACGATCGTCGGCTGGTGTGCGTCGAGCAGCTTGGCCACGTCCCCCCGGTCCGCGACATCGCAGGCGGCCACGGTGACGGTGGCTCCCAGCGCGGTGAGTTCGTCCCGCAGTCGGGGGGCGTGGCCCCGGCGACTGACCAGGACCAGCCGTCGCACCCCGTGCGACGAGACCAGGTGCCGGGCCAGCAGCCCCCCGAGCGTGCCGGTGCCACCGGTGATCAGCACCGTGTCCTCGGCCCCGGCGAACTTCGCCGATCCCCGCGGGAAGGCCCGCAGCAGGCGGCGTGCCAGCACCCGTCCGCCCCGCAAAGCGATCTCCGGCTCATCCGCTGCCAGGGCGGCGTTGATCGTCAGCGGAGTGATCTTGTCGGCATCCAGGAGGACGAACCGGCCGGGTTCCTCGGTCTGCGCCGACCGAACCAAGCCGATGACGGCCGCGCCGGCCAGGTCGCGGACCTCATCGCCGGTCCTGGCCGCCACCGCGCCCGAGGTGAGGAACACCAGCCTGGACCCGGCGAACTGCGGACTCGTGCTCCACCGCTGGACCAGCCGCAGTGCGCGGTGCGCGGATTCCCGCACCGAACCGCTGAAACCGGCGACGAGTACCGCGCCCGGGGCCGGCAGACCCGCACGGACCGCGTCCTCCAGCGCTGCCAGATCCGGAAGAACGGGGAAGTGGTCCGTCTCCAGACCCACGGCCGCGATGGTGTGCGGTGCGACACTGCTCGCTGACCGTACCTCCACCCACGTGTCCCGGAAGAGCGCGTCCGGTGGCACATCGCTTTGTGCGGCAGCCGGTCGCAGCACCAGCGAGTCCACCGACAACATCGGCGTGCCCCGGCCGTCGGTCACGGTCAGCCGTACACCGTCGTGCACGGTCCCGCGCAGCCGTACGCGCAGCGTCGCCGACTGGGCCGTGTGCGCGGTCACACCTGTCCACGCGAACGGGAGCACAGGTCCTTCGGTGCCTCCAGTTCCTTCGGCTCCTTCGGTTCCCGCGACCTCGGCACCGAATCCGATGGCGTGCAGAGCGGAATCCAGCAGCGCCGGATGGACCGTGTAGCCGCGCGGGTCCACCGGGCAGTTCACTTCGGCGAAGACCTCGTCGCCACGCCGCCACACGGTCCGCAACCCCTGGAACGTGGGGCCGTAACCCAGCCCGCGGCCGACCAGCGCGGAGTAGAGGCCGGTGTGCGGGACCACCTCGGCGCCGACGGGTGGCCACTGCTCGAGCGTCTCGGGCTCGGGGTGCTCGGGGCTGAGCACGCCTTCACCATGACGGATCCAGCCCGCACCCTCCACCTGCGCGTGGAGGATCAGTCTGCGCCGCCCGGTGTCGTCCGGTGCGCCGACGCGTAGCTGCACCGTGGCCGCACCGTCGTCCGGCAGCACCAGCGGCCGTTCCAGGGTGAGTTCCTCCACCGTGGGGCAGCTCGCGGCGGCGCCGGCGCGCAGCGCGAACTCCAGCCAGGCGGTTCCGGGCAGGATCACCTCGCCCAGCACCCGGTGATCGGCCAGCCATGGATGCGACGCCGTCGACAGACGTCCGGTCAGCACCAGTTCGCCGCTGTCCGCCAGCTCCACCGTCGTAGCCAGGACAGGATGGCCACCGCTTCTGGGTTCACCCGGTGTCGGCCAGAACCGCTTGCGTTCGAACGGATAGGTCGGCAGCTCGGTGAATGCGGGCGCGTCCGGTCCTGCCCAGGCCGTCCATCGCGGATGCAGACCACGCACATACAGTTCGGCGAGCGAGGCGAGGAGCGCTTTGCGCCCGTTCTCCCCGCGGCGCAGCGATCCCACCACCACGGCCTTGTCGCCGACGGTCTCGAGTAGCGCTGAGCCGAGCACGGGATGCGGGCCGACCTCCACGAAGAACGAGTGTTCCGGCACCGGGAGCCCGGCGACGGCCTCGTCGAACCTCACCGGCATGCGCAGGTTCCGGTACCAGTACCCGGCGTCCAACTCGGTCCCGGCGAGCACGGCGCCGGTGACCGCGGAATGGAAGGGGATGTCCGTGGGCTTCGGTGACACCGGCGCCAACTCGGCGAGGATATGGTCGCGGACGCTCTCCACCTGAGGCGAATGGGACGCGTAGTCCACGGCCAGCTTCCGTACCCGGACACCTGACTCGGCCAGGTCCGTCAGCAGGACGTCGAGCGCGTCGGTATCTCCGGCGATCACCGCTGACCCGGGTCCGTTGACCGTCGCGATGGACAGCCGCTCACCCAGTCGGGGCCGCAGTTCATCCGCGGGCATGCTCACCGAAGCCATACCGCCACGGCCGGACAGCGCCGTCAGCGCCTTCGAGCGCCGGGCGGCCACCAACGCCGCGTGATCGAGGGAGAGCGCACCGGCGACATGGGCGGCGGCGATCTCCCCCTGGCTGTGTCCCACCACGGCATCCGGCTCGATGCCGCAGGATTGCCAGAGGCGGGCGAGCGAGACCATGACCGCGAACAACACCGGCTGCACCACGTCCACACGCTCCAGCGAGGGTGCGTCCGGCTGCTGTCGCAGCACCGCGAGCAGGTCCCAGTCGACATGCGGCGCCAGCGCCTGCGCGCAGCGGTGGATGGACTCACCGAACACCGGCGACTCCTCCAGCAGGTCGCCGGCCATTCCCGCCCACTGACCGCCTTGGCCGGGGAAGACGAACACCACCTTGCCCGAGAGGTCGGCCGTACCCGTGACCAGGCCCGGTACGGCGCTGCCCCGGCTCAATGCGTTGAGCGCGGGCCGGGGATCCGTGTCGAGTACGACGGCACGATGGTCGAACGTACTGCGGGAGGTGACCAGCGCGTGCGCGACGGTTGCCGGATCGCTGCCGCCGGCGTGCGGCAGAAGCTGTGCCGCCCTGGCCCGTAGCGCGGAATCGGTCCGTGCCGAGAGCACCCACGGCAGCGGCTGTACCGCGCCGGGCGTCCGGGCTTCGACGGGTGGCGCCTCTTCGAGGATCACATGGGCGTTGGTGCCACTGATACCGAACGAGGACACTCCCGCACGCCGGGGCCGGCCCTCGCTCGCCCGCCAGTGGCGGCTTTCGGTGAGCAGCTCCACCGCGCCCGCGTCCCAGTCCACATGCGACGACGGGCTGTCCACGTGCAGTGTCCTCGGGAGGGTCCGGTACTTCAGCGCCAGCACCGTCTTCAGCACTCCGGCGATACCGGCCGCGGCCTGCGTGTGCCCGATGTTGGACTTCACCGACCCGAGCGCCAGTGGGGTTTCTCGGTCGCGGCCGTACACCGCCTGCACCGCGGACGCCTCGATCGGGTCGCCGAGCCGGGTACCGGTGCCGTGTGCCTCGACGGCGTCCACGTCCTGGGCGCGCAGCTGTGCGTCGGCCAGCGCGTCGCGGATGACCCGCTGCTGCGCGAGCCCGTTGGGTGCGGTCAGCCCGTTGGAGGCGCCGTCGGAGTTGACGGCGGTGCCCCGGATCACGGCCAGCACCGGGTGGCCGTGGTCGAGGGCGTCCTTGAGCCGCTCGACGACCACGACCCCGGCACCCTCACCCCAGCCCAGGCCGTCCGCTGATTCGGCGAACGCCTTGCAGCGGCCGTCCGCGGCCAGCGCGCCCTGGTGTTGGAAGATGGTGAACAGCGTGGGGGTGGACAGCACGGTCACACCTCCGGCCAGCGCGAGATCGCATTCCCTCGCGCGCAGCGACCGGACCGCCAGGTGCAGGGTCACCAGAGAGGACGAGCAGGCGGTGTCGACCGAGGCCGACGGGCCTTCCAGTCCGAACAGGTAGGAGATCCGCCCTGACAGCACGCTCGCCGCGGTGGCGGTTGCCAGGTGGTCCCGGTGCTCGTTGTGGCTGCTGATCTCGCCCAGCAGCCTGGTGTAATCCTGCTGGCTGGTCCCGGTGAACACGCCGGTGCGGGTGGCGCGCAGGGACACCGGGTCGATGCCGGCCCGCTCCACAGCCTCCCAGGACACCTCCAGCATCAGCCGCTGTTGCGGGTCCATCGGCAGTGCCTCACGGGGACCGATCCCGAAGAAGCCCGCGTCGAACCAGGCCGGATCGGAGAGGAACGACCCCGTACCGGTGAACTCGTGCGACCAGCCGCGGTCGGTGGGAAACGGAGTGACCGTGTCCCGGCCCGCGTCGATCAGCTGCCAGAACCCGTCCGGGTCGGTCACCCCGCCGGGGAACCGGCAGCCCATACCCACAATGGCGATCGGCTCGTGGGCGTCGGCCTCGGCTTCCCGCAGCCGTTGCCTGGTGTTCTTCAGCGCGGTGGTGAGGCGCTGCACGGTCTCGAGCATCTTGCTGTCGTCAGTCATCGAGGCCGCCCTCCGCTTCCAGAGAAAGTTCTTGTTCGGCGAGCCTGAGGACGGTGTCGAGATCCGCCACCCCGGTCTCGGCCCCCGCCGGGAGTTCAGGTGATGTGGCGGCCGGGGCCGGGGCGAGTTCGGCGTCGAGCCAGTCGCCCAGCGCGCTGGGCGTGGGATGGTCGAACAACGTGCTCGCGGACACCTTCAGTCCCGTCACCGCACTTAAGCGGTTGCGCAACTCCACCACACCCAGGGAAGAGAGCCCCTGCTCATGGAAGGGCTTCCCGGGCCGCACCGAGCCGACCGTGTCGTGTCCGAGCACCTGCGCGGTCTGCCCGCACACCAGATCGCGCAGGGTACGGACACGTTCGGCCCGCGGCATTCCGGCCAGCCTCCGTACGAGCGAGGAAACCTCCTCGGACGGTGCGGCGGCCGTGCTCTGCTGTGCTTCGGGCAGGTCCGAGAGCAAGGGGCTGTACCGGGTGGTGGCGAACACCGAAAGGAACCGCGCCCAGTCGACGTCCGCGATGACCAGCCCGGACTCGTCCTTGGCGAAGGCCAGGGTCAGCGCGTCGATCGCCAGGTCCGGGTCGAGTACCGTCATGCCGTTGCGGTGCAGTCGTGCGCTCACGATCTGCGCGTTCGCGCCGTCCACCGCCATGCCGCCCGCCCCCCAGGGCCCCCAGGCCACCGATGTGGCCGTGAGCCCGTCGGCGCGACGTTGTTCGGCCAGTGCGTCGAGATAGGTATTGGCTGCCGCGTAGTTGGCCTGGCCCGCGTTGCCGACCGCGCCGGTGGCGGAGGAGAACAGTACGAACGCCTGTAGCTCACCCGCGAGTTCGTGGAGGTTCCTGGCGCCCGCGACCTTGGCCCGCAGGACCCGGGCGAGCCGCCCGGGGTCCAGGGAGCCGATCACGCCGTCGTCGAGCACACCGGCCGCGTGCGCGACGGCGGTCAGCGGGCGGTCGTCGGGGATGGTGGCGAGCAAGGCCGCCACCGCGTCGCGGTCGGCCACATCGCAGGCGGCGACGTCGACATCGGCTCCGAGCGCGGTCAGTTCGGCGACCAGCTCGGGGTCGTTCGCATGTCTGCCGGTCAGGAGCAGCCGTTCGACGCCCTCGGCGGCCAGCCGGCGGGCAAGGTGCCTGCCCAGTGCGCCGAACGCTCCCGTGATGAGGGTGGTACCGCGCAGCGGCCAGTCGCGTCGGGGGCCGGGTCCGACGGGCGCGTGCAGCAGGCGCCGGACGAACACTCCGCGGGTGCGTACGGCGACCTGGTCCTCCTCCGAGACGAGCACACCGGCGAGTCGCTCGGCCGCCAGGGAGTCCACCGCGGGGGGAAGGTCGACCAACCCGCCCCACCGCCCCGGGTGTTCCAGCGCCGCGACTCGGCCGAGTCCCCACACCATGGCCTGCACCGGGCTGCTGAGCCGGTCGTCGTGGCCCGTGGACACCGCTCCCTGCGTCGCGCACCACAACGGCACGTCCACACCGGCATCCCCAAGGGCCTGGATGAGCGCGGTGGTCAGCGCGAGCCCGGCGGGTACCCCGGCCGTTCCCGGATGCTCCCGCTCGTCCAGGCCCAGCAGGGACAACACCCCGTCGACCGGTTCGCCGTCCGTCACGGACGCAAGGCGCTCGGCGATCTCGGCGCGGCCCGCGCCGATACCGATGGGCAGCGTCCGGGCGCCCAGCGCACCGCCGAGCGGTTCCGGCACCGGTAGGTCCTCGCAGTGGGCGATCAGCCAGTTCCGCCCCCGGGCGACCTGGTCCGCGGCCGGTTGCCAGGCTGCCCGGTACCGCAGCCGGTCCATCGCGGCTTCCCGGTCGTGGCTGCGCCGCCACCGTGCCATCGCGGGCAGCACCTCACTGAACCGCCCGTCGGTGCTTGTGCCCAGCAGATCGTTCAGGAGCGAGAGGTCTCCGCGCTCCACGGCCTCCCAGAACGCCGAGTCCGTGCGCTGGGAGGGTTTCCCGGCCGCGTCGGGCATCAGCCAGAACCGCTTGCGCTGGAAGGCGTACGTGGGCAGGTCCACTCGTCGCGCCCCGCTCCCGGCGTACCACGCCGACCAGTTGGGCCCGTGGCCGCGGACATGCAGCGCCGCGACGGCGCCGAGCACGTCGTCGTGGCGCAGGACGGGGATCACCGCCGCGTCATCGGTTTCGGTGAGGCAGTCGGCGGCCATCTCGGTGAGTGTCGTCTCGGGTCCCAGTTCCAGGAACGTGGTGACGCCCTCGTCCTGGAGCGTCCGTATTCCGTCGGAGAACCTGACCGTGCCCCGTAGGTGGCGGACCCAGTAGTCGGGGGAGCACAGCTCCTCGGTGGTGGCCAGGCGTCCTGTCAGGTCGGACACGACGGGGATCTCGGGCGGTTGGTAGCTCAGGCTCTCCGCGATCGCGCGGAACTCCTCGAGTACGGGATCCATCAAGGAGGAGTGGAAGGCGTGGCTGACCCGCAGACGCTTGGTCCTGCGTCCCCGGGCACGCAACCGCTCCGCCAGCGCGACCACCGCGTCCTCGGTCCCGGAGATCACCATCGACCGGGGTCCGTTCACCGCCGCCAGGGACACGCCTGGAGGGAGCTGCGCGACGTCCTCCTCCGACGTCGCCACCGCGTACATCGCGCCCTCCTCGGGCAACGCCTGCATGAGCGAGGCGCGCGCGGCGACCAGCGTGCACGCGTCCTTCAGGGACAGCACCCTGGCCAGATGGGCGGCGGTCAGGCCACCGATGGAGTGCCCGAGCAGCAGGTCCGGGCGGACACCCCAGCTCTCGAACAGCCGGAACAGCGCCACCTCCAGGGCGAACAGACCGGTCTGGGCGAACTCGGTCCGGTCGAGGCGTTGCTGATCCGCGCCGAACACCGTCTCCTTCACCGGCAGCCCCAGCCCGGCGCACACCTCGTCGAACGCGGCGGCGAAGACGGGGTAGGCGGTGTACAGCGCGTGTCCCATGCCCACGCGCTGGCTGCCCTGACCGGTCAGCAGGAAGGCCACGCCGCCCTCGGCCACCGCGCCGACCGTGAGGTCGGGGTCGGCTCTGTCCGCTGCCAGCGCGGTCAGCGACCGCCGCAGCCGATCCCGGTCACCGCCGGTGAGCACGGCCCGGTGCGCCAGCGCCGACCGCGTCGTGGCGAGCGAGAAACCGATGTCGCGCTCGCTGAGACGGGGGTGGGCGTCCCAGTGCGCGGCCAGCCGTCCGGCCTGGGCGCGCAGAGCCGCTTGCGAGTCGCCCGAGAGCGTCCACAGCGGCGGGACGGACTCCTCGGGCTCCGCCGGAGTCTCCGCCTCGGCGGGGGCCTGTTCGAGGATCATGTGGGCGTTGGTCCCGCCGATCCCGAACGACGACACCCCTGCCCGCCGGAGAGGGCCGTGATCGGGCCACGGCGTCCGCTCGGTCACCAGGCGCAGCCCCCCGTCCCAATCCACATGGGAGCTGGGCCGGTCGACGTTCAGGGTGGCAGGTACCCATCCGTGCCGCATGGCCATGGCCATCTTGATCACCCCTGCCGCGCCGGCCGCGGCCTGGGGGTGGCCCAGGTTGGACTTCACCGAGCCCACCAGCAGCGGCCGGTCCGGCGGCCGGTGCGCCCCGTAGGCCTCCAGCAGCGCGCCTGCCTCGATCGGGTCACCGAGCTTCGTGCCCGTGCCGTGCGCCTCCACGACGTCCACGTCCGACGGCCGCAGCCGGGCATCGGCGAGTGCGGAGAGCAGCAGCCGATGCTGTGCCGCGCCGTTGGGCGCCATGAGCCCGTTGCTCGCGCCGTCCGAGTTGACGGCCGACCCCCTGATCAGAGCGAGGACCGGATGGCCGTTGCGGCGCGCGTCGGAGTACCGCTCCAGGACGAACATCCCACCGCCCTCGCCCCAGACGGTGCCGTCGGCGCCCTCGGCGAACGGTTTCGCCCGTGCGTCCGGCGCGAGCCCGCCCTGGCGGCTGAACTCCACGAAGACCATCGGTGAGGACAGCACGGTCACCGCGCCCGCCAGGGCCAGCGAGCACTCGCCACGGCGCAGCGCGCCGGCGGCGAGGTGCAGCCCGACCAGCGACGAGGAGCAGGCCGTGTCGATGGACACGGTGGGCCCCTGCAACCCGAAGGTGTACGAGATCCGGCCGGAGGCCACGCTGACCGCGGTCCCGACCGCCAAGTGCGGTCGCTCGGTCTCAGCGGCGTCCGGGTACCCGGGGCCGGTGCCGTACTCGGTGTGGGTCAACCCAGTGTAGACGCCGGTGTCGCTGCCGCGCAGGGCGACCGGGTCGATGCCGGCCCGTTCGAGCGCTTCCCAGGACAGTTCGAGCAGGAGCCGCTGCTGCGGGTCCATTTCGAGGGCCTCGTGCCCGCCGATGTTGAAGAACGCGGGGTCGAACTCGGCGGCGTCGTGGAGGAATCCACCCTTGCGCACATAGCTTGTGCCCGGCCGCTGCCGCTGCGGGTCGTACAGCGTGGCCAGGTCCCAGCCGCGGTCTTCCGGCATCGACGAAATGACGTCATGCCCCGCGGCGGTCAACTGCCACAGATCCTCGGGCGACCGTACCCCGCCGGGGAAGCGGCAGCTCATCGCCACGATGGCGATCGGCTCGTCCGAACCGCCACGGCGCGGGACGACGGCGACCGGCTGGGGTGCGCGGTTCTCCAGATATGCGGCCAGCCGGTTCGGGGTCGGGTGGTCGAACAGCGCGGCCGTGGGGATCTTCATCCCGGTCCGCTTGCGTAATCGGTTCACCAGTGCCACAGCCGCCAGGGAGTCCAGTCCGAGTTCGAAGAACGACCGGTCGGGCGCGTAGCCGTCGTCGATTGCCGCCTCGACCTCGGTCCGGATCAACCGCGCCAGATCCGTCGGCCGGGAGACGGCATGGGCGGGCCGGACCACTTCGGTGGGCAGATGGGTGCGTGCACCGCCCCAGCCGCGGAAGACCTTGGGCCAGTCCACCGGGATGCCATGGGTGTGCAACTCGCCCAGTGTGCCGATCATGGCGTGCAGATCGGATTCGCCGCCGCGCAGCGCGGTGGTGACGAGTGCGTTCTCGGCGGTGGACTCCGGCAGTGTTTCCTCGGTCAGCGCGGCGAGCACTCCGTTCGCGCTGATGTCCACGTACGTGTCCACGCCGGCCGCGTCGAGGCTGTTCACGCAGTTGAGGAAGTGCCCGGTGCCGCGCACCTGCGCGCCCCAGTACTCGGGCAGGCAGACCACACCGGGGTCCGATCCGAGCGATGGGTGCACCGGGATGAGCGGAATGCGCGGTGGTTGGGGCGACAGGCCACCGGCGAACTGCTCGAAGTCGCTGGCCATCGCGGCCATATGGGGGGAGTGGAAGGCCCGGTCGACCGGCAGTTGCTTCACCTTCCGGCCACGGTCCGACCACAGCCGGGCGATCCGCAGCACGGTTTCCCGGTCCCCGGAGACGACGACGGAGTTGGGGGCGTTCACCGCGGAGATTCCGGCCAGGTGCTCGAGCCCGGCCAGCGACTCCAGCGCTTCGGCCTCGGAGACACGCATCGCGATCATGGTGCCGCCGACGGGTGTCTTCTCCCGGAACAGCCTGATCCGTTCGGCCAGCAACGCGCATACGTCGGGCAGGGAGTAGACCCCGGCCACCGTCGCCGCGGCCAGTTCGCCGACCGAGTGCCCGACCACGAAGTCCGGGTGCACACCCCAGTCCTCGAACTGCCGGAACAGCGCCACCTGGAGGGCGAACAGCGCGTCCTGGGTGTACATCGCCTCGTCGACGGGCGCGACCTCGGTGCGGGGGCCGTCACCGAGCAGCAGATCACGCACCGACCAGGTGGACACCGCGTCCAGGTGGTGGCACACCTCGTCGAGAGCGTCGGCGAACACGTCGAACAGCGGGTACAACTCCCGTCCCATGCCTGGCCGTTGCCCGCCCTCGCCGGGAAAGAGGAAAGCCACTTTGCGCCCGGTACCGGCCTCCGCCGCGCCGCCCGCGCCCGCCGCGAGTTCACCGAGCCCGTCGGCGAGCTCCGCGCGGTCACCGGCGAGGACCACGGCCCGGTGCGGCAGGTGCGGCCGTGCGAGGGCCAGGGTGTGCGCGGTGTCCAGCAGGTCCGGGCTGTCGGGTCCGGACAGGTGGACGCGCAGGCCTTCCGCCTTGCCGCGTAAGGTCTCTTCGCTGTCGGCCGACAGCAGTAACGGCAGCGTCCGGGGCACGGCCCTCGTTGCCGACCGCGGGCGCGCCGGTGGTTCCGACAGCACCAGCGCGCAGGCCGTTCCGGCATCGTCCGCGGAGCTGAGCACGGCGGTCAACCGGCGGTCCGGGTCGAGCGCGGCGCCGGCGACCGGAACCTGCCTCCGGCTGAGCAGCACCGGCATGTCCAGCAGAGCCGTCACCGCGTCGTCCTCGCCACCCGGCTCGGCGCCGTCGAACAGGCCGTCCCGCGCCTCCTCGCCCGCGTGGTACCCACGCCGCCACAGGAACTGAATGCCGTCGCGGTCCACTTCGGCTCGCGCACAAGCCTGCCGTACGACGTCCCCCCTGCCCAGCGCGCTGCCGCCGATCACGCAGTGGATCGGGTCGCCGTCGGCCATCGCGGCCGGAAGCGGCTTCAGGACGAGGAAACCGCTGCTTCCGTCGGGTGAGACCACCCCCGCGAGCGCGAGCGCGGACTCACCGGCGTGGATGCTCTGGCAGGCCACGTGGACCACCCCGGCGGGCAGGATGTCCAGGGTCAGGGCAGGCCCGAGAACACCCAGCCGGGTGGCGACAAGGCCGGCCTCCGCCGTGGCGAACACACCGGCCACTGTGTTCCGCAGCCGCTCCGGAACAACGGCGGCATTTTCCACTGCCCGTAGTGCTGCTTCGTCCGGAGGAATTGCCGAGGAACTGCGCGACAAGCCGATGACGGCGACTGCCGCCGGACGAACAGTGCTGCTGGGCTCCATGTGACCCCTGTCCTGTCATGGTCGACGGGAATCGTTCCGAACGCGGGCTGCATAAATATTCTCCTGGGCCACTGGCGCCGAATGCCACGACCTGCCCAGGAAGAGTCTGCAGGGCAGATCAGCGTATTCAGTTCCGGACAAGCGCCGTCAACCCCCACCGGCGATTGGCTATGGAGTCACCTAGCTTTCGGCAGGGTTTCCTTGAATCACACGAGATGTCCACGCTACGGTGCGATCTCCGGATTTGGAGTTGACTGGCTCAAGTCCAGTATTGAGCACCTGAAGTCGCCTTACCCGCCCTTACAAGGGTTGACCACCGAACCCTTACAAGGGTTGACCACCGAAGGGAATCAAGTGCAGCGACTCATGCGACCTGCCCTGCTGGACGGGGAGACCCTGGGGGAAAGCCTGGCCCGGTCGGCGAAGGCATCACCGGATTCCCGCGCACGATTCCCGACCGCCGGAGACGAGATCACCGCGGCAGAACTCGACTCCGCCGCAGCGGCGGCCGCACACGAGTTATTACGCGCCGGGGTGCAACCCGGTGACATCGTGGGCATGTTGGTGCCCACCGCCGCCACGTTCCTGACCACGGCCTTCGGGCTCTGGCGGGCCGGGGCGGCGATCAGCGTGCTGCCCGTCCAGGCCGGTTTCGGTGATGTGCGGGGCACCGCGCGCAGGATCGCGCGCATCGCCGCCGTCGCGGGCATGCGCCACCTTGTCCTGGACCCCGGCCACGACGACCTCGGCCGCGAACTCGCCGCGGTACGCCCCGATCTGACCCTGCTGGCCCCGCCTTCGTCCAGCGGCACCGGCAGCGCACTCACGCTGCCCACCATCGATCCCGAGGCACTGGCCGTCGTCCAGTTCACCTCCGGCAGCACAAGCCTGCCCAAGGGCGTGATGCTGCCCCATCGGACCACCATGGCCGGTCTGCAAGCCTGCGCGGTCTCGGGCCACTTCAGCCCGGACGACGTGTTCGTCCAGTGGGTGCCGACCTTCCACGACATGGGCCTGATCGGCCTGCTGTCGCACTGGCTCAACGGCGCCGACGTCCACGTCTTCCCCCCGACCACCTTCCTCCGCCGGCCGGGCGCGGTGCTCGAACACTTCGCCGCACACGGCGGAACCGTGATGACCGGCCCCAACTTCTCCTACGACTACCTGCTCGACAAGGTGCCCGCCGAACGCCTGGCCACACTGGACCTGTCCAGCTGGCGGCTGGCGTTCAACGGCGCCGAACCGGTCAGCGCGGCCACCGTCCGGCGCTTCACCGAGGCACTGGCGCCCAGCGGCGTCGCCCCATCGGTGATGTACCCGGTGTACGGCATGGCCGAGGCCACCCTGTCGATCAGTTACCCCACCCCCGGCGACACCCCGAAGATCCGCGCGGTGGACCGCGATGAACTGGCCAGGACCGGTGAAGTGCGCCCGGTCGAGGAGTTCTCGCCCGCGGCCAAGCCGGTCGTCGGGGTGGGCCGCGCCGTACACGGCATCGGACTCCGGATCGTCGGCAAGGACGGGGAGGCGGCCGCCGACGGCACGCTCGGGGAGATTCAGATCTCCGGGGAGCCGGTGACCACCGGGTACTTCCGCGACCCCGAGGCGACAGCGGCGGCGTTCGACAACGGCTGGCTGCGCACCGGCGACCTCGGTTTCCTTCTCGACGGCGAGCTGTACGTCACCGGCCGGCACAAAGAGATGATCGTGGTGCACGGCCAGAACTTCTTCCCCGACGACGTCGAGGAGGTCGCGCGCACCGTACCGGGCGTGTACCGCCGCCGCTGCGTCGCCTTCTCCGACACCGACACCGAGGGCGGTGAGCGGATCGGCGTCATCGTGGAGACCGGTGCGGACGCCGCCGAGGTGCGCGAGGAAGTCCGCAGGCGGGTGGCCGCCGAGCTGGACCTGTCCACGGTGGAGGTCTACGCGGTCAAGCCCCACTGGATCCCCCGTACCACCAGCGGCAAGTGGCAACGCGTGCTGGCCGCTCGACGCGTCACCGCCGATGACGCCGACGGGGTGTTACCCGCCATCGACAGTCCAGACCGAGGAGAACGGGTGTGAAGGTCAGAACGACATCGCCTGCCGGTGTGCCCCTGCTCGACGACGATCAGCTGCACAGCGCCCAGGTCTTCGCTGGCTATCAGCACGCGACCTGGGAAATGCACCACATACCGTGGAGTGAATTCCGGGCCGACCTGGTGCTGCCCGAGCACATCGTGTTCGCCAAGGGCGCCATCGTGGGCGAGTCCAACGTCATCGCCGCCACCCACGGCCTGCTCAACGAGTTCGACACGGACTACGATTTCTCGCAGTTCGCGTGCATCTGGGGTTACCAGGAGATCCAGCACCACCTCGCCTTCCAGACCTGGCTGCAACTGGCGGGACACAGCATCGAACACCGCACGATCGCCTCGATGCGCGAGGCGTACCCGCCGGGGGTGACCAGGGCGGCCACCCTGGCCACCAACGTCATCTGCGAGGTACTGGCCACCCACGCCTACAAATGCGTCGCCCGCAGCATGCAGGAGCCGGTGCTCGCCGCGATCCTGAAGAAGGCCAGCGGCGACGAAGCCCGGCACGCACGGGAGTTCGCCCACTACACCGGGCGGCAACTGGCCGAGCGGCCGAAGGAATGCCTGTCGGTACTGGAAACCCTGTACATCTACATGGGCACCACACGCGATCTGTACCGCCATCCGGTCAGCCGGTTCAAGGGGAACCTGCCCGAGCTGGAGAACCACGAGACCATCGACGAGATGTTCGCCTACTTCGCCGAGGTGGACGAAGGCGGCACGGAATGGGCGAAGTGCTGTGAGCAGCTGTTCAAGTACTTCTCCACGCTCACCGGCTACCAGCTCACCAAGATGTCCGACGTACGACGGGCGATCGCCGAGGAGTCGCTGAAGGAAGCGGCCTCCGTATGAGCGCCGCTCAGCAGGGCATCGGCGAGGAGATCGAATTCCCCTGGCACTCGGAGCCCTCCTTCAACTGCTTCGGTTGCTCCCCGCGCAATCCGATCGGGCTCAAGCTGCGCATGCGGCGGCTGCCGAACGGTGATTACGCCACCGAGACGACGTTCTCGGAGAACTACGCCTCCTACCCGGGGATCGTGCACGGCGGCATCGTGAACGTGCTCTTGGACGAGGCGATGGGCGACACCCTCGCGCTGGTCCACGGCATGCTCGCGTTCACCGTGACCCTGCGCAGCAAGATGCTGCTCCCCCTCGTGGTGGGCACGCCGTATCTGACGTCCGCGCGGATCAGCGGCCAGGGCAACGGGGTGCTGCACACCGAGGCGGAGATCACCGGCCCCGGCGGCGAGTTGCACGTCATGGCCACCGGCACCTATCAGCCGATCCGCTCCGAGCAGGCAAGACAACTGATGAAGCTGGACGACACCGCCTTCGGCCGCGTCCGGCACTACTTCGACCACGGAACAGGAGAATCATGACCAACGAGTCCGCCACCCGCGAAGAAATCGCCGCGGTCACCACCGAGTTGCTCGCCACCGAGCTGAACATCTCCGCCGCCGGGATCCATGGCGACGACGTGCTCAAGAACCTGCCCGCCGCCGACTCGCTGAAGCTGGTGCGCGTGGTGGCCAAACTCGAGCGCCGGTGGGACATCGAATTAAGCGACGAGGCCGTCTTCGCCGCGATAACCGTCGACGACCTGGTCACCCTGATCGAGAAGTACGTCAGCGGGGAACTGGCGGGGTCATGAGCACACTGCCCCCGCAGGAGGCGGTCCAGGCCACCAACCAGCACTACGAGTTGCCCGCCGAACTGTTCGCCATCTACCTCGACCAGCGGCTCAAGTACAGCTCCGGGCTGTTCACCGATGAGCACACCGATCTCGACCAGGCGCAGACGGACAAGCTGCACTTCGTCGCGCGGCAGCTCGGCATCACCGGCGGTGAGCGACTGCTCGACGTCGGATGCGGCTGGGGCAGCCTGATCCTGTTCATGGCGCAGGAGTACGGCTGCCACGCCACCGGAGTCACCCCGTCGCGGCCCCAGGCCGAGTACATCCGGGCGCAGGCGGAGAAGGCGGGCGTGGCCGAGTTGATCACGCTGGAGCTCGGTTCGTTCTCCGACGTCGAGCCGGCCGGACCGTTCGACGCGGCCACCATGCTCGGCTCGATCGTCCATATGCCGAACCGGACGGCTGTACTGCGCAAGGTGTACGGGCTGTTGCGGCGCGGCGGTTCGCTGTACCTGTCGGAAAGCTGTTTCCGGGACCACGACGCCTACGCGGAGTTCTCGCGGCGGCCCGGAACCCGACACGTCACCGAGGGCATTTTCGGGTTCGCCGACATGGTGCCGTTCTCGGTGCTGGTGGAGGCGGTGGAATCAGCCAAGTTCAGTCTCACGGCGTTCACCGATCTCACCGCGCACTACCACCGCACCATCGAGGAGTGGGAAAAGCGGGTCGAGGCCGCGCGTGACCGCGTCGAACTGGTGGCACCGGGTATGAGCGAGCCACTCATCCGCTATCTCCAAACGGCCAACGCCGGCTGGGGCTACACCACCAAGCACTACGCGCTGAGTGCGGTGAAATCGCGGATGGGCCGGACGGAGGTCCCGTGACCGAAAACCTGCCCGAGTCCGCTGCGCAGCGGTCGGGACGGTTCATCGCCCCCGAGGAAATCGGCGCGCTCACCCGTAAAGCGGTGGGCCGTGCCGAGGCGCGGCATTGGTCCATCGACGAGCTGCCCTGGGCGACGCTGCGGCCGGAGGAACTCACCGACACCGACCGGTCGGTGGTCCGGTTCATCACCTTCATCGAGGACCACATCCCCGGGTATCTCACCTACTTCCTGGATGCCTTCCCGGTGTCCGGCGAGGATCTGGCGATCGAGGAGTTCTGTTTCAACCGGGAGTACTTCCGGTTCCTGATCTCCTGGGCGAACGAGGAGGAACGGCACGCCTCGGTGCTGACCAGGTACCAGATCGAGGCCGGCATCAGCAGCCCCGAGGCACTGATGCGGGAGCTGGCCGAGGAGGGCCGCAAGAAGTTCGCACTGCCCTACGAGAACCCGGTGCAGGCTTTCACCTACACGCTGGTCCAGGAGAAGGCCACACAGCTCTTCTACCAACGGTTCAAAGCGGTGGCCACGGAGCCGGTGCTGCGTGACCTGCTGCACCGGCTGGCCAGGGATGAGGCGCGGCATTTCGCCTTCTACACCGAGCTCGTCGGCGCCTACATCAAGCGGCACGGGCTCGCGGCGACCGTACCGGATCTCAAAGACGTGCTGTCCACCTTTCGCATGCCACTGGCGGACACGCTGAACGGGTACTGGCGCTGGTCCCTGAACGTCATCGACGCCACGTCCTACGACCACACCGAGGCATACGAAGCGCTGGTCCGCCTCGTCAACGACTTCGCCACCTCGCGAGGCAATGCGTCAGCCGAAGACCTGGCCGAGTTCGTGGACCGCATTCGCGGGATCTGACCGGCACGTCCGCTTGCGCCGCCGAGGTGTGGCGGAAGCACACGGCCAGAGGGACAGGATGGACATGACGATTATTTTCGATCCACGAGATCCAGCGATCCGTACGGACCCCTACCCCATCTATCGACGCCTGATAGAGACCGACCCGATTCACCGGTCACACTTCGGGTACTGGGTTCTCTCACGCTATGACGATGTCGATGCCGTACTGCGCGCACCAGGGGTTTCCAGCGAGTTCTACCGGAACGCGACATGGGCCGACCGCCGCGGTGGCCTGGACAGCCCGCTCGTCCAGAGTGTGCGCAGCTGGATGCTCATGCTCGACGGACCCGCGCACCGGCGGATCCGCAGCGTGATCAGCAAGGTATTCACCCGTGGCTCCGTAGAGCGACTTCGGCCGCGTATAGCCGCTGAGACCCACCGCCTCCTCGACGCCGTGGGCGACGGCGAGACCGACCTGATCGACAGTCTCGCGTTACCCCTGCCTGTCACCGTGACCTGCGAACTTCTGGGCCTCCCCACGGATGACCGAGACCAGTGCCGTCGCTGGACGGAACACATAAGCCGGGTGATCGATCCCTCGATAACCATCGAGGACACGGCCGACATGAATGCCGCAGAAGTAGAGTTTCGAGAATATGTCACCGACCAACTCGAACAGCGCAGGTCCGCACCGCGAGAAGACATTCTGTCCCTCCTCGTGCACACCGAGGTGGACGGCGTCCGGCTGACCGACCACGAGATCATCGCCAATGTTCTGTTTCTCTTCGTCGCAGGCCATGAGACAACGGTCAATCTGATCGGAAACGGTCTGCTGGCCTTGCTCCGCCATCCCGACCAGTTGCGGATGCTGCGCGAGAACCCCGAGATGATCACTGACTCCATGGACGAGATCACTCGATACGACCCACCCGTGCAGATCGTCTCCAGACTCCTGACCGACAACGTCGCCCTTCAGGACGTCACGCTTCCCGAGGGGGCCAAGGTGATGTTGCTCTTCGGAGCGGCCAGTCGCGATCCGGCACGCTATTCCGACCCCGACCGCCTCGACTTGACGCGGACCGGCACCAGAACGCTGGCTTTCAGTGGCGGCCCCCACTACTGCATCGGCGCCGCCCTCGGAAAGCTGGAGACCGCCATGGTGCTGACGGAACTGCTGCGACGCTACTCCACGATCGAGCTGACCGGCGAGAAGCTGACCTGGCGACCGAACGTCAGCTTCCGCGGCCTACAGGAGCTGCCGCTCAGACTGACGCGCTGATATGGATCGAGCGAATCGAGCGATGCGAAGCAGGTGATCCGTCACCAGTTCAATCGCGGTCAGGCAACCGTGGCATGATCGGCTCGTCGGCATCGACGAGGGCTGGCGGTGCTGGGAGGTGGGGGCCGGCGGTCCGACGGTCCCCGCGTGGCTTGCCGAGCGTGTCGGGCCACGCGGGCGCGTGCTGGCCACCGACATCGACGTGTCCTGGACCGAGACGGCCGCCGCCGCGGGGGTCGAGGTGCTCCGCCATGACGTTGCCGTCGACGAACCCCCGGCCGGTCCCTTCGACCTGATCCACGCCCGCCTCGTCCTGGTTCACGTCGTCTACCGCGATGCCGCGCTGCGCTCGTTGGCAAATCGGCTGCGCCACGGCTTCCGTCAGCTGCTGCGGCAGCGCGGCGCCGACCTCGCCTATGGACGCAAGCTGCCGCGGCTGCTGCGCGAGGTGGGCCGCACGGAGGTCGAGGCCGACGCCTACTTCCCGATCACCTCGCCCCAGTGCGACGTCCTCAAGGCGGCCACCGTCCGTCAGGTACGTGACAAGCTCACCGCCGCGGGCCTCGCCACGGATGAGGAGATCGAGCGGCATCTCGCCAATGTCGCGGCCGGGCGGCTTGATCTCGCCCTCTCGCCGATGATCTCGGCTGGGGTCGCCGTCCCTTTGCCGAGGAACTCTGAAGCGTGCTGGGATGCGTTTGCCCCGGCCGTTTGAGCGGTGGTACGCACCCGGGGTCGAGGCTCTGACGTTCTCTTTTCAATCCTTCAGGTGCATGCATCGTTGAATGCTCATTTAAAGGAGCTGGTCTCCGTGGAGCCACCTGACTGGGAGGCGGAGGCGGCAAGTTGACGGACCTTCAACTCTGAACGCGACTGCCGCGATTCCGCAGTTTATGGTAGAAACTCTTTTCGCGCGGAGGGGCTTCTTCCGCGGTCTCCGTCTTTCATCTGAGGACATACGGCCTCCCACCCTGTTGGTCGGGGTGGTCCGTTGGTGTGCCATCAGATGACAAGAGAGAAAGGTGCGTTCACATGGCCCTGCGCCGTATCAGGCGGAACGCAAGCCGGATCCTGGTGATATCCCTGGCGACGTGCGGACTCGCGGCGGCGGGTACGGCTGCCGCGTCCGCGGCTGACGAGCCGACGCGTGAGCAGCTCCTGGCGGACTGCGAATCCGGGGAGGGTAAGTGCACGTTCAACGACCCTCAGATCGGTGAGCCGTACCTCGGTAATTTCCAGCAGGTCTCGGACACGCTCTACAACTGCAGTACCTCGGACAGCACCAAGAAGCTCAGCTGGTCGCAGAAGGTCGGTTCGACCGACTCCGTCGGAGTCTCCGTCACCGTCGGCGGAAAGATCATGGACATCGTCGACCTCAGCGTGACGGCGAGCTACGGTCACACCTGGACCAGGGAGTCCACGGAGTCGGACGAGCAGAACGTGACGGCAAAGCCCGGGGAAGTGGCGTGGATCTCCCGTGCTCAGCTGATGCGTGATGTCTCCGGTACGTGGCAGACGCATTACGACAGCCCCAAGTGGGATCACTACTTCTGGTTCGTCCCGGACACCATTTCCAGCCCGGCGGAAAACGGAACGGGCGGCAAGAACAGCGCCGTTGTGGTCCGGAGCCGTCCGATGACCGACGCGGAAAAGGCGTCCTGCGAGGGCGGCGAAAAAGCGGTGTTCGCCAAGTAGGGGTGACCCACTGGCAGCACGGCAGATGATGCCGGTCACCGGAGGATCCCGGTCGGTCCGGCACTGGCGGTCAGCGGTCGTTCGGGATTGACCAGCCCGGCGTCCGGCGGCCGCCCATGGGGGAGAGACCGGGGGAAACAGCCCCGGGGGACGGACATCATGCGGTCCGTGCTGAGCGCGATCGCGCCCAACACGGCCCGCACTTCATCCCCCCGGTATGGGCACGGGGGTGCGGATCGTGTGAGTCCTTTGTGCTGTGCGTGTCACGAGCAGGTATCCGTCTCGCGGCGGGCGTCCTCCTGGTGAATGAGGGGGAGTGCGGTTCACATAGAGTGCCGATCATGTCTCAGTCAAAGATCATCGAGCACATCGCTCAGCACCGGCAGTCCACCCGGATGCCGTCCCGACGACAGAAGAAGACCCTGATCGCGGCCATTGGCATCGGCATGGCCGTCGCTCTGAGCGGGTGCAACGACGACACCGGCAGTGCCACGGACAAAAACACCGACGCCGCGGCGTCGAAGGCACCCTCGGCAGGGACGTCCCAGTCCTCTGCCCCGGCGAGTCCCTCGGGTGATCAGCCGTCGGTTCCGGGATGGCAGACCCAGATCGCGCAGAAGCACCACTTCGCCTACGACGTGCCCGCCAAGGCCAAGAAGTGGAACGTCCTCGACAAGGACGTGTCCCTCTCCTACACGGACAAGACCGGCAAGCCGATCGTCATCATGACGAGCACGGCCAACTACCGTCAGGGCGGCTGCGAGTCCAGCCCCAACCCCAAGGCAATGGGTGAGGCGGGCAAGGGGCAGCTGGCCACCGTTGGCACCACGGGCGGCGGCAAGGACGGCACCCTCCAGGAGAATGCCCGTAACTGGGCGGGCAACTGGGGCTTCGCCGCGTACGGGGGCGAGGACCACAAGCCCAAGATCAAGGTCAGTGAGGCCAAGCCGTGGAAGCACGGCGGTATCGACGGCTACACCGCGACCGCCCAGGTGACCGTCACCAACCGCCCGAGCTCGTGTGTCCCGCCGAAGGCCGTTGTGTACAGCATCGCGCAGAAGCTCCCTGATGGCACCATGCATGGCTGGGTGATCTACGCGGACCAGGGAGTGCCGAATGCGCTGACCTCCGCCGAGATCAAGAAGATCATGAGCACCGTCCGCTCGACGGGCAACTGACGCCCATTCGGTCAGAGTCCACCTGCTCATCCGTTGGGTGGCAGACATGGGACTGACCGCGGTGTGGGCCGCAGCCGGTTGCGGCCCACACCCTCACAGCGCTCCCTGGCTTGCTCGAGCACCCCAACCTCAACGTCCTGGTGTGTGCTACAGCTTCGCTGCGCCTTCTCCCCGTCTCCCTTGTGCGAGAGACTCCGTCGGGCCGGCCCAGCCCACCCCGACGCTTCTGCTCAGCCGGCGCCACGCGGAGTTGTCGGCGTGGCTTCCGGGAGTAGCCCGTCGACGAACGTACTAAGTCCCTGCGGGTAGATGTCCCGAGCGGCCAGTGCGGCCCATTGGTCGCCGATGGCGGCCAGGTGTGGCACGTGGGACGCGTCGAAGTTCTCGCGGAATGCGGGCAGTTCGTTGTCCGTCCGCCGGTGGGGGGAGCGGGCGCGGACGAGGATCTCGCCGACGGTGTAGTACCAGATGTTGCGGAAGACATCGACGGATTGCGCGGGTGTGCATCCGTGGTCGTCGGCCGCGGCCACGATGGCTTCGACCATCCACAGCGCTGATTCGTCGAGGAGACCGACAAAACCGTCGGCTGTGAGGATTTCAGCCGCCCACGGCCAGGCCGCGAGGGCGTCGTGCATCGCGGTGGCGGCCACGACGATGCGATCCCGTGGATCCCTGGGCAGTCGGGGGCGTTCGATCTCGTCGATGTAGTGATTCAGCAGGAGGACCAGCAGGTCGTCCTTGCCCCGAATGTGGTGGTACAGGGTTGTCGCCCCGATGCCCATCTCAGCCGCCAGCCGGCGGATGGTCAGTTTCTCCCAGCCGTCCTCGTCGATGAGCCGGCGGGCCGCGGTCAGGATCTGCGCACGGGAGGTCAGGGGTGGTCGGCCGGTGCGGCCGTGCGATGCGGGTGGTCGGGGCATCGCCCCATCATGCCGTCCCGCCGCCCTTCATCGTGAAGCCGGTGCTGGTTCGGCCTTTCCTGTTTCCCAGTGGCCGGTCTCAATGCTACTTTCGGAACATGTTCCGAAAGTTAGAGTCAACGCTGCGGACTCGATCCGCGATGACGCATGGTCCGGGTGATCGGCCAGGGCGCACGCTCGCCGCGGTGGCCGTCGTGCAGTTCATGGTGTCGTTGGACCTCTCGGTCGTGAATGTCGGACTCCCGCAGATCGCTGCCGGTCTCGGCTTCGGCGAGGTGGGCGTGACCTGGGTGATCCACGCTTACGCCCTCACCTTCGGCGGGCTGCTCCTCCTGGGCGGCAAGGCCGCGGACCGGTACGGCCGCAAGCGGGTCCTGCTGCTCGGGCTCGGCCTGTTCGGCCTCGCCTCGCTCGTCGGTGGCCTCGCCCAGGAACCGGGCCAGCTTGTCGCCGCCCGAGCCGCACAGGGCATCGGCGCCGCCGCGCTGGCTCCGGCCGCACTGGCGCTGCTGACCGCGACGTTCCCCACGGGCAGGGCCCGTGTCCGGGCCTTCGGGGTGTGGAGCGCGGTGAACGCCGCCGGAGGCGCCTTCGGCGTCCTGATAGGCGGCCTGCTCACCGAGTACGCCAGCTGGCGCTGGGTGATGTTCGTGAACGTACCGATGGCCGCTTGCGCTCTGGCCCTGGCCTGGCGGGGCGTCGCCGCCGGCCCGCCGGCCGCTCGCGGCGGACGTCCGGATGTTCTCGGTGCCGTCCTGGCCACGGCGGGCATGACCTTGCTGGTGTTCGGCGTCGTCCGCACCGATCGGTATGCGTGGACCTCGCCGGCCACCCTGACGACTCTGGCGGTCGCCGCCGCGCTGCTGGCCGCGTTCCTCTACGTCGAGCGGACCACCGCCCGTGAACCGCTGGTCCGGCTCGGCCTGTTCGCCCGCCGCTCGGTCGCCGGCGCGAACGCCTACAACCTGTTGGTCGGTGCGGCCATGGCCTCGGCCTTCTACTTCATGTCCCTCTATCTCCAACGAGTCCTCGGGACGGGGCCGGCGCTGACCGGGGCCATGTTCCTGCCGTTCGCCCTTGGAGTGGTCACCGGCTCCGTGCTCGCCATCAAACTCGGCTACCGTCTCGCCCCGCACACCCTTCTGATCATCGGCGGACTCCTCACCGCGACCGGACTCGCCTGGTTCGGTCTGATCAGCCCCGACGGCTCCTTCACCACCGACGTCCTCGGGCCCTCGATCGTCACCAGCGTCGGCTTCGGGCTCTGCCTCGGACCGGTCGTCTCCCTCGCCACCGCCGGTGTCGCGCCCCGCGAGACCGGCACCGCCTCAGGGCTGCTCAACAGCTCACGCCAAATCGGCGCCTCACTCGGACTCGCCTCCCTCGGCACCGCGGCCCACCACCGCACCGGGCGGACCGCCACACCCGAGACCCTCAACGATGGATACGCGCTCGGTCTGAGCCTGAGCGCCGCGCTCCTGGCCGCCGCCGTCCTCGTTGCCCTCACCGTTCTGCGGCGAACCAGTCCACCGTCACGAGCTGAGCAGACCGATGACCGCGAACCACTCCCCGCACGGGACCGACCGGACAGGCGGTGCGCCGGGTGAGCATCGATGAGATCGATGTGGAACGGGCGGCCGTACGCGCTCGGGCGATGCCGACAGGTGGTGTGCGGGGAGGGGAGAGAAGGTTGACAACTCATAGCCTGGTCGATCCGACGGAGATGTATCTCCGGACCATATTCGAGCTGGAGGAGGAGGGGGTGGTGCCACTTCGGGCGCGGATCGCCGAACGACTTCAGCAGAGCGGGCCGACCGTTTCACAGACTGTGGCCCGGATGCAGCGCGACGGTCTGGTACAGGTGGCCGGTGATCGGCGTCTGGTGATGACGGAGCCGGGCCGCCGACGGGCCGTGCGGGTGATGCGCAAGCATCGCCTGGCCGAGTGCCTTCTGGTGGACGTGATCGGTCTCCAATGGGAGGACGTTCATGTCGAGGCCTCCCGATGGCAGCACGTGATGTCCGACGCGGTGGCGAACCGAGTGACGGAACTCCTCGGCCACCCCGCCACATGCCCGCACGGCAGCCCCATTCCCGCATGGGAGCAGAACGGCGCCGTCCTTGAGTCCGTCCTCACCTTGACGGATGCGGCCAACGCCGCGGAGAGCACGGTGTTGGTCGTCCGGATCAGCGAACTGCTCCAGAACGATCCCTCGGTCCTGCTGCGTCTGAAGCGCGCTGGGATACACCCCGATCACACGGTCACGGTCGTGGCCACCGAGGGCGGAGTGAGGGTCACCGGCGACGAGCGGGCGACGTTGCCGCACGAATTGAGTGATCACATCTTTGTGGAAACCCAGAGTGGTGTACCCCAAGGAGACGAGCCCCGATGATGTGCGTGCGGCCTCGGGCCCCGCGACTCGTGGCACCGCGGTAGGCGGTTCCGACCAAGTGAGCTATGCATGCATGCTCATGACCCTCCGACGGCTGAGTTCGCGTAACCGGCCTACAGCATCACGGAGTTCACCAGGGTGCAGATGCCGCAGCCCAGCAGACCGCCGAAGAGCAGGCTGAGGCCCGTCATGAACATCCCACGCCGCATGGGGCGTGCGCCGGACCGGAAGGCGGAGATCAGCGGGAACGTCGCCACACCGAACATCGCCACGGCGACGCACCAGGCGCGCGCACCCTCGACGTAGAACGACGTGGAGGTGCCACGGTCGAACGACAGCGGGCCGGTCGCCATCGCCTGAACCTTCTCACCCTTGTCGTACTCCGTGCCGGGCTCGAAGTCCTCGACGGTGTAACGGAGTTTGCCGGTGTCGGAGCGGAAGGTGCCGGAGCACTCCACATCGTCCTGGCTGGTGTCCTTGCCGCAGTGTTCGATAGTGATTGTCCCGGGGGTGCTGTCGGCCACCTTCCCGGGGCCCTTCTCGTAACCGACGGCGACGAGGATCAGGCCGAGGAGCACGAAGAGGACGCCCAGCACACCGGCCCCGATGCGGCTCCCCACACTCCGCCTCGCACCAGGCGGCCCCGTGCCGGGCCCGCCCGACCCGACCTTCCCCAGGGCGTTCCCGGCTTTCGCAACCGTCCCCAACGCTGGTCCTCTCCCTCTGCGTGATGCTCACGCCCTGACTGCCTCGGGCGATCTTGCCCAGGTTGATTCGTACAGGTCAAACCACTCGAGCGGTGGCGGGAGCGCCTCCACACCGCTCTGCGACGGAATGCTCACCACGCCTGCCGAGATCCGCGATGCGATCGCTGCCTTCGTCGACCTCGGCTCCGACGACTACGGCCTCGACCCGAACCAGGTGGACCGTCTCGCCGATGTCCTGTGACGGCTTGGCCGGGCAACGACAGAGTGGTTGCCGGGTGGCGGTTGGTGCGTTTGGATTCCTCTCTCCTCCAGGGGGTGTGGGCCGGGACGCGCTGTCCCGGCACACGACGCCTCATCACCGGCGACCGCCGAACTCCCAGTTGTGTACTTCGATGTCGGCGTATCGCTCCGGGGCCAGTACGGTGCGTGCCATGTCCGGGTCCGTCGCCCGGAGCAGCGCCGCCGTGCCCAGCCAGGTGGTGCCGTCGTCGGACAGCAGCGGCCCGTAGGCGATGAACTCGTCCCGGGCGGGTGGCACGGCAAGGTCGGCCTCCCGCCCGGTGCCGAGACCGAGCACGAGGTACCGGTTGCCGTCGGTCCGGCCGCCGGGGAAGTCCCACATGGTGCGCCCCAGAGTGTTGCGCCACCGTCGTAGCATCACGTCCCGGTACACGCCCGCCTGGTAGCCGGGCTCGTCGAAGGCGAACACGCGGGCGGCGGCGGGATCGGGCAGGTCGACGATATGCACACTGCCGGTGGGAGTGTCGCCGTCGTCGGTGAAGGTCGGGCCCCGGGCGACCATCTCCTTGGCGTACCGGTCCATGTAGGACCAATGCTCTTCCAGCAGTTCGTCGCGCAGTGCCAGGGAGTCGGGCCGGTCGCGGTGGTAGCAGAAGAACTCCATGCCCCTAGTCATGCCCGACCGGAATTCGCCGCGCAACGCCTTTACCTTCCCCGCCGATCGGCAAGCACCGTGCCCGAGCGCCGGATCCACCGGCCTGAGTCGCTTACCGCTTTGAAGGTTTTGTCCCATGGTTCTGGCGATACTGCGGAAAAGCTTCAAACGAAAGTTCAACGATACCGTTGAAGGCATGGCTACCGAGATCAAGGACACCGCGCATGCCGTGGACGCCGCCGCCGTGATGAGGCTGCTCCCGGCCCGGCCGCGGCTGCTCGCCCTGGGCGAGCCCACCCACGGCGTGGACACTCCGCTCGACCTGCGCAACGAGCTCTTCCGTCAGCTCGTCGAGCAGGAGGGCTACCGGACGATCGCGATCGAGAGCGACTGCATGATGGGCCTGGTCGTGGACGACTACGTCACCGGGGGCACGGGCACGCTCGACCAGGTCATGGAGCGCGGATTCAGCCACGGGTTCGGCGCGTCCGCGGCCAACCGAGAGCTTGTGCGCTGGATGCGCGCCTACAACGACGGCCGACCCGTGTCCGAGCGGATCCGCTTCGCCGGTTTCGACGGCCCGCTGGAAATCACGGGTGCCGCGAGCCCCCGGCAGGCCCTCACCGCACTCCACGGCTACCTCTCTGCCTGTGTGGACACGGATCTGCTTCCCTGCACCGCGGAAACGCTCGACCGTCTGCTCGGCACCGACGGCCGGTGGACCAACCCCGCCGCGATGATGGACCCGGCCCAGTCCGTGGGGCAGTCGGCCGAGGCCAGGGAGCTGCGGCTGCTCGCCGACGATCTGGTGGCGCTGCTCGACGCGCAGACACCGCACCTGATCACCGCGACCTCGCGGGCCGATTGGGACCGGGCGCGCCTGTACGGGCGTGCCGCCACCGGCCTGTTGCGCTACCACTTCTGGATGGCCGACACCTCACCGTCCCGTATGACGTGGCTGGTGAGCCTGCGGGACCGGATGATGGCCGACAACCTCCTCGCCATCGGCGAACGGGGCCCGGCACTGGTCCACGCACACAACGCCCATCTCCAGCGGGACAAGAGCTCGATGCGGATGGGTGACCTGCCGCTGGAGTGGTGGAGCGCGGGCGCGCTCGTGAACGCCCACCTGGGCGAGGAGTACGCCTTCGTGGCCATGGCTCTTGGCACGATGCGCCACCAGGGCGTGGACACCCCGCCACCGGACACGATCGAAGGACTTCTGTACGCGCTCCCGGAAGACCGCTACGTCATCGACGCCCCCCGGCTGGCCACCGCCCTCGGCGACACGCCACCCGCCCCCCGCGTGTCGCCGTACTTCGGCTACTTCCCTCTCGACCCGGCACACCTGGCCGAGAACGACGGAATCGTATTCCTCAAGGACGTCCCGCAGAGCTAGTGCGACCATGGGCAGTCCTGCCTGTCCTCCGCACCACGCCGCGATCACCTGGCACGGTGCTTCCACCAGCTCGCGACCTGGTCAAGTACAGGCGTCAGAGCGTGCCCGTCGGATGTGAGGGTGTATGCGACCGGACCTGGCGGAAGTCGGGTGTGCGTGACGAGTCCCCTGTCGACGAGTTCCCGTAGCCGGTCACTGAGCATCTTGTCGCTGATGCCGGAGACCGCGCCGCGGAGTTCGCTGAAGCGGGCCGGCCGCTGGGCCAGGGTGTGGAGGATGATTCCGTTCCATTTCTGGCCCAACACCTCGAACGCGCTGATCAATGCGGGGTCCGTGGCCAGTGGTTCCACAGTGTCGGGAATTGCCATCCACGCACTCCCTCCGGGGGTATCCCTCCGCACCAGTCTTTTGACGAGGTGTCAGGCTCGCATGCGGGCCAGTTCGTTTCCCAGCTCCTCCACGGTGCCGAGGGTGATGCTCTCGTCCCGAACGGAGGGGGTGAGGGCCACGGCCACGGCAGCCTCTCCTACCTGATCGGCGGTGAGCCACGACGGGTCGCCGTTCGGACGGCTGCGGTTGATGATCGGGCCGAGGAGCAGGTTGTTGACGCGGCGTCGGCCACCCAGGTCGACACTCAGTGCCTCACGCATCATCAGCATCGCCGCTCCGTGCATGCTGATGATTCCCGCCTGCGGGTAGGGCTCGCGCGCGGCGAATCCGGCGATGAGTGTGTAGCTTCCGGCCGCATCGAGCCTGGGCACAAAGGCCCGGGCAACCGCGAAATGCGACGTGGTGGTCTCCACGAAATGCCGCTGCCAGTCGTTCTCGCTGACCTGCCACAGGGCCTTGCCCATCCACCACCCGCCGATGGAGGGGGCGACGTGGTCCATGCGCCCATGGTCAGCGACGATCCTTTCTGCCAGTTCCGTCGCCTCGGCGAAGGTGCCATATCCCGCCTGGAGCCGGATGAGGCGATTGCCCGGCTGGGGGTCGATCAACTCGGCGAGGTGATCCAGACGTTCCCGGCTCCGGCTGGGCACAACAACGGTGGCGCCGGCGTGGAGGAAACTGCGGACGATGCCTTCCCCGACGTTGCCCGTGCCACCGGGAACGACAACAACCTTGCCCTCGAGCGGTGTGTCACTCGGTGTTTCGGGGGAGGGGGGAGTGCTCATGAACATTGCTTTCTTGTCTCAGGGAGGTGTGCGGAGCGCGTGTGCGTGACCGCGGTTTCGGTGGGGTCGGTGGGCTGAAGACCGGCGTGCCGGCAGGGGTGGGCCCGGCGGTATCCGCCGGGCCCGTCAGCGCCGCATTACTTACGCCGAGGCCCGTCGCAGCGTCGAGGTGACGCGTTCGATGGCCTCCCTGGCCGCGGGGATGGCGGCCGGCATGCTGAAGAATCCGTGGATCTGGCCCTCGTAGCTCACCTGCTCCACCGTGACGCCGGCTTCGCGCAGCCGCTGCGCATACGCCTCGCCCTCGTCCCGCAGCGGGTCGTACCCGGCGGTGATCACCAGAGCCGGTGGGGCGGTGGCCAGCGTGGCGGCGTCCGCGTACAGGGGCGAGACGCGCGGGTCCTTCAGATCGACGTCGGCTCCGAGGTAGTGGCCCTGCAACCACGCGAGGCCGTCCTTGGTCAGCATCAGGCCCTCGCCGTTCTCCTCGTACGAGGGGAAGGGGTGGGTGAGGTCGGTCGCCGGGTACACCAGGACCTGAAGGGTGAAGGTGCCCGGCAGTTCGTTGGCGAGCACAGCACTCAGGTTGGCTCCCGCCGAATCCCCGCCGACGGCCGTCCTGGTGGTGTCGCCGCCGAGCGCCCCGATCTGGCTGGACACCCACTGTGCCACTGCCCGGACATCCTCGACAGCGGCCGGGAAGGGGTGCTCCGGCGCGAGCCGGTAGTCGACGCTGACCACCAGATATCCGGCGAGACGGCACAGATCCCGGGCCGTGGCATCGGATGCGGTGGCGCTTCCCAGCGTCCACCCGCCGCCGTGGATCCAGATCAGCACGGGGTGCGGGCCCTCGCCCTCCGGCCAATACAGCTTGACGGGAACGCCGTTGGCCACCGAGTCCTCGGTCCGGGCCACCGCGGCCGGTTCACCCCCGAGGTCGGCCCACACCCCGTCCATCGCCGCACGGGCCTCGGGCGCGGACAGTTCGTGCAGCTGGGGAACACCGGGCCGCATGGTCATGTCGAGCACCGCCCGCGCTGCCGGGTCGAGGGGCGTCCTGGCAGCGATGACGACCTTCCCTCGCAGATGGCCGTTGTCGAGGCGACGGTAGGCGTCGGCCGCCCGCTCCAGTGGGAAGACCGCTTCGATGGGCATGCGGAGGCGGCCGTCCTCGATCATGGGCAGGATCTCCGCCATGGCCTGCGCTATGGGGAGCATCCCGCTCGAGAAGCGCACGCCGTGCCGGGCGGCGTCGAGGTCGGCAATGGTGATGACCTTCTCCGGGTCTCCGGTCAGTTCGACGGACAGGGGCAGCACACCGCGTCCGGAGGCGTCGAGGACGACGTCGATGCCTTGCGGGGCCGCGGCGCGTATGCGTTCGGCCAGGCCGTCGCCGTAGGTGACGGGCGTGGCGCCGAGGTCACGGAGGAAGGGGTGGTTGGCTTCGCTCGCGGTGCCGATGACGGTGGCACCCCAGGCGCGGGCGAGCTGTACGGCTATGAGACCGACGCCACCGGCGGCGGCGTGGACCAGCAGGGTCTGGCCGGCGCCCAGGCCGAGCCGGCGCAGGGTGCGATGGGCGGTCTCCGCGGCGACCGGAAGGGCCGCGGCCTGTTCGAAGGTGAGGACGTCGGGCTTGGCGACGATGTTGTCGGCGTCGGCCAGGGCATGGGTGGCAACGGCGTTCTGCTGGGCGGCGAGTCCCAGGACCGGCTGACCGGTCTTCCAGCGTGTGACACCGGGACCGAGCGCGTCGATGACACCGGCCATCTCCAGGCCCAGCGGCTGGGGTTCGGCGGGGGCCTCCTGACCGGGAGCGAACAGGCCCCGGCGCTTCTTGGAATCCAGCGCGTTGGCGCCGGCGGCGTGGACACGGACGCGGACCTGGCCGGGGCCGGGCTCGGGCAGCGGTACCTCGGCCACTTCGAGTACTTCGGGGCCGCCGTAGGCGGCGTGCTGGAGTCTGCGGGCGATGGGGGCCACGGGGAATCGAACCTTTCGGATGGGTGTGAATGTCTTCGAGGGGGCGGGCCCTGGCGACAACGCGCCCTGGGCGGGCCGGGGTTCGCCGTGTCCGGCGGGTTGGGGTGGCGCCGGTCAGGCGGGTAGGGCCGGGTAGTCGGTGTAGCCGCGCTCGTCGCCGCCGTAGAAGGTGGCTCGGTCGGGCTCGTTGTAGGGACCGCCGGCCGCGAGGCGACGGGGCAGGTCGGGGTTGGCCAGGAACAGCGCGCCGAAAGCGATCATGTCCGCGGTGCCGTTCTCGATCAGGCCGAGGGAGTCCTGGCCGGTGGGCGAGGGGTGGGTGAACGGGTTGAGGACGAACGTGCCGGGCCAGTCCTTGCGCAGGCGCTCGGTCAGGCTGCGGTCGGGGCCCTCGAGTACGTGCAGATAGGCCAGGCTCAGCGGGGCGAGGCCGGCCACCAGGGCCGTGTAGGTCGCCTCCAGATCCGCCGGGTCCGTCTCGGCGATGTCGTTGAAGGGGGTGCCGGGGGAGATGCGGATACCGGTCCGGTGGGCGCCGATCGCCTCGGCGACGGCCGTGGCGACCTCGACGCCGAAGCGCACCCGGCCCGCGGCATCTCCTCCCCAGGTGTCGGTGCGCTGATTGGCGTTGGGGGCGAGGAACTGGTGGATCAGGTAGCCGTTCGCCCCGTGGAGCTCCACCCCGTCGAAGCCGGCGGCGATCGCGTTGCGCGCCGCGTCGGCGAAGTCGGCGATCGTCCCGACGATCTCGTCGTGGTCCAGCTCCTTCGGCGTGACGAAGTCCTGGGGGCCTTGGTGGGTGTACACCTGCCCCTTTGCCGTGACGGCGGAGGGGCCCACCGGGATCAGGCCGTCGGGCAGCAGGCTGGGGTGGCCGATGCGGCCCGTGTGCATCAGCTGCGCGAAGATCACCCCGCCCTCACGGTGGACCGCGTCGGTGACCCGCCGCCATGCGGCGACCTGCTCCGCGGAGTGCAGGCCCGGTGTGTCGGGGTAGCCCTGGCCGACCACCGATGGCTGGACGCCCTCGGTGACGATCAGACCGGCGGCGGCCCGCTGCGCGTAGTAGGTCGCCATCAGCTCCGTCGCCGTGGCACCCGGCCCGTAGGCACGGCTGCGGGTCATGGGCGCCATGGCTATGCGGTTGGCCAGCCGCTTGCCGCCCAGCTCGATCGGGTCGAATGCGGTCGTCATGATCATTCCTTTGGTCGGGAACGGGAACGGGAACTGTCCGGTCCGGCGTGGGGCGCCGGCCTCCAGACAGCATTACCTGTCCGAACAAGTAAATCAACGTCGACCCTTCCCGTCTCATCCTGTGAACCACGGCACATGCCCGGCTTTCACTCGGTGCTATCCGTGTGTTCAGGGGAGCGTCGCTGGGCTTGGAGGGTCGGTTATCCTGATAGCTGTCCGGCCAGCTTCAGAGCCGGGAAAGGATGATCCTGATGAGCCGGGCAACCGACCCGAACACGCAAGGCCAATCGAGCCGGCCGCCGAAAGCGCCACCGACCTCCTCCACGGTGCCGGTGCCCGCCTCAGCGCACGCGGGGCCCGTCAGCCATGCGATCTTCCGCGTGGCCCGCCTGCACCGCATGATCGCCGGCCAGCTGCTGCGTCCCCTCGGCCTCCACCTCGGCCAGGAACTGGTCATGATGCATCTGTGGGAACTCGGCCCCCAGCGGCAGACCGATCTGGTGCGCCTGCTCGACTCCGACGCCGCCACCATGACCCGCAGCATCAAACGCCTGGAAAACGCCGGGTTCGTCCGCCGCCGCCCCTGCCCCGACGACAAGCGCGCCGTCATCATCGAACCGACTGTCGCCAGCCAGGCGTTGCGCCGAGAAGTCGAACGCATCTGGGCCGAACTCGAACATGCCTCGACCGGCGATCTCACCCCTGATCAGCAAGCCGAAACGCTGGATGCCCTGCGACGCGTCGAAGCCGGCCTCGCCCGTGCCGCCGCACACACTCCCCAGGCAGATGCCCCCGCATCCACCGCGCACGCCGACACTTCAGCCGACAACGAGGGGAAGCCGCACAAGGGATGAGCACGTAATCCGTCAGTCGGCGCGCCTGGGCGCCGCGACCGCCATGGCGACCCCCACCGCGGCGAGCACACCCGGGTGTCGCTGCCCCGCTCAGCGGTCAGTGGCATGACCGTCGTGTGTCACACACGTCACCGGGCCGGCTTGTGAGCAACTGCCCCCTGCCCGTGCCTCCTTACCGGCAGTGCCGTTCCAGGGGCGCGGGGACTGCCTCGCGCTGAGGCGGGCGAGGATAAGGGCAGCGGTCGCGGCCAGTACGGTGAGGGCGGCCCCCGAGAGCATGAAGGCCCTCTCCACTCCGGCGAGTGTGATGACGGTCGAGGCCACGAAGGGTGAGACCGCCAGGGCGCCGGCGACCCCGGCCTCCCACAGGCCCAGCGCCTTCGCGAGATGGTGTTCCGGAATGCGCTGCTGCACCAGTGAGATCAGCGGGATGTCGGTGAGTGCCGAAGCCAGCCCGGTGGCGGTCAGCAGAACCGCTGCCACCGCACCGGAGGCGACCGTTCCCAGCGGAGCACGGAAGATCCCGAGCACGGCCCACGCCAGCACCGCGGCCAGGGCCGGTCTGCGGATGCGCAGTCCGGCGATCAGCAGCGCCCCGACCACCTCGGCAACCCCGGAGAGGCCCAGCAGCAGGCCGTACTGGCTGCCCTCTCCGACCACAGCGACCAACCCGACCGTCAAGAAACCGCTGGTGAGGGTGAGTGCGAGCACGAACGTAGCGATGACCACCAGCACGTCGGGGGCGGCACGCACGGCCCTGAGCCCGGCCGCGAGATCGGACCACAGCCCCGCTTGGCCACCGGTCGGAGCAGGGCGTGTGACGCGGATGGCGGCCACGGCGCCCGCCGAGACGACGAACGTCAGCCCGTTGACCACCAGCACCAACGGCAACGAGCCATGCATGAGCAGCGGGGCGAGCATCAGCGGACCGACGAAGAAGGCGGCCCTGAAGGCCACCTGCAAAAGCCCGTTGGCCTGCTGAAGTCGGTCGTCCGCCACGATCTGCGTGACGATGGCGTTGCGGGCCGGTGCGAACGGGGCGCCGATCAACGCGAGCAACGCGGTTCCCGCCACCAGCAGAGGCAGATCCAGCAGGCCGAGGGACATCAGCACCAGGGCCACCACCAGCACGGCGACCCGGGCAAGGTCGGTGGCGATCATCAGCTTCCGGCGGTCGTAGCGATCGGCGTACGAGGCGCCGATGAACGTGGCCACGAAAGCGGGCGCGAACGCGGACACGCTGACCAGAGCCACAGCGGCCGGATCCTTCGTCAGTGACCAGGCCAGCCACGCGGTCGCGGCGGTGTACAGGCCGTCGCCGAAGCGCGAGACACCCTGGCCGACGAAGAGAAGCAGGAAGTTGCGGTCCCTGAGCAGTGACATGCCGCCACTGTCGGTTCCGCTCAAGCGCGTGATCAACTAATTCGGCAGACAGCTAATCAGTCGCTCGATGGCCCGCATCGTCGCTGTGCAGGAAGCTCTCCAGGCTCGGGGCGAGGCCCGCCACCTGTCCGGGCACGAGCCGGTACAGGACGTAATAGCCCTCGCGGTGGCGCTCGAGCAGGCCCGCGTCCGCCATCACCCGCAGGTGTTTGGACAGCGCCGCCTCACTGACGCCGACGAGCGGAGCGAGTTCCTGGGTGCTGCGCGGACGTTCGGCGATCAGGCGCAGGGCGCGCAGCCGGGTGTCGTCGGCGAGCGCCCGGAGAATGCCGACGAGCCGGGCGGGCGGAATCCTCGGGCGGGCTTCCCGAGCGATCGAGGAGACGGGGAAGACCAGTCCGAGGGGCCAGGGCCCGTCGCAATTGACCCGCACATGCGGCCACACATAGGCGCTGGGGGCGAGCACAAGCCTGTCGTCCGGTCCGACGACGACGTCGTGATCATGAGGTCTCTCGAGCCAGAACATCTCGGCCCGCGCATCACTGCGTACCTCTGGCCACAGACCACGGAGCATTCCGTACAGGCCGCGCTCGGCGATCTGGTGCCCCGCCTCGCTGACGCCGGCGGCCAAGTCAGTTTCAAGCCGTGCCCATTCCTCCTCGAACGCCTCCCGCCAGTAGCGCTCCAGCATGGTCAGGAACCGCTCCATCAGCGCCTGAGGGTCGTCCAGGAGCATCGCGGCCATGGCGTCGTCGCTTTCCCTCACGGCGCGCTCGCGCAGATGGCGGCGCGTTTCCGGGCGGTCCAGGACCCGCGGGTCCCTGCCTTCGTGGCCGCCCGGCCACGGGGTGAGCAACGGGACGGCGAACTCCAGACGGACCAGATCCGGATCCGCCGCGCGCAGACCGGCCAGCTCAGCCTGGAAGTCCGGCAACCCGCCTGTCGGCTGGGGAAAGAGAAATTCGGGAAAGTACGAGCGCACCGCGAAGGAGAAAGCCTCGATCTCCCGCTTCAGCCCCGGTGACAACCTGCGCATCGCGCGCACCCACCCGTGCTGAACAGGATGGTGCTTGGGCTCCACCAGCACGTGAAGACTCAGCACGGCTTCCATCGCCGGCGAGTAGGCGAACCCCACCCGCTCCGCACCACTGGCCGGAATCCGGAACACGATCGTCATGACTCGCCATCCTTGCCGCACAGCGTCCCGGCGGGCGCCGTGCCCCGCCGACGGTGAGCGGTGAACCTCCGGGCGGCTCCGGATTTCCCGGCCGCCGGTGGTGGGGTGGGCCGCGGCCTGAACGCCGGAAGGGTTGCTGGGGCAGATGCGCAACGGCTCGGCGGTGTGACCGCTGTATAGGGTGATCGTGTGATCCGGCGAGGGGAGTTCGGGGTGGAGCGACCGTTGAGCATTGCCGTGGCGCAGCCGAGGTGCGCGGCTCACGACGTGACGGCCAACGCGATGGCCCATGCGGAGGCGGTTCGGGCAGCGGACGCGCGGGTGGTGGTGTTCCCCGAGATGTCCTTGACGGGATACCAGCTGGACGCGGCGCCGGTGTTCCCGGACGATGAACGGCTGGCGCCGATCGTCGCCGCGTGCGCGGCGACCGGGACACTCGCCCTGGTCGGCGCGCCTGTGCCGGGTCCGCACATCGGCATCCTGGCTGTGACCGGAGACGGCGCGCGAGTGGCTTATGGGAAGGTCTATCTGCACGGCAGCGAGGCTGTCCACTTCGTGCCCGGCGAGCCCGCCGTGATCGACGTGGACGGGTGGCGGCTGGGGCTCGCCGTCTGCCGCGACACCGGTATCCCCGAACACGCCGCAAAGACAGCGGCGTTGGGCATCGACGGCTACGTAGCCGGGGTTGTCCACGCCGATCACGAGGCCGAGGTCCACGGTGAGCGCGCCCGCCGGGTCGCCGCCGACCACGGAGTGTGGGTCGCCACGGCGGCGTTCGCCGGTCCGACCGGTGGCGGTTTCGACCGCACATCCGGCCGTTCGGGAATCTGGTCCGCCGATGGGGAGTTGGTCGCCGAGACGAGCGCGACCCCCGATGAGATTGCGCGAGCGGTCCACCAGGTGAGCCTTGCTGTCGGCTGGCGGCGCCATGGGCTGTTGCGGCCGGGATCTCTGGGCACTCACCGCTTCACAACGATCTCCCGCTTGAGGATCTTGCCCGTCGCTCCCTTGGGGAGTCCGTCGGTGAACGTGACGATCCGTGGGTACTTGTAGGCGGCAACCCGCTGTTTGACGTAGTCACGAATCTGACCGGCGGTGGTCTGCGCACCCTCCCGGAGCGTCACTCCGGCGGCCACCTCCTCCCCGTGGATCTCGTGGGGCACGCCCACGACAGCGGCTTCGGCGGAGGCGGGGTGTTCGTAGAGCACCTCCTCGATCTCGCGGGGATAGACGACAGGCTCAGCTGCGACGCCCAGGTTGCCGCCCTGGACGAGGTGCTGTCGGACATCTCCGGACCGGTCGTCCTGATCGCGCACAGCGCCGGGGTGATGACCACCGTGCACTGGGCGCAACGACACTGGCGTCCCGTGAAGGGCGCGCTGCCGGCGGCCCCGCCGGACTTCGACACCCCGCTGCCGGAGGGCTTCCCCACCCTGGATGTCCTGCGCGAAAACGGCTGGACGCCGACGCCGCGGACACCCCTGCCCTTCCCCAGTATCGTCGCGGCGAGCACAAACGACCCGCTGGCCGCCTTCGAGCGCCTCGCCGATCTCGCGCGAGCATGGGGGAGCCGCCTCGAGAACCTTGGCCCGGCCGGACATCTCAACCCTGCTTCCGGCTATGGCGAATGGCCACGGGCGCAGGAGTTCCTTCGCGAGCTCAGCTGAGCCTTGTGCGGCGGGTCCGCTTGGCGCACGACGGTGTTCTCTCACACTCCCTCCCGCTCATCCTCGGCGGGAGGGAGCCGTGTGCGCGCCGAGCACACATCGTCAGAGACGCGTGAGAGGTCTGTGCGCGCTGGGCTGTCGGCATCGACTACTTGGCCGTCCAACCGCCCAGGTCATTGTCGTCGGACCCGCGCAGCAACGCCTCCGGGGAACCCAGCATGCCCTGCGGCAGATAGCCGGAGCGGACGCCCAGCTCCCACCCGTGCACCTGGACCGCGAGAGCGGCCAGGGCAAGGGTGCCGACCGGCAGCAGGGTCCTGGGAGCGGGATCGGAACCCACGCTCTCCCGGTGCTCGACGAGCCGGGCCACGAGAGCCTGCTCGAAGGTGTGCCGGTCGTCATCGAGCAGTACCCGAAGAAGTCGCTGGTCCGGTGTCAGGGGGCCGACGGCGTCCAGTCGGCGGGCCGCCTCGGCTCGTTCGTCGGCGTCCGGCTTGCACAGGGGAACGGTGGGCCAGTCGCTGGGCAGGTGCCCGCGCGCCTCGGTCAGGTAGCCGGACAGAGCATCCATCTCCGCAAGGTCGGCCGGATCGGACATCGAGTCCAGCTTCGAGTGCGGCACCCCATCGCGTATCGCCGGTGCGAAGTCGTCCCGCAGCAGCAGACCGATCACCCGCCGCCATTCCCACACCAGTCCGCTGACCAGGCACATCGCAAACGTGTCGCCCCACGTCCTGGCCGTAGGAGCCTCCTCGATGACATCGGCGAAGGCGATGTCATCGCTGCTGAGCCGCTCGCCGATGAGCGGGAAGAGGATCTCCTGGTCGCCGTTGGGAAAGCAACCAAGGCTCAGCACCCCCAGGGAACACTCCGCCGCGGTCCGCAGAGCCGTACGACATGACTCATCGAGCGCCGGTTCCTCCACGATACGGGCGGCGATGTGGTCGAGGAGCTCGTCACGCATCTCCTCCAACTTCTCCAGGGACGCGCTGTCGTAGCGCATACCGTGCCACCGCCGCCAGGTCCGTCGGCTGATGTCGTCGAGCGCCTGGGCCATGTGCGCTCCGCTGACCTCGTGGCGCGTCACTTCCTGCACGGTTGCCGTCCTCTCATGATCTTTGCGGCTGGATGCGGCACGGTATCAGTGGGCTCGGACACCGCCCCGGGTCCGGACAGGCACGGCCCGAGAACGCGCTCGCTCGCTCGTAAGAGGCTCGCGTCTGCTACGTCGAGGATTGCCCTGGCAGCCCCAGCACATCCATCAACTGGCGCTGGATGTGGGCGTATGCCTCCCGAGCGTTGAACGCTCCTCCATCCACGGTCAGAACGTGCCAGGGGGTTTGTGCGAGGAGGCGATGGGTCAGGTCAGCCTCGAAACGGAGATGAGCGGCGGCCGAAGCGAGGTCATGAACGGCCCGGGTGCCAGGGGAGTCGGCAAGTTTCCGCACGTACCAGTCTTCCCAGGCAGCGCCTTCTCGCTTGACCGCGCGTCGCAGCGCCGTCTCGGGATCGTCATGGACGTACACCACGGTGACCCGGGCTGCTTCCACTGCACGGGCCAGGTCTCCCATGACTTGGACAAGACTGTTCTCCTCGTGGCCCCATGCCACGAGGGACGGGATGAACGGCAGAAGGGCGTCGGTCACCAGGTAGTCCCTGCCCGCCGCGAGTGACTCCGCGACGTAGGCGCGAGTGCACTCGACTAAGGTCGCGGGCTGGACGGAGCCGGCTCCACCAGCGAACTCCTCAGCTACGGGCCGGAAGGCGGACCGTGTCAGAATGTCGGCCTCCTCGAAGTGGTCGACCGATGCGCCGGTGCTGGAAAGCCATTCGGCCACCGCACGGCACAGGGTGGACTTGCCGACGCCAGGGCTGCTCCCGATGACGGAGATGAGATGCATAGTCATCCCGGCAGTCTCGCAACCGGTCCCTCACCCGGTGGCGGTGGGGGCAACGGCCATGACAACCAGGGCCGGAGCCCCGCACCCGCATCCACATGAACGCTGTGTCGCCGGCCGCGGCTCGGTCGGATGCACCGCGAAGGGCAGCCCCGACGACGGTGGTGGGGGAGGGAGCCCAGTCAGCCATCGTCCTCGTCCTCGTCTTCCTCCTGATCCATCCGACGGAACTCCTCGTACAGAGTCGTGCCCGGCCCCGCCACATACACCGTGGAGTCCGACCAGTCGAAGCCGTGGTACTCGCGAAAGAACACATTGGCGATACTGTCGTTGATCTCGACGCCGACCACTTGCAGGGCCGGGACACGGAACGGCTCTGCACGCGGCCAAGGCTCAGCGTCCTCGTAGTCCATGTCGTCCACGTGGATGTCGATGCCGAGCAGCGGAAGATCCTTGGAGGCGAAGGTTTCAGCGTCGGCCAGATAGAGATGGTCGTACGGCAGATCGTGACCGGTGTACGGGGCCGCGGCGAGCACCATCTCAGGCAGCAGACCACGGTACTTCTCCGCACCGATCGGGGTGACGTACGAGATGGCCCGGTCGTAGTCGTAGATGTCCTGCGAGCCCCCCTCGTGGGTGACGGGCATCTCCAGGGCTTGCAGCAGACGATCCCAGCCGACGGAGTCGGTGAAGTCGGTCCGGAGTACGAGAACAGTGTCTATGCGGGGCAGGCGTATCGACTGCGGATCGCGGTTCATGCTGCGGACCCTAGCGCCGGGCACCGACACCACGAGGGTATGCAAACCCTGCCTGTTCCATGCCAGTCGCAAGAGTGCCCTGCCATGGAGCAAAGTTGGTAGTGGTGAGACACCGAAGAGCTGCGTGACCTCAGGTGCGCCAGCGGTGCGAGTAACGACCGTGCTCCCACTCCGCCGGGGACAGCGGAGGCGGACCGGCCGTGAGCACCGCTCGCGCCGCCACGGTACGTATCCGTCCTACGACGGGGTTGTCGGCGAACCACTCGGCCCCCGCTGCGCTGCGTCGGCTCGATGATGACGGCGCCCCGGGCGGTGGCAAGCTGAGCAGGAAGGAGCCGTCGTGTTCACTGGCGCGGCGGGCGATGGATGGTCGTGGGGAGGCTGGGCGTGGACAAGGTATTTGTGGGGCTGGACGAGTGGGTCGGCTGCGGAGATCCCTGGGAGGGGGTGGACACGGAAAAGGTGGCTTTGGCTGCCCGGCAGCAGGCCGAGCGAGCGGTGCCCGGTGTCGAGGACATGGCGTCGTATCTCGCTGCCCAGGTGGCCGACGACTCCCACCGGGAGGTGATCGGCCCGCTGCTGGACGGTCAGGGCGCGAGCGGCGTGATCGTCCGGCGTGGCACGGTGATCGCGTCCTGGGGGAATCCGACGCGCGTGGAGATGGCGTACAGCGCGACGAAAGGCGTGCTGGCACTGGTGGCCGGCATCGCCCATGACGACGAGATGTTGATCCTCGACGAACCGGTCTCTGCCCGCGTCGGGCTGCCGCAATTCGCCGACGCCCATGGGCAAGACATCACTTGGCGGCACCTGCTGGACCAGACGAGCCAGTGGGAGGGCGAGCTGTGGGGCAAGCCGACATCGGTCGACGCGCAAAGCACACGGGAGGGCACCGAGTCGGCCGGCGGGCCGCCCGGTGAGGGCTGGGCATACAACGACGTCCGCGTGAACCTGACTGCCCTCGCGCTCACCACCCTGCTCCGCCGCGCGCTGCCGGACATCCTGCGGGACCGCGTCATGACCCCGATCGGCGCGTCATCGTCCTGGTCCTGGCACGGGTACACCAACTCCTTCGCGGATATCGAGGGTTCCCATGTGCCGGTGGTCTCCGGCGGCGCACACTGGGGCGGAGGACTGTGGATCAACGCGCTCGATCTGGCCCGTATCGGACACCTGTGCCTGCGTGGTGGCTGATGGGGCCACACCCAGGTCATCTCCACCCGTTGGATCGAGCAGATGTGGACACCGTGCCGGGTCAAGCCCCATTACGGTCTGTCCTGGTGGCTCAACGACGACCGCACCGTATGGCCGGCCGCCCCGGCAACCGGACGCTGCGCCCGTGGCAACGGCGGCGGTCACCTGCTGTGGGTCGACCCCGCCCGAGACCTGGTCATCAGCTCTCGCTGGGGCACCGAGGTCGAGAGCCTCCTCGCTGCCGTATCGCAGGCGATCGAACCAGGCCCGCTCAGTGCCTGAGGCGGCATATCCCGTGTCGATAACCTGGTCCGCCGCGAGCGGTGGGCAAAAGCGATGGACAAAGACGGCCCGAGCGGCAGACTGGCCCCATGACCGCATCCGATCCCAAGGCTGACCTTCACTTCTACCTCCAGTCCGCCCGCGATGCCCTGCTGTGGAAGCTCGAAGGACTCTCGGAGTACGACATCCGCCGCCCGCTGACGCCGACCGGCACCAACCTTCTTGGCTTGGTGAAACACGTCGCCGGCGTGGAGCTGGGCTACCTCGGCGACACCTTCGGACGGCCGTCGGGCGAGCCGTTGCCCTGGCTGGAGGACGGTGCTGAGCCCAACGCGGACATGTGGGCCACCGCCGACGAGTCACGCGAGTCCATCGTGGAGCTTTACCGCCGGGCGTGGGCGCACGCGGACGCGACGATCGACGCACTGGCGCTGGACACGATCGGCAAGGTGCCGTGGTGGCCGAAGGAAAGGGATGAGGTGACGTTGCATCATGCCGTAGTGCGTGTGATTGCCGATACGCACCGGCACGCCGGGCACGCCGATATCGTCCGGGAACTCATCGACGGCGCCGTTGGGATGAACGAGCGCAACGACAGCATGGTGTCCGGCGACTCGTCGTGGTGGGAAAACTATCGAAGCCGACTGGAGCGTGCGGCTCAGGAAGCCGACCAAGACGCATAACGTCGACCATAGGCCGCCTTCATACGATGGTTCGGTGGCGGATTCCAGGATGGTGGGGACGGCCTTGACGGTGTCCGGGGTCCTGGAGAGGCCGTCCCGCCAACGCCCGCCCGATGGCGGGCGGAGGGCAGGCGAAGGCGGGTCAGGCGTACGGGTCAGTGAGCGGGGCGGGGAGGGGGCCGGGGGTGCCGGTGCGGATGAAGGAGATCCAGGCGCCGCGGACCGCCCGGCCGAGGGCGGCAACCTCCCTCCAGGGCGTGGAGCCGAGCATGGGCGCGTGTCGCCAGGCCCTCTCGGGCCCCAGCAGCAGCGGGAGTTCGACGCAGTGCGTGGCGCCCAGCTGTGTGCCGGGCGGGCGCCAGTCGAGCCGGTAGGCGTGGGTGCGGGCGCCCGCCCGCCGCAGCTCGGCGGCGAGGCGCCCCAGAGGTTCCCGGTAGCGGAGCGCCGTGCGTTCGCCGACGTCGTCGGGTTCGCCGCGACCCGGCGGGAAAGCGGACATGTCGTCGGCGTTCCAGCCGTAGAACACGTCCGTGCCGCGCACCCCCGGGTCGAGTCCGGTGCCGGGCAGCGCCGGAACCCCGGTGACCGGGGTGAACGGTGGTTCCAGGGCGCTGCCGGTGTGCTGTCGGTGGTCGGCGGCGGTGCGTGCCTGCACTGCCAGCACGGCCGCGGTGGGCGCTGTGCGGGGGTCGGCGGCGCAGAGCCGGCGCAGGTGCTCGGCGAAGGACCGGCCGGTCTCCGCCGCGTCCCGCACCGGGCGTGCCGCGATATCGAGCGGCGCGCTCTGGAGCACCGCGCGGTGGAACAGGCCCCGCGCCGTGGGCATCCGCATCAGCAGTACGGCGGAGAGGGCACCCGCCGACTGCCCGACGACGGTGACGTTCTCCGGGTCACCGCCGTACGCGGCGATGTGGTCCTGGACCCAGCACAGCGCCGCCACTTGGTCGTGCAGGCCGAGGTTGCCCTCGGACACGCCGTCCAGGACCAGGTAACCCAGCGCGCCCAGCCGGTAGTTGACGCTGACGACCACCACCCCGCCCTCGGCGGCGAGCTCCCCGGCGTCGTACCAGGAGCGCAGGCCGGAGCCGCTGCTGAAGCCTCCGCCGTGGAACCAGACCACCACCGGGCGCTCCTTGCCACCGGTCCCGGGCGCGGTGACGGTGAGCTGGAGGCAATCCTCGTCCTGGGCGATCCGGTCGCGGGGCTTGCCCATCACCGCGTCGAGTCGGGAGGGGAGTTGGGGGCAGGCCAGGGCGCGCGGTGGGGTCCGCTCCCGCTCAGTCACCGGCCGGGGGAGGCCGAACCGGCGGGCGGTGGCGTAGCGGAGCGGACCACTGCGCCGGACCGGGGCGTTCCTCACGCCTCTCCGGCGACTTCGGAGAGCCGAGTGGCCCCGACGCTGGGTTGTGGCTCCGGGACCGTACGGAACAGGGCCGTCGCGCCGATCAGGCTCGCTGCGCAGATGGCCACGAGGTACCAGGTGACACCGGTTGAGGAGGCAGATGAGCCGAGCAGCGCTGTGGAGATCATCGGGGCGAGTCCGCCGCCGAGGACGGCACCCGCCGGAGGATCAGGGACGAGCCGGAGTAGCGGACCCGCGCCGGGAAGGTGTCCGCGATGATGGCGCCCTGCACACAGTGCGTCACCGGGATGATCAGACCCATGCCCGCGAGGGCCACCAGGGCGAGTGCCGCATTCCCGGTGTCGAGCAGTGGGAAGAAGGCCCCGCACCACACCAGGATGGCCGCGGACCCGGCAAGGAACATCGTTCGCCGTCCATGCCGGTCGGCGACGGCGGTCCATACCGGGATGGTGGCGAACCACAGCACGGCGGCCCCGCTCACCCCGAGCACCAGGAACTGCTTGTCGTAGCCCGCGTGCTGGGTGCCGTAGGAGAGGGTGAACACCATGAACACGTAGGCTACGGCGGAGTTGGCGACCACCGCGAACAGGGTCAGGGCGAGCCGGGGCAGGCCCACCTGGAAGGCGGCGGCGAGCGGGAAACGGGCCACTTCGCCCTGCTCCCGCACTCGGTCGAAGGGCGGTGACTCCTCGATGCGCAGGCGTATCACCAGGCCGGCCGCCACGAGCACGATGCTGAGCAGGAACGGGATCCGCCACGCCCACGCGGTGAACGTGGCATCCCCGGCGAGGGTGCTGGTGCCGAGGAAGGCGAGGTTGGCGATGACCAGTCCGGCCGGGGTGCCCATCTGCGGGAAGCCCGCGTAGAGGTTGCGCCGTCCGGCGGGGGCGTGCTCCATCGACATCAGGGTGGCGCCGGCCCCTCGCCGCCGAGCCCGATGCCCTGCACCACGCGCAGGACGACGAGGAGGATGGGGGCCCACAGCCCGATGGTGTCGTAGGTGGGGACCACACCGATGAGGGTGGAGCCCAGGCCCATCAGAAGCAGGGAGACGACGAGGGTCGCCCGGCGGCCGACCCGGTCGCCGAAGTGTCCGAAGACGAGCCCGCCCAGTGGCCGGGCGACGAACCCGACGGCGAGCGTGGCGAAGGAGGCGAGGGTGCCGGCGGTGGCACTGAGGGAGGGGAAGAACTGCTCGTTGAAGACGAGAGCGGAGGCGGTTCCGTAGAGGAAGAAGTCGTACCACTCCAGCGTGGTGCCGACGAGGGTGGCGATCGCCGTTCTGCTCACGACGCCCCCTGCGGGCCGTGCTGCGGTGCTCATGGCGGAGACCTCTCGCTGGTGGCGGCAGGCGGTGGGGTGTGCGGGGGGTGGGGTGCGTATCGCTGGATCCTCACGGCACGGGACATGGCGCACAAATGCCGAACCGGGGTGCCGCTATAGCGGTTTCGCTATAGCGGGCGGCCGAGGAGCCGCCGCCGTGTTCAGGCGGACTGCTGGGACGCCGAGGTTCGGCTCGGTCCGCTGTGCCCCGCCCCGTCCGGGTCGGCCGCCTCCTGCTCCGGTGTGCGGCCGGCGCCGGACATCTGCGCGGCAACCTCCTTCAGGCTCCGGATCATCGCACGTGCCGACGGGTTCAGTGTGCGGGTGGCCGAGGTGGTCACCCCCACGCTGTGCCCGACGGCGTCCAGCCGGACCGGCAGCTGTGCCAGCCTGCTGTCGTCACGTACCAGGAGAGCGGGCAGCACGGCCACCACATCGGTGTCCAGAAGGAGTTGGCGGACCGTCAGGAAGGAGGTGGTCTCCACCCGGTTCTCCGGCAGTCCGAGCCCGTGGCGGGCGAACAGCCCCTCCACCTCACGTCGCAATGTGGTCTGCGGCCCGGGCAGGATCCACGGATAGGCCACCAGGTCGGCGAAGCGGATCCCGGAGGTCCCGACGAGCGGATGGCAGGACCGCACCGTCAGCTCGATCGACTCCTCGTAGAGCGGGCGCCGTATCAGCCCTTCCCCGGACGGCGCGGTCAGCCGCCCCACCACCAGGTCGATACGGCCCGCCTCCAGGTCAAGCAGCAGTTCCTCGGGGGAGGATTCGCGCACGATCACCGTCAGGTGAGGGTGGTCGCGCTTCAGCGCGACGATGGCCCGCGGCAGCAGGATGTTCGACCCGGCGAGATGGGTGCCGACCACCACCGTCCCGCGGTCCGCCTCGGCCAGCTCCACCATATGCCGCCCGGCCTGGGTGAGCTGCGCCAGCACCGCCCGGGCGTGCTGGGTGAACGCTTCGCCGAAGACGGTCGGGGTCACCCCGCGGGGGCCGCGCTCGTACAGCTCGACGCCGAGGATGTCCTCCACCTCGTGCAGGCTGCGGGTGGCGGCGGGCTGGGTCACATGGAGTTCGGCGGCGGCGCTGACGACCGTGCCCTGCCGCGAGAGGGCGTCCACCAGCAGCAGATGGCGTATCTTGAGCCGGCCGTCGAACAGGCGGGGCATTTCCACGCCACGACAGTAGCCGACTCCTCGGGGCGGCCTTCCGGCCGATCGCCGACGGTCAGCCGCCGGGGCCGTCGCGCAGCACCCGGGAGAGGCCGAGGGCGGCCGTGCGTACGGCGGGGGCGAGCCGGGCCGCGCTGAACCGCTCCCGGGGCACCGCCACCGAGAGCGCGGCCGCCACCGCCCCCCGGGCGAACACCGGCGCGGCGATGCAGCAGACCCCTGGTGCGGCTTCCTCCTCCTCGTAGGCGAGCCCGGAGACCTGGGCCTTCTCCAGGGCCGAGCGCAACAGCTCCGGGTCGGTGATCGAGCGCGGCGTGAGGCTCCGCAGCGGATGGGACAGCACCTCCGCGGTCAGCTCCGGACCGGAGAAGGCGAGCAGCGCCTTGCCCACCCCGGTGCAGTTCAGCGGCAGGCTGCCGCCGATACGGGAGGGCAGCCGCAGCACGTCATGGCCGTGGACGCGCTCCACGTACACCACGTCCAGGCCCTCCCGGACACCCAGATGGACGGTCTCCCGGGTGGCCTCGAAGAGGTCCTGGAGGAACGGCAGCGCCGCCTCGCGCAGATCCCGGCGCCGGGGCACCCGCGACCCCAGCTCGAAGAGTTTCGCCCCGAGCCGGTAGTGGTTCCCCGTGCGCTCCAGCCACCCCAGCCGGACCAGGTCGGCGGCGAGCCGGTGCGCGGTCGGCTTCGGCAGCCCGGTCCTCCGGCAGAGTTCCGAGAGGCGGTACAGCTCCTGCTCCGGATCGAAGCAGTCCAGGATGGCCGCCGCCTTGTCCAGCATGTTCCCGGGGTCATTGTTCCGTGTCACGGAACGAACTTTGCCGTGATGTCCGGGCGCTGTCCATACCGGAACCCAACGGCCGCAGCCGACCCCGGCGCCCCGGCACCCGCGCCACCCCACCGCCCTCCCCCTTGCTCCAGGACCGCGAGGCCCGCGTCGACCGCGAAACCCTCAGCCTGGATCTGGCGGCGGATCCAGCGGACGCCTGGCGATCGTCTGCGACGATCCCCGATCCACAGCGGAATCGAGGCGGCTCGCGGCCCGTTCCCCGGTGTTCTGGAGGGTGATCTGGTGGGTGTTCTGGTGCGTGTTCTCGCGGCGGGGGAGCAGCAGCGGGGTGGCCAGGAGGAGGACTCCGGCGGCCGCGATCGCGGTGCGGGGGCTGGTGATGGCGGCCAGCAGACCCCACCCGGCGGTCAGCGCCGCGATGGCGGCGCTGGTGCTGACCGACCACGCGGTCAGGGTGCGGGCGACCCGGTCGGGGGCGGTGTGGTTGAGCCGATAGGTGGCCAGCACCGGATTGAACAGCCCGCAGCAGGTCACCAGCCCGAGTTGGATCGTGATGATGAGTACGATCCCGGGGACGCCGGGCTGCACGAACGCCAGGCCGAGGGGCCAGCACGCGCGCAGTGTTCCGGCGGTGAGGAGCACCTTGTGCTGCCCGAACCGCGCCACGAGTCGGTGTGCGAGGCGTGAGCCGACCAGGCCACCGACGCACGGGGCCGCGAACACCAGTCCGTACTGCCAGGGTGCGAACCCGAGGTCGCGCACCAGGAGTACGGCGAGCAGCGGCTGAGGCGCCATGATCAGGCTGTTGACCAGGATGGTGTTGAGGAGCAGCGGGCGCAGCGCGGGGTGGTTGAGGATGTGGCGCCATCCTTCGAGCAGATCGCGTGCCCGCAGCCGCGGTGCACCGGTTCGCGCGGGGAGCGGTTCCGTCCCGCCGATGGCGCGGATGCCCAGCGCCGAGAGCAGGTAGCTGACCGCATCGGCGACCACGGTCGTCACCGGGCCGAACATTCCGATCGCGGCTCCGCCGAGCGGTGGTCCGACCGTGGTCGCGGTCCATGTGGTGGACTCGAACCGGCTGTTCGCGAGGACCAGGTCCTCCGGTGGCACAAGTGCCTTCAGATACGCCCCACTGGCCGCCTTGAAGGCGATGTCTGCCGCGGCGACGACAACCGATACGGCGAGGAGTTGGGCGAAGCTGAGCCGGCCGAGCGCGAACGCGGCGGGGACGCTCATCAACGCCGCGAACCGGGTCAGGTCCATCGCCACCATGACCGGCCGTTTACGGCGGAACTCCACCCATGGACCGAGCGGCACCGCGACCACGGCCCCCACCGCCCGCCCCGCGGCAGACAGCGCCGCCACCTGGGTCGGTCCGGAGTCCAGTACAAGGACCGCGATCAGCGGAAACGCACCGAACCCGAGCGATGTGCCGTATACGCTGACGGCATACGCGGCCCACAGCCGCCCGAACCGCCGCCCCAGCGCCCGTCTGCCCGGCATACCCAACGCACCTCTCCCCGTACTGGACAACCACACGCTGACCATCGGCATCAAAGCGAGTAGCGGGCCGCCCGATCAAACAACCGACCGCCGGTGACGCACAACTGTTCGTTGTGCCGATACGCCGACCGCTGTGGATCTCGATGCCGATATTCGGTTGCACATCACCGTCACTCGGGTCAACGTCGCCTGACACCTGATGAAGGCGGAGAAGATGACCACGAAGGCCCCCCACGTCGACCATGAACTCATCCAGGCCGCAACGAACATCGCCCGCACACGCTGCCGGGGCGACAACCACACCATGGCAGCCGCGGCCCGTGCCCGGGACGGCCGGATCGTCACCGCGGTGAATGCCTACCACTTCACGGGAGGACCCTGCGCCGAGCTGGTCCTCATCGGCGCGGCAGCAGCCCAGGGCGCCTACGAACTGGACACGATCGTTGCCGTGGGAGACCGCGACCGGGGGGTTGTTCCCCCATGCGGCCGGTGCCGTCAGGTCCTGCTCGACTACTTCCCCTCCCTCAAGGTCATCGTCGGCAAAGATGACAACATCCGAACTGCTCTCATCACTGACTTGCTGCCCGAAAGCTACGTCTGGGCCGACCATCAGCTCAAGGCCGCGAAAACCGAGCCGTTTGGCACGAGTTGACATTCCTTGCGCCAAGGGCTCATTCCGGCTGTGTCCCGAGTTGCTCGGCCAGGAAGGCGATGATCTCGTTCCGGGCTTCCATGGTGGGGTGGCCGTCCTGGTCGACGAGGTGTGCCGTGACGACGCTGTGGGCGCAGCCGACGACGTCACGGAAGAAGGGCGGAGGGTTGGTGTTCGCCGTTTCGGCCTTGAGTACGCGGCCATCGAACGCGTCCCCGAGCAGTGCTCGGTAGGCCGCGAACCGCTGGCCAGTGCACCACCTGTCGTTGTCGAAGCGGTAGGCGAGTACTTTCAGGCCGTCTCGCGCGACACGTTCAGCCACGGCCGCAGCGTCGTCGTCGCTGATCTCCAGACCGCCGGGGTCGTCGAGCGGTAGCGAGGGATGGTTGACCACGGGTGCGATGACAGCGGGTTCGAGCGCCATGGTCAAGGCGAAGTTGCCGGTGAAGCACAGACCGACGGCACCGACACCGGGCCCGCCACGTTCGGCGTGCGCCAGCCGAGCGAGGCCGCGCAGCCATGTGACGACGGGGCTGGTGCCGCCACCGGCGAACGCCCGGAACTCGGCGCTGACGCATGCGCGCCGAACGACGGTCTCACGTGCCTCGGCGAGCGGGTAGGCACCGTCGACACCGAAAAGCGAGGGCACGTACACGGAGAAGCCGGCATCACGCACCCACCGGGCGAACCGCGCGACGTCGGGGCTGATACCCGGCATCTCAGGCATGAGGATGACTGCCGGTCCGGCCCCGGCGACGTACACGGTCTTGTCGACGTCATCGACGCTGATGGCTCGCCGCGTGAAGTCGTCCAGGGGGTCGCTCTGTCCTCGCATGGTTGTCATGAACCGAGATGATTGATGAGTGACCGCCCCCGTGAGAAGCGGCGGCATCGCCACGTATCCCGTTGATATCGCCACCCGTTCACTGGTGCCGGAGGGCCGCATGAGTCCGCTGCGAGTTGGTGTGCTGGCCTACCCCGGCTGCTTCGCGTCGGAGGTGTTCGGAGTCCCCGACATCCTCGCCATGGCAACGCACGTCGCCGCGGCGCAAGGCTCCGTTCAGTCGGCCTACGAGGCGTCGGTCATCTCACCCCGGCGGCGTGTGATCGCGTCCGGTGGCTGGGCCCTCGACGTCTCGGCGGTGCGCCCGGTGGATGTCCTGATCGTGCCGGGCTTCGAACTTTCCCCCACCCTCGATCTCGATGCGACACTCGCACACCTGGGACCGGAAGTAGCGTCGATTCGATCGCTGGCGGCCTCGGGGACCGCTGTGGTGTCGATCTGCGTAGGCGCTTTCCTGGCCGCTGAAGCCGGGCTGCTCGGCGGGCGCGAGGCGACCACGTCCTGGTTGTTCGCGGATCGGTTCGCCCGCCGGTACGCCGATGTACACCTCCGCCCGGAGCGTTTGGTCGTGACCGACCGGGGGGTGACGACCACGGCGGCCTTCAGCGCCATGTACGACTTCGCGCTGCACTTCATCCGCGAACACGACGGCCCCCGCGTCGCCCGTAGCACCGCACGTATCGCGCTCGTTGATGATGCGCGCTCCACGCAGGCTCCCTATGTCGACTCGGGGCTCATACCCACGGTGGGCGAGGAGTTCTCGCTCAGCGTCAAGCGGTGGCTCGACCAGCGCCTCAGCGCTCGCTATGACCTGGCCACCCTCGCCCAGGAGTTCCACGTCAGCACCAGAACCATGCTCCGTCGCTTCGGCGACGAAGCGGGCGAGACGCCACTCGCGTACCTGCAGACGGCCCGGGTGCGCCGGGCCAGACACCTGCTGGAGACGACCGGCATGAGCGTCGCACGCATCGCCGCCGACGTCGGATACCGCGACCCCGGGGCGTTCAGCGGCATCTTTGCCAGACACACGGGCCAGCGGCCGAGGGAGTACCGCGCGAGATTCCATCGTCGCGGCGACCACCACGGGTCAACCTGACGAGCGCCTGTGTGGACACTTCGTCCAGCTTGGACTTATAGTCCATTCCATGGAGGCAGTCGAAGAGAGCACGGATCCTCGGGTGCGGCTGTGGGCCCCCGTGGGTCAGGCCATCGCCCTGTTGCTCGGCCCGTACGCCGAGGTCGTGCTGCACGACCCGGATGCCGACCGGATCCTGGCGATCTGGAATCCGATGAGTTCCCGCAGCCCGGGGGATTCCTCACTGCTGGGCGAACTGGACGAGCTGGACCCGTCGGCGCGCGACGTCTTCGGACCGTACGAGAAGCTGCTCGCGGACGGCCGGCGCCTGTCGTCGGTCAGCGCTGTCCTGCGCGACGCGGACGGCAAGGCCGGCGCGGTGCTGTGCGTCAATCTCGACCGCACGCCACTGGAGCAGGCCGCGGCCGTGCTGTCCGCGTTCGGCGCCCCGACCGCGCCCCGGCCGGAGCCACTGTTCGAGCAGGACTGGACCGAGCGCGTCCAGCACATCGTCGGCGCGTACGTACGCGAGTGCGGCCGCCCGGTCGAGCGGCTGACCCGCGCCGACCGGCTGGCCGTCCTCGCCCGGCTGGACGAGGCCAAGGTCTTCGCAGTGCGCCGTGCCGCCCCCGTCGTCACCAGTGCCCTGCGGGTCTCCCGATCCACTCTCTACGGCCTGCTGGCCGAACTCCGAGCACCCAGCACAAAGGACCACACACAATGACCCGACTGCCCGACTTCCGCCTGGAAACCTACTTCTCCCGGTGGGAGTTCACCGCGCGCCACCACCTGACCGCCTCCGACGTCCAGACCATGCACCTCGGCGAGTTGCTCGACCTGGCCGACGATCAGGACCGCGCGGCGTTCCAGAACCTCTCCCTGGGCTACACCGAGACCTTCGGCGACCCGGCTCTGCGCGAGGCGATCTCCGGCATGTACGAGCGGGCCGACGCGGCGGACATCATCTGCTTCGCGGGCGCCGAGGAGGCCCTGTACCTGGCGATGAACGTGCTGCTGGACGCGGGCGACCACGCGGTTGTGGTGACCCCGAACTACCAGGCGGCCGAGACTGTGCCGCTCGCCCTGTGCGAGGTGACCGGTGTCGCCCTGGACGCCGGCCGCGACTGGGCTCTGGACCTCGACCAGGTGAAAGCGGCGCTCCGCCCCAACACCCGGATCGTTTCGGTGAACTTCCCCAACAACCCCACCGGCAAGGTCATCAGCGCCGCCGACTTCACCGAGCTGGCAGGCATGTGCGACGAGCGTGGCATTCACCTGTTCAGCGACGAGGTGTACCGCGGCCTGGAGCGCGACCCGTCCCGCACCCTGCCGCAGGCCGCCGACCTGTCCGAGCGCGCCCTGTCTCTGAACGTGACCTCCAAGTCGCTCGGCCTGCCCGGCCTGCGGATCGGCTGGATCGCCTGCCGCGACCGGGAGTTGCTGTCCAGGCTGGAGCGGGCCAAGCATTACACCACCATCTGCAACTCTGCCCCCAGTGAGGTCCTGGCCCGTATCGCGCTCAAGGCGCGCACGACGATCCTGGACCGCAACCGGGCGCTCATCGAGGCCAACCTGCCGCTCTTCGACGCGTTCTTCGCCGAGTTCGCCGACCTCTTCGAGTGGCAGTCCCCGGACGGCGGCTGCGTCGCCTACCCCCGCTACCTCGGCCCCGAAGGGGTGGAGGAGTTCTGCACCCGCCTGGTCGAGGAGGCCGGTGTCCTGCTGCTGCCCGCGAGCATCTACCGTTCCGAGCTCACCCCCACCCCCACCGACCGGTTCCGCATCGGCGTCGGCCGCGCCAACCCTGAAGCGGGCCTGGACGCCTTCACCCAGTGGCTGCGGGCCAACCGATGACCCCGCTCATCCTCGGCACCGCCGAGATCAAGCGCGCCACCACGCCGGAGCTGGTCCTCGCCGCCGTCCGTGACGCGCTGATCGCCCACGCCCACGGCCGCACCAGCGTGCCACCACCGCTGCACCTCGAGTTTCCCGATGACGACGGTGACTGCCACGTCAAGGCCGGCTGGGTCACCGGCACGCCCGACTTCACCGTCAAGATCGCCACCGGCTTCTACCGCAACACCGCAGTCGGCCTGCCCACCAACCATGGCCTGGTCTGCGTCGTCAGCGCCCGCACCGGCCACATCCGTGCGGTCCTCGACGATCAGGGCCTGCTCACAGCGTGGCGCACCGCCGCGGCGGGCGCGCTGGTCACCCATGCCATGGCCCGACCCGACGCCGCTACCCTGGGCGTCTTCGGCACCGGCGAACAGGCCCGGCTCCAGGTTGAATGGCTGGCCAGGCTCCGCCCGATCGACACGGTGCTCGTCCACGGCCGCAGCCAGGACAAGGCCCAATCGCTGTGCGCGACGTTCCATGCGCTCGGGCATCACGCCCGGCCCGCCTCGGCCGACGAAGCAGCCGCTGCCGACATCATCATCACCACCACACCGGCCACGGCTCCGGTCCTGCGAGCCGATCAGGTCCGCGAGGGCGCGCACGTGACCGGCATCGGCACCGACATGCCGCACAAGAACGAACTGCCACCGGCGCTCTTCGCCCGCGCGGCGCTGATCGCCGTGGACGACCACCAGCAGTGCCTGGACCACGGCGACTTCGGCTGTGCCGTGCGTGCAGGATCCACCACCGACACCAGCGATACGCCCGTCGGCCTTTTGCTCGAAAGCCCCATCGATCGGCCGGACGGGGCGATGACGGTCGCCGACCTCACCGGCGTGGGCGCACTCGACGCAGCACTCGCCACGGCCGTCCTGCGCGAACTGGCGCCGGAGGCGAAGTGACCGCCTGGGCGGGCGAGGCGGCGGCTGGTACGAGCGGTTGCGCAACGCCTACGTCGACTCCATCTGAGAGCACGAGGATCCCCGCTCTCCAAGGGGCTACGCAGATCCTGGATCGGCACCAGACTCGGTGTCTTCCTGCCGTGTTCCGGCCGCATCCCGTGTCGGGTCCACGCGCTCGAGCTTGGTCCAGCCGGTCCAGCCTCGCTCCTTCAGCAGCTCGATCAGTCGGCGGGCCGGGGGCAAGGCGTCGAAGGCCAGCGTGTCCATCAGCTTGACGAACGGTGGCTCGATGTCGGTGTCGTCGACGTAGTCCTCGCCCCGCTCGTCGGCCATCTGCGTGACGTAGGCGGCCAGTTCGTCGGCCAGCTCGACCAGCCGAGGGTCGTCGTCGGACCGGTCGAGAGCCTGGCCCAGGATGAGATAGAAGTCGATGAGCCGCGGGTCGGCGATCTGCTCCCGCTTGCGTGCCATCCACTCCGGGATTCGCTCGGGGGAGTGTGCGGCCAGCGGGATCCAGCCGTCGCGTTCGACCTGGACGATCCGCTCGTCGACCCCGAGCGCCCGCAGTCGGTCCAGGAACTGGACCACCTCCGTGGGCAGCGCCAGGTTGTCCCCGGCGGCGAGGCGGGCGATGCGCTCGCGGTGAAGCTGCCGCTCCCGGATCTCCGCCCGCAGCCTCCTGTCGATGTCCGCGACCGCCGCGGCGAACTCCTCCTCGTCGGCCCGCAGTAGCTCCCGCACGCGCGCCAGCGGGACCCCGGCCCCGGCGAGGGTCCGGATCCTGATCAGCTCGACCACGGCGTCGGCGCCGTACCTTCGATAGCCGGAGTGGTCCCGCTCCGGCTCCGGTAGCAACCCCTTGGCGTGATAGTGCCTCACCGCGCGCACCGTCACTCCGGCGTACGACGCCAGCTCGCCGATCGTCAGCATCGGACCAGTCTCCTGGGAACGGCTCAAGAAGTCGGCCTGTCGGCTGGGTGGAGTGTGTTGCGGATGATCTGGGCGATGACCGGGGCGTGGGTGAAGACCAGCCGGTGGCCGGTGTCGAGCCAGGACGTGGCGATGTCCGGCCGCTCGTGAACGAGCCGTTCGACACCGGCACGCCAGAGCTGGTTGTGCCGCGGCACCCGCCCTTCGGTGCTGTCACCGGCGATCGCGGCCGACATGATCATGCTGATGGGGTGCTCGATCGTCCGGTACCGGTCGAGGAGGGCGGACCGAACCACATCGATCTCGAGGTTCAGGTCGAAGATGTCCTGGGCGGTGAGCGAGACCTGACGCGCGCTGCCCTTGGCCCGCTCGGCCTCTTGCCGCGTGGCCAAGTCTTCGGCCATTGCGCGGAATTCGGCCAGGTCGGCATCGGTGATGAACGGTTCGGGCAGCGGGTTCGCCCCGTCGATGAGGACAAGCTCGGCGACGGTGTCAGGATGCTCGGAGGTGTAGTGCACGGCCAGGTCCGCGCCCAGCGAGTAGCCCACGAGTACGGGCGCCGAAGGCAGGCCGGGACGTCCCAGCTCCGTGAGCACGGCGACGAGATCGCTCAGGAACGCGTCAAAGGTGTAGCGGTCGGCGGGCGAGGCGAGGCCATGGCCCCTGAGGTCGAAGGTCACCACGTCGTGGTCGCGTCGAAGGAGCGCGGTCAGCTCGTGCAGATCGGCCTGTGTCGAGTTCAGGCCAGGGCACAGGACCAGCGGTCGTCCCCGGCCGCCGCGGGATACCGGGATCGTGACGCCGTCGTGATGGACGGTGAAGTGCCGCATTGTCGTGTCGCCTCTCTCGATCCGCGCCGCCTCGTCGCCTGTCGGCAATGGCGCGTGCGGTCCGGAGACCTCGATCGTTCTGCGTCGTGTCGTCATGCTGAGCATGCTGAGTGGTTGACCCTGCGTCAGGGTCAACCGTCGTGACGACACGCCCTAGGATCCCCGGATGGCAAGCACGAGATACCTCCTGCGGGGCCCGCGAGTGGCCGTTCGACACATCTGTCACCAGGACTATGGCGAGCTCACAGCGCTGGCCCGGGACAGCGCCGAGATGCTCCGCCGCTGGCTGGGCGTCGCCGAGCACACGGTCGAGGCGTTCGGGAATCGGCTCAAGCGGTTCGAGGGGCCCACCCACGAAGGCTTCGTGATCTGCCTGCGCGGCACCGGCGCGATCCTGGGTGGTGTCAACATCAACAACATCGTCCGGGGCGCCCTCCAGAGCGGGACTCTGGGGTACTCCGCCTACGCCTCCACGACCGGCCGCGGCTACATGACCGAGGGGCTCGGACTGGTCGTCCGACATGCCTTCGGTGATCTCGGACTGCATCGGCTGGAGGCGAACATCCAGCCGGACAACACCCCCTCGCTGAACCTCGTCAAACGCCTCGGCTTCCAACGGGAGGGCTACTCGACCGCCTTCCAGTTCATCAACGGCGAGTGGCGAGACCATGAGCGCTGGGCCATCACCGCGGAGATGGCACAGTCGAGCGATCCGGCCCAGATCAGAGGAGTTTCCGGAGGTATGGAGAATGGCGGTCATGACGACGTGTAGGAAGTGCGGCGGACAGCGGCGCCGGTGGCCTCGGTCTTGTTCCCAGTGCCGTTCGAGGTTGGACCGGGCGGACATGGCCGCTGACGCTGGGGAAGTCGCCGCGGAGTTCGGGTTGTTCGGGTGGATTGGGCGTGGGATTGCGGGAGCGGGGCGGTTCATCCTGCGGGTTTTCGACTGACCGACCGCACGCGGGCACGGACCGCTGTTCGTGCAGGAGCTGGCCCGGTTGTGTGACCACGACCGGGTCGGCTCCAGAGCGTCGTATGTCAACCGCCGACGGTCTCGAGGGTGCCGGTGATGCGGAGGGCGTTCTCCGTGCTGAGGCCGAGGCGGGCAGCCCAGGCGAGGGCGTCGTCGAAGGTGGCGTTCGGGTCGGCCAGGAGGGCTGCGGTGAGGGTGGGTGGCACCTTGGCCTCATCGAGGAGGGTGGTCCACTGGCGGGCGGTGAGGGAGAGGTAGCGGAGATCCGGAAGGTCGGCCAGGACGGGCAGGTTGGTGACCTCGGCTTCCGAGAGGTCGAGGCCCCGCAGGTGGGGGATGGTGCGCAGGGAGGTGATGTCGGCTGGGGCGGTGGTGGTCAGGTCGATGGAGGTGAGGTGGGGGTGGGCTTCGAGGGGAGTCAGATCGCCTTCGGTGAGGCTGATGCGCAGCGATTCGACGGGCAGTTCGCGCACGGGCGTCAGGTCGGCGGTGGTGGCGCTATTGAGGTGTAGGCGCTGGAGCTTGGGGGCGGCGGTGAGCGGGGCGAGGTCGACGAGGCCGGTGACGTTGTTGATGTGCATCGCCTGGAGGGTGGGCGGGACCTCGTCGGGGATATCGCCACCGATGATCTGCTGGGGAGCGGGATCGTGGTCGGGCTCGAGCAGGAAGATATGGTCGCCGTCCTTCTCGTAGGCGCCCTGGTCCATCAGTTCCAGGTAGTGGCCCAGGAGCGAGGTGACCGAATCGGCGACGTAGGCGGGTCCCTCCTCGTAGTCGCGGCCGGTCCGGATGAGCTGGCCGGGGCGACCGTCGCGGGCCGGAGCGGTGTCCACGGCCAGGAAGTTGCCGTCCTCACCGGTGCCGAAGCGCAACCACCCGGGGTGGCCTCCACAGCGGCGGACGGTGTCGGCGGGTGTGGTGTCGAAGACGACGGCGTCCCATTCCAGATCCCAGCCGTACCAGGGCCGTTCGCCCGCGCCCCACTCGGTGTGCTCGGCCACCATGCTCTCCAGCGACAGCCAGGCGTTGCCCTGGAACAGGTAGCGGTGGTGGTGGCCGAGGCCGTCGCCGTCGGCGATCAGGTAGAGCGCCCGCAGGTCGGCGGGCAGGCGGTGGCCCAGACGGCGTTCGGCCTCTTCGATCGCGGCGGCGGTGGCGGGCGGGGGCAGTTCCTCGGGGTGTCCCAGGATCGCGGCACGCCGCTCGAGGTAGGCGCGGAAGCGGGCCACGGCCAACTCGGGGTCGCCCGCCGGCGTGGCGGTGCCGGGCTGCTGATGCCGGCCGGGCTGGGGCAACCGGTAGTCGGGGTCCAGGACCACCTGGAATCCGGTGCCCATCCCGGTCACCCTGCTGATGGCGTCGCTGAAGGCGACGAGCCGGTACTCGCCGGACGGCCGGCACTGAATCTCCAGGCTGATGGGCTCCCAGCCACGGTCCTCGCGCACTCTCTCCGCCAGTGCCATGAGTTCCTTGTAGGGATTGGGCAGGCCCGTGTTCAAGCGCTCCTGCTGCCGGCTGTAGCCGCCGGTCGCTCCGGTGCCGCCCCGCCCTGCCCGGCCGTGCAGCACCGCATGCGTCCAGCCGTTCGGGGCCTCGGCCACGATCGCCTCGACTATCGGTCGTACCGCCTGCTCCACCATGCTCTGCTCCTGTGCCGTCGAACGTGCCGGGCATCATGGCACTGACCACCGACATGGAGACTGGGTGTCCTGAACGCGCCGGACATCGGATGTCGCCACGGGCGCGGGGCGAAGCCCGTGGTCGGGTGGGAGCGGGTCTGTTTGGATGGCGGCATGGCCCGTAATGACGCGCGGAAGATAGGGATCCTGCTGTTCCCGGAGGTCGAGGAGCTCGACGCCGTCGGTCCGTGGGAGGTCCTGTCGTACTGGACACGCAACTTTGCCGAGGACGGATGGCAGGTGTTCTGCTTCTCTGCCGACGGCAAGCCTGTGACCTGTGCGAAGGGGCTGACCATCGAGGCGCATCATTCGATGGCCGACATGCCGGGGCTGGATGTGCTGCTGCACCCCGGCGGCCGGGGAACTCGTCCTCAGCTCAACGATGACGAGCACCTGGAGTGGGTCCGGTCCCAGCGGCGATCGGTTCCTCTGATGGCGAGTGTGTGCACGGGCTCGCTGGTCTTCGCAGCGGCTGGGTTGCTGGCAGGACGGCCGGCAACGACACACTGGGCGTCGTTGGAACGGCTCGCGGAGCTCGACCCGACCATCGACGTGCGGGCGGACGAGCGGTTTGTCGACGATGGTGACGTGGTCACCTCTGCGGGGATCTCAGCCGGTATCGACATGGCTCTTCACCTGGTCGCCCGGCTGGCATCGCCAGAGCGCGCGCGTGAGGTGCGACGCGGCATCCAGTACGACCCGCAGCCACCGGTATGAGGTGCCCCGTCCAGCCGCCACTGAAGGCTGCTGTGGCCGGTGTCGCCCGCCGCCCGCCGCCGACCGAGGCCGAGACCCTGGCCGAGCCGTCGCCGCCGGGATCACCGCGGTCTACCGCCGGTGGCAGCACCCGCCCATCCCCCTCACTCTCGCCGCTACCGGCGCGCGGTCAGCACCGAGCCGGGACCCACCTCCTGGGAGCCTGTGGCCGGGTGATCACCGACGACGTCGATGGTCCGGCCCGAGACCGAGACGGCCCACGCATACGGCTTGGCGCCGTCGGCGGGCAGGTGCATCGACGGAGTGGCGGAGCGCGGCGCTGGTCCGCTCCGTCTTCAACTCCAGGGACAGGGTCACCCTGACTGATCGCGACCGAGTTCAGAGGCTTGGTTCCCTTCGGCAGCGGGACCTTGCCCCACTTCTTGCCGTCGTAGCGCAGCGCCAGCCCCTGCCAACGGGCGTCAGCCGTCCAGGTGCCACCCACTGCCCACACGTCATCGGCGGCGAGCGCGGTGACGTCGCTCAGGGCCCAGCCGTTGTGCCCCTTGCCGATGTCAGGGAGCTTCCGCGCCTTCCAGCGGGTGCCGTCCCAGTGCTGGAGCAGCCCCACAGTGTGGGCCCTGTTCTTCATCGGTTTCCAGCCGGATCCCTTGCGTTCGTTGCGCTCCCACACGGTGGGCACCATGTAGGGCACCTCGTCCTCCGCCCTGGGGATGAGCTTTATGCCCGCCGCCCATGTGGTGTGTGCGTCAGGCCGAGTGGAGGCGGTGAGCGTAGCGTTGCCCGCTCCGCCGTTCCAGTGGCTGTACGGTTGTTCAGCAGCCCGCTTCCGAAGCGCTGAACAATGAAGAAGGCGCTGGTGGTTGGGGGTGCGACGGGGAGCGGTACAACAAGGGGGAGAACAGATGGGCCGCCGTGAGAGGCCGGTGGACCCGAGTGCGGGTCCGGTTCAGCGTTTCGCTTACGAGCTGCGCAAGTTACGTCAGGAGGCCGGAGGGCTGACCTACCGGGCGATGGCGCAGCGGGTGCGGTACTCGGTCACGGCCCTGTCCCAGGCGGCGGCGGGCGAGCAGTTGCCCTCGCTGCCGGTGACGCTGGCGTACGTCGAAGTGTGCGGCGGGGACCGGGCGGAGTGGGAGGAGCGCTGGCGGGAGGCGGCCACGGAGGCGGCGGAGGAGGCGGTCGGGGAACGGGCCGAGGACGACGCCGCCGTCGACCCGCCCTATCGCGGCCTGGCCCGCTTCGAACCGGGCGACCGCGAGCGCTTCTTCGGCCGGGACAGGCTCGTGGCCGATGTCGTGGAGCTGGTGCGGAGCAACCGGTTCACCGCCGTCTTCGGCCCCTCCGGAAGCGGCAAGTCCTCGCTTCTGCGGGCGGGCCTGATCCCCGCCCTCCGGAACCCCGGGAACGGCGGTGGCGCCCCGTCGGCGGTACCACCGCCCGTCGTCATCCGGGTCCTGACGCCGGGTGAGCACCCGGTCCGTACCCATCGCGCGGCGCTGATCCCGAAGGCCGGCGACGGCGACACCTGGCTGATCGTCGATCAGTTCGAGGAAGTGTTCACACTCTGTCAGGATCCTGCGGAGCGGCAGGAGTTCATTGATGCGCTGCTCTCGGCGCGCGAACCGGAGAGCCGGCTGCGCGTCGTCGTCGCCGTACGGGCCGACTTCTTCGGCCGGTGCGCCGGACACCGTGGGCTGACGGCCGCGCTGCGCGGCGCCACACTGCTCGTCGGCCCGATGGGACCGGCCGAGCTGCGCGAGGCGATCGTGAGGCCGGCCGCCGCGGCGGGCCTGATCGTGGAGCGGTCGCTGACCGCCCGGATCGTGGCCGAGGTCGCCGACGAACCGGGCGGTCTGCCGCTGATGTCCCATGCCCTGCTGGAGACTTGGCGCCGACGGCGCGGACGGACGCTGACGGAGGAGGCGTACGAGTCCGTGGGCGGGGTGCACGGCGCGATCGCCGCGACGGCGGAGCGGGTCCACGGCGAACTGTCCGCGCGCCAAGCGGAGCTGGCCCGCCGGATCCTGCTGCGGCTGGTCACCCCCGGCGAGGGCGCACAAGACACCAGGCGTCCGGCGGACCGGACGGAGCTGGAAACGGACGGAACACCGGGGGATACGTCGGACAACACCTCGGTGGTGCTGGAGCGCCTGGTCCGGGCCCGCCTGGTGACGGTGGACGACGGGGTGGTCGACCTCGCCCACGAGGCGCTGATCACCGCTTGGCCGCGGCTGCGGGGCTGGATCGAGGAGGACCGTGGGCGGCTGCGCGTCCACCGGAAGTTGACTGAGGCCGCCCGGGCGTGGCAGGAGCTGGACCGGGATCGGGGCGCGCTGTACCGCGGGGCGCGGCTGACGGAGGCGGCGGAGGCGTTCGGCTCGGACCGGGAGCGGGCCGCCCTCACCTCCGTGGAGCGGGCGTTCCTCACCGCGAGCAGCGGCGGGCGGCAACGCGAGCGCCGTCGGGTCCGGGCCGTGGTCGGCACGCTGTCCCTGCTGCTCGTCCTGGCGATGGTGGCGGGCACGGTGGCCTGGCAGCAGAACCGCGAGGGCGACCGGCGCCGCGCGGAGGCCACCTCCCGCCGGGTCGCGTCGATCACGGAGAACATGCGCTCCGCCGACCCGGTGACGGCGCTGCGGCTGAGCGTCGCCGCGTGGCGGATCAGCCACACGGACGAGGCGCGGGCGGCGCTGCTGGGGGCGGTGACGCAGCAGGAGCAGGACTCCTTCACCGTGCCCGGTGCGGAGGCCGGCGATAACGCCTACTTCAGCGCGGACGGGCGAACGGTGGTGAAGGTCGCGGCCGGCCGGGCACAGCGCTGGGATATGCCCGGCCACCGCCGGACTGGTGGACTCCGCCTGGCCGGCGAGGAGCAGGTGATGGACCTGTCCCCGGACGGGCGGCGGTTGCTGGTGGCGGCGGGCGGTCAGTTGACGATCCGTGACCTGGACACCGGGAAGCCGGTCGGTCCGCGCCTCGCTCTCGGCCACGAGGACACCCCGGACGCCGTGTACGCCCCGAGCGGGCGCACGGTGCTCCTTGCCGACGAGCACTCGGTCAGGCTGTGGGATGTGCGGCGCGGGCGCTTGGTGTTCCAGCGCGCGGGCAAGGACGTCTACCAACCGGTCGTCAGTCCGGACGACCGGCTCGTAACGCTGTGCGCGGGGAGCGCCCTGGAAGTCTGGGACATCGCCGCGCGGCGTCAGATGCGCCCGCCCCGCGCCGCGGCGCTGTCGCACGCCGTCTGTAGTGCCGGCCCGACCCCCGACGGCGGCAAGGCGTGGGAGTTCGATCCGCGGGGCCGCAGGCTGGCGGTCGGCCGCAAGAAGTTGGACCTCTGGGATCTGGGGACCGGGAAGACCATGCGGATCCCCTACGGCGCCGACACGCTGGAAGACGTCCGTTTCAGCCGCGACGGGCGGTTCGTCTCCACGGTGGACGACCAGAAGCTCACGCTGTGGCGGATCTCCGCGGACACCGCCGAGGCGGTCTACTCACACCGGCTGGCCAGCGACTACGCCCCGGGCCACTGGCTCGATCCGGACCGGGGCGTGATCCGGTACCAGGAGGGGACCAGCGACGGCGACGGCGCCGTGCGGACGCTGTTCCTCGGCGATGCCACCGCCTCCCCCCGGCGCCGGGAACCAGCCCAGAAGGCCGCGTTCAGCCCCGACGGGCGGCTGGTCGTCACGGCCCGCCGCCACGGGGATCAGATGCGGTTCGAGGCGCGGCCCACCGACGGCGGCGGCCGGGCGGCCCCGCTGCCACCGGTCGACTGCGGAACGGCCGACCGGTCGCTGAGGAAGAGCGAGCAGTGCTGGGCGTACCTGGCGTTCAGCGGCGACGGGCGGACTCTGGCCTATGGGGTCGGCACGCAGCGGGTACGCGATGCCCCGGAGGACCGAGTGGGGACCGGGGCGCACCCGCAGCGGATCACGGTGTGGGATCTACGGGAGAACCGCAAGCGGGCGGAGCTGGTGCTCACGGAGGACGTCAAGGAGGCGGAGAGCGTCGATGCCATCGCGCTGAGCCCGGACGGCTCCTCCCTCTTCGCCCTCCGCCAAGGCGCCGGAGCCGTGCTGGAGAAGTGGGACGCACAGCGCCGCACGCACAGGGCGCGACATACCGAGAAGGCCCCCGACGGAGCCCCCTCCTGGTCGGCTCCTCCGGCCGGCGCCATGGCGGTGCGTCCCGACGGGCGACAGCTGGCCACCACGCACGGGTTCGGCTTCACACTGCCCTCGGCCCGTCGGGCCCCGAACACCACCGGGCAGCTGAACGCCCGGGCGCTCGCCTACAGCCCCGACGGCGAACGGCTCGCCCTGGGCAGCCGCTCCGGCCGGGTGACCGTGTATGACGGCGACGGGGTGCGACGCCTGGGCTTGCTCTCCGGAACGTACGCGGGACAGGCCCGGACGCGGGAGCCGGTGGCCGCCCTCGCCTACTCGCACGACGGCGCGACGCTGGCCGTGGCCGGTACGAAAGGCACGGTCCAGCTGTGGGACGCCGCCTCGGGGCGTCCGCTGGGGGGCACGCTCAGCACCGCTGCCGACCCCGTCCGGGCGATCGCGTTCAGCCCCGACGACCGGACGCTGCTTGTGGCCGGGGCCCGCACCCCCCTCAGGGCCTACCCCGTCGACCCCGCCCGCGCCACCGCCGCCATCTGCGAACGCGCGGGCGGCGGCCTGTCGCGCGCCGACTGGTCCACGTACATCCCAGAGGTCCCGTACCGCGACATCTGCTGACCCCGGCTGGGGGCGGTTACGGGGAGGGGTGGGGGACCGTTGGCCCTTCACAGCCACAAGTGCACTCATTGGCAACGCAGTTCTTCCTTGCGCGTACTGCCGCTGCGGCAGGCGCCGCAATCATCACCGCGGCCCTTCGGCTCGCGTGGCGAGGCGTCCGTAGGCATCAAGATCAGCACCAGCGGATCAGGTGACCGCGTCCAGCGGACCAAGGATGTCGCCGAGGGCCGCAAGCTGCACGTCAATCTGTGCATGAGCAACTCCTCGGGTGCCCTGTGCTCGCCCGGCCTGACGGTGAAGGCGTGATCCGCCTCGCCTTGACCGCCTGCTGTGCGGGCAACAGGTACAACGACTGCTCACTGCCGGTGCCGGTGTATTCCTGACCGGTCCGAGGGGAGCATGGACGAGGGGGCCGCACCCGTTCGGGGTGCGGTCCCCTCGTGGTGTGTGGCCCACAACCGCGCCTCACCTTGGCGCCATTCGCCGGGTGATCCACGATCGTTCCTGCGCCACTTCAACGCCTCGCCATCTGCGGGGAAAGGCCGTGGACTGGCTGGCAGCTTCCTGTCAGATCGTTGTGCCACTTGACCTTTACAGGGTAGGAAAGATCTTCGTGACAACCGGGGGATGTCGGTATGCCTGCTGTAGGCGAAAGCAACTGTCTTCTCCGTGTACTCGATTTGGACTCTCTATCCAGCGCTCTGCGAGACACATCGGCTGACCATGGGGATCGGGGATGGCGGGAACTGCAAGCAGCGCACTGCCCACGAGGCAGATACGGCATAACAGCGGTGTTCTCTCGTCGCCGACAGCACCAGGGATGCGCGTTCCGGTGCTCGGAGATGCTCTGCGACTGCGGGCGAACCTGCTGAATGCCATCCAGTACGCCGCCTCGGACGGCAGCGAAGTGTCGTCTTTCCGTGTCGGCCCCAAGAGCATACTTTTCGTCAATCGAAGCACGGCGGCGGACATTGTCCTCTCGGACATTCATACCTTCGGCAAGCCGGACGGCAAGAATCCGCTGAGGCTGGTGCTCGGGGACGGGTTGATCAGTAATCCGAACCATGACAACTGGCTGAAGCGGCGGAGGGCTCTCCAGCCCATGTACAGCCGCTCCAGCCTTGCGGGCATGCAGCGCAAGATGGCCACCGTGATGGCTGAACGCACCAGGCGATGGGAACATCAGGACCGAACCGACCTGAATGTTCATGAGGAAATGCTGGGCGTCGCCCTCGACAGCGTGTCGATCTGCATGTTCAGCCGGTACGGCGACACAGTGTCCGACATCATCACGCCAGTCACGGCCTCGTTCCTGCTCGACTTCGTCGAACGTCGACTCCGGGGGCCGTTCTCCTTACCGGTGAGCGTGCCGAGCCGACGTAACCGTCAATTCACGTCGACCTTGCAAACTCTCGATGATCTCGTCTATCGGCTCATCCAGGAACGACGCAGATCCGACGAACAGCACGACGACCTTCTGGATCTTCTGCTGGATGCCAGAGTCGGCGACGCCGCGGAACCATTGACCGATCTCGAGGTGCGGGACGAAGTTCTGACCACGTTCTTGGCCGCATACGAGACCACGGCCAGTGCACTGACGTGGATCCTCTACCTGCTCGCGTGTTACCCGGACATTCAGCAGAGCGTTCGCCAGGAGGTGCGTTCGTCTGCATCGATTGATCACGAGGGTGCTCCATGCGGTCACAAGGAGCTGCGAAGCGGCGCATTTCTGGAATGCGTCATCAACGAGAGTATGCGGCTGTTCCCGCCGTCCCCGACCATTCCACGGCATGCGAAGAAGGATGCGCTCATCGGCTCGGCCGAGGCTCCCGAAGGGGCGCTCGTGATGCTCAACGTCGCAGCCATCCAGCGGGATCCGGCCGTCTGGGAACGGCCTGACGAATTCATTCCGGAGCGCTTCATGAACGGCGCACCCGGCAAGGGAACGTATTTGCCCTTCGGTGCCGGTGCCCATATGTGCATCGGCAAGGGATTCGCCATGATGGAGATGAGTCTGCTGGTGATGAATGTGGTCGACAAGTTCGAGATCTCGCTGCGGGACTCCACAGGGCCGGAGCCCATGGCGCTGATCACCCTCAGGCCGCGAGACGGGTTCGGACTGACCCTCACAAGAATCTGAACCCCCGCCGCTGGTAGCTGCTGCTGGTACATGCCGCTGGTACATGTCTTCTGGAACGCACGACATCATGAGAGGTGGCCAATGCGCCGCGTGGCACGTTTCAACGCGATAGTTGAGCTCGTGCGTCCTCGTACACTTCTGGTCACCCCACTCTCATTCTGCGTGGGTGTCTCCGTGGCTGATCACGGTTTCGACCTCGTGGTGGTGCTCGGCATCGTGTTTCATGTTCTCGCTCCGCTGGCCGCCAATGCGCACAACGCCGTGACGGATCTCGTGGAGGACGGGAAGAACGTACCCGGCCGCTTGAAGCTGGTCGAAACAGCGGGCGAGCAGCTGCTCCAGAGGATTGTGTACGCAAGCCTGGGCCTCATGCTCGTGCTATCGCTGGTGATGTCGCTCGCCCAGAGCATCATCTGGGTGTTCAGCGTGTTCCTGGTTCTCGGCTACTCCTCACCGAGATTCCGGCTCAAGGGCCGTCCGGTCACCGGGATGGCTGTGTTCGCCATGGCGGTCACCGAACCGTTCATCGCGGGCGCACTTCTGGGGGACTCGTGGTGGGAGATTCCTCAGTACGACTCCTATCAGCCAGTTGCCCTTGGCTCCTTCCTGTTCTGCTGGTACTTCGCGAAGGGAATCATGAAAAATGTTCCCGACTACGCCGGAGACAAGGCGGCAGGACTCAGGACGATTCCAGCGCTCATGTCATCACAGCGCTCCGCCGCCTGGGCCGCCGCGATAGCGACCACACTGGTCTATGCCGCGTTCCCGGTGCTCGTTCTGGTCACCGGGCTGCCCGATCGCCTGGCTTATGTGGGCCTCATGACGCTGCCGGCCGTGGCTAACATGATCTCCATGGTCCGGGCCCGAACGCAGCTGGAGTACAACCTGGTCGGCCAACGCGACATGTATGTGTCCGTTGTGTTCCTCGGCCTCCTGCTCTTCGCGTGGCGACCGTCAGTGGGCTCAGCGCTGATCGGGCTCCTCGCTCTTGCGGTCATGGTCTGGACGGATGTGTCCGGAAGGGACTCCAGGGCCAGTCGCCATCTGGACCGGGCGGAGTCAGAGGTGAGCATTCCAGTGGGAGGAGGCCCCAACGGTGACCATTGACCGCACGCCCCGCGGCAAAGGCTCCGACGTGCACGGGATCTTCGAGAAGATCGCCGGGTACTACGATCGAATGAACTTTGTCATGACGCTCGGCCGTCATGACAAATGGTGTCGTGAGGTGGCCGCACGTGTCGCACCGCCGGCGGGCGGACAGCTGTTGGACTTGGCCACCGGGACCGGCGTGATCGCCTTGGCGGCGGCACGCAGGTACCCCGCCGCCACCGTGACGGGCGTCGACTTCTCGGAGGAGATGCTGCGGCGTGCGAGGACCAAGTCCGGGGCAGACGCGGTGCGATGGCGGCAGGCGGACGCAGCCTGCCTGCCGTTCGAAAACGAGTCAATCGACGGAATCACCCAGGGCTATCTCCTCAGGAATGTCGAAGACCTGGACGGAGTGCTTCGCGAGCAGTACCGAGTTCTCAAGCCCGGTGGCCGGATCGTGATTCTCGAAACGTGCCCCCCGAGCGGTCTCGCGAAGCCGGTGGTGAAGTGGGGAGTGCGCACTGTCGTTCCGCTGCTGGGGCAGGTTGTGGCCCGCGACCGATCCTCCTACAGCTATCTGGAATCCAGTACGCTCGCCTTCGAGTCGCCACAACACATCGCCGAAATTCTGAGTGGACTTGGTTTCAAGGGCATCGGCTGGCGAAAGAAGTTCTTCGGCACGAATGTCATCCTGTGGGCCACCAAGCCGCGATGATGGAGGCGGCGTGCCGAACCACAGTGTCGCCTTTGTCTCCCGAGCAGGGTTCTCGGAGTAGGGCTGTGCAGAGGGGCAGTTGACAGCAGAGGTATCTCGAAGCGCCGGGAGCTTCTTGATGAACCCACGGGGGAGATGTCGTGAGCAGACCTGTTTTAACCAGCACTCCAGCCATTCCTCATGTATCGCGCGCGATGAAGGTGCTGGAACGCTGGGCATCTGAGTACCCCGGCGGAGCGGGGTCCATCGGAATCGACGACGGCGAGCTGACCTGGGGAGAAATCGCCACTTCGACGCGGACGCTGGCAGGGCGACTTGAGCGGGCCGGAGTCGGGGCAGGCGATCGAGTCGCCGTGATGGCCGGCCGGTCGCGCTACGCACTGAGCAGCCTGCTGGCGATCTGGGCAAACGGTTCGTCGGCGGTGCTGCTCGACGAACGGCACCCGGTCGAGCGGCTGCGCTGGACAACGCAGGATGCCGGTTGCTCCGCGCTCGTGTCATCGGAACCGAATGCCGCAGATCTGGGTCTCATGGTCATCGAGACGTCCCGCTCCGAGACCGAGTCCACCGGCCGTCCCCTCGCCGAGCTGGCGTACGGCGACGAGACCGGAAGGGAGCGCGGGGCGGAGGCGTACGTCGTCTACACCTCAGGCACCACCGGTCGCCCGAAGGGCGTTCGCGTCGGATGTGCCGCCCTGGAGAACCTTCTGGACAATGCCGAATCGCTGGGATACCGGCCGGGCAGTCGAGCCGTTTCGGTAGTCTCTCCGGGTTTCGACGGCTGGCTGTGGTCGATACTCACTCCCTTCGTCAACGGCGTCACATGCGTCGCGCTCGACCCCACGCTCGGGAACGTGGAACAGGCCCTCGCCGCACAGCGGATCGACAACCTCTGCATGACCCCCTCGCTCTACGCCGCGATCGACAACCTCCCGCCGGTCGAGGTTGCCGTGGTGGCCGGAGAGCACTGCCCGGACTCCCTCGTCGTGCGGCTCCAGGAGATCGCCGACCGAGTGATCAATGTCTACGGGCCGACCGAAACCACTATCGCCGCCACCATGGCCGATACCGTTCGCGGCGACGACCCCCGCTCGATCGGTCGTCCGTTGTCGGGCTACACCGTTACCGTCGTCGATGCCCACCTGAACGAGGTTCCGGCCGGCGTCACCGGTGAGGTTCTCATCGGTGGCGCCGGAGTCGCCCTCGGATACGTCAGGACGGGCGCGGCGGGCGCGGATCGGTTCATCGACTGGAACGGCACCCGACATTTCCGTACGGGGGACCTTGGGGTACTGCGCGCCGATGGGCAGTTGCATTGCCTCGGCAGGATGGACGACCAGGTCAAAGTCGGTGGCTTCCGTATCGAGCTGGAAGAAATCGAGAGCATCGCCCGCGAGATACCGGACATCGCAAGGGCGGTGGCCTATCTGCGAGGTGAGCCGCACACACTCGCCATCGGTCTCCAAACGGTATCCGGCGCCCCACTGGACCGTGGCCTGCGAGAGCAGCTCACTTCCCGGTTTGCCGCCCGGTTGCCACGACAGCTGTGCCCGACGTTCCTACATCGCATCGTCGATGTTCCCCTCGAGCCGACCGGTAAGGTTTCGCGTCGCGAGGTGGCCGCGCTCGGCGATGCCGAACGATCCCGCCAGGATGATGGGGGCGCGGACGACACCCAGCCCGTGCGTGACGGCCACGTCCTCGACAGCGTCCTCGGTGCCTGGAGCGGAGTGTTCGGGCACAGCGTCGCCGCGGACTCCGACTTCTTCGCGGTCGGTGGACATTCACTTCTTGCCGCTCAACTGGCCTCTCGGATAGAGGCGGAACTCGAGGTCACCGTCTCGATCACCGACGTCCTCACGGCCAGGACGCCTCGGGCACTGGCCACCCTGATCGACGAGACGAGGCCGGCGTGACCTACCTGCGATCCTTCACCGCGGCCGACGTGAGCGCCGCCACGACGGTTGCCGCCACGACGGTTGTGGTGTTCCCGCAGTCGGGAGCGGGTTGCCTGCGCCTGCGATCGATCGCATTGGCGTGTCCCCCGGGACTGAACCTGGTGGGGGTGCAGTTGCCGGGACGTGAGGACCGATTGCAGGATCCCTCGCCGGGCAACCTGTCCGAGGTTGTCGATTGCCTCAGCTCCGCATTACGCGATCCGAGGCGAAGCGGACCGATGGTTTTCCTCGGCATCAGCCTCGGTGCGGTCATCGCCCATGAGGTTGCGCGGAAGCTGGAAGCCGAAGGGGCGGCGCCTGATTCGCTGGTGGTGGCCGCGGCCCGATCACCGGAGTACTGGAGCACCTTCCCCGCTGCGAACCCGCCCTTGGCGGAGTTGACGGCCCTGCTGCCTCCCTGGGTCCGCGAGTCCGATTCCGCCGGTTACGCCGTCGCGACGATGCGCTCCGACCTGCGTCTCATGGCCGACTACAGCGTTCCGTCCGCACCGCTGACGCGTACCTCGCTCCGATCGGTGTCGGGACGCCGCGACACTATCGTCACCACCGAGCAGATGTCCGGGTGGCAGGCGAGAACGACGGACTATGAAGGCCATCATGTGATCGATGCGGATCATCACGAATTCATGGACCGTGACGTCCTCATCGGGCTTCTCCTGGACGCTGTGGTCGCGGCCGCTCCACGGCAGGCGGTGCGCGGATGAACCAGCGCACGGCGCCGGACCTGTTCGAGCCAGGTCTGTTCCAGGGAACCACGTTCTACGAGGTCTTCGCCTGGTACCGGGCACACGATCCAGTGTCCTGGCAGCATCCGGCAGGGGAGCCGGAAGGGTTCTGGAGCGTCACCAAGTACCACGACGTGGTGTCCGTTCACAGAGACACCACGAGGATGAGCTCGGTGAAAGGGATGCGGCTCGGCTCGGCGGACTCCGCTGTCGACGCCGTCGCGAACAAGATGCTCATCGTGTCCGACCCGCCCGATCACACGCGGATGAAGCGCGTGCTCATCCAGCCCTTCTCGAACGAGATTCTCGGCAGGGCCGAAGAGTATGTGGAGAAAGTCGTCGCCGATGTCGTGGCAACGGCTCTTCAGAACCCGGAACCGGATCTGATCAAGCATCTGGAACGCATCCCGACCGATGTCATCTGCGCGATCATGGGGTTACCCCGTTCGGACTGGGAATGGATAGGGAAACAGACCACCGAGGCCTTCGAATCCCCCTCGGAAGTGCGCCGTATCGCGGCAAACGGTGAGATTTTCAAGTATTTCACCGACAGGGTGAAGGAGAACCGCGGAACCGCTGCGAACGACTTCATCAGCGGGATCACCGCTCGGACTCACGGCAGTCCGCAACTGACCGACGAGGAGCTGGTCTTCAACTTCAGCGGCATTCTGGCCGGTGGGAACGAAACAACCCGGTACACGCTGGCAGCGCTGACGCATCAGCTGGCGGAGCACCCGGACCAGTGGTGTCGAATCGTCCGAGGGGAGGTCGACCCGGCCGTTGCCACCGAGGAAGGACTGCGCTGGTCGGTGCCCGGGATGCATGTGCTGCGGACCGCGACCGAGGCAGTCCGGATCGGTGAGGCCGAGATCGCGCCCGGCCAACGCATCGTGACCTGGATCGGCTCAGCCAACCGGGACGAAGAGATATTCGACAACCCGGACACGTTCGACGTCGGACGGACCGGCAACCGGCATCTGAGCTTCGGTGCGGGCCGCCATATGTGTCTGGGGAGCCGACTGGCGAGGCTGGAAATCGCGGCGTATCTTCGGACGCTGCGCAGCATGGTGATGTCGATGACACTCGAGGGCGAGCCCCGTTACAACGGGTCGAATTTCACCTGGGGCTTGAACGAACTTCCGGTGGTGCTCCACACATGAGAAACACCTCATCTCATATACGCGCCGTGACCCTCTGCCTTCCTGACGAGGCGTTCCAGGGCGGGCGCGTCAGTGTCGCCGGCATCAGGGAATACGGTGAGAAGGCACGGGAGATCGGCGACGAGATCGCGCGGGCCGGGTTCGACGTCCAGACGGTCCGCCTGTCCAGCCCGGCCCTCGACGAGCCGCTGGACCACGACCAACTCCTCGCGCGGGCCGCTGATCTGGTGGAAGGCTGCCGACGTGCGGGCGTGGGCAGCGCCTCGCTGGCCGCATTGCGGCCTGCTGCGCTGGTGGATCTCGAACCTTCTGACGTCGCGGACGTGTTGACCGCGTACCCATCGCTGTTCATGGCTGTTGTGGTCGCCGACGGTGCCACCGTGGACCACGCTGCCGTCGACTTCAGCGGGTCCGTCGTCCGCGAGCTGGCGAGCCGTGACGGAGATGCCAACTTCCGCTTCGCGGCAGCCGCCAATCTGGACGCCAACGCTCCGCTGTTCCCGGGATCCTTCAGCGACGGCCTTCGCGCAGGCGTGAGCGTGGGGTTGCAGTCGACCGGCACGCTGCTCGCACACGCCCGAGCCAATCGCCCCCGTGACCTCGCGGAGGCGACACAACTGACCAGGACATGCCTGGAAGAACAGCTGGCCGCCATCGAATGCCTGCTGAGACCATCGTGCGAACGACGCGGTCTGCTGTTCCACGGTTTCGATCCGTCGCCGGCCTGCGCGCCGGATGCCAGCATCGGGGCATTCCTGGAAATCGTCGGCGGCATCCGGTTCGGTTCGCCCGGCACCCTCGCGACCTGCGCCGCTGTGACGGCCGGTATCCGGTCGGTCAGCCAACCCACCGTCGGATACGCGGGTCTGATGCTCCCCGTACTCGAAGACAGGGTGCTCGCGCACGCCTGGCAGGAGGGCCGGATCGACGCCGACTCGGTGCTGGCGTATTCGTCGGTCTGCGGTGCGGGTCTGGACACGATCCCCTTGCCCGGCTCGGTTCCTGAGCACGAGATCGCCGCCATGATCAGGGATATGGCAGCACTGTCCGCACGGTGGCGGAAACCGCTGTCCGCCCGGTTGATGCTTGCGCCGGTCGGCTCCGACCCGCGGCGAACAGAGTTCCAGGCGGAACAGATCATCAACATCGACTATCCGGCCGTGTACCACGGACCCGGCACCTGACGACGTACTACTCGTCGCGCATGACCTCGGGTTCGTGCCGACGCAGCAGGCGGGCCACGATGAAACCGCAGATCAGCCCGATCGCCAGGAGCACGCCGAGATCGATGCCCCACTGGGTGACGGTGTGGGCCCACAGCGGGTCGAGATCGTCCGGCCTGTCGAGGTTCCAGGGCGGCATGGTGTGCGCGAGGTCCAGTGTGGTCCCGGCGCCGGCGACCCCCCAGCGGGCGGGCATCAGCCAGCCGGCTTGTTCGATGCCCGGAGCGTTGAACAGCTTGAAGAGGACGCCGGTGAAGACCACCTGGACGACGGCGAACATCACCAGCAGCGGCATGGTCTTCTCGGAGGTCCTCACCAGCGCGGAGATGACCAGGCCGAACATCATGGACGTGAAGCCCAGCGCACCGATCACCACACAGACCTCGACCGCCGTGGGCATGAGCAGTCCCTGAGCGGGCAGTTGCCGGACGGAGAAGCCGATCGCGCAGATGACAACACCCTGCATCGCGGTGATCAGACCGAGGACGACCACCTTCGACATCAGATACGCGGACCGGGACAGACCTGTGGCTCTCTCCCGTTCGTAGATCACCCGTTCCTTGATCAATTCGCGTACGGAGTTGGCCGCGCCGGAGAAACACATGCCGACGACCAGCACCAGCAGAATGGTTCCGGCCTCCTGGTTGTAGCGGAATCGGCTGTCGGGCGGTGGCGGGGCGAGTCCGTACGTCGCCGGAATCAGACAGCTCACTCCGCCCAGCACGGCCGGGAGCAGCAGCATCAGTGCCATGAAGCCCTTGTCGGAGGCGATGACCGACACATAGCGGCGGATCAGGGTCCACAGCTGGCCGATCCAGCGCTGTGGTTTGGGCTGCGGAGCTCGCGCGGGACGCTGCGCCGGGAGGGCGCCCGGCTCCTGCGGCGGTACGACCGAGGCGATCTCCGCGGCGCACCGGTCGTACTGCGGGGAAGCCCGCCAGCGCCCGCCCCAGTCGTCCTCGCGATGGTTCTCGAAGGCGGAGAAGACATCGGCCCAGCTTTCGTGGCCGAAGAAGTCCAGCGCCTCGTCCGGGGCACCGAAGTAGGCCATGGAGCCGCCGGGAGCCAGTACCAACACCCGGTCGCACAAGGGCAGTTCGGCCACGGAGTGGGTGACCACCAGGACGGTGCGGCCGTCGTCGGCGAGCCCCCGCAGCAACTTCATGACATCGCGGTCCAGGCCCGGGTCCAGACCGGAGGTGGGCTCGTCGAGGAAGAGCAGAGAGGGCTTGGTGAGCAGTTCCAGGGCGACGGACACCCGCTTGCGCTGACCGCCGGAGAGCGAGACGACCTTCTTGTCCCGGTGGACGTCGAGTCTCAGCTCTTGGAGCACCTCGTCGATACGGGCCTTGCGCTCGGCGGCCTTGGTGTCACCGGGGAAGCGGAGCCTGGCGGCGTACATCAGAGCGGTGTCGACGGTCAGCTCCTTGTGCAGGATGTCGTCCTGCGGAACGAGGCCGATTCGGCGGCGCAACTCGGCGAACTGGGTGTAGAGATCGCGGTGGTCGTAGAGGACCTGGCCGCGGTCGGCAGGCCGGTAGCCGGTGAGCGCGCGCAGAAGGGTGGACTTCCCGGAGCCGGACGGCCCGATCACCGCCACCAACGACTTCTCCGGGACACCGAAGGAGACATCGTCCAGGATGGTCTTGCCGCGCCCGACCGTCACCGTCAAGTTCCGGGCGGCGAAGGAGACTTCACCGGTGTCGACGAACTCCTCCAGCCGGTCCCCGGCGAGGCGGAAGGTGGAGTGGCCGACACCGACGATGTCGTACGGGCCGATGATCCGGCGGTCCACGGGCTGCCCGTTGACGTAGGTGCCGTTGTGGCTGCCGAGGTCGACGATCTCGAAGCGGCCATCGGGCAGGGGCCGGAACTCCGCGTGGTGGCGGGAGACGTGCGGGCCCTCCACCACGAGTTCGTTGTCCGGCGCGCGGCCGATGCGCAGATGCTCCCCCAGGACGATCGGGTGGACGCCCGACGGATCCCGGTCGATGGAGAGGGCCGCGGCCGCTCCACGGGGCCCGTCTGCGTCTCCGCCGGGCCGGGTGGAGCGATGGGGGTCCCGGGCGTAGCCCGCCCCTGCGGGAGCCCCGGGAAAGGGGGCATTGGCGGGGCCGGATACGCCGCGGTGGGGGAGGGGTCGGAAGGGGCCGTCGCCGGGGGCTGCCTTGTGCTGGGGACGTGGTTCGCTGACCGTGGCGGGCTTCGGTTCGCGAGGCGGCCGGGCAGCGGAGGACGACGGGGCGGGGGCCGGAGCCGGAGCCGGAGCCGACGTGGTCGCCGGTCGTGCCGACGGGTCGGAGGCGGACGGGCTGGAGGCGGACGGGCTGGAGGGGGACGGGCCGGAGTGGACGGAGCCCGCCACGGCGCCGGTGGGGGCGGCCGTACCGGCGGGGGCAGCGGTACCGGTCGGGGCCGCTGGCCACGCTGAGGCTGCCGCGCCCGCCGGGGCTCCCGGAGCCGTCCCCGCCCGGGGTCCGGGCGCTACTGGGGGTGCGACGGGGGCCGCCGCCGTACCCCGACCCGAGGCACCTTTGGCCGCGTCATGCGCCTCGCCCTGGTGCGCCGACGCGTGGCCCTGCGCGGCAGCACGCGCCTGGTCGCCACGCACCTCCGGCGAGGCCCCGGTGAAGTCCAGCCGCATGCCGCTGGAGACATCCCCCAGCCGGACGATCGAACCGTGGCCGATCTCGATCCGCTGGATACGGCGTCCCTCCGCGAACGTGCCATTCGCGCTGCTGAGGTCCTCGATGACCCAGGTCCCGCCGTCGCAGCGGATCGTGACGTGTCGCCGGGAGACGCGGCGGTCGATGCACGAGATGTCGGCCTGATGGTCGCGCCCGACGGTGTAGCTCCGGGACGGGTCCAGGGTCCAGGTGCGTCCATTGGCATGCAGTACAAGTTCCGGCACGTCTGCCCCAAGTCGGTCGTGTGCACCGAGGCCGACTGCGTGAGGGCAGACGACGGCTCGGAGGGTTCCAGCGATTCCGGCGTGCGCCCGGACGGCCCGGGTGCCGGCGAACGTCATACGGTCTGCGGCGCGAGGCGGCGAACTACCACCGGCCTGTACGTGCCCCGATTCCTCGGCGGGCCGTCCGCCGGCCGGCGAGAGCCGGAACGTCGACCACCGGTGTCCGCGGAACGGTCGGCACCCGAGCTGTGCGTTTCCCGACGAACGCAACGGGTTGCGCGCCGACGGTCGATGAGATCGTCGGCGATGCGGTCGACGTGTTCGTCGGGTGTCACGGCGGTGTGTCCTCGTGGGGTCGGTCGGCCGGTGTACGGCCGGGACCGCGCACGCCTGCGCGTACGGTCACGGCCGGTATGGAAGAGGGCGTGGAGCGTGAGGAGGTTGCGTGTCACGGTACGGAGCCGGACATCCCGATGTCGTACGGCCTGCCGTCGGCGGTGCCCTGCACCGGGCCGCAGCTGAGCCGGAACGGACTGTCCAGCGCCGCACCCGTTGGAACACGGGCTGTAGGGGGTGTCGAAGAAGCGGAGGCAGTCATGGTCAACGCCCCGCCACACGACGGTGCGCGGGGCGCGTTAGTGAGACGTTAGCGGTGCGGTAGCGGTACAGCAGTCGTACGCCAGCGGCGCCGGACAGTCTTGAGACGTACCGCAAGACGACCGCGTCCCGCTGGGGAGAACCACCATGTCGATCACCGCCACCAACGCCCGCACCATGCGCACCGCCGTCGCTGGCGTGACCCTCATGGCCGCCGCCCTCACCCTGGCCGCCTGCAACAGCGATGACGCGGACGGCGTCAAGCGGTCCGGCCCCGCGGAGAGTTCGTCCGCCGCCCCGGGCTCCGACGCCAAGGACGGCGGTAAGCAGGACACGAACGCGGGAGGCGGCGCCGACGCCGGTGCTCAGGGTGGCGCCCAGGCGGGCGGCTCCAAGACCGGCACCTGTGATCCGGACAAGGTGTCGATGAGCGTCACCAAGGCCCCCCGGCCGGTCAACTACCTGCTGCTCCAGGCCACCAACAAGTCCGGTGCCACCTGCAACCTCCCGGGCGCCCCCGCGCTGCGGTTCGACGACGGGCAGGCGGCCACCCCGGTCGTGGAGGCCACGAAGCCGCAGGCCGTCGTCACCCTCGCGCCCGGCAAGTCCGGCTACGCGGGCATCCTCACCTCCAGCGCCGACGGCTCGGGCACGAACGGCACCAAGGTCACCAAGCTGGAGGTGTACCTCAAGGGCTCCGACACCGCCACCTCCGTCTCGCTGCCCGGCTCGGTGTACATCGACGACAGCGCGAAGGTCACGTACTGGCAGAGCGACAGCTCCAACGCGCTCAACGGATAAGGCAGCGGGCCACGCCCGCACCCGAAAGACCCGGGCAGCCGTCTCCCCCGCGGCTGCCCGCCGGCCGACGGCCCCCGGCTCCCGAGGGCCGTCCCAACACCTCAACGAGAGAATCCGGGAGGCCCACCCCGCCGGTTGAACGTGTTCAACTCGGCCTGCCCACGTTCCGCCGGCCGGTCAGGACGGCCGACCACGATGCGCGGCCCGGCTGGAGATCGAAGGATTCCCGGCCGGGCCGTGAACGACCTGTCGATCAGCTCGACAAGCTGGTGAACATGCCGGGCTGGTAGGAACCGCCCGGGTTGCGCACGATCACACCGAGCCGGTTGGCCGCGTTGATCACGGCCACCAGGTAGACCATTGCGGCGATCTGGTCGTCGTCGTAGTGCTTACGCACCTGAGCCCAGGTCTCGTCGGACACGCCCCGGTGGGCGTCGGCGAGCCGAGTGCCCTCCTCGGCGAGTGCCAGCGCGGCTCGCTCGGCCTCGGTGAAGACGGTGGATTCGCGCCAGGCGGCGACCAGGTGGAGCCGCACAGCGGTCTCTCCGGCAGCCGCGGCATCCTTGGTGTGGAAGTCGACGCAGAAACCACACCCGTTGATCTGGCTGGCGCGCAGCATCACCAGCTCCTGGGTGGCCTGGGGCAGCGATGACTGCTGGATCGCCATGCTCACGTGGTAGAACCGCTTGCCGATCTGGGCGCCGAGCTCATTGGCCATCAGGTCGAAACGAGATTCCATAGCGTGGTCCTCACTCGTGGTGTTGTCTGCCGCGCGGCTCGTCCGCGCAGCGTCCCGACGCACAAGAGATGCCGGCGACCCGAACTCTGTGACGCCGTGATGATGTGGCACGCGCCACCGCTCAGGGATGTCACAAAGCGCTGGGGATCGGCGTCTTGTGCGTGTGACTCAGTCGAGAGCGGACAGACGGGAAGAAGCCGTGAGCGCATGCAGTGAGCCGACAACGAAGACAGCCGAGTCGTCCGCCCGGAGCGACCGCGCGGGCTCCGCTGTGGACGCGGCCACCAAGGCGTTCGTCGCCCACCACAACCTGTTGTTCACCGTCGCCTACGAGATGCTCGGCTCGGCCGCGGACGCCGAAGATGTCGTGCAGGAGACCTGGTTGCGCTGGGTGGCCGTCGACCTCGACATCGTGCGGGATCAGCGTGCCTACCTGGTGCGCATCGCCACCCGCCAGGCGCTGAGCCGACTGCGCACGCTCAGTCGGCGCAAGGAGTCCTACGTCGGTCCCTGGCTGCCCGAACCGTTGCTGACCGCGCCGGATGTGGCGCAGGACGTCGAGCTGGCCGAAAGCGTCTCGATGGCGATGCTGCTGGTCCTGGAGACGCTCACCCCGAGCGAGCGGGCGGTGTTCGTGCTGCGTGAGGTGTTCGACGTCGACTATGACGAGATTGCGGAAGCCGTCGACAAGAGCCCGGCCGCGGTCCGCCAGATCGCCCACCGGGCACGGAAACATGTCGCGGCCCGCCGGCCGCGCGGAGCGGTGTCCGCGGCGGAGACCCGTGATGTGATCCAGGCGTTCCAGGAAGCCACGCACACGGGCGACCTGCGACATCTGCTCGACCTTCTCGCGCCCGACGTGGTCCTGCTCGGTGATGGTGGCGGCGTCGTGCGGGCCGCACTGTCACCCGTGGTGGGAACCGACGAGGTGGCTCAGGTACTGGGCAGGATCGCCACTACCGCCGCACTGCGACCGGCACACGTCAACGGTTACCCGGCGCTGGTCGTCCGCTTCGACGACGTGATCGACACCGTCATCGCGGTGCGTGTCGATGACGGCCTCATCACCGGGCTCTACGTGGTGCGCAATCCCGAGAAGCTGTCGCGCATGGAGCGGGAGACCGCCCTGCGTCGCTGAGTCACATGAGGGAAAGGCACTCGGGTTCAGCCCGATGAGGGATGCCTGAGTGCCTGTCATTCGAAGCCCTGGCAGGTCTAAGATCTCCGGATGACCTTGGAATGGGAACAGGTAATTGTTCACTCGGTGGATCCGGTGGCCTTGGGGCAGTGGTGGGCTACGGCTCTTGGTTGGGTGGTGGTGCACTCCTCCGATGAGGAGTTCGAGATCCGCCCGGAGCCGGATCGCCTGCCGGGGTTGGACTTCGTCCGGCTTGATGAGAGCAAGAAGTGCAAGAGTCGGCTGCATCTCGACTTCAGGCCTGATGACCAGGACGCCGAGGTGGCTCGGCTGGTGGCTCATGGCGCGAAGCGTGTTGACATTGGCCAGGGTGATCAATCGTGGGTTGTCTTGGCAGACCCCGAAGGTAACGAGTTCTGTGTCCTTGGCCAGCGGCGTCAGTAGGACTCACGCCTGAGTCGGGTCGATGGCGAAGCGCTCGGGGTGGGCGGCGCGCACGTAGTGGATCGCGGCGCTCAGTCACTGACCTCTGACAGGCGATCTTAATCGTGTGCCACGTGAGCTTGACCGGGCCACAGCTCGTAGCCGCGCGCCTCTAGGTATTGGTCGACGGCGCGGGTTCCCGACGATGCTCCAGCCAGGTGCGGCTCAGGTCTTCCCAGATCGTCTGATACCGACCGAAGATCTCGCCCAGCTGATCGAACGTGAGCTCGTCGGCGGGTGTCGATGCCACGAGGTATTCGAGGTCATCGGCAAGCCGCTGGAACCGGTACTGCGCTTCTTCCATCAGAACCCACCGGGAGCGCCAATTGAAGAACGGTTCGATGGCTCCCAGCAACGTCACCAGCGCCACACACGCCAGGGCCAGACCAGCCCACGCGTTGAGATTCTGCAGGCCCAGGATGACGGTGGAGGCGGCGGACAGTACAAGCGTCGCCACCTTGGTGAGGGAGGCGCTTCGACCGAACCGCTTTTTCTTGCCGCGGGCGTAGCCGTTGCCCTGACGAATCTTGTCCAACAGAAGAGCGGCTGCCTCCCTCGGGCTGAGGCCAACACCTAGTCCACCGTCCGGCTGCACTCCGCCCCCAAAGCTCTGTCGCCACCTCGCAGCTCGCTCCCCGGCAGACGCTGCCCCGGCATCGCGCGGTTCCCTAGCCTAGCCGCTCGATAGTCCCTGCTACGGAAGGTGATCGAGCGGTCAACCTGGTCTTGTCCGGCTATCCTCACAGCTCCGCCCCCGAGCCATGCTGGATTGGGCTCTTCGCCTCGCCTTTGGAGGAGCCGGGGCCGACCATCTGCCTCCATGCAGGGAAGATCACCGGGCTGAGCCTGGCGAGGAGGTATACGCCGCCGACCGTCAGCATGGTGGTGAACAGGCCGGCTGAAGCGCCGGGCGTTGGTCAAGGCGACCTGGGCGCCGCCCGGACTTCGAGGTTCGCTCCGGTTCTGTCCCGGATCTCGTCGAGGGAGACGCCCGGCGCTGTCTCGGCGAGAACCAGGCCGCGTTCCGTTATGTCGATCACGCCCAAGTCGGTGATGACGCGTTGTACGCACCGCCTGCCCGTGAGGGGGAGTGCGCACTCCTCGACGATCTTCGGGCTGCCGTCCTTGGCCGTGTGGTCCATCAGGACGATGACGCGCCGGGCTCCGTGGACGAGGTCCATGGCGCCGCCCATCCCCTTGATCATTTTCCCGGGGATGGTCCAGTTCGCGAGGTCGCCGGTTGCGGACACCTGCATGGCGCCCAGGATCGCCACGTCGATGTGCCCGCCCCGGATCATGCCGAAGGACAGCGAGGAGTCGAAGAACGAGGCTCCCGGCAGCACACTGACGGTCTCCTTGCCGGCGTTGATCAGGTCCGGGTCCATCTGATCAGCGGTCGGGTAGGGGCCCAGGCCCAGAATGCCGTTCTCGGACTGAAGCACCACATGGACGCCGGGCGGCACATGATTGGGCACCAGAGTGGGCAGTCCGATGCCGAGGTTCACATAGGCGCCGTCGGCCAGTTCGCGGGCTGCTCTGGCTGCCATCTCGTCTCTGGACCAGGCCATCAGTTGTGCACTCCTGTCTTGCCGATGTGCGCTGCGCGCACGGTCGTCTTCTCGATGCGCTTGTCTGTGGCTTCGGCCGTGGTGAGTGGGAGCACCGACTGCACGAACACCCCGGGAAGATGGATCGCGTCCGGGGCGAGTTCTCCGGGTTCGAGGAGTTCTTCGACCTCGGCGATGGTCACTCGTCCGGCCATGGCCGCGAGCGGGTTGAAGTTCCGTGCGGACTTGTCGAAGACGAGGTTTCCGTGCCTGTCACCCCTGGCCGCCCGTACCAGAGCGAAGTCGGTGGTGATGGACTCCTCCAGTACGTACTCCGCGCCGTCGTACTCGCGGACCTCTTTGCGCGGCGAGGCGACGGCGACACTGCCCTCGGCGTCGTAGCGCCAAGGCAGTCCGCCGTCGGCAACCTGGGTTCCCACGCCCGCGGGCGTGAAGAAGGCGGGTATGCCGCAACCGCCCGCGCGCAACCGCTCAGCCAGCGTGCCCTGCGGCACCAACTCCAACTCGAGGTCGCCGGAGAGATACTGGCGAGCGAACTCCTTGTTCTCGCCCACATACGAGCACGTGGCGCGCGAGATGCGGCGTGCTTCGAGCAGCACGCCCAGTCCCCAGCCGTCGACGCCGCAGTTGTTGGACACGACGCTGAGGTCTGCCGCGCCCTGCTCCAGTAGCGCCTGGATGAGCACGGCAGGGATGCCACAGAGGCCGAAGCCGCCCACTGCCAGCGAAGCTCCGTCGTGGATCTCCGCCACGGCTTGGGCGGCGGAAGTAACGACTTTGTCCATGTGTGCCCTCCGTCTGAGGTCGGGTTCGCCGAAGATGGCCAGTCGTCGACAGGCCACAGCCGCTTGTGCCGGTCATGAGGGTGGTCGGCGCCGGAGTTCGCGAGGCAGGCGGCTTCCGCCGTGCTCCCGGGATCTGCCGAGTGTCGAGGAGGGCTCGCCGTCGGCCGGGTCCGACAGGGCGGCCAGGCGAGACCGGGAGCCCGACCCCCCGGGCGTTAGTGAACGTTAACTCACGGCGCGGACGTTAGCGGGTGCGGCCGAAGCTGTCTACCCGTGCCCCGCGCCGATGGCGGGGCGCGGGGTCGACGGGCAGCGCGGACCGGCAGGTTGATCAACTGCTGGATCGCATGAAGGCGAGCAGGGAAAGCCCATGCGTGCGGGGCTCAGGTGCGCAGTGGCGTCAGTGTGCGAGTCGGTCGTACCGCAGGGGGAATCGGCGGCTTGAGATCTGCTTGGCGGGGGTGTGAGATCACAATTGCGTTAAGGTGGGGGGTGTGAAGTATTTGCCCGCCATCCTCGGTGAAGACCATCCGAGTCTCAGCGCCACCGAGCGCGCATACGCCACCATCAAGCGCCAGATCATCGAACTCGAGCTGGAGCCTGGCACTCATGTCACCAAATCGACCCTTGAACGCCGGGCCGGTGCCAACACGATGCCCGTCCGGGAGGCCCTGACCCGGTTGCAGAGGGACGGTCTGGTGCAGGCACTTCCGCGCTCGGGCTACCGCATCCTCCCGGTCACCCTCAAGGGGACCCGTGACCTGTGCGCTTTCCGTCGGCTACTGGAAGTCGAGGCCGCGGGTCTCGCGGCAGAACTCGGCCTTCCGGAGCACGATCTCGCTCGGATGGAAGAGCTCCTGTCTGTCACGTACGAGACGGGCGACCAGGCGAGTATCGACGCGTTCCTCCGGGCCAACCTCGAGTTCGACGCGATCATCGCCAACCGGTGCGGCAATGACATGCTGGCCCAGGCGATCGTCCGGGCTTTCGACGAGTTGGAGCGGGTCCTACGGATCACCTTGAAGTCGCTGTCCTTCTCGGAGTCCTCCGCGCACCAGCGGCGGGAGATCCTCGAGGCCGTCCGGGACCGCGACCCGGCTGCGGCCCGTGCGGCCATGAGCGCCAGAACGCGGTCCGCGCAGGAGCAGATCATCGACCAGCTTGTGTCGCATGCGTCCCTTGCCGAGGTCAGTATCAGCATCACCTGATGCCCGGAGGGTCGGATTCATCTCGCGTTACCCGAGGGGTTGACAGTCCTTCCCGTGGGTGGTGCACTGAGAAGTGAGATCTCAGAAGTGCATATAGAGATCTCACTACACTGTGGTCTTGGGTCTGCTCCCTATAACGGAGCGATTCTTGGCCGACTCGGCATCGCGTGCACCCTTCCCAGAGGGTGGGTGTCGCGTCTTTTGTGATGGACTGAGATCTCAGATGGCCATATAGGGATCTCAAGTCGGGGGGTCTGGATTCTCGACCTCCGCCCTCCGTCAGCATCGAGATGATGATCATGAATGCCACCACGCTCTGCCGGACTCACCGGACATTCTCCCTGCCGCCTTCCACCGCTGATGTGCCCAGGGTCCGGGGTGCCCTGGTGGACACCCTCGTCGAGTGGGGGCTGCCCGAGGATGGTGAGCTGCTCCACACCCTCGGTCTCATCGCCTCGGAGCTGGTGACCAACGCCGTCACCCACGCCGGTGCGCACACTCCGAGCATCGTCGTCACGCTCGGGATCGGTGAGGAAGGGACCCTTGAACTCGGCGTCAGCGACAACTGGCGCGTCTTCCCGAGGCGGATGGCCACGTCCCCGGAGGCCACTCATGGCCGCGGGGCGGCGATCGTCGACGCACTGCTTTCCGAACTCGGCGGGAGTCTCACGGCCGAAACGCACCCCCACGGCAAGACCGTGTGGGCTCAGCTGCCCGGCGCGCTCTCGTGGGCCTGACCGCCCGTCCATGCCACAGGGTGCCCGACGCGGTGTCGTCGTGGGCGGGCGCCCGGTTGCGGCAACCAAGATCTGCGAAGGGAACCTGATGAAGCTGGAACGTCTGCCGGCTCTCGAACTCGCCGAACGAGCCCAGGCGGCACCATCGGACCGTGCGGCCATGGTCCCCTTCCGCGGCGTGCCGATGATTCCCATGCCGGAGCACGTCGTGGAGGCGGCGCGGACGGCCGCGGGTGAGGTGTTCCCTCGGCGCAGTCGCGGTTCCGCGGAACTCCGTCAGGCGATCGCCTCGCGCCTGGGGGCCGTGCACGGGCTCACGGTGGATCCCGAGAGCGAATTGCTGATCACCCACGGCGCCCAGCACGGGATGAGCGTGGCCCTGAGGGCTCTGCTGTCGCCGGGCGACGAAGTCGTGGTGCCCGCTCCCAGCTATTTCTTCGATGGCATGATCCGCCTGGCGGGAGCCCGGCCGGTGTACGTGCCCTCCGACGAGAGCGGCGGATGGGACCATGTCCCGGCGGCGCTCGAGGCCGCGGTCACCCCGGCCACCCGCGCGCTGCTGCTCTGCAATCCCAACAATCCGACCGGTTATGTGCCCAGTCGTGAGCGGCTGCGCCAGCTTCTGGACATTGCCGCGCGCCAGGGTCTGATCGTCTTCGCCGACGAGTGCTACGAGCGGTACGTATGGGACGGGCCCGGCTATGTGCCGCAGATGTCGCTGCGCGACCACCATCCCGACCTGGTCACCGTCACCAGCCTCAGCAAGAACTACGCCTTCACCAGCTGGCGGATCGGATATGTGCACGCCCCGGCTCACCTGCTGGCCCCGATACACCGCGCCTTCGAGTGGGACGCCATCAACGTCGGCGACGTGGCCCAGGCCGCGGCGCATGCCGTCCTGACCGGCCCGCAACGCTGGATCGAGCGAGAGTTCGCAACCATGCGGGAACGGCGCGACATTCTTCGCGACGGGCTGGAAAGCGCCGGCCTCACATCGGTGCGGCCTGACGCCGGGATTTTCGTCTTCGTCGACTGCACGCCCCTCGGCCTCCAGGGACGCCGGTTGGAACGGCTGCTGCTGGATCACGGTTTGACGGCCATCGCGGGAGACGCCTTCGCCGGGCCGGGCACGCACGTTCGCATGCTGTACGGCGGATCCGCGGCCAGTCTCGAGGAGGTGGGGCGGCGGCTCAGGGCGCTGACTCGGGGGAGCGCGGGCGGGGCGGGGGAGGCCCGGCCGCCTGCGCCTGCCGCGGGATAGAAGCCGCGGGACAGAAGGCGTCACGCGCACGACAGCGCGGTGCCGTCCAGGAAATAAAGATCTTAATAGGGCATTGTTGAGATCTCAGATTTCCCCTAAGGTCATCGCAACCGTCAGCGGGGCGGTAGCGATGCAGCCTTCCAGGGCCATCTTCGAAGGAGTCGAACGTGCCAGGACCTGCCAAGACCGACCGCGACGGAAGCTGGCGAGTCGCCGCCGACATCGGTGGCACCTTCACCGACGTCATCGCCTTGGACTCGGGCGGCCGGGTCGTCCCGGTGAAGGTCCTCTCCACACCGCCGGACTTCGGCAGCGGCGTCCTCGGCGGAACCGGGGCCGCACTGTCCGAGGCGGGCGCGCTCCCCAGCCAGGTCGGGGGGATGCTGCATGCCACCACGGTGGCCACCAACGCCATCCTGGAGATGCGCGGAGCACGGACCGCCCTGGTGACCACGCGGGGATTCCGGGACGTTCTGGAACTCGGACGCCTGCGCCGCCCCTTGCTGTACGACCTCTCCTGGCAGCGGCCGACCCCTCTCGTTCCCCGGCGCCACCGTTACGAGATCGACCAGCGCATCACCGCCGAAGGTCACCTCGAACCTCCCGCGGACTCCACCGAACTGGCTCGTGTGGTTGAGGAGATCCAGGCCGCGGGCATCGAGGCGGTGGCGGTGTGTCTGATCAACTCCTACGCCCGTCCCGAGGAGGAGCGCCGAGTCGCCGCCGAACTACGGGCCCTCCTGCCCGGCACGTATGTGACCGCCTCCGTCGACATCACACCGCAGATGCAGGAGTACGAGCGCACCAGTACCGCGGTCGTCAACAGCTATGTGGGGCCCCAGGTCCACGACTATGTCACGGCGCTCGGCGAGGGCCTGCGGGAAGCAGGCGTCTCCGCGCCCTTGATGATCATGCAGTCCAGCGGCGGCCTCCTCGACGCAGCCTCGGTGGTGGAGCGCCCGGCGCAGATCATCGAGTCGGGGCCCGCCGCCGGCGTCATCGCCGTGCAGAAGCTCTCCCAGCTCATGGGCCTCGACTCCGTGGTCGCCTTCGACATGGGCGGCACCACGGCCAAGGCATCCCTCATCGAACACGGGGAACCGTTCGTCGCGGGCGACTACGAGGTCGGCGGGGGCATGAACATCACCCGCGGGATGGGCAAGGGGGCGGGATACACGCTGCGCGTGCCCTCCATCGACATCGCGGAAGTGGGCGCCGGTGGGGGCAGCGTCATCTCCACCGACGTCGCCGGATCCCTGCATGTCGGACCGGAGAGCGCCGGCTCCCGGCCTGGTCCCGCCTGCTACGGCAACGGAGGGACCAGCCCCACGCTGACCGACGCCAACGTGGTCCTGGGCTACCTCAGCCCGCAGGCCCTGGCCGGCGGGCGGGTGACCATCAGGCCGGACCTCGCACAGCAGGCCATCGCCCCGGTGGCCAAGGACCTGGGCGTCGACACCCCGGCGGCCGCCCGCGGCGCCTACGAAGTCGCCGTGTCCAGCATGACCAAGGCGGTCAAGGCCGTCACCAGCGAACGCGGTCGCGATCCCCGGGAAGCGGTCATGGTGGCCTTCGGCGGTGCCGGGCCCCTCTACGGCGCGGCGATCGCCCGGGAGTTGGGCATCGACACCGTCATCGTCCCTGTGCACACCGGGCTGTTCAGCAGCCTCGGACTCCTTGTCGCCGACACCGAACGGCAGGCGGTGGCGCCCTACCGGGCGGACCTCGACGCGCTGGACCTGCTCACCGCGGAGTTCGACCGCATGGCCAAGGAGGTGACCGAGACCCTGCTCGAGGCCGACCCCTCGGCACACACCGACGTGCAGCGGGTCCTTGACATGCGCTACCGCGGCCAGCGCTTCGAGCTGTCCGTCACCATCCCCAACGGGGCGCTGGACCTCGACCTGATGGCTGCCGCACGGCAGCGGTTCCACGCCGAGCACCACCGCACCTACGGCCGTGCCGGCACCGACGAACTCGTGGAGATCGTCAACCTCCGCGTCCGCGGCCGGGTACGCAATCCCATCAGTATCGAGCAGATTCTGAGCCTGCCGCCCTCGGCGTCCCGCCCCGAGACCACTCGGCCGTGCCGATTCGACCAGACCGAGCCGACCCCGGTCATCGCCCGCGCCGCCCTGTCACCGGAACCCCGGCAAGGTCCCCTGGTCATCGAGGACATGGACGCCACCACCCTCGTACCGCCGGGAGCCACCGCGCACCGCGACCGCTTCAACAACATCGTCATCAGCTGGACGACCACAGCCCCGGAGGCATCCTCATGAGCCCGCGCCCGATCAGCGACGCCGCCACGTTCGAGGTCTATCGGAACGCGGTCACCGGACTCGCCGACGAAATGGCGATCACCATTCTGCGCACCGCCCACTCCCAGATCGTCGCCTCCAGCATGGACTTCTCCGCCGCGCTGTGCGACGCCTCCGGACGAGTGATCGCGCAGGCCAACACCTGTCCGGTGCACCTCGGCTCCATCCCCGAAGCCATGAGCGCCGTACTTCAGGCCTTCGGTGACTCCGTCCGCCCAGGCGATGTCTACCTTCTCAACGATCCCGACCTGGGCGGCATGCACCTGCCCGACATCTTCGCCATCGCCCCGGTGTTCAACTCCGGGCAGGAGCTGATCGGCTACTCGGTCACCGTCGTCAACCACGTGGACGTGGGCGGCTGGGCCGCGGGATCCATGGCGGTGCAGTCCACCAGCATCTTCGCGGAAGGCGTGCAGATCCCGCCTTCCCGGCTGTGCGACGCGGGCACGCTCAACGAGACCTTCCTCGCGCTCATCCTCCGCAACGTACGCGAGCCCGATCTGCTGCGCGGCGACCTCGAAGCACAGCTCGCCGCGTGTCACGCGGGTGGCGAAGGACTGAAGGAACTGGCCGAACGCCACGGTACCGACGGGCTGGCCGCGCTCAACGAGGAACTCCTCGACTACTCCGAGACACTGCTGCGCGCGGCAGTCGCCGAAGCCCCCGACGGTGCCTACACGTTCGAGGACTTCATCGACGACGACGGCATGGGCTCGCCGCCCATCCCCTTCCGCGTCACCGTCACCATCGCGGGCGACGCCCTGCACCTGGACTTCACCGGGTCCTCCCCCCAGGTCGCCTCGGCCCTCAACGCCACCGCCTCCTTCACCCGGTCCGCCTCCTATGCGGCCATCCAAGGCGCCCTGGGATCCGATATCCCGGCCAACAGCGGCTTCTACCGGCCCCTCACCTTCACGATCCCCGAGGCCTCCATCCTCAACGGCCGAAGGCCCTCGGCCCGTGGCGCCCGCGGCCTGGTCGCCTACCGCATCATCGACACCGTCCTCGGAGCGCTGGCTCCCGTCTTTCCCGACCGGGTCCCGGCCGCGGGCGACGGCGGTCCCGACTCCGTGGCCATCGGCATCACCGGAGAGGACGGCACCACCAACGTCCTGTGGGACATCCTGTGCGGAGCCTGGGGAGCCCGTCCGGACCGCGACGGTGTGGACGGCATCAGCCCGCTCGGCGCCAACCTGGCCAATGTGCCGGTGGAGGAACTCGAACAGTCCGGCCATGTGCGCATCGACGGCTATGGCTACCTGCCCGACACCGCCGGCCCCGGCAAATGGCGCGGTGGCCTGTCGACCTTCCGCGACATGACCGTTCTCGCCCCCACGGTCTCGATACAGATTCGCTCCGACCGGCGCACTCACCTGCCCTACGGCCTCCAGGGAGGAGCCCAGGGCACGGCGTCGTCCAACATCCTCAACCCCGGCACCCCACAGGAGCAGATACTCCCCGCCAAGGTCGTCCAGCTGCTCGCCGCCGGCGAACGCCACCGGCACGTCACCGCCGGTGGAGGCGGACACGGGGACCCGTTCACCCGCGACCCCGACCGCGTCCTTCAGGACGTACTCGACGGGAAGGTCACCGCTTCCGCGGCGACCCGCGACTACGGAGTCGTCATCACCCCCGATGGCGCGATCAACACGGCGGCAACCCAGCAACGGCGCGCCGCTCGGCGCTAGGCCCTGTCGGATTCCGCACCCCGCCGTCCCCAACCCCCCACCCCACCATCCTCGGACACCGCTCACCGAGAGGACTCCCGCATGGCCGAGGTCACCACCCCTGCGAAGACAGACGATGACATGCGCCCTGTATGGCGCAAAGTAGGTATCCGCATCATCCCGCTCATCGGCCTCGCCTACGTGATGAGCTACATCGACCGCGCCAATCTCGGCTACGTGGCGCAGCCGCTCAGCAAGAGCATCGGCATCACCGCCGGACAAATGGGCCTGGCCTCCGGCCTGTTCTTCATCGGCTACATTCTCGTGGAAATCCCGAGCAACATGATGCTGCGCCGGTTCGGAGCGCGGAAATGGATCACCCGAATCCTTGTCTCCTGGGGCTTCGTCACCATGGGAACCGCGGCCGTGCACAGCGTCGGTCAGCTCTACGTCATGAGAATTCTGCTGGGTTTCGCGGAGGCCGGACTGGCCGCCGGAATCCTGCTGTACATGACCTTCTGGTTCCCCAGAAGACAGCGCGCCTGGGCCATGTCGATCTTCTTTGTCATGCTTCCGCTGTCCGGCATCATCGGATCGCCACTCGCCGCGGCCATGCTGTCCTGGGGTGAGCAGCTCACCGGGCAGGCCGGGTGGCGATCATTGTTCCTCATCGAGGGTCTCTTCACCGTCCTGGCCGGAATCGTCATCTACCGCCTTCTACCCGACCGGCCCGCCGACGCGAAGTGGCTGACCTCCGAGGAGAAGGACGCCATCCAGCAGCGACTCACCCTGGAAACCGACCAACAGAACGCACACGGCGCGCTCACCGGGATGCGTCAGGCGCTTTCCAGCGGTCGGGTGTGGATGCTCTCCATCGCCTTCTTCGCCATCGTCTTCGGCCTGTACCCCATCGCCTTCTTCCTGCCGACGATGATCGCCACCCTCACCGGGAACGTCTCCGGGATGTCGGACGTCAGCAGCGTGCTGCTCGCCGGCATTCCGTCGGCGATCGCCATCATCGCCATGCTCGCCTGGGCCAAGGTGGCGGCGCGCCGGTCCGTGGTGTTCTCCACCGCGGTCCCCATGGCCTTCGGTGTCGTAGGTCTGCTGCTGGCCACCTTCACCGACAACGACGTCCTGTTCATCGCGGCGTTCTGCGTCAGCGTCTCCGGCATCTTCACCGCCATGCCGCACTTCTGGCGACTGCCGCCGCTGTGCCTGACCGGTGCCGCCGCGGCCTCGGGTATCGCGCTGATCAACTCGGTGAGCAATGTCAGCGGCTTCATCGGCCCCTACATGACCGGCGCCATCGCGGACGCGACCGGCGACTTCACCTACGCTCTTCTGGCCATCGCCCTCATCATGACCATCGGCTTGACGATCCTGCTGACAGCCGGGCGAAAGGCGGAGCAGTCCACCGCTCATGATTCACTGCCTCAGATTCACGACACGGAGGAGGTCGGGTGACCAAGCGCACCAACACCGCACTGATCGTCGGTGACATGCAGACAGGCATTCTGGCGAACTACCCGTTCACCCGGGCGCCCCTGCCTCCCATGCAATCGTTGGTACCCGCGGCTCGTGAGCACGGCATCCTCGTTGTCTTCGTACGCACGGAACTGCGTGCCTCGGGCGTCGATGTCTCGAAGAACAACACCGTGCTCACAGCGTTCCACCAAGCCGGCACCCTGTTTCACGAGGGATCCGGGGAGACGGGCATCGTTCCGCAACTGGCGCCGCACGCGGAGGATGTCGTCATCACCAAGCGCCGCGCCAGCGCGTTCATCGGAACGGAACTCGACCTGGTGCTGCGCGCCCAGCAGGTCGAATCGATTGTGCTCACAGGAGTGGCGACCAGCGCCATGGTCGCGGCAACGCTCTACGACGCTCTGGATCGCGACTACCGGGTCACCGTCTTGAGTGATGCCTGCGCGGATGCCGAGGCGGACGTCCATGACTTCTTCATGCAGCGGGTCTTTCCCGGACGAGGCGCACAGGTCATGACAGTGGGGTCCTGGCTCGGCGAGTGGTAGATCGCTCCTCGGCACGAGCGATTCCCCCTCCGCCCTGCGGATCCTGCCGGACGCCCCGGTCCAGCACGACGACGCGTATCCCATGCTCATCGTCGGATGCCGGACCGGGGCGTCGCAGCTTCCTGCGAACCGGCTGTCGGCCCGCGAACGTCAAGGGCCCTCGACTGGCGGTCTCGGCGTGAAGCCGGTGATCGCCCGCCCGGGGCACCAAACACGGTTCCGAACTCGGTGCCCAACGCGGAGAGTTGGAGACGTCTGAGCTCATTGAGCGTGGTAGCGGCGGACCGTGACGGGCCGACAAGTAACCGGCTTCCGCGAGGACTCCGGCGTCGCGTGGAACTCTCGCAACTGATCACTTCTGACGGGCCCGCCAGAAGTTCTGAGTGCTGGGGCACTTGTATGCAAGGATGCCACATCCGTCAAAAGAGAGCCGCTGTGACTACCTCCAGCCGACTCCAGCCGTACGTTCAGCGGGAGTATCGACGAAGCGCGCGTCTACAGCCGTGCACTGTCCGCCACCGACATCAGCAACGCGTACCAGGCCCGCACTTCCGGCATCGGCAGCGGCGAATCGGCTCTGGTGCTGAGGCTTCCCCTCGACGAGGGACGCGGCCCAACCACGACTGAATCGATCAGTGGTACGGCGGCGGTGATCTACGGGGCGACCTGGTCGACCGGGAAGTCCGGGTTGGGGAAGTGCCTCAAATTCAGCACATCTGCCACCCGCGCCCGCTGTCAAGGCTGCCCACGGCATGCCATTCAATCAACGGCTCTCCGACAACCAGGCGTCTCGCGGGGATACAAGGGCACTCTGTCCGGTGTGCGGTTCAACGGCAAGAGCTACGCGATCACCAGCGGGTCATGGTCAACGGGCTTGTCCATCCAGTAGGCGTGAACGCTCCAGCCGGTCTGACCGGCTGGAGGGGCAGCCGCTCGGGGCGCCGTGTGCACGGTCAGGCGGCCACCTGTGGGCTATTGCGCGCAGGCGGTATCCGGTGTCAGCTCCGTCCGCGTGATGGTGAGCGTGGTCGTCCAACTCGCCCCTCCGGCAAGCGTGGGAGCGCGTCCGCGGTCAGGGCGGGTCCGGGAGGGTTCTCCGGGCAGCACATTGGCCGGTTCCACGGCGACGACATAGGCACGACGAAACCATGGGAACCCCGTGCTCGCATGGCACTCCTGCCAGAGCCAGGCGTACGGCAGGAGGTGGGCATCCCATTCCATGCGGATGCCGAATCCGGCACTGGGGCTGTTGATGGCGAACCAACCTGATGCGAAGTCGGTCAGCGCCGCGAAGACGGCACGCTCGCTTCCCGGCGGCGGAACCCGGCTCAGGTTGATGGGGTTCCCGTCGAGTCCGGCTGAGATGGGGAAGGGTGTTGCGGTGTCCGGAGGGAGGACGTTCCCCGGAGCTTGAGCATCGCTGAGGACGCCGCGGGCTCCTGCGGTCAGTATGCTGTGTCCGTCAATGAACGGTGCGCCGAAAGCCGGGTGTTGCACCCACATGACGTCGACCGGCTCGGGGGAGTCGTTGCTGATGGTGTCGGTGACGAGCAGGGAAGGCCCCATCACCCTCAACCATCGTGTCAGTGTGAGTGGAGCGGTGACCAGCTGGACACTGAGTGATGCACTGCTCTCGTCGGCGGTTTCGACATCCCATCCGACAACTGCTGCCTCGCCGTGGTAGCCGCGTAGCACCCCGTCGACGACGCGGGCGGCTCCGGCGTTCGGGACGAGTTGCTGCCAGCCGCCCGGGTATCGCGCGAGCCAGTCGAGTTGACTGTCCTTGGTGGAGGGCAAGAGGGCCGGATCGCGACGGCCCCACGGGGAGCGGAACAAGACGTCGATGCCGGTGGCGGTGTCGATGAGCGAGGCGATGTCGGCGCCCTTGCTGGGCAGCACGCCCACTGTGAGCTGGTCACTGCGCAGGACCAGCGGCGGGGTGTTGGCTGTCATCCGCGGAACCTCGTAGCAGGCAGGCCCCTGACGCCGAGGCCGTGCACCGCGAACACCGAGCCTGCGGGATCGTTCTCGGCGAGATCGAGCCCTTCCCGTGCCGATGTCACATACAGCACGTCCAGATTGGGGCCGCCGAATGCGCAGGAGGACGGCTGGTGCACGGGCATCGGAACCTCCAACAGGACACGTCCTTCCGGTGAGATGCGAAGCAGCCGGTCGCCGGCCCACATGGCCACCCAGAGACATCCCTGTATGTCGATGGTCATTCCGTCAGGCAGGCCGGCTTGTGTGGGGAACGTCATCAACAGGCGGCGGCCCGCTGGAATCGGCTGTCCTGGCACGACGTCGAACGCGTTCAGCTCACCAGCCATGGTGTCGATGAGGTAGAAGGTCCGGCAATCAGGACTCCAGGCAAGCCCGTTGGGCAGCCAGAGACCATCGAGCACCTGCTCGCTCTGCCAGTCGGCGGACAACACGTGCAACGCCCCCTGACCGGGGGCGAAGTCCATGTCGGTGCTACCCGCCCAGAGCCGTCCGGACGGGTCGCACTTGGCGTCGTTCATCCGCTGGCCGCCCGGGAGAACGGCCAGCAGCGTCGTGGAAGTGCCATCGGTGCGCACTTCGGCGAAACCTTCAGCTGTAGCGGCGACGAAGCCGTGCGAGGCCTTCGGGACAGCAGCACCGATCAGCGTCGGCAAGGTGACGGGCTGCCGCTCCTTCCCGGTCCCGGGATCACCGGTGTGGATCCGCCCGGAGAGTATGTCGACCCAGTGCAGCAGCCCGGAGCGACTGTCGAAGCAGGGTCCTTCGCCGACTCGCGCGGTTCCCGGGAAGGCGACGGTGATAGCGGGGGTCATCGCGGGTCACGACGCGGTTTCGCGCCACGGTCGGCCCAGCGGGGGTACGGGGGCAGGGGCGTGCTGGAGTCTTGAGATGATGGTGCGTTGCTCATTGTGGGATCACCACCGCGGCCTGCGCGAGCAGCCCTCCGTCGACGGGCAGGGCAACTCCGGTGATGAAGCTGGCCCGGTCACTGGCGAGGAAGGCGATCGCCTCGGCGACCTCGTCAGGACGTGCGACCCGGCCCAGGGGGTGACTGCGTCCCCAGGACTCGACGAGTGCGGCTGCCGATTTGTCGCTGCCGTCACTGAACTTCCGTGCGGAGGACCGCAACATGGGGGTATCGACGGAGGCCGGGCACACGGCGTTCGCTCTGACGCCGACGGCAGCCTCATCGACGGCGATCGACCGGGTGAGCGCGTTGAGGGCTCCCTTGCTCGTGGTGTAAGCGGCGACCCCGGTCTGGGTGACGAATGCCTGGACGGAAGAGACGAACACGATCGCTCCGCAGCCGGTGGACCGCAACGCCGGAAGCGCGTGCTTGGCAACCAGGAACGCACCCTTCACATTCACGTCCAGGACTTCGTCCCACCCCTCGGAGGTGGTCTGCGTGGCGTTCCCATAGCGCTGGATACCCGCCGAGGCCACCAGGATGTCGAGTCTGCCGTGCCGGGCCAGCGTCTGGTCCACGAGTCCGGCAACTGCCGTCTCGTCGGTGACATCGACTTGGGCCTGCTCAACCCCTTTCGGCGCCGTGGGTGTTGCGCCGACCGATTCCAGTCCGGCGGCGACGACACGCGCGCCACGCCGGGCCAGCACTTCGGCCGCCGCTCGCCCAATTCCACTGAATCCGCCGGTGACCAGGGCGATCTTCCCGTCGAACTCGGTCACGTTCACACCCTTCGGTACGGCTCCGCTCGTTCCGCGCCGGGCTGCTTCCGGGCACGGAACCAGCGAAGGATGGACATTACTTGTACAGCGCCCTCTGCGACCGGGGGGCGTTCAGGTTGTCCTTCGTGATCACCAGCGGGTCGCGCGGCTGGTCCTTGGGGATGTTCTTATCGCCGTTGAGGTACTTGACCGTGTTCTTTATCGCCAGTTGCCCGATCTGGTAGGGGTTCTGGGAGACGAGCGCGGTCAGTGTCCCCGCCTTCAGTTCGGTGACCTCCTGAGGGCCCGCGTCATAGCCGACCACCGCGATCTTGCCTGCCTTGCCCGCGGTCTTCACCGCGTTTGCGGCGCCTTCGGCGGTGATCACGTTCGAGGCGAAGATGGCAGCCAGCCTCGGATGCGCCGACAAGGTGGCGGACACCAGGCCGGCCGCCTGGGTGGCAGAGTCGTTCCCGGCGTACAGGTTCGAGAGCACCGTGTACTTCGACTTGCCCTTGAACGCCTTCTTGAAGCCGGTTTGGCGGTCGTCGATCGAGCTGATGCCTGGTTTGATGTGCACGAACACCACCTCCCCGCCCTTGGGCTTCTGCCGCATCAGTTCCTCTGCGCCGAGTTGGCCGCCCTTGACCGAGCTGGCCGCGATGGCGGTGAAGATCTTGTCGGTGTTGACGTTGTTTCCGGTCGTCATCACCGGAATGCCCTGGGCGATGGCCGCCTCGATCGGGGCAGCCAGTGCTTTGGCGTCGGTGGGGTCGATGACGATCGCGTCGGGCCGCTTCTGGACCACCGCCTGTAGTACCGGAATCTGCTCCGATGCCTGGAAGTTGGCCGGCCCCTGAACGATGGCGTCGACACCAGCACTCTTTGCCGCGGCCTGGAAGCCGTCGGTCTCGGTGGAGTAGTACGGGTCGCAGGTGCAGCCGGGAATGAAGGCCACCGTGTAGTGCTTGCCCGTCTTACCTGACGAGCCGGAAGCGCTGCTTGAGCAGCCGGAGGCGGCGAGTACGGCCGCGGTGCCCAGCGCGGCCAGTGTGATGGCGGTGTGACGTGGCATGGAGGACTCCACTTACTGGATAGGGCCGGGCTGGGGGGCGAGGGGCGGATGCGTCACGACGCCCGCATCCGGTGACTTCGCTTGATGTTGTCCGCCGCGACGGCGACGATGAGGATCGCCCCGATCGCGACGGTCTGCCAGAACGGCTGGACGTCGATGATGACAAGGCCGTTGTTGAGCACTGCGGGAATGAGCACGCCGATGGCGGCGCCGAACATCGTTCCCCGTCCGCCGAACAGACTGGCACCGCCGATGATCACCGCGGCGATCGCGACGAGGTTGTCGCTGCTGTGCCCGCTGACCTGCGTCGTCGTATACCTGGCGACATCGAGGATGCCGGCCAGGCCGGCGAGGCCGCCCATCATGGTGAACAGCACCAGGACGTGGCGGGTGACCTTGATGCCGCTACGGCGCGCGGCTTCGGGGTTCGAACCGATCGCGTAGGTGTAGCGGCCGAACTCGGTCCTGGCGAGGACCAGGCCCGCGACGACTGCCACAACTGCGGCGATCCAGACCGGAAGCGGCAGACCGAGAACGCTCCTGACTCCGATGCCAGTGATCATTTGCGGCGGTACCCCTGAGACATCGGTGCCTTTGGTGATCACTTGAGCCAGGCCCAGAGCCATCCCCAGGGTGCCCAGCGTGATGATGAACGAAGGGATCTTCAGGCGGGTGACGAGTACGCCGTTGAGCAGGCCCCAGGCTGCCCCGACGCCGATGCTGACAGCGATGCCCAGTGCGATCGCGGCGGTGGCGTTCGGGTAGGACTGTGCGGCGGAGCCGCTGATGGCGATGATGACCTTGGCGCCGATGACCTCGCTGAACACCAGGACCGAACCGATGGACAGGTCCAGCTGCCCTCCGATGATCAAGAAAGCCGTACCGACGGCCAGCAGCATCGTGCCGGACGCATTGAACAGGACATTGCGGAAGTTGTTGACGTCGAGGAACCTGTCGCCGGCGGTGACGGAGAAGTACACGATCAGCACGATCAAGGCCAGGAAGACCCAGTTGCCGGTCACCGTGGTCGCGATCCGGCGAGCGCGGTCGGCGGTGGCCTTCCCCTCGGGAGCCTGGGGCGGCGCGGTCAGGGCTTCCGTCATCGGGCACCTCCCGTGGAAGACGCAACGTCCGTCGCCGAAGCGCCCGTGATGGCCGCGACGATCGTGTCGTGCGTTGCCTCTGAAGGGGACAGGTTCGCCACGGTGGCGCCGAGCCGCAGCACCACGATCCGGTCGGCCACATCGAAGACGAACGGCACACTGTGGCTGATCACGATCACTGCGACCCCCCGGTCACGGGTGCGCTTGATCAGCTGTGCGACCTGCTCGGTCTGCACGAGGCCGAGCGCCGCGGTCGGCTCATCCATGATGATCAGTTCGCGGGCCCAGATGCTGGCGCGGGCGATCGCCACGCTCTGCCGCTGCCCGCCGGAGAACATCCGCACCGACGCCCGGTAGTCCGGCACGCGCGCCCCCAGCGATGCGAGGTGCTCTTCCGCCTCGCGCTGCATGCGCTTGTTGTCGAGGACCTTCAACTTCCCCAGCAGACCCCGCTTGTGGTGCTCGCGGCCCAGGAAGAGGTTCGCCGGCGCGGACAGATCGTCCGCCAGCGCCAGGTCTTGGTAGACGGTCTCGATCCCCGCGGCACGCGCCTCGGCTGGTGAGGTGAAGTGCACCTGCTGGCCGCGGACGCACAGCTCACCGTGGTCCGGCGGGTGGACCCCGGAAAGGATCTTCACCAGTGTGGACTTGCCGGCGCCGTTGTCACCCATGAGTGCGACCACCTCGCCCGGCGCCACCTCGAGCGAGACACCGCGAAGCGCGGTGACGTGGCCGAACTGCTTCGAGATGTCCGTCGCCGAGAGTATCGCGGACGATCGGCCAGGCTGGTGAGCTGTTCGCTGTGCTGTCTCCGGCATTTCGCTGGACACCATTGCTTCCTCTCCGCCGAGTAGCCGCACACTTGCATACAAGAGCGCCAGTCTGCAAGAATGCTGCAATGGAATTCACCGAAACGCGATCGCGGGCCGTGTCGGGACTGGCCCCTGTGGGGCGAGAGCGCGGCCGCGCCCAATCCCGCATGAGAACCTCCGACCGCGTGCACAGCGAGCTCGTCGCCGCCATCCGTGAGCTGCGACTGGCCCCTGGAGCGACGGTTTCCGAAACCGAGCTGGCCGAGCAGCTTCACGTCAGCCGCACCCCCCTGCGTGAGGCGATTGCGCGTCTGGTCAACGACGGACTGGTCTGCGTGGTGCCACAGGTCGGTACCCGCGTCGAGTTGATCAGCCTGCACGATGTCGAGGAGGCGCGCTTCGTACGGGAGAGCCTGGAACTCTCCGCGTTCGAGGCGGCATGCCGCAAGCCTGAACGCGATGTGCGGGCCCTCCGCCGGCTGCTGGAAGACCAAGAGCGCAGCAGGGAGCAGAACGACTTCGACTCCTTCTTCGCCGCCGACGAAGCCCTGCACGCGGGGATCTTCGCGCTCGCCGGGTATCCGGGCGCCTGGCAGGCGGTTCAGCGGATGAAGATGCAACTCGACCGCCTGCGCCGGCTGAGTCTGCCCGAGACCTCGACCATGCGCCGGCTGATCGACGAGCACACGGCGATCGTCGACGCGCTGGAGGCCGGCGACCTCCGGGCCGGGCGCAAGCACATCAGCCACCACGCCCGGCAGGTGCTCGAACAAGGGCCGGTGCTACTCGCCAAGCATCCCGAGTACTTCACCGAATGAGTGGGCGGCAGGCCGTGACCGAAACGCTGATCGACTACCTCCGCTCACAAGGCCAGCTTCCACCACCCCAGGTCACCGCTTTGACGGGCGGCGTCTCCGGCGAGACGTTTCTTGTCGAGACCGCTCCGTCCCGGCTCGTGGTGAAGCGGGCGCTGGGTCGCCTGCTCGTCGCCGGGGAATGGACAGCCAAGCCCGAGCGGGCGATGACCGAGGCCAATGCGCTGGAACTGCTCCACTCGATCACGCCCGAGCGCACTCCTGCGCTGTGTCACGCCGACCCGTTGCGCCACACCCTTGTCATGACGGCCGCCCCTGCCGACTGGCCGACGTGGAAAAGCGTGATACTCGGTGACGCCCCGTCGGAACTGACCGCCCTCATCCCCGAAACGGCAAGCGAGCTGGGCGCGGTGCTGGGCACCTGGCACTCCCGGACCTGGCACGACGCCGATGTCGCCGCCCGCTTCAACGACTACGAGGCACTGGAACAGCTGCGCCTCACTCCGTTCCATCGCAGAGTCGCGGTCCAGCACCCTGGCGTCGCGGCACGGATCACCGCATGCTTGCAGGAGCTCGTCACCCGCCGCGACTGCCTGGTGCACGGAGATTTCTCGCCGAAGAACGTGCTGGTGGGGCCGAACGGGCCGTTGGTGCTGGATTTCGAGGTCGCCCACTTCGGCGCCGCCGTTCTCGACCTGGCGTTCCTCCAGTGCCACCTCATCCTCAAGGCGCTCCATATACCCCAGCACCAGGACCAACTGGCGGACGCCGCCCAGCGGTTCCTCGCCTCCTATGAGCAGGAGTGCCCCGAGCCCGTGGCGAGGCTCGGGGCGCACACCGCCTGCCTGCTGCTGGCACGCGTCGACGGCCTGTCGCCCGCGGGGTATCTGGACACCGCCACTCGCGACGCCGTACGCCGCCTGGCGCTCGGCCTGCTCGCCGACGATGACCCCTCACTCTCCGAGGCATGGGCCCGAACAGCGGAGGCAGCGCGTTGATCACCTCAGTGGATGCCTGGGAGGCGCTCGACTCCCGCAGCAGACCGACGGTCGCCGCACGGGTCGTCCTCTCCGACGGCACCGAAGGGGTGGCGCTGGCGCCGTCGGGCGCCTCGACCGGATCGCATGAGGCGATCGAACTCCGCGACGGCGAAGCCAGGTTCGCCGGCTGCGGAGTCCGGCGCGCCGTCGCCAACATCCCCTCGACCATCGCCCCTTCCCTTATCGGGACTGACCCGGCCGATGCGGACAGCGTGCTGGCAACGCTTGATCCCTCGCCGTCCTTCCGCACCATCGGGGCCAACGCCGTCCTGGCGGTCTCGCTTGCCGCTGCCCGCGCCGCCGCCACCACTCAGGGGATCTCACTGGCGCGTTGGCTCACCGGCGAGGACTCCCCACTCCTGCTCCCCATGCCGATGGTCAACATCCTGTCCGGCGGTGCGCATGCCGGACGCATGCTGGATGTCCAGGACTTCCTCGTCGTCCCGGTCGGAGCCCACACGTTCGCCGAGGCCCTGGAGTGGTCGGCTGCGGTCCGCCACTCCGCGACGCGCCTCGCGCTCGCCCGTGGCCATGAGCACGCGGTACTCGTTGCCGACGAGGGCGGCCTCGGCCTGGCTCTCGACTCGAACCGCTCCGCCCTCCACCTGCTCACCGATGCCATCGAAGCGGCCGGTTTCACACCGGGTGCACAGGTCTCGATAGCGATCGACATCGCAGCTACGCAGTTCTTCTCGCACGGCAGGTACTGCCTGGCCCGCGAGAACCGCGAACTCACCGCGGACGAGTTCGTGGCCGAAGTCGCCGACTGGTGTGAACGGTTCCCGGTCGTCTCGGTGGAAGACCTTCTCGCCGAGGACGACTGGGCGGGCTGGCAGACAGCGACGAAACTGCTGGGAGAGCGCATTGAGCTCGTGGGCGACGACTTGTTCGTGACACAGCCCGATCGGCTGCGTCGCGGTATCGGCTCCGGGGCCGCCAACTCGGTCCTGGTCAAGGTGAATCAGAACGGCCTGGTCAGCGGCGCTCGGCAGGTTGTGGAACTTGCCCGGTCCGCCGGGTACCGCACGGTCGTCTCGGCGCGCTCAGGCGAGACGGAGGACGACTGGCTGGCCGACCTGGCCATCGGCTGGCGGGCTGGACAGATCAAGGTCGGTTCCACACATCGGTCCGAACGCACCGCGAAGTGGAACCGCCTATTGCAGTTCGAAGCTACCGAACACACCACCTTCGCGGGGCCATGGCCGAACGGCAGGCCAGGGAGGGAGACACCGCAGTGAACAGATTCGAAGGGCAGACCGTGCTTGTCACCGGCGCGGCCTCAGGAATCGGGTACGAGATGGCGGGGCGGTTCCGCGAGGAGGGCGCCCTCGTCTACGCCGCCGACCTCCAGCCCGACGCTGTGCCGGAGGGCACCGTCGCCTTGCGTGTCGACGTCTCCGATTCCTCCTCGGTCTCGGCCGCTGTGACGCGCACGGTCGAGGAGACGGGACGGCTGGACGTGCTGTGCAACAACGCAGGTGCCTCGTCCACCACTGACCCGATGGGCTGCACGGTCGAGGAGTGGGACCGGATCTTCGCGGTGAATGCCCGGGGAGTCTTCCTCGGCACCCGCGAGGCGCTGCCGATCATGCTGGCACAGGCACGCGGCGCGATCGTCAACACCGCGTCTGTCGCGGGCATGGTGGGGCTCATGGACCGTGCTGCCTATTGTGCGAGCAAGGGCGCGGTGATCGCCTTCACCCGGCAGGTCGCCGTGCAGTACGCCGGCACAGGAGTGCGCTGCAACTGCGTCTGCCCGGGCACGGTGGACTCCCCCTGGGTCGGCCGGCTCCTCGCCGCCGCTGACGACCCGGTACAGGCACGGACGAGTCTGACCAACCGCCAGCCTATGGGCAGGCTCGGCGAACCGGGCGAAATCGCCGCTGCGGCACTGTACCTCGCCTCCGATGAGGCGGCCTTCATCACAGGTACCGCACTGGTCATAGACGGCGGCCTGGTCGCCGCCTGACCACCCCTACGGCAACAAGGAACTGCCTCTATGAAATATATGCGCGTCGGTGAGCCGGGGGCTGAAATCCCCGTCGCACTCACCCAAGACGGACGCCACCTCGACCTGCGCGGTCTCACCACGGACATCGACGGCGAGTTCCTCAGCACTGGCGGTCCCCTGCTGGTGGAAGAAGCGGTCGCAACCGGCCGGCTCCCCGGCATCGATATCGCGGGTCTCCGGATCGGACCGCCGATCGCCCGTCCCGGCGTGGTCCTGTGCATCGGCATGAACTACGCGGCGCACGCCGCCGAGTCGGGATCGCCGCCACCAGCGCACCCCGTCATGTTCTACAAGGCACCGAACACCGTCGTCGGCCCCCACGACGAGGTGCTGCTGCCGCGCGGTTCGGCCAAGACCGACTGGGAAGTCGAACTCGCCGTGGTCATCGGCCGTAGAGCGCGCTATGTCGAGTCGCCCGCCGAGGCGCTTGGCCATGTGGCGGGGTATACGGTCTGCAACGACGTCTCCGAGCGGGCGCTGCAACTTGACGTCAGCGGTGGCCAGTGGTCCAAGGGAAAGAGCTGTGAGACGTTCAATCCCCTCGGACCTTGGCTGGTCACGCCGGACGAGATAGCGGACCCGCAGAACCTCCGCTTGCGCTCCTGGGTCAACGCGGAACCACGGCAGGATTCCTCGACCAAGGACATGATCTTCAGCGTCGCCACGCTGATCCATGAACTCAGCCAGGTCACCGTCCTGGAACCCGGAGATCTCATCAACACAGGCACCCCTGAGGGTGTGGCCGTTTCCGGGCGGTTCCCCTACCTCGCCGAGGGCGACGTCATGGAGCTCGAGATCGACGGACTCGGCGGACAGCGTCAGAAGGTGGTCAGGGGATGAGCATCAGAATCTCTCTCGGGCATGTGGACGAGTACGACGGGCACGTCGCCACATTCGCACACCAGCTGGGGCTTACCGGCGTCCAGCTTCATACCCCGAATCTGCTGCCCGGCGAAGAGGGATACTGGAGTCTGCCCGAGCTTCGCGCGCTGCGGGAGCGGTGCGAGGCCGACGGCCTCGCCATCGACGGACTGGAAAACGTCCCGTTGGCGCACTTCTGGAAGATCCAGCGCGGCGCCCCCGGGCGCGATGAGCAGATCGAGAACTACTGCCGAACGATTCGGAATATGGCCGCGGTCGGCATCGACCTGCTGGGGTACAACTGGCTTGCCACGTTCGTATGGCGCACTTCCATGGCCGAGCCGGGCCGCGGCGGCGCGAAAGTGACGTCCTTTGACCTCGCCGATATCCACAAGGGCAACGCCCTGTCGGGCTACCGGCTGACGCCGAGCGAGCCGCTCACCGAGCCGCTGGCGGCGGAACAGATGTGGGACAACCACCAGTATTTCCTGGATGCGGTGCTCCCGGTCGCCGAAGAGGTCGGAGTGCGGCTGGCCCTGCACCCTGACGACCCGCCCATCGATGAGCCGCTCGGCGGGGCAGCTCGGATTTTCACCTCTCCGGCCGCGCTGGTCGCTGCGCGGAAACAGGCGCGGTCAAGCCCGTCCTGGGGCCTGAACTTCTGCCTCGGCACCGTCTCGTCAATGGCCGGTGAGCAGAGCGTCAATGAGGTGATCGACACCCTCGGTGCCGAGCGTGCCATCTTCTACGTTCACTTTCGCGATGTGCAGGGCACTGTCCCGCGCTTCACCGAATGCTTCCTCGGTGAAGGGAACTATGATCCGGCGCGCATCATTCGCCGGCTCCACGACGTCGGGTTCGACGGATTCCTCATCGACGACCATGTGCCCGCAATGATCGGCGACGCCGACACATGGCAGGACATCTCGTCCGACGCCTATTGCAGCAGAGGCAGGGCCCACGCAATCGGATATCTCCAGGGCGTACTCAACGGTCTCGGCCTTGGCTGAGCTCATAACAAGGCGGGCGCCGGACTCGTGAGAGGACGTGAGACGGCCCCCACACCGGCCGATCCGGCGTCCCACCCGGTGTGCGGTCTCGCCTGAGGACGTCTGATACTCCAGTTGTTTCCCTCGAGTCAATGGGTGGTGTGTTCGGCTACCGTTCGGTTCGAGCAGGGCGGTGAAAGCAGACCGGCACTCCGCCGAGGGCCGGGCTCGGGTGCCTGTCGCCGCGTGGCTCGGAGGGGGCGTCCGGGCATGGTCGGCCCCTGCCGGGACGTGGAGGGGAGCGGGCATGGTGTCCGTGGGAGAGAGACTGAGCAGAGCGCGGGAGCGGGCCTTCATCGGCCGGGAGGAGGAACTCGGCCGCTTCGAGCAGGCTATGGACGCAGATCCGCAGGCGCCGTTCGCGTTCTACCTGTACGGGCCGGGCGGCATCGGGAAGTCGACGCTGCTGCGGTCTCTGGCGGACCAGGCCCGGGCGACGGGCCGGCTGCTCATCGAACTGGACGGCCGTTTCGTCAGCCGGGACCCGGCCGAATTCGAGCGTGCGGCGGGGCCTTTCCTGGACGTTGCCGGCGCGGTCCTGTTCGTGGACTCCTTCGAGCATTGCCAGTGGCTGGAGAGCTGGCTGTGGCAGCGGTTCCTGCCCCGGGCCGCGGACGGCGCCCTGGCCGTTCTGGCGGGCCGTCTCGCTCCGCAGGCGCAGTGGACCGCTGATCCCGCCTGGGCCGGGCTCCTGCACGTTCGTGAACTGGAGCCGTTCTCCGAGGAGCAGTCCCGTAGTCTGCTGGCCGCGGCGCGGCTGCGGCCCGAGTGGCGGGAGCGGGTGCTCCGCTTCGCCGGAGGCAATCCGCTGGCGCTGTCCCTGGCGGCGGCCGCGGGGCCGACGGGGTGGAGCAGCGAGGAGATGTGGACGCCTTCGGCCGACGTGCTGCGAACCCTGCTGGCGGGGTTGATCGGGGAGGTGCCGACGGCGGCCCACCGTCGCGCTCTGGAGGTGGCCGCACAGGCGCATGCGACGTCCGAGGAACTGCTCCACGCGGTCCTGCCCGAGGAGGACGCCCATGTGCTGTTCGCCTGGCTGAGGGACTTGCCGTTCATGGAGACCACCTCCCGGGGGCTCTACCCGCACGACGCCGCACGCGAGACGCTGGCCGCCGATCTGCGCTGGCGGGCCCCCAACGCCTTCGTGGCGATGCGCCAGCGGCTGGCGGAGGAGTACCTGCGTCTGCTGCGCGAGGCGCCCGAGGAACGGGTGTGGACGGTCACGGACGAGCTCTTCTACCTCTTCCGCGAGGGGAAGACCCTGGCCCGAATGCGCACCTGGTCCCGCGAGGACGAGGTGCACGACTGCCCCCTGCATCCGGACGACATCGACGTCGTGCTGCGCATGGCAGAGGAGAGTGAAGGGTCCGCCTCCGCGGATCTGGTCCGCTACTGGGTGCGGTGCCAGCCGCAGGCCTTCAGCGTCTACCGTCTGGTGAGCACGGGCGAGACGGTGGCGTTCACGGCCCGGCTCGCCCTGCCGGCTCCTCCCGACCCCCGGGACCTGGCCACCGATCCCGTCGTCGCCGCGGCGTGGGAGTACACCAACGCCACCGCACCGGTGGGCCCCGGCGAGGAAATCGGCATAAGCCGCTTCTCGATCTACCCCGAGCGGTACCAGGTTCCCTCACGCGTCATCGACCTGAGCAGTTCCCGTGCCCAGGCCGAGGCCGCCCGTGCCCACGGCCGCGCCTATGGCTTCGCCGTCTACCGGGACGCCGAGACCTGGGCCGAGCGTGTCAAGGGCACCCTGACTGACACCGGCGCGCGACCGCGGGTCGGTGCGTACACCTACGGGTTGTTCGGTGTCGACTGGCGTCAGGTGCCTGTCGAGACCTGGCTCGGCCGCTTCATATCGGCGCCCGACGCCCCTGCCGAGCCCGGGCCGTCAGCCGTCTCGCGCGCCGAGTTCGGCCAGGCGGTGCGCGAAGCCCTGGCGCACTGGCGCGACCCGGCCACCTTCGCGGCCTGCGCCCTGATGCGCGTCCGCTTGGCGGCCGACCTCACCGATCCTGCCGAGCAGCTGCGCGCCCTGCTGCGCCAGGCTGTTGACGACCTCGCCCGTGACCCGCGCGGAGTGCGCGCCCGGGACGCCCTGACGGCGAGTTACTTCTCCGGTGCGCCCACGCAGGAGGCCGCCGCCCGCCGCCTCAGCCTTCCGTACGGCACTTACCGGCGCCATCTGCGCCAGGGTCTGGACCTGCTGTGCGAGGACCTGTGGCAGCAGGAGTTGCACGGCACACGGTAGGAAGCGACGGTGCCGGCTGCACGGGCGTAACACGGCTCCGGCTCCGGCTCCACGTGGACAGGCGTGGACAGGAGTGGACAGTTTCCACCCCTGACCGGTCTGGAAAGTGGACACCGTCCGACACGAGTCTGTGCGGCATGAACGTCGCACGTCAGCAGACGGGGCCGGCAGCAGCCCGAGCTCCCCGGCCGGGAGTCGCGCTCGCGGCCCTGGCCGCGGCTCAGTTCACGGTCATGCTCGCCACGTCGATCGTCAACGTCGCCCTTCCGCAGATCCGCGCCGGGGTGGGCCTGTCGGACACGGGAACCACCTGGGTGGTCAACGCCTACGGCCTGGCGTTCGGGGCGTTGCTCCTGGCGGGAGGGCGGGCGGCCGATCTCCTCGGCCGCCGTCGGGTGCTGATCGCCGGCCTTGCGCTGTTCGCGGGTTCCTCGCTGGCAGCAGGACTGGCCGCCTCCTCCAGTGTGCTGATCGCCGCCCGTGCCGTTCAAGGCGTGGCGGCCGCCGCCATCGCCCCGGCCGCGCTCGCCCTGGCGATGGGTCTGTTCCCGTCCGGCCCCGGGCTGGGCAGGGCACTGGGGGTGTGGGGCGCGGTCTCCGGCGCGGGAGGGGCGGGCGGTGTCCTGCTGGGTGGTGTGCTGACCCAGGCGTGGGGCTGGCCCTGGATCTTCCACTCCGTGGCGCTCGGCGCGGCACTGGTCCTGGTGGCCGTAGCGGCGCTCGTCCCACGGGAGGTCGGCCAGAAGTCCGGGCGGTTCGACCTGCTGGGCACCGTCACCGTGACCCTCGCCCTGACCTGCCTGGTCTGGGGCCTGACCACCGCACGCGGCACCGGCTGGACGGACGCCCGGGTGCTGGGCGCGCTCGTCGGCGCCGCCGTGCTGCTCGCGGCCTTCGCCGCGATCGAGCGTCGTCGGCCGAACGCGCTGATGCCGCCGCGCCTGTTCACCACCGGCCGGGTCGCCACGGGCAACCTGCTGATGGCACTGCTGGGGTCGGTGTGGATCGCGCTGTTCTTCTTTCTGCCGCTCTGCCAGCAACAGGTCCTCGGGTCGGATCCACTGGCCACCGGAGTGGGCCAACTCCCGCTCGCCGGGGCCAATATGCTCGGCGCGGCGTTGGCGCCCCGCATTGCCCGGCGCATCGGCGCCACCACGACGGTGACCGCGGCCCTGTTCACCGAGGCCGGCGGACTGCTGTGGCTGTCGCGGATCAGCGCCGACGGGAGCTATCTCGCGGACATCCTCGGTCCGAGCATCCTGGTCGGGCTCGGCCTGAGCGTCGCCTTCGTCCAGCTCACCGCACTCGCCGTGGATGGTGTCCCGCCGCAGGACGCGGGGCTGGCCGGTGGCCTGGTGAACACCACTCGCCAGGTCGGAGGTGCGATCGGCCTCGCCGCCCTGGCCACGCTCGCCGGCTCCGTCACCACGCACGCCGAGGGCCACCAGCCGCACCTGGAGGCGCTCACCGCGGGCTACCGCGTCGCCTTCACGGTCTCGGCCGCGGTCCTGGCCGCCACCGCATTCCTCGCGATGTTCCTCGCCCGCCGGACCGGCCCGCGAAGGGCGACCGGCTCCCCCCGCCTGACGTCCGGCCTGCAAACCACCCGAATCCCTGAATCGGCTGAATCGGCTGAACAAAGAGTCGGCCGGACCAGCGACAGCTGCCCATCAAGAGAAGAGACACAGCCATGACCACCATCGACGAGACCGCTCCCGTCATCGTCCGCCTGGACACCGTGATCGACGCCCCGATGACGACGGTGTGGGAGCTGCACACGGACATCGCGGCCTGGCCCACCTGGAACACGGACATCGACCAGGCTGAGCTCGACGGCCCGCTGCTGCCCGGTGCCTCCTTCAGCTGGCGGACCCACGGCATGGACATCACCTCCACCGTGTACGAACTGGTCCCCGGCGAGCGGATCGTGTGGGGCGGAGACGTCGACGGCATCACCGGGATTCACGTATGGACCTTCGAGCGGAACGGCGATCGTGTCGTCGTCCGCACCGAGGAGTCCTGGAGTGGCGCGCCGGTCGAGGCCGCGGTCGACCATCTGGGCAAGGCTCTCCAGGACTCCCTGGAGGGCTGGCTCGCTCACCTCAAGGCCCGTGCCGAACAGCCTGCCTGACATCGCATCACATCTATCAAACAACGAGGTTCTTGCAATGATCGTTGAGAAGAAGCCGTACCTGACCGGCCACTACACCCCCGTCGCCGATGAGATCACCGCCACCGAACTCACCGTCGAGGGCACCCTGCCCCCCGAGCTGACCGGCCGACTGCTCCGCAACGGCCACAACCCCAAGCCCGGCGTCACCCCGACGCACTGGTTCAAGGGCAGCGGCATGGTCCACGGCATCCGTCTCCGCGAGGGCCGCGCCGAGTGGTACCGCAACCGCTGGGTGCACACCCCCGCCCTGGACGGCGCCCCCTACATGACCGAGAAGGGCCCGGACCTGACGGCCAGCACCGCCGGCACCCACATCATCGAGCACGCCGGACGGCTGCTCGCGCTGTGCGAAGCGAACTTCCCCTTCGAGCTCACCCCGGAGCTGGACACCGTCGGCGCCCATGACTTCAACGGCAAGCTGCGCTCCGCCATGACCGCGCACCCCAAGGAGGACCCGGCTACAGGCGAACTCCACTTCTTCGGCTCCTCGCCCTTCCCGCCCTTCCTGATGTACCACGTCGCCGACGCCAAGGGCGAGATCGTCCACAGCGCCGAGATCCCGGGAGCGACCGCCTCCCTCAAGCACGATTTCGCCATCACCCGCCACCACGTGGTCTTCATCGAGGGCAACGTCACCTTCGACCCCAACGAGCACTCCGGCATCCCCTACGGCTGGAGCGACCATCAGCTCTCCCGGATCGGCATCATGCCGCGAGGAGCCGACGGCACCCGGCACATCCGCTGGTTCTCCATCGAGCCGGGCAACATGCTGCACGTCTCCAACGCCTACGAGGACGGCCAGGGCCGCATCGTCCTGGAAGGCCCCACCGTGGACCGTGAAGGCTTCCACCTCTCCTGGAACTGGTGGGTGGGTGCCCCCGGGCGCGGCGCCGAGCCCAACGCCCGCTCCTACACCCGCCGCTGGGTCATCGACATGGCCGCCGGTACCGTCGACGAGCAGATCATCGACGATCTCGCGGTGGAGTTCCCGACCCTCAACGAGGACTACCTGGGCGCCGAGAACCGCTACCAGTACGCCATCTCCTTCCCCGACGAGAAGGGCTTCGGCGGCTACGGCATCGTCAAGTACGACCGCACCACCGGTGCCCGCCGCATCCACCAGGCCGGCGACGCACGGCTGCCCAGCGAGGCCGTGTTCGTCCCGGCCGCCGGTGCCACCCGCGAGGACGACGGCTACCTCCTGACCGTCGTCTCCGACCTCAAGCAGGACGCCTCGCAGCTGCTGGTCCTCGACGCCTCCGGCCTCGACCAGGTCGCCACCGTCCACCTGCCCCGACGGGTGCCCGCCGGGATCCACGGCTCCTGGATCCCCGACACTGACCTGGACGGCATCGCGGGCTGACCACGACTTCCCTCAGAAGGCGGTGGGCGGCGCGGGACCACGGGACCGGGCCGTCCACACCGCTTGCCACACACGCCGACTCGTCGGCAGGTGTGACAGGGTGAGTTTCCCCTGGACCGTGTTCGCTGTCACCGGGTCACTTCCCCGGAAACACCCCTGCTGTCGGGCAGTTCGTGGCAAGAGGGGATGATGCAGCCGCCTGCTGTGGTGCGCCGCTGCGGCGCGGAGCACCTGGCCCGGCGACGGTCATCAGCTCCTTCAGGCCCTGCCCCATGAACTCCCCGAAGGGAATACCCATGCACCACACCGACATCACCACCGCCCTCACCGACCTCGTCTTCACCCCCGAACTCGACCTGAACGAAGCCGCCGACCGCCACTTCACCCCCGACTACCGCCAACGCACCGACGGCCGCTGGGACGACCGCACCGCGTTCCTCGCTCACATCGCCCATCTCCGCACCGTCGTCGCAACCGGCTCCGTCCACGTCCACGAAGAGCTCGTCAACGGCCACCTCTACGCCGACCGCCATACCGTCAACGTCACCAAGACCGATGGAACCACCGTCACCATGGAGGTCTACCTCTTCGGGGAATTCGCCCCCGACGGACGCTTCCGCCGCATCGAGGAAACCACCCTCATGCTCCAGGGCAGCGAAGCCGACCGGAACCTCGGCAGCGCCCGCTGACCCGTCCCTCCCTCCGCCGGCTGACTGTCGACAGAGAGAAGGTAAATGCGTCGACAGTGCCTCTCGGCACCCGGCAAGGTAGCCGCCTGTGACGAGCAGTGAGCTGTGGACCCGTGCGACCGCCGACCGCTACGACGCCGAGGAGACCGAGATGTCCTCGGCCGCCGTTCTCGGACCGACTCTCGCCTTCCTCGCCGAGTTCGCCGGAGACGGTCGGGCACTGGAGTTCGCTATCGGAACCGGACGAGTGGGTGTTCCGCTCCGGGGAAGCGGCGTGCCGGTAGTGGGCATCGAACTGTCCGAGCATATGGCAGCGGCCCTGCGGCGCAAGATCGACGAGGAGGCGCTCCCGGTAGTCATCGGGGACATGGCCACCACCGTCGTCCCCGGCGAGTTCACCCTGGTCTATCTCGTCTACAACACCATCACGAACCTGCTCACGCAGGACGAGCAGGTCGAGTGCTTCCGCAACGCCGCACGTCATCTGGTGCCCGGCGGCCGATTCGTCATCGAGCTGGGCGTGCCCCCGCTGCGGTTCCTGCCGCCCGGCCAGGTTGCGGTGGCGTTCGACGTCTCTGAGCGGCATCTCGGCTTCGACACCTTCGACCTGGTCGAGCAGGTCCTCGTCTCGCACCACCTCACCCGCGACGGCGACGACGGCCGCTATCGCCGCGGCAGCTCCCGGCAACGGTACGCCTGGCCGGCAGAGCTCGACCTGATGGCACGGATCGCTGGGCTCGAGCTGGAACGTCGTGTCGCGGACTGGGACGGGGCGCCGTTCACCCAGGACTCCGTGAAGCACATCTCCGTGTGGCACAAGCCAACTTGAGGTCGGCCATCGGGCCGTCAACATAAGCCGTGCCTGTCGGCAAACTCCTTCGGGAGTGGGGTCGACGAGTGGAACGGTAGGTGTCAGCTGTCCTGTGGCCATCCACCCAGGGCCTCTGTGAGCTGATCTTGCAGCCGAGGATCGCCTGTGACTGTGACGAGACGATGGGCCATGGACGCGATACGCCACCCCGAGTCGTGGTCGAAGGGGGGCCGCATGCCCGCGGCGTTGTGGGCCACCTTGGCCACTAATTCGGCGAGTCGGAAAAGCAGGGCCTGTTCCTCAGTCAGCGGCGCGTCCTTGTTCAGGCTTCGCCGCCGGAGCCGGTCGAAGACTGCACGGCCGTGTGACCATTGCTCTTCCGTCTCAGCCAGCAGCAGAGCCTTGTTGATTTCGGGGAATGTCCCAAGTCTCTGGCTTGCGGCGCGAAGCACACGGCCAGCCCAGACAACTGGAGCTGACTGGCGCTCAAGCTGGGTCCGCCCCCAGGCGTACAGTCGCTGACTCGTCGGCTGATCAACCATGATCACTCCGTTTCATCGGGAGGAAGAGCCGCAACCCGCAGAGGCCTTCGCCGGTGGCTGCGTTTCGCCCCTCGTCGCAGAAGAACTGGCTGGCCTTGCTGATGGAGGCCGCCGCTAACGACGCCGTCGGGCGATGCGGCGTCGACCTCGCGCGCATCGCCCCTGCACCAGGTCGGCCGCTCCGCGCCCTGGGCACAGGCGCACCGCACCCGCCCAACCCACCCGGTGGCACGAGCCGCGACCCAGCGTCGAGGCCCGAAGACTGCGATCCAGGCAGTGCGGTGAGGGCGGCAGCCTCTGACAGCAGTGACGTCCGGGCCAGCGGCGGGCCGTCAGTGCTGGGGATGCCCTGCGTGCTGTACGAGGCGGCGGCGTTCGAGGGCCGCGGCGAGGGCGTAGGCGCCGCCGACTGCGATGGCGAGGACCCCGTAGAGGCCAGGAGTGCCGAGGAAGAGCGCCGCGGCGGAGGTCAGAGCCAGCCAGACGCCGAGGCTGTAGTGCAGCAGGTTACGGCGTGCGGCGCCTTCGGCGAGGTAGAGCAGGCCGACGATGAGGCCGGAGCCGGCAGGCCAGAGGATGGACTGGAGTTCTGGCATGTCGAGGGCGGACGTCAGGCCGGTGATGGCGAAGAACAGGGCAGTGAAGGCGGTGATCCAGGAGGCGCCGAGCAATTTCCCGGAAAGGACGTCCGGCGCGGTAGCTCCGCGCTGGGCTCGCAGGGCGGCGATGGTGGCCTGGGTGATGCCGGTTGCCAGCCCGATTCCGAGGAGTGTGGTGGGCAGCCAGCCGGGCAGGGCGAGCAAGGGGCTGTCGCCGTGGGAGACTGCGGCGGCGCCGTGTCCGAGCAGGTAGGCGAGTCCGAAGCTGACGTAGGCGGCGCGGTTGTCGACCTCGTTCACGAGACGACTCGGGGTGGCACTGGCGCTGGCAGCGACCGGAGAGTCGGGGGCTGCGATGGACATGGGGGAATCCTCCAACGTGGCTTACGGATGTGAGCGAGGGGGGTTCGCGAACAGCACGGGCGGCTCCGGGAGGTCAGCCCGGAGCCGCCCACCGGCCGTCGGAGATGATGTGAGCATGGAGCCGTCGTCCTCCTTGGTGGCGCGTGCCTCGTCCTTCGTGCGTCCAAGGTTCATGGCGCACAGCCTCGTGCCGGGCGGTGTCCACTTTCCATGCCCAGCAGGGGCGTTGACTGTCCAGCCCCGTCCGTACCTGTCCACGAGGAGCCCTGCCATGGATGTACGTCGGCGCACGACGCTCGGGTGCGTCAAGCGCCTTGGCCCCCGAGGCGTTGGAAGTGCCGTCGGGGGCGTACTGGCCGAAGAGGTACACCTCGGTGCGGGAAGTACGGCCATGGTGCTGGGCGGGGGTGAGGGTGCGACGGTCGGCGTAGCGCAGTCCGTCGCGGAATGCGTCGTGGACTTCGATGGTGCGGCCGCTGCGGACCAGGGAGCGGAGGCGTGTCATGTGCTGGGCCGACGGCCCCGGCTCCCGAGCCGGGGCCGCCGGTCGGCCTGCTCGACGCAGGGACGGGGGGCCGGTATCAGTCGCGGCCCGGGACGCCCTCGTGGACGGGGGTGAAGTCCAACGACAGGGAGGCGGGACCGCGGGTGTACAGACCGGTCTCCCGGTAGCGGAAGCCGGGGCTGTAGCGGACCTGATCCAGCAGGGGGAGGAGCATCGCGGCGACGGTTTCGAGCTCGGCGCGCGCGAAGGCCGCACCGACGCACTGGTGGAGTCCGGTGCCGAAGGCCAGGTGCTGGGCGGCGGCGGTGAAGGAGCGGGCGGTGCCCAGGTCCGGGCGGTGGATGTCGAAGGTGTCCGGGGCGGTGAAGGCTTCGGGGTCGCGGTTGGCCGCGCCGATCATGCAGAACACGGTGGCACCTGCCGGGACGGTGGTGCCGGCGAACACGGCGTCCTTCTCCGACTGGCGAGGAATGAGCTGCACCGGCGGTGTGTAGCGCAGGGTCTCGGCGATCGCGGCGGGCAGCAGGCTCGGGTCCTGGCGGACCTGTGACATCTGCTCGGGGTGGTCGATCAGGTGCTTGATGAGCAGGGCGAGAGTCTTGTCGGCGGGCTCGGTGGCGGCAACCAGAACGTTGATGATCAGCGCGGTGACGTCGCGATTGCTCATGGTGATGCCGTCGAACTCGGCGGTGCACAGCCGCGATATGAGGTCTTCGCCGGGGTGGCGGCGCCGCTGTTCGATGAGGGGAACGAGGTAGGCCTCCAACTGCTCGGCGCAGTCCAGGCAGTGCCGGCGGCGTTCAGGGGTGAGGGTGATGCTGGTGATGAACTCGGCGATCCCGCTGTTCCAGACGGCGATCTGCTGCCAGTCCTTCTTGTCCAGGCCGAGGATGTCTACCGTCACACAGACGGCGAGGGGCTTGCCGAGGCCGTTGACGAGGTCCACCCGGCCCCGGGGAAGGAAAGGCGCGATGAGCTCGGCGGCGTTGGCATGGATGGCGCGTATCTGGTCTTGCAGGGCCTGCCCGGTGAAGCCCCGAACGACGATCTTTCGTTTGGCGGTGTGCTCGGCCCCGGTCATCTGGGCGAGGACCGGTCCGCGCATCACCGGCTCGGCGCGCACCTGGAGCGTCTCGGTGCTGAATGCCTGATGGTCGGTCAGCACCCGCTTCACGTCCTGGTAGCGGGAGACGAAGTAGCTGTCGATCGCCGGCTCGTAGTGCACCGGTGCACGTTCCCTCAGCCCGGCGAAGTACCGGTAGGGGGCGGCGGCGAAGTCGTCGGACAGGACACTGAAGCCGGACTCGGCTCTTGGCATGGCAGGAAATCTCTCAAGGGAAGGGGTAAGGGTGCACACATACGCCTGCCGGACTGCCGGGTACGCCGCGATCCGCCGTTCCACTTCGGCCGGCTCGATCCGGAAGCCGCGCACCTTCACCGACGGTCCACCCGGCCCAGATGGCTGATCACGCCGTCGGGGTCGGCCCGCACCAGGTCACCGTGGCGTCCCCGTCGGCCGACAGCTCGGCGGTCTCCGCCTCGTCCCGCAGGGTGTACTCGGTGACCGGCCGTCCGGGCTCCCGGGCGAGCTGTTCCAGCACCCGGACCAGGTAGCGCAGGTGGCGCTCGATGGTCTCCCGGTCGAAGAGCGCGGTGGCGTAGGCCAGATCACCGACGATCCGTCCGTCCGCCTCCTCCAGCGCGAGGATCAGGTCGAACTTGGCAGGGGCGAACGGCATCGGCAACCGCCGTACCGATACCTCCGGCAGCTCCATCACCTTCTCCGGAACCCAGGCGAGCACGGTCTGGAACAGCGGGGTGTGGGCGGCGCTGCGCGGCGGGTTGACCAGCTCCACCACCCGCTCGAACGGCAGGTCGGAGTTCTTCACCCCGGCCCGGACCGTGGCCCGTACCTGCCGCAGCAGTGCCGAGCCGGTCGGAGCGTCCGCCAACTGGACCCTCAGCGCCAGGGTGTTGACGACGAGGCCCATGATGCCGCCGACGTCGCCGCGCCGACGATTGGCCGTAGGAGCGCCCACCACCAGGTCCTGCTGGCCGGACAGCCGGGACAGTACGATCGACCAGCCGGTCAGCAGGGTCGAGAAGAGCGAACCCTGGTGCTCCTTGGTGACCGCCTTGAGCGCCGAGGTCAACTCCGGTCCGATCTCCAGGTGCACCCGGTCGCCGGTGTGGTCCTGCTCGGCCGGGCGCGGCCGGTCGGTCGGCAACTCCAGCAGCGGCGGCACACCGGCCAGCTTCCCGGCCCAGTACTCCTCCTGCGCGACGGGTTCCGCACCGGCCATCCACATCCGCTGCCAGCAGGTGAAGTCGGTGTACTGCCACCGTGCCGGCGGCAGCGGGTCCGGCTCGCCACGCAGCAGGGCGGAGTAGAGCGCGCCCGTCTCGCGCAGCATCATGCGCCGGGACCAACCGTCGAACATCGCATGGTGCACGGTCAGCACGATCACGTGGTGGTCCGGGCCGAGCACCACCAGCCGGCCACGGGCCGGCGGTTCGACGGCCAGGTCGAACGGCACCACCATCTCCCGGTGCAGCACGTCGGCCAGCCGGTCCTCGGCATCAGGGCAGCCGGTCAGGTCGTCCACCGTCAGCGCGAAGCCGATGTCCGCCGACTCGACGTGTTGGTATGCCTCGCCCTCGAATGCCACCAGCCGGGTGCGCAACGCCTCATGCCGGGCGGTGAGCATGTCCAGCGCCCGACCCAGCATCGACCGGTCCAGTGGCCCCCGCAGCCGGTAGGCCCTCGGCTCGTTGTACGCGGCACTGGCCCCCTCCAGCTGGGAAAGCGCCCACAGCCGACGCTGTCCGAAAGAGAGCGGTGGCCGATCGGCCAGCCACGCTTCGCTGTTGGACGTGGTCGGCGAGGGCTGCGAAACCGGGGTCGCGTCGGCCGAAGACGCGGAATGGGACAACGGTGTCATCGACGAGAGCAGCCCTTTCCACTCGTGGAGCTGGAAACATACGGAAGCCAGATACGGCTGATTGGCAGGCGCCCAGCCGACGACACGCCAGGCCGGAACATGCTCACCGGCGGCTTGGAACCACGATCCACGGTCATGGATGGGAGATCACGAAGCCGTTCGGAAGAGGATTTTTCGCCAGCATGATGACCAAGTCAATGAAAGAACCAGGAGAGTGGTGATCCGCCTGGTGATTGCAGCCGCAGGGCGCTGGACAGCAGGGCGGTGACTCCCTGGGCCGCCACGGCGATGCCACCGATGGCACCGGTGGCTCTCGAGATGCCCGCTCTCCGCCTACGGTATGGGCGCACTGCCCGGCCTGCCGAAGCGGACCAGTAGGTCGTGCCTGCGCCGTGGCGACCGTGTGCGGTGGGCACCGACGTGTGGGCCGACCCGGTGAGCGTCGCGCTTGCGCAGTGGTCGGGAGGTGCGTTCCGGGCCACCTCGGGCTGGTGGGGCCTCGAATGTCGTGTCCACATCAGGTGGATTGCGAGGGCTGGCGGTCCTGTGGTACCGAGCGGCGTTCCACACCGTTGCTTCGGACGGTCACGGCACTGTTCCGCGGCGTTTCCCCGCTTGTGGACCGGGTCCGCGCCGGGGGTTCGCCCGTCGCGTCCGTCTGGGGCGGCGGTGTCCGGGGCAGGCGGTGACCGGGAAACTGGTCACCGCACCCCCATCCGTCGGCTCGGCCGCGCTGGGTGAGTCCATCCGGGTGCCGCTGTCCGCGGTCAGCGCATGGAGCGTGCGCTGAACCACGCCGGATCCGGTGCACGCCTGACAGCAACACCATTGCCGCACACTGCTACGGGCTCTGGGTCCGATGGTCTGGCAGAGCACACGCTGCTGTCCCTCCCGGCATCCGGTGACGGTTGGCCGCGATCAACCGGTAGACCACCTGGGCTGCCCACCGCGCGGGAGGCAGCATGAGCAAGCCACCCAGTAGTGACCATCCCCGGCCCGCACTCAATAGCGTCTTCGCGACAGCCTGAGCACCTCCATACACCGTCCCCGTTGGAGTCACCCACAACACCTCACGCTCGGCCCGTTCTTGGGTGACGCCGAGCGTTTGCAGGTCCGCGCATTGCCATGGGATGAACTCGCAGCGTGGCCGGATACGTCGTTCAGCGAAGTGCACCGAGGTGGTGCAGAAGCCGCAATCTCCATCGAAGACGAGCACTGGTCGAGTCCGCATTGCTCCATCATCGCGCGCCCTCGCGGTACGCGCGGCATCCAGGAGTGGAACGGGCGCCAGTGGACCCCGGCCGGGGTCGCCGAGGACTTCGTGTGGAGCCCCGTGAGCCGACAGAGCCAACCCGCCCAGTAGGCCCGGCTTGGTGGCTCGGCTGCCTGGAGGACTGTACAAACGCCCAGAGTTGGGCGGTTGGCGCACGCTGCGGACGGTGCCGCCTGCCAACGCCGTAGATACTTCGGTACGTCCTTGCCTGAGCTGAAGGGCAAAGCGACTCATCCAGTGCACGCAAGGAGAACCACTCGTGAGGAACGCCGCCATACGGAAGTTGTCCTCGGACGGCGCCAAGGTGGGCGTCGCCGGCGTCTGGCGCCATCCGGACTACGCCACCTTCGACTACAAGGGCGAGACCGGCTACCGCAACGACGGCGGCGTCCTGCGCACCGCAGGCTGCGGCAAGCCTGGTTACCCCGGTCTCTATACCCGTGTCAGCACCTTCTCCTCGGAGATCACCGCTCAGCTCGGCACCAACTGATGGGCAGGCGCCTGCTCGATGCCGTCCGGGCCTATCCGAGCCGCTCGCCGGTCACCTTCGGATACGTCTGCCTCCTGCTGCTCACCCATGCCTGGATCACGTGGGGCCTGACAGGGAATCGTGCCCAGACCCTGCTGCATTACATCAGCACCGACCTCGACAACCTGGCCGATCGCCCCGGGGTCGCACTGCTCGGCAGCGCGCTGTTCTTCGACGGCACGCTGACCGACGTCACCTCGCTGCTCTTCCCTGCCACCGTCATCACCCTGGGATTCGGCCTCTGTTGCTGCCTGGCCTGGGCCGAACAACGATGGGGCCCGCTAAGGGCGTTCGCGGTGTTCCTCACGGGGCACATCGCCACCACCCTACTCACCGCGGGCGTCATCACCCTGGCCCTGCGACACGGCTGGTATCCCGCCGAGGTCCGCAACACGCTCGACTACGGCATCAGCTACGGGTCCCAGACCGTCATGGCCGCCAGCACGGCGGCAATGCCGCGATGGGCCCGGCTTCCGTGGGCGGCCTTCGTGGTCGCCTGGCCCATCGGCGGTGTGGTCTGGGCCGGGCCGTTGCCCGACTTCACCACCCTTGGGCACGTGCTGGCCGCAGCACTCGGCTTCCTTTTCGCGCTGCCGCCCGTGGCGCGCCGACTTATCCGACGTCCTGCGTGGTGTGGCGGACGAGTCCGTCCGGAGTTGCAGAACGACAGAGGACATCCATGACAGCCACCGCGGGTGACAGCCACCGCGGGCACCTGTGAATGCACCGTCCTTCCGGCCACGACCAACTGCACAAAGCCGCTGACTCATGCTGTGACCGACGACGTTCACCGGGTTAACCGCTGGATCGAGCCTTTGCCGGCCTTGTAGGTTCCCGACGTGAGTGATGACGGCAGGACTCGGATCCGATGCGCACAGCAGTCGGCTCGCTCATGTGGTTCGCTCCCTTGTGGAGGTCATGCGGTGCCCGTCGCAGGAGTTGCCGGAGTCGCCGGAGGTGTCGAGCTGTAGGCGTAGGGCGTGAAGTGCGCTGGGGGGTGATCGATGGGCAGGTTGGGGCGCCAGGCGGTGAGGATCTGGGCGCTGCACACGAACAGGCCGTCAGGCAGCTCCTCCAGGGGGTACCAGGCCCAGTCGCCGACGCTCTCGTCCGGCTGCGTGGTGGGCCGGCCTTGCCAGACGGTGACGAGCGCGCCGACGGTGACCCGCGCGACGTCTCCGACGTGGTCGACGAGTGTGCCCAGGAGCCTGACGGCGTCGGGCTGGGTGATGAGGCCGGTCTCCTCGGCGAGTTCACGGACCACGGTCGCTTCGAGGGATTCCCCAGCCTCGACGGTTCCTCCGGGCAGTTCGAGGGTGCCTCGATGGTGGCGGCCGAGGAGCACGCTCTGGTTGCTGAGGACGATGGCGCCCACACCGATGGCCGCGTGCGGCGCGGGTGGGCGGGTTGTGCGGGGTCGGCTGGAGATTCGGGTGGGGCGCATCAGGTTGGCGGGCATCCAGGCGCCGGTGGGGAGTGTCGCGATCTTTCCGTCGGCGAGGCCCTTGGCGGCTGCCGAGGGGTATGCGACCACCCTGCTCCCGGTCGCCCTACCCACCCAGGGTGAGGTCCGCGGAGCCTTCACCCAGCTCGGCGAGCTGGCGGTGGACGCGATCATCGTGATCATGGAAGTGCATTTGCTGGACGCTGCCGCGGTGTCGCTTCCGCCTGGCGTCGGAGTGGTCGTCGCGGACTCCGACGCCGGTGACCGCTACAGCGTGGTGGACACCGACCAGAAAGGCGGAGCCTCTGACGCGGTGCGGCACCTCCTCGGCCTGGGGCACGCCACTGTCTGGCACGTGGCCGGGCCCGAGGAGTCGTACGCCGCGCAGCGCAGGGCCGACGCGTGGCGGGCCGAGCTCCAGCGGGCGGGACGGGGCGTACCGCCGCTGCTGCGCGGTGACTGGTCGGCCGAATCCGGCTATCGGGCCGGGTTGCGGCTGGCCCAGGAGCCGGACTGTACAGCGGTGTTCGTCGCAAACGACCAGATGGCGCTGGGCGTGCTCCGTGCGTTGCACGACAACGGCCGTGCCGTGCCGGACCAGATCAGCGTGGTCGGCTTTGATGACATCCCGGACGCGGGCTCGTTCATCCCGCCCCTCACCACGGTCCACCAAGATTTCGCCGAGGTGGGCCGACGCTGTGTGGAGAGCGCGCTCCGTCAGATCGGTGAGGCACAGGGGGAGCGCGGCACCACGTTGGTGCCGACCCGGATCGTGATCCGGGAGAGCACCGCCCAGCCGCCTACCGCCTGACCCCGGCGTGCCAGGGCGATCGGTACCTGTTTCATCCTCCCCTTGAGCAGGTTGTCGGGCTGCACAGGTGTCTTCCTCACCCTCGTGACCAGCGGCTATGTCAGTCGGACATGTCTGTGAACCGAATAGGCATTTTCCAGGCATGCCGCGTTCCCGCAATGCTCTGTTCACCGGAAGGCGCAGCCGACGGCGAACGCTTGGAGGACATCGGTACATGAACGACGTAACTCCCGCACCCCGGCAGGGGCAGGGGCCCGCGCACTATGTCGGCGGACGGTTCGACGACGCGGGAGCTCGCTTCCCGCTCGTGTCACCGGCCGACGGAACAGTGATCGGCTCCGTCCCGGAGGCCGATTCCCTCACGGTCAACCGCGCTGTCCGTGCGGCACGTGAGGCTCTTGCCGGCCCGTGGGGCGACACCACGGCCGAGGAGCGGTGCGCCGTGCTGCGTCGTATCGCCGACGGTATGGAGGCCCGTTTCGAGGAGTTCGTCGCCGCCGAGGTCGCCGACACCGGCAAGCCCGCCTCACTCGCCCGCAGCGTGGACATCCCCCGTGGCATCGCCAACTTCCGCGCCTACGCCGACCTGGCCTGGGGCCGCCCCGAGCAGTCGTTCGCCACGCCGACCCCGGACGGCGCGGGCGCCCTGAACTACACGGTGCGCCGCCCCCTCGGCGTGGTCGCCGTGGTCTCACCGTGGAATCTTCCGCTGCTGCTGCTGACCTGGAAGGTCGCCCCCGCGCTCGCGGCGGGCAACGCGGTCGTCGCCAAGCCCTCCGAACTCACCCCCTCCACCGCCACCCTGCTGGCCGAGGTCATGGATGAGGTCGGCGTTCCCGCCGGCGCCTTCAACCTGGTCCACGGCTTCGGCGAGAACAGCGCGGGCGCCTTCTTGACCGCCCACCCCGACGTGGACGCGGTCGCCTTCACCGGCGAGTCCGCCACCGGCACCGCCATCATGCGGGCCACCGCCGAACGCCTCGCCCCCGTCTCTTTCGAACTCGGAGGAAAGAACGCCGGTATCGTCTTCGCCGACGCGGACTTCGAGGCCGCCGTCGAGGGCACGGTCCGCTCGTCCTTCACCAACGCCGGCCAGGTCTGCCTGTGTACTGAGCGGGTCTATGTCGAACGCGGCATCTACGACGACTTCGTCCAGGCGGTCGCCGAGCGTACCCGCGAGCTGCGCCTGGGCCTGCCCTACGCGGACGACACCCAGATGGGCCCGCTGGTCTCCGCACAGCACCGGGACAAGGTCCTCGGCTACTACCGCCTCGCCACGGAGGAGGGCGCGAAGATCCATGCCGGCGGCGGCGTGCCGACCTTCGGCGACGAACGCGACGACGGCTTCTTCGTGGAGCCCACCGTGCTCACCGGCCTCGGCCAGGACGCTCGCGTCGTCCGCGAGGAGATCTTCGGCCCCGTCTGCCACATCGCACCCTTCGACGACGAGGCCGAGGCCGTGCGCCTGGCCAACGACAGCCCCTACGGGCTCGCCGCCACCGTGTGGACAACCTCGCTCGCCCGCGCCCACCGCGTAGCGCCCCGCCTGCACTCCGGAGTCGTCTGGGTGAACTGCTGGAACCTGCGTGACCTCAGGACTCCCTTCGGCGGTGTCAAGGCGTCCGGCATCGGCCGTGAGGGCGGCGAGCACTCCCTCGACTTCTTCTCCGAGCCCGTGAATGTGTGTGTGAAGCTCTGATGACCGCCGATAACACGAGGACCGACGCGGTGCGGGCGGCGGCCGAACGCCTCGCCCGCGCCCATGCCGACGGCGTTCCCGTCGAACCGGTACGCGACCTCGTCGCCGACGTCGACGCCGCCTATCAGGTGCAGGAGACGCTGACTCGCCGCTGGCTCGGCGAGGGCCGCCGTCTGGTGGGACGTAAAATCGGCCTCACCTCTACCGCCGTACAACGCCAACTTGGCGTGGATTCACCCGACTTCGGAATGCTCTTCGCCGACATGGCGGTCCCCGACGGCGCCGAAATCCCGGCCGGCGCGGTGCTTCAGCCCAAGGCGGAGGCCGAGATCGCGCTCGTCCTCGGCTCCGACCTCAGGCATGAGCGGCACACCGTCGCCGACCTGTTCCGCGCGGTCGCCTACGTGGTCCCCGCCATCGAGGTCGTCGGCAGCCGCATCCGCGACTGGGACATCACCCTCGCCGACACCGTCGCCGACAACGCCTCCTGCGGCATGTACGTCCTCGGTGCGACACCCACCCCGCTGGAACGCGCCGGTGACCTGCGCACCGCCGGAATGATCATGGACCGCCGGGGCGACCAGGTCTCCACCGGCACCGGGGCGGCCTGTCTCGGACACCCCCTGAACGCCGCCCTCTGGCTCGCTGACACCCTGGTGCGCCGCGGGCGCCCCCTGCTCGCGGGCGACACCGTGTTGACCGGCGCGCTCGGCCCGATGGTGCCGGTCGCCGCCGGGGACGTTCTGGAAGCCCACATCGAGGGGCTCGGCAGCGTACGCGCCACCTTCGCCCGGGAGGAGAGCTGATGAGCACCGTGACACCGGACGTGGCCGCCCTGGCGCGCACTCTTGACGACGCGGCCCTGCGGGCGCGTGCCGTCCCCCGCCTGACCGACACCGCCGAACTCGACGTCGAGGCCGGGTACGCCGTGCAACGCGCCCTGGTCGAGCGGCGTCTGGCCCGCGGCGAGCGGATGGCCGGCATCAAGCTCGGTTTCACCAGCAAGGCCAAGATGCGCCAGATGGGTGTGGACGATCTGATCTGGGGTCGGCTCACCGACGCCATGCGCTTCACCGACGGTGCCACCGCACCTCTGGACCGGTTCGTCCACCCGCGGATCGAGCCGGAGATCGCCTTCCTGCTCGGCAGTCCGCTCACCGGCGACATCTCCGGCGAGGAGGCGGCCGCCGCCGTGACGGCCGTGGCGCCCGCGTACGAGATCATCGACTCCCGCTACGAGGGGTTCCGCTTCTCCCTGCCGGACGTCGTCGCGGACAACTCCTCCTCCTCGGGCTTTGGCATCGGACCCTGGCGCGACGTGCGCTCCTTCGACCTCGTGACCGGGCTCGCCAATCTCGGCTTGACCCTCGAGGTCGACGGACGCGCTGTCGAAACCGGCAGTTCCGCCGCCATCCTCGGCCACCCGCTGCGCTCGATCACCGCCGCCGCCCGGCTGGCCGCGGAGGCCGGCCTGGTGCTGGAGGAGGGCTGGGTCGTGCTCGCCGGAGCCGCCACCGCCGCCGTGCCCCTGAAAGCCGGCCGTCACGTGAAGGTGAACGCGGGGCGACTGGGATCTGTGGACATCACCACCGAGGGGGAGCAGGGCCGATGAGCGAGCAGAACACCGCGTCCACCGGCGCCATCACCGTAACCGGTAAGGCCCGCCCCCGCGGACGCTTCCCGCATGTGCGCCGCGCCGGAGACTTCGTTTATGTCTCCGGGACGAGCTCACGCCGCCCGGACAACACCTTCGTCGGCGTCGAGGTCGACGAACTCGGCACCGCCCGACTGGACATCGCCGCCCAGACCCGCGCGGTCATCGAGAACATCGGCGACCTCCTCGAAGCCGCCGGCGGGAGCCTCGCCGACGTGGTCAGCGTGACCACGTATCTCGTCAACATGAACGACTTCGGCGGCTACAACGACGTCTACGCCGAGTTCTTCGACGAGAACGGCCCCACCCGCACCACCGTGGCCGTCCACCAGCTTCCCCATCCCCACCTCCTCATCGAGATCTCCTGCGTGGCGTACCTGCCCCGCACTCGCACGGAAGGCTGACCCATGGTCTCCAAGAACGTCCGCAAGCCGTTCAACCTCCAGCAGTGGATCGACGATCACCAGGACCTCCTCAAGCCACCTGTCGGCAACGTCCAGATCTGGGAGGACGCCGACCTGATGGTCACCATCGTCGGCGGTCCCAACCAGCGCACCGACTTCCACGACGATCCGATCGAGGAGTTCTTCTACCAGCTCAAGGGCAACATGGTGTTGCGGGTGATGGAGGAGGAAGGCAAGCCCCCCGTCGATGTGCAGATCCGTGAGGGCGACGTCTTCCTGCTCCCCGCACACGTGCGGCACTCCCCGCAGCGTCCCGAGCCGGGCAGCATCGGCCTCGTCGTCGAGCAGACCCGGCCCGAGGGCGCGCTGGACGGCTCCGAGTGGTACTGCACCGAGTGCCACCACCTGGTACACCGCTCCGAGATCGCGCTGACCTCCATCGTCGAGGACCTGCCGCCGGTGTTCGACGCGTTCTACGGCGACGAGAAGCTCCGTACCTGCGGGCACTGCGGGGCCCTGCACCCCGGCAAGGAATGGCCCGAGCACCTGCGTCCCGTGCCGCGCGCCCCAGAGCGGTGACCACTACCCCCACCTTTTGTTGAGACTGAACGGAGCACCAGTGACCGTCGTCGATGTCCACGCGCACGTCTTCCCGCGCATCTCCCGCACCGAGTCCCGCATCCTGGACGCCGAGAACGGCCCCTGGCTGCGCGAGGACGAGGGCGGGGCCGGGATGATGATGAGCGGGACCACCGACTACCGCCCGGTCCGCGTCGAACTGTGGGACGCCGCAACGCGGATCGGGCAGATGGACCGCCAGGGCGTCGACATCCAGGTGGTGTCCTCGACGCCGCTGATGTTCGGCTACAACGCCGACGTGTCCCGGGCCGCCGCATGGTGCGAACTTGTCAACGACCGTATTCTCGGCCTCTGTTCCCACGCCCCCGACCGGCTCGTTCCGCTGTGCCAGGTGCCGTTGCAGGACACCGAGGCGGCCTGCGAGGAGGTCACCCGGGCGATGGCCAAGGGCCACGCGGGCGTTCACATCGGCAACCACGTCGGCGACCGGAATCTCGACGACGGAGCGCTCCGTGAATTCCTCGCGCACTGCGCCCGCGAGAATGCCGCGGTGTTCGTCCACCCCTGGGACATGCTCGCCCCGGAGCGGATGCCGAAGTACATGCTGCCGTGGCTCGTAGGCATGGCAGCGGAGACCCAGCTCAGCATCCTCGGACTGATCCTCTCCGGCGCTTTCGAGGAACTGCCGCAGAACCTCCGGCTCTGCTTCGCCCACGGCGGCGGCAGCTTCCCGTACCTGCTCGGCCGGGCCGACAACGCCTGGCACCGGCGGGACATCGTCCGCAAGGACTCGCCCCAACCGCCGTCGGCCTACCTCGACCGGTTCTACCTGGACTCGGCCGTCTTCGACCCCGGCGCCTTCAGGCTCCTGGTCGACGTGATGAGCCCGGAGCGGATCATGCTCGGCACCGACTACCCCTTCCCCCTCGGCGAGGAGGAGCACGGCGCCCTCGTGCGCGGCAGCGACCTGTCCCGTGCGGACTGTGACCTGATCCTCGGTCGGAACGCCCTGAAGTTCTTCGGTATCGGCGGCCCCCGCGACGGCATGACGGAGACGCAAGCATGAGCAAGACCAAAGCCGCGATCATCGGGTCCGGCAACATCGGCACCGACCCGGCGGGAGCAAGGAACCGATGCGGATCTCGGTCTTCCTCGAGGTCGAGGGCGCCGCCCACTACCTCCCGGCATACGCCGGCAATCTCGACATCATGACCTCCGCTGCCCTGCGTACAGCCGAGCGCATGGCGATACGCGTCCGCACGAAGAAGGGGGAGTGACGACGATGGCGAACACCCTGTACGTCCAGGACGTCACCCTGCGGGACGGCATGCACGCCGTCCGGCACCGGTACACCGTCGACCAGGCGCGCACCATCGCCACCGCCCTCGACGGGGCGGGCGTCGCCGCGATCGAGGTCGCCCACGGCGACGGACTCGCCGGCTCCAGCATCACCTACGGCATCGGCGCCCACACCGACTGGGAGTGGATCGAGGCCGTCGCCGGGAGCGTGGAGCGGGCCGTTCCCACCACGCTGCTGCTGCCCGGTATCGGAACCGTCCGCGACCTCAAGCAGGCCCACGCCCTCGGCATCCGCTCGGTGCGGGTGGCGACCCACTGCACCGAGGCCGACGTATCCGCGCAACACATCGCCGCCGCCCGCGAACTCGGTATGGACGTCGCGGGCTTCCTGATGATGTCGCACCTGGCCCCGCCCTCCGACTTGGCCGGCCAGGCCAAGCTGATGGAGTCCTACGGCGCCCACTGTGTCTACGTCACCGACTCCGGCGGCCGGCTCACCACGGACGGCGTCCGGAGTCGGCTTCGCGCCTACCGCGAAGTGCTCGACCCGGCCACCGAAACAGGCATCCACGCCCACCACAACCTCGGCCTCGGCGTCGCCAACTCCGTGGTCGCCGCCGAGAACGGCGCCACCCGCATCGATGCCTCCCTCGCCGGCCAGGGAGCGGGGGCGGGCAACTGCCCGCTGGAGGCGTTCATCGCCGTCGCCGACCTCATGGGGTTCGAGCATGGCTGCGAGCTGTTCCCGCTCATGGACGCCGCCGACGACCTGGTCCGGCCATTGCAGGACCGGCCGGTCCGGGTGGACCGCGAAACTCTCACGCTCGGCTACGCCGGTGTCTACTCCAGTTTCCTGCGGCACGCCGAGACGGCCGCCGCACGGTACGGCCTCGACACCCGATCGATTCTCGTCGAGGTCGGCCGCCGCGGCATGGTCGGCGGTCAGGAAGACATGATCACCGACATCGCTCTCGACCTCGCAGCAGGTAAGTCCGTGTCTGAGTAAGCCCCCCACATCTCGCCGCACCCGCCCCACGGGCGGGTGCCCGTCCCCCGAGGTGAAGCACGTATGACTCCGACCGACAGCAGAACTTCCGGTACACCTCAGGCGAGACGTGTCGCCTGGGCCGCCTTCATCGGAAGCACCATTGAGTGGTACGACTTCTTTCTCTACGCCACCGCCGCGGCACTGGTCTTCAACGTGCAGTTCTTCCCGACCGCGGACCCGGCCGTGGGCTCCATTGCAGCCTTCGGCACCCTCGCCGCCGGCTTCGTCTCCCGGCCGCTCGGCGGCCTCGTCATGGGCCACTTCGGTGACCGCTACGGGCGCAAGAACACCCTGATCGCCGCTCTGCTGATCATGGGTCTGTGCACGGCCGCCATCGGCCTGATACCCACCTACGCCAGTATCGGCGTGGCCGCGCCGATCCTGCTCACGCTGATGCGGGTGATCCAGGGCATCGGCCTCGGCGGCGAATGGGGCGGAGCGGTCGTGATGACCCTCGAGCACGCACCGGAGAACCGTCGCGGCCTCTACGGTGCGGCCCCGCAGATGGGTGTGCCCGCGGGCCTGATCGCCGCCAACCTCGCAGTGCTGGGGCTCACCCGCGGTCTGGGCGAGGACGCCTTCAACTCCTGGGGCTGGCGCATTCCCTTCCTGCTCAGCCTCCTTCTGGTCGCTGTCGGCATGTACCTGCGGCTGCGTATCGAGGAGAGCCGCGCCTACAGCGAACTCGCCGAGCCCGAAACGCAGAAGAAGCTCCCGGTCGCCGAAGTCCTCCAGGAACACTGGCGCTCGGTCCTGCGCGCCTGCTTCGTCATCGTCGGCAACTCCAGCGTGGCGTACGTCTTCATGACCTACGTGCTGTCCTACGGCAAGCAGACCCTGCACATCGACGCGATCTTCCTGCTGCTGAGTGTGACCGGCGGTGCCGTGATGTGGCTGGTCTCGGCCCCGTTCTGGGGAGGGCTCGGCGACCGGTGGGGACTGCGCAGACTGTTCCTGATCGGCGGGTTCATCCGGGTCGCGTGGGCGCTGGTGTTCCTGCCGGTCGTGGACACCGGGAACAAGCCGCTGATCTTCGTGTTCATGCTGTCGATGGGCGTGGTCCTGTCGATGACCCACGCCTCGGTGGGCGTGATGACGGCCACCATGTTCCCGCTGAAGATCCGTTACACCGGTTCCTCCGCCGCCTACCAGATCGGCTCGCTGCTCGGCGGCGGCATCACCCCGCTCGTCGCCGCCTCCCTGATGAAGGCCACCGGTACCTCGCTGAGCATCACCCTGTACATCCTGGCCGTCGGCGTGATCAGCCTCGCCGCCACCAAGGGGCTGTCCAGGGACGACGTCGGCGAGGGCGTCAGTGCCGCCGAGCAGAAACTACAGCCGCAAAAGGTCTGATGTCCGCCAGGGGCGCCGTACCCCGGTGGGCGACCATCGGGTACGGCGGACGGAACAGCCCCTGAGGCAGAAGAGAGGCAGAAGGAAGGACAATCATGGAGCTTGTCATTCTGGGCAGCGCCGGCGGCCCACAGCCGCATCCCGGCAAGGCTGCCCCGGCCACCGCGGTCGTCGTCGACGGCGACATCCACGTCATCGACTGCGGCAATGGTGTGGGACGGCAGATCGTCTCGGCCGGCCTGGAGCTGACCGATCTGCGGTCGGTCCTCGTCACCCACCACCACGTCGACCACAACGCCGACCTCGGCGCCCTGGTCCACCTGGCGTGGACCGCGGCCCGGTGCGAGCCGGTCGACGTCTACGGGCCCGCCCCGCTGGAGTCGATGATCAAGCAGTACCTCGAGCTCAACGAGCCCGACATCAGCCACCGCGAGGGCCTCGGCCGGCCGGCCCTGGCCGGTGTCTTCCGGCCCCATGAGGTCTCCGGGCCCGGCACCGTCCACGACGCCGACGGCGTACGGATCAGCGCCGCCGTCGCCACACATCCGCCGATGCCCTCGTTCTCCTACCGCGTCGACGCTCACGGACGCTCCGTGGTCGTCTCCGGCGACACCGCCCGCTGCGACGAGGTGGTCGAGCTCTCCCGGGGCGCCGACGTCCTCGTCCACGAGGCGTACTCCCCGGACCACCTCGCCGCGTTCATGGCAGGCTCCAACACCAAGATCGAGCGACTGCGACAGCACTTCGCGCAGGCCCACACCAGCGCCGAGGACGCGGGCCGGGTCGCCGCCGAGGCCGGAGTGCGCACCCTCGTCCTGTGGCACCTGATCCCGTGGCAGCTCTCCGACGAGGAGTACGCCGCCCAGGCCGCACGGACCTTCGACGGGGAGATCGTCGTGGCGCACGACCTCCAGCGCATTCCCGTCTGACTCCTCTCACGGAACCTGGCCCGCCGTCACCCCCGTGCGGCGCCCCTCCCACAACGGGCAGGGGCGCCGTCGGGCGTTCTGTCGGGGCGGCGGGTGGGGTCAGACGTCCAGCATTCCCGATGTGTCGATGACCTGACGGATCGCCCGGCCCGAGGCCAGCTCCTCCATCGCCGTGTTGATGCCGGTCAGCGGCAGGGTGCCGGTGTGCATCCGCTCCACCGGCAGCTGGCCCGCCCGCCACAGGTCCAGGAACCGGGGAATGTCGCGGCGTGGTACCGCGTCGCCCATGTACGAGCCCAGCAGGGACTTGCCCTCACCCGCGAACGTCAGCGCCGGGACCTCCAGCACCCGGTCGGGGGCGGGCAGGCCCACCGAGACGGCCGTGCCGCCCCGGGCCACGGCGGTCAGGCATGCGGCCATCACTTTCGGGCTGCCCACTGCCTCGACCGCCAGCTCGGCACCACCGGAAGTGAGGTCATGAATCGCCTCGACCGCCTCGCCGGGGGCGTACGCGTGGGTTGCGCCCAGATGGAGGGCCAGCTCGCGCTTCTCCGGTACCGGGTCGACCGCGATGACCGGGTACGCGCCCGCCGCGCGGGCGCCCAGCACCGCGGCCAGGCCCACGCCGCCCAGTCCGTAGACCACCGTCGACTGGCCGGGGCGCAGGGATGCCGTATTGATAACGGCTCCGGCGCCGGTCAGGACCGCGCAGCCGAACATCGACGCCACCGTGAACGGGATGTCCCGCGGTATCGGTACCACCGACTCCTGGGCCAGCACCGCGTGTTCGGAGAACGCGGCGACGCCCAGCTGGTGATGGACCGGGTTGCCGGAGGCGTCGGTCAGCAGGGACGGGCCGTGCAGCAGTGCTCCCGACCCGTTCGCCGCGGCGGCCTGTGCGCACAGGGCGGGCCGGCCGGCCGCGCAGTCGGCACAGAAGCCGCAGCTGGGCACGAAGACCAGGGCCACGTGGTCACCGGGGCGGACCCGGGCGACGCCCGGTCCGGTCTCCTGCACGATGCCCACCGCCTCGTGCCCCAGCGCCATCGGCAGCGGGCGGACCCGGTCGCCGTTGACCACCGACAGGTCCGAGTGGCAGAGCGAGGCGGCCGCGATCCGGACCAGCACCTCGCCCTCGCGCGGGGCGCCCAGTTCCAGCTCCTCCACCTCGACCGGGCGGGTCTCGGAGTAGGGGCGGGCGGTCGATATGCCGCGCAGCACCACCGCACGGGTCTTCATGCCCGCACCTCCGGACGCGGGGCGCAGCGCAGCACGTCACGGCTCTCCAGCAGCGGGACGACCTTGCCGAGCACGATCTCCTGGAAGTGCGGGGTGGCGCAGTGCGCGGTGAAGTCGGCTTCGGATACGTACTCCTCGTACAGCACGATCGCCCGCGGGTCCTCGGTGCCCTGGTGGACGCGGTAGGCGAGGTTGCCCGGCTCCTGGCGGGACGCGGCGGCCATCGTGTCGAGCAGGGGGAGGACGGTGTTCTCCGCGCCCTCCTTGGTGCGGTAGCGGGCGACGACGACGTATGACATGGGGGCTTACTCCTGGGAGGGTGCGGCAGGTCGCTTGCGTGCGGCGGGCGGAACTGTCGGCAGCTGGTCCCGGCGCAGGTGCCAGAGGCGGGGGTCGGACGTGGCGGCGGCAACGGACCCGAGGGCCAGTGCGAGCGCCACGTCCGCGGGGGTCTCCACGAAGCCCGCGGCGACCGACGGGGACATCGCGCGCTGTGCCTGCTCGCTCATCCGGGCGACGATCGGGGCGGGCATGATCTCGACCAGGTCCGGCGCCCCGCGCGAGACCGCGTCCGTGGAGCGGCGCAGATTGGACCGGTCGGTGACGAACACCTTCATCATCGTCAGCAGGCCGAGCGGCCGGCCCTTCTCGATCAGCGAGAGCCGGGTGCTGACCACGCCGTGCGCGCCCATGTTCTTGATGAACTCCAGCGCGCCCCGGTCCTGGGCCAGACCGGGGCTGCTGTCCACGTTCACGAACACGGTCTTCCCCGCCCGGACCAGCGCCGGCACGACCTGGGGCAGCTGCCCCACCGTGAGCGACGCGACGATGCACACCTTGGCCGGTGCGGTCAGGAACTGCCGCAGCGGCTGGGTGGTGACGACCGACGCGATGACCGGGACCTCGGCCAGCGCGGAGGCCAGCCGGGCATCGAGTGGGGCGCCGGACCGGGACGGCGAAGGAGTCATGGCGAGGACCTACCTGGGGTCAAGGGTCTGTGGCTGCTGAGGTCAGCTCAGCGGAGACGTACCGAAGCGGCTGGGGAGGCCCAGCTTGCCAGGGTTGAGGATGCCGGCCGGGTCCAGGGCCTTCTTCACCGCGACGAACGTCGGGAAGCCCGCCCCGAGGGATTCCTCCAGGTAGGGGCCGCGCAGCAGACCGCAGCCGTGGTGGTGGCTGAGCGCGGCGGCGTGCTTGATGAGTATGGAGTTGGCCGCGTCCCACACCGCGCGGTACCAGTCGCGGCGCGACTCGGGCGCCACGTCTCCGCGGAGGGAGAAGTAGACGCAGGCGCCGTCGGTGTACGCGTGGGACTGGTGGGCCGAGGCGGCCAGGGTGCCGTCCACTGCCTGGATCGCGGCGACCACCTTGTCGTAGATCACCGGGAGGTCGGTCCAGGACGCGGCCATCTCCAGGGTGTCGGCGACGAAGCCCGGACCCGGCTTGAAGCCTTCGGCGGACTTGCCGACCAGCATCCGCTCGTCCAGCCAGCGCTCGAAGACGGCCTGGCTGTCCAGCTCGGGGCCGTACTCCTCGCAGACCTCCTTCGCCACCTGGATCGACGCGTCGACGATGGCCGGGTCGCCCTCGTCGGCGATGAGCAGGAGGTTGGTCTCCGGGTGGCCGAAGTGGTTGCCCGACTCCAGAGCGTCGTACAGGCGCAGGACGGCCGGGGTGGCGCCGCGCTGCATGATCCTGCGGCAGGCTTCCAGGCCCTCCGCGAAGGTCGTGAAGCCGTACGCGGCGGCGCTCGCGTACTCCGGCAGCGGGTGGACCCGCAGCCGGGCCGAGACGATGACACCGAGGGTGCCCTCGGAGCCGACGAACAGCTGGCGCAGGTCCGGGCCGACCGCGGCGCGGGCGTAGTCGCCGTACGTGGCCCGGGTGCCGTCCGCGTGCACGACGTCGACGCCGATGACCATGTCCTCGATCTTGCCGTAACGCGTGGAGAGTTGACCGGCGCCGCGGCAGGCGATCCAGCCGCCGACGGTGGAGACGGCGAACGCGGACGGCCAGTGGCCGGTGGTGACGCCGTACTCCTCCTGGAGCTGCTTCTCGAAGAGGTCGCCGAACATGCCGGCCTGGACGTCCACGATGTTCGACTCGGCGTCGAAGCCGGTGATCTGGTTCATCCCGCAGACGTCCAGGACGACGCCGCCGAAGACGGGGAGCGCGGCACCGGTGACGTTGGAGCGGCCCGCGGACGGGGTGACGGGGATGCCGGCCTCGTGGCAGATCCGCAGCACGGCCGCGACCTGTTCCGCGTCGGCGGCCTCGACGATCACGGCGTTCGGGGTGGCGGGACGGCCCTCGGTCTCGCCGATCATCGAACCGGCCCACCAGTCACGGGTCCGGGTGACGACCTCGTCGCGGGAGGTGTGCACCGCGTGCGCGGCCTCGCGCAGCGCCTCGACCACGGTCTCGGGGACCTCGACCGGGTTCACCTGGAGCGCGGCCTCGCCGTCACCGATCGGGGTGTTCCGCGCCCACTTGGCGAAGCTGGGGGCGCCGACGGTGTAGTTACCCCGGTTGAACGGGTGGGTGATGGTCTGACGGCTGATCATGCTGCTGCCCCTTCGAGGAGTACGGACTTTTCGTGACGGACGGCTGAGAGGTACTCGGCGACCGAGCGCTCGACCTCCGCCTCCGTGAGGTTCAGTTCCTGGCCGAGGAGCGCGCCGACGGCCTCGGCGGCGTCGACGGAGGCGTCCCGGGCGAACAGCCGGGCGCGCGTGCGACGGGAGAGGACGTCGTCGACCGACCGGGCCAGCTCGGCACGGGCCGCGTACACGACCTCCGCCTTGGTGTACGGGAGTCCGGTGACGATCGGCTCGGCCAGCGACGGGTCGTCCTGGATGAGGTCGCCGACGAAGCGGGCCTCGGTGCCGAAGCGCTCGCCCAGGTGGGCGGCGATGCCACCGGACGCGGCGACGGCTTCGGCGTCGTAACCTGCGCCGCCGAGGAGCGGGAGGTCGGCGGTGCGGCTGTTCCCCTTGCGGTCGAGGACCTTCATCACCTTGTCGACGACGAGTTCGCCCATGTGCCGGCTGGTGGTGAGCTTCCCGCCGGTCACCGTCACCATGCCGGTGCGGCCGACGGTGATGTGGTGGTCACGGCGCATATCGAGGGTGGCGCCCTCCTTGCCGCCGACCAGCGGGCGCAGACCGCCGATGGAGCCGACCACATCGTCCGCGGTGAGCTTTCCCTCGAAGGCGGTGTTGGCACCCTCCAGCAGGAAGCCCATCTCCTCGCGGGTGCAGTGCACATCGTCCGGGGAGCCCTGGTAGTCCTCGTCGGTGGTGCCCAGCACGACGTTGTTGCCCCAGCGGGTGCAGGTCGCGCGGCGGGCCCGGCCGGGGATCGGCACGGTGACCGTGCAGTTGATCCGCACCTTGTCCCACGGCACCACGATATGGACGCCCTTGGCGGGCCGGACCTGCGGCCTGTGACCTTCATCCGCCTTCGCGTCCAGCTCGTCGGTCCACACCCCGGTGGCGTTGACGACGGCCCGCGCGCGGATGTCGATGGTGTCGCCGTCCGCCGCGACCCGGGCACCGGACACCTTGCCCGTCTGCATCAGCAGGCCCTCTGCTCTGGCCCCGTTGAGGACCGTCGCGCCGAGCGCGGCGGCGGTGCGGACGATGGTGAGGACGAGCCGGGCGTCGTCGGTGCGGGCGTCGAAGTACATCAGCCCGCCCTTGAGGTTCTCGGCGCGTAGCGTCGGAGCCTGGGCGAGCACCTCGGGGACGGTGAGCCGCTGGTGGAGCTTGCCGATCCGCCATCCGCCGACCAGGTCGTACGTCCACAGCAGGCCCTCGAAGCCCTTGGCGAGGCGGGCGTCGAAGACACCCTCCTTCTCCAGGATCGGGAAGAGGAACGGCAGCCGGTGCACCAGGTGCGGGGCGTTCTTCCGGAAGCGGTGGCGCTCCAGGAGCGAGTGGCGGACCAGATTGACGTTGCCCTGCTCGATGTAGCGCAGGCCGCCGTGCACCATCTTCGACGACTTCGACGAGGTGCCGGAGGCGAAGTCGTCCTTCTCGATCAGGGCTGCGCGCAGCCCGCGCGAGGCGGCGTCGAGCACGGCGTACGCCCCGGTGATGCCGCCGCCGATGACGAGCACGTCGTATGTGTCGTCGGCCAGTTGGCGCTTGAGGGCGGCCCGGTCGAGCAGCAGCGGCGTCCGACGGGTCGCCGCGGCGGTGCGCCGCGGTTTCCGGGCGGGCATGGTGATCACAACATCAACTCCTGGTGTTTCGGTACGGCGGCCGCGTGGTCGGCGGGCCGCCAGTGCGACGGTCAGTGGGCCGTCAGTGGGGGGTGTGAGGTTCGGGCGGGCCCTCCCGCAGGGGGAGCAGCGCGGGGTCGTTCAGATGGGCGATCAGCACATCGCGCCAGGCGGTGCGCAGTTCGGTGCGCTCGGCCGACGTGATCGCCGGCTCGAATACCCGGCCCTGTGGCTGCGCCTCGACGACCTCTTCGAGCGAGCGCCACAGGCCCTGGGCGACACCCGCCAGATAGGCGGTGCCGCGCAGGCTCGCGGTGGCGGAGTCGGCGACCCGCTCCAGCGGCAGGCCGGTCAGGTCGGCCTGGATCTGCAACAGCGGGTCGCTGCCGGAGACGCCGCCGCCGACCCGGAGTCGGGTGAACGGGGTGCCCATGGTGTCGGCGACCCCGTCGATCAGGTCGCACACCGAGTGCGCGATCCCGTCGAGCACGGCGCGGGCGAGATCGGCACGAGTGGTGGCGAGAGTGAGCCCGGTGAGGGACGCGGTGGCCTCCGGGTGCCAGACCGGCGTACGGACCCCGGCGAGCGCCGGGACGAAACGCGGGGTGCGGCCCGGCCGGGTGGGGACCCGGCCCGCTTCCTCACCGAGCTCCTTCGGCGACGCGAACAGGCCCAGATCGTCACAGAGCCAGCGCAGCGCCGAACCCACGGTGGAGGTGTACGCCTCCAGGCTGTAGTGGCTGATGTCGCCCTGCCGCCGGCCGGGCTGGGAGAGCACCCCGGAGATGTCCGGCCGGGGCAGGGCGGGCGTGGTGCCGGTCGCCGCGTCGACGAAGGCGCCGGTCCCGTACATGCACATGCCCTGCCCGGCGGCGAGACCGCCGAGCGCGACGAGTGCGGCGTGCTGGTCACCCATGGAGGCGGCCAGCGGGACGGCGATCCCGAGGGCGGCCGGGTCGGTGGTACCGAATCCGGTGTCGTCGGAGCGGAGTTCCGGCAGCAGGTCGAGGGGGAAACCGAGGTGGCTGATCCATGCCTCGTCCCAGGCGTGCCGCTCCAGCAGATAGCCACCGGTGGACGCGGCGTTGGTCGGCGTGGTGGCGTAGACGGCGCCGCCGGTGAGGCGCCAGATCAGCCAGGTGTCGACGGTCCCGAAGAGCAGCCGGCCCTGGCGGTACGCGGCGGCCACCTCGGGGTGCTCGGCGATCTGCCGGGCGCCCCAGAGGAACGGGGCGCGGGCGCCGACCGGCCGGCCCTGCCGGGCCAGCAGGACGGCGTCCCACTCCGCCTCGTAGGCGGTGAGCTCATGGGCATACCGGCGGTCCTGCCACACCACCGCGGGCAGGAGCGGCTGCCCGGTGACCCGGTCCCACAGCATCGCCGTGGCACGCTGTGTGGACAGCGCGACCGAGGTGATCTCGATGCCGTCCTCGCGTGCCCCGCCGGCGGCCCGGCGTGCCACTTCGAGGGTGGCGGTCCAGATCTCCATCGGGTCCTGCTCGACCGAGAGGTCATGGGGATGGCTGACCTTGATCGGCCGGTAGAACACCTCGTGGGTGGCGCCCGAGTCGAGCACGACTCCGGCCCGGGTGCCCGTGGTGCCTTCGTCGATGGACAGCACACCGCGCCGTGGGAAGGCGCCGGGGAACGTCTGCGTCATGGCAGCCCTTTCATTCGAGCACCGCGAGCGAGCCGTGCGGAGGGATGCGGAGGGGACGGATGCGGAGGGGATGGATAGGAAGCGGATGGATACGGAGGGGACGGATGCGGCGGGAAGGGGTACGGAAGGGACGCACATGGAGGGGAGGGGACCACCGCGCGGTGCGCCCGGTCCGGCGGCGGGTCAGTGCGCGGGCACGGAGGGCGCCGCGGTGGCGTCGCGGTCCTGTCCGGCGACCTCGTCGGGCGAGGCGGCCTTCATCGGATCCCATTTGATCACCAGGCAGGTGATCAGGCCGAGCAGCGGCACGACGGACAGCGTCAGGAAGGTGTCGGCGAGTCCGAGCGAGTCCTTGATCTGCGGAAACACATACAGGCCGGCGACACTGCCGAAGCTGCC